>CAWIMM010000003.1:0-446559 GCA_963837235.1 uncultured Pseudomonadota bacterium | reverse complement strand
TCTTCTTGCCTTCGTTCAGTTGCATCTTGTAGAATCGTGTAAGGCCCGATCGCGGCTGGCGTCAGGTCGATGATGCGCTTGCCGTGTTCGCGCACGACCGCATCGTGCCTGGCGTGCGCGGCGGCGGAGGTCGCATCGAAGACGATCTGGATGTCTTGAAACTCCGGCATCCGGGCCAGCCCGTCGACGCCCTCCGACGTGGTGGCGACCCCCAGGTCGGCGGCCCGCCTCAGACCGTCCGAATCCGGATCGATCCCCGCGAAAGCGGTGATCTTCGAGCCCTTCGAGAGCCTGATGATCTTGATCATCAGGTCCGTCCCGATGTTGCCAGTCCCGATGATGGCGACAGGGATCATGCGGCGCGGCTCATGCTTCCAGGGTGAAGGAGACGTCGCCGAGGCCGCCGATCACGGCTTCCACGCGATCACCCGGGCCGATCCCGGACATAGGCCCGAGCGCGCCGGTGAGGATGATGTCGCCGGCCCAGAGCGGTTCGCCGACGCTCGCGAGCGTGCGAGCGAGCCACGCGGTGGCGATCAGCGGATGGCCCATGCACGCGACTCCGGCGCCCAGCGACACGACGCGTCCGTTCACCTCCATGGCCATGCCGCATGTGCGCAGGTCGAGCCCGGTCAACGGCTTTCTCGTCTCGCCGAGGACAAAGAAGGCGGCCGAACCGTTGTCGGCGACCGTGTCGGCGAACGTGATCCGCCAGTCCTTGATCCGGCTGTCGACGATCTCGATGGCGGCGACGGCGCAGTCGGCGGCAGCGAGCACGTCGTCCGGCGTCGCGTCGGACCATCAGGTCGCGGGCAAGCACGATCGCCACCTCGGCTTCGGCCCGGGCTGGATCAATCGCGACGCCTTAAGCGCGCCGCCGTTCGCGACGCGCATGTCCTCGAACAACACACCATAGTCCGGCCGGTCGACGCCCAGCTGTTTCTGTACCGCCTCGGCGGTCAGCCCGATTTTGCGCCCGACGATCTTGCGGCCCTCGGCCTGCCAAAGGCGTGTGTTGGTCGACTGGACAGCGTAGGCTCCGGCGACATCGGTCGGCTCCAGGACGTCGCGCAGCGGATCGATGGCGCCGCCCTTGTATGCGTCACGCAGTTGGCGAGCCGCCCTCGCCATACTCACCTTCGAGGCCTTGTTGGTCGCCTGCGTCAGGTCCAATCGCTCGTCCGAATGCATGCGCCCGCAGCTGCGGGCGCAGGCGTCTTAGCCGCGCGCGGGTGGCCTTCGATCATTGCGTACAGTGTGCGAAAGTCAATTGAGCTTCTCTTTAGGTTCCAACGCCTTCCGGGGCGCCAGTCATGAAGATCGCGTTAGCCGGCGAAGGCGCGTTCGGCGTCAGACACTCTGGAGGCGCTTGCGGCCATCGGCGATGTCGAGGTCGGTGTGTCTAGCCGGCGCCGATCCGGTCGCGACCGCTTCTATCGCCGCCGCTTTGGGTTCCGAACTGGGTGATCGGGCTGGACGACTGCCTCGCCGTCCCGACGTCGAGGCGGTCATCCTGGCGACGCCGACACCCTTGCACGCTGCTCAAGCTATTGAGTGCCTGGAGGCCGGCAAGGCCGGTCGAGGTCGAGATCCCGATGGCGGACAATCTTGCCGACGCCGAACGACTCGTCGGAGTCGGCGCGCCGCACCGGCCTTGTCGCGATGGCTGGACACACACGCAGGTTCAATCCCTCGCACCTTTGGATCCACCAGGGAAATCCGAAGCGCGGCGCGCTCGTGCTGCATCAGCTTGACGCTCAGACCTATTTCCTGCGCCGGACAACATCAACGCTCTCGGCCAGCCGCGCAGCTGGACCGATCACCTGCTGTGGCACCACGCCGCCCACACGGTCGACCTCTTCCACTACCAGACCGGCGAAACACGGGCTCGCGCGGGCGATCCAGGGCCAACCGACATCCCAGGCTTGGCATCGCCATGGACATGTCGATCCAGCTCAAGTCGCATCGGGCGCGATCTGCACACTTTCGCTGTCGTTCAACAACGATGGTCCGTCTCGGCTCCACCTTTCGCTACATCTGCGATCGAGGGACCTATCGTCGCGCGATACGACGATCTGTTCGACGGCTGGGACACGCCGATCGACTCTCGAGGTCGCAACGTCAAGGATGGCGTCCAGCTGCAGGATCGGGCCTTTCGTCGCCGCCATTCGCGAGCGGCCGAGAGCCGCGCTCGTCGTGAAGCGCCGTGCTCCCAGCCTACCGGGTCGACTGGGCCAGCTGGCGCGGGAGCTCGCAGCTAGACGCCCTCCGCTTACAGGCTCTGCGCGGATGACCCGTTCCTAGCCGAAGCCGCGACAGATCGAGGCTGCGGTATTCGCCGATAGAGAATGAGTTCAGCGATCGCCCGGCCCGCCGCCGGGACGTGCTGCGCACCGTGGCCACTGAACCCCGTGACGAAATAGAGGTTCGGACGCTCGGGATGCAGGCCCAGGACCGGATTGCCGTCCAGCCGGTTTCGCTCCACATGCCCGACCCAGGCGCGGACCAGCCGTAGGCTATCGAACTGCGGCACGCGCGTGGCTAAGCGCGGCCAAGCCTCGGCCTCGAACACATCGAGTCGGGCTCGAAGTCGTCTGGTCCTGCGGCCGGATCGGCGCGCCGGGAACGGCGCAGACGTAGAGTGCGCCCTCGGGCTTCAACTGCAGCCCCTGGACGTGGTCCAGCACGATCGGGCATTCGCTCACTGGCTCTTCGGCACGGAAGACGAAGCTTTGCGCCTTGATCGCCTCACCGGCAGGTCGAGCCCGGCCATCGCCGCCACGCTCGCGGCACGGGGCCGGCGGCGTTCACCGCCAGCGCCGCAACGCACGTTCCGTCCATCGCTGAGGCGCAACGACCGGATCGCTGCCGCCCTTGGCCGCAGGCCCATGCCGACCACCGCGGCCGCGCGGTAACGCACGCCGAGCGACCGGCTCTTCCGTCGGAGCGCCTGCAAGATGCTGTACGGATCGAACATGCCCTCGCAGGGACCGCCGATCATCGGCCGCGGCGACATCGTCGTGTTCATCCAGGGAAACCGCCGCGCGAGATCATCAGGCGCCAAGCCACTCGGGCGCCGCGCCCATCGCGGCTCTGCACGTCGAAGTCCCGCTCCAGCGCGTCGAGACCGGCGTCCGATAGGCGCAGATAGGGCCGCTGCGTCAGGCCGACGCTCGGCGCTCACCGTCCACCGCCAGCGTCTCGCCGATGTTCTCGAAGAAGCGATAGCCGAATAGCGACATCAGCACGTTCTCGGGCGTGGAGAATTGCTGGCGAATCCCGCCAGCCGCCAGCGCCGTCGACGCCCGCGCGTAGGTGGGGTCCGGCTCGAAGACCGAGATGCTCAATCCCGGTCCGCCGAGCGCCTTCAGGAAATAAGCGGTCGCGCTCCCCATGCCGCCGCCGCCAATGATCGCGAGATCGCAATCCCAATCGGCCCGCCCGACGGTCGGGGGAGCGCCACTCACAGTTCTGACCCAACCTCGGCTTCAAACTCGCGGATAGTTACGGAATCAAACACTCCGGCCTTGCAGAAAGGGTCGTTTTCACGGAGGGCCACGGCTTCAGCCAGAGAAGTGCAGGAGACGAAAATCAGGGAGCCGACCGGCTCACCGCTCTCGCTCAATATTGGCCCAGCGAGCCTGACCATCTTCTTGTGCGCGCCCAGGTAGGCGCGATGAGCCTCAAGGTGCTCGTTTCGGAGGTTAGCCGCTCCTTTGTTGTCACGACACTCAAGTACATAAATCGGCATAAGGCACTCTCCTGTCAGGATGCCCAAAGCTACCTGCCTGCGGCGATGATTCAATGCGGGTCATTGGGCGCCCTCGCCGAAACGCCGGTCCCGCGAGGGGGGCCCGCCATGTTGGGATTTTGTTGCGTCGAGAATTTCGGGGGCTTTGGCATTCGTTGAAATTGCTTGAGATTTCTTTGCAACATGAACGCAACACGGCCACTCGAAGCTGAGGCCGAAAGCCACCGCGCCCAGACACGCAAGATGCTGATATCGTTATAGAAACTCTGGTGCGGGCGGCCGGGGTCGAACCGGCACGGGGGTCGCCCCCCTACGGATTTTAAGTCCGTTGCGTCTACCAATTCCGCCACGCCCGCATCCGCGCCGGAGGGATAGCCTCGTTCGGGGACCGACTTAAGCCCTGCGTCGCTCAGGATGGTCCGCGCGGACGTCGGTTTCGTCGGCGTCTGACTGCCACGCCGCCTACTTGGGCGCAGGCGCGGCGCCGCCTGCGCCGCCGAAGTGTTTCTGGAAGGCGTTGGAGAGGTCCTGCAGGGCCTGGGCGGCGGCCGTGAACATCGCCGCGCAGCTCTTCGACTGGGTCTTGATGTCGTCCTCGGTCATCTTGGCGGCCTGATCGACGATGCGGGCGTCCATGTCGGCCACGTCGCCGCGGCCCTGCAGCCGGCCGAGGTAGTAGAAGAGGCTGGCGCGCCCGAGGCTCTTCATCTGCTGGTCGTCCGACCCGAGCAGCGCGCCGGCCACGACGATGCAACGCATGTCGGTGAGGGTCGGATCGCCGGAGACGGCAGGGCCCGCGGCGGCGGCGTCCTGGGCCGCCGCCGTGCTGTCCGGCGAAGGCGGGGCGGCGAACGCCGGCGCGGCGAGGAGGGCGAAGGCGGCGGCGAGGGTCGCGGGGCGCATGGGCGTTCCTCTAAGACGGAAGTGTGTCGGTTTTGGGCGGTGTCAGACTTCGACGCGGGTGATGGACTTGGCGCCGATGTCGGCCAGGGCGGCGATCAACTCGCCTGCCACCCGCTCCACCGCCGCGCCGTCACGGCCGCGCACCACCAGGTTCGAGCCGTAACCCTGCGGGCCGTAGAACGGATAGCTGCCGAGCGACAGCTCCGGGTTGGCCTTGGCGATCGCCTCCAGCGGCTGGGCGATCACGCCCTCGCCGGCGCCCTCGACGCGCACGGTCCTGGAAACCACAACCACGCCTTTCCGGAGGCGCGGCGCGACGTCGTCCATCATGCCGCGCATCACCACCGGCACGCCGGCCAGCACGAAGACGTTGCCGATCGCAAAGCCCGGCGGGCCCTGCACGGCGTTCTTCACCAGCGCGCCGCCCTCCGGCACCCGCGCCATCCGCCGCCTAGCCGGCGTCAGCTCAACGCCCTGCCAGCGCGAGCGCATCATCTCGATGATCTCGGGGTGCTCGTAGAGCTTCACCCCGAACGCCTCGGCGACGCTGTCGGCGGTGATGTCGTCGTGGGTGGGGCCGATGCCGCCGGTGGTGATCACGTAGTCGTACTTGGCGCGCAGCGCGTTCAGCGCCGCGATGATCTCTTCCTTGATGTCGGGCACGACGCGCGCCTCGGCGAGGTCGACGCCGTAGGTCCCCAGGTACTTGGCGATGAAGTTGAGGTTGGTGTCCTGGGTGCGGCCCGAGAGGATCTCGTCGCCGATGATCAGCACGGCGGCGGTGACGCGATCCTCGGCCATCGAGTTTCCCAACGACTTCCTCTGGACTTCAGCGATGCGGCAACGCCATAGGCCGCCGATGCTCCTGCCGCAACCGATGGCGCATGGGCGCCTCGTCGCCCGCTACAAGCGCTTCTTCGCCGACGTGATGCTGGACGACGGGACGGCGCTGACCGCCCATTGCCCGAATCCCGGCTCGATGCTGGGTCTGGCGACGCCCGGGATGGGCGTCTGGCTGTCGCGCTCCGATGCGCCCAAGCGCAAGCTCGCCTGGACGCTGGAGCTGGTCGAGGACGGAGGGGGCCTGGTGGGCGTCAACACCATGCACCCGAACCGGCTGGTCGCCGAGGCGCTGGCGGCGGACGCCATCGACGAGCTGACCGGCTACGACGCGCATCGCCGCGAGGTGAGGTTCGGCGCCGCCAGCCGGGTCGACTTCATGCTGACCCACCCGGACCGCCCGCCGGCCTACGTGGAGGTCAAGAACGTCCACCTGCGCCGCGCTGGGCACGCTCGCCGAGTTCCCCGACTGCGTCGCGGCGCGTTCGTCCAAGCACCTGAGGGAGCTCGCGGCCGAGGTCGCCAAGGGAAACCGCGCGGTGCAGCTGTTCGTCGTTCAGCGCACCGACTGCGAGCGCTTCTCCGCCTGCGCCGACCTCGACCCGACCTACGCCGCCGGCCTGGAAGCGGCCGCCGACGCCGGCGTCGAAGTGCTGGTCTACGCCTGCGACATCACCCCCGAGGCGGTGACGATCGCGCGGCGGATTCCATGGATCCGATAGGAACCACGGACGCCCACTCCCCGCGAAGCGGAGCAAGTATTTTGACCACGAACCTCACGAACCTCACGAACGGAAGCTGCCCCGCGGATGATGAGCCGCCAGCGTTCGTGAGGTTCGTGAGGTTCGTGGTCAGTTCTAGCGGCGCCTGCGGCGCCCGGTTCGTGCCCCGTTGAACTCCGCCCGCAGGCTTGCGACATAGGGGCTAGGAGCGAGCCATGGCGTTTGTCGACGACGTGCTGGAAGCGGAGACGCGGACCAGCCAGATCAAGATCCACAGCGCGGACGACTTCGAGGGCATGCGCCGCGCCGGGCGCCTGGCCGCCGAATGCCTCGACATGCTGGTCCCGCACGTGGTCCCGGGCGTTCCCACCGAGACGCTCGACCGCCTGGCGCGCGAGTTCATCCTCGACCACGGCGCCCTGCCCGCCTGCCTCTTCTACAAGGGCTACGGCCACACGCTCTGCATCTCGCCGAACCATGTGGTCTGCCACGGCATCCCGTCGGAGCGCCCGTTGCGCGAGGGCGACGTCGCCAACATCGACGTCACCGTGATCGTCGACGGCTGGCACGGCGACACCTCGCGCATGTACGGCGTCGGCGAGGTGGGCCCGAAGGCGCGGCGCCTGGTGGACGTCACCTACGAGGGGCTGGCGCGCGGCCTCGCCGAGGTGAAGCCCGGCGCGCGGCTCGGCGACGTCGGCCACGCCATCCAGGCGTACGTGGAGGCGAACCGCTGCAGCGTGGTGCGCGACTTCTGCGGCCACGGGGTGGGGCGTGTCTTCCACGACTCGCCGAACGTGCTGCACTACGGCGAGCGCGGGACCGGGCCGGAGCTGAAAGTGGGCATGTTCTTCACCATCGAGCCGATGGTGAACTTCGGCAAGTGGCAGGTGAAGCTGCTCTCCGACGGCTGGACGGCGGTGACGCGCGACAAGTCGCTGTCGGCCCAGTGCGAGCACTCGGTGGGCGTCACCGAGACCGGCGTCGAAGTCTTCACCGCCTCCCCCGCCGGCCTCTTCAAGCCGCCGATCCAGGGCTGAGCGGCGCTTACGCGTTCCGCCGCCGGTACCGCGGCTCGTCGACCACGAACATCAGCAAGGCGAGCGCGATCGCCTCGAAGACGATCGAGACGATGAACAGCGGCCGGTAGCCGAAGCCGACCGCGATCAGGCCGCCGACCAGCGGGCCGATGGTGTTCATCAGGCCCTGCGCAGTCTGCGAGAGGCCGAGCCGCATCGGCATGTCCTGCAGCGAGCCGAACTCCAGCACCATGGTCTGCGAGCTCATCTGGAAGCCGGACTGCGCCGCGCCGAGGCCCGCGAAGGCGACCAGCACCATCGCCGGGCTGGCGGCCATCAAGAGCAGCACGGTCGCGGCGATCCACAGCGTCATCGCGCCGATGAACGAGGTGCGGAAGCCCAGCCGGTCGCCCAGCGTGCCCCAGAGCATGTTCGAGAGGCTGTCGCCCTCGAACAGCACCAGGCTGATCAGGCCGATGTTGGCGCCGGAGAGCGGCATGATGTGGCGCGCGAAGAGGATGTAGAACGGCACGCCGATGCGCCCGGCCGTCGCGCAGGTCTGGGCGATCATGAAGAACATGTAGCCGCGGTCGGCGGCCAGCAGCGCCGGGAAGTCGCGCATGCGGTCCCAGGTGCGCGCTCTCGGCCGCACCTCGGGCGGCTCCGGCTCGCGCATCAGGACGGCGAGCAGGGTCAGGCCGAGGCTGGTCAGGATGGCCGAGAGCGCGAAGGTGGTGGCGAAGCCGTTGCCGAACAGCGCGAACTGGCCGTCGTTGTGCTTGCCGATCAGGTAGCGGCCGGCGACGTACGCCAGCCCCGCGGAGACCTGGCCGCCGGCGACGTTCCTGAGCGCCTGCAGCCGCCCGCGCAGCCGGATCGGGATCACCTTGGCGAGCAGCATCTGGAAGGCGACGCCCTGCGCGCCCTGGAAGAGGCCCAAGCAGCAGCAGGAACAGCATGATCGAGCCGACCAGCACCGGGCCGTGCAGCACCCAGGCGCAGATGGCGATCGCCGCCACCTGCACGCGCATCAGCGTGCCCATCCACATCGAGACCGGCAGCACCCGCTTGCGGTGCTCGACCTGCGCGGCGCCGACCACCGGCGAGAGCACGCCGCCGGCGTTCTGCAGCGCCTGCGCCGCGCCCACCCAGGCGTCCGAGAACGGCATGTGGGCGGTGATCAGGTGGATGTAGGCCGGCAGGAAGGTCGGCGAGTTGAAGATGCGAAAGCCGGTCATGCCCAGCATGCCGTGCATGAAGTGGCCGGCGAAGTTGCGCGGCAGGTTCTTCTCGATGAAGGCCTGGTAGTCGGCCTCGGCCTGCTCGCCGCTGCTGGGCGGCGGGAGCTCCGCCTCGATCTGCTCGACCGTCTCGGCCACTGCGCCAGCCTTGCCGAAGTCCAGGGGGCGCTAAGAGCCTCCCGAAAGGTTTGAGATGGCGCTCGTCCTAGCAAAGTCTGGCCGCCCAGCAAGCCGCGGGCGACGAACGCCGGTTCCCTTCGTCGGCGCGCGCGGCCATGGTGGAACGAACGTGCGGGGCGCGCCGTCTAACCCCTTATGCGGAGGAAGCCATGAGCGCGGACGAGGAAGGGCCGGTCGGACCGGATCTGGCCGAGGGCGTGCCGGCCGGCGACGTCGCCGAGGGCGCGATGCTGGCGGGTCACGTCGGCGAGGACGCGGTGCTCGTCGCCCGGGTCGGCGGCGAGCTCTTCGCGATCGGCGCGCACTGCACCCACTACCATGGCCCGCTGGCCGAGGGCCTGCTGGTCGGCTGCCAGGTGCGCTGCCCCTGGCACCATGCGCGCTTCTGCCTCAAGACCGGCGAGGCGCTCGCCGCGCCGGCGATCGACCCGGTCGGTCGCTGGGATGTGGCCGAGAACGACGGCCGCATCGTCGTCAGCGCGACTGCGGGTGGGGCCGAGCCCGCCAAGGCGCGGGGCGGCGGCAAGGGGCCCCGGCGGGTCGTGATCGCCGGCGGCGGCGCGGCGGGCTTCGCCGCCGCCGAGATGCTGCGCCGGCGCGGCTTCGACGGCCAGGTGACGATCGTCTCTGCCGACCGCGACGCGCCCTACGACCGCCCGAACTGCTCGAAGGATTTCCTGGCCGGCGAGGCGCCGCCCGAATGGATGCCGCTGCGCGCCGACAGTTGGTATGCGGACAACGACATCGACCTTAGGCTGAACACCGAGATCGCTGCGCTCGATGCCCGCGAGCGGCAGGTCGCGCTGAAAGGCGGCGACGCCCTCCCTTACGACGCGCTCGTGCTGGCGTTGGGCGCCGAGCCGTCGCGCCCGCCGATCCCGGGCCTCGATGCGCCGAGCGCCTACGTGCTGCGCAGCCTGGCCGACGCCGAAACGATCCTCGCCGCGGCCAAGGGCGCGCGCCGTGTCGCGGTCGTCGGCGCGAGCTTCATCGGGCTGGAGGTCGCCGCGGCGCTGCGCCATCACGGCCTGGAGGTCTGCGTCGCCGCGCCAGAGGGCGTCCCGCTCGGCCGCATCCTCGGCGACGAGGTCGGCGCCTGGATCCGCCGCCTCCACGAGGCCAATGGCGTCGTCTTCCACCTCGGCCGCAAGGTCGAGGGCTGGGGCGACGGCCGGCTGCGGCTCGACGGCGGCGAGACGCTGGCAGCGGACTTCGTCGTCGTCGGCGCAGGCGTCAGACCCCGCACGGCGCTCGCCGAGGCGGCGGGGCTGAAGGTCGACAACGGCGTCGTGGTCGATGCCCGCCTCCGCACGTCGGCGCCGGACGTCTACGCGGTCGGCGACGTCGCCCGCTTCCCGGACGCCGGGTCGGGCAAGCTGATCCGGGTCGAGCACTGGGTCCACGCCGAGCGCCAGGGCCAGCACGCCGCGCGGGCGATCCTGGGCGACGACGCGCCGTTCACCGACCCGCCGTTCTTCTGGAGCGTCCACTACGGGACCACCGTCAACTACGTCGGCCACGCCGAAGCGTTCGACGCGCCGCGCATCGAGGGCTCGCTCGACGACCAGGACGCCGCGATCCGCTACGTCCAGGGCGGCCGGACGCTCGCGGTGGCGACCGTGGGGCGCGATGTGGAGTCGCTGAAGGCCGGCGTCGCGCTGGAGCCGGCGCCCGCGCCGGCCTAATGCTGCGGCGTTCGCGCCAGCGCCTTTAGTATTTCGCCGACGGACCTTGGCCGCGGGCGCGCAGGCGCTCGGTGAGCGCGTCGTCGGGGGCGATGGCGAACACCCCCTGCGGTCCGACGATGCGGTGAAGCATCAGGTTCTCGAACTCGCGCCGCTCGCGCTCGGTCATCTGGGTGGGGACGTCACTCGCCAGCCAGCTCCGGAACGGCGCCGTCGTGTCGTAGAACGGGATGATGAAGCCGGGCGTGACCGCCTGGATCACCGCGCCTCGGCGCCGGTTGGTGCGATTGACGCCGGCGCGATGCCAGATACGGGCGTCGTAGAGGATGATGGTTCCGGCCGGCGCTTCGATGACGTCGGTCTCATCGCCGCCGTACGGCAGGCCGTGCTCTGCGCGGCGCCCAGGTTTCCAGGTTTCGTTGGCGCGGCCCCATTCCGCCGGCGGCACGGCGTGGGCGCGGTAGCTCGCGAGGCAGAAGACTGTGGCGCCGTTGTCCAGCCGGAAGTCCGAGACGCAGATGTTGCGCTGGATTCCCAGCACCAGCTCGTCCGCGCCCGGCGGGACGCGGTAGGCGCCAGGCGAGCGGTCGCTGCCCCACATGTAGGGAAAGTCGCCGTGCCAGCCCTGCACCGGCCGCTCGCCGTCGTCCGGTGTCAGCGCCGTGACCCCCGGAGGATGGCCGAACTTGATGTCGGCGACGCGCATGTACTGGCGGCAGAGCCAGAGCGACACGGGCTCGACGGTGGCGCGGGCCAGCGCCGGGCCGTCTGCGAGCTGGCGATCCCGCGGCGCCTCGCCTGCGCCCTCGTAGCCGTCGACGCCGCCGAGACGCTGCAGCCCCTCCACGACGTCGGCGGCGAGAATGCAGGTCAGCGCCACCCAGCCGGTCTCGCGGAACGCCGCGAGATATTCGCTCGGCCGCTTTTCCGGGCCGTGGCCCACGATGAAGTCCGCCACAGGTCCCGGCGCGCCGTCCGGGCCGAGATCGGCGTCGCCCAAGCTCAGTCGCACCGAGCCGGCCGCGCCCCCTGCCCGCGAGCGCAGCGAAACGCCGCCCGCCACGTGGCGAAAGCCGTCCGCCTCCGCCTCCCAGAGCGCGGCGTCGTCGACGTGGGACTGCGTCGCCAGCGTGCGACCGTCCGGCGACGCGAGCCAGTCACCGCCCGTCGCGACCAGCAAAGCGTAGTGGCGCGCCGGTCGCGCGAACGTGTGCACCTTCGGACTGAACCCGGCGCCAGTCATTGCGGTCTTCCTCAACTTGGCTGCCCCTCGAAGCGGATCAGCGTTGGCGGCGGCGCCGAGGTGACAGCAGGCGCCGCCGCCAATCAAGAGGCGCCGCGACGGCGCTCGCCCGAGGCGCCGCCCGCGAGGCTGCGCCGGCGCCTTGCCTTATGAAGACACGGCTTAGCGCGCGTCCGAACCCGGAGGGTTCCGCTGCGGCCGCCCTTGCAGCCGGCTGGCGGTCCGCTATCGTCTCTGTTTCGGGTTTGCAACGAGAAGGGGCGATGCTGGTCTCCACCACCAACGACATTCCCGGGCGCACCGTGGTCCGGCACATCGGGCTGGTGCGCGGCATCACCGTTCGCTCGCGAAGCGCGCTCGGGAATTTCGCCGGCGGCATCCAGTCGCTGTTCGGCGGCAAGCTGACGGTGTTCGTCAGCCTCGCCGAGACGGCGCGGCAGGAGGCCTTCGACCACCTCTGCCAGCACGCCGCCGAGGTGGGCGCCAACGCCATCATCGGCATGCGCTACGACGCCAACGAGATCATGGAAGGCATCACCGAGGTGCTGGCCTACGGCACGGCGGTGGTTGTCGACGGATGACGGCGCGTTCCCTGGCGAAAGCTTGTCCGGCCCCGGCCCTGCCGACGCGGGCGCGCCGCTACGAGACCGCAACTCAGGACAGCATCCGCTGGGACGCCTATCGCCCGCGCGAGGGCGACATCATCGTGACCACGGCCCCCAAGTGCGGGACCACCTGGACGCAGATGCTGTGCGCGCTCCTGATCCACGGCCCGGCGCTGCCCGCCCCGCTGTCGCGGATCTCGCCCGAGTTCGACCGGCTGGCCGTCCCGGTCGAGGCGCTGATGGACGAGCTGGACGCGCAAGCCGGGCCCAGGATCATCAAGACCCACACGCCGCTCGACGGGCTGCCCTACTACGAGCACGTCCGCTACCTGCACTGCGCCCGCGATCCGCGCGATGCGTTCCTCTCGATGGTCGACAACATGCAGAACCTCTCGGGCCTCGCCATGGCGGCGGTGCGCGAGCGCCTGAGCCTGCCCGAGACCTTCGCTTTTCCGAGCGACCCGAACGCCTTCTTCCCGGTCTGGATGACGACCCCGGTGCACAGCTGGATGGAGGATGGCTTTCCGACCGGGTCGGTGTTCCATGCCGCCCGCGCGGTCTGGCCATACCGACACCTCCCCAACCTGCGCCTCCTCCACTACCGCGACCTCCGCTTCGACCTCGAGGGCGAGATGCGGCGGTTGGCGGACTTCCTGGGCATCCGCGTGGGCGCCGACCGCTGGCCGGCGCTGCTGAACGCCGCCGCCTTCCCGGCCATGAAGGCCCGGGCGGACGAATGCGCCCCCGGCGCTCACCTGGGCGACTGGACCGACAACGCCGCCTTTTTCGCAAGCGCGCGCCTGGACGCCTGGCCGGAGGTGCTGAGCGAAGCGAACCAGGCGCTCTACCGCGAGCTTGCGCCGAAGCGGGTCGAGCCGGCGTTGCTGGCTTGGCTCGAAGGCGGGCGCAAGGCGATCGACCTGAAGGAGGTTTAGCACTCCCAAACGCGCTAGGGACCGCTCGGACGGCCGCCGATCGGCCCGGCGCCGTCTAGGCATGGCCCCCGGCGCCGCGTCAGTTTGATGCCGTGAAGCACGGTTGCGGACGCGGCGGGGCCACCGTCCGGTAGAGCGTCACGAATGCGGCGGCGGGCCGAGGACGCCGTGCGGCGGCGGCAGGCGTGGCTTTGGCGCGGGGACGCGCGCGCCTTCGAGCGGCGCCAGGGTCGGGTCGCAATCGGCTATCGGAAATGGCAACGGTCCCACGCGTTCCAGCGTGAAGCGCTGCTTCATCGGCCGGGCGTTGTCCGGCAGCCAGTACTTGGCCTCCCGCTCCGGGCCATAGTCGCCCACGTCCCACGCGCCGAAGGGCGATGCGCCGATGCCGACGAGTTCGTAGATCAAGTAATTCGGACCCTCGACGAAGTCGAAGACCTGGTCGCGTCCGCCTGAGCCGCAGAATGGATCCCTCGGAAAGCCGAGATCCGCCTCGTCGTAGACCCCGCATTCCATGAAATCGATCGAAGGCGCGCCGAATACGACCCCAGGCGCCACGGTCGCGCAATAGTGGGCGCCGCCGGCGAGACGGACGGTGTACCGCCCAGAAGCGTGTCGCAGGATGGCGAACTGCCCAAGATTGCGACGGGCGCACCCAGCGTCGATGAGCAGGTGGGCCCCAACCTCCGCAGGCGCCGCAGTCATTATCAAGCAATCGCGCGGCGCGCCGGCGGGGTGGATCACGTATGCGCCGCTCGGCGGACCCGCCGCTGGCGAGGCCACGACCGAGCCGGCGGCCGCCATCAGAACAAGCAGGCCCATGAAGAACGACATGCGGGCCGGAAGCTTCGGCAGCGCCTTGACCATGCGGCCTCCCCCGTGTGCGGAGCCGCGGGCTTGTCTCGCAGCTTCACCCTCGATTGGCCCTCGGGCCAACGGACCGCGCGGGTCACTGTGAAGCGAACCCCCGGCAATGTCCAATTGGGGTCGAGGCGGTGTCGCTGGACGAGCGGCAAGCGAACACGTCGCGCGCCCTACCCTCCGGGCCACGCCAAAAGAAAGGGCCGCCGGAGCGGCCCTTTCCGTCCCTCGTCAGGAAGACAAGGTCAGTTGTAGACCTCGAAGAGGCCGGCGCCGCCCTGGCCGCCGCCGATGCACATCGTGACGACCGCGTGGCGCACGTTGCCGCGCCGGCGGCCTTCCTGGAGGATGTGGCCGGTGAGCCGCGCGCCGGTCATCCCGAACGGGTGGCCGATGGCGATCGAGCCGCCGTTGACGTTGTACTTTTCGGGATCGATGCCGAGGGTGTCGCGGCAGTAGAGGCACTGCGAGGCGAACGCCTCGTTGAGTTCCCAAAGGTCGATGTCGTCGACCTTCAGGCCGTGGCGTTCCAGGAGGCGCGGCACGGCGAACACCGGGCCGATGCCCATCTCGTCGGGCTTGCAGCCGGCCACCGCCCAGCCCTTGAACGCGCCCAGCGGCTTGAGGCCCCGGCGTTCGGCTTCGTTGGCTTCC
Source organism: uncultured Pseudomonadota bacterium (assembly GCA_963837235.1). Classification (GTDB taxonomy): domain Bacteria; phylum Pseudomonadota; class Alphaproteobacteria; order Caulobacterales; family Caulobacteraceae; genus Acaudatibacter. The sequence goes on along the minus strand of CAWIMM010000003.1, from coordinate 431,920 downwards.
ATCAGCACCACGGCGGCGGCGCCGTCGGAGAGCTGCGAGGCGTTGCCGGCGGTGATGAACTTGTCCGGCCCCTTGACGGGCTGCAGCTTGGCGAGGCCCTCGAGCGTGGTGTCGGGCCGGTTGCACTCGTCGCGGTCGACCACGTAGTCGACGATCGTCTCCTCGCCAGTCTCCTTGTTCACCTTCTTCATGCGGGTCTGCATGGGGACGATCTCGTCCCTGAACTTGCCGGCCTGCTGGGCGGCCGCCATGCGCATCTGCGACTCGTAGGAGAACTGGTCCTGGTAGTCGCGGGCGATCTTGTAGCGCTCGGCGACCACATCGGCGGTGTCGATCATCGGCATGTGGATGTCGGGATACATCTGCACGAGGCGCGGGTCGTTGTTGTCGCGGCCCGTCCCGGTGTTCGGGAAGCTGATCGAACTCGGTGCCGCCGGCCACCACGACGTCCGCGCCGTCGTCGACGACGTAGCGCGCGGCCATCGCGATCGACTGCAGGCCCGACGAGCAGAAGCGGTTGATGGTGACGCCGCCGGTGGTGATCGGCAGGCCGGCGAGCAGCGCCGCCTGGCGGCCGAGGTTGCCGCCGCCGTGCGCCACGTTGCCCATGAAGCAGTCCTCGACCGCCTCCTTCTCGACGCCGGCGCGCTCGACCGCGTGCTTCACGGCGTGGGCCGCCATGCTGACGGTAGGGGTGATGTTGAACCCGCCGCGGGCCGACTTGGCCAGACCGGTGCGGGCATAGGAAACGACGACCGCTTCACGCATGTACGTGATCCTCCCAAACAAGCGTTCGAATGAATGCAATTTATCCTTAGACCCGGCGGTCGCGAAAAGCGACTCGCTATGCGGGAGGCTCAACGGCGCGAGCGTCGGCCGCCCGCCGGTTGCGGGCCTGCCTCCAGCCGTCGCCGACGCGCTCGATCGCAATGCCGGGAAAGCGGGTCGCGAAGGCGGTCACTTCGCGATCGGCCTCGGCGCGGTCGCCCACCGTCATGCCGCGCTCTTCGAGGCGGGCGCCGTCCTGCAAACGCAGGAAGAGGCGAAGCGCATTGTCCAGCTCTTCCAGGCTGGCTTCGATGGTGATCCTGCCTGACGTGTCGCGCGGTCCCATGGCCATGGAGTCTCCAAGTCGCCGAGAAGGCCGCGGCCTCGGCGGCCGGACGCGACAAAGCGAGGTCCGATCGGTTTCACTTCAGCCCGGCAACTTAGCCATGAAGCGACGCCCCGCCCAGGGCCGCGGCGGCCGCGCGCCTTGAAGGGATACTCAAATCCGGTAGGCGAAGACCCCGCCCGGCGCTGAATCATGCGCAGCTTGCTCAGCGCCGCGAAGCGCCCGCCTTCCTCTTCCCCCCGGCGTGGCGGCGCGGTAGCCGCCCCGCCGGCGGCAGCGAGCTTCGCGGCGCTAACCCAGCCGAAAACGCCTCGTGGCCTGCGAACAAGTCGGCGTTCCACGCCGAAGCGATCAGCCGCCGAAAATAAGAGATTGGGGCGCTCATTTCAGTATCGTAGTCTGTACGGTGGAGACGATCCTGCGGTCAGATCGGACGACGGAAAGGAGCCGAGCTTGTCGCTGCAGCACGCGCCGCCCGCCGGGCCGCAAGTGACGGAGGACGGGAGCGTCGAAGACACTGCGATCGCGCGGATCGTCACCAGGCTCAGCTCGGAATACGTGCTGCGCGCCTTCCAGCTTCTGATCGACTCCTTCGGCGACGTTCGCGCCGGGCTGCTCGCGCAGGTCATCCATACCGCCAATGTCGCCCACCTCGACGCGCGCACCGAGCCGGGTCAGCGCGCCGCCATGCCTGACGGAATCATTCCGGACGAGCTTCGCAGACCGATCAGCATCGCAAGGCTGGCCGATTCGGCTGGCCTGCCGTTCGAGAGCACGCGGCGGATCGTGCAGCGGCTGATAGAGACCGGGGCCTGCGTGCGCGTCGAGGGCGGCGTGATCGTCCCGCGTGCGGCCGTGGAGCGCCCCGAAACGGTCCGCGCGGTGATCGCGAACGCCGGCTACGTGCGCCGGTTCGTTCGGGATCTGCAGGCTGTGGGCCTCGTGGAGCATGTCCCGCCCGCGTGGCCGCAAGCAGCGGAAACGATCGACGAGGACGGCCCGGCCGTTCGGATCGTGGCGCGGCTGAGTGCGGAATACTTCCTCCGCGCGCTGAGGCTCCTCGTCGACACCTACGGCGACATACGCGCTGGCATCGTCGCGCAGACGATCGTCGCCGCCAACACCGCCCACCTCGACGCCCGGACGGGCGAGGGTCGGCGCTACGCCGGTATCGACGAGGCGCCGCCGGACGAGGTCCGCAAGCCGATCAGCATCGCCAGGCTCGCCGCCTCGCTAGCCGTGCCCTACGAGACCATGCGCGGGCAGGTGCAGCGGCTCGTCGAGAGCGGCGTGTGCATTCGCGTCGATGGTGGCGTGGTCGTGCCGGCGGCGGTTTTGGAACGGCCGGCGATGGCGCGCGCCATGCTGGCGAACGTCCGCTACACGCGCAAACTCGTGCGCGATCTGCAGGCGGTCGGCCTCTAAAGCGGGCCGCTCACATCCCCGTGCGCGATCTCGAGACGGTCGAACGTCGCGCGTCTGACCACCGAGACCACGCGCGCGACGGCGTCCGGGCCGAGTCCCAGGCGCTTGCGCACCAGCTGCTCGGCCGCACGCGGCGGGGTCAGATGCACGAGATAGAGGTCGGCGACCGGCCAGTCTGCGACGCTGCTCTCGCCGGGCACCTCGACGGCGCATCCGCAAACATGGTTCATCACACGCCCCGCATGTCGCCGGCACGTTGAAGCTGTAGCGTCTGCTTTGGATGCTCGCGCTGCGGATCGCGCCAGCGACACGCCATTTCGCGCCAGCCCGCCGACGGCGCGAGTGGGGACGTGGCGTTCCTTCACAATTGACGCCAAATAACTTCCATTACGCGCCATTTCGCCTAGCTTCGTTGCATGACGCCGAAGATGCGCGGGGCTGCGATCTCACGGTATGCGGAGGCCGCCGCGCAGGTCGGCCTCGATCCCCGCGCAATGTTGCGCCGCCTCGACATCGACAGTCGGATCCTGGACGAACCGGAGCTGAGGGTCCCGGCCCCCAAGGTCTTCGAGTTGCTCGAGCAGTCGGCGCGGGACTCCAGGTGCGACACCTTTGGCCTGCGGATGGCGAGGCTGCGGCGAGCGTCCGACTTCGGCCCGATCGCCCTGCTGCTGGCGCATCAGCCCACGATGCGCGACACCCTCATGACGCTGGTACGCTTTCAGCGCATGCTCAACGAGGCGCTGCTGATCAGCGTAGAGGACTACGACGATGATGTCGTCGTGGTGCGCGAGGCCTTTGTCTCGGGCGGCGAGGCGGGGCTCCGCCAGGCCTACGAGCTGGCCGTGGGCACGCACTTCCAGGTGTTCAGCGACCCGAAAGGCCCATGCCTGCGGCCGAGCCGCGTCCACTTCACCCACGGCCCGCCCGCCGACGACACGACGCATCGGCGGCTGTTCGGGCCTATCGTGGAATTCAACAGCGAGTTCAACGGGTTCACCTGCGACCGGGCGGACTTCGACAGCATCAGCGCGTCGGCCGATCCGGCGCTCGTGCAGTTCGCTGACCGGTTCATCAGCGCCATGCCCTTCGCCCAGCAGACGTCGGTGACCGCCGAGGTGCGCAAGGCCCTTCATGTGCTGCTGCCGTTCGACGGCGCATCGATCGGCGCGGTCGCGGCTCGCCTGGGCATGAGCAAGCGCACGATGCAGCGCCGGCTCGCGGAAGAAGGCGCCGAGTTCAGCGCGCTCCTGAACGAGATCCGCCGTGAGCAGAGCGTGCGTCACCTGTCGAATATCCGCCTGCCGCTGTCCCACGTGGCTGGGCTGGTCGGCTACAGTCGCGAGACGTCGTTCGCCCGCTGGTTCGCGAGCGAATTCGGGATGATCCCGTCGACGTGGCGGACGGCGGGACCCGAAGCGCGCGCGCCCGGCGGCCCGTGACTTCGCCCAGACGGGGCGGCGCCTCGCCTGGCTCCCTGGCTATTTGCGGCGCTCGTCCCCATCTGTTGGAGGCGCCACCGGAGGCGTGCCGCCAGTTCGGCGGTCGATCGTTTCCGGTGCGCCGCCATTCGAGAACAACATGCGCCACGCCATCGAGCGGCTCTCGCATCGGGAGACCTTGGATTCGCAGCTGCCGCTGAGCGGGAGCCGCTAGCATGATCCTGAAAAGCCAAACCAGGGCAGCCGAGTATCACGCCCATGCGAGCGACGCCGCCGCCCTGGCCGCATCCAGCAATCTGCAGCGGGTCCGAGAGCTGCACGCGCTCGCGGCCTCCCGGTGGGCGCAGCTCGCCGAGTTGGAAGATCGCCGCTCGCTGAGCCTGGCGCGCCGCTTCGGCCGCGCCGCGCAGGCAGCGGCGGCCCTCGCTCCGGCCGACCTCGACGAGGAGGTCGCATGTACCGCCTAGACGTGCCGGCGGGCTCGCAGATCCGCCTCTCCGCCACCGCCGGGGCTGCCCCCCAGGTCCGTCGCTGGGACGTGCGGATGTTCGGGGCCGACGAGCCGGCGCCAGGTTCGGCGCCCCGTACGGCTCGCAGATCGGCGGCGGCGACGGCGAACAGCGCGTCGAGATTCCGCCGCAAGACGTGGACTGCAGGCTGGAAGCGGACGCCTCGCGCCGGATCGACGGCGTCTGGGAAGCGGATCAATCGCTGGTGACGCGCGATACGCCGAACCTGCTCGAGCTGGGTTTCGGCGCCTCGGCCGCGTCCTTCGGCGACGAGCGCTCGACCCAGCTGAGCTTCCACTTCTACGCCGCGCGGCCCAGCTAGAAGGCGTCCGACGAAGCGCCCACTTTGCAGGGGATGCGCGTTCGGGACTCCCATGCACAACGTGACCTTCGAATCCGCGGCCCACGTCGTGCAGCTCGCCCTGACGCCAGTCTTCTTGCTGTCGGGCATTGCGGCGCTCTTGAACGTTTTCGCAACGCGGCTTGGCCGGGTCGCCGATCAGGCCGACGCCTTGGCGGAACAGCCCAACGAGACGAGCGGCCGCGACGACCGGCTGCGCGTCCTGCGGTGGCGCTCGCGGGTGTTGGACTGGGCGGTCCTGCTCGCCGCCGTCTCAGGGGCGCTGACCTGCGGCACAGTCCTGGTTCTCTTCTTTGGCGTCGTGCTCGGCAAGGACGCGGCAAGCCTGCTGTTCCTGCTGTTCGGTGCGGCCATCGTATTCACGATGGGCGCACTGCTGGCCTTCGTGGCCGAGATGCTGTTGGCCGCCCACGGGGTCAGGCAGACGGTCGCCCACAATCTTAAGTCATCCACGGCGTAGCGGCCCCTTCCGCATCGCGGAGGGGGCAGCCAGCCGGGGCTTGCCGCCCGACGATGAGGGATCGTCGGGCGGCCTTTGCCAGCGCCTATTCGAGTTCGAGCTCGACACCGCCGGGCGCGGCGGTGAGCTGCAGGCCTTCGCTCGAGGAGGTCATGTTGATCACGACGCCCTTGTCGTTGTGCAAGGTGACGGCGCCGGCGCCGGCGCCCATGGTGGCCGAGGCGTCGGCGGACCCATAGGTCCCATCGATGTCGCTGATGCGCCGCAGATGGTAGACATCGCCGCGCGCGTTGAAGCTTGCGGCGCCGATGCTGCCCACCTTCAAGCCGCGGACCTTGACCCGATACGAACGGCCCTGGAACTCGACCCGGCCATGGCCCCAGCTGACGCCGGCGAGGAAGGCCACCGAACCGCCGCTGATGCGCATTTGGGCGTCGGACGGCCCGTCCTGGGCCAGAGCGGGAAGGGCGATCGCCCCTGCCGAAGCGACGATCGCGGACATGCGGCCAATTCTAGACGTAATGTTCATAAAATGTTCTCCTCGTAGCCTAACGCGGCGGTGTGAGTAAGGTTGTGTTGGCGAGGGCCTCGGAGGCGGACGCGAGACTGAGTTGGCCCGGGGTCGACTCGCCCTGCGAGCGGTCGCCCGCGCCGCGGCCGGCTAACTGGCCGTCACAGGCCGAGACGCCGCTTGCTCAGCACCATCCCGCGGAGACGCCGTGCGGCACGCGCATTAGGCTCTTGGTCTGCCCCAGCAGCGGCGCGCCGATATAGATTCGAGCTTTGATCACATTGTCGGAGGCCTGGTTCGCCGACACGCGGTATGTCTTGCCGTCGTCCGGGTTGTAGAACCAGCCGTCTGACCAGCGGCCAGGGCCCGCGGGACGCAGGTTGCGGAGCATGGTGAGGCCGCAGAGCTGGCGCTGGCGCAGGGCCGGATCGGGATTGTGCTTGTCGCGGTCCAGCTGGCCCAGGAGGTTGCGCGGGACCTTGAGCCAGATGATCCGGCCGCACATCAGACCCGCGCAGTCGTAGATCTGCACCGCCGCCCTGCCGTCGATCAGCCACACGCCCTCCGGAACGACCGGCTGAGACATGGCGGGGGTCGCGGCGAGCAGCGTCATCGCAGCGGCCAGGAGCGGCGCGCGACGCAGCCGATGCAACGGGCGCGGCACGGCCGGATCGCTAAAGGGCCAGGCCCCGGTTGTCCGCACGGCGGACCTTGTCGGTGGCCTCCGCCGCTCCCAGCGCGTAGGCGCCGGCTTGGGCGGCCCGGTGGGCAATCGAGACCCGCACGCCGGGCCGGGCGTCGGTCAGGTCGACCGTGGCGTGGAGCTGCTTGGCCAGCGCTTCCACGATGCTGGTTCCCAGCCCGGGCTTCGGGGGGACCGGTCCCTTGAGCATGCCGACCCCGCTGTCGCGCACCGACAGCGTCCAATCGGCCGCCTTGGACCGGTAGCTGACGACGATGTCGCCGCCCCGATCGCCGGGGAAGGCATGCTTCAGGGCGTTGATCACCAGCTCGGTGACGATCAGCCCGAGACTGACCGAGACGTCGGCCAGCGCCACGCTGTCGTCCGACTCGACCCTCAGCCTCAGCTTGTCGTGATCCTGGATCATCGACGCGCCGATGCTCTGGCAGAGCTCGGTGAAGTAGGCGCGCAGTTTGACCTCGCCGACGCTGGACGCGGCCAGCTGCTGTTGCAGCGCCGCGACCGACATCACCCGGCTATGAGCGTCGTAGAGGTAGCTGCGTGTGCGTTGTGACGGGATCCGGCGGGCGCTCTGCATCAGCACGCTGGCGATGATCTGCAGGCTGTTGGCCACGCGATGCTGGAGCTCCTGGTAGAGGATCGCCTTCTCGCGCAGCAGGTCGTCCTTGAGACGTTCGGCCAGCCGAGCGTCGGTCACGTCGGTGACCGCCAGCAGCAGACGCGTCTGGGTGGCGTCGCCGTACGCCAGCCGATGGGCGGCGATCACCAGGCGGCGGGTCTCGCGCCCTGCCGGCGCGAGGTCCATCTCGTAGGCGTCGACGTCCGCGGCGCCGGAGAGCGTCGCCCGCAGCAGCGAGCGCAGTTGCGGAACGTCCCACTCCCCGGTCCCGAGCGAGAACAGCGAGCGGGCGCTCGCGGCGGCGGGGTCGATGTGGAACGCCCGTCCGAACGAGGCGCTGGCGGCCACCACGTCGAGTGCGCCGTCCAGCAGGACGATGGGCGCGTCTGATGAGGCCACCACGGCGAGGGCGAGGGTGTCAGCGACAACCGGCGGGGCCGAAGTATCGTGGGCCATGCTTGGCCTCTCTGCCGCCGCCGGCTCGCGAAGCGAAAGCCCTTCCCAGCGGCGTCGGTCGGAACAGCGGGAAATCAACTGCTGATCGTCGATCGCACACTATCTATAGCACAGATTGCCACCGACTTGGCGCCTATTCCAAAGTATCCCCAGGTCTGCAAGAGCCGCGGCGGTGTCAGAGGAGCTTCAATCATCCGCCGAAAGCCCCGGCCCGCTCAGCTGTCCAAGGAAGTTCTCCCTGACGGCCATCGCTCGCCACCGGGCGGCAAGGTTCAAGAACTCCAGACTGATCAATTCAACCGGGGCGCTGGCCGCTTTCGCGGCGCACTCGGCGGCTCGCAGATTGCATTCTCGGGCGTTAATCGCCGGATCCCTTCTACTAGAATCCAAGTGAAAAGCCGCTGCGTCGATCGAAAGTTCCTTAATTTCTCGCGGAGACTGCGTTTGTCTCCGAAATAGCCTCGACGAATATATGTAAAACCCGGCGAGCCGGCGCAGTTTTTCTTACTTTTTTCAGCGTCTCCAGGAACGCACTTTGCCCGAGCGCGTTGGGCCTGCACGGGTAGGCCCTTGCCGCCCAGGAGACACCCCTAAGATGCGCAAGTTACTCCTAGTGGCCGGCTTTGCCGCGGCCGCCTTCATTCCGTCTTTGGCGTTCGCGCAGCAATCCTGCGAACAGCAGCGAGACCATCAGGCGCTCGGCACGGTCGCCGGCGCCGGCATCGGCGCGCTGATCGGCAGCGCCATCGCGCCCCGCGGCGACCGCGCCGCCGGCGCCGTGATTGGCGGTGTCGGCGGCGCGGTTGTCGGCAACCAGGCGACGAGGTCCGACGCCGACTGCGCCCACGCCTACGGCTACTACGACGAGCGCAATCAATGGCACGCCAACGCCGTCGATCGGATCGACGCCCGCGGCTACTACGATCGCGACGGCGTCTGGGTGGATGGCGCGCCGAACGGCTACTATGACGCTGCCGGTCGCTGGATCGCGACGCCGACCGAGTCGTCGGCCGATGGCTACTACGACGGCCAGGGGCGCTGGATCCCCGCCTCCGCCCGCGGCTACTACGACGACACCGGCCGGTGGATCGCCAGCGCGAGCGGCTACTATGACGACAACGGCCGCTGGGTCTCCGGCGAGACCACCGGCGCCTACGACGCCCGCGGCCACTGGGTGAGCGGCGCGCGCAGCGGCCACACCGATGCGAACGGCGTCTGGGTCGCCGACAACCAGACAGGCTACTACGACTCCAACCGTCGTTGGCATGCCGGTCCGGCCCGCGGCTACTACGACACCCGCGGCGTCTGGATCGCCATGGCGCCGAACGCCGGCGCCGCCGGCGCGGACTCCAGCTACTACCAGAGCGGCGGCGCCCAGCGCGACGTCGACAGCCGCGAGCGGTGGCTGGAGCAACGCATCCGCTCGGCCAGCGCCAACGGCGCCCTCAGCCAGGACGATGCGTCCCACTACCTGGGCGAGCTGGGCGCCATCCGACGCCAGGAAACCGGCATGCGCAATGACGACGGCAGGCTAGCGCCGCGGGACGAAGCCCGGCTTCAGGCGCGGCTCGACAATCTGACCACGTCGGTCCGCCAGTCGGTCAACGGCCAGGGCTTCTAGGCCCGTAGCCGCCATCGCCCAGTCCGGGTGATGGCGGCGACCGTCTTTCAATCATTCGATAGTAAACAAGGACTCCCAAGAATGAAAACCTTCCGAACACAGACGTCCGGCGCCATGCGCACCTTCGTCGTTGCGGCCGCCACGGCGGCGCTGCTTGCCAGCGCCAGCGTCGCTGTCGCCGATCAGCGTGGCGATCATCAGCAAGGCGGCTGGGGCCAGGACCAGGGCGCCCGCCACCACTGGCAGCGCGGCGAGCGGATGGGCCAGAACGACTGGAACAGCGCTCAGCACGTCGACTATCGCGCGTACCACCTTCGCCATCCGCCGCGCGGCTACGAGTGGCGCGAGTCCAACGGCCAGTATGTCCTCGCCGCGGTCGCCACCGGCGCGATCGCGTCGATCATCATGAGCGGCGAACGCTAGCCGACCCTTCGACGCCGACGCTACGCCTCGTGGGCTACATGCCCGCGAGGCGTTCGTCTGTCGGCAATCGCCGCTGAGCCGGGCGTCAGGCCGCTACGGCCACCGGGGCGCGGCCGATCCAGATCTGGTGGCTGACGGCCATCAGCTCGCCGCCCGCCGAGAAGAGCGCGGTGCCGCTGACCAGCTTGCGACCGCTGCGCGCCTTGGGCCAGGCGAGCACGACGCAGGGCTCGCCGGCGGCCGGCCGGCGCTTCAGCTCGCAGGTCATCGTGCCCAGCATCCCGCCGCCGGCGCCGCTCACCACCCACGACACCGAACCCGGGCAGTCGAGCGCCGACCAGACCACCTCGGCGGGGATCAGGCCGTCCTGGTCCGCAAAGGCGGCATGCGGCGTCCAGGGGCCAGCGACCACGCCTTCTGGCGCTCCGGCCAGCTGGCCGGTGAAGACGCGCAGGCCGTACCCCTCCTCCAGCTGGTCGCCGCACGAGAAGCACACCGGGTGGAACGGCCGCGCGAGGCCCGGAAAGCCGGGCGCGGCCGCTGCGGCGGCGGCCAGGGTCGGTGTCAGCGGCGGCGCCGGGACCGGGCTGTCCGCGGGCCGCGCCTCGCCGATCAGCTCGCCCGCCTCGCTCTCCAGCAGCACCGCCGCGTCGTTCTGCACGAGGACCATCGGCGTATCGAGCGGCGGCGGCGCGCGCAGCAGCGCGGTCGCGGCGCCCTCGATCAGCCTGCCCATGATCCCGCAGGCGTAGCCGCCGTTGGCCGACTTCGGCGGCCCGCGGAACTGGGCGGGCACGCTGACGATGGTGCGCAAGAACGCTTCCCCCGAAATAGCAGAAGTCCTGAAGAATCGCGCCGAGGGCGACGAATGAATGAGCGGGCTTGCTTGCCGGGACGAGCGCGGCCCGTCAAGCCGCCGCGACTTACGCGGCGCCCGCGTCCGACCTGGCGCCGCCGGGGAAGCTCAGCAGCGCGTGGGCGGCGCTCTGGGCGACCAGATCGAGCGTCCGCGCCGCGGCCAGCACCGAGTTCTGCGCCGCCTCGATGGCCGCCAGCGCGGCGCTCGCATCAAGGCCCATCACCAGCCGCTCCATCGCCACGCCGACGACGGCGCTGGCGATGATCTCGGTGTTGCGCAGGTAGGCCACCGCGTCGGCGACCGCCATCGCGCAGGCCTGGGCCACGACGTCGTACTGCTCGCCCGCGCCCGGCCCGCCGGCGTCGAGGTCCGCGGGCATGGCCGCCGGCGACGGCGAAGGGCTCGGGTCAGCCACCTGTCTTGGCTCCCCGGTCGGCGGCGGCGGGCTCGCCGAGCGCCAGAATGCGAGTGACGGCGGCCAGGACGGTCGCGTTGGCTGTGACATAGGCGTTCTGCTGCGCATTGACGGCGTTGAGCAGGGCGAGGCCCACCGCCTGCGCCTTGATCTGCTCGAGCGATGCGCCGGCGAGCGGCAGGTTCTGCTCGCCGGCTTCCACCACCGCCAGAGTCTTGATGATCTCGTCGTTGACCGTGTCCGGCGCCGGCCCTGCGGCCTCCGCCTGAGCCGGGTCGGTCGAAGACGCGTCGGCCGAAGCGGCGTCGGTCTGGTCTTGTTCTGGTTCGGCGGTCGGATCGGCCATCGCCGCATCTCCTTGCTTGGCCAAGCGGGAGGTCCGCCCTCGCTGCGGGCGACGCGTCACGTCAGGTCGGAATGGGTCCGGCGCCGGCCCGCAGCGCCGTGAGCAGCGACAGCATGTTGTCCGGCACGTCGGACTGGGCGAGCTTGGCGACGGCCGCCGTCGCGCTCGAGTAGAGCAGCGTCACGCCCTGCGCGGTCACCGCCTGGGCGGTGATGTTCAGCTGCTGCTGCGCGCCGACGGCGTTCTGCATCATCATCCCGAACGCCTGCGCCGAGGCCTGGTAGAGGTTGCCGAGCGCCACCGAGGGCGCCTCGCCGAGCACGGCGACGTTGGTCTGCGAGATCGTGTCGGTGATCTGCGAGTTGACGGGGGTGTCGAGGGCCACGTCAGGCCTCCTTCTGGCGGTGAAGATCGAGGTCCGGGTCGTCGGAATCCTGCGGCGTCTCGGGACCATCGAGGACCAGCCGCACCGACTTGGCCGTGAGGGCCATCGCCAGCAGCATGGTCTTCTGCTGCTGCGCCGCGGCGTTCTCGGCCGCGATCGCCATCGCCTGCGCGACGGCAGTGGCGTAGCTGTCCAGTGCCAGCGCCGGCCCGACGGCCAACCGCTGCAGATTGAGCTCCAGATCCGGCGCGTGCGGCGCCGTCTCGTCGTCCGCAGCCTTCTTGCCGGCCATGACGCGCCCTCCCGACTTCGACAACCTATCTGAGAAACTCGAACTTCGAAACCCTGAGGCGATCAAATAGGGGGGCTTGCGCCCCGCCATGACAAGGGCGATCTTACCTACGTCTTACATAGGAAGATCGCGTCATGGCCGCGGACGACGGCAGCTACAGGACCAGGCTCTCGACCAAAGGACAGATCGTTGTGCCGAAGGACATACGGGAGCGTCACGACTGGAAACCGGGCGACGAGTTGGTGGTCGAGGCGACCAACGAGGGCGTTCTGCTGAAGCGGGCGCCGCGCTCCCCGACGACACGAGTTGAGGATGTGTACGGCATGCTGCACCGGCCCGGCATGAAGCCGGTCAGCATCGAGGAGATGAACGCGGCGATCGGCGCTGAAGTGAAGCGGCGGCATGCTCGCGGCCGATACTAACGTCCTCGTGCGGTTCCTGACGCGCGACGATCCGGTCCAGTCGCCGCGCAGCCGCCGGCTGCTCGGTGACAACGATGTGTGGGTTCCCGTCACGGTCGTGCTGGAAACCGAGTGGGTGCTCCGGAGTGTCTACAGCTACCGACCGGATGAGTTCTCCGACGGCGTGATGGCGCTGGCCGGACTGCCCCGCCTCGAGATCCAGCACTGGAGCGAGGTCGACCGCGCGCTCGCGCTGCACCGCGAGGGGCTGGACTTCGCCGACGCGCTTCATCTGGCGCTCGCCGGCGGGTGCTCCGAGTTGGCCACCTTTGATCGAGGCTTCCTGACGGCCGCACGCCGACTGGGACTGGCGGTGCGCGCGCCGTGACGCCTTCGCTCGCTTCACAGCGACGTTTCGTGCTGTGATCGGGACCATGTCAGAGCCCCTTCCCTACGAGATCGTCGAACAGCGCGACGTGATGGTGACCATGCGCGACGGCGTGGGGCTGGCGAGCAACCTCTACGTCCCCGGCCGGGACGGCGCGCCGGCGGCCGGGCGCTTCCCGGCCATCGTGCGCCGCACGCCCTACGGCAAGGACTGCACGCCGCAGCGGGGGATGTTCTGGCGGCGGCTGACGCCGGCCGGGTACGTGGTCGTCGTGCAGGACGTGCGCGGCCGCTTCGGCTCGGGTGGGCGCTGGCGGCCCTTGCGCGATGACGGGCCGGACGGCGCCGACCTCGTGGCCTGGATCGCCGCGCAACCCTGGTCGAACGGCAAGGTCGGCACGGTCGGCACCTCGTACGACGGCGCGACCCAGCACGCGCTCGCCATCGAGGGCGCGCCGGCGCTGGCGGCGATGATCCCGGTCGACGCGATGAGCAATCCCGGCCGGCACGGCATGCGCAACGGCGGCGCCTTCGAGCTGCGCTGGCTCTCCTGGGTGCTGTCGCTCGGCAACGCGATCGGCCCGGCGCTGACGCCCGATGGCCGCCAGACCGGACCCGTCCTCGACGCCGACGGCCGTCCGACCGGCCGCTGGCTGATGGCCGACGGGACCGAGGCGACGCCGGACGCCAACCCCGACCTCGCCGCGCAGCTTCGGATGGCGAAAGGCGCGCTCGACCGGCTGGACCTCACCGAAGACCAGCGCGCCGAGCTGGAGGCGCTCGGCCACCGCATCCGCGAGACGGCGAAGGCGCTGCCGCTGCGGCCCGGCGCGACGGCGCTTCGCCACGCGCCGGACTACGAGGCCTGGCTCGTCGAAGCCCTCGGCCACGGCAACGCCGACGCCTTCTGGACCGAGATGGGCTCGAGCGTGATCGACCACGTCGCGCAATGGCAGGATGTGCCGGCGATCCACGTCACCGGCGCTTACGATTCCTGGGGCGCGTCGGTCGCCAACCTCAGCTTTCCGGCGCTGACCGCGGCCAAGCGGAGCCCGCAGCGGCTGCTGTTCGGGCCCTGGACGCACGGCCAGCAGGCGCTCAGCTACGCCGGCATCGCCGAGTTCGGCCCGGACGCGGCGCTCGACATGCCGGCGATCCAGATGCGCTGGTTCGACCGCTGGCTGAAGGGCGAGGCGAACGGCGCCGAGCACGACCCGCCGGTGCGCATCTTCGTGATGGGCGGCGGCGACGGCCACCGCACCGCCGAGGGCCGGCTCTTCGTCGGCGGCCATTGGCGCGACGAGGCGACCTGGCCGCTGCCGAGCGCGGTCGCGACGCCCTTCCACCTGCACGCCGGCGGCGGCCTCTCGACCGAGCCGCCGGGCGCAGCGGCGCCCACGAGCTACCGGTTCGATCCGCGCCATCCGGTCCCGACGCTCGGCGGCAATGTCTCCTCGCAGCGCGACCTGATGCTGGCGGGCGCGCAGAACCAGGTCTGCCGCGCAGGCCTCTGGCCCTGCGAGGACGACCGCCCGCTCGCCGAGCGTCCCGACGTGCTGGTCTTCCAGACCGAGCCGCTGATGGAGCCGCTGCAGGTCGTCGGCCCGATCGCGGTCAGGCTCTGGGCGAGCTCGGACGGGCCGGACACCGATTTCACCGCCAAGCTGGTCGACGTCTGGCCGCCGAATGCGGACTTCCCGGACGGCGTCGCGCTCAACATCGGCGACGGGATCATCCGCGCCCGCTACCGGGATTCGCTGACGGCCCCCTCCCCGCTCGAGCCGGGCCGGCCCTACGAGCTGGAGATCACCATCTATCCGACTGCGCTGGTCTTCGGCGCCGGCCACCGCATCCGCGTCGACATCTCGTCGAGCAACTTCCCCCGCTTCGACGTCAACCCCAACACCGGCGAGCCGCTGAACGCCAACACCGGCTGGCGCATCGCCACCAACACGGTGTTCCACGACGCCGACCACGCCTCGCGCATCATCCTGCCGGTCGTGGCGCTGTAGCCCAACGATCACAGCCGAACTGTGGGCGTCCCGCGAAACGCGGGACTGGCGTAGCAAACGTTACGATCACTTATGTTCGGAGGGTAGGATGACCAAGGGATATGACTGGGCATCGCTCGTGAAGAGGTCAGCCGAAGAGGCGCAATTTCGTGACGCTCCACTGTTGCGCGGCGAGGCCTTCAGCCTCGGAGGCGACGTTGCGCCGAGCGTTCAGATGTTCTTTCAGCCCGTCACGAACACGAAGATCGCGCCAATTGCATTCCTGGGAATTCTACGTGGAGGATTTTGAGCGCGAGTGGCTGGATCGGCTTCGACAGACGGCTATGTCATCGGAGGAGCCTCAAGAAGATCCGCCTTTTGTCATGCTGGCCGACAACGTCGATGGTCTGAGGCCGAGGCCCTGGGTGCCGTCCAGATCGCCGTCCGGTGAGGACGTCGCCGCCATGCAGGACTGGTTCGGTAGAGTGTTTGCGTACGCAAAGCGCCTCCCGAGCAGCATGCCTGAACTGATCAGCGCGATTTCAGAAGACAATATCGACGGGGAAGGTCTCTGGGCATACTTCGGACATCCAGTCAAAATCCGCGGCTTCGTTGAGTGGTTGCGCCGCACGAGTGGCAGCACCAACGTCGCCAAGCACCTGCTACCGCTCTTGGAAGATCGGACCGAGCCTTACGACGTCAACGTGATGCTGGACGACCCAACCTTCTAAGGGAATGTCCGCGGACTGATCGCTGAGCCGCGGCCAAGCCGTCGTGGAGACTCAGGCCGACAGCGCGATCTTCGCCGGCGCGTCGTTCTCGTCGGCGAGGTCCTCGGCGAGGCGTTCGAGCAGCGCCTGGTACTGGGCCCACAGCGCGGCGGGCAGACGCTCGCCGAAGCGCTCGTAGAAGGCCGGGATCAGCGCCGCCTCGTCGCGCCAGACGGCCGGGTCGACCGAGCAGCAGCAGCTCGATTGCTTCGGGCGTTAGCGTCAGGCCCTCGAGGTCGAGCGCACTCGGCGGCCGGCAAGCGGCCGATCGGGGTGTCGACGGCGTCGACCTCGCCTTCCAGGCGCTCGACGATCCACTTCAGCACCCGGGCGTTGTCGCCGAAGCCGGGCCAGACGAACTTGCCGGCGTCGTCCTTGCGGAACCAGTTGACCGAGTAGATGCGCGGCAGCTTGGCCGGGTCGGCGCCCGCGCCGACCGTCGAGCCAGTGGCCGAAGTAGTCGCCCATGTTGTAGCCGCAGAACGGCAGCATGGCGAACGGGTCGCGCCTGCAGCTCGCCGACCTTGTTCTCGGCGGCGGCGGTGCCCTCGGAGGCGACGTTGGAGGCCAGGAAGACGCCGTGCGCCCAGTCGAACGCCTCGGTGACCAGCGGCACGGCGCTGGCGCGGCGGCCGCCGAACAGGATGGCCGAGATCGGCACGCCCGTCGGATCCTCCCACTCGGGCGCGATCGCCGGGCACTGGCCGGCCGGGGCGGTGAAGCGGGCGTTGGGGTGCGCGGCGGGCTCGCCCGTCGCCGGCGACCAGGCGCGGCCCTTCCAGTCGGTCAGGCCCTCGGGCGGGCGTCTCGGTCAGGCCCTCCCACCAGACATCGCCGTCGGCGGTGAGCGCGACGTTGGTGAAGATGACGTTCTTGGCTGAGCGCGGCGACGGCGTTGGCGTTGGTCTGCGACGCCGGTGCCGGGCGCGACGCCGAAGAAGCCGGCCTCGGGATTGATCGCGTAGAGCCGGCCGTCGTCGCCGAAGCGCATCCAGCAGATGTCGTCGCCGATCGTCTCGGCCTTCCAGCCCGGCAGCGTCGGCTGCAGCATGGCGAGGTTGGTCTTGCCGCAGGCGCTCGGGAAGGCGGCGGCGAGGTAGTGCGCCTTGCCCTGCCGGCGAGGTCAGCTTGAGGATCAGCATGTGCTCGGCGAGCCAGCCCTCGTCCCGGGCCATCACCGAGGCGATGCGCAGCGCGTAGCACTTCTTGCCCAGCAGGGCGTTGCCGCCGTAGCCGGAGCCGTAGGACCAGATCTCGCGGTCCTCGGGGAAGTGGACGATGTACTTGATCTCGTTGCAGGGCCAGGGAACGTCCGGCTCGCCGGGCGCCAGCGGCTTGCCGACCGAGTGCACGGCCGGGACGAAGAAGCCGTCGTCGCCCAGCGCGTCCAGCGCGGCCTTGCCCATCCGGGTCATGATCCGCATCGAGACGACGACGTAGGGGCTGTCGGTGATCTCGACGCCGAGCGCGCTGATCTTCGAGCCGATCGGACCCATCGAGAACGGCACGACGTACATCGTGCGCCCGCGCATCGCGCCGTCGAACAGAGCCTTGCAGGTCGGCGCGCATCTCGGCGGGGTCGAGCCAGTTGTTGGTCGGGCCGGCGTCGGCCGGATCCTTCGAGCAGATGAAGGTGCGGCTCTCGACGCGGGCGACGTCCTTGGGATCGGAGGCGGCGTAGAAGGAATTGGGGCGCTTGTCGGGATCGAGCCGTTTGAGCGTCCCGGCCGCGACCAGTTCGTCGGTGAGCGCGTCCCACTCCGCGTCCGAGCCGTCGCACCAGTGGACGCGGTCGGGCTTGGTCAGGGCGGCGATCTCGGCCACCCATTCGATCAGGCGCCGGTGGCGCGTCGGCGCCGGATAAAGGCCTGGAATCGAATTGGTCGTCGCCGGCTTTCGCCCGTCTCGCATTGCATCGCCTCACCCTGTCGTACTGTCTTGAAGCTTAGGAACCGTGGCCGTGCAAGCCCCGTTCCCAGTCGGCCTGATCGCTAACGCAACGAGTCGTTCATCGCAGCAAGAGCCGCAGCGCCCGGGACCAGTTCCTCGTCGCGTGAGCTGGTTCAGCGGCTTTTGAACGGTGTGCAGGTGATCGTGAAGCTCCTGGGCGTCGGGATCCACGTAGAGCAGCCCCGTCACCACCTCGCCGCGCGCCTGGTGCAGCTGCAGATGGCTGATCGCCGAGATGCTGGTCGGTGGGGTCGTAGTCGGGCGCGACCTTGCGCAGCCGCAGCACCGAGCCGTCGTGCTGCGTCACCAGCTCGACCTCGCCGGGCGCGTAGTCGACGGTGATCTCGGCGCGCGGCTCGATGAAATCCAGCCGGTTCATCGCCGCGTTGTGCTCGCGCACGTAGTCGAAGCTCTTGGTCGAGCCGACGTGGTTGTTGAACTGCACGCAGGGGCTGATCACGTCGATGAACGCCGCGCCCTTGTGCGCCGAGCGCGCGCCTTGATCAGCGGCACGAGCTGGGCCTTGTCGCCGGAGAAGCTGCGGGCGACGAAGCTTGCGCCCAGCTGCAGGGCCAGGCCCACCAGATCGATCGACTGGTCGTGGTTGACGACGCCGCGCTTCGACTTCGAGCCGGGATCGGAGGTGGCCGAGAACTGGCCCTTGGTCAGGCCGTACACGCCGTTGTTCTCGACGATGTAGGTCATGTTGACCCCGCGCCGGATCGAGTGGGCGAACTGGCCGAGCCCGATCGAGGCGGAATCGCCGTCGCCGGAGACGCCGAGGTAGATCAGGTCGCGGTTGGCGAGGTTGGCGCCGGTGAGCACCGACGGCATCCGTCCGTGCACGGAGTTGAAGCCGTGCGAGTTGCCGAGGAAATAGTCCGGGGTCTTCGACGAGCAGCCGATGCCGGAGAGCTTGGCCAGCCGATGCGGCGGCAGGTCGAGCTCGAAGGCCGCCTGGATGATCGCCGCCGAGATCGAGTCGTGCCCGCAACCGGCGCAGAGCGTCGAGACCTTGCCCTCGTAGTCGCGGCGGGTGAAGCCGAGCCCGTTGGGCTGCAGCAGCGGGTGATGCAGACGGGGCTTGGTGATGTAGGTCATTCGGCGCACTCATGCGGCTGCCTGGGGCGTTGCGACGGGCTGGCCGTGCAGGCGCCGCGAGATCTCGTCGGTGATGAAGCGGGCGGTGATCGGCGAGCCGTCGTAGCCGAGCACCGGCACCAGCTTGGCCGGATCGACGCCTCCCTCGACCATCAGCAGGGTGCGCAGCTGGGCGTCGCGGTTCTGCTCGACCACGAACACCGTCTCGTGCGCGTCGATGAAGTCGAGCACCTCGTTCGCCGAACGGGAAGCCGCGCACGCGCAGGCCGTCGACCATGCACGCCCTGCGCCTCCAGCGTCTCCAGCGCCTCGTGCATGGCCGGCGTGGTCGAGCCGAAATAGATCACCCCGTGCGGCGTGCGCCGCTTGGCCGGGCGGGCGACCGGCGCCGGGATCAGGCTCTTGGCGGTCTCGAACTTGCGCAGCAGCCGCTCCATGTTGCCGACGTAGACCGGCCCCTCCTCGCTGTAGCGGGCATAGGGGTCGCGCGAGGTGCCGCGGGTGAAATAGGCGCCGCGGTCCGGGTGCACGCCGGGCAGCGTGCGGTAGGGGATGCCGTCGCCGTCGACGTCGAGATAGCGGCCGAAGTCCTTGCCGGCCTCCAGCTCGTCGAAGGTCATCACCTTGCCGCGGTCGAGCTTGCGCGCATCGTCCCAGTGGAAGGGCCGGCAGAGCCACTCGTTCATGCCGATGTCGAGGTCGAGCATGACGAAGATGGTGGTCTGCAGCCGGTCGGCGAGGTCGAAGGCCAGCGCGCCGAACTCGAAGCATTCGGCCGGATCCTCCGGGAACAGCAGCGGATGCTTGGTGTCGCCGTGGCGAGGCGTAGGCGGCCAGCAGGATGTCGGACTGCTGGGTGCGGGTCGGCATGCCGGTGGAGGGCCCGCCGCGCTGCACGTCGAAGATCACCGCCGGGATCTCCGCGAAATAGGAGAGCCCGATGAACTCCTTGCATCAGCGAGATGCCGGGTCCGGAAGTGCAGGTGAAGGCGCGCGCGCCGTTCCAGCCGGCGCCCACCACGATGCCGATCGAGGCGATCTCGTCCTCGCCCTGGATGATGGCGAACTTGGCCTCGCCGGTCTTCGGGTCGACCCGCAGCTTCTGGCAGTGGGCGGTGAAGGCCTCGGCCAGCGAGGTCGAGGGCGTGATCGGGTACCAGGCGCAGACCGTCGCGCCGCCGTAGACCGCGCCCAGCGCCGCGGCGGTGTTGCCCTCGACGTAGATGCGCTCGCCCACCTTGTCGGCGCGGCGCATGCGAAGCCCGATCGGCTCGTAGCGCTCGGCCGCCGCCGCGCGGCCCATGGCGAGCGCCTTGAGATTGGCGTCGATCAGGTTGGCTTTGGAGCCGAACTCCTCGCGCACCAGCGTCTCGAGCACCTCGTCCTCGATGCCGATCAGGTGCGCCAGCGCGCCGACGTAGATGATGTTCTTGAAGAGCTGCCGCTGGCGCGGGTCGGTGTAGGCGGCGTTGCAGATCGCGGTCAGCGGAATGCCGATGATCTCGATGTCGGCGTGCCTGGTCGACGGCGGCAGCGGCTTGGTGGAGTTGTAGAACAGGTAGCCGCCCGGCTCGATCGAGGCCACGTCCTGGTCCCAGGTCTGCGGGTTCATCGCCACCATCAGGTCGACGCCGCCGCGCCGGCCGAGGTGCCCGGCCTCGCTGATGCGCACCTCGTACCAGGTTGGCAGCCCCTGGATGTTGGACGGGAAGATGTTGCGCGCCGCCACCGGCACGCCCATCCGCAGGATAGACTTGGCGAACATGCCGTTGGCGCTGGCCGAGCCAGAGCCGTTGACGTTGGCGAACTTGACGACGAAGTCGTTGACCGCGGCGAGGCTCATTCGGCGGCGATCCTCACCGGCGCCGGGCCGATCTCGTCGGCCAGGGTGACTTCAAGCAGGAACTTGCGCATGTCCCAGGCGCCGGTCGGGCAGCGCTCGGCGCAGAGCCCGCAGTGCAGGCAGACGTCCTCGTCCTTCACCATGACGCGCCCCGTTGGAAGCGTCTCCGACACATAGAGGTCCTGCGTTAAGTTTCTGGCCGGCGCCTTCAGCCGCTCGCGCAGGTCCGCCTCTTCGCCGTTGTCGGTGAAGGTGATGCAGTCCACCGGGCAGATGTCGACGCAGGCGTCGCACTCGATGCACAGCGGCGTCGTGAACACCGTCTCGACGTCGCAGTTGAAGCAGCGCTGCGCCTCGGCGTAGCCGACCTTCTGGTCGAAGCCGAGCTCGACCTCGAGCTTCACGTTGCTCAGCGCCTCGGCCTTGTCGCGCAAGGGGACGCGATAGCGCAGGTCGTTGGAGATGTCGTTGTCGTAGCTCCACTCGTGGATGCCCATCTTCTGCGAGACGAGCGTCACGCCGGGCGGCGGCCGGTCGGCCACGTCCTCACCCTGACAGAGCTTGTGGATCGAGACGGCGGCCTCGTGGCCGTGGGCAACGGCCCAGATGATGTTCTTGGGCCCGAACGCGGCGTCGCCGCCGAAGAACACCTTCGGGTGGGTGGACCCCATGGTGGCCTCGTTCACCACCGGCATGTCCCACTTGTCGAACTCCAGCCCGATGTCCCGCTCGATCCAGGGGAAGGCGTTTTCCTGGCCGACCGCCACCAGCACGTCGTCACACTCGTAGTGCACGTCCGGCTCGCCGGTGGGGTTGAGCGAGCGGCGGCCCTTGTCGTCGTAGCTGGCGGCCACCTTCTCGAAGACCACGCCGGTCAGCCGGCCGTCGTCGTGGGTGAATTCCTTCGGCACCAGGAAGTTGAGGATCGGAATGTCCTCGTGCATGGCGTCTTCCTTCTCCCAGGGAGACGCCTTCATCTCGTCGAAGCCGGAGCGGACGATCACCTTGACGTCCTCGCCGCCGAGCCGGCGCGAGGTGCGGCAGCAGTCCATCGCGGTGTTGCCGCCGCCCAGCACGATCACGCGCTTGCCGATCTTGTCGACATGGCCGAACGAGACGGACGAGAGCCAATCGATGCCGATGTGGATGTGGGCGGTGGCTTCCTGGCGGCCGGGGATGTCGAGCTCGCGCCCGCGCGGCGCGCCGGAGCCGACGAAGATCGCGTCCCAGCCCTCGCCCAGCAGGCTCTTGAGGCTCTCCACCCGTTCGCCCTGGCGCAGCGTCATGCCGAGCCGGGTGATGTAGTCGATCTCTTCGTCGATCACCGATTTGGGCAGTCGGAAGCGCGGGATCTGGCTCCGGATCATGCCGCCGGGCTTGGGATCGGAGTTGATAATGGTCAGCTCGTAGCCGAGTGGCGCGAGGTCGCGCGCCACCGTCAGCGAGGCGGGCCCACAGCCCACCAGGGCGATGCGCTTGCCGTTGCTGCGCTTGGCCGGCGGCGGCAGGCGGTCGGCGATGTCGTCCTTGTTGTCGGCGGCGACGCGCTTCAAGCGACAGATCGCCACCGGCTCGGCCTCGACGCGGCCGCGCCGGCAGGCCGGCTCGCAGGGACGGTCGCACGTCCGCCCGAGAATCCCCGGGAAGACGTTGGACTTCCAGTTGATCATGAACGCGTCGGAATAGCGCCCTTCAGCGATCAGCCGAATGTATTCCGGCACCGGCGTGTGCGCCGGGCACGCCCACTGACAATCGACGACCTTGTGGAAGTACTCTGGCGCCTCGGTGTTCGTAGGCTCCAACTCTCTACACGTCCTTTCCCGAACTCCCCTCCCACCACCGACCGCTTTGACGCTGCGTCACCGTTATTGGAACGGCCGCGCATCCGCGCCGGGGTAGTTTCAATGCGCGTTTTAGGCCCGTTGCCCCCCCATGGCCAGCCCCTATGCCCCCCTTACGCAGCGTTCACCGACGCGGAAGTGTTGCTGTCGGGGGCCGAGCCGGCGGGCGCCGCAAGGGCATCCAGGATCGCCAGCATCACGTTCACGTCCGGCATCGGCGCCACATCGCTGACCTCTGCGGGCATCCGTCCGGCGACCAGCGGGTTGGTCGTGGCGCCGACGGCGCCGAGCGGCCCGCGGAAGCCGTGGTCCTGCCAGCCGATGGTCTGCAGCTCGGCCGACATCATCGCGTCGATCAGCGGCAGCGCATCGGGCGCGAGCGCGATCAGCGGGTGCGCCGAGTAGACGGTCGGCTGCGGATAGAGCGTCACCGGCTGGGCGACCGGGCTCTGCATCACGCGTTTCCAGCGGTCGGGATCGGCCATGATCCATTCGACCAGCTGGTTCTCGTAGCCGACCACCAGCGGGTCGGCGCCCGGCCCGCCGGCGATGAAGTCGTCGAACACCTGCCCGGACGAGTTCGACTTGAAGCCCATGATGCGGAAGAGCTCGACCACCTGCGGCAGCACCTTCGGCAGAGTGGTCTCGTCGGCGACGTCGCCGGCCAAGAGGTTCGCCGTCAGGCCGGCGAACATGAAGCCGGAGTTCGACTTGTTCGGGTCGGTCGCGATCAGCCGCACGTGGCCGTAGAGGTCCGGCTGGCCCAGCTCGCTCCACGGCTTGCCGGTCAGCACCGCCTGCACCAGCGCCTTCGAATCGACCTTGTAGTGGGCGGCCTCCTTGGTCGCCAGACCCGCCTTCACCAGCCCGTCGGCGATCGGCGCCCACGAGTAGATGACGATCGGCGAATTGAAGATCACCTGGTCCTTCAGGACCTTGGCGTTCTTCTTGGCGAGCTCCACGAGCGGGGCCGAGCTCGGCCAGAGGAACTGCGGCTTGCGCCCTAGGAGGGTCGGGTCGCGCACCTGGTCGACCGAGCCTTCGCGGTCGGCGTTCATCACGAGGCCGCGCCGCTTCAGCGCCTGCACGGTCTTGGGGTTCTCGATGAAGGCCATCTTCTCGCCGCCGGCGTAGCCGGTCAGCGTGACGGTCTCGCCGACGATGCCGCGCATGTCGGGCCGGCCGCGCATGAAGACGTAGGCGCCGGTGGCCGCGGCGCTCAAGCCCAGCACGCCGAGGCCGAGCACGGCCCTGCGATCGATGCTCATGCGGTCTTCTCCAGGTCCGCCTTGAGGGCGTCGTTGACCACCTTCAGGTCGATATCGAGCGTCTGCATCTGCGGCTCGACCATGTCGTCGGAGAACTTGGCGAACGCCTCGTTCAGCGCGCGCAGGGTGGCGCCAGTCTGCGCCATGCGCTCGGGCGAGGGCGTCGCCCTGGCCTCCAGCGCCACCCAGCCCTCGGCGATGCTGGCGGCGTTCGGCAGATAGAAGGTCAGCAGCCGCCGCACCGCCATCGCCCTGGAGGGATCGGCGCGCAACTCGGCCACGACCTTCGAGCCGGTGCGCGCCAGGCTGTCGACCTGGCCGCGCACCGCCGGGTCCTTGATCTGTCCCAGCGACCGCTTCATCCGGTCCAGCGCGGCCTGGGCGTCCGGAATCAGGCCGCGCCCGGTCTGGTTGCGCGCGTCGGCCAGCGCGTCGGCGTCGAGCGTTTCCTGCCTGCCTGAGCGCAGCAGCAGGAAGCCGCCGGCGAAGGTTCCGCCGGACAGGCCGAGGTCAAGCCAAAGCGGCAGGTGCAGGCCGATCGCCGCGGCCGGCATCACGACGGCTGCGGCCACCGCGGCCAGCAGAATCGCCGTGCCCCGACTTAAGGTCATGGATCAATTGTAGCCCCGGACCGAGCGGAACGCCGCCACCAGGTCGGCGTGGCCGTCGAAGACGCGCGCCTGGGTCAGGTTGGCGAGATCGTTGAGCTGCTCGGGATCCGCGTCGCCGAAGGTGACGCCGAAGATCGGGATCTGGCGGCCCTGCGTGCGCCAGACCTGCGGGAAATCGCTGCGCTGCTCCGAACGGCCGTCTGTCATGATGACGATCGCCGGCAGGTAGTTGTTGTTGGGCGCCGACACATAGGGCGACATCACCTCGAAGGCCTTCTCGGCGCAGGCGTACATGTCGGTGCCGTCGCTGGCTTCCTCGCCCTGCACCTTGGCCAGCAGCTGGGCCTGCGCGGCCGGCGATCCGTCCGCCTCGGCGACCCAGCGGACGTTGCCGTCGAACGGGATGACGAAGATGTGGTCCTGCGGCGTCCACTGGATCAGGTTCTGCCTCGCCAGCTGCGGCGTGAGCAGATCAGTCATCGCCTGCTTGACGCCATCCACGCCGGCGCCCTCCATCGAGCCGGAGAAGTCGAGGCAGATCGCCGTCAGCGACGGGCGGCGCAGCACCTCCTGGTAGAGCGTCAGCGCCTGCATGATCACCGCCGGCTCCGGCAGCGCGATCGACGGCACCAGCCGGCCGGGATCGAAGTTCCAGCTCGAATCCGGCTTCGGCTGCGCGGCGACGCCGGGCGCGGTGCGCCGGCCGTCGTCGGCGACGCGGGCCTGGGCGTCGGGCGACAGCAGATGGGCCTGCAGCTTCAGGAAGAAGTCGTGCGCCGACTGTGGCTGGCCGTGGTCCACGTAGCCCAGCGGCGCGTCGGCGTAGGCCGAGCCCTCCGCCGGATACACGGCGTACAGCGGCTCCTGGCCGGCCTGGGCGAGCTCGCCGTTCACCTGCTTCAGCATGAACTCGTAGTTCCACATCGCGTCGAACGGGTGGCCCTCTTTGGCGGTCTTCACGTAGAGGTCGCCGAGCCAGCCGGACGAGCCGGACGAGCGCGCGACGCCGCCGAGCAGCGTCTTCACCTTGGCCCTGGCCGCCGCGTCGTCGAGCGTCTTCGGGTCTAGCCGAGAGCCGTCGCCGACCGCCGCGGCCAGCATCGCCAGGTAGGCCGAGGCGCCCGAGTTCGACTGCGTCGCCGAGGTCATCAGGAAGGTCAGCTTGCCGGCCTGCACGGCCTGCAGGATGTCGTCCATCCGCACCGGCTTGCCGCCGGTCCAGCCCAGCTCCTTGGCCTTGGAGAGCTTGACCCCCAGGATCACCGGCGACTGGGCGATGGACTTCATGTCCTTCACCCGG
The DNA here is from genome assembly GCA_963837235.1 of uncultured Pseudomonadota bacterium. Taxonomy (GTDB): domain Bacteria; phylum Pseudomonadota; class Alphaproteobacteria; order Caulobacterales; family Caulobacteraceae; genus Acaudatibacter. Next base: position 406,516 of record CAWIMM010000003.1, on the reverse strand, counting down.
TGGTCCTTGTCGTACATCTCGATCCAGAGGCTCGAGGCCGGCCAGACGGCGTCGACGTTGGCCGCGGCGGGCGAGGCGATCATCTGGCCGATGTCGAGCGAGCCCTTATAGTCGATCGCGCACTGCACGTTCTGCTCGGCGCAGAACTCCATGACCAGCGGCTCGAGCGACTTCTGCTCGGAGCCCGCCACGATGTGGAATTGCGCCTTGGGACCGCCGCAGCCGGCGAGCGCGAGTGCAGCCAGCGCCAGCGCCGCCAGCGCGCGCCAGCGGCTCACGGCGTCGGACCCTGCGCGAGCGCGCGCTTCAGGTCGTCGGTCTGCCGCTGCATCAGGAGCTCGACCTCAGCGCGCTTGCGGCGGCCCTCGGCCTGCGCTTGCAGCACGCCGCCGATGGTGTCGATCAGGTCCTGATTGGTCTGCTGCAGCGTCTCGACGTCGACGATGCCCTTTTGCGACTGCTGCTCGATGTCGATCGCCTGCGTCTTCATCATCTCGGACGCCTGCTTGAGCATCTGGTTGGTGGTGTCGGTGACCGTCTTCTGCATGGCCAGCGCTTCCTGCTGGCGGGTCAGGCCCAGGAGCAGCACCATCTTCTGCTTCCAGACCGGAATCGTCAGGTTGATCGAGGCCTGCAGGCTCTCGATCAGCGTCGAGTCGCCGTTCTGCACGATGCGGATCTGCGGCAGCGACTGGATGGCGATCTGGCGCGCCTGCTGCAGGTAGAGCACCCGCTTCTCCAGCCGGTCGAGCGCCTGCACCGCATCCTGGTAGTCCTGCGCGGCCATCAGATCCTGGCTGCCGTCGGCGGCGGGCTTGGACATCGCCGCCTGCAGCGTCGGCAGCTGGCCGTGTCGGAACTCGTCGGCGAAGGCCTTGCCGGCGGCGATGTAGGTGTCGAGCCGGCCGATCGAGCCCTTGGTCTCGTCGTGCAGGGAATCGAGCATCGTGATGTCGCGCCGCATGAGGTCGACGCGTTTCTCCAGCTCAATGGTGATGGCGTCGATCTGCGAGGCGACGGTCTGGTACTTCGACTGGAAGCGCAACAGCCGTCGGCGCAGGCCGCCGAACAGCCGCGAGATGGGGTCGGACTTCGCGAGCTCGGCTGGGTCGAGCCCCTTTGCCTTGGCGATCACGTCAGACAGCAGCGCGCCGGTGTCGCCGAGCTCGCGGTTCTTGGTCTGGTCGAGGATGCGGTCGGCGAAGCCAGCCACGCGCCGCTGCGCATCGTCGCCGAAGGCGGTCATCTGCGCGGTGTCGCCGATGTTGATCTGCGACTTGATCGTGGTGACCTCCGCCGGCAGCGGCGCCGGCGGCTGCGAGGCAGGCGGCACCGGCAGCGCAGCTGGCGGCGCTTGCGCCGCCTGGGGCGTCGTCGTTGGATCGGTCATGTCGCCTCCCCCGAGGGTCGAGCGCCGCCAGCATCCAGAGCTTTGACGACGGTTTCTTGAACCCTGGCGATGCTACGCCGAATTGCCCGCCACGCGAACGGGCTTGTCCAGCAATCAGCGCGGGAGTTCTTTCGCTGCGTTACCGTATGTTTCGAAGCCGAAGCGCCCCGTTATCATGCGGTAGCGCGCCGCCATCATGCCGTTTGAATGGAACCTCAGAGTTGGTCCACGGTTCGTGGTCACGGCCGATTCCTACTGTAAAGATTCTCCCGGCAATCAGTCCTACCCCGGAGACGGGATGAGCCAAACCATCCAGCCCCCCGCCGGCCGTCCGCCGCGCCCGCGCCGTTGGCCGACCTGGCGCTCGTGGCGCACGCTGGTCGGAATCGCCGTGGTGATCGCGCTGGCGATCGGCCTGGCCGTGCTCTTGACCCGCTGTGTGGCCGGCGGCGGCCAGACCGGCGGCTTCGCCGGCGGCCGCGGCCGCCCGACCATCACCGTCGGCATCGCCAAGGCGACGCTGGGCGACGTGCCGATCACCGTCTCGGCGCTGGGCACGGCCACGCCGGAGGCGACCGTCTCGGTGGTCTCGCGGGTCACCGGTCAGATCGACAAGGTGAACTTCACCGAGGGCCAGATCGTGAAGAGCGGCCAGTTGCTGGCGACGATCGAACCGGCGCCTTTCCAGGCCGCGCTCGACCAGGCCAAGGGCACGCTCGCCAAGGACGAGGCGATGCTGGCTGGCGCCAGGACCGACCTCGACCGCTACCGGACGCTGGTCGCCCAGAACTCCGTCGCCAAGCAGACCTATGACGACCAGGTCGCGACGGTGCGTCAGGCGGTCGGCTCGGTGGCCGCCGACCGGGCCGCGGTGGCGACCGCCCAGGTCAACCTGACCTGGAGCCGGATCGTCTCGCCGGTCAGCGGCCGCGTCGGCCTGCGCCAGATCGACCCCGGCAACCAGGTCAGCGCCAACGCCACGACGCCGATCGCGGTCGTCACCCAGATCGACCCGATCGACGTGATCTTCGCGGTCCCGGAGGACGCCATCGCCTCGATCGTGCGCCATCCGAACTTCGGCGCCGGGCTGCCGGTGACGGCCTACGACCGCGCCGGCGGGGCGGCGCTGGCGCAGGGGAGCCTGGCCACCATCGACAATGTCATCGACACCACCACGGGCACGGTGAAGGGCAAGGCGCGCTTCCCGAACCCGAGCGGCGCGCTGTTCCCCAACCAGTTCGTCAACGTGACGGTGCTGGTCGACACGCTGCAAAAGCAGGTGATCGTGCCGGCGACGGCGATCCGACACGGGCCGCAGGGCGACTTCGTCTACGTGCTGCAGCCCGACTCGACCGTGAAGGTGCGGCAGGTGAAGAGCGGGCCTGGCGACCGGCGAGAGCACCTCGATCGCCTCCGGCCTCGCCGCCGGCGAGACGGTGATCACCGAGGGCGGCGACCGCCTGCGCGACGGCGCGGCGGTCACCCTGCCCCGCCCGCGTCCGGCCGGGGCGTCCAACAGCGCCGCCGGCGGCGGGTCCGGCGGCGGCGGCTTCGGCGGAGTGGGCGGGTGAGCTTGCGCCGGGCGCAGTCCAAGCGGTCGGCGGGCGGCAATTCCGGATGAGCCCGTCGCGCCCCTTCATCCAGCGGCCGGTCGCCACCTCGCTGCTGATGCTGGCGGTGCTGCTGGCCGGGATGGTGGCCTTCCACTTCCTGTCGCTGTCGGCGCTGCCCGAGGTCGACTACCCGACCATCCAGGTGCAGACCTCGTATCCCGGCGCGAGCCCGGAAGTGATGGCCGAGACCGTCACCGCGCCGCTGGAGCGGCAGTTCGGCCAGATGGCCGACCTCAACCGCATGTCGTCGGTGAGCTCGGGCGGCTCGTCGGTGATCACGCTGCAGTTCAACCTCGACCTCTCGCTCGACGTTGCCGAGCAGGAGGTGCAGGCGGCGATCAACGCGGCGGGCAACCTGCTGCCGGTCGATCTTCCCGCGCCGCCGATCTACGCCAAGGTCAATCCGGCCGACGCGCCGATCCTGACGCTGGCGCTCACCTCCAAGACCATGCCGCTGACCGACGTGCAGAGCATCGCCGAGGAGCAGCTCGGGCAGAAGATCTCGCAGATCGGCGGCGTCGGCCTGGTCACCATCGCCGGCGGCAACCGCCCGGCGGTGCGCATCCAGGTCAACACCCGCGCGCTCGCCTCCTACGGCATGACCCTGGAGACGCTGCGCACCGTCATCGGCGCGGCCAACGCCAACCAGGCCAAGGGCTCGTTCGACGGGCCGACGCGGGCCTACGCGATCAACGGCAACGACCAGCTGCTCGACGCCTCCGACTACGCCAACCAGATCATCGCCTACAAGAACGGCGACGCGATCCGGCTGAAGGACGTCGCCACACATCGTCCAGGCGCCGGAGAACACTCGGCTGGGCGCCTACTACGACGTGGCGGCGACCAAGCAGACGCCGACCAGCCTGCGCTCGGCGATCGTGCTCAACATCCAGCGCCAGCCGGGCGCCAACGTCATCACCACGGTCGACAAGATCAAGCAGGCGCTGCCGCAGCTCACCTCCGGCCTGCCGGCCGGGACTCGACGTCACCGTGGTCACCGACCGCACCACCGGCATCCGCGCCTCGGTCAGCGACGTCGAGTTCGAGCTGGTGCTGGCCATCGTGCTGGTCGTGGCGGTGATCTTCCTGTTCCTGCGCAGCCTGCCGGCCACCTTCATCGCCGGCGTCGCCGCGCCGCTCTCGATCGTCGGCACCTTCGGCGTGATGTACCTGCTGGGCTACTCGCTCAACAACCTGACCCTGATGTCGCTGACCATCGCGACCGGCTTCGTGGTCGACGACGCCATCGTCATGATCGAGAACATCTCGCGCTACATCGAGGTGGGCGAGAGGCCGCTGCAGGCGGCGCTGAAGGGCGCCGAGCAGATCGGCTTCACGATCATATCGCTGACCGTCTCGCTGATCGCGGTGCTGATCCCGCTGCTGTTCATGGGCGACGTGGTCGGCCGGCTGTTCCGCGAGTTCGCGATCACCCTGGCGGTGACCATCGTCATCTCCGCCTTCATCTCGCTGACGCTGACGCCGACGCTGGCGGCGCTGTGGCTGAAGCCGGCCGACGAGCAGCGCGAGAGCCGGTTCGCCAAGCGCGCCGCACGCCTTCGTCGACGACGTGATCGAGCGCTACGGCGTGGCGCTCGACTGGGTGCTGGAGCGCCAGACGGCGACGCTGCTCGTGGCGCTGGCCACGCTGGCGGTGACCGTCATCCTCTACCTGGTGATCCCCAAGGGGCTGTTCCCCACCCAGGACACCGGCCTGGTGCAGGGCGTCACCGTCGCCGGCCAGTCGGTCTCCTACGCCCACATGGGCGACCTGCAGCAGCAGGTGGCCGCCGAGCTGGTCAAGGACCCCGACGTCGCCAGCCTCACCAGCTACATCGGCGTCGACGGGACCAACACCACCCAGAACATCGGCCGCTACCTGATCAACCTGGTCCCGCTCGGCCAGCGCACGTCACCGCAGCCCGCCATCCTCGAGCGCCTGCGCCAGCGCGCCGACAGCGTGCCCGGCATGACGCTCTACGTGCAGCCGGTGCAGGACCTGACCATCGACGCCAACGTCGGCCGCACCGAGTACGAGTTCGCGCTGGAGGGCCCCGACCACGGCGACGGTCAACACCTGGGCCGCCAACGTCGTCGAGAAGCTCGCGCACGAGCCGAAGGTGCGCAACGTCGCCGCCGACGTGCAGGACCAGGGGCTCTCGGCCTTCGTCGCCATCGACCGCGACACCGCCGCGCGGCTGGCGATCACGCCTTCGACGGTCGACGACGCGCTCTACGACGCGTTCGGCCAGCGGATCATCTCGACCATCTTCACCGAGTCCAACCAGTACCGGGTGATCCTCGAGGCCGACCCGAAGCCAGATCAACACGCCGCAGGGGCTGGCGGGCCTCTACATGACCGCCGCCAACGGCGCGCCGACGCCGCTGGGCGCCATCGCCAAGATCCAGACCCAGCTCGCGCCGCTGCAGATCAACCACGTGGCGCAGTTCCCGGCCGCCAACATCTCGTTCGACACCGCGCCGGGCGTCTCGCTCGGCGACGCGGTGAACGCGATCAAGCACGACGAGGCGCAGATCAAGGTGCCGGCGGTGGTCACCACCACCTTCCTCGGCGCGGCCAACGCCTACCAGGCCTCGCTCGGCAACGAGCTGTGGCTGATCCTGGCGGCGATCGTCGACGGTCTACATCGTGCTGGGCGTGCTCTACGAGAGCTACATCCACCCGATCACCATCCTCTCCACCCTGCCCTCGGCCGGCGTCGGCGCGCTGCTCGCCCTGATGATCGCCGGCTCCGACCTCGGCGTGATCGGCATCATCGGCATCATCCTGCTTGATCGGCATCGTGAAGAAGAACGCCATCATGATGATCGACTTCGCGCTCGACGCCGAGCGCGAGGAGGGCAAGCCGCCGCTGGAGGCGATCCGCCAGGCCGCGCTGCTGCGCTTCCGGCCGATCATCATGACGACGCTGGCGGCGCTCTTCGCGGCGCTGCCGCTGATGCTGGGCTGGGGCGATGGGCTCGGAGCTGCGCCGGCCGCTCGGCATCAGCATCTTCGGCGGCCTGATCGTCAGCCAGGCGCTGACGCTGTTCACGACGCCGGTGATCTACCTCGGGTTCGACCGGCTCGGCCGGCGCTTCGGCTTCAGCGCCAACCTGCGCAAGGGCGAGGCCGACCCGCGGCTCGACGAGGCGCAGCCGCAGCCGGGCCCCGCCGAATGACCCTCGCCAGATGAACCTCTCCGCGCCCTTCGTCCGCCGGCCGATCGGCACCGTCCTGCTGACGATCGGCGTCGCGCTGCTCGGGCGTCGCGGCCTTCTTCAACCTGCCGGTCTCGCCGCTGCCGCAGGTCGACTTTCCGACCATCTCGGTCTCGGCGCAGCTGCCGGGCGCCAGCCCCGAGACGATGGCGACCAGCGTCGCGACGCCGCTGGAGCGCCACCTGGGCCTGATCTCCGACGTCACCGAGATGACCTCGTCGAGCCGGGTCGGCGCCGCCAACATCACCCTGCAGTTCGGCCTCGACCGCGACATCGACGGCGCCGCGCGCGACGTGCAGGCCGCCATCAACGCCGCGCGGGTCGACCTGCCGGCGACGCTGCGCACCAACCCTACCTATCGGAAGGTCAATCCCGCCGACGCGCCGATCATCGTGCTGGCGCTGACCTCCGACACCAAGACGCCGGGCCAGATCTACGACGCCGCCTCCAACATCGTTCAGCAGCAGCTGTCCCAGGTGAAGGGCGTCGGCGACGTCGAGGTGGGCGGCGCCTCGCTGCCGGCGGTGCGGGTGGAGCTGAACCCGCTGGCGCTGGCGCACTACGGCATCGGCCTGGAGGACGTGCGCGCCGCGCTGGCCTCCGCCAACGCCAACCGGCCGAAGGGCGTCATCGACGACGGCGCCCTGCGCCTGCAGGTCTACACCAACGACGCCGGGACCAAGGCGGCCGACTACGCGCCGCTGCTGGTCGCCTACCGCTACGGCTCGGCGGTGCGGCTGTCCGACATCGCCGAGGTCACCGACGGCGTCGAGGACATCCACAACCTCGGGGTCTTCGTCCACAAGGCGAACGGCAAGCCGATCACCTCGCCGGCCGTCATCGTGCAGGTCAGCCGCCAGCCGGGCGCCAACATCATCTCCACGGTCGATCGCGTGAAGGCGGTGCTGCCGGCGGTGATGAGCGCGCTGCCGCAGGACATCAAGATGGACGTGGCGGTCGACCGCACGACCACCATCCGCGCCTCGCTGACCGACGTCGAGCGCACCGTGATCATCGCCACGCTGCTGGTGGTCGGGGTGGTGGCCATCTTCCTGATGAACGGCCGCGCGATGCTGATCCCCAGCGTCGCGGTGGCGGTCTCGCTGCTCGGCACGCTGGGCGTGATGTTCCTGCTCGGACTTCTCGCTCGACAACCTTTCCCTGATGGCCCTGACCATCTCCACCGGCTTCGTGGTCGACGACGCCATCGTGGTGCTGGAGAACGTCACCCGCCACGTCGAGGCCGGCATGGACCGCTTCGAGGCGGCGCTGCAGGGCGCCCAGGAGGTCGGCTTCACGGTGCTCTCGATCAGCATCTCGCTGATCGCGGTCTTCCTGCCGATCCTGCTGATGGGCGGGCTCTACGGGCGCATCTTCCGCGAGTTCGCGATCACCCTTTCGGCCGCCGTGCTGATCTCGCTGGCGATCTCGCTGACCACGACGCCGATGATGGCGGCCTACCTGGTCGGCAAGCCGAAGCCGACGCACGAGAAGAGCTGGTTCGGGCGGCTGTCGGACCGCAGCTTCGCCGGCATGCGGCGCGTCTACGAGCGGGCGCTGGATCTGGCGCTCGATTCAGGACCGGTCTTCCTGGTCATCCTGATCGCCACCATCGCGCTGAACTTCTACCTCTTCACTCGATCGTCCCGAAGGGCTTCTTCCCCGAGGAGGACACCGGCCAGATGATCGGCGGCCTGCAGGCCGACCAGTCCAGCTCGTTCCAGATCACCCAGCGACGCCTGCGCCAGTTCGTGAACATCATCGGCTCGGACCAGGACGCGCAGACGGTGGTGGCCTTCGTCGGCGGCCGCGGCGCCGCCAGCGCCTTCATGCTGACCTCGCTGCAGCCCAAGGCACAGCGCCAGCGGCAGCACCGAGGACGTGATGGCGCGCCTGCGCCCGCAGCTGGCGCGCGTCACCGGCGCGAGCCTCTTCCTCGCGCCCGTGCAGGACCTGCGCATCGGCGGGCGGCAGTCCAACGCCACCTACCAGTACACGCTCGAGGCCGACAACCTCGAGGACCTGCGGACCTGGGCGACCAAGCTGACCGTCGCCATGCAAGGCCAGTGGGAGCTGGAGGACGTCAACACCGACCAGCAGGACCACGGCCTGCAGAGCTTCGTCACCATCGACCACGACAAGGCGGCGGGCCTCGGCCTCAGCAACACCGCGATCGACAACACCCTCTACGACGCCTTCGGCCAGCGCGACGTCTCGACCATCTACGAGGACGTCAACCAGTACCACGTGGTGATGGAGGTGGCGCCGCAGTACAGCCAGGACCCGACCGTGCTGAAGAACATCTACGTCTCGTCCGGGCGCGGCGCGCCGACGCCCGCCGGCGCGGCCGCCGCCAACGGCCAGTCGCCGATCGGGATCGCGACGCCTGCCGCCAACGTGACGCCGCTCACCACCTCGATGGCGAGCGCCAGCGGCGGCCTGATCACGGCAGGGCCGGCCAACCAGACCGCGCTGACCAAGGCCTACGCGGCCGGCACCGGCGGCACCGGCGTGCTCGGCGGCGAAACGCTGCCGGGCCAGGCGACATCGGCGGCGGCGGTCTCCGGTCCCGGCGCGCCGCCCGCCCACGCGGCCTCGACCGGCGTCGCGGTTTCCAGCACCACCGAGTCGCTCGTGCCGCTGTCGGCCTTCGCGCAGTGGGCCGACTCGTCCACGCCGACCTCGGTGAACCACCAGGACACCCAGCCGGCGACGACGATCTCGTTCAACCTCGCCGAGGGCCAGTCGCTCAGCGACGCCACCGCCGCCATCGACCGGGCCGCGGCCTCGATCGGCCTGCCGGCCACCATCCACGGCCACTACGCCGGCAACGCGCTGGCCTTCCAGCAGCTGCTGGGCACGCTCCTGCCGCTGATCGGGGCGGCGATCGTGGCGATCTACCTGGTGCTGGGCATCCTCTACGAGAGCTACGTCCACCCGCTGACGGTGCTCTCGACGCTGCCGTCGGCCGGCGTCGGCGCGCTGATCGCGCTCATCCTCTTCCACATCGAGTTCTCGCTGATCGCCTTCATCGGGATCATCCTCTTGATCGGCATCGTGAAGAAGAACGCCATCATGATGATCGACTTCGCGCTGGACGCCGAGCGCGAGCATGGGCTCGAGCCCCGCGAGGCGATCCGCAGCGCCGCGCTGATCCGCTTCCGGCCGATCATGATGACCACCTTCGCCGCCATCCTGGGCGCCGTGCCGCTGGCGATCGGCTGGGGCGAGGGCGCCGAGCTGCGCCGCCCGCTCGGCGTCACCATCATCGGCGGGCTGCTCGTCAGCCAGGTGATCACGCTTTTGACCACCCCCGTCGTCTACCTCTATCTGGACCGCTTCCGGCGGCGCAGGCCGGCCATCCGACCGGACCCGGGCCCGGCGGCGCACCCGGTCCCGGCCGAATAAGAGTTTGCCAATGCCGAGATATCCTATTCGTCTCCTCCCGATGCTGCTGGCCACGGGCGCGCTCTGCGCCTGCGAGGTCGGGCCCAACTACCACCGGCCGGCCGCGCCGACGCCGCAGGCCTACAAGGAGATCCAGGGCTGGACGCCCGCCAGCCCGCAGGACGCCGCCGATCGCGCCGACTGGTGGACGATCTTCGGCGATCCGGTGCTGAACGGCCTGGAAGAGAAGATCGCCACCAACCAGACTTCACCCTGGCGGCCGACCTCGCCGCCTACGAGCAGGCCCGCGCGCTGGTGTCCGAGCAGCGCGCCGCGCTCTTTCCCACGATCAACGCCTCGGGCACGGCCTCGGTCTCGAAGTCGGCCGGCGGCGGCTCGTCGATCTCCGCCGGCGGTACGGTGATCCCGGGCGGCCGCGGCGCGGTGTCGAACTACAGCTTGCAGCTGGGCGGCACCTGGGAGCCCGACCTTTGGGGCAGGGTGCGCCGCGGAATCGAGAACGCCAGGGGCACCTCCCAGGCGAGCTACGCCGACCTCGTCAACGCCAAGCTGTCGGCCGAGTTGGAGCTGGCCGTCGACTACATCACCTTGCGCGCGCTCGACGAGCAGAAGCGTTTCGACGACGAGACGGTGGCGGCCTACGCCGAGTCCCTGAAGGTGGCGCAGAACAAGTACAACGCCGGCGTCTCCGCGCTCAGCGACGTCGACACCGCCGCGACCCAGCTGCACAACGTGCGCGCCGCCGACACCGCGCTCGGCCAGCAGCGCGCCCAGATGGAGCACGCGATCGCCGTGCTGATCGGCCTGCCGCCGGCGCAGTTCTCGATCGCGCCGGCGCCGTGGACCCTGAAGCCGGTCGACGTGCCGCCCGGCGTTCCGTCGACGCTGCTGGAGCGCCGCCCCGACGTCGCCAGCGCCGAGCGCCGCGCCGCGGCGGCCAGCGCCGAGATCGGCGTGGCGACCGCCGGCTACTTCCCGAACGTGACGCTGACCGGAACCGGCGGGACCGAGGCGCTGAAGCTCGGCATCGCTGTTCAGCCCGCAGAGCTTCTTCTGGAACGTCGGCGTGAGCGCGGCCGAGACCCTCTTCAACGGCGGCCTCACCCACGCCCAGGTGCAGGCGGCCGCGAAGGCGGGCTATGACGAGGCGGTGGCGACCTATCGCCAGACCGTGCTGTCCGCGTTCCAGCAGGTGGAGGACAACCTCGCCGCCCAGCGGGTGCTGGCCGCAGGAGCAGCCGGACCTGCAGGCCTCGGTGGCCTCGTCCGACCAGGCCGCTGCGCATCATCACCAACCAGTACAACGCCGGCACGGTCGACTACACCAGCGTCGTCGTCGCCCAGGCCGCAGGCGTACAACGCCCACAATGCCGAGCTGCTGCTCGAGGCCAACCGCCTCATCACCACCGTCGATCTGACCGTCGCGCTCGGCGGCGGCTGGAACGCGGCGGAGCTGTCGTCGAAGTAGGCGCCCGCCGCCTTCGCGCGAGAAGCGCCCGGCGCCGGGTCAGGCGAGCGCCTGGCCGGTCTCGATCAGGCTCTTCAGGCTGGCCAAGATGCTCGGCCAGCCGTTGGAGACCGCGCCGATGAGCTTGGAGTTGGCGCGCCCGATCGCGTGGGTGAGCGTGAGCTTGGTGACCGTGTCCGTGGCCGGCTCCAGCTCGAAGCTGCAGGTCGATTCCCCCTCGGCGCGCATGGCCTCGTCGTGCTGGTGCAGCCAGGTGACCGAGAGGCGCTTCGGCGGATCGCTCGCCAGCACCTTGCCGGTGTCCCAGGCGCGCCCGTCGGGACCGACGATCTCGTAGTCGTCGCCGACCTTCCAGCTGGTCTCCTGGTGGTAGCCCGCCCAGAACAGCTTGTTGCGCTCCGGGTCGGTGAGCGCGTCCCAGATCTGCTGGGGCGTCGCGCGGATGTAGGTGACGTAGACGAAGCGGCTCTCAGCCATGGGAGTCTCCCTCGAGGCGTCGTTTCAGGTCGGCGAGCGCCGCCAGGCGCCCACGCTCGTACTTGCCGATCCACCGGTCGGCGATCTCCTGGATTGGGACCGGGTTCAGGTAGTGCAGCTTCTCGCGCCCGCGGCGCTGGCTGGCGACGAGGTTCGCCGCTTCCAGCACGATGAGGTGCTTGGTCACCGCCTGCCGCGTCATGCCCCTCCCCTCGCAAAGCTCGCCGAGCGTCTGGCCGCTGCGGTCGCGCAGGCTGTCCAGCAGCTCGCGGCGGACCGGATCGGCCAGGGCCTTGAACACGGCGTCCATGCTCATAGCCCGTTATATGCAACCGTCAAGTTGCCTATGCAAGCCCGAAATGCGCGGGCCCGCTCAGCCGCGGGCGCTGAGGCCCCCGTCGACAGTGAAGACGACGCCGGTGGTGTAGGCGGAGCGGTCGGAGCTGAGAAACAGCGCCAGGTCGGCGATCTCGCGGGGGCTGGCTGCGCGGCCGAGCGGATAGCGCGCCATCAGCTCGGGATAGCGGCTCTCGTCGCCGAACTGCGCGGCGGCGCGGGTCTTCATCAGGGTGACGATGCGGTCGGTCTCGACCGGGCCGGGGTTGATCCCCACCACGCGGACGCCGTCGTCGAGGCTGCGCCCGCCGAGCGCGCGGGTGAAGGTCATCAGCGCCGCATTACCCGCCGCGCCGGTGATGTAGTTGGCGTCGAACCGCTCGCCGGCCGCGCCGATCACGTTGACGATCACGCCCGACCCGCGCGCCTTCATGCGCTCGTAGTAGATGCGGCAGAGGTTGATGTAGCCGAACACCTTCAGCTCCCAGGCATGGCGCCAGGTCGCCTCGTCGATCGCCGACAGCGGCCCGCCGGGAACGTCGCCGGCGTTGTTGACCAGGACGTCGACGTCCTCGGCCTCGCCCGCCAGCCGCGCGATGTCGTCGGCGCTGCGCAGGTCGGCCACGTGCGCGGTGGCCTCGACGTTGTGCGCTCGCGACAGCCGCCCGGCGAGCTCGGCGAGCGCGTCAGCGCTGCGGGCGACCAGCCGCACGTGGCAGCCCTCCTCGGCGAACGCCGCCGCGGTCGCCGCCCCGATGCCCTTCGAAGCGCCGGTGATGAGCACGCGCCGGCCGGTGAGCTTGAGGTCCATGGCGCTTCCCTTCTCTTTCGTCCGCATTCGGCGCGGCCATCCGCTATAGCGGTCGCCGGCGCTGGGCGCACATCGGCGGTTCGCCGGGGCGCGAGGAGCTGAGGTGGCGAGATGAGCGACGGCGAGGCTCTGGCCCTGATCGGCGACGTCGGCGGCACCAACTGCCGCCTGGCGGTGACGCCGGTCTCGCGGAGCACGCAGCCGAGGGTGTCCGGCGTGCGCGCCTATCCGACCGCCGACTTCGAGACGTTCGAGGCCGCGGTGGCGGCCTACCTCAGCGAGGAGAGCGTCGCGGTTTCGGCGGCGGTGATCGCGGTCGCCGGGCCGGTGACCGATGGCGAGGTGGCGATGACCAACCATGCCTGGCGCATCACCGAGCGCGGCCTCTCGGCGGCGCTGGGCGGCGCGGCGAGCCGCCTGATCAACGACTTCGAGGCGCTGGCGCACGCCCTGCCAGCGCTGACCGAGACCGACCTGAAGCGGCTCGGCGGAGCGCGATCGCCTGTAGCGCGCAGCAGCATGGCGGTGATGGGGGCCGGCACCGGTTTTGGCACGGCAGCGCTCGTGCGCAACCGCGTGGGCCACGCCGTGCTGGTCGGCGAAGGCGGCCACAGCGCCTTCGCGCCGTCGGACGCGCTGGAAACGGAGATCTGGAAGCGGCTCGCGGCGCGCTTCGCCGGCTATGTGCAGGTCGAGCACCTGCTTTCCGGCCCCGGCCTTACGAACCTGCACCGCGCGCTCTGCGAGATCGAGGGCAGGCCCCACAGCTTCGAGACCCCGGATGCGATCACCGACGCTGCCGACGCCGGCGATCCGGCCGCGCTCGCCGTTACCGACCGGTTCGTGCAGGTCCTCGGTGCGGTGGCTGGCGACCTGGCGCTGGTCTACGGCGCGCGCGGCGGCGTCTTTGTCGCGGGCGGCGTCTCGCAGCGCATCCTCTCCCGCCGCGGCGCCGACGCCTTCCGCGCCCGTTTCGAGGCGAAGGGCCCGTTCAGCGACTATGTCGTCGCCATCCCGACGTGGCTGATCACCTGCGACCAGCCGGGATTGCTGGGCGCCGCCTGCGCGCTGGCAGAGCTGCTGGGGTGAGGACTGCCTAGAGCCGCGTCCAGCAACGTGGAATTGCTTTTGCGGTTGGAACGCGCTCCAACTCTTTGATTTCTAGAGCACGATTCAACGATCAGGAGGTTCCGCCTGATCGCATCGTGCTCTAGCCGGGCAGCTTGTCGAACGTCGGCTTGCCGGGCGGCAGGTAGTGGTAGGCCTGCTTGTCGCAGGTGAAGATGGTCATGTCGGGCTCGCCGTAGAGGCTGGGATCGTCGAGCGACCCGACCTTGACGATCACAGCCGGGAAGCCGGGCGCCCGCGTCGTCAGCGGCGCGCCGCATGTCCCGCAGAACTCGCGCGTCACCGGGTTCGGCAGGTCGGGCCGCCTGAACGCCGCCGGCGCGCCCTTGGTGTAGGCAAAGCCGTCCGGCGGCATGGCGACGAACACGTTCGGGCCGCCGCCGGTCATGTGGGTGCACTCGCGGCAGACGCATTGCGCCTTCAGCACCGGATCGCCCTCGGCCCGATACCGCACCGCCCCGCAATAACACCCGCCCTCGAGCCGCATCGCCGCCACCTCCGATCAGAATGGAAGGCGGAGCCTAGGCGCGGCGATGCGCGGGTGTCGAGGGGCGGCCTACCGGTCTTCGCGGCCATGGAAGATCCGCGCGACGATCACCCGATCGCCGACAACGCCATAGCGAGCGACGTAGCCATGCGCGCCAAACCTGATTTGCAGATCGCGCAGCTCCGATCCGGTCACCCTCGGCCCGAGACGAGGAAATCTTTGTAGGCGATCGATACGATCTACGATCGCCCGTACGGCTCGATCGGCGGCGTCTGCGTCTTTGTCCGCCAGCCACGCGCGCAATCTGACGAGGTCGGCTCTCGCTCGCCGAGAAAACTCTACCGTCGCCATCGAGGCGGCGGCAGCTCGTCAGGCTTGCCCCACGACTCGACCCACGGACGAATCTCGCTCCATGGGATCGTGTCCCCGCGCAGCAGCGCCTCGCTGATGATGCGCTCGTCGATTCTTGGATCGGGGTCGTCGGACCATTCGGTCTCGGCGAACAGCTTTCGCGCCACAGCATCTCGAACGTAGGTCTCGACAGGGACGCCCAAGGCGGCGGCCGCCGCCTTGACCTCCTGAGCGAGATCCTCGTCCAGCTGGATGCTCAGTCCGTCGTCCGCCATGGCCAAGAGTCTCCCGCCACGGCCGCGGCAGGTCAACTATCCAGGAAGCTGCGCAGTTTGCGGCTGCGGCTCGGGTGCTTGAGCTTGCGCAGGGCCTTGGCTTCGATCTGGCGGATGCGTTCGCGGGTGACCGAGAACTGCTGGCCGACTTCCTCGAGCGTGTGGTCGGTGTTCATGCCGATGCCGAAGCGCATGCGCAGCACGCGTTCTTCGCGCGGGGTCAACGACGCGAGAACGCGCGTCGTTGTTTCGCGAAGATTGCTCTGGATGGCCGCGTCGATCGGCAGGACCGCGTTCTTGTCCTCGATGAAGTCGCCCAGGTGGCTGTCTTCCTCGTCGCCGATCGGGGTCTCCAGGCTGATCGGCTCCTTGGCGATCTTCAGCACCTTGCGCACCTTCTCCAGCGGCATGGCCAGCTTCTCGGCCAGCTCTTCCGGGGTCGGCTCGCGGCCGATCTCGTGCAGCATCTGGCGGCGAGGTGCGGACGATCTTGTTGATCGTCTCGATCATGTGCACCGGGATGCGGATGGTGCGCGCCTGGTCGGCGATCGAGCGGGTGATCGCCTGGCGGATCCACCAGGTGGCGTAGGTGGAGAACTTGTAGCCGCGGCGGTACTCGAACTTGTCCACCGCCTTCATCAGGCCGATGTTGCCTTCCTGAATGAGATCAAGGAACTGCAGGCCGCGGTTGGTGTATTTCTTGGCGATCGAGATCACCAGCCGCAGGTTGGCCTCGACCATCTCCTTCTTGGCCTGACGCGCCTCGCGCTCGCCCTTCTGCACGGTCTGGACGATGCGGCGGTAGTCGTCGATCGGCAGGCCGGACTCGGTGGCGAGCGCGGCGATCTCCTGGCGGATCTCGCCGATCTGGCCGGTGTCGTTCTCGACGAACTTGGTCCAGCGCATGCCGAGCGGGGCGATCTTCTCGGACCAGGCCGGGTCGAGCTCCGGGCCGAGGTAGGCGCGCAGGAACTCGGCGCGGCTGATGCCGTAGCTGTCGGCCAGGCGCAGCAGGCGCCCTTCCAGGCCGATCAGGCGCCGGTTGATCGCATAGAGCTGGTCGACCAGCGCCTCGATGCGGTTGTTGTTGAGCTTCAGCGTCTTCAGGTGCTGGACGATGGTCGAGGTGGCGGCCTCGTAGGCCTTGCGCTCGCCCTCGGTCAGGTCCTCGCCGCGCAGGCGGTGCTCGACCAGCTTCTCCTGCAGGCGGCGGAAGGCCTCGAACTCGCCGGCGATGGCGTCGAGGGTGGCCATGACGCCTTCGCGCAGCTCGGCCTCCATCGCGCTGATGGTGGGGCCGGCGCCGTCGTCGAAATCGTCGTCGTCGGTGACGCCGGGCGGTGGGCGCCGCACCTTCCTCGTCGTCCTCGTCGCGGGCGACCGGCTCGGCCTCGATCTGCTCGCCGGCCACCGCCTCGTCGCTGAGCGCCTGGGCGACCTGGCCGCCGTAGGTCTGCTCGAGGTCGATCACCTCGCGCAGCAGGATGCGGCCGCCGGCCGAGCTCCTCGCGCCAGACCATGATGGCCTCGAAGGTCAGCGCGCTTTCGCACAGGCCGCGGATCATGGTGTCGCGGCCGGCCTCGATGCGCTTGGCGATGGCGATCTCGCCCTCGCGGCTGAGCAGCTCGACGCGCCCATCTCGCGCAGGTACATCCGCACCGGGTCGTCGGTGCGGTCGTAGGCGCTTTCCTTGGTGGTCTCGACGACGGCGGTCTCCTCGCGCACCGCGACGTCGGTCGCCTTCCTGCTCGGGCGCGTCCTCCTCGGCCTCGACCACGTTGACGCCCATCTCCGAGAGCATCGCGAGCGTGTCCTCGATGGCCTCGGAGGTGACTTCCTCGCTCGGCAGCACCTTGTTCAGCTCGTCCATGGTGACGTAGCCGCGGGCCTTGGCCTGCTTGATGAACTTCTTGACCCCGGCGTCGGTCAGGTCGAGCAGCGGCCCGTCGGCCGGCGGCGGCGTCGGCTCGGTCGGCTCGGGGGTGGTGGTTTCGCTCATCAAAGTCTCCGAAGTCGGCGAGCGCGGTCGATGCAAGGCCGGCGCCGAAGATGGTTTACGCAGCTGCAAAGTGAAAGGGCCGGCGTCAATTCGACCCATCCTCGCCCCAAATGGTTCCTGACTTCAGCGCCCGTCGCAGTGAATCGCGCTCCGTCTTCAGGGCGATGACCTGGGCAGCGCCGGCGCCGGCGGCCAGCGCCTGCTTGGCCTGGTCCATGGCGTTCTCCAGCGCCGCCAATCGGTTCATCGCCGAAAAGGCGTGCGTCCACTGGGACCTGGCGACCGCGAGGGTGACATCCGATTGAATGAAGGGCGCGCCCGATTTCGCGGCGGCCCGGTCGATGTCATTCAGCAGCGCGCTAAATCCTCGGATGCGCAGATGGCGTTGCGAGGGCCCCGGTGTCAAGGTGGTCGGCCTTCCAGCCGCAGGCGGATGATTTCGCTAACCAAATTCGCCAGCGCCGGGTCGCCGAGACCGGCGGCGCTCCAGCTCGTCCAGATGCGGCTCGAGCACGGCCGGATCGGCGAGCGCGTAGCTGGCAAGCGCCGCGGCCAGCGGCTCGATCTCGCGCGCCAGGCGCCGAGCCGCCGCGCGGCCGGCGTCGGTGAGGCGCGGATCGGGACCGCGGAAGCCGCGCCGGCCGCCGCCGCGCCAGTCGCCCCGCTCGGGCGCCGGCGCGGCCGGGAAGAGCGCGTCGAAACGTCGCTGCAGCTCCTCGCGGTAGGCCTCCTGCGAGGTCCGGGTCGGCGATCGCGGCGGCGGCCTTGCGCAGGCGCTGCTTCAGGCCAGAGCGGCGCTCCGGCGTGTCGAGCGGCTCGGCGTCGCGCTCGCGGACGAACAGCAGCTCGACGAAGGCGACGGTGTCGGCCAGGCGCGTCTTCAGCGCCGCCGCGCCGGCCTCGCGCAGCACCTCGTCCGGGTCCTTGCCGCCGAGCGCCAGCGCGAACTTGAGGCTCATCGGCGCCTTCAGCAGCGGCAGCGCGCGGTCGATGACGCGGAACGCCGCCGCGCGCCCCGCAAGGTCGCCGTCGAAGCACAGCGTCGGCTCCGGGTGCAGCCGCCAGAGCGCCTGCATCTGCTCCTCGGTGAGCGCCGTGCCCATCGTGGCGACCGCGGCGACGCCGGCGCGCTGGCAGGCGATCACGTCCATGTAGCCCTCGACCACGACCAGCGGCGCGCTCGTCCGAGGCGGCTGCATGCAGCAGCTTGCGCGCCTCCGGCAGGCCGTAGAGCACGCGCCCTTGTGGAAGAGCTGGGTGTCCGGGCCGTTGAGGTACTTGGCCCGCGCCTGCGGATCGAGCGCGCGGCCGCCGAACGAGACGATGCGGCCGCGCGCGCTCGTCGATCGGGAAGATGATCCGGTCGCGGAAGCGGTCGTAGGGCGCGCCGCCGTCCTCCGGCGCGATCAGCAGGCCGGCCTCGACGAGCGCGGCGGGCTGCGCGCCCTTGGCGACGAGGTAGTCCTTCAGCGCGGTGCGGCCGCCCGGCGCGTAGCCCAGCCGGAAGCGCTTCCAGTCGGCTTCCGGCAGGCCGCGGCGGGCGAGGTACTCGCGCGCCTCGCGGCCGGCGGGACGGCGCAGCTCCGCCTCGAACCAGGCGGCCGCCATCTCCAGCCAGTCGGTAAGACCGGTGAGCTTCTTCTCGGTCTCCGCGGCGCTGCGGATCGGGCGCCGGCAGCGCCATGCCCGCCTCGGCCGCCAGCCGCTCCACAGCCTCGACGAAGGAGAGCCGCTCGGTCTCCTGCAGGAAGGTGATCAGGTCGCCGTTCTTGCCGGACGAGAAGTCGAAGAAGCGGCCCTTGTCGTCGTTGACGAAGAACGACGGCGTGCGCTCCTTGGAGAACGGCGAGAGGCCGACGTACTCGCGGCCCTGCCGCCTCAGCTTCACCGTCCGGCCGATCACCTCGGAGGGCCGCAGCCGCGATTTCAGCTCGTCGAGGAAGGCGTCGTCGAAGCGCACGGCGCGGATGATAGCGCGCCTTGCCCCAGAGTTCGCATCGGCCAACGCAATCCGCCGATTCAGGCCTCGTTGACCATGCCGGTTATCGGAATCTTGTCCCCCTTGCCGCCAGAAGCTGGGCTGCAATGACGCCTCGGTTCGCAGAAGCCCTTCCGCTCGCCGGCCCGGTGAGCCCGGTCCCGGAGAGCGCGTCCGCGCCCCGGCCGGCGGGCGCGCCGCGGTCGATCAGCATCCTGATCGGCAAGCCGACCAACCTCATCAAGCTGACGACGGTGCTGCACGAAGCGCTGCCGGGCGCGGACCACCTGGTGTGCCCGGACGCGGCGAAGGCGCTGGAGAAGGCCGAGACGGTTCGCCACTTCGGCTGGGCGCCGGCGATCTTCGTCTTCGACTACCGCGGCGGCTTTGCCGGCGACCTCGCCGAACTCGCTGCGCAAGGTGCGCGAGGCCGAGCCCAACTCCGAGCTGGTGGTGCTGGTCGAGGACGGCGAGCTGGAGCTGTCGCGCGCGGCGCTGCAGGTGGTGCAGGCGCCCGACAAGCTGACCTTCCTGATGACGCCGTTCTGGCGCCCGGACGCCATCGCCACGATGCGCGCGCTCGTCCAGCGCTACCAGGTGGCCTGCGAGCGCGGCGCCGCCGCCGAAAGCGGCAGCCGCACCATCCAGGGCCTGGAGACTGAGGTCACCACGCTGAAGGCGAAGCTCGAGATCGCCATGCACGCGGCCCAGCACGACTCGCTGACCGGGATCCTGAACCGCACCGGCTTCGTCAACGAGGTGACCGCCCGCCTGGCGCGCGGCAACCTCTCGCAGACCGTGCTGCTGGTCGACCTCGACCGCTTCAAGCTGGTCAACGACACGCTGGGCCACCACGCCGGCGACGACCTGGTGCGCAAGGTCTGCTCGGCGATGGCCGCGGTGATGCCGACCGGCGGCGTGCTGGCCAGGCTCGGCGGCGACGAGTTCGGCATCGTGCTCGAAGCCACCAGCGAGCAGGGCGTCAACGAGTTCTGCAACAAGATCCTGCGCGTCTGCAGCCAGACGCGCCGCGTCGCCGGCCACGAGGTGCAGATCAGCGCGTCGATCGGCGTCGCCAGCCAGGACGCCAGCCGCAGCGAGGTCTCGCTGATGCGCCGGGCCGACCTGGCGCTTTATGCGGCCAAGCGCGAGGGCCGCAACCGCTACCGCCGTTACGACGCGGCGCTGGAGAAGGTGACCAAGCGGCGGCTCTCGATCGAGAACGGCCTGGAAGCGGCGCTGCGCACCGGCCAGTTCCACATGGCCTACCAGCCCATCGTCACGGCCCGCAGCGGGCGGGTGCTGGGCTTCGAGGCGCTGGTGCGCTGGGACAGCCCCGAGCACGGCGCGGTCTCGCCGGCCGAATTCGTGCCGGTGGCCGAGGAGACCGGCTTGATCCTCGACCTCGGCGACTGGATCACCCGCCAATCCTTCAAGGACGCCCGCCGCTGGGGCGGCCCCTACGTCTCGGTGAACCTCTCGGCGCGGCAGTTTCTGCGTCAGAACGTCGCAGAACGCATCCTGCGCTACGCCGAGGAGGCCGACCTCCCGCCCAACCGCATCCAGATCGAGCTGACCGAGACGGCGATCATCGACGACGTGGATCGCGCCGCCCACAACCTCGAGGTCCTGCGCGGGGCGGGCATGCGGGTGGCGCTGGACGACTTCGGCACCGGCTACTCGTCGCTGACCTACCTCAACCAGTTCGCCATCGACTGCATCAAGATCGACAAGTCGTTCGTCGACAACGTCGCGCGCGACAAGCAGTCGGCGATCATCGTCGCCTCGGTCACCAAGCTCGCCTCCTCGCTCGGGATGGGCGTCGTGGCCGAGGGGGTCGAGACCGACCAGCAGCGCCATGTGCTGACCGCGGCCGGCTGCGGCGCGCTGCAGGGCTACCGTTTCGGCCGGCCGATGTCGCCCGGCGAGGCCAAGACGATGATCGCCGCCGCCGAACACGAGGACGAGTAGGCGCCGCCGCGCCGCTCCACGCCCGGACCCATCACCCCCTCAGCTGCCCCTGCTGACGGGCGATTGAACCGGCCGCGGGTAGCACTACGTTCCTTGGCGTAAGCTAAGGAGGCTCCGATGAGCGCTCAGCTTAACCACACTATCGTCTGGTGCCGCGACCGGCAGGCGTCCTCGCAGTTCCTGGCCGACATGCTGGGCCGGCCGGCCCCGACCCGCTTCGGGCCGTTCTGCGTGGTCGACATGGACAACGGCGTCTCGCTCGACTTCCACGACGTGGCGGGCGAGCGCGAGATCGTCCCGCAGCACTACGCCTTCCTGATCGACGAGGCGGACTTCGATCGGGTGCTCGGCAAGATCAAGGCGGCCAACCTGCCGCACTGGGCCGATCCCGGCCGCCGCCGGGCCGGCGAGATCAACCACAACGACGGCGGCCGCGGGGTCTATTTCCCGGATCCCGACGGCCACTTCCTCGAGGTGATCACCCGCCCCTACGGCGGCGGCTGAGCCCGCGGGCCCCGCCACCCCGTCGGCGGTCGCCCTCCCCGCTTTCAGCGGGGGAGGAGAGCATCACCGCTAGTGGCCGTAGCGGCCGTAGTGACCCCGGTAGCCGTAGTGGCCGTGGCCATAGTGGCCGTAATACCAGGCGTGGTACGGATAGGGCCGGTAAAGCCAGGCCCCGCCATACCAGATCCAGGGCTGGTACCACGCCGGCGCGGCGTAGGCGTAGGGGCCGCCGTAATAGAACCCCGGGGCGCTGCCGCGCAGGACGTAGCCGGGCGGGCAACCGGGGCTGGTCGCGCCGCCCTGACCGGCGGCGATCGCCGCGCCGGCCGTGCCGCCGATCGCCGCGCCGACCGCGGTGCCGGCGCCCGTGTGACCATAGCCCGAGACCCCCGCGCCGATCAGGGCGCCGAAGATGCCGCCGATCACCGCGCCGGCGGCGACATTGCCGCCTGACCTCACACAGTTCTCTTGGGCCCACTGCTGCGCCGCGGTGGCGTATCGCACGTCTTCGGCCTGCTGCTCCGGCGTTGGGGGGCGGCCTGGTAGCCCGGCGGCGGCGGCGGAGGCTGCGAGGCGTCGTAGCCCGGGGGCGCCTGGCTGGCGTATTCGTCGTACCCAGGCGGCGGTCCCTGGTTGTAGCCGTTGTAGCCGGGGGGCGGCTGCTGGTTCTCGTAGCCGTTGTAGCCAGGGGGCGGCTGCTGGTTGTCGTAGCCGTTGTAGCCGGGGGGCGGCTGCTGGTTATCGTAACCGTTGTAGCCGGGGGGCGGCTGCTGGTTGCCGTAGCCGTTGTCACCGGGCGGCGGTTGTTGCGGGGGCGGGGGCGGCTGGTTCTGGTAGTCGGGCGGCGGCTGGTTGTAGCCGCCATAGCCCTGGTCCTGGGCGAACGCGGCGGGGGCCGGCAACGAGGCGGCGGCCACCGAGACCGAGGTGGCCAGGAGCATCGCCCGGGTCAACAGCTTCGAGGTCATGCGGAGAAATTCCTGCTCATGGGAGGCGCGTGCCTCTTTGAACCGGAACAAAGCTGAACGGCGGCTGACCGTTCCATTCAGTTTCAAGCCGGCGAGGGGCGCGCCGAGGCGCGCTGGATTTGGCTAAAACGCATCGGACGCACTTTAGGCGCCGGTCGAAAGGCGGAATGACGGCCGCGCCCGCCTATGCGGACGTTGCGCCCGCCGCGCCCGTCTCCAGCCCGCGTAGTTTGTCCGGGTTGCGCACCACGTAGATCGCGCCGATCCGTCCCTCGCCGTCGGGCTCGAAGGCGATCGTGGAGAGCCCGTCCGCGGTCTTGAGGATCACGCCCGGCGTAGCCGTTGATGCGCGCCAGGCGCACGAGCTCGGCGCCGGCCGGCCAGCCCTGGCGCCAGGCAAGGCCGTGGATGAACGCCATCACGTCCTCGCGTCCGATCAGCGGGCGCAGCGCCGCGCCGCGCTTGCCGCCGCCGTCGGTGATCATCACCGCATCCTCGGCGAGCAGCGACTTCAGCGCGTCAAGGTCGTTGCGGCGCGCGGCCTCCATGAAGGCGACCGCGAGGCGCGCCGCCTCGTCCCTGGCGACCTGAAACCTCGGCTGCGCCTGGCGCACATGCTCCCGGGCCCGCGCGGCGAGCTGGCGGCAGGCCGCCTCGGAGCGGTGCAGGGTCTCGGCCACGTCCGGATAGTCGGTGTCGAAGACGTCGTGCAGCAGGAAGACGGCGCGCTCCAGCGGCGAGAGCCGTTCCAGCGCCAGCAGGAAGGCCACCGACACCTCCTCGGCGCGCTCGACCGGATCCTCGGCGATGTCCTCGATCAGCGGCTCGGGCAGCCACGGCCCGCGGTAGGCGGCGCGGCGCGCCTTGTCGGCCCTGCAGGCGATCGATCGCACAGGCGCGTGGCGACCCGCACCAGCCAGGCGGCGGGGTCGGTGATCGCCGTGCGGTCGGCGCCCTGCCAGCGCAGCCAGGCGTCCTGCGCCACGTCCTCGGCCTCGGCCATCGAGCCCAGCATGCGGTAGGCGAGCCGGATCAGCCGCGGCCGCTGCGCCTCGAACGGATCGGCGGAGGCGTCGACGCCGGTCATGCCGCCAGCTCCAGCGGCCGGGCGAACGGCACGGCCTGGCCGGAGACCACGATCCTTCTGGCAGGTCTTGCCGTGGCCGAGCGCGTACTTGAGCGTCGGGTACAGGCGACCGGTGACCATGGCGAGCGAGATGGCGACCAGCGCCTTCTCGCCCCAGCGGCGGACGATCTCGTCGCGCAGCGGGTCGGCGACCTCCATGTCGCGGTCGAGCGAGGCGTGGGCGAAGCGCCAGGCGAGCGCGGCCGTCTCCCCCATCGCCGCCGTATCGCCGGCGAGAATGGCCCTGCAGCGTCGGCCGCAGGCACCTTGGAGCGCTGCGCGATGTCGACGCCGATCTGGGTGCAGGGGCCGCAGTCCTCGCGCAGCGTGGTCGACGATGCCGGCGGCGGCCAGCGCGGCGGCCGGCGCAGCGCGGCGCTGCACGAGGCCTGAGAGCACCGAGAACTTCAGGAAGCTCGCCGGGCTCGCGGCCAGCACGTCGCGCATGTAGCTGGCGTCGTAGTTGAACGCGCGCTCGAACGGGCGGATGGCGAAGCGGTCAAGCAGGGCTCTGAGCATGGCGGGTCTCCCGGTGCTGATATGGGGTGGCGACGATCCAGACGGCGAGCAGCGCCGGCAGGATGACGCCCGGAAAGTCGCGGGCGAGGTCGGCGAGGCCGGCGGGCGCGCCGCCGGCCTCGGCGAGGTGGATGGCGGCGTGCAGGGCAAGGAACAGCGGCGGCGGCCGCCGCTGCGCCACGCGCCGTGGCCGAAGCGCCGGGTGGCCAGCCAGGCGAAAGCCGCGCCGACCACCAGGTAGGCCGCGCCGATGTCCTTCACGAAGTGCGGGTTGAACGGCCCGGTCTCGGGCACGCCCGGCGACCGCGCCGTACCACCAGCGGCCGGCGGCCAGCATGACGATGCCGTTCAGGCCCATCGTCGCCGCGAGCAGGATCGAAACCGTGCGTCTCATGCTGGCTAGGACGCGCCAGGCGCCGCGCGTGTGACATGCGGCGGGTCGGCTGGGCGAAAAGTGACCGGCCTAACGCAATCTTGTCATGCTCGCGTCACGCCGTTCGGTCTAACCTCGTGGGCGTGGGGTGGCCGCCAGGTGGAGGAGGCCGCTGATGAACGAAGCAAGTCACCAGGAGGCGGCGCGGCGTCCCGCGCCCGAGGCGACGGCGATCGCGCAGCCTCGCGCCCACGTGCTGATCCTCGACGACCATGCGCCGAGCCGCGCCATCTGCGCCGGCTATTGCGATCTCTTCGACCACACCAGCGAGAGCGTCGGCGCGGCCGGCGAGGCGGTGGCGGCGCTTAGGCAGGCGGCGTTGGGGCGCGCGCCGTTCGGCGTGGTGGTGATCAACGTCCACGCGGCGGCGTGGGACGCGCTGGAAGTGATCCCGGCGATCCGCGCCCTGCCCGGCCCCGCCGGTCGCACGCCGATCATCGGGCTCACCGCGATCGGCCGCGGCCACGAGGCGCAGCGCTGGCTGGCGGCCGGCCTGGCGGCCGTGCTCGCCAAGCCGATCACCGCCGCGCGGCTCTTCGAGGCGCTGAGCGCGGCGCTGGACCGCGAGCGGGGCGGCCCTCGCAGCTGGGCGCCGGCGACCTAGAGAGGGACGACTCGGGACTCAGGCCGCCACGCAGCCGGGATGGGGTTTCAGCACGCGCTGGCTCGAGCCCGGGAACTTGCCGAGCAACGCGGCGGCGCGCGGCGGGCGGGCGACCAGCGCGCCGCCGCAGTTGGGGCAGCGGCCGCCGAGCCGCGTCTCGGCGCACTGCGCACAGAAGGTGCACTCGAAGCTGCAGATCGTTGCCTCGCCGCGGTCGGGCGGCAGGTCGACGTCGCAGCACTCGCAGTTGGGGCGCATCTCCAGCATGGGCGGTCTCCTTCGCCGGCGAAGCTGAGCGGCGGCGACCGCGCGCCGTCAAGGCCCCGTTAGCTGCGCCGTGCGAGGTTGCGCGCATGCTGCCGCTGCGCGATCCCGCCCTGCCGGACCAGCTCACGGGCCTCACCAGCCGGCGGGCCTTCCTGGCGCGCGCCCGGCAACTGCTGTCCGATCCGGCCGCCGCGCCGGTGGCGCTGATCCTCGCCGACATCGACGATTGCAAGCGTTTCAACGACTGCCACGGCCATGTGGTCGGAGACGCGCTGATCCGGCAGGTCGCGCAGCTTTGCCGGGACGCGGCCCGGCCCGGCGACGTTGTCGCGAGGGTCGCCGGCGACACCTTTGCGCTGCTGGCGCCTGGACTGGCGGCGGACCAGGCGCTGGCGCTCGCCGAGGCGCTGCGTGGCCGCGTCGCCGCGGCCACGGTGACGACGCCGGAGGGTCCGCGCGCCGTGCGCATCAGCGCCGGCGTCGCGATGGCGGCCGGGGCGGACCCCGACGCCCTGCTCGCGGCCGCCGACGCGGCGATGCTGGCGGCCAAGCGCGACGGCAAGAACTGCGTGCGGCTCGCACCTGCGGCCTGACGCCCGCCCACGCCGGCCTTGATTGACCGGGGGGACGCGAGCCCCTACCTAGCCGGCCGTTTGCCCGCCGGACCCAAGGAAACTCGCCCGCCATGACCGACCTGCTGCCAGGCGTCACCGGCGTGCTGGCGCTCGCCAACGGGCGCGTGCTGCAGGGCGTCGGCTGCGGCGCCGAGGGCAAGGCGGTCGGCGAGGTCTGCTTCAACACCGCCATGAGCGGCTACCAGGAGATCCTCACCGATCCCTCCTACATGGCGCAGATCGTCGCCTTCACCTTCCCGCACATCGGCAACGTCGGGACCAATTCGGAGGACCTCGAGCAGGTCTCCGGCGGGGCGGCGACGGCGGCCAGAGGCGCGATCTTCCGCGACGCGCCGACCGACTCGGCCAACTGGCGCGCCGAGGCGACCTTTCCGGCTGGCTGCAGCGGCGCGGCGTCGTCGGGCTCTGCGGCGTCGACACCCGCGCGCTCACCAAGTCGATCCGCGAGAGCGGCATGCCGCACGGCGTCATCGCGCACAGCCCGGACGGCCGCTTCGACCTCGAGGCGCTGATCGCCGAGGCGCGCGCCTGGGAGGGGCTCATCGGCGCCGACCTCGCCAAAGAGGCCTCCTGCCTGCAGCCGTTCGTCTGGCGCGAGGGTCTGTGGAGTTGGCCGGACGGCTACGCGCCCGAGGACGCGCGGCCGACCTACGAGGTCGTGGTCGTCGACTATGGCGTCAAGCGCAACATCCTGCGCGCGCTGGAACTCGATCGGCGCGCGGGCGACGGTCGTGCCGGCCTCGACCACGGCCGACGAGATCCTGGCCCGCAAGCCGGACGGCGTGCTGCTCTCCAACGGCCCGGGCGATCCCGCCGCCACCGGCGAATACGCGGTGCCGCGAGATCAGGAAGCTGGCCGAGAGCGGCGTGCCGGTCTTCGGCATCTGCCTCGGCCACCAGATGCTGGCGCTGGCGCTCGGCGCGAGCACCCGGAAGATGGAGCAGGGCCACCACGGCGCGAACCACCCGGTGAAGGACCTCACCACCGGCAAGGTCGAGATCGTCTCGATGAACCACGGCTTCACGGTCGACCGCGACAGCCTGCCGGCCGCGGTCAAGGAGACCCACGTCTCGCTGTTCGACGGCACCAACGCGGGCCTGGCGGTCGAAGGCCGGCCGATCTTCTCGGTGCAGCACCACCCGGAAGCCTCGCCCGGCCCGAAGGACAGCCTCTACCTCTTCGAGCGCTTCGCCGAGATGATGGACAAGGCGAGAGCCGGCTTGCGCTGAGCGGAAGCTCCCGGCGTCACTCAACTTTGGGTAGGCGTGACCCGGAAAGTATGGCCAGCGACGCGCGAGGCGTAAGCGCGATCTTAACTGACCCTGGGCAATGTGAGCCCTGGGGAGCGTTGCGCCTTGCTGAAGCTGTTCGACCACCGGTTCGAAGAGTTCGCCGCCGATACGCACGAAAACCTGACGGCGCGCGCCGGCGTCGCCGTGGGCGCCGGCGCGGTTTCGTTGGTCGGCCTGCCATGGCGCGTCTGCGCGGTTTGGGTGGTCTCGACGCTGGCGATCGAGATCTGGGGCTGGTTCGCAAGCCGGCGCCAGTTCCTGCGCTGGCCGGTCACGCTCGCCGAGCAGGGCGCCTTCCTCGTCTACCTCGTCTGCCTGTTCGGTTCCTGGTTCTACTTGGGGGCTCTGCTCTGGCTAAGCGGCGCCCTTGCCGGCGCGGTGGCCGGCGCGATCATCTGGCTCACCATTATCGGCTTCGCGCAGACCTTCGGCTCGCGCTCGCCGCTCGGGTTCGTCGTCTCGGGCGTCGGGCCTGCCCTTGGCGTGATGGCGGTGCTGAACTTCGACCACCGGCTCGACTGGAGCGAGCGTTGGCGGATGGCGGGGATGATGACGCTCGCGATGGGCTTCGCGATCGCCGGCGCGCGCCAGACCTTCGCCGCCGCCCGCCGGCTGGAGGAGACACAGGCGCAGCTTCGCGAAAGCGAGGCCCAGTACCGGGTATTGTCCGACAACACCATCGACGTGATCGGGCGCATCGGGATCGACGGCGTCTGGCGCTACGTGTCCCCCTCGGTGGAACTGGCGCTGGGCTACGCGCCCGAGGAGATGCGCGCCGTCATCGCGCCTACCTTCATCTATTCCGACGACCGGCCGGTCGTGCGCAAAGTCACCGCCGCGGTGCTGGAGGATGGCCGCGCCCGCACTTGCGAATACCGCATGATCCGCAAGGACGGCTCGCTGGTCTGGGTCGAGACCAGCTTCAGCCTGGCGCGCGATCCGGTCACCGGCGCGCAGACCGAGATCGTCTGCCATTCGCGCGACGTCACCGCCCGCAAGGCCATGGAGCGCGACCTCGTCGAGGCCCGCGAACGCGCCGAGGCCGCCGCCGCCGCCAAGGCCGACTTCCTCGCCAACATGAGCCACGAGCTGAGGACCCCGCTGAACGCCATCATCGGCTTCTCGGGCGTGCTGAAGGACTCCGCCGAGCTGACCGAGCGCGACGCGCGCCATGCGGGGCTGATCAGCGACGCCAGCTCCACACTGCTCCTCGTGGTCAACGACGTGCTCGACTTCTCCAAGCTGGAGTCCGGCGCGTTCGAGCTCGATCCGCAGCCGTGCGATCCGATGGCGGTGGCGATCTCGGCCGCCATGCTGGTCGAGCCGCTGGCGAAGGCGCGCGGGCTGACGCTCGAGATCTGCGGCTCGGGCGACAACACGAAGCTGCTGGCCGACGGCCCGCGCCTGCGCCAGGTGCTGCTGAACCTGCTCTCCAACGCCCTGAAGTTCACGCCGGACGGCGGCGTCACCTTGCAGGTGGAGCAGAGCCCGGCGCCGGAAGATGGTCCGGAGGATGCGCCGGCCGGCGCGCGGCGCCTCAGGATCGCCGTCAGCGACACCGGCATCGGCATCTCCGAGGACAAGCTGGAAGCGGTCTTCGAGCGCTTCAACCAGGCCGACGCCTCGGTCTCGCGCCGGTTCGGCGGCACCGGCCTGGGCCTGGCCATCTGCAAGCGCATCGTCGGGCTGATGGGCGGCTGGATCGGCGTCGACAGCCGCCAGGACGAGGGCTCGACCTTCTGGCTCGAGGTCGACCTGCCCGTCGCCCAGGCCGGGGACGAGGCGCTTCAGGACGAGGCCGAATCCGCCGTGCTGGAGCGGCCGCTGCGCCTGCTGCTGGTCGAGGACGTCGACGTCAACCGCGAGCTCGTGCGAGTGATGCTGGAGCCGTTCGACATCGACCTGGAGACCGCCGAGAACGGCGTCGAGGCGATCGAGGCGGTGATGCGCGCCGGCTACGACCTCGTGCTGATGGACGTGCAGATGCCGGTGATGGACGGCCTCACCGCCGCCGCCCAAATCCGCGAGCTGGAGGACCCCGCTCAAGACCGTCTGCCGATCATCGCGATGACCGCCAACGTGCTCCCCGAGCAGGTGCAACGCTGCCTCGACGCCGGGATGGACGGCCACGTCGGCAAGCCGATCAACCCGACCGAGCTCCTCGAGACCATCGCCGCCTGGACCGGCGGCACCGAAGAAGCCACCGCCCGGCGGGCGCGGGCGGGATCCAGGCTCTAGGGTCGGTCGACAACCGCCCGGTCAGGCGTCCGCGCCCGGCGTCAAACCGCCGCACCTGCTCAACTATTTGTCGCGCCCGCGCTCTCGCTGCCGAGTTGCGCCTGCAAGTCGGCGTGGAGGGCCAGATCGCGCCACTGCACGGCCAATTCCAGCATGTCCTGTCGATAGGCTTCTGGCGCGGCGGCCGCCTTGCGCTCCACTTCGGTGGCGCGATGACGGTAATATTCGATCCGCTGCATCAGCGCCCAGAGGAAGGCCCCGCCGCGATCGCCGCTCCGGGCGCGCTCCCCGAGCGCCAGCAGTTCGCTCGCAACATCATTCCAGGCCCGGACCGCCTGCTGATCGCACGCCTGCCGCGCCTCCTCGACCCGAACGCTGACGAACGAAAAGGCGCCCTGGCCCAGTTCGTCACGGAGCCCCTTGGCGATGTCACTGGCTTTTCGCGAGAGATCCAGCATGCGCCACCTCCTCGAACACGTGGCAATCCCAGGGTGGTGCGAGTCGGGCTGAACGGAGCCTGAACGAGGCGTTAATCCAATTCCGGGGCGCCTTTGCGTGTCCGGGCTCGAGTTGCGCCGCGCGGTACGAGAAACGGTCCCCGCGTCGAGCGTTGGCGTTTGCCTCTAGGCGGCCGCTGGCGCGTGGTCGGGGAGATCCGCCTCGAGCCGCCGCACCGCCGGGATGGCGTACACCGCCAGGGTGAGCGCCACGACAACCGCGCCCGCCACGACGAACATCAACCCCATGCCGGCCCCAGGCCCTGCGCCGACCAGCCAGCCGACGCTTCGCCAGACCGTCCGGTGTCTGGCCGGCTCGAAGACCCGGTCGGCCAGCGGGCCCGCGACAAGGAAGGCGAGCGGCGACATGAGCAGGGCGGCCTGGAGGTAGGCTGCGAAGACGCGGCCCTGGAGGTCGGGGGCGATCTTCGCCTGCATGATCGACCAGAACGGGGCGTCGGTGAAGGCCAGCGCGAACAGCATCAGGAAGAGGCTCGCGCCGATCGCGAATGCGTCCTGCGCGACGCCGGTGAAGCCGACGCACAGCCCGGCGGCGACGATCCCGAGCATCACCGTGTTCATCCGCGATCCGATCCGGCCCCCGGCGCCGACGACGAGCGAGCCGGCGATCCCGCCGACGTTCATCACCCCCAGGACCACGCCGAACAGCTGGGCGCTGCCAGTCCGGGCCAGCACGTAGGGCGTCAGCAGCACCATCGCCGCGTTGGCGACGAAATTGACGGTCGAGACGTAGGCGCAGAAGCCGAACAGCACCGGCCGCGCCGCCAGGTAGCGGAAGCCGTCGAACGCCTGGCGCCAGACCGACGCGCGCATCGCAAGACCCTCGGCGGTCTCGGCCGGCTGCGGGATGCGGACGATGGCGAGCACGGCGATGGCGATGATGAAGGTCGCGATGTCGATGACGATCGAGCCCGTGACGCCGACCAGGGCGTACAGCATGCCGGCCAGCGCCGGCGCGATCACACCGGCGGCGGGAACCGTCATCTGTCCGATCGCATTGGCGCGGTCACGGTGGCTGTCCGGGACAAGCATCGTGACGGAGGCCTGGAACGCCGGCCGCTCCAGCGCCGCGAACAAGGATGCGGCGAGCGTGAGCGCATAGAGATGCCAGAGCTGGAAGGCGCCGGACGCAAAGCTCGTCAGCAACAGGCCGCTGACGACGGTGAAGCCGGCATTGGCGATCAGCATCATGCCGCGACGATCGAACCGGTCGGCGAGCGCGCCGGCGAACCCGCCCAGCACGACCGTTGGGGCGATCGAGAAGAAGGCGACGAGCGCGAGCGGCGTGGCGTGCCCGGTGGCGCGGAATACGGCGATGCTGACCGCGTATTGGCTGATCTGGCTGCCGATCAGCGACACCGTCTGGGTGACGAGGAGGGCGTAGTAGATGGCAAGCCGCGCCGGCGCCGCCGGGCTCCGGACGGGCGCCTGGGGCGTGTCGGCGAGAGCGGTTTCGCCATCGTTCATGGACGTGGCGCCGTGACGGCCGGTCGGCCGGCCGCGCCTATTGGCTTTGGTCATGGTCAGAGTCTCAGACTGCCCAAGTAGAGCTCAGCGGCGGTGCGCCGCTGGCGGTGACGCGACAGGCGCTCAGGCCTGAACGTGCGTCAGTCGGGCAGTTTGGGAGATACGAGACGGGCCATGAAGGAGCGATGTTGCTGTGCGGCCTGCCGGCGGTCAAGCCGCCGCGGCGTGCTTCCACAAGCCAGCTATCTCCGCTGGCCCATGAGCACCCTGCCCGGCGCCGCCGGTCAGGTCTGCAGGATGACCAGGGCGCTGGTCTCGACGTCGCCGCCGACCACCTTGACGCCCAGGTAGCGCATCTCGTCGCCGGCGAAGCTGATCTCGTCGGCGCCGATCTCGCGGTCGCGCTTCAGCCGCGAGATGTCGCCCAGCGTCAGCCGCAGCAGCAGCGCCGAGGGATCGATCCCCTCGAGCCGCGCCTGCTCGATCGCCGCCTTGAACTTCTTGCCGGGGGCCGGCGGCGGCTGGGTGGGAGGCGGGCGGGGGGGCATGGCTGGTCCTCGGCTTGGGCGGCGACCGGCGGGCGCGAAATCAGGCGCGAGGATCGCGGATATGCGACTCTAGCACGCGCGCCGCATTTCACCCGGCGCTAATTCCGCCCACGGCCGAAATGCTGGCGGCCAATCACGCCCAACCGCTTAGGAGACCGCCACCCTCCCGCGCGCGATCACGAAGCGCACCCGTTCCAGCTCGGTGACGTCGGCCTGCGGATCGCCGGCGACGGCGATCAGGTCGGCGGACTTGCCGGGGGCGATGGTCCCGCAGGTCTCGGAGATGTCGAGCAGCGCCGCGGCGGTGACCGTGGCGGCCTTGATGGCGTCGGCGGCGGACATGCCCGCCTCCACCATGAGGGCGAACTCGCGGGCGTTCTGGCCGTGCGGGCCGACGCCCATGTCGGTGCCGAAGGCGATCGGCACGCCGGCCCGGTAGGTGCGCCCCAGCGCCTCGCGGATGTGCTCGCCCACCACCAGCGCCTTCTCGCGCTGCGCCGGCTCCAGCACCACGCCGCCCTGCGCCATGCCGAGCACGGTGGCGCCGGCGATCAGGGTCGGCACGTGGAAGGCTCGGTGCTTCAGGAAGAGCTCGATCGAGGTCTCGTCGAGGAAGCTGCCGTGCTCGATGGAGTCGACCCCGGCGCCCAGCGCCGCATTGATCCCGGCCAGGCCATGCGCGTGTGCCGAGACCCGCCGGCCCAGCATGTGGGCGGTCTCGATGATGGTGGTGAGCTCGTCGGTGGTGAACTGCTGGTCGACGCCGGCGCGGATGTTGGAGAGCACCCCGCCGGTCGCCGCGAACTTGATGGCGTCGGCGCCCTGCGCCACCTGCAGGCGCACCGCGCGGCGGCAGCCGTCGACCCCGTCGCAGACCCCGGCGTTCGACTGCACGCAGAGGCAGACGTCCTGGCGGAAGCCGTAGGTCTGGCCGTGGCCGCCGGTGGGCGACAGGATGGCGCCGACGCAGAGGATGCGCGGGCCGGGGACCTTGCCCTCGGCGACCGCTTCGCGCAGCGCATAGATGATCTCCGGCTTGCGGGCGCCCAGGTCGCGCACCGTGGTGAAGCCTGCGCTGAGCGTCAGCCCCGCCCGGTAGGCCCCGTCGAGCCCCACCTTGGGGTCGGAGTCCTCCACGAACCGCAAGCGCTGGCCGGGCCCGAGCTGACCGGTCAGGTGGACGTGGCAGTCGATCAGCCCCGGCAGCACGAAGCTGTCCTTCAGGTCGATCAGCCGCGCGCCCGGCGGCGGGTCCACGAAGCCGGCGGCGATCGAACTCGATCCTGCCGCCCTCGATGCGGATGCTCTGCTGCGATGCCACGGCCTGCCCCGGCTCGGCCAGCAGCCGCCCCGCATGGATGACGATCTCGTCTGGTTCGTTCGCCATGTAGCCGCGCCTCGCTTGCCCGTTCGCAGACACCTGATGCGGCGGCGGGGGAGCGGATTCAACCAGGAACCGCAGCCGCGATGGGCTGGCGCGTCTCCCCCCACACTGGGGGAGGCAACTCGGGCGCGGATGCGCCCAGCAGGAGCGGGCCCCGGGTGCCGGCCTTCCTTCTTAGCGCCCCCACCGCAGACCGCGCCGCAAACGCACCGTAAACAACGGCGCCCTCACCCCGTCGCGCCCGCGCAACAACGTAGTTTCATCGTAAAATACGTTGGCCGACGCGCGCCGGCGCCCGACAAATGCGGCGCCCGCGAACACGCGGGCGACCGCACCCTAGATTAGCGTCCCCTCCATGCTGCGCCCCGAAGGAAGCCGCTGTTCGCCCGATCCACAATGTCAAAGACCCGCCGGCGCGAAGCCGCGCCAGAACGAACAGGGAACAGCACGGGTAAATCGTTGTCAAGTGTCGTTGGCATGCAACTCCGTGCAGAAGTCTGGCCAAACGGTAGGTTGGCCGCCTCCTCGCGGCGCCGGCGCTCTTCGAGTGGGTCGACGCGACGCGGAGCGTCGGGCTGCGGCGCGGCGAGGCGTAGATCCAGCCGCCTCGCGACTTTCCGTCCGTCGCATGGGGTTGTAACCCCCTGCCCTCGCCTGTAAGCGAGCCGCTTAACCTGCATCCTGGGCGAATCCGGGCGCGCTGACCCAAGCGCCGCCCGCGCCGCTGCGCGAGAGACAATGCCCAAACGCACCGACATCGGCTCGATCCTGATCATCGGCGCGGGGCCGATCGTGATCGGTCAGGCCTGCGAGTTCGACTATTCGGGCGTGCAGGCCTGCAAGGCGCTGCGGGCCGAGGGCTACCGGATCATCCTGGTCAACTCCAACCCCGCCACCATCATGACCGACCCCGAGCTGGCCGACGCCACCTACGTCGAGCCGATCACCGCGGGCATGGTCGAGCAGATCATCGCCAAGGAGCGGCCGGACGCGCTTCTGCCGACCATGGGCGGCCAGACGGCGCTGAACGTCTCGCTGGAGCTGGAGCGGCTGGGCGTGCTCGCCCGCTACGGCGTCGAGATGATCGGCGCGCGGGCCGAGGTGATCGACAAGGCCGAGGACCGCCAGAAGTTCCGCGACGCGATGGACAAGATCGGGCTCGAGAGCCCGAAGAGCCAGGTCGCCCACTCGCTCGACGAGGCGCTGGCGGCGCAGAGCGTGGTCGGCCTGCCGGCGATCATCCGCCCCTCGTTCACGCTGGCCGGCACCGGCGGCGGCATCGCCTACAACCTCGAGGAGTTCCGCGAGATCGTCGAGCGCGGGCTGGACCTGTCGCCCACCCACGAGGTGCTGATCGAGGAGAGCGTGCTCGGCTGGAAGGAGTACGAGCTCGAGGTGGTCCGCGACGTGGCGGACAACTGCATCATCGTCTGCTCGATCGAGAACGTCGACCCGATGGGCGTCCACACCGGCGACAGCGTCACCGTCGCGCCGGCGCTGACCCTCACCGACAAGGAATACCAGCGCATGCGCACCGCCGCGATCGCGGTGCTGCGCGAGGTGGGCGTCGAGACCGGCGGCTCCAACGTGCAGTTCGCGGTCAATCCGGCCGACGGGCGCATGGTGGTGATCGAGATGAACCCGCGCGTCTCGCGCTCGTCGGCGCTGGCCTCGAAGGCCACCGGCTTTCCGATCGCCAAGGTCGCCGCGCGGCTGGCGGTCGGCTACACGCTCGACGAGCTGATGAACGAGATCACCGGCGCGACGCCCGCCTCGTTCGAGCCGACCATCGACTACGTGGTCACCAAGATCCCCCGCTTCGCGTTCGAGAAGTATCCCGGGCTCGGAGCCGACGCTGACCACCTCGATGAAGAGCGTCGGCGAGGTGATGGCGATCGGGCGCACCTTCGCCGAGAGCCTGCAGAAGGCGCTGCGCGGGCTGGAGACCGGGCTTGCCGGCCTCGACGAGGTCGAGATCCCCGGCGCCGACGATCCGGACACTGGCCGCGCGGCGATCAAGCGGGCGCTGGGCATGCCGACGCCAGATCGCCTGCGGGTGATCGCCCAGGCGTTCCGGCACGGGCTGTCGGTCGAAGAGGTGGCCGCGGCCTGCAGCCTACGAGCCCTGGTTCCTGCGCCAGATCGAGCCATCTGGTCGCCGAGGAGGAGCACCATCCGCGACCGACGGCCTGCCGGCCGACGCCGGCGGCGCTGCGGCGGCTGAAGGCGCTGGGCTTCTCCGACGCCCGGCTGGGCGCGCTGACCGGCCAGACCGAAGGCGAGGTGCGCGAGCGCGCGCCGCTCGCTGGGCGTGCGGCCGGTGTTCAAGCGCATCGACAGCTGCGCGGCCGAGTTCGCGGCGGCGACGCCCTACATGTACTCGACCTACGAGACCGGCGCGCTCGGCGAGGCGCCGGAGTGCGAGGCCGATCCGAGCGACCGCAAGAAGGCGATCATCCTCGGCGGCGGCCCGAACCGCATCGGCCAGGGCATCGAGTTCGACTACTGCTGCTGCCACGCGGCCTTCGCGCTCGACGAGATCGGCGTCGAGTCGATCATGGTCAACTGCAACCCCGAGACCGTCTCCACCGACTACGACACCTCCGACCGCCTCTACTTCGAGCCGCTGACCGCCGAGGACGTGCTGGAGCTGATCGCGGTGGAGGCCTCGCGCGGCGAGCTGATCGGGGTGATCGTGCAGTTCGGCGGCCAGACGCCGCTGAAGCTGGCCCACCCGCTGGAGAAGGCCGGCGTGCCGATCCTCGGCACCACGCCCGACGCCATCGACCTGGCCGAGGACCGCGAGCGCTTCCAGGGCCTGTTGACCCGGCTCGGCATCGCCCAGCCGATCAACGCCATCGCCCGCACGTCCGGAGGAGGCGTTCGAGGGCGCGCGCCGGGTCGGCTACCCGGTGGTGATCCGGCCCTCCTACGTGCTGGGCGGGCGGGCGATGGAGATCGTCCGCGACGAGGAGCAGCTCGGCCGCTACATCCGCAACGCGGTGCAGGTCTCCGGCGACCTCGCCGGTGCTGATCGACCAGTACCTGTCGCGCGCCACCGAGGTGGACGTCGACGCGCTCTGCGACGGCGAGGCGGTGTTCGTGGCCGGCGTGATGGAGCACATCGAGGAGGCCGGCGTGCACTCCGGCGACAGCGCCTGCTCGCTGCCGCCGTTCTCGCTCCGTGCCGAGACGATCGACGAGCTGAAACGCCAGACCGAGGCGATGGCGCGGGCGCTGAACGTCCGTGGCCTGATGAACGTGCAGTTCGCGATCGAGGAGCCGCACGCCGCCGAGCCGCGCATCTTCGTGCTGGAGGTGAACCCCCGCGCCAGCCGCACCGTGCCGTTCGTCGCCAAGACCATCGGCGCGCCGGTGGCCGCGATCGCCGCCAAGCTGATGGCCGGCATGAAGCTCGCCGAGCTTCGACCTCGCCAACGACACCCACGACCACATCGCGGTGAAGGAGGCGGTGTTCCCGTTCGCGCGGTTCCCGGGGGTCGACACGGTGCTGGGCCCCGAGATGCGCTCCACCGGCGAGGTGATGGGGCTCGACTGGCGGCGCGAGGGCGAGGACATGGCGCCGGCCTTCGCCCGGGCCTTCGCCAAGAGCCAGCTCGGCGGCGGCGTGGTGCTGCCGGCGGCAGGCTGCGTGTTCGTCTCGGTGAAGGACGCCGACAAGCCCTGGATCGTCGAGCCGGTGCGCATCCTCACCGGCCGCGGCTTTGCGATCATCGCCACCGGCGGCACCGCCGACTTCCTCGAGAGCGAGGGCTTCGCGGTGGAGCGGGTGAAGAAGGTGCTGGAAGGCCGCCCGCACATCGTCGATGCGATGAAGAACGGCGATGTGCAGCTGGTCTTCAACACCACCGAGGGCAAGCAGTCGCTGGAGGACAGCTTCTCGCTGCGCCGCACCGCGCTGATGATGAAAATCCCCTACTTCACCACCGCCGCCGGCGCGCTCGCCGCCGCCCAGGCCATCGCCGCCCAGGCCGACGGCGCGCTCGAGGTGCGCCCGCTGCAGAGCTACGGCTAGCGGCGGCGCCCGCGATGCCTGCGCGTTGCCACGTCGAGGCGAGCCGCTACCATGCCGCCCGCGTCGTGGCGGCGTGGTCGGAGGCGTGATGCGCGGCAGGCGTTGGGCGGCGAGCGCGGCGGCGGCGCTGGCGCTCGCCGCGACGGCTGGCCAGGCGGCGCCGGCGCCGGGGCCAGGACCTGCGCCCGGCCCCACGCTCGCCGAGATCGTCGCCCGCTACATCGCCTGGCGTGGCGGCGCGGCCTTTCGCGCCGAGCCGGACGACTTCCACGCGATGGCCGACCTGAAGTTCTTCGGCGTCGCCGGCACGCTGGAGACCTGGCACACGCCGGACCACTGGCGGACCGAGCTGCACGCGCCGGGCGTGACAGCGGTCGGCGTTGTCACGCCGCACGGTTCCTGGAGCACCACCATCAACGGCCAGGTCGTCGCGACGCCGGAGGCCTACCGCTACGCCAAGCGCGACCCGCAGAGCGCGAAGGCCCTGGAGGGCGAGGCGGGCGATACGGTCTGGCTGCTTGGGCCGGAGCAGGCGGACGGGCGATCCTGGCAGGTCGTGCGGGTCAGCTACGGCGACGCCGACACCTACAACTCCTTCATCGACCCGCAGACCGGCGAGCTCGGCGCGACGCGGAGCACCGTGAAAGGCCAGCAGACGTTCGACCACCTCAGTGACTGGCGGTGGGTGAAGGGCGTGCGCGAGTCGTTCACGACGCGGGAAGTCTCACCGGCCGGCGACGAGAAGGTCTCCACGATGAGCCGCCTCGACGTCGACGCGCCGATCGATCCGGCGCTGTTCGCTCGGCCCAGGTCGGCCCAAGAGATCGTCTACGCCGGCGGTCGCGGCTCGACCGACTGGATCCCGTTTGGCGGCGCGGAGGAGGGCCGCATCTACCTCCCGGTGACGGTGAACGGGCGGGCGGCGACGGCGATCCTCAACTCCGGCGCCGGAACGGCCGTGCTGGACACCGCCTTCGCCGTCAGCGCGGGGCTGAAGCAACTTGGAGCGGTCCCGCTCACCGGCGAGAACGCGGTCGGGGCAGGCGCCTTGATACCGGGCGTCGAACTTGGCCTCGGCGGCGCGACACTGAAGGGCGCGACGGTGACGACAACCGACCTGCGCTCGCTGGGCGTCGCCCAGCCGGTGGTGATGGGCGAGGACATCTTCCGCGGCGCCGTCGTCGATATCGACTTCCCCGGACGGCGACTTGCGCTGCACGATCCGGCCAGCTTCCGGCCGCCGAGCGGCTCGATCGCCCTGCCGTTGGTCGAGGACGGCGGCGACGAACTGGTCCCGATTTCGGTCGAAGGCGGCCCGCCGGCGCTGTTCATCCTGGATACCGGGTTTCCGCTGGCGCTGCGCGTCTCCCCGCATCTGGCGACGGCGCAGCACCTGCTGGCGGGCCGGCCGTCGGTCGCCGTTTCGGCCGGCGGCATCGGTGGCTCGGCGCCGGGGCGGATCGCCAGCCTCAGGCGCCTCAGTCTCGGCGGCGTCGACTTCTCCAATGTGCCGGCCATGTTCTCCGACGCTTGGCCGAGCGCGACCTACACCGACCGCATCCAGGGCCTGCTCGGCGTCGGCCTCTTGAGCCGCTTCCGGGTGATCGTCGACTGGCCGGGCGAGCGCCTCTACCTGATCCCCAGGCCCGACGCGATGACGGCGCCGTTCGCGAAGGACCGGCTCGGCCTTGCCTGGAAGCCCGACGGGCCGGCCATGCGCATCACCGCCGTGCAGCCGGGTAGCCCCGCCGACCGCGCCGGCCTGAAGGCCGGTCAGGTGATCGACACGGTCAACGGCAAACCCGCCGCCAGCGCCGCCAACGCCGGCTGGGCGGCGCCGGGAACCGAGTTGACCCTCGTCGCCCGCGCGCCGGCCGCCACCACGCGGCTGACCCTCGCGGACTACTACTGAGGCGCAATGAAACGACCTGGCCGTCAGCGCGCGGCGGACGACGGAGGCGAGCTTGATCAGGATCTACCATGCGCCCGGCACGCGGTCGGTGCGGCCGATCTGGCTTTGCTACGAGCTGGGGCTGACGATCGACGTCGCGCCGGTCGACTTCGGCGCGGCCTACCGGAATTCGGCCGAATGGCGCGCCATCAGTCCCGCCGGGAAGCTTCCGGCGCTGACCGACGGCGAGCTCACGATGTTCGAGTCCGGCGCCATGTCGGACTACATCCTGGATCGGTACGGCGAGGGGCGGCTGCGCCCGCCGGCGGGTACGGCGGCGCGCGCCCTGCACCAGCAGTGGTGCTGGTTCAGCGAGTCGACGCTGGTGCGCCCGCTCGGCATCGTCGGCCTGCTGCGCCGCCGCCCGGAGGACCTCTCCGCCGCCGCCGCCGACAGTGCGCGCGAGTGCATCGGCGTGGTCGACCAGGCCTTGACCGGCCGGGACTTCCTGCTGGGCGCTGAGTTCACCGGCGCCGACGTGATGATGGGCTATTCGCTGGCGCTGCTCGAGGGCCTGAAGTTGCTGGACCCCGACCGCTGCCCACGCGCCGCCGCGTATCTCGAACGACTGAAGGCGCGCGACGCCTACGCCCGCGCCGCCAGCGCCTAGCTGGACGCATCTCCTCGAAAAGGCATTGACGCGGCCGGCCAAGTCCTAAATGATCTGAATCTGAATTCGGATTTAGGTAATGCCCCGCACAAGCGCCACCAAGGTCGCCGCCGCCGAGCGGTGGGCGTTGCCGGCCAGCCAGGCGCGCAGCCGCGAGCTGCGCCGGCGGCTGCTCGAGGCCGGCGAGCGGGTGTTCGCCCGCGAAGGCTACGAAGGCGCGCGGCTGGCCGACATCGCCGCCGAGGCGGGCTGCTCGGTGGGCGCCGTCTACTTCCGCTTCAAGGACAAGGACGCCCTCTTCTTCGCCATCGCCGAGGCCTTCGCGGAGGAAACCAGCCGCATGTTCGCCGAGCGCCTCGCGGCCGCCGCCTCGGCGCCCCGCGCCGACGTGGTGCGACTATTCGTGACCGAAATGGCGCGCGTGTTCGGCGAGCACCGCGGGCTCGCCCGGGCCATCGTCGAGCACGGCTTCGCCCATCCGCTGGCGACCGAGACGATTTTCCGGGTCCGCGACGAGTTGGCGGATCGGCTCGAGGCGACACTGAACGGCGGCGATGGCGCGAGCGCCAGCGTGCCGGTCCGGGTGATGACCCAGATGGTCTACGGCTTCCTGCTGGCCGCCGTGCTCAACGAGCGGGCGCCCACGAAGGGCGAGCCGGCGGCCGTCGCCGAGCTCGCCGACGCCTGCTGCGCCTACCTCATTGGGAGACTGAAATGAGCAACGCCGAGGCGCGCGTCGGCGCGCTCGAACTTCAGCGTGCGCAAGTCCCGGGCGCGGCCGCCGGCAGCGAGCCTGCGGTGCTGTCGCCGGCCGAGGAGAAGCGGCTCGCCAAGACGCTCTCGCCGCCCGTCGCCTGGCCGACGCTGGCGATGGCGGCGCTGCTGCCGGCGACGCACTGGACGATCGTCGGCCTCGGCCTCGCGCGGCTCCTGCCGCTCTGGGCCTGCGCGCCGATCCTCTGCGTGACCGCCTATGCGCACTACACGCTGGTCCACGAGAGCATCCACGGCAACCTGGTCCCCGGTCACCCCAAGCTGCGCTGGCTGAACGACGTCGTCGGCTGGGTCGGCGCGCTGGGGCTGACCCACAACTGGCCGGTCATGATGCGCGGCCATGCGCTGCACCACGCCCACACCAACACCGACCAGGACCCCGACCTCCACGTGAAGGGCACGTTCGGCCAGTTGCTGGCCAAGTGGCTGGTGTTCGTGCCGGTATCGCTTGTCCCGCAAAGCCTGCTGCGGTTCGTCGCGCCGGCTCAGTATCGCAAGCTGGCGCAGACGCTGAGGCGGGGCGAGATGCTGCAGGGAACGGCCGTCTCCGTCGCAATCCTTGCGCTGCTGGCC
Organism: uncultured Pseudomonadota bacterium; assembly: GCA_963837235.1. Lineage (GTDB taxonomy): Bacteria > Pseudomonadota > Alphaproteobacteria > Caulobacterales > Caulobacteraceae > Acaudatibacter. The sequence goes on along the minus strand of CAWIMM010000003.1, from coordinate 365,153 downwards.
CAGTCGATCGCCTCCGGACGGTTCCTCGATTGGCTGTGCCTGCTCTTCATCCCCACTCGCGTCGCGGCCCTGGTCCTGCAAATCTGCTTCTCGTGGCTGCCGCACTATCCGTTCGACCGCACCGAGCGCTACCTGAACACCCGCATCAGCCTCTGGCCGGGCGGCGCGGCGCTGATGCTGCAGCAGAACCTGCACCTGATGCACCACCTGTGGCCTGGCGTGCCGTTCTACAACTACGCACGGTTCTACCGCCGCATGCGCCCGACGCTGATCGCCAAGGGCTGCCGCATCGAGGGCCTGCTGGTCGGCCGCTGGGCGATCGGTCGCGCCCGTCCTTGACCCAGCGGCGACGACGGCCGCCTCATCCGCCTTCCGCTCCAGGAGACGACCCCGATGACCCAGAAGACGCCGTCCGGCGAGCCGTTCGAGGGCAAGATCGGCCGCACGATCGCCGACTCCGTCCCCTGGTGGCCAGCGCCGCGCCTGAAGGCCGGCGCGCCCGACGTGGTGCTGGTGGTGCTGGACGACACCGGCTTCGCCCACCTCGGCTGCTACGGCTCGACCATCGAGACGCCCAACATCGACGCGCTCGCCGCCGGCGGCGCGCGCTTCACCGGCTTCCACACCACCGCGCTCTGCTCGCCGACGCGCGCCTGCCTGCTCACCGGGCGCAACCACCACGCGGTCGGCATGCGGGCGATCTCCAACTTCGACACCGGCTTTCCGAACATGCGCGGCGCGCTGCCGAAGTCGGCGGCGACGCTGGCGGAGATCCTCCGCGACGCCGGCTACGCCACCTTCGCCGACCGGCAAGTGGCACCTCGCGCCGATGGCCGAGTGCACGGCCGCCGGACCCTTCGCCAACTGGCCGCTGCAGAAGGGCTTCGACCGCTACTACGGCTTCCTGCAGGGCGAGACCGACCAGTTCCACCCGGAGCTGACCTGCGACAACCACTTCGTCGATCCGCCGGCGACCGCCGCCGAGGGCTACCACGTGTCCGAGGACATCGTGGACCGCTCTATGGCGATGGTCCGCGACGTGACCTCGCTGGTCCCCGAGCGGCCGTTCTTCCTCTACCTGGCGTTCGGGGCGACGCACTCGCCGCACCAGGCGCCGAAGAGCTACCTGGAGAAGTATCGCGGCCGCTTCGACGCGGGCTGGGATGTCGCCCGCGAGGCCTGGTTCGCGCGGCAGAAGGCGATGGGGATCGTGCCCGCGGGCACGCGGCTTGCGCCGCGCAACCCGGGCGTCCGTCCATGGTCCGAGCTTCGCGGCAACGAACAGGCGTTCGCGGCGCGGCTGCAGGAAGCCTTCGCGGCGATGCTCGACCACACCGACGCGCAGATCGGCCGGCTGACCGAGTTCCTGAAGTCCATCGGCCGCTTCGAGAACACCCTCTTCGTGCTGCTCTCCGACAACGGCGCGAGCCAGGAGGGCGGCGCCTCGGGCGTGCTCGACGAGATGAAGTGGTTCAACGGCATGCGCGAGAACCCCGACGAGGCGGTGCGAGCGCCTCGACGACATCGGCGGGCCGGACAGCCACTGCAACATCCCCTGGGGCTGGGCGCAGGCCGGCAACACGCCGCTGAAGTGGTACAAGCAGAACACCCACGGCGGCGGCGTACGCGACCCGCTGATCGTCAGCTGGCCGGCAGGGCTGAAGGGCGCCGGCGAGCTCCGCCGCCAGTTCTGCCACGCGATCGACATCGCCCCGACCATCCTCGATGCGGTCGGCGTGCCGGCGCCGGACGAGGTGAACGGCGTCACGCAGATGCCGCTGCACGGCGTCAGCCTCGCGCCGGCGCTCCGCGACCCGGCCGCCGCGATCGAACGCGGCCCGCAGTACTTCGAGATGCTCGGCCACCGCGGCGTCGTTGCGGACGGCTGGAAGGCGGTGACCCATCACGCGGCCGGCGCGACGTTCGACGAGGACCGCTGGGAGCTCTACCGGCTCGCCGAGGATTTCTCGGAGTACGAGGACCTGGCGGCGTCCAACCCGCGGAAGCTGACGGCGCTCACCAACCTCTGGTGGGAGGAGGCCGAGCGGCATGGCGTCCTGCCGCTCGACGACCGCCACGCCGCGCAGCTCTTCCGCGCCGCCATGCGGCCGGGCATGCCGACCACCCGCTCGCGCTTCGTCTACCGTCCGCCGCTCAGCCACATCGTCGCCGACGGCTGCCCGACGGCGGCGCGCGGCTGGCGGACGATCGTCGATCTCGACCATCCGGACGGCGACGGCGACGGCGCGCTGATCGCCCGCGGCAGCCGCAACAGCGGCTATGTGCTCTACGTGAAGGGGGGTCGCGTCGCCTTCGACTACAACGCCTTCCACGAGCACACGCGGCTGGTCGCCGACGCGGTCCTGACGCCCGGCGCGCGCCGCATCGAGCTGACGGTGACGCGGGTCGACGGGCGGCGGCGCGGAGGCCCAGCTCAGCGTCGACGGTCGGGCGGCGGGCGAGGCGCTGATCCCGCGCCTGCTCTTCATCATCTCCTCGACCGGCATGGACTTCGGCCGCTCGCTGGCGCCGGTGAACGACGACTACGCGGCCCCGTTCGTCTACCCGGGCCGCCTGCGCGAGGTGGTGTTCGAAGTGCCGACCGGCGCGCCCACCCGGCGAGCTGCGCGCGACGGTGCGGGCGGAGATGGTGCGGCAGTAGGGCGGCGGCCTCGCGGCCAGGCAGGGCGGCCGCCGCCACGCGGCGCCAAAGCTGGGCGGCGAAGCTTGCATCGACCGTCCTTGGGGCCGCGGCATATGCTGGGAGGGTCCGTTGGTCCCGCGCGTCGCCCGCTCGACCGCCGTTCGCGAAAGGAACCGCATGTCCGTCCGCACCGATGAAGTCGCCGATGGCGTCTTCCGGCTCTCGACCCTCGTACCGGAGATCGCCGCGCCGGCGGGCTTCACGTTCAACCAGTATCTCCTGCGCGCCGATCAGCCGCTGCTGTTCCACACCGGGCCCAGGCACATGTTCGGCGACATCTCCGAGGCCGTCGCGCGCCTCGTCCCGCTCGCCCGCCTGCGCTGGATCTCGTTCGGACACGTGGAGTCGGACGAATGTGGGTCGATGAACCAGTGGCTGGCGGCCTCCCCGGACGCGAAGGTTGCGCACGGCGCCACCGCCTGCATGGTCTCGCTGAACGACCTGGCCGACCGGCCGCCGCGCGTGCTGGCCGACGGCGAGGCGCTGGACCTCGGCGGCAAGCGCGTGCGCTGGATCGACACCCCGCACGTGCCGCATGCCTGGGAGTCGGGCCTGATGTTCGAGGAGGCGACCCAGACGCTGCTGGCGGGCGACCTTTTCACCCACGCCGGAGACGGACCGGCGCTGACGCGTGAGAGCATCGTCGAGGCGGCCGCGCAGACCGAAGACGCCTTCAAGGCGACCTCGCTGACGCCGCAACTGGCGCCGACCATCCGTCGCCTCGCGGCGCTGAAACCTCGCACGCTCGCGGTGATGCATGGCTCGTGCTTCGCCGGCGACTGCGCCGCGCAGCTGGGTCGACTGGCCGACTACTATGCCGGCGCGTTCGAGGCGGCTAAGGCACAGCCGGGTTAGGGCCAGCCAACGCGAGGAAGCGCGATGCCAGCAGACGCCGGGACCGTCGAGACGCCGGCCAAGACCGTCGCCGAGCAGCTCGACGCCCTGTTCGCGCCCTGGAACCGCACCGACGAGCCCGGGCTGGTCGTCGCTGTCGCGAAGGACGGCGCTGTGATCTACCGGCGCGGCTTCGGCATGGCGAGCCTGGAGACCGGCGCCGCCAACACGCCGACGACGCGCATGCGGATCGGCTCGATCAGCAAGCACTTCACCTGCCTCCTGGCCCTGCTGCTGGCCGAGGAGGGCAAGCTCGACGTCGATCAGCCGATCCGCACCTACATCCCCGAGCTGACCGGCCCCGGCGGCGAGCCGACGCTGCGCCAGCTGATGCAGCACCGCGGCGGATCGCGCTGCTACCTCGACCTGAGCTTCATAGGCCACGGCCTGAACGTGCCGCCGGTCGGCCACGGGCTGGCGATGCAGCGGCGCCAGAACGGGCGCAACTTCGCGCCCGGGACGGCGATGATCTACAACAACGGCGGCTACCATCTGGTCTCGATCGCCATCGAGCGGGTCGGCGGCGCGCCGTTCGAGGCGCAGCTGAAGGCGCGGCTCTTCGACGTGGTCGGCATGCCCGACACCGCCTCGATCCCCACCGACTACGTGATCACGCCGGGCATCGCGACGATGCACACGCCGGAGGAGGGTGGGACGTGGCGGCGCGGCCTCTTCGCCTCCGACGAACTGCGCGGCGAGGGCGCGATCGTCTCCACCGTCGACGACATGCTGCGCTGGATGGCGCACCTGCGCGCCCGCGACCGGTTCGGCACGGCCGCGACCTGGGGCGCGCTGACCGAGAAGCCGCGCTACGAGGACGGCTCGCTCGGGATCTACGCGCTGGGACTGATGCTCGACAAGTACCGGGGCCTTGCGACCCTGCATCACTCCGGCGGCGTCGCCGGCGGCACGGCCCAGATGCTGACCTTCCCGGACGACGGGCTCGACGTGATGATCCTGGCCAACGGCGCGCGTGGGGCCGAAGTCGTGCGGCTCGGCCAGCAGGTCGCCGACATCGTGCTGGCCGACCGGCTCGGGCCGCCGACGCCGACCGTTCCGGCGGAGGAGTTCAAGCACGCGCTCGGCGACTACTGGTCGCCCGAGACCCGCATGATCTACAGCCTCATCGACGACGCCGGGGTGCTGAAGCTGACCATCGCCAAGTCGCCGGTCGGGACCGCCTTGATCCGCGCCCGGGATCGGCTCGTTTGTCCTGCGAGCGGCATCGGGGAGATCTCGGTCAAGACCGCAAATGCCGCGCTGGAGGTCCGCTTCGGCCAGCAGACGCTGACCCACCAGAAGCTGCAGCGCGCGGACGGCGATGCGGAGGCCTTCATGACGGCCGCGGAGGGCCGCTACGTGAGCGACGACGCCGATGCGGTCGCCACCATTGCAACCGGAGCCGAGGGCCTGATGCTCATGCTCTCGGATGGACTGGGCGAGACGCGGGCGCGGCTCACGGCCATATCGCCCACCGTGGCCTATTCGCGTCCACGCGGCGCGATGGCGGCGTTCCGCACCACGATCAGCCTCGATGTCGAAGGCGGCAAGGCGGCAGGCTTCCGCCTCAACACGCCGCGCACGCGCAACCTCGTGTTCCGCCGCGCCTGACCGCGCCTACCGCGCGGACTGGGCGCCCTTCTTGATGCTCTCCAGGATGGCGAGGGCGTAGGTCGCGCGTTGGCGGACGTCGGGCCGCGGGTCCTGGTTGGCGGCCGCCCGGTACCAAGCCTCGATCGCTTCGACGTCGGCCAGCGGGACGCCGCCCTTGAAGGCGTACCGCCCCGGACCGGGCGTGCGCCCGCCGGTCATGTCCGAGAACAGCTGGTCGGCGACCAGGATCGCGGCCATCGGGTCGCCGGCCTTCTCGGCGCCCTGCCAGAGCCGCACGGCCCGCTTGCTGTCCTTCTTCCCGCCGTCGCCCTTGGCGTACATCTCGCCGAGCCGGCGGGCGGCGTTGAGGTCGTTCTGCGCGGCGGCCTTCTCGTACCAGCGGCGCGCCTCGGCGTGGTCGCGCGGCGCGCCGGCCCCGGCGAAGTAGGCGTCGCCGACCGCGCCTTGCGCGTCGGCGTCACCGGCCTCGGCAGCTGCCCTGCAGAGCGCCAAGCCATGCGCAGCGCGTTTGGGGTCGGCCATCAGCATCTGGCCGAGCGCGCACCTTGCCTTGGGAAACCCCATGTCGGCGGCGCGGCTGAAGGCGGTTTCGGCCTTGGCGTTGTCCTGCGCGCCGCCCGCGCCGCTCTGGTAGCAGCGGCCGACCAGGAACATCGCGTCGGCGCGGGCGGCAGACGCCTTCTCGGCGTAGGCGCAACCTCGCGCGCCGTCCTTGGCGACGCCGCGGCCGGCCACGAACATCATGCCGGCGTAGTACTGGGCGTTCTCGTCGCCCGCGTCGGCCAGCGCGATGAGCGGGTCCGGGTTCCCCGCGCCGGCCTTCTCGAGATCCCGCTGCAGCGCCGGGCTGGGCGGCGGCGGCGTCCAGGTCTGGGCGAGCGCGGGCGCCGCCAGCGCCACGAGCGCCGCCGTCAGCACCCACGCGCAGCAAGCCTGTCCGCAGAGACTGGCGGTGACTGGCCGTTGAAGCCCTGAGTCCGACATGGGCGCCGCCGGAGTGGTCGTCCCGCCGTCGCCTATCCTGGCTCACCGCGCCGCGACATCAGGCGCTCGCACGAGAAACCACGCCGTCCCACCCTGACCGACGCCGCGGCGCGGAGGAGCGCGGGCCGCCAGGCCTAGCTGCCGCCGTTCCGGATGATCGGATCGACATGGCGCAGGAAGCCGCCGTGGGCGTCGCCGATATAGACGCCGTAGGCGCTGGCCGCGCAGCGCTGCTGACCGTCGCCGGCGCCGCAGTCCCAGTCGTTGTGGTACTTGAACCAGACCGTCTGCGCGGTGATGTGCTTCAGCCCACCGGGGAACTGGTGGTGGTTCGGCGCCGGCGGCAGCTTGGTCTGGCCGGGGCTCTCGGCGAACGAGATCGAGTCCTTGCCGCCCCCGGTATAGAAGACGAGGCCCGGCGTCCCGATGGTCAGCTGCACCCTGACCGGGCCCTTGAAGCAGCTGAAGTCCCAATCGCCGTTGGCGTTCGCCAGATAGTTGGCCGACGCGGGTCGGCGGCGCGGAAGCTCACAGGATAGTTCGGACCTGGTCCGACTTCGATGATGGCGGCCACCTGGGCAGGCGGCGGCGCGACGCACGGCATGGAACACTCCCCTCTTCGCGGCGGCCGGACGGCCGCCGGCCTCAGTAGACGCTGCCGCCGTTCTTGATGATCGGGTCGGCCGGATGGACCTTGCCGCGGGCGTCGACGATGTTGAGCTTGTAAGCGCTTCTTTGGCATAGCGCCTGGCCGCCGGCGACGCCGCAATCGGTCTCGTTGCCGTAGACGAACCAGATCGCCTGGCGCCCGACATGCTGGACGCCGCCAGGAAACTGGTGGTTCCGCGGCTTCAGCGCCATCAGCTCGCGGGCATCGCCGTTGTCGGAGAACGAGATCGTCTCGTCGCCGTCGCCGAGGAAGCTGACCTTCGGCGTGGCGAGCCTGAGCAGCACCAGGATCGGGTGCTTGAAGCAGTGGAAATCCATGTCGCCGTTGGGCGCGATGTAGCGCGCCGACGCGCCGCGGGCGTGGAAGCGCTGGCTGTCCTCGGGCTTCTCGCCGACCACGACGGTCGCCGAGACCACGAGCGGCGGCGGGGCGATGCAGACCATGGGACCCTCCTTCATCGGCGACGCGCAAAGCGCTCGTCACCATCGATAGTCGACAAGCGGCTGCGAGCCCCTCGACGCGGGGCGAACTGGACCCTGGCCGCTCAACGGCAGCGGTCCGGTCGGCGGGCGCATCCAGCTTAGCCGATAGCTGGCCTGGCGCAAAAGCACGGGCGCCCGGTCGGCCCCGCCGAGGCTCGGCGCGGCGCGCGCGAGCACGCCCTGCGCCCAGCCCCAATCGGCCCGGGCTCGCGCGGCGTCGCCGGCCAGATGGTCGAAATCGCCGGCGAGCAGCGCGGCCTCGACCGCCGCCATGGCTAGCGCGTGGCTCTGCGCATGGCCGACGAAGAGCGCGCGCAGCCGCGCCGCCTCGTCCGGCGCGCCCTGCAACGCCTGACGTTGGCCGGCCGGGGTCGATGCGCTCGCCGCGCCGATCTTCAGCGCGACGATCCGGGCGCCGCCCAGGCGTACGCCGCGCCAGGCGAGCGCTTCGTCGTGATGCGCCTCCGCCGACCGCACCTGCGCCTCGCAGATCTCGACCGAGCGGCCGGCGTTCGCGGCGGCGGGCGCCAGCTTGCCCTGCTGCAACAGCGCTTGGGCGAGCAGCTGCAGGATCGTCGCGGCGTTGGCGCGGTAGTCGGCGTTGTCCGGTGTCTCGCGCACCAGGCGATCCATCTCTCCCGCCGCCCCGTTCAGGGCGAGGGTCGCGGCCGCGGCGCCGCCGCCGGCCAGCTCGATCTTCGCGATCTCCGCCTGGTTGGCGGCGCGGGCGACGGCGGCGTCGCTGTCGTGCGGCGAGGCGGCCAGCAGGGCGTCATAGACGCGCGTCTCTGCGAGCCGGTGGCCAAGCGCCGCGTCCAACTGGCCCAGCGCAAAGTCGGTGTCGGCGAGCCAGGCGAGGCTCTGAGCCTCGTCCCACTGCCAGACCCGCTTGGCCCCCGGCGTGGCGACCAGCCGCTGGCTGATGAGGAGCGCGTCCTGGAAGTCGCGCGCCGCTTCCTCGACCCGGGCCTGGTTGAGCAGCACGACGCCCACGTCGGTGTCGGCCTCCTCGACCTCGGCTTGCCAGTCGGCGTTCTTCGGGTCGATCGCGGCCAGCCGGCGGACCAGCGCCTGGTAGGTTTGATATTGCGGCAGCGCCGTCGCGAAGTTGCGGCTGCGGTAAGCCACCTCGCCGATGTAGGCGACGCTCTGGGCGTGATTGTAGATCGCCTGCGGGTCGTTCGGGCGCCGCTGCAGCACCTCGCCGGTGCTCTTCGCGGCCTGCTGGAACAGCGACAGGGCCGCCGGGAAGTCCCCGCGCTGGGTCTGGATGTCGCCGAGCAGCTGCAGGATGCGGGCGCGCTGGCCGAGCGCGCCGGCGTCGAGGCCGCGGCTGTTCTCGGCCGCGTAGTAGGCCTGCGCCTTGGCGCCGATGGCGTCCAGGATGTCGAGCCGGCCGGCCGGCTCCAGCCGATCGCGAAGATCGCCGATCATGAACTCGACCAGGCGTTCGGCCTGGCCGCGCTCGCGCCGCGCCTCGTCGCGTTCGGCAAGCGCCACGAACGCCAGCGCGCTCATCGTCGCCGCGGTCGCGCCGAACACCGAGGTCAGCGCTGCCAGCTGGCGGGAGCGGCGCTGCGCGTCGCGCTGCACGAGCTCGTCGAGCTCGACGTCGAGCACGCCGGCCACCAGCTTCAGCACCGCCGCGTGGAGGTTGTCCCGGCCGGGGCGCAGGTCTGCGGCGACCGGCTCGATCCGCTCGCCGTCGCCGTGGCGGTGGCGCAGCGCCTGCGGGAAGCACTCCTGCGCCTCGCCGCCCGCCCGCTCGGAGGCGAACGGCTCGCCGGCGACGATCACCGCCAGGATGCGCTCCTCGCCGCGCTCGGCCTTGAAGCGGCGGATCTCCTCGTTCACCCAGGCCGAGGCCGCCGCGGCCGGCGAGCAGATCACGATCAGTGAGCCCGAGGCGTCGAGCGCGCTCTTCAGCCGATCGCTGAGGCTGGCGGCGGCGCCCATCTCGTCGAGGTCGCGGAAGATCGGACGCAGCCGACGCGGCGCGGGGCCGGCCGGCGTCGTACGGCCCACCAGCCGACGCGGAACGACGTAGCCCTCCAGCGCGCGGTGAAGCCGCCGGGCCCAGCGTATGTCCGCGTGGCTGTAGGTGAGGAACGCCCAGTACCGCGGGCCCGCTTCCGGCATCTCCAGTCCCTCAGGTCGCCGCCGTAGCGTGGCCGCCACGATGCCACCGAAGCTGCGCCGCTGTCACCGAACCGCAACCCTGACTTTGATCGCGCCGGTTCGCGACCTTGGCGGGCGTCGCGCACGGAAAGGGTGATAGGGCGCGGTCTCGGTGGCAGACTGTGGTTTCGACAGGGGCACGGAGGGAGAAGCCGATGCGCTGGAGATTGGCCGCGATCGCAATGACGCCGCTGGCGCTGCTGGCGGGCGTGGCGTCAGCCGAGACGATGCACTTCTCGGCGCGCCTGACGAGCCGGGCCGAGGCGCCGCCGATCCGCTCGCCGGCGGTCGGCGAGATCCAGGCGGACCTCGACACCGACACCCGCCTCCTCACCTACAAGCTGACTTACCAGGGGCTCTCGGGACCGGCGACCGCGGCCCGCTTCCAGGGGCCGGCCAAGGCCGGGCAGACCGCGCCGCCGATCGTGGCGGCCGACGACGTCGCCAATCCGATCAGCGGCAACGCGAGCCTTACCGCCGCGCAGGTCGCCGACCTGAAGAAGGGCCTCTGGTACGTCAACATCACCACCGCCGCCAATCCGGACGGCGAGATCCGCGGCCAGCTGAAGCGTCAGGTCGACTGGGGGCAGGCCGAATCGCCGGCCGGTCCGCCGACCGGATGGCAGAACATGCCGCGCGGGCCGGCCCAGATCGGCAACCGCTAGCCGGGCGCGCGCGCGGCGGCCGCTACTGCTGCCTGAGATCGAGGCGAACGCCGACGCGGACCACGGCGCCGTCCACCGGCGAGCCGTCCGGCGTCCATGGGTTCATGCGCATGGTGGAGGCGAGCTTGGCCGCCGCCTCCGAGAACCCCAGTCCCTCCGGGTCGGCCTCCACCGGCGCGCAGTCGCTGAGCGCGCCGTCCGGCCCGACCACGCACTTGGCGATCCCGTGCCCGGAGGAGAGGCCCTTGGCGGCCGCCTCCGGCGGGAACAGCTTCAGCGCCTGTTCCGGATCGAAGCCCGAGACCCAATAGGGCGAGGCCACGCGGCGGTTCTCCGCGCCACCCGGCGCCGGGAAGCGGAACGGAATGTCCACCCAGAGCTGCGCGTGGCCGGGCGCGGCGGCCCATTCCGGCGAGACCTTGAACTTGGCGGCGAGCGCGAGCGCGGCCTTGCCGAACCCGTGCTTGTCGGGGTCCTCCTTGATGACCATGCAGCCCGAGAGGGCGCCGCCCTTGCGGCTCACCTGGCAGTGCGCGACCGCATAGCCCTCCATGCCGCCGGCCTTCGGCGGATAGGCGCGCACGAGGTCGGCGTAGCTGACGGTGCTCGCCCAGACGGGGTTGTTCAGCATGGCGATCGAGCGCCGCTGCAGCGGGTCGCCGAACATCGTGACGTCGGAGAACTCCGCCTGCGGCGAGAGGATGTTGGTGCTGCCGGAGCGCTCGCCCACCGGGCCGCCGTCCCGCCCCCTGCCGAAGTCGATCCGCGGGTTGGGCGGATTGAACTCGACGGCGATGTTCATGACCGCGTCGGCCGGACCGTCGGGGCCAGTGGCGGGTTTCAGCTTGAAGGTCGGCCGCAGCTCCAGCGCCGCTGCGCCGAAGCCCTTGCCCGGCGGCTTCTCGGAGGCGATCTGGCACCACTCGGCGATGCCGTAGCGGTCGACGCCGCAGCTGAGGATGACGTGGCCGGGGATGCGCGCCCGATAGGCGTCCTCCGGCCATACCGACGCCCACACGCCGCCCTGCACGGTGTCGTCGGAGGGCACGTTGATGGTGGCGGCGGGCGGGGTGTTCGGCGCCGGCGGCGGGATCACCACCGGGGCGACCGACGACGGGCCGCTCACCTGCTCGGAGGCGTTCGCGTCGGGCGGCGCAACCGCGACCACGGCGGCCGCCAGAGCTTCCAGGATCATGGCCCAGCTCCCCGGTTGGGCTTGCCTGGCCGCGAATGTTGCACGAATCCAAGCGAACACAACGCACCGGACAGCCGGCGGTGCGGCTCTAGGCGGTGACGGCCTGGTCCGGGTGGGTGACGTAGAAGTCGAGGTCGGCGAGCGTCCGGCCCCAGGCCGCGTTCACCTCCGGTGTCCATCCGTCGGCGCAGGCCTCGCGGACCACCTCGGCGACGAGACCGAAGAAGGTGGCGAACACGTCCGGCGGCACGTCGTAGCCGGCGTGAGTGACCACCTCGCACTGGATCAGGTGGTCGGCGTACTGGCGCTCGCCGATGAAGTCGAAGATCGCCTCGAACACCCGCATCAGCATCTCGCCTTTGATGGCGCCGCTGGTGTCGCGCCAGAACAGCGCCTTCATCTGCGGCTGGCGATCGAACAGTATCTCGTAGACGCGCGGCGTGAGGTCGCCGGCCCGCTCGGCGGCGATCTCCAGGCTGCGCTCGATGGCGGCGGCGTCGGCTGGATCGGTTCGCGTCCTGGTGTTCGGCAAAGCAGGGAGATCCTTCACGGCGCGGCCACCAGGGCTTCGAGGATGGCGGCGGCGCGATCGATGAACACGTCGCGTTCGCGCCCGGCCAGCGGCTCGCCGCGGATCAGGCGCTCGACCAGGAAGCCGATGAAGACGGCGGCCAGCACGCGGGCCCGGCCGCGGGCGTCCTCGCCGCCCAGCCAGTCGCGGATCGCCGCCAGGAAGCGCTCCTGGACGGCGACGTTGAGCATCGGCGCGGTCGCCGGCGAGGTCGCCGCGCGCAGCAGGAACTGGAAGCTCTGGCGTGCCCTCCTCGTTGTCGTGCGGCGAGCCCGGCCATCATCGTCGCCACCTCGCGCGGGAAGCTGGCGCGGTCCCACTGGCGCCAGCGGCCCTGCCCGATCGAGACCTTCAGCGCCTCGGTGAAGAGGCCCTCCTTGCCGCCGAAGTAGCGCTTGATCAGCGCCACGTCGGCGCCCGCCGCGGCGGCGATGTCGCGCAGCGTGGCGCTGTCGTAGCCGAGGCTGCGCGAACTGCGCCTTGGCCGCCTCGAGCAGCGCCGCGCGCGTCGCCTGGGCGTCGCGCTTGCGCGGCGGGGCGCGCTCCAGGATCGCGGTGTCGCTCATGGCCGCAACCTTAGGGCAAATCGGCCGCCGCGTCAGTTCCGCGTCGGGATCACCACCTGCATGCTCTCGTAGCCGTGCACGAACGAGGAGTAGCTGCGCACCGGCTCGCCGACCAGCTCGATCCGCGGGAAGCGCTTCAGGATCTCTTCCCAGATGATGGTCAGCTGCATCTCGGCGACGCGGTTGCCGACGCAGCGGTGGACGCCGAAGCCGAACGACATGTGCTGGCGCGGCCGCTCGCGATCGATGATGAAGGCGTTCGGGTTGTCGATCATCTCCTCGTCGCGGTTGCCGGAGATGTACCACATGGCGACGTTGTCGCCCTGCCTTGATGGTCTTGCCGCCGAGCTCGATGTCGCGCGTGGCGGTGCGGCGCATGTGGGCCAGCGGCGTCTGCCAGCGGATGGTCTCGGAGACCATCGGCAGCACCAGGTCCGGGTTGGCGCGCAGCTTGTCGTACTGGTCGGGGTTCTTGTTCAGCGCATAGACGCTGCCGGAGATGGTGTTGCGGGTGGTGTCGTTGCCGCCGACGATCAGCAGGACGACGTTCCCGCGGTACTCGTCCACGTCCATGTTCCGGGTGGCCGGGTTGTGCGCCAGCATCGAGATCAGGTCGATGCCGGGCTCGGCGTTGACGCGCTGGTTCCACAGCTCGTTGAAGGCGCTGAAGCACTCGAGGGTCGCCGCCGCCTTCTGCTGCCAGCTCTCCACCGGGCCGTGGCCGGGCTGGTTCATGATCATGTCCGACCACCAGGGCAGCTTGCGCCGCTGCTCGAACGGGAAGTCGAACAGGGTGGCGAGCGTCATCGCCGTCAGTTCCTTCGACACCAGGTCGACCCAGTCGAACTCCTCGCCGATCGGCAGCGAATTCGAGGATCTGGCCGGCGCGCTCGCGCACCACCGGGGCCATCTTGGCGATGTTGGCGGGGGCGAGCGTCGGGCTGACCGCCTTGCGCTGCGGGCCATGCTCGGGCTCGTCCATGGTGATGAAGCCGGCGCCGCCGCCGCGGCGCGGCTCAATGCCCATCGCCTCCATCGCCTTGCGCTGCTCTTCCATCGCCTTGCGGTTCGGCAGTCCGATGCCCTCGGCCGAGGAGAAGGCCTCGTGGTTGGTGTCCACCGCCATGATGTCGTTCCACTTGGTCACCGACCAGTAGGGCCCGAACTCGCTCTCCGGCGTGAAGTGGACCGGGTCCTCGCGCCGCAGCCGCTCGAACACCGGCCAGATGGTGTCGTTCTGGAAGCGGTCGGTGCGGGCCGGGTTGAGCTCGGCGAGCGGCAGCGCGTAGGCCTCGTCGACGCTTCGCGGCGGCGTCGATCTTCACGGCGATGTTCATGGAGTGTCTTCCTGGTGCGCTTTCGGCGGCCTGGAGGATCGGCGCGGAACGGCGCTATGTCAATCGCTGTTGACTTACTGCCAGATCACGATGCGCCGAGCGCGTCCGCGAGTTCGAGGAAGCTGCCGACCTGGTAATCGAAGGTCCCCGGATCGGGCCGGCGCACCTGGCGGGCCGGGTCCATACTCGAGCGGGCGGTGGACGTAGGCGGTGCGAAAGCCGCGCGTCGGCGGCGGCCGCCAGGTCGGACGGGTGGGCGGCGACCATCAGGCATTCGGCGGGCGCGAGGCGCCAGCATGCGGGCGGCGCTGTCGTAGGCCTCCGGCTGACGGCTTGTAGGCCCGCGCCACCTCGGCGCCGAGGATGGCGTCCCACGGCAGGCCGGCGCGCCGGGCCATGTCGACCATCAGCCGCACGTTGCCGTTGGAGAGGCGTGGCGAGGATGAAGCGGCGCTTCAGCCGCGCCAGGCCCTCCAGCACGTCCGGCCAGGGATCGAGCCGATGCCAGGCGAGGTTCAGCTGGTCGATCTCGGCTTCGCTCAAGCCGCCGATCTCGCGCTCGGCCAGCAGCTCGACCAGGTTCTCGCGGTGCAGCTCGTCGAGGATCACGAACGGCCGCTCGCCGCGGCTGACCTTGGCCATCGCCGGGACGTAGCGGGCCCGCCAGCCGTCGGCGAAGCGCGCCCCAGTCGAGCGCGTGGCCCTTCGGCGCCAGCACCCGCTCGGCCTCGCGCGCCACCGAGCCGCGCCAGTCGACCACCGTGCCGAAAACGTCGAACGTGAGCGCCTGGATCGCCGCCATGGCGCAGCTCTAGCAGCTTCAGGGCGCCGGCTGCACGTGCGCGAAATCGGCCGGCGGCCAGTTGATGTCGGCGGCGCGCTTGTAGGCCGGGCGGGCCTCGCAGCGTTCGGCAGTAGGCGACCAGCCAGCCCTCCCGCGGGACCTCGCCGGTGAAGAGGCGCATGCCGATCACCGTCCCCACCATCACGTCGGCGGCGCTGAAGCGCTCGCCCAGCAGCCACGCATCGCCCCCTGCCGCCAGCGCCACGCGCAGCACCTCCAGCTCGCGTTCCAGCTTGCCGAAGCCGAAATGCCAGGCGCCCGGCCGCTTGGGCGGAACGTCGTGGCCGTCGAGCGCTCGAGGCCGGCTCCAGCACCGCCGTCGCCCAGACGGTCCAGCTCATGTAAGGCCCGCGCGCCGCCTCCTCGAGCTTCGGCGCGAGCGTTCCGTAGCCGTAGCGGTCGGCGAGATAGAGGCAGATGGCCGGCGTCTCGGTGACCCTGGTCTCGCCGTCGACGATCATCGGGACCCAGCCACGCGGGTTCACGGCCAGGTACTCGGGCCGACTGCATCTTCACCGTCTCCATCCGGTACGGAACGCCCAGCTCCTCCAGCAGCCAGAGTGCGGAGAGCGAGCGCGTGGCGGGCGCGCGGTAGAGGACGAGATCGGGACAAGGCAGCCTCCTTCTGACGCCGGGTCAGGCTTGGCGGACCCAGGCCGAAGTGTAGAACCGAGCGCAGAACCAATGAACGTCAGGAGGATGCCGTGGGTCAGGTCGAAGGCAAGGTGGCGCTGGTCACCGGCGGGGCGAGCGGCATCGGCGCCGGCTGCGCCCAGCGGCTGGCCGAGGAAGGCGCCACGGTGGTCATCACCGACGTGCAGGACGCCAAGGGCGAGGACCTGGTCGGCGCGATCAAGAACGCCGGCGGCAAGGCGCGCTACCTCCACCACGACGTCACCAGCGAGGACGCCTGGACGGGGATCATCGCCGATGTCGAGAAGACCGAGGGCCGGCTCGACATCCTGGTCAACAACGCCGGCATCGGCGTCGGCTGCCCCTCGATCACCATGATGAGCCTCGACGACTGGCGCCGGCAGCAGGCGGTGAACGTCGAGGGCGTGTTCCTCGGCATCAAGCATTCGCTGCCGCTGATGCGGAAGGCCGGCAACGGCGGCTCGATCATCAACATGTCGTCGGTGGCCGGGCTGAAGGGCTCGCCGATCCTGGCGGCCTACTGCGCGACCAAGGGGGCGGTCGGCTCTTCACCAAGGCGATCGCCATGGAGTGCGCCAACTTCAAGGACGGCATCCGGGTGAACTCGGTGCACCCCGGCATCATCGAGACGCCGATCTGGCTGTCGATCGCCGGCATGGGCCAGCAGGCGGGGAGCAACGCGCCGCCCGATCTCGACGCGATGAGCCAGCAGGCCGTGCCGCTTGGCGTGAAAGGCGTGCCCGCGGACATCGCCAACGGCGTCCTCTGGCTCGCCTCCGACCAAAGCCGCTACGTCACCGGCGCCGAACTGGTGATCGACGGCGGGCTATCGGTTCGGTGAAAACCAAGGTCCTCCCCTCCGGTGGAGCTGGCACTCGAGATCGCAGATAGAAGTTCGGCCTATCGCGGCCGACGACGCTTCGGCGCGGCGGCCTTCCTGGCTTCGGCGACGG
The DNA here is from genome assembly GCA_963837235.1 of uncultured Pseudomonadota bacterium. Lineage (GTDB taxonomy): Bacteria > Pseudomonadota > Alphaproteobacteria > Caulobacterales > Caulobacteraceae > Acaudatibacter. The sequence continues at coordinate 348,842 of CAWIMM010000003.1, read as the reverse complement.
CGAGGGCGCGGCGGGCCCAGGCGCAGGCTTGCTCGGGATCGTCGAGCGCCGGCTCCGGCAGCGACCAGTAGCTGGTCTCTTGCGGGACGCCGGCCTTCGGACCGCGCCGCTCGGTGTAGATCCAGGCGACCGCGCCGGCCGCCGCCAGGTCGGCCTGCAACGCCGCGTCGGTCTTCAGGTAGATGCGGCCCTCGTCCACCAGGGCGAACATGACGCCGCCGGCGTAGAGCCCCGCGCCGCCGAACATGCGCCGCGGCTGCACGGACCCGAGGCCCGAGAACAGATCGGCGGCGAAGGCGAGATCGGCCGCCGCTTCGCTCATGGCGGCGATTTGCGCGCAAGCTTCATCGCGCGTCCAGCCCCTGCGCGTCCAGCCCCTGCGCGTCTCCGGGTTGACAGAGGGCGGGCGCCGTCGCGACCCTGCCCGGCGACTGGAGCACCTTAAAGCATGCCGCTCGACACCGCCACCGACCCTGCGCTCGATCCCTACGCCGTCGCCGACGACCTCGCGCCGCGCATCGATGCGCTGGGTTTGCGCGAGAACGTCCGCCAGCTGGTCGACGACGGCTACACGGTGATCCAGGACCCCGCGGCCCACGCGCTGACCGACCGGGTGCGCGCGGCGATCATCGCCTGCGCCCAGGCCACCGAGGGCCGCGCGAAGGGCTACACGGCGGGACTGTTGCTGGGCCGCGATCCGGTGTTCGCCGAGGCGTTGGTGGTCCCCAAGCTGCTGGCGATGGTCGAGTTCCTGCTGGGCCGCGGCTTCATCCTCTCGCAGCTGGTCGGCTCGGTCCGCAAGAAGGGACCGGGCTCGCTGGGCCTGCACGCCGACAACAGCTGGTTCCCGGCGCCATTCCCGCCCTGGGAGATCATGTGCACCGCCTGCTGGGTCACCGACGAGTTCACACTGGAAGGCGGTTCGACCCTGGTCATCCCCGGCACGCACAAGCATCGCTCGCACCCGCCGCGCGACATCCGCCAGTCGCTGGCCGGCGCACGACCGGTCGTGGCGCCGAAGGGCTCGCTGGCGCTCTGGAATGGCAACGTCTGGCACGGCAACTACCCGCGCCAGATCGATGGCGAGCGGGTGGTGCTGCACATGACCTACACCCGCATCGGCTTCGCGCCGGTGGAGGACTACCGTCATCTCGATGACGCCTGGCTGGAGGGCCAGCCGCCCGAGATGGCGACGCTGCTGGGGCGCGACCACTTCCTCGGCAAGACCACGATCGAAAGCGGCGGCGCGATCGGGCCGCTCTTACAGAAGACTTACCGGCAGGTGCACGGACCAGGCGGCTACTACGCCGCGAGCGACGGGGGCGGGGCGATGGCGCGATGGAACGGCGGGGCCGCGGCGGCGGCGGTGATGCTGGCGGGCGCCGCGAGCGCCCAGGCGGCGCCCGAGCATCTGGTGCTGAAGCCCTATCCGGGCGCGGCCTGGACGCGGATCACCGACCAGACCAGCCACGGCGCCTGGAACCACGAGCAGATCCCGCCCGGCCAGACCGAGAACGACTTCTCCGAGATCCTCACCGACCAGGGCTTCCCCAACCTCGCCGGCCTCGATCCGGCTGCGTTCCTGAAACAGCGCTTCGCGCAGATCACGCTCTCCTGCGACAGCGTCCGGGTGAACGGCCCGACGCCGCGCCTCGAGGGCGGGATCCGCGTCGTCTACGGCCAGCTCTACTGCGGCCAGCAGCGCGGGCAGGACTATGGCGTGCACATCTTCTTCAAGATCATCTCGGGAGATGCGGCCATCTATGCGGTCTCGCTCGACGTCCACACGCCGGCCTCGTCGACCGGCGGCGTGCTGTCGTTCCCGGCGGGCCACGAGGATGAGATGCAGGCGCTGCTGAAGACGGAGAGCGCCGCCGACCGCTATGTCGCGTCCAGCATCTACCTCTGCGGCGGCCGCTCCACCGACACGCGGTGCGGCAAGTAGGGCTCAGCTGTCGGCTGGCGCGGGCTTGCGGCGACGTCAACCGCCGATCGCGCCTATCTCCTCAGACATGAGTAGTCCCGCGCCTGCGAGCGCCCGCGACACGCCGTCCGAGCCGGCGTGGCCGGCCGGCGCCGTCTTCACGGTCGGCCACTCGACGCGCCCGCTCCCTGAGTTCATCGCGCTCTTGAAGGCCTATGGGATCGAGCGCGTCGCCGACATTCGCACCGTGCCGCGCTCGCGCCGCAACCCGCAGTTCAACGCCGAGATACTGGGCCCCGCGCTCGGCGAGGCCGGGGTCGATTACGCGCCGCTGAAGCCACTGGGCGGGCTGCGGCGCGCACGCAAGGATTTGCCGAACCTCGGCTGGCGCAACGAGAGCTTCCGGGGCTACGCTGACTATATGCAGACCGAAGGGTTCGAGGCGGGTCTCGCGCGACTTGTCGCGATGAGCCGCACGTCGCGCACCGGCATCATGTGCGCCGAGGCCGTGCCCTGGCGCTGCCACCGCTCGCTGGTCGCCGACGCACTGCTCGTGCGCGGCATTCCCGTGGTCGAGATCCTGACCGAGACGAGTTGGCGCCCGCACAAGCTGACGCCGTTCGCGCACGTCGAGGGGCTGCGGATCACCTACCCGGCAGCGCCCTAAGCGCCGTCCGCAGCGTCGCCGAGCGGCCCTGAGAGCCCATCGGCGCCGCGCCGTCCGACCAATTCCAGAACCCAGCGCGTCGCTGGTCAGTCGACGCGGCGGAATCGCAAGCCCCGCACGCGACCGGTGGCGATGGTGAAGCCCGCAGGCGCGCCGGCGTCGTCGCGCAGCACGGTCAGGCGTGTCCCAGGCCCGTCGAAAGCGTCCCGATCGGCCGGGGCGAGCTTCAGCGGCGGAAACCGCAGGCAGGAAATGACGAGCCCGCCGCCGTCCACGGCCAGGTCGTAGGTGCTGTCGATCTCCTCGCTGCGGTAGCGCCCCACGAGCGACGCCAGGTCCGCCGCCGACGGCTGGGTACGATCCGCGCGCCGGTGCAGCATCTGCAGTCCGCCCACGCCCTGGGTCTCGACGAGGCTGCCGTCCGATCTCGGCGAGAAGCGATAGCTGGGGCCGTAGAGGTAGAAGTCGCCGTTCGGGAGGAACTTGGCTTCGGCTGGCGGCGCGCCGCCGCCGCTCACCATCAGCTTGCCGCCCGTGGCCTGCAGCGTCAGGCCCGGGCCCCAGCCGCCGACGTAGTAGCCGGCGAGCCGGGCCAGCGTGGCCGGATCCGGCGCAATCGGTTCCGGCGCCGGCGGCGCGGCGCTCAGGAAGGCGTCGGCGAGCGCCCGCGCGATCGCGCCGACGTCGGCTTGCCCATTCGCGAGCACGATCACGCTGGCGTCGTCGTCCGGGAAGCAGTCGAACGCGGCGCGATAACCGGCGTCGCCGCCGCCGTGGGTCAGCGCCGGACGCCCCGCCAGCTCGTCCCGCATGATGCCGAAGCCATAGTTGACCGGCGTGCCGTCCCGAAGCGCGCCCGGCGAGGTCATCGTGGCGATCAGCTCCGCCCCGAACACGCGGGGGTGAAGCAGCTCGCCCGCCCACTTGGCCAGGTCGCGCGCCGTCGTCGTGAGGCTCGTCGCGCCATAGTTGCTGTAGTTGAGCCGCGCGAGGCGCAGCTCGCCGCGGGCGTTGAACCGGTAGCTCATCGCCCGATCCGGCAGCAGCCGCGCCGCGTCGCCGTAGACCAGCGTCTGGCGCATGCCGAGCGGCGCGAACACCGCCTCCTCGAGGTAGCCCGCGAATGGCTTGCCGGAGGTGCGCGCGACGATCTCGGCCAGCAGCGAGTAGCCGGTGTTCGAGTAGCGGAAGTCGGTCCCGGGCGGGAAGTTGAGCGCCGTCTGGCGCGCGGCCATGGCGACGATGGCGCTTTGCCGGATCAGCCCGTCCAGCGGCGTGCCGGAGAGCATCATCAGCTCCCACTGGTCGCGCAGTCCGCCGGTGTGATGAACGAGGTCGGAGACCGTCACCCTCGCCCCGTAGTCGGCGAGCTCGGGCAGGTATGCGTGGATGTCGGCCTCCAGATCGACGCGGCTTGCGGCGGCCTCGAGCAGCACGGCGAAGGCGGTGAACTGCTTGGAAACGCTGGCGACGTGGAACCGCGTCGCTGCGGTGACCGGGACGCCATGCTCCAGATCGGCGCCGCCGAGGTAGCGCTCGAACACCGCCTCGCCGCCCACGGTCACGACGGCCGCGAGGCCGGGCTTGTCCGGGGTGAACGGCGCCAGCAGTTCGCCCAGGCGGTCAGCGGCGCTTGCTTCGCTCATGAATGCCTCCGCAAGGGTGTGGCGACCGCTTCGCGCACCTTGCAGCGCTGGTCAAATCATCAAGCCAGGTCGAGCGTGGCCACGTCGCTAGAAGGGCGCGGCGCCGGTCGTCGCCCGGGCGGCGAAGGCGGCGGCTTCGACGGCGAGGCGGGCGTCGGGGCGCTCGCCGGCGAGCCAGGCCAGCATCGCGGCGGCCGCGGCGCGGCCCATGCGGGCAGGATCGATGGTCACCGAGCTGATGCCGTGCCGGCGATGGTAGCCCTCGGCCGCGATCTCGCTCAGCGAGACGATGCTGAGCGCTTCGGGCACGGCGACGCCCGCCGCGTCGCAGGCGGCGATCAGGCCGCGGGCGTGCGGATCGGCGGCGATCACGGCGCTCGGCCGGTGACGCTGCGCCATCAGCGCGGCGAGGCAGCCGCGCATGCCGTCGGCCTCCGACGCCGCCGCCGCCTCGACCACCAGACCTTGCGCCTTCAGCCCCTCGCCGATCGCCTGCAGCGGCGCCGTGCGCGGCTCGCGCCGCAAGATGGCGACCCGCACGTGGCCGAGCGCGCGCAGATGCGCGCCGAGCGCGTGCGCCGCCTCGGCGAACACCGGGAACACCGTCGGCAGGTCCGCGAACACGCCGGCGGCGCCAAACATGTTCACGACCGGGATGCCGGCGGCGCGGTAGGCGCCCAGCGCCGCGCCTGGCCCGTGCGGGCGGATGCAGAACAGCGCATCGACCCGCCGCTCCAGGAAGCGCCGCATCAGCACGTCGTAGCGATCGGCATCGCCGCGCGCCGTGGAGATCAGCAGCGAGTAGCCGGCCTCCTCGATCGCCTCGCTGAGCGCGTCCAGGAGGTCGATGCCCAACGTGTTCCTGAGGTCCGAGAAGATCAGCCCCATCGTCATGGTGCGTTCGGCTCGCAGGGACCTCGCCGCCTCGTTCGGCACGTAGCCCAGTTCGCGCGCCGCCGCCTCCACCCGCGCCAGGCTCGCCTTGGAGACCGCCAGGCCGTTCAGCGCCCGCGAGACCGTAGCGATCGAGACGCCGGAGCGGGCGGCCACTTCGTGCAGGGTCACCTTCATGGCGCCCGATCATCGCAGATTGCCGGGACGGCTGTAAACGTTTAAGCCTGGGCACGGAGCCTCGCCATGACCCGCATCCGCTTCGGCGTCTTCGACCACATCGAGCACCTGCCAGGCGCGCCGCTCAGCCGTCTCTACGAGGAGCGCCTGATCCAGCTGGAAGCGCTCGATGAGGCCGGCTTCTTCGCCTACCACCTCGCCGAGCACCACACGCCGGCGGTGCACTCGATGGCCCCGTCGCAGAACGTGTTCCTCGCGGCGGCCTCGCAACGCACCCGGCGCCTGCGCTTCGGCCCGGGCGTCTACGTGCTGCCGCTGCACCACCCGCTGCGGCTCATCGAGGAGGTCTCGATGCTGGACCACCTCTCGAACGGGCGCCTGGAGATCGGCGTCGGTCGGGGCGGCGTGCTGGAGGCCTACTTCTGGGGCCAGGAGGGCGACGAGCAGATGAACGCGCGCCGCTACGAGGAGGTGCTGGGCGCCCTGAAGGCCGGGCTCGCCAACGACGAGCTGACCTACGCCGGCGAGTACTTCGCCTTCGATCGCGTGCCGATGCGGCTCAGACCCTACCAGCAGCCGACGCCGCCGTTCTGGTACATGCGCAACCCCGAGACGGCGGCCGTGGGCGGCATGAACTGCGTCGTCGTCGGTTCGCTCGATACGCTGGAGGCCAACGTGTTGCGCTACCGGCGAATCTGGGCCGAGCACAACGGGCCGCTGACCCTGCAGGGCCGCCCGCCAATGATCGGCCTCGTGGTGCACATGCTGCTGGCCGAGGAAGAAGCCGCGGCGATCGCCGAAGCCGAGCCGGCCGCCAAGGCCTACGGCTGGAACCTCGGCGCGCCGAGGCGCCTGGAGGCCGAGCGGCGCGGCCTCACCCAGTTCACCAACCGCGCGGATTCGGGCGCCCCGCAGCGCGGCGGGCCGGACCGCCACCGGGCGGTCGAGGAGCGGCGCGACCTCGACGCCTCGCTGCAGAAGCTCGCCGAGGAGGAGCGCGCTGAGCGCGACTCGCGGCGCCGCACCCCGGGCGGCATCCCCGGCTTCGTGGTCGGCACGCCGGAGACCGTGCGGCCCTACTTCGACGAGTACGTGACCACCGGCGCCGACTACATGGTGCTGTCGTTCCAGTGGGGCAGCCTCAGCCACGCTCAGGCAATGCGCTCGATCCGGCTGTTCCGCGAGCACCTCATGCCACGCTACGCGCTCGCCGATCCGTTCACGTTCGAGCAGCCAATGACGGCGGGGGCCAACGCATGAAGACCTGCTTCCCATGAAGACCTGTTTCCTGGGCACCGGCGGCTATGTCGGCAAGGTGGCCGCGCGCGGCTGGCCGGCGCCGCCCGAGCTCTGCGAGCGCGAAGAGGCGATGCGCTCGATGGACACCGCCATCCGCCAGTACAAGCTCGCCGAGGAGGCCGGCTTCGACTGGGTGTCGATCTCCGAGCACCACTACCAGCCCGGCCTGATGACCCCGAACCCGGGCATCCTCGCCGCGGCGATCAGCCAGCAGACGTCGCGCGTGAAGATCGCCCTCCTGGGCCCGCTGGTGCCGCTGATCAATCCGGTCCGCGCGGCCGAGGAGATCGCCATGATCGACGCGCTCAGCCACGGGCGCGTCGTGGTGCTGTTCCTGCGCGGCACCCCGAACGAGCACGCCACCTATGGCACCAATCCGGCCGAGACGCGGGAGATCACCCAGGAAGGGGTGCAGCTGATCGTACGCGCCTGGACTGAGCCGCAGCCGTTCGGCTGGGAGGGCAAATACTTCCGTTACCGGACGATCTCGGTCTGGCCACGGACGGTGCAGGACCCGCATCCGCCGGTGTTCTACTCCGGCAACAGCGACGAGTTGGCCGAGTTCGCCGGCCGGCACGGGCTGTCGCTGGCGGTCGGCTTCGCCCCCGTGCCGTATGTGGCCAAGCAGGTGGAGATCTACCGGCGCGCCGCCCGCGCGGCCGGCTGGGAGCCCACCCACGACAACGTGCTCTACCGTGGTCGGATGATCATCGCCGAGACCGACGCCGAGGCCGAGGAGATCGCCAACCGCACGCAGGTGCGCGCCGGCCCGGGCGCGCCCGGCGGCGGGCAAGGTGGCGGCGATCCGACCGCGGGCGTCGCGGGCGTGCAGTTCATGGGCGGCCCGGACAGCGTGCTCGCCAAGGCGAAGGCGCTGCACGAGGCCGGCGTCGGCATCCTGGACGTCGCCGTGGCCGGCGGCGGCATGACCCGTTCGCTGGAGCTGTTCGGCCGCCGCTTCGCGCCGGCGCTGGCCGAGATCAACTGAAGGCGCGCCGATGACGGTGACCGACACCCCCTCCCCGGCCGCCACCGAGCTCGGCGTCGGGCGCCCGGTGCTGGTGCTGGGCGCGGCGCCTGGCGCGCCGGGCCTGGCGGCGCTGGCGGCGCGGTTCCGAGTGCTCGCGCTGGCCGAGCCGGATGGGGCGGCCGACTGGGTCGCGGCGCAACGGTTCGAGACGCTGGGCGTCGTGGGCGTCGGCGGGGCAGCCGCCGCGGCGCTCGATCTCGTCCGCGAACTGGGCGAAGCCGCCGATGCGCTGGTGCTGGTATCGCCCTCAGGACTGACGCTGGGCGAAGGCGAGCGCATCGCGACGCCGGTCTGCGTGCTGGTCGGCGACCGCGACCCGTCGGCGGCGCCGCTGGCCGCCTGGCGGCGCGCGCTCCACGCCAGCGTGGTGCTGGTCTACGATGCCGGCGCCGACATCCTCGCCGACCGGCCGGACGGCTTCGCCAGCGCCGCCGGCGACTTCCTCGACCGCAAGGCGAGGTTCGCGTTCGCCGAAAGCGTCGCGCTGGCGCGCTAGCCGCACGTGCGCAAGACGCTTCCGAACCGAATGCGGGCCGCGGTGCTGGCCTTGGTGGCGCTCTGCGCCTGCGCCAGGCCGGAGCACGCGCTGACCTACCGACTGACCGTCACCGTCAGCGACAACGGGCGGCCCGTCAGCGGCTCGGGCGTGCGCCGCGAGGACTGGGTTCCGAACCAGGTCGGCGGCTCGAACGTGCCGCTCATGCACGAGGTCAAGGGCGACGCGATCGTGCTGCCGATCCGCGGCCGCCTGCTGGTGGTGACGCTGGCGGGCTGGGACAAACCGACGTGCACCGGTCCTCGCGACCCGCAAGGCTGCCGCAAAGCCGATGACTGGAGCCCGCAGGCGGCCCGGCCGGCCACCGTCGGCGAGCCGGGCGTCTGGCCCTGGAAGTCGCCGCCGGGCGCTGACGGCAAGGCCAGCCTAGGGGCGGATCAGCTGCCGGTGCTGGCCACCTTCGAGGGCGCGCCGTCGCTCGCCGCCGTCAAGGTGGTCGACGCCGCGCACCTGGAGGACGCGTTCGGGCCGGGCGTGCGCGTGCAGTCGGCCGCGGCGGAGCGTACGGGCGACGGCGTCACCCGCGGAGTCGCCACGGCGCTGCCGTTCCTGCGCGACCCCGGCCCACAGATGCAGGACTGCATCCTCGCCTACCCGCCGCCGCAGCTTCCGCCCGGCGCCCAGATCGCCAATCCGGACCTCGGCGACTGCGTCTGGAACGACCTCTTCACCGAATAGGCGCGCAGGCGACGCCTTGCACCGCGGAGTTCACGGAGGCGCCTCGATGCGGTCGCTAGACCGGGTTGTGGCTGCTCCGTTATCGTCGCCAGGTCGGGACCGGTTGCTTGCGAGAAAGGCTATCGCCAGGTGGGTTCCTCCGATCAGATACTGCTCGCCCTGGTCGGCGCGATCCTGGCGCTGGTCGGCAACCTGGTCGTCAGCGTCGTCAACAACCGCAACAGCATCGCGCAGGACAAACTGAAGGCGGCCAGCGACCTCGAGCTCGAGAAGCAGAAGGCGAAGTACGACCTCATCCTGCAGTCGATCGCCACCAACGACCCCGAGGCCGCCAAGCGCAACATCGAGTTCTTCATCGGCTCGCGGCTGCTCGACGACGCCGACGGCGCGATCCGCGACGCGCTGGCGCGCTTCAGCCCGGTGCTCCCCTCCGCGTCCGGCGCGCCTGCCGCGCCGCAGCGTACAGCCGCGCCGTCGGAGATCGCCAGGCTCTACAACTTCCCGCCCGGCCTCGACGGGTCCGGCCAGGTAATCGGGCTGGTGGAGTTCGCCGGCGGCTTCAAGCCGGACGAAATCGCCGCCTACTTCGCCGCCGGCCATCAGCCGGCGCCCGAGGTGGTCGAGGTGGCCCTGGCCGGCGCCGCCAACCAGCCGGGCGACCTTGGCGCCAGCGCGCAGGTCGTCACCGACATCCAGCTGGTGGGTGGCGTCGCGCCGAAGGCCCAGCTGCGGGTCTACTTCGCCCCGTTCGGCATTGCCGGATGGAAGGCGGCGATCCGCAGGGCGGTCGCCGACCGGGTCGGCGTCCTGCTGATCAACTGGGGCCAGCCCGAGAGCGACTGGAAGCGCGACGAGCTCGAGACGGTGAACGACGAGCTCGGCAAGGCGGCGCGCAGCGGCGTGACGATCATCGTCGCCGCCGGCGATCAGGGCGCCGCAGCCGGCGGCCGCCGTCGCCGCGAAGTTATGTTCCCGACCTCCAGCCCCTGGGTGCTTGCCGTGGGCGGCACGGCGATGGGATCGCGCGCCGACGGCATCGCCTCGGAGGTGGTCTGGAACGAGCCGAAGGGCGGCGCAAGCGGCGGCGGCGTCAGCCGTCTGCTGGAGCGTCCGGACTGGCAGTCCGAGCTGGAGATCGCCGGCGAGCGGGCCGGCGGGTTCGCCGGGCGCGCGATCCCGGACGTCTCGGCCGCCGCCTGGCACACCTTCACCAAGGTCGGCATCGGCGGCGTACAGACCGGGATCGGCGGCACCACCGTCGCCGCCGAACTCTGGGCCGGCCTGATCGCCCGCATCAACCAGGGGCTGGGCCGCAACGTCGGCCACCTCAACCCGCTGCTCTACCAGGCGATCGGTCCGGCGAAGGTGCTGCGGCCGATCACCGAGGGCGACAACAGCAAGGGCGGGGTGAAGGGCTACGCCGCCACCGAGTCATGGAGCCCGGTGGCCGGCTGGGGCGCGCCGGACGGCGTCAAGCTGTTCGATTGGCTGAAGCGGAACGGCTGAGGTTCGGACGACAGCGGGCTGAAAGACAGCTTCGCGAGCATGGGCGTAAGACTCCCCTTCGCCTGGGCGATTCAGCGAGACCTCAACCGGCTCAAGCCCACTCCACGTCCGCCCCGAGCGCGATGAGGTTCTCGACGAAGCTGCGGGTGGGCCCGGCGGATCGGGTCGGCGTTGAGGATCTTCGAGGCGCCCTCGATGCTGGCCGCCAGCATCAGGAGCGCGATGGCGACGCGGATGATGTAGGGGCTCTCGACGGTGGCGGGCGCCAGCGGCTTGCCGCCGAAGGTGATCACCCGGTGCGGGTCGCAGCTGAGCGCGTGCGCGCCGAACTTGGCGAGCTCGCTGGTCCAGCCGAGCGCGCCTTCGTAGACCTTGTTCCAGTAGAGCATCTCGCCGTCGGCCCTGGCGCCCAGCGCGATGAAGATCGGCAGCAGGTCGACCGGCAGGTAGGGCCAGGGCGCGGCCTCGACCTTGGGCAGGATGTAGGCGGTGAACGGTTGGGCGATCTTCAGGGGCCCGTCGGCGCGGGCGCTCGACCAGCCGTTCTCGTGGCGCACCTCGACCCCGAACTTGCCGAAGGTGCGGTCGATCAGCGGGAACTGGTCGGGGCGGGCGTTGCGGACCTGCACCTCGCCGCCGGTGATGGCGCCCAGCGCCAGGAAGGTGGCGATCTCGTGGAAGTCCTCGGCGAAGTCGTGCTCGGCGCCGTGCAGCCGCTCCACCCCCTCGACCACGAGCCGGCTCGCCCCGACGCCCTCGATCCTCGCGCCCATCTTGGCGAGGAAGGCGCAGAGCTCCTGCACGTGCGGCTCGCAGGCCGCGTTGGTCAGCGTCGAGGTCCCGTCGGCGGTGGCGGCGCAGAGCACGAAGTTCTCGGTGGTGGTCACCGAGGCGTAGTCGAGCCAGTGGCTGGCGGCGGCGAAGGGGCGGCCGTTGCGCGGGCGGTTGGAAAGCGCCAGCGCGCCGCGCTCGGGCGTCACCTCGACGCCGAAGGTCTGGAACACCTCGATGTGCGGGTCGATCTCGCGCACGCCGAGCGTGCAGCCCTTCACGTCGCCCTCGATGCGCGCCTCGCCGAGCCGCGCCAGCAGCGCCGGGATCAGCATGATCGACGAGCGCATGCCCTCCGGCAGCCGCGCCGCGCCGGGGTCGAGCCGCCCGGCATGGCGCACGCGCAAGGTCCCGGTTCCGAAGTCCACGTCGACCTCGCTGCCGAGCCGCTGGAAGAGCTCGACGATCTGGCGCGCGTCGGTGATGTCCGGCACGCCGCGCAGGATCACCGCTTCGTCGGTCAGCAGCGTGGCGCAGAGGATCGGCAGCACCGCGTTCTTGTTGGCCGAAGGGATCACGCGGCCCCTCAGCGGCCGTCCGCCATGCACGATCAGATTGGCCACGTTGCGCCTGCTCACTCGATTGGGATGGGCGCCATTAGCGCAAAGGGCCGGCGCGAGCGAGCGCCAAACCCGCGCAGCACGCCAGCGCATCCGTCCAGCTTGACCGCGATAAAAAGAACGAGTATTCGTTTTCTATGCCGAAGATATCCTCAGCCCGAAAGGACGCCCGCCGGGCCCAGATCCTGGCGGCCGCGGTGCGCTGCTTCGCCCGCCACGGCTTCCAGGGCGCAACCATCCCCGACATCTGCGCCGAGGCCGGCCTCAGCGTCGGGGCGGTCTACGGCTACTTCGACTCGAAGGACGCGATCATCGCGGCGCTGGCGGACCACGGCCGGCGCGCGACCTCCGAACTGATTGGCGCCGCCGCCGGCGGCTCGCCGACCGAGCGCCTGCGCGCGGTGCTGGGCGCCCTGGCGCGGCCTGGCGCGGCCGAGACCTTCCAGCTCGACGTGCGGGCCTGGGGCGAGGCGATCGGCAACGAGACCCTTCGCGCCGCGGTGACCTCCTCGGAAGCGGACACCACCGCCGCCCTCGCCGCGCTGCTGCGGCCGCTTGCGGAGGCGCGGGGCCTCGCGCCCGACGCGCTCGCAGCTCTGGTCGCCGCCGTCATCGTCGGCTGCGAGGTGCGCAGGGCGATCACGCCCGACGCCGATCTCGCCGCGCCGCTCGACGCGCTCCTCGCCCTGCTGCAACCGGCCTGAAGGGACCCCGCCCGCCATGACCGCCGCCACGATCGACGCCGCCGCGCCCGAAGTTCACGCCGCCGCAAGGCACGCCCTGCCGGCCAGCGTGGCGCTTCACCTCGTCCCAGGCGCGGCTATGGCGCTGGCCTACGTCGCGCTCGCGCCGCTCGGGATCGCGGCCGGCCTGCCGCCGCTTCTGACCCTGTCGGTTTGCGCGCTCTTCGTGCTGGCCCCGCTGGAGATCGGGCACCTGCTGGCGATCGGCCGCCGCGGCAGCGGCCGCTGGACGCTCGCCGGCGTGGTCGCGCCGCCGCCGCGGATCAAGAGCTGGAAGTTCGTCGCCATCGTCGCCTGCGCCTTCGCGGCGACGATCATGCTCTATGCGGCGAGCCGGCCGGCGGACCTCTGGTTCGCCGGACACATCATGGGTTTCCTGCCGCGCTGGTTCGACTATTCGGACCTGGCCGCCTACCGCCATCTGCCGCCGGCGGTGCTCGCCGCGACGCTGATCGCCCGCTTCGCGGCCGATATCCTCGTGGTCCCGGCGACCGAGGAGCTCTACTTCCGCGGCTACCTGCTCAGCCGCATCCCAGGCCCCGCCTGGCTGGCGCCGTTCGTCAACGCGGCGCTCTTCGCGATCTATCACTTCTGGCAGCCGTACAACTGGCCGTCGATCTTCTGCTTCACGCTGCCGATGATCCTGGCGGTCGCCTGGTTCAAGGACGTGCGGCTGTCGATCACCACCCACGTGCTGCTCAACCTGCTGGGCTTCGTCGCCTTCGCCGCCGCGATCCTGCACAGCTGAAGCGAAGCGCGCCGCGCATCCCGACAAGCCGCTTGCCAATCGGTTGAATCCCGTGGCCCTTGAGTTTCGGGCGTTCCGCCCCTACTCTTTTTCCCCCCGGACGTCCGCGCCCGCGGCCGGAGAGCGATTTCTTTAAGAGGGCGAGTCGAGCCAACACCCGTATGGACAAGGTGCCGATGACCGCCGAGGGCTATCAGGCCCTCGACGAGGAACTGAAGCGTTTGAAGAGCCAGGAGCGGCCGAGCGCCATCGCCGCGATCGCCGAAGCGCGCACGCATGGCGACCTGTCGGAAAACGCCGAGTATCACGCCGCCAAGGAGCGGCAGGGCTGGATCGAGGGCCGGATCGCGGTGATCGAGGACCAGATCGCGCGCGCCCAGATCATCGACGTATCGAAACTCTCCGGCGACGCAGGTGAAGTTCGGCGCCACCGTCAGCGTGGTCGACGAGGACACCGAGGAAAAGGCCCGCTACCAGATCGTCGGCGAGCATGAGGCCGACGTGCGCTCCGGCAAGGTCTCGATCGCCTCGCCGATCGCGCGCGCCATGATCGGCAAGGAGAAGGGCGACGTCGTCGAGGTGAACACCCCGGGCGGCGTCAAGGCCTACGAGATCCTCAAGATCGAGTGGGTGTGAGGACTCCCCTCCCCTTGCGGGGAGGTCGGGGTGATCCTCGCCATCCTGCAGGCGCGCATGTCGTCCAGCCGGCTGCCGGGCAAGGTGCTGCTGCCGCTGGCCGGCGCGCCGATGATCGTGCGCCAGATCGAGCGGGTGCGGCGCGCGCGGCGCATCGACCGGCTGGTGGTCGCCACCAGCGACGATCCCAGCGACGACGAGCTGGCGCGGACCCTCGCCGCCGCCGGCGTCGCCGTGCATCGCGGGCCGCTGGACGACGTGCTGGCCCGATTCATCGGCGCGCTGGACGGCGTTCGGGCCGGCCGACCATGTGGTGCGGCTGACCGGCGACTGTCCCGCTCGCCGACCCTGCGGTGATCGACGCCACGATCGAGCAGGTGGTCGGCGCCGGCGCCGACTACGGCTCCAACACGCCGCCGGACGCCCCGTTTCCGAGCGGGCGCACCTTCCCCAAGGGCCTCGACGTCGAGTGCATGACGGCCAGCGCCCTGCGCGCCGCCGCCGCCCGGCCGCCAGCCGCGAGGAGCACGAGCACGTCACCTGGGCGCTGCACCGCCGCCCCGACCTCTACCGCCAGGCCTTCCTCAGCCAGGCCGCCGACGAGGGCGAGGTGCGCTGGACCGTGGACTATCCGGACGACTACGCCTTCGTCGCGGCCGTCTACGACGCGCTCTAGCCGGCCAATCCGGCCTTCACGCTCCGACGACGTCCGCGCGCTGGTCCGCGCCCGCCCGACCTCGCCCGCTTCGGCGGCGAGCGCCGCATCTGAGGTCCCGGCGCGCTTTCCACGTCGCGGCGCTGCAGGCAGATTGGCCGCGGATGGACAAGGCGGGCGCCCATTGGTCGTTCAGGTCGAAAATGCGCTAGGCCGGCGCAGCTGCCAAAGGCTCATGGCGCTCTACGATCGCTGCGCCGGGCGCGCTTCCGGCGCCGACACGACCGGCCACCCCGTCGTCTACCCGGACGACGTCGCAGAGGCTGATCGTGACCCGCTGAGGCGCGTGGCCGAGCGCGGTCGGCGGCGCACCGCCGCGGCGCTCGCGCCGGGCGAGGCGATCTACACCGAGACGGTCATCCTCGCCGCCATCGGGATCGGCGGTTGTCATCCTCGCCATGCCGACAACCGGCAACAGGAGTCCGACGGAAGCTGGATTGCGAACCACACGCCGCAGCGGGACCTCTCGGCGCTCTACTATCTCAACGACGGGTTCGAAGGCGGCGAGCTGGTGTTCGAAACGCAAGGCGTCGTCGTGAAGCCACGCGCCGGGCTGTTCGTGGCGTTCCCGAGCGACGAGCGGTTCGTCCACGAAGTGCTGCCGGTGCGAGCCGGTCGCCGTTACAGCATGGCGCTGTGGTTCGACGCGCCAGCCGGAGCTGTCGCTGGCGGCGTTTCGCTCCGGTTGACAGCGTCTGCTAAGCTGAGCGCGGGGCTGGCGGAGGATCGTTGATGGCGCCGCGCGTCGATCTGCGGCCGGTGGCGGCGTCAGGACCGGGATCGCATCCTCGCCTGGCGCAATTCGCCCGACGTGCGCGCCTACATGTACACCGACCATCTGATCTCGCCCGAGGAGCACGCGCGCTGGTTCGCCGGCATCGAGGGCGACCCGACGCCGGCAGTACTGGATCATCACCATGGACGAGGCCCCGGTCGGGCTCGCCAACCTCTACGACATCGATCGCCGCAACCAGCGCAGCGCCTGGGCCTACTACCTGGCCGACCCCGCGGTGCGCGGCCTGGGGCTGGGCTCCTACGTCGAATACTGGGTTCTGGAGTACGTCTTCGAGGGACTGAAGCTCGCCAAGCTGTGGTGCGAGGTGCTGGCCTCGAACGAGCCGGTCTGGAAGCTGCACGAGACCTTCGGCTTCACGGTCGAGGCGCGCTTCCGCGGCCACGTGGTCAAGGAAGGCGCGCGGGTCGACGTGCTGGGGCTCGGCATCCTCGCCGCCGACTGGCGCGAGCGTCGCCCCGCCATGGCCCAGCGCCTGAAGCTGCGCGGCTACGAGCCGCCGGTGATCGGTTAGCGCGCTCGCGCAGCGGGTACAGCTCAAGCACCGCCTCGGCGACGCGCTCGGCGCCGTGGCCGTCGCAGAGGTCGGCGCAGCGCTCCGTGAGGCGCCAGCGCAGCGCCGTGTCGCCCTCGAGCCGCCGCCAGGCCTCGACCAGACGGGCCTCGAAATTCGCCGCGGCGGCGTCGAGGCCGCGCGTGAAGCCGGCGTCCGCCATGTGCTCGATCATCACGCGCTGGTTCTCCGCGAGGATCACCGTGGCGGATGGCAGGCCCACGACCGCCCGCTCCCAGACGCTCGACCCGCCCGCGCCGATCGCGAGGTCGGCGTCCGCGCTGAGCGTGGCCATGTCGGCTTCGTCGATCCAGAGCCTCACGCGCCGGTCCGCGGCGGCCAGTTCACGCAAAGCCGGAAGGCTCGCCGCCTCGCTGCCGACGGCCACGTCGAGCCGCGCCTCGCCGAGCGCCGGCGCCAGCGCACGGACCACCCGCTCGGTGATCCCGCCGATGTCGGTCATGCCGAGCGCGACGAGCCCGCGCGTGACCGGCCCGTGCTTGGCCCGGCGGCTGAGCGCCCGCTGACGGGCGGCCGCGAACTCCGGCCGCACCAGCGCATAGCTGGGGCCGAGCCGCGCCACGCAGGTCGGCGGGATCAGACCCTCGTAGTGCTCGCGGCGGCGGCCGTAGCCTGGGTCGAGCAGCAGGTCGCAGGCGTGGCGGCGGTCGGCCAGATCGTCGATCGCCACGACCCGGCGCGAGGCGGCTCGCAGCTGCCTCTCCTCGGGCTCGCCGGCCTGGTAGTGGTCGATCACCACCGCGTCGGCCTCGAAGCGGTCGGCGAAGTCGCAGGCGTAGGCGAGCAGGCCCGGAAGATCGTGGGCGTCGCTGATGGCGAGCAGCGTCTGCGCCGGCCAGCCGAAGCGGCGCAGGATCGGCGCAGCGGTCCGCGACTCGACGAAGGCGCACTCTGCGCCCCGCCCGGCCAGCGCCCGGGCCAGCGTCAGGCACCGCATCACATGGCCGCCGCCGACGTCCGGGCCGGCGTCGGCGAAGAACAGGATGCGGGGTCTGGCGGGCAGGCTCACGTCGATGGCTTTAGGCGGAATCGACGCTACATACTAAGGCCATGTCTGCAATGCCCTCCGAGCCCCGCCGCACCCGCTGCCTGATCGTCGGATCAGGCCCCGCCGGCTACACCGCCGCCGTCTACGCCGCCCGCGCGCTCCTAAAGCCGGTGCTGATCGCCGGCCTCGCGCCGGGCGGCCAGCTGACCATCACCACCGACGTCGAGAACTATCCGGGCTTCGCCGAGGTGATCCAGGGCCCCTGGCTGATGGAGCAGATGCGCAGCCAAGCCGAGGCGGTGGGGACCGAGGTACTGAACGACATCGTCACCAAGGTCGACCTCTCGCGCCGGCCGTTCCGCGTCACCTGCGACAGCGGCGAGCGCTGGATGGCGGAGACGCTGATCATCGCCACCGGCGCGCAGGCCAAGTGGCTGGGCCTGCCGTCGGAACAGACCTTCCAGGGCTTCGGCGTCTCGGCCTGCGCGACCTGCGACGGCTTCTTCTTCCGCGGCAAGGAGGTCGTGGTGGTCGGCGGCGGCAACACGGCCGTCGAGGAGGCGCTCTTCCTCACCAACTTCGCCTCCAAGGTGACGCTGGTGCACCGCCGCGACGAACTGCGGGCCGAGCGCATCCTGCAGGAGCGGCTCTTCGCCAACCCGAAGATCGAGGTGATCTGGGACCATGCGGTCGACGAGGTGCTGGGCGCGACCGAGCCGCTCGGCGTCACGGGGGTGCGCCTGAAGCACGTGCGCTCGCACAAGACTCAGGACCTGGCCTGCCACGGGGTCTTCGTGGCGATCGGCCATGCGCCCGCCTCAGAACTCTTCAAGGACCAGCTGAAGATGGACTCGGCCGGGTATCTGCACGTGAAGGCCGGCACGGCCTCGACCGAGATCGAAGGCGTCTACGCCGCCGGCGACGTCACCGACGACGTCTACCGCCAGGCGGTGACCGCCGCCGGCATGGGCTGCATGGCCGCGCTGGAGGCGGTGCGGTTCCTGGCCGAGAAGGACCACGAGGCCATGCACAAGCCGCTCTCGCACCACGAGGCGGAGAAGATCGGGGTTTGGTGAGACTGGCCACCGCCGCCGACCACGCCGCGATCCACGCCGTGGAAGCGGCCGCCTTCGGCCAGGAGGACGAGGCGCTGATGGTCGAGGCGGCGCGCGCCGAGGGCGCGGCGCTGGTCGAGCTGGTGGCCGAAGCGGACGGCCGCATCGTCGGCCACATTCTCTTCAACCGCATGACCACGGACCCGCCGCGCTTCGTGGCGGGGCTCGCGCCGTTGGCCGTGGCGCCCACCGCTCAGGGCCAGGGGATCGGCCAGGCGCTCTGCCGCGCCGGGATCGAGGCCGTGCGGGCGCTGGGCGCCGAGGCGGTCGTCGTGCTCGGCCATCCAACCTACTACCCGCGGTTCGGCTTCTCGCACGCGCTGGCCGCGCCGCTCGCCTCGCCCTACGCGGGGCGCCAGGCGTTCATGGGCCTGGAGCTGACGCCGGGCGCGCTGCGGCCCCCGCTGAAGGTGGACTTCCCAGCTGCGTTCGGCTGAGGCGCCCTACCCCGTCCGCGAGAAACCGTCGGCGCTCCAGGTCTCGCTGCCGACGCCGTGGTGGACGGTGAAGAGGCCGCCCGGATCGTAGCGGCGCTTGATGCGGGCGAGGCGCGGATAGTTCGCGCCCCAGAAGGCGTGCTGCCAGTCGTCCTGGAAGTAGTCGGTTTCGTTGACGTAGGACCCGGCGCCCGGCGCGCAGGCGAGCAGCGCCTTCGTGGCGGCGTGAACGGCGTCGGCGCGGACGTGGGCGCTGGGGTCGACCTTCGCGCCCGTGAAGAGCGACGGCCCGCCGTCGGCGATGATGGCGAGCGCGAAGGCGGTGAGCGCGTCCGGATTGGTGGCCGTGTCGCGGCTGGCGGCGATCGCCTCGGGCGGAGCGCCGGCAAGCCCCTTGTTGAAGTGGAAGCTGACGCCCCAGTGGCGGCTCGCCGCAAACCAGGCGTCGACCAGGCGGGCCTGGTTCGCCGGCTCGAGCAGCGAGGCGGGCAGCCAGGCCGAGGTGTAGGCGTGCCAGAAGACGCCGACCTGGTCGCCGTCGCCGCTCCACCAGTAGTCGCCGGGCGCGGCCTCGGGCCGTGTGTCCGGCCGGATCGCGGTCGGAACCTGCTTCATGAAGCCCGCGTCCCAAAAGCGCCGCGCCGGCAGGGCCGCGGCGATGAACTGGGTCTGCCCCTCGTAGTCCGCGGGGCTGGCGTTGGCGAAGTCGATCAGCGGCTGGAACGCGGCGCGCGCGTCGGCCTGCGGCAGGCCCTGGAAGACCATCGAGATCACCAGGCTGTTGGTGGGCAGCGCACGCACCTGCTCGCCGAAGTGCGGATTGATCAGGTTCGCATGGGCGAGCTCGACGAACCGGGCGAGCAGCCGACGAAAGGCGTCGTTGGATTTGGCATGGATCGTGAGGTTGATGGCGCCGAAGTTCTCCGGCAGCGGATGGGTGGCAAGCGTCAGCCGGGTGATAGCGCCGAACGTGCCGCCGCCGCCGCCCTTCAGCGCCCAGTAGAGGTCCGGATCCTGGACGTGGTTGACGACGCGCAACTTGCCGTCGGCGGTGACGACCTCGGCCTCGAGGAGGCTCGCGCCGGCGGTGCCGAAGCCCTTCGAGAAGTTGCCGAAGCCGCCGCCCTGCACCAGCCCCGCGACCCCCACCGTGGTGCAGCCGCCGCCCTGCACGTAGCGGCCGCCCTCCACCGTCACCGCCTTGTAGGCGTGCATCCACATCGCGCCGGCGCCGCAGGAAACGGCTGGCACGGGCGGCGCGCTCGACCCGGCCGGCGTGAAGGCGTCGTGCACGGTCACGTCGTCCATGTGGCGCGTCCAGATCAGCAGCGAGTTCGGGCGCGTTGGAGGCCCCGAGGTAGCTGTGCCCGCGGCCCTTGATGACGAGCCGCAGGTTGTGCGCGGCGGCGAAGCGGACGGCCGCGGCGACGTCGGCGGCGCTGGTCGCATCGACCATGTAGGCGCTGGGCTGCGATCGCCATGCGTCGAGCCAGCCGGAGCTCTCGGTGAGCGCCGGCGTGTCGCCGACGTAGAACGGATTGGCGAGCAGCTTCGCGGCGTCCGGACCGGAGAGGTCGGGCTGGGGCACGCGGCTGAGCCGGCCGCCAACAGCTTGTTTCAGCTGGGCCCAATCAGCGTCCGACGGCCAGCCCGGTGCGCCGGGGCGGACGCGGGCGATCGGCGCGGCGCGGGCCACCCCGGCCGGGAGAGCGGAAGCGCCAGCCAAGGCCAGGCCGGCGCCGAGAAGTTGGCGGCGCTGCATTGAACGCTTGCTCCGAAGTGCAAACGGCGGAATTGGTTTGCGACAGGGCGACCATGATCGACCGGGCGGACGAGAATCCAGAGGCATGGGCCGATCGGCGGCTCGGCGGGGACGGCGCGACCGTCCTCGGGACGAACGGCGCGCGTTCAGGGACGAGCGGCGTTCGCATGACGGCCGCCTGGGCGCTGACGGCCGCGGTGATGGGGCTGGCCGCCTTCGTCAACGTGATGACGAGCCTCGACGACGCGCGCCGCGGCGGCGTGCGCCTGCCGCTCGCGCTGCCACTGACCCTGGAGCTGACGAGCGCGGTCGCTACGCTTTGCTCCGTCTTCATCATCGTGATCGCGCTGCGCCTCGCGCCGCCCGGCCGCGGGCCGTGGTGGCGCTGGGCGGCAATCCACCTCGGCAGCAGCCTCGCGTTCTCAGCCGTCCATGTCACGCTGATGACGCTGCTGCGCGCCGCAATCGCCACTCTCGCCCACTATCCCTACAGCTTCTCGCTCAGCGAGCTGCCGTACGAGTACCGCAAGGACCTGCTCACCTACGTCATGATCGGCGTACTGTTCTGGCTGCTGACGCGGCAGGGCCCGGCAGCCGTGGCCACCCTAGCCAGCGGGACGCCCGCCGCGCCGGCGACGTTCGACATCCGCGACGGCGCCTCGATCCTGCGCGTGGCTGTCGCCGAGATCATCGCCGTCACCGCCGCGGGAAACTACGTCGAATTCGTACTCGAGGATGGGCGCCGGCCGCTGATGCGCGCCTCGATGGCCGCGGTTGCGGCCGCCCTGGCGCCGCACGGCTTTCTGCGCACCCACCGCTCCTGGCTGGTGAACGCCGGCCGGGTGCGCGCGCTGACCGCCGCCGGCTCCGGCGACTTCCGCCTCGACCTCGGCTGCGGCCTCACCGCCCCGCTGTCCCGCCGCTACCCCGCCGCGCTCACGCAGCTGAAGACGAGCGGTGACGACGCTCCTTCTCCCCTTGCGGGAGAAGGTGTCGGGCGGAGCCCGACGGATGAGGGGTCGCGCCATCGTTCGGGGCTCGCTCGCTCGCACGCTAACCGGAGAGGCTCATCGACCCCTCATCCGACCGCTTCGCGGCCACCTTCTCCCGCACGGGGAGAAGGACACTAACCGTCGGCCGCCGCGGTCCAGATCGCCTTGGTGTAGAGCAGGCCGAGGCCCTTGCGCAGCATGTTGCGGCAGCTGGCGGAGAGGTAGTCCGCGCCCGAGAACACCACCTTCGCCCCGGCTTCGACCGCGTCGGCGCAGCGTCGGTCCAGTAGCGCGCGGTGGACGCCGCGGCGACGCCACTCGGATCGACCGCGCTGTCGGCGAGGTAGGCGTCGCCGCCCGCCATCGACAGGATCGCCGCGCCGGCCGGCTCGCCGTCGCAGAGGCCGAGGTAGAGCGACCAGCCGGGCGCGGCGAGCCAGGGCTCCACCGGCACGCGGAACTGCGTCGTGTTCCAGCCGAGGTGGTAGGCGTCGGAGAAGGCTTCGAGGTCGGTCTCATCGGTCAGCCGGCGCACCTCGACGCCGGGCGACGGCTGCTGCGGCAGCTCCGCATGGCCGGCGAAGTTGGCGTGGAAGCCGGTGTGGCGATAGCCGCGCTCGTGCAGCATCGCCATCAGCGCCCCGGTCGGCAGGCCGGGGACGATCTCGAACGCGCCGCGCACGTCGCCCTCGGCGTACCAATCGGCGACCTCGGCGGCCGCGTCCAGCGTCGCGTCGGTGAAGCCGAAGGCGCGGTTGAACAGGTGCTCGCCGAACGGCGGCGCGCGCGGTCGCCAGCGCCTCGCCGTAGCGCCGTACGCCTGCGCCAAGCGGATTGCCTGGCCTCGCCGCCACGATCCCGACCCGGGTCGCCGTGCAGCCGCCGCTGATCGCCTGGCAGCGGCGAACGAGGTCGGCGTCGGGCAGCAACGGCTCGCGGGTCATGGCGGCGAAGCTTCGCGGCCGCGACCGCGCGTTTCAATCCCTTACTTCTGGTCCGCCCCCGCGGTGGACATCGGTCCGTCGTCTTCGACCGGCGGCAGCTGGACGTTGCGCAGCTGGGCGTTGACGCGGGCGATCTCCTGCCTGCTCGGCACGCGGCGCCCGGCGATCACTTCGCCGGCCTGCGGCAGTTGCAGCACGGGCACGGTCGGCTGCGCCGCCTGCGGGAGGATCGCGGCCACCCGCGGCGCGCCGGTCGGGCTGGTGGCAGCGACGCCGGCCGGCGCGGCGGCGAGATCTGCAAGGCTGATCTGGCCGGCGGCCAGCGCGGCCTTGGCGGCGGCGATCGCCTCGGGCGACGGCCCGGTCATCGAGACCTTCAGCTCGCCGCCGGCGTAGCGGCCGCTGAGTTCGTCGGGATCGCCGATCGGCCC
Organism: uncultured Pseudomonadota bacterium; assembly: GCA_963837235.1. Lineage (GTDB taxonomy): Bacteria > Pseudomonadota > Alphaproteobacteria > Caulobacterales > Caulobacteraceae > Acaudatibacter. Next base: position 326,196 of record CAWIMM010000003.1, on the reverse strand, counting down.
GGGGTAACGGTAGAAGATGTGCGCGCCGAGCTGGATGATCTTCACCATCTGCGGACCCCAGCGCGGGAAGACGTAGTCGGCGTGGTAGTGGGTGGCCGGAGCCGATGTCCCTGGCGACGAAGCCGTCCAGCGCCGCCTCGGCGACTTCCTTGGCGCGGCTCCAGTAGGGCTCGATCGGCGGGCGGGCCAGCGAGCCGTCGCAGGTGAAGGAGAACTGGCAGCCGATCGGCAGCTGCGAGCCCTCGTAGACCACCCCGCAGATCGACTTCGGGAAGTCCGGGTGGCGCAGCCGGTTGATCACCGTCTGGGCCACCGCCTGCTGGCCCTCCAGCGGCTGCAGCGCCGCCTCGTAGTAGATCGCCTGGCTGAGGCAGAGCACCGCGCGGTCGCGCTCCGCCCCTGCGGCGTGCAGGAAGAACGGCTGGGCCGGCGCGAAGTCGGCCTCGTCGACGGGCAGCGCGGCGTTGATCGCCGCCGCGTCGGCGAAACTCAAGGTCCCGAGCGACAGCGTCGGCGGCTTGGAGAGGTCGAGGGACGTCCAGGCCAGCGGCCGGTCCCAGTAGTCCGGGTGCGGGGCGGGATCGAAGCGGACAGCGAGCGCGACGCTCGCCGCCGCCATGCCGCGCTCGAGCCGTACGAGCCCGGCGCCGTTGACCTGGCCCGCCTCGGCGACGATGCGTTGCACTTGGTCGCCGCCGCGGTCGGCGGAGGCCGCGCCGCAGCCCGCGAGGATCAGGCAGAGCCCCGCCACGAACAGCTTTTGGCTGGTTGGTCCGAGCGTCACGGCGCCCGTTTACACGAACTTTTGCATTTTGGCCGCCCTCGACTGATTCGATTCGCGGAACTGACCAGACGCCCCTTCGGTTTCCCAACGCGGGTCCGGGGGTTCCGCAGGGGCGCCAGAGGCGCTGACAGAGGCTCCAGTTTTCGTGACCAAAAAAAGACGCGGCGGGCCCTTTGCGCCCGCCGCACGCCGGTCTATATGGGAGATGCGACTTATGCTCAGATTTAGCATAAGGGAGAACGCCGGCCCCAGGGTGCGGCGTTTCTTCAGGCCAAAGAAATGCTCAGTTTGAGCATAAGGAGGAAGGGGAGATGGCTGACGGCAGCCTGGTTCTGGACTTCACCGCCCGACGTCGAGGCCGCGACCCGGCCCTTCTGGGAGAAGGTCAAGACGCGCGTCACGCCGATCGAATGGCGCGCCCACGCGCCGCTGATCGCCGAGATCAACCGCCTGAAAAAAGAGAAGAATGCGGTGATCCTGGCGCACAACTACATGACGCCGGAGATCTTCCACGGCGTCGGCGACTTCGTCGGCGACAGCCTCGGCCTGGCGCGCGAGGCGGCGCGCACCGACGCGAGGGTCATCGTGCAGGCCGGCGTGCACTTCATGGCCGAGACCTCCAAGGTGCTCTGCCCCGACAAGACCGTGCTGATCCCGGATCTGCGCGCCGGCTGCTCGCTGGCCGCCTCGATCACCGCCGCTGACGTGCGGCTGATCAAAGCAGCGCTATCCGGGCACGCCGGTCGTCACCTACGTGAACACCACCGCCGAGGTGAAGGCCGAGACCGACGTCTGCTGCACCAGCGCCAACGCCGTGCAGGTGGTGGAAGCGGCGGCCGCCGCGGCCGGGACCGACCGCGTGATCCTGCTGCCGGACGAGTTCCTGGCCCGCAACGTCGCGCGCCAGACCGACATCCGCATCATCGCCTGGCAAGGCCGCTGCGAGGTGCACGAGCGCTTCGACGCCGAGGACATCCGCCAGGTGCGCGAAAGCCTGGCCCGACGCCGAGATCCTCGCCCACCCCGAGTGCCCGGCCGAGGTGCTCGAGCTGGTCGACTTCGCCGGCTCGACGACCGCGATGAGCGACTATGTGGTGACGCGCCGGCCGCGCCAGGTGGTGCTGATCACCGAGTGCTCGATGGCCGACAACATCGCCGCCGACGCGCCGGACACCGAGTTCGTGCGCCCCTGCAACCTCTGCCCGCACATGAAGCGCATCAGCCTGCAGGGCATCTACGACGCGCTCCTCAAGGAGCAGTTCGAGGTGACCGTGCCCGCCGACGTCGCCGCGCCGCGCGCGGCTCGCCGTGCAGCGGATGATCGACCTGCCGCCGCCCGCCATTCCGGCCCGCTACGACCTCGTCAAGGCGCGCCACCACGTCGACGTCGAGCTGATCTGAGAGATCGATGGCCGAGACGCCGCTCAGCGAGAACGCCGCCGTCTCCCCAGTTGCCTCGCCTTGGGGCACCGCCGATGCGCCGGTCGGGGCGCCGGGCGCCGCGCCGCCCGCGCGGCCGGTCTCGCCGGCGTCCGAGTTCGCCTGGGGGCTGATCTCGACGCTGCTGCTGGCCGGCTGGATCGCGCTCTGGGCCGGACCGCTGGGCGCCGTGGCGCTGGTCGGCGGCGTCTTCGTGCACGAGTTCGGCCACCTGCTGGTGATCAACTGGGCCGGCGCGCGGGCCCAGCCGCATCCGCATCATCCCGTTCTTCGGCGGCGCGGCCACCATGACGCCGGGTTCCCGACAGCGACTTCAAGGGCGTGCTGATCGCCCTGGCCGGGCCGGCGTTCGGCCTGCTGGCCGCGCTGCCTTTCTGGGGCCTCGCCGAGCTCACCGGGCAGCGCGCCTGGCTGGCGGGCGCCTTCTACGTGGGCGCGCTCAACCTCATCAACCTGGCGCCTGCCGCGCCGCTCGACGGCGCCAAGGCGTTCGGGCCGGTGCTGGGGCGCATCCATCCGCAGCTGGAGCGCGCCGCGCTGGTGGCGATCGCGCTCGTGGCGCTGGCCTGGGCGATCTCGCGCGGCTCGCTGCTGTTTGCCGCGGTGATCGCCTTCGGCGCGCTGCGGGCGTTCGTGGCGGGCGGCGCGCGCCCGGCGTCGCGGCCGCTGTCGCTGGTCGAATGGGCTGCGAGCATCGGCCTCTATGCGGGCGTGATCGCAGCGTGCGCGGCGGTGACGCTGGCCGCGGCGAACGGCGCCGGGATCGGCCTCTCCCTCTTCCAGTTCGGAGGCGGCCGGTGAGCTCCCAACGAACCTACGCGATCGAGATCCGCGAGGTGGAGGCGCAGCCGATCGCGGCCGTCACCCAGCTCGCGCCGCCGTCCGAGATCGGCAAGACGCTGATCGCCGGACTGGACAAGGTCTACGCCGTGCTGCGCTTGCAGGGCGTAGCGCCCCTGGGCTGCAACGTCGGCCTCTACCGCGACGGCGGCGAAGGGCGGGTCAGCGTCTGCGCCGGCGTCGAGACCCCGCGGCCGATCGAGGCCGAGGGCGAGGTCGGCCCCGCCGCCACGCCGGCGGGCCGCGCCGCCGTCACCACCCACTGGGGTCCCTACGAAGAGCTGGGCGCCGCGCACCGCGCGCTCGCCGGCTGGATCGCCGCGCGCGGCCTCGCCTCGCGGATCAACTGGGAGGTCTACGGCGACTGGGCCGACGACCCGGCGCAGCGGCGCACCGATGTGTTCCACCTGATCGAGGAGGCTGCGCGGCCATGACCCGTGAACGCTTCGGCCGCGAACGCTTCGGCCGCGAACGTTTCGACCGTGACGCTTCGATGGCGTGCTGATCGTCGGCGCGGGCCTCGCCGGCCTCTCCGCGGCGCTGGCGGCCGCGCCGCGGCGCGCGCTGGTGCTGACGCGCCGCGCCGCTCGGGCGAGGGCTGCTCCTCGGCCTGGGCGCAGGGCGGCATGGCCGCGGCGCTGAGCGGACGACGACGCGCCGGAGCTGCACGCCGCCGACACCATCGCCGCCGGCGCTGGCCTCTGCGATCCCGGCCGCCGTCGCGATCCTGACCCGCGAAGGTCCGGCGCCGTGCGCCGCCTGGCCGCGCTCGGCGCGCCGTTCGACCGCACCGAGGGCGGCGGCTTCGTGCAGAGCCTGGAGGCCGCCCACGGCCGCGCCCGCGTCGCCCGGGTCGGCGGCGACGGCGCCGGCGCGGCGATCATGCAGGCGGTCATCGCCGCGGTGCGCGCCGCGCCGACGCATCGAGGTCCGCGAGGGCTGGCCGCGTGCGCCGCCTGCTCGTCGACGCGGCGGGCCGCGTGCGCGGCGCGCTGGCCGAGGACGCCGACGGGCGCGCTGGCCGAGATCGTCGCGCCGGCGACGGTGCTCGCCACCGGCGGCCTCGGCGGCCTCTACGCGGTGACCACCACCCCGCGCGACGTCGCGCGGCGAGGGCCTGGCGCTGGCGGCGCTGGCGGGCGCGGTGATCACCGACGCCGAGTTCGTGCAGTTCCACCCCACGGCGATGGACCTGGCGCTCGATCCCGCGCCGCTCGCCACCGAGGCGCTGCGCGGCGAGGGCGCGAAGCTGGTGAACGCCGACGGGACGCCGTTCATGGCGCGCTACCACCGCGCCGCCGAGCTGGCGCCGCGCGACGTGGTCGCCCGGGCGATCGCCGCCGAGCGGCGGGCCGGCCGCGGCGCCTTCCTCGATGCGCGCGCGAGCGATCGGCGAGGCCTTCCCGCACGAGTTCCCGGCCGTGTTCGCCGCGGCGATGGCCGCCGGCCTCGACCCGCGCCGCCAGCCGATCCCGGTCGCCGCCGGCGGTGCACTACCACATGGGCGGGATCGAGACGGACCTGGCCGGCCGCACGTCGCTGGCCGGGCTCTACGCGGCCGGCGAATGCGCTTCGACCGGCGCGCATGGCGCGAACCGGCTGGCCTCCAACTCGCTGCTGGAGGCGGCCGTGTTCGGCGCCCGCGCCGGCCGCGCCGCGGCCCTGGCCGCCGATCCGGGCACCACGCCGCCGCCCGCCGAACCCGCGCCGGACCTGCCAGACGCTGCGCTGCAGGCGCTTGCGGCGCGCGATGAGCCGAGGGCGCCGGCGTGGTGCGCGATGCGGCCGGCCTTGAGCGCCTCGTCGGCGAGATCGACCAGCTGGAAGCGGCGCTACGGCCGCGCCCTGCCGCTGATCGCCGCGCGGCTGGTCGCCGAAGGCGCGCTCGCCCGCCGCGAGAGCCGCGGCGCCCACTTCCGCGCCGACTGCCCGCAGCCCGGCAGCGCCGATCCGCAGCCGCGTCGTCGCTCGCGTCCGCGCCGGCGTTCGAAGCGGCCTGACGCCCACCATGATCGAGCCGCTGCCGGACCTGCTGATCGAGCCGGTCGTGCGCGCCGCGCTCGCCGAGGACCTCGGCCGCGCCGGCGACATCACCTCGGCCGCCACCATCGACGCCGGCGCGCGGCTCACGGCGCGCTTCGCCAACCGCAAGAGCGGGCGTCGTCGCCGGCCTCGCCTGCGCCCGGCTCGCCGTGCTGGCGCTCGATCCCGGCGCGACGTTCGAGGCTCTGGCCGGCGACGGCGAGCCGCGCCAGGCCGGCCCGTCTGGCGCGCGTCGCCGCCAATGCCCGCGCCCTGCTGTCGGCCGAGCGCGATGGCGCTGAACCTGCTGGGCCGGCTCTGCGGCGTCGCCACCCTGACCCGCGCCTACGTCGGACGCCGTGGCCGGGACCGGCGCGGTCATCACCGACACCCGCAAGACCACGCCCGGGCTGCGCGCCCTCGAGAAGTACGCGGTGCGCTGCGGCGGCGGCGTCAACCACCGCTTCGGCCTCGACGACGCGATCCTGATCAAGGACAACCACGTCGTCGCCGCCGGCGGCGTCGGCGCCGGCGATCCGCCGCGCCAAGGCGGCGGCGGGTCACCTGGTCAGATCGAGGCCGAGGTCGACAGCCTGGCGCAGCTGGACGAGGCGCTGGCCGAAGCGCCGGACGTGATCATGCTGGACAACTTCAGTCTCGCCGACCTCGCCGCCGCGGTGGCGCGCGCCAAGGGCAAGGTGGTGCTGGAAGCCTCCGGCGGCGTCAATCTGGAGACCGTGCGCGCGATCGCCGAGACCGGCGTCGACGTGATCAGCGTCGGCGCCCTCACCCACTCCGCCCCGGCGCTGGATATCGGGCTCGACGCTTACGACTGAGAAGCGCCGCAGGCGCTGTCTTGAACCACGGAGGACACGGAGGTCTCACAGAGGCCACGGAGGCGATCTCAGTGATCTCCGTGCCTTCTCCGTGAACTCCGTGGTTCAATGCATCGCCTGCGGCGCGCACCTGCGCCGGCAAGTAGCGCGACTATGTCTTCCGCTCCCTTGGCGTCACCGTGGCGTGCTCGAGCCGGCCGCGGCGGAGCAGCGCCAGCGGCAACGGCGTTTCCAGGCTGCGCCAGTCGAGCGCGCGGATCAGGTCGTCGGCGCCGGTGACGCGGCGCTCGCCGGCGGCGACCACCACGTCGCCTTCCAGCAGCCCCGCGGCCGCCGCCGGGCGAACCCGCCTCGACGTTGGTGAGCAGCACGCCGGAGTCCTGCGTCAGCCCCGCCGGCCAGCGCCTGGCGGCGCGGGATGGCGGCGCGCTGGACGGCGACGCCGATCCAGCCGCGGCGCACCCGCCCGTGGCTCAGCAGCTCGCCCAGCACGAAGGCGGCGGTGTTGGAGGCGACCGCGAAGCAGATGCCCTGCGCGCCCATGATGACGGCGGTGTTGATGCCCACCACCTCGCCGGCCGACGAGACCAGCGCGCCGCCGGAGTTGCCGGGGTTCAGCGCCGCGTCGGTCTGGATCAGGTCCTCGATCAGCCGCCCGCCCTGGCCGCGCAGCGAGCGGCCGAGCGCCGAGACCACGCCGGCGGTGACGGTGGCCTCGAAGCCGAGCGGGTTGCCGATCGCGACGACCAGCCGGCCGCGCGGACAGCGCCTGGGAATCGCCGAGCCGCGCGGCCGGCAGCGCGCCCGGATCGTCGACGCGCAGCAGCGCGAGGTCGGTGTCCGGGTCGTCGCCCAGCAGGCGCGCGGTCAGATGGCGGCCCGTCCGGGGTGACGATCTCGTGCGCCGCGGCGGTCTGCGCGACGTGGCTGTTGGTGAGGACGAGGCCGTCGGGCGACACGATGACGCCCGAGCCGACGCCGCCGCGGCCCTTCAGCCGCGGATGCACCCGCACCACCGACGGCGCGACCGCCTCCACCGCCGCGGTGACGACGCGCGAATAGGCGTCGAGCGCGGCGGTCGTCCCGGCGCTTCGGGACTTGTGGGGACCGCGAACTCGGCGGCGCGGCTGTCGGCGACGAACGCCAGGGGGGATTCGAACGAGGAATCGAAGCGGGTTTCGTACATGAACTTTCTCCGGCGCTCCCAGGTGGGGTCGCTTGAGGGGTCGTTCAACCTGGGCAAGCTAGATATATCGGAGATGTGATCCCCGGGGCCGGGACGACCCCGAGATGCGCCTCAGGCGGCGCCGAGCCGCGACGCCGCTTCGCAGACCAGCGCGGCCGCGTCCTCGATGCTGAGCGCGGCGGTGTCGAGCCGCAGCTGCGCCTGCGGCCACGGCTCGTACGCGCGGGCCACGACCTCGGCCCAGGTCGGCGGGCTGCAGCGCGGCGGGATCGCCGAGCCGCGCCTCGACGCGGCGGCGGTGCTCGGCAAGGTCCGTGCAGACGACCTCGACCTCCAGGCACGGCGCGCCGGCGCTGGCGGCGACCTCGCGCCAGGCGGTGCGGGTCTCGGCGATCTGGTTCACGCTGTCGGCCACCACGGCCACGCCGACGGAGAGGTTCGAGCGCGCGAGGTCGTAGGCGACGATGTAGCCGGTCGGGCCGATGTCGCCCTCCGCCGGCAGGCCGAGACCCCGCGTCATCGCCACCTCGATGACGTCGATCCGCAGCCAGGCCGCGCCGAGTCGGCGCGCGACCGCCGCGGCGATGGCGCTCTTGCCGACCCCCGGCAGGCCGCCGAACACGATCAGCATGCGGCGCGCGCAGACAGCGCGCTCACTCCCGCGCCATGCGCTCGGAGAGCACGGCGACCTGCTGCTTCAGGAGTTCGAGAGTCTCGCTCTGGCCGCGGATCAGCGCCTCAAGCTGGTGCTCGCGCACGGCGTCCAGCTTGTCGTGCAGGTGCAGCAGCTCCAGCTCGGTGCGCAGGTTGACGACGTAGTCGTGCTCGGCCGCCTGGCGATCCTTCGTCGCCGCGCGGTTCTGGCTCATCATGATCACCGGCGCCTGGATGGCGGCCAGCATGGAGAGCATCAGGTTCAGGAAGATGTACGGGTACGGATCGAATGCTTTCATGGCGAGCGTGCCGTTGATCAGCATCCAGCCGACCAGCACGACGAAGAATCCGAAGATGAACCCCCACGAGCCGCCGACCGCCGCCACCCGGTCGGCGAGCCGCTGCCAGAAGGTGCGGTCGTCGGGCGCCAGGTGCGGGTGCCCGTCAGTCGGGGTTTCGCTGGCCACGAGGTCGACGACGCTCTTCTGGATCGGCGTCAGCGCCTCATAGGGCTTGCCCAGCAGGCTCTCGGAAAGTTGGTGCTCGGCCTCGGACATGACTTACCCCGCAGATCTTCGACGCGGCCATCATGTCGGCTGGCGCCCGGCTGGCAACCGGCTTTACCCGGCGTCGCCCCGCTAGGACGACGTGGCGGGCGTCAGGACCGCGCCGACCGGGTCGGACACCGGCTTCAGCGCGCCGCGCAGCTCGACCGGCGCCGCCGCGGCCTGGTCTTGCGTTGGCGCGCTCTGCGTCGGGGCGCTCAGCGACGGGGCGCTCTGCGGCGCCGCCGCGGCGGTCACGACGCGATGGCCACGGCGGTAGAAGACGTGCTGGCCGATCTGCGCGACGCGCACCAGCTGCCCGCCCCAGATCTCGCCGAGGTCGGCCACGTGGTAATGGGTCGCCCCGCCGACGGCCGCCACCACGTAGCCGGCGAGCGCGCGGTACGCCACGGACCGCGCCCGGGCCCAGGCGTCCGGCTCGAGCCTGGCCTCGGCGGCGCCGTCGCAGGCGAAGCTGAACTGGCATTCGTGGTTCGCGGCGCCCTGGTAGACGACGCCGCAGACGGTCTTCGGAAAGCCCGCGTCGCGCACCCGGTTCAGCACCACCTGCGCCACCGCGGCCTGCCCTTCGCGGGGCTCGCCGCGCGCCTCGTAGTAGACCGCGGCGGTCAGGCAATCGATGTCGTGGGCGACGGCGATCGGATCGGCGACGCGCAATGGCGTCGGCGCCTGCAGCACGGCGGGCCCGACGTCCGGGCCCAGGAAGCGGTCGAGCGGCGAGACGGTCCCCGCCTTCATCGCGGCCTCATGCTGCATCGCAACAATCTGCATGCCGATCCGCGGCAACGGGATCAGCTTGCCGGTCTGGTCTTCGCGGACGGCGTCGGCGGTCATGCCGCCGGCCGCATAGGCCCCCGCCGCGCCGGCGCCCACCGTCAGCAGGGCCGCTGTCGCAAAACCGAACAGGCGCGCCGAGCGGCGCGTTTTACCTAGAAAAGACAACGGGTTGCGTGTCCCCTGCAACGAGGGCCCAACGCGCCCCCAGCCATCGCGACGGATGACTGCCCTCACCTTTGCAAGGATCGCCCCACCCGCGCCGTCCGGTCGGTACACGACGACCGGCAACTTCAGCTTACACAAAGGATTTATGGCAGCAACGCGGCAAAGTGGCAACCCCATCCCGCACTGCAACAAAGACGCGAGGCCGGCCCGGATACCCGCGCCGCCCCGATTGCGCGGGGGCGGCGTTGGAAAAGAGTGTGTGTCCTGCCTTCGCGGCGCCATAACGCTTGAAGGTCCGTCAGCTTCCGAGCGCCGCGCATGTCCCTCGTCGTCGATTGCGACTCCCACGTGATGGAGCCCGCCGACCTCTGGCAGCGGTACCTCGAGCCCAAGTACCGCGACCGGGCGATCCGCATCGAGCGGCGCGACGGCGTCGAGCACCTGATCATCGGCGAGGTGTCGGTGCTGTCGAACGTGCTGGCGGGGCTCGGCGGCGCGCACCTGCCGCGCGACAAGGTGTTCGGGAGCGGGCTCGGCTATGCCGACGGCTGCGAGCCGGCGAGCTACGACCCGCACCAGCGGGCGGCGCTGCTGGACGACTGGGGGGTGGACCGCGGGGTGCTGTTCCCCACCATCGGCATCCTGCCCTTCCCCACCGACGATGCGCCGCTCGCGAACGCCTACTGCCGCGCCTACAACCGCTGGCAGCGCGAGTTCTTCGAGGCCGAGCCCGGCCGCGTGGTGCCGATCGCGCTGGTCAACTGGCGCGACGTGGACGAGGCCGCCCGCGAGCTGGAGGCCTGCCTGAAGGCCGGCTTCCGCGGCCTCTTCACGCCGCCCGAGACCATCGACGGGCGCCGGCCCTCAGATCCGCACTTCGATCCGATCTGGCGGCTCTGCGAGGCGGCCGGCGCGCCCGGCTGCCTGCATGTGATCGTGCGCTTCGGCGGCCAGTTCTCGCCGTTCCTGCACTGGCAGGAGACCCGGCCCGGACCGGTCTTCACCTTCGGCCTCGGCGCCACCGGCCAGCTGATCCCGGCCGTGGCGGCGATGGTGGTCGACCGGCTCTTCGAGCGCTTCCCGAAGCTGAAGATCGTCTCGGTGGAGGCCGGCTGCGGCTGGGCCGCCTACCTGATGGACCGGCTCGACGAGAAGCACAGCGTCTTCCACGCGATCTCGCCGATGCCCCTGAAACCCAGCTGTTACATCCGGCGCAACTGCTACTTCGTCGCCGAGCCGGAGGAGCGCACGATCGGCGCGATGCTGGACCTGGTCGGCGAGGACCGCATCCTCTGGGGCAGCGACTATCCGCACGTGGATTCGACGCTGGCCGCCCCCGACCTGATCCGCGCCTCGGTGGCCGGCCTCAGCCCCGAGCGCCAGGCGGCCGTGCTCGGCGAGAACGCACGGCGGGTGTTCGGGCTGTAGGGCCGCCCACTCACGAGCGCGTCGACCCGAAGCGGACCTGTCCCAAGGCGCTGGTGAACGATAGGCTGGACTGCATGGGCGGGGATTGGCCGGATGCCGATAAGCGGTCCTGGCGGCTTGGCGTTGGTCTGCATGGGTACGGAGCGCTAGCTGGCGCTCTGCTGCTGGTCCTCGCCGCCGTCGTCCTACTGCCGCTGCTGAACGCCATCGCAGGCGCTCCGGCCGTCGTCACCGACGCAGACATTGCGCAATTGCAGTCGCTGCCTGCAGCGCCAGGTTCAGCGGATTCACTGGACGCGGTTTCTCCGCCGGTCAGCCTTCGCCGCGGCGGCGGCTCGCGATGCGGCCGTGATCGCACGATCTATGGCCTGGCCCAGTTCCTTCACTTGCCGAAGTCGCAGCTCCTCCGAGTCGAGTATTCGGTGATCGTCGATTGCAGGCTGAGTCCGAGAGGTCGGCTTTGAGGTGAGTGCGTCTTGGCGCTTTGCGACCCTCGGCGGCCCTCTGCCGGCTTCGTCGGCTTCCAGGCCGAGTTCGGCCCCAAGCGGCCCATCACGCTAGAAGGACCAGGCGCAGGTCACCCCGGCGGCGACACCTTGCTGACCCATGGGGCCGGCGTCGCCGGCGGCCCTCACCTTGCAGCCGTTCTTCGGCATTCGGACCAGGTATGGCTCCGGGTTCTCGGCGTATTGGCCGCGCGGGTCCAGGTTAAGCCGCATCGGTGTCGCGCCCTGCTGTAACGCGGCCATCTGATCGCGGCAGCGCTGACGCTCATCCGCCGAGAGGCCAAGGAAAGCGGCGTACTCACAGCCCAGATAGGTGCGAAGCGCGCGCCCGGCGCCGCGAACAGGTCCGCCGGCAGTCTGTTGTGGAAGTTCGGCCGCGGCGAGGCCGGCGCGGGTATCGGGCGGCGGAATTGACGGTTGGGCCGGCGCTCCCAGCTTGGAGGGACTGGGTTTGCGCTGCGGCTTAGGGGTTGGGGGGACTGGAGCGGCGGCTTTCGTATGCGGCCAAGCCTTCAGCTCCACGTCTATGGTCGGCGTCTCAGCAAGGCGAGGCCAGGACGCAAGGCCATCGAGCAGCACCACGAACAATAGGGCGTGGGCGACGGCCGACGCCGCGATCGCGACGGTGCGGCGCCGGGCCTGCGCCCGCGGACGGTTGGCAGCCATCCGGCACAGGCTACCCCTGGCAAGGGCAGCCTTCCACCCTCCGCGGCGCTCCGGACGTCGTCCGGCGGCCGGACGATCGGCGCACCCGCACTCGGCGGCGGCTCGTCATCGAACCAACGCCGACCTGGTTGCTGGAAGCGATCGCCAGGCCCGGGGAGGGGCCGCGCAGGCCCGCGTCGGGATCGCCGCTGGGGTACTATTTGTAACGGCGCCCTTGACGACGATTCACCTGCGCGTAATGGTGGCGGAGGTGGCGGTCGCCGCCGGCAGGTCTTTGACATCGTGAAGCCGAGTTGTTCGAACGGCGCCGCCGCGGAGCGCTCACGATATATCGGCGCCACAATCCGGGCGCCGTAATTAGCGGTGCGTTTGCGGTGGTACGGTTCTGAATCGTTGCAAAAGGCCTGGCCCGGCGGACGCTCGGACGCGCCCGCCTAAGGCCTCAGCCGCGCCTTCAGGAAGGCCAGCACTCTCGGCCAGCCGTCGGCGCGGGCGGCGGCGTTGCCTGCCGGCGTGCCGCCGAGTTGGGCGAGCGCGGGGGTCGGGGTCGGCGGCGGCGGTCCGAAGACGCCGTGGCCGGCGTCCGGATAGCGCAGGATCGCCGGCGGTGGCTTGCCGTGCGTGGCGCGGCGGGCGGCGATCTCGCCCGCCATCTGGCAGGAGGGCCAGAGCGTGTCGGCCTCGCCGCAAACCAGCAGCAGCGGGGCGGCGATGCGCTCGACCGGGATGACCGCGTCCGGATGCTGCGGCTCGGTCGGCAGGGCATCGGCGTAGAGGCCGAAGATCCCGCGCTTGGCGAACGAGGCGATCGCATAGGGCAGGAAGGCCACCGGGGCGCCGCCGAGCGTCCAGCTGGGGACCGGCGTCGCCGACGCGGTGATCGCCGGCCAGGCGACGCTGGAGGGCATGCCGACGACGACGGCGCGGAGCTCCGGATGGCGGGTGGCGACCAGCAGCGCGGCCTCCGCGCCTTTCGAGCCGCCGACGACGCCGATGCGGTGCGCGTCGATCCCCGGCTGCGCCTCGAGCCAGGCGAGCGCGCGGTCGAAGGTCTCCAGCGGAACCGAGACCAGCTGCGGCGGCGTCCCCGGACAGCCGAAGTAGCAGACGTAGAGCACGTCGTAGCCGGCGCCGAGGAGCCCGCCGATGATCCCGCCGCTGCCGGCCTGCAGGCCGCCTTCCGATCCGCCGACGAGAAGGATGGCCGGCCGCCGGCCGGGCCCCTTGGCCGCGAAGAAGTTGCCGAACACGCCGCCCGCATCGATCCGCCGCCCGTCGGGACCCGGATCGCCAGCCACCGGCGCCGGCATCCCGGGCTGCGCCTGCGCGGCGCGCCAGGGCGGCCACAAGGCCAGCGCCAGTATGACCGCAAGGCTCGCGGCGGTGGATCCGTGTCGCACGGCTCTGCTCCGCTCATGGGCGAACCCTTGGGACGCGCGGGTCGCGGGCTCTATCTAGGCGTGCGGCAGGGCCGCTGGCTACGCCTTGAAGCGGCGCCGGCGGGGCGCATCTACTCGTCGAAGCCGACGAACACCGCCGCGTCGTCCACCCCTTTGCGGCGCGAGACCACCGCGTTGGCCGGGAAGTCGTCGTCGGGCCAGCCCATCGCGACGCAGATCATGATTACCTGGTCGTCCGGAATGCCGGCGTGCTCGCGCACTACCGGGCTTTGCATGATGCCCTGGCTGTTGATCACGCAGCCGAGGCCCCGCGACCAGGCCGCGTTGACGAGCGCGTTGCTCACGGCCCCACAGTCGAACGGCGCGATGTCGCCGCCGTGGATCGAGCGGTCGTAGGTGACCACCACCGAGACCGGCGCGTCGAACTGGCGAAAGCCGCGCAGCACCCAGTCCTGGCGGCCGTCCTTGTCCTCCCGGGCGATGCCCATGGCGGCGAACAGCTGCTTGGCGATCTCGATCTGCCGTTCCCGGTGCTCGCCGGCGTAGGCGCCGTGGCCGCGGAACTCGCGCGAATCCGGCACGCCGGCGAGGTTGCGCTCGGTGTTGCCGGCCCGGATGCGGTCGAGCGGCGCGCCGGCGACCACGTAGAAGTTCCAGGGCTGGGTGTTCAGCGACGAGGGCGCCCGCATCGCCATTTCGATGACCTCGCGGATCAGCGCCTTCGGCGGGCGTTCGCGCTTGTAGCCGCGGATGCTCCGCCGCCCGAGGACGACGTCATCGAACGTCAGCGCTGAACGAACGTCTGCTTTCATCAACACGTCTTTGGGTGCTCCCCTAACTGCGGCGGAAACAGGCGAAGCGCCGTACGGTAAGTCAAGCTGGCGCCGTGCGGCGCGTCGGCGAGCGCCAAAGGCCGATCCGGAGCGGACCGCGCCGGGGAGTCGTCGGTGCTTCGCCCCAGGGTCCCTCAGAGGTAGCACCGATAATCCCGGTAAAGGGGCCGGCGTAGGCTCTCTCAACGCACGCCCAGACCCCAGGACCGCCGACGAGATGAAGATCACCACACTGATGCTCGCAGCCGCGCTCGGGTGCGGCGCCCTCTGCGCCGGCGCGGCGACGCAGCCCGCGGCCGCCCAGCCGGCCGCCGCAGCACAGGCGACGCCGGCGCAGGTCGAGCCCGCGGCGGTCGAGGCGCTGGCCAAGATGAGCGCCTACCTGCGCTCGCTCCCGGCGTTCCAGATCACCCTGCGGACACAGCGCGACGACGTCGACGTCTACGGCCAGCTGATCACGCTGAGCGGCGAGGCGACCTACAAGGTGCGCCGCCCAGACGCGTTCGCCATCGACCTGGCGCTGCCGAGCAAGACGCGCCAATACGTCTATGACGGCAAGACAGTCGCCGTCTACGACCCCAAGACCGGCTACTACGCCAAGTTCCAGGCGCCCTCGACCATCGGCGCGACCTTGCAGCTGGCGTCCGACAAGTACGGCGTCACGCTGCCGCTGCAGGACCTTTTCACCTGGACCGAGGGCGACGCCCGGGCGCAGGCGCTGACCTCGGCCCACTTCGTCGGCAAAGACCAGGTCGGGGACCAGGCCGCGAACCAGTACGCATTCCGCCAGCCCGGGATCGACTGGCAGATCTGGATCGCCGACGGCGACAAGCCCGCGCCGCTGCGCGTGGTCATCGTGGCCAGCGACGACCCCGCCCGGCCCCAGTTCGAGGCCGACCTTGCCTGGGACACGGCCCCGCAGTTCGCGCAGGACGCGTTCGTGTTCACCCCGCCGGCCAACGCCCGGTTGATCGATATCCATCCCATCGCCACGCGCTGAGGATCTCGCCATGCCGCACGTGAAGCTCGCCAAGGTGTTGTTGCTAGCCGGCGCGTTGGCGCTGGCGATTCCCAGTCTGGCCGACGCGCGTGGCGGCGGCGGGGGCCGGGGCGGCGGTCGGCGGTGGCCGGGGCGGCGGAGGCGGCGGAGGACGTGGCGGCGGCGGAATGCAGGGTGGCGGCGGCCGGGGGGGCGGCGGAGGCGGCGGCCGCAGCGCGCCCATGAGCGTCAATGGCGGCGGCAACCGCGGTGGTGCGGGCGGCGCGGGCGGGAACCGCGGGGGCGGCAACTACGCCGGCAACGGCAACCGGGCCGGCAATGGCAATGGCAATTTCAACGGCAGCGGCAACCGGAACAACGGCAACACCTACAACCGCAACACCAATGTGAACGTCAACGGCGGTTATGGCGGCGGTTACGGCGGGGGCTACTACGGCGGCGGCTACCACCCCGTGGCGGCCGGCATGGCGGTGGGCGCGGCGGCGGCCGTGACGGCGGCGGCGGTCGGCTCGATGTACAACACGCTGCCGTACGGCTGTTCGCCCTACGGCGCCTACTACAACTGCGGCGGCACCTACTATCAGCCTCAGTATCAGGGCAGCGACGTCACCTACGTGGTGGTCAACAACCCCGGCTGAGCCGGGGCCTCAGCGCGTGTCCATCAGGTGCGGACAATCGAATCGCGGCGGCGACGGCGGCCCCTGTGCAGCCGGCGCGGTCGTCAAAGCGGCGCTGGATTCCCGGGGCGCCGTCAGCCCAGCTGCGCCAGCGCTCGCCGCGCGCGACCGGACGTAGGTTTCGAGCGCCGGCTGCGCGTGCTCCAGCGCCCAGCGCAGCGTGTCGACCTCACGCAGCGCCAGCAGGTCCGGCAGGTCGGCGCGCACCTCCGCCAGCGCCGCGCCGGAAAGGCCGTACGCAGCCTCGAAGCACGCAACGTCGTCGGCGGTTGCGGCGCCGGACCGGATGATCTCGTTGAGCTCGTAGTGTGGGACGGGCGCTGCAAACGCGCAGCCCCAGTCGATCAGGCTGAGCGCGCCGTCGTCGTCGACCAGCACGTTGTGGATCGCCAGGTCGCCGTGGCAAAGGCCGATTACGAACGGCCGCGCCGCCAGCCGCTCGAACCGCCGCCGCAGGTCGTCGGAGGCGCGCGCATCCAGCAGGCCCATCGCGGTCAGCGGGTCGTCCGCGTTCAGCTCGCCGATGTTGTAGGCGAGGTGCGCGCGCCAGTCGCCGTCGAAGACGCCGTCGCTCGCGAGGCGATTGCCCCAGCCCGCGACCGGGATGGCGTGGATCGCCCGCGCCCAGCCGCCCATGGCTTCCCAGACCCGCCGGCGCTCGTTCTCCAGGGGCGTGCGCCCGACCGCGAAGGCCTGCAGCTGGTACGGACGGTGCTCGAACGTCCCGACACGGAGGATCTCGGGCGTCGGCACGCCCGCCCCTCGCGCCGCGGCCGCGCACCACAGCTCCTTGCGATGCTCGGCGGCGGCGAAGGCGGTCCGATGCGGCTTGCCGAGCTTCAGCGCGAAGGCGCCCCCGCCGTCCTCCAGGCGATAGACCCAGTTGTTGGACCCCTCCCCGATCAGCGCGGGCGCCGATGGCGCCGCCGGCCACAGCTCGCGGGCCAGGCGCGCCACGAACGCGGACTCCGCTTCGCTCACTGGAGTGACATGCGAAAGCGTCAGCCGGCGCGGCGCTCGACACGAGATCTGACCCCAGGCGCGTGCTCGGCCGGCGCTACGCGAAGGCGGCCGGGTAGAGGTCGCGGAAGTTGGCGGCGAAGAAGCGGGCCTTGGCGGCCTCGTCCACGTCCGCCAGTGCGCGGTCGAAACGGCCGAGCGGGTCGCGGCCGCCCTCGGCGTGCGGATAGTCGGACGAGAAGAGGTAGAGCTCGGGGCGCGGACTCGGCGATGAACGCCGCCACGTCCTCGAACGGATAGGGCGTGAAGCGCAGCTGGGCGCGGATCTGCTCGGAGGGGCGGCGGCGCATCTCGGCGAGAAACGGCTCGGACCTGGCCCAGATCTCGTGGGCGTGGTCCAGGCGGCGGATCATGTCCGGGACCCAGCCGGCGCCGAGCTCGATCACCGCGCCGCGCAAAGCGGGATGCCGCTCCAGCACGCCATCCAGCACCAGCACCGAGATGAACTTCTGCGCGGCCTGGTGGATCACCGTCAGGTCCTTCGAGCCGATCACCTCGGCGCCGCCGCGGGCGGTGCGCCGGTCGGGGCGGCCGTCGTTCATCCAGGGGCTTTCAATGCTGAGCGGCGAGGAGCCGACATGCAGGATGAACGGCATCCGGCGCTCGGCCAGCAGCGCCCAGATCGGCTCGTGGTCGACGTGGCCGGGCGAGCGGCCGCCGGGCGGCGCGGCGGCGACCCAGACCGCGCCCAGCCCCAGCCCATGGGCGTGCTCGATCTCGGCCAGCGCCAGGGCCACGTCATCGAGCGGCGCGATGGCGACGCCGATCAGCCGCGCATCGCCCCGGCAGAACGCCGCCATCGCGCGGTTGTGGGCGCGGGCGGTGGGGTAGCGCGCCTGCGGCTCGGCCTCGAAGATCGGCCGCGCGCAGAACGAGGAGAAGACCACCTGGCGCTCGAAGCCCAGGAGGTCGAGCGCGGTGGAGCGCTCGGGCCCGCTGAACGCGCCCAGCGCGTCGTGCCACTTCGGCCCGCGGGTCAGGCCGTCCCCGAGCGCCACCAGCTCGGCCACCCGCTCGGCCGTGTGCCCGGCCTTGCCGACGTGGCCCTTGGGATTGAACTGCCCGGTCGCCAGCGACCCCAGAGGCGGCATCAGCGCGCGCTCGGCCGGGTCGGCGTGCGCCGTGAGGAAGTCGGGCAGCTCCATCAGGTGGCTGTCCGCATCGCAGATCGTGCGGCCGTTGGCGTAGGTCATGGCGATCAGCCCCGCTCGTTGCCCTCGGGCCGACATATCACCTGCCGCCGGTGACAGCGAAGCGGCGCCGCAGCGCGTCAGCCGATGGTGGTCGTGAAGGTCGTCGCACCCTCCGCCTTGCCGATCGCCACGCGCACTGGCCGCGCCGCCGCCCAGGCCGGCGTCTCCGGGTCGAGCGCGATCAAGCCTGGCCCAGCCGAGGCGCGGCCGGCGACCAGCGGGCGTGCGCCGATGGCGATCTCGAACCTGCCGTCCTCCAGCCGCAGGGCGAGACCGCCGGCCCGTGGGACGGCGACCTCCAGCAGTTCCAACCGCTCGCCCAGCGGACGCGCGATGAGGGTCTCGCTGGGGCCGCCGACCCGATCGATGGTCAGCGCGCCATCCGGCGTTTCGCCGGTGATGCGGTAGGCCACCGTGCGCCCGCCGCCGTCGAACAGCCACTCCGCGCCCGGCGCCGGCGCATCGGGCGCGCTCAGCGGCCGCAGCCGCACCTCGCCGGCGCGGATCACGCCCATGTGGTGATCGCGCGTCAGATAGCCCTCCCGCGCGGCGAGCCCCGACGACAGCCTCCGCACCGGCGCCTCGTAGCGGCGGCCGCCGATCTCCGCCCAGGCCTCCGTCGCGAGCGTGCTGGCGCCGCGCCACATCAGCGGCAGGCTCGAGTCCGCGGAGTGCCCGCCGGGGTCGGTCAGCCCGGCGTTGGCCGGATCGGGCGGCCCGAGCGCCGTCAGCGCCAGCACTACCGGCTCGTCCTCGCCCGAGACGAACGCGAGCCGCGCGCGGGGCTGGGGGCCGGCCAGGTCGAGCGAGAAGTCGATGTCGCGCGCCACCACTTCGCGAAGCGCGCCGCGCGAGGCTGCGGCCAGCGCCTCGTCGTTGAGGTGGTCGATCTGCGAGCCGTCGTGGCGGGTGATGATGGCCCGGATCACGTAGCCGCCGTCCGGCCGCTCGCGCACCATCGCCTCCACCGCCTCATAGGCCGGGTGGCCCTCGATGAAGGCCATCACATGCCAGTCGTCGGGCGCGAAGCGCAGAAAGAACGGCTGGATCACGCCCGCCGGCAGCAGTAGGCCGCGGGCGCCACGGACCCTCTCCATCCCCCTGGTTTCCGGTCGGCTCAGGCCAGCGCCAGCGCGCGCTCGCCCATCATCTGCTCGAAGTTCTTGGCGTAGAACAGGTCGCGATCGGCGTCCGCGAGCTGACCGAAGGTGCGCTCGAAGCGGCCGATCGGGTCGTTGGTGCCCTCCGGGTGCGGATAGTCGCTGGAGAACATGTAGAGGTCGGCGCCGGAATCGCGGATCAGGTAGCCGGCGTCCTCGCCCGGGAACGGCGTGAACTTCATGTGCCTGCGGATGATCTCGGAAGGCTTGGCGGAGAGCGCCTGCAGGTAGGGATCGGTGCGCCCGAAGCTGCGCGCGCCCATGTCCATCTGCCGGAGGAATCCGGGCACCCAGTAGGCCCCGTACTCGATGACGCCGCCCTTCAGCTCCGGCAGGCGGTCGAAGAGACCGTCATAGACCAGCGCGCCTAAGAACATCTCCGCCGAGTGCGGCAGCACCACATAGTCCTTGAACCGCAGGTTCTCGCCGCCGCCGTGCAGGTCCGGCGCGCGCGGCTTGCCGTTGTTGACGTACGCCTGCGGCAGCGTGCGCGAGCCGGCGCCGATGTGCAGCACGAATGGCGTCCCGGTCTCGGACAGCAGCGACCAGAAGGGATCGAGCGCCGGATGGCCGGGCGACTTGTCGCCGGCCGGCGTCGACGGGACCCAGATGGCGCCGCAGCCCAGCCGGATCGCCTCCTGCGCCTCCTCGAGCGCGCGGCCCGGATCGTCGAGCGGCACGTAGGCGACGCCGAGCAGCCGCGGGTCGGCGCAGAACGCCGCCATCGCCCGGTTCGCGGCCCGCGCGCCGGCGTAGACCACATCGCGGTTCGAGCTGGTGCGGAAGGGCCGCAGGCCGGAGGTCGGGAAGACCAGCTGGCTCGCGAAGCCGAGCTCGTCGAGCGCGCGTCGGCGCTCGGCGGTGTCGCGGGCGCCGTAGGCGAAGCGGCCCTTCGGCCCGGCGATCAGGCCCTCGATCACCTTCTCCGGCGGCGGCTTGGCGTTCGCCGACGCGGCCGGCTCCTGGCGCAGGAGGCGCTCGCGGAACGGCTCGTCGGCGTAGGGGACCAGCCAGTCGGCCGGCTCCATGACGTGGCTGTCGGCGTCGTGGATGACGCGGCCGGAAGCATAGGGCATTGCGGCGTTTCTCCCGTTGTCCTTGTCGCGACGTCAACGATGGCGCCATTGCCGGCGATCTGCAAACCGGCTGTGGCGCGACCGGCGGCGGTCAGCTGACCCGCGCGTAATTCTCGCCGCGGCCCTGGCAGAGGCGCCAGAACTCGCCGGCGATGCGGGCGGGATCGATCGCGGGACCGCCGCTGTCGAAGCCCGTGCCCCTGACCGCGCCGGCGATCATCACCTCGCCGACGTAGACGCCATCGTCCTTCAGCCGCGCCGCGAGCATCCCGACCAGCTTATGCTTGGCGGCGTTGGCCATGGCCAGGCCCATGCTCTTCAGGTTCACCGCCAGCGCGTCGATCTGCGGATTGAGCTCGCCGAACGCGCCGTTGGTGACGAGCACGGCGCCGTCGCCGGCGGCCTTCAGGTCCGGCAGCGCCGCCTGGACGGCCGCCAGCAGGCCGACGATGGCCACGTCGAAAGCGGCGCGCACGGCGGCGGGCTCGGCCGTGATGAGGTCGCCCGCCTCGCCGCCGCCGTAGGCGTTCCAGTGGATCGCGGTGATCGGGCCGAGCGCGCCGCGCGCCTCGCCGATCGCCCGGGCGATGGCGGCCGGGTCGCTGGCGTCGGCCGCGATGGCGGCGGCGTCGACGCCCTTGGCCTTCAGCGCCTCGACGCCCGCCGCCAGCCGGTCCGCGCGGCGCGCCACCAGCGCGACGGCGAAGCCCTCGGCGCCGAACTTCTCGGCGACGGCGTTGGAGACGCCCGGGCCGTAGCCCACGACGACGATGGTCTTCGACATGGCCGCTTCCTTCCGCTGCGTGCGCCCTCAATCGCTCAACAGGCCGGCGCTGTCACCCGCCCCCCGCCTCCGCCTCTTCCCCGCGAAAGCGGGGACCCAGGTTTTTGAACCACGGAAAACACGGAAAGCACGGAAAGGAAGCGGGACGGCGATTGCTCCCTTCCGTGTTTTCCGTGTTTTCCGTGGCCAATCTTCTCGAGCTGGCTGTCAGAAAAAGCCTGGGTCCCCGCTTTCGCGGGGAAGAGCGGAATATGGGACGTATAGAGGCGCGCGCCTCAGATCCCCAGGTCGAGCAGGTTGTAGTCCTTGATGGCGGCGCGGGCCGGGTCGTCCCAGCGCCAGGTCTCGGCCGGCGTGCGGGGCGTAGGCGAACGGGGTCTCGGCCGGGAAGCGCTGGCGGCGGGCGTCGATCGCCCAGCCGATGACGCGGGCGCGCTCGGCGATCCGCGCGGCGTCGTAGGTCGCCGGCGCGTTGTGGACGCCGCCGCCGGCGACGCCCAGCACCGAGCGGCGGCGGTGGAAGCCGAAGTTCACCGTCACGCGCCAGTCGGCGCTGGTGTTGGCGAACGAGCCGTGCACCGCCTGGCGGTTGGTGATGGCGACGTCGCCCGGCTCGCAGACCAGCGGCACGGCCTGCGGCAGCCGTTCGGTCCCCGCCTCGGCGACCATCGCGGCGATGTCGACCTTGCCCATCCGGTGCGACCCCGGGACCACCCACAGCCCGTTGGCCGGGCTGCAGCCGTAGAGCTGGCCCATGAAGTTGAAGCCGTGCGAGCCCTCGTCGAGGTCGGGGCTGTCCCAGTGGGTCCAGCCGTCCTGGTGCCAGGCGACCGAGGCGCCGAGGCCCGGCCCCTTCATCCAGAGCGCCTCGTTGAATGGCACGAAATCCGGCCCGTTGATCGCCGCCGCCACCGCCAGCAGCTGCGGATGGCCGTAGACGCGCAAGGAAGCCTCGGAAAACTGCAGCGAGCCCAGCACCAGGTAGACCACCTCGTCCGGCGCGTTCTGCGGCTTCGGCGGCTCGAACATCTTCACCGGGTAGCGGCCGTGCGCGGCCTTGGTGCCGCCGACCGGGTCGCTGAGCGGCTTGGCCCAGACCAGGTTCAGCCCCGCGTGGCCAAGCCCAAGCGCCGGGCGCCCGGCCGCGTCGACCTCGGCGCCGCGCCGCACCGGCAGGCGCGACTGGATATCGAGGAAGTCCGCCTCGATGTCGGCGAGCTCGTCGGGCTGCAGCACGCCGGTGAAGACGTAGAAGCCGCAGCGGCTGTAGGCCTCGCGGATCTCAGGCGCGAGCTCGCCGCTCTCGGTGAAGCGGATCGGCCCGCGGTTGCCGAGCGCCATCGCCCGCGCCTCGCCCTCGGCGCAGTAGGCCCGGAACGCGGCCTCCTCGGCGCCGTAGTCGGCGACGAAGGCGCTGACGGGCTTGTTCATGGCCGCTCCTCGCACTGCGAAAGACGGCCGCGACTCTGGACCCGCGGGCGGCGGTGGGCAACGGGCACTCTCCTCCCCCACAGGGGAAGGATGTTAGGGCGGCTTGACTGACGGCTTTCGCGCAGGCCCACCTCCCTTCGGGAGCGAGGAGACACCGATGGCGCGCACGGCGCGGGTGCTGACGGACGAGATCTGGTTCGGCGAGGGGCCGCGCTGGCGTGACGGGCGGCTGTGGTTCGGCGACTGGGCCGAGCTGGCGGTGCGATCGATCGCGCCGGACGGGACCTTGCGCACCGAGGTCGCCGTTGGCGACGGCCGGCCGTCTGGGCTCGGCTGGGCGCCGAACGGGGACCTGCTCTACGTCGCGATGGAGCACCGGCAGGTGCGTCGCGTCGGCGCCGACGGGCGCGTCAGCGTCCACGCCGACCTCGCCCACCTCTCGACCTGGCTCTGGAACGACATGGTGGTGGACCGGGAAGGCCGGGCCTGGGTCGGCGAGTTCGGCTTCGACTTCAACGGCGAGATGGAGAAACGCGGCCTGCCGAGCGTGGTCGAGGACCATCCGACCGCGAAGCTCGCCTGCGTGCAGCCGGACGGCGCCGTGGCGCTGGCGGCCGACGCCATGCATTTCCCGAACGGCTCGGCGGTGACGCCGGACGGCCGGGCGCTGATCGTCGCCGAGACGCTGGCGCGCCGGCTGACCGCGTTCGACGTCGGCGAAGGCGGCGCGCTCTCGAACCGGCGCACCTGGGCCGAGCTTGGCGAGCGCCTTCCCGACGGCATCTGCCTCGACGCGGAAGGCGCGGTCTGGTTCGCCAACCCCGGCGGGACCGACTGCGTGCGCGTCGCCGAGGGCGGCGAGGTGCTGGACGTGATCGACACCACCCAGCCCTGCTTCGCCTGCATGCTGGGCGGCGATGACGGCCGGACCCTCTTCATGCTGACCGCCCCCTGGACGGCGCCGGGCGAGACGCCGGTGAAGGGACGCATACTGACGGCAGACGTCGACGCGCCGCACACCGGCTATCCGTAGACTGCGTAAGGCGCCGGGCTCAGCCGCGGCGACGCTCGTCGTCGGCCGTGCGCAGGAGGACGTCCTCGAAGTCGGTGGGCTCGCGCCAGCCGCAGGCTTCGCGGAAGGCGCGCGTGTCGATGATCAGCGGATAGCTGAGGTCGAGCGCGGCGAGCGGACTGTCGGGCCCGGCCCGGGCCTCGGCCACCTGACCCTGCCAGTCGAGCGCCGCGGCGAAGCGATCGATCCAGTCGCGGTGGTCGCCGACATCGCCACGGCCGATGTTGAAGATCCGCCCCGCGGCCGCCGGATGGGTCGCCGCGGTCGCCAGCCCCTGCGCCACGTCCTCGACGTAGCCGTAGGTGGTCCGCCAGCGCAGCCACGCCGGATCGGCGGTTAGGCGCGGCTCGCCGGCGAGCATCGGGCGCACGATCCACCGGAAGCGCCGCTGGCGGTCACCCGGGCCGAACACCATCGGCAGGCGCAGGACGACGCCGCCCAGGCCCGGCCGCGCCACCAGCGCCGCCTCCAGCGGGATCTTGTCGTAGTCGTCCATCCAGGCGTCCGCCGCGCCCGCCGGACGGCGAGGCTCGGCGCGGTAGGGATGGCGGGTGGCGCGCAGGGGCGAGGCTTCGTCCAGCGGCGCGGTGATCGGGTCAGGCGCGGACTTGCGGTGCAGGCCCTCGTAGTTGCGGTAGACATCGCAGGAGCTCGCCATCACCCAGCGGCCGACCTCGCCATCGAGCGCGCCGAGCAGGGGCGCGGTGTCGGCCTCGGTATAGGCGAGCAGGTCGATGACCGCCGTGACGCCCCGCTCCCGAACCAGCGACCGAACGGCGGCCGGGTCGCGCCGGTCGATCGCGACCCCGTGCGGCCCGCGCCCGCTGCGGCTCGCACCGATCACTTCGTGGCCGGGCGCCGCCAGCGCGGCGACGACATGCGGACCGATGAACCCCGCGGCGCCGAGCACGAGCACTGTCATGGTCCGACCGTCGGGCGGGTTGGCGGAGAGGTCAATGACGGCGGGCTCTATTCGCGCGTCTAGCGATTGGCCTTAAGCCTGTCCGCGGATACCTGGAGCCGCCGCAAAGGACCTGCGCGCCACATGTACCTCGAGCGCTTCAAGCTGCCCGGCCGCGTGGCCGTCGTCACCGGCGGGGCGCGCGGGATCGGGCTCTGCACGGTGGAGGCGCTGGCGGAAGCCGGCGCCCGCGTCACGATCTGGGACCGCGATGCAGCCGAGCTGGAAGCGGCCAAGACGGCGCTGGCGGCAAAGGGCTACCAGGTCGCCATCGCGGTGGTCGAGGTGACCGATTCCGCCGCGGTGGACGCCGCGGCCGAGGCGCTGGCGGCGCGCGAGGGACGAGTTCGACATCCTGGTCAACAACGCCGGCATCGCCCGCAGCGAGATCGCCGCCGAGGACATGGAGGACGAACGCTGGCTGAACGTGCTCGACGTGAACCTCAACGGCGCCTTCTGGTGCGCCCGGGCGTTCGGCCGGCGAATGCTGGCGCAAGGCTCGGGCGCGATCGTCAACGTCGGCTCGATGTCGGGGTTCATCGTCAACCGGCCGCAGGGTCAGAGCCACTACAACGCCTCGAAAGCCGCCCTGCATCATCTGACCCGGTCGCTCGCCGCCGAGTGGGCGCCGCGCGGCGTGCGGGTGAACGCAGTCGCGCCGACCTACATCGCAACGCCGCTGAACGCCTTCGCGGACCAGTCTTCGGAGATGTACCGCCGCTGGATCGACGGCACGCCGATGGGCCGGCTCGGCGAGCCCGAGGAGGTGGCCGCCGCCATCCTGTTCCTGGCCTCCGACGCCGCCAGCCTGATGACCGGCTCGATCGTGCTGGTCGACGGCGGCTACTCATGCTGGTGACGCGCGCCGCCGGTTGTCGCTAGGCTCGGCGCGGGGAAGCAGGGTCAGACGCGGAGAGGCGAGCATGAGCGGCTTCGAGAGCATCATCTACGAGAAGGAGCGCGGGCGGGCGCGGATCACGCTGAACCGGCCGGAGCGGCTGAACGCGCTGTCGCTGGCGCTGCTGACCGAGCTCTCCGACGCGGTCTGGGAGGCGGACAACGACCGCGACGTGCACTCAATCATCGTCAAGGGGGCCGGCCGCGCCTTCTCGGCCGGCTACGACCTGGCCGGCGGCGGCAACCGGCCGGTCCCGGCCTCCAGCGTCGAGGATCGCGAGGCCAACCGTTATCGTGGGGGCGCTTCCATCGACGACGACATCTGGCAGATGGAGCGCTCGCAGCGCCTCAGGATGGCGCTCTTCGATGCGCACAAGCCCAGCATCGCGCAGGTGCACGGCTACTGCCTGGCCGGCGGCACCGACGTGGCGCTGCTCTGCGACATGGTGATCGCCGCCGACACCGCGACGATCGGCTTTCCGGCCGGGCGCTCGATGGGCGCGCTGCCGAACAACATGTGGCTCTACAACGTGGGACCCCAGTGGGCGAAGCGGCTGCAGCTGACCGGCGATTCCATCACCGGCGCGGAGGCCCAGCAGCTCGGCCTCGTCATGAAGGCGGTGCCGGAGGCCGACCTGGAGGCCGAGGTCGAGGGTCTGGCCGACCGGCTGGCGCTGATCGACCCGGACGTGCTGACGGTCAACAAGCGGATCATCAACCTCGGGCTGGAGCTGATGGGGGCGCGCACGCTGCAGCGGCTGGCGGTGGAGAACGACGCGCGCGGCCACCAGGCCGCGGCGGCGCGCGGCTTCTTCCAGCAGGCCCGCGAGGAAGGCCTTCGCAAGGCCCTGCAGGATCGTGACGGCCCGTTCGGCGACGGCCGGGCCCGCGTCAACGGCCCGGAAAAGCGCGACGCAGAGGGCCGGCTGCTGCCGTGACGCGAGGGTCACTACGGCCATGAACGACCGCATCGTCGTGCTCGACGGCTACACGACCAACCCTGGCGACCTCGACTGGTCGCCGCTCGCTGCGCTCGGCGAGCTCGACGTCTTCGACCGCACCCCCGAAACGCTCGTCGCCCAGCGCGTCGGCGACGCGCCGCATGTGCTTCTGAACAAGGCGCCGCTGACCGGAGAGATCCTCAGGGCGCTGCCCAAGCTTCGCTACGTCGGCGTGCTCGCCACCGGCTACAACACCGTCGATCTTGCGACGGCCAGGGCGCGCGGGATCACGGTCACCAACGCCCCGGCCTACGCTTCGGTGTCGGTGGCGCAGCAC
Source organism: uncultured Pseudomonadota bacterium (assembly GCA_963837235.1). GTDB lineage: Bacteria > Pseudomonadota > Alphaproteobacteria > Caulobacterales > Caulobacteraceae > Acaudatibacter. Next base: position 299,544 of record CAWIMM010000003.1, on the reverse strand, counting down.
GCGGCGGCGATGATGCTCGACCTGGCGCGCGGCCTGACATTTCATGCGAACGCCGTGCGCGCCGGCGAATGGTCGCGCAGCCCGGACTGGTGCCTGCCGCTGCGGCCCGTCTTCGAGCTGACCGGGCGCACGCTGGGGCTCGTGGGTCTGGGCGCAATCGGGACCGAGCTGGCGCGCATCGCGGCGGCGCTCGGCATGCGCGTCGTCGCCTGCGATCCCGCCTTCCCGCCGCCCGACCGGCTGGGCGGCGTCGCGGTGTCGCCGGTCAGTCTGGAGACGCTCATCGAGACCGCGGACGTGGTGTCGCTGCATTGTCCGCTGACCGAGGCGACCCATCATCTGATCGACGCGTCTCGCCTGGCGCGGATGAAACGCTCGGCCCTGCTCATCAACACCAGTCGTGGCCCGCTGATCGATGAAGCCGCGCTGGCGGCCGCGCTGCGTGACGGCGTCATTGCAGGCGCCGCGCTCGACGTGCTGGAGACCGAGCCGCCGGCGCCGGACAACCCGCTGCTGGCGGCGCCCAACTGCCTCGTCACGCCCCACGTCGCCTGGCACGCCATCGAAGCCCGGCGGCGGCTGATCCAGATCGCCGCCGACAACCTGGCCGCCTTCCTGCAAGGCGCGCCCCGCAACGTGGTGAGCTAGTGGATCTCTGACGCCCTGCCCTGCGCGGCGCGCAGCTTTTCGACGTTGAAGCCCGGCGCGCGGGCGGCCTCGATGATCACCCGCTCGCGGGCCTGCAGCAGGCTCGCCGTCTGCTTGACCCGCGCGGCCACGTCATGCGGGATGACAACCGCCCCGTGCTGGTCGGCATGGATCAGGTCGCCGTCGCGGACCCGCATGCCCGCCACGTCGACGGGCCGCCCGAAGTCGACGACGTGGACGAAGGCGTGCGAGGGGATCACGCGGCTGGCCAGCACCTGGAAGCCCTCGGCAAGATCGGGGATGTCGCGCACGCCGCCGTCGGTGATCAGGCCATCGCAACCCAGGCCCTTGTGGATGGCGCTGTTCACCTCGCCCCAGAAGGCGCCGTAGCCGCGCCGCTCGTCCATGTCGTGGATCACGACGATGCTCGGCTTGGGGCCCGCGTCGATGTAGGCGTAGTAGGCGTCGGAAAGTTCGCGCGCCGCCGAGCCCTCCAGGTCGGTCGGATGCGCGCTGCGGATCGCGGCGGTCCGGGCCAGACCAACCAACGGCGGCAGGCCGGGCCGCGCGCAGAACAGCGGCTCGGTGGTGAATCCGTATCCACGGCGGGCCGGCGCCAGCGCTTCGAGGGCGTTGCACACCGTGGGCGTGTCGAGGGTTTGCAGCTCCCGCCGGAGCTCGTCGGTCAAGTCGATCATCGCACCCCCTGCTGGCCGCGCCCGCTGCGGGCCTTGGAATAGTCGAGACGAGCCCGGTGGTCGATTCCGCCAACGTCCAGCAGCCTTTGGAGCTTTGCCTTGACCGGCCGCGCACGCTACGAGCGGCGCCTCATGCCGCCGCGGCTAGCCCGCGATTCTCATCCAGGAGCGTTCGATGGGCTGGTCCGTCAACCGACCCACGGGATTGACGTTTCATCGACCCGGCCGGTCGACCAAGGGCTACACCCTGCTCACGCCGCACGGCGATGCGAGCGCCTACCTGATCGACATCGAGGGCTGCGTCGTCCACCGCTGGACCTTCGCCCACATCAAGCCGGGCTACGGGCGGCTGCTCGCGAACGGCAACCTCTTGATGACCGGGGCGGACGTGAACCTGCCCAAGCCGCCGCCGGACGAGCCGACCAAGCCGCCGCCGCCGTTCGAGCAGCACATCACCCGCTTCGGCGGCTACCACACCACGCTGGTCGAGGTGGACTGGGACGGCAATATCGTCTGGGAGTACGTCAACCGCGCCCAGCACCACGACTTCTGCCGGCTGCCCAACGGCAACACGATCGTGCCGGAATGGGTGGAGCTGCCGGAGGATCTGCACCGCAAGGTGCGCGGCGGCCTGAAGAAGCCGCGGGAGAAGCTGCCGCGCCTGGTCGGGGACGACCTGGTGGAGATCAACCCCGACAAGCAGGAGGTGCGGCGCATCCACACCTGGCAGCTGCTCGATCCCGTCAAGGATCCGATCGATCCCTACGATCGCCGCTGGGAGTGGACGCACATCAACGGCATCGACGTGAACGAGCAGGGCGACATCGTCTTCTCGGCCCGCAGCTGCCATCGGGTCGGCGTGATCGACGGGGCGACCGGCGCGCTCAGCTTCAAGTTCGACAAGACCTGGGGCCAGCACAACCCGACCTGGCTTCCGAACGGCAACATCCTCGTCTTCGACAACCGCCGCGCCGCCTCGCGGGTGATCGAGGTCGATCCGAAGAGCGGCGAGATCGTCTGGACCTTCGAGGGCGCGCCACGGAACCAGTTCTTCAGCGGCCACATCTCGGGCGCCTCGCGGATGGAGAGCGGCAACCTCCTCGTCTGCGAAGGCACCAGCGGGCGGCTCTTCGAGGTCACCCGCAGCCGCGAGGTGGTGTGGGAGTGGATCAATCCGTTCGTGAACAATGACGACGAGGGCAATCCGACGGTGAGCATCTACCGCGCCCATCGCTACGGCCCCGACCACCCGGCGCTGGCCGGCCGCGACCTCGACCCGGATCGCTTCGGCAACCTCAACCGCTTGAACGCGCTGGCCTAAGCGAGCCCCGTCGCGCCCGCTATCCGGTCCCCATCGCTGAGCCGACCTGCGTGAGCCGGCCGCACGTGGGGCGGTGCAAGCGGAACTACTGAGGGATTCACCTAGTTGGTGTGAAAGCGCGAGCTTGCACTACTTGCCCGCGCCGCCTCCGCGCAAGGCAAAGGCGCGGGTCGTATGAGGGTAAGCAAGATGTTCGAAGAGAAGATTCGCCTCGCTGGCCTGCGGGTCGCCGCGGCGGTGATCGTCGCCGGCCTGGGCCTCAGCGCCTGCGCAACCGAGGATTACGTCAACCAGCACATCGCCGTCGTGAACACGCGCATCGACGGCGTGGAAGCGAAGGCGGATTCGGCGATGCAGGCTGCGCAAGCCGCGAACTCCGCCGCGCAGGCCGCTCAGGCCTCCGCGACGCAGGCCAACCAGCGGCTCGACGCGTTGACCGGGCGGGTGGACGCCATCGATCAGCGCCTCGCCGCCAAGCCGCCGCGGAACTGACATAAAGGTTGCGAAGTTTCCCAGCCTCGCAGCGGGTGAGGGAGCTTCGTGATTCCCGGCGTGTCGTCCGGTTCGACCATCCACGGCGTCCGGCGAATGGCGAGCCTGGCGCTGGCGCTGGCGCTCGCCGCGCCGGCGCAACTGCCTGCGCTCGCCCAGGATGCTCCCGCCTCAGCCGCGCTCCCACCGGATGTCGGAGCGCAGAAGGGCGACGATGCGCAGACGGACGCGGCGCAGGCTGGCGACACGCGCTGGGGCAACCGAGCCGAAACAGCCGAGCCGCCGGACGGCGAGGTTCAGCCCGCCGACGGGCCTCCGGTCACGGGCGCCAAGGCCGACGACAAGGGAGTCTCGCTGGAGTCTCCCGTCGACGCGAGCGCTTTGGGCGTGGACGTGGCGACCGTCGGTCGGCCGCGCCATCACGCCGCGTCCGGTCGGCCGCCCACCCATCCGGTCCCAGCCGACCAGGCCCCGTCGGGCGTAGCGGCGCAGCTGGCCGCGTGGGTCACGCGCGCCGGGGACAACGACGAGCGGCCATTCGCCATCATCGACAAGGTGGCGGCGCGGATCTTCGTGTTCGACGCCGACGGGCGCCTCGTGGGCGCGGCGCCCGTGCTGGTCGGCCTGGCGACCGGCGACGACTCCGCCGCCGGGGTCGGCGACAAGGCGCTTGCGGCCATCAGCCCGGACGAGCGCACCACGCCCGCCGGGCGCTTCGTGGCCGGCTTCGGACCGGCCACCGGGGGCAAGACGGTGTTCTGGGTCGACTACGCCGATGCGATCTCGCTGCACCCGGTGGTCACCACGAACCCCCAGGAGCATCGCCTCAAGCGCATCAAGTCGTCGGCGCCGGAGGATCACCGGATCAGCTTCGGCTGCATCAACGTGCCGGCGCGCTTCTACGAGACCGTGGTGCTGACGGCGTTCGCGGGCGGCAGCGCCATCGTCTACGTCCTCCCGGACAGCCGGCCGGTCGAGGAGGTGTTCCCGGCCTTCGCCGCGACGACCCAGGCGAGCGCCGCTGACGACCACGCCGATCAGGCGGCCGCGGAGCCGGCCGCGGGCCCGGCGGCCTCCGATCCGCCCGACGGCGATCCGGCGCACTTCGACCCGGTGCAGGCCGGGGACGCTGACCAGGCGGCCGAGACTCAACCCCCGACCGCCGATCCAGCCGCGGCGCCGCCGGCGGCAAAGTCGCCCCCGCAGCACACCCACCGTCGACATCACGCAACGTCGTCAGGGCGCTGAGCGCCGCGACAGCGATCGCCGGCCTCCGCTAAAGCGCCGCTCGTGGTACGGAGAGACGGGAGGACGGCGATGCGGGCGCTGGTCACGGGAGGCAATCGCTACATCGGGCTCGACCTGGTGTTCGAGCTGGCCCGGCGCGGCCACGAGGTGACGGTGGTGAACAGCCACGAGGCGCCGTTGCCGGACGGCGCCCGGCGCATCCACTGCGACCGCACGCAAGCCGGCGCGCTCGCCGCCGCGCTGGCGCCTCACCGCGACGCCTTCGACGTGATCTACGACCACACCGCCTACCGCCCGGCCGACATGGCGCCGCTGATCGAGCTCTTCGCTGGCCGGGTGCAGCACTACGTCTTCACCAGCTCGCAGGCGGTCTATCGGCGCAGCTACGTGCAGCCGCTGCGCGAGACCTCGCGCCGCCACGCGCCCGACAATCCCGACCCGCGCGCCGCCTACGGCGTCGGCAAGGTGCAGTGCGAGGACCATCTGTTCGACCTCTGGCGATCGGAGGGTCTGCCGGTGACCGTGCTGCGGGTCGGCCACACGCTGGGGCCGCGCAGCGCCGTCGCGGCGCGCGATCCGGCGCTCTTCGCCCGCATCGAGGCCGGGCGGCCGATCCTGATCCCGGCCGAGGGCTTCGCCGCGCTGTCGCTGGTGCACACGAAGGACGTGGCGCGGCTGATGGCGGCGCTGGTCGGCAACGAGAAGGTGAAGGGCGAGGCCTACAACGTCACCAGCGCCGAGGTGACGACGATCGTCGGCGTCATCCACCTCATCGCCCGCGCGATGGGCAAGACGGCCGAAATTGTCGAGGTCCCGATGCAGATCGCGCGGCGGCAGACCCCGCCGCTGCTGCACTGGGGCGAGGGGACCGGCGGAACGGCGATCCTCTCGATCGAAAGGGCGCTCGCGGACATCGACTGGCGGCCCGAGTTCGGCATCGAGGACGGCTACCGCGACAGCTACGAGTGGTACCTGCGCGAAGGCCGCGGGAGATACGAGTTCGACTTCTCGCGAGACGACGCCCTGCTTGCCGAACTGGGTAGGTAGGCCGCCCTCCTCCCCTGCGGGTGAGGAAATTCACAGCGCCGTCAGCCGGGCCTCGGGAGGCGCGAACCTGCCTTGGCCGTCAACCATATTTCCCTCTATCGGTGTGTGAGAATACGCGCTATGCGAGTCTTGCTCTCTCTATTGTAGAGCCCCAGGAGATTCTACCATGAGTGACACCGTGGACTTCAAGGGCCAGTGCGGCGAATGCAAAGACGGCTACTACACGGCGACCTCCACCGCCGGGATGAAGCCAGGTCAGTCGGCGGCGGTGAACGGCGCCCCACCGAACAACTGCGTCATCGCGAATGACGACGCAAAGGTCTTCCAGATCTCAGTCATCGATAACGCCGGATTCTACAAGTATCAGATCCGTGTCGACGCGCAGGGGCCCGACGGGATCTTCAGCGGCTCCATGTATCTGGCGTTCCGGGACAAGACCAACGACGTCTACTATCTGCGCATATACGCGCGGCGGCGCTCATGGCACACCGTCTCTTATAACAGCGACTCGCCCGACATCACGGCGATCTACTGGAGCAACTACGCGTTCACGGTGAGAGAAGGCGTCGCGGGCGGCGCGAAGACGGAATTCCAGGTCGTCAGCCCCGCCGAGGCGGTCGGTTAGTCAGGGCTGATCTCACTCTGAGGGTCGCCTCGGGGCGGCTCGCCGATGAGCGAGGGGCGACGGCGCGCCACGCCGTCGCCCCTCAGACATTAGATCCCGAAGCGCGGCAGATCCGCTTCGGCTAGAGCACCGTCAGGTGCGCTTTCGGGAACGGGTCGCCGTGTTGCAGGCCAGCGTAGACGCTGGCGAGCGCCGCGTCGTTGCCCTCCTGGGCGCCGACCTCGTCGCGCGGGCGGCCGTCGAAGACGACGTCGGGACCCAGGAATCGCAGCGAGACGGTGCGACGGCGGAGGTCCGGCGACGTGCCGGCGCCGCCGTGCAGGGTTCCAAGGTGGAAGACGATGATGTCGCCGGGCTCGACGTCCCAGGAGGCGATATCGAACGCGGCGCGATCGGCCTGGATGTCGGGCAACCGCGGCAGCCTCGAGTGCTTGTAGAGCGGCGCTGTATCGTCGTGGGCCGCGAAGGCCGACCCGTTGAAGAGCACGCCCTTGTGCGAGCCGCGCACGAACTCCAGGCAGTGCTCCTTCGGCAGCGCGTCGAGGCTGATCCAGCAGGCGACCAGCTGCGAGCCCATCATCCGAAGGTACGAGGTGTCCTGATGCCAGGGCGTGCGGCGCGCCGAGCCGCCTTCCTTCAGGAAGAGCTGCTCGCCCAGGTACCACATGCGCTCGACGTTCCAGAGCGCGCCCAGCATCGTGTCGAGCCCGACCTCGCGGACCAGGCCGGCGTGGCTGCGGCCGCGATCCTCGAAGAAGGTCGCCGTCTCGCCGGGATAGAAGCGCACCGCCGTCGGCGACGGGTGCGCGAGGCTCCATTCGACCGCCGCCTCCACCTTGGCGAAGGCGTCCGGCGTCAGCGCGCCCTTCAGCATGACGACGCCGTCACGCTCCAGGTCGGCGGCCGCCGCCTGCCAGTCGCGCGGCGGCAGCTCGGCGAGGGTCTTGCGGTCGCCGATGATCGCGGCTTCGCTCACGACACGGCCTCGAAGTCCGCCAGCATCTCCTTGAACCGGCGCTCGGCGGCGCGGCGGCCGCTCGGATGGCTGAAGATGTAGAGCCGGCCCGCCAGCACCCCCGCCTTGACGCTGGCGGCGACGTCCGCGGCGGAGCGGGTCTCGTCAAATCTGAACTGGCCCCCGACTTCGTCGAGCGGCCGACGGCCGGGCTCGACGGTGGTGCGCGCGGTCTCGTTGATGCGGCTCGGCGTCGGCCCGGGACAGAGCACCGAGACGCCGATGCCGTCCTTCTTCAGCTCGTCGCGCAGGGTCTCGCTGATCCCCACGACGGCGTACTTCGACGCGGTGTAGACCCCGAGGCCCGGCACGGCGAAGATCCCCGACAGCGAGGCGGTGTTGACGATGTGGCGCAAGCCCTCGCCCTGCGCTCGCATCCGCGGGACGAAGGCGCGGATCACGTTGACCACGCCCCATAGGTTGACCCGGAACAGCCAGTCCCAGTCGTCCTGCGGCGCCAGCGTCACCGGGCCGAACTGCACGACGCCGGCGTTGTTGCAGAGCAGGTTGACCTGGCCGAACGCCTGCCAGGCCGCGTCGGCGAGCGCTTCGACCGACTTCGGGTCGCCCACGTCGCAGGCGACGGCGAGCGCGCGCCCCCCCTTGGCCTCGACCAGCCGCGCCGTCTCCTCGGCGCGCTCGGCGACCACGTCGGCCACGACAACGTTCATGCCGGCGTCGGCCCAGGCCAGGCACATCGCCTGGCCGATGCCGGCGCCGCCGCCGGTCACCACGGCCGTCAGGCCCTTCAGGTCGGTCGCCATCTGTGCGTCTCCTTCAGGCCGCCGCGGCAGCGTCAGAGTTCTGGGGCGGGCGCAGAATCTCCTTCAGCCTGCGGCGCGTGAAGGCGTGCAGCTGGCGGGTGTGCTCGAGCCTGAGGTAGTCGCGCCCGCCGGCCGCGGTGAGCTTGTCGAAGCCGTCGTCGAGGCCGAGCATCTCGCCGAGCCTGGGCGGATTGCGGGCGATCAGCGAGACGTCCGGCCGCTTCGGGTCGATCGAGCGCAGGAAGTTGCGATTGAAGTGCGGGTGCAGCGTCACCCGCTCGCCGGGCTCGGTGCGCGGGCCCTGCCAGTGCCAGACGCCTTGCGTGAAGAACACCGCCGAGCCCTTCGGCATCTCGATCGGCACGCCGTCGTCCAGCCCCTCGCCCGGTCGCGGCGCGCGGCGGTGGCGGTGGCTCTTCGGCACGATCCAGGTCGGGCCGGACGCCACCGTCCAGTCCTCCAGCGACCAGACCGCGACGCCGCTCATGGCGTACTCCGGATAGGGCTCGGGCACGTCGGTGTAGTCGGTGTGGATGTCGATCTGGCCGGGGCCGGGGCCGCGCAGCAGCGCGCCCAGCGTCGCGACCTGCGCGCAGCGGCCGAGCGAGGCGTCGATCAGCGTCATCAGCTTCGGATTGAGGATGACCCGCTCGAACGGCCGGCCGAGGTAGAGCCAGGAATCGAGCAGCACCTGGTCGGGCGCCATCGCCGCGCGCGTCTGCTCGCGCAACTGATCGGCGAAGTCGGCCGAGATCGCACGCTCGATGACGACGAAGCCGTTCTCCTCCATCTCGCGGATCTTGCCGGCGAGGCCGAGCTTGCGCGCGCGGTGCTCGAGGTCGGGGTTCTCCACCGTGCGGCGCGCCATGTGATCGTGGAAGTTGGCGATGAGGCGACCGGCCGCCGCGTCCTCAAGGGCGCCTTTGATGCGGAACGCGTGCTTGCCGAACAGCACCGCCGCCTCGCGCCACATCTCCTCGGCCCCGCCCGGCGCGGCGACGCCCACGAACTGGGCGAGATAGAGCGCGGCCTGGTAGTCGCCCTCGAACGTGAGATCGGCGCCCGCATCGAACTCGCGCGAGATCGTCGCCTCATCGCCGTCGAAGCGCAGCGACCAGCTGGCGACGTCGCCGGGCAGCTTCAGGTGCGCCGGCGCCTCGGTGAAGCGCTCGCTGACCGAGAAGGCCCGCCCGCCGAGCGGCGCCTTGCGCGTCGCCGGCAGCTCGCGCCAGAAGCGCCGCGCTTCGTCGAGCCAGCGGTCGGAGAGGAACTCCACGTGGTGCGGCAGCGTGACCAGGTCCATGCCCGGAGTCTTCTCGGCCATCGGGGCGGCGCGATCAGCCATGGCTCTTTCTCCGTATAGCGGTCGTCTCCGGAACCGGCGCGTGCGCCGCCTCGATCGCGGCGATGCGGGCCTGCAGCCGGGCTCGGCCGGCCGGCCGGGCGACGCCCAGCAGCAGCCGCGCGAGGCCATAGCAGGTCTGCCGCTCCATCTCGTCGATGCTGGCGAGGTCGGCGACCCAGGCCCCGAACGCGCCGCCACCCAGCTGCATCATCGCCATGCTGACGAGGTCGATCCGGGTCTCGGGAACGAGGTCGCGCTCCTTCACGGCCCTGGCCAGCAGCGCCTGCCAGAACGCCTGGCGGGGCGCCTGCACGGAGATCACCAGCTCGCGCTCGGCCCTCGGATTGCCGATCGACATGCCGCGGTAGAAGGCCGGATCGCTGCGGTAGAGGTCGGCGGCGATGCGGATCCCCTCGAAGATCTCGTCGAGCGCGCGCATCTGGCCGGCGGCGGCGACCCTGGCGGCGAACACCTCGAAGTCGCGCGCGTAGACCTTCTCCAGCACCGCGCCTTTGGCGCCGAACAGGTTGTAGATCGTAGCGGCGCTGACATCGGCGCGGTCGGCGATCATCTTCACCGAGAGGTCGTCGGCGCCCACCTCGCGCAGCAGGTCATAGGCCGCGTCGACAATCGCCGAGCGGCGCTGATCCTTGTGCCGCTCGCGGCGCGACGCCAGCCTGATCTCGTCCGCCATCCGACCAGACTACCTCACTCGAAGTGCAACTGCAGGCCCGCGAGGTCGCCGGCCTCGCGCCACTCGGCCAAGAGCGCGTTGAACCTGTTGATGCCGGGTGTGTAGGTCTGGCCATTGAGGCCGCCGGAGCGCTCGCCGCCCTCGTTGTTGTAGTAGCCGGGCGTGCAGGCGTTCTGGAAGTCGCGGTTCAGGATCGCCACCGAACGGATGACGTTCACCCAGGCCTCCTCGGCCTCCTCGGTGGGCTCGACGGCGATCGCGCCGCGGGCCTTGGCCTCCTTGATGATGTAGGCGATGTGGCGCGCCTGGTCGTCGAACATGGCGGTCATGTTCACCGAAAGGCCGTTCTGCCCGACCCCGATGTAGAACCAGTTCGGGAAATTGCGGCTGGAGTGGCCGTGCAGGGTGCGAAAGCCGTCCTTGTAGTAGTCGTAGATCGAAAGCCCGTCGCGGCCGGTGATGTCGAAGCCCACCCGCCGCCGTAGCCCTGTCGTGATCTCGAAGCCCGAGGCGTAGATGATGCAGTCGACCGGATACTCGACGCCGTTCGCCACCACGCCCGCCTTGGTGATCCGCTCGACGCCTTGCGCTTCGCTGACGTCGACCAGCGTGACGTTCGGCCGGTTGAAGGTGGGCAGGTATTCGTCGTTGAAGGTCGGCCGCTTGCAGAATTGGCGGTACCAGGGCTTCAGCGCCTCGGCGGTCGCCGGGTCCTCGACCATGTCGTCGACCCGCCGGCGGACCTTGTTCATCTTGACCATGTCGGCGAGCTCGGCGCCGACCATCGGGTTGTCGGCGATGCCGGAGCGGGCGCCGGCCGCCAGCGTACGGAAGATGTCCGTCCAGCCATCGCTGACCAGGTCGGTCTCGAACGGACGGCCCTCGATGATGTCCGCGAAGTTGTGCCGCCGCGCCCGCTGCCAGCCGGGCGCCAGCGACTTGGCCCATACATAGTCGGTGGGCGCGTTGCCCCGGACGTCCACGCTGGAGGGCGTGCGCTGGAAGACGAAGAGACGCTTGGCGTAGCGACCGAGGAAAGGCACGCACTGGATCGCCGTCGCGCCGGTGCCGATGATCGCCACCCGCTTGTCGCCGAGCTTGGTGAGGCCGCCGTTGGTGTCGCCGCCGGTGTAGGCGTAGTCCCAGCGGTTGGTGTGGAAGGCGTGGCCCTCGAAGTCCTCGATGCCGGGAATGCCGGGCAGCTTGGCGCGGCTGGCGGGCCCGAGCGCCATGACCACGAACCGGGCGCGGATGTCGTCGCCGCGATTGGTCTGGACACGCCAGCGCTTGAGGCCTTCGTCCCAGGCGAGGCCGTTCACCCGCGTCTGGAAGAGGGCGCGGTCGTAGAGCTTGTAAGCGTGGCCGATGCGCTGCGAGTGCTCGAAGATCTCGCCGACGTAGGAGTACTTCTCCTTGGGGACGTACTTCAGCTCTTCCAACAGCGGCAGGTAGCAGTAGCTCTCGATGTCGCACTGCGCGCCCGGATAGCGGTTCCAGTACCAGGTGCCGCCGAAGTCGCCGCCGGCCTCGATGATGCGGAAGTCGTCCAGGCCCGCCTCGCGCAGCCGTGCGCCGGCCAGCAACCCCGAGAAACCGCCGCCGATGACCGCGATCTCCAGATCCTCGCTGATCGGGTCCCGCGTGAAGGTCGGATCGGCGTACGGGTCTTCCTCGGCGTAGTGCGCGAACTGTCCGGCGACCTCGATGTACTGCGCCTCACCGTCGTCCCGCAGGCGCTTGGCGCGCTCGGTTGCGTACTTCTGCCTGAGCGCGTCCGGATCGAAGTCGATGACAAACTCATCGGGGGGCGTGCCGCCGTCCATCTGGCTTCCTCTTGTCGCGCGCTCGGGTCGTGGGCCGCTTCACTGGAGCGCCCCACAAACTTGGAACACGCACTAATTTTGTTGTCAACTCGGACCGAGCCTTACCGGTCCGGTCCCAGCCCCCCGCCGAGCTAGAGCAACGACATCGGCACTACGAAGCCCGGCCCTTAGCGCGCTATCATTGAGTCATGAAGCGCAACTCAATCGTCGCCTGCTTCGCGGCTCTGGTGCTCATGGGCGTCGCCGCGCCAGCGCTTGCCGGCGGGCCCTGGGACATGGACAACAGCGGCCAGCACGATCCGGGGTTGGGAGCGCTCGTGCTGGCGAACGGCATTGCCAGCACCGACCTGCTGTTCGCCGTCTGCGGTTGGTCTACAGGGGAGTGGGGGCCTCTGCGCGAGCGGGCGGTGGAGGTTGCGCCACAGCTCTTCCAGAAGGCTGGACTTCCTCCCGAAGAGCTTGCTGCAGCAATGCGGCGCGACCGCGACAACTGGCTGCGAGATCCCTTGTTGCCCCGCACCTGCGCCGCGCCGCACGCCAGAGAGAAGCGCTTGCGGTGGGCCCGCGATCTGGTCGACTGGGCCACCTCGCCAGTGGCGCCGTAGGCACGGCCGGCATGGGCGAGCCGATGCGACTGGTCAGAATTGTACGCAGTGGCCGGGCGCGAATCCGGTGGGCTCTCGGCGCCATCGGGCTCTTGCTCTGCCTGCCCACGCCCGCACAGGCTGCGGATGATCGGGCTGCTTTTCTCGTCAAGCTGTTCGTCGCGGCGTGCGTTCCGAACATGGGTAACCCGGATGGCGTCCGGGGGTGGGCGGCCGCGAAGCATCTCGCCCAGATCACTGCGGCGGGGCCCCTCCAATTGTTCGCGGGACCGGGCGATAGAGGGGCGGCGTGGGCGGTGCCGACCCAATTCGGCAAGTTCGCCCTTTCCATCTGGGGAGAAACGCAGGCTTGCGCGGTCTGGGCGCAAGCCGCTGATCCGACCGAGGTCGAAGCGGACTTCAAGACCATCGTGGAGGGCGTCCGGCGGCCAGGGATCACTGTCCGTGTCGACAAGGACGCGACGACCGAGACGCCGGTCGGTCGCGCGAGGGAGCTTGTCTACAACGTGATCCCGCCTGGCGCCGCGTTCGGCTACGAGTTCATATTGCTCACCGCCGAGCGCAGCGGCGGCGCGTTTCAGGCTAGCATCCAGGTGGCGAAGGCGCGGGCCGACTAGCCCAGCCTGAACCGCCAACCGGAGCTCGCACGATCCTTGGTGCAGATGCCCATGCATGTCGGCCATCGACGCGTCCTCGCCATGGCGCTGATTCTGAGCGTCGTTGCGCCGCCGGTCTCGTCTGCACAGATCCTGCCTCGGCAGACGGCGTCCGAGCGTCGCCTTGCAGCGCGCTGTAGCCAGCGCTCGGACGCTCGCCTGAACGATCCCTTCAGCTATCCGCTCAGGGTTGGCGTATCGCCCGACGGCAAGAGCCTCGGGGTTTTCGTGGCGCCGGAGAAGTGGAACGCGATGCCTGAGGCTATACGCGTCTCTCTCCTGCGAGACGTGGCATGCTGGTACGCCGGCGGTCGCCTGGATCGAAAGTGTTGGTACGACTTCTCTGCCGTCGATCCCGGAACCAACCGCACGATCGAGACCGTTCAGGGTTCCAAGCTGTGGCCTGGGTTGAAGTATCGCTGACCCTGTCCTTGGTTCAACAAACGCAAAACGCCTGAGGCGCTACAGCGGCGGCGGACGGAAGCCGCCGGCCACCGCCTCAAGAGCCGCAGCGGTCGCCAGCGTCGCCGCGTCGGCGCCCGGCGCGCCGATGATTTGGGCGCCCACCGGCAAGCCCTCGGGCGTCAGACCCACCGGGATAACAGTCACCGGCAGGTCGCAGAGGATCGCCAGTGCGATCCAGTCAACTTGCTCCAGATAGCGGATGCGGCGGCCGTCCGACGTCGTCAGCCGCCGGCTGGCCTGCATGCCCCTTGTGTTGTGGGCGACGGCGGCGGTGGGCGTGACCGGCGCCAGGATGACGTCGCTTCGCTCGAAGACGGCGGCGACCTCGGCCTTCATCCTGGCCCGCGCCTCGTTGGCGGCCAGCCACTCGTGGTGGCGAGCGGTCAAGCCCAGGACGCCGTGCGCCCAGGACAGGGGACCGGCGCCGCAGGCCTCGGCGAGCTTCGCGGGTCCGCGGAACAGGTCGAACACCGTGCGCGTAGCCGGGGGCAACGCGCCGCCGAGCACCGCCGCCAACAGCGTCATGTAGGTCGACAGCATCGCGCGGGCCGGCAGCGGCGAGGCGATGGGCTCGACCGCGACGCCTTCGTCTTGCAACCTGCCGGCGAAGTCGGCGATCGCGGCGCGGACGGCCGGGTCGAGTGGGAAGCTCGGTTCGTCGAGCCAAAGGCCGATCCGCTGGCCGCGCAGCGGTGAGGGCGCCGCCGCCGGCACGTCGGCCAGGACGGACAGCAACAGCTGCAGGTCGCGCACCGAGCGCGCCATGGGCCCGACGACCATGAGGTCGTAGTCCGCCAGGTATCCCGGCGGCGCCGGGACGCCGCGCTGGGAGATCAGGCCCCAGCTCGGACGGTGGCAGGCGACGCCGCAATAGGCCGCGGGAATGCGGAGCGAGCCGCCTATGTCCGCGCCGATCTCCAGGGCGGTGAAGCCGGCCGCCAGCGCGGCGGCCGATCCGCCCGACGAGCCGCCGGGTGTCAGGGCAGGATTCCACGGGTTGCGCGTGACGCCGTAAAGCCGGTTGAAGGTCTGCAGGTCGCTGGACCCGGCGGGCACATTGGTCTGTCCCCAGACAACCGCGCCCGCCGCGCGGACACGCGCCACGGCCTCCGCGTCACGGGCCGGCCGACCGAGCAGCGACTTCATGCCAAGGCTGGCGGGCAGACCCTCGATGTCGAACATGTCCTTCACCGTCATCGGCAGTCCGGCGAGCGGGCCGAGCGCCTCGCCGCGCGCTCTCGCCGCGTCGACCGCCCGGGCGTCGGCCATCGCCCGATCCACGTCGCGGGCCACCACGGCGTTGATCCGCGGGTTCAGCCGGTCGACGCGCTCCAGGGCGGCGGTCAGCAGGTCGACCGCGCCGATGCGCCCGGCATTCAGAGCCGCCAGCTGATCGGTGGCGTCCGCCAGCAGGAGGTCATCCGGGATCGTCGGGGACAGTTGGAGGTCGGAGGCCGCGGTCAAGGCTGCCCCCCCACCCGCTGGTCAGGCCACCGGCGCGGGACGGGCGCCCTGCACGTGGGGCCGCCGGGCGCGGTAGGTGGTGATGCGCGCCTCGACCTCGTGGCGGAAGTGGCGGAAAAGGCCCTGGATCGGCCAGGCGGCGAAGTCGCCGAGGCCGCAGATCGTGTGGCCTTCGACCTCGGAGGCGACGTCGAGCAGCATGTCGATCTCGCGCATCTCGGCCTCGCCGGACGCCATCCGCTCCATCACCCGCCACATCCAGCCGGTCCCCTCGCGGCACGGCGTGCACTGGCCGCAGCTCTCGTGCTTGTAGAAGCGGCTGAGGCGGGCGATGGCCCTGACCAGGTCGGTCTGCCGATCCAGGACGATCACCGAGCCGGATCCGAGCGCCGTCTTCAGCTCACGGAGCGAATCGAAGTCCATCAGCGCGGTTTCGGCCTGCCAGGCCGGGATCATCGGGGTCGAGCCGCCGCCCGGCAGCACCGCCTTCAGGTTCGTCCAGCCGCCGCGCACGCCGCCGGCGTGGTCCTCCAGCAGCGTCTTCAGCGGGACCGACATCGCCTCCTCGACGTTGCAGGGCGCGCTCACGTGGCCGGAGACGCTGAAGAGCTTGGTTCCCGCGTTGCCCGGCCGGCCGATGCCGGAGAACCAGTCCGCGCCACGGCGCAGGATCGCGCCGAGCACCGCGATGGTCTCGACATTGTTGACCACGGTGGGGCAGCCGTAGAGCCCGAAGAAGGCCGGATAGGGAGGGCGCACACGGGGATAGCCCTTCTTGCCTTCCAGGCTCTCCAGGAGCGCGGTCTCCTCGCCGCAGACGTAGGCCCCCGCGCCGTGGGCGACGTGGAGCTCGAAATCCCAGCCATGGACATTGTCCGGCCCGATCAACCGAGCCTCGCGCGCCTCGGCGATGGCGGCCTCGAGCCGCGCGCGCTCGGCGACGTATTCGCCGCGGATGTAGATGTAGCCGCAGTGGGCGCCGATCGCCCGGCCGGCGATCAGGCAGCCCTCGACCAGGAGGTGCGGATCGTGGCGCAGGATGTCGCGGTCCTTGCAGGCGCCCGGCTCGGACTCGTCGGCGTTGACGACGAGATAGCGCGGCCGCTCGTCCGGCGGCGCCATCAGGCTCCACTTCATGGCGGTCAGCACGCCCGCGCCGCCGCGGCCGCGCAGGCCCGACGCCCTGACCTGCGTCGCGATCCACTCAGGGCCCTCATCCAGCATCTCGGCGGCGCCGTTCCAGGCGCCCCGCCGCCGCGCGGCCGCCAGCCCCGGATCGTGATGGCCATAGAGGTTGGTGAAGATGCGATCGCCGTCCCGCAGCAGCCCGCCCATCCGTCCCTCCACGACGCAAGGTCGGCCGCACCTTAGCCGCGGGGGGCCGAGCCGCAAGCGATGCGTCAGACCTTCAGCGCGGCGGCTTCAGTGCTGGCGGCTGCGAGCGGTAGACCCAGGCGGTTTCCTGCGGGGTGGCCGGGGCGAGCTCCATCAGGATCACGGTCGGTCCGGCCGGCGCGGTCGGAGGCGGCGGCTGGGCGGCCCAGGCGGCGGCGAAGCTGGCGAGGGCGAGCGTCGACATCGCCGCGACGCCGAGATCGCGTCGCATTGGGTCGGGCGCGCGGCGGGCCAGCATCGCAAGGCGTATCGCGAGCGGGTGCGCCGTCGCCAGCCACGGGCAGCCGAAGACGACGTCGCGGGCGAGCGGCTCGGTGCGCAGCATCGTGGCGGCGTAGGCGCGCCGCGCCTTGGGCATGCGCATCATCACGGTCGCATCGCAGGCCAGCTCCTGGTCGCCGCGGAAGACGGCGAGCGCAACGTGGACCAGTGGGTTGAACCAGCAGACCCAGACCGCGACGACGGCGAGCGCGGCGACGCGGCCGTCCTGGCGGTCGATGTGGGCGAGCTCGTGGGCGCGGATCAGCCGCCGATCGGCCGCCGAGAAGCGCTGGCAGAAATCCGCCGGCGTCACCAGCCGCGGCCTCACGACGCCCACGACCGCCGGCCCGGCGCGGCCGGCGCGCGCGGCCGCGGCGAAGCGCGACTGCCGCCAGAGCGCCAGCGCCGCGTTGGCGGCGAAGCCGGCCAGCCACAGCGCGGCGAGGCCGCCGGCATGTCCGGACCCGGCCAGCCAGGCGCGGCCGGCGTCGCCCGCAGCGGCGATAACCGGCGCCCAGCCCGGCGAGCCGATCGCTGGCGTCAGCGCGCCCGCCGCGGCGGCGGGGACCATCAGCCAAAGCCCGTAGGCGAGATGCGCGCCGAAGGCGCGGCGGGCCGGCGCCCGCAGCGCCAGCACGAGGAGGATCGCCGCGCCGCCGGCGAGGTTCGCCCGCGCCAGCGCCACGAGGAGCTCAGCCGTCGTCATCGAGCTTCTCGATCAGCGCCCTCAGCCGCGCCAGGTCCTCCGGCTTCAGCTTGCGGCGCTGCGCGAAGTGGCTGACGAACGGCGCCAGCTCGCCGCCGAAGACGCGGTCGAGGAAACCCTGGCTCTCTGCGGCGAGGTAGTCGTCACGGGCGACGAGGGGCCGGTAGCGCACGCGGCCGGCCTCGCGCACAGATTCCAGCGCGCGCTTCTTCAGCAGCCGGCCGATCAGCGCCTTCACCGTGGCGTCGCTCCAGCCCTGCGCCGGCGCGGTCTCGGCGATGACCTCCTCGACCACCAGCGGCCCGCGCCGCCACAGCGCGTCCATGATCCGGCTTTCCGCGTCGCTGATCCGCATCGGATTGACACCCTAACTACGGACGTAGTTTGTTGTCAAAACTACGTGTGTAGTCTCGGTGCGCTTCCGCGCGGTCCGAACAAGGTGAGCGCATGAACCAGTTGGCTGCGGTCTTCATCGACGCCGCTCTGCCTCAGAAGGCGGTCTTCGCCACGCTTTGCGTCTCCATGCCGGTCGCGCTGGCGATAGCCGCGAGGCGGCTGCTGAGAAGCGGGTCACCCCGGCAACCATCCGCCTTCATTTCCGGCCTGCGGACGGCGGCTCCGTCGCTCGGCTTGCTGACGGCGTCGCTCGACGGCTTTCACATGGCGCAGACGACGCAGCGACTGCCCGCTTCGCCGACGGCCGCCATGCTCGCGCCGGGCGTGATGGAGGTCGCCAGTCTGGCTGGCTTGGGCGCCCTCGCCGGCCTGGTGGCCGTCGCGTTGCACGGCGCGCTGGCCTGCGGGCGGGCGAAGGCGAAGGGAGGCGGGCTCCGGGCGCAACGGGCGACGCCGGAGCGATGACGGCCCGGGACTTCGGCGGCGACGAGACGGCCAATCCGAGCGGCCTTCGCACCTACTACGCTCTGGTGGCGACCCAGGCGCTGTCGCAGCTCGGCAGCAACGTCAGCTTCTTCGCGGTCGCCATTGCCGTCTTCACGCAGACGTCGCACGCGACGCCGATCGCCATCATCTCCTTCTGCCAGATGCTGCCGTGGCTCGTCGGCGCAGGGTTCGCCGGCGCGCTCGCCGACCGCCACGACCGGCGCCGGCTGATGATCCTCGCCAACCTGGGCTTCACGGCGACGAGCGCCCTCTTGCTCGCGAGCTTCGCGTCGGGCGCATTCCGGCTCTGGAACCTCTATGTGCTCACGCTGATCGCCTCGGCGATCGGCACGCTTGAACAGCCGGCTTCTCAGGCCTCCGTCGCCATGCTGGTCCCCGACAGCCATCGCGACCGCGCCAACGCCATCGGCCAGATGACCGGACCTGCCGCGAACGCGATCGCGCCGATGATCGCCGGCCTCCTCTATGCGGTGATCGGCGTCGCCGGCGCGATCCTCATCGACATCGCCACGTTCGGTCTCGCCATCCTGGTGCTCATGGCGGTGCGTATCCCGATGCCGGCCAGGACTGCCGAAGGGGCCGCGAGGGACAGAGCGGTCTGGCGGCAGGCCTTCGACGGACTTCGCCTATCTCTGGCGCCGGCCGACGCTGCTGGGCCTGTGCCTGGTGGTGAGCAGCGTCTCGTTCCTGATGGGCGCCCTCGGCGTGCTGATCCTGCCCTACCCGCTGGCGCGCACCCATTCGACCGTCGCGTTCGGCATCGTGCTGGCCTCGGCCGACGTCGGATTCATCGCGGGCTCGGCGGCGATGGCGGCCTGGGGCGGCACGCGGCCCAGGATCCACACGGTGATGCTGGCGCTCTTCCTTGCCGGGCTGCTGCTGGCCGTGGCGGGCGTGGCGCGCAACACCCCGGAGCTGGCGACCGCGTTCTTCGCCTTCATGTTCATGCTGCCTTTCGTGAACACGCCCTCCACCTCGATCATCCAGGCCAAGGTCGCACCGGACATGCAGGCGCGCGTCTTCGCCGCGAAGGGCCAGATCGCGACGCTGACGACGCCGCTCGCCTTCCTGATCGCCGGCCCGCTGACCGACCGGGTGGCGGAGCCCGCGGTGCGCTCGCCCGGCTGGCGCACGGTGGCCTGGCTGGTGGGCGCGCACGCCGGGGCGGGGATGGGGCTGCTGCTGGTCATCGGCGGCCTCGCGACCGCCGCGCTCAGCCTTGTCGCCTACGCGCTGCCGGCCATGCGCCGGCTCGAGGCGACCCTCCCTGACTACGAAGCCGCCGCGCCCGCCTGATGCCGCTATCCAGGCGCGAGCTCCCAGCAGCGGTAGTCGGTCTCCGGCTGGCTGAAGAAGAGCCGGTGCTCGCGCACCTCGAGCATGAGGTCGGCCGGATCGGGCAGCTGGGAGCAGAGGTCCCGCGCGATATGCTTGAAGACGCGCGTCTCGCTGTACGGAACGACATTCAGGTCCTGGGTCGCCCAGTATTGCAGGTTGAGCACGTTGGTGTCGGCCGAGGTATGGACGAGGTAGCGCCGGGTGGCCGCCGGCAGCGCGTTGCGTCCGGCGTCGTTCACATAGATCACCGCTTCGGTCAGGTTGCCCGAATAGAGCGCCGCCGACAGCGCCGAGTCCCATCGGTTGCAGAAGCTGAGCGCCGGCAGGACGCCGAAGAACAGCAGCACGGCGGCCGGAAAGGCGCGCCGCCCAGGCCAGACGATCTCTCCGGGCGTGACGTCCGGCCGTCCGCCGAACAGCAGGAGGTCGAACACCGCCATGGCGGCCGTCCACGGCCAGACGATCGGGTTCCAGTCCTGACCGAGCGGACCCAGCATCGCCAGGATGAAGACGTGCATGGCGACGGCGAGGATCAGCGAGACGCGCCGCAAGCGCCGCGTCGCCAGACCGAGCCCGAAGCCGACCTGCAGGAACGGCGCGGCCATGCCGAATGCGTGCACGGGGCCAGCGGCCTGCGGCACGAGCCTGGTGATGGGCTGCGCGATCCACGCAAAGTCGCTGTCCATGAAGGTCGGGTTGATCTTCTGCAGCCCGGAATAGACGTAGGTCGCGACGATGATCAGCCGGGCCGTGTTCAGCGCGCGGTCGCGGCCGACGGCGTCGTCGCCGCGCCAGGCGCAGAGCGCCAGCGTCGCCGCCAGGAAGGCGAGCTGGAAGATCCAGGCCTGCAGGCGCGTCTGATCGAACAGGCAGAAGATCGCCAGGATCGCCACCAGCGCCCCCAGGAAGCGCTGCGGCCTGGCAGCGACGACCGCCGCGCCGGCCAGCACGAAGAGACCGGCGTAGAGCGCGTAGCCCACGGCGGCCGGCAACGCCGGCAGCCAGTCGGCGACCGGCGTCAGCGGATAGGAGCGCGGCCCGATCCACAGTCGCGGCGACATCGCCAGCTCGATCGAGAGCGTCAGAAGGACGGCGACCTTGAGCCAGTAGAGCCGGCTTCCCGGGCCCCACAGGAAGCGGCGGTTGGCGGCGACGAACCGGTAGACGAGCGGCGCGACGAGCCCGAGCGGCGGCGCGCGGGCCACCCGCGTCAGCGGCGCAAGGCGCGGATACTGCGCGGCGATCAGCAGGATGGCGTCGGCGCCGCGATGCATGTCTCCGGCCGCATCGGTGACGTGGATCTGCCGCTCGACCTCGTCCTTGGAGAACGGCATTGACCGCGTGCGGCGCATGTCGTGCAGGCCGAAAGCGCTGGCCTTCGACGACCGCCGCACGCCCGACATCAGTGAGGCGCACATCGGGCAATCGCCGTCATAGTAGACGTTGAGCTTGGCCTGCCTGACGCCCCCTGCCTTCGTCCCCCGCAAGACGAACTCCCACGATACTCGTCCCGGAGTCTGCTGGCGCTGCAGCGGCCTGTCAAAGCGCAACCCACGCGGGCCGCCCGCCCCTGCAGAGCTGCAATGCCTGGCCGCACGCCTGTAACCTTCTGCCGCCGCCGCGCGCTTATGTCAGGTGACCAGCAGCACGAACCGTACAGTCACGCTGCCGGGACGGAACGCTTTCCCTGGCGGCGCGCTGAGGGGCGTGCTCGGTCGGAAACTTGGCCGCGCCTTTGCGGCATCCAATGATTGAGCGGCGCGATGCAACAGACTTTGCTGCGGCGGTCGGCGTATAGTTGGCGTGGGTGTAGAAGGAATCCAGATGGCCAGAGCGCATGTAAACGCGATCGGAGTCGCCACCCCGCCCCACGATGTCCACTTTGCGTTCCGGATGTTCATCGAGCAGTCGCTGGAGGAGCGCCGTGACAAGGCGCTGTTCCAGAGGATGGCCGACCGGTCCGGCATCGAGCACCGCTTCTCCTACTGCGAGCCGATGATCGAGGGCGGCAAGGTGCTGGGCGACACCGACGGCTTCTACGCACTGGGCGCCTTCCCCTCGACGGGCGAGCGGATGCGCAAGTTCGAGGCCTGCGCGCCGCAGCTGGCGCTGAAGGCGCTGGCCGACCTCGACATGGAGGCGGAGCGCGAGCGGATCACCCACCTGGTGGTCGCCTCCTGCACCGGCTTCGTCGCGCCGGGGCTCGACCAGATCATCGTCAGCGCGCTGGGGCTGAACCCCGGCGTCGAGCGCACGGTGGTGGGCTTCATGGGCTGCTATGCGGCGGTCAGCGCGCTCAGGCTGGCGCACCACTTCGTGCGCTCCGAGCCGGCCGCGCGGGTGCTGGTGATCAACCTCGAGCTCTGCACGCTGCACTTCCAGAAGGTGTCGGAGCTGCAGAAGATCCTCTCGATGCTCCTCTTCGGCGACGGCTGCTCGGCGGCGTTGGTGACCGCCGAGGAGCGCGGGCTGGCGCTGGTCGACTTCCGCGCCGCGACGATCGCCGACTTCGGCCGGCGCGATCACCTGGAAGATCGGCGACGACGGCTTCGACATGCACCTCTCCGGCGAGGTGCCGCACCGCATCGCCCAGGCGCTGGCCGCCGAGCAGGCGCGCAACGAGGACACCGGATTGCTGCGCGGACGCACCGCGCACGACTTCGACGTGATGGCGGTGCACGCCGGCGGGCGCACGATCCTGGACGCGGTCGAGACCGGGCTCGAGCTCGGGCCGGCGGCGCTCGGCTGGTCGCGCGGCGTGCTGCGCGACTTCGGCAACATGTCGTCGGCGACGCTGATGTTCATCCTGCGGCGCATCCTCGACGGCTTCGAGCCGGCGCCCGGACGGGGCGGCGACGGCTTCGCGGTGGCCTTCGGGCCCGGCCTCGCCGCCGAGAGCTTCCGCTTCCAGGTCCTCAGCTAGGCTTCAGGCGTCCCATGCCCAGCTTCGCCGCCCGCTCCACCCAGCTGGAACAGATGGAGGCGCCGGGCATCGCGGAGAAGACGCTCGTCGACGTCCTGAACGACCTCTCACGCGCCAACACCCTCACCTTCGCGAGGCCCGCCACGCTGGGCTGGCTGGCGCGGGCGACGAAGGACCTGCCGCGCGGGAGCGCCTTCACGCTGCTCGACGTCGGCTACGGCCAGGGCGACATGCTGCGGGCAATCTGGCGCTGGGCGAAGCGGCGCGGCCTCGAGCCCAGATTGACCGGCGTCGACCTCAGCCCCTGGAGCGCGTCGGCCGCCGAGGCCGCCACCGATCCGGCCTGGGGCATCCGCTACGTCACCGGCGACGTCTTCGATTACGCACCGCCAGGGGACGTCGACTCGGGGGGCGTCGACTTCGTGGTCAGCTCGCTGGTCGCGCACCACATGCCGGACGACGTGCTGGTGCGGTTCATCGACTGGATGGAGGCGAACGCGCGCCGCGGCTGGTTCATCAACGACCTGCACCGCCATCCCCTCGCCTACTACGGCTACTGGGGCCTCTCGCGCGCGACCTTGCTGCATCCGATCGTGCAGCACGACGGGCTCGTTTCGGTCACCCGCGCGTTCACAAGAGGGGACTGGGAGCGGCTCCTGGCGCAGAGCGGCGCGCCGCGGGAGGAGATCGACATCGCCTGGCGCTTCCCGTTCCGGATCTGCGTCGGCCGCATCCGATGAGCGCCACCGTCATCGTCGGCGGGGGCCTCGCAGGCGCCTACGCCGCCGCGCTGCTGGCCAGATCTGGCGCGCGGCCGATCGTGCTGGAGCGCTCCAGTGGGCCGGCCGACAAGGTCTGCGGCGAGTTCCTGTCGGCCGAGGCGCAAGGCTACCTGCGCGAGACGGGGCTGGCGCTGGATGGGCTGGGCGCGCCGCCGATCGACCGGGTGCGGGTGGCGAACGGCAGGCGCCTCGCCGAGGCGCGGCTGCCGTTCACGGCGCTCGGCCTGACGCGCCGGCGGCTCGACGAGGCGCTGCTGCGGCACGCCGAGACGCTGGGCGCCGAGGTGCGGCGCGGCGTCTCCGTGAAACGGGTGGACGCCGAGGGCCTCGAGACCAGCGACGGCCCGCTGACGGCCGAGCGGATCATCCTCGCCAGCGGCAAGCACGACGTGCGCGGCGTCGGCCGCGAGTTCGGACGAGGCCGACTGGGGGATGGTGGGCTTCAAGGCCTACTTCGAGCTCGATCCAGTCCAGCGCCGCGAGCTCGAAGGCGCGGTCGAGATCGTGATGTTCGACGGCGGCTACGCGGGCCTGCAGCTGGTCGAGGACGGCCGCGCCAATCTGTGCCTGCTGGTCCGCGAGGCGCACTTCGCCTCGTTCGGCCGCACCTGGCCGGACCTCTACGCGCGGCTGATGACGGAGCCGCACCTGGCGCGGCGCTTCGCGGGCGCCGAGGCCAGCGAGCCCCGCCCGCTGGCGATCGCGCGGCTGCCGTTCGGCTTCCTGCGCCGCGGCTCGGCCGGGCCTGGCGTCTACCCGGTCGGCGACCAGGCCGCGGTGATCCCGTCGTTCACCGGCGACGGCATGGCGATCGCGCTGCACAGCGCCCGGCTCGCCGCACAGGCCGCCGCGAACGGCGCCAGCTCGGACCGCTACCTCGCCCGCTTACGCGCCGACCTCGCCCGCCCGATCGGCCTCGCCGGCTGGCTGCAGCGCCGCGCCGAGACCTGGCCCGGCCGCGCCGTCACGGTCGCCGCCTTCGCCGCCTTCCCGCCGCTGCTCGCCCACATCGCCCGCGCCACCCGCGTGCCAGGCAGAGCGCTGGCGCGGGCGGCGTAGCGCGGCCTTTGCGCCGACAGCAGCGGAACGGACTCGAATCGGCCGGCTACTGTGCGGAAGACCGAGTCCGATCCAGCAATCGCCTTACTTTATGGGTGGTTCGCACACCCAGCCGTGCGCGACGCACTTCTCGCCCAGCCAGGGTTCGTTCTTGGGGAAGCCCTTCGGTCGGGGCGTCGGCACTTGCTTGGTGCAAGTCCACTTGGGCGTATAGCCAGTCTGGCACTTGGGCTTCCCGGCCCCGGCGGGTGTCGCCGCGACCCCCAAGACCCCCACTACGAACAACGCGACCAACAGTCGTTGCATCTCGCGTCTCCTTGCTGCGCCAGCAGAGCTTGCCACGCGAGTTGTGTCCGGTCCAACGCGAGGGCGAAGGCTAGGATCCTGGGTCGACCTATCCCGCCGTCATCGCGACCCCCGCCGCCTCGGCGTACGGCGTGAGGTCCATCTCCGGGTACCGCAGTTGGACGTCGGCGAGGGTCTGGGCGTTCCAGTAGGCGTCGCCGGCCGGCGGCCAGCCGAAGAGGTCGCGCTGGCGCGGCGTCATCCTGGTCATCGCGTCCTTCCAGGCCTGGGTGGTGGCGTGGTTGGGCCAGGCGAGCTTGCCCTGCCATTGCCAGCCCCGCGCCTTGAGATCGGTGAGCATCGCAAAGCGTGCGCGGCCTGGCGCCTTGAAGTCGGACGCCCGGTGGAAGGTGTCGGTCTTGTAGATCATCAGCGTGCCGGCCGGGCCGGTGACGGCGACCTCGTCGTCGAAGTACTCGCCCATCCTGGTCCGGTTGACGCCGAGCGGGATGTGCTGGGTCTTCTCCTTCGGCACGAGCTTGGTCGGACCGTCGAGCTCGGTGACGTCGGAGAGCAGCAGGAAGGTGGTCATCTGCGGCATCAGGCCGTCGGCGCGCGGCACCACGATGGTGTGGTTGCCGTAGTCGCGGTGATGGGCCTGGTCGTAGTTGGTCCCGCCGGAATACTTTGCCCAGAGCTCGATCTTGTAGATGTCGACCTCGGGCGTCTTGAGGAACCGCTCGGCCGCGTCGATCAGGTCCGGGTAGACCGGCAGGCGGCTGAGCGCCCAGTCGGCGTAGGGGAAGAGCTTGATCCCGGAGAACTGGGTCTTGGTCAGCTCCCGGTGGGGCTCCGGATCGGCGAAATAGGCCTCCGGCGTCGGGTAGACGTCCCAGAGCGCGGCTTGCGCCGCGGCCAGCGTCTCTTTGTCGAGGAAGCCCTCGACGATCGTGAAGCCCTGGTCCCAGATCTCGGCGAGCTTGGCGTCGGGTATGCGCATTGCGGTCCTTGACTTAAGCGTGGGGCACTAGGCGTGAGTTGGGGGCGCGCCGGTCTCCAGGCGCGTCAGCCAGTAGTCGGCGTCGTAGCTGGCATCGTCGGTCAGATAGCGCCAGAGCTTGATGCGGTTCACGTACTCCAGCCGGCCGGTGTCCTGCTCGAACCAGGGCTCCGGCGTCGTCAGGATGGTCTCCACTGTCCCCTTCTCCGGCGCCGACTTGCGGAAGAAGATCGCCCGCTGCGCATTGCGCTGCGGCAGGTCGGCGAGGTTCCAGCCACGCGTCTGCAAGCCCGAGGCATGCATGCGGATCTTGAACATGTAGCGGGTGTCGTCCGAGAGGTTGACGCCGCCGCCGTGCCAGATGCCGTGGTGCAGGAAGAGCAGCGTGCCGGCCTCGCAGACCATGTGCTGCTGTCCGAGGATGTTCTGGTAGCGGCCGAGCGCCACCTCGCTGACCTTGCGCAAGTGCGTGCCGGGCACGAAGCGGGTGCCGCCCATCGGTCGGGTGACCGCGTGCGGGTAGTACATCATCTGCACGTCGAAGGCCTGCGGGCTGGGATCGATCGTCGAGTCCTGGTGGGTGTGCTGCGAGACGTTCTCGCGGTCCGCGCCGCGTGGAACCTGGGCGGGAAGGTCACGTGCAGGAAGTGGTGGTCGAACACCGGCGCCTCGCCCAGGAGGCTGCGCAGCACGCCCTTCACCAGCGGCAGATCGAGCAGCCGCGCGACGGCGCTGCCGGGCGCGTAGGCTTCGGCGAGCGGCGTTCCGGCCGGGACCTCGGGGATCCGGCTCGCCGCCAGCGTCGCCTCGTAGACCTCGCCGATCTTGGTCCCGGGCGACGGCTCGGCGACGTCGCCGGCCTCGGCCATGAACTGGGCGTTGATGTCCGCCGGGACCGCCGCGTCGAAGCGCAGGAAGCCGCGCGCGACGAAGCTCGCGACCTGCGGCGAGGTCAGCAGGATGGGCTCGCTCACGGCTTCACCTCCGACAGCTGCTCGAAGAAGAACTCATACTTCAGATAGGCGAGGTCGAGCTCCTCGCCGCGCGGATGCGGCAGGAGCTGCGAGGCCTGGAAGAGCCGCCAGCCGTCCTTCAGCGCGGCGAGGCCCGTGGCGTAGGGCGGCGTGTCGGCGTCGCCCGCCATGTGCAGCGTCTCGCCGGTCCCGTCGTACTGCGCCCACGCCAGCACCGGCGAATCGAGCGCCGAGTTCTTCAGGTAGAGCACCAGCACCTTCTGCCGCATTCTCCCTTGAATCTGGGCCATCAGCCGCTCCAGCCGCCGTCGATCACATGGATCTGGCCGGTGGTGAAGCCGCTCTCGTCCGAGGCCAGGTAGACCGCGAGCTCGGCGATCTCGCGCGGCTCGCCCAGACGCCCCATGGGCTGTCGATCGACAAAGCCCTTCATCACCACATCGGGGTCGCCGCCCAGCGCGGCCATGCGCTCGGCAAGCGACGGCGTCGCCACCGTGCCCGGGCAGATGGCGTTGCAGCGCACGCCCTGGCCCACGAAGTCCGCGGCGATCGAGCGGGTGAGGCCGATGACCGCGGCCTTGGTGGCGCCGTAGGCGAAGCGGTTCGGCACGCCTTTGATGCTGGAGGCCACCGATGACATGTTGATGATCGAGCCTGCCCTCCGCTCCAGCATCCCCGGCAGCGCCGCCTTGCAGACGTGGAACATGGCGGTGACGTTGAGGTCCCAGGCGAAGCGCCAGTCGTCGTCGGAGCAGTCGAGGATCGTGCCCTGGTGAACATAGCCGGCGCAGTTGAACACGACATCGAGGTTGCCGATCCCGCCGATCAGGCGGCCGATCGCGCCCGCGTCGGTGACGTCGAGCCGCCGCGCCTCGACGCCCGCCAGCGTCGCCAGCGCCGCCTCGTCGATGTCGGTGGCGATGACCCGCGCGCCCTCGGCGGCGAACCGCTCGGCCGTCGCGCGGCCGATGCCCTGCCCCGCCGCCGTCACCAGGCACCTCTTGCCCGCGAGCCGTCCGCTCATCTCGCCGCCTCGACCATCCCCCGGCTCCACTAGCCGGTCTCGGCGCGCATCGCGACCTTGACGTCGCCGAGTTGCGGGCTGCTTACGAGGCCTGGGTGGACGCTCTGCGAGCGGCAAGCGGACGACGATATTCCAATCCCGATTGGCGGGCAGGCGGCCCATTGAGGTGCGGCGGCTGGACGCCTAGACCGGCTCGTCGCCCGCCAGGGTGATGCGGTGCATCACGCGGCGGTGGCCGTGATAGTCGTTGACCGGGAAGTGCAGCACCTGGCGGTTGTCCCAGATCGCCAGCGCGCCCGGGCGCCAGCGGACGCGGCAGGTGAACTCGGGCCGCACCTGGTGCGCGAAGAGCTGGTCGAGCAGCGGCGCGCTTTCGGCCTCGGTCATGCCGTCGAAGCGCACGGTGTGGGCCGGATTGACGAAGAGCGCGCGTCGGCCGGTCTCGGGGTGGGTGCGGACCACCGGATGGACCGCTTCGAAGGTCTGCTCATCCTCCGAGCGCGCGGCCTCGCGCAGCCGGTCCTCGCGGGTGCGGGAAACCTCGGCCTTGGCGGAGCTGTTGACGGCGCGCAGGCCATGCAGTCGCAGCTTCAGCTCGTCGGAGAGCGCCTCATAGGCGGCGACCTGGCTGGCGAACAGGGTGTCGCCGCCGCTGGGCGGCGTCTCGCGGGCGATCAGCAGCGTCGCCATCGGCGGGCGGGCCAGGTAGGTGGTGTCGGCGTGCCAGACGCCGCCGAAGTTGACCGTCTCGTGCTCCAGCTTCACCACCTCGGTGATCTCCGGGTAGCCGGGCAGGCCGTGCAGGAACGGGTATTCGCTGACCTCGCCCAGGGACCGGGCGAAGGCGAGGAAGGCCTCGCTCGTCAGATCCTGGTCGGGCAGCACCAGCACGCCGGCGCCGAGCCAGACCTGCCGCAGCCGCGCCAGCGCCGCGGGCGCCAACGGCGCACCGAGGTCGACCCCGCGCACTTCGGCGCCGACGGTGTCGGACAACGGCGTGATCTGGAGCGTCGGCTCGGCCATTGGGTGAGGCTATCGCTGGCGCTCGCGGCCGCCAACGTCTGGGCGTTTCCGGCGACGGCGCCCTATTCCGCCCCGTCCTGGTCTCCGGTCAGCGTGAACGAGAGCTCGGCCACCAGCCCGGTCGCCCGCCAGTCGTAGTGGATGGTTCCCTTCAGCTGACGCATCAGCTGAGCGACCAGGCGCGATCCGAAGCCGCCCGCGCGCGGCCCCTCGATGCGCGCGGGCCCCTCCTCCCGCCATTCCAGGCGCGCGGTTCGGCCCGGCAGGCGCTCCCAGGCGACCCGCAGGGAGCCGCCCGGCTGCGCCAGCGATCCGTATTTCACCGCATTGGTGGCCAGCTCGTGGATCACCATGCTGAGCGCCTGGACGTCGCTGGCCGGCAGGACCAGCCGCGGTCCGCCGACGCTGAAGCGCTCCGGCGAAGAAACCGCCGCCAGCGCTTCGACGACGATGTCGCCCACGAACGCCCCCTCCCACTTGCGGGCCGCCAGCGAGGTCTGCGCGCGCGCCAGGCTGGCGATGCGGCCGTCGAGGATGGTCCGGAACTCGTCCAGGGAGGTCGCCGTCGAAAGCCGGACGAGCGACTGCACCAGCATCAGGGCGTTTCGCGCCCGGTGGTCGACCTCGCGCATCAGGAGGGCGCGGGCCTGTTCGCTGCGGCGCTCCAGCACCTCGCCGGTGACGTCCTGCGAGGCGCTGACCACGTGGGTGACGACGCCGCGCGCATCGAGGATCGGGGTGTGCGTCGCGGTCCAGTAGCGCTCGACCGGCTCGCCGGACGCGGAGATCAGGTTGAGACGGCCGATGCGCATCTGGTCCGGCTTGGCCGTCGCCAACGCGCGCTCGAGCAACTCCTTGATCGCCTCCATGAACTGGGCGACGACCGGCTCGGGGTCGGCTGGAAACACCTCGAAGACGCCATGTCCCTCGAGGGCCTCGGGCGTCGTGCGGAACGTGCGGGCATGCGCCGCATTGGCCGCGAGCATCGTGAACCGGGGCGGATCGGCCGCCATCAGCAGCAGCGGCCGGGGCGAGGATTCGAACACGGCGCGAAAGATGTCGGCGCTGATCGCGGCGCCTGGGCGACGACTGTTCCGGTCGAGCGAGCCTGGCATCGGGCCAACGAAGAGCTACCAGCCCAACGCTTAGCGACGCGCCTGACGCTCGTCCAGCGTGTTGCCCACGCTTTGGTACGCGGAGCGGTTTCGGCCGAGGCCGTATCCGAGTCGGCGATTGGCGGCCCCGGCCGTTCGGCCGTATGACGTCCTAAGCCGCTGTCGGCGCCGTGGTTGCGGACGAGGTGAGGGATGGACAAGCCGTCCGGCGCGACGCCCCAGGCCCTGGCCGGCGTGCGCATCTGCGACTTCTGCGGCCAGCTGGCGGGCGCCGGCGCGACCAAGTGGCTCGCCGCGTTCGGCGCCGAGGTGATCCGCATCGAGGACCCGGTGCGGCAGGGCCGCTGGGACATCCTGCGCGGCATCGGCCCTTACGTCGACGAGCGGCGCGGCCTGGAATTCGGCGGCGGCTACAACAATCACAATGTCGGCAAGCTCGGGATCACGCTCAACCTGCGCACCGAGCGCGGCAAGCAGTTGCTGACCGAGCTGATCGCCCAGTCCGACTGCGTGACCGAGAATTTCGCCGCCGGCGTGCTGGAGCGCCTGGGGTTCGGCTACGAGCGGCTGAAGGCGATCCGGCCCGACATCATCTACGTCTCCAACTGCGGCTTCGGCCAGGTCGGCCCCTACGCCGCGTTCAAGACCTGGGGCCCGATCGTGCAGGCGGTCTCGGGACTGACCTTCGCCTCCGGCCTGCCCGGCCAGCCGCCGGCCGGCTGGGGCTACTCCTACATGGACCACACCGGCGGCTACTACATGGCGATGGCCATCCTCTTGGCGCTGATCCACCGCAAGCGCACCGGCGAGGGCCAGTGGGTCGACCTGGCCTGCACCGAGGCCGCGCTGACGCTGCACGGCCCGGCGCTGCTCGACTGGAGCGTCAACGGCCGCCCGACCCGGCGCGAGGGCCAGCCGCACTCCAACCGCAGCGAATGGCCGCCGATGGCGCCGCACGGCGTCTATCCCTGCGCCGGCGAGGACGCCTGGGTCGCGATCGCGTGCCGCAGCGAGGCCGACTGGCGGCGGCTGGCCGCGCTGATCGGCGATCCGTGGACGGAGCATCCGGGTTACGCTGACCTCGAGGCGCGGCTTGCGAACCAGGATGCGCTCGACGAGCACGTCGCGGCGTGGACGGCGGAGCGCGACAAGTTCGAGGTCCAGCGGAGGCTCCGCGAGGCGGGCGTGCCCTGCTCCGCCGTGCAGACGCCCGGCGAGCGGATCGACCACGATCCGGACACGGAGGGGCTCTGGCCGACGGTCACCCACACGGCGATGGGCGAGGTGCGCGTCGACGGACTGCCGGCGCGGTTCTCGGCGACCCCCTGGCGCATGACGCGCGGCGCGCCCTGCCTCGGCGAGCACAACGAGGAAGTGTTCGGCCGCCTGCTGGGCCTGTTCCGCGGCGGAGGTCGCCGAGCTGCGCGCGGAGGGCGTCATATGACCGCCCTCACGGGGCTTCCGCGTCATCGAGCTGGCGAACGAGCGGATCGCCTTCGCCGGCAAGCTGCTGGCCGACATGGGCGCCGACGTGATCCTGGTCGAGCCGCCGGGCGGCGATCCGGCGCGCGCCTATCCGCCCTTCCTCGACGACGTCCCGGGACCGGATCGGAGCCTCTGGTGGTGGCATTACCACACCAGCAAGCGCGGCGTGGCGCTCGACCTCGACCGCGCCGACGAGCGCCAGCGCGTCAGGGAGCTGGTCGCCAGCGCAGACATCGTCCTGGAGTCCGAGCCACATGGCCGGCTGACCGCGCTCGGGCTCGACTACGACGACCTGAAAAAGCTGCGCAGCGACCTGATCTTCGTCTCGATGACCCCGTTCGGCCGCGGCGGCTCCGATGCGCCAGCCACAGACCTCACCCTGCTCGCCGGCGGCGGGCCAGCCTGGAGCTGCGGCTACGACGACCACGCGCTGCCGCCCATTCGCGGCGGCGGCGGCCAGGGCTACCACACCGCCTGCCACTTCGCGGCGATGTCGGCGCTGACCGCGCTCTTCTGGCGGCTCTCGTCCGGCGAGGGCCAGTTCATCGACGTTTCCATGCACCAGGCCAGCAACGTCACCACCGAGGCGGGGTCCTACAGCTGGCTCGTCGCGCGGCAGACGGTGCAGCGCCAGACCGGCCGCCACGCCGCCGTCGTGATGACGCAGGAAACCCAGATGCTCTGCAACGACGGGCGCTGGGTGAACACCGGGGTGCCGCCGCGCTCGCCGTCCGACTACGGCGCCATCCTCGGCTGGGTGCGCGAACTGGGGCTGGAGGCGGACTTCCCGGACGCCGTTTTCCTGGAGCTGGGCGCGGGCCTGGAGAAGCCCCTCACCTACGACCGCATCGGGACCGACGCCGAGGCGACCGCGATCTTCATGGCCGGCCGCGAGGCGCTGGCGCTGATCGCCGCGCACGTCAGCGCCTACGACTACTTCATCGGCTGCCAGCGTCGTGGCGTCGCCGTGGGCGTCATCTATTCGCCCGAGGAGGCGTTCGAGGACGAGCACTTCCGCGCCCGCGGCTTCCAGACGCCCGTGCCGCACGAAGACCTCGGTCGAACGTTCCGCTATCCCGGCGCGCCCTACCGGATGACCGCCACGCCCTGGCGCATCGCCCGCCACGCGCCGAAGCTGGGCGAGCACAACGGCGAGGTCCTCGGCGCGGCTGCCGAGGCAAGGCGAACACGCCGGGCTAGGTCGTGCGATCATGGACGTGCTCGACGGGGCCGCGTCACCGAGAGGACGCAACTACGAGACTCCGGAGAGCGGACACTCCGAGGGTCCGCGAAGGGGGGGGTAGCGGACGTTGCTGACCAACCGAGAGGGCCTTGAAGGAGGTCGCGACGGCTCACGCCGCGGAACGCGTTATCGTCCGCCGCGAAGTTCCGCAGCCATACGGGCGTCCAGTGCCTCGAAGGTTCGGACAAGGTCGTCACAGGCCGACTTCGATGCCTCGCAAAGAACCGACATCTCAACTGACGTACCGCCCTGACTGGCCGTGACGAACTCGCGTTTGATCGCTGCGGGATAGGCGGGCTGGCCCTCCGAGGTGAAGACCCAGATCGTGTTCGCAGCATCGTCGGTGGCGATGGTGTAGCCACCTTGCGTTCTGAAGGCGACGTTGCGACGCGAATGCAGATCAGACAGAGCGGCCGCAACCGTCGCGTAGCCGGTGGAGTTCGGCTGCTCGACAAGCGGCGTCGGTGCCGCGCCCCCGGCCACCGGCGCAGACAAATCAGAAAAGGCGTAACCGGGGTAGTTGGGACACCGCGCAGAGAGTTGGGACCATGCCGCCTCTACCCCCGCCTCCGAGTGCTGGCGTTCGATGACCGTCGCGTCGGCGTTGGTCATCAAGTTCTCCTCCTCACGAGCTACGCGGAACGCGCCACCCGCGGGTGGTTGATAGACGACCACGTAGCCGCAATCCCGGTCGATGTTTGCGAACCGGCTGACGATATCTATGGCTGCGTAGACGCCTGGCTTAGGAGCTTGGGCCGGGTCCTTTGTCCATGTGACGGTGACGATGCGTCGTTCGGTTACGGCTCCTGCGCGGGCGTTGAAGTCCGCCAAGGCACGCGCAAAATCCGCGAAAGACTGCAAAGCCCTGTTGCCGTCCTCTAGCATTGCATAAGCCGCCGCGGCGCGGCCGGCGTCCTTCGCGGCAAGATAGGCGAGCGCCGCTTCCGTGGCCGCTCGGGCCTGATCGGTCGAGGGAAGCCAGCCGGGCGCGGAGTCGGACGTGATATTGACAATGCGCGCCGGGGCGG
Source organism: uncultured Pseudomonadota bacterium (assembly GCA_963837235.1). GTDB lineage: Bacteria > Pseudomonadota > Alphaproteobacteria > Caulobacterales > Caulobacteraceae > Acaudatibacter. The sequence continues at coordinate 266,090 of CAWIMM010000003.1, read as the reverse complement.
CGGGCGGTGGGCTCGGATCATCGGCTCGCGCTGGCAGAGCGCTCGCCGAGGCGAGCAACATCAGGGTGGCCGCCGCCACCACCTGTGCCTGGCATTGCATTGGGCCAAGTTGCGCGGCCAGGTCGCTTTTGTCGAGGAGGTCCGCTACGGCGCGACCTAGGTCAGTCTTGGGTCGGAAGCTGCTGTAGACGAAGGGCCGAAGAGCGGACGCCGGCGCTCTGCGATCTGTACGCCGCCCTGGGACGGCCAAGTCCGCATCTGACGCCGGGTGATCGTCGACACGAGGCGGAGCAGCGTGCCAACTGCCGGCGCGTAAGTGGCGAGGCTGGCGATGAGCGACGAGCGGATGCATCCGGTGGGCGACGATCCCGCCTGGAGCGAGAGCTACTACTTCAACTTCGTCGACCCGAAGAGCGGGCTTGGCATGTTCACGCGGATGGGCTTTCGGCCGCGCAACGGCTGGGCCGACGCGCTGCACGTGGTCTACCTCGGCGGCGAGCGGGTGGCCTTCACCTACGGCCGTCGCGATATCGGGCAGGATCTTGCGGCCTACGACGGCGACCTCTCCGTGGGCGGGCTCACCATCACCTGCGAGGACGCGTTCAAGCGCTGGCGGCTCGTCTACGACGGGCCGGCGCAGGACATCGCCGACGCCGCCATCCTCCTCGCCCGCAGCAAGTCCCGGCCGGAGGGCTGGTTCACGCCGGCGCGGCTTTCGATGACGGCGGCGTTCGAGACGCTGACGCCGCCGCACTATGCAGGCCCCAATGCGGCCGGGGGCGAGCGCGGGCATTTCGAGCAGAGCGGGCGGGTGACGGGGTCCTTGAGCCTCGGCGACGGCGAGCGATCGTTCGACGGCCTGGGCGTGCGCGACAAGTCCTGGGGGCCCCGCAACTGGGGCGGCGCGAACCCCGGCGCGTCCTCGGGCGGCGCGTCCCCAAACACTGCGTCAACAGGCCCGCGGCTCTCCACGGCGGCGGCGCCCGCCCCGTTCGTGAACTGGTTCTCGATGAACTTCGGGCCGGACATCTCGCTGGGCGGCTCCTGCGGCCGCGCCGCCGACGGGGTGATCCGCGGGCAGGGCTGGATGCAGGAAGGGGACAGCGTGGGCGAGCTGACCGACGTGGCGATCGAGACCGTCTACCGCCCGGGCTCGATCCTGCACGACTCCATCGCGCTGACGGGCCGCAGCCCCTCGGGCAAGCCGATCCGCATCGAGGGCCGCATGGAATGCGTCTGCCCGACCAAGATCCCGTTCCCGGGCGGCGCCACCTTCGTCAACGAGGGCCTGGGCCGCTTCACGCTGGACGGTCGCGAAGGAACCGGCATCGCCGAGCACTGGCACAACGTGGTCGAATAGCGCCGCCCGGTCGGCAGCGACGCGGCGGCCGTTGGCAAAGCCGCGGGTTCGGCGGCAGAGTGGCGCGCGCAAGGACCGAAAGGTGGCCGTAAATGACCGAGCTCGTGCGCCGCGAGGACCGCGGCGGCTGGACGTTGCTGACGCTGAACCGGCCAGAGAAGCTGAACGCGCTGACCGTCGGCATGTTCAGGGAGCTGCGGGCGCACGTGATCGACCTGAAGCGGGACGCATCGATCGGCTGCGTGGTGCTGCGCGGCGCGGGGCGCTGCTTCTCGGCCGGCCACGACCTCGCCGACATCGCGGCGGGCGAGGAAACGCCGTCCCGCGGCTGGCACTCGGAGACGCTGCGGATGCTGGAGAAGCTGCCGAAGCCGGTGATCGCCGCCGTGCACGGCCATTGCTACACCGGCGCGCTGGAGGTGGCGCTGGCGGCGGACTTCATCGTCGCGGCCGACAACGCCCGCTTCGGCGACACTCATGCGAAGTGGGCCCTGACCCCGATCTGGGGCATGAGCCAGCGCCTGCCGCGGCGCGTCGGGACCGCGACCGCCAAGCGGCTGATGTTCACCGCCGACATGATCGACGCCGCCGAGGCGGTGCGAATCGGGCTGGCCGAATATGCCGTGCCGCTGGCCGACTTCGAGGCAGAGATCGAGACGCTGGCCGGCCGCATCCTCGCCAACTCGCCCTTCTCCCACGCCGCCAACAAGCGCCTCTTGGAAGCGACCGACGCCGGCCCGCTGGACGCCGGCCTGCAATGGGAGGTGATGGAGAACGAGGGCGCAGGCCCCGACATGCGCGAACGCATCGCGGCGTTCACGAAGAAGGGCTGAGGAGACGGGGAGACCGGCGATGAGATTCGCCTGGTTGATCGCGGCCGCGCTCGTGCTGATCGCCGCTGGGGGTGCGCGGGCTCATGAGGTCGGCTTCCAGCAGCTGACCATCCCGAACGGCGCCGACAAGCCGATCAAAATCGGGGTCTGGTACCCGAGCGACGCGCCGCCGAGCCCGCAGCCGCTGGGCGCCCAGACCCAGACCGTGGCGCCGGACGGACCGGTCGCCGGCCAGCAGCTGCCGCTGGTGGTGATCTCGCACGGGACCGGCGGCTCGTTCTCCGACCACTACGACACCGCGCTCGCCCTGGCGAAGGCGGGCTTCGTGGTCGCCGCGCTCAGCCACACCGGCGATACCGTGGGCGACCACAGCCGCGCCACGCGGATCGATCAGCGACCGGGGCAACTGAAGCGGCTCATCGACTACATGCTGGCCGAGTGGCCGGAGCGCGCGGCGATCGATCCGAGAGAGGTCGGCGCGTTCGGCTTCTCGGCCGGCGGCTTCACCGTGCTGGCCTCGATCGGCGGCCAGCCGGATCTTGCCGAGGTGAGGCGGCACTGCGCGGCGCACCCGATCGGCTTCGATTGCCAGCTCATCCGGGGAACGCCGGCGCCGGACCCGTCGACGTTGCCGCCGCGCTCGGCCTTCGCGGCGGATCCGCGGATCAAGGCCGCCGTGGTCGCCGCGCCGGCGCTGGGCTACACGTTCGGCCGCGAAGGCCTGGCGCACGTGACGGTCCCGATCCAGCTGTGGCGCGCCGAGGACGACACGGTGCTGCCGAACCCCTGGTACGCCGAGGCGGTGCTGGGCGCCCTGCCACGCGCGATCGAGTACTTCGTGGTCCCCAACGCCGACCACGTCGACTTCCTCGCCCCCTGCTCGGAGCAGCTGGCGAAGCTCGCACCGGACATCTGCCAGGAGCGGCCCGGCTTCGACCGCGCCGCCTTCCACCGGATGTTCGACGCCGCGGTGGTGCGCTTCTTCAAGGAGAAGCTGGGCTAGGCCTGTCTGATATCGGCTCGACGGTTGGAGCGAACGTTGATTCACTCCCGTCATGAGCAAGACGTTCCGAGCTTGGGATGTGGACCAAGGCTGGCTGCTGCCGCCTTCGGTGCATGAGTTCGTGCCGGCAGGCCACTTGGCGCACTTCGTTCGGGACACGGTGCGAGAGGGCCTGGACCTTTCGGCGATCCTTGGGACCTACGTGGAGGAGCGGGGTCAGCCGCCGTATCACCCGGCGATGATGACGGCGCTCCTGCTCTACGGCTACAGCCGCGGGGTCTACGCCTCGCGGCGGCTGGCGCAGGCGTGCGAGGAGCGGGTGGACTTCATGGCGGTGGCGGGGCTGAACCGTCCGGACTTCCACACCATCGCCGAGTTCCGCCGCCGGCATCTGGGCGCCCTGTCGGATCTGTTCGTGCAGGTCTTGAAGCTGTGTCAGTCTGCGGGCCTGGTGAAGCTGGGTCACGTGGCGGTGGACGGGACCAAGCTGAAGGCGAACGCCAGCCGCCACAAGGCGATGAGCTACGGACGCATGAAGCAGAGCGAGGCGAAGCTGGCGGCCGAGGTGGCGGCTTGGCTGAAGGCGGCCGAGGCGGCCGATGCGGCCGACGACGCCGAGTTCGGGACCGATCTTCGTGGCGACGAGACGCCGGACTGGATGGCCGACAAGCAGAAGCGGCTGGAACGCATCCGCAAGGCCAAGGCTGAGCTGGAGGCCGAGGCCAAGAGCGATCCGGCCGACGCCGATCCCGACGGTCCCGGCCCTTCCTCGGGCATGCACAGGAGCGGGCGCCCCAAGCGAGCCAAGGACGGTGACCCGCCGGACAAGGCCCAGCGCAACTTCACCGACCCCAACAGCCGCATCCAGCCGACCAGAGACGGCTTCATCGCCGGTTACAACGGCCAAGTCGCCGTCGATCACGCCCATCAGATCATCCTAGCCCACAAGCTCCAGACAATGAGAACTCATTGCGCACCCATGTGACGCCCGCCGGTCTCAGGCGGGGAAGCGGAACACCGACTCATACAGCGCCGCCTTTGGGACGACGCCGCCCAGACCGCCCGCGGCTGCAGCGATGATCTGCGGCAGAGCCGCCCGCCACGCGTCCGCGCTGGCCCAGGTGGCGATGTTGACGAACTGGTAGGTCGGGTCGCCGACGCCGGCGTTGCGATGCAGCTCCGTGCCTTCGAAGCCGGCGATTTCCTGCAGCTTCTTCGCCGTCGCCTTGAAGCGCTCGACAAAGGCGTCGGCCTCCTCGGGTGGCACGGAAAAGAGATTGACCAGCGTCAGGCTCATGGGCGGTCCCTTCGGCGGCGGCATTGCGATCCCCGCGGCAGAGCTGACATGGGTCCGACGGCAGCGCCGATCCAGTGGAACGGCGGCCGGCTGAGCCGCTTGCCCGGACCGTCGAGCTCGACTTACCGAAGTTTCACCTGACCGGGCCGGCGCCGCCCTCTAGCGTCGCTGCATGCGGACGGACGAAGAGATCGGCGCGATCCTGAAGCGCCGGGTGGACGAGCAGCGGCGCAGCCCGGGCCTGGCGGTGGGGATCGTCTCGGCCGGCGGGCGGCGACGGTTCGCGTACGGCGCGGCGGGCGACGCGCGGGCGGCGACGACGAGCACGCTCTTCGAGATCGGCTCGATCACCAAGCCGCTGACGGCCCTGCTGCTCTGCGACGCGGCCTGTCGCGGCGAGTTGGGGCTGGGCGACCCGGTGCGGGCGCATCTGGCGGCCGGCGTTGCGATCCCAGCCTATGACGGCCGCGAGATCACCCTGACCGACCTCGCGCTGCACCAGTCCGGCCTGCCGTCATTCCTGCCCGGCATGCCCGAGTTCGGCGCGCCGGCCTGGGCGACCTACACGAAGGCCGACCTGCTGGCCGAGGTGGGACGCTTCAAGCTGACCCGGCCGATCGGGTCCGCGTGGGAGTACTCCAACACGGGCTATGCGCTGATCGGCCTGGCGCTCGAGCACGCGACTGGAGTCCCGATACGAGTTGCTGATGCGCCAGCGCGTGCTGGCGCCGCTCGGCATGGACGACACCACCTTCGCGCTCTCGCCGGCTCAGGAGGCGCGCGCCGCGTCGCCGCACCACGCGGACGGCAAGCCGGCGGCGCGGCTGGCGATCCCGGCGATGGCGCCGGCGGGCGCGGCCTGGTCGACCATCGACGACCTGATGACCCTGATGGCAGCCGCCATGGGCCTGACCGCCACGCCGCTCGCCGGCGCCTTCGCGGACATGCTCAGCGTCCGCCGAGCGTCAGGCAGCGAAGGCGTCGACCAGGCGATCGGCTGGCTGAGCGGCTTCGCCCTGATCGGGCACAACGGCGGCACGCTCGGCATGGCCTCCAGCGTCTTCGTCGACCCCGTCGCCAAGCTCGGCATCGCCGCGCTGGCGAACTCCAGCGCGGTGACGATGGACTTCGCGATCAACCTGATCCGCCCAGAGGCGCGCGGCGACGACGGGCCGCCGTTCGTGGCGCGCACCGCCGTCGCGCTCACCGCCGCCGAGCTCGACCGCTACGTCGGGCGCTACCAGATGGGGCCGGACGCGGTGGCGCTGGTCACGCGCGATGGCGCCTCGCTGGTGGTGAAGGCCCCGGGCGCCGCGCCGCTGACGGTGCAGGCCGAGAGCGCCCAGACCTTCTTCTCGAACTTCGTGCCGCTGACGCTCGACTTCGAGCTGCCGGCCGCCGGGCCGGCGCGGGCGGTGACGATCCACTTCGGGGGCCAGGACATCCCGGCCCCGCGGCTGGCGGACTGAGAGCGCGGCGGGCGGCTACTACGGCGCGGCGCCGCCGCCTTGCGATTGCTGCTGCTGGCGCTGGGCGCGCATCTGCTGGAGCGCCGATTTGCAGGGATCGGACAGCGAGGCGAAGTTCTTGCGGATGCAGGCGCGAATGTCGGGGCCGGGCTGCATGTTCGGGCAGAACTTCTGGACGTCGGCGCCGCAGGCCTGTCTGAGCGCGCCGCGCCCTGCCCCGGCGGGCTGAGCGAAAGCCGCACTGGCGGCGAAGGAGAGCGCCAGAACGCCGGCGATCGAGGCTTTGAACGTAGTGCGGAGGTTCATGGGGTCTTCCGACTGGTGACGCGAGGATATGCCGCGCGCTGGTTTCCACGCGCGGGCCGGAGAATACCGGCGCAGATTGCGGCGGTATTTCGGAGCTATGGCGAAGCCTGGCGGGCGTCGAGCTCGGCGATGCGGCGGCGGAAGTAGCGGCGATCCGGATCGTGACGCGCCAGGCCGAGCGCGGCCTCGTAGGCGGCGCGCGCTTCGTCCGTGCGGCCGAGCCGGCGCAGCAGGTCGGCGCGGACGGCGGGCAACACGTCGTAGCCGGCCAGCTCGCCGCGCGCGGCGAGCGCGTCCACCCGCATGAGCGCCATCGCCGGGCCGTCGGTCATCGCGAGCGCGGCGGCATGGTTCAGGTCCACCACCGGCGAGGGCGCCAGCTGCGCGAGATAGGCATAGAGGGCGACGATCTGGCGCCAGTCGGTGTCGGCGGCGCTCGCCGCCTCGGCGTGCAGCGCGGCGATGGCCGCCTGCACGGCGTAGGCCGAGGGCGGCGTCTCGGCCTTCAGCGCCGGGGCCACCAGCGCCAGGCCCTCGGCGATCATCGGCCGGTTCCAGAGCGCGCGGTCCTGGTCCTCCAGCAGGACGAGGTCGCCGGCTGCGTCATGGCGGGCCGGCCGGCGGGCCTCGTGCAACAGCATCAGCGCCAGCAGGCCCTGCACCGCGGCGCGGCCGGGCAGCAGCGCATCGAGCCGGCGCGCGAGGCCGATCGCCTCCTCGCCCAGGCTGCGGCGCGGATCGCCGGCGTAGGCCTCGGTGAAGACCAGGTAGATCACCGCCAGCACGCCCAGCACGCGCTCGTCGAGCTGGGGGAGCGGCGGCGTGCGGTAGGGGATGCCGGCGGCGCGGATCTTGGCCTTCGCGCGCACCAGCCGCTGCGCCATCGTTGTCTCGGCCACCAGGAAGGCGCGCGCGACCTGGCCGGTGGAAAGCTGGCAGACGGTGCGCAGCGTCAGCGCCACCTGCGCCTCCAGGCTGAGCGCCGGGTGGCAGCAGGTGAAGATCAGGCGCAGCATGTCGTCGCCCGCGAACGCCGCCTCGGCCTCGTCGGGCTCTTCGGGCGCGGCCTGCGCCTCGATCTCGGCCAAGGTCTCCAGCGCGTCGCGGCGGGCTCGGAAGGCGATCCGCCGCCGCAGCTGGTCGATCACCTTGCGGCGGCCGACCTGCACCAGCCAGGCGCGCGGGTTGGCGGGCGCGCCGTCGGCCCAGGCGACGGCCGCCACGGCGAACGCCTCCTGCAGGCCCTCCTCCGCCAGGTCGAAGTCGCCCGTCAGCCGGATCAGCGTGGCGAGCGCTTCGGCCCCATGGCGGCGGAAGGCGTCGGCGAGGTCCATGGCGGTCGCCTGCACGGTCGGGTCGGACCTCGCCGGCGCGCTCACCCGCCGGTCGCCCAGATCGGCCGCACCTCGATCGAGCCGTGCCGGACGGTGGGCACCTTGGCGGCGATGGCGATCGCCTCGTCGAGGTCCTTGGCCTCGACCAGGTAGTAGCCGCCCAGCTGTTCGCGGGTCTCGGCGAACGGACCGTCGGTGGTGAGCGTCTTGCCGTCGCGGACCCGCACGGTGGTGGCGTCCGACACCGGCCTGAGGCGATTGGCGCCCTGGAAGGCGCCGCTCTGGACGATGCCCTGCGTGAAGGCGCCGTAGTCGGCCATCAGCGTGGCCTGGTCCTGGTTCGCATCGTCGCTCTCGGCGCTGTAGATCAGCAGCAGATACTGCATGGGGTGGTCCCTTCTCGAATGGCGCGGCGAGGATACGCCGCAGCTCCTAGTCGGACGAGCCGGCGCGAGATCGACACGGGCGGCGCGAGAAACCAGCAATCCTTCCGGCATGTCGGCAGGATCACGTTGACGGGACCGGCCGCGAGCGCTGAACTCCACGCATGCCAGACCTCAAGCACCTGCCCGCCGACGCGCCTGCCGAGACGATCGCCGCCATCCTCGACGCCGACGGCGCGCTCATCCTCGACGACGTGCTCGACGCGGCCGGCGTCGCGAGCGTCCGCGCCGAGATCGACCCCTACGTCGAGGCGACCGCCAACGGCCGCGATGGCTTCACCGGCTATCAGACCACCCGCACCGGCGCGCTCGTCGCCCGCTCGCCCGCCTGCCGCGAGCTCGTCATGCACCCAGGCGTCCTCGCCGCCTGCGACGCCTTCCTGAAGCGCGCCTGCGACCGCTACCAGCTGCATCTGACCCAGGTGATCCGCATCCGGCCCGGGCAGCCGCGCCAGCCGCTGCACCGTGACCGCCTGGCCTGGGGCGGCTTCCTGCCCGCGTCGATCGAGCCGCAGCTCAACACGATCTGGGCGATGACCGACTTCACCGAGGCGAACGGGGCGACCCAGGTCGTCCCCGGCAGCCCGGGCTGGGACGAGGGCCGCCGCGCCGAGCCGGCCGAGGTCGGCTATGCGGAGATGAAGGCCGGCTCGGTGCTGGTCTACTCCGGCTCGGTGATCCACGGCGGCGGCGAGAACCGCACCGACGCCGACCGGGTCGGGATCAACATCACCTATTGCCTGGGCTGGCTGCGGCAGGAGGAGAACCAGTACCTGTCGTGCCCGCCCGCCATCGCCCGCACGCTCGATCCCAAGCTGCAGGCGCTGCTGGGCTATGCGATGGGCAGCTACGCGCTCGGCTACTTCTCGCCGCCGCTGCCGCCGGGCGAGGGGCCGGAGGTGGTACCGCCGCAGGTCGCGCTCGGCGAGCAGCTCGCGAGCGGCTGGGGCGAGGATCTGCTGGCTGCGGTCAACGAGCGCGTGCGGGCCAAGCTCAAGGCGGCGGAGTAGCGGTCGGCTATTCGCCGGCCTTCACCTGCTCGCGGGCGACGGCGAGGAACTCGTCCATCTTGGACCTGACCTCGCTCTCGCGCACCTCGAGGCCCGCGCCGGCGAGGTCCTGGATCACCTTGCGGACGACGTCGTCCTCGCCGCCGGCGCCCAACTCGGCGCGCACCACGGCGCGCACGTAGTCGTCGACGTTCTCGAGGCCCATCTTGTGCGCCGCCCACTCGCCCAGCATGCGCGAGCCGCGCGACTGGGCCCGGAACTCCATCTCCTGGTCGGCCGCGAACTTCTTCTCGAAGCCTTTTTCGCGGTCCTGGAAACTCGACATCTCCACTCCAACAGCGGCGCTAAGCCTCAAGAGGTCTTATCCCGCCGGCCGGCGCCGGGCAATCGAGAACCGGCTGCGGCCTCACCTGATGTCGTGGAAGTGTGCGTAGTCGATCACGCCCCGGCCCTCCTCATCGCGCCCGATGATGTCGACGAATCGCCCGCCCCAGACGATCTGGTCGGGCGTGTAGGCGGCCCGCGCGTGGATGGTCTGCGCGAAGGTCTCGTCGAGCCCCTTCAGCACCACGATGATCTGGGCCTCGACCGCGGCCAGGCTCTCGGGCGTCTCGCCGAGTAGCGGGCTCAGCTCGTCGATCGGATGCATGATCTGCCAGGTCAGCATGAAGACCGGCGAGCGGGACCGGACGGTGGCCATCGTCTCGAAGCGCCGGATGCGGTCGCCTTCCTTGGTGGTCACCCAATGCAGCAGGTTCATGCTGACCTCGGCTTCGACGATGCGGTTGCGGCGCTGGTTGGCGGCCCGCAGAATCAGCATCTGCTGGCCTTCGTGCGGGGTCACCACCGCCACGCGCGAGAACAGCACCCTGGCCGTCGGCCGCGAGATCCGCGCGAACAGCAGGCCCGTGGCGATGGCGAGGTTGAAGATACCGACGAAGCTCTCGGCCGTGACCACGAGATGCGCGCCGACGCTGCGCGGGGCCATCTCGCCGTAGCCGACCGTGCTGATCGTATCGACCGAGAAGAAGAAGGCGTCCGCGAAGCTGCCGGCATGCATGTCTGTCGACGCCGCCGACCGCCAGGTAGAGCGAGCGCGAAGACGGCGTTGATGGCGAGGAATATCGCGCCCAGCACGCCGAAGAAGGCGGCCAGCGGCATGGTCAAGAGGTGATGGTAGGCGTCGCGCCAGCCGTCGCGGGGCGCGGCCACCGAGCGCATCTCCGTGCGCCCGTCGCCCCCGAACGCCGGGACATAGGCCCGCCGGGTCCTCGGCTCGCGTGTCGCCGCCCTCGCCATGCCGCCCTCATGGCGCAGATCGCCGCCGATGGCGAGCGGGCAAGGCAGGCGCCGCAGGGCCACGCGCCGTTTGCGGCGAGCTCGGCATTTCCGATAGGCTTGCGCAGCCTTGAAGCGACACGCGACCCTCAAGTCGGGCAAGCCGCGCGCCGGATCGCCATCCGCGCGCGCTTTTCATTCCGGCTTGTCCCTGCGCGCTGGAGGAAGGCTGACAAGATGACCCGCCGCAAGAAGATCTACGAGGGCAAGGCCAAGATCCTCTACGAGGGGCCGGAGCCCGGCACGCTGATCCAGTACTTCAAGGACGACACCACCGCCTTCGACGCCCAGAAGCGGCGGTGCTGGAGGGCAAGGGCGTCATCAACAACCGCATCAGCGAGTTCGTGATGACGCGGCTGAACGGGATCGGGGTCCAGAACCACTTCATCAAGCGGCTGAACCTGCGCGAGCAGCTGATCAAGGAAGTGGAGATCATCCCGCTGGAGGTGGTCTGCCGCAACATCGCCGCGGGCTCGCTCTCGCAGCGGTTCGGCATGCCCGAGGGCCAGCCGCTGCCGCGCTCGATCATCGAGTTCTACCTGAAGGACGACAAGCTGCACGACCCGATGGTGGCCGAGGAGCACATCACCGCCTTCAACTGGGCCTCGACCCAGGAGATCGACGACATCATGGCCCTGACGCTCAGGGTCAACGACTACCTCTGCGGCATGTTCGGCGCGGTCGAGCATCACGCTGGTGGACTTCAAGGTGGAGTTCGGCCGCATCTGGGAGGGCGACTTCTCGCGCATCATCCTGGCCGACGAGATCAGCCCCGACAGCTGCCGGCTCTGGGACAGCGCCACCAACGAGAAGCTCGACAAGGACCGCTTCCGACGCGACCTCGGCAACGTCATCGAGAGCTACACCGAGGTCGCCCGCCGCCTCGGCATCATGAAGGAGATGCCCACCGTGATTCAGGGGGGCATCCACTGAGGGCCACGGTCCACGTCTTCCTGAAGCCCGGCGTGCTCGACGTGCAGGGCAAGGCGGTCGAAAGCGCGTTGCATGGGCTGGGCTGGCCGGGCGTCGCCGACGTGCGGGTCGGCCGGGTGATCGAGTTCGAGCTCGCCGCCACCGACCGCGCCGCCGCCGAGGCCGAGGTGAAGGCGATGTGCGAGAAGCTGCTCGCCAACACGGTGATCGAAGGTTACCGCGCGGAGGTGGCATGAGCGCCTGGCGGCTCGCCCAGATCAACGTCGGGCGGCTCATCGCGCCCTACGGGTCGCCGCCGGTCGCCGAGTTCGTGGCGAGCCTGCCGAAGATCAACGCGCTGGCCGACGCGCAACCGGGCCTCGTCTGGCGCCTGACCGGCGCAGGCGACGACGCCACCGACATCCAGGCGTTCGACGACCCGATGATGGCGATGAACATGTCGGTGTGGGAGAGCCTGGAGGCGCTGGCCGCCTTCGTCTACCGCTCCGGGCACCGCGACTTCATGCGCCGCCGCCGCGAATGGTTCGAGGCGCCTGACCAGCCCTACATGGCGCTCTGGTGGGTCCCGGCCGGTCACCGACCGTCCCCGGCCGAGGGCCGCGCGCGGCTCGAGGCCCTGCAGCGCGACGGGCCGACGCCCTTCGCCTTCAGCTTCCGCCAGCCCTTCCCGGCGCCGGGCGGGCGCGAGGAAGCGCCGATCCTGGACGAGTGCGCGTGAGGGCCGCGCCGTGAAAGCCGCGGTGATCGTTTTTCCCGGCTCCAACTGCGACCGCGACTGCAAGGTGGCGATCGAGCGCGCCACCGGCGCGGCGGTCGACATGGTCTGGCATGGCGAGAGCGCCCTGCCCGATCGCCTCGACCTCATCGTGCTGCCAGGCGGCTTCTCCTACGGCGACTACCTGCGCTGCGGCGCGATGGCGTCGCTGTCGCCGGTGATGGCGGCGGTGCGCGCGGCGGCCGATCGCGGCGTCGCGGTGGCCGGCATCTGCAACGGCTTCCAGATCCTCTGCGAGGCGCGGATGCTGCCGGGCGCCCTGCTGCGCAACGCCGGCCTCAAGTACGTCTGCCGGCCCGTGGAGCTGGAGGTGGTCAACAGCCAGACCCGCTTCACCGCCGGCTACCAGGGCCGCCGCGACGTGACGATGACGGTCGGCAACGGCGAGGGCAATTTCTTCGCCGACGAGCCGACGCTCGACCGGCTCGAGGGCGAGGGCCAGGTGGTGTTCCGCTACCGCGACAACCCGAACGGCTCGGCGCGCGACATCGCCGGCATCGTCAACGAGCGCGGCAACGTGCTGGGCCTGATGCCCCACCCCGACCGCGCGTTCGAGGAAGAGCTCGGCTCCGTCCGACGGCGCGACCCTGTTCCAGAGCGTGCTGGCGAGCGCCTGACGGCATAGCCCAACCGGCGGCGGCAAAGGGTCGGGGGCCGGCGCGATCAGTTGCGGATGGTCCACCGAGACGGGAGGCCGGCGATCAGCGCGCGTAGTGAGTGGCGCGCCCGGCATAGTCCCGATCAACACGCCGGCCGCGGCGTTCTCGACCAGGAACGGGTCGTGGCGTTCGCCCAGGCAGTCGCCGGCCCCGACGATCTTCCACGCCGAGCCCAAGTCGGTCCGTCATTGGGTAGCAAACACACCTAGCCGGACAAAGTCCCTGAGAGCGAACGTTCGGAAGTTCCGAGATGGGGGGATTGCGGACCCAAGCCTCACGCACCTTCGCCTGCGCATTGTTCGCCATCTCAACCGAGGCTAGGCTTGAACGATGCCCCCGCCCGTCTTGGCTGTTCTGTCGCTGGCGCTCCTGGTGTGGGCGTGGATAGCCATGTTCGCGACCAACCGCTGGATGGCCTTCTCGCGACGGATAATTGGTGATCGGTGGCTGCCGTTCTGGGCACGATACGAGATGCTCTAGCGCGGCAGCGAAGCGAGATATTCGGCCACAGCGCACCGATCATCGTGGGCGATGCCTGAGGCGATAGCGTTCATGGACGGATCGAGACGTCGCCCTGCCGCAAAAGAATCTAACTGGGCGCAGAGGTAAGTCGCACGTTGTCCAGCGAGCCTCGGCCCGATCCCGCCCTCATTCAACGTGGGGCCATGGCATCGGTCGCACGAGGCCGCGAACGGGCCAGAGCCGTAGACTATCCGAGCGCCCCTCGTCGGCAATTCTTCGCTCTCGATGCGGTCCGGAGCAAAAGGCGGGCGAGCAGCATAAGACGCTGCTACGTCCGCGAGATCCTGTCGCGACAAGCGAGCCACCGCCGCGGCCATCACGTCGGAGGGCCGCGAGCCGGACTTGAAGGTCACCAACTGGCCAAGAAGGTAGTTCACTTCGAGACCATCTAACTTTGGGACTTCGCCGCGTTCAGCGCGCCCCGTCGAACCGTGACACGAGTCGCATGACTGCTCTGCGATCGACGTCCCATTTGCCGGTCGTGGTGTTTGCGTCGTTTCCTCCGGCGACGCCGAGTGGCCCGCGGCCGTCGAGAGCGAGCAGCTCAACATCAAGCCTACCCGCCAGGCTGCCTGAACGGTTGCGCTTTTGTTCCGCATTGAAGCCGAAGTGCGAGAGGGACCGATCGGGCCTGAGGGCCGCTTGTTACTATGGGCGCCTCGACTTCGAGCAAATTCCTTGACGAGAAGCTGCTCCCGCGCAGCCTCCACGTTTTGCGGCGACACAATAGGTGGCATGCTCATGGCGTGCCCTCCTTTTTCGCCCCTAGCTGCCCGTCTAGGCGGTTCGGGTGAAGCCGTCGGCGCTCCAGTCTTCGCTGCCGACGCCGTGGTGGACGGTGAAGAGGCCCGCCGGGTCGTAGCGACGCTTGATGCGGGCGAGGCGCGGATAGTTCGGGCCCCAGAAGGCGCGCTGCCAGTCGTCCTGGAAGTAGTCGGTTTCGTTGACATAGGACCCGGCGCCCGGCGCGCAGGCGATGAGCGCCTTCATCGCCGCGTGCACGCGGTCGGCGCGATAATGGGCGGCGGCCAGGTTGGGCTGGGCGCCCGTGAAGAGCGAAGGGCCGTTGTCGGCGATGAGGGCGAGCGCGAAAGCGGTCAGCGCGTCGGGATTGGTCGCCGTGTCGCGGCTGGCGGCGATCGCCTCGGGCGGGGCGCCGGCAAGCCCCTTGTTGAGCTGGAAGGCGACGCTCCAGTGGCGGCTCGCCGCGAACCAGGCGTCGACCAAGCGCGCCTGGTTGGCCGGCTCCAGCAGCGAAGCGGGCAGCCAGGCTGACGTGAAGGCGTGCCAGAAGACGCCGACCTGGTCGCCATCGCCGCTCCACCAGTAGTCGCCGGGCGTCGCTTCGGGCCGCGCATCCGGCCGGATCGCGCCCGGGACCTGCTTCATGAAGCTCGCGTCCCAGAAGCGTCGGGCCGGCAGCGCGGCGGCGATGAACTGGGTCTGTCCCTCGTAGTCGGCTGGGCTGGCGCTGGCGAAATCGACCAGCGGCTGGAAGGCGGCGCGCGCGTCGGCCTGCGGGATGCCCTGGAACACCATCGAGATGGTCAGGCGATTGTCGAACCCAGCGCGCACCTGCTCGCCGAAGTGCGGGTTGATCAGGTTCGCGCGGGCGAGCTCGACGAAGCGCGCCAGCAGGCGCCGGAAGGCGTCGTCGGATTTGGCGTGGATGGTGAGGTTGATGGCGCCGAAGTTCTCCGGCAGCGGATGGGTGGCGAGCGTCAGCCGGGTGATCGCGCCGAACGTGCCGCCGCCGCCGCCCTTCAGCGCCCAGAAGAGATCCGGGTCCTGGACGTGGTTGACGACGCGCAGCTTGCCGTCGGCGGTGACGATCTCGGCCTCGAGGAGGCTCGCGCCGGCCGTGCCGAAGCCCTTCGAGAAGCTGCCGAAGCCGCCGCCCTGCACCAGCCCCGCGACGCCCACGGTGGTGCAGCCGCCGCCCTGCACGTAGCGGCCGCCCTCGACCGTCACCGCCTTGTAGGCGTGCATCCACATCGCGCCGGCGCCGCAGGAGACGGCCGGGACCGGCGCGCGCGCTCGACCCGGCGGGCGTGAAGGCGTCATGGACGGTCACGTCATCCATGTGGCGCGTCCAGATCAGCAGCGAGTCGGGCGCGTTGGAGGCCCCGAGGTAGCTGTGGCCGCGGCCCTTGATCACCAGGCGCAGGTTGTGGGCGCGCGCGAACCGGACCGCGGCGGCGACATCCTGCGCATTCTCAGCGGTGACGACGTAGGCGCTGGGCGATGAGCGCCATGCGTCCAACCAACCGGAGCTCTCGGTAAGGGCCGGCTGATCGGCGATGTAGAATGGATTGGAGAGAAGCTTTACCGCGTCAGACGCGTCGAGTTTGGGCGGGGTGGTGACGGGCGCGAGATGGCCGTTGGTCGCTTGGTTGAGCACGGCCCAGTCGGCGTCGGCGGGCCAGCCGGGCTGGCCGGGGCGCACGCGCGCCGTGGCGGCTTCGGCCGCGGCTCGCAGGGGCGGGAGACCAAGGGCGGCGGCTCCGGTCATCGCGAGGCCGGCGCCCAGGAGTTGGCGGCGCTTCATCGTGTTCTCCGTGGCAAGCTCTCCAAAGGACGATTGTCACAGATGGAATCCGACAGGGCCGCGTGGGCGGTCCTCCGTCAGGTTCGCCCGAGCCTACTATCACGAACGGGGATGACCGCTCTCGGTCGGTCTTACCCGTTGGCGACATGCCCGAAAGCAGACGCCTCGGTCGCTGGCTATGCGCCGGATCGAGACCGTCTGCCGCCTGCCGAACCGCCAGCGGAGCGTATCTGGATTAGATGGACGCGGGCTTGGGGCGCCGCGTGCGGCGGGGGTGGATGGTCTCGCCCCGCGCCAACATCGTGACCAGCTCGCTGATCTTTGCCGCGCGACGCTCGGGCGTCTTAGCCTGATGCACTCGGTACAGGACGGCGTATCGGTTGGCCGAATCCAACGACTCGAAGAAGGCGCGGGCAGAGGGCTCGGCGTCGAGCGCGGCTTGCAGGTCAGGATCGGGGCTCGCTTCGCTCTGACGCACGTACGCCTTCTCCCAGCGTCCATCGGCCTTCGCTTGGGCCACTTCGACCTGCCCCCGAGTTTTCATGCGGCCGGCGGCGCTCAGGCGGCCGACCCGCTCGCGGTTGACTTGCGACCATGCGCTCGTCGGTCGACGCGGCGTGAAGCGGGTCTTGAAGTAGAGCGCGTCCACACGGCCGAGCTGGCCGTCAACCCAGCCGTAGGCCAGGGCGCAGTCGATTGCGTCTGACTTGCTGAGCGTCGCCTCCGGAGCCTCCTTCTTGGCGAACCTCAACCAGGCGCCGGGAGCGCTGTCGGCGTAACGCTCGAGCCAGGCCTCGAACGAAGCGGCGTCGGCAAAGGTCAGGAGCGGGAGATCATCCTCCGGCATGACCCCAATCTATGGCCCGGAGCCAAAGAGCCGCCAACGGCGAGAACCGAACGCCGCTCGGGGTCGAACCCTGTCATTGGCATTGCGCCCGTATGCAGACCGTCGCACCGCTAGCGGAGCCCCTGCGAGCACCGTTTCGTACAGTGTCAGTTGGGGTTTCATGCAGTGTCACCGTAAGAGCCGCAAAAGACGAGTGCGAGACCCCTTGCGCGAGGTCATTACGATGCGTAACTATTGGCGTCGCGCTTTGCGTGGCCTCGGTCTTTGAAATCGTCAATCCCGTCTGAACGCCTGCCGGCGCACGGCGCCACGACAGGGGCGCCGTTATCAACGGCGATTTACGGTCAACGGCGCCGGTCAGTCAGGGTAATGCACAAAGAATGGGCGCCGCCCGCTGGGCCGGGGGACCGCTGTTTGTGGTGATTTGTGGTGGGCCGCCTGCGAAGCAGGCGCCGGAGGCCCCCTGCGCCGCCCCGGTCGGGGCGGCGCTTCCCCCGAGGGGGGAAGAGAACGCGCCTCCTCCGCCGCGCCAGGACCGCGCGGCGCGGCCATCCCCGAAATGGCGGAATCGCCCGACCACCGCTAGATGACGACACACACGCGCCGCGTGACCTGGATCAACACGGGCTTGGCGCGTCGCCGGTAGCGTGCCGTCTCTGACCAACGCGCTCGGAGGCCGGGGCGTGGGTTGCTGGAGACAGCCGGAATGACGTCTTGGCAGGCGAACAGGGCCAGATGACCAAGCGTTGGAGCCGGACATTGGTCGGCGCCGCGGCGGCCGCCGTTATCGTGGTGGCTGGCGTGGCGGCCTATTGGCTCACGCACCGCGCGCCGGCGGTCCGCTACGTCACCGAGCCGGTGGCGCGGGGCGACGTGCAAACGACCATCACCGCCAGCGGGACCATCAATCCGGTGATCACGGTTCAGGTGGGCACCTACGTGTCGGGGACGATCGTCTCGCTGACCTGCGACTTCAACACGCGCGTCCACAAGGGTCAGCTTTGCGCGAAGATCGACCCCGCGCCCTATCAGATCATCGTCGATGAAGACACCGCCGATCTCGACGATGGCCCAGGCCCAACTCGTCAAGGACCAGGCCAACGTGGCCTACACCAAGCTGGCCAGCGACCGCGCGGCGCTGCTGCTCTCGGAGAACTCCGGCTCGCGCGACGCCGCCGACTCCACCTTGAACGCCTACCACCAGGCGCTCGCGCTCGTCGGCGTCGACGCGGCCGCCATCAAGCAGAAGGCCGCCGCCCTGAAGGCCGCCCAGATCAATCTGAACTACACCAACATCGTCTCGCCGGTGGATGGGACGGTGGTGACGCGCGACATCACCGCCGGCCAGACCGTGGCGGCCAGCCTGCAGACCCCGACCCTGTTCCTCATCGCCACCGACCTGACCAAGATGCAGGTCGACACCAACGTCAGCGAGTCCGACATCGCCGGCGCGGCGCAGGGCATGCCCGCCAGCTTCACGGTGGACGCGTTCCCAAGCCGCACGTTCCGCGGGGCGGTGGCGCAGGTCCGCCAGTCGCCGATCAGCGTGCAGAACGTGATCACCTACGATGTCGTGATCTCGGTCGCCAACCCGGACCTCTCGCTCAAGCCGGGGATGACGGCGACAGCCGCAGATCGTCAAAGCGCAGGCCCTGAACGTGCTGCGGGTCCCCTCGCAGGCGCTCAGGTTCACGCCTGCCGGCGCGCCCAAGCCCACGGCGAGCAAGGCCGGTCGAACCGGACAGCAGGCGGTCTGGGTGGAACGGGACGGCCAGCTGGTCCGAGTCCCCGTCACCGTCGGTCTCAACGACGACACCTACGCCGAGATCAAGGCGGGCGATCTGCAACTCGGCGACCAAGTCGTTACGGCGATCGCGGTCCCGGGCGCCGCCCACAAGCCACAGACGGGAACGACCCCGTCGCTGCGTCTCTAGGGGCCGACAGGCGCGATGGCCGACCCGGTAATCTGCATCACCGGCCTCACCCGGTCCTTCCAGCTCGGCGACACGGTCGTCAATGCGCTTCAGGACGTCAGCGTCACCGTGGAGCGCGGCGAGTTCGTCGCCGTCATGGGATCGTCCGGGTCGGGCAAGTCGACCCTGATGAACATCATCGGCTGCCTCGACCGGCCGACCAGCGGCCAATACCTGTTCGAGGGCCGCGATGTCGCGCACCTGTCGGAGAACGAGCTGGCCGACATCCGCGGCCGGCGGATCGGCTTCGTGTTCCAGAACTTCAATCTGCTCGCCCGCACCAGCGCGCTGGAGAACGTGGTCCTGCCGCTGCTCTACGGCTCGGCCGCCTCGCTGACGTCCAAGGAGCGCAACGATCGAGGCCGCGCACAGCTCGCCAGCCTGGGTCTAGCCGAGCGCGAACGCAACACGCCGAGCCAGCTCTCGGGCGGCCAGCAGCAGCGCGTCGCGCTGGCGCGGGCGCTGATCAACCGTCCGGCCGTGCTGCTGGCCGACGAGCCGACCGGCAATCTCGACACACGCACCTCGCACGAGATCATCGAGATCATCCGCAAGCTCAACCGCGAGCAGGGCGTCACCGTGATCCTGGTCACGCACGAGGCCGACATCGGCGCCTATGCCGACCGGCTGATCGTCATGCGCGACGGCAAGATCGAGTCCGACGAGCATCAGGCGCCCGTGGCGAGCCCTGACGGCGCGTCGGGCGGCGACATGCCGGCGGACCCGCCAGGCGCGGCCAGCACGCCGCTGCCCGACGCCGAACCCGGCCTGGGCGTCGCCTTCCTGTCGATGGTCGTCTCGGCCTCTTTGCAGGCGTTGGAGCGCAACAAGCTGCGCTCCGCCCTCACCATGCTGGGGGTTTTCATCGGCGTGGCCGCGCTGATCGCCATGGTGGCCGTCGGCGACGGGGCCGGAGCGGCGGTCAAGAAGCAGCTGGAGAGCCTCGGCACCAACATGGTGGTGGTCCAGCCGGGCGCCACGACGGCCGGCGGTGTTCGCGCCGGGGCGGGCAGCGCCTCGACCCTGACCGTGACCGACGCGCAGACCATCCTCCACAACGACCCCGCCGTCGCCCAGGTCGGCTACCTGACCCGCCAGAGCGCCCAGGTCGAATACGGCGACCAGAACTGGAGCACCGCCATCCAGGGCGTCTCGCCGAGCTATCCGGACATCGTCAGCTGGCGCATCGCCGACGGCGCGGCGCATGACCGAGCAGGAGAACGACGCCGCCGACACCGTCTGCCTGCTCGGCCAGACGGTCTACCAGAACCTGTTCCCGCCCGGCCAGAGCCCCGTCGGCGCAACGGTGCTGATCAAGAGGTTCCGATGCGGGTGATCGGCCTGCTCGCGGCCAAGGGGCAGACCGGCTACGGGCAGGATCAGGACGACGTGGTGATGATCCCGTTCAACACCGCCGAGCGCAAGGTGCTGGGCGTGGCCACCCCGCAGTCGGCCCAGAACCTGGTCAGCGCCACCTACCCGCCGCCGCCCAGCGCCTACGGCCTCACAGCCGGTCATGACCGGCTACGTGAACGGCATCTACGTGCAGGCGGCCGGACCCGACCTGGTGTCGACCGCCATCGCCCAGGTGACGGCGACGCTGGCGCGCAGCCACCACATCCGCAGCGGCCAGCCGAACGACTTCAGCGTCCGCAACCTCAGCCAGATCGCCCAGGCGCAGCAGAGCTCGAGCCAGGTGATGTCGGCCCTCTTGGCCACGGTCGCCTCGATCTCGCTGCTGGTGGGCGGGATCGGGATCATGAACATCCTGCTGGTCTCGGTCACCGAACGCACGCGTGAGATCGGCATCCGCATGGCCATCGGCGCGCGACGGCTACAGGTCCTGCTTCAGTTCCTGGTCGAAGCCGTGCTGCTGAGCGTGACGGGCGGCGCAGCTGGGATAGCGGTCGGCGTCGTGGTGTCGTTTGTCATTTCCGCAGTCGCCCACTGGCCAACCCAGGTGTCCCTGCCCGCGATCCTCGGCGGATTTCTGTTTTCCGCCGCGGTCGGGATCTTCTTCGGCTACTACCCGGCCCGCAAGGCGGCCAATCTCAACCCGATCGACGCGCTGCACTACGAATGATCGGCGGACAGGCGGTTGGAGAAACGAGGTCGCTGAATGGTTCCCCGACCCCGCCCAAACCCGCTAGAAGCCGCCGCATGGACGCCGACTCCTCGTCGCTGAAGGCCACCGCAGTCGAGTTCGGGCTGAAGCCCGAGGAATACGATCTGATCGTCAAGCGGCTGAACCGCGAGCCGAACTATGTCGAGCTCGGCGTCTTCTCGGTGATGTGGTCGGAGCATTGCTCCTACAAGTCCAGCCGCGCGCACCTGGCGAAGTTTCCCACCAAGGGCCCGCGGGTGATCCAGGGGCCGGGCGAGAACGCCGGCGTCGTCGACATCGGCGACGGCCAGGCGGCCGTCTTCAAGATGGAGAGCCACAACCATCCGTCGTTCATCGAGCCCTACCAGGGCGCGGCGACCGGCGTCGGCGGCATCATGCGCGACGTCTTCACGATGGGGGCGCGGCCGATCGCGCTCCTGAACGCGCTGCGCTTCGGCGATCCGGCCCATCCGAAGACGCGGCGGCTGGTGGCCGGGGTGGTGGCCGGCATCGGCGGCTACGGCAACTGCGTGGGCGTGCCGACCGTCGCCGGCGAGACCAACTTCCACCGCGGGTATGACGGCAACATCCTCGTCAACGCGATGTGCGTGGGCCTCGCCGACGCCGACAAGACTCTTCTACTCCGCCGCCCCGGCCGCCGGCCTGCCGGTGGTCTACTTCGGCTCCAAGACCGGCCGCGACGGCATCCACGGCGCCACCATGGCCTCGGCCGAGTTCGGCGAGGACAGCGACGAGAAGCGGCCGACCGTGCAGGTCGGCGACCCGTTCGCCGAGAAGCTGCTGATCGAGGCGACGCTGGAGCTGATGGCGAGCGGCGCGGTCGCCGCGATCCAGGACATGGGCGCGGCCGGCCTCACCTCCTCGTCGGTGGAGATGGCCGGCAAGGGCGGCGTCGGCATCGAGCTCGACCTCGACCTGGTGCCGCAGCGCGAGGAGGGCATGACCGCCTACGAGATGATGCTGTCGGAGAGCCAGGAGCGGATGCTGGCGATCCTGAAGCCCGGCCGCGAGGCCGACGGGCGGCGCATCTTCGAGAAATGGGGCCTCGACGCGGCCGTGATCGGCCGGACCACCGACAGCGGCCGGCTGGTGCTGACCCACGAGGGCGCGATGGTCTGCGACATCCCGCTTGCAGCCGCTCACCGAGGACGCGCCGCTCTACCACCGGCCCTGGGTCGAGCCGCACACCGAGCCCCATCTCGATCCGGCCAAGGTTCCCGCCCCGACCGACTGGGCCGCGGCGGTGCTGACGCTCCTCGCCGCGCCCGACGTCGCCTCCAAGCGCTGGGTCTGGGAGCAGTACGACCGCCACGTGATGGCCGACACGCTGGAGGCCTCCGACACCGGCGCCGACGCCGGCGTCGTCCGGGTGCACGGAACGCGCAAGGCCCTGGCGGTGACCTCCGACTGCACGCCGCGCTATGTCGCCGCCAATCCGTTCGAGGGCGGCAAGCAGGCGGTCGCCGAGGCCTGGCGCAACCTCACCGCCGTCGGCGCCGAGCCGATCGCCATCACCGACAACCTCAACTTCGGCAATCCGGAGCGGCCCGAGATCATGGGCCAGATCGCCCGCGCCATCGACGGCATGGCCGAGGCCTGCCGCGCTGCTCGACTTCCCGGTCGTGAGCGGCAACGTCGTCGCTCTACAACGAGACCGACGGGCGGCGCGATCCCGCCCACGCCCACCGTCGGCGCCGTCGGCCTGATCGCCGACTACGCCCGCCGCGCCGACTTCGCTTCGATGAAGGCGGGCGAGGCGTTGCTGGTGGTGGGAACCAGCCACGGCGAGCTGGGCTCGAGCCTCTATCTGCGCGAGCTGTTCGGCCGCGAGGAGGGCGCGCCGCCGCCGGTGGACCTGGAGTTCGAGCGCCGCAACGGCGACTTCGTCCGGGCGCTGATCGTGAGCGGCCAGGTCTCGGCCGTGCACGACCTGTCGGACGGCGGGCTGGCGATCGCTGCGGCGGAGATGGCGTTGGCCTCCGGCGTCGGGATCGAGCTTTCGCCCACCAGCCTGGCCCACGCGCACGCTTTCCTGTTCGGCGAAGACCAGGGCCGCTACCTGATCGCCACCGCCGATCCGGATCCGATCGTCGCGGCCGGCCGGGGCGCTGGGCTCAATATCGCGCTGGCCGGCCAGGCCGGGGGGACCGACTTCGTCTGCCACGACCTCTTCCGCATCCCGCTGGATCGCCTGCGCGCCGCCCACGAAGGCTGGATGCCCGCCTACATGGCGGGCTGACGCGTCACCGATCGCCGTCGCGCACCCAGTGCGAGGCGCTCATGTCCTTGGGCGCGGTGAGGGGGCCGCTCTCGCGCGCCGCGTTGCGCAGCGCGTCGGGCGAAGCCGGCGTGCAGTTGTTGCCGTCGCCATCCATCGTGAGGCCGGCGAACGGGCGCAGCGTGCCAGGGTGCGGCTTGCCGTCGGGACCCTTGGCGTCCTGCGGCGGCGGCGGCCCGCAGATGACGACCCAGGAGCGGCCGGCGACGATCCGGCCCGCATCGTCGAACTTCGTCGGCTCGAACCCCGCGTAGACGTACATGGACGGCATGACCGGATCGTTCGTCCCGGCGGTCACATGCACCTGGAGCACACGCGGCGCGCCCGCGGCCAACGCGTAGTCGGTGGTCAACCAGCTGCGCTTGCCGTTGTCCTCCTTGAAATCGCCGATCGTGTGGTCGTCCAGCACCACGAACCCGCTGGCGCAGGTCGGCCAGTCGGCCAAGGGCTTGGTCTCGTCGACTTGGCAACCGGCGGCCGGCTCGCCGTCCCACACGCCCGGACGCATCCCCGGCGCGCCAGCGGCGTCGGCCTGCGAGAAGACGGGATCCTTGGTCACCACCATGTTGCAAGCGCCGAGCAGCGCCAGCACGGCGAGAGCGAGCGCGGGCCTCAGGTTCATCGAGACACCCCCGCCTACCGCTCCCCGTCCCGCAGCCAGCGCGCCTCGGGGATCGGGCCGTCGGCCCAGGCCTCGCTGGCCTTGGCGGCGGCGCGCAGGGCGTCCTTCGAACTGGTCGTGCAGATCGCATCGCCCGGCTTCATCTCCATGCCGGGCAACGGCTTCAGCGTGCCCGCGGCGGTCTCGTCGCCGCTCTTGTCCTTCGGCGGCGGCGGCCCGCAGGCGACCGGCCAGAAGCGGAAGGCGACGATGCGGCCCTGATCGTCGAGCTTGGTCGGGCGGACGGCCGCGTATCCGTAGGGCTGGGCCTGGCCGCCGCCGGACGCCGAAGCCGACGCCTCTGCGCCGCCGCTGGCGCTGGCGTCAGCCTGCGCGCTGACGTCGACGTCGACGCGCAGCTGGGCGATGCGCGGCTCGCCGGCGGCCAGCACCACCGGCGTGCGCTCCAGCGCGTCCTTCGGCGTTCCGCTCTTGTGGCCGGCGATCTCGCCGGGGCTGACCAGGCCGCCGCCGGCGCAGTCGGGCCAGTCGACGAACGGCTTGTCGGTGTCGACCTGGCAATCGGGCTCCTTGAAGATCAGCCAGACGCCGGGCCGCAGCTGCGGCGCGCCCGCCGCGTCCGCCTGGGTGAAGAGCGGGTCCTTGGTCATGACGACGTTGCAGGCGCCCAGTAGGCCGCAACATGCGATCGCCAGCCAGCGCCACATCGCCTTTGCTCCCCCGTTCAGACGCGCCGGGGCACTGTCGCGCTTGTCGGGGGGGCCGGCAATGGGCTGCGACGTCCGCGACGCTGGCGGCTTCAGGAGACCGGCGCGCCCGGCGCGATCCAGGTGATCGTGGTAAGCGCCGTGCGATCGCGCAGCGTCGCCGCCGCGGCCTTGCGCAATTCGTCGAGGCCGACGCCGCCACAGCCGTTCATGCGTGGCTTCAGGACCGGCTCGGCGTCGCTCGCCGAGGCGCAGGGCACCGCCGCGCCGGTGGCGCCGACCAGCCGACCCTGGCTGTCACGGTCGAGGTCGGTGAGGGCGAGCCAGACGTAGCCGTCCTTCGGCGTGCCCACCTGGGCGATCAGCGGATCGCCCGGCGTGAAGCTGTAGTCGGCGGCGTAGCTGACGTCGCGGACCATGCGCTTGTCGGCGGCGCCGCTGACCAGCACCGTGGCCTTGCCGCGGCTGATCCAGAACGGCGAGGCGCAGTGCGGCCACTGGTGGATGTTCGCCGCCGTCGGCCTGGCGCAGCCGGGGTCGAGCGCCGCCCACAGACCCTCGGCCGGCTTTGGCGCGGGCTGCGCGGCAGGGGCTTGTGGCGGCGCGTGGCGGTTCGCCGTCAGCCGCGCGAACGGACTGGCGCAAGCGGCCGAGCCAAGCAGCAAGGCGATAGCGAAAAAGCGGCGCACGCGCGGTGCTTCCCTCCAGCTGACGTCAACATATCGCGGGCGAAGCTGATTTGCAGCCCAAAATAAGGGTGAACGAAATGTGTGTGGAGGCGGCCCGGCGCCGCAGGGATGCGGTATTTCGTAAGGCTTGCGAAGGGTTTTTGATTCACCAATAGCCATCCGAGGAGCCACCCCGATGCCCATGGCCGCCAACCAGCTGGAGGCTGAACTTCGCCAGGCGTTTCCCGACGCCGAGATCGTCATCGAAGACCTGGCGGGCGATGGCGATCACTACCGCGCGAGAATCACCTCGCCGGTGTTCGCCGGGATGCCGCGGGTGCGCCAGCACCAGCTGGTCTACGCGGCGTTGAAGGGCAAGGTGGGGGGCGAGTTGCACGCGCTGGCGCTGGAGACCGCCGCGCCGGGAGGGGGCTGAACCCATGCGCTACCGACCTTTCGCCCGCACCGGCATGGCCGTGTCGGTGCTGTCGCTGGAACTGAACGGCCAGGACGACCGGCGCCGGCCGGGCGACTGGCGCGATATCGTCCACGCGGCCTTCGAGGAGGGCGTCAACGCCTTCGAGATCGTCAGCCCCTCGCCGGCGCTGATGACCGGCTTCGCCGAGGGCGCGGCGGCGGTGAAGCGCTCGCTGCTGTTCGTCGGCCTGCGGGCCGACCCGTCGGTGGACGGGCAGCGGTTCCAGGCCTGGGTCCGGCAGGTGATCGCCGAGGGCCGGCTCGACTACCTCGACCTCTTGGCGCTGAACGCCGGCGTCACCCGCGAGGAGGAGCTGTTCGCCGCCGCGATCCTGCTGAAGGAAGCCGACGTGGCGCGGCGCCTCGCGGTCGCCGGCGCCGGCGAGCTCATCGAGGAAGACGTCGAGTCCGGCCTCTTCGACGCCGTCGTCTCCCCGTTCAGCCTGCTGTCGGGCTGGCGCGACCGCAACCTGGTGCGCCAGTCGCTGGAGCGGCAGATGGGCGTGATCGGCTGCGATCCGTGCCCCGAGGAGCTGGAGGCGATGATGGAGTCGGCCCAGGCCCGCGCCCGGCCCGGCTGGTTCAAGCGGCCGAAGCCGCTGGCCGGGGTCGGCACCTACGCCTTCCTGGGAACGACGCACGGCTGGAGCGCCGAGCAGCTCTGCCTCGCCTACGCGCTCACCGAGCCGGCGCTGGCCACCGTGCAGATGGCGGTCGCCGATCGCAAGCACCTCGCCCAGCTCGCCAGCGTCACCGACCGCGACCTGCCGTCCGCCGTCAGCGCCCAGATCGAGATGGCGCGCTTCTCGGCCGAGGAGGCCGCGCGCGAAGCCGCCGCCCGCAAGAGCGCTTGAGCGGCAGCGCTTGACCGGGGCGGCCCTGGTCCCTAGCTCTTGGTCCTCGAAAGAGGGCCAGCACGCCAGTCCGGAAGGCTTACCGTGAGCGACATCGCCGAATCCGCCGTCATCCACGACTTCATCGCCAAGGCGATCGAGAACCACCCGGTCGTGCTCTTCATGAAAGGCGTGCCCGACGAGCCGCGCTGCGGCTTCTCGGCGGTCTGCGTGCAGATCCTCGACCACCTCGGGGTCGACTTCGTCGGCGTCGACGTGCTGCAGAGCGAGGAGCTGCGCCAGGGCATCAAGACCTTCTCCGACTGGCCGACCATCCCGCAGCTCTACGTGAAGGGCGAGTTCGTCGGCGGCTCGGACATCGTCCGCGAGATGTTCCAGTCGGGCGAGCTGAAGCCGCTGCTGGTCGACAAGGGCGTGCTGGCCCAGACGCCCACGACCGGCCCTGCCCTGACGCCCGGGTCCCTGACCTTCGGTCACCGTTTAATCGCGTCCCGCCGCTTGCTATCACCCGAAGCCGCCTGGCTCGGGAGCGCTGACGCACATGAACACCGAAGAGGCTGTCGCCACGGTCGTCGACCCCAAGGCGCACGCCAATCCGCCGCGCCTCTACGACGCCTTCGCGTGGCTCGGCACAACGACCCGCTCGCCCGCGCCGAGCTGCCGGGGTTCGACCCCTTCTACCTGGTGACCCGCCACGCCGACATCCTGGAGGTCAGCCGGGACAACAAGCTCTTCCCGTACGGGACCTATCCCTCGACCCTGGCGCCGCACCAGGCGGTCGAGGCCGGGCGCGCCGCCCGCGCCGCTGGCCGCCCGCTGCTCTACACGCTCGTGCAGATGGACGAGCCGGACCACATGAAATACCGCGCCCTGACCCAGGGCTGGTTCATGCCGCAGAACCTGCGAAAGCTCGAGGACGGCATCCGCGTGCTGGCCCGCGCCGCCGTCGCGCGGATGGAAGCGCTCGGCGGCGAGTGCGATTTCGTCAACGAGGTCGCCCTGCACTATCCGCTGAGGGTGATCATGGAGATCCTCGGCGTGCCGCGCGAGGACGAGCCGCGCATGCTGCGCCTGACCCAGGAGCTGTTCGGCGCCACCGACCCTGACCTGCGCCGCAAGCAAGGCGAGCACGAGACCGAGGAGTCGCGGCAGCGGGCGATCCAGGCGACGCTCGCCGACTTCTTCAACTATTTCAATGCGCTGACCGAATCCCGCCGCGCCACGCCGCTGGACGACGTGGCGAGCGTGGTCGCCAACGCCAGGATCGACGGCGAGCAGATCTCGGCGTTCGACGCGGTCTCCTACTACGTGATCATCGCCACCGCCGGGCACGACACCACCTCGTCCTCGACCGGCGGGGCGATGTGGGCGCTGGCCGAGCGGCCGGCCGAGCTCGCCAAAGTGAAGGCCGACCCGGCGCTGATCCCCGGCCTGGTCGACGAGTCGATCCGCTGGACGACGCCGGTGCGCCACTTCATGCGCAGCGCCGCCGAGGCTGCCGTCGTGGCCGGCCGGCCGGTCAGCAAGGACGACTGGTTCATGCTCTGCTACCCGTCCGGCAACCGCGACGAGACGGTGTTCGACGACCCGCTTCAGTTCCGCGTCGACCGCAGCCCCAACCGCCACCTCGCCTTCGGCTACGGCCCGCACGTCTGCCTCGGCCAGCACCTGGCCAAGATGGAGATGCGCATCCTCTGGGAGGAGCTGCTGCCGCGCCTGCAGTCGGTCGAGCTGGCCGGAACCGCCCAGCTCTCCGAAGCCAACTTCGTCAACGGCCCCAAGACGCTCCCGATCCGCTACCAATTCGCCTGACCAGGCGCCCGAGGCCCCCCTGTCGCCCCGGACCAAGTCCGGCGACCCTCCCCCCGATGGGGGGAGAGAAGCGCGTTCTCCTCCCCCCGTGAAGCGAGGGGGAGGCAACTCGGGTGCGCCAGCACCCGAGCGGGAGGGGGCCAACGGCGCCGTCTTTCACCACAAATCACCACAAATAGCGGCCCCCTACCCCGCTTCCCCCGCCGCCTCGGCCGCCTCGGCCGCCGCCAGCGCCTCCGCCAGCGCCGCCGCATCCAGCTGGCCCGCGCGCGCCGCCGCCACGACGTCTTCGGCCGCAATCCCCTCGGTCCCGTTCTTCGGCAGCAGCTTTGCGATCAGCTGCATGTACTGCGGCAGGAACCAGCGCTTCATCCGCGGCAGCAGCTCATCGCGATCCCTCTCGAAGTCCCTCAGCAGGTCCCGCGTCACCCGCCCCGAGATCAGGTTGCGCTGCCCAGGCTGGCGGCCCGGCGCCCCCGGCAGGAACCGCCCGTTCGCATCCCGCGGCGCCGTCGGAAACCCGCTCGCCCGCACCGGCGCCGCCATCTCCTCCCCCCGTGAAGCGAGGGGGAGGCGAGTTCGCCCCCTGGGGCGAGCGGGAGGGGCCCCCCGGCGCCGCCGCCGCCATCGCCGTCAACCCCGTCGTCCCCCCTGCCTTCGTCTGCGCCATCTCCGTCTCCATCACCGTCGTCTCCGTCTGCGTCATCGATCTCGTCCTCTTCGTCCCAGTCGCGGTCATCGTCGTCGCCGTCCTCGTCCCAGTCGTCCTCGTCCCAGTCCTCGTCGTCCCCCTCTTCGTCGTCTTCGGCGGCGGGGTCGTAGTTGCGCGCCTCGACGTGCCGCATCTCCTCTTGCCAGCGCGCCAGCTCTTCCTCCGCCTCGGCCAGGTCCTCCCGCGCGCTCGCCGCGTCGCGCTCCGCCGACTCCAGGAATTCCTGCGCCTGCGCGATCGCCCGCTCGCGCCGCAGCTCCGGCGTCAGCAGCGTGCCGTCCGCCAGCCGCACGTCCCTGAGGTTGTCGGGGATGTAGTACCGGGCTCTCGGCCGCGCGGGCGCCGCCGGCTTCGCCGCCTCGGCCGCCTTGGCGCCCTCCGCCGCCCCGAAGCGCCAGCGCATCGCGCCCTGCCACGCCCCGATGTTGAGCCGCGCGCCCGCCGCCAGCGCCTCCCTGGGCTGCGCCTCCCACCAGCCCCGCTCGGCCTCGCCCGCCCGCCGCATGGCGCGCGCGAAGTCCGCATCGCCGGCCTCCAGCGCCGCCAGCTCGGCCAGCTCCAGGCCCAGCGCCGGCCCGATCTCCGCCCGCGACAGCCCCCGCCGCCCGAGCTCCACCACCCGCGCCGCCAGATCCGCGGCGGCGGTCCGTTCATCGATGTCCAAGGTCGCTCCAGTCACCTCCAGTAACGTGACCGGCCACAAGCGCAGCGAGAATGACCACCGTCAAGCAGAAACTGCCTCTCGCCCCCGCGCGGCGCCGGCGACATCGCCGCTGATCCGTCCGATGACCGAGTGTGGCTCATAGCTGACGTTCGGGTGGTCCGCTTTCCGGCGACTGCTCATCGTCGTGGTTGGGGGAAAGCCGACCCTATCGGAAGGGAACGTTCGCGGATCATCTCGGCGCCGGCGTCCATCTTAACTGGTCGTAACTAGGTCGACGCCCAATCGGCGCCTTAGCGTTGGCAATATGGCGCTGCGCTTCCGCTGGGTACTCGATCTCCACAGGTGCTGGCGAGCGGCGCCGGCGCTCGCCGTCGGCGCCGCGCTCGCCTCGTGTGGCGCGGCGCCGAAGGAGGGACGCGTGCCGCGAACCTTGAGCGTCGCAGCCCTTCCGACGCCGACGGTCGATCAGATCAACCGCATCGCTGACGCCTGGATCTCCTCGGGCAAATCGGTCAGCGTCGCCATCGTCATCGCACAAGGCCCAAACGTCGTCTACGCGAGCGGGTTTGGGGTGCAGCGCCTGCCCGAACGGTGCTCCGGTGACGGCGGAGACGCCGTTCCGCATCGGATCCGTGACGAAGCAATTTACGGCGGCGGCGATCCTGCGCCTGGCGCAACAAGGACGACTTTCGCTGGACGATCGCCTGTCCAAGTACTTTCCAACTTTCCCTGGTGCGGACAAGGTGACGCTCCGCGAGCTGCTCACGCATACATCCGGCATCCACAACTACACCGATGTGTTGAACTCCAATCCGCTCGTCGGCGGGCCCACCCTGATGAAGGCTCACACGACCGCTCAGTGGGTGGACCACATCGCCCGGCAGCGGCCGCTCTACGACTTTCCGCCGGGGACCGCCTGGCACTACACGAACTCGGGCTACTTCCTCCTCGGCGCCATCGTCGAGAAGATTTCCGGCCAGCCGCTGGGCGCCTATCTGCGAGATCAATTCTTCGCACCGCTCGGCATGCATGAGACTGTGGTCGACGATGGTTCCGACACTGCGCCGGGCCGCGCCGTCGGCTACGCGCACGCGCCATGGTCTGAACGATGGTTCGTCCGGCCTCTTCAGGTCTCGCTGACCAACGCAGGCGGCGCCGGCGCGCTTTGGTCCTCGGCGATGGACCTGGTGACATGGATGCAGGCGCTGATGAGCGGCCGCGTCGTGGACGCCAGCGTCTTTGCAGGAGATGACGACGCCGGCGCGGCTATCCGACGGGCGCTTGGCGAGCGCTAACCGCTACAAGCCGGAGCCCACGGACTGGGGCGACTACGGTTTTGGGATACGGATCGGAGCGCTGGGCAGCCATCGCCGGATTGGTCACGAGGGCGGCATCCCGGGCTTTGAGGCGGCGCTCTCCACCTATCCGGATGATCGAATCACCGTCGCCGTTCTGGCGAACACGCCGGGCGGGGCAGACGAACTCGAACAACGTATCGCCAAAGTGGTGTTGGCGGCGAAAGCGCCAGCCTCGGAGGGTGGGGTTCAGGGCTCGGCGTCGGTCGCCTCGGGCTCGTAGCCCAGGGGGTCGGCGACCCGCGGCCAATAGTTCGGGTCGCGACGCTGATAGGGAATCCGGGCGAAGTCGAGATCGAGCGCACCGGGCGTCGAGATGTACCGCACCTCGGCGGCGATCCGCGAAAAACTCGTGCAGAAACGCACCGGCGCGTGAGCATGGCGCAAGCGCTCGATGCTTCCTGGAGGCCCTGACAAAGCTTCCGGTTTGGGTCGGTTTGCGAAGTTGGCGTCGTGCCGGGAAGCGGACTTCGCTCATACGGTCGTCAGCTATGCGCGGACCGGCTGTCACCCGTAGCTTGGAACGTTGGCCCAATCGTCCGGCAGCGTTGGCCTTGGCCAAGTCGGTTCGGGCGTCCATGCCGTCCAGTGGTCGTCGAACGGCGGTACACCCTTCTTGGCCGCCTCGATCACCGCTTCGCCCTCGTCGTAGAGGGCGCGTGCGCGGTCCTCACCGATCCAACCCAACTCGACCATCCTCGCCAGGTGATCTTCGTCTTTCCAGCGCCATTGACGGTCAGGGCCGATAACGATGTCGAGCGCCTGATCGCAAGTCACGATCCCACCGGGGACGCGTCGGAACGGCTCCTGGAGATCGACGTACCAGCAGATGAACGGGCCGCCACCCCCACGGAACATCAGCGAGACCGCGTGCGACGCGCCGGGGGCACCAACGGTCAGCCGGTCGGTCGTATGCCGCTTCTGCGGATGAGGACCGTCGAGCGCACCTGTCGCCCAGTCGATCCGGCCGGCGCGCATGTCCGATCCGAGCGGCTCGAAGAGCGCCAGCCGGGTCGGGCTGTCCTCGACAACAATCGCTGCGCTCGCGTGTGTAACGCGGCCGCGTTGCGGACCAGCCTGTTTCACGTCGCGGATGACGACTGCCTCGCCGGGCGACCACGGGAGCAGCGCTGGAGACGGCCGCCGCGCCTTCAGTTCGTTCCTCGGTGGTTCACCTGTCCGCTTGGGCACGCCGCGCATTATGGCAGGCTGGGAACGCGATGGAAGGTCCGCTGTGGGTCGAACTTGGTCCCGGACATCGCGCCTGTAAGCGGACCTCGCGGCCCACACTCTCAGCCTTCCGGCGGCGGATGTTTCGCCTCAAGTTTGTAGCCATCCGGGTCGAGCACGAAGGCCGCGTAGTACTCGGGGCCGTAGTGCGGCCGCAGGCCAGGTCCCCCCTGGTCAAGGCCGCCGTTCTGCAGGGCCGCGCGATGGAAGGCGTCCACGGCCTGTCGGCTAGGCGCGGTGAAGGCTAGGTGAAATCCGGGGCCGGGCGGGCGCACAGAATTGGGTTGCAGGATCAGCGCCAGGCCATCACCCGCCGAACCCGGCGCGCCATAGCCCACAGCTCGCTCGCTGGTGAACACGCGGCCGTAGCCCAGGGACGCCAGTGCGGCGTCGTAAAATGCCGACGAGCGGCGCAGATCGCTCACTCCGAACGAGACGTGTCCGAGCATGTTCGTCCACCACGCCTAGGGCGCTCAAAGTCCAAACCGACCGGCGGATCGTTACTGACAAGCGCCGACCGTCAACGTCTGTTTAGGGTCGGAGTTGCGCGTTGGCTAGCTCCGGTAGCTGTGGAACCGGAAGTCGGCGCGCCAAAGCGTTTCCACTTTCGCCCACTGTTCCTCGTCAGTCTGCTTCGGCGTCCTGAAGCTGCGCCCCATCCACTTCAGAGGCTCCCCGCATGCCGGACAGCGGGCTGCGGTCTCGTCGCTGGACGTCCGGTGCGCGGCGATCTTGAACGACCTGCGGCAGGCGAAGCATGCGTGCGCTACGCGATAGGTTGGTCCACGTCCGTAGCTGAAAATCCGGACCGGGGCGGCGCTGCTTTGGCGCGCAACTCCTTGCGGCGTGCTTTGTCCGGCGGCCCCTGCATCACCCAACAGTAAGAGGATACGGCGAAGGATTGGAAGGTCCGCTACGGGTCGAAAGTCCCCGTCGGGGAGGTCCGCTTCCTGGAAGCGCGCTGATGTCCGCTTCCGGCGCAAAGCCGCTCCTGTCCTCCCCCTAGCGCCCGGGCGGCCTCGCGGCGATCAGGGCGGCCACGTCGCCCAGCGCCGGGTTGTGGATCGCGTAGGCGGTCCTCAGGCCCGGGAGGAAGCCGCGGGCCTTGTAGAACCGGTGCACCGCCGGGTCCTGGCGCCCGCTCTGCATGAGCACGTGGAAGCAGTCCTTGTCCCAGGCCGCCTGCAGCGCGGCCTCGACCACGGCGCGGCCATAGCCGCCGCGGCGGAAGTCCGGGTGCGAGACGACGTTCTCCAGGACGCCCAGCCGGCGCCCGCCGCGCAGCAGGTTCGGCGCGGTGATCAGCATTGAGGTCGCCGCCACCCGCTCGCCTTCGACCGCCACGAACACGTCGGTCGCCTCGCTGGCGATCGTCTCGGCCCAGATGGCGCGCGCCCGCTCGATCGGCTGGGCGTGCGCACTGACCTCGGATGAGGCGAAGAGCTCGAGCAGCGACGCAAGGTCGCCCTCGAGCGCCAATCGAACGGTCGGCATGCGGCCTCCTTGCAGGCTGGCGCGGGCCGGGCGTCGGTATCGCGCGGCGGCGCCAGCGGCCGTCAGCAGGCCCGCGCAGCCCGTGCGTCTGGCGCCCGCGCGACTGGGATACGCCGAAGTCTCCGCGCGTCGGCTTCAGGAAGCCCCCTGGAGTCGCGTCCGGACCGCGCCGGCGCTCGCGGGCGGTCGCCGCCGAACCGCGCGCCGTGCGGCTACGACGGCGTCTGGGCGAGCAGGCTCTTGATGCTCTCGGCCAGCCGCAGGACGTGCTGTTCCAGCGGCGGGGTGAGCGCGTCCAGCCAGTGCGGGGTGGAGATGAAATACTCCAGGCTCTGGCTGGGCGGCGTGTCCTGGATGCGGAAGGGGATGATCGCGGCCCCGGCATGCACCGCCCGCTCGATCTCGCGCAGAACCTGGTGCGAGGCGTTGGACGAGGCCGAGAAGATCAGCACCACCACCCGCGTGCTGTTGATCGCCCGCACGATGGCGCCGGCCCATTCCTCGCCGGGAAGCACGTCGCGCGGGGTGATCCAGCAGCGCACGCGCTGCTGCTCCAGGATCGCGCAGACCGCGTCGGCGACGGGCTTGTCCTGGCTGGAATAGCTGATGAAGACGTCGTGCGTCCGCGATGGCGAGGGCGCGGCGGCGGCCTCGGGCGCGGCCGCCGCTGCCGCCTCCGGGGCCGCTGGCGGCGCAGCCGTCGGCGAGGCGACCGCCGCGACGACCGGCGGCGCGTCCGGCTTGGCGGCGGGCGGGGGCGCCAGCGTAGGCGTAGGCGAGGTCGAGGGTTTGTCGGCAGGCGGCGTGGGGGCGGGTGCGGGCGCGCTCGCCATGCCGCGCGCCGCCGGCTTCCTGCGTCGCATCGCCAGGAAGATCGCCGCGCCCGCTACGGCGACGAGCGCAACCAGCGCGCCGACGATCGCCAGGGGCGAGCCCAGGGCAGGCGGCGCGGCCGAGGTTGCGGTCGGGCTGGCCGCCGCGGCGGCGTTCGTAGGCGCGGCGGCCATCGTCGGCGCGGTCGCATTAGCCGGCTCGGCCGCATTCGCCAGCGCGGGCGCATTCGTCGGCGCGGTCGCACTCGTCGGCGGGGACGCCACCAACATCGGCGGCCCGACGGCGTGAGGCACGCTGGGGGCGTGAGGCGCGCTGGCGCGCCGGGCCGCCGCTGGATTGCGGCAGGCCGCGACGACTTGCGGGTTGACGTAGGGCAGCCGCAGGACCGAGCCCCTCGGCGCCGGCCGGCGCTGCAGGATGGGATCGATGCAGTCGACCTCGATGCCGCGGCCGGCGTGCACGGCGCCCTGCCGGAAGCCGGCGGCGAAACAGGCGGACCGGATCTGCGCGCAGGCCTCCTGCGCCTGGGCCACGCCGCCCGCGCCGATCGAGAAAAGGCTCGCAGCGGCCAAGCTCGCCGCCGCCGCCGCCAACAGTCTGCTCACGCGCATGGGTCCGCCCCCCGATACGTCAGCGTCAACGATATCCCACGATGGCGCGGCCGGCTCCAGTGGACTGCGACACGGCCGCCGCCGCCGCGACGCCTCTCACTTCCACGGCGCCCAGGGACGGCCGATTGCATTTCGGCGGTAAGGTCGAAGATTCCCGGATCGCCAGACCGAAGCGTTTCACCGTAAGGGTCGACGGCAGCTCGCCCGGGATGATCTTCTGGAACGGAAGGTCGCCACGCCGGGGAGTGAAGCGCCTCGGGCGATGAGGAGGCGGCGATGGACGGGTCCTGTCACTGCGGCGCGGTGCGCTGGCGCTTCGAAGGCGCGCCGGCATCGGCGACGTCCTGCAACTGCAGCATCTGCCGACGGCATGGCGCGCTCTGGGCCTATGGCTTTGAAGGCGAGGCCTTCACGGTCTCGGGCGAGACCGCGACCTATGTCTGGAATCGCGGATCGCTCGCGTTTCACTTCTGCGCCCGGTGCGCGTGCGTGGTGGCCTGGCTCGCCACAAGTCGCGGCCAGGATGGACGCCTCTACGGCGCGGTGAACCTGCGCCTCGCCGCCGAACCGGACGCGGTCGCCGCCGTCCCGATCGTGCGCCACGACACGGTGACGATGAGCGATCTTCCCCGCGACGGGCGTTGTGTCGCCGACGTGTGGTTTTGAATGGCTGGCGGGGCGCAGCGTCGGCTCGTGGCGCTAGGCGTGCATCGCTGATCGCGGCCGCTGGCGGCTCGGGGTATCGGGTCGCCCGGTGATGGCATAGCCTCGGGCGCCATCGTCGAGAGGGAGCGAACGTGCTCGCAGTCCATCACCTGGGGATCTCCCAGTCCGAACGGATCGTCTGGCTCTGCGAGGAGCTGGGGCTCGACTACGAGCTGCGGCGCTACGACCGGCGCGCCGACAACCGCCTCGCCCCCGACGACTACAAGGCGCTGCACCCGATGGGGATCGCGCCCGTCATCACCGATGGCGATCTCGTGCTCGGCGAGAGCGGTGCGATCTGCGACTACATCTGCGCCCGCTACGGCGGCGGGCGGCTCTCTCCCGGTCCCGACGATCCGGATTTCGCCGACCACCTCTTCTGGTTTCACTGGTCCAACGGAACCTTCATGACCACGCTGATGATGCAGCTGGTGCTGGCCGGCGGCGGAGAAGGCAATCCGGCCAGGGTGTTCGTCGAGGATCGCAGTCGGCGCGGCTGGGCGATGGTCGAAGCGCGGCTCGGCGAGGCGCCGTTCTTCGGCGGCGCGAACCTGACGACGGCCGACATCATGATGGTCTACTGCCTGACCACCAGCCGCGCCTTTCGCGGCGCTTCGATCGACGGCTATCCCAATCTGAAAGCCTACCTCGCGCGCATCGGCGCGCGGCCTGCCTACCAGCGGGCGATGGCCAAGGCCGAGCCCGGCATGACACCGATGCTCGCCTGACCGACGAGGTCAGTTTGGCGCGAGGCCGACGCCGGCGGCGACGCGCCTTGCCCAATTGTAACTTGAGCGCTCGAGCGGTCCTCCTAGCCTTGGGAAGGGAGGGCGCGCCATGGGCAAGTGGTTGAAGCGGGGGTTGTTGGGCGCGGCCGGCCTGGCGGCAGGGCTCGTTGTTCTGCTTGCGGCGGTCATCGTCATCGCGGGCCTGCTGTACCGCGATCCGGGCCAGGCGCTCACGCCGGCCGGTCAGCCGCGCGGCGCATCTTCCTACCTGACGATGCGGGATGGGACCCGGATCGCCCTTACCGTCTGGCTCCCTCCGGATCTTCGGCCGGGCGAGCGTGTTCCTGCACTGGTCAAGGGCACGCCTTACTGGCGCGGCGGGGCGCTCACCTTCCTGGGGAAGGCGCTCACGCAGCTCGGCGCGGCCGTCCTGTCCGACGAGCCCGACATCGGCATCCTCAACGGCAGGCGCTACGCGGTGGTCGCCGTGGACACGCGCGGGACCGGCGCGTCGTTCGGCCATCAGGACATCCTGCTCGACCAGCCGGAGGTGCAGGACTTCGGCGAGGTGATCGACTGGTCCGCGCGTCAGCCGTGGTCGAACGGCCGCGTCGGCGCCTACGGCTTCTCCTATCGCGGCATGCTCGCGGTCAGCATGGCCTCGCTGGGTCGTCCAGCGCTGAGGGCGATCGCTCCGAGCTTCGACTTCACGGACCTCTATCAAGCCACCTATCCGGGCGGCGTCTTCAGCGAGACCTTCCTCAGGAAATGGGGGGCGCAGACGGGGGCGCTCAACCGCGGCGAACCTCCATGCCCCGGCGTCTGCCGCTGGCTGGTCGCAGGGCCCTTGCCCGTGGACGCCGATCGCGACGGCGCGCTGCTGCGGGCGGCCATCGCCGAGCATGCTCGCAACTACGACGTCTTCACCTGCGCGCAGCACGCCCCCTGGCGCGACAGCGCGCTTTGCACGAGCGGCAAGACGGTGACGCAGGTCTCGGAGCTGTCCCGCCGCGATGAGGTGGAGCGATCCAACATCCCGATGTACGTGACCGTTGGCTGGTTCGATGCGACCTCGCCCGCCGAAGCGCTCCAGCGTGTCTCGGGCTTCTCGAACAGCCAGCAGGTGGTGATCGGCCCGATCTCGCACGGCGGCTTCATGAGCACGGATCCGTTCGCGCCGCCCAAGACCGGCGTGGATCCGACGTATCGCCAGCAGATCGGCGCAATGGCCGACTTCTTCGACCGCTACCTGAAGGCAAACAACGCGCCGTCCGCGAGCAGCGTGCGCTACGACGTGCTGAACGGGGGCGGTTGGCGGACGTCGCCCGCGTGGCCGCCGCCCGGCGCGGTTGCGCAGCGCTTCTACGCACAGGCCGGCAGGGGCTTGAGCTTGACGCCGCCGGCGCAGGACGGCGCGGACACCTACGCCGTGGACTTCACCGCCGGGAGCGGCTCGCTGAGCCGCTATCAGTCGCCGGTCGACCTGTCGCAGACAGCCTACCCAGATCGCGCGGCGGCCGACCGCAAGCTGCTCAGCTACACGAGCGCGCCGCTGACGGACGACCTGGTCGTCGCCGGCGACCCTGAGGCGGACCTGACACTGGCGAGCAGCCGCCCGGAGGGGATGGTGATCGTCTACCTCGAGGATGTCTTGCCCGACGGGCGCGTCGTCTACCTGACCGAGGGCGTGCTTCGGCTCTCCGACCGCAAGCTTTCGCAGGCGGCGGTCGGCGCCGATCCGCTGCACAGCCACCTCGGCGCCGACAAATCGCCGATGACCCCTGGCCGCGCCGAGCAGATCAGGATCGCGCTCTCGCCGATCGCCGTCGTCGTGCGCAAAGGCGAGCGATTGAGGCTCGCGATTGCAGGCGCCGACGCCGACAACCTCGAGCGCATTCCGGCCGCCGGGCCCGAGACGCTTGAATTGCGCCGCACGCACGCGTCGCCATCGTTCGTCGAACTTCCGACGCTTCCTCGCCAGTGAGCCGTCCGCCGCTGCCGTTTCTGCGCCTGCACCGCGCGGAAGTTGTACAGCGTACGGACTTATTCCAACTCAACCAGTACGGAAAGTATTCATCAGGGGCGCACGCCGGCTGTATTGTGAATTTTAAGTGACGTGATCCAGCTCAATTCTTTCGCTGCGCGGTCGGCGCATCTACCCGGCTGGCGTTTAGCCGTGGCGAACCCCGATGTTGAGCAAAGCAGCTGTCAGAGACGTCGCCGAGCGGCCGCGGGTGACGATCGCGCGCCCGGCGGCCGCAGAACGCGACGCGACGTCGTCCGCCGAGCCGCCCGTCGTCAAGCTGGACGCGCGCCACATCACCTTCCACTACGGGGCAAAGCGGGCGCTGGACGACGTCACGCTGCCGCTGCACCTGAACCGGGCGACGGCGATCATCGGTCCATCGGGCTGCGGAAAGTCGACCCTGATCCGGGTCTTCAACCGCATGCACGATCTCTATCCCGACCAGCACGTCGAAGGCGAAGTGCTCCTGGATGGCGTGAACATCCTGGCGCCGGACGTCGACGCGAACCGCATCCGCGCCCGCATCGGCATGGTGTTCCAGACGCCGACGCCTTTCGCGATGTCGATCTACGACAACGTCGCCTACGGCCTCGGGACCTTCGAGACCTTGTCGCGGGCGCAGACCCGCGGTCGCGTCGAGGCGGCGTTGCGCAGCGCCGCGCTCTGGGACGAAGTGAAAGCCATCCTTTCGACCAGCGCGCTCAGGCTTTCAGGCGGCCAGCAGCAGCGCCTGTGCATCGCCCGCGCCATCGCCATGCGG
The DNA here is from genome assembly GCA_963837235.1 of uncultured Pseudomonadota bacterium. Lineage (GTDB taxonomy): Bacteria > Pseudomonadota > Alphaproteobacteria > Caulobacterales > Caulobacteraceae > Acaudatibacter. Next base: position 226,778 of record CAWIMM010000003.1, on the reverse strand, counting down.
CCCGACATCCTGCTGCTCGACGAGCCCTGCGCTTCGCTCGATCCCCGGTCCGCCGCCATGATCGAGGAGACGATCGTCGAGCTGAAGGCCGACTGCACAATCGCCATCGTCACCCACAACCTGCAGCAAGCGGCCCGCGTCTCCGACTTCACCGCCTTCATGTTCCTGGGCCGGCTGGTCGAGTTCGACACGACCGACAAGGTGTTCCGAATGCCGAAAGATGAACGGACGCGGAACTATATCACGGGGCGCTTTGGATGACCGAGCCGGAGCAACAGCCTCGCGCGGAGCCGGTGACGCCGGACTTGGCATCGCTCTATCAGGATCTGGACGCCCTGATCGCGGATGTCCGTCGCGAAGGGGAGCTGCAGGCGAAGGCCTGGAGCGCCGTGATCGAGCGTCCCGACTTCGCGGTCAGCGCCTTGAACCTTGCCCACTATCTGGCCCTGCGCCGCCGCGACCTGCGGCCCATGCAGCGATCGCTCACGGCGTTGGGCCTGTCGTCCCTGGGCCGGCTGGAGAGCCGGGTCCTGCCCGCGCTGCTGGCGGTGAGGACCGCGCTGGGGGCGCTGCTCGGGCATCGCCCGCACGGCGCCCTGCACGAGAGCGCCTTCTTCGCCGGCGAGGCCCGCTTGGCGGCGCATCGGCGAGAACTGCTGGGCCCGCCCGCAACATCGGCGTCGACGGCGCTGCTCGTCACCTGCCCCGGCGAGGCCGCGGATGGCCCGGCCTTCATGCTGGCCCTGGCGGCGCGGGGGGTCGAGGCGGTGCGCATCAACTGCGCCCACGACAGCCCTGAACGCTGGCGGCGAATGATCGACAACCTGCGGGCCGCCGAGGCGGCGACCGGCCGGCGGATGAAGATCTTCATGGATCTGGCCGGCCCGAAGATCCGCGTTGGCGCGGTCCGGACCCCGCCAGAGCGCCTGCGAATCCGCCGGGGCGAGGTGCTGGCGATCACCGGACCAGGCGCCCTGGATCAGATCGCGCTCCCCGAGGCGCATTTCGCGGTCGAATGCTCGCTGGCCGACGCCGTCGCCTCTGCCAAGGTCGGCGACCGGGTGTTTGTCGACGACGGCAAGCTTGCGTCGAAGGTCGAGCGCGTCGAGCCGTGGGGCCTGGTCGCACGGGTGACAGCGGCGGCCGACAAGGGCCTGAAGCTCAAGCCCGAGAAGGGTCTCAACTTTCCCGACTCCGACCTCAACATCGATGCGCTGACCGAGAAGGACCGCGCTGACCTGGCGTTCGTCGCCGCCAACGCCGACGGCGTCGAATTCTCCTTCGTGCAGTCGGCCGCCGACGTGAGGATGCTGCAGGCGGCGCTTGCCGAGCACCGGCCGCACGACTGGCGCACGATCTCGCTGATCCTGAAGATCGAGACCTCGCGGGCCGTGTCCAACCTCCCGGATATCATCGTGCAGGCGGCGGGGCGGCAGCCGGCCGCCGTCATGATCGCCCGGGGCGACCTGGCCGTGGAGATCGGCTTCGCCCGCACCGCCGAGATGCAGGAAGAGATTCTCTGGCTGGGCGAGGCTTCCGACGTCCCGGTGATCTGGGCCACGCAGGTGCTCGAGCATCTGGCGGCCAAGGGGATCCCGTCGCGCGGGGAGATGACCGACGCGGCCATGGCGGCGCGCGCCGATTGCGTGATGCTGAACAAGGGGCCGTACCTGTTCGAGGCGATCGACCAGCTCCAGACGCTGCTGCGGCGCATGGACGACAATCAGCACAAGAAGACGCCGCAGCTGCGCCGGCTCAATTCCTGGCGAATGTCCCCGCCCCCGGCGTCGCTGTCGGAACACGAACGCCGGGACGCGCTCGCGCACGATTGAACGAAGAGGCGAGCGTCGTTTCTTGGGCGGTCAGCCCCGCTTCTCCGCCCGCCGCAGGTCCGTCAGCCCGTCGTGGTCGCCCATCTCTCGCTCGGGGACATCGTGCCACCAGTCCGTCCGCAGCGGCTTCCGCTCCGGGTTGAGCGGGTAGTAGATGCGGTTCTCGGGGCGGTCGGTGTCGCCCACCACCATCAGGCGCACCTCGGCGTCGGTGTTGTTGAGGAAGGTGTGGCAGAGCCCCGTGCCGGGCGCAAAGCCCACCGCGTCGCCGGGCTTCAGGCGGGTGAGGCGCCCGTCGAGCCAGACGTCGGGCGCGCCCTCGATCACGAACACGAACTCCTCCTCGGCGCTCTCGGCGTGCGGATAGGAGGTGCGCCGGCCGGGCGGCAGGCGCACATGGTGGATGCCGAGCCGCGCGAAGCCGAAACGCCGCCGGTACGATGCATCGAGGCCCATCACCTCGTCGTCGCCCGAGTAGCGGTGCGGCTCGGCGGCCTCGATCTCGGTCCAATGGACGATCGGCGGATCGTTCGAGGGCATGAACGCGTCTCCTTCGGTGCGCCGCACCCCGATAGACCGAGCCTCGCCAGGCGGCGTCAGCAAGCGCTCTCTCCCCCCATCGGGGGGAGGGTCGCCCCGGGCTCGACCCGGGGCGACAGGGGGGCCTCGGGCGTCGGCAAACGCTTTCTTAGCGCGGGCGCGCCCATAACCGGCGCCAAGATGCCGGCCATATCCTTCGAGACGCGCCAGCGCCTCGCCTTGGGGCGCCTCGCCCTGGGGGCCGGCGCATTCGCCATCGCCTACGTGCTCTCGGCCCTGCGGATCGGCCACGGCGCGCCGGACTTCTATGTCTTCTGGACCGCCGCGCGGCATTGGCAGGCGCCCTACGATCCGGCGATCGTCGCCCAACTGCTCGCCGCGATCCACCTGAAGGGCGTCTGGCCGTTCGCCTACCCGCCGACCTTCCTCCTGCTGGCCTGGCCGTTCGCTAAGTTGCCGCTGGCGCTCGCCTACCCGCTCTGGGCGGGCCTGGAGAGCGCGCTCTTCACCTACGCGGCGTCCCACCTGGTGAAGCCGGTCTGGGCGACCGCGGCGCTGGCGCTGGCGCCGGCGGTGTTCTTCTCCGCCGAGCTCGGCCAGACCTCGCTGATCGTCGGCGCGGCCGTGGTCGGCGGCTGGCTGCTGCGCGATCGGCGCCCGGCGCTGGCCGGCGCGCTCTTCGGTATCGCCGCCTCAATCAAGCCGCAGGCGATGATCCTCGCGCCCATCGTGCTCTGGGGCCGCTGGCGGATGCTGGCTTTCATGGCCGCGACCGGCGCCGCGCTGGTGCTCGCCAGCCTCGGCTTCGGCTGGCGGCGCTGGCTCGAGTGGCCGCACGCGCTCGCCACGTTCAGGGCGCTGGTCCCACAGACGGATCGCATCAACCCGTCGGCGCTGATCGACGCGGGCTGGTGGACGGCGCTGATGGGCGCCGTGGGTGTCGTGCTGGCCGCGAAGTCGCGCGACCTGGTCGGCCTGATCGGCGGGGCGCTCTGCCTGACGCCCTACGCCCACGCCTACGACCTCGCGCCGCTTAGCCCCCTCGCCGCGGCCTGGCTGTTCGCGCCGCGGGTGCACGGCTGGGGCCGGGCCGCCGCCGGCGGCGCGCTGCTGGCGGGGCTCGTCGCGACGCCCGCCGCCGCGCTCGCCTTCGTCGCCGCGCTCTTGGTCTTCCACGTCCGCTGGCCCGGCCTGCGGCTGCCGGCGCCGCTCGCGCCGGGCGAAGACGGGGCGCTGGCGCCAGGTCGAGCGCCATTCAATCGGGTGGCCGCATCCTCGTTCCCCTCCCCCTTGCGGGGAGGGGTCAGGGGTGGGGGTGCAAGCTGGCTGTCGGGCGACCGGCCTCCTGGCGGCCAAACCCGAGAGGCTCGCGCCAACACCCCCACCCCCAACCCCTCCCCGCAAGGGGGAGGGGAGTCTGCGCGAAGCTCCGCCGAATTTGCTCTGGAGACCGCGCCGCCCGGGGCCGCGCCCGAGGTCGTATCGTGATGCGCGCGCCGTCCGATCGCCTGGTCCGCGCCGGCCTCGCGCTGCTCGCCTTCGCGGTGTGGAGCGTCTTTGCGGCCGTCCACGCCCACGTGAAGCCGGCCGACTACTACGTCTTCTGGGAAGCCGCCGCGCCACTGGCGGGCGCCCTACGATCCGGCGCTGATCACCGCGCTGGAGGCGCGGCTGCACATCACCGGCGCCTGGCCGTTCGTCTATCCCCCGACCTTCCTGCTGCTGGCCTGGCCGTTCGCGCAGGCTGCCCCTCGCCGTCGCCTACCCGCTCTGGACCGGCGTCTCGGCCGCGCTCTTCATCTACGCCGCCGCCCACCTGGTGAAGCCGCCCTGGGCGGCGCTGGCCCTCTTCATCGTCCCGCCGGTGGTGCAGGCGATCTCGCCGGGCCAGACCTCGCTGATCGTCGGCGCGGCGATGATCGGCGGCTGGCTTTGCCGCGAGGAGCGCCCCCGGCTCGCCGGCCTCGCCTTCGCCGCGGCCGCCTGCATCAAGCCGCAGGCGATGATCCTCGCGCCCATCGTGCTCTGGGGCCACTGGCGGCTGGTGCGCTGGGCGCTGATCGGCGGCCTGGCGGCGGTGCTGGCGAGCTTCGTGTTCGGCCCCGGCCTCTGGCTTCAGTGGCCCCGCGCGCTCGCTGACTTCGCCCAAGTCGTGCCCGCCACCGACCGCGTGAACCCCTCGGCGCTCGCATCCGGGCCGCTGCCCGGCGCCGCGCTGGCGCTCATCGGCCTCTACATCGCCTGGACCTGGCGCGACCTCACCGGCCTCGTCGCCGGCGCGCTCTGCCTGACGCCCTACGCGCACCAATACGACCTCGCCCCGCTCGCGCCGGTGGCGCTGACCTGGCTGATCGAGCGCAAGCGCCACGGCTGGGGCCGCGCGGCCTGCGGCGCAGGCCTGCTGGCCGGCGGCGTCGCCGTCCCCGCCGCGGGCCTCGCCTTCGTCGCCGCCCTCGCCCTCGTCGGCGCGTGGCCGCGCCGGCCGGCGCCAGCCCCAGAACCCGCCCCCGCGGCCGGCTGAGGCTTCCGGGCTTCCCGTCGTCGTGATTGCAACCGGCGCGCCTGCTCCCCTCCCCCTTGCGGGGAGGGGTCGGGGGTGGGGGTGCAAGCTGGGTTGTTGGGATTGTCGCTTGAAGCGCGCCAGCCGGCCGACCTCGAGCTGACACCCCCACCCCTAGCCCCTCCCCGCAAGGGGGAGGGGAACGTGTTCGCGAACCGCCGTCGATTCCGGGAACGTCGATTGTGCTCTAGAACGTTCTGCCAAACCCCGCAGTCAGATGCGGGGCCACCTTCGAGGAGCAAGACAACCATGGCGCCCATTCCGAAACGCGGCGTCGTCGCGGTCACCGGCGCGGCGGGGTTCTTAGGGGGCTGGGTGGTCGAGCGGCTGCTCAGCAAGGGCTACCGGGTGCGCGCCTGCGTCCGCAACGCCGACGACGAGGCGCGCACCGGGTTCCTCAGAAGCATGGGCGGCTACGCCTCGGGCCGGCTGACGCTGCACAGCGCCGACCTAGACAATCCCGGCTGCCTCGACGACGTGCTGAAGGGCTGCCACGGCCTCGCCCACGTCGCCCACATCAGCGACTACGCCGACCAGGACTACTGCGCACGGACCTGCGCCCACGTGATCGACAGCGTCAACAAGTCCGGGTCGGTCACCCGCGTCGTCGTCACCTCGTCGGTCGCGGCGGTGATCTCGGAGATGGACCTGGAGGAGATCCGCCGCCGGCCGGTGTTCAACGAGGACCGCTATCCCGACGAAGCGAACCCGCGCCGCACGCCCGACCGCGGCCAAGGCTACTCGATGGCCAAGCTGATCGCCGAGCGCGCCTTCGCCGAGGCGGCGCAGGCGAGCGGCTTCTGGGACGCCATCACCGTCTGCCCCGGCGACAACGTCGGGCCGATCCTCGCGCCCCACCACCGCGGCCGCGCCACCGGCCCCTGGCAGAGCCTGATCGCCCGGATGCTGGAGGGCGAATGCATCCAGACCGGCGTCTACCGGCCGTGGATGACGGTCGACGTGCGCGACGACGCCGAATGCCACGCCCGCCTCCTGGAGACCGGCGAACTCACGAACGGCGCGCGCTTCATCGCCTGGTCGACCGACGCGCGCAATGTCGAGGACATCTGCGCGGACATCGACCGGCTGCTGCCGGAGCTCAACCACGCGACGCCGCAGGTCACCGACCCGTTCCCCGAGCGCATCCGCGAGCGCGAGGCCTACTTCCGCTCGCTCTGGGCGCTGGCCGACCTCAGGAACGAGCGCATGCGCGCCGCCACCGGCGTGACGTTCCGCCCGCTCGATGAGTTCGATCCGCGACTGCGTGGAATCGCTGCTCAGCATCGCCAACGTCGAGGTGAAGCGCCGCGGCGAGGCCCCGGCCAACCTGGAAACGGTGGGCTGAGGCCTCAGCGCCGGAGTGGCCCACACCCGCTCTTCCCCGCGAAAGCGGCGACCCAGGTGTTTTTGACCACGAACCTCACGAACCTCACGAACTGGGCAGGTCTGATCGAGCCTCTCGGCCTCGTTCGTGAGGTTCGTGGTCAAAAGAGAGCGCGCGAAGCGCAACCACGGAAAACACGGAGGCACACGGAAGGCATCCGGCCAAGCCGAAGCGTCCGTGCTTTCCGTGTTTTCCGTGGTCGAAAGAGCCTGGGTCCCCGCGTTCGCGGGAAGCGCGGGGGTTGCGCCCCCTCCGCCCTACGAGGCGTAGAACTCGACGACCAGGTTCGGCTCCATCTTCACCGGATAGGGCGCCTCGGCCAGCTCCGGCATGCGCACGTGCTTGGCGGTCATCGCCTTGGCGTCGACCTCTATTTCAAACCACGAACCTCACGAACCTCACGAACTGGGCAGGTCCGATCGAGCTCTCGACCTCGTTCGTGTGGTTCGTGAGGTTCGTGGTCAAAAAAGAGCGCGCGAAGCGCAACCACGGAAAGCACGGAGGGACACGGAAGGCATCCGGCCAAGCCGAAGCGTCCGTGCTTTCCGTGTTTTCCGTGGTCGAAAGAGCCTGGGTCCCCGCGTTCGCGGGAAGCGCGGGGGTTGCGCCCCCTCCGCCCTACGAGGCGTAGAACTCGACGACCAGGTTCGGTTCCATCTTCACCGGATAGGGAACCTCGGCCAGCTCCGGCATGCGCAGGTACTTGGCGGTCATCGCCTTGGCGTCGACCTCCAGGTAGTCCGGCGTCTCGCGCTCGGCGAGCTGCAGGGCTTCCAGCACCAGCGCCATGTTGCGGCTCTTCTCGCGCACCTGCACCACGTCGCCCACCTTCACGCGGAACGAGGGGATGTTCACCCGCTTGCCGTTCACCAGGATGTGGCCGTGGTTGACGAACTGCCGGGCCGAGAACGGCGTCGGCGTGAACTTGGCGCGGTAGACGATGGCGTCGAGCCGGCTCTCCAGGAGGCCGATCAGCTTCTCGGAGGTGTTGCCCTTGCGGCGCGCGGCCTCCTCGTAGATGCGGCTGAACTGCTTCTCGGTGAGGTTGCCGTAGTAGCCCTTCAGCTTCTGCTTGGCCCGCAGCTGCAGGCCGAAGTCGGAGATCTTCTGCTTGCGGCGCTGGCCGTGCTGGCCGGGACCGTAGGAGCGGGCGTTGATCGGGCTCTTCGGGCGACCCCAGATGTTCTCGCCCATCCGCCGGTCGATCTTGTACTTCGCCGAATGGCGCTTCGACATGAGTTCACTTTCGTCTCGATGCGGTCCGGCCGCTCCACGCTCGGAGCGGCGATCTCAACGGCGGCCCACGCATCACCCGTATGGCGTCGCACCGCCCAGGCGTGCTTGGGACGCGCCCGGCGGCGGAAGGGGCGGGTTAATGACCGAGCGGGCGCCGAAAGTCAAGAAAGCGGGCCGGGGCGGGTAGTCGTGGACCTGCCCCTCGGCCGCTGTGGGAGCGACCTCCGGCGGCCAGACCGGGTGGGCGTCGTTAGGCCGAGAAGCAGACGTTCCGAACTTCTGAAACGGGGGAGGAAGCTGCCGTCGCGCAGACTGACCTCGGTCCCGGCTGGAGTGTCGGCCTGAGACCCCACCTGGGGTTAAGCCCGGATCGCGCGCCCGCGTCGATGGGTTTACACGGGCGGCGAGGCGCGAGGCCGCGGCCGCCATGTCCGAGATCGTCATCTCCTATGCCCGCTCGACGGCGACCCAGGCCCATGCCGTGGCCGAGGCGCTGAGGGCGCTTGGCTATGATGTATGGCGCGACGATCAACTCCCCGCCCACCGTTCCTATTCGGAGGTGATCGCCGAGCGGCTGGAAACGGCCAAGGCGGTGGTGGTGGTCTGGTCGGCCGAGGCGGTCAAATCAGACTGGGTCCAGTCGGAGGCGGATCGAGCGCGCGAGGCCGGCAAGCTCGTCCAACTGAACCTCGACGATGTCCGCCTCCCGATGCCGTTCGACCGAATCCAATGTGCGGACCTCACGCTCTGGACTGGCGATACTGACGCGCCTGGCTGGCGCAAAGTCGTAGACAGTGTCGCTGCTCTGATCGGAGGCGGACCGGCCCCGATCCCGTCGTCCGCCGGGCCAGGCCCCACGCACGCGGGCAAGCCCTCCGTCGCCGTGCTCCCCTTCACCGACATGACCGGCGCGCAGGTCGAAGACTACTTCGCCGATGGCATGGTCGATGAGATCGCGACGGCTCTGTCGCGATTCCCGTCACTGTTCGTGAGCTCCGGCGGATCGAACGTGTCGGCCCAAGAAACCAAGCGTGACCTCAAGCAGATCGCCCGGGAATTGGGGGTCCGCTACGTCCTCCAAGGCAGCATCCGCAAGGCGGGCAAGCAGGTGCGCATCGCCGTCAAGCTGGTCGAGCCAGCGTTGGGTGAGCAACTGTGGGCCGAACGTTTCGACGGCGCGCTGGAGGACGTTTTCGTCCTGCAAGACAAGGTTGCGAGCGCTGTCGCCAGTCAGATCGAGCCGAATATCGAGGCGGCGGAAATCAGGCGCGCCCGGAATCGGCCCACTCAGGACCTTGGCGCCTACGATCTCTGGCTTCGAGCGCTCCACAAACTCAGGATCTACGAGAAAGCTGCGTGCCTGGAAGCGATTGCACTGCTCGATCAGGCGCTCGCACGGGACCCGGAATACGGATTGGCGCTCGGTCTCGCGAGCTACGCGCGTGCACTCTGTTTCGTAATGGCGTGGCGCGATGACCGGGACGCCGTTCGTCGAGAGGGCCTCGAACAGGTCGACCTGGCGCTGCGGTACGGCGCCGACGACCCTCAAGTGCTTGCCTGGGTCGCAGCAGCGATCGCCAACCTCGGCGGTGATCTCGCAACGGCCGAAGCCATCATCGAACGCGCGTTGGAGCGTAATCCAGGCTCGTCGTTCGGTTGGTACGTCAGCGGCTATCTGAACATGTATGGCGGGCGTTTTCGCACGGCGCTGGAGCACCTCACGACGTCATTGCGCCTCGATCCACGCTCGCCGGACGGAGCCATGGCGTTGAGTGGCATGGCCTGGACGCTGTTCGGGCTGCGCCGCTTCGAGGAAGCGCTCGCCTTGCAACGGGACGCATCTCAACTTCGTCCAGGGTTCGAGGGGCCGGTGATCTGCATTGGCGCTTGCTACGCCCACCTTGGCCGGATCGCCGAGGCAAAGGCGATGCTTCAAGAGGTGCCCGCCGCCACGATCGCCGGTGTGCTTGGTGTCGTCCGCGACGCCGACTTTGCGCAGAGCCTGCGATCGGCCCTCGCATTGGCGGGGGGCGGCGTCTAAAGCGCCGCTGCGTTCGTCGTCGCCGCGTTGGTCGGCGGCTTGGCGGCGGCGTGGAAGGAGGTGAGGAAGTCGTCGACGGCGGGGTCGCTGGCGCCGAGCGCGGACTTTGCGACGAGGATGTAGAAGCGGCCGCCGGCGAGGTAGATGCGGATCTTGGCGACCGAGCGGCCGCTCCGCCTGATCACCAGCTCGCGCCCCAGCAGGCCTTCCGGCGTGGCGGCGTACGCCTGGTCGCTCGCCTCGCCGCCCAGGCCCTTGGCCATCCGCGCCGCGGCGGCGTCGGCGAGCAAGTCGAGGCTGCGGCTGGGGTCGGCCACGTCGGCGACCGAGACGGCGAAGTCCCGCGGGCCGCTCTCGGCGCCGAGCAGGACCTCGGCCGGCTGGCTCGCGGTCGCGGGCACATCGGTCCGCTCGGGCGGCGCGGGGAACGACACCGAGAAGCCGAGCGCCGGGTAGTCGTATTGCTTCATCGGGGCCCGCGGGACGCAGGCGCCGAGCAGCGCAAGGCCAACGAGCGTCGCCATGATCCAGCGGTGGGACATCTGAAGGTTCTCGCGTGAACCTTCACCATAGCCCGATCGGGCGCCGACGGCTCGAACCGATCCCGCACCGGGCGCCCGCCGATCAGGCGGCTGCGGTGCGCGTCAATCGCGGCCCATCGAGAACACCGGCTCGAAGCAGCCGAGGATCAGGCGGCTGGCGTCGAACGGCGGCTCGGACGAGCCGTCCAGGGCGCCGTCGTCGTGCATCCTGGCCTCCGCCGCCTCGAAGCTCGCCTTGTCCGGCCAGACCTGCCAGGTGAAGACGATCTTCTCGCCCTCTTTCGCCGCGACGGCGCGGCGGAAGTCGGTCTGCTTGCCGTCGGGCACGAAGTCCTCCCAGCTCTCGACGATCTCCAGGCACCCGTACTTCTTGAAGACCTTCGAGCCGTTCTCGGCCCACCTGCGATAGGCGTCCGCCTTGTCGGCCGGGACCGGGATGACGAGACCACAGACGTACATGGCGCCAGGCTCCTTCGCAGCTGCGCCGGCGCCGCTGCATTTCCCGAGGCGCGAGGCCGGCGTCCCGATATGCCGCTTCGATGCGCCCATTCGTGGCGGGAGCGTCGAGCGGCCGCCCGCAGCGCCGGCCTTGACCGGGATCGCCCCGATCGGTCATGCCCGGCGGCGATGCGCACCGATCAACCGCGCGTGCTCGCCGTCTGCCGCAGCGCCCGGCACGGCTTCTCCAAGCCGACGGCCCTGCAGATCCGGCTGATCGCCGGCTTCGGCGTGGAGGGCGACGCGCACGCCGGCGCGACGGTGAAGCACCGCTCGCGCGTCGCCCGCGACGCCGCGCAAGCCAACCTGCGCCAGGTCCACCTGATCCACGCGGAGCTGTTCGACGAGCTGGCGGCGGCCGGCTTTACGGTCGCGCCCGGCGACGTCGGCGAGAACATCACCACTGAGGGGATCGACCTCCTGGCGCTGCCGGCCGGCGCGCGGCTGCGGCTGGGCGAGCGCGCCGTCGTCGAGATCACCGGCCTTCGCAACCCCTGCTACCAGCTCGACAATTTCCAGGGCAGCCTGATGCAGGCGGTGCTGGGGCGCGACGCCGCCGGCGAGCCGGTGCGCAAGTGCGGCGTCATGGCGATCGTCGCGGCGAGCGGCGACGTGCAGCCGGGCGATCCGATCGCCATCGAAATGCCGCCCACCCCGCACCGCAAGCTGCGCGTCGTCTGAAGCTTCAGAGCAGGCCGCGCGCCGCGAGCAGCCGCTCCAGCGCGGCCGCGCCGTCCGCCTCCTGCCAGAGCACGAACTGCTCGGCGGCGAGGCCGCAGGCGCGCGCCGCCTCCACGTTGTCGAGCCGGTCGTCGATGAAGAGGGTGCGGGCCGGGTCCAGCTCCGCGCGCCGGATGACCTCCTCGAAGAAGGTCGCGGAGGGCTTCGTGCAGCCCAGGTCGCAGGAGTAGAACTCGCGGTCGAAGATGCGGGCGTAGCCGAGGGCGTCCGACATGTGCCGCGCCCGGATGCGCTCCTGGTTCGAGGCCAGCGCGCAGTAGACGCCGCGCCCGCGCAGCCGCTCGACCAGCGCCAGCACCGGTTGGCTGCACTCGATCGCGCGCCAGAGGTCCAGCACCGCCTCCACGTCGCACGGCGCATTCAGCCGCCGCAGCGCGCTCGCCAGCCCGGCCTCGAACGGCGCTGCGCCGACCAGCGCCGGCGCCTCGGCGGCGAAGATCGCGTCCATGCACAGGTCCCGCTCGTCCGGCGTCCGGCCCAGCGCCTCGGTCAGCCGCAGGTGCAGGTAGTCCGCCGCCAGCTGCACGACGCCGTCGGCGTCGAAGAGCACGGCGCGTCGCCCCTCGTTCAAGGCGCGTTGGTCGGCGCGGCGTTGGCCGGGGCCGAGTTGGCGGGCGGCGGCGGGACGGCGGGCGGCGCGGCGGTGATGCGGAACGTGTCGAGGAAGCCCTTCACCGCCGGATCGTCGGGGCCGAGCGGCGACAGGGCGCCGATCTCGTAGAACCGGCCGTTCGCCACGAACGCCCTGATCGTGGCGTACGGCTTGCCGTCCTTGGTGATCGCATACTCACGACCGAGCACGCCCTCGCCGGTGGAGGCGTAGGTCTCCGGCCCGACCTCGCCGCCCATCGCCTTCGCCGCGCGCTGCGCATAGGCGGGGCCGATCTGGTCGATGTCGACGCCGGCCCGCACGCCCTCGCCCACCGAGACCACGAAGTCGCGGCCGCCCTCTTTCGACTCCAGCAGCAGGCCGTGCGGCTTGCCCGGCCCGGGCGGCGCCTCGACCACCTCGGGCGGCCCCCAGAACCGGGCGACGAAGCCCCAGGCCGGATAGGCGTACTCCTTGAAAGGCGGCGCCGGCTTGCAGGCCGCCAGCCCCGCGGCGAGCGAAACCGCGAGCGCGATCAGGGGCCATTTGCGCATCGTATCCTCGCTAAGACGCAGCCGGACGTCCGCGAGCTTGGCTTTGCAGGCGCGGCGGGTCAACGCCGACCGATTGCGCTTGAGCGGCGCAGGGGCGCGGTCGACAACCGGCGCCATGACCTTCTTCCAGATGGCCACGCTCTTCGTCTGCCTGGTCGCGGTCGGCGGCTGGGCCAACGCGCGGACGCTGAAGCTGCCGAACGGCGTGGCGATGATGGTGGTGGGCGCGGCGGGCGCGCTGGCGCTCGCCGCCCTGCATCGGCTGTGGCCCGGCTTGGGGGCCGCGAACGCGGTGATCGCGGCGGTCGAGCACATGGACTTCCCGCAGGCCGTGCTGGGCTACCTCTTGGGCTTCCTGCTGTTCGCCGGCGCGATGCAGGTGGACGTCTCCGAGCTGCGCCGCCGCAGCCTCTCGGTCTGGACGCTGGCGACGATCGGCGTCGCGGCGTCCACCCTGATCGTCGGGATCGGCGTCTGGCTGGCGGCCGGCCGGCTCGGCTTTCCGCTCTCGCTGCCCTGGGCGCTGGTGTTCGGCGCGCTGATCAGCCCAACCGACCCGGTCGCCGTGCTGGCGACGCTGAAGCGCGGCCAGCTCTCGCGGCGCCTGCGCGTCGTGCTGCAGGGCGAGGCGCTGTTCAACGACGGGGTCGGCATCGTAGTCTTCACCGCGCTGGTCGCGTTCGCCGCCGGCCAGGCGCCCAGCCCCGGCGAGGCGCTCGCGAAGGTGGTGCTGCAGGCGGCCGGCGGCCTGGCGCTCGGGCTCGCGGCGGCCTGGGCGGCGACCTGGGCGATGAGCAAGGTGGACGACTATGTCGCGGAGGTGACGCTGTCGCTGGCGCTCGCGATGGGGGTCTATGCGGCGGCGCAGGGGATCGGCCTCTCGGGCCCGATCGCCGCGGTCGGGGCCGGCCTGCTGCTCGGCGAGCGCGTGCCGAGCCTGGGCGAGGCCACGCGCGCCCACCTCACCGCCTTCTGGTCGCTGATCGACGAGATCCTGAACGCGGTGCTGTTCTTCCTCTTAGGCCTGCTGCTGCTGGTCGTGCCGCTGGCGGCGCCCACCGCGGGCCTCGCGGCCCTGGCGATCCTGCTGGTGCTGGCGGCGCGGCTCGCGGTGGTGCTGCCGTGGGGCAGCTACTTCCACATCCGGCACGGCGAGCCGGGCGCGAGCCGCATCCTGGTCTGGGGCGGCCTGCACGGCGCGCTCTCCGTCGCGCTGGCGCTCACCTTGCCGCCGGGTCCGGCGCGCCCGGTGATCCTCGCCATCACCTACGCGGTCTGCGCCTTCTCGGTCGCCGTGCAGGGGATTACCTTCGCCCCCTTCGCCGCGCGCTTCAGCAGGTCCCCCGCGCCCGAGAGCGCCGGCGCTCAGTCGATGCCGGGCACGGGATAGCGGCCGGCGCTCAGTCGATCCCCGGCACCGGATAGCGCCGGCAGAGCGTTTCGCTTTCGGCCTTCATCCGGGCGATCGCCGCCTCGTCCTTCGGCGCGCGCAGCGTGGCCGTGATCCAGCCGGCGATGCGGCGCATGTCGTCCTCGCCCATGCCGCGGGTGGTGCAGGCCGGCGTGCCGAGCCGCACGCCCGAGGGCCGCACCGGCGGCAGCGGATCGTCCGGGATCACCTGCTTGTTGGCGGTGATGCCGATGCGGTCGAGCGCCTCCTGCGCCTCGCGCCCGTCGATGCCGAAGCTCTTGACCGTGTCCATGACCATCATGTGGTTGTCGGTGCCGCCGGTGATCAGGCTGACGCCCTCGTCCATCAGCGCCTGGGCCAGCACCTTGGCGTTCCTCATGGTCTGCTCGGCGTAGGCGCGGAACGCCGGCTCGGCGGCCTTCTTGAAGGTCACCGCGGCGCCGGCGACGTTGTTCATGTGCGGCCCGCCCTGCAGGCCGGGGAACACCGCCGAGTCGATCTGCGAGGCGTAGGCCTTCTTCGACAGGATCAGGCCGCCGCGCGGGCCGCGCAGGGTCTTGTGGGTGGTGGTGGTGACGACGTCGAAGTCGGCGTCGAAGGGGTTGCGCATCGCGCCGGCGGCCACCAGCCCGCCGATGTGGCTGATGTCGGCCATGGTCAGCGCGCCCACCTCGTCGGCCACGGCCTTGAAGGCGGCATAGTCGTAGTCGCGCGGATAGGAGGAGTAGCCGCAGAGCACCATCTTCGGCCGCGTCTCCTTCGCCACCTCCTTCAGGTGGTCGAAGTCGATGGCGCCGCCCTGGTCGGGGAAGGTCTTGTAGCGGACGAAGTTGAACACCTTGCCCATGTGCGAGACCGGCGCGCCGTGCGTGAGGTGGCCGCCGTGGCTGAGGTCCATCGCCAGCACCGTGTCGCCGGGCTTCAGGAAGGCGAAGTAGACCGCCTGGTTCATCGGCGAGCCCGAGAGCGGCTGCACGTTGGCGTGCTCGCAGCGGAACAGCTTGGTCGCCCGCTGCCGCGCCGTGCGCTCGATCTCGTCGGTGAACTCCTGGCCGCCGTAGTAGCGCCGGCCGGGATAGCCCTCGGCGTACTTGTTGGTCAGCACCGAGCCCAGGCAGGCCAGCACCTCGGCGTAGGTGTAGTTCTCCGAGGGGATCATCTCGACGCCGTCGACCTGGCGGCGTTCCTCGCCGGCGATCGCGGATTCGATCTTGGGGTCGTAGGCCTTCAGGGCCTGGCGGTGCGAATCCATGGGCGGCGCTCCTTTCCGAAGCGGTTTGACCGGCGGCCTCCAAGTCGAGGCGACGGCGCCCAGGCGATCGGCTTATCCCGCCCCGCGCTCCCCGATGGTCGGTCCCATCCAAGCTCGCCAGTCACGCCGGGCGAGGCGCGCATTAGCAGGGCGGCCAGGGCGCGGCAAGGCGGGCGCGGCAAGGCGGGCGCGGCAAGGCGGCGGCGCTTGCCAGCGATGCGGGTAAGGCTCAGCTTGGGCTGGCATCGGCTTCGGGGGGACCAAGGCATGCTTCGCACATCATCCGCCATCGCGGCTGTCATCGCGCTCGCGCTCTCGGCGACGCCCACCGCGGCGCAGGACTTCCTCTCCGCGCAGGCGCCCTCGCGCAACATCGCCTGCATGGCGATGCCGCCGGGGCCGGACCAGCCGCGCCCGCAGCTGCGCTGCGACATCCGCCAGATGAGCTCGCGGCTGCCGCCGGCGCCGCGCGGCTGCCCCCTGAGCTGGGGCGACGCCTTCGTGCTCGACCCCACCGGTCCCGGCCGGCTGATGTGCCACGGCGACACCGTCGCCGACCCGTCCGCGCCGGTGATCGCCTACGGGACCCAGTGGCGCGCCGTACGGCTTCGTCTGCACCTCGCAGACCACCGGCCTCACCTGCGTCAACGGCGCCGGCCACGGCTTCTCGCTGTCGCGCGCCGTGCAGAAGGTGTTCTGAGGCCGGCCAGAGCGCCGCCCCTCGCTCGGCGACACAGGCGCCGGTTCAGTCGCTGTTCGTATCCGACTTCGGCGCGGCGCCCGCGACGATCGGCGCGGCGGCGCCGCCGAGGTCCGCCTCGACGCCGACGATCCGCCACAGCGTGCCGCCCGGCGGCTTGGCGAGCACCGTCTGGATGGTGATGCTGCGCGCCCCGAACTTGTAGGCGTGGCTGAGCTGGGCCCTGGCGCCCGTGGCGGCGCTGCTGTTGTAGCTCCAGCCGCTGTTGCTGACGCCGGTCGGCGCGCCGGCGGGCAGCGCGGCGCGGATCTGGGCGATCGACGCGGCGGCGTCCGGCGTCAGCAGCGAGGCGTCGACATGCGGATCGCGGGAAAGGTCGGCGCCGGTCCGCACCTCGTCGAAGAAGCCGCGCGCGGCGGCGTCGCTCTCCTTGTCGGGCGTCGGCAAGGCGCAGGCGACGAGCGCGACGACGGCCAGCAGCGCCAGCCAAACCTTGTGGTTGTTGCCCATCGACCTCAGCCCGTCAGCGCCTGTGCGCGGGCCCATTCTATCGCTGCGCCGCCGACAGCCAACCCGGCGCGTCGTCCTTGTCAGCCCGGACGCCCCGGCCAGAGTCTAGACCAAGGCCGCCTGACCGGCTGCTGCGAGCAGGTTCTCGTGCAGCGCGATGTTGGCGGGCGAGACAGGGTCGAGCCGCTGGAACAGCGCCGCGGCGCGCGCCGCGTGCTCGGCCTGGCGCTGCGGGTGCTCGCCAAGCGCGGTCAGCAGCGCCTCGGCGCCCTGCTCGGCGTCGAAGTCCGGATAGTAGTAGCCGAGGTCTTTGAGGAACGCCGAGTTGTGCACCAGCGGATAGTTCCCGTAGAGCGCCTCGTAGTAGAGGTAGTTCAGCCCGTTCTCCCAGTGGTGGGTGACCACCGCATCGCAGTGGTCGGCGATGAACTCCAGGCCGACGAAGCGCGGCTCCAGCGTCATCACGCCGTCACGCGCGGCCGACAGGCTGAGCGTGAAGCTCTTGAAGTGCGGGTTGTCGCGGTGCGGCCAGCCGTTGGTCACATAGATGGCCGAGAAGGCGGCGGGCCGGCGCCGATAGGCGGCCTCGCAGACCAGCATCGGCAGGTGGCTGGTCTTCATCACCGTCACGTTGGGATCGAGGATGCCAATTCGCGCGCCGC
Organism: uncultured Pseudomonadota bacterium; assembly: GCA_963837235.1. Classification (GTDB taxonomy): domain Bacteria; phylum Pseudomonadota; class Alphaproteobacteria; order Caulobacterales; family Caulobacteraceae; genus Acaudatibacter. The sequence goes on along the minus strand of CAWIMM010000003.1, from coordinate 209,726 downwards.
CGGCTGGCGGCCGGTAGCCGAACCGGGCGCGCACGTCCGGCGCCAGCGCCTCGATCAGCAGCGGGCTCCAGATCTGCGGGACCTCCCGCACCTGCCGGCGGTAGATGGTCTCGCACCAGCCGCGGTAGGTGGCCAGGTGCTGCGGCGTCATCCAGACGGCGTCGTAGTAGTCGGCATCGAAGTAGCGCTCGGCGTCGGCGCGCGGCGGCTTGGCGATGATCGCCTCCATCGAGATCACCGCGCCATTGCCGCCCTTGTAGGCGATGACCCGGCAGCCGCGGGCCTTCAGCGCCATCACGGTCTCGCGGTCCATCGCCGCGCCGATGACGATCACATAGTCGAGCGCGTCCAGCACCTGCGACGTGCGGACGATGTCCTCGCGCGCCACGCCAAGCGCCGGGGAATCTCGCCGGCCTCGCCGTCGCCATGGTTCAGCAGCAGCACGCGCGCGCAGTCCGGCGCGGCGCGGAACAGGTGGTAGAGGAAGAGCACGTTCTGGCGCAGGCCGTTCTCGAAGAGCCCGAGCTCGCCGCCCTCCTTGATGAAGATGGTCACGCCGACGACGTAGCCGCGCCGCGGCCGCGCCGCCCCGGCGCGCTCCGCCTTGCTCGACCCACGACGCCCGATGTCCGCCATCACCCTGCAACCGAAGCCCGGCGCCGCGGGAAGGTCAACGGCGCGTCGCTACTCGCCCGCCCGGATGCGCGACCGGTTGGCGGGCGCGACGGCGACTGCTAGCCTCCTCGCATGGTCCGGCTCGTCGCCCCCATCCGCCTTATGCGCACCGACCGCCGCGGCGGCCGGGCGATGGGGTGCGTGGACTGACGAGATCCGCCTGACCCTAAGACCCGAAGCCCCGCCGGACGCCGACGGGGCTTTTCGTTTCAGCCTCGTCCGCCGTCGACCAGCACTGGAGCGCCGCCATGGCCGAGACGATCAAGATCCGACCCGTCGAGCCGGAGGACTGGCCCGACATCACCGAGATGATGGCGCAGCCGGCCGTGGTCGCCGGCACGCTGCAGCTGCCGTTCCGCAGCCAGGCGTTCCAGCGCCAGCGCCTGGAAAAGAACGACCCGGCGCGCCCGCACCTGGGCGCGGTGATCGACGGCAAGGTGGTCGGCGACATCATGCTGGTGCGCGCGGCCAACGAACGGCGCGCCCACGCGGCCAGCTTCGGCATGTGCGTGCACGACGCCTACCAGGGCCGTGGCGTGGGCGCGGCGCTGCTGGCGGCGCTGCTCGAGTTGACCGACCGCTGGCTGAACATCCGCCGCATGGAGCTGACGGTGTTCGCCGACAACGAGCGCGCCATCGCCCTCTACGAGCGGTTCGGCTTCGAGCGCGAAGGCCTGCATCGCGACTACGCCTTCCGGGACGGGGCGTTCGTCGACGCGCTGGCGATGGCGCGCCTCAATCCCCGCTAATCTCGGCGGCGCGCGATCGGGATCGGCCGCAGGGCCGGCTGCGGCGAAAGCAGCAGCGCCAGCACTTCGTGGGCGAGCTCCGCGCAGCGTCGCTCCCAGCCGCCATCGCGGCCGCGCTTCGGCGACCTTGCGGTCGGCCGGGCGGCCAGGCGTTGGGCGGCGGGCGCCGCGGCGGCGCCGCCGCCGAGCCGGCCCAGCGTCTCGACCATGGCGATCAGCGCCTCGATCAGCGCGCGCTGGCGCTTTTCGAGTGGCGTCGCCCCGCCGAGCTCGCGGCGGGCGGCGGCCGCCAGGATGGCGTGCTTGTCGGCGAAGTACTGGTAGAGCGTGCCGATGCTGACGCCGGCCCGCTCGGCGACCTCGTTGGTGTTGAAGCCGGCCGGGCCGCGGCGCTCGAGAATCTGAGCCGCCGCCTCGACGATCGCCTCCCAGGTGGCCCGCGAGCGCGCCTGCCTGGGGCTACGGCGTTGATTGCCGGACGATTTCGAAGCCATGGCGGCCGATCCCAAAAGCGAGCACCGCGCGCCAGCCTAATGATGCAGGGTGGACCGTCAACGGAACCGACGCTGCGAGGAGAGGCCGGATGGCCGAGACCGTCTACGACAGGCACGCCCAGTTCTACGTCGATTTCGTCGACCGCGGCCGCCAAGCCGCCGCCGAGCGGGGCTACGACCACATCCTGGCGAGAACCGAGGCGCGGCTCGGGGCGGCGTTGGCCGGCGCCCGGGTCTGCGACCTGTGCTGCGGCGAAGGCTACGTCGGACGGTGGCTGCGGCGACGCGGCGCGCGGGAGGTGGTCGGGGTCGACCTTTCGCGGGCCCTGATCGAGGTGGCGAGGGCGCGGGCGGACGCCGACGGGCTCTCCTATTTCGTCGAAGACGCGGGCAGGCTGGAGGCGGTTCCCGGCGACCGTTTCGACGTGGTCGTCTGCCACATGGCCATGCAGGACGTGGCCGACCACAGGGCGCTCTTTGCCGGCGTGGGCCGGGTGCTCAGGGCCGGCGGCCAATTCGTATTCTCGCTCCTGCATCCATGTTTCATGGCGCCCTGCCACGCGGTCGAAGCGCCGCCGCTGATCCTCGATGAGGATGGGCGCGCCGTCGCGATCGCGGTGCGCCGCTACGCGACCGAAGGGTCCTGGAACTCCGGCGGCGACGGCGTGCGCGGCCGCATGGGCTCGCACCACCGCATGATCTCGACGTACGTGGGCGACCTGCTGGCCAGCGGCTTTCAGCTCGAGGCGATCGAGGAGCTGCTCGCTGACCAGGGACCCACCGGATCGCCGGCGGCTCAGGCCGACGCTTCCGGGGGCGCCGGGCTCGCGGCCGAGATCCCCTTGGTGCTGCTCATCGCCGCGCGAAAGCCGTAGCGACGACCTAGACCAGATTCGGTCGAGCTTGGCGCAGGCTCCCCTCCCCCTTGCGGGGAGGGGTTGGGGGTGGGGGTGTTGGCGCGCGCCCGTCGGGTTTGCCGGTCAGGCGGTCTGTCGTCCGACACCCAGGTTGCACCCCCGCCCCTGACCCCTCCCCGCAAGGGGGAGGGGAACGCGGCGGCGCTCGCTCGACTCAACTGCGATCGAATTCGCTCTAGGCCTGCGCCGCTGCGGGCGCGGCCTCGGCGCCCGCGAGCGCGGCTTCCAGCGCGGCGAACAGGCGGGCCGCCTCGATCGGCTTGGCGACGTGGCCGTCCATGCCGGCGGCCAGGCACTGCTGGATCTGGTGCGACATGGCGTTGGCGGTCAGCGCGATGATCGGCGTCCTGGCGCGGCCCATGTCGGCCTCGGCCTGGCGGATGGCGCGCGCGGCGGTCAGCCCGTCCATCACCGGCATCTGCATGTCCATCAGGATCACGTCCCAGCCGGCGTCCTTCCAGGCGTCGACGGCCTCCTGACCGTTCTCGACCACCAGCGGCTCGACGCCGATCTGGTGCAGCAGCGTCTTCAGGACGAGCTGGTTGACCGAGTTGTCCTCGGCGGCCAGCACCCGCACCTTCGGCAGGCTGGTCTCCAGCGGGGCGGGCGGCGTCGGCGGCGGCAGGAAGGCGGGCGCCAGCGCCTCGCCGACCTTCGGCAGCGGCAGCTTGACCAGGAAACGCGCCCCCTCGCCGGCCCGGCTCTCGACATCGATCTCGCCGCCCATCAGCTGGGCGAGCTCGCGGCAGATCGCGAGCCCGAGGCCGGTGCCGCCGTAGCGGCGGGTGGTCGAGGCGTCGGCCTGGGCGAACTTCTCGAACAGGACGCCGAGGAGGTCGGCCGCGATGCCGAGGCCGGTGTCGGCCACCATCAGCGCCAGGGCGTCGTCGGTGCGGGCGGCGGTGACGCGCACCTCGCCGTGCTCGGTGAACTTCAGGGCGTTGGAGATCAGGTTGTAGAGGATCTGCCGCACCCGGGTGGGGTCGCCCAGGTAGACGCCCTTGGCGTCCTCGTCGACGGTGAGGTCGAACGAGAGGCCCTTCTTGTTGGCGAGCGCCGTGAAGGCCGAGTGCGCGCCCTTCATCAGCTCGCCGAGATCGAACTCCACCTGCTCCAGCTCGAAGCGGCCGGCCTCGATCTTCGAGAGGTCGAGCACGTCGTTGAGGATGGCGAGCAGCGCCTCGCCGGACTGGCGGATCACCTCCAGCCGCTCGTGCTGGACGGCGGACAGCTTGTCGGCGGCCATCGCCTGCGCCATGCCGAGCACCCCGTTCAGCGGCGTGCGGATCTCATGGCTCATGGTGGCCAGGAAGGCGCTCTTGGCCTCGTTGGCGGCCTCGGCGGCCACGCCGCGCTCCTGCGCCTCGGCGCGGGCGGAGCGCAGGGCGTCACGCGATGCGGCCAGCTGGCGGCGCGCCATCACGAAGAGGTTGCACAAGAGGCCCACGGCGAAGACGGCGGTGACCACCGTCCATGGGCGACCGGCTTTCAAGGCCTGCGAGGCCATCGAGCCCACCGCCAGCGCCGCGCCAACCAGATACGGCGAGGCGGTGGCGAGAAAGGTCTTCGGCTTGGCGTAGTACTGCAGCAGGACGTAGAGCACCGAGATGCAGGTCTGGGCGGTGGCGAAGGCGCGCGCGATCGGATCGCCGGTCAGCCAGAGCAGCGCCATCAGGCCGGTGTAGATGGCGCCGGTGACCGCGCTGAGCGCCACGCTCGGCACCAGCATGCCTTCCCAGACCGGCAGGAGGGCGCCGCGGCGGACGGCGGCGGCGATGCGGCCCTCGGCGGCCGCGACCAGACCGAGGCAGCACCACCAGCCGGCGGCGACCCACCAGGCCATGAACGGCATTGCCGCCACCGTGATCACGCCGGCGGTGATCATCCGTATGGGGATGTTGCGGTTGGAGGCCAGGAACAGCCGCGATGCGGCGGCCATCTCGGCGCGCATGGCGGCGGCGCGGGCGCCCGGCTCCTCGGGTTCCGTCATGCCGATGGATTCTCCTCCCCCGTAGCTGACGCTAGGGCAGAGGTGCTACTCCGTAGTTAACGTCCCACGGGCGACTCGGCGCCCAGCGGCTCCACGGTCGAGGGCTTGTAGCGGCGCTCGGTGAGCGCGAACTCCGGCGCATAGCCGCGCAGGATCAGCGCGAACGGCGCGCTGGCCGGCGCCGGCAGCCAGTTGGCGGTGTGCCGCCCGCCCGGGTCGCTGCGGCCGATCCAGACCTCGATCGAGCCGTCGGCCTCGCGCCGCAGGTCCGGCGTCCAGGCGCCCAGCGCGTGGCGCCTGACCGCGTTCTCGGCCAGGAACAGGCGTCCTTCCGGCGTCGCCTCGTAGAGGGTCAGCGACCAGAAGCCGGCGGCGGGCGGCGAGCTGGGCAGCACCAGCCGGTAGTGCCGGTCGCTGGCAAAGGTGAGCGCGCCGTCGGCGCCGGCGGCGCGCAGGCTGCAGATCACCGCGGCGGGCGGCGACCCCGGCTCGGCCAGCACGGTCTGGGCGCGGTAGAGGAAGTCCTGGCCATAGTCGCCGACATCGGCCTTCGGCCACGCCCAGCCGCCGGCGGCGTCGGGCGCATGCTTCGGCGCCACCAGCCGGCGGGCCTCGTCGCAGCCCGCTGCCAGCGCCGCCAGGTCCTCGTCGGCGAAGCGGGCGCGCTCGAAGCCGCCATCCGCGCCGAGCTGCAGCGGCGCGATGCGACGGAAGAAGTCGGCCTCGTCCGGCGGCGGCGGGTTCTCGACGATCAGCTTCTGCAGCGCGAAGAAGTAGTCGCTCCAGGGCGCGTCGATCGCGGCGGCCGGGGCCGGATGGCCGAATTTCGGCTTGGCGCGGATCACGAAGCCGTCCTGCAGCGCGTGGATGGCGGCCATGTCGGCCTCGCGCTCGAGGTGGATGCGCGCCAGCGCCCACACCCAGCGGCCTGGCGCGCGGACGCTCGGGCCCATGTGCGGCAGGCGCGGCAGCGGGGCCGAGTAGCCGTAGGCGCCGACCCGCGCCGCCGGCCCCACCAGCTCGATCGCGTGCCCGTGCTGGCCGAGCTCCTTGCCCTCGACGGTCTCCAGCGCGTTGCCGTACATGTCGAAGAGCGTGAAGCAGACGTAGCGGCCGCCGGTCGGCGGCAGCTCGATCCGCACGCCCTCGGCGGAAAGATCGATCCAGGCGCTGGAGTAGAGCACGTCGACCTCGGGCGCGCCCACCACGCGGTCGGCGGCGCTGGCCCGCGCGCGGCTGTGGTAGAAGGCGTTGTAGCCGGGCGTGTCGGGGCCGGGCCGGTCGCCGATGGCCGCGGCCCTCAGGCGCGCCATCTCCATGATCGCCAGGCCGTAGACCCAGCCTTCGCGCGCGGCGGCCTTCAGGTCGTCCACCTGGCCCCGCGCCGGCCCCGCCAGCGACGCCAAGGCGGCGGCGCCTGCCACAAACCCACGCCGATCCATCGAAAAGACTGCCCCGGAGCTGCCGGGTCGCAGTGTCGAACGGCGTTTCACTCGCCACAAGTGCGCCGCGGCCACTAGTCGCGGCCTAGTCACCCGGCTCGAACGCGGCAAGGGCGGCCATCCGCGATTGCCAAACCCACGCAAAGGTCATCAGCATGACTATGAGGCAGGAAAAGCGGGGCCATGACGGACCAGGAAGATCTCCCGCCACCGGCAAGGCCGACGGCGCCGCTGGCGGCGGCGGCTGGCTCGCTGTGGAAGGCGCTCAACAGTGCATTCGTCATCGCCGTTGTGTCCTCGGTCGCGGTCCTGCTCCTGTCGAAGTGTTACGAGGCGAGCCAGTCGCGCAGCACTGATCTGGTGAAACGCCGGTCAGATCTCGAGCGGCTGATGGTGGAGCTCGAGCTGCGGAAGGACCGCCTATGGGTGGTGTGTAATCAGGGTCTCGTCGGCCTGCAGCAGTACGACAAACAGCAGCTGGCCGACATTGGCCAGCGCGCCAAGGCGATTGTCGGCGGTCGTTCGAATACGGTGACGAGCGATCCAGCCTATCAGAACTTCCATCTGGCCACTCTGCTCAACCAGGCGGAGATGACGGCCGGCCTGTCCCCGACACAGCAGCCGATTCTGATGTCGTTCACCGACCTGACGGATGAGGGCGCGCTGAGCGCGACTCGTGAAGTATTCGACGAGATCCGAGATCCGATCGAGACGCTGGAGTTGGAGCTGAACAACGGGGAGATTCCAATCTCCCAGACAGAACATCAGACTCGCAACACCGCGGCCACGGTGGCGTCCTCTCTGGACCCCATCGCCGCCGCCGACCGTAACCTGCCGAAGCTGTCGTGCAACGATAGCGCCGCAACGCTCCTGCTACGAAAGTAAGCGCGACGGCGTCAGGGCGCCGCCGGCAAATGGCGGACTTGCTCCACCGGCCGGGCCTGATTTGCAGATGCTTGGACCCGATTTCGCGGGATTATCAGCCGATACGGTTCAGTCCCGTACGCCTTCGGATTGAAGCTTGGACCGGCTGGCGTGGCTGGCGCCGCCGCGACGGGAGCCCCGCCGCTCGGCTCGCTGGTGTTCTTCTGACAGGCGCCGAGCGCCGGAGCGATGAGGATCGCCAGCGCGATCAGCGAAGATGACGCCCGCATGCAACGCTCCGATATTCGCCAGCAAGCGCACGCAAGGATCGTCCGGACGCACGCGCTTGCGGACTGCCTTCTGCCGGCCTTCCACCGACGGTGGTGAGGCTTGCATGCTTTCGTAAACGTTGCAAGATCGCAACAAATTTGGGCGCCGCCACTCGGGCGCGCCAACGCCGGCTTCGAGACGTCGGTCCACGAACGGCTGATGTCGACCGCGCGAGAACGACCTAGTCCCGATCCTCCTGCGCCCGTTTGGCGGCCAGCTTGGCCAGCACCCGCCCGCGGCCCTTCGAGAGCGCGGTGACGACGCCGCGGAAGGTGCGCACCTCCTGGTCGGTGAGGCGGGCGCGGGCCAACGGGGCGCGCAGGTTGCGGAGCATCGAGGCCCGCTTCTCGGGCGGATGGAAGAAGCCGGCGGCGTCCAGCTCGGCCTCCAGCTGCTCGTAGAGCCCCAACATCGCCGCCTGGTCGGCGGGCGGCGCGCCGGGGGCGAAGTTCGGCGGCGGCCCGGCGTCTGCGGCGACCCGCCACTCGTAGGCGCAGACCGCGACCGCCTGCGCGAGGTTGAGCGAGCGGAACTTCGGGTCGATCGGCACGGTGACGATGGCCTGGCAGAGCGCGATGTCCGCGGTTTCCAGCCCGGCCCGCTCGCCGCCGAAGATGAGGCCGACCGGCCGGCCCGCGGCCGCGCCCTCGCGCAGGCGCGCCGCCGCCTCGCGCGGCGTCAGCACTGGCAGCACCACCTCGCGCGGCCGGGCGGTGGTGGCGAGCGTGAGGGAAAGGTCGGCGATCGCGTCTTCGACCCTCGCGAAGACGCGGGCCTCGTCGAGCGGCCAGTTCGCCCCGGAGGCGCTCGCCCAGGCGCGTTCCTGCGGCCACCCGTCCCGCGGGGCGACCAGGCGCAGGTCGCTGAGGCCGAAGTTCGCCATGACCCGGGCGACCGCCCCGATGTTCTCGGCGAGCTGCGGCTGATTGAGGACGACGGCGGGGGCTGGGCTGGCCACGCCGAGGGCATAGGCCGCGCGCCTCCGCTGGGGCAACCCCGATCGTGGGCGGCGACCAGAGCGATGTGGATCGCCCTTGAATCTGGCGGCCGCCGCTCGCGTTCCCCTCCCCCTTGCGGGGAGGGGTCAGGGGTGGGGGTGCAAGCTGGGTGTCAGCGGACAGGTCTGCTGGCGGCCAAGCCCGAGAGCCTCGCCGCTACACCCCCACCCCCAACCCCTCCCCGCAAGGGGGAGGGGAGTTTGCGCCGAGACCGACCGAACCTGATCCAGCGCAAGCTTTTCCGCAGCCACCGAAGCTCCTATGCGTTGCTGTTGGGTCGGGCGGGGCGCCTGAGTTTGTGGGAGGCTGCCCTCATGCGCTTGACCCGGCGCCAGACCCTTGCGCTCGGCGCCGCGTCCGTGGCGGCCGCCTGCCACAAGAAGCCGCTGGCGACGCCCGCGACCGGCGCGGAGATGGACACTCGCCTGCTGGACGGCGCCTTCCCGGCGCTGGCGCGCAAGGCCAGCCCCGGCGCCTTCGCGATGGGCGTGATGGACCTGGCGACCACCCGGACCTGGTACTGGAACACCGACCGCGGCTTTCCGCTGGCCGGCGCGGCCGCCCTGCCGATCGCCGCCGCGGCGATGGCCGAGGTCGACGCCGGCAAGCTGGCGCTGGCCGAGCCGGTGCGCTTCGACGCGCTCGACCTCTCGCCGCCGTTCAGCCTGATCAGCCAGGACTGGCCGGATCCGCCGGACAATCGCGCCACGACAATGCGAGCCGCCGACCTGATCGCGCTTGCCCTGCGCGAAGGCGACACCACCGCCATCGACGTGCTGATGAAGCGGATCGGAGGGCCGGGCGAGGTGACCGCCTTCCTGCAGACGAAGGGCGTGCTGGGCCTGAGGGTCGACCGCTACCAGCGCCAGATCGAGGCCGACATGTTCGCGATGCCGACCTTCCGGGCGGCCTGGCGCACGCAAGCCGCGTTCGACGCGGCGCGCAGCGCGGTTCCGGCGACGGCGCGCCAGGGGGCGATGGACCACTTCATCCTCGATACGCGCGACACCGCCACGGTGCCGGCGGCGCTGGGCTTCCTGGCCATGCTGGTCGGCGCGGAGCTGATCTCGCCGGCCTCGACGCGTGCGCTGCTGGACTGGATGCAGAGCGCGCCCGGCAGCCTCTTCAGGGCCGGGCTGCCGGCCGGCGCCACGCTGGCGCACACCGCCGGCGCGCCGCGCACCGACCTCGGCTTCACGCCGGCGACGGCCGAGCTGGCGATCGCCACCTTCCCGTCCGGGCGGCGCTATGCGCTGGCCGGCTTCCTGGTCGGTTCGACGGCGACCGCGGAGAGCCGCCGCGCGCTCTTCGCCGCCGGCGCGGCGCTGGCCTCCAGGGCGATCGGCTAGAGCGCGTTCAGCAAAAGTGGAACCGCTTTTGCGGTTCGAACGCGCTCCAACTTCTTGATTCTACAGCACGATTCAACGATCAGGCGGTTCCGCCTGATCGCATCGTGCTCTAGCCGCGCGGCTGAGACGAACCGCCCGCGGGCGGGCGGCTTTCCCCCCGCCGCGTAAGCTCTTATAGCGCTCGCCAACTTCCGGGCGCGTCGGCGCGCCCGTCCCCCGTTTCACGCACCCGGAGCCCGTTAGACCCGCATGGCCAAGATCAAGGTGGCGAACCCCGTCGTCGACCTCGACGGCGACGAGATGACCCGCATCATCTGGAAGCTGATCAAGGACAAGCTGATCCTGCCGTTCCTCGACATCACCCTCGAAGTACTACGACCTCGGCATCGAGCACCGCGACGCCACCGACGACAAGGTCACGGTCGATGCGGCCCACGCGATCCAGAAGTGGGGCGTCGGCGTCAAGTGCGCGACCATCACCCCCGACGAGGCGCGGGTGAAGGAGTTCAATCTCAAGCAGATGTGGAAGAGCCCGAACGGCACGATCCGCAACATCCTGGGCGGCGTCGTCTTCCGCGAGCCGATCATCTGCAGAACGTGCCGCGCCTGGTGCCGGGCTGGACCCAGCCGATCATCATCGGCCGCCACGCCTATCGGCGACCAGTACCGCGCCACCGACTTCCTCGTGCCCGGCAAGGGCAGGCTGACGATCAAGTGGGAAGGCGACGACGGCCAGGTGATCGAGCACGAGGTGTTCGACTATCCGGGCTCCGGCGTGGCGCATGGCCATGTACAACGTCGATGAGTTGATCGAGGAGTTCGCCCGCGCGTCGCTGCGCTACGGGCTGCGACCGCAAGTACCCGGTCTATCTCTCCACCAAGAACACCATCCTCAAGGCCTACGACGGGCGCTTCAAGGACATCTTCCAGCGCATCTACGAGACCGAGTTCGCCGCCGACTACAAGGCCGCCGCGATCACCTACGAGCACCGGCTGATCGACGACATGGTGGCCTCGGCGCTGAAGTGGTCGGGCGGCTTCGTCTGGGCCTGCAAGAACTACGACGGCGACGTGCAGTCCGACGAGGTGGCGCAGGGCTTCGGCTCGCTGGGCCTGATGACCTCGGTGCTGATGACGCCGGACGGCAAGACGGTCGAGGCGGAGGCCGCGCACGGCACGGTGACGCGCCACTATCCGCCAGCACCAGCGCGGCGAGTCGACCTCGACCAACTCGATCGCCTCGATCTTCGCCTGGACGCGCGGCCTGAAGCACCGCGCCGAGCTCGACGACAACCCGGCGCTCGAGCGCTTCGCCGCGACGCTGGAGAAGGTCTGCGTCGACACGGTGGAGGCCGGCTTCATGACCAAGGACCTCGCCCTGCTGGTCGGCGACCACCAGGGCTGGCTCACCACCGAAGGCTTCCTCGACAAGATCGCCGAAAACCTCGACGCCGCCCTGGCGGGATAGGACGGGCGGGCGGGAAACGGAACAATGTTCTTGATTTGTTCCTATGATCCGCTAACGTCCTCTTTCAACGCGCGCAGCCTCTCTTCCCCCTTCGGGGGAAGCCTCGTCCCGGGAGGGACGAGGCAGGGGGCCTCGGCGCCAGGGAGCCGCCGCGATGTACCCGCTTCGCAAGACCGTCGAGCGAGCCCGCAAACTCCGCAAGCAACTCACGCCGCCGGAAGCCCGGCTGTGGGTCGCGCTGCGCCGCCGCGCCGTCGCCGGCCTGCGTTTCCGCCGCCAGCATCCAATCGGCCCGTTCATTGTCGACTTCTACTGCCCGAGCGCACGGCTCGCCGTCGAGATCGATGGCGTCACGCACGCCAACGACGAAGTCGAGGCTTACGACGCGCGCCGCGACCTCTATCTCGAGCGGGTCGGCCTCACCGTGCTGCGCATTCCTGCCGTTTACGTGCGGGACAACCTCGATGCTGTGCTCAGCGAGATCGAACGGGCTGCGGCGTATTCCAAGTAGGCGCCGGAGGCCCCCTGCGTCGCCCGCGGGGCGACGCTTCCCCCACAGGGGGAAGAGACGCGCGCGAGTTGAGGGACGCGATAGTTTGCAGAGGAGCAACGAGATGATCGGTTACGTGACCATCGGCGCGGCGGATGTGGAGGCGGCGCTGCCGTTCTTCGATGCGGTGTTCGGCGCGATGGGCGGCGAGCGCAAGTCGTTCGAGGGCGGCTGGGGTTTCTACGGCGACAAGGGCGGCGAGGGCGACGTCGGGATCTGCAAGCCGCACGACGGCCAGCCGGCCCGGGCCGGCAACGGCGTCATGATCGCCTTCAAGGCGCCCTCGCAGGAGGCGGTGCGCGCCGCCCACGCGGCGGCGCTGGCCAACGGCGGGACCGACGAGGGCGCGCCCGGCTACCGGCCGCCAGACGGCACGGCGTTCTACGGCGCCTACTTCCGCGACGCGGTCGGCAACAAGTTCTGCGTCTTCCACACGTCGTGAGGGCGGCGGCGCCTCTCTTCCCCCTTCGGGGGAAGCGTCGAGCGCAGCTCGACGCAGGGGGCCTCGGGCGCCGGCTTCCCCTCGCCTCGTCCGCCCCGTATGGTGTCTCTGGTCAGGGCTGACTACAGCGGCCCAGGCCCCGCGAGATCGCCGTCCGGAGAGCAGACATGAGCGCCACGCTTGCCGCGGCCAGGCCCGACGCCTGGACCGACCACAGCTTCGTCACGTCGGACGGAACCAGGCTCCACTATGTGGAGATGGGCCAGGGCGCCCCCGTGATCCTGATCCACGGCGCCGGCGGCAGTGCGGTCGGCAACTGGTTCGCCAACGGCATCGCCCCGCGGCTGGCGAAGACCAACCGGGTGATCGGCATCGACATGCGCGGCCATGGCCTCTCGGAGGAAGGCCCGCCCGGCGGCCGCGCCAGGATGGCGAACGATGTCGTGGAATTCATGGATCAGCAGGGCGTCGCCAAGGCGCACATCGCCGGCTACTCGATGGGCGGCGGCGTGACGCTGACCCTGCTGGTCGAGCATCCGGAGCGCTTCATCACCGCCGGCTTCCACGGCTCCGGCGTCGGCGAGACGGCCGAGTGGCAGGGCCGCGTCCCGAAGGACAAGGAGGGCGGCGACCCCGAGGCCGCCGCGGCGCGCGCCGCCTACCAGGCCGCGCAGGCCGCCCGCGGCCAGGAAATCGGCAACAACGCCGCCGACCTCGCCCGCCGCGGCGGCGGGCTCAGCGAGGATGAGCAGCGGGCGCGCATGGCGGAGATGGCCAAGCGCCGCGAGGCGCTGCTGGAGCGGCTCGACCTTGCGACGGTCAAGTTTCCGGTGATGGCGATCAACGGCGAGTTCGACCGGCCGCTCGCCAAGACCCACCGGCTCTGGCGCGAGCTCGACGACTTCACCAACCTGGTGCTGCCCGGCAAAGGCCATCTCTCGGCGGTGATGAAGGACTTCATCCCTGAGGCCTACATCGACGGCATGGCCGCCTTCATCGCCCGCAACAATCCGTAGACGGACGGATCCCCTTAGCTTGGAAAAGCTTTGCCGCCCGGGCGTCCTTCTCCCCTTGCGGGAGAAGGTGGCCGCGAAGCGGTCGGATGAGGGGTCGACGCAAGATCGCCGGCTAGCGTGCGGCAGGTCAATCATCGACCTCGGCGCGACCCCTCATCCGGCGGGCGTCCGCCCGCCACCTTCTCCCGCAAGGGGAGAAGGACGAGGAAGCTTCGACGTTCGCCGGGTCAGCCTGATCCTAACAGGACGTCAGGCTGCCGGGACGCGCAGGATGGCGACGTCGGTGAAGCGCGGCGGGTCGCCCTCGTAGCCGAGCCGCGCGCCTTCGAGCGGCGCGAACGGCGCGCCCCAGGCCGCGTGGTCGGCCTCCAGGAAGCAGGTCGCCAGGGCGACCTCGAGCTGGCCCGAGTGGCCGATCACCAGCGCCGATCCCCCGTCCGGCAGGGCGATCACGAGGTCGCGCCAGAGCGTGACGATCGCGCGGCCCAGCGCCAGCGTCGGGCCGCCGGCGCGGACGATCCCCGCCAGCGCAACGAACGGCTCGGCCGCCTCGGACCACCGCGCCGCCTCGAACTCGGCGGCGGGCGCATCCTCGTCGACCAGCGTCACCAGTTCCTGGTCGACCGCGAAGCCCATGGCGATCGCCGTCTCGCGGGCGCGCGGCGAGACGCTGGTCGCCACGCGGTGGAACGGGCCGATCGACGCGCCGACGCGGCGGGCCAGGTCGACGCCGGCCTGCGAGAGCTGCGAGCCGCCGCCGTCCTTGCGCAGGCTGTGGCGGCGCACCTCCAGGTAGCGCACGCCCGTCAGGCCGCCAGCGCGGCCTTGACCGCGGCGACGCCGTCGGCCGCCTTGGCGCCGTCCGGCGCGCCGCCCTGGGCGAAATCGGGCTTGCCGCCGGCGCCCTGGCCGCCCATCGCGGCCACGGCGATGCGGGCCAGGTCGACGGCGCTGAACTTCGCCTGCGCCGAGCCGGTGACCACCACGGTGTTGGCGACCTTGCCGTCGAGCACGCCGTTGAGGACGATGACGCCGTCGGGCAGCTGCTTGCGGAAGGTCTCGGCGATCGGCCGCAGGTCCTTGCCGCCAACGCCCTCGAGCACCCGGCCGATGAACTTCACCCCGGCCGACATCCTCAACCTCCGCCGACCCGCCGCGCGCCGCCGCCGCCGACCGCCAGCTGCCGCTTGGCGTCGGCGAGCTCGCGCTCGGCCTTGCGGGCCTGCGCCTGCAGCGCCTCGACGCGGCCGCCCACCTCGGCGACCGGCACGCGGAACTGGTCCGCCAGGCCCCTGGCGACCGCCGCCTGGTCGAGCAGCCAGCGGCGCGCGGGCTCGCCGGTCAGCGCCTCGATGCGGCGCACGCCGGCGGCGATGCCCTGCTCGGAGACGATCTTGAAGAGGGCGATGTCGCCGGTGCGCGCGACGTGGGTGCCGCCGCAGAGCTCGACCGAATAGGCGCCGTCGCCGCCCAGGTCGCGGCCGAGCGTCAGCACACGGACGGTGTCGCCGTACTTCTCGCCGAACAGCGCCACCGCGCCGGCCTCGATCGCCGCCTGCGGGGCCATCTCCTCGGTCAGCGCCGGCAGGTTCTGGCGGATCACCGCGTTGACCTCGGTCTCGATCGCGTCGATCTCGGCGGGCGTCAGCGGCGCGCCGTGGCTGAAGTCGAAGCGCATGCGATCGCCGTCGACCAGCTGGCCCTTCTGGGCGACGTGGGGCCCCAGCACATGCTTCAGCGCCGCGTGCGCCAGGTGGGCGGCGGAGTGGTTGAGCCGGGTGCGGGCGCGCCGCTCGGCGTCGACCGCCAGGCGCGCGCGGGCGCCGAGCTCGAGCCGGCCGTCGGTGATCTTCAGCGCGTGGGCGTGCGAGGTCGCCGGCCTCCTTCTGGGTGTCGACGCACCTCGGCGCGGCCGCCCGGCCACTCGATCTCGCCGCGGTCGCCGGCCTGGCCGCCGCTCTCGGCGTAGAAGGGCGTGCGGTCGAAGAGCGCCTCGACCGTCTCGCCCGCGTCGGCCGCCTCGACCTCGGCGCCGTCCTTCGACCAGCGCGAGCACCTCGCCGGTCGCTTCGGTCCCCTCGTAGCCGAGGAACTGGGTGGGGCCGAGCCGCTCGCGCAGGGCGAGCCAGACGGCGCCCTGCGCCTGCTGGCCGGAGCCGGCCCAGTTCTCGCGCGCCATCGTGCGCTGGCGCTCCATCGCCGCGTCGAAGCCGTCGGTGTCGACGGTCGATGCCGCTTGGCGC
Organism: uncultured Pseudomonadota bacterium; assembly: GCA_963837235.1. Taxonomy (GTDB): domain Bacteria; phylum Pseudomonadota; class Alphaproteobacteria; order Caulobacterales; family Caulobacteraceae; genus Acaudatibacter. The sequence goes on along the minus strand of CAWIMM010000003.1, from coordinate 194,199 downwards.
GCACCGCGTCCTGGGTGAGGTCGAGCGGGAAGCCGTAGGTGTCGTAGAGCCTGAAGGCGGTCTCGCCGGAGCAGCACGTCGCCCGCCCCCAAGCCCGCGGTCGCCTCGTCGAGCAGCGCCATGCCGCGGCCCAGCGTGGCGCGGAAGCGCACCTCCTCCTGGCGCAGCGTCTCGACGATCACCGGCTCGGCGCGGCGCAGCTCCGGATAGGCGCCGCCCATCTCGGCGACCAGCGTCGGGACCAGCCGGTGCATCAGGGGCTCCTCGGCGCCCAGCAGGTGCGCGTGGCGCATGGCGCGGCGCATGATCCGGCGCAGCACGTAGCCGCGGCCCTCGTTGGAGGGCGTGACGCCGTCGGCGATCAGGAACGAGGTCGAGCGCAGGTGGTCGGCGATGACGCGGTGCGAGGGGCCGTTGGTCGGGCGCATCGCCGGTGAGCGCGCTGGCTCGCGGCGATCAGCGTGCGGAAGAGGTCGATGTCGTAGTTGTCGTGCACGCCCTGCAGCACCGCGGCGAGGCGCTCGATGCCCATGCCGGTGTCGATCTGCGGCTTCGGCAGGTCGCGGCGCGAGCCGTCCGCCATCTGCTCCCACTGCATGAAGACCAGGTTCCAGATCTCGACGAAGCGGTCGCCGTCCTCGTCGGGGCTGCCGGGCGGGCCGCCGGCGATGTGGGCGCCGTGGTCGTAGAAGATCTCGCTGTTGGTGCCGGTCGGGCCGGTGTCGCCCATCGACCAGACGTTCTCCTCCAGCCGCACGATGCGGTCGTCGGAGAAGCCGGCGATCTTCTTCCAGAGCTCGGCGGCGTCCTCGTCGCGCGGATGCACGGTGACCATCAGCCGGTCCCTGGGCAGCCCCAGGTCATCGTGGATGAGGCGCCAGGCCAGCTCGATCGCGCCTTCCTTGAAGTAGTCGCCGAAGGAGAAATTCCCCAGCATCTCGAAGAAGGTGTGGTGGCGGGCGGTGTAGCCGACGTTGTCGAGGTCGTTGTGCTTGCCGCCGGCGCGGACGCACTTCTGGGACGAGGCGGCGCGCGGCGACGGCGGCGTCTCGGCGCCGGTGAAGATGTTCTTGAACGGCACCATGCCGGCGTTGACGAACAGCAAGCTGGGATCGCTCTGCGGCACCAGCGGCGCAGAGGGCAGCACGGCGTGGTCGTTGCCGCCGAAGTAGCTGAGGAACTGGCTGCGGACGTCGTTGAGGCTGGGCATGGGACCGGCGGGTAAGTTGCGGCGCGCCCTCTAGCACCTGGGACCGCCGCATCAAAGGACAAGCCCGCCGCGCGGCGCTGGCGGTCAAAGAGGGAGGGACCACGGAAAACACGGAAAACACGGACGAGGCGCAGGTCGCGAAATGCCGCTTCGCTTCGATTTCAAGACGAGCCGCGGCGCGGCTCGTCGATTTCGCTCGCGCGTGGCGGCCGCGACCCATGCGCCGCCGCAGATGCTCAAGCGGAGCCCCACCGAGATCCGCGCCGTCCGTCTTTTCCGTGTTTTCCGTGGTCCAAAGAAAATGCGAACGGCGGCCCCGCCGGGCGGGTTGGTCCCCGCGGGCGCGGGGTGAAGGACCGGCGGATTGGCAGGACCGGACCTTCGGCCGCGAAGGGACCGTGGTCGGCGGGGCCGCCGCTCGCAGCAGGTCCGGCGCGGCGCGTCTCGCGGGGGGCGAGATGCTGGGGAAGGCCGCGGCGGACCCGAACGCTTCAGATGATCTCGGACGGCGCGACTTAGAGCGCCCCGTCGTCCTCCTCGGCTTCGACTGGCCCCACCAGGAGCTCTTCCTCGATCTTGTCGCCCGCGCCGCGCACCGCCCGCTCGATCTCGGCGGCGACGTCGGGATTGGCCTTCAGGAACTCGCGGACGTTGTCGCGGCCCTGGCCGATGCGCTCGGCTGTTGAACGAGAACCAGGAGCCGGACTTCTCGATCACGCCGGCCTTGACGCCGAGGTCGATGATCTCGCCGAGCTTGGAGATGCCCTCGCCGTACATGATGTCGAACTCGACCTCGCGGAACGGCGGGGCGACCTTGTTCTTCACCACCTTGACCCGGACGTTGTTGCCGATGATCTCGTCGCGCACCTTCACCGAGCCGGTGCGGCGGATGTCGAGCCGCACCGAGGCGTAGAACTTCAGCGCGTTGCCGCCGGTGGTGGTCTCCGGGCTGCCGTACATCACCCCGATCTTCATGCGGATCTGGTTGATGAAGATGACCAGCGTCTTGGCCTTGGAGATCGAGGCGGTCAGCTTGCGCAGCGCCTGGCTCATCAGCCGCGCCTGCAGGCCGGGCAGCTGATCGCCCATCTCGCCCTCGATCTCGGCCCGCGGCGTCAGCGCCGCCACCGAGTCGATGACGATGATGTCCACCGCGCCGGAGCGCACCAGGGTGTCGGTGATCTCCAGCGCCTGCTCGCCGGTGTCGGGCTGCGAGACCAGCAGGTCGTCGAGGTTGACGCCCAGCTTGTGGGCGTAGCCGGGATCGAGCGCATGCTCGGCGTCGATGAAGGCGGCGATGCCGCCGGCCTTCTGCACCTCGGCCACCACGTGCAGCGCCAGCGTCGTCTTGCCGGAGCTCTCGGGGCCGTAGATCTCGACGATGCGGCCCTTCGGCAGGCCGCCGATGCCCAGCGCCAGGTCGAGGCCGAGCGAGCCGGTGGAGACCGACTCGATCTCGACCACCTTGCCCTTGTCGCCCAGCTTCATCACCGAGCCCTTGCCGAAGGCCCGGTCGATCTGCGCCAGCGCCGCTTCCAGCGCCCGCTGCTTGTCCGAATCGCCCTGTGCCACGAGCCTCAACGCCGGGTTCGCCATTTCCGATAGCCCCTTCTATCCCATGATTCCGCCAACCCAGCGGGCCGTGATGGTTCGTCCCGGCGGCCCGTTGGACATGGCCAAGTCGTACGCCGTTTGTTCCAGCGCAGTCAAGAACGAATACGGAACGCGAGCGGTCGCTGCTGACACGTTTCGGCGCCATGCGCGGTGGCCGACGGCGGTCCTACCCCCCCGCCAGGCGCACCACGATCCAGATCGCGGCCATGCCGGCCAGCGTGGCGAGGCTGGTGCGAAGCCGCGGCGCGGCGCGGTGGCTGGCCGGGGCCAGGGCCGAGGCGCCGATGTAGAGGAAGAAGCCGGCGAAGAGCGCGATCGCCAGGCCCAGCGGGCCCTCGCCGATAGTGAAGAGCCGCGTTGCGCCGATGCCGACCAGCGGCGCGGCGGCGTCGGCCGCCAGCCAGCCGCGCGCCCGACCCGGTCCGCCGCCGCCCGATAGGCTCAGCGTCACCGTGTTGACGCCGTCGGCGAGGTCGTGGGCGAGCACGGCGGCGGCCACCACCACCGCGACCGCCGGCGCGACCTGGAACGCGAGCCCGATGCCGAGCCCGTCCACGAGGCTGTGGGCGGTGAGACTGGCGGGGCCGAGATGGCCGGCGTGGCCCTGCCTCGACGCGCTTTGGGCGGCGGCGCTCAGGGCGCGCTCCAGCAGCATGTAGCCGCAGAAGCCGGCGCCCATGATCCCCATCACCGCCTGCGGGGAGGCGACCTTGCCGCCGAGCTGCAATGCCTCGGGCAGCAGGTCGAAGAGGGCGACGCCGATCACCGCGCCGGCCGAGAAGCCGAGGATCAGTGGGATCTGGCGACGGAACTTCAGCGCCAGCGCGCCGCCCGCCAGGGTGGCGAGGCCGGTGGCGAGGCCGATGGCGGCCAGGAGCGCGATGGCGGGCAGGCTGGCGATGGAGAAGACCCCGGGCGGAACGTGCGGTCTGGGTGCTTAGAGCGCGCGGCCGGCCACCTCAACCGGATCGCACGTGGCGGCCCGCGTCAGCGCCACTCGGCGGCGAGCGCGCGCCGATCGGCCAGGAAGGCGAGGAACTCGGCGTCCAGCAGCCCGCGGCGGTCGGCCAGCTGGTGCAGGTCGAGGTCGGGCGCGGGGTCGAGGCCGAGGATCACCGGTCCGCCCGCGGTCGGCGCGATGTCCCAGCCGATCAGGCCGAACTGGGCGAAGAGCCGCGCGCCCTCCGTCGCGACGGCCTTCAGCGTCGGCCAGTCGGGCGCGACGAGACCGGCGGGCGCGGGCTCGCCGCGCTGCGGCGCGAGCGCCGGCGACAGGCGCAGCGCCGCGCCGCCGCGGACGTCGAGGCTGGCGACGACGTCGTCGGGCCCGCCGAGCAGCCAGGCGGCGCGCACGACGACCGCCGCGTCGCCCGCCGCGATCGTCAGCAGGCGCACCGGCGCGACGCGGCGCGCCTCCGCGACGGCCGGATGTGGCTCGAGCGGGGTCTGGAAGAGCCAGCTGACCGGTCCGGCGTCGCTCACCATGTCGATGAAGCGGTCGATCTCCGCCGCGTGCGCCTCGGCCTCGCCGGCGAACAGCCGCCGCCCAGGTCCGCCCTCCGACGGACGGGCGATCAGCGGCGCGCCGGCGTGGGCCTCGAGGAACTGGCGCAGCTCGTCGCGGGTGCGGAGCAAGCTGGCGCCCGGCGCGGCGAGGCCGGCGCGGTAGATCGCCAGCGTCGGCACGGTCGGCAGGCCGTGCGCGGCGAGGTAGGCGCTGGAGGCGAGCCGGTCGGTCGCCAGGCCCCAGCAGTCGCGGCGGAAGTTGGCGGTCCGCGCGGCGCGGCGCGCCTGGGCGGCGCCGGCCACCTCGCGCCGGTCCGCCGCGCCCCAGAAGCCGCCGTCGTAGAGCCTGAGGCGCTCGTAGTCGGCGAAGCTGATCCGGCCCGGCCCGAAGGCGAGCGCCGCGAAATCGGCCATCAGATGGGCGGGCGGCGCGCCGGCCGCCTCGGCCATCCTGGCGAAGGCTGCGGGCATGGCCTCGTGACCCGCCGAGCGCCAGGCCGAGGGGATCAGCGTCGAGAGCTTGGGAACCGCGGCCATGGGGCGTTCGTCCGCAGACTGAAGGGAGCTTTCTCGGCCGGTCGGGTTAACGGATCGCTTACCCTGTCGCGCCTGCCCGGAGCTCCGCGGCGATGCGCGCCGCATCTTCGAGGAGGGCGTCGACGTCGGCCAGCGTGGTGCGGTGGTTGAAGATCGCCGCGCGGATCACCGGCGCCCCGCCGATGCGGGTGGTCGACGGGGCGGCGAGGCCCCGCTCCTGCAGCCGCATGACCAGCTCGATGTTCTTTGCCCCGTCAAGATCACCCTTGATCCGAGAAGCAGACGATGTTGAGCGGGACCGGCGCGGCGAGCTCGAAGCCGTCGGAGGCGGCGATGCGGGCGGCCATGTGGCGTGGCGGCGGCGCAGTTGGCTTCGATCGCCGCGGCCGATGGCGTCGGCGCCCAGGGTCTGGAAGGTGAGCCAGACCTTCAGCGCGCGAAAGCCGCGCGACAGGTCGGGGCCGTAGTCGCAGGGCCAGTCGTCGCCGGCCGCAAGGCCGCGCGGCAGGCGCGAGAGGTAGGCGGCGGGCGCGGCGAAGGTCCCCTTGTGAGCGGCGGCGTCGCGGACCAGCAGGAAGCCGGCGTCGTAGGGGACGTGCGCCCACTTGTGGAAGTCGAAGGCGACCGAGTGGGCGCGCTCCAGGCCGCAGGTCAGCAGCTTCAGCGAGGGCGCGAGGGCGGTCAGCGCGCCGAACGCGCCGTCGACGTGCAGCCACAGCCGTTCGGCGGCGGCGATGTCGCCGAGCGCGGCCAGGTCGTCGAACGCGCCGAAGTTCACGCCGCCGGCCGTGCCGACGATCAGGAAGGGCTGCAGCCCCGCCTGCGCGGTCGCGCCCGATCGCATCGCGCAACAGGTCGATCCGCATGGCGCCGGCCGCGTCGGTCTCGACCTGCGCGCAGGAAGTCGGCCGCCGACGCCGGCCAGCTCCATCGCCTGGCGCACGCAGCCGTGCGCCTCGCTCGAGGCGTAGGCGCAAAGCTGGGCGCCCTGCGCCCTCAGCCCCTCGGCGCGGACCGCATGGCCGAGCGCGGCGTCGCGGGCCACCAGCAGCCCCAGGAAGTTGGCCTGCGAGGCGCCGGTGACGAAGACGCCGGAGCTCTGGGCCGGAAAGCCGAACGCCTCGGCGGCCCAGAGCGCGATCTGGCGCTCGACGATCGGGCCGATGTGGTCGCGCCCGCCGCAGTTGGCGTCGAGCGCCGCGGCGATCAGCTCGGCGATCACGCCCGACCGGCGTGCCGGCGCCGTGCGCCCAGCCGAAGAAGCGCGGATGGGTGTTGCCGACGACGAACGGAGCGATCAGCGCCTCGACGTCGGCGAGCACGCCCTCGAGGCCACGCGGCCCGGTTGGCAGCGGCGCCTCGAACCGCGCCGCGCACGGCCTCGGGCGTCGGGCGCCAGACCGGGCCCTCGCCGGCATGCTCCAGCCGAGTCGAGGGCGCGGTCCAGGGCGGCGTGGGCCTCGGCGCGAAACGCCGGCCAGTCGGTGGGGTCGAGCGACGCCGCCTCGGCGCCTACGTTCGCGAGCGCGGCCCAACTGTCGAACGCCTCGTCGAGGGCCGCCTCGATCTCGCCGAAGCCGCGCTCGGCCGCGTCGGTGATCATCGGCATGCTGGCGCAGACCCGCAGCGCCCAGCGCGGGCCGACCGCGACCGGCTGGCCGAGATGGCAGGGCCGGCGGCCGCCTTGTCCCTGCGCCAGGGCGAGGTAGGCGCGGCGCGGATCGCCACCGTCGGCGTGGACGATCGGCGTGAGACCCGGCGCGGCCGGCTGGCCGGGCGGGTCGACCAGCGCCAGCCCGCTTTCGGCGGCGACGCGAGCGCGGACCGACCGGCCGAACTCTTCCAGCACCGCGAACCGCCGCGCGGCGGGGAGCGCCTCGTAGGCCTCGATCTCGGCGAGCGCCGCGGTCCAGCGCAGGCCGAGGCCGAGGTTGGCCGGCTGGGCGAGGCCCGGCGCGAGGGCGCAGCGCAGCCGCCGCGGCCAGTCGAGCGCGGCCGAGTAGGGCGCGAGCGGCGCGCCGTTCAGGTCCACGCGCCCCAGCCGCTCGACCAGCCCCGCCGGCAGCAGCAGCGCGCCGCAGAAGGCCGGGCCGCCGGCGAACTTCGAGCCGGTGACCATCACCGCGAAGCCGTCGGCCAGGTCGCGCCGGACCTGGGCGGCCGTGCAGCGCAGCTGGCAGGCGTCGACCGCCACCAGCACGCGGCCCGGATTGCGGGCGAGGATCCGCGCCGCCGCCGCGCGGCTGACGCCGGCATGGCCGGTCTTGGAGGCGTCGAGCACGTGCAGCAGCGCGAACGCCCCGCCGGCGACCGCCCGCTCGACCCGCATCGCGGCCTCCTGGTCGATGTCGGCGGCGCGGCGCAGCGTCCCGTCGCCCTGGCGGATCTCGATGGTCTCGAGCTGCACGTGGGCGGCTTCCCAGCCGGCGAGGCGCCCGCCCTTGGCGACCGCATCGCCCAGCGAGGCGCGGCCGAGGAAATGCAGGCCGCGGGCGGCGTCGGGCACGCCCGAGCCGGTCTCGGCCGGCGCGACCACGATGTTGACCAGCGGCCCTTCGGCCAGCGCCAGCGACAGCGAGAGCGCGACGAGCTCGGTCTCGGTGCCCGAGGCGGCCAGCACCGCCGCCGCGCCCGGCGCGCCGTAGAGGGCGATGAGGCGGGCGCGGATCTGGTCGAACCAGGCGGCGATGCCGACGCCGCCGGGCTCGGTGAGCCGCTCCAGCGCCGCGCGCGCCGCGGCCCAGCCGCGCGGCGAGGCCGGCGAGGCGGTCGATGAGGAAAGCCACAGCTCGTCCGGCGCCGGCGCGGCCGGGGCGCCGTAGCGGTTGCGGCGGGTGACGGGGTCGGGCCAGATGCGCTCGTCGCCGCCGCTGGCGATCAGCAGCGCCAGGCGCCGGTCGAGCGCCGTCGGGGCCGCCTCTGGCTCCCGCCGCACGATCGCCGAAGCTGCCGCCATCGCCCCACCGTCCCAGGCGGCGCGGCCCCGGCGCGCGAATCCCTGGAGATCATGGTTATCGCGGCGGATAGCCTAACGTTTCGTTGCCTCGCCACATCCGCGTTGGCGGCTCGAAAGGCCCGCTGCGACAACAACTTGGCTGTATTGGCGGATCCTGACGCGGCCGCGACGACGACTGTGCAATCTTTGCAGGACCAGGTCCGGGCGAACCGGCTGAGCCAGCAGGTCGTGGTTGCGGCCGGCCGGGCGAAAACACCTGCAACGCGAGGGGCTTGGCAAAGCGGACACACAGCGAACGCCGATGAGCCGCGCCGACGTTTCGTTGTTGCAGTCGGCGGTGCGGGCGCTAAACCTTGGCGCGCCCGGCGAACGGGCCCGAGCTCACGCCACCATCGAGCCAATAGGGAACGAGGGAATGCACCGTCTTCTGATCGCCGCGGCCGCCGCGGCCTTTCTCGCCGCCTCAGTCGCGCCCGCCTTTGCTGACGACTACCCGCCGTGCACGACGCATGACCAGGACCACTGCCGGGTCGTGGGGCACATGGAGGGCGGCCATCATCACCACCATGGCGACCACCATCATCACCACCACCACAAGAAGTAGGGCCTAGCCGTGCCGGACGAGGACGCGGGCGGATCGCCGGCGTCCTCCGTCTCGCCCGTCGAGACCGAGGCGCAACGTGCGGCGGCGCGCGCCGAGGCGTTCGAGTATGTCTGCAACCGTTGCTCGCTCTGCTGCCGCGACAAGGTCATCCAGGTCAATCCGTATGAGATCGCCCGCCTGGCGCGCCAGTTGGGCTTGAGCACCGGCGCGTTCGTGGCGCGCTACACCGAGGACGGGGCCGGCGCGCGGCTGACGCGGCGCGAGGACGGGACCTGCTCGTTCCTGGGACCCGAAGGTTGCGGCGTGCACCCCGACCGGCCGCTGGTCTGCCGCATCTATCCGCTCGGCCGGCACGTGTCGGCGGACGGGACCGAGCGCTGGAGCCACCTGGCGCCGCACCCCGAGACCAAGGGCGTCTACGGTGTCAACGGAACCATCGGCGCCTATGTCGCCGCCCAGGGCGCGCTCCCCTACATGCAGGCGACCGACGACTACACCGCCTGGCTGCGTCGCGCCTACGACGTGGTCGGCGAGGCGGACGAGGCGGTCGGAGATGGTCCGACGGCGGCCGAGCTGCTGGACATGGACAGCGTGATCGCCGCCCGCTGCCGCGAGAGGGGCGTCGAAGAACCGCTCGACATCGAGGATCGCAAGGCGCTCCATCTGGCGATCCTGGCCGAATGGCTGGACGAGATCGGAGGAGGCGCGTGATGGACAAAACGGTGGGCCGCGCGCGGCGGCGTCAGCTCTTCGCGGCGGTTTCGGTGCTGGGTGTGTCGCTGGGCATGGCCGACGTGGCGCATGCAGCGAAGGATGACGTCACCTCGACGCAGACCTCGCACAAGGGGCAGACGTCGTTGAAGATAGACAGTCAACAGACGGGCCAACACTCGCTGAAGCTCGAGGGCCAGAACTCCCACAAGGTGCAGAGCTCGTACAAGGAGCAGGGCTCGCACAAGGTGCAGAGCTCGTACAAAGAGCAGGGCTCGTACAAGGAGAACGCCGGCCAGCTCTCCCAAAAGGGCGTGACGACCCAGCAGAAGGTCAGCCCGCAGTAGCGCCGCGCCACGGCGGCTGGAGCCCGCTCCGGCTTGCGGATAGGTTCGCCCGTCGCTCGCCGGAAGGGATTGCTGCGCCGATGGCCGAAGCCTCGATCGAGGAGCTTGCGATTGCGGCCGCCGCCGCGACCGGACGCCGCCGCGAGCTGACGATCCCCGCGCTGATCGCCGCGGTTATCGTGGCGGCGATCATGGGCGCGGCCTATCCCTACATGGTCCTGAAGCTGGGCTTCGGGCCGAACGTCTCGGTCGTCTCGGCCTTCTTCGGCTTTGCGATCCTCAGCCTGATCGCCCGCGGCAGCTACGACCGCTTCCAGAACAACATCGTGCAGACCGCCGGCACCTCGGGGGCGCAGACCGCCTTCATGTGCGGGGTGCTGGCGTCGTTCGACATGCTGCGCGCCTCCAAGCTCGTCGTCGTTCCACCTCAATCCGACGCCGATCCAGGTGTTCATCTGGCTGACCTGCGCCTCGCTGCTGGGCGTGCTGCTGGCGGTGCCGATGCGCCGCCATTTCATCGTCGACGAGAAGCTGCCGTTCCCGGACGGCACCGCCGCGGCCGAGACGGTGATGGTGCTCGACCCGCCGCGCGCGCACCGGCGAGGACGACACCGAGTGGCGCAAGGCGCGGCGCGCGGCGATCGTGCTGGGCGATCGGCCTGGCCGCCTCCGGCCTCTTGATGCTGGTGCGCAAGGACGTGCCGCTGGTCGGCTGGATCCCCGAGGGCTGGGACCCGGGCGCGCTGACGCTGGGCGCGGCGGGGGCGAGCTTCGTCGTCGCCACGATGGGCGTCGGGCGCCTCCTACAGCCTGCTCAGCATCGGCTCGGGCTTCCTGATCGGCCAGCGGGTGAACACCTGGATGCTGGTCGGCGGCGTGCTGGGCTGGATCGTCGCCCCGCTGCTGCTGATGCGCTACGGCGTCCTGCACGACCATCCGACCCGCAGCGCAGGTGCTCTACTGGGTGCATGTGGCCGGGCGTCGGCATGATGCTGGCGGGCGGCGCTGACGGCGCTGGTGCTGCGCTGGCGGCTGCTGCTGGAGGCGATGCGGGCGCTGCGCAGCGTCGAGGGCGGCTCGGACGAGTTTCCGCTCGTCTGGGTGGGGGTCGGCGATCGTCGTGCTGTCGATCGCCTTCTGCGCCATCCAGTACGCCTTCTTCGGCCTGCCGGTGTGGATGACGGCGATCGCCATCCTGCTCGCCGTGCCGCTGATGCTGGTGGGCCTGCGCGCGCTCGGCGAGACCAACTGGGGCCCGATCGGCGCGCTCTCCAACCTCATGCAGGGCCTCTTCGCGGCGATCGCGCCCGGCAACATCAACGCCAACATCCTCGGCAACGGCTCGACCGGCACCATCGCGGTGACCTCCGAGGGGCTGATGCAGGACTACAAGGCCGCCCACCTGATCGGCTCGACGCCGCGCTCGATGACCATCGCCCAGCTGATCGGCGCGCCGATCGGCGCGGCGGCGCTGCTCGGTCTCCTACCCGGCGCTGGTGAAGACCTACGGCCTGATCGGCGAGCACGCCAAGCTGGCGGCGCCCGGCTCGCGGCGCTCGGCCGCGCTCGCCGAGCTGCTCGAGCGCCGGCATCGACAAGCTGCCGCAATCGGCGCTCTGGGCGATGCTGATCGCGGTGCTGGCTGGCGCGCGTCTTCGCGGTCATGGAGGAGAACCCCAAGCTGAAGAAGTGGGCGCCCTCGCCCACCGGCCTGGGCCTCGGCGTGCTGCTGCCGTTCGCCTCGGTGACGACGATCTTCGCCGGCGGCCTCATCGCGCTGCTATGGCGGCGCGCCAGGCCGGCGCAGGCGCAGGCCTACCAGGTGCCGCTGGCGTCCGGCTTCATCGCCGGCGAGGCGATGGTGGCCGTGCTGGTGGCGCTGCTCGGCCCGCTGCTCGCCCTGCTAGGGCTCGGCAGCGGCTGACGGCGTCGCGAAGGCTTCGGCGAACTGCCAAAAAAAGCTGCTCGATAGCTGTTTGGCAGCGCCCTCAACAATCTGGCGCTCGCTTCTCCTTCCGCTCTCCCCCGCGAAAGCGGGGGCCTAGGCTTTTTCTGGAAAGCTCGCTCTCGACGATAAAACACCTGGGTCCCCGCTTTCGCGGGGAGAGCGGGGGTAGTTGACGCCAACTACCGAGACTGATCTCAACGCGCGCTAGGATTTGCTCGTAGCTGACGGCGCGCCCGGCCGGCGCGGGGCCGCGCGCCGCGGCGTCGGCGGGACGGCGGATGCGGAACCTGCGCCGGCGGACTCCGGCGGCCGACCCGCGAGCGCCAGCGAGACGGCCGCCGGGTTCATCGCATCGACCATGGTGGTCGGCATCAGGATCGTGACGCCGCGCTCCTTGGTGGTCTCGTAGATGATGTTCATGGCCCGCAGCTGAAACGCCATCGGCTCGCCGCTGTAGGTCTTGGCCGCCGCGACGAACCTCGCCGCCACCTCCTCCTCGGCCGCGCCCAGGATCACCCGCGCCTGGCGCTCGCGCTCGGCCTGCGCCTGGCGGCTCATGGCGTCCTGCAGGGCCACCGGGATGGCGACGTCGCGGATCTCGACGCTCATCACCTCGACGCCCCAACTCACGATCTTCGAGGCGATTTCGGCGCGGATCTGCTCGTCGGCGGCGCGCCGCTCGGAGAGCAGCTGGGTCAGCATCGAGGCGCCGATGGTCTCGCGCAGCGAGGTCTGGCAGACGCGGTCGATCGCCTGGCGGAAGTCGGTGATCTCCAGGGCCGCCTTCTCGGCGTCGCGCACCCGCCAGAAGACGATCGCATCGACGTTGACCGGCACGGTGTCCTTGGTCAGCGCCTGCTCGGCGTTGAAGGCGGTGGTCTGGATGCGCTGGTCGATCACCTGGGTGACCTGGTCCCAGATCGGGATGATCCAGAAGAGCCCGGGGCCCCGGACGCCCATGAAGCGGCCGGCCCGCAGGATCACGAACCGCTCCCAGACCCTGGCCATCTTCAGGGACAGCGCCACGATCGCCGCGGCGACCACGCAGGCCGCCGAGGCCGGCGGGCCGGCGACAGGCTCGAGCACCGCGCCCAGCACGACGAGCGCGATGACGACGAAGACGGTGATCGGATTCATGGGGCGCCACCTTGCCCGCGGAAGCCACCTGCCGCGGTCCGCTCAGCATAGCACGAGACGCCCCGCCGGCGCGTGCGGCCGGCGGGGCGAGCCCAGGTCATGCCCCCGACTTCGACGCCGTCGTCAGTAGCGCCACTGCGAGCGGACGGTGTTGCCCAGATCGTCGAGCTTGTCGGCGATGTTGTCGCGGTCGCCGCCGGTCAGGCCGTCGTGCTCGTCGGCCTTGGCCGCCTGGTAGTGGCGAATGCCGGCCAGCGCGCGCAGGTCGTCGTCGGCGTCGCCATGTGAGATCGCGCCGCTCGAGTTCGCCTTCGTGGATGCGCGAACTCCAGCCAGCTCTCGCGGGCGTTCAGGTCGCCGCGCGAGCCGGTGTAGGCGACGTCGGCGCCGTAATCTTCCGGATGCGGGGCGACGCTGTAGTCGACGGCGGGCGGGCGGGCGTCCACCCAGTTGCCGTTGGCGTCATAGTAGCCGTCGGCCTCGTGCCACACGCCGGTGGAGTCGTAGTAGCCGCCGCGCGGAAAGTTCGCGCAATTGGTCGATGCGCCGCCGACCACGTTGCCGACGACGCCGCCGGTCACGCCGCCGACCACCGCGCCGGCGCCCTTCGATCCGTGCCCCGCGACCGCGCCGCCAATGAGCGCGCCGCCGAGGGCCCCGATCACCGTGCCGGCCACCCGATTGTCATGTTGTTGCTCGCGGCACCCTGGCTGAGCCGAGGCGAACCCCGGAACGGCCAGCGCCGCCACCCCTGCTATCAGCAGCAGCTTACGCATTACTCGCTTCCTCCTCTCGCGCCCGACCCGGGCCCGGAGGGGCGCCTGCAAGGCTGGGCGTCACAGCCCCCCACGCCGCAAGAACGCGTCACGCCTGGAAACGATGCGCCCGCTCTGCAATCAGGACGGGCGGGGACTGGGCCGCACCGGCCCGTCGAGCGTGCAGATGACCAGCGGCTCGGGCGCGTAGCGGCCGGCCAGCACGTCCGGCAGCAGCTCGGCGAGGCCCTCCGGGTAGACCGTCTCGTCGGTGAGCTGCAGCTCCTCCAGCGTCCACCATCGGACGTCCTCGGTGAGCTGGTGCTCGTAGTCCTGCCAGCCGGCCCGCGACGGCGGGCCGCCGGCGGTGTGGGCGACGATGTAGAACTGGCGGAACAGCCGCCGCTCGCCCTCGATGTCGGGCAGGATGGTCTCGTCGCGCCACACGGCCGGGCCGAAGACGACGTCGGCGAAGCCGGTTTCCTCGACCACCTCGCGCGCGGCGGCCTCGGCCAGGCTCTCGCCGTCATCGACGCCGCCGCCCACCGTGTACCAGAACGACGGCCCGTCCAGATCGCCGGGCAGCCGCCCCTTCATCAGCAGGATGCGCCCGTCGGGATCGAGCAGCACAACCCGGGCGGTCGGACGTTCGCGCATGCGGTGGTTCTGGCATGCTGCGACGTGCCCTGAGTAGCCCTCGACCCGCTTTAGCGGGGAGAGGTCGAGCGGACGCGGAGCGTCCGACCGGGTGAGGGGGCTCGGCGCGTAGCGGCGAGCGCGCGTAGCGCAGGTGCGGCTTCGCCGGCTTGCCGCCTTCGGCGTCAAGCGCCCCTCACCCCGCCTGCGGCGGACCTCTCCCCGCCCTGCGGTGGGGCGAGGGCTACTCGGGTCGGGTCTCTTCAAGCAACGCGACGACCTGGCCGCGGCTGACCGACGGAAAGCCTTCGAGGAACTCGTCGATCGAGTCCCCGGCCTCGAGGTAGTCGAACAGGGTCTCCACCGGCACGCGCGTGCCGGCGAAGACGGCCGCGCCGCCCATGACGTCCTTCGAGCGCGACACTGCAGCCTTGCCCATCGCTCGAACCTACTCCCGATCGCCGCTTCGGGACAGCGCCGCTACCCCGTCCCCGTCACGCGCTGGAAGCTCTCGACGAGCGAGCCGCAGACGAGGCGCCAGCCGTCGACCAGGACGAAGAAGATCAGCTTGAACGGCAGGCTGACCACCACCGGCGGCAGCATCATCATGCCCATGCTCATCAGGACGCTCGCCACCACGAGGTCGATCACCAGGAAGGGGACGAACAGCAGGAAGCCGATCTCGAAGGCGCGCTTCAGCTCGGAGATCATGAAGGCGGGCGTGATCACCTGCAGCGGCGTGTCGATGGCGTGGACGGGCCTCTGCAGCTTCGACAGGCGCATGAAGAGCGCCAGGTCGTCGCGGTCGACCTGGCTCAGCATGAAGCTCTTCACCGGCTGCGAGGCGGCGCCGAACGCGGCCGGCAGCTCCATCTTGTGGTCCAAGAGCGGCTTGACGCCCTGGTCGTAGGACGACCTGCAGCGTCGGCCCCATCACCAGCGCGGTGAGGAACAGCGAGAGACTGATCAGCACCGCGTTGGGCGGCGTCTGCTGCAGCCCGAGCGCTTGGCGCAGCAGCGACAGCACCACGATGATCCGCACGAACGAGGTGGTCATGATGACGATCGAGGGCGCCAGCGAGAGCACCGTGATCAGCCCGATCAGCTGGATCACCCGGTCGGTGAGGCCTGCGCCGGTGCCAAGGTCGATGTTGACCGCCTGGGCCAGCGCGGCGGCCGGCACGATCAGGCTGAAGAAGGTGGTGACCAGCGAGACCAGCGCGGCGCGGCGCAGCTCGGCCTTGGTCGGGCGGTGCAGCAGGCCCCCGAGGCGCGAGATGGCGAGGCGCGAGATAGGGAGGCGGCGGATCACGCGGCGCGCTCCGGCCCGGATGCTTGCGCCGGAAGCTCGGCCAGCATGCGCCCCTCGCCCAGCAGCAGCAGCCGCTCGGCGCCGTCGAGGCGCACCAGCACCAGGCGCCGTGCCGGGTCGAGCGGCAGGCTCTCGACGATCGCCATGCGCCGCTCCGAGCGCGGCCGCTGCAGCCGGGTCATCCACTCCGGCCCGAAACGCCGCACGGCCACCGCCGCCAGGCCCACCAGGCCCAGCGTGATGGCGAGTGCGAAGACGGCGCGGGCGAAGTCCGCGAGGGGCATGGGTTGACGCCGAGACCTGACGAGGCCCCCGCCATCGCCTGAGTTGCGTTAAGGAGGGATTAACCACGTTTGTTAACCCGCCGGCCGCTCGCCGGGCGAACTTGAGCGGCCGCGCCGAGGCGCCTTGACGCACATCAAGGTTAAGGCGCGGCGCCGGGTCTTAGCGTCCTGGCGCCTCCTCCTAGGACCTCTTCCGATGCAGCAAACCCTCCGCCGCCGCCTGACGCTTTCCTCCGACGACGCCTTCTTCATCCTGCTGCGGGCGCGCGAATTCGACGACGTGATCGACTTGGCGGACTTCGCGCCGCAGAAAGGCGCGCCCGACGCAGCGCCGCCGGTCGAGGACGACGATGCGACGGAGGCCGAGTTCGCCGCCGCCATCGGCCGGCTGGACGACGCGGCCCTGCGGGACCTGATCGCGCTGATCTGGATCGGCCGCGGCGACTACGCGGCTGACGAGTGGAGCCAGGCCCGCCGGGCCGCCGGCGAGCTGGCGCCGGACCGCGTCCCCGGCTATGTGGCCGGCATCCCGCTGGTCAGCGACTATCTCGAGCAGGGGCTCTCTGAGTTCGGCCACACGCTGGCCGACTACGTCGCTACGCACTGAGGCAGGTGCGGGCGCCGGCGGCGCGGCGTCTCAGGCGGATTTGGCGAGCGTGCTGGACGCGGCTTCGCGCGGCGTCGCGGTCCAGCGGGCGATGGCGTTCAGCAGCTCCGCCGGCTTCATCGGCTTGCCGAGGTGGTCGTCCATGCCGGCCTCGACGCAGCGGGCGATCTGGTCGGGCAGCACGTTGGCGGTCATGGCGACGATCGGGGTGACGGCGGCGGCGGGCGTCGGCAGAGCGCGGATGCGCCGCGTGGCGGTGAGGCCGTCCATCACCGGCATCTGCACGTCCATCAGGACGAGGTCGTAGTCGCGCTGGCGGAACGCCTCGATCGCCTGCACGCCGTCCTCGGCGGTGTCGATCTCGATGTCGAACGGCGCCAGCACGGTCTTCACCAGCTCGCGGTTGACCGCGACGTCCTCGACCAGCAGCAGGCGGACCGGCCGCTCCAGCGGCGGCGCGGACTCCGCCTCGGACGGGGCCGCGAGCGCGTCGGCGACCGGCAGCACCAGCTCGAACCAGAAGGTCGCTCCCTCGCCCTCGGCGCTGGAGACGCCGATCTGGCCGCCCATCAGCTCCACCAGGCGCTTGCAGATGGCGAGCCCCAGCCCGGTGCCGCCGAAGCGGCGCGACACCGAGGCGTCGGCCTGGGTGAAGCGGTCGAACACATGGGCGAGCTGGCCTTCCGGGATGCCGACCCCGGTGTCGGCCACCTCGACCCGCAGCCGCGCGGCGCCCTCGCCCGGCGGCCCCTTGAGCGAGCGAGAGGGTGACGCCGCCCTTGGCGGTGAACTTCACCGCGTTGGAGACGAGGTTGAGCAGCACCTGGCGCAGGCGCTGCGCATCGCCGGTCAGGAGGCCGACGTCGGCGGTTTCCAGCGACAGCGTCAGGCCCTTGGCGGCGGCCTGGTCGGCGAGCAGCTCGAGCATCGCGGCGGCCTCGGCGGCGGGATCGAACGGCGCGGGATCGAGCTCCACCGCGCCGGCTTCGAGCCGCGAGAAGTCGAGCACGCTGTTGACCAGGTCGAGCAGGGTGGCGCTGGCGTCGCAGATCAGGCGCGCGTGGCGGGCGTCCTCGCCGTGCGAGCCGCGGCGAGTCCGTTCAGCACGCCGGCGAAGCCGATGATGGCGTTGAGCGGCGTTCTGAGCTCATGGGTCATGTTGGCGAGGAAGTCCGACTTGGCCGCCGCGGCCGCCTCGGCCGCCTCGCGCGCCTCGATCAGCTCCGCCTCCATCTCCTTGCGGGCCTGGATGTTGCGCGCCACGCTGACCATCTGCGGAAGCTCGCCGGGCTTTTCGACCATCGTGAAGTTGGTCTCGACCCAGACCACCTGGCCGTCGCCGCGGATCACCCGATACTGCGCCGTCAGCTGGCCGCCGTCGCGCGCCAGGGCGATGGTCTTCTCCACCAGCCCGTCGCGGTCGTCCGGGTAGATGAAGGTGTACATCGGCATGCTGTAGAGCATGTCGATCGGGTAGCCGAGCGCCGCCTCGATCGACGGCGACATGTAGATGCCGCTTGCCGGTGAGGTCGTCCAGCGAGATCACGTCGGTGACGTTGTCGGCCAGCATCCGGTAGAGCGCGTCGCTGCGGCGCTGCTCGGCCTGGGTCGGGTCAGCTCCTGGCGGGCGCGCAGCATGCTGGCCGCGCCCTGGCCGGCGAACACGAACGCCAGCGACAGCAGGATGACGAACGGCGTCAGCCTGAGGCCCGGCGCGTGCGGCGCCAGCGCGACGATGGCCAGCACCGCCACGGCCGGGACCACCCCGCCGACCACGAAGCCGAGCGGCGACTGGTAGGCGTTGGTCTGCGAGAAGAAGATGAGCGACAGCCAGAGCACGGCGGCGCACAGCTCGCCCTCGACCCCGCCGTACATCCAGCCGAGCGCGCCCAGCGTCGACCCAGGCGACGGCCGAGACGGCGAGACTGACGGCGTGCCACAGGCGCCTCTGCCAGCCGACCGGCTTGCCGCGGGCCTGCCGCAGCGTGGCGAACCAGGCCTGCAGCTCCAGCACCAGCGTCACGCCGAGCCAGATCGCGCAGACGCGCCAGGGGATCAGCAACGAGAAAACCCAGGCGGTGCCGACGTTGACGGCCAGCCGCGGCAGCAGGCCGGCGTGCGTGGCCACGGCGAGCTCGTCGAGCCCCTCATCGAGCATGGTTGTCACGCGGATTCGTCCTCTCCGGACGCCCGCTCTACCAGGAGGCGTTTTAGACGAGGTTACCAAGCCGCACACCATCATCGGCGCGCGCAATTGCCGCGGAACTGGCGAACGCGGCGCGCGCGGCGGCCGCGATCAGCCCCTCGCCCCTGGGCCATCCGCTCCGCCCGCCGATCATGCTTAAGGCCGGATTAACCCTGTTCGTTCACGTTTCGCGGGCCATGGCCGCCGACCAACTGTCCATCTTCGCCATGCTGAAGAGCCGGCTCAGCTACCTGGCCGACCGTCAGCAGGTGATCTCGCAGAACGTCGCCAACTCCGACACGCCCGGCTTCACGCCGAAGGACCTGAAGCCCTTCGCGTTGCCGAGCCAGGGCGGCGCGGGGGGACTTGCGCCCGTCACGCCGACGCTGACCTCGCCGATGCACCTGACCGCGCCGATGACCACCGCCACCGCCAAGCCGGTGAACTCCCCTGATTCGGAGACCACGCTGAACGGCAACTCGGTGGTGCTGGAGGACGAGATGATGAAGATGAGCCAGTCGCGCATGGACTACGACGCCGCGGTCGCCTTCTACCAGCAGTCGATGCAGCTGCTGACCACCGCCGCCAAGACCACCACGCAGTGAGCGGGGCATAAGCGATGGCCGATCCGATCCAGCCTTCCAATCTCGCCATGGCGGTGGCCGCCACCGCGCTGCAGGCCCAGCAGGCCCGCATGCGGGTGATCGCCGAGAACCTCGCCAACGCCGATTCGACGTCGCAGACGCCGGGCGGCGATCCCTACCGCCGCCAGGTCCCGGTGTTCACGCCCAAGGTCGTCGGCGGCGCGGGCCAGGGCGTCACGATGAGCCGCGTGGTGACCGACCAGAGCGATTTCACCACCGAGTACGCGCCCGGCCACCCGGGCGCCGACGCCAAGGGCTACGTCAAACTGCCGAACGTCGACCCGCTGATGGAAGCGCTCGACATGCAGGAGGCGCAGCGCGCCTACCAGGCCAACCTCAGCGTGATCGAGACCGCCCGCGAGATGGACTCGAACACGCTGACCATCCTGACCAAGTGAGCTGAGCGATGGTCGCCCCGCTGATCGCCGCCAAGGCCTACGCCGCCGCCCAAGGCATCGCCGGAACCGAGCTCGCCGGCGCAGCCGGCCCGGCCGCCGGTCCCGACTTCGGCCAGCTGGTCACCCAGGCCATCAACCAGGTGGTCACCGATTCGAAGACGGCCGAGACCCAGATCACCGCCAACGTGCAGGGCAAGGCGAGCCTGATCGACGTGGTCACCGCGCTGTCGTCGGCCCAGACCAGCCTCAACGCCATGGTCGCGGTGCGCAACCAGATGATCCAGTCGTACCAGCAGATCATGAACATGGCGATCTGAGGGTTCCGCCCCTCCCTCCGCTCTCCCCCGCGAACGCGGGGACCCAGGCTTTTTCTGGCGGCCTCGGTTCTCTTCGATAAAACACCCGGGTCCCCGCCTTCGCGGGGAAGAGCGGGTTGGGGGGCGTCAGCGTGGTGGCCGAGCCGATCATCGAGCTTCGCGGGGTGACCAAGCGCTATGGCGCGGTGACGGCGGTCGATGGCCTGTCGCTGGCGATTGAGCCGGGGACGTTCACGGCGCTGCTCGGCGGCTCGGGCTCGGGCAAGACCACGGCGCTCAAGACCATCAACGGGCTTGTCGCGCCCGACGCCGGCGAGGTGCGGATCGATGGACGGCCGGCCGGCGACGAAGCCGGCTGGGCGCTCCGGCGCCGGATCGGCTACGTCTTCCAGGAGATCGGCCTCTTCCCGCACATGACGGTAGCCGAGAACATCGGCGTCGGGCCGAAGCTGGCGGGCTGGGACAAGGCCGCCATCGCCGCCCGGGTCGCCGAGCTGCTGAAGCTGGTCGCGCTGCCCGGCGACATCGGCGCGCGCTTGCCGGCGGCGCTCTCGCGGCGGCCAGCGCCAGCGGGTGGGCGTCGCCCGCGCGCTCGCCGCCAAGCCCGCGATCATGCTGATGGACGAGCCGTTCGGCGCGCTCGACCCGGTGACGCGCGACGCGCTCGGCCGCGACTACCGCGCGCTGCACGAGCAGCTGGGGCTGACCACCGTGATGGTGACCCACGACGTCTGGGAGGCGCTGCTGCTGGCCGACCGCGTGGTGGTGCTGGCCGACGGCCGCGTGCTGGCCGACGCCCCGCCCGCCGCCCTGCTCGCCGGCCACGCCGATCCCCGCGTGCAGGCGCTGATGGAGACGCCGCGCCGGCAGGCCGAACGGGTGCGGGCGATGTCGGAGGCTTCGGCCTGATGGAGGCGCGCCTCGCTTCCGCCTGGGCGCTGCTGCCCGGCTACCTCGGCGAGCACGTGCTGCTCTCGGCCTCGGCCCTGCTGCTCGGCCTCGCCATCAGCCTGCCGCTGGCGGTGGCGGCGAGCCGCAGCGCCGCGGTGCGCTGGCCCGCGCTGCTCATCGCCAGCCTCGTGCAGACCATCCCCAGCCTCGCCCTGCTGGCGCTCTTCTACCCGCTGCTGCTGGCGCTCTCGGCGCTGAGCCTGGCGGCGTTCGGCAGGGGCTTCGCGGCGCTTGGCTTCCTGCCGTCGCTGCTGGCGCTGACGCTCTATTCGATGCTGCCGATCCTCGGAACGGGGTCGCCGGCGTCACCGGCGTCGACCCGGCCATCGTCGAGGCGGCCCGCGGCGTCGGCATGACCGACCGCCAGCGGCTCTTCCAGGTGGAGCTGCCGCTCGCCGCCCCGGTGATCATGGCCGGGGTGCGCACCGCGGCGGTCTGGACCATCGGCGCGGCGACGCTGGCGACCTCGGTCGGCCAGACCTCGCTCGGCAACTACATCTTCTCCGGCCTGCAGACCGAGAACTGGGTGTTCGTGCTGTTCGGCTGCGCGGCCTCGGCGGCGCTGGCGATCGCCGCCGACCAGCTGCTGGGCCTGATCGAGCACGGCCTGGCGATGCGCAGCCGCTGGCGCATCGTCGCCGGCGCCGTCGGGCTGGTGGTCGGGACGCTGGCGGCGCTCGCCCCGCTCGGCGCTCACCACCGCGGCGCCGGCCCGCTACGTGATCGGCGCCAAGAACTTCTCCGAGCAGTACATCCTGGCCGAGCTGATCGCCGACCGGCTGAAGGCGGCGGGCGGCGCGACCGAGCTGAAAGAGGACCTCGGCTCGACCATCGCCTACAGCGCGCTGAAGGCCGGCGAGATCGACACCTATGTCGACTACTCGGGCACCCTCTGGGCCAACATCCTGAAGCGCAACGACAATCCCGGCCGCCAGGCGGTGCTGGCGCAGCTTACCGACGCAGCTGAAGGCGCGCGACGGCGTGGTGGTGCTGGGCTCGCTCGGCTTCGAGAACGCCTACGCGCTGGCGATGCGCCGCGCCGAGGCCGACCAGCTCCACATCCGCACGCTGGACGACCTCGCCGCCCACGCCCCGCAGCTGACGCTTGGGCGCGGACCTGGAATTCCTGTCGCGGCCCGAGTGGGCCTCGGTGAAGGGCGCCTACGGGCTGAGGTTCGGCAAGCAGACCCAGTACCAGCCCACCTTCATGTACCGGGCGCTGACCTCCGGCCAGGCCGACGTGATCTCGGCCTTCTCCAGCGACGGGCGCATCGCCGCCGACGACCTGGTGGTGCTGGCCGACCCGCGCCACGCGCTGCCGCCCTACGACGCCGTGGTGCTCATCTCGCCGAAGCGGGCGCACGATCCGCGCCTGATCGGCGCGCTGAAGCCGCTGATCGGCAAGATCGACGTGGCGGACATGCGTGCGGCCAACCTCAGCGTCGACCGCGACAGCGACAAGGCCTCGCCCGCCCAGGCCGCCAAGGCGCTGGAGGCGAAACTCGGGCTGTAGGGCCCCTTGGCGCGGTCCGGCCCGGCGTCCACTATTGGCGCAGACTGGCCAGACGGCGGGGAATGCATGCAGCTTAGGCGTTTCGGATCGACGGCCCTGCAGATCGCGCCGGTGGCGCTGGGCACCGTCAACTTCTCGTGGCTGACGAACGAGGCCGACAGCTTCGCCATCCTCGACGCGGCGTTCGAGGCCGGGGTCAACCTGATCGACACCTCGGACAACTACAACGCCGGCCAGACCGAGGCCCTCTTGGGCCGCTGGTTCGCGCAAGGCGGCGGGCGGCGCGAGAAGACGGTGCTGGCGAGCAAGGTCTACTCCGCGCCGATGGAGTGGGGCTCGCGCGACCCGGTCAAGCGGATGGGAACCTGGGTCGGGCCGAACCAGCGCGGGCTCTCGGCCAAGCACATCCGCGAGGCCTGCGAGGCGAGCCTCAAGCGCCTGCAGACCGACTACCTCGACCTCTACCAGATGCACCACATCGACCGGACGGCGCGCTGGGAGGAGATCTGGCAGGCGATGGACGTGCTGATCGCCCAGGGCAAGGTGCTCTACGTCGGCTCATCCAACTTCGCCGGCTGGCACATCGCCCAGGCGCAGGAGACCGCCAAGGCGCGGCTGGGCGTCGGCCTCGTCTCCGAGCAGAGCGTCTACAACCTCACCAAGCGCACGCTGGAGCTGGAGGTGATCCCGGCGGCCAGCGCCTACGGCATGGCGTTCCTGGCCTACAGCCCGCTCGGCGGCGGCCTCCTGGGCGGCAAGCCGGCCGACAACGACGGCGGGCGGCGCAACTACATGGCGATGTCGGACAAGGTCGCGGCGTTCGGCGGCTTCTGCGAGGAGCTCGGCCACTCGGCCGCGTCGGTGGCGCTGGCCTGGGTCGCGCAAGCCCCGGGCGTGACCGCGCCGGTGATCGGCCCGCGTACGATGGCGCAGCTGGAATCGAGCCTGGCGGCGCTGGAGATCCGGCTCGACGAGGCGACGCTGCAGCGGCTCGACGAGCTCTTCCCCGGTCCCGGCGGCCCGGCGCCGGAGGCCTACGCATGGTGACGCTGGCCAAGCCCCAGACGCCGCCGCTGCGCGGCCGCGCCGAGCTGGAAGCGGCGACCGCGGATCTCGCCCAGTTCGGCTACTGCATCCTCGAGCAGGCGCTCAGCGCCGACGCGGTGGCGGCGCTGAGAGCGCGCGTCGACGAGCAGGCGGCCGGCGAGGTCGCCGCGGGCTGCGGCTTCGTCGAGGCCGGCATCAACCAGCGCATCTGGATGCTGCCCAACAAGGGCCGCATCTTCCGCGACCTCGTGCTGGGTCCGCTGGTCGAGCGGATGATGGGCGAGCTGCTCGGCCCGCGGTTCCTGCTCTCGAGCCTGACCGCCAACATCGCCCGGCCGGGCGGCGCGCCGATGCGCCTGCACTCCGACCAGGGCTACGTCGACTTCTGGACCGAGAAGCCGCTGGTCGCCAACCTGCTCTTCATGCTCGACGACTTCACGGAGCGGAACGGCGCGACGCGGCTCGTCCCCGGCTCGCACCAGGTCCGGACGCTGCGCAGCTGGACGCCCGAGGAGACGGTTCCGGCCGAGGGACCGGCGGGCTCGGTGGTGGTGTTCGACGGGCGCCTCGTCCACGGCACGGGCGCCAACCTGACCGAGCGCGACGAGCGCCGCGCGGTCCTCGCCTACCATTGCCGGCCGTTCGTGCGGCAGCAGGAGAACTTCTTCCTCGGCCTCGACCCGGCGATCCGGGCGAGCGAGCGGCCCGCCTTCCTGGCCCGGCTCGGCTTCGAGATCTGGGCCGGCCTCGGGCGCACCAACGCGCCGGGCGAGCCAGGCATCCTCGCCCCGCTCGAGCACCCGGTCGGCGCGCTGGACGCCCGCGGCGCGGGTCGCGACCAGGGCGCAGCGCTAGGGCCGAACGCGTTCTGGGACGTGGGGTGAGCCGCTCTCCCCTCCCCCTTGAGGGCAGGGGCCGGGGGTGGGGGCGCCGGTCGAATGAGCGCGCACCCCGGAGCGCCCCCCACCTCCTAACCCCCGCCCCTCAAGGGGGCCGGAGAACGCTTCGTTAACCACGATCGGCCGATCCTGCCGGGCAGAATCTTCCCCCAATCGGAGGCTTACCCAGCATGAACGGCGCCGAGGTTCTCGATATCGGCCGCGACGCCATCTGGCTCACCATCCAGCTCTGCGCGCCGGCGCTGATCGTCGGGCTGGTGGTGGGCGTGGCGATCGGCCTCTTCCAGGCGCTGACCCAGATCCAGGAAGCGACGCTGATCTACGCGCCGAAGATCGTCGCCATCTTCATCTCGCTGCTTGATCTTCCTGCCGCTGATGGGCGCGCTGCTCACCGGCTTCATGCGCCACATCGCCGAGCGCATCGCCGCGCTCTGATAGCCACGCGGGTGGAGCACTACGCCACCGTCCAGCAGGTCTTCGCCGGCGGTCTGGTCTTCGCCCGCACCGCGGCGATGATCATGACCATGCCGGGCCTCGGCGAAGCGCCGACGCCGATCCGCATCCGGCTCGCCTTCGCGTTTCTGATGTGCCTGGTGGTGACGCCGGTGGTGGCCCCCACCCTGCCGCAGGTCCCGCCGACGATGGGCGAGCTCGGCGGCGACATCGTGCGCGAGGTCCTGATCGGGCTTGCCATCGGCGCGATCCTGCGGGCGTTCCTGGGCGCGATGGCGACGGCCGGCGAGGTGATCTCGCTGTCGACCACCCTCTCGTTCGCCCAGACCGCCAACCCGACCGAAGCGACACAGAACACCACGATCGCCACCTTCCTCAGCCTGATGGCGGTCGTGTTGCTGATGGCGACCAACCTGCACCACCTGTTCATCGCGGCGATGGTGCGCTCCTACACCCTGTTCCCGTACGGCCACCCGCCGCCGGTGGCCGACTTTGCGCAGCTCGCGGTGCGGACCATTGGCGGGGCGTTCGCGCTCGGCATCCAGCTCGCCGCGCCGATCCTGGCCTTCTCGCTGGTCTTCAACATCGCCACCGGGCTCGTGGGTCGGGCGATGCCGCAGTTCCAGATCTTCTTCGCCGCCACCCCGCTGCAGGTGCTGCTGGGGCTGTCGCTGTTTGCGCTCAGCCTGGGCCTGATGGGCACCTACTGGCTCGATCGCTACCGCGACGTGCTGCAGACCTTCGCCTGAGCCGAGACGATGGCCGAAGGCGACGACTCAGCGTCACGCACAGAAGAAGCCACCCCGAAAAAGCTCGGGGACGCGCGGGCCGAAGGCGACGTCGCGAAGTCGGGCGAGCTGACCCAGGTGTGCGCGCTGGCCGGCGCGTTCGGAGCGGTGGCGCTGGGCGGCGGCATGCTGGCGCGCCACCTCGCCGACGACCTGCTGCCCTTCATCGCCCACCCCGACACCATCGAGCTGCACGGCGCGGCCGGCGTCGCGGTCGCCTGGCAGGTGATGCGGGCCGCCTTCCCGGCGCTCGCGTCGGTGCTCGGTGCGACGATGCTGGCCGGTGTCGGCGGCAACGTGATCCAGAGCGGCGTGCTCTTCACGACCGCCAAGCTGAGACCCAGTCTTTCCAAGCTGTCGCCCGCCCAGGGCTTCAAGCGCCTGTTCGGCATCGACGGGCTGATGAACTTCCTGCGCGCGGTGCTGAAGGTGCTGCTGGTGAGCGCGGTCGCCTGGTGGGTGCTGGCGCCGCATGTGCGCGAGCTGCCCGGGCTGATCACGGTCGGGCCGGTGGGCGTGCTCACCTACAGCGTCGACGTCGGCAAGAGCCTGATGCTGGCGGTGCTCGCCCTGCTCTCCCTCGGCGCGGTGCTAGACTTCGTCTGGCAGCGGCAGCGGTTCCTGACCCGCATGAAGATGACCAAGGAGGAGCTGAAGGACGACCTCAAGCAGGCCGAGGGCGATCCGCACGTCAAGGCGCGCCAGCGGCAGATCCGCCTGGAACGGGCGCGGCGGCGGATGATCCAGCGGGTGCCGAACGCGACCGTGGTGGTCGTCAACCCGACCCACTACGCCGTCGCCCTGCGCTACGAGCAGGGCCAGACGCCGGCCCCGGAGTGCGTGGCCAAGGGCGTCGACGCTGTGGCGCTGAAGATCCGCGAGGTGGCCGAGGAGGCGGGCGTGCCGGTCATCGAGGACCCGCCGCTGGCCCGCGCGCTCTACGCCAACGTCGAGGTCGACCAGATCATCCCGCAGCAGCACTACGAGGCGGTGGCCAAGATCATCGGGTTCATCCTCTCGGGCGCGCCGGCGGCGGGCGCGCACGCTTTGAGAGGGTATGATTCGCCGCTGATTCGCGGTCGAGCCGCGGCGTAGGGTAGGCGTTGGAGCCAGGATGGCGGACGTAGCGAGCCAAGGACGAGGACGCCGCGGGGCTTCGCGCGGCGGCGGACGCGGCGTCGTCGCGTCGATCGCGGCGGCGCTGTTCGCGGCGGCCGTGGCGCTGGCGGCCATCCCGGCGCTGGGCGACGGGCCGCTGAAGTGGACGGCGCTCGGCCTGATCGCCGCGGTCGCCGTGGCCGGGCTGATCGCCGCGCGGGCGCTCTTCATGCCCCGCACGCCGGCCCCAGGCGTTTTGGGCAGGGGCGCGTCGGCCCGGGCCACGCCGGACTTCGGCGCGCTGGTGCGCGCGCTCGTCGAGCCAGCCGCCATCGTCGCCGAGGACGGCGCGCTGGAAGCCGCCAACGGCGCCTGGCGCGACCTGGTCGGCCCGCACCGGCGCCTGCATCGCGCGGGCCTCGCCGACACGGCGTCGCTGCTGCGCGCCGCCGCCCGCGACGGCCACGCGCGCCAGGACGCCGCGCTCGGCGGCGCGCCCCGGCGGCTGGAGGCCGCGCGCATCGACGGCGGCCGCTTCCTGGTGCGCGCGCCGGCGCCGCCGCCCGCCGAGCCGCCCGCCAAGCCCGCCGCCGCGGCGCCCGCCGCGATCCCCGGCGGCCTCGACCCGTTCGCCGCGGCCTCGCCGTTCGGCGCCGCGCTGATCGACGGCGCCGACCCGTTCTCTGGCCGGATCCTCGAGGTGAACGAGGCGTGGGCCGCGATCGCCGGCGCGCCGGCCTCGCCCGAAGAGACGCTCGGCGCGCTCCTCACCGACGCCAGCCGCGCGGACGCCGCCGAGCGCCTGGCGGCGGGCGGCGCCGGGCCGTTCGAGGTGACGCCGAAGGCGCGGCCCGGCAGCATCGCCCACCTCTACGTCTCGCGGCTCGACGGCCACGCCGTCGCCTACCTGGTGGACGTCACCGAGCAGAAGCAGATGCAGGCGCAGCTCGCCCAGTCGAGCAAGATGCAGGCGATCGGCCAGCTGGCCGGCGGCGTCGCCCACGACTTCAACAACCTGCTCACCGCCATCCTGATGAACGTCTCCGAGCTGGAGACGCGCCATCCGCTCGGCGATCCCTCGTTCGAGGGCCTCGGGCGGATCCGCGAGAATGCGCTGCGGGCCGCCGGCCTGGTCGGCCAGCTGCTGACCTTCTCCCGGAAGGTCACCGTGCAGCGCGAGACGCTCGACGTCGGCGAGCTGATCAGCAACGTCACGGTGATGCTGCGCCGCCTGCTGCCCGAGAGCGTCGGCATGGAGACCGACTACGGCCGCAACCTTCCGCAGATCCGCGCCGACCGCCAGCAGCTCGAGAACGCGGTGATGAACCTGGTGGTCAACGCCCGCGACGCGGTGCGCAGCCAGGGCGGCGGGACCATCACGGTGCGCGCGGCCCGGCTCACCGAGGCCGAGGCTCGGGGGCTCGGCTACGAGGGCCAGCCGATGGGCGAGATGGCGCTGATCGAGGTGGCCGACGACGGCCCCGGCATCCCGCCCGACGTGCTGCCGAAGATCTTCGACCCCTTCTTCACCACCAAGGCGGTCGGCGAAGGCACGGGCCTGGGTCTCGCCACCGTCTACGGCATCGTCAAGCAGATGGACGGCTGGATCCAGCCGGTCTCCAAGCCCGGCGAAGGGGCGATCTTCCGCATCTTCCTGCCGGTCTACGAGCCGCCGCCGGTGCTGGTCGAGCCGCCGGCCCCCGCGCCGCCGAAGGGCCGCGCCGCCGCCCGCGACCTCTCCGGCGTCGGCCGCATCCTGTTCGTCGAGGACGAGGACGCCGTGCGCAAGGTCGCCGCCCGGCTCCTGAAGGCGCGCGGCTACGAGGTGATCGAAGCTGCCGACGGCGAGGAGGCGCTGGCCATCGCCGAGGCGAACGCCGGGCGGATCGACCTGATGATCTCCGACGTGATCATGCCCGGCCTCGACGGCCCGCACCTGCTGAAGGCCGCCCGCCCCTACCTCGCCGGCGCGCCGGTGATGTTCATCTCCGGCTACGCCGAGGCCGAGTTCTCGAAGGTGCTGGAGGGCGAGCCGGGCGTCTCCTTCCTCGCCAAGCCGATCGACATCACCGTCCTGGCCGAACGCGTGAAACAGGCGCTGCAGCGGGCTTAGGCAAACCCCGCGCGCCACGTATCCTTCCGCCGCCCTCATCCGTCGTGCCCTTGAAAGCGAGGAGATGCGATGGCCGAACCGGAACTGACCCAGGGGCTGCGCGAGGCCGCGGCGGCGGCGTGGGTCGCCTATCTCGACGGCCTGACGCCGTTCCGTCCGGAGCTCTACCGCTATTGCCGGCGGCTCGCCGGCAATGTCTGGGACGCCGAGGACCTGGTGCAGGACACGCTGCTCAAGGGCTTCGCCACGTTGAGCGCCGACCAGGGCGCGATCGCCAACCCGCGCGGCTACCTGGTCCGCACCGCCACCAATCTGTGGATTGACGCGCGACGGCGGCGCGCCGCCGAGGACGCCGCGCACCGCGAGCTCGATGCGCCGGCAAGCGTGGCGCCGCGCGACCTCGCCGAAGTCGGCGACGCCGGCCGCCGGCTGCTCGAGGAGCTGTCCCCGCAGGAGCGGGCGGCGCTGGTGCTGAAGGAGGTGTTCGACTTCAGCCTCGCCGAGACCGCCGAGACGCTGGCCACCAGCGTCGGGGCGGTGAAGGCCGCCCTGCGCCGCGGCCGCGAACGGCTGAAGGATGTCGCCGCGCCGAGGCGGCGCGTCGCTTCGGTGGCGTTGGTCGATGCGTTCGTGCGTCGGCTGGACGCCTCCGACCTGCCGGGCCTGCTGGAACTGATGCTCGACACGGGCGGCGTCGAGATGCCCGGCCACCTGATCGAGACGGGCCGCGCCCAGTTCGAGCGCAAGGGGAGCTGGCTTTGGCAGGCTGTCAACGTGCACCCTGACTTGCCGCCGGACGTGCGCCCGCCCAAGTGGGTCAACGAACGGGTGGTCTTCGCGGGCGAGCCGATCGTGCTCGGCTTCATGCCGACCAGCGAAGGGCGTTTGCTGCAAGGGATCACCCGCTTTGAGGAGGTAGACGGCAAGATCGCCCGCATCCGCTCCTACTGTTTCTCGCCGGAGCTGGCGGCAGAGGTGGCGGCCGAGCTAAGGCTGGCCGTCGGATGGATCCCCTACCGCTTCCCCACCGTGCCGAGCTAGCAGAGGGCGAGCCCGGGTCTCCTTCCGCGCCAAGCCGATCGACATCACCGTGCTGGCCGAGCGCGTGAAGCAAGCGCTGCAGCGGGCCTGAGGCCTAGTCCTCTCGGCCCGGATCTTCTGAGAAGTCTATCGATCGCCGCGCGCAACAGGCCCAGGTGTTGTTCGACGATGTTCCAGACGAGCCGCGGCTCCACACGCTGGTATTCGTGCCGCAGGATATTGCCGATCGCAGCGATCGCCGGCCAAGGTATCTCGGGCGACCGTAGTTTCAGGTCATCGGGCAAGGATCGGCTTGCTTCGGAGATGATCTCCAGGCCTCGTTCGACCGCGCGCTGCAGTTGCCAGCTTGCGCTGAACGTCTCGAACGGGACGCTATCAAGCGTCGCTTCGATGCCAGCTATCGCTTCCTGAATGTCATCGAAACGCGCCCGGACCGATCGGCCCGGCATCAAAAGACCTGCAGCGCACTTTGTTCAATCCGGGACCGCAGGCGCGGATGAAGGCTGCCGCGGGTCATCACGTCGATCGGCGCGCCGAGAAGCTCCGCGAGCCGGTTTTGAAGTCCCGCCAGCTCGATCAGGCTGAACTTCGGATCGTCGTAGTCGAAATAGAGATCGACGTCGCTGCCAGCCCGCGCATCGTCGCGCGCCGTCGAGCCGAACAGGTAGAGGGCGCGGACGCCCAACCGGCGAATCTCGGTCTGGTGCTGACGCAGTCTCCGGATGACGTCGTCGCGGCTCATCGGCGCATTCTAGCACGCGGGTGCGACGCGCGCCGCCCTACCCCACGCTGCGGCGCGCTTCCTCGAGCTTCGCCGCCGCCACCACCGTGCTTGGCTGGCGCTTGGGCATGCGGTTCCAGGCGTCGAGGGCGGCGATCTTGTAGGCTTCGGCCAGCGTCGGATAGTTGAAGGTGTTCTCGACGAAGTAGTCGAGCGTGCCTTCGAGGTTCACCACCGCCTGGCCGATGTGGATCAGCTCGGTGGCGCCTTCGCCGACGATGTGGACGCCCAAGAGCCGGCGGGTCTCGATGGCGAAGATCATCTTCAGGAAGCCGGACGCCAGCCCCATGATGTGGCCGCGCGAGGTCTCGCGGAAGCGGGCGACGCCGCACTCGTAGGGGATGGCGCGCCCCTGCACCTCCTCCTCGGTCATGCCGACGGTGGAGATCTCCGGCACCGAGTAGATGCCATAGGGGAAGAACTCCGGCGGCGCCTGCGCCGGCTCGCCGAAGGCGTGGCAGGCGGCGATGCGGCCCTGCTCCATCGAGGTGGAGGCGAGCGAGGGAAAGCCGATCACGTCGCCGGCGGCGAAGATGTGCGGGACGGCGGTGCGGAACGTAGCCGGGTCGACCGCGATGCGGCCGCGGCTGTCGGCCTCCAGGCCGCAGGCGGGAAGGCCCAGCGTGTCGGTGGCGCCGACGCGGCCGGCGGCGAACAGCACCATGTCGCTCGCCACTTCGCGCCCGTCCTCGGTCCGGGTCACGCAGCGGCCGCCCGGCTCGGCGTAAGCCGCCGTCACCTTGCAGCCGAAGCGCAAGCTCACGCCGCGGTCGCGCAGGTCGTGCTTGAACTCGTCCGCCAGCTCGCGGTCGACGAACGGCAGCAGCCGGTCGGTGGGCTCCAGCAGCGTCACCTTGATGTCGAGCGCGCTGAAGATCGAGGCGTACTCCACGCCGATCACGCTGGCGCCGATCACCGTCAGCTGGCGCGGGATGGCCGGCAGGTCGAGGATCTCGTCGCTGTCGAGCACCCGCGCGCCGTCGAAGTCGATGTGGTCGGGGCGGTAGGGGCGCGTGCCGACCGCGATCACGAAGCGGTCCGCGCCGGCGGCGAGCCGCTTTCCGTCGTCCTGGACGATCTCGACGTGGTGCGGATCGGTGAACCGCGCGGCGCCGCGCACGGTGTCGACGCCGTTGCGGGCGAACTGGTGCTCGAGGATCTCGACCTCGTGGTCGAGCGTCATGTGCAGGCGCTTCAGTAGGTCGGCGGCGCCGATGTCGTGCTTCACGCGATAGGCCGCGCCGTAGAAGCCGCGCTCGCGCCAGCCGGAGAGGTTCAGCACCGTCTCGCGCAGCGTCTTGGAGGGGATGGTGCCGGTGTGCACCGAGACGCCGCCGACGCGGCGGCCCTGCTCGACGACCAGCACGCGCTTGCCGAGCTTGGCCGCCTGGATGGCCGCGCGCCGCCCGGCCGGACCGCTGCCGATGACGATCAGGTCATGGGCGCTTCGTTTGCTGTCGGCCAAGGCTGCCCCGCTCCATCTCGCGGGTTAACCTTAGCCCTTCCCGGTTAAGGCAAGCTTTGCCGGCCGTGACAGCCGCGCGGCGCCCGGCCGGCGCCAGGGCGATGCCCTAAGCGGGCTACGACGATCAGGCATTGTCTCCTTCGAGATACGGCCCAAGGGTGTGCTCGACTTCGGGGAGGCCGGATCGATGGAAGCAAATACGTCCGAGGAAGGACCAGCGCGCCCTACCGGGCCCGGCGGTGCGGTTCGGCAAGCGTTCCTAGCGGAACACATACTCGAATATGCCGGCGCATTTTGGAGTTACCCTTTCGGCGATCGGACGGAAGGGCGAGTTGAGCGTTTCTTGATGGTCGCCTCAATCTCATTGCTTTGGGCTGCCGGCTTGGTTGGAGAACGCAAGGGACTTGGAGCGGCTAGCGTCAAGTTCCCCGATGTTGATATCCACGGTAGCGTGTTAGCGATTACCGGAGTCGCTCTATTTGTTGTCGTTTATACGTTCGTCATGTGGGCAATCAGCGCGAGAAGTGACTATAAGAAGTGGTCTATAGAAATCGGAAACAAGAAGGTCCCGCTATTCGCAAACGCCAGAAGCGCGATTCAAGCACGCCGATCGGCGTATGATCAGGAACTAGAGAGAATCCGCAACGGACCACACGCGCTCATTGAAGTGCTCTCAAAGCAGTATAACACTATCAGAGCGCGTGAACTTTCTCTACTCTTCGATGATGACGAGCATCAGTACTCCAAGACCTGGGTCGTAGATCGTGAACGTGCGACCGCGGAGCGTCAGGCGGTTGAGCTAGAGCTTGCGCAAGCGCGAAAGCTTCTTGAATTTCGGCCGGCGGTCATTGCCAGGATTCTAGCAGACCTAGCTGACCCATCTCCGAGCTATCTTGATGCGAAGATAAGTGAGTTCACGCCGTTCGAGCAATTCCGGTTTTGGGCGGAAGTCGCGGGCCCCCTAATGGTCTTCCTGCTCACCGCCAGCGTCCTCGTATATGGACTTCGTGCCCTTCGGCCGGGCTGAGCAACCGCCAGTCTAGCCGGTACCCCGGAGCTGGTAGTTTCGACCGGCGCGGAGCCGCCGTGGGCTGGCCTGGAACTCCACGATCTACCCCTGCCTGGCGGGTGGCTTGCCTGCGGCCGGTGGCGGCGCGGCGTCGGCGCTCGCCTGGCGCGCGGAGGGCGGCGGGACTCGGCGCCGGCAGCGGCGTCGCGTCGAAGTGGCTCTTCATCTTGGCGACCCAGCCCTCGAACAGCTGGTTGTCGGCGGCGATGCGGCTGAAGTCGGCCGGCGAGACCTGGCCGTTGTTGAGGCCCGAGAGCGCGACGCGCAGCGCGTCCGGGTTGCGCGCGCCGGCCACGAACGGCGTCCAGTTCGTTCCTGCAGCCGCGCCAGCGCGACGTCGTCGCCGGCCAGCGAGTAGGCGGCCGCAGCGCGCAGCAGCCGGCCCTCCTCGACCGCCGCCAGCGCCCCGGGCGTCTTGTAGCGCTCGCCCAGCAGCTTCTCGAAGATCGCGCCGGCCGCCGGCCAGTTCTTCTGGCGCCAGACGATCTCGGCGCGCGCGTCGACCGCGTCGGGCGAGTTGTCCGGGCCCAGCATCTCCAGCGCGGTGTCGTATTGGCCGAGCCCGGTCAGCGCCCGCGCGGCGACGACGCGGCGCTGAATGTTCAGCGCGTTCGGCAGCACGGTGGTGCGCGAGGCGTTGATGGCGTCGAGCGCGTCCTCGCGGCTTCTTGTCCATCAGGTCGATGACGGCGAGATCGGTGGCGACCTCCGCCTTGGGCGACGCCCTCCAGGCGGTTGTCGACCTGGTACTTCAGCAGCTCCTCGGCCTGCGGCAGCAGGTCGACGTCGACCAGCCGGCGGGTCAGGCGCCGCACCATGGCGTCGCCGTCCTCGCCGACCGGGGTCAGCTCCTTGAAGTCGTAGAACAGGGCGAGCGCCTGGATCGGCTGCAGGCCGTCGGCCTGGCCGTCGAGGAAGAGGCTCTTGAACGCCGCCTCCAGGTCGGCCTGCAGCTGCACGGCCTCCGGCAGATCCGGCAGGTTCTTGCCGGCCGAGCGGAACGCCTCCAGCGCCTCGCGGTAGCGGCCCTGGCTGAGATAGAGCTGGCCGAGCGCGCGGATGGTCTCCAGCTCGAACGAGCCGCCGCGCCAGCGGAAGCGCAAGCCGTCGAACACGCCGATCGCCTGCGCTGGCGTCACGGTGTTCAGCGTCAGCTGCAGCTGGGTGGCGTGCAGCTGGGCCGGGGCGGCGACCTCGTCCATCGGCAGCTGCGCCAGCGCCTGGTACTGGCCGAGCGCGCCGGCGGCGGCGCCCTCGCGCTCGGTGACCATTGCGGCGGTGAGCCGGGTCTTCGCGTCGTCCTCCGGGTTCGCCGTGATTGGCGAGCGCGTAGTTGATCCAGCTGCGCGCGCCGGCGACGTCGCCCAGCGCCAGCGCGGTCTCGGCGGCGGCGCGCGTGAAGCGCTGCCGCCAGAGCGGCGGGAACTGCGCCAGCGTCGACGAGCCGGCCGTGAACGCCTTCTTGGCGTCGGCCCACTGGCTCTCTTTGGCGAACACGTAGGCGCGCCAGAGGCTGGCGGCGGGGTTGTCCTCCAGCACCGGGGCCGAGAGGTCGGTCTCGGCCTCCTTGTAGCGGCCGGCCATCACCTGGGCCATGCCGCGCAGCGCGCGGAACTCCGCCTCGCCGCCGAGCGCCGGGTGGGTGCGCATGGCGTCGTTCAGGATGCCGATCGCCTCGAAATCGAGGCCTTCGCCGACCATGAAGCGGGCGAGCGCCAGATGGCCGGCGGTCGGGCCTTCCAGCCCCTTGCCCTCCTCGTCGGCGACCGGCGCCATCAGGGCGTCGTAGCGCGTGAGGAAACTGCCGGCGCCGGTGTTGGCCCAGTCGTCGCCGATCAGGCCGGCCAGCGCCGCGGCCTTCGGCGCGTCGAGCGCCTCGGCGGCCGCCAGCTTGCCGTTGGCGGGCGACAAAGCGAGCCCCTTCGGCCGGCTCAGGGTGACGATGTCGCCGTTGAAGCCGACGTTCAGGTCGTCGACCCGGGGCACGACGGCCAGCCCCTGCCCCGACTGCAGCATCGAGAACTCGACGAAGTCGCGCCGGGTCGGCAACCCCTTCGACGGGCGCGAGCGCGGTGACCACGCCGATCCGGTCGCCGACCGCCGGGTCGGCGATCCAGTAGACGCCGGTGGCGCCGGCCATCGCCGTGGTCAGCGCCGCCGGCCCGTCGGAATCGTCGCGGGTGAGCTTCACCGCCGTGTAGGGCGGCGGGCTGAAGGGCTCGAGGATCACGCCCCAGTCCGAGCCGTTGGCGGCCGCCGCGAAGGCGATCGGCGCGCGGGTGGTGATCCGCACCGCCGAGTAGCCCGGCCCCTCGAAGCTCTGGATGCCGGCGTACTGGACGACGTCCTTGGGCGCCTTCGAGACGTCGATCCGGGCCTGTGTGTCGAACACGATCCAGATGGCGTCGCCGCGCCGGAAGACCGCCGCGCCCAGCGGATTGCGCCAGGGGAAGTCGAAGCGCAGCTGCTGGCCGGCGAGCGCCGAGGTCATCACCACGGCGCCGCCGAACGGGACCGGATCGGGCCGCGACGGCGGCGGCGCCTGCGCCGGCGCCGGCGAGCGCCGTCTGCTTGGCGAACACGTTGACGAAGTCCGCGCCGTCCGCCTCGCCGGTCGACGCGTCGGCGTCGTCCGTCAGTGTCAGGACGAAGACGATGCCGCCCTTTTCGTGGCGCACGTCGACCGACTTGATCCACTTCAGCGGCGCGGCTTTCAGAACCCCGACGTCGGGCTTGGCGTCGCGGCTGAAGGCGATCGTCAGCACCTGGCCGTCGCGCCGCACGCCCATCTGGGCGCCGGCCGCCCAGCGGAACTCGACGCGCGAGAAGTCGTCCGCCTGGCCGACGCGGATCGTCAGCGGCGCCTGCGCGGGGATCGCCGCCGGGGCTTCGGCGGCAGCCGGCGCAACGCTGAGCGCCAGCACCGCGATCGCGGCGACGGCGGCGCGCAGGGGCTGGGCCGGGCGCACGCGGGCTTGCCTAGCCGGTCTTGGCCGGCGGCCCGGAGGCAGGCCCAGAGTGGGAAACCGGGGCGGGCGCTGGAGCGGGCGCCGAGGCGGGCGCGGCGCTGGCGGACTTGGCGGGCGCCGGGGCGGCAGGCGCGACGGCGGGCTTGGTGGCCGGGCCGGCGGCGGCCGACTTGGCAGGCGTCGGGCTCGCGGCCGCGGCCTTCGCGCCGGCGGCGCCGGGCGCCCCGACCGCCGGCTTCGTCGGCCCGGCCGGCGCCGACGGCTTGGCGGCGGCCACGGTCTTCGCCGGGGGCTTGGCGAGCTTCGGCTTGCGGTGGACAGCGGGCTTCGGCTTCGGCGCCGGCGCGGTCGCGGCGGCCGGGACCGGCTGGGCGGGCGCGGACTGGGCGAGCCTGGGCGGCCTGGGCCGGCGGCGGCTGGGTCGCGGCGGCCGAGGGCGGCGCGGCGGGCGGCTGGGCGGCCGGCGGATTGATCGCCGCGCGGGCCGCGTTGGCCTGGGCGACGTAGCGCGCCGCCAGCGCCTCGGTGAGGTGCTTGGCGTCGGCCGGCGCCATGTTGGCGATGATCGCCGACAGCTTCTGTTCCTTCATCTGCGCGGCGATCGGCAGCCGCACCTCGTCGGTGAGCAGGGTGAAGCGGGCCGCGGCGGCCTGGGGCTTCATGTCCTC
This sequence comes from uncultured Pseudomonadota bacterium, assembly GCA_963837235.1. Taxonomy (GTDB): domain Bacteria; phylum Pseudomonadota; class Alphaproteobacteria; order Caulobacterales; family Caulobacteraceae; genus Acaudatibacter. The sequence goes on along the minus strand of CAWIMM010000003.1, from coordinate 157,636 downwards.
GTAGACCTTGACCAGGCGGTTGACCTCGGCCTGCTGCTTGTCGTCGAGCTGGCCCAGCATCGCCTGCATGTCCGCCTTCAGGGCGTTCATGGTGGTGATCTTGGCGTCGACCTTGGCCTCGGCGGCCTGGATCAGGGCCAGCTCGGTGGAGAGCCCCTGCTCGCGCTGGTCGAGCTCGCCGCGGCGCGCGCCGAGGCTCTGGATCACCTGCAGCTCGGCCGGCGAGAGGCCGGCTTCCTTGGCAAGCTCGGTCGGGCTCTCGGCGCAGATCGGCGCGGGCTTGGCGGCCACCACCTGGCCCGGCGCCGGCGCGGCGGCGTTGGCGTCCGGCGGCAGCGCGCTGGCGGCCCCGGCCGGCGGCCTTGGGCGCCACGCCCTCGGCGAAGCTGCGCGCGGCCCCGACGATGCCGGGGCCGTTCTCGATGGCGTTGATGACCAGCACCCCGCCGGCGGCGACCGCCACCAGCGGCAACAGACGCGGCATTCGCATCAGCGCAGGCCTCCGGCGGCGCGGCGCGGCGGGGCGTCGAAGAGGTCGTCGTCCGCGGCCCGGGCGAGCGCCGGGGCGAGCGGGGCGGCGGCGGCCGGGCGCGGACGGGCGAGCGCCTGCAGCCGCGCGATCCGCGCTGCGGCGTCGGCGGGGATGCGCGCGGCGACCGGCGCCGGCGCCGGCTCGGCCTCGGCTTCGTCCTCGAGGATCAGGTCGTTGCGGGCGGCCGCCTCGGCCAACGCCGACAGCGGCGGCTGCGGCGCCTTGGCGCCGTAGCGCTCGGCGAAGCGCGCGAAGGCGCTCTCGCGGGTCTGAGGCGCGCGCGGACGCTCGCCATGGAGCAGCTCGGGCTGAGGCTTCGGCGCAGCGATGAGCTTCGCCTCGGCGAGCGTCGCTTCGGCGGTCAGCTTCTCGAGCCGGCCAGCGAGATGGCCGGCGCGGTCGATGCGGCCGGCCAGCGTCTCGGCGGCCTCGTCGGTGGCGGCGCGCAGGTCGGCGAGGCCCTGCTCGGCGCGGGCCGCGGCGCGATCCAGATCCTCGACCGCCTGGGTGAAGCTCTGGTGCGAGGCGCGCAGCGCCTTCAGCCGCCCCTCGAGCCGCCAGCCGAGCGCCAGCGCGCCGATCAGCAGCACGCCCAAGCAGGCCGTTCATGATCAATCCGATGTCGCTCATGCCATCCTCTGCACGGCTTGCTTGGCGGCGGGCGTCAGCGGCGCTTCGACCCGCACGGCGATGTGGTGGTTGCGGCGGCCCATGCGGCCGACGGTCAGCGGCACCTGGCCCGGCGCGAAGCTCGACCAGGGTGTCGGGCGTGGCGTTCAGCATCAGGGTGTCGCCGACCTTCAGCTCCAGCACCCGGGAGAGCGCCAGCTGCTGCTCGTCGAGCACGGCGCGGACGTCGAGCTGGGTGATCCAGAGCTCGGTGGCCAGGTGGCCTTCCCAGATGTTGTCGCGGCCGAACTTCTCGCCCATGAACTGCTGCAGCAGCATCTTCCGGATCGGCTCGAGCGTCGCGTAGGGCAGCAGGAGCTCGATGCGCCCGCCGCGGTCCTCCATGTCGATCCTGCAGCTTGACCAGGATGGCGGCGTTGGCCGGCCGCGCGATGGCGGCGAAGCGCGGATTGGTCTCCAGCCGGTCGAGCGTGAAGGTGACCGGCGTCAGCGGCTCGAAGGCGACATGGCAGTCGTGCAGCACCACCTCGACCATCCGCTCGACCAGCACCCGCTCGATGGTGGTGTAGGGCCGGCCCTTCGATGCGCATCGCGGCGGTGCCGCGCCGGCCCGCCCAGCAGCACGTCGACGATCGAGTAGATCAGGTTGGAGTTGACCGTCAGCAGGCCGAGGTTGTCCAGCTCCTCGGCGCGGAACACCGAAAGGATCGCCGGCAGCGGGATCGAGTTCAGGTAGTCGCCGAACCGGATCGACGAGATGTTGTCGAGGCTGACCTCGACGTTGTCGGACGTGAAGTTGCGCAAGCTGGTCGTCATCAACCGCACCAGGCGGTCGAAGACGATCTCCAGCATCGGCAGCCGCTCGTAGGAGACCAGCGCCGAGTTGATGATGGCGCGGATGCCGGTGCGCTCGGCGGCGTCGTCGTCTGAGAGGTCGAAGCCCAGCAGGCTGTCGATCTCGTCCTGGTTGAGGATGCGCTCGGCGGCGACCGGCGCCGCCGGACTCGGCCGGCGCATTGTCCCAGCCGTCTCCGGCGGGAGCGGCTTCGGCGAGGCTGGCGGTGTCTTCGGTGTCGGCGGCCATGGGGACAAGCGATCAGCGCGCGGGCGCTAGTTGATCAGCATCTCCTCGATCAGCACGCCGTTGACCTTCGAGGGGGCGATGACGAGGTTGACGCGCCGCTGCAGCTCGGCGCGCAGCTGCAGCGTGCCCTCGCTGCCGGCCAGGTCCTCGGGGCGCAGCTCGCGCAGGAAGGTCTGGAAGACGTCCTGCAGGCGCGGCATCTCCGCATCCATGGTGTCGGCGGTGTTGTGGTCGGGAAGCTCGAAGGCCAGCTTCAGCTTCAGGAAGGTCGGCTTGCCGTCCGGCGTCTGCATGTTCACGACGATGTCGGGCAGCGTGTAGAAGACGACGCCGTCGGGCCCGTCCTGCACCTGCGGCGCGTTGGGATCGGCCTTGTCGTCCTTCTTGTCGCTCTTCGGCTTCGGCGGCAGCTTGTGGGCCGAGGCCGGCGGCGTGCGGCATCAGGAACAGCATGCCCGCGGTTCCGCCGCCGCCCAGCACGACGAGCGCGCCGACGCCGGCGGCGATCAGCATCATCAGCGGCGGCCGCTTCTTGCCCCCGCCTTCGCCTTCGGCGCCCTCGGCCGTTTCGGTCTGATCGTCCGCGGCGTCGGCCCCCTGATCGTTCTGGGCGGCCGCCTCCTTGGACTTGTCGTTCGCCACGCGCGAATCCCCGAACCCCGGTGTGCCTCTCTCAATCGCGCGGCGTTGGTTAAGGAGTGGTTGTTAACACCCCTTAACGACTGCAGACCTTGCCCGGAATAATCCGCCGACCGGCGCCCGTTAACCTTTTGGCGCGCTGATTTCATTGGGGTTTTCGGCTGGCCCGAAGCTTGCACACCTGGCCCTGACCAATTGGCCGCAGTCGCCCCGGATTTGTTAACGGCATGGACAACGCGATCTACGTCGGGCTGTCGCGACAGATGCTGCTCCAGCGCGAGCTCGACATCGTCGCCAACAACCTCGCCAACGTCGACACCGCCGGCTTCAAGTTCGAGGCGATGATGGCGAGCACCGACGAGGTGACGACGCCGACGCCGGGCGCCGCGCCGACGCCGGTGGACTTCGTCGCCCCCGCCGGCGTCGCTGCGCGACTACACGCAAGGGCCGCTCACCCAGACCGGCGCGCCGCTGGACGTGGCGATCGACGGCAAGGGCTTCTTCCAGATCTCCACCGCCGCCGGTCCGCGCTACACCCGCGACGGCCGCTTCAAGCTCGATCCCACCGGCCGCCTCGTCACCCAGGACGGCGACCCGGTGCAGGGCGACAGCGGCGACATCGTGCTCGATCCCAAAAAGGGCTCGGTGACGATCGCCTCCAACGGCGACATCAGCCAGTCGGGCCAGATCGTCGGCAAGCTCAGCGTCGTCACCTTCGACAGCCTGTCGGCGCTCTCGAAGGACGGCGCCAACCTCTTCCGCAACGACTCCAACCTCACCCCCAGCCCGCCACGAACGCCGAGCTGAAGCAGGGCATGCTGGAGGGCTCCAACGTGCAGCCCGTCTCGCAGATCACCCGGCTCATCGAGATCAACCGCGCCTACGATTCGATCGCCAACATGATGGCTTCCACCGGCCAGCTCGCCACCAGCGCGGTGCAGCGGCTCGGCGCCGTCACGCCCGCTTAACAGGACGCCCTAGATGCAAGCCCTCCGCACCGCCGCCACCGGCATGGCCGCCCAGCAGCTCAATGTCGAGGTGATCTCCAACAACATCGCCAACATGAACACCGTCGGCTTCAAGAAGCAGAGCGCGGTGTTCGAGGACCTGCTCTACCAGACCCTGGAGCAGCCCGGCGCGCAGTCGTCCGACCAGGGCAACGTCGTGCCGACCGGCGTGCAGATCGGCGCCGGCGTGAAGGCCGGCTCGGTCTACCGGATCACCGGCCAGGGCACCCTGACCAACACCGGCAACGCGCTCGACCTTGCGATCAACGGCCCCGGCTACTTCCAGGTGCTGCTGCCGAGCGGCGAGACGGCCTATATCCGCGCCGGCAACTTCTCGGTCAACGCCCAGGGCCAGATGGTCACCGCCGACGGCTACCTGGTGCAGCCGACCATCAGCATCCCGCCAGAACGCCACCAGCATCACCATCTCGCAGGACGGCCAGGTGCAGGTGACAGCTGCCCGGCAACCCGGCGCCGAGCGTCGTCGGCCAGCTGCAGCTGGCGACCTTCCTCAACGATGCGGGCCTCGAGGCGATGGGCAACAACCTCTTCATGGAAAGCGCGGCGTCCGGACCCGCCACCGCCGCCAACCCGGCCTCGCCCGGCTACGGCGTCGTCATGCAGGGCTACACCGAGGCCTCCAACGTCGATCCGGTCAGCGAGATCACCAACCTGATCGTCGCCCAGCGCGCCTACGAGATGAACTCCAAGGTCGTCACCACCGCCGACCAGATGCTCTCCACCGCCGCCAACACGAAGTCGTAGCGATGATGCTGTTCCGCTTCCTCCAATCCGCTCTTCCCCGCGAAAGCGGGGACCTAGGGGTTTTTTCGAAGGGCGCCGCGGCTGGCAGAAAAAGCCTGGGCCCCCGCTTCCGCGGGGAGAGCGGGGTTTGTTCGCCCTCGTCCTGTTCGCCCTCTTCGCCGCCCCGGCTTTCGCCAGCACGCCGGTGACGCTGAACGCCAGCCTGACCGACGCCACCGGGCAGGTGACGCTGGGCGAGCTGTTCGACGACGCCGGGTCCGGCCAGGGACGTGGTGGTCGCCCAGCGCAGCGGGCCCAGCGTGGTGCTGGACGCCGCCGCCGTGCAGGCGTTCGCGCACCGCTACGGCCTCGACTGGGCCAACCCGCAGGGCATCCGCCGGATCATCGTGCGGGCCGACGTCGGGGGCATGGCCGCCGGCCACGGCCGCGAGGTCCTCACCTACGCCCACAGCCTGATCACCGGCCAGATCGTGCAGCCGGAGGACCTGATCTGGGCCAAGGCCGCGGCGGCGCCGGTCGACGCGGCCCCGAACGTCGACGCCGTGGTCGGCATGGCCGCGCGCCGTCCCTTGCGCGAAGGCGACGCGGTGCTGGACCGCGACGTCACCGCGCCGATCGTCATCAAGGCCGGCGACATGGTGTCCGTCACCTACGCCGACGAGGGCGTTACGCTGACGCTGCAGGGCAAGGCCATGGCCAACGCCGCGGCCGGCGAGACGCTCAACGTCCTCAACACCGCCTCGAAGAAGCTCGATCGAGGCGGTCGCGACCGGGCCCGGACCAGGCCGTGGTCGGCCCCGAGGCCCTGCGGCTCAAAGAGCCAGCGCGCCTCCCAATTCGCCCTTCGCTAGGAGCTGTGACCCCCGTGTCGATGCGTCCCGCCCTTCTCGCCGCCGCCCTGCTGCTGCCCGCGCTCGCCGGCTGCGACTCCGTCCGCGAAGCCGTCGACGGGCCGAAGATGGGCCCGATGGGCTATCCGGCCGCGCTGGTGGGCCAGTTCCCAGCCGGTGCTGGAATCCTCGCGCGAGCCGCTGCCGCAGCCGGCGACCGCCAACTCGCTGTGGCGCACCGGCGCGCGCGCCTTCTTCAACGACCAGCGCGCCGGCCGGGTGGGCGACATCCTGACCGTGCTGGTCACGGTCAACGACTCGGCCAAGACCTCCGAACACCACCAACGCCGGCCTCACCTCGAGCAACGCGCTCGGGCGTGCCGAACTTCTTCGGTCTGGAGTCCACGCTCGGCAAGATCCTGCCGGGCGCCTACGATCCCTCGAAGATGATCACCACCAACTCGGCCATGAACTCGCAGGGCGCCGGCGGCGTCAACCGCACCGAGCAGATCAACCTGACGATCGCCGCCGTGGTCACCCAGGTGCTGCCCAACGGCAACCTGGTCATCCAGGGCAGCCAGGAGATCAAGACCAACGACGACGTGCGCCAGCTGACGGTGGCCGGCATCGTGCGGCCGGAGGACATCTCCTCGTCCAACACCATCGCCTCCAGCCAGATCGCCGAGGCGCGGATCAACTACGGCGGCCGCGGCGACATCGCCGCCGTCCAGAAGACCCCGGCCGGCACCGCGCTGCTGCAGCGCTTCTGGCCGTTCTGAGGATCTAGGTCCCGGCCGTCGCCGGCGGCGCGGCCGGCGGCGGCTCGCCGAGCCAGAAGGCCAGCTCGGCGGCGTCGGTCTGCAGGTGGCCGTCCTGCCAGGTGTCGTTGTCCTCCAGGCCGTGCCAAGCGGTCTGGTCGGTCGCGTGCGCGGTGACGTACTGGCGCCAGCGGTATTCCTGGAAGATCGCGATGATGTTCAGCGCATAGGCCTGCGCCAGCGCGTTGTTGCCCTCGACGATGATCAGGTTGTCGTCGTTTTCCTTGCTCGCCTTCATGCCGAGGTTGTGCGAGCCGGTCATCACGACGGGATGGTCGCCGAACGGATCGGCGATCACCACCTTCGAGTGGATCATCACGCTGGAGGCGCCCTTCAGCTCGGTCTCCCAGTCGCCGAACTTGGCCTTCACGTTGGCCGGCACCAGCACGTCCTTCGGCAGCCGCGTGGGCGGCGTGTTCCCGCCCGTGAAGAGTGAGACCGGGTGGGTCGGCGCGTTTGCGTCAGCCGGGTCGGCGGCGCCTGGCGACGACGCGTCGGTCAGCCCCTTGATCTCCTGGTTGACGACACCGCGGATATAGAGATCGGCGTTCAGGTCCGGGTTCGGCGCGGGCGCATGCCGGTTCAGCACCGATTGCAGCAGCGTCCAGTCGGACGGGTCCTTCTGCAACACGCCGGGATTGAAGAACAGGAACAGCAGGCCCTGCTGCGCGCCGTTGATCAGCGCGCGCGCCTGGTTCATGTCCTCGCCCGCGTCGGTCGAGGCGAACCAGACCGAGACTTTGTCCGCGTCGCCCGAGCCGTCCGCGCTGCGCGCGACCTGGAAGCTGCGCGCGACCGAGTTGGGCTTGACCAGCGTCGGCGGGTAGGTGTTGCCCGCCGCCTGCAGGCGCTTCCAGGCGTCGAGGTAGGCGCCGGCCACGGCCGCATCGTTGACCAGCAGGCCGTTGTTGGCCTGGGTGCAGAGGCCGGTCTCGGTGGTGTTGGTGCTGCCGGTCCACACCGCCTGCGCCGCATCGTTCGCGTCGCAGAACACGATGAACTTGTTGTGGGCGAAGTGCGAGCCGGTGACCAGGCGGTCGAACACTCGCACCTTGCTGTTCGCCTTCAGATCGGCGCGCACGGCGTGGTTCTCGTCGTTGGTCGGCGGGCTGAAGGCGCCATTGCCGAGCAGCAGGAAGCAGCGGTCGCCGAGCGCTTTCAGCTGCGCCAGCACCTCGGGGTCGTTGAGCTCGTAGAGCGCCGCATAGACGTGACCCGAGCCGTTCGCGGCGTCCGTCAGCAGGTTGATGAGTGCAGGACGCAGGAGGCCGCCCAGCGCCTTGCGCAGCGCGTTGTTTGGATCGGCGATCGCCTTCATCAGCTGGGCCCGCGGCGTGGCCTTCGTGGCCCCCTGCGCCGTCGCTTCGGCCTCCAGTTCGCGCGCCACCCACTGTGCGGCGATGATGCCGCGATTGAAGTAGGCGGCGATCTTCTGCCCGTCCTGGCCGCTCACCAGCTCCAGGTCGCTCCAGGCCGTCGCCGCATCCTCGTCCAGCGCCAGATGGGCGGCGTCGGCGCCGCAGACCGGGATGATGCGGTAGCGCACGGAGTCGCCCGGCTGCACCTGGTAGTCCCACCAGAGGTAGCGCTGGATCGGCCATTGCCATTCCGAGCCCGCCGCCGGCGGCTGGGCGCCCTCGGTGAAGCCGACATGGTTGGCCAGGTAGCTGGCAGCCGGCCCGGCCGGGGCGCGGGTGAGTTCACGCTGGACCGCGAACCCGCGGCAGCCCGCGGTCCGCTGCCCGTCGTCGGGGAACCACATCAGCCCGACATGGTCGCCGTTGTTGATGACCCGCAGCTTCAGCATGACCGTCCCCGAGCTTCGCAGCTCGGTTGTGTCACAGCTTCAGCGTGCCGTCACGCGTTTGCCGCCTTGAGGCGAGGGGGGCGCGGGGCTGGCGCGAGGCTAGGCCCGGATGCCCTTCACCGCGCGGTCGGCGCCGAGCGCGGCCAGCGCGGCGCGGACGATGCCGTCGGCGTCGAGGCCGGCGGCGGCGTACATCGCCTCGGGCTTGTCGTGGTCCTGGAAGATGTCGGGCAGCGTCAGCGTGCGCACCTTCAGGCCGCGGTCGAGCGCGCCGCGATGGGCCAGCGCCTGCAGCACGAAGGCGCCGAAGCCGCCCACCGCGCCTTCCTCGACGGTGATCAGCACCTCGTGCTCGCGGGCCAGCCGCAGGATCAGGTCCATGTCGAGCGGCTTGGCGAAGCGGGCGTCGGCGACGGTGGTCGAATAGCCGCGCGCGGCCAGCAGGTCGGCGGCCTTCAGGCTGTCGGCGAGGCGCGTGCCGAGCGAGAGGATCGCCACGGCGTTGCCTTCGCGGATGATGCGGCCGCGGCCGATCTCCAGCGGCTCGGCGAAGTTCCGGGATCGCGACGCCGACGCCTTCGCCGCGCGGATAGCGGAAGGCGCTCGGGCGGTCGTCGATCTCCACCGCGGTGGAGATCATGTGCGCCAGCTCGGCCTCGTCGGACGGCGCCATCAGCACGAAGCCCGGCAGCTGGCCGAGGTAGCCGATGTCGAAGCTGCCGGCGTGGGTCGGCCCGTCGGCGCCCACCAGGCCCGCCCGGTCCATGGCGAAGCGCACCGGCAGGCGCTGGATCGCCACGTCGTGCACCACCTGGTCGTAGCCGCGCTGCAGGAAGGTCGAATAGATCGCCGCGAACGGCTTCATGCCGTCGGCGGCGAGGCCGGCGGCGAAGGTCACCGCGTGCTGCTCGGCGATGCCGACGTCGAAGGTGCGCTCGGGAAAGCGCTTGCCGAACATGTCGACGCTGGTGCCCGACGGCATGGCCGCGGTGATGGCGACGATCTTCGGCGTCGCGCTCGGCGTGCTTGATCAGCTCGGCGGCGAACACCTTCTGGTAGCTGCGGCGCGTTGGACTGCGCCTTCGCCTGCTGGCCGGTGATCACGTCGAACTTCTGCACGCCGTGGTACTTGTCGGCGCGCGTTCTCGGCCGGACTCGTAGCCGTGGCCCTTCTCGGTGACCACGTGGACCAGCACCGGCCGGTCCTTGATGCCCTTCACGTTCTTCAGCACCGGCACCAGGTGGTCCAGGTTGTGCCCGTCGATCGGCCCGACGTAGTAGAAGCCGAGCTCCTCGAAGAGGGTGCCGCCGGTGGCCATGCCGCGGGCGTATTCCTCGGCCCGCTTGGCCATCACCTTCAGCGGCCGCGGCAGGTGCTCGGCGATGTCCTTGCCGAGCCGGCGCACGCGCTGGTAGGCGCCGCCGGAGACCAGGCCCGCCAGGTAGGCGCTCATGCCGCCGACCGGCGGGGCGATCGACATGTCGTTGTCGTTGAGGATGACGATCAGCTGCCGCGTGGTGTCGGCGGCGTTGTTCATCGCCTCGTAGGCCATGCCGCGCGCTCATCGAGCCGTCGCCGATCACCGCGATCACCGAGTTGTCGTCGCCGCGCTGGTCGCGCGCGACCGCGAAGCCGAGCGCCGCCGAGATCGAGGTGGCCGCGTGCGCGGCGCCGAACGGGTCGTAGTGGCTCTCGGCGCGCTTGGTGAAGCCGGAAAGGCCGCCGCCCTGGCGCAGGGTGCGGATGCGGTCGCGCCGGCCGGTGAGGATCTTGTGCGGATAGGCCTGGTGGCCGACGTCCCAGACGAGGATGTCGCGCGGGGTCTCGAACACGTGGTGCAGGGCCACGGTCAGCTCCACCACGCCGAGACCCGAGCCCAGATGCCCGCCGGTTACCGACACCGCGTCGATGGTTTCGGCTTCGCAGTTCGTCGGCAAGCTGCCGCAGCTCGGTAATAGAAAGGGCTCGCGTGTCTGCCGGCGTATGGATGGTGTCCAGCAAAGGCGTCGGTTGGGCCATCATAAAACCTAGGTTCGCATGCCGCGGGAGCGACGAGCTCCCGCCCCAGAGAGTTCGTTAGCTTTGTCGGTCTAGCACGAAATCGACCCCAGCCCGCAAATGTTCGGCGCGCGGACCGAAGGGATCGAGGTGCGATTTGGTCTGCTCTATCAACAGGCGAAGGCGTTCGCGCGCCTGATCAACGCCCGAGCAGCGTGACATAGTTCGCCTTGCCTTTGGCCGCGTCCTTGCCGCCCGCGGCCTTGCCGAGCTTCGCCGGATCGCCCTCGGCGTCGAGGAGATCGTCGACGATCTGGTAGGCGAGGCCGATGTCCTGGGCGAACGCGGTCAGCGCGTGGCGCTCCGGCTCGGCGGCGTGCGCCATCACCAGCGGCAGCTCGAACGCGCAGGCGATCAGCGCGCCGGTCTTCATGCGTTGCATTCGCGCCACTGTGCCCAAATCGCCACGCACGCCGAGAAGATCGATCATCTGGCCGCCGGCCATGCCGCGCGCGCCGGACGCGATGGCCAGGCGCCGCACCAGCTCGGCCCGCACCGTGCCATCCGGATAGGTGTCGGGATCGGCCATGATCTCGAAGGCGATGGTCTGCAGCGCATCGCCGGCCAGCACGGCGGTCGCCTCGTCGTAGGCCCGGTGCGTGGTCGGGCGGCCGCGCCGCAGGTCGTCGTCGTCCATGCAGGGCAGGTCGTCGTGCACCAGGCTGTAGGCGTGGATGCATTCGAGCGCGCAGGCGGCGCGCAGCAGACCCTGCTCCTTCAGGTCGAACATGCGGCCGGTCTCGATCAGGAAGAAGGGCCGCAGGCGCTTGCCGGGCGCCAGCGCGGCGTAGCGCATCGCCTCGGTCAGCCGGCTCTCCGGGCCTTCGGCGCGCGGCAGCAGCTCGTCCAGCGCCACCGTGACCGTGTCGGCGATCTCGGCGAGCCGTTGGGCGACGGGGGCTGGCGTCACTTGGTCAGAACTCCGCCGGCTCGACGCCGGTGGGCCCTGACGGCCCGATGACGATCCGTTCGACACGAAGCTGAGCCTCCTTCAGTTTGGCTTCGCAGTGGGCCTTCAGCCGGGCGCCGCGCTCGTAGGCGTCGATCGACTGCTCGAGATCGGTCTTGCCGGAATCCAGACCGGCCACGATTCGCTCCAGCTCAGCCAAGGCCTGCTCGAAGCTCAGGGCAGCGATCTCGTCCTCGCCCGCCATCCCACCTCCCCAGCGCCGGGATACACCCTAGTTAGGGGCGCCGGGCGCCGCAACGGCGGGCCAGTGGGCTGGCGCGCGATATTTCAGCGCTGTTGCAATTCGAACCGCCTCGCGGCCCAGTAGCGGAAGCCGCCATCCTCGACGCAGCGCCATCCGAGCTTGGGCGAGCGCCCGCCCGATCATCGCGTTGAAGAAGCCGTGCGCGACCACCAGCACGTCCTGGCCGCTGGCCGCGAGCGCGACCAGCTGGCTGGCGGCCTCGTCGGCGCGGGCCTCCGCCTGGCGGCGCGTCTCCTGGTGGTCGTGATGATCGAAGAACCACCAGCAGAGCCGCGAGACGAAGCCCCAGATGCGGGGGCTGAGCTTCAGCCAGGGCGGCCAGTGCGGCGGCGGCAGCGGCGCCTCGATGAACAGCGCGTCCTCGGCGAAGGCCCGGCCCGCAGGCGAGCGCCCGGGCAGTCTCCACCGAGCGCAGCCGGGTCGAGGCGATGATGAAGCCCGCGCGCTCGGCGGCCTGCCGCAGCGCGTCGGGCGGCGCCTGGCCCTCGGCGAGGCCGCCGGTCTCGTAGTCCGCCCACCACTCGCGGTACTCGTCGGCGCAGAGCATGCGGCGGCGCGACAGCGCCGGCTGGCCATGTCGCGCGAGGATCACCGCGCCGGGCCGCTCGGCCGCCGCGGCGAGGTCGCCCAACGCCCCATCAGCCATGGGCGCCGTCAGCCATAGGCGGGCGACGCCTCATCCTGATCCGGCATCCGCCCTAAACCCCTTGCAATGCCCGGACATGCGCCAGGGCGGAGCGCCCCAGGGCCTCCAGGTCGTAGCCGCCCTCGAGCGAGGAGACAACCCGGCCGCGGGCGCGTCCAGCCGCCGCGGCGACGATGGCGCGGGTGGCCCAGGCGAAATCCTCGGCCTCCAGCTGCTGCTGCACGCCCAGGCTCGACGGCTCGCCCACATGGGCGTCGAAGCCAGCCGAGACGAGGATCAGGTCGGGGTCGAACGCCGCGACCTCGATCCATCAGGCCCTCCCACCGCGAGCGCCAGAGCGCGCGCGGCGCGTAGGGCGGCACGGTGGCGTTGGCGATGTTGCCCAGCCCCCGCTCCGACGGATCGCCCGTGCCGGGCCAGGCGGGCGCCTGGTGCAGCGAGGCGAAGAACAGCTCCGGATCGGATTCGAACACATCCTGCGTGCCGTTGCCGTGGTGGACGTCGAAGTCGACCACCGCGACGCGCCGCAGGCCCGCGGCTTGCGCCGCCCGCGCGCCGATGGCGACGTTGGAGTAGAGGCAGAAACCCATCGGCGAAGTCGGGTCCCGCATGATGGCCGGGCGGGCGCACCGCGCAGAACGCGCGATCGGCCTGGCCAGCGGCCACGCCCCGCACGGCCGCGGCGACCGCGCCGGCGGCCCGCCGCGCCGCCTTGATCGAGCCGGGCGAGAGCCAGGTGTCCGGATCGAGCGGCCGGTAGCCGCTGACAGGCTCCGCCGCCTCCAGCGCCGCGACGTAGCGGCCAGCGTGCACCAGCGCGAGGTCGTCGTCCGCGATCAGCGGCGCGGCCAGCGGCTCGAGGTCCAGGCCGGCGGCGTCCGCCAGCGCGTCGGTGACCGCCGCGAGTCGCTCGGGCCGCTCGACGTGCCCGCGCGGCGGCGCGTGGGCGAGCATCTCCGGATGGGTGTAGAGGGCGAGCGCCATGAGCGAATCATACGCGAAGAGCGCTGCGCAGGGCACGCACGATCCGGCGCCGCTGACGATCCGGCGGGGCGGCCCCGACGACGCCGAGGCGCTGGCCGCGATCGGGCGCTCGACGTTCGCCGAGACGTTCGGCCACCTCTATCCGCCGCAGGACCTGGCGGCCTTCCTCGCCGAGGCGCACAGCCTGGCGCGCGCCCGGGCCGACCTCGCCGATCCAGCCAAGGCGGCCTGGCTGGCCGAGGCGCACGGCGCGGTGGTCGGCTACGCCGTCGCCGGACCTTGCAAGCTGCCGCATCCGGAGGTCACCCCGGCCTGCGGCGAACTGGAGCGCATCTACCTGGCGGCCGCCCATCAGGGCGGCGGCGGCGGCACGCAGCTGCTCGCCGAAGCGCTCGCCTGGCTCGAGAAGGACGGCCCGCGCCGGCTCTGGATCGGCGTCTGGTCGGAGAACTTCGGCGCCCAGCGGCTCTACGCGCGCCACGGCTTCGCGCAGGTCGGGACCTACGAGTTCGCGGTCGGCCAGACCCGTGACCACGAGTTCATCCTGCGCCGCGGCTGAAGCCGGCATGGACGCCCTCACCGCCTTCGGCCTCCTCGCCGTAACCGCGATGCTGGTCTGCTACGCACTGGAGGAGCGCTCGCGCTGGTGGACCCTGGGCTTTGCCGGCGCCTGCGTGCTCGGCTCGATCTACGGCTTTTTGAAGGGCGCGTGGCCGTTCGGCCTCGTCGAGGCGGTCTGGGCGCTCGTCGCGCTGCATCGATGGAACGGGCGGCGCAGGTCGGACTGAGGCGATCGCCGCGGCGATCCGGGACTGGACATGGAACGCGCGGGACCCCATCCTCGCTTAAACGCCCGTTAAACTCCCTGCGCGAGGCTTCCCGCCCATGTTCCTGCGCTTCTTCTCCGAGCTGAAAGCGGCCAAGGTGCCGGTGACGCTCAAGGAATACCTGATGCTCATGGAGGGCATGGACCGCTCCGTGATCGATCGGCGCGTCGAGGATTTCTACTACCTGTCGCGCACCACCCTGGTGAAGGACGAGAAGTACCTCGACCGTTTCGACGTGGTGTTCGGCCATGTGTTCAAGGGCCTGGAGCTGCTCCAGGTCGAGCAGATGAAGGACATCCCGGCCGAGTGGCTGAAGCGCCTCACCGATCAGTTCCTCACCGAGGAGGAGAAGAAGCAGATCGAGGAGATGGGCGGCTTCGACAAGTTCATGGAGATGCTGCAGGAGCAGATGCGCCGCGCGCAGGAAGGCGAGGGCGACGAGGAAGGCGACGAGAGCCGCAGAGGCAACGGCCGCAACTTCCCGATCGGCGCCAACGGCTACCATCCCGAGGGCATCCGCATCGGCCAGGACAAGGGCCGCCACGGCAAGGCGATCAAGGTCTGGGACAAGCGCGAGTACAAGAACCTCGACGACCAGGTCGAGCTCGGCACCCGCAACATCAAGGTGGCGCTGCGCCGCCTGCGCAAGTTCGCGCGCGTCGGGCGCAGCCCGACGAGCTCGACATGAAGGGCACGATCAAGGAGACGGCCAACAAGGGCTATCTCGACCTCGTCATGCAGCCGGAGCGCCGCAACACCATCAAGGTGCTGCTGTTCTTCGACATCGGCGGCTCGATGGACAGCCACATCAAGGTCTGCGAGGAGCTGTTCAGCGCCGCCAAGACCGAGTTCAAGACGATGGAGTTCTACTACTTCCACAACTGCCTCTACGAGTTGGTGTGGAAGGACAACCGGCGCCGGCACGCCGAGAAGATCGACACCTGGGACCTGCTGAACACCTTCGGCAAGGACTACAAGATCATCTTCGTCGGCGACGCCACCATGAGCCCCTACGAGATCACCTATCCGGGCGGCTCGGTGGAGCACTGGAACGAGGAGCCGGGGGCGGTGTGGATGGACCGCGTCGCCCAGCACTGGAACTCGATCGCCTGGCTCAACCCGGTGCCGCAGCGCCACTGGGACCACACGCCCTCGATCGGGCTGATGAAGCAGCTGCTGAACGAGCGCATGTTCCCGCTGACCCTCGAGGGCCTCGACGCGGCCATGCGCGAGCTCGTCCGCGGCGGCGGCTCCACCTCGATCCGGCCGCTGCTGTCGTAGCTAGGCGCTTCAGACTTGACCGACGGCCGTAACGCACTACGTAACGCGTTACGGAGAATGGGCTTATGGCGGCGACCGCAGACCGGATGAAGGCGATGCGCCAACGGCGCAGGCAGCTCGGTTATCGGGAAATACGTTTGACCGCCCCTGACGCTCGGCTGGACGCTGTTCGCCGCCGTGTCGCCGAGCAGGTCGCCCGATTGAAGCCAGAAAGCGAGGCCGACGCGCTGGCCTGGATCGAGGCCGTCTCCGAATTCGACGCCGATGGCCAGGGGTGATGTGGTGACCGTCGCGGCCAGCGGCGACTTCGGCAAACCCCGGCCGGCGGTCATCGTTCAAAGCGACGCCTTTCCCAACGCCCACAGCTCGGTCATCGTCTGCCAGATGACCTCCGAACTGCAGGCCGCGACCGACTTTCGAGTGACGATCGATCCCACCGAAAGCAATGGCCTGCGAGCGGTCTCGCAGGTCATGGCCGACAAACCGACGACGGTGCGGCGCGAGCGAATTGGCGCGCGCATCGGTAGGCTCTCGGCCGCCGACATGGCCAGGCTGAACGTGGCCCTGGCTTTCGCTATTGGACTAGCGGATTGACTGACCGCGTGGCGTCCGCGGCGGCGGCTCCACCTCGATCCGGCTGCTGCTGTGGTTAGGCGACGCGGCCCGGCCGTACGGGACCTCTATCGGCCGGTCGATGCGGCGGTGAAGACCGCAAGTTGAGCGTCGAAGGCCCGCTTGTAGGCGGGCCGCGCCTCGCCGCGGGCGACGTAGGCGCAGAGGTTCGGATATTCGTCCACGATGCCCGTTCCGCCCAACCGGCGCAGCACGGTCACCATCAAGAGGTCGCCGGCGCTGAACGCCCCATCCAGCCAGTCGGCGTCGCCAAGCCGGCTGGAAAGCTCGTCCAGCCGGCCGCGGACGCGAGCGTCGAGCATCGGAAGCCGCGCCTCGTACCAGGGCTTGTCGCGCTCCAGGAGCGTGGCCATTCCGCGTTCCACGATCGGCGGCTCCATCGTGCTGAGTGCGGCGAACATCCATGCGATCGCCCGCGCCCGGGCGTTCGCATCGCCCGGCAGCAGGCCCGCACCGTGCTCGGCGATATGGAAGACGATCGCCCCCGACTCGAAGAGGACGAGGTCGCCTTCCTCATAGGTCGGGATCTGCCCGAACGGATGCAGCGCCAGGTGCGCGGGCTCCTTCATCGCAGCGAACGAAACCAGACGGACGTCGTAAGGCTGGCCCACTTCTTCGAGCGCCCAGCGAACGCGCATGTCACGCGCCAGTCCCCGGCCGCGATCGGGCGAGCTTTCGAAGGCGGTGATGGTGGGGGTCATAGGAAGGCTCCGGACGGACGATTGCACGACGCCTGCGCGGGATCGTAGTCGTCGCCCTGGTGGTTGGCGACAAGGCGCCGCGGCATGACGTCTCCTTCGGCAGCCTCGGGGGCGGGCCGGTCGCCCTGCCTTCAATGCATTGACGAACGGCCAGACCGGGTTCCGACACCTCGTCCAGGACAATTCGCCAACACACGGCCTCGCTCTGCCGTCATGGGCCGACAAACCGGCGACGGTGCGGCGCGACGGGATTGGCGCGCATATCGGCCGCCTCGCGGCTGCCGACCTGGCCAGGCTAGAGGTGGCCCTGGCTTTTGCTATTGGCCTTGCCGACTGACCGCCGTCCCCGCGCGCCGCTTGTCCGGGGGCGGCGCCGCTCGATCCGGTGGCGGCTGCGAGTTCGCACGCGTGTTCACGACGCTGAACTGCGCGGTTTGCCGTTGTTGCTCGTGCGGACGCCTGGCCGTTTTCTGCGAGCCCGCACCTCGGCCCAGCGCGCTTTGATCAGCTCCTCCATATCGTAGACCAGATCCTTCCCTTTTCGCGTCTCGCCGGTCTTCTCGTCGGGATCCGCCTCGAAATAAGCACGCATCTGATCCGACATCGCCGTCAGCTTCTGATACAGCGCCTCACCGAGTTGAGGACGCAGACGCCGAAGACCTTCGTTGAAGCGGTAGAAGCTCGTCTCAAGATTTTGCCAAGGGAGGTAACCGGTCCGATCGACGAACTTCGGAGAACAGAGCAACATAAAGGTCATAGTGTCTAATAACTTTCCGAACGAGCTCGGAATATGCAGTCGATCTTTGTGAGGGATCATTTAGCCGAACCTTTCTGATGACACCTAGCGGTCGAGCAATCGCGTAAGTGGTCAATCCTCCAAGGCGGGTTGGTCTTAGGATCACAATAGCGTCGGGCTGCGAGTTAGCCCTGAGAAAACCGCGGAGTTGTGCGTCTTTCAACGTCTTGAAGACGAACCGATCGAGACGGCTTCGATCCCGCCTCGCACGAGATCGCCCGCTTCGAGTTGCGCGGCCGCCCGCTTCAGCCCCCGGTGACACCGCCGGACGACATCGGACGTTTGCGGTCCGTAAGCCAGGCGCAGGATTTCGCCGAACTCATCCAGCGGACGCACCTGCGACCGCAACGAGCCGTCGCTCGACGAAACCCGCACGAGCGGAACGCCTCCGAGCGCGATGCCCGATTTGTCGCAGGAGAGACCGGCGCCGCCGCGAGGCGCGAGGCGGAAGACACGTCCGAAGGGGAATTCATGCTGCCGTCCCTCTGAGAACCAAGGGGACGAAATTAGTTCATGTTTTGTTCCGTTTGTCAAGGGTAGCGTTACCCGCGGAGCCGGGGCGCGCGCCAATCGCACCGCCGCAATCGGCCCGGGGAAGGCAGGGAGCATTCGCGGTTCGGACGGCCCCTTGCGCGCCCGCCGCAAGTCTCTAACACTCGGGCGTTCAAATGAACGTTTGACGACAGGGACCCCGTTGTCCGACGCCGCCGGCCCCATCACGGAAACCGATCCCGAACGCGAGGCCGCCACCAAGCTGCAGGTGCTGATCGCCGCCGAGCGGCTCTTTGCGCTGCACGGGTTCCAGAACGTCTCGGTGCGCGACATCACCGCCGAGGCCGGCGTCAACCTGGCGAGCGTGAACTACCATTTCGGCTCCAAGGACGCGCTGCTGTTCGAGATCTTCCGCCGCCGCACCTCGGAGCTGAACCGCGAGCGGGCCCGGATGCTGCACGAGGCCTCGGACCGGCCGGGCGGCAAGCCGCCGGTGCGCGAGATCCTGCGCGCGCTCTTCGAGCCGCCGCTGCGCTGGTCCTCGCCCGACCACGACCGGCGCATCAGCGTGCAGTTCATCATCCGCGCCCGCAGCGAGGGCACCGAGGCGATGCGCGAGGTGCTGCGCACCGACGTCTCGCACCTGCGCCGCTTCGCCGACGCGCTGATGGAGGCGCGGCCAGGCCTGGCGCCCGAGGAGGTCTACTGGCGGCTGCACTTCTGCCTCGGCATGATCCACAACAACCGCTTCGCCGAGTTCGACCGCCTGCACACCCTCTCCGACGGCGCGACCCGCGAGAGCGACACGCAGGGCCTGCTGCGCCGCATGTTGGATTTCGCCGAGGCCGGATTCCTGGCATAGCGAGCGGGCGCGCGGAGTAGCCCCCCATGACCGACGCTTTGGTGCTGGAGGACCTCACCAAGGTCTTTGCCAAGCCCGCCGTCGACCATCTGAGCCTAACCGTGCGGGCGGGCGAGCTCTATGCGCTCCTGGGCCCTAACGGCGCCGGCAAGACCACGACGCTCAGGATGGTGGCGGGGCTCCTGAAGCCCACGTCGGGGTCGATCCGCGTCTTCGGCGTCGACGCGCTGGCCGACCCGGCCGCCGCCAAGCAGATGATCGCCTGGGCGCCGGACGAGCCGATGCTCTACGACCGGCTGACGCCGATGGAGTACCTGGAGTTCGTCGCCGGCCTCTGGGGCGTCGAGCCGAAGGCGGCCAGGGCGCGCGCCGAGGAGCTGCTGAAGTTCCTCGGCCTCTGGGACGAGCGCGGCCAGCGCTGCGAGTCGTTCTCGCGCGGCATGAAGCAGAAGGCGGCGCTGGCCGGCGCGCTGATCCACGACCCGAAGATGCTGATCCTCGACGAGCCGCTGACCGGGCTCGACGCCGCCATCGCGCGCCAGGTGAAGGATCTGCTGCAGGCGCGGGTGAGGGACGGCGCAACGGTCATCCTGACCACCCACATCCTCGAGGTGGCCGAGCGGATTGCCGACCGTATCGGCATCATCCAGGCGGGCAAGCTGCTGGCCGAGGGTACGCTGGCGGAGCTGCGCGAGCGCGCCGGCGAGCGCGAGGGCACGCTGGAGGACGTCTTCCTCGAACTGACCGGGGAGCTCGGCGGCGAGCCGGCCGAGGCTCTGGCGGGCGAGCTCGCCGACGCGGCGGAGGCGGCGCAGGCGTGATCGGACCGCCGGGTTCGACGCTCTGGCTGCTGAGCCACGAGATGCGCCTGGCATGGCGCGGCTTCTTCGGCGGCAAGCAGCGCGTGCGCCGCGTCGTGGCGCTGGCGATCGCCGGCGGGCTCTTCCTGGTGCTGGCCCTCCCGCTCGCCTGGGCGATCCGCGGCTTCGAGCCGCCGGTGAACACCGTCACCATCCTGATCGCCGACGTCGCCGCGGTGATGATCTTCTCGCTGATGCTGTCGCAGACGCTGGCCGGCGCCGCCGACGCCCTCTACGCGCGGGGCGACCTGGACCTCTTGTTCTCCTCGCCGCTCGACCCGCGCAAGACGCTGACGGTGCGCTTCGCGGCGCTGGCGGCGACAGCCTTCTCGGCCTTCGCGCTCCTGGCGCTGCCGTTCCTGGTCCCGCTGGCGATCTTCGGTCACTGGCGGTGGCTGGCGCTCTTCCCGATGCTGGCGGCGCTGGCGCTGATCGCGAGCGCCGTCGGGCTGGCGCTGGCGGTGGCCCTGTTCGCGCTGATCGGTCCGAAGCGGACACGCGCCGTGGCCCAGATCCTGGCGGCGGTGATCGGCGCCGGCTTCTTCCTGGTCAGCCAGTCGCGGACGCTGTTCGGCGCGCGCTCGACCACCATCTTCCTGCAGGTGATGGCCGCGGCGGGCGACCCGCGCCTGAAGCTGCCGCCGCTTGCCGACTGGCCGCTGCGCGCCGCGCTCGGCCAGCCCGTTCCGCTGCTCTCGATGCTGGCGCTCGGGGCCGGGCTCTTCCTCGTCGTGACGGCCTGGCTCTCCCGGCGCTTCGCGGCCGACGCCGCGGCGGCGCAGGGGACCGACGCCGGCCGGCGGCGGGCCGCGGGCGCCGGGCTCGGCGCCTTCGCCGGCGGGGCTTTCGCGGCCACCTTCATGAAGGAGGTGCGGATCCTCAGGCGCGACATCGCCCTGATGGCCCAGGTGCTGCTGCGCACGCTCTACCTGCTGCCCGCCGCCTTCCTGGTGATCCGCAACGCCGGCGAGCACGCCAGCCTCGCCCTGCCCGGCGGCGCGGCGGTGATCGCCTTCCTTTCCGGCCAGGTCGCCAGCACGCTGACCTGGCTGACGCTGTCGGCCGAGGAAGCGCCCGAGCTGATCGCCTGCGCGCCGGCCGCGCCGGCGGCGGTGCGCAACGCCAAGCTGGCCGCGGGCCTTGCGCCGCTCATCGCCATCCTCGTCCTGCCGCTGGCGGCGCTGACCTGGCTGGCGCCGGCCGCCGGCCTCGCGGCCGTCCTGGGCGCGGCGGCGGCGGCGATCGCGGCCGGGATGATCAACGCCTGGTATCCCACGCCCGGCAAGCGCAGCGAGTTCCGCCGCCGCCGGACCGGATCGCTGCTCACGGGCCTGGCGCTGCTGTTCGTCAGCCTGCTGATCGGGGCGGCGACGGCGCTCGTGGCGATCGGCTCGCCGTTCGCCCTGATCCCCGCGGCGCTGGCGGCAGCGTTTCTGCTGGTGATGCGCCGCTCGCCCGCGCAGATCGCCGACGCCCTGGCGGCGAACGGCTGAAGCTGTCTGGGGCCCTTCTCCCGCAAGGGGAGAAGGACGACAACGCGCCTACGCTGCCAGCCCCCAGGCCAACTTCAGGTCGGCGACGAATTCGGCGAACGCCTTCTTCTTGGCGGCCTCGTCCGGCAGGCGCAGCAGGAAGCTCGGATGGTAGGTGACCACGCCCTTGGCGGCGTCCGGCAGCGCGAAGGCATGGCCGCGGTTCTTGCCGATCGGCATCGGCTTGCCGAACACGCCGAGCGCAGCCGTCGCGCCCAGCGCGACCACCACCTTCGGCCGCACCAGGCGCCGCTCGGCGTCCAGCCACCAGCGGCAAGCCCGCACCTCGCCGGCGTCCGGCGTCTTGTGCATCCGGCGCTTGCCGCGCAGCTCGTGCTTGAAGTGCTTCACCGCGTTGGTGACGAAGGTCTCGGCGCGCGGAATCCCGGCGCGCTCGAGGCCCGCGTCCAGCACCCGGCCGGCCGGGCCGACGAACGGCGCGCCGGCGAGGTCTTCCTGGTCGCCGGGCTGCTCGCCGACCAGCATCAGAGCCGCCCGCGCCGGCCCCTCGCCCGGCACGCCGCGGGTCGCGTCGCGCCAGAGCTCGCAGCGGCGGCAGACGCGCACGCCGGCGACCACCTGCTCCAGCGAGGCCGGCGGCGCGTCGTTCCAGGGGCCGTCGCGGGTCGCCCGCTGGGCGGAGCGGGCGGCATGGAACGAAGCCTCATGCTGCGGATCTGCGGGCAACGAACACTCCTTCGATCAGACTCTTCGCCCTCGCCCGTGAATGGCTGGAGGCCGCGCAAGTTCCGTCGGAAGTTCTTATTTTGTTCCCATGCGGAGGCTCTGTCAACACCGTCGCGCGAAGCCCCTACGTCCGCGCCGCGGCGATGCGTTCCTTGGCCATCTGCACGGCGATCTGGTCGGCCGGGCGGCGCTCGGCGGCGGAGCGGTCCAGCACCTCGCCCAGCGTCTCGATCATCGCCGCGACCTTCGCCTCGACCCAGGCCGGGTCGTACGCCCCGCCGCTCTCCAGCGCGCGGATCTCGGCCGCCACGTTGATGATGCCGCCGCCGTTGACGACGAAGTCCGGCGCGTAGGTCAGGCCGGCGGCGAACAGGGCCTGGCCGGTCGCCTTGTCCGCCAGCTGGTTGTTGGCGCCGCCGGCGACGATCCTGGCCCTCAGCCGCGGCAGCGTCCTGGCCGAGATCGCCCCGCCGAGCGCGCAGGGGGCGAAGACGTCGGTCTCGGCGTCGAAGATCGCATCGGTCGCCACCACCTGGGCGCCGGTGCGGGCGGCGACGGCGGCGGCCTGCGCCGCGTTGACGTCGCAGACGATCAGCTTCGCGCCGTCGGCGGCGAGCTTGTCGGCCAGGATCGCGCCGACGTGGCCGACGCCCTGGATCGCCACGGTGACCTCGCTCAACGGACGCCCAAGAGCGCGGCGCACGCAAAGCGCGATGCCGCGCCGCACGCCCTCGGCGGTGACCGGGCTTGGATCGCCGGAGGCGGCCGCATGGCCTTCGAGGCCCGCCACGAAGCGGGTCGCCTTGCGGGCGTGGACCAGGTCGGCGGGGCTGACGCCGACGTCTTCGGCCGCCCAGTAGCGCCCGCCCAGGCTCTCGATCGCCCGCCCCAACGCCTCGAACAGGGCCGGCGTCTTGTCGCGGGCGGGATCGCCGATCACCACCGTCTTGCCGCCGCCCAGCGCCAGCCCCGCCATGGCGTTCTTGTGCGACATCGCCCGCGAGAGCCGCAGCGCGTCGTCGATCGCGGCCTGGTCGTCCGGATAGGGCCACATCCGCACGCCGCCGCCGGCAGGACCCAGCGCGGTCGAGTGGATGGCGATCAGGCAGTTCAGCCCGGCGGCCCGGTCATGGAAGGCGTGCAGCGCCTCGTGGTCTTCGAAGGCGGACGAAGAGAAGATCGGCATGAAACCTGCGCGTGCGGACTGGGAGGGGCGGGCTCTACTCTTTGGCCGCCCGCGTCACAAGGGCGCCGCCGGCGGGAGCCGTGCCGGGGATCGGCGGCGCGCCCGAGGGCAGCGGCGCGGCCGGGTCGCGGATGAAGGCGGCGACGTCGTCGTAGACACTTCGGGCCTGCTTGTCGCGCAAGAGCAGGTGCCAGCCCTCGGCGTAGTAGGCGGTGCGGCCGCCGGCCGGCAGCCGCCGCGCCGCCTGCAAGGCCGGCTTCTGCGGGATGATCTCGTCGTGCGCGCCCAGCAGATAGAGGCTCGGCGCGCGGACCTCGCCGATGTCGCGCCAGGCGTGCTCCATCGTGTCCACCAGGCCGTAGAGCGCGTCGGTGCGCGCGCCCCAGATCATCAGCGGGTCCCGGCCCATGGCGATCAGCTCGTCGATGTTGTCGCTGGCCTGCACGTGGCTGGTGACGAACTTCGGCGGGGTCAGCACCTTTGCGGGGAGCAGGTGGGCCGCGATCTCGAGCGCCAGCGAATAGCTCGCCGGTTGCGTCGACCAGCCCCAGACGGCCGGCGCCGCCAGGATCAGCCGGTCGGCGGCCGGCGGCCGGTCGGAGGCGAAGGCCTCGATCGCCACCGCCCCGCCCAGGCTCTCGCCGACCACGGCGATCGTCGCATGCGGGAAGCGGGCGCGGACCAGGCCCACGAAGGTGCGCAGGTCCTCGGTCATCAGCCGATCGCCGCCCCAGACACCGCGCAGCGGCGAGCGGCCGAAGCCCCGCTGGTCGTAGGCGTAGGTGGCGACGCCGCGCGCCGCCCAATAGGGGCCCGCGAGATGGAAGGCGTTGGCGTAGTCGTCCATGCCGTGCAGCCCGACGATCACCGCCGAGGGCTGGGCGCCGCCCGCCACGTCCCAGTGCGAGAAACCGAGCGCGGCGCCGTCGAAGCTGATGAACCTGTCGCCCTCCAGCCTCGGCCCGGCGAAGCTCGGCGGCGGGACCTGCGGGCGCTGCGCCACCGGCGCGCAAGCGGTGAGCGCCAGGACGGCGAAGGCGAACGCGAGCGGTCTCATCCGGCGACGACCAAGGAAGCGAGAACTGCGGCGACGCGTTGGCGCAGATATGGCGTGATCTCCGCCTCGAACCACGGGTTCCTTTTCAGCCACGCGGTGTTGCGCCACGAGGGATGCGGCAGCACGACGGCGTCCGGCAGGAAGTCGCGCCAGGCCCGCACCGTCTCGCCCATCGAGCGCCCTGCCGGCGCCCCCAGCGCCCAGGCCTGCGCCGGCCGCCCCAGCAGCAGCGTCAGCTCGACGTTCGGCAGCTCGGCCAGCAGCCGCCGGCGCCAGAGCGCCGCGCACCTGGGCGGCGGCGGATAGTCGCCGCCGGCCGGGTCGGTCCCCGGGAAGCAGAAGGCCTGCGCCGCCACGCCGATTGCCGGGTGGCCGTAGAACGTCGCCCGGTCGACGCCCATCCAGCCGCGCAGGCGATCGCCCGAAGGATCGTCGAACGGCAGCCCGCTCTCGTGCACGCGCCGGCCGGGCGCCTGGCCGCAGATCAGGATGCGCGTCTCGGCGGACACCCGCACCACCGGCCGCGGCGCGTGCGGCAGCTCGCCGGCGCAGGCGCGGCAGGCGCGGATCTCGGCAAGCACGGCCTCGAGCGACATCAGGCCCGGGTATAGCCCACCCGCCGCGTTCGCGCGCACACCGCGGCGGAAAGCCGGCAGATGCCGCCGACACGGCCGCCAGCTCACGCGCCGATCACCGGGCCCCTACGAACCCTGGTTGGCCGGCGGCGGCGCGTTGGCGGGCGGCGGGATCGCGGCCAGTGGGTCATGGCCGGCGCTGGACGCCGACGTGGCGCTGGACCGCGCCGACGCAGGGCCGGACTTCGGCTTCGGCGGCTTGTACCGGTCGGCGAGACAGCGTTGCGTCTCTGCGGGATCGGCGAGGGCGCCGCCAGCGAAACCGCAGCTCGGCGGCGACAGCGCCTCGGCCTGGGAACGACCCCCCGCGGCGGCGGCGGAGGCGAGGCTCGATGCGAGAAGGGCAAGGATAGCGGCGGCCGACTTGACCAACCCGCCGCGCGACGACTGGCTCACTCAGAACTCCTTGGTGACGCCGAAGAAGAACCCGCGGCGGGGGCCGAATTGCGGCGCGAACACGCCGACGCCGGTGCCGTTGCGGATCTGATAGACCGCGTCGAAGGCGTTGATGACGTCGAACCGCACCTCGAGCGGCGCGCCCAGCACGTCTTCGAACCGGTGCGTCACCGACAAGTTGACCTGCACGTATCCGGGCTGCTCGGCGCCGTTCGGAATCGCGTCCAGCGGACCGTCCGACGTTGCGATCGGCACGGTCAGCGGCAGGTCGGCGCGCAGGCCGCTGCCGTAGATCAGGTCGCCGCCGAACCGGGTTCCCTGCCAGAGGTAGGAGCCGCCGGTGGAGACCGAGAAGCGCTGGTCGTGGTCCAGGTAGATCCAGTGGTTGGCGACGTAATCGATCGACGGCTGGTCGAAGTTGAACTGGCTGGAAATCCAGTCCTTCCCCTGCGCCACCGAGTAGGCGAAGTTCGCATAGGCCGTGAAAGGCCCCTTCACGTACTGACCGGTCAGCTCGACGCCGTACTGTCGGCCGTCCTCGTAGTTGAACGGGGTGAGGATGATCGGCGCGCCGAATTGGCCCTCGTCGATGAGGTGCTTCGAGATCTTGTAATAGCCGTCGATGGTGGCGGTGAATGCGCCGCCGAACTTCTGCGACGCGCCGACATCGAAGTAGTTGGCGCGCTCCGAGAACGGCGTGGTGTCCGTGGTCGTCGGCGGCGCCGCCGAGGTGGTTATGTCGGGGCGTCCGGGTATCGGCTCGGCGAACTTCTGCACCGTCTCGTTGGCGATCAACTCGAACGGCGGCGGCGAGAAATAGCGCGCGTAGCCGGCGTGCACTGTCGTCGAGGACGTCGGCTGCCAGACCAGGTTCACGCGCGGGCTGAGCTGGTTTTCGTCCCGGAAGCCATTGAACTGGTCGAAGCGCAGGCCGTAGTTGAGCGTCAGATTGTCGGCGAGCTTCCACTCGTCTTGCAGATACGCGCTGTAGGTCTCGGCGGTCTTCGCGCCATTGTCGATGATGGTGAAGGGCGTCCCGTTCGGGTCGGGGCCGAACGGCGCGGTCGGCGAGAGCTGCGTGCCGGTGGCCGCGTCGAGCAGCAACACCTGCGACGTCGTATTGCTCGTCGAACGGTCGACCTCGACGATCACGCCGCCGCGCAACGTGTGCTGGTCGTTCAGGTCATAGGCGCCCTCGGCCTGCACGCCGCCGGCCACGTCCGTCTTGTCCGCAAGCTGCGAAATGCCGTCGTAGAGGATGTCGCCGAGGGACGGATCGGGGGTGAACTTCAGCGTCGAATAGCGCCCGAACAGCGAGACCTGGAACGTGAAACGATCGGTCGTGTGCAGGTAGCTGGCGACCGCGTAGTAGGTGCTCTCGTGCTGTTTCTCGTTGAGATTGTCGCTCGGGAAGTCGGTCTGGCCGTTCACGGTCAGGCCGAGGCCGCCGTTGACCTCGCCCGACACGTTGGGGATCTGGAAACCCTGGTTGGACGCGCCCAGGATCAGCGAGACGCGGCTGTTGGGGTCGATGACGTCCTCTAAATAGGCGAAGCCCTGGTACTGCTGCGTGAAGTCGTGCAGCGGATCGGAGCGCCCGTCCGGCGACTCGATCCCCAGGTCGTTCGCGAGGAAGCTGCCGCTGACGAAGTAGTTCAGGTTCCCCGACGAGCCGCCGTATTCTATGCTCGGCTCGAAGTCGTTGTGGCTCCCGCCGTAGACAGACACCTCGCCCCCGTTGGCGTAGGCGCCGCTCTTGGTGGTGATGTCGATGATGCCTGCGGTGCGCAGACCATACTCGGCCGGCAGCGCGCCGGTGATCAGTTCCACGCCCCCTGCCAGCCGCGGATTGAGCGCCTGGCTGAAGACGCTGAGGCCTTCCGGCAGAATCACGCCGTTCAGTCGGTACTGCAGTCCGTTGTGCTCGCCGCGGATGTGCAGCTGGCTGTAGCTGTCTTGCGCGACACCCGGCATCTGCAGGACCACCTGGTTCATCGGCGTGTTCGGCGCCGGCCGGCAGCGTCTCGATGGCTTGCGACGAGAGCGAGTAGGTGGACGCGCCGACTTGCGGCTGGATCGAGGCGCGCGCCGCGTCGAGCCGCTGCGCGGTCACGACGACCTCAGAAGAGGTCGCGGAGTTCGGGGCGGCGTCGGACGTCGCGGTCGCATCGGACGTCGCGTCGGCTGCGCTGGCCAGGCACGGCGCCCAAAGCGCCAACGCAAACGGCGCCGCAGCGCCGAGCCACGTCCCCAAGCCACGCAAATCAACTCTCCCGCTGCGACGGCGAAGGCAATGGCCGAGTCCGCCCTCAAATCCCAGGCGCGGTCTTCCCGTCCGCGCCGGGAATTTTTCCCGATCAGCGTTTGTGCTTGGCGGGGGCGACGCTTCGAGTGGAGGATGTGGCCAAGATGTCGCTTAGGCTCAGGATTCTCCTCGCCTTCGTGCTGGTCCTGGTCTCCGGATCCGGCGTCGGACTGGCGCTGGCCGGCTGGGAGGCGCGCCAGTGGCTGCATGAGGAGCTGTGGACCGCGCAGCTCAGCGCCCACCTGCAGGTGGCGCGCGCCTTCACTGACCTGCCGCGCGAGGATCGGCCGCCCGCGACGCTTCGGGGCCTGGTCGCCACCTTCAGCGGCAACCGCCATATGCAGGCCGTGCTCGTGGCGCCCGATGGACGCGTGCTCGCCGCCTCCCAGCCGGAGCCCGCCGCCGCGCCGCCCACCTGGTTCTCCGATCTGCTGCGGCCGGACATCCCGCCAACCCGGTTGTTGGTTCCCGGCGGCTCTGGCGCATCGGTAGAGCTGCGGCCGATCTACGCCGATGACACTGGAGAGGTGTGGAGCGAGTTCCTCGACATCGCCCTGGTGCTGGCGCTCGCCACGGCAGGCGGCGCCGTCGCCGTGTTCGCCCTGGTGACGGTGGCGCTGCGCCCACTGACGGCGGTCGGCCGCGTGCTGCCGCGGATCGGGGCGGGCGACTACGCCGGCCGCGCGCCCGAGCAGGGTCCGCCGGAGATCGTGGCGCTGGGGCGTGGGGTCAACGAGATGGCCGCGCGGCTGGCTGCGATGCGGGACCGCAACCGCGCCCTCGAGGAGCAGATCCTGACGCTGCAGGACGAGGAGCGCGCCGACATCGCCCGCGACCTGCACGACGAGATCGGGCCGCACCTCTTCGCCGCCAATGTCGACGCGGCGATGGCCGCGGCGCTGATCGGCAGCGGCAAGGCCGCCGAAGCGCTGGAGCCGGTGCGCCGCGCCGGGGTCGCCATCGGCCACATCCAGCGGCTGGTGCGCGACATCCTGGGGCGGCTGCAGGCCCACCCACCTGGCCGAGCTCGGCCTTTCGAGCGCCATCCTCGACCTGGTGGCGTTCTGGAGCGCGCGGCGGCCCGACATCGGCTTCGAAACCGACCTGCCCGGCGAGGACGAGAGCCTGCCGGACGCGGTGCAGGAGACCCTCTACCGCACTCGTGCAGGAAAGCCTCAGCAACGCCGTCCGCCACGGCGCGCCGACCAGCGTGCGCGTCGCCATCCGTCGCGAGGGCGACGCCGTCCATGCGGAGGTGGTCAACGACGGCGCGCCCGAGCAGGCCGGCGTCGCGCCGGGCTATGGCCTGACCGGCATGGCCGAGCGCGTCGCCGCCGGCGGCGGGACGCTCGCGGCCGGTCCGGCCGGCGACGGACGCTGGCGCGTGGCCGCGTCGCTGCCGCTGAAGACGCTCAGCCGCGACGAGGCCGCATGAAGATCCTGATCGTCGACGACCACGCCATCGTCCGCGACGGTCTCGCCCGGCTGCTGGCGGTCGACGGCGAGCACGAGATCCGCATGGCCGCCAGCGGCCGCGAGGCGCTGACCCAGGCGAGGGCCTTCCACCCCGAGCTGACCATCCTCGACCTCAACCTGCCGGGGTTGGGCGGGCTGGAGCTGCTGCGGCGGCTGGTCCGGGTCGGGGCCGGCCGCATCCTGGTGCTTTCGATGCACGCCGAGCCGCTCTACGCGCGCCGCTCGCTGGAGGCGGGCGCGCAGGGCTACGTCAGCAAGAACGCCGCGCCGGACGAGCTGCTCACCGCCGTGCGCCGGGTCGCCGGCGGCGGCCGCTACGTGGAGGCCGAGATCGCCCAGGCGATCGCGCTGGGCGCCGGCGCCGAGACGCTGGACGCCCTCAGCCCCCGCGAGCTGGAGATCATGCGCCTGCTGGCCGCCGGCGCCAGCCTGGCGGAGATCGCCGATGCGCTCGGCGCCTCCTACAAGACCATCGCCAACACCTGCACGCTGATCAAATCCAAGCTCGGCGTCGCCCGCACCGCCGACCTGGTGCGCCTGGCGATCGAGACGGGGGTGTCGTAGCTAGATCATGATGGTCCGGGCGCCGTAACTCGAGACAGCCCGGTCGTGGGTGACGATTGTCAGATCCTCCACTAAGGCCTGTGCGATCAGCAGTTGGTCGAATGGATCGCGGTGCAAGAGCGGCAGGCGCCTCACCCGCCAAGCATGTTCAGGCGTGATTGACAGCACATCATAGTCTGGATCGTTGCCGATCAGACTGGGCAGATCGTCAGGCGCATGCAGCTTCCCAAGCCGCGCCTTGATCGCGATTTCCCAAATGCTAGCGACGCTGACGAAAGTCCGGTCGCTCTCAGATCGGATCGCCGCTCGCACGTCGTCAGGCAGCCGCTCCGGCGACATAAGCCCCCAGAGCAGCGCGTGGGTGTCGAGCAGAAGTCTCAATCCTCGTCGTCAGGCGGAAAAACGTCGCCCTCCTCCATCAGTCGCCCGATCTCCTCATTGGGAGCGTCGAAGTCGTCGGCTATCCAAATCTGGCCGCGAAGCGAGCCAAGCCATGAGCCCTTCTCGCGCTTGGCCGGCGGCGCTTCGACAGGCGTCAGCTTCACGGCGGGCTTGCCGTTGCGCGCGATGACGACCTCCTCGCCGGCCTCGGCGCGCTCGATCAGCTTCGAGAGATTGGTCTTGGCGGCGTGGATGTTCACGATCATGGCTTAGCTAAGCTAAGCCCGCGCACGCCCCGCTTCAACCCCCGCGCTTCAGCGTCTCGCGGGCGATGACCACCTGCTGGATCTGGCTGGTTCCCTCGTAGATGCGGAAGATGCGCACGTCGCGGTAGAGCCGTTCGATGCCGTGGTCGGCGACATAGCCCGAGCCGCCGAAGATCTGCACCGCGCGATCGGCGACGCGCCCCACCATCTCGGAGGCGAAGTACTTGGCGGCGGCGGCCTCCAGGGTGACGTTCTCGCCGGCGTCGCGCTTGCGAGCGGTCTCCATCGTCAGCGCCTTGGCGGCCATGGATTCGGTCTTCGAGTTGGCGATCATCCCCTGCACCAGCTGGAAGCCGGCGATCGGCTGGCCAAACTGCTTGCGCTCGCTCGCATAGGCCACGCAGTCGGCGATCAGGCGCTCAGCGACGCCGACGCAGACCGCCGAGATGTGCAGACGGCCGCGATCCAGCACCTGCATCGCCACCTTGAAGCCCTCGCCCTCCGCACCCAGACGGTTCTCGATCGGCACACGGACATTGTCGAAGATCACGTCGCAGATGTGGGCGCCGTGCTGGCCCATCTTCTTCTCCGGCTTGCCGACCGAGAGGCCCGGCAGGTCGCGGGGGACCAGGAAGGCCGAGACGCCGGCGGCGCCTTTCTTGTCCGGATCCGAGCGCGTCATCACCGTGAAGAGGCTCGCCACGTCGGCGTTGGTGATGAAGCGCTTCATGCCATTTAGCACGTAGGCGTCGCCGTCCAGCGTCGCGCGGGTCTGCACGGAGGCGGAGTCCGAGCCGGCCTCGGGCTCGGTGAGCGCGAACGAGGTGACGATCTCGCCCGACGCGATCTTCGGCAGCCACCTGGCCTTCTGCTCGGGCGTGCCGAACATCACCAGGCCCTGGCTGCCGATGCCGACGTTGGTGCCGAAGGCGGAGCGGAACGCCGGGCTGGTGCGGCCAAGCTCGACCGCCACCAGGCACTCGTCCTCCATCGAAAGGTCGAGGCCGCCGTACTCCTCCGGGATCGAGAGCCCGAAGAGGCCAAGCTCGCGCATCTCGTCCACCACCCTCTCGGGCACGGCGTCATCCTCGGCCACCTGCGCCTCGAGCGGACGCAGCCGCTCGGCGACGAAGCTGCGCACCGTGTCGATCAGCTGCTCGCGGGTCTCCAGATCGAGCGCCATGGCGCGGGTCCTTCTCGTCAGGGCGGGGGCGCCGACAGCTGGCCGCGCGCCGCGTAGCCGCACACCTGTCCTCCCGGCGGCGGGTCGTAAAGGCCGGTGATGCGAATGGCGGAAAGATCGTTCGGCCAAGAACTCGATCGCAGGGCGACCCGCCGGGACCGAGCAGATGGTGGTTTCGACCGTCTTGCCGGTCGCGCGGAACGTGATCTCGGCCGCATAGATGACCGCGCGATCGAGCCCGTTCTCCAGCTTCAGCCGCGCGCCGTTCGCCGCATCGTCCCACAGCGTGAAGGTCAGCGTGCCCGGCGCGGCCGCGAAGGTCAGCGGGATGGCGTAGGTGTGCTCGCTCGTCTCGCCGCGCGGCGCGGGCGGGCCTTCCGGCGTGGCCGGCGCAGCCGTCACGCCCGAGACGGTGAGGTTGAGTCCCTCGCCCGGTCCCAGCGTGACCTTCTCGCTCGGTTCGATCGTGAAAGGCGCGCTCGCGCCGATCGGCGGCGCGGCGCTGGCGCCGAGCGGCGCAACCATGCCGAGCATCATCGCGGCGGCGAGGGGGGCGGCACGCCTCGCGATCCAACTGGCGGCTTGTCCCAGCATGTCTGCGTCACCCCCGCGACGTGGCGGCGCGACCCTAGTCGCCGTCGGTCGGCGGGGCAACGCCGCTAGGGTGGCAGCACCTCCCAGGCCCCGTTGCGGCGGACGAACAGCTGGTCGGTCAGCCCTTCCGGGTCGCTCGTGCTTTGGGCGGCCGCCTTGCGAAGCGCCGCGACGCGACCGGGATCCCCCAGGCGCACCATATAGACGAGGTCCTTGTCGACCGGCGCCACCACCGGTGGCCCACCCGTCTGCAGCTCTGGCGCGTCCCACAGCTTGGGCTCCGCGAGCATGCTGGACGCCAGCCCTTCGCCGGTCGTGAACGCGGCGACCGCCGCCTTGCCGGCGTCGGGTGGAACGCCGGGAAGCTTGCGGTCGGTGTTGCGGAGCGCGCGCGACCAGATGGAGTCGTCGTCCAGCTTCAGCGTGGTCCTGAGCTGATCGGCCGGCGGATACATGTACCTGGTCGGCTCGTCGACAGCGACGAGCACGATCAGATCCCCCGCCAGCGGCCGGTACAGCAACGGCTTGTCCGGCGCTGAGACCGACAGATAGCTGGCTGGTCGGACGAGCACGCGCAGCTGATCGGCAGTGAACGTCGGGGCGCTGCCGATCGGGAACACGTTTCCGACATAGCGCTTCAGAATGGCGTCCAGCTGGCCGGGGTCCTGGCGGTAGTAGGCATAGGCGTTGTCCAGGTAGGCGGTCGCCGTCTTCCCGGGTCCGGCGGTCAGCTCGACGACGTCGTCGGCGACGATCTTCACCGCAACGGTCGGATGTTCCTTCCTGGCTTCGGCGACATAGGCGTCGCGGAACGCCGTCATCGGCATCGGCTGATCCGCCCGAGCGCAGCCGGAGCCCGCAATGAGTGCGATCGCCAGGAGCAGCCCCAATCCTTTGCCCACCGCCCGTCATCCGTGTTCTGCTTTTGTTCTAGGCTAGACGCCTTGCCGTGGTGGTTCAAGCCGTTTCTGCGGACTGATCGACGACTGACTTCATCTCCTTCGGCCGGTGCGACCGCCGGTCCCTTCCGCAAGCCGCTCCCGGTGTGCTTATGAGCGGCGCAGTGCGAACGGAAGGATGTCAGGCGACATGGACGGCAGCGTAGCGGATCAGCCGTGGAGCCCTCGGCTGATCACCGAGGGCGAGTGGGCCGGCTGGGAGCGGTCGGAGTCCGATCCGTTCGAGTTGCACGCCGGGCCGTTCTACACGCGGCGCGATGCGGCCGGCCGCTGGGTCTGCGCCTTCCGCGCCGAGCAGAAGCACATGAACGGCGGCGGCTTCATGCACGGCGGCTGCCTGGCCACCTTCGCCGACTACGCCATCTTCATGTTCGCCCGCGAAGCCCTGGCGGGCTCGGGCTCGGTCACCGCCTCGCTGAACACCGAGTTCCTCGACGGCGCGCAGGCGGGCGAGCTGATCGAGGCGAGCGGCGAGGTGACGCGGGCGGGCGGCTCGATGGTGTTCGTGCGCGGCATCGCATCGACGGGCGGCCGGCCGCTGCTCAACTTCTCGGCCATCATCAAGAAGGTGCGCCGCACCGGCTGACGACAACCTGACATGCCAGCTGCGCGGCGCGCCCAATTCGCTGTTGCTGCGCGGCGGCTCCCGGACCATGCTGGCATGTCAACCGCCGCCTGGAGGCCCGGCATGCTGGCCCAGAAGGACCCGACCCAGACGTCGTTCGCGCTCGACGCCGCCGAGCGCCGGCGGCTCGACGAGGACGGCTACGTCGTCCGCGAGCGGGTGTTCGACGCCGGCGAGCTGGGGGCCATCGTCGCCGAATGCGAGGCGCTGGTCGCGCGGCTGGAGGCCACGGCGCGGCGGACCAAGCACGTCGTCGGCAGCTACATGTTCGAGATCCAGCGCGAGGCCGCCACGGTGGTGAAGTGGGAGCCGTTCGCGCCGGAGGTGGTGCAGGGCCTGGAGCCGTTCGCCCACCTCTCCGAGCCGCTGAAGGCCTGCGGCCTCGACCCGCGGCTCGTCGATCCCTGCAAGGCCATCGTCGGCGAGGACGACGTCGCCCTCTTCACCGAGAAGCTCAACGTCAAGCGCGCCCGCCACGGCGGCTCGATCATCTTGCACCAGGACTTCCCCTACTGGGAGCCGGTCTCGCCGATCGCCGCGCGGGTGGCGACCGCGATGATCTTCCTCGACGACGCCACCATCGAGAACGGCTGCCTGGAAGTGGCGGCGGGCTCCCACAAGGTCGGCAAGTGGCCGCAGCGCAGCGATTCAGACGGCTTCGGCAGCCTGGAGATGGATCCGGCCGCGTTCGACCTACAGCCGGCTGAAGCCGCTCGAGGTCCCGGCCGGGACGGTGGCCTGGTTCGGGGCCTTCCTCGTGCACCGCTCGCTGCCGAACCGCTCCGGCGGCGACCGGCGCGCCCTGCTCTACTCTTACCAACCGGCCGGCCATCCGCACATGCTGGAGCTGAACGAGCTGCTGCGCGCGAAGGCGGCCCCGCAATGAGCGTCGACTTCGGTCCGCCGCCGACCCCTGCCCTCGACGTCTTCCCGACGCCGGAGGAGATCGCCTTCTTCGACGAGAACGGCTTCCTGGCGGTCGAGCGCCTGACGACCGACGCCGAGCTCGCCTGGCTGCGGGAGATCTTCGAATACATCTTCGATCCGGCCAACGCCGAGCGGCGCGGCGCGCCGGTCGACCGTTCCGGCATGCACGGCGCGGGCGGCGAGAGCCGTCTCGGCCAGGCCTTCTTTCCGGAGATGCGCTTCCCGGCGATCCTTGAGACGAGCTTCCACCGCAACGCCAGGCGCTACGCGGCCGCGCTGCTCGGCGTCGAGGAAGGCCGGCTCAGCTGCTGGGGCCATATGATCCGGAAGCCGCCGGGCGGGCGCGCGGTCGCCTGGCACCAGGACCACGCCTATTGGCAGCCGGAGCTCGACTACCATGCGCTGGGCGTCTGGCTGCCGCTGCACGACGTGAGCGTCGAGATGGGCGCCATGCAGTTCATCCCCGGCTCGCACCGGCGCGGCCTCGTCCCGCATCGTCACGAGGACGATCCGGCCCAGAACCTGCTCACCGTCGCCGAACGGGTGGACGCCAGCGCCGCGGTCGCCTGCCCGCTGAAGGCCGGCGGGGCGACCTTCCACCACGCCGAGACGCTGCACTACACGGCGCCCAACACCGCCGAGCGCCCGCGCCTGGCCTTCCCGATGGAGTTCCAGCTGCAGCCGGTCCGCCGCGCCACGCCCGAGGTGATGCCGTGGGTCGACGAGCACCGCGCCGCGGTGGGAACCCAGCCGTTGACCTGGGTCGCCGACGGCAAGGTGAGCCTGCTCTGAGGGCTACGGCTTCGCGCAGGCGGCGATCATCTCGTCCACCGCCGCGTCCACCGAAGCGATCGGTACGAAGAACTCGGTCTCCGAATAGGCGGTGCACGGCACGACGTGGTCGAACGCCAGGTCGCGCAGGCCCTCGAAGCTCCGTAGCATCGTCTTGCGGCTGAGGTTGCCCGGCCGCCAGCCGCCGCCGCGCCGGTAGACGAAGTCGGCAGTGAACAGCACGCGGCGCCCATCGATCTCGACGAGCGTCGAGAACTGGCCGGCCGTATGGCCTGGGGTCGGGATGAGCCGCACGTCGCCCTCGATGGTGGTCCGCTCGAACGGCAACGCGTGATCGACGCGCACCTGGTTGACGCGATGGCCCATCGCATCGGCCTCGATGGCGCTGCAGTACACCCGCGCGCCGAACCGATCGGCGATCTGATTGGTCGAGGCGCCGCCGAGGTGGCGGTCGCTGATCACCGCGGCCTTCACGCCGCCCGCGGCCCCGATCGCGTCGAACGAGTTGGACAAGGAGGTGTTGCGCATGGCGTCCAGGATGAGGTTGCCGGCCGGCCGCTTGACGAAGTGCGAGTAGCCGAAGCCCTTCATGCCGTTCTGCGGGACGACGAAGACGCCGGGCAGGATCTCGCGCAAACGGGAAGCTCCTGAAAGCCAAGTCGCGGGGCATCTCGCGGCGGCCCGGCGGCGAGTGTCAAGCTTGGCGGCGCGCGGCGCCTCGGCCATACGGGGGCGCATGGCTGAACAACCCGACTGGCTCGATCCTGCCCTCGCCTACATCCGCGACTGGCTCGGCTATCAGATGCGCGTCACCGAGCAGCCCGGCTGCGCGGTGGCGGTGGCCTGGAAGGGCGAGGTCGTCATGGAGGCCGCGTTCGGCCACGCCGATGTCCTTGCAGGCGAGGCGCTGACGCCGCGCCATCGCCACCGGGTGGCCTCGCACTCGAAGAGCTTCACGGCGACGGCGATCCTGAAGCTGCGCGAGCAGGAACGGCTGAAGCTGGACGACCGTGCGGGCGCCTATGTGGCTGGCCTGAGCCCGCAGATCGCCGCCGCCACGCTCGCCCAGCTGCTGTCACACACCGCCGGCGTCGAGCGCGACGGGCCGTCCTGCGAATACTGGCAGGACCGCAAGCCGTTCCTCAGCGAGGCGGAGCTGCGCGCGGAGCTGGCCGCGCCCACCGTGATCGAGCCGGCGCTGCGGCTGAAGTACTCCAACCACGGCTTCGGCCTGCTGGGCCTCATCATCGAGGCGGTGACCGGCGAGCCCTACGGCGTCTGGGTGAAGCGCGAGGTGGTCGAGGCGGCCGGGCTCACCGAGACGACGCCGGACGTCCCGCTGCCGGCCGGCGCGCCGCTCGCGAAGGGCCATAGCGGCAAGGCGCTGCTCGGGCGACGTCTCGTCTTCCCGGGCGACCAGCCCACCCATGCGCTCGCCCCGGCCACCGGCTTCGTCAGCACCGCCGCCGACCTCGTGCGCTTCTTCGGCCAGCTCGCGCCGAGCGCCGAGCAGAGCCTGCTCTCGGTGGAAAGCCGCCGCGAGATGAGCCGCCAGCAGTGGAAGGACCCGTGGTCGCCGGCCGACGTCGGCTATGGCCTGGGGACCATGAGCGGCCGCTTCGACGGCTGGGACTGGTTCGGCCACGGCGGCGGTTTCCAGGGCTACCTGACCCGCACCGCGACGATCCCGGCCGAGCACCTCACCCTCTCGTGCCTCACCAACGCGGCGGACGGCCCCTCGACGCCCTGGCAGGACGGGATCATGGCGATCCTCAAGCGCTTCCGCGACGCACGGCCCGCCGCGCGCGGACCTCGCCGACTGGACCGGCCGCTGGTGGAGCGTCTGGGGCGCGAGCGACCTGGTGCCGGTCGGCGAGACGGTGCTGATCGCCGCGCCGGGCCTGGCGAACCCGGTGAACAAGGTCCCGGAGCTGACCGTCAGCGGCCCCGACGAAGCGCGTATCAGCCAGGCCGGCGGCTTCGGCAATTTCGGCGAGCCGGCGCGCCTCGTCCGCGGCGCAGACGGCAAGGTGGCCGCCGTCCAGATCGCCGGCACGCGGATGGCGAGCGAGGCCGACCTCGCCGCCGAGCTGGTCGGCAGGTACGGCGATAGCGCCGCGGGCTTGGCGGGCGGGCCCGCGCCGGCCATATCGGCGCCATGGTCCCGCTCTCGATCCTCGATCTATCCGTCAAACCCCCGGGTGGCGCGCAGGCCGATGGCGTGCGCGAGACCATCGAGGTCGCCAAGGCCGCCGAGCGGCTGGGGTTCAAGCGCTTCTGGGTCGCCGAGCACCACTCGATCCCGCACCTCTCCAGCGCCGCGCCGGAGGTGCTGATCGCGGCGCTGACCCAGGTCACCTCCACGATCCGGCTGGGCTCCGGCGGCGTCATGCTGCCGAACTACTCGCCGCTGAAGGTGGCCGAGGTGTTCATGGAGCTGGAGGCGCTGGCGCCGGGACGGATCGACCTCGGCCTCGGGCGCGCGCTGGGCGCCGACTACGCGACCGGACGGGCGCTGGGATCGGCGACGTCGGACGTCTTCCCGCAGTACTTCGCGCTGCTCTCGGCCTGGCTGCTGGACGCATCGGGCGTCGAGCCGTTCCCCGCGCCGCACCCGTTCCAGAACGTCAAGGCGAGCCCGGCGGGACCCTCGCACCCGGACCTGCTGCTGCTCTGCTCGTCGGTCGAACTCAGCGCGTTTCGCCGGCATGGCGGGCGTTGGCATGGTGTTCGCCGAGTTCATCGCCCGCGCCGACGGCGCGCCGGCGGTGGCGGCCTATCGGCAGGCGTTCCAGCCTTCGACCTACCGCGCCGAGCCGTTCGCGGGCGTCGCCACCATCGCGCTCGCCGCCGACACCGCCGAGGAAGCCGACCGCCTCGCCGCGCTGGCGCCCCGCCCGCCCGAGCGGCCCGGCGCGCCGCCGGAGACCGAGGGCTTCATCCGCCGCTTCCGCGGCGACGGCCCGGCGGTGCGCGCCTGGCTCGCCGAGAAGGCCGCGCACACGGCCGCGGACGAGCTCTTCGTCCTCAACGGCGCCCC
This sequence comes from uncultured Pseudomonadota bacterium, assembly GCA_963837235.1. GTDB lineage: Bacteria > Pseudomonadota > Alphaproteobacteria > Caulobacterales > Caulobacteraceae > Acaudatibacter. Next base: position 119,564 of record CAWIMM010000003.1, on the reverse strand, counting down.
GACGCTGGGCTCGCGCCTGCGCTCGATGGAGCTGATCGCGGAGCTGATGCCCGATCCGCTCTTCCCCGCGGAAGCGGGGACCCAGGCTCTTTCCTAGGCACGCGGACGCTCGCCGGCGCCGCAAAGATTGGCCACGGAAAACACGGAAAGCACGGAAACCTGAGGCGGGTTGCGCCCATACCAGCGCCGGGATGCGTCCGTGCTTTCCGTGTTTTCCGTGGCCAAAAACGCCTGGGTCCCCGCTTCCGCGGGGAAGAGCGGAGTTGGGACGGGGCTAAGGCAGCACCTTCACCTCGATCCGCGCCACCGCGTAGACGCTGCGGGCAGGTTTCTGGTCGCCGTCGACGACGAGGCGGTAGGGGGCGTCGTGGGGGATCAGCGCCGCGCCGTCCATCTTGTCGGCCAGGATCACCGGGTGGCGCTGGACGCTGCCGTCGGTCTCGGCGAGCGAATAGACCGCGCGGAAACCGTCGCCGCCTGTCACCACCAGGTAGTCGCGGTCGGCGTCGGCGTGGATGCGCGCGCCGGTCGGGGCGCCCACCAGCCGCAGAAGCTCGGTGAGCCGCACGCCCTCGTAGGTGTGCGACGCGCCGTGATTGATCATCGTCGCCTCGGCGCGGTCGAGGCCGGCCAGCAGCTGCGGCGTCACCACGACCTGCTTGCCGGTCGGCCCGATGATCAGGGTCTGCTCCGGGGTCGAGGGGGACGGCGACGCAGGCGCGGCGGCGGGCGCTGGGGCGGCCGCATCGGCGCGCGCCGGGCCGGCCAGAGCGAGGGTGACGGCAAGGACAAGGCCGAGGCGCATCGTCAGGCTCCGGCGCTCGCCGAAGCGCGTTCGCGCATGGCGGCGACCCAGCGGGTGAGGTTGGCGTGCTCCTCAGGCACCGCGAACTTGACCATGCGGGCGAAGTCCATCCCGATGAAGAGCACGCCGTCGGCGATCGTGATGCGGTCGGCGCCGATCCAGGGGCTCTCGGCGAGGCGCTTGTCGAACAGCTTCAGCGAGCGCTCGGCCTGCGCGCGGTTGGCCTGCCCCACCTCCGCGACCTGGGTTTCCAGCGCCGCCAGCGCCGGGTGCCCGTGGCGCACCGCCAGCATCAGCGGATAGGCCGCCAGCAACTCGGCGCGCCGGGTCCACATCTCGATCACCGCGGTCTCCTTCGGATCGCGCCCGAACATGTTGGGCGCCGGATAGAGGCTCTCGAGATAGCGGCAGATGGCGATCGACTCGGTGATCGTGGTCCCGTCGTCCATGGTCAGCGCCGGGGCCTGGGCGATGCCGGCGCGGCCGACGTACTCGGGGGTCCGGTGGGCGCCGGCCATGAGGTCGACGTCGACGATCTCGATGTCGTCGATGCCCTTTTCGGCCATGAACCAGCGCACCCGGCGCGGATTTGGGGCTCGGCGGCTGTCGTAGAGCTTCATCGGGATCCCTCCAGGCGCGGCGGCGAGCGCCGGTCTATTTCGCGAACAGGCTCGACGGCAAGGCGCCGACCACCGAGGCGGTCATGCAGGTGGCGAGGAAGCCCGCCAGCATCGCCTTCCAGACCATGCCCATGACCTCCTTCTGCCTGGACGGCACGAGGATCGAGTAGCCCGCGACGTTGATCCCCACCGAGGCGATGTTGGCGAAGCCGCAGAGCGCGTAGGTCATGATGATCCGGGTGCGATCGGAGATCACCGCGGGCCCAAGCTTGGAAAGGTCGATGAAGGCGGTGAACTCGGTCAGCATCAGCTTCACGCCCAAGAGCGCGCCGGCGGCCTGCGCCTCCTTCCACGGGATGCCGAGGCACCAGGCGAGCGGGGAGAACACCAGGCCGAAGCCGCGCTCCAGGCTGAGCGGCGCGCCGCCCACCGGCGCCAAGAGGCCGAGCGCGCCGTCGACCATCGCCACCAGCGAGACGAAGACGATCAGCGTCGCGCCGATCCGCAAGGTGATGTCGAGCCCGACCCCGGTCCCCTTGATCAGGGCGTCGATCGAGCTCTCGTAGAGCTTCTCGCCCTCGAGCTCGGCGTCCGGGATGGCCTCGGCGGCCGGATCGCGCGGCACCAGGATGCGCGCCAAGAGCACGCCGGCCGGCGCGGAGATCACCGAGGCGGTCAAGACGTGCGCCGCCGCGTTCGGCAGCACGCCCTTCAGGATGGTGGCGTAGGCCACCATGGTCGAGCCGGAGACGCAGGCCATGCCGACCGTCAGCAGCAGGAAGAGCTCGGAGCGCGAGAGCGCCGGCAGGTAGTTGCGGATGAAGATCGGCCCCTCGACCTGGCCCATGAAGACGGTGGCGGCGGCCGCCAGCGCCGGCGGGCCGCGCAGGCCCATCACCCGCTCGAAGACGAGGCCGAAGCCCTGGATGATCCACTTCAGGATCCGCCAGTGCCAGAGCAGCGCCGAGAGCGCGCAGATCACCAGGATCACCGGCAGCACCCGGAAGGCGAACACGAAGAGGCCGCCGGGGTTGGTGACGGCGTAGGGCTGGCCGTCGCCGCCGGCGAGGAAGCCGAACACGAAGGCGACGCCGGCCTGGGTGCTGCTCGTCAGCCCGTCGACCACCGTCCCGGCGCCGGCCAGCGCCGCCCGCGCGCTCGGCAGGCCGAACAGCAGCAGCACCAGCCCGGCCTGCACCGCGAGCGCGCCGATCGCCAGGCGCCATGGGAACGCCGCGCGCCGTTCCGACAGAGCCCAGCAGATCGCCATGGTGACGACGACGCCCAAGAGGCTCTGCGCATTCTCGACCCCGAACATCCGCCCCCCGCCACCGCCCGACCCGGCGCGGATTGGGCATGAGCCGGGGCACCGGCGCAAGGTGCTGGCTGCGGCCTTGCGCCCCCTCCGTCACTCGTCGCTTCGCGCCGAGCGCCACCTCCCCCGCACTCTGCGGTGCGGGGCAGGAGTGAAGCTGCACGATCTCACTCCTCCACCGTCGCGCAGACGACGGGGGAGGTGGATCGGCGCGCTACCAGCGCGACGAGACGGAGGGGGCGCAAGGCCGGTGTTCATCGCGCCCCGAGGCCCTACTCGCTCGGGCGTGGCTGCAGGATCACGATCGAGACGTCGCCGGTCGGCGTGAAGTTGGCGTGGCGCACCTCGAACGCGGTCGGCGAGATCTTCTTCACGCCGTCGGCGCAGAAGCTGGCGATGTTGGCCGGCGCGCCCTTGTCGACCACCATGCGGAAGTCGCCGATCGGCGACTTCCAGTTGGCCCCGCTCGAGAGGATGTACTCGATGCGCTGCTCGGTGAACGGCGGGGAGACGTCGCCCGGCTTCATCGCCTTCTTCGCCGAGGCGAGGAAGTCGTCGTCGACGCAGTAGTGGGCGCGCCGCGCCACGTACTCGGGCTGCTTGGCGTAGTAGGTCGACCCCCACTCGGTGCCGGCGCTCTCGCCGACCGACGGCGTGTAGCTGTGCTCGACCACGATCTCGCGCCCGGCCGGGAAGGTCTGGCGCCAGAAGTAGGTGGTCTTCAGCGTCCAGGTCGCCTCCCAGTGCTTCTTGATGGTGGTCTCGCTGTCGCCGTACGCGTCGATCACCGCCAGGCCCTTGGCCACCAGCGCGTCCTTGGCGCCCTGCGGAAGGCGGTCGAGCGCGGCGTCGGTGGAGGCGAGGTGCGGGGCGAGCGGCACGCCCAGCGACTGTCAGGTAGGCCGTCTGGTCGACGCCGTTCTTGAACACCTTCTGCTCGACCTGCGCGGCCACCGGCTTGCCGTCGACGCGGGTGGAGAAGCCCAGGATGTTGACCGGATCCTGGGTCGGGATCGACAGCATGTCGTCGTAGCCGGCGGTGGTGATGTCGGGCATCGGGAAGGCCACCGTCACGGTGACGTCCGCGGGCGAGGTATTGGCGAAGCGGTAGCGCACCCGCACCTGTTTGGCCGAGATGAAGAGGTCCTCCGACCGCATCTCGATCGCCGGGCTCTTGGTCAGCACCAGGCCGCCGGCGGCCAGCTCGGCGGTCGAGTCGTTGGCCCCGGCCCCGGCGGCCCACAGCGCCGCCGCCAGGCCCGCAGCCGCGCCGGCCGCCTTCGAGATCATCCGCATCCGCCCCTCCCCTGCCCTCTCAGAACCCCACAGTAGCCCTCGCCCCGCGCGGCGGGGAGAGGCCGAGCGGACGCGCAGCGTCCGACCGGGTGAGGGGCGAGCCGCGAAGCGGCGAGGCGCGCGAGCGCGATCCGAACGCCGGACGATGCGCGAGGCGCGATCCGGACGGCGGGCCGGCGCCCTCGCCCCTCGCCGCCCCCTGCCCGCCCGATGGCAGCCTCGTCCGAAAAACTCACCGCAAAGCGACCGTAAACAACGGCGCCCCGACCGTGATCCGCCCGCCCGGCATGGCGCCCTGCCGACCCTGGAGGTCGCCGCGTCCGTAGACCCCAAAACGACCGTTGATAACGGCGCCCTGATCGTGGCCCCGCCCGCCCGGCCCGATCCACCCGCACCAACCGCGCCCTTGCGGCGGAAAGCCGGCTCCATCCATCCCGAGAAACTCCATGTCGTGGCTCGTCACGACGCCGCGAGCGGGACCACCCGCTACCCACAGCGCCGGCCCCGATCGTTACGCTACTAACGGTGATTTGTCAAGCCGCGGCGCGACCCCGGCGACGCCCGGGCGGTCCGGGAACCGATCCACGCAACGGATCGATACCGCCCCGAGACGTATGGGACGTTTGGCTCTTATCGGACCTTGGGCGGGTCCGCTTTCCGGCAGTGACTCAGACCGCGGCGAGCGGTTGCTCGTGCTCAAGCGTCCCTTCGGATGGCAGCGCCGAGGGGTGCTATCCCACCCGCCGCAGGACGGCGACCTTGGCGAGGGCCAGGCGGTCGCGGGGATCGATCTTGAGACGGGCGCCGGGGACGGCGAAGCGGTAGGTCATTCCGGTCGCGGGGCCGGTCACGGTCAGAGCGGTGCGCCCGACGTATTCGAACACCGCCGCGGTGATCGACTCTCCGAGGCGGACCCCGAGCCTTGGTCGTCCACAGCACATGGCTCAGGCCTCCTCGTCCTCGTGATAGTCCGGCGCCTCGGCGAAGGTTTCGGGGAAGAACCCCCGCTCGAGCAGGATCGCCCCGGCCGACAGCGCCGGCCACAGCAGCAGCCGCGTTCCCCAGCTCTGCCCCACCCACAACGCCAGCGGCGCGGCGACGACGAGGCTCAGGCAGAGGAAACACGCCAGCGCCTCGCCCAACACATTCTCCGCGCTCGCGGTCCGCAGCCGCGAGAACATCCGCCACGGCCCGTCCTCGCCGTTCAGCAGATGGGTGATCCGCCAGCAGGCGAGGACGGCGGCGACAGGCCAGACCAGGGAGACGGGCGCGAACGAAAAGAAATCCGTCATTCGCGCCCGGCCGCAACCATCAGCTCGAGAACTTCAGGTTGATGGTCTGGAACGTCGGCGGCAGGTCGGTCAGCGTCGGCACGTAGTAGCCGTTGGTGACCCGCTTGCCGAACCACAGCCGGAACTCGTAGCAGCAGTCCGCCGGCGGCGTGGGCACGCCCGGCGTCGTCCCCGGGAAGGTGTAGGTGTCCGGCCCTCCGGTCCAGTCGCGCGTGGCGTTGGCGTGGCTGGCGTAGCCGACTTCACCCTCCGGAGTCACCGACGCGCTGTTGCTGTTCCCCCAGTCGACCTCGAGATAGTAGCCGAGCAGGAAGCCGTTGTTGTCGACCACGTCGACCGGGACCGTCACCCATCCGCTCGGCCCGACATCGTAGGCCGGGCACTCGCCGGTTCCCGTATTGGGCGCCGGCACGCCGGGCGGAACCCAGGCCGAGGGCGAACCCACCTCAACCGTGGTCAGCGGCGTGGCGTCGATCATCAGCGTCAGCGGCGCATCCGGCGTCAGCGTCACCGGTGGGTCGGCTGGATCGGCGTAGCCGACGATCGTCAGGTCGACCGCCCCGAACGAGGCCCCGCCCAGCAGCACCGTCGCGTCGCACTGCAGCATCAGGCACGGCACCTGGTACTGCCAGTACACCGTGCCTCCCGGCGGGATCGGCGGGAACGCCGACAGCCCCGGCGGCGTCGGGATCGCCGGATTCTGCCGCGCCGCCGGGGTGATGTAGAGCCCCGTCACCCCGTCCTGAGTGAACGGTCCCATCTGTACGCTGTAGCCGGTGGTCGACAACGTCGCCGGATCGTAGATCCACGCCATCTGCCACAGGTTGGCGACGACCGGCGATCCCGTCCCAGGCGCTGGCTTGGTTCCGCCCCGGAAGCCCGGGTCGTCCCACACAGCCGCGTTCACCTGGTAGTAGTTGAACGCGCCGATCGCCGCGTTGGCGAACAGCGACAGCGTGCCGGCGAAGGCCACGTCGCTGGCGTCGCCGCCGTACTGCGCGCAGCCGTCGGCGTCGATCTGCGAGATCGTCGTGGTCCCCACCTGGATCCAGAGCACGCCGCTTTCCGGCAAGGTCCCCTGGTTGCAGGTGGTCTGGGTCGAGGCGTTGCCGGTCAGGGTCACGGTCTGGCCGCTCTCCATGCACCAGCGCGTATTGATCGCCGGATCCTCATCGAGGATCGTGGTCGCCCCCTGGCTGACGCTGAACACGATGTTCGGGCCGTCGCAGCACCACCACCACCATGGGAAGATCTCGCGCAGCGCTGGGTTGGCGAGCTTCCGGGCGATCAGCGCGGCGCGCGCCGGGTCGGGCGTCGCCGGGCCAACGCGCGCGGTCGGGAAGCCCTGGCCGCGCATGAGGGATTTCGCGTCGGGCTGGAATACGGCCACCTGGCCCTTCGCCGCGCGGGTCTCCAGCGCCGAGATCACGTGCAGGATGTCTTCTTCCCACCACCACGGCCAGCACAGCCACCAGAACGGCTCGCACGGCCAGCAGTACCCGAAATCCCACCACGGGAAGCACAGGGTGAACGAGCCGTCCGGTCCGGTGGTCACCGTCGCCTGCGCGGTCTCCACATAGCCGCCGCTGGTCCAGCTCACGGTATAGACGGTGACCGCCGCTCCGGGGGCCGGGCATCCTGTCGGCCCCACCACCGTGCCGCTTACGCACCACTCGGGCCAGAATATCTCCCAGCCGCTGAGGATCTCCTCGGACAGCGACAGCGACGGCGCCTCGACTTCTTCCTCGCGCAGGCTCTCGCTGCTGAGGCTCACGCGCGGCAGGCCAGGCACCTTGTCCACGTGGGCCAGGGCCGTGGTCGGGACCGCGGCCACCTGCAGGGCGTAGGCGCTTTCCTCGCGCGCGGCCTTGTGCGGCGCGGTCAGGCGATAGTGGCCGTTGGCGCGAAGTCCGGCGCGGGCGACGATCGTGTCGCCGCGCAGGGCGACGACGGTCAGTCGCGCCGCGTCGGTGGCCGACACGCCCCTGACGTGACCGGTAATGATGATCGGCTTGTCGCTCATCGTTCACTCCCTCGGTTGACCGCCCAGGGAATTTCGAGCGCCTGGGTCTTGGGCGCAGTGGGTCCCTGCCGCAGGTGCGGAGCCATCCCGTCGAGGATGACGCCGATAGCGGCAAAGGTGATCAGGCGTTCACCCCAGTTTGCGACCAACACGGACTGGAAGGACCGCGTTGGCGTCCGCGGCGGAAACTCGGGCCTGGCACTTGGGACGTCCGCTGTCGGGAAAGAAGCCAGCGTCCGCTGTTGGCGCATAGCCGTCGGTGCGTCCGTGCGGGCGTGCTGCTGCTCGCCCGCCCGCCGGCCGGCCGCCCGCGCCGCTACTGCTGGCTCAGCTCGCGGGCCAGCGCGGCGTCGCCGTAGACCTTCTGCAGGGCCTCGCTGATGGCGACGGTGGAGACGGCGATCGTGCGGTTCAGCGCCGCGTCGTAGGTGAAGTCGCCGGCGATGCCGTGGATGTTCGAGTTCGAACGCCGTGCCGACGATCTGGCCCCTGGCGTTCACCACCGGCGAGCCGGAGCTGCCGCCGGTGATGTCGTTGGTGGTGGCGAAGTCGAGCACCGTGGCGGGATCGAGTTTCTGGGCGTCCGCCGCCCAGCGGCCCGGCAGGCGGTAGGGCGGCGCGCCGGTGGCGCGCTGGAAGAGGCCGGCGAAGGTGGTGAACGGCGTCGTCTGCTGGCCCTGGTCGGTCCAGCCGGCGACCTTTCCGTAGCTGAGCCGCAGCGAGAAGTTGGCGTCCGGATAGAGGCCGGCGCCTTCGAAGCTGTAGCGGACGCGGGCGATGCGCTCGCCGCCGTCCTGGACCTGCGCCTCGACCTCCTCTTCCCAGACCTGGCGCGCGGCGCGCGACAGCGGGTCGGTGCGCAGCACGAACTGGATCATCGGATCGTCCGAGGCCGCCACGGCGGCCATGCCGCCGTCCCAGAGCGCCTTGCGCAGCGCCGCGTCGCCGAGCTTCGAGCCGGCGACCAGCCGCTCGGCCAGCCCCTCGGGGCTCTCGGTTCCCAAGAGCATGGTCACCGCCGGCGTGTCGGCGCCCAGCTGCTCGCGGGCGTGGGAGAGCCAGAACTCCAGGCGCAGCTTCTCCAGCACCGGCTGCACCGGCTCGGGATCGACCAGCAGCTTCTCGTCGAGCGCCAGCCGCGAGTCGGCGTACTCGGGCAGCCGCTGACCGGTCGGCTTGACCCGCTCGGCGGCGGCCCGCACCAGCTCGCGGGCGTAGCGGTAGAGGTCCGAGCCGCCGCCGGCGCCGGCCTCCAGCTCGTGCCAGACCACGAACTGGCGTGCGTAGACCAGCTCGGCGGCGGCGATCTGGCTCCACGGATCGCCGATGTCGGCGGCGAGCTTCGGATCGGCGGCGAGCCTGGCCTTCAGGTCGGTTTCGTCCTTCTCGCGCGCCGCCATGAAAGCCGGGTCGCGCAGCGCGTTCAGCCGTCCCTGCAGCACCTTCTGGGTGTTCTCGGTCTCGAAGAGCGCGCTCGCCACCATGCGGCGCGTCGCCGGTCCCTGCTCGCCGAGCTCGACCAGCCGGCCGCGCAGCTCGGCCATTTCCACCGTCAGCAGCGGCAGGGAGACATCGCGCAGCGCCTCGAGCTGGGCCACCGTCAGTCGGCGCTCGGTCAGGCCCGGATTGCCGGAGACGAACACCGGCTCGCCGGCCTGCGGCGCGGCGCTGGACCAGGCGAGGAAGTTGGGGGTCGCGGCCGGCTTGCCGTTTTCGTAGAGCCGCAGGAAAGCGCAATCGAGGTCGAAGCGCGGGAAGTTGAAGTTGTCGGGGTCGCCGCCGAACCAGGCCGCGTCCAGCTCCGGCGCGAACACCAGCCGCACGTCGGCGTAGCGGCGGTACTTGTAAACCTTGAACTGGCCGCCCTGGTAGAAGCTGATCACCTGGCAGCGGAAGCGCGGGTCGCCGGCGCAGGCATCGCGCTCGGCGTTGGCGACGGCGGTCTGGCGGGCCAGGGCGAACTCCTCGCCGATCTTGCCGGCCCCGGCCGCGAAGATCGGCGCGGTGACATCCGAGATCCCGACCAGCACCTCGGCCTGCACGTCAGGGCAGGTGCGCTCTTCGGTCGGGCCGCCGGCGACGAAGCCGTCGGCGACATAGTCCCTATCGGCCGGCGACAGCTGCTCGGCGCAGCCCACGATGCAGTGCTGGTTGGTGAGCACCAGGCCGCCGCGCGAGACGATCGAGGCCGAGCAGCCGTTGGTGAGCCGCACCGACGCATCGCGCAGGTGATCCAGCCAATGGGCGTCCAGCGTCACGCCCAGCGCGTCCTTGACGCGCGCCACCGGCGCCTCGTCGAAGGGCCACATGCCTTCGTCGGCTTGCGCCGCTCCAGCGCTGAGCAGCAGCAGCGCCGCGCCGCCCACGGCGAGAGCCTTCCCGAACATCGGCAAAGTCTAGGACCGCCCGGCGCCGGCGTCCACGGCGCGGACCGGAACGCGGCGCTGGGGCGCGTTCGGGCGAGCTCGCGCAATCGCTCCCTCACCTTCGGGCGCAAGGATCCTGCCCTATGGAAGAGTGGTATCGGCGGGCGTAGCCTCGACTCCCCTCCCCCTTGCGGGGAGGGGTTGGGGGTGGGGGTGCCAGCTCGAACGCCGGGAGCGATCCACACGAACGAGCGCGCCGATTGGACTGCGCGGCGGCTTAGGCGCGATCTGACATTCGCTGAGAGGCAACCGTGGAAGGCGCTTCGGGCGCTGGAGGGTTTTCACTTCCGACGCCAGGCGCCGATGGGGCGCTTTGTGGTCGACTTTGTCTGCCATCGATCACGGCTGATCGTCGAGGTCGACGGCGGGGTGCATGACATCGATGCGGTCGCGGCGCGTGACAACGAGCGCGACGCCTGGCTCGCGAGTCGCGGCTATCGCGTCGTTCGCTTCACGAACTCGCAGGCGATTGCAGCGACGGAGGCGACGGTCAAGGCCATAGTGGCCGCCGCAGACGCTGGCGCCCCCACCCCTGACCCCTCCCCGCAAGGGGGAGGGGAACGCCGTCGTGGGCCACGGGCGTGATTCAACGAATGTCGATGTCACGCCATCTGCGGCGCGATTTCCCAGCTTCACGCGCGCATCGCCAGCGGCCATCAATGCGCGCCGTCAATCCTGAGTTCGCGAGCCCGCCGATGCCCCTCAACGCCCAGTCCGTCGCCGCCGCCATGCAGTGCCTGGACGACTTCATGGCCGCCTTCAACGCCCGCGACATCGCCGCGTGGCAGAAGACCTTCAACTTCCCGAGCGTGCGGCTGGCCTCCAACACGCTGGCGATCATCGACGCGGACTACCACCAGCCGCAGATGTTCGGCCGCGGCGCGCTCAGCGAATGGGATCACTCGGCCTGGGCCAGGCGCGAGGTGATCCACGCCGGCGACGACAAGGTGCACATCGACACCCGCTTCGTGCGCTACCGCAAGGACGGCAGCGAGCTGGGCGCGTTCGATTCGATCTACGTGGTCACCTGCGAGAACGGCCACTGGGGCGTGAAGGCGCGCTCGAGCTTCGCCCCATGAGCGCCGACGCGGCGGCGTTCCGCACCTCGTACGCGGCGTTCGCCACGGCGGCCGATCCGCCGCTGAGCGTGGCGGGCAAGCTCGTCAACGCCGCAGGCGGGCGCGCCGGCCCCGGCCGTCTTGATCTGCCACGGCTCCGACGGCGTCGACGGGCGCGGCGAGTTCCACGCGCAGGCGCTGAACGCGGCCGGGATCGCCACCTTCGAGATCGACATGTGGGCGGCGCGCGGCGTCGGCCGCGGCGCGGCGGCCCGGCCGCGCGCCGTGCCGGAGACCCTGCCCGACGCCTTCGCCGCGGCGGCGTTCATGGCGCGCCAGCCGGAAATCGATGCAGGCCGGATCGGCGTCCTCGGCTTCTCGTGGGGCGGCGTCGTCTCGCTGCTGACCGCGACGCGGCGCTGGCGCGAGCAACTGGGCGCGGCCGCGCCGCCGTTCGTCGCCCACGCGGCGCTCTATCCGGTCTGCTGGGCCTATGGGGTCGTGCCCGGCTTCTCGCTCGACGCGCTGACCGGCGAGCCGATCCTGATCCAGGCGGGCGACGCGGACACGTACGACGATCCGGATGGGCTCGAGCAGCTGCTGGCGCGCCTGCCGCCGGCCTCGCGCTCGCTGATTCGCGGCATCACCCACAAGGGCGCCGGCCACGCGTTCGACCGCCAGGGCGAGACCAAAGAGATCGTCGATCCCTTCGCCCACAAGGGCAAGGGCGGCCCGGTGACGATGGCGTTCCACCCCGAGGCGGCCGCAGCCGCCCGCGCCGCCAACGTCGCCTTCTTCCGCGCAGCCTTCGGCCTTACCCCGAATTAATTGGCTCGCCTCGCGCGGCGAACCTAAGACACGGCCCGCGCGAGGGGACGATGTCTCTAGCTTTGGCCACCCTGATCTACGAGTGGCGGCGTTATCTGGCCGCCGTCATCGCCCTCGCCTTCTGCGGCATGATGGTGATGGCCTTCTCCGGCATGTTCGCCGGCATCATCCACACCGAGTTCCACACCTGGGAAACGCTCCCGGGCCGACCTGATCATCCTGCCCGCCAACGTGAAGAGCCTGGTCAACAGCAACGCCAGCCTGCCGGCGCGGGTGAAGCCGCTGATCTACATGCACCCCGAGGTGGTGGACGTCGAGGAGCTCGGCGGCGACGGCGCGCAGTTCGTCAACACGCCGAAGCCGGGCGGCAAGCAGGTGCAGCGCTTCGTGCAGATCTTCTCGATCGATACGACGCCAGGCTCGGTGACGATACCGACCGACCTCACCGAGCAGGCGCGAGAGGCGCTGATGGAGCCCGGCGCGATCGCCATCGACGCCAGCAACCTCGTCCCGCTCGGCGTCCAGCTCGGCGACAAGGCGGAGATGAACGGCCACACGGTCTGGATCCGCGCCGTGCTGCACGGCTACCAGAGTCCCGAGCAGCCGGTCGTCATCACCTCGCGCGAAACCGTGCGGCTGATGGGCATGGACCAGGAGGGCCTCAGGATCGGCCCGCTGATGGTGAAGATCCGCGACTCGAAGCGCGCCGACATCGTCCGCGACCAGCTGAACGCCATGGCCCACGGCGCCTACTCGGCCCAGACCCTGAAGCAGTTCGACCAGGCCAACGAACAGGCGGTGATGGGCCAGCAGATCATCGGGCTGCTGCTCGGCTTCGCCGTCTTCCTCGCCATCCTGATCGGCATCGGCGTGACCTCGCAGACGCTGCGCGGCGCCATCCTCTCCAACATCCGCGAGTTCGCCTCGCTGCGCGCGCTGGGCATCTCGATGCGCTCGCTCAGGCTGATCGTGATGGAGCTGTCGTTCTGGGTCGGGGTGGCGGGCCTCGGGGCGGCGCTGCTGCTCACCGTCGTCATCTCGGCGCTCGGGCGCGGCATCGGCCTGCCGATCGTGCTGCGCATCCCGACCATGGCCTGGACCTGCGGCATGCTGCTGGTGCTGGCGGTCGCGTCGGGCGCGATGGCGATGGGCATCCTGAAGAAGAGCCAGCCGGCGGACCTGTTGCGATGAGCCGCTCGCTGCAACCGCACGGCCTCCTCGCCGAGGGCCTGACCAAACGGTTCAAGACCGGCCGCAGCCACGTGACGGTGCTGCGCGAGGTCGACTTCGAGGCGCGGCCCGGCGAAGTGACGATGGTCATGGGCCCGTCGGGCTCGGGCAAGTCGACGCTGATCGCGGCGCTCTCGGGCCTGATGCGGCCGGACGAAGGCAAGGTCTCGGCGCTGGGCGCCGACCTCTGGAGCCGGCGGGCCAGCCGCATCGACCGCTTCCGGCTCGACCACTGCGGCTTCATCTTCCAGGGCTTCAACCTCTTCCCGGCGCTGACCGCCTTCGACCAGGTGGCGACGGTGCTGCGCTACAAGGGCATGAGCCGCCGCGCCGCCCGGGAGCGGGCGATCGAGGCGCTGACCGAGGTGGGCCTGGCGCCGCGCATGCGCCAGCGGCCCTCGGAGCTCTCCGGCGGCGAGAAGCAGCGCGTCGCCATCGCCCGGGCGCTCGCCAAGCAGCCCGACCTGGTCTTCGCCGACGAGCCGACCTCCGCGCTCGACGGCGAGAGCGGCCAGATGGTGGTGCGCATGCTGCGCCGCGCGGCGACCGAGCACGGCGCGGCGGTGATCTGCGTCACCCACGACCCGCGGCTGGAAGCCTTCGCCGACCGCCTGGTCAGGCTGGAGGACGGCCGCGTGCTTTCCGACGAACCCTTGATCCGGGCCAAGCCTGCGCCCGTGCTGGAGCCCGTGCCATCGTGAGCGCCCCGCGCCTCCTCCCCGCCCTCGCCCTCGCGCTCGCGCTCGGCGCCGCCGGCTGCCAGCGCGGCGACCAGCAGGCCAAGGCGGCCGCGGTCGCCCCCGCGGCGACGCCCTACTCCGCCATCGCCGACGGCAAGGCCGACGTCGAGGGCGGCATCATCCAGGTGGCCGCCCGCGCGCCGGGCGTGGTCAGCGCCGTCTACGTCCAGGAAGGCGACACGGTGAGGAAGGGCCAGATCCTCGCCCGCCAGGAGGACGACGCGCCGCGTCTGGCGGTCGCAGACCGCCGAGGCGACGCTCGCCCAGGCCAGGGCCGCCACCGCGCTGACCGGCTCCCAGCTCGCCGCCGCCCAGCGCGAGGTGGCGCGGCTGAAGCCGCTCGCCGCCTCGCGGTTCGTCTCCAGCCAGTCGGTCGACCAGGCCGGCGACCAGGTGCGCAACGCCGACGCCACGCTGGAGGCCGAGCACGCGGCGGTGGGGGTGGCCGAGACCCAGCTCGCGCAGGCGAGGTTCGCGCTGGAGCAGACCATCATCCGCGCCCCGATCGACGGCAAGATCGTGCGCCGCTACGCCAACCCCGGCGTCGGCGCCTCGACGCTGAACGTCACCGCGATGTTCGACCTGGAGCCGGTCGGGCGGCGGATCGTGCGCGCCGAGGTGTCGGAGGCCGCCCAGCCGTTCGTCCAGGTCGGCGAGAAGGTGCAGCTGGTGGCCGAGGCCGACCAGTCGAAGAGCTACCCGGGCCAGGTGCTGCGCATCGCCCCGGTGTTCGGCCAGCGCAAGCTGCAGTCCGACGATCCCTCGCAGCGCACCGACGACCGCGTGGTCGAGGTGGTGGTCAGCGCCGACGGCGCGCCCTTCCTGATCGGCCAGCGCGTGCTGGTGAAGTTCGAGAAGCCGACCGCTTGACGCTCCCCGGTGCGCCGCGCACAAGGCCGGCCACTTCGAGTTAGGAGCTGAGGGCCATGGCTGACATCCGTTTCGACGGCAAGGTGGCGATCGTGACCGGCGCGGGCGGCGGGCTCGGCCGTCAGCACGCGCTTGAGCTCGCCCGGCGCGGCGCGAAGGTGGTGGTCAACGACCTCGGCGGCGCGGTCGACGGCTCCGGCGGCTCGTCGGAAGCCGCGGCCAAGGTGGTCGAGGAGATCAAGGCGGCCGGCGGCGTGGCGCTCGCCAACGGCTCGTCGGTCACCGACGACGCCGGCGTCGCCAACATGGTGAAGCAGGCCATGGACGCCTGGGGCCGCGTCGATGTCCTGGTCGCCAACGCCGGGGTGCTGCGCGACAAGTCGTTCACGAAGATGGAGATCGCCGACTTCGAGTTCGTGCTGAACGTCCACCTGATGGGCACCGTGAAGCCGGTCAAGGCGCTCTGGGAGATCATGCGCGAGCAGAACTACGGGCGGATCGTCGTCACCACCTCGTCCACCGGGCTCTACGGCAACTTCGGCCAGACCAACTACGGCGCCGCCAAGCTGGCGCTGGTGGGCTTCATGAACTCGCTGAAGCTGGAAGGCGCGAAGAACAACATCCACGTCAACGCCATCTCGCCGGTGGCCTACACGCGGATGACCGAGGGCATCATCCCCGAGCAGATGGGCGCGCGGCTGAGCCCCGACCATGTGACGCCCGGCGTGGTCTACCTCTGCTCCGAAGAGGCGCCGACCGGCGCGATCCTCACCGCCGGCGGCGGCGCGTTCGCGATGGCCCGGCTCTACGAGACCGAAGGCGTCTATCTCGGCGAGGGCGGCCTCTCGGTCGAGGAGGTGCGCGACAACTGGACCAAGATCGCCGATCCGGCCGGCCAGCAGGCCTACACGAACGGCGGCGAGCAGACCCAGAAGTTCTTCCGCCGCATGACCGAGACAGCCTGACGCAGGGCGCCGCCGTCTTGCGCCCGTCCTCGAAGCGGCCCACCTTGTATCAAGGATTGATACGAGGTCGCGATGGGCACGAACGTCCACCTGACGCCTGAGCTGGAGGCCTTCGCCCGCGAGGTCGTCAAAGAGGGCCGCTACAACAACGTCAGCGAGGTGGTGCGCCAGGGCCTGCGGATGCTGCAGGAAGCCGAGGAACGCCGCCGCGCCTTCACCAAGACGCTGGACGACGCCGTCGCACGGTCCGAGCGAGAGGGCTATGTCGAGCTCGAAGACGCCCTGGTTGAGATGGATCGGGTCATCGACGAAGTCGAGCGGTCCAAAAGGGCGAAAACATAGCCTCCCCGGCGCGCCTGACCGTCGACGCCAAGGAGGATCTCTCCGCGGCCGCCCGCTGGATTGCGGAAGATAGTCCGCGAGCCGCGCGGCGTTTGCGGCAGGCCGTGCGGGCGCTTGGCCGCCTCCTAGGTGATCATCCGATGGCAGGGACGCGCCGGCCGGAACTGGCGCGCCGACCCCTTCCGCTTCGCGCTGGTGCGCGGGTTCCCATACATCGTGGCCTACGACGCCAGCACTCGACCGCCGACGATCGTCCGCATCGTGCACGGCGCACGGGACTTGCCGGAGCTCCTGCGCGACCTCCAGTAGCCAACTGATCGTGCGTCACAAATCCCCTTGCGCGGGCCGGCGGGGCGGGCTTCCCTTGCGCCCAAGCGCCCGCCTAGAAGCGCGTCCCACTCCGCAACGAGGACTCGCCTTCCCGTGACTTCCCCCGCAGTTCCCGCCGCCGGCGCCCCCCACAGCATCAGCTGGACGCGGCTGTTCGCCTTCGCGTTGCCGGGGTTGCCGGTCGGCGCGCTGGCGGTGGCCCTGTCCGTCTACCTGCCGCGCTACTACGCCAGCCACATCGGGCTGAGCCTCGCGGCGGTGGGCGCGGCGTTCGGGATCGTGCGCATCGTCGACATGTGCTTCGACCCGGTGATCGGCGTGGTCATGGACCACACCAGGACGCGGATCGGGCGCTATCGCGTCTGGCTGCTCGCCGGCGCGCCGCTGCTCGGAATACCGGTCTACATGCTGTTCCTGGCGCCGACCGGCGTGCCGCTGATCTACCTGATCATCTGGCTCTTCATCTACTACCTCGGGACCTCGGTGGTCGCCCTGGCGCACGCCTCCTGGGCGTCGGTGGTCGCCTCGGCCTACCACGACCGCTCGCGGGTGTTCGGCACCATCCAGGTGGTCGCACCATCGGCGGCGACCGCCGTCCTCGTCGTCGCGCTGCTGTTCAGCAAGGACGCGGTGACCGCCGTGCAGGTGATGGGCTGGTTCATCGTCATCGTGACGCCGCTCGGCATCGGCGTGGCCAGCCTCTTCACGCCCGAGCGGATCGTCGCC
This sequence comes from uncultured Pseudomonadota bacterium, assembly GCA_963837235.1. Taxonomy (GTDB): domain Bacteria; phylum Pseudomonadota; class Alphaproteobacteria; order Caulobacterales; family Caulobacteraceae; genus Acaudatibacter. The sequence continues at coordinate 102,698 of CAWIMM010000003.1, read as the reverse complement.
GAGCACTCGACCGAGAAGGTCACCCTGCGCGACTACTGGGAGATGATCTCCTGGCCCGAGATGCGCCGCATCGTGGCCGCCGCCTTCTGCCTGACCATGGGGCCGGGCTGGATGAGCGCGATGTACCTCTTCTATTTCCACGACTCGCGCGGCTTCTCGTTCCAGGTCTCCACGGCGCTGCTTGGGCCTCTACATCGTCGCCGGCGTGTTCGGCGCCGCCGGCGCTCTCGTGGCTGGCGACGCGGCTCGGCAAGCACCGCACGCTGATGGTCGCCTCGACCGGCTATTCGCTGGGCCTGATCCTGATTGCGCTGATGCCGAGAGGCGCGCTCGTTCCGGCCGGGATCCTGATGTTCACCCTCGGGTTCCTCGCCGCCGGCTTCCAGTTGCTGGGACGGGCGATGTGCGCCGACGCCGGCGACGCCATCCGCCTGGCGAAGGGCAAGCACCGGCAGGGCCTGCTCTTTGCGATGATGACCAGCGTCGAGAAGATCGCCGGCGCGCTCGCCATCACCTTCACCTTCACCATCCTCGGCGCGGTCGGCTACCAGGCCAAGGAAGGCGCCCACAACACGCCGGCGGCGATCCACAATCTCGAGCTCGTCTACATCCTGGGCCCGATCTTCTTCGTGATGCTCGGGGGCGCCTGCTACCTCGGCTACAAGCTCGACCAGAAGGCGCACGCCGAGATCCGCGCGGCGCTGGATGAGCGCGAACGGGTGGCGATCGATCCCGCCGCCGTGCTGGAGGGCCTGGGCGGCAATGTGGTCTGCGCCGACGCCGGCGGAGTGAGGCGGCGATTTTGTCGGCGTGCGCGGGCCTGAGCGCCGTGATTTAATCCTCCGATAATTTGGAGCGCCACAGGCGCCCACAGTCGATTTCGGAGGTTCGCCATTGTCTTCAGCTTCCCAGCCGGCCGCGACTGCGCCGAGGGTCCCGCTTCACAACATCCTCAGCTTCGGCACGCTGGGCGTTCCGCTCGCGGCGATGCTGATCATCTTCGGGGTCTACCTGCCCCGGCACTACGTCAGCCTCGGGATCGGCGACTTCAAGCCGGGCGCCAAGGCCGCCTTCCTGGCGGTGGCTGCCGCGATCACGCTGACGCGCATCATCGACATCGTCTTCGACCCGCTGGTGGCGCTGGCGATGGACTGGACGAAGACGCCGGTGGGCCGCTACCGGCCCTGGGTGCTCGCCGGCGCGCCGCTGGTGATGCTCGGCATCTACCAGCTGCTGATGCCCACCGGGCACGTGACGTTCTTCTATCTGGTCGGCTGGCTGGTGCTGACCTACGCCGGCCTCTCGATGATCACGCTCGGGCTCGCCGCCTGGTCGGCGGTGCTCGCCAAGACCTACGACGACCGCTCGCGCGTGTTCGCAATTCAGCAGGCGATGGGCGTCATGGGCTCGGTGGCGATCCTCTGCCTGCCGCTGGTGACCCACGGCAAGCTCGCCGCGGGCGTGAAGTCGAGCATGCCGACGCTCGGCCTCATCCTCATCGTCGCCTTCCCGATCGCGCTGGCCATCTGCACGGGCCTGACGCCCGAGCGGGTGCAGGCGATCCCGAAGCGGCCCGCGTTCACCCCGCTCGACTACTTCCGGGCGCTGGGTCGCCCCTCGATGCTGCGGCTGATCCTGGCCGACCTGGCGCTGACGCTGGGGCCGGGCACCACCGGGCCGCTCTACGTCTACTACTTCCACGACGCCAAGGGCTTCACGGTGCCCGACGTCGGCCTGCTGCTGATCTCCTACATCGGCGCCGGCATCCTCGGCGCGCCGTTCTGGGGCCGGGTGTCGGGCCGCTTCGGCAAGCACCGCACCGTGCAGATCGCCTGCGTGGCCTACTCGATCACCCAGGCCATCCTGATGGCGCTGCCCCGCGTCTGGCCGCACTACACCTTCGGGCAGTCGATCCCGACCATCCTCGGCATGTTCTCGGTCGGCTTCTGCGCCAGCGCCTTCCTGCTGCTGGTCCGCTCGATGATCGCCGACGTCGCCGACGAGGTGAAGCTGGAGGTCAAGCAGGATCTCACCTCGCTGCTCTTCTCGATGGTGACCACCACGACCAAGGTCGGCGCCAGCATCACCGTGCTGATCGTCTTCCCGATCCTGGCGGCGGTCGGCTACAACGGGGCGGAAGGCGCGGTGAACACCAAGGGGGCCATCTTCGGCCTGGAGATGTGCTACCTCTTCGCGCCGATCATCCTGGTCTGGTTCGGCGGGGCGATGTTCTTCGGCTACAAGCTCGACGCCAAGCGCCATGCGGAGATCCGCCAGGCGCTCGGCGAGCTGGACCTCGCCGCGGCCGAGGAATTGCTGGTCGGGCCGCTCGAAACGCCGCCGGAGACGGTCGCCGCCGCCGAGTAGAGCCAGGCCGGACGACTCGCTCAGCGGGCGTGCGCTCGGCCTGAACCCGTGTTCTAATCCTCGCCAAATCCGGAGCGCCGAAGGCGTCCGCCGATCTGGGAGGATCGATCATGTCGACCACACCGGCCGGCTCGTCCCCAGGAACATCCTCCAGGGTTCCGCTGCCCACCGTCTTCGCTTTCGGGACCATGGGCATGCCGGTGGCGGTGATGCTGCTGCTCTACGGCGTCTACCTGCCCCGCCACGTGGTCAGCCTGGGGATCAACGGCCTCAAGCCGGGCGCGGCGCAGGCCTTCCTGCTGGTCGGCTTCGCCATCACCATCGTGCGGGTGATCGACGTCTTCTTCGATCCGCTGGTCGCCCTCGTCATGGACCGCACCAAGACGCCGATCGGCCGCTACCGGCCGTGGCTGGTGCTGGGCGTGCCGATCGTGATGGTCGGCGTCTACAAGGTGCTGATGCCCACCGGGCCGATCACCCAGCTCTACCTGATCGGCTGGCTGGTGGTGAGTTACGCCGGGCTCTCGATGGTGACGCTGGGCCAGGCCGCCTGGTCGGCGGTGCTCGCCAAGACCTACGACGACCGCGCCCGGCTCTACGCCTGGACCACCGGCATGTCGGTGATCGCCACCACCATCATCCTGGCGCTGCCGAAGCTCACCGACGGCAAGATCTCCGCCGGACTGAAGGCCAGCATGCCGATCCTGGCCACCGTGGTGCTCGTCGCCCTGCCGATCGCGCTCTTCATCTGCACGGTGTTCACGCCCGAGAAGATCGCGCCGGGGACGCACCGGCCAGTCTTCAAGCTGGCGGACTACCGCAAGGCCATCGCCCGGCCCTCGATGTGGCGGCTGATCCTCGCCGACCTGCTGCTGACGCTCGGCCCCGGCACCACCGGGCCGCTCTACGTCTACTATTTCCACGACGCCAAGGGCTTCACGATCCAGGACGTCAGCTTCCTGCTGATCTTCTACGGCGGCGCCGGCATCGCTGGCGCGCTGTTCTGGGGCCGCACGGTGGCGCAGCGGCTCGGCAAGCACCGCACGGTGCAGATCGCCTGCGTCTTCTACTCGATCACCCAGACCATCCTGATGGCGATCCCGCGCGTCCATGCGCCCTACACCTGGACGGATGACCTGCCGACCATCGCCGGCATGATGTCGGTGGGGTTCTGCGCCAGCGCCTTCCTGCCGCTGGTGCGCGCCATGGTGGCCGACGTGTGCGACGAGGTGCGGCTCGAGCAGCGGCAGGACCTGACCAGCCTGCTCTACTCGATGGTCACCACCACCTCGAAGGTTGGCGCAGAGCATCACCGTGCTGATCGTTTTCCCGGTGCTGGCCTTCGTCGGCTACAACGGCGCCGAGGGCGCTGTGAACACCGGCCACGCCATCTTCGGCCTGGAGATGTGCTACCTCTTCGCGCCGATCATCCTGGTCTGGTTCGGCGGGGCGATGCTGTTCGGCTACAAGCTCGACTCCCAGCGCCACGGCGAGATCCGCGAGGCGCTCGCCCAGCTCGACCTTGCCGCCGCCGAAGAGTCGATCGCCGGCGGCGTCGCCGAAGAGGCCCCGGCGGCGGCCGAGTAGCTCAGTCGGCGAGGATCTTCGCGGCGCCGACGAACGCCCGCGCAACCGCGCCGTCCGGCTGGCTGACCACCAGCGGCATGCCCTCGTCGCCGCCCTGGCGCAGCGCGATGTCGATCGGGATCTCCGCCAGCAGCGGCACGCGCAGCTTGGTCGCCTCGGCTCTGGCCCCGCCCTCGCCGAAGATCGGGATCCGCGCGCCGGTCGAGGGATCGGGGAAGTAGGCCATGTTCTCGATCACGCCCAGCACCGGCGTGCCCAGCTTCTGCAGCATGGCCGCGGCGCGGCGGGCGTCGATCAGGGCGATCTCCTGCGGCGTCGAGACGATCACCGCGCCGTCGATCTTGAAGTCGTGGAACAGGGTCAGCTGGATGTCGCCGGTGCCGGGCGGCATGTCGACGACCAGCATGTCGAGCTCGTCGCCGGCTGAGCCCCAGCGCACGTCCTTGATCATCTGGCGCACGGCGGAGGTCACCATCGGTCCGCGCCAGATCATCGCCCGGCCCTCGTCGACGATGAAGCCGATCGACATCAGCCTGAGGCCGTGCGCGGAGAGCGGCGTCAGCTTGCCGTCCTCGAACACCGGCTCGTCGTCGAGCCCCATCATGCGCGGCACCGAGGGGCCGTAGACGTCGCAGTCCAAGAGGCCGGTGCGCAGGCCGAGCGCCGCGAAAGCGCAGGCGAGGTTCACCGCGACGGTCGACTTGCCGACCCCGCCCTTGCCGCTGACCACGGCGATGACGCGCTTGACGTGCTCGAACGCGGTCGGCGGCGGCTTGCCGGCCGGGTCGGTGCGCGGATCGTCCGGCACCCTGGCGCTCTTGCGGACCCGCGTGGCGCCGGCCCGCGCCGCCGCCGTCAGCACCACCTGCGCCTTCTCGACGCCGGGGACCGCCTTCAGCGCCTTCTCGGCGGCGTCGCGCACATAGGCGTACTGGGCCGCATCCTCCGCCGGCACCTCCAGCATGAAGCCCGCCCGGCCCTCGCCGACCATCAGCCCCTGCACGAGGCCGGCGGCGACGAGGCCGCGGCCGCTCTTCGGGTCGATGACCTTGTCGAGGACGGCGAGGATCCGGTCTTTGTCCGGCTGGACGGGGGCGTTCATCGGGCCTCATATCCGCGCCCGGCCCCGGCATTACAAGCACGAGGGCGACGGAGAACGACGATGTATCACGACGGGAGCCGCGCCCTGCAGGACCGCTTCGCCAGCCGGGCGCTGGCCGACCGGCTGGACGAGAAGCTGCGGCGCGAGCGCTTCAACGAGGCGGACAAGGCGTTTGTCGAGGGCGCCAGCTTCTTCTTCCTGGCCACCGCCGACGCCGAGGGCAGGCCCGACTGCTCGTTCAAGGGCGGCCTGCCGGGCTTCGTGCGGATCGCCGCGCCGGACGAGCTGATCTGGCCCGACTACGACGGCAACGGCATGTTCCGCAGCCTCGGCAACATCGCCGTCAATCCGCAGGTCGGCCTCTTGTTCCTGAAGATCGGCGAGAAGCCCGGGCGGCTGAGGATCAACGGCCGCGCCGCGGTCGATTTCGATGATCCGCGCATCGCCGACTTCGCCGGCGCCCAGGCGCTGGTCCGGCTGACGCCGACCGACATCTTTCCGAACTGCCCGCGTTACATCCCGCACCTGGAGCTGGTCGAGGCCTCGATGTACGCGCCCCGTCCGGAAACGGCGCCGGTCGAGCCGGCCTGGAAGGGCTTCGCCGACTTCAAGGACGTGGTCCCGCCACGGCGGGTCTGACCCTTCTCCCACAGGGAGAAGGAGGGGCCCGACCGCGAAGCGGTTGGGAGGATGAGGGGATCGGCGGCCGGCCGCGTAGCCCCTCACCTTCCCACGTCGGCCCGGCGGGCCTCGTGGGCCCCTCCCTCTCCCTGTGGGAGAGGTGAAGCGATCATCTCGCGCACGTGGTGCAGGCTCTCGGCGATGGCGAGGCACTTCTCGCGCATCTCGTCGGTGGCCTGGAGCAGGTCCGGCACCATCACCGTCATCATGCCGGCGGCGTGGGCGGCGCGCACGCCGTTGTGGCTGTCCTCCAGCGCCAGGCAGTGCTCGGGCGCAATGCCGAGGCGGGCCGCGGCGGTGAGGAACGGATCGGGGTTCGGCTTGCCGCGCGCATAGTCGCCGGCCGCCACCACCGCGTCGAACCTCGGCAGGATGCCGCTCGGCCCCAGCGTGCGCTTGACGCTCGCGTGACTGGACGAGGTGGCGATGGCGCGGGGGACTTCGGCTGCATCGAGATGGTCCAGCAGCTCGACCACGCCGGCCTTCAGCGCCACGCCGACCTCGCAGGCCGCATGCAGCCGCGCCGTGACGTCGGCGTGCAGCGCCTCGAGCGGAAAGTCCGGCCCGAAGTGCGCCCGCGCCACCGCATCGCTCGCCTCGTTCGGCAGGCCGACCATGCGGTGGAAGACGTGCTCGGGCATGCTGACGCCGCGGGCTTCGGCCAGCTCGACGTAGAGTCGCGGATCAGCGCCTCGGTGTCGACGAGCAGGCCGTCCATGTCGAAGACGACAGCTCGGATGCGGCGTGGGAAGACCATGACTGGCGCTTAGCGGGCGTCGGCGCTTGCGGACAAGTCAACTAGCGTCTCAGGCGGTAACGAAGCGATCGGCGCCGTAGCCCTGGAAGTACAGCAGGCTCGTGAGGTCGGTGTGGTCCAGCCGCGCGTCGGCCTGGTCGGCTCAGCACCGGCTTGGCGCGGTAGGCGACGCCGAGGCCGGCGGCCGTCACCATGTCGACGTCGTTGGCGCCGTCGCCGACCGCCAGGGTCTCGGCCATCGAGCAGCCGAAACCGATAGCTTCGGCCCTGAGCGCATTCAGCTTGGCGTCACGCCCGAGGATCGGCTCGACCACCCGCCCGGTCAGCGCCTCGCCGTCGTCGATCAGCTTGTTGCCCCAGTGCGAGTGGAAGCCGGCCGCCTGCGCGACGCGGCTGGTGAAGAAGTCGAACCCGCCGGAAACCAGCACGCAGCGGGCGCCCGCCGCCGCCATCGTCGCCACCAGCGTCCTGGCGCCCGGATTGAGCTTCACCCGCTCGTCGTAGCAGCGCTGCATGTCCTCCAGCGTGACGCCGGCGATCATCCGCACCCGCTCGCGCAGCGCGTCCTCGAACGCCAGCTCGCCGCGCATGGCCCGCTCGGTGATCTGCGAGACCTCGCGCTTGACGCCGGCGAAGTCGGCCAGCTCGTCCAGGCACTCGACGCCGACGATGGTGGAGTCCATGTCGGCGATCAGCAGCTTCTTGCGGCGATGCTCGGCCAGCTGCACGCAGACGTCGACCGGACTGCGCTCCAGCATGTCCTCGGCCTTGGCGCGGGCGATGATCGGATCGTCGTGCTCGAAGAAGATGTCCGCCGCGCCGGCGCCCAGGATGTCGGTGTCCTCGATCGGCGAGCCGGCGCCCGCCACGGCCTCCAGCGCCAGCGGCAGGCATTCCTGAAGCGCGTCGAAATCCTTGGCGACGAGGGTAAGAACGGTCCGCATGTCTCTTTCTGGCTCTACCGAGCGCATCTGGCTGATCGCCGGGCCTACCGCAAGCGGCAAGTCCGCGCTGGCGTCGAAGCTGGCCCAAACGATCGGCGGCGAGCTGGTCAACGCCGACTCCATGCAGCTCTACGCCGACCTGGCGATCCTGACGGCGCGGCCCACCCGCGAGGAGATGCTGCTCGCCCCGCACCACCTCTACGGCGTCGCCGACGCGGCCGACGGCTGGTCGGTCGGACGCTGGCTGGAAGCGGCGCGCGCGGTGCTGGCCGACATCGCCCGCTGGCGGCGGACGGCGATCGTGGTGGGCGGCACGGGCCTCTACTTCCGGGCGCTGACGCAGGGCCTTGCCGACATGCCCAGCGTGCCGCGCGCGGTGAACGACGCGCTGGCCGCCGAATATGCGCGCACCGGCGAGCTGGCGCTCCGCCCTCGCCTCGCCCGGCTCGATCCGGAGGCGGCAGCGCGCATCGCCCGCGGCGACCGCCAGCGGCTGATCCGCGCCCTCGCCGTCGCCGAGACGACCGGCCGGCCGCTCAGCGCCTGGCAGGCCGACACCGAGCCGCTGCTGGCGCCGGAGCGCCTACCGCGCGGTCGTGCTGGAGCCGCCGCGCGAGGCGCTCTATGCGGCCTGCGATGCGCGGCTCGCCGCGATGTTCGAAGCGGGCGCGGTCGACGAGGTGCGGGCGCTGGCGGCGCGAGGACTGGATCCCGCCCTGCCGGCGATGAAGGCGGTCGGCGTGCGCGAGATCCTGGCGCACCTGCGAGGGCCGGATCAGCCGCGAGGAAGCGCTCGCGCGCTCCCAGCAGGCGACGCGCCGCTACGCCAAGCGCCAGCTCACCTGGTTCCGGGGCCAGGCGCCCGACTGGCCCCGGATCACGGCCGCCGAGCCCGAGGCGCAGTGGCGCGCGCTGCAATCGATGGCCAATGCCTGAGGCGGTCGGATCGGCGCGCGCCGGATCGTCCTCGGACAAGACGCCGGGAGGATGACCGATGACTCTGCCCACGGCTGAGAAGCTGCGCGCGGTCCTGGAGCCGCACATTGCAGGCGGCGAGGCGCCCGGCCTCGTCGCCCTGGCGGCGCGCGGCGACCAGGCCGAGCTGGTGGCGCTGGGCGAGATGGCGCTGGGCGGCGGACAACCGATGCGGCCCGACGCCATCTTCCGCATCGCCTCGATGACCAAGCCGGTCACCGCCGTCGCCGCGCTGATGCTGGCCCAGGACGGCAAACTCGCCCTCGACGCGCCGGTCGACCGCTGGCTGCCGGAGCTGGCGAACCGCCGCGTGCTGCGTCGCCCCGACGCGCCGCTCGACGACACCGTCCCTGCGAACCGGCCGATCACGGTCGAGGACCTGCTGACTTTCCGCTGCGGCCTCGGCATCCTCTTCGGATCGCCCGCGCATTTCCCGATCCTGGCGGCCGTCGCCGAGCGGAACCTGATGGGCTTCGGCCCGCCCGATCCGACCGTGGAGTATGGCCCCGACGAATACCTGCGCCGCCTCGGCGAGCTGCCGCTGATGGCGCAGCCGGGCGGCGACTGGCTCTACAGCGCCGGCGCCAACATCCTCGGCGTGCTGATCGAGCGCGCCGCCGGCCAGCCGCTCGGAGATTTCATGCGGACGCGTATCTTCGAGCCGCTCGGCATGCAGGACACGGGCTTCTTCACCGACGCGCCGGAGCGGCTGCCGACGTCCTACTGGTCGCTGAACGGGCCGACGGTCTTCGACAACCCCGCCAACAGCGCGTACGCCAAACCTCCGCCCTTCCCCGCCGGCGATGCCGGCCTCGTCTCGACGGCCGACGACTTCCTGGCCTTCTCGCGCTTCCTGCTGCGCGGCGGCCGCGCCGGCGAGCGGCGGCTGCTTTCCGCCGCCTCGGTCGCCGCGATGACCCGCGACCACCTCACCGCCGCCCAGCGCGCCGGCGGCGAGCCGATCCTGACGGCGAACCACGGCTGGGGCTACGGCCTCGCCGTGGCCACGGCCCGCACCGCGGAAGGCGTCCCGGCCGGCGCCTATGGCTGGAACGGCGGCCTCGGGACCAGCTGGGTCGCCGATCCGGCGAGCCAAACCACCGCGATCCTCATGACCCAGGTCGCCTTCACCAGCCCCGATCCGCCGCCGGTCCACAAGGTGTTCTGCCGGGCGGTGTTCGGCTGATTGCGAAAGCTTAATGCTGCTTCGGTTGCGCAGATAGAGCCAGATCGTAGAATCGCCGTCGTTCAACGCGAGGATCCGCCCATGCTCGGCATCCTGCTCGCCGCGACCGTTGTCGCAGCGCCCGCGCCGCCGGCAGCTGCGCACCCGCTCCCCGACCGACTTCTCGCCGCGCGCCAGTTCGCCGAACGTCTGGCCTGCCCGGCGACCCGCCAGCTCAAGACCGTCGGGCCGGGCGGCGCGGGCCCCCAGAAGCTCGGCGATCTGCCCGACGCGGAGGCCTACCACGCGGTCTGGAAGACCGCCGGCGGCTGCCCGATCGACGAAGTCTACCAGAACGGCCGCTGGGTCGACCGCTGGAGCGGAACGAAGGGACCCGGACTCCGCCACGCCGGAGGCGACGACCGCTAGCCGCGTTCAGGCTTCCTTGACGCCCCGCGGGCAGAGTGGCATTTCCTCGTCCGAGGTAATTGGAGCCGGATCATGCGCGCGGCGCGGATCGTACTTACGAGGCGGCCGGTATCGGTAGGAGGCTGACCCCTCCCGCCCGATTTCGGTCGCATGCCCAGGCCCCTCGCGGGCCTTTTTTCTTGTCTCCAATCGCCAGACACCGAGCCGCCCCATGACCGCCCAACCCACCATCACCGCCGAAGCCGAAGCCGCCGCCGAGATCATGACCGGCGCCGAGATGGTGGTCCGCGCCCTCGTCGACCAGGGCGTCACCGACCTCTTCGGCTATCCCGGCGGCGCGGTGCTGCCGATCTACGACGCGCTGTTCCACGAGCCGCGGCTCAACCACATCCTGGTGCGCCACGAGCAGGGCGCCACCCACGCCGCCGAGGGCTACGCCCGCTCCACCGGCCGGCCGGGCGTCGTGCTGGTCACCTCCGGCCCTGGCGCCACCAACGCCGTCACCGGCATCACCGACGCGCTGATGGACTCGATCCCGCTGGTGGTGCTGACCGGCCAGGTGCCCACCCACCTGATCGGCACCGACGCCTTCCAGGAATGCGACACGGTCGGCATCACGCGGCCCTGCACCAAGCACAACTACCTGGTGAAGGACGTCGCCGACCTGCCGCACGTGCTGCACGAGGCGTTCAAGATCGCCACCACCGGCCGGCCCGGCCCGGTCGTGGTCGACATCCCCAAGGACGTGCAGTTCGCCACGCGGCCTCTACGTCGGCCCGGCGCAGGCGCAGGGCCAGCCACAACTACCACCCGCGGCTCGAGGGCGACCCCGCGAAGATCGCCGAGGCCGCGGCGCTGATCGCCCAGGCGCAGGCGCCCGATCCTCTACACCGGCGGCGGCGTCATCAACGCCGGGCCGCGGGCCAGCCAGCTGCTGCGCGAGTTCGCCGCGCTGACCCGCGCGCCGGTCACCTCGACGCTGATGGGCCTGGGCGCCTTCCCGGCCAGCGATCCGGCCTGGCTCGGCATGGTCGGCATGCACGGCGCCTACGAGGCCAACCACGCCATGCACGACTGCGACGTGATGGTGGCGATCGGCGCGCGGTTCGACGACCGCGTCACCGGCCGGCTCGACGCCTTCTCGCCCGGCTCGAAGCGGATCCACATCGACGTCGACCCGTCTTCGATCGGCAAGGTGGTGCGCACCGACATCGGCATCGTCGGCGACGCCGCCCACGTGCTGGAGCAGTTGATCGCCTCGTGGAAGCGCCAGCGCCTCGCCCCCAACGCGGCGGCGCTGAAGGACTGGCAGGCGCAGATCGAGGTCTGGCGCGCGCGCCGCGGCTTCGCCTACCGGCGCTCGGAGACGCTGATCAAGCCGCAGCACGCCGTCGAGCGGCTCTACGACCTCACCCGCGGCCGCGACGTCTACATCACCACCGAGGTCGGCCAGCACCAGATGTGGGCGGCGCAGTTCTTCCACTTCGAGGAACCCAACCGCTGGATGACCTCCGGCGGGCTCGGCACCATGGGCTACGGGCTGCCGGCGGCGGTCGGCGTGCAGGTGGCGCACCCGAAGAGCCTCGTCATCGACATCGCCGGCGACGCCTCGGTGCAGATGACGATGCAGGAGCTCTCCACCGCCATCCAGTACGACCTGCCGATCAAGATCTTCATCCTCAACAACCAGTGGATGGGGATGGTGCGCCAGTGGCAGGAGCTGCTGCACGGCGAGCGCTACAGCCATTCCTACTCCGACTCGCCTGCCCGACTTCGTGAAGCTGGCCGAGGCCTACGGCGCGCTGGGCCTCAGGGCCGACCATCCGGACGAGCTCGACGCCAAGATCCGCGAGATGATCGACCACCCCGGCCCGGTGCTCTTCGACTGCCGCGTCGAGAACGCCGAGAACTGCTTCCCGATGATCCCCTCCGGCAAGGCCCACAACGAGATGATCCTCGGCGAGGAGGCCGGCGACCTCGGCGCGGTCATCGATGAGGCGGGCAAGAAACTGGTGTGACACCCACCCCGCTCTTCCCCGCGACCGCGAAGCGGAGGCGCGAAGCAGCCAAAGCGGGGACCCAGGCTTTTTCTGCAATCCGCCGCGCGCTTTGATAAAACGCCTGGGCCCCCGCTTTCGCGGGGGAGAGCGGAGGTTGCGCTTGTCACAGACCGAGGACGCATGACCGCCGAACCGCCCGCCTCCGCCTATGACATGCGTCACGCCGTCGAGGCGGAGAGCCCGGCGACCTTCGCCATCCTGGTCGACAACGAGCCGGGGGTGCTGCACCGCGTGGTCGGCCTCTTCGCCTCGCGCGGCTACAACATCGAGAGCCTCACCGTCGCCGAGACCGACGAGAGCGCGCACACCTCGCGGATCACCATCGTCACGCGGGGCACGCCGCAGGTGCTGACCCAGATCCAGGCGCAGCTGGAGAAGATGGTCTCCACGCGTCACGTGCTGAACATCACCGCCGACCCGAACGGCGTGCAGCGCGAGCTCGCCCTGGTGAAGGTGCACGGGACCGGCGCGGACCGGGTCGAGGCGCTGCGCATCTCCGACATCTTCCGCGCCCACGTGATCGACACCACGCCGTCGAGCTTCATCTTCGAGATCACCGGCGCCTCCACGAAGATCGACAAGTTCTGCGACCTGATGCGCCCGCTCGGCCTCGTGGAGGTCTCCCGCACCGGCGTCCTCTCGATCGAACGCGGCGAAGCGACGCTTTAGCTATCCCCCCTCCCCCCTGAGGGGAGGGGTTGGGGGCGGGGGTCTGCCGGCGACCACTGGCAGCGCGGAGAGAGCCCCCCACCCGGGCGCTTCGCGCCCACCCTCCCCTCGAGGGGGAGGGTTGAGTTTCAAGCCGCCGTCATCGCCTCGACCCAGTTCGGCGGGTTCTCGGACCGGAAGCGAGCCTTGTCGGCGGCCGCGCCGAGGATCTCGATCAGCTGGGCGTCGTTGTAGACCTGGCCGGTGAAGCTGTCGGCCGTTTGCATGGCGAGCAGCACCGCGGCCTCGACGTAGGAGTCGGGCTTCGGCAGGTTCGGCCGCGAGCCGGGCGCGTAGGCCTGCGGGGCGGGCCGCGCGGTCGGGTCCTGGCCCGGCGCGGGCGCCATCGCCCCCGCGCCTTGCGGGCGGCCGAACAGCAATCCGGGCGTCTCGATGCCGCCGACCGGCTTCATCGCGTTCACCGCGATGCCCGCATCCTTCAGCTCGCGGGCGAGGCCGATGGTCATCGCCTCCACCGCGCGCTTGGTGGCGCCGTAGTGCGAGCCGCCGCGCGCCGCCACCGACGAGATGTTGATGACGTTGCCGCTCTTCTGCGCCTGCATCGCCGGCAGCACCGCGCGGATGCAGCGGAAGGGGCCGTGGACGTTGATGTTGAACTCCAGCTCCCAGCTCTTCGGCCGGATGGTGGAGATGAAGCCGGCCGGCTGCACGGCCGCGTTGGTCATCAGGATGTCGATGCGGCCGAAGTGATCCATCACCGTCTTGGCCATCGCCTCCACCGAGGCCTCGTCGCCGACGTTGCAGACCACCGCCAGCGCCTCGGCGCCGGCGGCCTCGCACATCTTCACCGTGTCGTGGATGGTGCCGGGCAGGCGCGGGTCGCTCTCGGTCTCGGTGCGCGCCGCCACCACGACCTTCGCCCCCTCCTTCGCGTAGCCCACCGCGCAGTATTGCCCGAGGCCGCGGCTCGCGCCGGTGATGATGGCGACCTTGCCGGCCAGTCGTCCCGCCATGAAATCCTCCCATTCAAAATCGGATCGTTCGAATGGGAGGATGCTCTAGCGAGCCTGGGGACCGAGCGGAAGAGCCTCAGGCCGCGGCGGTCATGGGTTCAGCAGACGCGGCGCGGCGGCGGCGCGCGCCGATCAGGCGCATGGTCGCGTACTGGACCAGGAAGAGGCCGACCAGCGTCACCATGTGGTAGATCGACATGAAGCTGGCCCACGCCACCGCGTCGAAGTTCAGCGCGACCACGATGTTGACGGCGGCGGCCAGGAACTGAGAGCCGGCCCAGACGTAGCCGAAGATCACCGCGATGTCGGGCACGACTTCGAGGGCGATCGGCGGCAGGTAGCGGTCCATCCAGCCGCGCTTGAGCATGATCAGGCCGAAGACGAACGAGATCACGCTGGGCTTGATCATGATGAAGCGCGCGTCCTGGGTGACCAGGGTCGCAGCGCCCGAGGCTGCCACGACGACCAGGCTGAGCCACAGCAACGGGTGGACCGGCTTGCGCCGCAGCAGGTCGTACCCGACCTGCCCGAGCGCGATGCTGATGCCGAGACCGGCGGCGAGCGGGATGCTGTGCGTCAGGCGCAGCACCGCCAGCAGCACCAGGGTCGAGGCCAGGTCGAGCGCCAGGAACTTCGCGGAAACCAGCAGGCTTTTCATCGGATGCGCCCCTCCTTCAGCGGGCGCCGCCAAGCTAGAGCGGCTCGCGTCGCCGCCCCATGGCGTCCGCGAAGCCGAACCGTCCGTTCGCGAAAAACCACCCGCCGTTGGCGCTTCGTGAGCCGCGGCGGCGCCGATCAGGCCAGAATTTCGCCGGCCTCGGTGACGAAGTCGGCCGCCGAGTACTTGCGCATGTTGATGAAGAACACCGGCCGTCCGTCGGGGTCGGTCAGCATGAAGCCGGCGCCGGCCGCATCGCCGGACGGCTCGCGATAGAAGCGCATGCCCTCGCGCCGCGCGACGGCGGCGACGGCGGCGATGTCGCCCTGCCAGAAGTTCAGCTGCAGCTCGTCGGGATCGAGATAGCCCTGGTAGAGGCAGATCCGGCACTCGCCGTTGGTCAGCGGCGCGACGCGCGGATCGTCGCTCGCCTTCCGGCGAAAGCCCAGCAGTTCGTAGAAGGCGGCGGTGCGGACTGGGTCCTTCACCGGCAGGTTGACCTGGCAGAAGCCGCGGTCGAGGTCGGTGTCGGGGGCCGGCGCACGGGTCCGCGTCACCTCCGCCATGCGGATCAGGAAGATCAGCTGCCCATCGGGGTCGCGGACCATCATCGAGGCGTCGCCATTCGGCTGCCTGACGAGCCCGAGCTCGTTCTGGTGCTCGCGGAAGGGGTGATGCAGGATGTTGGCCCCGGCCGCCGCTAGCCTTTCCGCGCAGGCCTCGACGTCGCCGTTCCAGAAGATCAGCTGCGTCTCCGCCGGATTGAGGACGCCCTGGTAGAGCGCCAGGCGGCAGTCACCAGCCTCCAGCGTGTGCGACTTGCCTTCATCGGCGGTGTCCACGACCTGGAAGCCGAGTTTCTGATACCAGGCGCTGGTGCGCTCCACGTCGGCGACCGCGAAGCTGGTCTCCAGCCATCCTGCGTTCATGACCTTCTCCTCCCAGGTCGGGCGATGCGCCCGGCCATCATGGCATCTCGGCGCGCATGAGCTCCCGATAGCGGGCCGACAGCGCCGGCTCGTCCGGCCTGACCCAGGCGGCGCCGTCGAGGAGCACGCTGAGGTGGTCGAGCGACAGGTGCCATCCGCTGAGCGTGCCGGGCCGCCACGGGGTGTCCGGCGGCGACTGCGGCGGATCGAGCGGCCAGCGCGCCAGGGTGTCGTGGCCGGGCGGGATGCATTGAATGAACACTAGGCGCGTGCCGCCATCGACCGCAGCGAGCTCGTACTGCCACATGGCGTCCGCGCCGGGGTGGGGGCCTGCGAAGCGCAGCAGCCGCGGCGGCTCGAAGGCGGTGATCTGGCCCTTGAACATGGAAGGATCCTCCCACAGGGCGCGATAGGCGCCCCCGAGACGGGGCTCGAAGGTGATCGGCGCGAACCAGACCGACATCTGCGCGGGGTCCGAGATCGCCCGCCACACTCGCTCGATCGGATGCAGATAAGTGCGCACGTACTCGACCGTGTAGCGGTCGATGAAGCGGGCGAGCGGCGCGTCGGACACGGTTTCGCGCCCTAGTAGGAGAAGTTGAGGCTGGCGACGGCGACCAGGTCGCCGCGATCGTCGACGCATTCGGCGCGCACCCGGACGATGCTGGCGCCGGTGTGCAGGATCGTCGTGGTGGCGGTATAGGCCTCCGCCGTCAGCGCCTTCAAGTAGTCCACGTTGAGACTGATGGTCCGCACCCCGGTCGAGCGGTTCGTCTCTCCGCCTTCCCGGGACATCCGCTGGTGGACCGCGACGCCGGCGTGATAGGCGCCGGCCACGTCGATCGCTGCCGCCAGCGCGCCGCCATGCAGTGTGCCCCCGGGCAGGGTCAGCTCGGTCCGCTTGGTGAAGCGGACCACCAGCCGTTCGAGGCTGACATCGCCGAGCTCCAGGCCTAGGTGGTTGTTAAATGGGGTCATGCCGAAGAGCTCGCGCATGAAGCTGCCCGGCTCCCTGGTGATCGTCTGGTGATCTGCCATTGCGTTTGCTCCTTCAGCCGGCCGCAGCCGGGAACGTCGCTTTGATGTGGGCGCGATAGATCTTGTTGAGCTCGTTCCAGCGCTCTGCGCCGCGCAGACCGCGGACGATCCGGTCCAGCTGCTCGTCGCTGAGGAAGGTGGTGTAGTAGTCCCGCTGCGCGGCCCAGTGGTCGACCACGTCGCTCATCTCGGTGGCGGGCAGACGCGAGTTCTGCGCCACGCCGTCGAGGTGATCGGCGAGGTCATCCCAAAAGGCGTGGTAGCCGCCGACGAACCCGGGCCGCCACGGGGTTCCGGGGCCTGCTGGCTGGTCGCCGCCGAGGTCGAGCCCCGGCGCGCCGTAGTCGCGTTCCGAGAAGTGGATGACGAAGCGGAACCGCGTGCCGCCCGGCGCCTCGCTCAGCTGGTACTCGGTGTAGCCGCCGTCCGTCGCAGCATTGCCGAGACGCAGGCGCTTCGGCGGCTCCAGGACCAGGATCGTCCCGGAGAAGCCGTCGTCGTGCATCCGGTAGGCGCCGCCGACCTTCAGTTCCCATTTGGTCGGCGGGATGAACCACTGAGCCAGCTCCGCTGAATCGGAGATAGCCCGCCACACCCGATCGATCGGGTGCGGATAGTCGCGCACGTATTCCATGGTCCAGCGGTCGATGAACCGCGCCAGCTCGGCTTCAGCCACCGCGCTCCTCCCGTTCCTTCATCGCATCGAGGTGCGCGGCCAGCCGGTCGAAGCGCGCCTTCACCACGTCGAGCTGGGCGTCCATCCACTGACGCACCTCGGCCAGCGGTTCGGGCTCCAGCCGATAGAAGCGGCTGGTGGCCTCGCGGCGATAGGAGACGAGGCCGCTCTCGCGCAGCACCTTCAGGTGCCGCGAGACGGAGGGGCCGGCGATCGGGAAGCGCTCGGCGATGTCGCCGGCGCTGCGCTCGCCCGCCGCCAGCATCGCGACGATGCCGCGGCGGGTCGGATCGGCGAGGGCCTCGTAGACGTCCATGTCGGCGAACCTAGGCGTTTGGCTAATTAGCCGTCAAGCTAATTAGCTGACCCGCTCAGAAGCTCCGCCCGGCGCGCCTTCCGTTCTTTAATCGGCAACCGCTCTCGCCTATATCAGGGGGGTTCGGGCTTTCGTCCGGACTATGGAGATAAACGCGCGCGAAATAAGCGGACTGGACCCGGGTGCGATTCCCGGCGGCTCCACCAACCTTCTTCTCCGGCGTTATCGGCCGGGCTGCTTGGGGCCGATCAGCATCGACAGACGTGTAAAGGCGTTGCTTTCTCCCGGCGTGGCTCACCGTTTCGGGCCATTTGATAACTGCGAACGATAACTTCGCTGAAGAATACGCCCTCGCCGCGTAATGCGGTGCGGTCGAATTCGACCTTAAGCCCTAGGTCTTAGCCGGCTTAGGCGGGGCTCGGGAGGCGCCTGGCAACAGAAGCCTCCCACTTACTTCTTGGCATCCTGAGCAAAGCGGGCGGCTAAGCGGCGGGTTACAAGCCGCGCCGCTTCCTCTGGCGTGTTCACGACAAAACCGGACATTTCCCACCCACCCTTGTAGCTGTAGTCAGCACTCCATAACCGCTCGCCATCGGAGTGCTTGAGCACCGCGAGCATCGTGCTGTTTTGCCATTGCAGGACAGTCCCGCTGCTCAGGGCGGCGCTAACGGACCTGCCGCCCGTGTACCAACCGCCTCCGCGACCGGTCGCGACGGTGCTTGCCGAGCCGATAAAGCCGCTCTGAGTCGAGCTAGCGAACGTAATCTCGAGCGCCGCTGTGTACGGCTCCTTTTCCCGCAACGGCATCACTTGCGAAAACGCCTGATAGGCTAGCTCGTAAACAAGCGCGTCCATCTGGTCATCGCCTGTCCTGACCTTGAGCTGAATCCGCTCACTCGCCAGTGACGATGCTAGTGATTGACCTCCGCCCGATGTCTCTACCGTCGAGCACGCGGCAACGAACATCGCCAGAAATACGATCACAACTCGCTTCATCTGCTCGTCCCCAACCCCAGCGAGAGCTTGGCATTCGGGGCAACGCGAGGAAACCCGAAAGTTGGGCCTAATTCGGCTCCCCGAAAAAGGCCCCGGCGCCCTTGCGTCGCAGCATCGCGGCGTTACGGTTGCCGGCGATGCCTCGCGACGGCAAGCCTCACGACCGGATCGACTACGACGCTCTGCAACAGGAGGCCTTGCGGGGCGTCGTGCGCGCGGCGCTGAAACAGGCGGCGTCCACCGGCCTGCCGGGCGACCATCATTTCTACATCACCTTCAAGACCGCCGCGCCGGGCGTCACCGGGCCGAAGGACCTGCTCGATCAGTATCCCGACGAGATGATGATCGTGCTGCAGCACTCGTTCTGGGACCTCGCCCCCGGCGAGACCTTCTTCTCCGTCACCTTGAAGTTCGGCGGCCAGCCGAAGTCGCTGTCGGTGCCCTACGCCGCCATCACCCAGTTCTGGGATCCCAGCATCGACTATCGCCTGCGTTTCAACGTCCCGGAGCCGTCGCCGCGCCCGGTGGCCCTGCCGCCCGCGCAGCCCGGAGCCGCGGGGCCGGCGGACAAGGACCCTGACGCGCCCAACATCGTCTCTCTCGATCAATTCAGGAAGAAATAGCCCTCAAGTGACAGACGCCGCCGCTCAAGAGACCTCGCCCCCAAATGACTCCGCGACTGGGGCTCCGCCCGCCCCGACCGACGACGAGATCCTGCAACGGTTCCTCCGGACCAAGAACCAGCCCACCGGCTCGCAGACGCTCGGCTTCAAGATGGTCAGCGTCAGCCAGGAGAAGATGCAGGTCGAGGTCGCGTTCGAGGCCAAGCCGGAGCTGGTCGCCAACCCGATGCGCCAGGTGCAGGGCGGCTACCTCTGCGCCATGCTCGACGAGTGCATGTCGGTGGCCTGCATGGTCGCCTCCAAGATGACCCACGTCGCGCCGACCGTGGAGATGAAGACCAGCTTCTTCCGCCCGGCGACGTTCGGGCCGATCAAGGGCGTCGGCCGCGTGGTGCGCTGGGGCAAGACCATCGCCTTCACCGAGGGCGAGCTCTTCGACGGCGAGGGCCGGCTCTTGGCCAAGGCCACCGGCACCGCGGTGCCGACGCCGTTCAGGAACTACAAGTAGCCGATGCGCCGCTGGCTCGCCGCCCTCGCGTTCGCGCTGGCCGGGACGGTGCTCGGCGTTGCCGGCGCCGCGACCGCGGGTCCGTTCTCCAACTGGGCCGCCGTCGTGGTCTCCGGCGACTTCCACGCGGCGCACACCAACAACCCGACCGAGACCTTCGACAATGCCCGCCGCGACGTCTCGGCCGAGCTGGTCCGCAAGGGCTTCGCGCCGCAGAACCTGCGCGAGTTCTCGGTGCGGCCAGAGCTCTATCCGGACACTAAGCCGGGCAAGGCCGACCTGGAGCCGATCTACCAGTCGCTGAGTCAGCTGGCCCAGCACGCTACGGCCGGGTGCCTGGTCTACTTCTCCTCGCACGGCGCGCCGCAGGGCGTGGTGCTGGACGGCCAGATCCTGCCGCCGCAGCTGATGGACGAGATGATCTCGAGCGCCTGCGGCCAGCGCCCGACCATCGTGATCATCTCGGCCTGCTTCTCCGGCGTCTTCGTGCCCGCGCTGGCCGACAACAACCGTATGATCCTCACGGCGGCGCGGCCCGACCGCTCGTCGTTCGGCTGCAGCGAGAGCGACAAGTATCCCTACTTCGACGCCTGCATGCTGAAGGTGCTGCCCTCCGCGCACGACTTCGTGGCGCTTGGGCCGGCGGTGCAGACCTGCGTCGCCCAGAAGGAGATGGACACCGGCATGCGCCCGCCCTCGGAGCCGCAGTTCTTCGTCGGCCCGGGCCTCAGACCCATCCTGCCGCTGATGGCGCTCAGGCCGGACGGACGACCGTCAGGCTAGCGGCCCGACCGGCGCAGGCCTAAGCTCCGCGGCCATGCGAATGGATCGGCGGCAGTTCGTGACCTGGAGCGCCGGCGGCGCCTTCCTGCTGGGCCTGGGCGTGCGCGCCGCCGTCGCCGACGAGACGCCGCTGTCGCCGTGGATCAAGATCGCCCCGGACGGCAAGGTCACCCTCTATTCCACCGTCAGCGAGATGGGCCAGGGCGCGCGCACCGGCCAGGCGCAGGTGCTGGCCGACGAGCTCGACGTCGCCTGGGACGCGATCAGCGTCGAGATGGCGCCCGACGCGCCGCCGTTCAACGTCGGCTTCGGCGTCGGCACCGGCGGCTCGGGCTCGATCCGCGGCCGGCGCTGGTCGCAGATGCGCAATGCGGCCGCGAGCGCCCGCGCCCAGCTGGTCACCGCCGCCGCCAAGCGCTGGAACTGCGCGGAAAGCGAGTGCGTCGCCGAGCTCGGCGTCGTCAAGCACGCCGCGAGCGGACGCAGCTTCGCCTACGGCGCGCTCGCCGCCGAGGCCGCAACGTGCGCTGCGCCAGCCCAGCCGCCGCTGAAGGACCCGTCCGCGTGGCGCTACATCGGCAAGCCGCTGCCCACGCTCGAGAACGCCGACAAGTCGACCGGCCGCGCCAGGTACGGGATCGACGTGCGCCTGCCCGGCATGCTGCGCGCCTCGATCGTCGCCGCGCCGGTGTTCGGCGCCAAGCTGACCGGCGTCGACGAGGCGCCGGCGCTGGCCGTCCCGGGCGTGCGCAAGGTGGTGAAGCTGGACGACGCCGTCGCGGTGATCGCCGATGGCGCCTTCGCCGCCTTCAAGGGCGTCCGGGCGCTGCAGCCGCAATGGTCGACGCCCGCCGCGGTCACCAACTCCGCGGACGTCGAGAAGCGGCTCGAGGCGGCGTTCGACGCCCCGAACGCCTATGTCGAGCATGCGGAGGCCCGGCCAGGCCTGCGCGCCGCCTTCGAGGCCGCGCCGCGCAAGGTGGAGGCCGTCTACCAGACCGCCTTCCTCGCGCATGCGGCGATGGAGCCGATGAACACCACCGCCCAGGTCACCGCCGACAAGGTGGAGCTGTGGTCGCCGTCCCAGACCCCGTCGCGGCTGCGCAAGGCGGTCGCCAAGGCGACCGGCCGGCCGATCGAGCAGGTGGTCCTGCACGTGACGCTGCTGGGCGGCGGCTTCGGGCGGCGGCTGCAGACCGACTACGCCGTGCAGGCCGCGCAGGTGGCGATGCAAGCCGTCGGCGCGCCGGTGCAGCTGGTCTGGACCCGCGAGGAGGACGTCGGCCACGACTTCTACCGCAAGGCCGTGCGCTCCCGGTACCGCGCGGCGCTCGGCCCCGACGGGATGATCGGCGGCTACGAGGTGGTGAGCGCGTCGGCGCAGGACGCCACCAAGGACGCCGACCCCGCGCCCTACGCCAAGATGCCGTTCTCTGCGACCGAGGTGGGGGTCGACTTCGGCATCCCCTGCGGCCCCTGGCGCTCGGTCGATCCGGGCATCTCCGCGTTCGGCCGCGAGAGCTTCGTCGACGAGTGCGCCCACGCCGCGAAGATCGACCCGCTCGAGTACCGCCGCCGCCTGATCGGCGATGATCCGCGAGTCCGGCGCCTGATCGACGCGGCCGCCGAGGGGATCGGCTGGGGCAAGCCGAAGCCGGCCGGCGTCGGCCGGGGCCTCGCGCTGATCAAGGCGTTCGAGTCGCTGGTCGCCACCGGCGTCGAGGTCGAGGCGAAGGGCAAGGCGCTGAGGGTGACGCGGATCGTGGTGGCGGGCGACGTCGGCGTCGCCGTCAATCCACAGCAGGTGAAGGCGCAGTTCGAGGGCGGCGCCACGATGGGCCTCTCGGCGGCGCTCGGCGAGGCGATGACCTTCACCGGCGGCAAGGCCGACCAGGCCAACTTCAACACCTATCGCGTCATCCGCATGAACCAGGCCCCGAAGGTCGAGGTGACGCTCTTCGCGAGCCCGGACGCGCCGGTCGGCGGGGCGGGCGAGCCCGGCGTGCCGGGCGTGGCGCCGGCGCTCGCCAACGCCGTCTTCGACGCCACCGGCAAACGCGTGCGCACGCTGCCCTTCACCGCGGCGGGCTTCACCGTCTGACGCCTTGCCAGGGCGGCGTGGCGAGCTAAACCCGCCTCCCGATCGAACCCCGAGGAGCCAGATGGCCGCGACGCGCCCAATTACTCGAACCGAGACCGACACCTTCGGCCCGATCGAGGTCCCCGCCGACCGCTATTGGGGCGCGCAGACCCAGCGCAGCCTGCAGAACTTCAGGATCGGCTGGGAGAAGCAGCCGCAGGCCGGTCGTGCGCGCGCTGGGCATCGTCAAGCGCGCCGCGGCCGAGGCGAACATGGCGCTCGGCAAGCTCGACCCGAACTTCGGCGGGGCGATCGTCGCCGCCGCGCAGGAGGTGATCGACGGCAAGCTCGACGACGACTTCCCGCTGGCGGTCTGGCAGACCGGCTCCGGCACCCAGTCGAACATGAACGCCAACGAGGTGATCTCGAACCGCGCGATCGAGATGCTGGGCGGCGTCGATGGGCTCCAAGAGCCCGGTGCACCCCAACGACCACGTCAACCTCAGCCAGTCGTCCAACGACACCTATCCGACCGCCATGCACATCGCCGCGGCCGAGGAGATCGTGCGGCGGCTGATCCCGGCGCTGCGGGCGCTGCACGGCGCGCTCGACGCCAAGGCCAGGGCCTGGGCGCACATCATCAAGATCGGCCGCACCCACACCCAGGACGCCACGCCGCTGACGCTCGGCCAGGAATTCTGCGGCTATGCCCAGCAGGTGGCCAACGGCGTCGCGCGGATCGAGCTGACGCTGCCCGGCCTGATGCAGCTGGCGCAGGGCGGCACGGCGGTCGGCACCGGCCTCAACGCGCCGGTCGGCTTCGCCGAGAAGGTGGCCGCGCAGCATCGCCGAGATCACCGGCCTGCCCTTCACCTCCGCGCCCAACAAGTTCGAGGCGCTGGCGGCGCACGACGCCATGGTCTTCACCCACGGCGCGATCAACACGACGGCCGCCAGTCTCTTCAAGATCGCCAACGACATCCGCTTCCTGGGGAGCGGCCCGCGCTCGGGGCTCGGCGAGCTTTCGCTGCCCGAGAACGAGCCGGGCTCGTCGATCATGCCGGGCAAGGTGAACCCGACCCAGTGCGAGGCCCTGACGATGGTCTGCACACGGATCTTCGGCAACGAGGCCACCATCAGCTTCGCGGGCGCCTCGGGCCACT
Source organism: uncultured Pseudomonadota bacterium (assembly GCA_963837235.1). Classification (GTDB taxonomy): domain Bacteria; phylum Pseudomonadota; class Alphaproteobacteria; order Caulobacterales; family Caulobacteraceae; genus Acaudatibacter. Next base: position 79,179 of record CAWIMM010000003.1, on the reverse strand, counting down.
TCGAGCTCAACGTCTTCAACCCGGTGATGGCCTACGCGCTGCCTGCAGTCGATCACCCTGATGGCCGACGCAGCCCTGAGCTTCACCGAACACTGCGTGGTCGGCATCGAGCCGCGCGAGGACAACATCAAGGCGGCGCTGGACCGCTCGCTGATGCTGGTCACCGCGCTCACCCCGAAGATCGGCTACGACGCCGCCGCGAAGATCGCCAAGACCGCCCACAAGAACGGCACGACGCTGCGCGAGGAAGCGGTCGGCGGCGGCTACGTCACCGAGGCGGAGTTCGACGCCATCGTCCGCCCGGAGAAGATGATCGGGCCGAGCTGAGGCCCTCGCGGCGATGAGTTGGATGGCGCGCGGGCGGCGATTCAGCTAGCGCTTGGGCCGAGGCGTCGCCTCGGATCAATCGAACGGGTTCGCAAGGAATTGGAGGTCATCCTCGCGCGCCTGCCGCCAGCCTTCTTGGAGTTCGCGTGGTTCCCGCCCTTCTGCTCTCCGCTCTGATGGCGGCCTCGGCGGCTGTCGCGACCCCAGGCGCCGGTCACGGGGCCGCGTCCGGCGGACCGATCACCAAGGACGGCGTCGAAATCACCGTGCTGCCGCAGATCGGCGTGGCCGGCGCCCCGGCTTCGGTCACCGAGGTCGGTCTCGACATCGAGGCGAAGACCACCGACGCGGCCACGCGGCTCGGCTTCCATTCGCTGCGCGCCGTCGCCGACGTCGACTGCGGCAAAGGCGCCAACCGCTTCATCAGCGCCGAGGCGTTCGACCAGGTGGGCCTGGCCGGGCCCGGCCGCCTGCGCAACGTCACCGGCCAATGGGTGCAGCCGACGTCCGACTCCTACATGGCCGCCGTGATCGGCCGCGTGTGCGAGGCGCCAGTCGCCGCCGCTTCGCGTCCGCCGCCGCTCGTCAAGGAGCTGGCTTCCGCCTCGCCGCCGCCAGCGTCGGCGCGGGCGCCGGCGCCGGCCTCGCAAGCGCTTGCGCCGGCCGCCGCGCCTCCTCCTCCCCAAGCGGCGCCGGCCGCGCCGGCGCCAACCCCGCCGCTGGTCGTCAAGTTCAACCGCGGCGTCCCCGCCGCCACTCCGCCCGCCGCGGCGCCGAAGCCGGCAGCCGCGCCGCCGGCAACACCCGCTGCCGCGCCGCCGCCGAGCGGCCCGCTGGTCGTCAAGTTCAACGGCGCCCCGCCCGGCGCCGCGCCGCCTTCGGCCGCAGCGCCGCTCAGGCCGCCGGCGACCGGGTGGCGCAGGTGGCCGCCAGCCCCAACGTCCACGACGCCGAGAAGGTGCTGCGCGAGCTGCGGCCGCTGATCGCCGCGCCGCTGACGACGACGATCGAACAGGCGGTGGTGGGCGGCGCCCACGTCTACCGCGCCGACGTCGTGGGATTTGCGACCGCCGGCGACGCCAAGGCCTTCTGCAAGAGCGCCGCGCCATGGTCGAAGACCTGCTGGGTCCGCGCCAAAGGCGATACGGCCGCGCCGGCCAAGCCGGCCGAGCGCCTCCGCGCCGCTAAGCGCGCCGGCTGACGGCGAAGTCGGCGAGCGAGTCCAGCGCCTCGCGCCACTCGCCGGCGGGGAAGGCGTCCAGCGCGCGCTTGGCGTCGTCGGCGTAGTCGGCGGCGAGGCTCAAGGTCGCGTCGAGGGCGCCGGTGCCCACCGCCAGCTCGCGGGCGCGGCGGAAGTCCGCCTCGGTCTGCTCCCTGCGCCCGATCACCCGTTCCCAGAACGCCGCCTCTCGGGCCCCGGTGCGCGCGATCGCCAGCAGCAGCGGCAGCGTCGCCTTGCCCTCCCGGAAATCGTCGCCGGCGTTCTTGCCCAGCGTCTCGGCCGAGCCCGCGTAGTCGAGCGCATCGTCGGCGAGCTGGAAGGCCAGCCCGAGGTTGTTGCCCATAGCTGCGCAGCGCGGCCGCCCGGCGCTCGTCGGCGCCGGCCGAGACCGCGCCCGCCTCGGCCGCGGCGGCGAACAGCTCGGCGGTCTTGGCGCCGATGATCTCCAGGTAGATCGGCCTGGGAAAGCTTCAGGTCGTGGGCGCGGGTCAGCTGCAGCACCTCGCCCTCGGCGATCACCCGCGAGGCGCGCGCCAGGATCTCCAGCGCCCGCATCGAACCGGTCTCGACCATCAGCTCGAAGGCCCGGGCGAAGAGGAAGTCGCCGACCAGCACGCTCGACGGCGCGCCCCAGATCAGGTGCGCGGCCACCTTGCCGCGGCGCAGCTGCGAGGAATCGACCACGTCATCGTGCAGCAGCGTCGCGGTGTGGATGAACTCCACGGCGGCGGCAAGCTTCAGCGCCGCATCGCCGCTGGCCGCCCGCCAGCCGCGCCGCGCCCACGGTCAGCAGGGGCCGCAGTCGCTTGCCGCCAGCGGCGATCAGATGCTCGGCCAGCAGCGGGATCACGCTGACCGGGCTTTGCATGCGCGACGACGATCAGCGCATCGACGCCGTCCATGTCCGCCCGCGCGAGGCGGACGAGGCGGTCGACGGAGCCGGCAGGCCGGGCGATGGCCGCTTTGACTGCGTCCAAGAGACTTGGCTCCTCACCGGCGCGCCGGGCGATCGCCGTTGCGAGCGGACAATGGGTGCGGGATAGGGGAGCGTCAAGGCGAGCACAAGGCTGCGGGACCCGCGCGATGAAGCGAAACCAGCCCAGCCGCTCCGTGTTCACCGACGACCGCATCCTGGGCGGACGGATCGTCCTGCGCCAGCCGGCCAAGGGCTACCGCGCCGGGCTCGACGCGGCGCTGCTCGCGGCGGCCTGCGATGCGGGGGCCGGTGAGCGGGTGATCGAGGCCGGCTGCGGGGTGGGCGCGGCGCTGCTGGCGGCGGCCGCGCGGCGGCCGCAGGCGCGGTTCTGTCGGCGTCGAGCGCGATGCAGAAGCCGCTCGCGCTGGCCCGCCGCAACATCGCCGCCAATGGCCTCGAAGCGCGCGTCGAGGTCCTGGAGGCGGACATCGCCGCGGACGCCCGCCCGGCCGGGCGCGCCGTTCGATGCGGCGCTCTGCAATCCGCCGTTCTTCGACGATCCGACGAAGCATGCGCGCGCCGCATCCGGCCAAGCGCGGCGCGCATCATGGCCGAGGCCGGGCTCGCCGGCCTGGACCGGCTACCTGCGTGAAGGCGGTGCGCGACGGCGGGACGATCACGCTGATCCATCGCGCCGAGCGGCTCGCCGACCTCCTGGCGCTGCTCGGGCCAAGAGCCGGCTCGTTCCAGATCCGCCCCGTCCAGCCGTTCGCCGACGAGCCGGCCGGCCGGGTCTCGTGCGCGCCGTGCGCGGCGGCGAAGCGCCGCTTGCGGCTGCTGCCGGCGCTGGTGCTGCACGAGCGCGGCGGCGCCAAGCACACGCCGGCGGCCGAGGCCATCCTGCGCGGCGAGGCGGACCTCACATGGCTCTGAGCGCGCACGTCGCCCTCTTCCGGGCGGTCAACGTCGGCGGGCGCAAGGCGACCTCGGCCGAGCTGCGGGCGCTGGCGGCGGACCTGCGGCTCGAAGACGCGCGCACCCTGCTGCAGAGCGGCAACCTGGTCTTCCGCGGCGCGCGGACCGGCGCCGAGCTGGAGGCCGAGATCGAGCGCGCGTTCGCGGCGCGCTTCGGCTTCGCCTCCGACGTACTGGTCCGTTCGGCCGCCCAGTGGCGCGCCGTCCTCGCCGCCAACCCGCTGGCCGAGATGGCGGAGCGAGACCCCAGCCACCTCGTCGTCATGCCCTTGAAGGCCGCGCCGGACCGGGCGGCGGTCGTGGCGCTGAAAGCCGCGATCCAGGGTCCCGAGACTATCGCCGCGGTCGGCCGCGAGCTCTTCATCGCCTACCCGGACGGCATCGGCGATTCCAAGCTCACCAACGCCGTCATCGAGCGCCGCCTCGGGGTGCGCGGCACGGCGCGCAACTGGAACACGGCGACCAGGCTCGGCGCGATGCTGGAGGCATAGGCGACCGCGACGCGGAAGCGTCACGGCCGCTGGAAATGCCAGATCACCGTCGCCGGGCGGTCCAGGTGCGCGGCCCACGCGGCCTGCGGCGCCAAGCCATCGAGGGTCCAGGGCCAGTCCCGCCAGTCGCCGACGTCCCGCGGCGGGCCTGCGGGCGGTGACGGGGGCATCTCGCGAGGCATCGGAAGCCGCGGCTCCTCGCAGGCAATCGCGCGCAGGCCCGCCCTTGCCGCCGCGCGGAAATAATCGCCGGTCTCGTGGCGGTAGCTGGCGATGCGGGCCGGGCGTCCGTCCGCCGTGACCACCCTTGGTATGGAGCCGAACAGCACGGACGAGGCGTGCATGTTGCTGGTCACGAGATGGCCGCCAGGACGCAGCACCCGCGCGAACTCGGCCATGACCGGGCCTAGATCCCGCACATGGGTGAGGGCCAGGGCGCAGACGGCGGCGTCGATCGAGCTGTCCTCCAGAGGCAGAGCCTCCAGAGAGCCGAGCCGGACGTCGGCCGTCGGCGCGGCCGCTCGCGCGATCGCCATCATCTCCGCCGACGAATCCACCGCCACCACGGCATGGCCACGCTCAGCGAGGCAGCGGGCGTAACGGCCGGTTCCGCAAGCGGCGTCGAGCACGCGGCTGACGGGCAAAGCATCGAGGATGCGCAGGACGAACGGCTCCTCGAGCGGAAACGCGCCGTTGCCAGGCTGATCGTAGGTGCGCGACCAGACGGCGTAGCCTTCCGGCGAGCCGACCGTGTCCATTTGCAGGCCCGCGCCGGCGAGGTCGACGTCGTCAAGCAGCCGGCGGATGTCCGCGAAGCGCGCCTCGATGAAGGCCCGATCGGCGAAATCGCCGGCGAAGGCGCGCATCAGCGCGTGCCCCTCGAGGCCCAGCAGGTAGGCGAGCGGATGCAGATAGGCCATGCAAGAGCTTAGTCGCGCCCAGCTTGGAGAGCGACTCCGCCGCCATCCCAGCGGCCGCCCTATGAGCGCACGCGCTAGTTGCGGGCCTGGTCGACCAGCTTGTTCTTGGAGATCCAGGGCATCATGGCCCTTAAGCGCGCGCCGACTTCCTCGATCGGGTGCTCGGCGTCGCGGCGGCGGGTGGCGTTGAAGTTGGGCTTGCCGGCGGCCACCTCCAGCATCCAGTCGCGCACGAAGCGGCCCTCCTGGATGTCCTTCAGGATGCGCTTCATCTCCGCCTTGGTCTCGGCCGTCACCACGCGCGGCCCCGACACGTACTCGCCGTACTCGGCGGTGTTGGAGACCGAGTAGTTCATGTTGGAGATGCCGCCCTCGTAGATCAGGTCGACGATCAGCTTCACCTCGTGCAGGCACTCGAAGTAGGCCATTTCCGGCGCGTATCCGGCCTCGACCAGCGTTTCGAAGCCGGCGCGGATCAGCTCCACCAGCCCGCCGCACAGCACCGACTGCTCGCCGAACAGGTCGGTCTCGCACTCCTCGCGGAAGGTGGTCTCGATGATCCCCGAGCGGCCGCCGCCGATCGCCGAGGCGTAGGCGAGGCCGAGGTCGAGCGCGTTGCCGGTGGCGTCCTGCGCCACGGCGATCAGGCAGGGCACGCCGCCGCCCTTCTGGTACTCGCCGCGCACCGTGTGGCCGGGTCCCTTCGGCGCCACCATCAGCACGTCGATCGAGGACCGCGGCTCGATCAGCTGGAAGTGCACCGAAAGGCCGTGCGCCACCAGCAACGCCGCGCCGTCGCGGATGTTGGGGGCGATCTCGCCGTTGTAGATGTCGCGGTGCAGTTCGTCCGGCGCGAGGATCATCAGCGCGTCGGCCCAGGCGGCGGCCTCGGCGACGGTCATCACCTTCAGCCCCTCAGCCTCGGCCTTCTTCGCCGACGCCGAGCCGGGGCGCAGCGCCACCGCGACGTTGGCCACGCCGCAGTCGCGCAGGTTCAGCGCGTGCGCGTGGCCCTGCGAGCCATAGCCTACGATGGCGATCTTCTTGTCCAGGATGCGGGCAAGGTCAGCGTCGCGGTCGTAGTAGACGCGCATGGTCCTATCTCCAGTCGGCCAGGCGCAGAGGCCGGCTGCTGCGCCGACCCCGCCCCGCGAGGGCCGCTATCGATAGGCTTTTGCCTCGCCCGTCAAGGCAGACGGACGGGCAGACGGCCGGGCGACGTTCGCCCGGCCGCTGCAGAACTCACCCGTTCCAGTAGAAGACGCCGCTGTAGACCGACAGCACCTCGCCGGTCCAGACGTCGACCAGCACCGCGTCCGGGCCCTCGGCGATCCACTCGCAGCCGATCGGCGGCGGCGGCAGGCCGTAGTCAGCCCAGTCGAGGTAGTACTGCGGCGCGTACCAGCCCCAGGGCAGGAACTCGCCGAAAGCCCAGGGGCGGAAGCCCCAGCCGGACGGATAGGAGCGGTAGCCGCCGAAGCGGAACCGCCGCTCGGCCTGGTACTGCCGCGCGAGGCCGTTGGCGCTGTAGTAGCCGCGGCCCTGGTCACGGCCGCGCAGCGCGTGGTTCTGGAAGCCGAAGCCGGCGCCGCCGGCCTGGCCGTTGAAGTGCTGGCCGCCCCCGACCTCTCGACCATACTCGGGACCGAAGCCGGCGCCGCCGGCCTGGCCGTTGAAGTGCTGGCCGCCCCCGACCTCTCGACCGTACTCGGGACCGAAGCGGGCGCCGGACTGGCGGTTGAGCGGCTGGCCGCCCTGGGCGCCTGCCTGGACGCCCTGGCCGTTGAAATGCTGACCGTGTTGGCCTTGCCACTGCTGCTGCCCGCCCTGGACGGCCTTCCCGTTGAAGTGCTGGACGCCCTGGCCCTGCCAGTGCTGCTGCCCGCCCTGGGCGCCGGCGAAGTTGTGTTGAAGGCCGCCCGGTTGAGCCTGCAGATGCGCCTGGCCGGCGCCCTGACCGTGCGGCTGTCCGCCGCCCTGGCCGTGCGGCTGGCCGGCTTGGTGCGGTTGGCCGCCGTGTTGTTGTCCGTTCTGCTGCTGCTGTTGTTGGTCGGCCTGCGCAGCGGCTGCAGCGCCCGTCAGCGCCAGCGCCACGGCCGCCGTGGTCAAGAGTTTCATCTTAAGGTGCTCCGTTGCGCCTCGCCTCGCATGGGCGGGGCGCTCCGTTTGGAATCTGGACGCTTCGGCATGAACCCGTCTTGAACGAGATCAAATCCTGACGTTCAGGTCGCGTAACGCGCGCCGCTCCGAGGAGGCTCCGCATGGCCGCCCATCCCGCCGACATCGTCGACTTCTGGCGCGCGGCGGGCGCGGCGCGCTGGTTCGAGAAGGACCCGGCCTTCGACGAGGCGATCCGCCTGAAGTTCGAGCCCACCCACCATGCCGCCGCGCGGGGCGAGTACGAGGATTGGATCGAGACGCCGGAGGGCGCGCTGGCGCTGCTGATCCTGCTCGACCAGTTCCCGCGCAACCTCTACCGCGGCTCGGCCCACCAGTTCGCCGCCGACCCGCTCGCCCGCAAGCTCGCCGCCGAGGCGATCGCGCGTGGCCACGACCGCGCGTTCGAGACCGAGCTGCGCAGCTTCTTCTACCTGCCCTACGCCCACTCGGAGGACATGGCCGACCAGGACCGCGGCGTCGCGCTCTGCCAAGCCCAGGCCGACGAGGCGGGCGACCCGGAGCTGGTGAAGTGGGCGCTCATCCACCGCTTCATCGTCGAACGCTTCGGCCGCTTCCCCCACCGCAATCGCGCATTGGGACGCGACACCACGCCCGAGGAGCAGGCCTTCCTCGACGCCGGCGGTTTCGCGGGGTGACGGCTATGCGTTAAGACAACGCACAACCACAGCCTCTCCTGGGCGCGTGGTATGCCGACGCTCTCGCGAGTGACGAGACGTCCGGATGCCGACCTACTACGATGAGCTGGTGAAGATCATGATCGAGCACGGGTGCACGCGCCTCCCGGGCGGCAAGGGCAGTCACCAGAAGTGGAAGAGTCCGATCAACGGCCGCACGGTCACCGTGCCGCGTTCTAAGAGCCGGCATACTGCGAACGAGGTGCTGAAGCAGCTCGGAATCGGCAAGCGGTTCTAGCCGGCGATCGCCAGTTCGCGCCGCGTGGCAGCTGAGAACTCGACGTCGACCCGGCCGCCGCTGAGGTTCTCGTTGGCCGCCAGCATCTCGGGCGCAAGCTCCCAGATCAGCATCTCGAACTCGGTCAGTGTATTCGCCTCGATAACCAACCCCGGAATGTCGCTTTCCGACGTCCACACGGACGCCTCCGGATCCCAAAGGGCTTTCACGTAGTAGGAGGGCTTCATCGTGACATGTTCGCGCTGGCCAATGGAACATAGTCGCTTCTGTCTATGAAGACGACTTGTATCGCATGGCTCGCCGCCCGTCCGCACAACGTTTTGTCCACACTGCGGTGCAACCATCCACAAGGCATAGTGGCCCGGCCTCTATGCGGCCCCACATCTGGGCGACATTCTCGCGCTGGCACGGAGCGAATCACCGTTGAGCTTGGCTGAGGCCCTTCCCTTTCCCCGGGCGACCGCGCCGCTCGATCATCCCGAGCGCCAGTACCTCGACCTGCTCGCCGATATCCTGGCGAATGGCGTCCGCCGCGGCGACCGGACCGGCGTCGGCACGCTGGGCGTGTTCGGGCGGCAGATGCGGTTCGACCTGGCGCAGGGCTTCCCGCTGCTCACCACCAAGCGCGTGCACTTCCGCTCGATCCTCATCGAGCTCCTATGGTTCCTGCGCGGCGAGACCAACGTGCGCTGGCTGCAGGATCGCGGCGTGACGATCTGGGACGAGTGGGCCGCCGAGAACGGCGAGCTCGGCCCAGTCTACGGCAAGCAGTGGCGCTCGTGGACCGCGCCGGACGGGCGGGTGATCGACCAGATCGCCGCCCTGCAGCGGCAGATTCGCGAGAACCCGGAAAGCCGCCGCCACGTGGTCAGCGCCTGGAACCCGGCCGACTTGGGCGACATGGCGCTGCCGCCCTGCCACTGCCTCTTCCAGTTCTTCGTGGCCGAGGGCCGGCTCTCTTGCCAGCTCTACCAGCGCTCGGGCGACGTCTTCCTCGGCGTGCCGTTCAATATCGCCAGCTACGCGCTGCTGACGCTGATGATGGCGCAGGCGACCGGCCTGCAGCCGGGCGAATTCGTGCACACGCTGGGCGACGCGCACCTCTATCTCAACCACCTCGAGCAGGCGCAAGAGCAGCTCAGGCGCGATCCGCGGCCGTTCCCGACCATCCGGCTCGCGCCGAAGCACGACATCTTCGCCTTCGAGGAGGCTGACGTGGCGCTCGAAGGCTACCAGCCCCACAAGGTCAATCAAGGCGCCGATCGCCGTCTAGCTGGCGGCTGCGACGGCCGCGGGCGCCGGCGCAGCCTCCGGCAACACCATCGGCATGCCGCGAAGGATGCGCCTGAGGGCGTCGAGGTCGGTCTGCGGGGTGAACTTGAACGTCCCGATCGATGGCGTCACGACAACGGCGACCACCCCGCCCGCTGCCGCCTCGAAAGTGAAGGCTGCCGCCCTGCCCTGCGCGCCGGTCGCGTCGCCAAAACCGGTCGCCAGTATGTGGGCGCCCGGCGCCACCTCGAGGATGGTGAAGGCGGGGCTCTTGAGCTGGGTGAACAGCTGCCCGTCGAGGCTGAGGTTCAGCCCGACCAGCTTGGCGAGCAACCCGCGCCGGGCGACCACCAGGAGCGCCCGGCCGGCCGGCGGCGAGAGCGCCAGCGCCAACTCCTTCTCGGCCCCGCCCGCCACGGCGACCCGGCGGTTGCCGGCAAGGTTGATGAGGATGCCGGCCACCGCTACTGCGCCGAACAGGCCGACCAGGACCGACTGCAGGTCCGGGCCGTCGATCATCGAAACGAGATAGAACATCACGAAGCCGGCGACGACGCCGATCAGGATACGAGGAAGGTACTTGGACATCGGCCGCTCCCTCTCCGCGATCGCGCTTAAGCTACGGCGAACGAGCTTGAGCGTCCATCTGACCGTTGGGCCGCTGGCGCGGGCACGCAACGGCGTCATCGGCAAGGGCGCGGGCCTGCCCTGGCGGCTCGGCGTCGACATGCGCCGCTTCCGCGCGCTGACGCTCGGCAAGCCGGTGATCATGGGCCGCAAGACCTGGGAGAGCCTGCCGCGCCGCCCGCTGCCCGGCCGCCTCAACCTCGTACTCTCGCGCCAGGCCGAGTACGAGGCGCCGGGCGCGGTGGTCTGCGAGGACTGGACCGAGGCGCTGGCCATCGCCCGCGAGCAGGCGGCCGAGGACGGCAAGGACGAGGTCTGCGTGATCGGCGGCGCCGACCTCTTCGCCCTCGCCCTGCCCCGCGCGGCCCGCATCTACCTCACCGAGGTCGAGGGCGCGCCCGATGGCGACGTCGTCATGCCGCCGATCGACGAGACCGGCTGGCGCGAGATGCCAGCCGCGAAGCCGTCCCCGCCGGCCCGGACGACGAGTACCCGACGGTGTTCAGAGTGCTGGAGCGAGTGACGTAGCGCCAATCTGGACGGCGGCGGCGCATCCGGGCAATGGTCGGGCCCGCCACGAAGAGCGGGGAGGACGCGCCATGGACATCGAGCTGGTCACCGAAGGCCTCATGTTTCCCGAGGGCCCGATCGCCATGAACGACGGGTCGGTGATCCTGACCGAGATCGAGGGCCAGCGCCTGACCCGCGTCACGCCCGACGGGAAGAAGGAAACCGTGGCCGACACCGGCGGCGGCCCGAACGGCGCGGCGATCGGCCCGGACGGGAAGATCTACGTCACCAACAACGGCGGCTCGTTCGAGTTCATGAAGACCAACGGGCTCAACATCCCCGGCCCGACGCCGCCCAGCCACAAGGGCGGCTCCATCCAGCGCGTCGACATCGCCTCGGGCAAGGTCGAGACGGTCTACGGCCCGGACGCCTGCCCCGGCGGGCGCCTGAACGGCCCCAACGACCTCGTCTTCGACAAGCAGGGCGGCATCTGGTTCACCGACCACGGCTGCGGCGACGAGGACGGCCGCAAGTGGGGCGGCATCTACTACGCCAAGCCCGACGGCTCGGCGATCACCCGGGTGCGCGAGCACCAGATCGCGCCGAACGGCATCGGCCTCTCCCCGGACGAGACGGTGGTTTACTGGGTCGACACCAACCTCGGGCGGCTCTGGGCGCTCGACCTCGAGGGCCCCGGCAAGCCCGGCCTGCAGGCCGGTTTCCAGCCGGCGCGGGTGGTCTGCAACTTGCCGGGCTACCAGCTGCTGGACAGCCTGGCGGTGGAAGCCGGCGGCAAGGTGTGCGCGGCTACCATCATCAACGGCGGCATCACCGCCTTCGACCCGGACGGGTCGACCGAGCACTACCCGTTTCCGGACCTCATCACGACCAACATCTGCTTCGGCGGCGCCGACATGCAGACCGCCTGGGTCACCTGCTCCTCCACCGGCAAGCTCTACAAATGCCGCTGGCCCCGGCCAGGGCTGAAGCTGAACTTCAACGCGTAGCCAGCCCCAACCCGCTCATCCCGGCGCAAGCCGGGACCCAGGCTTTTTGAGACCACGAACCTCACGAACCTCACGAACAAACCAACGCGCGTCATCCCGGAGACCCGCGAAGCGGAGTCGTCCGGGATCCGCTTCGTGCAGCGGTGAGAAGCAGATCCCGGACAGCTCGCAGGCGCGAGCTTCCGGGATGACATCGAGTGGTGGGGATTGGTCGTTCGTGAGGTTCGTGGTCAATTCTTGGGCCGCCGCCGCCCGAACCTCGCGGAGAGAGCCTGGCCCCCGCGGTCGCGGGGAAGAGCGGAGAGAGTTGCGTGAGCGAGCGCCCGTGGCTATCTCCCCCGCTCGCCCCAGCCTCAACCCGCCAGCCCGACCGGAGCCGCTATGGCCGCGCAGTACATTTTCCAGATGCAGGGTCTGTCGAAGACCTTTCCCGGCGGCAAGAAGCTGTTCGAGAACATCTGGCTCAGCTTCTACCCCGACGCCAAGATCGGCGTCGTCGGCGTCAACGGCTCGGGCAAATCGACGCTCATGAAGATCATGGCCGGCATCGACGGCGAGTTCAACGGCGAGGCGCGGCCCGCCGAGGGCACCAAGATGGGCTACCTCGAGCAGGAGCCGCAGCTCGACGAGCAGCTCAACGTCTGGGGCAACGTCATCGCCTGGTGCGAGGAGAAGCAGCTGGTCGACCGCTACAACGCGGTCGCCGCCAAACTGGGCGAGGACTATTCCGACGCGCTGATGGAGGAGATGACCGCGCTGCAGGAGAAGATCGACGCGGGCGATCTGTGGGACATCGACTCGCGGATCGAGATGGCGATGGACGCGCTGCGCTGCCCGCCGGACGACTGGAGCGTCGACAACCTCTCGGGCGGCGAGAAGCGCCGCGTGGCGCTGGCCCGCCTGCTGCTCTCCAAGCCCGACATGCTTCTGCTGGACGAGCCCACCAACCACCTCGACGCCGAGTCGCGTCGCCTGGCTGCAGCACCACCTGGAGAACTTCCCCGGCTGCGTGATCCTGGTCACCCACGACCGCTACTTCCTCGACCAGGTGACCAAGTGGACGCTCGAGCTCGACCGCGGCAAGGGCGTTCCCTACGAGGGCAACTACTCCGGCTGGCTGGAGCAGAAGGCCAAGCGGGTTGTCCAGGAGCAGTCCGAGAGCGAGGCGCCGCCAGCGGGCGATGGCCAAGGAGCTCGAGTGGGTCCGCTCCAACGCCCGGGCCCGGCAGGCGAAGTCCAAGGCGCGGCTGGCCGCCTATGAGCGCATGGTGCAGGAGCAGGAGCAGGCCCGGGGCGCGCAGACCACCGCGGTGATCCAGATCCCGCCCGGCCCGCGGCTCGGCAACGTCGTGCTGGAGGTGGAGGGCCTGGAGAAGGAATACGGCGACAAGCTGCTGTTCAAGGACCTGTCGTTCAAGCTGCCGCCCAACGGCATCGTCGGCGTGATCGGCCCCAACGGTGCGGGCAAGACGACGCTGTTCAAGATGATCACGGGCCAGGAGACGCCCGACGCCGGGAAGATCCGGCTCGGCGAGACGGTGAAGCTCGCCTACGTCGACCAGAGCCGCGATGCGCTCAATCCCGCCCACACCGTCTGGCAGGAGATCTCCAGCGGCCTCGACGTGCTGAAGGTCGGCGCGCGCGAGATCAACACCCGCGCCTACGTCAGCTCTTTCAACTTCAGGGGCGCCGACCAGCAGAAGAAGGTCGGCCAGCTCTCAGGCGGCGAGCGCAACCGCGTGCACCTGGCCAAGACTCTCACCGAGGGCGGCAACCTGATCCTGCTCGACGAGCCGACCAACGACCTCGACATCGAGACGCTGCAGAACCTCGAAGAGGCGCTGGAGGACTTTGCCGGCTGCGCCGTGGTGATCAGCCACGACCGCTGGTTCCTCGACCGCCTCGCCACCCACATCCTCGCCTTCGAGGGCGACAGCCACGTCGAGTGGTTCGAGGGCAACTTCGAGGCCTACGAGGAGGACAAGAAACGCCGCCTCGGCGCCGACAGCCTCATCCCCCACCGCATCAAGTTCCAGAAGTTTGGGCGCTAGGCAGACGGCCTGTCTCCGGGTCCGGACGCTGCCGCGCGCCCGGAAGGTCGCGATAGACGCGCGGCATGCACGAGCGCATCAGAGCTAGATCCCAAAGCGGCGGCCGGACGGCCAGGATCTCCGAGTCCGTGAGGCTCCAGAGGAACCGCGCATTTCCGAGGTACGTGAGCCGGCCACGGCCCGGCTCGGCGGTGATCCAATCGTCGAGATGTCCGATTGGCTCGAAGTCAGCCGACAGGTGTCGATCAGACAGTAGGTTGACCGCGAAGATGTCGCGCAGCTGCGGCCAAACGCCCGTCCACAACTCACCCTCGAGCACGAACTTGCGCCACAGCTCGGACTCCATCGCGTCGGCGCGCGCCAACCGGCCGCGGCCGAGGGCCTTCGCCGGCTGGGCTCGGGCGTAGAAGTCGGCGCCGGCCAGTACATCGCGTACGAAAAAGTATCCGTAGTCTGCCTGCAGTATTTCGGCGGCCAGGCGCAACAGCGTCTCGGCTCGCCCCAAGCCCGGCCCGTCGAGTGGGAATCCGAAATCTCCATCGAAAGCCCGGTATGGGTAGTCCGGCACCGCCGCATTGCCGGGCGCGGCGAGCATCCTGGGCGCGGCGTCGAGCCAGCCCCCGTAGCGCACGTAGTCGTGCGTATTGACGGAGCCCTGTGAGCCTTCCAGGTACACGCTCGTCGCTTCAGATGCGCCGGGGAGCGCGCCCCTGGCCAAGTCTGCCAGGCCGGCGAAATCAAGGTGTTCGGATGGCTCGCCCCACTGGATCGAGTACCCCGCAACCGACAACTGATCCTGAAGACCACAGACCTTGGCGGCCTCGATCAGAAAGCGGGCGGCCGCCTCGGCTCCTGGCCAGTCCGTTCCATGAATGGCAATCCCGCCCACAAGGCGTTCGCGCCACCCGGCGATCCCCCAGTTCGAGGCGATCTGCTCGAGATCGAAGATATCGGACGTAACGAACATTCGTGTTCAGCTCCATGAAATGCCAAGAGCGCGGAGCAACTTCAGCAGGAGCTTGTAGGCTCGGCCGTCGAAGCTGCGGATTCCCCCGGGCACGGCAGGCCGGAGCAGCTGCTCCCTGGCAGGCCCGCTCTGCCTCGGCGAGAGCACCTCGTAGACGTCGTACTCGCCGCCCGGATCGAGGCTTGGACGGCGGAGGCCGACCACGTCTGCCCGATACGGTGAGTTGTATCGACCGTTGCTGATCGTCGAGAAGCTTCGGTTGAAGAAGATGTCCGAGTATTCGTTGGTCTCCGCGAACCTCAGAGCTGCGGCGACGCTTTCCAGTCCGTGAGCCGTTTCAACGCCCCGCGACATCGTCCGCTGTGGGACGCCGCGAAAGTAGACCGTCTGATAGCCTGGCGGCTCCGGGTAGTCATCCCCCTGCTCCGTCGTGCCCATCAGCATCGGTCCTTTGCCGTCGATCGGCACATAGAGCTTCACGAACGGCAGCGCTCCGCGACGGGGATCGAGCATTCGATAGATCTCATCTGCTTCCGGCGACGGCCAGGGTCGCCCGTCGGGGAGCTTCGGATAGCGCCCTGCTGGACGAGCGACGCCGTTGACGACGCGATACGGTTGATCCCAGCCCGGCGGCACTTTCGGTATTGGGAGAACCGGAACTGGATCGCGTTCGGTTCCCCGCCCGCCTTCCGGCACTGGCCTTTCGCCGCTGTTGTCGCCGAACCCTGGCGGGTCTCCATCATCAGCATCGGCCCCTGGCCAGTCCGCTTGGATCAGCCGCCCACCCGTCGGATGGCTGACCAGATGGCCGCCGTCGCTCGGCCCGGATCGAGGGCCGCGCATGGGCGAGGACTGTGCGGCGGCGCCGTCGTTGCTCGGATCGGTCGGGCGGCTGGCCGCCCCTGAGGATTGGACGGTCGCGCGGTCGTCCCGATGCGGTTCGCTGCGATGGGCCGATGGCTTGGTCTGGGCCGTCTCGCCAGATCCCCCAGAACCGGCGCCGTCGCTCGTCCAGCGGCCGTGCCAGTCTCGCGGCTGATCGGGAGAGTACTTCGCGAGCACCGCATCGACGGCCGCGAGACGGGCGGCGCCGGCCGCGTCCAATTCGGGCAGGCGCAGGTGGAGCGTCGCCACCATCGCGCGACTGAGGTCACCGTCGTTCAGGGCGCGTGAAGCGACCTCGAGCCCTCGGGCGAGCTTCACGGCGTCGCAGGCCGCGCCATAGCCGGCCTTCGTAAGGACGTCGATCTCGAGCGCCGAACGTGGTTCGAAACCAGCCTCAGTCTTTCGGAGCAACTGGACGCCGCCTAGCGCAACGCCCTCCGCATCACAGCTTAGGCCGGCGCTCTTTGGCCCGCTGGCCAGGCGGAACTGTCGATGTGCGAGGAACAAGCCGACCTCCCTTGTGGGTTCGGCTTCCTAATAGTGTTCTCGTTGTGTTCACGGTCAAGCACTTTTTCCGAGCAAGCAAGCGCTACCCGGCGAGGCCAGCGTGAATGCGGCGGCGTGTCCGGCCTCGCGCCGGCGCAGCAGCCTTCGTCAGCAGCGTCGATGGCGAGGCCGTCGACCCATTCGGCTGCTTCCGCTTCGCCTTCTTCAGCCATCCGCAAGGCAATGACAAAGCGCCGGGGCCGCTGCTAGTATGCGCCGTCCGTCTTGGCGCCTCAGGCTCGCAGGGCCGCGCCAAACGGACTCCTTCGAAAACCTGACGTCTGGAGGTCGAGATGACCAACGCCGCCCCGCCGTACGCGCCTGGAGACCTTGTCCGCGTCGTGGACGGGCCTTTTGCGAATTTCGCCGGTGTCGTCCGTGAGGTCGACGCGACCCACGACGAGTTGTTGGTGGAAGTGGCGATGTTCGGCCGCCCGGTTCCAATCCGGACGGAGCCTTGGCAGGTGGCGCCGCGCTAGCGCGGCGCGGGCCGCCTGCTCTCACACCGCGTCGAGCGTCTCGACGTCGGGGCGGCCGGCCATGCAGGGGCCCATCTTGGCGCCGGCGGCGCGGAAGTAGTCGGTCTGGCTGTGGTGGGCCACGGCGTCCTGGTCCTTGTAGAGCTCCAGCACCTTGTAGACGCCGGGCTCGGTGCGGCTCTTGGTCAGCTGGTAGCAGAGGTTGCCGGGCTCGTTGGCGCGCACCTGCTCGGCCAGCGCCGTGAAGATGCCCTCGAACTCGGCGGCCTTGGCTTCCTGGACCTTCAGCGTGGCGATGATGCCGATCATGCGTTTCTCTCCCGCGGATTGCCGGGCGATCTAGCGGCGGCGCCGGCGGAAGGGCAAGGCGCCCCCGAGGGAAGGCAGTGTGGGGAAGGCAGAGCGGCGGAAGCCTAGCGGCGGCCGTCCCAGCCGTAGGCGACCCAGGAGTGGCCGCCGATATGGCGCGCTTCGATCAGGTCGGCGTCGTCCGGCGGGCGGACCGTGCGCCGGGCCCGAAGCGCCGCCGCGGTCAGCGCCACGACGACGCCGGACATGAAGAGGATCGCCAGCATGGTCGCGGCGAAGAAGACCGCCAGCGCCGCGCCGATCACGGCGGCCGCCGTCCAGGCGATCGCGCCGCCCACCCAGGCGATGCCGCGGAAGGGTCCCCGCATCAGTGATCGCGTCGGCATTGGCCTCCTCTTCGGGCCGGGCGTTGGATCGTTCGCTACAGAGTTCATGCCAGAGCTCATGAACGTCAACTGAAGATGCGTCGGAATCCCGGCGTCGCCTGATAGAAGGACGCCGCGAACCCCGAAAGTTCATTGCGCATGATCAAATCTGCGCCGGCGCCGCCGGGCTGGGAGTTCTGGATCGACCGCGGCGGCACGTTCACCGACGTGATCGGCCGCGCGCCGAGCGGCGCCGAGCGGAGCACCAAGCTGCTGTCGGTCTCCGAGGCCTACGCTGACGCCGCCGTCGAGGGGATGCGCCGGATGCTGGGCGCCGCGCCCGGCGCGCCGTTCCCGGCCGGCGAAGTGGCCGCCGATCAAGCTCGGCACCACGGTCGCCACCAACGCCCTCTTGGAGCGCAAGGGCGCGAAAACCCTCTTCGTCACCACCCGCGGCTTCGCCGATGCCCTGGTCATCGGCGACCAGGCCCGGCCCCAGCCTCTTCGCGCTCGATATCGTCAAACCGCAGCCGCTGTTCGCCGGCGTCGTCGAGGCGGACGAGCGGCTGGATGCGGCCGGCGCCGTGCTGCGGCCGCTGGACGAGGCGGCGCTCGCCGCGGCGCTGGGCAAGGCGGCCGCCGACGGCTTTGCGAGCATCGCCATCGCCTTCCTGCACGCCGACCTCAACGCCGCCCACGAGCGGCGCGCCGGCGAGCTGGCGCGGGCGGCCGGGTTCCGCTTCGTCTCGCTCAGCAGCGACGTCTCGCCCCTGCCCCGCTTCGTCCCGCGCGCCGAGACCACGGTGGTCGACGCCTACCTGACGCCGGTGCTGCGGTCCTACGTCGAGGCGCTGGAGGCCGAGCTCGCCGGCGCGCCGCTCTACTTCATGACTTCGGCCGGCGCGCTGGTGCGGGCCGGCGCCTTCCGCGGCCGCGACGCGCTGGTTTCCGGGCCGGCCGGCGGCGTCGTCGGCGTGGCGGGCGATCGCCGAGGCGGCCGGCGGCGCGGCGGTGCTCGGCTTCGACATGGGCGGCACCTCGACCGACGTCTGCCGCTACGCCGGGGCGCTGGAGCGGCGCGATACGGCCAAGGTCGCCGGCGTCGAAAGTGCGCGCGCCGATGCTGGACGTGGAGACGGTGGCGGCCGGCGGCGGCTCGATCCTTTCCTTCGACGGCCTGCGCGCCCGGGTCGGGCCGATGAGCGCCGGCGCCGATCCGGGCCCGGCCTGCTACGGCCGCGGCGGACCGGCCACCGTCACCGACGCCAACCTGGTGCTGGGCCGGCTCGATCCGGCCCGCTTCCCGTCGGTGTTCGGCCCGCACGGCGATGCGCCGCTCGATCCGGCGGCGGCGCAGGCGCGGCTCGGCGAGCTGGCCGCGGCGATGGGCGCGCCGAGCGTGAGGCGGCGGCGGAGGGGTTCCTGGCGGTCGCGGTCGAGCAGATGGCCGGCGCGATCCGCCGCATCTCCACCGAGCGCGGCTTCGATCCGCGCGAAGCACGCGCTGGTCGCATTCGGCGGCGCGGCGGGCCAGGTGGCCTGCGACGTCGCCGAGGCGCTCGGCATCGGCGAGGTGCTCGAGCCCGGCCTACGCCAGCGTGCTCTCCGCCTGGGGCATCGGCCAGGCGCGGATGCGGTCGATCCGGACAGCGGGGCTGGGCGCGGCGCTGGGCGTGGCGGGCGTGGCGGCCGCCGCGGCGCTGGCCGGGTCGACTGACGCGCGAGGCGGAAGCCGCCCTCGCCGAGCAGGGCGCCGAGCGCCGGGGAGACGGACATCCGCCTCTACCTCAGCTACGCCGAGGCCGACGCCGCCCTGCCCGTCCCGCTCGGCGATCTGGCGTCCGTCCGCGCCGGCTTCGAGGCCGCCCACCGGCGCCTGTTCGGCTTCGTCGAGCCAGAGCGCGATATCCTCATCGCGAGCGTCGAGGCGGAAGCCAGCGAATCCCCCTCCCCCTTGCGGGGAGGGGTTAGGGGTGGGGGTCGAAACACCCGACGTCCGCAGCCTGCACCCCCACCCCCTTCCCCCTCCCCGCAAGGGGGAGGGGGTCTGATATTGCGCCCCGACACCCAGATCTTCGTCGCGCCCGGTTGGCGTGCCGTCGAAGAGGCAGACGGTCTTGTGCGCCTGGTCCGCGACCGGACATCGACGCGCACGGCCACGACCGCCGAGGACAAGGCCGACCCCGTCACGCTTGAGCTCTACAATCGCCGCTTCATGGGCATCGCCGAGGCGATGGGGGCGGCGCTGGAGCGGACGGCCCACTCGGTGAACATCAAGGAGCGGCTCGACTTCTCCTGCGCGCTGTTCGACGCCGGCGGCGGCCTCGTCGCCAACGCCCCGCACATGCCGGTGCACCTGGGCTCGATGGGGGCCAGCGTGCGGGCAGTCTGCGAGCGCCATCCCACGCCTAGCGCCGGGCGAGGCGTTCGCGCTCAACAGCCCCTACGCCGGCGGCACCCACCTGCCGGACATCACCGTGGTCATGCCGGTGTTCCCAGGAAGCGCTCAGTCAGGCGACGCCGAGCCGGCCTTCTTCGTCGCCGCGCGCGGCCACCACGCCGACGTCGGCGGCGTGCAGCCGGGCTCGATGCCGCCGTTCTCGCACACCATCGACGAGGAAGGCGTGCTGCTGGACGCCCTGCCGATCATGCGCGGCGGCGTCTTCCTGGAGGCCGAGACCCGCGCCGCGCTGGCGTCCGGCCAATGGCCGGCCCGCGCGCCGGACCGCAACGTCGCCGACCTCAAGGCGCAGATCGCCGCCTGCCAGGCCGGCGCGGCGGCCGTCGCCGCCCTGATCGCGCGAGCACGGCGCGGTCGAGGTGGCGCGCTACATGGGCTTCGTGCAGGCCAACGCCGAGGCCGCGGTCCGCCGCGCGGTCGGCGTGCTGAAGGACGGGGCGGCGCGCGCGCCGATGGACGGCGGCGGCGAGATCGTGGTCGCCGCCCGCGTCGACGCCGCGCGCGGCGAGGCGCTGCTCGACTTCACCGGCTCGAGCGCCCAGCTGCCCTCCAACTTCAATGCGCCTGCCTCGGTGGTCGACGCCGCGGCCCTCTACGTGTTCCGCTGTCTGGTCGACGACGACATTCCGCTCAACGCCGGCTGCCTGACGCCGCTGCGGATCGTCACGACCGAGGGCTCGATGCTGAACCCGCGCCCGCCGGCCGCCGTGGTGGCCGGCAACGTCGAGACCAGCCAGCATATCGTCGACGCCCTCTTCGCGGCGCTGGGCGTGATGGCCAATTCGCAGGGCACGATGAACAACCTCACCTTCGGCGACGACCAGCGCCAGTACTACGAGACCATCTGCGGCGGGGCCGGCGCGACGGCGCGCGCGGCCGGCGCCTCGGCCGTCCACACCCACATGACCAACTCGCGCCTCACCGACCCGGAGATCCTCGAGCGGCGCTTCCCGGTGCGCCTGGAGGCGTTCGAGCTGCGGCGCGGCTCCGGCGGCGCCGGCGCCCATCCGGGCGGCGACGGAGCGCGGCGGCGCCTGAAGTTCCTCGCCCCCATGGAAGCGGCGCTGCTCTCCACGCGGCGGACTGTGGCGCCGCAGGGACTCGCCGGCGGCGCGCCGGGCTTGGCCGGAAGTCAGAGGTTGATCGAGGCGTCCGGCGCGGTAAAGGAGCTTGAAGGCTGCTTTTCCATCGCCGTGCGGCCGGGCGACGTCATCGAGATCGAAACCCCGGGGGGCGGTGGTTACGGTCGCGTAGAGTAGCGCCCCACGCCGGCCCGTCCGGGAGCTCCCCCCGAAATGACGCTCGCCCTCGTCCTCGCCGCCTCGCTGGTCATGGCCGCGCCGCCGCCCGACGGCGGGGGCGGCGAGCCGCTGCCGCCCGGCGCGCCCACCGAAAGCTACGAGCTCGCCGCCTGGTGCTACGGCGCGCTCGATGAGTACCTGCAGATCTACGACAAGGTGATTCCGGACCTGAAGGCGATCGACCGCGAGTTCGGCACCGACGTGAAGGAGGCCCAGCCCTACCACTCCGACATGGCGGCCGCCCGGGTCGAGCTGAAGGTGATCGGGGATTCCGTCACCGACGCCGAGAAGGCGAGCCCGACGCCGATCAGCGACCGCGGCTCCGCGGCGATGGGTGACGGCCGGCGGATCTGGTCGGTGGCCGAAGGCAAGCCGCGGCGCGAGCTCGCCCGCGCCTGGATGATGTGGGCCCTGCCCGACCGCTGCGACGCCAACGCCCGCGACCTCGCCCGGCGCTCGCTGCTGCTGGGCAAGGCGCTGACCTACAACCAGGGCGGCGCCGCGCCAGCCGAATCGCCGCCGGCGCCGGCCCCGAACCCCGCGCCTGCCCCGGATGCAGCGCCGCCGCCCGCGCCGGACGCCGCGGCCCAGCCGCCGGCCTCGGGCGACATCGATCAGCAGCTATCCAGGCCGCCCGCCGCCGCGCCGGCCGGCGACAACCCGGCCGGCTATCCTGTCGCCAAGCCGAACTAGACAGCCGCTCGAACGCCGAACGTCTGCTCGAACGCCGCGAGCCCCGGCGCCGTGAAGGCGACCACGCGGCCGCCCTCCAGGCGCCGCGCCCAACCGAGCGCATAGATCCGCTCGAGCAGCGCCTTGCCGAGCGCGCCGGCCAGGTGGCTGCGCCGCTCGCTCCAGTCGAGGCAGGCCTTGCAGACCGGCCTGCGGCCGGCTCTGAGGCTCTCGGGCGCGACGCCGAAGCGCCGCACGAAGCCTTCGCCGGCGTCGGTGAGGCTGAGCGCGCCGTCATGGTCCGCGACGGCGCTGGCGGCCATCAGTCCGTCCAGCATGGCGACGCCGAGCTCGCCGGCCAGGTGGTCGTAGCAGACCCGCGCGCGCCGCATCGCCGCATCGCGCGGGCCGGGCCGCGTTCGCCTGCAGGCCGGCAGCCACGGCGAGGCCGTCCAGCGCCTCCATCAGGTCGGCGACCTCGTGGCCGGCGAGCGCATAGTAGACGCAGCGGCCCTGCCGGCGCGGCCGGATCAGCGCGCCCTCGGCGAGCCTCGCGAGATGCGAGGAGGCGGTCTGCGGCGTCACGCCCGCCTCCCTGGCGAGCTCGCCCGCGGTCAGCGCCTGCCCGCCCATCAGGGCCGAGAGGATGTTGATGCGGGTCGGATCGCCAATGAGCGCGCCGATCCGCGCGATGTCGGGGCCTTCGGGCATGACGCGAGACTAGCCGCGGCGCGGGCGGCTGGCGAACGCGAACGCTTCGATGCGGACCGAAGCTTCGCCCGGCCGGCTCACGCTAGGGAACGCGCCCTCGCCGAAGGAGCCCAACCTCATGAGCATCGTCTGCTGCATCCGCTACGTCATCGACCCGTTCCAGGCGGGCGCCTTCGAGGCCTACGCGAGGAAGTGGCTGACGATCATCCCGGCCTGCGGCGGCGAGTGCCTGGGCTACTTCATGCCCCACGAGGGCGCCAACAACATCGCGCTGGCCCTGCTGCGCTTCGACAGCCTGGCGGCCTACGAGGCCTACCGCGCCCGCATCCGCGCCGACGACGCCGGCGCCGCCAACTTCCGCGACGCGGTCGAGCAGCGCTTCATCCTCTCCGAAGAGCGCACCTTCCTGACGCCAGTGGAGGCTTAACCCACAATGTCCGTCATCGCCGGGCGTCAGTCCCGGCGAGCCAAGCACACCGAGCGAGCCATGGCCGCGCCAGAGCGCGGCCACCCTCGAAACCGTGTTCATGGGTCCCCGGCGCTTGCGGCCGGAGATGACGGAGTTGGGCTGGTCGAAGCTACCGCCGCGCGGCGCCGCCGCCGAGTTGCCAGCCGACGTTCTCGGTCAGGCGCTGGAAGAAGCCGGGCTCGTAGGCGTTCGCCGGATCGGCGCGGACCATCTCGTCCATGCGATGCGCGTCGTCGCCGACCAGGATCCGCCAGGTCCCGGCCTTGACGCCGTCGAGGATGATCTTGGCGGCCTGGGCGGCGCTGGTCGGCGCGTTGTCGCGGAACGCGCGGCCCTGCTCGTCGACCATCGCCTGGATCTGGTCGTCGGAGATCTGGGAGACGTCGGCGCCCAGCATCTTCATCTGCGCCCGCGCGCCCTCCAGCGCCTCGGCCGAGAGCTGGGTGTCCTGCGTGCCCGAGATGATCAGCCGCGAGTTGATGGCGATGTCGGTGCCGATGTGCCCCGGCATCACCACCGAGCACTTCAGGTGCGGCGCGTTGAGCCGCAGGTCGTTGACCAGCGCCTCGGTGAAGCCCTTCACCGCGAACTTCGCGGCGCTGTAGGCCGTGTGCGCCGTGTGCGGCCCCAGCGAGGCCCAGAAGCCGTTGACGGACGAGGTGTTCACGATGTGGCCCTCGTCGGCCTTCATCAGCATCGGGAGGAACGCGCGGCAGCCGTAGTAGACGCCGCCCCAGCAGACGTTGAAGGTCTTCTCCCAGTCGCTGCGCCGCCCGGCGACGAAGCTGCCGCCGCCGCCGATGCCGGCGTTGTTGAACAGCAGGTGGATCTTGTCGGTGTCCTGATCGCGCGCCACCTCGTCGCGGAACTGGTTGATCTGGTCCTCGATCGAGACGTCGGCGAGGTGGGTGGTCACCTTGGCGCCCTGCGAGGCCTCCTGCCGGCACAGCCGCGCCGTCTCGCCCATGTTGGCTTCCGAGAGGTCGCACATGGCGACGCTGCAGCCCTCGGCGACCAGCTGCCGCGCCAGCTCGCGGCCCATGCCGGTGCCGCCGCCGGTGATCACCGCGATCTTGCCGCTGAAGTCCTTCATCCGTATGCGTCCTTCCTAAGCCGCGCCTAGGCGGCCAATGCCTGCCACATGGCGCCGATCATCGCGAACGAGCGATTGTCGCCCACCGTGCCGCCGCCCATCTTGTTCATCGCGTAGCCGAACGTGGTGCGCGCGTCGAAGTCGATGATAATCACCGAGCCGCCGTAGCCACCCCAGAACACCGTGTTCGGATTGGGCGCCGGCACCGTCTCGCCGGCAAGGCCGAAGCCCATGCCGAACGTCACCGGCATGCCGAGGATGAGGTCGGTCCCGGAGATCTGCTTCTCCAGCGCCCGCCGGCAGCCGGCCTCCGTCATGTACCGCCGGCCGCCGACCGTCCCGCCGTTGGCCAGGATCGAGTGCACCCGCGCCACCGATCTGGCGTTGCCCGTGCCGCCGGCGGCGGGGATCTCGGCGCCGCGCCAGGCGCGCGTCTTCGTCGCCGAGACGTCGACGCCCGGATTGTTCAGCGTGATCTTCTGCAGCTCGTTCTGCGAGAGGTTGGCGATATCGCCCGACGGCGGCGGCGGGATCAGGTCGGCGACGCGATGGTCCTCGGACGCCGGCAGGCCGATCCAGAAGTCGGCGCCCAGCGGCGCTGCGATCTCCTCATGGAAGAAGGTCCCGATGGTCTTGCCGGTGATGCGCCGCACCACCTCGCCGATCAGGTAGCCCTGGGTGATGGCGTGGTAGCCGCTCGCCGTGCCGGGCGCCCACAGCGGCGCCTGGGCGGCGAGCAGGGAGACGCACTTCTCCCAGTCGTAGAGGTCTTCCGTCTTCAGCGGCTCGCGTCCAGCCCGAGAGGCCGGCGGAGTGCGCCATCAGGTGGCTGACCTTGATCTCGGCCTTGCCGTTCGCCGCGAACTCCGGCCAGTACTTCGCCACCGGCGCCGCGAAGTCGAGCGCGCCGCGGTCGGCCAGCAAGAGCGCGCTGATGAAGGTCATCGTCTTGGTGGTCGAATAGACGTTGACGATGGTGTCGCGCTCCCAGGGCCGCGTCTTCGCCGCGTCGGCCCAGCCGCCCCAGAGGTCGACCACCACCTCGCCGTCCTTGGTGGCGCAGAACGACGCGCCGAGATCGGCGCCGGACGCCAGGTTCGCCTCGAAGGCGTCCCGCACCGCCGCGAACTTGTCGCCCACGAAGCCTTCCACCGTATCCAGCGCCATGCCGTCTCTCCCCGCTGCCGCAAGGCCGCCACCCTAGGCCGGATCAGGGCGGACGCGCCAGATTCACGCGACGGCGCCCGCCGATGAGCGGGGTGTCTAACAAGGTTCTCTGCTCAGAATCTCGTTGACGGATCGAACAAAAGAGAACTCCATGGAGGACGATGCCAGATCGCGTGTTTCGCATGGTCGAGAACGGCGGGCGCCTCTTTGGCGAAGCTTTCGTCGTGGACATTCCGTCCACGCGCGCGAGGGACGAGTTCCTGCCTGGGACGAAGCCAGGAACGGCGGAGAACGTCCGCTATGTGAGCTTCGACAGGTCCGAGAATCCGCCCGACCTCTTCGCCGAGGTTGTCGACCAAGTGTGTCCGCCCTTGCCCAAGCGAGGACGCGCCATGCTGGAGAAGGTCATCCTTACCGCGCCCGAAGTACTTCTTTCTATGCCCTTGAGTACTTCGACGGCGCCGACGACCCGGACGCGTGGCGCAGGCAGATAGAGCTGGGCGCGGCACAACTCGGCCTGCTGACAGCTAGGATCGACGCTGCCGACTTCGTTCTGTCCGATGGCCGTCGGTTTCCACTCGCCGACTGCAGGATCGAGCGTGACAATTCCAAGCCAAAGCCGCCGCTCGGCAGCGCTCTCGGCGCGAAAATCTACTGCGGACACTCGTTCAGCGGTCGCCTCAAGTCGGGCTCCGCATACGAGGGCGTTCTCGCTGGAATGGAAGCGATGGCGTCTGCGGCGGAGCGGCCGATGATCGCCCACCTCAAAGCCTTGCTGTCGATGGCTACCGAATACGTAGTCATTGAACCGGACGAGGCACGGCTGCTCACGCCTTTGCTCCGTCGGTACGCCGCCAGCCTGGATCGCCAACTCACGGTCCCGGGCGATCCGCTAGACCGGATGGCCAGGGATCAACAGCAATCTCCCGAGCGGGCTAGGGAGCTCCAGTACGGTGAGGGACTGGGCTGGCGCGCCTACTGCGCAGAGGACCTTCTGCGCGCTTTCGAAGTGGCCGACGCCGAGTCGGAGGAGGTCGCGCTTGTGTTCGTGTAGCCACGCCTACCGGCGCGCCGGGCCGAACGCAGCAACCTGAGGGCCTCCTCGATTAAGCCGCCGCCGCCCGCGCCGGCTCGTAGTTGAGGATCGGGGCCAGCCAGCGTTCCGCGCGTCGCCAGGTCCCAGCCCTTGCGGCGGGCGTAGTCGTCGACCTGGTCGCGCTCGATCTTGCCGACGCCGAAGTAGTGGGCCTGCGGACTGGAGAAGTAGAGCCCCGAGACCGAGGCCGGCGGCGTCATCGCGCAGGCCCTCGGTGAGCTCGATGCCGGTGGCGGCGGTCGCGTCCAGCAGCGAGAACAGCGTCGCGCTTCTCGGTGTGGTCGGGCTGGGCAGGGTAGCCGGGGGCGGGGCGGATGCCGCGGTACTTCTCGCCGATCATGAAGTCGAGGTCGAACGGCTCGTCCGGCGCGTAGCCCCAGAGCTCGGTGCGCACCTTGCGGTGCAGCGCCTCGGCGAAGGCCTCCGCCAGGCGGTCGGCGAGCGCGGTGGCGAGGATCGCCGAATAGTCGTCGCCGGCCGCCTTGAACTTGGCGGCGATCTCGAGCTCGCCGTGGCCGGCGGTGACCGCGAAGCCGCCGATCCAGTCGGGCGGGCCGCCGATCGGCGACGACGAAGTCGGCCAGCGCCACGTTGGCGCGGCCCTCGGCCTTCGGCATCTGCTGGCGCAGGGTGTAGAGGCGCGCGCGCTCGGCGGTGCGCGTCTCGTCGGTCCAGACCACGATGTCGTCGCCGTCGGCGTTGGCGGGCCAGAGGCCGACGACGCCGCGCGCCTCGTACCAGCGCTCGGCGATGATCCGTCTCCAGCATGGCCTGCGCGTCGGCGAAGAGCTCGCGCGCCGCCTCGCCCACCACGTCGTCCTCGCAGGATCGCCGGATAGCGGCCGACCAGCTCCCAGGCCTGGCGAAGAACGGCGTCCAGTCGATGTAGCGCGGCGAGCTCGCGCGAGGTCGTAGGGCGCGAAGGCGCGCGTCCCGAGTGAACGTCGGCCGCGGCGGCAGGTAGGTCTGCCAGTCGGTGCGCGAACGCGGTTGGCGCGCGCCGCGGCGAGCGGCGTCCTGCACCTTCGCCGCCTGGCCGCGGGCGAACTGCTCGCGGATGCGCACGTACTCGGCCCGGGTCTCGGCCTCGACCTTCGGCCGCTCGGTCGGCGAGATCAGGCCGGAGACCACGCCGACCGCGCGGCTGGCGTCGGTGACGTAGGTGGTCGAGCCGCGGCGGTAGGCCGGCTCGATCTTCACCGCGGTGTGGGTGCGGCTGGTCGTGGCGCCGCCGATCAGCAGCGGGATCGAGAAGCCGCGCCGCTCCATCTCGCCGGCCACGAACACCATCTCGTCGAGCGAGGGCGTGATCAGGCCGGAAAGGCCGACGATGTCGACCTCGTGCTTCGACCGCCTCGTCGAGGATGCGGTCGGCGGGCACCATGACGCCGAGGTCGATCACCTCGTAGTCGTTGCACTGCAGAACGACGCCGACGATGTTCTTGCCGATGTCGTGCACGTCGCCCTTGACGGTGGCCATCAGGATCTTGCCGGCCGCCTTGCGCGCCTGGCCCTCGCCCTCGGCCTCCATGAACGGCAGCAGGTAGGCCACCGCCTGCTTCATCACCCGGGCCGACTTGACCACCTGCGGCAGGAACATCTTGCCCGCGCCGAAGAGGTCGCCGACCACGTTCATGCCGGCCATCAGCGGGCCTTCGATCACCTCCAGCGGCTTGGCGGCCGCCAGCCGCGCCTCCTCGGTGTCGGCCTCGATGAAGTCGCTGATCCCGTGCACCAGCGCGTGGGTCAGCCGCTCGGCCACCGGGGCGCTGCGCCAGGCGGCGTCTGCGGCCTTCTCCACCGCTGCGCCGCCCTTGTACTTGGGCGCGAGGTCGACCAGCCGCTCGGTGGCGTCGGGCCGGCGGTTGAGGATCACGTCCTCGACCGCCTCGCGCAGCTCCGGCTCGATCTCGTCGTAGACCGGCAGCTCGCCGGCGTTGACGATGCCCATGTCCATGCCCGCCGCGATGGCGTGGTAGAGGAACACCGAGTGCATCGCCCGGCGCACCGGCTCGTTGCCGCGGAAGCCGAACGAGATGTTGGAGACGCCGCCGGAGATCCGCGCATAGGGCAGCTGCTGCTTGATCGCGCGCGTCGCCTCGATGAAGTCGACCGCGTAGTTGTTGTGCTCCTCGAGCCCGGTCGCCACCGCGAAGATGTTGGGATCGAAGATGATGTCCTCGGGCGGGAAGCCGAGCTCGTCCGTGAGCAGATGATAGGCGCGCTCGCAGATCGCGACCTTGCGGTCGCGGGTGTCGGCCTGGCCCTGCTCGTCGAAGGCCATCACCACCACCGCCGCGCCGTAGCGCAGGCACTTGCGCGCCTGCTCGAGGAACTTCGCCTCGCCTTCCTTCAGGCGAGATCGAGTTGACGATCGCCTTGCCCTGCACGCACTTCAGGCCGGCCTCGATCACCTCCCACTTCGAGGAGTCGATCATGATCGGCACGCGGGCGATGTCGGGCTCGGCGGCGATCAGGTTGAGGAAGGTGGTCATGGCCTTGGCGCTAGTCGAGCAGGCCCTCGTCCATGTTGACGTCGAGCACCTGCGCGCCGGCCTCCACCTGCTGGCGCGCGACCGCCAGCGCGGCGGGATAGTCGCCGTTCTGGATCAGCTTGCGGAAGCGCGCCGAGCCGGTGACGTTGGTCCGCTCGCCGATGTTGACGAACAGGGGACGCATCTAACTCCGACTCTTCCCCGCGGAAGCGGGGACCCAGGATTTCTTGAACCACGGAAAACACGGAAAGCACGGAAAGATGACCAGGCGCGGCTGCGTCCGTGTTTTCCGTGTTTTCCGTGGCCAATCTCTTCAGCGACGCCAAGCGCAACGGTCCCAGAAAAGGCCTCTGCCCCCGCCTTCGCGGGGGAAGTCGAAGGTTGGGAACTGCATCACGCCAGCTCGAACGCCTCCAGGCCCGAGAGGCGCATGGCCGGGGCGCGTTCGGGGACCTGGCGCGGCGTCATGCCCGCAACCGCCTCGGCGATGTGGCGGATGTGGTCGGGCGTCGTGCCGCAGCAGCCGCCGACGATGTTGACGATGCCGCTCCTCGCCCACTCCTCCAGGAAGCAGGCGGTCTCGTGCGGCCCCTCGTCGTACTCGCCCATGGCGTTGGGCAGGCCGGCGTTCGGGATAGGCGGCGACCAGGGTGTCGGCGATCCGCGCCAGCTCGGCGATGTGCGGGCGCATCAGCTCGGCGCCCAGCGCGCAGTTCAGGCCCACGGCGAACGGCCGCGCGTGCCGCACCGAGTTCCAGAACGCCTCCACCGTCTGGCCCGAGAGCGTGCGGCCCGAGCGGTCGGTGATGGTGCCGCTGATCCAGATCGGCAGCGGCTCGAAGCCCTCGTCCTGGAGGTCGAGGATCGCCTTGATCGCCGCCTTGCAGTTCAGCGTGTCGGTGATGGTCTCGACCAGGAAGAGGTCGACGCCGCCCTCGTGCAGGGCCTGCGCCTGCTCGCGGTAGGCCGCGTAGACCTGGTCGAAGGTCACCTTGCGCGCGCCTGGATCGTTCACGTCGGACGACATCGAGAGCATCACGTTGAGCGGGCCGATCGAGCCGGCGACGAAGCGGGGCTTGTCCGGCGTCTTCGCGGTCCAGCGGTCGGCGACCTCGCGGGCGATCCGCGCGCCGGCGAGGTTGATGTCGCGCACCGCGCCCTGCAGCGCGTAGTCGGCCTGGCGCGATCGAGGTCGCGGTGAAGGTGTTGGTCTCGCGAGATGTCGGCGCCGGCGGCGAAGTATTGGTCGTGCAGATCGGCGATGATGTCGGGCCGCGTCAGGCACAGGATGTCGTTGTCGCCCTTCAGCGGCGAGGCGTGGTCCGCGAAGCGATCGCCGCGGTAGTCGGCCTCGGCAAGGCCCTGGCGCTGGATCATCACGCCCCAGGAGCCGTCGAGGATCAGGATCCGCTGCCTTGGCGGCGGCCTTCAGCGCGGCGATGCGGTCAGCGCGCGTCGTCATGCCAGCGCCTCCTTCGACGCCTAGCACCCGGCAGATGGCCACGGTCAGCTCGGCGCGGTTGAGCGTGTAGAAGTGGAAGTCCTCGAAGCCCTCTTCCTCGAGCTTCGCGCACATCTCGGTGGCGACGGAGGCGGCGACCAGCCGGCGGGTGGCCGGGTCGTCGTCCAGCCCCTCGAAGTAGGTTGGCCAGCCAGTCGGGCACCGGGCAGCCGCATCGGCTTCGACATGCGCATCAGGCCGTCGAAGTTGGAGACCGGCATGATGCCGGGGACGAGCGGGATGGCGATCGCCGGCCGCGCGGACCGCGTCGCGGAACCGCAGGAACCCGTCGATGTCGAAGAAGAAGTCGGTGAGCGCCCGCGTCGCGCCGGCGTCGACCTTGGCCTTCAGCACGTCGAGCTCGCGCTCGAGCGCTGCCGCTCTCGGGGTGCACCTGCGGGTGGAGGCCCACCGAGACCTCGAACGGCGCGATAGCCAGGATGCCGGCGGTCAGCTCGGTGGCGTTGGCGTAGCCGTCGGCGCCGCGGCGTGTAGACCCCGCCGATCTGGCCGGGCGGATCGCCGCGCAGGGCCACGATGTGGCGCACGCCGGCGTCCCAGTAGCCGCGGATCACCTCGTCGACCTCGGCGCGCGAGGCGTTGACGCAGGTCAGGTGCGCGGCCGGCGTCAGGCTGGTCTCGGTCAGCATCCGCAGTCACGGTGCGGTGGGTGCGGTCGCGGGTCGAGCCGCCGGCGCCGTAGGTCACCGACACGAACTCGGGGTCGAGCGGCTCCAGGCGGCGGATCGCCTTCCAGAGCGTCTCCTCGGCCTCGGGCGTCGCCGGCGGCGAGAACTCGAACGAGACGCGCACACTGCCGATCCGCGCCCGCCGGCGCGGGCGACAGGACCGAGAGCGGAGTTGGCGGCCGATACTGGGGCGTTCATGCGACCCTCCGGATGCGTTCGGCCGCGTGCTCGGCGATCCAGACCTTGACGGTCAGGCCGCCGGGGCCGGCCGGCGGCAGGGTGACGGCGCTGAGCTTGCCGAGGCCGCCGGCGGCCGCCCAGCGCTCGATCTCGTTGTCGAAGAAGCCGAGCCGGCGGTGCCGGTGCTCGGACGCGCAGGAACTCCAGGTCGTGCGGGGCGAAGTCGACGATCAGCAGCTTGCCGCCCGGCGCGACCAGCCGCGCCGCCTCGGCCACCGCCGCGGCCGGCTCGCCGAGGTAGTGCAGCACCTGGTGGGCGACCACCAGGTCGGCCTCGCCGTCGGCCAGGCCCACGTCCAGGATGTCGCCGTGACGCAGCTCGCAGGCCGCCGAGCCCGGCGCTGGCGACGTTGGTGCGCGCGATGTTCAGCATCTGGCGCGACAGGTCGAGGCCGACCGCGCTCTGCGCGCGCGGTCGCCGAGCAGGGTCAGCATCCGCCCGGTGCCGGTGCCGAGGTCGACCAGCCGCCGGAACGGCCCCTCGCCGGCCGCCGCCAGGATCGCGGCCTCGACCGCCGCCTCGGAGACATAGAGCGAGCGGATCTCGTCCCACTGCCCGGCGTTCTCGGCGAAGTAGGCCGCCGCCTGCGCCGGCGCGCTCGGCGGCGACGCCTTCCAGCCGCTCGGCGTCGCGCAAGCAGCGTGGCGTCGCCGGTCGAGATCAGCGAGCAGGGTCGGTGTCGAGCAGGTCGCGCACCGACCCAGGACCAGCCAGGCGGTAGAACACCCAGGCGCCGTCCGGGAACCGCTCGACGAGGCCCGCCTCGGCCAGCACCTTCAGGTGGCGCGAGACGCGCGGCTGGCTTTGGCCCAGGATGCGGGTCAGCTCCAGCACCGCCAGCTCCTCGCGGGCCAACAGCGCGAGGATGCGCAGGCGCGTGGCTTCGCCCGCCGCGCGCAGCACCTCGACCGTCTGATCCGACGTGATTGGCATCGGATATAAAGATATCTTTATGTCCCGTCCGTCAAGCCCGGATTCCGGACGGGAGCGCGGGATGGCTCGATTGTGAGGGGATGCCGCGCGGGCTGCGGCCGACGTCGCGACCCCGTTAAGATGGGGTTGAAATAGTCAAGTTCAAGAATTGGCAGGCCTCACCGCACGGCGTAGAAGCACGCTCGCGGACAACCCTCTCTTCATCCACCACCAACCCCCGGCTCCTCCTTGGAGGCCGGGCGCTTTGCCGTCCGCGCGTCTGAGTTTTCCGAAACAGCCAATCAGGATCTGAATGAAACTAATCTGCGCATCGCAATCCTTCCTCTATCCCTCCAACCTCCAGCTGCGCCGGACGCAGTCACGGCGCCTCGGCGCCGGCCGCGCGTTCGAGCCGGTCGCGACCATCTTCTGGGCCCTGGCGAGCCTCATCGCCGCGTCCGTGGCCGCGTTCGCCTAAGACCAACCTAGTCGAGTAAAGAGCCGCCGGCGTGGTCCGAGCCCACGCGCGCGGCTTTTGCTATTGCGGCCGCCGCCCTATTCGATCACGGCGTTGGCGAGCGGCACGCCGGCGAAGAAGCGCCGCAGGTTCTCGCGCGTCAGGTCGACCATCTGCGGCAGCGCGCCGGACGTCGCCCCGGCGGCGTGCGGCGAGAGCACCACGTTCGGCACGCCGTACCAGCGCTCGGCCGGCGTCGGCTCGGTCTCGAAGACATCGAGCGCCGCCATCCCGAGCGTCCCGTCCTTCAGCGCCGCGATCAGCGCGCGCTCGTCCACCAGCTGGCCGCGCGCGACGTTGACCAAGAGGCCGTGCTCGCCCAGCGCCTCGATCACCTGCCGGTCGATCAGCTTGTCGTTCTCGCCGTCCGCGCGGGCGGCGACGATCAGAATGTCGCTCGCCTCGGCGAGCGCCAGCAGGCTTTCGGCCCGCGGCCACGGCGCGTCCGGCTTCTCGTTCGGACCCCACCAGGCGATCTGCAGCCCGAACGTCGCCGCGCGCCACGCCACGGCTTCGCCGATCGCGCCCAGGCCGACGATGCCGAGCGCATGCCCGGCCAGCGAGCGCATGATCCGCTTCTCGGTCGGCCGCCAGCGGCCCTCGCGAACGATGGCGTCGCCTTCGAGGAGGCCGCGCCAGGCCGCCAGCATCAGCCCGATCGCCTGGTCGGCGACGTCCTCGTGGTTGACACCCGGCGAATGGCTGACCTTCAGGCCCCGCTCGCTCGCCCAGGCCAGGTCGACGCCGTCGTAGCCGGCGGTGAAGCAGGCGATCAGCCCGAGCCTCGGCAGGCTCTCGACCAGCGCGCGGTCGACCGGGAACTCGCCCGCCACCACGATCGCGCCGATCGTGGCGCTGGCCTCCAGCGGCGGCGCCTGCCAGAGCCGCCAGACCGTGAAGTCGGCTTCCAGCATCGCCGCGATCGGCGCCAGATGCGGCTGGACGACGAGGATGGCGGGCTTGTCGGACATGATCTTCAGCGCCCCGACAATGCCCCGTCGTTCGATCCGAGCCAACCCATTCGCGGTCGTCCGCGTCCGGGGCGACGGGCGCCCACCTTCTCGCATAGGTCGAATATGCTATGAGTTCTCGGCGCCGCCCGGCGCCGCAGGGGGGTGATCCGCGATGACGATGCCTGAGGCCGAGCCGCCGGCTGCTTCATTCGAGGAGCGCCAGATCCGGGTCCAGGAGGGCGAGCTGGCGCTGAAGCGCGAACAGTTCGCCGCCGAGCGGAAGAAGGGCGTGCTCGGCAATGCGGCGGTGATGATCACGATCGTCGGCGGCGTCTCGGCGATCCTGTTCCAGGCGGCCGGCGTCGTCACCGCTCAGATCAATCTCGAGACGGCCAAGCAGCAGGCGACCAACGACTGGGACTTCCGCGGCCTGGAGCTGTTCGTCCACGACGAAGACAAGCTGGTCAGCTGCGACGGCGCGGAGACCGCCGCCGAGGTCTCGCTGTTCCAGAGCATGTTTCCGCGGTTGCTCGACGAGCTCAAGCGTGTCGCCTCGGCGAAGGCGCAAGCCTGCATCGCGCAACAAGGCGACGCCGCGGCGGCGGCCACGAAGGGCCCGGGGGCGGCCGGCGCGTCCGATCAGGCGCGGTATGCCGCGCTGGCCTCCTTCGCGCCGGCCCTGTCGTCGGCGCCGTCGGCCAGGCCCACCGTCTACATCCAGATCAGCGACGAAGCGGAGCGCCCGGACGCCGTGAGGCTGCAGCAGGCGCTGGCGGCGCAGGGCTACGCGGCGCCCGGGGTCCAGCGCGTCGCGACCTCGCCGAGCGAGGCTCAGCTGCGCTACTACCACGACGATCAAACCAGCACCGACCAGGCCAACACTGCGGCGGCTCAGATCGCCGCCATCCTGCATACGCCGAAGCCGCAGGTGCTGGTCGTGCCGGGCCACTACTCGAACCTGCCGTACGGCATCGTCGAATACTGGTTCAAGGCCACCGCTGGCTAGTCCACGAGATCCGGGGCCGGTGGCTGGAGAGCGAGCCGCCGCGCTTGACGGGTCCCAGTCGCGCCGCCATGCCACCGCGATGCGCCGCGTCGTGATCCTTGGCTGTTCCGGCGCGGGCAAATCCACCTTCGCACGGGCGCTCGGCGCCAGGCTCGGCGTCCCCGTCGTGCACCTGGATGCGCTGTTCTGGCGCCCGGGCTGGGTCGAGCCGGAGAAAGAGGCGTTCCGCGCCGCGGTCGCCGCCGCCATTGCGGGCGACGCCTGGGTCACCGACGGGAACTACGTGAGCCGCACCTTCGACCTGCGCCTGCCGCGCGCCGATGCCGTGATCTTCCTCCACCAGCCGCGCTGGCTGTGCGTCTTCCGCATCCTGTCGCGCTGGCTGACCGCGTTCGGCCGCACGCGGCCGGACATGGCCGAGGGCTGCCAGGAGACCTTCAGCTGGGACTTCTTCCTCTGGACCTGGCAGTTCGAGACCAAGCACGCGCCGCGCATTCTGGCCGCTGCGGAAGGCTATCCGACGCCTGTCACCTACCTGCGCGGAACCGCGGCCATGGCGCGGTTCCTGGCCGAGGCGAGCTGAGGCGGGCCGCCGCCGCCACGAGGCTGCTCGACGAACGCAACGAAGCGCGGCGCTGCCGGGTTTAAGCGGCGCGTGGCCGTTAGAGCCGCGACCACCGGAGACGGAACACCATGAAGCTTCAAGTCGTATTGGCGGGGGCCGCCGCACTGGCGCTCGCCGCCGGCGCCGCCCAGGCCGCCACCCATCATCATCACGGGACCTCCGGCAAGAGCGCCGGCGTCTATGCCGAGCCCAGCCAGCCGATCGCCTATTCCAAGCTGGATTCGTACCTGAAGGCCCCGTCGCATGCGCGCACCAGCCAAAGCTGGGGCCTCGACAACACCGGCATGGCCGCCGGCTCGGCGACCGGGGCCGGCGCCAACGCCAGCGCCAACGCGCCCCAGAGCGCCACCGCGCCGGCGAACGACATGACGCAGCCGTCGACCGGCGCTGCGCCAGCCGACCAGGGCGCCTCGGCGCCGGCGCCGTCGGCGGCCGCCCCCAACCCGCCTGCGACGGCGGCGCCCCAGGCGGCCCCCGACGCGTCGACGCAGCCCCCGGCCGCGCCCGACACGTCGGCCCAGCCGCCGGCTGCCTCGTCGCCGAAATAGGCGTCGCGACGGCCTGACACGGCAGAGACTCCGCCCGGCGCCAGAAAAACTCTCTGGCGCCGGGCGGACCTGCGGCTAAATCGGCGGCGCCGCTTAAAAGCACCCGGAGCCGCCCCTTGCCTGTCGACGCCCTTTTCCAGCCCTTCGAGTTCAAAGGGCTGAAACTGCCCAACCGCGTCGTCATGGCGCCGATGACCCGCTCGGCCTCGCCGGACGGCGTGCCGACCGAGGACGTCGCGGCCTACTACGCCCGCCGCGCCGCCGCCGATGTCGGCCTGATCATCTCCGAAGGCACGGGCGTCGCGCGCCCCGCCTCGCTCAACGACCCGAACATCCCGAAATTCCACGGCGAGGCCGAGCTCGCCGGCTGGAAGCGGGTGATCGACGCGGTGCACGCCGCCGGCGGCCTGATGGCGCCGCAGCTCTGGCACGTCGGCGCCATTCGCAGCCGCCGCGAGGACTGGGCCCCGCCCGGCCCGTACGACAGCCCCTCGGGCATCTCCAGCCCCGGCCACCGCTTCGGCGAGCCGATGAGCGACGCCGACATCGCCGACGCCATTGCCGCCTTCGCCTCGGGCGCCGCCAGCGCCAAGGCGCTCGGCTACGACGCGGTCGAGCTGCACGGCGCGCACGGCTACCTGATCGACCAGTTCTTCTGGCAGGGCACCAACGAGCGCGGCGACCTCTTCGGCGGGCCGACCATCGGCCAGCGCGCCAGCTTCGCGGCCGAGATCCTGAAGGCCGTGCGCGCCGCGGTCGGCCCGGCTTTCCGGTGATCATCCGCCTCTCGCAGTGGAAGCAGCAGGACTTCGCCGCCCGGCTCGCGCCGACGCCGGCCGACATGGAAGCCTGGCTGCAGCCGCTGGCCGACGCCGGCGCCGACGCCTTCCACTGCTCGCAGCGCCGCTTCTGGGAGCCGGAGTTCGAGGGCAGCGACCTCAACTTCGCCGGCTGGGCCAAGAAGCTCACCGGCAAGGTGGCGATCACCGTGGGCTCGGTGGGCCTGACCGGCGAGTTCATCGCCGCCTACGGGGGCGAAGCCTCCAAGCCCGCCTCGCTCGACCGCCTGATCGCCATGCTGGAGCGCGGCGACTTCGACCTCGTCGCCGTCGGCCGCGCCCTGCTGCAGGACCCGCTCTGGGCCGAAAAAGTCCGCGACGGCCGGACGGGCGAGCTGATGGACTTCGAACGCTCGGCGATGGCGACGCTTTACTAAGCGTCGCCCGCGGGCGCTCTGCGTGCCGGCATGTGACGCAAATGTACTTGGGGCGATTTTGCACTTCGCAAACGCACCCCGGAACGGCTACGTTTAGTGATGAAGAAAGCCGGCCGGGCGAGGACGAATGGAACACGGCCTGTCTAGTCTGGCCGTTCGTCTCTCCGGAGACTCGCTCGCGGTTTTTCTGTTTCTAGCCACGTCCGCCTTGGCGTCGCTCTACGCCGCACTAACCTCGCCGCCAGACTGGCGTAGATGGTTCTTCATTGCAGCCACCGCCTTGTTCGGTGGCGGCGCAGCGTTGTGGCTGTTCGCGCCCATCGCTCTTCCCGCAGCCTTCGCATGGCAGGTCATCACGGCCCTGACGCTACCCGTGACTTTCGGCTTCGTGGTTGTCTGGATAGGCGGCCGAAGGGGAACGACGCGAGAAGCGGCGCCACACGAGGAAGATGACGACCAGCCAAACAACGAGACGCCCAGCGCGACGCTGTCGTTGGTTTTGAAGCATCTCCGGGCCTCGGCATGGGCCCAGGACCATGGCGGCGTGAGTGACGAAGTCGCCTTACAGGAGCTCGCAGACAAGCTTGCGCTGGCACGTCTCCACGCGTTTGGCCGAATAGGTCCCAGCGATCATCTGCGGACGGTTCCTCCCCTGCAGTGGCTAGGGCTGCGGCCGGAGATACGAAATGAGGAAGGCGTAGCCGCGGTTCCTGGCAACGCGCCCGCTTACATTGGATTGCAGTTCGACATGAAGCGCGTCCGGTTGCTTTGGCCCGCGCGAATCCACTGGATGGCGCGCTAGCCCGGCTTCCTCGGCGGTGCGGGCCGTGGCGCCTTCGCAACCCTCGCCCCGCCGCCCGCTGATCGTGTAAACCGCCGCGAATGGCCGAACCCATCCACGGCGCATTGGTGCTTTTCTCCGGCGGGCAGGATTCCAGCGTCTGCCTGGCGTGGGCGCTGGAGCGCTACAGCCATGTCGAGACGGTGGGGTTCGACTACGGCCAGCGGCATGCGGTCGAGCTCGAGGCGCGGCGCGTCGTGCGGGCCGAGCTGGCGCGGCGCTTCCCGGCCTGGGCAGCGCGGCTCGGCGCGGACCACATGCTGGACATCAGGGGCTTCGGCGCGATCGGCGAGACCGCGATGACCGACGAGAAGGCGATCGAGATCACCGAGAAGGGCCTGCCCTCGACCTACGTGCCGGGCCGCAACCTGATCTTCCTGACCTACGCCGCCGCGCTGGCCGACCGGCTCAGCTTGAAGACCCTGGTCGGCGGCATGTGCGAGACCGACTTCTCCGGCTATCCGGACTGCCGGCGGCGCACCATCGATGCGATGGAGAGCGCGCTCGAGCTCGGCATGGAGCGCGCCTTTCCGATCAAGACGCCGCTGATGAAGCTCGGCAAGGCGGAGACCTGGGCGCTCGCCAAGGGGCTGGGCGGCGAGGCGCTGGTCGAGCTGATCCGCGGCGAGAGCCACACCTGCTACCTCGGCCGGCGCGAGCCGATGCACGACTGGGGCGCGGGCTGCGGCGAATGCCCCGCCTGCGAGCTGAGGGCGAACGGCTGGCATGACTGGGTGGCGAACGGGCGCCCGGCGCTGAGCGCGGCGGCGGCGCCCCGATGACGCGGCCATGACCTATTCCGTCAAGGAGATCTTCCTCACCCTGCAGGGCGAGGGCGGCCAGGCCGGGCGGGCCGCGGTGTTCTGCCGCTTCGCCGGCTGCAACCTCTGGAACGGGCTGGAGCGCGACCGGGCGAGCGCCGTCTGCAGCTTCTGCGACACCGACTTCGTCGGGACCGACGGCCCTGGCGGCGGCAAGTTCAGGACGCCTGAGGACCTCGCCGCCGCCGTCGCGGCCGCCTGGGCGGGGCCGCCGGAGAACCGGCTGGTGGTGCTGACCGGCGGCGAGCCGCTGCTGCAGCTCGACGACGCGCTGGTGGCCGCGTTGCACGCGGCAGGCTTTGCCATCGCGCTGGAGACCAACGGCACGCTGCCCGCGCCGGCCGGCGTCGACTGGATCTGCGTCAGCCCGAAGGCCGACGCGGCGCTGGCGCAGACCAGCGGCCAGGAGCTGAAGCTGGTCTACCCGCAAAAGGGCGTCGATCCGGCGAGGTTCGAGCACCTGGCGTTCGAGCGCTTCTCGCTGCAGCCGATGGACGGGCCGGACCGCGATGCGGCGACGCGCGCCGCCATCGCCTATTGCCTCGCCCACCCGCGCTGGCGTTTAAGCCTGCAGACTCACAAATACCTCGGCATCCCCTGAGGGACGCCCCTCCCCGAACCCCGTCTTAAGATGAACGAACCTGTCTTCGAGATCACGAAGGCCGCCGCCTTCGACGCCGCCCACCGCCTGCCGCACGGCCCCAACGAGTCGTACACCCGCCTGCACGGCCATTCCTTCCGGGTCGAGGCGACGCTGCGCGGACCGGCGCGGCCCCCGGTCGGCTGGGTCGACGACCTCGGCGCGCTCGACGCGGCGCTGAAGGGCCTCGCCGGCGCGCTCGACCACGGCCTGCTCAACGAGACGCCGGGCCTCGAGAGCCCGACGCTGGAGGCGCTCTGCCTGCACTTCGCGGGGCAGCTGAAGGACCGCTTTCCCGCCCTCGTCCGCATCGCCGTCTCCCGCCCCAGCATCGGCGAAAGCTGCACGCTGAACCTGGGCTAGCCTTCGTCCTGCCCCGCACCGCAGAGTGCGGGGGAGGTGGCTCGGCGTGCGCAGCACGACGAGACGGAGGGGGCGCAAGGCAGCGTCAACGCAGCTTCCTGATCGAGCGACTGCCCTTCGACGATCCCCCGTTGGTGCGGCCGCCTTGCGCCCCCTCCACCACGCCGCTTCGCGGCGCGGTCCCCCTCCCCCGCTGCGCTGCGCTTCGCGGGGCAGGAGAGGACGCTACGCTTCCCTCACCCGGTAGGCGCACCGGCCGGCGCCGGCGAGGATGTGGGAGACGCGCTCCACCGCCACGCCCGTTCCCAGCACCTGCGCGAACAGCGCCAGTTCCTCGCGGCAAAGCCCGGTGCAGAGCCGCGCCGCCGCGCAGATCGGGCAATGGTGCTCCAGGAGTAGGAGGCCGCCCTCGTCCTCGCGCACCTCGGCCATGTAGCCCTCGCGCTCGCGGATCGCCGCGAGCGCGGTGAGCCGCGCCTTCAGCGAGGCCGCGCCGCCATCTCGGCGAGGTAGGCGGCCGCCTGGTCGGCGGTGCGCAAGCTCAGCAGCGCGTCGAGGCCTTCCTCGCCGAACACCCGCCGCACCTGCGCGATCAGCTCGGCGGAGAGGCCGGCGTGGGCGTCGGCGAAGCGCGCGTCGGCCGCCTGGGTGACCCGCCAGAGCCGCGGCGGGCGGCCGCGGCCGCTGGGCGGCGGCGCGGCGGCCTCCGCGACCAGCCCCTCTTCCGCGAGCGCCTGCAGGTGCTGGCGAACCGCGGTCGAGGTAAGCTTCAGCCGCGCCGCCAGCGCGTCCGCCGCGATGGGGCCCTCGCGCTTGACGAGGGCCAGCACCGCCGGACGACCGGTGGAGGGTTGCGTCGCGTTTGTCATGCTTATTTTCTAAAGTTCGAGCTTGCGTAATTCAAGCGCCCGGTATTTTCTGAAGGCCCAGCTTTCGAAATAGAGGAGGCGGCCATGTTCGAGCGACTCGGCGTCACGCAGGACGAGCTGGCGCGGCTCGGGCGCAAGGTGGTGCGCCGTGGCGGCAAGCAGGTGCTGCTGATCGCCTCGGACGGCCGCATCTTCGCCGTCGCCAACCGCTGCCCGCACGAGGGCTACCCCTTGAGCGAGGGCACGCTCGGGCCGCCCTGCGTGCTCACCTGCGACTGGCACAACTGGAAGTTCGACCTCGCGAGCGGCGAGACCCTGGTCGGCCGCGACCCGGTGCGCGCCTACCCGGTGCGGATCGAGGACGGCGAGATCGCCGTCGACCTCGCCGATCCGCCCGCCGATCTGCAGCGCGAGCGCGCGCTCCGCGGGCTCTCCGCCGCGATGGTCGACAACGACCGCACCCGCATGGCCCGCGAAGTCGCCAGGCTCGAGCGGGCCGGCTTCGACGCCCGCCTCGCGCTCGTCCACGCAATCGAGACGGTGAGCGAGCGGCTGGAAGGCGGCATGACCCACGCCCACGCCGCGGCGGCCGACTGGCTCGCCTTAAGCGATCGCGCGCCGTCGGCGGACCTGCGGCTGACCGCACTGCTGGAGCCGATCGGGCACCTGGCCTGGGACACGCTGGGCGCCGGCCGCTACCCCTACGCCGACGGCTTGCTCGACTGGGACGCCGAGGCGTTCGTCGCCGCCATGGAGGCCGAGGACGAGTTCGCAGCGCAGGCGCGGGTGCGCGGCGCGCTCGACGACGGGATGGCGTACGCCGAGCTGCGGCCGGCGCTGGGGCGAGCGGCGCTCGCCCACTACGCCGACTTCGGCCACAGCGCGATCTATGTGCTGAAGGCCGGCCAGCTGATCGAGCGGCTGGGCGATAAGGTCACGCGGCCGGTGTTGCAGGCGCTGATCCGCCAGCTGATCTACGCACGCCGCGAGGACCGGCTGCCGGAGTTCCGCGGCTACGCCGGCGCGCTCGCCGCCTGGTCCGACCGCCGGGCGCGTCCGGCCAGCGCCGACGACCTCATCGGCCTTTCGACCCCGGCGATCCTGAAGCGGCTGGCCGCGTCGGCCGGCCGTCCGCCAGCGGAGCTGTTCGACTCGCTGATGGGCGCGGCGGGCTGGAACCTGCTTCACTTCGACATCGACCTGGAGCGCGCCGCAGGGCGGGTGATCGCCGACAACGTCGGCTGGCTCGACTTCACGCACGCGCTGACCT
Source organism: uncultured Pseudomonadota bacterium (assembly GCA_963837235.1). GTDB lineage: Bacteria > Pseudomonadota > Alphaproteobacteria > Caulobacterales > Caulobacteraceae > Acaudatibacter. The sequence goes on along the minus strand of CAWIMM010000003.1, from coordinate 37,740 downwards.
TCGCCAACGCGGCGCACCATCTCTGCACGGAAGAACCGGACCTCTGGCCGGCCGCGCTGCTGCAGATGGCGCTCTTCGTCGGCCGCAACAAGCCGTTCGTGAAGGCCCAGCAGGACGTCGCCGAATGGGCGGTGGACGACCGCGCAGACTTCCTGGAACGCGAGATGGCGGCGCTCTACGACCATGCCATCCCCGAGCCGATCGTCGCCTGCCACCGGCTGAAGGTGCTGTTCGCGCTGGAGGACGAGCTCGGCCAGGCGCCCGACGCGCCCTGGGCGGACGTCATGTGCGCGGCCGTCAACCGCTATCTAAACACCCCGATGAAGCGCCATCACGGCCTGCGCGTCGCCCGCCAAGCGCGCGCATTCGTGGCCAAGGAGGGGTAGGCGCGCCCCAACCGTCGGCCCCTCAGTCGTCGATCGCCTCGGGGGGCTTGTCGGCCAGGCGCCGGTAGGGGCCCGGGTAGTTGGGATCGTCGCGGCGGCGGCGATCCGGGCCGAAGTAGGCGTTCGTCTTCACGAACGGCCGCGGGTGCTCCACCACGCGGTTGATCCGCTCGATGACGCCGCGCGCCGTCACCGGCTTGGAGAGGAACTCGGTGACGCCAACGTCCCGCGCCTCTGCCACGCGCCGGAGCGTCGAGTGGCCGGTGATCATGATCACCGGCACCATCGGGTTGGGGCTCTCATGGCCGTTGCGCAGCCGTCGCACCAGATCGATGCCATCGAGCGGCTGCATCGCCAGATCGGTCATTACGATGTCGATCGGGCTGTTGCGAAGCGTCTGCAGCGCCTCGGCGCCGTTGGCCGCCTCGAACACCTCCTTCACGCCGATGGCGCGCAGGATCTCCGTCAGCAGCAGCCGCATGTGGTGGTTGTCGTCCACCAGCAGGATCTTCAGCAGATCGAAACGCAATCCCGCCCGCCCCCTCGCGCCCGGCGCGCCCAACGCCGGCGTAACAACCATATCGCAGTCTTAAAAACGAACCATTGCGACAAAGGTTATGCCGCACGGTTTTCCGACAGCTGCGCCAAAACGCCGCCTATTCAGCAACTCGGCGACCTAGCGTCAACCCTGGCCGCAGTCCTGGTTGTGCGCCGGTGCGTCGGGCCCGCGAAAGTCAACCCTGGCGGGTCGGATGCGGCTCCGGACGGAAGGCGCCGCCGCCGGTCTGGCCGCGGTGGCGCAGGAAGGCGTCGGCGAGCACACAGGCGACCATCGCCTCGACGATCGGGCTGGCGCGAAGGCCGACGCACGGGTCGTGGCGCCCGGTGGTGCGCACCTCCACCGCCTCGCCGGCCTCGTTCAGCGAGCGGCGCGGGGTCAGGATCGAGGAGGTGGGCTTGAAGGCGACCCGCGCCGTCACCGGCTGGCCGGTCGAGATGCCGCCCAGGATGCCGCCCGCCTGGTTCGACAGGAATTGCGGCTCGCCGTCGTTGCCCTCTCACCATCTCGTCGGCGTTCGCTTCGCCCGACAGCGCCGCCGCGGCGAAGCCCGCGCCGATCTCCACCCCCTTGGCCGCGTTGATCGACATCAGCGCGCCGGCCAACTCCGCATCGAGCTTGCCGTAGACCGGCGCGCCCCAGCCGGCCGGCACCCCCGTCGCCTCCACCGCCACGATGGCGCCGGTCGACGAGCCCGCCTTGCGGACCGCGTCGAGGTGCGTCTCCCACACCTCGACCATGCCCAAGTCCGGGCACCAGAACTGATTTCGTCCGATCTCGTCCCAGTCCCACTTCGCGGCATCCACCGCGTGCGGGCCGATCTGAGCGATGCCGGCGCGCACGACGACGGCCGGCCCAAGGATCTTGCGCGCGATGGCCCCGGCCGCCACCCGCGCCGCGGTCTCGCGCGCCGATTGCCGGCCGCCGCCGCGGTAGTCGCGCACGCCGTACTTGGCGAAGTAGGCGTAGTCCGCATGTCCCGGCCGGAACTTGTCGGCGATGTCGGAATAGTCGCGCGAGCGCTGGTCGACGTTCTCGATGATCATCGAGATCGGCGTGCCGGTGGTCACCTGGCCGCCGGTGCGCGCGTCCTCGAACACGCCGGAGAGGATCTTCACGGCGTCAGGCTCCTGGCGCCGACTGACGTATCTTGCCCTGCCCCGGCCGCCGCTGGTCGAGCCACACCTGGATGTCGGCCTCGGTCAGCGGAATGCCCGGCGGGCAGCCGTCCACCACGCAGCCCAGCGCCGGCCCATGGCTCTCGCCCCAGGTCGTGACGCGCAGGAGATGCCCGAAGGTGTTGTGCGACATGGCGGACGGTTCTTAGCCCATGCGGCCGGCAACGGTGAAGGCGCGAAGCTGTCCGGCATGGCGCGCGCCGCAGGCGCTTGGTCTTAACGCGGAGGACGCAGAGAGGGCGCAGAGGTCGCGGAGGGTCTCGTTCTCTCAGCGAACTCCGCGCCGCCTCCGCGGACTCTGCGTTGAGACTAAAGGCCTGCGGCCTGCTCAAGCCATCCGGCTTTGCTCTACGCCGCCCAGGCCGCCGCGAACTTGCGCAGCTGCGAGCGGGCGGCGCTTTCGGGGGCGCCGGTGTCGGGGACGAGGCGGACGAAGAGGCTGCCCTGCGGATGGCGCGCCGCGCGCCGGCAGGCCCTGGCCCTCGAGCCGCACCAGGCCCCGCTCGGCGACCTTGCGGCTGATCCACAGCACCTTCTCGCCCAGCGGCGTCGCGACGCTGGCGCGGCCGCCCTGCTCCAGCACCCCCGGCGCCACCTCGGCCGTGACCCAGAGGTCGGAGCCGCGCACCTGGATGGCGGGCTCGGCCTTGATCCGGACCTTCAGGGCCGCCGCGCCGACGCTGATCGTTTCGCCATGCCGCGCGCCGGCGGGAATGCGGGCGCGGACGCGGCGCCCGTCGGTCAGCGCCGCGTCGGCCTCGCCGCCGAAGAGGGCGATCAGCGGCTCGATCTCGACGTGCGGCTCGGCCGCCGGGCTTTCGGCGAGCGGGATCACCGCGGGCAGCCGCGGCAGCGACTGCAGCAGGCGGTAGGCGGCCAGGATGTCGCGGAACCTCGCCGCATCGCCGCCTGGCCGGTCGGGATGCGCCGCCTTGGCGGCGACGCGGAACGCGCCGATCACCGCGTGCGGCGAGGCGTCGGGCGCCAGGCCGAGGATGGCGCGGGCCTGTTCGGCGGTCAGCTTGGCTGCGGACATCGCCGCCGCGTTCTGGCGCAACTATGCTCAACGACGGGTTAAAGGGGGGGCCGGTTAAGGCTCGTGGTCGGCCGGCGCGATCGGCTATAGCGGCGCAAAGCGAGACGACATGCCGAAGAAGCCGATCATCCCCTTCTCGCCGAGCGAGGCGGACTACCTGCAGCGGGTGGCCGAGGCCGAGCCGCTGCCCGCCGTCGCCGACACCGATCCGATCGCGCTGTTCGTCGCCTGGCTGGAGGAGGCGCTGAAGAAGGAGCCCAACGACGCCAACGCCATGACGCTGGCCACCGTCGATGCGGACGGCATGCCGGACGCGCGGATGGTGCTGCTGAAGGGCGTCGACGAGGCCGGCTTCACCTTCTTCACCAATTTCGAGAGCGCCAAGGGACGCCAGCTGCTGGCCCACCCGAAGGCCGCGCTGGTGTTCCACTGGAAGAGCCTGCGCCGCCAGGTGCGGGTGCGCGGCGACGTGGCGCCGGTGAGCGACGCCGAGGCCGACGCCTATTGGACGACCCGCGCCCGCTCGGCGCAGATCGGCGCCTGGGCCTCCGAGCAGTCGCGCGAGCTGCCGGACCGGCTGGCGCTGGAGCGGCGCATCGCTGAGATGGGCGTCAGGTTCGGGCTCGGCGAAGCCGCCGCGCCCGCCGCACTGGTCGGGCTTCCGGCTGACCCCGAGCCACATCGAGTTCTGGCGCGACCGCCCCTTCCGCCTGCACGAGCGCCTGGCCTTCGACCGCGCCGGCGACGCCTGGACGGTGAAGAGGCTGTTTCCCTGAGCGCGTCCGCCGACGTCCACGCCTGGCTCGCCGCGCAGTCGGATCGCGTGATCGAGACGTCCTGCGCCTGGGTGTTCCTGCAGGGCGAGCGGGCGCTGAAAGTGAAGAAGCCGGTGAACTACGGCTTCCTCGACTTCTCGACGCCGGAGAAGCGCCGCTGGGCGCTGGAGCGCGAGCTGGCGTTCAACCGAACCACCGCGCCGGACATCTACCGCGCCGTGCGCCGGATCACCGGCGCGGACGGCGGTCTGGCGCTGGACGGCGACGGCGAGGCGATCGACTTCGCGCTCGAGATGCGCGCCTTCGATCCCGCCGCGGTGCTGTCGGAGCAGCCGGAGCGCGTCGACGGCGCGCTGGCCGAGGCGCTCGGGCGCACGATCGCCCGCTTCCATGCCGCGGCCGAGGTGCGGCCCGAAGGCGGCGGCGTGAAGGCGCTCGGCTTCACCATCCGCACCAACGCCGACAACCTGCGCCATCTGGCGGGCGAGCTCGGCAAGCACGAGGTCGAGCACGTGATCGCCGCCACCGACGCAGGCGCTGTCCGATCACACCCGGCTGCTGGAGCGCCGGCGCGCCGAGGGTTTCGCGCGGCGCTGCCACGGCGACCTGCATCTGGGCAACATCCTCTTGGAGGACGGCAAGCCGGTCCTCTTCGACTGCATCGAGTTCAACGACCTGCTCTCGGAGATCGACGTCCTCTACGACGTCGCGTTCCTGGTCATGGACCTCTGGTTCCGCGGAGCGCCGCGAGGCGGCCAACCGCGTGCTGAACGCCTACCTCGACGAGGCGGCGCGCGCCTTCCCGCCGGACCTGTGGGACGGCCTCGTGCTGCCCTGCCGCTGTTCCTGTCGGCGCGGGCGGCGGTGCGCACCCATGTCACCGGCATGCAGGGCGACGTCGCGACCGCCCGCGCCTATCTCGCCGCCGCGCGGACCCACCTGGAGCCGCCGATGCCGACGCTGACCGCGATCGGCGGCCTCTCCGGGACCGGCAAGACCACCTTCGCCCGCCTGGTCGCGCCCGATCTCGGCGCCGCGCCCGGCGCGGTGATCCTGCGCAGCGACGAGATCCGCAAGCGCCTGGCCGGCGCGCAGCCCACCGACAAGTTGCCGCCGGCGGCCTACGGGCCGGAGACGTCGGCGCGCGTCTACGCGCGAGATGTTCGGCCTCGCGCGCCGCGCGCTGGCGGCCGGCCGCAGCGTGGTGCTGGACGCGGTCTTCCTCGAGCCATCGGAGCGCGCCGCCGCGTCGGCGCTCGCCGGCGAGGCGTTCGTCCCCTTCCAGGGCGTCTGGCTGGAGGGCGACGCCGCCGAGCTGCGCCGGCGGCTCGCGGCGCGCACCGGCGACGCCTCCGACGCCGGGCCGACGGTGCTGGCCGAGCAGCTGGCGCGCGATCCGGGGCCGATCGACTGGCTGCGGCAGGACGCCAGCGATCTAGACGCCGCGGCGGCGCGTATACTCGCCGCATGAGGGCGCGATTGACGCCGCCCGTCGCGACATGATCCTACATGATCGCCGATAAGAGACTTGCGGAGAGGAGCGCCATGCAGGGGTTGATGCAGGACTGGCCGCTGACGCTGGACAAGATCCTCGACCACGCCGCGCGCTGGCACGGCGGGCGCGAGATCGTCAGCCGCTCGGTCGAGGGGCCGATCGTGCGCACCAACTACGCCGAGATCCACCGGCGCGCGAAGCGGCTCTCGAACGCGCTGAAGGGCCTGGGCGTGAAGCCGGGCGACCGCGTCGCGACGCTGGCCTGGAACACCGGGCGCCACATCGAGGCCTGGTACGCGATCATGGGCATGGGCGCGGTCTGCCACACGCTGAACCCGCGGCTCTTCCCCGACCAGCTCTGCTACATCATCAACCACGCCGAGGATCAGGTCCTCTTCACCGACCTGACCTTCCTGCCGACCATCATCGAGCGGCGCGCCGACATGAAGTCGGTGAAGCACGTCATCGTCATGACCGACGAAGGCCATATGGCGAGCGTCGGCCTTAGACGGCGCGCTCTGCTTCGAGACGCTGGTCGACGACAACGACGAGGAGTGCGTCTGGGGCGGCTTCGACGAGCACACCGCCGCCGGGCTCTGCTACACCTCGGGCACCACCGGCAATCCGAAGGGCGTGCTCTACTCGCACCGCTCCAACTTCCTGCACACGCTGGTGACCCTGCAGCGCGACGTGATGGGGCTCTCGGGCCGCGACGTGGTGCTGCCGGTGGTGCCGATGTTCCACGCCAACGCCTGGGGCCTCGCCTTCTCCTGCCCGGCGGTGGGCTGCAAGATGGTGATGCCCGGCCCGAAGCTGGACGGCGCAGTCGGTGCACGAGCTGCTCGAGACCGAGGGCGTCACCTTCTCGGCCGCCGTGCCGACCGTCTGGCAGATGCTGCTGCAACATCTGCGCTCTACAGGCGGCGAGCTCTCGACCCTGAAGCGGGTCGTCATCGGCGGCTCGGCGGTGCCGGAATCGCTGGTGCGCGCCTTCCGCGACGAGTTCGGCGTCGAGGTCACCCACGCCTGGGGCATGACCGAGACCTCGCCGCTCGGCACCCTCTCGACCCCGACGCCAGAGGTGGCGGCGATGCCGCCGGAGGAACAGCTGCAATACAAGCTGAAGCAGGGCCGTCCGCCGGCCGGCATCGAGCTGAGGCTGACCGACGACGAGGGCAATCCGCAGCCGCACGACGGGACCACCTTCGGGCGCCTGAAGGTGAAAGGCCCGTTCGTGGTCGGCGAGTACTTCAAGGGCGAGGGCGGCGACATCCTCGACGCGGAAGGCTTCTTCGACACCGGCGACGTCGCGACGATCGACGCGCTCGGCTACATGCAGATCACCGACCGCGCCAAGGACGTGATCAAGTCCGGCGGCGAGTGGATCAGCTCGATCGAGATCGAGAACCTGGCCGCCGGCCATCCCAAGGCGCTGATCGCCGCGGTGATCGGCGTCGCCCACCCGAAGTGGGACGAGCGGCCGCTGCTGCTGGTCAAGCTGAACGAAGGCGAGAGCGCCACCCGCGAGGAGTTCCTGCAGTATCTCGAGGGCAAGATCGCCCGCTGGTGGATGCCCGACGACGTGGTGTTCGTCGACGACATCCCGCTGGGCGCCACCGGCAAGATCGACAAGAAGCTGATCCGCCAGCGCTTCGCCGACTACCAGCTGCCGACCGCGAAAGCGGTTGCTTAGATCGCGTAATCGGAAGCCGCCCAGCGGCCCGGATGCGCGCCTGTGCAGTAAGCGTCTATTTCTTCAGCGCGACACTGGTGGAGACGGCGTTGCTGCCGACGCCGCCAGGGACGGGGACGGACGAAGTGGCGTAGTTCGAATTGATCACCAGGTTGGCGCTGCCGTTCAGCTGGATCGACTGCGCCACCACCACCGTCCACGCCGACTGCTCGGCGACCCTGTTGGCGACGCCTTGCACCTGCAGCGTCGCCGCCGGGATGTAGATCGTGCCCTCCATCTTCTCAGCGCTGCTCGAGGAGATGTTGAACGTGCCGGTGTTCTTGCGCGTGGTTGCGATCACGAACCCGGCGTACGGACCGCTGGTGCGGCCCGACAGCACGACAGTCGCCTGCTGGGTGAAGTCGAAGTGCGAGTTCTTGTCGAAGATCAGCACGACGTCGTCGCCGAGCAGTGACGCTGCGCCCTGCAGCTGCAACTGGCCCTGTACGAAATAGTGCTCGCCCGGCGCGAGCTGGAGCACGGCCCCGTTCTGCACGACGAAGTTGCCGCAGTGGACGCCGGGCGCCAGGACGTTCACGCCGGTCGACAGGTAGGTGTAGTTGTAGGGTTTGCAGCTGTTGAGCGGGATCGCCACGCTCAGCGAGGCGAATGGGTCGGAGATTGCCGGTGCGCCACTCTGGGGCGAGGGGGTGATTGGGCCCTGCGCATCCCCCACCGCTTGAGCCATGCCGCTCTGCAGCGACGCGCCGGAATCGACCGTGATGTTCCCGTTCGACTGCACGAGGCAGCTCATGGCCGTCATCCGAGACTGGCCGGTCATGTGCAGGTTGTAGCCGCCGGCGGCGCCGTAGCTCAGCACGCACAGCGGCAGCTCGCCCATCATCACGGCGGTCGCCTGGGTGCTGAGTGTCCAGCCGCCGGGCGGCAGCAGGTCGCCGAAGAAGGACGCGCGCTTGCCGGTCAAGGTGACGGTGACGCTGGTGTTGTCCGCGGCGATCGCGGTCGAAACCTGGACATTGTCGCGGCTGGCGACTTGCCCGAGCTGGGCGTCGGCGTAGTCGGCGGCGCGGGCGGTGATGCCGTTCGCGGTCGCCACGCCCAACTGCTTGGCCATGGCCAGCGCGGTCGCATCCGCGGCGTCCTGCATCGCCGAATGCTCGGCGTTCAGCGACGCCAGGTCGATCGCCGCGCAGATCAGCATCAGCATCGCCGGAAGGGCGATCGCCATGACCACGGCGATGCCGCCGCGCCGATCACGCCAGAACGCGCGGCTGACTACGCGCCCCCCGAGCATCCGCTCACCCCCTGCGTCTGGGGCGAGAAGTCCCGCAGCCGGCTGAACATTTCCATAACAAGCCGAGCCGCCTAATGGTCGATCGAGTAGCGATCCACCTCAAGCCAGCAGCCTGGGCGAACTCATCGGCGAACCGCGGTCAGCCGCGAACGTGGGCCGCTGCCGCCTCCCTGCGGGCCAAGGCCGGCGGCAGTCAGTTTGCCGGTCGACCGGGGGCTATTGGCATCGCCTGGGACGAAAGTCGGAACCTCTGGTTTCCGAACAGCGTTTTCCAGGACGTCGCAAGCAACTCTTGCGAGCGAGCGTAGCTATTCAGCGCGCCACTCAAGATAAATCCACAAGGAGCCAGAGAATGGCTAGCGCCCTCCCCACTTGTATTCTGCGCGGTTCCCTCATCAGTGCTGTAGCCGCGTTGGGCCTAAGCTTCACCGCCGCGCAAGCTCAGCCGTATTACGACCAGCCTGACAGCTACACCTATGCCAATGGCATCACCGTGTACGCCCATCCCTATCACCAGGAACGCGCCCCGAACGGCGCGCCGATCGAGACCGTGCAGGTCGCCCGCGTCGTCGACGTCAGTGATCTCGACCTCGACACCGGCTACGGCCGCCACATCATGCGCGAGCGGGTTCGCCGCGCCGCGACCGACGCCTGCCACCAGCTCGACATGATGCCGGGCTACCTGCCGGCCGCCGGCGAGAGCGACGTCGACTGCTACCACCGCGCGGTGAGCGACGCGCTCGCCAACGCGCCGGTGGCGGTCGACACGGGCTACACCGGCTACTGACCGACCGATGTTGCGGCTCAGCTGAGCCGATAGTCGCTTTCGATGCCGGCCGCGCCGTCCGTGGCGACGCGGCCGGTCTTCACGAGCTGGATCATGTGCGCCAGCACCGAGCGGCCGGCGGCTGGATAGAGCCGCGCATCGACGCCTACGTACATGGCCGGCACCATGTCGGCGATCCGGGTCTTGCCGGCAGAGAGCTGCGCCAGAATCTGCCGTTCGCGCTCCATCCGGTGGGCGCGATAGCCGTCGATGAACGGGCCGGGCTCGGTGATCGGCGGCCCATGCGTCGGCCACAGCGTCTTGAAGTTCCGGCCCTGGATCACGTCGAGGCTGCCCAGGTAGTCGGCCATGTCGCCATCCGGCGGCGAGACCACCGTCGTCGACCAGCCCATGATGTGATCGCCGGTGAAGCAGGCGTTCTCCTCGGCCAGCGCATAGCAGATGTGGTTGGACGTATGGCCGGGTGTCGGGATCGCCTCGAAGGTCCAGCCGTGTCCCGAGATGGTGGATCCGCCGCAGACCGAGACGTCCGGCGTGAAGCGGTCGTAGCCAGCCTCGGTGCGCACGCCGTCCTCGGCCGGCAGCTCGGCCACCGCGCAGCCATAGACCACCGCGCCGGTCGCCGCCGCCAGCGGCCGCGCCAGCGGCGAGTGGTCGAGGTGGTGGTGGGTGATCAGGATGTGGCTGACCCGCTCGCCGTGCGTGGCGTCGAGGATGGCCTGCAGGTGCTCCGGCTGGTCGGGACCGGGATCGATCACCGCGACGCCTTCGCTCTTGCCGATGATGTAGGTGCCGGTGCCGGTGAAGGTGAACGGGCCTGGGTTGTTGGCGATCACCCGCCGGATCAGCGGCGAGACCTGGTCGACCTTGCCGTACTCGAACTTGATGTCGCGGACGAAGGGGATCATCCGAGCAGCACCGGGCCGAGGTCGTAACCCGCCGCCGCGGCGAGCCGCGCCAACTCGGCGCGGTCGCGGCCCCTGCCCGCCTCGCCGAGCGCCCAGGCGGTGATCGAGCGCGTGCCGGAGCGGCAGAAGGCCAGCACCGGCCCGCCCGCGCCCGCCACCGCCTCGGCCTGAGCGCGCGCCTGTTCGGGGGTCGGCCGCCCGACGATCGGGATCCGGATGAACTCGGCGCCGGCGGCGCGCGCCGCGGACTCGATCTCGGCGCTGGTCGGCTGGTCCGGCGCCTCGCCGTCCGGCCGGTTGTTGATGATCAGCTTCACGCCCGCCTCGCCGGCCTCGCGCGCCTCGTCGGGTGTGATCTGCGGACTGACCTGGAAAGCGTCGGTCACCTTGCGGAACTGGGACATCTGATCCTCGGCTTGGGGCCCCATGGGCGTTCTATGGGGGCGTTCTCTGGGGGCGTTCGGCCCTGCCCTTCGTTGACATCATCGGGGGTGGGTGGAACTTACACAAGGCATGCTCCGCTTCGTCGTTCAGCGCCTGCTCGTGGCGATTCCCACCCTGTTCGTGGTCGTCACGGCGGCGTTCTTCATGATGCGGGCGGCGCCTGGCAATCCCTTCTCCACCGATCGCAAGCTGCCGCCGGCCATCGAGAAGAACATCGAGGCCAAGTACCATTTCGACCGGCCGCTCTACGTCCAGTACGCCGAGTATGTCGGCGGGGTGCTGCATGGCGACCTCGGCCCGTCGCTGAAGTACCGCGACAAGACGGTGCTGGAGATCATCAAGGAGAACTACCGCGTCAGCCTGACGATCGGCCTGTCGGCCTTCGTGATCTCGCGTGGTGCTGGGGGTGACGCTGGGCGTCATCGCGGCGATGAGCCAGAACGGGCCGGCCGACTACACCACCATGGCGATCGCCATCCTCGGGGTCTGCATACCAAGCTTCGTCACCGCGCCGCTGCTGCAGCTGGTGTTCGGCAGCGAGCTGGGCTGGCTGCCGATCGGCAGCTGGGACGGCGGCGCGCTGCCCAACCTGGTGATGCCGGTGATCGTGCTCGCCCTGCCGCAGGTCGCCATCGTCTCGCGGCTGACCCGCGCCGGCATGATCGAGGCGCTGCACTCCAACTACGTCCGCACGGCCCGCGCCAAGGGCCTGCCGGAGCTCGACGTGGTGCTGCGCCACGCCCTGCGCGCCGCGGTGCTGCCGCTGGTCAGCTACCTCGGCCCCGCCTTCGCCGGTCTGATGACCGGCTCGCTGGTGGTGGAGCGCATCTTCGGCCTGCCGGGGCTCGGCAAGTTCTTCGTCAACAGCGCCCTACAGCGCGACTATACGGTGGTGATGGGGATGGTGATCTTCTTCGCCACGCTGATCCTGGTCCTGAACTTCGTCTCGGACGTGATGTACGCGGTGCTCGACCCGCGGGTGCGGCTCGGATGAGCCTGCTCACGCTCACCGGCCGCTCGCCGGAGACCGCCGCGCTGATGGAGCGGGCGGTGAAGGGGCGCAGCCTCTGGGACGACGCCGGCCGGCGGCTGCTGCAGCAACCGCGCCGCCGTCGCCAGCATGATCACGCTCGGCGTGCTGGTGCTCTGCGCGCTGATCGGCCCGCTCGTCGTCCCCTACGCCTACGACGAGATCAACAAGAACGACGTCTGGCTGCCGCCGCTGACCGGCGCTCACCTGATCGGCTCCGACGCGCTCGGCCGCGACCTGCTCGCCCGCCTCTTCACGGGCTTAGGCGTCTCGCTGGCGATCGGCGCGGTGGCGACCGCGGTCTCGCTGGTCATCGGCGTCGCCTGGGGCGCGATCGCCGGCTACATCGGCGGCGTGGTCGACGAGGTGATGATGCGCATCGTCGATGTGCTCTACTCGCTGCCCTACATCTTCTTCGTCATCATCCTGATGGTGACCTTCGGATCGAACTTCATCCTGCTGTTCGTCGCGATCGGCGCGGTGGAGTGGCTGACCATGGCCCGGATCGTGCGCGGCCAGACGCTCTCGCTTGAAGCAGAAGGAGTTCATCGAGGCGGCGCGCGCCATCGGCCTCTCGCGGATGGCGATCATCACGCGCCACATCGTGCCGAACCTGCTGGGGCCGGTGGTGGTCTACGTCACCCTGACCATCCCCGGCGTGATCCTGGCCGAAAGCTTCCTGTCGTTCCTCGGCCTCGGCGTTCAGCCGCCGATGGCTTCGCTCGGCACCCTGATCTCCAACGGCGCCCAGGACATGGAGCTGGCGCCGTGGCTGCTTGATCTTCCCGTCGATCACCATGGTGGTGACGCTGATGTGCTTCAACTTCATCGGCGACGGCCTTCGGGACGCCATCGACCCGAAGGACCGCTGACCGCCGCGGCGTTCTGGCTAGGTCCCGCGCCAGAATGCCCCTCAGACGGCCTGGAAGGGGCGCCACAGCGGCGAACGCGGGGTGGGCGCTAGGGTACTACCAGTAGCGTTACGAATCGCGCCTACGGGCTTCCTAGGGGCCCTAGCGGCCATTTGTGCATTTCGGGACAGGCGGCGAGCCCGACGCGGGCTTATGGCGGGTTGAAGTCCAGCCGATCGTCGTGCGCTCAACGGCTCCCTTCCCCCTTGCGGGGAAGGGTTGGGGATGGGGGTGTCGGCTCAATGGGTGCGGGCTTGGCGCCAGGCAAGTCGCCAACACCCAGCCATCACCCCCACCCCTAGCCCCTCCCCGCAAGGGGGAGGGGAACGCGAGCGGCCTCCGCCAGCTCAACAACTGACTTCGGCAACGCTGCTTACCTCGACGCGCTTTCGGCGAGACCGTTCTACTCGTCGCGGTGGGCGCGGACGCCGGGCTGGCCGTCGACGCTCAGCATGTAGCTGCCCAGCATCGCTTTGCGGATGACGATCGTCGAGCCTGGGTGCGGGCGGCGCGAGAGGAACTCGTCGTCGATCTGGCGCCACACCGCGCCGTCCTGCATGCGGAAGATCCATTTGCCCTCGGCGCCTTCGCTGGCGCTGGCGAGGGTCTCGTCGATCCGGTCGACCTCTTTCTCGCCGGTGTCGAACATCGCCAGCGTCGGCAGCGTGAAACCGAACGCCTGCTTGCGCACCGCCTGGCGTTGCTTGCGGTCGAGGGTGACGAGATCCCCGGACCGCTGGGCGCTGGTCAACGCTTCGACCGCGGCGTCGTAGCAGGCGAGCCGCTGCGCGCCGTCCTCGATCTTGCGGCAGTCGACCACGGCCTGCACCACCGGCGCGTTGGTCGGCGCCGGCTTCGGCGCCGCGGCGGCTGCGCTCAGTGCGCCGACGGCCGCAAGCGCGGCGCACGCCGCGACGACAAAGCGGATGTTCATGGCCGGCCTCCGGATCGACTCGGCGCGAGTTGAGGACGTCCGCGAGGTCGGCGCAAGGGCCGCGCCGACCGGCCCGCCCCTCCCAGGCATGCCCGTCGTATGCGGCAAGTCTTCGCGAACAATATTGCCGGCGCCAGGGCGAACAGCGGCCTAATTGAGCCGCTCTCGCCACACCTGGAGCAAGCTGTGACCGGAATGTAACACGCGGCCACACATGAGATTACCACCGCGTAATCGTCGTTGACCCCTCAAACGAGCGAGACCAGAACTCCTGGCAACCGGGGGGAGCTATCGGCCCGGGACAACCTACAAACCCGTTGCGATGCAGCGCGAACGCTGGCGTCCGCGATTCGGAGGGACTTCTTGACCATGACCACCATTCGCACGCGCCTTCTGGCGACGTCGATGATCACCGGCTTGGCGCTCGTCGCCGCGCCTGCCGGGGCGGCGTTCGCCGCCACCGCCACCGCGGACACCAGCCCAATGGCGACGATGAACGCCAACGCTGCCGGTCCGGCGTCCGCGCCCGTTCAACAGCTGCGGGCGAGCGCCGACGCTACGGCCGCGGCCGCGACGACCAGCGAGATCGTCGTCACTGGCTCGCGCATCCCGCAGCCGAACCTGACCAGCGTCAGCCCGATCGTGGCGGTCGGTCAGCAGGAGTTCAAGCTCCAGGGCCACACCGACGTCATCGACCTGCTGAACAACCTGCCTCAGAACTTCCAGAACAACGTCGCGGACTTCTCCAACACCAGCAACCCGCTGAACGGACCAGGCGGTGTGACCACCGCCGACCTGCGCGGCCTCGGCCCGCAGCGGACGCTAATTCTGGTCAACGGCCGCCGCCTCGGCATCGGCGACGCCAACACCGGCAACCCTAACCCGGCGCCCGACCTCGACCAGATCCCCTCTGCGATGATCGACCACGTCGAGGTCCTCACCGGCGGCGCGTCTTCGGCCTACGGCTCGGACGCGATGGCCGGCGTCGTCAACTTCATCCTCAAGAAAGACTTCGAAGGCGTGCAGATCGACGGCACGCTGGGGGGTGACCAGCACAATCAGGGCAACGGCTACGTGCAGAGCGCCATTCGCGCAGCCCAGGCCGGCGGCCTTGTGTCGCCGCTGAGGATTCCGAGCGACAAGTGGGACGGCCAGAACCAAGACGCCTCGGCGATCTTCGGCGTCAACGCCCCCGACGGCAAAGGCAACGTCACCGCCTACTTCGAGTACCACAACCAGGTGCCGGTCAAGCAAGGCGACCGTGACTGGTCGGCCTGCTTCCTGCTCAACAGCTCCACCCCGAACAGCCAGTTCTGCAGCGGCTCGAGCAACTCCAACCGTTTCCAGGCGGTGGGGCAGAAGGCATTCGGAGTGCTAGGCAACAACTTCGTTCCTTACGGAACGCCCGGCACGTCGCCGCCGGCCGTTTTCAACTCGAACCCCTACGAATACCTGTCCCGCGGCGACACCCGCTACATCGGAGGCTACGAGGCTCACTACGAACTTAGCAACACGGTCGAGCTCTACTCCGAGTTCAACATGATGGACGACCGCACGACGGTGCAGATCGCGCCGTCGGGCCTGTTCCGCGGCGGCAATCCGTTCGACGCCTTCGGCGACTGGCAGGTCAACTGCAACAACCCGTTCCTGAGCCCCTCGGAGCAGACTGGCATCGGCTGTTCGGCGGCCGACGTCACCAGCGGCGCGCTCAAGGAGGTGCAGATCGGCCGGCGCAATATCGAAGGCGGCCCGCGGCAAAGCTATTACGAGCACTTCAACTATCGCGGTGGTCGGCGGGATCCGCGGCGACATCAACGACACGTGGCACTACGACGTCTACGGCTCGTACTACTACACGTTCCTCTACCAGAATAACTCGAACTACCTGAGCAACTCCCGCATCGGCAATGCGCTCGACGTCGTCAACGTCGGCGGCACGCCGACCTGCGCCGCGAAGGTCAACGGGACGGCCCCGACGTGCGTGCCCTACGACATCTTCCAGACGGGCGGCGTGACCGCGGCCGCGCTCAACTACCTCACCCTCGCCGGCTCCGAATCGGGAACGGTGCAGGAGCAGGTCGTCGAAGGCGACGTCACTGGCGACCTCGGCAAGTATGGTTGGAAGTCGCCCTGGGCCAGCGACGGGATCGGTGTCGCCCTCGGCTTCGACTACCGCCGTGACGAGATCAACTTCATCCCCGACGCCATTATCGGCTCGGGCGACCTCGGCGGCGGCTCCGGCGTCGGCACCACGATCAACAACGCCGGAATCAGCACCTATGAAGGCTACGGTGAGGCGCGCATCCCGATCGCCCAGGATAGGCCCTACGCCAAGCTCCTCGAGCTCGACGGGGGCCTGCGGTACTCGTCGTACGCCGGCTCCTCAGGCGCCTTCTTCAACTCGCTGACGTGGAAGGTGGGCCTGCAATGGTCGCCGACGGACGATGTCCGCTTCCGCGGCACCTATAACAAGGCGATCCGCGCGCCGAGCATCATCGAGCTGTTCAACCCGGACAGCGTGTCGCAAATCAGTTTCGCCGACCCGTGCGCCGCGGCGGCGCCCGTCTACACCTTTGCGCAGTGCGCGCGCACCGGTCAGCCGCTTGCGAACTACGGCAACGTCAACACCCAGTGCCCGGCAAATCAGTGCAACCAGCTGCTCGGCGGCAATCCGGGATTGAAGCCTGAAACGGCCGACACGTTCTCGGTCGGCGCGACCTTCACCCCCCACTGGGTGAGGGGGCTGAACTTCAGCGTCGATTGGTGGGACATCATGACGTACGGCTTCGTCGGCGCCCCGGCTCGCCGGGCAACATCTTCAACGACTGCGCCGTGAACAACAATCCGTTGTCCTGCTCCCTCATCCACCGCGCGCCGAACACCGGCGCCTTGTTTGGTCCGTCGAACATTCAGAACGGCGGCTACGTCTCGCAGTTGGCGGTGAACATCGGCAATGGGCAGGTGATGGGCATCGACATCCAGGGCGACTACCACCTCGACCTCGAGGATGTGGGCGTGCATGGCTACGGCTCGCTGTCGTGGGCCCTGAATGGCTCGTACCTGCTCAAGAACGCCTCGTTCACCGCGGGGGCCACTCAGGACTGCGCCGGCCTCTTTGGCCCGCTTTGCCAGACAGTGAACCCGACGTGGCGGCACACGCTCCGGATGACGTGGAACACGCCTTGGAATGCCCTGTTCTCGCTGCAGTGGCGCTACATCGGCGAGACGGCGCTGGACCTCAACGCGTTCCAGAACGCCGGCAACACGGCCGACCCCCACCTGCCGGCCTACAACTACCTCGACCTGGCGACGGAATGGCGGGTCAACACCCAGATTACTCTGCGAGCCGGGATCAACAACGTTCTGGACTCGGATCCGCCGATCGTCAGCACTGGAGTGAGCGGCATCGGTACGCCGAACACCTACCCGACCTACGACCTGTTGGGTCGCCAGCTGTTCCTTTCGGGGACGCTGAAGTTCTAAGCCGCTCAGGCGATAGCTTTCAGTTCAAGGGCGGTCTTCGGACCGCCCTTTTTCTTTGCGGCTCGTCTTTCAACTCCGGACGCGCCAGGTCTCCAGCGCCGGGCCGAGCGCGGACTTAAGCGGCTCGAGCCACGGCTCGAAGTGGCGCCATTGCTCGAGCCCCTGGCGGTAGATCGGCTGGCGCACCTGTTGCGAGCTCACCGTTCGAATGGGGCGCTGCGTCTCGTGAAACTCGAGGCACGCTCGATCGAACTCGAGGCCCAGATGGTCCAGCAGCCGCCGCACCTCCGCTTCGGTGTCGGCCACCAGATCCTCGTAGATCACCCGGTGCACCTTCCCCGGCAGAACGCGGTCGTAGTGCTCCATCAGCGCAAGATAGCCGCGATAGAACTGTCCCAGGTCGGTGAGGTCGTAGGAGAACGCCGCCCCTTCCGCGAACTTCTGCTTGAAGGAGGAGAAGCAGGCCGCCATCGGATGGCGGCGCGCATCGATGATCTTCGCGTTCGGCAAGATGAGCTGGATCAGGCCCAAGAACTGGAAGTTGCTCGGCATCTTGTCCGTGAAGAACGGCCGGCCGAGCGTCCGCAGGGGCTGGGTCTCATGGAGGTAGCTCTCGCCGAGAGTCTTGGCGTCTTCGGCGCTGACTTCCCGAGCGCCGTTCGGATACCCGTCCATGCGCCAGGCCGTAAGGCCAATGATGGGCAGTTCGAACGTGGCCTCGACCGCGGGGTGGCTGGCGAGAATCTGCTCGATCAGGGTTGAGCCGGACCGAGGCAGGCCGACGATGAAGATCGGGTCGTGCGCGGCGGCGCCAAACCCCGCGCGCTCGGCGAAGAACGCCTTGTCGAAGGTGGCGATCAACTCTTGAACAAGCGCCGCGAACGCGTCGGGATTGTAGCCAAGCTGAGCCCGCATCGAGGCGGCGCCCTCGGCGTAAGCAGCGAAGGCGCCGCCGAAGTCGCCGGCGTCCTCGAGGGCCTCGCCGAGCGCGAACGCGAGCCGCTCGCGATCAGCCGCCGGCAGGTCGGGCCGCGCCTTGAGTTCGCGCATGGCCGCAACCTCGTCGCCGGTGAATGAGGTCACCTTCAGGTTCGCGAGCCCGAGGTAGCCGTCGGTGAGGGCCGGATCGAGCGCTGTGGCGCGCCGAAACGCCACCGCAGCGTCCTCGCTCCGTCCGACGATCCGAAGCGCGTGCCCGTAGTGCGACCAGGTCGTGGCGTTACGATCGTGGGCGACGATCAGCTCTTCATAGATCGCGACAGAACGATCGAAGTCCCCCGTCTGACCCACGACGGTCGCCATCAGGCTACGATATCCGGGGTTGGTCGGCTCGACGGAGAGCAGCCGCTCCACGTGCGGCAGCGCCTCGGCTGCTCGGCCTTGCTGCGAAAGCGACCGGGCGAGGCGGAGCCGGACCTCGTCATCGTTGGGGTCGAGCTCCAGCGCGTGCTCCAGCGCCGCGCTGGCCTCGGCAGGGCGGTCGAGGCGCGTCAAGGCCTCGCCCATGAGGGCCTGACCAGTGACATTGTCGGCGTCTGCAAGGAGAAGCGGCGCGAGCAGCGCTTCGGCGTCGGCTGGGCGACCGCTGTAGAGCGCGACGGCGGCCGGCCGCAGCTGCGGATCGCGCACCATCGCGAGGTGGTAGTGGTCGTAAGCCCGCTGCGCGGCGCGTAACTCGCCGGCCTCGAACATCAAGGCCCCGAGCGCCCGCCAGGCGTCTGCCAACGACGGCTCGAGCTCGACGGCCGCCCGAAACGCGGCCATCGCGCGCTCTGTCTGGCCGGCGTCCGCCAAGGCCATGCCAAACTCGTACTGAACCGGCGCCGCACGTGGGAAGACCCGCAGCAGCCCATTGAGTGCGACAATCGCCTCGCGGGACTTTCGCTGTCGCCGAAACGCAGCGCCCAGGATCAGCAGCGCATTGGGATCGCTGGGCGCGGCGATCACCACCTGGCGCGCTTCATGCTCCGCCGCAGCGGGATCCGTCGCCAACAGCGCCGCCGCTCTGCCAAGCGCGGCTTTTCGTTGCATCTCATCCATGCGCGAGACGCTTACCACGAAGCGGGCGAAAGGCGACCGACGCAGCGCCGAGGGTTGCCGACCGCCCTCGACGACCGCATCCTCGGGGTTCCAAAAGAGGGGGCATCGAGCACATGAGACGAATCGCCTGGGCGCTGTTGGCTGCGGCGACGACAGTCGCGCCGATGGCCGCCAGCGCCGATTGCAAGTTGCAGCAATTGGCGGAGTTCCACGTCGATCCCGGCAGCCGCATCCCAGTCGTGGATGGGCGGATCGACGGCAATCCGGTCAAGATCATGTTCGACACCGGTTCCAGCTTCAGCATGATCTACCGGCACGAGGCCCAAAGGTTGGGCCTTCCGCTGACCCGCCTGCCGGGCATGAAGGCCGAGGGAATTGGCGGCGAGACCGACATGTACCAGGCGAGGATCAATGCACTGAGGATCGGCGGCTCGATCAAGCGCGATTTCAACCTGCTCGTCGCCGGCGATCCCGACGATACGCACGGCGTCACGATGGTTCTCGGCGACGATTTCTTCTCCGAAGTCGACGCCGAGTTCGATCTGCCGGACGGCGTCGTCCGCCTGTTCAAGCCCGAAGGCTGCACGCCGCCGCAGCTCGTCTACTGGGGCGCTGCCGGCTACTCACAGGCGACACTGCTGTCCTGGCCCCGCGACTGGCCGGCCGCCGACATCATGGCGGTGGTAGACGGCCAGCCGGTGCGCGCCGGCTTGGACACCGGCTCCTACACATCGGTGGTCGACTCCGGCCAGGCTGCCTCGCTCGGCGTCACCAATCCTGCCGCCACGGGACATGATCTGCATGGCAACGGGCCGCATCGCGTCCAGAGCTCGGTCGGGCAGTTCGACTCGGTCGCCATCGGCGATGAGCAGATCTCGCACGCGAGGCTACAGATCGTCGACATCAGCGACTTGTCGCAGAGCACGCGTACCGGCACGCGCATTCCCGAGCGGGGCGTCGACTGGCCTTCGATGCTGATCGGCGCCGACTTCTTCCGCTCGCATCGGGTGTTCATCGACTATGGCGACCACCTTGTCCTGTTCAGTTATCAGGGCGGTCCCGTATTTCAGCCAATCCTGGCGGATAAAGACCGCTGACATCCAAGCATTCTGTCGCGGCCTCACGGGTGGTACGCTTGGTTTCGTGAAGGCGCGCCAGAATGTCCGGAACTGAAACTCGTCTCCATCGGCGTCGGCTGCTGGCGGGGGTGCTTGCGGGCGGCCTACTGCCGCGCGCCGTGGCGGCACAGACCGTTCTGGTCGAGCCGCCCGGCTCGGCCAGTCGCCTTTCGGACGATCAAGACTACGTCCCGCCGCGCGATCTCACGACCGTAGCGGACATATACAAGCGGATGACGACGCCGGTCACCGTGAACGGCGCCGGGCCCCTCCAATTCGTGGTCGACACCGGGGCGAACCAGTCGGTGATATCGCAGGAGATCGCCGCTAAGTTGGGCCTGACGATGGGCGAGCCGCGCCTGCTGAACGGCGTGGCTGGGGTGGCGATGGCGCCGACCACCACCGCGACGCTCCGCGTCGGAGCTTTGCCCGAGACGGCCGCTGGCTTGTCCGTGCTGCCTGGCGAAGCGATCGGCGACGACGGAATGCTTGGGCTCGATCTGCTGAACGGCGGGCAGCTGACGTTGGACTTCGACCGCAAACTGGTGACGATTGGTGGGCCCCGCGATGCGCCAGTCCGAGGCGAGACGGTGCTGGGCGCGAGACGGCGAGACGGTCAGCTGACGCTCGTCAGCGCCAGCGTGGCGGGGGTTCCTGTCACCGCCTTCATCGATTCCGGCGCGCAGGACACGGTCGGCAACATGACGCTGCGCGATATGGCGATCCGTCGCCATCCGACCACCTCTTTCGGCCAGGTTCCGATCGTCAGCGTCACCGGCCAGAGAATGCAGTGCGAGATGCTCGATCTTCCGGGCCTGCGGATCGGCTCGCTGAGTCTCTCCAGCTGGCCGGTGGCCTTCGCCGACCTGCACGTGTTCTCGATGTGGAACATGATCGATCGGCCAGCGATCCTTCTCGGGATCGACGTGATGACGCGGTTCCAGACCGTCTGTCTCGACTTCAGCCGCAGCGAAGTGCGATTTCGTCTACCGCAGACGAGTTGACCGCAGGTGACACTGACGACCGCTAGTTGCCGCCCTTCGAGGGCATCTGCCGTTGCGCTTGGAGCGAAAACGCGTCTTCGCCGTGGCTCTTGATCTGAGCCCATTCCTCGGCGGTATGGCACTCGTGCACTGGCATCAGCGATCCGGTGACCACTCGCGATGTGCAGATCTTCGCCGGCTGGCCGGCGGCGGTCTGGGTGGCCGCAGACGCAAGTCTAGCTGCCGCCGGTTGCTGAGCCGCTTGCGGCGTCGTGCAGGCGCCGAGGGCGAGAACCGACGCCGCCGCGATCGACGACAAGACAATGGTGCGCATGGCGGGCGATCCTTGGGTTGTTCAGGGGGTGACTTGTGCCGTCGAAGGGACTTCACCGCAATCCTTGTTTCCCCATGCTCGCGGCGGCGGAGAGTCGACAGCCGCCTCGCCCCTAACGGACGACGAGCTCATCGAGACGCTGGACATGCCTCCGCCCTCGGGACTCGACAAACGACGCCGGCGGGCCAATCTTCCATGGAAGGGACATCCAAGAGAGGAGGCCGTCTTGCGCGGACGTCTCACTATCCTCCCCGCCCTCGCTTTCGCGATCGCCAGCATCGCCGCCCCGCTCGCCCACGCCGAACCCTCCCGCGGGAGCAGCTGCATCGATTCGCGGGAATTGCAGGACTGGAAGTCGCCCAGCCCAGACGTGATCTACTACCGGGTGCACAAGAGCGACGTGTATCGGCTCGACCTGGCGACCGGCTCCAACCAGCTGAAGTATTCCGACGTTCACTTGTTCAGCAACCACCTGTCGCCATCGCCCTGGATCTGCTCGCCGCAGGACTTCAATCTCAAAGTCAGCGACGATCACCACACCTTCGTCGAGCCGTTGATCGTCAGGTCGATCACCAAGCTGACGGCGGACGAGATCGCCGCCATCCCGGCGCCGTACCGGCCCTGAACAGCGCGCCTAGAGCCGCGGGATCGGCGCCAGCACGGTTGCGCCGGCCTCACGCAGGCGGGCCTCGTGCAGCGTTGCCATCAGAGCGCGAGCGTCCGGATCCTGCGCCAGCTCGGAAGCGGCGGCCATCAGCCTGGCGCTGTCGGCGCCGGCGCCGAAGAGCCGCGCGATCGCGGCGAAGGGATTCGGCGAGGTGGCGAACGGCTTCAGCCGCGCCGGCCCGCTGACGCCGGCCAGCGCCTTGGCGCGGCCAACCGCCTGCTGGAACCCGCCGAGGGAGTCGACCAGCCCGAGCGACTTTGCCTGTGCGCCGGTCCAGACGTGGCCCTTGGCGATCTGGTCGACCTGCTGGACCGACATCTTGCGGCCCTCGGCGACGCGGGCGACGAAGCCGTTGTAGATGCGGTCCATCCAGGCGCCGAACGCGGCGCGTCTGCGAGGCGCTCATCGCGCCTTGCGAGCCGAACGCGTCGGCGTAGTCGCCGCCCACCTTCAGGCCGCGCAAGTCGACGCCGAACTTGGAGAGCGCCGGACCCAGCGCCAGCTTGCCGCCGAAGACGCCGATCGAGCCGGTCAGCGTCGAGGGCTCGGCGACGATCTCGTTTGCCTCCGACGAGATCCAGTAGCCCCCGGAGGCGCCGTATTCCCCCATGCTGACCACGACGGGCTTGCCCGCCGCCCTGCGCCGCCCGCACCGCCGAGAGTATCTCCTCCGAGGCGGTGTCCGAGCCGCCCGGCGAGTTGAGGCGCGAGGACGATGGCTTTGACGTCCTTGTCCTCGATCGCCTTGTAGAAGGCCTTGGCGAGGTCGTCGGCGTAGATGGTCGGCCCGCCGCCCAGCGTGCCGCCGCGGCCGGCCGTGCCGGTGACGATGTCGCCCTCCGCCTGGATCAGCGCGATAGCCGGCGCCGTCGAGAAGGTCGCGCTCTGCCGGCCTTCGCGCGCTGGGCGTACTCGGCGAAATCGGCGAGCTTGGCGCCGTCGCCCGCGGCCTTGAGGATCGCGCTTTCCGCCTGGCGCTTCCTCGCCGACGTTGTCGATCAGCCCCTTGGCCTTGGCCTCGTCGGCCGAGTAGGGCCCGGCCTCGATCGTCGCCTTCAGCGCGTCGGGCGAGAGCTTGCGGTCGCCGGCCGCCGCGGCGAGCGCTGGTGGCGTAGACCGAGCTCATCCACGAGAGCTCGGCCTCGCGGTGCGCCGGCGTGTAGTCGTCGTAGAGGTAGCCGTTCACCGCATTCTTGTACTGGTAGCGCTGCTGGTAGTTCGGCGACGACGCCGTACTTGTCGAAGAAGCGCTTGAGGAAGATGTCCTGCTGGGCGAGGCCGGTCGCCTGGAACGTGGCCGAGGGCTGCATCCAAAGATCGCCGCTGGCCGCGCCGAGCTCGTAGGTCGCCGTGGCGACGCCTTCCGGATAGATGCCCTGGCTGAAGGCGAGCATCGGCTTGCCGGAGGCGCGGAAGGCCTGGAACGCCAGCCGCAGTTCGTCGGCGTCGGCCGGCGGAACGCCGCCTTCCGGCAGGCGCACGAAGACCCCGGCCACCTGGCCGTCGCCGGCGGCCCGGCGCAGCGTCTCCTCCACGCCCATCACCGAGAGCCCGTGCGGGGAGAAGATCGGCAGGCCGTCCTGCGGCTCCTGGTCGGTGAGGCCGCTGCGCAGGTCGAGCGTGAGCACCGACTTCGCCGGCAGCGGCGTCGGGCGCGAGGCGCCGACGGCGACGGCGATCAGCGCCAGCGGCACGACCACCATGAACAGCATCAGTCCGACGAAGACCCCGGCGACGGTCAGGAGGAACTGCTTCATCGGGCGCTACCTTGAGCGGTTTCGAGCTTGCCGGAGTCGGCAAGCTCCCTTGGAAACCGCTCAGACTTTAAACGTTGGAGCGCGTTCGGACACAAAAGATAGTTCCCACTTTTGTTGAACGCGCTCGGCCGGGGCGATCCCCCGTCAGGCGCTATAGACTGCGCGCTCGAAGGCGCCAAAGGCTTCCAGCGCGGCCGGATCGCCGAACGGCAGCAGCTGGGCGAGGAAGACGCCGGCGGCGCCCGTGGCCGGATCGGCCCAGTAGTAGCAGTTGGCGAGGCCCGCCCAGGCGAGCGAGCCCGCGGCGCGGCCGTTGGGCCCGCGCTTCGGATTGATCAGGAAGCCGAGCCCCCAGCGCTTCACCTCGCCCGGCAGCGGATCGAAGCCGGCGCAGAGCGCCGGGTTGACGCCCGGCAGGACGCCCACTTGCGGCCCTTCCCACGCGTTGCCGGTCATCAGGGCGAGGCTCGCGGGCTTCAGCACCGGCGCGCCGCCGCCCAGCACCGCCTCGAGGAACCTCAGGTAGTCGCGCGCGGTGGAATAGAGCCCGCCGCCGCCCATCGCCGGATGCGGCGGCGGCGGCAGGGCGAACGGCGAGGGCGCCAGCGCCCCGCCATCGCCGCGCGCATGCATCGAGGCGCGCCGCTCGGCCTGCGCCCAGGTCGGCAGGAAATTCGTTTCGGTCATGCCGAGCGGCGCGAAGACGTGCTCGGCCAGATAGACATCGAGCGTCTGGCCACTGGCCGCCGCCACCAGCTCGCCGGCCCAGTCGAGGCCGACCCCGTAGGTCCAGCCCGAGCCCGGCTCGAACATCAGCGGCACGCCCGCCGCCGCGCCCAGCGGCGCGGGCGAGGTCGCCTGGCCGTAACGGGCGAGCTCGGCGTTGCAGAAATCGTAGGCGAGGCCGGAGGTGTGGGCGAGCAGATGGCGGACGGTGATCGGCGTCTTCGCCTCGACGAGCTGCGGCGCGCCGGCGGCGTCGAAACCGGTCAGCACCTTCGGCGCCGCCAAGCCCGGCAGCCAGCGCGACGCCGGCGCATCCAGCTCCACGCGCCCGGCCTCGACCAGCTGCAGCACCGCCACGGTGGTCAGCGCCTTGGTGAAGGAAGCGATCCAGAACACCGTGTCGGGCGTCATCGGCTCCGGATTGTCGAGCCCGCGCACGCCCGCGGCCGCCTCGACCACCGCGCCGTCCGGCAGCCGCGCGGCCGCCGCGACGCCTGGCAGGCCGCCCGCCACGGCCTCGGCCAAGGCCTGCTCGATCCGCCCGCGCGCATCCCTGACAACTGGCATGTCAGCTGGCCTCCCAATTGGTCGGAGTGGCAGGATTCGAACCTGCGACCCCCGCGTCCCGAACGCGGTGCTATCACGCTAACGAATTGATTTATAGCCACTTCGCGTCGCGAACATCCCCGTTTTGTTCACGCCGATTCATGTGGTTTCCGGGATATAATCGGGATGTGACCAGAGTTCAGTGACGGCGTTGCTCGGTCCGCGGTCTGAGGGCCGCTGTCGGGCGATCTCGCTTCCGGCTGCCGGCACGCGGCCGCTGTTGGCTCATCTCTGCCGTTGGGAGCGTCCGCTATTCGGCAGGGGCAGTCCTCGGCTCAGGTGAAACGAATGCCGATCCCGCCTAACGGCCCGTAGTCGGCATGGAACACGTCTTGCGGCCGGGCGAACACGGGTCGGGTGAACGAACCGCAGAGCAGTAGCTGGCCGGGTTCAAGGCTGATTTCGTGGGGCGCGAGCTTGTTGGCGAGCCAGGCGACGCCGGTGGCGGGATGGTTCAAAACTCCCGCCGCAAGTCCGGTTTCTTCGATGACGCCGTTGCGATGCAGGAGGCAGCCGACCCATCGCAGGTCCACGGCATCGGCCTTCACCGGTCGCCCGCCCATCACCACGCCCGCGCAGGCTGCGTTGTCCGAGATGGTGTCGAGCGCCTTCGCCATCGCTCCAGTCTCAGGGTCGCGAGGGTTCACCCTCAGGTCGATGATCTCAAGGGCGGGCGTTACATAGTCGGTCGCGGCCAGCACATCGAACAAGGTCACGCCTGGCCCTTTCAACTGGCGCCCGAGGATGAACGCCAGCTCCACCTCGACAAGCGGCCGAATGAACCGATCGCTCGGGATGTCGCCGCCCTCGGCGAACAGCATGTCGTCGAGCAGCGATCCGTAGTCCGGCTCGTCGATCTGGGAATTGATCTGCATGGCGCGCGACGTCAGCCCGATCTTGTAGCCGATGGTGCGCCGGCCTTCGGCGCGCTTGATGTCCAGCCAAGCGGATTGAATTGCGTAGCCGTCTTCCATCGTCATGTCGGGGAAGGCGCGGGAGAGCAGGGGAATGCGCATCTTGCTGCGTTCCGCCTCGTGCAGTCGGCGCGCCGTGTCGGCGATGGCGTCGGGGGAGATCGGCATGATTGGCCTCAGATGCGATTCGGGTTGAAAAATGAGCGCCATCAAGTTAGAGATGCCGCTGATCACGCGCGCTTCAGAGAGTGATCGTGCGTATCTTCGAACCATATAAAATGAATTCACTCAAATTAATTGTTGACGAACCTGCAGGACCGAGGGATGCTTAGGGTCAGAAACGCCACGACGTGTGGGGGAACCCCTTGGCCACCGCAGCGCTAGGACGCAGGGAGCAAAACAAGCTCGAAAAGCGCGGCCGCATCATCGCCGCGGCTCGGGCGTTGTTCACCCACAAAGGGTTCGAGGCCACGACCTCGCTGGAAATCGCCGAGGCCGCCGGCGTCGCGGCGGGGACTATCTTCACCTACGCCAGGACGAAGGACGACCTGCTGATCCTGGTGTTCCACGACGAGATGATGGAAATCGTGGAACGCGCCTACACCGCCGCCCGCGGGGCGGCGGGACTGTTGGACCAGTCGATCGCCTTCTTCGAGACGTTCGTCGCTTATCACGAACGGGACCTGCCCCTGGCTCACGCGCTGATGCGGCAACTCGGCTATGTGGGCAGCGCCGATCAGCGGTCGCTCGTCTCCGAGTTGATGACGAGGCTGCTTGGCCGCTTGGCGGCGCTCGTCCAGTCCGCGAAGGATGATGGGAAAGTGGACGCGACGAGCGCGCTCATCCCGTCGGCGCGCGCGCTGTTCGCCATCTACTACTTCCACCTGGGCGGTTTGCTCAGCGGCTATCTCGACCGGGCGCAGTTCGACCGCGCCCTTCGCACCGACCTCGGATTGCTGCTGCGCGGCCTGGGCTGATCACCCGCCACGGGCCAGTGGCCCGACCCCTACCAAGCAGGCGGCCCGAAGCCGCCAGGAGAGCCCCTATGCCTGCAAGAACAGGGCGACAGTTCCTTGATGGCCTGAAAGAGCCCCGCCAAATCTACGTGGGCGCGGACAAGGTGGCCGATGTCGCCTCGCACCCGGCCTTTCGCGGCGGCGCCGAGGAACTCGCAGCGATCTTCGACCTGCAGCACGCCCAGGCCGACCGCTGCCTGGTCCCCGATCCGGAGACCGGCGAGCCGATCAACGCCAGCCACCTGCTCCCCCGCTCCCGCGACGACCTGTTCACGCGCCACGCCGCGCTGGAGGTCTGCGCCGAGCAAAGCGTCGGCCTGATGGGCCGCACGCCGGACTACATGAACGTCACCTTCGCCGGCTTCGCGGCGCGGCCGGACGAGTGGTCGCTCGCGGGCAATGAGGCCGGCGCGGCGAACCTCGTCGCGTTCCAGAAGGAGCTGCGGCGCAAGGACCTCTCCCTCACGCACACCATCATCCACCCGACCGTCGACAAGGCCCTGGGCGACGTTCCACGACCGGACAATGACGTGGCGCTGCACAAGGTCGGAGAGACCGAGCATGGGATCATCGTGCGCGGCTCGCGAATCCTCGCGACGCTCGCGCCGTTCGCCGACGAGATGAGCGTCTATCCGGCGTTCCCTCTGGGCGAGGGCGCCGACGCCTTCGCCCTCGCGTTCAGCATCCCCATGACGACGCCCGGGATGAAGATCCTCTGTCGGGACAGCTTCTCGCAGCCGAAACACGCCTACGACCACCCGTTGTCCGGGCGTTTCGACGAGCAGGACGCTTTCGTCATTTTCGACGACGTCGAGGTGCCGAAAGACAGGGTGTTCATCGACGCCAACATCATCGCCTACAATTCGGTGATGCGAACCTCCTGGTCGCCCAACATCATGCAGCAGACCATGATCCGGGCGCAGACCAAGCTGGAGTTCGCCTGGGGCATCGCCAACCGGATGCTGAAATGCATCAACGGCAAGCAGCCGGCCGCTCAGGAAATGCTTGGCGAGATCTGGACCTTCTCCGAGTTCGCCCGCTCGGCGATCTACGCTGCGGAGATGCAGGCCCGCGAGTATCCGGGCGGCGTGTGGTTTCCGGACGTCCGCCCGCTGCACGCCCTGCGAGCCTCGCTCCCCTACTGGTTCCCGCGGGTCAATGAGATCATCCGCCTGCTCGGCTCGCACAACGTGTTCGCCGCGCCGACGTTGGCGCAGATGCGCGATCCCGAGCTGAAGCCGCTGGTCGACCGCTATCTTCGCGGCGCGGGCGACGTCAGCGCCGAGGAGCGGGTGCGGGTCTTCCGGCTCGCCTGGGATTTTGTCGGCAGCGGGCTCGCCAGCCGCAACGAGCAGTACGAGCGCTTCTACCTGGCCTCCGGCGCCCGCAATCGCCAGATGCACGAAGCGTTCTTTGACCCCTCGCGCGCCGACCGCCTCGTCGACCAGTTCCTCAATCTCGAAACCCAGGACGACAGCAAGGGAGGCGCATCGTGCCCGAAAGCCGCGTGAACGTCGCAGGGGTAGAGGTCTCAACCGATCACTACATCGATGGCTGCCGGGTTGCCTCGAAGGAGCGTTTCCTCGACCGGTCGCCGGTCGATGGCTCGGCCCTGGGCGACATCTCGGCTGGCGGCGCGGCGGAAGCCGACGCGGCCGTCGATGCGGCGCGGCGCGCCTTCCCCGCTTGGGCGGCGCTGGGACCGGAAGGCCGCGCGCCGATCCTGCGCCGCTTCGCCGAGGGCATCCTGGCCCGCGCCGGCGAACTGGCCGCCGTGGAGACCGTCGATAACGGCTCGCTGCTGACCGGCAACACGCACCGGGTCGTCCCGCGGGCGGCGCAGAACATCTCCTACTTCGCCGAGCACGCGCTGACCCTGGGCGGCCACAAGATCGACTCGCCGGAGGTGGTCAACCACATCCGCTACGATCCGGCCGGCGTCGCCGTGCTGGTGACGCCCTGGAACGCGCCGCTGATGCTGACGACCTGGAAGGTCGGCCCGGCGCTCGCGGCGGGTAACACCGTGGTTGTGAAGCCGCCGGAGTGGGCGCCGCTCACCTGCTCGCTGATGGCCGACATCGCCGAGGCGGCAGGCGTCCCTGCCGGCGTCCTCAACGTGGTGCAGGGCATCGGAGAAGACGCAGGCGCCGCGCTCACGCAACATCCCGATGTCGACCGGATCAGCTTCACCGGCTCGACCGACACCGCCCGGATCATCGGCCAGGCAGCCGCGCGCAGCATCACCTCGATGAGTGCGGAGCTGGGCGGCAAGTCGCCGTTCATCGTCTGCGCGGACGCGGACCTGAAGGCTGCGGCGCAGACGGTCGCAGGCCAGTATGTCAACGCCGGCCAGGTCTGCCTTGCCGGCACCCGCGTGCTTGTCGAGGAGTCCATCGCTGATGCGTTCCTTGGTCACGTGCGCGAAGCCGTCTCGCACATGACGGTCGGCGACCCGCGCGAGCCGACGACGCGTGTGGGGCCGCTGATCCATCCCGAGCACTTCGAGCGCGTGCAGGGGTTCGTCGACCGCGCCCGCAACGAGGGCGTCGAGATCCTCTGGGGCGGCGAGCGCCACAATCAGGGCGAACTCTATTTCCAGCCGACCCTGATCGCCGGCGCGAAGCCGAGATCAGGAGATCTTCCAGAAGGAGGTCTTCGGACCCGTGCTGACCTGGAACACCTTCCGAGAGCGACGACGAGGTGATCGAGGTCGCCAACGCCACCGAGTATGGCCTGGCCGCCACCCTGTTCACGGGCAGCGAAGAGCGCGCCATGCGCATCGCATCGGCCGTCGTCGCCGGCACCGTCTGGGTGAACTGCTTCTTCATCCGCGAGCTGAGCGCGCCGTTCGGCGGGTCGCGCAACTCAGGCATCGGCCGCGAAGGCGGCACCTGGAGCTTCGATTTCTACTGCGACATCAAGAACATAGCGGTCCGCAAGGGATCGTTCGCCGGAACGGAAGGAACTCGTCAATGATCCAGGTGACAGAGCTGGGCTACGTGGCGCTGGGCGTCAAAGACCTGGCTGAATGGAAGCGTTTCGCCGCCGAGATCGTGGGGCTGGAGGTGGTCGACGAGGGCGAGACTGGCCGCTCCTATCTGCGCATGGATTATTGGCACCACCGCATCCTCCTCGACGAGGACGGCCGCGATGACCTGAACGTGCTGGGATTCCGCGTCGCCGGCGCCGAGGAGTTCCAGGGCATGGCCAAGCAGCTCTCGGATGCCGGCGTCGCGGTGGAGATCGCCTCACCCGCCGCTGCGGACGACCGGCGGGTGCTTGAGCTGATGACGCTGAAGGACGCCAGCGGCTATCCGATCGAGATCTTCCACGGGCCCCAGGTGCAGGCCGACCTGCCGTTCCATCCTGGCCGGCGCATGCACGGGCGCTTCAAGACCGGCGCCGGCGGCATGGGCCACCTGATCCAGCGCCAGACGGCTGGTTTCGAGAAGACCTACGCCTTCTACAAGCTGCTCGGGATGCGCGGCGGCGTCGAATATCGCATTCCCATCCCCGGAGCGCCCCGGCCGCTTGAGCTGATGTTCCTGCACTGCAACGAGCGCGACCACACAGTCGCCTTCGGGCTGCCAGGCGAAAAGCGGATCAACCACCTGATGCTCGAGGTCGACAATCTGGACGACGTGGGCCTCGCCTACGAGGTGGTCCGCCAGGCCGGCGTGCCGGTCGCCGTCGCGCCCGGACGGCACGCCAACGACCATATGTACTCGTTCTATTTCATGAACCCGTCCGGGTGGCAGATCGAGATCGGCTGGGGCGCGCGACCGGCTTCCCATCAGTCCGAATACTATCAGCGTGACACCTACGGCCACGAGCGAATGGCGGCGCCAGCGGCGAAGCCGGAGGTCGTTAGAGCCGCGGGCTGAGGGCGCGTCCGCATCGTCGCCGCGAACATCAGAAATTAGGAGAGTGAACCATGTCCGTGCTCGACGGCCCGCGCGAAGAGTGGCGACGTATCCTGTTCGAGGGCGCGCCCCAGTGGGTGAGGCCTGAGGGCGGAAACCTGCGGCTCGGCGACGGCCGCACGGTGGCTGAGGCGGACGCCGTCTATCTGCCGCCGTGCGACCCCACCAAGATCATCTGCATCCACCTGAACTACAAGTCCCGCCGGGTGGAATTCCATGCGCCGCCGCTGACGACGCCGACCTACTTCCAGAAGCCGCTGACGACGCTTAATTCGCACCGCGGCAAGCTCAATCGCCCGGCCAACTGCCAGTACCTGAACTACGAAGGCGAGATCGCCGCCATCGTCGGCAAGCCGATGCGCAACGTCGCGCCGGATGACGTGTGGGACTATCTGGCCGGCTTCGCGGCGGCCAACGACGTCGGCGCGCAGGACTTCCGCGACACCGACGCCGGCTCGATGCTGCGGGTGAAGGGCCAGGACGGCTTCTGCCCGATCGGCCCGGGCATCGTGCGCGGCGTCGACATCCGTAAGTCGCGGGTGCGGACCTACATCAACGGCAAGGTCGTCCAGGACGGCCCGGTGTCGGAGATGACCTTCGACATCCCCTACATCATGGCCGACCTGTCGCGGCACATTACCTTCCTGCCGGGCGACGTGGTGCTGACCGGCACGCCGGCAAACTCGCGGCCGATGCAGCCGGGCGACGTCGTGGAGGTCGAGGTCACCGGCGTCGGCCGCGTGACCAACACGGTCCAGGAAACGCCAGCGCCCAGCTACCAGGTCGGCCACCAGCCGACCGACAGCGAACAGGTCCGGCGAGTGGCGCTGGGCCAGTTTCCGCCTCGAACCTGATTGTCAGACCGCACGACGGCCTGACCGGCGCTGCTGCTACGGCTCGACCGCCTCAAGGCGGGCTTGGACCCCGACGGCGGCCGTCCAGTCGAGAGCGTGCGTGGGAGCTTTGAGGGCGTCGTCGCCGATGCCGGCTTGCAGCCACAGGTCACACCTGACTGGCTGCGCCACACGGCCGCCACGTGGCTTATGGAGGCCGGCGCCGACCCTTGGGCTGCGGCCGCCTACATGGGTATGACGATGGAGACCCTGGAACGCCACTACGGCCACCACCGGCCGAGCTACCAGGCCCATGTCGCGGCCTCTCCGCGGCGCAGCAAGACCGCGTAACCGGGATGCATTCTGGGATGTGGCCTGTCTGGTCAGGCCAATTTTCCCAATAAAACCAATGGTCGGAGTGGCAGGATTCAAACCTGCGACCCCCGCGTCCCGAACGCGGTGCTCTACCAGACTGAGCCACACTCCGAAATTGGGAGCGCGCTATATAGCGGCGGCCCTGGAAGGCGGCAACCGTCCGCAGAGGGCCTGCGACGGCGGCGCGCGCCGCGGCGCCGTTGCGCTCGCCCGGCGCCTGCGTTATCTCCCCGCGCCTGCCCGGCCGCCCTGCCCGATCCGGCGCGCCGAAGCCGTTCCTGCTGGGGAATGGTGTAATGGTAACACTGCGGTTTTTGGTACCGTCATTCTAGGTTCGAGTCCTAGTTCCCCAGCCAGGCAGTCTCCAAGTATGTCTACAGTATTCGCAGAGATTTTCGCGAATGAACCGCCGTCTTAAAAACTTCACCTCTTCTGCGGAATTACCTAAATCCGGCGCCTAATTCCCTATTATCGGAAATTTCGTCTCTGGTCGGGTTCGGCCGCACTTTAGTGCCGACATTTCCGACGGTTAGCAGGGTAAAACGTTATCGATGGTTCGTGTGACTGTTCCCCAGCCAGGCAGTCTGCAAGTATATCTCCGGTATTCGCAGAGATTTTGGCGAATAACCAGCCGTCTTCAAAACTTCACCTCTTCTGCGGAATTACCTAAATTAGCGCGTAATTCCCTATTATCGGAAATTTCGTCTCTGACCATTTTTCGGCACTCTTTAACTCGACATTTCCGACGGTTAGCTGGGGAAAAACGTCATCTCCGGTTCGTGTGACTGTTCCCCAGCCAGCCACCCCGACAACTTCGCTCTGAACGAACTGGGCTCCGCCTAGCCCCCCGAAACTCTGCGTCTAATCCGGCCGAAACCGACGTGCGCGCCGGCCTAACGTCGCGGTTGGAGCGGCCGTTGCGCCCGTTTGCGTGGCCGCGTCTCCGCGAATACGCGATCAACTGGAGTTTCCCTGCTGGCAGGGAAATCTGCAGGGAATGGAGACTGTCGACCGCCGGAATAGCCCACCCTCACCGCGGCAAACGCAGACGATTCAAGTTACTACGGCCCGCCCTTGCATCGATCGTCGAAATCAAGAGCAGGGAAAATAAGCCGGCAGATCGGGGAATCATTTCGCGGCCAGCAGGGAACGCCGGCGCGCGTGTGAACCGCGGTTTGCGGGCGCCCAACGCCTGCAAAAGGAACTTAAGCTGCCGGGACCGCGAGCAGCCCCAGCGCCACCCTTTGATCCGTCCAGGCGGCCGGGATCGGCCCCTGGAGCAGGCGCTTGAGATTGAGGCTGAGCGGCTGTCGCCCGGCCAGGATGTCGGCCTGGATGTCTGGGGCCAGGAACGCCAACCTGCAGACCTGCCGCTTGTAGGTGGTCATCGGTCGGGACTGCTGTTCCGCTCCGGCCGGTGCGTTTCAGTCCGCACTCAGCGGCGAATCGGTGAGCCGCGCGCAACGCGCTGACCAGGGTCTTGTCGACGCCAACATGCACCGCCGGGCGTCCGTCAGGCGCCATCAGCCAGGTCCGCCCGCCTCTGAGCTTGACCCGGACAGGGAGAATGACGCGCACCGCCGCTGGATCCTCATCATCGAAGACGGCCCGCTCGCCCTCGCCGAGCCGGTGGCTGAGACGTTCAAGTTCCCGGTCAGGTTCCCCGTGGGCGGCGAAGAGCGACGCGCGCGCGACGCACACATGAAGCTCCTGGTCATGTAGTTCGACCCGGCGAAGCGTCGGCGCCGCGCCGCCGGGACGGCGGACCAGTCGTTGCAACGCGTCGCGCACGACGCTGTCGACCGCCTCGGCCGGCACCCGGCGTATCTCGCCCTCGTCCTTCCCTCGCTCCATGCCCCAGGCTGGCGCGGCGGATGCATAGTAGCGATAGAGCCGGCCACCGCGCCCATAGGCGAAGGTAGGCGACATCGGCGCGCCATTGGCGTCGAAGAGCAGACCTTTGAGCGCCAACCCTTCGACGCGCCTCGGTCGCGCGTTCTGGCGCTGGGTATTCGCCGCCAACAGCGCTTGCGCCGCCGCGAAGGTCTCGGGCTCGACGATGCCTGGATTGGCGCCAGGATAGCTGCGGTCCTTGTGCGGGATCTCGCCAAGGTAGGTGCGGTTCTTCAGCAGGTAGAAGAGCGCGCCGCGGCTGAAGGGGACGCCGCCGGTCCTGCGGCCGCGGCGGGTCACGTGGAGTTTGGACCGAATGGCGTTCCCTTCCAGCCAGAGCGCCAGCGCGCTGCCGCAGCGAAGCTCCAGGTAGCGTCGGAAGATGAGGCGGACCTGCGCCGCCTCGGCCTCGTTGACCACCAGGCCCGTGGCGGCGTCGGTCGCCGCGTCGTAGCCCAGCGGGCAGGTTGCCGCCCATCCACATGCCCTTGGCCTTGGAGGCGGCGATCTTGTCCCGGATGCGCTCGCCGGTGACCTCGCGCTCGAACTGGGCGAACGACAGCAGCACGTTCAGCGTCAGCCGCCCCATGCTGGTGGTGGTGTTGAACGCCTGGGTCACCGAGACGAACGAGGCGCCGCTGCGTCGAAGACGCTCGACGATCTTGGCGAAGTCGGCCAGCGAGCGGGTCAGGCGGTCGACCTTGTAGACCACCACCACGTCGATCTTGCCGCGCCTCGATGTCGGCCAGCAGCCGGCTGCAGACCCGGGCGCTCCATCGAGCCGCCGGAGAAGCCGCCGTCGTCGTAGGCGTCGGCGAGCAGGTCCACCCTTCGTGGGCCTGGCTCTTGATGTAGGCCTCGCACGC
Organism: uncultured Pseudomonadota bacterium; assembly: GCA_963837235.1. Classification (GTDB taxonomy): domain Bacteria; phylum Pseudomonadota; class Alphaproteobacteria; order Caulobacterales; family Caulobacteraceae; genus Acaudatibacter. The sequence continues at coordinate 2,775 of CAWIMM010000003.1, read as the reverse complement.
CTCGCGCTGGGCGTGGAGGCTGTTGAACGACTGCTCCAGGCCCTCCTCGGAGCTCTTGCGGGTGTAGATGGCGCATCGCAGCGTCCGCGCCTTCGTCGGCGTCTGTTCATGCCGCCTCCCCTTGCCGCAGGCCGAAGAACCTCGGTCCGTTCCAGCGCGCGCCGGTGATCAGTCGGGCGATCTCGGAGAGGCTCTTGTAGTCGCTGCCGGCGTGCAGGAAGCCGTCCTCCAGTCGACCCCTCGTGGCGCACGCCCTTCCATTCGCGGACGAGGCGGGCGCCGGTCGAGGGCCGGCGGGGCCTGGCCCGATCGACGCGCGCGCAATCCGGCGGGTCTCGGGGTCCAGCCCGCCCAGGACCTCGCCTGCATCCGCCACGCGAGCGCGGCGCAGCAGCTCGGGCGAGCGCAGCTGGGCGGCGCGCCGTAGCGCCCGCGCCACTCGGCGCGGAACCCCTCGAGGTCCAGGCGCTCCAGCGCCCGGACCTCGCCGCTTATGTTGGCGTCGGTCACGCGCCGGCCCCGCTTCGGATCCGGTAGACGCGCACGGACTCGGCCTTCTCACTTGACCGGGAGGCCCAGCCTCTTCTTGATCGCCCCGGACATGGCGCCGCGCACTGAGTGCGCCTGCCACCCGGTGGCGGCCATCATCGCCTCGATGTGGCCCCTTGGCTGCCGCAGCAGGTCGACGAGCGCCGCGATCTTGCCCTTGGGCTTGGGGTCGGGGGCGGCGGGCGCTCCAGGACCCTCCTCCAGCGGGATGGGGGGCTCGTCCGATGCATCCTCGGACGCTTCCGCGGTGGTCGCATCGTCGGCGAGCGAGGTGGCCGGGGCTTCTGGGCTCGGTTCCTCCTGACCGGCGCGGTCAGCGGTCACGGCCTCACGGCCGGCGCCGGTGATGAGCAGACGGCTCGGTCCCTCAGTCTGCCGGATCGAGATGAGGAAGCCCTTTTTGATCAGCGCCGCGATGGTCTTGGGCTCGCCCTCCCCGTCTATGGCACCACCTTCGGCGCCGGCGGCGGCGGTAAGCAGCTTGAGCTGGGGCGGGGTAAGTTTGGTCATTGGCTTCGTCCTTGGTTTAGGGCCGCGTCTTGCGGCCCCTACCAGGGCGAGCCCGCGTAGGGCGGGCAAAGCGCGCCCCCGGCTAGACCGGGCGAGGACGAGACACACCAACGCTCCGTTCTGGCCGCCAGTCCAGCCGGTTCAGGGAAGAACTGCACAAGCGGTTGGCCCACCCGTCCACACAATAGATGTAGTACCCCGAACGGAATGTGTTGCTACATATGGGAAGTCTGATCCATCTTCGGGGTCGCTTCGACCCTGGGGGCATTTGCCATGATCGACGTTTCTGAGCTGGCGATGCCTTCGATGCGCGTGCGCCGTCCTCTGGTCACTCGTCGTTGCTTGCAACGACGCCTTCCGACCACGAAGGATGCCCCCATGGCCAAGCGCCAAACCCATGCACCACCGAACGCCACCTAAACCTTAAGTACGTTCCGCTCGACGCGCTGACGCTCGATCCTGAGAACGCCCGGCTGCACAAGCGGGCGCAGATCAAGTCGATCGCGCGCAGCATCGAGGCCTTCGCCTTCAACTCGCCGATCCTGGTGGATCGCCACGACAAGGTCGTGGCCGGCCACGGCCGCTTCCTCGCCTGCCGCCACCTGGGCTGGACCGAGGTTCCGGTCGTTCGCCTGGATCATCTGACGCCAGAACAGGCGCAGGCCTAGGCCATCGCCGACAACCGCCTGGCGGAGACCTCCGCCTGGGACGAGACCCTGCTCGCGGGCCACCTCAAGGTGCTCTCCGGGCTCGATCTACTTCAGCCTCGAGGCGACCGAATCACGATCGGCGAGATCAACCTGAAGATCGAGAGCCTCGACGCCGGGCCGGAGGGGCCCGACCCCGACGATGCGCCCGTGCCGGCCGGCCCCGAGGTCGCCAAGTTTGGTGATCTCTGGACCCTCGGCCCGCACAAGCTCCTCTGCGGCGATGCGCTGGATGCGGCCTTGCTATGCCTGGCTCATGGGCGAAGACCGCGCGGCGATGGTGTTCACCGATCCGCCCTACAACGTGCCGATCGACGGCCACGTCAGCGGCAAGGGCAAACCCCACCACCGCGAGTTCGCCATGGCGGCCGGCGAGATGTCGGAGGGAGAGTTCGCCGCCTTCCTGACCACGGTCTGCGGCCTGATGGCCGACGTCAGCCGGGACGGGGCGCTGCACTACCTACTGCATGGACTGGGGCCACCTCTTCGAGCTGATGACCGCCGGCCGCGCGGCCTACGAAGGGCTGCTGAACATCTGCGTCTGGACCAAGCCGAACGGCGGCATGGGCTCGCTCTACCGCTCGGCGCACGAGATGGTGGCGGTCTTCAAACACGGGCCGCCCCCAGCCACCGCAACAACGTCCCACTCGGCCGCTTCGGGCGCAACCGCACGAACGTCTGGGCCTACGCCGGCGCCAATGGGTTCGGGCGCGGAGAGGACGCTGACCTCACCTCGCAGCACCCCACCCCCAAGCCGGTGGCGATGATCGCCGACGCCATGCTCGACGTCACCGCGCGCCACGACATCGTGCTGGACGTCTTCATGGGCTCCGGCTCGACCCTGATCGCCGCCGAACACGTCGGGCGCCGCTGCCGCGGCATCGAGATGGATCCGCTCTACGTGGATCTGACCATCCGCCGCTGGCAGCGCCTGACCGGCGACGACGCCGTCCGCCAGGACGGCATGACCTTCAACACCCTCATCGCTCAAGCCCAAGAGGCAGCTTAA
>CAWIMM010000002.1:0-2212289 GCA_963837235.1 uncultured Pseudomonadota bacterium | reverse complement strand
GCAAAGATCCGAGCGGCCAATCGAGCGTTCATTTTTCCAAACCGCCTTGCGCACCGAAGGGATGCGTCTAACGTCCCGGGGACCCTATGCCTTTGGAGGCAGCGATACTGGCTTCGTGAGGCACCACCTGCCGGGACCTGGGGAGCCCTGGATACCCCATCAAGCGCATGATTTTGGCCGCAACGTCGGTCGAGAAGCGGACTTTGCGAACGCGTGCTTCTGGCTCATCTCGGACCTTCGGAACGTCTGCTTCTCGATCGCGGACCCCGTCAAGCCGTTGACGGTGAGCTGCCGGGCTTGGGTGTCGCCGCACGAGGCTCGGGCTTCTCTTCAAGGTCGGCGCAGAGCCGCCTCATGATGGGATCAGAGGAGGGGTGGAACTATCTTTCGGGCGCCCTCGCTGTTGGTTGACAGCGGAGACTCGGACGTTGCGAACTCACCCATCCATCGTGCCCGTGGGGACACTGCTCTGCGGGAGCAGAACTCGATAGCTAAGGACTGGAGCCGACGCCGGTCAGGCGGCGGCTGCGGCTTTGTTGCTCCAGCGGAAGTCGGTCTCGTCGACCCACATGCGATGCAGGATCACCGCCAGGCGGCGGGCCGACACGGCACTTCCCTGAACCTTCAACGCGTCAGAGCCAGGGTCACCCGGCTCCGGCGGGTATGTTTTCGTAGTAGGGGATCACCACGTCCTTGGCGCTTTCGACCTTGCCCAGCATCGAGATCGTTATCGGGTGGACCACGTCCGGGTCGGTCATGATCTCGAGCAGAGCCGGCTTGCCGCAATCGAGGGCGCGACGCATGGCTGGCGCGATGTCGTCGTAGGCGGCGACCCGCTCGGCCGGGCAGCCAAAGGCGGCGGCGATGTCGGCGTAGCGGGTCAACCCCAGCCGGGTAATGACGTTGTAGTTCTGGCCATACATGATCTGCTGGCCGTGCAAGCACATGCCCCAGCACTGGTTGTTCAGCACGACAGTGACGATCGGCATGTCGCGCCGGACAATCGTGTCGAACTCCTGGATGTGGAAGCCCATCGAACCGTCGCCGGTCACGTGGATGACGCGCCGGTCGGGGTGGGCGATCTGGGCGCCGATTGCAAACCCGAGGCCCGTGCCGAGACAGCCGAGATACCCATGGGTCAGCACCCGGCCAGGACCGCTGACGGATATGCAGCCGCCAGCCCATGACGCAGCCTCGCCGCCATCGAGCGTCCAGATAGCCTCGGGCCCCACGGCCTCGGCGACCGCCGCGGCAGCGTGGTAGGGATGAATGCCCGCCGGAGTCTCGCGGTCCGGATACGCCGACGCCAACAACCGCGGCGCGGACGGCGCGAGCCGGCCAGTCGCCGTAGTCGCCGAAGCCGCCGTCGCTCGCCGCGGCCAGCACCGCATCGAGCGTCTCGGCTGAATCAGCGGCGATGGCCAGATCGATGTCACGCAGCCGGCCGATCTCGCCGGCGTCGGAGTGGATCTGGATGACCCGCGCCTCGTGCGGGACCACCGAGCCCGAGCGGCCGCCGAGCAGCAGCCCAGCCGCGCCCCGAGCAGGATGACCAGATCGGTCGTTCGAGCCCCAGCATCGGCAGGGCCGCGAGGTTGCCGACCGCGCCGCCATCGAGCTGGTGTCCCCCAGGCACAAGCCCATCGCCTGGGTCTTGGCGAACACGGGGACCACGCTGCGCCCGCGAACCTGACGAGCGCCTGGCCGTTCGCGCCGAGACCGCCTCGATGCCGGCGATCAGCACCGGGCGCCGCGCCGTACGGAGGAGCTCGACGCAGCGTTCGCGTTTCGTCGGGCGAGGGCGCCGGATGGGGACGCTCACCCAGCCCTGCGGGCGTGGTCGCCTGGCTCCCTCGCACCCCCGCGTGCAGCACGTCGATCGGGACCTCGAGCACGACCGCCCCCTTGCGGCCAGTGAGCGCTTTGCGGATCGCCATGGCCGCGAGGTCGGGGATGCGCTCGGTGACCGGCACGCTGATCGCCCATTTGGCTAGCGGTCGCGCGGCGGCGATCTGATCGATGCCGCCCTGCAGCGGATTGGTCTCGATCTCGCGCAACGGCGCTGCGCCAATGATGAAGAGCACGGGCGAGCCATCGAGCTGGGCGTTGGCGATCGCCGTGAGCCCGTTGGTGAAGCCGGGTCCGGCCGTTATGGCGCAGACCCCGAGCTCTCCTGTCGTCCGCGCATAGGCGTCGGCGGCGTGGCCGGCGGCCGCCTCATGGCGGAAGGCGACGAGGTCGATATCCGCCTCGACACAGCCTTTGAAGAAGCCGTCGAGATGGCCACCGTGCAGGGCGAAGACCCGCTTGACGCCGGCCGCAACCAGGGTTTTCGCCAACAGCTCGCCGCCGGTCAGGCGTTGGTCTTCGCTGGTCATCGTCGGTCTCCTGGTGAGGCGTCTTAAGGCTCAGAACCTGCGGGGTGAGGCGAACGCGCCGATGCGCTTCTGCTCGTAGAAGCCGGCGAAATCGTAGGTGTGTGACTGTCGCTCCACCTCACCAAACCAGACTTGTTGGTCCGTCTATGTAAACAATGATAAGTTACGTGACGGACGCGGCTTTGCGATAGATCAAAGGGACCGAGGTCGCTGCGCCGGGAGCTTCCGACCGTCGTTTGCGCCGCGTCACTGGTTTCCGCCGGACTTCGCCGTGCTAACAGCTTGCGGACATGACACCTGCCCACTTGGAAGACAGGAACCTGCCCGTGCGCAACGATATCAACCGCCGCTGGCTGCTGGGCTCGCGCCCTCAAGGGCCCCTCGAGCCCGAGACGTTCAAGTGGGATGAGACGACGATCCCGCCGGTGGGCGAAGGAGAGTTCCTCGTCAGAAACCTATGGCTTTCGTTCGATCCCGCACAACGCGGTTGGATCAACGATGTGCCGAGTTACGTGCCGCCGGTGCAGCTCGGCGAGCCGATGCGCGCCGGCGCTGTGGGCCAGGTGATCGAGTCCCGCCACCCAGACTTCCGTGCCGGCGATCTCGTCCAGGGTACGTTTGGCTGGCAGGACTACATCGTCGCCAACGGCGATGTGGCGCGCAAACTGCCGCCCGGTGTCGACCCTCAGACCGCGCTTTCTGTCCTCGGCGGCACCGGCCTCACTGCTTATTTCGGCATGCAGGAGATCGGTAAGCCCGCCGCTGGCGAAACGGTCGTGGTCTCTGGCGCGGCAGGCGCCACCGGATCGGTCGCCGGGCAGATCGCGCGGCTGATGGGCGCCGCCAAGGTGATCGGTATCGCCGGCGGTCCCGAGAAGTGCCGCTGGCTGACCAACGAGGCCAGGTTCGACGCCGCGATCGACTACAAGAGCGAGGACGTCGGCGCCCGTCTTTCAGCGCTCGCGCCGAACGGCATCGACGTCTACTTCGACAATGTCGGCGGTCAGATCCTCGACCTCTGCCTTGCGCGCATCGCCTTCAAAGGACGCGTGGTTCTCTGCGGGGGCATCTCCTCTGGTTATGGCCTCGACCTCGGCGCTGGCCCTCGCAACTACTTCCAGCTCGTCATCCGATCCGCGCGGATGGAGGGGTTCATCGTGCTCAACTACCTGTCACGCTTTGGCGAAGGTGTCGCTGCATTGCAGCGCTGGATAGGGGCCGGCGAGCTTGCCTGGCGCGTCGACGTTGACGAGGGGCTGGAGTACGCGCCGGCCACCTTGGCTGGACTCTTCGCCGGCAAGAACTTCGGCAAGCAACTGCTTAAGATCGCTGATCCGCCGATCGCCTAGTCTCGGACAAGATCTGGTCCGCTCTTCAGGCAGCGCGCCAAGGTTCGCTCCTGGCGAAAAGCGGTCGTGAACGTCCATTAGACGCGCCAGGTTCGACTGCCGGCCGCGAGGGCGCAGCGGCCTTTTGGGAGGGCGTCACAAGCACCGGCGCCTTGTCGCCATTATAGCTCGGCACGAGATCGCGATCCTCAGGTCAGGAGAGTGGGTGCGATGCAGTCGTTGTCGCGGGAAGAGCTTTACGAGCGCGTCTGGGCCGAGCCGATGACCAAGGTCGCCGCCGAATTCGGCGTCTCCGGCACGGCCCTGAAGAAGACCTGCGACCGCCACGACGTCGGATATGTGCTGCTGGGCGCGATCATCGAGCGTCTCTCACCGCTTAGCTCGCCAAGCCTCTAGCTGGCGCGCGCCTGGCCCTCGCGGTTGATCTCGAACAGCAACTGGCCCTCTTCGTGGACCTCGACCGCCAGATGGTGTTCGGAGGCGTACAGCCGGTCGAGGGCGACGCGGCGCGCCGCTGCCGTGCTACTCGCGGTGACGAACTCAAGCGTCGTGACCGTGTATCGGTCGTCCACGATGTGGAGGGCGAACGTATTCACCCGAGACACCCCGCCAAAGGCTGCAGGGGGTCTAACTCCACCCCGTCTCACCCAATGTCAAGCTGCTGACTGGGCGGGCCTTTTCCTTGCTACAAGTATGTCGTGGGCGTAACGAAACAGGCGGCGCGTCAGGGTCGGGGACTTTCGTGGCGCAGCGTATGGGAACTGAGCGTTCGCTGTACGATCAAGCGTTCGAAGCAATGGAGCGAGCGCTCGCGGCCCACGGGAGTGAGCGCCAGTTCATGATCGAAGAAGCCTTGCGCTTTCATCGTCTCGCCCGCGTTGAAGCGCTCAAGAGCGATCCGGCTAACCTGCTTGCACCCAAGGAGCCGGACGACGGCTCGCAAGATTAGCGGACGCGAGGCCGGGCGAGCCTCAGCCAGCGCGCCGTGAGGGCTGGAAACCTCGCCGACGTGTGGATAATGTGTGGATAAACGAGGGCTCCACCCGGGGGAGACCATGAGCCACATGACATACGCGATCTATGCGCCCGCTGAGTGCGGGCTTCCGTGGCTTGCGGTCGTTCTCAAGGGCGATAAGCCGGTCGAGACGTTCGGATGTCCGAACCGCGAGGCAGCCGAGCAGGTCCTTTTCGGGATGAAAGTCCGAACCGACGCCAAGAATGGGAGCGCCTACGCAAACTAGGGCAGCCTCGGTCGAACGCGGTCGTCGGCTGCTTGCTTCCCGGCCGGACACGCGGGCTGCCGTTGCGGCGGGAAGGCGATCGTCCTCCTGTCGGTGCGCGTGTGGCGGGGTTGTCGCACAACCCTCAATGTGACATCAGCCACCGCACCGGGCCGAATGCCCCCAAGGTTAGGCTTGGCAGGCCCCGTCATCCAGGCGGGGCCTTTCTCTTCGGGTAATGTTCCGGTTCTCACACCTGCATCGCGCGCGCCCACACTTGGTCGACCCTACTGCTGGGCGTCGGCATGATTGGCGTGGGGCTACGGATGGCCCGTCGCAGGGACGGCGTGGCGTTGAGCGCAGCCTAAGCGACCTGAGCACCCATCCTGCGAATGGGCCTCCGGGCGGGCTTTCTCGTTTGGGCGACCGTGTCGTCATGCCGAAAAGCAGACCAGCCGAATGACCGGGTTGGGTCGGAAGCCGCCATCTGGGCCACGCCTGACAGCCTGATCAGTCCGCTGAGGGTCGAGAGTCCCCGCTCGCGTCCTGCCCGGAAGCGGTCGTTTCGAGCGACTAGCTGGGGTGGCGAGCTTCGCCGAGCGGTCTGCAATGGGTCGCCCCCCATCTACCGCCCAAGGCGCGACACCGGCGCCGACCTCAGTCCAGATCGATGTCCAGCAGCGGCACGTATTGCTGACCCCCGTGCATGTCGCGTTCAAACGCGCCGCCCTGGGCTTGGCGGCGCGGATAGGAGAGCTTGACGACACCCAGGTCGTCGACCTTGAAACGCTTCACCTGACCCGGATCCACCCCGAACAACTCCGCCACGGCGTCTACACCGATCGCCGGGGCGTCGGCGTATCGTGCGTATGTCTCAGGGCCATCGAAAAACAGGTCGACGGTGATCCAGAACGGGCCGGCGTTCTTGGAGCGCACGTAGCGGCACACGTCCCGCACCTTAGGCATGCGCGGCGCCCACCGTGGTTTCCACCCAGCGGGTGCGCATCAGCTCGAAGGGATCGTCCACCGCCACAACGTGGTTGAGGTGGAACGCGAACACCTGACCCCGATCGATCTCGGCTGGCGAAAAGGGGAAGGCGTAGCTGGGCAGCTCTTTCCCTTCGGCGGCGGGGAAGTGGAAGAAGAACGGGTTGCAGATCTTGGCAACCTCCGTGGCGAGGGCCTGGGTCGGCGCGGTGGCGACGAACATCAGCCCAATCTCCCGCGGCGGCGCTGCGTCCGGCGGCGGAGCACGGCCCGATACGGCGTTCCAGCCGTAGGGTCGCAGCGATATGTCGATGCCGCTCGCTGCTTCGCGGCCCAGGGTGCGGGCGACGCGCCGCTCCAGCGCATGAGCCATGCGGCCGACGAAGGCGTCGACATCCGCCAGCACCGCCGGGTCCTCGATACCGACCAGCATGATGGTCTGGAACGGTCCCGCGCCGGCGCCCTCCAGCTTCATGGTGTAGGGCGCCGGCTCCCAGCGTGAGCCCGTGACCCGCACGGTGCGATCATCCAGGATCGCATACCGCGCCTCGGTGACATCCAGGACCCCACCAGGCTCGGTGAGACGGAATGGATCGGCATTCTCGTACAGCATGTGCGCCGACACCGTCTCAGGGGTGCAGCGGTTGGCGGCCGCCAGGGGTGCGATGCTGAAACCTTCGGCGTCGACGCTCATCATGACGCCGGGACTGGTGGGATTGAGGGTGCAGAGGCCGCCGCACTCGGCGATCTTGGCGGCGTGCCAGGCGGCGCCGGCGTGGGCGCCTCGCATCAGCGCGGCAGCTGCAAGGACCGCGGTGTCGGTGGTGCGGCCGCCGAGCACGATGTCGGCCCCCCGCTCGAGCGCGGCGATGTAAGGCTCGGGCCCGAGCAGGGCGACGATGTGCGAACAGGCGTCCAGGGTGGCGTCGTCGAGGGCGCCCATCGGCGGCAGGGGCTGGACGGCGCCGGCGGCGATCTTGCGTTTGAGCATCGCCTTGTCCTGCTCCGAGTAGAGCACCGCTATGCGTGGCACGTCGCCCTGCTCCTGGGCCAGTTCGCGCACCGTCTCCAGCGTCCAGTCCAGCGCCATATTGCACCCCGAGGTGCCGCACGACCCGATCAGGAGCGGGATGCCGGCTTGGCGCCGCGCCGCCATCAGCACCGCCAGGTCGCGCTTGACCGCCTCCCGGCTGTACTTGGATCTCCCGCTGGCCAGGTACGCCGGCCCGCTGTCGGTAGATCCGGCGTCCAGAGCGATGGCGTGTGGCGAAAGGGCCAGGCCCGCCGCGACCTCGTCCGCGCGAACGCCGGCGCCCAGCGCGCCGACCGGAACCAGGATGCGTGTCTCTTCAGTCTGCGCCATCAACACCGCCCAGGATGTTCGACCATCATACGCGCATAGCCGCTCATGAAGCTGGAGTAGGCCCGCCGCGCGTTCGAGCGCAACCCGATGTCCGCTCAGGGTCGACTTGCGAAGTCGGATCGACGCGAGGAACCGGACATTCGGCAGCCCGCCGGAAAGTGGACGGCGGGAAGGTCGACCAAGGGGGGAAGCGGTCGAACTAGGTCACCCTCGGGAATGCAGCTTACGGGCTGGCCATTCGCCGTCCGACGACGTCGAGCGTTGGCCACGGCGGGGCGATCCAGCCGACAAAGTCGCCACTGAGGGGCGTAGACATCGCGTGATTATTTAGCTAAGTGTGCAACTATGCAAATGACATCCCAGGTCGATGATTTGAGTCGCCTCTTCTCCGCGCTCGCCGATCCTACCCGCCGAGCCATGCTCGCACGCCTGGCCAGCGGGGACGCGACGGTCTCGGAGCTCGCCGAGCCCCATCAGCTTAGCTTGCCGACGGTGTCGAGGCACTTGCAGGTCCTCGAACGGGCTAACCTCATCAGCAAGTCGCGATCCGCTCAGCGGCGCAACTGCCACCTCAACACGGCGCCGCTCGAAGCCGCGGACGCGTGGCTGGAGCCATACAGAGCGTTCTTCGAAACGCGGCTGAGCCGCTTGCAACGTCAATTGGAAGGAGACCGAAGATGACCCGCTCCGAGGCGCCGCGCACCCGCTTTCGGCTCGCCTGGTGGATTGGCGCGCCGCCGGATCGGGTCTTCGGCGCGTGGACCAAGCCGGCCGAACTCGGCTGGTTCTACAACGATACGATGCCCATTCCAGATGATCCGATCGAGGTCGACCTGAGGGTCGGCGGCGCGTGGCGCCTGATGATGGTGATCGATGCCACGACGCGCTACTTCACTGGCGGCATTTATCGCGAAATCGTTCCGGACGAGAAGCTCGTCTTCACTTGGGGCGCGGTCGATGGATGGCCGACGATCGACCTCGACCACCTGGATGACGGCCCGCTTGCGACGGTGACCTTCGCGCCGGTCGATGGCGGCACGAAGCTCATTGTGGACGTCGAGATCCCGGCTGGCATGTCCGAGGAGGAAGCGCGCGACCGCCTCTTGCGAGCGATGCGGAGCGGTTGGCGCGACACCGTCGATCGCCTGCAGCTGAAGTATTCTCCCATCGAGGCGGTTGGCTAGCCGACCGAGCGTGCCGGAGCCGTTCGAGTCCGCTTTGGGTCGAAACTCCCCGTTGCCGCTGCTCCAGGAAGCGGACATCCCGACACGCTACGCGAGGCCGACCAGCGAGCGCATAACGGAGCGATGGCTGGCGGCGCGGGGCCTGCGGATCCTTCGAGCGCGCGGGATCGTGCGGAATGAAGGCGACTTTGACGGTCTCAGAGACTGGGTTGTGGCGTAGGCTCTCCCTGCAACCGGGGAGAAAGCCCATGCGCAGCCTGATCGTCGCCGCCATCGCGGCTCTAGCGTTCGCGTCCGCCACGCCAGTCCTCGCGTACCAGACCGGGGGTTCTGCCCATATGGGATGGGATGTGAAATCCACTGCGCATGGGACCGGCACCGGCCCGGAGGTGACCGAGGCGCACCAATGCCGCGACGCGCACGGTCACTTCACCCACTGTCCGGCGCCAGGTCCCAAGCACTGCAGGACCGGCTACCTTTGCGGCGATACCTGCATCTCAAGGGATAAGGTCTGCCACATGGGCGGCACGTCCCGTAAGGCCGGCGGCGAGCAATAACCAGCGAAGGCGCCGGTGGTGCTCGTCCTCTAACTCAGTGGCCTTTGCGCTTCGGCTTGTGCAACGTCACCTCGCCGATGCTTGCCGCGGTTCCCTCGCGATCCGCCGCGCTGTGTGTCGGCGCGCTGATCCCACGGCCCTCGCCGAACGAGAACGAGCTGATCTCCATCGTTTGACATCCCCGACGGCGAGACTTGCCGCAAGGCTGTTGGCGCGGGCTGGTCGCGGATGCGGCTGGCCCCTGGTGGTGAGTAGTCGCGGCGACGGCCGGGACGCCGGCGATCAGCGCTAGAGCGAAGGCAAGTGTCAGGGTCCGTTGCATGGCGGTTCTTCCTTGCATGGCGCCGGTGAACCGTTGCTGACAGCGGGGGGGGGGGTGTGCAACCGCCGTTCGAACGTGTCGTGGTCCGCTGTGTGCGAACAAGCCCCAGCAGTTTGTCAACGCCTGGCGCGCGGCCTTCATCATAGCGGATGCCGCCCGTCGTGCGGCCTTGGCCTCATTCGTCTACTCACCAGTCCTCCAGGACCCGTTACGCTCGCCGCGGGGCGCTCCCGATCCTTTCGCCCCGCGAGCGCGGTTTCCGCCGACCTGAATGGTTACTCAAATCGGGTAGCGGAGCCGTGGCGCGCGTTGCCGGAGTGTGCACAATTGCAAGTTGCGTGGTGGAGCGGGCGTTCTCAAATTTCCCCTCTTAGGACCGCATCCCCCGAAGCCGTGAGCAAGCTTCGCCATGCAGCCCTTCTGAGCGTTCACCGGCGGGGTGATGGTGGAAGGCGATGCCGATGGCTGTCTTCGAACAAGCCGCGCGATGGCGCGACAACAAACGTGCGTTCCAGGCTGCGCTGGCCGACTTGCAGGGAACGGCGGCAGCAGTTGGACTTGTCCTGAGCCAAGCCGAGGATCTGATAGAAGGATGGCCTCAAGTCCTGCGTGTAGAGGTCCGCAGAAACGGTGGCTCCCGTGTCCTGGCCAGCCTGGACGTAGGGCTCAGCGAACATGGGTTGATGCTGCTGCAAACGTCGCCTGGTGAAGCTCGGGTGTTCTCCCGCTTCCACGCGCGAGACCGGGCGTTCTACCTTAGACGGTTCTGCGGCCTCATCGAGGCTGCGCTCCAGGATGGAGCGCAAAGCAGGCCACAACGATACGCATGGAGCGGTCGCAGCCCGCGACATCTCCGTCGGGAGCGTGAATTGTCTCCGCCGTTGTAGGAGCGCCTTGAGGCCGGCTGTGCGCAGGTCGTCGTGCGTGCTTTCGCCGGATGGCATGGTCTGCTTTGGGTCGAAACTCCCCGTTGGGGACGGCCGGTTCCTCGAAGCGCGCTGATGTCCGCAATTGGCGCGACTCCGACGCTCCGCAGCGTTCGCCGAATGTGCCGTTCGGGGCGGCACTTTGGCCTACAGGGACTCGGTTGCATCTGGCTTTGTTCACCAACCTGCGGCTACACTCAGGACCGGCGCGCCCGGATGAATGAAGGCAGAATGCCGGCGATTGCGAACAAAACGCGAAACTGAGATCGTCGTGGATTCGTCCGCTTCTGAGTTCGCGCGTTTCTCGATGGCCGCCGCTTCCCTCGACACCCTGAACCCTGAGCAGCGGCGGGCCGTCGAACACGGCGTGGAGGCGGGGAGGGCGCCGCCGGCCGGCCTCTGTTGATCATCGCCGGTGCGGGTTCCGGCAAGACCAACACCCTGGCGCATCGGGTCGCCCACCTGATCGTCAACGGCGCCGATCCGCGGCGGATCCTGCTGATGACCTTTTCCCGGCGCGCCGCCGCCGAGATGACGCAGGCGCGTCGAGCGGATCTGCGCGGAAGGTGATGGGTGACAATGCCGGCGATGCATGACCGACGCCCTGACCTGGGCCGGCACATTCCACGGCATCGGCGCGCGGCTGCTGCGCGAATATGCCGACCAGATCGGCCTCGACCCCGCCTTCACGATCCACGATCGCGAGGACTCCGGCCGACCTGATGAACCTTGTCCGGCACGAGCTCGGATTTTCCAAGACCGCAGCCGGTTTCCCGACCAAGGGCACCTGCCTTGCCATCTACTCGCGCTGCGTCAACGCCGAGATGCCGCTCGAGGAGGTGCTGGGCGCGTCATTTCCCCTGGTGTCCCGGCTGGGTCGCCGAGCTGAAGGAACTGTTCGGCGGCCTATGTCGAGGCCAAGCAGCGCCAGAACGTGCTCGATTACGACGACCTGCTGCTCTACTGGGCGCAGATGGTGAGCGATCCGGCGCTCGCGGCGGATATCGGCGGCCGCTTCGACCACGTGCTGGTCGACGAATACCAGGACACCAACCGGCTGCAGTCCTCGATCCTGCTGGCGCTGAAGCCCGACGGGCCAGGGTCTGACCGTGGTCGGCGACGACGCGCAGTCGATCTATTCGTTCCGCGCCGCGACCGTGCGCAACATCCTCGACTTCCCGGGCCAGTTCATCGCCGCCGGCCGAGATCATCACGCTCGACCGCAACTACCGCTCGACCCAGCCAATCCTCGCCGCCGCCAACGGCGTGATCGATCTCGCCGCCGAGCGCTTCACCAAGAACCTCTGGACCGACCGCAATCGGCCGACCGGCCGCGGCTGGTCAGCGTGCGCGACGAGGCCGACCAGGCCGGCTACATCGTCGAGCACGTGCTGGAAAACCGCGAGGCTGGGACTGCCTGAAGCAGCAGGCGGTGCTCTTCCGGACCTCCAGCCACAGCGGCGCCGCTCGAGATCGAGCTGACCCGGCGCAACATTCCCTTCGTGAAGTTCGGCGGCCTGAAGTTCCTCGATGCCGCGCACGTCAAGGACGTGCTGGCGCTGCTGCGCTTCGTCGAGAACCCGCGCGACCGCGTTGTGCGGCTTTCGCGTCATGCAGCTGCTGCCCGGCGTCGGACCGGCCTCGGCGCAGCGCGTGCTCGACCACATCGCGGCGGCCGCCGATCCGATCAGCGCGCTTGCCGATGCGCCGGCGCCGCCGCGGGTTGGCGCGACGACTGGGACGGCCTTCGTGCGATCCAGTGGCAGACCTCGCCGCGGCAATGCCGGCTGGCCCGCCGAGCTGGAGCGGGCGCGTCTCTGGTACGAGCCGCATCTCGAACGCATCCATGAGGATGCCGACGTTCGGCGCGCCGACCTGCTCCAGCTCGAGCAGATCGCCGCCGGCTATCCGTCGCGGGAACGCTTCCTGACCGAGCTGACGCTGGACCCGCCGGATGCCACCAGCGATCAGGCCGGCGTGCCGCTGCTCGATGAGGACTATCTGATCCTCTCGACGATCCATTCCGCCAAGGGCCAGGAATGGAAATCGGTCTTCGTGCTGAACGTCGTCGACGGCTGCATGCCCTCCGACCTCGGCACCGGCACGACCGCCGAGATCGAGGAGGAACGCCGGCTGCTCTATGTCGCCATGACCCGGGCCAAGGACGATCTCCACATCTTGCTGCCGCAGCGCTTCTTCACCCACGGCCAACCGGCCATGGCGACCGCCATGTCTATGCCTCGCGAACCCGGTTCATTCCGAAAGGGCTGCTCGATCTCTTCGAGAAGATATCGTGGCCGCTCGCGGCACCGGCCGCCCCGTCCGTCGGCCCCGCTGAGCCGCCACGGGTCGATATCGCCGAGCGGCTGCGCGGGATGTGGCGCTGAGGCGTATAGACTTCGTCGAATGCCGACTAGGGCGCGGATGTGGGAGGCGGTACCGACTGCCGGATGGCCAGGAGCTGACACTCGTCCGCAGCCGGAGCGATCGTCACCCAAAGTCCCAGGCCGCTTAGGCCGCCGCTTCAAACCGCTCGAAGCGCACAGCGAGGCGATCACGGTCCGGACGGTCCTCATTGCGCCTTGGGAGGCGCAGCGTTCCTCCCTCAAGAGCTTTGATCGCTTCCAACATCGGTCCGTCTTTCTGGGCGAGCAGTCGTTCCGAGACGTGTAAGCGGTAGTCGGGATCGATACCTATCAAGTGGGCGTCGAAGGCGGCGTGATGGATCTTTGACAGAGGGATCCCGTTCCGAACCACGGGTTGGCCAAGCAACTCGTCCTTGTCGGCGACGATGTGCGCAGCATCGAGCAGCATTGGCTCAGGAAGGCCCGACAACGCGCACCGCCCCCTGTAAGCTCCGATGACGGCCGCCCGAAACGACGCTTGGTGAAGCCTCTGTTTGACAGAGCGCAGCGCATATCGGCGCTCAACCGCGGTCGCGGGCGGCAGCAGCGCCTGCTGTTCCGGAAGGCCGAAGCTGATGCGAACCATCAGCCCATCTGGGTCCCAGCCGGCGATGAACGCTGGCATCATTGCTTGGTAGCGGCCGGGCGACACGCCGAGGAAGTAGATGATCGGTATTTGGTTCTCGTATGCCTCGCGCAGCCACTGATTATCGGCAGCGTCGGGGTTGCTGCCCATGAAGGCGTAGTCGACCATCTCGTCGCCATCGAAGATCTGGCGGTGCACTTCGCGCTGATCGTCGTACCAGACGCGGTTGCCGGTCTTTGGAAACACCGTGTTGAGCGACAGAAGGAAGCGCATCTGGCGGGGCTTGAAGATCCCGCGCCGCGGATTGATGAGAGGGTAGCGATTTCCATCAAAGAAGAACCCCTCGCCGAGCTGCTGCGCCGTGAGCGGATCGTGAACCTCACTGAGGCGCCTGACGCGCTCGAACGCGGCCAACCGCAGTCCGGAATCCAGGTCATCCGTCGGCATCCAGCCCTCACGGTCAGGCACGCCGCGCAGGGTGCGCCCGTTTCGCTCCAAGGCCAATCCGAACAGACCCGCCTGCATGGCCAGATCGCACGTCCGCGAGGTGTCGCCGTCGCTGCTGACAGAAAGCGGGTCTCGCCGGAACCAAAGGAGAACGGTGGACAAGCCGCGCGGTGGTCGGCACTCTATCGGAGGGGCGATTCTTGATGGACGCGCGCGGTCGCCATCATCATTGCAGCGTGGGCATGCCGGGCTTCTATGAGTTCTTCGCGGGCGGCGGAATGGCGCGGGCCGGATTGGGGCCGAGCTGGACCTGTTTGTTCGCGAACGACTTCGACCCCAAGAAGGGCTTGGCCTACGAGGCGAATTGGGGAGTCGGCGGGGAGCTAGTGGTCGGCGATGTCCGGCAGCTTCGGTCGGCCCAGTTGCCAGGTCACGCAGACCTCGTCTGGGGCTCATTCCCCTGCCAAGACCTCTCCCTCGCTGGCGTGGGCGCCGGGCTGAAGGGAGAGCGCTCCGGGACGTTCTACCCGTTCTGGGGTCTGATCACTGATCTGCAGGCAGATGGCAGGCCGCCCGCTATCGTGGCGGTCGAGAACGTCTGCGGGACGCTGACCTCCCACCATGGCCGTGACTTCGAAGCGATCTGCGCGGCCTTCGCGAACTCAGGCTATCGTTTCGGCGCGCTCATCATCAATGCTGAGATCTTTGTGCCGCAGTCGCGGCCAAGGCTGTTTGTAGTCGGCGTTCGGGGGGACATTGCGATCACCGCCAACCTGGCGACGTCGGACCCCTGTGATCCGTTCCATCCACCCGCGCTGCGTCGCGCCGTTGACGGCCTATCGAGGAAGGCACGCGCGAGCCTCGTCTGGTGGAACCTGCCGACACCTCCGCGTCGAGCGCTGAGTTTCTCAGACGTGATCGAAGCGGAGCCAGACACCGTGCGTTGGCACAACCAAGCCGAGACCAAGGCCCTTCTCGATCTGATGTCACACGTCAACCTTGCGAAGGTTGAGGCTGCCAAGCGCGCAGGGCGGCGCATGGTTGGCGGCATCTACCGCCGAACGCGCACCGATGAGCTAGGACGCAAGGTGCAACGGGCCGAAGTCCGCTTCGATGATGTCTCAGGCTGCCTACGCACGCCGGCCGGCGGCTCGAGTTGCCAGGTGATTGTTGTGGTCGATGGCTATCAGGTGCGGACCCGACTCATCTCTGCTAGGGAGACGGCCCGGCTAATGGGGCTTCCCGACAGCTATCGTCTGCCTCGGAATTACAACGAGGCTTACCACCTGACCGGTGACGGCGTCGTCGCGCCGGTGGTGGGTCATCTGGCGGCCCACTTGTTTGAACCAGTGCTCGACGCGGCTTTCGCTCAACGCGCGGCCGCGTGACGGCCATGAAGCGGCCGGACAGCGACAACGTCCCACCGTTCGAAACCGAGGATCTTCGCGCCAATCTGACGGCCTTCCTGGACTCAACGCTCCAGGACCCCTCCGGCGTGACCATTCGGGTCGGTAACTACAAGTGGGGTGTCTACGCCTTCTTCGATTACGACGGCGAACCGATTTACGTCGGCCAGACCAACGAGATGTTGCGCACGCGCATCCGACGGCATCTGACCAACCAGAGGACTGACGCTGTGGCAATGTCGGTCCTCGACCCCTTCGAGGTGTTCGAGATTGAGGTCTGGCCGCTCCCTCAGTTCCAAGACACGCCGAGAAATGATGCTGCTGCCCGCCAACACCTCGACGCGCTTGAGCGGCTGATCACGCAGAAGGCGATCGACAACTCGAGGTTCAAAGCGATCCTAAACGAGAAGGATCCGCCCCC
The DNA here is from genome assembly GCA_963837235.1 of uncultured Pseudomonadota bacterium. Taxonomy (GTDB): domain Bacteria; phylum Pseudomonadota; class Alphaproteobacteria; order Caulobacterales; family Caulobacteraceae; genus Acaudatibacter. Next base: position 2,196,738 of record CAWIMM010000002.1, on the reverse strand, counting down.
AGGCGAGGTCACCGTCACCGCACCGCCCTCCTTTCGCGGGCGCATCGTCTCCGACCGCGTTTATGAACTGCGCTCCCATCCGGATTTCCGGATCGCACGTCGTGCCCTGACCATCTCGCGGCTCGCGCAGGTGATCTCGGAGAGAAAGGTCCAAGGCGGCCTACGCCGCGTGTTGCTCGCGCAGGCCAAGCGGCTCCAATGGCTTGCCGAGCGGCGCTACGACGCCCTGGGCGGGCCGGCGTCGGTCGCCAGCGAGGGCGAGGAGGAAGCGTAGGCGCCGGCCACACTTCCGCGTAGCGCCGATTGCAGACTCTGCCTCCACTCCCTGAAGCAGACGTTCGAATCGACCGGGTTCGACCCGAAGCGGACGTCGGCCCGCTGTGCTACAGGTTGTTGATCACGGTGGCGTCAAGAGCCGGGAATGGGAAGACCGAGGAGACTTCGTTCGCGGATTGATGGCACGGCAGAGACTATCGGCCCTCCAATCAATGAGCGCGCCTCACGAAGGCAAGGAACTCTAGGATGATCTATCCGGGCCTTCCAAGGGACCAAGAAGTTCTGGCCGCGGTTGGCAAGATCGCGATCAGGCATGGTCAGCTAGATTATCAATTGAAGATGATGATACGAACGTTGTCTGAGACTTCGATCAAAGACGCCGTTGACGCGACAGCACGCGAAGGTTCTGCGGTGCTGCGACGGCGCGTGCGGGGATTGGCGCGGAAGCGGCTGCAAGACGGGGCTGCGCTCATCAAGCTTGACGCTATGCTTGAACGGTCACGGCGCACTTCGGAGCGTCGCAACGAACTCCTGCACAGCCTTTGGGGGCATGAACTCGACGGCGGGCCCATGGTCTACACCGACGAGAATGAGCCCGCGCCGGCACCGGGGCCCGCTCTACTGGATGCGCTGGCCGATCAGATGTTTGCTCTGGCGAACGAGATGGCAGGCTCTCGGATGGTCGGCGGTTTCGTTCATGACGCGCTTTACCCGTCCTGAGTTTACTGCTGCCCTTTGAGGACGTCCGCTTGCGGGCTCCGAGCCGATGCGTGCTGCCGACCCGAAGCGGACATTTCCTATCGCCGCATCGCTCCTGGCGCTCGCACTGACGGCGGCATGTGACGGCCCACACGACAGTTCGGGCGTTGCCTTGCCATAAGGCGAAAACAGGTGGACGCTGCTCGAAAGACGGAGAGCGCATGACCGCCCAGGCGATGGACGCAACCGACTCCGTATCCGTCGCCGCGCACAGACGTTCTCTGGTCAACGCCGCCCTCCTTGTCGTCGTCGGCGTGCTCGCGACCACTCTGGCGCAGCCGCAGGCGCTGGCTCGGTTGCCGCTGACCAACATGCTGAAGAACGAGCTACACCTCTCGCGGTCGGCTGCGGCGGGGTTCTTCTTCCTGGCTGGGCTCGCTTGGTACTTCAAGCCGCTGGCCGGCATCGTAACCGATGCGTTTCCGATCTTCGGCAGCCGGCGCAGGAGCTATCTCATCGTCAGCACCATGCTGGCGACGCTGAGCTGGGTTGGGCTCTACTTCACGCCTCACCAGTACAATCTGCTGCTTTGGATGTGCATCCTCCTCAGCGTCTTCATGGTGGTGGCGAGCACCGTGGTGGGCGGCTTCATGGTCGAGATCGCCCAGGCGAGCGGCGCACCGGGAAGGCTCTCGTCGATCCGCAACGCGACCCAGGCGGTCGTCTCGATCATCAACGCACCGGCGGCAGGATACCTGGCCAGCATCGCCTTCGGCTGGACCGCCGGCGCGTGCGGCGCGGTGGTGTTCTTGCTATTGCCGGCGACCTACCTGCTGTTGAAGGAAGAGCGGCGGCGAGACCAACTCAGCCCAGGTCCTCGCCAACTTCAAACACCAGCTCGGCAACATCGCCTCGGCTCGCACCCTGTGGGCGGCGGCGGGCTTGACCGCCCTGGTCTTTATCGCGCCAGGGCTCGCGACGGCGCTCTTCTACAAGCAGCAGAACGAGCTGCACATGAACACCGTCGCCCAGGGCTATCTGGGCGCGATCGCTGCCACCTGTTCGCTTGCCGCGCCGTTCGTCTACATCTGGGCCTGTCGCCGACGGAATCTCCGGTTCCTGCTTTCAGTCAGCCTCGCCGCCAGCGCCGTCGCGACGCTGGGCTACATGTTCTACAGCTCGGTGATGAACGCTCGTATCATCGAGAGCGTGAACGGCTTCACCTTCACGCTCTGCGAGGTAGCCTTGATGGACCTGGCCGTGCGCGCCACGCCTCGTGGCAGCGAGGGGCTGGGCTTCTCCTTGATGGTCAGCGTGCGCAACTTTGCGCTGTTCGGGACCGACTGGCTGGGCTCGACGATGCTGGACAAGCTGCACCTGCCTTTCAACGATCTCGTGCTGGCCAACGCCGGCACCACGGCGATCGCGGTGCCGCTGGTGTTCCTGCTTCCAGCCGCTCTGGTGGGCCGAAAAGATGCCGAAGCAGACGTCGAAAAGGTCGAGACGCTGGGTGGCTACCCCGAACCGGAGACGCAGCTGCAAGTCTAGTCGATGGCGTCGGACGGCGTGTCGCTTTCGGGGGGGCAAAGTCCGCTATCCGGCGGTGAGCCGAGGACCAGGTTCGACCCTTAGCGGACAGGCGCTGCACCGCCGGGGCTCGGCGCGCTGGCGGGGCCCCGCAGCACGTAGGCATAGAGCAGGCTGAAGCGAAGCGCGTGGAGTGGTGTTCCCGGCTCAGCCCCCTCCATGTGAACGATATATCGGACGCCGCCGCTCACGCTTTCGAGCTGGTAGACGATCGGATCGTAGCCAGGCTTCACGGGCACGGGCTTGAAGTCTGGGAAGACCTTGGCGAACCCATAGATCACAGCTTGGAATGTCCGCTCGACCGGCAGGTTCGTCGCATTGACCTCGCAGCGCTCGGGCGAGGCTCGGTGATGTTCATCCAATGACCGAGCTTACTCGTGACCCACGCCGGGGCCGTCGCTGGCGTCCATGAAGGTGTCCAAGTCCGGTCGGCCAAAGTCGCTGGCTGCACCTTGATAGCCGCGCGATCCCCCAAGTCCTTGATCATCGTGCCGCCCATGCGCGACTGCAGGCAGTCCATGACCGCGCCGCCGAAAGCCACGATGGCCTCTTGGTTCGTCAGACCCGCTTCCGGCGGGGTTCCCGGATCGAAGTCAGCAGCGTGGGCGGAGCCCGGTTGTGCTGACGCCGCGATGGTCAGGCACGCTGCGGCTAGGCGCGCTCCTGCTTTCGGCCCTTCACGGCCGCAGCACCGAGTATCTTCCGCTGCGTGATCCATGACAGCGGAACCCGCGGAAGCTCGCAGGCTGCAATCTCGCCTCGCATGATCGCGCGCTGAAGATCGGGCGCTAGGAAGGCCAACTCGGCGAGCCGGCGTTCGCGGGCGGACTGTGGCGCGCGCATACTCCGCGGCATGGTGGTCGACCCTGGGTCCACGCCGCACGCGCGCGCAATAGCGTGGCCGGTGCGCAGGCGCCTCACCAGCTGCGGGTTCGGCTGGTTTGGGATCGATGTGCGCCTCCCGTCGGGCATGTTGAGCCACTTGCGACCGCCGCGCGTGACGAGCCGAACCGGCAGCACGACGCGAATGAGCCCGGCATGGCTTGGATCGGGAATTACGTTCTCTTCGGGAGGGGCCCAGCGACGGATCATTTCCATCGCCCTGCGGATGCTCGGCGCGCCGGCCAGCGCCTTTGTTCGGATCACCAGTTGGACAGACGACGGATGGATTTCCACCCGGCCGATCAATTGGCGGACCTCCCGCAATTTAACCGTAGCGAACTCTTCCGGAAAGTGACGCTCCAGCCATTTCAGCACGAATTCGTCGATGGCTTGCGCGGGCACGCGCCGGATGACGTCGTCCTGCGCCTCCTCCGCGATGCACCCCGGCATCGGTTTGGCCGCGTAGTACGCGTACAGCTTGTTCCTATACCTGCGCGTGAATGCCGGCTCCATCGGAACGCCGTCGGCGTCAAACAGCCGACCGGTGAGGAGCATACGGTCCGCGCGGCTCACGTGTGTGCGGCGGCGTCGACTGTTTGCATCCAGGATGGCCTGGGCCGCGTCGAAGGTCGTGCGGTCGACGATCGCGGCGTGTCTGCCAGGATAGGCGCGCCCTTTGTGCGGGATCTCACCGAGATAGGTGCGATTGGTCAGCAGATGCCGCAGAGCCCCGCGACTGAAGCGGAAGCCGCCCACCTGCCGCCCCCGCGCCGACACCCAGCGCTTCGACCGCACGCCTTCGTCGTCGAGCTTCGTCTGGAGTGACGACAGTCCGCCGCGCTCGAGAAAGGACGCGAAGATTGTTCGGACCGTCCGCGCCTCATCGGGATTGATGACAAGCGCGCGGCTTCCGTTGATCGGGATGTCATAGCCAAGCGGGACACCGCCTCCCATCCACATTCCCTTGGCCTTCGATGCCGCGATCTTGTCGCGGATCCGCTTGCCAGTGATCTCCCGCTCAAACTGGGCGAACGACAGCAAGATGTTGAGGGTCAGGCGTCCCATCGACGAGGTCGTGTTGAACGCCTGCGTGATGCTCACGAAGGCGACGTCCCGCTCTTCGAAGGCTTCGACCAGGCGGGCGAAGTGAGCCAGGGACCGCGTCAGACGGTCAACCTTGTAGACGACGACCACGTCGACGCGTCTGGCGGATACATCAGCCACAACCGCTCCAGCCCCGGACGGTCCATTTGCGCACCGGAATAGCCCCCGTCATCGTACCGATCGGGCAGGCACATCCATCCCTCCCCGACCTGCGAACGAACATACGCCTCGCAGGCCTCCCGCTGCGCGTGCAGGCTGTTGAAGGATTGACCGAGCCCTTCCTCCGAATCTTGCGCGTGTAGATCGCCAGCGGACCCCGCCGGGCGTCTCGGTCATGGCCGTGATGCCCCCGTCCCGCAGTCCGAAGAACTGCTGGCCGTTCCAGCGCGTGCCGGTGATCAGCCGCGCAATCTCGGAGAGGCTGCCATAGACCCGACCGTCATAGCTGAAACCGTCTTCGCGGATTTCGACCTCGTGGCGGCGGCCCCGATATTCCCGTGTCAGTCGCGAGCCCGTCGGCGGAAGCGGCGCGTGCGGGATGGACTTGATGCGCAGCGCCCGCTTCGTCTCGGCGTCCAATCCGCCGAATGCCGCCGCTTGAAGCCGCCAGGCGATCATGTGACGAAGCAGGCCGACTGAGCGCAGGCGCGGCGCAAAGCCCCACCGAGCACTCCAGAATGTTCGGAGCTCCTGGAGGGACATTCGCTCCAATGCGATCAGATCAATCTCGAGCGCGTCAAGCGACGCAGAACTCTAACGCTTGCACCTTCATCTCTCCTTCCCGAGCGAGAGACGGCAATCACGTAAGAATACGCCTGGGCGCACTAGGAAGAATACTCTCTACTAACACGATATGTTCATCTGCACCGAAGAACTCGGAGATATGTAGGGGTTAGACTACGTGCACAGCCATCCTTGTTGGACGACGCAGGACGGACGACCGCCGCAGCGCCCTCAGGCCAGTGCGGGGTTCGGATCCCGCTTACGCCAAGCGCGACGGCCGGTTCTTCCCGCGCGTCGTCGACCCGCTGACCAGCGACACCTAGGCCGGTTCAGAACCGTCGCGTCTCCAGCAGCAAGCTGGTCTCGGTGGTGGCGATGCCCTTGATCTGGCGGATGCGGTCGAGGGCGCGGCTGAAGGCGGCCAGGCTCTCGGCGTTCAGCTCGGCCACCAGGTCCCAGCGGCCGTTGGTGGTGTGGACCGCCTCGATTCCGGAAAGCCGCGCAGCGCCGCCGATCACCGCGCCGCGGCGCTCGCCCTTCGATGGCGATCGCCATGATGGCGCGCACCCGATGCGGCGTCGGTCTGCGGCGGCAGGCGCAGGGTGAAGCCGAGGATGGCGCCCTCTCGCATCATCCGGTCGATGCGGTTCTGCACCGTGCCGCGCGAGACGCCGAGCCGCTCCGCCAGCGTCGCGACCGGCGTGCGCGCATCGGCGCGCAGAGCGGCGATCAGCTGCGCGGTCGATATCGTCCAGAGAATTGGCGATCCGTCGTCATCCACTGACAATACGGCAATCGATCGCACAAAATCCATCCTCTGCTGGCTTTTCGCTGGCCCCGCCGCCGCCTACGACTCGGGTCACACCTGACCGATCGAGGAGGGTCGTGACGACAAGACCGCTGATCCTGATGACCGACCCGACGTGGTTCGACGTCTCCTACGAGATCAATCCGTGGATGCGGCCGGGCGCCTGGCGCGCCGACGCCGGCGGCGATCGCGCGCGCCGCACGCGCAGCGTTCGACGCCCCGCGCCGCGCTGACGACGGCGGGCGCCGAGGTCGAGATGATCGACGGCGCGCCCGGCCTGCCGGACATGGTGTTCCCGGCCAACGCCGCCGTCGTGCTGGACCGCCGCGCGCTGCTCGGCCGCTTCCGCCCGGCCGAGCGGCAGGGCGAGGAGGCGTCGTTCCTCGCCGCGTTCGAGCCCTGCAGGCGCGCGGGCTCGTCGACGAGGTCGCGCAGATCTGCCGGGCGGCCTGTTCCAGGAAGGCGCGGGCGACTGCATCTGGGACGCGCGCGCGCGGCCATTTCTGGGCCGGCTTCGGCCAGCGCTCCGACCGCGCGGCCGGCCGACGCGATCGGCGGCTTCTTCGGCCGCGGGGTCGTTCCGCTCGAGCTCGCGAGCCCGCGGTTCTACCACCTCGACACCTGCTTCTGCCCGCTGACCGGCGGCGAGGTGCTCTACTACCCGCCCGCCTTCACGCCGGCGGCCCTGGCCGAGATCCGCAGCCCGGGTCGCCAGCCGACCAGCTGATCGCCGCCAGCGACGAGGACGCCGCCGCACTCTGCGTCAACGCCGTCGCTATCGGCCGCACCGATCGTCATGGCCGAGGCCGCCGCGGCGCTGCGGCGCGCGCTGGAGCGGCGCGGCTACCGCGTCGCCGGCGGTCGACCTCGCCCCGTTCATCCTCTCCGGCGGCGCCGCCTTCTGCATGACCCTGCGCCTCGACCACGCCGCCGCGCCGGCCCTCGCCACCGCCGCCGCCTGAGCCGAGGACCCCTCATGACCGCCACCGACGTCCTGATCCGCCCGCCCGCCACATCTCACCGACTTCATCGCCCTCGAGGCGCGAATACGGCGCGAAGAACTACAAGCCGCTCGACGTCGTCCTCACCCGCGGCGAGGGCGTCTACGTCTGGGACGTCGAGGGCCGGCGCTACCTCGACTGCCTGTCGGCCTATTCGGCGGTCAACCAGGGCCACTGCCACCCGAAGATCCTGCGAGGCGATGATCCGCCAGGCCGCAGCGCCTCACGCTCACCTCGCGCGCCTTCCGCAACGACCAGCTGGCGCCGTTCTACGAGGAGCTCTGCGCGCTGACCCACTCGCACAAGGCGCTGCCGATGAACTCCGGCGCCGAGGCGGTGGAGAGCGCGCTCAAGGTGGTGCGCAAGTGGGGCTACGAGGTGAAGGGCGTGCCGGACGGCCAGGCCGAGATCATCGTCTGCGCCGACAACTTCCACGGCCGCACGCTGGCCATCGTCGGCTTCTCCACCGATCCGCAGTCGCGCGGGCGGCTTCGGCCCGTTCACGCCCGGCTTCAAGGTCATCCCGTTCGGCGACGCCGACGCGCTGGAGGCGGCGATCACGCCCGAACACCGTCGGCTTCCTGGTCGAGCCGATCCAGGGCGAGGCCGGCGTGATCATCCCGCCGGCCGGCTACCTGCGCAGGGCGCGCGAGATCTGCACGCGCCAGGGCGTGATGCTGATCCTCGACGAGATCCAGACCGGGCTTGGGCCGCACCGGCAAGCTGCTGGCCGAGGAGCACGAGGGCGTCGAGGCCGACCTGACCCTGATCGGCAAGGCGCTGTCCGGCGGCTTCTACCCGATCTCGGCGGTGCTCTCGAACAGCGAGGTGCTGGGCGTGCTCAAGCCCGGCGAGCACGGCTCGCACCTTCGGCGGCAACCCGCTGGCCTGCGCCGTCGCCCGCGCGGCGCTGCAGCGTGCTGGTCGAGGAGGGCATGATCGAGAACGCCGCGCGGCAGGGCGAGCGGCTGATGGCGCAGCTGCACGCGATCGCGAGCGCCGTCGGTGAGCGAGGTGCGCGGCCGCGGCCTGATGATCGCCGTCGAGCTCCACCCCGAAGCCGGCGGCGCGCGGGCTCACTGCGAGCGCTGCAGGCGCGGGGCCTGCTGTGCAAGGAGACCCACGAGCACACCATCCGCATCGCCCCGCCGCTGATCATCACCGACGCCCAGGCCGACTGGATCGCCGAACAGTTCGCCGCGGTGCTCTGAGGAGGCGCCGCTTAGGCAGCGGCCCACTCAGGGCGACGTTTATACCCTCGCTATTTCCGGCGGCGGCGCCAACGGCGCCTATGGCGCGGGCCTGCTGTACGGCTGAGGCAAGAGCGGTCAGCGACCCCCGTTCCAGGGCGCCGCACGCCCTAGAGCGGATTGAGTTCGGGCTGAATCGAGGGATTCCCAAATCAGCTGGCGTCTGATTTAAACTCCCTGCTGGGGAGGAGGCCAGCTGAGGATGGGCAAACCGGCTTCGCTGGATCTTCGCGAGCGTGTGATCGCCGCGGTCGAGGACGAGGGGATGAGCCGCAACCGGGCGGCGGCGCGGTTCGGGGTGGCGCCGAGCTCGGCGATCAAGTGGGTGGCGAGGTTCCGGGCCACCGGCAGCGCTGCGCCGGCCAAGATGGGCGGTCACAAGCCGCGGACGCTGCGCGGGGCGCATGCCGCGTGGCTGATCGCCCGATGCCGTCAGAAGGACTTCACGATCAGCCAGCTGGTCGAGGAGCTGATGGCCGAGCGGGGCCTGAGGGTGGATCGTCGGTCGGTCTGGGAGTTCCTGCACGCCGAACGTCTCAGCTTCAAAAAAAAGCCTGTTCGCCCAGGAGCAGGACCGGCCTGACGTCGCTCGCCGGCGTGAGCAGTGGATGAGATATCAGGGCCGGGTCGATGCTGACCGCCTGGTCTTCATCGACGAGACCTGGACGCGGACCAACATGGCGCCCTTGCGCGGCTGGGGTCCCTGCGGCGAGCGGCTGAAGGCCAAGGCGCCCTTCGGCCGCTGGAAGACGATGACCTTCATCGCCGCGCTCCGACGCGACCGGATCGACGCGCCCTGCCTCTTCGACGGGCCGATCAACGGCGAGGCCTTCCTCGCCTACGTCCAGAGCTTCCTGGTCCCGACCCTGCGCCCTGGCGACATCGTGGTCATGGACAACCTCGGCAGCCACCGTGGCAGGCTCGTCCGCAGCGCCATCCGCAGCGCCGGCGCCAGGCTCATCTTCCTGCCCAAGTACTCGCCCGACCTGAACCCCATCGAGCAGGTCTTCGCCAAGCTCAAGCACCTGCTCCGCAAGGCCCAGGCCCGCTCCTACGACGCCATCCTCGACGCCATCGCCGAGCTCCTCGACACCTTCCAACCAGACGAATGCGCCAACTACCTCAGGAACTCAGGCTATGCCGCGTAATCTCAACGCGCTCTAATGCTCTTGATTGGTCCGGGACAGACACGGCCTAGTGACGCGTCGGCCTTGGATAGCGCTGCAGCAGCAGGTGCGCCTCGGAGATACCCTCTTCGGCCGCCGCCGCGAGTCCTTCGGCGCGCAGCTTGTCGATAATGAGCTGCATATCGCCATTGATCGCCGGATTCTCGGCGTTCAGCGCGATCCCCCGGGTGAGCTGTGCGATGGCCTCGGCGAACTCGTCGCGGATCAGGTGGCGCAGGCCCGTCTCGAAAAGGCGCAGGTAGTGGTCGTCAGGGAGCGTCTCGAGCGGCGCCCATGTCGAACTCGGCGGCAGCCGGCGCGCCGCAGGTCAGTTCAAGGAAGCCGAGCTGGAAACGGGCGATGGCGAAACCAGGGGCGATGCGTAGCGCTTCGCCGATCGCGGCGCGCGCCTCGTCGTAGCGCTCCAGGCCGGCCAGCACCGAGCCGCGCAGGAAGTGCAGGCGCGCATCGAGGGGATAACGCTTCAGCGCGTCGTCGATCGCAGCGAGCCCCCGCGCGCTGTCCGACTTTACGGCGTCGGCCGTTCTGGCGAGCACATCCTGCGGGCAGTTGTTCCCAAGCTCGGACATCCCAGCGCTCCTATCGCTCCAAGTGGAAGTCGCCGCTGTGCGGCAAACGGCGACGCAGGCCCTCGAGGGCTGCCCGGTGCAGCTGCGAGACGCGTCCGCGCGAAATCCCGAGCAGTGCGCCGATCTGGTCGAAGGTCAGGCCGTCGATGTAGTGCTGCCGGATGATGGTCTGCTCGCGCTCTGGCAATTGCGCAAGCTCGGCGTCGAGCAGGTTGACCGTCTGCTTCCACGCAAGGCTGTCGTAGGCGGTGGCGCGGTTGTCCGGCTGGTCGTCGACAGCGGCGAGCCCGGCGCTCTCCAGCATGAAGCCGAGCGCCAGACCGACCGTAAGCTCGGTCAGCGCCTTGGCCGCCTCTCCCGCGGACCCCGTGTCCGCATTCTGCACGATCAGCGAGCGGGCGCGTTCGCGCCGCATTCGATTGCGGAACGAGATCTGGCCGCGGACCTCGTTCATCTTGGCGATGCCGTCGAGGACGCTGCCCGAGATGCGCCGCGCCGCGTAGGCGCGGAACGGCGCGCCGAGGTCCGGATCGTAACGGTCGATGGCCTCCAGCAGGCCCGCGCTCGCAAGCTGGTGCAGGTCGGGCAACTCGATGTCACCGCCCGGCCGATCGAAGAAATGGCGCTTGGCCAATTGCCGGGCAAAAGGGTGGTAGGCCGCGAAAAGACGCTGCCGCGCCGCGGGTGAGCGGTCCTGCTTGAACTTCGCCCACAGGCTCGCCTCGTCCTCGATCTCCGAGCTCGTCGCGGGCCACCTGGCGGTCCTCGCCGGTCATCTGAAACTTCCGACGACGCCCTCGAGCACAAAACTCCACCCGTCGATCAGGACGAACATCAGGACCTTGATCGGCAAGGAAAGCGTGGTGGGGGGCACCATGATCATGCCCAGCGAGAGCAGGATGCTCGAGACGACGAGATCGATCAGCAGGAACGGCAACATGATGACGAAGCCGATCTTGAACGAGACCCGCAGCTCGTTGAGCATGAACGCCGACGTGAGTTGCATCAGGCCCACGTCCGCGGCGCGGTCCGGCAGCGGCTGCCGGGCGATCTCGTAGACGGTCTGGAGGTCGCTGTCGTGCACCTGCCGCAGCATGAAGGCGCGCATCGGACCCGAGCCCTGGTCGATCGCCTGCTGCACTGAGACAGATCCGTTGAGGAAAGGCTGCAGGGCGCTCTGATTCACCTGCGTGAAGGTGGGCATCATGACGAACGTGGTCAGGAACAACGCCAGGATGACCAGCACCTGGTTGGGCGGCGTTTCCGGCATGCCGAAGGCGTGGCGGATCATCGAGAGCACGACCACGATCCGCACGAAGGGCGTCATGCAGATCGCCAGCGCAGGTATCAGCGACAGGAAGGTCAGCACGAGCGCGATCCGCACCGCGTCCGAAGTCTCCGCAGGCTTGAGCGGCTGGCTAAGGACCGACGGCGCGGACGCGCGGGCCGCCACTCGCGCAGCGGCGCCCCGCCGCCGCGGCTTGGCGGCGCGTTGCGGCGGGGCTTTCGCGGGCGCTGGCGCGGGGACCATGGCGGGCGCCGGGGCTGAGGCTGCCGCGTCCGGCTTTGCCGGTCCCGGCGCAGCGGCGGTCTCGGCGAGCGCCGTGGCGGAGAGGACCGCGACGAGGACTGCGCCCAGTCCCAGCCGCCGAAACGTCCTCAGCACGGCGCGCCGTCTTTCGGCGCGGCGTCGCTTGCCAGCAGGATCGCGCCCTGCGGCGAAGTTGCGACCAGCACCTGCCGGTCGCCGCAGGCGACCAGGCAGACGTCCACCTGGTGGCTGAGGCGCAGACTTTCGACCAGCTTCAATTGCCGTGGCGCGGTTCCGAGCATCGGCGCCGCACCCCTCATCCGCAGCCGCAGGACGACGGCGGCCGCGACCGCCAGCAGCACGCAGAACGCCAGCGCGCCCGCGACCCGCCACCAGGGGATGTCGTCGCCAACGGCCTGGCCAAGCCGCTGCGCCAGGGCGACGCCCGGCGCGAAGGCCACGCCGAGCGCCGCTATCCAGATCGGCGCAAGGACGCGCCGGTGAAGCCCCATCATGTGGATCCGGCGATATCGACGATGCGGATTCCGAAGTTGTCGCCGACCGCGACGATCTCCCCGCGCGCCACGACGGAATCGCTGAGCCGCAATTCGACAAGGTCGTTGAGTTTGGCGTCGAGCTTCACGACGGAGCCGGCCTTGAGGGCCAGCAGATCATGGACGGTCAACATCAGCTCCCCAAGGCGGACCGCGAGCACCACGTCGACGTCCTTGAAGATGGCCGAGTCGAGCGGCGCCAGCGGCGCGCCCTTCGGGGCGTAAATCACTTCGGCGGATCCTGCGCTCTCTCCGTCGCTCGCCGGGTCAGTGTCAGACTGCAATCGTGACCGCATAGCCGTCTCAGTTGGGATGGGGTTGCAAGGTCAGCGCCAGCCGACCCTGATGCTCGCTGAGCTTCGCATGCGCCACGGACGTATCCGCGTCCGACAGGGTGAGCTCAATTCCCCCGTCCACACCGCTATCAAGGACGACGATATCGCCTGGCGCCAGGGCGCGAAGCTCTGCAAGCTTCAGGTGAGCGCGCCCCAGCGTCGCATCGACGCGAACCAGCGTCGAGCCGATCGCTTTGCGCGGATCGGCCAGCGGCGCCGCGGATCGCCGTGGCGGCCCAAGACCCGACTTGCAGATCGCCGCCACCGTCTCCAGCGGGACTGCGGCGCATAACAGTGGGCCCCGCACGTCGCCGACCATGACGGTGACGCCGCCGAGCGGGCCCCATGGGTCAGTGTCGGAGGCGTGCGAGGCTGCCACATCGTCGCGCTCGAGCCCGATACTGGTCTCGATCGACCGAGCCAGATCGGCGGCGATCCGCAGGCTGAGCGCCGAGATCACGTGCCGATCAGCCGCGGTCAGGGTCAGACCTTCGAACCGAACGCCCAGGGCTCGCTCGACGACGCGCGCGGCCGTCGAGCGTGGATAGCGGGTCGCCACCGCGGCGCCGTGCGACTGCCACGGGCCGCCGTCGGCGTCGCGGCGGCCCGCAGGCTTGGCGGCCAGGCTCACCTCGAGGCGGCCCGAAGGAAACCACCGCTCGTTCCAGGCCGCGACGGCCTCGTCGAGCTTCCCCGGACTGCGTCGCTGGTCGCCGCCTCCAGCGGCGCCCAGTCCCGTACGCGTTCGTTCACCCTTGACCCCGAATTCCGAACAGCTCCTGGATCATGTCATTGGCGACGCTGACCACCTGCGAGGACGCCTGGAAGCCCCGCTAAATCAGGATCAGGTCGCCGAACTCCTGGGTGAGATTGACGTTCGACTGTTCGAGCTGTTGCGAGACGAGCGTCCCCATTCCGCCCTGTCCGCTGGATAGTATCTGCGCGGGCTGGTTCTTCGGGTTGGTGAACGTCCCGTTCGTCGCCTGCTGCAACTGCTGCGGATCGAGGAAGTTGGCGAGCGCGACGGCGCCTTCGGTCTTCGTCTGATTGTTCGAGTAGTTGAGCACGATCTGGCCGCTGCTGTTCACGGTCACGCTGGTCAGCGATCCGGATGCGTTGCCGTCCGACTGGCCGACCTGCAGCGTCGAGCTGGTGCCCGACGAGAACGAGGTCACATTGGAGAAATCCAGCGTGACGGAGAGCGGATCCGCGCCCGATGGCGTGGTGTTGACGGTGATCTTGGCCGTGGTCGGATCGATCGTGCTGCCGGTGAACGACAGGGTCCCGGAGCCGATCGTGGCGCCCGTCTCGTCCGTGATCGTCGCCGTCCACTTGCCAGGCGAGCCGGCGACCGCGGCCAGTGCGACCTGCCAGTTGTGCTGGGCGCCGGTCGAAATCGAACACGTTGACTCCGGAGACGGTGTCGCTGGTGGCGCTGGACGAGAGGTTGTCGGCGAAGGTCACCGTCGTCGTGGCGACGGCCGGGTTGGTCTGCAGACCGCTGACATTGAGCGGCTCGGGTTGGTTGGAGCCATTGAGCACACCGAGCTTGAGCGAGGTGCCTTGCTCCGTGATGAAACCCTTGCTGTCGACGGCGAAGCTTCCGGTGCGGGCGTAGACCGGGTTCGTTCCATCGAGCAAGACCAGGAAACCGTTGCCCTGAATCGCCAGGTCGAGAGCGCCGCCAGTCTGCTCCAGGGTTCCTTGACTGAAAACCAGTTCCGACGGCGAGAAGCGGACGCCGTTGCCGTCGGTCTGAGCATCGCCGCCGAACGGGTCGGTGGCGGCGCCGGGGTTGAACATGTCGCTGAAGCTGGTGGTCGTCTCCTTGTAGCCAGCCGTGTTCAGGTTGGCGACGTTGTTGCTTACGGTCTGGAGGCCTTGAGTATAGGCGTCCATTCCACTCACACCGATGAAGATTGCTCCGGAAAGTGACACGAGAGGCCTCCCTTCTTATAGGACCTGGGTGATTTGCGTTAGCGCGACGGCGGTTATCGTCTGTCCAGACGTGGTCTGGACGGTGATCTGCGGCGTGCCGTTGCTGAACGTCACCGCCTTCACGGTGCCGGTGACCGTGGTGTTATTCGAGGTCCCAGTCGCCACGTCGACGGTGTGGCCGAGCAGGCCGACGGCCTGGGTGGCGGATTGCGACGCCAACAGGTTCGTGACGCTGTCGTTCAGCGTCTGGCTCAGCTGCAGTTGCGAGAACTCCGCCAGCTGCGAGACGAACTGGAAATTGTCCAGGGGCTGCAGCGGGTTCTGCGCCGTCAGCTGGGTGAGGATGATCTGCAGCAGCGACTGGAAGTCGAGGCCCAGCGTGTTGTTGGTCGCCGTTGTCGTGCCGCTGACCGGGGCTACCGCCATGGCTTTTCTCCGTCGGAACGCGTGACGTCGATCTCGATGCCGCGTCCGTTCAGCGAGACGCCGGCCAGCCGCTTGCCGAACTCGGCCGCCGTCGAATTCGATCAAGCGGCGCAGCCGGCCCGCCGCCTCGGCGTCGAGCGCCGGTGAGCCGGCGGCGATCTGGATCGATCCGTTCGCGGCGTCGCTCACCACCACGCTGACGCTGGACTTGCCTTGGGATGCGGGCCGGAACGGAAGGTGGGGGGACCCGGCATCCGCCGCGGGCCCCACCGCCTCCGCGCTCTCTTCCAAACCGCCTTCGTCCACGGGGCGTCCGATCGGTGCTTGGACAGACCCGGGCGCCTTCTGCGCGGCGTTCTGAAGGGGGGGCGCGGCAGCGTCATCGCCGACGGTCTGCAGGGGGGAGGAGACCGCGTTCCCCGCGCTCGCGTCGCGCAGGCCCGGCGCAACGAGTGTCGGATCGGCGGCGGTGTCCGCGGCTGGCGTCGCCGGTGCGGGAGGTGCGGGCGCCGGCGCCACGCCTTCGGCCGAGACCTCGCCAGCAGCGGGTCCCGCCGATGTGGCCGTCCCTGCGCGCAGACCGAACATGCCGAGTTCGTCGAGCCCATACGCACGCTGGGGCCCCTCGATGCGCGCGCCTTTGGGCGAAACGATCGTCTCGATCTCCGGTGTCGCCACGGGGGCCGGCGCCGGCGCGGCGGGCGACGGCGGCGCCAGATGGGTCGTTCTGACGGCGCTGCCAAGGCTCGCGCCGAACGGATCGACAGGCGCGCCGTCGGCCGCGACCGGACCGGCTTGGCGGTCGACTTCGGGTCGGATCACCGGGTTGTGGGCGACGACCGTGCGCACTTGGTCCACGGCGACGTCTGCCGGCCGTTGAGCGGTCGGCAGGCCGCGCGAAGTCCTGGCCCATGCCCTGCGGGAGAGCGGCTGGTGCGAGCCGGATGTCGTTGGGAACGGCGAGACCGGCCGGCTCACGGTGCGCGAACCCCACTGGCGGAACCATAGGAGAGGCGCCCGCGCCGAGCGCCAAGACCTGCGCCGTCGGAGTGAGGGTCACGCCAGCGTCGGGGTCTTTCGCCGTATCGCCGCTGAGCCCCGGCAGCGAAGGCGCCGGACCGCCCCCCTCGGTCTGGCGCTGAGCCGTCGCGACAAAGGGCAAGCCCGTCGAGTCGCCGCCGGGAGGAAGAACCTGCCCGGACATCAGGTCGGCGAAACTCTCCGACGCGCCGGCCTTGGCGAGCGCGGTCGGCGCGTTGCGCAACGGATCGAAGTCGAGGTGCGGCGTGATCCTCATGAGCCGCCTCTCGCGCGTGCGTTGCGATCATCGTTTTCGGCCAGCGCGGCTTCCTCGCGGCTGCGGTCCAGAACGCGGCGCGCCGAGCGGGCGAGTCCGGCGGTCGCTTCGACGCGGCCGATGGCGGCGACCAGATCGCCTCTGGCGGCCGCGCGCGCCTGCTCGGCGTCGTCCGCCGCCTGCTCGCGCAACGCCAGCTCCGTCTCGCCGCGCCCGATCGCAGCGAGCCAGGCCGTGGCGAGCCCCACGTCGATCGCGCGGCCCTGGATGCTGACCGTCCAGGAAGCCTGCAGGTCCGCCAACAGCAGCGCCTGCGCGTCGCGCCGCTCGGCCTGCTCTTCGGCCCGCGCCCGCGCCCGCCCGAGCGCCAATTCCGCCCCTTGCTGCTGCGTGCGGCGGATGCGCAAGGCTTCCTCGAGCAGGCGCCGGCTCTCGGCTCTCGCCATCCTAAGCCTCCGCTCCGACGGCGGTGATCAGGTCCTCCCGGGTCGACCCGAACGGCGATCGGTCGCCTTGCGCCTGCCTCAGGAACGACATCAGCGCGGGGCGACGTTCGAGCGAGCGGTCGATCTCCTCGTTGGCGCCCGCCGCGTAGACGCCGGCTTCGATCAGAGTTCGCGAGGCCTCGTAGGCCCCGAGCAACCGGGTCGCGGCGTCCGCCGCGCTCTGGTGGGACGCCTCGCGCACGCCCGGCGCAAGGCGGCTGATGCTGCGCGGCACGTCGATCGCGGGGTAGTGGCCGCGCTCGGCCAGACGGCGCGACAGCACGATGTGGCCGTCGAGCAGAGAGCGCATCATCTCCGAGATCGGATCGTCGACGTCGTCGGTCTCGCTGAGCACCGTCATGATCGCGCTGATCGCCCCGCCAGATTTCAGCGCGCCGCAGCGTTCGACGAGCCGAGGAAGGCCGGCGAAGACGCCGGGCGTGTAGGCGCGGACGGTGGGCGGCTCGCCGGCCGCCAGCCCGATCTCGCGCATGGCCATCGCCAAGCGGGTCACCGAGTCCAGCAGCAGCAGAACGTGACGGCCCTCGGCGCGCCAGTGCTCGGCGAGCGCCAGGGCGAAATTCGCGGCCCGGACGCGCATGGCCGCCGATTGATCTGATGTCGCCGCCACCATGGTCGTCCGCGATCTCGCGGCCGGCGCGAGCCCATGCGTCCAGAAGCTTTCCACCTCCCGACCGCGCTCCCCCACCAAGCAGACGACGCATCGTTCGGCGTCGACGTGTTGGGCCAGCTCCAGGACCAGGCTCGACTTGCCGACGCCGCTTGCCGCGAAGACGCCTACGCGCTGGCCGTGTCCAAGGGTGAGCAGCCCGTCGAGGGCCCGCACGCCGGTTTCCAGCACCCGGTTTGGCGTCGTGCGTTCGAGCGGACTGGGGGCGGCGCCAATCAGTGGCGCAAAGCGGTCGGCCACGATCGGTCCTGCGCCGTCGACCGGCCGCCCGAGCGCATCGACGGCGCGCGCCAGGAAGCCGTCTCCGACCGGCACGCGGTCCGGCTCAGCGCAGGCGGTCACCCGCGCCCCGGAGAACGTCGGCGCCTCGCCGGCCAGCGGGGCCAATGTGATGCTGTCGGCGCGCACGCCCACGACCTGCGCCAGCAGCGGCGCGCCAGGGCCGGCGGAGGTCCGGGTTTCGACTTCACAAAGCGCGCCGAGCGGCGCGCTCGGGCCATCGGCCTCGATGTAGGTGGCCAGGATCTGGCGAACGCGCCCGGTCCGACACACCAAGTCCGCGGCCTTCAACCGCTCGAGGAAGCGGTGCTCGGTCACGCCGCGACCTCGGCCGCCAGGTCGCGCAGCGTCCGGTCCAGGCGCCCCCACTGCTGCAGCAGGCCGACGTGCAGGACGCCGAGCTTGAGCTTGATCCGGCACTCGCCGCGCTCGAGTTCCTCGGAGATGCTGAACTCCACGCCTCGGCGGGCGAGGCTGGCCGCCAGCTGCGCGAGCTCACCCTGCTCGAAGTCGGCCTGCGAGACGAACACCGCCACGACGCTCGTGGACTCGACCTGCTCGAGCTGGTGGTTGATCGCTTCGAACAACAGCTCGCCATGCCGGGTTGGATCGCCGATCAGCTTCGCCAACGCTTCCCGCGCCACCTCGGCAGCCAGGCGCTCAAGCCCAAGCACTTCGCCAGAGAACTGGTCGCACGCGGCGCGAACGCCCTGTTCGAGTGTCGCCAGATAGTCGGCGCGGCGCGCGTCGCTTTCCTCACGGCCGAGCTTGCGGCCTTCCGCCTCGCCCTCGCGGTAGGCGCGATTGACGTCGTTGCGCAGGCGCTCAACTTCCGAGTCCCGCTGCGCGAGCCGCTGCTTGAGCTCGTCCACCTCGCGGCGCAACGCCACCACCTCGACGGAGATCACGGGCTCGTCCGCGCTCGACGGCGCCGGCGGCATGAACGCCTCCAGCGGATCGCGGACCCGCGCGGCGTTCGTCGCCCCGTGCTTGATCACCGCGCTCATTCAGCCCCCCGTCATCGCAGGGACTCCTTGGCGCAGCCGCCGCCACCACGCCACGCTCGCCGCCTGCGCGCTGGCTTGGCCGGATTGCTCGGCTTCCAGGACCGATGCGCGCAGCGCCGCCGCGGCGGTCGGCGTCATGACGAAGTCGCGTTGCACGGCCGCCGTGATGGCGTCGCCGCGAAGGTTCACGCCGCGCTGTCCCGGCGCTTCGCCACAGACGCGCGTGACCAGCCACGGCGAGAGGCCGATCCGACGCGCCACAGCGGCCGCGTCATCGCCGTCGTCCGGCGCCGCTCCAGCGCCGCCGACCAGCTCACCCAGCAATCCGAGCACCGTCTCCCGCTGCCGCGGATCGAGCTCTTGGAGGACGGCTTCGATATCCTCGCTCGCGGCGGCGGCGAGCTGGGCGACAGCGCGACGCAGCGCTCGGTCAGACGGAGGGAGCGGCATGTTCCTCCCCCTCGTCGATCAGTGCGCGCAGGCGCTGGGCGAACGCGGTGCGCTCGCGCTCGTTGAGCCGGCGCGGCGCCGTCCGCCGGCTCGCCCAGAAGGTGATGGCGCCCACGGCCGCAACGGCGGCGATGAACAACAGGATCCCCCAGAGCGGGAGCGCCTGCGGGCGAGGCGCCACGGTTGCGGGGGGCGGCGCGCCGGTCGCCGGCGCGAACTGGGTCCGCGCCGGCGCGGTCCCGTCGGCGGCGGCGACGGACGTTGCGAGCGTCAGGCTGTCGCCCTTGGCGGGGTCGAGGTCGATCGCCTGGGCCGCCAGGGCTCTGACCTGCGACTGTACTTCGACGCTAGGCGGCGCGGGGAACGCGATCGACACCGCGAGCGGGAAGCTGCGCGCCTTCGGCGTCCAAGCGTCGAGCGCCGCGCTCGCGCCGTCGATCGCGGCCGGATTCGGATCGGCGCGCGCCTGCACGTTGACCTGCGTGCGGCCCGGGAACACCGCACCCAGGGCCTGCTCGAGGCGCGCAGCGTAGTACTGTTCGATCGCCGACCGCTCCTGGGCCTGCGGCGAGGCCGGCGCCGGCGAGATGGGGGCGTCGCCGCCGACCGCCTTGCCGTCGCCATCCAGGACCACCACGTCGCCAGGCGCCAGATCGGGCACCGACGCGGCGACGAGCCGCTGGATCCCGACCACGGTGTCGCCGGGCAGCTTCCAGCCGGGACGCGTAAGCACTGTCACGGACGCCTTCGAGGGCCGACGGTCGTCGCGGAAGACGGTCGGCTCGGCCAGCGTCAGATGGACACGCGCGGTGTCGATCGGCGCCATCGTCATGATCGTGCGGGCCAGCTCGCCCTGCAGCGCACGCTGGTAGTTGATGCGCTGAGCGAACTCCGTGAGCCCCATGTCGGACTTGTTGAAGAGCTCGAAGCCGACTTCACCCTTAAGGGGCAGATCCTCGCCGGCGATGGCCAGGCGCGTGCTGTCCACGAGGTCGCGCGGAACCAGGATCGTCTCGCCTTGATCGGCAAGGCGGTAAGGGATCTTCTTCTTGTCGAGATCCGCGGTGATTGTCGCGGCGTCCAGCGTTCTCAGGTTGGAGAACAGCACGCCGTAGGGGCGGTTGAAGAAGACCAGATACGCCGCAATCAAGACAACGCTCAGCAACACTGCGGCGGCGCCGACAAGCAGCGCCTGCCGGGTCGGCGGTGAGGTCCTGAAATTCTCAACAAAACTCATTCACGTTCCCGCAATTACAACTGCATCGTCGCGAATTGCTGGTAGGCCTCCACGAGACGTGTGCGAACCTGCAATAGGAATTCGAGCGACAGACGCGCTTCCTGCAGCGCGAACGTCACTTGGTGGAGTGGAATGGAGTCATCGAGGGCGAAGGCGCTTGCCAGCCGTTCGGCGTCCGCGACTTTCTGCTGGACGTGATCGACCCCGTGCAACAGCAGGTCCGCGAAGGCGCCCGAACCAGAGACGGGGCCCGCGAGCGACGGCATCGGCGCGAGCCCCGCCGCGCCGTCGGCGGGCCCGACCGGAAGGATGGGCGGGGGGGTCATGCGCTGCGGCCCACTTCCATGGCGCGCAGGTACATCTGCCGGGCCGTGTTCAGCGCGACGACGTTCGCCTCGTAGGCGCGCTCGGTCTTCACCAGCAGGGTCATCTCCTGGGCATGGTCGAAACCGGGATAGGAGACGAAGCCGTCGGCGTCGGCTTGCGGATTGCCAGGCTCATAGACCTTGCGCGGCGGCAGGTTCATCGGCTCGATGCCGTAGACCGCGACGCCGCCGAGGTCGCGGGCGGCGCCGCCGCGGGCCATCAGCTGCTCGAAGTCCACGCGCGGCCCGGAAACCAGCCGCATCGCGCGGTAAGGCTCGCCGGCGGCGGTCCGCGCCGTGTTCACGTTGGCGAGGTTCTCGGCGATGACTTCGAGCCGGCGCCACTCGACGTCCAATGCGGTGCGGCTGATCTCGGCGGCTTGCATTGTCAGGGGTTCCCCATGGTGGCGAGGCCTTGAAGCTCGAGCTGGCGATTGAGAACCTCGATCAGGGCCGAGTACCGGCCCGCCGCCGTGCTCTCGGTCGTGAGCTCCAGATCGATCCGCAACCCCTCCGCAGTGTCGGGATCCTGCGTGATCTGCGGCTTCACCGACCGTACGGCTTCGGGTCCCAGGCGGGCGGCCTGAGCCAGGGCGTCCTCGAAGCTCACCCGCAGCGGCCGGTAGTTGGGTGTGTTTGCGTTCGCGATGTTCTCGGCCGACGCCGCGACGCGCGCCGAGAGGCCTTCCAGGGCCTTCAGGATGATCTCGACGCCGTAGGTCGCCATGGCTCGCCCCTCCCCTATTGCACCACCAGCTCGGCGTGCAGCGCGCCGGCCGCCTTGATCGCCTGCAGCACCGAGATCACGCCCCGCGTGTCGACATGCACGCGTGCGAGGCCCTCGACGAGGTCCGCCACCGTCGTGTCCGGGAACGTCACCACCGCGTCCTTGGCGGGCTCGGCCACTGAAAGCCGTGTGTTGGAGACGATGAGGCCGCGGCCGTAGCGGCCATAGCCTGCGCCGTAGGGATCGTAGCCCTCGTTGTCGACCGTCACGGAGATGCGGATGTCGCCTTTCGAGACGGTCACGCTGGAGATGCGGACGCCGCCGCCCGCCACCACGGTGCCCGAACGCTCGTTGATCACCACGCGGGCCAGCCCATCCGGCTCGACCGTGACGTTCTCGACACGCGAGATCAGCCGATAGACGTCGCCGCCGTAGCCGCGCGCGTCGATGACCACCGCGCTGGCGTCGCGCACCCAGGCGATCTGCGGCGCCACCTCGGCGTTGATGCGGTCGGCGACGCGCTCGGCCGTGGTGACGTCGGCGTCCTTCAGCACGAAGGTCAGGTCGCCCTTCGGATCGACCAGGTCCGCGTGAACGCCCGTCTCGACCGTGGCGCCGGACGGCAGCACGCCGGCGGCCGGATAGTTCTGCTGCTCGCGGTTGAGATTGGCGTCGAAGCGGTAGCCGCCGACGACCAGCGTGCCCTGGGCGAGCGCGTAGGCTTGCTGGTCGGGCCCCATCAGGGGGGTCATCAGCAACGTGCCGCCCACCAGGCTGCGCGCGTCGCCGATCGACGAGACGTTCGCATCGATGCGGTCGCCCACGTTCGCCGCCGGCGGCAGCGTCGCGGTGACGATGACCGCCGCGACGTTGCGGCTCTCGATCTGGTCCTGAGAGATGTTGGCGCCCATCCGGCTGAGGACGTTCCTCAACGCCTGCCGGGTCACCTGATTGCGCGGGGAATCGCCGGACCCGGCGAGGCCAGTGACAATGCCGTAGCCGACCAGCGCGTTGTCGCGCCAGCCGAGGAACCGACCCAGGTCCTTGATGCGGACGTCGTCTTCCGCCCGGGCCGTGGGGGCCGCGAAAAGCAGGCAGGCCGCGAGGAGGGCGAGCCAGCGGGCGCGCATCACGGGAGCCCCAGGAATGCGAAGATGCGGGTGAGGATCCCCGGCCGGTTGTTGCTGTCGATGAACCCGGCGCCGTCGTAGTCGATCGTGGCGTCGGCCAGGCGCGTCGACAGCACCGTATTGTCGCTGGAGATGTCGGCGAGGCGGACGCGACCCTTCAGGCGGATGTTGGTGTGCTCCCCGTTGATCTTCATCGCCTGGGCGCCGACGACGTGCAGGTCGCCGTTCGGCAGCACGGCGTCGACGGTGACGCTGATCTGGGCGACCATCTTATGCACGCGCTGCGTCTGGCCGCTGCCGTCGAAGCCGGTGCTGAGGTCGAGGGAGCCGGAATAGGGGGTCGCGTTCGCCGCCGCCTGACCGCCAAAGTGACTCGTCTTCTTGGCGCCGTTGCGGGACGAATCGGAGGCGGTCGAGGTCTCGTCGATGATGACGGTGAGCGTGTCACCGACCCGCGAGGCGAGGCGGTCGGACGCCATCGCGCCCCAGCTGCCCGGCGCGAAAAGGTCGGCGGCGGCGGCCGGGCAGGCCCACGCAAGCGACAGCGCGGCGGCGGCGGCGAGTCCGGCAAAGGGGAAACGGCCCGTCATGGCTGGTCCTCCGGCGCCGGCGCGGCGAAGATCTTTCCGTCGTCCGCCCTGACGAACAGGGCCCGATGTGCGGCGGCGGCCTGGATCGCGGTTACCGCCCGCTCCACCCGCACGGGTCCGACTTCAGCCGTCAGGTAGAGCGGCTGGCCCGGCGAGATGGCGGCGAGATCGCTGTTGGGGACTCTGGGGGCCGTATCGCCGGCTTTCAGATCGATCGTCACGCGCGTCAGTCCGGTCTGGCGATCGTAGTGGAAGGCGTCGGCCGGCGGGCGGACGCAGGTCGAAGGCGTGAAGGCGTCGGCTCGCGCGATCTCGCCCGCTGCGACCGCGGCCCGCGCCACCAGGCACGGACGCCCGGACGCCCCGGTCGCAGGCGGCGCGGCCACGTAGGTGATCGACACCAGCGTGTCGGGCTCGCCGGCCAGCCAGAACGCGAGCGCCGGCATCAGCGCCGCGGCCCGCTCGGCGAGGCGGCGCGCGGAGTACCGGACCACTCTGGCGCCGGTCGTCGTCTCGGTCAGCGTCAGGCCGCGCGCCGCGGCTCGCAACGCCGGCGGAAGCGCGCCGACGTCGGCGACATCGCCGAGCGTCAGGCGCGGCTGCGCCAGCTCTGCGCTCGGCGCGAACGCCAGCGGGCCGGCCTGCGCGGTGGCGGCCCAGAACGTTGCGGCGATGATGAATATGCCCCCCGGCCGCATTGTTTATCGCTTCAGACTGTTCGCGATCGCCATCAATTGATCCCCCGCCTGGACCACTTGCGCGTTCGCGCCATAGGCCCGCTCCAACAGCAGCATGGTCGTCAGTTCGTCCGACAATTGAACGTTCGAGCCCTCGAGCTGCCCCGACGCCAGCAGGCCCGCGCCGTCCTGGCCCGGTGCGGCGGTGATCAGGTCGCTCGAGTTCCTGCGCCTGGTAGAGACCGCCGCTGAGCGACGTCAGGGTGGTCGGGTCCTTGTCGATCGTGAGGTCGATCTGGCCGATCACCGTCGGCGTCGCATCGCCATTCACCAGCGCCTGGACCTTCCCGTCTGCGCCGATCGAGATCGCCGTCGTGCCCAGCGGGATGGAGATCATGCCCTTCAGCGGCATGCCGTTGGGCGCCGCCAAATAGCCGTCGGAGTTGATCTGCAGCGATCCGCCGCGCCAGAGCAGCGCCTGGCCGCCTGGTCCCATCAGCTCGAGGAAGCCATTCCCGTCGATGGCCAGATCGAGCGGTTGCCCGGTTTGCTGCAGGGGACCTTCGGTGAAGACGGTTGGCGTGGCGCCGACCATCACGCCCAGCGGGGCGCTGAAGACGTTGCCGACCAGCGGCGCATCGGCCGGCGCGGGCGGCGACGAGACCAGCGTGGAAAAGGTGACCTCCGAGCGCTTGAAACCCGTCGTGTTGATGTTGGTGACGTTGTTGGCGACGACGTCCAGGGCGCGCTCTTCGGCGCTCAGTCCGGTCGCGCCGATGTAATATGCTCCGTTCACGCCGCACCTGCCTGTCCGAAGGTCTCCAGCACACGGGCGATCAGATCGTCGTAGGTGGTGACCAGCCGCTGCGCCGACTTGGCCTGCCGCAGCGCCCCCATGATCTGGATCATCTCGTCCCCCATCGAGACATTGGACGTCTCGTAAGCGCCCTGGCGAATGCGGACGGTGTCGACGCTGACGGCGCTCGCCGCCGGCGCGGTCAGCATGCCGCCGGCCACATAGGCCGCGGCGCCCGGCTCGGTCAGCGAGACCACCGACACCTTGCCTGTCGGCTGCCCATCCTCGAGCACCGTGCCGTCGTCGAGGATCTTCACCGGCTTGTCGCTGCGGATCACCAAGTCGCCGCCGCCTTCGGCCTGCAGCGCAAATCCCTGGGCGTTAACCAGGCGGCCGTTCGCATCCAGGCGGAACTGGCCGTCGCGGGTGTAGAGGTCGCCCGAGGCTCCCGCCACCACGAAGAAACCGTCGCCCTCGATGGCGAGATCAAAAGGATTTCCGGTAGTGACCTGCCTGCCCGGTGTAAAGTCCACCTGGGTGTCAGGTCTATCGGCCGTCCGATCGGGGCCCAATACTGATGAAAAACTCACCAACCGCCGGTAGCCCGGCGTTGTCAGGTTAGATATATTTTGCGCGGCCGACTCTACCCTTTGGGTAGCTTGGGTAAGTACACTAGCCGCAATATCAATCACGCTCCCCATATCTCGACGTTATGGAATGCGGAGGGACAACGCAAGGGCGCAATTTAGCACCTATGGCTTCATCTGCGGCTGCCACACCAGACGGCGAAAACTAATCGACGTTAACAATGTCGAACGACCGGAGGTCGACCGTCGAGGGGACTTCGTTGACCGACAGCACCGCCAGTCGGGGGATGGTGCGACGGGTGAAGGTCTTGAAATGCCGGCGGATCTCCGGTCCGCAGAGCAGCACCGGCGCGAGGCTCTGGTGCATCATGGCTTCGGCCAGCGGCATGAGCTTGCGGATCAACTGCTCGCCCAGCCGCGGCTCGATGACGAAGGCGCCCTTGCCGTCGCTGCGGCGAATGCTGTCGGCGATCTGCGCTTCGACCCGAGGATTGAGGCTCAACACCGCGAGCTGCTCGTGCTGGCCGCGCAGGCCGCTGCAGATGCCGTGGCTCAGCCTTTGACGGACGGCTTCCGTCAGTTCGCCGTGATCCTTTGTCTGCCGACCGCTGTCGACCAGGGCCTCGGCGATCAGGTCGATGTTGCGGATCGAGACCTCCTCGGAGAGCAGGTTCTGCAGTACGCGTTGCACGTCGGAGACGCTCATGATCGCCGGGATCAGCTCTTCGACCAGTCCGGGCTGACGCTCGCGCACGCCTTCCAGCAGGGACACCACATCGGCGCGCGACAGCAGGCGCGGCGCCTCGCTGCGAAGCACCTCGCCGAGGTGGGTCATCAGCACGGTGATCGGGTCGACCAGTGTGTAGCCGCCATCCTGCGCGCGGTCGCGCGCCGCGACATCGATCCAGATAGCGGACAGGCCGAACGCGGGATCCTTGGTCTCCTCGCCGGTCAGCGGGACGCTGTTGGCGGAAGATCGGATCGCCAGCGTCTTGTCCGGGTAGAGGCTGGCGTGGGCGTGCCGCGAGCCGTGCAGGACGATCTCGTAGTTGAACGCCCCGAGGCTGGGGCCATCCTGGAAGACGACCGCCGGGAAGGCGAAGCCGCTAATCTTCTCTTGCTGGGCGCGCAGCGCCGCGATGCGATCGCCAAGCACCGACTTAAGCGACTGCCAGGCGACGCTGAGCTCGCGCCCAAGCACGACCTCGATCGGCGCGCCCGCGCGGCCCTCTGCGCCCTGACCCGTCTTGGCGTCCGGCTGGTCGAGCAAGGCGCCGACCAAGTCTTCGGCCTTGCGCCGCCTTGAGGCGTACCAGAGTCCCAGCGAGGCCGCGACGAGGATCAGTATCGGCCATTTCGGCATGCCTGGCAGCGCAAGCAGGACCAGCAAGGCGCAGATGACGATTACCGGAATCTTCGGCACCGACGCCAGCTGCGCCAGGATCTCGATGCTCAGCTGCTTGTCGGCCGACGAGCGGGTGACGATGATGCCGGTCGCCGTCGAGATGATCAGCGCGGGCACCTGCGTCACGATGCCATCGCCAATGGTCAGCAGCGAGAAGGTCTGCAGGGCGGTCAGCCAGTCCATGCCCATCTGGGCGATGCCGATGATCCACCCGGCGATGATATTGATCAGCAGGATGATGATTTCAGCGATCGCGTCGCCCTTCACGAACTTGCTGGCGCCGTCCATCGCGCCATAGAAGGCGGCCTCCTTCTCCAGCTCCTTGCGGCGACGCTTGGCCTCGTTTTGGTCGATGAGGCCCATGTTGAGGTCGGCGTCGATGCTCATCTGCTGGCCCGGCACCGAGTTCGAGCACGAAACGCGCGGCCACTTCCGACACCCGCTGAGCGCCCGACGTGACCACCACGTACTGGACCACCACCAGGATGAAGAACACGACGAGGCCGATGACGAAGCTGCCCTGAACCGCGAAGGCGCCGATCGAGCCGATCACCTGTCCGGCGCTGGCCTGGGTGAGGATGAGGCGCGTCGCGGCGACGTTGAGCGACAATCGGAACAGTGTGCCCACCAGCAGCAGCGACGGGAAGGTCGAGAACGCGACCGGCCGCTCCACGTAGAAGGTCAGCATCAGTATGGTTAGCGCGAACGAGAAGTTCAGAATCAGCAGAAGGTCGAGCAGCATCGGTGGAATCGGTGCAAACAGCACCAAAAGAATGCCGATGACGCCGCCGACGACGATAAGTTCCCGATTGGAGCTGAACAGGAACTTAAACATCCGAACCTGAATCTCCCCGCTGTTCTTTCTTTCGCCTAACCTCGATGTAGACGTCCGCCACCGGCCGATACAGCTCTTCGGGGACCGGCTGTCCGAGCCGGCCCTTCGCGTACAACGCCTGCGCCAGCGGTCGATTCTCGACGATGTTCAGCCCGTAGACGAAAGCGAGCTTCTTCAGGCGCTGCGCGAACTGGTGCGAGCCCATCGATACGACGACGGGCGCGATCATCGTCTTGGGGTCGTAGCGCAGCGCGATGGCGAAGTGCGTGGGGTTGGTGATCAAGACATCCGCGCCGCGAATGCCGCGCAGGCTCTGGCTGAGCTTGATGAATTCGCGGTGCAGGGTGCGGCGACGCTGCTTCATCCGCTGATCGCCTTCGCGGTCCCGCAACTCGCGCCGCACTTCGCGCCGGCTCATGCGCATGCGGTTGGCGAAGTCGCGCCGCGAGATCAGCTGATCGAGGATGGCGAAGCCGGCTGCACCGGCGACAAACAAGGCGAGCAGGCGCAGACCCGCGCGGCGCATGAAGGCCGCAAGGCTCGTCGCGTCGGTAATCGACGCGATGTCCTGGTGCTGCGCCGTGCTGATCACGGTCCAGGCCAGCGCGGCGTAGACCCCCAGCTTCAGCACGTTCTTGCCGGTCTCGATCAGCATCCGCACCGAGAAGACCCGCTTGAATTCCCGCGCCGGATTGAGCCGGCTGAAATCGGGTCGCAGCGGCTCGCCGGAAAACACCAGCCCGCCGGTCTGGACGATCTCGAACACCAGCACGACGCCGAAGATGCCGGCCGCCAGGAATGCGATCGGCCGCACCATCGAGGAGAGCACCTGGCCGGTCACCGCCAGCAGCTCGTTGGGACTGGCGAGCACGTTCGGCGCCGCGACCAGCGAGCGCTGCGCCGCCAGGGCGATCTGGCCGGAGAACTGCGGACCGAGGAACCAGGCGTAGGCCGCGAAGGCCGCGAGGGCGGTCAGGAAGCCCAGGTCGATGCCGCGGGCCACGACCCCGCGCTCGCGGGCCCGCGCCAGCTTGTAGGGCGTCGCCTGCTCGGACCTGTTTAGCTCTGCGTCGCTCATGGCCCTTAGAGCAGTCCCGCGACCGATTGCAGCGTGATGGCGGCCATGCGAGCCAGCAACGCGCCGGTGAAGCCGAGGGTCGTCGGCACGACCAGAAGCACCAGCAGGGTCTTCACCTGCAGCCCCAGGATCAGCACGTTCATCTGGGGCACGGTGCGCGAGAGCATCGCGATCGCGAGGTCAGCCAGGAACAGGCAGAGGATCGCGCCGCCGGCCACACCGA
Source organism: uncultured Pseudomonadota bacterium (assembly GCA_963837235.1). GTDB lineage: Bacteria > Pseudomonadota > Alphaproteobacteria > Caulobacterales > Caulobacteraceae > Acaudatibacter. The sequence continues at coordinate 2,168,009 of CAWIMM010000002.1, read as the reverse complement.
ACGCAACGACGAACATCGTGGAGATGAATGCGGTCAGGTGGACGAGCGTCGCCGGGAAGGTCCCCTGGCCGAGCGGAATGGCGTCCAGCGAGGCGCGCACGATACCGAGCAGCTGCGCGTGGCCGTTCATCGCGAAGAACACGGCCGCCGCGGCGTAGGCGAACAGCGTGCCGATCAGCGGGTTCTGTTCGCCGGTCGCGGGATTGATGACGACCGCCAAGCCGAAGCCGGCCTGGATGTCGAGCGTGCGTCCGGCGACGTAGAGGGCGGCGAACATCAGCTGCAGCGCGAGCACGAAGATCAGGCCGAGCGCCAACTCGCGGATCGACGAGAGCGCCAGGTTCGCCAGGCTAAGATCGGTGACGAGCAGCGACGCCGGCGCGACCGAGATCATGCAGGCGGCCAGGCCAACGCCGAACAGCAGCCGGAACAGCACCGGCGTCTGGGTGAGAGAGAAGGGCGGCGCCAGGGCGAACGCCGGCGCGAGGCGCAGGCTGAGCAGCAGGCTCGAAAACACCCAGGCGACGGAGAGGTGGAACTCCATGGCCCTTCAGTTCAGCGACGGGATCAGCTTGATCATGTCGACGGCGAATTGGGTGATCTGCTGCATCATCCATGAGCCGAGCGCCACCAGCACAAGGGCGGCGACGGCCAGCTTGGGAACGTAGCTGAGGGTCATCTCCTGCAGCTGCGTCGCCACCTGCAGCACGCTGATCAGCAACCCCACCGCGAGGCACGAGAGCAGCAACGGGGCCGACACCAGAAACGCTGTCCACAACAGCTGGTCGAGCAGCTGAACCGCTTGGTCCGCGTGCATCGAACGCCCCCCAAAACGCCCCACACACGTCGTGGTGGCACGAAATCGGGCTTCGCGGCAAGAGCCCGGGCGGCGCTCCGCGCCCGGCCGCTTGCGATGCGCCTCACGCTAACGGCGATGTCGCGCCGGTGTAGACGCGGCCCTCAAACACCCGCCAGCGGCCCTCGACCTGGGGCGTTGCGACGCCCGGCGGCAGGGCGCCTGCCTCGATGCTCGACGCGAAGGCGCCATCCCCCGAGAAGCTGATGGCCACGTCGTGGAAGTCGAACCTTGCCCCGGTGAGCGGGTGCAGACACTTGAAGACGGCCTCCTTGGCGCTGAAGGCCAGCTTCGGCCAACCGGCGCCATCCGGCGCGGCGCGGCGCAACAGCGCAGCCGTTTCGTCGGGCCGCAGCACATGTCGCGCAGAGGCGGCGTCGAGCTCGGTGGCGTCCTCGGCGTCGACGCCCAGCGCCGCGACGGTGTCTGAGGCCGCAGCGACCGCGCAGCAGAAGCCTTCGCAGTGGGTGATGCTGCCGACGAAGCCCACCGGCCACACCGGCGCTCGGGTCGGCCCGACCGGAATAGCCCCCGCCACGCACCCGAGCCTGGCCAGCGCCGCTCGCGCGCAGGCCCGGCCAGCAGCGAACTCGCGCCGGCGTTTCTCCACCGCCCGGGCGACAGCCGCCGCCTCTTCGGGCAGCGGCGGGACCTCGAACATTGCCGGCGCGGCAATGCTCACCGCTACGGGGCGGGTGAACAGCGCCGCGATCTCGTCCGCCCCCAGACCCTGCCCCGGACGCACCGGCTCCCTCGACCTCGTTCAATCCAAGGTGATAATGCCCCAGGTTCGCCGGGGGGGTCGAGCGCGGATGCTAGTGGGGCCGGGCAAATGGACGCTGACCCCCGAACCGCGTCCGGCCGCCAGACTGCGTCTGATCTGTTTCCACCATGCCGGCGGCGGCGCGTTCGGCTACCGCCCCTGGGCGCGTGAGCTGCCTGGCGACGTGGAACTGGTGGCCGTGCAGCTGCCAGGGCGCGAGAACCGGATCGGCGAGCCGCCATTGCGTTCCGCCGACGCCGTCCTGGCGCAGCTGCTGCCCGCGCTGCGGCCGCTCATCGACCGGCCCTACGCGCTCTTCGGTCACAGCCTCGGCGCTGTCCTCGCCTATCTGACGGCCTGCCGCCTTCGACAGCAGGGCGAGGTCGGCTTGCCGGCCCGCCTGTTTCTCTCCGCCGCCGCGCCGCCGCCCTCCGCCACCGCGCCGCCGCCGAGCGACGCCGTCCTGATCAAGCAGATCAGCCGGCTCGGCGGCACGCCGCAGGGGGTGCTGGACGATTCCGCCCTGCTGCGGGCCTTTCTGCCGGCCTTGCGGGCCGACTTTGAGCTATTGGGCCAGGGTTCGGCCCCTGAGGCGCCGCTCCCGCTGCCCTTCACGGTCCTGGGCGGCCGGGATGACGGAACCGTCGGCGCGGCCGCCCTGGCGCGTTGGGGAGAGCGATCTGCGTTTCCGGTCGAGCAGCATCTGTTTCCCGGCGGCCACTTCTATCTCAACCGCCGCCAGGACGAGGTGCTGGCGGTCATCAACCAACGGCTTGCCGAGGCCCTTTGACCGCCGTGGTCAGCGGGCGAAGGCCGCGTCCAGCTTGGTGCGGGCCCACGCGACGTATTCCTCGAACAGCTCCGAGACCGCGTCCGCCGTGAAGCCGAACTCGTCGAGGCTGCAGGCGTGGGTGGCGGCCCGCAGTCGCCGTGGCGACCTGAGATGGCGGTCCACGCGCGCGGCCAACGCTTCTGGAGAAGGAACGTCGAGCCACTCGGCCAGCCGGCGGACGGTCTGCGCCGGCGAGGCCACGAGCTGGTCGTACGACACGTCGAACACTGCGCCGCGCGCGCCATTGTCTGCGCGGATCGTCCGACGGGCCGTGTCCAGACTGGCGGCCAGCACCAGTTCGCCAATGGCGGCGGGATCTGCGCCGCGCGCCAGGGTCTGAATCAGGCTGCACCCCGAGGCGAGTGTCTCACGCGGATCGCGGTGCAAGCGTATGACCTTGGCGTCGGGAAAGACCTCGAACAGCACCGGCCAGAACAACGCGTGCGCCGGCGCCTTGCCGAGCCAGCGACGCGACGGATCGGGCGCCTGCAGCACCTGGACGTGCCGTCGGTAGGTCTGGAACAGCCGCAGCAGCTGCGCGTGGTCCAGGGCCTCCAGCCACTCCCAGTAGCGCCACGCGAGGTTGAACACGGCCCGCGTGGTGTTGTGGCGGAGCAGCCAGTGGCATTCCTCCGGCCGCTCGGGCGACATCGGGTGCAGCGCCAGCGCGGCGGGCGTCGCCAGCTTCACCATCGTTTCGGCGGAGGCGATGGCCCTGGCCCGTGCGGCAGGCTCGTAGGGCGGAAACGGGGCTCTCAGCTCCCACAAGTTGGGCGCCCTGAAGCTCGGCTCCAGCGATAGGAGCTCCTGCAGCCAGGTGCTGCCGGTGCGCGCAACGCCGACGATGAACACAGGTGCGTTGACCGGCGTGCGGACGACGTCTGGGGTCTCGTGAATCCGCCGCTCGAGCTGGAACGCGTTGTCGACGCAGATCGAAATCCACTCCAGCGCGGACAGGGCGCCGTCGCGCCGGCTCTTTTCGCCCGCCACCGCGTCGTCGGCGAACAGACGCAGGCCCTCCAGGTCGACGTCGCCGATCGCGTCGTCCCACGCCCCATGTTTGGCCCGGGCCGCCGCGATCAGCGCCTCGATATTGATGGACATTCCAGGCGCCGGGATGTCGGACCTAAGCCGCCGCGGCGGGCTGGCGCGCTTGGCTAAGCGCCTCCGCCAGCAGGCGGATGGTCGGAGTGTCGTAGATGTTTGGCGAAGGCGAATCCGGCGGCAGGAACTCCTGGATCTGCACGGCGGCGCGCACCGCCAGGATCGAGTGTCCCCCCATTTCGAAGAAGTCGTCGTCGCGTCCGATGGTTTCGATGCCCAGCACCAGGCTCCAGATCTCGTGCAGCTTGTGTTCGAGCTCTCCTTCCACCTCGACGTACTCGGTCTCGAGGTTTGGCCGCTTGTGCTGGATTTGCGGCGAGGCGCCGCTGGTGGAGCCGGTGACCCAGAAGGCGATGCGCGCGGCGAGGTCGTGCGTCGACACGATCAGCTGGGGCGTGTTCAGCGCGCCGAGGATGTACTCCAGCGCCTGGCATCCCTCCTCGGGCTGGATCGCCAGCGCCAGCAGGAAGCTGAAGCGACGGTCCGCCTCGCTGAAATGGCCATCGCCCCACAGGTCCCAGTTCGTCGTCATCCAGTTGCGGTGGCCGGCCTGGCGGTGCGCGAACACCAGGGCGTCGGCCACGTGGTTCGCCGCCGAGTAGGCGCAAAGACCAAGCCCCCCCAGCACGGTGGAGATCGACGAAAGCACGAGACCGAAGTCCAGCGGGTCTTCCTTGAAGGCCTCCAGGACGTTCTTCAGGCCGTGGACCTTGCCGGCGTAGTTGTGCTCGAGAAGGGCCGAATTGTCGATTTCCTCGATGACGCCGCGCTCCTCCACGACGCCGGCGCCAAAGATGATGCCGTCGAGCGCCCCGAAGCGATCGTAGACTGCCGCGCGCAAGCGACGCACGTCGTCTATGTTCGAGACGTCGGCTTGGACGTAGACGGCTTCGCCGCCCAGCGCTTCGAGCTCTGCGAGGCGATCCGCGCGGCTCGGTTGCGGCGCTTCGCCGTCGGTCGACGCTTCGAGCGGTGAGCGGCCGGCCAGCACGAGCCGCGCGTTCCACGCCTCGGCCAGGTGACGGGCGAAGATCAAGCCGATGTAGCCCATCCCGCCGGTGATCAGATAGACGCCGCCCTTCTTCAGTCTCGGCCGCGCGTCCTCTGCGACGGGAAATGGCTCGAAGTCCTGCGCCCACCAGAAGTCGCCCCGCAGCGCGATCATCCGATCGTTCATAGGCGATGAGAGGGCCTCGGCGACGCGGTCGAAGACGTGGTCGGCGCGCGCCGCAAGCAGGGCGGGATCGATATCGAGGACACGTGCGGCCAGCTGCACGTTCTCCTGAGCCAGCAGCCGCGCGAAGGCGACTGCCGAGGCGGCGCCGGGCCGCAGTCTCTCGCCGCCGATCACCTCCGCGACGCCGCTCGTGATGATGTCGAACGTCGCCGCCTCGCGCCCGAAGACCTCCTTGTACGCCTTGAGGCAGCGGGCCAGGCTGTAGATGCCGCGCAGCTGGCGCCGTTCGAAGGTTACGCGGTCCTCCTCGTCTGCGGCGCCCGTCAGGTCAGGCGCGCCGCCCCAGGCGTGCACGATCCTGTGCGGCGTCAGTCCATCGGCCTTCAGCGCCTCGAACATTGAGACGAAATCACCGCTCGAGCCGGCGCCGACGACGAACGCATCGGGCGACGTGCGCGCGAAAGCAGGGCCCAATTGCGCCGCCACGACGGTTTCGCCCCGCGCTCTCAGCCGCATCGCAATCGGGCCGGGCGTGGGGCTGGAGTCCTCGCCCTCCAACACCAGCCAACATGCGCCCTCGCCCAGGGCAGGCGCGCGCTGCGTCGGGGCGATGCGCCGCCAGGTCGGCGCGTAGAGCCACCGCAAGGGCTCGAGCTTGCCCTTGCTGACGGCGGTCCGCCCGGCGACCGGTTCCGTACGGTACGACTGCCGTTCGAACGGATAGGGCGGCAGCGAGACCATGCGGCGCTTTTCCCCGGCGTGGGTCGCCGACCAGTCGACTGCGCCGCCCTCGAGCCACACGCGCGACACGGCGCGCATCAGCGTAGAGGCCTCGGCGCCGGCGCCCGCGCCGTTGTGCATAGTGTTGACGATCCGCACGTGCTGACGATGCAGACCGTTCTGCTGGGCCAGGCCGGAGAGCTGGCGGCCGGGCCCGACTTCGATGAGCAGGTCGACGCCGCGCCGCACGAGCGTGTCCAGGCCCTGGACGAAGAGCACCGGCTCACGAATGTGCCGAGCGAAATAGTCGGGATCGCGCAGGGTCTCCCAGAGCACGACGCCGCCCGTGACGTTGGAGACGAGCGGAAAGGCGGGCGGGCGCATCTCCTCCTGGGCGACGGCCGCACGGAAACGATCCAGGATCGGCTCCATCGCGCGCGAGTGGAACGCGTGCGAGGTTCGCAGCCGCGTGCAGGGAATTTGCCGCTCTTCCAGCTGCGCCGCGAAGGCGTCGATCGCCTCGTTCGATCCGCTGAGCACGAACTGGCGGGGGCTGTTGATCGCCGCCAGGTCCAGCGCGTCCGGCAGCTCGATCGCGTCCGTCGAAGCGGCCACCGACAGCATGCCGCCTGGCGGCAGCGCCTCCATCAGCGCGCCCCGCAGCGCGACCAGCCGCAGCGCAGCCTCGAGCGAGAAGACACGCGCCACGCAGGCGGCGGCATATTCGCCGATGCTGTGCCCGATGACGTAGTTCGGCCGGACGCCCCAGGACATGAGCAGGCTGGCGAGCGCGTACTCGACGACGAAAATCAGCGCCTGGGCTGTGCGGGTGCGGGCGATGTCGGCCTCGCTCCATCCCGGCGCCTCGCTCTCGCGGAACAGAGCCACCAGGTCGAGGCCGTGCTCGCCGGACAGGATGCCCAGACACTCGTCGACCACCGCCCGGAAGACCGGTTCCTGCTGGTACAGCTGTCGGCCCATCCCGAGGTACTGTGAGCCCTGGCCGGGGAACATGAAGGCCGTGACGCGCTCGTCCGAGGCGATGCGCCCTCCGAAGGCCGTGGACTGGGCCCGGCCGGCGAGCGCCTCGCGGGCTTCACGCACGTCGCTGCACACGATCGCGGCGCGGTGCTCCAGCGGCCGACGCCCCACGTTGAGGGTGTAGGCGGTATCGGCGAGTTCGCGCCGGGATGCGCGGCGCAGCCGTCGGCGCAGGGCGGCCGCCGACGCTCCCAGCGCCTCCTCGTTCCGCGCAGAGAGCGTCAGCACATAGGTCGGCCGCCGCGCGCGGGCGGCCCGCGTCACGGGCGGCTCTTCCAGCACGGCGTGGGCGTTGGTGCCACCGACCCCGAACGAGCTGACGCCGGCGAAGCGCGGCGCGCCGCGCCGCCTTGGCCATGCCTCGGCTTCGGCATTGACGGTGAAGGGGCTGGCCGCGAGGTCGAGATCGGGATTGGGTCGAGAGAAGTTCACGTTGGCTGGGATCAGCCCGTGCTTCAGCGCAAGCGCCGCTTTCATCAGCCCGGCGACCCCCGCCGCCGACGCCGTGTGACCAACGTTCGTCTTGACCGATCCCAGACGGCAGACGCCGACGCCGTCGACCTGCCCGCGGAAGACGCGCGTCAGGGCGGCGAGCTCGATCGCATCGCCGAGCACCGTTGCGCTTCCATGCGCTTCGATGAAACCGATGTCGGCCGGGGCGACCCCGGCGGCCTTCATCGCCGCGCGGATCACGCTCTCCTGACCGGCGATCGAGGGCGCCATGTAGCTGGCCTTGCCGCCGCCGTCGTTGTTCACCGCTGAGCCACGGATGACGGCGTAGATCGGATGCCGACGCGCCATGGCGTCTTCCAGCCGCATCAGCAGGACCATGCCGGCGCCCTCGGTGAACACCGTCCCCATGGCGTCGGCGTCGAAGGCGCGGCAGTAGCCGTCCGGCGAAAGGATGCCGCCGGGGGTATAGGTGTAGCGCGTCATGCGCGGGCGGGTGATCGACACGCCGCCGGCCAGCGCCGCGCCGCATTCCCCGGCCAGCAGGGCGCGGCAGGCGAGGTGCACGGCGACCAGCGACGTCGAACAGGCCGACTGCACCGTGATCGCCGGGCCGGTCAGTCCGAGGTGGTGCGCAACGCGGGTGGCCAGGTAGTCCTTGTCGGCGCCGATCATCTCGTCGAGCCCGTCTGGCAGCTGCGCCCCGGACGGCAGCTCGAAGTAGGATGTGAAGTTCCCGCCGCCGAAGACGCCGACGTCGGCGCCAGCGACGTCAACGCTGTAGCCGCCGTCCTCGAGCGCCTCCCAGGCCAGCTCCAGGAACTGGCGCTGCTGCGGCTCGAGCCGCTCGGCCTCGCGAGGGCTGAGCCCGAAGAGCGACGCGTCGAACTTGGCCGCACGCTCGTAGAGATTCACCTGCTCAACGGTGTGACCGCCGCCGGCGGCGGGCGTATCCCCTACCCTCGCATTGACGCCGACGCACTCGCGGCCCGATTTCAGGTTCGCCCAGAACTCGCCGACGTTCTCGCTCTCGGCGAACCAGCCGGCCATGCCGACAATCGCTATCCCGGAACGCTTCACGTTGCCCCCGAACTTGGGCCCCGGCCCCGTCTACCTGAGGCTTAGGCCGGGACGGATCGTCGCGTGGTTGAGGTCGGCCGGTCAAGCGCGATCTGGGGAGGTTCGACCTATGGACGCGTCGCGGAACTTCCGGTTTAAGTTGCGTCAGGCTGCGCTCAGGCGGTGCGGCGGGGGGCGCGTTGGGTGACCTGGCGACCATAGCGTGCAGCGAGCGCTCGCCGAGCGACGAGGCGCCCATGGCGACCATCGCCGACACGTTGAGGATGCGCGCGCAATCCCAGCCCGACCGGCTCGCCTTTCGCGAGCTTCGACACGACCTGAGCGAGCGGGACCGGGTCACCTATGCCGGCCTCGACGGCCAGGCCCGGCGGCTGGGCGAACGCGTGGCTCGCTGCGCCGAACCTGGTCAACGGGTGCTGCTGCTGACGCCCAGCCCCATCGACTACCTGACGGCCTTCTTCGCCTGCGCCTATAGCGGCGCGGTCGCTGTTTCCGGCGCCCCGCCCTACGCGCCCAGCCTGCGCTCGGCGCGGCACGCCGCCCGCGTGGAGCGGCTGCGCCTGGTGATCGCGGTGTCCGGCGCGAGCGCCGTCATCGGTCCGCGCGACCTGCTGGATCGCGTGGGCGAGGCGCTGGGACCGGGCTCGCGCCTCGCGTTGATCGCCTTCGAGGAGACCGGGGACGCGGCCCGCGAGACGCAATGGTCGCCCCTCGACGGCGACGCGCATCGACTTGCGGCGCTCCAGTTCACCTCCGGATCCACCTCGTCGCCCGGCGGCGTGATGCTGCGCCACCGCAACCTCACCAGCAACGTCGAGGCCCAGCGACGGCTGTTCGAGCTGACGCCGGAGGATACCGGCGTGAGCTGGCTGCCGATGTTCCACGACCTCGGTCTGGTCGCCGCCGGCCTGCTGCCGATCCACGCCGGCTTTCCGTGCGTTCTGCTGCCGGCGGCGGGCTTTCTGGAGCAGCCTCGGCGATGGCTGCAGTGCGTGTCTGACGAGCGCGCCACGATCAGCTGGGCGCCGAACTTCGCCTATCACCTCTGCGTCAGCGCGATCGCGCCCGAGGCGCGGGCCGGTCTGGACCTGAGCTCGTGGCGGATCGCCTCGAATGGCGCCGAGCCGGTGCAGGCCGAGACCCTCCGGCAGTTCTGCGACGGCTTCGCCAGCGTCGGCTTCCGACCCACCTCCTTTTCACCGGCCTACGGGCTGGCCGAGGCGACGCTGGCGGTCTCCGCGCCGTCGCCCGGCCGGACGCCGCACGTCATCCGCCTCGACAAGGGCGCCCTGGCGCAGGACCGCGTGGAAGCGCCGTCGCCCGATGCGGACGCGGTAGAGCTGGTCGGATGCGGCGGTCCCGCGCCGAGCGTCGACCTGGCGATCGTCGATCCCAGGACGCTGCGGCGTTGCGCCCCCGACGTGGTCGGCGAGATCTGGGTGAGCGGTCCGAGCAAGTCGGAGGGCTACTTCGGCGACCCGCGGCCAGAGACCTTCCAGGCCAGGCTGCCAGGCGAGGACGCCGATTGGCTGCGGACTGGCGATCTCGGGTTCATCAAGGACGGCGACCTCTTCGTCACCGGGCGTCTGAAAGACCTGATCGTGATCCGTGGGGCCAACATCTACCCGCAGGACCTGGAGCTCTCGGCGGCGGACAGTCATCCGGCCCTGCGGCGCGACTGCGCCTGCGCCATCCCGGTCGACACCGACGAGGAAGAGGCCCTGGCCATCGTCTGCGAGATCGACCGGCGGCGCGAGGCGGCCGCGCCCGAAGCCGCCGTCGCCATCCGCCGCGCGATCTTCGAGCGGCATGGGCTCGAGGTGCGGCGGGTCGTCCTGGTCCGCTTCGGGGAGGTGCCGAAGACGCCGAGCGGGAAGGTCCAGCGCAGACTCTGCCGGACCGAACTGGAAGCGGGACATCTGGCGGTCGTCTTCGAGGACCGCAAACCGCCGCCGGCGGCGCCTGGGAACGCAACCCGCGTCGAGCGGCCGCGCACGCCAGCGGCCGTCAGGGCGTGGGTGCTGGAGCGGCTGCGCCAGGCGGCCCCCGGCGCGCATATTGCGGTGGACACGAACCTCGCCGACCTCGGGCTGACCTCGGTCCAGATCACGGCGCTCGCCGGCGAAACGGAGGCCGTCTTCGGCTTCCGCATCCCGGCTGCGGAGCTGTTCGAGTTTCGCGTCGTCTCGGACATCGTCCGACGCTTGCTCGCGCCGCCGACCTGATCCGCCTTCAGCGCGCCAGGAAATCCGCCTCGCCGAACGCCGGATTCGGATAGCTGTAGAAACCCGCCCCGGTCTTCACGCCGAGCCGCCCGCGGTCGATGAAGTCGGCCTTCAGCCGGCGGGCCAGGATCGCCGACTCCTCGTGGTTCTGCGCCTCCGCCTGGCAGCGGATCGTGTCGTAGACGACGTCCAGTCCGATCGCGTCCATCACGCCGAACGGCCCCTGGACGGAACCCTCCGCAATCATCCAGGCGCGGTCGATATCCTCGAAAGAGGCAACCTCGCGCATCCACAACGACAGCGCAGCGCCGGTATAGGCCTGCAGCATGGCGTTGAAGACGTAGCCGGGCGACTCCTTGGTCAGCACGATCGTCTTCTGGCGGAGCGAGCGGGCGAAGGCCGCCACGTCCGACACGATGTCCGGCCGCGTGCCCGAATGCGGCATGACGTCGGCCACGCTGGCGACCCAGACCGGCTTGTGGAAATGCAGCGACAGGAAACGGTCCGGCCGTCCGGTGGATTGCGCCAGCATCGATGGGACCAGGCTGGAGCTGTTGGTGGTGAAGATCGTTGCGGGCGGGGCCAGCGGCGCGATCCGTGCAAACAGCCGGCGCTTGACGTCCGGGTCCTCCGGCGCGCACTCGCTGACCAGGTCGGCCGACGCGACGGCCTCCTCCAGATCGAGGGTGAAGTAGAGCCTCTCGACGATCGCCTGCGCCGGGTCGGCCACGTAGCTCCCCGAAAGGGCGCGCGCCTGGATCTCGATCGTCGCCCGCGCTGCGTGCAACGCCTCCCTGGAAACGTCGTAGAGGGTGGCGCGATAGCCGCACATCGCGCACTGCAAAGCGATCTCGCGGCCGATCGAGCCCGCACCGAGCACCAGCACCTCTTCGATGTCGCTCATCCGATCGCAAGACCCCGGATCGCTAGGCCGATCAGGCCGGCTAAGCAGACATCGCGTAGGGCAGGTAGCCGTTGGCGAAGCAGACCCGCCCGCTGCGCCGGTCGCGGAAGAACTCCAAGGCGCCGCTCGCCGACGCGGCGGATTCCACCATCAGCCAGGCGTTCTCCTCCAGGCGCGCCCGAACCCGCTGGAACTTCTCGCCGCGGTAGCTGAGCTCGCACGCGAGGATGCCGTCCTGGAGGGTGACGTTCGCCTCGTAGCCCTCCGCCCAGCCGAGGTAGCCGCCCAGGACGTCGCTCGGCGCAAGCCCGTTCAAGCCGCCGATCATGCATGGCTTGGCGCGTGACTGGACGCTGGCGTAGCCCAGCCGTTGCGCGATCTCGGCCACCACGATGTCGCGGACCACCGGCGGACCTTCCAGCGCGACGACGAACGAGACCTCGCCTTGCGGGTCGAGTTGCGCCGCGCACGACTGGTTGTCCTCCCAACCGTTGAAGCCGATCAGGCCGTCCGAGTATTTGAACAGGCCATGCGTGAACGCCGTCGGCGCGTGAGGCCAAGGCTGCACACGCAGCGAACGGGTCAGCTGCAGCCGCTCGACCTGCAGGTGATTGCGCAGGCCCTCGCAGAACGGATTGTCCGCCGCGCCGCCGTCCTTCGCCAGGTAGGCCACCACGTCCAGCAGGGTCGAGGTGTCGAACCTGGCGACCGGACGCAGGCCGCTGGCGTCCGGCGCTCCCCACTGGTTCTCGCGGATCGGGATGTTCGACGGGTCTATGATGATCTGCCTGGCAAGCCGCCGCAGGGATGTCCCCGCAAACCTTTCGAGCGCCTGCGCCATGAGGCTGCGGTCGATGCCCCCGTAGTTGAAGACTGCGCCCGGCGAGAACAGCCGCGGGGCGGCGCGGACCCTCGGCGCGATCGCGTCCCACTCGACCGGCCGACGCATCTCGTCGATGGTGCGGGGATCCTGGATGCCGCTGGTGCGGGTCAGCAGATGACGGATGGTGACCGGAGCGGGCGCCGGCCCCTCCGGCGCGAACTCCGGGACGATCGCGTCGAACGGCGTATCGAGGTCGAGGCCGCGCCGATGGTGGAGGTCGAGGCAGATCACCGCGAGAAAGATGTCCACCAGGCAGCCCGACGCGAACACCGGCCGCTCCTCGCCGCTCACGGGCCGGTTCGAGTCGCGGTAGGCGCGCGAAACGCGAGCGCCGGCGATGTCGACGTCCACGCTGAACGCCGGCAGCCCGGCCTTGGCGCCGATCGCCGACAGCACGTTGTCCAGCTCGACGCCGAGTTGCGCCGGATGCTTGCCGTTGTAGCTCATTCGGCCGCCTCCCCCCGATACTCAAGGCTACCCCGGGAGGTTGTACCGTGAGCGCGGATGGGCGACTAGTCCACGCGCGGGCCAATCGCCTGCGTCCGAGCACGGCTGACGAAGGAGAGGGGCGGCCTTGTCGAACTCAGCTCGCCAGGTGCGCCTGGCGTCGCGTCCGCGCGGTCTGCCGGCGCGGGACGACTTCGCGGTCGTCGAGGTTGCGACGCCCGACCCAGGGCCGGGCGAGGTCCAAGTGCGCACGTTGCTGATGTCGGTCGATCCCTACATGCGGCCGCGGCTGGACGAGGCTCAGCCGCTGGACGCGCCCCTGGTCGGCGGCGGCATCGGCCGTGTGGTCAAGGCGCACGGCGGACGGCTGAAGGAAGGCGACCTGGTTCGGCACGAGGCGGGGTTCCAGACGCTGTTCAACGCCCCCGCGGCGCGGCTGGCGCCGCTGCGCCGCGACCCGGCGCTGCCGCTCAGCGTCTACCTGCATGCGCTGGGCGCGCCCGGGCTCACGGCCTACGGCGGCCTGCTGGAGATCGCGGCCTTGCGCGGCGGCGAGCAGGTGTTCGTCTCCACCGCCGCCGGCGCGGTCGGCTCGGTGGCGGCCCAGATCGCGCGGCTGAAGGGATGTTACGTGGTGGGCTCGACCGGCTCGCCCGACAAGGTCCGCTGGCTGCTCGACGAAGCGGGACTCGACGCCGCGATCAACTACCGCGCCCAGCCGATCGCCGAGGCGCTGGCGGCGGCGACGCCGAAAGGGCTGGACGTCTACTTCGACAACGTCGGCGGCGACCATCTCGACGCGGCGCTGGCGCGGATGAACCTGCAGGGGCGCGTGGCGGTGTGCGGCATGATCTCGACCTACAACGGCGAGGCAGCGCCGGTGTGCGCGCTGCCGGCGATGATCTACGGCCGCTTGCGGCTGCAGGGCTTCGTCACGACCGACTTCCAGCACCTGGCCGCCGCCTTCGCCGCCGACATGACCGGCTGGCTGAAGGACGGGAGCATCGCCTACCAGGAGACCATCCTGGAGGGCATCGAGCGGGCGCCGGAAGGTCTGATCGGCCTTTTCACCGGCGCCAACCGCGGCAAGATGCTGATCCACGTCGCCGACTAGAGCGGGTGGGGTTCGATCGGAATCGGCCGCTGGAGGCTGAAAAGCCGCCGCAGCGACCGTCTTTCAGCCGACGCGGGGAAATCCCTGCTTGGCGCCCCCTCTGGCGACGCGCGCTAGAAAACCCGCGCTGCGGCCGTTTTTATGGGCGCAGCGCGCCCCTGATCGCCAACCCCGCGTCAGCCAAATCTCAACGCGCGCTAGCACTCTCTGTTCGCGCCGGCAGGCTGTCCAGGAAGCCGAGCAGCTCGGCGATCAGCCGCTGCGGGTCCTCGAACGCCAGCATGTGGCCGCGGCCCTCGAACACGACCAGCCGCGCGCCTGGAATCTCCCGCGCCAGCTGCTCGGAGGGCTTGACGAACATGCGGTCGTTCTCGCCGGTCAGCACCAGCGTCGGGCAGGCGATGGCCCGCAGCCGCGCGATGTAGGGATTGGGGTCGGTGTAGAAGGCGTCCATGAAGTCGGCCAGCGTGTCGGGATCGCCGGCGCCCCGCGCGCAGGCCTCGTACCAGACCCAGGCCTGAGCGGGATCGGCGGCCAGGTGCAGGCTGTTGAGGAAGACGTCCTGCCGCGCGCCGGCCCTCGCGCCGGCCAGGATCTGCATCCAGGCCTTGCCGCGGAACAGCGGCCCCAATCCGGGATGCGCCTCGCCCAGGAAGGCGTCGAACCGCGCCGCCGGATCGCTCGCCATCGCCGCGCCGTCGGTGGGAACGGTCGCCGAGCCCGAACTGGTCGACATCAGGCTGAGGAGGCGGGGGTGGTTCGCCATCGCATAGCGCAGGCCCGCCATGCCGCCGGTGGCGTGGGTCAAGAGGTGGAACCGCTCCAGCCCCAGATGATCCGCCAGCGCCCCGATGTCGCCCGCCACCGTCTCGACATCGAACCCCGCCGGCGCCCCGTCGACCACCGAGCGCCCGTGCCCCCGCATGTCGGTGAGGATCACCCGATACCCCGCCGCGACGAGCGCCTCCGCGACGCCTGGGAGCGCCCAGTAGAGATGGCTTTCCGCCACCCCATGCGTCGTGATGATCGCGGGGCCGGCGCCGAGGTCCTGGAAGAACAGCCGGGCGTTGGCGTGGGCGAGGTGAGGCACGAACCGATCCAGGGAAACCGCCCGCGCGATGGGCGTCACGGTGCGCTGCAGGTGTCATCATAAACCCTCACGACGCGAGCGGCGCTAAGGGAGCCCAGTGAGGCGGCCGCAAGGGCGGCCGCAGGAACGCTTGGGAGATCAAGATCGCTGAGCGGAATACGTTCTGGCGTCTCGAGCCGGCCGCTGATGACTACGTCGGCGCCCGTTGAGAAACTCCGCCATCCGGTCGCCGGGCGGCTTGATGGCTTTCCAAGCCTCGGCAACACCCGACGCTCGCGTCCAGATAACGTCAGTTCCACCGGGAAAGTGGCACGCCAGCTTAGATTGCGCGGTCGGCGATGCGCCCGCAAGGATGAAGTACCCGTCGAACCGGGATAGGTAACCCTCGACCGCAATACGCTTGCTCGCCAAATCAGCTTCGGTGAGCGGCCACGTAGTCGACCTGGTAAGGCGTCGTCAGCATGACGGGAGCGATTTGACAAGCCTGGAGCGAAAGGCTTGCCAAGCCAGCAACGGCCGCCTGCTTTACACCGAGTGACAGAAACATCGCTCCTATAGGTTCACTGGTGAGCCGTAATATGCGGCAGACTGAAGTATCCCTTGCCTTGCAGGAATACTTGATGAGAACTTCCGCCAGCCAATTCTACGAACTTTCCGTTATCTCCACCGAGAAAGTAGAGAAATCCCGGGTGGGGAGGAATGACAGTGGATACGCCGTTGACCTTTATCGTTGCCCCATTAAATTCTTTCAGATATCCTTCGATATCTCCCGGGGAGAACCCTTGGTTGATTGAACTGTCCTCGCCATTGTCCATAATAATCGGCGTATCCGGATGTATGTGCCAGACCGCTACAGCGTCGTTGGACATAGGGATCGCGACCAGTTCCTGCCCCGGAACCAATTGGATTCCGTTCAGGGTTTGGTCCTTCGATGCGAAGGTCCCGACGTTGATGTCATAAGTGAAGTCAGTCGGCCCGATCTTGTGAACGAGACCGGCGCGCTCGTAAGGATCGCCGGTTAGCGACGTAATGTAAAACGATAGGGCGATCGCGTCCTGAGCGGCGTCCTGCGCCGAGCTATAACCCCCATCGGGATTCGGCCCTCGAATGGTATATGAAATTGGATTCTTCGAGTCGGCGTTAAAGGTTACGGTCTTGCCTATACCGTAGGCGATCAAATCAGAATTTATTTGTGCAAGCTGCGTGATTAGGGTGCCATTCTTTGCATTGAACGCGTCAAGCGTCGACTGCGCGGAGGCTAATGTTGTGCTATCCTTGTTGAATGTTGAGGTATCTTTGTTCAGAACCTTCTGATCAGAGTCGAATATCTTCTGATCTGTCGCAACTTGCGTCTTATCATCTGGAGAATCCAAATCTAGCATGAGTTCGTCGATTTCTAGATTCTCGTTGTCATTGTCGAATTCTACCCTGGTCGGCCTTCACAGCGCCTTGCGCTGTATTAACAGCCCCTTGATCTTGGGACTGCTGAAAGACCAGCGTACCGTACGCGTTGCCAGCTTTGTCAGCGGCCTGCCACGCAGCAATCTCGGCCTTGAGTGCGTCGGGAATAGGGGCGGGCCCTGTGGCCCCGGTCGCACCCGTGCCTCCGGTGGCGGCCGTCGCCCCGGTCGCGCCTGTGGCTCCGGTCGCTCCCGTCGCTCCGGCAGCGCCTGTCGCGCCGGTCGGACCGCTGGCTCCCGTCGCTCCCGTGGCGCCTGTTGCGCCGGCTGCCGCCGTTACGACGACGTCCTCATTCCCGTCGGAAGTTTGGTCTGTGCCGCCCGCCCCCGGGCTGGCGAGGGCCGACTGGACGCTCTCGAAGCCTTCGGCGATGGCGTTACCGATCGTCGACGCCAGGACGGGCAGCTCCTCGAGCAGGCTGCTGCCGAAGTCCTGGCCAGATACGAGCGACGCAAGTCGCCGCGCCGGCGATCAGGGCAGCGGCGCCAACGAGCGCCTGGTTGCCCAGGGGCGCATCGTCCAGGTTCAAGTTGTATGGCGGCGTACATATTCGCCGTCGAAGGTCGACATCGCGATTCGGGCCGGTGGTCAGCTCTGCCGGCGGCGGCGTGAACGCGGCCTGGACGCCGCTCTCGACGCCCGCCGTGGCGACGCTCGTCCAGTCGAACTTCTTCTGCAGGCCGGTCGCCACGCCGATGCCTTGGGTGATGGCGCTGCCGAGCGCGCCGTTGACGGCGCCCACCGCAAATCGCTCGCCGACGTCCCCGGCGATCGATTGGCCGAGGTTGCCCGCGGCATTGTCGATGGCGCTGAATCCCGGAATCGACGGCAGCGCCGCGCCCACGACCGCGCCGACGCCAGCCAGTGCGGCCTCGGTGAAACTGAAGCCCTTCTGCGCCCCCACCGCGATCGCGACGCCTTGGCCGATCGCGTCGTCGACGAAAGCGTCAGCGCCGAGCTCGATGGCGTCGGCCACGCCGGCGCTCAGCGGGCTCGGCACCAGGATGGTGTCGAGCAGGCTGTCGACTGCGGCGTTAACCCCCGGAATGAACTGGGCGATCACGAAGACCACGACAGCGACGATCAACGCCGCGATCCCGCCGCAGCCACCGCCGTGATGATGCGGCGGCGGCGGGGCGGCGTTGGGGAGGATGAAGCCGGTCGCCTGGTTGGCGTTGTACGGCTTGAAGGTCGAGCTGGTGTGGCCGATGTTGGCCACATCGTTGGGGATGTTGATCGTCTGGCCCGCGGCCAGCGGCGAGCTGGCCGAGAGGCCGTTGTCGTCGGCGATCAGGTACCAGAGGCTGGAATCCCCCCAGAGGGTCTGCGCGATCGACTGCAGCGTGTCGCCGGCCTGCACCGTGTAGGACTGGGCGGTCGGGTCGACGTTGGTGGGGTCGAGCTCGGTGTAGTTCTGGTCGAAGTCGGCCGTCGACGTGGGCGTCGCGGGACCGCTGATCGCCTGGCTGATGGCGGTGGCGAAGGTGGTCTGGCTGGGCCCGGTGTTCCCGATCGACCCGATGCCGCGGTTGTTGAGGTAGTAGTATTCGTTGATCGGACCGGCGCTGTCGGTGCGATCCATCACCTGACCGGAGACATTGTCCACGTAGGTGACGGTGTGCGGCTGGCCGTCGTTGATGCTGGCGCTGGTCAGGTAGCCGTTGGCGTCGTGCGTCAGCGTGGTGGTGTAGACGGTGCTGCCGTTGGTGTTGGGGTCGTACTGGATCTGGCTCTCTTCGGAGAGCTGACCCCAGATGAAGCTGTAGGCGTACCAGGTGCCCGGCTCGTTGGTGCGGCCGCCGCCCGTCCCTATCAGGTAGGACGTGGTCGCCAGGCCGGTGAGCTGGCCGCCCTCGTAGATGCCGCCCCAGACGCCGTTCGAGGTCGGCGCGTTATAGTAATAGGTGTTGGTGTCGTAGAGGATCGCGCCGCTCGACTGGGTCTGATAGCTCTGATCGGAGGTTACCTGGCCGTCGTTGTTGTAGGCGATGTTGTAGCGGCTGTGTGAAATGACGCCCGATGACGAGTAGTCGTTCTCCTGCAGCAGCCGGCCCAGCGCGTCGTTGGCGTAGGTGACCGCCGTGTAGGCCGAGCTCTGCGCCGCGATGGTGTTCTCGTAGCCGTTGCCGGTGACCTGCGCGTCGGCGATCTGCACCGTGGCGAGGTACCCGTCGGCCGTATAGCCGTAGTACTCGGTGTGGACGTCGTCGGTGGTGACGCCCAGGCAGCTGCTCACGAACGACAGCGTGGTGGCCGAGGTCCGCTCGCCGGCGTCGTCGTAGGTGATCGTCGTGCCCTGGTAACCGCCGGTGATGCCGGCGCCGCGCGTCGCGTTGACCAACTCGCCCTGGCTGATCACCGTGCGGTTCATCGCGTCGTAGGCGTACCAGAGATCCTGGGTGGCGTTGGCGGCGGTTCCGCCGCTGACGGGCACCGTCTTGTAGTTGGACAGCACGTGCACGACGTTGCCGTTCTGGTCGTACTCGTAGGCGATCGAGATCCCCTGCGCGCCGGCGTTGCCGCCGTCGGTGATCGAGACGACGCGGCCCAGCGCGTCGTAGGTTGCGGTCTCGCTCTCGTAGGAGATGTTGAGCGTCGTGCCGCCCAGGCATCCGCCGGACGGGTAGTAGTAGGTCGACGTCTCGGAGACGGTGTCGCCGAGCCCGTCGTAGCCGTAGGTCGCCTGGGTGTAGGTCGGCGCGAAGCCGGTGGTCGCCCCGACGGTGATGCTGGCGGCCCTGCCGGTGTTGAAGAACGCATAGGTCTGGTTCTCGCCCACGCTCGAGATGTGGCTGACCAGGTCGCCGGCCGCGTCGTAGGCGTAGCTGTGGGTGGTGCCGCCGAAGTCGGAGCCGCCGTTGATGGCGCGACCGAACGCGTCGGTCACGGTGGTCTCGTGCAGCCCCGACGTGTTGGTCGTGCTCTCCGTCCAGCCGCCGAATGTCCCCATGCCGGCCGTCGACAGGCTGGACGACCAGACATAGCCGTTCGTGGCCGCATGCCCGGCGTAGTCCACCGTGCTGATGACGCGCCCCTCGTCGTCGTAGTCGGTGGTCGAGACGACGAGCGAGCCCTGCTCGGAGTTCCACTGCTTCAGCCGCTCGCCGAGGCCGTCGTAGGCGTAGTAGTTGGTGAGCGCGACTCCGGTGGAAGCCACCGTCGGGTGGGTGTCCGACACCAGGCGGCCCGCCCCGTCGTAGGCGCGCGTCTCGACCGTGGTCAGCGCGCTGCTGATCTTCAGGCTGATCTCGGTCTGGTCGCCGAAGACATCGTAGCCGTAGGTGACGACGCCGCCGTCCGGGTGGAATTGCTGGGCGATCTGCGCCGCCTGGCCGTTGTAGCCGCTGCCCGCCAGCAGGATGTCGGTGATCAGGTTGCCGTTGGCGTCCTGGCTCGCCACCTGGCGCCCGCTGAGGTCGTAGTAGGCATAGGTGGTGGGCGTGACCCCGGTGTGGATGACGCCGGTGTTGTCGGTGTAGCTGACCGCGGCCTCCACCACCGAGGTCTGGTCGCCCAGCGTGTTGAACGTGAAGCTGGTGTGCGAACCGATCGCGTTGGTCTGGCCCACCACGTCGCCGAAGGCGTCGTAGGTCGAGCTGCTGGTCAGCGTGCTGGTGGTGCTGCTGGTCAGCTGCCGGAAGGGCAGGATGGTGGACGTCGCCTCGTCGCGCGCGTCGTAAGTCGTGATCGTGGCGTCGAGGCCCGTGACGTAGGCGCCGGCCACCACGCCGCCGACCGTGATCGCCGAGATCGCCTGGCTCAGCGTGTCGCCGGCGAGGCTGACCGCGCTAGAACCGGCCGGCGAGATCTGCAGCGTCTGGTTGCCATCGGCGTCGTAGACGAAGAACTGTGTCGCGCCGTTGTTGGCGTTGCTGGAGACCAGCCGCCCGGCCCCGTCGTACGTCATGGTCTCGAAGAAGAGGCCGTTGACGCCCTTGGCGCTGACTTCGCCGTAGGCGTCGTACTGGGTCTGCGAGGCGTCGCCGGCCACCCACGCCGAGCCGTTCCAGTCGGCCGCGTTCTGGGACACCACGCGACCCAGCGCGTCATACTGCGAGACGCGCTCTTCGCTGATGTTCGACCCGCTCGACGTCGCACGCAGGTAGCTGTCGGTCAGCAGGTTTCCGTCGGCGTCGTAGGCGTAGCTCTGCGCGAACCCGGTCGGGTCGGTCATCGACGCCAGGCGCCCGGCCGCGCCGTACGTGTAGGTCGTCACGCGGTCCTGCCCGACCGGCGCGCCGACGTTGCCCACCGTCGACCGGGTGAGATCGCCGAGGCCGTCGTAGTAGTAGATGGTCTGAGGCGTATCGGTCGTGGAGGGCGTGATGCCGTCGGCGTAGCTCGCCGTCGTGAAGCTCGTCTGGCGCCCTTCGCTGTCGTAGACGTAGGTGATGGTGTCGCCGGTCGCCTGCCTCTGCGACGTCACCTCGCCGAGGGCGTTGTAGCCGTAGGTGATCGTGGCCGTGCCCGTGCCCGTGCCCAGCCCGCCGCCGCTGGAGACGGTGGCGTAGGCGACGTTCAGCCGGCTCTCGGTGAGCCGCCGCCCGTCCTTGTCGTAGGTGAACTGCGTGATGCGGTCGGCGGCGTTGGACGTGCCGGTCGGCGGCGCACTGTCGGTCGCCGCCGAGAAGCCCGAGGCGAAGCCGGCGCCCAGCGCCGTGGCGTACTGCGTCTCGGTGACGACGTTGCCGTCCTGATCGAGCGCGTAGGTCGTCAGATAGCCGAGCGGATCGACCTGGGCGACCTTCCGCCCCAGCGCGTCGTAGAAGAAGTAGGTCGCCTGACCGTTGCCGTCGACGGACTTCCAGGCGTTGCCGTCGGCGTCATAGAAGATCTGGGTCGTGATGTTCACCGGGCTGGCCGAGACCTGGTAGCTCGAGCCGTTGTAGGCGCCGGTGTAGATGGCGTTGCTGCTGGTCGACACCGCGGTCGTCGACGTCAGCCGGTTGTCCTTGTCGTAGGCGTAGGTGATCTGCCGGTAGATGGTCGGATTGACCGGGCTCGGTGGCGCGCCGCCGGGGCTCGTGGGCAGCGATGTCAGGAACGAGCCGTACTGGACCTGGCTCGTCTTGTTGCCGACCAGGTCATAGCTCCAGGCGACCAGCGCGCCGAGCGCATTCACCAGTGCTACGCGGTCGTCGCGGTGGTCGTAGTAGTAGAACGTCTTGTTCCCGTCCGGATCGACGGTCTCGATCAGGTTGTCCCGCCGGTCGTAGGTGTTGGTCGTCGTGAGGTTCAGGTGGCCCGAGCCGGGGTCCGCCACGGTGGTGACCAGCCGGTTGTCGAGGTCGTAGGCGTAGCTGGTGGTGCGTTGCTCGGTCAGCCCCGAAGCCTCGACCATCTGGGTGCGATTGCCGAACCCGTCGTAGGCGTAGGTGGTGGTGACGCTGGTCGCCTCGGTGGTTCCGCTCGCCGTGATCGAGGTGATCGGCAGCGTCGACGAGATCATCAGCCCACGGCCGTTGTAGGCGTAGGTGGTGGTTCCGCCCAGCTGGTTTGTGGCGGTCAGTTGGTCGCCGAATGCGTCCAGCGTCCACGACTGCGTCCCGCCCTGCGCGTCGGTCTCGCCGGTCAGCCGGTCGTCCTTGTCGCGCGTGAACGCTGGTGAGCTCGTCGGCGCTCGAGGTGTTGACGGTCGGCGGCGTGGTGGTGGTCGGCGTGCCGGTCGTCAGCAGGTGATAGCGCGTCACCGAGGCGACCTGGTTGCCGATCGTATAGGTGGTCGCCGTCGCGTAGCCGTCCGGATCGACCTGCAGGATCAGCCGGTTGAGCAGGTCGTAGTAGAAGAATCCCGAGTATCCGCGCGCATCGGTGGTCTCGGTGAGGTTGCCGAACGCGTTGTAGTGGTTAGTGGTCACGGCCCCGAGCGGATCGGTCGTCGTCAGCACGCGGCCGTTGGCGTCGTAGGTGTAGGTGGTCGTGTAGCCGTTGCCGTCCTTGACGGTGAGGGCGCGGCCCATGCCGTCGTAGGTGTAGTTGGTGGTGGCGGCCTCGCTCTGGCCGTAGGCGAGCGTCTTGCTGGAGACACGCCCGGCGGCGTCGTAGACGGAATGGGTGTCGGCCGCGTCGGACGTGCCCGAAGCCAGCACGCTGTCGGTGACCTGGCCCATCGCATCGAGCGTGAGCGCTGTGACGATGCCGAGCGGGTCGGTGATCGAGGTCAGGCGTCCGGCCGTGTCGTAGCCGTAGCTGGTGAGCTGCGAGCCCGAGGGCGAGCCGATCAGCGTCGCCAGCGCGGCGGCGGTCGTGCTGTCGGTGACCGCGTAGGCGGCGGCGTACCGCGTCTGGGCCGTGACATTGCTGTCGGCGTTGTTGGCATAGCCGGTGACGTAGCCGTCCGCGTCCACGGTGTAAGCCACGCGGCCGGCGTCGTCGTAGAGCGCGCGGGTGATGCGGTCCTTGGCGTTGGCGTTGGCGCTCGCCCAGGTCTGCATCGTGGCGAGGCTGGGAACGCCGGCGGTGGTGTAGGCGACCGCGAACTGGTCGGTCTTCACCTTGTTGCCGGCCGCGTCGTAGGCGTACGAGGTCACCTGACCCGCTGCGTCGATGCAGAACACCTCGCGGCCCAACGAATTGTAGGCATAGCGGCTGGTGCGGTTGCCGCTGAGGCCCGCCAGGCCCAGCGTCGTGATCTGGCCCTGCACGTACGAGACGCTGTAGCTGCCCGCGGCGGTGATGCTGCCGGCGTACTCGATCTTCTGCGTCAGGTCGTTGGAGGCGTCGTAGTCGTACTCGGTGACGCGCAGGTTTGCGTCGAGCGTATAGGTGAGCCGGCCGTTGGCGTCGTAGACGTAGTTGGTGGTTTCGTCGCTGGCCGCGCTGGAGACGGCGGCCGCCACCTGGGCGGCGGTGACCTGCGCGGGCCAGCCGCTGAGGGTCGCAGCAGCCACCTGGTTTGCGAACTGATGGACACTGACGACGCGGCCGTCGGCGTCGTAGCCGATCTGCGTCACGTCCCCGAGCGCGTCGACCGAGTAGAGTTGCCGGCCGTCGGCGTCGAAGACGTAGCGCGTCATATGGCCGGCGGCGTCGGTCTTGGCGACGAGGTTGCCGTCCTTGTCGTAGGCGAAGGACGTCGTCAGCGCGAGGCCGCCCGGATTGACCACGCTCTGCGTAAGGCGACCGGCGTTGTCGTAGACGTAGTTGGTGACCCGTTGCGCCGACGTTCCTGCCGCCTGCGTCAGCGTCACCATCCGTCCGCCGAGGTCGTAGGCGTAGGTGGTGGTCAGGTTCAGGTGGCCGGAACCGGAGTTGGTGATCACCTGTGTGCGATGGCCGTCGAGGTCGTAGGACACCGTCGTGACGATGCCCGCCGGGTCGGTGATGCTGATCGCCTCGCTGCGCGCGTCGTAGGCGTAGGTGGTCCTCAGGTTGAGGCCGGTGGGATCGACGGTCTGGGTCAGCAGCCGGCTGGCCGCGTCGTAGGCGTAGCTCGTGACGATCCCGCGCGGATCGGTGACGCTCGTCAGCCGGTCGTCGAGGTCGTAGGCCCGGTTGGTGACGTCGCCGGCCGCGTCGGTCGTCCTGGTGAGATTGCCGTCGGCGTCATAGGCGTAGCTGGTCACCCGGCCCAAGCCGTCGGTGACCGAAGCGACCTGCCCCCAGGCGTTCCTCTGCGTGCTGATGACGATGCCGAGCGGCGTCGTCACGGTGATCGTCCGATCGAACTGGGTGTAGGCGTAGGTGGTCACCGCGCCGGTCGGATCGGTCATGCTGAGCACGTTGCCGTTGGCGTCGTACGTGTAGGCGGTGACGAGGTTCAGGTGGCCGGCGCCGCCCGGATCGACGATCGTCTGGATCGTGCGTCCGGCCTGGTCGTAGACGGTCTGCCGCACGACGCCATTGGGATCGGTGATCAACGTCGCGCGACCGAAGGCGTCGTACTGGTAGGTGGTTGTGAGCGCGAGGCCGCCCGAGTTACTGGTCCGGCTGGTGAGCAGGCCGACGCCGTTGTAGGCGCTGGTGGTCGTCGTGCTGACGCTCGAGGTGAGTTGGGTGGTCTGGCTGACCACGTCGCCGAAGGCGTCGTAGGCGAAGGTCGTGCGCGCGCCGAGCGGATCGACCGCGTCGGCCACCGCGCCGGTGACCGTGTAGTCGACGTGCGTGTCGGCCGGGCCGGTCAGGGCGGCGACTGCGTTGGTGAGGGCGGTGGTGACGAACCCGCCGACAAGTGTTGCGAGCGTCGCCGCCGGGATCGCCGTGGCGTAGGTGACGGCGTCGGTCCGCTCGCCGAAGGCGTCATACGTGTACGCCGCGACATCGCCAGCGGCGTCGACCTGGTAGATGAGGCGGCCGTCGGCGTCGTAGTAGTACAGCGTGCGGTTGTTCATGGCGTCGGTCTTGGAGACCATCCGCCCGGCCGCATCGTAGGCGTAGGTCGTGGCGCCGCTGTTTCCTGAAGTCGTCTGCGTGACCTGCCCGAGCACGTTGTAGGTCCAGCTCTCGGTGCGGGCGTCCGCGGCGCCGGAATCCTGAGTCTCGCTCGTGAGCTGGCCGACGTTGTTGTAGGCGTAGGTCGTCGTCGCGGTCCCGCTCGCCAGCGTCTGGACCGCCGTCAGCACATGCCCGTTCAGGTCGTAGGTGTAGTTGGTGATGTCGACCGACGACCCGCTGGTCGAAAGGCCGGTGAGCGTCGCCAGGGTCGGCGGTGTCGTCAGCAGGCTCGAGACGCTGAGCTGCTGGCCGGTGATCTGCTGATCGACATCGCCGAGCGGGGTGTAGTGGTACTGGATGACGTCGCCGTCGCCGTCCACCACGCCGCGCAGCAAGCCCCGGCTGTCGTAGACGTACCAGGTGTGGATATCGCCCTCGGTAGCCGAGTTATTGGTCCCGACACTGGCGAGCAACTGGGCGAACGTCCCGCTCGCCCACAACGCCTGGGCCGCCGCGTTGGCGAAGGCGATCGTCTGCACCTTCTGCCCGGCGTCATCGTACTGCGTCTGGGTCAGGAAGCCGTCGGCGTCCAGTTCGCCGACCAGACGGTTGTCGGCGTCGTAGAAATACCGCGTCACCCGATCCAGGCTTGGCGAGGCGGTCGGCAGGGTGAGCGTCGTCGGGGCCGTCGTGTGCAGCGTCGTCAGCGTCGCGGCGGAGAGCAGGTTCGCGTAGGCCGTGGTCGAGACGAGGTTCGACGCGCCGTCGTAGGCGTACACGACCACCGCGCCGGAGGGATCGATCGTCTCGATCAGCCGGTGCGCGCTGTCGTAGATGTCGAACGTCCAGCGATCGGCGGCGTTGGCGGTGGGCCGAACGCTCGCCAGCGCAACCGGGGTCGTCGGCGTGGCCGACGCCAGCGTCGAAAGTTGTGCGGCGCTGAGACGCGTCGCGTAGGTGATCGTGTCGGCGACGAGGCTCGCGGCATTGTAGTCGTATTCGGTGATCGAACCGTCGGGCAGGATCTCGGCGGTGCGGCGGCTGTCGTTGTCGTAGAGGTAGTAGGTGGTGAGGCCGGTCGGGTCGGTGACCTTCATCAGCCGGCCATCGGCGTCGTACGCATAGGTGGTGGTGGCGGCCGTGACGCCAGGCCCCGACCGCGTTTGCGTGATCAGTTCGCCGGCCTTGTCGAAGGTCGATGTCGTGACGAGGCCGCTGGCCAGCGTGACGGTGGACGTGGTGGTGGCGGCGCTGAAAGCGATGGTGGTGCTCGCGCCGGTGAGGTCGGTGGTCGAGATCAGGCGGCCGAGCCCGTCGTAAGCGTAGACCGCGCCGGTGGGGTCGGTCGGCAGCCGCTGGGTCCCCTGGTAGGAGTAGGCGCTCGCCGCGGCCGCCGGCAGGCTCATCAGCAGCTGGCCCGAGGGGCTGTAGACGTAGGTCGTCTTGCTGATCTCGGTGGTGGCGGACGTATTGCCGGCGCCGGTGCTGGTGTCAGATCCGTACGACGTCACCGTCGCGACGTTGCCGCGGAAGTCGTAGGTGGTGTCGATGCGCTTGGTGTTGGCGAGGTCGGCGAGCCCGGCGACCCAGGCGGCGAGCTGCAGGATGTTCGGCGGCGCATTGGCGTTGACCGTCAGGCTGACGGTGGCGGCGGCGGACGTGCCCCTCGCGTTGGTGGCGGTGTAGGTGAAGCTGTCGGCGCCGCTGTAGCCGGCGGTCGGCGTATAGGTGATCGAGGTCCCGTTGACGCTCACCGTTCCGTGCGCCGGCCCGCTCGCCACCGCCACGCTCGCCACCTGGCCGGTGACGTTGAGGATGATCGGATCGGCGACCGAGTTGTAGGCCACCGCGGCCGTCACGTTGTTGGCGACCGGCGCGCTGGTGACCAGCGTCGCGTTGACGGTGATGCTGGCGGTCGCGGCCGCCGACGTGCCGTCGGCGTTGGTGGCGGTGTAGGTGAAGCTGTCGGCGCCGCTGTAGGTGGCGGACGGGGTGTAGGTGATGGTCGTGCCGGAAACGCTCACCGCGCCATGGCTGGGCCCGCTCGGCACAGCCACGCTGGTCACCTGCCCGGTGATGTTCAGAACGATCGGATTGTTGCTCGAGCCGTAGGCGACCGCGGCGCTGACCGCGTTGGCGACCGGCGGGGCCAGTTGGGCGTTGACCGTGACGCTGGCCGTCGCCGCGGCCGACGCGCCGGCGGCGTTGGTGGCCGTGTAGGTGAAGCTGTCCGATCCGCTGTAGCCGGCGGTCGGCGTGTAGGTGATGGTCGTGCCGGAGACGCTCACGGTTCCGTGCGTCGGACCACTCGCCACCGCGACGCTGGTCGGCGCGCCGGTGATGTTCAGCACCACCGGATCGTTGGTGGAATTGTAGGCGACGGCCGTGCTGACCGCGTTGGCGACGGGCGCGGCGACCGGGTTGTTGACGGTGACGCTGGCTGTGGCGGCGGCCGACGTGCCGGCGGCGTTGGTGGCGGTGTAGGTGAAGCTGTCGGCCCCGGCGTAGCCTGCGGTCGGCGTGTAGGTGATCGTCGTGCCGGAAACCGACACCGTGCCGTGACTTGGCCCGCTCGCCGCCGCGACGCTGGTCGGCGCGCCGGTGATGTTCAGCACCACCGGATCGTTGGTGGAATTGTAGGCGACGGCCGTGCTCACCGCGTTGGCCACCGGCGCGGCGACCGGCGCATTGACCGTGATGCTGGCGGTGGCCGCGGCCGACGTGCCTTTCGCGTTGGTGGCCGTGTAGGTGAAGCTGTCGGGGCCGACGTAGCCGGAGGTCGGCGTGTAGGTGATCGTGGTCCCGCTGACGACGGCCGTGCCATGGCTCGGGGCGCCGACCAGCGCCACGCTGGTCACCTGACCGCTCGTGTTGAGCACCACCGGATTGCTGGACGAACCGTAGGCGACGGACGTGCTGACCGCGCTGGCGGTCGGCGCCACGAGCGCCGCGTTGACCGTGATGCTGGCCGTCGCCGCCGCGGACGTGCCGGCGGCGTTGGTGGCCGTGTAGGTGAAGCTGTCCGATCCGGTGTAACCGGCGGTCGGCGTATAGGTGATGGTCGTGCCGGAGACGCTCACCGTGCCGTGCGCCGGCCCGCTCGCCACCGCGACGCTGGTCGGCAGGCCGGTGATGTTGAGCACCACCGGATTGTTGGACGAGCTGTTGGCGACGGCCGTGCTCACCGCATTCGCCGTCGGAACGGCGAGCGCGCCAAAGATCAGGAAGTCGCCGAGGCTGATGCTGGCGCTCGGCCTCGTCAGCCTGATGTAGCGCGCCGAGACGCCCCCGAAGTTGACCTGGGTGTAGGCGCCGTCGGTCACGCCGCTCACCGTGGTGAGCGTCGTCCAGTTCACGTTGTCGGAGGAGTACTGGACCGTCGCCCCGTTCAGGGTGGTGGGACCGCTCGGGATGCAGGCGGTGGTCGTGTAGTCGGCGATGCGGATGTAGTTGATCGCCTGGGACGCGCCGAGGTCGGTCGAGATGTAGGCGGTGGCGTCCGCGCTGGTTGCCCAGCCCGACGCGGCGGTGTTGAAGACGCCGTCGCTCATTCCGGCGTCGGTGAGCCCGGAGAATTCGCTCAGGTAGTTCGACGATGCCGCCCACCCGACCGGGTTGATTTCCGCGCCCGTTCCGAAGTTGGCCACCGTCAGCGAGACGGTGGCGCCGGACGACGTGCCGCCGGCGTTGGTGGCGGTGTAGGTGAAGCTGTCCGACCCCGTGTAGCCCGAGGTCGGCGTGTAGGTGACCGACGTCCCGCTCACGCTGACCGTACCGTGCGCGGGGTTGGCGGTGATTGTGATCGAGGCGGCGGCGCCGCCGGAGAGGCTCAGCGCAATGGGATCGCTGCTGGACCCCGCAGCGACGGTCTGGCTGGACGCCGCGGCGACGGGGGCCGGCGGCGCGCCGCTGGTGGGCGTCGCGACGGTGAGCGAGACGGTGGCCGCCGCCGACGTGCCGCCGGCGTTGGTCGCGGTATAGGTGAAGCTGTCGGCGCCCGTGTAGCCGGCTGTCGGCGTGTAGGTGACCGAGGTCCCGCTGACGCTGACGGTTCCATGCGTCGGGTTCGCGGTGATGGCGATGCTCGCCGCCTTGCCACCCGACAGGCTGAGCGCGATCGGGTCGTTGCTCGAGCCCGAGAACACCGTCTCGCTGGAGGCAGCCGCAACGGGCGCCGGCGGCGCGCCGCTGCTGGCGACGGCGACCGTGAGCGACACGGTGGCGGCCGACGATGTCCCGCCCGCGTTGGTCGCCGTGTACGTAAAGCTGTCGGCGCCGGTGTAGCCGGCGGTCGGCGTGTAGGTGACCGAGGTCCCGCTGACGCTCACCGTCCCGTGGGTCGGGTTGGTCGTG
Source organism: uncultured Pseudomonadota bacterium (assembly GCA_963837235.1). Classification (GTDB taxonomy): domain Bacteria; phylum Pseudomonadota; class Alphaproteobacteria; order Caulobacterales; family Caulobacteraceae; genus Acaudatibacter. Next base: position 2,139,136 of record CAWIMM010000002.1, on the reverse strand, counting down.
ATGGAGATCGACGCCGCCGCGCCGCCGGAAAGCTTGAGCGCGATCGGATCGCTCGTCGACCCGGCGGCGACCGTCTGGCTCGACGCCGCCGCGACGGGCGCGGGCGGCGCGCCGCTGCTCGGCGTCGCAACGGTGAGCGACACAGTCGCCGCAGACGACGTGCCGCCGGTATTGGCGGCCGTGTAGGTGAAGCTGTCGGCGCCGGTGTAGCCGGCGGTGGGCGTATAGGTGACCGCGGCGCCGCTGACGCTGACGGTCCCGTGCGCCGGGTTCGCGGTGATGGTGATCGAGGCCGCCGCGCCGCCGGAGAGGGAGAGCGCGATCGGGTCGCTGGAGGAGCCGGCCGCGACGGTCTGGCTCGACGCCGCCGCGATGGGCGCGGGCGGCGCACCGAGGATCGGTGTCGCCACCGTCAGCGAGACGGTGGCGCCGGACGACGTGCCGCCGGCGTTGGTGGCGGTGTAGGTGAAGCTGTCCGACCCCGTGTAGCCTGAGGTCGGCGTGTAGGTGACCGACGTCCCGCTCACGCTGACCGTACCGTGCGCGGGGTTGGCGGTGATTGTGATCGAGGCGGCGGCGCCGCCTGACAGGCTCAGCGCGATCGGGTCGTTGCTGGAGCCGGCGAACACGGACTGCGCCGAAGCGGTCGCGACCGGCGCAGGCGGCGTGCCGGCGTTCGCGGCCACGGTCAGCGAGGCGGTCGCGACCGCCGACGCGCCTCCGGCGTTGCTGGCCGTGTAGGTGAAGCTGTCCGCGCCGGCGTAGCCAGCCGTCGGCGTGTAGGTGACGATCGGTCCGTTGACGCTGAGCGTGCCGTGCGATGGGCCGGAGACGATCGTGATGCTGGTCGCCGCGCCGCCGGACAGGGCCAGCGAGATCGGGTTGGCGACCGTGCTCGAGGTGATGGTCTGGCTGGACGCCGCGGTGATCGGCGCCGGCGGCGCAGTGACGCCATTGGCGCCGACGTACGTATCGTTCGTGTACTGAATGACCGAAGTCTGCTCGCCATAGGCGTTGTACTGGTACTGCGTCACCTCGCCCAGCGAGGTGACCGTGTAGTTCAGATTGTTGTTGGCGTCGTAGACGTAATAGGTGGTCAGCGGGCTGGACGGCCCGTTCGCGCCCTGCTTGGGAACCAGGTACTCCGTCTTGGTCAGCACCTGATTTCCGGCGCCATAGGTCCAGGTGGTGGTGTTGCCGGCCGCATCGGCGGCGGAAAGACGGTTGCCGCTGGCGTCGTAGGTGTAGGTGGTCGCGGCTCCGTCCGGCGCGGTGACGGACGTCACGTCGCCCATGGAGTTGTAGGCGAAGGTCGAGACCAGCGCGCTCTGACCCGTGACCGGCGGCGGCGCGGTGAGCCTGGTCAGGTCGCCATTGCCGTCATAGGCGAGCGTCGTGGCGTTGCCGAGCGGGTCGGTGACCGTGGTCTGGCCGGCCACGCTGTAGTTGAACGTCATCGTGCGCGAAACGCCGCTGGCGACGGTCTGGGTGAGCGACGAGACCCGGCTCGATCCATCGTAGGCGATGGTGAGGCTCGACCCGTCCGATTGCGTGATCGAGGTGACCAGACTGCTGGTCGAGCTCTGGTAGCCATACGTCGTAGTGTAGGTGTTGCCGTCGGCGGTCGAGTTGTCCGTCGGCGACAGATCGGTCGTCACGCTCGAGAGCCGGCCCTGCGCGTCGTAGGCGTAGTAGATCTGGGTCAGCGTCTGCTGCGCGCCGGCCTGGATGTTCCAGTAGCTGGTCTGGATCGATGTGAGCTGATTGGACCCATTGTACGCGAAGGTGGTGGTGTCCTGGTGGCCGCCGCTGTCCTGGGTGGTGACGCTGCTCAGCAGAGCGCCGCTGTAGTGGTAGGAGACGGCGTTGCCGTTCGTGTCGGTGCTCGTGAGGATCCGTCCGCCGTTGGCGGCGTCGTAGACCTCGGTCAGCTGGCTGGCGCCGTCGGTCCAGGTCCATTGGTTGGCGCTGGCGCTGAACGACAGGGTGTCGTAGGCGCCGCCGTCCTCGTTGGCGAGATAGAGACCTGCGTACTGACCGGTAGTCTGGTAGGCGTAGACGACCTTCGAGCCGTCGGCCGCGGCGCGGGTGATGGTGCTGCCGGCCGTGTTGACCGTGCCGGTCAGGCCCGACACCGAGCGCTGGTAGGCGCCCATCCAACCGTCGCTGACGCCTAGTCCGGGGTTGTAGGCGCCCAGGCTGTTGTAGGCGTCCGCGATGACGTCGTTCGGCCCGATCCCGGTCAGGATCTGGTCGGTGCGCAGGTCGATCAGGTTGCCGGTGGCCGCGTTGACCGAAACCTCGTCCGCGCCGTCGCCCTGCATCGGCGTTCCGATCACGCCGTTGGCGCCGAGCACCGAAGCCGAGCTGCGCTCGAGCCCCAGTCCGACGCCGGTGACGATGGCGACCATGGCTGGCCTTCCCCCGATGACGTTCCGGAGAGGGCTCGCCTGAAGGCTCCCGCTCCTTAGGGGTGTTGATCGGCAAAATCCGGGCGAGGTTTAGCGTCCGCGCCAAGGTTAACGCTGGCAATCTGACAAGCCGCGGATTTCACTTGCGAAAAATCTGCGGCCGAACGCGTGCGGCCGCTCGGTTGCCGCGCCGACTGCGCGCGGCTAGGTTGAACGGCGCGTGCGAGCGGCGGGGCCGCGCGCCCAGCGTCTCGGGGAGTGCATGCCGGAAGCCATTGCATCGTCGCCCCTGAAGTCGCGACTGCAGCGGCTGCTGGGGTTCATCGAGCACGACCCGCAAAACCTGCGGCTGATCGCGGACGCCGCCCAGGCCGCCGTCGACGCCGGCGAACCGGCCCAGGCGGCCGAGCTCCTTGCGCGCTATGACCGGATCGAGCCGCTGCCGGCGCCGTTGGTGAACCTCGGCGGCCTGGTGGCCATCGACATGCAGCGCTACGAAGACGCCCAGGCGATCTTCGAGGGCCTGCTCGCCGCCAACCCCGCCGACCCGCAGCTGCGCTTCAATCTGGCCTGGTCGAAGGCGATGCTGCAGGATTGGACGGAGGTCGAGGCGCTGCTCGACGACGCCACCATGGATGCGGCGCCGCGCGCACCGCAGCTCCGCATCCAGGCGCTCCATCACCTAGGCCGACTGGACGATGCGCTCGCGGTCGGACGGATGCTCGCCGATCGCTATCCGACCGACGCCGAGCTCATGGGCGCCCTGGCCGCCGTGGCGATCGACGCCGAGGACCTCGAGTTGGCGCGCGACTATGCGCGGCGGGCGGGCGATCAGCACGACGGGCTGGCGGCGCGCGGCCTAATCAGCCTCAACGACGACCGGGTCGATGAGTTCGATCGCGCTCTTCGACCGGGCGCTGGCGGCCGCTCCGCGCGACGCACGCGCGCTGCTGGGCAAGGGTCTCGGCCTGATGGCGAAGGGCGAGCGGGCCGAGGCGGCGCGCGCGATCGACCAGGCCGCCGAGCTGTTCGAACGGCACCTCGGCTCGTGGGTCGCCGCCGGCTGGGCCTACTTCATCATGGGCGACTACGCGACGAGCCGCGCCCGGTTCGAGACCGCGCTCGCCATCGACGACACCTTCGCCGAGATCCACGGCGGCCTCGCCGTCCTGGATGTGATGGCCGGCCAGTTGGAGAGCGCCGAGCGGCGCACCGAGGTCGCCCTGCGCCTGGACCGGAACTGCTTCTCGGCCGCGCTCGCCAAGGTGCTGATGCTGGCCGGACGGGGCGATGTGAAGACGGCCGAGCGGGTGCGGGACATCGCCCTGAACACCAGGATAGGGGCCGGCGGCCGCACGATCGCCCAGGCGATGGCCTCGCTCAGTCTTGCGATGCGCAAGCCGGCGCGCTGACGGCGGAGTTAGCGGGCGGCGGCGCGCAGTTCGCGGGTGACGCGGCCGAGCAGTCTGGCGGCGTCGGCCTCGCCCTCGATGGTCTCGGTCACCCTGTCGACCACCTGCTGAAAGCGCGCGTCGTTGATCATTTCTGCGCCGAACTGCTCGGAGAGGATGTTCTGGATCAGGGCGCGCCTGAGTTGGCGCTCGTCCACGTTCTCGACCGCCGCCAGGGCCCGCAGCGCGTCGACCGATTGGGCCGCCGGCTCGACGCCGGCCTTGCGCTCGCCGCGGACGCCGGCGGCGCGCTCCCGCTCCGTGAGCCGCTGGCGCAGCAGCAGCACGATCTGGTCGACGTTCGAGATCGGGTCCATCCTCGCCCCTCTTCGGCGCCCTCGCGGAGGCGGACCATCCTGCCTCAAACGCCCCGGCGGCGCACCTCCCCTGGCGTCTGATCGCGCTCATCGTCCGGTCGACGCGACTTTCGACGAAGAAAATGCGGTCGCGGGCTAACGGTCTCGCGGATTTTCCCGATCTGGACCTTTGCAGGGGAGCGACAGCCGCCTGCTGAAGTCGGAGGGGTTCATGGTTGGCGTCGTAACCGGCGTAGGTCTCGGGCTGGAGCGCAGCTCGGCGAACCTCCTCGGCGCCAACGGGCTGCTTGGAAGTCCCGGGTTCGGCGAGGGGCCGGACGACGTCTACGTCAACGCCGTCAACGGCGACCTGGTCATCCTGCGCACCGACCAGATCCTCGCCGGGATCGGACCCAACGACGTTGTCTCCGAGGCCTATAACAGCCAGGGCACGTACACGGCCGCGCTGGGCGCGAGCGGCGCCAGCTGGATGGGCGGCTACCAGCGTAACGTCGGCAGCCTCACGGGCACGGTCAACACCGCCGGCAGCACGATCACCCGCACGGCGGCGGACGGCTCGCAGGTCGTCTACACCTATCAGACGAGCGGCCAGTACGCGGGCGCCTACATCGGCTACGAAAACGGCGGCGCCACCGACACGCTCACCTACAGCTCCGGCACGAACCGCTGGACCTGGACGGACGGCGCCACGCAGGCCACCGAGACCTACGACTGGGCGAACGGCGGGCGGATCATGTTCGCCACCGACCTCGACGGCAACAAGCTCACCTACACCTACACCGGCGCCCAGCTCACCAGCATCACAACGACCGACAGCGGCGGGCGTCAGGACACCACCAGCTTCACCTACAACGGTTCCAATCAGCTGACGTCGGTCTCGACGAGCTACTGGGACATCCCCAGCGCGACGCAGAAGACCCTCACCCAGGAGTACTACGGCTACGACGCCCAGGGCCGGCTTTCGACCGTCACCATCGACCTGTCGCCGACCGACAACTCCGTCGCCGACGGCAACAAGTTCACGACCACGTACGGCTATCAGAGCACGACCAGCAACCTGATCACCTCGATCACCGGCTCGGACGGCTCGAGCCTGACGATCGGCTACTTCAGCGGCGCCAACACGGTCCAGACGATCACCCAGACGGTCGCCAGCGGCGTCACCCGCACGACGACCTTCAGCAACAACTACGGTTCGGGCGCCGAGTACGTCACCGACCCGCTGGGGATCGAGAGCGAGCTCAGCTACACCACGACCGGAACCGTGGGCCTGCTCACGCAGCTGAACGGCGACGTCTCCGACGGCTCGGGCGCCGATCTCAATCAGATCACCAAGTTCGGCGGCTGGACCAACCTCAACGTCGGCTCGATCACCGCGCCCGACAACACGATCGTCAACTACACCTACAACTCGAGCGGCGACCGTCTCAGCCAGACCGACGCAGCCGGCGATGCGATCAGCTGGACCTACGGCTCGCTCAATCAGCTGCTGACGACGACGCTGTCGCCGGCGACGGGCGTCACCGACACGAGCTACGACGTCTACGACGCCAGCAACAACCTGCGCTTCACCGTCACTCAGCAGGGGGTGGTGTCGCAGTATCTCTACGGCGCCTCGCCCGGCGAGGTGACCAGCGTCATCCAGTACACCAACGACACCTTCAACACGGCGGGCTACTCGGCCTCCAGCCCGCCGTCGCTCACCACCATGACGACGTGGGCGGGCGGCCTGGCCGACCTGCAGAACACCAAGCGCATCGACACCACCTACGACATCCGCGGCGACGTCGCCTCGGTGACTACCTACGGCGCGGACACCACGACCGGCGCCGGCGCCAGCTCGACGACCGAGAACAGCGTCACGAACTACACCTACGGCCCCTCGGGGCAGCTGCTGGTCGATAAGCCCCAGGCCGCGACGACGGCCTATGTCTTCAATAGCCTCCAGCGCCTGCCGACCAATTCCGCCGGGGCCGTCACTGCGTACGACGGGTTCGGCCGCGTGACCTCGACGACGGACCTCGACGGCGCCACGACGCTCTACGCCTACAGCCTGACGTCCGCCTCATCCTACGCGATCAACGACGCGGGAACCGTCACGCTGACCTCTCGCGATAAGGCCGGCGAGGTCACCTCAGTCACCGTCTACGCCCATCAGCTCACGGCTGCTCAGCTCACCGCGCTGGGGCTGACGCCGACCTTCACCGCCGTCGCCGCGGACGTCACCACGACGGCCGGCAGCGACGAGACCACCAGTTACAAGTACGACGCCGACGGGCGTCTGATGATGGTGACGGACCCGAAGGGCGCCAACACCTACTACCTCTACGACACGCTGGGCCGGAAGACGGCGGACGTCGATGCGCTCGGGGACCTCACCGAGTACCGCTACAACGCCGCCAACCAGGTCAACGAGACCATCAGCTACGCGACGGCGCTGACCTCGGCCCAGCTGACGACGCTGACCAACGCCGGCGTCACGAGCCCGATCGCCGTCGCCACGGTGCGGCCGGCCGCCGCCGGCGCGGACCGCTACGCCTGGTCGGTCTACGACACCGCCCATCGGCTGATCGAGACCATCGACGGGCTCGGCGCGGTCGGCGCCTACGCCTACGACAAGGCCTCGAACCTCGTCTCGACCACCCACTATGCGAACCTGCTCACCTCGGCGCAGCTGACGACGTTCAAGACGACGCCGCCGACCACCCAGGTGCTGCCGACGGCGTCGGGCTCCGATCGCACGACGCGCAACTTCTATGACGGCGACCAGCGCCTGATCGGCACGCTGGATCCGGACGGGTTCGTGACCGAGGTCCTCTACAACTCGGCGGGCCAGAAGACACGGACCATCGCCTTCGACACGGCGGCGTCGCAAGCGCTGTGGGCGACCGGGACGTGGGCTCAACTGCTCGCCAGCGTTGGGACACCCACCGCCACTGACGGCAACACCTGGTTCGTCTACGACGCGCGTGGCGACCTGCGCGGCAAGGTGGACGCCGACGGCGACGTCACCCAGTACCACTACGATCCGCTGGGCGACGTCGACGAGACCATCGGCGGCCAGACGCTGTCGGTCTCGACCCTGCTGACGACGCCGCCGACCATGGCGACGCTCACCGGCCTCTCGACGAGCGGCGCGGCGATCACCGACCTGACCTTCAACTTCAAGGGCCAGGCGCTGACGAGCCGCAACAACGTCGTCACCACGCCGGTGACCAACACCTACGATACGCTGGGCAACCTGATCGAGACGGTCGACGCCAACGGCGACAAGACCTTCTTCTACTACGACAGCTTCAACCGAAAGATCGCCCAGGTCAGCGGCGTCGGCACGCTGACCACCTGGGCCTACGACCAGGACAACAACGTCACCTCCGAGACCACCTACGGCGATGCGGTCGCGTTGCCGGGCTCGCCGGGCGGGACGCCGCCCAGCCCGACCGTCGCCAACGACTACCGGCGGACGAGCTACACCTACGACGCCGACGACCGGGTGACGGTGACCACTGTCTCGGCCGGCGGGGGGACCGCCCAGTACGGCAACGACACGATCGAGATCGGCTCGTGGAACGGGTCGGTCTACGCGACCTCGACCCCGTCGGGCCTGACCAGCCAGACCTTCTACGACGCGTTCGGCAACGTCTGGAAGAGCGTCGATGCGAACGGGAACGCCACGTTCGCCTTCTACAACGCCGTCGGCCAGAAGATCGCGTCGGTGGACGGCGCCGGCTACCTGACCGGCTACAACCTGAACGCCTTCTGGGACTTCGCCACCCAGACGGCGTACGCGACGGCGCTGTCCTCCGGAACGATCGCCGGCTTCACGGCGGCGACCGACAACGTCGCGCCGACCCAGACCTCGAACGGTAACGACCGCATCACCAGCTTCACCTACGACGGCGACGGCGATGTGCTGACCCAGAGCCGCTCGAATGTCGCCTACGCGACGATCAGCGCCAACTCGGTCACCCCGCACACGGGCGGAACGTCGACCGTCACCTACACCTACAACTTCCTCGGCGAGCAGGCGTCCCAACAGCAGGCCACCGGCGATACGACGACCTACGCCTACACGGCGGCGGGGCGGCTCTCGAAGGTCACCAGCCCCAGCTACACCGACGCCGGCGGCGGCACGGACACGCCGCAGTCGGTCTACAGCTACAATGGTCTCGGCCTCGTCACCAGCATCGCCAGCGGCCAAGCCGGCTCGCCGAGCCGGACGACCAGCTACACGTACGATGCGATCGGGCGGAAGACCTCGCTGACCGACGCCTCGAACTTCACCCAGTACTACGCGTACGACAAGGACGGGAACCTGACGACCGCCAGCTACGTGCGCGTCAACTCGACCAACTCGCAGCTGACCACCACGCTCGGCGGCCACACCGTCAACGAGCAGGTCGACTACACCTACGACGCCGCCAACGAGCAGCTGACGCAGGCGACGAGCGACTGGAACGGCTCGGCCTGGGTCTCCGGCGATCCTTCCAGCACCGCCTACGACACCGCCAACCTCCGTTACGACGCCTACGGCGAGGTGGTCGGCAAGGGGATCAACGGCCTCTACCAGATCACCCAGACCTACGACGGCGCCGGCCGGCTGATCAGCTCCAACGCCAACGGCGGGTCGACGTCCTTCTTCGACTACGACGCCGACGGCCATCTGACGCTGCAGATCGCCTCGGCCGGCACGAACCTCACCGGCGACAGCCTGGCGACGGCGCTCAGCGCCGCCGGCCCCTCGATCGGCGTGACCTATGTGCCGGGGCTCAACCTGACGATCAGCCGGTACGATGCGAAGGGCCAGGCGACGTCGGTGATCGAGCCGAACCAGCAGCTCAACGCCTCGACCCACACCACCTTCACCAGCTCGGTGACCTACGACGCGTTCGGCGATGCGACGGCGAGCACCAACGCGCTCGGGGCGACCACCAACTACTTCTACAATACGCTGGGGGTCCTCGTCGAAACCCAGAACCCGCAGATCACCGTCGACACCGTGGGCAGCGGCAACACGGTCACCCAGAACGTCAATCTGCAGCCAACCACCTACGACTACTACGACCTCGGCGGCCGCCTGGTCGCCACCCAGGACGCCAACGGCAACCTGACCACCCAGTCCCTGCTGGCCGGCACGGGCTACGGGGGCTCGCAGGCGCTGATCGTCGAGCAGTGGCAGCCCGACAACGGGCAGATGAACTATGGCTACGACGTCTTCGGCGACCAGACCAAGGTCACCGACCAGCTCGGCCGCGTCACCACCAAGACCTACGACGGCATGGGCCGGCTCCTCACCCAGACCCTGCCGACCGACAGCCCCAACGCGGCGCTGACCGACTTCTACGCCTACGACGGGCTCGGCCAGCGGCTCGCCCAGACCAACTCGCTGCTGAACGGGCTCTCGCTGAGCGGCTACACGTCGGCGACGCTGCTGGCCTCCACCGGCGCCAAGCAGACCTCGGACTACGACAGCCAGGGGCGGCTGATCAGCACCGAGGACTATCGGCGCACCTACCAGACCACCTACGACTACGCCTGGAGCGGATCGGCCTCCACGACGGGCCTGGGGACCTTCGGCGGCTGGACCAAGACCCAGACCGAGACCCAGCTCGTGCAGACCACGAACCAGCTCGGCCAGGCGACCGCACCCGGCGTCATGCGGACCGAGACGACGACGAGCGATTTCTTCGGCCACACGCTCAGTGTGACCCCGTTCGTCGGCTGCATGTACACCTACAACTACAACGCCGCCGCCGAGGTGGCCGGTGTCGGTACGAGCTTCGCCTACACCTACTACAACAGCGGCCAAGCAGCGACGATCGCTGAGGGTCCCTCCGGCTCCCAGATGGTCACGACCTACGGATACGATGGCCTTGGCGAGAAGGTCAGCGAGACCCAGGTCCTGGGCGCCACGTCCTACGAGAACGAGACCGCCGCCTACGACGCCATGGGCTGGGTGACCTCAGTCTCCGACACCGGCAACGCCGCCGCCGTGCCGATAACGATGACCTACGCCTACGACGCCAACGGCAACGTGGTGAACGCCCACACGGTCTACGAGACGCTGGGCGGCAACGGCACCGGCAGCGCCGCGCAGGCCACCGTCGACGACTGGTTCACCTACGATACGATGAACCGCGAGGTGACCTCCCAGGGGCAGCTCTCGGGCAGCGTCATCATGCGCCTCGAGCAGGGGACCGACACCGTCTACGACGCCGCCGGCGAGCGGGTCTCCGCCTCGTCGACCAGCCAAGTCTACAACAGCCAGACCTGCACCTACACCTACGACGTCCACACCGAGTGGTACGCCTATACGCCCGACGGCTACCTGAAGACGGTGACCGCCAACGACACCACCTACGCCAGTGAACCCGGCGACGTCATCGCCTCCAGCAGCGGCGCCTATACCGCCGTCAGCAACAGCTACGACGCCATGGGGCGGATGACCCAGCAGGTGGAGTACAATCCGGCGGCTCGACCGTCGCCTACAGCCGCACCAACATCGTCTACAACGCCGACAGCCTGGTGCTCAGCGACACCACGCAGCACGACAACAACGGGACCTATACGAACAACAACGAGCTCTACTTCTACAACGCCGCCACCGGCAGCGGGCCGTACGGCGTCTACGAGGACGGCCAGCTCACCAACCTCGGCATCTACGACACCTCCGGCTCCTACGGGTCCGGCAATACGAAGTTTACCTACGTCTACACCTATGGCTGGACCACCGAAGCGCTGCAGACACAGATCGCCTACACGATCTGGGGGTCGAACGGCAGCACCTCCTACACGAACCTCACCTACGGCTCGAACAACGAGCTCACCAGCGCCGCGGTCGGCGGCGTCGGGACCATCACCTACGTCAACAACGCCGAGGGCGAGATCATCGACCGCAGCTCGAGCGCCGGCCCCGCGAGCGAATACTACTACCTGAGCGGCCACCAGGTGGGCTCGGTCAGCAACGCCGGCGCGGACCAGTTCAACTACGCTGAGTCGATCAGCAACCAGGTCGGCAACGTCACCCCCACCGGCGCCTCGGCCGACTTCGACGGCACGCAAACGGTGCTGGGCACGCCGGGCAGTCCCGCCGCCACCGCCGGCAGCTACACGATCCAGGCCGGCGACACGCTGCAGTCGATCGCCCAGAACGTCTATGGCGACGCCAACCTCTGGTACCTGCTGGCCGATTCCAACGGCCTCTCCGCCGGCGCCGCCCTGGCGCCCGGGCAGTCCATCTCGCTGCCCAACCAGGTCGTCAACATCGGCAACACGTCATCGACGTTCAAGCCGTACGACCCGGGCCAGGCCACCGGCCAGGTCACCCCCCGCCCCACACCCCACAACGGCCACCACGGCGGCTGCGGCGGGATCGGCGCTATCCTGGCGGTCATTATCGGAGTCGCAGTGACGGTCCTAACCGCCGGAGCGCTCTCAGGTGCGTTAGCGCTCTCGAACTTGCTGACTACTGGCTTCGCCGATCTCACGACTCTTCAACTGGCCGAAGTTGGAGTCGTTGCGGGCGTTGCCGGGAACGTGGCCAGCCAGGTGGTCGAGCTGGCGACCGGCGCCGAGAGCAGCTTCAACTGGGCCGGCGTCGGCTTGGCCGCGATCGGCGGTGCGGTCTCGGCGGGGCTCAATCCTGCACTAGGAGGTCTCGACAAGGCGCTCGGTGGCGTCGACTCGTTCGGGGCTAACGTGGCCAACGGGGCGATCGACAACCTCGTCACCCAGGGCATCGGCGTCGCCACCGGCCTGCAGAAGAGCTTCGACTGGGCGGGCGTGGCCACCGCGGGCGTGGAAGGCGGTGTCGGCGCGGCCGTCGGATCGGCGACAGGCAGTCAGTTCCTGGGCTCCGTCGGCGCCCTGCTGGCCGGCGCCACCACGCGCACCCTGCTCACCGGCGAGAACTTCGGACAGAGCCTCATCCAGGAGGCTCCCAACACCGTCGGAGCGTTCATCGGCACCCAGCTAGGGAGCGCCATTGGTAGCGCGATCAACGATGTGCTTAATGCTGACGCGAGTGCAAAGAATGATGGCAGCGCTCAGGATCTCAGGGTCGGTGGCTCAGGTGGCGCTAGCTCAGGTGACATCGCCAAACTTCAGAAAGCGTTGCCAGACGCCTTGGCCATGATAGCAAATGCGGCAACTAGCAAGAGATTGACCGCCGATCAACAGAGCGAGCTGCAGAACGTAGTAGACTACCTGAACAGCAATCCAGATGTAGTCACCTTCGCGAATTTCTCTGGCTTGGCAAGCGCGGTCAACGCGGCGGCGGGCGCGTCGATGACCAATGGCGTTCCGCTGATAACTATTGGTGCCGGCAACAGCAACCTGTTCGATGGTGGCTCCGTCGACGTGACGCAACTCGCAGCTATTCTTGTCCATGAAACAACACACTTGCTTGATGATCAGAGCAACGGATGGATGAACGGTGCCCAAACGCTCGACGAGCTACGTCAGACGGAGAGAAACGCCTACACCGCAGAGGCTGTCTTCGACAATGCTGTGGGAAACACCGAGGTGTTCCAGGGGATTACACTCGACTTGAATGCAAATCACATAAATAGTGTTGCCGAACTATCTGTAATCGGCGATGTTAAGATAATGGCCGCCAATCAGACTGCGAAAAACAAAGCCATTACCGCCGACAACGCCACTACCGATCTAGTTAACGAGATTTTGAGTTCGCTATCAATACCCGGCTTCACCCCAACTCCCGACAAGCCGTTGGTTCCTGTGATAACCTATAGTAAGCCTCCCAAATGAGGGTGCGCGTGTTTCGCGGAGTTCCCCGAATTGTGGTCGGGGCTGCAGCGAACCTGCTGGCGTCTTGGGCGAGCGCCGGAGATCACAATGCGGCGAACATCCTGAACCATCAGATTGATTTGTGCAAACTTGATGTCTTCCGGTCACTTCTCCTGAAAGTGACGTGGTCATAAGAGCGCAGATCTATCGAACCTCAGAAGACACCTATCTGGCTTCTGACAAATGCTCGGCGAATGTCCTGCGGGTTCACGGCATCAGGCGGGACTCAAGAAATGCGTCATTGGCCGCGAGAATGACCCGGCTCTTGTATGGACGCGAGCAGCTTCAGCTAGCCGGAAAACACATGTATTGCGTTTGTATCGGCACGTTGCGAGCGGATATTTACGGGCCATTTTTCGAAATCACTGATGTTAGAAGACTTTGGTTTCGAAGATTTAAAGATGATCCGAACCAATGAAATAGGGACCCGAGTATATTGCCTGGGTTAGAACACCCGGTACAGGGATTCTGAAAGCGGGGCGTTCGACGCTCGGGGCACCGGTGCTAGCCAAGCGTGCGACGTTGGGGGCCGACGCCGCTTCCGGAGAGGCGTTCGAGGTAGACTGAGAGCACAGCCAGCCGCTCAGGGACCCCGTTGACCCGACCGGCGCCGCCGCCTGGAGCCAGCGCGATCGTCTGGTGGTAGAATGGGCCATGCGCGGACTCGGCGGCGCGGCGCTCGACGCGGCGCGCCTGTCCGCACAGGCTGGAGCTGAGGATGGCTGACGGCGAGATAAATCTGCGCGAGGGGCTGACCAGCCTTGGCAAGGACGCCTACATCGCCCGCCTGCACAGCGAGGCGCCGCTGGGCAAGGACGTGAACGGCTTCTGGGTGGCGAGCCGGTTCGAGGACGTGCGGGCGATCCTGCTGGACCACCGGCGCTTCTCCTCCTCGGCGATGGGCGGCGGCGGGGCCGCACGGCGCGGTCCGAGCATCCCCTTCCCGCTGCTGACCGACGATCCGCCCCGCCACACGGCGCTGCGCGGCCTGCTGGCCAAGGCGTTCACGCCGGCGGCCATGGAAGCGATGCGCCCGGCGATCGAGCAGCTGGCGGGCGAGCTGGCGGACGCCATTCCGCGCGGCGCCGAGGTCGACATCGTGGCGGCGCTGACCACGCCGCTGCCGGTGGCGGTGATCGCCGGCATGATGGGCGTGCCGAACGAGCGGGCGATGGACTTCAAGCGCTGGTCCAACGCCATGCTGGGCATCCAGGACGGCCCGATCGAGGCCGAGCGCATCCGGCTCCTGATGGAGCTGCGCAGCTATTTCGCCACGCTGGCCGAGACGCGGCGCGGCGCGCCGGGCGATGATCTCGTCAGTGCGCTGACGAAGGCCGGCGAGGCGGGCGAGACGCTGAGCGACGACCAGGTGGTCGGCTTCTGCATCCTGCTGATGATCGCCGGCAACGAAACGACGACCAACCTGCTCGGCAACCTCCTGAACCGGCTCGCCGACGCGCCGGACGAGTGGGCGGCGCTGCGCGCCGATCCCGGCAAGCTCGAAGGCGCCATCGAGGAGTCGCTGCGGGTGGATTTGCCGGCGCAGATGGTCATGCGCCGCGCGACCGAGGACGTGACGCTGGGAGGGACGACGATCAAGGCCGGCGACCTCGTGATGATCTACCTCGCCTCGGCCAACCGCGACCCCAGCCGCTGGGCCGACCCGGCCGATTTCGCCTTCGCCCGCGAACGCGACCGGCACCTCGCGTTCGGACACGGCGTGCACACCTGCATCGGCGCGCCGCTGGCGCGGATGGAGGCGAAGGCGGCGATGCAGGCGCTGCTCGCCCGCTTCGAGACCATCGAGCGCGGTTCGAAGGTCGCGGCCGCCGCCTGCCCGGCGGCATGCTGTTCGGCTTCCAGTCGCTGCCGGTCGTGTTCGGCTAGGTTCTGCACTCATGAGGCGCTGAGCGCGCCGTCGAGGGGGCGAACGGGTCGAACCGCGGCAAGAGCGGCTCACGCCTGATCGCGGCTGTCGCTGACCGCGCGGATTGCGGCCGGGCCCGAAGGCCGACGGCGCCTAGTCCGGATTGCGACCCTCGCGGTCGTTCTCGAGCACAGCGCCGGTCTTGGCGTCGACGCCGACCTCCCAGGTCACGCCGGAGCTCTTGACGTCGAACGAGTAGCGCAGGCCGCTGCCTCCCTTCTCGCGCTCGAGCTCCTCGTCGGTGATCACGCCCGGCCTGGCTTTGAGCGCGACCGCCCGCGCCTGGGACAGCGAAACATGGGCGAGATGGGCGAGCTGGTGGCCGGAGAACGCCGGCGACGTCTCGCTGGTGGGCAGTGACTTGCCCTGAGCGGACGCAACCGCGCCGACGGCGGCCAGAGCGGCCAGCGGATAGACGAGGCGATGCATTCTGCGCTCCTGGTTCATCCCACGGAGCATCTTCTCAGGCGCCATATGCCAGGGCTGTGGACGCAGGGTTAGGGATTCCCAATGCTCAGCTCTTGTTGGCGCATTGGGGCCGTTCCGATCCGCAATCGGCACGGTTCTCCCGTCGCCTCGCATCCTTGCCTTCCGGCGGGTGAGGGCTCGGACTAACATTCCGGCGCTCAAGCACGGGCGCAGCGGGAGGACCTGATGGCCGAACGGAGCCTGCGCGGGCGCGTCGCCGTCGTCGGGGTCGGCGAGACCCAGTACTAGCGGCACGGCCAGGCGACGGACCCCGAGTTCGTGCTCTGCCTGAAGGCGATCCTGGCGGCCTGCGCGGACGCCGGCATCGACCCGACCGAGATCGACGGCTTCGCCTCCTACTCGAACGACCGCAACGACCCGCCGACGCTGGCGACCGCGCTCGGCTGCCGGGAGCTGCGGTTCTCCAACATGCAGTGGGGCGGCGGCGGCGGCGGCGGCGCGGGCGCGATGGCCAACGCGGCGGCGGCGGTCGCCGACGGGCCTGGCCGACTGCGTCGTGGTCTACCGGGCGCTGGCGCAGGGCCAGTTCGGCCGTTTCGGCCAGGGGCCGCAGGCGCGGACCGTCAGCGGCGACCTCGCGCTCACCGTGCCCTACGGCCAGATGTCGCCGGCGCAGTGGTACGCGCCGAAGGTGACGCGCTTCATGCACGAGCACGGCATCGGCCAGGAGGCGCTGCGGGCCATCGCGCTGGCCTCCTACCACCACGCCCAGTCCAATCCGCGCGCGGTGATGTACGGCCGGCCGCTGACCGAAGAGGGCTACGACGAGTCGCGCTGGATCACCGAGCCCTTCCACCTCTACGATTGCTGCCAGGAGAACGACGGCGCGGCGGCGCTGATCCTGGTTCCCGCCGAACGCGCGAAGGACCTCAAGCAGACGCCGGCCTATGTGCTCGGCGCGGCGATCGGCGCGGGCTACCGCGTGCACTCGACGCCGGCGGGGTTCGCGACGCCCGACCTCGCCTCCTCGCACTTCAAGACGCTGGCGCCCCGGCTCTACGAGATGGCGGGTGTCGGTCCCGCCGACGTCGACGTGGTGCAATGCTACGAGAACTTCACCGGCGGGGTGCTGATGGCGCTGGTCGAGCACGGCTTCTTCGCCCCGGACGAGGCGATGGACTTCCTGAAGCTCGAGAACCTGATCGCGCCGGCCGGCAAGCTGCCGCTCAACACCTGCGGCGGCAACCTCGCCGAATGCTACATGCACGGGCTGGAGCTGCAGATCGAAGCCATGCGCCAGCTGCGCGGCCAGTCGACCGCGCAGGTTCCCGGCGCCGAGGTCTCGCTCGCCGTCGCCGGGCCGATGGTGACCCCGGTCAGCACCATCATCCTCGGATCGGAGGCGACGCTCTGATGACGGAAGGATACCTGCCGCCCGGCCTGCCGATCCCGGTCCCCGAGCGCAACGGCCTCTCGGCGCCCTACTGGCAGGGCCTGCGCGACGGCGTGCTGAAGGTGCAGCGCAACCCGCGCACCGGCGTCTTCCAGTGGCCGCCGCAGTGGATCGCCTACGACGACCAGGGCTTCGACCTCGAGTGGGTGGAGGTGGCGCCGCGCGGCGTCATCTACAGCTGGACCCGGGTCTGGCACCCGGTGCACCCGGCGCTGCGGGACGCGGGTCCCTACATCGTGGTCGTGGTCGAGCTGCCGCAGGCCGGGGACGTGCGCATGCTCGGCAACCTGCTGGGCGACCCGCGCCAGGACGTCCCGATCGGCGCGCCGGTCGAAGCGGTCTTCGAGCACCACGAGGACGCCGAGCCGCCGTATACGCTGGCGCAGTGGCGGCTGATGTAGACGCGCGAGCGACTTCCCGTAGCCCTCGCCCCGCGCCAGCGGGGAGAGGTCGAGCGGACGCGCAAGCGTCCGGCCGGGTGAGGGGCGCTTGTCGCCGAGGGCGGCAAGCCGGCGAAGCCGAATGGCGCTACGCGCGCTCGTCGCTTCGCGCCGAGCCCCCTCACCTCACCTCTCCCCGTCTTCGCCGGGGCGAGGGCTACTGTTTAAGCCGGGGCTTGGGTGTATGCGCTCGGATCCAACCCAAATAGCTGCGCCGCGTTCAACCCCAGGATCTTCGCGCGGCTCTCGTCCGAGAGGCTGGCCATGTTGCGCTCGATCGCTTCGGCGGAGTGGGGCCACGAGCCTTCGTGGTGGGGGTAGTCGTTGGCCCAGAGGAAATTGCCGGTGAGGTCGTAGGCCTCGGCCATCGCGAGGCCCGCCGGGTCGTCCTGGAAGGTGGCGAAGCAGTTGCGGCGGAAGTAGGCCGAGGGCGGCTCCTTCAGCTGCGGCCGCACCCAGAAATGGTGCGCCTTCGCCGCATGGTCGAGCGTCTCCAGGAGCCACGGCACGAAGCCGACGCCGCTTTCCACCAGGCCGGCGTGCAGGCCCGGATGCCGCTCGAAGACGCCCGAGGCGATCATCTGCACCAGCGGCTCGATCGTCGTCTCCATCGAGTGGCAGGCGTAGTTGATGATGGCGCCGCCGGCGCCGCCCACCGCCCGCGGATCGCGCCCGGTCGAGACGTGGAAGCAGATCACCAGCCCGGTCTCTTCCAAGCAGCGACCACATCGCTTCGAAGCTCGGGTTGTTGTACTCGAGCTCGCCGAACTGCTTGGGCCCATAGATCACCGAGTTGGAGAGGCAGACGGCGCGGAAGCCGTGGTCCTTGGCCCAGGCGATCTCGGCCATCGCGCCGGGCAGATCGCCGGGCGCGATCAGCGCCGCCGGCAACATGCGCGGGATTGTCGCCCTGCATGTGCGGCCCGCAGAAGGCGTGCGTCGAGCGGTTCCACTGCCGGCACATCGCCATGGCGAACACCGGGTCGGGCGTCGCCCACGAGAGCAGGCCGCGGTTGGGGAACATCAGCTCGGCGTCCACCCCGTCGGCGGCGTGGTCGGCGAGGCGCTGCTCGACGGTGCGACCCGATGGGTTGCGCAGCGCATCCTCGTCGTCGAGCGCGCTGAACGCGGCGCCGGCGCCCGCGGCCCCGACCGCGCCTGGCGACTCGGGGCGCGCTCTGGCCGCACGCACCCGCTGCGGCCGGTTGCCTTCGGTGATCAGCCACTGCGAGCCGTCCGGCTTGGTCTCCAGGTGCGGTATGCGCTCGCGGTACTGCGGCTCGATGTCCTTCAGGTAGTCGGCCGGCTCGACCACGTGGGTGTCGGCCGAGAACATGAAGTACTTGTTGGGCGCGCCGGGCCGGGCCGACCTCGGCCAACCCGCCTCGCCGGGCGTCTCGCGGCGCCAGAGGTTGAACCTCGCCCGATCGGGGCTTTCGCGCAGCGCCTGCAGGGTATCGCTCATGTCGCGGCTCCGACCCGGGATGGGGCGGACCGATCGTCGCCCAGCGGCGGCCTATGTCAACCGCCGCTGACGAAGCCTACACCGCCGGGCGCCAGTCCCGCGCGCCGCGGCCGCCCCGGTTGCGCGCCGGCGCGGACGCCGGAGCGCCGGCCGAGGGGCCGGTGCGGCGGCCGCGGCGACGACGCGGCTTCTTGGCGCCGGGCGACGGCCCCCGCGCCGGCTCCGCGAGCGGCGTGCGGCTTCCCGCCGCGCGCCGGTCCTCGGCGGGAATGGCGAGCCGGGTCAGCTTCTCGATCTCGCGCAGCATGCCGCGCTCGGCGCCGTCGCAGAGGCTGATCGCGATCCCCGCGCCGCCGGCCCGCGCCGTGCGGCCGATGCGGTGCACATAGGCCTCCGCCACGTTCGGCAGCTCGAAGTTGAAGACGTGGCTCACCGCCTCGATGTCGATGCCGCGCGCGGCGACGTCGGTGGCGATCAGCGCCTTGACGCGGCCCGCCTTCAGGTCGGCCAGGGCGCGCTCGCGCTGGCCCTGGCTCTTGTCGCCGTGGATCGCGGCCACCTCGACGCCCGCGGCGGCCACGAACTTGGCCAGCCGGTCGGCGCCACGCTTGGTGCGGGTGAAGACGATGGCGCGGCTGACGTCGCGCGGCGCCAGCAGGTCCACCAGCAGGTCGCGCTTGCGGTCGGCCTCGACGTGGATCACGCGCTGCGTCACCCGCTCGACGGTGGTCGCCTGCGGGGCGACGCGCACCTCCAGCGGATCGCGCAGGATCTCGCCGGACAGCGTGGCGATGGCGCCTGGCATGGTGGCCGAGAAGAACAGGTTCTGGCGCTCGCGCGGCAGCTTGCGGATCAGCTTGCGGATCGGCTCCAGGAAGCCGAGGTCGAGCATCTGGTCGGCCTCGTCGAGCACGAAGATCTCGGTCTCGTCGAGGCGGGCGTTGCCCTGCTGGATGTGGTCGATGAGGCGGCCGGGCGTGGCCACCAGCACGTCGACGCCGCCGGCGACGGCGCGCGTCTGGGCGCCGTATTTCACGCCGCCGACGAACACCGCGACGGTGACGCCGGAGCCGGCGCCATAGGTGCGGAAGCTCTCGGCGATCTGCTGGGCGAGCTCGCGGGTCGGCGACAGCACCAGCGCGCGGCAGGCGCGCCGTCCGGCGGGCTTACGCGGACGGGTCAGCGCCTGCAGCATCGGCAGCGCGAACGCCGCGGTCTTGCCGGTGCCGGTCTGGGCGACGCCCAGCAGGTCGCGGCCGGCGAGGATGGCGGGGATGGCCTTCGCCTGGATCGGCGTCGGCGTCTCGTAGCCTTCGGCGCGCACGGCGCCCAGCAGGCCGCCGGCAAGGCCGAGGTCGGTGAATTGAGTCAAAGTGTGGGTACTTTCTTTGGGTGACCGGCCGCAGCGCCTTCCATGGGCGCGCCGCCGGGCTCGTAAGACGAGCGCCCCCGCGTGGTCGGGCGCCCGAACGATGGGATGAGAGGCGCGCGGCTGGAGGCCCTTGATGGCCTACACGCGTCCGCGAACGCCGGATGTCGCTGCGCTAAAATAGCGAAGCGCGCCCCTCATATGGGCTAAGTCATTGCGAAAGTCTATCCGGCGCGGCCGCGGGCCGCGCCAACGATCGGGCCGGCGCGGCCGTGGGCCGCGGCAACGATCGGGGCTCCCGAGCGCGGACCGGGCGCCCGCTACGCGCTGAAATTCAGCTTCAGGCCGGGTTCCGGCCAGCGCATTCGTATGAGCCGGCCGGTTTCGGAGAGGGTGATGAAGGCGTCGCGCATGTCGGCGCCGCCGAAGCAGATGTTGGTCGTCATTCGGTCGGGTAGCGCCGTCTGGTGGCACGCGCCCCCCAGGGTCATGGTTGTGATCCCCTGGGCGAGCGAGGCGATGCAGATGTCGCCGTTCGCCTGCACGGCGAGGCTGTCGAAGAACGCCCGCCCCGGCGCCGCGCCCACCAGGCGCCCGCCCCGTCCGCCTTTGACCACCTGGCCAGGGCCGACCAGATCGAAAGCGATGAGGCGGCCGGTGTAGCTCTCGGCGCTGTAGACGGTCTTCTCGTCGGGCGAGAGGCCGATCCCGTTGTAGCCGGTGCCGCCGAACGAGATCTCGTCGGCCCGCGAGCCGTCGGCCCTGGCGTAGTAGACGCCGCTGAGGTGGCGGGTGCGCCCGGTCGTGCGGCCGAAGTCGGTGAACCAGAAGCCGCCTTCGGCGTCGAAGACGATGTCGTTGGGCGCGGAGAGCGGATTGTCGCCGACCTTGTCGTAAAGCCGCTCACCCTTGCGGGTCGCCAGGTCCACCCGGTCGATGCCGCCCTGGACCGCCGGCCGCGGGCCGCCCGCCAGGCCGCCGCCGCCATTGTTGGCCACGTAGACCGCGCCGTCCGGTCCCACGGCGGCCCCGTTCGGACCCCCGCCGAGATCGCAGACGACCTCGACCTTGCCGTTCCAGACGCGCGACAAGGTTCCGCGGGCGATCTCGACCAGGATCACCGAGCCGTCCGCCATGGCGATCGGCCCTTCCGGAAACTGCAGCCCTTCGGCCAGCACGTCGAACGTCATGTGGTTCCCTCCGTCAGGCCCGCCCCGGCGGACCAGCGAACTCTGCACGCTCCGTAGCGACGCCGCCAGACGCGGGATGACCGGACCTCGACCCTCGGCGGCGTTCGTGGCGCAGCGCGCGGCCTGCTGTTATGCCAAAGTCTAGGCCACCACGAGGTCAGCCATGGACGATGCAACGCTCGAGACTTCGGCGGTCGACCGGGCCAGGGCGATCGCGACGGTCATCCGCGACGAGGCGCTGGCCGGCGAAAGACTGGGGCGTCTGACCGACCGCGCCGCCGGCGCGATTCTCTCGCAGAACCTCTGCTCGATCATGGTTCGCACGCGAGGCCGGCGGCCTGGGCGCTTCCAGGGTCGCCTTCTTCGAGGCGACGGAAGCGATCGCCCGCGCCGACGGCTCGGCGGGGTGGTGCGTGGGCCTCTGCAACGGCATCAACGTCTTCGTCTGCCGCGGCGCGACGCCCAGGCTTCGCGAAGAGGTGTTCGGGGCGGGTCCGGTTTCGTGCTGGGCGTCCCTGTTGCCCAGAGGGCGATCCACGCCGGAGACCGGCGGCTTCCGGCTGACCGGCGCATTCGGCTGGGGCTCGGGCAGCTCGATGTCGCAGTGGGTCGTGGTGACCGCGCCGCTGCCCGATCGCGACGGCTTCCAGTGGTTCAGGGCGCACGTGGTCCCCAAGGCCGACGTCAACCTCAAGGAAGGCTCATGGGACGTCATGGGCCTGAAGGCCACGCACAGCGTCGACTACGACATCGACGCGTTCGTTCCGGCCCACCGCACGTTCGAGTATCCGATGGCGTCTGAGGCCAACCCCGGCGGCGTGTTCGGCCGCGAGGGCACGGTGCTCGCGCAGATGGGCATGGTGGCGTTCGCGAGCGGGCTCGCCCAGGCGGCGCTCGCCGAGCTGCTCACCCTCGCGCCGATCACCAAGCGCCTGCTCGTCGAGGGCGTGCAGGCGGACGACAATGTGGTGCAGTTCGGCGTCGGCGAGATGGAGGGGCGCCTGCGCGCCGCGCGTTCATGGTACCTGGGACTGGTCGGCGAACTGGATGCCGCCGTCGCCGCCGGGCGCACGCCCGCCGTGGGCATGGACCTGATGCAGGCCGCGCAGACGCTGACGCGGGCGGCCAGAGACGCCGCCGTGTTCGCCTTCGACCATGCCGGCACGACCGTGGTCTACGCCGCGCACCCGCTGCAGCGGGCGCTCAGGGACCTCTTCACCGGCCTCAAGCACGGGCAGCTGACCCCCGCGATCCTCGGCAGGATCGGCAAGGTGCGCCTGGGGCTCGAGTTCGGCGACGTCCGGCTCTGAAGGGCGGACGAGGCTCGCCCAGAGCACATCGACTCTCCCTGACTCGGCGGGCGGTCGCCTACAGGTCCCCCTCCCCCTTGCGGGGAGGGGTTAGGGGTGGGGGTGTCAACTCGAAGTCCGCCGACTGGCGCGCTCGAGGGGACAATCCCGTCCATCCAGCTTGCACCCCCACCCCCGACCCCTCCCCGCAAGGGGGAGGGGAGCACGTGCGCCAGTCACGGGCCTAATCTGCGCTAGTCCATCCGCTCGACGATGATCGCCGGGGCCATGCCGCCGCCGGCGCACATCGTCACCAGCCCGCGCTTTAAGCCCTGCCGCTCCAGCTCGTCGACCATGGTGCCGATCAGCATCGAGCCGGTGGCGCCGATCGGGTGGCCGAGCGCGATGGCGCCGCCATTGACGTTGACCTTCTCGCGGTCGAGCCCGAGGTCGCGGATCACCTTCTCCACCACCACGGCGAAGGCCTCGTTGATCTCGAAGAGGTCGATGTCCTCCAGCCCGAAGCCGTACTTGGCGAGGATCTTGCGGATCGACGGGCCCGGCGCGTTCAGCATCAGGGTCGGGCAGTCGCCCATGTTGCCCATGGCGACGACGCGGGCGCGGGGCTTCAGCCCGTGGCTCTTGGCGTAGTCGGGCGAGGCCAGCAGCACCGCCGACGAGCCGTCGACCACGCCCGACGAGTTGCCGGCGTGGTGGACGAACTTGATGTCGACGTCCGGGTACTTCTGCAGGATCAGGCTGCGGAAGGTGGTCCCGTCCTCGCTGATCTTGATGTCGGCCATCGCCTCGAACGACGGCTTCAGCGCCGACAGGCCCTCGGCGGTGGTCTGCGGGCGCGGAAACTCCTCGTGGTCGAGCGCCAGCGTGCCGTCCTCGTGGTAGACCGGGCACCAGGCTCTTGGCGAAGCGGCCCTCGTCCATCGCGATGGCCGCGCGCCGCTGACTTTCCAGCGCCAGCGCGTCGACCGCGGCGCGGTCGATGCCCTCGATGCTGGCGATGGTGTCGGCGCAGATCCCTTGCTGGGTCTGTGGGTGGCTTTTCGCGCAGCCGCATGTTGCCCGAGTCGAACACCGGCGAGGCGCCCGGGACGGGCGGCGGGCGGTCCTTGCCGCTCATCATCTCGGTGCCGCCGGCCACCACCAGGTCGGACATCCCGGACATGATGGTCGAGGCCGCGAAGTTCACCGCGGTGATGCCCGAGCCGCAGAAGCGGTCGAGCGTCACGCCCGACGAGCGCACGTCGTAGCCGGCGTCGAGCGCCGACATCCGCCCGAGGTCGCCGCGCTGCGGCCCGACCTGCGATGAGGTGCCCCAGATCACGTCGTCCACCTCGGCGGTGTTCAGCTTGTTGCGCTCGGCCAGCGCCCGCAGCACCGTCGCGCCCAGCTGCTGCGGATGGATCTCCGCCAGCGCCCCCTTGCCGATCTTCCCGATCCCCCGCGGCGTGCGAACGGCGTCGATGATCCAGGCTTCGGACATGGGTGGGGTCTCCTTGGTGGCGGGTCCCGGAAGAGCCGGCCGACCGGGACGCGGATGTCTCACTCACCTTGCAGCTTCCGAAGCCGCGGAAGCAAGGCGCCCGCGACGGCAACCGAGCCGCCAAGTCACTTGGGTGGAGCGGTTGATCCCCGCCGAAAGTTCCGTTTATGTTCCGGGACGAACCCCTTGGAGGCAGCGATGAGCTGGGACATCTTCGCCATGGATCTGCCGCCGGGCGTCAAGTCTCTCGATGATATCCCTAACGACTATCGCCCGGCACCGATCGGCAGCCGATCCGCAGTCACCGCTAAGATCAAGGAAGCGATCCCAACCGCGGATTTTGATGATCCGTCCTGGGGCGTCATCCAGGGGGATGGCTGGCATATCGAGGTCAACATCGGCAGCGAGGAGGAGGCGTGTACGGGCTTCGCCCTGCACGTCAGAGGCGGCGACGGCGCAGTCGCCGCGGTAGCGGCCATTCTCGATAGCGTCGGCATCGGCGCCTTAGACACCGGAAGCGAGGGCGGCGTCTTCATCGCGGACAAGGCAGTTGCAGGCTTTCGCCGATGGCGCGGCTATCGGGACGCCGTTGCGGCGGACTTCAACGGTTCAACACAAGCGTCTGAAGACTGACCCGCACGCGATCCTAGGCGCGCCGCGTCGCCCGCGGGGCGGTTCTGGGCTATGTCCCGAAGACTTCGCGGGGACGCAACCCATGACCTCAGACACTTCACTCGGCGTCTCCATCCAGTTCATCGGCCGTGCGTCGCCGACCGCGCCGCGGGTCGGGGCGGGCGGGCATCCGTGTCAGGGGCTCTACTGGACGGCGCCGGGCGAGCGGCCGAAGACGGCGCTGATCGCCACCCACTACAACGTCGACTTCGCCGAGCACTACAGCGCGCCCTATTTCGCGGCGCGGGGCTTCGGCTTCCTGGGCTGGAACACGCGCTACCGCGGGGCCGAGGACCAGTTCATCCTCGAGCACGCGCTGATCGACATCGGCGTCGGCGTGCGCTGGCTGCGCGAGGAGGCCGGCGTGGAACGCGTCGTGATCCTCGGCAACTCCGGCGGCGGCTCGCTGATGGGCGCCTACCAGGCCGAGGCCGCGGCGCCGACGCTGGCCGGCGGCATGCGGGGGCCGGCCGCCGAGGCGCTCGCCAGCCTGCCGGGCGCCGACCTCTACGTCTCGCTGAACGCCCACAAGGGCCGCCCCGAGGTGCTGACCGACTGGATGGATCGCCTCGGCGGCCGACGAGCGCGATCCCACCCTGACCGACCCGGCGCTCGATCCGTACAATCCGGCCAACGGGCCGCCCTACTCGGCCGAGTTCGTCGCGACGCTACCGGGCCGCGCAGAACGCCCGCAACCAGCGCATCACCGACTGGGCGAAAGCCGAGCTGGCGCGGGTGAACGCCGCCGGCGTCCCCGACGTGCTCTTCCCGCTCTACCGCACCTGGGCGGACCTGCGGTTCATGGATCCGGCGATCGATCCCTCCGACCGCCCCTGCCCCGGCTGCTACGCCGGCGATCCGGCGCAGGCCAACAGGCGGCCGGGCATCGGGCGGGTGAACTGCCTGCCGCACCTGGCTCTCGATGTGGAGCCTGGAGACCTCGAAGTGCCAGGGCGGCCCACAGCTCGCCAAGATCGAGGTCCCGGCCCTGGTCGTGCAGAGCACCGGCGACATGGGCGTCTTCCCGAGCGACGCGGCCGGCATCCACGCGGCGCTGGCGGCGAAGGACAAGACGCTCCAGATGATCCCCGGCGCCCACTACTTCGAGGACGCCGAGGTGAACCGGACGGGATGGTGGATCTGGTGATCGCGCGTGGATCGCGGCGCGGAGCTGAGTCCCTCCCCGTCATGGGGAGGGTGACCGCGCAGCGGTCGGGTGGGGATGTCCGACGCGTCAACTGACGCTGGTCAGACTGGCGGACGACCCCGGACTTCCCCACCCGGCCTTCGCTGCGCTCAGGCCACCCTCCCCTTGAAGGGGAGGGGAAAGATCACGCCATCTGCTTCTGGAAGTCCGGCACGTCGAAGTAGTCGCGCCAGGCGCTGATCTTGTCGCCGTCGAACTCGAAGACGCCCATCACCGGGATGCGCACCGTCTTCGGGCCCATCTCGAAGACGTCGGTGCGCTCGGTCAGCACCGCGCCGGTGGGCGTCTCGGCGATGTGGTGGACGGTCCAATGCACCTTGGTCGAGCCGCCCAGGAAGCCGGTGAGGCCGGCGCGGACCTGATCGTGCCCGACCATCTCCGGCATGCCGACGTTGAGGTAGCGAACCTGTGGCGTCATCGTCGCCAGGATGTCGTCGATCGAGCGCCGCTCCCAACCCGTGATCAGGGCCCGGACGATGTCGGAATGGCTCATGGATAGGCTCCTTTGTTCGACGTGACGCTCAGGCGTCCTTGAAGACCGGCGCGCGCTTCTCGAGGAAGGCGCGCATGCCTTCGGTGAAGTCCTCGGTGCGCGAGCAGAGCACCTGGTTGCGGTTCTCGATCGCCATCGCGGCCTCCAGGCTGGGCGCGTCGACCGCAAGGCCGAGGCCTTCCTTGGTGAGGCGCAGGCCCATTGGCGAGGTGGTCAGCATCTCGTCGAGATAGGGCTGCGACGGCGGCCTCGAGCGCATCGTCCGAGACCACCTCGGAGACGAGACCCGTCGCCAGCGCTCGCGGCGCGTGGATGAAGCGGCCGGTGAGCATCAGCTCCGAGGCGATCCCCAGCCCCACGATCCGCGGCAGGAAGTAGCTGACGCCCATGTCGCAGGCCGAGAGGCCGAGCCGGATGAAGGCGGCGTTCATCCGCGCGCTCTCGCCGGCGATCCGCACGTCGGCGGCGAGCGCGAAGGCGAAGCCGCCGCCGGCCGCGGCGCCGTGCACCAGCGCGATGATCGGCTGCGGACAGCGGCGCATCTTGATGTAGACGTCGGCGAGGAAGCCCTGGAAGCCGAAGCCGGCGCCGAACGGCGTCTCGCCCTCGCCGCGGGCCTTGATGTCGAGGCCGGCGCAAAACGCCCGGCCCGCGCCGCGCATCACCACCACCCGGCAGTCGCGGTCGTTGAAGAGGCCGCCGAAGTAGTCGGAAAGCTCGCCGACCATCTGGGTGGTGATGGCGTTCAACGACTGCGGCCGGTTCAGCGTCAGCCAGTGCACGGCGCCGCGCGCCTCGACCTGGATCGTCTCGTAGTCGCTGCGCACCCGCGTCTCTCCCGGCTATCCGTTGTCCTCCGACAGAGCCACCCCCGCCGCAGCGTCCGTCAAGCGGCGAGGCGCGCGGTCACCCAGCCGGCAGATCGCCGCCGTAAAGCTCGCTCGCCCAGCGCGGCAGGCCGCTGGCGACGTCGCTCGCGACGCCGGCCCGGAAGGTGATCAGCCGGCGCGGCGGCGCGCCGATCTGGCTGTTGTCGAACACGAACGCCCAGTCGGCGATCAGCACCGCCTGGCGGATCAGGCCGGGGTTCCGGGCGTAGCGCCCACGCACGCGGTCCTCCGGGACCGAATGGCCGCCTTCGCTTTCGCGAAAGGCGACGCGGGCCACGGCGAGGTCCGGGCTGTCGAGGCTGACGTGATAGATCACCACCCGGTAGCCGGCGCGCTTGGCGGCGCGCACCAGCTCGACCTTCGACGGGTGCGAGAAGGTCGAACTCGGTCACGAAGCTGGCGCGGGCGGCCAGCAGCTCGGCCCGCCGCGCCTCGGCGAGCCGTTGCCCGAGTGCGCCCTCCTCCAGGGTCAGCGCCGGATGGGCCAGGACGCCCGCCACCATCTCGTCGGCGTTGACGAACTCGGCGTCGGTCAGGCGGCGGACATAGGTCTCGTAGAGCGTCGACTTGCCGGCGCCGTTCGGGCCGGCGAGGACATGGAGCAGCGGCGGCGCATCGGCCAAGCCGCGTCAGACCTTCGCCCGCCGCCGCGCCCGGGGCTGGCGTCGGATCACGCCGCCCTTGCCGTCGGTCCCGACCGCGCCCGCCCGTGCCCCGATGGCGGCGTAGTGGGCTCGCACCTGATCGTCCGGCCGGTCGAAACGGACGGCGAGTTGCTCGAGGGCGAAGTCCTGCTCGGCGGCCGAGGCCAGCTGCTCCAGCTTGAGCTCACCGTTCAGCGCCGCCCTCGCCCGCTCGATGGTGAAGCCCGGCATCTGCTCGACCGCACGGCCAAGCCGCGCCCAGTATTCCACCTGCGCGCCGACCGAGCGCAGCGCCGCCTCGGCCTCCGCGCGGGCTTCCTCCAGGAAGTCGGCGGAGATCTTCACCGACGCATGGTTCGTCGCCATTGAGCGCGCTCCTTCTGCTAAGTGGCAAAATGCCACTCAGTGGCGCTGTTTTCAAGGTCCGGCCGCCGGCTTTCGTTCGGGCGGGCAAAATCTGGAATGGGCGCCTATATCCGCGCCGAGCGAATTGAAGGCGCGGGACGGCGCGCCGAAGGAGACGACGATGTCACAGTTCGTCTGCCCGCATTGCGGGGCGGGCAACCGCGTACCGGACGGCAAGGACGCGCGAGCCGCCAAGTGCGGCAAGTGCCATCAGCCGCTGCTGACCGGCGCGCCGGTCGAGGTGACGGGCGCCGAACTGGAGGCGCACAAGAGCGGCACCAAGGGCGCGGCGCTGCTGCTCGACGTCTGGGCGCCGTGGTGCGGGCCCTGCCGGGCGATGGCGCCGCAGTTCGCCTCCGCGGCCAAGGCGCTGGAGCCGGACGTGCGGGCGCTGAAGCTCAACTCCGACGCCGAGCCGGCCGCCGCCGGCGCGCTCGGCGTCTCCGGCATTCCGGCGCTCTTCCTGATCCGCGACGGCCTCGTGATCGCCCAGACCGCCGGCGCGATGCCCGCCAGCCAGATCGTCGACTGGACCCGCCAGGCGCTGGCGCGCGCGGCGTAGCAGCGGCGCTGGCCGGCATCCTTCTCCCCCGGGGGGAGAAGGTGTCGGGCGAAGACCGACGGATGAGGGGTCGCGCTGACTCGGATGATTGGCCCGCACCGGGCTAACTTCGACGGCCCGTTGACCCCTCATCCGGCGCTTCGCCGCCACCTTCTCCCGCAAGGGGAGAAG
Organism: uncultured Pseudomonadota bacterium; assembly: GCA_963837235.1. Lineage (GTDB taxonomy): Bacteria > Pseudomonadota > Alphaproteobacteria > Caulobacterales > Caulobacteraceae > Acaudatibacter. The sequence goes on along the minus strand of CAWIMM010000002.1, from coordinate 2,110,042 downwards.
GAACGCTACTTGGCGGCGTGCCGGTCGTAGAAGTCGGCGCGCACGCGGCGCAGCAGGCCCAGCACCGCTTCCGGGTCGCTGGCCTCGCCGCTGAGGCTGGTGGCGACGGCGAGCCCGCGCAGCGCCACGAGCACCAGCCGGCGCTCCGCCACCGCCTCCTCCGCCGCGCAGGCAAGCCCCATCGCCTCGGCGAAGCGCCGCGCGCCGCGGGCGATGCCGTCTTCGAAGCGCTGCGCGAAATCCGGGATGCGGCTCGCCAGCTCCGGATCGTGGCGGGTGGCGATGATGATCTCGGTCAGCGCCCGCGACTCCGGCTGCTGGAAGGCGCGCCAGGTGACGTCGACCGAGCCGACGAACCGCGCGCGCCCGGCCGGCAGCTGGGCGAGGCCCTCGCGGATGAAGGCGCTCTGGCGCCGCGCGGCGTGCTGGGCGACCTCGAGGACCAGGTCGATGCGGGTCGGGAACTGGTGCAGCAGCGAGCCGCGCGCCACCCCCGCCCGGTCGGCCACCGCCACGGTGGTGGTCTGGGCGTAGCCGTCCTCGCTGAGCGAGCGCACCGCCGCTTCGAGGATCTTCTCCCGGGTGGCCGCCCGGCGCTCGGCGTTCGGACCGCGGCGCTGCGTCTCGGCGAGTTCCAGCTTCTTCATCTCCGGTCCAGTTGCGGCGGCGTCGGCACGTTCCGTCAAGTCCGCGGCTTGACGCGCACCTCTAGTCACCGCTGACTAGAAAGGACAGCCCCGGCAATGCCGAGCTTCGGGAGGACGAGATGACCGACCAGCGGGACGAGCCGGAGGCCGCGACGCCCGGCGAGGCGGGGCCGACGCGGCTGCGCGAAGGCGCCGAGCTGCCGGCGCCGCCGGGCCTGCACCCGATGGGCCAGCTCGATGCGCGCTTCCCCATCGCCTACGAGACCTCCGCGCCGGCCGCGATGGGCGTGGCGATCGGCTGGATGGCCGCGCTGGCGCGCCGCGACGGCGCCGGCATGGCCGCGCAGATGCACTTCCCGTTCGCCATCTTCGAGGGAACCGACCCGCTGGTGGTGGAGAGCGCCGCCGCCTTCGCCGAGGCGCCCCCGCAGTCGCTCAACGTGACGGGTCGCGGGGACACCCAGGTGGCGCCAGGTTCCTACGACCTTCTGGACAAGCTGGAGCTGCAGATCTTCTGCCCGGTCGCGGCGGGGCTCTCGCTGTCGTTCACCCGCTACACGGCGGACGGCCACAAGCTGTGCCAGTGCGACGGCATCTACGCGATCACCAACAACGACGGGCGCTGGGCGATCGAGCTGGCTTCGACGATCTACACGCCGACCGCCGAGATCGGGCAGACCTACGACGACGCGACGGAGGCGAACCTGCGGCGCGGCCGCGACTGGATGCTGGGCTACACGCTGCGCAGCCAGGCGCTGCTGAACTCCACCCGCCGGCCCGGCAAGAACGCCAACATCAGCGTCTACGGACCCCGCGAGCGGGCCGGCGCCGCGCGCGGCGGCAACCCGATGGCCGGCTACGTGACGAAGGGGATCATGAGCCGGCTGCGCGTCTCGGAGGTGACGCAGGCCGCCATCGATCGCGCCGACGCCAACTTCCCGGAGTTCGCCAAGTGGGCCGGCGGCGCGGTCGGCCAATGGGACTACACGATGAACCACCCGGACGCGCGGGTGCTGCACGCCTCGCCGAACAAGATCCACACCCTCTCGGGCTACATCCGCTACACCAAGGACCACGTGGAGATCTCCGAGACCCGCGGCCTCGGGATCACGGTCTATCGGGACAACCACTGGGCCCCAGCCGGCGGCCTGGGCAACGTCATGCTCCACCACGACCGCAGCAACTCGTTGGGGCGCGACGCGGCATCGTGACGCCAGTCATCAATGAGGTCGCGGAGTCGATCCTGGGTATGCGCCGGGAACGGCCCACGCGCGCGTTGATCGACGGCCGCTCTGCGGCGGGAAAGACGATGTTCGCAGCGGCCCTCGTCGAAAGGCTCGCGCACGCGGGGCGGGAGGTGCTGACCGTGCACTTCGACGACTTTCACCCCTTGGGCTACCGGCCGCAGGGATCGAGCGCCTACACGCCCGAGCGCTACCTGGAGGAAGGCTTCGATTTCGGGGCGTTCGAACGCCTCGTCCTGGCGCCCACGGCGAAGGGCGGCAGCCGCCGCGTCGCGCTCGCCCTGCCAGGCGCATCCGATGATCACCCGAACGGCGAAACGCAGTTGGCTGAAGACGGCGTTCTGCTGCTCGAAGGCGCGTTCCTGCTGAGGCCAGCGCTGCGCGGCTGGTGGGATTTCGCGATCTGGCTGGACGTCAGCTTCGAGACCATGGTCGAGCGCGCGGTGGCTCGGGACGTTGCCTGGGTCGGTGATCCGGCCAAGGTGCGAGCGCGGTACGAAGGCTTCTGGACGGACACCCACAGCCTCTATGAGGCATGCGGCGCGCGTGAAGCGGCCCACGCCGTCATCGACAACGAAGATCCCGCCAATCCTCGACTCGTGCGCCTGGCGCGCCAGTCGTCCTGAGGCGCCGAGTTTGAGCGGACCTCGCCTCTGGGCTAGGTTCGACGGATGCAGGCTCGGAGGCTGGGCGAAGTGTTGCAGGGCCGGCGCCTGGTCACCGACCGGGAGCTGGCCGACGCGCTCGCGTTGCAGTCGCTGGCCGGCGGCCTCCTGGGCCAGCTGCTGGTCCGGCTGGGGGCGATCTCCGAAGCCGACCTGACGGCGGTGCTCTGCGAGGAGCTGGGCCTGACCGAGCTGGCGGCCGATGAGGCGCCGACAGCGGCGCAGGTCGCCGCACTGCTCGCCGAGATCCGCTCGCCGGTCGCCTGGTGGACGCAGCGACAGGCGATGGCCTGGCGCGCCGGCGATGGACCCGGCGCGCGGCTTTTCTGCGCCGCCGTCAATCCGCTCGATCCGGCGCTCGCCGACCGGCTTTCGCAGCTGGGCGGGCCGGTCGAGCTGCGCCTCGCCCGCCAGGCGCAGGTCGCCGCGGTGCTGGACGAGATCGCGCATGGCGCCCGGGCCGAAGCCGACGCGGTCCAGCCGGCCGGCGCCCAGCGCCTGAGAGAGATGGCGCAGGAGACGCCGGTCATCGACTTCGTCAACGCGATCTTCGCCGAGGCGGTCACCCGGCGCGCCTCCGACATTCACATCGAGCCGTTCGCCGACCACTTCGCCGTCCGCATGCGGATCGACGGCATGCTGACGACGGTCCGGACCGCGCCGCGTGCGCGCTTTGACGCGGTCTGCTCGCGGATCAAGCTGCTGTCGGGGATGGACATCGGCGAGCGCCGCCTGCCGCAGGATGGACGCCAGTCGATCCGCGTCGCCGGCCAGGAGCTGGACCTTCGGATCTCCAGCCTGCCGTCGGTGTGGGGCGAGTTGGTGGTGCTGCGCCTGCTCGGCCGCTCCGACCGGCTGCCGCAGCTGGCCGAGCTGGGCGTCAGCGAGACGCAGGCCGCCGCGCTCACCCGGCTGGTCGACAAGCCCAACGGCGTGGTGCTGATCAGCGGGCCGACCGGCTCGGGCAAGACCACCACGATCTATAGGCTGCTGATCCACCTCAACAACGGGGTGCGCAAGATCGTCACCGTCGAGGACCCGGTCGAGTTCGAGCTGCCGGGGGTGGTGCAGATGCAGGCGCGCAGCGACATCGGCCTTTCCTTCGCGGCCGGCCTGCGCTCGATCCTCCGCCAGGACCCGGACGTGATCATGATCGGCGAGATCCGCGACCAGGAGACCGCCCACATCGCGGTGCAGGCGGCGCTGACCGGCCATCTGGTCATCTCCACCATCCACACCAACTCGGCGCTGGCCGCCGTGCCGCGGCTGCTGGACCTCGAGGTCGAGCCGTTCCTGCTGGCCGACGTGGTGCGCGGGCTGGTCGGCCAGCGGCTGGTGCGGCGGCTCTGCCCGCACTGCGCGGCGCCCAGCGATGCGGACCGCGCCGCGGTCTACGAGGCGGCGCGGCCGGCGGCCTTCCGCTGCGCCGGCGCGCCCGCCTGGAAGGAGCCGGTCGGCTGCGCCAAGTGCGGCCAGAGCGGCTATCTCGGCCGGCTCGGCCTCTTCGAGATCGCGCCCTCCAGCCCGGCGCTGGAGCACGACATCCGCCACAGGGCCTCGGAGGAGGCGCTGACGCGCACCGCCAGCGCCGAGGGCTTCGTGAGCCTCGCCGAGGACGGCTACGGCAAGGCGCGGGCGGGGCTGACCACGCTGGCGGAGCTGCGGCGCGTGGCGGGCGTCGGCGGCGAGGTCCCGCTCGCGGCCCCGATGGCCGCCCAGTAGGGCGGCGGGGACCTTGGCCAGCCTCGAACAGGGCGACGAGCGCCGGTTCCGCTACCGGGCGGTGACGCGCGAGGGGCGGCAGGTGCGCGACATCGTCCGCGCCGCCGACGAGCTGACCGCGCTGCGCGAGCTGATGGCCGGCGGGCTCACGGTCACCGACCTCGCGGAGGCCGGCGAGATCGAGGTCCGCACCGCCGATCGCGGCCTCAACTCCGCCGAGCGCGTGCTGGTCATGCGCCAGCTGGCGCTGATGCTGGAGGCCGGCGTCACGCTGCTGGAGGCGCTGGAGACGGTCGCGGCCGGCGTCGCCGCCCGCCGCGGCCGCGCGCAGCTGATGGAGGTGATCGCGGCGCTGAAGCGCGGCGAGGCGCTCGGCGTCGCGCTTCGGGCCCACGCGCCGGGCTTTCCCTACTACGTCTACGCGATGGCGGAGGTCGGCGAGGCGGCCGGCCGCACGCCTGAGGTGCTGCGCGTCGCCGCCGAGCAGATGGCCTACGAGGACCGCCTGCGCCGCGACCTGGTGGGCGCCCTCACCTACCCGGCGCTGCTGGCCTGCGCCGGCGTGCTGGCGGTCGCCTTCATCTTCATCGAGATCGTGCCGCGGTTCTCGGTGCTGATCGGGGCCAACGCCGCGCACATGCCGCTCTTGTCGAAGCTGGTGTTCGCGGTCGGCCACTTCGTGAACGCGCACCTGATCGTCGTTGGCGCGGCGATCGCGGGGCTGATCGCCGCGGCGGTCTTCGCCATCGCCCAGCCCGCCGTTCGCGAACGGCTCTACCGGCTCGGCCGCGCGCTGCCGGTGGTCGGCGATCTCCTGAAGGCGCGCGAGATCGCCACCTGGGCGCGGCTCACCTCGTTCGCGCTGGCCAACGGCGTCGCGTTGATGGAGGCCGCCGCGCTCGCCCGCCAGGGCGCGCCGGCCGGACCGTTCCGCGACGGCCTGGCCGCCAGCGAGGCCGAGCTGCGCGGCGGCGTCGCGCTGCACGTGGCGCTCGGGCGCCACACGCGCCTCACCCCGATGGACCTCAGCCTGCTGCGCACCGGCCAGAAGTCCGGCGCGCTGGCGGCGATGTTCGGCTTCCTCGCCGACGCCTACGACGACCGGTTGAAGGACTCGATGAAGCGGTTCACGTCGCTCGCCGAGCCGGCCGCCATCGCCGCCATCTCGGTGGTGGTCGGCGTCATCGCCCTGTCGTTGGTGATGGCGCTCGCCAGCATCTACGACTTCGTCCAGTGAGGGGTCGGACGCGCCTGAAGGGCTTCAGCCTGATCGAGGCGCTGGTCGCGCTGATCATCGCGGCGATCTCGCTGGCGGCGGTGCTGGAGCTGCAGCGCCAGCTGGCCGAGGGCCAGGTCCGCTACGAACGCGCGCTGGCGCTGGCCCAGCTGCAGCGCGACGCGCTGGCGCTGATCGCCAACGTCAACCCGACCGACAAGCCCGAGGGCGTCATCCCGCTGGCGGCCGGGCGTTCCTTGCGCTGGCGCGCCGAGCCCAAGTCTGCCGCCGCGCTCAACACCGGCTCGGCGACGGCGGGCCGGCGCTACGAGATGCGGCTCTACCACGTGACGGTCGAGATCCTGGATGCGTCCGGCGCGGCGATGGGCGAGGTGGGCGTCGACCGCCTGGGCTGGCGGCGGCTCGATCGGCCGGCGCCGTTCGTCCCGACGCCCACGCCCGTGGCGCCACCGTCGCCGCCACAGCCAGGGCTGCAGCTGCAGCCCAGCGCGCCTACGGAACCAACACTTTAGGCCCGTCCGTGCCCAGCGGCGGGATGCTGGTCAGGGTGTACGACCAGCCGTAGCCGACCTTGAAGGCCTGGTTCATCTCGTGGCCGTAGCGCTGCGCCCAGTCGCTCATCTCGTTTTCGTGCAGGATGTAGGGCGTCACCAGCACCACCAGCTCGTCCTTGCTGCCGGAGATGACGTCGGTGCGACCGGTGCCGCTGAGGATCGGGATGTCCTTCAGGATCGGGATGCCGGAGTTGCCCTTGGTGTACTCGTTGTCGATCAGGCCGCCGAGCACCGCGGTAGCGCCGTCGGCCAGCGAGAGCTGGGTAGTGATGTTGCGGTCGAGGATCACCGGGCTCGCCACCGCCGTGTTCGGGTTCGGCTGCTGGCTGGAGACCTCCTGGGTGATGAAGAGGTCGACGCGGTCGTCGCCGTAGACCACCGGCTTGATGTGCAGGATGGTGCCGGTCTGCCGGTACTCGATCGACTGCAGCACGTTGGTGGGGCCGGTCGCCACCGTCGGGTTGGTGGTCTGCGAGGTGATGATCGGCACGTCGGTGCCGACCTGGATCGAGGCCTCGCTGCCGCTGCGCGCCACCAGGCGGGGCCGCGAGAGGATGTTGACCTTGTTGTTCGAGGCGAAGGCGTTGAACGCCGCCTGCAGGTTCCAGCCGCCCCAGCTGGCCGTGTAGTTGAGATTGAGGCCCGAGCTGCCGAGCCCGAGCCCGTTCAACGTGCCGCCGGCCAGCGTGCTCCCGGACATCGAATGGCTGAAGAACCACTCCATGCCGACGTTGGTGGCGTCGGTCAGCGTCACCTCGGCGATGGTCACCTCGACCAGCACCTGGCGCTGCGGCTTGTCGAGCGCCTCCAGCAGCTTGCGAAGCTCGGTGTAGTCCTCGGCGTTGCCGGTGAAGAGGATGCGGTTGCCGCCGTCGTCGACGATGAGCCGCCCGCCCAGGAAGGTCCCGGCGCTGGGCGCCGGCGCGGCGTTGCCGAGCCCCAGGCCGATGGTGCCGCGGCCGAGACCCGCGGCCTGGGCGGCGGCGGAGGTGGCTTCCTGGTTCGCGGCGGGCGGGCCGCCGGGCATCCCGGGCGCCGGCGCGGCGCCGGCCGGCTGGCCGCCGAGCGTACCGCCCGAGAGCGGCGTTTGCACCAGGTCAGCCAGCGACTTCGCATCAGTGTAGCGCGCCTGGTAGATGAAGGTGGTCGGCCGGTCGCCGACCGCGGCCGCCTGGTCGAGGCGGCTCGCCCAGTCCCGGGCGCGCGACAAGAGCGCCGGGTCCCTGGCGAACATCAGCACCTGGTTGGCGTCCCGGTAGGCGAGGACCAGGATCGAGCGCGGGTCCTGCGGCGAGCCGGTCACCGCATAGCCATCCGCCCGCAGCTGGTCCTCGAGCCGCCGCGCCAGCGTCTCGGCCGACCAGTAGACCGGCTCGATGCGCACCACGCCGACCCCTGCGAACATCGACTGGTCGAGCTCGCGCAACATGTCGACGGCGGCGTCGACGTCGCGGGCGCGGCCGGTGATGAAGACGGAATTGTGCGGGACGTCCGGCTGCACCTGCAGCGAGCGGGCGGCCGGCTCGATGTCGGCCATCAGCGCCAGCGCCGCCTCGATGCCGACCGCCTTGGCTTCGAAGAACTGGGTGACCACCTGCGACTGCTGCGGCGTGTCCTGGCTGGGCCGATGGCCGAGATAGGTCGCCGAGCTGATGTTCGGGGTCGGATCGTCGATGACGTTCACCGTCCCGCCGCGGATCACCATCTTCAGCGCATAGTCGCGCAGCGCCACCTCCAGCATGCGGGCGAAGTCGCGCTTCGACATGCCGGAAACGCCGCGCAGCGTGACGATCTCGGTGCGGACGCTGACGTTCGGTCCCAGCACGTAGGGCACCTTGATCAGGTCGCCGAACGCCGTGTTCAGCATCTGCGGCAGCGGCTGCGGCGGCAGCTCGACGTCGATCCGCTCGTCCGGGGCGATGGAAAGCGCGGCGACGGCGTCGGGGCTGGCGGTCGCCTCGGTGCTGACCGGACCGCCTGGCTGCGACGGCGCGAGGGCGGCAAGATCGCCGACATGCGACGACGAGCGCGCGAGCGCGCCCGGCTGCAGCTTCATCGCCGGAAAGTTGGCGCAGCCGGCCAGCAAGCCGGCGGCGGCCAGGCTGACGGCGCCCAGGCTGACAGGGCGAACTCGGACGACGCGCGGCGCTGCGGTCAGACGCATCCTGGACCTCACTGAGCCACGCCTTCCGATCCGCCCACCGCCTCGCCGAACAACGGCACGCGTTCGACCGATGTCCCGTCGGCGATGGTCGCCTCGGTCATCGTGAGGGCCGTCAGCCGCCAGCGGTCGTCGAACAACTCGCCGACGTGCAGCAGCCGCGAGCGGCCGTCGCCCGGTCCGCCCGCCAGCAGCACCGCCAGCCGACCGTTCTGCAGGCGCACGACCGCTGACGCCCGCCCGCGGAACACCGGGCCGACGTCGTGCTGCACCGGCGCCGGCATGAGGCCGACCGGGCGGCGCACCTGCACGACGACCAGCGGACGGGGCGGCGGCGGGACCACGAGGTCGCTCTCCAGGCCGTCGACGTCGGCGGCGAGCCCGGCGCCGGGCCTGGCGAGCGGCGAAGCGTCCGCCGCCGCGCCGCCGTGGCGCACGACGCTGAGCGCGGCGACCTGCGGCGCGCCGGGCGCCAGCCAGCCCGCCAGCCCCGCGCCCAGCACGAGGGCGACGGCGGCGCTCAGGGCCAGGGTCGTTCCCGGCGTCATGACTGCGGCTCTGGCGGCGGCGGCTCGTCCAGCGTCACCGGGAACAGCAGCACCAGCGCGAACTGCGAGGCCTCCGCGTCGCTGACGTCGAGCTTGTCGACCACGAACGAAGGCCCGTCCGCGGCCAGCGCCCGCATGAAGGCGAGCCAGGGCCCCGGCTCGTACGGACCGGACACCTCCGCCTTCAGCAGTGGCGTGTCGCTGCCGTCCTCCAGCGCCTGGGCGACGCGGACCTCCGGCGCCGGCAGGTGCGCCGCGGCGGCGGCGGTCTCCAGCCGCTGCTCGATCTGAAGCCGCGCCAGCCAGAAGCTGCGCGCGTGAGTCGACCAGCCGTCGATGGCGGCCAGCTGGGCCGCGCCCGCAGCGCCTGCGCCTTGGCCGGCGGCGAGCTTCTGCAGCGCGATCGCGCGGCTGCTGCGCGCCAGCGCCAGGTCGGCCTGGGCGTTCACGAAGCGGTCGCGCGCCGACGCGCTCCACTGCTGCGCATAGACCGCTGCAGCCCCCACCGCGAGCAGGCCCAGGCAAGCCGCCAGCCACGCCTCGCGCGCCGACAGCGACCTGAACAGTCGGCCGGGGGCGCGTCCAAGACTGCCAAGCTCAGGTTGAGAAATGGACCCCACCGCAATCGCAGCCGCATTGTTTCGGCGCACTTCGCACCCCGCGTCTGCTATAGTTGAGTTAGAGGTGGGAATATAGAGGTCCGCCCAAGACCCGGGGGCCGACGAGACCTGTCAGGACGTCGCATGTATTGGAACGATCGAGCGCTGAAGCTTGGGCGCAGCGGTTCCAGGACCGCCGGGCGGCGGGCGCGGGCCGGCTACAGTCTGCTGGAAATCCTCATCGTGCTGGCGATCATCGCGCTGATCGCCGCGCTGGTCGGCCCGCGCCTGTTCGCCCAGCTCGACCACGCCAAGGTCACCACCGCCCGCGTGCAGGTCAAGTCGCTGGAGACGGCGCTGCAGACGATGGAGATCGACATCGGCCGCTATCCGACTGAGAGCGAGGGGCTGGCGCTGCTGGTCGATAGCCCCGACCGCAAGGCGCTGCCCGGCTGGAACGGGCCGTACCTTTCGAGCGGCGTGCCGAACGATCCCTGGGGCGCCCGTACGTCTACGATCCGCCGACCGACCGCAATCACCCGCCGCGCGTCCACAGCCTCGGCGCCGACGGCAAGCCCGGCGGCGAGGGCGACGCCGCCGACATCTACAGCGACGTCCCCGCCCCGGGCGCGACCCCGCAGAGCGCGTCCGCCGCGCCTGCCCCGCAGGACGCCGCGTCGCCGAAGATCCCGTGATGGCGCGCGCCAAGGCCGGCTACACCTTGCTGGAGATGCTGATCGTGCTGGCGGTCATGGCGCTCGCCGTCGCCATCGTGCTGCCGCGCGGCGAGGCGATGCTCGACCAGATGACCGCGCACGCAGTGTTCTTCGACTTCCAGCGCCAGGTCTCCGACCTGCGGCGCGAGGCCTACGCCAGCCAGACCGGCGTCACCGTGCGCGGATCGGACGACGCCGACCCGAGCCTCGTCCGCGCCCGCGCCATCCCGCTGCGCGCCGGCTGGACCTACCGGCTGACGCAGCCGATCGCGATCAGCGACGGCGGCGCCTGCGCCGGCGGCGCCGTCGTGGTGCTGAAATACGGCCGGCCGGTCATGCGCCTGGCCATGGCCGACCGCGCCTGCCACTTCATCCGGCTGGACTGACGCCCGTCCCCGGCTTCAGCGCGTGGAGGCTGGCCTGGCGGCGCCGTTACGAGTCCGTGGGCGCATTGCCGCCGTGGAACCGCCCAAACGAACGCGCAGACATGACGCCCACGAGCAGAACGCCCACGCCCACGGCGATGACGTGATCGGCGGCGTGCAGATCGAAGCTCCCCACACGGGCGAGGAGCAGGTAGGCGATGACGAAGTTCGCGAACCCCCAGAGCACGTTCACGGTCGAAGATGAAAGACCTTTACCGGGCGGCCTGGCGAACGGGCTCTGAAAGGGCCGCCCCATCACGCCGCTGACGAAATGCGGAACGGCGTTCGCCAGAAATGCGCCGCCGAACAGGTAGGAAACGTCGTCAAGCCAACTCACGGTCAGGCGCTCTCTTCCGGAAGATAGACGTCCTGGCTCTTCGACATCCGAGAGCGCCTCCCGGGATCTTAGAATCAGCGTTCGCCCGCGCCTTCAAGCCAATTGAGTGCGCGGCTTAGTGCGACACCAAGAGGTGCGGCCCGGCGCTGGCGCTGAGCATGGCGCGGGTCGCGCCGCCGAATAGAGCCTCGCCGAGCCGGCTGTGGCCATAGGCGCCCGCTACCAGCAGAGCCGCGCCGACATCGTCGGCCGCCTTCAGCAGCGCTTGGCCGACATGGCGGCCGCGAACCGGGATCGTAGCGCCGGTCGCGATACTGTGCGCTTCCAGGTAGCGCACCAAGCGCGCCGGATCGCCCTGCGCGCCCGGTGACAGATCGAGCTCGTCCGGATCTTGCAGGATCACCACCTTCGAGGCGTCCTTCAACAACGGGATCGCGGCGCGCACGGCCCGTCCGGCCTGCAGGCTTCCGTCCCAGGCCACCGCCGCGGGGCGTCCGGCCGCCGGTATCTCGCCCCGCGCGACCAACACGGGAGCCTTCGCTTCCATCAGAGCCTCGCCGAATGGCCCGGCGAACGATCCGCCGAGCGAGGCGCTCGAGTGGCTGACGACGACGAAGTCCGCGAGCGGCAGTTCGCGCATCAACGCTTCCCAGGCGGTCGCGGCGCGGGGGGCGATAATGATCGCTGCGCCGTCGCCGAGCTCTGTCGCGAGGCCGAAATGCTCGGCCTGCCGGCGTACTTCGGTGTCGATCGCTCGGCCAACCGCTTCTTCTCCCTCGACCGCCGTCCGCCAGGCCGCTCTCGCGACCGTTGCGCCAGCGTACATCGGCGACATCATCGGTGAGAGCGTTTCGTAGGCGTTGACAACCGTGACCGCAGACGCATGTCGCTTGGCGAGATCAGCTGCGATGGTGAGAGGTGACGCATCGTCCTGTCGGCCAGTGGCGAGGGCGAGGATGGAAAGAGCGGACATCGGTCAAGCTCCCTTCTTAGCTTCGCCATGATCGTCGCACGGCTTCGCCCGTTCGGCTTTGATCGGCATCAAGAACTTCCCGCGTGACGGCCATCGCAATTCCCGAGGAAGTAGGTCGTGGCCGCATCCGGCGTTCGCACAAAGCCTGAATGGTCGCCGCGCCGGCAGCGACCCAGGCGGGCCCGGCGCTCGAGGCGCCTGCCCAACTGGGTCGCTGAGGGGCTCTGACCCGCCAGCCGGCCGTCGGCGGACCGCTAGTAGGCGGCCCAGACAAAGACGCGGAAGGTATTGTTGTCGCCGGCGTTGTGGCCGAAGCCGTCGAAGTTGCCGCTGGCGCCGTCGAACTTCGTGTAGGCGGTGTACTGCGCGCCGATCCGCGTGTTGAAGCGCTGGCCGAGCGGCGACTTCCCGTTGCGGCCGAACAGCGTGCCGTCGAGCTGGACCGTCACGCCGGCGCTATCCGGCGTCAGCGTCCGGTTGCCGGCGTAGATGATCGGATTGGAAGGCCCGGTGGTGTCGAAATAGCCGACGGTGAACCCCAGGGTGTTGCGCCAGTAGTAGGAACCGTCGAGCCGCAGGTCGTTGAGGTCATTGTCGGAGCACTGGCTCCCAGGCGTGCCGCCCAGCGCGCAGGTCGCCTGCAAGCTCTGCCGCTCGTGCAGGTAGCGGCCGTTCACGGTCACCGTGTCGTCATTGGCGAGCTTGACGAAGTAGGAGCCGTCGACCCCGATGTCGGTATAGCGGTCGCTGAGGCCCGTCGTATGGTCGCGGCCGGGGAAGATCCCCGTCTGCATGCCGAATGCGCCCACCTCAGCTGTCCCTCCGCCAAGATCGTGCTGGAAGGCGAAGCGGGCGTAGGGCGCGACGCCCCGGATCGAGCCGGGATCGGTCGGGTCGACGCCGAGGTGCGAAAGCGCGGTGGCGCTCGGCGAGACGTAGCCGCCTGCCTCCAGGTAGAATTCTGAGTTGATCCAGGCGTAGCCGGTAAGGCCCATCGAGCTCTGGGCGAGCGCGCCGTTCAGGAGCGGCGAGGCCGACGGACCGGGCGCCAGCGTCGAGGTGGTGTAGGGGAAGCCCCACGCAGGCAGCGTGTTCCAGGCGTCCTGGACGCTCGGGGCGTTGTTGAGGCTGGCGCCGAGCGTCACGTCGTTCTTCCCCGCCTTGAGCGAGGTGATGGCGCGCAGGTCGAGGTTGTCCCAGTGCCAGGCCTTGGCGACGCCGTCGTAGGTCCCTTGCACGAAGGCGCCGAGGTGGTCGCCGAAGCCGCCGGCGAAGAACAGGCTGAGCTGATCGAGGGCGAAGTTGTCGTTGCTCCCGAAGCCCGGCGCGGGGGGCGGGGTCTGCGCCTCCGCGGTGCGGGTGTAGGAGGCGACGACCATGGCCGAGAGCGGCACGTTGAAGCTGTTGGTGCGCAGCGTGTAGCCCTGCAGCTTGAACTGGCGTCCGAACGGCGTGAGCTGCGGCCCGAAGCCGCCGACGTGGCACGCCGCGCAGGGCTCGCCGGTCTGCACGGCGAAGGCGGGCACCGCACCCGCCCGGCCCGCCGTCAAGGCGACCGTGATCAGCGCCAGGCAACCGAGCGCGGCCGGACCGCGCAACCAGCGAAACCGCATGTCTGAGTCTCCCCCGTGGTGCGGTTAGTGTTTGGCGACGTAGAGCGCGCACCAGCCGCTCGGGCTGATCTCGCCATCGACGATCTTGCAGGCGCCCGGCGTCTGGAACTGATTGCAGTTGTCGCAGCGCTGCGCGCCCTTCGGCGTCGCTTGGTAGCTTGCCGCCTTCTGCGAGAGCTTGGTCGCTGCGGCCGCCGGCATGGCCGCCAGCAAAGCCACCGCGCCGGCGCCGAACAGGCCGATCCTCAGAAGCGTGCGGCGCGGCATGTCCTCGACTGCCGACCTGAAATCCATCGTCATGACCATCTCTCCAAATCCCCTTGGGCGTAGGCACGCCGCTATGCAGCCTGGCTAAAGGTCGCGCCGCCAACGCGCTTTGAGGAAGATCAAGACCTGGGTCAGGGCAGCTACGGAGGTCGGCATCCCGCGCCAGAAACCCCCGCGCCCAAAACGAGCGCGCGCCCCGGGCGAAGCCTGGGGCGCGTCTTCCCTCTGAGTCACGCCGCTAGGAGGTGGCGGCGCCGGTCGGCGGAACCTCTACCGACCATTTCACAGACTAGGAGCGGTGCCGGTTGTCTGTCGTTGATCCAGATCAACCAAGCCCAGCCTTCAAGGCGGCGATCGCTTGGATGGGAAGCGCAAGCGGCCGAGCACGGACATAGCCGACCGCAGATCCGCGCCAGCGGCAAGCTTCGACCCTGCGCCGAGCCGATGACAACGACCGCGGATTTGCCAAACCGCGATTGTTCGTCATAGCCACGGCCAGGGCGCTGCGTACCGCCATGGAGCAAGCGAAGATGTCGTCCGCCGCGGGAGAACTCATCACTGAGACATTCGCGTACGACGGGGGTCGGCAGGTCACGGCGTACCTCCCGCCGGATCCGCCGGAGGCCGTGGTGTTCGCCGGTGACGGCCAGCTGATCTCGCCATGGGGCGAGGTTGTCGCGGCGGCTGGCGCGCCATCCACGATGATCGTCGGTGTCCACCGGTTGGCGGATGAGACGCTGCGGCTCCACGAGTACTCGCCGGGCTTCGATCCGGAACGGTTCGCGGCCCACGAGCGGTTCTTCGTCGAGGAGGTCCGCGAATGGACGCGGTCGCGTTTCGGCGTCGCGCTGCCTAAGGAACGCACCGCGGTGTTCGGCGTCTCGGCGAGTGGAGAGCTGGCGCTCGCCCTCGGGCTTCGGCATCCGGACGTCTACGGTGTGGTGTTCTGTGCATCGCCCGGCGGGGGCTACCGGCCGCCCGGCGTGATGCCGAGCCCGCTTCCGCGCGCCTATCTGGTCGGCGGAACGGAGGAGCCCTGGTTTCTCGAGAACGCGACCCGGTGGGCGGCCGCGCTGCGCGATGCCGGGGCGGACGTCGTGATGACCGAACGGGAGGGATCGCACGGCGACCCGTTCTGGCGAGCCGAGCTCCCACTCATGGTGGCCTGGGCGTTCGGACGATGAAGCATTGCGTTTGCGCGAACTCGGTCATCACGAACACGCCGGGAAGCCGACATCGCCATCCCCCCTATGAGCGGCTCGGAGCGGTTTCGCTATGGACCCGACGAGCGGCTCTCGGGAATGATGAAGCTTCCCATCGGTCGCTGGTGTCCGTGGTCACGAGAGAATGTCGTCCGCATGCTTAGACGCGCATCTATTGCCGCAGCCATGGTCGCCAGTGGCATGGCGTTTCCCGTCAGCGCGCAGGACCTCGCGGGGGCAGGAAACGTCCGGGCCGGTCGGGAGCTGGCGGTAGCGACCTGCTCGGAATGCCATCTTGTGGTCCCGCGTCGGCTGACGCCACCGCGTGCTGGCGGACCGCCGGATTTTGTCGATATCGCCAATCAGCGGGGCATGACGAGGACGGCGCTCTTCGTGTTTCTGCACACGCCCCATCCAACAATGCCCAACCTGGTCTTGTCCGACCGCGAGTCGAACGATGCGATCGCCTATATTCTGAGCCTCAGAAGGCAGACCCGCCGGTGATCCGGAGCGAGGACGAACCTCGGGAACGGGCCTCACCGGGCCGCGGGTAGGGCCAGTTGGACTGGCGGGTCAGCCGGCGGCCGGGGCCGTGGGCCGGGCGCCCGTCAGGGTCATCTCCAGGCGGATGGCGCCGTCGGCGGAATTGGTCAGCGGGCGCACCTCGGCGAACGCCCCGGTGGCTTCCAGGTCGCCGGTGATCGCCTCGACCTTGCCGAGCGCCGCATAGGGCACGGTGACGCTGACCACCGGCCCGTCGATGGCGAAGGACTTCGCCGTCACGCCGTGGGCGCGCACCACCCGCAGCGCCGCCTCGAGCCCCGCCATCGCATCCGGCCGCGCGGCGAGCGCCTGGAACGCCGCGATCCGGCGCAGGCTGTCCGCGTCCGCGCCGCGGGTCGGCGCGCTCGCCTGCTGGATCGCGCGGGTCTGGGCCTCCAGCCGCGCCGCCAGGCCCCCGAGCCGCAGTCCCTGCCCCACCCAGAATGCCGCCAGCAGCGCCAGCAGCGCCGCGGTGGTCGCCGCCGCCAGCCTGGCCGCCGAGGCGGGCGTCAGCTCCAGCTGCGCCGGGGCGAGGCTGAACGTCTCGGCGATCGGCAGCGTCTGCGGCGCGGGCGGCGCGGGCGGCGGCGGGACCGGCGGATCGCGCTGCAGCCGCGCGAAGGCGGACCAGTCGGCCGGGCTGGGCTCGGCGCGCCGCCAGGATGAGGCGACCAGCGCGCGGCCGCGCCAGGCCTGCAGCTCGAACCCGCTCGCCAGGCGCACGATGCGCCAGGCGCCGCCCGCCGGCTGCGCGAGGCTCTCCGGCCCAAGCGGCGGACGCGCCGCGCCGAAGCGGGCGGCCAGCGGGGGCGCGACGGTGTCCTCGTCCCACCACCAGACGCCGTAGCCCGCGCCGGCCCGCCGCAGCAACACGCCCGGATTGAGGTAGGGGGCGTGGGCGCGGGCGTAGAGCCGCGCCGCCTGCCCCGCCGCGCCGCCCCTCGCGGCCGGCTCGAACCAGGCGTAGCTGCAAAGCTCGCGGGCGACGAGGACGATCGGCCGACGCCAGCCGGCGCCCGGCGCCAGCGCCACGAAGCGGCCCTCGGCGGTCAACAGCTCAATCGGCGGGGTCAGGAAAGTGCGGGGCATGCGTGGGACTTAAGGCTCGCTCCGCCGAGGAGAGCTGGGAGATCGCCGGCTCGGCGATCCAGAAGGGGCGGGTCGGATCGTCCGGCGAGAGGATCAGACGCGAGCGGTAGGCGAAGCCCGCGGCCGCGTCCTCCACCTTCAGGGCGAACCTGCCGTTCGGCATGGTGTAGGACCGTTCCGCGTCGCTGGGCAACTTCAGGCCGACGGTGCGGCCGAGGTCCTCGAGCTCGCCGAAGGGTCCCAGCCGGCGCCGGGCGAGCGCGGCCTCGGCCTGACCGGGCGTCAGGCCGTAGAGCACCTCCAAGGTCGCGGCGGTCGCGGTGTTGACGTTGCTGGCGGTGGAGCTGGGATCGGCGGTGACGTTGTCGGCGAACGCGCGCCAGAGCTGGCCCCCGACCGCCTGGTCCCAGCCCAGCAGGCCCATCACCTGGCCGCGCCGCACCAGCGGACCCTTGGGCGGCGGCGCGAGGCCGGTGCGGACATAGTCGGCGACGTCGGCGCCCTGCGGCCGCTTCAGGTCGTGCACGTCCATGTAGTCGCCCAGCCGATCGGCCATCGCCGCCTGGTCGGCGCCGCCGACGCCGATCGCGGCGAACAGCCGCGCCCGCGCCGGTTCCGGCAGGTTGTCCAGGTTGATGAGGCCCGCCTCGTCCTGCGCCGAGACCGTGAGGTCCGGTCCGGCGTCGTAGCGCCGCCCGTCGAGCGCCAGCAGCGCCGGCGCGTTCGGGTCGCCGCCCAGCACCGCGGTGGGGCCGAGCGGCTTGGTGCTGGCGAGGAAGGCGGCGCGCGCTTCCAGGCTGAGCGCGTCCGCCTCGAACGCCACGCTGGTCTTCACGCGCCGCGTCTCCGAGGCGAGGCTGGCCAGCGCCTGGATGGCGACGAGGAACACCAGCGTCACCATCGCCACCACGAACAGAACCGAGGGCAGCGCGAAGCCCGGCGCGCCGCGGCGCCGGCCAGGAGGACGCGCAGCGGACGGCGCGGCGGGCCTCATGGCGCGCTCGCCAGTGGCTGCGGGTAGAGCCACGGCGGGCCAGAGGTCGCCCGGTCGACCCACTCCACCCGCCCGTCGTCGCTGGCCAGCCGGATGAACACCGACTGCTCGACAAAGGCGTGGTGCGGGTCGACGGGCGGCGGCGACCAGTCATCGCGCCAGTTGGCGCCGTCCGCCGAATAGGAGAACCGCACGCGCCGCGGCCGAAGGTCGGCGACGACGATGGCGGTCTGCCCGCGCGCTTGGCAGGTGACGAGATCGCCGCCTCCTTGCGCGTCGATCGCGACCTTGAGTTGCCCCGCCGGCCCGGCCGGGCCGCAGAGCCCCGACCGGCTGAGGATGGCGTCGGCCTCGAAGCCGTGCGGGCCGCCGACGAACGGGTCCAGTTTCATGGCGGCCGGGTCCGCGCCGGCCGGCGCCAGCACCAGCGCGCCCACCAGCCCGCGCAGCTCGTCCTGCGACACCTCGCCGTCCGCCACCGTCAGCGCGCGCCGCCCGAGCGCAAAGCCGGTCCGCGCCGCCTGACCGCCGATCGAGAAGACCAGCATCAGCGCAAAGCCCGCGACGATCAGCACGATCAGCGCCTCGATCAGCGAGAAGCCGCCGAGGCGGCCCCCCTTCCCCGTTGCGGATGACCTTGTTCGCATTCGTGACCGTCGCCCCGGGCGCGCCACCAACCCTAAGCCCCTGAATCCAGGCCGGATCGACCCTTCCACGGCGCCCGGGACGCCGCAAGCCTGCCGCAGTCGCCGCCGCGCCGTGGGTCTGCCCTTGCGCCGGCGACGGCTGACGTCGGGTCCGCGTTGTGAAAGCCGACCCGCGATCTATAAGCTCGGGCCAGAGCGGCCAATTGGGCCGGCCCCGAGAGGCCGGCCGTCATCGATAGGGAGATCAGGTCATGGGCGCATTGGACGGCAAGGTGGTGCTGGTCACCGGCGGCGGCAACGGCATCGGCAAGGAGTGCGCCCTGATCGCGGCCCGCGAGGGCGCCAAGGTGCTGGTCAACGACCTCGGCGGCGGCGAGCGCGGCGGCGACGAAGGCTCGGCCGGCCCGGCAGAGGCGGTGGCCGAGGAGATCCGCCGCAGCGGCGGCGTCGCCATCTCCAACTCCAAGAGCGTCACCGACATGGGCGCCGTGAAGGACATGGTCGCCCAGGCGATCGGCGAGCTCGGCGGCCTGCACGCGGTGATCAACCCGGCCGGCATCCTGCGCGACGGCATGTTCCACAAGATGCCCGACGAGGACTGGGACATCGTGATCGCCGTCCACCTGCGCGGCTCCTACAACGTCTGCCGCGCCGCCATCGAGCACTTCCGCAACCAGAACGAGGGCAGCTTCGTCCTCTTCACCTCGACCTCCGGCCTGATCGGCAACATCGGCCAGACCAACTATGCGGCGGCCAAGCTCGGCATCATGGGCCTCTCCAGGGTGCTGGCGATGGAAGGGGCCTCGAAGAACGTCCGCTCCAACATCATCGCGCCGACCGCCTGGACGCGGCTCGATCGCGACGATCCCGATCAAGGACGAGGCGGGCGCGGCGCGGATGAAGGCGATGCAGCAGGCGCTGCGGCCCGACCAGCCAGCCAAGCTCGCGGTGGCGCTGGCCTCGCCGGCGGCGAAGGATGTGTCGGGCCAGATCTTCGGCGCGCGTTCGGAGACGCTGGAGCTGTTCAGCCAGCCGCGGCCGGTCGAGAGCATCACTGCGCCCGACACCTGGACCGTGGAGAAGATCCTCACCGAAGCGCTGCCGAAGATGGCGCCGAAGTTCACCTCGCTCGCCGGCCCCGGCCAGCAGCAGCAACAACAGCAGCGCCAGCCGGCCTAGCTCGGGCGGAGTCCCCCTCCCCCTTGCGGGGAGGGGTTAGGGGTGGGGGTGCAAGCTGGGCTTCGGCCGCAAAGCCGCAAGCCGCCAAGCCCGCGGACGAGGAGCTGACACCCCCATCCCCGACCCTTCCCCGCAAGGGGGAAGGGAGCGCCAAATGGCGGCGCCTGCGCGGCGTGAAATCGGCCCTGGGGCGTGGTAACGCTCGCCCCCACGAGTTGGGGATTGCGATGGTTGCGACGAAAGTGTTGTTCGAGCCGCAGGCGAACGTCAGCGGCGATCCGGGGCGTGCGGCGCAGGGCTTCGGCCGCGTCCGCCGCGAAGGCGTTCCGGCGTTCGATCCGGGGCGCGAGGCCGACGCGGCGGTCGCCTACTTCGCCGAGCACGGCTTTGTCGTGCTGGCCGACTGCCTGACGCCGGCCGAGCTTACCGCACTCAACGAATTCTGCGACCGCAGCCAGGCCGAGCGGCCCGACGCCTGGGGCCTTTCCGACCAGCGCAAGCCGCATCACCGCAACCAGGGCCTGATCTACTCGCAGCCGCTGCTCGACTATCCCGAGCTCGACCCCTACACCCGCCATCCGCGCTCGTTCCCGATCGTGGCGCGCGTCCTGGGGGGCGAGCAGGCCGTCCGCTTCTCGGAGTTCAATTTCCGCGAGACGCCGGAAGGCGCGGGCCTGCGGGCCATGAACTTCCACCACGACGCGGTGCGCGAGGACCGCATGACCCGCGAGCCCTACGGGCCCTGCGACTGGCTCTGCGCGATCCACTACCTCTCGGACGTCGGCGCCCGGCGCGCCCTGCTTCTGCGTCGTACCGGACAGCCGGCGCTTCCAGAGCCTGCAGGCCGCGTTCGAGGGGCTGGGCGAGGCCTATCACGAGCAGCCGCTCTACGGGCCGGCCGGCACCTGCGTGCTCTACGACACCGCCACCTACCACACCCGGCTCGACGGCGACGGCCAGCAGATGCGCCGCACCTGGCACCAGTACTTCGCCCGCGGCGGCTGGCTCAGGACCGAGACCCGCTACATCCGCCCGCCGAGCCCGCCGCTGACCGACTGGAACCTGTTCCCCGAGCGCGTGGCGCTGAGCGCCGACCCGAAGGTGCGGCTCTTCTTCTCGCACTGGAACACGGCGATGGGCGAGTGGGCCGCCAGCGGCTTCGATCCGGCCGTGCGCGCCGGCATGCCGCGAGGTGAGCAGTAGCGGCGCCCACCGGTCGTCCGCTAGCGTGCGGGCAAAGCCAAGGGAGCCCGCCAGATGACCGACCTCTTCGACATGCGCGGCAAGGCCGTGCTGATCACCGGCGGCAGCCGCGGGCTCGGCCGCGCGATGGCGCAGGGCTTCGCGGAAGCGGGCGCGGACGTCGCCATCGTCAGCCGCAAGCTCGACGCCTGCGAGGCCGCGGCCCAGGAGATCGAGCAGCTCGGCGTGCGCGCCTTCCCCTACGCCTGCCACATGGGCCGCTGGGACGAGATCGCGCCCATGTTCGAGGCGGTGTGGGACCACTTCGGCAAGGTCGACGTCGTCATCAACAACGCCGGCATGTCGCCGCTCTATCCGTCGCTGCCGGAAGCCTCCGAGCGGCTGTTCGACGCGGTGGTCGGGGTCAACTTCAAGGGCCCGTTCCGCCTCTGCGCGGTCGCCGGCGACCGCATGAACCAGGGCGCCGGCGGCTCGATCATCAACATCTCCTCGACGGCCTCGCTGAACCCGACCCCCAACACGGCGTTCTACGGCGGCGCCAAGGCGGCGCTGACCGTCATCTCGCAGGCCGTGGCGGCCGCCTACCCGAAGGTGCGGGTCAACACCATCGTGGTCGGCCCGTTCGCCACCGACGTCGCCCAGCACTGGCCCGATCCGCCCGACCCCGCCAACCCACGCCGCACCAAGGCGGGCATGCGGATCGGCGCGCCGGAGGACATCGTCACCACCGCGCTCTACCTGGCCGCCGACGCCTCGCGCTACGTCAACGGCGCGGCCATCAAGGTCGACGGCGGCGGCTGGGGCATCGGGCGAGGAGCCGCAACGGCCGACGCGGTCTCCTGAGCGGCGGCGCGCCAAGCCCCTTTGTTGACCGAGCGACAGGGGTGCTAAGCAGGACGTCAGTTCACGCGACGAGAGCAGAGATCCACCATGGCTGACTTAACCGGCGACATCGAGCTCGACGGCTTCCGCGCCGAGGCGCGGCAGTGGCTGGAGGCCAACTTCCCGGCCTCGCTGAAGGGCAAGGCTGGCGCCGCGTTCGCCGCCTCCGAAGGCGCCGAGTTCGAAGGCGACCTCTTGACCTGGAAGCAGCGCATCGGCGCCAAGGGCTGGGGCGCGCCGACCTGGCCGGCGAAGTACGGCGGCGGCGGCCTCTCGACCGCCCAGGCCCGCGTGCTGGGCCAGGAGATGGCCCGCGCCGGCGCCTTCAACCCGATGGTGCAGGGCATGGGCATCACCATGATCGGCCCGACTATCCTCGACTACGGCACCGAGGCGCAGAAGCTGGCCCACATCCCGCCGATCGTGAAGGGCGAGGTGCGATGGTGCGTCGGCTATTCCGAGCCCGGCGCCGGCTCCGACCTCGCGTCCCTGCAGACCAAGTGCGAGGACAAGGGCGACCACTGGCTGATCAACGGCTCGAAGATCTGGACCTCCGGCGCGCAGTACTCCGACTGGTGCGGTTGCCTGGTGCGCACCGACCCGACCGTGAAGAAGCACGACGGCATCAGCTTCATCCTGCTCGACATGCGCCAGCCGCAGGTCGAGACGCGGCCGATCAAGCTGATCGCCGGCGCCTCGCCGTTCTGCGAGACCTTCTTCACCGACGCGACCGCGCCGAAGGACGCGCTGCTCGGCGAGCTCAACAAGGGCTGGACGGTCGGCAAGCGCCTCCTGCAGCATGAGCGCGCCAGCCAGACCGGCGGCGGCAACCCGATGGCCGGCGCCCGCCAGGCGCAGATCCAGGACCTCGCCAAGAAGTATGTCGGCGAGGACGAGACCGGCCGCATCGCCGACCTCGATCTGCGCGGCCGCGTCGCCCAGCACGCGATGGACGCCAAGGCGCACACCCTGACGCTGATGCGCGCGGTGGCGGAGTCGAAGGGGAACAACGAGCCCAGCAACGCCAACTCGGTGCTGAAGAACTCGGCCACCCATGTCGCCCAGGTCCGCGCCGAGCTGACGCTGGAGATCATGGGCTCGCAGGGCCTCGGCTGGGAGGGCGAGGACTTCCGCCCCGACGAGCTGGAAGCGGTGCGCGGCTGGCTCTCCGGCAAGGCGATGTCGATCTACGGCGGCTCGCAGGAGATCCAGTACAACATCGTCTCCAAGCGCATCCTCGGCCTGCCGGACCTGACGCAGTCGACGTAAGAGGCGGCGGCTGGCCTTTGCGACCTTCGCGCGGCCGCTTGACGGGCGAACGTTAGGCTCGCCAAGCTAAGATCGCCCGAGAAGCTTCTTGAGGCGGCCGGGCCCGCGTCCCGGGGGGCGAATCCATGTTCGGGCTGGGCTACCTGATCCTGCTGGTCGTCGCGTCGATTCCGCTCGCGACGACGGTGCTCAGGCATCGCGGCGACCCGCCTTCGGCTGCGCTCGCCCACCGGGTCTACCGGGACCTTGCCTATGTCGCGCTCGCCGCCCTGGCGATCCTCGCCTTCGAGACGACCATGGGCGTTGCGCTGGAGCTCTACTGGTTCGCCGAGCTCGGCCAGTTGGACCGGTTCTGGCTCGCGCTCGGCCTGCAGAGCGCAATCTTCGCCGCGGTGCTGGTGCTTGGCGGCCCGTTCGTCGCGATCAACTGGCGCCTCGCCGCCCGCCGCCTCGCGAGCCTGCCGCCTAGCGCGCCGCTGATCGCCGGCTTCGTCGTCGCCGCCCTGGTTGCGTCGGGCGCCACCAGCCTGTGGATGCCGCTGACGGGCTTCCTCGGCGCAACGCCCTCCGGCGTGACCGACCCGGTGTTCGGCCAGGACCTGTCGTTCTACCTGCTCAGGCTGCCGGTCTACGAAGCGGCGGTGCGCCTCATGATGACGCTGCTCGTCGTCACCATCGCTGGCTGGGGCGTCATCGGCGCCGTCTCCTATCTGCGCCCGCAACCGGGCCGCACGCCGCCGTGGAGAGTCCATCGCCCGCGTCTCGCCGTGGTCGAGACCGGCCCGGCCGACACGGTCCAGGCGGTCATGTCGAGAGCCCTCGCCGCCGGACAAGCCGCCTGGAACGGCTGGCTCCCCCAGGGGCTCGCGCTGGGCGCGCTCTTCTGCCTCGGCTGCGCCGCGTTGCGCTTCCTCGGCCGCTATCACCTGATCGTCGACGGGCATTCGACCGTCGTCGCCGGCGCGTCCTGGATCGACACCCATGTGTGGCTGCCGGCCTACGCGGTGATCATTGCGGCCTGGATCGGCGCCGCCACCGTCCTGGCGGCCGCGGCGCTGTCGCCGCGCGTGCGCAGCTGGTTCCTGGCGACGCCCCGGCGCTGGGCGGGGCTGGGCGGTCTCCTGCTCGCCGTCTACCTGGCCGCCCAGATCGCGCCGGCGGCGGTCGAGCGGCTCTACGTCGGTCCGAACCAGATCACCCTCGAACAGCCTTACGTGCTGCGCAGCATCGCCGGCACCCGGAACGCCTACGGGCTGCAGGGCCCGGACGTGCAGGAGCAGGCGTTCGCGGTCTCGTCGTCGCCGATGAGCCGCTCGGATCTCGACGCCAGCTCGCCGACCTTGCGCGACGCGCGCATCTGGGATTGGCGCGCGCTCGAGCCCCAGCTGCAGCAGACCCAGGGCCTTCGCCCCTACTACGCCTTCAGCGGCGTCGACATCGACCGCTACGTCATCGACGGCGTCGAGCGGCAGGTGATGATCACGGCCCGCGAGCTCGACGTCACCAAGCTGCCGCCGCCGGCGCAGGTTTGGGTGAACCTGGCGCTGAAATACACCCACGGCTACGGCGTGGTGGCGGTTCCGGTGAACGAGATCGACCCGCAGGGCAACCCGCAGCTCTGGGCGCACGACATTCCGATCCAGGCCCGGGACGGCCTGGCGGTGACGCACGGCGAAATCTACTACGGCCTGAAGACCAACGACCGGGTCTACGTCCACACCACGGAGAAGGAATTCGACTTCCCGCGCGGCGACGCCAATGCGGAAACCACCTATGGCGGGCGGGGCGGCATACCCCTGTCCAATCTCTGGCGCCGGCTGGTTGTCGCCCGCCAGTTCGACGGCCTGCGCCTCTTCCTCTCCGGCTACTTTGCGCCTGAGAGCCGGGTCCTGATCCGCCGCAACGTCGTCGAGCGCGTGCAGCGACTGGCGCCCTTTCTCATCTTCGACCACGACCCTTACATCGTCGCCGACGGCGATCACTACGCCTACATCCTCGACGGCTACACCAGCTCGGCGAACTATCCCTACAGCGAGGCGTACGCGGGCTCGGTCGACGCCTTCCACGGCCGCAACTACCTGCGCAACTCGGTCAAGGCGGTGGTCGACGCCTACAACGGATCGGTGAGCTTCTACGTCTTCGCGACCGACGACCCGATCATCAACGCCTACCGCAGGATGCTGCCCGGCCTCTTCAAGGATCGCGCCGCGATGCCGGAGAACCTGCGCCGGCACATCCGCTATCCCGAGGACCTCTTCACCGCCCAGGCCGAGATGTACGGCACCTACCACATGACCAACCCCACCACCTTCTACAACCGCGAGGATCGGTGGGAGGTGCCGCGACAGCTCTACCTCAACAACGAGGTCGAGGTTCAGCCCTACTACGTGATGGCCCAGATGCCGGGCTCGCAGACGCCCGAGTTCATGCTGATGCTGCCGCTGTCGGTGGCGGGCAAGAACCAGATGGCCGGCTGGCTGGCGGGCCGCTCCGACGGCGACAACTACGGCAAGCTGGTCGCCTTCCGTTTTCCGAAGGGGCGGTTCGTCGACGGCCCGGCGCAGGTGGAATCGCGGGTCAATTCCGACAGCCGCTTCTCCGCCGACCTGACGCTGTGGGACCAGCATGGCTCGCACGTGATCCGCGGCAATCTGCTCATCCTGCCGCTCGCCAACGGCCAGCTGGTGGCCATCGAGCCGATCTACATCGAGGCCGAGCAGACAGGCATTCCGACCCTCGCGCGGGTGGTGTTCGCGCAGTTGATGCCCGACGACCGCCGGATCGAGTGGGCCGACAGCCTGAGCGCGGCGGAGGATCTCGTGGTCGGTGGCGCGTCGCCGCCGCCCTCCCCGGCGGGCGCTGTCGCCGCCGCGCCCGCCGCGGCCAATCCCGATCAGCTGGCGCGAGCCCGCGCCGTCTTCCGCGACATGCAACAGGCCTACGCGTCCGGCGACTACGTTCGCTACGGCCAGCTCATGCAGCAACTGGGACAAATCCTGGCCTCACACTGACGCCAGCGCGCCGGATCAGCCCATCCAAGGTCCCCTCGATTCGCCAATCGGCGGGCCCGCGCTCCAGGATGCCGTTTCCAGGGGCCTGGGAGGGCCGCTGGAGCGCCGCGATGGGGGTCCCGGCTAGGGGTACTACCGGTAGCGTCACCATCCGCGTACGGCCCTCCCAGGGGCCCTGGCGACGATTTCAATTTATAAGAGACTCCTCGCCGAGCACTCTCTTAGCGTGCGAAAGGAGCGGTTGGGCCAATCACACTCGAATCTGCTCCAGAGCGCGGCGCCGCGCTGACCTGGATCGCCGCCTTCATCGGTGGCGGCATACCCCCTATGAATAGCAACCGACGCAAGACGCGTCTCGAAGGTCCGTCAACGGAAGCCACGGGTATGGACATCCGAAGACTTCGGCAGGTCGTCGCCATCCGCAAGTACGGCAGCTTCGCCAAGGCCGCCGACGCGCTCGGCGTGTCGCAGCCGAACCTTTCCAAAGGCGTCGCCCGGCTCGAGGACGAGCTGAAGATCAAGATCTTCGACCGCACCGCGAAGGGGTCGGCGCTGACGCCGATCGGCGAGCTGATCGTCGAGCGGGCCGACGCGGTGATCGCCGAGGCGCGGGACCTGGAGCGAGACGCCGCGCTGCTGGCCGGCGGCGAGACCGGGATCGTGCGGATCGGCTGCAATACCCCGCTGATGATGCCGCTCGTGGTGCCGTTGGTTCAGAGGGTGGTCAGACGGCATCCGGCCCTCCAGGTCCATGCCGAGGTCGCGGCGAGCGCCAGGCTGCTGCCGCTGCTCGAGGCGCGCGAGCTGGATCTGGTGTTCACCGGCCAAGAGCCCGACCCCGCCGCGACCGCCTACGTGTCCGAGCCGATCTTCGAGACGCCGGCCATATTTGTGGCCAGCCCTTCGCACCCTTTGGCTGACGAACGGGGCATCTCGATCGCGCGATTGGCGCAGTTCAAGTGCGGCGGCTCCCAGTCACGCGGAACTAGCAACGCAAGGCTGCTCGGGTTCGAGAGCGAGAACCTCGGGATGTATACGGCGAGCCACTACGAGATCTTGCTGCCCCTCGTCCTGAGCGGAGACGCAGTTCTCCTGACGTCGCCTTTCGTGGTGGAGCCATACCTGGTGTCGCGCGAAATGGTGATGCTCGATGTTCAGTGGCGGCGTGACGTGACGTTCCACTTCATGACAACGCGGGCGGCGAGCTTTTCGCCGATCGTCAGGGAAATACGCGAGCAGGCCGGCGCCATCGGCCAGCAGCTTCGCGATGATTGGCGCGGCGTGGCTGGACAGCTCGCCGCAGAGTAGCCGGGCTACGCGGCCGCGCCGGGATCGGTCATTCGACGAATTCCACCAAGCCGTGATCCTGTACGGCGGCGTCCAGACGGCGGACGGCGCTGTCGAACAGGGCTAGCGCACGGGGGTGGGCGAAGTCGGCCGCCGGGCCGGCCTGGACGACATAGGTGAAGCCGATCAAGAGGCCGCGGCGGTAGTCGTGGGAGAACGCGTCGTACGGGTAGTCCGTGACGCCGGCGGCTGTCAGCCTGTCGTGGTAGCCGTGCAGCAGCGCGGCCTCGTGGGCGCGGCGCAGCGCCGTGGTGACGCTCATCGACATCAGATGGCCGACGTCAAAGGCCCCGCGGGCCTGCAGCGGCGCCTGCCAGTCGACGACAACGAGAGCCGCTCTGCCGCCGGGCCCGAACATCAGATTGTCGGCGCGAAAGTCGCCGTGGCAGAGGCTCCGTGAGCCCCTCGCCATGTCGACCATCATCGGCTCGATGGCGTCGCCCATCCGCTCGCCGATCCGCAGCAGGTCCGGCGAGGCACGCTCGGCGACGAACGGCTCGAACGCGGGCCAGGCGGCGGCGTGGCGAGCCCCGGTTCCGATCCAGAGCCCTTCGCCGAACGGCTGGATGGCGCCCGCCAACTCCGCCAACTCGGGCCGGTTCCACCAGCCCGCGTGCAGGGCCGCGATCTCCTCCAGCGCCAGCCGCGCCTGGTCCAGGCTGAGGCCGGCGACCTGGTCGCCGCTGATGGCGGGCGCGAGGTCCTCCATCACCAGCACGAACTCGTAAGTCTCCGGGTCGAACTCGGCCACGTAGGCTTTCGGAATCCGCGTGGCGATGGTCGGCGCGATGTCGCGATAGAACTGCGCCTCGCGCCGATACATGCCCCAGCCCCGGGCGACCTCTCGGACCTCGGGAACGGATGAGTGCAGCTTGGCGACCAGGGTGCGCCGGCCCCGGCGCCGCGCCGGGCGCATAGCCAAGGCTCAGCCGATAGATGTCCGTCGAGGTGCCGACGCCCTCGCCAAGGCGCTCGGCCGTCAGCCAGGTCAGGTTCGCGAAGGTCGCCGCGTCCTCGGGGCGGACCGACGCACGCAGCCAGTCGGCGGTGATCTCCACCACGGAATCCGGGATCGCGACCATGTCGGCTCTCCGACGAGATGCCCCCTGTGATCCATGTTATGTCGGCGCAAGAGCTTTCAGCCATACCATGGACATCCGACACCTGCGGCAGATCCTTGCGATCCGCGACCACGGCAGCTTCGCCAAGGCGGCCGAGTCCCTGCACGTCGCTCAGCCGGCCCTCTCGAAGAGCGTGGCCAAGATCGAGCGCGAGTTGGGCGTGACGATCTTCACGCGAACCTCGACCGGCTCGGAGCTCACGGCCATGGGCGAGATGATCGCCGACCGCGCCGAACGATTGATGGCGGCGACGCAGAACCTCGCGCGAGACGCCGCGCTGGCCGCCGGCGGCGATGCGGGCGCTGTGCGGCTGGGCGTGGGAACCCTTCTGAAGGACACACTGCTGCCAAGGCTGCTGCTGAAGATCGTCGAGGCTCACCCGCGTCTGCGCCTGCAGATCGAGCTCGGCGCGGCGAACCGGCTGCTCCCGCTGGTTCAGAGCCGCGAGCTCGACCTGGCGCTGTGCGTGGCCGATGCGTCCAACAGCGCGCTCGCCTATGTCGAAGCGATGCGGGCGCAGCTGATCTTCGTGGCGTCCCCCGGCCACCCGCTCGCCGCCGAGCACTCCATCTCGATCGAGCGCCTCGCCGAATTTCCGTGCGCAGGCCCGAGCCTCCCCGGCTACATGGCCTCTGCGCTCCTGGCGCGGCCGTCCGCTGCGGACAGCCTCGACGCCTATACGGCCAACGACTTCGACGCCCTCATGCCGCTGGTGCGGGAGGGCCACGCCACCTTGGTCACCCCCTCCTTCTTCGTCCAGGCGGCGCTGCGTTCAGGGGACCTGGTCCGGCTCGACGTGGCGTGGACGGCGGCGGAGGGATACGGCTGCTACACCACCCCTGCCGCCAGGCTCTCGCCCATCCTGGCAAAGATCACCAGCTACGCCGTCGAGCTCGGCGGCGCGATCCAAGCGGAGTGGGGGGAGCTGGGCGAGTAGCTTCAGCGGCCGTCCCACCTCTGGCCCCGGCGGTCGGGCCAGCGGGAGCTTCGCCACGATGCGGGTCCCGGACGCATCGCTCGAGATCGCCAGGTGGCCGGAGAGCTGATGGGCGCGGACGCGCATACCGGTGACGCCGACGCCGAGGCATGGCTCGCCCCGGTCCGACGGCATGCCACGGCCGTCATCGGCGACGGACACCGTGAGCTGGACATCGTCAACGACGAGCCCGACCGAGACGCGCCGCGCCTGCGCATGCCGGTGGGCGTTGGTCAGGGCTTCCTGGATGATCCGCAACGCGGCGTGCTGCAGCGGCGCAGGAGCGCCATCGACGGCCACATCCGCCTCCAGTGCGACCTCGAGCCCGGACCGTTGCGCGAATCCCTCCAGGAACTGGCGGACGGTCGCCGCCAGCCCATGGCGCGCCAGGCCGCGCGGATTCATCAGGTGCGAGAGGGCCCGCGTCTCCTCGACCGCCTCGTTCAGCGAGCTGGCAATGTCGTCGATGATCGCCGTCGAACTCGGCGCCGTTCGGCGCGGCCCGCCTAAGTCTCGCCAGGCACACGCTCATCGCCGCCAGATGCTGGTTCGTCGAGTTGTGCAGTTCGACGGCGATGCGCTGCCGCTCTTCGTCCCTCGCGGTGAGCAGCTGCTCGGAGGTCAGTTTAAGCGCGGCCCGGGCCATCGCCAGTTCCGTCAGGTCCTCATGGATGGCCACGAAGCGGCCGGTCGTCCCGGGCGACAGCGGCGTGATCTGCACGTGACGCCATCTGAGGCCACGGGCCGTCCGTATGGCGTAGGTGTGCCGGACGTCATCAGCGTCGCCCGACAGAAGGGGCCGGAGGCTGAGCTCGAGAGCCGCCCTGTCGAGGTCGGGCAGGAACCGGCAGGCGACATCGACGTACGGGGTTCCGATGCCCGCGTCGCGCAGGACGAGCCCGTAGGCGGCCACGGTCTCTCGCCAGGCCTGGTTGACCACCACGATCTTGCCGTCGCCGTCCAACATGACGATCTCCGACGCGCCGGACCCGACCCGCGGAGGCCGCTCAGAGGAAGACCCCTTCTGGTAGGACGCGATCTCAGGCGGCCTGGCGGTCCCAGCGCGCTCACGAGGCTCGTCGACCTTGCCGCCCGCACTCGCCGGCGCTCTCGCGCACTTGCCTGAGCCGAGGCCTCCCTGAAGCACTTGCACGCTTGCTCTCCAATTCGATTTCGCTCTCGCAGCGTCGAAACGCTGGGTCATGGGGACGGCGGAACGGGTTCCTGGCGCGGTAGGTCGGCGGCGGCCCCGTGAGGGGCGTCGTGCGCGCCGCCGTCGAACCCGACGGCGTGCAGATCGCGCATGAACTTGCGCACGTAGCCGACGTTCGCCAGCGCCGAGCGAGCCGCCGCAGGCTGCTCCAGGACCGCGCGCGGCACGATCAGGCCGCCACTCACCCGGACGCCGACGCCATGATCGATCAACCGCCGCGCCTGCCCTCGCATGGTCTCGTAGGGAAGGCCCAGCGACTCGGCGAGCCTTGCAACGCTGATCGGTCTGCGTACCTCGTCGGGCGGGGTTTCATCGACGCCGGCGTAGCGCCAGCCCTCGCCCTTCGGGGCGTCGAGGTGGGCGGTGTTGGCGGTGACGATGGTCTGCGCGAGGATGCCTGCCCGGATGTCGCCGTAGGTGTCGGCGAGCAACTGCAGGGCGCGGAGGACATATTCCGCGCTCAGCATCGACACGATCCGAGCGACGGCGGCGTCTTCGTAGGCGCTCTCCGGCGCCTGTGACCCGACAGGCGGGGCCGCCGCATCGAGACCCACGGCCTGCAGCTCCCGCATGAACCTTCGCACGTAGCCGACGTTCGCGGTCACCGAACGGACCCTCCAGGGCCGCTCCACCGCCGCGCCCGGAACGATCACGCCCCCCTCGACGCGCCTGCACTCCCCGGCGTCGATCAGCCGATGCACGATCCGGCGTGTGCTCTCGAACGGCAGGCCGGCCGAGTCGGCGAGCCGGGCGATGCTGATGGGCCTGCGCACTTCGTCGGGGAAGGTCCCGCCGGGGCCGGCCGCGCTGCGACCCGCGTCGGTGTGGACGAGAGCGGCGACATTGGCGGTGTGGATCGCCTGCGCCAGCAGTCCCGCGCGCAGGTCGCCATAGGCGTCGATCAGAAGCTGGAAGGCGCGCAGCACGTACTCCGAGCTGAACCGAGTCACGATCCGCGCAATCGCGGCGTCGTCGGGGGCGCCGTCCACGGCTCGCTGGACTTGCACGTTCGCTCTCCGGGTATTGCGGTCTGACTGCGTCGAAACGCTGCGTCACGGGGGCGGCGAAAGGGCCCCCTGTTTCCATAGGTGGCGGCGGCGCCGTGGAAGGGCGCCGTGCTTTACAGCCGTCTATGCGTCGATTTCGTGAAACTCTGTCATGTGCAGCTCCCCGTCGTGGACGGCGACCTCTCGATCCCTGCGCGACTGTGTCGCGTTCATCACGATCGGGGAAATGCAGCTATTGGACCGCCGATATTCCCGCCGGTTATGGCTCGAAGCCCACGATGTCGAAGTCGAGCGCGTAGTCGCCGGGGCCGATGCGGTATCGCTCCAGGGTGTCGGGGCCGCAGCTGGCGGTGCCGAGGCCGCGCTGGGCGACGTCGAGGTTGACCAGCACCTTGGGCCGCGGTGCGTTGCCCGCGAATTCGAGCAGCGGCCGCCCCGCGGCCGAGCATGCGCCAGGTTAGACAGCGCGAAGCACCGACTCGGCGGCGCGGGCGTCGAACGCCCTCGGCGGGGCCGGTTCGGCTGGCAGCTCGGCCAGATCGAAGCCCCACCAACCGACATCCCGCCACGCGCCGAGTTTGTAGCCAACGCTGCGGTAGACGCCGATGGGTGCGAACCCCATCGCCTCGTGCAGGGCGACACTCGCGTCGTTGGGGAGCGCGATGCCGCCGTAGGCGCGCGTGAAACCCTGGCGTCGGAGCAGTTCGAGCAAGGGACAGTAGAGCGCACGCCCGAGGCCCCGGCGCTGCAGACCCTGGCGCAGGTAGACGGTGACGTCGGCCGACCACGCATAGGCGGCGCGATCGCGATGGGGACTGGCGTGGGCGTAGCCGACCACGCCGCCCTCCTGCTCGCAGACCAGCCAGGGGTAGGCCGGCAGGCCCGCGGCCATGCGTCGGCGGATCTCTGAAGCGTCCGGCGGCTCGGTCTCGAAGGAGATCGCGGTCTCGCGGACGTAGGGCGCGTAGACGGCGGCGACGGCCGCCGCGTCGTCCAGCCTGGCCACCCGCACCGCAGCTTCCGGCATCGATCGTTCCCCAAGCTTGCCGGCCGATACCATCCCTGATACGAGACGATATGTCAACGATGATGGACGACACATCGGCCCTGCTGGCGTCGCGCATCGCCGCCGAGCGGCAGGCGCGCGGGCTGTCGCTGGGCGACCTGGCGGCGCGCTCGGGCGTCTCCAAGGCGATGCTGAGCCGCATCGAGCGGCAGGAGGCGAGCCCGACCGCGAACGTGCTGGCGCGCGTGGCCGCGGCGTTCGGGGTCACGCTCGCCGAGTTGCTCACGCCCGACCAGGGCGAGGCGCAGACGCTGGCGGCGGCCGACCAGCCCGTGTGGACCGATCCGGCCACCGGCTACCAGCGCCGCCAGGTGTTCCTCGGGCGCAGCCTGCCGCTGGAGCTGGTGGAGGTGATGATGCCGGCGGGCCAGGGCGCCTCGTTCCCAGCTTCGGCCTACGGGCTGGCGCGCCAGGTGCTTTGGGTGCTGGAGGGACGCCTGGTGATCATCGACGGCGCCCGCCGCGTGGACCTCGGGCCTGGCGATCGTTTCCAGTTCGGGCCCCCGGCCGACCGCGTCTATCGAAACGAGACCGACGCGCCCTGCCGCTATCTGATGGTGCTGCTGAGGCTGTGACGCAGCCGACCTGTCGTCATTGCGACGGCTCGAAGCCCTCGATGTCGAAATCGAGCGCGTAGTCGCCGGGGCCGATCCGGTATCGCTCCAGGGTGTCGGGGCCGCAACTGGCGGTGCCGAGGCCGCGCTGGGCGACGTCGAGGTTGACCAGCACCTCGGGCCGCGGGGTCAGCTGGTGGGCGTGGGTGGCGGCGAAGAGGTCGTCCGGCGTGAAGTGGCTGACCGAGCCCTCGCAGGGCCGCGCCGGCGTGAACCGCACGCCAGCCTCGCCGCTCGAGAGCGCCAGCCAGCGCAGGCCGGTGCGGTTGCCGTGCTCCTGCGGCACGACATAGGGCACGTACTGGCCCGTCACCGTGCCCGCGAAGCGGCCGATCCTGCCAGCGCGGTTGCGGTCGCAATAGGTGTCGCCGGGGCCGAGCCCGAACCACGCCACCGCCTCGAAGCCGGCCGGCGCGGTCAGCGTCACGCCGAGCCGCGGCAGGTCGTCCAGCGCCGGATCGACGTGGAAGCGGCTGGTGACGCGGATGCGGCCATCGGCGGCGATCTCGTAGCGGTGGATGTGCCGGAACGCCGCGTCCGCCGCCGCGCAGCCCACCGTCTGGTCGATGGTGACCGCGACGGCGCCCGCCGCCTCGCTCGCCTCGACCTGGGGCGGCTGGAAGACCAGCGCGTCGAGGCCGGCGGCGCGCCAGCGGCCGAGCGCCTTCTTCTCCTGGCGCGGCATGCCCTTGATGCCGTCGTTGTCGGTCGCCGCGCGCCAGACCTGCAGCCGCGGTCCGGCCTCCAGCAGGGTGTGGTTGCGCCAGACGAACCGCTCGAGCCGACCCTCGGCGCGCGAGAAGACGACCTCGAACCCTTCGCCGCTGACGACGATGCGGTCGCCTGCTTCCGCCAGCCGCAATGGGGCCGATGCGCGGGCCGCGGGCTCGGGCCCGGCCGGTCGGACCGGAAGCTCGACCGGCAGCTGCTCCCAGGCGACCTCGTGGCCGACCGGCGCCCACGCGGTCTCGGCCTTCAGCTGAAAGCGAACCAGCAGCCAGGCCGCCTGCCCTGCCGCGATCGTCGGCCGCGGCAAGGGCAGCTCGACGATCTGGCGCTCGCCCGGCTCGACCGGCGGACAGTCGAGGCCGCCCGACGCTGTGGCGACCCCGTCGAGCTCAAGGACCCATTCGATCTGCAGGTCGCTCAGGTCGGTGAAATCGCGCTTGCTGCGGATCGCGATCCGGCCCGCCGCCGCGTCGGCCCAGGTGACGGCCACCGGCTGCGCGAGCTTCTTGAACTCCCAGAGCGCCGGGTGCGGCTCGCGGTACGCGCTGACGATGCCGTCGCAGCAGAAGTTGAGGTCGTTGGGCTGCATCGCCGAAGTCGCCGCCGTAGGCGAGCACGGTGCGGCCATCCGCCTCGCGCCTTACCAACGCGTGGTCGCACCATTCCCAGATGAAGCCGCCCTGCAGGCCGTGGTGCGTCTCGAACGCGTCCCAGTAGTCGGCGAGCCCGCCGTTGGAATTACCCATGGCATGGGAGTACTCGCAGAGGATCATCGGGCGGCGATCGGCGGGGTCGTTGGCCTCGGCCCATCGCACGATGTCGGCGATCGGCGGATACATCGGGCAGACGAGGTCGCTGGCCGCGGCGCCGGGGGCCGGCCCGGCCGGCCGCTCTGCCCAGGGCCCCAGCGGCGCGCCGTCCCAGCCCCAGACAGCGCCCTCATAGTGCAGCGGCCGGGTGGGGTCGGCGGCGCGGATCCAGCCGGCCATGGCGTCGTGGTTCGGCCCGTAGCCGCTCTCGTTGCCCAGCGACCAGCAGATGACGCTCGGGTGGTTGCGGTCGCGGACTGCCATCCGCAGGCCCCGCTCGACGAACTGGGCGGCATAGCGCGGATCGCGGCAGAGCTGGTGCAGGAAGGCGTGCGCCTCGAGGTTGGTCTCGTCGATCAGGTAGAGGCCGAGCTGGTCGCAGAGGTCGTACCAGGCCTCGGCGTTCGGATAGTGCGAGCAGCGCACCGCGTTGACGCCGAACTGCTTCATCAACCGGATGTCGGCGAGCATGGCTTCGCGCGTCACCGCCTTGCCGCGCTCCGGGTCGTGCTCGTGGCGGTTCATGCCGGCGATCATCACCGGCTGCCGTTGATCTTGAGCTCGCGGTCGCCGAGCTCGACGCGCCGGAAGCCGACGCGGCAGGACGTGGCCTCGACCGGCGCCGCGCCGGGCGCGTCGCTGACCAGGCTGACGACCACCGTATAGAGGTTGGGCGCCTCGGAGGACCAGAGCGCGGGACACGCAACGCGCGCTTCGAGCGTCGTCTGGCCGAGCGGGCCGCGGTAGGGGTTGTGGGTGGCGGGGTCGGCCTTCACCGGGCCACGCAGCGGCGCACCCAGCACCGCCCGGCCGGCGGCGTCGAAGAGCTGCGCCTCGATGGCCCAGCCATCTTCGGGCGGATCGGCGAAGCCCAGCGTCACGTCCAGCCGCAGCGTCCCGTCCCGGAGGTCGGCGTCCGGCTCGGCGTGGGCGAAGACGTCCTCGATCCAGGTTCGGCCGGTCGAGACGAGCGTCACGTCGCGGTGGACGCCGCCCATCCACCACTGGTCCTGGTCTTCGACGTAGGAGGCGTCCGACCACTTCACGACCGCCAGCGCGACGAGGTTGGGCGCGCCGAACCGCACGAACTCGGTCACGTCGAACGCCTGCGGCAGGCGCGAATCCTTGCCCATGCCGACCGCCGCGCCGTTGACCCAGACGTAGAGCACGCTCTCGGCGCCGCCGATCTGCAGCACCACGCGCCGGCCGGCCCAGTCGGCCGGGACCTCGAACGTGCGCCGATAGAGGCCGGTGGGGTTCTCGTTTGGAACCGTCGGCGGCGCGCCGGCGAACGGCATCTGCACGTTGGTGTACTGGGGCTTGTCGAACCCGTGCATGGTCCAGTTCGACGGAACCGGCAGCTCGGCCCAGGCGGCGTCGTCGAACCCGGGCTGCGCGAAATCGGCCGGGATAACCTCCGGCGACCGCGCCAGGCTGAAGCGCCAGGCGCCGTTCAGCGAGCGCGTCCAGGGCGAGTCCCCGCGCTGCAGCGCCTGCGCGGCGTCGGGATAGGGGGTGAGCGTCGCCCGCATCGGCAGACGGCCGAGCGAGACCGTCTCCGGGTGCATCCAGGTCTTCGTCGCGCCCTGCACGAGCAGATCCATGGGCGCCGCAATGCCTTCGGAAGCGGCGCTTGTCCAATCCGGCCTCGAGGCGCCGGCTGGCCGCGACCGTCGTCGCGCTCTAGGGTCGCGGCGGACCAGAAGAAGGGAGCCCGCCGATGAGGAAGAACCAGGCGCTCGCCAGATGGCGCGCAGGCGAACAGACGCTCGGCGGCTGGCTGTCGCTCGCCAACACCCACACCGCCGAGATGATGGCGAACGCCGGCTTCGACTGGCTGTGCTGCGACCTGCAGCACGGCCTGATCGACTACAACGATCTGAAGTCCATGCTGCCCGCCATCTCGACGACGGCGGTGACGCCGATCGTGCGGGTGGCCGGCAACCTGCCCTACCAGATCATGAAGGTGCTGGACGCCGGCGCGATGGGGGTGATCGTGCCGCTGGTGAACAGCCGCGCCGAGGCCGAGATCGCGGTGGGCGCCTGCCTCTACCCGCCGCTCGGCTACCGCTCGTTCGGCCCGATCCGCGCCGCGCTCTACGGCGGGCAGGGCTACGCGGCCGAATGCAACGGCGAGATCGCCTGCATCGTGATGATCGAGACCAAGCAGGCGGTGGAGAATGTCGAGGCGATCGTCACCACGCCGCACCTCGGCGGCGTCTACATCGGGCCCAACGATCTGGCGCTGTCGCTGGGCCTGCCGGCGCGCGGCGATGTCGAGGAGCCCGTGCACATGAAGGCCGTCGAGACCGTCCTGGCGACGTGCAAACGCCATCGCGTGCCGGTCGGCATCCACACCAGCAGCCTGGAGTGGTCGCGCCGCCGCCTGGAGGCGGGGTTCGACTTCGTGACCATCGGCTCGGACGCCGGCTTCGTCATGCAGGGCGCGGCGGCCTCACTCTCGGCCATGCGGGGCGTCAAGGCCAAGGAGCGCGAGCCGACGGGCTACTGAACCCGACTGGCGGGACTCGCCCCAGGCAAACTCGCCATGGACAGGCGCGTCGCGACACGCCAGCTTGCCTGCCGTTCGGCCTGGTCGGGGGAGATTATGCGTATTCTTGTGGGACTGACCCTTCTTGCTATCAGCGGCGGCGCCGCGGCGGCGGCGACCACCGGCGGCCCGCCGGCCAAGCCGACGCCCGCCTACGTGGTGGTGCAGGGCGCCCACACTGCGGCGGCTGTCGCCGGGCAGGAACTGACCGTCTATTGCCCGGCCGGCCACCATGCGCTCGGGGCCGGCTACTCGGCGCTGGTGCAGACGCCGCCGAAGGCGCAGGGCGGGCCGCCGGGCGAGGCCGAAGGCGGCCTCGACCAAGTGCGCTCTGTGCCCGACATGGCCGGCACCGGCTGGCAGGTGTCGGGCGTCTCCCCCGACGCCGTCCGCCTGAAGCAGCCCTGGCGGCTGGTGGTGCGGGTGGTCTGCATGCAGGTCCCGGGCTGATCTTTTCCGCATGACGGGCGCCGACGCCGACAGCCTCTACCAGCGCGCCTTCGCCGCCTACCGCAAGGGCGAGCGGGCCGAGGCGCGGCGCGCCCTCGTCGAGCTGCTTGCGGCGCGCCCGCTCGAGAGCCGCGCCCTGCTGCTGCTGGGCGTCATCGCCGACAAGCAGACCGAGCCCGCCACCTCGCTCGCGCTCGTCGAGCAGGCCGCCTACGTCGACCCCACCAGTTCCGAGGCCTGGTACAATCTCGGCGTCTACGAGGGCGAGCGGTCCAACCTGGAGCGCGCGCTGGACTGCTACCGCCGCGCCGTGGCGCTCGATCCCACCCACCTCGACGCGCTCGGCAACGGCTGCGAGCTCCTGCGGCGCCTCGAGCATTTCGAGACTGCGCTGGAGTGGGCCGACCGGCGCCTGGCGCTGGGGCCGCAGAACTGGTCGTCGCACCTCAACCGCGGCGTGTGCCTGTTTCATCTGGGGCGGTGGGCCGAGGCCGAGGCGGCGATGAACCAGGCTCGCGAGCTTGGCCCGGACCGGCCGATCATCCTGTGGGAGCGCTTCCCGCTGATGCTGTTCCAGAAGCGCTTCGCCGAGGCCTGGGACGCCTTCGAGCACCGCTTCGAGGTCGGCCACCTGAACGGCGTCTTCTGCTACCCGTTCGAGGGCCCGCTCTGGCGCGGCGAGCCCCTGGCCGGCAAGCACATCGTCATCCACAACGAACAGGGGCTGGGCGACCAGCTGATGTTCGCCTGCGCGCTCGGCGAGGTGGTCGCCCAGGCCGCCCGCGCCACCGTCGTGGTCGCCCCGACGCTCGTCCCGCTCTTCAAGGCCTCGTTCCCGGACGCGGTGGTGCTGCCGGCGCTCTACGGCCGCTTCGCCGGCGACCACCCGGTCCCGGCCTGGATGAAGGACCTGCCCACGTACGACTTCCAGGCCCCGATCGGCTCGCTGATGGCGCCGCTCACAAGCGCGCCGGAGAGCTTCGACCTGCCGACCGCCTACCTGCGCCCGTCCGACGCGGCCCGCGCCCGCTGGGCGGACTTCGACGCCGGGCCGGGGCTGAAGGTCGGGATCTGCTGGGCCAGCAACCCTGCCCTCTTCCGCCAGGACAGCGCCCGCCGCGCGGTGCGCAAGAGTATGCCGCTGGAGACGCTGGCCCCGCTGGCGGACCTCGAGGGCGTCAGCCTGGTGAGCGTGCTCAACTGGAAGGTCGATCCGGCGCCGCCCGCCTTCGCCGGGAAGCTGAAGGACGTCTCCGACCGGCTCACCAGCCTCGACGAGACCGCGGCGCTGATCGAGCGGCTCGACCTGGTGGTGACGGTCGACACCGCCGTCGCCCACCTCGCCGGCGCGCTCGGCAAGGAGACGATCGTGCTGCTGCACGAGTTCCCCGACTGCCGCTGGGAGCTCGAGGCCGACACCAGCTACTGGTACCCGAACATGAAGCTGATCCGGCAGACGACGCGCGGCGACTGGGGCCCGGTCGTGGCGGCCGCGAAGGCGGACCTGGCGGCGCGCGTCGGCGCGAAGGCGGCGGCATGAGCGGGCCGCAGCTGCAGGCGGCGCTGGCGGCCCTGCAGGCCGGGCAGAAGGCCGAGGCGCTGCGGCTCTTGAAGACCGTGGCCGCCGAGGTCGCCGACGACCCTCTGGCGCTGCAGGCCTGGGCCGTTGCGATCGAGGGACCTGGCGCCCGCACCGAGTCGCTGGCGCTGCTGGAGCGCGCGGTCCGCATCGCGCCGGGCGATGCGCAGGCGCACTTCAATCTCGGCGTTCACCTGCAGGCGATCGACGACTTCCCCCGCGCCATCGCCCACTACGAGCGCGCCCTCGACCTCGCGCCGGCGATGCTGGGGCCGCTCAACAACCTCTCTGACCTCTATCGCCGCCGCGGCCGGCCGGAGGAGGGCTGGGCGCTAGTGCAGCGCTATCTCGCCGCCGGCGGAACGCCGACCGGGCTGGAGATCCGCCTCGCCAAGCTGGGGATCGACACCCATCGCTACGACGAGGCCGAGCAGTGGTTCCAGGCGGCGACGAAGGCCGCGCCGGGCGATCCGAAGGTCGCGTTCGAGCACGCCATGCTGGTGCTGGCCCGCGAGGACTGGGCGCGCGGCTGGCCGCTCTACGAGGCGCGGCTGCAGTCCTACGGCCCGGCGGCGCTCGCCATCTACCCCTACGCCATGCCGGCGTGGGACGGCCGCGCCAAAGCGGGCGACCAGGTGCTGCTGCACCGCGAGCAGGGGCTGGGCGACATGATGATGTTCGCCGCCGCGCTGCCTGAGATGATCGAGGCGGGCGCAACGCCGCACCTCGCCATGGCGCCCTCGCTGAACCGGCTCTTCGCCGAGAGCTTCCCGCAGGCGAGGGCCTGGTCGAGCATCACCTACGTCGGCGCGGCCCAGCAGCCGCCGCAGCGCTTCCTGGAGGTCTGCGGACCGATCCACGCCCAGGCCCCGATGGCGAGCCTCGGCGCGCTCCGGATGCAGGCCGGACCGCCCAAGCCCACGCCCTATCTGAAGGCGCCGGAGGCCGAGGCCGCCCGCTGGAAGACGCGGATGGAGGCGTTGGCGCCGCCCCGCCCGGGCGAGCGGCGCGTGGGCCTCGTCATCGGCGCGCGGCTGCCCCGCTTCTCCGACGACGGCATGACCAACGGGATTCGCAAGTCGATCCCGGCCGCCGACGTCGAGGCGCTGGCGGACGTGGCGAACGTGCGCTGGTTCTCGCTGCACGACCGCGAGAGCGCAGCGCAGCTGGCCGACGTCCCCCGTCTGCCGGTCGTCGACCTCAGCGGCTGGATCACCGACTTCGCGGACACCGCCGCGGCGATCGCCAACCTCGACCTCGTCGTCAGCGTCGACACCGCCGTCGCGCACCTCGCTGGCGCGATGGGCAAGCCGCTGTGGCTGATGCTGTGGCGCAACGCCGACTGGCGCTGGGGGACCGAGCGCGAGGACAGCGCCTGGTACCCGCACGTCCGCACCTTCCGCCAGAGCCGCGCCGGCCGCTGGGGCGAGGTGGTGGACCGCATCGCCGCCGCGCTGGCGTAGCCTGCCCTGCCGCCCTTCAAATTGTGGCACGTTGCAATCGCGCCCTGCATGCTCCATCCCCGACGCGGGATGGGACTTACCGTCGGTTGCGGGGACTTCAGCGTCCGTTGAAAGCTCCGCGCCGCTTCCACGACCCGCAACTGATGGAGTCGCTGCGTCACGCCTTCCTCGCCGAGGGCCTCGAACGGCTCACCATGGCGGCGCTCGCCGAGCGCTGCGGCGTCAGCCGGCGCGGGCTCTACAACCACTTTCGCGGCAAGGCGGAGGCGTTCCGCGCCTCGGTGCGCTGGACCAACCAGCGCGACGCCGCCGCGGGCAGCGCCGCCGCCGAGGCGGCGCTGGCGCGGGCCGAGCCGCCGGCCGCGGTGCTGGCGGCGTTCCTCGACGCGCGGTTCGGGGTCACGCGGCGCGACGTCGGCGCCTCGGCATACGGCCAGGAGATCAACGACGCCGCCTTCCGGCTCGGCGCGGATGTGATGGCGGAGGCCGCCGCGGAGACCAACCGGCGGCTCGGGGCGCTCGTCGGCGATCTGGCGCGGCGCGGCGACTTGCAGCTGCGCGGCGGCCTGGACGCCGACAGGGTCGGAAGGCTCGTCGGCGACGCGGCCCGCGGGCTCAACCAGGCCCGCCCGCCGATCGCCAATCGACGCATCGCCGCCCGCTACCGCGAGATGGTCGAAGGGCTGCTCTACGGCTGTGCGCATCCGCCCTGCTGACGCAAGGGCCAGCGCAGGTCTTTTTTTCACATATTGCCGTTCGGTGTGAATGGTGGGAGCGTGGCCTGGGTTGGACCCGACCGTCGCCGAGGGGCGACGGTCGACGTGGGGGGACGGGGCATGCGGCGCGACCGTGAACGCAGCGCATTGGCGCTGCTGGCAGGCGTTTCGGCGATCAGCCTGGCGGCGGGGGCGGCGACCTGGGCGCCACAGGCCAGGGCGCAGACCGTCCTAGGCACAGGCGCAGGCGTCCCTAACAGCGACGCTGACCTCACGGCCATCGGCATCGGTGCGGGCCAATCCGTCACCGGCACGGCCAACACCAGCGTGGGCTTCGACGCGGGCCAATCTGTCAGCGGGGTGTCCAACACCGCCGTGGGCGCCGGCGCCGGTTTCATCGTGACTGGCACCGGCAACCTCGACCTGGGCGAGTTCGCAGGGGAGTCCGTCAGCGGCAACGGTAACCAGGCATACGGGTTCAGCGCGGGCCGGACGGTGAGCGGCGACGACAACGTCGCCATGGGCGACAATGCGGGCAAGAGCGTCACCGGCAGCTTCAACCAGGCCAGCGGCTTCGGCGCCGGCGACTTTGTCAGCGGCGACAACAACCAGGCCTCCGGCAACACCGCGGGCCTTTCCGTCACCGGCAGCTTCAACCAGGCCAGCGGCTACCAGGCCGGCCAGACCGTCAGCGGCTTCGACAACATCGCCGAGGGCGACAACGCGGGCGTTTCGGTCACCGGCAGCTACAATCAGGCCATCGGCTTCCGAGCCGGCCAGAGTGTCTCTGGTCACGACAACGTCGCCGAGGGCGACCTGGCGGGCGTCAACGTCACCGGTTGGGGAAACTCGGCCGTCGGCTATGGCGCCGGCGAGAACATCTCCGGCAGCGGCAACACGTCCTACGGCGTTAGCGCAGGCGACGTCGTGTCAGGAAGCGCGAACGTCTCCGTGGGTCCCGCCGCCGGCTTCGTCGTCAACGGATCGGACAACACGGGTATCGGCGAGTTCGCTGGCGACTTCGTATCTGGCTCGGCGAACCAGGCGTTCGGCCACTTCGCCGGCAACAGCGTCAGCGGCTCGGACAACCTCGCCCTGGGCCAGTTCGCAGGGGAGACCGTCAGCGGCAACCAGAACCAGGCATACGGGTTCAGCGCGGGCCAGACGGTGAGCGGCGACGAGAACGTCGCCATGGGCGACACCGCGGGCAAGAGCGTCAGCGGCAGCTACAACCAGGCGTTCGGCTTCCAGGCCGGCCAGTCCGTCAGCGGCCTCGACAACCAGGCCGTCGGGTTCGACGCCGGCCAGAACGTCAGCGGCGGCGAGAACATCGCGATCGGGGGCGGCGCCGGCCACTCCGTCCGCGGTGACGACAACCAGGCGTACGGCGCCAACGCTGGCGGCTTCGTCAGCGGGTCCTTCAACCTGGCCTCGGGCACGGGCGCCGGAACGCTCGTCAGCGGCAACGCTAACATCGCGACCGGCGACGACGCGGGCGACAACGTCACCGGCAGCGAGAACCAGGCGTTCGGCTTCAACGCCGGCCAGACCGTCAGCGGCGTCGACAACGTCGCCATCGGCGACACCGCGGGCAAGAGCGTCAGCGGCAGCCAGAACCAGGCGTTCGGCTTCAACGCCGGCCAGACCGTCAGCGGCGTCGGCAACGTCGCGATCGGCGACTTCGCCGGCGTTAGCGTCACCGGCACCCAGAACCAGGCCTTCGGCTCTAACGCCGGCCAGACCGTGAGCGGCATCGACAACACCGCCATCGGCGACACCGCGGGCAAGAGCGTCACCGGCTCCAACAATTTCGCGTTCGGGCTGAACGCCGGCCAGACCGTCAGCGGATCGTTCAATCAGGCTTTCGGACCCTCCGCCGGCCAGACCGTAAGCGGCGCGGACAACACCGCCATCGGCGACACGGCGGGCCACAGCGTCAGCGGCGCCAACAACTTCGCCTTCGGGCCGAGCGCCGGCAACAACGTCAGCGGGTCGTACAATCAGGCCTTCGGACCCAGCGCGGGCAACGTCGTCAGCGGCAGCTACAACCAGGCCTACGGGAGCAGCGCGGGTCAGAGCGTCAGCGGCTTCGACAACATCGCCATGGGCGACAGCGCCGGCGCCAACGTCAGCGGCAGCTGGAACCAGGCCTTCGGAATGGAAGCCGGCGACGTCGTCAGCGGCAGCTACAACCAGGGCTATGGCTTCAGCGCCGGCCAAAACGTTTCCGGCGCCCAGAACCAGGCGTTGGGCTACACCGCCGGGCAGAACGTCAGCGGCGTCGGCAACACCGCGATCGGCGGTTCGGCCGGAGGTGGGGTCAGCGGCAGCTACAACCAGGCCGTTGGACAAGGCGCGGGTCAGGGCGTCACCGGCAGCTACAACCAAGCCTTTGGACCCAGCGCGGGTAACGGCGCCAGCGGCTACGACAACATCGCCATCGGCGACAGCGCCGGCGAGAACGTCAGCGGCAGCTGGAACCAGGCCATCGGACCAACCGCCGGCCAGTTCGTCACCGGCAGCTACAACCAGGCCTACGGTTTCAACGCCGGCCACAGCATCCTCGGCAGCTTCAACGTCGCGATCAACGATTCCGCCGGCTGGTACGTCACCGGCAGCTACAACCAGGCTCAGGGGCAGGACGCCGGCCGCAACGTGCTCGGCAGCTTCAACCAGGCGTTCGGGCAGAGCACCGGCAATGGCGTCACCGGCTCTGAGAACGTCGCGATCGGCGATTCCGCCGGGCAGAACATCCTCGCCGGCAACCAGAACGTCGCGCTGGGCCAGAACGCCGGGGACCGCATCCTCGGCGGCAGCGACAACGTCGCGCTGGGCCAAAGCGCCGGGCAGAGCATCACCGGCGACGCCAACCAGGCGCTCGGGACGAGCGCCGGTGACTTCATCACCGGCAGCAACAACGTCGGGATCGGCAACACGGCCGGGCAGCACATTGTCGGCGACCTGAACGTGGCGATCGGCCCGAACGCCGGCGACAGCGTCACCGGCAGCTTCAACCAGGCCATCGGGCCGTCGGCCGGCGCCGGCGTGAACGGCTTCTACAACCAAGCGTCCGGCCTGAACGCCGGCGACAACGTCACCGGCAGCTTCAACACCGCGATCGGCCAGGCCGCCGGCGAGTTCATCATCGGCAGCTACAACACGGGCATCGGACAAAGCGCTGGCGAGTCGGTGACCGGCAGCTACAACCAGGCGTTCGGTCAGAGCGCCGGCAACAACGTCGTCGCCTCCGAGAACGTCGCCATCGGGGATAGCGCGGGCGACGGCGTCCTCATCGGCCCCGGCAACTTCGCGATCGGCGTGGGCGCCGGCAACAACGTCACCGGCAGCTACAATCAGGCGTTCGGCTACAACGCAGGCCGGGTCGTCAACGGCAACTTCAACGAAGCGTACGGCCCCACCGCCGGCAACGGGGTCACCGGGATCGCGAACGTCGCAATTGGCGATTTCTCGGGCGGCGCCACCAGCGGCGTGG
Organism: uncultured Pseudomonadota bacterium; assembly: GCA_963837235.1. Classification (GTDB taxonomy): domain Bacteria; phylum Pseudomonadota; class Alphaproteobacteria; order Caulobacterales; family Caulobacteraceae; genus Acaudatibacter. Next base: position 2,065,181 of record CAWIMM010000002.1, on the reverse strand, counting down.
GCAACCAGGCGTTCGGCGAGCAGGCGGGCAATATCGTGACCGGCTCGTTCAACCAGGCCGAGGGCGACCTCGCCGGCAGTTCCGTCACCGGCGACACCAACCTGGCGATGGGACAAGCCGCCGGCTCGACGGTGAGCGGCAGCAGCAACATCGGCTTGGGCGTCAACGCCGGCGACTTCGTGACTGGCAGCCAGAACCAGGCCTACGGCGCCGCGACCGGCCAGCGCGTCAGCGGCGCCTCCAACGTCGCCATCGGCGATCAGGGTGGCGACAACGTCACCGGCAGCAACAACCTCGGCATCGGGCTGGCCGCGGGCCAGAACGTCACAGGTTCGGGCAACCAGGACTTCGGCGAAGACGCCGGCCGCTCGGTCAGCGGTTTCGACAACCAGGCGTCCGGATACCAGGCCGGCTGGAGCGTCAGCGGCGCCGACAACCTCGCCATCGGCAGCGCGGCCGGCTGGTCGGTCAGCGGTTCGGCCAACCAGGCGCTCGGCAACGGCGCCGGCGTCAACGTGACCGGCTCGTTCAACCAGGCGTTCGGCGCGAGCGCCGGGCAGTTCGTGAGCGGCGCCAACAACATTGCCATCGGCCAGGGCGCCGGCTCCTTCGTCAGCGCGTCGGACACCATCGCGATCGGCCGGAGCTCCAACGTCAGTCAGTCCGGCGGGATCGCGATCGGCGTGGGCGCTACCTCGACCGGCGCCAACGGCGTCGCGCTGGGTCAGTCCTCGAACGACGACGGCCGCGACAACGTGGTCTCGGTGGGCGATGTCGGCTCGGAGCGGCAGATCATCAACGTGGCGCCGGGCACGCAGCCCACCGACGCGGTGAACCTGTCGCAGCTGAATGCGACCAACGCCACCGTGACGACGCTTTCGTCTTCGGTGTCCGCGGTCTCGACATCGATGGCCGGGTTCACCTCCTCGCTGACGACCCTGTCGTCCTCGGTGTCGGCAGTCTCGACCTCGATGGCCGGGTTCACCTCCTCGCTGACCACCCTGTCGTCCTCGGTGTCGGCGGTCTCGACCTCGATGGCCGGGTTCACGTCCTCCCTGACCGGGGTCTCGTCCTCCCTGACCGGGGTCTCGTCCTCGGTGACCGGGCTGTCGTCGTCGCTCTCCACGACCAACCTGCAGGTGACCGGGCTCTCGTCGTCGGTCTCCGGCACGGCGAGCAGCCTGGCGACGCTGTCGACCTCGGTCGACACGCGTTTTGCGGCGCTCGGCGTGGGGGACGCCGGCACCGGACCGGGCTTCTCGTGGGGTCCCGGCTCCCACGCCGGCCCGCACGGCACGGCGTTCGGCAACAACGCCAACGCCAACGGGACGGACAGCTTCGCGGCCGGCGAGAACTCGTTCGCGTCCGGACAAGGCGACATGGCGATCGGCTTCAACTCGCACGTCGGGGCCGACAACTCGACTGCGGTTGGGACCAACACCAGCATCGCCGCCACCTCGCCGAACTCGACGGCCATTGGCGCGGGGGCGACCGTCGGCGCGAACGCGCCCAACTCCACCGCACTCGGCTTCGGCGCGACCGTCAACGCCAACGCCAACAACTCGGTGGCGCTTGGCGCGGGCTCGGTGGCCAGCGCGCCCAATACCGTGTCGGTGGGCTCGCCGGGCGCCGAGAGGCGCATCACCAACGTGGCGGCGGGCGTCAACGGCACCGACGCGGTGAACGTGAACCAGCTGAACGCGGCGCTCGCCAACAGCAACGCCTCGCTGTCGACGATCAACCACCATGTCAGCGTCGCCTACTCCGGCGTCGCCATGGGCATGGCGATGAGCGTCGCGCCGGTGTCGCTGAGCCAAGGCGAGCAGGGGATCAGCGGCGGCGTGGCGACCTTCGGCGGCCGCACGGCGTTCGGCTTCCACTACCAGGGCCAGCCCACCGGCAGGTTCAACGTCGGCGTCGCGGTCGGCGTCTCCGACAGCGGCGATGTGGGCGCCGCGGCGGGGATTGGCGTAAAGTTCTAGCCTCGGTGGGAGGCGTGTCGCCTCTGTCGGAGGTTGGTGATTGGGGCTGCGCGTCGGGGTCACCACGGCGGGGGCATTGGCGGACGTCGACGCGGCGCTGTGGTCGAGCGGCGTCGTGCAGAACGTCGTCTTCCTGGCGTTGCTGCTGCAGCGCCTGCCGGACGTCACCTCGTGCGAGCTCGTCGTCTGCCCGGAAGGCGCGGGCGGCCACGCGCTGGCGGCCCGCTTCGGCCTTACCGCCATCGACGAGGCCGAGGCCGCCCGGCGCCTCGACCTGATCGTCGAGCTCGGGGCGCGCGGTTCGAGCGAGACCATGCGCCGCTTCCGGGACCGCGGCGGCCGGCTGGTCTCCTACGTGGCGGGCAATGTCATGGCGATGAACTTCGAGGCCGTCGCCTGCGACCTGCCGTACGGCGAGGTGATGAGCGACTCAGGCTTCGACGCGGTGTGGATCACGCCGCAGCACTGGCGGATGTGCCGCAGCTACGCCGCCTTCACCCGCACCCCGAACGTCCAGCGCGCGCCGCACATCTGGTCACCGACGATCCTGCGGCAATCGGCGGCGCGGCTCGGACGCCCGCTGTTCCGGGCCCACGACGCGGCGAGCGCGCCGGCGCGGATCGGGATCTTCGACCCCAACGTCAACGTGCTGAAGACCTTCCACCTGCCGCTGCTGGTCTGCGAGACCGCGTATCGTCAAGCGCCGGAGAAGATCGATCGTGTGCTGATGTTCAGCGCCGAGCACCTGAAAGGCGTGCCGCACTTCGAGGAGTTCTGCGCCGCGACGGAGCTGTCGAAGGCGGGGCGGCTCTTCGCCGAGGCGCGGCATCCGCTGGCGGCGATGCTGGGCGAGCACATCGATGCGGTGGTGAGCCACCAGTGGGAGAACGGCCTCAACTACCTCTATTGGGACGTGCTCTACGCGGGCTATCCGCTGGTCCACAATGCGCCGGAGCTGGCCGAGGTGGGCTGCTACTACGGCGACTTCGACCCGAGCGACGGGGGACGGGCGCTGGTCGAGGCGCTGGAGGGGCGCGGGCAAAGCGCCGCCGAGCGGCGCAAGGTGATGGAGACCCTATGGGCGCGGCATATCGACAATCCTTCGGTGCGGGCGCGTCACGCCGAGCTCGTCGCCCAGGTCATGGGCTGAGGACTCGGCTGGGCGCGGCGTTGCGGCTCGCGCTCGGGCTGGCGCTCGCGGCCGGGCCTGCCGCGGCGCAGCGGCCGCACGCGCCGTCGCCGCGCCCGGCCGGCGCCGGCGGCGTCGCCGGCTCGATGGGCGGCCAGACGCAGACGCCCTCGCAGCGCCTGGCCGCCGCGCTCGCCCAGATCGGGCTCACCACCTGCGCGGCCGCAACCCAGCGCGCCGCCGACTTCCTGTTCGAGGACGGCGAAGCCAACTTCACGGTCCAGCCGCTCGGCCCCGACGCCAACCGCTGGCCGACGGTGATCGTGATCGAGGGCGCGCACCAGGCGATGGGGACGACGCGGCTTTCGACGCTCACCGTCTCGCCAGGCCCGACCTGCGCGGGCTTCTACGAGCAGGTGATCTACTGGGCCATGCCGTGCGACAAGCTGAGGGCCAGCGTCTTCGCCGCCTTCGGCCCGCCGCGCGTGATCCTGCGCAACGTGCAGGTCAGCGAGCTGAACCCTGCCCTGCAGCTCTACCTGACGCCCGCCGGCGCCGGCTGCACCTCGGTGAAGAAGGAGCTCTTCCACTAGACCGCGTTGAGATATGTCTGCCGCGGCTTGTGATTGGCGATCAGGGGCCGCGCTGCGCCCCAAAAAGCGGCCGCAGCGCGGGTTTTTTCGGGCGTGATGTCGGCGGGCGGCGCCAGGCCAGCCGATCGCGGCGCCGCGTGAAAAAGTCTCGCTGCGGCGGTTTTTCAGGCGTCGCGCGGCCGATTCCAATCAAACCCAACCCGCTCTAAAGCCGCGCGCGGTTCCCGGTTCGACGAACCGATCGAGGTTCTCGAGCGCGGATCCGCTGCGTCAGGTCTCCCCCGCCGTGACGCCGGCCAGCGCGCGGGCATGATCCAGCAGGGCGCGGCGCAGGGGCTTGTTCGAGAGCGCCGCGTAGGCTTCCAGCAACTCGGGCGCGCCTTCCTCGGCCGCCCAGCGCCTGACGTGCTCCGGCGAATGCGTCGCCACGGTCGGATCGAGCCCCTCTGTCAGATCTGTCAGGTGGCACCGCAGCGCGACAACAATGTCCATGAGGCGGGAGAAGCTGACGCGGTTCGCGCCCCGCTCGTACTTCTGCACTTGCTGGAATGTTACGCCGATTGCCCGCGCCAACTGCACCTGCGACATGCTCGTCGCCCGGCGCCGTTCTCGAATGCGTCGCCCAATCTCGATATCGAGATGCCGCGGACCTTCGATTGACATGCTACCAACTCCCTCGCCCCCGTCCTCACCTTGGCAAGATGCGGACGAAAAGTCATCATCGGCAGGGACCGGATGCGGCGGTTTGGAAGCTAACTAGGGTGTACTATTATCGCATCTCAGGGTTGTTAGTGGCGAGCGATCTGGCCCTGACCGGCGCCAGCCCGGCCGAGCCGGGTTTCGCGGAGCGGGGTCCTGGCGAATCGGCCGACGTCGCCATCTGCGCCGCGCCCCCGCCACCCTCGCTGGCCAACCCAACGCGTAGCGGCCCCAACTGGGCCATGGCGCCCGGCGATTTCCTGCTGGAGGTCCCCGGCGTCGTGCGCTTCCGGCTGAGCGGCGGGCGCCGGATCAGCTACGAGGCGGCGCCGGACGCCACGCCGGGCGACGTCGCCGCGTTCGTGATGGGCGCCGCATTCGGCGTGCTGCTGCACCAGCGCGGCGTCGTGGTGCTGAACGCCGCCAGCGTTCTGGTGGACGGCCGCGCGGTGATCCTCATGGGCGGCTCGGGCGTCGGCAAGTCGACGCTGGCGGCGGCGCTGGAGGCGCGGGGCTATCCGGTCATCGCCGACGATCTGTGCGTCGTCGGCGTCGGGCCGGACGGCGGCCCGCGGCTCGTCGGCGACGGCGCCCAGCTGAAGCTGTGGCGGGAATCCATCGACGCGCTGCGGCTGGCCGCGCGGCGCGGCCCCCGGGTGCGGGCCGCCTTGGGCAAGTTCCACCTGCAGCGCGCCTCACCCGCGCCCGGCGGGCCGGCGCCGCTGGGCGCGGTCTACGCCGTCTGCGAGGCGCGCGCGCCGTTCGCGCCGGGGATCACGCGGCCCAACATCGTCGACGCCACCCTGCTGGTGCGCGCCAGCGCCTATCGGCCGCCGCTGATCGACCTGATGGGCCAGGCCGCGGCCTATTTCGCCGCGGCCGTGGCGTTCGGCAACGCTGGCGGCGTCTTCCTGTTGCGCATGCCCGACGGCTTCGATGGGTTGGACGAAGCGCTCGACGGCCTCGAGCGCCACTTGGGCCGGCGGGACAGCCTGGCGGGGGCGGCATGAGTACGCTGGTCTGGCTCGCCTCGTATCCGAAGTCGGGCAACACCTGGTTCCGGATGATCCTCGCCAACCTGTCGGCCGACGCACAGCCGGCGGACATCAACAATCCGCCGGCGCGCGGCGGCATCGCCAGCGGCCGGCGCGAGTTCGAAGACGCAACGCTGCTCGATTCGGGCCTGCTCACGCACGATGAGGCCGACTGCCTGCGGCCCCGCGCCTACGAGGCCATGGCGCGGGACGACTGGGCCGGGGCCGGCGAAGCGGCCGGCCCGCACCCGCGCTTCGTCAAGGCGCACGACGCCTACCTCACGACGCCGCTCGGGGAGCCGATGTTCGCGGCCGCGGCGGGCGTCATCCTGATCGTGCGCGATCCGCGCGACGTCGCCCCGTCGGTGGCCAACCACTTCCACAAGCGCATCGACGCGGCGATCAGGATGATGAGCGCGCCGAAGACCGCGCTCTGCAAAGGCGTTGACGGGCAGCGCAACCAGATGCGCCAGCGCCTGCTGGATTGGAGCGGCCACTGCGCGAGCTGGCTGGACCAGACCGACGTGCCCGTGCGCCTCGTTCGCTACGAGGACCTCGCCGCCGATCCGGTGGCCGTGTTCGGCGCCGCCATGGCGTTCGCCGGTTACGTGGCGGCCGAGGCCGACATCGTGCGCGCCGTCGATTTCGCCCGCTTCGAGCGGCTGCAGGCGCAGGAGCGGGCGCAGGGCTTCAAGGAGTGGCGGCCACGCGCGGCGGGCGACCTCTTCTTCCGGCGCGGAGCGGTGGGCGGCTGGCGCACCGAGCTCACGCCCGAGCAGGCGCGCCGCATCGAGGCGGCGCATGGGCCGATGATGACGCGCCTGGGCTATGGGCTTTCGGCCGATCAGGATACGGCGCAGGGCGAGGCGCTGGCGGAGGACTTCGGATGATCAAGCGGAGCGACGGATGGCTGGCCGCCCGCGTCGGCGACGAGCTGGTCATGATGAGCGCGAAGGACGGCGTCTATCTCGGCCTCAACGAGGTCGGCGCGTGCGTCTGGGACCAGCTGGCGGCCCCGCGCGAGGTCGCCGAGCTCTGCGAGGGCGTGGCCGCCGAGTTCGAGACGAGCGTGGAGGCTTGCCGACCAGACGTCGAGGCTTTCCTGGCGGCGCTGGAGGCCCGCGGCGCCGTCGAGCGCCTGAGCGTCTGATCAGCCTGCGGTTCCGGAATCGGTGTTCGCCGCAGGCGCATAGTTGACCGTCGGCGCGTAGAGCGGCTTGCCGCCGGTGAAGTCCTTGTAGGTCGGATCGCCGATCCGGTAGGCGATCTGGGCGAGGCGCAGCATGCGCATGGCGTCGAGCGCTTCACGCGATTGCCGCCGCGCCGGCTTCTCCGTCACGAAACGTCCGGCGAGGTAGGACTCGGCCGCTTCCAGCCCCGGATCGAAGGTGTAGCGATCGGACGGCCCGCACTTGCGCTCGTAGTTCGTGCAGCCGCGCTTGATCACCATCGAAACGCTCGGGCCCAGGTGTTCGTGCGCGTCGACCTGCGGCCGCAGCGTCTTGTAGGCCTCGCGCGCCTGGTCGACCCCCTTGGCGTAGATGTAGGTGGTGTAGACGCTGTCGTTGTTGGGATTGTCGACCTGCGCGCCGCTCTTGCTCGCCAACACGGTCGTCTCGGCAAGACTCTGCGCCGCCACCAGCGCGCGCAGCGTCTTCGTGTCGATCTTGACCTTGAAGCAGTCGCGGCAGCCGAACGGCACGGCGCCTTGCGCATAGGCCTGGCGGAACAGGAAGGGGTTCAGGAACGTGCAAGGCAGCCGCACGGCCCCGCGGCGGTAGAGGTAGCTCGCCCCAGCTTCGACCGCGGCGACTTCCTCGAGCTCGTGGTCGTCGCGCGCCGCAGATCGGCCGCCTTGCGCCAGTCGGAGGCGCCCATCGGCGTCGCGTCGCACCGACCCGCGCGCAATCGCGAGGTCGAGATTCGCACCGATCGTCCGACCACCGACGCTCAGGGCGAGCCGTGGATCATCGGCCTCCGCCACGGATGAGCCTTTCACCAGTCCCTCAACTCTCGGTCAGCATAGCCCAGCCGCCCGGAAGGGGCCATCCTGTGCGCCGCGAGCCATTGCGGGCTTGAAACAGGAAAGTTATAGAATTGCATGGTAGGTAGAGTCTGTGTGGACACCACCACACGACGAAGCGAAACAACGGGGACGGCATGGCCGAGAGAGATTCCGAGGCTATGCCCCAACGCAACCGTGACGCGAAGGGGCGTAAGCCGTATGCGGCGCCGACGATCATCTTCTCGGAGCTGACGCACAGCGTCACGGGGACCGGGACCACCAGCAAGCTCCATGGCGCGATTGCGGTCGAAGTTCACCGCACGTCGTCCAGCGCCACGAGTTAGACTGGCCGGCTGCGGGGGGCTCGCCCGCTAGCGTGCTTCAAGGCAGCAGCTCGTTCAGATGGGCGGAATCTTCGGTTTGTTGCGCTTGGACGGCCAGGCCGCCGACCGAACCGATCTCGAACGTCAGCAGCGCTCCCTCGCCCACCTGGGACCCGACGGCAACCAGCTGCTCTGCGACGGCCCGATCGGCCTGGGCTGGCTATCGTTGCAGCTCACCCACGAGGACGCCTTCGACGCGCAGCCCCTCTGCGATCCAGACACCGGAGTCGCACTGGTCGCCGACCTGCGGCTCGACAACCGCGCCGAGCTTGCCGCGGCGCTGGGGATTGCGGACGTCCGACTGCAGGGGCTGCCCGATAGCGCGCTGCTGCTGGACGCCTACCTGCGCTGGGGCGAGCATTGCGCGGGCCGCCTGCTGGGCGACTTCGTCTTCGCCGTCTGGGATCCCCGCGCGCGCCGACTGACGCTCGGTCGCGACCACATGGGCCAGCGGCATGTCTTCTTCCATCACGGCGACCAGTTCTTTGCTTTCGCGTCTGAGATGAAGGGCCTGTGGGCGCTGCCTGACATACCCCGCGCGCTGTGCGAGCCCGCCCTCGCCGCAAGCTTTCTGCGGCTGCCGCATCGACGCGGCGGACAGACGAAATTCCAGTCGATCTCGGGTCTTCCTGGCGCGACCGTGATGACGGTGGACGCGGACGGGTCCACGCGCCAATGGCGTTACTGGACCCCTAGGCCGGCGCCGGAACACTTGGGCCGTGACGAGGCGTACTACCCTGAGGCCTATCGGGCCGTGCTCGGCGAAGCGGTCGCCTGCCGCGTACGGCGGACGACGCGGCCGTGCGGCCTGCTGCTCAGCGGCGGCTTCGACAGCGCCGCGATCGCGGCCATGGCGCGCCCGCCTGCCGGTCGGCTGATCGCGGCCGCCTCGACGCTCGAGGATCCCGGGGCGAGCGGGCCGATGAGCGCCCGGCGCTGGGTGGATCTCTGCGGCCGCGACATGCCCCATCTCGACGTCCGCTACGTGACGCGGCAAGGCCGCAGCATCTTTTCGGGGCTGGAGCGGGCGTTCGTCGCTGGCGACGGGCAGATGAGCGTCAACCGCTACGTCAACGACGAGCTCTATGCGGCCGTGGCGGCGGCCGGCGCGCGCGTGGTGATGGACGGCTTCGGGGGCGACTACACGCTCAATCCCCGCGGCCACTTCCCCGTGGCGCGGCTGCTGGCGACCGGTCGGCTGGCCGACTTCATGTCCGAGCTTCGGGCGCGCCGGCGCGTCACCGGCGTCTCGTGGCTCAGGTGCGTCTGGCGCGAGGTCGTCCTTCCGTTCGCGCCCGAGACGGTGCGGCGCGCGATCCGACGCATCCGTGCGGGCGAGCCCCTGTTCGACAGCGAAGACCCGATCGAGTCTGGGTTCGCGCGCGAGGCCGCCGCGTGGTCCGAAGACAACGCTCCGAAGTCCTCGGTTCGGGATCCCGGCGCGGTTCGCATGCGCTTGCTCGAGCGTCTTCAGGACCAGCCCTATCTGGGCGGCTTTCTGCCCGGCGCCCACGGATTGGTCCTGACCGAGCCGTTCCACGACAAGCGCGTCGTCGAACTCGCGCTGGCGATCCCCGAAGACATGCACTTCAGGAACGGCCACGACCGGCGGCTCGCGCGCACGGCGCTCTCGGACCTGCTGCCGCCTGAGTTCCAGACCCGCTCGTCGGCGAACATCCCGCTGATCCCCGATCTGCGGCGGATGGCGCTCGAAAACGAGGCGCGCATGCTCGAAGAGATCGAGCGCTTGGGCCGCAACCCGCGGCTGACCCGCTACTTCGATTTCGACAAGATGCGCCGCACGCTGCGGCGCGAGCTGCGCCGCGACCCTCGGCGTCGGCGAGGCAGCGGTCTCAGGCAGGCCATGCGAGGCTTGCTCTTGGCGCTGCAGATCGAGTGGTTCCTGGGCGGCAACGCACCGGACGCCAGCTGATGCGCCCCCCGTTCAGGCTTCGGTGCGCTCGACCCGCGCGCTGACTGGCGTTGGCTCGCCGCGCGGAAGCGGAAGCTCGGGACGCTCCGCCTTGGGAGCCGCGCGGCGCCGGCGACTGACGAAGAAATAGGCGAAGGTGGCGCTCAGGTAGACGCCCGGGAACACCGGCTCCGGCACGTGAATGCGGCGCGCGACGGCCGCGGCGAAGCCCACCGTCAATGTCGCCGTCACCAGCAGGGCGACAATCGCGGTCGGGGTGAGACCCAGGTCGGTCAGCCGATGGTGCATGTGGTCGCGGTCGGCCGAGAACGGCGAGCGGCGGGCGCGCAGACGCCGCACGATCAGCACCAGGCAGTCGATCACCGGCGGCGCAATCAGGAACGGCGCCAGCACCGGCGTCACCGGATGCCCTGGCGTCTGGGTCAGCCGGAACGACGCCCAGGCGATCCACAGCCCGAGGATCTCGGCGCCGCAGCCCAGGAACACCGCCGCCCGCGGCCGCCACGGCGTTCGCAGGTTGAAGGCCAGGAAGCCCATCACGCAGCCGGCCATCAGCATCAGGTCCGCCGCCAGTGGCGCGTTGCCGGCGTAGATCGCCGCCGCCACCAGCATGCCGAGCGCCGCCAGGCTCAGCGACCCAGCCAGCCCATCGACGCCATCTGCCCAGTTGATCGCGTTGGTGATGCCGACCGTCGCGAGCACCGTGAACGGCAGCGACAGCACGCCCAGCGTATGGCCGGCGAAGCCGAGCGCATCGCCGATCGATTCCACCCGCACGCCGCCCCAGAAGTAGAGCACGCTGGCCGCTGCAGCCTGGGCGATGATCCGGATTCGCCAGTTGATGTCGAAGCGGTCGTCGAACTCGCCGACCACCAGCAGCAGCACGCTGGCGCCCGCCAGCGCCGCGAGGTCGCGCGTAACCGGCAACAGGATCGCCCCGGCGATCAGACCCGCCAGCGTGACGGCGGCGCCGCCGTCCAGCGGCGTCGGATCGGCGTGGGTCTTACGGATCCCGACCGGGTGATCGACAAAGCCCAATCGCACGGCGACGGGCTTCAGTAGAAATATCAGCAGCGCCGTGGCCAGGAACGGAATGCCGGCGAGCAACAAGCCCTCGCGCGAGATTCTGAGCCACGTTTCGTGCATTGCTCCCAGCCTGCAACAAAACACGGATGGCCGCCAAAGCCCCTGCGGCGGGCCTTTTTGCTCATGAGCCCGTTTCGACCATCGGGCAAGGCGCAACAGCCACTTCAAGCGCAACTATTAATGTACAGGCGGACGAACGCCAGGACAACCTGAGCGTCAGCGACCGCTCGGGCGCCCGCGGGGGCCGCGCACGCATCGCGGCTTCGCCTCGGACCTCGGCCCGGCCGGTCTTGTCTCTGCAGGCGCGGCGGCTGAGACTGGGCGATGCCAACTCGACTGGCCTGCGCTCGTGCTATGCTGCGGCAGGCGCCGCGCTGAAACGCGGTTCCTCGACGACAGCGGCACGGTCTGGAGATCAAGGTGGGGCGTATCGTCAAAGCCTGCGGTGCGCGCGCCCATGCCGTCTGACGCCGCCGCGCATACCCCAGACGCCGGCGTGCGCTGGTACCTCGTCCGGGCGCTGACCGGCCGCGAGACCTTCGCGGTCGAGCAACTCGGGCGGCAGGGGTTCGTCACCTTCCTGCCCAGACAGCCGAAGACCATCCGCCACGCCCGGCGTCTGCGCGTCAGGCTGGCGGCCTATTTCCCGGGCTATCTGTTCGTGCAACTCGACCTCGCACGCCAGCGCTGGCGCAGCATCAACGGCACGCTGGGGGTCGCCTACCTGGTCGGTCCCGCCGAGCGCCCGACGCCGGCGCCGAAGGGCGTGGTCGAGGCGCTGATCGCGGCGGCCGACGCGCGCGGCGTTCTCGAAGGACCGCCGCTGCAAACCGGCCAGAAGGTGCGCATCATCGCCGGCGCGTTCGCCGACAAGCTGGCCGTCATCGAGCGGCTGGACGACGCCGGCCGCGTCCGCGTGCTGCTCGAGATCGTCAGCGGCCGGGTGCCGGTCACGATCGACCGCGAAATGCTTGGCGATGGCCAATGACGGACAAGGCGGCCGCTCTGCTAGCGGGGATACTTTGCGGTAGCAAGTAATCCTGATAACAAGTCGAGGCTGTTGAAATCCATCGTGATTTTCTATCACGGGGATTGTGTTGAGCGCGGGGCGAGACCTCGCGCGAGGTGTTGAATTCCACGGGTGGCGCCGAGTCACCCGAACTGCGGTAGCGTGCCCGGGCGCCGCCGCCAGGCAGGTCGAAGACCAGATGCGGATCTCCGTCATCACCGTCTGCCGCAACGCCGCCGCCACCATCGGCGAGGCGCTCGAACTCGTTTTTCCGCCAATCGCATCCTGACAAGGAGCTGCTGGTCGTCGACGGGGCCTCGACGGACGGCACGCTGGGCGTCGTGCAGTCGTACGCCCGCGACGGCCTGACGGTGATCTCCGAGCCCGATCGTGGCGTCTACGACGCCATGAACAAAGGCCTTCGCGCCTTCGGCGGCGACGCCGTGGGGTTCCTCAACGCCGACGACCGCTTCCATGACGATGGCGCGCTGGCTGCGATCGCGGGGGCGCTGCAGGGCGCCGACATCTGCTACGCCGACCTCGACTTCGTGCACGCCGGCGACCGGGCGCGGGTGGTGCGGCGCTGGCGCTCGACGCCCTGGCGCAAAGGCGGTTTTCAGCGGGGCTGGATGCCGGCCCACCCGACCTTCTACTGCCGCCGACACGTCGTCGATCAGGTGGGCTGCTTCGACCTGCGCTACCGGATGTCGGCCGACTACGACTTCATGCTCCGCGCGCTCGAGCTCGCCGACTTCACCGCTGTCCACGTGCCGCGCGTGCTGGTCGACATGGGCGCCGGCGGCCTCACGTCGGCGAGCCTGCGCGCCCGCGTCGCTCACAATCTCGAGTCGCTGCAGTCGCGCCGCCGCTGGCTGGGCGCCGGCCCTATCGACTACGCCCTCTTCGCCAAGGTGCTGCGCAAGACCGGACAACTGATCGTGGCGGGATCTTAGGGAGAGTGCGGCCGATGGCGACGGTCCTGGTAACCGGTGGGGCGGGCTACATCGGCTCGCACGCCTGCAAGGCGCTCGCGAACGCCGGCCTCACGCCGGTGACCTACGACAACCTCTCCCGCGGCTTCGAGCACGCGGTGAAGTGGGGGCCTCTCGAGCGCGGCGACATCCTGGACGCGGACCGCCTCGGTGAAGTCATCGAGCGGCGCCGCCCGGACGCCGTCGTGCACTTCGCGGCTTTCGCCTACGTCGGCGAGTCGATGGCGGACCCGGGCCTCTACTTCCGCAACAACGTCGTCGGCACGCTCACGCTGTTGGACGCCATGCGCGCCCACGGCGTTTCCAAGATCGTCTTCTCCAGCTCCTGCACGACCTACGGCGTGCGCACGGCCGAGCCGATCACCGAGGATCGGCCGCAGGCGCCGGTCGACCCCTACGGACGCTCGAAGTGGATGGTCGAGCAGATGCTGCGCGACTACGCCGACGCCTACGGTCTTCGCGCTGTCGCGCTGCGCTACTTCAACGCCGCCGGGGCCGATCCCGACGGCGAGATCGGCGAGGATCATGATCCGGAGACGCATCTGATCCCGATGTTGCTCGACGCGGCGGCGCAGGGCGCTCCGTTCACGATCAACGGCGACGACTATGCGACGCCCGACGGCACCTGCGTGCGCGACTACGTCCATGTCAGCGACCTCGCCGACGCCCACGTGCTGGCGCTCCGGTCGCTCGAGCGCGCGCCCGGGTTCGCGGCCTACAATCTCGGCACCGGCCGGGGCTTCTCGATCCGCGAGATCATCGCCGCCGCCAGCCGCCGCCTGGACCGCCGCATCGAGGTGAGCGTCGGCCCGCGCCGCCCCGGCGACCTCGACGCCACCACCGCGGCGGCGGGCCTCGCCGAGCGCGAGCTCGGCTGGACGCCGCGCCTCAGCAACATGGACGCCATCATCGACACTGCCTGGCGCTGGCGCCTGCGGCGCCTGAACCGCGCCGCCCAGGGCGTGGAGCCGGTGGCGTGACCGCAACGCCCCTCGAGACCGCGGAGGCCGCGTCATGTGCGGCGTGAACGGTGTCTTCGCCTACAGGGCGGCTGCGCCGGCGCCGGACCGGGCCGAGCTGCTGCGCGTCAGGGACGCGATGACGGCGCGGGGCCCCGACGGCCTCGGCGATTGGTGGTCGCAGGACCGGCGCTGCGGCTTCGGCCACCGGCGCCTAGCGATCCTCGACCCGACGCCCCGCGCCGACCAGCCGATGGCGAGCGCCGACGGGCGCCTGGTGATCAGCTTCAACGGCCAGATCTACAACTTCCCCGCCCTGCGTGCGGAGCTCGAAGCGCGCGGCGCCAGCTTCCGCACCACCTGCGACACCGAAGCTCTGCTGCACCTCTACGCGCTCGAGGGGCCCGAGATGGTCCGGCGCCTGCGCGGCATGTTCGCCTTCGCGATCTGGGACGCCGCGCGCCAGGGGCTGTTCCTCGCGCGCGACCCCTACGGGATCAAGCCGCTGTATGTCAGCGACGACGGCCGGACGTTCCGCTTCGCCTCGCAGGTGAAGGCGCTGCTGGCCGGCGGCGCGATCGCCCGCGAGCCGGAGCCGGCGGGCGTCGTGGGCTTCCATCTCTTCGGCCACGTGCCGGAGCCCTTCACGCTCTACCGGGGCATCCGCGCGCTGCCCGCCGGCTGCTCGCAGTGGGTGGACGCGTCGGGCGCCCAGCCGCCCCGGCCGTTCGTCAGCATCCCGGCCGTTCTGGCCGAGGGCGCCGCCGATCCAGCGCCGCCGGCCGAGTTGGAGGCGCGGGTGCGCGCCGCCGTCGGCGACAGCGTCGCGGCGCACATGCTTTCCGACGTCGAGGTGGGCGCGTTCCTCTCCGCGGGCGTCGACTCCGGCGCGGTGCTGGGGCTGATGCGCGAGACGGCTGGCGCCGACCTGCGGTCCATCACCCTGGCCTTCGAGGCCTTCCGCGGCACGAGTGAGGACGAGGCGCCGCTGGCGGCCGAGGTCGCCGCCCACTACGGCTGCCGCCACGAGGTGCGTTGGGTGGCCAAGCGCGAGTTCGAGGCCGATCTGCCGGCGATCTTCGCCGCGATGGACCAGCCCTCGATCGACGGGGTCAACACCTGGTTCGTGGCCAAGGCCGCCAGGGAAGCCGGGCTGAAGGTCGCCATTTCCGGCCTCGGCGGCGACGAACTCCTGGCCGGCTACCCGAGCTTCGTCGACCTGCCGCGCTGGCGCCGGCGCTACGGGCCGCTGGCGTCGGCTGGGCTCGGGGCGGTGGCGCGCATGGTGCTCGGCGCCGTCGCGCCCGGCCTGGTGCGCGAGCGGCCGAAGGCCGCCGGGGTGCTCGAATACGCCGGCAGCTGGGCCGGCGCCTACCTGCTGCGCCGCGGGCTCTTCCTGCCGCACGAACTGCCGGCGCTGATCGAGCCGGAGCTGGCGCGCGAGGGGCTGCAGCGGCTGCAGCTGCTGCCGTCGCTGGCCGCCGCGCTCACGCCCGATCCCGGCAGCGACGTCGGCCGGGTCTGCGCGCTGGAATCGCTGAACTACATGAAGAATCAGCTGCTGCGCGACGCCGACTGGGCCGGGATGGCGCACGGCGTCGAGATCCGCCCGCCGCTGGTGGACATCGGGCTGCTGCGCGCCCTCGCGCCCTCGATCGCCACGCTGCAACCCGGCGCCGGCAAGGCGGCGCTGGCGGCCGCGCCGCGCAAGCCGCTGCCGGCCCAGGTCGCCCGCCGCGCCAAGACCGGCTTCTTCGTCCCGACCGGCGCCTGGATGGCCGAAGCGGCCGGGCGCGCCGCCGGCGCCGCGGAGCCGTCGTCGAAGGGGCTGGCGTCCCGAGAGTGGGCGCGCCAGGTGTTCGGCGCGGCGCAGCGCCCGTCCGGCTCGACGACGCTCAGCCTGGCGGCCTGCGCGTGACGCATCCGGACATCCAGGTGGCCGCGCAGTTCCTGACCGCGGGCTCGGGAGGCATCGCCCGCTGCGCGCGGCTGACGATCATGGCGCTGACTTCGCAGGCGCGCGTCCGCGGCCTGGCGGTCGAGGACCAGGGCGCGACGTTCGTCGGCGACCTGAAGACCCGCGGCTTCGGCGGCAACCGCTCGGCGTTCGTGGCGGCCAACGTGATGGGCGCGCTGAAGAGCGATTGGGTGATCTACGACTTCGCCGGCACGGCGCGGGCGCACGGACCGCTGGGACTGGCCGGGCGGCCCTACGCGCTCTGGGCGCACGGCTGGGAAGTCTGGCCCGGCAACCTCAGGCCCGACTATGCGCGCGCGATCCGCGGCGCGAAGGCGGTGTTCGTCAACAGCGCCCACACCGGCGAGCGGCTCGCCGAAAGCATGCCGGACCTGAAGACCATCCACGTCTGCCAGCTCGGCACCGAGAAGGACGCGCCGGCCGGCGGCGCCACGGCGCCCGCGCCCGATCCCGGCGGCGAGAAGATGGTGCTGTTCGTCGGGCGCAACGACGAGATGTTCGCCAAGGGCCAGGACGTGCTGATCGCCGCCTGGCCGAAGGTGGCGGCCGAAGTCCCCGGCGCGACGCTGTGCTTCGTCGGCGGCGGCGAGCGGCTGGACCGGCTGCGCGAGCTGGCGGCCGCCTCGCCCGCCGCCGCCTCGATCCGGGTGTTCGGCCAGCTGACAGACGCGGCGGTGGAGGCGCTGCGCAATCGCGCCCGGCTGTTCGCCATGCTGAGCAACGTCGAGGGCTTCGGCCTGGTGTTCGCCGAGGCGATGAGCCAGGGCGTGCCCGTGCTGACCTCCAACCAGGACGCTTCCACCGAGGTCAATGTGCACGGCGAGACCGGCTTCTCAGTGAGGCGCGACGACCTCGACGAAGTGGCGGCGGCGATCCTCCGTGTGCTGAAGGACGACCGCCTGTTCGAGCGGCTGTCGCGCCAGGCCTACGAGCGCTGGCGCACCGCCTTCTGCTTTTCGGCGTTCAGGCGCCGCTTCCTTGACGCCGCCGCCGACGCCGGGCTGGTGCCTACGCCCGCCCTCAGCGGCCGCGCGGTCGCCCAGGCAAGCTGATGGACGCCGGCGCGCAGATGAAGGCCAGCTCCGACGCCGTCGTGGCCTCGGCCAGCGAGGCCCAGTCGGGAAACAGGTCGTGGTGGACCGAAAACACCATGTCCTACGACTGGAAGGACAAGGTCGCCCACGAGCCGCTCTCGCGCGCATGGTTCGACGAGATCGACACTCGCTTCATCGACGCCGCCCGCCACTTCGCCCACAGCGACAAGCCGTTCGGCGCCATCATCCCGTTCGACCGGATCGCCGGCAAGAAGGTTCTGGAGATCGGTTGCGGCATGGGCCTGCACACCGAGCTGATGGCGCGGGCGGGCGCGGACGTGACCGCGCTCGACATCTCGCCGAAGTCGGTCGCCGCCACGCGGGCGCGGCTGGGGCTGAAGGGCCTTGCGGCCGACGTGCGCGAGGTCGACGCCGAGACGATCGGCTACCAGGACGAATTCGACCTCATCTGGTCCTGGGGGGTGATCCACCACTCGTCGCGGACCGGGCGGGTGCTGCGCAACCTCTACAATGCGCTGAAGCCCGGGGCGCAGCTGCGCTTCATGGTCTACAGCCTCGACGGCGCGGAGGCCTACGCGGTGATGATGAGCCGCTACATGCTCGGCTTCTGGCGCGGCAGATCGCTCGACGAACTGCTGTGGGCCCGCACCGACGGCTTCCTCGCCCGCTACTTCACGAAGGATTCGCTGACCGACCTCTGCCGCACCTTCTTCGACGACGTGGAACTGGCGGTGTACGGCCAGGAGTCGGACGCGATCCCGCTGCCCGGCGCCTTGCGCCGGCTAGTGCGCCCGCTGTTCTCGGACCGCTATGTCGCGAAGGCCGTGCGCCGGCGCGGCGCCTTCCTCTTCGCCACCGCGACCAAGCAATCATGACCACCGACATGCGCGAGATGATTGGCCGCTATCGCCAGGCGTTCGACGCGGCGCTCGGGCTGGAGGCGATGGACGTCGTGCCGACGCTGGGCGCGGCGCTGCGCCAGGCCTGGCGAGAGGGCCGCGCGGTCTACCTCTGCGGCAACGGCGGCAGCGCCGGGAACGCCAATCACCTCGCCAACGACCTCCTCTACGGCGCGGGCGTGACGAGCGGCGGGGGGCTGAGGGCCGAGTCGCTGAGCGCCAATCCGGCGGTGCTCACGTGCCTCGCCAACGACCTCGGCTACGAGAACGTCTACGCCGAGCAGCTGCGTGTGAAGGCCGAGCGCGGCGACGTGCTGATCGTGCTCTCCGGCAGCGGCGAGTTCGGCCAATGTTGTGAACGCGCTCGAGGTGGGCGCCGCCAAGGGCATGACCACCTTCGCGATCCTCGGTTTCACGGGGGGCAGGTGCAAGGCGCTGGCCCAGCACCCGATCCACTTCCCGGTCGACGACATGCAGATCGCCGAGGACCTGCAGATGGTGATCGGCCACATCTGCATGCAGTGGCTCTGCGCCAATCCGCTCGAGCGGCCCGCCGCCTCGGCGGCGGCGGCGGAGTAGCCGGAGCCCGCCGCTTCGCATGCGCCACCTGATCACCGGCGCCGCGGGCTTCATCGGCAGCCAGCTGGCGGACGCGCTGCTGGCCGACGGCGAGAGCGTCGCCGGCGTCGACGACTTTCACCTCGGCCGGCCCGCGCACCTGGCTGCGGCGCGCGCCAATCCGCGCTTCGGCTTCGTCGAGGCCGACGTCAGCGATGTCGCGGCGGCGACCGGCGCCTTCCGTGCGCTCGCCGGCGGCGCGCCGCCCGACCTCCTGTGGCACCTCGCCGCCAACAGCGACATCGCCGCCGGCGTCGCTGATCCCACGGTCGACTTCCGCCGCACGCTGCAGACCACCTTCGCGACCATCGAGGGGGCCAAGGCCGTCGGCGCGCGGTCCATCGCCTTCGCCTCGACATCCGCGGTCTACGGCGAGACCGACAAGTCGCTCGCCGAGGATACCGGCCCGCTGCTGCCGATCTCCAACTACGGCGCGGCCAAGCTCGCCGGCGAGGCGCTGCTCAGCGCCGCGGCCGAATCCAGCCTGGAGCGCATCTGGATCTTCCGCTTTTCGAACGTGGTGGGGCCACGCGCCACCCACGGCGCGCTTTTCGATTTCGCGCGCCGGCTCGCCTGCCGGCCGCCCGCGCTGCGCGTGCTGGGCGACGGGACCCAGACCAAGCCCTACCTGCACGTCAGCGAGCTGATCGCGGCGATGCGGTTCATCGTGGCCAACGCGAAGGAGCGGCGGAACGTCTTCAACATCGGCCCGGAAGGTGCGGGCTCGCGCGTCAGCTTCCTGGCTGAGACGATAATCGCCCGCATGGCGCCTGGCACGCCGATCGCCTACGCGGGCGGCGACCGCGGCTGGGTGGGCGACGTGCCGCGCTTCGCCTATTCGACCGAGCGGCTCGCGAGGCTCGGCTGGCGCCCGACGCTGAGCTCGGACGACGCGGTCCGGCGCGCCGTGGACGAGCTGGCGGCGGAGACGGTCGGCTGACCCGCGCCGGCGCCGATCGCGTGAGCCACCTGGCGATCATCGCCGGCGGCAGGGGCGTGCGGATGGGCGACGCCTATCCGGGCCTGCCGAAGACCCTGATCCCGGTCGGCGGCAAGCCGGTGCTGCAACACCAGTTGGAGTTGGCGCGCCGTGCGGGCGTCGAGCGCGTGACCATCTTCGCCGGCCATCTGGCTGACCGGATCTCGGACTTCGTCGGCGACGGCGCGCGCTTCGGTTTGGACGTCCAGATGCTGGTCGAAGACGCGCCGCTCGGCAGCGCCGGCGCGCTGGTGGGCGCGCTGGACGCGCTGCCCGAGCAGTTCTTCGTGCTCTACGGCGATGTCATGGCCGCGGCAGACCTGGGCCGGCTGGGCGACTTCCATCTGGAGCGCGGCGCGGACTTCACCACCCTCGTCCATCCCAACGACCACCCGTTCGACTCCGACCTCATCGAGGCGGACCCCGAGGGTCGCGTGACCGCGATCCGCGCGTACCCGCACGCCGAGGACGCCTGTTTCGGCAACCTGGTCAACGCCGCCCTCTACGTGGTGCGTCGCGAGGCGCTGCGGCCGTTCGCGAGCGCGCTCGGCGGCGGCCAGCTCGATTTCGCAAGAGACGTGCTCGCCGGCCTCGTGGCCCGCGGTCCGAAGGTGCTGGCCTACCGTTCGACCGACTACGTCAAGGACATGGGCGACCCGGCCCGGCTGCATCGGGTCGAGGCCGACTGGCGCGCCGGCCGTATCCGCCCGGGCGGCGAGCGAAGGGCGGCGGTGTTCCTCGACCGCGACGGCACGCTGAACGAGGAGCGCGGCTTCCTCGCCCGCGCCGCCGACCTGGAGCTGATCGCGGGCGCGGCGACGGCGCTGCGGCGGCTGCGCGAGGCGGGCTTCCTGCTGGTCGTCGTGACGAACCAGCCGGTGATCGCCCGCGGCGAGGCCACGGAAGCCGACGTGGCCGAGATCCATCGCAAGCTCGAGTGGGAGCTCGGCAAGGCGGGCGCCTACCTCGACGCCCTCTATCTGTGCCCGCATCACCCCGACGCAGGCTTTCCGGGCGAGGTTCCTGAGCTGAAGATCGCGTGCGCGTGCCGCAAGCCCGCCACCGGCCTTATCGACCAGGCCTGCCGCGATCTCGCGGTCGAGCGGGCGGCCTCCTGGATGGTCGGCGATTCCACCCGCGACATCGAGCTCGCGCGCCGGGCCGGCCTCACCTCGGTGCTGGTGCGGACCGGAAACGGCGGCCAGGACGGCCGCTACGAGGTGCGCCCCGACCATGTCGCAGCCGACATCGCCGCCGCGGCCGAGCTGATCGCCCAGACCACGCTGGCGAGCGTCGCATGATCATCTCGCGCACGCCGCTGCGGGTGAGCTTCTTCGGCGGCGGCTCCGACCTGCCGGCCTACTACCGCCGCCACGGCGGCGCGGTGCTCTCCACGACGATCGACAAGTCGGTCTACATCACCGTCAGCCGCAAGTTCGACGCGGCGGTCCGCGTCAGCTACGCGCGCACCGAGGAAGTCGCTCGCGCGGCGGACGTCGAGCACCCGTTGGTCCGCGAGGCGCTGGGACTCCTGGGAATCGAAGGCGGCGTCGAGATCACTTCGGTGGCCGACATTCCGGCCCGCGGCACGGGCCTCGGCTCCTCCAGCGCCTTCACGGTCGGCCTGCTCAACGCCCTGCACGCCTACCAGGGCCGGCACGCGCCGGCGGCGCGGCTCGCCGAGGAGAGCTGCGTGATCGAGATCGAGCGCTGCGGCGAGCCGATCGGCAAGCAGGACCAGTACGCGGCGGCGTTCGGCGGCTTCAACTTCATCCGCTTCCATCCCGACGAACGGGTGGAAGTGACCAAGGTGCTTTGCCCCGCCGACGTCATCGAAGACCTGCAGCGGCGCCTCATCTTCTTCTACACCGGAGTCACGCGCTCGGCCTCGAGTCTGCTGGGCGAGCAGTCGGCCGCCGTCGCCCGGTCCGGCGCGGCCGCCAGCGCCGCCGGCGAGCTGTCCTGCCTCGCGGCCCAGGCGTTCGAGGCGGTCTGCAAGGGCGATCTCGAGCCGCTCGGCGCCATGCTCGACGCGGCGTGGCGGCTGAAGAAAGGCCTCGCGGCCGGAGTCAGCAACGGGGCGATCGACCAGGCCTACGAAGCGGCGAGGGCCGCCGGCGCCGAGGGCGGCAAGCTGCTGGGCGCCGGCGGCGGCGGCTTCCTGATGTTCCTGGCGCCGCCGGAGCGGCACGACGCCGTCCGCGCCGCGCTCGGCGGGCTGCGCGAGACCCCGTTCCGTTTCGCGCCGCAGGGAAGCAGCATCATCTTCGTGCATGACTGACGCCGCCGCCCTGAACGAAACTGCCTTGGCCAAGCCCCCCTACGAGGTGGTGCTCGAGGCCGGGCGCGCCGACCGCCACTACTGGGCCGACCTTTGGCGCTACCGCGAGCTCTTCCAGGTGCTGGCCTGGCGCGACGTGACGATCCGCTACAAGCAGACCGCGATCGGCGTCGCCTGGGCGGTGATCCGGCCGGTGCTGGCCACCGTGATCTTCAGCCTGCTGCTCGGCCGGGTGGCGAAGCTGCCGAGCGACGGCGGCGCGCCCTATCCGCTGATGGTGTTCGCCGGCATGCTGCCGTGGACCTTCTTCGCCACGGCGCTGGCCGACGCCTCCAACAGCCTGGTCAGCAATACCAACCTGGTCAGCAAGGTCTATTTCCCGCGTCTGATCGTGCCGACCGCGGCCATCGTGGCGGCCATGGTCGACTTCGCAATCGGCCTCGTGATCCTCGCTGCGATGATGCTCTGGTTCCGCTTCGCGCCCGACTGGCGGATCGTCCTGCTGCCGGCGTTCGGGGCGATGGCCTTCCTCGCCGCGCTCGGCCCAAGCCTCTGGATCGCGTCGCTGAACGTGCGCTACCGCGACTTCCGCTATGTGATCCCGTTCATCGTGCAGTTCGGCCTCTACGTCTCGCCGGTGGGCTACAGCTCCAGCGTGGTGCCCGAGCGCTGGCGCCTGATCTACTCGCTGAACCCGATGGTCGGCGTGATCGACGGCTTCCGCTGGTGCGTGCTGGGCGGCCGCGCCGCGATCTACTGGCCGGGGCTCGGGCTCGGGCTCGTCGTCATCGCGCTGGCGCTGTGGCTCGGCGTGAGCCAGTTCCGCCGGCTCGAGAAGACCTTCGCGGACCTCATCTAGCGCCCACCGGAATGCCGGCCGCCGACATCGCAATCAGCGTCGAGGGGCTCTCCAAGAGCTACCTGATCGGCCACGAGGCGCGCGCCGAGCACGAGTCGTTCCGCGAGATGATGACGCGCGCCGTCCGCGGCTTCGGCCGCTCGCTCGTCGACGTCGCCCGCGGCCGCCAGATCGTGCAGGGCGACACCGTGGAGGAGTTCTGGGCGCTGAAGGACGTGTCGTTCGAGGTCGCGCGCGGCGAGGTGATCGGCGTCATCGGGCGCAACGGCGCCGGCAAGAGCACGCTCCTGAAGATCCTCAGCCGCATCACCGAGCCGACGCGCGGACGGGCGGTGATCCGTGGCCGCGTCGCCTCGCTGCTCGAGGTCGGCACCGGCTTCCACCCCGAGCTGACCGGCCGCGAGAACATCTATCTCAACGGCGCCATCCTCGGCATGACGCGCGCCGAGATCGCCGCCAAGTTCGACGAGATCGTCGCCTTCTCCGAGGTCGAGCAGTTCCTCGACACGCCGGTGAAGCGCTATTCGTCCGGCATGTACGTGCGGCTCGCGTTCGCGGTCGCCGCACACCTCGAGCCGGAGATCCTGATCGTCGACGAGGTGCTGGCGGTCGGCGACGTGGCCTTCCAGCGCAAGTGCCTGGGCAAGATGCAGGACGTCGCCCAGCATGGCCGCACGGTCCTCTTCGTCAGCCACAACCTGCCCGCAGTCGTGGACCTGACCTCCCGTTCGCTGCTGCTGGAGAAAGGCGTGCTGACGATGGCCGGCGAGAGCCGCGCGGTCGTCTCGCATTTCCTGGCGGCCAGCCACGAGCGGCTGGCGGACGGCGACGTGACTGCCTACCGCCGACCCTTCCGCGACGCGGGCTGGGTGGACATCGAGCGCGTGTCGGTGTGCAACGCGCCGCTGGGCGCCGCCGTGACGCAGCCGGGCGAGCGGATCGCCATCGACGTCGAGCTGTACGCCCACCGTCCGGTCGAGCGATGCGGGGTCAACATCGTCGTCCTCGCCGAGGACCTTCAGCCGATCGCGACGCTCGCATCGATCGATGCCGACTTCGAGTGCAGCTGGCGGCCCGGACGGCACACCGTGCGCTGCACCGCTCGCGCGCTGCCGCTCATGCCTGGCGACTACCGGCTGACTGTGGGCGCGGGCCTGAAGGGCGCGCTCGCCTTCGACGTGGTCGAGAACCTGCCCGGCTTCAGCGTCGATGGATCTCGCAACGCCGCCTGGATGAAGTGGCCGGATCGGCCGGGCGTCCTGCTGGCGGATCAATGCGGCTGGAGCACCCACTCGACGCTCGCCGAGCCGACCGATCTCGCGGAGCAGCGCGCGTGAACGGCGGCGACGTCGAGGCCTACTACGACGAACGCGTCGCGGGAAAGCTCGAGGACTTCACCGGCTTCAACCCCCGGATCGAGGCGGCGATCGAGACAATCGCGGAATGGTCCCCGGCGCGTCCCCGCCGCGTGCTGGAGATCGGTTGCGGTGTCGGCGCCACGGCCTGGCGGATGGCCCGCGCGTGGCCCGACGCCGAGGTCCTCGGGACGGACATCAGCCCGGCCTCGGTCGAGGTCGCGCGCGCCTGCTTTCGCCGCCGCAATCTCCGATTCGAGGCCGGTGGGATTGGCGAGGCCGCGCTGCCGGGCCGGTTCGGCCTTATCGTCATGATGGACGTCTACGAGCACATTCCGCCGAGCGAGCGCGCGGCGCTGCATGCCGTCATCCGCGCATCGCTGGACGAAGAAGCGCGCGTGATCGTGACGGCGCCCACGCCAGCGATGCAGGCCTATCTGCATTGCCACCACCCGGAAGCGATCCAGCCGGTCGACGAGGACATCGACCTCGAGGTTGCGAGGACCTTCGCGCGCGACACCGGGACCGAGCTGATCCACTACAGACAGGTCGGCATCTGGCGCTACGGCGACTACGCACACCTGGTCTTCGGCCGCTTCAAGCCGGCCGCGGTGATCGCCCGTCAGCCCGCGCCGATCGGGCTCGCCGGCGCGAAGCACCGGGTCAAGCGTCTGATCGGTCGCTCGAGCCTGAACGGCGAGCGGGACTACCTCGGCTACGACTTCGGACGCGGCCCCTCGCCCGCGCGACTGCGCCGCTTCCGGGCGTCGGCCCGCGAGCGCCGTCGCCTCGCGGCCGCCTGGGGGGGCGGGGGCGCATGAGCTTGCGCGACGGGGTCCTGACCTCGCCGATCCCGGTCAATCAGCCTCTGCTGGACGGCAACGAGGCGAAGTACCTAGCCGAGTGCGTCGAGACCGGCTGGATCTCGTCGGATGGCCCGTTCGTCGCGCGGCTGGAACGCGGGATGGCTGAGGTGTGCGGCCAGCGGCACGGCATCGCGGTGATGAACGGGTCGGCGGCGCTCGAGGTCGCGGTGGCTGCCCTCGGCATCGGGCCGGGCGACGAGGTGGTGATGCCGACCTTCACCATCATCTCCTGCGCCGCGGCCGTGGTGCGCGCCGGCGCGACGCCGGTGGTGGTCGATTCCGACCCAATCACCTGGAACCTCGACCCGAACCGGCTGGAAGACGCGATCACGCCGCGCACGCGGGCCATCATGCCGGTGCACATCTACGGCCTGCCGGTCGACATGGACCCGGTGACGGAGGTCGCTGAGCGCCGCGGCCTGAAGCTGATCGAGGACAGCGCCGAGCAGGTCGGGCAGACCTACACCACCCGCGCCGGCCGGGCGCGCCGCGTCGGCTCGTTCGGCGACATCGCCACGCTGAGCTTCTACCCGAACAAGCACGTCACCACCGGCGAGGGCGGCATGGTGCTGACCAGCGACGGTGCGCTGGCCGCGCGCTGCCGCGCGCTGCGCAACCTGTGCTTCGGCGCCCAGCGCCGGTTCGTGCATGAGGAGCTGGGCTGGAACTACCGGATGAGCAACTTGCAGGCGGCGGTCGGCGTCGCGCAGATGGAACGGCTGGACGCCACCCTGCGCAAGAAGCGCCAGATCGGCGGCTGGTACGACGAACTGCTGGCCGACATCCCCGAGCTGGAGCGGCTGCCGCCGCGCACCGCCTATGCCGAGAACCTCTACTGGGTCTATGGTTTGGTGCTGCGGGACGATGTCCCGTTCGACGCCGAGGAGGCCATGCGCCGTCTGAGCGTTCGCGGGATCGGCACGCGCCCCTTCTTCTGGCCAATGCACGAGCAGCCGGCGCTGCGCCGCCGCGGGCTCTTCGAGGGCGTCGCCTGCCCGGTCGCCGAGCGCATCGCGCGGCGCGGCTTCTACGTCCCGAGCGGTCTCGCCCTCACTCGCGAGCAGGCCGAGCGCGTCTCCGACGCCGTGCACGGACTATTCGCATGAGCCTCGCCGACCCGGTTGCGGTGGGGACGAACAAACTGATCGAGACGATCGAGCACGCTGGCGCGACGCTGGCGCTGATCGTCCGGCGCGAGTTCGCTGAGCCCGGCATCCACTTCTTCACGCCGAACGAGCTTTCCCAGCAGCTGGCCTTCATGCGCCACCCGGCCGGCAAGGTCATCGACGCCCACGTCCACAACCCCGTCTCGCGCACCGTCGCCTACACGCAGGAAACGCTGTTCCTTCGCAGCGGGCGCCTCAGGGTCGACTTCTACGACGACGACCAGATCTATCTCGAGAGCCGCGAGCTTCGGGGCGGCGACGTGATCCTGCTGATCCGGGGCGGGCACGGGTTCGAGGTGCTGGAGGACCTCGAGATGTTCGAGGTCAAGCAAGGCCCCTACGCGGGCGACGAGGACAAGACCCGGTTCGACGGGCGCACGCCCGGCGGCACGACCGCCTAGATGTCGAACTTCCAGAAGTACTCGGCCTATTACGACCTGCTCTACGCCGACAAGGACTACGCCGCCGAGGCCGACTACGTGGCCCGCGCCTTGGGTCCGGCGCGCGCGGTGCTCGAGCTCGGATCGGGGACCGGCCGGCACGGCCGCTTGCTCGCCGAGCGCGGCTTTACCGTGCTGGGCGTGGAGCTCAGCGCCGAGATGGCGGCCGAGGCGCGGCGCTGCGGCGGCGCCGGGCGGGCCGGGGCTGGCTCGTTCGCCTGCGAAGTCGGCGACCTGCGCAGCTTCCGCGCCGGGCGAACGTTCGACGCCGTCATCTCGCTGTTCCATGTGATGAGCTACCAGACCGGCAACGATGACCTGACGGCCGCCTTCCGCACCGCGGCCGACCACCTGCCGGCGGGCGGCGTCTTCTTCTTCGACGTCTGGCACGGGCCCGCGGTGCTGACCCAGCGGCCCGCCGCGCGCGTCAAGGAAGCCGCCGACGCCAGGCGCCGGGTGCGCCGCGTCGCAACGCCGACGCTCGACACCAACCTCGGCACGGTGCGGGTCGACTATGAGATGGCCTGCGAGGACCTCTCCACCGGCGAGACCGCGCGCTTCGGCGAGACTCACCTGATGCGCTACCTGTTTCCCACCGAGATCGGCCTTTTCGCCGCCACCGCCGGCTTCGAGCAGGTGGCCAGCGAGGCGTTCCTGACCGGCGAGCCGCCCTCGCCCGAAACCTGGGGCGTCGCATACCTGATGCGCAAGCAATGACGACCCCGGCCCGCCGCTGAGCCTGGATGTCTTGAACCAAGCCGCTCTCAGCCTGGAGCCGTCCACAGCGGCGCGCGCGCCGCTGCGCGTGCTGCGCGACACGTTCAGCACCGAGGACAGCTCCGACTGGGCGCCGCACGGGACCGGCGGGGTCTGGCGCCGGCGCCAGATCGACGAGATCCTGCGCCGTCACGGCATCGAGCCGGTGAACCTGGAGCGGCCGCCGGGCCTGCCGTTTCCGCGGCGCGTCGCCCGCGCGCTGGTCCTGAAGGCGAGGTTCGGGAGCGACGTGCCGACCCGCCGGCGGCCGCTCGGCGCGGCGGAGTACTCCGACCGCTTCTACACCCACAACGCGCGCCGCGAGGGCCTGCTGCCGGCCATCGTGCTGGAGTCCGGCGCCGAGCCGGTGGCCGTGGCGGCGCTGAAGGGGCAAGGGCTGACGGTGGCCGTGGTGCTGCCGGCGATCAACTCGCTCTGGCTCGGCCGGCCCAATCCCGTGACCGGGCCTTACCCGAACGCGTTCCACGCCGAGCTGCACGCGCTGAAGATGGCGGACCACGTCTTCTCGATCTCGCGCGAGGAGCAGCTGCTGCTGAACAACTTCGGCGTCGGCGCGCGCTACCTGCCGTACTTCCCGGACGAGGTCCGCGCCGCCGCCCTCGCGGCCGAGCGCGTCGGCCGCGCGCCGCAACCGCGCGAGTACCTGATCTGCGCCACGCGCGGGAACACCGACACCGTCGACAGCTTCCGCGAGCAGGTCGCCTGGATCGAGGCCGCCGCGCCGGCGGACGCCGTCTTCCACGTCACCGGCCATCAAACAGAGCCGCTGCGCGAGGTGTGGTCCGGTCCGCGCTTCGAGTTCCACGGCACCTGCCCGGACGACCGTTTCGCGAAGATCAAGGCCCGCTGCGCGGCGGTCTGCATCCATCAGCGGGCCGGATTGGGCGCGCTGACCCGAGTGCCCGACATGCTGATGGCCGGCCTCGCCGTGGTGGCGAACGGCGCGGCCGCGCGCAGCTTCATCGGCGCCGCGGGCGTGCACGTCTACGACACGCCAAGCGAGATGGGCGCGCTGCTGGCCGGCGACATCCCGACCCCGCCGCCGCCGCCGCGGCCGCTGGAGCTCGAGGACGCGCTGGCGGCCTGCCTGCTCGGCGCGGCGGGGCCGCTGTGAGCGCGAAGCTCGCCGTCATCACCGGTCAGGTCGGCGCGGTCAGCGAGACCTTCGTCCGCAAGCATCTGGAAGGCATCGCGCCTGGAGAGACGGTCGCCGTGGCGCTGCGCTCGAGCCATCCGACCGGCGGGCGCTGGGACGCCGGGTGCCCGGTGCTCTACCTCGACGAAGTGGTCGGCAAGTGGCCGGCGCGGCTGGCGCATCGGGTCGGCCGGAGCTGGCGCGACCTCAGGGCGCGCGCGGTGGGGAGCTTCCTGCGCGAGCACGGCGTCGACGTCGTGCTGGGCGAATACCTGGACCTCTTCGTCGAGTTCGTGCCGGTGCTGGATCGCCTCTCCATCCCCTACGTGACCCAGGGCCACGGCATCGATCTCAGCGCCTCGCTCCGCAACGCGGACATCGCCAAGAGCTACGGCGCCTATCGCTCGGCGCGCGCCGTGCTGACCCGCTGCGAGTTTCACCGGCGCCGGCTGATCGACCTCGGGCTGCCGGCGGAGAAGGTGCACGTGAACCCCGGCGGGGTCGATCTGCCCGACGATGCGCCGGCGCGCGGGCCGGACGCCGGCAAGCGGCTGCTGGCGATCGGCCGGATGACCGCCAAGAAGGGGCCGATCTACACGCTCGAGGCCTTCCGCCGCGCCGCCGCGCGCGATCCGCAGCTGCGGCTGGACTACGTGGGTGGCGGCGAGCTGGAGGACGCGGTCGCGCAGTTCGTCGCCGCCTGCGATCTCGGCGGCCGCGTCACGCTGCACGGTCCGGCCAGCGAGGCGACCAAGGCCCGGCTGCTGCGCGAGTGCGGCGTCTTCGTCCAGCACAGCCTCACCGACCCGGCCACCGGCGACGAGGAGGGGCTGCCGGCCAGCATCCAGGAAGCGATGGCGAACGCCCTGCCGGTGATCAGCACGCGCCACGCCGGGATTCCCGAAGCTGTGGTCGACGGCGAGACCGGCCTGCTCATCGACGAGGGCGATGTGAACGGAATGGCCGAGGCGATGCTCGCCGTCGCGCCGATGGCCGCCGCGCTCGGCGCGGCCGGGCGGCGCCGCGCGCTGGCGAACTACGGCTGGCCGCAGGAGCGCGCCCGGCTGGCCGGCTGGCTGTTCGGCGAGGCGGCCGTCGCCGCATGAACGAGCCGCTGGTCTCCGTGGTCACGCCGACCCGCAACCGCCTGAAGCTACTAAAGGAGACGCTGGACTCGGTCGCCGCGCAGACGTTGGCCGAGTGGGAGCACCTGGTCGTCGACGACGGCTCCGACGACGGCACGCCCGAGCTGATGGCGGCGCGGGCCGCTGAGGACCCTCGGGTGCGCTACATCGTCCGCCAGAGCCCGTGCTTGGGCGCCAACGTCTGCCGCAACATCGGGATCAAGGCCGCGCGGGCGCCGTTCGTCGTGCTGCTCGACTCCGACGACGTGCTGGCGCCGCAATGCCTGGAGCGGCGCGCCGCCGTGATGTCCCGCAACGCCGATCTCGACTTCGCCACCTTCCAGTCCGGCGTCTTCATCGATGAGATCGGCGACTATCGCGCCGAGTTCGACCCGCAGCTGATCGGCGACGACCTCTGCCGGTTCCTCTACTTCGAGGCGCCCTGGATCATCACCGCACCGATCTGGCGGCGCGAGACGCTGATCAGGCTCGGCCTCTTCGACGAGACGCTGCTCAGCTGGCAGGACATCGAGCTGCACGTGCGCGCGATCAGCGCCGGCTGCCGCTACGTGCGCTTTGCCGAGGTCGATCATCACGTCCGCTGGCAGTCGGAGCCGGGGAAGGTCAGCATCGATCAGCGCCGCTCGCCCAAGCACCTCGACGGCGCGCTCGACGTCATCGAGCGGCTGGAGGCGCACGTGCGCGGCGGGCCGGGCATGGACTGGGTGCGTCAGCGGGCGCTCTGCAGCCTCTACTTCTTCGTCGCCGAACGCTGGGTGGAGCGCGGCGAGCTGGCGCCCGCGCTGGCGGCCTGGCGGCGCATCCGCGAGCGCAGGCTGGGCCCACCGAGCTTGCACGCGGCCGGCGCGATGCTGCTCGTGCTGGCGCGCAGCGGCCTGCCCAGCCAGACTGTGATCCGCAAATGGCGAGGCTGGGCGCGGCTTCGCACGCTGCCCGAGCTGGTGGCCGCGTGAAGCTAGACGTCCACCCAGCGGCCCATGCCGGCGCGGTGGCCGAACGATCCGGCGAGCTCGAACCTGGGCGGTTCGTAGTGGTTCTCGGCCGTGAACGGCGCGCAGAAGGCCTCGCCCACGAGGTCCTCGCGCACGAAGAAGGCGTTGACGCCGGCCAGCGAACAGCCGACCAGCGCGTAGCCCTTCTCGCGCCCCAGCGCCTCCAGCGCGCCCAGCGAGGCGCCGGAGAAGTTGCTGCCGTCCCAGACCATGTGCGGGTCGTTCGCCACGGTCTTGCGGATGAACGGCGGCCAGCTGGCGTTGTACTCGATCACCACCAGGCGCGGTTTCACGCTGCGGATCGCCTGCCAGATCCAGTAGTCGATGGTGTCGATGTCGATGCAGAGCAGATCGAGCTCCTGCCCGGCGGCGAGTTCGCTGATCATCTGGTCGGCGTTTTCGACCGTGATGTAGCGGTTGACGACCTCGACCTTGTAGGCCGCGAAGGCCGACCTCGCCTTGGCGGCGTTGGCCGCGGCGCCCTCGATCCAGGCGCCCGACCAGCCCTGCGTAAGCAGGAAGGCGCTGTTGCACTCAAGGCCGTCCTCGACGCCGAACTCGACGAAGCGCTTCGAGGTGGTCCCGATGCGTCGGAACACCTCGGCGATCATCCCGTCCTCCTGGTTCTGCGAGAACACCTTGTAGCCGGCCGAGAGCAGCCGCTTGGGGTCCTGGAAGCGCGGCGTGGCGGCGATCTCGGCGAGGATCTGGGCCTGGAGGATCTTGCGCAGCAGCTGTTCGGAGCGCAGCGCCGCGTCGGCCCCCGCCCGCAGCTTGCGCGTGAAGTCCCTCACGCGCCACAGAATTGGCAGCTCGGCCATGCCGCAAGCTAAAGCGCCAACGGCGCGGCCAAGGTCAATCGCGTTCGGCGGCGGCTGCAACCGATGAGCGATGCGTCCCTGCCGGTCGACCGCATCTATCTGGCGGCCTGCGCCCGCGACGCGCGGCTGACGCGGATATGCCTGGCCAGCATCCGCTACTTCTATCCCGACGCGCCGATCCAGATCCTGGCCGGCGACGTGCTGCAGACGGGCCTGGCGGCGGAACTGAAGACGCACTGGAACGTCGACGTGGCGGACCTGCCGGTCGGCGACTACGGCTGGGGCCTCGTCAAGCTCGAGCCGCTGTTCGGCCCACCGGGCCAGCGCTTCCTGGTGATGGACGTCGACACGGTGTTCACCGGCAAGGTGCTCGAGCTGCGCGCGGCCAGCGACGCGCCCTTCTTCGTGGACGATGAGGCGCTGTCGGACGCCGACTTCAAGCGGCTCTACTACGACTGGGACAAGCTCGCGTCCGTCGACCCCGACGTGCAGTCCGCTCGCAAGGCGTTCAACGTCGGCCAGTGGTTTGGCACGGCCGGCCTCGTGAAGCGCGAGGAGTTCGACCGCTGGGTCGAGTGGACCCTGCCGCGCAAGCTCCGCTATCCGGACCTCTTCATGGGCGGCGACCAGGGGGTCTTGAACTACGTCGTGCTCAAGAAGGAGGCGCTCGACGGCCTGAAGATCGACCGGCGCACCCTCATGCGCTGGCCGGGCGATGGCCTCATCGGACTGGACGCGGCGAGCGTCGCGGCGGGGACCGCGCCGGCTTTGGTGATCCACTGGGCCGGCATGAAGGCGACCTTCCTGCACGACATGGCGGGCGGCGACCTGCTGCAGTTCTTCGAGGACTGGTACTACCAGCGCATGCCGATGGGCGCCGTCCGCAGGCGCCTCGCGCTCTGGCGCCACGTCTGGATCCAGTGGTCGTTCGCCATCGGACGGCGCGTGAAGCTGCGGCTGCGGTCCTGGTTCAGGGAACGTCCGCGGCATGCGGCGCCGGTGCTGGTCAAGGAAGCGATCCAGTCGTGAGCTGCGGCTGCCGCCGACGGGAACGACCGGCCGGGGCTTGAGCCGTGCTGCCCACCGCCGCCGCCCTGGTCGAAAAGCTGCCGCGGCCGCTGCGGCGCCACCGGCTGATGACCGGCTGGATGCGCCTGACCGGCGAGGACCCGGTGCAGCTGGTGCGTATCCGCGACGATGCGTTCGGCTACGCCGACATGAGCGACGGCTTCCTGCGGCTGATCGCGATCGAGGGCGACTACGACCGCGACTTCTTCCGGATCGCCGACGCGCTCCTGGCGGACGGCGGCGAGTTCCTGGACGTGGGCGCCAACTTCGGCCTGCTCAGCTTCGGCCTGGCGCCCAGGCATGCGCCCCGCGTCCGCTTCCATCTGTTCGAACCGATCCCGCGCCTCCTCGGCGCAATTGCCCGCACCCGCGCCCTCTATCCGCGCATGGACCTCGTCGTGAACGCGGCGGCGGTGGCCGACTATGACGGCGAGGCTGCGTTCGACGTCGCGGAGGAGCAGACCGGCCGCTCGCACATCGACCCGGCCGGCGCGCTGAAGACGCCCGTCGTGAAGCTCGACACCTACCTCGCCGGGCAGGACATAGACGCGGTCGCGCTCCTGAAGCTCGATGTCGAGGGCTACGAGCTGGCGGCGCTGCGCGGCGCGGCCAAGGCGCTCGAGCGGCGCGCGGTGGGCGCGATCTACTTCGAGTACTTCGAGAAGTACCTGGTCCGCGTGGCGCCCCCGGAAGCGCTGATCGCCTTCCTGGTCGCCGCGGGCTACGAGGTCTGCTTCTGCCGCCAGTACGATCTGGCCGGCGTCGGCGGACCGACTCACACCCTCGCGCCCGGCTTGCCGGGCCACGGCCTGCCGCTGACGCCGACAAGTGGCCATGCGCGGCCGGCGATGACCGACCTGCTGGCCGTGCCTCGCGAGCATCTGGTCGAGCTGTAGCCGGTGGCGTTCGGACTCTCGCATAACACCGCGCTGCGCCTGAAGGAGCTGGTCTGGGGCCGGCGCGGCGAGCCCTACGCGATCTGCGGCCAGATCCTGCGCTATGCCCCCGGCACGCGGCCGGTCAGGACACGCTACGCCGACTCGCCCAACCCGGCCGTCCGCTACGACGCCCTGCAGGCGCAACTCTTCGCCGAGAGCCTCGGCGAAGGCGACACCGCCATCGACATCGGCGCCCACGCCGGCCAGTACGCGCTGATCATGGCCGCCCGCTGCGGCCGCAGCGGTCACGTGGCGGCGTTCGAGCCAGACCCGCACGCCCGACTGAAGCTGGAACGCAACATCGCCCTCAATCCCGCGGTGAAGCCGCCGGTGGTGGAGGCGCTGGCGGTTTCCGACAGTCCCGGCGAGGCGGTGCTCTACAGCCTTGGCGGCAACTCGCAGTCATCGCTTGCCCGCACCGGCATCGGCGAGTCAGTCGCCGGGCGCGCCGAGACGATCACGGTGCCGCTGGTGACGCTGGACGGTTACATCGCCGACCGCGGCCTTGCGCCGCCACGCTGGGTGAAGATCGACACCGAGGGCGCCGAGATCCGCATCCTGAAGGGCGCGCGCCGGCTGCTCGCCGGCCCGTCCGCGGTCCTGTGCGAGCTCCACCCCTACGCCTGGGCGGAGTTCGGCGACAGCTTCGACGCACTGCAGTCGGTGGTCGGCGCGAGCGGGCGGCGTATCCGCCTCATCGACGAAGACGCCGAGCTGCAGGCCGCGGACGTGCGCTACGGCGCGGTGCTGCTGGAGCGGTTCAACTGAGCGAGGCCGCGCCCTTGGCCGCGCCGCTATCGGTGATCATCTGCACGCACAATCCGCGTGCGGACTATTTCGCCCGCTGCCTCGCCGCCCTGCGGGAGCAGTCGCTGCCCGCGGCGCAGTGGGAGCTCGTGGTGGTGGACAACCTGAGCGACGAGGCGCTGTCGGGCCGCCTCGATCTCGGCTGGCATTGCGGCGCGCGCCTGGTCCGCGAGGAGAAGCTCGGCCTGACGCCGGCGCGGCTCGCCGGTATCCGCGAGGCGGTGGGCGAGGTGCTGGTGTTCGTCGACGACGACAACGTGCTGGCCCCGGACTATCTCGCAACGGCGCTGCGCATTGCGCGCGAGCGGCCGTTCCTCGGCGCCTGGAGCGGCCAGTGCCTGCCCTGTTTCGAGCAGGCGCCGGCGGCCTGGACCGAGCGCTACTGGGGCGCGCTGTGCATCCGCCGCTTCGAGACCGAGGTGTGGTCCAACCTGCCGCGGCTGTCCGCCACCATGCCGGCCGGCGCCGGCCTCTGCGCCCGGCGCGCCGTCGCGCGGCGCTACCTCGATCTGCACGACGCCGGCGAGCGGCGCTTCCAGCTGGATCGCACCGGCGCCTCGCTGATCTCGGGCGGCGACAACGACCTGGCGGCCTGCGCGTGCGACCTGGGGCTGGGCATGGGCCTGATTCCCGACCTGAAGCTCGAGCACCTGATCCCGCCGCAGCGGCTGACCGCCGACTACATCGAGCGGCTGGTCGAGGGGATCGAGTTCTCCTCCGTGATGCTGGACGCCAGCCGCGGGCTCGCCAGCCCGCCGCGCGGCCGCCTCGGGCGCGCGGCCGATTTCCTGCGGGTCGCCCGTCTGCGCGCCCCGCACAACCGCATCCTGGCGGCCGCCTACCGTGGCCGCGACCGCGCCGTTCGCTGGCTGGACGGCCAGGGCGCGGCGCGGGAGCCGAGCTGATGACCGAAGTCGCCGCTGGCCGGCCGGCGCAAGTCACCGGCAAAGCATCCAGCGCCGGCGTCTCGGCGCCGCGCGCCGCGCTGCTGCGCGCGTTGGCGGGCGACACGCACTTCAGCGTGATCTCCAACAACTGCTGGGGCGCGCACGTCTACCAGGCCCTCGGCGTCCCCTACGCGACGCCTTTCGTCGGCCTCTTCATCCCGCCAGCCGACTATCTGGAGCTCGCCCAGCATCTCGACGCGCTGGCAGGCGCCGAGCTCAGCTTCGTGCGAGAGAGCCGCTCGGCATCGGTGAACGAGTGGCGCGAGCGCGAGCGCCTCAACTACCCGATCGGGCTGCTGGGTGGGCGCGTGGAGATCGACTTCCAGCACTATCGCAGCGAGGAGGACGTGCGGGCGACGTGGGCGCGCCGGCGCCGGCGCATCAACCCCGATCCGCGCCGGCGCTTCTTCAAGTTCGACGACCGGGAGGGGGCGACGGCCGCGCACATCGCCGCGTTCGCGGCGCTCGATGCGCCCAACAAGGTCTGCTTCACCGCCCGCCGCTACGACACGCCCACCATCCTTGCCCCCGCCGCGCCCGGCGAAGACCACGTGCTCGACGGCGTCTCGCTCGCCGACGTCTCTCGCCGTTCCTTCAACACCCTGCGCTGG
This sequence comes from uncultured Pseudomonadota bacterium, assembly GCA_963837235.1. Taxonomy (GTDB): domain Bacteria; phylum Pseudomonadota; class Alphaproteobacteria; order Caulobacterales; family Caulobacteraceae; genus Acaudatibacter. The sequence continues at coordinate 2,029,640 of CAWIMM010000002.1, read as the reverse complement.
ATCAGCAACCTGCCCCGATGGCTGCCCCTGCCCTCCCTCGTATGACGCCGAAGGTGCTGCACGTCGTCGGCGTGATGGACCGCTGGTCGGTCGAGACCTGGCTGCTGCAGCTGATGGCGCACGCCGGCCAGCGCGGCCAGCTGCTGGACTGGAGCTTCTATTGCGCGTTCGGCCAGCCTGGCGCGCGCGACTGCGAGGCCAAGGCGCTGGGCGCGCGGGTGATCCGCTCGCCGGTTCCGATCGGCGACAAGCTCGCCTTCGCCAGAGCCCTGCGCGCCGAGGTGGCCAGCGGCGGCTACGACGTCCTGCACTGCCACCACGACCTGATCTCGGGTGTCTATCTGCTCGCCGCCGCGGGGATTCCTGTGCGCAAGCGGCTGGTGCACGTTCACAACCTCGACGAGGCGGTGCTGACCCCCGATCCGCTGAAGCAGGCGGTGCTGCGGGCCGCCCTGCGCCGTGTGTGCCTGGCGATGGCGGACCAGATCGTCGGCAACTCCGAGCACTCGCTGGACACGTTCCTCGCCGGGCGACGCCGCGACTCGCGGCGGCACCGCGTGCACCCAGTCGCCATCGACCCGACGCGGTTCGCCGCCGCCAGTCTCGACCGCGCCGCCTTCCGGCGCTCGCTGGGGCTGGCCGAGGACGCGCCGATCCTGCTGTTCGCCGGCCGCGTGACGCCCGAGAAGAACCCGGTGTTCGCGGTCGACGTGCTGGCCGCGCTCCGGCGCCGGATGCCGCAGGCGGTCGGGATCTTCGCCGGCGCGGGCAGCCTGGAGGCCGACGTGCTGGGCCGGGCGGCCGAGCTGGGCCAGAGCGATGCGATCCGCATGCTCGGCTGGCGCGACGACGTCGCCGAGATCATGAGCGCCTGCGACTGGTTCATCCTGCCTCACCCGCATCGGCCGGCGGAGGCCTTCGGCGTCGCGGTGGTGGAGGCGCAGCTCGCCGGGCTGAGGTTGCTGGTGTCGCTGGGTGTGTCCGACGCGCCCATCCTGCGGGGCGCGGTCTGGCGGCGGCTGTCGCTGGATGATGGGGCCGAGCCTTGGGCCGAAGCGGCGGTGCAGCTCTGGAACCAGCCCGCGCCATCGCGCGAGGCCGCGCTGGCGGCCCTGCGCGCCTCGCCGATGGACCTCGACCGAGCGCTCGACGACATGCTCGCGCTGCATGCGCCCACGAACGGGCCCGCGCGATGAGCCTCACCGAGCGGCTGAGTCCGGCAAGCGAAGGCTCGCCGCCCCTGAGTGCGTCCGACCAGGCTCCGGCTGCTTCCGCGGGCGTGGGCCAGCGCCCGCTGAAGGTGCTCCACCTGGTCGACAGCCTCGGCATGGGCGGCGCGGAGACCTGGCTGATCGAGCTGCTGCGGCGCTGGCGCAGCGGGGGCGGCGCGGTCGCGACGGACATCCTCGCGACCGGCGGACGGCCCGGCGTGCTCGACGACGAAGCGACAGCGCTCGGCGCGACGATCCACTACCTGCCGTTTGGGCGCCGCAGCCTGGCGCAGTTCGCGTCCGGCTTTCGGCGCATCCTGAGAGACGGCGGCTACGACGCGCTGCACGACCACCAGGACCACGCGAGCGGCTGGCATTACCTGATGGGCGATGGACGGCTGCCGCCGGTGCGCATTACTCACGTCCACAACCCGGCCTATCAGATCCACAGCAACTACGGCGTCACGCCGGGCCGCCGACTGACCGGCCTGATCGGCAAACGGCTGGTCGCGCGCTACGCCACCCACATCCTCGGCACCTCGCGCGAGGCGATCGCCGCCTACGGCTTCGACGCGCCGGCCTTCCGACGCACGCCGAAAGCTGCGCTCTACTGCGGCCTCGACCCGAGCCGGTTCGTCGCCAATGCGGCTTCGCGCGCGTCGGTGCGGGCGGAGTTCGGCTGGCCGGACGACGTCGCTATGGTGCTGTTCGCCGGCCGCTTCGACCAGTCGGCGGCGCTCGGTCATCCGCAGAACCACAAGAACTCGGCGTTCGCGGTGGACGTGGCGATCGACTGCGTGCGGCATGACGATCGGGTGCGCTTCCTGTTCGTCGGAGCCTTCAGCCCTGCCACCCCGAAATTGCGCGAGCGGATCGAGGCGGCCGGCGTCGGCGATCGCATCGTCTTCGCCGAGCTGCGGCGGGACATGGGACGGCTGATGGCGGGCGCCAGCGCGCTCTTCTTCCCGTCCCGCGCCGAAGGACTTGGGATGGTGGCGGTCGAGGCCCAGGCGGCCGGCCTGCCGGTGCTGGCCTCGACGGGCGTGCCGCGCGAGTGCGTTGTGCTGCCAGAGCTGGTCCGCTTCCTGGAAGTCACCGGCGAGACGCCGCCCTGGCGCGAGGCGCTGCTGGAGATGGTCGCCGCGCCGCGCGTCGACTGCCGCGCCGCGAACGCGGCGGTCGCCGCGTCCGCCTTCTCGATCCAGCACTCGGCATCGATGCTCGAGCGCTTCTACGCCGGCGAGGCGCCCGGATGATCCGCTTCGTCTCCAACCTGCCGCGCGACCTGCGCACCGGCGGGTTCTCGGCAATGAACGCGGCGGCCTGCGCGGCGCTCGCCGCACGCTTCGAGCTGACGTTCGCCGGCCCGATCGACCCGCCGACCGCGTTTGCCGAGAAGGCGGTCTCGAAGGCGCTTCGGCTCGCCGGCGCGCCGGGCGACTTCTACGTCTTCTCGGAACGGCGGCTGAAGGCGATCGCCGCCGAAGTCGCGCGCGCCGAGACGCCGGGCGCCGAGCTCGACTTCTTCCACGGCCTGACGCCCTGGATCGCAACGCGGCCGACGCGGCCCTACATCGCCTGGAGCGACTGCAGCTTCGCCGACTACATCGAGGTCTTCCACGACCGAGCCCAGTTCCGCGCCGACGACCTGCGCCGCATCGAGGTCGCCGAGGCGCACTGGCTGCGCGGCGCGCGGCGCGTGCTCTTCACCAGCGACTGGGCCGCGGACCGCGCGATCCAGCGCTACGAGCTCGATGCCTCCCGCGTCGCCTCCGTCGGCATCTTCGGCGAGCTCGAGCCGCCCGAGCGAGACGCCTTCGCCGGCGGCGCCCGGTTCGCGTTCGTCTCGACCGACTTCGCGGCGAAGGGCGGGCCAACCGTGCTCGACGCCTTCCGCCAACTGCGCCAGACCCATCCGCAAGCGCGCCTGACCATCGTCGGCGCGCCGCCGCCGGACGGCGTCGCCGAGCCTGGCGTCGACTACGCCGGCTTCCTGCGCAAGGAAAAGCCACAAGAGCACGCCGCTTTCCGCGAGATCCTCGCGACGTCGATGGCCGTCGTGCATCCGACCCGCAGCGACATCGCCCCGCTGCTGCTGGCAGAGGCGGCGCTGTTCGGCTGCCCGGCCATCGCGCCGCGCGCCTTCGCCATCCCGGAGTTGGTCGCCGACCGCGAGAGCGGGTTGTTGCTCGACCCGCCGGCCGACGCGGGCGAGGTGGCGGGCGCCATGCGCTGGCTGCTCGATCACCCGGACGCCAGCGCGGCGCTGCGCGCCGGGGCTTGGCGCCGGTCCCGCGCCCACCACACCAAGTCCCGCTTCGAAGCGCGGCTCGCGGGCCATGTCGCCGCCGTGCTCGCCGAACCGAAGGCCGCCGCCGCGTGAGGATCCTCTTCCTCGGCGCCATCGGCGAGGGCCAGACCTCGCGCATGCGGATGCGCGCCTTGCAGCGCCTCGGCCACGAGGTCGTCGGCGTCGAGACCGCCAGGATCTGGACCGATGCCACCTGGCTGCAGCGTCAGGCGCAGCGGCGCATCGGCGGCGGTGGGACGATCGCCACGCGGCTGAACGCGCGGGTGCTGGCGGCCGCCAGCGACTTCCGTCCCGACCTGGTCTGGGGCGAGAAGCAGGAATACCTGACGGTCGAGACGCTGGAGCGGCTGCGCACAGGCGGCGCCCGCCTCGCCCACTTCACGCCGGACCCCTACTTCCACCTCGACTGGAAGCGCACGCCGCAGATGGACGCGGCGATGCCGCACTTCGATGTGCTGATCTACTGCAAGGCCTACGAGCGCGCCGACTACGAGGCGCTCGGCAAGCCGCTGGTCTACATGCCGCTCGGCTATTGCGACGAGACGCACCGCCCGCTGCCGTCCGACGACCCGCGCTGGGCCTGCGACGTCGGTTTCCTCGGCGGCTGGGAGCCGCGGCGCGAACGGCTGCTGCGCGCCCTCGTCCGGGCCGTGGACGACCTGAAGATCTGGGGCGGTTACTGGGACTTCCTGCGCGACGGCCGCTGGTCGCTGCGGCGGCGGATCATCCTGGGGCAGCTCGCCGGCGGCGAGCCGTTCCGCATCGCTCGCGACGAACGGCTCGGGCGGGCCTGGCAGGGCGGCGAGATTTACGGCGACGACTATGCCCGGGCGCTGACCGGGGGGCGGGTCGGCGTCGGCTTCCTGCGCCAGGTCTGCCCTGACCAGCACACCACGCGCAGCTTCGAGATTCCGGCCTGCGGCGCCCTGCTGCTCGCCGACCGCACGGACGAGCACCAGTCGTTCTTCGAGGAGGGGCGCGAGGCGGAGTTCTTCGGCTCGGAGGCAGAGCTGGTGGACAAGGCGCGCTTCTACGCCGCCAACGAGGCGCCGCGCGCGAGGGTCGCCGCCGCCGGCCGCGCCCGCTGCCGGAACAGCGGCTATTCCTATGTCGAGCGGCTGCGCCCGGTGGCGGACTGGATCGAGCACGGCGGCGCCGGCGCTCGCGGCGCGGCGGCGAAGGCCGTCCGGCTGAACTCCGTCAGCTGATGGCGACGAGCGGACGACACGAGGTCAAGGGCCTCGACACGCTGAGGTTCGTCGCCGCGGCCACAGTGGCGCTCAGCCACGGCGCGGCCTTTCCACTGACCGAGACTATCGGCAAGGGCGGCGGCTGGACCCACGCGCTGACCGCGCTCAACGGCGTCAGTTTCAACGGCGTCGCCGCCGTCATCGTCTTCTTCGTCATCTCGGGGTTCTGCATCCACCACGGTCCCGCCACCGGCGCGCCGTTCCGCACGCTGCCGTTCTGGACCCGGCGTGGCGTGCGCATCCTCGGGCCGCTCATCGGCTCGCTCGTGCTGGCGCAGGTCCTGGGGTCGGCAGCCAAGGCCGCGCTCGGCGCGGTGCTCTGGAGCGTCTACTGCGAGCTGATCTACTATGCGGTCTACCCGCTGCTCCGGGTCGCCTTCCGTCGCTTCGGGCTCGGACGCGTGCTGATCGCCGCGTCCGCGATCTCGGTCGCGATGATCGTCGCAGGCTGGGACGACCGCTACTATTGGAGCTTTCCGATCTGGCTGACGTGGATCCTCGCCGCGCCAGCCTGGCTGCTCGGCTGCCTGCTGGCCGAAAAGGTCGCGCAGGGCGTGCGCGCGCCGACGCTGGGCGGCATCTGGACCTGGCGGCTCATCGTCTGGGCCTACGCTGCCGTGACGGTCGCTGTCTTCTTCCATGCGCCGATCCGCGTGGGCTATCCCGCCCTGCTCTTCCCCTTCCAGTGGCTCGCCTACTTCTGGATCCTCGCGGAAATCGGTCATTTCGAGCGCACACGCGTCTCCGCCCTGCTCGAATGGTGCGGGCGGTGGAGCTATTCGCTCTACCTCGTCCACAACATGGCCATCGCCGTCACGCCGATCTCGCCAACGATGCCCGTGCAGGACTGGCTGGTGCGGCTGGCGGCGATCGCCGGCGGTTCGCTGGCCTTCTACGCCGTCGTGGAAGCGCCTTCGCACTGGTCGGCGCGCGCGGCCTCGCGCTGGCTCGCAAGCCTGCTGGCCAAGCTCGACGGCCAGCGGCCGCAGCTCGCATCTTCATGACAACGCCGACGGCCTTTCCTTTGGCGCGCGCCCGAGTAAACCGCTCCTGATACGCAAAGCGATTCACGCAGGCCGTCGCCGCAGCGGACCCAGATGACCTTTTCCGTCCTAGTCTGCGTCGCGTCGCTGTTCGTGCTGCTCTATCTGCTGCGCCGCGATCGGCTGTCGCTCGGCCTGCCGCTGTCCTACCTGGGATCGCTGCTGCTGATCCACGTGCCTGGGGCCTTCGCCCACCTGGCGACCGGGGATCGGCTGCGCGGCAACGAGTTCGTCGCGACCGGAATCCTCTACACCGCCATCGGGTCCGTATGTTTCGTCGCCGGGGTCTGGATCGCCCATGTGACCTCGAACCCGCCGCGAGCGCCGCAGCCCGCAGGCCGGCGCGCCTTCGCCTACTTCTGCCTGATCGGCGGATGGATGTTCGTCTACGGACTGAGCCCGCTCAACCGCATCACCAGCCTCGGGGCGGTGATCGAGACCGGCGGCGCGATCTGGATGTTGGGTACGATGCTTGGTCTGAGGGCTGCGGTCCACGCGGGCGACCTGCAGCGCGCGCTGGTCTGGGCGGCGGCCCTGGCCGTCTATCCGACGCTGATGCTGCTCTTGGGCGGCTTCCTCAGCTACGGCGCCGCGGCAGTGATGATCGTCCTGGCGATCCTGGCGATCTACGCGCGGACCTATGCCCGCGCCGCGCTCGCAGTCGTGCTGGCGTCCTTCATCGGGCTGACCTTCTTCGTCAACTACTTCGACCACCGCGACGACATCCGCGAGAACGTCTGGGGCGGCGCCTCGATGGAAAATCGTCTCGGCAGCGTCACGGACATGATCGCCAGCATCCATCTGATCGACCTGGACAACGACAAGGATCTGATCGCGCTCGATCAGCGACTGAACCAGAACATGTTCGTTGGCCTCGCCGCCGCCCGTATCCAGCAGGGCCAGGTCGATTTCCTGGACGGACAATCGGTCACCGACGGCTTCATCGCGATCATCCCGCGGGCGTTCTGGCCCGACAAGCCGACCGCGGCCGGCAGCGGCCAGATCGTCGCCGAGATGACCGGGCTGCAGCTCAACCAGGACACCTCCTGGGGGGTCGGCAACGTCATGGAGTTCTACATCAACTTCGGGGTCCCGGGCCTGGTTGCCGGCTTCCTGGCGCTGGGCTGGCTGATGGGCTGGCTGGACCTGCGGGCCGCGGCGGCCGAACGGCGCGGCGACTTCAGGTCGGCGATCATCTTCTTCCTTCCAACCGTGGCGATGATCGATCCGGGCGGCTCTTTGGTGGAGATCACCGGCGGCGCCGCGGCTGCGCTGCTCGCCGCTTTCGGATGGCGGTGGGTGTGGGTCTTGTGGGAGGGGCGCGTCGCGGCCAACCGCCTGGGCGGCATGCGGCGTCTTCCGCAGCCGGGCGCCAGCGACCTGAGCACCTAGGTTCGGCGTTCGGCCGTGAAAGCGCTCATCACCGCGACGAGCCTCGATCCCTCCTACGGGGGGCCCGCGCTCTCGGTTTCGCGTCTGGCGGCGGCGCTGGCCGAGGCGGGCCTCGACGTGGGCCTGTGGTCGGCGGACGGATCGACGGCGGGCTCCGACCTCACGCCGATTGGCGCCGGCGTCCGGCGCCTGCATGGCGATCTGCGCGCGGCCGCGATGGCCTTCGCCCCGGACCTGGTGCACGACAACGGCCTGTGGCTGGCGCACAACCACCGGATCGCGGCGCTCGCCCAGGCGGAGGGCTGGCCGCGCGTGCTCAGCACGCGGGGCATGCTCGAGCCCTGGGCCATCCGCCACAAGCGCTGGAAGAAGGCGGCGGCCTGGCGGCTCTATCAGCGGCGCGACGTCGAGCGCGCCGCCGCCCTGCACGCGACCGCCGACGCCGAGGCGGCGAATCTGGCCGCGATGCGGCTGAAGCCGCCGGTCCACACCATCCCCAACGGCGTCGACCTGCCGGAACTCGCGCCGCCGGACGGCCGGGCGGACGCGCGAGCGCCGATGACGGCGGTGTTCCTGGGCCGGATCTACCCGGTCAAGGGCCTGCCGATGCTGATCGAGGCCTGGGCGCGGGTGCGGCCCGCCGGATGGCGGCTGGTCATCGCCGGCCCCGACGAAGCCGGTCATCGGCGCGAGGTCGAAGCCGCCGTCGCGGCCGCCGGGCTCGCGGATGTGGTCAGCTTTCCCGGCGCCGTCTCGGGCGAGGCGAAGTCGGCGCTGCTGCAGGGCGCCGATCTCTTCGTGGCGCCCAGTCACTCCGAGAGTTTCGGCATGGCGCTGGCCGAGGCGCTGGCGCACGGCGCGCCGGTGCTGACGACGACCGCGGCGCCCTGGCCGGCATTGGAGGCGCGCCAGTGCGGATGGAGGGTCGCGCCCACCGCCGACGCGCTCGCCGAGGCGCTGCGCATCGCCACCACCCGCGACCGGCAAACGCTTCGCGCCATGGGCGCAGCTGGTCGGGCGCTGATCGCGGCGGAGTATGGCTGGCCGCGGATCGCGGGCGCCTTCGTCGCCCTGTATGAGGACCTGGCGCGCAGCCGAGGCCGACGCCGGGCCGACGCCGCTCGCTCGCCGCAGGGCGCACGCCCGACGTCAGCGCTCCAGGAGCTGACGTGATCATTCTCGGCGTCAACGCCTTCCACGCGCGACTCCGCGGCGTGCCTCGTCAGGGACGGGGTTCTCATCGCCGCCGCCGAGGAGGAGCGCTTCCGGCGCATCAAGCATTGGGCGGGCTTCCCGTCGCAGGCGATCGCCTACTGCCTGGCGGAGGCCGGCGCGACCCTCGCGGACGTGGACCACGTCGCCGTCAACCAGGACAGCCACGCCAATCAGCTGCGCAAGGTCGCCTATGTCCTGAAGGAGAAGCCCGACCTCGGCCTGGTGCTCGGGCGCCTGCGCAACCGGCGCGCCAGAGCCTCGATCCACGACCTGCTCGCGGCGGCCTTCCCCGGCGCGTCGCTGAAGGCCGAGGTCCACGCGGTCGAGCACCATCTGGCGCACCTGGCCTCGGCGTTCGACGTCTCGCCGTTCGAGGCGGCCGTCGCGGTGTCGGTCGACGGGTTCGGCGACTTCGCCAGCACCGCATGGGGCGTCGGCCGCGGCGACCAGCTGTCGGTCGATGGGCGGGTCTACTTCCCGCACTCGCTGGGCCTCTTCTACCAGGCGCTGACCCAGTACCTCGGCTTTCCGCACTATGGCGACGAGTACAAGGTCATGGGCCTGGCGCCCTACGGCGAGCCCCGGCGACTGGACGCCATGCGCAAGATCGTCCGCCTGCTGCCGGGCGGGACGTTCGAGCTCGATCTTGCCTACTTCCGCCACCATCGCGAGGAGACGCCCTTCCAGTGGGACGAAGGCGGGCCGCTCGTACGGCGACCTGTTCTCCGACGCGCTCGAGGATCTGCTCGGGCCGCGGCGCAGGCGAGGGCGACCCGCTGGAAGATCGGCACCGCGACATCGCCCGCTCGGTGCAGGCGATGTACGAGGAGGCGTTCTTCCACCTGATCACGCCGCTGCAGGCCAGGGCCGGCCTGACCGACCTGGTGCTGGCCGGCGGCTGCGCGGCGAACTCGGTCGCCAACGGCAAGGTGCGGCGGGTGACGCCGTTCAAACGGGTCTACGTGCAGTCGGCCGCCGGCGACGCTGGCGGAGCGATCGGCGCAGCCTTCTGGGTATGGCGCCGGCTCGGCGGCGGGCGCGGTTTCGTCATGGACCACGCGCTCTGGGGCCCCGGCTACGGCGACGAGGCGCTGGGCCGGCTGCTGGCGGCGCGCACGGATGAACTGGGCGCCGCCGGGTGCCGGGTGCGCCGCGTAAGCGACGACGCGCGCCTGTGCGCCGAAACCGCCGCGGCCGTCGCCGACGGCCAGGTGGTCGGCTGGTTCCAGGGCCGCATGGAGTGGGGGCCGCGGGCGCTGGGCGCGCGTTCGATCGTCTGCGACCCGCGGCGCAGCGACATGAAGCAGATCCTCAACGCCAAGATCAAACGCCGCGAGAGCTTCCGGCCGTTCGCCCCCTCGGTGCTCGACCGCGCCGTCGGCGACTGGTTCGAGGAGGACGACGACGTTCCCTTCATGATGCAGGTGTTCCAGATCCGCGCGGACAAGCGCCGGCTGATCCCCGCCGTGGCCCACGTCGACGGCTCCGGACGGCTGCAGACCGTGCGCCGGGCCCCCAATCCCCGCTACTACGCGCTGATCGAAGCCTTCGAGGGCCTGACGGGCGTGCCGATGGTGCTCAACACCTCGTTCAACGAGAACGAGCCGGTGGTCTGCCGCCCCGAGGAAGCGCTCGACTGCTTCCTGCGCACGCAGATGGACATGCTGGTGCTGGGCGACCACGTGATCGATCGCCTGGCGGCCCGCAGCGGGGGCGAGACCCCAGCGCGCACCAGCTCGGCGGCTACGGCGTCATGAACGCGGTGGTGCGCGACCTGACCAGGCCCACTATCGTCAGAGCCTGACGCGCCCACGGGATCGTCGGTGCGCCCGCCGAGGCACGTCTTCGGCGGGCGCACTTGTCGTCCGGTGTGTTTCGGGTCGCCAAACCGCGATCGTGGAGCAGGCGAAGGCGAACAGCACCGCCAGGGATTCGGTCCGCAGCGGATACTCGACCAGCGAGTGCCCCATCAGCAGCAGAACGATCAGCGTGCTGGCCGCGCCCATGTCGTCGCCCCGGCTCGTCCAGATCCGCGCGATGCGCGCCAGCAGCCAGACCGCGAAGGCCGCGAAGAGCGCGACGCCGACGAAGCCCGTCTCGAGCAGCAGTTCGAGATAGTCGTCGTGGGCGTGGTTGAAGTAGATCGGAGTGACGTCGTTCAGAGGCTCGGCCGCGAGATACACCGTCAGGAACGAGCCGACCCCCGACCCGAACGGCAGGAACTTCTCGGCGAGCGCCAGCACGAGCGGCCAGCCCGTGAAACGCGCCTCCGTCTGGCCAGACGTGAAACGGTCCAGGATCGGGCCCAGGCCGAACAGCAGCACCGCCCCGATCGCGACGATGCTCCCGACGCCCACGCCGAGCGCCGCGCGCCAGTGGCGACGAACCGCGCCGCCGCGGATGACGATCGCCGCCGACGCCAGGAGGGAGAGCGCCGTGAGCGCGATGCCGGCGCGCGAGCGGGTGGCGGCGACGCCGACGATCGCGACAAAGAAGTAGAGCACAGCCAGCAGCGCGGGGATCGTTCGCCGATCCTCGAAATTGCCGTTGAACTGCGCGGCGAACACCGCCGCCAGCGGCATCAGGCTGTAGAACATCGCCGCCTGGTTGTTGCGGTTGGAGAACAGTCCGACCGGCGAGCCCGGATTGGTGATCTGGTAGAAGTAGAACCGGCTGCCCGGCCCGCCGAGCAGCTGAAGGACGCCGAAGCCGAGGCTGACGACGGCCAGCACCAGCCAGCAGACCGCCATCACGCGGCGCTGGCCGCCCGTGAGGAAGAGCCCGCCGGTCAGCATCGCCGCGGGGGGGGTGAGCGCGAGCAACAGCCGCCAAGTCTCCTGTGGCGCCATGCTGAACGGCAACGACGGGCGACCGAGCCGCGTCACGTCGAGGATCCGGATGATCGGCTCGCGGCCCGGCAGGCGCGTCCAGATCGAGGCGGGCAAGGGGATGAGCTGCGCTACGGGGACCGCGACGATCAGGGCGAGCAGGATCAGCGGCAGGACACTGCCTTTCGGCGCCGCGCCCGCGAAAACGAGATAGAGCGAGGCGAACAGCAGCGGCAGGCTCGCCACCTCGACCGCCGCCAGGCTGAGCGCATTGCCCTGGCTGGCGCCGCCGAACAGGGTGGCGACGACCAGCAGCAGCAACGCGCAGGAGAACAGGGCCGTCTGTGTCTGGTTCTCCGGGCGCCAGGCCTCGCGCCATACGGCGATCGCGCGGGCTAGGATCGGGCCGTCATTGGCGGCGAAGCGCACTTCGGAGCGTCTCGATGGCATCCCTGACCCTTGGCCTGGCGGAGGTTGCGCCTGCATAGCCTGTCATTCGCGCCAGGCCCAAGCCGCATGCGCATTGCGCGCCAGAATCTCGCGCCGCGCGGCTTAAACCCTTGACCTCGGAAGCTTACCTGGAGTGAGCGTAGGAAGTTCTTGACCGAATTCGGTCACCGCTACGCCTTACGAAGACATGATGCCCGACCCGATCAACCCCGAGCCAGACCGCACCGACGCCGCGTCGCCGCGCACCTACGCGATCGGCGACGTGCACGGCCGGCTCGATCTCGTTGAGCAGGCCGTCGAGATGATCGGCCAGCACGTCGGTGACGGCCCGTTCCGGGTGATCTTTCTCGGGGACTATGTCGACCGCGGGCCGGACAGCCGCGGCGTGATCGACTTCCTCATCGAACTGCAGCGGCGCTGGCCGGTCGTGTGCCTGAAGGGCAACCACGAGGAGCTGATGCTGCAGGCCATAACCGAGCCCGGCGGCGGGCGGCTGACGCGTTGGCTGGAGTACGGCGGCGACCACACACTGGCGTCTTATGGCCTGGAAGAGGACGACGATCTCGCCGGCCGAATCCCGAAAGAGCATTTGCGCTGGATGGCGGGATTGCCGCGCACCACCGGCGATGGGCACCGCATCTACGTGCACGCCGGCCTCGCCCCTGGCACGCCGATCCACCGGCAGAAGGAACACACCTTCCTGTGGATCCGCGAGCGCTTCCTGCAAGGGCGGCCTGGCGACTTCGAGGCGCACGTCGTGCATGGCCACACGCCGGTCTGGGAAGGCAAGCCCGATCCGACCGTGCCGGAGCTGCTCGAGCACCGCACCAACCTCGACACCGCGGCCTTCGCCACCGGCGTCCTTTCGATCGCCGTTTTCGACGCCGAGCGGCCGGGCGGCCCAATCGAGGTGCTGCAGGTGCGCGGCAGGGCGCACGGCAAGCTGCTACCGGATCCGGCCAACGATCCGGAGTCCGGCGCCCGTCGCGGCCGAGCCGGCGCGTCGACGCGGCTTTGGCGCGTGGTTCGGGCTGCGCTCGACCAACGATGCGTCGCGCTGAGCTTGCCCGCGTCGCGGGCCGCGCAGCCGTCCTGGCCAGTCTCCTGACCGCCGCGTGCGGGACCATCGAGCCGCAGGTCGCCTATCCGAACGTAGAGCCGGGCGCGCCCGCGGCGACGGCGGCGACGGCGCCGGCCGAAGCGCCGGGTCGGTGGGACCACACGCTTTCGGGGTTGCGCGTCGCTGACCAGCGCGTCGCCGACGTGGCCTATCGGATCGCCACCGCCAACGCAGACCTTTGCTCCGACGTCAAACCGCGGACCGGACTTGTGTTGCAGACCGCGCTCGAATACAGCCCGCGCCTGCGGCCGGCCGTTGAGCGAGACTTTCACATCGACGATCGGGCGGCGATCGAGGCGGTCGCCGCGGGCAGCCCGGCGGCCGAGGCGGGGGCGCGTCGGGACGACATCTTGCTCGCGGTGAACGGCCGGCCGCTGGCGACCGGCGCCCCGCCGGCGCCGTCCGGCGACGACGACCGGGCCGCCACCCGCGCTCCCGTCGATGCGGCCGAGGGGGCCATCGATGCGGCGCTCGCCAACGGACCGGCCAGGCTGCGCTTGCAGCGCGGCGCGGACCAGCTCGACGTCGTACTCACGCCCCGGACCGGCTGCGCGTACGACGCGCAGGTGCTGCCTGGGGCGGTCCTGAACGCTTCCGCCGACGGACGCCACGTCTTCGTCTCAGCCGCGCTGGTCGACTACGCCGGCTCCGACGACATGCTGGCCCTGGTGCTGGGTCACGAGTTCGCCCACGACGTGCTGCACCACCACGATCGGCTGGATAAGAAGGGCGTCGCCCGCAACGTGCTGGGGGAATTCGGCTCGACGCCGGCGAGCCTCATGGTGGCGGAAAAGGAGGCCGACTACGTGGGCCTCTACCTGACCGCGCGCGCCGGTTACGACATCTCGCGGGCGCCGGACTTCTGGCGCCAGTTCCCGGCCACGATCGGCGACTTCGGCTGGTCACACCCGGGGCACTGGGAGCGCGCCGCCAGCCTCGCGGCGACGCGCGACGAAATCTTCGCCAAGCGCCAGCGCGGGGAGCCATTGGTTCCGACGCCGGCTGGCGGCGGGTCCCGGCCCGAATAGACGAAAGAGCGGGAGCCGCCAGACCTGGCGGCTCCCGCGTCTTCAAGACACAGATAAGCCGCCGAGCCGAAGCCCGGCGGCCGTCCGTATTTCGCTTAGCCCGACCGCAAGAGCCGCATTCAAACGGCGTCGGGCTTCAGCAGAGCCGTCCCCCCCTTACGGGGTGGCCGGCGTGCCGTTGCCGCCTTGCGAGAAGCCCCAGGCGATCAAGCCGATGGCCAGGGCCGCCGCCAGGGCGATGAGCCAGGCGTTGCTGCCTTCCATGTTTTCGGCCGCCGTTGCCTGCGGGCCGATACGATCCCCGAGATTCACGACAGCGCTGTCAGAGGCTGCCGCTTGGCCCGCGATCAACATCGCGCCCAGGGCAGTCGCCGCAAGATACTTCCTCATTATCTACACCTTCTCTGGAGGTCCAACGCGCTTGAGATACCTGTGATCTCTAAAGGAATCACAATCCCCGCGCAAGGCGCCGGTTGCAGAGATTCAGAGCTTTGCCGGGAAGCCTACGTTACTGACTGGCGGCGCCTGTGTTTTCGGCGCCACGGCCGCGGCAGGCGTAATAGCCAAGTCGTCGTACCAGACAGTAATGTTCTGCTGCCGATCGCCTTCCTCGGCGGTCAGCTTCAGTAACTGGGCGGGGCAGGCCGAGGTCGGCACGCTGAAGTCGACGCTAAACGGTCGCCACTGGCCGGCGGCGTTGGCCGGCGCCGGCGAGCGCGCCAACGGATCGGTCGCACCGACGCAAAGCACGCGCCAGGCGAACCCGCTCGCACCGCTGTCGCTCTCGTCGCGCATCCGACCGCTCAATCGGTAGCCTCCGGGAGGCAGAACGATGATCTGCCGCAGCGTCTGTGGCGTCGAGACGCCGTCGTAGTCGATCCTGAGGGCGCGGCCGTGGCTCGAATCCGGGCTGTCGGCGATCGTCGCCGTCCAGCCAACGCCGCTGCTGAGCTGCCAGTCGAACGGGGTGGCGCGCGCCGGCCTCTCGAAGTCGCCATCGTGAACGTAGCCGTCGTGGGCGGCGCCCGGCGTCATCTGGCGCCACGCCGCCTCCGCTTCCTGATACGCCCCCTGGCCAGCGAGCGCGGCGAGGTAGAGGCCGAGTTCCGCGTCGGTGGGCCGGGTCGGTCCGGCCGCCAGCCGCGTCAGCAGCTGGCCGGCGACGCCGGTCGCCGGGGGCCGCGCCTGCGCGCACAGGTAGCTGAAGAACGGCAGCCGCCAGTTCGGGTCGGCGGCCAGTCGGTCGGCGATCGGCCGCACCGCGGCCGGATTGCGCGCCGCCACCGCCAGGATAGCGAACACGAGCAGCGGCGGTTCGGGCGCCCGCCGCAGCAAGGCGTCGGCATGATCGACGGCGTCGCTGAAATCGAAGCTCAGCAGGTCGCGACGCAACAGCCAGATCTGGGTGACCAGATCGCGCCAGCCGCGCTGACCGGCGAGCGTCATCGCCGGGCTCGCGAGCGCCGGCTGATGAAGCGCGTCCATCGCCAGGCCATAGAGCGTGAGCGCGCGCTCGTTGAGCGGCGAAAGCTGCAGCGCCTTCACCGCGAGGCGAGCCGCGCCGCCGGGGTCGCGCGTCTGAAGCCGCAGGCGGGCGAGCTGGGCGAGGGCGTCCGATGAGTTGCCCATCCAGAGCACCGCCAGGTCGGGCTTGTCCTCCAGCAGGTCGTCCGAGACGCCCTGCCGGATGAACTGGCCGCCCAGCCAGACCAGCGCCACCGCCATGACGAAGGAAACGAAGTTCGGCAGTGTGCGCCGCCGGACTGCCGTCGCCCGCTCAGGCGCGCCGCTGTCCATCCCGGCTCACGCCGCCGGCGGCGGCTTGCGCGACCGATCCTGCAAGACCGAGCGATGCGCCGTCACGGCGGCGGGCTCGGGTTCGGCTTGCTTGCGGCCATAGGCGTAGTCGTACTCATAGTCGTAGGCGTAGGCGTATCCGTAGCCGTAGGCGGTCTTGCGCGCGTCGAACTTGGTCAGGATGGCGCCGAACAGCCGCGCGTCGCCGACCCGCAGGCGCTTGATCGCGGCGCGGGCCTGAGCCCGGTTGGTCCGCCCGGCTTCGATGGTCAGCAGGGCGCCGACCGCCACCGAGGCGATCAGCGGCGCGTCGGCCAGCCCCATCACCGGTGGCCCGTCCAGGATGACGATGTCGAAGTGTTCCATCGCCTCTTTCGTGAAGGCGACGAGGCGCGGGCCGATCAGCAGTTCGGCCGGGCTGGGCGGCAGCGGGCCACTGGGGATCAGGAACAGGTTGGGCCAGTCGGTCGGCTGCACCGCGCCCTGCAGGCGCACCGCGCCGGTCAGCAGATTCGACGCGCCCACCCGGTTGTCGGCCCCGATGATCTTGTGCTGGCTCGGGTTGCGCAGATCGAGGTCGACCAGCAGCACCCGCATGCCGGCGCGCGCAAAGCCCTGCGCCAGCGCGAACGAGGTGGTCGACTTGCCTTCCTCCGGTCGCGCGCTGGTGACCGAAAGCACCTTCGGCGCGCCGTCCTTGGTCGAGAACGCCAGGTTGCTGCGGATGGAGTGGTAGGCTTCCGAGAAGGGAGAGCGCAGGTCGGCCAGCGCTTCCATCGGCTGCACGCCCTTCTCCAGCAGCGGCACGCTGCCGAGCACCGGCAGGCCGAGCTTGGACTCGACGTCGGCCGGCTTGCGGACCGCCTGGTCCATCGTCTCGAGCAGGAAGGCGAGCAGGACGCCGGCAGCCAGCCCCGACATGCCGGCCATCGCCAGATTGTGCATGGGCTGCGGCCTGGAAGGCCCGCCGGGCGGGCGCGCCATGTCGACGATGGAAATGTTGTTGGTGGTGATGCCGCCGGCGACGCCGATCTGCTTGTAGCGGTCGAGCAGGCCATCGTAGAGCGTCCGGGTGGAGTCCACCTCGCGCTGCAGGATGTTGTACTTGATCTCACGGTTGCGCTCGTCCAGCACGTTGTTCTTCTGCTGGTCGACCTCCGTCTGCAGCTGGTTCACCTGCGCCTGCGCCGCTTCGTACTGGGTCCTCAACGAGCGGCGGATGGTGTCCGCCGACGTACCCAGCTGACGGGTGACGTCGTCGAGCTGCTGCTTCAGCTGGATCATGTCCGGGTAGTCCGGCTTATAGACCTTCAGCTGCTCATTGTACTGGACCGACAGTTTGACCTGCTCCTGCCTGAGCTGCTGGATGGTCGGATCGTTGAGCACGTCCGGCGCGGCGAGCCCGGGCGCGGCGACGGCTGTCTTGTAGCGTTCGGACACCGTCACCAGGTTCGCCTTGGCGGTCGTCAGGGCGGCGTTGAGGCCGCCGAGGTCGAGGGCTGCGAGCGACTGCGGCGGCGCCGCGTCCTTGCCGCCGCCGCCTTCGCTGACCTGGATGATCTGCTGCTGGGTTGCGTAGGCGACCAGCTGGCGCTCCGAGTCCTCCAGCTTCGATTTCAGCTCGGCGAGCCGATCCTCGAGGAAATGCCGCGCATAGGCCGAGGCCTCGAACCGCCGCTGCAGGTTCGACGAGATGAAGTTGTCGGCGAACGCGTTGGCGACGCGGGCCGACAGGTTCGGGTCGGGACTGTCGAACGTGATGCGGACCAGGCGGAAGTCGCGCACCGGGTAGACGCCAAGACCGCCCTCGAGGAAGCCGACGCCCCAGCCGTCGTTCAGCGCGGCGGCGGACGGCGGATGGCGCACGCCCATCGCCTTCAGGAAAGCCGGATCCGAGGACAGGCCGGGCGTCTGGGCGACGCGCTGGGCCAGCGACCAGCTCTTCAGGAGGCCGTATTGCGTCTGGAAGAATTCCTGGTCCCGCGACAGCCGCTCGACCGGCTCGACCTCCATGTTCTGGCTGACGACGTTGCTGGTCTCGCGGTCGATCTCGATCGTCGTGCTGGCGGTGTAGACCCTCGGCGTCAGCAGCGTGCCCACCAGGCCGATGGCCATCGCCACGACGACGGCGGCGACGATCACCCACTTGTGCTTGTAGACGATCCGCCAGTATTCGAGGAGCTTGAGACTCTGCGCGCCCTCGCTGGGATCGGCGAACTGCGCGTCCTCCCAGGCGGTGATGACGTTCTCATGCGAGCGGGCGACGGCGCGCCGGGCCATGTCCGACGGGGCCCAGAGACTCGAACCACCGATGCTGTCGCGTTCGCCGACCATTCGGGCTGTTCCTAGTCGAGACCCTACTATTGCTAACGGAGGTAGGCGAACAAGGTGAAGATCGGCAGGTTCTTCATGACGTTGGACCAGACCATCTTGATCCTGGATTCGCCGACCACCACCACGTCATCGCCCTGGATGAGCGGGTCGCCGGCCTTGCCCTCCTTGATCGCCTGGTAGTCGACGGTCGCGGCCTTGCGGATGCCGTTGTCCAGCCGGATGACCGCCACCTTGTGCGTGTCGGCCTCGTCGTCCGGGCCGCCGGCCATCGCCACGGCCTGCATCAGGGTCGTGTGACCCTTGACCTGATAGACACCGGGGTTCTTCACGTTGCCTTCGACGGTGACCTTCTGGCTCGCCGACTTCGTCACCGAGACCGAGACCTGCGGGGATTGCAGGTACTTCTCGAGCCGCGTGGAGATCTCGTCTTCCAGCTGGTCGGTGGTCTTGCCGGCCGCCATCACCTTGCCGATCAGCGGCAGCATGATCTGGCCGCTGGCGTCGACCTGCTCGTTGTCGAACGACAGGTCCTTCACCTCGAAGACACGGATCGTGAGCTTGTCTTCCGGGCCGATGATGTAGGGGCCGGCGGTCGCCGTGGTGAGCTGCTCCGGGCTCATCCGCGCGGCGGGCTGCTCGCCGTCGCCGGACGAGGCGGCGAGCACCAGGGCCGGCGCGACGATCGCCACGCAGGCGAGCGCCGCCAGCGCCAGCCAGGCGCCGCGCACCGCAGAGAGGTTGAAGAGACGTCGACGCATCGTACTCACCTCACCCGACAGCTGTCGGCCACGAGAACCCGAGGTCCCGCAGATAAGCGCGTGCGGCAACGCCAGTGCCCCGGCCCCACCGCGATCGGCGTTCGTCCGGCAAAGATATCGTCAGGCCGGGTCAAAGTCGCCCTCTATTTCCGGCGTCGCCGGGGGGTGGCAGGCTCGCCCCTGGCGGGAGTCAGGAGGCCAACGGCGGGGCGTCGTCGGCGCGGGCGTCGAGGCGGCCCTGCTCGAGGCGGACGACTGTGCGGCACAGAGCCAGGCTCTCGGGCCGATGCGCGATCATCACGATCGTCGGGGCGGGCGTCAGCGCGCCGAGCCGCTCGAGCAGCCGACGCTCGGTCGGAACGTCGACGGCGTTGGTGGCTTCGTCCAGCACCAGCACGCGCGGGCCGCGCAGGATGGCGCGGGCCAGGGCGATCCGCTGCCGCTCGCCGCCGGAGACCAGCGCCGCCACGCTCGCCCACCACGCAGTCCAGTCCCTTCTCCATCCGCCGCACCAGCGCGTCCGCCTCGGCCAGCGCCAGGGCCCGCCACATGTCGGTCTCGGACGCGCTCGGGCACGCCCAGGCCAGGTTGCGCCGCACCGTGTCGTGGAACAGGAACGGGTCCTGCGAGACGTAGCTGATCCCTTCGCGCCACCCGGCGAGCACGGCGCCTTCGAGCGGCCGCCCGCCGACCGTGATCCGGCCCTGTTGCGGGGGAATCAGCCCAACCAGCAGGTCGGCGAAGGTGGTCTTGCCGGCCCCCGAGGCGCCGGCCACGCCCAGGAAGTCGCCGGGCCGCAGCACCAGGTCGATGCGCTCCACGCCTCGGTCGGCGCTCGTCTCGCCCGCCGCCGAGGGATGCCGGAACGAGACCGCCTCGAAGACCACCGCGCCTTCCGGGAACGGCGCGTCGGCGCTGCCGGCCCGGCCTTCGCCGACCGCCGCCAGCTCGCGCTTCAGCTCCACCACCTTGTCATAGGCCGGCAGCGCGAACGCCACCTGCTGCAGCCCCTGCTGGATCTGGCCCACCGGCCCGCCCATCCGCGAGATGATCAGCAAAAGCGCGATCAGCACCGCGGGCGGCACGTGCAGGAAGCCGAAGCCGATCAGAACGATCGCGCCCGCCACGGCAGACGACAGCAGGCTGATCATCAGGCGCGCTTGGGTGCGCTGGCGGATGTTGTCCACCTGGCGCGCGGCGACGGACTTCAGGGTGTCGCGGAACTCGCTGGCGAAGGCGCCCTGCAGGTTCTGGCTGACCGCCAGCTTCAGACCGCCCAGGAACTGCGAGGCCGCGTCGAGCAGGTTGAGGTTGGTCTCGGCGACGTACCGGCCCAGATCCTGCGAGCGGCGCACCATCGGCGCGAGCGCCAGCCCGATCACGATCAAGAGGGCGAGCGCGATCGAGGCGAGGATCGGCGAGAGCACGAACGCCAGCGCGACCTGCGAGCACCACCATCACCACCGCGACGGCGCATTGCAGCAGGAACGTCACGCCGGCGCCGACCCGCTGCAGGTCGCCGCTCATCAGGTGGGTGATGCGGGCGTGGCGCAGCCGCACCAGCTGGTCCCAGCGCGCCGACGCCAGCAGCTCGGCGACCTCCGCGCGCTGCGATTCCAGGAAGCCGATCTGCAGCTCGGCCATCTTCACGTCGCGGCGCGTCGTCACCACCGCGCGCAACACCATCAGCACGCCGTAGACCGCCAGCAGCGCGGCCAGCCGCTCCAGCGGCGTTTGGGCGCCGACGAAGCGGAAGAATATCTCGGCGGCGCGGCGCAGCGCGCCCGGGGTCTGGGTCGACGGCGCGACCACGCCGAGCAACGGGATCAAGCAGCACCAGGCCGACGCTGTCGGCCACCGCGCCGGCGGCCACCAGGAGGCCGGCCAGCAGCGCATCGCGCCGTGCGTAGCGCAGCATGTCGCCGAGGAACCGGGCGAGCGAGGGCCCGAACCCTGCCCCGCCGCGCCGGCGCGCCGGCGCAGCTTCCGCCGGCGCTCGTCCCGTCAGCTGGGCTTCGGCCATCGTCGCCCTCTCAAGATCTACGCGCCGGCGCCCTGCGCCCTCAGCGCCTTGCGGCGCCGGCTGACACGCAGCACCCACAAGGGCAGACGCAGCAACGGATAGAGGAAGTGCAGCGCGCGCGGCAGGGGGTACATCAGCATGTCGTCCAGGTTCTGGACCAGCAGGCCGCACTGGGCGAGGAAGAAACCCGCGCCGCGCCCCCGCAGGAACTGCGCCGGCAGCGTTCGGAACGGACCGAACGGCCTTCGCGCCAACTCGACCTCGGCGTCGGCGCCCGCCATGGCGTCGAGCGCGACGGCGACCAGCACGCGCAGCTTGCGCCGCCGCAGCGCCGGCGCCAGCGCATCCGGCAGCGATAGCCCGAGCAACCGGTTGCAGAGCAGCAGCGCCTGGCCGGCGCAGGCGCCGACCCCCAAGCTCTCGGCGTAGCGGTAGAAGCCGACGATCTCTTCGTCCGTCCGGGTCGAGAGCCAGGCGTTGAGGTCGGCCAGCCACTTCAGCCGGAACCAGCAGTGCGATGCGCCGTGCACGGCAAGGTAGGCGAACAGCTCCTTGTCGCCGAGCGTCCGCAGCGCGCCGTCCAGCACCGGCGCCTCCTGGGTCGGAGATCCGAGCCCGACCTCGCGGAGCAGCACGGGATTGTCGATCAGCCGCCAGTGCAGCTCCAGGCTCAACCCGCGTCCGTCGTGGAAGAGCTCCAGGTCCTTGTGCAGGCGGACGACGAGCTGCATCTGCGCCGGCGCCGAGGTCGCCCGCGGGCGCCACGGCGCGGTAGCCCTCGCGCTTCAGCACCTCGAACGCCCGCGCCGCGTCGGCCGGCGCCACCAGCAGGTCGATGTCGCGCGCGCTCTTCAGCACTTGCGAGCCGTAGGCCAGCTGGGCGAGCGCCGCGCCCTTGATGAAGAGCGCCGGAAGCTTTTCCGCGTCGAGCAGCCGCCTCAGCCGCAGCGCCTCGGCCGCCAGCGCAAGGCCGCGCGCCGCGCCGGCCTGCGCCAGATCGGTCAGGCGCTGGTCCGCCTCGGGCGGCGGCGCCACGCCCGCACACCTCAGGGCGTCGCGCGCCAGCCCCGTCACGCGCTGGCGGGCGAGCACCCGCAGGAAGCGCGCCCAGTCGACCCCCTCGGCGGCCGCTCGCACCTGCGCATCGCGCTGCGCCGAGCGCGGCCACATGCAGCAGGCGCAGGCCAGCTGGAAGGCCTGCGGAAGGCCGTCCAGGCTGAAGCCGGGCGGCATCGGCGGCGCGGCGATGGCGCCGCCGGCCGCCGTCTCGTGCGTGGGCTGCGACACGCCCAAGCATAGCCGCGGGGCGCCCGATTGCGAGCCCCCAGGTTCCGCATGCCGGACCCGCCCGGCCCCGCGCCTCGGCCGCACGCGCCCGCATCGCCCCACGCCGGCGCTTGGACTATGCTGAGCAAAGTCCCGACGTCTCGAGGCCCGCTTGGCCGTATCGCAGATCCTTTCCGCGTTCGCGTTGCTCGGCGTCTGCTTCGTCGTGTTCGGCGCGCTCGGCCGGCTGTTTCCCTGCAATCCCGGGCGGCCGGTCTTCGTCTCGAAGTCGATCGGGCTCGACCTCGGCTACTGCGCGCTGGGCGCGCTCTACGCCGGCGTCGGCCCCGCCGCGGTCGCCTTGCTGGCCGCGATCCCGGGCGCCCGCTCGCTGACGCCGGGCCTCGGATGGATCGCCGGCGCGCCGCTCTGGGCGCAGATCGATCGGGCTGCTGGTGGCGACCGACTTCGCCCAGTACTGGATCCACCGCGCGTTCCACAGCCGGCGGCTCTGGGCCTTCCACGCCGTCCACCACAGCGCGGCGGACGTGAACTGGACCACCACCTTCCGAACCCATCCCGTGAACTACCTGGCCGCGAACGCCGCCCTGGCGCTGCTGGCGCGCGTCGCCGGCGTCTCGCAGACCGCCATCCTGATCGCCGCGCCGGTCTTCTTCCTCTCCGGCGCCTGGACCCATGCCAACCTCGACTGGACGTTCGGGCCGCTGAGGTACGTGATCGCGAGCCCGGTCTTCCATCGCTGGCATCACAGCGCCGACGCCGCCAGCCGCGAGAAGAACTACGCGCCGATGTTCCCGGCGTGGGATCTGATGTTCGGCACCTTCCACATGCCCGGACGGGCGCGGCCGGACCGGTTCGGGGCCGACGGCGTGCCGGGCGACCTGATCGGCCAGCTGCTGCATCCGCTGCGGCTGAGCGCCCCCGCTGCGGCCAGCGCGCCGCTCGACCGACCCCTGGGGCCCGACCCCAGAGGCGCCGCTTAAGCGCCATCGCTGCCCTCGACCATGCCGGGTTGAGCCCCGGCGCGCATCGTTCGATAACGGGCGTTAGGGCTCGATAGCGGACGGCGCGGGGGCCCCCGCGCCACTCACGTCGTCTCGAGGGTAGGACCAGTTGGGCTTCAAGCGCATCGTCGCCGCCGCGATCGCCCTGGCCGTCCTCATGGGCGGCCTCACCATCTTTCTGATCTTCACCCAGGTCGCCACCCTGGGCGAGGCGCGGGGCTGGGTGGAGCACACCCGGCTGGTCATCCAGTCGAACCAGGAGCTGATGGCGAGCCTGCAGCAGGCCGAGAACGGCGAGCGCGGCTATCTCCTCACGCGCGACGTCGCCTACCTCGCGCCCTACCGCGCCGCCGCCGCGGCGCTCTCGCGCGAAGAGACCGACCTCGAGCGCCTGGTCGCCGACAACGCCGCGCAGGAGGCCCAGGTGCGCGCGATGGTGGGCGCGATCGAGCGCCGCCGCGCCATCATCGACAAGGTCGTCGCCACCGCCCAGGCCGGCGACTTCGACGGCGCACGCGCGATCATCCTGAGCGGCGAGGGCAGGCGCGCGATGCAGGATATCGAGCAGCGCGAGGGCCAGATCGACGCGCTCGAGAACCGGCTCTTGAGCAGCCGCACCGCCGCGGCGCGCAGCACCCAGGCGCTCACGCTCGCCCTCGGGCTGACCGTCAGCCTGGTCGCGCTGCTGATCCTCACCGGCGGCGTGATCCTGCTGGCGCGGACCAACAACCGCCTGAACCGGGCCATCGTCGAGCAGCGGGAGTCGGAGGCGGCGCGCGCCGCGCTGGGGGCGCTGGCCAACGCCATCTTCGCCAACGTGCCCGACTACCTGATCGTCCTCAACGTCGAGGCGGACGACCGCTTCGTGATCGCCGACATCAACCCCGCCTTCGAGAAGGCGCTGAACATCACCGCCGAGCGGGTGCGCGGCCGCGCCATCGACGAGCTGTTGCCCGCCGGTCCGGCCCGCCGGCTGATCAACCACTACCGGCGGGTGCGCGCGGCCGGCAAGCCGGCGACCACGCGCGAGGAGATCGCCTTCCCAGGCGGCGCCCGCATCTGGGAATCGGTCCTGGCGCCGGTGCCGGCCAGCGACGGGGCCGCGGAGCGGCTGATCGGCACGGTGCGCGACATCACCGACCGGGTCCGGGCCGAGGAACGCCTGCGCGAGGCCCAGCGCATGGAGGCGATCGGCCAGCTGACCGGCGGCGTCGCCCACGACTTCAACAACCTGCTGCAGGTGATCCGCGGCAACCTCGAGCTGCTGCAGCGCTCGGTGGAGGGCGACGAGCGCGGCGAGGCGCGGCTGAAGAACGCCATCTTCGGCGCCGAGCGCGCCGCGCAGCTGACCCGCCAGCTGCTGGCCTTCGCGCGCCGCCAGCCGCTGGAGCCGAAGGTGGTCAACCTCTCGCGCCTGGTCAGCGACATGGCCGATCTGCTGCGCCGCACGCTGGGCGAGTCGATCGAGGTGGAGACCGTGGTGGCGGGCGGCCTCTGGAACACCATCGCCGACCCGGCCCAGGTGGAAAGCGCGCTGCTCAATCTCGCGCTCAACGCCCGCGACGCGATGCCGGGCGGCGGGACGGCTGACCGTCGAGATCACCAACGCGGTGCTCGACGAGGCCTACGCCCGGGACGGCGCGAGGACGTCGCCGCCGGCCAGTATGTGATGCTGGCGGTGACCGACACCGGCGAGGGCATGAGCGAGGAGGTGCGCGCCCGCGTCTTCGAGCCCTTCTTCACCACCAAGGTCGACGGCAAGGGCACCGGCCTCGGGCTCTCGATGGTCTACGGCTTCGTCAAGCAGTCGAACGGGCACATCCAGATCTATTCCGAGCCTGGCCACGGGACGACCGTGAAGATCTACCTGCCGCGCTCGCGCCAGCCGGAAGCCGTTCCCGCGCCGCCGCCGCCCGAGACGGCGGCGGACAGCGGCCGCACCATCCTGGTGGTCGAGGACGAGGCGGCGGTGCGCGAGGCCGCCGTCGCCATGCTGGACGAGCTCGGCTACCGCTCGTTGGAGGCGGCCGACGCGCAGTCGGCGCTGGCGCTGGTCGAAGGCGGCGCGCACGTCGACCTGGTGTTCACCGACGTCGTCATGCCGGGCCCGCTGCGCACCCGCGACTTCGCGCAAGCGCTGAAGGCGCTGCGACCCGAGCTGCCGGTGCTCTTCACCTCCGGCTACACCGACAACGCCATCATCCACCAGGGCCGGCTCGACGAGGGCGTGCACCTGATCTCCAAGCCCTACGCCAGGGCCGAGCTCGCCCGCCGCCTCGCCCAACTCCTCCCGGCCGACGCCCCGGCGGCGTGACCGGGCTTCAGCCCACCGGTCGCGGTCGTCCCGGCTCCCCCTCCTCGCACTCCAGCGCGGCGCGGTCCCAGTGGGCGAGGTCGGCGGCGGCGGCGTAGGTGGTCTGCAGGAAGGCGAGCAGCGCTGCGTCCGGGTCCGGCGCGGTGCGCACCGCCTCGTAGGGCAGCAGGAACTCGCCGAGCGCCTGATCAAACCGGGCGGCGGCCGGCTCGACCTTCGCGGCGGCGAAGCCGGCCGGGGTCGGGTAGGCATAGGAATAGAACGCCGGTCCGCCCAGCGACGCATCGCCTGGCCAGAAGCCGGCGCTGGAGACCTCGTGCGAGTAGGCCTCGCGGGTGACCGCGTCCGGCAGGTGCGGGAAGCCGCCGGGGTGCAGCGGCGCGCGCCGTCCGGAGAACCGCGTCACCGCCAGGTCCGCCGCGCCCCAGAAGAAGTGGATAGGGCTCACCTTGCCGAGAAAGCGCGAGCGGAAGCGCTGGAAGACGCGGTGAGCCTGCACCATCGCGCGCCAGAAGGCGTTCGCCGCCTGCGGATCGTAGACGCGCGGCGCGTGGTCGTCGGCGAACGGCGTCGCCGTCGGCATCTCGTTTGGGAAGCCGACAATCTCAGTGGGCGCGCCCAGCGCCGCCAGCGTGTTCAGCACCCCGGCGTAGAAGCCGGCGACATCGCCGCCCGACCTCAGGGCGATGCGCCGCTCGCCGCCGTCGGTGGTGCGGATGGCGAGCGCGTGACTCACGAAGTCGAACTCCAGCTCCAGCCCGGCCGGGCCGTTCGGGATCAGCGAGGTGGTGAGCCCACGCGCCGAGACGTAGAGCGTCACGTGCCAGGAATGGTTCACCCAGGGCGTGCGCGCCAGGCGCACCTTGCCGACGATCTGGGTCCACAGCTGCAGCGTCTCGGCGGTGGGGCCGAGCGCCTCGAACGGCAGCGCGGGCCAGGCGTCGGCGGAGCTGGGCATGCGGCGGGTCTCCCTCGCGCCTGAGGATCGGCCCGCGGCGGTCCATCGTCCAGCCTGTCCGCGGCGCGGGTGGGCGCCGGCCTCTGGCCCGACTGCGCCGACGAGGTCGCCTACGACCTCAGAGCCGAGGCGCGCCGGCTGGTCCAGGGGCGGCGCTAGGAACCGTTCAGGCCGGCCGGCTCGTGCGGCCCGGCAGCATGCGCCAGAGCACCGGGTGGCCGTCGAACTGGTGGCGCAGCGCGCCGGCGACGTGCAGCGCGAGGTTTATGAGCACCAGCCAGATCAGCCAGTAGACATGGATCGACTTCAGGTCGTGCCGCCAGGCCTTGTTGTGCGCGATGAAGCCGAGGCCCGGCAGGCGCGGCCAGGGGATCCCCCAGAGCGCCACCGGGTCCTTGCTGATCGAGATCACCGCCCAGCCGGTCAGCGGAACCACCAGCAGCAGCACGTAGAACAGGCTGTGGGTGATGTTGATCAGCGCGCGCTCCCAGGGCGCGATGTCGCCCGGCACCGGCGGCGGGGGCCTCGCGATGCGGATGGCGATCCTGACGAGGACCAGGATCAGGATGGTGATCCCCAGCGAGACGTGGATCGACTGGATCTCGTCCTGCAGGGCCGAGTGGTCGGGCGCCACCTCGTTCATGTACCAGCCGAGGCATAGCTGGATCACCAGCATGAGCGCGATCGTCCAGTGCAGGATGATCGCCGCCAGCGGGTAGCGGTCGCCGTCGAGCATGGCCAGGCGCGCCGGCTTGGCTTGCGAGGTTGCGGTCATCGGATCTGGTTCCCCCGGGAGCGCCGCGCGGTTGCGGCGCAGATTGAACGTGCGATCGGCGCGCGAGTTTCGCCTCGTCCCGCCGAGCCGGCAATCGCGCTCGCTAGAGCTCCAGCCCGCGTGCGCTGGGCTCGGCGTCGGCGCCGGCGCCGAGCGCGCGCTGCATCCAGACGATGTCGACCCAGCGGCCGTGCTTGTAGCCGAACGCACGGCCGGTCCCGATCTCGGTGAAGCCGAGCGAACGGTGCAGCCCCAGCGACGCGGCGTTGCCGCTATCGCCGATCACCGCCACCAGCTGGCGCAGGCCCATCGCCTCGCAGACGGTGATCACCTCGCTGACCAGCGCCTTGCCGACGCCGCGGCCGATCAGGTCCGGATGGACGTAGACGCTCTCCTCGGCGGTGTAGCGATAGGCGGCCCTCGGCCGGAACGACGAGGCGTAGGCGAAGCCCAGCACGCGGCCGCCGTCGTCCTCGGCGACCAGGTACGGCAGGCCCAGCTGCAGCACGGCGGCGATCCGCGCGGCGATCTCCGCGTCCGAGGGCGGGACCTCCTCGAACGTGCCGAGGCTCGTCAGCACATGGTGGCCGTAGATCGCCCCCACCGCCGCGGCGTCCGCCGCGCTCGCGCCCCGAATCCTCACGCCTTCCCGTCTCCCTCGATCGCCCAGACAGCAAAGGCGTAGTCGAGCGCGATCTCCTTCAGGAAGTCGAAGCGGCCGGACGCCCCGCCGTGACCTGCCTCCATGTTGATCTTCAGCAGCACGGGATTTGCGCTCGTCGTGTGCTCTCTGAGGCGCGCGATCCACTTCTCCGGCTCCCACCAGGTGACGCGCGGGTCGGAGAGCCCGCCGGTGGCGAGGATCGGCGGATAGGGCTTGGCGCCGACGTTGTCGTAGGGGCTGTAGCTGGCGATGTAGTCGTAGGCCTTCGCGTCGGTGAGCGGATTGCCCCACTCCGGCCATTCCGGCGGCGTCAGCGGCAGCGTCGTATCGCTCATGGTGTTCAGCACGTCGACGAACGGCACCGCGGCGATGATCGCGCCCCAGAGGTCGGGGCGCATGTTGACGATCGCCCCCATCAGCATGCCGCCGGCCGAGCCGCCGTAGGCCGCCACGCGCCCCTTGGTCCCGTAGCCCGCGGCGACCAGGTGCTCGGCGCAGGCGATGAAGTCGGTGAAGGTGTTGATCTTGTTGAACTTGCGGCCGTCCAGGAACCAGCCCCAGCCCTTGTCCGAGCCGCCGCGGATATGGGCGATGGCCCAGATCCAGCCGCGGTCGACGAGGCTCAGGTTGCGGATCGAGAAGGTGGGCTCCTGCGGGAAGCCATAGGAGCCGTAGCCGTAGACCAGCAGCGGCGCGGAGCCGTCGAGCGGCGTTCCCTTGCGCATCAGCACCGTGATCGGGACTTCGGCGCCGTCCGTAGCCTTGGCGTAGAGCCGCCGCGTCTCGTAGGCGGCCGGATCGTGGCCGGACGGGATCTCCTGGGTCTTGCGCAGGGTGCGCCGTCGGCTCGCCATGTCGTAGTCGAACCATTGCCGCGGCGTGGTGGGCGACTGGTAGACGAAGCGGGTGACGGCGGTGTCGTACTCGAGCCCCTGGTCGAGCGAGAGCGCATAGGCGGCCTCGTCGAAATCGACCCGTGCTCGGCGCCCGTCAGATCACGGACGATGATGCGGTCGCAGGCGTTCTCGCGCTCCAGCCGCACCAGGTGGCCCTTGTAGGCGGCGACCTCGGCGATCAGCCGGCCCGGCGCGTGGCCGACCAGTTCGCGCCACGTCGAGCGCGCGGGAACCGCTGCGTCGGAGACCATCAGCTTGAAATCCACCGCGCCGTCGTCGTTGGTGCGGATCACCCAGCGCCCGTCCCAGCGGCCGACGCCGTAGCGGATCCCCTCGCGCCGCGGCTCGGCTACCACCGGCGCGGCCATCGGGTCGGCGGACGGGATCAGCCAGACCTCGCTGGTCTCCTGGTTGCGGGCGGAGATCAGGATGTGGCTGCGGTCGTCGGCCAGCCCGACGCCCAGGAACATGCCCTCGTCCGGCTCCTCGTAGATCAGCGCGTCCTCGCCGCCCCTGGCCGGCCGCCGGAAGACCTTCGAGGGCCGCGCGTTCTCGTCGCGCCAGATCCAGAGGAGCCAGTCGCCGTCGGCCGAGAAGCAGAAGTCGCCATAGGCGTTCTCGATGACGCCCGGCAGCAGCTCGCCGGTGGCGAGGTCGCGCACGTGGATGCGGTAATACTCCGAGCCCTGGGTATCCTCGGCCCAGGCGTAGAGCGCGTGGTCCGGCGAGTGCGACGCCGCGCCGACCGAGTAGTAGGCCTGGCCGGCCGCGCGCGCCGCTTCGTCGAGCAGCAGCTCGCCCTCGCCGGGGCCGCCGCGCGGCCGGCGCAGGTGGCGCGGATGCTGCGCGCCGATCTCGTACTTGGCGAAGTATTCGTACGCCCCATCGGGCGCCGGCACGGTGTCGTCGTCCTCCTTGATGCGGCCCTTCATCTCCGCGAAGAGCCTGGCCTGCAGGTCCTCGGTCCCGGCCAGCACCGCCTTTGTATAGGCGTTCTCGGCGACGAGATGCTCGCGCACCTCGGCCTTCACCTTGGAGGGATCGCGCAGCACCTGCTGCCAGTCGTCGTCCTTCATCCAGGCGTAGTCGTCGACTCGCACCCGCCCCAGCTGCTCGATGCGCTTGGGATCCTTGCGAGGCCGCGGCGGCAGAGGCTTGGTCATGCGCGGGGGGATAGCCTTTCGCTCCTCACCCGTGAAGCGCAGCGAAGCGGGGGAGGCGCTAGCTCAGCCGCTCGATCAGGTGGTCGCCGACGCGCATGGCGTTGGCGACGGAGGTCAGCGTCGGGTTCACCGCCGCGGAGGTGACGAAGAACGAGGTGTCGACGACGTAGAGGTTGTCGAGCTCGTGCGCCTTGCACCAGGGATCGAGCACCGAGCTCTTCGGATCGGACCCGAACCGCACGGTCCCGGCCTGGTGGGCGGTGCCGTAGAGCGGCAAGCAGCGAGTCGAACTGGAAGTGGTGCTGCGAGATCGGGTGGGAGTGGCTGGCGAACTCGGTCAGGCTCTCGCGCAAGGTCCTCACCAGCCGCTCGTGGCCCTCGAGGTTGTTGTGCTCGTAATCGAGGTGGATGCGGCCGTCCGGCGTGACGCGCACGCGGTTGTCGGGCGCCGGCAGGTCCTCGGAGATCACCAGCATCGAGAGCATCCGCGAGGCCGCGGCGTTGGCG
Organism: uncultured Pseudomonadota bacterium; assembly: GCA_963837235.1. Lineage (GTDB taxonomy): Bacteria > Pseudomonadota > Alphaproteobacteria > Caulobacterales > Caulobacteraceae > Acaudatibacter. Next base: position 1,999,312 of record CAWIMM010000002.1, on the reverse strand, counting down.
AGCGTGTCGGGCACCAGCGCCGGCGGCAGCCAGTCGGACACCTCGCCCTCCAGCGTCTGGCCGGTCATGTATTCCAGGAGCTGGATGTGGCCCATCGGCTTGTCGAAGCCGCCGCGCGGGTCCTTCCAGTAGAAGTCGTTCACCGCCAGCGTCTTGGGGAACAGCACCGGGCAGTGCTCGGCGGTCAGCGAGACCATCGCGGTCAGGGTGTGGAACATGTAGTTGCGGCCGACCTGGTCGGAGCCGTTGGCGAGGCCGTTCGGGTGCGCCGCGCTGGCGGACTTCAGCAGCAGCGCGGCGGTGTTCACCGCGCCCGCCGCCGCCACCACGATGTCGCCGCTCCAGCGCTCCTCGCCGTGCTCGGTCTCGCAGACCACCTCGGTGACGGTCCTGCCCGATGGATCGGTCTCCAGCCGCACCACCTTGCGGCCGGTGAGCAGCGTCACGTTCGGCAAGCCGAGCATCGGCTCGATCGCCACGGTGCGCGCGTCGCACTTGGCCTTCAGCAGGCACGGATAGCCGCCGCAGGTCTTGCACTTGATGCAGAGCGAGGTGACCGGGTTCGTCTCGTCGAGCCGCACCGCCAGCGGCAGCGAGAACGGCCGCCAGCCCTGGCCCTCCCAGTGCGCCTTCAGCTGCAGGATGCCGGGGTCGTGCTTGATCGGCCGGATAGGCGTAGGGCGGCTCGTCGCCGTTCTCGGTCGGATCGCCGCCGCGCTGGCCGTGCACCTGCCAGAGCCGCTCGGCCTCGTCGTAGTAGGGCGCGAGGTCGGAAAGCCGGATCGGCCAGGCCGGCGAGACGCCGCCGGCGTGCGGCGTCTCCTCGAAGTCGCCCTTGCGCAGCCGCAGCAGCGCCGCGCCGTAGAACGCGGTGTTGCCGCCGACCCAGTAGTGGGTGTTGGGCGTGAACGGATGGCCGTGCTTGTCGAACCAGTGCTCCTGGGTGCGGTAGCGGTGCTGGATGAAGACCGCCTTCGGGCTCCAGTTCTCCGGCTCGCGCGGCAGATGCTCGCCGCGCTCGAGGATCAGGATCTACTTGCCGGTCGGCGCGAGCCGCTGCGCCAGCGTCGCCCCGCCCGCGCCCGAGCCGATCACCACCACGTCGAAGTGCGCCGCCATCGCCCCCTCCCCTAGCGCGGATGAGCCGATCGCCTAGCCCGCCGCCTCGATCAGCTCGATGTCCTTCCTGAGCAGTTCGTTGACCAACTCGTTCAGCGTCGCGCCTCTCGCTTGGGCCCGTTCGAGCAGGAACTGCAAGACCTCGGTCTCCAGCCTTACGGGCGGGACCAGCACGGCGTCCTTGCGATGGAACTTGCCCCGCTCGGCGCCTTTGAAGTCGTACTCGTCCTTCAAGATTGTCACCCTTCCTCGTACTGGCGCGTCTCTCGACGCGTCGGGCGACGCGCCGAGATGATCCTGATGACTATCGTATCATCGTTCAACTCGTCGTGGGTGTGCACGACGAGCGCGAGTCTATCCGCGCCCGTCCGCCCGAGCGTAACCCACCGTTCCTCGTCCTGCCCATGCTCGTCGTCCAGGCGCGATAGCGCGAGAGGGTCGGCAAATACGAGCATCGCCTCCTCGAACGAGACACCGTGCTTCGTTCGATTGGACTCAGCCTTGTCCGGATTCCAATCGAACTCGATCCGCGTCATCTGCAGCTAATCCAGAAGATACTTCGCCGAGCCGGCGGCGATGATGCGGCGCACCAGCGGCTCGGGCAGGCCGCGCAGCATCGCGGCGGCGACCTTGTTGTGCCAGCCCGGCACCACCACGACCTTGCCGCGCTCGTTGGCGCGGATCGCCGTCAGGGCGACCGCCTCGGCGGTCTGCGAAGAAGGTTCGCTGCTCGCGGTCCATGATCTCCTGGATGCCGGCCTGGGCGGCGAACTCGGTGTGCACGAAGCCCGGGCAGACGGCGGTGACCTTGACGCCGGCCGCGCGGTTCTCGGCGTCCAGCGACTGGCTGAACTTGATCATCAGGCTCTTCACGCCCGGATAGAGCGAGTTGCCGGCGACGCCCGGCGAGAAAGCCGCCATCGAGGCGATGTTGATGATCCGCCCCCAGCGGCGCGCCGCCATGCCGGGCAGCACGTCGTAGGCGAGGCCGCAGGCGTTGACCGCCATGGTCATCAGGAAGTCGCGCTGGCGGCTCCAGGGCACGGCGGTGAAGCTCTTCGGAATGCCGAAGCCGGCGTTGTTGACCAGCACGTCGACGCTGCGCCCGGCCGCCTCGATCCGGTCGATCACCGGGACGTGCGCTTCCCACTCGGCGAGGTCGGCGGGGATCACCAGCGCCTCCACGCCGTGCGCGGCCGTCAGCTCGCTCGCCAGCGCCTGCAGCCGCTCGGCGCGCCTGGCCACCAGTGCGACATCGAGTCCCCGCGCCGCGTAGGCCCTCGCGAAAGCCGCGCCCATTCCCGCCGACGCGCCGGTCACCAGAGCCAGCCTGCGCGCCGGTGCGGCGCCTGACCCGGCCGTGTTCACATTCGCGCCTGCGGCATGTGCGCAGCTTGTGCGCTGGTAAGCTTCTGGTCAAATGCAGCGCGCATCATCGAGTAGTAGAATCACTGCGTAAGCGTGGGAGTAGGCATGGCCGTGGCCCTGTCCATCGACCTTATCCAGGCGACCGTGCAGGTCGAGCAGCCGCTGGGCGACGGCACGCGCACGGTCGGCACCGGTTTTCTGATCTCCGACCCGACGCCGGACGGCAAGCCGCGCGTCGTGCTGGTCACCGCCAACCACGTGTTCCGCAAGATGCCGGGCGCGATGGCCACGGTCGGCTTTCGGACCGAGAACGCCGACGGCTCGTGGCGCTACACGCCGGCGACGCTGAAGATCCGCGATGGCGACAAGGAGCTGTGGATCCACCACCCGGATCGCGACGTGGCGGTGATCGCCATCGACGCGCCGGCGGCGTTCGCCAAGGCGGCGATCCCGGAGAACTGGCTCGCCGGCGACGACACCTTCTCGAAGTACTCGGTCACGCCCGGCGACGAGATGATGGCGCTGGGCTTCCCGGAGGGCCTCTCGGCCAACGCCGCGGGCTTCCCGATCCTGCGCTCCGGCCGCGTCGCCTCGTTCCCGCTGGCGCCGTCGAGCGCCTTCCCGACCTTCCTGCTCGACTTCGCGGTGTTCCCGGGCAACTCCGGCGGACCGGTCTTCATCGATGCGCCGGCGCATGCCCCGCCGGCGACCGACGCGGCCACCGCCCAACCGGGCTTCATCGCCGGCCTCCTGACCCAGCAGGTCGAGATCAACAGCCAGAATCTCTCGATCGGCATCGTCACCGACGCCAGGTTCGTGCGCGAGACGCTGTCGCTGCTCGACAACCCCAGCGCCGTGCAGCCGACCCAGCACACGGCCGAGCAGGGCGCGGAAACCCCCGGCCTGATGTCCGCCGCCGACGCGGCCTACAGCCGCTAGCGCCTCCCCAACCGCTCGCTCAGCGAATGCCGGCAGCCAGCTTGCTGACTTAGCAACGGCTGAATTGCGCCACCAGCGGACGTTGGCTTCGCGCCGCAAAGCCGACGTTCCGAACGGAGAAGTTGGGTGGTTAGCCGACGAGCCACCTGCGCGCCTCGCGTTCCAGCCCCTTGTCGAAGGCTTTCACTTCGGGATGCAGGAACACCCTGGCGATGCCGATGAGCCAGTGCTGCCATTCGTGCGGCGCGATCACGGCGATGCGTTCCGCCTTCGCCTGGTGATCCTTCACGAACGTCGCGTGGGCTTCGAAGGCCGAGATGTCCTGCCAGCCTTCGAGGTGCGTGGCGTCGATGAGCAGTCTGATCCTGCCGTGCTGGTTGATGATGGCTTCGACCTGCGGCGCGAGCTGACGGAAATCGTCAGCCTTCAACCGCTCCGGAACGACGAGCTTGAGCGCGTCGGGCGCGAGGACCTCGATCTTGATCATAGGAGCCTATTTTGCGTGTCCAAACGCAACGAGCAACACCCAGGCGTCAGCGACAGCGAATATGGGAATCAGGATCGTGCCGTCGGCGAGCCAACAGTAGCCGGCGCCCTTACGGTTCGTCAGACCCCGCGCAGCACGCCGCTTTGCCCGACCTTTCTGCCGGCAGGGTCGATGAGGACGCCGGGATTCATCACGCCAGCGGGGTCGAGGACGGTCTTCGCGGCGGTGAGCGCGGCGCGGAAGAGTGGCGGGACCTGCTTCTCGTAGCCGGGCCGGTGGTCGCGTCCCACGGCGTGGTGATGGGTGACCGTGCCGCCCAGTGAGACGGTGATCTCGTTGGTCGCGGCCTTGATGTCGCGCCAGCGGGCGAGCGAGTCCTGGAGCTTGCCCTCGCGCGTGCCCACGGCGGAGTAGGAGAAGTAGGGCGCCGGGCCGTCCGGGTAGACGTGGGTGAAGCGGCAGGAGACGCCGGCCGCATGTCCACAGATCTCGCTGATCGCCTTCGCCGCCCGCTCGCGCACCGCTTGGTAGAAGCTTTCGAAGCGGTCCCAGGTGATCGAAGTCTCGAAGGTGTCGCCGATCATGCCGAGCCCCACGGCGAGGTTCCGCCCGTACGGCATGCGGATGAAGGCGTTCCGCCACTGGCCGGCCGCGCCGTCGCGGCGCACCTCGGCGTCGCCGGCCGGGGCGAGCGAGGCGGCGACGGCCTCCTTGTCGAACGTCCCGCCATGATCGGCGACGAGCTCGAGCGCGCGGCCCATCCAGGCATCGAGCGCGTGGTCGGCGGACTCGAACCCCAGGACCAGGATCGCCGAGGTCCCGTCGCCCACGCCGTTGGCGACCGCTTCCGCAGGGTCGAGCAAGCGGCAGTTGCTGGGGTAGAGCCCGGCTTGCGTCAGAGCGCGCACCGCGGCGGCGGCTGGGCCGATCGAGGAAAACACGACGCTCGCCGAGGCTTGGCGCGTGGGTCGGTCCTGCAGCCGCATCCAGGCTTCGACGATGATGCCGAGTATACCCTCCGACCCGATGATCATCCGGTCCGGCGAGGGGCCGGCGCCGGAGCCTGGCAGGCGGCGGGTCTCGAGATTGCCCGCTGGCGTCACCGTCGTCGTCGATTCAACGAAGTCATCGATGTGCGTGTAGAGCGACGCGAAGTGCCCGCCGCTGCGCGTGGCGATCCAGCCGCCCAGCGTCGAGATCTGAAAGCTCTGCGGGAAGTGGCGCAGCGTGAGCCCGTGCGGGCGGAGCTGGTCCTCAATCTCGGGCCCGAGCGCGCCGGCCTGGATGCGCGCGGCGCGGCTCAGGCGGTCGATCTCGACCACGCGGTTCATGTGCTGAACGTCGATCACGAGGCTGCCCGCATAGGAATCGCCGACGTCCGGCTCGATCCCGCCCGCCACGCTCGAGCCGCCGCCGAATGGGACGACGGCGAGGTTCGCCGACGACGCCCAGTCGAGCAGGTCGGCGACCTCCTCAGGCGTCTTCGGGAACGCCACCAGGTCGGGGGCATGGTCGATCCGCCGCAGGCGCATGCGCACCACGTCGCCAAACGATTTGCCGAGCGCATGTGTGAGGCGGTCGTAGGGCGTCGCCGACACCATCGGCGCCAGGCCGTTCGGGGCGGTCGCGCGCGGCGGAGGCAGGTCGAAGTCCGCTTCCACGGGCGGCCGGATTTCATCAGGGCGCATGCCCGATCGCGCGGGCGGCCGAGGCGCGGATGCGGCCGACCTCCTCGGGCGACAGGTCCTCGTCCTCGTACCCCCAACCCCAGAATCTCAGCCGCCGGCGGTGGGATAACGTGGCAAATTCGCTCAAGGTCGCCCCCGTGCATCCTAGAGCCATACCGCACGTCTCGGCGCCGGAGCGCAACGCCCCAGCTCTTTCCCGGCTCGGCTTCTTGATGAGGATCAAGGTGGGCCGGCCCTCCGGCGGAGCAATCATCTCATGAACCGGACGTCCGCTGGACGGTCGGCGCTCGCAGTGGCGAGGAGGTGCGCTCGCAGATTGGCGTCTCCTGCGCGGCTGGTCGAGATGAAACGGAGTGCGCCATGCCTATGAACGTGAAACCAATTCCCACGCTGGATCCGCGCATCAACGAGATCCGCGAACTCACGGCCCGCATCGTCAACAAGGAGATCCTGCCCAATGAGCGCGCGCTCGCGGCCGGCTGGCGCCATGGCGCGACGGCGGAAGAGCGCGCCGCCACCAGGAGCGCCGCGGACGCCATCAAGGAAAAGGTGAAGCTGGCGGGGCTTTGGGCGCCGCACCTGCCGCCGGAATACGGCGGGGCGGGCCTGAGCTTCCTGGAACATGCCTACATGAACGAGGTGCTCGCCTACGTGTCGGGCGGGGCCGCCCTGTTCGGCGTCGTGGCGCCCAACTCCGGCAACCAGACCATCCTGCTGAAATACGGCACGGAAGAGCAAAAGCGGAAGTGGCTGGTCCCGCTGACCGAGGGCAAGATGGAGTCGGGGTTCTCGATGACCGAACCGGACGCGCCTGGCTCCGACCCGCGCGCGATCAAGACCACGGCGCGCCTCGAGAACGGGGAATGGGTCATCAACGGACACAAGTGGTTCACGTCGAACGGGTTTCGCGCGGACTTTCTGATCGTGATGTGCCGGACGGAGGGCGCAGGACGCGATACGGGCCGCATGACGCAGATCATCGTTCCGACGAAGACGCCGGGACTGCGCATCGTCCGCGGCGTCGAGGTCTGGGGCCGTCCGAGCGATCATTGCGAGATCATCTACGACAATGTGAGGGTCCCGGAAGAGAACGCGCTGGGCGCGGCCGGATCGGGCCACCAGGCGGCCCAGGACCGGCTCGGCGCGGGCCGCGTCTTTCACTGCATGAACTCGATCGGACAGATGTGGCGCGCCTTCGACCTGATGGTCGAGCGCGCCTCCATGCGGGAAGTGCACGGCGGCCTGCTGGCGACCAAGCAGTTCGTGCAAGGGTTCATTGCGGACTCCTACATCGACATCCAGGCCGCGCGGCTGATGACGATCCGCTGCGCGGAGCTGATGGAGGGCGGCGGCGATCCGCGGATCGACATTTCGGCCATCAAGATCTTCGTGCCGGCCGCCTACGAGCGCGTCGTCGATCGCGCCATCCAGGTCTGGGGCGCAGCCGGAGTGTCGGGCGATCTGCCGCTCGCAGGCATGTACATGGGCGCCCGAACATTGCGCATCGCCGACGGCCCCGACGAGGTGCATCGCATCCTGATCGCGGGAACATGCTGTCGCGCTTTGCGGCCGGTGAAGGCTGGGACTTCGGCAACTGAGGCGGCCGGGCCGCTGCACGGGGCTCAGGGCGATTTCGCGTCGCGACTCAGTGGCGGCGTCGTCTTGCCAAGTCGATGCGGGCGCTTGGCCTTCGCGGGGTCTTGATCAGCGTCTCGGCCTCGGGGGAGCCCTGGGCGGCGGCCTTTTGGAACCAGTCACTAGCCGCCGGGCCCGCCGCGGCAACCTCCTTGACAAATCACCTGTAGTAACGTAACGGTCAGTCCCGACGCTGCGGGTAGCGGCGGGGCCGCGCCACGCGTCGACCAGGGTCAGGGAGAAGACGACATGGAGGGATCCGACTATCCGCCGCCGGCGCGGAATGCGCGGGGGCGGTTTGTGACGGGGGGTCCGGGGCGGGTGTCTGGGTCGCGCAACCGGATGTCGAAGGCGGCCGCGCGCCGCGTGCTGAGGGACTTCGAGGCGAGCTTCGACGACGTGGCGCCGCGGATGCGGCGCTGGTTCCTGCCGCAGTACATGGCGCTGATCGCGCGGCTGGCGCCGCGGGTGGACGAGATCGGCGGCGTCGACCTCGATGCGACCGACGAGGTGGAGCTGGCGACGATCATCGCCGACGTGCGCGCCGCGCTGGACCGCATCGAGGCCGGCAAGGCCACGTTCGAGGACCTGGAGAACGCCTTCCTCGGGGAGGGACGCCACAATTAGGGGCGCCGTTGTTTACGGCCCGTTTGCGGTGAATTTTACGGCCACCAGACATGGTCGCGGCGGTTCGAGGCGGCCTTGCGCCCCCTTCGTCTCGGCGCGCCGGTCGCGCGCCGATCCACCTCCCCCGCGCTCTTCGGAGCGGGGGAGGCGCGAGTGGGCGGGCCCCCTCCCGCTCGGCCGCTGGCGCGGCCGAGTCGCCTCCTCCTGCTTTCAGCGGGGGAGGAGAAAACTACCCGTACAGCACCGTCAGCGTCTCGGCGACGCAGGCGGGGCGGTCTTCGCCTTCGATCTCGATCGTGCAGAGGTTCTTGATCTGCATGCCGCCGGCCTTCGGCTCGGCGCCGATCAGCTGCTGGCGCAGGCGCACCCGCTTGCCGACCCGCACCATCGAGACGAAGCGCACCTTGTCCGATCCGTAGTTGATGCCGCGCGTCACGCCCTTCACCGGCATCATGCCGGCCGACAGGAACGGGATCAGCGACAGCGTCAGGTAGCCGTGGGCGATCGGTCCGCCGATCTCGCGCGTGGCGCGCTCCACGTCGACATGGATCCACTGGTGGTCGCCGGTGGCGTCGGCGAACTGGTTGACGCGTCCTTGCGTGATCTCCAGCCAGTCCGAGACGCCGACCTCCTGGCCCACCAGCCCCGCCAGGTCCTTCAGCTCCACCGCTTCCATCGCCCTCGCTCCCAAGCGCCGTCCGCCCGACCGCGGACTGACGCCCAATCGCGCCCGAAAGGCAAGCGGCCTCGACGTGACGAAGGTTTAACCGTCGGCCCCCTTGCTAAAATCGTGACGCGGGTGTCACTTTCACTGAACGACGCTACGGGAGAGCCTTAGCCATGGCCGACGACGCCGCCATCTTCGACGCCGCGCGCGCCGAGGCCTATTCGACGCCGCTCGACAAGATCGACGTCGCCGTCGCAGGACCGCTTCGTCACCAACACCATCTGGCCGTTCTTCGAGCGCCTGCGCCGCGAGGACCCGGTGCACTACTGCGCCGAGAGCGAGTTCGGCCCGTACTGGTCGATCACCAAGTTCAACGACATCATGACGGTGGAGACCAACCATCAGGTGTTCTCGTCCGAGAAGGCGATCGGCATCTACGACCCGGTGAGAGCGACGACTTCCAGATGCCGATGTTCATCGCGATGGACCCGCCCAAGCACGATGAGCAGCGCAAGACCATCGCGCCGATCGTCGCCTCGGAGAACCTCGCCAACTTCGCGCCGCTGATCCGCGAGCGCGCCGGCAAGATCCTCGACGAGCTGCCGATCGGCGAGCCGTTCGACTGGGTCGACCGCGTCTCGGTCGAGCTGACCATGCAGATGCTGGCGACGCTGTTCGACTTCCCGTTCGAGGAGCGGCGCAAGCTGAAGTACTGGTCCGACCTCGCCACCACCGACATCGAGCGACCGACGATGACCCAGGAGGAGAGCCGAGAGGCCGAGCTGATGGCCTGCGCCTACTACTTCAAGGGCCTGTGGGACCAGCGGGTGAACGAGCCGCCGAGCGAACGACCTGATCTCGATGCTGGCGCACGGCGAGGCCACCAAGGACATGCCGCTGATGGAGTTCCTCGGCAACATCCTGCTCCTGATCGTCGGCGGCAACGACACCACCCGCAACTCGATCACCGGCGGCCTGATCGCGCTCAACGAGAACCCGGACCAGCTGGCCAAGCTGCGCGCCAACCCGGCGCTGATCGACTGAGCATGGTGCCGGAGATGATCCGCTGGCAGACGCCGGTCGCGCACATGCGGCGCACCGCGAAGGCCGACTTCGAGCTCGGCGGCAAGACCATCAAGGCCGGCGACAAGGTGGTGATGTGGTACGTCTCGGGCAACCGCGACGACACCGCGATCGAGAACCCCAACGCCTTCATCATCGACCGCGAGCGCCCGCGCCACCACGTCTCGTTCGGCTTCGGCATCCACCGCTGCGTCGGCATGCGGCTGGCCGAGATGCAGCTGCGCATCGTCTGGGAGGAGATCCTGAAGCGCTTCCCGACGATCGAGATCGTCGAGCGAGCCGGTGCGCCTGAAGACCTGCTTCCTCAGGTCCTATCCGCGAGATGATGGTGATGATCCCGGAGCGGGTCGAGGCCTGAGCGCCCCCTCCACCACCCGCCTGCGGCGGGCGGTCCCCCTCCCCCTCTGGGGGAGGTTCAAACTATCCGCGACCCCTCCTTGCCCCAGTAGGCGTCGCGGATCAGGCGCTTGTAGAGCTTGCCGGTCTGGTGGCGCGGCAGCTCCTCCATGAAGTCGATCTTGCCGGGGCGCCTTGACGTGGCGAGAGGTTGGCTCGGGCGAACGCCGAGAGCTCGGCGGCCAGGTCGTCGCCCGCCTCGGCCCAGTCGGCCGGCTGGATCACCGCGATCACCTCCTCGCCCATCTCCTCGTGCGGCGCCGCCGACCACGGCGACGTCGGCCACCTTGGGGTGGGTGATCAGCAGGTTCTCGATCTCCTGCGGATAGATGTTCACGCCGCCGGAGATGATCATGAAGCTCTTGCGGTCGGTGAGGTAGAGGTAGCCCTCCTCGTCGACCCAGCCGACGTCGCCCAGCGTCGTCCAGCCGTGCTGGTTGCGGCTCTCGGCGGTCTTCTTCGGGTCGTTGTGGTACTCGAACTGGCCGCCGCCGGCGAAGTAGACCGTGCCCTCCGCTGCGCGGCGGCAGCGGCTCGCCCTCGTCGTCGCAGATCTTCAGCTCGGCGGTCAGCGACCGTGCCGACCGAGCCCTTGTGCGCCAGCCACTCGGCCGAGTTGATGGCGGTGAAGCCGTTGCCCTCGGTGCCGGCGTAGTACTCGCTGATGATCGGGCCCCACCAGGCGATCATCTGCTCCTTGATCGGCACCGGGCAGGGCGCGGCGGCGTGGAACACCTGCTTCAGCGAGGAGACGTCGTACTTCGCCCGCACGCTCCTCGGGCAGCTTCAGCATGCGGACGAAGTGCGTCGGCACCCACTGCGCGGTGGTGACCTTGTGCTTCTCGATCAGCCGCAGCGCGTCCTCGGGGTCGAAGCGCTCCATCAGCACCACCGTGCCGCCGAGCGCCTGCACGGCCATCGACCAGCCCAGCGGCGCGGCGTGGTAGAGCGGCGCCGGCGACAGGTAGACGCTGTCCGGCGTCCAGCCGTAGAGCATCTGGCCCATCATCGCCAGGCCGTTGGGCGCGTCGATCGGCGTGCTCGCCGGTGATCGGCGCGCTTGACCCCCTTCGGCCGCCCGGTGGTGCCCGACGAGTAGAGCATCGCCCCGCCCTGCGCCCTCGTCGGCGATCGGCGTGGTCGGGAACTTCGACCGCGCCTCCTCGAAGCTCTCGTACGGCCCCGCCGCGCCGTCGACCATGAAGAGCTTCACGCCGGGGATCAGCGGCGCCACCTGCAGCGCCACGTCGGCGACGCCCTTGGAGCAGACGAGCGCCTTCGCCTCGCAGTCCTTGACGATGTACTCGACCTCGCCGGCGGTCAGCTTCGAGGAGACGGCGGTGAAGCGCAGCCCCGAGCGCTGCGCGGCCCACAGCACCTCGTAGTAGCGGGGCGTGTTGTCCATGAAGAGGGCGATGGAGTCGCCCTTGCCCGACGCCCAGCGAGCGGAACAGGTGCGCGCCCTGGTTCGAGCGCGCGTCGAGCTCGCCGTAGGTCACGGTCTCGCCGGTCGAGCCCATGATGTAGGCCGGCTTGTCGGGATTGGTCTTGGCGTGGATGTGGGGGTGCATTTCTACTCTCAGGAAGAAGCTTAGGCGGCCAGCGCGCTGGCGGGCGCTTTGCCCAAGATCATGTCGGCGGCCTTCTCGGCGATCATGATGGTGGGGGCGTTGGTGTTGCCGGAGACGAGGCGCGGCATCACCGAGGCGTCGACGACGCGCAAGCGCTCGATCCCGTGAACGCGCAGCTGCGGATCGACCACGGCCTGCGGCCCGTGCCCCATCTGGCAGGTCCCGACCGGGTGATAGATGGTCGAGCCCGCCATGCGGGCGAACGCCAGCAGGTCGTCGTCGCTCGTCACCTCCGGCCCCGGCAGCAGCGCGTGGTCGATCCACTTCGCGAGGGCCGGCTGGGCGGCGATCTTGCGCGCCCAGTGCAGCGAGGCCACCGCCACCTGCTGGTCGATCGGATCGGAGAGGTAGTTCGGCCGGATAGCCGGATAGACCGTCGGGTTCGGCGAACGGATGCGAATCGAGCCGCGGCTCTCGGGCCGCACCTGGCACGGGGCGATGGTCAGGCCCGGCTCGCCCTCCAGCTCCATCTTCTGCTCGGCGAGCAGCTTCTCGGTGTCCATCGTGGCCGGCAGGATGTGGAACTGGATGTCCGGGCCCGGCAAGCTCCGGGCGCGACTTGCAGAACACCGCGATGTGCGCCGCCGACAGCGTCAAGAGGCCCTTGCGCTGGAAGAGGTACTTCAGCGTCTCGCCCAGGAACCGCGTCCCGCGCGTCAGCTCGTTCACCGACACCGTGCCGCTCTTCAGCCGCCAGGTGGTGGCGATCACATAGTGGTCCTGCAGGTTCTCGCCGACGCCCGGCAGATCGGCGACCACGTCGATGCCGTGCTCCTTCAGCAAGGTCGCCGGCCCGACGCCGGAGAGCTGCAGCAGCTGCGGCGAGTTGACCGCCCCGCCGGCCAGGATCACCTCGGCCGAGGCTTTCGCCTGCTTCTGCTCGCCGCCCTGGATGTACTCGACGCCCACGGCGCGCTTGCCGTCGAACAGCACGCGGGTCGCCAGCGCATCGGTCTCGACCCGCAGGTTCGGCCGCTCCATCGCCGCATGCAGGTAGGCCACCGCCGCCGAGCAGCGCTGCCCGTTCTTCACGGTCAGCTGGTAGTAGGCGACCCCCTCCTGGTTCTCGCCGTTGATGTCGTCGTTGCGCGGAATGCCGGCCTCGACGCAGGCCTCGATCACGTCGTCGGAGACCTGGTGGCGTCTGGGTGACGTCGGAGACGTTCAGCGGGCCGCCGGCGCCGTGCCAGGCCTCGCAGCCGGCGCGCTCCTGGTGCTCGGCCTTCAGGAAGTAGGGCCGCACGTCGTCCCAGCCCCAGCCCTCGCAGCCGAGCTGGCGCCAGCCGTCGTAGTCGGCGTGCTGGCCGCGGATATAGAGCAGCCCGTTGATCGACGACGAGCCGCCCAGCACCTTGCCTCTGGGCCACACGTGCGCCCGCCCGCCGGTGCCCGGATCCGGCTCGGTGGGGTAGAGCCAGTTCACCTTCGGATCCTTCAGGGTCTGCGAGTAGCCGACCGGCACGTGGATCATCAGGTTGGACATGAACTGGGAAAGGTTCTTGGTCGGCCGGTCGTCGCCGCCGGCCTCCAGCAGCAGCACGTTCGACTTGCCGTCGGCGGAGAGGCGATTGGCCAGCACGCAGCCCGCCGAGCCGGCGCCGACGACGATGTAGTCGGCCAGGATTGGGTCACCCACCGGGGCGCGTTCCTTCGATTAACAGCGATAACCACTATGCCCAGCGCCCCGAGCCCGGCAAGGCCGACGCCGCGTCAGGGCGCCCGCGCTTGACTCCCGCCGGGTGAAGCGGCCGCGATGCGCGCCGCCAGCCAGGGAGCGCCCATGCGCATGCCGACCTTCGAGACCATCCTCTACGACGTCGCCGACGGGATCGCGACGATCACGCTGAACCGGCCCGAGCGGCTGAACGCCTTCACCACCCAGATGATGGTCGACATGATCGCCGCGTTCGACCTCGCCGACGCCGACGACGCCGTGCGCGCGGTGATCGTCACCGGCGCCGGCCGCGGCTTCTGCGCCGGCGCCGACCTCGCCGGCGGCGGCGACACCTTCGATCGCAACACCCGGCAGGAGGCGGCGCGCGAGGAGGGCCGCGTGGGCGACATCGTCCGCGACGGCGGCGGACGGCTCACGCTGCGGATCTTCGAGAGCCTGAAGCCGGTGATCGCCGCCTGCAACGGTCCGGCGGTCGGGGTCGGCGTCACCATGCAGCTCGCGATGGACATCCGCCTCGCCTCCACCGAGGCGCGCTACGGCTTCGTCTTCGCCCGCCGCGGACTCAATCCGGAGGCGGCGTCCTCCTGGTTCCTGCCGCATCTGGTCGGGCCGCAGACGGCGCTGGAGTGGTGCTTCACCGGCCGCGTCTTCCCCGCCTCGGAGGCCAAGGAGAAGGGCCTGGTGCGCTCGCTGCACGCGCCGGACGAGCTCATCCCCGCCGCCCGCGCGCTGGCCCGCGAGATCGCCGACAACACCGCCCCGGTCTCCGTCGCCATCACCCGCCAGCTGATCTGGCGGATGACCGGCGCCGCCCACCCCATGGAGGCGCACATGGCCGACAGCCGCGGCATCCAGCTGCGCGGCGCGCAAAGAGACGTGCGCGAGGGCGTCAACTCGTTTCTGGAGAAGCGGGCGCCGGCCTTCCCCGACAAGGTCAGCGCCGACCTGCCGGACATCTGGCCGCAGTGGAGCGCGCCGACGTTCCGATAGGCGCAGACGCTCGCCGGTTCCGAGGGTCCCGACTAACGACCGGTTAACGCCCGTCTGGTCACATCGGGCGGAAGGTTCGGACGTCCGCGCGATTCCATGAGCGACACCCTGCAACTCGGCGGCGCCGAGGCCCCGCCCATCGCGGCGGAGCCGCCGAAGCACCGTGCGCGGCTGGCGCTGCTGAAGCGCCTCGCCGACGTCGTCAGCCTGCCCTCGAGCCGCGTGAACACCTTCGAGCGCTCGGTCACCGCCGACCTGCTGGTCGAGATCCTGCGCGACGCCGAGGTCGACGAGCGGGCGCGGGTGGCGCGGCGCCTGGCCAGCCTCGTCGAGATTCCCGACTGCCTGGTGCGCCTCATCCTGCGCGACGAGATCGACATCGCCCAGCCGCTGCTGGCCGACGCCGCGCTCAGCGACGCCGACCTGCTGGATTGCATCCGCAACGCCACCGGCGCGCACCGCCGGCTGATCGCGCTGCGCCGCGGCGTCTCGGAACTGGTCGCCGAGGCGCTGGTGGAGGCTGGCGAGACCGCTGTGGTCGAGACGCTGCTGCGCAACGACCAGGCGCGGCTCTCGCCGGCGGCGATCGAGCTGGTGGTCGCCATGACCCAGGCGCAGTCGCATATCGTCCCGTTGCTGCTGCGGCGCCCCGAACTGCGGCCCAACCACGCCTACGTGCTGTTCTGGTGGGCCGACGCCGAGTGCCGACGGCAGATCCTCCAGCGCTTCGCCGTCTCGCGCGAGGTGCTGCAGGAGGCGGCCGGCGACGTCTTCCCGCTCGCTGCCGAGGAGAACTGGCAGGACGAGCTGACCCGCAAGGCCCTGCAGTTCATCGAGCGGCGTCAGCGCAACCGCGCCGCCGTCGAGAAGAGCCCGTTCTCCAGCCTGGAGGAGGCGATCCTCGCCGCCGAGCCGGGCCTGACGCGCGAGATGGCCGAGGAGATCGCCTATCTCGCGGGCATCAAGCCGATGACCGGCGCGAAGATCATGACCGATCCGGGCGGCGAAGGCCTGGCGGTGCTCTGCAAGGCCACCGGCCTGCCGCGCGCATCGCTACGCTCGCTGTGGCGCGCGCTGCGCCGGCCGGAGGTGACGGAATCCGGCGAGGACGCCCCGCAGCTGGCGCGGGTGATCGAGATCTTCGACATGGTCGCCGTCGATCGCGCCCAGACCGTCCTGCGCTACTGGAACTGGTCGCTGTCGTCGGCGATGACGCCGGCGCTGATGAAAGCCATCCGCGACGACGACGAGGGGTCGCTGGACGAGTTCTCGGTCCCGCAGCGCGCCGCGATGCTGGCGCTGGGCGCCGACCTGCGCCGCTGACGCCAAGGCTGCCCGCAAGCAGCCCGTGCAATGGCGCCAACGTCGAACTGTCTCGTTCGCTGCGAATATCCTTTACTGATCTTCGTTGTGGATTGTGAAAACAGGATTGCAAAGCGGTCTTGTGGCAATGCGTTGGCTTCGATAAGAAGCCCTAGAATGATCTGAGGATTCAGGTCGAATTCGTTTTCTCAGGGCAGGATGGAACCCAGCGTCATGGACGAAAAGTCTGAGGTCATAGAGATGACCGCCGACATCGTGTCGGCATATGTCGGCAACAACACGATCGCCACCAGCGACTTGCCGGCGCTGATCCAGAGCGTCCATCGGGCGTTAGCGAACATCACCGGCGGCGCCGAGCCTGCCGAGGTCGCGCCCAAAGAGCCGGCCGTGCCGGTTCGGCGCTCGATCACGCCCGATTACCTCGTCTGCCTGGAAGACGGCCGCAAGTTCAAGTCGCTGAAGCGCCACCTGCGCACCAAGTACAACATGAGCCCGGAGGAATACCGGGCGAAGTGGAACCTGCCCAAGGACTATCCCATGGTGGCGCCGAATTACGCCCGGGCGCGCTCCGAGCTCGCCAAGCAGATGGGGCTGGGCCAGGGCGGCCGTCAGGCCGCGCGCGGCAAGCGCCGCTAGGACGCACCAAAGCGCGCCAGCGCGACGTCAGGGCCCGCGCCGGGCAGCGCCCGCCGCGGGCCTTTTCGCGTCCGTGCGCAACCTCGTCCTGACTCTCCGCCGAAGAAAATCCAGCCGAGGCGATATTCGCGCTTCCACCGATTCGCTGAGTGAGCGATAGTGATTCGCTGTGATTCCAAGGGGTTGTTAACGAATCTGCAGATGAACACGCAGCTGGGGGCGTCTGCGGCGGCCGTTCGGGCCCACGAGGAGCTGTTCGCCTACTGGGCGGGCCTGCGCCAGCGCGGCGCGCTGCCCGCGCGCAACGACCTCGATCCTGTCTGCATCAAGCGGCTGCTGCCGACGGTGAGCCTCACCGAGGTGCTGCACGAGCCGCTCGACTACCGGCTGCGCCTCGCCGGCACCGGGCTCTGGGGCGTCTACGGCGGCGAGATCACCGGCAAGCGCCTCACCGACGTCTACAACACCGCCGCCGCCGACTACTGGCGCCGCGAGCTCGACCAGGTGGTGGCCGAGCGCCGCCCGCGCGCCGGCCATCACAGCATGGCCTGGCGCGGCGCCTCCCACATGACGCTCTTGTGGCTGCGGCTGCCGCTGGCCAGCAACGGCCAGGACGTCGACGTGATCCTCGGCTACGACGCGGTCCTCGCTCCGCGCGGCGAGATGTTCAGCGGCATCAGGGCGGCGTAGCGGGCCGCGCCGCTTCCCCTGCGGGAGGCGGCGGTCAGGCCGCCTCCGCCTCGCGGGCGGCGTCGCGGCGGATGCGCTCGTTCATCGAGAAGAGGCCGTTGGAGCGCTGCGCGGAGATCGCGCCGGTGAGGCCCAGCCGCTCGAAGGCCGCCTTGGCGTCGAAGCCGAGGATCTCGGCCGGCGTGCGGCCCGAATAGAGCCGCAGCAGGATGGCGATCAGCCCGCGCACGATGTGGGCGTCGGAATCGCCGCGGAACTTCAGCGTCCCGTCCGACTGCGGCTCGGTGACCAGCCAGACCTGGCTGGCGCAGCCGCGCACCTTGTTGGCGTCGCTGCGCTCAGGCCCGGTCAGCGGCTCCAGGCCGCGCCCGAGGTCGATCACATACTGGTAGCGCTCTTCCCAGTCGCCGAGCAGCTCGAACTCGGCCTCCAGGTCGGCAAACGCCGTCGCGATGGACAAGGCTGTCTCGTTTCCTCTTGCGGTTCGAATGTCCGATGTAGGGCCCGGCGTACGGCCCCGCAACGCAGCGCGGCCCCGGCGCGGCGTCGCAGGAGGCGTCAGGCGGCCGGCAGCAACACCTCGGCGCGCAGGCCCTTGCCCGGCTCGGCGACCAGCCGGAACGCGCCGCCCATGGCCCGGCAGAGCAGCGCCACGATCGGCAGGCCGAGCCCTGCGCCCTCGGCCTGGCGGGTCAGCGCGTTCTCGCCCTGCTCGAAGGGACGCATCAGGCGATCGATGTCTTCCGGCTTCGACGCCCGGACCGTCGTCCTCGATCAGGATGCGGACGCCGCCGGCACCCTGCGCGGCGCTGAGCCTCACCTCGCCGCCCTCGGGCGAGTAGGTGACGGCGTTCTGCAGCAGGTTGGTGAGCACGGTGCGCAGCCCGCGCGGATCGACCAGCACCGCCGGAAGTCGCCCTTCGTCGGCGACGCTGACGCGGATGCGGCGCGTGGCGATCTCGTCGCGCAGGCTCTGCAGCGCGTCATCGACCGCGTGGTCCAGCGGCTCGGCGACCCGGTCCAGGTCGGTGGCGCGGCCTTCCAGCCGGGCGATCTCCAGCACCTGGTTGACCAGCTTCAAGAGCTTCATGCCGCTGAGGCGGATGTGGTCGGCGTATTCGCGGTACTGCGGCGAGCCCAGCGGGCCGGAGAGCTCCTTGGAGATGATCTCGGAGAAGCCGATGATCGAGTTCAGCGGCGTCCTCAGCTCGTGGCTGACCATGCGCAGAAACGAGCGCTTCTGGGCGTCGAGCATCGCGCGCCGCGGCGGGCGCGACGGCTCGGGGCTCGGCGGCGACCCAGCGGCCGCCAGCAGGGATGACGGCAGCGTCACCGCCTCACAATCTCCAAATTGGGCGCGCCAGCATGCTCGCCGGCGCTTACGAATCCGTTTCTATCCACAGATCGGCCCCTGGCGCGCCCCAGGCGCATCCACTGCTTTCGATCGCCTGCGGATTGAGCCGCCTCGCGGCGGCGCCCCGAAGCGGTGTAGGCTCCAAGGAGACATGAAGCGGCGAGAGCGGATGCAGCCGGCGGAGGCCGAAATCGAGCGACAGGCGCTGAAAGGCGCGGCCGACTGGCATGCCGCCTGGCTGGTCGGGCTCGGATTCTGTGCGCTGGCCTGGCCGGCCGGCGACGACCTGACCCTGAACTTCGCGCTGGGCGCGGCGGCCGCGCCCGGCCTGATCGGGCAGCTGGCGCGCCTGCCGGGCGGCCGGCTGTCGCGCTTCCCCATCGCGCTGAGCTGGCCCATCTGCATCGGCGCCGCGATCGCCATGACCGGCGGACTCTCCGGCCCGCTCGCCGTGCTGGCGCTGATGCCGGCCGCCGCCGCCGCGACCC
This sequence comes from uncultured Pseudomonadota bacterium, assembly GCA_963837235.1. Classification (GTDB taxonomy): domain Bacteria; phylum Pseudomonadota; class Alphaproteobacteria; order Caulobacterales; family Caulobacteraceae; genus Acaudatibacter. Next base: position 1,980,516 of record CAWIMM010000002.1, on the reverse strand, counting down.
TGAGCGGCGGGCGCTACATCGCCATCGGCGCGGCGCTGACCGCCGCGACGGTGGCCGCCATCGCGCTGGTGACGAACGCCGGATTGATCCGGCCGCTGGCGCCGGCGGGTCCCTGGCTGCCGCTGGTGGGCGTGCTGTTCTCCGCAGTGGGCCTGGCGGCGGCGCTGCAGCTCGCGCGCGCCACCGGCCGGGAAGAGCTGGCGACGCAGTCGCGCGAGACGGCGCGGCTGAAGACGCTGCTGGAGGCCGGGCCGCTGCTGCTCGTCCGCCTCGACGGCGAAGGCGTGATCCGCGAGGCGTTCTGCGGGGCGCCCGAGGACTGGGACCTGAAGCTGATCGGCCGGCCGTTCGAGAACCTGGCCGGCGAGGCGCACCGCGGCGCGGCGCGTGCGGCGCTCGAGATCGTGCGGCGCACCGGCAAGGCCAGCGTCGGCTTCTCCCCGCCGCTCGCGCCCGACCGCTTCCTCGTCGTCGAGCTGCGCGCGCTGCAGCAGGGCGAGGTCGCCGCGCTGGTGCGCGACGCCAGCCACGAGCGCGCCACCGAGGCCTGGCTCGAGCAGGGCAAGTCCGAGGCCGAGGGCATGGCGCGGGCCAAGTCGCGCTTCCTCGCCAACATGAGCCATGAGCTGCGGACGCCGCTGAACGCCATCATCGGTTTCTCAGACATCATGCGCTCGCGCCTGTTCGGCCCGCTGGAAGGACGCTACGCGGAGTACGCCGCGCTGATCCACGAATTGGGCGGCCACCTGCTCGATTTGATCAACGACGTGCTCGACATGTCGAAGATCGAGGCCGAGCGCTACGCGCTGAGCCTGGAGCCGTTCGACGCCCGCGAGGCCGTCGCCGCGGCCCTGCGGCTGACGCGCGTGCAGGCCGACACCGCGCGCATCGCGCTGCGCGGCGCGCTGCCGCCCGAGCCGCTGGAGGTCAACGCCGACCGGCGGGCGCTCAAGCAGATCGTGCTCAACCTGATCTCCAATGCGCTGAAGTTCACCCCGGCCGGCGGCCAGGTGAACGTCATCGCCCGGGCGCAAGGGGAGATGCTGGAGATCATCGTGGCCGACACCGGCGTCGGTATCGCGCGGGCCGACCTGGAGCGGCTCGGCCGGCCGTTCGAACAGGCCGGGGGCGCGGAGCAGCGCTCGATGGGGACCGGGCTCGGCCTCTCGCTGGTGCGCGCCTTCGCCGAGCTGCATGGCGGCACGATGACGATCAGGAGCCGGCTGGGCGAAGGCACGGCGGTCAGCATCAAGCTGCCGGTGATCGACCTGGAGGCGCAAAAGGCCGCGCCCGATGCGCCGGACTCACCGCCCCCGCTGGCGGCCGCGGCCGGCGACAACGTGATCGCCTTCCGCCCTCAGCGCTGAGCCACCGCCTGGAAGGCTCTGGCGGCCGCGAAGTCGCCTATTTCCACGTAAGCGGTCCGCACGCTCTCGCCGCCTTCCCCGGCGAACAGGAATTCCACCGCGACCGCCTCACGCGGGTCGAGGCCCGCCAGCGCTTCGGCCGCGGCCGCTGGGAAGCGGAACGCCACCGCGCCCTGCATGTCGGCCGCTTGCAGCGCGCCGGCCGGGGCCATCGCCTCGGCGTTGAAGACGCGGCTCGCCGCGCGCGGCGGCAGGCGCGCGTCGATCGGCAGGCGCCCGGCGATGTCGGCCGCGCGCGCATCGAGGTAGGGCGCGCTGGTCAGCGTGGCGTCGCGCAGGACGAGCCGGGCGCCATAGGGCTGCGCGCCGTCGGCGAAGCTCGCCGCCGCGATCAGCGGCCGGTCCGGACCGTGGCCCGCCACCCCGAACAGCATCACGTCCCAGCCGAAGCGGTCGCGCTGCACGACGCGCCAGCCGTCGCCGGCCGGCCGGCTCGCGGTCCAGCCCGAGAGCTCGCCGGGGAACGTCATCTCGCGCATCGACGCATAGCCGGCGAAGGCCGCGCGGACCTGCGCCGCCGCGGCCGCGACCGCGGGCGAGCGGCAGCCGGCTACGCCGGCCGCGTCCGCCTGCGCCTCCAGGCCGGCGAGCGAGGCCGCGTCGGCGCCGGAGCGCAGCGCCGCGCCCCTGGCCTGCGCCTTGGCCGCCGCCAGCGCGGCGGCGACGTCCGGCGCGAAGAGCCGGCAGGCCTGATCCGCCGCGCTCATCAGCGCCCGCTCGTAGAAGAGGTTGGCCGCCGGGGTCGCCGCGATGGCCTGGCCGGCCATCGCCGCCCAGAACCCGCAAGCTGCGCAGAGCGCCGCAGCTGCGGCGAGCGCCGCCCTGCCCCCAATCGCCATCGCGCCAAGCCCCCCGGTTGAGGCTTTCTCACCTAGGCGCTTATGCTTTCGCCGAGGTTACTCGCGCCCGCGGCGGAAGGTCCCCTGCTTGAAACTCGACACCGACCTTTGGGTCTACGCGCTGATCCGCCGGGCGCATCAGGGCGGCGCGTTCGCCACCATCGCCCGCAAGGGCGATTCCCACGGCGGCTCGGTGCTGGTCAAGCAGGTCAACCGGCGGGCCGGCGTCACCCGGCTCTACGCCGAAGCGACCAGGGCCGACGGCGAGGCGGTCTGGATGCAGCCGCGTGATTCGACCGAGGAGGCCGAGCTCGACGCCTACATCGAGCGCGCCATCCGCATCGATCCCGACCTCTGGGTGGTGGAGATCGACGATCCGGACGGACGCCACTTCCTGGTCGAGCCGGTCGAGCGCGGCTAAGCTTGGCCCCGAGGGCGTTGGGACGGCGGAGTTCGGGCATGGCGAAGGATCGGAGCGCCGGGCGGCGCGTGGGGCGGCGCGTGGGCGTCGGCGCGGCCGCGCTGGGGACGGCGCTGGCCGCCACGGCCGCCGGGGCCTGCGACCTCAACGCGCCCGACGCCGCCAGCGCCGGACCCGGCTGCGCGCGGGCCTGGATGGACCACAACCTCCACATGAACGACCTGCTGACGGTCGGCACCCACAACAGCTACCACCTGCGCTCGCCGGTGCTGACGACGCTGATCAAGGCCGCCGCGCCGACGCGCTGGCAGGAACTCGACTACGCGCACCCGACGCTGCGCGAACAGCTGGACGACGGCGCCCGCGCGCTGGAGCTTGACCTGGTCTACGATCCCGAGGGCGGCCGCTACGCGCACCCGGTCGGCCTGCGGCTCGCCGGCCTGCCGGAGGACCCGGCCTACGTCGCGACGATGTCGAAGCCCGGCTTCAAGGTGCTGCACATCCAGGACGTCGACTTCCACTCCAGCTGCGTGACCTATGTCGGCTGCCTGACCATCATCCGCGACTGGTCGCGGGCGCATCCGGATCACGTGCCGATCCTGATCACCATGAACACCAACGATTCCAAGACGCGGGCGCCCGGCGGCGTCGACGGGCTGCCCTTCACCGAGCAAGCCTACGACGCGCTCGACGCGGAGATCAGGTCGGTGTTCTCAGCCCGCGAGCTGATCACGCCCGATGACGTGCGGGGAGAATATCCGACGCTGCGCGAGGCGGTGCTGAAGCGCGGCTGGCCGACGCTGGGCGCCGCGCGCGGCCGCTTCCTGTTCGCCCTCGACGAAGGCCCGGCGCACGTCGCCGCCTACCGCGGGAAGCGCAAGTCGCTCGAAGGGCGGGTGCTCTTCGTCAACACCGACGAGGACTCGCCGGCGGCCGGCTACATCACGCTGAACGAGCACGCGGACGTTTCGCGCATCATGGCCGACGTGAAGGCCGGCTTCCTGGTGCGCACCCGCGCCGACGCCGACACGCACGAGGCCCGCTCCGGCGACGTCACCCGCAGGGACGCCGCGCTCGCTTCGGGCGCCCAGTACGTCTCCACCGACTACCGCCACCCGGAGCCCGGCCTCACCGACTACCAGGTCCGCCTGCCGGACGGCGCCGTCGCGGTCTGCAACCCGGTGCGCGCGGCCGGCAAGTGCGCGGGGATTCCCCTGGAGTAGGGTCCGACCCAGCCCCGCTGTTCCCCGCGAAAGCGGGGACCCAGGCTGTTTTCGAACCACGCAAAACACGAAAAGCACGAACGCGCCGTACCTACCGTGTCATCCGGGCCGGAGCGGCACCCTAGAGCCGGGATCTACTTCCCGCGATGTTGAAAGCAGATCCCGGACAGCTCGCTGCCGCGAGCTTCCGGGATGACACTGTAATCGTTCGTGCTTTTCGTGTTTTTCGTGGTCGATGAGCGAGGTCGCGGCTTGGCCTACCGCGCCCGCTCCAGGGCGGCGACGATGTCCTCGGCTTCGCGGAACAGGGCCGGGTCGATGGCCAGGCCCGAAGCGCCGGCATTCTCCTCCAGTTGCTCGGGGCGGCTGGCGCCGACGATGGCGGAGGCGACGTTCGGCTCGCGCAGCACCCAGGCGAGCGAGAACTGGGTGAGGCTGCAGCCGGCCCTGGCGGCGATCGGCTTCAGGTCCTGCACGCGCGCCAGGATGTCGGGACGCAGCCAGTTCTGCATCGCGCCGCCCATCTGATCGCTGGTCGCCCGCGACCCGCCCGGCGGCGCCGCGCCGGGCTGGTACTTGCCGGAGAGCACGCCCTGCGCCAGCGGCGACCAGACGATCTGCGAGACGCCGTTGGCGGCGCACAGCGGGATCACCTTGGCCTCGGGCCGGCGCCAGAGCAGCGAGTACTGCGGCTGGCTGGAGACGAAGCGCTCGACGCCCTTCAGCGCGAACGCCGCCTCGATCTGCGCCGGCGCCCATTCCGAGAAGCCGATCCAGCGCGCCTTGCCCGCCTTCACCACCTCGGTCAGCGCCGCCATCGTCTCTTCGAGCGGCGTCGCCGTGTCGTAGCGGTGGCACTGGTAAAGGTCGACGTGATCGACCTTCAGGCGCTGCAGCGAGGCGTCGATCTGCTTGAGGATCTGGGCGCGCGAGAGGCCCTGGTCGACATCGCTCATCTGGCCGAACACCTTGGTCGCCAGCACGTAGGAATCGCGCGGCCGGCCGGCCAGCAGCTCGCCCAGCACGCTCTCGGCGGCGCCGCGGCCGTAGACGTTGGCGGTGTCGATGAAGTTGATGCCGAGGTCGAAGGCCTTGTCGACGCAGGCCTTGGCCTTGTCGCGCTCGACGCCGACCCCATAGGTCAGCCACGAGCCGAGCGAGATTTCCGAGACCTCGAGGTCGCTGGCGCCCAGCCTGCGGTATTTCACGGCGGTCAGTCCCTGATCTGAAAATGGACGAATGAAGACGCGCTCTCTCGCACAAGGCGGCTCAGGGCGCGAGGGCGATCGCGAACCGACCCAATCCCCGCTTTCGCGGGGAAGAGCGGATTATGGTGGGGGACTCGAAGCTCCGCCCGCCTTCTCCTTCGCGAGGATCTCGTCCAGCACGAACTGGTAGTAGGTCATCGCTTCGCTGACCGAGAAGCGCTCGCGCTCGAAGGCGATCTGCGGCTTGCCGGCGCGCACCGAGTCCGCGTCCATGTTCGCGCCCAGCGCCGGCCAGCGCATCAGGCGCGAGATCGACCGGCCGCGCATGGCGATGGTCTCGCCTTTCACCTCGGGATGCAGTTCGATGAAGGCGAGGTAGGCGTCGGCCGCGGCGCGCACCGCATCGGCGCCCTTGCCGGCGCGCATGGCCGCGAACGCCGCCTCGACCTTGGCCCGCAGCTCCGCGTTCTGGATGTCCGACGCCTTGGCCATCAGACCGACGAGTTGATCACGGCGTCGACGCCCTTCAGCTGGTCGGCGCGCCAGGCCTTGTGCTTGGTCTCGTGCCGTTCCTTGAACTCCGGCAGCAGCTCTTTGCCGAAGCGCTCGATCGACTCCATGATGTCCTCGTGGCGACGGTCGCCGCACTGGGCGACGAAGATCATCACGTCGAGGTTCTGTTCCTCGTACTTCGAGAGCGTCTTCCGGAGCGTCTCCGTCGTGCCGATCGCGTTGCCGGAGCGGGCGGCGCGATAGAGCGCCTTCTGGATCTCGTCGCCCGGCTCGCCGCTGGCGATCTCGGCGGCGGTGAGGAACCCGCCGCGCTGCGCCTGCACCTCGGCCGTCTCGCCCGAGCGGGCCAGGAAGTCGCGGTAGACGTTGGAGCCGCCCGGCTGGTGCCGGCCGCCCACTGCGGGGTTGTAGTAGTAGCCCAGCGAGTAGGAGAAGAAGGCCGGGCCGTTGGCGCTGCGGCGCATGGCCTCCTCGTCGCTGTCGGCCATCATGAAGGTGTTCAGCACCGCCAGCGCCGGGTTGATGGCGTGGCCGATCGGCATCAGCTCCTCGCGCACCAGCCGATAGTATTCCAGCGCCCGCTCGCCGAGCTCCTCCGGCGTCTCGAAGCCGAAGCCGAGCGAGCCCATGCCGAGCCTCGCCGCCACCATGGTGGTCTCGCGCCGCGAGGCCGCCACCCAGAGCGGCGGATGCGGCTTCTGCAGCGGCTTGGGCACCACGTTGCGGGCCGGCATCGTGAAGAACTCGCCCTCGAAGCCTTCGTAGGGGGTCGAGACCATCATGTTGGCGATCTCGCGGGTCGCCTCCTCCCACATCGCCTTCTTCATGCGCCGCTCGACGCGGAAGCCGCCGAGCTCCATGTCCGAGGCGCTCTCGCCGGAGCCGAACTCGACCCGGCCGTTGGAGAGGATGTCGAGCGCGGATATCCGCTCGGCGACGCGGGCCGGGTGGTTGTAGGCGGGCGGCGTCAAGACGATGCCGTGGCCGAGCCGGATGTGCTTGGTGCGCTGCGAGAGCGCCGCCATCATCAGCTCGGGCGCCGAGGAGTGGGAGTATTCCTCCAGGAAGTGGTGCTCGACCTCGAAGACGTAGTCGAAGCCCAGGGAATTGGCGAGCGCCACCTGCTCGAGCATGTCGTGGTAGATGCGCCGCTCGGCGTCCGGGCCCCACTGGTCGCGGTCGGCGGGCTTGGGAAGCTGCAGCTCGTAGAAGAGGCCGAACTTCACGCCGCGGCCTCCACCCCAGGGCTTTCGGGCGCATCGGCGAGCGCGTCGAACTCGCGGAGCAGCGCCGCCCCGTTGGGACGAGCCTTCAACAGCGCCTCGATCATCTCGCGCGTCGCCTCGCGCTGGGTGCGCGGCACGTTGTCGGAGTTCCAGGCGACGATCTTCGCCCAGACCGGATCGATGAAGGTCCTGCCCTCGACCGAGCCCGCCGGCGTCTTGAAGTGGAAGGCCCGGAGCTCCGAGATGAAGAGCTGCAGGTAGGCGACGTGCGGCGCCTCGTCCTGCTGGATCTGGCCGACGATGGTCGCGGCCTGCCGGGCCTGGTCGCGCCGTGCGGGGAACGCGTCCGGATCGCTCATCAGCGCCTTGTTGAACTCGAACCCGCGCTCTGCGCGGATCTCGATCATCAGCACGTTCATCAGCTGCTTGATCAGCATCTCGACCGGCATGGGGACCTGCGGCATCTCACGCCCGTCGGCGCCCGGCCGGCCGCCGCGCTCGGGAATGGTCGGGATCGGGTGCAGGTTCTCGCCCAGCGCCAGGTCGCGGACCACGTACCACATCTGATCATGCGCCCCGACGTCGCTGACGCCGTCGCCGCCCTCGTCGAGCCCGTGCGCGACGAAGAGGCCTTTGTTCAGGTGCGCGGTGGCGGTCTCGGAGATGTCCTCCTCGACCAGCGCCTGGAAGTCCGGCGCGGTGATGCCGGCCAGCATCTTGCCGCGGCCCTCGATGATTCCTGTCGTGGTCAGCGAGTTCCAGAGCGGCAGCGTGACGCCCGCCTTCAGAAGCAGCTTCATCTGCGGCAGGTTCGGGAAGTGCGGGGCGTGCAGGAGGCGCGTCGAGGCGTCGATCAGCTCGGCGCCCTTGGCCTTCAGGCTCGCCTGCCAGGCGTGGATCGCCGGCCAGCGGCCAAGCGTGCGCGGCGAGATGTAGGTCCCGTCCGCCGCGTAGCCGCCGTGCAGGCGCTTGGGCCCGAAGGTGTTCAGCCGCGCGAACGGATGGTCGGAAAGGATCTCTTCCTTGGAATAGACGAGCTTCATGACATGCGTCCTTCGAACAAATCGGCGGTCGGGCCCGCGAAGCGGGTCACGACCCTAGCAATGAGCGCGGCGGGGATGGCTCGCGCAGGTGAAATATATCTTCGAAACGGCGTTTGACCCCCTCCATGTTCTCCGCATGGGTGAGGAGATAGAACTGATCGTCGAGGATGGCCTGGGCGACCTTCTCGCCCACCTCGCGCGGCGCCATGCCGCCTTCCTTGAAGCGCGCGTCCATCGCCGCGATCGCCGCGCGCCGCGTCTCGTCGGGCTGATCGGAAGCGTCGGTCAGCGCGTCCGGGCGGTTGCGGGCCGAGGTGATGATGTTGGTGGCGATCATGCCGGGGCAGAGCAGCGTCACGCCGACGTTGGCGCCCGCGGCCTTCAGGTCGTGGAAGAGGCCCTCGGTGAGCCGCGCCACCGCGTGCTTGGAGACGCCGTAGATCGAGCCGGCGCCGGTGGTGAGCCCGAGGATCGAGGCGGTGTTGACGACGTGGCCTTCCTCGCCGTGGGCGATGATGCGCGGGACGAAGGCCCGAAGGCCGTTCACGACGCCCCAGAAGTTGACGCCCATCACCCAGTCCCAGTCTTTCTGCGACTGCGCCCAGATCGGCCTTGGGCCCCCGCCGCCGGAGACGCCGGCGTTGTTGCAGACCACGTGGATCTTGCCGAACCGGGCTTCGGCTTCGTTGGCGAGCTTGTCGACCGCCTCGAACGAGGAAACGTCGACCACGAACGGCGCGACCTCGAAGTTGGCGCGGGTCAGCCGACCCGCCTCGCGCTCGAGGGCGTCCCGCTCGACATCGGCCATCGCGACCTTCATGCCGCGGCTGGCGAAGGCATCGGTCATCCCGAGCCCGATGCCGCTCGCCGCCCCCGTGACGACCGCGACCCTGCCCTCAAGCGACTTCATTGCACCTGGCGTCCCTTACGCGTCGAAGACGATCACCGAGCGGGCGATCTGGCCGGTCTTCATCTCGGCGAAGGCGTCGTTGACGTCCTCCAGCCTGATCCGCCGGCTGATCATCTCGTCGAGCTTCAGCTTGCCGGCGAGGTAGAAATCGATGTAGCGCGGCATGTCGATCGGGAAGCGGTTGGAGCCCATCGACGAGCCCTGGATGCGCTTCTCGCCCAGGAACGCCGCGCCCATCAGCGAGATGGTCTGGCCGGCCGGGATCATGCCGATGATGTTGGCCGTGCCGCCGCGGCGCAGCATGTTGAAGGCCTGCTCGGCGGTCTTGGCGAGCCCGATCGCCTCGAAGCTGTGATGCACGCCGCCGCCGGTCAGCTCCATCACCTTGGCGACCGGGTCGTCCTTCGAGGCGTCGATGAAGTCGGTGGCGCCGAACTGACGGACCATGTTGTCCTTCGACCCCTGGGCGTCGATAGCGATGATCCGCCCCGCGCCGGCGATCGCCGCGCCGTTGATCGCCGCCAGCCCCACGCCGCCGCAGCCGATCACCGCGACGGTCTCGCCGGGCCGCACCTTGGAGGTGTGGATCACCGCGCCGACGCCGGTCGTCACCCCGCAGCCGATCAGCGCGGCGCGGTCGAGCGGCATGTCCTTGCGGACCGCGACGCAGGCGTGCTCGTGGGTCAGGATCTTCTCGGCGAACGAGCCCAGGTTGGCGAACTGGCGCACCGGCCCGGCGGCCTGAGTGAGCCTCGGGGTCGCCGCCTCGCGCACCTCGGGATTGCGGCAGAGCGACATGTGGCCGGAAAGGCAGTCCTCGCAGTGGCCGCAGAACACAGAGAGGCAGGTGATCACGTGGTCGCCCACCTTCACCGAGCGCACGTCCTCGCCCACCTCTTCGACCACGCCGGCGCTCTCGTGGCCGAGGATCATCGGCATCTGGGCCGGATACTTGCCCTCGACGAAATGCAGGTCGGAGTGGCAGACCCCGGCCGCCGCGGTGCGGATCAGCACCTCCCGCGGCCCCGGCTTGCGGACCTCCACCTCCTCGATGGAGAGCGGCTGGCCGACCTCACGCAGCACCGCGGCCTTCATGGCGTTCCTCCCACCTTATCGTTGGTAACCACTGAAGCAGCTAGCGGCGGGCGCGTACAGTCCGCAAACGGGAGATGCGTGGGACGCGGGCGGAACCGCCCGTCAGAGCGTGGGCAGCAGCTTGTAGAGCGCCTTGCCGATCGGGCCCTGGCGCGGGTCGATGACCCCGTTTGGCTCGATGCTGAAGTCGTTCGGCGTGTAGCCCAGGCTGACGCCGGCCTTGGGGTCCATGATCGCCCACGAGCCACCCGTCCCGCCCCAGCCGACGGTGGTCGGCGAGGGATATTTGAAGCCGGCGCTGTTCATCCCGAAGCCAAGGCCGAAGCGGGCCCACCCCAGGTAGGGGCATTGGCTGTAGCCCTGCTCGCGCATCGCCTCTTCGACGATGTCGGCCGAGAGATAGCGGACCCCGTCGAGCTCGCCTCCCATGGCCACGATGGCGCAGAGGCGGGCGATCGAGCGCGCATTGCCGATGCCGTTGGCGGCCGGCAGCTCGGTCGACTGATACGGCCAGGTTTCGGGCTCAAAGGGACCCTCCATCGAGCGCAGCAACTTCTCCAGCAGGGACCCGGATGGGGGAGCGCCGCGCCGCACGGGCGGGCGAACCCGAGCCACGCGCGGGAGCTCCGACTTCGAAGTGAGCCCAATGTGGAAGTCCGCGCCGGCCTTCTCGGCGAACTCCTCGCGAAACAGCTGAGACAAGGCGCGCCCCTCGTGGCGGCGCGCGATGACGCTGAACGGCAGGCCGAAGGTCTGGCCGTGGTAGATCACCTGCCGGCGCCCGTCGAACCAGTGCGGCTCGGCTGCGTGCCGGGCGGTCAGCGCGTCCAGGTCGCACAGCGTCTCGAAGCTGATCGGGGTGGCGAACCCCGGCGCGCCGGTCTGGTGCGAGAGGGTCTCGCGGATGGTGACGGCCGCTTTCCCGCCCTCGGCGAACTCCGGCCAATAGCGGGCGACCGGCGCATCCAGCTCGATCAGGCCGCGGTCGACCATCATCAGCCCGACGAGCGTCGCCATGACTTTGGTGGTCGAGGCGACCGGGACGATGGTGTCCTCCTGCCACGGCCGCGTCATCTCCAGGTCCGCCCAGCCGCCCCAGAGGTCGACCACCATACGGCCCTGCCAGGTGACCGCCAGCGACGCGCCGAGCTCCCGGCCCGCCTCGAAGTTGCCGACGAAGGCGTCCTTCAGCGTCGCGAACCGATCCTCGCAGAAGCCGTGAATCTCGATGGTCATTCGGCGCCCTCCGCGGCCGCGAGGTCTGGAAGTATTCGCTCCAGCGCATCGGAAAATGCCTGCTGGCGCGGGCCGACGGCCACGGGGTCGGTGACGAAGTTGTTCGGCGCGTAACCGAGGCTGACGCCAGTCTTGGTGTCCATCAGCGCCCAAGACCCGCCATAGCCGCCCCAGTGGAAGGCGGTCGGCGACACCGCCGGAAAGAACTCGCTGTACAGGCCGAAGCCGAGCCCCAGACGCAGCGGGCCGAGGTAGGGGCACACGCCGAACACCTGTTCGCGGCTTGCCTCCTCGACCATCGCTGGCGACATGTAGCGCACCCCGTCGAGCTCGCCACCCAGGGCCATGATGGCGCACATCCGCGCGATCGAGCGGCCGTTGCCGAAACCGACGGCGGCGGGAAGCTCGCGGGAGGCGCGCTCCCAAGGCGTCATGTCCCTCGGAGGGAAAGAACGAACCATCCGCAACACGAAGTCATCGGTCGGCGGCGCCGGCGGCGCCAGGTCCTGGACACTCGCCACGCGCCCCATGTCGGACTCCGACGTCAGCCCCATGTGGAAGTCGGCGCCGCAGCGCGACTGGATCTCCTCGCGGAAGAACCTCGCCGGACCGCGCCCATCGACCCTGCGGATCAGCTCACCCAGCAGAAAGCCGTAGGTCGTGACGTGGTACATCACGCGACGCTCGCCGCCGAACCAGTGAGGCTCGGCGGCCAGGCGGCGCGCCGTTGCCTCCCAGTTGGCGACGTCCTCGGGCGTGGCGGGCGGGTCGAGGCCCGGCACGCCGGCCTGGTGGGTGAAGGCGTGGCGGACGGTGACCGCCTGCTTGCCGCCTTGCCCGAACTCCGGCCAGTAGCGCGCCACCGGGGCGTCGAGGTCGATGAGGCCGCGATCGACCAGCATCAACGCCGAGATGATCAGCGGCGTCTTGGTGGTCGAGGCCACGTGAACCAGCGTGTCTTTTCGCCAGGGCATGGTCCGCTCGGGATCGGCCCAGCCGCCCCAGAGGTCGACCACCAGGCTGCCTTGCCAGGTCAGCGCCAGCGACGCGCCGAGCTCGCGGCCGGCCTCGAAGTTGCCGACGAAGGCGTCCCTCAGCGGCGCGAACCGATCCTCGCAGAAGCCGTGGATCTCGATCGTCATCGCATCCACGGCGGTCACGACGAGAGGTCCGCCGCTATCGCCCTCATCGCGGTCTTCAGGCGGTCGTTGCGGTTGTCCAGGTTTGGGAGCCCGCCGAAGTTGTTCGGCGCGTAGCCGAAACTATAGCCGATGCGCGTGTCCATCCAACCGCAGGAGCCGCCGGCGCCGCCCCATCCGTAGCCGTCGGGGGACGGATAGTTGAAGCCGCGGCCGTCGAGCCCGAAGCCAAGGCCGAGCCGCATCCACCCGAGGTACGGGCACTGGCCGTAAGCCTGCTCGCGGTACGCCTCGTCGACCATGGCCGACGACAGATAGCGCCTCCCGTCGAGCACGCCGCCGCCCGCGAAGATCGTGTTGCCGCGGGCGATGGCGCGGGCGTTGGCGAGACCGTTGTTGCTGGGGTTCATCGTCATTACCGGCCTGAGGCCTTCCACAGGGAGGTACGAACCGACAACCCGGGCGAGGAGGCCCTCGGGCTGAGGGCCTGGCGCCGCCGCGGACCGAAGAAGCTCGGCAACACGGCTTGGGTCGGGAACCTCGGCGAGGCCGAAGTGAAAGTCGAGGCCGGCCGGCGCAGCGACTTCCTCGCGGAAGAACTGCGCCGGCAGGCGGCCGTCCACACGCCGGATCAGCTCGCCGCCGATCAGGCCGTAGGTGCCGCCGTGGTAGATCACCCGCCGCTCGCCGCCGAACCAGTGCTCCTCGGCCGCAAGGCGTGCCGCCGACGCCTCCCAATCCAGGAAGATCGAGGTCGACACCGGCGGCGTGAAGCCGGGCGCGCCGGCCTGGTGGGTGAAGAAATCGCGTACGGTCACGGCTTCCTTGCCGCCGGCCGCGAACTCCGGCCAGTAGGCGGCGATCGTCGCGTCGAGGTCGATCCGGCCCTGGTCGACCAGCATCAGCACACACAAGGTGACCATCATCTTGGTGGTCGAGAAGATCGGAACCAGGGTGTCGCGCTCCCAGGGGCGCGTCTTGGCGACGTCGGCCCAGCCGGCCCAGAGGTCGACCACCGGCTCGCCGCGCCAGGTCGCCGCGATCGAGGCGCCGAGCTCCAGGTCGGCCTCGAAATTCGCGACGAACGCCGCCTTCAGCGGCTCGAAGCGCGGATCGCAGAAGCCGTGGACTTCGATCGCCATGTTGAGCCGTTCCCCCTTTAGCTCGCCAGGCCCAGCCGCTCGGCGAGCCGTCCCTGCAGCAGGGCCGCGCGATGCCGCTGATCCGGAACCGTCGCGCCAAGCTCCGCGAGCAGCGCCGCAGCCTCGGCGTGGGTCTTCTCCGCGGTCTCGTTCAGGCCCAGCGACGCCTCGATCAGCGCCTGCCGGCCGAGCAGCCGCCAGAGTTGGTTCCGCGAATGCCGCTCCCGCGCCATTTGGACCGCCGCGACGATCGCCTCCCGCGCCGGCGCCCACTTGCCTTCGGCCGCCTCGACATCGGCGGTGAGCTGCAAGGTGGCCAGCCCGACGTTGAGGGTCGGACCGCCGCGATCGTTCCCCGCCGCCGCGAGCGCCACACGGGCCGCGGCGGCGTCACCACGGCCGAGCGCCAGCGCCGCCCGGTCGATGGCGATCGACGGTGAGCCGGTGTCGGCGACGAGGGCGTCGATCTGGTCCAGAACCGCGCTCTCGCCCACGAACAGCGGGGCGAAGCTGGCGAGCGCGCTGGTGATCCAGCGCAGCATCCAGGCCCGCACCAGCGCGTGGGACTCGGAGATCACGGTCGGCGCGCGCGCCAGCGCCGCCTCGTGGTCGCCGACATGGATCTCGTATTGCAGCCGGCCGAGGTCGGCGAGCGCCGCGCCGAACCGGTGCGCCACGTCGGCGATCTCCGCGTCCAGCGCCGCCCAGGCGTCGCCGAACCGGCCGAGCTCCATCAGCGCCAGCGCCTTGATGGTGGGGTACTGCACCGGCAGCGTGCCGATCCGGTAGGCGAGCTCGATCCCCGCGTCGGCGATCTCGACGCAGCGCTCGGGCTTGCCCGACCCCAGCGTGAACCACATCATGCGGAAGTAGTGCGCGTTCAGCCGGATCGGGTCGCGGCGCGCGACCAGGCGTTGCAGGTGCGCTTCGGCGTCGTCCAGCGTCTGGCCGAAGACCGAGGTCCGCCCGCTCTCCACATCGAGCTGCAGTTCTTCGTCGCCGGTCTCCTCGGCGATGACCCGGGCCTCTTCGATATTGGCCACCGCCTGAGGGCGATAGCCGGGCCAGTAGTCCACCAGTTGGGCGGTGGCAAGCAGCGCGGTCCCGAGCGCCTTTCGGGCGCCCTGCGCCCGCGCCAGCTCGATGGTCCGCTCGTAGGCTTCCTTGCACTTGTCGGCGTAGCCCTGGTGGTCGAGCGACATCACGTAGTAGGCCCGCGAGATCACTCGCTGGACCTCGAACTCGCGGACCGCGTCGCCGCCGTCGTGGGCGCGCTTCAAGAGCTGCTCCAGGTCGGCCACCGCCTCGTCGCCGCGCCAGATGTCCAAGAGCATTCGGCAGCGCTGCAGCGTGAGGTCGTCCTTGATCTCCTGGGACTGCGCCACGGCCACCGCCAGCGTCAGCGCCTGCAGCGACTCCGGTATGCGCTCGGCGCCGCGCAGGGCGTCCGAGCGCAGGCCCTGGAGTTTGGCGAGGGTTTCGGCGTCGCCGTCGGCGATCACCGTGACCGCCAGGTCGAAGAGGCGCAGCGCGTCCTCGAAAGCCAGCGCCGCCATCGCCCGCGCGCCGGCGGCGCCAAGATGGTGGGCGGTGCGGGCGGGGTCGGCGGCGGCGCCCGCCTGATAGAGGTGATGGCCGATCTCGCCGGCGAGCTTCTCCGCCTCGCCCGCGTGGAGGGTCTCGAGGGCGTCGGCGATGCGCAGGTGGAGGCGCTGGCGGCGCGGCAACGACAGGCCCGCCAGCAGGGTCTGGCGGATCTGCTCGTGGACGAAGCGGTAGCGGGCCACCCGGTCCTTGGAGACGTCCTCGATCAGCTTCTTCTTCTCGGCCTCCTCGATGGCGTCGAGCACGTCGTCCTCGTCGTGCCGGGTGGCGGCCTTGACCAGCAGGTCGAACGAGAAGGCGCGGCCGGCCACTGCCGCCACGGTGAGGATCTCCTGGCAGAGCTCGCCGGCCCGGCCGAGGCGGTCCTCGATGATCAGCCGCACGCCCCGGGCGACCTCGGTGTCCGATATCTCGACCTGCTCGCAGAACTTGCCCGCGTCGGTGAGCAGCTTGCCGGTTTCTCTGAGGTGCCCCAGCACCTCCTCGATGAAGAACGGATTGCCCTCGGTCTCCGAGAAGATCAGCTCGACCAACGCCGCCGGGGGCTCCGATCCGTACTGACGGACCAGCATCTCGACGATGTCCGGGCGCTGCAGGCGCCTCAGGCGCAGATCCTCGACGAGGCGCTCGCGCGTCAGCTCCTGCAGCACCCGGCCGAACGGGCCGCCGGGCTCGAGCTCGGTGTCGCGATAGGCGCCGACCAGCAGCACCGGCTCGGCCTTCAGGCGCTCGGCGAGATAGCGCAACAGGATGGACGTGGACTTGTCCGCCCAATGCAGGTCCTCGAACACCAGCATCAGGGGTTGCTGGGTCGCGCCCCGCGCGACGAACTCCGCCACCCCGTGCAGCAGGTAGCGCCGCTCCTGCTCCGGCGGCAGCGTCGGATAGGGCGGGATGTCGGCGTAGCGCTGGTTCAGCTCCGGCATCAGCTTGCTGAGCTCGGTGGCGTTCTCGCCCATGCGCTCGCGCATCGCCTCGGGTCCGACCAGCCGGGCGAGCCGCTCGATCTGCTCCAGCAGCGGCTGGTAAGGCGGCGCGGACTCGGCGTCCGAGCAATGGCCGCGCAGGACCAGCATCTCGGCCGCCCGCGCGATGCGCTCGGCCTCCAGCGTCATGCGGGTCTTGCCTACGCCAGCCTCGCCGGAAAACAGCATCAGGGCGCCCTCCCCGCGCCTCGCCCGGTCGACGGCCTCGCCGATGCGCGCGAACTCCCGCGCGCGGCCGACGCAGGGCAGGCCGTCGCCGGCCGACGGAACCGGCAGCAGCTTGGCGATGGCGCTGACCAGGCTGGCCGTGGCGTCCGGGGCGGCGACGTCGATGGTCTGGATCATCCGGAAGGCCAGCGGCGGCTTCACCGTCTCGATGGCCACCGGAACCAGGTTGCCCTTGGTCAGGCCCTCGTGCGCCTCGGTGCGCACCCACTCGGATTCCACCGAGTTCTTCGACCAGACCACGACGATGCAGCTGGCCTCGTCGATGGCCTTCTCGATCTCCCGGTCGAAGGTCGCGCCCGCGCCGATCTCGCGGTCCCACCAGACCGAATAGCCGATCGCCTCGATCTCGCCGACGAGGTCGCGCACGCGCTCTCGATCCTGGGAGGAGTAGGAGACGAAGACGTCGACCATGCTTGGCTCAGGCGCCCCCGTTGGGGGACCAGGGCCCGCAAGCCCCGGCGGGCCGTCCGCGGCCCGGCCCGGAAGACAAACCCTCGGTCACGCGTTGACGGCCCCCGCCCATTGGCGACCCTAACGACGGCGTCGAACTCCGGGCAAGGGAAAGCTGCGAGACGACAGTCCGCTCGTCGATGAGCCCTAGCCGTCGACCAGCCGTCGGCGCTCGCGTGAAGAGCGAGCGCCACGACGGCGCACGCGGGTCCTTACGCGTCGAAGACGATCACCGAGCGGGCGATCTGGCCCTGCTTCATCTCGGTGAAGGCCTCGTTGACGTCCTCCAGCTTGATGCGGCGGCTGATCATGTCGTCGAGCTTCAGCTTGCCGGAGAGGTAGAAGTCGACCAGCCGCGGCATGTCGACCGGGAAGCGGTTGGAGCCCATCAGCGAGCCCTGGATGCGCTTCTCGCCGAGGAAGGCCGCGCCCATCAGGGTGACGGTCTGGCCGATCGGGATCATGCCGATCACGTTGGCGGTGCCGCCGCGGCGCAGCATGTTGAAGGCCTGCTCGGCGGTCTTGCCGAGGCCGATCGCCTCGAACGAGTGGTGCACGCCGCCGCCGGTCATCTGCATCACCTGCGTCGACCGGATCGCCGTCCGCCGCGCAGATGAAGTCGGTGGCGCCGAACTGACGGGCCATGTTGTCCTTGCCGGGCGAAAGGTCGATCGCGATGATCCGGCCGGCGCCGGCGATCGACGCGCCGTTGATGGCCGCCAGGCCGACGCCGCCGCAGCCGATCACCGCCACCGTCTCGCCGGGACGCACGCTCGAGGTGTGGATCGCCGCGCCGACGCCGGTCATCACGCCGCAGCCGATCAGGCAGGCGCGGTCGAGCGGCATGTCCTTGCGGATCGCGACGCAGGCATGCTCGTGGATCAGCATCTGCTCGGCGAACGACGACAGGTTCAGGAATTGCTGCATCGGGCCGCCGTTCTGGGTCAGCCTGGGCGCGTCCGACTGCTCGCGGCGCACTTCGGGGCTCTGGCACAGCGACATGTGGCCGGTGAGGCAGTGCTCGCAGTGGCCGCAGAAGGCCGACAGGCAGGTGATCACGTGGTCGCCCACCTTCACCGTGCGCACCTCGGAGCCCACCTCCTCGACGACGCCGGCGCTCTCGTGGCCCAGCACGGTCGGCAGCGGGTAGGGGTAGGAGCCTTCGAAGAAGTGGACGTCGGAGTGGCAGACGCCGGCGGCGGCGGTGCGGATCAGCACCTCGTGCGGACCCGGCTTGCCGATCTGGACGTCCTCGATCTGGAGCGGCTTGCCCACCTCGCGCAGAACGGCTGCCTTCATCGTTACATCTCCCTAAAGTCGTTCGTGGCGGCCGCGCCCCGGCCGGCTCGTCGATTGCTTATCGCCGTTAAGGGTCGCCCTCGCCAAGCGGATTCGAGAGTTGACATGCGGGGCGCGTTGACCTTTGCCTCCGCGTGGGGGTGATGGGGACACAAAGCCCATGTGGAAGATCGTCGGCGTAGTTTTGGCCCTCTCGGCGCTGGCTGCCTGCCAGGGAGGGCCCCCGATGGGACCGCCCGCGCCGGTTCCCGCCTATGCGCCGCCGCCACCGCCGCCGCCGAGCGCCGGCGGGTTCCGCGATTCCGACTTCGCCTGGTCGACCGCCGGCGGGGACGGCCAGATTGTCGGCGTGCTGGCCTACAAGGGCGCCGGCCGCCCGCTACACCTGCCAGGACGTGGTGCTGACGCCGGAGACCGCCCTGGAGCCGCGCGCGGATGCGGATGCTCTATCTGTCCGCCACGTCCTCCGCGGTGCCGGTCGAGGACGTGCGCGCCCGCACCCCCGCCGAGAGCAACGACTATGCGAAGTACGCCCGGCGCGCGGTGTGCAACGCCGCCGGCCACTTCTCGTTCGTCGGCCTGCCGGACGGGGGCTGGTACGTGATCACGGTGGCCGCGCCGGTCGGCGGCGGCGGGCGGATGGCGGTGATGCGCCACGTCGAGACGCACGGGGACACGGTGCGGGTGGTCCTGCGCTGACCCCGGCTCCAAGGAGGGGCGATGGCGTTCCCAATGGATTTTCGGGACATCATCTACGCGAGCGACGGGCCGGTCGGCGTCGTCACGCTGAACCGGCCGCAGTACCGCAACGCCCAGAGCTACCGGATGCTCGACGAGATCGACGCCGCCTTCGATCTGGCGCGCGCCGACGAGGAGGTGCGCGTGGTGCTGGTGCGTGGCTCGGGCGGCGTCTTCTCCACCGGCCACGACCTCGGCACGCCGGACGGGCTGGAGTACCGCCGCGCGCTGGGCGCCAAGCCCGGCATTCAGACCTACGACCAGTTCAAGAAGTACAACCTCGACCTGCTGCTGAAATGGCGGAACTTCCCCAAGCCCACGGTGGCGATGGTGGAGGGCTACTGCATCTACGCCGGCTGGATGCTGGCGGCGGCGATGGACGTGATCTTCGCCGCCGAGAGCGCCGAATTCCTCGGCGGCTATGTCGAGTACAACACCATCCCCTGGGACATCGGGATCCGCAAAGCCAAGGAGTTGGTGTTCGAGAGCCGCTTCATCGGCGCGGCCGAAGCCGAGCGGCTCGGCCTGGTGAACCGGGTGCTGGCGGCGGACGACCTGGAGCGCGAGACCTTCGCCTGGGCGCGCCGCGTCGCCGAGAACAGCCCAGAGACGCTGCGCATGGCCAAGATCCAGATGAACAAGGCCCAGGACGCGCAGGGCTTCACCAACGCCGTCGAGGACAGCCTCGGCGACTACCAGGCGATGATGCACATGCCCGGCAACAACATGCGCATGGAAGGCGAGCGCCGCCTGATCAGCGTGGACCTCGCCGTAAAGGGCCGCCGCAAGGAGCGGTTCGGGCAGGGCTAGCAATCCTTCTCCCCTTGCGGGAGAAGGTGGCGCGGAGCGCCGGATGAGGGGTCGACGGGCGGCTAGGGGCTAGCCTTCCGCCTACAGCTAATCTCCTCAGGCCGCGCGACCCCTCATCCGTCGGGCTGCGCCCGACACCTTCTCCCGCAAGGGGAGAAGGACACGATCAGGAGACCGCCATGACCGACACCTTCCGCGCCATCCGCCTCTTCAAGACCGACGCCGGGCAGGAGACGCAGTTCGTCGACCTCACCGAGGCGGACCTGGGCGAAGGCGACGTGACGGTGCGCGTCGAGTACTCGACGGTGAACTACAAGGACGGCCTCGCTTTGACCGGCAAGGCGCCGGTGGTGCGGGTCTGGCCGATGACGCCCGGCATCGACTTCGCCGGCGTGGTCGAGCGGTCGGAGACCGGGGCCTTCAGTCCGGGCGCGCGGGTGGTCCTGAACGGCTGGGGACTCGGCGAGACCCACCAGGGCGGCTACGCCGGCAAGGCGCGCGTGAAGGCCGAGTGGCTGGTGAAGCTGCCGGGCGGCCTCTCCACCGCCGACGCGATGGCGATCGGCACCGCCGGCTACACGGCGATGCTCTGCGTGATGGCGCTGGAACGGGAGGGGGTGACGCCCGATGCGGGCGACGTGCTGGTCACCGGCGCGGCCGGCGGCGTCGGCAGCGTGGCGATCGCGCTGCTGGCGGGGCTCGGCTACCGCGTCGTCGCCTCCTCCGGGCGCAAGGCGAGCGAGGGCGACTATCTGACTGGCCTCGGGGCCGCGGACATCATCGACCGGGCCGAGCTCGCGGGCCCGGCGCGGCCGCTGGGGCGCGAGCGCTGGGCGGGCGTCGTCGACGCGGTCGGCAGCCACACGCTGGCCAATGCGCTCAGCCAGACCCGCTACGGCGGCGCGGTCGCCGCCTGCGGGCTGGCGCAAGGCATGGACCTGCCGGGCTCGGTCGCGCCGTTCATCCTGCGCGGCGTGACGCTCTGCGGGATCGATTCCGTCATGGCGCCGAGGGCCAGGCGCGAGGCGGCCTGGGCGCGGCTGGCGCGCGATCTCGACCTCGCCAAGCTCGCCGCGATGCGCTTCGACGCGACGCTCGACGACGTGCCGAAGCTCGGCGCCGCCATCGTCGAGGGCCAGGTGCGCGGACGCGCGGTGGTTGCCGTCGCGTGAGCTGAACCCCATATGAACACGGATTTAAGCTATTGTTCAGATTGGATTTTGGGCCGGGGCTCGGCAATTTGTGATCGAGTTGCCTTGGAGCCCTTACGCGCGCCGCACGTTTAGCTGCGGAGAGACATGAAGCGCGTGAGGAGGTTCCAGATGCGCAAGATTCTTGCAGCCGCGGCGGCCGCTTTGACTTTGGCGGGCGGGCTCGTGGCGACGACGTCGCCGGCGCTGGCCCAGACGCGCGGTTTCCATGGCGGCGGGTTCCACGGCGGCGGCTGGCATGGCGGCGGCGGCCACTATCACGGCGGCGGCTGGGGCTACGGCGCCGCAGCGCTGGGCGGTTTGGCCCTCGGTGCGGCGCTCGCCAGCCCCGGGTACTACGGCTACGGCTACGGTCCCTACTACAACGGGTACTACGGCGGCTACTACGGCGGCGGCGGCTACTACGGCCAGTGCGTCGGCACGCAGCGGGTCTGGGACCCCTACTACGGTGGCTACACGATCCGTCGCTACTACTACGCCTGCTAGCGCCGGCTGATCCGCTACAGACTGGCCAACCCCCCGGGCCGACGTCCGGGGGGTTGATTTGTTGCGAGCTTGGATCGAAAGCCGGCGCATGGGGGAAGCCATGCCAATCGCCGCCGAGGCGATGGCGGCGCAGTTGCGCGGCCGCTATCTCGACCTTGTCGAGCGCGCGCTGCTGAACGCCATCCACGGCGAGCCCCGCCTGGAGGCCATGCTGCGCGGCGCGGCGATGCGCCTGCGCCATCCCTGGCAGACCCGGTCCTGGCGCAGCTTCTGGCCGGTCAAGGCCCACACCATGATCAGCGCCCCGCGGCTGGCGCACCTGCGCCGGCTGACGGAGGCGACGCTCGCCGAAGGAATCCCCGGCGACTACATCGAGACCGGCGTCTGGCGCGGCGGCGCCTGCATCCTGATGCGGGCGGTGCTGGCCGCGTATGGCGTCACCGACCGGCGCGTCTTCGTGGCCGACAGCTTCGAGGGCCTGCCGCGGCCCGACGCCGACCGCTATCCCGCCGACCGCGGCGATGGCCTCTTCCGCTTCGACGAGCTCGCCGTCTCCGAGGCGCAGGTCCGGCGCAACTTCGAGGCCTACGGGCTGCTCGACGACCAGGTCGTCTTCGTCAAGGGCCTCTTCAAGGACACCCTGCCGACGCTGAAGGGCCACCCGTTCGCCCTCATCCGGCTCGACGGCGACATGTACGAATCCACCCTCGACGCGCTGACCAACCTCTATGACGGCGTCTCGCCCGGGGGCTATGTGGTGATCGACGACTACGGAATCCTGGGCGCCTGCCGCCAGGCCGTGCATGACTTCCTGGACTCGCGCGGCCTGGCGCCCCGGATCGATCCGATCGATGGCCCGGCCGTCTGGTGGAGGAAGGACTGAGCCGATGCCGGACCGCCCGCCCCGCTTCCCGCCGCTGGCGCCCGAGGCGATGACCCCCGAGCAGCGCGCGGCTGCCGACGCCATCCGCGCCGGGCCGCGCGGCGGCCTGCGCGGACCGTTCCAGGCGTGGCTGCGCAGCCCCGAGCTGGCGGACCGGCTGCAGCGGGTGGGCGAGTTCGTCCGCTTCTCCTCGTCGGTGCCGGCGCGCCTCAACGAGCTCGCGATCCTGATCACGGCCCGGGCCTGGGACGCGCAGTTCGAGTGGTGGGCGCACCACCGGCTCGCCCTGGAGGCCGGGCTCGACCCGGCCATCGCCGCCGACATCGCCGAGGGCCGCCGGCCAACGTCGATGCAGCCCGACGAGACGGTGGTCTATGACTTCTGCACCGAGCTTCGCACGACGCGCCGGGTCAGCGACTCCACGCTCGCGGCAGCGACGGATCTCCTCGGCGAGCGGGGCGTCATCGAGCTGATCGGCGTCAGCGGCTATTACGACGTCGTCTCGATGACGCTGAACGTCGCCGAGGTGGCGTTGCCGGACGGCGTGGAGCCGCCGCTGAAGCCGCTGCGGCGCTGACGGCAGGCTGCGTTGAGCCCCGAGGCGTTCCGCGAGCTGGCGCTCGGCTTGCCGGAGGCGAGCGAGGGCGTTCATGACGGCCTGGCGACCTTCCTGGTGCGCGGCCGGCGCTTCGCGACGCTGGGCTGGCCGGAGCCGCACAAGGTGTCGATGGCGCTGAGTCCAGCCGAGCAGGAGATGCTGCTGGAAACCTGCGGCCACGCCGTGGCGCCCGTGCCCGGTGGCTTCGGGCGCATGGGCCACTGCATCCTCGACCTTTCCGCCGCCGACGACGCCACGGTCCGCAGCGTGACCCTGATGTCCTGGCGCCGCCACGCCCCGCAGAAGCTGGCGCGGACGCTTTCTCCTCACCCGTAGCGCTGCGTACGGCGGAGGATCAGGGTCCCGCCGCCAGCCAGCCCATCATGCGCTGACCCATGGCCGGCATGCGGGGATTGTTGGTGATCGAGAGCAGCATCACGGTCATCAGCGCCGCCCAGCCGCGGGCGCGGGCCCAGGTGGCCTCGGAGGCGGGATAGGCGGCCATCGCTTGGGCCCGCGCCTCGCGGTCGGGCAGCAGCAGCCAGACGGCGGCGAGGTCGCAGGCCGGATCGCCCGCCGCCATGTCGCCCCAGTCGATGACGCCGGAAAAGCGCCCGTCCTTCACCAGCACGTTGCGGCCGTGCAGGTCGCCGTGGAACCAGCTGCGCGCCGCATCGATCGGCGCAGCGATCCCCGCGTCCCAGAGCCGCCGCAGCGCCGGCTCGAGCGCGCCGTGCGCCCGCCCGGCTTCGGCGAGCCGCAGCTCGAAGGTCTCGGCGCGGGCCGCGAGCGCGACGCTGCCGCGATAGGGGTTGTGCGGCGCATCGGCCGGCGCCGGCTGGTGCAGGGCCGTGAGGAAGCCCGCCAGCACCTCGCCCTGGTCCCCGCCCGGCGGCGCGCGGTCGGACGGCTCGCCCGCCAGCCAGGGGACCACGCTCCAGCGGAACGGGTAGCCTTGGCCCGGCTCGCCGACACGCAGCGGCGCGGGCGTCGGCAGCGGCAGGCGGGGCGCGATCTGCGGCAGCCAGCGCTGCTCGGTGAGGATCAGGGCGCCTCCGGCCGCGCGCCGCGGCATCCGGAGCGCCAGATCCTCGCCGAGCCGGAACATCACGTTGTCCCAGCCGTTCTCGACGTGGACGATCGGCAGGCCGGCGAGGCCCGGGTGCTGGTCGGTGAGCAACGCGCGGGCGAGCTCGGCGGTCACCTCGACCTCGCGCGGCGGTTCGGCTGTACGGACGGGCGTCTCGGCCATGCGGGCCTACATGCCCTGCCCCGGCCATTTGCTCCAGCTTTGGGCGCTCCAGCCTCAGGCGCTTCGCGCGATCAGGGCGTCACGCCGCGCGCGGCTCTCGGCCGGCCACTGGGTCTCCAGATCGTAGAAGATCTCGAACGCCGGCTGGTCGGCCGGCAGCACCACCCAGGGGACTTTCGAGCGCGTGAAGATGTGCGCGTCGGGGCGGATCACGTCCTTGCGGTCCAGCGTGCCGGCCCGCACGAACGCCGAGCGCGTGCGCCCGCCGTAGTGGCTCCAGAGCGCCACGTGGCAGGTCGGGCAGCGGTGGATGATCTGCCCCGTCCCGCTCTCGCTCGGGGTGTCGACGGCCTCGGTCTGGCCGTTGGTCAGCTCAATCCGGTCCGTCTCGATGATCGCGTTGATCACGAAGGCGCTGCCGGTCTCGCGCTGGCACCAGGTGCAGTGGCAGCAGTTCACGAACATCGGCGCGGAGGCGAGGCGGTAGCGCACGGTGCCACACGCGCAGCCGCCCTCGAGTTGGGGGTCCATGGGCGGAGCCTAGCGCGGCGGGCGTCAGTCTGCGGCAGCAACCATAATTTCGCTCTTCCCCGCGCAAGCGGGGACCCAGGTGTTTTATCGGAAGGCGCGAGGCTGGCAGAAAAAGCCTTGGCCCCCGCTTTCGCGGGGGAGAGCGGAGTGAAAGGCTGCGAGTAAGCCCCCTACGCCGCCACCTTTTCCTTCAGGGTCTCGTCGAACAGCTTCAGCATCTCGGTCCAGTGCCGTTCGGCGGCGGCCTCGTCGTAAACCGGCAGGTCCGGCATGGTGTAGCCGTGGCGGGCGCCGGGGTAGATCGTCACCTCGTTGGCGACCCCGGCGGCGGTCAGCGCCTCGCGCAGGCGATCGGCCTGCTCGGGCGGGAAGCCGGCGTCCTCGTCCGCGCCGCCGATGTAGACCTTGGCCTTGATCTTCGCGGCCGCGAGGTGGGGGCTGTCGGGCGCGTCGGTGGCCAGGCGCCCGCCGTGGAATCCAGCGGCGGCGGCGATGCGGTCAGGGAAGGCGGCCGCGGCGCGCATCACCACGCCGGCGCCCATGCAGTAGCCGGTGACGCCGACCGGGCCCGGCTTCACCTCGGGCTGCTTGGCCAGCCAGTCGAGCGCAGGCTTTGGCGTCGACCAGCTGCTTCTCGGCGTTGGTCGAGCCCATCAGCTTGCCGAAAGCCTCGCGGCGCTTGGCCTCGTCGGCGAACACCTCCTTGACGTTGATCGGCGCGTAGAAGCCGGCGCGCCAGAACAGGTCAGGCAGCAGCGCGAAGTAGCCGTCGCGCGCCAGCCGCTCGCCCATTTCCCAGAGCGCCGGGCGGATCGCCGGGGCGTCCATGAAGATGATCACGGCGGGCCAGGGGCCCTCGCCGGCGGGCTTGAAGGTGAAGGCGCGGGCGTCGCCATCGGGGGTCGGCAGGGCGATCTCTTGCATGGAAATCCTCCTCGAAAAATGGCTTCTTGGGCTAATCGGCCAGCAGGTCGGCGCTCGCCGAATTTACATCGATGCAACCGGTGAGCGCCATCGCGACGCGAAGCTCCTGGCGCAGAATCTGCAGCATGTGGGCGACGCCGGCCTCGCCGCGCGCGCCGAGCGCAAAGGCCCAGGCGCGGCCGATCAGGCAGGCGCGCGCGCCGCTCGCCATCGCCTTCAACACGTCGAGGCCGGAGCGCACGCCGCCGTCCATCAGCACGGCCGTGCGGTCGCCCACCGCCTGGGCGATCGCCGGCAGCGCGCGGATCGAGGACGGCGCGCCGTCGAGCTGGCGCCCGCCGTGGTTGGAGACCACGATCCCGTCGACGCCGAGGCCGGCGGCCTGGCGCGCATCCGCAACGTCGAGCACGCCCTTGATCACGATCGGGCCCTTCCAGTGCTCGCGCACCCAGGCGATGTCGTCCCAGGTGACCGACGGGTCGAAATTGCGCCCGATCCAGGTCAAGAACTCCACCAGCCGCTTCAGGTCCTTGGCGGCGCTCGGCGACGGTGCCCAGCGTGTGCGGGCCGCCGTTCAGCTGGACGTCCCAGAGCCAGGCGGGATGCGCGAGGCCGTCGAGCGCCTGGCTGAAGCCGCTGGGCGGCGGTGGTGGCCAGCATGCCGTTGCGCGTGTCGCGATAGCGCGTGCCCGGCACGGCCAGGTCGACCGTGAACACCAGCACCGGGCAGCCGAGCGCGGCGGTGCTGCGCCAGCACCTCGGCCATGAAGCCGCGGTCGCGGATCATGTAGAGCTGGAACCACGGCGGCTGGGCGGCGGCCTTGGCCACCTCCGCCGCGGTGCAGACGCCGACCGTCGAGAGGGTGAACGGCACGCCGGCCGCCTTGGCGGCCCTGGCCGCCTGCGCCTCGCCGCGCCGGGCGTACATGCCGGCCAGGCCCACCGGCGAGAGCACCACCGGCATCGAGAGCGTCTGGCCGAAGAGCGTCGGTCTCGGTCGAGAGCTTGGAGACGTCGCGCAGCACCCGCTGGCGCAGCTTCAGCGCCTGGATGTCGGCGACGTTGGCCGCCAGCGTCTCCTCGGCGTAGGACGCCGCCGTCGATGTAGTCGAACAGCACCTTCGGCAGGCGCCGCCGCGCCGCCTCGCGGTAGTCGCCGACCGAGGCTGGCCTCAAGTCGGCCGCCTCGCGCACCGGCCGGGACGGCGTCGGCTTCGGCGGCGGCGCGTGCGGCGGCGGGCGGCGCCTTCAAGAGGTCGACGGCCGCCTTGGTGACCACGCGCGGCTCCTCCTCGAAGAGCGAGGCCAGCTGCTCGGTCATCGCGCCGCCCAGCTGCTCGACGTCGACGATGGTCACGGCGCGGCGATAGTAGCGGGTGACGTCGTGGCCGATGCCGATGGCGATCAGCTCCACCGGGCTCTTGCCCTCGATCTCGCCGATCACCTTCCGCAGGTGCCGCTCCAGATAGTGGCCGGAGTTCACCGAGAGGGTGGAATCGTCCACCGGCGCGCCGTCGGAGATCACCATCAGGATGCGCCGCTGCTCGGGCCGGCCGATCAGCCGCTGGTGCGCCCACATCAGCGCCTCGCCGTCGATGTTCTCCTTCAGCAGGCCCTCGCGCATCATCAGGCCGAGGTTCTTGCGCGCCCGCCGCCAGGGCGCGTCGGCGGACTTGTAGATGATGTGGCGCAGGTCGTTGAGGCGGCCGGGCGACGGCGGCTTGCCGTTCTTCAGCCAGTCGTCGCGGCTGGCGCCGCCCTTCCAGGCCCGGGTGGTGAAGCCGAGGATCTCCACCTTGACCCCGCAGCGCTCCAGCGTGCGCGCCAGGATGTCGGCGCAGACCGCGGCGACCATGATCGGCCGCCCGCGCATCGAGCCGGAGTTGTCGATCAGCAGCGTCACCACCGTGTCGCGGAACTCGGTGTCCTCCTCCTGCTTGAACGACAGCGGCGCGGTGGGATCGACGATGACCCGGGTCAGCCGCGCGACGTCGAGCATCCCCTCCTCGAGGTCGAAGCGTCCAGGTGCGGTTCTGCTGCGCCAGCAGGCGCCGCTGCAGGCGGTTGGCGAGGCGCGCGACCACGTTGGAGAGGTGGGCCAGCTGCTGGTCGAGGTAGGCGCGAAGCCGGGTCAGCTCCTCGGCGTCGCACAGCTCCTCGGCCGAGACGATCTCGTCGTGGTGGGTGGTGTAGACCTTGTAGGCGGGCTCGGCCTTGCCGCGGTCCTTCAGGTCCGGCCGCGCCGGCCGGTCGCCGTCGCCGGTCTCCAGCTCCTCGTCGGAGGGCTCGGCGTTGTCGTCCTCCTCGGCCTCGGTCAGCGTGCTCTCGGCGGTCTCGGACTCGCGGTGCGACTTCTCGGAGTCGTCCAGCGTGGCGCTCTGCGGCGACTGGTCCTCGCCCTCGCCTTCGCCCTCGTTGCTGGCCTCGGCCTCGCCGTCCTGGCTCTCGTCGTCCTGCGGGTCCTGGTCGGGCGCGTCGGAGAGGTCGTCGCCCAGCTCCATGTCGCGGACGATGGCGCGGGCGATGCGGGCGAAGGCCTTCTGGTCCTCGATGCTGCCGGTCAGCCGGTCGAGGTCGGGCGCCGGCCTTGGCCTCGATCTGCTCGCGGAAGGCGTCGACCAGCGCCTGCGCGCGGCCGGCGGCGGCGCATCGCCGGTCAGCCGCTCGCGGGCCATCAGCGCCAGGATGTCGGCCATCGGCGCGGCGGCCGGATCGACCAGATGGTCGAGGCCCTTGCGCTGGATCGCATGCTCCCAGACCGCCGCCAGGTTGTCGCGCACGCCGCCCAGCGCATTGGCGCCGATCGCCTCGATCCGCGCCTGCTCGAGCGCGTCATAGACCTGCGCGCCCTCGATCGACTTCGGCCGGGCGCGGCCGTGGACGGCCTCGTCGTGGTGGGCGACGCGCAGCGCGAGCTGGTCGGCGAGGCCGCGGATGCGGCGTGGTCTCCGGGCCGGAGAGCTCGCGCGGCGGATGCGGCAGCACGGCGCGGTGGCCGGTGAGGCTGGGCCCGTCGCCGGAGAACACCACCTCCAGGTCCGGCTGCTCGGCGAGCGAGCGCGCGGCGTGGGCCAGCGCGCGCTTGAAGACTTCGGTGGGGCTCTCCCGCTGGCTCATGCGGCGGTCTTATCGCCTCGCCGCGCGCCGGCGAAACCCTCGGCGGGAAACCGCTCGGGCCGAAGGCGGCGGTCGCCGGACCCTCAGCCGCCGGGCGGCGCGGTCTCGATCGGCTCGTCGGGGGCGGTCGGCTTCACCAGCTCCAGGCGCCAGGTGCGGCCGTCCGGCGCCTTGGCCTCGATAGGGCCCTTGCCCTGCGCTTCCTTGGCCTGGGCCGGGAAGGTGACGATCGGCTGGGCGTTGGCGTCGGCCAGCACGATGCCGCCCTTGTCGTCGAGCGCTCCAGGCCGCCACGGCCCTCAGCGGCGGAAACGCCCGGCGGCAGGCCAGCGGCGCCTTCAGCTCGAAGCCCGCGAAGCTCGCCTGGCGACGTCAGGGTGAGCGTGCAGGCGACCTTGCCGCCGACCTCGCTGAGCCGCCAGTCGCCCGACGCGCGCAGCGCCGCCGCATCAACCGCCGGCCGCTGGCGGCCGCCGGCGGCGAGAGCAGCAACGGCAATGAGGGTGGCGAGGCGCATGGCGCTCCACTCTTACGACCCCCCGAGCGCAAAGCTTAGCGCGTTTGGGCGTGGAACGCTAATGTGGCCTTCCCGCAGGCGGGCGCCGGAGCGCACGGACCTGTGGACGACCTCGCGTACCGCGAGATCGATCAGTTCCGGTCGACGATCGCCGTGAGCGTCAGGGCGTGCTTGCCGCATCCTCGGTCAGCCGGCGTGACAGCTCGCGCGCGCCCACCGGATAGAGCTCGCCCGCCGTCGGCGATCTCGCCCGACAGCCGCGCGACCTCGTGGAGGGCGCTGGCCAGCATCTCGATATGCTCGCGCGCAAGCGTGCGGGCCTCGTTCTGCAGCCGGCGGATCCGGTCGGCGGGCGACTCCGGCTCGCCGGAGGAGGGGAAGACGACCAATTGACTAGCGGACATGAGCAGCGATCCTGATTGAGCGAGACACGCACCTGAGCCTTGGGCCGGCGCGGCCTCCCGTCACCGGTGTGAATACGCAAGAGCGGGGCCACAGGTTCCGGAGTTCGTCCCGTTCACCATTTAGCGTGGTGTTTTCGCCACGGCGCCGCTTCGGCGACCCTCCCCTGAAGTTGCGTTCCGGTCCGCGTGCGTCTATGGCGGCGCGCATGCTGCGCCCGGCCAGCCCAGGTTGCCCGTCGAACTCGAACGCCCGTCTTCGGGGCGCGGGTTCCTCGCGGCTGATCCACTGCCGATCTAGCAGCGAAACACCTCCGCGAAGCCCCGCCGATGCGGCCGGGGCTGGCGCCGTTCCGGTCCCGTCCGTCCGGCCCAACCTGACGAGACGGACCATGACTTCCGAACCCGAGAAACCCTTTCCCGAGCATCTGCGGATGCCGCCGACGCCGGTGCTGGAGACGCGGCGGCTGATCCTGCGCCCGCCGCGCGAGATGCGACACGCCCGTCGTGCAGCGACGGTTCCCGCAATGGGAAATTGTGCGATATCTGCACGCCGAAGTGCCGTGGCCCTACCCGGACGACGGCGCGGCCGAGCAACTGGGTCCGGATGAGCCGCGAGATGGCGGCGCGCGAGAAGAGCCACTGGGCGATCACGCTGAAGGGCGGTGACGACGCGCTGATCGGCCGATCTCCTCTGGACAGACGACGGCGAGAAGCCGCGACCAGCGCGGCTTCTGGCTCGACGCGGAATTCTGGGGCCAGGGGCCTGATGACCGAGGCGGCCGATCGCGTCACCGACTACGCGCTCGTCGAACTCGGCTGGCCGCACCTGTGGCTCACCAACGCCGAGGCCAACGTCGGCCTCGCACCGGGTGAAGGAGAAGCAGGGCGCGACCATCATCGAGCGCACGCCGCGCGGCCTACGTCTACGGCGAGGGCATCAAGGTCACCTGGCTGCTGACCCGCGAGGCCTGGCTCGCCCACCGCGCCCAGGGCGCCGGCGGCTGAGGTCGTCGCGTCACGACGACGAAGCGGCGAGCCCTCCCCGGCGGGAGAGGGCTCGCCTTCAGAAGCTCTCGAGACCTGCTACCGGTCGCCGTCGGTGATGTCGGCGATGCGGCCGTCGATCAGCTCGCCGGCGGCCGACGAGACGATCTCGCCGGCGTCCTTCACGCCACGCTTGGCCGGGATGGATTTCCTCGGCGGGCTTCTCCGGCTTGTCCGGTTGGGCCTCGGGGGTTCTTCGGGTCGGGCATGGTCGCGTCTCCGTGGCTCGCAGCCTTCAAGATCGCACGCCGCCGAGCGCGCTGTCAGCCCCGCGTTCACCTGAGGCGTGGATGGCCGCCAATGGCCGCGCGTTCCGAGTGTTTCGAAAGCGACTTGACACTCAGACTTAAAAATATCAATTCTAGAATCAAGAAAATTGATTTCGACCGATGACCCACCCTGAACCCAACGACTGGCAGGAACTGACCCGGCTCACCGGCGGCGCGCCGTTCGTGGTCGAGCGGGTGCGCCTGGCCGGCAAGGATATCGCCATCGAGGGGGCGTTCGCGCCGCCGCAGCTGGCGCGCCTGACGGCCGATGACCAGGTGTTCGTGGCCGCCTTCCTGCGCAGCCACGGCTCGATCAAGGAAATGGAGCAGATGTTCGGGGTCAGCTACCCGACGGTGAAGGCGCGGCTGACGCGCATCGCCGCCAGCCTCGAATTCATCGACGAGAGCCCCGCGCCGGCCCGCACCGAGGTGCTGGACGCCCTGGCGCGCGGCGAGATCACCGCGGAAGACGCCATCGCGGCCCTGGAGAACGGACGATGAGCCGGCGGCATGACGATGTTCCAGTCGGAGCTGCGTTCGGCGCTGCGCGACGCCCGCGAGGCGCCGGCCAACCCGGCGCAATCCCGGCCGACGCCGAAGCCTGCGCCGAAGCCGGTCGTCATCGAGGCGACGCCGGTGCGGGCTGAGACGCGCGCGATGGCGGCTGCGCCAACCGAAAGCCCGACGCCGGCGGAGCCCAAGCGCACCGTCGTGCGCCTGTGGCTGCCGCTGACCCCGCTCTGGATCCTGCTGGCGCCGTTCGCGCTGCTGCTCGCGCCGCTCCTGCTGCTCTTGCCTCAGGCGCGCGGCGTGCCGCCTTTCCGGACCGCGCTGGCGCTCGGCGCCGTGCTGATCGCCCTTTCCGGGACGGACGTCGCCGTCGACACGCGCGACGCCCTGGTCCGCATCCGCATCTTCTAAGAGGAGACCCTCCGATGACCGAAGACCGCAAGCGCATCCTGACGATGCTGGCGGACGGCAAGATCACCGCCGACGAGGCCGAGCGGCTGCTCGACGCCCTGGGCGCCCGCACGCCCGTCACCCGTCCTCGATCGGGCCCGCCAATCAGCCCAAGTACTTCCGGGTCGAGGTCGACGCCAACGACGGCGCCGACGGGCCGACCAAGGTCAACGTCCGCGTGCCGATGCAGCTGCTGCGCGCCGGCGTGAAGCTGGGCGCGCTGATCCCGCCCCGCGCCCGCGACGAGGTGAACGCCGCGCTGGCCCGAGAGGGCATCCCGTTCGACATCAACACCATCAAGCCGGAAAACCTCGAGGAGCTGGTCGAGCACCTCGCCGGCGTCACCGTCGACGTCGACAGCACCGACGCCAAGGTGCGCGTCTACTGCGAGTAGGCCGCAGCTTCAGCCGACAGGAGTTCCCATCGTGACCGCAACCCATCCGGGCGCGCTCGCGCCGATCCTGCCCGGGGTCGCCGACCTCCGCGGCCTTACGGGCAAGGCCGCCCGCCGCGCCCGCAAGCAGCGCATCTTCAACAACATCCCCGACCGCTGCTTCGACGAGTTGGTCGTGCACGTGAAAGGGATCTTCGGCAGCGCGCTGGTGGTCAGCGACCCGGTGGGCGTCAAGCGCGTGCTGGTCGACAACGTCGCCAACTATCCGAGGGGCGAAATCCAGTTGCGGATGTTCCGCGCCCTGTTCGGCGAAGGGTTGCTGGGCACGGACGGCGAGCTCTGGCGCCGGCACCGGCGGATCATGGCGCCGGCGTTCGACCCGCGCAGCGTCGCCAGCTACGGCCCCGCCATCACCCGCGCCTGCGAGAGCTTCTATCCGGGGTGGGACGCGGCGCCGCAAGGGGCGGTGATGGACGTCGGCTCGGACATGAGCCGGCTCACCTTGCGGATCATCGCCGGGACCATGTTCTCCGCCGACACCGACGAGGTCATCGGTCTGGTGGCCGACACCATGAAGGACGGCTTCGATTCCGACGAGTTCAACATCCTCGACATCCTGCCGATCGTCGGCCCCTGGCGGATGCGCCAACGCGAGCAGCGGATGGCCACGAAGTTCCGCCCGCTCGACGCGGCGATCAACCGCTTGGTCGCGGCGCGGCGCGAGGCCCCGGAAGGCGCGGCCGCCGACCTGCTCAGCCGGCTCACCACCGCCCGCGGCGAGGCCGGCGACGGCGCGCTTTCGGATCGCGAGATCCGCGACGAAGTGATCACCATCTTCATCGCCGGCCACGAGACCACCGCCCAGGCGCTGAGCTGGACCTGGTACCTGCTCTCGCAGCATCCGGCGGTGGAGGCGCGCCTGCACGCGGAGCTCGACGAGGTGCTGAGCGGGCGCACGCCCACGCAGGACGACTTGCCGAAGCTTGCCTACACGCGGCGGGTGATCGAGGAATCCATGCGCATCTACCCGACTGCGCCGGGCCTTGCGAACCGCATCGCGCTGGCCGACGACGAGGTCTGCGGCTTCAAGGTGAAGAAGGGCACGTCGATCGCCATCGGCCCCTGGCTGCTGCACCATCACCGGCGCCTGTGGGACGAGCCGAACCGTTTCGATCCCGACCGCTTCCTGCCCGAGCGGAGCGCCGGGCGGCCCCGCTTCGCCTACCTGCCGTTCGGCGCCGGCCCGCGCGTCTGCATCGGCCAGATGCTGGCGATGAACGAGGCGGTGCTGATCCTGGCGAGCCTCGCCCAGCGCTACCAGCTGCGGCTCGCGCCGGGCCAGGTGGTGCAGCCACAGGCCAACATCACGCTGCGTCCGAAGTACGGGCTGAAGATGACCCTGGAACATCGGCGGGCGCCGGCCCCAGGCCGCTAGACCGCGTCGAGATATGGCTGACGCGGCGCCGTGATTGGCGATCAAGACCCGCGCTGCGCCCGAAAGCGGCCGCAGCGCGGGCTTTTTCTTGCGCGCCGCCGTCGGGGCGGCCCAGGCCAGGCGATCGCCGAGTTGGCTAAAAAAGGGCCGCTGCGGCCGTTTTTTCAGGCGTCGCGGCCGAGTTCGATCAAACCCTACCTGCTCTAGAGGTTGAACAGCGCCGGATCGCCGCCCTGGGCGGCGGTGTTGACGCTGACCGTGCGCTCGACGGCGAAGCGGGTCAGGGCGTAGGGGCCGCCGGCCTTCGGGCCGGTGCCGGAGAGCCCCTCGCCGCCGAACGGCTGCACGCCCACCACCGCGCCGATGATCGAGCGGTTGACGTAGGCAGTTGCCGGCCGGAACCAGGCGGCGGACCTCGTCGGCGAAGCCCTCCAGGCGGCTGTGGACGCCGAGCGTCAGGCCATAGCGGGTGGCGGCCAGCGTGCGGGCGACGTCGGCTCGAGCTCGTCCGGCCCGTAGCGCAGCACGTGCAGGATCGGGCCGAACACCTCGCGGGTGAGGAAGCCGGCGTCGGGGATCTCGGCCAGGATCGGCGGGAAGAAGAGGCCGGGCGGAACGTCGAGCCGGCGGACCACCCTGGCCTCGACGGCGCAGCCGCGCGGCGTGCGCCTCCAGCGCCGCCTTGGCCGCATCGTCGATCACCGGCCCGACGTCGGTGGCCGGATCGGCCGGATCGCCGATGATCAGCGCGTCCATGGCGCCGGCGAGCCCGTCGATCAGCTCGTCCGCGCGTCTCGTCGGGCAGCGATCAGCAGCCTGCAGCGCCGAGCAGCGCTGGCCGGCCGAGCCGAAGGCCGAGAGGATGGCGTCGTCGATCACCTGCTCCCTCAGCGCCGTGGTGTCGACGAACATGGCGTTGAGGCCGCCGGTCTCGGCGATGAAGGGGACGATCGGCCCGTCGCGCGCCGCGAGCCTGCGGTTGATCGCCCAGGCGGTGTCGGTGCCGCCGGTGAAGGCGACGCCGTCGCAGCCGGGATGGCGCGATCAGCGCCTGGCCGACGTGCTCGCCGTCGCCCGGCGTCAGCGCCAGCAGGCGCGGATCGAGCCCGGCGGCGTGGAAGAGGCGCACCGCCTCGGCGGCGATGCGCGGGGTCTGCTCGGCGGGCTTGGCCAGCACCGCGTTGCCGGCCGCCAGCGCCGCGGCGACCTGGCCGGTGAAGATCGAGAGCGGGAAGTTCCACGGGCTGATGGCGACGAAGACGCCGCGGCCGTGCAGCTCGAGCGCATTGCGTCTCGCCGACCGGGCCCTGGCAGCGGGCGCGGCGCCGGCGAACTCGCGCTCGGCGATGGCGGCGTAGTAGCGGCAGAAGTCGGCCGCCTCGCGCACCTCGGCGACGCCGTCCGCCAGCGTCTTGCCGGCCTCGCGCGCCAGCAGCGCCACGAGCCTCGGCAGCGCCGCCTCCATGCGCGTCGGCGACCGCACGCAGCAGCCGCCCGCGCGCCGCCCCGCCCGCCGCGTCCCAGCCGGGCTGCGCCGCACTGCGCCGCGGCGAACGCCCGGTCGATGTCGGCGGCGGTCGCGTCGGCCGGCGCGGGCGCCAGGCCGCGGCGATCGAGCGCGGCGACCGCGTCGGTCAGCATGCGCGCGCTCGGCGGCGATGCTGAGGTCGACGCCGGCGGCGCTGCGGCGCTCGGGCAGCAGGATGTCGCGCGGCTTGGGGATGCGCGGATGCGGCCCGGGCCGCGCGCTGCACCGCCGCGATCGGATCGCCGACCACGGTCTCCGGCGGCACGTCCTCGTCGAGCAAGGCGTGCACGAACGAGGTGTTGGCGCCGTTCTCCAGCAGGCGCCGCACCA
Source organism: uncultured Pseudomonadota bacterium (assembly GCA_963837235.1). Lineage (GTDB taxonomy): Bacteria > Pseudomonadota > Alphaproteobacteria > Caulobacterales > Caulobacteraceae > Acaudatibacter. The sequence continues at coordinate 1,945,095 of CAWIMM010000002.1, read as the reverse complement.
GGTAGGGCAACAGGTCCTCGTGGCCGCCCACCGGCGCATAGACCCGCAAGCGGCATGTCGCTCCAGCGGTCGCGCGCCGCGGCGTGCAGCGCCTCGCCCATGCCGTGCAGCCGCTGGCGCTCGACCGCACGCCGCGCCGCTCGGCGAGCTGCCGCACCGCCGCCAGGGTGTGGGCGTTGTGGGTGGCGAACTGGGCGTAGAGCGCCGGCGCGGCGGCCAGCAGCCGGTCGGCGCAGACCAGGTAGGCGAGGTCGGTCGCCGCCTTGGTGGTGAAGACCGGATAGTCCGGCCGCCCGCCCACCTGCGCGCGCTTGATCTCGGCGTCCCAGTAGGCGCCCTTGACCAGCCGCACCATCAGCCGCCGGCCGCTGCGGCGGGCCAGCTCGGCGACGCGCGTCGATCACCGCCGGCCCGCGCTTCTGATAGGCCTGCACGGCGAGGCCAAGCCCGCGCCAGTCGCCGAGCGACGGCTCGCGCGCCAGCCGCGTCCAGCAGCTTCAGCGACAGCACCAGCCGGTCGGCCTCCTCGGCGTCGAGGGTGAGGTTGATGTCGTGCTCGGCGGCCGCTTCGGCGATGCGCTTGAGGCGCGGATAGAGCTCGGCGAAGACGCGCGTCTCCTGCGTCGCCTCGTAGCGCGGGTGCAGCGCCGAGAGCTTCACCGAGACGCCGTGGCCGTCCTCCGGCCCGTGGCCGCCGGCCGCCTCGCCCACCGCGGCGATGGCGGCGAGGTAGGCCGCCTCGTAGCGCTCGGCGTCGGCATCGGTGCGCGCGCCCTCGCCCAGCATGTCGAACGAGCAGACGAAGCCGGACCGCGCGGCGCGGCTCAGCGCCGCCTCGATGGTGCGGCCCAGCACGAACTGGTCGCCCATCACGCCGATCGCGGTGGCGACGGCGCGGCGGATCACCGGCTCGCCGATCCGGCCCGCGAGGCGCTTCAGGAAGCCCGGCCAGGTCGCGCCGCGCGCTCTCGTCGGGCTCGACCAGCCGGCCGGTCAGCATCAGGCCCCAGGTCCCGGCGTTGACGAACAGGCTGTCGGAGCGGCCGACGTGGCTCGACCAGTCGGCCGAGCCGATCTTCTCGGCGATCAGCGCATCGCGCGTCGCCTCGTCGGGCGTGCGCAGCAGCGCCTCGGCCAGGCACATCAGCGCCAGGCCCTCGGGCGTCGAGAGCGCCGAACTCCTGCAGGAAGCTCTCGACCACGCCCTGCCGCCGCGCCAGCCGCCGCGCCTCGATGACCAGCTGCACGGCCTGCAGGCGCACCACCTCGGCGTCGCGCCCCAGCGGCTCGGCGCGCAGCAGCCGCTGCGACGGCGCCCGCCTCGTCCTCGTACTTGAGCGCGTCGAGCCCGTCCCAGTCGATGGGCGTGTCGCGGGTCCTGGCAGCCAGCGCCATGGCCGCCCAGCTAGGCGCGCCGCGCCCGCTGCGCAAGCTTGGCGGCGCCCACAGCAGACTTGCATGCCAGCGCTCCAGCCCACCCCGGTGTCATCCCGGAGAGCCGCGAAGCGGACTCGTCCAGGAATTCTACTGCGAGCACCGCCGTCGCCAGTAGATCCCGGACAGCTCGCTGGCGCGAGCTTCCGGGATGACAGCCTCGGGAAACCGGGTGAGAAGCCAGGATCGTGAGGAAGCCCATGCCCGACACGATGGCAGACGATGCACAGCTTGAGAGACTGGCCGTTCCTGCCGTCGCGGGCGATGCGGGTCGTGCGCGGCGAGGGGGCGTGGCTGATGGCCGACGACGGGCGGCGGATCCTCGACGCCGCCGGCGGCGCGATCGTCGTCAACGTCGGCCACGGCCGCGCCGAGGTGATGGAGGCGATCGCGAGGGCGCCCGCCGCCTCGGCCTTCGTGGTGCCCAATTGGCGGACGCCCGAGCGCGAGGCGCTGGCCGAGCGGCTGCGGCGCGACTGGCTGCCCGAGGGCCTGCACCACATCCATCTTACCAGCGGCGGCTCGGAGGGGGTCGAGGCGGCGGTGAAGATCGCCCTGCAGCACCATGCGGCGAAGGGCGAAACGCGGCGGCTGAAGGTGATGTCGCGCGCGCTTTCCTACCACGGCACGACGATCGCGATGGCCGGCCTCTCCGGCCACCAGGGGCGCAAGCGCGGGCTGGAGGGCTTCCTGCAGGCCTTCCCGTCGGCCCCGACGCCGTCGCCGCTGCGCTGTCCGCTGGGGCGGCATCATCCCGACGCCGGCGCCTACTATGTCGCGGCGACGCGGGCGGCGATCGAGGCCGAGGGGCCCGACACCATCGCGGCCTTCGTCGCCGAGCCGATCACCGGCTCCAGCGGCGGGGCGATCACACCCCCGGACGGCTACCTGCCCGGTCTTCGCGCGCTCTGCGACGAGTTCGGCATCCTCCTCGTCATCGACGAGGTGATGACCGGCTTCGGCCGCACCGGCGCGCGCTTCGGCGTCGAGCACTGGGGCGTTGCGCCCGACATCCTGGTCTCCGGCAAGGGCCTGGGCGGCGGCTACGGCGCGATCTGCGGGGTCTTCGCGACGCGCGAGGTCGCCGAGCCGATCGGGGAGGCCGGCCTCGACGTGATGTTCCACACCTTCGGCGCGCTGCCATCGGCCTGCGCCGCCGCGGCGAAGGTGCTGGAGATCCTGACCCGCGAGCAGCTCGTGGCGCGCGCCGCCACGCAGGGCGAGCGGCTCTCGGCGCGGCTCGCCGAGCGGCTGGGCCAGCACCCCCACGTCGCCGACATCCGCGGCAAGGGGCTGTTGCAGGCGGTGGAGATCGTCCGCGACCGCGAGAGCCTGGCGCCGTTCGACGCGTCCGAGCGGATCACCCAGCGCATCGTCGGCCATGGCCTGCAGCACGGCGTCTTCTTCTACCCGGGCGGCGCCGGCGGCGACGTGCGCGACATCGTCTGCCTCGGCCCGCCGCTGATCTCGACCGACGCCGAGATCGACCAGATGGCCGACGTGCTGGGGAACGTGATCGACGAAGTGCTGGGCTGAGAGCCCTGGCTCAGGCCGCGTCGGCCCGGCGGGCCATCAGGGCCTCGATCGCCCGCGCGTCGGCGGCCGAGACCGGCGTGAAGACGATCATCGTCAGGCCCTCGGCCGCATCGACCGGGAAGGCAGTGACTTCGAGCGTGAACGGCCCGACCAGCGGGTGGTCGTAGCGCTTCAGGCCGACACCGTGGCTGCGGACGTCGTTCTCGGCCCAGAGGAGGCGGAACTCGGCGCTGGCGGCTTGCAGCTCCGCGACCAACGCCGCCGCCTCGGCCGAGCCGCCGATCCGCGCCACGTCCATGCGGAAGACCGCCAGCGCCAGGCGGGCATTGTCCTCCCAGTCCGGCAGCGTCGCGCGGACGGCCGGGTCGCAGAACAGGCGCCGCAGCGTGTTGCGCGCCTGCGGCTCAGGCGCGTGGCCGCCGGCCAGCGCTTCGGCGGCCCGGTTCCAGGCCACCACGTCCCAGGTCGCCGTCTTCACCATGGCCGGGCTGGTCGGCATGGCGTCGAGCACGCGCTGCAGCGCCTCGGTGACCGGCTGGTGAGGCGTCGGCGCCTTGCGCGGCGGCGGCCGCTGCCGGGCGAGCAGGTACAACATCTCGCGCCCGTCGCCGTCGAGCTCGAGCGCGCCGGCCAGTCGCTCCAGCACCTCGTCCGAGGGCGGACCGCCGCGGCCCTGTTCCAGCCAGGTGTACCAGGTGACGCTGACCCCGGCCCGCGCCGCCACCTCCTCGCGCCTCAGGCCGGGCGTGCGCCGCCGTCCCGCACCCGCGGCCGGCTGCAGGCGGGCGCGACGGTCGCGCAGGAAGGCGCCGAGGGAAACGCAGGGGTCCGCCAGGGTGTTAGTCGCCATACCCGTATAAGCTCTCGGCTTTTCCAGCCCGTCGCCGCGCACGATATCCCGCCTCGAGACCGACGAGGAGGTTTTCATGCGCGTATTCCTGACCGGGGCGACGGGCTTCATCGGGACGGCGGTGGCGCGCGAGCTGATCGGCGCGGGCCATCAGGTGCTGGGCGTCGCCCGCACGGACGAGGCCGCGCAGACCCTGAAGAGTTGGGGGGTCGAACCGCACCGGGGCGACCTGACCGACCACGACAGCTTCATCTCTGGCGCTAAGGCGTGCGACGCGGTGATCCACTGCGCCTTCATCCACGACTTCTCCCGCTTCGCCGAGAACATCGAGATCGAGCAGAAGACGGTGGCGGCGATGCTGGATGCGCTGGAAGGCTCGGCAAAACCGTTCATCGCCACCTCCGGCATGGCGTTGCTGGCGCCGGGCCACGCCGCCACGGAAGACGACCAGGCGATGCCCCAGGGCCGCGGCGCGACCGAGGCGATGGTGCGCGAAGCCGCAGGCCACGGAATCCGCACCGCCGTCATCCGGCTGCCGCCGATCACCCACGAGGACGGCGACGGCGGCTTCCTGCCGACGCTGGTCAACCTGGCGCGCCAGAAGGGCGTGGCGGCCTACATCGGCGACGGGGCCAACCGCTGGCCCGCCGGGCACCGCCGCGACGCCGCGCATCTCTACCGGCTGGCGCTGGAGAAAGGCGCGCCGGGCGCCGCCTACCACGCGGTCGGCGACGAGGGCCTGCCGGCGCGCGAGATCGCGGCCGCCATCGGCAAGCGGCTCGGCCTGCCGACGGCCAGTCTCGGCGCCGAAGAAGCGGCGAACCACTTCGGCTGGCTCGGCATGCTGGTCGGCGTCGACATGCCGGCCTCGAGCCAGCTCACCCAGCAGCGCCTCGGCTGGCGCCCGACCCACCCGGGGCTCATCGCCGATATCGAGACGGCCGCCTCGTTCCCGACCGCAAGCGCCGCCTAGAGCGGGTTGCGTTTGGCTGGAATCGTGTGCGGCCACTTGCGCGCGATCATTACGATGCGTAACTACTGGCGTCGCGCTTGCGCGAACTCGGTCTTTGAAATCGTCAATCGCATCTGGCCGCCTCCCGGTGGCCCGGCGCTAGTCAGGGGCGCCGTTATCAACGGCGATTTACGGTCAACGGCGCCGGTTCGTTGGGGGCCGGGCGAAGGATAGGCGCCACCGGCCAGCTAGTCCCGTGGACCGCTGTTTGTGGTGATTTGTGGTGGCCGACGGCGGCCGGCTCACGTCGGTTGCATACGGAGTGAGCGCCGGCCCTACGGGGTGGGAACGCATGTTTAGGGACCGCTTTGGGCGGTTTGCCTGCGAATAAGGCGCCGGGGCCGCCGGCCTCGGACGTTCGCCGGTCCCGTCGGGCGATCGCATGTGATCTCAATGCGCTCTAGGCCACGACCGCGCCGATCACCCTGACCTACCGCTGGGCGGGTCGGAGGGCCATCGTGACGGCGATCACGTCGCCCGCCGTCACGTTGGCCTTGCGCCGCACAGCCGCCTTGATCGGCAGCAGGTAGGTCTCGTCCTTCGGGAAGAGCGAGGTCGTGAACACGACGTCGCCGATCTGCGCCTCCACTGGGATGACGCCCCATCCGTAGGTCACGAACTTCGAGACGCGCCGTATTTCCGCGGCGTGCGGCGCCGGGATCGGCGCGAAGAAGAAGGGCGAGGGACCTCGCCAGTAGATCACGCTGGCCTCGAAGCTGAACGGGTCCAAGCGTCCTTCCTTCTTGCGCCTCAGCCCGGCTCGCGGCGCGGCGGGGCGAAGCCGATCGACTCCAGGTCGAAGTCGGCGAGGCGCGTGCCCGCCAGCGCCGCGAAGCGGTCGACGAGGGCGGGCAGCTCGTCCGAGCTCTCGACCAGGAACTCGAACGCCTGATCGCGGCCCGTCGTCAGCTCCGCCCGCTCGGCCTCGCCGGGGCTTGCGGCGAGGGCGTCGGTGTTGTCGAGCACCCGCTCGATGGCGAACGTCAGCCGCGCCAGCAGAGCGCTGGTCTGCGGCCGCAGACCGGCGTCCCGCACCACGAACAGCCGCTCGCGGTTGCGGTCGTAGATGTCCACCTCGCGGCGCACGCCGCGGGCCATGCGGATGGTGATCGGCCCGAACGGGTCGCCTCTGGCATGCGCCGCCCGCATGACCGCGATCTGCAGGCCGAGCGAACGCAGCATCTCGGCGAACACCAGCGCGGCGTCGGCCTCTCGCTCGCGCCGCAGCAGCCGCCGCTCGTACCAGGACGCCGCGAACGAGCCGAGCGTCGCCACCACCGCCCCCACCACCACGCCAATCAGCGTCGAGGCGTTGCTCACGGCGTCGAAAGGCGCGGACGGCGTGGACAAGAGATCTACCAGCTGCGTTGAGCGCCGGCGCGGTGGCGGACAAGCTGTTCTATCATCCCGCCCTCCCCCCGCCGTCCGAGGCGACGACCCTACGACCTGGCCGGGCGCGCGACAAATCCGGTCCCAAGCCCACTCATCCCGGCGAACGCCGGGACCCAGGCAGGTAGTGGTTGCAGGGGCGCGCTTGCCTGAAGATTTAAGCGGGCCGCAGGCCTTAGTCTCAACGCAGAGGCCTCGGAGGAGGCGCGGAGTTTCGACAGCTTTCCGCCTGGGTCACGGCCGGGATGAGCGGGATTGATGGACCTGGAATGCAAAGCGCCGGCCGTCTGGAGGACGACCGGCGCTCGCAGTTCTCAGCCGAAGCTGAGATCAGTAGCCGTTGATCCGAGCGTAGCGGTCGCGGTGGTAGGCCTGGCCGCCGAAGGTGGCTTCGGCCGCGCGGGCGCGCTTCAGGTAGAAGCCGGCGTCGTGCGCGTCGGTCATGCCGATGCCGCCGTGCATCTGCACCATCTCGTTGGAGACCAGGTGCAGCGTGTCGCCGACCTTGGCCTTCGCCAGCGAGACCAGCTCGGGCACGTCGGGGCTGTCGTTGTCGATGGCGGTGAGCGCCGCCTCGACGCAGGAGCGGGCGAGCTCGAGGTCGGTGAACATCTTCGCCGCCCGGTGCTGCAGCGCCTGGAACGAGCCGATCACCTGGCCGAACTGCACGCGGGTCTTCAGGTAGTCGAGCGTGGTGTCGAAGGCCTGCGCCGCCGAGCCGAGCATCTCGGCCGCGAGGCCGGCGCGGGCGCGGTCGAGCACCTTCTCCAGCAGGTCCCAGCCCTTATCGGCTTCGCCCAGCACCGCATCGGCGCCCACTTCGACGTTGTCGAACGATGACATTCGCCGCGCCGCGGCTGTCGGCCAGCTTCAGCGCGTGGCGGGAGACGCCCTTGGCGTCGGCCGGCACCAGGAAGAGGGTGATGCCCGCCTTGTCGCCCGGCTTGCCCGAGGTGCGCGCCGAGACGATGAAGACGTTGGCCGCCATGCCCTCCAGCACGAAGGTCTTCTTGCCGTTCAGCGTGTAGCCGGCGCCGCTCTTCTTGGCCTCCAGCGCGGCCTTCTCGGGCGCGTGGTGGGGGCCTTCCTCGATCGCCAGCGTGCCGACCGCCTCGCCGGAGGCGATCTTCGGCAGCCAGGCTTCCTTCTGCGCGTCGGTGCCGCCGAGGATCAAGCCGCTGGCGGTGGCGAGCGCGGTGGCGAGCAGCGGCGAGGCCGTCAGCGTGCGGCCGAGCTCTTCGAGCACCAGGCCGAGGCTGAGGTAGCCGAAGTCGGAGCCGCCGTACTCCTCGGGGATGATGACGCCGGTCCAGCCCATCTCCGCCATCTCGTTGAAGGCGGCCGGGTCGTAGCCCAGCGGGGCGCCGCTATCGCGCATCTTGCGGAAGGCGGACACCGGGCTCTTTTCCTGCGTCCAGGTGCGCGCCGCATCGCGCAGCATCGATTGTTCTTCGGTCAGTACTGCCATGTCACTCGTCCCTTAGTTCGAAGATGGGCCCAAGGGATCGGGCAGGCCCAGGATCCGCTTGGAAATGATGTTGCTTTGAATCTCCTGCGAGCCACCGAAAATGGTGGTGGCCTTGCCGCCCAGCCATCCGCGCACGGCCGACAGTTCCTCGGGCTTGAAATCCTCGCCCTCCCAGCCGAGCCCCTGGGTTCCCATCAGCTCGACGATCAGCTCGGCGCGGTCCTGGCCGACCTTGGTGCCGGCGTTCTTCATGATCGAGGTCGCCGCGCTGGGGCCCTGGTTGGACCTGGACTCGGCCATCATCCGGAAGGCGGTGAGCTGGAACGCACGGGCGTCCATCTCGTGGCCGATGATCCGCGAGCGCAGGTCGGAATCGGCGATGCGGCCCGCCTCGTCGACGCCGACGTAGCTCTTGGCCATCTTCGCCGGCGAGCCGCCGACGCCGAACATGCCGCCGCCGCCCTCGCCGCCGCTGCCGCCGCCGCCGATGCCGCTGCGCTCGTGCTGCAGCAGGCGCTTGGCGATGGTCCAGCCGCCGTTCAGCGGGCCGACCAGGTTCTCCTTCGGCACCTTCACGTCGGTGAAGAAGGTCTCGCAGAACGGCGAGGCGCCGGCGATCAGCTTGATCGGCCGCACTTCGACGCCCGGATCGTGCATGTCGATCAGGAGGAACGAGATGCCCTCGTGCTTCTTGCGTGGTGTCGGTGCGCACCAGGCAAAAGCACATGTCCGCCCACTGCGCGCCCGAGGTCCAGATCTTCTGGCCGTTGACCAGGAAGTGGTCGCCCTTGTCCTCGGCCTTGGTCTGCAAGCGACGCGAGGTCGGAGCCGGCGCCGGGCTCGGAGAAGCCCTGGCACCAGCGCACCTCCTGCATGGCGATGGCGCGGATGTGCTTCTGCTTCTGCTCCTCGTTGCCGTACTCGAGCAGGGTGGGGCCGAACATCATCGTGCCCATGCCGCCGATCGGGTTCCAGGCGCCGGCGCGGTCCATCTCCTGCTGCAGCACCCGCGCCTCGCTCGCGCGACAATCCGCCGCCGCCGTACTGGCTCGGCCAGGTCGGCACGCCCCAGCCCTTCTCGCCCATCGCCTTGGTCCAGGCCTTGATATCCGCATCGTCGGGGCCGGCGTCTTCGATGTAGCCGAAGCCGCTCTTGCCTTTCAGGGACGGCGGGAAGTTCGCCTCGAGCCACGATCTCGCCTCGGCGCGGAAGGCGTCGAGATCGCCTCCGAAATCAGCCATTTAGTTCGTTCTCCAGTAGCCGCGCCGTGCTCGGACGCCGGTCAGATGATCGACGTTTAGGTGGAATGGGTGGTGTCGGGAAGACCCAGGATGCGTTTTGCGATGATGTTGTTCTGAACCTCCTGCGAGCCGCCGGCGATGGTGCCGGACTTCGATGCGCAGCATCACCCGGATGGCGTTGGTCTCGTACTCGCTGAAACCCTCGCCGCCCCAGCCGATGCCTTGGTGGCCGAGGATCTCCACCGCCAGCTCGGCGCGTTCCTTGCGGATCATGGTGCCGGCGTTCTTCATGATCGACGACGTGGCGCTCGGGCCGCGGTTCGACTTGGCCTCCAGCGCGATCCGCTCGCCGGTCAGCGCGTGCGCCTGCGCCTCCATCAGGTGGTCCGTGATCCGCTTGCGCAGGTCCGCGTCGGCGAGCCGGCCGTCATCGCCCACGCCGACATAGGTCTTGGCGAGCTCGTTGACCGGCGGGCCGGCCAGCATGCCCGGTCCGCCCTGCCCGGCCCGCGCCGCCGAGCCGATGCCCTGGCGCTCGAACTGCAGCAGGCGCTTGGCGATGGTCCAGCCGCCGTTCAGCGGGCCGACCAGGTTCTCCTTCGGCACCTTCACGTCGGTGAAGAAGGTCTCGCAGAACGGCGTGGTGTCGTTGATCAGCCGGATCGGCCGCGGCTCGACGCCCGGCGTCTTCATGTCGATCAGCAGGAAGCTGATGCCCTCGTGCTTCTTGGCCTTGGGGTCGGTGCGCACCAGGCAGAAGCACCAGTCGGCGAGGTGGGCGCCGGAGGTCCAGATCTTCTGGCCGTTGACCAGGAAGTGGTCGCCCTTGTCCTCGGCGCGGGTCTGCAAGGACGCGAGGTCGGAGCCGGCGCCCGGCTCCGAGAAGCCCTGGCACCAGCGCAGCTCGCCCTTCACGATCGGCGGGATGTGGCGGCGCAGCTGCGCCTCGGTGCCGTATTCGAGCAGGGTCGGGCCGAACATGCCGACGCCCATGCCGCCGATCGGATTGGGCGCGCCGATCCGGTCCATCTCGTCGCGCAGCACCCGCGCCTCGGCCGGCGACAGCCCGCCGCCGCCGTACTCGGTGGGCCAGGTGGGAACGCCCCAGCCCTTCTCGCCCATCCGCCGGCGCCAGAGCTCCTCGTCCGCGCGTCGGCGCACGCGCCGCCTCCGGATCGGCCGGCGCATCGCGGCTGCGTCGCAGCGACGGCCGGGAAGTTCGCCTCCAGCCAGCTCACGCGCCTCGGCGCGGAAGGTCTCCAGCTCGGCGGCGCCGAAGTCAGGCATGCTGTCCTCCGCCGACGGCGCCAGCATTGGCCTGCGGCGGTTCCGGCAGGCCCAGGATGCGCTTGGAGATGATGTTGTTCTGCACCTCGTAGGAGCCGCCGGCGATGGTGCCGGCCTTGCCGCCCAGCCAGGTGCGCACGATGGCGATCTCGTCGGGCGTGAAGTCCTCGCCGCCCCAGCCGAGCCCCTGGCCGCCCATGATCTCCAAGCGCGAGCTCGGCGGAGTCGCAGCGCACCTTCGAGCCGACGTTCTTCAGGATCGAGGAGGCCGCCGTCGGGCCGCGGTTGGAGCGGTCCTCGAGCGCCAGCCTGCGCCCGGTCAGCGCGAAGGCCTGCGCCTCCATCAGGTGGTCGGTGAGGCGCCGGCGCAGGTCGGCGTCGGCGAGCCGCCCGTCCTCGTCGAGGCCGACGTACGTCGCGCGCCATCTCGTCCAGCGGGCCGCCGGCCATCGAGGGCCGCGCCGAGCCGCCGCCCGCGCCGGAGATGCCGCTGCGCTCGTGCTGCAGCAGGCGCTTGCCGACCGTCCAGCCGCCGTTCAGCGGGCCGACGAGGTTCTCCTTCGGCGCCTTGGCGTCGGTGAAGAAGGTCTCGCAGAACGGCGAGGAGTCGTTGATCAGCCGGATCGGGCGCGGCTCGACGCCGGGCTGGTGCATCGGGATCATCAGCATGCTGATGCCCTCGTGCTTGCGCGCCTTCGGGTCGGTGCGCACCAGGCAGAAGCACATGTCGGCGTACTGCGCGCCGCGAGGTCCAGATCTTCTGGCCGTTGATCAGCCAGTGGTCGCCCTTGTCCTCGGCCTTGGTCTGCAGGCTGCGCGAGGTCGGAGCCCGAGCCCGGCTCGGAGTAGCCCTGGCACCAGCGGATCTCGCCCCGGGCGATCGCGCGGGATGTGCTCCTGCAGCTGCGCCTCGGTGCCGTACTCGAGCAGCGTCGGGCCGAACATGATGACGCCCATGCCGCCGATCGGGTTGACCGCGCCGATCCTGGCCATCTCCTCGTAGAGCACGCGCGCCTCGGCCGGCGTCAGGCCGCCGCCGCCGTACTGCTTGGGCCAGGTCGGCACGCCCCAGCCCTTCTCGCCCATGCGCTGGCGCCAGAGCTCGACGTCGCCGGTGGGCTTTCGCGCCGCCCGTTCATCGCCTCGGTCACCTTCTCCGGGTGGCCGCGCAGCGAGGCGGGTAGTTCTCCTCCAGCCAGGTCCGCGCCTCGCTCCGGAACGCCTCGAGTCGTCGCCGCCGAAATCCGCCATTTGTCCGTTCCTCCACCTCGTCTCTCCTCACCCGCACCGAAGAGTGCGGGGAGGGGGACCGCCGGAGGCGGTGGAGGGGGCGCGCCGCCGCCTCGATGGTCCTCGTTGCGTTGTCGGCCCAAGCAAACCACTCGGCGGGCGGGCTGCAACGCCCCCTCCACCACTTCGTGGTCCCCCTCCCCGCACTCTTCGGTGCGGGGAGGAGAAGCTCAAGTCGACTGGGTCGTGTCGGGCAGGCCCAGGATGCGCTTGGAGATGATGTTGTTCTGGATCTCCTGCGAGCCGCCGAAGATGGTGGTGGCCTTGCCGCCGAGCCAGCCGCGCACCGCGGAGCGCTCGTCGGCGGTGAAGTCGTCGCCGTCCCAGCCCAGGCCCTGGTAGCCCATGATCTCCAGCGTCAGCTCGGACGCGCTCCTGGCCGATCTGGGTGCCGGAGTTCTTCATCACCGAGGTGGTGGCGCTGGGGTTGAGGTTGCCGCGCGCCTCGGCCAGCGCCCGCTGCAGGGTCAGTGCGTGGGCCTTGGCGTTGATCATGTGGGCGGCGAGGCGCGAGCGCAGGTCGCTGTCGGCGAGCCGGCCCTTCTCGTCGATGCCGACGTACTTCTTGGCGATGTCGGCGATGGTGACCTGGCCGCCGCCCATCATGCGCGCGCCGCCCTGGCCGGAGCGCTCATGCTGCAGCAGGCGCTTGCCGATGGTCCAGCCGCCGTTCATCGGGCCGACCATGTCGTTCTTCTCGACGCGCGCGCCGGTGAAGAAGGTCTCGCACTGGCCGGAGGCGCCGGAGATCATCCGGATCGGCCGCGCCTCGACCTTGCCCGGCTGATGCATGTCGATCAGCACGAACGAGATGCCCTCGTGCTTCTTGGCCTTCGGGTCGGAGCGGACCAGGCAGAAGCACCAGTCGGCGAAATGCGCGCCGCGAGGTCCAGATCTTCTGGCCGTTGACCTCCCAGTGGTCGCCCTTGTCCTCCAGCTTGGTCTGCAGGGAGGCGAGGTCGGAGCCGGAGTTCGGCTCGGAGTAGCCCTGGCACCAGCTGCAGCTCGCCGCGGCAGATCGACGGCAGGTGACGCAGCTTCTGGTCCTCGGTGCCGTATTCGAGCAGCGTCGCGCCGAACATGCCCGGGCCCATGCCCTGGATCGGGTTGGTGACGCCGATGCGCGCCATCTCCTGCTGCAGCACGCGGGCCTGGGCGCTGGAGAGGCCGCCGCCGCCGTATTCCTTCGGCCAGGTCGGCGCAGCCCCAGCCCTTCTCGCCCATGCGCTTGCGCCAGAGGTCGGCGTCGGCGGTCGGCCGCACGCCGCCTTCCATCTGCTCCATGGTCAGCTCCGGCTGTCGCCGCACGCCTTTCGGGGCATTCTCTTCGAGCCAGGCGCGCGCCTCGGCGCGGAAGGCTTCAAGGTCGGTGTCGACGCCGAAATCAGCCATCTGAAATATCTCCTGCCTTCAAAAATCTCATCCGAGGCGGCCGCAAAAGGCCGCCGTTCAGTTGGTCTTGGGATCGGGCAATCCTAGCACACGCTTGGAGACGACGTTGAGGTTGATCTCCGAGGAGCCGCCCTCGATCGAGTTGGCCTTCGAGCGCAGCCAGGCGCGGACGCTGGCCAGCTCCTCGCGGTCGAAGCCATCGCCGTCCCAGCCAAGCCCGCTCTGCGCCCATCGCCTCGACGATCAGCTCGGTGCGCTCCTGGGCGATCTTGGCGCCGGCGTACTTCATGATCGAGCTGGCCGCCGACGGGCCCTGGTTGGACCTCGCCTCGTCGGCCGCGCGCCGCACGGTGAGCTGGAAGGCCTGGTTCTCCATCCGGTGGTCGATCAGCCGGCGGCGATAGTCGGCGTCGGCCAGCCGGCCGGTCTCGTCGAGGCCGATGTACTTCCTGGCGTAGCCCTCGACGCCCATCGCCGCGGCGGCCGCGCCGATGTTGCCGCCGCCGAGCCCCGCGGAGATCGAGTCCCGCTCGAACTGCAGCAGGCGCTTGCCGACGGTCCAGCCGCCGTTCAGCGGCCCCCACTGGTTCTCCTTCGGCACCTTCACGTCGGTGAAGAAGGTCTCGCAGAACGGGCTGGTGCCGTTGATCAGGAGGATCGGCCGCACCTCGACGCCCGGCGACTTCATGTCGATCATCAGGAACGAGATGCCCTCGTGCTTCTTGGCCTTCGGGTCGGTGCGCACCAGGCAGTAGCACCAGTCGGCGAACTGGGCGCCGGAGGTCCAGATCTTCTGGCCGTTGACGAGCCAGTGGTCGCCCTTGTCCTCGCAGCGCGTCTGCAGGCTCGCGAGGTCGGAGCCGGCGCCCGGCTCGGAGTAGCCCTGGCACCACCTGAGCTCGCCGCGGCAGATCGGCGGGATGTGCTTGGCCTTCTGTGCATCGGTGCCGTACTCGAGCAGCGTCGGGCCGAACATCGAGACGCCCATGCCGCCGATCGGATTGCGGGCGCCGATCTTCGCCATCTCCTCGGCAAGCACGCGCGCTTCGGGGCGGGAAAGGCCGCCGCCGCCGTACTGCTTGGGCCAGGTCGGCACGCCCCAGCCCTTCGCGCCCATCCGCTCGCGCCACAGCTTGGCGTCGGCGTTCTCCTCGGTCCCGCCCATCATCGCGGCCATCTGGGCGCCGGGGTTGTCCCGCAGGCTCGTGGGGAAGTTCTCCTCCAGCCACGAGCGGGCCTCCAGCCGGAAGGCCTCGGCGTCGCCGCCAAAATCCGCCATCTCAAATCACTCCCGAACAAACGTTCGAATTCGAAATACGTAATAGGCGCGCCGAAATTGCGCGCAAGCTCCGACGGAGCTGAGAGAGACTCGACTTTTCACCCTCCCCATGACGAAGTTCAAGCGGGAGGCGAGTTGCGCATGCGGGGGACGGTCGGGCTGGTCGCGGTGCTGTCGGCGCTGGCTTACTTCGTTCCCTTCGCCGCCGCGGCGCCGCGCGCGCCGGACGCGCCCGCGACTCGGACGGAGGAGGTGGCGCTCAAGCAGGAAGCCGGCGAGCTGCTGGTCCCGGTGGTGATCAACGAATTCCGTCAAGCTCGACTTCACGCTCGACAGCGGCGCCTCGGTGGTCACGATTCCGGCCGACGTCGCGATGACGCTGATACGCACCGGCACCCTGACTCGCGACGACTACCTCGGCCGCCAGACCTTCGAGCTCGCCGACGGTCGCAAAGTGCCCTCCACGATGCTGCGCATCCGCACCCTCAAGGTCGGGGGCATCGTGGTTCACGACGTCCAGGCGTCGGTGACCGACACCAAGGGCTCGCTGCTGCTGGGACAGACGTTCCTGGCGCGGCTAAGCACCTGGTCGATCGACAATGCGCGCCACGTCCTCGTGCTCGGTCCCGAGCGGCCGGGCGGCTCCCCGCTACTCGACATCGCGAGCGCGGCCCACGCGCGCCGTTCCTCGAAACCTAGGGACCAGGGAGGCCAGGCGCCTGCCGGCCACGCGTTCACGCCGGCCGACCAGGACGGCGACGCCAGCGGCCGCCCCGAGACGGCGAAGAGCGCCGCGTGGGACGCCGACTTCTACCAGTCCTGCCTATCGCAAAGCGCGCAGGGCGCCGGCGCTAACGCCCACGGCGCCCAGACCTTCTGCCACTGCGTCGGCGCCGCCCTCCAACCGCTGCCCTTGTCGCGCAAGAAGCGCCTCGTCCCCCACTCCCACGAAATCCTCGCCGCCGAGGCCCAGTGCACGCGGTAGCGCTAGGGCTTCTGGGCGCCAGACAAATCGTGCGGCGCCGGACGTCCCCTGCGCCGTCACTTCGGGTCGGGCAGGCCCAGCACGCGTTTGGCCACCACGTTGAGATTGATCTCCGAGGTGCCGCCCTCGATGGAGTTGGCCTTGGCGCGCAGCCAGCCGTGGGTGGCGACGAGCTCGCCCTCCTTGAAGCCGTCGCCCGCCCAGCCGAGGCCTTGCGTTCCCATCGCCTCCACCATCAGCTCCGAGCGCTCCTGGGCGAAGGCGGCGGCGGCGTACTTGATGATCGAGGTGGCGGCCGACGGGCCGTTGCCGGCGCGCGACTCCGCGCTCACCCGCGACAGCGTCAGGGCGAAGGCCTGGAAGTCCATCTTGTTGCGGGTGATGCGGCCGCGCAGGTCCGCATCGGCCACCTGGCCGTCGGCGTCGGTCCCGACGTAGGCCTTGGCGAGCTCGCCGAGGTCGCCCGCCGCGCCGCCGGCGCCGCCGCCGCCGCCGAAGCCGCCGGAGATGTTCTGCCGCTCGTATTGCAGCAGGCGCTTGGCGATCTCCCAGCCGCCGTTCAGGCGGCCGACCAGGTTGTCCTTGGGGATCTCCACGTCGGTGAAGAAGGTCTCGCAGAACGGGCTCTCGCCCGAGATCAGCTTGATCGGCCGGGTCTCGACGCCGCTCGTCGCCATGTCGATCAGGACGAACGAGATGCCCTGGTGCTTCTCGGCGGCGGGGTCGGTGCGGACCAGGCAGAAGCACCAGTCGGCGAAGTTGGCGTAGCTGGTCCAGATCTTCTGGCCGTTGATCAGCCAGTGGTCGCCCTTGTCCTCGCACCTGGTCTGCAGGCCGGCGAGGTCGGAGCCGGCGCCGGGCTCGGAATAGCCCTGGCACCAGCGGATCTCGCCCTGGATGATCTTCGGCAGGTGCTCGGCCTTCTGCGCTTCGCTGGCGAACTCCAGCAGCACGGGGCCCAGCATCCAGAGCCCGAACGAGGCGAGCGGGCTGCGGTACCGGGCGAGCTCCTGCTCGACGATCCGCGCCTTCTCAGGCGAGAGGCCGCCGCCGCCGTACTTCTCCGGCCAGGTCGGCGCGGTCCAGCCGCGCGAGGCCACCTTGCGCATCCAGACGATCTGCGGATCGTCGGAGTCAGGAACTTGCGGCCGCCCCAGATGGCGTCCTGGCTCCAGTTGGCGGGGCTGCCCTTCAGCTCGGCCGGATAGTTGGCCTTCAGCCAGCCCTGCACCTCGGCGCGGAAGGCGTCGAGCTCGCCGCCGAAATCGGCCATGCCGCTAATCTCCCGGACGGTTGCAGGCCGTTTACATTAGCGTGCGACGTCTGGCCGGCAAGCGCTTACGCCGCGCGCGACACGGCGGCGAATAGGTTATGTTGAAGGCCGGAAGACGGCCCGGAAGAGCCTCGAAGAGCCCTCAGGGAGGCCCATGCGCGCACTGCGCGAGCTACGTCCCGCAGCCTTGACACTTGCGCCCTGGGTGCTGTCGATCGCCGTCGCGGCGGCCGGCGTCATGCTGCTGTTCTCCGGCGCGACGCCGTCGGACCCGATGCGCTTCCTCTGGCTGGCGCGCTACACGCCGTTGATCCTCATCGAGATCAGCCACTTCCTCTCCAGCATCATCGGGCTCGTGCTGATCCTGGTGGCGTTCGGCCTGTCGCGGCGGCTCGACGCGGCCTGGGTGGCCTCGATGCTGCTGCTGCCGATCGCGGCGGCGTTGGCGCTGACCAAGGGCTTCGACTGGGAGGAATCGACCGCGCTGGCCGCCGTCTTCGTGGCCCTGACGCCGTTCCGGCAGGCCTTCCCGCGCGCCGCCCGCCTCACCCGGATGGAGATCACGCCCGGCTGGATGGTCTCCGCCGTCGCGGCGATGGCCGGCGCGGCGATCGTCGGCTGGTGGTCGTTCTCCAACGTCGACTACGGGCAGAAGACCTTCCTGGGCGCCATCTTCAATCCGGACGCCGACGCGGCCCGCGCGGTGCGCTCCTCGGCCGCCGCGGCGGTGCTGCTGCTGGGGTTTGGCCTGTGGCGGCTGGTCGCGACGCCGGCGACGCCGAAGGTGGTCGGCGAGGACGATCCGGAGTTCCTGCGGGTCCGCTCGATCCTCGCGTCGGCCGAGGCCGCCGAGCCCGGCTCCAACCTGGCGCTGCTCGGCGACAAGCGCTTCCTGTTCTCGGAGTCCGGCCATTCCTTCCTGATGTTCGGCGTGCGCGGCCGCTCGTGGATCGCGGTGGGCTCGCCGGTCGGCCGCCGCGACGAGCGCGACGAGCTGTTCTGGCGCTTCCGCGAGCTCGCCGACGCCCACGCCGCGCGCCCCGGCTTCTACGGGCTCGGCCCCGACGACCTGCCCGAGCTGGTCGACCTCGGCTTCTCGATCCAGAAGATCGGCGAGAGCGCCGCCGTGCCGCTGGCCAGCTTCTCGATGGAGGGCCGCCGGCGCGGCAACCTGCGCCGCAGCTGGCGCAAGACCGGCGAGGAGGGCGCGACCTTCGAGGTGCTGGCGCCCGGCCAGGCCTGCGCGGTGATGGACGAGCTGAAGGTAATCTCCGACGCCTGGCTCTCGCACCACTCGGGCGACGAGAAGACCTTCAGCCTCGGCCACTTCGATCCGGCGTACGTCGCCGAGTTTCCGGTCGCCCTCGCCCGCGTCGACGGGCGAATCGTCGCCTTCGCGACGCTCTGGACCGCCGCGCGGCGCGCGGTCTTCTCGATCGACCTGATGCGCTACGCCGACGACGCGCCGAAGGACGTCATGGACTTCCTGTTCGTCGAGCTGATCGCCTGGGGCCAGGCCGAGGGCTACCAGGCGTTCGATTTCGGCATGGCGCCGCTGGCCGGGCTCGACGACCGGCCGCTGGCGCCGATCATGTCGCGGGTGGGCCGGCTGCTGTTCGAGCGCGGCGAGGATATCTACAACTTCCAGGGGGTGCGCCGTTACAAGGACAAGTACGACCCGCTCTGGTCGCCGCGCTACATCGCCGCGGCGCGCAAGTGGGCGATTCCGATCCTGATGGCCGACGTCGGCCTCTTGTCCTCAGGCGGCATGGCAGGCCTCACACGCCGCGGCAAGCGGCCATCCGAAGAGCGCGCCGGCGAGCAAAAGCGCGCCGCCTAGCAAGCCCTTAAAGGCGGCAGGCCGCGTTAACTTTTGATTCACCGAGCCGGTTGAGAACTGTCGGGCTGTTGGACAAGGCCGCCGAGCCTTCCACAGCTGTGTACGACTTACGCTAGATATTGCGTCAGCGTTTCGTTTACACACTAGGAATTGGTGGCTAGCGTTCGAACTCCGTGTGGGGAGATCGATTCGGATGGCCGCGGGGGTCCCGAAGAGCTCAAGATACGTCGACCCGGCGAGCCGCCAGATGGCGGAAGACCTCGCCCGCCGGTCTGGGCTCTCCCTTAACGAATGGGTGGCGCGACTGATGGCCGAAGGGCCGGAGGACGCCACCTCGCAGGACTATTTCAGCCAGCCGACGCCGAGCTACTTCGAGGATCCGCGTCCGGTGGCCCAGCCGCGCTATGAGGCGCTCGGCCATCCCGCCGATGAGGTCGGCCGGGTGACGCAGGCGCTGGAGCGGCTCTCCGACCGCATCGAGAGCGCCGAGAACCGCCAGGCCCTGGCCGTCGCCGGGATCGAGCGTTCGGTGCGCGAGGTCATCACCCGGATCGATGCGGCCGAGCGCGAGCAGATGCAGGTGGCCGCCCGCTTCGAGGGCGAGCTGCAGGACCGCCCGCAGCGAGACTCGAGGCTTCGCCCAGCGCCTGAAGAAGATCGAGGACGAGGCCGCCGGGCCGCGCTCGGCCGAAGCGCTGCAGGCGCTCGAGGGCGCGATCGGCAAGGTCGCTGCGACCGTCTACGACGGCGACCGGCGTTCGCGCGAAGCCATCGGCGAGCTGCAAGGCCGGCTGGAGCGGCTCGACGCCGCCGACCAGGCGACCGGCAGCGCCATGCGCGAGCTGCGCCACGCCTGCCAGGCGCTGGACGAGCGCCTCAACCTCGCCGAACGGGGCGCCGAGGACGGCGTCGCCCGCGCCGCCGCCGAGCTTTCGGCCCGCGTCGACGAGACCCGCGAGGCGCTGGCGAGCCAGTTGGCGGCCGCCGCCGACACCCGTTTCGACCGCGTCGAGAACGCGCTGGCCCAGATGGGCGAGCACGTGCGCGCCGCCGAGCAGCGCTCCGCCGGCGCGCTGGAGCGGATGGGCCGCGAGGTGCTGGAAGTCGCCCAGGCGCTGAGCCGCCGCGTGAACGCGGCCGAGCGTCACAGCACCGACGCCGCCGAGCACGTGCGCGCCGAGGTCTCGCGGATCGCCGGCGCGGTCGAGGACCGCCTCGTGCGCGCCGATACGATCCAGGCCCAGGCGCTCGAGAAGCTGGGGGGCGAGATCGCCCGCATCACCGAGCGCCTCGCCGACCGCATCGCCAGCGCCGAGCGCCGCTCGGCCCAGGCCATCGACGACGTCGGCGAGCAGGTGGCCCGCTTCTCGGAGCGCATGAACCAGCGCAACGACCGCGTCGCCAGCGAGCTGGCCGACCGCATCCGCCAGAGCGAGGAGCGCACCGCCAAGCTGCTGGAGGAGGCGCGTCAGAAGATCGACGAGCGCCTCGCCGAGACGCAGCGCAAGCTCGACGAAGCCGCCGCAGCGCCGGCGCGCCCCGCCTCGGCGCCGGATGAGGCGGACGATGCGATCTACGCCGCGCGCGCCCCGTTCCCCGGCTACGAGACGCCGGCGCCGGAACAGCCGTTCCCGGCCGCCACCTCGGCATTCGCTGTGCGTCCGGCCGGGCCGGCGTTCGACGACGAGGACTTCGCCGCAGCCGCCCGCTTCGACCCATCGGCCAGGTCGGTCGAGGACTCGATGCCGATCGAGCGTCCCGCGGCGGCCTCCGAGGACGACGACTTCGACGCCGTCGAGCTGGAGCCCAACGTCGGCTTCGACGTCGACGACGACTTCATCCAGGCGCCCAAGCCGATGGCGCGGGCCGCCGCGGCGCCCGAGCGTCACTTAGTCGACGACGAGCCGCCGCCCGCCGAGCCGGCCGCGCCGCCCGCGCCTGCCGCCGCGGCTGCGGCCGCCCCGTTCGAGCCGCCGCCGCACGCCCCCGCGGCGCCGCTCACCACCCGCGAGGTGATCGAGCGCGCCAGGGCCGCGGCCCGGGCCGCCAGCGACCGCGAAGGACCCAGCCGCATCCGCGCCGCCAAGCCGGCCGACGACGGCGTGCTGCAAGGACTGGCGTTCGGCCGCTCGCGCCGCCGCCCCGGCCCTTCCGGCGCGCTGATGGTGGCGAGCCTGATGGCGGCCATCGGGCTCTCGGCCGGCGGCTACGTGTTCTTCGAGGGGAAGGCGACCGGCAAGCTGCCCAAACGCGTCGCGGACGGCCTCTCGGTCGTGACCGGCAATTCGGCGAACAATCCGGGCGGCGGGCCGGCGCTGGCCGCCCTCGCCCTGGCGCCGAAGCCGGTCGACGCCGCCGCGCCGGCCGGGCCGGACCTCTCGGGCGCCTATTCCGCAGCGGTCGCCAAGATCACCGCCCGCCAGGCCGGCGGCCTCGCCGACCTCAAGAAGCTGGCCGACGGCGGCTACGCGCCGGCCGAGTTCTACCTCGCCGAGCTCTTCCAGGACGGCAAGGCGGGGCTGGCCAAGGACCCGTCCCAGTCGCGCCACTGGCTGGAGAAGGCCGCCGAGGGCGGCGACCGCACGGCCATGCACAACCTGGCGCTCGACGAGCACGAAGGGGTCGGCGGCGCGCGCAACGCCGTGGCGGCGGCCGAGTGGTTCCGGCGCGCCGCCGAGCTCGGCCTGCTGGACAGCCAGTTCAACCTCGCCGCCATCTACGAGCATGGCGACGGCGTCAGCCAGAACCCCGCCGAGGCCTACAAGTGGTACCTGATCGCCGGCCGCTCCGGCGACGCGGAGTCGCGGGCCGGCGCGGTTCGGGTGCGCGCCGCGCTGACGCCCGATGCGCGCGCCATGGCCGAGCGGGCCGCCGCCGAGTTTCAGCCGGCTGCGCCGAACCCGTCGGCGCAGGCCGCCGCGACCGCGCCAGCCGTCTCGCCCGATCTCGTCACCGCGCAGCGGGCGCTGAACCAGCTCGGCTACTACCAGGGCCCCACCGACGGCGTCGCCTCGCCGGCGCTGCATATGGCCTTGGCCGCCTACCAGCGCGACCAGAGCCTCCCCATCACGGGCGCCACCGACCCCGCCACGCTGGCGAAGCTGTCGGTCTACACGCGGTAGCACTTCTCCGCTCTCCCCCGCGCAAGCGGGGGCCCAGGTGTTTTGTCGAAGGGCGCGAGGCTTTCAGAAAAAGCCTGGGTCCCCGCTTGCGCGGGGAAGAGCGGTATGGGGTCAATCGCCCCCGAGCTGCCCCCACCCCACCGCATGGGCGCGGCGGGCGCCCAGCGCGACGGCCAGCGGCGGGCGGGCGAAAAGGCCGGCGAACGCGGGGTCGCGCACGTTGAGGCCGCCGGCGAACGCGCCGAACGCCGGCATCACCAGCCGCTCGCCGTCGGTGACGAAACAGCGGCGGCGCACGGCGCCGGTGCGGGCCTTGACCTTCGCGCACGGATGCAGGTGGCCGGCGACCTCGCCGTGGCGAGGCGCGGCGGCGGGCTCGTGCACGAGCGTCAAGCCGGCGGCGCTCCACGCGGCCACGGACCTGCCGGGCAGGCGCTTCGGCCCATCGGCGTCGTGGTTGCCGACGATCCAGACCAGCTCGGCGACCGCCGCCAGCGCGCTGAGGGCCCGCGCGTCCTCCGCGGCGAGCCGGGCCTCGGCGCGCTTGTCGTGCAACGTATCGCCCAAGAGCACGATGGCGCGGGGCCTGAGCCGCGCGGCCTCGGCCGTGAGCCGCGCCAAGGTCTCGCGGGTGTCATAAGGCGGCAGCATCTGGCCGCGCGCCGCGTAGGCCGAGCCTTTCTCGAGGTGCAGGTCGGCGACGATCAAGAGCCGCTCGGCCGCCAGCCAGAGCGCGCCGGAGGGCCGCAGCAGCGCCTCCGCGCCCGCCAGCTCGAACGCGAGGCCGCCGCAGGGGCTCTGGGCGAAGGCGTAGCGGAACGAAGGCTCGCTGCTCGCAGGCTGGGCGCTC
Source organism: uncultured Pseudomonadota bacterium (assembly GCA_963837235.1). Lineage (GTDB taxonomy): Bacteria > Pseudomonadota > Alphaproteobacteria > Caulobacterales > Caulobacteraceae > Acaudatibacter. The sequence continues at coordinate 1,922,846 of CAWIMM010000002.1, read as the reverse complement.
ATCGGATCGCCTCGGCGATCAGCTCTTCGGTGGCCTCTCGAGCAGCATGTCGCGTGCGCCGCCCGGCGACGGCTGGCGGCCGATCTCCAGGATCATCGGCACCGAGAACGGCGACAGGTGGTCGAGCCTCGCATGCCGGATCCGGCCCTTGATCCGCGCCAGGAGCTGGCCGAGCCGCGCGACGTCCACCAGGCCCCGCGCCGCGTCGGCCCTGGCGCAGCGCAGCAGCAAGTGGTCGGGCTGGTGGCGGCGCAGCACGTCGTAGACGAGGTCGGTCGAGAAGGTGATCTGGCGGCCGCTCTTCTGGTCGCCGCGGAAGCGGCGCTCCACCAGGCCGGAGATCAACGCGCAGGCCTTGAAGGCCGCCTTTCATCATCGCAGCTTTCGAGGAGCCAGGATTCGAGGTCGTCGCCAAGCATGTCCTCGGCGAAGAGGTCGTCGAGATCAAGGCCATCCATGGGGAGCAGCGACCAGATCGTCACCGCGTAGTCGTTGCAGACGAAGCCCAGCGGCCCGACGCCCACCCGCTCCAGCCGCCGGGTCAGCAGCATGGCGAGCGTGGTGTGCGCCAGGCGCCCCTCGAACGGATAGGCGACCATGAAATGCCGCCGCTGGTGCGGGAAGGTCTCCAGCAGCATCTCGTTCTCCGCGGGGATGGCGGACTTGTCGCGCTGGATCTGAAGCCACTCGCGGGTGTCGGGCGGCAGCGCCTCCCAGCTCGCGCCGTCGCTCATCAGATGGCGGACCTTGGCGGCGAGGAAGGTCGAGAGCGCGAACTTCGATCCGCCCCACGACGGCATCTTCGGGGTCTTGTCGCCGCCGGGGCGCACCAGCACGTCGAGGCCGGTGACGCGCGACCAGCTCCAGCACCTGGCCGGCGAAGACGAAGGTGTCGCCGGGCTCCAGCACCTCCAGGTAGCCCTCCTCGACCTCGCCGATCTTGCGCCCGGGCTGGCCGCGGCGGGTGGTCATCCGCACACTGAGCATGGCCGGCGAGACGATGGCGCCGACGTTCATCCGGTGGCGCAGCGCCGTCTCCTCGTTGCGCACCCGCCAGAGCCCGTCCAGCCCCTTCACGATCCGCTTGAAGCGGTCGTAGGTCTTCAGCGCGTAGCCGCCGGTGGAGACGAAATCGATCACCTGCTCGAAGTCCTCCCAGGCGAGGTCGCGGTAGGGGCCGGCGGCGCGCACCTCGTCGTAGAGCGCAAGGAGATCGAACGGCTCGGAGCAGGCGCAGGCCCATCACGTGCTGGGCGAGCACGTCGAGCGCGCCGTCCCGCTCGGGCTCGGCGTCGAGCGCGTTCTCGGCGATCGCCTCGCGGGCGGCCTGGCACTCCAGCATCTCGAAGCGGTTGGCCGGCACGAAGAGGGCGTGGCTGGGCTCGTCGAGCCGGTGGTTGGCGCGGCCGATCCGCTGCACCATCCGCGAGGCGCCCTTCGGGCGAGGCGAGCTGGATGACGAGGTCGACGTCGCCCCAGTCGATGCCGAGGTCGAGCGTCGAGGTGCAGACCACGGCCCTCAGCGCCCCGCGCGCCATCGCCGCCTCGACCTTGCGGCGCTGCTCGGCCGAGAGCGAGCCGTGGTGCAGGGCGATCGGCAGGTTGTCCTCGTTGAGCCGCCAGAGCTCCTGGAACGCGAATTCCGCCTGGAACCGGGTGTTGACGAAGATCAGGGCGATGCGCGCCTGCTTGATCGCCTCGTAGACCTCCGGCATCGCGTGCTGCGCGGTGTGGCCGGCCCAGGGCACCCGACCCTCGGAGAGCAGCACGTCGACCACCGGCGGCGCGCCGGCCGCGCCGCGCACCAGGTCGACGTCGTCTTCGGTGGTCGGCGTCAGCCAGCGGCGGATCACGTCCGGGTCGTCGACCGTGGCCGAGAGCCCGACGCGGCGCAGGGACGGCGCGAACTGCTGCAGGCGGGCGAGGCCGAGCGAGAGGAGGTCGCCGCGCTTCGAGGGCCAGGTCGCGTGGACCTCGTCGACGATCACGCACTTCAGGTCCTCGAAATAGCGCCGCGCCCCCTCCCAGGCGCAGAAGAGCGCCAGTTGCTCGGGCGTGGTCAGCAGCATGTCGGGCGGCTTCACGCGCTGGCGCTGGCGGCGCGCCATCCCGGTGTCGCCGGTGCGGCTTTCGGCCTTGATGGCAAGGCCCATCTCGGCGATCGGCGCCATCAGGTTGCGCTCGACGTCGACCGCCAGCGCCTTCAGCGGCGAGAGATAGAGGGTGTGGATGCCCGCGCGGCGCGTTGCCGGGCGCCCGTTCGGCCAGCTCGATCAGGCTGGGCAGGAACCCGGCCAGCGTCTTGCCGCCGCCGGTGGGCGCGATCAGCAGCGCATGGCGCCCGGCCCGCGCCTTCTCGATCATCGCCAGCTGGTGCGTCCTGGGCGCCCAGCCCGCGCTCGTCGAACCACGCGGCGAACCGCGGCGGCAGGGCGGTCAGGGCGCGGCCGTCGTCCATGACGAGCGGCTATAGCATGTTCCCGTTCTGTTTCGAGACCTGCCGCGAAGGATCGATCGATGCCGCGCTGAAGAGCCGGCGCGAAGGCCAGCCCGGCCGGCCTAGTCGAAGACGGCGGCGGGTCCGAGTTTGGGCGAGTGGCCGAAGCGATTGTCGCCCGCCGTGCCGTCGAGGCAGCCGAGCTCCACGAACAGCCACACGCCCCCGATGATCGGGATGAAGCCGATGAAGAGCCAGAACCAGGACTTGTCGCGGTCGTGCCAGCGCTTCACCTGGATGGCCAGGATCGACCACAGGAAGGCGAACGGCAGCGCCAGCGAGAACAGCGCCAGCGGCAGCATCAGGGCCAGATTGCCCTTGGCCGCCGATTGCAGGCTGGTCTCGAGCCATAGCAGCACGAACATCAAGACCAGGGCGGTGACGTACGCGAACCAGTAGTCACGCCGCCGCAGCCGGCCCTTGTAGCTGAAGAACATCCGCAGCAGCGGCGCGAAGGCCGACGGGCCGCTCGACGCATAGGATGGCGACGGCGGCGGCTTGGCGCGCTTCGGAGCAGCGCCGTAGGTCGCGGCCGCTGCCGCCGTGGCGCCACGCCGGCCGAACTCGGTCGGAGATGACATGGAGGATCGCCCCAACTTGCCCGCGGGCAGGATGGCGCCATGAGGTTTCGAATTGGTGGACCGCGCAGGCCCGACCGTCGGCCGGCGCCGGTTCGCTTGTAACTCGAGGGGTCAGGCGAACGCCGCGGCGGCAACCTTCGTGGGATTGTCGAAGCGGTTATAGCCGGGCGCGCCGTCGAGCCAGCAGGTCTCGATCAGCACCCAGATAGGGCCAGCGATCGGGATGAAGCCGACGAACAGCCATGGCCAGGCCTTGTCGCGGTCGTGCCGCCGCTTGACCTGCATCGCCAGCGTCGTCCAGGCCATCACGCCGAGCACCCCGAACATGAGCAGGACGAGAAACAGCTCCATTCCGACATTGCCTTCGAACTTCGGAAGCTCCGTCCGGAGCCCCGACAAGGCGACGACGAAGCCCACGTTAGCGACGATGCGGGCATATCGGTAGGTGCGGCGGTCGAGCCGGCCCTCGAAGCTGAACAGCAGCCGCAGGAAGAACCCGAGCAGGGAGTGGTCGGCCGCCTTGGGCGCGGCTCGCACCGATGGCGCGACTGGCGCAGCGACGTAAGCTTGCGCGGCCGGCGCTCTTGCCGCCGGACGCGTAGGGGTGGAGCGAGCCGGCGGAGCGGCAGTCCCGCGGCGGCCGAAGGTAGCGGCTTAAGTCATTGCCTCGCGTCCAAGCGGCCTGTTGCCTGCGAGATTGCCCGCTCAGGTTTTCCAAACCGTGCACGTCCTGTCGCCATGGCGGGACGACGACGCGCCGCCGCTGCAGTTCTCGTTTCGTTTCGGGGCGGGCCGCGCTATGTCTGCCGGCGTGAACGCGCTCGCGCCGAGTCTCGATCTGGCCCCTGCCCTCGTGGTGCTGCCGGGACCGCGGGCGGCGGTCTGCGACGGGGCGACTGCGCGCAGCGTGCGCCCGCCCGAGGCGCGCGATCTCTTCGAGGCGGGCCCTGTGCTGGTGGCGCACGCTGCCCTGACCGCGCGGCGCCTGCAGATCAACCCGCCGCCCCGATCGGCGCGGATCTTCGACGCGCTGGAGCTCTTCGCCTTCGTGCGGCCGGCGGCGTTCTGCGCGCCCTCGGCGGCGGGGCTGGCGCTGGCGCTCGGCCTGCCGGAGCCGCGCGGCGCGGCCGAGCAGGCCGCGGCGCTGCGCGACGTCTGCGCGCGGCTGCTCGCCGAGCTTGCCGAGCGGCCCACGCCGGGCCGCGAGGAGGCGCTGGCGGTCGCCGAGACGCTGGGCCGCGGCAACTGGGCCTGGGCCGCCGCCGCCATCGGCGCGCTGCGGTCGGCGCCGCTCGGCCGCCCCTGGCGCGGCTCCGGCCTGGAAGTCTGGTCGCGCCTGCCGGAGTGGGAGGACCAGGCGCCGCCCGGCGAGGCCGGCTCCAAGCCGATCGACCCCGACGCGGCGGCGCAGCGGCTCGCGGCGCTGCTCGACCGCGCCGGGCTCGACGAGGCGCGGCCCACCCAGGCCGCTTTCGCCGCCGAGACCGCGTTCGCGTTCGGTCCGCGCGAGAAGGAGGGCGAGCCGCGGTTGATGCTGGCGGAGGCCGGCACCGGCGTCGGCAAGACGCTGGGCTATCTGGCGCCCGCCTCGCTGTGGGCCGAGGCCAACGGCCCGGCGGTCTGGGTCTCGACCTACACCCGCGCCCTGCAGCGGCAGATCGAGCGCGAGAGCCACGCGGTCTATCCGGACCCGGCGGCGCGGGCCAAGAAGGCCGTGGTCCGCAAGGGCCGCGAGAACTACCTCTGCCTCTTGAACTTCCAGGAGGCGGTGAACGCCGCGCAGCTCGGCGGCGGCGACCTCGTGGGCCTCGCGCTGGTCTCGCGCTGGGCGAGGGCGAGCCGCGACGGCGACATGACCGGCGGCGACTTCCCGGCCTGGCTGCCCACCCTGTTCGCCGTCGGCCCGGTGGCGCAGGCCTCGGCCGCGAATCTTGTCGACCGCCGCGGCGAGTGCGTCCACGCCGGCTGCCCGCACTACCGGGTCTGCTTCATCGAGCGGGCGATCCGTGCGTCGCGCCGCGCCGACCTGGTGATCGCCAACCACGCCCTCGTCATGACCCAGGCCGCCTACGACGGCGCCCGCACCGCCCGCGGCCAGGGCGCCGACGTCGAGACCGCGCACCTGAAGCGCATCGTGTTCGACGAGGGCCACCACCTGTTCGACGCGGCCGACTCGGCGTTCGCGGCCTGCCTCTCCGGGGCGGAGTCGGCCGAGATGCGGCGCTGGATCCGCGGACCCGAGGGGCGTGGCCGGCGCGGACGCGGCCTGGAGGCGCGGCTGAGCGAGCTGGTCGCCGAGCGCGAGCCGGCCCGCGAGGCGCTGACGCAGGCGGTGCGCGCCGCCGCCGCGCTGCCCGGCGAGGGCTGGTCGGGCCGCATCGCGCCGCCGGGCGGCGAGGTCAGCCCGATCGGGCCGATCGAAGCGTTCCTGGTCGCGGTGCTCGAGCAGCTGAAGGCGCGCGCCGAGTCCTCGGAGCTCGGCATGGAGTGCCAGGCGCGGCCGGCGCTGGAACTGGTGCGCGAGACCGCGGCCGCGGCGGCGCGGGCGCTGGCGGCGATCGAGGCGCCGCTCGTGGCTCTCGCCCGCTACCTGGCCGACGCGCTCGACGAGGATTCCGACACGCTCGGCACGAGCGACAGGGCGCGGATCGAGGGCGCGCTGCGCGGCCTCGACCGCCGGGCGCGGATGATGCTGCCGGCCTGGCGCTCGATGCTGAAGGCGCTGGAGGAGGACGCCGAGGACGACCCGGATTTCGTCGACTGGTTCGACGCCAATTTCATGTACGGCCGCATGGTCGACGCCGCCTGCCGCCGCCACTGGGTCGACCCCTCCGAGCCGCTCGCCGCCGCCGTGCTGGCGCCGGCGCACGGCGTGCTGGTGACCAGCGCCACACTGGCCGATTCCAGCCTCGACGATCCCTTCGCGCTCGCCGAGATGCGCACCGGCTCGGCGCGTTTCGCGGACCGGCCGAAGACGCTCAGGCTCGCTTCGCCGTTCGACTATGCGGCGAACGCACGGGCCATCGTGGTCACCGACGTCGTCCGCGACGACGCCGCGCCAGGTCGCCGCGGCGATGCGCGAGCTCTTCCAGGCCGCCGGCGGCGGCGCGCTCGGCCTCTTCACCGCCATCCGCCGCCTGCGCGCCGTGCACGAGCGCATCGCCGCGCCGCTCGCCGACCGAGGGCCTGGCGCTCTACGCCCAGCACATCGACCCGCTGGAGGCCGGCGCGCTGGTCGACATCTTCCGCGCCGAGGAGGACTCCTGCCTCTTGGGCACCGACGCGGTGCGCGACGGCGTCGACGTGCCGGGCCGCTCGCTGCGGCTCCTGGTGTTCGACCGCATCCCGTGGCCCAGGCCGGACATCCTGCACAAGGCCCGCCGCGGCCGCTTCGGCGGCAAGGGCTACGACGACGCCATCGCCCGCGGCCGCATCGCCCAGGCGTTCGGCCGCCTGATCCGCCGCGCCGACGACCGCGGGGTCTTCGTCATGCTGGACGCCGCCGCGCCCACCCGCCTCTTCTCCAGCCTGCCGGAGGGGGTGACGCTGGAGCGCATGGGCCTCGTCGAGGCGATCGAGGCGACAGCCGAGCACCTCGGCGCCGGCGGCTGATCGTCGGTTCCGCGCCTGATCACCCAGGCAGCGCGAACGCCACCACCTGGTCGCCGCGCTTGGTGCCGGACTTGGAGTGGCCGCCGGCGGCGATCACCACATACTGGCGACCCTTCCAGACGTAGGTCATCGGCGTCGCCTGGCCGCCGGCCGGCAGGCGTCCCTTCCACAGCTCCTTGCCGCTCGCGGCGTCGAAGGCGCGCAGGTAGTTGTCGAGCGTCGCGCCGATGAAGAGGAGGCCGGAGCCGGTGACGATCGGCCCGCCGAAGCTGGGCGCGCCGGTATTGTGCAGCAGGAACTGCGAGCCGGGCGCGAGGTCCTGCGTGGTCCCGAGCGGCACGGCCCAGAGTTGGTGGCCGTCGCGCATGTCGATGGCGTGCAGGAGGCCCCAGGGCGGCGGATTGCACGGCAGGCCGATCGGCGAGAGCATCACCCGGCGGCTGACGCCGTACGGCGCGCCCTCGTTCGGGCCCACCTCCAGCTTCAACTCGGCCTCGTGGGTGGCGCGCACCTTGTCGCGCGGGATCAGCCGCACGAGGTGCATGGCGCTCGAGGTGTTCACGTAGACCACGTTGCGGGTGGGATCGAAGGCGAGCCCGCCCCAATTCGAGCCGCCGCCGGTGAACGGATAGATGATCGTGCCTTGCAGCGACGGCGGCGTGAACAGCCCCTCGGCGCGGGCGCCGGCGATCGCCTTGGCGCAGGCCTGCTTCTCCCACGGGAAGATGCCGAACGCGTCCTTCGGCGTGATGCGGCTGGGCGCCAGCGGCGCCGGCGCGATCGGGAACGGCTGCGTGGGCGACAGCGTCTCGCCGGGCGCCGGCCGCCTTGCGGAACCGGCCGCTCGACCACCGGGATGATCGGCTTGCCGGTGTCGCGGTCGAGGGTGAAGAGCAACCCCTGCTTGGTGGGCTGCAGCACCGCGGGCCTGGGCGCGCCCTGCCAGGCCACCATGGCCAGCGTCGGCTGGGCGGGATTGTCGTAGTCCCAGACGTCGTGGTGGACGGTCTTGAACGCCCAGGCGACCTCGCCGGTCTCGGCTTTCACCGCCACAACGGAATCGGCGTTGCCATCGTCGCCGGGGCGCAGGCCGCCCCAGAAGTCGGGGCTGGGGCTGGTGGTGGGCAGAAAGACCAGGCCGCGCATTTCGTCCACCGACATCGGCGCCCAGACGTTGGCCGCGCCGGCGGTGATCGGCGGGTTGGCGCCGGCGAGCGGATCGAACGTCCACTTCGGCTTGCCGGTGACCGCGTCGTAGGCCCTGACCGCGCCGGTGACCTCGCGGACCCGCTGGTTGTCGTCGATCGAGGAGCCGACCACCACCACGCCGCGCGCCACCACCGGCGGCGAGGTGATCTGCATCTCGCCGTCGCGATAGAGCTTGATGCCGGCGCCGGTGTCCACGACGCCGCCACTGCCGAATCCGGCGCAGAGCTTGCCGCTCGCCGCGTCGAGCGCGAAGAGCCGCCGGTCGACCGCGTTCATGAAGATCCGCGCGGCGCAGGGCGCGCCGGCCGGCGCGGCGGGATCGGCCCAGTAGGCGACGCCGCGGCACGTGTAGCTGTTCGGATACTGGACGGTCCGGTCGACCTTCGGGTCGAAGCGCCAGAGCTGGCGACCGGTGGCGGGATCCAGCGCGGCCACCTGGTTGAACGGCGAGCACACATAGAGCCGCCCTCCGGCCAGGATCGGCGTGTTCTCGAACGCGAAGTCCTGCGTGCCGCCGAGGCCCGCCGTCGCCGGTCGAATAGCTCCAGGCGAGGCTCAGCGAGCGCACGTTGGCAGGCGTGATCTGCGCGGCCGGCGAGTATCGTTGCCCGCCGGCGTCGGCGCCGTAGTAGGGCCAGTCGACGTCCGCCGCGGCCGGCGCCTTCACCGGCGCCGGGCCGCACGACGCGAGAAGGCCCGCGCCGCCGAGCGACGCGAGCCCAATCGCAGCCAGCCAGAGCTTGTGGACCCAGACCTTTCGGACCACGGCGCGACCCCGATGGCCGCGCGGCGCCCTCAGGTCAGTCCGGCGCTCTCTTCACGGCCAGAGCCGTTCTAGCAGCGGTGGGAGTTCCTGGCGATGGCGTTGCCGGTCAGCGCGCCCGCGCCGGCGCCCAAGAGCGTGCCCCCGGCCCGTCCGTGCGTGATGGCGCTGCCGATGATGCCGCCGCCGACCGCGCCGGCCACCGCGCCGATCGCGCCGGCCCGGTGCCGCTCGTAGCCACAGTTCCGGTAGTAGGTGTGATGGTAGTAACGGTGGTGATAGACGTGGTGGTTGTAGGGCTGTTGGTAGGGTTGTTGTTGGTAGTACGGTTGCGCCCCGGCCGTATCGGCGACCGAAGCAACACCCAGGCTCCCGATCAGAGCGCCCGCGAGCATCAGCTTCCGCATGAGTTCCTCATCCTTTTCCCCGATCCCTCGGCTTTGCCGTTGGCCGATGAATGCGGCGGAACCGTGATTGGTTCCCTTCTATTGCAACATCCCCAGGTCGAGCATGAACGCCCGAACGCCGAGTGCGACGAGCGTCAACATCAACGCCCCCAGCAAGCTCATCAGCGCCCAATAGCGGCGCGGCGCGGACCGGCGCGCGATGGTGCGGCCGCCCGGAAAGTAGAAGGCGCCGCCGGTCAGCGAGAGCCAGAAGAAGAGCCCCACGCCGACCGCGCCCAGCCAGAGCCCGGTGCCGGGCGCGCCGCGCGCCCCTGAGCCAATCAGGGCGAGGACTATGCCCCCGGCTCGCGCCACATGCTCCACATGGTGGGGGCGTCGGGCCGGGCCTTGTGCTCGGAGGTCACCTTGAAGCCGTGGCGCTCGTAGAGGGCGACGTTGCGGGTGGTGGCGGTCTCCAGGTAGGCGGGCAGGGCTTGCGCGTCGAGGCGGGCGTTCGCGGCCCTCAGCAGCGCCGAGCCGACGCCGCGGCCTTGCGCGGCCGGCGCGACGCCTAGGAACCACAGGTAGGCGTGGCGGGGCTGCTTTGGGTGGTGGGCGTCCATGTCGCGCCGGACGGCGTTGAGGCGCCCGAAGCGGGCGAGGCCGGTGGCGGCGAGCATCGCCGGAATGCCGCGCAGCTCGGTGAGGAAGGGCGTCGGCCCCAGCCACTCGAACGGCATCCAGATCGCCGCCGCGCCGCCGCCGGCCGGCCGGTCGATGCGGCCGATCGGCAGGCCCTCCTCTCGCACCAGCATGCGGAAGAGGCCGAGCCGCACGGCGTCGCGCCGGGCGTCCGGGCGCAGCATCCAGTCCATCATCGGATCGACCGCGAAGGCGTCCGACAGCGTGCGGGCGACCTCCTCGGCGTCGGCGGGGCCAGCCTGGACCGGCGCCTCGGCCGACGCCCGCATGGCGTCGGCATCGAGGATGCGCGCGCCCATCACACCTTCTCGGCGATGCGGATGGCGGCCCGGCAGCCGGCGCGGATCACGGCGGCCAGCAGCGGATAGGCCGGCGCCTCGCGCGCCCCTTCGGCGATGGCGATGTCGCGATGCGCCAGCTCGTCGTCGCGGAAGCGCGTCAGCTCCGCCGCCAGGGACGGCTCGCCGGCCTCCAGCTCGGCGATCTGGTCGGCGTAGTGGCCCTCGATGACCGTCTCGACCGCCTCGGTGCAGGCGTGCGCGGCCTTCTCGCCGATCAGCGCGGTGGCGGCGCCGAGCCCGAAGCCGGCCGCGCGCCACAGCGGGCTGAGCAGGCTGGGGCGCACCTGGCGCTCGATCAGCAGAGTGTCGAAGCGGGCGAGATGCTCGTCCTCCTGCGCCTCCAGGTCGGCGATCTGGGCGAGCGCGCGGCCGGCGCCGGGCGAGGCGCGCAGAACCGCCCGCTGGCCGCGGTAGATGGCGCCGGCCGCCAGCTCGCCGGCGTGGTCGACGCGCAGCATCTCGCAGAGCCGGGCCCGCGCGGCGCCGGCGCCGGGCCGCGGCGGGATGGGTCTGGCAGGGCTCGGCGTGGTCATCTCGCAGGCTCCATGGGGACCGGCTCCTGGTTCATCCGCCCCCCAGGGTGCGCCGCGGCGGCCAGGCTGAGGCCCACCAGCGCGACGGATATCAAGCAGTTCCAGCCGGCCATCGAAAGCCCCACGAAGCGCCAGGGCGCCTGGTCGCAGGCCGGCCCTTTGACCGCCGCGCCGGAGAGCAGCGCCTTCAGGTCGGCGGCGCTGACCGCGCCGGCGCCGGAGCAGGTGGCCGGCGCCGGCCACCACTTCCACTCCGCCCCGGCGTGGAAGCCGGCGAGGTAGACCCCGTAGGCGAACACCACCGCCAGGATCAGGCTGGCGATTCTGGGGGCTGGCGCGCCGACCCGGGTGAAGCCGGCCAGCACCGCGACGGCGCTGATGGCGAGCGCCACCCAGTAGACTTCGCGCTGCTTCAGACAGAGGTGGCAGGGGGGAAGATGGCCGAAAGTCTGGAAGGCGTGCGCGATCGCCAGCATCGCGGCCGAGACCACGAAGGCCGCGATCGGCCAGTGCTTGATGAGGCGGTCGAGCGCAGCCATGGCCGCCGCCTATAGCCGCCCTCGCCTCAAAACGCGAAAGCTAGAATGCGAACCGGATGGCGAGCACGAGGCCAAGCAGCGCCAGCGCGATCCCGCTGACCACCAGCCCGAGCCGCTTCTCGACGAACTCCTGCATCGGCGCGCCGTACTGACGGATCAGCCCGGCCACCAGGAAGAAGCGCAGGCCGCGGATCAGGATCGAGGCGCCGAAGAACAGCGGGAAGTTCAGCTTGAAGAGGCCCGAGGCGATCGCCGTCAGCTTGTAGGGGATCGGGGTCGCCAGCAGCAGCACGCCCCACTGGCGGTACCAGTGCTCGAACTCGTGCGGATCGCTGCCGGTGAGCCGCAGCAGCCAGATGCCGACCGGATGCAGGAAGAAGCCGACCGTGTAGCCGATCGAGCCGCCCAGCACCGAGGCCGAGAGGCAGATGGCGGCGTAGCGCCAGGCGCGGTCGCGGCGCGCCAGCACCATCGGGGCCAGCATCACGTCGGGCGGGATCGGGAAGAAGATGCCTTCGATGAAGGCCAGCAGCGCGAGCCACGCCGGCGCATCCGGCGAGGCGGCCTGGCGCAGCATCCAGTCATAGGCGCGACGAAGCATGGGCCGCGACCTACCAGGGACCGGGGCGGCTGTCTCGCCCCGGAAGCGCTTTGCCGGCGACGAGCGGCTTCCGGCCGCAGCCTCGGCGCGCTAGCCTGCGGACCGCCCCGGGGAACTCGCCTCGGACGTATCCGGGGCGCTGCGACGAAAGGCGTGGGCGAGGGCGACGTGACCGAGATCGAGGAAGACCTGACCGCGATGGCCGCCGACGAGCTGGACCGCGCGATGACGCTTTCCTGGCGCGAGTTGGCGGCCGTCGCGCCGTGGGGCGACGCCTACGACGGCTTCACGCCCGCCGGCCGCCAGGTGACGGTGGAGCGCAGCTACCTGTGGGCCGAGGAGAGCGGCGGCGACATCCTCTGCGAGGTGGTCGTCTACGGCGGCCCGAGCCGCTGGGAAGAGGGCGCGCGCGTCGCCGGCCTGATCTGCCCCGACGGCTCGATCTGCCCGGTCGGCCATCCCCCGTCGGGCCGCGCCGCCCCTGAGGGCGATCCGTTGAAGCAGTAGACGCGCGCCGCCGCCCGGTCTAACCGGCGCGCAGACGAAGCGGGCGTGGCGGAATTGGTAGACGCGCCGGACTCAAAATCCGGTTCTGGTGACAGAGTGTCGGTTCGATCCCGACCGCCCGCACCAGCCTTCGCGCTCCGCGCTACGGCTCGGCAAGCCAGGGGATAACGAGGCAGACGCGAGCTGCGGCCGAGGGAACAGGGGACGTTGCGCGATGAGCGACTGGCCGTTCGCGACGGAGACTGAGCTCGCGCCGGCAGACTTCCTTGGCCGCATCGGGCGGATCTTCGCCAGGTTCGACTCGCGAACCCAGGACTCCGGCAACGTCTCGTACGGGGTCGAGGCGGCCGACGGGCGGCGGTGGTTCGTCAAGACGGCGGGCGATCCGGCCGCGGCGGCTTTCCTGAACCACGCCCAGCGCGTCGCGCTGCTTCGGAACGCCGAGCGGCTGGCGCGCGACTTCTCGCATCCCGCCCTGCCGGCGCTGCGCGCCGTCTGCGAGAGCGCCTGGGGGCCGATGCTCGTCTACGACTGGGCGGACGGCGAGCTGCTGCATGCGCCGGCCGAGCGGCGCAGCGATCCGGCCACCGCGTTCCAGCGCTTCCGGCGCCTGCCGGCCGCGGAGATCGCGACGGCCGTCGACATGGTGATCGGGGCGCACGTCGGGCTCTGCGGGCGAGGCTGGGTGGCCTGCGACTTCTACGACGGCTCGATGATGTACGACTTCGAGGCGCGCCGGCTCGCGCTCTTCGACCTCGACAGCTACAGCCAAGGCCCCTTCGTCAACGAGATGGGCCGGCTCTTCGGGTCGGACCGGTTCATGGCGCCGGAGGAGTTCCAGTTGGGCGCGCTGATCGACGAGCGCACCACGGTGTTCAACCTCGGCCGCGCCGCCTCGGTCTTCCTGGGCGACGGGACGCTGGACCGGGCGGCCTTCCGCGGGACCGCCGCGCAGCACGCCGCCATGACCGGAGCCTGCCGCCCGGACGGCAGCGAGCGGTTCGCAAGCGTCGCCGCGCTGGCCGCGGCCTGGCGGTCGTAGGCCCCGTCCTCGGCCCCGAACGGGTGTCCCGAAATGTCAAATCGACGCTAAGGCCCCTAAGAGCCCCGCACACACGAATAGTGACGTTACTGATAGTGCCCTAGCGGGCGCCCCTCGCGCGGCGCTCCAGGGCCCTTTCTGGCTCGGGAAACGGCATCCTGGCGCCGACCCTCCCCAACCTGCCGGTCAGCCCACCGGCGCATCCGCCATCGCCCGTTCCAGCAGCGCCGCAAGCGCCGCGTTCATCAGAAGGTCGATCACCAGATGGACGCGGTCGGCGGCGCCGCGGTTGGCGACCCGGTGCGGGTCGGACAGGCGCAGGTACCAGGCCTCGCCCGCCGCCATGTCGATGCGCCGGCGGTTCAATTCGAAGACGACGTCCGGGTTGGTGGCGACCGGCACGTGGAAGCGCACGGTCCCCTCCTCGGCGGAGAGGTCGAGGTCGGTGTGCTCCTTGATCACCGAGCCGGGCGTCAGCCGCATCAGCCGCGCCGAGCGCGGCTCGGCGCCGAAGGCGCTGGCGACCTCGCTGAAATAGGGGCAGAGCGCCATGAACGGCGTGTCCTCGAACTCGGTGGCGGTCGGATCGCTGTAGATCTGCCGCACCGGATGCATGGCGGCCGCGCCCTTGGCGGCCCTGAGCGCGATGACGCTCCAGTCGCCCTCGTAGTTCTGGCGCACGAAGTGAGCCGTCCACGGCGCGGCGGCCAGCGCCGCCAGGTCGCGCGACAGCCGGTCCGCGTCGAACGCCAGCGGCAGCTTCAGGCGATCCGGAAAAGCCATCCGCGCCCAACTACTTGACAGGCGCGCCCTGGGCAAGGAAGCGGCGCCATGGGCCACGGGGCGGACGAGGACGCGGGCGGCGCCGAGCTGGACCGGCTGCGGGCGGCCATCCTCGGGGACGCTGCCGCCTGCGCTGTGCTGGCCAAGATCTGGCTGCCGGAGGATTTCGCCGCCCAGCTCGCCGAGGTCGCCAAAGCCAGCGGCGCCAGGCTCTGCGTCGCCGATATCGAAGCGCTCCTCAGCGGGCGCTCGACCCCGCCGCTCCTTGCCGGCGTCGCCACGCCGCCGCCCGGTTGGCTGCCGGCCGACGTCATCGCCGACGGTGGCCCGCCGGCCATCCAATGGGCGTACTTCGGCGCGCGCCGCCTCGCCGCGCCCTTCTACGCGAGCTCGCTGAGAGAGGTCATGAGCCTGCCGTTCAACCGGGTGTTCGGCTTCCGCACGCCGCTGGCGGACCTCGCTGAACCGCCCGGCGCGTTGGCGCCCGCCGGCTTGATCTTCCACATGTCTCGGTGCGGCTCGACCCTCGTCGCCCAGATGCTGGCCGCCTCGGGCGCTAACATCGTCGTTTCCGAGGCGCCGCCGATCGATGCGACGGTGCGGCTCGACCCCGCCGCCGCGGGCCTGGACGCGGCCGGCCATGCCGCGCTGCTGCGAGCGATGGCCCTCGCCTGCAGCCAGGTCCGAAGCGGCGGCGAGCGGCGCTGCTTCATCAAGCTGGACAGCTGGCACATCCGCGCCGCGCCGCTGTTGCGCGCCGCCTTCCCGGACACGCCCTGGGTGTTCCTGTATCGCGACCCGATCGAGGTGATGGTCTCGCAGATGCGGCGGCGCGGCATGCAGACATTGCCCAGCCACATTCCGCCGGCGTTCTTCGGCCTGGCCGATCCCACCGATGCGCCGCTGGAGGACTATGCGGCCCGCGTGCTCGGCGCGATCTGCGCCGCCGCATTGTCGGCGCATCGGGCGGGCGGCGGGCTGCTGGTGAACTACGACAAGCTGCCGGGGGCGCTCGCGAGCCGCATCCTGCCGCACTTCGGCGTCGCCGTATCGCCCGAGGAGATCGCGGCCATGGCGGCCGCCGCCGAACGCGACGCCAAGCATCCCAAGAACGGCTTCGCGCCCGACTCGGCGGCCAAGCGAGCGGCCGCCACCGATGCGATCCGCACCGCCGCCCGCCGCCATCTGGCAGACGTCTACGTAGGGCTGGAGACGGCGCGCGGCGTCGCCTGACCCGCCTTGAAGCGTGACCACGGAACGGCGATATCCGGAGCGCCTCGACCGATCCCGGACCGAAGGAGAGCGGACATGCACTGGAGCGTCTGGCTGGGCTTCGTCGCCGCCGCGGCGCTGATCGGCGTCACGCCGGGCCCGGCGGTGACCAGCATCGTCGGCTATGCGCTGAGCTCGGGGCGGCGCACCGCGCTGGCGTCGGTGGCCGGCATGGCGATGGGCAGCCTGATCGCCATGAGCCTGTCGCTGGCCGGCGTCGGCGCCGTGCTGCGCGCCTCGTCGGTGGCCTTCATGATCCTGAAGTGGGCCGGCGCGGCCTACCTGATCGGGCTCGGCCTCTTCACGCTCGCCACGGCGCGCGGCAAGCCGGCGGCCGATACGCCGCCCAGGCCGATCCGGCCGCGCGCGGCCTTCTTCAGCAACCTGGCGCTGGGCGCCTTCCACCCGAAGACCATCGTCTTCTTCGTGGCCTTCGCGCCGCAGTTCATCAGCGCCAAGGGCGACTACTTCACGCAGGCCGCCATCCTGGTCGCCACCTTCGCCGCCGTGGTCGGCGCGACGGACACCGCCTATGCGCTCGTCGCCTCGCACGCCTCGCAGCTGCTGAGGAAGCCGGCCGCCATGCTGTGGTCGAAGCGCGCCGGCGGCGGCGTGCTGATCGCCGCCGGCGTCGCCACCGCGGCGGCGCGCAGCTAGCCCGCGCCGCTACGCCTCAAGCGGGAACGCGTCCCGGGGCCACGCGTTCGAGGTGCTCCGGAGACTAGGATGACCGCGTTCAGTGCTCACGACCAAACCGCGCCCGTCGGACCCAGCGTCCTCGTCGTCGAGGACGAGGGCATCGTGCGCGCCCTCATCGTCGAGACGCTGCGCGACGCCGGCTGCGCGGTGACCGAGGCCGCCAGCGCCGACGAGGCGGTGCGCGCGCTGAAGACGGCCGCCCAGCCTGACGTGCTGATCACCGACGTGAAGCTGCCCGGCGCGCTGGACGGCGTCGAGCTCGCGGCGCGCATCCGCAAGGACCTGCCGCGGATGAAGGTGATCGTCACCTCCGGCCATGCCTCGCCCGAGAACGCCCGCCACGTGGCGGACGCCTTCTTCGCCAAGCCGTTCGAGCTGAAGCGGCTGGTGGGCGAGGTGCGCACCCTGACGGGCGCCGCGTGAGGCGCGTCGACGAGGGGGGCGGCGCGCAGGTCGCGGACGCCGAGACCGTGCTGGTGGTCGAGGACGACGTTCTCGTGCGCCTGGTCATCGCCGGCTATCTGCGCGACTGCGGCTATCGGGTCATCGAGGCGGCCAGCGGCGCGGAGGCGCTGCAGGTCCTGCAGCGCGACGAGGCGCCGGTCGGCGTGGTGCTCACCGACGTCGAGATGCCGGGCGGAACGGACGGCTTCGCGCTCGCCCGCTGGGTGCGGCGCGAGCGACCGGAGGTCGAAGTGGTGATGGCCGGCACGCCGGCGCGCGCCGCCGACGCGGCCGGCGAGCTCTGCGAGGAGGGCCCTCAGGGCGCCCGGCCCTACGAGCCCGCCGCGGTGGTGGGCCGCATCCGCCGGCTGCTCGCCATGCGCGAGCGGCCCTGACCGGCCTGACGCCTGACCGGTTGGCTGACCCGCGTTGATTGGCGGCCCAAACTGTCGTCAAACAGCGCCTTTCGCGTGATTGCCGAGCGGGGGCGCCCCTTCATGGTCATCGTCGACGAACTGCGCGCCCTGAACGGCCCGCAGCGCGCGGCTTTCGTCGCCAGCCTGCTGGGCTGGGCGCTGGACGCGTTCGACTACTTCCTGCTGGTCTTCGTGCTCAGCGCCATCGCCAAGGACTTCCACGCCGACATCGCCGTGGTGAACTCGGCGATCTTCCTGACGCTGGTGGCGCGGCCCTTCGGCGCCCTGGTGTTCGGGCGCCTCGCCGACCGGCATGGCCGGCGCCCGATGCTGATGCTGGTGGTCGCGCTTTATTCCGTGCTGGCGCTCGCCTCGGCGTTTTCGCCGACGCTGACCTTCCTGCTGGTGCTGCGCACCCTATTCGGCTTCGCGATGGGCGGGGTCTGGGGCATCGGCGCCTCGCTGGCGCTGGAGACCGTGCCAGCCAAGAGCCGCGGACTGATCTCGGGCATCCTGCAGGAAGGCTATCCGATGGGCTACCTGCTGGCCGCCATCGCCAACCTGTTCCTGCCGGTGATCGGCTGGCGCTTCCTCTTGGCGCTGGGCGTGCTGCCGGCGCTGCTGATCCTCTACATCCAGCGGGCGGTGCAGGAGAGCCCGACCTGGGCGCAGGCCAGGACGACCCCGGCCGCCGCGGCGCAATCTCTTCCAGGCGCTGAAGGGGCACTGGGGCGTGCTGGCCTACGCGGTCGTGCTGATGACCTGCTTCAACTTCTTCAGCCACGGCACCCAGGACCTCTATCCGCAGTTCCTGCAGAAGCAGCACCACTACCCGGCCGGGGTCGTCACCGCGCTGACCATCTGCCTCAACGTCGGCGCGATCCTCGGCGGGGTGATCTTCGGGCCGCTGTCGGAGCGCATCGGCCGGCGTCGCGCGATCGTGCTGGCCGCCCTGCTCGTCGCTGCCGCTCATTCCGCTGTGGGCGTTCTCCTCGACGCCGCTGCTGCTCGCGGCCGGCGCGTTCCTGATCCAGATCGCGGTGCAGGGGGCCTGGGCGGTGGTGCCGGCGCACCTCAACGAGCTTTCGCCGGAGGGCGCGCGCGGCGCGTTCCCAGGCTTCGCCTACCAGCTCGGCAACCTCTTCGCCGCCGTCAACGTGACCATCCAGACCGCCTTCGTGAAGTCGCATCACGGCAACTATGCGCTGGCGCTCGCCCTCGTCTGCGGCGTGGTGGCGGTGGTGCTGTCGCTGGTCGCCTGGTTCGGGCCGGAGGCGAAGGGCAAGGCGTTCGCCGCCGAGGGGGAGACCGCGACGCCCGCATGACGGCGCAGGAAGCGGCGCGAGGCGCGCCGTGAAACTTTTGCGACGCTCTGGCGGGAGGCGCGCCCGATCGCCTATGGATCGAAGCTGCGCTCCAGCCGCGCCTTGGGGGTTTCATGGCCGACACGCATTTCGCGGTGCTCGACGAGCAGAAGTTCAGCGCCTTCCACTGGCGGGCCATCCTGGTCACCGGACTCGGCGTCTTCTGCGACGGCTACGACATCTCCTCGATCGCCCTGGTGCTGACCTCGACGCTGGCGACCTACCACGTCGCGCAGCACGACGTGCCGCTGCTGAAAGGCTACCTGGCCGCCGCCGCGCTGGTCGGCTCGATGGTCGGGCGCGCTGGTCGTTCGGCATGCTGGCGCAGAGGGGCCGCAAGCGCTTCTACGGCGCTCGACGCGCTGATCCTCGGGGTGGCGGCGCTGGCCCAGGCGTTCATGCCGAGCGTCTGGCTGCTGATCGCCTGCCGCTTCGTGCTCGGGATCGGCGTCGGCGCCGACTATGTGCTCTCGCCGACGATCATGGCCGAGCACGCCAACCGCGCCGACCGCGGCAAGGCGATCGGGCTCGGCTTCGGCACCATGTGGCCGATCGGCGCGCTGACGGCGGCGCTCTTCAAGCTGCTGCTCGATTCGTTCCACGTGCCGCCCGACCTGGTCTGGAAGCTGGTGCTGGCGGGCGGCGCGATCCCGGCGCTCGGCGTCATGTACTTCCGCCGCCGCATGCCCGAATCGGCGCGCTACCTGGCACGGGTCGCCGCCGACCAGGCCGGCGCACACGCCGCGATCGCCGAGGCGACCGGCGTCACAACGGCGCCGCCGCCCGGCATCGACACCCGCGCCGTTCTGGGAGGTGTTCCGCAAGCACGCGCGGCCACATCTTCGCCGGCGCGCTGCTCTGGATGCTCTACGACCTGGTGGTCTACGCGGCGATCCTGTTCGGGCCGGACATCATCGCCCAGAACCTCGGCATCCCGGCCTCGATCTACCAGATCGAGACGGAGCTGATCTTCGTGATCCCGCCGTCGATCCTGATGTCGTGGTTCATCATCGACCAGATCGGGCGAAAACCGCTGCAGGTCTGGGGCTTCCTGGCCGGCGCGGCGATCCTCGGGATCTTCGCCTGGATGCGCACCGTTCCCGCCATCCCGGCGCTTGTGGCCTACATCGTGTTCGGCCTCTTCAACGTCGCCCAGACCGGGCCGGGCCTCGTCTCCGGCGCCGGCGTCTATGGCGTGGAGCTGGCGCCCACCCGCATCCGCAGCGTCGCCCAGTCGATCACCGTGATCGGCGGACGGATCGGCGCGGCGATCAGCGGCTTCGTGTTCCCGCTGCTGAACGCCAACCTCGGCTTCGTCTGGACCATCGCGGGGCTCGCCGTCCTCTCGCTGGCCGGCGGCGTCGCTGAGCCAGCTGCTGGTGCCCGAAACCTCGTCGCGCTCGCTCGAGGAGATCAATCTCGAGCACGCCGCCGGCGGGCTGATTCCGCCCTCCGCGCGCGCCGGTTGTCCGACCGCAGAGTTTCGCTGCGCCGTTCGGCCGCGAGCGTCGCAGGCGGACGGCGGCGGCGGCGATTGCTACAGTCCGATTCCTCGCGCGGCGAAAGGGTTCGCGCGGAACAAATCGCGCGGCGCTTACTGGCCGCGCGGAGCGTCGAGCCCGGTCGGCGGCCGCCGGCCGGGCTCGCGCAGGTTCTCGGATCTCAGGCGGCGGGCTCGACCGCCGGGATCGCGGAACGCCCAGAACTTCGCCATCAGGAAGGTCGAGGCCGGCACGATCATCACCACCGGGATCAGGCCAGCCACAGCGGCCAACCCAGCGTGTGGGTCGCCACGAAGACGGTGGCGAGGTTGATCGCCAGCCCGGTCAGCGAGATCGCCGCGAAGCGCACGAACTGCGGCCCGTGCAGCGCCGGGCGGCGGAAGGTGAAGCGGCTGTTGCCGAGGTAGGAGACGCCCACCGACGCCGCGTAGCCCACGAGGCTCGGCCGAGCATCGGCCCCAGCCCCAGCCAGCGCTGCGCGGCCAGCGAGACGGCCACTTGGCAGCCGGTCGCCGCGACGCCGACCACGACGAAGACGTTGATCTCGCGGATGACGGCGCGGAAGCTTCATGCAGCACCAGATTGGGCGGCCGGCGCGCGATTAGCACGATCGAGACCCCGATCGGCAAGGGCGCATGCGTCGAGCCAGTGGCGTTCGGCGGCGAATAGGCCCGTCAGCAGGCTGTTGAGCGGCGCGGGCGGCATGGCGTCGTCGTCCGCCGCGCGTCGAGCCGGTCGCCATCTTCACCGCCCGCACCGCCGCGATCGGCGGAAACAGCAGCGTGTTGAAATAGCTGGCGGTGACGCACCTGAGGCCCGCGGCCTCGAACAGGCGCCGATAGTCGCCCAGCCGATAGCGGCGCTTGTGGTGGTGCGCCTCGTCGTGGCGGCTCCACATCCAGGGCTGGCCGGGCACGGTGGTGGCGAGGTAGCCGCCGGGCTTCAGCAGCCGGCCCAGCGCCGCCACCGAGGCGGCGTCCTCGTCGACGTGCTCGATCACGTCGAAGGCGCAGACGAGGTCGAAGCTGGCCGGCGCGAACGGCAGCCCGTCCGGCAGCAGCCCGCCCTCGACCGCGACGCCGGCATGCTCGGCGGCGTAGGCCCGCGAGGCCTCGTCCGGCTCCAGCGCCGTCACCTCGCCGAAGCGCTTCAGCATGGCGAGGTTGCCGCCCGGCCCGCAGCCGACCTCCAGGATCTTCGCCGCCCGTGGCAGGTCCAGGTCCGCCGATCAGGCGCGTCAGGATCCGCCGGCGGCCCTCGAACCACCAGTGGCCTTCCTGCAGCACGCGCATGCGGTCGTAGGTCGCGCGGTCCATCACCCGGCCATCAGTCGTCGAAGCCGATCCTGGCGCGGACCACGTAGATCGGCCGGCCCTTGACCTCCTGGTAGAGCCGCCCGACGTATTCGCCCAGCACCCCGAAAGCGATCATCTGGATCGCGAAGCCCAACAGCACCACCACCATCAGCGAGGCGTAGCCCGGCACCTCGCGGCCGACGATCAGCACCCGCACGATCAGCGCGATCGCCGCCGCCGACGGCGCCGAGCGCAGCGCCGAGGCCGATCACCGACCAGACCCGCAACGGCGCGGTCGAGAACGAGGTGATGCCGTCTAGTGCGAAGCGCCAGAGCCGCACATAGCCCATCGAGGTGGTCCCGGCCGCCCGCTCGGGCCGCACGTACGGCACGCCGATCTGGCGGAAGCCCACCCAGGCGAAGAGGCCCTTCATGAAGCGGTTGCGCTCCGGCAGCCGCTTCAGCGCCTCGACCACCTGCCCGGTCCATCAGCCGGAAGTCGCCGGCGCTCTCGGGGATGTCGAGATCGGAGACGCGGTTGAAGATGCGATAGAAGAGCCGCGCCGTGGTGCGCTTCATCGCCGTGTCGCTCGAGCGGTCGGACCTGGCGCCATAGACGACGTCGTAGCCCTCCTCCCAGCGCGCTCACGAACTCGGCGATCAGCTCGGGCGGGTCCTGCAGGTCGGCGTCGATCGGCACCACCATGTCGCCGCTGGCGGCCTCGATGCCGGCGGTCAGCGCCGCCTCCTTGCCGAAGTTGCGGGCCAGCGCGATCACCTTGACGCGCGGATCGCGCGCCGCCTTCTGCACCAGGCCCGAGAGGGTCTCGTCGCGGCTGCCGTCGTCGACGCAGATGAACTCCAGCGCGACGCCCAGGTCCTTGGTCGCCGCCTCCATGCGCTCGAAGAACTGGCAGAGCACCGGCGCCTCGTCGTGCATCGGCACGACGATGGAAAGCCGCCGGCCCTGGCGGCTGCGCGGCGCAAGGCCCGCGATCTCGGTAGTGACGGCTTGATCCACGTCCTGGCTGACGCCTCCGCGCCCCCGGCGGCGCTCGCTACATCATCGGATGGATTTGGTTAAGCAAAACGGGACGCAGCGGCCTCTCGCCGCAGCCGGGCCGTATGATGTTCGGCGGCTTCGCGGATCTCGTCGCTGCGCGCGGCGTCCGCCCAGCACCAGACCGCGACGCAGGCGCGCCGCAGCTGCCCGAGGCGACCCAGCAGCGCGACGTCGACACCGTCGAACCCCGCCAGGAACGCCGCCGGCTGGTTCGTCAGGTCCCACTCGAGCGGGCCGCGGCAGGCGGCCTCGAGGTCCGACCAGACTGCGCCGGCCGGCGTCATCATGACGTTGCCGAGGTGCGCATCGCCATACAGGACGATCCAGCCCCGCGGATCGGACGGCGCGGCCTCGAGCCCCGCCCGCACCAGCCGCGCCAGGAAGGCCCGGTCGTCCGGCTGCGCGAGCGCCATCGCGGCCTCGTCCTCGGCCAGCGCCGCGCAGTCGGCGACCGCGTCCGACCAGGCCGGCATTACGCCCTCGTAGCTGGCGAGCGCCGCGTGGACGACCTTCAGCGCCGCGCCGGCCGCCGCCGCGTCCCTCTCGTCCGCCGGGCGGTGACCCGCGAACGACCACAGGGAGATGATGCAGCCGTCGATCTCGTACGGCCCGGGCGGCGGCGCCATGGCGGGACGCACCGCCGGCGCGCCGGCGCGGGCCAGATGCTGGCCGACCGCCACCTCCCGCGCCATCGTCGCCAACGCAGTCTCGCGCGGCTCGGCGGACTGGACCCGCGCCACCAGCAGGCCCAGGCGCACGACGCTGTGCCTGGCGAGCCTCAGCACGGACGGCTCGACCTGGCCGAGGCCCAGCCGTACGGCGAGCGCCCGCAGCGCAGCAAGCTCCTGCTCGACAGGGAGGCGCGGCATCGGCGATCTTTAGCTGCGCGCAGCCGCGCCGGTCCATCGGGCTTGACGCGCGGCCCGGGTCAGGGCCCTGGACTGCGCTCGAGTTCGAGGGGAACGACCGATCACCGTCACCGAGCCTTTCAACCCGCGCTTCGCCGCGGCGATGCGACAGCGGGCGGCGCTCGATCTCCTCGTCGCCGGCGCGGCCGCCATCGTGCTCCTGGGCGTCGCGGCTTCTCCTGGCGCGTCTTCATCGACGGCGACACCAACTGGCATGTCGCGGCCGGCCGCTGGATCCTCGCCCACCGCCAGGTCCCGACCACCGACCCGTTCTCCTTCACCTACGCCGGCAAGCCCTGGATCGCACACGAGTGGCTCTCCGAGGTGCTGATGGCGCTGGCCTTCGCCGCGGCCGGCTGGGGCGGGGTGGTGCTGCTGATCGGCGCTGCGGCCGGCCTGGCGTTCTGGATGATCGCCCGCGAGCTCCAGCTCTGGATGGGGCCGGCCAGCCAGGTGGTCGGCCTGGCGCTGACCTTCTCGTGCCTGGAGCCCTTCCTCTACGCCCGGCCGCACATCATCGCGGCGCCGGTGCTGGTGTTCTGGACCCGCCAGCTGCTGGCCGCGCGACGCAAGGGCCGGGCGCCGCCGCTGGAGCTGGCGCCGCTGATGGTGCTGTGGGCCAACCTGCACGCCAGCTTCATCTTCGGCCTGGCGCTGATCGGGCCGTTCGCCCTGGAGGCGCTCGTCCAGCAGCCCGACAAGCTGCGCACGATCCGCGACTGGGGCTTGTTCGGGATCGTCGCCGGCGGCCTTCGCGCTCGCCACCCCGCACGGCTTCGAAGGCATCGTCTTCCCGTTCATGGTGATGGGCATGAAGGTGCTGCCCAACATCCTGGAGTGGCGCGGCGCCAACTTCCAGAACCTCACCCTGTTCGAGGGCGTGCTGCTGATCACCCTGTTCCTGGGGCTGTGGCGCGGGGTGCGCGTGCCGATCCTGCGCCTGATCACTGCTGGTCGTGCTCGTCCACATGGCGCTGCAGCACGTGCGCCAGGAGGCGGTGCTGGCGGTGCTGGCCCCGCTGCTGCTCGCCGAGCCGTTCGGCCGGGCGCTGGAGCCGACGCGCGAGGGGCCGCAGGCTGACGCCGTCGGCAGGCTGGAAGCCCAGCTGGCGCGTGCCCAGCGTCCCTGTCGCGGTGGTGCTGGCGGTCGCCGTCGCCGGCGTCATCGGGACGCGGCTCGCCATCCCGCTGGTGCGGCGCGACAATCCCAACGTGCCGGTGACGCGCCATCGCCCACGTGCCGCCGCAGCTGCTGAGCCAGCACGTGCTCAACGAGTACGCCTTCGGCGGCTACCTGATCTTCAAGGGCGTCAAGGTCCTACATCGATGGCCGCGCCGACATGTACGGCGACGCCTTCGTGCAGCAGTACCTCGGCATCGTCGGCGGCGCCGCAGCCGGACGTCGACCGGGCGTTCAAGCGCTGGAACATCACGCTGGGCCATCCTCTCGCCGCAGGACGGCATCGTGCGGCTGCTGGATTCGCGGCCGGGCTGGCGGCGGCTCTACAGCGACCCCTACGCGGTGGTGTTCGCCGAGGACGACGCGCTGCTGCCGCCCGCCGCCGCGCCGCCCGCGGCCGGCCCGAAGCCTAGCGCCAAGCCTGGAACCAAGCCTTGACGCGCCTCATCCTCTTCGAGCCGGCGCACCGGCGCGTGGCCGCCGAGCTGGCGCGCCTGGCGCCCGACCTGGAGCTGGCGCTGGTGAGCCCCGAGGGCGCGATCACCCTGGGCGGCCAGCCGATCGACGACGAGACCGCGCAGCCCGACTGGGGCTGGTTCTCCGCCGACAGCGGCTTCGGCGCGGGCGGGCGGTCGCTCTTCCTGGCGATGCTGAAATCGCAGCGCCTGCAATGGGTGCACACCGGCGCGGCGGGCGTCGACGGCCCGATCTGGCGCCAGCTGGTGGACAAGGGCGCTCAGCTCACCACCGGCCACGGCCAGGCGATCAGCATCGCCGAGTATGTGATCGCCGGGGTGCTGGAGCACTTCCAGCGCCAGGCCGAGCGGCGGGCGGCACAGGCGGCGCGGCGCTGGGCGCGGCTGCCGTTCCGCGAAGTGGCCGGCACGCGCTGGCTGGTCGTCGGCTTCGGCGCGATCGGCCAGGCGGTCGCCGAGCGGGCGCGCTCTTTCGGCGCCGAGATCATCGGCGTGCGCCGTTCCGGCGCGCCGCATCCGGCGGCCGACCGGATGGTCCGCCTCGCCGAGCTGCGCGCCGAGCTGCCCGAGGCCGACGTGGTGGTGCTGGCCGCGCCGCTGAACGCCGAGACCGCCAACCTCGCCGACGCCGGCTTCTTCGCAGAGATGAAGCCGCGCTCGGTGCTGGTCGAACGTCGGGCGCGGCGGCCTGGTCGACGAGGCCGCCCTGCTGGCGGCGCTGGACGCAGGCGTTCCCGAGCACGCGCTGCTCGACGTGTTCCACGCCGAGCCGTTGCCGCAGGATAGCCCGTTCTGGGACCACCCGAGGGTGGCGCTCACCGGCCACGCCTCGGCGTTCGGGTCCGGCCAGACCGCCCGCAACGACGCCCTCTTCGTCGAGAACCTCCGCCGCCGCCTGGCCGGCGCGCCCCTGCTCTACGAAGCCGACCCGAGGGATCTGGTGGGATAGGGCCGCCTCAAACCCACTCTTCCCCGCGAAGGCGGGGACCCACGTGCTTTTTGACCACGAACCTCACGAACCTCACGAACGGTCGAGGTCAGGCCGCGTTCAGCCGAGCCTGTTCGTGTGGTTCGTGAGGTTCGTGGTCAAGACTTGCGCGCGCTCCGCTTCCCAAGCGCTGCCGAAAAAGCCTGGGTCCCCGCTTCCGCGGGGAAAAGCGGGGGGAGAGTTGGGCTACTTCAGGAACAGCAGCGTCACTTCGTAGACGCCCCAGGCCCAGGCCAGGATGACGCCGGCGCCGAGCACCGCCTCGATGCGCGGGCCGCGGTCGCTGGCGCGGCGGCCGCGGGAGCGGCGCACCCGCTGGCGGGGCGTGGACTCGGAGATTTGCATCCAGCTTGGCGAATTCATTGTGCCGCTCGGAGACAGTGAAGGTTGCGTCGGCCACGCCCTCGCAAACCGCGCGCCGCCGACGCTCCCTTGGCGCCGGTCAGACCCCAGGTCAGGCCGATTGGGCCGGCTGGTCGATGCCCCAGTGGACGCCGAACGGGTCGATCACCGCGCCCCACAGGTCGCCCCAGAACATCTTCTGGAACGGCGTCTGCACCTTGGCGCCGGCCGCCACCGCGCGATCGAACCAGCCCTGCCCGTCGGGCACCATCAGCTGCATTGTGAAGCTGTGGCTGGGCTGGTGCGGGAAGCCGTGCGCCGGCATCGCGTCCATCACCATGAGCAGGCCGCCGTTGATCTCCAACTGGCAGTTCATGATCTGCTTGCCGTCGTCGGTGGCGGTGCGGGCGCGCTCGATCGCGCCGAACGCCTTCTTGTAGAACTCGATCGCCGCGGCAGCGCCTTCGACCTGGATGTAGGGGACGACGCCTCGGGTCAGCGCGTCGGTGTTGGTCCTGAGTTCGGTCTGGACGGACATGAGGTTCCTCCTCCTTCGGGTCCGGTTGGCGCGCCTTGCGGCGCTTGAGCCTAGGACGTCCGGGCGGCGCGCGCCCCGACAGGCGGCCGCCAGTTTATTGGCGCGCGGCGACCTGTGCAGCCGCGTCGCGCGACAGCTGGTCGAGGTGATTGCGGATGTGGGCGGCCTGGGCGGGCGTCACCGCCAGCGCGATCGCCTGGCCGAACGCCTGCCGCGCCTCGGCGGCGCGGCCGAGCTGCTTCAGGAGCGCGCCCTTGGCGCCGAAGTAGTTGAAGTAGCCGCTGAGCGGCGCCTCCAGCGGCTCGATCATGGCGAGCGCGGCTTCCGGCCCGCGGGTCTTGGAGACCGCGACGGCGCGGTTGAGCGTCACGATCGGCGACGGCTCCATCACCTCCAGCGCCTGGTACAGCGCGTCGATCTGCGCCCAGTCGACCTCGGCGGGCGTCTCGGCGCGTGCGTGCAGGGCGGCGATGGCGGCCTTCACCTGATAGGGGCCGCGACGGCCGTGGCGGATCGCCTTGTCGATCAGGGCGAGGCCCTCGCCGATCATGTCGCGGTTCCAGAGCGCGCGGTCCTGGTCGTCCAGCAGGATGATCTCGCCGGCGGCGTCGAAGCGGGCCTCGGCGCGCGAGTGGTGCAGCAGCATCAGGGCCAGGAGCCCCATGATCTCCGGCTCGGCCGGGTAGAGCCGCAGCAGCAGGCGGGCGAGACGGATCGCCTCAAGCGGCAGCGCCGCCCGCTCGTCGTCGACCGCGCCGGCCGAATAGCCTTCGTTGAAGACCAGGTAGATCATCGCCGCCACCGCCGCGAGCCGCTCGGCGCGCTCGATCGGGCCCGGCGCCTCGAACGGCACGTCGGCCTTGGCGACGCGGGCCTTGGCGCGGGTGATGCGCTGCTCCATGGCGCTTTCGCTGACCACGAAGGCGCGGGCGATCTGCGGAACGCTGAGGCCCGAGACGATCCGCAGCGCCAGCGCGATCTGCTGGGTCGCCGGCAGGTCGGGATGGCAGCAGATGAACAAGAGGCGCAGCACGTCGTCGCGGTAGTGGGCGCTGTCGAGCCGCTCGGCCATCGGCGCCTCGACGTCGTCGAGGTCGGAGAGCTGGTCCTCGTCCGGCAGCTGGGTCTGGCGGCTGCGCCGGCGCGCCTGGTCGATGGCGGCGTTGCGGCCGACCATGATCAGCCAGGCCGCGGCGTCGCGCGGCGGCCCTTTCTCCGGCCAGGTCCGCAGCGCCCTGAGGCAGGCGTCCTGGAAGGCCTCCTCGGCGAGATCGAGGTCGCGGAAATAGCGCAGCAGCGCGCCGAGCGCCTGGGGACGGGCGGCGATCAGCGCCCCGTCGATCCAGGCAAGGTCGGTCATTTCGCGGCAGCCGTTTCCACGGTCGTGCCCTCGGGCAGGGTCCCCGGCATGAAGAAGCGCACCGGCCGCACCTCGTAGGCGCCGCCCGGGTTGGCCTTGGCGAGGTCCCTGGCGACCGCGAGCGCCCCTTCCAGGTCCTCGCAGTCGATGACGTAGAAGCCGAGCAGCTGCTCCTTGGTCTCGGCGTAGGGGCCGTCCAGCACCAGCGGCGGATCGGTGTTCTTGCGCAGCGTGGTGGCCGCCGTGGTCGGCATCAGCCGCGCCGTTGGCCCGAACCGGCCGGCCCGCTGCAGCGGCGCATGCACCTGCGCGAGCTTGGCCATCACCGCGTCGTCCTGCTCCTTGGTCCAGGATGAGACCGCGTCCTCGTCGTTGTAGCAGAGGAAGGCGTAGAGCATGGTGGGGTCTCCTGCAGAGTTCGTCTCATGTAAGACGAACGCGGCGACCCTGTCCCGACACGAGTCCTTTAACCCGTAGTTGGGTCAGAACCGCTCTGACCGCAGGGGAGTCTCTAGAACCGGCCCGCCCTGTAGTCCTCGAAGGCCTGGATCAGCTCGGCCTGGGTGTTCATGACGAACGGGCCCGCCTTGGCGACCGGCTCGCGGAGCGGCTTGCCGGCGACCAGGATCAGCCGCGCGGCCTTGCCGGAGCCGAGCTTCACCGTCTCTCCCGGCGACAGCACGCCGATCCGGCCCTTGCCGAGCGGCTCGGCCGGGTCGCCGACGCTCGCCTCGCCCTCGTAGACGTAGACGAAGGCGTTGTGGCCGGCCGGCAGCGGGATGCTCGCCGCGGCGCCGGCGGGAAGCGTCACGTCGAGGAAGATCGGCTGGGTGGCGCCCGGATCGACCGGGCCGCGCACGCCGGCGATCTCGCCGGCCAGCACGCGCGCTTTGACGCCGCCGCCGAGGTCCGCCGTGGGCACCTGGGCGGCCGCGATGTCCTGATAGCGCGGCGCGGTCATCTTGTCCTTGGCCGGCAGGTTCACCCAGAGCTGGAAGCCCTGCATCAGGCCGTGGTCCTGCTCGGGCATCTCGGAGTGGACGATGCCGCGTCCCGCGGTCATCCACTGCACGGAGCCGGGACCCAGCAGGCCCTCGTTGCCGGCGTTGTCCTTGTGGCGCATGCGGCCGGCCAGCATGTAGGTGACCGTCTCGAAGCCGCGGTGCGGGTGGCTGGGGAAGCCGGCGATGTAGGCCTTCGGGTCGTCGGAGCCGAACTCGTCGAGCATCAGGAACGGATCGAGGTCGGGCAGGGCCGGCTGGCCGATGATGCGGTTCAGCTGGACGCCGGCGCCGTCGGAGGCGGGCATGCCGGCGCCGGTCCAGACCAGGCGGCGGCCGCGGGTGTCGGTATGGGTGTCGGTCATGGCGAATATTTAGGAGAGCTGTCGCGATCTGCAATAGCGCGTCGAAATGAGCGGTAAAAGTGGACTTGGTTACCTTAACTACACTGGGTCACATCGAGTATACTACCGCCCGAACTTCCTCCAGCGGCGGCGCCGGCCGGTTCCGCCTGATGTGGCTTCCGTTGCGTATACCCCCGGCTTGGTTCATCCTCCGCCGCTGGAAGGACTAGAGACGGGCTCCACAGGGAGGCGCTCATGAGACTTCATCCGCTGCTAGGCGCCGCGCTCGCGCTCGCCGTCGCGGGACCCGCCGCCGCGGCGGTGACGGTGCTCGGCGACAACAACGCCGAACTCTGCTCCAAGGCCGCATTCGCCGAGCAGGGCAGCCCCGACGCGATCCGGCTCTGCACCGAAGCGATCAGCGAAGGCATGCTCCCGCGCCGCGACCTCGCCGGCACCTACATCAACCGTGGCGTCCTCTTCATGGTGCGGCTGGACTACAAGGCCGCCCGCTCCGACTTCGAGCAGGCGATCAGCATCGATCCGGCGATCGGCGAGGGCTGGGTGAATCGCGGCGCGATCAACATCATCGACCGGCGCTACAAGGACGGCATCGCCGACATCTCCAGGGGCCTCGACCTCGGCACCAACGAGCCGGCCAAGGCCTACTACAACCGCGCCGTCGCCTATGAAGGCATCGACGACGAGGCCTCGGCCTACCAGGACTACCAGGAAGCGCTGGTGCTGCAGCCCGGCTGGGACCTGCCGAAGCAGGAGCTGCTGCGCTTCACGGTGACGCGGAAGTAGCGGACGGCCGGGACCGGGGGCGTGAAGCGGCTGCCCGCGACCATGGCGGCCGCGCTCGTCGGCCTCGCCGGGCCGGCCGGCGCGGCGGAAACCGTCGTCGGCGACACTTCGGCGGCAAGCTGCGCGAAGGCGGCGTCCCTGGAACTCGCCGACGACGAGTCGCTGAGGCTGTGCAGCCAGGCGATCGAACAGGGCGGTCTCGACAGGCACGACCTCCTGGTCACCTACGTGAACCGGGGCGCCGTCTCCATGAACCGCCACGACTACGTGGCCGCCCGCGCCGACTTCGAGCGCGCCATCAAGATCGATCCGACGGCTGGCGAGGCCTGGGTGGACCGCGGCGCGATCGATATCGTCGAGCATCGCTACCGTGACGGCATCGCCGACACGACGAAGGGCATCGAGCTGGGCGTCCACAACCCCGCCAAGGCGTACTTCAATCGCGCGGTCGCTTACGAAGGCGTGGGCGAGGCGCAGTCGGCCTACGTCGACTATCAGGAGGCGATGGTGCTGCAGCCCGCCTGGGACCTGCCCAAACAGGCGCTGCTGCGCTTCACCGTCGTGCGGAAGACAGGACCTACGGGCTAGGCCCGCTGGTCTATAGTCAGCCCAGACTAGCGGCCGCGAGAACCAGGTGATCCAGGGCGAGCGCCGCGCAGCCCAAAGTGCGGCCGGGGGCGGCGCGCCGACCTGGCTCTACATCTGGTCCTGGGCGACGCCGGCCTACGACGGCAAGTTCGGCGCGGTGCACGGCCACGATGTCGACGCCTCGTTCCACATCGTGCGCTCGAACATGGTGGGCTCCGGGCGGGCCGCCGGCCACGTGATGGCCGACCGGCTGGCCTCGGCCTGGGTCGCCTTCGCCAAGACCGGCGATCCGAACAATCCAGCGCTCCCGCACTGGGCGCCGTACGAGCCGGGGGCGCGCGCCACGATGATCTTCGACACCGACACGCGGGTGGAGAACGACCCGCGGCGGCAGTTCCGCGAGCTCTGGGCTTAACGCCCCCTCCACCACCGCGCTGGCGCGCGGCGGTCCCCCTCCCCCGCTTCGCGGGGCAGGAACGATGCGACGCCCTCTACGGCCGGTCCTTCGGCGGGATGGCGTTCACCTCGTCGGGCGTCAGCTTCGTCAGGCTGGTCGGGATGCAGCCCTCATGGGTCCCTCGCACGGTCACGTTCACGTCGATCGGGTGGCAGATCAGGTCGTTGTTGTCGAACGGGTGCAGGACGATCGGCTCGTTGCCCGAGTGGTTGCACGAGGCGCCGCCGAATTCCATCCGGTAGTACTGGTTGCCGTAGACCCGCAGGTAGAGGACGCGGTTGTCGTCGGCCATCCGCGAGTTGTTCAGCATGCCGAGGCGGAAGCAGTTGTCGCCCTGGGAGGGTTGGGCGACGACGGCGGCGGGCAAGGTGACGGCGAGCGCGCCGGCCGCCACGGCGACGCCGGCAGCGAGTCGCAGGGAAGAAAGCTTCATCGGGAGTCTCCTTCACGGAGCGTACGACGGGACAAGGCGACCAATTATGCCCCGGCCGGCCCGGTTTCCGCCAGAGGTCAGGCGAAGACTTCGGCGACTTGGCCAGGTCCCAAGCCATCATGCAGGCGCCGGAGCTCGAGGTACGCAACGGCGATCAGCACCGCCCACAGAGCCTGAAGGGCGGCCGCCGGAAGCTGGCCGACCGCGCCTCCGACAAGCACCCTGAGGATCAACTCCAGCAAATTCGCCTGCGGCCATGGCAAGGCGGCCGGCCAGGCGACCATGACCCCCAGCCTAGCAATGTACGCCGATGCGGCGATCATCGCCTGGACCAGCAGGTAGAGCGCCAGCAGCTTCCAGCGCGAACCGTCCATAAGGCGCCACGCCCCGCCCAGCGCTTCGAGGAGCCCGGCGCGCTCGCTCAGCACGACCGGCGCGAACACGGCGAAGCTGAAGGTCAGCACGACGGCCAGCGCCCAGCTGAGCAAGGTCAAGGTCAACTGGGCCGAGCCCAAGGGCGTCGGAGCGGCATACGTGGCGGTGAGCAGCCGCGCAGTCAGCAAAGGCAGCTCGCCGAGCAGCCAGAGCGGAAACAGCGCCGGCAACGCTGCGATGGCGGCCCCGAGCGCGGTGAACACAGACGCCTGAGTCTCCGGCGGCGTGAGCGCGACCGAGGTCACGCTCGTCCTCATCAGCAACCCGGCCAGCAGCGGGGCCGCCCACCACAGCGCTTGTGTGGGCGCCGAAGTGAGGCTCGCCAGGGAACGTGCGCCAGAAATCAGCTGCAGGGCAAAGGCGAGCAGCATCAGCGCGACGGGCGCCCAGCCAACTACGAGCGCAAGGATGGCGATGGTCCCCCATCGCCGACCCACGACGCCCGCGCCTCGCGCAATGACGCGTGACAGCTCAAGAGAGCGCGGCGATCCGACGACGATCTCGGCCATGTGCGCATGTTCAACCCACCCGCGCGTCGCCGTCCAGCGCCCGCCCACGCTTGACCCCACGGCCTCGGGGCGTAGTGTCAGCGCGTTCTCCGGGGTGTCCCGCCTGAGGGGCTGAGAGGCGGCTGAAGCCGCGACCCGCCGAACCTGATCCGGGTCATGCCGGCGAAGGGAGGGAACGTGGGCCCGCCGGCCCGCAGACCGAACCAAGCTCAGGCCTGGCCTCCTTTGTTGCTGAAGGAAGCCCGCCATGAACGTCCAAACCCCGATCACCCACGAGATCCCCACCGGCGAGCGGCCAGGCTCGCGCCGCGTCTGGGCCGAGGGCACGCTGCACCCCTGCGTCCGCGTGCCGTTCCGCGAGATCGCCGTGCACCCGTCGGCCGGCGAGCCGCCGCTGACGCTCTACGACACCGCCGGGCCCTACGGCGATCCGGCCGCCGCGATCGATATCGAGCAGGGGCTCGAGCGGCGGCGCGACGGCTGGGTGCTGGCCCGCGGCGACGTCGACGAGGTCGCGCCGCGCGCCGTCAAGCCCGAGGACAACGGCAACGCCCGCGGCCGCCACCTCGCCCGGCAGTTCCAGACCGACCGCAAGCCGTTCCGCGCCAAGGGCGCCGCGGCGGTGACGCAGCTGGCCTACGCGCGGCGCGGGATCGTCACGCCCGAGATGGAGTTCGTGGCGATCCGCGAGAACCTGCGCCGCGAGGCGGACGCGGCGGTGCTGCGCGACGGCGAGGACTTCGGCGCCGCGATCCCGGACTTCGTGACGCCGGAGTTCGTCCGCGACGAGGTGGCGCGCGGCCGCGCCATCATCCCGGCCAACATCAACCACGGCGAGCTGGAGCCGATGGCGATCGGCCGCAACTTCCTGGTCAAGGTCAACGCCAACATCGGCAACTCGGCGGTGCTCAGCGCGGTCGAGGACGAGGTGGAGAAGATGGTCTGGGCGATCCGCTGGGGCGCCGACACCATCATGGACCTCTCCACCGGGCGCAACATCCACAACATCCGCGAGTGGATCATCCGCAACTGCCCGACGCCGCTCGGCACCGTGCCGATCTACCAGGCGCTGGAGAAGGTGGGCGGCGTCGCCGAGGAGCTGACCTGGGAGGTGTTCCGCGACACCCTGGTCGAGCAGGCCGAGCAGGGGGTGGACTACTTCACCATCCACGCCGGCGTGCGCCTGCCCTACATCCCGCTCACTGCCCGGCGGGTCACCGGCATCGTCAGCCGCGGCGGCTCGATCATGGCCAAGTGGTGCCTCGCCCACCACCAGGAGAGCTTCCTCTACGAGCACTTCGAGGACATCTGCGAGATCATGCGCGGCCTACGACGTGTCGTTCTCGCTGGGCGACGGCCTGCGCCCCGGCTCCATCGCCGACGCCAACGACGCGGCCCAGTTCGCCGAGCTGGAGACGCTGGGCGAGCTGACCAAGGTGGCCTGGAAGCACGACGTGCAGGTGATGATCGAGGGCCCCGGCCACGTGCCGATGCACAAGATCAAGGCCAACATGGACAAGCAGCTGGCCGCCTGCCACGAGGCGCCGTTCTACACGCTGGGGCCGCTCACCACCGACATCGCGCCCGGCTACGACCACATCACGTCGGCCATCGGCGCGGCGATGATCGGCTGGTTCGGCACCGCGATGCTCTGCTACGTGACGCCGAAGGAGCACCTGGGCCTGCCCGACCGCGAGGACGTCAAGCAGGGGGTGATCGCCTACAAGATCGCCGCCCACGCCGCCGACCTCGCCAAGGGCCACCCGTCGGCGCGCTTCTGGGACGATGCGCTCTCCCGGGCCCGCTTCGAGTTCCGCTGGGAGGACCAGTTCAACCTCGGCCTCGACCCGGAGACCGCCCGCGAGTTCCACGACGAGACGCTGCCGAAGGAGGCCCACAAGGTCGCCCACTTCTGCTCGATGTGCGGCCCGAAGTTCTGCTCGATGAAGATCAGCCAGGAGATCCGCGACGCCGCGGCGGGCCAGAACGACGTGGCCGCGGGGCTGGCGGAGATGGCCGAGAAGTTCAAGGAGGCCGGCGGCGAGATCTACGTCGAGGCGAAGGGCTAGTTTCGGGGCGTGGACGAGCCGCCGCGCATCCACATCACCGGCGCGTCGGGCGCCGGCGTCTCGACCCTGGGCGCGGCGCTGGCGCGGTGGCTGGCGTGCGCGCACCTCGACACCGACGACTTCTACTGGAAGCCGACCGATCCGCCGTATCGTCATTCGCGTGAGGTCGGCGAGCGGATGGCGCTGATGATCGCGGCGATGGACGAGGCGCCGGCCGGCTGGGTGCTTTCGGGTTCGCTGGACGGTTGGGGCGACCCGCTGATCCCGCGTTTCCGCCGGGTGGTATTCCTCGCGGCGCCGACCGAGGTGCGCCTGCGGCGACTCGCCGAGCGCGAGCGACGCCGCAACGGCGTGGCGATCGAACCGGGCGGGGCGCTGCACGCGCACCATGAGGACTTCATGGCTTACGCTGGCGCATACGACAGCGGCGTGTTCACCAGCACGCTGACCGGCCGCCACCTGGCCCGCCACGAAGCCTGGCTCGCCCGCCTCCCCTGCCCGGTCCTGCGCCTCGACGGCGCCCAGCCGACCAAGCGGCTGGCGGAAGCAGTGCTCGCCTCTTCTTGCCGTAAAGCCACGCCGCATTGTCAAAGATTGCCAACAGCGTAAGATGGCGCGATGGCCACGCGCAACGTCAGCCTCACGGACATGCTCGACGACTACGTGGAGGACCGCGTTCAGTCGGGCGCGTTCCAGAACGCCAGCGAAGTGGTGCGCGACGCACTTCGGCTGCACAAAGCGCGCACGGATGAAGAAGCCCGCAAAGAAGAGCGGTTTCGTCGTCTTATCCAAGAGGGAGACGACGATATCGGGGCCGGCAGGTCCGAGGTAATCGACCTCGAGCACTTGGACGAATGGTTCGACCAGCTCGTTGCCGAGGTCAACGAAGTGGCCGAATCCTCGACTGAGTGAAGCTCCGCGTCACCGGGCGGGCCCGGGGCGATCTGGCCGCCGTCCTGAGGCAAAGCCGCGAACAGTTCGGCAGCGAAGCGCAACTTCGTTACGAACGCCTGCTGAATGCGGCGATGCGAGAACTGGCCGCCAACCCTCAACGACCCGGCGCCCGAGCAGCGGAGAACGCGGCGGACAGCGTGTGGATCTACCACTTGCGGCACACACGACAGCAACTACCGTCCGCGGAGCGCGGTGGGACGACCGCGTCACATCCTCGTCTATCGCGTTGCTGGCGACGAGGTCCGAATTCTGCGCGTCCTGCACGACGCGATGGACCTGCCTGAGCACCTGAAGGACGTCTGACGTCTCTTCCCCTCGTGGCCCAGCGCGCGCTTGCCTCCCCTGGCGGAAATGCGGTCAACTGAACGTTGGTTAGGGAAGGACATACCAGCGTGGCGGACGGATCGCGGTTTGAGCGGGGGCCGATCTCGGGCGAGGTCGACGCGGTGGTGGTCGGGGCCGGGCTTCGGCGGCATGTACATGCTGCACAAGCTGCGCGAGCTCGGGATCTCGGTGCAGGGCTTCGAGGCCGGCGACGACGTCGGCGGCACCTGGTACTGGAACCGCTATCCGGGCGCGCGCTGCGACGTGCCCAGCCTCTTCTACTCCTACACCTGGGACGAGGGCCTGCAGCAGGACTGGCGCTGGACCGAGAAGTACGCCGCCCAGCCGGAGATCCTGCGCCTACGCCAGCCACGTCGCCGACCGCTTCGAGCTGCGGCCGCTGATCGCCTTCGAGACCCGCGTCGTCTCGACCGAGTTCGACGAGGCGGCGGACCGCTGGACCGTGGTCACCGACCGCGGCGACGAGGTGAGCGCCCGCTTCCTGATCATGGCCACCGGGTGCCTGTCCACGCCGCGCGCGCCGCCGATCCCCGGCGTCGAGAGCTTCGCCGGGCGCGACCTACCACACCGGCGCCTGGCCGCATGAAGGCGTCGACTTCACCGGCAAGCGGGTGGCGGTGATCGGCACCGGCTCGTCGGGCATCCAGTCGATCCCGCAGATCGCCGCGCAGGCCGGCGCACGTCACCGTGTTCCAGCGCACCGCCAACTTCAGCGTGCCGGCCAACAACACGCCGCTCACCGAGAGGGACATCGACGACTTCTGGAAGATGTATCCCGGCCTACATCGCCATGGTGAAAGGCCCGGGCATGGGCTTCGGCGCCAATCCGGCCAACGCACTGTCGCCGAGCCCCGAGGAGCGCCGGGCAGCGCTACGAGGAATACTGGGGGGTCGGCGGCGCCGGCTTCCTCGCCGTCTGGGGCAACCTCCTGACCGACATCGAGGTCAACGACGAGGCCGCCGACTTCGTGCGCGAGAAGATCGCCGAGACGGTGAAGGACCCGCGAGACCGCCGAGGCGCTGCAGCCGCACCGACCATCCGATCGGCACCAAGCGCATCTGCGTCGATATCGACTACTTCGAGACCTACAACCGGCCGAACGTCACGCTGGTGAACCTGCAGCGAGACGCCGATCGAGGCGATCACGCCCGACCGGCGTGCGCACCAGCGCGGCGACCTACGCGGTCGACGCCCTCGTGTTCGCCACCGGCTTCGACGCGATGACCGGCACGCTGCTGGCCATCGACATCCGAAGGGCGTCGGCGGCGGCCGCTGCAGCGAGGCCTGGGCCGAGGGTCCGAAGGCCTACCTCGGCCTGGCGGTCGCGGGCTTCCCCAACCTGTTCCTGATCACCGGCCCGGGCAGCCCCAGCGTGCTCTCCAACATGATCAACTCGATCGAGCAGCACGTGGAGTGGATCAGCGGCTGCATCGGCTACATGCGCGAGCATGGATCTGACCCGCATCGAGGCCGACGGCGAGAAGCAGGAAGCAGTGGGTCGCGCACGTGCGCCGGGTCGCCGACAAGACGCTCTTCCCGCGGGCGGCGTCCTGGTACATGGGCGCCAACATCCCCGGCAAGCCGCGCGTCTTCATGCCCTACATCGGCGCCGGCTACCGCAAGAAGTGCGCCGACGTCGCCGCCGCCGGCTACGAGGGCTTCGCGCTCGCCAAGGAACATCCAGGATGTACACGCTCCCGGATCGGTTCGAGTTCCTCTCCGACGCCTGGCTCGACGAGGCGCGCCGCTTCCTCGAGCGGGCCGTGCGAGCAGCGCAAGGCCGCGCTGGCGCCGTTCTCGCTCTCCGAGCGGTTCGACCGATGCGCCGCCGCACCTGCAGCTGCCGGACAACGTCGGCGCGTGGACGTCGCGCTACGACGGCGAGCACGATGACGGTGGCGCGCGGCTTCGACGCCGAGCGCCGACGTGATGGTCGAGGGCGACTACCAGGCCGGGATCGCCGGCGGCCAGTTCATCGGCATGCTGGCGCCCGGCGCGATGAAGGCGATGCGCCGCGAGGTCGCGGCCATGCACGGCAAGGACGCCGTGCGCATGAAGGGCCGCATAGAGAACCCGGCCGCCGGCGAGATCCTCGCGCTGCTGCACGACCACCTCGGCCGGCGCACGGTCGAGAACCCCGACCTCGCTCACCGCGCCGCGCGGCAGGGCCTCACGCGGCAAGATCCGCGAGATGGAGGAGCAGGGCTACACGGTGATCGAGCGGGCGATCTCGCCGGAGTTCGCCGACGAGGTGCGCGCCGCGACGCTGCGGGCGCTGTTGCCGCACCAGAGCTTCTCGATGAACTGGATGCTCTACCACGGGCGCGAGTTCGAGCAGCTGATCCAGAACCCGCTGCTGATGACGCTGATCGACGCCTCGCTGGGCCGCGGCGCCGTGATCGCCTCGTTCTGCTCGATCAAGAAGGGCCCGGGGCCGGGGTGATCCCGCTGCACACCGACTACGCCCACGTGCCCGAGCCCTATCCCGGAGTTCTCGCTGACCGGCGTCGGCGTCTGGGCGCTGGAGGACTGGACGCGTCGCGTCCGGCCCGACCTGGATCGATCCCCGGCAGCCACAAGCAGCGGCGCAATCCGCGGCCCGGCGAGAACGTGCACAGCGAGGGCGTGCCGATCGAGATGCCGAAGGGCTCGGTGGTCTATTTCCACCACGGCGTCTGGCACTGGCAGGGCGACCGCACCGAGCCCGGCGACCGGGTGACGCTGCACGCCCACTTCAACCGCGGCATCCTCAGGAGCCTCGAGCCGAAGAAGACCGACGTGCAGATGCTGCACCGCAACTCGCCGCGGCTCGGCGAGATGCTCGGCGAGGACGACTGGTTCGACAAGATGAGCGCCCAGGGCCGCGACTACGGCCGCTTCGCCTACATGAACAAGCTGCACGCCTTCACCGAGGAAAAGAAGCGCGAGCTACTCGCGAGCGCCTAGCTAGGCCATCGCCTTGATCTTCATCGCGCCCATGAAGTCGCGCTTGCCGATGGCGACGCCCTTGTGGCGGAGGATGTCGTAGGCGGTGGTGGCGTGGAAGAAGAAGTTGCCGTAGGCGAAGGTGAAGAGGTAGTCGCGCGCCGTGAACGTCATGGTCCCGCGCGGCGTCGCCAGCTTCACGTCGTCGTCGGCGCCGACGGTGATGTCGCCAGGCTTTACGCCGTCGAGGTAGGCGACCGCGGCGTCGACCGCCTTCCTGCAACCCGCCAGCGTCTCCAGACCCTCAGCGCGCGGATAGGTCTCGCCGCGCAGCGTCGCCACCGCGCCGGCCGAGTGGAAGATCGACTGCATGACCTGGAAGGTGAACGGCTGCATGTCTTCGTAGAGGCGGAAGCCGATGACGTCGGCTTCGGCAAGCGCGCCCGAGCCGCAGTGCGCCTCCGCCTTGCCAAGCACGCCGGAGAGCGCCGCAAGATACTGGCGAAAGACGCCGACGGAGACGTCGTAGAAGGAAAATGACATTGGAGCGCTCCTGGAATGAATGGCTTGAAACGAGGGCGCTCTAGCAGGCCGGCGCCCGCACCGTCGAGCCGTTGACGCGCCGCCGCGACGAGCGCATCGGGGCGCGCGAGGAGAGCTCTCGTGTCCGCCGCACCATCCAGAGCCGCCGCCCAGATCGACGCCGAGACGCTCGCCGAGCGCTGGCTCGAGCTGGCTGAGGCCGGAGCGCTGGGCGCGCTGGCCCGCGCGATGGCGGTCGGCAAGGGGCGGCTGCACGCGGCGCGGCTGGTCATGCAGCGCTCGCCCGGGCGTTACGCCGCCTTCCAGGCCGCGCTCGTCGGCGGCCTGGCCTCGCCGCAGAGCCGCATTCGTTTCGAGTGCGCACATGCGCTCGACCAGTTCGGCGACGACACGACGCGCGAACCGCTGGCGCGGCTGATGGACGATCCGGTTCCACGAGTGCGCTGGATGGCGATGCATGCGCTGAGCTGCCACGCCTGCGGCGAGAAGCCCGGCGCGCTGGAAGACTCCATCCGTGGACGGATTATCGACGCGGCAAGCAGCGATCCGAGCCCGCAGGTTCGCCGGCATGCGGCGGTCGCGCTCGGCCTTGCACATGAGATGCGCGCCGCGCCGGTGCTCAAAGGGATGCTCGAGCACGAGACCGACGCCAAGACGCGGCGGATGGCGGCCTGGGCGCAAGACGAGCTCGCGCGGCCTGCCAAAGCCGCGGCGGCGGGGCTATAGTCAGCGCTGACAACAAACAACGATCAGGGAGAAACGGCGATGGCGGTGCTGGAGAAGGACATCGAGGCCCCGGCGAACGTGAAGCATGGCGACCTGGTGGTCGCCGACGGGGTGCGGATCCACTGGATGGAGGCGGGCGAAGGCGTCCCGGTCGTGCTGCTGCACGGCTACACCAGCTGCTGCGACGCCGGCTGGTTCGCCAACGGCGTCGCCAAGGAGCTGGCCAAGGACCACCGCGTCATCGGCATCGACGCGCGCGGCCACGGCCGCAGCGAGAAGCCGCACGATCCGGCGAAGTATCCGGCCGACGCGATGCCGGCCGACGTGATCGCGGTGCTCGACCACCTCGGCGTGAAGAAGGCCCACTTCCACGGCTACTCGATGGGCGGCGGCATCGTCGCGCACCTGATGGCCCGCCATCCGGACCGCTTCATCTCCGCCAGCTTCGGCGGCTCGGGCGTGCGCGAGGAGGACGAGGCGCTGGCCAAGCAGGCTGCCGAGCGCGACCCGCAAGGGCCAGGATCCTCAGCAGACGGAAGGGCAGCGGGCGCTGCGCGAGCGGGCCGACCGCGACGACGAGGCGCTGAAGTGCGTACAGGAGGGCCGCCAGGCGCAAGCCATCGACCGCGCCGCCGCTCGACCTTGCCAAGATCGACTTCCCGATCCAGGCGATCAACGGCGAGTTCGACGCGCCGGTCTCCAAGACCCAGCGGCTGGCGCGCGAGGCGAAGGACTTCACCAACGTCATCCTGCCCGGCCGCAGCCACAACACGGTGACCACCTGGCCGTTCACGCCGCGGCTCTACGTCGAGGCGATCGCCGGCTTCGTGCGCGCCCACGATCCGAAGTAGCCCTAAGTGCTTGGGGGCGTGCTGAAGGCCGGCGGCCGCATCGAAGGCTGTACGCTGACGGGCGAGGACTGGACGGAGGCGGAGCTTCCCGACACGACGTTCGTCGGCTGCACGATCGAGGACGTCGCCTTCGCCTCCACCGTGCTCGAAGGCGCGCGGTTCGAGCGCTGCCGGCTCATCCGCTGCCGCTTCCAGCATGCCGACCTGCGCGAGGCGACCTTCGAGGACTGCCAGTTCGCCGATCGGTCGGTGGAGGCGGGACCGCGGTTCGCGTTCAGCCGGCTGGAGGGCGCCAGGCTGGCGCGATGCGACCTCACCCATGCGCGCTTCGAGGGCTGCGAGCTCTATGACGTGCGCTTCCAAGCCTGCAACCTGACCGGCGCTGCCTTCTCGCGCGTCAGCTTCGCCCGCGCGTTCGGGCGCAAGGTCGAGCGCATCGCCGCCGAGCTCACCGACTGCAACCTCGAGCTGGCTGACCTTGCCGGCGCGCGGCTGCCGGGCGCGTCGCTGGCCCGCAGCCGCCTGCGCGAAGCCGACCTTTCGGGCGCCGACCTGGAGGGCGCGGACCTCACCGGCGCCGACCTCTTCCAGGCCATCGTCGACGAGCGCCAAGCTGGCGGGCGCGGACCTGCGCGGCGCCGAGGTGAGCGGGCTCGACCTCAGACGCCTCGCCACCTACCAGGACCTGAAGATCACTGCGGACCAGCAGTTCCGCCTGCTCGACGCCATGGGCATCGACGTCCAGCCGGAGTGAGCAGCCGACCTCTGATTTGTCATCCCGGAGAGCCGCGAAGCGGACTCGTCCGGGATCTACTTCCGCACGCTGGCGCAAAGTAGATCCCGGCTCTGCGGGCCGCGTCCGCGGCCTCCGGCCGGGATGACATCGAGAATTGTGAGAGCTGGCGCCGGGACGTTGACAGCCCTGCAGACCGGCGCGAAGCTTTGCGACTGGGCAGATACGGCCCGCCGTCTGCGACCCTTCGGGGTTGGTGAACGTATCGCACGTCCCGCTTCAGCCTTTGCCTGGCGAACGGGTCGGTAACGCAGACGCCGACTTCCATCTCGTTCGCTTGAAGCAGGGGACGTCACCATGCGCGACTACCGCGATGCGAAGACCATGGCCAAGGGGCTGCGCCGCAGCCTCGCCGACCTCGGGACCGAGCTCACCCACAGCCAGAGCCTGGAACTGATCGCCCAGGCGTTCGGCTACGACAACTGGAACATCCTCGCCGCCAAGATCGAGGCGGCGCGGCCGGCGCCGGCGCCGGAGAAACGTCCGGAGGACAAGACGCTGTACTGCTCGTTCTGCAGCAAGTCTCAGCACGACGTGAAGACGCTGATCGCCGGGCCCGACACCTTCATCTGCAACGAGTGCGTGGCGCTCTGCGACGACATCGTGGCCGACAGCGAGGTCCAGCGCCATCTGCGCGACCTGTCGCCCGACGTCGACGCCGACGCCGCGATGCAAGCCAATCTTGCTAGTTACACGTCCGAGCAGCTCGCCGCCTACATGGGGCGCGTCGAGGAGCGCATCGCCAAGTCGCAGCAGACGCTGGACGGCCTCGACGGCCATGGCGAGGGTTTGGAGGCTTGGCTGCAGGAGAAGGACGCGCCCGATCGGGCGCGGATCCGGGCCATGCTGGCGCGGCAGGTGGCCTCGTGGCGCACGTCGGTGGAGGCCGTCGCCCGCGTGCTCGCGTCACGGTCATGACCCCCACCGCCGCCGACGCCGCCCCCCCGAAGACGCGCCGGGCGGCGATGGGCT
This sequence comes from uncultured Pseudomonadota bacterium, assembly GCA_963837235.1. Lineage (GTDB taxonomy): Bacteria > Pseudomonadota > Alphaproteobacteria > Caulobacterales > Caulobacteraceae > Acaudatibacter. The sequence continues at coordinate 1,880,150 of CAWIMM010000002.1, read as the reverse complement.
TCATCTTCGTCACGGTGATGCTGGCGACGCTGGCCGGCTCGATCATCGGGCCGGTGCTGCCGCAGCTGCTGAAGCTGCTCACCGGCGGGCGGATGGCCTCGATGTCGACGGCCATGGGGGCGATGACCATGCTCTACGCGGCCCTGCAGTTCTTCGCAGGCCCCGTGCAGGGCGCGCTTTCCGACCGCTTCGGGCGCCGGCCGGTGATCCTGGTCGCCAACTTCGGGCTGGCCGTCGACTACGCGATCATGGCGCTGGCGCCGAACCTCGCCTGGCTCTTCGTCGGCCGGGCGGTGACCGGGGCCACCGCCGGCTCGATCACCGCCGCCTACGCCTACGTCGCCGACGTCACCGAGCCCGACCAGCGCGCGGCCCGCTTCGGCCTGCTCACCGCCGCGATCAGCGCCGGCGCGGCGGCCGGGCCGATGGTCGGCGGCCTGCTGGGCGGCCTCGATCCGCGCGCGCCGTTCTGGGCCTCGGCGGCCTTGAGCGTGCTGGCGGGGCTCTACGGCCTCTTCGTGCTGCCGGAGTTGCTGGCGCCGGAGCATCGCGCGCCGCTGAAGCTGCAGGCGATCCACCCCGTCGCCGTGATCCACGACCTGCTGCGCGACTATCCGGTGCTGATCGGCTGGCAGGGCGCGCTGTTCCTGATGATGTTCGGGATCTCGGGGGTGAACAGCATCTTCCTGCTCTTTGTGCTCTACCGCTTCGGCTGGACGCCGCAGGCGATCGGCCTCTACTCGACCATCGTTGTGCTGGTTGGCCTCGCGGTGCAGTCCGGCCTCGTCGCCCGGACCATCAAGCTGGTCGGCGAGGGCGGCGCGCTGGTCGGCGGCATGGCGCTGCAGGCGCTGACCATCATCGCTTGCGGGATCGTGCCCACCGGCTGGCTGTTCACAGCCAGCGTGTGCCTGATGCAGCTCGGCGGCGTCGGCGAGCCGGCCCGGATGGCGATCATGAACCGGATCATCGGCCCCTCGGACCGCGGGCGGCTCTCGGGCGCGACGCGCAGCCTGACCAGCCTCACCGGCGTGCTCGCGCCGGCGCCGTTCGCGGCGCTCTTCGCCTTCGTCTCGCGCGGCGGCCCCGCCAGCCCGTGGTCGGGGACGCCGTTCTACCTCTGCGGCGCCTTCGTGCTCGCCAGCCTCGCCGTGACGCTGCTCACGCTGCGCTCGCGTCAGGAAACGCTTGACGCTTGATCGCGTCAGGGATTACCTGACTGTCAGGAATCGCCTGACGAGGACGACATGTCGGATCAAGCAAACGGGACGAGGCCCGCGGATAAACCGGCGCTGCATTGCTCCTTCTGCCTGAAGTCGCAGCACGAGGTCGCCAAGCTGATCGCCGGGCCCGGCTTCATCTTCATTTGTGACGAGTGCGTGGCGCTCTGTGACGAATACGTCGCCGGCCGCACGCCGAAGATCGACCACGAGCGCTTCAAGATCGAGAACATTCCGTCGGAGACGCTGCTGGCGCGGCTGAAGCCGATCGAGCGGACGCTGCAGGGCATGGGCAACCAGCTGCAGACCGTGGTCGAGGAGCTGCGCGGGCGCGAGGTGAGCTGGGCGCGGATCGGCGAGGCGCTGGGGGTCTCGCGCCAGTCGGCCTGGGAACGCTTCTCCTGATTGCGGCCGCGTCGAAGCCGAAGCCAGGGCCGGTCACTTTCGTCGGCCTGGCGCTGGCGCTCGCCGGACCCGGCCTCGTCGCCCTCGCCTCCCGCGCAGCGGCGCATGGCCGGCCGACGACCCTCGCCATCGCCGCGCCGTGGCTGGCGATCTTCGCCGCCCTGATCGCGGCGGTCTGGCTGATCGCGACCTTCGGCGAGCGGCTGAAGGGCGCCGACCTCGGCTTCGGGCGCATCTCCTGGCTGACGCCGGCGATCGCCGCCCTGCTGGCGGCGTTCCTCATCTTCGTGTTCGGACCGGCGGCCTACTGGTTCCTCGTGGCGACCCATCTGGGCTCGTTCGCGGGCGGCGAGAGCACGCTGGCGCTGCTGCCGCGCTGGTTCCTGATCCTCGACATCGTCATCGTGGCGGCGGGCGAGGAGTGGCTCTACCGGGCCTACGCAATCGAGCGGCTGCAGGCGCTGGTCGGCCGGCCGTGGGTGGCGGGCGCCCTGTCGCTCGCCGCCTTCGGCCTCGCCCACCTGCCGCTCTGGGGACCCGGCGTGGCGCTGACCACGCTGGTCTCGGGCGGGATCTTCACCGCGCTCTACCTGTGGCGGCGCGACGTCACCGCCCTGATCCTCGCCCACGTGATCACCGACCTCTACGGCCTCGTCGTGGTCCCGGCGCGGTAGACGAGCGCGTTTCGACCCGGGCCGAAACGTTGCTGACAGCCATCACACGCAAACCGGTGTATCCTGACGGCTCGTCATGGCCATCTGGCTGCCAGATCGTCGGGGGTTCGGAGCGGGGCTGCTTGCCGCGTGGCTGGCTGCGCCCGCCGCGCGGGGCCAGGAGATCGACATGGGCGGCCAGGCGAGCCGGGTGCCGTTCCAGACCCCGCCGGCGTCGGAAGGCGCCTACAAGCCGCCCACCGACCTGAAGACCATCGTCGACATCTACAAGCGGATGACCGGGCCGGTGCGCGTGCAGGGGTCCGGGCCCTATCCGTTCGTAGTGGACACCGGCGCCAACCAGTCGGTGGTGTCGGCCGAGATCGCCGCCCAGCTCGGCCTCAAGGTGGGCGATCCGCAGCCGCTGAACGGCGTCGCGGGCGTCCAGATGACCCCGACGGCGAGCGCCAGCCTGCAGTTCGGCGGCCGCACGGCGCACGACGCGACGCTGAGCGTGCTGCCGGCCGCGGCGATCGGCGGGCCCGGCATGCTGGGGCTCGACCAGCTCGACGGCGCGCGCCTGACGCTCGACTTCGGCCGCGAACAGGTGACCATCGACGAGGGCCCGGCGCTGCCCGGCGGCGGCGACGAGTTCCACATGCGCGCCAGGCGGCGCGACGGCCAGCTCACCCTGGTCGACGCCAATCTCGCCGGCATACCGGTGACAGCCTTCCTCGATTCCGGCGCGCAGGACACCATCGGCAACATGGCGCTGCGCGAGCTCGCCATCACCCGCTACCCGCTGACGCCGATCCAGCAGGTGCCGATCATCAGCGTCACCGGCCAGACCATCGCCGCCGAGTTCGCCGACCTGCCGTCCTTGCGCATCGGCGGGGTCACCCTGCCGAACTGGCCGATCGCCTTCGCCGACCTGCACATCTTCAAAATGTGGGACCTGACCCGCGCGCCGGCGATCTTGATCGGCGTCGACGTGCTGAGCCGCTTCGAGACCGTCTGCCTCGACTTCCGCCACGACGAGGTGGCCTTCCGGCTGCCCCGCGATCGGTCGGCCTGACGCGCGGCGCTCGTGGACGCCGCGCCCCGCCCGCTGCGCATCCTCGAAGCCCGCGGCGGCCCGCGCGAGCGGGGCCTGGCGATCGGGCGAGCGCTCTCGGCGCCGATCGCCGGCCACGTGGCGGCCCTGAAACGCTCGCTGCCGGCCTGGACCCACCCGCCCGACGCCTACCTGGCCCGGATGCTGGCCCGGACCGACTTCAAGACGGCGATCCGTCAGCACACGCCCGACCTGATGGCCGAGCTCGAGGCGACCGCCGAGGGCGCCGGCGTCGCCGCGGACGATGTCTACGCGCTGCAGCTGCTCGACGAGGAGTGGGCCTACCGCGTCCGCTCGAGCGCCGCCCGCTCGCCGCAGAAGTGCAGCAGCCTGGCGATCGTGGCCTCGCCGCAGCTCACCTGGATCGCCCAGAACATGGACCTCGGCGACTACACCGACGGCTTCCAGGCGCTGCTGGCGATCGACGACGGCGCGCACCCCGCTGCGCTCGTCTTCACCACCGCCGGCATGTTGGGACTGATGGGCGTCAACGCCGCCGGGGTCGGGGTGTGCGTCAACTCGCTGCCGCAGCTGCCCTCGGCGCCGCAGGGCCTGCCGGTCGCCTTCGTGCTCCGCCGATTGCTGCAGGCGCGCTCGGCGGACGAAGCCTGCCGCCTCGTGCAGACGCTGCCGCACGCCACCAACCAGCACTATCTGATCGCCGGGCCTGGGCAGGCGCGCTCGTTCGAGGCGAGCGCCGCCAGCGTCGTCGAACACCACCCGGCCGATCCGACCCGCGTGCTGCACACCAACCATCCGCTCACGGACGCCCCGGCCACGCCGGAGCCGCCGACTGCGCGCGAGAACTCGGTCGCGCGGCTGGCGTCGCTGCAGGCGCGGCTGGGCGCCGGCCGCCCTGGCCTGGCGCAGATCCAGGCGGCGCTCTCGTCCTGCGACGATGCGCGCCATCCGGTCTGCCGCGCCGGCGGCGCGGTCGGCTTCACCACCGGCTCGATGATCTCGGCCATCTCCCCGGACCGCGTGGAGGTCTGGGTGAGCGCCGGCCCGCCGGACGTCAGCGGCTACCACCAACGCTTGCTGGCGGGTGCGCCGGCGTCCGCATAACGCCGGTCGTTGACGGCGCGGCGCAGCTTCTCTAGGTTCCGCGCCCTTTTCGGAAAGCCGGCGGCCACCGCCATGCCCCAGATCCTCGTCGAGGAGCTGTCGAAGACCTATCGCATCGCCGAGCGCGACGCCGGGGCGATGGGCGCGCTGCGCGGGCTCTTCCGCCGCCGCTGGCGCACGGTCGAGGCGCTGAGCGGCGGTCTCGTTCCAGCTGGAGCGCGGCGAGCTGGTCGGCCTGATCGGGCCGAACGGCGCCGGCAAGTCGACCACCATCAAGATCCTCTCCGGCATCCTGGAGCCGACCGCCGGCCGCTGCGAGGTGGACGGCCTGACGCCCTGGCGCCAGCGGGTGCGCCACGTGGCGCGCATCGGCGTGGTGTTCGGCCAGCGCAGCCAGCTCTGGTGGGACCTGCCGGTGATCGACGGCTTCGACCTGCTGCGCGACATCTACCGGGTGCCGCAGGAGCGCTATGCGCGCGATCCGCGACGAGCTGGTTGCGCTGCTGCGGCTCGAGCGGCTGCTTGAACCAGCCGGTGCGCCAGCTGTCGCTCGGCCAGCGGATGCGCTGCGAGATCGCCGCGGCGCTGCTGCATCGAGCCGGCGCTGCTCTTCCTCGACGAGCCGACCATCGGCCTCGACGCGCCCTCGAAGCTGGCGGTGCGCGAGTTCGTCGGACGCCTGAACCGCGACCACGGCGTCACCGTCATCCTCACCACCCACGACATGCACGACATCGAGGCGTTGGCCGAGCGGGTGATCGTGATCGGGGCGGGGCGGATCCTGGCCGACGGCCCGTTCGAGACGCTGCGCGCCGGCGCGCTGGCCGAGCGGCGGCTGTTCGTCGACTTCGAGGGCGAGGCGCCGGCGCTGGACTGGCCGGAGGTCCGCGTGGTCGCCCGCCAGGACCGCCAGCTCGAGCTCGCCTTCGATCCGCGCCCGCACCCCCGCGCCGGCGCTGATCGCCCGCATCGTCGCCGCCCACGCGGTCGACGACATCCACGTCGAGGAGCCGCTGATCGAGGAGGTGATCGCCCGCTTCTACGACCTGCACGGGGCCGGCGAAGCGTGAGCGAGGCGGGCCCCCCTCGTCGACTGCGCCGACGTCGCTCCCCCCGATGGGGGGAGAGAGTTTCGTGCTGCGTCCCTACCTCACCGTCTTCGCCGGCCGGCTGCAGGTGACGCTGCAGTACCGCGCCGCGGCGTTCGCGGGCTTCATCACGCAGTGCTGGTTCGGGATCATCCGTATCCTGATCTTCGTGGCCTTCTACGCCGGCGGCGCGGCGCATGCGCCGATGAGCCTGGCCAACGCGATCACCTACACCTGGCTCGGCCAGGCCTTCCTCGCCTTCCTGCCCTGGGGCGCCGACCCGGACGTCGCCGAGATGGTCCGCACGCGGCGCGGTGGCCTACGAGCGGGTGCGTCCTGTGGATACCTACGCGTGGTGGTACATGCGGGCGCTGGCCTGGTCGGTGGCGCGGGTGCTGCCGCGCGCGGCGCTGATGGTGGCGTTCGCCGGCGTGCTGCTGCCGCTCGCGGGGCTCGGCAAGTGGGGGCTGCCGCCGCCGCCGACGCTGCGCCGCAGCCGGCTTCTTCGCGCTGTCGGCGCTCGGCATGGTGCTGCTGTCGGCGGCGATCACCCTGCTCATCAACGTCATCATGACCGCCACGCTGACCGACCGCGGCCCCAACACGCTGGTCGCGCCGGTCGTCAACCTGTTCTCGGGCGCCATCGTGCCGCTGGCCTTCTTCCCGGACGCGCGTGCGCCCGTGGCTGCGGGCTCAGCCGTTCGCCGGGCTCGTCGACATCCCGTTCTCGATCTACTTCGGCGGGATTGCCGGCTGGAGCGCGGCCGGCGCGATCGCGCTGCAGTTCGGCTGGACCGCTCGCGCTGATCCTGGTCGGGCCGGGCATGGCTGGCGCGCGTCATGCGCCGGCTGCATGGTGCAGGGGGGCTGAGCCGATGAACGCGCTCGCCCTCTATGGCCGCTACGCCGCCGCCTCGGTCCGCGCGCAGTTCTCCTACGCCGGCATGCTGGCGATGATGAGCTTCGGCCAGTTCCTGGCCACCATCATCGAGTTCCTCGGCGTCTGGGCGCTCTTCCAGCGCTTCGGCCACATCGCCGGCTGGAGCCTCGGCGAGGTGGCGCTGTTCTACGGCCTCGTCAGCGTCACGTTCGCGATCGGCGACACCATCACGCGCGGCTTCGACGTCTTCGGCTCGGTGTTCGTCAAGCACCGGCGCGTTCGACCGGCTGCTGCTGCGCCCGCGCAGCCTCGACGCTGCAGCTGCTGGGCTACGAGCTGCGGCTGACCCGCATCGGGCGCCTGGCGCAGGGCGCCGGCGTCTTCGCCTACGGCGCGGCCGCGACCCACTTCGCCTTCACCCCGGCCGCGCTGGCGATCCTGGCGTTCGCCGTCGCCGGCGGCGTGGCGATGTTCTCCGGCCTCTTCGTGATGCAGGCGACGCTGGCCTTCTGGACCGTCGAGAGCCTCGAAGCCGTCAACATCTTCACCTACGGCGGCGAGGCGGTGGCGGAGTATCCGATGAACGTCTACGCCGGCTGGTTCCGCAACTTCATGACGTTCGTGGTGCCGGTCGGCTGCGTCACCTACCTGCCGATGCTGGCGGCGATGGGCCGGGCCGACCCGCTCGGCGCACCGGCGTTGGATCCTGCCGCTCGCGCCCGCGGCCGGCTTCGTTTTCCTCGGCGTGGCGCTCTTCATCTGGCGTTTTGGAGTTCGCCACTACGCCTCGACGGGCAGCTGACCGCGCCTTGACCGACCGGGCGGCGGTCCACAAGCTGGCGATGCGGTGGAGATCGGCAGATGGGCGAGCGAGAGGGTCTCGGGGCCCGGCTCGAGCGTGAATGGCTCTACCTGAGCGGGCTCGCCCGCACGCTGCTGCGTGTGCGCACCATCGCGGCCCACTCGCCCAACCTGACGACCGACGACCTGGAGGCGGCGGTCGACCGCTGGCGCGGCGCGCCCGGCGCTGAGCTTCGAAGGCAAGACCCTCACCTACGGCGAGCTGGACGGCCTCGCCAACCGCTACGCCCACTGGGCCGACAGCGCCGGCCTGCGCCGCGGAGACGTGGTGGCGCTCTTGATGCCCAACCGGATCGAATACCTGCCGATCTGGTACGGGCTTTCCAAGGTTGGCGTGGTCACCGCGCTGATCAACAACCAGCTCACCGGCGAGGCGCTGGCGCACTGCCTGAACGTCTCCGGCGCCGCCCACTGCCTGGTCGACGAGGAGACCTGGCCGGCGTTCGAGGCCGCCAAGTCGGGCGTGACGCAGACGATGCAGGCCTGGGCGCTGGGCGGCGCGAACGGCGGTCAGCACGACCTCGCCCAGGCCCTGCAGCAGCTGCAGCGCAGCTGCGGCCCGACCGCGTCCGCCGCGACGGGCTGACCGCCGCCGACACGGCGCTCTTCATCTTCACCAGCGGCACGACCGGCCTGCCGAAGGCCGCGCGCATCACCCACATGCGCGCCCAGCTCTACATGCGCGGCTTCGCCGGGGCGACCGGCGCAAGGGCCGACGACCGGATCTACGTCACGCTGCCTTTCTACCACGCCACCGGCGGGCTCTGCGGCGCCGGCGCGGCGCTGCTGAACGGCGGCTCGGTGGTGATCCGCAAGCATTTCTCGGCCAGCCATTTCTGGGACGACATCGCCGCCGAGGGCTGCACGATGTTCGTCTACATCGGCGAGCTCTGCCGCTATCTGGCCGACCAGCCGGAAGCGGCGGACGAGACCCGGCACAAGCTGCGGCTGGCGTTCGGCAACGGCCTCAGGCCCGACGTCTGGGCGACGATGATCGGGCCGCTTCGGCGTGCCGCGCATCCTGGAGTTCTACGGCTCGACCGAAGGCAACGTCTCGATGTTCAACTTCGATGGCAAGCTGGGCGCGATCGGCCGCGCGCCGGACTACCTGCGGGGCTTCTTCAACATCCGCCTGGCGAAGTTCGACGTCGAGACCGAGACGCCGGTGCGCGGGACGAACGGCCGCTGCATCGAGGCCGCCATCGACGAGGCGGGCGAATGCCTCGGCGAGATCGAGGCGAACGCGCGCGGCGCCTACGTCGGCTACGCCGACAAGGCCGCCAGCGAGAAGAAGGTGCTGCACGACGCCTTCCGCGCCGGCGACGCCTGGTTCCGCACCGGCGACCTGCTGAGGAAGGACGCCGAGGGCTACTTCTATTTCGTCGACCGCATCGGCGACACCTTCCGCTGGAAAGGCGAGAACGTCTCCACCAGCGAGGTGGCGGGCGCGCTCGCCGCCGCCCCGGGCGTGAAGGAGGCCGAGGTCTACGGCGTCAAGGTGGGCGACCTCGACGGCCGCGCCGGCATGGCCGGGCTGGTGGTAGGCGGCGGCTTCGATGCCAAGGCGTTCGGCGCGTTCGTCGCCCAGCGCCTGCCGGCCTACGCGCAGCCGGCGTTCCTGCGCCTGCTGCCCTCGATCGCGGTGACCGGCACCTTCAAGTACCGCAAGCTCGACATGGTGGCCCAGGGCTTCGATCCGGCCGTGGTCAAGGAACCGCTCTATGTCCGCGGCCCCAACGGCTACCAGAAGCTGACGCGGCCGCTCTATGCCAAGGTGATGAGCGGCGAGATGCGGCTGTAGCCGGTCACAGCACTTGCCGCACTTCCACCGTCCCGTGCCCGGCCGCGGGGCAGCGGCGCGCCCATTCCAGCGCGGCCTCCAGGTTCGGCGCCTCGATCAGGTAGTAGCCGCCGACCTGCTCCTTGGTCTCGGCGAACGGGCCGTCCATCGTCACCGGCTTGCCGCCGATCGTGCGGATGCTCATGGCGCCGGCGCTCGGCGCCAGGCGTCCGGTGGAGACAAGCGCGCCGGCCGCGCCGAGCGCGTCGGTGTAGGCCGCATAAGCCGCCATCCCGTCGGCCTGCTGAGCCGGCGACAGGTTCGGCCACGCGCGTTCGTCGACATGCAGGAGCAGCAGGTATCGCATCGAGGACTCCATGGCCGATCGGCGGCTCGCCGCCGCCCGCTCGCGTGGAACGACGCACGCGGCCATCGCTTTGCGACAATTGCGCTCGATATCGGCTGCCGCCAAACTGCGGCCCTCGCGCACGGCGCGAAAAGCTGTGCTAACGGATGCAACCGGCGCCTCGGGGAGACGACAACGTGTCGGTGTTGACCTACGAATCCTTCGGACCGCACGTGAACTCCAGTTTCACGCTGGGTCTCGGCGAGACCACGGTGGAGCTCACCCTCACCGAGGCGACGCGACAGGTGGTGCGACCCTATCCCGGCATGATCCGCGAGCCCTTCTCGCTGATCTTCCGCTCGTCCTCGCAGGTCGTGTTGCCGCAGCGGATGTACCCGCTCAGACACGAGTTGATGGGCAAGCTCGACATCTTCATCGTGCCGATTGCGAGAGATGTTCGCGGCGTCGTCTATCAGGCGGTGTTCAGCTAGCCGGCGGTCCTTCCAGCGCCGAAGCCGGCCAGACCATCTCGATCGAGGCCTCCTGGAACTCGGAGGGCGGCGTCGCCTCGACGAAGCCCAGGCGCGCATAGAGCCGCCGCGCCGGATTGTCGGGCGAGACCTGCAGGCTGACGCGGTCGCGCGCCCCCGCGGCGACTTCCTCCTGAAGACGCCCGAGCAAGGCCGCGCCGATGCCGCGTCCGCGCCACTCGGGCAGCAGGCTGATCTCGATCAGCATCAGGTCGCGTCCGGTGCGGTCGACGTAGATGCGCCCAATCGGCTCAGGTCCATGCACGATCAGATGGAGCTCTGCGTCGGGGTAGGCGTGCGCATAGTGGCGACGCTGGAACTCGAACTGGTCGGCGAGGAAGGCGGCCCTGGTCGCGTCGGGCCAGCCGGTGGGCGCGAACTCGTCCCAGCGCACCAGGCGATAGAGGCGCTCCAGGAACGGCCGATCCGCTTCGACGATTGGCCGAAGCGATATCCCGGCGGCCGCTAGCGACGCCGGCGCCTCGAGCCGGACGGCCGGCGCCATCAGTTCTGGCTGGGGTATATCCCGAACAAGGAGATGATGTAGTTCATCACCAGGATCGGCATCGTGTTGCTATGCGGCTGGCTGCCGCCCTGGGTGCTGATGGTCGCCGCGCTGAGGGCCGCGTTCGGGTTGCTTGTCGTATAGACGTCGCCGTTAACGGCCCGCGAAGGGTAGGTCGCGGCCGTCGGACCCGCCAACTCGTATACGAACTGCACGCCGTCGGCGAACGTGGCCGCGTGGGTGTGGGCCGGCACCTGGGCCTGCGTGAGGGTGACGTTCGACGATCCCATAATCTGCCCGAGGATCCAGTTCGATGTGCCGGCGCTCTGGCCCTGTCCAAGCGCGATGTTGCTCTTCAGGTTCGGCAACCCGAAAGTGTTCTGGCCGTCGCCGCCGTAGGTGGTGCCGATGAGGTTATACAGGGTCGGGTTCTGCGAGATCGACGTCAGCTGGCCTTGGCAGAACGCCCAGTCAACGATGGCGAAATTGCCCCCGAAGGCGCGAATCTCTCCGACGAATTGGTTTGACATGGCGGCGCGGCTCCTTCGCTTGGCGGCGGCTCGGCCGCCGGCGGCCCGACGGTTGCTTCCTAGTTCCTGCTTGGGAAGATGCCGGACAGTGCGATGCTGTAGTTGATGCAGATCGTGGGCTGAAGGTTGGTGTGCGGTTGGCTGCCGCCGAAGGTGCTGACCGACGTAGGCGGCATCGGCGTCGCTTTGAATTCGCCTACCGCCGGGGCGTAGAAGACCCCGTCGTTCGTCGAGAGCGTGGCGAGCACATTGCCCGACGCCGTCGTCGTGCTGCCGAGGGCCGTGCTGGCGTTGAAGCTGTGCAGGTGGCTCGGCGTCGTGCTCTGGGTCAGCGTCACCGATTCGACGCCCCCCTGCTCGCCGACCACGAACGGGGTCAGGCCGTTGCCGTTGCCTTGCCCGATCGGCACGCGGCCTCCCAGGTTCGGAAGCGCGAAGGTGGTGGTGCCGTTGCCGCCGAAGCTGGTCCCGAGCAGCGAGAACAGCGCCGCATTCTGTTGGATGGACAGCAACTGACCGGAGCACATCGCGAACCCCTTGGGTGCGAAGTTAAAGGCGAGCAGCTTGACGGCGCCTAGGTAGTCAGTTGACCATCGTTCTCTCCCCGCTTGGCCCGAGACCGATCCGCGCCGCGCATCAATTGCGAGACGGGAAGATGCCCTGCAGCGCGATGACGTACTCCATGGCCAGATACGGCTGGCGATTCTCGTGCGGCTGGTTGCCGCCGGCGTATGCCGGAAGCACGGCTGGGTTCAACGCCGTCAGGCCGCTAGCGGCGCCGTACAGGTTGGGCGCCGGCGGCGGCGGCGGCGACGGGATCTGGAGCGGGCCGGCGTTCGCCAGGTAGTGGACGTTGGTCGGCTTCGCCGCGGTGCCGGTCCCGTTGAACACGCTGAATGTGTGCGTGTGGCTCGGGTACTCGCTGATCAGGATCGTGACGGTTTCCGTACCGTCACTCTCGCCCATGACGTTGTTCGCCGGATCCAGGCCGCAGATCGCCCGCCCCTGCAGGTCGGGCAGCTGGAACGTCGACGTGCCGTTGCCGCCGTAGGTCGTGCCCAGGATCGAAAAGAGCGCGGTGTTCTGACTGATGGGCAGCAGCTGGCCCTGGCAGGTCGCCCAGCCGAACGGCGCGAAATTCCATCCGCCCAGTTTGATCTCGCCGAGATATGGATCGACCATCGGCCCTCCCCACGCGTCTCAAACCCAGGCGCTTCCCGCGTCGCCCGCAGCGGTCGTCGGGAGCTATATCACGCAGCGTATTTCACACCAAATGGTATAGCAACGTTACGCGACTGAATAATCCCGCATCGGCGGCCGGAGCGCCGAATTCGGGGGCGGCGATCCTCAGTTGACGTCGGACTTCTTCGCCGGCTCCGGCGGCAGCGCGGCGACCGGCACCCCGTCCTCGACCAGGCCCTTCACTTCGGCGGGCGTCGCCTCGCCGTAGATGCCGCGGTCCTCGCTCTTGCCCTCGTGGATGGCGCGCGCCTCGCGGGCGAAGGTGTCGCCGACGTAGTCGAAGTTCTCCTCGACGTGCCGGCGCACGTGGGCCATGGCCTCCATCATCATCTGGCGACGGCCATCCGGAGCGCTCGCTCCGGTTGCAGTCTCGCCACGTTTCCTGGTTCCGGCGACCGCCGGCGCCATGATCTGCTTGCGCACCGAGCGCGAGCCGCAGAACGGGCATTCGACGAGACCGTCGGCCGCCTGCGCGTCGAAGTCGGCCGAGCGGGCGAACCAGCCTTCGAACGCGTGTTCCTGGTCGCACACGAGGGCGTAGCGGATCATTCCGCCGCGCTCCTGGCTGCGGTGACGGCGTCTCGGGCGAAGAACGGGCCGTCGAAGGGCCGCGCATTGCGGAGCGCCGGGATCGCCGCGCGCGCCTTGGCGACCTCGGCGAGGTCGAGATCGGCCATCAGCACGCAGGGCTCGTCGTGGTCGGCGAGCGCGATCACCTCGCCCCAGGGCGCGACCGCCATCGAGTGGCCCCAGGTGGCGCGGCCGTCCTCGTGGGTCCCGCCCTGGGCGGGCGCGATCACGAAAGAGCCGGTCTCGATCGCCCGGGCCCGCAGCAGCACCTCCCAGTGCGCCTGGCCGGTCGGGCGGGTGAAGGCCGACGGCACGGTCAGCACCTCGGCGCCCGCCGCCGCCAGCGCCCGGTGCAGCGCCGGGAAGCGCACGTCGTAGCAGATGGTGAGGCCGAGCTTCGCGCCGGCGCGCCTCGGCGACCACCGCGCGGTCGCCGGGCGTGTAGCTCGCCGACTTGCGGATGTGCTCGCCGGTCGGCAGGTCGACGTCGAACATGTGCAGCTTGTCGTAGGTCGCTGCGATGGATCCATCGGGCCGCGACCAGGATCGCGCGGTTGGCGCACTGGCCGTCGTCGCGGCGCACCAGCGCCGAGCCGATCAGCAGCCAGACGCCGAGCTCGTCGGCGAGCGCCCGCAGACCGATGACCGCTGCGTCGCTCTCCTGCGGCGCCATCGCCTCGAAGAGCGCGGCCTTGTTGCGCTGCAGGATGTTGGTCCCCTCGGGGGTCGCGATCAGCTGCGCGCCCGCGGCGGCCGCCTCGCGCACCAGCGGCTCGGCGTGCGCCAGCGCCGCGGCCTGGCTGGCCGGCGTGCGCAGCTGGACGAGGCCGACCTTCAGCATCAGGCGGCGCTCAGGAGCGGATCGAGCTTGCCGGCGCGCTCCAGCGCCAGCATCTCGTCGCAGCCGCCGATGTGCCGGCCGCCGATGAAGATCTGCGGGAAGGTGGTGCGGCCCGCTAGCGCGCTCAGTCATCTCGCGCCGCTTGTCGGGGTCCATCCCGGCCTCGATCTCGGTGAAGGCGACGCCCTTTTGGGTGAGCAGCGAGATCGCGCGGGCGCAGTAGCCGCAGAACGGGCGGGTGTAGATGACGACGTCGGCCATGGCGCTCGTTGTTCAGACCAGGAAGCGGCGCTTCATATAGGGGCGGCGTCGCGGCGCTTGCACACGGGCCACCGCCGCTACGTCGACGCAGGCCGCGCCCGCCGCCTTCAGCGCCCGCGCGCAGGCCTCGGCGGTGGCGCCGGTGGTGATCACGTCGTCGACCAGCAGCACCCGCTTGCCCGCGAGGCTGCGGCCAGGCGCGCTTCGGCGCGGCGAAGGCGGCGGCCATGTTGCGCCGGCGCCCGGAGCCGGAGCGGCCGCCCTGGCTCGGCGTGTTGCGGCGTCGGACCAGCGCGCCCGGCAGGTAGGCGAGGCCGGCGCGGCGGGCGAGCGGCCGGGCGATCTCGGCCGCCTGGTTGAAGCGCCGGTCGATGCAGACGCAGCGGATGCAGCGGCACCGGGACGACGATGTCGGCGTCGCTCGACCAGGTCGCTGGCGGCGCGGGCGAGCCAGAGCGCGAAGAGGCCGGCGAGATCGGTGCGGTCGGCCCGCTTCAGCTTCAGGATCAGGTCGCGCGAGGCCTCGTCGTAGAGGACGGCGGCGCGCGCCCGGTCGAAGGCGCGCGCCCGCGGCGAGGCAGGCGGCGCAGCGGGCGCCGTCGCCGGCGTCGTAGGCCTGCGGCGCGCCGCAGCCGTCGCAGACCGGCGCCTCGATGAAGGTGATCTTCGACCAGGCCTCGGCGGTCAGCCCGCGCGTCTGCACCGGCGGCGCCGCGCGCGCGCCGTCCAGCGCCTGCGGCGGCAGCACCACCTCGACCGCGGCGCGCACCAGCTCGCGGGCGCGCAACCCCGCCAGCCGCCCCGTCTCGCTCGCCTGCTCCGCCCAGCTCATCCGGTCCAGCCCCCAAAGCGGCCCTTTCATGCGGCTCAGCTTGGCACGAGGCGCCGCCGCGCGGTAGCTCTCTCGCCCCATGAGCGGTCCGCCACGCCTCTTCGACCGCGCCCTGCACCGCCGGCGCCTCGCCAGGGCCGCCAGGGGCTACGCGGCGGCTTCCTGAAGCGCCGCGCGGCCGAGGACATCGTCCAGCGCCTGGAGGCCATCCGCCGCGACTTTCCGCATCGCCGTCGACCTCGGGGCGCGCGACGGCGCCTTCGCCCGGGCGCTCGCGGCCAGCGACGCCGCCGCCAAGGTCGGCCTGCTGGTCGAGACCGACCTTGCCGAGGCCATGCTGGCCGGACGGCCGGGCGCGCGCCTCGTCGCCGACGAGGAGCGGCTGCCGTTCGCGCCCGCGAGCCTCGACCTCGTGGTCTCCTCGCTGGCGCTGCACTGGACCAACGACCTGGTGGGCGCGCTCATCCAGGTCCGCCAGGCGCTGAAGCCCGACGGGCTCTTCGTCGGCGCGATCCTCGGCGGCGCCACGCTGAGCGAGCTGCGCACCGCGCTGACCGAGGCCGAGCTCGAGCTGAGCGGCGGCGCCGGGCCGCGCGTCTCGCCGTTCGCCGACGCGTTCGACGCCGCGGGCCTTGCTGCAGCGCGCCGGCTTCGCCCTGCCGGTCGCCGACGTCGACCGCGTCACCGTGCGCTACGACCACGCGGTGGCGCTGATGGCCGACCTGCGCGCCATGGGCGAGACCAGCGTGCTCGTCGAGGGCGCCGGCCGCCCGCTCACCCGCCCGCTCCTCGCCCGCGCCGCCGAGCTCTACGCCGAGCGCTTCGGGCAGGCGGACGGACGGGTCCCCGCCACCTTCGAGATCCTGACGCTGACCGGCTGGTCCCCCCACGAGAGCCAGCAACAACCGCTACGCCCGGGCTCGGCGCGCATGCGGCTCGCCGACGCGCTCAAAACGTCGGAACAGAGCGCCGGCGAAAAGGCGGGGGGCTGAAGCGCGCAACCTTCAAGGGCAGCACGCGCCGCAGGCGCTGTTTCTAACCGCAGAGAAGGCGCGGAGGTCGCAAAGAGGCTCGCACCCTCTGCGCCCTCAGCGAAGTCCTCCGCGAGCTCTGCGGTTAACTTAGCGGCGGCTACGCCGCCCGCGCGTCTCAGTTAGGGGGCGCTTCCTCAAGATAGCGCTGCTTGGCGTGGCGCTTGAAGGCGGCGGCGCTCAGGGGCGCGCCGGTGGCGTCGCGAACCAGGGTGTCGAAGCTGGTCAGGCTGGCGCGCTGGTGCACGCGCGGCTTCACCCAGGCGAAGTAGGGCGCGAAGTCGCCGCGGCTCAATCCGGGCAGGATCTGCGGATCGTCGGCCGTGGCGCGCTCGAACAGCTGGGCGGCCAGCATCGAGCCCATCGCATAGTTGGGGAAGTAGCCCAGCATACCGGCGGCCCAGTGGATGTCCTGCAACGGCCCGTGCGCCAGGTCGGGCGGCGTGCGGCCGAGCATCTTCGCGAACATCTCGTTCCAGGCCGCCGGCACGTCGGCCGGAACCAGGTCGCCCGCGATCAGGGCCTGCTCCAGCCGGTAGCGCAGGATCACGTGCAGCGGATAGGAGAGCTCGTCGGCCTCGACGCGGATGAAGCCGTCGTCGAGCCGCCGCCAGGTGTTCAGCACGTTGGCATAGGAGAACCGCGGGTCGCCCGCGCCGTCGAACGCCGCGGCCATGCGCGGCGCCAGCCATTCGAAGAACTCGCGGCTGCGACCGGCCATCTTCTCCAGCGACAGCGACTGGCTCTCGTGCGCCGTCATCCCGCGCGCCATGCCGCCGGGCCGGAAGGCGAAGTCGCGCGGCAGGTTGAACTCGTACATCGCATGCCCGGCCTCGTGCAGCGTGGCGGCGACCGCGAAGCGGGGGTTGGCGACGTCGTAGCGGGTGGTGAAGCGCACGTCGCCCGGGCTGTGCGGCACCGAGAACGGATGCGGCGCCTCGTCGATGCGGAAGTGGTCGGGGTCGTGGCCCACGGCGACGGCCAACTGGTGCGAGAGCGCCGCCTGCTTCTCGATCGGGATCTGGCCGAACGGGATCGGCGCCCGCCAGGCCGCCTGCCGCTCGCGCACCTCGGCGATCAGGCCGGGCAGGAAGGCGGCCAGCTCGGCGAAGATCGGGTCGATCAGCGCCTCGCCGACGCCGGGATCGTACTCGTCGATCAGCGCGGCGTAAGGCGTCGTCCCAAGCGCCTCGGCCTTGGCGTGGGCGATCTCGCGGGTGATGGCGAGCACCTCGACGAAGCCGGGCTCGAATGCCGCCCAGTCGTTCTCGGGCTTGGCGCGGCGCCAGACCGCCTGCAGCGCCTGCGAGGCGCGGGTCTTGGCCGCCGCCAGCTCCTTCGGCGCCGCCGAGGCGTGGCCGTGCTTGCGGCGCATTTCGGAAAGGTCGGCGCGCTCGTCCGGGGCCAGCGCGGTTGCCATCGCCTCGGCCTCGCTGAGCTCGTCGCCGGCGGCGCTGGAGCCGATCAGGTCGGCGGAGACCTCGGTGATCGCCGCCATCTGCTCGCCCCGCGCCCAGGCGCCGCCAGCCGGCATGTGGGTCTGGGCGTCCCAGTTGAGCATCATCCGGGCGGCGTCGAGCTTGCTGGCGGTCGCGAAGCGATGGACGACGCGGGCGTAGGGGTCGGGTTGCGGTGCTGCCATGGCGAAGGCGTGCACCATGCGGCCCGCGCCCCGTCAAGCCGCGCCGCCATTCAACGGCGCTGACTCACCTCGAAACAGCGGTTGAGCCGGCCGGCGCGGAGCGGCCACGCGGCGTGAACTTCACGCTTGCAACAGCCTCATCGAGCCGCCCCTTCAAGACGATATCTCTGTGAGCGCAAGCAAGCCGACAAAGACGCCAAGCGGCGCGAGGTGCGCAAATTCACGGTGGCGCAAAACGGTTAGAACCGCTGCGGCAATGATCACCGCACCGAGGATCAAGCCGGCTTGGCGACTGCCAGGAAGCGCAATCAGAACGGCGGTCAGTATCTCCAATCCGCCGGTAAGACGGCCCCACCATTTGGGGTAACCCCAGCGGACGAAGCCGCTTTGCGTCGCGGGCGTGCTCATCGCGTTGAACACACCCGCGCCGAAGAACGCAGCGACGAGAAGCCAGATCGACAGAGTATGAAGCATCTCAGGACGCTCCCGTCATCAGTGGGATCGCTGCGAGGATCATCACCGCCGCCGTGAGGCCATGCATGCCGAAGGCGCGCCTGGTCGAGCCTTTCGCGGCGAGAATGACCAGCATGTCGCCGATCGGGATGATCGCGGCCACAAGGAGGACGAGGCCGGCTCCCCTCAGCCCGCCCCACACCAGGAATGCCAGGACGATCAATCCCGATGCGATGTCGCGCACCCCCTTGAGGCGAAGCCACCAGGCGATGCTCGCGCCCTCTTCGGGAAGCGGCAGGCCGAAGCTGCGCGTCGCAATCCTTGGGCTCGCCACATATTGGGTCCCGATCGCGATGATCCCGAGCGCTACGAGCAATGCCAATCCGAGCGCCAGCCAGTGCATCCTCGCCTCCTATTAAGTGTGATACATAATCTAGCATTGATAGATTATCAAGCCACGCTATAATTCGGAGTCGTGGCGAGCCGGTTCAGGGAGACAGAGGGGTGGGAAATCGTCGAGCGGAAAGACAGACAGCGGGCTGAACGCGAGCGCCGCATCACCGCAACGGCCCGCCTGATCGCGGAGCGCGAGGGATGGAATGCCGTCACGATCCGTCGCCTGGCGGAGGAGATCGAATACAGCCAGCCGGTGATCTATTCGCACTTCGAAAACAGAGACGCGATCGTGGCGGCCGTCGCGGTAGAGGGTTTTCGGGAGATCACATCAAAGCTTCAGGTGGCGGCGCGCGAAACGACCGACCACCGCAAGGCGCTCGAGAATGCCGCCACGGCCTATCTCGCCTTCGCGCGGAGACATGCCGCTCTCTACGAGGCCATGTTCACCCTGCCGACCGGGTTGCGCTTCGCCGAACCTGAAACCCGATCGGAACTGAGAGCCGCTTTCGCCGCGCTCGCAGCTGTCGTTACGCCGTTCTGCACCAACGCAGAACTTTCGACCGAGACGTTCTGGGCGTCTCTGCATGGGCTCGCAGAGCTCGAACGCTCGGAGCGGATCAGGCGCAGCGCGCGCGCAGAGAGAGTGGCGCTGGTCGTCAGCTGGCTGCTCGGGCGCTAAGGAGCGCCGGGCGACGCGCCGCGAAGGGCTGGCTTCCGTATCGTGGACGATAGGTGTCATTCAACCGAATGGTTGACGGTCGCCGCCTGGCGTGCAATTGCTCAACCAATTGGTTGAATTAGTGCCCGCCGAGCTCGACGCCGTCTTCCATGCGCTGGCCGACCCGACCCGGCGGGCGATGCTGCGGCGGCTTTCGGACGCGCCTCAGGACGCCCCGCTCAGCGTTGGCGAGCTCGCCGCGCCGCACGCGATGTCGCTCGCTGCCGCCTCCAAGCACATCAAGGCGCTGGAGCGCGCCGGGCTGGTGCGCCGGCAGGTGAAGGGCCGCACGCACCTGTGTCGCCTCGCGCCCGACCCGCTCGCCGGCGCGCACGACTGGCTCGGCTTCTACGCGCGTTTCTGGACCGACCAGTTCGACGCGCTGGACGCGCTGCTGAAGGCCGAGCGCGGCGCCCGGACCCCGACGGAGGAAGACCGATGACCACGCTGCAGACGCTCCGCATCGCCCGCCGCTTCGACGCCACGCCTGAGCGCATGTTCGACGCCTGGACCGATCCGCGCCTGGCGCACGGCTGGCTCTTCACCACGCCGACCAGCGAGGCGCATCGCGTGGAGATGGACCTTAGGGTCGGCGGGCGTTGGGAGATCGTCGATCGGCGCGGCGGCGTCGACTATCGGGCGATCGGCGAATACCTGGAGATCGAGCGCCCGAGCCGGCTGGCCTTCACATTCGGCATGCCGCAGTTCTCCGATGCGTTCACCAAGGTGGTCGTCGAGATCGCCGCGGAGGGCGCGGGTTCGCTGATGACCCTCACCCAGGACGGGCTGACGGCGGACGCCGTCGCCGCGCTCGAGCAGGGCTGGGGCGAGATGTTCGACCAGCTCGCCGCAAGGCTCGCCTGACGGACAAAGCGCCGCGCCGCGTCGAGCCCCGCCCCCTTGTGACGGCCGGCCCTGGCCCTGCATAAGCGTCCCGCGCGTTCTGGGGGCGGGAGTAGTCGATGGCGACGATGACGGCGGCGGCGACCGCGGACAAGGCGGCCGCGCCGCATATCCAGGGGCGGCACGTGGCCGCCGCGGTGGTTGGCAACTGGCTCGAGTTCTACGACTTCGTCGTCTACGCCTACTTCGCCATCCAGATCGGCGACGCCTTCTTTCCCGGGGGCACGCCGTTCGAGCGGCTGATGGCGTCGCTGCTCACCTTCGGCAGCGGCTTCATCGCCCGGCCGATCGGCGCGGTGGTGTTCGGCCGTTTCGCCGACCGGATCGGACGCCGCCCGGCGATGCTGGCCTCGTTCTTCCTGATGGGCCTGGCGCTGACCGGCTTCGTGCTGACGCCCAGCTACCGGCAGATCGGCGTGGCCGCGCCGATCCTGGCGGTGATCTGCCGGCTCGTGCAGGGCTTTGCGCTCGGCGGCGAGGTGGGGCCGACCACCGCCTTCCTGGTCGAGGCCGCGCCGTATCGGGAGCGCGGCTTCTACGGCGCCTGGCAGAGCAGCAGCCAGTCGCTCGCCTCGATCGCGGCCGGCGGCATCGGGCTCATCGCCGCGCACGTGCTCAGCGGCGCGCAGATGCACGAATGGGGCTGGCGCCTGGCGCTCGGCATCGGGGTGCTGGTGCTGCCGTTCGGCATGATCGTGCGCCGCACCCTGCCGGAGACCCTGCACCATGAGGAACCGAAGCTCGACGTCCACCCGGACCACGACGCGCGCGCCGGCCAGCTCGCCGTCATCGCCGCGCACTGGCGGGTGATCCTGCTCGGCGTCGGGCTGATCGCCGGCGCCACCATCTCGACCTACGTCTTCAGCTTCATGACCACCTACGCCCAGGCGACGCTGCACATGGGCATGCGCACCGCCCTGCTGATCGCGGTCACCAACGGCGTCGCCGGCTTCGTCGCCTCGATGGCCGGCGGCTGGCTCTCCGACCGCTTGGGCCGCAAGCCGCTGATGATCTGGCCGCGGCTGGCGTTCCTGCTGATGATCCTGCCGACCTTCATGCTGGTGGTGAGGATCCGCGAGCCGGTCGTGCTGCTCTCGCTGATGGCGCTGCTCAACGTGGTCGCCAACCTGGCGCTGGTGCCGGCCTTCGTGGCGCTGGTGGAGTTGCTGCGCAAGGACATCCGCGGCGTCGCCACCGGCACGATCTACGCGACCGCGGTCGCCGTCTTCGGCGGCACCACCCAGCCGATCGTCGCCTGGCTCGACCAGGTCACCGGCAACCCGCTGGCCATCGCCTGGTACCTGATCGCGGGCACGCTGGTCGGCCTCGTCGCCTCGGTGCTGATGCCGGAAACCGTGCAGCGCCCGGCGCGCGGCTAGGCCGGGTTGAGATTTGGCTGACGCGGAGCTGTGATTGACGATCAGGGGCCGCGCTGTGCCCCAAAAAGTGGCCGCAGCGCGGGTTTTTTCGTGCGCGCAGCCAGCGGGGCGGCGCCAGATCGGCCGATCGCCGCGTCGGCTGAAAAACGGTCGCTGCGGCGGCTTTTCAGCGCCGAACGGCCGATTCCAATCAAACCCAACCCGCTCCAGGCCTACTTCGGGTCTGGCAGGCCGAGCACGCGCTTGGAAACGACGTTCAGGTTGATCTCCGAGCTTCCGCCCTCGATCGAGTTGGCCTTCGTCCGCAGCCAGCCGCGCACCTGCGCCAGCTCCTGGCCCTCGAAGCCGCCGCCTTCCCAGCCGAGGGCCTGACTGCCCAGGGCCTCGACGATCAGTTCGGCGCGATCCTGCGCGATCTTCGCGCCCGCGTACTTCATGATCGCGGCCGCGTTGCTCGGGCCCTGGTTCGACTTCGCCTCGTCCGCCGCCCGTTGAAGGGTCATCTGGAAGGCCTGGTTCTCCATCCGGTGCTGGACGAGCCGGGTGCGGTAGTCGGCATCGACGAGCCGCCCTTGGTCATCGAGACCGATGTAGCGCTTGGCGTAGTCCTCGACGCCCATCGCGGAGGCCGGTCCGGTCAGCGTGCCGCCGCCGAGGCCGGTCGCGATGGCGTCGCGCTCGAACTGCAAAAGCCGTTTGGCGATCGTCCAGCCGCCGTTCAGCGGTCCGACGATGTCGTCCTTGCGCGCCTTCACGTCGGTGAAGAAGGTTTCGCAGAAAGGGCTGTCGCCGTTGATCAGCCGGATCGGTCGCGTCTCGACGCCTGGGTCCTTCATGTTGATCAGCAGGCAGCTGATCCCCTCGTGCTTCTTGGCTGCGGGGTCGGTCCGCACCAGGCAGAAGCACCAGTCGGCAAGGTTGGCGACCGAGGTCCAGATCTTCTGGCCGTTGACCAGCCAGTGGTCGCCCCTGTCCTCGCACCTGGTCTGCAGCGACGCCAGGTCGGAGCCCGCGCCCGGCTCGGAGTAGCCCTGGCACCACTCCTTTTCGCCGCGGGCGATACCGGGCAGGTGGCGCGTCTTCTGCTCCTCCGTGCCGAGCTCCAGGATGGTCGGCCCGATGCTCATGATGCCCAGCCCGCCGATCGGGTTGTAGGCGCCGATCCGCGCCATCTCCTCCGCGAGCGCCCGGGCCTCGCCGCGCGAAAGGCCGCCGCCGCCGTAGGCCCTCGGCCAGGTCGGCGCGCCCCAGCCTTTGTCGGCCATACGCTCGCGCCAGAGACCGGCGTCGGCGCCGGCGCGCCCGCCGCCCGCCCCGGTCTTCAGGGCCGGCGGAAAATTCGCCTCCAGCCAGGTGCGGGCGTCAGCCCGAAACGCCTCAACATCGCCGCCGAAGTCAGCCATCACGCATCCTCTGCACCGCTTGCCGCCATCTGCGCGCTCCCGCATGACCGAGGCAAGCCGTGACCCCACGGCAGCCAGCTCAGTCGGGGTCCGCTTCTTGGTGTCAGGCCGTGCGCGGTTCGGGACCGCTTGTCGGACGATCGCGCGGGGGTGGCCGCACCTGCGACGTCAAGTCGTCACCCCCACGAGTACACGGCGCAGCCGGCGAGCGGCGCGCGCCTCAATCCAGCTTCGGCGCCCCGTAGCCGTTCTCGTCGAGGATCTCGCGGCCGCGCGCCAGCACCCTGGCGGACCAGGCCATGAAGGCGTCCACGAACGCCGCGCCAGCCTCGTCGGTGCAGATGTGCCTGGAGATCTCCTCGTAGCCGCGCTCCATGCGCGGCACGTTGCGGGCCAGCAGGAACACCGCCTGATCGGCCAGCTGCTGATCCTCCTCCGCGGCGTCGTAGATCGCGACGTCCAATGCGGTGACGTGGATGAAGGAATACTGGGCGTGCAGCACGGCGGTCATCGGCCGGCGCCGGTCGGTGATGATCGGGCTGACGAAGAGATCGGCCGGGTCGTTGGCGACCAGGCGCGAGGCGCCGAGCAACGAGACGCCGAGCGCGCGCAGCTTGTGGTGGGCCATCTCGTGGACCATCGCCTGGGCGGTGGCGATGGGGCTGTCGATGGTCACCATGACCACGCCGAACTCATGCTCCTCCGAGTGGCTGGAGGAGCCGGGGACCTGCAGCCAGAGCTCGGCGGGAACCGAGGTGTCGGACCACGGCTGCACGGTGTCGGTGAGGGCCGGGAACTGGCGGGCCATCTCCGGCCAGTGGCCGACGTAGGCTGCGGCGCGCGCCAGATGCGCGTGGTCCGGCGCGGCGGGGGCGTACCTGGGCGGCGCCAGGCCGCCCGACGCCCGGTTGCGCACCGCCACCAGCCCGTCGAACAGGGTGGGCGCGCCGGATGCGTCGCGGCGGCGGTAGGCCTCGGGGCGCCGGGCCGAGGTCTCGTGCTCGGCGAACCACAGCGTCTGGGCGGTGTCGTAGCCGTCGGCCTGCGGCTCGGCGAGGCGGCTCCAGTCTATGTCAGGCATGGTCCACCTGCCGGATGGCGCGGGGGTTGCTGAACGGGAAGCCGAGGCCCTGCGCGGCGAGCGCCGGCGTCGCCTCGCCGGGCCAGCGGACGCTCAGCGTGGTCGCCGAATAGGGGGTGTCGCGGACATAGCGCAGCACCGGCGTCTTCACCTCGGCGACGCCGTGCAGCGAGGACCAGCTCATCGGCCAGGCCAGGATGTGGCGCAGCCACGCCATCGCCTCGCCGTGGCCGGCGCGCTCGCCGTCCGCCTGCAGCGAGCGGGCGAGCCGGGCGCGCTCCGGGCAAGCCGGATCGAGCGGCCAGCCCGGCGCGGCGGCGATCCCGAGCGGCGCGAGCAGCGGATTGCCCGTCCAGTCGCCGGCGAGGCTGAGCCAGCCGCCCTCATCTGCCGGCGCGGCGTCCTGCCCGGCGTCCTGGGCGGCGTCCTGGGCGGCGGAGCGCCAGCGCCCAGACCGGATCGGCGTCGGCGGGCGCCCCGTCTGTTCGCGCGGCGCAGAGGGGGCAGGCGCACAGCTCGACCCGCAACGCCGACGCGGCCGCCGCCTCGCCGACGCCAACCCAGCGCCGGCCGGCGATACCGAAGGCAGTGTCGAACCGCCCGGCAGGCGGACCTTCGAGCGCCTCCAGCCGGCTTCCCCGCGCCGCCGCGAGGCGCTGCAGCGGCTCGACCGCGGCCGGCCGGACCGCGAAGGGGCCGGCGCGGCCCTCGAGCGCGCGGACGAGCGCCAGTTCCTCCAGCGCGGCGCGGACCTGCTCCAGACGCGGCGCCCACAGGGCCCTGGCGTCGTCGCTCACCCAGGCGGTGCGCAGGAACGGCGGCATCACCGGGACGGCAGCCGGAGCGGCGTCGCGCGGCATCTCAGACCTCGACCCCGGTGTGGGCGGCCCACTGGGCGATGAGCGCCGCCTCGCGCTGGCGGCGCTGCGGATGGATGGAGAGCGGCGTCTCGCCGGCCTGGATCAGCTGCCGCTCCAGCGTCGCGAACAGCGACATCCATATCGAGCAGTGTTCGGTGCGGTTGCGCCAGTCGCCGTCGATCGCCGTGCCCGGGCACTGGCCCTTGCACATCAGGAAGAACCGGCAGCCCTTGCAGCCGCCGTCCGCCTGCGGCGTCTGGTAGAGGGCCAGATAGCGCTCGTAGCCGTGCTGGTCGGCCTTGATGTAGTCGACCCCGTCCTTGTTGGTGCGCCCGCAGTTGCTGGACTGGCCGTTGCCTTCGACGCCGGCCACCGCGGCGGTGGAGTAGGGGTCGCAGCCGCGCCAGACGCAGGACGCGCTGCGTTCGTCGCCCCGCAGCAGCCGGCGCATCTCGCCGACAAGGTCGAAGCGCACGTTGGTCAGCTCGCCCTCGAGCGCGGCGAACGAGAGGATCGCCTCGACGTTCTCGCGGGCGGTGAGGACCAGCTCGTCGCGGGTGACGGGGTCGTCGACCTCCAGCACGTGCAGGCGCACGCTGCGCACGCCGAGCCCGTCGAGCTGGCGCATCCAGGCGTGCATGCGCGGCAGGCTCTCCGCGACGGCGTTGCCGCGGTGCAGCGTGACGATCAGGCCGGGCGGCTGGTGCTCGCGGCAGAGCCGCTCGATCGCAGCCTCGACCGCCGCCGTGCTGGCGCGCGTCTTGGCGGCCTTGCGATGCACCCGCACGTCGTTGAGCTCGTCCGGCCCGTCGATCGAGACGCCGACGCTGACGTTGTAGCGCCGGAACAAGTCCAGATGCGCGTCGCGCAGCAGGACGCCGTTGGTCTGGATGTCGCTGCCGCCGAACCGCTCGTGGCCGAAGGCGAACAGCTCCTCCAGGTCCTTCAGCCGCATCAGCAGCGGCTCGCCGCCGAACAGGGTGAAGCGCGAGCCGGCCGCCGCCAGAGCGGCCTTCATCTTCTCCAGATCGTACGGCTGGCGATGGTTGCCCGCCGACCGCATCGGGTTCTGGTAGCAGTAGGTGCACGCCAGATTGCAGGCGACGCCGAATGGTCTCAGCTCGACGCCCATCTTACGCCACGCTCTCATTCAAATGGGCGGGACGACCCGCCCATCGGCCGCTCACGCTTTCGGCCCCAGCTCTGGGAGGCTGGCGTCCGCGTGCGGCCCGGCGGGCGTGTCGATGTGGTGCTTGGTGTCCACGTGCGGCGGCACCTTCACGTCGATGTGCGGCAGGGCGGCGTCCACGTGCGGGCCTTTGTCTGGCCCGGCCTGCGGGCGGACGTCGATATGCTGGCCGCCGGTGTCGGTGTGGCCTCCGGCCGGCACGTCGACGTGGACGGTGGTGTCGCCGTGCGGCGGGATCGCCGTATCGATATGAATGGCGGCGCGCTCGGGATTGGGCATTCCAGGTTCCTTTCAGCTCGGGTGAGGGGGATTTCAGGTCTTCACGTCGACGTGCGGCTTGGTGTCGCCGTGCGGCGGGATCTGGGTGTCCACATGGCCGCCCGAGGGCGTGTCGACATGCGGCGGCACGTGCGTGTCGGCGTGCGGGCCGGACGGCGTGTCGGCGTGGGGTCGGGTGTCGCCGTGCGGCGGGATGGTGCTGTCGACGTGGGGCCAAGTGGTGTCGCCGTGGATGCCGATGAAGCTGCCGTCGGTGTGACTGCCGCCGGTGTCTGCGTGCGGGCCGGACGGCGTGTCGAAGTGCACGCCTCCGTCGCCGTGTGGCGGGATCGCGCTGTCGGCATGCGGGCCGGCCGGGGTGTCGAGGTGGATCGCCGTGTCGGTGTGGAAGCCGCCGGGCGTGTCGATGTGGATGGCCGTGTCGGCGTGGATGTTGGTGAAGGCGTTCTTGATCGCGTCGGCGATCTCGGTCGCTGTGAAGCCGGCGGCCGCGAGGGCCTGGGTCGCCACGTCGGCCGTGAAGTTGGCCGCTTCCAGCGCGACCGCCGCGGCGTCGGCGCCGTAGCCCAGGATCTGGTGGGTCTCCGAGGCGATCTGGTCGGCGCTCTGGTGATAGAGCGAGCCCAGCACCTGGCCGACCTGCTTGGCGTCCTGCGCGATGTCCGGGATGATGTTCTGCTTGACCCAGTTCAGCCACTGGGACGGGTTGAGGTCGGAGAGCAGGAAGTTCTTGATCGCGGTGACGGCGGCCGACACCAGCTCGTCGGCCAGGTTCTCGAGCGAAGCGCGGGTGACGTCTAGCGTTACCTGGCCGGTGCTGAAGCTGTGGCCCTGGAAGGTGAAGCTGCCGGAGAAGCCGGCCCGCGCCTGGCTGCCGGTCACCGACACGTTCACCGCGCCGCCGATCGTCGTGTCGATCGAGATCGAGCCCAGCAATCCGAGGTCGAGGGTCTTGTCGAACCCGACCTGCGCGGAGCCAGAGGCGTTGAAGCCGGAGCCGTTCAGCACGACGCTGATCGAGTACTGGTAGACCACCGCGGTCGAGCTGAGCTGGAACGAGGCGCCCGACTCGGAGATCTGGATGTTCAGGCTCTGGGTGAGGCCTAGGAGGCTCACCTCGGCGGAGGCGTCGGCGTGCGGCGCCTTGCCGTCCTTCTGGTAGCTGCAGAGCGACAGGTAGGGGCCCTTGGTCTTGTCGTTCGCGTCGGTGATCGAGAGCAGCTGGTCGTTCAGGATGTGCACCGGCGAGAGGTTCGCCTCGATCGCCAGGCCCTGCGACTGGACGACGTCGATGTCGACGATGCCCGTCATGCCGAACACGTCCAGCTCGCCGGAGAGCTGGAAGCGCGGGGTGACCGGCGGCAGCGAGCCGATCTGGGTGGTCTGCGGCACGCAGGTGACCTGCGCCTCCTTCTCGCCCGCGATCGATCCGCCGGACGTGCTCAGGTGGTAGTGGGTCAGCGTCGAGAGGTCGGTCACCGCCCAGGCGCCCGCTTTCGACGAGCCCAGGATCGAGATCACCTTGGGGTCGCTGCTGATGGTGACGCCGGCCGTCGCGAAGGCGGCGATCACCGGCGTGGGGTCGCGCTTGTTCAGCGAGTCCGCCAGCGACGCCGGCAAGGTGAACGACTCCACGCCCTTCAGCGAGACCTGCTTCAGCAGGTTCTCGATCGCCGGCGGAACCGAGCCCTCCACCAGGCCGACGATCGGCCCCAGCACCTCGTCGAGCGTGACGTCGCTGATCGAGCCGGCGAACAGGCTCTGGGTGGGCACCGAGGTGTCGATGAAGATGGCGATCGAGGAATTGAACGTGCCCACCTGGATGGTGGCGGCGAAGCCGAAGCTGGGGATGCCCTCGTCGTCGATGCCGAGCTCGATGGCGAGGGCGCCGAGCTCGACCACCTCGAACGAGATGGTGTCCGGCGTGCTGCCGGAGATGAAGACACCGTTGGGCTGGAAGTCGATCTCGATGGTGAAGGTGACGGACTGCTTGGCGATGGTGGTGGGGATGACGCCGGCCAGGCCCAGCGTGAGGCTGCCTTCCAGCAGCTTGACCAGCAGCTTGCCGGAAAGCCCCGTGTTTGAGTTGACCGACCCTGACAGCATGGCCGAAAGCACGATCGCCGCGGCCGGATCGGACGGGATCTGCAGGCTGGTCGCCACCGTGCCGCTGAAGCCGACCAGCTTGCAGAGCCAGCCGAGCGCCTCGCTCTTGGCGGGGTCCAGCATGGCGTAGAGGTTCAGGCCCGGCGTCAGGCCGGTGGTCCAGCCCGGCGAGGCGATCCTGGGCGCCTTGATCGACGGGTTGTCGAACTGCGCCAGCGGCGGGAAGCTGAAGCTCGAGCTGGCCAGCGTCGTGTAGACCAGCACGATCTCCTCGAGCCCGAAGGCGTCGTCGATCAGCGACAGCACGCCGAGGCCCGGCAGCGACGCCAGCTTCTCGGTGTCCAGCGCGATGCCGAAGGCGTAGCCCCAGCCGCTCGCGCCCTTCTGCACGACGATCACGGTGCTGCCGTAGGCGTCGAGCTGGGCGCCGAAGCTGAAGCCGAACAGCTGGCCGTCCTTGGTGATCAGGATGGTGGCGTCTTCGAGCGAGAAGTCGAAGCCGGGCGGCGTCGCGCCGATCGCCTTGCACAGCGCCTTGATGAGGTCGCTCAGCGAGATCTTGGGGACCTGGGCGAACATCGAAAAGCCGCCCGGCACGGCGTAGGTGAGGTCGAACTTGTTGTCCTGGTTGAGCACCAGGGTTCCCTCGACCTTGCCCGTGGTCCCGCTCGGGCCGGTCGCCAGCTCGATCCAGGCGCTCGTCACCGCCAGCCCGAAGTCGCCGATGTCCAGCGACCAGTCCGACGCGAAGCCCGCTTGCAGGTTGAAGTCGAAGCTGCCGGCCGAGGGCGTGAGCGCGAAATTGAGCGCCGAGACCTCGATCGTCGGCAGCCCGAAGTCGCCGGCGACGTAGGTGATCAGCTGCGAGATGTTCGGCTTGGGCGCGTTCGGATCGAGCGAGGCGCCGAACGCGCAGTCGGGCAGCGAGGCCACCGCGTCGAGCGTGGCCACCGAGCCATTCTCGCCGATCTGCAATGTGCCGGCGATGACGCCGTGGACGCTGGTTCCGCCGGCGACGCTGACGTCCAGCGTCAGGTTCAGCCCGGAGACGGTGAACTTCGAACCGATCGACCAGTCCTTGGTCGCGGCCAGCTCGAAGGTGACGCCGATGAGCGCCGGGGTCAGCGGGGCGATGGCGAAGGTGATGGCGTTGAGCGCGATCGCGCCGGTGAAATCGATGATGTCCTTGGGCGGCATCAGCCCGTCGATCGCCCCGCCGAGCGCGTACTGGGCGAGGTCGGCGATCGTGACGCCCGAGCCGTTCGGCGCGCCGACCGTCAGGGCGACGACCGGACCGCCGGAGAACACCATCGAGGCCGGCAGCTTGGCCGTGGCGCCGTTGATCGGGATCGGCACATAGGTATCGAGCGCGATGGCGCCGTTCGCGCCGTAGGACGGGCCGGTCGGATCGATCGCCGGCGCGGGGACGCTGTTCAGGCTCGCGGTCAGGCCGAGATCGTTCAGCGGGCCGAGGTTGAGGAGCTGGGAGATCGGCGCCTGCAGCGTGAAGCTGGGCGCGTTGAAGGTCAGCGCGATCGGGCCCGCGAACGAGAGCGCCGGATCGGCGCCGATGAACTTCGCCATCTGGGCGATCGGCCCGCCGACGCCCACCGGCCCCTGGAACGCCAGCCCCGGCGGATGCGTCCCGTCGGACAGCGTTCGCAGCACCAGGGTAACGCCCGATTCCGCCTCGAGCCCGTTCAGGATGCTGGTGGCGAGCGCCGGAAACGCCCCGCCGAACGTCCACGAGCCGGTGCTCGTCCCGCTCGCCACCAGCCCCACGTCATTGCCCTGCGGGGTGAAGGTGGCGGTCACGGTGGTCCCGGCGAACGGCCCTTGGCCCGCGCCGGTCAACACCACGGCGCTCGCGGTCTGGGAGAGCTTGGCGCCTTCGATCACCAGCTGGCTCGCCGGCAGCGAGCGGTCGAACGCCGCCTTCAGCGTCGCCGAGCCGAACAGCGTGTCGGGCCCGGTGAAGGCGCCGCTCTTGTCGATGCAGGCGGTCAGCGCCTTGTTGATCTCGTCGAGCGTCATGCCCGTTTTCCCCGGATCAGGACTTGAAAAAGCGGCGCCTGAGCCACTTCAAGGAACGACGTTGAACTTCATCTGGATCGGCACGTGGTCGCTGACGACCTGCCGCGCAGCGACGTACCTAGCGTATACGGACGAATTGCCGAGCGAGACCTTGCTGCCGTTGCAGAACAGGAAGGCCTCGATAGCTTGGGAGAGCCCCTTGTCGGCGAGGACATCGATCAAGTTGTAGGCGCTGCAGCCGACGATGTTCGCGGCCGGCCCGGCGAGGATGTTGTCCAGGCATTCGTCCAGGTAGGCGGCCGAGTTGGTGGGGCGCGGCGACGGCACGCTGCTGATGAAATGGGTGTTGGACGTGGTGCCGTTGGTGGTGACGGTGGCCGTCAGGGCCGGCTGGTACCAGTCGGCTTTGTTGGTGCCGGCGTTGATGTCCATGTTGAAGTCGCCGCAGAGGAAGCGCGCCTCGTAGGCCTTGGCCCCGCCGTCGTTGTAGTTCTTCAGCTGGTCGGCCGTGGTCGCGATCGCCGCCAGCCCGCTGGCGGGCGCCGAGCCCACCGTGACGGTGGAATAGGTCGGTGCATGGTAGTTGCCGACGATGAACGGGTGCGAGCCGTCGGCCAGCGTCAGCCCCACGTAGCCGACGCGGCGCCCGCCCTTGTTCGTCAGGTTGTTGGGGAAGTTGCCGGTGAACACTCCGGCGACCGGATTGCCGCCGATCTGCTGCTGCTTGTAGCGGTCGTTGCGCCAGAGGAACAGGTAACCATCGCGCTCGGCCTGCGAGTTGGGATTGGAGCGGACGAAGGTTCCATCCCAGTTCTTCATGTTGAGCCCCGCCATCGCGGCGATCAGCCCTTCGAGAACCTGGTCCCCGGCTTTGTAGACCAGCTCCTGGATGGCGATGATGTCCGGATTCAGCCGGGCGAAGATCAGCGCGATGATGTTGGCGGCCAGCAGGCGCTCGATCTTGGTGTCGCCCAGGATCTGGATGTTCCAGCCCAGCAGACTGACTGAAGTCGTCATGCCCCCTGCCCCTCCAGACTGACCGCGCGGCCGCGAAGCCTTACACTCGATAAAGTAGCAACTCTATCACGATACCGTTATGCGAGAATCCGGCTCGGCGGCGGGTAGCGCGTCGGCGCTTCGAGCCCCGGCCGTGGTTCGCAGAACGACGTGATTTTTAGATCGATACAATGTTTGCGCGCATGCCCGCCACATGAAAAAGTTGCAGGTGAGCGATGATCAACTTCGATGCTCGGGGTGGCGTACATGCGCCAGTTGCGATTTCGCGCGCAGCCCGAAGAGGACTCGAACCTCCGACCTTCGGTTTAGGAAACCGCTGCTCTATCCTGCTGAGCTATCGGGCCGTCGCGCGGGGCGGATTTAGCCGCTTCGGGCGGCGCGATCCAGCCGCGTGCGCGTTTCGGTAAGAGCGGGGGACCGAGCGGGCGTGGGGGCGCCCTTGAGGAGTGACGTGTTGACGATTGCAAGAACCCGGCGGGCCTGGCTCGCGCTTGCGATGGCTGCGGGCGCGGTCTTGGGCGCCGGCAGCCTGGCCGCGACGAGCTTTGCGCCCGCGGCGCGCGCGGCCGCCGCCGACCCGGCGGCCCAGCAGGTCGACGCGCTGGATGCGGCGCTGATCGAGACCATGAAGGCGGGCAAGAGCGAGAGCGCGCGCGAGCGCTACCGCAAGCTGGAGCCGGCGGTGGCGCGGGCGTTCGACTTCGCGACCATGACCCGCTTCGCGGTCGGTCCGACCTGGGCCAGCATCCCGGCCGCCCAGCAGCAGCAGCTTACCGAGGCGCTGCAGCGGCTGACGGTGGCGAGCTACGTGCACAACTTCAACGCCTACTCCGGCCAGCGCTTCGAGCTCGACCCGAACGTGGCGACGCGCGGGCCGGACAAGGTGGTCTCGACCCACCTGATCTCGCCGGGCGATGCGCCCGTGCCGATCTCCTACCGCATGCGCGAATCCGGCGGCGCCTGGAAGATCATCGACGTCTTCTACAACGGCGCGATCAGCCAGCTGACCACCCGGCGCGCGGACTTCGCCGCGACGCTCGCCAGCGGCGGCGCGCCGGCGCTGCTCGCCCACATCAACGCCCTGGTGGACAAGCAGATGAAATAGCCCCACCTCTCGGGGCGCTGACGAGCTTGGAGGACCCGGTATGGAGATCGGCGACTGGGCGGCGACGCGCGACCTCAATCGCATCTATGGCGACATCCGCGCGCTCGGCCTGGAGACCAACCTCGCGGAGCTGGAGGCGTTCGGCTTCACCGTCATCGAGGGCGCGCTCTCGCCCGACCTGACAAAGCGGCTGCGCGGCGCAGTGCTGGGCGCCTGGGAAGAGCGCTACGGCCGCAAGCTCGACCTGGAGAACGAGACCGCGCTGAAGGAGGTCGAGCTCGCCTCCTACCTGCTCTTCAAGGACCCGGTGTTCGAGGAGGCGGTGCTTAACGCCAAGCCGCTGGCGCTGATCACCTACCTCCTGGGCCAGAGCTGCTGGCTCTCCAGCCTCACCAGCCACGTCAAGGGGCCCGGCAAGGTGGGCCTCCTCCTGCACAGCGACACCGCCAACGGCGTGCCGGCGCCGTTCTCGGCCTATTCGCACGTCGCCAACTGCAACTACGCGCTCACCGACTACACCGAGGCGGGCGGCTGTCTCGCCATGGTGCCCGGCAGCCACCGCCTGCATCGCCAGCCGACCCGCTGGGAGGTGCAACTGTCAGGCAACGAGCGCAATCCGCACGCCATCCCGATCGAGGTCCCGGCCGGCAGCGCGGTGGTCTGGCACGGCAACACCTGGCACGGCTCGTTCCCGCGCACCGTGCCGGGCGTCAGGGTCAACCTCGCCACCTACTTCTGCCGCCAGTACATGGCCCCGCAGGAGATCTACGCCGACAACCCGTGCGCGGCGAAACTGGTGGAGCGCCACGGCCGCGACTCCCGGATGGCCCAGCTGCTCGGCTTCAACCACTTCAACGGCTGGCGCGAGGAAGGCCCCGACCTGAAAGGCCGCATCGCCATGCCGGCGGGGCGGACCTGGCAGTCGTAAGGCTGCCGACGTTCGGGCTACGCGTTCAACGGCGGATCGCGTGGGCGGCGCGCTCCCCGCCCCCTGGAGGGGCGGGGTCGGGGTGGGGTGCTGTCACCGGCTGGCCGCGTACAGCGCGCCCTCCGACAGTAGCGATTAGTCTCGCAGAGCCCCCCATCCCCAACCCCTTCCCCTCGAGGGGAAGGGACTCGCAGCGGCGTCGTGGTGGCAGCGCCTCAGCCGACCGGCGCGGCGGCTTTCCCGCCGATGCGGTCGAGGGCCGCCATGACCGGGTCGGGCAGGTCGATCGCGGCCGCGGCGAGGTTCTCGCGCAGGTGGGCCCGCGACGAGGTGCCCGGG
Organism: uncultured Pseudomonadota bacterium; assembly: GCA_963837235.1. Taxonomy (GTDB): domain Bacteria; phylum Pseudomonadota; class Alphaproteobacteria; order Caulobacterales; family Caulobacteraceae; genus Acaudatibacter. Next base: position 1,846,564 of record CAWIMM010000002.1, on the reverse strand, counting down.
ATCAGCAGCACGTTGGGGGCGCGGCGGAGCAGCCAGGCCAGCGCGGTCTGCAGCGGCGTCGCGCCGATCCCGGCGGCGATCTCGGTCAGCGCCTCCGACTGCAGCTTGAAGAAGCCGCCGAGCGGGAAGAAGGGCACGTAGGCGATGCCGGCGCTCGCCAGCTCGTCGACGAGGGCGTCGTCGTCGCGATTGGCGACGTTGTACATGTTCTGCACGCAGACGACGTCCGTGATGCCACGCGCCTCGGCGACCTGGGCCGAGGTGACGTTGCTGAGGCCGACGTGGCGGATCAGCCCCTGCCGCTGCAGCTCGGCCAGCGCCTCGACTTGCGGCGCGATCGAGCCTTCGGCCGGCCCGTGCGCGCCGGCGCCCATCCAGCGCAGGTTGACCACGTCGAGCGCCTGAAGCCCGAGGTGATTGAGGTTATCGTGCACCGCACTCACCAGCTCCGTCGGCGAGAGCGCCGGGTTCCAGGAGGCGTCGTCGCCGCGCCGGCCGCCAACCTTGGTCACGATCACCAGGTCGTCGGGATAGGGGCTGAGCGCGTCGCGGATCAGCTCGTTGACGACGTACGGGCCGTAGAAGTCGCTGGTGTCGATGTGGTTGACGCCGCTGGCGACGGCTTCGCGGAGCACCGCGATCGCCTCGTCGCGGTCGCGCGGCGGCCCGAACACGCCGGGGCCGGCCAGCTGCATCGCGCCGTACCCCATGCGACCCACGGTGCGGTCTCCCAGCCGGAAGTCGCCGGCGGTGGTGATGTCGGTCATCGGGCAGTCTCCCAAGCGTGTGAGGCGCGGCTGATATGGAGGCCCGCGGCGACGAATGTCAGGCCGCGCGCGGCTGTTGACGACAATTCAACGGCGCCGTTTCTATGCGCCCTTTCGCCGACCAGCCGGCGGCGGTCTTTGAAATCGTTGGGCCAGCCTCTCCCCCCCCCACAGGGGGAGGTGTCCGCGCAAGCGGACGGAGGGGGCATGTGTGCGCCTCGCGCCCCCTTCGGCGCTTCGCGCCACTTCCCCCTGTGGGGGAAGAGAACGGGGACGGCGCCACAATTCGGGCGCCGTTGTTAGCGGTGCGTTTGCGGTCAATTCTGCGGCGCCGACGAAGATCAGGGCGCCCGGTGCGGGACCACGGGCGGGGCGCTCTGCCAGCCGCCGCCGAGCGATTGGAAGACGGCGACCTGGTCGTCGACCAGCGCCTGGTCGGAGGCGGCGAGCTGGGCGCGGGCGTCCTCGAGGTTGCGCTGGGTCGCGAGCAGGTCGGGGAAGCTGATCGCGCCGCGCTGCAGCTGCGCCTCGGCGAGCTCGAAGGCGCGCTGGTTGTCGTCGCGGTTGGCGATCAGCGCGGCGTGGCGCGCGAGCTCGGCGTCGTAGGTTGTCAGCGCCTGCTCGGTCTCCTTCAGGGCGTTCAGCACCACGGAGTCGAACTGGGCGATCGAGGCCGACGCCTGCGCCTTGGCCTGCACCACCTCGGCCTTGGCGACCAGCACGTTCGGGAAGCTCCAGGTGATCAGCGGCCCCAGCTGATAATTGAAGCTGGAGGGCGTGAAGAACTGCCGCGCGTTCGCCCCGCCGGTGCCGCCAGCGCCGGTCAGCGACACGGTCGGGAAGAAGTCGGCGACCGCGACGCCGATCCGCGCTGTGTCGGCGGCCAGCGTACGCTCGGCTTCGAGCACGTCGGGCCGGCGCTTCAGCAGCGCCGCGCCGTCGCCCACCGGCAGCGGGCGGTCGATGCGCGGCGGCGACTTGCAGGCGTCCGCGGCGGCGGAGATCTCGGCCGGCGGGCGGCCGGTCAGCACCGCCAGCTCGAAGAGCTGGGCGCGCCGCTCGCCCTCGAAGGTGGGGATCGTCGCCCGCGTCTGGTCGAGCACCGCTGCGGCGCTGGCGACGTCGAAGTCGGACTTGGCGCCGAGGTCGCGCTGGCGGGTGGTGAGGTCCAGCACCTCCTGGGCGATATGCGGCGCTCGCGCCTGGCGGTGTCGGCCTGCTCGGCGAAGGCGCAGGCGTCGGCGTAGGCGCGGGCGGTCTCGGCGGCGACGGTGATGCGCACGACGTTCTCGGCGTCGGCGGCAGCCTGCGTGTCGGCCCGCGACGCCTCGATGGAGCGGCGGATGCGGCCCCAGATGTCCACCTCGTAGCTGGCGGAGAAGGCGCCAGTGGCGAACCAGCCGCGCTGCACCGGCTGTTTGGCGAGCGAGGCCAGCAGCTGCTCGGTGCCGGTGACGCCCCAGAGGTCGGTGGCGGCGACCGTGGTCGACGGGAAGAGCCCGGCCCGCGCCTGCTGCAGCACGCCCTCGGCCTTCAGGAGATTGGCGGCGGCGACCTTGAGGTCCTCGTTCCTGGTCAGCGCGTCCTCGACCAGCCCGTCGAGGGCCGGATCGTCGTAGAGCCGCCACCAGGCGTCGGGCGGCGGCGCGGCGGTGGCGCTGGCGGGCGCGGCGGAGACGAACGGCGCCGCGGCGGCCGGCGGCGTCGCCGGCGGCTTGAAGTTGGGCCCCACCGCGCAGGCCGAGGTTGCGAGCACGCAGGCCGACGCTGCAACGGCGCGCCATGTTGCGAAGGCGCGGCTCACTCGGCCGGCTCCGCGCCGCTCGGCGGCCCTCAGGAAGCGCGGCGGCTTCGGCAGCCGGTCGGCGGCGGCGCGGAACACCACGTAGAAGGTCGGCGTGAAGACCAGGCCGAAGAAGGTCACGCCGATCATGCCGAAGAACACCGCCATGCCCAGCGCCTGGCGCATCTCGGCGCCGGCCCCGCTGCCGAACGCCAGCGGCGCGACGCCGAAGATGAAGGCGAACGAGGTCATCAGGATCGGGTCGCAGGCGCGTGAGTGCGGCATGCGCGGCCGCCTCGTGGCGCTCCATGCCGCTCTCGAACTCGCCCTGCCGGGCGAACTCGACGATCAGGATGGCGTTCTTGGCCGCCAGCCCGATCAGCACGATGAGGCCGACCTGGGTCAGGATGTTGTTGTCGAGCCCGCGCAGCGCGACGCCGCCCATCGCCGCCAGGATGCACATCGGCACGATCAGGATCACCGAGAAGGGCAGCGTGACGCTCTCGTAGAGGGCGGCCAGCACCAGGAAGGCGAACACCACCGCCAGGCCGAACACCAGGCCGCCGGTCGAGCCGGCGCCCTTCTCCTGCAGGGCAAGGTCGGTCCACTCGTAGCCGAAGCCGTTCGGCAGCGCCTGGGCGGCCGCCGCTTCCATCGCCGCCAGGCCCTGGCCGCTGGAGTAGCCGGGCGCGGTGTCGCCCTGGATCTCGGCCGAGGGATAGAGGTTGTAGCGCAGCACGCGGTAGGGGCCGGTGGTCTGCTTCAGGTTCACCACCGCGCCCAGCGGCACCATCGCGCCCGAGGCCGAGCGGGTCTTCAGCTCGCCGATCGCCGCCGGGTCGTTGCGGTAGGGCCAGTCGGCCTGCGCATAGACCTGGTAGGTGTGGTTCAAGTAGTTGAACGTGTTGATGAACGTCGAGCCGAGGTAGGTCTGCAGGGTGTCGAAGACGCCCGAGTCGGGCACGCCCAGCACCTCGGCCTTGGTGCGGTCGATGTCGGCGTAGACGCGCGGCGTCTTGGTGTTGAAGCTGACGAAGGCGTTCTGCACCACGCCGGAGCGGTTGGCGGCGTCGGCCACCGCGTTCGCCGCCTCGGCCAGCTCCTCGTAGCTGTGGCCGGTGCGGTCCTCGATGATCATCTTGAAGCCGCCGGCGTTGCCGATGCCGCGCACCGGCGGCGGCGGGATGATCTTGACGTCGGCCGCCGGAATCTTCGCCATCGCCTGGCGCAGCCCCGCCGACACCTTGTCGCCGCTCAGCCCCCGCGGCAGCCGCTTCTCGAACGGATCGAGCACCAGGTAGATCTGGCCGGAGCTCGACTGGGTGACGCCGGATGTCGCGTCGACCCCGGCGTAGGCGCTGGCGGCGTAGACGCCGGGCGCATGCAGCGCGGCCTCGGTGACGTCCTGCACCACCTTGTCGGTGCGCGACAGCGAGGCGCCGGCCGGCAGCTGGATCGCGGCGATCACGTTGCCCTGGTCCTGCGCCGGGATGAAGCCGGTGGGCGTGCGGACGAGGACGAGCACGGTCAGCATCAGCAGCACGGCGAAGACGGCGAACACCGGCCACGGCGCGCGCACGAGACGGGTGGTGACGCGCGAATACCAGCGGCTGAGCGCGGCGAAGGCGGCGGTGAACCGCGCGCCGAACGTGCTGAGGGCGCCGCGCCAGCCGCGCCTCGCGGCCTGCGCGCGATGCGGGCGCAGCACCAGCACGCAGACCGCCGGCGACAGCGTCAGCGAGACGGTCAGCGAGATCACCACCGTGGCGGCGATGGTGAGTGCGAACTGCTTGTAGAACTGCCCGGAGATGCCGCCGATCAGGCCGGCCGGCACGAAGACGGCGATCAGCACCAGCGCGATGGCGATCAGCGCGCCGCCCACCTCGTCGATGGTGGCGTGCGCCGCTTCGCGCGGATTGAGGCCCTCCGAGAGCTTCCGCTCGACGTTCTCCACGACGACGATGGCGTCGTCGACGACGATGCCGATGGCCAGCACCAGCGCGAAGAGGGTGAGCGTGTTGATCGAGAAGCCGGCGGCCGCCAGCACGGCCATCGAGCCCACCAGCGCGACCGGGATGGCGAGGATCGGCACCAGCGCCGCCCGCCAGGTCTGCAGGAAGACGACGATGACGAAGATCACCAGGAAAAGCGCGATGAGGAGCGTCTTCTCCACCTCGGTGATCGAGGCGCTGACGTATTCGGTGGGGTTGTAGATGATCGTGTAGCCGAGGCCGGGCGGGAAGTCCTTGGCGAGCCGCTTCATCGTCGACTTGACGAGCTCGGCGGTGGCCAGGCCGTTGGCGCCCGGCAGCTGCAGGATGCCGACAGCGGCGGCGTTGCGCATGATGAGCGCGCCGCCTTCCTGGCGGACTCCCAGGTGCGCGTCCGTCGTGTAGTCGGCCGCGCCCAGCTCCACGCGCGCCACGTCGGAGACCCGGGTGATGCGGCCGGCCGTGTCGCGCTTGACGACGATGTCGCCGAACTCCTGCGGCGTCGTCAGCAGGCCCTCGGTCTGCACGTTGAGCTGGCGCGCGGCCGCCGCCGGTCGCCGAACGGCGGCTCGCCGACCGAGCCCGGCCGCCACCTGCACGTTGTGCGAGCGCAGCGCGCCCACGACGTCCTCGACGGTGATGTCGCGCGCCGCCGCCTTGTCCGGATCGATCCAGATCCGCATCGCGTAGTCGCGCGCGGCGCGGCCGCCGAGGTCGCCGACCCCCGGCAGGCGCAGCAGCTCGTCGCGGATGTGCAGCGTGAAGTAGTTGGAGATGTACTGCTGATCGAGGGTGTTGTCCGGCGAGTACATGTGCACCGCCAGCAGGATGTCCGGCGACGACTTGCGCACCACGAGGCCCGTCGCCTGCACCGCCGCCGGCAGCTGCGGCACGGCGACCGCGGCGCGGTTCTCGACCAGCACCAGGTCCTTGTCGATGTCGGCGCCCAGCCGGAAGGTGATGGTGATCTGCAGGTGGCCGTCGCCGGTCGACTGCGAGGACATGTAGAGCATGTCCTCCACCCCGTTGATCTGCTCCTCGATCGGCTGGGCGACGGCGGAGGCCAACGTCTCAGCGGAAGCGCCCGGATAGTTGGCGTTGACGGTCACCGACGGCGGCGCGATCTGCGGATACTGGGCGACCGGCAGGGTCGGCAGGGCGATCAGGCCCAGGAGGGTGATCATGATCGAGACCACTGCCGCGAACACCGGATGGTCGACGAAGTAGTGGGCGAACCTCATGGGGCGAAGGTCGCCGACGACGCCGGCGGCGGGGCCGGCGCGGGCGCCGCCTCTGTCGTGGCGCTGATCTGGCCGGCGCGCACGGTGACCGGCTTGCCGGGCTGCGCGTGCTGCACGCCCTCGATGATCACCCGATCGGAGGGCGCGAGCCCGGCCCGGATCACCCTGAGGCCCCCGAGCAGCGGGCCGACCTCGACGAAGCGCTCGGCCACCTTGTCGCCCGGCCCCACCACGTAGACCACCTGGCGCGACTGGTCGTTCACCACCGCCTGGTCGGGCACCAGCAGGCCCGTGTAGGCGTGCGAGCCCATCAGGCGCAGGTGGCCGAACATGCCGGGCGTCAGGAAGCCGCCGGGATTGTCCACCAGCGCGTAGGCCGAGATGACGCCGGAGGCGGTGTCGAAGGCGTTGTCGACGAAGGCCAGCTTGCCCGGCCAGTGGTAGTCCGCCTCGTCCTGCAGGCGGATCTGCACCGCCGGCGTCAGACCGGGGCCGATGATGTTCTGGCGCTTGTACTTCAGGAACTCAGATTCCGGCCCGGTGAAGCGGAAGCGGATCGGATCGAGGCTGACGATGCTGGTCAGCAGCGTCACGTCCTGGGTCACCAGGTTGCCCGGCATCGCCTTGGCGTCCGAAACGCGCCCGGAGATCGGGGCGACGACGCGGGTGAAGGCGAGGTTCAGCGCCGCGGTGCGCTCGGCGGCCTCAGCGGCCGCGACGTCCGCCGCGGCGGTGTGCGCGGCGGCCTGGCGGGTGTCGACGTCCTGCTGGCTGGTGGCGCGGGCGGCCAGCAGCGCCTGCGATCTCGCCAGCTCCACCTTGGCGTCGGCGAGCGCGGCGGCGGCGTGCGCGGTCTGCGCCTTGGCCTGGGCGAAGGCGGCCGCGTAGGGGCGCGGGTCGATCACGAAGAGCACCTGGCCCTTCTTCACCTCCTGGCCGTCCCTGAAGCCGAGCGACGTCACATAGCCCGTGACCCTGGGCCGCAGATCGACGCTGGCGGGCGATTCGAACTGGCCGACGAAGTCGTCCCAGTCCTCCACCTGCCGCTGCAGCGGCTGGGCGGCCACCACCAGCGGCGGCGGGGGCGGCGGGGGCTTGCGTGCGCCGCACGCCGCCACGAGCAGGCTCGCGGCGAGACAAACCCAAACGCGACGGGACGAAAACATGATCCCCCTGATCGACTTGACAGGCGTCGGTAACGGCTTCGGGCCGAGGCGCCAAGCGCGCCTTTGCGACGCGCGCGGACCGTCTAGGCGGCGAATCTCTCAGGTTTGTTTCGCGGTTACGCCGCGGTTTCGGCGCCGGCGCCGGTGCGCTCCTGGCGCGGCGCGCCCATCAGCGCCGGCTGGAAGATCAGCGCCGAGACCAGCGTCCAGAGCAGCGAGATCATCAGGAGCTTGCCCATGCTGGCGGTGCCGGGATGGCTGCGAGAGCCAGAGGCTGCCGAATCCGGTCGCCGTGGTCAGCGCCGAGAAGAACACCGCCCGCGCCAGGCTGGAGGTCAGGAGGTGCGAGCCGCCGGAGCGCCACGACATCACGAAGTAGATGTGGAAGGCGACGCCGATGCCGAACAGCAGCGGCAGCGCGATGATGTTGGCGAAGTTCAGCGGCTGGCCGATCACCACGCAGCTGCCGAGCGTCAAGAGGCCGGTCAGCACGATCGGCGCCATGGTGATCGCGACGTCGCGCACCCGCCGCAGCACCAGGAAGAGCAGCGCGGTGATCGCGATGAACGAGAGGACGCCCGCCTCGATGAAGGCCGCCACCACCGTGCGGCCGCCCTCGCGGATGCCGAACGGCGTGCCGGTGGCGTCGGGCGCGATCTTCGTCACCGCGTCGATGAAGCGGGTCAGCACCGCGTCGTCGTTGGAATCGCCGCTGCGGCGAGATCGAGACCAGCGCCTGGCCGTCCGGGGTGATCCAGTCGCGCGCGACGTCCGGCGGCAACGAGGCGAGCGTGACCGGCTCGGCGGCGAGCGCGCTCTGGATCTGGGCGAGCATGGTGGCGAACGGCGCCATGATCAGCTCGGCGGCGCGCGCCCGCAGCGCCGGCGGCCCTTTGGCGAGCCGGTCGAACGCGTCGGCCAGCCGGCGCGCGTTGGCCGACGCCGGGTCGCGCCCGGTCGCGGCCTGACGCAGCGCCGCGGCCGTGGTCGTCAGGCTCTGGACCACCTCGGCGTCGGTCGGCGGCGGCGAGGTGACGACCGGATTGAGGGTCAGGTCGAGCAGCTGGGCGGCGTCGGCGATCGCCGCCAGCTTGGCCGGCTGGTCGGCGGGCACGAAGTCGGCGAGCGTGCGCGCGTCGGAGACCTCGGGCAGCTGCCTCGCGCGCGCCGCCAGGGCTTCGGCGGCCGCCAGGTTGGGCCGCACCGCCTCGCAGGGTGTCCGGCGTGAAGTTCGGGTCGCGCAGCAGGTCGAAGTAGGTGGCGATCGACTCGGATCTTGGGATCGCGCATGTGGATCGGGTTGAAGTCGAAGCGCAGCAGCGGCAGCAGCGCCGCGCAGAGCGCGGCCGCGGCGATCGAGACCCCCAGCACCCATCGACGCCGCCCGAGGATCGCGGCGTCGAGACGGGTGACCGGCGACGGCGGCCGACCCGGCTCGACGGGCCTGGGCGCCAGCGAGCACGATCAGCGCCGGCAGGAGCGTCAGATTGAGCGCCAGCGCCACCAGCATGCCGACGCCGGCGATCATGCCCAGTTGCGAGACGCCGATGTAGGCGGTGGGGGCGAAGGCCAGGAAGCCCGCGGCGATCGCGAACGCGGCCAGGGCCAGCGGCCGGCCCATGCCCTCGCCCGCGGCGATCAGCGCCTCGCGATTGCCGACGCCCGGCGTGTGCTCGCTGCGGTAGCGGACGCTGAGCTGGATGCCGAAGTCGATGCCCAGCCCAACGAACAGCGGGATGAAGGCGATCGAGATCACGTTGAAGGTGCCGAAGATGGCGAGGCCCAGCGCCGCGGCGACGGCGAGGCCGGCGGCCGTGGTGGCGAGGATGGCGAGGATCAACCGCGCCGAGCGGGTCGCCAGCCACAGCATCAGAATGATGGCGCCGACCGCGACGATGGTGATCGGCAGCGCGCGGTCGGCCAGCGAGCCGAACTCGTCGTCCTCCATCGGCGTCGGGCCGGTGAGACGGACGCTGACGCCGCGGGGCGGGACCAGGCCCAGACCCCGCGCGTCGGCGCGGATCGCGTCGCTGGCCGCCGCGCCGGGCTCCAGCTGGCTGTAGTCCAGCCTGGGGTCGACGAAGATGATCTTGCGCAGCTGGCGCGGATCGGGCTTCGAGATCAGGTTCTGCCACGAGAAGGCGGCGGGCTGGCCGTTCTCGAGCTTCTCGAGCGCCCCGGCGAGCGCCGCCATCGGCGGCGACAGCGCGGCGAGCTCGGTCTGGCCGGCGCTGACCCCCTGCAGGGCGGTCGAGAGCGACGCCGTCAGGCCCCTGAGCGAAGGATCGGCCGCCATCGGGCCCAGGAACGGCTCGGCGGCGATCAGCGCCTGCATGTCGGACTTCACATCGGCGGTCGACTGGAAGAGCAGGCCCTCCTTGGCCCAGAAGGGCCCGCCGTCCGGCCGCCGCACGCTCGTGAAGTGAGCAGGGTCGGCGGCCAGCTTCTCGGTCAGCGCCGCGGTCGACTGCTCGGCGAGCTCCGGCGTCGCCGCGTCGACCACCACCACGATCTGAGGATCGAGGCCTGGGAACTGATGCGACAGCCGCGCTTCGGCCTGCCGGTAGGGCAGCTTCGGGGAGATCAGGTCGTCCTCGCTGGTGGAGAGCGAGAAGTGGGATGCGGCGAAGACGATGGCGGCGAGCGCCAGCGCCAGGCCGGTGACGGCGACCAGCCCGGCGCGCGCCGTCGCGCGGGCGACGAGCGTCGCGATCAGGGACATGCGCGGCTGCGGCATGGGCTCTATCGACAGCGCTCTTCTAGAGACCCGCCAGCCGCGTCGCCGAAGCGGGATCGCGGTCGCAGGGCTGGGCAGTCGCCATGGCGACATCCGGATCGTCGGCGCCCGCCTCGCTCGCCGGCGCGGCGACAACGGCGTCGACCGAGGCGAGCCCCGGCGACGACGGCGAGGCCATGGCGGAGGGCGACGGGCCGCTGTCGGGCGAGGCGCTGGCGCCGGCCGGCGGCGGCGCGGGGGCGGAGGGTTCGTCGAGCGGCGGCAGCACCGGCGGCGCCTCCTCGCCGCGGATCATCGCCTCGCGCGACTGCAGGTAGTCGGAGCGGATGGTGGCGTAGGGGTCGGTGGCCCCGGCGATCTCCGCGTCGAGCTGTTCCTGAGCGCGGAGCCGGGAGTCGAACGCGCCCGCCACGGTGGTCGTCACCTCCAGCGTGAAATGTCCGGGGAAGCGAAGCCAGGTGAGCGGGCTCATCAGGGCGTCGACGCCCATGCCGATCGAGTCGCGCACGTCGGAAGGCCCGAGGAACGGCACGAAGAGGTAGGGCCCGGGCTTGGCGCCCCACACCCCCAGCGTGATCCCGAAGTCGTTGTCGCGGTGCGGCAGCCCGTGCCGCTTGGCGAGGTCGATGACGCCGCCGATCCCGAACGTCGTGTTGGTGACCAGCCGGGCAATGTCGTCGGCGCCGCGCCGCAGGCGCAGCTGCAGGATGTCGTTGCCGATCACCACGGGCTCGGAGAGGTTGGTGACGAAGTTGTGGATGGCCAGGCCCAGAACGCCCGGCGTCAGCGCCCGATAGATGCGGGCGATGGGCAGGAAGTACTTCTGATCGGTCTGCATGGCGCTGGCGTAGAAGCGCCGGTTCAGCTGCTCGTAGGGGTCGCCCGGCGTCTGCGAGATATGGAAGTCCGTCAGCAGATGAGCCCAGGCGCGCGCCTCGGAGTGCGTTTCGGGTGGCGCGGGGGCAGCGCTCTGGGCGCGCGCCTGGACCGCCACCGCCAGCCCGATCGCCAGAAGTGCGAAGAGGTGGCGAGGACGCAAATGGCGGCTCCGTCAGAGTCGGGTAGACCCTAGTCGCAGACCCAAACGCGCGACACAAGGGCCGGGTCCGCGGCCTCCCGCGCGCCGCGAACGTCCGCTTGCCGGCTAGGCAGGTCCGCCGGCGACTTCTATCTCATCCCCGGGGGACGGGCTGCGGGGAGGCGCAGCGATGAACCGGATGCGCGTATGAAGCCGCTGCGTGTGCTTCTCGTGGAGGACGAGGGCCTCGTGGCGATGATGCTGGAGGACCTGCTGGCGGACCTCGGCTGTGAGGTCGCCGCCTCGCTGGCCAGCGTCCGCGAAGCGCTGGAGTGGATCGAGGCGGGCGGCTCTGCGGATCTCGCCTTGCTGGACGTCAACCTCAACGGCGAGCCGGCGTTTCCGGTCGCCGAGGCGCTGCGGGCGCACGGCGTGCCGTTCGCCTTCGCCACCGGCTACGGCGCCGACCACGACCCGCGGTTCAAGGACGCGCCGCTGCTGAGCAAGCCGATCCGTCAGGAGCGGCTCGAGGCCCTGCTGCGACGCTACGGGTACGAAGGCTGAGCGGCGCTTACGCCGCCTTCTGCAGGCTCTTGTGCAGGATGCCGATGGCCGCTTCGCGGTCGATCCGCTCGATGGCGGCGACCTCGCGGGCCATGCGGTCGAGCGCCGATTCGTAGAGCTGGCGCTCGGAATAGGACTGCTCGGGCTGGCTCTCGGAGCGGTGCAGGTCGCGCACCACCTCGGCGATCGAGATCAGGTCGCCGGAGTTGATCTTGGCTTCGTATTCCTGCGCGCGGCGGCTCCACATGGTGCGCTTGATGCGGGCGCGGCCCTTCAGCGTGGTCAGCGCCTGGGTGACGACGTTGCCGGCGGCCAGCGAGCGCAGGCCCGCGGTCCTGGCCTTCTTGGTGGGGACGCGCAGCGTCATCTTCTCGTGGTCGAAAGTGATCACGTAGACCTCGAGCGCCAGGCCGGCGACTTCCTGGGTCTCGACGCCGACCACATTGCCCACGCCGTGGGCCGGGTAGACGACGGAATCGCCAACCTTGAAATCGAGTTCGCTCTTGGTGCTCATGGTCACAGGGTCCTTTCGAAGCCTCGCCGCACCCACCTGCGGCGCCCAATCAATTCGCCTTCCGCGACAACAGCCCTGCCCCCGCAGAAGGGGCGGCTTTGCCGTCGCACCGGTTCGGGGCCGTCCTTTCTCCAAGGACGCCTTCGGCTTCGACGCATCGCTCGAAGAGGAAGGATTGGTTCTTTGTCGTTCAACGCACGGAGGGGCAGGGCCTTCCCCGACGTCGGCATCGACTTTAGCACAAAACTCAGATGATTGAAAGGTTTGTGACGGGCGCGTCACCGAACAACGTTTTCGCCTGCGGGGCGAAACTCAGGAACCTTTGCCCGGCTTCTCGCTGAAATGGCGCTCGAACTTGTCGGTTTCGCGCTCGTACTCGTCCGCGTCGGCCGGCGGCTCGCCTTTAAGCGTGATGTTCGGCCAGATCTTCGCGAAGTCGGTGTTGACCCTCAGCCACTTGCCGTCCGGGTCGTCCTCAGTGTCGGGCTTGATGGCGTCGACCGGGCACTCGGGCTCGCAGACGCCGCAATCGATGCATTCGTCCGGGTTGATGACCAGGAAGTTCTCGCCCTCGTAGAAGCAGTCCACCGGACACACTTCCACGCAGTCCATGTACTTACATTTGATGCAGGGATCGGTGACGATGTAGGTCATCAGGGGCTCTGGCGGTCGGGCGGGCGTGTTTGTCAGGGCGGGCAGCGGCTTGTCAATGCCGAGGCCCTGAAGGCCCTGTCAGCTTTCCTCCAACGGCGAATAGAGTTCGCGCGCCTCGGCCGGCGGACCTCGGCGGACGCCCAGCGCCTCCACCTTCACGGCGTGCAGGCGGCCGGCGATCGCGAAGATCAGGCCGTCGCCGACCCTGACCGGGCGGGCCGGCTTGTCGAGGCGCGTCTCCTGTCCGGCGCGGGCGAGACGCACCTTGCCCTCCTCGACCAGCCGCGCGGCCAGCGAGCGGGTCTTGCAGAAGCGTGCGCGCCACAGCCAGACGTCGGCCCGCACGGCGTCTTCAGCCATGGCGGCGGCGCTGCGGGCGGCGCTGGCCGGGGCCAGTGCGCGCAGGGGTGGGCTTCAGGGCCGCCAGCGCGGCGAACGGGCGAGCCCTGCGGCGCGGCCGACGGACCGCGCCTGGCGCGCGGCTCGGCCTTGCGCCGCCAGACCTGGGTCGGGCCGCGTCCGACCGGCGCGAAGCCGAGCGCCCGAAGCACCTGACGCGCCTCCGGCTCGCTCCAGCCCAGCTCCTCGCGCGCCTGGTCGGAGAAGAGCACGCCGCCGCCCTGCCTGGCGGCGCCGCGCAGCAGCTCGTCCAGCCGCTCCAACTGGCCCACCGGCGCGGCGCAACCGCCCAGCGCGACAAGACCGCGCAGCGCCAGTGATCGCGGCGGCGGGGCGGGCGTCGGCAGGGCGACGAGCCGCCCCTCGGCCGGACGCCAGTCCGGCGCGGCGGCCAGCGCGAAGCCTCGCGCGAAGGCCTGCGCCGGGCCCGCCAGCTCGGGCAGGAAGAGCGCGAAGGCGCCGATCCGCACGCCCAGCACACGCAACGAGCGCCGCTCGGCCTGGCTAAGGCTCTTCAGCTCCGCCTCCAGCCCGACCCGGGCCAGCACGCCGCCCGCCTCGATCAGCCGATAGGCCAGCCCGCGCGGCAGCCCCTTCAGGGCGCCGGAGGCCACCGCCTCCTCCAGCTTGCGCAAGCTCGGCAGCCGCCGGCCGGCCTCGGCCGCCAGGAAGGCCTCGATCCGGCGCTGGGCGCGCTCGCGGGCCGGCTGCGATCCGAGCTCGCCGAAGAGCCGCACGCGCGGAGCGAACGGGCGATCGCCGGCCAGCGCGCCAGCCGCCTCGCCATGCCACAGCACCAGGCCGTCGGGCGTCAGCGCGAAGGCCTCGTCGGGCTCGGCGGCGATGCGCCCCAGCCGCCGGGCGATCTCCGGCTCGACCGCCCGCTGGGCGGCGGCCCGCAGCGCCTTGGCCTCCAGCGTGGTCGCGCCGCGCTCGCCTTCGAAGGCGAGCCCGTTCAGCCGCCCGACGAAGTGGCCCTCGACCGTCACCGCGCCATCCGCGGCGACGCCGGCCAGCAGCTGCTGCCCCTCGCCCAGCCCGCGCATCAGCGCGCTGGTGCGCCGGTCGATGAAGCGGGCCATCAGCTTCTCGTGCAGGGTGTCCGAGAGCCGGTCCTCGAGCGCCCGGGTGACGCCCTGCCAGTGCGCCGGATCGGCCAGCCAGTCGGGCCGGTTGGCGACGTAGGCCAGGGTGCGGACGTTGGCGAGGCGCATCGAGAGCGCGTCGATCTCGCCGTCCGTGCGGTCGACCTGGCGCAGCTGGCCGGCCATCCAGGCGTCCGGCACGCGGCCCTCGTCCTCGGTGAGATGCTCGAACAGGGTCTTGGCCAGCCGCACGTGGTCCTCGAGCGTGGTCTTGCGGAAGTCCGGCGTCTGGCAGGCGTCCCAGAGCCGGAACATCGCCGAGCGGTCGCGCGCACGGTCGGCCACGGCCGGGTCGGCGGCGAGCGCGCGCAGCGTCGTCTCGTCGAGCGCCTCTTCCGAGGCCTTCAACCCTTCGCGCGGCGCTGGCGCGGAAAGCGAGCGCAGCAGGTCGGCCAGCGAGGCGAAATCGAGGCGGTCGTTGCGCCAGAGAGCGGTGGTCGACCGGCTCGAAGCGGTGTTCCTCGACTTGCGCGACCACGTCCTCGTCCATCGGCTCGCAGGCGCCGGTGACGCCGAACGTGCCGTCGCGGCGGAAACGGCCGGCGCGGCCGGCGATCTGGCCGATCTCCTGCGCGAAGAGCGGCCGCGTGCGCTTGCCGTCGAACTTCGCGAGCCCGGCGAACGCGACGTGGCCGAGGTCCATGTTGAGGCCCATGCCGATCGCGTCGGTGGCGACCAGGAAGTCGACCTCGCCGGACTGGTAGAGCGCCACCTGCGCGTTGCGGGTGCGGGGGCTGAGGCTGCCCATCACCACCGCCGCGCCGCCGCGCTGGCGGCGGATCAGCTCGGCGATCGCGTAGACCTCGGCCGCCGAGAAGGCGACCACCGCGGTGCGGCGCGGCAGCCGGGTGATCTTCTTCGGGCCCTCGTAGGTGAGCTTGGAAAAGCGCTCGCGGGTGGCGATCTCGACCCCCGGCAGCAGCCGCCGGACCAGCGGCGCCATCGCCGCCGGCGCCCAGCAGCATGGTCTCGTAGCGTCCGCGCGCGCCCAGCAGCCGCTGGGTGAAGACGTGGCCGCGCTCGGGGTCGGCGCAGAGCTGGACCTCGTCGACCGCCAGGAACTCCACCTCGCGGCCGAGCGGCATCGCCTCGACCGTGCAGACGAAATACTGGGCGCGCGGCGGGACGATCTTCTCCTCGCCGGTGATCAGCGCCACCGAACGTGGGCCGCGCGCGGCGGCCACCCGGTCGTAGATCTCGCGCGCCAGGAGGCGCAGCGGCAGGCCGATCATGCCCGAGGCGTGGCCCAGCATCCGCTCGACCGCGAGGTGCGTCTTGCCGGTGTTGGTGGGCCCCAGGACCGCGACGACCCGCGGCGGTGTCCAGGCTGAGTGCGAAGGGCCGGTAGGGCGATCGCTCATACGCCCTTGGATGTGGCGTAGGAATCGGGCGCTGACAATGGGCGCGCGTCAGTCGAAATCGCCATCCTCGGCGAAGGCCACCTCGATGTCGCGTCCGCCGTACATCAGACGCAGGACAACCACCTGCCCATCGATGACGCTGAAGACCACGGTGAAGCGTCGTTCGAAGCCAATCGTGCGCACGCCCGGCCTCAGGTCGTCTCTGCGTGTTCCGCGCTCCGGAAAGGCGTCGAAACGTTCACAGTAGGATCGCAGCCGGTTCAGGTAGCGCTCGGCCACATCGGCATTGGCGCGCGCCGCGATCCAGGCGCCCATCTCTCGGAGGTCCTCGAGCGCGCGCCGGCCGAAGACAACGGGCCGGCTCACCTGCGCTTCGAGCTGGTCCGCCCCCTCAGCTCGTCGATGACGCGATCGAACGCATCATCTAGCGGGATGGCGCTCGACGGATCGGCGATGTACTCGTCATAAGCTTCAGCGACCTCGCGTCGCAGCCAACTCTCGACTGCCTCATTTCGCTCCTTGAGCGCGCGCAAGCCATCGCGGATGACTTCGCTCTCCGACGCGTAGTCGCCGGAGGCGACCTTCTCCTTCACCATCTCCGCCATCTCGACCGGCAGGGTGATGCTGAGCTGGCGCGTGCTTCGCATGGGCGGGCTCCAATCCTATTCAATCCTATCACCGACGCGGGATCTGGTCGACCGCTAGAGGCCGCGAACAAAGGGTTCACGAGCTGTAAATCGCTATGGTTAACGCGCGGAACGGGGGTGAAACGAACCGTGTCCGAATCACTTACCTCGTGCGATTCGACCTTTGTTCACCACAAGCCCTTGTATCTAAATCGGTTTCGGACACTAGGCGTCCCCATCGGCACAGCCTCAGCGCGGCGGCCGGCGCGTGGTGACGACGACGAAGGTTCCAAGCTCCTGGGCCGGGTCCTCGCGCCCCAGGCCGGGCGCCCAGAGCGCCGAGACCGCGCCGTCCAGGTAGAGCGCGTCCGGACAGCCAAGGCCGTCGCGGAGGAAGCGGGCGAGGCGGCCGAACGACACCGGCGCGTCGCTGATCACGAAATAGGCCTGCCGATCATGGATGCCGACCGCGTTGCGGACCTGCAGCGAGGTTCCGTTCGCTGCGACATGCGGGTTGAACGCGCCGCGCCAGACCAGCAGCGGACCCGACTGCGTCGCCGACGCAGGGTAACGCTGCGCCTCGGCGTAGACGTCGGTCGCCTCCACGTGCGGCGCGCCGTCCTGACCCACCCAGAAGACCCCGTTGGGCTTCAGGTAGAAGTTGCCCAGATCGCTCGTGCGATTGAGCGGATGCTGGGCGACGCTGTCGCGCACGAAGAGCCCGATCGGCCGCCGGTCGACATCGTACATCCCGGCGTTCATCGCGAAGGCCACGCGGGCCGCCGCCGAACCGAGCGCGTGGCGCAAGACCGCGAACGAGCCGATCGGCGCCCCGTTCGCGGCGGATTCCAGGCGGATCCGCTGCTCCGCCGGCCGGTAGGCGCAGACGGTGAAGGCCGTCCCCTCGAACGACGCGCCACGGCAGGCCGGATCGGCGGCGCGCGCCAGCGCCGGCCCGATCAACGCCAGAACGAGGCCCAAGACGCCGAGCCGCCAACCAGCCATCGTCTCCCCTCCGCCTTGACGCGCGGACCCTCGGCACTCTATATCGCCGCTCCCGCGCGGGGGCGCTCGTTCCCGCGCGCTTGTCGTTTCGCCGGAAGGTTCTCGAAGATGTCGCGCCGCTGCGAGCTCACGGGCGTCGGCCCGATGGTGGGCCACAATGTGAGCCACTCCAACGTCAAGACCAAGCGCCGCTTCCTGCCGGCGCTGTCGCCGGTGACGCTGCAGTCCGACGCGCTCGGCCAGACATTCTCGCTGCGCATCACCAATGCGGCGCTGCGGACGCTCGACTTCAAGGGCGGGCTCGACGTCTTCCTGCTGAACGCGCGCGATGAAAAGCTCTCGCTGCGGGCGCGCAAGATCAAGCGCCAGATCAAGGCCAAGCAGGCCGTCGCCGCCCAGCCCGCCGCCTGACGACGGCCCTAAGCGCCGCGCGCAGGCCGGGCTTTCCACCGAAGCTGAATTGGGGTCTGATCAGGCGGGGGCGAGCCTAGCGGACCTGCCGATGCGATCCTTCACCTTGGCCCTGGCGCTTAGCCTGTCGGCCGTGGCCGCGGCCGCCGCGCCTGCGCCCGGCCCCCCCGACGACACCGAGGCGCACTACCAGACGCTGCTCGCCGCCGCGAAGGCCGCCGCGCCGAACGCCGACTGGGGCGCGCTTCGCCTTGCCTTTTCGCGCCGGCCCAGCTTCGAGGCCTTCGCCCAGAGCGCCGCCAAGCGGCAGATGTTCGAGGCCGCGCAGAAGGGCGACTGCGCCACAGCGCTGCCCGCCGCCAAGGCGGTGCTCGCCGAGGCCTACGTCGACATCGACGCCCACATGGTCGCCGCCTTCTGTGAGGACGCCGCCGGCGACAAGACCGCCGCCCAGCTCGATCGCGACATCGGCGCGGGCCTGGCGGCCTCGATCGAGACCGGCGACGGGCTCTCCGCCGCCTCGGCCTTCACCCCCATCAACGTCGACGAGGAATATGCGCTGATGCGGGCGCTGGGCGTCCACGTGACCGACCAGGCGCTCATCCAGTCGGGCGGCCACTCCTACGATGCGCTGACGACGGTCGACCAGGCGGGCCGCAAGGCGACCTACTACTTCCTGATCGACCGCGTGCTGGCCGCCGAGGCGGCCGGCCTGCGGCCGGGCTCGGTCAGCGAGGGCGGTCCGCCGGGCCGCAGCCCTTGAGCCTCGGCGAGGCGATCGCGCCGCTGGGCGCCGAGGCGGCCGCACGGCTCGCCCGCGACGGCTATCTGTTGCTGCGCGGCGCCGTTCCTGCCCCGCTCATCGAGCCGCTGCGCGCCGCCTTCGACGCCGGCGAGTTGCCGTCCGACCGCTGGCCGGTGCCGCGCGGCGCCGACTGGCGCCACGCCCTGGTCGACCTCGACCCTGCCGTTCAGCAGGTCTGCCGGCTGCCCGAGCTGCTGGCCGCCGCAGGCGCAATCCTGCGCCAGCCGTTCTTCCTGGCGCAGGTGGAGGGCCGCGAGCCGATGCCGGGCCTCGGCGCCCAGAGCCTGCACCGCGATGGGCCCGACCCCACCCTGACCCAGACCTTCTCCGCGCTGGTGTTTCTCGATCCCTACGGCCCGGAGAACGGCGCGACCCGGGTCCTCGCCGGCACGCACGCCGGCCCCGGCCTGCAAGTCGCAAGCGGCGTCGAGAGCCCCGACGCCGTGGTGCTGGCGGGCGAGGCGGGCGACGTGCTGGGGTTCGACGCCAACCTCCTGCACGGCGCCACCCGCAACGCCTGCGGCGCGCGGCGGCGCTCGCTGCTGATCACCTACGCGATGCTGAGCCTGCGGACCCAATGGGACCGGACGCGGGCGATCCGCAACGTGCGGATGTCCACCGACGAGGTGTTCGACGCCTGACACGTCGCCTCAACCCGACCAGAGCGGACTGGGTTTGATTGGAGTCGGCCCGCAGCGGCCGCCTTTCAGCCGACTCGGCGATCGCCTTGCCTGGCGCCCCACCGCAGCGGCGCGCACGAAAAAAGCCGCGCTGCGGCCGCTTTTTGAAGCGCAGCGCGGCTGTCTAGTTGGGATAGCGCGCCCGGAACGGCTTGCCGAACGAGAGCACCGAGACGTCGATGGCGTCCGACGCGACCGTGCCCGCCTCCGAAACCTCGATGACGAAGCTGTCCTGGCCGGAGAAGCCCGGCGCGGGCGTGTAGATCGCGTCCTTGGTCGGCACGAGCCGATCGCCACAGCGGGCGCGCGGATCGCCGCCCGCGAACAGCGGATGGCCGTCGGCGAACGGCCGGTTCTGGCTGGTCACGAAGGTCACCGCGCCGTGGGCCGGCGGCGTCGCCAGCCGGAACGACACCTCGGTCGGACCGCAATCGGGGCCGACGTTGAAGTAGTGGAACAGCAGCAGCTCAGCGCCGCTCAGCGTGGCGGACCGCTGGCTGATCGCCCCGGCGCCGCGCATGAGGGCCGGCGCCTCGAGGCGCGCCACCGTCTCCTTGGGTTGCGCCCACGCCACGCCGGCGGCCGCGACCAGCGCCGCTCCGGCCCAAGCTAGACGCCGCTTGCTATCACCCATCTCGCCCCGTCCCTTCAGGGATCGGGCTTGAGCATCCCGCCGCGCGCGAAGTTTGGCAACGGAAGCGCGTCGGCCCCCGCGCCGTCAGTGCACGGCGGCGCGGCCGATCTCCAGCTTGTCGCCGCCGTTGGTGACCTCGATCACCGCGCCGTCCTCCAGCTCGCCGGCCAGAGCTTGCGGGCGATCGGGTCGACCAGCTCCTTCTGGATCACGCGCTTCAAGGGCCGCGCGCCGTAGACCGGGTCGTAGCCGCGCTCGCCCAGCCAGTGCAGCGCGCCGGGATCGAGGTGGATCGCCATGCGGCGGTCGGCCAGCAGCTTCTCGACCCGGCCGAGCTGGATCTTGACGATCGAATCCATCTGCTCGCGGCCGAGGCGCTGGAAGAGCACGATCTCGTCGATCCGGTTCAGGAACTCCGGCCGGAAGTGGTGGCGCACCGCGTCCATGACCAGCGGCCGCACCGCCTCGACGGACGCCTCGTGGTCGGCGACGGCGTCGCTGGCGAGGAACTCCGAGCCGAGGTTCGAGGTCATGACGAGCAGGGTGTTGCGGAAGTCGACCGTGCGGCCCTGGCCGTCGGTCAGGCGCCCGTCGTCGAGCACCTGCAAGAGCACGTTGAAGACGTCGGCGTGGGCCTTCTCGACCTCGTCGAACAGCACCACCTGGTAGGGCCGCCGGCGCACCGCCTCGGTCAGCGACCCGCCCTCGTCGTAGCCGACGTAGCCGGGCGGCGCGCCGATCATGCGGGCGACGGAGTGCTTCTCCATGTACTCGCTCATGTCGAGGCGGGTGATCGCCTGCTCGTCGTCGAACAGGAACTCGGCCAGCGCCTTGGTGAGCTCGGTCTTGCCGACGCCGGTGGGGCCCAGGAACAGGAACGAGCCGATCGGCCGGTTCGGGTCCTTCAGGCCGGCGCGGGCGCGGCGGACGGCGTCGGAGACGGCGACCAGCGCCTCCTCCTGGCCGACGACGCGCTTCGCTGAGGTCGTCCTCCATGCGCAGCAGCTTCTCGCGCTCGCCTTCGAGCATCTTCTCGACCGGCACGCCGGTCCAGCGGGAGACCACGGCGGCGATCTGCTCGGCGTCGACCACCTCGGGGGTGACCGCGGAGGCCTCGCTGGCCTTTTCTTCCTCGGCCAGGCGCTTCTCCAGCGCCGGGATCTCGCCGTAGGCGATCTCGGAGGCGCGCTGCAGGTCGCCGCGGCGCTGGGCGGCGGCGAGCTCGGCGCGCAGGCGGTCCAGCGCCTCGCGGGCCTGGGCGGCCTGGCCGACCTTGTCCTTCTCGGCGCTGCCAGCGCGCGGTCATCTCGGCGGACTCGGCCCTCGAGGTCGTCGAGCTCGTCCTCGAGCTTCTCCAGCCGCTTCTTGGAGGCCGCGTCGGTCTCCTTGGTCAGCGCCTCGCGCTCGATCTTCAGCTGCACGATGCGGCGGTCGATCTCGTCCAGCTCCTCGGGCTTGGAGTCGACGGCCATGCGCACGCGGCTGGCCGCCTCGTCGACGAGGTCGATGGCCTTGTCGGGCAGGAAGCGGTCGGCGATGTAGCGGTTGGAGAGGGTGGCGGCGGCGACGATGGCGCTGTCGGTGATCCGCACGCCGTGGTGCACCTCGTACTTCTCCTTCAGGCCGCGGAGGATCGAGACGGTGTCCTCCACCGTAGGCTCGTCGACGAACACCGGCTGGAAGCGGCGGGCCAGCGCCGCGTCCTTCTCGACATGCTTGCGGTACTCATCGAGCGTGGTGGCGCCGACGCAGTGCAGCTCGCCGCGGGCCAGCGCCGGCTTCAGCAGGTTGGAGGCGTCCATCGCCCCGTCGCTCTTGCCGGCGCCGACCAGGGTGTGCATCTCGTCGATGAAGAGGATGATCGAGCCCTCGGCGGCGGTCACCTCGTTGAGCACCGCCTTCAGCCGCTCCTCGAACTCGCCGCGGTATTTCGCGCCGGCGATCAGCGCGCCCATGTCGAGCGCCATCAGCTTCTTGTCCTTCAGGGACTCGGGCACGTCGCCGTTGATGATGCGCAGCGCCAGGCCCTCGACGATGGCGGTCTTGCCGACGCCGGGCTCGCCGATCAGCACCGGATTGTTCTTGGTGCGGCGCGCCAGCACCTGGATGGTGCGGCGGATCTCCTCGTCGCGGCCGATCACCGGATCGAGCTTCTCGTCGCGCGCGGCTTGGGTGAGGTCGCGGGCGTAGCGCTTCAGCGCGTCGTAGCCTTCCTCGGCCGAGGCTGAATCGGCCGTGCGGCCCTTGCGCAGCGCGCTGCGCGGCGTCCTCCAGGCCGGCGGGCGTCGCGCCGGCGTCCTTCAGCGCCTTCGCCGCCTCGCCGCCTTCCTTGGCGATGGCGATCAGCAGGCGCTCGGTGGTGACGAAGGCGTCGTGCGCGGCCTTGGCGTCGGCTTCCGCGGCTGGCGAAGACGCTCGCCATCGCCGGCTCCATGTAGAGCTGGCCCGAGCCGCCCTCGACCTTCGGCAGCCTGGCCGAGCAGCGCCTCGACGGCCGCGTCGGCCGCCTCGGGCCGGCCGCCGGCGCTCTGGATCAGCGAGCGGGCGAGCCCGTCCTTCTCCTCCAGCAGCACCTTCAGGAGGTGCTCGGGGCCGAGTTGCTGGTTGCGGCGCGCGAGCGCCAGCGATTGCGCCGACTGGATCGCCTGCTTGGCGCGGTCGGAATAGAGATCGATGTTCATGGATCCCCTCAGGTAGGCGGATTGGCGCGGGCCTGCCTTGATCAAG
The DNA here is from genome assembly GCA_963837235.1 of uncultured Pseudomonadota bacterium. GTDB lineage: Bacteria > Pseudomonadota > Alphaproteobacteria > Caulobacterales > Caulobacteraceae > Acaudatibacter. The sequence continues at coordinate 1,824,336 of CAWIMM010000002.1, read as the reverse complement.
CGCAAACCGGCCCACCCGATGTAGTGTTGCCCCCCGGACACACAAGCCCGCCGAACCGGGTCATCTCAACGGAAGAACTCGCCCTTCGTAGGGTCGTCCCCAAGTGAGTTGCGGGCGCTGCCAAGCCCACGATGAACCGCGAACAACAGCGCCATTCACCATGCTTTCAGTGCTGTCGGCGCAACGTGGGCCGTTCGTCCTGCGAGGGAGGCGAACCTCAGCGGCCCTGCCGCGTTGCACCATACGCCGGGCCGAAAGGAGGAGAGCCGTGGCGAGGAAGAGACCGAAAGGTGTTCTGGGGTTGGGCTGGGCCTGCATCGAAAGTGCAGCGGTCGGCCGGACTGAACACGTCCCCACATCGAGGGACTATCCCGACAGCGTGATGCGCCGCGTCAGCTTCACGGCCGGGGGCGGACTCGGCTGGAAGATCTCGGCGCTGGCGACCACGCGCGAGCAGTACTGCCCGTTGAAGATCGTCGTGGTGCCGGGCGCGCCGTCCTGGGCCGAATACTGGGCGCCGACGCTGGCCGCCCTGCCGCCCGACCGGGAGATGATCGTGGTCGACCGCCCCGGCTTCGCCGCCAGCGAGCCGGCCACCTGCGTGCCCGACATTCGCCTGCAGGCCGTCGCGCTGTCGCCGCTGCTGGAGACCGCGCCGGGCCAGAAGATCCTGCTGGTCGGCCAGTCGTACGGCGCGGCGATCGCCACCGTGATGGCGGCCCGCAATCCGAAGGCGCTGGCCGGCGTGGTGCTGCTTTCCAGCTACCTTGGCGAGCCCGGACCGACGGCGCGGTTCCTGGTGAACCTCGGCATGCGCGCGCTGCACCTCATTCCGCGCGACCTGCGCCACGCGATCCTGGAGGTCAGCGGCCAGGGCCCGCAGCTGGCGCACATGCGCCAGGCGCTGCGGCGCCTGAACGTGCCGGTGCACGTGATCCACGGCGACGCCGACGACTTCGCGCCGATCGAGTTCGCCGAGCAGCTGGTGGCCGAGCAGCCCTGCCGGCGGCCGATGAACTTCATCCGCGTGCCGGGCGCCAACCACTTCCTCAACGACGGTCCGGTCGAGGTGATGATGAGCGTCCTGGAGCAGTGCATCCCGACGCCCGCGCCGCCGAGGCCGGCGTTCAAGCTGCCGACGCTGCCGCGCCCGAGCCTGGCCTGGCTGACGCGCAAGGCCGCCGAGGCGCATCCGCCCGGAGACGCGGTCGGGGCTTAAGTCGCTGCCGGCGACGCTGGAGCGCGCCGGGCCCCGCGGGTAAAATGCGCCCTCGTTCGACGAGGGGCGCCGTGACCTACGATCCCGAGCCGCTGACGCGGCAAATCCCCGATACGCCCGCCGGCCGCCAGCTTGCCTGGTGGACGACGATGCTGGCCCGCGGCGGCGAAGGTGTGCTCGCCTCGGACTGGGATCGCCATGGACCGGAGATCCTCGCGCGGCTGCTCGGCGAGCCCACCGCCGAACGACTGGCGAAGATCATGGCCGACGATTCGGAGCGCCTGGGCGAGATCGTCGAGTTCGCCATCGAGTCGGCGTCGGACGTGGCCATCGTCGCGGCCGTGCGCACGACGAAGGACCGAAAGTGGGCGATGAACCTGACGGTCGAGCCGGCGCCGCCACACCGCATCTCCAACATGCGGTTCGAGCGCCGCCACGACTTCAGGCTCGACGTGCGCGAGGCGGGACCCGAGGACGCGCTGATCGTCGCCGACATCGAGCGGCGCTGCCCGATCGTGATGGGCGACACGGCGGTCTGGTTCGACCGTGGGGCCGACTACTTCGCCTTCTCGCGGCTCTTGGAGGACTGCACGGTCGGCCTCGCCTCGGTGGACGGCGTGCCGGCGGCGGTCAGCTGCGGCGCCGAGCGGGTGGTGCGCGTCGGCGGCGAGCTGAAGCAAGATGATCGTGGTCTCGCACCTGCGGGTGCTGCCCGAGCACCAGCGCAAGGGCCTATGGGGCGCCGCCAACAGTGCGCTCAACAAATACTGGGACCACGTCGACGGCTCGCAGGCCTACATCGCGGTCGACAATGCCGGCATGCAGCACGGCTTTCAGAACACCCCCGACAAGTGGGATCAGATCGTCCAGCGGGTGGAGCTCGAGTGCGCAGCGCTGGCCGGGCCGATGGCGGGGCGGCCGGCCACGCCGGCGGACGCCGGCGAGATCGCCGCGCGCCTCAACGCCTTCCACGACGCCGAGGAGCTTTACGTGCCCTACTCAGCCGAGAGCTTCGCGGCGCGGGTGGAACGGGCGCCGGACCTCTACGGCTGGGACAGGATCTGGCTGACCGACGGCGCGCTGGTCGGCGTCTGGCCGGCCGGCAATGCGCTCCGGACCGTCACCGAGACCGGCGGAGCGCAGACCGTCACCGTGCCCGCCGTCGTCATGGACTACGCGTTCGCGCCGGGCGCCGAGGCCGAGCTCAAGGCGCTGCTGTGGGCCTGGTGCGGCGCGCTGGCGGCGAAGGGGATCGACACCCTCGTCATCTACACCTCGCCCGCCTCGCCGGGGACGGCGCTGATCAACCGCCTCGGCCGGGCGACCATCGACTTCTTCACCTGGACGCCCGGGATCAAGGTCCCGGAGGGGGCGTCGCAGCGCGGCCTCTACACCGACGCCGCCTACTTCTGAGGCTGGTCCCCCGGTTAAGAGGAGATCAGCCCTCGTCAGCTTCCGCGGCGGCCGGCGCGTCGCCGGCTTCGAACGTGCGCGGGGCGCGGCGGCGGCGCGGACGACGGGTCTCGACGGCGGCTTCGTCGTCGCCGTCGGCGCGCGGCGCGGCCTGCAGGAAGGCCGGCGCCTGGCTCATGGCCCCATCCTCGCCGCGCAGCACCCGCTCGCCCTCACGGGGCTCGTAGGGCGCCGGCGCGGCTGGCGCGGTGGTCAGCGGCGTCGCCTGCGGCTCGATGACGCTGAGCGGGTCGCGCTCGGCGCGCTCGCGCGGGTCGTTGCGCTCGCCCCGCTCATTGCGGAAGTCGCGGCCCTGGCGCTCGCTCTGGAAGCGGCGGTCATCGCGCGGGTAGCGCCCCTGCCGGTCGCCCTGGAAACGGTCGCCCTGCTGCTGGCGGACCTCGCCCTGAGGGCGATCCTCGCGCGGGCGGTAGTCGCCGCCCTGGCCGCGGTCGTCGCGCGGCCGGTACTCGCCCTGACCGCGGTCGTCGCGCGGACGGAACTCCCGGTCGTCTCTTGGGCGGTCATCCCGGGGGCGGTCATCCCGGGGGCGGTCATCCCGGGGGCGGTCATCCCGGGGGCGGTCATCGCGGGGGCGGTCGTCGCGTTGACGGTACTCGCCCTGGCCGCGTTCCTCGCGCGGCCGATCATCTCTTTGGCGGTCGTCTCTTTGGCGCTCGTCGCGCTGCCAGGGACGCTCGCCCTGGCGCTCCTGCCCACCCTCGGCCTCGGCCTCGGCAGGCTCCTCGGCGGCCTGGCCTCCCTCGTCCTCGAAGTCGATGTCGTAGCCGGACGCGAACTGGTCGCGCCCGATGATCTCGCTGATGGGGCGCTGCGGCTGCATGGCGCGCAGCAGGCGGAAATAGTGCTCGGCGTGCTGCAGGTAGTTCTCGGCCAGCACCCGGTCGCCGGCCGAACCGGCGTCACGCGCCAGCTGCTGGTACTTTTCGTAGATGTGCTGCGCCGCGCCGCGCACCTTCACGTTGTCCGGCCCGTTCGAGTCGAACGCGCGGTTGGCGTTGTGCTGGGGCTTGCCGCCGCCGCCGCCGCCACCGCCACGACCGCGGTTGCGCTGACGCTTCATCCCCTTGAAATCTCTCATGCTTGGTCGACCTGTTGCGGATCGCTCGGCGCAGCGGACGAGAGTCCACGACTGCCCTGCGGTTTCCATCTGAGAAGCGGGCGATCCTGCCCGATTGAGTGTCCGAAAACGCTTAAGGTTCCCTGTCTCCAGCGAGGCCCGGCGCGCTTCGCATCGCCGGCCGGAGCGCCCTACGCGACGGCTCGCTTGGCCATCGCCTCGACCCAACTCCGGCGGTTCTAGGAGGAGACGATTGAGATTTAGCGATTCGGCTGGGCCTTTCCAAGGGGTTTCTTGAGACCGGCCACCACCCGGTCGCGCCCTGCCAGGTCCTTGTGCGTCGCAATCTCGACGGCGCCCGCCTCTGCGAACAGCGCCTCGACCGCCCCCGACTGGTCGTGGCCGATCTCCACGGCGAAGCGGCCGCCGGGCCGCAGCACCCTCAGAGTCTCCGGCGCGAGGCGACGGTAGGCGGCGAGGCCATCGGCGCCGCCGTCTAGCGCCAGGCGCGGATCGTGATTGCGGACCTCCGGCGCCAGGGTCTCGATCTCCGCGGTGGCGACGTAGGGCGGGTTGGAGACCACGAGGTCGAAGCTGGCCTCGTCCAGGCCGGTGCTCCAGTCGCTGCGCAGCAGCGCCAGGCGCGGGGCAAGCCCGAGCTGGGCCGCGTTGTCGCGCGCCACGGCGAGCGCGTCCTCGGAGACGTCGATGCCCAGGCCCCTGGCCCGCGGCCGCTCGGCCAGGATCGAGAGCACGATCGCGCCCGAGCCGACGCCGAGGTCGAGCACGCTGAACGCCCTGCTCGGGCCCGAACAGCGGCAGCACGACGTCGAGGATGGTCTCGGTCTCGGGCCGCGGCGTCAGCACGCCGGGCGACACGCCCAGCATCAGCTTCCAGAACCCCTTGCGGCCGAGAATGAGGCTCACCGGCTCGCGCCGCGCCGCGCCGCTCGACGAACGCCTCGAGCCGCGCTTCGGCGTCGGCGTCCAGCACGCGGTGCGGATCGGCGAGGATGTCGGCGCGGTTCACCGGCGCGGCCGCCTCGAGCAGCAGCCGCGCGTCGATGGTCGGGCTCTCCACTCCGGCCGCCTCCAGCCGCGCGGTTGCGGCCTTCCAGGCGGAGAGGAGCGTCGCGATGGGCTTTAGGCCCGCTCGCCCTTCAGCGGCGAGGAGCCGAAGGCGCCGGCCTTCACCGAGCCGGTCATGGAATCGCCGTCGACGGTGACGGTGAACTCCAGGTCGATCGGGAAGGGCTGGGTGAGCTTGGAGGCCCAGGTGAGCGTGTTGCCGTCCACCTTGCCGGAGACCTCCTGCGTGCCTTGCGCGCCACCCATCGTTCCGGTGAACGAGCCGCCGTCGGTCTTGATGGTCAGCGTGCCCTGCTGCACGCCCATCGGCGAGTTGATCGTGGTCTTCCAGGTTCCGTCGGCCGACATAGGTTCGCTCCCTTTCGCGGAGCCGCGACCTAATCAGGCAAGCGCGGCCTGCGCAAGAGTGACGCAGGCGTCAACATTCGAAATTCCGCTGGGGGCGGGCTACTCGGCGGCCTGCAGCGTCTTGGCCTTGGCCGCTTCGAGCTCGGCGGCCTTGGCTTCGACCAGCTCGACGATGTGGTCGACCATGTGGTCGTTGTCCATCTTATGGTCCGGCTTGCCGGCCATGTAGACCATGCCCGCGCCCTTGCCGCCGCCGGTGAAGCCGACGTCGGTGAGCAGAGCCTCGCCCGGGCCGTTCACGACGCAGCCGATGATCGAGAGGCTCATCGGCGTCGATATGTGCGCCAGCCGCTCCTCGAGCTTGCCGACCGTCTCGATGACGTTGAAGCCCTGCCGCGCGCAGGACGGGCAGGCGATGATGTTGATCCCGCGGTGCCTGAGGCCCAGCGACTTCAGGATGTCGAAGCCGGCCTTGACCTCCTCGACCGGATCGGCGGCCAGCGACACGCGGATGGTGTCGCCGATGCCGGCCCAGAGCAGCGAGCCCATGCCGATCGACGACTTGATGGTGCCCGAGCGGGTCGGCCCCGCCTCGGTGATGCCGACGTGCAGCGGGCAGTCGATGGCCTCGGCGAGCTGCTGGTAGGCGGCGACGGCCAGGAACAGGTCCGAGGCCTTCACGCTGATCTTGAACTCGTGGAAGTCGTGGTCCTGCAGGATCTTGGCGTGGTCGAGCGCGCTCTGCACCATCGCCTCGGGGCAGGGCTCGCCGTACTGCTCCAGCAGGTGCGGCTCCAGCGAGCCGGCGTTGACGCCGATCCGCATCGAGCAGCCGTGGTCGCGCGCCGCGTTGACCACTTCCTTCACGCGCGCCGCCGAGCCGATGTTGCCGGGGTTGATGCGCAGGCAGGCCGCGCCCGCCTTGGCCGCCTCGATGCCGCGCTTGTAGTGGAAGTGGATGTCGGCGACGATCGGGACGTTGGACGCCTTGACGATCTGCGGCAGCGCCGCGGTCGAGGCCTCGTCGGGGCAGGAGACCCGCACGATGTCGGCGCCGGCCTCCTCCAGCTGACGCACCTGCTCGATGGTGGCCGCCGCGTCGGCGGTCAGCGTGTTGGTCATCGACTGGACGGAGATCGGCGCATCGCCGCCGACCGCCACGTCGCCGACGTGGATCTGCCGGGACTTGCGGCGCTCGATCGCCCGCCAGGGGCGGACGTGGGTGTGATCTTGGGCGGTCATGACGAGACCTAGGATAGGCGAGGCGGACGCCGCTCGCCAGAGGGGGCGCGATAGCCGACGAAGCTAGCCGGCGATGTTGAGCGGCATCTGGGGTTGCGTGAACGCACCCTTGGAGACGCCGCCGACGAACAGCTCGGCGTTGGCCGGGTTGGAGACCTCCGCCGTCAGGTTAGGCAGCGCCGGCACCCGGTAGGCCTCGCCGGCGGCGAGCTGGCGGGCGAAGTAGACGACGCCGCCGGGCCCGCGCACCTCGAGCGAGATCGACTTCTTGGCCTGGATGATCAGCGGCGAGGCGCCGGCGGCCGAGCCGTAGACGGCGCCTTGCGCGACGAAAGGCCTCGGCGGCTCGCTGGCGGCGGGACTGGCGGCCGCTGGCCCGGCGGCGGTGTTGGCGACCGGCGTCACGTAGGGCGCCGGGGCCGTCGCTTCCGGCGGCGCCGGCAGCGGCGCATCCACCGTGAACGGGCCGTCCTGGACGGAATTGGCGTGCGCGAGCGCCATGGCGTGCGCGCTGGGCACCGCGGGCGCCTGCGGGGCCGGACGATCCATGACATGCACGGCAACGTTCCAGCCGACGATCGCCAGGGCGGCGACGCCGCCGAGCGCCATCCACAGCTTGCTGCGCGCGGGGCGGTTGTGCTGCACGCCGACCGGCGTGTGCAGCTCGTCGTCGGGCGAGGGGAACTCGGTGCGGAAGCGGGCGGCGGTGGCGTCGGCGTCGAGACCGAGCGCCTTGGCGTAGGCCCGCACGTAGCCGATCGTGAACGGGCGCGACGGCAGCTGGTCGATCTGGCCGGCCTCGATGGCGGCCAGATGCCGCTCGCGAACCCGCGTCGTCTCGGAGATCTCGTCGAGAGCGAGAGGCCGAGCGTCTGGCGGGCGGTCCTGAGCGCCGCGCCGATCGGCATGTCGGGGTCGAGCGTGATCCGCAGGCGCGCAGACGGCTGCGCGGCGTGGCCGGCATCGGCCCTGTCAGCGAAGGCGCCGGTATCGAGCGGCATATTGCGCCTAACTTCCCCGACTCAATCCCCGTCCAACCGCATTTCGCGCCGGACGATGGCACGCTATGGCGACGCAGGTTAACGCTTTCTTCTGAATATCAATTAAAGCGCGTAAATCCAACGCCATAGACGAAAGTTCACACTGCGACATAAAGCTTTCGCGCCAGTGTCTCGAGTTCGCCACGCACCGAGCCCTGTGTCGCCTTCAAAAGCAGCCTCGACGCCCCGGCGCGCGGCTTCGCGATCGCACGACAGGACCATCTGCTTTACCGGCCCGATTCCGGCCGGCGGCATGGACAGCGCCTCGAAGCCCAGCGCCACGAGCGCGAACGCTTCGAGCGGCCGACCCGCCATCTCGCCGCACACCGAGACCGGCGTTCCGGTCTCAACGCACGCCTCCTGGATCTGTTTCAACGCCCGCAGCGCCGGCGGCGAGAGCGGGTCGTAGCGGTCGGCGACGCGCGGGTTACCGCGGTCGGCGGCGAACAGGTACTGCATCAGGTCGTTGGTGCCGACCGAGACGAAGTCGGTCATCGGCAACAGGGCGTCGAGGTGCCAGATCAGCGCCGGCGCCTCGATCATCGCGCCGACGTCGAGGCGCGAGGGCGGCGGGCGGCCGCGGCGCTGCGCCCAGGCCACCTCCTGGTCCACCAGCGCCCGCGCGGCGCGGAACTCGTCGACGCTGGCGACCAGCGGGAACATGATCCGCAGCGGCCGGCCGCGCGCCGCGCGCGATCAGCGCGCGCAGCTGCAGTCTTCAGGAACGCCGGCCGGTCGAGGCCCATGCGGATCGCGCGCCAGCCGAGCGCCGGGTTGTCCTCCCGCTCGGCCTCCAGGTAGGGCAGCACCTTGTCGCCGCCGAGGTCGAGGGTGCGGAAGGTGACCGGCAGGTCGCCGGCCGCCTCCAGCACCCGGGCGTAGAGCGCCGCCTGCGCGTTGATCCGCGGCAGGTCCTCCGAGACCATGAACTGGAACTCGGTGCGGAAGAGGCCGATGCCCTCCGCGCCGGTCTCGGCCAGGATCTCGAGGTCGACGGCGAGGCCGGCGTTCATCAGGAGGTGATCTTCGCCCCGTCGCGGGTGAAGGCCGGCGTGTCGCGCAGCCGCGCGAACTCGGCCGCGGCGCTGCGCCCTGCGCACGGCGAGGCGCGTCTGCAACGCGTCGACCACGTCCGGCCGCGGGCGCAGGTAGGCCTCGCCGACCTCGGCGTCGACGATCACCGTGTCGCCCTCGCTGACCCGGTCGCGCAGGCCCGCGAGGCGGCCGACGCAGGGAATGTCGAGGGCGCGGGCGACGATGGCCGCGTGGCTGGCCGGCGAGCCCTCCTCCAGCAGCAGGCCGCTCAGCTTGGTGCGGTCGTATTCCAGCAGGTCGGCCGGCCCGAGGCTGCGGGCGATCAGCACCGCGTTCGTCGGGCAGCACGCGCGCCTTGCCGCCGTCGCCGGCGAGGTGGCGCAGCAGCCGGTCGTTGAGGTCCTCCAGGTCGTGGACCCGCTCGCGCAGGTAGGGGTCGCGCGCCTGGCCGATGACCGCGCGATGCTCGGAGCGCACGCGCTCCACCGCCGCCTCCGCGGTCACGCCGGAACGCACCGCCTCGATCAGCGAGTGGTTCCAGCTGCGGCTGTAGCGCCAGCATCTTGTAGGTCTCGAGCAGGTCGTAGGACGGCCCGAGCACCGTCTGGTGGCCCTCGAGCATCTCGTCGATCTGCGCCTGCAGCTCGGCGATGGCGCGTCTGCAGGCGCGCCTCCTCGGCGGCCGGATCGTCGCTGAGCAGCTTCCGAGCCGGCGACCGGCGCCTCATGCAGCACCGCGACGCCCAGCGCGAGCCCGTCGGCCAGCTCTGACGCCGCGCAGCCGCTCCGGCCGCTGCGGCGCGATCTCGACGTCCTTCAGCTGGGTGGCGTCGAGCACGCTCGCCGGCCGACGACCATCTCCGCCAGCACCATGGCGATGATCTGCAGGTCCTCGACCTCGTCCTCGCCGTAGACGCGGGCGGTGCGGTTCTGCACCACCAGCACCCCGATCGGCCGCCCGCCGCGCAGCAGCGGCACGCCGAGGAAGGCGTGGAACGGGTCCTCGCCCGTCTCCGGCCGGTAGGAGAAGGCTGGGTGCGGACACGCGTCGGAGAGGCTCAGCGGCCGGCCCTGGCGCATGATCTCGCCGACCAGCCCCTCGCCCGGCTTCATCCGGGTGACGTGGACGGCGGTCGGGATCCAGGCCCTCGGTGGCGAACAGCTCCATCTCGCCCGACTTGGCGCGCCAGGTAGAGCGAGCAGACCTCCGCCACCATCGAAACGGCGATGATCCGCACCACCATGTCGAGCTTGGCCTGCGCCGGGCTGCGCGCCCGCCATCGCTTCGCGTATCTGGCGAAGCAGGCTGCGGGGACCGCGGATGGCGATGCCGGGCGCGGGGGGCATGAGCTTAGGTGGTGTCTCCCGTTCCTTGGCGCGCCTATAGCAGGTTTTGCCGCCGCACGTGCCCCAGCGGGAGGAGCGTTCGAGAGTGCCCTGTAACTGGCGACGTTTCGCCGTCCTGATGTTGGGATTTGGGCTTGTCGCTTGCCATCCGCATACGGCGAAATCGCCGGCCGCGCCGCCGCCCCCGCCGGCGCTGAAGCTGCCGCCCGACGCCGAGCAGGCACTCGCGGCGCTCTATGCCGAAAGCCAGGCGCCGGGTATGGTGGTGGCGGTCGTGCAGGGCGATGCGGCGGCCGTGCGCGGCTTCGGACGCCTGGGCCCGAACGATCCCCGCGTCCCCGACGGCGTGACGCTGGTGCGGCTCGATTCGATCTCCAAGCTGTTCGCGGCCGAGCTGCTCGCCAAGCTGGTTGTCGCCCACCGCCTGGCGTTGACCGACCCGCTGACCCGATTCGCGCCGCCGGGCTGGACGCCCGCCACGAAGGACCCGGCGCCGATCACGCTGATCCAGCTCGCGACCCACACCAGCGGCCTGCCGCGCACCGATCCGATGGCCCAGCCGATGGCCGAGCCCACGCCGGCCGAGGCGAAAGCCGCGCGCTGGGGCTGGCTCGCCCAACGCCGCGACCCGCTCGATCCCGGCAAGGGCGCGCGCTACTCCAACCTCGGCTTCGAGTTCCTTGGCGATGCGGACGCCGCCGGCGCCGGCGCCAGCTACGGCGATGCGCTGCGCGATTGGGTCACCGCGCCGCTCGGCCTAGCCGACACCACCGCCAACCCCCCGCCGGCGGCGTGCACGCGCATGCTGTCCGGCGATCCGGTCTGGCCCGAGCCCCCCTGCACGGATCAGTCGTTCCATGCGGCCAGCGGCGGGCTCTACTCGACTGCGAACGACATGGCGCGATGGATGCTCAGCCAGCTCGGCGCCGACGCGCACGACCCGGCGCGGAAGATCAGCCAGACGATCTACGTGCGCCGCGAGCAGCTCACCTACGCGACGGGGCTCGATCACGCCGGACCGGCGAGCGGCGTCGGCCTGGCGTGGATCGAGCTCGCCCCTGACGCAGGCCACCCGCGGCTGATCGAGAAGACCGGCGGCGGTTACGGCTTCATGACCTACGTGGTGCTGGACCCGGCGCGGCGGATCGGCGTCTTCCTCGCGATGAACCGGATCGGCGGCGGCGCCCTGCGTCGAGTGGCGCCGGGGGCCAACGACTTCGTGGCCAGGCTGGCCGGCTTCAATCCGGCGCTGGCGGGACAATCTGCGACCAACGCGCCTTCCGAGCGGAAGTAGCCCGGCGCGGCGGCTTGGTTGGAACCTGAGCCTTGGTTGGCGCCCGGGGGCGCGCGGGGCCATAGTGGCGCGCAACGAAAAACGGCCTTAGGGAGGGCGCGTTGCGACGGGGGCTCTGGCTCTTTGCGCTCGGCTGGGCGCTGGCGCTGACCGGCGGACTGATCGCGCACCTGGTGCAGACCTCGGGCGGCGTCCGGGTGGAGGACGTGCGCTATCCGGGCCGCGCCGGCGAGACGCTGTCGGCGCTGCTCTATGTGCCGTCCACAGCGACGCCGGGGCGCCGGGCGCCGGCGGTGCTGGTCTCGCACGGCTTCATCAACACCCGCGAGATGCAGAGCCCGTTCGCCATCGAGCTGGCGCGGCGCGGCTTCGTGGTGCTGGCGATGGACATGACTGGCCACGGCTATTCCGACGGCCCGATGGGGATCGACGGCTTCGGCGGGCCGGCCTCGCTCGCCTACCTGCGCGCCCTGCCGTTCGTCGACCCGGCCAACATCGGTCTGGAGGGCCACAGCATGGGCGGCGCGCCGGTGATGAATGCCGCGACCGCCATTCCGGACGGGTACAGGGCTGTCGTGCTGGAGGGCTCGACCACGCAGTTCTTCGGCGCCGGCGCGCCCGCCACCCCAAGCTTCCCGCGCAATCTGCAGGTGGTGTTCGGCCGCTACGACGAGTTCGCGCCGCTGATGTGGGGCGAGGCGAAAGGCGCGGACGCGGGCAGCTCGCCGAAGCTGGAGGCGATCTTCGCCAGCGCCGGGCCGGTGACGCCCGGCCGGCTCTATGGCGACATCGCCGCCGGCACCGGCCGCCGGCTGGTCATCCCGGCCGTGGACCACCCGCAGGAGCACTTCTCGAGCGCCGGCGTCGGCGCGGCGGTCGACTGGTTTCAGCGCACGCTCGCCGGCGCCGCCGCGCCGAAGCCGCCCGCCGACCAGATCTGGTTCGGCAAGGAAGTCGGCACGCTGATCGGTTTCGTCGGCTGCGTGGTCCTGATGCTTGGGACGTTCGAGCTGGCGCTGGCCGCGCCGCCGTTCCGGGCGCTGCGGCATGCGCCGGAGGGTCAGCCGGCGCGGCGAGGTTTCCGCTGGCTGATCGCCTTCGGGCTGGCCGCCGCGATCCCCGCGCTCAGCTTCTATCCGCTGATGAAGGTCGCGCCCGCGGTGTTCTTCGCGCCGTTCGCGCTCACTGGAACGCTGCCGTTCGCGCTGAAAGCCTTCCCTGAGCAGATCGCCAACCAGCTGGCCGTCTGGGCGATCGGCGCGGGCCTGATCAGCTTCGCCCTGTCGTTCGCGCTCGGCCGGACGCGCGGCGCGGGGCCGCATCGCTGGCTCGCGGCGGCCGGCGCCGCGGTCGTCAGCGTCGGCATGGGCTACCTCGCGCTGGTGGTCGTGGATGCGGCTTTCAAGGCGGACTTCCGCTTCTGGGTGCTGGCGCTGAAGCCGCTCGACGGCGCGCACGTCGCGCTCTTCCTCGTCTACCTGCCGCTGTTCCTCGCCTTCAGCCTGCTGGCGCTGCGCGGCTTCGGCGCCAGCCTCGGCGTCGCCGGCGAAGGAACGCTCGCAGCCACTAGCACCGGCGCACTCGCCTTCTCGCTGGGCTTCGTCGCGCTGCTCACCCTTCAATACCTGCACATGGCCGCGACCGGCCTGCTGCTGACGCCGGACGAGCCGCTGAACACCATCATCGCCTTCCAGTTCGTGCCGGTGCTGGCCGTGGTCGGGATCATCGCCGCCTTCACCTGGCGGCTTACGGGCGACTATGTCCCGGGCGCCTTCATCTGCGCGCTGTTCCTCACCTGGTACGTCGTCGCCGGCACCGCGATCTTCCCGCCCTCGGCCTCGGCGCTCGCCCCGCGGCCGGCGCGCCCCGCCGCGACCGCGGCGGCCGTCCCGGCGAACGCAGCGCCCGCCCCGGCCGCGCGCTGAAGCTCGAACCGCCCGTCACGCGAGGCGTTGACCGGCGGCGCGCATCCGAGTTCCAAGGCGCTGATGGAAAGCTCGACCACCCTGGCGGCTGAGGGCGAGGCGGCGGCGTCGCCAAGCCTCGTCATGGACGATGGCCTGCCCTCGCCGCAGCGCTGGTGGGCGGCCATCTCGGTGTGGCTGGCGATCGCCATGACTGTGCTCGACAGCGCCATCGCCAATGTCGCCCTGCCGACCATCGCCCGCGACTTCGGCGCCGCGCCATCGGAATCGATCTGGATCGTCAACGCCTATCAGCTGGCGATCGTGACGACGCTGCTGCCGCTCGCCTCGCTCGGCGAGATCGTCGGCTACCGGCGCATCTACCGCGGCGGCCTGATCCTCTTCACGCTCGCCTCGCTGACCTGTGCGCTTTCCCACACGATGGCGATGCTGACAGTGGCGCGCACGCTGCAGGGGCTGGGCGCGGCCGGCGTAATGAGCGTCAACGGCGCCTTGGTGCGCCACATCTATCCGCACGCCAAGCTCGGCCAGGGGATCGGCTTCAACGCCATGGTGGTCTCCGCCTCATCGGCGGTCGGGCCGACCGTGGCGGCGGGCATCCTGGCGGTCGGGCCCTGGCAGTGGCTGTTCGGGGTCAACATCCCGGTCGGCCTCGTCGCGCTGGCGATCTGCTGGCGCACGCTGCCGACCAACCCGCTCTCCGAGCGGCGCTTCGACTGGGTCTCGGCCGCGCTGAACGCGCTCACCTTCGGCCTGGTGATCAGCGGCGTCGACGTCCTGACGCGCACCCGCGCCCGGTTGCTCGGCGCGCTGGAGCTGGTCTCGGGCCTCGTCATCGGCGCGTTGCTGGTGCTGCGCGAGCTGACCCGGCCGCGGCCGCTGGTGCCGCTCGACCTGCTGCGCGACCGAATGTTCGCGCTCTCGGTGGCGACCTCGATCGCCTCGTTCGTCGCCCAGATGCTGGCGTTCGTCGCCCTGCCCTTCCACTTCGAGAACGTGCTGCATTTCGATCAGGTCGAGACCGGCCTGCTGCTGACGCCCTGGCCGCTGGCCGTGGGCGTGATGGCGCCGATCGCCGGCTGGATGGCCGACCGGGTGTCCACCGCGGTGCTGTGCGCGATCGGCCTGGCGATCTTCTGCGCGGGTCTTGCGGCGCTGGCGACGCTGCCGGCCGGGCCGACGGCCCTCGACATCTCCTGGCGCATGGCGATGTGCGGGCTCGGCTTCGGCTTCTTCCAGAGCCCCAACAACCGCATGATGCTGACCTCGGCGCCCCGCGAGCGGGCCGGCGCGGCCGGCGGCATGCTGGGCACCGCGCGGCTCACCGGCCAAACGTTCGGCGCCGTGCTGACGGCGATCTTCCTGCACCTCTTCGGCGATCCTGGCGAGGTGATCAGCCTCTGGGTCGCGGCCGGTTTCGCGGCGCTGGCCGCGCTGGTCAGCCTGTCGCGCACCGCGGTGCGGGACAGGCAGCCGCTGCCATCGACCTAGCCCCGCGCCCCCCGCTCGGGCAGACTTGCGGCCCATGAAGCTGCTCGTCGTGGAGGACGATAAGGAGGCCGGCGCCTACCTGAAGCGCGCGCTCAATCAGGCCGGGCACACGGTGGACCACGTGGCCGACGGGCGCGAGGGTCTGCTGCTGGCGGCGGCCGAGAGCTACGACGTGATCGTGCTCGACCGCATGCTGCCGAAGATGGATGGCCTGGCGATCGTGCGGACGATCCGCGCGTCCGGCGTGAAGACGCCGGTGCTGCTGCTGACGGCGCTGGGCGGCATCGACGACCGCGTCGAGGGCCTGGAGGCCGGCGGCGACGATTACCTCGTCAAGCCGTTCGCCATCGCCGAGCTGATGGCGCGGGTGAATGCGCTCGCCCGCCGCCCGCCCACCCAGGAGGCGCCCACCACCCTGCAGGTGGCCGACCTGAAGCTCGACCGGCTGGCGCGCACCGTCACCCGCGCCGGCGTCCGCATCGAGCTGCAGCCGCGCGAGTTCCAGCTGCTGGAGTACCTGATGCGGCATGCCGGCCGGGTGGTCACCCGCACGATGCTGCTGGAGAGCGTCTGGGACTACCACTTCGACCCCAAGACCAACATCGTCGAGACCCACATGAGCCGCCTGCGCGCCAAGGTCGACCGGGGCCGCGCCCAGGAGCTGATCCACACCGTCCGCGGCGCCGGCTACTGCCTGCGCGAAGGCGCTTGAGATGTTCCGCTCCACCAGCCTCAGGCTCGCGGCCTTCTACACCGCCGCTTTCGCCCTCTCGGTGCTGGTGCTGGGCGCCGTCACCCTGCTGACGACGCGCGCGACGCTGAAGCAGCAGTTCGACGCGCGGATCGACGCCGAGGCCGCGGCGCTCGCCCAGGAGTTCCGCACCGAGGGGCTGTCCGGCGTCGTGCAGGCGGTGGGCGAGCGCGACCGCACGCCGGGCGCACTCGACTATGGGCTCGACGGACCGAACGGCGCTCCGATCGCCGGGCGGCTGGCCGGCTCGCGCGCCGCGCCCGGCTGGTCGACGCTCAGGCTCTCGACCTCCACACGGACCGGAGTCCATCCGTGTGCTGACCACCACGCTGCCCGACGGCTACGCCTTGAGGATCGGCGACGACGACGCGCGCAACGACGCGCTCGAGCAGACCGTGGTCGCCGGCTTCGGCTGGGCCTTCGCCGGCGTAGTGGTGCTGGGCATCCTGGGCGGCCTGGGCCTCAGCTACGGCGTGCACCGACGGCTCAATGCGATGAGCGGCGCGGCCGAGGCGATCATCAACGGCGACTTTTCCCGCCGCATCCCGGTGCGCGGCGTGGACGACGACCTCGACCGGCTGGCCGCCACCTTCAACCGCATGCTCGACCGGATCGCCCTGCTGATGGACAGCCTCCGGCAGGTCTCCAACGACGTCGCGCACGACCTTCGCACGCCGCTGACCCGGCTGCGCCAGCGACTGGAGGCCAGCCGCACCGCCCGCACCGCGCCGCAGCGCATGGCGGCGATCTCGGGCGCGCTGGAGGAGGTCGACGCCATCCTCGACACCTTCGCCGCCCTGCTGCGGATCGCCCAGATCGAAGGCGGCGCGCGGCGCGCGGCGTTCCGGCCGGTGGAGTTGACGGCCCTGGCCAGCGCCGTGGTCGGCGACTTCGCCCCGTCCGCCGAGGACGCCGGCCAGATGCTGACGCTTCGGGCCGCGGGGCCGCTCTCCGTCGAGGGCGACCCGGAGCTGCTCGCCCAGATGCTGGTCAACCTCGTGGAGAACGCGCTGCGCCACGCCGGCAAACGGGCCAAGGTGAGCGTGCGCGTCGAGCCGGACGGCCAGGGCGCGGTCATCGCGGTCGCCGACGACGGGCCGGGGGTGCCGGCGGCCGAGCGCGAGCGGATATTCGACCGCTTCTACCGGCTGGAGCGCAGCCGCTCGACGCCTGGCAGCGGCCTTGGCCTGGCGCTGGTGGCGGCGGTCGCGCGCCTGCATGGCGCGACCGTTGCCCTGGCCGATGCCGCGCCCGGCCTCGACGTCCGCGTCGTCTTCGGCGCGCGATCGGCGCAGCCGCCGTCTTCGCACGGACCCGAGGTCGCCGAGCCCTTGGGGGTCTAGACTTCCCCGGCGGCGGCGCGCACCTAGCTCGGTCATGTCCAGCGTCGAAGGAAGGCTGGCGGGAAAGGTCGCCATCGTCACCGGGGCCGCGTCCGGCTTCGGTGCCGGCATCGCCGCGCAGTTCGTGGCCGAGGGCGCGCGCGTCGTCATCGCCGACCTTAACGGCGACGGCGCGCAGCGCCTCGCCAGCCAGCTGGGTCCGGCGACCAAGGCCGTGCGCGCCGACGTCTCCCGCGACGCCGACGTCGGGGCGCTGGCCGAGGCGGCGACAGCGTTCGGCGGCCGCGTCGATATCGTGGTCAACAACGCCGGCATCGGCCAGCTGCCGAAGCCGCTGGAGAGCGTGGACGAGGCTGAGTTCGACCGGCTGCTGCAGGTCAACGTGAAATCGGTCTACCTGACCGCCCGCCACCTGGTGGCGGCGATGAAGGCGGCCGGCGGCGGCGCCATCCTCAACATCGCCTCGACCGGCGGCGTCAGCCCGCGTCCCAACCTCGCCTGGTACAACGCGTCCAAGGGCTGGATGATCGCCGCGACCCGCGCCATGGCCATCGAGCTCGCCCGCTTCCAGATCCGTGTGAACGCCATCAACCCGGTCGCCGGCGACACGCCGCTGCTGGCGACCTTCATGGGCGGCGAGGATACGCCAGCGGGCCGCGATCGCATCCTCGCGACCATCCCGCTGCGCCGGCTCTCGACCCCGGCCGACATCGCGGCCGCGGCGGTGTTCCTCTGCTCGGACGAGGCCTCGATGATCACCGGCGTCGCGCTCGAAGTGGACGGCGGGCGCTGCCTGTGACCTGCGACTACCTCGGCAACCCGGTCTCGGGCGATCCGGACGCGCTCGGGGCGGTCGACGCGTTCGTGGCCGGCTTCATCGGCTACGAGGCCCGGGCCGGCGGGGTGGTCAGGGCGGCGGCCGCGCGCTCCGGCCATGGCCTGCTTAACCTCTACGCCGCCGCGCTCTTCATGCTGTTGGAGTCGCCGCAGGGACCGGTGCGCGCCCGCCCGTTCCTCGAGCGCGCCGCAGCCTGCGAGCTGAACGAGCGAGAGCGGCGCACGGCCGAGTTCCTGGCCGCCTGGGTCGCCGGCGATCTGCCGGCCGCCGAGGCCATCGGGGAGACGATCGTGCGCGACTGGCCGCGCGATCTCTCCATGCTGAAGCTCTGCCAGTACCTGGCGTTCAACAGGGGCGACTTCCCGTCGATGCTGCGCATGGCGCTGGTGTCGCTGCCGCACGCCGAGGACGTCGCGCAGATGCACGGCATGGCGGCCTTCGGCTACGAGGAGTGCCACCAGCTGGCCGACGCCGAGCGGGCGGCGCGCCGGGCCCTGGAGATGTACGGCGCCGACCCCTGGGCGCAGCACGCGCTGGCCCACGTGATGATCACCGAGGGCCGCATCGACGAAGGCGCGCGTTTCCTGGAAGGCGCGGCCGGGGGGTGGGGCGAGCTGAACTCGTTCATGGCCACCCACAACTGGTGGCACCTCTGCCTCTTCTACCTGAGCCAGGGGCGGGGCGAGGCGGTGCTCGCCGCCTATGACGAGCACTGCTGGGCCGGCGACAAGGACTACTCCCAGGACCAGGTCGGCGCCGTCTCGCTGCTGGCGCGGGCGGAGCTGGCCGGGATCGATGTCGGCGAGCGCTGGGGCGACGTCGCCGAGCGGATCGCCGCGCGCGGGATCGATGTGGAGCACCCGTTCCTGGCGCTGCAGTATCTCTACGCGCTGATCCGCGCCGGCCGGGCCGAGGCGCCCGCGCTGCTGGCCGCGATCCGCCAGCGCGCCGCCGCGGCGCCTGACTTCGCCCGCGGCGCCTGGAGCGACGCCGCCCTGCCGGTCGCCGACGGCTTCGCCGCGTATCTGGCCGGCCAGCATCCCGCGGCGACCGGCGAGCTGCAGCGCGCGCTGCCCCGCCTGCAGCAGATCGGCGGCAGCCACGCCCAGCGCGATCTCTTCGAGCAGGTGTGGCTGGCCGCGCTGATGGCCGACGGCCGTTGGCGCGAGGCGCAGCAGGCGCTGGAGCGGCGGCGCGCGATGGACCCCGACGGGGTCCCGGTGAACGAACAGCTGGCGCGCGCCTATGCGGCGCTCAATCGGCCGGCCGAGGCCGCCGAGGCCCGCGCGAGGGCCGAGGCGACGCGCTCGCGCCATGCCGTCGCGGAGGCGGCGGCATGACCCGCCTCGACGAAGACGCACTGCTCGCCGAGATCGAGTCGCGCCAGGCCGAGCTCGTCGACCTGACGCAGCAGTTGATCCGCATCCCCTCGGTCAATCCGCCGGGCGAATTCTACCGCGACTGCGCCGAGCTGATCGGCCAGCGGCTGGAGCCGCGCGGGTTCGCGATCGAATACGTGCGCGCCGAGGGCGCTCCCGGCGATAGCGACCGCTATCCGCGCTGGAACGTGATCGCCCGCCGCGAGGGCGCCGGCCCAGGACCTTGCGTACACTTCAACGGCCACATCGACGTGGTGGCGGCCGGCGCAGGCTGGACGCGGCCGCCGTTCGAGGCCCGCATCGATGACGGGCGCATCTACGGCCGCGGCGCCTGCGACATGAAGGGCGGCCTCGCCGCCGCCATCGTCGCCGCCGAAGCGCTGATCGATAGCGGCGCGGCGCTGCCCGGCGCGATCGAGGTCTCCGGCACCGGCGACGAGGAGTCCGGCGGCTTCGGCGGCGTCGCCTGGCTCGCCGCGCGCGGCTGGTTCTCGAAGCCGCGCGTCGACCATGTGATCATCCCCGAGCCGCTGAACGTCGACCGCGTCTGCATCGGCCACCGCGGCGTCTGGTGGGGCGAGATCGAGACTAAGGGACGGATCGCGCACGGCTCGATGCCGTTCCTGGGCGACTCGGCCGTGCGCCACATGGCGGCGGTGCTGGCGACGTTCGAGAGCGAACTCTATCCGGCGCTCGAGGGCCAGCCGACCGCGATGCCGGTCGAGCCGCCCGGCGCGCGCACCCCGACGCTCAACATCAATTCGCTGCATGGCGGCCAGCCGGACCTCGATCCGGGCGAGGCCGCCGCCCTCCCCGCTCCGCTGGTGGCGGACAGCTGCCGCCTGGTGTTCGACCGTCGGCTGCTGATCGAGGAGGACCTCGACGAGGTGAAGGCGCAGATGCGGGCGATGCTCGACGCCCTGGCGCAGCGCCGACCCGGGTTCCGCTATTCGCTGCGCGACCTGATGGAGGTGCGCCCGTCGATGACCGAGCCCGACCGTCCGGTGGTGCGCGCCACCGCCGAAGCGGTGCGGCGCGTGCTGGGCCGCGAGGCGGCGCTGATCTGCTCGCCGGGCACCTACGATCAGAAGCACATCGACCGCATCGGCCACCTGCGCGACTGCATCGCCTACGGCCCCGGCATCCTCGACCTCGCCCACCAGCCGGACGAATACGTCGAGATCGCCGACATGGTCGCCTCCGCCAAGGTGATGGCGCTCAGCGCCTACTCGCTGCTGACAGGCGCCGCCTAGAGCCCGGGTCCTGCGCCGCCGCGGCGGCAACATTGGGGTTTCCCAATGTGGCGGACAGCGCCCGGTCAACTCGGGTGGCTTAACAAGCGCCGGCTCGCTCGGCGCGCGAGCGCGATCGGAGGCGGCTTGGCGGGATCGGGACGCACGGCGAAGGGCTGCGGCGCCGCGCTTGCGTTGGGCGCGCTGCTGGCGCTCGCCGCCTGCAAGACGGACCACCCCGATCCGCTGCCGAGCGGTCCCTACATCGGCGGCGACGTCGGCTTCCTGAAGACCGACGTCGAGAAGCTTCGCCTGGCGCCGCTGCAGACCATCCGCATCGATCCGGCGGCCGGCTTCACGCCGCTGCAGGTCGCCGTGCTCGCCGTGCTGAACAACCCCGACCTGAAGGCCAAGCGGACCGCGCTCGGCGTGCAGTCGGCCGAGGTGTTCGCCGCCGGCCTGCTGCCCGACCCGCAGGTGAGCGTCGGCGTCGACCAGCCGATCGCCGGGCCCGACACCCACACCGCCTTCAACGTCTCGCCGAGCTACGACATCGCCGGCCTGCTGCAGGCCGCGACCAACAAGCGGGCGGCGCGGTTCACCGCGAAACAGGCCGATCTCGACGTGCTTTGGGCCGAGTGGACGACCGCCCAGCAGGCGCGGCAGCTTGCCGAGACGGCGCTGACCAACGAGGCGCGCGCCGGCTTCCTCGGCGAGATCCTTGCCGCCGCGGCCGACCGCGCGGCGCGCTCGGCGCGGGCCGAGCAGCGCGGCGACGTCACCGCCCAGACCGCCGCCGCAGACCTCGCCGTCAAGCTGGACGTCGAGACGCAGCTCGCCACAGCCCGGCGCGACGCGGCCAAGGCGCGGCGCGACCTCAACGCGCTGCTGGGATTGCGGGCGGAGGTCGAGCTGCCGCTCGTCGAGCCGGCCCCGCCGCCCGCGGTCGATGCCGAGACGGTTCAGCGCGACCTCGCCAGCCTGCCCGCGCGGCGACCCGACCTCCTGGCGCTGCAGGCCGGCTACGCGGCGCAGGACCAGAACCTGCGCAAGGCGATCCTCTCGCAGTTTCCGCTGGCGCAGATCGCCTTCGCCTACGCCCGCGACCCGACCCCGACCACGACGCTGGGGCTCGCGGCGGTGCTGGCGGTTCCGATCTTCAACGGCCACCGCGGCGACGTGAAGGTGGCCGAGGCGACACGCGAGCAGCTGAAAGCCGAGTACCAGGCCAGGCTCGATCAGACCGACGCGGACGTCAGGAACGCCGAGGCCGAGCTCGCCAGCGCCAGCGCCGAGGCGGCCGTGCTGCGCGCCGACCTGCCGCGGCTGGAGGCGATGCTGAGGCCCGCGCCGGCCGCCCTCGGCCGCGGCGACATCGACAGCGCCGCCTACCTCGTGCTCGTGCAGACCGTGGTCTCCAAGCGCGCCGACCTGGAGGACCGCGAGCTCGCCGCCCGCATGGCCGAGATCCAGCTCGAGACGGCCCTGTTCGCGCCGCCTGCGCCGGGCGCCACATGACCCGCAGCCGGCTGATCGCGCTGGCCGCGATCCTCGTCCTCGTCGTCGGCGCGGCCGCGCTCGTGCTCATGCGTCATGGCGGCGGCGGCGATGACAGCGATCAGTCCGAACCGGCGGCGACCGCCACGATCACCACCGCGCCGATCCGCGGCGGCGTGCTGCAGGACGTCGCCACCGTCTACGGCATCGTGCAGGCCGACCCGGCCGCCAGCCGCACGCTGGCCGCGCCGCGGGCGCTGATCGTCGAAGCGGTGCTGGCGCGCCCCGGCCAGGCGGTCGGCGCCGACGAGCCGCTGGCCGTGGTGGCGAGCCAGCCGGGCGCCGGCCTGGCCTACAAGCAGGCGGCCGACGCGGCGGCGGCCGCCAAGACCGACCTGGCGCGCGTCCAGCGCCTCTTCGACGCGCGGCTGGCCGCCGCCGACCAGCTCATCCAGGCGAAGAAGACGCTGGCCGACGCCGACGCAACTCTGGCCGCCCAGCAGCAGCAGGGCGCCGGCCGCGGCCGCCAGACGCTCACCGCGGACGCGCCGGCCGTGGTGGTCAGCATCGCCGCCGCGCCCGGCGACCACGTGGCCCAGGACGCGGCGATCATGGTGCTCGCCAGACAGGGCGCGCTCAGTGTGAAGCTGGGGATCGAACCCGCGACCGGCGCCGTCGCGGCCGGAGATGCGGTGACGATCCGTTCGACGGCCGGCGGCGCGCCGGTCGCCTCGCGCCTGACCATGGTCGGCCGCGCTGCCGATCCCGCCACCCATCTGGTCCCGGCCATCGCCCCGGTGCCGGGCGCGTCGCTGCCGGTGGGCGCGGCGGTCGAGGCCGACGTGGTGACCGGCGCGCACCAGGGCCTCGCCGTTCCGCGCGGCGCCGTGGTGTTCGACGAGACCGGCGCGCACGTCTTCGTCGTCGCGAACGGCAAGGCCGAGCGGGTGTTCGTCACCGCCGGCCGCGACCACGGCGACGAGATCGAGATCTCCGGTCCGATCAAGGCCGGCCAGATCGTCGCCGTCGAGGGCGCCTACGAACTGCAGGACGGCATGGCGGTGAAGGTCGCCGGCCCCCAAGGCTCCGGCCCCCAAGGCTCTGGCCGATGAACCTCGCCGAGTTCGCCTCGCGACGCCGGCGCTCGCTGCTCACCCTGCTGACCCTGCTGATCGCCGGCGGGGTCGTCGCCGCTTGGGTGATGCCGGTGGGCCTGTTTCCCGACGTGCGCTTCCCGCGCATCGCGGTGACCATCGACGCCGGCGACCGGCCGGCCGACCAGACCGAGGCGGTGATCACCCGCCCGGTCGAGCAGGCGCTCAGGGCGATCCCCGGCGTGCAGAACCTGCGCTCGACCACCAGCCGCGGCGAGGCGGAGGTGTCGATCAATTTCGGCTGGGGCCAGGACATGGACCTCGCCTTGCAGCGCGTGCAGGCGGCGCTGACCAGCGCGCAGGGCCGCCTGCCGGCTGGCGTCAGCTTCGACGTGCGCCGCCAGGATCCGACCGTCGATCCGGTGGCCGCCTACAGCCTGACCTCGGCGCGCGCGACGCCGGTCGAGCTGCGCCGGTTCGCCGACCTGTCGCTGGCGCCGGTGCTCTCCACCATCGCCGGGGTGGCGCGGGTGCAGAACCAGGGCGGCGCGCCCGGCGAGTACCGCGTCGAGGCCGACCCAGCGAAGCTCTGGGCGCACGGCCTCTCGCTCGCCGATGTCTCGCAGGCGATCGCCGGCGCCAATGCGCTGAGCGCCGCCGGCCGCATCGAGGATCAGGGCAAGCTGCTGCTTGTGCTCACCGACTCCCGCCTGGCCGATCCGCGCCAGATCGCCGACGTGGTGATCAAGGCGGAGGGCGGCGGCGTGGTGCGGGTCGGCGACGTGGCGAGCGTCACCGCCGCGCCCGAGACGCAGTGGATCCGGGTCACCGCCGACGGGCGCGACGCGGTGTTGGTCAACGTCTACCAGCAGCCCGGCGGCAACACCGTCGAGATCGCCAGGGCGGTGCGCGCCGCCTTCCAGCGGGTGCGCGGCCAGGGTCCCGCCGACATGCGGGTCAGGGCCTGGTACGACCAGAGCGACCTGATCCTCGAGTCGGCCGCGGCGCTACGCAACGCCATCGTCATCGGCGTGATCCTGGCCGCGCTGGTGCTGCTGGTCTTCCTGCGCAACTGGCGCGTGACGCTGGCGGCCGTGGTCGCCGTACCGGCGGTGCTCGCGGCGGCGACGCTGATCCTCTGGCTGCTCGGCCAGAGCTTCAACATCATGACCCTGGGCGGCATGGCGGCCGCCGTCGGCCTGATCATCGACGACGCCATCGTGATGATCGAGCACATCGAGCGTCGCCTGGCGGAGACCGGGGACCGCAGCGGCGCGACCGTCGGCCGGGCGGTGGCGGAGTTCATGCGTCCGCTGATCGGATCGTCGGCCGCCACCACGGTGATCTTCATCCCGCTGGCGTTCCTCTCCGGCGTCACCGGGGCGTTCTTCAAGGCCCTCTCCATCACCATGGCGATCTCGCTGGCTCTATCGTTCCTGGTCGCCTGGTGGGTGATCCCGGCGCTGGTCGAGCGGCTGGTGGGCCAGCGCGGCGCCGTCGCCGGGCTCGACGAGAACGGCCGCCTCCTCGCCCGCTACCGCCGCGTGCTGGAGGCCAGCGTCGGGCGTCCGATCCTGGCGCTCGCCGCGGTCGTCGGGCTGGCGGCGGTGGGGTTACTCTGCTTCGCCACGGTCGGCTCGGGCTTCTTCCCGAAGATCGACGAGGGCGGCTTCGTGCTCGACTACGTCGCGCCGCCCGGCATGTCGCTGACCGAGACCGATCGGCTGATGCGGCAGATCGAGACGATCGTCCGCTCGACGCCCGACGTCGACACCTACTCGCGGCGCACCGGCACGCAGCTCGGCGGCGGGCTCACCGAGCCCAACACCGGCGACTTCTTCGTCCGCCTGAAGACGCATGGCCGGCGCCCGATCGAGGCGGTCATGGACGAGGTGGCGGACAAGGTGCAGTCGTCGGTGCCGGGCGTCGAGATCGAGACGGCGCAGCTGATGGAGGACCTGATCGGCGACCTCACGGCGGTGCCGCAGCCGATCGAGGTGAAGCTCTTCAGCAACAATGCGGCGCTGCTCCTGAAGACTGGCCCGGCCGTCCAGGACGCCATCGAGAAGGTGCGCGGGGTCACCGAGGCCAAGAGCGGCGTCGTGCTGGCCGGCGACGGCCTCGACATCCGCGTCGATCCGGCCAGGGCCGAACTTGAGGGCGTCAGCGCCGACGAGGTCGCCAAGCAGCTGCAGGATCAGTTGACCGGCGCCGTGGCGACGCAGGTGCAGTCCGGCGCGAACCTGGTCAACGTACGGGTCTGGACGCCGCCGGCGGCGCGCTCGCGGGTCGACCAGATCGGCGCGCTGATGCTGAAGTCGCCCGACGACGGCCATCCCTTCCCGCTCTCGCGCATCGCCGACATCCGGCTGGTGACCGGGCAGGCGGAGATCACCCACGAGAACCTGCGCCGCATGGACGCCGTCACCGCCCGTGTGGTCGGCCGCGACGTCGGCTCGACCGCCAAGGAGGTGGAGCGGATCGTCGACCGCCCCGGCTTGCTGCCGCCGGGCGTCACATTTGAGATGGGCGGCCTCTACGCCGAGCAGCAGCGGGCGTTCCGCGACCTCGCGCTGGTGTTCGCCGCCGCGGTGGCCGCGGTCTTCGTGCTGCTGCTGGTGATCTACGAGAGCTTCCGCATCGCCGGCGTGATCCTGGTGATGCCGCTGGCGGCCGCCTCCGCCGTCGCCATCGGGCTGTGGCTGACCGGCGTCGAGCTCAACATCATGGCGCTGATGGGCGCGACGATGATCGTCGGCATCACCACGGAGGTCGCGATCTTCTACTTCACGGAATACGAGGCGCTGATCATCGCCGGCGCGCCGCCGGGGACCGCGCTGACCCAGGCCGGCGTCAATCGCTTCAGGCCGATCGCCATGACGACGCTCGCCGCCATCCTGGCGCTGGCGCCGCTGGCGCTGGCGATCGGCGGCGGCGCCTCGATGGAGCGGCCGCTGGCGATCGCCATCATCGCCGGGCTGATCGCGCAGGGCCCGCTCGTGCTGATCGCCATGCCGGCGCTCTACCGCCTCGCGGGCGGGGTCGACGCCGACGAACGCCGGGCGCCCGCATGACCACCGCTCCAGCCCTTCAAGTGACGACCAGACCTGAAACAGGAGAAACGACCATGAAGCGTCAGTTGCTCGCCCTTTGCGCCGCCGCGTCCGCCCTACTGGCCTTCGCCCCTCTTGC
The DNA here is from genome assembly GCA_963837235.1 of uncultured Pseudomonadota bacterium. GTDB lineage: Bacteria > Pseudomonadota > Alphaproteobacteria > Caulobacterales > Caulobacteraceae > Acaudatibacter. Next base: position 1,798,447 of record CAWIMM010000002.1, on the reverse strand, counting down.
GGCGCAGGCCGCCGACCCCGGGGGCAAGCTGCAGGTGGTGGAGCGGATCAACGGCCCCGACGGCGGCTGGGACTACGCCAGCTACGACGCCGCCCGGCGGCGCGTCTACGTGACCCACGGCACGGTGGTGCTGGCGGTCGACCTCAAGAGCGGCAAGCTCAACGACAGCTTCGCGCCCGGTAACCGGCTGCACGAGGTGGTGGTGGTTCCCGGCCACGACCTCCTGGTCACCACCAACAGCGGCGATTCCACCGCCAAGATCCTGAAGGCCTCGGACGGCGCGCTGCTGCAGTCGCTGAGCGTGGCGGCCGATCCTGACGGCGCGGCCTACGATCCGGCCACCGGCCTCGTCGTGGTGATCAACGGCGATTCCGGCGTGCTGACGCTGATCGACCCAGTCAAGGAGGAGGTAGCCGGCACGATCACCGTTGGCGACCACCTGGAGTTCGGCCAGCCCGACGGCAAGGGCCGGTTCTTCGTCAACGTCGAGGACAAGGGCCAGGTGGCGGTCGTCGACCTGAAGGCGCGCAAGGTGCTCGCCCGCTACGACATGGCCGGCTGCCAGCGGCCGACCGGCCTGGCCTACGTCGAAGGCGGGCGAGTGATCTCCTCGTGCAGCGGCCTCGCCAAGATCCTCGACGCGGCGAGCGGCAGGGAGATCGCCAGTTTGAAGATCGGCGGCTTCCCGGACGCGGTGCTCTACGACCCGGGCCGGCGCCTCGCCTTCGTCCCGACCGCGCTGGACGGCAAGCTGTGGGTGATCGCGCTCAGCGGCAAGGACGACAACACGATCGTCGACAGCGTCACGACCCAGCCCGGCGCGCGCACCGGCGCCGTCGACCTGAAGAGCGGCCGCATCTACCTGCCGACCGCCGAGTACGGCCCGTTCGAGGCCGGCAAGCGCCCGCAGCCGAAGCCCGGCACGTTCCAGATCCTGGTGCTGGACCGGAAATAACTGCGGCTCAGCCCTCGCTCTTCCAGCCCTGGTAGGCTGGCAGGCCGTCGCCGAACCTGACCCAGGCAAGATCGTCGCCGAGCTGGACGTGGAAGGTCGGCGGGAAGGCTTCCGGGTCGTCGAGGGAGACGGTGGTCACGTCGATTCTCGCCGGGCCGACCATCGTTTGCGTAGGTGAGCGGCGTCCCGCAGGCGCCGCAGAAGCCGCGCGTGACCGGCGGCGAGGAGCGGTAGGTCGCCAGCCCGCCCCGGGTGATCGCGAACGCGTCGCTCGCGAAGGTGACCCACGGCGCCGCCGGCGCGGCGGCTGCGCGCCGGCAAGAACGGCAATGGCAGATCATGCTCGCCTTCGGCGGCGCGCTCGCCCGGTAACGGACCGCTCCACAAAAGCATCCGCCTTCGATCGTGGGCACTCGCCTCTCCCGGGCTCGATGAGCGGAGACTAAGCCTCCTTCACCGTTGCGGGGAGAGATTGCTGCGCGCGGCGCCGTGGCCGCTTGGGGCAGGGCTGACGTGGCGCGCCCATTGGCCTTCAAGGGCCGCGCTAAGAGCTGCACGACTGCTTCGCGACCGCCGAGATCGCCACTACGAGAACCTCGGGCTCTGCGCCGACGCCGACAGTGCCGAGGAAGGCGCGATCGAGCTAATCTGCAGTATCCGTTGATCCATCATTCGGCGAGCGGGCGAAGTCTACTTTCTTGCTCAACCTGACGATTGCACCGTTCCTCTTTGCGATCTCGATGATTGCGCTGCCTTCCAGGATCTGATCAGCAGGTTGCAAATCATAGTCGTATGCTCGGCTTCCCTCCACAAGCCAAGTCGACCCCTCATCATGTATCACAAGAGGCGCCTGCTCCTCGAAGTCGTCCTGCCCGAATACCTCTATAAATACCAGTCGCGCGATTTCCAGAGCGATCTCACGACTTATCAAATCTCGGCCCGCGGCGTCGTAAAGTTTCATCGTAATGTGTTCTTTGATTTCCGCCATTTTCTATCTCTCTTATCTAGTGGCCGCGGTAGTACCGAGACATCTTGAGAGGATCGAGTTCTTTGAACTCAGGTTCTGAGAACAGGCCGCGCTGGCGCATGAGATAGATCGGGATGGGCGGCAACGGGAAGTTCGGAACTAGCCCGATCGCCGCCACCTTGGCGTCGGTTGCCATTACCGACTCGCCCATCATGAAGTGCGGGTACACGACAATCTGGCTGGGTGTGAACCCCGGTCGGTCACCTGTCTTGACCTCGACCCCGTAGATCATTCCGGTGGCGGGTCTCTGGCCAATATGTCGAGCCGTGCACCGGCGCTGCCGTCCGCCATAATGAGACTTACTTCGGTCACCACCGCTTGGCCCTTTGACCGGAGGGTTGCAGCGTAGTCCCGTACGACTTGATCGTGGGTGTACCCGTTGTACGCAACGGGCGTCAGAACCTCGTTGTCCGCGGCCCCGTCGTGTTCGTCTGGCACGCTCCCCAAGCGAGAAGTTGGGTCGGGTTTCGGCGGGGGGGTTCCACCGTTGCCGGATGTCCACCTGCCCCGCCAATCTCGAGGTTCCTCTGGGTTGTAGTTGTACTTGCTGATCAGCTCGTCGACTTTGGCTACGCGATTGGCGGCACTGCCGCTGAGCGGGAGCAACCGTAGGTGCAGCGCACCAATCATCGCGCGCTCTACGTCGCCCGCGTTCAATGCCTCGGCAGTCATGGCAAGGCCTCGGGCCAGGAGGCTTGTATCGATTGCGACCTCGTATGCAGCCTTGAGGAGGAGGTCCAGTTCCTGGACCGGCCGAGGGCGGAACCCAGCGGCGCTCTTGGTAAGGAGCGGTGAGCCCGCCAGCGTAACGCCTGAGGCGTCGCAGGTCAGTCCTCGCGGGTTGTTCCCCCTCTCCTCGAGGGCGAAGCGCCGAATGGGTTTGTTCACCTGCATCTCCATCTCTCAGCGCATAGTTCATGATTTGTTCTAATTGTCAACAGTGACGTCACTCAGGGTGCCCCGGTGGCGCGCCGGACGTTCCGTCGGAAGCTTCGCGCCGCCTGATTGCAGGAGTCGCCGTTTTGACGCGCTGGCCCGCTGGGCGCGTAAGGCGGCGCAAGGACCCCGCATGCGCCTCAGTGGCGGTTTTTCAGATCGCGGCAGTCGGACGGCCGAATAGCAGCCAACCCCGCCTGCTTAAGCCTCGCCCAGTCCGTAGGCGGCGTGCAGGGCGCGGACGGCGAGCTCGGTGTAGGCGGCGTCGATCAGCACGCTGATCTTGATCTCCGAGGTGGAGATCACCTGGATGTTGACACCCTTCTCGGCCAGCGCCTTGAACATGGTCTGGGCGACGCCGGTGTTGGAGCGCATGCCGACCCCGATCACCGACACCTTGGCGACGTTGTCGTCCAGCACGGCGTCCTCGAGCCCGATCTCGTCCTTCGCGTCGAGCACGATGGCGAGCGCCCGCGCCGCGTCGCGCTTGCCGACCGTGAACTCCATGTTGGCGGCGCCGGGCGTGCGGGCGTGGCTCTGCACGATCATGTCGACGAGGACGTTGGCCTCGCCGAGGCGGCCGAAGATGTCGGAGGCGACGCCCGGATGGTCCGGCAGGCCGAAGAGGCTGATCTTGGCCTCGTCGCGGCTGTAGGAGACCCCGCTCACGATCCGCTTTTCCACGATCTCCTCCTCGTCGCAGACGATAGTGCCTTGGTTCTCGGGCGCGCCCGGCTCGGCGAAGCTGGAGAGCACCCGCAGCGGCACGCCCTGGGCCATGGCCAGCTCCACCGAGCGGCTCTGCAGCACCCGCGCGCCGAGCGAGGCCATTTCCAGCATCTCCTCGTAGGAGATCCGCGGCAGGCGCCGGGCGCGCGCCTCGATGCGCGGGTCGGTCGTGTAGACGCCGTCCACGTCGGTGTAGATGTCGCAGCGGTCGGCCTTCAGCGCCGCCGCCACCGCGACCGCCGAGAGATCGCCGGCGCCGCGGCCGAGCGTGGCGAGCCGGCCCTGCCGGTCGACGCCCTGGAAGCCCGCCACCACCGGGATCTCGCCGGCCGCCAGCGCCGCCTCCAGCTTGTCGGGCGAAACTTCGTCGATGCGCGCCTTGCCGTGCGCGTCGTCGGTGATGATCGGCACCTGCCAGCCGAGCCAGGAGCGGGCGTTGAAGCCCATGTTGCGCAGGGTCATCGCCAGCAATCCGGCCGAGACCTGCTCGCCGGAGGCCACCACCACGTCGTACTCGTCGTCCGACGCCGGCAGACCGGGCGCGGCGGGCCCCGCGCCGTCGGTCCATGCCACCAGCTCGTTGGTGCGTCCGGCCATCGCCGAGACCACGACCGCCACCTGGCGACCGGCCTCGGCCTCGGCGGCGACCAGCCGCGCGACGCGGCGAATGCGTTCGAGGTCGGCTACCGAGGTGCCGCCGAATTTCATCACGATACGGGACAAGGTTGGGTCTGGGGCTTTCGCGAAGGCGCGGCCCTTCTAGCGACGCGTTCCCGGCGGAACAAGATTGACGCCGCGACGCAGATGAACTACCTGTCTACCTGACTGTCTGACTGCGGGACCGCGAAATGCCCGACGAAGCCGACCGACTGGCGCGGATCGCCGCGCCGCACGCCACCGTCGCCGGCAAGATCCGGGCGCTGGCCGGCGCCGGCGTGCCGCGCGCCGAGATCGCCCGCTTCCTCGGCAAGCGTTACCAGCACGTCCGCAACGTGCTGGAGGACGACGCGCAGAACCGCAGCGGCGGCTACGTGGTGGGCCGGGCGGACGTCAGCGGCGTGCGACCGCCCGGGCTCGAGGAAGCGCCCACGGAGCCCTACGTGGTCGACGCGGGCGTCGCCGTGCTGCGCATTCCAGTCCGGGAGGACGGCGCGCTCGCCCTGCCGCCGATGGCGCTGCAGGCGCTGGGGCTGAAGCCCGGCGCCGTGGCGATCGCCGAGCTCGAGGCCGACCAGCTGGTCATCTTCAGCGTCGCCGAGTCCGTGCGCCGGATGCAGGCGATGGTCCGCGAGCTGGTCCCTGGCGACCACAGCCTCGCCGACGGCTTGTTGGCGGAACGGCGCGCCGAGGCGGCGCGCGACAAGGGCGACTGACCGGCATGGCTGACTGGGTGCTCGACGCCTCGGCGGTGCTCGCGCTGATGCGGGGGACGGCCGGCGCGGCGCGGGTGGTGACCGCCCTGCCGGCGTCGCTGCTCGCCTCGGTCAACGCCGCAGAGGTGGTCGGGCGGCTGGTCCGCGAAGGGGTCGACGCCGAGGCCGCGCGGCTGATGATGATCGAGCTCGGCTGCCCGATCCTCCCGGTCGACGCCGAGCTTGGCCTCAGGGCTGGCGCGCTCGCGGCGGCCACTGCGGCGCCCGGCCTCTCGCTGGGCGATCGCTGCTGCCTTGCCCTGGCGGAGCGGGAGGGCCTCACCGCGCTCACCGCCGACCGCGCCTGGTCGGGGCTCGGACTTCCGATCAAGATCGCTATGATCGGCTGACCCCAACAGCGCAGCGGCTCCATGAGCGACGTCACCAGCATCGATCCCGACGAGGTCGCCCGCTTCTCAGGCCTGGCGGCCGAATGGTGGGACCCGCATGGCAAGTTCGCGCCGCTGCATCGGCTGAACCCGGTGCGGCTCGGCTTCATCCGCGAGCAGGCGCTCGCCCGGTTCGGGCGCGACGGCGCGGCGCGGCGGCCGTTCGAGGGGCTGCGCCTGCTCGACATCGGCTGCGGCGGCGGGCTCGTGGCCGAGCCGATGGCGCGCCTGGGTTTCGCCGTTACCGCGGTCGATGCGTCGGAGGACGGGCTCGGCGCGGCGCGCGCCCACGCCGACGCGGTCGGGCTTTCGATCGACTATCGCTGCGCCACCGCCGAGGCGCTGCTCGCTGAGGGCGCGGGTCCGTTCGACGTGGTGCTGAACATGGAGGTGATCGAGCACGTCGCCGAGCCCGGCGCGTACCTGCGCGACACCGCCCGGCTGATCGCGCCCGGCGGCTTGATGATCCTCGCCACGCTGAACCGCACGCTGAAGTCGCTGGCGCTGGCGAAGGTGGGCGCGGAGTACCTGCTGCGCTGGGTCCCGGCCGGCACCCACGACTGGCGCCGGTTCCTGACGCCGGGCGAGCTGCGCGGCTTCCTGGCCGGCGCGCCCTATGGCATCGAAGGCCCGTTCGGCGTCGCCCTCGATCCGCTCTCGGGCGGCTGGCGGCGCTCACCCGACGCCGACGTCAACTACATGATGACCGTCGCGCCCAAGGGCGAATAGCGCCTTCGCCTCGGCCCAACGTGGGCGATTGCGCGCATGCCGCCTCCCTCACCGTTCAGGCCGTCGCGCGCTTCGCCGACAGCGGCCGGGCGGGGTTGCCGACCACCGTCTCGCCCTCCGGCACGTCGCGCACCACCACCGCGCCGGCGCCGATCGTGGCGCGGCGGCCCACCGTGACGCCGTTGATGATCACCGCACCCAGGCCGACAAACGCCTCGTCGCAGATCGTCACGCGTCCGGCCGTATGCGCGCCCGGTCCGAGCGAGACGCTGTCGCCGACCACGTTGTCATGGTCGACAGTGCAGGCGGTGTTGAGCACGCAGAACCGGCCGATGCGCGCGTCCGATTGCACGATCACGCCGGCGGAGAGGATAGTGCCGGCGCCGATGACAGCCGTGGTCGAGATCGTAGCGGCCGGGTGGCTCACCACCGGCAGCCGCCCGCCGCTGGCTAGGATGCGCTCGCAGAGGCCGCGCCGCCCCGGCCCCTGCCACGCCACGACGAGATCGAACGCCGCCAGGAACGCCGGATCGTCGAGACGCGCGGAATCGCCCAGCCGCTCGATCGGCGTCGACGGCGGCTGCGGATCGTCGCCGACGTCCAGATAGCCGGCGAGCGGCGCGCCGCGGGCCGCGGCGGCCTCGGCCACGATGCGCGGCAGCGCCGCCCGCCCAGCCCCGATCATCACCAGCGGCTTCATCGCCGCTCGGTAGGCCGGGCGGCGCCACACGGCAAGGCTTCGCCGCCGCGCCACTCGTTCCATTGACTATGGCCGGCGTCTGGTCATATTGTATGAATGTATGCATACACACCAGCAAGCCGTTCTCGCTGACTTGCGGCTCGGGGAGTCCGGTGTGCCGATCTATGTCCAGCTGCGCGAGCAGCTGCTCGGCGCCATCGGCGCCGGGGTCCTGGCGCCGGGCGACCAGATGCCGACCATGCGCCAGGTGGCGGTCGCCCTGAAGGTCGACCTCAACACCGTGCGTCACGCCTACGACGAGCTGGAACGGGCGGGCGCGATCCGGCTGGAGCGCGGCCGCGGCAGCTTCGTCGCCGATGCGCCGCCCGCGATCGACGCCGACGTGCGCGCCGCTCAGATCGAAAACCTGGCCCGGCAGTCGCTCGCCATGGCCCGGGCCCAGGGCATCGACCCCAAGGACCTGGCCCAGCGCATCCTCAGCCTGGCCGTATCGAAGGAACCCAACCCATGAACAGCTATCGCGCCGCCGGCAATCGGCTGGCGGGCTTCCTCGCCGCCCTTGTCATCGCCCTGGCGGTGGTCGTCATCCTCCTCGGCCGCGACCAGCCGCTGAACATCGGCGCCGCCATCGTGCTCATGGTGGTCGCCGCCTTCATCCCGCAGTCGCTGATGATGGCGAGCCAGTGGGAGCGCGCCGTCGTGCTGCGGATGGGCCGCCTGCAGTCGATCAAGGGACCCGGCGTCTTCTGGATCATCCCGATCCTCGACCGCGTCGCCGCCTGGGTCGACCAGCGCATCCAGACCACCGAGTTCAACGCCGAGCAGGCGCTTTCGAAGGACACCGTGCCGGTGAACATCGACGCGGTGGTGTTCTGGCAGATCCACGACGCCGAGCGCGCTGCGCTGGAGATCGTCGACTACCGCTCCGGCATCGAGCGGGTGGCGCAGACCTCGCTGCGCGAGATGGTCGGCTCCTCCGCCCTCACCACGCTGCTGTCCGACCGCAAGCACGGCGACGAGGTGCTGCGCGACGAGATCGCCCGCAAGATCGCCGACTGGGGCATTTCGGTCATGAGCGTCGAGATCCGCGACATCAGCGTGCCGCCCGCCCTGCAGGACGCCATGAGCCGCCAGGCCCAGGCCGAGCGCGAGCGGCTGGCGCGGGTGCTGCTGGGCCAGGCCGAGCAGGAGGTGGCGATCAAGTTCGTCGAGGCGGCCGATATCTACGCCAGGAGCCCGGCGGCCCTGCAATTGCGAGCCATGAACATTATCTACGAGACAACCAAGGAGCGAGGCGCCACGATCCTGATGCCGAGCGCCATGGTCGATGCGATGAATCCGGGCGCTGTCCTGGGCCTTGCGACCCTGGCGCAGCCTCCGGCGCGACCGGCGTGACGGCGACGGCCAACGGGCGGGCTGAGCGATGCGCAGACTGGACTGGTTCCTGGCGGCGGTGATCGGAGCCTTCTTGCTTGCCTGCGCGGCGGCGCAAGCCCTGTCGCAGGCGATGGTGGACGTCGTCGCCGGCGCGTCGGCGACGCGCGAGAGCTTCGTCGAACGGCTGGTGAGCCCACACGGCGACCCGATCTCGGTGCAGTGTCCGTCACTGCTGCGCAGACGCTGACGCGCGGTCTTTCTGGGGGAAGGCAGCATGGTTCGTCTTGCGGCGCGGCTCGCCGCCTTCATCGTGGCGCTGGCGGCCGCCGGATGGTTGGGCGGACCGGCGACGGCGCAGGAAGCGACGGGCGATTGGCACGGCACTTTGAGCCTGGCGTCGGGCGACCTGCCGCTCGCCCTCCACCTGAAAGCGGGCGCCAGCGGGGTCGAGGGCGCGCTCGACAACCCGAGCCAGGGCGTGCTTGGCGAGCCGCTGTCCGACGTGAGCGTCAAGGACGGCAAGCTGACTTTTACCGGTACGCGCGCCCACGGGACGTTCAATGGCGAGTGGGATCCGGCGACCCACGGCTGGAAGGGCGTGCTGACGCTCGCCGGCCACGACTACCCGCTCGCGTTCGCGCCTGGCGACCTCCCGCCGGCGCCGACCGTCACCGGACTCGACGGCGAGTGGGACGGCTCGCTCAACATGGGGACCGGCCTCTACCTGCGGCTCGCCTTCCACATAACGACCGGGCCGCACGGCACGCTCGTCACGTTCGACAGCGTCGACCAGGGGGCCTACGGCGCGCCGGCCTCGGCGATCAGCCGCGACGGCGACCATGTGCGCATCGACATGAAGGCCGTCGGCGCGGTGTTCGACGCCCAGTTCTCGGGCGACGGGCCGAGCCTGGTCGGCGTCTTCACCCAGAACAGCTTGAAACTGCCATTGGTGCTGAAGCGCCTGCCGCCGGGCCAGCGGTCGCCCTGGCCGAAGCCGGCGAACGCGGCGGCGCCGGTCCCCGCGCCGCCCGCCAACTGGCAAACCCCGTCCGACGCCGAGATCCGCGCGCTGCTCGCCGAGCGGATCGACGCCGAACGCCAGGGCGTCGGCATCGTGGTCGGCGTGGTCGACGCCAGCGGCCGGCGGATCGTCGCCTATGGCAAGACCGACTCCCCCAGCGGCCGGCCCCTCGATGGCGACACCGAGTTCGAGATCGGTTCGATCAGCAAGGTGTTCACCGCGTTGACGCTGGCCGACATGGCGGACAAGGGCGAGCTGAAGCTCGACGACCCGATCGAGAAGTTCCTGCCGCCGGGCGTCAAGGCGCCGACGCGTGACGGCAAGTCCATCACCCTGGCCGACCTCGCCACCCACACCTCCGGCCTGCCGCGGCTGCCGGCGAACCTCGCTCAGACGGACCCCTCCAATCCGTATGCGGACTATACCTACGACCAGCTCTGGGCGTTCCTCTCGAGCTACCAGCTGCCGCGCGATCCGGGCGCGTCGTGGGAGTACTCCAACCTCGGCTTCGGCCTGCTGGGCGACCTTCTGGCCCGGCGCGCGGGGACCGACTACGAGAGCCTGGTCAAGGCGCGGGTGATCGGCCAGCTCGGCATGTCCAGCACCGCCATCACGCTGACGTCGGACGAGCGGGCGCGCCTGGCGAGCGGCCACGACTCGTCGCTGCGCAAGGTCGCCAACTGGGATCTGCCGACCCTGGCCGGCGCCGGCGCGCTGCGCTCGACCGCCAACGACCTGATGACCTTCCTGGCTGCCGAGATGGGCCTGACGCCGTCGCCGCTGGCGAAGGCCATGGCGCTGACTCTGGCGGTCCGCCGCCCGTCGTCCTCCCCGGCGATGGAACAGGCGCTGGGCTGGGAGGTGCTGCACCTGCCGAACGGCGACATCGTGCAGCACGGCGGCGGCACCGGCGGCTACCACACCTTCGTCGCGTTCAGCCCGAAGCGGCGCGTCGGCGTGGTGGTGCTGACCAACGCCGAGACCCCGGCGGGCGGCGACGACATCGGCCTGCACATCCTGATGGGCGCGCCGGTCATCCACCTGCCGCCGCCTCCGCCGCCGCCGCCCGAGCATCACGCGGTGACGCTGGACCAGAAGGCGCTCGACGCCCTGACCGGCCGCTATCAGCTGGCGCCGCAGATGATCGTCACCGTCACCCGCGACGGCGGCCATCTGTTCGCCCAGCTGACCGGACAGGGCGCCTACGAGGTGTTCCCGGAAAGCCCGACCTCGGTGTTCTGGAAGACGGTGGAGGCGCAGATGAGCTTCACCCTCGGGCCAGACGGGCGGGCGAGCGCGCTGACGCTGCACCAGAGCGGCCGCAACCTGCCCGCTCCGCGCATCCCCTAGGTGCGCGTCCCTCAGGTGCGCGTGTTCTGGGCGCGCGCCTCTGCTGACGTGAGCGGCGGGCCTGACTCGCCTATATTGGCGGCATGCCGGACGACGTATCCGCGCCACCGCTGATCGGCGCGGCGCTCATCAAGGACGAGGTGCAAGCGCCTGCCCGACGCGCCGGGCGTCTACCGCATGTTCGGCGAGGACGGCGAGGCGCTCTACGTCGGCAAGGCGCGGTCGTTGAAGAAGCGCGTCAGCCAGTATGCGCAGGGCCGCTTCCACACCCAGCGCATCGCCCTGATGGTCGACCTGACGCGGTCGATGGAGTTCACCACCACCCGCACCGAGACCGACGCGCTGCTGCTGGAGATCAACCTGATCAAGCAGCTGAAGCCGCGCTTCAACGTGCTGCTGAGGGACGACAAGAGCTTCCCGGAGATCGTCATCCGCCGCGAGCATCCGGCCGCGCAGCTGAAGAAGCACCGCGGCGCGCACTCGATCAAAGGCGACTACTTCGGCCCGTTCGCCAGCGCCTGGGCGGTGAACCGCACGCTGAACACGCTGCAGAAGGCGTTCCTGCTGCGCTCCTGCTCCGACAGCGTCTACGAGACGCCGCACGCGGCCCTGCATGCTGCACCAGATCCGCCGCTGCTCGGCGCCCTGCACCGGGCTGATCTCGCTGGCCGACTACGGAAAGCTGGTCGACGAGGCCGAGGCCTTCCTGCGCGGCAAGAGCCGGGCGGTGATGGCGCGGATGGCCGAAGAGATGCAGGCCGCCGCCGACGACCTGGAGTTCGAGCGCGCGGCGCGGCTTCGCGACCGCATCCGGGCGCTCTCGTCGGTGGCGCAGGAGACCCAGGTCAATCCGGAGACCATCGACGAGGCCGACGTCTTCGCGCTGACCGCCGAGGGCGGCCAGGCCTGCGTGCAGGTGTTCTTCTTCCGCGCCGGCCAGAACTGGGGCAACCGCGCCTACTTCCCGCGCGTCGACAAGGCCGACACCGATCGCCGAGGTGATGGCGGCCTTCCTCGGCCAGTTCTACGAGGACAGGCCCATCCCGCGCCTGATCCTGGTGAACGTGCTGCCCGACGAGTGCGAGCTGATCGCCGAGGCCTTCTCGCTGAAGGCCGGCCGCAAGATCGAGATCGCCCGTCCGCAGCGCGGCGAGAAGCGCGAGCTGGTCGACCACGCGCTGGCCAACGCCCGCGAGGCGCTGGGCCGCAAGATGGCGGAAAGCTCGGCTCAGTGCGCGGCTGCTGGCCGGCGTCTGCGAGACCTTCGACCTGGAAGGCAGCCCGGAGCGGATCGAGGTCTACGACAACAGCCACATCATGGGCACGAACGCGGTCGGCGGCATGATCGTGGCCGGCCCCGAGGGCTTCCAGAAGAACCAGTACCGCAAGTTCAACATCAAGAGCACGGAGCTCACGCCCGGCGACGACTACGGCATGATGAAGGAGGTGCTGCGCCGCCGGTTCGCGCGCCTGGCCAAGGAGGAGGAGGCCGGCGAGAACCCGCCCCGGCCCGACCTGGTGCTGATCGACGGCGGCGCGGGCCAGCTGGAGGCGGCGCTGGAGGTGATGGCCGACCTCGGCGTCGACGACATCCCGGTGGTGGGCGTCGCCAAGGGGCCGGACCGCGACGCCGGGCTGGAGCGCTTCTTCATGCCCGGCAAGACGCCCTTCATGCTCGAGCCGAAGAGCCCGGTGCTCTACTACCTGCAGCGGCTGCGCGACGAGGCGCACCGCTTCGCGATCGGCACGCACCGCACGCGCCGCGCCATGGAGATGCGCCGCAACCCGCTCGACGAGATCGAGGGCGTCGGCGCGGCGAGGAAACGCGCCCTGCTGCACGCGTTCGGCTCGGCCCGCGGCGTCAGCCGCGCCTCGGTCGACGACCTCGCCAAGGTGGAGGGGGTCAGCGAAGCGCTGGCGCAGCGCATCTTCGACTTCTTCCGGAAAGCCTGAGGGCCGCGCCGCGCGCCGGCTGGGTGATCCACCCTATGCCGACGGCCGGCGCCTCCGACTAGCCTGTCGTCGATGCCGATCGGACGCTCTGCCCGACCGCGCAGGCCCAGGGCCGCGGGCGTTGCGGCCGCCATGTCAAATCCAAGGGTGTCGGCGATGGCTTCAAACGAAGGCGTTCCTGCCAGCGGGTCCGGCTCGGGCCCGGAGAAAAAGCGCGTGGCGCCGGCCTCCAACGAGCGCGACGCGAGCGCCGCTCCCAAGGCGGCGCCCGAGACGACCCCAAAGGCGGCCGCAGAGGCGCCCGTGACGACCCCAAAGACGGCTGTGGCGGCGCCCCAGGCGACACCCCCTTCAACCATGCCCAAGACGGCCCCCGAGCCAGCCCCTGCGGGCAGCGAGGATCTCGTGGTGGTGACGATGAAGGCGAGCACGGGCTCGATCGTCAAGATCGAGGTGGCGGCGCCGGACGGCTCGCGCCGCCATGAGATTTCGGCCAGCGAGACCGCGCGGCTGGCAGGCGAGCGCCCAACGTTCGCCAGCCTTGTCCACGACGCCTTCGAGGCCGGGATCGCCTGCGTCCTCGACGATGGCGCCGGCGACGAGGCCTCGGCCGAAAGCGAGGAAGACGTCGATCTGCATGACGCGCTGCTCGATGCTCTGATCGAGCAGAGCGCGGCCAAGCGGCTGCTGAGCCGCGAGACCCTGACGAGCGCGGTGCTCGGCACGATCATCCGCGAAGCGTCAAGCAAGGCCGCCGCGCCGCCGGCCGCCTGAGCACATTCATTTTTTGGGGCCGGGGGGCTCCGAGGAGAAGATCATGGCCGCATCCACCACGCTCGATCCCGACGTCGAAACCGGCGGGATCGACGAAGACCGCACCATCCGGCTGCTTGCCGGCGGCGGGGCGATCCGGCGGCGCCGGTTGCGCCGGCTGGTCCTGGCGCACCTGCTCCGCGACCGGGGCGAGGACGACACCGAAGCGGAAGGCGACGAGGACGAGGACGAAGGCGACGACCGCAAGCTCGCCCGTCGGCTCCTGGTCGGCGGCGGCATTCGGCGCCGGCGGCGGATGCGGCGGATGCTGCTTGCGCACCTGTTGCGAGAACGCGCCGATGCGGATGACGATGACGAGGAAGATGGCGACGATGACGAGGGCCATCTGGCTCGGCTGCTGATCGGCGTCGGCGCTGCGCGTCGCCGTCGGCTTCGCCGCCTGCTCATCGCCCACCTGATCCGCGAACGCGGTGAAGGGGACGCCGACGTCGATGACGACGACGACGAGGATGAGGGCGGCGAGGACAATCAGCTGGTCCGCTTCCTGATCGGCGCCCGAGCAGTCCGCCGCCGTCGGCGCGTGCGCGGTCTGGCGGTCGCCCGCTTCGCCCGCAACCGCGCGGACGCGGACGACGACGACGACGACGGCGAGGAAGGCGGGAGCGACGACCATCAGCTCGCCCGCTTCCTGATCGGTCGCGGGGCCGGGCGTCGCCGGCGCCTGCGCCGCATGTTGCTCGCCCGGATGTTGCGCGAGGACGAAGCCGCCTGAGACGGAGCGGCGAGGCGCTTGCGGCGCGCTGCCGCAAGCGCCTCGCTCGCCTGCGCCGGCGATGAAGTCGCTCGGCGGCGTCCCCGAGGTTCTTGGCTAGACCGCTTGCGCCGGCGCCCTAGGGTGCGCCGATGGCCGCGCCCAACCTGATCCTCTTCATGCCGGACGAGCTGCGGGCCGATGCGCTGGCCTGCTACGGCAATCCTATCGCCAAGACCCCGAACTTCGACCGGCTCGCGGCGGAGGGGGTGCGGTTCGCGAACTGCCATGTGCAGTTCCCGGTCTGCGGGGCCTCGCGCTGCAGCCTGCTCACCGGCTGGCCGGCGCATGTGCGCGGCCACCGCAGCCTCTACTATTTCCTGCGGCCGGAGGAGCCGAACCTGTTCCGCTACCTGAGGCGTGCCGGCTACGACGTCTACCTGTTCGGCAAGAACGACGCGCTGGCGGCCGCCAGCTTCCCCAGCAGCATCACCGAGTGGCGCGACCGCTCGCCGCCGCTGACCGGCGCGGCGGTGACGCTCTACGCGGGCGGCGGGATCGTGCCGGGCGCGACCACGATGCTGTTTCCGGCCTCGGGCGACCGGCGCGAGAGCGGCGACTACGCCAACCTCGCTTCCGCGATCCGCTTCCTGGAGCGGCGCGAGTTGTCGCGGCCGTTCTGCCTCTTCCTGGCGCTCAGCCAGCCGCATCCGCCCTATCGCGCGCCGGACGGCTTCCACGATCTCCATGATCCGGACGACCTGCCGCCGCTGATCCCGCCGGACCTGCCCGGCAGGCCGCCGTTCCACGCGGCGCTGCGCGAGGCGATGGGGCTCAGCCAGGTCTCGGCCGCGGCGCTGCGCCAGGTGCGTGCGGTCTACCTCGGCCAGGCCAGCTTCTGCGACTGGCTGCTCGGCGAGCTGATGGCGGCGCTGGAGCGCACCGGCCATGCCGCCTCGACCGCGCTCTTCGCGACCACCGACCACGGCGACTACGCGGGCGACTACGGCCTCGTCGAGAAGTGGCCCTCCGGCCTGGAGGACTGCCTGACCCACGCGCCGCTGATCGTCCGGACGCCCGGCGGCGCGGCCGGCCACGTCGTCGCCGAGCTCACCGAGCTCTACGACATCATGGCGACGATGCTGGAGCTGGCCGGCGCCGAGGCCGAACACACCCACTTCGCCCGCAGCCTCGTCCCGCAGCTCGCCGGCGCGCCCGGCGACCCCGGCCGCGCGGCCTACGCCGAGGGCGGCTACAACCCCTATGAGCCGCAGGCGTTCGAGCCGCTGCTCAGCGGGCTCTACGGCCCGAAGACCCACCTGCAGAACGAGCGGCCTGATACGGTGGCGCGCTGCGCGACCATCCGGACCGCGACGCATCGGCTCGTCTGGCGTCCCTCAGGCGGCGGCGAGCTCTACGACTGCGCGGCGGACCCCCGCCTCACCCGCAACCTGATCGACGATCCGGCGCATGCGGGCGTCCGCGACGCCCTCACCCAGCGGCTGCTCGACTGGTACGTCGCCACCAGCGGCGTGCCGGCCGCCGACAAGGACGCCCGCGGCGCCCCGCCCTTCCTGCGCACCCCGGCCTTCGGTGAGGCGGCGCAGATCGGGCGGTTCCTGGATAGCCAGTAAGCCCATTTCCGCTCTTCCAACGAGAGAGCAGGTCGGTCTGGGCATTCAGCAACGGTTCAGCCCGAAGGCGCGCATGCTAGGCTGACTGAAAGCCAGCGGAGGAGCCCGAATGCGCCGCCTATCGATCGCCTTGGCGAGCGCCGCGCTGCTGGGCCTGGCTGCTGCGCCGGTGGCCGACGCGCGGCCCCACGCGCGCCATCGACTCGTCTCGGAGACCTCGTCCGGCAAGCACGTCCCTCGGCACAGCGCGCGGTTGGCGAGGGGCAAGGCCGAGTGCCCGTTCTGCTCAGGGGTGAAGAAGCCCTAGAACTCCAGGCCGCCCCAGAACCTCGCGATCTCCTCATCGCGAGGGCGCGTTTGACGCGCTGATCTCGTCGAGCACGGCGCCGCGCAGCGGACGGGGCGTGGCCCAAGTCATGGTGCGCGGCGCCCGGCGATGGCAAGCTGCCAGCGGCTGCGATGAGCCTCAGAGCGCCCTGACCGATGTCCCTCGACGTCATCGAGCACCACTACAAGGACCTGCTGATCTTCCTGGTCGTGGCCGGGGTGGTCGCGCCGCTGTTCGGCCGGTTCCGGGTCAGCCCGATCCTCGGCTTCCTCTTCGCCGGGGTGCTGCTGGGGCCGCAGGGGCTGGAGCGCCTCGCGCCTGTCTTTCCGGCGATCAAATGGGTGACGCTGGGCTCGACCGACGATCTCGCGCCGCTGGCCGAGCTCGGGGTGGTGTTCCTGCTCTTCATGATCGGCCTGGAGCTCTCCTGGGAGCGTATCCAGACCATGCGGCGCCAGATCTTCGGCCTGGGTCTCGCGCAGATACTCGCCAGCGCCGGCGTGATCGGGCTGGGCGCGGCCGCGCTCGGGCAGCCCGCCGTGGCGGCGGCGGTGATCGGCGGCGGCGTGGCGCTGTCGTCGACCGCGCTGGTCATCCCGACCTTCGCCCAGCGCAAGCGCCTGGCGAGCGTCGCAGGCCGGGTCGCCCTGGCGATCCTGCTGGCGCAGGACCTGGCGGTGGCGCCGATGCTGGTCAGCGTCAGCCTGCTGGGCGGCCGGCGCAGCGGCTGGAGCTGGGAGGCGGTGGCCATCCCGCTGGTGCTGGGCGCCCTCGCGCTGCTGGCGATCTTCGTCGCGGGGCGGCTGCTGCTCAGGCCCCTCTTCCGGTCCGCCGCTCTGGCCAAGAGCCCGGAGATCTTCGCCGCGACCAGCCTCCTGATCGTGGTGGCCTCGGCGGCGGTGGCGGCGGCCGGCGGCCTCTCGATGGCGATCGGCGCCTTCGTCGCCGGCCTGCTGCTGGCCGAGACCGAGTTCCGGCGCGAGGTCGAGGTGGTGATCGACCCCTTCAAGGGCCTGCTGCTCGGCATGTTCTTCGTTTCCGCCGGCGCGGACCTGAACATCGCCGGTATCGTCAGCCAGCCCTTGATCATCGCCGGCGTCACGCTGGGGATCGTGGCGGCGAAGATCCTGGTCGTGCTGGTGTTGGGGCGGCTGTTCCGCGTCGACGGCCGGCGCGCCGCCGAGGTCGCGATGCCGCTCGGCCCGCCCGGCGAGTTCGCCCTCGTGCTCGTCGCGCAGGCCGCCGCCGGCGGCCTGATCGGCCAGCGCGCCGCCGATGTGGTGTTGGTCTCGACCGGACTGGGCCTCTTCCTGGTGCCGCTGCTGGCGTGGGCCGGCGCCCGGATCGCCGCTCGCACCACGGCGCCGCCCGCAGCGAGCCTGCCGGAGGCGATCCCGGCCGGCGCGAGCCCGGCGGGCGGCGGCGTGCTGATCGTCGGCTACGGCCGGGTCGGGCGGCTGGTGGGCGAGATGCTGCAGGTTCACGGCCGTGATTACACCGCGGTCGACGCCGACCCGGACATTGTCCGCGCCGCCCGCGATGGCGGCGTGCGGGTCTACTTCGGCGACGCCGGGCGCGAGGCCTTCCTGAAGGCCTGCGGCGTCGAGACCGCGTCGGCCGTCGTGGTGACCATGGACGCGCCCGCCAAGGTCGACGAGGTGGTGAAGACGGCCCGTGCGCTCAGGCCCGACCTGACGCTGATCGCGCGAGCCAGGGACGCCGGCCACGCCGAGCGGCTCTACCGGCTCGGGGTCACCGACGCGGTGCCGGAGGCGATCGAGGCAAGCCTGCAGCTGGCCGAGAACACCCTGGTCGACCTCGGCGTGCCGATGGGCCTCGTCATCGCCTCGATCCACGAGAAGCGCGACGCGATCCGCAAGTCGCTGAGCGAGGGCGCGGCGCGCGAGCAGCCGGTCAGGGCGCTGCGGCGCTCTACGCGGACATGACGGGCGGGCTGGACCACGGCGCCTGAGCCGCCAGGCCTCGGACGAATTATCAGTCCTGGCGAACAATCGGGGCTGCGGCCCTCCGACGCGTTGGGCTAGGCTCATCGCCAGGAAGCGACTTCGACGTCCATGGGAGGTGACCGTGGCTGACGGAAGCCAGGCGGGCGGGCCTTGGGACAGGGCGGCGATCCAGGCCCTGTTCGATCCCACGACCGGCGTGCTGGACCGGCGCGTGCTCTCAGACGAGGCCATCTACCGGCTGGAGCTGGAGCGCATCTTCGCGCGCGGCTGGAACTTCATGTGCCACGACTCGCAGCTGAAGAATGCGGGCGACTACCTCGTCAGCTGGATCGGCGAGGATCAGGTGATCGTGGTGCGCGGCGAGGACGGCCAGATCAACGTCCTCCTCAACACCTGCCGCCATCGCGGCAACGCGCTGTGCCGCGCCGAGCAGGGCCGCGCCAAGTCGTTCGTCTGCAGCTACCACGGCTGGAACTACGCGCTCGACGGCCGCCTCATCGGCGCGCCGGGCGCCTCGACCTACTACCACGGCGAGCTCGACCGCAGCCGGCTGGGCCTGGTGCGGGCGCGGGTCGAGAGCCATCTCGGCTTCCATTTCGCGACGCTGGCGGACGATGCGCCTTCGCTGCACGATTACCTGGGCGAGGTGGGCCGCACCGGGCTCGGCATGGTCTGCGCGCACGGCGAGATCGAGGTGGTGGCGGGCGTCCAGAAGAACGTCGTCGGCTGCAACTGGAAGATCGCCGTCGACAACCTCTTCGACTGGTACCACGTCGCCTACAGCCACGCCTCGGCCAACAGCGCCGGCTTCGTCGACATCGCCCGCATCCTGCACCCGAAGGACCAGATGGTGATGCTCGGCGAATACGGGCATGCGATCGGCGGGCCGGGCATGCCGAAGGCGCGGCAGGCCGAGATCGACGCCATGTCCGACGAGGCGCGCGATGCGGCCTCGCGCGCCCAGCCGCCCGGCTCGGACCGGCTGCGGCCGCGCGGGGCGGCCGAGCTGATGGGGCCGGTCGGGGTGCGCAGCTACGGGCACCCGAACATCTTCCCGAACCTCTGGATCACCTTGAGCGGCCTGCAGATGTGCCTGCGTCTGCCGCGCGGCCCCTCGGCGACCGAGCTCTGGTGGTTCACCATCGTGCCGAAGGACGCCCATCCGCAGCTGAAGCGGCGGATGATCCAGCAGGCCAGCCACATCTTCGGCCCGGCCGGCCTCCTGGAGCAGGACGACGGCGACAACTGGAGCCAGGCCACGCGCTCGGCCCGCGGGATCGCCAGCCGCAAGGTCGGGCAGTACATCGGCATGGGGCTCGGTCATGACGAGACGGCCGACGCCGGCGGCGGAGCGCGCTACGTCGAGGGCCTGATCAGCGAGCACGGCCAGCGCTGGCTCTACCGCGCCTGGACCGAGTGGATGGCGGCGCGCGACTGGGCCGAGCTGAAGGCCAACCACTCGCCGCCGCCGACCGGCGTGATCTGATGACGGCGCTCGAACGCACGCCGCCCGCCGCCGACGCCTGGGAGGCGACGCCGCTCGCAGAGCGGGCCCTCGTGCAGTACGAGGTCGAGCAGTTCCTCTACGCCGAGGCGGCGCTGCTCGACGCGCGCCGCTATCGCGACTGGCTGGGACTGCTGGCCGACGACATCCACTACTGGATGCCGATCCGCCGCACGGTGACCACCGCCGACCTCGACCTGGAGTTCACCAAGCCCGGCGAGATGGCCTACTTCGACGACGACCGCGGGCTGCTCGAGATGCGGGTGAAGAAGCTGGAGGCCGGCTCGGCCTGGTCGGAGGACCCGCCGTCGCGCTCGCGCCACTTCGTCTCGAATGTGCGGATCCTGGGCGTGGAGGGCGACGAGATCACCCTCGAGGCGGCCTTCCACCTCTACCGCTCTCGGCTCAATTCCGAGGAGGACAACTGGTTCGGCCGGCGCATCGACCTGCTGCGCAGGGTCGAGGGCGGCTTCCAGCTCGCCAGGCGCCATCTCTTCCTCGACCAGACGGTGATCCTCTCGGCCAACATGAGCACGATCTTCTGAGCGACATGGGCGCGCTGGACGGACAATCGGTGCTGATCACCGGCGGCGCGTCGGGCCTGGGCCGGGCGATCGTCGACCGCTTCCTGGAGGAAGGCGCGCAGGTCGCGGTGCTCGACCGCACGCCGGACCGGCTCGCGGACCTGGCCGGGCGCGTCGAGGTGGTCGGCGGCGACGTCCGCTCGCTGGCGGACAACCAGCGCGCGGTCGATGCGGCGCTCGCCCGCTTCGGCAAGCTGGACTGCGCGATCGGCAACGCCGGCATCTGGGACTATTCGGTCTCGCTGGACGCGCTGGCCCCGGACCAGATCGACGCCGCGTTCGACGAGGTGTTCCACATCAACGTCAAAGGCTGCCTGAACCTCGCCAAGGCCGCGCTGCCGGCGCTGGTCCGCTCCGCCGGCGCGCTGATCTTCACGGTCTCCAACGCCGGCTTCACGCCGGCGGGCGGCGGGCCGCTCTACACCGCCTCCAAGCATGCGCTGGTCGGCCTGATCCGCGAGCTGGCCTACGAGCTGGCGCCGTCGGTTCGCGTGAACGGCGTCGCCCCCGGCCCGATCGAGACCGACCTGCGCGGCCCCGCGTCGCTCGGCATGGCGGAGCGCTCGATCGGCAGCATCAACCTCTCGGTCGGCGCAGCGCCGAACGTGCCGCTCGGCAAGGTGCCGGAGACCGCCGACTACGCCGGCGGCTACGTGTTCCTGGCCTCGCGCCGCGACGCCCGGCCGGCGACGGGCGGCGTGCTGAACCTCGATTCCGGCATCGGCGTGCGCGGCATCGGTCGGGTTGCGGGCGGCGCGCGACTGGCCGCCAAGTACGCCCCGGACCAGGCGTGACGCGCCGCCTGGAGACGACGATCGCCGTCGCTGGCGCCGGCCCGGTCGGCATGTCGCTGGCGATCGACGCCGCCATGCGGGGCGCGGACGTGGTGGTGCTCGAGGCGCGGCAGGCCGGCGAGCCGCCGAGCTCGAAATGCAACACGGTGGCGGCGCGCACGCTGGAGATCTTCCGCCGGCTGGGCGTCGCCGACGCCGTCCGCGCCGCCGGCCTGCCCGACGACTACCCGACCGACGTCATCTACTGCACCTCGATCACCGGCTACGAGCTGACCCGCGTCCGCCAGCCCTCGCGCCTGGAGCGCGGCGAGCCGGGCTTCCCCGACAGCGACTGGGCGACGCCGGAGCCGGTGGTGCGGGTGAGCCAGCTCTACCTCGAGCCGATCCTGCTGGAGCGCCTGCAGCAGGAACCGAAGGCGCGGGTGCTCAACCAGACCCTCGTCGAGGGCTACGAGCAGGACGCGGACGGCGTCACCGTCCATCGCCAGAGCATGCAGACGGGGAAGCGCTGATCGTCCGGGCGCGCTTCCTCGCCGGGTGCGACGGCGGGCGCAGCACCGTGCGCAAGGTCATGGGCGTCGAGCTTCAGGGCGACGCCATGCTGGGGCGCACGCGCTCGTCTTTGATCCGCGCGCCCGGCCTCGGCGCCCTGTTCGGCGAGCGTCGGCCGGTCTGGATGAGCTGGGTCTCCAACCCGCGCATCCGCGGCACGGTCATCGCCATCGACGGCAAGGACGTCTGGCTCGTGCACCGCTCGCTCGGCGGCCGGATGAAGAACTTCGACGACCTCGACTTCGACCAGTCGATCCGCGACCTGCTGGGCGTCGGCGCCGACTTCGCCTGGGAGGTGCTGAACCACGAGGACTGGGTCGGCCGGCGGCTGGTGGCGGAGCGTTTTCGGGACGAGAACGTCTTCATCGCCGGCGACGCCGCGCACCTTTGGGTGCCGTTCGCCGGCTACGGCATGAACGCCGGCGTCGCCGACGCCATGTCGCTGTCGTGGACGATGTGCGGCCTCGCCAAGGGCTGGGCGCCGGCGGGTTTCCTTGCCGCCTACGAGGCCGAGCGCCAGCCGATCACCGACCAGGTCTCGCGGCTCGCGATCGGCAAGGTGATGGAGAACGCCGCGGCCTTCGGGGCCGGTCCCGTGCCGCCGATCCTCGAGGCAGCCGGCCCGGCCGGCGATGCGGCGCGGGCCGAGCTCGGCGCGAAGTTGCGCGAGATCAACGTGCCGCAGTTCGCGCCGGCGGGCCTCAACTTCGGCTACTTCTACGACCGCTCGCCGATCATCGCCTACGACGGCGAGGCCGCCCCGCCCTACGACATGGGCGGCTGGACGCCGCGGGCCGCGCCGGGCTGCCGGCTGCCGCATTTCTGGATCGGTCCCGGCCGCTCGGTCTACGACGTGCTCGGGCCCGACTACACGCTGGTCCGCTTCCAACCTGAGATCGACGTGACGCCGATCCAGGCCGCCGCCGAGACAGCAGGCTTGCCGTTGCAGCTGCTCGACCTCGCGCAGCCGGAGGGGATGGAGGTGTTCGCAGATCCGCTGCTGATCGTGCGTCACGACCAGATGATCGCGTGGCGGGGCGACTCCGCCCCCGGCGACGCTGCTAAGCTGGTCGAACGGCTCCGCGGCGCGGCGCCCGCATAGACCATCGCCAGAAGGGGAGGCGCGCATGGCCGGCCGCTACGGTCCGCACAATCCGGACGAGACCTACGTCCCGCACGGGTATCCGGAACAGCTCTTCGACACCGGCGAGGTGCAGCTGAACTACGTCACCGCCGGCGAGGCCTCGCGCCCGGCGCTGCTGCTGATCCCCGGCCAGACCGAGTCCTGGTGGGGCTACGAGGCGGCGATCGGCCTCCTGAAGGAGAGCTTCCAGCTCTACGCGGTCGACCTGCGCGGCCAGGGGCGCTCGGGCCGCACGCCCGGCCGCTACACGCTCGACAACATGGGCGCCGACCTGGTGCGGTTCATCCAGGGCGTCATCAAGCGGCCGACCGTCGTCAGCGGGCTCTCGTCGGGCGGCGTGCTCTCGGCGTGGCTCTCGGCCTACGCGCCGCCCGGGCTGGTCCGCGCCTGCTGCTACGAGGACCCGCCGCTGTTCGCCTCCGAGGTCAACACCTCCTGCGGCCAGGGCATCCGCCAGACGATCGGGCCGATCTTCGCGATGTACGCCAAGTACCTCGGCGACCAGTGGGCGGTCGGCGACTGGGCCGGCTTCGTCGCCAACCGCAAGGACGAGTTGCCCGCGTGGATGACCGGCGATGGGGAGCCCCTCCGCCGACGGGCCGCCGCAGAACCTGAAGGAATACGATCCGGAGTGGGGCCGCGCCTTCTGGACCGGCACGGTGGGCGCGGCTTGCGACCACGCGCGGATGCTCCGATCCGTGAAGGTCCCGGTGCTGTTCACCCACCACTTCCGGCGCGTCGACGAGGCGACCGGCGTGCTGATGGGCGCGATCTCCGACGTGCAGGCGGGTAAGGTGCGCGAGCTGGTGGAAGGCGCCGGCCAGCCGTTCGACTACCGCTCGTTCCCGCAGATGGGCCACGCGATGCACGCCCAGGACCCGCAGCTCTTCGCGGCGACCCTGACCGAGTGGGCGATGGCGCTCGCTTAAGCCCGAGGGCCGCGTTTCACCACAAATCACCACAAACAGCGGTCTTCCGACCCGTCGGCGCTGCGACCGTTGACCGTAAATCGCCGTTGATAACGGCTCCCCGCCCAAGCGGCCGCATCGGCCAGCTCGCTTGCGTCGATCAACGATTTCAAAGACCCGCCGGCGTCGCCGCCGACCGGGGCAGTGACGCAAGCAGAATGACCGCCGTCAACCCCCTAGCCGGCGCGCGCGTCTTCCTCGAAGCCGTGGAAGGTGGCGAAGGCCTCGATCGGCTCGCGCTCGGCGACGAGGGCGTTCACCGGAGCGTCTTCGTCAGCCCAGCCCAGCGAGACGCCGCAGACGATCCACTGGTCATCGGGCACGTTCAGCACGCGGCGGGTGACCGTCCAGTAGCAGTTCCAGGCGCCCTGCGGACATGTGCTGAGGCCGCGCGCATGGGCCGCCAGCAGCAGGGTCTGGATGAACATGCCGGTGTCTAGAAAGCTCATGCAGTCCAGCGACTTGTCGATGGTGAAGATCAGGCCGACCGGCGCGTCGAAGAACTTGTAGTTGCGGCCCCACTGCGCCCAGTTCGCCGCCTGATCGCCCCTCGGAATGCCGATCAGGCTGTACATCGCCTTGCCGAGCGCCCGGGCGCGGCCGACGTAGGGGTCGGTGCGGCGCGCCCGCGGGGAATTCGGCGCTGGTGTCCGGCGGGTGCGTCTCGCGGTGCGCCAGCACCTCGGCCACCAGGCGGCGGCGCACCTCGCCGGTCACCACGTGCACCTTCCACGGCTGGATGTTGGTGCCGGAGGGCGAGCGGCGGGCGCAGTCCAGCAGCTCGCGCACCAGCTCGAGCGGCACCGGATCGGGCCTGAAGGCGCGCGCGGACCGGCGCTCGCGAAGGACGTCGTCGAACAGCAAGCTCATCTCCAAGGGCTGCGGCCTGCTCACTAAAGCACGATCGGTTGTCTTTGAATTGCGCAGCAAGACACCCGCCTTCCCCCTCCCCCTTGCGGGGAGGGGTCAGGGGTGGGGGTGCAAACTCGATGTGAGCCGGAAAGTCGCTGGCGGCCAAGCCCGAAGCCGCGCGCCGACACCCCCACCCCCAACCCCTCCCCGCAAGGGGGAGGGGAGCTTGCGCCAGCGCTCGTCCTCGAGCTGGCCGGCGTCAGCGTTTCTGGCCTGACCTTGGCAGCGGCGCCGCGCTAAGGGTGAGCACGAGCTTAGCCGGAGAAGCCCATGCCTGCCCTCGTCACCGAGCACGTCGCCAAGAGCGGACGGCACACCAGCTTCTACCTGGCGTCGGGTCCGGAGGACGGGCCGCTGATCGTCTTCGTGCACGGCTGGCCGGAGCTCTCGATCAGCTGGCGCCATCAGCTGCCCGTCTTCGGCGCGCTGGGCTTCCGCGCCGTCGCGCCGGACATGCGCGGCTATGGCCGCTCCAGCATCTATCCCGCCACGAGGACTACGCGCTCGCCGAGAGCACGGCCGACATGATCGAGCTGCTGGACAGCCTCGGGCGCGAGAAGGCGGTGTTCGTCGGCCACGACTGGGGCAGCCCGGTGGTCTGGAGCCTGGCCAGCCACCACCCGGACCGCTGCCACGGCGTCGCCAACCTCTGCGTGCCCTACATCCCGGACGGCTTTGCGCCGGCCAACATCATCCCGCTGGTCGACCGCAAGGTCTACCCCGAGGCCGAGTTCCCCGCCGGGCAATGGGACTATCAGCTCTTCTACGAGGAGAGCTTCGACAAGGCGCGCGGCCGGCTTCGAGGCCGACTCGAGGCGACCGTGAAGGCGCTGTTCCGCGCCGGCAATCGCGGCGGGCGAGGGCCAGCCGGCGATCACCGCGGCGGTGCGCAAGATGGGCGGCTGGTTCGGCGCGCTGGCCGGCGCGCCGGACCTGCCGCGCGACGACAGCGTGATCACCGAGGAGGACTTCCGCGCCTACGCCGCGGCGCTGAAGCGCAACGGCTTCTTCGGGCCCGGACAGCTGGTACATGAACGCCGAGCGCAACATGGCCTTCGCCAGGCAGGCGAAGAACGGCGGGCGGATCGACATGCCGGTGCTCTTCCTCCACGCGCGCCTACGACTGGGTCTGCGAGACGCGCCGCTCGCGCCTGGCCGAGCCGATGCGCGCCGCACTGCGCCAACCTGACCGAGGCGGTCACCCAACCGGCCATTGGATGGCGCAGGAGGACGCCCGCCTTCGTCAACGCCACGCTCGCCCGCTGGCTGGCGGTTCAGCTGCCAGAGCTGTGGCCGAAGCTCGGCGCTTAACTCAAGACGTCAGAGGACGCTCACTCCGGCGTCCGCCAGGAACTGCTCGATGCGCCATCGATGCCAAACGCCCTCATTTACGACGTGAAGCGTTTCTCCTCGACCGTCGACCAGATCGAGTCCCCGGGGAAATCCGAGCAGAAACCGCATCCGCCATTCCTTCACGACTTCCGCCTCCGTTGCCCAAAGGCGCAACAACACAACTCGGTCGCCTTCCTCGGCGTAGCCACCGGCGGCAAGTACGAAAGGCATTCTCACGGCGATAGCGCGAGTGCCGCTGAGCTCCGTTTCCCATCGCCGTGGCGGCGAGCCCACCGCCAGAGCCCGGATCGGAAAGTCCACGTAGGTGCATGCGTATGCAGTCTGGCCAACCGTGTTCAAGGCGTAGCAATCGGCGATGATATCGTCGGGGACGGCGATGCTTGAGCGACGACGTTTCCGCGATCGTCGAACGCGGCGAGCCCGATGCTGCTCGGCGGCCACTCCATACCCTCGACGCGCCATCCGTCGTTTCCAAACACGCCCTCGTCGAACCAGCCGACCCAGATATGACCGCCCTCGTCGATCTTGAGCCGCTCTATGCCGTCGCCAATTCGGATGCGATCCATCTCGCGACCGTCGGAACTGACCACACGGGCGTTCGCCTCCTCGAAAGCACGGGAGCTGGCGACCAACCAACGACCGTCTGGGAAGCGGTCGACGAGCGGGAACGGGGTCAGGAGCGGAAAGTCAGGCCCTCTGGAAAGGACGCTTCCGTCGAAGACCCAGATCCTAGCGCGGGCTGACCGCGCAACGCCGTACGGATCGCCAAAGAGCGCACCGTTGTCGTCGCGACGCCATTCTGCGCGCATGCCGAGGTCGGTGCTGAGAATTGCCAGCGCCCCGTCGGACAGGACGGCAACACTGTATAGGCCCCAACCCTCCGAAAGAGAGGGCAGCGCGACAGAAATCGCAGATGGCGCTGCTGCAATCTGTTGCATGCGCAACGGTTGCGGCAATCGGCCTGGTCGTGCAATCGCCGAGTTGAACTGACGGGTCAGCGGAGGCGAGCGACCGCGGTCTCGCGAGCGTTTGGCCTCTGGGGTAGGCTGCGCTAGTTGCGGACATGGCCCGTCTAAGAGCGCGCTGACAGAGGAGGGACGATGACCGAGCTGGTGAAGACGGCCGATGCGGGCCATGTGCGGACGATCACGCTGAACCGGCCGGAGAAGAAGAACGCCCTCTCCAACGCGCTGGCCTGGGGCGTCGTCGAGGCGATCGACGCGGCGGCTCTGGACGACAACGTCTGGGTGGTGGCGATCACCGGCAGCGGCGATTCCTTCTGCGCCGGCCTCGACCTCACGCCGGGCGGCGAACGCTACCATCCGGCCTCGCCGATGGCCGCGCAGCTCGACGACCTCGGATGGGTCTCGAACTTCCTGCTGGCGATCCGCAAGCGCTGCGACAAGCCGGTGGTGGGCGCCATCAACGGGGTGGCGGTCGGCGCGGGGCTGGGCCTCGCGATGGCGACCGACGTGCGGATCGTCGCCCGCGGCGCGCGGCTGATGGCCGGCTACACCCGCATCGGCGGCTCGCCGGACGCTGGCCTCACCATCACGCTGCCGCAGGCGATGGGCTACGAGCGGGCGCTGCGCTTCATGATGGAGAACCGCACCGCGAACGGCGAGGATGCGGTGGCCTGGGGCATGGCCGGCGAGGTGGTCGACGACGACAAGCTGGCGGCGCGTGTTGCGGAATACTGCGCCCAGCTCTGCGACTGGTCGCCGATCACGCTGCGGCTCCTGAAGCGCGGCATGCTGAAATCGCTGGAGAGCACGGACATGGAGCAGCAGCTCCGTTACGAGCTCACGAACATCCGCATGGCGTTCGGCAGCGAGGACGCCAAGGAAGCGCGGCAGGCCTTCTTCGAGAAGCGCAAGCCGGTGTTCGCGGGGCGGTGACGGCGGCGGCTTTAGCACGTCCACGCTGACCCCCCGATGCTGACTTCTGGCTGCGGCCGAGGCGATGGCCGGCCGGGTGCTGGCGGCCCGCTACCCGGACGCCGATGCGCTGCTGTTGACCGGCTCGTTCGTGCGCGGCGAAGCGACGCCGGGCTCCGACCTCGATCTCATCGTCCTCTACGCCAAGCTGCCGCGCGCCAGGCGCGAGTTGTTCGTGTTCGAGGGCATGCCGGTCGAGGTCTTCCTCCACGACCCGGAGACGCTGGCCTGGTCGCTGCAGGCCGACATCGACGCCGGCAAGCCGGGAATGCACAGCATGGTCGCGGACGGCCGCATCCAGGGGCCGCGGCCGGCGGCGGCCGAGCGCCTGCAGGCGCGCGCCCACACCGGGCTGGCGGCTGGCCCGCCGCCGTGGGGGCCCGAGCAGCTGGCGCTGTTCCGCTACCACATCACCGACCGCCTCATCGATCTGCGCGACGAACGTGATCCGGCCGAAGCGACGGCGATCGGCGTGTGGCTCTACCTGTCGCTCTCCGAGCTGATCCTGCGCGGCCGCGGCGCGTGGGCCGCGACCGGGAAATGGATCCCCCGTCATCTGAGGGCGCTCGATCCGGCGCTGGAGCGCGATTTCACGGCCGCGTTCGAGGCGCTGTTCGCTCGCCACGACGCCGGTCCGCTGATCGCCTTCGCCGAGGCCGTGATGGCGCCGCATGGCGGCCCGCTGTTCGAGGGTTACGAGAGCCTGGCGGACGAGTTGTCGCGGCTGGCCGAGGACCCCGAGGCGGGATGACCGGCAAGTTCTTTCCCCTCGCCAAGCTGGGCTGGGCGATCCTCGCGCCAAGCCACCTCTTGCTGTGGCTGACGCTGGCGACCGCGCTGGCGCTGATCGCGGGGCGCCAGCGCCTGGGCAGGGGCCTCGCCATCGTCACGGCGCTGCTGTTCCTCGCCTTCGGCCTGCTGCCGACCGGGTATTGGCTCACGCAGCGACTGGAGGACCAGTATCCCCGACCGGCCGCCCTGCCGGCGCACGTCGACGGCATCCTCGACCTCGGCGGCGGGCTCGGAACGGACATCCTGGCCGTGCGCCACGCGCCGGCCGAGTCGCCCAGCGAGGCGCGGCTGGTCTCCACCTACGAGCTGGCGCGCCGCTATCCGGACGCCCGGGTGGTGTTCTCCGGCGGCTGGGGCCGCTACCCGGACGCCACCGCGGCCGCCTACGGCTTCGCCCAGATGGGCCTCGATCCGAAGCGGCTGACGCTGGAGAGCCGATCGCACGACACCTTGGAGAACCTGTCTACAGCCGCCGGCTGGTGCGGCCGAAGCCGGGCGAGGTCTGGGTGCTGACGACCTCGGCGTTCCACATGCCGCGCGCCATGGTGGTGGCCAGGCGCATCGGCTGGAACCTGATCCCCTGGCCCACCGACTACCGGACTCGGCCCGGCGGGCGACCGCTGGCCGACTCCTTCGAAGTGCTCGGCAACCTCTCGCGGTCCGAAGTGGCCCTGCATGAAGAGCTCGGCCTCATCGCCTACAGGATGCGGGACATGGGTGGCGCAGCGGCTTCCGCGCCGCCGCCGAGCAACGCCGCGGCGCCTGGCGCGCTATCCAACGCGCCGAAGGAGAGCGCCGCGCCGTGAAGCACCTGCCCAACCTGCTGACAGGCCTGCGGCTGGCGCTCTCGCTGTTCGTGTTCTTTGCGCTGGCGGCCGCCGGCGGCGCGATCGGCCTGCCGCGGCCTGGCGAAGGCGTTCGCTCGGCGCTGCAGCTGTGGGCGTTCGTCGCGTTCGTGGTCGCCGCGGTGACCGACTTCTTCGACGGCTGGCTGGCGCGCCGCTACGGCGTCGTCAGCGTGGCCGGCGCGATCCTCGATCCGATCGCCGACAAGGTGCTGATCTGCGCGGCCATCCTCGGCCTGATGGCGCAGGCGGGCAGCCCGGCCATCGTGATCCCCGCGGCGTTGATCCTGTTTCGCGAGTTCGCGGTCAGCGCGCTCCGGGAAGTGGCGGGCGGCCGCGGCGTGAAGCTGGCGGTGACGCTGCTCGCCAAGTGGAAGACCACCTTCCAGCTGGTCGCGCTCGGCGCCGAGATGATCGTGGCGGGCTGGCCGGCGTTCGGCCTGCCGGACGATCCGGCGCTGCGGACGGGCGCGGCGCTCGGCGCCCACGCCCTGCTCTGGCTCGCCTGCATCGTGACGCTGATCACCGGCGCCCAGTACGGCGCCCAAGCCTGGCGGGCCCTTTCATCGCTTCCTTCTCCCCTTGCGGGAGAAGGTGTCGGGCGGAGCCCGACGGATGAGGGGTCGCGCTAGCGTTGATGATCGGCCCCGAGCCGGCTAACCGCCACCGTCCGTCGACCCCTCATCCGGCGCCCCAGAAAACGCCCCCTGGGCCACCTTCTCCCGCAAGGGGAGAAGGATCGTTTCGGGAAGTCCGTAGGGGGAACGGCTCACCCGGCCAGCCGCTGGTCCTCGATGACCGGGGCGGGGCGCGGCGGGCGGGCGAGCAGCGACAGCCACTGCGGGTCGCCGATCTTGGCGACGAACTTGTCGGCCGGCAGCGGGCGGGCGAAGAAGAAGCCCTGGAACAGCGAGCAGCCGAGCACCCTGAGCGCCTCGACTTCCTCCGGCGTCTCCACGCCCTCGGCCAGCACCGCGATGTCGAGCCGCCGTCCGAGCTCGATCAGCGCCGCGCACACCGCCTGGCTGTCGTGCCGGTTGGGCACGTCGGTGACGAACTTGCGGTCGATCTTCAGCTTCGAGAAGGCCAGCGACTGGAAGTTGGCGAGGCTGGAGGCGCCGGCGCCGAAGTCGTCGATCGCCACCGCCACGCCGATGCTGGCGAGGGTCTCCAGCGTCTTGCGGGTGTGGGCGAAGTCGCGCATCAGCGAGGCCTCGGTCAGCTCCAGCTCCAGCCGCGCCGGCTTCAGCTCCGAGCGGCGCAGCACGTCGGCGATGGTGGCGGCGAGCTCCGGGTCGCGGAACTGCCGCTGCGAGAGGTTGACGCCCACCTTGAAGCCGGGAAGGCCGAGGCCCTCGAAGGCGCGCGCGTCGCGGCAGGCCTGTTCGAGCACCCAGCGGCCGACCTCGCCGATCAGGCCGGACTGCTCCATCACCGGCAGGAACTTGGCCGGCGGGATGGCGCCCAGCTCGGGATGGCGCCAGCGCAGCAGCGCCTCGGCGCCGACCACCCGCCCGGCGGTCAGGTCGATCACGGGCTGGTAGAAGAGCGCCAGCTCCTTGCGGAAGATGGCCTGGCGCAGCGCCTGCTCCATCGCGTGGCGCGCCTCGGCGTCGACCGAGCTCTCCTCCGAGAAGTAGGCCAGCCGGTCGCCGGCCGCGCGGCCGGCCTTGCCGACCGCCGCGACGGCGCGCGACAGCAGCGTCGCGCCGTCGAGCCCGTCGTCGGGATAGATGGCCGCGCCGAGCCGAACGTCGGGGATGATGTGCAGGTCGCCTTCGCCGAGCGGCTGGGAGAGCTGGGCGGCCAGCGTCTGCAGCGCCTCGCGGGCGGCCTTCGGCCCGTCGGTGTCGCAGAACCACACGGCGAACAAGTCGCGGTCGACCTGCGCGAACGGGCGGCGCGTGCCGACGCAATCGACCAGCCGTGCGGCGAACGCCTGCAGCGCCTTCTCGGCGCCGGCCTTGTCGACGGCCAGCAGCCGCTCGAGCTGGGCGAAGCGCAGCACGCCGAGCAGCGTGGGCGGGCAGTTCTCGCGCGAGACCTCGCGGTTGATGGCGGCCAGCAGCGGCTCGCGGGTCGAGACGCCGGTGACCGGATGGCGGTTGGCGAGGCGGTGGCGGACCAATTCCAGCCGGGCGGCGACCGCATCGACGTCGCGCATCGCGCCCAGCATCTCGTCCTTTGGCTTGGCTTTGTTCTCGGCGCTGGCGAGCGCCGCGTTGGCGCGCACCCCCTCCGCCACCACGCCGACGGCGACCAGCAGCGAGCGCAGCGCCAGAAGCGACAGCACGCTGACGAAGCCCGCGGCGATGACCAGCGACGGCGCCGCCCAGTGCAGCGTGAAGAATCGCGGCTGCGTGACGAGGCCAGCGGACACCCCGAACGGGATGATCGCGGCGAGGACGCCAAGCCCCAGCGCCTTGGCGCGGAACGACAGCCCAGGCACGGAGAGCAAGGCGCGGGAGGACGAGGAAAGCTCCATATCGGCGCCAGCTTGAGCGCAGCAGCCTTCCATCACGTGAAAGTTCTTGGTGAAACCGGCGTTTACCGTATGCGCGGCGCGCCGCTTGCCTTTTGACGCCGGCGCCCGCCTTCATGGCCCCGGCATGGCGCCAGAGGCGAGGGACGTTTGACCGAGCAAGTCGCGGTGATCGGGGCGGGAATGGCGGGACTGTTCGTCGCGCTGGCGCTGGCGCCGACCGGCCGCCAGATCACCCTCTACGAGCGCGATCCGCCGCCGCCGGACGGCGGGCCGGAAGCCGCCTTCGAGCATTGGGCGCGTCGCGGCGTCGGGCACCTGCGCCACAGCCACGGCTTCCTCGCCCGCCTGCAGGGCCTGCTGGCGAAGGAGCACCCGGCGCTGCTGGCCGAGCTGACAGCCGCCGGCGTGCGGGAGATCAGCTTCGCGAGCTCGCTGCCCGGCGACCTGCGCGAGTCCTACGAGCCGAGCCCCAAGGACGCCGCGCTGAGCGCATTCGTCAGCCGCCGCACCACCGTCGAGCTCGTCATGCGCCGCCACGTCGAGGCGCTGCCCAACGTGACGCTGGAAAGCGGCGCTTTCGTCCGCGCGCCGATCCTCGAGCGCAGGCAGGCCGGGCTGACCGCGGTCGGGCTGCGGCTGGAGGACGGCGATGCGCAGCGCGAGGTCCTGGCCGACCTCGTGATCGACGCCGGCGGCAAGGGCTCGGACGCCATCGACGCACTGGCCGACGCCGGCGTGGCGATCCCCGAGGACGACGAGCCCTGCGCCATCCTCTACTACACGCGCTTCTACCGACTGCGGCCCGGCCAGAGCGAGCCCAGGCCCGGCTCGGTCGGCGGGACCGGCGACCTCGGCTACCTGAAGTTCGGCGTCTTCCGCGCCGACGCCAGGACCTTCTCCGTCACGCTGGCCGCGCCCGAGGTCGAGGAGACGCTGCGCGCGGCGATCGTCCGCCCCGAGGTCTACGAGCGTATCTGCCAGCTCTTGCCGGGCATCGCGGCATGGACCGACCCGGAGCGGGCCGAGCCGATCACCCGCGTGCTCGGCATGGGCGACCTGACGAGCCGCTGGCGCGAGTTCGCGCCGGACGGCAAGGCGGCTGTGCTGAACTACTTCCCGGTCGGCGACTGCCTGGTGCGCACCAATCCGCTCTATGGCCGCGGCTGTACCTTCGCGGCGGTCGAGGCCCACCTGCTGCGCGACGCGCTCGCCGAAAGCGCCGACCCGGCCGAGCGCCTCGTCCGCTACAGCGCCAAGGTGCGCGAGGCGCTGCGGCCGTATTACGACGACATGGTCGCGCAGGACCGCGGCTCGGCGGCGCGCGCGCTGAACGGCCTCAACCCGGATTTCCGCGCCTCGCGGCGCGCCCGGCTGGCGCGCAGCTTCCTGCGCGAAGGGATCGCCGCGGCGGTGCGCCAGGACCCCGAGCTGCTGCGCCAGGCGCTGCGCTCGTTCCACATGCTCGATCCGCCGAACCAGTGGGCCCGGCGCCCGTCGACGCTCGGCAAGGCGGCAGGCGTCTGGCTGCGCCGGCGGCTGACGCGCGCCGAGCCGCTGGCGCTGGCCGCCGGTCCGCGCCGCGGCGAGATGTTCGCCCGGCTTGGCCTCCCGATCCGCGCGGACTACGAGCGCCGGACAAGGGAAGCCACGTGAGCAGCGCCGCGCCGAGGAATGTCATCGTCGTCCTGCTGGACAGCCTCAACCGGCACATGCTGGGCGCCTACGGCGGGACCGAGTTCGAGACGCCCAACCTCGACCGGTTCGCGGGCGACGCCGTTCGCTTCACGCGCCATTACACCGGCTCGCTGCCCTGCATGCCGGCCCGGCACGACATCCTCTGCGGCGCGCTCGACTTCCTCTGGAAGGCCTGGGGCTCGGTGGAGATCTGGGAGGACGCCATCACCTACGCCCTGCGGGAAAAAGGCGTCACGACCCAGCTGATCAGCGACCACCCGCACCTCTTCGAGACCGGCGGCGAGAACTACCACTGTCGACTTCACCGCCTGGGACTATCTAGCGCGGCCACGAGGGCGACGCCTGGAAGACCCGGGCCGATCCGAGCTGGGCCGGCGCGCCGTCGTTCGGCCGCGGCCACATGCCCTACGACGACAGCCGCGGCTGGTTCCGCTCGCGAGGCCGACTTCCCCGGGCCCAAGACCATGACGGCGGCGGCGCGCTGGATCGAGGAGAACGCCGGCGCGCCGCAGTTCAAGGCGGACGGCCGCTTCTTCCTGTTCGTCGACGAGTTCGACCCGCACGAGCCGTTCGACACGCCCGAGCCCTGGGCCTCGAAGTACGATCCGGACTGGGAAGGCGCGCACCTGATCTGGCCGCCGTATGCGATCGGCGCCGTCGAGCGCGGCATGCTGACCGAGCGGCAGGCGCGGCAGGTCCGCAGCCAGTACGGCGCCAAGCTCTCGATGATCGACCACTGGTTCGGCAAGCTGCTGGGCGCGATCGACGCCAAGGGCCTCGCCGACGACACCATGGTGGTGCTTTGCACCGACCACGGACATTACCTCGGCGAGAAGGACATCTGGGGAAAGCCGGGTTGCCCGGTCTACCAGACGCTGGGCCACATCCCGCTGATGATCCGCGCGCCGGGCGTCGCGCCCGGGACCTGCGATGCGCTGACGACGGCGGTCGACATCTTCGCGACGCTGGCCGACGTCTTCGACGTGACGCTGCGCCAGCGCACCCACGGCCGCTCGCTGCTGCCGCTGCTCACCGGCGAGACGGTCTCGGTGCGCGATCAGCTGCTCACCGGCGTCTGGGGCCGCGAGGTGATCCTGGTGACCGGTCGCCACAAGTATGTGCGCGGGCCGGCCGGCGACAACGCGCCGCTGTCGATGCTGTCCAACCGCTGGTCGACCATGCCGACCCACGGCCGGCTGGGGCGCTACGAGGCGTTGCCGCTGCCGGACGAGCGCGCCTTCCTCGACCGCATGCCCGGCTCGGACGTGCCGGTAATCCACCAGACCTGGGCGGCGGGCGATCCTGTCCCCTACTGGGCGCGCGTCCGATCCTCCGGCAACCACGTCTACGACCTCGAGAACGATCCGCATGAGGACGAGAACCTCGCTGGGAGCCCCCTCGAAGCTCAGCTGGCGGAGCAGCTGCGCGCAGCGCTGATCGAGCTCGCGGCCCCGGCGACGCAGTTCCAACGGCTCGGATATGCATCCTCCGCCACAGGGGGAGGTGTCCGCGCAGCGGACGGAGGGGGTACGTTGCAGCGCAAGAGCGCTTCCAGCTAGCGCGATGCGCTATCGCCAGAGCACCGGCGCCACGACCTGGGCCTTCGACGATCTGAAGGCTGTGATGGCCAAGGCGACGCCGCTGCGCTCGGGCGATGTGCTGGCGGGGGTGGCGGCGTCGTGCGCCGAGGAATCTGTGGCGGCGCGGATGGCGCTCGCCGATGTGCCGCTGGCCACGTTCCTCGCCGAGCCGCTGGTTGCCTACGAGGCCGACGAGGTCACGCGGCTCATCTGCGATACGCACGACGCGGCCGCCTTCTCAGCCATCGCTTCCCTCACCGTTGGCGAGTTCCGCGAATTCCTGCTGGCCGAGACGACCACCACCGCGACGCTGGCCGCGCTGGCGCCGGGCGTCACGCCCGAGATGGCCGCGGCGGTCAGCAAGATCATGCGCAATCAGGACCTGATCCTCGCCGCCAGCAAGTGCCGCGTGGTGACGGCCTTCCGCGACACCATCGGCCTGCCGGGGACTCTGTCGGTGCGCCTGCAGCCCAACCATCCGACCGACGACATGGACGGCATCACCGCCTCGATCCTCGACGGCCTCTTCTACGGCTGCGGCGATGCGGTGATCGGGATCAATCCGGCCACCGACAGCCCGGCCGTGATCGGCGAGCTGACCCGGCGGCTCGACGAGCTGATCAGCCGCTTCCAGATCCCCACGCAAGGCTGCGTGCTCACCCATGTGACGAGCGCCATCGGCCTCGTCGAGGAAGGCGCGCCGGTCGACCTCGTCTTCCAGTCGATCGCGGGGACCGAGGGCGCCAACGCCAGCTTCGGCGTCACGCTGGCGCTGCTCGCCGAAGCGCTCGACGCCGGCCGCTCGCTGCGGCGCGGGACGGTCGGCGACAACGTCATGTACTTCGAGACCGGCCAGGGTTCGGCCCTCTCGGCCGGCGCCCACCACGGCCTCGACCAGCAGACCGCCGAGGCCCGCGCCTATGCGGTGGCCCGCGCCTTCGAGCCGCTGCTGGTCAACAGCGTCGTCGGCTTCATCGGCCCGGAGTACCTCTACGACGGCAAGCAGATCGTCCGCGCCGGCCTGGAGGACCACTTCTGCGGCAAGCTGATGGGCGTCCCGATGGGCGTCGACGTCTGCTACACGAACCACGCCGAAGCCGACCAGGACGACATGGACGTGCTCCTGACCCTGCTGGCGGCGGCGGGCGTCAACTTCGTCATGGGCGTGCCGGGGGCGGACGACGTGATGCTGAACTACCAGTCCACCTCGTTCCATGACGCCCTCTACGTGCGCGAGCTCTTCGGCCTGAAGCGGGCGCCGGAGTTCGAGGCGTGGCTCCAGCGCATGCGCCTGACGGACGCCGCCGGGCGCCTGGCGCCGCCGGCCCGCGGCCACGCGCTACTCACCGCCGCCGGCGGCGCGCCGTGACGGCCGATGCGTGGACCGAGCTGCGCCGGCTGACCCCGGCCCGCATCGCGCTCGGCCGCGCCGGGCCGGCGCTGCCGACCCGCGAGGTGCTGGCCTTCGCCCTCGACCATGCCCGCGCCCGCGACGCCGTCCACCTGCCGTTCGACGCCGACGCGGTGGCGGCGCAGATCGAGGCGCTGGGGCTCGCCACGACTGACCGTCGCCAGCGCCGCGCCGGACCGGCCGACCTATCTGCGCCGCCCCGACCTCGGCCGGCGGCTCGCGCCGGCCGACCGCGCCCGGCTCGAGGCGCTGCCGTCGCGTGGCCGCGACGTCGCCATCGTCGTCGCCGACGGCCTTTCCAGCGCCGCCGTGCACGCGCACGCCGCGCCGCTCGTCGCGGCGCTGGTCCCGCGACTGCGGGCCGCCGGACTTAGCCTCGCCGACGTCGTGCTGGCGCGTCAGGCCCGCGTGGCGCTGGGCGACGCGGTCGGCGAGGCGCTCGGCGCGCGCCTTGTCGTGCTGCTGGTCGGCGAGCGGCCGGGCCTGTCCTCGCCCGACAGCCTCGGCGCCTACATCACCTTCGCGCCGCGCGTCGGCCGCACCGACGCCGAGCGCAACTGCGTCTCCAACATCCGCCCGGCCGGCCTCGACTACGAGTCGGCCGCGTTCCGGATCGCCTGGCTGGTCCGCGCGGCCCTGAAACTCGGCGCGAGCGGCGTCGCGCTGAAGGACGACAGCGCCCTGGAAGCGGCGAGCCTCGCGGCGCCGCCGGGACCGGCGCAGCTGCGCGCCGCCATGACCGACGCCGTGACCGACGTCGTCCCATCCGCCGATCCGCTCACGGCGCCGATCGTGGACTTCATTCGCGAGATCGGCGTCACGGTCGAGCGCGGAACCGTCACCGCGAGCCTGCTGCCGGGGATCGCCGTGCGGCGCGGCGCCCTCGTGGTCGATGCGGCTCGGCTCGCCCATGCGGGTGACCTGCTGCACGAGGCGGGGCACCTTGCCGTCGCCGATCCGGCCCAGCGGGCGGGGCTGGACGAGGTCGGCGACGATCCCGGCGAGGAGATGGCGGCCATCGCCTGGTCGTACGCCGCCGCGCGCCATCTCGGCCTCGACCCGGCCGCCGTGTTCCACGCCGACGGCTATCGCCGCGGGTCAGCCGGACTGATCGAGGCGTTCGACCACGGCCGAGGGCCCGGCATCTCGCTGCTGCAGTGGTGGGGTATGACGGCCGGCGGGAAAGACGGGCCACCTTTTCCGCACATGCTCAGGTGGCTGAGGTAGCCGCCTTCCTCCCCCCAAGGGGGAGGGGGACCACGAAGTGGTGGAGGGGGTACGCCGCCGCTGCAATCTCAAAGGCTTAGCGGCGGGCTGATTCCGCCGGGCTGGCGCGCTGCAACGTACCCCCTCCGTCCGCTGCGCGGATACGTCCCCCTGCGGGGGAGGATCAGGCGGCGCGGAAGGCCAGGGAGCAGTTGAGGCCGCCGAAGGCGAAGGCGTTGACCAGCAGCGATCTGGCGGTGATCGGCCGGGCCTTTTCCAGCACGAGGTCGAGGCCGGCGCAGTCCTCGTCGGGACCGAGGTAGCCGAGGATCGGCGGGGCGAGGCCCTCGCTCATCGCCTGGATGCCGATCACCGTCTGCACCGCGGCCGAGGCGCCGATCACGTGGCCGTGGGCGCTCTTGGTGGCGACCACCGGATGGGCGCCCGCGCGCTCGCCGAACAGGGTGCGGATCGCTTCCGCTTCGTTCTTGTCGTTCAGCGGCGTGCCGGTGCCGTGGGCGGAGATCAGCACCTGGTCGTCGGCCAGCAACCCGCCGGCCTCGCAGGCCTGGCGCATCGCCGAAACCGCGCCTTCCAGGCTGGGTTGCGTCCAGTGGAAGGCGTCGGACGAGAGCCCGGCGCCGACGTAGTAGGCCAGCGGCGTCGCGCCGCGCTGCTCGGCGTGGCTCTCGCGCTCGATCACGATCGCCGCGCCGCCCTCGCCGATCACCATGCCGTCGCGGCCCGCCGAGAACGGCCGGCAGGTGGTCTCGCTCATCGCGCCGAGGCTGTCCCAGGCGCGCAAGCCACCCGGGCTCGCCATCGCCTCGCTGCCGCCGACCACCGCCAGATCGGCCAGCCCGCCCTGGATCAGCGCCGCGCCCTGCGCGATCGCGTGCGCCGCCGAGGCGCAGGCGCTGGAGGTGGCGAACACCGGGCCGGTGACGCCGAACTCCATGGCGATCGCGCTGACCGGCGCGCTGACCATGACGCGCGGGATGGTCAGCGGGTGGACCTTGGAGGCTTTCAGCCCGAACAGGCGCTCGTAGGCCTTCTCCAGCGTGCGCAGCCCGCCGATGCCGTTGCCCATGATCGCCGCGGCGCGGGACCCTAGCGGCGCGCCCAGGAGGCCCGCGTGGCCCAGCGCCTCGTGCGCGGCCATCAGGGCGTAGGTCGAGAAGAGGTCGAGCGAGGCGCCGATGCGGCGGCCGAGCGCCGCCTCCAGCGCCGCGTTGGCGTCGCCCTTGACGAGGGCGGCGGGAAAGTCGGTGGACTCCGGTCCGTACTGGCCGGGGTCGAATGGCTCGATGGAGATGCCGCCGGCCCCGTCGCGGGCGGACGTCCAGTTCTGCTCGGCGGTGAGGCCCAGGGCGGAAACGGCGCCCAGGCCGGTTACGACCAGTCGTTCGGCCATGCTTGCCCGCTCAGGCCGCCTTTGCGTCGATGAGCCCGTCGATCTTCGTCAGCACCGCGCCCAGCGTGTCGGAGCGGGCGAAGGCGTCCTCGGCGATCTCGATGCCGTACTTCTCCTCGATGGCGAAGACGACGCTGACGAGGTCGACGGAATCGAGGCCGATATCCTCCAGCTTGGCGGAGCGGTCGAGCTTGGCGCGGTCGATCAGGGCCTCCTCGGCGATGATATCGAGCAGTTCTTCGTCACGCCCCGACATCCAGGTCTCCGCGAACATCGCCCCCTGGGCCGTTCCGCACATGGCCGGCTCCGCGCTAGGCAATAGCAGTCTTGCCGCGCCCGGCCACCCCTTTCGTGCAAGACGCGGCGCGCGGCGCTTCAGCGCGGCATATAGGTGCGCAGCACGTCGTCGATGATGCGCTCCAGCTGGTTCAGCGTGTTGCAGACCTTCGCGACGTTGCAGAAGCGCTTGTACTGATCCATCCGCGAATCGCCCTGCCCCCAGTAGGTCTCCGGCTCCGGATTCAGCCAGATCACCGCCCGCGCCCGGTGGGCGATGTCGCGCATGATGTCGAGCCGGGGGTTGGCGTAGTTGGAGCGGCCGT
The DNA here is from genome assembly GCA_963837235.1 of uncultured Pseudomonadota bacterium. Classification (GTDB taxonomy): domain Bacteria; phylum Pseudomonadota; class Alphaproteobacteria; order Caulobacterales; family Caulobacteraceae; genus Acaudatibacter. The sequence goes on along the minus strand of CAWIMM010000002.1, from coordinate 1,758,637 downwards.
CGCCGAGGATGATGATCGTCGTGTGGCGGTCGAGGTCGTCGCGGTGCAGCTCGGTGAAGTCGTGGCAGCGCGCGGCCGTAGTCGGTCGGCCGCATGCCGATCTTCTTGATGATGCTGACGATGGCCGCGTCCAGATCCTCGTTCTCGAGGATATCGCCGACCCGGATCAGGCGGTCGGAGAAGGCGAAGGCCTCCAGCTTCTCGATCACCTCGTTGAGGCTGTAGAGGAACAGCAGCATGAACTGCGCGGCCGCCGCCACCGAGCGCGAGACGTCGCAGATGGCGACGATCTTCGGCTTCTCGATGGTCTCGGTCTTCCAGACGATGTCGAACGGCACGCCGCCGTAGCCCATGCTCTTGCGGATGGTCTTGCGGACGTCGAGGTTGCCCCTGTGGGCGCGGTGGCGCTTGCGGGCGTAGCGGGTGGCGAGGCGCTTGGCCATCCGCTTCACCAGCGCCTCCATCTGGCGCATGTCCTCCGGCTCGACCGCCGTCAGCTTGGCCTGGCCCAGCAGCTGCTCGCGCATCTTCCGGCCGGTCTCGCTGGCGTAGAGCAGCATCTGGCGGTCGACGAAGCGGCTCGACTCGGAGAACAGCGCCTCGCGGCGCTCCGCGAGCCGGTCGGCCAGCGCCGGCGTCCCGCGGCATCCCCATCTCGCGCAGCCGCTGGATCAGCTCCTCCAGCTCGCGCAGGCCCATCTCGTCGAGGATGCGGCGCGAGAGCAGGTTGCGCTGGGTGATCAGCCGCACGTCGGTGGCGCGGGCGCGGCGGGCGGCCGCCTCCATCATCTGGTTCAGGCTGACCGCGTCGTCCTCCAGCAGCATCTGCGCCAGCGGCAGGTCGGCGAGATCGCCGCCGCCCTCGCCCTGCTGGCTCTGGCTGGGCTGCGGGCGCGAGGATTCGCCGGAAGGCGTCGCGGGTGAAGAAGGCGTCGAAGCACTCGTCGAAGCGCGCGACCTCGTCCTCGGTCTTGGCGAGCGCGATGCAGAGCGCGTCCTTGCACCAGGGTGCGGTCCGTCGTAGCCGACCTCCATCAGCGCGCGGTGGGCGTCGATCGCCTCGGCGGGCGAGACGCGCACCTCCGAGGCGCGCAGCGCCTTGATGAACTCCTCGACGGTCGCCTGGACGGGCGCGGCCATGCGCCTATTCGCCCCCGCTGACCTCGGAGGCGCGGCCCAGCAGGTCGTTCAGCTTCGGCTCGACCGCGACGATGTCCTGCTCGAACTTCAGGAGCACGTTCAGCGTCTCGCGCACCAGGTCGGTCTGCAGCGCGTCGGCGTGCAGCAGCACGAGCGCGCGGGCCCAGTCGACGGTCTCGGAGATCGAGGGGACCTTGCGCAGCTCCAGGTCGCGCAGGCTCTGCACGAAGGCCACCAGCTCGCGGGTCAGCTGCGCCTCGACGCCCGGCACGCGGGTGGCGACGATCTTCTCCTCCAGGTGCGCGTCCGGCAGCGGGATGTGCAGGTGCAGGCAGCGGCGCTTCAGAGCATCGCCGAGGTCGCGCACGTTGTTGGAGGTCAGGAACACCAGCGGCGGGATCTTGGCCTTGATGGTGCCGATCTCGGGGATCGAGGCCTGGAACGCCGACAGCATCTCCAGCAGGAAGGCCTCGAACGCCTCGTCGCTCTTGTCGATCTCGTCGATCAGCAGCACGCAGCCGTTCTCGGACTGCAGCGCCTTGAGCAGCGGCCGCGGCTCCAGGAACCCCTCGGAGAAGAACATGTCGCCCATGCCGTGCAGGCGGTCCATGGCCGCCTCCATCGAGTGGCGCGCCCTCCAGCGCCTCGCCCATCCGGTCCTTCAGGATCTGGGTGTAGAGCAGCTGCTTGCCGTACTTCCACTCGTAGAGGGCCTTGGACTCGTCGAGGCCCTCGTAGCACTGCAGGCGGATCAGCGGCAGGTCGAGCATCTTGGCCGTCGAGATCGCCAGCTCGGTCTTGCCGACGCCGGCGACGCCCTCCACCAGGATCGGCTTTTGCAGGTGCTCGGCCATGAAGAGCGCGGTGGCGATCCGCCGCGAGGCGATGTAGCCGACGTCGGCGAGGCCGGCGATGATCGCCTCGACGGATGCTAACGGCGCGGTGGGAGCCGCCGGGGTCCTGGAGAGCTGAACGGTCAAAGGCCTTTGGCTTTCAAATGGGCGGCAGACGCGGCCTGCCAAAACGCATGTATGAATCTGGTTTGCCGGGGTTGGCCGCCGAAGGCAACCGTCAGCTTGCCGCAATATCCTCCCCGCAGGGGGAGGGGGACCGCCCCCGGTCCGGCCGAAGGCCGGCCCGAGGATAAACGCCGCGGTGGACGGGTACGCCGCCCTCAGTATCCCTGAAGGTGTCCGACGAAAGGCGCCGTCACCGCAGCTACGTCGGTCCGTCGGGGCCGCCGGGCCATTCGATGCCCGGGTCGCCCTTGTAGTAGTCGAGCTTGTCGAGGCAGTCCGGTCGCGCAGCTGGCAAGCCGAACTGCGCGAAGGCGCTCGACAGGCTGGGCGCCAGGCGGTCGCGCTCGGTCAGGTAGATGCTGCGCGGCTTGGCCCCGGTGCTCTCCTCGGCCAGTTCCTCCACGAACCGCGTGACCGACGTGTTCTGGTACTGCGTCGAAGTCGATCCCGTGTCGCAGCCAGGGCGAGATCAGCAGCGCCGGCACCCGCGGGCCCAGCAGTGTGAAGTCGAACGTCACCTGCTTCGTCGAGTTCTGGTCATCGAAGAAGCCGATGATCGGCGGATCGACAGGCGACGGCGCCGCCGGCGGCCGCTTGTGGTCGTACATGCCGCCGTTCTCGTCGAAGGTGACGATGAACAGAGTATTTTCCCACGACGGGCTGTGGCGCAGCAGGTTGTAGATGGAAGCGATCAGGTTCTCGCCGCCGTTGACGATTCCGTACGGGTGCATGCTGGTGTCGCCCTCGTCCGGGTGCGGCAGGTCCCAGCACATGATGAAGCCGAAGTCCGGCAGCTGGCCGTGCTGGATGTCGTTCTTGAGCTGCGAGAACCGGACCCGCGTGACGTTGGTCTGGTAAGGATTGTCCGGGCTCCAGCTCTTCGAGTTGACGCCGGTGTTCAGGTACTCGGTGTCGCAGTGGTCGGCCCGGGCGTACATCTTCCAGGTGCGGCCGTGCTGCTTGAGCAGGTCGTAGATGCTGTCGAGGTTGGCCATCGGCGCGGCGCCGTCGTCGGCGAGCACGCCGCCGCTCTGCGCGCAATGCAGGAAGACACGGTTGACCCAGGTCTGGCCGGGCACGTCGCAGTGCCAGTTGTCGCAGACCACGAAGTCCTGCGCCAACTGGTGCATCACCTTCAGCGAGGTCCACTTGAAATAGCTCATCGAGCTCGGGCCGTTGCGGATGTGGCCTTTCGAATCCGCGTTCCAGGCGATCGTCGACGCGAAGCCGGCCATGTCGGCCGGCCATGTCCGCTTGCCCTCGACCGGGGCGCCGCCGACGATGCCGTTCACGCTCGGGCCGAACAGGTCGAACAGCATTCCGTCGGCGAAGTTGTGATTGAAGTCGTGTGAGACCACTTCCTTCTGGGTCTCGGGCGTGATCGGGGCCGGCCAGATCTTGGGGATGGTGATCTTGGGCTTGGTGACGGCGTCCGGATCGGACTCCGGGTGCATGGTGTTGTAGACGTCGTCCTTCAGCTCGCCGACCGGGCCGAGCAGGCCGTCCACGCCCGGCATCGCGCCGAAGATGTGATCGAACGAACGGTTCTCCAGCATCAGGACCAGAACCGACTTGATCTTGTCCTTGAGTTCACCTGCGGCCACGCCTTGTCCCCCGCCGGTCAGGCGCGCGCCGCCTGCACCCGGCGCAACGAAGATTGAGACAACGCCCGCGCGATTTCAACTCATTCGCTACGAATGCGTGTTTCACGTTGAAGCCGCAGCGGCAGCCCGCGTGGCGCGAACTCAGGACCTGGCGGCCGGCGTCTCCTTCCACCCGCCGCCGAGCGCCTTCTCGAGCGACACCAGGTCCTGATCCACAAGGCCGTCGCTTTCGGCGAGCTGGCTTTCGGCCGTGTAGAGCGCCGCCTCGGTCTGCAGCACGTTGATGAAGTCCGAGAGGCCCGACTTGTAGCGGTCGTTGGCCATGTCGAAGGCGACCCGCGCCGCTTCGGCCGACGCGCGCAGCTGGGCGTTGCGGCGCTCTTCGGAGCCGTAGCGCGACAGCGCGTCCTCGACGTCTTTCAGGGCGGTCAGCACCGCCTTCTGGTAGGCGAGGTAGGCCTGGACGCGGGCCTCCTTCTTGGCGCTGATGTTGGCCCGGATGCGGCCGCCGTCGAAGACGTGCTCGACGAGCGCGGCCGTCAGCGACGTCTGGATCGAGTTGCCGGAGACGAGGTTCTTCAGCGATTGCGAGATCAGGTCGGCCGAGCCGGTGAGGTTGATCTGCGGATAGAGGTCGCCGACCGCGACGCCGACGTCGGCGGTGGCCGCGGCAAGGCTGCGCTCGGCGACGCGCACGTCCGGCCGGCGGCGCAGCAACTCGGACGGCAGGCCGACCGGCACGGCCGGCGGCGGCGCGGGCGGCGCGGCGAGCGTTCCTGGGACCGGCGTCAGCTCGGCCGACAGCGACTCGGGCGGCTGGCCGATCAGCACGCCCAGCGCATGGATCTCGCCGCGCGCCTCGGCCTCCAGCGTCGGTCGCTGCGATCTGGCGGAGGCGAGCTGGTTCTGCTGCTGGCTGACCTCGAGCCGCGTCGCAAAGCCGGCCTGCCGGCGCGCCTCGACCAGCCCCAGCAGCTCCTGCTGGCGCGCCTCCTCGCGCTCGGCGACGTCGATCTGGCGCTGCAGCGAGCGCAGGGTCAGGTAGTCGACCGCGACCTCGGAGGCGACGGAAACCTCGGTGTCGTGCAGCGACCAGACCTCAGCCTCCACCCGGCCGCGCGCCGCCTCGACGCTGCGCCGGGTCTGGCCGAAGAGGTCGAGCTCCCAGGAGGCGTCGAAGCCGGCGCTGTAGGTGGTGAAGTCCGTGCCCGGCAGCCCGATTCCCACCGTGCCGCCGCCGGCGCCGGAGCCCGGCGCGCCGCCGCCCTTGCCGCCGCCGCCGGTGAACGCGCCGGCCAGCTGCGAGAAGCCGGCGTTCTTGGAAAGCATGGTGTTGTTGACGCTGGGGCTGGCGTCGATCTGCGGCAACGCCGCGGCGCCGGCGATGATCACCTGCTGGCGCGCCTCGCGGATCTTGGAGACCTCGGTCGCGACGTCGAGGTTGCCGGCCAGCGCCCGCGTCACCAGGCTGTCCAGCGTCGGGTCGTGGAACTGCGACCACCACTGGGCGAGGTCGGGCGTCTCAGGGCTCGCGCCGGGAACCGCGCCGGTCTCCTGGTAGGCCGGCGGCGTCGGCATCTGCGGCGTCTGGTAGTTCGGCCCGACCGTGCAGGCGGAAAGCGGCGGCTGCCGCGGCGAAGAGCGCGGCGGCGCGCCAATTGGCGCCCCCGAGGGGAATCCGTTGGCGGGCCCGAGGCATCTCAATGACCTCCCGCCGCCGGCGCGCCGGGCGGGCGGCTGCGCATCAGGAAGATCGTCGGGGTCAGGACCATGATCACGATCATCAGGGCGTGGAAGGCGTCGACGAACGATAGCATGGCGGCCTGCTTCTGGAGCTGTTGGTAGATCACGCCCGGCGCCGTGCGCGCCGCCTGGGCGGCCGACAGGCCCTGCGCCTGCAGCGTGCGCGTGACGTTCGCGAGCGCCTGGCTGTAGAGCGGGTTGAAGCCGTTCAGCGTCTCGGTGAGCCTGGCCTGGTGCCACTGCTCGCGCTGCGCCAGCAGCGTCTGCACCAGCGAGATCCCGAACGTGCCGCCGAGGTTGCGCGCCACGTTGATCAGCCCGGAGGCCTGGTTGTTCTGCTCGGGTCTGAGGCCGACGTAGGCCAGCGAGCTGATGGTCACGAACATGAACGGCAGCCCGACCGCGGAGTAGAGCCGGGCCCGGGAGGCGGCGCCGAAGTCGATCAGCGTGTCGAGGTGGCTCATGTTCCAGACCGCCAGGATCTGGATCACCAGTCCGATCCCCAGCAGGATCCGCGGATCGACCCGGCTGGAGAGCGCGCCGACGACCGGCATCACCAGCACGGTGGCGAGGCCCCCCACCGTCAGCGCCATGCCCGCGTCGGTCGCCGTGTAGCCCAGCACCTGCTGCAGCAGCTGCGGGATGAACTGCGAGGTCCCGAACACCACGACCCCGGTCACCATCATCAGCACGAAGGCGATGGCGAAGTTGCGCTGGCCGATGATGCGCAGGTCGACGATCGGGTCCTTGCGGCTGAGCTCCCAGGGGACCAGCGCGATGAAGCTGAGCGCCGAACTGACGGCGCAGAAGGTGATGAACGGACTGTCGAACCAGTCGTCGCGCTGGCCGCGGTCGAGCGTCAGCTCCAGGAAGCCGAGGCTGCCGGCCACCAGCAGGAAGCCGACCCAGTCGACCTTCAGGCCGTCCTTCAGCTTCTCCTTGCGCTCCTTCTCCAGCGCCTGCGGCTCGTCCACCAGGATGCCGACCAAGAGCAGCGACAGCAGGCCGATCGGCACGTTGATCAGGAACACCCAGTGCCAGGAGAAGGCGTCGGTGACCCAGCCGCCGAGGGTGGGGCCGAGGATCGGGCCGGTGACCACCACGATGCCGTAGGCCGCGAACGCCATGCCGCGCTGCGCGGGGGGGAAGGTGTCGACCATCATCGCCTGCTCGGAGGGCGCCAGGCCGCCGCCGCCGATGCCCTGGAAGACGCGCGCCACGACGAGGAAGGTGAGGCTGGGCGCCAGCCCGCACATCAGCGAGGACGCCGCGAACAGCGCCACCGAGAGCATGTAGTAGCGCTTGCGGCCGATCACGTCGGAGAGCCAGCCGGAGATCGGGATGACGATGGCGTTGGCGATCAGGTAGCTGGTCAGCACCCAGGTGGTCTCGTCGTAGCTGGCCGACAGCGTGCCGCCGATGTGGTCGAGCGCGACGTTGGCCACCGAGACGTCGAGCACCTCCATGAAGGTGGCGATCGAGATCACGAAGATGATCAGCCAGGGCGAGTGGCGGCCGGCCGCCGAGCGCTCCGGCGTCCAGCCGTCCGCCGCTGGCGCCGCCGCTTCGCTCACGGCCGCACCAGCACCTTGGGCTGGACCGAGAGCCCAGGCCCGAGCGGGCAGTCCCGGGGCGGATGGTCGAAGACCAGCTTGACCGGCACGCGCTGCACCACCTTGACGAAGTTGCCGGTGGCGTTCTCGGGCGGCAGCAGGGCGAAGGCCTGGCCGGCGCCGCGCTGGATCGAGTCGACGTGGGCGCGCAGCGGCGAGCCGCTGCAGGCGTCGATCCGCACGTCGGCGCGCTGGCCGACCCGCATCAGGGTGAGCTGGGTCTCCTTGAAGTTGGCGGTGACCCAGAGATTGTCCGGCACGATCGCCATCAGCTCCTGGCCCGGCTGCACATAGCCGCCGGTCGCGATGTTGAGGTGCGCGACATGGCCGTCGATCGGGGCGGCGAGCCGCGTATAGCCGAGCGTGATGTGGCTCTGCTGGGCCTGGGCCTGGCTGGCGGCATGCTGCGCCTCGGACGCGCTGATCTGCGCCTCCGCGACGCGGATCTGGGCGGCGGCGTTCTGCGCCTTCTTCAGCGCCGAGGCGTGCTCGGCGGCGGTGTTGCGCGCGGTTTCCAGCGCCTGGTCGAGCTGCTGGGCCGAGACCGCCTGCGGCGCGGCGGCCTGCAGGCGGCGGTAGCGGACGAGGTCGTCGGCGGCCTCCTGCGCCTGCGCGGCGGCCGCGGCGGCGTCGGCCTCGGCCTGCTGCCAGCTCGCCTGCGCGGCCGTGACCTGCGCGCGCTGCTGAGCGATCTGCGCTTCGGTCTGCGCCGCCTGCGCGCTCGCCTGCTGGTACTGGGCGCTGAAGGTCGCCGGGTCGATGTCGGCCAGCGGCTGGCCGGCGCGGACCTCGGCGTTGTCGGTAACGTAGACCCTGACCACGACGCCGGCGACCTGCGGGGCCAGGTGGACGATGTGCCCGTCGACATAGGCGTCGTCGGTCGCCTGCCAGCGGCGGGCGCCCAGCCACCAGACGACGACTCCGACCAGCAGCACCACGACCGCCAACCCGATCGCGGCCCGCACGAGGGGATTGCGCAACAGGCCGGGCCGGGCGGGCTTGCTCGGCTGTTCGTCGCGCTTGCCTTGCGCGTCGGACTTGGGCCGCTCGCCCTCCTTGTCCGCCTGCTCAGCCATGCCAGGTCGGCTCCCCGCGCTCACCGCCCGGCCGGTCAGGCCGCGTGCGTCGAACCTAGGCCTTAGCAGGAAAGTTCCGGGCGCGGCGACAGGGGCGCTTCCGCGCGCCGCCGCCCCCGGTGGCCAGGCTCGATCAGAATTTCGCCGGCGGCGGGCGGAAGCAGCCGATCCGCTCGATGTCGCGTTTTGGACCGGCGACCCGCAGCACCGCGTAGGGGGTCATGCCGCGGCCGGCGCCCCGGTCGATCTCCGGCAGTATCCGCACGTCGGAAAAGCACATCTCGAGCGTCCGCGCGCCAGCGCCGCGCACCGGCACGACGACCAGTCCCGGCTTGCTGAAGTCGGCCCGTTCGGCCGGCGTTTCGAAGGTGAAGCGCTCGCGCTCGAAGAGCTCCACCGACGGGGCGCGGATGCGCGGCGAGGCGGCGAGCTGGGCGGCGATGCCGTAGGTGGGCGCCCCGACCCAGGCCGCGCCGGCCTGCTCGCGCGCCGCCTCCACCGCGCTCTCGAACGCCGGCCAGCCGCGCAGGCTCGCCGACGGATCGCGGAATGGCAGACGGCCGTCCGACGGCGCCAGCATGAACGCCAGAATGGCCGCGTAGGCCGCGAGCGCGACCGGCGCCGCGGCGGTGCGCACGGCGGCCAGCCAGCCGGTCGCCCCCTCCGCGGCCGCCGCGGCGGCCACCATCAGCATCGGATAGAGCGGCGAGGGCCACTGGCCCTGCACCTCGTCGTGCAGGCTGTGCACGACGAGATAGGCGGCGAACGGCGCGGCGATCGCCAGCAGCGGCCAGGCGGTCCGCCGGCGCACGGCCAGCGCCACGAAGACGACGATCAGCGGGTTCAGCAGGAAGAACTGGTCGAACAGGAACTTCGCCAGGTAGCCGAGCTGCAGGCCGGCGGCCGCGACGCGACCGAACTGCTTGGCGAACGTCGCCCAGCCGTGGTCGGCGTTCCAGGCGATGTTGGTCGCGAAGATCACGACGGCGACCGCCGCGGCGAGCCACGGCCAGGGCGTGCGCAGCGTGCGCCGGCCCTCGACGGTGAGCGCCAGCCAGACGAGCACGCCGGGCGCCAGGAACAGCGCCGAGTATTTCGAGAGGCAGTCGAGCCCCGCCATGACGCCAGCGCCAAGCCACCAGGCCGGCCGGCCGGACTGCGCCCGGAACGCGCAGCAGAGCGCCGCGGTCCAGAAGAGCGCGTTCGGCGCGTCCGGCACGGCGAGCTGGCCGCCGAGCCCCAGCAGCACGGTGGCGTTCAGCCAGACGCCGGCCCGCGCCGCGATCCGCTCGCCGAAGCCCAGCGTGCGGGCAAGGTCGAAGGTGAGCAGCGTGGTCAGCGACGCCGCCAGGATCGGCAGCAGGCGCACGCCGAGCGGATTGTCGCCGGCGATCTGGCGGCCGGCCCAGACCCACCAGGCGATCATCGGCGGATGGTCGAAGTAGCCCAGCGCCGGCCGCAGCGACCAGAGCCGGTAGTAGGCCTCGTCTTCGCTCAAAGGCCCCAGGGCGCCGGCCACGAGCCGCACCGCCAGCGTCGCGGCCACCACCGCGGCGAGCACGACGCGGGGCGAGACGGCCCGAAGCGCTGGGGGCAGCGCGGCGCGCCTTACCAGACGCCCAGGTAGGTGCTGACATAGTTCCACACGGCGCCGCAGCCGGCGCCGATCAGTCCGGCCGCCGCCCACGGCACGCCGTGCGCGTTGCAGCTCGCCGCCGACGGCGACGTTGGCCGCCAGTCCCACCGAACAGAGCAGGCAGAAGCGCAGGTAGCCGCCCGCCAGCCGCCAGCCCTTCAGCCGCCGGTCGCGATAGGTGACGGCGTTGTTGACGAAGTAGTTGGAGGTCATCGCCGTCAGCGCGGCCAGCGCCTGCGCATAGGCGAAGCGCGCCATCACGAGGTGGGCGAGCGACAGCACGCCCATGTGCACGGCGACGCCGGAGAGGCCCACGAGGCCGAAGAACACCATCCGCGGCGAGATCAGGTCGCCGGAGAGCTTGGCCGCGACCAGGCCGAGGTACTCGAGCGCCACCCGGCCGCCCATCTTGCTCTCGCCGGCCTCGCGGGCCTGGAAGGCGTAGGGCAGCTCCTTGATGCGCAGCGGCGCGTCCTGCGAGGCGATGAGGTCGAAGAGGATCTTGAAGCCGCCCGGCTCGAGGCGTTCGGCCACCCGCTCGACCGCCTCGCGGCGGATCATGAAGAAGCCGCTGACCGGGTCGGAGACATCGGCCTTCAGCGCCTTCCTGCCCAGCGCGGTGGCGAGCCGGCTGCCGGCCTTGCGGACCCGCGACAGCCCCTCGGCGAGCCCGGCCGCTTCGAGGTAGCGGCTGCCGACCACGAGGTCAGTCTCGCCGCCGCGCAGCACCGAGAGCATCCGGGGCAGCAGCGTCTCGTCGTGCTGCATGTCGGCGTCGATCACCGCCACGTAGGGCGCCGCGCTGGCGAGCGCGCCCTCGATCACCGCGCCAGCGAGGCCGCGCCGGCCAACCCGGCGGATGCAGCGCACCCGCCCGTCGCGGGCGGCGATGTCCTTCACCAGCGCGGCGGTGCCGTCCGGCGAGTTGTCGTCGACGAAGATCACTTCCCAGGCGACGCCGGTGAGCGTCGCCGCCAGCTTGCCGACCAGCCGCTCGACGTTCGCGCGCTCGTTGAAGGTGGGCGCGACGACGCTGAGCTCCGGCCCAGGACTTGGGCGCCCGGGCTCGGGCGGGGCGCGCGGTCGGTGGCGGCGCATCGGCAAAGGCGGCGGAATCGCTCACGGTGCGGCCTTCATAGGCCCTCCGCCGCGCCAGGTCGAAGGGCTGCGCTGTCGCGGCTGAGCTTGATTGCGCCCGCGCCGGCCACTGACACATGATCGTCGTCAAAGCCGGCCAGGGTAGGGTCGACACTGTCGGTGATCTTGGGGGCCGGACGCGCATGGGGCTGATCGGTTGGGCGTTCGGCGCCGTGCTGGCCCTTGGCTTGGCCGCGGGCGTGGCATTCGCGGAGCCGCCGCAGTTCACCCCCACCGGCCAGTTCATCACGCCCCGCGCGGCGCCCGGCGCGATCTTCGAGCCGTTGAACCCGCACCTGGCCGGGGACCCGAGCTGGACCGCCGGCCAGGCTTCGGCCGTGGCGCTGTCGCCTGACGGGGGCACGCTGCTGGTCCTGACCAGCGGCTACAACCTCTACTTCGGCGCCGACGGCAAGCCGGTCCCGGCGATGTCGCAGGAGTACGTGTTCGTCTTCGACGTCTCGGGCGCGCGGCCCGTGCAGCGCCAGGTGATCCCGGTGCCGAACACCTTCCTGGGCGTCGCCTGGGATGGCTCGGACCAGCGGTTCTACGTCTCGGGCGGGGTCGACGACGTGCGTCTACGAGTACGGCAGGAGCGAGGAAGGGTTTCGGCCGACCCGCACGTTCAAGCTCGGCCACGCGGCGGGCGTCGGTCTCGCCGTCAAGCCGGAGGCCGGCGCGCTGGCGGTGAGTCCGGACCGGCGGCGGTTGCTGGTCGTGAACGTCAACAACGACTCGGTGAGCGCTGATCGACCTCGCCACCGGCGACCTGACTGAGCAGGACCTGCGGCCGGGCGTGATCGATCCGGCGAGAGCCGGGACGCCGGGCGGCAGCTACCCGCGCGCCGTGATCTGGACCTCGCCGACCCGCGCGTTCGTCGCCAGCGAGCGCGACCGCGAGATCATCGCCCTCGACGTGACCGATCACGGTCTGACGGTGGCCGGCCGCACCGCCGTCGGCGGCCAGCCGGTGGCCTTCGCGGCGCGCGGAACGCGCCTCTATGCGGCGCTCGACAACGCCGACCGCGTCGCCGTGCTGGACGCCCGCGACGGCCGCCCGCTGGGCGCGTTCCACGCCGCGCTCGGTCCCGGCGCGCCGCCGGCGCTGGCGCGGCTCGGCGGCGCCGGCGTGAACGGCCTCGCCATCGCCGGCGACGGGCGCACGCTCTACGCCACCAACGGCGGCGCCAACGCCGTGGCGGTGATCCGGCTTGCGCCGCAGCCGTCGGCGAGCCACGTGGTCGGCCTCATCCCGACCGGCTGGTATCCGACCGCTGTGGCGGTGCGGCCGGACGGACGGCGGCTCTTCGTGGTCAACGGCAAGAGCAACGCCGGCCCGGTCCCCGAGGCGTGCCGCGTCAACCTCGGCGTCGATCCGCACCACGACGACGCCTGCAGGGCCGCGAACCAGTACGTCTGGCAGCTGGAGAAGGCCGGCTTCCTGACGCTCGCGCCGCCCGCGCCCGCCGCGCTCGCCAGCCTGACCCGCCAGGTCGAGGCCAACAACCGCTACGCCGCCCGCTCGCACGCCGGCGAGGGCGCGCAGACGATGGCGTTCCTGCGGGCCCACATCCGCCACGTGATCTACATCGTGAAGGAGAACCGCACCTACGATCAGGTGCTGGGCGATCTCGAAGTGGGCGACGGCGATCCGAAGCTCGCCATCTTCGGCCGGGCGATGACGCCGAACCAGCACGCGCTGGCGCGCCAGTTCGTCGACCTCGACGCCTTCTACGATAGCGGCGAGAGCAGCAACACCGGCTGGGACTGGACCACCGCGGCGCGCACCAACGACTGGACCGAGCGCGAGGCGCCGGTGAACTACGCCGACCGCGGCCTGCAGTACGACCAGGAGGGCGCCAACCGGAACGTCAACGTCGGCTACGCCACCTCGGACGAGCGCCGGCAGGCCAATCCGCTCTCGCCCGCCGACCCGAACGTGCTGCCGGGAACCCGCGACGTGGCCGCGCCGGACGGTCCGGACGACGAGGAGGGCCGCGGCTACATCTGGGACGCGGCGCTGCGCGCCGGCGTGTCGGTCCGCAACTACGGCTTCTTCGGCGACCTGACCCGCTACGAGGCGGCCACCGGGGCCTACCAGATCCCGCTGGAGCGCGAGCCGTGGAAGACCGGCCACATCGTGTTCTACGTCGACAAGGCGGCCCTCATGCCGGTGACCGATCCCTATTTCTGCGGCTTCAACCAGGCGCTGGCCGACTACTGGCGCTTCAAGGAGTGGGAGCGGGAGTTCGACGGCTTCGTCGCCAAGGGCGAGGCGCCGACGCTGATGCTGGTGCGCCTGCCGCACGACCACACCGGCGCGTTCGCGGCAAGGGCTCGACGGGGTGGACTCGGTGGAGACCGAGCTTGCCGACAACGACTACGCCGTGGGCCTGCTGATCCAGAAGGTGGCGGCAAGCCCCCTCGCCAAGGACACGCTGATCTTCATCATCGAGGACGACGCCCAGGACGGCCCCGACCACGTCGACGCGCACCGCTCGATCGCCTTCGTGGCCGGGCCGTACGTGAAGCACGGCGCGGTGGTCTCGGCGCGCTACACCACGGTCAACATGATGCGGACCATCGAGGCTGTGCTCGGGCTGCAGCCGATGGGCCTGAACGACGCGCTGGCCGCGCCGATGGCGGACGTGTTCGATACCGACAGGCGCGGACTGGAGCTTCACCGCCCAGGTCCCGGCGGTGCTGCGCACCACCCAGCTGCCGCTGCCGCCGCCGAGCGCCGCGGAGGCCGCCTGCCCGGCCGCCTCGCCGCGCGCGTCGACCTACTGGGCCGCGGCGATGGCCGGCCAGGACTTCAGCCAGGAGGATCGGCTCGACACGCCGCGCTTCAACCGGGCGCTCTGGCGCGGCCTGAAGGGCGATCAGCCCTACCCGGCCCGCCGCGACGGCCGCGACCTCCGCCAGAACCGCCCCGCCCTGCTGGCCGCCGCCGGCGTGGCGGGGTGCGGATAACCTGAGCACGAATGATGCGGCCCTGCGCCCCCTCCACCACCCGCCTGCGGCGGGCGGTCCCCCTCCCCCGCTTCGCGGGGCAGGAAAGACGCGGCGTCATCGGACCCTTCCTGCCCCGTGCAGCGAAGCGGGACGGGGGAGGCGGACCGCCGCGCGGAGCGCGGTGGTGGAGGGGGCGCAAGGCCCCAGCCATTCCGCTGACCCCTAGCGCACCGGCTCCGCTTGCGGGCCGTGGTCTTCCTGCGGGCCGGGCTCGATGCGGCGGCGGACGCGGTCGAGGTAGATGTAGATCACCGGCGTGGTGAAGAGGGTCATCACCTGCGAGACGGTGAGGCCGCCGATGATCGCCCAGCCGAGCGGCTGGCGGAACTCCGAGCCGGTGCCCTGCCCCAGCACCATCGGCATGCCCCCCAGCATGGCGCGGCGGTGGTCATCAGGATCGGCCGCAGTCGCTGGTGGGAGGCCTCGCGCACCGCGTCCCGGGCGCTCATGCCGTGCTCGCGCTCCAGCCGCAGCGCCACGTCGACGATCATGATGCCGTTCTTCTTCACGATCCCGATCAGGAGAATGATCGCGATGATGCCGATCACGTTGAGGTCCTGACCGGCCGCCAGCAGCGCCAGCAGCGCGCCGACGCCGGCCGACGGCAGCGTCGAGAGGATGGTGAGCGGGTGGATGTAGCTTTCGTAGAGGATGCCCAGGATGATGTAGACCGCCAGCAGCGCTGCGGCGATCAGGATCGGCTCCGACGCCAGCGACTCCTGGAAGGCCGCCGCCGTGCCCTGGAACGAGCCGGTCAGGCTGAGTGGCGCGCCCAGCTTGTCGCGCGCCGCCTGGACCGTCTTGGTCGCCTCGCCGAGCGAGACGCCGGGCGCCAGGTTGAACGAGATGGTGGTGGCCGGGAACGAGCTCTGGTGGCTGATCGTCAGGCTCGAGGTGGCGTCGGGGTCGACGCGCACGAACAGTGACAGCGGCACCGTCTTGCCGGTCAGCGGCGAGAGCACGTAGACGTCGTCGAACATCTTGGGGCTGGCCTGCAGCGCCGGCGGCCCTTCCATCACCACGTGGTAGCTGTTCACCTGCGTGAAGTACTGCGCCACCTGGCGCTGGCCGACGATGTTGTAGATGGCCGAGTCGATGTCGGACGGCGCGATGCCGAACCTGGACGCCGCCGCCCGGTCGATGGTCAGGTTGACCGCCGCGCCCTGCGACTGCTGGTCGGAGCTGACGTCGACCAGCTGCGGCAGCTGCTGCATGGCGCCGACCAGCTTCGGCCCCCATGAGTCCAGCTCGTGCAGGTCAGGATCGCTCAGCGTGTACTGGTATTGCGCCTGGCCCGGGCGGCCGCCGACACGGATGTCCTGCGCCGCCTGCAGCAGCGCGCGCACCCCGACCAGATGGCCCAGCTTCGGCCGCAGCTCGTTGATGATCTGGGTCGCGTTGCGTTTGCGCCCGGCGTCCCGGGTCCTGAGGCTGATGTTGAGATTGGCCTGGCTGGAGTTGCCGGAGCCGAGGAAGAAGCCGACCCCATCGACGTCCGGGTCCTCGCAGATGATCTTCGCCACCTGTTGGATCTTGCCCGAGATCTTGTCGAACGAGGCGTCCTGCGAGGTCAGCACGACGCCCTGGATGAAGCCGGTGTCCTGCTGCGGGAAGAAGCCGGTCGGCACGGTCGTGTAAAGGAAGACCGCCAGCGCCATCGTGGCCAGGAACACCACGAAGGTGACGCCGGTGTGCCGCAGCACCACGTCGAGCGAGCGCGCGTAGCTGCGCTCCAGCCGGATGAACCCGCGCTCCAGCGAGCGGGTGACCGGATTGCTAGCCGGCTTCGGCTGCTGCAGGAAATGCCCCGCCAGCATCGGCGTCAGGGTCAGCGACATTGCGATCGAGACCAGCACCGCGGCGCTGAGCGTCAGCGCGAACTCCTGCATCAGCCTCCCGACCACGCCGCCCATGAAGACCAGCGGCGTGAACACCGCGATCAGCGAGATCGAGATGGTGAGGATGGTGAAGCCGATCTCGCCGGACCCCTGCAGCGCCGCGTCGAACGGCCGCTCGCCGTGCTCGATCCGTTTCCAGATCACCTCCTCCATGACGATGGCGTCGTCGACCACGAAGCCGACGGCGATGGTCATCGCCATCAGCGAGAGGTTGTCGAGGCTGAAGTGCAGCGCCAGCATCACCGCGCAGGTCGAGAGCAGGCAGACCGGGATGATGGCGCTGGGGATCAGCGTGGCGCGCACGTCGCGCAGGAACATGAAGATCACCACCACCACCAGCGCGACGGTGATCAAGCAGGGTGATCTCCACGTCGCGCACCGAGGCGCGGATGGTCTGCGTGCGGTCGGCGAGGATGCTGACGTTGACCGCCGGCGGGATGTCGGCCTCCAGCCCCGGCAGCGCCTTGTCGATGCGGTCGACGGTCTGGATGACGTTGGCGCCCGGCTGCTTGAAGACGATCAGCAGCACGGCCCGGCCGGGGACCAGGTTGTGGTCGGTGTTCGCCGCGCCCGGATACATCCACGCGCCGGCCTGGGTGTTCTCGACGCTCTGCGTCACCTGCCCGATTTCGCCGAGCGTGACGGCGGCGCCGTTGTGGTAGCCGACCACCTGGTCCTTCCATGGCGCGGCGTTCAGGATCTGGTCGTTGGCGTAGATGTTGTAGTTCTTCAGCGGGCCGTTGATGTTGCCCTTCGGCGCGTTGACGGTCTGAGCGGCGATGACCGAGCGGATCTGGTCGAGCTGCAGCCCGAGCGCCGCCACCTTGCGCGGATCGACCTGGATGCGGACGGCCGGCTTTTGCTGACCGCCGACGAACACCTGGCCCACGCCGTCGATGCGCGAGATCTGCTGGCTGATAACGTTCTCGGCGTAGTCGTCGACCGTCGCCAGCGGCAGGGTATCGGACGTCAGACCAATGATCATGATCGGCGCGTCGGCCGGGTTGACCTTGCGCAGCCGCGGCGCCGACGGGAGGTTGGTGGGCAGCTGCCCGCTGGCGGCGTTGATCGCCGTCTGCACGTCCTCCTCGGCCGGGTCGATGTTGCGCGACAGCTCGAACTGAATGGTGATGTTGGTCGAGCCCAGCGAGCTCACCGAGGTCATCTCGGTGACGCCGGGGATCTGCGAGAACTGCCGCTCTAGCGGCTGGGCGATGTTCGACGCCGTCGTCTCGGGGCTCGCGCCCGGCAGGCTGGCGCTCACCTGGATGGTCGGAAAGTCCACTTCGCGGCAACGCCGCCACCGGCAGGTTCAAGAAGCCGACGATGCCGAACACCAGGAAGGCGGCGGCGATCAGCGAGGTGGCGATCGGCCGACGGATGAACGGGGCCGAGATGTTCATGCGCCGGCGCCCGCGCCGCCAGGCCCCCGGCCGCCCTGACCGCCGCCACGTCCATGGCCGCCGTGGCCTTGGCCCTGGCCGCTTCCGCCCGGTCCGCCGCCGCCGTGCTGGCCGTACGAGACCGGCGAGCCTCGCTTCAGTGACATCTGGCCGTCGGTGACCACCGCTGGCCGGGCTTCAGGCCGCCTTGGATCACCGACGATCGCGCCTTCGACAGCCACGACGTTGACCGGCTGGTTGACCGCCTTGTCGCCCGGCCCGACCACGTAGACGAAGGCGCCGTTCGGCCCCTGGTTCACCGCGGCGCTCGGCACGGTGATGGCATTGCGCAGCGTCTGCAGCGGTCAGCCTCACGTTGACGAACTGGCCCGGCCACAGCAGCCGCGCGTCGTTCGCAAAGCGCGCCTTCAGCTGCACGGTGCCGGTGGCCGGGTCGACGTGGTTGTCGGCGACGATCAGCTCGCCGGAGCCGAGGTCGGCGCCGGTCTCCTGGCTCAGCGCCTCGGCGACCAGCGGACGGCTGAACCCGCCGGAGACCGCCGACAGCCGCTGGAAGTCGCCCTGCGGCACGGTGAACGGCACCGCGATCGGCTGGATCTGGTTGACGCTGACGATGCCGGTGGTGAGGCCGCGTGGTGACGACGTTGCCGGGGTCGACCAGCCGCACGCCGACGCGGCCGCTGACCGGCGAGGAGATGCGGCAGTAGCGGACGTTCACCTGGGCGGCGGCGACCGCGCCCTGGTCCGCGAGCACCGTGCCCTCGTCCTGCTTGACGGTGGCTTCCTGGTCCTCCGCGGTCTGCCGGGCGATGGAGTTCTGGGTCAGCAGCTGTCTGGATAGCGCGCGAGGTTACGCTGGGCGCCGGCCAGGATCGCCTGGTCGCGCCGCAGCGCCCCCTGCGGCCTGGGTCAGCGCCGCCTTGTAGGGTCCGCAGTCGATCTCGACGAGCAGCGCGCCCTGGCGGACGTCGTCGCCTTCGCGGGCGACGTAGATCGAGCCGGCCGCTGATCTGCGGGTTGATGAGCACGCCCTGCCAGGCCTGCGCCGCGCCGAGCTCGCTGATCGAGGTCGCGACGTCCTGGACGGTTACCGGGGCCACGGTCACGGCCACCGGCGGCGGCCCCTTGGGCTTCGTCGGCTTCTGGCACTGCGCGAGCCAAGCGATGAGCGCGATGAGCACGATGCCGAGTACGACAAATCCCCAGCGGAACCGTCGGGGTGTCCCCATTCACCAAGATCCTCTGCTGCGGCGGGCGCTCAAGGCGCGCCGAACGCGCTCCAACTAGTACCGAGCCGGGCCACCAAGATTTCTCAGGCGAGACGCGGCCGGCCTTTTTCTGGGCGCGCGTGCTCGAGTCCATGAACTCCCAGGGCCCGAGACCTTTGGCGCCTCAAATGGTTCCGGGCAAGCCGATGAGGTCGGGCGCCGCGGCCCCGATCCGCGGGCCTTCAGCGACCCCGCTTGGTCAAGCGGCTGGCGCCGGTCCATATTGGGTAGGCTGCGAAATCGAGGGGGACCGGCGGCGCGATGGCGCATGTGCTCGTGATCGACGACGACCCGCTTTTCCGGGAGATTCTCCGCGAGGTCCTGGTCCAGGCAGGCCACGAGGTCTCGGTCGCCGAAAATGGCGTCGAGGCGACGAAGATCCCACCCGAGCCGGCGCCGAGCCTGGCGGTGGTCGACATGCTGATGCCAGAGCGCGACGGCATCGAGACGATCCGCGACCTGCGCGGCCGCTGGCCGGGCGTCAAGCTGATCGCGGTCTCGGCCGGGTCGCGGGGGCTGGAGCCCAACCTGCTGCTGCGCGCCGCCAGGGCCATGGGCGCCGACGCTGCGCTGGAAAAGCCCGTCGACCACGACACGCTGCTGAAGCTGATCGACAAGCTGCTCGGCTAGCGAGGCGCTGGCCCCGCTGAGCGCCTTGGCCTATGTCTCGCGCGCGCTTTGGCTGACGAGAGGCTCGCGTTCGCCTTCCGATGACCGCGATGGACGCCGTACTGCTGGCCGGCGGCAGGGGGACCCGGCTCGCGCCGCTCACCGTCACCGTGCCCAAGCCGCTGCTGCCGCTCGGCGAGCGGCCGATCATCGACATCCTGATCGCCCAGCTGGCCGCGGCGGGCGTGGCGCGCGTCTTCGTCTGCCTCGGCTACCTCGCGCCGCTGATGCAGGCGTTCCTGGGCGACGGCGCGCGCTGGGGCGTGGCCATCGAGCCGCGCATCGAGCCCGAGCCGCTGGGCACCGCGGGCGGGCTTCGCGCCATCGACGGGTTGAGCGACGACTTCTTCGTGGTCAACGGCGACACGCTGACCGATCTCGACTTCCCCGCGATGGCCGCCGCGCATCGCCAGGCCGGCGCGATGGCGACGCTGTTCACGCCGTGGGTGGACGAGCAGATCGACTACGGCGTGGTCTCGATCGACGAAGGCGGCGCGCTCACCGAGTACCTGGAGAAGCCGCGTCGCGGCTACCACGTCAGCTCCGGCGTCTATGTGCTCTCGCGCCGCGTGCTGCCGCTGGTCCCGCCGGCCGGCGCGTTCGACATGCCGGACCTGATCCGCGCGGCGATGGCGGCGGGCGGCAAGGTGGTCTGCCACCGCGCCGACGCCTACTGGAAGGACATCGGCCGGCTCGACCACTACGAGGCCGCGACCCGCGACTTCGAGGCCGATCCGGGCCGTTTCCTGCCGTCATGAGCCGGGCCAGGCGATGACACGGGCGGCGGCGTGATCCGGGTGATGGTCACCGGCGCGGGGGGATTCCTCGGCCCGGCGCTGGCGCGGCGGTTCGCCAGCCGCAGCGACGTCGAGCTGACCGCGCTCGGTCGCGCCGCGCCGCCCGACTTCCCGCGCGCCTTCGCGGTCGACCTGCACGATAAGGCCGCCCTCGCCCGCGTGCTCGCCGAGGTCCGGCCGGACGTCGTGGTGCACGCCGCCGGCCGCACGGCGGGCAAGCCCGGCGAGCTCATGGCCGACAACGCCGTCGCCACCGCCAACCTCGCCGAGGCGATCGGCGAGACGTCGCCGGGCGCCGGGCTGGTGCTGATGGGCTCGGCCGCGCAATACGGCGCCCCGGCCGAGCCGAGGCCCTGGAAGGAGAGCGATCCCTGCTCGCCGTGCGAGCCCTATGGGCGATCGAAGCAGGCCGCCGAGACCGCGGCCTTCGCGGCGGCGCAACGGCTCGGCTTTCGGGTGACGGCGCTCAGGATCTTCAACGTCGTGGCGCCGGCGCCGCAGGGCGAGCAGGTGTTCGCGACCTTCCTGCGCCGCGCCGCCGCCGCGGCCGCGGCTGGCCCGCCGCCCTGGCGCATCAGGATGGGGCCGCTGACCGCGGTGCGCGACTTCGTCGACATCGAGGACGTGCTGACGGCGGTCGAGCGGGTGATCGAGCGCGGCGCCTGGGGCGAGGCGATCAACGTCTGCACCGGCGTCGGGCGCACCGCGCAGGCGCTGCTCGGCGCCGTGGCCGCCCAGACCGGCGGCGCCGTGGTGGTCGAGGAGGCGCCGCCGCCGGCCGCCGCGCCCGAGCTCGCCTGGTCGGTCGGCGATCCGGCCAAGTGCGAAGCGCTGCTGGGCTTGCGGCCGAGCAGCGACCTCGCCGCGGTGACGCGGCGCGCGACGGCCTGGCTGCTAGCAGCGGCGGGAAACGCTGATCCTAGAGACGCTGATCTTGGGGAAGCGGCCGATGCTCGATCCGGCGCTTGAGGCCGAGGGCCTGGGCCCGACCGCCTTCTCCGAGGCGCTGGCGGGCGACTGGGCTGCGCGGCGCGCGGAGATCGTGGGACAGCTCGCCGGCGCGTCGGTGCTGGTGGTCGGCGCGGCCGGCACGATCGGCGCGGCGGCGGTGCGCCAGCTGCTGGAGCTTAAGCCCGCGCGGCTCGAGCTGGTCGACATCGACGAGAACGGCCTGGCGCGGCTGGCGCGCGACATCCGCAGCCGCGAGGCGACGACCTCGGGCCGAGGCGCCGAGATCGGCTTCAACGCGCTCGACTTCGCCGCCTGGCCGGGTCTGGCGCTGGCCGAGGCGGCAGGACCGTTCGACCTCGTGCTCAACTTCGCGGCGGTGAAGCACGTCCGCTCGGAGAAGAACCGATTCACGCTGCTGCACATGATCGACGTGAACGTGGTGCGCCAGCGGCGCTTCGCGCGGCATCTGGCGGCAAAGGGCCTGGCGCGGCGTCACTTCGTGGTCTCCACCGACAAGGCTGCCGACCCCGCGAGCTTCATGGGCGCGACCAAGCTGCTCCTGGAGGCCGTCGCGTTCGCGGCGGCCGAGGGGCCCGGCGCGCCGATCGCCACTGCGGCGCGCTTCGCCAACGTCGCCTATTCCAGCGGCAGCCTGCTGGAGAGCTACATCCAGCGCTTCGACGCCGGCCAGGCGCTGGCGGCGCCGAAGGATACGCGCCGCTACTTCATCGCCGCCCGCGACGCCGCGCGCATCTGCCTGCTCGCCCAGCTCGCCTGCGGGACCGGGCGCGTGGCGATCCCGAAGTTCGATCCGGCGTCGGGGGCCGTGGAGCTGGCCGAGACCGCCGCCGCATTCCTGCGGACCCGCGGCAAACGCGCGGTGTTCGTCGAGGACGCCGCCGAGGCGCAGGCGCTGGCCGGGCGCGGCGGCGAGGCCTGGCCGGTGCTGCTGACGCCGCGCGACACCGCCGGCGAGAAGGAGGTCGAGGTGTTCCGCGGCCGCGGCGAGCGCGTCGAGCCGCTGAACTTCGCCGCGCTGGAGGCGCTGCAGCCGGCCCCGGTCGATCCGCAGGCGCTGGACGCGGCGATGGACGAGCTGGCGGCGTTGGTCGAGGGCCGCCGGATCGGCGACGAAGTGGAGATCGGGGCGGTGATCGGTCGCGTGCTGACGGGCTTTTCGCATGTCGCCGCAGAGGCGAGGCTAGACGACCGGATTTGAGCCGTCGCGGGGGCCGCGAGCGGGGGGGGTGGGGGATGACGACAACAAGGGGCCGGCGCCCGGGTTCGGCGGCTGGCGGGTCGAGACCCATCCGGGTGATCGTCACCGGCGGCCTGGGTTACGTCGGCAGCCATGTCGCGCACGCCCTGCTGGAAGCGGGGCATCAAGTGGCGACGATCGATATCGCGACTCCCGGCGTTCGGCGCGAGCTCTTCCGCGGCGAGGAGTTCCTGCAGGTCGATCTGGGGCGTTTGGGCGACTGGTCGGCCGAGGCCGCCGTCCTCCGGCGCGCCGACGCGGTGATCCATCTCGCGGCCCTGATCGAGGTCGACGACTCGGTGCGGCGTCCGGCGCGTTACTACGAGCTGAACAGCGTTGCGACGCTGAGCGCGCTCGAGCTGGCGCAAAGGCTCACGGCGCGGCGGTTCGTGTTCGCCAGCTCGGCGGCGGTGTATGGACCGGACGCGCGCCTGCCGATACGGGAGGAAGAGGTCCTCGCTCCGAAGAATCCCTACGGCTGGTGCAAGATGATGGGCGAGCGGATCGTGGCCGACGTCTGTGCTGCGGGCGGCATGGATTCGCTGTCGCTGCGTATGTTCAACCTTATCGGTGGCGAGCCGACGGTCGGCGTCGTGCCACAGAGCGGCGGCCTCTTCGCCGTTGTGACCGAGGCCATGGCCGGGCGGCGGGACAAGGTGATCGTCTATGGCGAGACCCATGCGACCAAGGACGGCACGGCCAGCCGCGACTATCTCGACGTACGTGACGCCGCACGCGCTTTCGTGCTGGCGCTGCAGAGGCGCGAATGGCGCCATGCGTCGGTCAACATCGGGTCGGGCGTGGCGACGACGGTCAGGGACGTCATCGACGTGGCGCGCGAAGTCGCCGGCGCCGACGCGGTGAACGCTGAGGCGGCGCCGGCGCGGGCCGGCGAGCTGTCGCAGTCGCTGGCCTGCGTGGACAAGGCGGCCGAGCTGCTGGGCTGGCGGCCCCAGCGCACCAGCCTCCAGGCTGCCCTCGCCTACGAGCACCAGATCCGCCGGCGCCGCTAGATGCCAGATCCGGGTGTGGACAGGCCCCGAGTCGCCCTCGTCATCTTCAGGCTGGTCCCGGCTGGTGGCCTCGAACAGCACTGCCTGCGCCTCGGGGCGCTGCTGCGCGAGCGCGGATGCGACGTGACGGTGGTCACCACTCGGCCGTCGCCGGACTCCGACCTGCCGATCGAGCTTCTGCCCGTCCGGGGGCGGACCAATCATGGGCGCCTCGCCGCCTTCGCCGAGGACGCCGTCCGGGCCGTCGCCGGGCGGTTCGATGTCACCGTCGCCTTCCACGCCATCCCAGGCTTCAACGTGATCTTCTGCGCCGACCCCAGCCGCGCCGGTCCGCCCTGGCCGAAGCGCTGGCTGCCGCGCTATGCGGCATATGCGCGGCTCGAGCGGGCGGCGTTTAGCCCCGGGCGCCTCGGCCGCGCCCTTCTGCTGGCGAGCGCTCAGCTGGAAGGCTTCGTCGCCAACACCGGCGCGCCGCGGGACCGGCTGACGCTGCTCGCGCCCACCGTCGATCGCGGCCGCGTGGCCGGCGGCGCGGCGCCGGACCGCGCCGCTGCGCGCGCCGAGCTCGGCCTGCCGCGGCAGGCGACAGTCTGGCTCTGGATCGGCCTGCAGCCGAACACCAAGGGCCTCGACCGCGCGCTCAGGGCGCTGGCCGCCTTCCCCGACGCGCGCCTGCTGGTCTGCGGCTTCGACCCGACGAGCCGCGCGGCCGGCGAGGCCGAGCGCCTGGCCGAGCGGCTCGGCGTCTGGCCGCAGGTCGTGCTGCTCGGCTTCCTCGGCGGCGTCGGCTTCGCCCGGGCGATGGCGGCGGCCGACATCCTCGTCCACCCGGCGCGCGCCGACGTCACCGGCGGGGTGATCCTCGAGGCGATGGCGAACGGCGTTCCGGTGATCACCACCGCGGTCTGCGGCTTTGGCGAGCATGTCGTGGCCGCCGACGCCGGCGTGGTCCTGACCGAGCCGTTCCGGGTCGAGGCGCTGACGGCGGCGCTGCGCGGCGCCTCGCCGGACGTGTTGGCGCGCTGGTCGGCCGCCGCCCGTCGCTACGCGAGCAACCCCGCCCTCTACAGCGGCCTGGAGCACGCCGCCGATCTCATCCTGGACGGGCTACCTTCGTAGCGCGCGGGTCCAGCGCGCCAGGCGCAGCGCCCAGCGCCGGCGCCTGAACGCGGGCGAGCCCAGCACCTGGGCCGCCCCGCGCCGCGACGCCTCGCCGGCGTCCGCCACGGCCGCGCGGATCACCAGCTCGCGTCCCTTGCCGCCGAACCGCCGCGCCAGCGCCCGGTCCAGCCGCTCCCCCATGTCGGCGCGCCAGTCGGCCTTGCGGACGCCCGAGGCGGCGCGGATCAGACCCATGGCGTCGTCGCCCAGCCGCAGCACGCCCTCGTTCTCGCCCCAGCCATCGTATGCCGGCTCGTCGGCCACCACCGGCGCCGCGCCGAGGTAGCCGGCGACGACCACCGCGGTGGGGCATTTGAACGGGGCGTTGGCGGTGGCGCCGGCCGGGTGCAGCAGGATGTCGGGTCCGAAGCTCATCCAGCGCCGCACGAACTGACGGAACGAGCGCTCCTGCGGCAGCACCACGATCTCAGCCGCGCCGAGCTCGGGCGCGAGCGCCTTGGCGGCCGCCGCGGTGGCGACCAGGCGGACCGGCTCGGCCTCGGCCATGGCCCTGAGCCGCTGGGTCGGCTCGCCCGCCAGCCCGGAGGCGCGGAAGTCGCCGCCCGGCAGCACGACGGTGAGCGGCCCATCGGCCGGCGGCGATGCATTGCGGAGCAGCGGATCCAGCACCGGCCCCCAGACCTTCACGTCCGGATGCAGCGGCCGGTGCGCCTCGGCCAGCCGCTCGGTCGAGCACCAGACCGCCGCCGCCCCCGCCAGCGCCCGGCGCATGCGGGCGGCGGCGTAGAAGGCGGAGGCGTCGCCCTCCGCGCGCAGGGCCAGGAAGTTGTCGTCGGTGAACCAGACGAACGGCACGCCTGCGGCGCGGAGGAATTCGATCACGCCCTCGTCCCAGAACCGGTGCAGCGTGCGCACCAGCACCACCAGGCCGGCCTCGGCGAGGTGCGGCGCGTCGATCTCGAGGCTGGTGAAGGCGCGGAAGCCGACCGTGACGTCCGGCGCGGACTCCAGGAAGTCGAAGTAGAGACTGGCCGAGACCTCGATCTGGCCGAGCACCAGCACGTCGACGGCGCCCAGGCGCGGGGCGAAACTCGGGCAGGCCGGCTCGGCGGGCAGGCGCGCGGTGCGTGTGACCGTCGCCTCGACGTCGGCGACGCGGGTCGTCGCCGCGATCCGCCGCGTCAGCGCGCGCCACCAGTCGGCGCCTAAGCCCGGCGCGAGGCCGTCGGCCGCCGCGTCGATCACCCGCCGGCGGGCGGCCAGCGCGCCCGGCGGGATGAGGTGGGCGAAGCGCAGGCACTCGAGGTTGCGCTCGTGGGCGCGGCAGCGGCGTCCGCGCCAGGCGCGCTCCGCCGCCAGCCCGCGCGCCCGCAGCCGGAACGCGCCGGCGTCCGGGTTGGCGTCCGCCGCCGCCGCCAGCGCCGGCCAGGCCGCCTCCGGCGGGACGCCATCCGGCGTGACGGGGAAGACGAGATCGCCCGTGGCCCGCGCGACGGCGTCGGCGAACCCGGCCGCGAGCGTGTCGAACGCGCCGACCAGCGGGATGACTTCGGCCACGTCGCCGCGCACGAGCGCCGCCGGCGCCGACACGTAGGTCGCGCCCGCCAGCAGGATCACCGAGATGGTCGGGCCGGCCCCAGCCTGCCGGCTCCGCGACGTCATGGAACCGGCCCCGCGAATAGCCTAGAGGCCTGACGGAAGACAGCGAGTCGCCCTTGTCCGCCAGTACTCTGATCACCCTCGCCGATATCGAGGCCGCGCAAGCCCGCATTGCGCCCTTCGTGCGCCGCACGCCGGTGCTGACCAGCGACCTGCTGGACGAGGCGGCCGGCGCGCAGCTCTTCTTCAAGTGCGAGAACCTGCAGCACATCGGCGCCTTCAAGGCGCGCGGCGCGACCAACGCGGTGCTCTCGCTTTCGGATGCGGCCGCCGCGAAGGGCGTCGCCACCCATTCGTCGGGCAACCATGCGGCAGCGGTGGCGCGCGCAGCGGCCCTGCGCGGCATACCGGCCTACATCGTCATGCCGGAGGGCGCGGCGCGCCCGAAGGCGGCCCAGGTGGAGCGGCTGGGCGGGAAGATCACCTACTGCGCGCCGACGCTGGCGGCCCGCGAGGAGACCGCCGCCCGCATCGTGGCCGAGACCGGCGCGGCGATGATCCATCCGTTCGACGATCCGGCGGTGATGGCCGGCCAGGGCACGGCGGCGCTGGAGCTGCTGGAGGATGCGCCGGACCTCGACGTGGTCATCGCGCCGATCGGCGGCGGCGGCCTCATCAGCGGGGTCTCGACCGCGGTGAAGGCGCTGCGGCCGGCGACGCGCGTGGTCGGCGCCGAGCCGGCCGGCGCGGACGACGCCGCCCGCTCGTTCGCGGCTGGCCGGCTGATCCCGCTGACCGAGGCCCACACCATCGCCGACGGCCTGCGCGCCTCGCTCAGCCAGTCGACGTTCGACCACATCCGCCGCGGCGTCGATGCGGTCGCCACCGTCTCCGAGCCCGGCATCGTCGAGGCCATGCGCGCGCTCTGGGAGGCGCTGAAGGTGGTGGTCGAGCCCTCCGCCGCTGTCGCCTACGCCGCGGTGCGTGAAGGCAAGGTCGATGTGGCGGGCCGCCGCGTCGGCGTCATCCTCACCGGCGGCAACGTCGACCTCGACCGGCTGCCCTGGGCCTAGGCGCGCAGCAGCGCGGCGAGGCGGCCGAGGCTGGGCTGCGCCTCCAGCGTCCGGCAGAGCGCGATCGCTTCCTCGGCGCCTGCCTCGCCGAGCGCGGCCGTCGCCAGATGCCGGAACTTGCGCTCGAGCTTGGCCTGCTGGGCGCCCAGGTCGCGCAGCGGCTGCGAGACGTCGCCGGTGCGCGAAACCGTTCGCCCGTCCTGCAGCCGCACGCTGACCACGCAGCCGCGGCCCACCTGGGTGGGGTCGATGCTCACCTTCTGGAGCAGCGCGACGAGGTCCGGCCGCCGGGCGGTAGCGTCGCTGAAGAGCCCGTCCTGGAAGGTGTCCTCGCCGGAAAGCGCCAGCGCCGTCGTCATGCGAAGCGAGAACTTGCACTCCAGGCCCGTGGCGGGCGCCTGGATGTTGCAGACGCCGAGGTGGCCGGCCGGAACCTTCACCGTCACCGCCTCGATCGCCTCCGGCGCGACGGCCTCCTCGGCGCGCAGCTGGTTCGCCGCCTCGATCGAGTCGTGGGTGAGGTAGCAGGCCGCGTGGTACTTGAAGAGCGCCTCCACCACCCACGGCGCGTCGCGCTCGGCGAGCGCCGCGGCCGGATCGGGGCTGGTCGACTGCGTGGCGACGAAACCCTGGTCGGAAGCGAGGATATCCGTATCGCTGGTGAAGCCGCGGGCGGCGAGGCGGGCGGCGAGCAGGCCGTTCTGCGCCGCCTTGCCCGGGTGCAGCGGCTTCGACATCGTCCCGAAGCAGCTCTTCAGCCCGGCGGCCTGCGTGCCGGCCAGACCGAACGCGTGGGTCAACGCCGCGCCGGTGACGCCGAGCAGCCGCGACGCCGCCGCCGCGGCCCCGAATGTCCCGGTGGTGGCCGTCGTGTGCCAGCCCTTGGCGTAGTGCGAGGGACCCAAGAGGCGCGCGATCCGGCACTCGGTCTCGACGCCGGCGATGAAGGCCGCGAGCGCGTCGGCGCCGCTCGCGCCCTGCTGCTCGGCGAGCGCGAAGACCACCGGCGCCACCGGCACGGTCGGATGGCCCATCGGCATGATCACGTCGTCGAAATCGAGCGCGTGGCCCATCGCGCCGTTGATCAGCACCGCATCGTCCAGCCGCGCGCGGCGGCCGTGACCGAGGATCGAGACGCCGGCCGGATCGTCGGCCGGCGCCAGCTCTTCGATCAGGATCCGCACCAGCGGCTCGCTGCGCCCGGCCAGCGCGACGCCGATCCAGTCGAGCAGGCACTGCTTGGCGACGGTGAGCGCGGCGGGCGGCAGGTCGGAAAGGCGAATGGCCGAGACGCGGTCCGCGAGGGCCGCTGTCAGGGTCAGGGCGTCAGCGTCGGTGCGGAGGGAAACGTCGTCGGCCATGCGGGCCTCCCCGAATTCCGTCATCGCCGGGCGTCAGTCCCGGCGACCCATGATCACGATACCACGAGTGGCCGCGCTGATGCGCGGCCAAGGCGCGCAACGTGTTCATAGGTGGCCGGGACTTCGCCCGGCCATGACGGCTTTGGGTGGGCCCTAGTCGAACCGGTCGCCGAGGTAGACGCGGCGGACTTCCGGGTCGCTGAGGATCGTCGTGCGGGGCGCCTTCGAACAGCACCTGGCCGGCGTGGATGATCGAGGCGGTGTCGATGATCTCCAGCGTCTCGCGCACGTTGTGGTCGGTGATCAGGATGCCGATGCCGCGGCCCTTCAGGTAGTGGATCACCTCGCGGATGTCGGCGATCGCCAGGGGGTCGATCCCGGCGAACGGCTCGTCGAGCAGCATGAAGGCCGGGTCGGACGCCAGCGCCCGGGCGATCTCCACCCGCCGCCGCTCGCCGCCGGACAGCGACACCGCCGGGGCGTTGCGCAGGTGGGCGATGTGCAGCTCTTCCAGGAGCGCGGTGGCGATCTCGCGCGCCTCGCGGCGGCGCCTCTCGCGCAGCTCGACGACCGCCAGCACGTTCTGCTCCACCGTCATGCCGCGGAAGATCGAGGTCTCCTGCGGCAGGTAGCCGAGGCCGGCGCGGGCGCGCTGGTACATCGGCAGCGCGGTGATGTCCTCGCCGTCGAGGTAGATCGCGCCGTAGTCGGCCGCGATCAGGCCGGTGATCATGTAGAAGCAGGTGGTCTTGCCGGCGCCGTTCGGCCCCAGCAGCCCAGCCACCTGGCCGCGGCGCAGCGTCAGGCTGACGTCCTTGACCACCTGGCGGCCGCCGAACGACTTGCCGACCCGGTCGACCACCAGCCCCGAGAGATCGGCGTCCGGATCGAGCGGCGGCGGCGGGCGGGCGTCGGGCGCGGTAAGCTTCAGCCGCTCTGCGGACGGACTTCGGCCGGGGGGCTCATGTCGTTGGCCGCCAGGCGGGTTGCGGGCGCGGAGTCGGCGGCCATCGGCGGGCTTACCTCGGCGGCTGCAGCGTCGGCGCGGCGCCGGGCGCGCCGGGCTGATTGGAATAGAAGACGCCGCGCACGCGATTGGGCGTGCCGCGGCCCTTGGCCTCGGACTCCATCTGCGCCTGGCGGGTGGCGACCTGGATGGTCAGGCGGTCGCCGTGGATGACGTTCTTGCCCTGCACCACGATGACGTTGCCGGTCATCACGATCTGGTCGTTGTCGGCGGTGTAGACGGCGTGGTCGCCGCGCGCGACCTGGTCGGGCGTCACGTAGAAGACGTCGCCCTCGGCTTCGATGCGCTCGGTGGCGCCGCAGTTCGATTGCGGACCGCCCGGCAGGCCGCCGACCGCACTGCCGCCCTGCGCCGGCTCGCCGCCGGCGCCGGGGGGCTTCTTCTTGAAGAAGGCGCGGATCACCGCGGCGCGCAGGCGTGTCGTGCCCTGCAGCACTTCGGCCGAGCCGCTCCAGGTCGATTCGCAGGCCGAATTCACGAAGGCGCCGTTGTCGGCCGAGATATCCATCGGCCCGTTCGACTGCGTCGATATCTGCGCATCGGCGCTGAAAGCCGCCGCCGCGAGCGCCAGTCCCAGCGCAGCCGAACGCCAACGTCCCATCAGTGCCGAACTCCCGCGCCGCGCGCCAAGGCTGGTTGCGGACACTTAGCGGCCCTTGAGCTCGGCGTGAACGCCGCCGTGCATGACGATGGTCCCGCCTTTCTCGGTGGCGGTGTAGCTGCCGGCCTGGATTTGCGCCCATCGGGCCGGATGCGGCGATCGGCGAGACGCCGGTGACGGTGCCGGCGCGGGTGTCGACCAGCGCCTCGTTGCTGCCGACGGTCGAGGCCGCCGCGTCGTCCACCCGCACGTGGCCGGTGAGCCGCAGGATGCGGGTGTCCTCGTCGTAGACGCCGCGGTCGGCGGTGAGCGTCTTCGGGTGGGCGCTGTCGGAATCCATCACTATCACCGGCGCGCCGAGATAGACGCGCTGCATGTCGGCGTCGTCGCGCACCGCCAGCCGCGAGGCGAGGTTGAACGCGCGGCCCTGCGCGTCGCGGCCGATGAAGTGCGGGCTGAGCATGCGGATCTGCGTCGGCAGCTCCTTCGGCCGGGCGGCGTCGGCGCGCACAGCTTGACCGACCACGAAGGCGCCAAGAAGGCCGAGCATCGCCAGGATCAGCGTCGGCAGCAGCCAGCGCAGCGCCAGCACCAGGCGGCTGTGGACCCGCGCCTGGCGCCGGATCAGGGCGCTGGCGGACGAGGACCGGGCGCCGGTGAGCGGGGATAAGGTCAAGGCTCGCCTTCAGCTATGGGCGAAGATGTCGACGTCCGACCAGCCGGCCACGTCGAGCGCCGCCCGATGAGGTAGGAAGTCGAAGCAGGCCTGCGCAAGCCCGCTGCGCCCTTCCCGCGCCAGCATTACATCCAGTTTGTTTCTGAGCGCGTGCAGCGACGTAACGTCCGAGGCCGCGTAGGACACCTGCTCGGGCGTCAGCTGGCTCGCGCCCCAGTCCGAGCTCTGCTGCGCCTTCGACATGTCGACGTTGAGCAGCTCCTTGACGACGTCCTTCAGCCCGTGCCGGTCGGTATAGGTGCGCGCCAGCTTCGAGGCGATCTTGGTGCAGTAGACCGGGCGCGTCGCCACGCCCAGGTGCAGCAGGAACATGGCGATATCGAAGCGGCCGAAGTGGAAGATCTTCAGCACCGCCGGATCGGTGAGCAGCGCTTTGAGGTTCGGCGCGTCGTAGCCCGGGCGGTTGAGCCGCACCACGTGCGCATCGCCGTCGCCGGCGCTGAGCTGCACGACGCAGAGCGGATCGCGCCCCAGGACGAGGCCCATGGTCTCCGAATCGATCGCCACCGCGCTGGCGCCGGCCAGCGCGCCGTCCGGCAGGTCGCCTTCATGCAGATGATTGGTCAACGGCGCTCCGTCCCCTCAGAGCCGCTTCTTGGCGAAAGCACGCCCCGAGGCTGTCTTGAGATATCGCTCGAAACTATAGGCTTGGTCCTCGTCCGAGAAGGCGACATAGGTCTTGATGCGCCACGGCGCGTACTTGGAGGTGTGCGGGACGCGGCCGTTGTTGTGTTTGCGGAACCTCGACCGCAAGTCGGTGGTGACGCCCATGTAGAAACGGCCGGCGTCCGCCAGGCTCTCAAGGATGTAGACGTTCCACACCGCCCCCTCCCGCAGCGTCGTGGCAAGAGAGCGCTCCTGTGGCCAGCGCCGTAGTCCGCCTACGCCCTTTGGGCTTCGGCGCGACAGCCCCGCGCTCAAGAATGGCTGGCTTGCCGAGCCGTAGCGCGAACGCGCGAAGGCTGGTGCCCAGGAGAGGACTTCGAACCTCCACGGCTTTTACACCACTGGCACCTGAAGCCAGCGCGTCTACCAATTCCGCCACCTGGGCGCGCCCTGCCGAGCGCAAGGCGGGGACGCATAGGGCGCCGCCCCAACCGCGTCAATGCGGCGTCAGGTGCGACTTCGGCGCGAGGTCAGTGCGGCTTCCGGGGCCCGGCCGCCATCCACTCCGGAGGGTTCGGCGCGGTCAGGCGCGGCGCCGTCAGGTTCTGGTTGATGCGCGGCGTGTGTCCGAAGTTGGCGCCCGCGACCAGCGCCAGGCTGATCAGGGCCGCCATGACGAGGCCCGTGCCCACCAGAACGTCGATGCGAGACCGGCCTCCACCCGAAAGGCCACTCATCTCCTTCGACCTCCTTCCGCCCGATTCAATGGCCGGACGGCGTCCTGCGTTCCCTTACGAAAGCGAACACCTATTTGGCCCTCAGCGCCAGCCCTCTGTCGTCGAAATAGCGGGCCAGGGTCTCAGGGCTCGCGGCGGGATCGGCGAGCGCGACGTAGGTGTCCGGCCTCAGCAGATAGAGCGCGCCTTGCCGCAAACCGGCGGCGGCGTGCGCCGCGCGCCGCGGCAGCGCCAGGAGCTCGAGTCCATGCGCCCGACACCAGCCGGCGAGCGCCTCGGAGGCCTCGCCGTAGACGCGGGCCTGCCAGTCCAGGCTGACCGGCGCCGGCTCGTCCGCGCCCGGAAACCAGGGCAACCGGTCGCCGCCCTCGACGCGGCCCGCCGCGCCGGCGCTCAAGGCTGAGCCGCGGTAGTTCAGCGTGATCTGCGAGACGGTGCGGAACATGTATTCGCGCAGCGCTTCGATCGAGAGCGCGGACCGGGCGATCAGCGGGACGAGGCGCGTGCGCAGCACGTCCGCGACCGGGCCCTCGGCGGTGGCGAGCGTGAAGGCGCGGTCGGTGGACGCCACCAGCCGCCGCGCGAAGCCGATGCGCTCGGCCTCGTAGCTGTCCAGCAACGCGTCGGGCGCCCTGCCGGCCAGCACCCACGCCAGCTTCCAGGCGAGGTTGATCGCATCGCCGATGCCGGTGTTCATGCCCTGGCCGCCGGCCGGGCTGTGGATGTGCGCCGCATCGCCCAGGACGAAGGCGCGGCCCTTGCGGAAGCGGCCGGTGACGCGGTGGGAGACGTGGTAGGTCGAGAACCAGTTCACCTGCCTCACCTCGACCTTCATGTTGCGGATCGCCCGGTCGCTGACGTCCTCGAACTTCAGCGTGTCGGCGTGCTCGGCGCGCTCGTCGCGCACCGTGCCGATCAGCCGGGCGCGGCCCTCGCCGGCCAGCGGAAAGACCGCCAGGAAGTCGGCCTCGTCGAGGTCGACGTGCAGCTCGCCGTCCATCGCGGGGCCCGCCGCGACCACGTCGGCGACGTAGAACAGCTGCCTATAGGCGCCGCCGGGAAAGCCGCCGCCGATCCCCTCGCGCACCGTCGAGCGGGCGCCGTCGCAGCCGGCGAGGTAGCCCGCCTCGCAGGCGGCCTCGCCGTCCGGCCCGCGCAACCGCGCGACGATGCGATCGCCTTCGTCGCTGAAGCCGACCAGCTCGGTCTGGCGCTCGACCGTGACGCCGGCGGCGGCGAGGCGTACGATCAGCAGGCGCTCGTGCTCGTCCTGCGGGAAGATCTCCAGGAAGGGGAACGGCGTCAGCGCCTCGCCGATCGCCCCGAAGCCGACCCGCGCCGCGTGCCGGCCGCGCGCCCACAGATTGACGCCCGGCACCTTGTGGCCGCGCGCGACCACCGCCTCCGCCAGGTCCAGCTGGCGATAGAGCTCCAGCGTGCGCGCCTGCACGGCCAGCGCCCGCGAGGTGGTTCCCGGCTGGGCGAGCCGGTCGATGATGCGCACCGAAACACCGAGCTTCGTGAGCCACAGCGCCAGCACGAGGCCGGTCGGGCCGGCGCCCGCGATCAGCACCTGCGTTCTGGGCATCGTTCAGGCCTCCTTGGCCGCGGCGGGCGGCGCCAGGCCGGCGACCACGACGCGGGCGTGCTGCTCGGCCAGGCGAACCAGATCGCAGCGCTCGGGCGCACCGCCGGCCTCGCCGAAGACGGCGTTGAAGAGCGCGCCCATCACCAGCGGGCCCATCAGCGTGAAGGCGTAGAGCCGAGGATCGCCGGGCGCGACCTCGCCGCGGGCCTGGGCCCTGGCGATCAGGCCCTCGACCATGCCGAGGATGACGCCCACCAGGTCTTCCTTCCAGATGCGGGCGAGGTCGGGGAAGTTGCGCGCCTCGCCGATCACCATGGTCGCCAGCCGCGCCGGCCGGCCCTCCGCCAGGAAGCCCGCCGCCCGCGCCACGAGCAGCGGCGCGACCTCGGCGAACGGCGCGTCGAGCGCGCCCACGGCCTCGGCCACGGCTTGCAATCCGGGCGCGGCCAGCGCGCGGGCGGCGGCCCGGAAGAGGTCCTCCTTGGTCGCGTAGTAGAGGTAGAGCGCCGCCTTCGAGACGCCGGCGCGGCGGGCGATCTCGTCCAGCTTCGCGGCGGCGAAGCCCTTCTCGGCGAACACGTCCAGCGCCGCGGCCAGGATCTCGGCCGGCCGGGCGTCCTTGCGCCGTCGCCAACGGGGCGCGTCGTCGGGCATGCGCCATAACTGACTCAGGAGTCACTTACCGGCAAGCACAAATGACTCGTAGGTCACTTATTTCGCAAGGCCGCGCAGCGTCTCCGGCGGCGTTGCGCGTCAGGCCGCCCTCGGATATCGCAGCCGCTTCGGCGCGAACGGGGTAGAAGGACGGCATGCAGGGCCTCGTGACCATCTTCGGCGGCTCGGGATTCGTCGGCAGCCAGATCGTGCGGGCGCTGGCCCGGCGCGGCGCGCGCATCCGCGTCGCGGTGCGCCGGCCGTGGCAAGCCTACCGCCTGCGGCTTCTGGGCGACGTCGGCCAGATCGAGATCGTGCAGGCCAACGTCCGCGTCCCCGAGACGATCGACGCCGCGCTCGAGGGCGCGGAAGGCGTGGTCTACTCGGTCGGGACCCTGTTCGAGAGCGGCAAGCAGAGCTTTGCGGCGCTGCAGGCCGAAGGACCGGCGTGCGTCGCCGAGAGCGCCGCCCGCGCCGGCGTGACGCGTTTCGTGCTGATCTCGGCGATCGGCGCGGATGCACACTCGGCCTCGAAGTACGCGCGCACCAAGGCCGAGGGCGAAGCGGCGGTCCGCGCCGTGATCCCGTCGGCGACGATCCTGCGGCCCTCGATCGTGTTCGGGCAGGGCGACGGGTTCTTCACCCGCTTCGCCGAGCTTGCCCTGATCAGCCCGGTGCTGCCGCTGATCGGCGGCGGCGCCACCTGCTTCCAGCCGGTGTTCGTCGCCGACGTCGCCCGCGCCGCCGCGCAGGCGCTGGCCGATCCGGCCGCCGCCGGCGTCACCTTCGAGCTGGGCGGACCCACGGTCTACAGCTTCCGCCAGCTCATGGAGATCATGCTCGCCGAGATCGGCCGCAACCGCCTGCTGGTCCCGGTGCCGTGGGAGCTCGCCAGCCTGATCGGCGCGGTCGGCGATCTGCAGGCCTTCCTGCACGGCCCGCTGCCGATGCTGCCGCCGCCGCAGCTGACCAGCGACCAGGTGAAGCTGCTGAAGCTCGACAACGTGCCGGCGGCCGGCGCGCCGGGCCTCGCCGCGCTCGGCGTCGCCCCGCAGGCGCTGGAGCCGATCATCCCGGCCTACCTCTACCCGTTCCGCAAGGGCGGCCAGTACGCCGACCTCGAGCCGCCCCCGGAGCCGTCCGCGCCGGCGATCTACGCCCACGAGACGCCGTAGCCGGCTTTCCTCCCCCGCAGGGGGAGGTGTCCGCGCAAGCGGACGGAGGGGGTACGTCGCCGCGCGCCAACATCAAGCAAGTATCGTCTTGCTCAGCCACACGAGAGCGAGCTGCGTACCCCCCTCCGTCAGTCCGCTTCGCGGCCTGCCACCTCCCCCTGCGGGGGAGGATAGACGCCCACGTACCGCGCCCGTGGCCGGATCAGCGCGCCGGTCTCGATCTGCTCGATGGCGTGGGCGAGCCAGCCGGCGGTGCGGGCGACGGCGAAGAGGGCGAACGGCGCCTCGGCGGGCAGCCGCAGCGACTGGCGCAGCGCCGTGAGCGCATAGTCCATGTTGGCGCGCTCGCCGGTCGCGGCCTCGACCTCGGCGCGCAGGGCGACGAGCGCCGGAGGCGGCTCGATGGCGGCCAGCAGCGCGGCGGCGCGCGCGTCGCCGTCCGGATAGAGCGGGTGGCCGAAGCCGGGCGGCGGGCCGCCGCGCGCGGCCTTGCGCCAATCACCGCGGGCAGCAGCCGTCGCGAAGGCCTCGACCCGGGCGGCCATGCCGCCGTGGCGCGGACCTGAGAGCGCCGCCAGCCCTGCCAGCACCGCGGCGCTGAGCGAAGCGCCGGTCGAGGCGGCGATCCGCGCGGCGAAGGTCGAGGCGTTGAGCTCGTGGTCGGCCAGCAGCACCAGCGCGCGGCGGATCGCGTCCCAGCCGTCGCGCGGCGCCCGCCAGGCGCGGCCGAGCCGCTCGTGGATCGCCTCGGCCTCTTCCTCGCGCAGGCCCGCGCCCTCCGGCCCGGCGGCGGCCGCGGCCATCAGGTCGAGCAGGCGCGCGGCCTCGTCGGCCAGCGCTTCGGCGGAGCGCCCTTGCGCCGGCGGGTCGACGCCGGCGCGGGCGGCGAAGGCGGCGAAGGCGCGCGCCGACGCGGTCGGGCCGGGCGGCGCGAGCAGCGGCTCGTCCGGCGGCAGGCCGATGCCGCCGCGCAGCAGCCGCGCGACCTCCTCCAGCGTCGCGGTCTCGGCGAGGCGCACTGCGTCCTGGCCCCGGTAGTAGAGCCGTCCGTCGCGCACCGTGGTGATCGCCGAGGCCAGCACCGGCTCGCCCCAGGCGATGGCGGCGCGGGCGACGTCGGCGGCCTTGCGTCCGCGCGCCTTGCGCTCGGCCAGCGCCGCGACGTCGCTCGCTCGATAGCGGCTGCGGCGCGGCTCGGCCGGATCCGGCTCGGCGCGCAGCCGCCCGCGGCTGACGTAGGCGTAGAGGGTCTGCGGCCGC
This sequence comes from uncultured Pseudomonadota bacterium, assembly GCA_963837235.1. Classification (GTDB taxonomy): domain Bacteria; phylum Pseudomonadota; class Alphaproteobacteria; order Caulobacterales; family Caulobacteraceae; genus Acaudatibacter. Next base: position 1,721,858 of record CAWIMM010000002.1, on the reverse strand, counting down.
ACTCGAAGGCGCGAGAGGGCTTCGTCAGAGGAAAGCCAATCGGCCATAAGTTGATTCAATTGATCAAGATTGACGTCAATGTCTGCAAGGTCTCATGCCGCAACGCATGGATCAAGGAGCTAATACATTGATCGATGGCATTGACGGGCTGGAGAACATCGTCGCCGCCGAGACGGTGCTCTCGGAAGTCGACGGCCAGGCCGGCCGGCTGGTGATCCGCGGCTACTCCGTCGAGGCGCTGGCCGGCCACGTGACCTACGAGGAAGCCGCCCGCCTGCTGCTCGACGGCTTCTTCGACGACCTGCCGGCCGATCTCGCCCCTGCGCTGGGCGCCGCGCGCGCCGAGATCTTCGGCCATGTCGCCGCGCTCGACGCGCAACTGCTGGCGCTGAGCCCGATCGAGGCGATGCGGGCGCTCACCGCCCGGCTCGCCGACGGCGACGACCTCGCCGTCGCGCTTCGCCTGATCGCCGCGCCCGCGGTCTTCACCGCCGCGGTGGTGCGCCGGCAGGCCGGCCAGCCGGCGCTCGCCCCCGACCCCGGCCTCTCGCACGCGGCGGACATCCTGCGGATGCTGCGCGGCGCGCCGGCCCCGGCCGCCGAGGTGAAGGCGTTCGAGACCTACATCGTCACCGTCATCGACCATGGCCTCAACGCCTCGACCTTCACCGCGCGGGTGATCGCCTCGACGCAGGCCGGCCTCGCCAGCGCCTTCCTGGGCGGCCTCAGCGCGCTGAAGGGGCCGCTGCACGGCGGCGCGCCGGGACCGGTGATCGAGATGCTGGACGGCATCGGCACGCCCGGCCGCGCCCGGGCCTGGATCGAGCAGGCGCTCGACCGCGGCGACCGGCTGATGGGCTTCGGCCACCGCGTCTACAAGGTGCGCGACCCCCGGGCCGACGCGCTGAAGCGCGCCGTGCGCCAGCTCGCCGAGCGCTCCAACGTGCTGCCGGGGCGCCTGGCGTTCGCCGAGGCGGTAGAGGAGGCGGCGCTCGCCATCCTGAAGGACCGCAAGCCGAACCGCTCGCTGCAGACCAACGTCGAATTCTACACGGCGCTCCTCTTGGAGGCGCTGACCTTCCCGCCGACCGCCTTCACCTGCGCCTTCGCGATGGGCCGGTCGGCCGGCTGGATCGCCCACGCCCGCGAACAAGTGCTCGGCGGCCGCCTGATCCGGCCGCAGTCGAGATACGTGGGGCCAAGGCCGCGGGAAGCGGCGTAAGCGGGAAGAGCGAGCGCGCCGCAGGCGCTTAGTCTCAACGCGGAGGTCGCAGAGAAGGCGCGGAGGTCGCGGAGGATCACGCTTTCTCTGCGTGCTCCGCGCCTCCTCCGCGGACTCTGCGTTAGGACTAAGGGCCTGCCGCCCGCTCGAATCGGCAGGCACGCCCTGGGGGTTCCATGCTCACGCTCTACTTCGCGCCCGGATCGAGCTCGATGGCGGCGCACATTGCGCTTCACGAGGTCGGGGCGCCGTTCGAGGCGGTCCCGTTGTCGTTCGCCAGGAACGAGACGCGCAGCGCGGCGTTCCTGGCGGTCAATCCCGAGGGCAAGGCGCCGACGCTCGTCATCGATGGGCGACCGCTCACCGAGGTGGCGGGCATCCTCTACTACCTGGCGCGGGCCTACCCGGCGGCGCGGCTGATGCCGGCGGGCGATCCGGAGGCCGAGGCGCACGTCATCTCCTGGATGAGCTTCATCGCCTCGACCGTGCATCCGGCGCGCCGCCAGGGCCTGGAGCATGCCATGGCGGTCTACCAGCTCGCCGACGCGCGGCTGGGCGAGCGGGATTGGGCGGTGGGCGACTACTCGATCGCCGACATCCACCTCTTCCGCCTGTTCTGGCGTTTCGCCGGCTCGCTGCACCCGCCGCCGGGCGCGTTCCCACGCCTTCGCGCCCACCACGACCGGATGCTGGCGCGGCCGGCGGTGATCCGCACCCTCGAGGCGGAAGCCGCCATCGGCTACGAGCTGCCGGGCTAGTATCCTCCCCCGCTCAGCGCCTTGATGGCGTTGCGGCAGGCGGCCAGCGACTGGCCGACCACCATGCCCTTCCAGTCGTCGGCGTCGCCATAGAAGGCCTCGCGCATCTGCGCCTTGATCGCCTGGCCCTCCGGCGAGAGCGGATCACCGTAGGCGTGCAGCCAGGCGTCGGCCCTCAGGGCCAGGAACACCTGCGTCAGCGAGCGGGTGCCGTATTCCAGCGCGACGCCGGTCACCTCGGCGTGCGGCATCAGCGCCGGCGCGGCGGCAAGGTTGTCGCCGGCGATGTCGGCGGAGGTCGAGGTGCCGTCCTGCGGCGAGGTGACGTTGCGCCCGTACCAGGCCTGGCCGCGGCGGAACGCCTCGCTCGACGGCGCATCCGACATGATGGTCTCGGCGTAGCCCCAGGGACCCAGGCCCGTGTGGTAGTCGATGAGGCCGATCCGCGCCGCCTGGCCGAGGTAGCTCTTGTAGATCGCCTCCTGGGTGCGCCGCGCCCAGGTGAGGCCGTCGCCGCCGTAGAAGACGCCCTGCGGATGCCGGTACTGGCCGCCGCTCAGCGCCTGCTGCAGCGCCATCGGCCCGTGCTGGCCGCCGTAGTCGCGCAGCACCTCGGCGCTGGCGGCCTGGCTCTCCGGCGTCCAATCTCGCGGCACCGCGGCGTCGGCCAGTTCGTCGTAGCCGGCGTTCTCCGGGACGCTGTTCCTCGTGAAGTCGATCCAGTTGCGGTTGAGGTCGACGTTCTCCTCGGTCACGCGGCGCAGCCACGCGAAGCCGTAGGGGTTGACCGCGTGGACCAGCAGCGCGGCGACGCCGGCGGGCAGGCTCGCCGCCTCGCCGCGCCGCAGCCAGTCGACCTGGGCGCCCGAGCCGCAGAAGCCTTCGACGCCGTGCGTGCCGGAGACCATCACCAGCACGTTCTCGGCGGTGCGCGGCCCGAACCAGGCGACGTCGGTGGAAAGCTCGCCGCCGTCCGGCCCCTTGTTGGGATTGTCGATGCGCTCCAGCGCGCCGCCGGCCTCGCGCGCGGCCTCGACGAACCTGGCCCGCGCCTCGGGGTAGCTGGCGCTGAAACTCTCGGCGGAATTCAAGGGGACGGTCCTCCCGGGTTCGCAAGGTCGAAGCGGCGCCCTATGACGCGCTGGCCCGAGTTTGGGAAGCGCCTTGGGGAAAGTGACGATGGCCGCGCGCTACGATTTCGCCTCCGACAACGTGGCCGGCGCGATGCCGGAGGCGATCGAGGCGATCGCCGCCGCCAACCAGGGCTTCGCGAGCGGCTACGGGACCGACCACGTCTCGCGCCGCGCCGCCGACCTGATCCGCGCGCTCCTGGACGCCGACGCCGAGGTGCGGTTCGTGGCCTCCGGCACCGCCGCCAATTCGCTGTCGCTGGCCGCGCTCGCGGCGCCGCACGAGGCGGTGATCTGCCACCAGGACGCCCACATCGCCACCGACGAGACCGGCGCGCCGGGCTTCTTCGGCGCGGGGCTCGGCCTCGTCACCCTGCCGGGCGATTCCGGCCGCATCGATCCGGCGGCGCTCGCCCGCACCCTGGCCGAGCCGGAAGTCTCCTACCGCCAGACACCGGCGGCGCTATCGCTGACCAACACCACCGAGTATGGCGCGCTCTATTCGGAAGCCGCCGCTTCGGCGCTGGTGGGCGCGGCGAAGGCGCGGGGCCTGAAGGCGCATCTCGACGGCGCGCGGCTCGCCAACGCCGCGGCGGGCGGCTTTCCGCTGAGACGGCTGGCGGCGATGGGCTTCGACGTCGTGATCATGGGCGGCACCAAGGCCGGCTCGACGCCGAGCGAGGCGATCGTGCTCATCGATCCAGCGCTTGGCCGCCGGTTCGACGCGCGGATGAAGCACGCCGGCCAGCTGGTCTCCAAAGGCCGCTACTTCGCCGCGCCGTGGATCGGCATGCTGGAGACCGCCGCCTGGACCAACCGCGCCGCCCACGCCAACGCCATGGCTCGCAAACTCGCCGCGCACATGCCGTTCCCGATCCTGCACCCGGTCGAATTCGAACGGGGTCTTCGTCGAGATGGACGAAGCGACGCTGGACGCCCTGCGCGGCCACGGCTGGCAGGTCTACCGCTTCCTCGACGGCTCGGTCCGCTTCATGTGCTCCTGGGCCACCACGGACGAGGCCGTCGAGGCGCTGGCCGAGTCGCTGAAGCAGGTGGCTTGAGAATCCTCCCCGCAGGGGGAGGTGTCCGCGCAGCGGAAGGAGGGGGTACGTTGCAGCGCGCCCAACGCTTCGGATCGGCCGGCGCCAATCCGCGCGATCGGGTAGCCGCGTACCCCCTCCACCACTTCGTGGTCCCCCTCCCCCTGCGGGGGAGGTTCTGCCCTTCTTCAGCCAGGCCTGGCCCTCGTCGTGGACGATGTCGACGAGGTTGCCCATGAAGAGGTCGACGTCGATCAGGTGCAGGCCCCAGCTTTTCAGGGTCGCGCCGCCGAACACGATGTCGCCGGGGATGTCGGTGGCGCGCGGGCCGTCCGGCTTCGGATGCAGGCGGATCGCCAGGTAGTGGAAGGGGCCGGTGCGCACGCATTCGGCGGTGATCAGTCCGGGCACGACGACGAACGGCGTATCGATCGTCTTTCCCTTTACCCAGGGCCACGGTGGCGCATTTGGCTCCACGTACGACGCGCCGAAGTAGGCCTTCGCCTCGCCCCAGGAGCCGGAAAGGTTGGCCGGATTGACGCAGGCCGCCTCCAGGCCGGGCGCCGCGTCGCCGCGCGGCCGGCCGAAGAACGAGTTGTCCGGCGGCGGACTGGTCTCGCGGAAGGTCGAGTAGTCGATCACGCAGCCCAGCTGGCTGGACGACCTGCACAGCGTCATCGACTTCAGGTCGCCGCCGGTGTCCTTGCCGACCGGCACCGCCAGCGGCGCACCGATGATGATCGCCGAAACCAGCTGCGCCTGCGCCGGCTTGCCGTAGACGTCCGCCCCCAGCAATGCGGCCACCATGCCGGCGCCTTGCGAGTGGCCGATGAGAACCACGCCGCGACCGTGGTTCTCATGCGCCATGTAGTAGTTCCAGGCGTCCTGGACGTCGGTGAAGCCGACCTCCGGCCGCGGCGGCGGCTTCGCCGCCGGAGGCGCCGGGTGCAGCATCGCGTTGACCAGCGAGGTCAGCGTGGACTGGCGATACATCGGCGCGTAGAGGCGGCAGCTGGCGCGCAGCCGCGCCGCCTGGTGCAGCACCACGCGGCGCTCCTCGGGCTCGACCTTCATCGTGCTGACGGCGCCGGGATCGCGCGAGACGGTGGGATAGACGTAGAAGCAGTCGATCGGCGCGTTCGGATCGGCCTGGAACTTCTGAATCTGGGTCGAGCCCTCGGCGTTCACCACCGTAGTGGTCAGGTCGGCGGCGCAGGCGTCGTCGCGGCCGGGCCAGCACAGCCAGTTGGCCTCGTCGGCATAGTCGTTGGGCGCGTGGGTTTCCGCCGCCGGCGCGGGCTGGGCGAGCGCCTGTCCCGCGATCAGCAACGCCCCGCCGGCGACGGCGGCCAAGATGACCCGAAACATCACGCGCCCTTCAACCCCGCTTCAAATCGAATGGGGGCGAGCATAGCCACCAGGGCGCGAGGGGCAACCGGCCGTCAATCGTATGGACGCGGCCCCGGGACCTGGCCGGCGGGCGAGCTTCCGGGCGTCGGGTGCGGGCCGCCGCGCATCAGCTGCACGTCGACGCCGCTGGAGCGGTGCGAGACGAAGAGGCTGTTGCTCCAGCGGCTGAAGGGGGCGACCACCTGGCCGTCCGCGCCGGTCAGCGCCATGCCGTCGGCGGTCGCCGCCCAGCCGGTGATGCCGGCCGGCAGCGCGTCGCCGCAGCCTTGGCCGATGGTGGCGCCGTGGCTCGCCGTCAGGGTGATCATGCAGACCGCGTGGCCGCCGGTCTCCACCGTCCAGCCGCCGGCCGCCTCGCCGGGCGAGAGCGGCACGCCCGCTTCGTTGTCGGCCGCGAAGGCCGCCCGCGCCAGCGCGAAGAATGCGATGGCGAGCGGCAAGGGGCGCTTCAGGTTCATGGCTTTAACTCGGGTCTCCGCCGGTTCTCGGGCGATCAAACGCGCGCGCCGCGGCCAAAGTTGCCTCGGGTTGCGGCAAGCGCGCGTCTGGAGGGCCGCCAGCTTTTCCGATAAGGCGCGCCCCATGATCTGGCTCTGGATCGCCGCGGCCCTGGTGTCGGCGGGCCTGGCGGCGCTCGTCGTGCAGCGCGCGGCCCGTGCGGCGGCCGCGGCGGGCGGCGACAATCCCGCCCTCGCCGTCTATCGCCGCCAGATGGCCGAGCTCGACGACCTGGCGGACCGCGGCCTGCTGGCCGAGGGCGAGCGGCGCGCCGTACGCGCCGAGACCGGCCGCCGGCTGCTGGCGGCGGCGGGCCGCGCGGAGCCGCCGCTCAAGGCCTCGCGGCCGGGCGTCGTGCTCGCCGCCGCGGCGGCCGCGCCGGTGCTCGCGCTGATCCTCTACGTCGCCGTCGGCGCGCCCGGCTTTCCCGACCAGCCGTTCGCCACGCGCCTGGCGGCCTGGCGCGCCGCCGATCCGGGAACCCTGAGCGCGCCGCAGATGGCCGCCATCCTCACCCAGATCGCCAAGGAGCGGCCGGCCGACTTGGACGCGCGGCGCACGCTGGCGCTGGCCGAGCTCGCCTCGGGCCAGCCGCTGGAGGCGGCGCAGGCCGTGCAGCGGGCGATCGCGCTCGACCCGCGCCGCGCCGACCTCTGGGAGATCCTCGGCGAGGCCGACGCGATGGCGGCGAACGGCGACATCGACGCCGACGCCGAGACTGCGTTCCAGAGAGCGCTGGCGCTCGACCCGAGTTCGGCGGCGGCGCGCTACGCCCTGGCGCGGGCGAGGATCGCGCGCGGCGACCTGGCCGGCGGCCTCGCCGACTGGCGCGCCATCGAGGCCGGCCTCGCGCCGGACGATCCGCGCCGCGGGACGCTCGGCAGGGAGATCGCCCAGGTCGCCGCGTCCGGCCAGCTGGCGATGGCCGGCGCGCCGGAGAGCCCCGCCGCCCCAAGCCCGGTCGGGCCGGCGCAGATCCAGGCCATGGTCGACGGCCTCGCCGCGCGCCTGAAGGCCAATCCGGACGATCCGGAAGGCTGGGTGCGGCTGGTGCGCGCCTACGGGGTGCTGGGCGAGACCGACCGGCAGGGCGCCGCGCTCGCCGAGGCCCGCCGCCGCTACGCCGGCCGAGCCGACGTGCTGGCCGCGCTGGCCGGCGCCGCGAACGCGCCGGCGCCAGCCGCGGCGGCGCGCTAGGATAGGGCGACGATGGCTTTCCTCCCGAAATCGCGCACCGCCCGGCGCCGGCTGATGACCTTCGCGGTCGCGGCCCCGGTGCTGGCGCTGGCGGTCGGCGTCGCGCTCTATGCGATGCGCGGCTCGATCTCGTTCTTCTACACGCCCTCGCAGGCGGCCGCCGCGCACGTGCCGCCCGGCCGCGACATCGAGCTGGGCGGGCTGGTCAAGCCCGGCAGCCTGGTCAAGAAGCCGGACGGCGAGGTGGACTTCGTGATCGTCGACAAGCTCGCGGCCTCGCCGGTGACGTTCCGCGGCGAGCTGCCCGATCTCTTCCGCGAAGGGCAGGGCGTGGTGGCGATGGGCGCGTTCGACGACGCCGGCGTGTTCGTGGCGCGCTCGCCGGACGGCATCCTCGCCAAGCACGACGAGAAGTACATGCCCCCGCAGGTCGCCGCCGCGCTGAAGAAGGAAGGCGAGTGGCGGCGGGGCGAGGCTCCGCAAACCACCGCCGCGGCCGTGCCATGATCGACGAGCTCGGCCAGTTCGCGCTCGTCCTGGCGCTGGCGCTGAGCCTGGCGCAGGTCGCCCTCTCGGTCGCCGGGCGGCTGCGGCGCGACGCGGCGCTGGCCGGCGCCGGCGAGGGCGCGGCGATGGCGGCGTTCGTGGCGATCGCCATCGGCTTTGCGGCGCTGATCCACGCCTTCGTGACGTCCGACTTCTCGGTCCTGAACGTCGCGGCCAACTCGCACACCGCAAAGCCGCTGATCTACAAGATCGCCGGCGCCTGGGGGAGCCACGAAGGCTCCATCCTGCTGTGGTGCCTGATGCTGACCGGCTACGGCGCGGCGATGGCGGCGAGCCGGCGGCTGCCGTTCGGCCTGAAGGCCTCCGCCGTGGCGACGCAGGGCCTGCTGGGCGCGCTCTTCATCGGCTACATGGTGTTCGCCTCGAACCCGCTGACCCGGGTGCTCGAGCCGCCGGTGCAGGGCGATTCGCTGAACCCGCTGCTGCAGGACCCGGCGCTGGCCGCCCATCCGCCGTTCCTCTACGCCGGCTACGTCGGTTTCTCGGTGGTGTTCTCGCTGTCGGTGGCCGCGCTGGTCGAGGGCCGCGTCGAGCCGGCCTGGGCGCGCTGGATCCGGCCCTGGACGCTGGCGGCCTGGAGCCTCTTGACCATCGGCATCACGCTGGGCTCGTACTGGGCCTACTACGAGCTCGGCTGGGGCGGCTGGTGGGCCTGGGACCCGGTCGAGAACGCCAGCTTCATGCCCTGGCTGATGGGGACGGCGCTGCTGCACTCGGCGGCGGCGACCGAGAAGCGCGGCGCGTTCCCGAGCTGGACGGCGCTCCTGGGCATCGGCGCCTTCGCCCTCTCGATGATGGGCGCTTTCCTGGTGCGCTCGGGCGTGCTGACCAGCGTGCACGCCTTCGCCATCGACCCGAAGCGCGGCGTGCTGCTGCTGGGCATCCTAGGCGTCGCCGCCGGCGGCGCGCTGGCGCTCTATGCCTGGCGCGCGCCGGCCCTGCGCGACGAAGCGGCCTTCACCCCGGTCAGCCGCGAGGGCGCGCTCTTCCTCAACAACATCCTGCTGGCCGCGGCGACGGCGGTGGTGCTGATCGGCACCCTGCTGCCGCTGATCCGCTCGGCGATCGACGGGACGCCGATCTCGGTCGGCGCGCCCTACTTCAACCTCACCTTCACTGCGCTCGTCGCGCCGGCGCTGATCGTGCTGCCGGCCGGGCCGCTGCTGGCCTGGAAGCGTGGCGACCTCGCCGGCGCGCTGAGGCGACTGTGGCTGGCCGGCCTCGTCGCCCTCGCCGCCGCGCTGGCGACGTTCGGGCTGGTCACGCCCGCGCAGCCTGCTGGCGGCGGCGGGCGTGGCGCTGGGCGCCTGGGTGATCGGCGGCGCGCTGGCCGAGGCGGCCGAGCGGGTGCGGGCCTTCCGCGCGCCCTGGCCCGAGGTCCGCCGCCGCACGCTCGGCCTGCCGCGCGGCGCCTGGGGCATGACGCTCGCCCACATCGGCATCGGCGTCTTCGCGCTGGGCGCCGCGTTCGAGACCGCCTGGCGCGCCGACGGCGCCGAGGCGCTGCGGCTCGGCCAGAGCCTGCATCTGGCCGGCTACGAGCTGCGGCTCGACCAGGTCGGGCAGACGTTCGGGCCCAACTACGACGGCCGAGCGCGCGCTGATCCGCGTCACCGACAAGGCCGGGCGCCTGCTCTGCATCGCCGCGCCGGACCGCAAGCTCTACGCCGCGCGCGCCCAGACCATCTCCGGCGTCGCCATCTGCCCGACCGCGCTCGACGACGTCTACGTGGTGGTCGGCGACAAGCGGATCGGGCCGGACGGGGCGCCGGCCTGGCTGATCCGCGCCTACTGGAACCCCTGGGTGCGGCTGGTCTTCGCCGGACCATTGCTGATGGCGCTGGGCGGCCTCGTCTCGCTGAGCGACCGGCGGCTGCGCTTCGCGGTGACGCGCCGCGCACGCGCCGCCGCCGCCGCAGGGCCGGCCCCCGGCCCGGCGCCGGCCGAGTGACGCGGATGCGGACGCTGCGCCGGCTCGGCCTCGCGGCGACGCTCGCCATCCTGCTGGGCGCGGCCGCCGCCGACCCCGCCGACCGGCTGGCCGACCCGGCCAAGGAGGCCCGCGCCCGCGCCCTCTTCAGCGACGTGCGCTGCCTCGTCTGCCAGAGCCAGTCGATCGACGAGTCCGACGCGCCGCTCGCCCATGACCTTCGGCAGCTGATCCGCCAGCAGGTGGCGAATGGCCGCAGCGACGCCGACATCAAGCGCTTCCTCGTCAGCCGCTACGGCCAGTTCGTGCTGCTGACCCCGAAGGCTTCGCTCGGCAACGCGGTGCTCTGGATCGGCCCGCTGCTGGTGGTGGCCGCCGGGGCCGCGGTGCTGCTGGGCCGCCGGCGCGGCGCGCCGGAGCCAACAAGCCTCACTGCAGATGAAGAATCCGAGCTCGAAAAGCTATCGCCCAAAGTCTCTGGGCGTGAAACAAGCTGACACCATTAAGCCGCATAATCGCGCGATTGGCCTGCGATGACGGAAAGGTAACTTGAGGACCGTGGCGCCGTTTGGCATCCGGCCTTAAATTACAAGGTTGCCTGGGGCCCTTTCGCCGCCCAGGACGAGGAACTTTAAATTATGGCAGTCAACAAGACCGCATTCCTGGTTGGCGCCCTTGCGGGCGGCAGCGTCGCCGTCGCGGCCTTCGCCGGCGCCGGCATGAAGCTTCCCGCGGCATGGAACCCCAGCCTGCACGGCGGTAGCCTCATCCAGGCCTCGACCGCCCCGGTCTTCGCCCCGCCGCCCGGGGCGCCGCAGTCGTTCGCCGACATCTTCGAGCGCGTCTCGCCGGCCGTGGTCTCGATCCACGTGACCTCCAAGATCGACATCTCGGCCCTGCGCCGGCAGATCCCCGGCTTCGAGAACTTCCCGTTCGAGATCGTGCCCAAGGGCGACGACGACCGCCCGCTGCCCAAGCAGCAGTCGTCCGGCTCCGGCTTCTTCATCTCGTCTGACGGCTACATCGTCACCAACAACCACGTCGTCGATGGCGCCGAGGAGATCAAGGTGGTGACCAAGGACGGCGCCGAGCTGACCGCGACCGTGGTCGGCCGCGACGAGGGCACCGACCTCGCCGTGCTGAAGGTGAACGGCCACGACTTCCCGTACGTGTCGTTCGAGACCGCGGTGCGGCCGCGCGTCGGCGACTGGGTGGTGGCGGTCGGCAACCCGTTCGACCTCAACGGCACGGCCACCGCCGGCATCGTCTCGGCCTACAACCGCGACATCGGCCAGAACTTCGTCGACTACATCCAGATCGACGCGCCCATCAACAAGGGCAACTCCGGCGGTCCGACCTTCGACGTCTACGGCCGCGTGATCGGCGTCAACGCCGAGATCTATTCGCCGAGCGGCGGCTCGGTGGGCATCGGCTTCGCCATCCCCGCCGACGTCGCCCAGTCGGTGACCCAGCAACTGATCGCCAAGGGCAAGATCACCCGCGGCTACATCGGCGCGACGATCGAGTCGCTGTCGGGCGACCTCGCCGATTCCTGGGGCCTCAGCGGCCGCAAGGGCGCGCAGGTGACCGACGTGCTGGCCGGCGGCCCGGCCCAGAAGGCCGGCCTGCAGCCGGCGACGTGGTCATCGCGGTCAACGGCGTGCCGGTGAAGTCCAACGTCGAGATGACCCGCGAGGTCGCCAAGGCGCAGGCCGGCGACATCATCCACCTCGACGTCTTCCGGGACGGCAAGGAGCGCACGATCGACGTCCGCTCCGGCCTGCGGCCCTCCGAGCAGCAGCTGGCCCAGGCCGGCGGCCAGGCGCCGGACGACGAGCAAGGGCGGCGGCGGCGCGCCCGCGCATCCGGCCGCGGGTCCGGCGGTGCTCGGCATGCAGTTCGCGCCGCTGAACGCCGACACGCGCAGCCAGTTCAACATCCCCGAGAGCGTCAAGGGCGGTGCGGTGGTCGCCGGGGTCAAGGGCACCTCCGACGCCGCCGACAAGGGCCTGCAGAAGGGCGACGTCATCGTCCAGGCCGGCGATCGCGAGATCGCCACCGCCGGCGACCTTGCCGCCGCGGTGGCCGACTGGAAGAAGGCCGGCCGTTCCTCCATCCCGATCGCGGTGCGCCGCGGCGGGCAGATGCTGGGCTTCGTGCCGATCAAGATCGACGGCTGAGGCCCGAGACGCTTTTTTGGCGTCGCAGGCGGAAGGGGGGCGCATGCGGCTGCTTGATCGTCGAGGACGACGCCGAGGCGTCGGAAGCGATGGCGCGCGGCCTTGCCGAGGCCGGCCACGAGTGCCAGACGGCCGATGACGGCGAGGCCGGCTTCGCCGCCGCCCGCCGCGGGCGCTTCGACGTGCTGATCGTCGACCGGATGATGCCGAGGCTCGACGGCGTCGGCATGGTCGAGCGGCTGCGCCAGGAAGGCGACCAGACCCCGGTGCTGTTCCTCTCCGCGCTCGGCGAGATCAACCACCGCGTCGAGGGCCTGAAGGCCGGCGGCGACGACTACCTGGTCAAGCCCTACGCCTTCGCCGAGCTGATCGCGCGGGTGGAGGCGCTGGCCCGCCGCCGCGAGACCGGCTCGGTGCAGACGCTGCTGCGCGTCGGCGACCTGGAGATGGACCTGATCGGCCGCGAGGTGCGCCGCGGCGGGCAGGAGATCGACCTGCAGCCGCGCGAGTTCCAGCTGCTGGAGTTCCTGATGCGTCACGCCGGCCAGTCGGTGACGCGCACGATGCTGCTGGAGCAGGTCTGGGAGTACCACTTCGATCCGCAGACCAACGTCATCGACGTCCATATCTCGCGGCTGCGCTCGAAGATCGACAAGGGCTTCGACCAGCCCGATGCTGCAGACCGTGCGCGGGGCCGGCTACCGCCTGGACGCCTGAGCGGCATTCGCCAATGCGCCTGCCGCGCCTCGTCCGCACGACGCCGTTCCGGCTGACGCTGCTGTTCCTGGCGCTCTTCGCGGCCGCGGCCACGCCTTCCTCGGCTACATCTACATCGCCACCGCCGGCGAGGCCGCCCGGGCCGCCGACGCCGCCATCACCGCGCGAGGCGCACTCGCTGGAGGCGGTCTATCGCCACGGCGGCTTCACGGCGCTGAACGAGGCGGTGATCGAGCGCTCGTCCTCGACCCGCGGCTTCCTCTACCTGGTGATGGACGCCAAGGGCGAGCCGGTCTCCGGCAGCATCGGCAAGTCGCCGATCGGAGAGCTCGCCAAGGACTCCAGCCTGGACCAGCTTCGGGCTGACCGAGACCGACGCGGACGGCGCGCGGGTGCGCCGGCCCGCCCGCGGCATGGAGGAGCGGCTGCCGGGCGGCGAGCTGATGTTCGTCGGCGCCGACGTCGGCGAGGCGCAGGGCTACGTGGTGAAGATCGTCAACGCGCTCTGGGGCGCGGCGGCGCTGGTGATCGTGCTGGGACTGGCCGGCGGCGTCTTCGTCGCCCGCGACGTCTCGCGCAACATGACCGCGCTGACCGACGTCATCAACGCCGCGCGGATGGGCGACCTCGGCGCGCGGGCGAGGCTGCGCGGCGCCGGCGACGAGCTCGACGAGCTGGCCGAGGGCCTGAACGACATGCTGGAGCGGCTGGAGCGCTCGATCGCCGGCCTGCGCCACGCCGGCGACGCCATCGCCCACGACCTGCGCTCGCCGCTGACCCGGCTGCGGGCGCGGATGGAGGCGGCGCTGATCGAGGCGGAGGCCGGCCGCGGCGATCCGGTGGGCGGCGCTGCAGCCAGGCGCTCGACGACGCCGACGGCGTGCTGAAGACCTTCGGCGCGGTGCTGGCGATCGCCCGCCTGGAAGCCGCCGCCGCCGCCCCGGACCAGGCGAAGTTCGATCCCGCCGAAGTCGCCGCCGGCGTCGCCGAGCTCTACGAGCCGGTCAGCGAGGAGAAGGGCCTCGACTTCGCCGCCGAGCTGGCCGGCGGCCTGACGCTGCGCGGCAACCGCGACTTCATCGCCCAGGCGCTCGCCAACCTGCTGGACAACGCGGTGAAGTACACGCCGGCCGGCGGCGCGGTGATGCTGCGCGTGCGCCGCCGCGCCTCCGGGGAGGTCGAGCTCTCGGTCACCGACACCGGACCCGGCGTGCCGGAGGCGGACCGCGAGCGGGTCGTCGAGCCGCTTCGTGCGCCTGGAGAACAGCCGCAATGCGCCGGGCGCCGGCCTCGGCCTCTCGCTGGTCGCCGCCGTCGCCCACGCCCACGGCGGCCGCCTGGAGCTCGACGAGGGCCCCGGCGATCTTCGACGGCAAGGGCCCGGGCCTCAGGGCGGCGCTGGTGCTGCCGGCGGGATAAGCCACACCGCTCTTCCCCGCGAAAGCGGGGACCCAGGTGTTTTCGAGCGCGCGGCGGCCCGAGCGTCGTTTGGTCTTGACCACGAACCTCACGAACCACACGAACAGGCTTGGACGACGGCGGCTGGTCCGAACCGTTCGTGAGGTTCGTGAGGTTCGTGGTCATTAAAAGAGCCTGGGTCCCCGCTTTCGCGGGGAAGAGCGGATTGAGGGAACGAGCTTAGCTGAAACGCTGGCCGTTTGTGGCCCCGTGGTCGACGCGGCGGCGGCGGCGCGGGCGTGGGAGGCGCTTGGCGGTTCGGCGCTGGCGCAGCGGGCGTGGGCGGCGCTGGCGCCGGTGTTCGCGGCTTCGCCCTATCTCGCGCGGCTCGCGACGCGTCGCCCGGACGACCTCGACGCGCTGCTGGCCGGCGAGCCCGGCGCGTCGCTCGAGGCGATCGTCGCCGAGGCGGACGCGGCGAGCGCGCTGGCGCCCGAGGCCGGCGCGCGTGGCGCTGCGGCGGCTGAAGGGGCGCTGCACCTGCTGACCGCGCTCTGCGATCTCGGCGGCGTCTGGGACCTCGAGCAGGTCACCGGGGCGCTCACGCGCTTCGCCGACGCGGCGGTCCGCGCGGCGCTGGCGCTGACGGCGCGGGCGCTTCGCGGACCGGCTGGCGCCATTCGATCCGAGCCGCGCCGGCCCGATGCCCGGCCTCTTCGTCGTGGCGCTCGGCAAGATGGGCGCGTTCGAGCTCAACTACTCCAGCGACATCGACGTCTCGGTCTTCTACGACCCGGACGCGCTGCCGCTGCAGGACGGCGTCGACCCCTACGCCTTCGCGACGCGCTTCACGCAAGCGCTTCGCCGGCGTGCTGCAGGACCGCACCGGCGACGGCTACGTCTTCCGCGTCGACCTGCGCCTGCGCCCGGACCCCTCCACCACCCCGCCCGCCGTGCCGATCGGCCAGGCGCTCGACTACTACGAGAGCGTCGGCCAGAACTGGGAGCGGGCGGCGATGATCAAGGCCCGCGTCTGCGCCGGCGACATCGCCCGCGGCGAGGCCTTCCTCGCCGAGCTGCAGCCGTTCATCTGGCGGCGCAACCTCGACTTCGCCGCCATCGCCGACATCCAGTCGATCAAGCGGCAGATCCAGGACCTGCAGCCGGACGCGCGGCTCGCCGCCGCCGGCGCCGACCTGAAGCTCGGGCCGGGCGGCATCCGCGAGATCGAATTCTTCGTCCAGACCCAGCAGCTGATCCTGGGCGGCCGCCACGCCGACCTGCGCTCGCCGCGCACGCTGGACGCGCTGGCGGCGCTGGCCGCGGCGGGCCACGTCTCGCGCGGCGGCGGCCGAGGAGCTGTCGTCCGCCTACGGCGTGCTGCGCGCGCTGGAGCACCGCGTGCAGATGATCGCGCGACGAGCAGACCCACCGGCTGCCGAAAGCCGAGCGCGAGCGGCGGCGCGTGGCGGCGCTGACGGGCGAGGCCGACCTGCGCCGCTTCGACGCCATGGTCGTCCGCACGCTGAAGGCGGTCGGCGCGGCGGTTCGGCGAGCTCTTCGCCGGCGAGGAGCCGCTGTCGTCGAAGTTCGGCAGCCTGGTCTTCACCGGCGTCGAGGACGACCCGCAGACGCTGGCGACGCTGCGCCGGATGGGCTTTGCCGACCCGGCGAGGGCCGCGGCGGCGGTGCGCGCCTGGCACCACGGCCGCATCGCCGCCACCCGCACCGAGCGCGGCCGCGAGCTGTTCACGCGCCTGGCGCCGCGCCTCCTGGACGCCGTCGCCGCCACCGGCGCGGCCGACGTCGCGTTCGACCGCTTCGGCGACTTCTTCGCCGGCCTCCCGACGCGGCGTGCAGATCCAGTCGCTGTTCCTCGCCCAGCCGCAGCTGCTGGAGCTGATCGTGCGGGTGATGGCGATCGCCCCGGCGTTCGCGCGGGCGCTGGCGCGGCGGCCGGCGGCGCTCGATGCGCTGCTCGACCCGGCGCTTCTTCGCACCGCTGGGGCCGCTGGCGTCCCGCCGCGTTCGCCCTGGGCGCCGACGACTTCGAGGCGGCGATGGACGCCGCGCGCCGCCTGCACCGCGAGCGCGCCTTCCAGATCGGGCTGCAGGTGCTGGCCGGGACCGCCAGCGCGGCGGCGGCCGGCGAGGCGTTCGCCGACCTCGCCGACGCCTGCATCGTCGGCGCTCGCCGACGGCGGCGCTGAAGGAGGTCGAGCGCCAGGGCGGCGCGTTCCCCGGCGAGGTCGCGCGTGATCGCGCTCGGCAAGTGCGGCTCGCGCGAGATGACCGCCGGCTCCGACCTCGACCTGATGACCCTCTACGCGCCCGCCGCGCCGGACGCGGCGTCGGCCGCCAAGGGCTGGGCGGCGGAGACCTTCTACGGCCGTTTCACGCAGCGGCTGATCACCGCGCTCTCGGCGCCCACCGGCGAGGGCGAGCTCTACGAAGTGGACATGCAGCTGCGCCCGTCCGGCACCAAGGGGCCGGTGGCGGTGAGCTTCGCCGCCTTCGAGAGCTACTACGCGGGCGAGGCGGAGACCTGGGAGTATCTCGCGCTGACCCGCGCCCGGGTGGCCTGGGCGACCTCGCCGGCGTTCGCCGCGCGGGCCGCCGCCGCGATCGAGGCGAAGCTGCGCGCGCCTCGCGATGCGCGCCGGACGGCCGCCGACGTGCGGGCGATGCGCCAGCTGATGGCGCGCGAGCGGCCGGCCGTCGGGCTTCTGGGACCTCAAGCTGCACGACGGCGGCCTGGTCGACATCGAGTTCGCCGCCCAGTTCCTGCAGCTGGCGCACGCGGCGGCGCGGCGGCCCGCTGCGGCCGAACACCGCAGCGGCGCTGGAGGCGATGCGGGCGGCCGGCCTGGCGCCCGCCGAGCTGATCGACGACCTCGCCGCCGCCTGGCGCCTGCAGCAGGACCTCTCGCAGCTGATGAAGGTGGCGCTGCCCGACGGCGCGGACCCGGAGCACGAGCCGAAGGCGCTCAAGAGCCTGATGGCGAAAGCCGCCGGCGTGCGCGACTTCCGGGCCGTGCGCGCCGCGCTGACCGCCCGGCGGCGGGCCGCGCATCGGGCGTTCCGCACGCTGGCGGCCGAGGCATGAAGCGACGGAACCGCCGCGCCGGTCCGTTCAACATCGGCCGGGCTGCGTGCTGCTTGACACCGCCGCCGCGGCGGGCGGGGCATGCGAATATGGGAGCGTGGTGGCGTGAGCGAGGCTGCCGTTGACATCTGGCGCGGCCGATCCGGACGACGAACTGGTTCGCCGCGCCGGTCAGGGCGACGCGGCCGCGGTGCAGGCGCTGGTGGCCCGCAAGCTCGGCGCGTGCTGGCGCTCGCCGAGCGGATGCTGGGCGATGCGGCGGAGGCCGAGGACGTCGCCCAGGAAGCCTTCTTCCGCGTCTGGCGGCACGCGCCGCGCTGGCGCCCGGGCGCCGCGCGGTTCGACACCTGGCTTCACCGGGTGACGCTCAATCTCTGCTACGACCGGCTGCGCCGCCGCCGCGAGCGGCCGACCGCCGACCCGCCGGAGCGGCCGGACACCGGGCCGGCGCCCGACCGTGGCCTGCATGCGGCGGACGTCGGGCGGCGGGTGCAGGGCGCAATGCAGGCCCTGCCGCCGCGCCAGCGCGAGGCGATCGTGCTTTGCCACTACCAGGAAATGGGCAATATCGAAGCTGCGGGGGTGATGGGGGTTACCGTCGAGGCGCTGGAAAGCCTGCTTTCGCGCGGGCGTCGGGCCCTGAAGGCTGCGCTCGCCGACCTCGCCGACGGAGCGTCAAGTGACTGAAGAGATCCACGATACGCGCCTGGATGCGCTGCTCGCGGCCTACCGGACCGGCGAACCGGATGCGGCCCTGCGCGGCCGGATCATCGCGGCGGCGCCGCGCCAGCGGGCGGTCGGCCGCGCCTGGCGCTGGATCGGCGGCGCGGGGCTGGGCGCGGTGCTGGCCGCCGCCTGCGCGGCCGGCGTGGCGGCCGGCCTCACTCTGGCGCCCGCCAGCCTCGCCCGGGCGATCAGCGGCCATCCGGCGGCGCGCGACCGCCGAGGTCAGCTCGCTGGCCGACCCGGCCGACGATCCGGCGATCGGCTGATGCGGCCGCGCTGGCTGGTCATCGGGCTGGTCGCCTCGCTGGCGCTGAACCTCTTCCTCATCGGCGCGTGGGCCGGTGTCGTCGCGCTCGGCATGCAGATGGCGCGCGAATCCGCGCCTGCCCCGGCCGTCGGGCGCCCTCTTCTGGGCCACGCGAACGGCTGCCGCAGCCGGACCGCCGCCGACTTGCGCCTGATGCTGAGGGACGTCCGCGACCAGGTCAAGGCGGACACCGACGCACAGCCGTGGCGCTGCGCATCGCCGCCTGGGGCGCGCTCGCCGATCCGCAGCCCGACGTCGCTGCGATCAAGCAGAAGCTGGCCGAGAGTCGGCAGACCGACATCGGCGTGCGGACGCTGGTCGAGGAGCGGATCGTCGACTACGCGGCGCGCATGCCGCCCGCCGACCGGGCGCTGTTCGCCGCCGGCATGCGCCAGGTGCTCGGCCAGCGGCCAGCGCCGGCCCCCGCAACGTCGGCCGCTCCGGCGACCAACGCCGCGGCGAAGGGCTGAAGCCGAGCATCCTCCCCTTGCGGGAGGATTAGGCCGCCTCGATGCCGCGGCCCTCTTCGTAGAAGCGGCTCTGGCGGACCGGCAGCAGGAAGCTGACGGTGGTGCCGAGGCCCGGCTGGCTCTCGATCTCCAGCACCCCGCCGTGCATCTCCACCAGCGACTTGGAGAGGGCGAGGCCCAGGCCCGGTGCCCTGCTGGGTCTTCGACTGCTGGCTCTCGATCTGCTCGAACGGCCGGGCGAGGCGGGCGAGGTCCCCTGGCGCGATGCCGATGCCGGTGTCGGCGACGCTCACCTTGCACCCGCTCGCCCATGTTGTCGCGTCGTCCTTCGGCCCTCAGCACGATGCGGCCGCCGCGCGGCGTGAACTTCACCGCGTTGGAGAGCAGGTTCAGCAGCACCTGCTTCAGCGCGCGGTAGTCGCCCTCGACCTCGGGCAGCGCCGGCACGTCGATGGCGACGATGAGGCCTGCGGTCTCGGCGCGGTTCTTGATCAGCCGCACGGCGTCCTCGGCCAGCTCGTCGAGCCGCACCGGCTCGAAGCGCAGGTTGAGCTTGCCGGCCTCGATCTTCGACATGTCGAGCACGTCGTTGATCAGCGCCAGCAGGTGCTGGCCGGAGTTCAGGATGTCCTGCGCGTAGGTCTTGTAGCGGTCGTCGCCGAGCGGGCCGAACATCTCGCCGACCATCATCTCGGAGAAGCCGTTGATGGCGTTGAGCGGCGTGCGCAGCTCGTGGCTCATGTTGGCCAGGAACTCGCTCTTGGCGCGGTTGGCGCTCTCGGCGCGGACCTTCTCGGCGGCGTATTTCTGGGCCAGCTCGGCGGCCTCCTCGCGGGCGCGCTCCAGCCCGACCACCGCGCGCTGCAGCTGCTCCTCGTTGAGCCGCCGCGCCTCTTCCTGCTGCTTCAGCGCGGTGACGTCGACGCAGGTGACCACGTAGCCGCCGTCGGCCGTGCGCCGCTCCGACATGGTGATCCAGCGGCCGTCCTCGAGTTCGGCCTCGCGGCCTTCCTCGCCCTGGATGGCCGGCGGCTCGCCCTTGAAAGCCCCGCGCATCAGCCGCTCGACCGCCCGCCTGGGCGCGCCGGGCTTCAAGCAGCCGCGGCTCCAGCGCGAAGAACTGGCGGAAGTTCTGGTTGCAGAGCACCAGCCGCTCCTGCCGGTCCCAGAGCACGAAGCCCTCCGGCACGCTCTCGATGGCGCCCTGCAGCCTGCACCTCGGCGGCCTGGGCGCGCACCTGGGCGATGCGCTCCTCGGTGACGTCGAGCGCCACGCCCACCAGCCGCGTGAAGCCGCCCTGCCCGGCCGCGCCGACCGCCTGGCCGCGCGCGTCGATCCAGACCGCCGCCCTCGAGCCGCTGGACGCGGAACGAGACGTCGAACGCGCCGTGCGCCATCGCTGCGGCGAGCGCCTGGCGGACCCGTTCGCGGTGCTCCGGCGCGACCCGCTCCAGCACCTGGGCGGTCGGCGCGACGCCGCCGCCGCCCCAGCCCAGCATCGCGCCGGTGATGTCCGACATGTAGAGCTCGCCGGCGGTCAGATCCCATTCCCAGATGCCGCAGCGCGCCGCCTCGACGGCGAGCCGGAAGCGCTCCTCCGAATTCGGCCAGCGCCCGCTGCGCGCCGTCGGCCCGGAGCCCCTGGACGACCATCAGCACGGCGAGGATCGCCGCGGTGACCATCGGGGCGAACAGCGCGCCGGCCGAGACGCCGGGCGTCTCGCGCAGGCGGATGGCGGCGAAGCCGGTGTCGATGGCCAGCAGAATCAGCGACAGCAGGATGGCGACCGTCGTCGCCCGGCCCCAGCGGGGCGCGAGCGCGCCGAGCCTGGGGCCCGCGCGCCGCGTGGACCTCGACCCCGCCGCCCCTGGCCATCGCCAATTCCGTCTGCTCCGCCTCTCACGCCGCAAATCGGCGCGCGAGTCAGTCTCGGTCAGCGAATCCTACCGGCGAGTAACGCGCGCGTCATCCGCCAGCTTGGCCGGGCTGCGGCGAGTCGACGCGATGCGCGCTGGAGTCGTCGACGCGGGCCTACTCGCCTTTGCGGCGGTCCGGTCCCTTGGGCAGGTCGTCGCGCCGGCGACGGTCCGGGCCGACGTAGTCGCCGGTGCGCACGAACGGCTGCGGCCGGTCGATCGACGAGCGCCACCTTGCGCAGGATCTCGGCGGCCGTCACGGGCTTGGAGCAGAAGGCGTTGGCGCCGGCGTCGCGCGCCGCCTCCACCCGGCTCTTCTCGGTGTGGGCGGTGAGCATGATCACCGGCACGAACGGCGTCGGGCTCTTCGGATCGGAGCGCAGGCGGCGCAGGAACTCGACGCCATCCTCGCCGCCCAGCATGTAGTCGAGGAAGACGATGTCGATGGCGTCGTTGCGCAGGCGCTCGAGCGCCTCCTTCGGCGTCCTGGCGTCGAACACGTGCATCGCGCCAAGACCGCGCAGCACCGTCTTGACGATGTTGATGATGTGGACGTTGTCATCCACGATCAGAAAACGGACTTCTCCAGCGAGACGGCTCAAGCCTGCTCCTGCCCGCCGGAGTTGTCGCGAAGATCACCGAAAGCGATTCAGGCGAGCGCTTTGGAGGCTAGCTCAAAGACGTTTTTCGACAAGCCCGGCGAGCTGCGTGATCCGCTCCAGTTCGGCGCGCATCAGTTCGCCGAGCTCGGGCTTGTACCGGGCCCACTGACCGAGCGGCTCCATCAGCCGCGCCGCCACGTTGGGGTTGAACGCGTCCACCGCCAGCACCTGGTCGGCGAGGAACCTGTAGCCGGCCCCGCGACGGGTCGTGGAACCGGGCCGGATTGGCGTTGGCGAAGGTGGCGACCAGCGCGCGCAGGCGATTGGGCGTGCGCGCGTCGAACGCCGGATGGGCGGTCAGCCCCAGCACGCGGCCCAGCGCGCCCTCGGACGGGTCGCGGGCCTGCAGGGCGAACCACTTGTCGATCACCAGCGGCTCGTCGCGCCAGCGCTGGTAGAAGTCGACCAGCGCCTGCTCGAACGGCTCGCCGCCGATCTCCATCAGCGCGCAGAGCCCGCCGATCGGCGTCGGTCATGTTGCCGGCGCCTTCGTAGTGGGCGCGCGGCCCGCTCGCGGTTGCAGCGGCGTCGGGTTGGCCGCCATCAGCTCGATGACCGCGTTGCGCAGCGCCCGGCGGCCGGCCTGCTCGGCGTCGGGCGAGAACGGCGCCGGATCCTGCAGCCGGCCGTGCAGCTCGCGCAGCTCGGCGTCGAGGTGGGCGGCCATCCGCTCCGAGAGCGCCTCGCGGGCCGCGTGGATCGCGGCCGGATCGGCCGGCGCGGCGATCACCGCCAGGTCCGGCTCGCTCGGCGGCGAGAGCAGCAGCGCCTTGAAGGCCGGATCGGCCGACTGGTCCTTCAGCGCCGCGTTCCAGCGCCTCGGCGTAGCGCTCCTCGCCGACCTCGTCAGGCTGGCCGGCGGCGCGGGTCGAGGATCAGGTCGCGCGCCAGGCTCTGGCCGGCCTCCCAGCGGTTGAACAGGTCCGGATCGGCGGCCAGCAGCACGTAGGCGTCCTTGGCCGGCGCGTCGGTGGAAAGGTTCACCGGCGCCGAGAAGCCGCGCAGCGCGGAGACCACCGGCGTCGTCGGCACATTCTCGATCCTCACGCGCCGCGAGGGCGAATCCAGCACCACCACCTCGGTGTCGCGCAACGGGCGGCCGTCCTCGTCCAGCAGGCCGATGGCGAGCGGGATCGGCAGCGCGCTGCTTCTCCGGCTGGCCGGGCGTCGGCGCGGTCGCCTGCTCGAGGCTGAGCTCGAGCGCCTTGGCGGCCGCGTCGTAGGTCGCCTCCAGCCTCACCTTCGGCGTGCCGGCCTGCTCGTACCAGGCGAAGAACGGCCCGAGGTCCTTGTCGCGACACCTCGGCGAAGCACGGCGATGAAGGCCTCCATCGTGGTGGCCTTGCCGTCCCAGCGCTCGAAGTAGAGGTCCATGCCGGCCCGGAACGCGTCCGGTCCGATCATGATCTTCAGCATACGGATCACCTCCGCGCCCTTCTCGTAGATGGTCGCGGTGTAGAAGTTGTCGATCTTGATGTAGCTGTCGGGCCGCACCGGATGGGCCAGCGGGCCGGCGTCCTCGGAGAACTGCCGCGCCCGCAGCTGCTTGACCTCCTTGATCCGCTGCACGGCGTGGCCGCGCATGTCGGCCGAGAAGCTCTGGTCGCGGAAGACCGTCAGCCCTTCCTTCAGGCACAGCTGGAACCAGTCGCGGCAGGTGATGCGGTCGCCGGTCCAGTTGTGGAAGTACTCGTGCGCCACCACGCCCTCGATGCGCTCGTAGTCGACGTCGGTGGCGGTGGCCGCGTCGGCGAGCAGCAGCGAGGAGTTGAAGATGTTGAGGCCCTTGTTCTCCATCGCGCCGAAATTGAAGTCGCGCACCGCGACGATCATGAAGAGGTCGAGGTCGTACTCGCGCCCGAACGTCTCCTCGTCCCACTTCATCGCGCGCTTGAGGCTGTCCATGGCGTAGGCGGCGCGCTCGGCCATGCCCGGATCGACGTAGATGCGCAGGTCGACCTTGCGCCCGCTCATGGTGACGAAGCTGTCCTCCAGCACGTCGAGCTCGCCGGCCACCAGCGCGAAGAGGTAGCAGGGCTTCGGGAACGGGTCGTTCCAGACCGCGAAGTGGCGCCCGCCCGGCAGGTCGCCGGCCTCGACGAGGTTGCCGTTGGAGAGCAGCCGCGGATAGCTGTTCTCGGCCTCGATGCGCACGGTGAAGCGCGGCCAGCACGTCCGGGCCGGTCGGGGAAGTAGGTGATCTTGCGGAAGCCCTCGGCCTCGCACTGGGTGCAGAAGCGGCCGGCCGGACATGTAGAGCCCCTCCAGCGCGCTTGTTGCCGTCCGGATCGATCTCGACCTCGGTCTCCAGGCTGAACGCCGCCGGCGGCGCGGCGATGGTCAGGAACTCCTCGTCGACCTCGTACTCGGCCGGCTTCAGCGCGCGGCCGTCGATGGCGACCGAGATCGAGCTTCAGCCGCTCGCCGTTGAACACCAGCGGACGGTCGTGCTCGCCGTTGCGGCGGACCGCGAGCTTGGCCTTCACGCAGGTGCGGCTGGGGGCCAGATCGAAGTCGAGACTGGACCTCGTCGACCAGGAAATCGGGGGGCGTGTAGTCGGCCAGGCGGATCGGCTGGGGGGTATCGGTACGCATCGCGGCGGTTTACCCAACGCCAGCCAAGCGCGCCACCCGCGGTGCGACGCCTAGTCTCCGCGCATTGGCCTCACTCTCTCACGCCCAGGCTCAATGACGGTGATACAACCGCGGAGCGCCTCACCAAATCGGTCAACGACCTCAAGCACCCGTCGAATGCGGGTTTCGCGGCTGTGACCGAACAGAGCCAGGATGACGAGCCCGGGCAGTCGGACCCCATGACGGACGACGAGCTCTCCGAAGTCGTAGTCCTCCGTGATCAGAACGCGATCCTTTCGTTGTGCAAGTAGGGCGATCTGGACATCACCTATCCCGTCATCGTCCTGTTGGATATGGATCACATCGTGGCCGGCGCGCCTCAGCGCCGTGACGATCGACCTAGGACAGCATTCGTCGGCTAGGAGTTCCACCTACTCGGCGGCGACCAAGCCTTCACGGGAGAGATAGTCCGCCGCATAGGCGAGCGCCGCACGGATATCTGCCTCGGTGATACGCGGATATTCATCCATTATCTCGGCGAACGACATCCCGCTGGCGCATTCGCGCACCAACAGCTCGACGGTGATGCGCGTTCCTTTGATCACCGGTTTGCCGACCATGATGTTCGGATCGCGATGGATGCGGTCGTGCTTCATCGCTCTAAGATAGCACGCCGCCTCGCTTGGCCCTAGGCCGCCACGATGTCGTCGTCGCCGTCGTGCAGCTGTTCGGCGGCGGGAACCTCGGAGATGAAGCGCTCGATGGTGAGGGCCTTGCGGGCCAGCTCCTGCACGGCGGGCGGGGCGTCGTCGGGCGCCTCGGCGAACAGCTCCAGCAGCTCGCGGACGATCGCGCGCAGCGCCGGCGTGCGAGGCGATCAGCCGCGCCTGGTATTCGATCCGGCGCGGGTCGCGGTCGTACTCGGCGCCCGGCACCCGCCAGCCGCCCCAGTCGGCGGCGTCGGTCACCACCACCGGATAGGTGCCGGGATAGGGATGGTGGGCGCAGTCGTCGCGGCGTCTGCCACTTGTTGCGCGCCCGCATCAGCCGCCAGCCGGGCTCGCCGCTGCGAGTCGTCGCCGCCGATCGGGTCCTCGGGGCGCAGCTCGTGGGCGTGGAACGGGCGGCCCGAGGCCGACGTCGTAGGTGACGCGCACCGGCTCCTCGAAGCCCTTGGCCCAGACCGGGTCGATCTTCTCGATCATCGCCCAGGCGCCGACGCTCTCGACCCAGACCTTCTGGTTTCGCTGAAAGACCGCCTTCGCCATGGCGCGCGCCCGTCTGATCAGCCTGAACAGACGCCGTTAAAACCCGAAATCATTGACGCGCAGTCAATCTTTCGCCCGCCGCAAAGCCGGCTATGGTGGATTTCGACCAAGCCCGGAGGGCGCGCGCGATGAATTTCGATTTTTCCGACGACCAGAAGTTCCTGAAGAACGAGGCGCGCAAGTTCCTGGAGGGCCGCTGCCCGACCTCGAAGGTGCGCGCGGTGCTGGACGATCCGCCAGCGCTCGCTACGACGCCGACCTCTGGAAGGAGGTGGCGGCGCAGGGCTGGCTCGGGCACCGCGATCCCGGAGGCCTACGGCGGGCTTGGGCCTTGGCCATCTGGAGCTCTGCGTGATCGCCGAGGAGCTGGGCCGCGCGCTGGCGCCGATCCCGTTCGCCTCGACCGCCTACTTCCTCGCCGAGGCGCTGCTGCTGGCCGGGCTCGGAGGCCCAGAAGGCAAGCTGGCTGCCGAAGATCGCTGCGGGCGAGGTCATCGGCTGCTTCGCCACCGTCGAGCGGCCGGGCGTGCTCACCGAGGCGCAGGTCACAGCCCGCGTCGAGGGCGGCAAGCTGACCGGGACCAAGCTGCCGGTGACCGACGGCGACATCGCCGACGTCGCGGTGGTGCTGGCGCGCGAGAGCGGCGCGGCTCGGCCTCTTCCTGGTCGATCTCGGCCGGGCCGGGCGTGACGCGGGAGACCCTGGAGACGCTCGATCCCACCCGCGGCGTCGCCAAGCTGACCTTCGCCGGCGCGCCGGCCGAGCGGCTGGGCGAGCCGGGCGAGGGCCTGGCGCTGGCCGAGGCGCTGCTCGGAGCGCGCGGCGGTGATGCTGGCGTTCGAGCAGGTGGGCGGCGCCGACCGGGCGCTGGAGATGGCCAAGGACTACGCGCTGAACCGCTACGCGTTCGGCCGCCCGATCGGCAGCTACCAGGCGATCAAGCACAAGCTCGCCGACATGTACGTCAACAACGAGCTGGCCCGCTCCAACGCCTACTACGGCGCCTGGGCGCTCGACACCGGCGCGCCGGAGCTGCCGCTGGCGGCCGCCTCGGCCCGGGTCGCGGCCTGCGAGGCCTACTGGTACGCCGCCAAGGAGAACCTGCAGACCCACGGCGGCATCGGCTTCACCTGGCAGATGGACTGCCACCTGTTCTATCGCCGCGCCCAGCAGCTCGGCCTCGTCGCCGGCGGCGCCAAGGCCTGGAAAGAGCGGCTCGTGAACCAGCTCGAACGTCGCAACGCGGCCTAAGACGCGGGAGATCAAGGTCATGGACTTCAACGACACCCCCGAAGAAGCCGCCTACCGCGCCGAGGCCCGCGCCTGGCTGCGAGGCGAACGCCCCGAAGGGCCCCCGCGACGCGCTTGCCGACGAGGACGCGCACGGACTGAAGGCCGCCAAAGCCTGGCAGGCCAAGAAGGCCGCCGCCGGCTACGCCTGCATCACCTGGCCGAAGGAGTGGGGCGGCGCCGGGCGGGGCGAACTGGCAGGCGCAGATCTTCGCCCAGGAAGAGGCGCAGCTACGCGACGCCCGGCAACCCGTTCCAGATCGGCCTCGGCATGTGCGTGCCGACGATCATGACCGCCGGCAACGAGGCCGACAAACAGCGGTTCGTCGGCCCGGCGCTGCGCGGCGAGGAGATCTGGTGCCAGCTGTTCTCCGAGCCGTCCGGCGGATCGGACGTGGCCGGCTCGCGCACCCGCGCGGTCAGCGCCGACGACGGCTCCGGCGACTGGATCATCAACGGCCAGAAGGTCTGGACCTCCGGCGCCCACTACTCCGACTTCGGCATCCTGATCACCCGCACCGACCCGGACGTGCCCAAGCACAAGGGCCTGACGATGTTCTGGGTCGACATGCACGACCCGGCGATCGAGGTGCGGCCGATCCACCAGATGTCCGGCGCGTCGGGCTTCAACGAGGTCTACTTCACCGACCTGCGCGTGAAGGACAGCCAGCGCATCGGCCCGATCGGCGACGGCTGGCGCGTCTCGCTGGTGACGCTGATGAATGAGCGCAACGCCATCGGCGGCGGCGGCAGCTACCACCGGCAGATCATGGATCTGGCCTCCAGCATCGGCACGCTGGCCGGCTCCGGGATCAAGGACGCGGCGCTGCGTGAGAAGGTCGCCGACTGGTACGTCCGCGCCGAGGGCCTGCGGCTGACGCGGCTGCGCACCCAGACGGCGCTGTCGCGCGGCCAGACGCCGGGGCCGGAGGCCTCGATCGGCAAGCTGGTCACCGCGCCCCTGATGCAGGACGTCGCCAACACCGCGATCGAGCTGGAGGACCAGTTCGGCATCATCCGCGACCCCGACGTCGCGCCGCTGTCGGCGCTGTTCCAGGCCACGCTGATGAGCGCGCCCGGCATGCGCATCGCCGGCGGCACCGACGAGATCATGCGCAACATCATCGCCGAGCGCGTGCTCGGCCTGCCGCAGGACGTGCGGGTCGACAAGGACGTCGCGTTCAAGGACATACCCACGGGGCGGTAGCGCGAGCCGAACGCCGTTACCCCAAAAAGTGGTAGAAACGGCCCCGCTTAACTTCTTCGCAAGCGGGTTTGGCCATGGTGTGCGCCGAGTTAGGCATCCATGGCCACCATGCATACTCTCGGCGATACCGCTGATCGGCGTCCCGCACTTTCCGCGGACAGTCTTTGCGAAGCGGCCCTGGCGGCGTTCATCCGCGACCCGGATTGCCGTACGTTGACCGTCGTCGAGGACGAGAAGCCGGTCGCGATGATCCACCGCGAGGCGTTCCTGGCCCGCATGGAGGCGCGCGGCGCCGCTTCCAAGCCGATCCTCGAAGTCGCCGAGCCCGATCCGCTGGTCGGCGAGGCCGGCGAGGGGGTCGACGCCTTCGTCGAGCGCGCGATGGCCGAGCGCCCGCGGCGCGGTGCTGTCCGGCTTCATCGTCGCCGACAAGGGCGCCTACCAGGGCGTCTGCGACCTTGGCCGCCTGCTGCCGGTGATGCACGGCGCGGCCCAGCCTTCCACGCTTGATCGAGCGCGTTTGCGCCGAGGTGCGCGAGCCGATCGCCCACGCGCTGGCGGCCGCCGAGGGCCTGAAGCGCCTGCGGCTGCCCGACGGCGCCGGCGCCGCACCTCGACGTCCATCGCCGACGCCGCGCACGCCACGCTCTCGCTGCTGGACGTGGCCGCCGACCTGCAGCAGGCCGAGACCGGGCGCCTGGAGATCGATCGCGGTCGAGCCGCGGCGCCTGCAGGAACTGATGGACGACATCGAGGCGCGCTGGCGGGGCCAGGCCGAGACCGCCGGCGTCACGCTGCTGGTCTCCTACGACGGCGCGCCCGACTGCGCGGCGATGATCGACGCGGCCCGGCTGATGAAGGTGTTCGACGCGCTGATCGGCCATGCGCTGGCCCATTCGCAGCCGCGGCGTCATCGAAGCGAGCCTGCAGGTGCGCCAGGCCGAGCCCGGCCTCGCCCTCATCGGCCGCGTGCGCGACAACGGCGCGACCTATGCCGCCGGACTACCTGGCCGGCATGTTCCGCGGCCTCACCGATGCGGCCGCCGCCGGCGGCGGCGGCTGCAGCTGCAGCTGATGCTGGCCGAGCGCGCCATCGAGGCGATGGACGGCAAGCTGGAGGCCAAGGCCAACCCGGGTCCGGGCGCGACCGTCTCGTTCGAGTTCGCCGCCGAGGCCGCCGCCGACGAGGCCGCGGCCGACCCGGCCGCCAGCGCCGAGCCCGCCCGCTCGGCCCACATCCTGGTGGTCGACGACAACGCCACCAACCGCATGGTGGTCGAGGCGCTCTGCGAGATGTTCGACTGCTCGACCGAGTTGGTGGCCGACGGGGTCGAGGCGGTCGAGGCCGCCAAGGCCGGCCGCTACGACGTGATCCTGATGGACATCAAGATGCCGCGCATGGACGGCGTCACCGCCACCCGCGAGATCCGCAAGCTGGCCGGCTCGGCCGGGCGCGTGCCGATCATCGCGCTGACCGCCAACGCCGACGCCGACGAGGTGGCCCAGTACCTCGCCGCCGGCATGCGCGCCGTGGTCGAAAAGCCGATCAAGCCGGAGCGCCTGATGGAAGCGCTCGACATGGCCCTGGCCGAAAAGGGCCAGCCTGACGCCGCCGCGGCGGCGGCGTAGCCCACTCTACCGATGCGCGTTGTCGCCACGCGCAAGCCCGGGCGATGACGGGTGGAGGATGCTTTGAAGGGAATTGGTAGCTGGGGGCCACTACAGCGCGTGGCATAGGACCGCGCTCATAGTGATCGCGGCCTAGAAGCATTGTGAAATCATATACTTCAGTAACCAGGGTGCGACAGGCCATTGCGCTCGCATGTTGCCAGCCTGCTGGCGCCGAATCGTCACCCAGGGATACGTCGGCCTATCCCCGCTCGATCGCGCCTAGGTAAGTCGGGTCGATTTGCATCGCGAACGCGAGTTGCTGCCCCAACCCGTTCAAGCTCGTGATCATGCTGCACACTCCGTAAGAGACGCCACTTGTAGCGGATCACGTCGTGATACGGTTTGATTCGCATCAACGATCGGCCTCCGTCGTCGACAGACAACGACCCTCAAGCCCGCCAGCGGGGGTCATCCGACGAAGTCCCGCGCCGTTTCAGCGGCGGGCAGTTGTGCGCTTCCAGGCTGGCGCCGCGACATGCGATCCAGCCGAGACTGTTCGGGTTTCCACTGCTCTCGTGTCCTCGAAGAACCTTGGCGCGACGAAAGCCCGACCCGCGCGAGTTTCAGCGACCGGCGCCGGCGGCAGCCAGGTACCCGCCGACGGTTTCCACAAGGCGTTCGGGGTGGGCGGGACGTCCATCTGCCGCCCGACTGAAGTCCACCCCGAGCACGAACATCCCCGCCGAGGAAGTCTGCACGGGCCAGAAGTCGAAGTGAGAACTTCTCGAACGGATAGCTGCGAGCCCGCAATGGAAGCTGCAGTGTCACGGCCCCAAGGGCGGCCTCTTCGTCTGCAGCGGTGACGCTCGCCCCGGCGCTCGTCGCTACAAGCTCCACACCCCCGGCTGCCTCCTTGAAAATGCTGGAGGGCGCTCCGAAAAGCTGCCCCAAGGCCAGTCCGGCAGCCTGCACGGTCTCGCGCTGGGGCCGCCCGTCGATCACCGTGTGAGCCAGGACCTGCAGCGCGGTCGCCTGTTGGGCGGCGCGACGAGCCGTCTCGGCTCGACGTTGGGCCTGGGCCGCCACGGCGCTCACGATCGCGGCGACGATCAGCAGCAGGACGGCAGCCCAAAAGTCCGTCGCGCTCGCGATGGTGAATTGGAAGTAGGGCTCTGTGAAGAAGAAGTCGAAGGCGAGCACGCCCGCAATGACGGCTGCGAGCGACGGACCCCAACCAAATGTCGTGGCCGCGACTACGACAGGTAGCACGAAGATCAACGTCAGGTTTGGCGACGTCACCAGGGGTTTCAGCCAGAAGCCGAGGCCTACGGCGACGCCGACCATTAGAAGCGAAGCGCTGTAACGTACGACCCAGGGCGCTCTGCGGAGCGCCCCCGTCCACGCATCACTGAGGTCGACGCCGGCGAGCGGCCCCACGCTGGCGTCGAGAAGATATGAGTCGGTCATCGAACCGCTCCTCGGCCATATCGGGCCGAGCCTACGCCCACGCGCATAACCGATCGATATGGATTTGCAGCCGGACTCGCCGCCCGCGCGTCCGGTCGGAGACGGGCGGCCGACAGACGGTTAGGTTCAGCTCCTGATGTCAGTTGGCGCTCCTCCCGCAAGGCGCGAGCGCGTTATGAAGCGGCCATGACAATGGATTCCGAGCGCTTCAAAGGCCTGGCTGGCTTTCGTCAGGGTATGCGTCGCTTTCTGGCGGCGAGCGAAAAGATCAGCCGCGCTGCTGGCGTCACGACCCAGCAGTACCAGGTGCTGCTCGCCATCAAAGCGGCGGACGGCAGTCGTCTTGCGATGAAGGATCTCGCGGAGGAACTGTTGATGGCTCCCCACGCCGCAGTGCAGTTGATGAACAGACTTGAGAAGGCAGGGCTCGCCGAGCGCCGGCCCTCCGAGCGCGATCGTCGGTTCGTCTTCGTGGCGCTGACAGGGGCGGGCGACGCGCTCATCAACGAGCTCGCCGAGCGGCACCTTGAGGAAATGCTCCGGCAAGAGCCGCGGCTGCGCTCGTCGCTGAACCGCCTAAGGCGGCTCCAGCCGTAGGACGGCCGTCAGTCGTGGGGATAGAGCGCAATGCTGTCGGCGACCGAGTCGGCGACGTGCTCCTTGGTGATCACGCCGGCGACGTTCTCGGCGCGCGGAACGCCGCGGCCGCGCGTCACCACGGCCATGATCGCCCCCTTGCGCCACATGCGGTTGATGACGTCGAACGCCACGGCGTCCTCGCCGACGACCGTGAAGTTGCGGCTGGCGACGTCGCCCAGCGTCACGCCGGTGTGCGCGCCCGCCAGGCCCCGGCGCAGGCCCGTATTGACCCGCATGACGCCGAAGAGGCGGCCCTTGTCGGTGACCACGACGTGGCGCATGCGGCCCTCCTCGCCATATTTCGTCAGGAACTCGTCGAAGCTCGCCTCGCGTGGCAGCACCAGCACGTCGGGGTCCATCACCTCGGCGGCGCGGCGGACCAGGAACATGTTGGCATGGCGCGCCTTCGGGATGGCTTGGCCGCGGCGCACCAGTTTGAGCGTGTAGATGGTCTCGCGCGAGAGCACCCGGCGCACGCCAACGCTCATCGCCACAGCAACGATCATCGGCATGATGATGTCGTAGCTCAGCGTCATCTCGAAGATCATCACCACCGCGGTCATCACCGCCCCGGTGCCGCCGCCCACCATCGCGCCCATGCCGACCATGGCGAAAGCCGGGACGCTGAGTGGGACGGGAAAGCCCAGCTGGTTGATGAGCGCCGCGAACGCGCCGCCTAGCGTCGCACCCATGAAGAGCGAGGGCGAGAAGATGCCGCCGGACGAGCCCGAGCCCAGGCTGAGCGAGGTCGCCAGCAGCTTGGCGCAGAAGAGCAAGCCCAACAGCCAGTAGAGCGTCATTTGCCCGGTGAGGATCGCCTGGACGGTGGCGTAGCCGACGCCGTCGACGAAGTACTGCCCGAAGCCGACGAAGAGGGCGTACATCAGGACGCCCATCATCAGCATGCCGAGGATGTGGCGCCCATAGCGCGAGCCGATCTTGTCGAAGAGGTCCTCGGCCAGGTGCAGGCCGTGCACGAACCCGGCCGCCGCCGCGCCGGTGACGGCGCCCAGCACGGCGTAGAGCAGCAGAATCAGGATCGCGCTGGCGTCGTTCGCCATCGGGACCAGCGGCGGCACGGCGAAGGCGGGCGCATCGCCGATGAACCAACGGCCGATGAAGGTCGCCGCGCCGGTGGCGATCGCCACCGGCAGGAAGGTGGAGACGCTCATCTCCGGCAGCATCAGCTCGATGGCGAACATCACGCCGCCGATCGGGGTGTTGAAAGTGGCGGCGATGCCGGCGCCCGTGCCGGCCGCGACAAGCGCAATGCGCTGGTCGGTTGGCATGCGCACGATCTGGCCAAGCGTCGAGCCCAGCGCCGACCCAATCTGGATGATCGGACCTTCGCGCCCCACGGACGAGCCAGTTCCGATCGCGATAGCCGACGCTAGGGATTTCACCACCGCCACGACAGGCCGGATCACTCCGCCTTTGTAGTAGATCGCGTCCATCACCTCGGGCACGCCGTGGCCCTTGGCCTCGGGCGCGAAGTTGCTGACCAGGAAGGTGACCAGGATGCCGCCAACCACCGGAACCAGGATCACCCACGGCCCCCACGGCGAGGCTCCGGTGAAGACGTTGGCGTCGTAGCGGAACGACAGCCGACCCGCGAAGGCGAAGTTGTGCACGAGGCCGATCAGGTCGCGAAAGCCGATCGCGCCGAAGCCTGTCACGATCCCGACCAGGAGCGCGAGCAGCGACAGACGCATGAGCGACAGGCGACGGCCATCGTGGGATGTGCGGTTGTCGGCGAGCGTCTGAAGTCGCCCGGTCATCATCTCGTTCACAGGGTTCGCTCGTACCTCAACGCGTGCGTCGATCAACCAGGCTAATTCAGACTGTGATGCGATTCTCCGGCTGGAGCGCACGATGTCCCGTCATTTCGCCATTCCATTGACTCACAGCGTGAGCTATCCGGAATCGGCATCAGCCAGTGCCAGGAGCGGATCGGTACATGACACTCGGACAAGGCACCGTTTCTCTCAGCGCCGCCGTGATTGCTGTGCTTTTCGTCGCGGCGCTCGGAGGGTGTGCGTCCCATCCGAAGCCGCCGCCACCGGCGCCGCCGAGTGCGGCGGCGCCGCAAGGTCCGCGCGGCGGGGAGTACGCCGCTCCCCCCAGGGGCGCGGTAACCAGCACTCCGTTGCCGGGCACGACGCAGGACTTCGTCGTGAATGTCGGCGATCGGGTCTATTTCGACTACGACCAGTCCGAGATCAGGTCCGACGCCCGGCCCATCTTGCAGGCTCAGGCCGACTGGCTGGCGCGCTACCCGCAGGTGCTTGTGCGCATCGAGGGCAATTGCGACGAGCGTGGCACCCGCGAGTACAACTTCGCCCTCGGCGCGCGGCGCGCGGATGCGGTGCGCGAGTTTCTGATCGATCATGGCGTCAACGCCGGCAGGATCACGACCATCTCGTACGGCAAGGAGCGGCCGATCGACCCCGGGCAGGACGAAGCCGCATGGGCGAAGAATCGCAATGCTCACACGGCCATCGTCGAAGGCGCGCGGGAACCCTAGGGCGTGGCTCGAAGGAGACCCCTGAAGATCGCCATCAGCGGGGCCGGCGTCGCTGGGCCGACCTTGGCCTACTGGCTTCGCCGCGGCGGCCACGCGCCGATACTGATCGAGTCTGCACCGACGCTGCGGACCCAAGGTTACATGATCGACTTTTGGGGGGTCGGCTACGATGTCGCCGGACGGATGGGTGTCCTTCCGGCGATACGATCGGCCGGCTACCCCCTACAGGAGGTGCGCTACGTCGACGGGCGGGGACGCTGCGCTGGCCGAATTTCCGCTCAAACGATGAGCCGAGAGCTAGGGGATCGCTTCACAAGCCTGCCGCGTGGGGATCTCGCCGCGGTGCTCTACGCCGCTCTCGATGGCTGTGTGCCCACCCGGTTCGGCACGAGCATCGCCAGGATGGCGGAGGGCGAGCGTGGGGTTCATGTCGCTTTTGCCGATGGGACCGCGGATACCTTCGACCTAGTGGTCGGGGCCGATGGCCTCCACTCCAACGTCCGGCGCCTCATCTTCGGTCCGGAGCAACAGTTCGAGAACCACATCGGGTACTACGTCGCCGCGTTTGAGTGCGGCGGCTATCGCCCGCGAGATGAACTCGCCTACGTCAGTTACGGCTATCCCGGCCGCCAGATCTCGCGCTTCGCAAAGCGCGGCGACCGCACCATGTTTCTGTTCGTCTTTGCGGCTGAACACCTGAAAGGCCCGGAACCGACGGACCTGGAGGCGCGCAAGGCGGTGCTCCTACGCGCCTTCGCGACGGCCGAGTGGGAATGGCCGGCGATCAAAGCAGCGCTAGCCACCGCCGACGACCTCTACTTCGATCGCGTGAGTCAGATCTCCATGCTCAAATGGTCGAAAGGGCGGGTGGCGCTGGTGGGCGATGCTGCAGCCTGTGTCTCCCTCGTGGCTGGCGAGGGGACCGGGCTTGGCATGACCGCCGCCTACGTTCTGGCCGGTGAGCTTTGTGAGACAGGCGACTGCGCTAAGGCGTTCGCCGCTTACGAGGCGCGTCTGCGCCCTTTCGTGGACGCCAAGCAAAATTCGGCGCGGGCGTTCGCAAGCTCGTTCACCCCTCGCACGGCTCTGGGCATTTGGCTTCGCAACCAGGCGGTCCGGCTAATGGCGCTTCCCGGCGTCCCGGGGCTGCTGATCGGCGCCCAGATGCGGGACGACTTCGAGCTGCCGCGCTATTCGTTCTAACAGATCGCGTCCGCTTCTGGGCAAGGCGGCAAGGGGGAGTTTCGACCCTTTGCGGACGTTAACGTAGCCTCCACGAGACTTACGTGACGGCCGTTCGCGAGCTCGGACGCGCATACCGAAGCCCGAGCAGGAAGATCAACGCGATCGCGAGGCCCGAGACGTAGAAGGCCAGGCCGGGCTGATGCAGCGCCCGGTCGTTTTGCAGCGCGAAGTAGAAGACCGACCCGTAGATCAGCGGCCCCGCCACCGAGCTGATTCCCTGCAGGCTCTGGTTCGCCCCCTGCAGGCGGCCCTGCTCTGCGGACCCGACCCGCTGGCTCATCAGCCCCATCACGCCTGGCATCATGAACCCGGACAGGATCCCGAACGGCGTGCCGATGAAGTAGAGCACCCCGTTCGGCGCCCAGCCGTAGGCTGTCATCGAGATCGCGCCGCAGGCCGCGCCGAGCAGCACCGCGCCGCGCTCGCCGATGGCGCGCACCACCGGGCCGACGAGCCCGAACTGGACGGCCGCGCTGGCGGCGCTGGTGAACATCATCACCACGCCGATGAAGCCGATCGACCAGTGGTAGCGGTATTGCGTGTAGAGCACGTAGACCATCGGCCAGACGTTCATCGACAGCTGGAAAAGGAAGCTCATCGCCGCGAGGCCGCCGAGCTCTCCGTGCGCCCTCAGGAAACTGAGCGCGGCCAGCGGGTTGGCCCCGCGCCAGCCGAACCGGGTCGCCCGCCGTTCAGGGGCCAGCGATTCCGGCAGGATGAAGAGGCCATAGAGCCCGTTCACCAGCGTCATGCCGGCCGCCACCATGAACGGCAGGCGCAGATTGATGTCGCCGAGATAACCCCCGAGCACCGGACCCAGGATAAAGCCGACGCTGAACGCCGACCCCAGCATGCCAAAGCGGCGCGCGCGGTCGGCCGGAGGCGTGATGTCGGCCAGATAGGCGTTGGCGGTCGAATTGCTCGACGCGGTCAGGCCGTTCAGCAGGCGGCCGACGAACAGCCAGGCCAGGTTCGGCGCAAAGGCCATCAGCAGGAAGTCCGCCGCCAGGCCGAACATGGAGACCAGCAGCACCGGTCGGCGGCCGAAGCGGTCCGACGCCAGGCCCAGCACCGGTCCGGAGAAGAACTGCACCATCCCCCAGGTCAGGGCGAAGACGGTCTGCCAGAGCGTGGCGCTGGCGGTGTCGCCACCGGCGAACGACTTCAACAGCGCCGGCAGCACCGGGACCATCAGCCCGAACGACAGCGCGTTCATGATCGCGGTGGCGAAGATGAAACCGAACGCGGCCCGACGGCCGGCGGGACGCGCCGGCGGCGCCACGCCCGCCTCGACCGGCTCATCGACGGCGTTCATCCGCCCACCTGAATGCTCAAGCTCCGACGGCGAGTTGCAGCACGGCCACGGCTACCATGGCGGTGAAACAGAACACATGATCGCGCAGAATCTGCCTGGCCAACCGAGACCGCGTGCTTTCGTCGTCCGCTCCACGCCCGAGCTTGGCAGCGTTTCGCACGGTGCGCGCCAGCGCCAGGGCGATGGCGCTCGCCGCAAGGACCAGCGAGCCCCAGGCGATCCAAGGCGGCGCCGAGTGGGTAACGATCTCCGCCACGAGCGCAGCCAGGGTCGCCAGCATCACCGCCGCGACGAGCTGGCCCATCGGGCTGGCTTCCGTGGTGACGCGCCGGTAGTAGCCGGCGATCGAGGCCAGCGTCTCGGGCGAGAGGTTCTGCCGGCCGGGTCCGCGCGCCTGCACGTCGAACATCAGATCAAACCAGAGCACCGCGACCAAGAACCCCGCTCCGGTCGCGGCGAAGGCGTGCATGTCGGCGGGATCCCCAGAGGTGTGGCGCTGCGTTGAAAGCTGCGCGCCTCAATCGATCTCTAACGGCGTGCGGGCCGCGAGGCCATGTCGGTCCTGCTCGGCGCGACGCGACACGGCGCCGCTTGATGCGTCACGCGAGCGACGGGTCGTCGACACGAACCTCATCTCGGCGCGGCGCCTGAAATTGATGAGATGCACCGCGAAAGGCCCCGTGCCGCGTCCGCTTTCGGGCATGACGCCAGCGGGCATGTTCGACCCGAAGCGGACGAAACCCCAGCTCGCTGCACGTTCGGCTCTGCGCCGACCGGGACACTCGCTGGTCGCGGTGAGAAGGCTAGAGAGCGGCCAGGAAGCGGAGCAGGATCGCGTTGAAGGCAGTGGTGTTCTGCCACTGTGGGCAGTGGCCGCCGTCGGGGACAATCTCGTAGGTGGCGGCGGGAATCGCGGCGGCGATGCGGTCGGACACACTGCGAAACCAAGTCGGTTCGTTCTCCCCGCAGACTACTAGGGTCTTGCACGACACATGTGCCAAGTCGGCCAGCGTTTGGCGCCGCTCCAGCAGCGCGTCGCTGGCATAGTAGTAGCCCTCCGGCCGGGTCCCGCAGAAACGCGCTTTGCCCCAGGCCGCGACCTCCCGCGGCATCTCGGTCGACTGGAGCCAGCCACCCTCACTCTGATGCAGGTCCCAGACCGCCTCAGCGCCCTCGCTCCAAAACAGCGCGCGTTCGCGCGCGGCGAACGCAGCATCCTCGGGGGCCGGCGGCGTCGCGTCCATGTCACCGGCGCTGTCCACCAGCACGAGGGCCGCGATCGCTTCGGGATGCTGCAACACCCACTCCTGGGCAACGGCGCCGCCCATCGAGTTGCCGACGACGACGGCGGGCGCAAAGCCGAGTTCGCCGGCGAACCCGTGCACGAGGTTGGCCACCCGCTCCATACGATAGGCCGCAGCCTCCTTGGGCGCCGAGGACCGGCCGTGGCCCGGTAGGTCTGGGCATAGGACCCGCCAGCCCGCTTCGGTCAGTGGACCAACGGTGAAGGTCCAATCGCTGGAACTCGCCGTCAGCCCATGCAGCAACACGATGGGCCGCCCCTCTGGCGGGCCGGCAACCCGGCCCGCCAGCTCCACCCCGTCGATGACAGCCCGACGCTCCACGGCCCCGGCTCCGCTCCGTAACGAGCTAAGCCCGACCTGAAGTCGGAGGATCCATTCGTCGTCGCTGTCCACCACCGCGCCGCCCCTCACTCCGAGTGGCAGTTATAGGTCAGGACCAGATGCGGAGCGACGCCGCCGTGCGGCCCGCTATTCACCCCTTGCGCGCGTTCAGCAGGTCCGCTCGTGGGCGGGCCGAGCCACGTCCGCTTCCGCCACTGACGCCAACGGCGGCGTTCGACCCAATGCCGTCGTTCGGGATGTCTGCTTCTCGCCCACCTTGTTCGTCCCCGCGAGCGGGGCAGGTCAGTTGGATCATCGCCTGAGACCTGAGATGATATCACGCTGCAGTACCTCCGATGCTCCTGCGCGCGGCAGGACCCGCTACTCTTCAGAACGGGACCCCCTATGAAGCATGCCCTTCTTCTTGCCGTGGCTGCGCTCCTTATGCCCGTCATCGCATGCGCCGAAGACCTCTCGGGCGCCTGGAAGTTCGAGGCGATCGGCCCCCGAGGCGGCGCCTCCACCATGACCTGCACGCTGACTCGATCGGGGACCAACATCACGGGTTCCTGCGTCACCCAGCAGGGCACGACAGTCGACGTTTCAGGGACCGTGACTGGGGCCGATGTCGACTTCGGCTACAACCTGGCTAGCAGCCCGCTCCATGTCGATTTCAAAGGCGTGCTCCAATCAGACGGATCAATCAAAGGGACCGTGACGGCAGCCATCCCGCCCGCGCCGTTCACCGGAACCAAGCAATAGCTCCGGGGCCTCGCGCCGGCCCTCGGCCCGATGGCCAGAGCCGACACATCGGAAGGGCGCGGTGCTGAGGTGGTTTGCCCCAAGAGGCGGAACGGCGCGGCGCTGAAGCTATGAAGGAGCCGATGAAGGGCGGATCGAAAATCGGGCGCAGAACTCTGCTGGCCGTGGGCGGGGCGGGCCTGGCGCTGGCCGCCGACCGGACCGTGAGGGCCGCAGCCGGCCCCAAGGCGAGGTTCTTCATGATCGTCAGCGGGCCCGCCGACGGCCCCGTGGCTAAGAGTTGGGGGACGCTGGCCGGCGAGCTCGAGAAGCGCGGTTTTCCCACCACCTTGGTGCCGACCATCTACCCAAATATGTCTTTCACGCCGAACCAAACACGCGCTGCCGCGGTTGTCGCCGCCCTAAAAGAGGCGAAGGAACCCGCGGTGATCCTCGGCGTATCGAACGAGGGCAACGTCTTGCCGCTGGTGGCTGCAGCGCACCCGGTGAGGCGGCTGGTCTATGTGAACGCGTGCATTCCGCAGCCCCAGAAGGCGTTCATCGAAATCTGCGTGACGGAGCCCGTCGCCGTTCCGGGGAGCCTCCTGGACAACCTCATCAAAGGCGCCCAGCCGGTCACGGACGAGTTCCTGAAGCTCCGCGCCGATCCGCACGCGACCGACGCGCAATGGAAGACCCTCCGCGACCACCTCCAGGCCTCGCCGTACGCAAGCTCGATGAAGGGGTTCTATGAAGTCTGCCCGCTCGAGAGGATGCCCAACGTCGACAGCATCGATGTCTCCGGCTCGGCGGACGATCAGATCAACCCCGCGTGGGAGCAGGCAATGGCGCGGCGCATGCTGATGGTCGAGCCGGCGATTTTCCCCGGCGCCGGACACGCAAACGCGGTCATGGAATACGCGGCGCAGGTCGCAAACGTCGCCGTGCGAGGGCTTTGACGGTCGCTCGAGCCCGTCCTTAGAGCGCGGTCCGCAGCGGCTACGTCCGTTTTGGGCCTGCGAGCCAGCGTCCGCTCACATGGGCAGGTTCGGGGTCAAGAGGTCATGTTAACGGCATAGGCGGTGCTCCGTCGGTTGGTTCGGATCGAGGTCTGAGCCCGCTTCCATGACCCGATGGCGTGCTGCACCAGATCAAGCTCACATACGGTCGCCGCTCGTGGCGGCTGCACCAACATCCCGCGTTCGGCGGGCGGGGCTCAGGGGGCCGGGACCATTCTTTCCCTCGGCTGTTGAGGCCATCGGACATTTCGGTTCGGCCACCTGGATCCACCGGCATCCCTGATTGGCGCCTCCGACCTGATCTCTACGAGCCGCCCGTCGAGGCGACCGACGCGGCAGCGCGAGACGGGCAATTCGAGACCAGCACCGCGACAGAGCTGATCATAAAAAAGGCGCTGCGCGTCGTCGCAGCCCGCTTGGAGGGCAGCGAGGCCTAGGGGCTGCAGGCCGGGGGCTGTTCGATGAAGAGCCACCGGGGCCGGGCTAGACGCCGGCCTCGTTCCATCCGCTCCCATCCAGCACTCGGGTTAGGGCTGCGGTTGGGGTCGCCACGGATGGCATCCCGAAAATACCGTAGTTTCAGATCGTTAGAGAACACGCTGGCGAACCCGACAGCCCCTAACGGCTCGGTCGGGTTCAAGGGCGGGTGGTCGAAGTTGCGACAAGCCTCGCGTTGTCAGATCGTCAGTCCCGCGAGCGCCTTGCGCGCCGCCTCACCGACAAGATGGCCGTAGTGCGGGACGCCTTTTGGCTGGCGACTGTGCCCCATGCGTGCCCCATATGACACGTTGGCCGACCCACTCCTTCCTAACATGTTGAAATGATTGGTAGCTGGGGGCGGGCTTGAACCGCCGACCTGCGGGTTATGAATCCGCCGCTCTAACCAACTGAGCTACCCAGCCCCAGAGACACCGCCAGGGCGAAGGCGCGGCTTATACGAGAGGGCTCGGGCCGCTTCAAGGCGGGGCGCTTTCGGCCGCAGCCAGTTCGGCTTTTGCCGCGCGCGTCAGCCTGGCGCGGACGATGTCGTAGGCGTGGTCGAAGAGACGCGTCACCTCGGCGTCGGGCAGGTCCTCGTCCTGGCGGACGGTGATCCAGTGGCGCTTGTCGGTGTGGTAGCCCGGCGTGATGGCGGCGTACTGGCCGCGCAGCACCTCGGCCAGCACCGGGTCGCACTTCAGGGTGAAGCGCGTCGGGTCTTCGTCGGCGACGATGGCGAACATCTTGCCGCCGATCTTGTAGACCACGTGCTCGGGCCCGAACGGCCGGGAGGGTGTGGCGCTGGGCTTGGCGTCCAGCCAGGCGAACGCCTGGGCGCGGGTCAGCATGAGCGTGGTCTCCTGGCGTCCCAGCCCAGGCTGCCGCGTCGTGGGCCCACGGCTGTCAGGAGACGGCGGCGAGCCGCGCCGCGACCTCTTCGCCGATGGCGAGCGAGGAGGTGAGGCCCGGGCTCTCGATCCCGAACAGGGCGACGAGGCCGGCGATGCCGTGCGCCTCCGGCCCGTCGATGTGGAAGTCGGGTTGGGGCTCGCCGGGGCCGTGCAGCTTGGGGCGGATGCCGGCGTAGTCCGGGGTCAGCGCGCCGTCGGGTAGCCCCGGCCAGAAGTGGCGCACGTACTCGTAGAAGCCGGGGGCGCGGCCTGGATCGACCGAGTAGTCGGGGGCGTCGACGAAGGCGAGGTCGGGCCCGAACACCGCCTGGCCGCCGAGGTCCTTGCGATAGTGGGTGCCGAGCGCGCCGGGGATCGGGGGCGGGTAGATCAGATGCTCGAACGGCGCGCGGCCGGTCAGGCGGAAGTAGACCCCCTTGCCGTAGTGCAGCTTCGGGATCTCGGCGGGCGGGAAACCCTCGATGCGGGCGGCGACCGCCTGCGCCGAGAGGCCTGGCGCGGTGACCAGCAGGCGCGCGGTCAGGTCGGCCGGCGCCTCGCCGCCGGCGTGGATCGCAAACCCGCCAGAGGCGATCGGCGCCGCGCGCTCGAACGGCGTTCCGGTGACCACGGCGCCGCCGGCGGCCTCGATCTCGCCCACGAGGGCCAGCATGTAGCCGTGGCTGTCGAAGACGCCGCTTTCAGGCGAGACGACCGCAGCGACGGCGTTGAGGCCCGGCTCCATCGCCTGCGCGGCCGCGCCCGAGATCTCCTCGATGCCCTCGACGCCGTTGGCGCGGGCCTGGGCGGCGATCGCCTCGATGCGCGGGATCTCCGCGGCCTCGGTCGCCACCACCAGCTTGCCGCACTTGCGGTAGGCCACCTTGTGGGCGTCGAGGAACGGGTAGAGCGCGCGGCGGCCGGCGACGCAGAGCCGCGCCTTCAGCGAGCCGGTCGGGTAGTAGAGCCCGCCGTGCACGACCTCGGAGTTGCGCGAGGAGACGCCCTGGCCGATGGCCCGCTCTTGCTCGAGCACCGCCACCGAGCGCCCGCGCCGGCTCAGCGCATAGCCGCACGCCAGCCCCACGGCGCCCGCGCCCACCACGCAGGCGTCGAAGTCGAAATCGCTCATAGCGGGGCTATAGCCGTCCCTCCCCTTCATGGGGAGGGTGGCGGCGCGAAGCGACGTCGGGTGGGGATGTGCGGTTCAGCCCGAGAGTCAGTGCGCGGCCTCTGACTCCCCCACCCGGTCGGCTTCGCCGCCCTGCCCTCCCCATGAAGGGGAGGGAGGCGTTGTCGCGTCCCACTGCGCCCAGAGCTTCGCTTCCTCCGCCGCGGCCGTCTTCATCGCGGCGTCCTTCACGTGGCCGTAGCCGCGGATCTGGTCGGGGACGGAGGCGATCTTGACCGCCAGCGGCAGGCGCTCCGGCGCCAGGCCGGCGATCAGCTTGTCCAGCCTCGCTTCGTAGTCGGCGAGCAGCCGGCGCTCGGCCTTTCGCTCGGCGGAGTGGGCGAAGACGTCGAGCGGGCCGCCGCGCAGGCCCTTCAGCCTCGCCAGCGCCGGAAAGCCCCAGCGCAGCATCCAGGGGCCGAAGGCCATCTTGCGCGGCCGGCCGCGTGCGTCCTTCGGCGAGAGGATCGGCGGGGCGAGCAGCACCTTGGCCTTGCCGCCGGTGAAGGTCTTGCCGAGCGCCGCGGCGAAGCGGCCGTCGGAGTAGAGCCGGGCCACCTCGTACTCGTCCTTGATCGCCATCAGCTTGAAGAGGTTGATCGCGGCGGCGCGGGTCAGCGTCTCCCCGCCCAGCGGCGCCTCGGCCGCGCGCACGGCGGCAATGCGCTTCAGGTAACGGTCGGCGTAGGCCTCATTCTGGTAGGCGGCCAGCTCGCCGGCGCGGTGGGCGATCAGCTCGTCGAGCGGCATCGTCTGCGGCAGCTTCGCCGGCGGCGTCGCGGACTCGACGCGGCGCTGGGCCGGATCGTGGGCGGCGATGCGGCCGAGCTC
The DNA here is from genome assembly GCA_963837235.1 of uncultured Pseudomonadota bacterium. Taxonomy (GTDB): domain Bacteria; phylum Pseudomonadota; class Alphaproteobacteria; order Caulobacterales; family Caulobacteraceae; genus Acaudatibacter. Next base: position 1,678,724 of record CAWIMM010000002.1, on the reverse strand, counting down.
GAAGGCCTGCAGGTTGGCCTCCGCTTCGACGCCGTTCAGGTTGATGGCGCGGTAGAGCGCGCGGGCCGAGACCGGGATCAGCCCCTTCTGCCAGGCGAAGCCCAGCATGATGGTGTTGGCGAAGATGGCGTCGCCGAGCTTCTCCTCGGCCATCTCCACGGCCGGGCAGCTGTCGTAGCTCCTCGTCGCGCCCTTGATGCGCCGCTCCATGGCCGGTCCGTCGAACCTGGCGTCGCGGTCGAAGACCAGGTCGGCGGTAGGCTGGAAGTCTGCGTTGCCGACCGCGTCGGTGCGGTCCTTGGCGTAGAGCGCCAGCGCCTCGGGGCCGGCGGCGACCAGCAGGTCGCAGGCGATCAGCGCGTGGGTGCTGGCGGCCGGCACGCGCCCGCCGATCGGCGTCTCTTCGTCCGCGCCGATGCGGACGTGGCTGAAGACGGCGCCGCCCTTCTGGGCGAGGCCGGTCATGTCGACCACCGAGGCGGCGAGGCCGTCGACGTGGGCGGCCATCGCGAGGATCGAGGCGGTGGTGGTCACGCCCGTGCCGCCGATGCCGGTGAAGATGATGTTCTTGACGCCCTCGAACGCCGGGATGGTCGGCAGCGGGGTGGAATCGGCGGTGAGCGCCGGCAGCTGGTGCGCGTGCGCCGGCTCGGCGCCCTCCAGCGTCACGAACGACGGGCAGAAGCCCTCCAGGCACGAATAGTCCTGATTGCAGGTCGACTGGTCGATCCGACGCTTGCGGCCGAACTCGGTCTCCAGCGGCTCGATGGAGACGCAATTGGAGGCGCGCGAGCAGTCGCCGCAGCCTTCGCAGACCAGCGGGTTGATGAAGACGCGGCGCGGAGCCGCCGGCATCAGGCCGCGCTTGCGCCGGCGGCGCTTCTCGGTGGCGCAGGTCTGGTCGTAGATCAGCACGGTGACGCCGGGCGTCGATCGCGCAGCTCGCGCTGCACGGCCATCAGCTGGAGGCGCGGCTTCACCTCGACGCCGGGCGCGAGGTCGGTGACGCTGGCGTATCGTTCGGGCTCGTCGGCGACGACGACGGTCTTGGTTACGCCCTCGGCCGCCAGCTGGCGGGTGATCTGGGCGACCGAGAAGCCGCTTTCAGGGTGCTGGCCGCCGGTCATCGCGACGGCGTCGTTGTAGAGCAGCTTGTAGGTGATGTGGCTGCCCATCGCGATCGAGGCGCGGATCGCCAGCGAGCCGGAGTGGTTGTAGGTGCCGTCGCCCAGGTTGGCGAAGACGTGCGGCTCGTCGGTGAAGGGCGACGCGCCGGCCCAGGTCAGCCCTTCGCCGCCCATGTGGCTGGTGAGGTCGGTCTGCGGGTCGGTGAAGCTCGCCATGTAGTGGCAGCCGATGCCGGCCAGCGCGCGCGAGCCCTCGGGCAGGCGCGTCGAGGTGTTGTGCGGGCAGCCGGAGCAGAAGAACGGCTTGCGCACCTGCTCGGCGCCCAGCGTCACCGCCGCCATCGCCGAAGGCCGAGACGCGGGAGAGGAAGTCGTGCACGCGCTCCATGTGCGGGCCTGGCGGCAGGCGGTCGGCGATCGCCAGCGCCACCTCCGCCACCGACAGCGAGCTCAGCTGCGAGAGCAGCGGATGGCCCTGCTCGTCGACCTTGCCGATCACCTTCGGCTGGGCGTGGGCGGGCAGTTCGTAGAGCGCCGCGCGCGCCTGGCTCTCCAGCAGCGGGCGCTTGTGCTCGACGACCATCAGGGTCTCGAGGCCGCGGGCGAAGGCGCGTAGGCCCGTCGGCTCCAGCGGCCAGGGCATGCCGACCTTGTAGATCGCCAGGCCCAGGTCGGCGGCCTCGCGCGCGCTGATCCCCATCGCGGCCAGCGCCTCCATCACGTCCTTGTAGGCCTGGCCGTGGGCGGCGATGCCGAGCCGGCGGCGGGGACCGGCGACCATCGTGCGGTCGATGCCGTTGGCCCTGGCGAAGGCGAGCGCGGCGGGCATCTTGTAAAGCCGCAGCCGCCGCTCCTTGTCGAGCGGCTGGTCCTTCAGCCGGATGCCCAGCCCGCCCGGCGGGCATGGCGAAGCCCTCCGGCAGGCGGTGGACGTGGCGGTCGAGGCCGACGTCGATGGTGGCGCCGGAGTCCATCGTGTCGGCCAGCGCGATCAGCCCGACCCAGAGGCCGCGAGAAGCGCGACAGCGAATAGCCGAGGAGGCCGTAGTCCAGCACCTCCTGCACGTCGGCCGGCGCCAGCACCGGCATCTCGAAGTCCTGGAAGGCGAACTCCGACTGCGAGGGCAGGGTCGAGGACTTGCAGGCGTGGTCGTCGCCGGCCACCGCCACCACGCCGCCCTTCGGCCAGGTCCCGGCGAAGTTGGCGTGCTTGAACGCATCGCCGGTGCGGTCGACGCCGGGCGCCTTGCCGTACCACATGCCGAAGACGCCGTCGTAGCGTGCGCCGGGGAAGAGGTTGGCCTGTTGCGTCCCCCAGACAGCGGTCGCGGCGAGGTCCTCGTTGAGGCCCTCCTTGAAGACGATGTCGTGCGCTTTCAGGTGAGCGGCGGCGCGATGGGCCTGCTGGTCGAGGCCGCCGAGCGGCGAGCCGCGGTAGCCGGAGAGGAAGCCGGCGGTCCTCAGGCCCTCGCGCGAATCGAGGCGGCGGCGGTCGATCAGCACGCGCACCAGCGCCTGGACGCCGGTGATGAAAACTCGCCCATCGTTCCAGCAAGAATTTGTCGTCTAGCGTGACTTCTGCGTGCCGCATGGCAATTTTCTTCCCCGTCGCACTTCCGGCGCAACTCGCAAGAACATATAAGATCGGGCAGGAGCCCTACCAAAGGCATGCCCCGTTTTGGGCCACCTCGGCAATTTCCGTTGAGGATACCACGAAAGGAGGGGGCAAACTTGTCTGACTTGCTCGACGCGGTTGATGCCCGCATCCTCGATCTGATCCAGCATGACGCCAGCCTCTCGGTCGCCGAGATCGCCGAGCGCGTCGGCCTGTCGTCCAGCCCGTGCTGGCGGCGGATCAAGCGGCTGGAGGACGACGGCGTCATCCAGCGCCGCGTGACCATCCTCGACCGCGAGAAGCTGGGCCTCAGCTTCGAGGTCTACTGCACCGTGAAGCTCTCGCTGCCGACCAAGGACAATCTCGACACCTTCGAGCAGTCGGTGCAGCGCTGGCCCGAGGTGGTGCAGTGCGCCACGGTGACCGGCGCGGCCGACTACGAGCTGCGGATCGTCACCCGCGACATGCACGCCTTCGACGACTTCCTGCGCGACAAGATCCTGTCGCTGGGCCTGGTCTCCAACATCGAGAGCCGCATCGTGGTGCGCTCGGTGAAGAACACCACCACGGTGCCGCTCGGCCTGATCAGCAGCCACGTGGCGGCGCGGGTCTGACACCCCGCCGCGAACGCCCGGCGCCGGCTGGCGCGTGGCGAGAAACCGGTCCGGCTCGAAACGTCGTCGGCAGCTAACCCCGTTCGCCAACCCGCTGCGTAGTCCACCGTAGCAAGGGCTCACGGAGGCGAAGGCATGGCGGCCGATGGCGAGACGACGTCGCTTCGACGTCGGACGGTGTTGGCGGCGGCGATCGCCGCGCTCGGGCTTGCCGGCGCGGCGAGCGCCTATGCCGATCCCGTCGATCTTCAGGTAGTGGATCGCGCAACAGGCCAACCGCTGCGGGTCTGGCGACACGATGGGCGCCTGTTCGTCGCCGGCGCGCCGGGCGCGCGCTACAGCCTGCGGGTGACCAACCATACCGACGGGCGGGTGCTGGTGGTGTTGTCGGTCGACGGCGTCAACGTGCTCACCGGCGAGACGGCCAGCTACGACCAGAACGGCTACGTCTTCGATCCGTATGAAACCTACGACGTGAGCGGCTGGCGCAAGTCCGACACCCAGGTCGCCGCTTTCGCCTTCGCCCCGCTCTCGCAATCCTATGCCGCCCGCACCGGGCGCCCCGGCGACGTCGGCGTCATCGGCATGGCCGTCTTCAAGGAACAGGTCGTCGAACCGCCGCCCGAGCCCGAGGCGTCAGCCGCGCCGGATTGGCGCGATCAGGCTGACCGGGCCGGCGCCGCGGGCGCTCCGGCCTTGCGGCGCGCCGCGCCGGCCCCCGCGCCGCCGCCGTCGACGATGGCGCCCCAGGACCGGCTGGCGCGCGGGGCCGTCGAGAGCGAGCAGGACGAGAGACTGGGCACGGCGCACGGCGCGCGGGAGTGGTCGCAGGTGCGCACGGTGAGCTTCGTGCGGGCGACGCCCTATCCGCAAAGCGTCCGGCAGATCGAGTACGACACCTACGCCCACCTCGTCGCGCTGGGCGTGATCCCCCGCTGGCGCGGCGAGGCGCCCCGCCCGAGGCCGTTCCCGCTGAACCCCGACGGGCAGGGCTACGTCCCCGACCCGCCGCCCGAGGGCTAGACGATTACCTCTTCGGCCGTGCAGCGGGTAGACTGCCGATCGATGGAGCCGGACGCCGAGGACGACGCGGAGTTGCTGCGCGCCCACGGCGGCGGCGACGCCCACGCCTTCGCGCGGCTTTACGACCGGTATGATCGCCCCTGCTTTCAGTTCATCCGCAGAACCCTGGGCGCCGCCCATGCGGACGCCGCCGAGGACCTGCACCAGGAGACCTGGATGGCGGTCTCGAAGAACGCGGCCGCGTTCGATGCGCGCAAGGCGAGCTTCCCGGCCTGGCTCTTCACCATCGCGCGCCACAAGGTGTGGGACCATTTTCGACGCCAGCGGGTGGCGGTCCTGGCGTCGGCCGGGGACGATGCGGCGATGCTGGTCCCCGACGCCGGTCCGACGCCGCTGGAGCAGGTGGTGTCGCGCGAACTGGCGCAAAGGCTGGTCGCCGCGGTCGAGGCGCTGCCGCTCGAGCAGCGCGGCGCCTTCGTGATGTTCGCGCACGCCGGGCTCTCGCTGGAAGAGATCGCCAGCGCCACCGGCGTCGGCGTCGAGACGGCCAAGAGCCGGCTGCGCTATGCCCGGGCGACGCTGAGACGGGCGTTCGCGAGCGAGAGGTCGGCGCATGTCTGACCCGCACGACGCGCCCGATCCGGTCGACAAGGCCTATGCCCAGGCCGAGGCGATGCTGAGCGATGAGGCGGCGCGCGCCGCGCGGCGGGCGCGGGTCCTCGCCGCCGTGGCGCGCCAGGCGGCGGCGCCGGCGGCCCCGGCCCGGCCCGGCCAACGGGCGTGGCGGGCCGGCGGGTGGCTGGCGGCGGCCTGCGTCGCGGGGCTGGCCGTCCTGGTCGCCATCCAGACCTACCGGCCCTTCCAGCCACAGATCGCGCCGCCCGCGGCCCACACCCCCGCGGTCAAGACACCCGCGACCCAGGCCCCGGCGACCCAGACCCCCGCGACCCAATCCCTGGCGGCCCAGGCCCCGGCGGCCCAGGCCCCGGCGGCCCAGGCCCCGGCGGCCCAGGCCCCGGCGGCGCAGTCCCCGGCGGCGCAGTCCCCGGCGGCCCGGGGGATCGCAGCCTTGCGGCCGCAGCCCGCGCCATCGCCGGCGCGTGAAGCCCCCGCCCTACAGTCCGCGCCGCCAGCGGCGTCGCCGCCCGAGCTCGCTCCCAAGGCGCCGCCGCCCCCGCCCCCACTCACCGTCGCGCCGGCGCCGCGAGCCTTTCCCGCCGCGCCGGCTCCGCCGCCGCCCGCCGACAACGTCACGGCCGAGCAGCGGGCCGCATCGCCGCCTGCTGCGAGCGTCTCGGAGAGGGGCGGCGCGCGCGACGAAGTGGTCGAAGGCAAGGCGCACCCAGCCGCCGATCGCGCGGCCAGTGGGGCGCTCGCGGCTTCGGTCGCCCCGCCGACCGGAACGGCGCCGTCCGCGGCCCTGCCGCCATCCGCGCAGGCCGCGAGACTGCGCGCCGCCGCCGCGGCCGGCCGGACCGCCGAGGTGCAGGCCCTGCTGGACCAGGGCGCCCCGGTCGACGCTGCCGACGCTGCAGGGAAGACCGCGCTGATGGAGAGCGTCCGAGGCGACCATCCCGCCACCGCGGCCGCGCTGCGCCGCTACGGCGCCAGCCTGGATCGCAAGGACCGCGCAGGCGAAAGCGCGCGGGACATGGCGGCGGAGAAGGGCGATGCGACGCTCAACCAAGCCATCGGGCTCAGTCCGTAGACTGCGCCCGCCTGCCTTCCCGCCTTCGCCGGGATGGGCGGACAGGGTAGATGTGGGGCTCGCAAGCCGGGAGCCCTGCCCATGATCGAACTCGTCATCGATGCGCGCCGCCGCGATCTCGGCGGGTTCGAGGTGGGGCGGGTGCTGCCGTTCCACGCGCACCGCATGGTCGGGCCGTTCGTGTTCTTCGACCACATGGGGCCGATCGACTTCGCGCCGGGCTTTCCCCGCACCGTCGACGTGCGCCCGCACCCGCACATCGGGCTTTCCACGGTCACCTACCTGTTCGACGGCGAGATCACCCACCGCGACAGCGTCGGCTCGGAGATCGCCATCCATCCGGGCGAGGTGAACTGGATGACCGCCGGGCGCGGCATCACCCACTCCGAGCGGTTCGACCGCCTGCGCCAGACCGGCGGGGCGATGCACGGCATCCAGGCCTGGGTCGGGCTGCCGGCGGAGGACGAGGAGACCGAGCCGGGCTTCTTCCATCACGGCGCGGAGGACCTGCCGACCTACGAGAGCGGCGGCCTGTGGGCGAGGCTGATCGCCGGCGAGGCGTTCGGCGCGAAGGCCAACGTGAAGACCCACTCGCCGATGTTCTACGCGCACTGGCGCCTCGCGGCCGGCGCCAAGGCGCAGCTGCCGGCCGAGTACCCGGAGCGCGCGGGCTTCGTGGTGGCGGGCGAGGTGGACGTGGACGGGCGCGCGTTCGGGCCCGGCCAGATGCTGGTGTTCGCGCCCGGCGAGGCGGTGGTCTTCGAGGCGAAGACCGCCGGCCGTCGTCATGCTGCTGGGCGGCGAGCCGATCGGCCCGCGCTTCATCGAGTGGAACTTCGTCTCGTCACGCCAGGCGCGGATCGACGAGGCCAAGGCCGACTGGCGCGCCGGCCGCATGAAGCTGCCGGACCTCGATCACGACGAGTTCATCCCGCTGCCGCCCGATCCGCCGCCGGCCCCCAGCCCGCTGGGTTGAGGGGGGTCCCGCCTCGGCTGCTAGCCGGCCTCGTCCTCGCCCAGCATCGTGCGGACACGGTCGATCAGGGCCTGCGGCGGGAACGGCTTTTCGATGAAGGCGAAGGGGCTGAGGCGCGCGCCGGTGCTCTCGGGCAGGAAGGACGACATCACCAGCACTTTCATGTTGGGCGACGCGCCGCGCGCTGCGAGCGCCAGGCCGAAGCCGTCCATCGCGCCCGGCATCTGCAGGTCGGTGAGCAGCACGTCGATCGGCATGTCGGTCAGCATCACGCTGAGCGCGTCGTGGGCGCTCGTGGCCTCCAGCACCTGAAAGCCGGCGTCGCGCAGGTTCTCGCTGATCGCCATCCGCACGAGGACGTCGTCGTCGACGACCAGGACGGTGGGCGGTTGCGGGGCGGCGGCGGAAGAGTCGCGCGGCGCGTCGGCGGGCGTCATGTCCCTTCCCCTTCGAACTGACCATGTCAGCGACGCCCCGGGAACGTCATCTACGACAGCGCGCAGGCATGGTGGAAGCCCCTTTCGAGCGAAAATGTGGATATCCACCCGGGGCTTAGCTCGCCAGGCCGGACCGCCGCCGCGGCTGACGCGGCCGGGCCGTGGCCGATGCTTAACTTTGCCGGGCCGCGGCGCGGTCCTATGACTGCCCGTCGGTCGGGTTCAGGAGGGCGCGATGCGGGGCTGGCTCGGGACGATTCTCGCCGCCGCGGTGGCGTTGGCGCCGGCGGCGGGCAGGGCGCAGCCATCCGCCCCGCAACCCACCGCTGCGGCCGCCGCGCCGCTCGCCCCCGGCCAGCCCATCCCGCCGACCGAGCTCGCCACGCTGGTCGATGGCGTTGTGCGCCAGGCGATGGCCCGCGACCACATCGCCGGCGCGGCGGTCAGCGTGGTCCAGAACGGGCAAGTGGTCTTCAAGAAAGGCTACGGGATGGCCGGCCCGGGGCGGACGGTCGACCCCGATGCGACGCTGTTCCGCATCGCCTCGATCTCCAAGACCTTCACCTGGATCGCGGCGCTGAAGGAGGTCGAGGCCGGCCGCATGCGGCTGGACGGGCCGATCAACGCCTACCTGCCGCGGGCGATCGCCGTGCCGGACGCGCCCGGCTGGCGCCAGGTCGAGCTGCAGGACCTGATGGGCCACATGCCGGGCTTCGAGGACCGGACGTTCGACCACCTGTTCGTCCGCGGCCCCGCCCAGATCCGGCCGCTGCTGACCCAGTTGCGGCTCGCGCAGCCAAGGCGGGTGTTCGCGCCCGGGACCGCGCCGGCCTACTCCAACTACGGCGCGGCGCTGACCGGCGCGGCGGTGGCGAGCCTGGAGCGGCAGCCGTTCCAGACCGTGGTGGAGCGCGAGATCATCGACCCGCTCGGCTTGGCGCACACCACCTTCCGCGAGCTCTACCCGGCCCGCGCCGACCTGCCGGCGCCGATGCCGGCGGCGCTCGCCGCGACGCGCTCGGTCGGCTACCGCTGGGCGGGAACGAGCTTCGAGCCGCAGGCCTACGAGTTCGTGACTCAGGACGCGCCGGCGGGCGCGGGCTCGTCCACAGCCGGCGACATGGCCCGCTACATGCTGATGATCCTCGGCGACGGCGAGCTGGGCGGCGCGCGCATCTACGGGCCGCAGACCGCGCTCGCCCTGCGCACGGCAGGTCCGCCGGCGGCGTCCGGCGCGGCCACGACGGCGCACGGGTTCCTGATCTACCAGCTGCCCGGCGGCCAGACAGGCTATGGGCACGACGGCGACACCATCTGGTTCCACTCGGCGATGGTGACGGTCCCGGCGCTGCATCTGGGCGTCTTCGTCACCACCAACACCGACACCGGGCCGCCGCTGGTGCGCGAGTTGCCGGTGCGGATCGTCGAGCATTTCTATGGCGGCGCGCTGGACCTGCCGCTTGGCGGCGCGCCGGCGCTCGCGGCCCGCCGCGCCGACTACGCCGGGACCTACCTGGTCAATCGCCGCCCGTTCGGCGGGTTGGAGAAGTTCGTCTACCTGCTGATCGGCCAGGCCGACGTCAGCGTCACCGACGACGGGCGGCTGATCGCGCCGGGCGAAGGGGGCGTGCAGGCCTGGACGCCGACCGGCGTCGCCGGCCAGTTCCGCGCCATCGACGGGCCCGAGACCATGCTGATCGGCAAGGCGCCGGACGGCGCGGCGCGGCTCTACATGGGCAACGGGGTCATCTCATACGACCGCGTCGGTCCGCTCTACTGGCGCAGCACGCTGGCCCTGCTCGCCGCCCTGGCCGCCGCGGCCGCGGTCGCGACGCTGATCGGACCCGCGCTCCGGTTCCGGCGCAGCCTGCCGCAGACCCCCGCGCAGCGGGTGCTCAGCCGCATGCAGATCGCGGCCGCGGCGTTGTGGATCGTCGCCTGCGCGTGCCTCGCGGGCTTCGGCATGGCCGCATCCAACCAGGCCGAGGTGCTGTATCGCTGGCCGACCGGGCCGCTGTTGGTCGCCTCAGCGGCGGCCTTGCTGGCGGCGATGTGGAGCGTGATCGGCCTCGCGTGGCTTGCGCTCGCCTGGCGCGACGGCGCCGGCGCGAGGGGCTGGAGCCTCTGGCGCAAGCTCAGGTCGACGGCGACCGGTCTCGTCTTCGCCGCCCTGGCGATCCAGCTGTCGTTCTGGGGCCTCCTGGAGCCCTGGGCGACCTGATCGCGGCGACTGACACAAGCGACCGCATCCTGGTCCGTTGACGCTCACGCTCGCCGGCGCCTTCATGCTCGCATGACTGAGCTGCTGATCGGGACTCGAAAGGGGGCGTGGGTCATGCGCGCCGACGGCCGCGCGAGCGGACTGGCGCCTCGAGGGGCCGCTGTTCCTCGGCCAGATCGTCAACCACTTCGTCGCCGACCCGCGCAACCCGGCCGTGCGGCTGATCGCGGCCAAGACCGGCCACCTCGGCCCGACCATCTTCCGTTCGCTGGACGGCGGGCGGACCTGGGCGGAAGCGAAGAAGCCGCCGGCGTTCCCGAAGGCCGACGATCCGGCGAGCGGCCGTGCGGTCAGCCACACCTTCTGGCTCGAGCCCGGCCATCGCAGCGAGCCGCACGTCTGGTGGGCCGGCGCCTCGCCGCCCGGCCTCTTCGTCAGCGAGGACGACGGGGCGACCTGGGAGAGCGTCGCCGGCTTCAACGAGCACCCGATGTACCCGGCCTGGGCGCCGCCTGGCGAAGGCACGCCCGACGGCCCGTTGCTCAACCAGATCGTCGTCGATCCGCGCGATGCGGCCCACATGTACATCGCTACCTCGACGGCGGGCGTCTTCGAGAGCCTCGACCGAGCGGGCAGCTGGGCGCCGCTGAACCAGGGCGTCGAGGCCAACTTCATGCCCGACCCCTATCCGGAGTTCGGCCAGGACGCGCACTACATCGCGCTGGCGCCGACGCGGCCGGACCGGCTCTGGCAGCAGAACCACTGCGGCGTCTATCGGCTCGACCGCCCCGCGACGCGCTGGGACCGCATCGGCCTGGCCATGCCGCAGGAGATCGGCGACGTCGGCTTCACCATCGTGCCGCATCCGCGCGACGCCGACACCGCCTGGGTGTTCCCGATGGACGGCACGGACGTCTGGCCGCGCGTCAGCCCGGGCGGGCGCCCGGCGGTCTACCGCACCGGCGACGCCGGCGCATCGTGGACCCGGCAGGACCGCGGCTTTCCGCCCGAGCAGGCCTGGTTCACGGTCAAGCGCCAGGCCTTCTGCGCCGATGCGGGCGCGCCGCTCGGCCTCTATCTCGGCGCCACCAACGGCGAGGTGTGGGCGAGCGCCGACGAAGGCGAGAGCTGGACGCGGCATCGCCCGCCACCTGCCGGAGATCTACTCGGTGGCGGCGGCGCCGGACGGATGATCCCATGGTCCAGGTGCTGATCCCGTCGCAGCTGCACGCCTACTCGGGCGGGCGGCTCGCGGGTGGAGGCGAAGGGCGCGGTGATCGCCGAGGTGCTCGACGACCTCGACCGCCAGTTCCCCGGCCTGAAGTTCCGCGTCATCGACGAGCAGGACCGGGTGCGCCCGCACATGCGGCTCTTCGTCGGCCAGGGCCGCCGCGCGCGACATCCGCGCCCCGATCGCCGAGGGCGACGAACTCTGATCTTCGGCGCGCTGAGCGGCGGTTGAGCGCGTTCAGTCGTTCGGGCCGACGTCGGTGAGCTTCCAGGCGCCGGCTACTCGGGTGAATCCGAAGTCAAGGTCGCCGCAGAAGGCCGAGTAGTTGACCTGGCCGGTCCCGTCGACGTCGCGAACCGGCTTGGCCTTGACCAGGCACTTGCGCGTCTTCGACCCCAGGTCGTCAGCATGGAACCTCGCGAAGGTGAGCGGCGTCGCCTGGTCGAGCGCCGGGCTCAGCACGACGAGGTTCGCCAGCGCGGCGCGGTCGTCCTTGGCGAGCGCGGCCGTGAAGGTCTTCCAGAACGCCGCGAAGCCGTCGTCGGCCGCGACCGCCGGGACCACGCTCGCCGTCGCCAGGGCCGCCGCCAACACGGCCGCAACGAGTGTTCTTCGCATGGCTTCCCCTAAGACCAAAAACAAGCGCGAGTTTGGCCCGACATTCGGCGCCTGTGAAGCTTGCGTTTGACCCGTCGTTAAGCCGCGCAGGGTACATCCGCGGTCCTGATGAGCGATCCCCGTCCCGGCATTCCGCATGAGCACCTCGCGGCGCTGAGCCACGAGTTCCGCACGCCGCTGAACGGCGTGATCGGCATGGCGCGGCTGCTTGGAAGGCACCAAGCTGACGGCCGAGCAGCGCGCCTACGTGGCGGCGCTGACCGAGAGCGGCGAGCACCTGCTGGGTCTCGTCAACGACGTGCTCGACTATGCGCGGCTGGGCGCCGGGCGGGTCGAGCTGATGCGCGCGCGCCGGTGACGCCGGAGGACCTGCTGCGCCAGGTCTGCGAGCTGCTCAGTCCCCGGGCGCACGAGAAGGGCGTCGAGATCGGCTGGGCGGCGGACGCCGGCCTCGCCCCGATCGTCGCCGACGAGGGGCGGCTCGCGGCAGATCCTGCTCAACCTCGCCGGCAACGCGGTGAAGTTCGTCGAGACCGGCGGCGTGCTGGTCCTGGCCGAGCGCGAGGCGGACGGCGTGCTGCGCTTCACGGTGTCCGACACCGGGCCGGGCGTGCCCGAGGCCGAGCGGGCGCAGATCTTCGAGGCGTTCTCGCAAGGCGGCTCCGGGCGCGACGCTCGCCAGATCGGCGCGGGGCTGGGCCTGGCGATCGCCACGCGGCTCGCCGACGCGATGGGCGGGCGTCTCGGTGTCGGCGGCGTCGAGGGCCGAGGGCGCGGACTTCTGGTTCGAGGCGCGGTTCGAGACCGCCGGCGACGGCGACGCCGGCGACCAGCCTCGCCGGGGCGCACGGTCGCCATCGCCTCGCCCAGCGCCATCGTCCGCGAGGCGGCGGCGCGGCAGATCGAGGTCGAGCGGCGGACGGGCGATCCGCGCCCGCCGCATCGGCGAGGCGCTGACGCGCACCGACGAGGGCGCGCGTGATCCTGGTCGACCACCTGCTGGCCGACGGCAGCGCCGCCGCTGACGCCGCCGCCAGGCCGCGCCAGCGTCGTGCTGCTGCGCCCCGAGGAGCGCGGCCGCATCGCGCCCTACCGCGCCGCCGGCTTCGACGGCTACCTGATCAAGCCGCTGCGCCGCGCCTCGCTGGTCGAGCGGGTGCTGGCCGCCGGCAAGACCCCGGCCGCCGACGACGACCGCATCGCCCCGCGCCGCCCGCCGGTCGCAGCGCAGCCGCCGGCGGCGTGCGGGTGCTGCTGGCCGAGGACAATCCGATCAACGCCATGCTGGCCCGCACCCTGCTGCGGCGCGAGGGCGCCGAGGTGGAGCACGTCGAGGCCGGCGAGGCAGGCGCTGCGAGGCGCTGGCCGCGCGGCGACTACGACATCGTGCTGATGGACGTGCGCATGCCCGGGCTGGGCGGCCTGGAGGCGACCCGGACGCTCCGGGCGCGCGGCGTCAACGACCCCTGTCGTGGCGCTGACCGCCAACGCCTTCGAGGACGACCGCCGCGCCTGCCTCGAGGCCGGCATGGACGATTTCCTGGTCAAGCCGCTGAGCCTGGAGGCGCTGCGCGCGCGCGCTGGCGCGCTGGACCGGGCCCGGCTGGACGCGCGGAGCGGCGCGCGCCAAGGTCGCCTCCTAGAGGGGAATCGGCCTTCGCGCCGGCCGCCTCGCCGAGGAGCCCGCATGACCGCCAACGCAGCCGCCGTCGCCGCCCGGCCGCGCCGCCGCCGGCTCTGGGACGTGCTGGCGCGCTCGGCCGCCCGCGCGTCGCGCTGATGCTGGTCGATGGGGATCTCGTCCGGCCTGCCGTTCATGCTGATCGGCAACACGCTGGGCTTCTGGCTGGCCGACGACGGCATCAAGCTGGCGACGATCGGCGCGCTGTCGTGGGTCGGCATGACCTACACCGTCAAATTCGTCTGGGGCGCGATGGTCGACCGCATCCGCGCGCCGATCATCGGCCGGCTCGGGCGGCGGCGCAGCTGGATGCTGATCAGCCAGGTGGTCGCCGGCGGCGGCCTGATCGGCATGGGCCTGGTCGACCCCAAGAACGCAGCTCGGCTGGCTGGTGGCGATGGCGATCGTCGCGGCCGTCGGCGCGGCGACGCAGGACACGGCGATGGACGCCTGGCGGATCGAGATCGCCGCCGACGCCGACGAACTCGGCCTGCTCACCGCCGCCTACACGTTCGGCTACCAGCTTCGCGCTGATCCTCACCGAGGCGGTGATCCTCGGGGTCGCCAAGCGGCTCGGCTGGCCGATGAGCTACGTCATTTATGGCGCGGCGATCGGCGTCGGCGTGATCGCCGTGCTGCTGGCGAAGGAGCCGGCCGCCGCCGACGCGGTTATGGAGGCCAAGGGCGAGGAGGCGAGGCGCCATCCGCTGGCGGCCGGCTGCGACGCGGTGATCGGGCCGATCGTGGCGTTCTTCCGCAGCCATGGCGTGGCGATGGCGGCGCTGATGCTGCTGATGATCACCTTCTATCACCTGTGCGACTACATGCGCGGGCCGATGACCAACCCGTACTACAGCGCCCTGCACCTCGATAAGGACGCCATCATGTGGACCCGGCTGACGCTCGGAACGCCGGCCGGGTTCATCGGCATGGTGCTGGGCGGGCTGTCGTCGCTCCGCCTTGGCAACCATCGCACGCTGATCGTCGGCGCGGTGCTACAGCCGCTGGCGGTGGCGGCGTTCGCCCTGATGGGCTTCCATGGCGGCGACTATGCGCTGATCTCGGTGGGCGGCGTCCGCGTCACCGCCTTCCAGGCCGTGATGACCTTCGACCCGATCGCCATGGGCTACGCCGGCGTGGCGCTGGTGGCCTACATGTCGACGCTGACCAGCCTCGGGTACACGGCCACCCAGTACGCCCTGCTGACCTCGGCGCTGGCCTTCACCGGCAAGTTCCTCAAAGGGTTCTCCGGCGCCATCGTCGATGTCCTGCACCAGGGCCGCTCGCTGCTGGACGCGTTCGCGATCTTCTACCTGCTGGCCGCCGCCCTCGGTCTGCCCGCGATCGCCCTTTGCCTGGTTCTGGCGCGCCGGCCGCCCCGCGCCGTCCCGCTGACCACCTTACCCTGAGGCCGCCGCCGGCTACGGCGGCTCGCCGGTCCATTCCCAGTGCCAGGGCTCGAACGGGTAGTTGACGAAGCCGAAGCGGGCGGCGTTGGCGACCATCCAGAGGTAGGCGGGGGTCCGCGACTCGAAGAGCCGGTTCTGATCGTCCGACGACGCCGGCGGGTAGCCGGGCGCCGAACCCAGGTAGATGTCCATGGCCAGACCCGTGCGGTGGGCTGAGCAGGTCCCGGCTCGCGCCGGCGTGCCGCAGTCCTGCTTCAGCGCGCAGTCGGCGGCGTCGGCGGCCGGGTCGCGGTAGCCGGAGAATATGGTCAGCAGCTTCGGATCGGCGGCGATCGCCGGGCTCTCGGCGCGGGCCGCGGCGACCAAGCGGCGGTAGGCGCCGAGCGCGCCGGCCCGCAGCTGGATGGGCTTGCCCCAGTAACCCTCGGCCGGCGCCGCGGTGGCGAGGCTGGTGGGCGGCGGGCTGGGGCACTGGCCATGGGCGCTGGCGGCCACGAACGGACGGCGCGCCAGCCAGGCCAGGTCGAAGGCGCTCAAGGTCGCCTCGTCCATCACGCCGCTGGCGGGCAGGTGATGCGCGAGCTGCCAGCTGGCCAGGGCGGCGCCGAACGCCTGCGACTGCGGCGGGCAGGCGACGCCGAGCTCGTGCTCGATCAGTGGGACGTAGGTCTGCCAGCCCGTCTCTTGGCGGCCGAACACCGACCACGGCGCACTGGCGGACGTGGCGGCGTTGGCGCCGGCGGCGGCCGCGAACGCCGGGTCGGTCTGGCAGCCGGGCGGCGGCGCCTGCACGGGCGGCGCGCCCGGGGCGGTGGTCGCGAACGCGGCGGTCGGCCGAGGCGTCGCGGGCGGGGGGAAGAACAGCCGCTGGGCGATCGCGACCACCAACACGGCGAGGACCAGCGCGCCGGCGATGCGCCAGATCACGACCGCCCCCCAGGCCGTGTCTTCGGCGGAACCTCCGCAGGTCCGGCGGCTTCAATTCGTATGCTCGAGATCCGCACGTCCAATCTTCTCTCCGGCGCGGCCGCCGTCGCGTTGACGCTGGCGCTCGCCGGCGCCTGCTCGGACGAGAACCGTCCCGCTGCACAGAATTCCGCACCCGCAGCGAAGGTTGCTTCCGCCGCGCCGCCGCCGTCGACCGGCAACATCATCGCCGCCGCCAATGCGCCGGCGCCGGTGCTCGACGCGCCGATCCCCGCCAACGCGGTCGGTTCCGACGCCGCCGCCCAGGTCGCGACGCTCGACGTGGCCGACCTGCCGCCGGCCGCCCAGGCGATCAACCAGGCCGGCTTCCCGGCGGCGCGCGGACGCCTGCGCTACGATCCTGCGCTGCTTCGCGTCGAAGTGCTGCTCGACCGGGCCGGCTTCTCGCCGGGCGCGATCGACGGGCGCCAGGGGACCAACCTCCAGCACGCGATCGCCGCCTACGCCGAGGCGAACGGCCTGACCTCGGACGGAACCCTGGACCCGCAGCTCTGGGGCCGGCTCACCGGCGCGGACGCCGGGCCGGTCGTGCAAGCCTACCGGATCACCGCCAGCGACGAGGCCGGGCCGTTCATCGGCGCGTTGCCGAAGGACTATCCGTCGCTCGCCAAGCTGCCGGCGCTCGCCTACTCGAACCCCGAGCAGGCGCTCGCCGAGCGCTTCCACATGAGTGAGAAGCTGCTCGAGGCGCTGAACCCGAAGGCCGACTTCACCCAGGTCGGGGCGCTGATCGTGGTGGCGGCGCCAGGCGCCCCGCGCGACTATCAGGCGGCGCGCATCGAGGTCGACAAGTCGAACGACGAGGTGCGCGTCTTCGGCGCCGACGGCAAGCTGGCGGCCCAATATCCGGCCACTGTCGGCTCGACCGAGCGCCCGGCGCCGAGCGGCGAGTTCGCGGTCGAGGCGGTCGCGCCGCACCCGGCCTACTATTACGATCCGACGCGGCTGACGTTCACGCCGGCCGGGGCCAAGGGCAAGCTGCGGATCGCGCCGGGGCCGAACAACCCGGTGGGCTCGACCTGGATCGCGCTCACCATCCCCACCTACGGCATCCACGGCGCGCCCGATCCCACCGAGATCGGCAAGCAGCAGTCGCACGGCTGCGTGCGCCTCACCAACTGGGACGCCGCCGAGCTCGGAGCGGCGGTGAAGAAGGGCGTGCCGGTGGACTTCGTCGGGACGGACAAGAAGCCCGCGCGAGCGCGGCGGGCCTGAGGCCGCCGGCTACGGGCTGGCGGGAATGTCTGTGGCCGAGTTGGAGAAGGCGAGTGCGCAGACGAACGCAGTAAGGGCAAGTCCGGCGATCCAAACCCAGCTGGACGTCCCTGTGAGGTGGTCGGGGCTGGACGCCTCCGGCGAGCCGAGGCGGTCGCCGACAGCGCTTGCGTCGAACCCTTCGGAAGCAGCGGCCTGCCCCGCCATCAACAGAGCCGCCATCGTACCGGCCAAGACGTACTTGCGCATGACAGTCGCTCCAGATGGGCTGACCAAGCATTGCCACGCCGCGCCGAACCGCCGTTGCGTGCGGCTCAATCGGCCGGCGATCGCTAATATTCGGCGACGCCGGACCATTGGCATGGGGCGGAACCTGGAGACGGCGCGGTCAGATCACTGCGACGCGCCCGCGCTGGAAAGCGGCGCGCCCGGGTCCCCGCTTTCGCGGGGAAGAGCGGAGTTGTAGCGCGGGCCTATCTCGTCGCGCGCTTCGGCCGCTTTGCTGTCGCGTTGGCGTACTGGCCGGTCTTCTTGATCGCCTCGAAGACGAAGTAGTCGCCGACCCGGCTGACGCGGACGCCGCCGAAGATCGCCTCGAACTTCTTGCGGTACCAGAGCTCGCGCTTGGTCACCATGAACATCGATCCGCCGAGCGCGAGGCGGTTGAAGCCCTTCTCGATGAAGTGCTTCGGGACCGCGAAATCGGCGTGATAGGGCGGGTTCGACAGGATCTTGGTGAAGCCGGTCTCGTGGAAGTCGCGGAACCCGTCGCTCAGCGTGACGGTCGCGCCGGCCGCGCCGTTCGAGGCGACGTTCGCGGCCGCCGCGCTCACCGCGAGCGGGTCGATGTCGACCAGGAAGACATTTTCGGGCGGTGCGGTCTTGGCCGCCACGATCCCGACCACGCCGTAGCCGCAGCCGAGATCCAGCACCTTGTCGTCCGGCTGAAACGTGACGCAGGCGAGCATCGCCAGCGTGCCGGCGTCGACGCCGCCGCGGGCGAAGAGCCCGGGCTCGGTCCAGAGCCGCAGTTCGTGCCCGCAGACAGTCTCGACGATCATGCGCCTGAGCGGGCCTGCCGCCGGCTCAGTCCTCCAGCAGCTCGTTCATATGCTCGATAGCTTCCAGGAACTCCTCCTTGAATTCCTGGACGACCTGCGTGGCTGAGCGGACCGAGTTCGACCAGGCCGACGCCCTGGCCGACGAAGTAGGTGACCATCTCGCGGGCCTTCGGGTTGCCGGCCTCGGCGGCGCGGTTGATCGAGCGGATGGCGTTCTCGGAGACGAGGCTCATCAACGGCATCGGCAGCGTCCCCGGACTGTTGGGGCTGCGCTCCCAGGCCTCGGTCCAGGCCGAGCGCAGCTGGCGGGCCGGCTTGCCGGTGCGGCTCTTCACCCGCACGGCGTCGCGGCTGGAGGCCTCGATCATCTTCTCGCGGAAGATCTCGGAGGTCTCGCTCTCGGTGGTGGCGAGCCAGACCGAGCCGGTCCAGACGCCCGCCGCGCCCATCGCCATGCAGGCGGCCATCTGTCGCCCGTTCATGATGCCGCCCGCGGCCAGGACCGGCACGTCGCGGATCGGCTTGATCGCCTTCAGCACCTCGGGGATCAGCACCATGGTGGTGACCTCGCCGCAGTGCCCGCCCGCCTCGGTGCCCTGCGCGACCAGGATGTCGACCCCGGCGCTGACCTGGCGGATCGCGTGCTCCTTGGCGCCGACCAGCGCGGCCACCGGCACGCCGTGCGCCTTGCCCATCTCGATCATCTCGGGCGGCGGCACGCCCAGCGCGTTGGCGATCAGCTTGATCGGGTGCTCGAAAGCGGCCTCCAGCGTGCGCAGCGCCGTCTCCGGATCGAACGGCTGCGGGCGATCGTCGGAGACCTCGACCTGCTGCAGCTCGACGCCGGCGCCGGCCAGGAGGTCGGCCGCGAACTGCCGGTGCGCGTCGGGGATGCGGGTCTTCAGCGAGTTGTAGGTGACGCCCCGCTCCCCGGCGGTGGCCATGTTCTCGGGCACCAGGATGTCGATGCCAAACGGCTTGCCGCCGGCGTGGTCCTCGATCCACTTCAGCTCGGTGTGGATCGACTGCGGGCTGTGGCCGGTGGCGCCCAAGACGCCGAAGCCGCCGGCGCGGCTGACGGCCGCCACCACGTCGCGGCAATGGCTGAAGGCGAAGAGGGGAAACTCGATCCCCAGCATCTCGCAGATCGGCGACTTCATGGCGGCTCCTTCGGCCAGGCGCCCGCTGGCGCTCCCTGGCGTTCCGCGGAGCGCGTTCAGCAAAAGTGGGAACTATCTTTTGCGTCCGAACGCGCTCCAACGTTTGAGTTTGAGCGGTTTCCAAGAGAGCTTGCTGGCAAGCTCGAAACCGCTCGGCCCGACCTAACGCCTCCGGACCAGCCGGGGCAACGCTCACGCGAGGTCAGCGGGAGATGCAGGCGGTCGGCGCGACCCGCAGCTGGCGGCGCAGGGCGTCGGCGGCAAGGCCATAGTCGTCCGGCGTGATCGCCGCGCCGCTGCCTTGCGCCGGGCGCGGGGCCTTGGCCGCCGCCAGCGCCGCGGCGAGCTCCGCCGTCGTCGCCGCGTAGAGCCGCCCGCGCCGCGGCTGCTCGGCCAGCACCAGGCCGACGACGCGGCCCTCGCCGTCCAGCAGCGGCGCGCCGGCGAGACCGGCCAGCGGGCCGCTCAGCCCCTCGGTGCGGCCCATCTCGGCCCAGACCAGCGCCGGCGCCCGCGCGCCGCCGCGGCCGCCGGACCGCAGCGTCCTGGGTCCGATCAGATGCGCGGCGATCTCGCCTGGACGGCCGTGCGGGAAGCCGGGCGCAAACGCCAGCGCGCCGGGGATCGGCGCAGCGGCCGCCGGCGACAGCGCCGGCGCGCCGCGGGCGGTGACGAGCACGGCGATCCGGCCGCCCGGGCCGGCGATCACGCGCGCCGCCACGCCTTCGAGGTCGTTCACCATCACCGCCGGGCGCCGGCAGGCCGCCAGAGAGGCCTGCGCGGTCAGCCAGAGGCCGGCGTCGCCGACCGAGAACGCCGTGCCGGCGTCCGGCCCGTGGCGGGCGCGGACCCGCACCACCACCGCCGGGTCGATCGGCGTGGTCTCGACCAGCACCGCGCGCTCGGGGGCCGGCAGCGCCGGCGGCGGCGGCGGCGAGTCGGCGTGCTCGCGCCGCCCGAGCGCCGCCAGCAGCAGCACCAGCAGCAGGGTCGGATAGACGAACCAGGCGGGCGGCCGGAGCATCGCTTTCAGACGGCGACTATCCGGCGACGGCGCCGGCGAGCAGGGCGGCGACCGCCAGCCTCGCCGCCGCCAGCAGCGCCGCGGCGCCGATGTCGCCCTCGCGCACCCGCTGCGGCAGTCCATGCAGGACAAGGTCGATCAGCCAGAACAGGAAGAGCTGCACGATGGCGGTCGAGCCGCCCCAAAGCGCGATCTCGACCAGCGAGGTCGAGGCCGCCAGCGCGAAGGCGAGCGGCAGCGCCAGGCCGACGAGCACGCCGCCGAACGAGATCGCCGCGGCCGGATTGCCGTCGCGCACCAGGCGGATCTCGCGGTTCGGCGTGAAGAGCGCGTAGAGCGCCGCCCCCGCGGCGAAGATCGCCAGCGTCACCCCCGCATGCAGCAGCATGACCGGAAAGCCGCTCGCCCAGGCGTCGAGCTCCGGAGATTGCAGGGAAAGGGCCATCAGCGCCGCCTCGAAGCTTCGCCTTGGCCGCTTAGCACGGCGGACGTGCGTCGCCGAACGGCTTCACGCCGCGGGCGAGGCGAGACGGCGGCGCTGCGAGGCGCGCAGCTTCTCGCTCTCGGACTTCAGCTGGCCGCAGGCCGCGAGGATGTCGCGCCCGCGTGGCTTTCTCACCGGCGAAGCGTAGCCGGCGCGTTTCAGGATCGCCGCGAAGGCCTCGATCGTCTCCGGGTCCGAGCATTCGTAGGGCGCGCCGGGCCAGGGATTGAACGGGATCAGGTTGACCTTGGCGGGGATGCCGGCGATCAGCCTGAGCAGGCCCCGCGCGTCGGCCGGCGTATCGTTGACGCCCTTCAGCATCACGTACTCGAAGGTGACGCGCCGCGCGTTCGAGAGCCCGGGATAGGCGCGGATGGCCGCGATCAGCTCGGCCAGCGGATAGCGCCGGTTGACCGGCACGAGGACGTCGCGCAGCTCGTCGCGGGTGGCGTGCAGGCTGACCGCCAGCATCGCGCCGGTCTTCTCGCCGAGAGGCTTCATCTGCGGGACGACGCCCGAGGTCGAGACGGTGATCTTCCGCCGCGAGATGGCGATGCCCTCGTTGTCGGAGATGATGTCGAGCGCGTCCGCGACGTGGTCGAGATTGTAGAGCGGCTCGCCCATGCCCATGAAGACGATGTTCGAGAGCCGGCGGTTCTCGTTCGCGGTGGGCCATTCGCCCAGGTCGTCGCGGGCGATCTGCACCTGCGCGACGATCTCCGCGGCGGTGAGGTTGCGCACCAGCCCTTGCGTGCCGGTGTGGCAGAAGGTGCAGTTCAGCGTGCAGCCGACCTGGCTGGAGACGCAGAGCGCGCCCGAGCGCGCCACGTCGGGAATGAACACGGTCTCGACCTCGATCCCCGGACCGAAGCGGATCAGCCACTTGAGCGTGCCGTCGGCGCTCTCCTGCCGCTCGGCGATCTCGGGGCGCGCCAGCGTGAAGCGCTCGGCGAGCGCGCTCCGCGTCTCCTTGGCGATGTCGGTCATCGTCGCGAAGTCGGTGACGCCGTAGTGGTGGATCCAGCGCCAGACCTGCCCGGCCCGCATCCGCGCCTTCTCGGGCGCGGCGACGCCCGCCTCGATCAGCGCCTGGCGGAGCTGGTCGCGGGTGAGGCCGGTGAGATTGATGGGGGCGTTGGGCAAGGCGTTTTCGTCGGGGCGGCGTCGGCGCGGGTCCTAGCAGATGGGGTGCGCCGACGCGATGCGCCAAACCGCTCGGGACCGGTGAGGAGCGTGCAGGCGATCACAGCCCCTTCAGCCAGGCGAGCAGCCGCTCGTTCACTTCGCGCGGGCGCTCCTGCTGGGTCCAGTGGCCGCAGCCAGGCAGGACGTCGTGGCCGCGCAAGTTCGGGACCTCGGCCTTCATCAGCGGGACGAAGTCGGCGCGGCCGAACATGGTCAGCACCAGGTCGCGCTCGCCGCCGATGAAGAGCGCCGGCTGTTCGATCTTGCTTGCCCCTGAATGGCTGCAGCCAGGCGAAGTCGGCGTCGTGGTTGCGGTAGCGGTTGAGCGGGCCGCGGAAGCCCGAGCGTTCGAACTCGCCGACGTAGCAGTCGAGGTCGGCCTTCGTCAGCCAGGCGGGGAACGGGTCGGGGTCGGGCAGGCGGTGGAGCAACGGATCGCCGACCACCTTGTCGGTCGGCCAGGTCCCGTCCGGCGCCTCGCCGCTGATGGCGTAGTAGAAGCGGCGCAGCGACGAGCGCACGTCGGCCTCCAGCTCGGCCTCGGCGACGCCGACGTCCTGGAAGTAGTGCTGGTAGAAGAACCGGCCGCGCTTGGTGAACACCTCCTCGTAGACCTCGCGCATCGAGCGGGCCGGCACGCCGGTGTAGGGCACCGAGAGGGCGGCGACGGCGCGCACGGCGTCGGGCCGGGTCAGCGCGCTGTTCCAGACGATCGGCGCGCCCCAGTCGTGGCCGACGATCACCGCGGGCGCGCCGGGCGACAGCGCCTCGATCGCGCCGGCGACGTCGGCCACCATGTGCTGCATCGCGTAGTCGGCGACCTCGGGCGGCTTGTCGGAGCCGCCGTAGCCGCGCACGTCGATCGCCGCGGCCGTGAACCCCGCCTCCGCGATCGGGGTCATCTGGTGGCGCCAGGAGTACCAGGACTCCGGAAAGCCGTGCACCATCAGGACGAGCGGGCCCGTCCCTTCCACGGCGACCCTGAGCTTCACCTCGCCTGACGTCGATGGTTCGAAATTGCGGCAACACGAGCCTCCCAGCCCCGCTCTTCCCCGCGGAAGCGGGGACCCCGGTGTTTTATCGAAGAGCGCCGCCGTTTGCAGAAAAAGCCTGGGCCCCCGCTTTCGCGGGGGAGAGCGGACCGGGGCGGCGTCGGCGCGCAGCTTTCGTCCCGAGAGGGAACGGTCTATGCGCCAAGCGAACGAGGGAGCAGGCGTCATGGAAATCAAGGATCAGGATCGTCGTCGTCACCGGCGCGGCGAGCGGGATCGGGCGGGCGCTGGCGCAGCGGTTCGCCAAGGAGGGCGCCAAGCAGGTGATCTGCGCCGACATCAACGGCGAGGGCGCGAAGGCGACCGCGGACCAGGTCGGCGGGCGCGCCTTCACCACCAACGTCGCCAAGGAAGCCGATATCCAGAGCCTGATCGAGACGGTGGAGGCCGAGGAGGGTCCGATCGACCTCTTCTGCTCCAACGCCGGCATCGGGATCGGCGGCGGCGCCGAGGTCAGCGACGAGCGCTGGCAGCGCATCTGGGACATCAACGTGATGGCCCACGTCTGGGCCGCGCGGCACCTCGTGCCGCGGATGATCGCCCGCGGCGGCGGCTACCTGCTTGAACACCGCCTCGGCGGCCGGCCTGCTCACCCAGGTGGGCTCGGCGCCCTACGCGGTGACCAAGCACGCGGCGGTGGCGCTGGCCGAATGGCTCTCGATCACCCACGGCGACGCCGGCATCAAGGTCTCGGTGCTCTGCCCGCAGGCGGTGCGCACGGCGATGACCGCCGGCAACCCGGACGGGGTCGCCAGCGTCGACGGCATGCTCGAGCCCGAGGAGGCGGCGGAGGCCTGCGTGCGGGCCATCGAGGCGGAGACCTTCCTGGTGCTGCCGCACCCGCAGGTGCTCGAATACATGCGCCGCAAGACCGCCGACTACGACCGCTGGCTGGGCGGCATGCGCAAGCTGAACCGCAGGTTCGGCGCGCGGGCGATCTAGGGGCGGCTCGTTGGGGGGCGCGCAGAGCCGATCGAAGACGGCGGTGCGGCGGCTCGCTGTCGTGGCCGGACTGCTTGCGGTCGCAGCGTGCGGGGTCGCGTTCGAAAACCCGGTCGTCGGACGCGGCGAGAACACCCTTCGCAGCGCCATGCCCGGCGCGCACCTCACAGTCGCCGAAGGCCATCAGTGCGGCGAGGCCGAGGCCGCGTTTGGCGAGGTCAGCTTCAAGCACGCGGACGGCGGCTGGGAAAGGGAGTCGTTCGCCTACGCGAACGGCGAGGCGGCCCTGAAGGAAGACACCGACAAGTTCGACCGGCTGATGGCCGTCTGCAACGCCGCCCTGCAGGCCGAGATCAACGCGGCGCAGACCAACCGCGCCGCGATCAGTGCGGCGCAGCGCCAGCGCGGCGTGTGACCGTCCCTCTTCTCTCCCTGGGATGGAAAAGAAGGGTTACCCGAATACCTGCGACACGATCCGGCCATCCGGATAAAGCGCGGCGCGTTTCATGCCGGCGGTGTTGAACGGCATGGCGATCTCGCCGTTGGCGCCCAGCGCGATCATGCCGCCGTCGCCGCCGAGCGCGCGGACGTCGGCCAACGCGGCGGCGGCCGCGTCCGGCGACGCCCTGGCCGGCCAGCGTCATGCGGAAGCGCGACCTGGGCGGCGGCGGCGGCGCGGATGAAGTACTCGCCGACGCCGGTGCAGGAGACCGCCGACCCGCTCGTCGGCCCAGACGCCGGCGCCGACGATCGGGCTGTCGCCGACCCGGCCGCAGAGCTTGCCGTGCGTGCCGCCGGTCGAGGTGGCCGCCGCCAGCGCGCCGGTCTCGTCGAGCGCGACGCAGCCCACCGTGCCGGTGGTGCGGGACCGGGCCGCCGCGGCGCGGGCCGGCGTGAACCACTCCGGCCCGACCTGCTCGCAGCCCCTGCGCCGCCGCGAACGCCGCCGCGCCGTCGCCGGCCAGCATCACGTGCGGCGTCTTCTCCATCACCGCCCGCGCGGCGCGGATCGGCGAGGCGAAGCCCTGCAGCGCCGCCACCGCCCCGGCGCGCCGCGTCGGCCCGTCCATCAGGCTGGCGTCGAGCTCGAACTTGCCGGCGCTGTTCGGCGAGGCGCCGCGGCCGGCGACGTACATGCCCGACGCCTCCATGCGCCGCACCGTCTCGACCACCACGTCGAGCGCCGAGCGCGCCGGCCGCGCAGCCGGTCGCGGCCGGCCTCGACAGGCCGCGCATGTGGTCGAGCTCGGCGACGTAGTCCCGTTCCGGTCAACGCGCCCGCGCCGCCGTGCATGACCGAGGCTCAAACATTTGTTCGTCACGCCACTCCTCGGCCTTCCTTGCGCTCGAGGCCTTCCGATAGCGTCGCGCGCCTGAAAGAGAACGGCCCCCAAGACCGCCTCAGGAAAGCCCGACGGGAGAGATCGATGAAGGCGCTGCTCAGCAAGGCGGTCGGCGGACCGGAGACCCTGGTGCTGGAGGACATGCCGAGCCCGAAGGCCGAAGCCCGGCTAGGCGGTGGTGACGGTCAAGGCGGTCGGGGTCAACTATCCCGACGTGCTGATCATCGAGGACAAGTACCAGTTCAAGCCGCCGCGGCCGTTCGCGCCGGGCGCCGAGATCTCGCGGCGTGGTCAAGGAAGTCGGCGAGGGCGTCACCAGCGTGAAGGCCGGGCGACCGCGTGCTCGCCAACATCACCTGCGGCGGCATGGCCGAGGAGCTGGCGCTGGAGGCCGGGCGGCTGATCAAGATCCCCGACGCGATGCCGTTCGACGAGGCCGCCGCCTTCATCATGACCTACGGCACCAGCTACTACGCGCTGAAGGACCGCGGCCATCTGAAGCCCGGCCAGAGCCTGCTGGTGCTGGGCGCGGCCGGCGGCGTCGGCCTCTCGGCGGTGGAGCTCGGCAAGGCGATGGGCGCGCGGGTGATCGCGGCGGCCTCGTCGCAGGAGAAGGTCGACCTGGCCATGGCCAGCGGCGCCGAGTCGGGCGTCGTCTATCCGCCAGGCCCCTTCGACCGCGACGGCCAGAAGGCGCTGGCCGAGCTGTTCAAGCAGGCGGTGGGCCCGAACGGCGTCGACCTGGTCTACGACGGCGTCGGCGGCGACTACGCCGAGGCGGCGATCCGCTCGATGGCCTGGGAGGGCCGCTTCCTGGTGGTCGGCTTCCCGGCCGGCATCCCGCGCATCCCGCTGAACCTGGCGCTGCTGAAGAGCTGCGACATCTGCGGCGTGTTCTGGGGCGCGGCCGTGGCGCGCGATCCGAAGGCGCACGCGCAGAACGTCAAGGAGCTGCTGGACCTCTACGCCGCCGGCAAGATCCGCCCGCACGTCTCCGAGCACTACCCCCTGGCGCGCGCCGCCGAGGCGATCACCCACCTCGCCAGCCGCAAGGCCATGGGCAAGGTGGTGGTGATGGTGGACTGACGTCGATGGCCGGACGGTCTGGAGGGCAAGGTCGCGCTGATCACCGGCGGGGCTCGGGCATCGGGCTGGGGACGGTCGAGCTCTTCCTGGCCGAGGGCGCCAGCGTTGTCTGCGCCGACCTGCAGGACGAGAAGGGCAAGGTGCTGGAGCAGCGCTTCCCCGGCCGCCTCGCCTACGTGCGCTGCGACGTGACCCAGGAGGCCGACATCGCCGCCGCCTGCGCGAAGGCGAAGTCCGAGTTCGGCGGCCTCGACGTGCTGTTCAACAACGCCGGCGCGCCGGGATGCTGGGCGGCGTCGCCGAGATCAGCGCCGACGGCTGGAACGCCACCTTCGCCCTCTTGGTGCGTGGGCCCGGCGCTCGGCATGCACCACGCCGTTGCCGCTGATGCTGGCGCGCGGCGGCGGCTCGATCATCAACACCGCCTCGATCGCCGGCCTCGAGGCCGGCTGGGGGCCGATCGCCTACTCGACCGCCAAGTGCGCGGTGATCCACATGAGCCGCTGCGCGGCGGCCGAGCTGTCGCCGCAGGGCATCCGGGTCAACGCTATCTGCCCGGGCCTGATCGCCACCTCGATCTTCGGCACGGCGATCGGTCTGCCCAGCGCGGCCGCCGACCAGATGGCCGCCCGCGTCGCCGAGAACGCCGCCGCCGCCCAGCCGGTGAAGAAGCCCGGCCTGCCGGAGGACATCGCCCGAGCCGCGCTCTATCTCGCCAGCGACGAGAGCGCCTTCGTGACCGGGACCCACGTCGTCGTCGACGGCGGCATCACCGTCGGCGGCGCGCCACGCCTGGGACCCGACCGCCGGCTCCCCGTTCGCGCAGATCTTCGGCATGTCGAACGAAGAGGTGCAGGCGGCGACGGCCGCCCGGACCTAGCCCTCCGACCCGCTCATCCCGGCGAAAGCCGGGACCCAGGCAGGCAATTGTTGCGGGTCGCACTTGCCTGACGGTTGGCCGCGCGCCGCAGGCGGTGTCATTGAACACGAAGATCACCAAGGACCACAAAGCACACCAAGAATCGGCTCCGTGCCCTTCGTGGTTCTTCGTGTCCTTCGTGGTGGAGAAACAGAGCCTGCGGCGCGCCAATGCCTGAAGCATTCGCAGCTCAGCGACAACGGCATGCCTGGGTCCCGTCTTTCGACGGGATGAGCGGATTCCCGGGACGAGCGTGACCTAACGACACCGTTCCGGGTTTGGGCCGTTTGTGGGATAATCGTCCCATGGCCATCGCCGCCCGCGTCGATCCTAAGAGCTACTTCTCGGCCGAGGAGTGGGCGCCGCTCGCGCGCCGCTCGCCCTGGAAGGGCGTGGCGCTGATCGCGCACTGCTGGGCGATGATCGGGCTTTCCTGGGCCATGGTGATCGCGGCGGTGCATTTCTTCGGGCCGATCGGGTTGCTGACCCTGATCATCGCCGTGCCGGTGATCGGCGGGCGCCAGCTCGGCCTCGGCATCATCCAGCACGACGCCGCCCACGGCGCGCTGCACCCGAACCAGAGGTTCGCCGACCGGCTCTCGGACGTCTTCTGCTACTCGGGCGTCGAGCGCTATCGCAAGTACCACCTGCAGCACCACAAGTACGCCCAGCAGGCGGAGGATCCCGACCTCGGCCTCTCGGCCCCGTTCCCGATCACCAAGACGTCGCTGCGTCGCAAGATCGTGCGCGACCTCACCGGCCAGACCTGGTTCAAGCAGCGCTTCGGCGACTTCGGCAAGAAGCTCGCGGCCCGCAAGCCGGGCGAGCCGGCGCTGCCGATCGTCTGGGCCGAGATCGTCAAGCAGCGGCGCTGGCTCATCACCAACCTCGCGGTGATCGCCAGTCTCAACCGCACTCGGCTACTGGTGGGCCTGGTTCGCGCTGTGGCTGCTGCCGAAAGCGACGTGGCACATGATGATCACGCGCTTCCGCAACATCGCCGAGCACGCGCTGGTGGCCAAGAACGAGCCCGATCCGCTGCGCCACGCCCGCTCCACCCACGCCAACTGGGTCGAGCGCATCCTGATCGCCCCCTACTGGGTGAACTACCACTGCGAGCACCACATGTTCATGCATGTGCCCTGCTGGAACCTGCCGAAGGTGCAGCGGCTGCTGCGCGACAAGGGCGTGCTGCCCGACATGCTGACCGCGCCGGGCTATCTGACCGTGCTGAGTGCGGCCGCCTCGAAGTCGGAGGCGATGGCCGCGCCGCAGCCGACATCGGGCGCGCCGCACCCGTTCCTCTAGTCGTCTGAAGCGCTGCGCGTCACAGCTTGCCAACATCGACTGTTCTCTTTATGTTCAAGCTCTGAGCTGGAGCGATTGTACCTGCGTGTGGACGCAGTCGTCAGCGACGGCACGAACTGGCTCATCGGCTGAAGGCCAGCGCGCGGCCCTTTCCCTCAATCCTCCCGGCGCGCTATTCTGCGAAAGCGGGAAACGGGGAAAGCTTCGATGAAAGCCGCCGTCAGCCAGGAGCTGACCGACCTCTACGAGGGCAAGTACTACGGCGACGACCCTGGACTCTTCCTCCAGCGCAAGCTCGCCGCCAGCAATTCCGTCAACCACATTCAGGCCGTCCACCCACACGGGCTGGGAAAGACGGTGGACGTCGGGTCCGGCAACGGCTCGGTCATAAACGAGCTGGTGGATCGAGGCCTGATCAGCGACATCACCGCGCTGGAGATCTCGGCGAGCGGCATCGAGCAGCTGAAGCAAAGGCAACTGGACGCCGTCACCGAGATCGTCAAGTTCGACGGCTACACCATCCCCTTTCCGGACCGGCATTTCGACACCGCGATCTGCATCCACGTCCTTGAGCACGTGGAACACGAGCGGCTGTTGCTTCGGGAAATGGGCCGCGTCGCCAAGGACATCTTCATCGAGATCCCGCTCGAAGGCGGTTTTCGCGGACGCCTGAACTACAAGTTCGGGCACATCAACTACTACAACCCGCTCTCGGCGCGCGCCATCCTCGAAACCAGCGGCCTGAAGATCATAAGCGAGAAGGTCGTCACCTCCTGCCTCGCCCTGGAGCAGCACACGCACGGAAAGCGAGGCGGCGCGCTTCGGTTCGCCCTGCGGCGGTTCCTGCTCTCCACCATCGGGCGTCGCGCCCCGGATGTCATGACGTTCCTCTACATGGCGCACTGCCGGGCCCAGTAGGCCTGCGGCGAGCGCTCAGCCATCGCTGGGCCGGACCTGCGCCTCGCGGGCCGCGAGGCTCCAGACCAGGGCGGCGATCCAGCCGACCAGCGTCCAGCCGAGCAGCACGTTGAGCGCGATGATCGGCGCCAGCTGCCGGTGGCTCCGCATTCCCGCGACGATCGAGGGGACGAAGTAGAGCGCCGCCAGGATGTTGAGCGCCGTCACGGCTCGAAGCTCTTCCGCCATACGGAGCGCACCGTAAGCGCGCGCGGGCGCCCTCGCCAGCCCCCGCTTGCGGCGTTCCGACAGCGCCCCAGACTCAGCCTTTTCGGAGACGCCCATGGACGCCCCCGCGATGCTGTTTGCCGCGCTGCCGGTCGTTGCGACGAGCTCGGTCTCGTTCGGCGACAAGCCTGCGTGGCTGATGTTCGGCCTGGCCAGCCGGGCAGGCCTACACGATGTGGCGGCTGAGTCGCGACGGCCAGGGCAAGGCGGTGGCGCGCGGCGAGAAGGAGGCGGCGGCCGAGGCGCGCCAGGCCGCGGCGATGGAAGACCTGGCGAAGACCAACGACCGTGTCGTCAAGGCGCTGGAGAGCCTCGACGCCTGGTCGCGGGGCCACGAGGTCGCCGACGCGAAGGGCCACCATGGCGGCGGTGCAGCGCCAGCAGGCCGAGACGTAGGCCATGACGACGCAGCCGCCGGAGAACATGCAGCGCCAGATCAGGGACGTCGCGTGGCCGATCCGAGCGAGGATGCGCTTTACGCGGACGATCCGAGCCATCCGCTGCCCCAGCTGCATTCGCTCGACATCGTCGCGAAGCGCCGGAGCGGCGGCGCAGACCTGGTCATGATTGTGAGCGGTCCGCTGCAGGGCGACGAGCGCTCTCAGCGCCGGCTGCTGCGGAAGTTCGACATCTATCTCGGCTTCATCGCCTCGCCCGACTTCGGCAAGGAGTTCGGCGCGCCGGACCCGGCGACGACACGCGTCGTCGTGCAGATCGACCCGCGGTCCGATCCGGCCGTCCTCGACCTCCTGAAGCGCTGCGAGCCGTGGGTGCGCGAGTCCCGGGCGACGCTGGCGGTTGAGGCGCCTTCCGGCGGCGTGCAATGACCGCGAGGTGATTGAAGACCGTCGCGCGTTCATCGTCGCCAACACCCGCCTGCAGGCGCCGCCGCATACGCCCGAGCTGCGTGCTGCGCCTCGCCGACGAGATCACCCCGATCTGGAGGCTGACCGAGGAGGAGCTCGGCGAGATCGGCCTGCCGCCGCCGTTCTGGGCGTTCGCCTGGGCGGGCGGCCAGGCGCTGGCGCGCTACCTGCTCGACCACCGCGCGGAGGTCGCCGGCAAGCGCGTCGTCGATTTCGCCACCGGCTCGGGGATCGTGGCGATCGCCGCGGCCAAGGCCGGCGCGGCCGACGTGCTGGCCGCCGACATCGACGGCTTCTGCGGCGCGGCCGTGGCGCTCAACGCAGCGGCCAACGGCGTCGCGCTGCGCTTCACCGACGCCAACCTGCTGGAGGCCGATCCGCCCGCCGTCGACATCATCTGCGCGGCCGACATCTGCTACGAGAAGCCGCTCGCCGAGGCCGTGATGGCCTGGCTGCAGCGGGCGCGCGCCGCCGGGACGCGGGTGCTGATCGGCGATCCGGGCCGCAGCTACTTCCCGAAGTCGGGCCTTACGAAGCTCGCCCAATACCAGGTGCCGACAACCCGCGAGCTGGAGGACACGGAGGTCAAGCGCACGTCGGTCTGGGCGCTGCCCTAAGCCCTCGGCCGCTCGCGCAGGCTCTCGATCAGCGGGCAGGCGACATTGTCGCCGCCGTCGCAGGCGCGGACGTGGTCGGCGAGCGTGCGCTCCATGCGCTTCAGGTCGGCGATGCGGTCGCGCACGGCGCCCAGGTGCGCCGCCGCGAGCGTGCGGGCCTCGAGGCAGGACTCCACGCCGCCGCCGGCCAGCGCGAGCAGCGTGCGCACCTCCTCCAGCGTGAAGCCGAGCTCGCGGGCACGGCGGATGAAGGCGAGACGTCCGGCGTCGGCGGGATCGTAGTTGCGGTAGCGGCCGCTGCGGCGCGGATGCGGCAACAGGCCAATGCGCTCGTAGTAGCGGATCGTCTCGATGTTGCACCCGGTCCGCCGCGACAGCTCGCCGATCTGGAAGCCGCTCGCCGGCATGTGAGCCCTGCTCGAAAAAGCCGCTTGAGTCTGTAGCGACTACAGACAGTAGGCTCGCGGCCATCGTCTCTCAAGGCCCCGCCCGATGCCCGCGCCCGCACTGCCGAACCCGCCGCTGGAGCTCGGGGCAGACCTCGTGTTCGCCTCCACGCTCACCTGCCCGGCCTGCGGCGCGCGGGCGACGGAGACGATGCCGACCAACGCCTGCTGGTTCTTCTACGACTGCCTCGCTTGCGGCGCGCGGCTGAAGCCCACGCGCGGAAAGTGCTGCGTCTTCTGCGTCTACGGCACCGTTCCCTGCCCCCCGATGCAGGCGACCGCCGGCCGCCAGCATCCTCCTGCCTGACGAGGCCAGTCATGTCCGAAGTCGACCTCCGCTCTACCCGCGACCTCCTGAGAGACCCACGCCGAGTCTTCGCCTTCTATGGCCTGCCGATCCTGGCGATCGTCGGCGCCGGCGCGGCGCCGATCACCGACGTCTGGCGCGGCGCGGTCTGGGCCGGCGCCTGCCTGACGATAGGAGGCGCCTGCCTGGCCAACGCCTTCGCCTGCGGGCGGGTGCACTGCTACCTCACCGGACCGTTCGCGATCGCGGTGGGCGTCGTGGCGGCGCTCTATGGCGCCGGCGTGCTGGCGCTGGGTCACGAGGGGTGGAACATCCTCGGGCTGGCGCTGATCGTCGGCTCGGTGGCGCTGACGTTCATCCCTGAGCTGTTGTTCGGCAAATACCGCGCCGGCCGCTCGGCGCGGGCGTAACGCTCGTTGACGGTCGGCCATGACGGATTGGGGGCGCGCGTGTAGTGAACGCCGCATGGCCAAGGCTTTCGAAAATGTCCGCGGCGGCGACCGCGTCACTGGGGCGGCGTGGGCCACGCGCTCGGCGGTGTGGGGGTGCAACGGGGCGGCGGCGAGCGCGCATCCACTGGCGACGCTGATCGCCATCGACGCCCTGAAGGCCGGCGGCTCGGCCGTGGACGCCGCCATCGCGGCCAATGTCGCGCTGGGCTTCCTGGAGCCGATCGCCTGCGGGATCGGCGGCGACGCCTTCTGCCTGCTGTGGGACCCGAAGGCCGGTGACGTGGTGGGCCTCAACGGCTCCGGCCGCTCGCCGCGCGCGCTGAGCCTGGAGGAGCATCGGCGGCGGGCGCGAGGCGGGACCATCCACAGCCACGGCATCGCCTCGGTCTCGACGCCGGGCGCGGTGGACGCCTGGGCGATGCTGCACCAGCGCTACGGCAAGCTGCCCTGGGCCGATCTCTTCGCGCCGACCATCGCGCTAGCGGAGGCCGGAACGCCGGTGGCGCAGACAGTGGCCTACTACCTCGCCAGCTCGCACCGCGCCTACGCCAGCGGCCGGCTCGCCATCGAAGAGACCGAGAACTTCCTCAAATGCTGGGCGCCGGAGGGCAGGACGCCGGTCGAGGGCGAGATCTTCGCCAATCCGGCGCTGGCGCGGACGCTGCGGCTGATCGCCGAGGGCGGCCGCGACGCCTTCTACGAGGGCGAGATCGCCGAGACCATCGACCGCTACTTCCAGCGCATCGGCGGCTGGCTCGGCAAGGCGGACCTGGCGGCGCACCGTGGCGAATGGGTGACGCCGGCGACGATCAGCTACCGCGGCGTCGACGTCTGGGGCCTGCCGCCGAACGGCCAG
Organism: uncultured Pseudomonadota bacterium; assembly: GCA_963837235.1. Lineage (GTDB taxonomy): Bacteria > Pseudomonadota > Alphaproteobacteria > Caulobacterales > Caulobacteraceae > Acaudatibacter. The sequence goes on along the minus strand of CAWIMM010000002.1, from coordinate 1,645,569 downwards.
GGGCTCGTCACCCTGCAGATGCTGAACATGCTGGAGCGGTTCGACCTCGCCGGCATGGGGTTCCTCTCCGCCCAGGCCCTGCACCACATGCTGGAAGCCAAGCGGCTCGCCTTCGAGGACCGCGCCCGCTACTACGCCGACCCGGCGTTCGCCCAGATCCCCATCGAGTGGCTGATCTCCAAGGACTACGCCGCCCAGCGCGCGGCGCTGATCCGGCCGGACCGCATGCTGGTCCCCGCCTACGCCGGCGAGGCGCCCGGGCAGGGCGACACCACCTACCTCTGCGCGGCCGACGCCGACGGGATGATGGTCTCGCTGATCCAGTCCAACTTCAACGGCATGGGCTCGGGGCTGATGCCGGATGGGCTCGGCTTCATGTTCCAGAACCGCGGCCGCGCGTTCAATCTGGCCGACGGCCACCCCAACCTCTACGCGCCCGGCAAGCGGCCGTTCCACACCATCATTCCCGGCTTCGCGACCAAGGGCGGCGAGCCCTGGCTGGCGTTCGGGGTGATGGGCGGCAACATGCAGCCGCAGGGCCAGACGCAGATCATCACCGACCTCGTCGACTTCGGGCTCGGCCTGCAGGAGGCGGGCGACGCGCCGCGCTGGCTGCACGAAGGCTCGACCGAGCCCTAGGCCCGGCGGCGCTTCCGCCCAACGTGCCGGAGGCTGCGCGCCGAAGGGCGTGCTGGCGCTGGAAGTCGGGCATGCCGCCGACGACCCGCGCCGGCCTTGCCGAGCTCGGCTGGGTGATCGCCGACGCGCCCGGCGGCTACGGCGGCTACCAGGCGATCGAGCGGCTGCCGGGGCGCTATGCGGCGGCCAGCGAAATGCGCAAGGATGGCGCGGCGCTGGCGTACTGAGGGAGGACGGGAGCGTGACGCTGGAGGAGATGCGCGAGATCGCGCTCAGCTTTCCGGGCTGCGTCGAGGGCGCGTCCTACGGCCGGCCTTCGTTCCTGGTGAACAAGAAGTTCTTCACGCGGCTCACGGCGCGAGGACGACAGCCTGGTGCTGCTGGAGGTGTCGTTCGACGAGCGCGAGATGCTGATGGAGGCGGAGCCCGAGACCTTCCACTTCACGGCGCACTACAAGGACTACCCCTCGGTGCTGGCGCGGATGGCCACGCTGCACCCCGGCTCGTTCCGCAACTTCCTGGAACGCCGCTGGCGCAAGATCGCCCCGAAGAAGCTGGTCAAGGAACGCGACGCGGCGCTGGCGGGGGGCGCCGAACGTTAGCCGTCGTGGCTCGTTCCCGTCTACACCCCCACATTCCGTCATCGCCGGGCGTCAGTCCCGGCGACCTATGAACACCGTGGCTTGGGTGGCCGCGCACGAGCGCGGCCATGGCTCGCAGGGGGTTCTTGGGTGGCCGGGACTTCGCCCGGCCATGACGGGGAGTGGGGGAAGTGGGCGCGTACCCCCTCCGTCCGCTGCGAGGTCCCCCTCCCCCTGCGGGGGAGGATCAGAACTCGTCGTTGATCATGGCGCTGAACTGCTCCAGCACCTCCTTGACCTGGTCCTCGGGGGGCAGGTCGGCGAGCAGCTCGTCCGGCGCGGGCGGCGGGGCGGGATCGGCGACCACCAGGCGGCCGACGACGGCGCCGCCCTGGACCAGCAGCAGCTCCTCGCCTTCGGCCAGCTGGCCGAGCGTCTGGGCGATGCGCGGCGGCAGGTCGTCGAGGTCGATCTGCTTCATGGGCCGGTCCTCGCGCCGCCTTGGGCCTTCAGCAGGTCGCGGATCTCGCCGAGCAGCGTCTCGGTGGGGCTCGGCGCGGGCGGCGACGCGGGGTGCTGAGCTTCCTGGCGGCGCATCGAGTTCAGGAACTTGATCATCAGGAACACCACGAAGGCGACGATCAGGAACTGGACGATGGTGTTGAGGAAGGCCCCGTAGGCGACGTCGACCTCGGGCAGCTTGTGGGCCGGATCGGCCTTCTGCAGCACCCACTTCGAAATTGGCGAAGTCGACACGGCCGAGCAGCAGGCCGATCGGCGGCATCACCACCTGCTCGACGAGGCTGGTGACGATCTTGCCGAACGCCGCGCCGATGATCACGCCGACCGCCAGGTCGATGACGTTGCCGCGCGCGATGAACTCGCGGAACTCGCGGAACATGGTCACCGGCGCCTCGGCGGCGTTGACGATCTTGGTCCTGGCGTCGGTCAAACCGGCCCTCGCCTTCCAACTTCAGAGCGGCGGGAACCTAGTCGCCGTTGAGGCGAACGCGCAACTCCTTGCCGGCCTTGAAGAAGGGCACGGACTTGGCGCGCACCTTGACCGCCTCGCCGGTGCGGGGATTGCGGCCGGCGCGGGCCGGACGGTCGCGCACCGAGAAGGCGCCGAAGCCGCGCAGCTCGACGCGGCCGCCGTCCTCCAGCGCGCCGATCATCTTCTCGAGGATGACGCCGACGACGCGCTCGATGTCTTTTTGGGTCAGGTGCGGGTTCTCGCTCGCCAAAGCGGCGATCAACTCGGACTTGATCATCGAGGCGCCCCTACGTCGACCTCGAAGACCTTTGCCCAATCGGCATCGCCTCTTCAAGGCCCACGAGGGGCGCAAAGATGATTAATATCGAGACTCCTACTCCTTCGAGGCCTTCTCGCGCAGCGCAGCGCCCAGGATGTCGCCGAGCGACGCGCCGCTATCCGACGAGCCGTACTGCTCGATGGCTTCCTTCTCCTCGGCCTGCTCCAACGCCTTGACCGACAGCGAGATACGCCGCGCCGCCTTGTCGACGTTGGTGACTTGCGCGTCGATCCGGTCGCCGACCGCGAAGCGCTCGGGCCGCTGCTCGGAGCGGTCGCGCGACAGGTCGGACTTGCGGATGAAGGCGGTGACCTGCGCCTCGTCGTCGCCGAACTTCACCTCGATGCCGCCGCTGGTGATCTCGTTGACCGTCACGGTGACGGTCTGGCCCTTGCGGTAGACGTCGCCGGCCAGCGGATCGCCCTGCAGCTGCTTGATGCCGAGGCTGATGCGCTCCTTCTCGACGTCGACGTCGAGCACCCGGGCGCGCACGCTCTCGCCCTTCTTGTAGCGCAGGATGGCTTCCTCGCCGGGCGTGTTCCAGTCGATGTCCGACAGGTGGACCATCCCGTCGATGTCGTTGTCGAGGCCGATGAAGAGGCCGAACTCGGTGGCGTTCTTCACCTCGCCTTCGACGGCGGTGCCGATCGGGTGCTTCTCGAGGAATTCCTCCCACGGGTTCTGCATCGCCTGCTTGAGGCCCAGGCTGACGCGGCGCTTGGAGGCGTCGACGTCGAGCACCACGACTTCCACCTCCTGCGAGGTGGAGACGATCTTGCCGGGGTGGACGTTCTTCTTGGTCCAGCTCATCTCGGAGACGTGGACCAGGCCCTCGACGCCCGGCTTCCAGCTCCACGAAGGCGCCGTAGTCGGTGATGTTGGTGATGCGGCCCTTGAACTTGGCGCCCACCGGATACTTCGCCTCGACGCCGTCCCACGGGTCGGACTGCAGCTGCTTCATGCCGAGGCTGATGCGCTGGGTCTCGGGATTGATCTTGACGATCTGCACCTTGACCGTGTCGCCGACCGCCAGGACCTGGCTCGGGTGCGAGACGCGCTTCCAGCTCATGTCGGTGACGTGCAGCAGGCCGTCGATGCCGCCGAGGTCCACGAACGCGCCGTAGTCGGTGATGTTCTTGACCACGCCCTCGCGCACCTCGCCCTCGTGCAGCTGGCTGACCAGCTCGGTGCGCTGCTCGGCGCGGGCCTCCTCGAGGATGGCGCGGCGCGAGACGACGATGTTGCCGCGCGGGCGGTCCATCTTGAGGATCGCGAACGGCTGCTCGCGGCCCATCAGCGGGCCCACGTCGCGGACCGGGCGGATGTCGACCTGGCGAGCCCGGCAGGAAGGCCGAGGCGCCGCCGAGGTCGACGGTGAAGCCGCCCTTCACGCGGCCGACGATGGAGCCCATCACCGGCTCGTTCTTGGCGTAGACGCCTTCCAGGCGCGTCCAGGCCTCCTCGCGGCGGGCCTTCTCGCGGCTGATCACCGCCTCGCCCAGCGCGTTCTCGACCCGCTCGAGGAACACCTCGACCGTGTCGCCGACCTTCAGCGTCGGCTTGCCGTCGTCGTCGACCCCGAACTCCTTCACCGGGATGCGGCCCTCGGTCTTCAGGCCGACGTCGATGATCGCGAAGTCCTTCTCGATCGCCGCGACGTTGCCGTGCACGACCGGCCTTCGCCGGAAATCGCCGCGTCCGAGGTTTCGTCCAGGAGGGCCGCGAAGTCGTCGCGGCGTGGGGTTCATGCTGAGGTCGTCTGCCATAGGTCTCTGTGCTCTTCTCGTGTTCGTCTGGATGGGCGCGGGTGCGGCCGCAGCAGCGCGGCCGGGCGCGGGCCCGGAATGGTGCGGTTGTGGAGTCTTCGCGCGATGGACGCCCGCGTTCGGCGTCTGGGTAGGTTCCCGCGGCGGTCGAGGTTGGGCGCGATTGGATTAGCCGGGGGAGTTCCTTGGGGAAGCTCCCACTTGGCGCGCGCCGCCTCGACGATGCGGCGGGCCGCATCGGCGGCGGCGGATATAGACATTTCGGTGGTGTCGAGCAAGACGGCGTCGGCGGCGGGGACCATCGGCGAGTCGGCGCGGCCGGCGTCGCGGGCGTCGCGCCGCTCGATGTCGGCCAGTACGTCGGCGTAGGCGATCGCGGGCGTCGGCGGCCTTCAGCTGCAGCCAGCGGCGGCGGGCGCGCGCCTCGGGGCTGGCGGTGACGAAGAGCTTGGCCGGCGCGTCCGGGGCGATGACGGTGCCGATGTCGCGCCCGTCGATCACCGCGCCGCCCGGCTGGCGCGGCGAAGGCGCGCTGGAAGTCGCGCAGGGCGATGCGGACGCCCGGTATGGGCCGCGACCCGGCTCGCCGCCTCGCCGGCGGCGCGGGTGCGGAAGGCCGGATCGCCGAGGCTGGCGGGATCGAGCCGGCGCGCGACCTCGGCCGCCGCTGCCGCGTCGCCGAGGTCGCCGCCCTGGCGCAAGCAGCGTCACGCCGACGGCGCGGTAGAGCAGGCCGGTTCCAGCACCGGCAGGCCGAAGCGCTCGGCCAGCTGCGCGGCGATCGTCCCCTTCCCCGACGCCGCCGGCCCGTCGACCGCGATGACAAACCCGCTCACCCGATCTCCGCCCCCAGCCCCGCCATCAGTTCGCCGAAGCCGGGGAAGCTGGTGGCGATCATGCCGGGCTCGTCGACGGCGACGGCCTTCTCGGCGCCGAGGCCGAGCACCAGGCAGCTCATGGCGATGCGGTGGTCGCCGTGGGTGCGCACCAGGCCGCCGCCGGCGACGCGGTGGTTGGCGCGGGCCGTGCCGGCGACGATCAGGCCCTTCCGGCTCCTCCTCGGCGCCGACCCCGCAGGCCGCCAGCCCCGCCGCCATCATGGCGATGCGGTCGCTCTCCTTGACCCGCAGCTCGCCGATGCCGCGCATCACCGTCGGGCCCTCGGCGTAGGCCGCCGCGACGGCGAGGATCGGATATTCGTCGATCATCGAGGGCGCGCGCTCGGGCGGCACGACGACCCCCTTGAGCTGCGAATGGCGCGCGGTGACGTCGCCGACGCGCTCGCCGCCCTCCTCGCGCTCGTTCTCGATGGAGAGGTCCGCGCCCATCTCCTGCAGGGTGACGAAGAGGCCGGCGCGCAGCGGATTGAGCAGCACGCCCTCGACCGTCACGCGCCGAGCCCGGCGTGATCAGCGCCGCGACCAGCGGGAAGGCGGCCGACGACGGGTCGCCCGGCACGCGGATCGCGCGCGCCGACCAGCCGCTGGCCGCCGGCGAGGCGGATGTGGCGGCCGTCGTCGCGGTCCTCGACCTCGATCTCGCCGCCGAACGCGCGTCAGCATCCGCTCGGTGTGGTCGCGCGTGGGCTCGGCCTCGATCACCTCGGTGACGCCGGCGGCGTTCAGCCCCGCCAGCAGCACCGCCGACTTCACCTGCGCCGACGGCTCGGGCAGGCCGATAGGTGATCGCCCGCAAGGCCGCCGCCCCGCAGCGCCAGCGGCAGCCGCCCGCCGTCGCGGCAGAGCCAGCTCGCGCCCATCTGCGCCGAGCGGCCGCAGGATCCGCATCATCGGCCGCGCCGCGCAGCGACGGATCGCCGGTGAAGGTCGCCACGAGGTCGAAGCCGGCCGCCGCGCCCATGATCAGCCGACGCCGGTGCCGGAGTTGCCGCAGTCGACCACGGTCTCCGGCGCGAGGAAGCGGCCGTGGCCGGCGACGCGCCAGCGGCCCCCTCCGCCCTCACTTGGGCCCTCGCGGCTTACGGTCGCGCCGAACTCGCCCATCGCCTGGGCGGTGCGCAGCACGTCGTCGCCCTCCAGCAGGCCCTCGATGCTGGTCTCGCCCTCGGCGAGCGCGCCCAGGATCAGCGCGCGGTGGGAGATGGACTTGTCGCCCGGCGCGCGCACACGGCCGCGGAGCGGACCGCCCGGGCGGGCCGTAAGTCCGGTCTCTGGCCATGGATTTTCCGCCTCTCGGATCGCGGTTTCTCAGGCGAGGATTGGCTTTTGACAGCGCCCCGCACCCATGGCAAGGGAGCCGCCCCTCTCCCCGCTCCGAACGAGGCCCCGCCTTGGCCAATCCCGAACTGGGCGCAAAGCAAATCTGCCCCACCTGTTCGAGCAAGTTCTACGACCTGACCCGCCGACCCGCCCACTGCCCGAAGTGCGGGACCGAGTTCGACCCCGAAGAAGCGCTGCGCAATCGGCGCGTGCGCCCGCGCGGCCCGCTGCCCGAGGAGGAGGTCGAAGAGGTGCGCGCGGCGCCGGTCGAGGCCGACGAGGAGGAGGAATTCGAAGCCGTCGAGGAGGCGCCGGAGCTCGACGAAGCCGTCGCGGCCGAGCCGCTGGTGGCCGAGGACGAGGACGAGGACGGCGGCCCCGACGCGGCGCCGGCCGCGCCCGACGAGGCGCTGGGCGTCGATTTCGCCGAGGAAGACGACCTCGAGGACGCCGACGACGACGAGGTGCCGTTCATCGAGGACGACGAGGACGACTTCTCCGAAGACGAGATCGACGGCCTGCCCGAGGAGGGCGCGGGGGACGAGTAGTTTCTCCTCACCCGCCCGCAGAGGCGGGGGAGGTGGCGCGCGAAGCGCGACGGAGGGGGCGTGCGGACTGCGCCAATTCGCACGCGGCCGGCCGGAGCGAGGGCCTTGACGGGGCGGATCGTTTGACTAGGTTCCGCGCCCTCGCCCAAGGCCCCTGGCCGACGGCGGCCCGACGACCTCGGGGCTATAGCTCAGCTGGTAGAGCGCTTGAATGGCATTCAAGAGGTCAGCGGTTCGACTCCGCTTAGCTCCACCATGAAGCCCCGCGGCGAAGCCGCTGCGGGGCTTCGCCATTTCACCCCCGTGGGGGAGGATGGCGGGCCTAATCAGCCATTAACCACAATCGTGGTCGCTTCGGGCGATGACTTGCCGGAGGGGCACGAGGATGCTGGCGCGGCAGAGGCCGCTTGCGGAGGCGGCCGCCGTCGCGCCCGCCGCCCTGCCCGCTGGCGAACCGCGGCTCGTGAGCCTCGTCGACCTGCAGACCATTCCGATGCCGAACGGCATCCTCGGCGTGGCGGAGGTCTCCAAGCACATCGGCTTTCCGGTCCACCGCGCCTACTACATCCGCGACGTGCCGGCCGGCGCCGGGCGCGGGGGGCATGGCCACCGGCATCTGCGGCAATGCTTCCTGTGCCTGCGCGGCAGCGTGCGCCTGAGCATCTCGCGCTCCGGCGTCACCGAGGTCGTCGAGCTCAATCGCCCCTCGCATGCGGCCGTGGTCGGTCCCGGCTGCTGGCGCGACCTTTCCGACTTCTCCGAGGACTCGGTGGTCATCGTGCTGGCCTCGGAGGAGTACGACGAGGCCGACTACATCCGCGACCACGACGACTTCCTCGCCTGGGACGCCGGCCACGAGCCGGTGACCGGCGTTCCCTACCTCGACCTGGCGCGCGGCGCGCAGGCCATCGGCCCGGAGCTCGAGCTGGCGATGCGCCGGGTGATGAAGTCCGGCCGCTTCATCGGCGGCGAGGAGGTCAGCGCCTTCGAGACCAGCTTCGCGGCCTATTGCCGGACAACGGCGGCGGTCGGCGTCGGCAACGGCCTCGACGCCCTTGTCCTCACCCTCAAGGCCTGGGGCGTCGGCCCCGGCGACGAGGTGATCGTGCCGGCCCACACCTTCGTCGCCAGCGCGCTGGCGGTGGACGAGGCGGGCGCGACGCCGGTGCTGGTCGACGTCGAGCCGGACACCGGGCTGATGGACATGAGGAAGCTCGGCCACGCGATCGGCGAGCGCACCCGCGCGGTGATGCCGGTGCACCTCTACGGCCACCCGGCCGACATGGACGCCCTCGCCGCCGCCATCGCCGGGCGCGACATCAAGGTGCTGGAGGACGCCTGCCAGGCGCACGGCGCCGAGTACAAGGGCCGCCGCTGCGGCTCGCTGGGCGATGCGGCGGCGTTCAGCTTCTATCCGACCAAGAACCTCGGCGCGCTCGGCGACGGCGGCGCGGTGACCACGCGCGACGCAGCGCTGGCCGAACGCGTGCGGATGCTGGCCAACTACGGCTCGCGCGAGAAGTACCGGCACGAGATCGCCGGGCGGAACTCGCGGCTGGACCCGCTGCAGGCGGCGGCGCTCGGGGTGAAGCTGCCCCATCTCGACGTCTGGAACGCCCGCCGCGGCGAACTGGCGCTGCGCTACCTGATGGGCCTGGCGGACGTGCGCGGGTTGGGGCTGCCGCCGGTGCGCGGCTGGGCGCGGCCGATCTGGCACGTGTTCCCGGTGCGCGTGGCCGAGGCGCGCGACGCGCTGGCCGCCTTCCTGGCCGCGCGCGGGGTCGGGACCAACATCCACTACCCGATCCCGGTCCACCTGCAGCCCTGCTACGCCGGGCGCTGGGGGCCGGGCGACTTCCCGGTCGCCGAGCAGCTGGCCGCGTCGGTGCTCAGCCTGCCGCTGGATGCGACCCACTCGAACCGCGAGATCGACTTCGTGATCGCCTGCGTGAGGGAGTTCTTCAGCGCGTGATGACAAAGCTTCCCGACGAGGCGCCCGAGCTGGTCGGCCAGTTCGTGACGCTGCGCCCCTTGCGGCCCTCGGACGCCGCCGTCACCCATGCCTGGCGGCTCGGCGACCGCGCCCGTCACCTCAACGGCTCGGCCGCCTCGGTCGAGGATCAGGCGCGCTGGATCGCCAGCCGCCCGAAGGGCGAGTTCAACTACGTCATCGAGCTGAAGGCCCAAGAAGAGAAGGACAGGCGGCCGATCGGCATGCTCTCGCTGGTCAGCATCGACCTGCCGAACCGCCGCGCCGAGTTGGCCCGCTTCCTGATCGGCGACGAGGAGGCCGCCCGCGGCGTCCCCGCGGCGGTCGAGGCCATGAGCCTGCTCTACGAGCTGGCGTTCGAGCGGCTGGGCCTCGAGCGCGTCCACGGGGTGATCGAGGCGAGCAACCACCTGATGGTGAAGTGGCAGAAGTACCTGGGCATGCGCGAGGAAGGCCGCTTCCGGCGCCACTTCCTGATGGAGGGCCAGTTCCGCGACGCCATCGCGCTCAGCCTGCTGGCCGACGAATACCGCGCGATCTCTCAACCGCGCATGCGCGCCCTGATGCGGCTCGGCGCCGCCGCCTGACCGGAGTTCGACATTGTCCGAAGCAACCACCCGCGCAGCGGTCCTGGGGATCATCCTGGAGGCGCTGGAGAACCTCAACGCCGAGCTCGACGAGGGCCAGCGCGTCGAGATCGGGCCGACGACGCCCCTCTTCGGCCCCGACGCCCAGCTCGATTCGCTGTCGCTGGTCTCGGTGATCGTCGACGTCGAGACGGCGCTGACCCTGAAGTGGAACGCGCCGATCAGCCTCACCGACGACCGCGCCATGAGCCGCGAGATCTCGCCGTTCGACGACGTCGGGACGCTGACCGACTACGTGATGGAGCTGCTGGCGGAGATGGAGCCGGCCTGAAGGCGGGAATGCGTCCCGATCGTCACGCCGGACGGGCGGAGAGCAACAGGCCTTCGGTGATGTAGGCAGTGATGTAGTCGCCGACCTTGAGCTTGGCCATCGCCGCACGGCCGGCGGGTTCCTTCACTTCGATGATGTGCACCTCGCCGCCCTGCGGGCTCACCACCCGCAGGGTGTGTTTCGCCATGTCGATGCCGAGCACCGCGCCGGTGACGACGATGTGGTTGGCCACCACGCCGGAGGGCAGCTCGCCTTTCGCCGCGCGGCCGGCGATGATCGTCTGGGTGTCCGGCGGCAGCTTCCTGCCCGACGAGAGGGCGTACTCGACCGAGGCGGAGTAGGTCGCGGTGACCTTGTCGCCCACCTTGAGCATGTCGAAGTTGTGCATCGCCTTGGGCGCCTTGAGCGTGAAGTCCTGCCCGCTGGAGTTGGTCAGCACCAGGTGACGCGTCGCCGGGTCGATCGACTTGATCGTCGCCGTCGTCGTCGTCCGCTCCGATCTGCCGGCGCCGGCGAGCGGATTCGAGGAGGCCGCGGGGTCCTTTGCCGATGCGGTCAGGGGGGTGGCGACGAGCGCGAAGGCGGCAACCCAGACGGCGGCCGCGGCGCAATGGGAGCGCTGTGTGGCGGTTTGCATTTCCTCTCGTCCCTCGACCTGGGATTTGTCCCGCTCCGGGCTACCCGCCCGTCCGCCTGGAGCCTATGGGCCCAAACCCTAGGGCGAAGCCGCCCGTCGCAGGAGCCCCGCGGCGCGCGCTGGGCCGCCAGCCCTAGCCGCCTCGCGCCAGGGCCAGCGCCTCTTCGATATCCGCGATGACCGCTTCGGGCTTCTCCCACTGGATGGCGTGCCCGGCAGCGATGGTGCGCCGCTCGCCGCGCGTCGACAGAGCGGCGATCTCGGCGTGACGCCGGCCAGCGCCGCCACCGAACAGGTCCGGGCCGCCTCCGGCTCCGGAATCCCAGGACCGGTGCGCTGGTTCTACGGACCGGTTAGTCGCCGCATCATGACGTCGAGTGTTGGCCATGGCGGACCCTTGCGCAAAGTGCTGATGAGTTCTTGGCCGACGCGGCGCCCGTTCGGGAACTGGTCGCCCGCATCCCAGCGCCACGCCGCGACCATCGCCAGAACGAGGCCCCGGCACTCGCCGAGCAGTTCTCGATTGGCGTCCGGATAATGCTCGATGACCTCTTCGGGCACGTGGGCGAGGTCGAATTCGACTGGCCCACGGCAACACGTCTCGAGGTCGATGAACACAGGTCCGTTCTTCGTGTTGAGCACGTTCCCGGGGTGCGGCTCGCCGTGCAGCAGCTGCTCCGCGACGCTGCGTTCGGCGATCGTTCGTCTTAGCCCGCTCAACGCGCCGGCGAGAAGCTGCCGGTCCGGGTCGGCGAGCGCCGGGGTTTGGTCGCGGTTGGCGACAAGTCGCTGCGCCTCCGCGACCCGATCGGTGAAGTGGGGCGTGGTGACATCGAGCTTGCGCATGCCGGCGTGCAGCCGCCCGAGCGCATTCGCGTAGGGGGCGGGTGCGACCTCCCGAGGCGTCACGGACGGGTAGTAGGTCCACAGCGTGACGACGAAGCCGTCACGCTCGTAGGCGCGGGGCGCCGCTCGACGCTCGAGCGCAACCACAGGGCTCTCAGTCTCGGCGAGCCGCTCAGCAAGCTCGATTTCGAACTGGGCGACGTGCCGCCCCTTAGGTGCGACCCGGGCGAGGACGTCACACGGCAGCAGGCGCACCGCGAGATTGTTCGAGTTATGAACAACGACCGCGTCGTCGACGGCCAGGTCAAGCGCTGAGGCGATCGACATGGCCGCAGCCACCGCCCGCGAAACCTCAGACGCCTGCAAGAGAAGGCTCCGTCCGCACCCAGGCGCGGGTCACTACGGGACCTCGCGTTTCCTGTCACTCTTCGCGCTGTCCCGACAGCATGGTCGGCTCTAGGTCGAACGCTGTCATCGCCATCATGCCCGGATGGACCCTGGCCGCTTGCGAGCACGGAGCCCGAGCCGATCGTGACCGGCTGTTAACCATATCTGCCGACGCTGCGGGCCTCGGCTCTGCTTCGTTTTCAAGGTCCCTAAGGCTGGTGGGCGCCTACGCAGGAAAGATTGCGCTCGTGACCGGCGCCACGCGTGGCGTCGGGCGGATCATCGCCGAGCATTTCCTGGACCAGGACGCCGAGGTGATCGGCTTCGCGCGGGGCGAGTCCAGCCTCGAGCGCAACGCCTATCGCCACGTCCAGGTCGACCTCGCCGATCCGGCCGCCATCCAGAAGGCGTTCCTCGGCCTGCACGGCCAGGTCGCCAGCATCGACATCGTCGTCAACAACGCCGCGGTGCTCACCTCCCAGTACGCGATGATCATGCCGCCGGCCGCCGCGCAGGCGATGGTCAACGTCAACCTCTTGGCGCCGTTCATCGTCTCGCGCGAGGCGGCCAAGTTCATGCGCAAGAAGAAGTGGGGCCGGATCATCAACATCGGCTCGATGGCCGCCAGCCTCGAGCCGATCGGCGACTTCGTCTACGCGGCCACCAAGGCGGGCCTCTCGACCCTGGCCAACGTCATGGCCAAGGAGTTCGGGCCGATGAACGTGACCTGCAACACGCTGGGGATCACGGCGATCGATTCAGACATGCTGGCCCAGCTGCCGCGCGACAAGATCGAGGCGATCATCGCCGGCCTGCCGGTTCCGCGCTTCGCCGCAAGCCGCGGACATCCTCAACGTCGTCGACTTCTTCGCGGCCGAGGCCAGCGGCTACGTGACCGCGCAGACCGTGTTCCTCGGGGGCGTCAACTGATGGGCGCCCAGGCACGCTTGAGGCCGGAGCGCCACGCCGCGCCGCCCGAGGGATCGCCGGAGCCGGTGGGCGACGGCGTCTGGCGCGTCACCGGCGGGACGTTCCCGTCCAACGCCTATCTCTGCGCCCATCCGGACGGGGACTTCGTCGTCGATCCGGGCCTCGATCCGGCGCGCATCGACCGCGCGGTTCAGGCGCTGGGCCTGAGGCCGCGCCGCGTGGTCTGCACGCACGGCCACTTCGACCACATCGGCGGCGCGAGCCACTTCCAGGCCGCCTACGGCGCCGAGGTCTTCCTGCACCAGGCCGACCTGAAGACCGCCAAGAGCAGCAACTTCCTGCTGATGGTGGTCAAGCTCGCCGAGCGCATCAAGCTGCCGGAGCTGACGCTGGTCGACCCGGCCGCGCCGCCCGAGGGCCTGCCGGTGAGCTGGCTGCCGGTTCCCGGCCACACGCCCGGCAGCTGCGTTCATCCGCTTCGGCGCGCACCTCTTCACCGGCGACAGCCTCTATGCGCGCGGCGTCGGCCTCTCCGACCTGCCGGGCGAGAACCACGGCTTGCTCCGCCAGAGCCTGCTCGCGCTCTGGGACGAGATCGACGGCGAAACGCTGGTGCATCCGGGCCACGGACCCTCGGCGCGCTTCGCCGACATCAAGACGGGCAACCGGCCGCTGCTCGACTTCCTCGCTGTCGGAGCGGACCGATGAGGGCCGCGTCGGGCGTCGCGATCGTGGGCGCCGGCCGGCAGCTGGCCGGCGTCGTGGAGGAGAACGCCGAGCTCTGCCGCCGCCTCGAGGTGACGCCGGAGTGGATCGTCGAGAAGACCGGCATCCAGCGCCGCTATCTGGCGGCGCCGCAGGACACCGCCTCCGGCTTCGCCGTGGCAGCGGCGCGCCAGGCGATGGACACAGCCGGCGTCGGGCCGGACGAGATCGACCTGATCGTCGCCTGCACCTTCTCGGGCGACTACACCTTCCCGCCGCTGTCGGCGAAAATCCACAAGGAGCTGGGCGTTGCCGGCGGGCAGATCTTCGACCTGCAGGCCAACTGCGCCGGCTTCGTCTCCGGCCTCACCGCCGCGTCCGACCGCATGGCCGCCGACCCTGACGTGCGCCACGCGCTGGTGGTCGGGGTCGAGATGAACAGCCGCTACATCGACCGCGGCAACGTCGATAGCGTCATCTACCACAGCGACGGGGCCGGGGCCGTGGTGCTGGGCCGCCGCGAGGGCGCGGGCGTCGTGGCCTCCGCCTTTCACACCGACTCATCCAATTACGAGGCGGTGCGGGTGCGCGGCGGCGGCTCCAGCTTCCCGGTGATGGGCCGCGCAATGCTCTCCCCTGGCCCGGCCGACACCGACGTCATGGAGCTGAACGGCCTGGCGACCTGGAAGCAGGCGATCACCCACCTGCCGGCCGTGGTGAAGAACGCCTGCCGCAAGGCCGAGATCGAGCTCGCCGACGTCGACTTCTTCGTCTTCCACCAGGCCAACTACAACCTGATCGACTACGTCGTGCGCAAGATGGGCGCGGACATGGCGCGCACCCACACCAACGTGCGCGAGATCGGCAACACCGGCGCCGCGTCCGTCGCCATCGCGCTCAGCGAGGCCGTCGATCGGGGCCTGATCCGGCCCGGCGCGACCGTGGTGCTGGCGGCGGTCGGCGCCGGCTTCAACTTCGCCGCCAGCGTCTGGCGCTGGGAAGCGCGCGACGGAGGCGTCGGATGAGCCTGTTCGCCGACTTCGACGCCATCAACGTGGGCGACGCGCGCACGCTGGTGCGCAGCATCGGCGAGGCGGACGTGCGCCGCTTCGTCGAGATGACCGGCGACGACAACCCGCTGCACGTCGACCCAGCGTTCGCCGAGACGACCAGCTTCCGCGACGTGGTGGTGCACGGGATGCTGGGCGCCTCGTTCATCTCCACCGTGATCGGCACCCAGCTGCCGGGGCCCGGCGCGCTCTGGGTGTCGCAGAGCCTGGAGTTCCTCAGCCCCGTGCGGCTCGGCGACACGCTGACCGTCACCTGCGTGGTGACCGCCAAACACCCGCGCGAGCGGCTGCTGGAGGTGGAGACGACGATCGTCAACCAGGGCGGCCAGAAGGTGCTGGCGGGCGCCGGCAAGGTGAAGGTGCTGGAGCGCCGCGCCGAGGCGACGGCCGCCGAAGGACCGCCGCGGCGGCGCGTGGCGCTGGTCACCGGCGGGGCCGGCGGCATCGGCCGGGCGATCTGCGAGCGGCTGGCCCGCGACGGCATGGACGTGGCGGTCGCCTACCGCAGCCGCGGCGACCGCGCCGAGGCGCTCGTGCAGGCGATCCAGGCGCTGGAGGGGCCGGCGCGGGCGCCAGTACGCGCGATCGCGATCCAGGCGGACCTCGCCGGCGCGGAAGCCGCCGAGAGCCTGGCGCGGCGGGCGGCGCAGGCGCTGGGTCCGATCGACGTGCTGGTCAACAACGCCTCGCCCGCGATCGGCGCCAAGCCCTTCGCGGACCTCGACTGGGCCGACATCCAGGCGCAGCTCGACGTGCAGGTGAAGGCCGCCTTCCTGCTCGCCAAGGCCTGCCTGCCCGCCATGCTGGAACGCGGCTCGGGCCGGATCATCAACATCACCTCGCAGGTCGCCGAGGGCGCGCCGACGCCCACCTGGACGGCCTACGCGATGGCCAAGGCGGCGCTGGCGGCGATGTCGCGGGCGCTCGCCGCCGAGGTCGGCCCCGGCGGCGTCACCGTCAACTGCGTCGCGCCCGGCATGACCGAGACCGGCCTGATCGGCGACATTCCTGAGAAGGCGCAGCTGATCGCCGCGCGGCAGACGCCGATGCGCCGCCTGGCCACCCCCGCCGACGTCGCCTCGGCGGTGGCCCACCTGGCCTCGCCCGAGGCCGGCTTCATCACCGGCCATACGCTCAGCGTGAACGGCGGGACGGCGATGCGATGAACCAGCCCGCCGTCATGCAGCCCGCCGCGGACCACGCATCGGCCTGGGCGGCGCTCGCCGACCCGGCCGCGCCGCTCGCCGACGTGATGGCCGCGGTCGAGGCGGCCGAAGCGAGCCTGCCGAAGCTCGGCGCGCGCGTCGGGATCAGCGCCGGCGCGACGGTCGACCTGCTGGGGCTCTATCTGCGCCGGCACGCAGCTCTGGCCGGCGTGCGCATCGAGGTGAGCCCCGGCGGCTTCGACGACCCGCTCGGCGATGCGGAGCGCTTCGCCGCGGCGGGCGTCGACCATCTGTTGCTGGCGCCGTCGCTGGAGACGCTGGCGCCGGCGTTCGAAGCCAGGGCCGCCGCGCTGCCGGACGAGGCGATCGCCGCGGTCGAGCGGGCGCTCATCGGCCGCTGGCGTCTGGCGCTGGAGAAGGCGGCGGCCTGCCGCAGCGTCTTCCTCTGCGGCCTGCACCGGATCGGCGAGCCGGTCGCCGGCGGGGACCGGCTGGACCTGGTGGTGGGCCGGCTGAACGCCGCGCTGCGCGAGGAAGCGGCCGCCTTCGCCAACGTCCGCTGGATCGACATGGCGGGCGTGATCGCCGCCGTCGGGCGCCGCGCGGCGTTCGACGCGCGCTTCCATCTGCGCAGCGCCGCGCCCTATTCGCCCGCGCTGCTCGACGAGTGGGCGCGGCAGGTGACGGCGGTCTCGCGCGCCTGGGGAACCCGGTTCCACAAGGCCCTGGTGCTCGACTGCGACAACACGCTCTGGGGCGGCGTCGTCGGCGAGGACCTGGTCGGCGGCGTCAAGCTCAGCGCCCACGCCTATCCGGGCAACGTCTTCCATCGCGCGCAGGCCGAGTTCCAGGCGCTGCAGCGGCAGGGCGTGCTCGTCTGCCTCGCCAGCAAGAACGAGCCGGCCGACGTCGCGGCCATGTTCGAGACCCATCCGGAGATGGTGCTGAAGCCTGCCGACATCATCGTCAGCGAGGTCAGCTGGTCGGACAAGGTCGCGAGCCTGCGGCGCATCGCCGAGACGCTGAACATCGGCCTCGACGCCCTGGTCTTCGTCGACGACTCCGACTTCGAGTGCGAGGCGGTGCGGAGCCAGCTGCCGCAGGTGACCGTCTTCCAGGTCCCGGCGCGGCCGGCCGACTATCCGGCGGTGATCGCCCGCATCAAGGACCTCTTCCTGGCCGGCGGCGCGGCGACCGACGGGGCCGCGAAGACCGAGCAATACCGTCAGCGCGCCGAGGCGCTGGCCGAGCGGGGCCGGTTCGCGAGCCAGGAGGAATATCTCGCCTCGCTCGGCCTGACGGTCACGCTGGCGCGCAACGACAAGGGCCGCATCGCGCGGATCAGCGAGCTCAGCCAGAAGTCCAACCAGTTCAACCTGACCACCATCCGCTACGGTCCCTCGGAGATCGAGCGGCTGATGTGGGACACGGGCGCGGCGATCTACGCGCTCGACGTGGCCGACAAGTTCGGCGCCGCAGGCTTGACCGGCGTCGTGGTGATGCGCTTCGAGGGCAAGATTGCGCGGGTCGAAAGCTTCTTCATGAGCTGCCGCGTGCTCGGCCGCGGCGTCGAGTTCGGGGTGTGGCCGACGATCCTCGCCGACGCCGCCGCGCGCGGCTGCCGCACCGTTCGCGCCCGCTACCTCCCGACGGCCAAGAACGCCCAGGCCGCCGACTTCTACGATCGCCTCGGCCTGCCGCTGGTCAGCGAAGCCGACGGCGCGCGCAGCTACGAAGCGGTCATCGCGGATTTCGCCCCGCCGCCCTCGCCCTGGATCACGGTGCAGCATGATTGACGAGACCAAGCTCAAGCAGGTGATGGCGACGGTCCTCACCGTCCCGCCCGACGCCATCGGACCCGACGCCAGCCAGGACACCCTGAAGGTGTGGGACTCGCTGAAGCACATGAACCTGGTGCTGGCGCTGGAGCAGGCGTTCGGCGTCGAGATCCCCGACGAGGACGCCGCCGAGATCACCTCCTACGCGCTGGTGAAGGTGGTGCTGCAAGAGCTGGTCGGAGCCTGAAGCGCCATGCAGTGGCTGCTCGACCGCTTCGCGACCGCGCCGGGCCGCACCGCCTTCGTCCACGAGGGCGAGCGCTCCAGCTATTCGGAGGTGCTGGCGCGCATCGACGGCTTCGGCGCGATCATCGAGCGCCAGGGCATCCGCGCCGGCCACAAGGTGGCGATCCTGGCGGACTACGCGCCGGCGGTGGTCTGCCTGATCCTGGCGCTGGCCCGGCGCGGCGCGATCGTCATCCCCCTGAGCCGCGCGGCGGTGGTCGAGGAGGGCGCGGCGCTGGCGATCTCCGGCTGCGACTGGTTCGTCGAGTTCGACACCGCGGGGCGCACCGCGACGTTCCGTGAACGGAAGATCGCCGCCGACCATCCGCTGATCACTGAGCTGATCGCCCAGGGCCGGCCGGGCCTCATCCTGTTCTCGTCCGGCTCCAGCGGGACGCCGAAGGCGATCCTGCACGACTTCGAGCGCATCGCCGACAAGTTCCGCGTCCAACGCGCCGCCACCCGCGCCATCCCCTTCCTGATGATCGACCACTTCGGCGGCGTGAACACGGTGCTGGCGATCACCTCGAGCCTCGGCACCGTGGTGACGGTGGCCGACCGCTCGGTGGCGTCGGTGTGCGAGGCGATCGCCCGCGAGCGGGTCGAGCTGCTGCCCGCGACGCCGTCGTTCCTGACCCTGATGCTGGCCTCGGGCCTGACCCGCAGGCTCGATCTCTCGTCGCTGAAGCGCATCACCTACGGCACCGAGGTGATGCCGCAGTCGACGCTCTCCCGGCTGCAGGCGGCGTTCCCGGGCGTCGAGCTGCAGCAGACCTACGGCCTCTCGGAAGTGGGCGTGCTGCGCTCGCAGTCGCGGCCGGACGGCTCGCTCTGGGTGCGGGTCGGCGGCGAGGGCTTCGAGACCGAAGTCCGCGACGGGATCCTCTGGATCCGCTCGCAGTACGCCATGCTGGGCTACCTGAACGCCCCGTCCAACTTCGACGCGGACGGCTGGTTCAACACCCAGGACCAAGTCGAGACCGACGGGGAGTGGATCCGCATCCTCGGCCGTGTCTCCGACATCATCAACGTCGGCGGCCAGAAGGTCTATCCGGCCGAGGTCGAGGACGTGATCCTCGGCCTCGACAACATCCGCGACGTCGCGGTGGTCGCCGAGCCGCATCCGATGCTGGGCCAGATCGTCGTCGCCAAGGTGTCTCTGCAGGGCCCGGAACAGGCGGACGAGCTGAAGCGCCGCATCCGCGCGGCCTGCCGCGCCAGCCTCGCGCCCTACAAGGCCCCGGCCAAGGTGGTCGTCACCGACGAGGCGTTCCACACCGCCCGCCAGAAGAAGATCCGCCGCGCCTGACGGGCCGCCGCAAGGAAACACGATGAAGGAAGCTTTCGATCCGCCGTTCCGCACCTGGGAAAGCCTCGACGCCTTCTTCGGCTCGGCCGACGACGGCGTGCTCTACGTGGGCCACGCCTCGATCCTGGCGCGGCTCTCGGGCAAGACCTTCCTGTTCGATCCGGTCGGGCTCTCTTCGCCCTACCACGGCTGCTGGGTGTTCTTCCCGGCCCAGGTGATGGACCCGCGCCTCTTGGCCGTCGACGCGGTGATCGTCTCGCACTGCCACCAGGACCACTTCGACACCGCGTTCCTGAAGCTCTTCCCGCCGACGACGCCGATCCACATCGTCGAGGGCCGGCCGATGTTCGCCCAGATGTGCGCCGAGGCGGGGATCGACGTCGTGCCGCTGCCGGCCGACCGGCTGACTGAAATCGCACCCGGCGTGGAGATCTACGCCGTCCTGCACGAGACCAACGGCGTCGACGCCTCGATGGCGATCCGCAACGCGCACTTCAGCGCCTATCACGGCAACGACAACTACGTGTCGGCCGCCACGCTGCAGCGGCTGAAGGACGCTGTCGGTCGGGTGGACGTGGCCTGCGTGCCGTTCGCCTACATCCACTGGTACCCGTTCCTGCTGGAAGGCGTCGACGCCGGCTGGCGCGACGCCGAGGCGCAGCGGCTGATGGACCAGTACCTCGACAAGGGGATCGAGCAGGCCGAGATCCTCGACGCCGACGTGGTGGTCCCGTTCGGCGCCAACCTGGTCTACTGGGACGACGCCAATTCGGTGATGAACCGCGCGGTGCTCTCGCCGCTCGACTTCGTGGCTTATGCGCAGGCGAAGCCCGCCCGCCATCCTGACCGCTACCGGCCGATGTTCGCCGGCGACACGGTGATCAAGCGCCCGGGCGGGGGGCTGGAGGTGGTCTGCAAGCCGCGCTCGGAAGCGGGCTTCCGCGCCGAGATGCAGGCGGCGCTCAAAGCGAGCGCCAGCCGTCCGCCGCAGCCGCCGCCCGAGGCGGTCGCGGCGCCGGCCGACCTGAGTTGGCTGGAGGCGCGCCTTGCCCACCACGCCAGCGGCCGTTTCGACCACCGCATTCGCGTCGAGGGCCCCGGCGCGCGGCCGCTGAAGATCGAGATCGACCTGCAGACCCAGACCGCGGCAGTGGTGGAGGACTGGCGCTTGCCTGCGCCCTACCACCACTTCCGGCTGGAGGCCGAGCCAATGCTGCGCTGGCTCGACCGCTCCGTGACGCTGGAAGGCGTGATCGGCATGCGCCGCTTCCGCATCGAACGGGTCCCCGAACGCTACGACCCGGCGATCCTGGCGGTGATCAACGGCGCGCTCTGAGCGGCCTCGATCAGCCGGCGGTGACCCAGCCCAGTTCGGCCAGCACGGTCAGCTGCATGCGGCGGACCATCCCGGGCGCGGCGCCGCACGCTGGCGCGAGGCCGACCGCGCGCAGCAGGTCGCGGGCGCGCTCGGGGAAGCTGTATCCGGTCTCCACCAGCTTGTTGCAGCGCGCCACGAGCTCGCGCCGCTCGTCCTCGTGCTCGAGGTAGTGGACGCAGAGCCGCTCGAGCTCGTCGAAGTCGCTGTAGGTGGGGACCGGGCAATCGTCGCCGAACACCCGGTTGAGGTCGGAGGGCGTGTCGCGGCGCGTGATCAGGAGGGCGCCCGAGGCTATCACGTCGATCATCCGGTACTGCACCGCGCCCACGGCGGTGTGGGCCTGGGGCACGTTTATCGAGATCCTCGAGGCGTTGTAGATGCGCGCGAGATCGGTGTGCGAGGTGGGCGGCTGGCCCGACTGGAAGGCCTGCAGCACTGCGGCGTTGTGGGTCATCAGCGTGCGCCAGCCGGCGTTGCCGAACAAAGCCAGCCCGTGCGGCGCGAGCCGCTCCACCACCTCCACCCGCGCACGATTGGTGAGGATGTTCTGCAGCTGGCTCTGGAAATAGTCGAAGGTCCAGGGCAGCACGGCGATCAGCGACGCTTCCGCCCCGTCCGAGCCACGGATCGAGCTGAGGTCGCCGTCGCGTTCGATCAGCTCCAGGCAGCGGATGGTCAGCGCACGGTATTCCGGCCGCGTGGTCGCCAGCTCGATGTACTGGTCGAGGTTGAGGTCGCCGACGTAGCTGGCGACCCACGAGATCGGCAGGACTGGCTCGAGCCTGAGGCCCGCGCCGACCTGGGTGGCGGGCAGCGTGAAGGTGAGGCGCGGGCGCACGCCCTCGACCTCGTCGAGCAGCCGCCGCTCCAGCCGCGAGGACATCGCGACGATCTCGATGTCGCGCCTGAACACTTCCCAGGGGCCGGTCCGGTTGTAGTCGAAGAGATGCTCCGGCTCGTCGACGATCACCGTCACGATGCGGCCGCGGATCGCGGCCATCACCTCGGGGATCAGCATCGAGTTGTTGAACGAGACGGCGCCGTCGTAGCCCTGCGCGGCGACGAAGGCGCCGAGCCGGTCCGGCCGGATGTTCTCGTCCAGGCCGTAGATGCCGTATTCCTTGGTGAGCTCGTTGCCGAGATAGACGTCGACGTCCGCGCCGGCCCGGGCCAGCGAGGCGATCGTCTCGGTCATGTAGGCGTCCGGCTGCAGCACCTTGCCCCAGGCATAGCCGAAGAAGGCGATCTTCACGCGACCACCCGATCGGGCTCGCTGGCGCGCCAGAGGTCGAACATCTCGCCGAACGCCGCCTCGACGCGACGGGTGAAGCCGGCCTCGTCGCAGATCGGGCCG
Organism: uncultured Pseudomonadota bacterium; assembly: GCA_963837235.1. Classification (GTDB taxonomy): domain Bacteria; phylum Pseudomonadota; class Alphaproteobacteria; order Caulobacterales; family Caulobacteraceae; genus Acaudatibacter. The sequence goes on along the minus strand of CAWIMM010000002.1, from coordinate 1,623,750 downwards.
CGCTCGAAGCCGGGACGCACGCGGCTGCGCAGGTCGTCGAGCCGCTCGAGGTCGCCGGCGAGCGCCAGCGCCGTGGCGACGAACGCCTCGGGGCTGGTGGTGACGAGCTCGCCGAGGCCCGAGGTCTCGAGGATGTTGCGGGTGTAGAGGCCGGCGAAGCTCGGCTCGGCCATCATCAGCACCGGCACGCCGTTGGAGAGCGCCTCCAGCGTGGTCGTCGAGCCGCCGGCCGGCCAGGCGTCCAGCATCAGGTCGATCTTGCCGAAGGTCTCGTGGTAGTCCCGCCCGGCCGTATGGCCCTCGAAGAAGACCCGCTCGGGCGCGACGCCGCGGGCCGCGAACCGGCCTTGCGTCACGCGTCGCAGCACCGGGTCGTCGAAGTAGCTGTACTTGAGCAGCAGGCGCGTCCGTTTCGCGCCGCGCAGCACCGCGGCCCAGCCGTCCAGCGCCGCGTCGCTCAGCTTGGCCGGATGGTTGAACGAGGCGAACGTCACCCAGCCCTTCGCCTTCTCCAGCGCCAGCGCCGGCGTGCGAACCGGCGCCAGCCGGTCCGCGGCCGGCCGGAAGGCGACGAACGTCGGGCCGATCCGCCAGATCCGCTCGGTCAGCAGCCCCAGCAGGGGTTCCGGCGTCTCGCCGTCGGCGTGCAGCACATAGTCCATCTGCGGCAGGCCGGTGGTCTGGATGTAGTTCAGCCAGGCGACCTGCACCGGCGCCGGCTTGTGGCGCGAAGACGCCAAGCCGCGAGCCGGCCGAATGGCCCCAGCAGTCGGCCAGCACGTCGATGCCGTCGCGGCGGATCAGCTCGGCGGCCGCGGCGTCGTCGAGACCGCCGAGCGGATGGATGTCGATGAACTCCGGCCAGCGGCCTGTCTCGCTGGAGGCGTCGGTCGGATAGAGGGTGACCGCGACCGCGGCCGGATCGTGGTTCTCCAGCAGCGGGGTGATGAACTGCTTCAGCTGGTTCTGGGCGAACCAGGGGGCGACGTAGCCGATGCGCAGGGGCCGGCCGGCGCGGTCCGGATTGCGGTGCGGGAGCGGCGGGCGCACCTGCGCGTGGCGGCGGGCCCAGGCCCGCGTGGCGGCGGCGTGCCGCGTCTCGCCGTTGTCGGCCAGCAGGTGCGGATAGATCTGGAACTGGTCGATGGCCGCCGAGGGCGCGGCCTCGCTGGCGGCCGCGAACGCCTGGCACGCCTCTTCGAGCCGGCCCTGGTGCAGCAAGGCGAGGCCGTAGCTCAGCAGGCTGGTCCCGTCGAGCCGTCCGCCCGACAGCGCCATGCGCCGCACCACCGCCGACATGGCGACGAGCTTGCGGGCATAGAGCGCGTCGGCCGTCGCGCTGGCGTAGGCGGCGTCGGCCTGGCAGCGCCCGATGTCGACGCCGATGCTGCGCGCCGCCAGCACGGCCCTCACCGTGCGCGCATCCTCGAGCGCGACGGCCGCGCCCGGATGGCGCTCGGCGAGCCTGGCGCTCGCGAGCCAGTCGCGCGCCTCCTGGTCGAGCGGCGCGGCGGCCACCATGGCTTCGAACACTTGCGCGGCGCCCTCGGCGTCGCCGGCCAGCAGCTTGGTTCTGCCGGCCTCGATGCCGGGCGAATCAGGAATGTCAGACATGCGGTCGCCCCGTGATGGGACGACCCTGAGGCAGCGGTCCTAATCGCCGGTTAACCATAAACCGGCGGGGCCAATCTGGCCCCGCGAGGTTCCGCGCGCCGCCGCGCCCCCTCCACCACCCGCCTGCGGCGGGCGGTCCCCCTCCCCCGCTTCGCGGGGCAGGAAGGAAGCGGCGCAATGGCGTCTTTCCTGCCCCGTGGAGCGAAGCGGAACGGGGAGGGGGACCGCCGCGCGTCAGCGCGGTGGTGGAGGGGGCGCAAGGACGCCGGCCGCCGCCGCTCAGTTCACCGTGAGCCCGTACAACTCCGCGACGTTGTCGTGGCAGATCCAGTTGCGCTCGTCTTCGGAGAGGGTGGCGGTCTGCTCCTCGATGACGGCCTGGGAATGGGGCCAGGTGGAGTCCGAGTGCGGGAAGTCGCTGGCCCACATCAGGCGGCGCGGGTTGACGAGCGCGGTGGTCTTGAAGGCCACCCAGTCGTCCTGGAACGTCATGTAGATGTTCTGGCGGAAGTAGTCGCTCGGCATGCGCTCGAGCGGCGGCGCCTTCATCCAGTAGCGGTGCCGCTTATAGGCGTGGTCCATGCGGTACATGTAGTGCGGCGCCCAGCCGGCGTCGGCCTCGACGCAGACCACCTTCAGGTCGGGATGGCGGTCGAAGACGCCGCCGAAGATCAGCGTGCCGATGATGTCCTGGTTGCCGCGGATGATGGACAGGAAGCTGTTGATCCGCGGTCCGCGCGGGTTCTGCGCCAGGCTGCCGGACTTGGTGGTGAGGATGTGGAAGGAAAGCGGCATGCCGAGCTCGATGGCGGTCTCGAAGACCGGCCCGTAGACCGGGCTGTCGTAGTCCTCGACCGCCGGGTCGCCCGGCATCATCACGCCCTTGAAGCCCATCGCGTGGGCGGCCTTGAGCTCGGCGACGCCATCCTCGGGCGTGCGCATCGAGACCTGCGCCAGGCCGTAGAGCCGGTGCGGGGCCTCCGCGCAGTACTCGGCGAGCCAGCGGTTGTAGGCCTCGAAGCAGGCCTTCTTGAAGTCGAAGTCGGCGTGGTTGCAGAGCAGCATGCCGACGGTGGGATAGATCATCTCGGCGGCGACGCCGTCCTTCTCCTGGTCGGCGACGCGGTACTTGGCGTCCCAGCCCGAGCGCCAGAGGTCCTTGAAGGCGACACCCGAGGTCGTGATGTCCTTCGGGTCCTTGCCGGCGGCGGCCAGCAGGCCCAGCGGCACCGGCGTCGGCATGCCCTCGATCACGAAGGCGTCGCCCACGCCTTCCAGCTCCTTGATGATCGGGCGCGCGGTCGCGGAACGCCGGGTCGATGTAGTCGACGTAGCAGTTGGGCGGCTCGGTGATGTGCGAGTTGGCCGAGATGGGCTTCCTGATCATCGGTAAGGTCTCCTCGGATGCCCGAACGTTTGCGCTCGCGCAGGCCAGCCGACAAGACGGACGCGAGGTCAACCGCACCGCTCCTCACCCGTAGCGCAGCGTACGGGGGAGGTGTCGCGCAGAGCGCGACGGAGGGGGCATGTCGCAGATCGAGCGCCGGCCAGCGCCCCCTCCACCACGCTCTGCGTGGTCCCCCTCCCCCGCGCTCTGCGGCGCAGGTGAGGAGTTGACGACGGTCATTACGATAAGTAACCATCGCCGTTCAAACGGGGCCGCCTGCGGCCGCCGCGGTCTTTGAAATCGTGAAGGGACCTTAGAAAACCGACGCCGCCGGCTGGGGCGGCGACCGTTGTTTACGGCGCCTTTGCGGTGAGTTCTGCGGCGAGCCGCCTTCGAGGCCTCAGCCGAGGCGCGCGAGCTCGTCCGGGGCGCTGACGGTGACCTCCAGGTCGTTCACCAGGCCGGTGGCGAGCGAATAGACCCAGCCGTGCACGCTGAGCGGCTGGCCGCGGGCCCAGGCGTCGCCCACGAAGACGTCGGAAGCGACGTTCCTCACCTGGCGCCTGACGTTGAGCTCGCAGAGCCGGTCGAGGCGCGGCTGGCCCTCGGGCTGGGCCGCCAGCTCGGCGGCGTGGTCGTGGGCGACCTCGCGGATCGGGTGCAGCCAGTGGTCGATGAGGCCGCGGCGCTGGCCGTCGACCGCCGCGGCGACGCCGCCGCAGCCGTAGTGGCCGACCACCAGCACGTGGCGCACCTTCAGCACCTCGACCGCGTACTGCAGCACCGAGAGGTAGTTGGCGTCCTGCGGCGGCGTGAGGTTGGCGACGTTGCGGTGGACGAACACCTCGCCCGGATCGAGCCCGACGATCTCGTTGGCCGGCACGCGGCTGTCGGAGCAGCCGATCCAGAGGTACTGCGGCGTCTGCTGGCCGACCAGGCGCTGGAAGAAGCCGGGGTCGGCGGCGACCTTGCCCTCAGCCCACGCACGGTTATTGGCCTTCAGTTCGTCGAGCATGGGCGCCCCCTATCACCGCCCCAACGTCTCGTCATCGCCGATGGTTCTAAGTCGGTTTCATGGCTGGTTGCTGGCGCCGCTGGCAGGGCGCGGCGTCCATAGTGCACGCAAACCGCGCGCCGCCGGACTGGGCGCAAGCGGCGAACAGGAGCGATCCGATGTCGCTTACCATCTACGACATTTCCGCGCCGGTGTTCCGGCAATACCTCGCGGCGTTCTCCGACGTCCTCGCCAAGGCGCAGGTCCATTGCGCCTCGGGCGCGCTTGCGGAAGCCGAGGTGATCGGCTTCCGCCTCTACTCTGACATGGAGCCTTTCGCGTTTCAGGTGCGCCAGGCGCTCGTCCACTCGGCCGGCATGGTGGCGGTGCTACGCGGCCAATCCTATCCGCGGGCGGAGGGACTGCAGACACTGAAGGACTGCCGCGCGGCGGTCGATGCGGCGGTGACTTACATGGACGCAGCGACGCCCGCAGACCTCAGCATCGATCCGGGCGCCGATGTTGGGTTGAACGAGCCCCCAGGGGCGACGATGACCGCAAGCAATTTCCTGCTGAAATTGAGCTACGGGCACTTCTTCTTCCACATCACCACAGCCTACGACATCCTGCGCCACCTTGGCGTGGCCATCGGCAAGGACGATTTCATCGGCGACGTGCCAGTGAAGGCGCCGCGTTAGCTGGTCGCGCGGCCTCCGGGCAGGATTGAATGCCCTAGCGTCAGTGGGCACTAGACTGAACGCATGGCGCCTGTCCCGCATCTTTCCCGTTCCGTTGAAGGCCTCGTGGTGCTCGTCACCGGGGCGGCGAGCGGCATGGGGCGGGCGACGGCGACGGTGTTCGCCCGCGAGGGGGCGAAGGTGGCGGTCACGGATGTGCGGGCCGAGGACGCCGAGCGCGTCGCCGCCGAGATCCGCGCCGAGGGGCATGACGCGACCGCCTGGGCGCTCGACGTGGCCGACGCGGGCGCGATCGCCAGGATCGTGCCCGAGATCGCCGAGCAGTTCGGCGGGCTCGACTGCCTGATCAACAACGCCGGCGTGCCCGGGGGCGTCGCCGATCGACGCGCAGAACTACGAGGCGGTGTGGGAGCGGGCGCTGCCGATCCTGCTCACCGCCCATCCGCGCATCATCCGCGCGGCGCTGCCGTACCTGCGCAAGTCGAAGAGCCCGCGCATCGTCAACATCGCCTCCACCGAGGCGCTGGGCGCGACGGCGCCGCAACTCTGTCTACGCGGCGGCGAAGGCCGGCGTCACCGGCCTGACCCGCGCGCTGGCGGTCGAGCTCGGCAAGGAAGGGATCACCGTCAACTGCATCTGCCCTGGCCCGATCAACACCGGCATGACGCAGGCGATCCCCGAGGCCGACAAGGCGACGTTCGCGGCCAGGCGCACCGCCATGCGCCGCTACGGCGAGCCGGAGGAGGTGGCGCACATCACCGTCAGCCTCTGCCTGCCCGCCGCCTCCTACATCACCGGGGCGACCATCCCGGTGGACGGCGGGCTGATGGCCCGCAACGCGTAAAAGCCAATCATCATCGAGACTTAAGTCAAAGGAAGCGACCAAGCGTGGGCTGGAATTTCGGAGACATCCTCGACGCCATCTCGCCGGCGGTGCCGGCCGACGCGCCGGCCTTCATCCACGGCGAGCGCGTCATCACCTGGGGCGAGGCGACCAAGGCGACCAACAACCTGGCGCGCGGGCTGATCGCGCGCGGCGCCAAGCCCGGCGACAAGATCGCGATCTACATGCGCAACCGCCCGGAGTACCTCTTGGCGCTGGCGGCCGGCTTCAAGGCGCGGATGACGCACGTCAACGTCAACTACCGCTACACGCCGCGAGGAGGTCTGGTACATCTTCGACAACTCCGACGCCCAGGCGGTGGTCTACGCCTCGGAGTTCCGCGACGCGGTGGCCGAGATCCGGCCGCGGCTGCCGAAGGTGAAGACCTGGATCGAGGTCAGCAGCGACGGCAAGGTCGCGCCCGTTCGCCGAGCGCGTTCGAGAAGCTGGCGGAAGACGGCAACGGCGGCCCGCTCGACATCGAGCGCTCGCGGCGACGACCAGTTCTTCATCTACACCGGCGGCACCACCGGCATGCCCAAGGGCGTGATCTGGACCCACAACGACCTGCGCGAGATCACCCTGGCGGCGCAGCGCCGGATGGGCCCGGTGCCGGAGACGCTGGAGGAGCTGGCGGCGGCGACCGCCAAGGCGCCCGGCATGCGCACCCTGCCCGCCCCGCCGCTGATGCACGGCACCGGCCTGCTTACCGCCATGGGCGCGATGCTGTCGCGGCGGCTCGGTGGTGACGCTGGAGGGCGAGACCTTCGACGCCGAGGAGCTGCTGCGCGCGGTCGAGACGCCACAAGCCGCAGTCGATGGCGATCGTCGGCGACTCCTTCGCCAGGCCGATGCTCAACGCGCTGGACGCCAATCCCGGGCAAGTACGACGTCTCGTCGCTCGTCGACGATCGTCTCCTCGGGCGTGATGTGGAGCCGTCGAGGTCAAGCACGGCCTGCTGGAGCACATGCCGCAGGCGATGCTGAACGACGGCTTCTCGTCGTCGGAGGCGCTCGGCATGGGCGCCTCGGTGATGACCAAGGGCGGCGAGGTCCAGACCGCCAAGTTCGTGATCGGCGAGCGCTGCCGCGTGTTCGACGAGAACGACCAGCCGGTCGAGCCCGGCTCCGGCATGCCCGGCATGGTGGCGATCGCGCGGCCCGAATCCGCTCGGCTACTACAAGGACGAGGCGAAGACCGCGCGCACCTTCCGCGACGATCGACGGCGTGCGCTATTCGATTCCCGGCGACTGGGTGATCGTCGAGGCGGACGGCTCGCTCACGCTGCTCGGCCGCGGCAGCGCCTGCATCAACACCGCCGGCGAGAAGGTCTTTCCCGAGGAGGTCGAGGAGGCGCTGAAGCCCATCCCGCGATCGAGGACGCGCTGGTGGTCGGCGTGCCGGACGAGAAGTGGGGCCAGGCGGTCACCGGCGTGGTGAGCTCGCGCCGAGGGCCACGCTCTCGACGAGGCCGCGCTGCGCGCCCACGTGCGCAAGTCGCTCGCCGGCTACAAGACGCCCAAGCGCATCTTCGTCGCCGACCGTCCTCTGCGCGCCGCCAACGGCAAGGCCGACTACCCGGCCGCCAAGGCCGCGGCCGAGGCCGCGCGGTGGCGGCGGAGGCGTAACCAGCCTCGTCCGCTCTCCCCGCGGAGTCGGGGGCCCGACTTGAGCGCGGGTGGCGGACGGCGCCATAAGATTGACCACGAACCTCACGAACCCCACGAACGGCGGCTGAACGACAGGGCCAGGGCTCAACTCGTTCTAAGGTCGTGAGGTCGTGGTCAAAAACCTTGGTCCCCGCTTCCCGGGGAAGAGCGGGTTTGGGATGGCTGCAACGGATGTCATGGTCGTCGGCGCCGGCAACGCCGCCCTCTGCGCGGCGCTGGCGGCAGCGGAGGCCGGCGCCAGGGTGCTGGTGCTGGAGCGCGCGCCGGAGAGCCGAGAGCGGCGGCAACAGCCGCTTCACCGCCGGCGCGTTCCGCTGCGTCTACGATGGCGTCGACGACCTCGCGCGCTGATGCCCGACCTCACCGACGCCGAGGTCGCGCAGCGCCGATTTCGGGACCTACACCGCAGAGCCAGTTCTTCGACGACATGGGCCGGATCACCGAGTACCGCACCGATCCGGAGCTCTGCGAGCTGCTGGTCACCCGCAGCCGCGACACGATGCGCTGGATGCAGGCGCAAGGGCGTGCGCTTCATGCCGATCTGGGGCCGGCAGGCCTATCGCGTCGGACGGCCGGTTCAAGTTCTGGGGCGGCCTGACGGTCGAGGCCTGGGGCGGCGGGCCGGGCCTGATCGAGACGCCTCTACCGGCTGGCGCAGCGCCAAGGGCGTCGAGATCCACTTCGGCGCCCGTGCGACGGCGCTGATCGCCGACGACGACGGCGTCCACGGCGTGCAGCGTGCCGCCAGGGCGGGCGCACCCGCGAGTCTGCGCGCAAGGCGGTGGTGCTGGCCTGCGGCGGGTTCGAATCCAACGCCGAGTGGCGCACGCGCTATCTCGGTCCCGGCTGGGACCTCGCCAAGGTGCGCGGCACGCGCTTCAACACCGGCGACGGCATCCGCATGGCGCTGGACGATCGGCGCGTGCCGTCGTCGGCAACTGGTCGGGCTGCCACGCGGTCGGCTGGGACCGCAACGCGCCCGGAGTTCGGCGACCTGGCCGTCGGCGACGGCTTCCAGAAGCACTCCTATCCGCTTGGGCGTGCATGCATCAACGCGCGGGGCGAGCGGTTCGTCGACGAGGGCGCGGACTTCCGCAACTACACCTACGCCAAGTACGGCCGCGCGATCCTCGGCCAGCCCGGCCAGTTCGCCTGGCAGGTGTTCGACGCCAAGGTGCTGCCGCTGCTGCGCGACGAATACCGCATCCGCCAGGCGACCCGGGTCGCGGGCCGACACGCTGGAGGACCTCTGCGCGAAGCTCGAGGACGTCGACGCCGCGGCGGCGCTGGCGACGCTCGACGGCCTTCAACGCGGCGGTCCGCACCGACAGTCCCTTCGATCCCAACGTGAAGGACGGGCGCGGCACGGTCGGCCTGGCGGTCGCCGAAGTCGAACTGGGCCAACCCGCTCGACACCCCGCCGTTCGAGGCCTACGCGGTCACCTGCGGCATCACCTTCACCTTCGGCGGCCTCAAGATCGACCGCGAGGCGCGGGTGATCGACGCCGAGCGGCGCGCCGATCCGCGGGCTCTACGCGGCCGGCGAACTGGTGGGCGGGCTCTTCTACAACAACTACCCCGGCGGCTCCGGCCTGATGGCCGGCGCGGTGTTCGGCAGGATCGCCGGCGAAGCGGCGGGGCGGTTCGCGGCGCAGCTTGAAGCCTAGGTTGCCAATCGCCACCTAAGATGGGCCGGCGCGCGCCGCCTCTCCGAGGGACGCCAGCGCCGGCGAAGTCGCTTCACCGCGAGGGCTCGCCATGAACCGCACGCTGCTTTTCGATTCGCCGTTCCTGCTCGGTTTCGACCACACCCGGGCGCTGATCGAGCGGGCCGCCAAGGCGGCGGGCGAAGGCTACCCGCCCTACAACGTGGAAGAGCTCGGCGAAGGCCGCGTGCGGATCACGCTCGCGGTGGCCGGCTTCTCCGCCGCGCAGCTGGACGTGACGCTGGAGGACAACCAGCTGAACATCGCCGGCAAGCGCGACGGCGGCGAAGGCGAGCGGGCCTACCTGCACCGCGGCATCGCCGCACGCGGGTTCCTCCGATCGTTCGTCCTGGCCGACGGCATGGAGGTGGAGGGCGCGAGCCTGGAGCATGGCCTGCTCCACATCGATCTCTTCCGCCCCGAACCCGAGAAAAAGGTGAAGCAAATTCCGATCCGCACGGCGGGCTGAACCGGCCGCCGCTGCGCGCGTTAGTCTAGTCAAGAGGAGGTGGTCGCAAATGACGCCCGCATCGTCTCTCACCCGAAGCCTTCGCCGCGCTGGGCGCGCCCGAATTGGTCTATGTTCGGCCGGTCACCGGCGCCGAAATCTTGGCCGATACGCCGGTCGAGCAAATCCGCGGCTTCCACATCGAGCCCGACCAGATCCTCTATGCCCTGCATGGCGCCGACGGCGCGCGCCTGGCGGTGATGAGCGACAAGGACACCGCCGTCGCCGCCGCCCAGGCTCACGAACTGGCCGTCGTCTCGCTGCACTAAGAATCCGAAATGCCCCCCGCGCGTCCCGCCGGACGCGGCGGCGGGAGGCGCCCAGACCTTAAGCTCAGTCGCCCGACCCTAGGCGGCGGTCGGGCGGGCTTCCTGGGTCAGGAGGGCGTGGATGGCGTCGGCGCTGCGGGCCTTGCGCAGCTGCTCGCGCAGCTCGGCCTGGCGCAGGATGCGCGAGACGCGGGCCAGCGCCCGCAGGTGCTCGCCGTTCGCTTCGGGCGGCGCGAAGAGGGCGAAGATCAGGTCGACCGGCCGGTCGTCGACCGCGCCGAACTCGACCGCGTGCTCCAGCCGCACGAAGACGCCGCGCAGCCGCGTCAGCCCCGCCACCCTGGCGTGGGGCACCGCGACGCCGTAGCCGACGCCCGTCGAGCCGACCGCCTCGCGTTGCAGCAGGGCGTCCAGCGCGTCGCCGGCCTTGAAGCCGAACGAACGGGCGGCGAGTTCGGAAACCACCTTCAGGGCCTGCCGCTTGTTCGTCGCCGTCACCCGCGGCGAGATGGCCCCGCGGTCGAGAAGATCACCGATGTTCATCCGACGATGCGCTTCGCTTGAACTGGCGATGGCCCCAGCGCGGCCACTAACTCGCAGGAGCCGCCAGTGGCTCCCACGCCGCGCGAACTAGTGATCAGCCCGTGATCCTTGGGCGCCATTGGGCTTGGTCAACTCCGGATCGATCCAGCCAATGTTGCCGTCGGACCTGCGGTACACAACCGAGAGCCCCCCGTGGGCGGCGTTCCTAAACACGATTGCCGGCTGTCCGGTCAAGTCGATGTCCATGACCGCCATCGAAACGGTCATCGTCTTCAGCTCGGCCTGGGATTCGGCGATCACCATGGCGGCCGGCGGCTGACCCGCGCTCCTCCCACTCGTCGAGGTCCTCCTCGCCGGCCGGCGCACGCAGCACGTAGGAGGCGGCGACCTCGGCGGCTTTCGCCTCCGCGGCGCTCGAGTGGCTCTTCAGGCGTCGCTTGTAGCGCCGGATGCGCGTCTCGATCTTCGACCAGCGCCTGGTCGAAGGCGCCGTGCGCATCGCCGCCGAGCCCATGGCTCTGCAGCTGCTGGCCGGACGCCAACGTCACCACGCAGTCGATGCGGAAACCGTGGCCGTCGCGGGAAAGGACCACGTCGGCGTCGCCGCCGCGTTCGAAGTATTTGCCGATGCTTGTGAGCAAGTCGTCGGATATCCGCGTGCGGAGCGCCTCACCGACGTCCACGTGCTTGCCCGATACCTGGACCTGCATGACGAGATGAACGCGCCGAGCTGAGCTTGGTGTCAAGCGTAGCCGCAGTCAGTTGGCGGTGGCTCTAGGATACTTCCCGCAGCTGCCGCTTGCGCTCCACCGACGAGGGGATCCGCATCGCCTCGCGGTACTTGGCGACGGTGCGCCGGGCGATGTCGACGCCGGCCTCCTTGAGGATGTCGACGATCGAGTCGTCGGAATGGACTTCGCCCTCGCCGCGCTCGGCGTCGATCAGCTGGCGGATCTTGTGGCGCACCGCCTCGGCCGAGTGGGCCTCGCCGCCGGCGCTGGAGGCGATGGCGGAGGTGAAGAAGAACTTCATCTCGAACACGCCGCGCGGCGTCGCCAGGTACTTGTTCGAGGTCACCCGGCTGACGGTCGACTCGTGCATGCCGATGGCGTCGGCGACGGTCTTCAGGTTCAGCGGCCGCAGGTGCTCGACGCCGAAGGCCAGGAAGCCGTCCTGCTGGCGGACGATCTCGCTGGCCACCTTCAGGATGGTCTTGGCGCGCTGGTCGAGGCTCTTCACCAGCCAGTTGGCGCTGGCCAGGCAGTCGGAGACGAAGGTCTTCTCCTGGTCGCTGCGCGCGCCGGCCGAGACGCGGGCGTGGTAGCGGTGGTCGACCAGCAGCTTCGGCAGGGTGTCGGTGTTGAGCTCGACGAGCCAGAGGCCGCCGGGACCCTCGCGGACGAAGACGTCGGGCGCAACGGCCTGCGCCGGCTCGCCGCCGAACGCCGCGCCGGGCCGGGGCGTCAGCGCCCGGAGCTCGGCGATCATCTCCTTCAAGTCTTCGTCGTCGACCCCGCAGACGCGCTTCAAGGCCCGCCATGTCGCGCCGCGCCAGCAGCTCGAGGTTGCCGACCAGCGCCGCCATCGCCGGGTCGAAGCGGTTCTTCTCCTTCAGCTGCAGCGTCAGGCACTCGGCGACGTCGCGGGCGAAGACCCCGGTGGGCTCGAAGCCCTGCAGGGTGGCAAGCACCGCCTCGATGCGCGCCACGTCGCAGCCCAGCCGCTCGGCGATCTCCGCCAGGTCGGCGCGCAGGTAGCCGCCCTCGTCGACCGCATCGATCAGCGTCATGGCGATGGCGCGCTCGGCGTCGGTCAGGCCGGCGACCGCCACCTGGGCCTCCAGGTGCTCGGAAAGCGACAGCTCGCGGGCGCCGCCGCCCTCGCGCTCGCCGTCGCCGTCCTCGAAGGCCGCCGCCGCGCGCCGGCTTTCGACCAGTCGACCGAACCGCCGGCGTCGGCGCCGGCCGTCGGACCGGCGTCGCCCGTGGCGAGGTCGCCCGGCGAGGCGCCGTCGTAGAGATCGTCGTGCCGCACATCGATGTCGGCGGCCGCGACGCTGTCGGTGACGCGGTCGGCGTCGAAGTCGTGCTCGCTGGCGACGTCGGAGTCCGCGGCCGGCGATTCGGCCTCGCCCTCCGGTCCATCCTCGCGGTCCTCGCGCTGCAACAGCGGGTTGCGCTCGAGCTCGCCCTCCACGAAGGCCTCGAGCTCGAGGTTGCTCAACTGCAGCAGCTTGATGGCCTGCTGCAGCTGCGGCGTGATGACCAGCCCCTGGCCCTGCCGTAACTCTAGACGCGGACTGAGCGCCAACGCGCCCTCCAACCCCAGTGAACGGCTCCGTTCTAGAGGGCCGAGGGGTTCCGATTGGTTAACTGGCGCGTCGGGAAGTGTCGCAGGTTGCGGCGCTGCAGGGCGCTAGTTCGAGCCCCGGATGGTCGGCTTGCCCAGCAGGGCGTCGGCGATGATGCGCTGCTGGATCTCGGAGGTGCCCTCGAAGATCTTGGTCAGCCGCGCGTCGCGCCAGTAGCGCTCGATCGGGTGCAGCGTGGTGTAGCCGGCGCCGCCGAAGATCTGCAGCGCCTCGCTCGTCACCCGTTCGGCCATCTCGGAGGCGAAGAGCTTCACCATCGAGGTCTCGACCCGGCCGGCGCGGCCGGCGTCGATCTCGGAGCAGACGTAGTACATCAGCTGGCGCGCCGCCTCGACCTCGGTCGCCATGCGTCGCGATCTTGAAGCGGATGGCCTGGAAGTCGCTGATCGGCTGGCCGAACTGCACGCGCTCCTTGGCGTAGGCGATGGCGTCCTCCAGCGCGCCGCTGCGCCAGGCCGATCGAGCGGGCGGCGGTGTGGGCGCGGGCCAGCCCCAGCCCGAAGGCGACGCTGCGGTGGGCGCTGCCGCCCGCCTCCTCGTGGCCGCTCGCATCGCGGCGCACGGCCGGCGCGGGCCCCGTCGAAGCGCAGCTCCCAGGTCTTCCAGCCGAAATAGCCGATCTTCGGGATCGGGCTGCCCGTGCAGCCGGCCGGCAGCTCGCCTTTCGGCTTCTCGACCGAGACCGAGATGGTGCCGCCGCGCCCGGCCGGCGCGCCGGATCGTCGATGCGGCAGAGCACGCTGATGTAGTCGGCGCCGTCGGCGAAGGTGCACCAGTACTTGTTGCCGGTGATGCACCCACTCGTCGCCCTCGCGGCGCGCGCGGCAGGTGACGCTGGCGAGGTCGGAGCCGACGCCGGGCTCCGAGAGCGCCGCGGCGCCCAGGTACTGGCCCTTGGCCATCAGCGCGACCTTGCGCCGCCAGTCCTCGCCCTCGCCGGGGATCGAGCGGTAGAAGGAGTTGCCGCGGGCGATGATCGAGGCGACGCTCATCCAGCCGCGCGCCAGCTCCTCGGCCACCAGGCAGTATTCGAACGCGCCCAGCCCCAGGCCGCCCAGCTCCTCGGGGATCAGGATGCCGAAGAAGCCGAGCTCGCCCATCTTGTCGATCAGCTCGCGCGGAATGTCGCCCTTGACCGGATCGAGCCGGTTGGCGGCCGGCAGCACCTCGTCGCGCACGAACTGCCGCGCCACATCGCGCATCATGATCCGCTCGGGGGTGAGGTAGCCTTGGCTAGCGACCTGGGGTGCATCATCGGGCATTGGCGTTTCCTCCAACTCCGCCCTTCCCCCGCGAAAGCGGGGACCCAGGTGTTTTATCGAAGAGCGCACCGGCCTGCGAGACAGCCTGGGTCCCCGCTTTCGCGGGGGAAGAGCGGATGTGGGTGTTCACATCCCGATCAGTTCGGCCTTCCGCACCGTGTTCATGACGATGCGGATCGAGGCGGCGTCGACCATCATGCCGTTGACGTTCACCGAGCCGAGCCCTTCGGCCAGCGCCTTGTCGTAGGCGGCGGCGAGCTCGCGGGCGCGGGTCACCGCCTCGGCGGTCGGCGAGAACATCTCCAGCGCCGGGGCGATCTGGGCCGGGTGGATCGCCCACTTGCCGGACGAAGCCCAGCATGTGCGCGTACCGGCCTCGCGCCGGTAGCCGTCCTCGTTCCGGAAGTTGGCGAAGGGGCCGTCGACCGGGTCGAGCCCGGCGGCTCGCGCCGCCATGGCGATGCGGAAGCGCGGATAGTGGAAGACGTCGCCCGGATAGCCCTCGCCGCCCCAGCCGCGCAGGTTCATCTGCTGGCTGGCCGAGTAGTCGCCCATGCCGAAGATCAGCGCCTCCAGCCGCGGCGACGACGCGGCGATCGCCTCGACGTTCTGCAGCCCGGCGGCCTCCTCGATCAGCACCTCGATGCCGATGCGGCGCTCCAGCTTCGACTTGGCCTCCAGCTGCGAGAGCAGCAGGTCGACGAACTGCACGTCGGCCGCTCGCATCGCCTTGGTCAGCATGATGGTGTCGAGGTTCTTGCCCGCGCCCGGTCACCACCTCGATCACGTCCTCGAAGCACCAGGGCGTCGTCACGTCGTTGACCCGCACGCAGCGGGTCTTCCGGCCCCAGTCGAGCCCGTTCAGCGCCTCGACGATGGTGGTGCGGGCGCCGGCCTTGGCCGACGGCGCGACCGCGTCCTCCAGGTCGAGGAACACGTGGTCGGCGTCGGAGACGCAGGCCTTGGCGATCATCTTCTCGCTGACGCCGGGCACCGAGAGCTGGGAGCGCGCTGAGGCGCATCGGACGCTCGGTCATGGAGCTTGCCTCCCTGATCGCGCCGGACGGCGCGCCAGCGCTCGATCTCTTCGTCGCTGATGCGCCGTGCTCGGCGCAGCACGGCCGCGGTGTCCTCGCCGAGGTCGGGCGCGCGGCGGCGCACGCCCGCCGGCGTCCTGGTGAACTTGATCGGCTGGCCGGCGATACGCATCGGCCCCGGAATGCCTTCGCACTCGATCTCGGCCAGCATGCCGCGCGCGGCGAAGTGCGGATCGTGGGCGATCTCGTCGACGTTCATCACCGGCCCGAACGGCACGACGCCGCCGAGCCATGCCTGCAGCTCGGCTTTGGTGAGCGGGCGGTGAGCGCGGAGAGACGCTCGATCACCCGCTCGCGGTTGGCCGCGCGCTGGCTTGGCCGGTCGCCAGCTCGGGATCGTCGCCAGATCCTCGGCGCCCCAGCGCCGCGCAGAGCGCGCGGAAGAAGGGGTCGGTCGGGCAGGCCACGGCTACGAAGCCGTCCGCGGCCGGATAGATCCCGAACGGCAGCAGGAACGGGTGGTGGTTGCCCTCGGGCCCCGGGACCAGATGGCCGAACGAATACTGGTGGACGATGCGCTCGCAGACGCCCAGCACCGCGTCGGTCATGGCGACGTCGAGGAACTGGCCCTCGCCGGTCTCGCGGGCATGCAGCACGGCGCTGACGATGCCGAGCGCCGCGTAGAGCGCCGGGACGGTGTCGCCGACGCCGGGGCCGATCTTGATCGGCGTCCCGCCGGCCGAGGCCCGTGATCCCCATCATGCCGCCCATCGCCTGGGCGACCACGTCGTAGGCCGGCCAGTCGACGTAAGGGCTCTGCGCCGGTGCGCGGATCGCCGAAGCCGCGGATCGCGGCGTAGACCAGCTTCGGATTGAGCGCCGCCAGCGTCTCGTAGGACGAGCCCGAGCCGGTCCATCACCCCGACCCGGAAGTTCTCGACCACCACGTCGAAGTCGGGGACCAGGCGCTTGATCAGCGCCACGCCGTCCGGCGGTCTTCAGGTCGACGGCGATGCTCTTCTTGCCGCGGTTGATCGACTGGAAGTAGCCGGAGTAGCGATGCTCCGCGTCGGCCTCGTGGAACGGGCCGGAGTTGCGGACCAGGTCGCCGCCGTCGAGCGCCTCGACCTTCACCACCTCGGCGCCGAGGTCGCTGAGCTGCTGCGTGCAGAACGGCCCGGCCAGCGCCTGGGTGAAGTCCAGGACCTTCAGGCCCTTCAGCGGCCCGCTGAGTCGGCCGAGGCCGGTCATCTGTCGCCCCAGTGGCTGCGGCGCTTGATCAGCATGCGCCGATCGCCCTGGAACACCTGCTTGTCGTCCTGGTTCACGCCGTAGTGGCGGAAGGTGACGATGCCGGCGTCCGTCGCGGTCGCTCGTCCTCGACGCTCGAGCACCTCGGAATAGGCGTAGAGCGTGTCGCCGTGGACCACCGGGTTGCATCAGCCGGATGTTGTCCATGCCGAGCTCGGCCAGCGCGTTCTCGCCGCAGTCCTGCATCGCCAGGCCCATGCCGAGCGAGAAGTTGACCCCGCCGTAGGAGAGCCGCCCGCCGTAGGGGCTGTTCTTCATCGCGTCCTCGTTGAAGTGCGACTGGGCGGTGTTCATCACCAGGTTGGTGATCAGCACGTTCTCCAGGCCCTCGACGGTCTTGCCGCGGGCGTGGCGGATGACGTCGCCGACCTTGAAGTCCTCGAAGTAGTTGGTCTTGCCGGTGAGGTCGGAGAGCTTCATGCGCGGCGCCGCCTCGACCGTCTCGTCGGCGGGTTGGCGCAGCCGCACGAGGTTCGAGCGCTCGAAGTCGATCACCAGCTCCTCGCGCTGGTTGAAGCCCTCGGTGAGCCAGGTGACGATGCCGTTGGCGGGATTGCTGGCCGAGAGCCGCGCGGCCTTGGTGGTGGAGCGCGCGGTCAGCGTGTCGCCGGGATAGACCGGCTGGCGCTAGGTCAGGTCGCCGACCCCGACGAACGGCCCGCCGATCTCGCTGTTGTCCTCCACGCTCATGCCGAGCACCACGTTGAACACCAGCAGCGGGTTGACCACGATGTCCGGATGGCCGTGCGCCTCGGCGAACACGCGGTTGGAGTAGAGCGGGTTGAAGCTCAGCGTCAGGGTGGTGAAGAGCAGCGTGTCGGAGAGCGCGATCGTGCGGCCCCAGTGGTGGGGGCGCACCTCGCCGACCTCGAAGTCCTCGTAGAGCCGACCCTTCGGCCAGAGCTTCGCCCGCTCGCGAAAGTCCTCCGACATTGGCGCTTCCTCGCGGCGTCTTCTCCGGGGCCTTCCCCGACGCTTCGGCGCTCCATCAATCACGCGGCGGGCGGGCCCGCAACAACCGCAAACGCGGCAGCCGCGCCGCCAGCTCCGCCGTGCATTGCGCCTGACCGCCCGGCGTGCCACGACTTCGCTCATTGCGGGAACTTCGCGTCTGCTCGCGTTCAAACCGGGGGTCGAGATGGCCGACAAGATCATGGTGGTGCGTCACGGAGAGAAGCCGAGCAAGCCACCGCCTCCTTACGGTATCGATGCGAAAGGCCAACAGAACGAGGATTGCCTGATCCCGCGCGGCTGGCAGCGTTCAGGAGCGCTCGCCTGTCTGTTCTCGGACTGGGGCGCCGCGGCCCGGCCGGGCCTCGCCGCGCCGAGGACCGTCTACGCCACCGAGCCGGCCAGCAAGAGCAAGCGGCCGGAAGAGACGGTCTCCGCCGTCGCCGCCCTGCAGCTGAACGGCGCCAAGCCCGACCTCAGCTTCAAGGAAGGCGACGAGCCGAAGCTGGCCAAGGCGGCGCAGGCCGCGGAAGGCCCGGTGCTGATCGGCTGGCACCACGAGGCGATCCCAGCCATCGCCAACGCCATCCTCGGCAACAACACCACCACGCCGCAGCACTGGCCGGGCAAGCGTTTCGACATGGTCTGGGTGTTCGACCTCAGGGACGGCGCCTGGACGTTCAGCCAAGTCCCGCAGCTGGTGCTGGCCGGCGACAGCAACCAGCCGATCCCGATGAACACCAGCCTGGCGGACGAGCAGGCGGACTGACAGCCCTCGCCTGCCCTGGACCGATGCGAACCCGGTGTTCGTGAGGCCGTTCCGGGTCTAGCCTCGCGCCCTCGCCTGGCGCGGAGGCTTCCCATGACGGACGTGATCGAGACGACGGCGGTCGAGACCGACCTGATCGAGCGACTGCGAGCGGCTCTGGGCGACGGCGCCGTGCTGACCGGCGAGGACGCCGCCGCGGCGGCGGCCTCCAGTCCCTGGACCCGGCTCGGGACGCCCCGCGCGGTCCTGCGGCCGCGCTCGACCGACGAAGTCTCGACGATCCTTCGCCTCGCGCACGCGGCCGGCCAGCCGGTGACCGCCTGGGGCGGCAAGACCGGGCTCGTCGACGGCTGCCGCGCCGACGGCGCGCTCGCCCTGTCGCTTGAGCGGATGAACCGCATCGAGGCGATCGATCAGGCCGCCGGCACGATGACCGTCCAGGCCGGCTGCGTGCTGCAGACCGCCTGCGAGGCGGCGGAGGCCGAGGGCCTCATGCTGCCGCTCGACCTCGGCGCGCGCGGCTCGGCCACCATCGGCGGCAACATCTCCACCAACGCCGGCGGCAACCGAGTGATCCGCTACGGCATGATGCGCGAGCTGGTGCTGGGGCTGGAGGCGGTGCTGGCCGACGGGACGGTGGTTTCGTCGATGAACCAGCTGATCAAGAACAACACCGGCTATGACCTGAAGCAGCTGTTCATCGGCTCGGAGGGCACGCTGGGCATCGTCACCCGCGCGGTGCTGCGCCTGACGCCGCTGCCGGCCAGCCAGAACGTGGCGTTCCTGGGCGTGGGCGGCGTTCGACGCAGCTGCCGCGCCTGCTGCGCCGGCTGGAGACCGAGCTCGGCGGCGCGCTCTCGGCCTTCGAGGTGATGTGGGACGACTACTACCAGCTGGTCACCACCGAGCCGGCGCGCGGGCGGCCGATCCTGGCGGACCGCTACCCCTACTACGTGCTGGTCGAGGCCTCCGGGGCCGACCCGGCCGACATGGAGGCGCGCTTCGAGGCGGTGCTGGCCGGCGCGCTGGAGGCCGGCGACGCGGACGACGCGGTGATAGCCAAGACCAAGGCCGAGGGCGCGCAGATCTGGGCGTTGCGCGACGACGTCGCCCAGACCGGCCGCAACCGCCCGATCTTCACCTTCGACGTCAGCCTCGGCGTCGCCGACATGGAGGCCTATGTCGCGGGTCTGCGCGAGACCCTCGCGGCGCGCTGGCCGGCGCCGACCTGCGTGGTGTTCGGGCACCTGGGAGACGGCAACCTGCACGTCATCGTCGGCGTCGGCGAGTTCGGGTCCGGAGACGCGGCATGCGGTCGAGGAGATCGTCTATCGCCCGCTGGGCCCGATCGGCGGCTCGATCTCCGCCGAGCACGGCATCGGCCTTCAGAAGCGCGCATTCCTGCCGCTTTCGCGCTCGGCAACCGAGATCGCGCTGATGCGCACGCTGAAGCAGGCGCTGGACCCGAAGGGCATCCTCAATCCCGGCAAGATCTTCGAGGCGGCCTGACCCACCCATGGACGCGCCTGGCGCCGAAACGCCTGACGTCGACGGGCTGGCCGCGTGGATCGCGCCCGGCCGGACCGCGCTCGTCATCGTCGACATGCAGACCGACTTCGCCTCGCCCGACGGTGCGGTGGGCCGCGCCGGCGCGGACCTTTCCGCCGTGCCGGCGGCGCTGGCGGCGGCCCGGCGCCTGGCGGATGCGGCGCGCGCGGCCGGCGCGCCGGTGGTGTTCGTCGGCCTGACGACCACGCCGGAAGACGACTCCACGGCCTGGGCCGAGCGGCTGCGGCGCCAGGGCGGCGAGCCGGGGCCGGGCCTGGCGCTCTGCCGGGCCGGCACGCGAGGCGCGGCGTTCGTGGGCCCGATCCCGCTGGTCGGCGAGCCGGTCGTGACGAAAGTGCGCTACTCGGGCTTCTTCCGCACCGACCTCGATGCGCAGCTGCAGCGCCTCGGCGTCGACACCCTGGTGGTCGTTGGCCTCACCACCGACTGCTGCGTCGACTGCACGGCGCGCGACGCCTTCCACCTCGACTACCACGTCTTCGTGGCCGCTGACGCCTGCGCCGCCTACGACGCGGACCTGCACGCGGCGGCGCTGAGGAGCCTCGCCCTCAACTGCGCGATCCTGGTCACCGCGGACGACGTGGTTGCGGCCTGGGCGGTCGCGTAAGCGTCAGCCCGCGGTCGCGTCCATCCAGGCGAGGATGTCGGGATTGACCTCGCTCGGGTAGCAGTGGCTGAGGTCTTCGATCTCGCGGTAGGTGACGCGCGCCCCCGCGGCGCTGAGCGCGGCCTCGGCCTCCCGCGCCATGTCGACCGCGAACATCCAGTCCTGCACGCCATGGGTGACGTGGATCGGCAGGCCGCGGATGCGGTCCGCGTCGGCGAAGGCGGTCAGCATCGGATGGAAGGCGGCGCAGGCTGGCGCAAGATGCGTGAAGGGTGAGCCGTCGACGAGGCCGCTGACGTAGGAGAAGGTGCCGCCGTCGCTCATGCCGGTGAGCAGCCGGCGGGCGGGATCGATGTTCCAGCGCGCGCCGACGTCGGCCAGGATCCGCTCCAGGTTGGGGCTGTCGACGTCCTGGCCCTGCAGCGCCCAGGTGTCGCCGACGGCGGTCGGCGCGACGAGGATCGCGCCGGCGGCTCTGGCGTCGCGCAGCCAGCTCCAGAGGAAGCCGCGACCGGCGCCGGCGCCCCCATGCAGCGCGAAGACGATCGGGTGCGGGCGCGCCGGCTCGTAGGTCTCGGGCACGTAGAGCGAGAAGCCGCCGCGCGAGCCGGGCTCGTCGTCGACGTGGAAGACGCCGACATCGTCGCGCTCCGGCGCAGCCGCCAGGCGCGCCAGCAGCTCGGCGTCGTCGCGCCGGGGCGGGCTGAGGAAATAGCGGCTGACCGGCGGCAGGCCGTCGGCCAGCGGATACAGCGCCTCCTGGGCGCGGGGCACATGGCGCAGCGCGCGGTAGACGCCGCGCATATCCTCGGCGGCGCCGAGCGCCTCGTAGGCTGCGAGCGCCTCGTCGGCGACGCCCGTGAGCCGCTCGCGCACCGGCGCCAGCTCGTCCGGCCACGCATCGAGGCGCGGGCGCACCTCGCGCAGCGCCGCCTCCGGCTCGGCGACGATGGCAAGCACCCGCGCCAGCTGCGGCGGGTTGAGGTGGCGGGCGACGAAGCCCAGCCCCTCCAGCGCGCGCAGCAACGGCGGCAGGAACACCCTCAGATCGTCGAGCGCCGCGTCGTCCATCGCGGGCCTCACCGTAAGCCGATCGCGCCGTCCCGTCGAACCCGCCGCCGAGCGCGCAGATTTTCTGCGTTACTATTGGTGTCCCGCGTGGACCGCCGCCGCAGATCGCACCGCAAAGCAACCGCTGACAACGGCGGCCTCACTGTGTGGCCGCTGAGGGCAACCGTCAGTTTTTCTGCGTTCACGATGTCAAAGACCCTGCGAGCGCCGAGGCGCCGCGCGAGGCCCATCATCACCGCCGGTGATTTGTCGTCAAGCTCCGCGCTCGCGTCTGACTGCTCATCCCGCCAAATGTGTGGTTCTCTGCCGAGGAAACACGGGGCCCGCTCACGCCCCAACGCCAACAGGAAGCGCCGGCGCATGATGAAGCTCTATTCCGGGGACCTCAGCCCCTACTCGGCCCGCGTGCGCATGCAGATCTACGCCAAGGGCCTAACCGACATCGTCATCGAGCGGCCGGCCGACTTCGGGACCCCGAAATTCCGCGAGCAGTTCCCGATCGGCCGCATCCCGGTGCTCGACATCGACGGCGACATGATGCCGGAGTTCGAGGTGATCGCGGAGTATCTCGAGGAGATCCATCCCGAGCCGTCGCTGCTGGGCGCGAACCCCCGCGAGACCGCGCATATCCGAACCCTGGCCCGCCTCGGCGACATCTACCTGATGAACAACATCTTCATGCTGTCGCCCCAGACCCGCGCCTCCACCCGAAACGAGGGCATCGTCGAGCTGCTCGGCGGCCAGGTGCTGCGCAACATCAAGGCGCTCGACCGGATGGTGGGTCGCGACGGCTTCGCCTGCTGCGGCCGCCTCACCCTGGCCGACTGCGCGCTGGTCCCCGCCCTGTTCCTCGTCGAGAACGTGCTGCCAGGCGCCGGCCTCGACAATCCAATCCCGGCCAATCCCAATGTCGCTGCCTACTGGACCGCCATCCAGCGCCAAGCGCCCGCCGCCCGCACCCTCGCCGAGCTGCACCGCGGTCTCGAGGAGCGCCGCGAGCTCATTCGCTCGGGCGCGTTCGACAAGATGATGGCCGCCTCCCGGGCGGCTATGGCGGCGGCGGAGCGGTAGCGGGGGCGCGCCGGGGTCACGCCTTAGCCGGCCAGCGCCGCTTCGATCTCGGCGCGCGTCGGCATCGAGGGCGTGGCGCCGAAGCGCTCGGTGGAGAGGGCGGCGGCCGCGTTGGCCCACTGCAGCGCATGGCCGAGCTCGACGTCCTCCGCGAGCCGGGCGGCGAGCGCGCCGCAAAAGCAGTCCCCCGCGCCGGTGGTGTCGACCACCTTGGCCGGCCGCCCGGCGACCACCGTGCGGCCGTTCGCGCCCACCGAGACCGCGCCCGCCTTGCCGAGCGTCACCACGACGGTCTGGTCCGGCCGCGCGATCAGCCCCCGCGCCGCCGCGACCACGTCGTCGAGCGCTTCCGGCGGCTTCGAAGCCGACGCGAAAACCCCAAGCTCGGTCTCGTTGACGATCAGGATGTCGGTCAGCGGCAGCAGCTCCCGCGCCGCCTCTCGGGCGGGCGCGGCGTTCAGCACGCGCAGGCATCCGGCGGCGGCCGGGGCGCCGCCAAAGAACGCGGCGATCGCTTCGACCGGCGTCTCCAGCTGCGCCAGCAGGACGCGGCTGCGCGCCGCGGCCTCGATGTCGAACATCGGCGGCCTCACCGCGAGGTTGGCGCCGCCGGCGACCACGATGCTGTTCTCGCCGGCCTCCGAGACCCAGACGTAGGCCTGGCCCGTGGGCGCCTCCGCCAGGCGCATCACCTCGCCGGTCTCGACGCCCGCCTCGCGCATCGCCGCCAGCATCGCATCGCCCGCCTCGTCGCGACCGACCGCGCCCAGCAGGTGGGTGCGGACGCCGGAGCGCGCGGCCGCGACGGCCTGGTTGGCGCCCTTGCCGCCGGGCCAGCGCTCGACGCGCGCCGCCATCACGGTCTCGCCCGGCCGCGGCAGCGCGGCCACGTAGGCGACGATGTCGAGGTTCAGCGAGCCCAGCACGCAGACGCTCATCCTCGGCCTCCCGGAGGTTACCCCAACGCTTGTATAGAGCGCATTGAGAGTAGGCGGCAGCGCCCGTGACCCCACACTTTTCGTCATCCCGGAAAGCGCGCAGCGCTTGTCCGGGATCTACTCGGCGCGGCTGTAGGAAGTAGATCCCGGACAGCTCGCTGGCGCGAGCTTCCGGGATGACACCATTGTTTTGCGGCCCGCGGCAGGCATATGCTCAACACTAGAACGCGTTCTTCGGAGACGGCAGATGAGCAACGAACGGATGCGCTACGGCGGCGTGAACCACGTGGCGCTGGTGGCCAATGACATGGCCGCGACGGTGGACTTCTACGAGAACGTGCTCGAGATGCCGCTGGTGAAGACGGTCGAGTTCGCAAATGGGCGCGGCCAGCACTTCTTCTTCGATTGCGGCGGCGGGGGCACGATCGCCTTCTTCTGGTTCCCGGACGCGCCGCCGATCGCGCCGGGCGTCGCCTCGATGCACGAGGACGTCCGCAAGAACGGCTCGATGACCGCCGTCGCCTCGATGAACCACCTGGCGATCACCATCCCGCTGGAGAAGTTCGACGAGTATGTCGCGCGGCTGAAGGCCAAGGGCCTCAAGCCGTACGTGATCAACCACGACGACTCGCCGGCCGGCGCCGCCGCCGAGATGCACGACGGCGTCTGGATCCGCTCGATGTACTTCCGCGACCCGAACGGCATCCACATGGAGCTGGCCGCCTACACCCGCGCCTTCCGCCCCGACGACGTCGCGCACGAGCCGGTCAACGCCCGCGGCGAGCACGTCAGCCGCCACGAGATGGCCTAGCCGCCGACGCATGGCCCAGTACGAACTGAGACTTTACATGCGCAACGGCTGCGGCGCCGCGTTGCTAGGCGATGTGGCCGTCTTCGAGGCGCCGGGCGAGGAACTGGCGAGGTCGGAGGCGCATCGCCGCGTTCGCGAGCTGCCACGACACTGCTTCGGCGCCCTCTACGACTCCGCCGGCGTTCAGATTTGGGCGGAGGACCCGCCAGGCCCGGCGGTTCGCTGAAGCTCGAGCCGCTCGCCGCGCTCGACTGACGAACCTGAGCTCGTCCCAAAGGCGTGGCCCCTGGTGGCCTTGCGTGCGGCTGACCGCGGCCGGTAGGGTCAGGCTGAGGAGCGGCCGCCTGTGGGTCGCTGGACATCCGGAGCTTGAAGGGGCGATCCCATGCCGGTGATGCAGACCATGCTCAACGAGCTGAACCACAAGTTCGGGAAGGACCAGATCCAGGCGACGGCGGCCAAGAAGGATATGTACGCGCCTGGCGAGCAGATCGTCGGCGCGCTGATCGCCGGCGGCACGCCGCTGGCCCCGGCATTCAAGGACTACCTCGCGAAGCTCCCCGGCGCGATCCACGAGACCCTGCGCAGCGTGATCCATCACGCGCTGTCGACCGAGCCGCCGACCCATATCACCTTCGCCTGGGCGCCCGCCTACGACTACGAGATCACCGTCTGGCAGGCGCCGGACACCAGGAGCACCAAGGGCGGCATCACGCTGCTGATCAAGAGCCGCTATCCGGACGACACGCACCCGCTTGCATAGCTAGGCGTGGCCGGCCGCGGCGGCGCTTGCCCTTTCCTTAGCGGCCTGCCGCGCCAGCCGCACCGCCTCGCGCAGCTCATCGCCATCCGCCGGGTTGGCGTAGGGCGTCGGCATCGGCCTCGCCGCCGCCTCGCCTTCCGGCGCCCGCTCGATCTCGCGGACGGCCTCGTCGAGCCGCCCCAATCTGACCAGGCTGGCGGCCAGCACGTCGGCCGCGCGCCCGGTTCCCAGGTAGAGCGCGAACTTCGCCTGCTCGACCGCCGCGTCGTAGTCGCCCGCATGGTGACAGGCCAGCGCCAGCGCCAGGTGCATCGCGCCCAGCTGGGGATCGAAGGGACTGAACCGCAGGCTGCGCTCGATCGGCTCGATCGCCTCCCGCGGCCGGCCGCCGTAGAGAAGCACCTGGCCCAGGCGGAAGTGGCCGAATCCGAAGTTCGGATTGAGCGCGATCGTCCGCCGGGCTTCGTCGAGCGCCGCCGCGTGCTCGCCGAGATAGAGCGAGGCGCCGGAGGCGGCGAAATAGCCGAGCGCGTCGCGCGGATCGAGGCCGATCGCCGTCCGGGCGGCCTTCCGCGCCTCGATGAGATCCGCCTCTCGGGCCCGAGGCGTCCAGCCGTAGAGGGCGCCCCATAAAGGGCGCGCGCCAGTCCGATGTGGCCGAGCGGCAGCTCGGGATCCAGGGCGACGGCCTTGCGGAACAGCGCCAGCGCCTCGCCGTAGTCGTCGCGGGCGGCGCCGTCGAGGTGCCAGTTGATCTTGTTGAGGCGCCACATGCCGCGCTGGAAGCAGTCGAGCGCGCTGAGGTCCGCCAGCGGCTTGCGCGCCACCCGCGCGCCCTCGCTCTGGCGCATCGCCGGCTCGATCGCGCCAACCACCTGTTCGGTGATCTCGTCCTGCATGTCGAGCAGATGGACGAGATCGCGGTCGAACGTCTCAGCCCAGATGTGGGTGGCGCTGGCAGCCTCGACGAGCTGGGCGTTGACGCGGACGCGATCGCCCACCTTCCGCACGCTGCCCTCGAGCACATAGCGGACGCCCAGCTCGCGGCCGACGCGCGAAACGTCGACGCTGGCGCCCTTGTAGGCGAAGCTGGAATTGCGGGCGATGACGAAGAACCAGCGCCAGCGCGACAGCGCCGTGATGATGTCTTCGCTCACGGCGTCGGCGAAGTACTCCTGTTCGTGATCCCCGCTCATGTTGAGAAACGGCAGGACGGCTATGGAGGGCTTCGACGGGAGCTCAAGCGCCGCGCCGGTTGCGCGAGGGGGCTCGCCGCCCGTTCGGAAGGCGGGGGCGCGACCCGTCAGCTCAGCGAGACCGGCGAGCACCTTGCGCCATTGAGGGTCATCGGCCTCGCCGTTCCAACCGGCGAGGTCAGCGCATTGGATCTGGTTGAACGGCAACGGCGGCAGGACGCCATCGAGGACCGCCTGCACCAGCTTGCTTCCCGATCGGGCAAACTCGGCCTCGGCCCGGACCCAATCGGATTCCACGGCTTGCCTCGACCACAGCACCAACACGGCATTGGCCGCCGCGAGATTCTCCTCGATCACCTTCGAGTACCCGCGATGGACCGGCAGATGAGAATCCCACCACGTCTCGTAGCCGGCGGCGTTGACGGCGCGAGCGACACGCACAGCCTGGGGCTCGTCCGCCCGCGAGTAGGATATGAAGATCTCAGCCATGGTCGTCAGGCCATGAACCTTTCGCGTCATCCCCAAGCCGCCCGGGCGACATATACACCAAGCGCCCGTGTCGACCTGAGACCGGCGCCCGGGCGCCCCGCGAGCTCGGCCCTGTCGGTCCTACTCCGCCGCCAGCGGGAGTGGCGGCGCGGCGCCCGCCGCGGCCAACGCGGCGGCCTTGGCGCCGGCCATGTCGTAGATGCGGTTCATCATGATCCGCTGCGCCGAGAGGCCGCCGCCGGCCTGCAGCGCCACCACCAGGTGCCAACCGCCGTAGGCGTCCGCGGTGAGGTCGCGGATCAGGTTATAGACCCGCATCCGCGTCTCCACGTCGACGCTCGCCTTGGTGTGCAGGTACTTGCGGATGTAGCGGCCCGACGCCTCGTTGCGCAGGTCGGCCTCCGACGGCAGCGTCAGCACCAGGCCGCCAGCCAGGTCGTGTAGCTTCTTCACGGCGTCGTGGTAGTTGGCGGCGTAGTAGTATTTGGCCGCGTTCACCGCGAGCGCGTTGGGGTGGATCATCCCGGACGGCGTCGTCTCGTAGTGGCTGCAGGCGTAGTCGAGGCCCATCCGGAGCATCTCCGCGTAGCAGATCAGCTCGGCGATGGTGTTCTGGCAGATCGCGTCGCGCTCCTTGCCCTGCATCTCGGTGACCAGCTGCGCCAGGCCCACGAAGAGGCGCGACGTGCCGACCGAGCCCACCAGGCCGCCAGTACGCTCCCAAAGGCCCAGCGACTGGGCGAGCCGCGAGGCCAGCTGCACCTCGCCGGCCAGGAACACCCGGTCCCACGGCACGAACACGTCGTCGAACACCACGAAGCCTTCGGGCATCGAGTGGTGGCCGCTGGCCGGATAGTCGAACGCGTTCAGCTCCGGCGGCGCGAAGCTGCGGTTGATGATGGAGACGCCCGGGGCGTTCACCGGGACCGAGAACGAGACGGCGTAGTCGGTCTCGTCCTGGCGCATGCCCTTCGTGGGCATCACCACCAGCTCGTGCACCAGCGCCGCGGCGGTGATGTGCAGCTTGGCGCCGCGCACGACGATGCCCTCGTCGCTGCGGCTGACGATGCGGACGTAGAGGTCCGGGTCGTCCTGCTCGTGGGCCCGGCGGCTGCGGTCGCCTTTCGGGTCGGTGATCACCTCGGCCGCGCGCAGGTCGTTGTCGCGCACGTAGCGGTACATCCGCTCGATGTTGGCGGCGTACTGCGGGTTCACCTCGGCGACCGCGTCCTTGACGCTCATCAGCGCCATGAAGACGCCGGTGACGCCGCCGACGATCGACATCTCGTGCATCAGCTCGATGCGCTTCTCGAGGTCCGCCTCGCTGCGCGGGATCTGGAAGACGCGGTGCGCGCGCTCGCCGTCTTCGGTGAAGTAGCTCGTCACCTCGCGCCGCGCGGGATCGGCATAGTCGTAGTCGCGGGCGGCGACGGCGATCGGGATGCGGAACTTCGGATGCGCGGCGACGTCGTCGATGCGCTCGCCGTCCCAGTAGAGCACGCGGCCGTCACGCAGCGACTGGACGTAGTCTTCGGGGGTCTTCAGGCCCATGGCGGTCTCCCTTGGCCTTCTGGCGAGGTCCGGCGCAAACGCTAGAGCGTGTTCTGGAAAAAGTGGAATTGCTTTTGCGGCTGCCCGCCCGCAATCCAGCCGCTCGAGCGGGCAGCCAGCCGCCGCCGCTCAGACGCTCAGGCGCTCAGGCGCTCAGGCGCTCAGGCGCTCAGGCGCTCAGGCGCTCAGGCAGTAGTCGCACGCTCACGTTGATTGTCGATGACTTCGCAACGCGGTACAGCTTGGCGGCGGGATAGTTCTCGGCATCGTCCGCCGATGTTTGCTTCGTCTCTTCTCGGGCT
This sequence comes from uncultured Pseudomonadota bacterium, assembly GCA_963837235.1. GTDB lineage: Bacteria > Pseudomonadota > Alphaproteobacteria > Caulobacterales > Caulobacteraceae > Acaudatibacter. The sequence continues at coordinate 1,595,407 of CAWIMM010000002.1, read as the reverse complement.
ACGACCCAGGGACCCGCCTTCGGCGTCGCGGCCGCAAAAAAACGCCTGCAATGACAGGCGAGGAGGAAGTTCGTGAAGAAAAACAAGGAACTATCGAGGAAGGAACTGCTGGCGTCGGGCGCCGCGATGTTGGGCGCTTCACTGACGGCAGGGGTCGGCGCGTCGGCGAACGCAGCGGCGATGTCCACCGCCGCCGCCAAGACGGCCTCGATCCAGTTGAAGGGGACCGGGGCTCAGCTGCAGGCGCAGGCTGCCAGCGCCCAGGATCCGGTGAAAGGGGCGATCCTCAAGGCCGCGGCCGAGCAGATCCGCAACGCCGGCGGCGACAAGGCCGACTTCGACCTTAGTTTCGGCCTGAGCTGGAGGGGCGCGCAGGCGGCGACGACCCGGTGAGCGTAACGGTCGCGGGCCCGGCGAGCCGGGCCCGCGCGCCGGAGCCGGCGGGCGACGCGGCGACGCCAGCGGCGCTGCGCAACTTCATTCTCAAGCTCACCGGCTTCTGCAACATCAACTGCTCGTACTGCTACATGTTCAACAGCCACGACCGTGGCTTTGAGCACAAGCCGAAGTACATGTCGGCGCAGGTCGCGGTCGCGACGCTGCGCGGCATCGAAGCCTACCTGAGGAAAGCCGGCGCCGATCGCGCGGCGATCGTGCTGCATGGCGGCGAGCCGAGCCTCTGGCCGCCGGCCTCGTTCGAGGCCTTCTTCGACGAGCTGCGGCGGGTGCGGGGCACGGGTCTGGCCATCGACGTCACGATGCAGACCAACCTCTGGCGCCGGCCTTCGAAGCGGCTGCTGCAGCTCTTTCGCGAGCACGACGCCAGCTTCGGGATCAGCCTCGACGGTCCGCGCACGGTCAACGATGCGAACCGGGTGACGTTCACCGAGCGCGGAACTTACGACCGGGTGATCCAGAACGTCCGATCACTGCTCGACGACGGCCACGGCGGCCTGATCGGCGGCTTCCTGAGCGTGATGCAGCCGCAGGTCCCGCCCGACGACTTCCTCGCGTGGGTCTGCGGCCTGCCGGTGACCCGCGTCAATCTGCTCTGGCCGCTCGAATACAATCGCGCCAACCCGCCGTGGGGCTCGGACCGCAAGGCGGCGTATGCCGCCAATCCCCGCTACGGCGCGTGGGCCGCCGCCGTCTTCGACGCCTGGTGGCGGCTCGACCGCCCGGACGTGGAGATCAAGCTGTTCCAGGACGCGGTCGTCACGCGCCTCGGCGCGCAGCGCTCCGGCGACATGCTGGGCGCCGTCGCCTTCCGGTCCATGGTGGTGAACACCGATGGCGAGCTGGAGCTCTCGGACTATTTCCGCACGTCGCGCGACGGCGGCGCGTCGACCGGTCTTTCGGTGGAATCGCACCCGATCGCGGCTTTCGTCGGCGATCCGCGCGTGGCGCGGTTGCGCGCCGCGGCTCAGGCGTTGCCGCCGCGCTGTCGGCGCTGCCGGCACGCGGGCGTTTGCGGCGGCGGCACGCTCAGTGGACGGCTGAACGACGACGGCGAGGTGACCGCCGGACCCTCCGTGCTCTGCCACGATCACATGCGCCTCTTCGACGCCATCGCCGAGACGCTCGACGGCGCGCTGGCGCGCGAGCCAACCGCGGCCGGCTGAGGTCCGCCGCCTTCGCTACAATTCCTGCTTCATGAAGCGGTCGCGCAGCTCGCGTTTCAGCACCTTGCCGGTGGCGGTGCGCGGCAGGTCGTCCTCGACGAGGCGGATGGCGGTGGGGATCTTGAAGCGCGCCAGGCGGCCCGCAAGGCTCTCCAGGATGTCCGCCTCGGCGCCGTCGAAGTCGGTGGGCGCGATCTGGATGACGGCGGCGACCTCCTCGCCGTAGTCCTGGTGCGGCAGCCCGACCACGGCGGCGTCGCGCACCCGCGGATGCTCCAGCAGCACCGCCTCCACCTCGGCGCAGTAGACGTTCTCGCCGCCGCGGATGATCACGTCCTTCTTGCGGTCGACGACGTAGTAGAGGCCGGCTTCGTCGCGATAGCCGAGGTCGCCGGTGCGGAACCAGCCGCCGCCGAACGCCGCCTCGGTGGCCTCGGGGTTGCGCCAGTAGCCGGGGATGACGTTCGGCCCGCGGATCCAGATCTCGCCGACCTCGCCGACAGCGACGTCGCGCCCCTCGTCGTCCGACCACCCGCGCGTCTGCCGTCGGCGTCGGCCGGCCGACGCTGTCGGGCTGCGCCAGATAGTCGGCGCCGCCGTTGGCGATCACTGCGCTGGTGGTCTCGGTGAGGCCGTAGCCGTTGCCGGGCGCGGCCCTGGCCTGGAACTGCTCGCCGATGCGGCGGATCAGGTCCGGCGGCACCGGCGCGCCGCCTGAAGCGACGCCCATCAGCGACGCCATGTCGGCGCCGCCACCGCGCGCGGTCTCCAGCAACTGGCGCACGACGATCGGCACGCCGGCGACGCTGGTCAGCTTGTGGGTCTCCACCAGCCGGACGCCCTCGACCGGCGCCCACTTGTACATCAGCGCCAGTTTCATGCCGGTCGCCGCGCCGACGTAGAGACCCGACAGGCCGCCGATGTGGAAGAACGGGAAGGTCTGCAGCGCGCCGGGCTGCGGCGCGTCCGGATCGGGCGGCGGCGGTGACGCCGGCCACCATCCGCGCCACGCGCGCCGCCCAAGAGGCGTGTTCATCAGGTTGGTGACGTGGTTGCGATGCGTCGCCATCGCCCCCTTCGGGTTCCCGGTCGTGCCCGAGGTGTAGAGGATGGTGGCGAGATCGTCCGGACCGACGTCGGCGTCCGGCAGGTCGACGCGCGGCGATGCGATGACCGCGGCGAAGTCCTCGCCGCCCGCGCCGGCCCCGCCGCGGCGCGCGACCAGCAGCAGCTTGCAGCCTTCCAGGTGCGGCAGCAGCGGCTCCAGCCGCTCCAGCCGCTCGCCGTCGATCAGCAGCGCCGCGGGCGCGGCGTCCTCGAGCGCGAACGCCATCTCCGGACTCGGTCCACCAGGCGTTCAGCGAGACGGCGATGGCGCCGATCGCCTGGCAGGCCCACCAGCTGAGGCTCCATTCCGGATAGTTGCGCATGCCGATGGCGACGCGGTCGCCCTTGACGACGCCGGCGTCCAGCAGCCGCTGCGCCAGCGCGGCGACCTGGCCGTAGTGCTGGGCGTAGGTGAGTGACCTCGTCCTCGTAGATCAGGAACGGCCGCTCGCCGTGCGCCAGCGTCGACTTCAGCACCTCGCGCAGCGAGGCGGGCGCGTTCTTGAAGACGCGCAGCGGCGGCGCGCCCTGTGAGTGATCCTCCGTCAGCTCGAACGGGCCGGCGCCGGTGAGCGCGGCGATCGCCTCTTCGCGTGTCGGCATGCGGTCTGACCTTCGTACTGGGCGGCCGCTTCGAGGCTCGCCTGGGGCGCTTCCTAGACCGAGTTATAAGTTGTCGTGGTTCACCTGCAACAGTCTCCGCGCATTGACGATTCCCGCCTCACGCGCGCTGCGCAACCCTTCGCCGTAACACTGTTACGCCTACTCGACTCAATTCTATAACTGGATATAAGCTTAACCCGAGCCGGCGCCCCACAGACGCAAGGCGCGACCGGGGGACGGGCTCGACAAGAGACAGGGCCGCGCGCCTGACGCGTGGCGAGGGAGGACTGCCATGCGTCGCCGTGACCCGGCCCTCTACGGGGCCTCGCTGCTGTTGCTTGCCGCCGCCGCTGCTTCGCCTGCCTGGGCGCAGACGGCCGGCGCCGCCCGCGGACAACAGCTGGCCGCCGCGAACACCGCCACCGTCGGCGAACTGGTGGTGACCGCGGAGAAGCGCGAAGAGAACATCCAGAACGTCGGCATGTCGATCCAGGCGGCCAGCGGCGACCGGCTGCTCCAGCTGGGCATCCAGAACACCACCGATCTGACGAAGATCGTGCCGGGCTTCGAGGCCACGCCGAACTACTACGGCACCATCGTCTACACGATCCGCGGCGTCGGCTTCCAGGACACCTCGCTGGCCGGCAGCCCGACGGTGACCGTCTACCAGGATCAGATGCCGCTACCGTTCTCGATCCTGACGGAGGGCGCCTCGCTCGACCTGCAGCGGGTCGAGGTGCTGAAGGGGCCGCAAGGCACGCTGTTCGGCAACAACGCCACCGCCGGCGCGATCAACTACATCGCCGCCAAGCCGACCGACACCTTCGAGACCGGCGGCGACCTCACCGTCGGCAACTTCCAGACGGTGAACGCCTGGGGCTACGTCAGCGGCCCGATCACGCAGGGCCTGGACGCGCGCCTGGCCCTGCAGACCCTGAACAGCGGCCCCTGGCAGAAGGGCTACGCCCAGCAGGCCGGGCAGGAAACCGGCGGCGCCGACTTCCTGAACGGCCGCCTCTCGTTGCAGTGGAAGCCCAACAGCAACTTCACGGCCTTGCTGACGGTGAACGGCTGGAAGGACAAGGGCTACGATCAGGTCGGCCAGCTCTACGGTCTCGCCGGCGGCCGCAACCACGCGATGCCGGCGTTGCTGCTCAACTATCCGAACGCCCCGCACAACGACCAGGCGGCTGGCTGGATCAGCTGCGTCAACACGTCTCCGTTCGATCCGATCGCCGGGCAGCAGCTCGGCGATCAATACCTCACGCCGATCAATCCGAATGGAACGCCGGCATCGAACGTAGGGGCAGTGCCCGGATCCAACATAGCGCCACCGGGCTATGCCGGCCCGAACGCCGAGTTGGAGTTCAACGGAACGGGCGGGCACACGGCGGCCGTGCTGCTCGGCGCAAATCCGACAAGCTGCATTCCGATGCGCCGGAACAACGACTTCTGGTCCGTCAATCTGCGCATGGACTACGGACTGGGTAACGGGATGACGGTGACGTCACTGACCCAGTACCTGCATTTCCACCGCTTCGCTGGGGTCGACGGCGCCGGCGTGCCCGAGCAGGACTACCAGTCGCTGCAGGTCGGCAAGATCGAGAGCGTCTACCAGGAACTTCGCCTGGCCGGCGACTGGTGGGGCAAGGGCCACTGGGTGGTTGGCGGCAACTACGAGTACGACAACACCTACGACCACTTCCTGCAGACCTATAACGGCTCGACCGCCAGCCCGACCCAGATCCCCTTCGCCGGGCTGTGCTTCGCCGGCCTCGGCGCCTGCACCCCGGCGGACCTCGCAATGCCCCTCGTCCTGGACGATACGTTGGGCCCGACGGCGCCGACCGACTATCAGGTCAGGAACACCTGGGCGATCTTCGCCAGCGGCGACTACCCGATCCGTCCGACCTTGGACCTTCAAGCCGGCATCCGTTACACCGACGGGGACAACAAGGGCAGGACCTGCGGCCTCGATGGCGGCGACGGCTCCTGGTCGCTGGTCGCCCAGCAGATCTCCAACCTGCTGGAGGTGTTGAACCCCGCCGGATACCTGCAGCGAACCTACGGCGCGGCAACGCCGGCCAGCCCGATCAACGGCTTCATCAGCCCGGTCGACGCCTACCTCAACGGCGCCGGCAAGGGCATCAACGCCGGCCCTGGCGGCTGCGGCACCACCGGATCGGCGCCGCTGTTCCAGTCGGTCCTGGGCTTCCCCGGCTCCGACCTGCACGAAACCAACGTCGCCTGGCAGACGGGCCTCAACTGGCACGTACAGCCCCAGACGATGCTCTACGTGAATATCAGCCAGGGCTGGAAGGGCGGCTCGTTCCCGACCGTGGCCATGTCATCGGCGGCCCAGGCGGTTCCGGTGAAGCAGGAGGGCCTGCTCTCCTACGAAGTCGGCTTCAAGAGCCAGTGGTTCGACAACCAGCTGCTGCTGAACGGCGCCTTCTTCTACTACGACTACAAGGACAAGCAGATCCTCGGCGCCGAGACGGACCCGATCTTCGGTCCGCTGGCGGAACTGGTGAACGTGCCCAATTCGCACGTGATCGGCTTCGAGCTATCGGGCGCTTACGCGCCGGAAGCCATCAAGGGCCTGACCCTCACGCCCTCGCTCAGCTACCAGAACAGCCGTATCGACAACTGCACGGGGGTCCGCGTGGCCGCGGGCGCCATCGGGTGTAATCCGAACGGCCACTTCATCACGCCGGACGCGTTCTCGCAGAACGTCGACGTCACCGGCCAGGCATTCCCGTCGGCGCCGGAGTGGCAGGCGTCTTTCGACGGCGAGTACGACTGGCTGGTGCGGGACGACATCAACGCCTTCGTCGGGCTGAACGTCTACTACACCAGCTCCACCCACACGGGCTTCCAGAACCCGAACCCGCCGGTGACGCCGCCGGTCTACAGCGTCGCGCTCACCTGCGGCGGACCGGTGTTCTGCTACGAGCCGACCAACGTGCCCGGCTACGCCCTGCTCGACCTCAGGGCCGGCTTCTACAAAGGCCCTTGGCGGGTGCAGTTCTGGGGCCGCAACGTCACCAACACCTGGTACTGGACCGCGGCGGACCGCGTGAACGACACGATCCTTCGCTACACCGGGATGCCGACGAGCTACGGCTTCACCCTGACCTACCGCTACCGCTAGGCAGGCCCCGCCGCCGGGCTATTGTGGCGTGCGATGAGTGACACGAATGTCGAGGGCGAGACCGGTGTTGCGGCCGGTCTCGCGGCCGTTGTGCGCCGCCGGTTCGGCGAAGGCGCGCGCCTCGTCGGGCTGGAGCGGCTATCGGGCGGGGCCAGCCAGGAGCTGTGGTCGTTCGACGTGGAGGCGCGCGGCGATCGACTGCCCCTGATCCTGCGGCGCAATCCCGGCGGCCTCGTGCAGCGCGAAGGCGCGGCCGGCATGGAGACCGAGGCGAGGCTGATCGAGCTGGCCCGCGGCGCGGGCGCGCCGGCGCCCGCCGTCGTGCACGTGTGCCAGCCCGACGACGGCCTCGGCCACGGCTATGTGATGGAGCGCATCGCCGGCGAGACCATCGCGCGGCGCATCCTGCGCGATGACGCCTACGCTGCGGCGCGTCCGAGGCTGGCGCGGCAGCTGGGCGAGGCGGCGGCGCGGATCCACGCGGTCGACGTCGCGGCCGCCGGCCCGCTTCGCACGGTGACGCCGCAGAGCAGCCTGGACGGCAGCTACGCCGGCTACCGGGCGCACGCGACGCCGCGTCCTGTCGTCGAGTGGGCGTTCCGGTGGCTGCGCGAGCACCAGCCGCCGCCGCCGCGCCGCGAGACGGTGGTGCATGGCGACATGCGCACCGGCAACATCATCGTCGGCCCCGAGGGGCTGAGGGCCGTGCTCGACTGGGAAGTCGTCCACCTCGGCGATCCGATGGAGGACCTGGGGTGGATCTGCGTCACCTCCTGGCGCTTCGGCGAGGTCGAGAAGCCAGCCGGCGGCTTCGGCTCGCGCGAAGAGCTGTTCGCCGGCTACGAGGCGGTGAGCGGCGCGCCGGTGGACGCCGAGCGCGTGCGCTGGTGGGAGGTGATGGGCACGCTGCGCTGGGGGATGAGCTGCGCGATGTTCGGCCGCGAGTTCCAGGAGGGCGACCGTTCGGTGGAGAAGGCCGCCATCGGCCGGCGCGCCTCGGAGACCGCCATCGACCTCCTGGCCATCCTCGCGCCGCGCGGCGCCTACCGGCATGCGTGAGCAGCCTTCCGCCGCCGAGCTGATCGACGCGGTCGCCGAGTTCATCACGCGCGACCTGGCGCCGACGCTCACCGGCCGGCTCGCCTTCCACGCCCGCGTCGCCGCCAACGTGCTGGCGATCGTGAAACGCGAGCTGAGCTTGGGCCCGGACGCCGACCGCGCCGACGCCGCGCGCCTCGCCGCGTTGCTCGGGCAGGAGGGCGACGCGGCGGCGCAGACCGCGGAGCTCTGCCGCCGGATCGCGGCCGGCGAGCTCGCCGCCGACGATCCGGCGCTGATCGAGCACCTGTGGGCCACCACGCTGGCGACGCTCGCGGTCGACCAGCCCGGCTACGCCACCTACCGGCGCATCGTGGCTGCCGAAGACCAGATCCGCACGAAGTAGCGCATCCCTCCCCTTCATGGACCCTTCATGGGGGGGATGCTTACGCTCCCTGCATCTCCACGAGGCGTTGCTGGCTGGCGAGGATGCGGGCGCCGAGCGGGCCGCTCCACTCGGGCGTCGAGGCGCCCTTCAGGATGAGCGCGTAGCCGTGCTGGGCCGCCGGCGCGACCGCCGCCGGCTTCAGGATGCCGACCACCCAGTCCAGCATGATGCAGCGGAACACGTGGTCGAGCTGGCGCTGCAGCCACTCCTGGCTGATCTCGCGGCCGATCGCGCCGGCCTCGACCGCCGCGCCGATCAGGCCACGCCAGAAGGCGTCGCGCTTGTCGTTCCAGAGCGTGGCGCGCAGGTCGTCGGAGGTGTCGAACACCGCCGCCCACATCGTCTTGTAGAGCGCCGGGTCGGCCAGATAGATCTCGATCTGCAGGTCGACGGCCTGGAAGATCCGTTCCAGCGGATCGACAGCCCGCAGCTGGGCGAAGCGTTCGTGGAACTCCCGCACGTCCTCCAGCAAGGCCAGCACGATGGCGCGCTTGGAGCCGAACAGATTGTAGGGCGTCGCCAGGCTGACGCCGGCGCGCTGCGCCAGCACCCGCATGGAAAGGCCGGCGTTGCCGGTTTCGCGGATCAGCTCGCGGGCCGCATGGATGATGCGGGCCCGGCGCTCGGCCTTGCCCGCCTCGCGGCGACCGAGCGGCGCTTCGCCCTCGAGCGAGTCGTCGTCGTCCAGCTCAACGGTCTCTTCGACCAGTGATGGGATCACGTCACAGCCTCTCCCGGCGCGGGCGCTCTAGGCCCTCGCCGCACCACACTCCCTGACCTAGCGCCTGCCCCCGGCTCCCCCAAGCAAGCGTTCCTCAGTTGGCGCCATTCGCCCGGCGGCGCAATCGTGCGCGAGGCAGCAGCCGATCGCTTGACCATTGCTTCGGCGTCAAATCCTATAACAAGTTCCAAATATGGGCACGGACGCCGGTGATCGAGCGGCGCCGAAGACCAACAACGGGAGGAGGCGCATGGATTTCGACGTCGTCACCGAGGGGCTGGGGTTCCCCGAAGGGCCGATCGCAATGCAGGACGGCTCGGTCGTGCTGGTCGAGATCCGCCGCCAGACCCTGACGCGGGTGCGCCCGGACGGTCGCCAGGAGATCATCGCCGAACTGGGCGGCGGGCCCAACGGCGCGGCGGTCGGCCCCGACGGCGCGGTCTACGTCTGCAACAACGGCGGGTTCGAGTGGATCGACCGCCCGGACGGCATGACCGCCCCGCACGGAACTGCCCACGACTACAAGACCGGCTCGATCCAGCGCGTGGACCTCAAGACCGGCGAGGTGCGGACGCTCTACGCCGAGTGCGACGGGCGCGCGCTCAGAGGGCCCAACGACATCGTGTTCGACGCGGACGGCGGCTTCTGGTTCACCGACCTCGGCAAGTCGAACGCCGAGTGGATGCACCACGGCCACCTGCTCTACGCCCGGCCCGACGGCTCGATGATCCGGCGCGTGCGGGAGGGACTGGTCACCCCCAACGGCGTCGGCCTCTCGCCCGACCAGAAGACGGTGCACGTGGCCGAGACCCTGACGAGCCGCGTCTGGTCGTTCGCCATCGCCGGACCGGGCGAGCTCGCCGTCGACGCCGACATGTGGGCGACCGGCCAAGTGATGGGCCCGCTGCCCGGCTACCAGCTGCTGGACAGCCTGGCGGTGGAGGCGGGCGGCAAGGTCTGCGCGGCCACCCTCGTCAACGGCGGCATCAGCGCCTTCGATCCGAAGGGCGGCGTCGAGCACACCGCCTTCCCCGACCCGCTGATCACCAACATCTGCTTCGGCGGGGCTGACATGCGCGACGCCTGGATCACCGCGTCCGGAAGCGGCAAGCTCTTGAAGTGCCGCTGGCCGAGGCCCGGCCTGAAGCTCAATTTCAACGCCTGAGGCGCCGCGATGACGACAGCTACGACTGCTGAGACGACCTACGAGACGATCCGCTACGAGACCGACGGGCCGATCCTCACCGTCACCTTGAACCGGCCGGAGAAGCTGAACGCCTACACCGCCCAGATGGGCGCGGAGCTGGCCGACGCCATCGTGCGCGCCGACGAGGACGACGCCATCCGCGCGGTGATCCTCACCGGCGAGGGCCGCGGCTTCTGCGCCGGGGCCGACATCTCGGCCGGCGCCGGCAGCTTCGACACGCAAGGCGGCGCGGGCGCGAAGAACTTCGGCGGCGCGGAGACCCGCCGGCTGCGGGGCGCGGGCGGCGGCTTCGTCAACGCGCTCTTCAACGCCAAGAAGGCGACGATCGCCGCCTTCAACGGCCCCGCGGTGGGGGTGGGCGTCACGCTCGCCCTGCCGACCGACATCAAGATCGCCTCCAGCGCGGCGCGGTTCGGCTTCGTGTTCGCGCGACGCGGCCTGGTGCCGGAGGCGGGCAGCGCCTGGTTCCTGCCGCAGCTGGTCGGGCTCTCGCAGGCGCTGCGCTGGTGCCTCTCGGGCCGCATCTTCGACGCCGAGGAGGCGCTGCAGGGCGGCCTCGTCAGCGAGGTGACCGCGCCGGAGGACCTGCTGCCCCGCGCCCGCCAGATCGGCATGGAGATCGCCGAGACCACCGCGCCGGTCTCGATCGCGCTGACCCGCCAGATGCTCTGGCGCTTCGCCGGCGCGCCCGACCCGTTCGGTCTCCTGCAGGTCGACGGCCGCTTTGCGATGACGCTGGGCGGCGGCGGCGACGTGAAGGAAGGCGTCGGCGCCTTCCTCGAAAAGCGGGCGCCGAACTTCCCGGGCCGCGTCAGCGCCGACATGCCGCCCGGCTACCCCTGGTGGGACGAGCGCGCGCCGGGCTAGGCGGCGACCGCGGTCGGCCCGCGACCTGGCGCGCTTCCGCCTAGAGCACGATGCGATCAGGCGGAACCGCCTGATCGTTGAATCGTGCTCTAAATTCAAAACGTTGGCGCGCGTTCGAACCGCAAAAGCGGTTCCACTTTTGCTGAACGCGCGCTAGAAGCCCATGTCGGACATGCCGCCGCCGCTCGTCTGCGCGGAGCCGGCGTCCCTGCGCGGCGCTTCTGCCACCGCGGCTTCGGTGGTGATCAACAGGCCGGCCACCGAGGCGGCGTCCTGCAGGGCGGTGCGCACGACCTTGGTCGGGTCGATGACGCCCGCCTTGACCATGTCGACATATTGCTCGGTCTGCGCGTTGAACCCAAAGGTGGGGGAGCTGTTCTCCAGCACCTTGCCGACCACGATCGAGCCTTCGACGCCGGCGTTCTCGGCGATCTGGCGGATGGGGGCCTGCAGGGCCCGGCGCACGATGGCGATGCCAGCGTCCTGATCCCGGTTGGCGCCCTTGAGCGCGTCGAGCGCCTTGGCGGCCTTCACGAGGGCGACGCCGCCGCCAGGCACGATGCCTTCTTCGACCGCCGCGCGGGTGGCGTTGAGGGCGTCGTCGACCCGGTCCTTGCGCTCCTTCACTTCGATCTCGGTCGAACCGCCGACCTTGATGATCGCCACGCCGCCGGCGAGCTTGGCCAGCCGCTCCTGCAGCTTCTCCTTGTCGTAGTCGGAAGTGGTGTCCTCGATCTGCACCTTGAGCTGCGCGATGCGGGCCTCGATGTCGGCCTTCGCGCCCGCGCCATCGACGACGGTTGTGTCGTCCTTGGTGATGGTGACGTTCTTGGCCCTGCCGAGCATGTCGAGAGTGACGTTCTCCAGCTTGATGCCCAGGTCCTCGGAGATCAGCTGGCCGCCGGTGACGATCGCCAGGTCCTCCATCATCGCCTTGCGGCGGTCACCAAAGCCTGGGGCTTTGACGGCGGCCACACGCAGACCACCGCGTAGTTTGTTGACCACCAGCGTGGCCAGCGACTCGCCTTCGATGTCCTCGGCGACGATCAGCAACGGCTTGGCGGCCTGCACTACCGCCTCCAGCAGCGGCAGCAGCGGTTGCAGCGAGGCGAGCCGCTTTTCGAACAGCAGGATCAGCGGCTCCTCGAGTTCGGCCTCCATCTTCTCGACGTTTGTGACGAAGTAGGGCGAGAGATAGCCGCGGTCGAACTGCATGCCCTTGACCACTTCGAGCTCGCTTTCGAGGGTGCGGGCCTCTTCGACCGTGATCACGCCTTCGTTGCCGACCTGATCCATCGCCTTGGCGATCATGTCGCCGATCTCGGCGTCGCCGTTGGCGGAGATGGCGCCTACCTGGGCGATCTCCTGGTTGGTGGTCACCTTGCGGGAGGTCGACTTGATCTCCTCGACCACGGCCAGGACGGCCTTGTCGACGCCGCGCTTCAGATCCATCGGGTTCATGCCCGCGGCCACCGACTTCATGCCTTCGACGACGATCGCCTGGGCCAACACCGTGGCGGTGGTGGTGCCGTCGCCGGCCTTGTCGCTGGTCTTCGAGGCGACCTCGCGGATCAGCTGGGCCCCGAGGTTCTCGAACCTGTCGTCGAGCTCGATTTCCTTGGCGACGGTGACGCCGTCCTTGGTCGAGCGCGGGGCGCCGAACGACTTCTCGATGACGATGTTGCGGCCTTTGGGGCCGAGGGTCACCTTCACCGCATTGGCGAGGGTGTTGACGCCGCGCACCATGCGGTCGCGCGCGTCAGTGGAGAAGAGAACGATCTTGGCGGCCATGTGCCTGCCCTTTCGATAAATCTTTGGGAAAACGGGGAGGCGCGCCTAGGCCGCCTTGGCGATCGCGGCGGGCGTCAGCACGCCCAGGATGTCGCCCTCCTTCATGATCAGCAGGTCTTCGCTATCGAGCTTGACCTCGCTGCCGGACCACTTGCCGAACAGGATGCGATCGCCGACTGCGACATCTATCGGCTGGAGCTTGCCGCTCTCGTCGCGCGCGCCGGGGCCGACGGCGAGAATCTCGCCTTCCTGCGGCTTTTCCTTCGCGGTGTCGGGAATGATGATCCCGCCCTTGGTCTTGGCTTCTTCCTCGACGCGACGGACGAGGACGCGGTCGCCGAGCGGACGAAACGCCATGATTACGATCTCCGAAGACAGGGGCTCGCGATGTTGCGGCCGAATTGGCAGTCGGCGCACGCGAGTGCCAACTGCGCTCTGCAAGTGGCCCGACGCTGGAGGATTACAAGGCTGGCGGTCCGCCCAGCGGCAAAGATTTCCGCTGAGCGGTGGCCCCTAGCGCCGGCGGAGCGGGGCGGAAGGGACGTTCGAGCCGACGCCAGCCATCGGCGCGTCACCGGCGCTGGCGCCGGCTACGGTCAAGGCCGCTGCGCCTGCGCCGTCTTGCGCGTCCAGGCTTCGACGCGCAGACGGTGGCTTCCCGCCTCGTTCCCCAGCTTCCGCCACAGGTGGGCGAGCTCGAGATAGGAGTCTCGCTGCGCCTTGGTGAGCATGACGGCCGCCAGGCGCTCGCAATGCTCGGCGTCTTGGCGACATCGCAGCTCTAACATCTTCGGTCCATTCGTGAGGGCTTGGCAAATCGCGCCGGAATACGATTGATCGGAGCTGCGTCAGCTTCCAATTCAAGCTTATCTGCGGGCAATTCGGGAACGATAATTTAGACGCATCCGCGGCAATATTAAATGGCCGAACGGTGATTATTATCAGAAACGGGGTTTCGTGGGGTCTGAGCGCATTGCGTTGGCTCGAAAATCGGTGGAGCGTCGGGTCGTTGCGCCGACTGCCGGCGATCACTCGAAGGGTCTGCCATGGACGACGCGCCGAAACTCACCCAGCCCCGCTCGTCGTCGAGCGGCGAGCCGACCGACCGAGGGCCGGTCAAGCCGGCGCCAGGCTCTCCGCGCCCTCCGGTCTCGGTCCAGTTCGGACCAACACCGTCGAAACCCGGGTCCCGGCTGAAGGGGCTCGGCAAGTAGCGCCGATGCTGGACGATCGAACCAAGCCCAAGCTTGAAGCGAAGCAGATCAACATCGCCATTGAGTATGAGCTGCAATTCTGGTCGCGCGCCCTGCGGGTCAGCCGCGACGACCTCGTCGCGGCGGTCAACGCGGTGGGCACGAGCGCGCGGGCCGTCAGCAGGGCGCTCGGGAGAGGCTAGCCGGGCGGCCTCTTCACGGCGCGGGGTGTGGGCTCGGAACGTGAACCATCCTGCGCAGGCGAACGTCGTCCGCCGCTTGGCGGCGGATCTCCAGGTTGGCGAGCAGCTCCGCGTAGACGATGGCCGCCTCAGCGGCCGAGGGCGGCGGGAGCGCGGGCGGCGCCTGCGGCGGCTTCATGGGCATTGCAGCTTTCGGATGCAGCTGTGGAGCAGCCGGGCGCGGCGCACGGTCAGCTCAGGCGCCGCCAGCTCGCGCCGCGCGCCTTCCAGCGGCTCGCCGAAGTGGCGCGTCCCGAGATGCCAGATCTCCGCCCTGACCTCGGCCTCGCTTATCGCCGCGTCCCGGAACCAGCCCAAGAGGCTCATCCCCGCGCCGGCTTCTTGCCGCTGGGTGAAGGCCGGGCGCCCTGGCCCGCGGGCGTGAGGAAGGATCGCGGCGCTGCTTCGGTCTTGGGCTTTGCCTGCTTCGGCTTTCGTGTTTCGCGGTTGGACCGCTTTTGGCCCTTAGCCATGCTTGCTTCCTCTCACGATCGTCCGGCGACGCGCCTTCATGGCGTGTTCCAGGGCGGTGCGGTTGTTGTGATCCACGGCTGCGCCGACGGCCGTCACGGGGCCCCGCTCAGGGCTGAGAACCCTGGGCGGTGACGCCTCCGACCGGCTGGCCATGACTTGAGTCTCGTTGCAGCGCCGCGCCGGGAAGGGATCGACCGTTTCGGTGGCGGCACACGCCCGGCGGCGTGAGGCCAACATGGGGCCGTCGCAGCGAAATAGCCAGGGCGGCGGCGAGGTCCCGCTTGGTCGGCCTTCCGACCGTCCCTTAGGATGGTCGCCCTCGAGGTGGGGCGCGGCTCCCGGTCGCCGTCCAGAACAGGTTGTCCATGAGTGAGATCACCGTAAGCCCGCTGACGCCCAGAATTGGCGCGGAGATCGGCGGGCTCGATCTGCGCGAGCCGCTGAGCGACAGCCAGACCGTGGCGCTGAAGCAGGCGCTCGCCGACCACCTGGTGCTGTTCTTCCGTGACCAGCCGATCGACCACGAGAGCCACAAGCGCTTCGGTCGCGCGTTCGGGCCGCTGGCGATCCATTCGGCCGTGCCCGGCATCGAGGACCATCCCGAGATCGTCGCCATCCACGCGGACGCCAACTCCAAGTACGTGGCCGGCGAGGACTGGCACTCCGACCTCACCTGCGACGCCGAGCCGCCGCTGGGCTCGATCCTCTACCTGCACACCGTTCCGCAGAGCGGCGGCGACACGCTTGTTCGCCAGCATGTACGCGGCCTACGAGGCGCTTTCGCCGCGGATGAAGACGTTCCTCGAGGGCCTGACCGCCATCCACGACGCCGACCACGTCTATCGGCCGCTGTTTCCGGACGTCGACCGCAAGTATCCGTGCTCGACCCACCCGGTGATCCGCACCCATCCGGTCACCGGCCGCAAGCTGATCTTCGTCAACAGCTCGTACGTGACCCGCATCGTCGAGCTGCCGAAGGACGAGAGCGACGCCGTGCTCGCCTTCCTCTACGCCCACCTGCAGAACCCGAACTTCCACGTCCGCTTCCGCTGGACGCCGCACGCGATCGCCTTCTGGGACAACCGCTGCACCCAGCACCTGGCGACCTGGGACTACTTTCCGCAGACGCGCTCCGGCTGGCGGGTGACCGTCGCGGGCGACAAGCCGTTCTGAACCGCGCCGCTTGGCGCCGGGCGCGTCCTCGGGAAGGATCGCGCGCGATGGGAGCCGACCGGTCCGAGCCCGAGCCCGAAACCAAGCCCATCGCCGCCGAGGCGATGAAGGCGTGGCGCTTCTCGACGGCCGACTATCCGCGCGCCGAGCGTCGGCAGGCCTGGCGCGAGGTGCTGACCCGGCTTCGCCTGCCGCTCGGCGAGCCTCCGGATCACGACCCGTTCCGCGGCGAGGTGTCGTGCATCGTCTCGCCGCTCGGCATGGACTTCGCGGTGATGTCGGCGAGCCCGCAGGCGATCTCGGGGCGCAATCCGAACCAGCCGGCGGCGGTCTGGCTCGCGGTGCTGCTGAAGGGCGACGCGAGCTTCTTCGACGGCGAGACCACCGTCGGACCTGGCGTCGGCGACATCATGTACGGTCCGAGCGGCATGAACGCGGCGCTGCGCCTGACGACGCCGTTCCGGCTGCTGTTCATCAACGCGCCGCG
Organism: uncultured Pseudomonadota bacterium; assembly: GCA_963837235.1. GTDB lineage: Bacteria > Pseudomonadota > Alphaproteobacteria > Caulobacterales > Caulobacteraceae > Acaudatibacter. The sequence continues at coordinate 1,579,280 of CAWIMM010000002.1, read as the reverse complement.
CGTCGCGCTCGACCACCGGCTGATCGCGCCGCTCTCGCTGAAGGTCGGGACGCCTGCCGGGCGGCCATGGCCTCGGGCACGTCTTCTCGGGCCTGCTGCGCGCCACCGCCGATGCGCTCGACGAGATGACCGCCGACCAGCTGCGGCCGGTCGAGCTCGCGCTCACCGAGTTCCTGGTCGCCAACCTCGCCGCGCAAGGCTCGCCCGCGCTCGCAAGGCGGCGCCAGCGCAGCGCGCGCGGCCCATCTGCACCGCGTCTGCCAGACCATCGAGACCATGCTCTCGGACCCGGAGCTCACGCTGGAGAAGGTCGCCGAGGCTGACGGGATCTCGCCGCGCTCGCTGCAGAAGCTGTTCGCGCAGGCCGGACAGAACTTCTCGACCTATCTGCGCCTGCGCCGCCTGGAGCGCTGCCGGCTCGATCTGACGAGCCCGATGTTCGCCAGCCTGTCGATTTCCGAGATCTGCTTTCGCTGGGGCTTCAATGGCTCGGCCCACTTCAGCCGCGCCTTCAAGGACCGCTACGGCGTCTCCCCGCGCGACTACCGCAAGGGCCACGCGGCCGCGGCCTGACCTCGGCGCCGAACACGACGCGCAAACCGCGATGTCGGCGGTTGACTTGCGCTTGGCCAGCGTTCAATGATTTCGTCTACCGGACCGGTGTTCCGGTCAGCGAAACAGAAGGCCCCCGCTTGTACGCGCTCGCCGAATCCGCCCCCGACCGTCCCCGGACCTGGAGTTGGTCGACCTTGTGCTGCGGCTGCTGGAGCATCTGGCCGAGAGCCGCCAGCCGCGCGGGCGTCAGCGAGGTGGCGCGCGAGCTCGGCATCTCCAAGGCCCGCGCGCACCGGCATCTGCGCGCCCTCGTCCAGCGCGGCTACGCACGCCAGGACGCCCGCACCGACGGCTACGAGATCGGCGTCAAGGTGCTGGCGCTCGGCGAGGCCGTGCGCGACCGCTTCGATGCGGCCGCCGCGATGCGGCCGGCAGATGGGCGCCGCTGCGCGAGGCGACCGGCCTTGCCGTCACCGCCTCGGTGCTGATCGAAGGCGCGGTCACCATCGTCGAGATGCTGCAGGGCAAGACGCTGATCGAGTTCGGCATCCGGCCCGGCTCGCGGCTCGACTTCCACGCCTCGGCGCACGGCCTGATCGCGCTGGCGTTCGGGCCGCCGGAGCTGCTCGACCGAGGTGCTGTCGCGCCCGCTGAACGCCTGGACCGAGCACACGATCACCGATCCGGACGCCGTGCGCCGCCACGTCGAGACCGTGCGCCGGCAGGGCTGGGCGACGGCGGTGGACGCGGTGCAGATCGGCGTCAACGCGCTGGCCGCCCCGGTCTTCGATCACCGCGGCGACTGGCGCGGCGCGATCGCGCTGGTCGGCGCCACGCAGTTCATTCCCGAGACGCCGTCCGACGAGCAGATCGCCCACGTGAAGGACGCCGCGGCCGCGGCCTCGCGCCGGCTCGGCTGGGGAGCGGCTAGATGGTTTCCTACTCGCTCGCGGTCGACATCGGCGGCACCTTCACCGACGCGGTGCTGCGCGGCTCCGACGGCTCGCTGGTGGTCGACAAGACGCTGACCACCCACCACGACCTGCTCGAGGGCTTCTTCCGCAGCGTCGACCTGACGCTCGCCAAGGCCGGGCATCGGCGCCGCAGGCGATCGACGGCGTCGTCGTGCACGCGACGACCGTGGTCACCAACGCCCTGATCGAGCGCAAGGGCCCGCCGACGGCGCTGATCACCACCAAGGGCTTCCGCGACGTGCTGCCGATCCGCAACGAGCACCGCTACGAGATGTACGACCCGCAGATCGAGTTCGCGCCGCCGCTGATCCCGCGCGAGCTGACCTTCGAGGTCGACGAGCGCATCCTGGCCGACGGCGAGGTGCTGCGGTCGGTCGACGCGGCGGAGGTCGAGGCGCTCGTCCGCAGCCTTGCGCGCCGCGGGCGTCGCCTCGGTGGCGATCTGCCTGATCAACGCCTTCCGCAATGGCGCCAACGAGCAGGCGGATCGCCGCGGTGCTGCGCGCCAAGGCGCCCGACCTCTACCTGTCGCTGTCGTCGCAGCGTCGCGCCGCAGATCCGCGAATATCCGCGCGCCTCGACCACCGCGATCAACGCCTACACGACGCCGATCACCGAGCCCTACCTGCGCGGCCTCGCGGCCGGCCTCGAGCAGGCCAAGGTCGCCAACCGGCCGCTGATCATGCTCTCCAGCGGCGGCGTGATCGGCGCGGAGGTCGCCGGCCGCAATCCGGTGCGGATGATCGAGAGCGGGCCCGCCGCCGGCGCGCTCGCGGCCGCCTACTTCGCCGAGCGGCTCGGGCCTCGACCGGCTGATGTCGTTCGACATGGGCGGCACCACCGCCAAGGCCTGCCTGATCGAGGGCAAGAAGCCGCTGGTCACCGGCATGCTCGAGGTCGACCGCAAGTACCGCTTCTGCGAGGGCAGCGGCATGCCGCTGACCATCCCCTCGATCGACATGATCGAGATCGGCGCCGGCGGCGGCAGCATCGCCTACGTGGACGACCTGGGCCTGCTGAAGGTCGGGCCGGAGAGCGCCGGCTCGGAGCCCGGCCCGGCCTGCTACGGCCGCGGCGGCACGCGTGCCGACCGTCACCGACGCCGACCTGGTGCTGGGCCTGCTGGACGCCGACAACTTCCTGGGCGGCGACATGCCGCTCGACAAGCGGCGGCGGAACGGGCGATCGACGGGCTGGCGGCGGAGCTCGATGTGGCGCGCGACCAGGCGGCGGCCGGCATCTACCGCGATCGTGGCCGAGGCGATGGCCGGCGCGGCCCGCGCCCACGCCACCGATCGCGGCGTCGACCATCGCGGCCTGCCGCTGCTGGCCTTCGGCGGCGCCGGCCCGGTGCACGCCTGCGCGGTCGGCGAGCTGCTGCAGAGCGCGGCGGTGATCTTTCCGCCGCAGGCCAGCGTGCTCTCGGCCTTTGGCGCGCTGGTGACGCCGGTGCGGCTCGACCTGGTGCGCAGCGCGCTCGGCCGGCTGGACGCGCTCGACTGGGACGGCGGTGCAGCGCCTGCTGCGACGAGATGAGCGGCGAAGCGACCGCGGCGCTGGCCGAGGCCGGCGCGCCGGCCGACGAGCATCCGCCTGCAGCTCGGCGCCGACCTGCGCTACGCCGGCCAGCAGAACGAGGTCACCGTCAGCTTCGAGGGCGACCCGGTCGCGGAACGCGACGCCGAGGCGATCCGCGCAGGTCTTCGAGGACAGCCTACTTCGCCCAGTACGGCGTCAACCCCTCGCACGTGCCGATCGAGGTCGTCAGCTGGCGGCTGACCGCGCAGGGTCCCGAGGATCGGGTCGAGCCCAGCCGCCCGCCTGCCGGCGGCGCGGCCCAGCCCGTGCGCGAGACGGCCGTGCCCGCTCTGGGCCGCGGCCGGCCCGGCCAAGGTCTACGCCCGCGCCAGCCTCGGGCGCGGCCAGCAGCTCGCAGGTCCGGCGTTGATCGAGGAGCGCGAGACCACCATCGTGCTGCCGCCCGGCTGGGACGCGACGGTGGACGACACCGGCTGCATCACGGCCACGGCGGAGCAGCCTGACGATGGACGGCATCGAGCTCGAGATCCTCTGGTCCAACCTGATCGGCATCGTCAGCGAGCAGGCGAAGGCGCTGCAGCGCATCGCCTTTTCAGCCCGATCGTGCGCGAGGCCGGCGACCTGGCGAGCGGCCTCTTCGACGCCCGCGGCCGCATGGTCGCGCAGGCCAACACCGGCACGCCCGGCCACATCAACTCGCTGGCCGCGGCCGGGCAGACGCCTCGCCGGAGCTCTTCCACAATCGCCTCGGCGCCCGGCGACATCGTCATCACCAACGACCCCTGGATGTCGGCCGGCCACTTCTTCGACATCACCGTGCTGGCGCCGGTCTTCTGGGACGAGCGGCTGATCGGCTACATCGGCTCGACCATCCACCACACCGACATCGGCGGCTACGGCATCGGCGCCGGCGCGCGCGACATCCACGAGGAGGGCCTGTGGATCCCGCCGCTGAAGCTCTACGAGGCCGGCGAGCCGAACCAGACCGCTGCACGACATCATCCGCAGCAACGTGCGCACGCCCGACCACGTGTTCGGCGACCTCGCCGCCCAGGTCTCCAGCGGCCGGGCCGGCGGCGAGCGGCTGATCGCGCTCTGCAAGCGCCAGGGCCTCAGGGACATCGAGGCGCTGGCCGACGAGATCATCAGCCGCTCCGAGGCGGCCACCCGCAAGGCGATCCGCGCGCTGCCCGCCGGCACCTGGCATGGCGAGAGCCGCTTCGACGTGCCGGGCGGCGACGTCATCACGCTGAAGGCCGCGGTGACCATCGACAACGACGCCGGCGAGGTCACGATCGACTTCGACGGCAGCTCCGGCGCCAGCCCGATGGGCATCAACGTGGTGATGAACTACACCCACGCCTACTCGACGTTCGCGGTGCGCAGCTGCCTCAATCCCGAGCAGCCGAACAACCACGGCTCGCTCGCGCCGATCAAGGTGACGGCGCCCAAGGGCTCGATCGTCAACGCCGAGTATCCGGTCGCCGGTGAACGCGCGCCATGTGGTCGGCATGTTCGTGCCGATGCCGATCCTGAAGGCGCTGCACCAGGTGATGCCTGACCGCGTGCTGGCGGAAGGCTCCGGCGCGGTCTGGACCGTGCAGATCCAGGGCAAGCGCGCGAGCGGCGAGGCCTTCACCTCGTCGATGTTCAACTACTCCGGCGGCATGGGCGCGCGCGCTGACCAAGCCCGGCCCCAGCGCCACCTGCTATCCGACCGGCGTCGCCGCCGTGCCGGTGGAGATCCTCGAGGCCTCGATGCCGATCGTGTTCGACCGCCGCGAGCTGCGGCTCGGCTCGGGCGGCAAGGGTCGCTCGCCCGGCGGCGACGGCCAGGTGATCGGCTTCCACATGCGCACCAACCAGCCCTGGCTGCTGAACGCGGTGCCGAGCCGGCTCGATCGCGGGCCCGAGGGCCTCGACGGCGGCGGCGACGGCGCGGCCGGCCGCTTCCTGGTCAACGGAAAGTCGATTTCGGAGGGCAAGAAGATGACGATGCAGCCCGGCGACGTCGTGGTGCTGGAGACGCCCGGCGGCGGCGGCTACGGCGCGATCTGACAGGGTTGGACAGGGAGACAGACCGGCCATGGATATCCACTCGATCGATTGGAGCGCAACGCCCTGGGAGCCGGTGCGCGAGGGGGTCGAGCGCAAGGCCTTCTCCGGCGAGGGCGCGACCGTGTCGCTGAACCGCCTGCAGCCCGGCCACGAGCCGAGGCCGCACGACCACCCGCACGAGCAGATCGTCTACATCCTCGCGGGCCAGATCGACTTCCACGTCGGCGAGACGGTGACGCGGCTCGGCCCCGGCGGCCTGCTTGGTCGTGCCGCCCAACGCCCGCCACTGGGGCGTCGTGGTGGGCGACGAGCCGGTGCTCAACCTCGACGTCTTCACGCCCAAGCGCGCCGAGTACGCGGCCTGACGACGAGAGCCAAGGAGGGACTCAGGATGACCACGCCGAACACCCTGATCTTCGTCGACCTCGCCTCGGACGATCCGGCCGCGGCCGGCAAGTTCTACGCCGAGGTGTTCGGCTGGCGCGACGACGAGCGCCCGCTCGGCGTCTTCCATCGCATGGTGCCGGGCGGCAACTTCATCAATCCCGGACGGCTCGGAGAGCGAGATCGGCAACCTGCACCTCGGCATCTTCAACGCCGCCAACGCCCGCCCGCATCCGAACCCGGACGGTGTCGAGCCGCGCGCGCTGGCCGGCGACGGCCGCAAGGCGCGGGTCTGGATCCTGGTCGGCGACGGCCAGTCGCACGAGGACATCCTGAAGCGGGCGCTGCGACCGCGGCGCGACGGTGCTCTGGACGCGACCACTACTGGAAGGAATTCAACGGCTTCAACCACGCCTTCCGCGACCCCTGGGGCAACGAGATCATCCTCTGGGTGAAGGGCGGCGCCGACCCGCAGATCCCGCCCAACTACACGCGGGAATAAGGCAGCCCGCTTGGCCGCCCGCTCCGACCAACCGCTGGCTCGCCTTCGCTTCGCTGAGCCTGATCTACTTCGTGGTCTCGGCCGGCGCCTTCTCGTCGCTCGGCGTCGCCCTGCCGGCGATGGTCAGCGAGCTGCGGCTGGAACTGGTCCGAGGCCGGGCTCGGCTACACGCTGCTGGGCGTCGCCTGCGGCCTCGCCAGCCCCTTCCCGGCGGTGCTGATCCGCCGGGTCGGCGTGCGCGGAACGATGGCGCTCGGCATGCGTCGCCATGATCGCCGGCTTCGGCACGATGGCGATGGCGCACCCGGTCTGGTCGTACCTGCCGGCCACCATGCTGATCGGTCTCGGCTTCTCGCTGGTCGAGCACGGTGCCGGGCAGCCACGTGCTGACCGGAGGTGTTCAAGAGCCGCTCGACCGCGCTCGGCGCCTACTTCGCGATCGGCACGCTGGGCGGCTTCGCCGGCCCGCTGCTCTACGTCGGCGTCGAGAAGCTCACCGGCGGCTGGCGGCCCTACTGGTGGACCTACGTCGCGCATGTCGCTCGTCGCCGGGCTGTTCGCCGATCGCCGCCACCGCCGCGCCGCCACGACGAGCGCGCTCACGCGGACCGAGGCGCCCGAACAGGTCGGTCCGAGCGAGATGATCGAGGGCCTCGGCGACTGGACGCGTGCGCCGCGCGCTGATGACGCCGCAGTTCTACGTGATCTTCGGCGTCTACACGACCTACCTGCTGATCAACACCACGGCCCACGCGTTCGCGCGTCGAGCACCTGATCGAGCGCGGCGTGCCGAAGCCCGACGCGGCCGCTGATGCTGAGCTTCGAGGCGCTGATCGGGGTCTGCGTCTCGCTGCTGGGCGGCTGGCTCGGCGAACGGATGTCGACCAAGACGCTGATGCTGACCTGCATGGGCGCCGTTGCGATCGGCCAGTTCGCGCTGGCGGAGGCGCACAGCTGGGGCCTGATGGGCGTCTTCTCCGTCGGCGTCGGGATCGGCTACGGCCTGTCGTTCACCGCCACCGACCGTGATGCTGCTGAAGTACTTCGGCAAGCAGGCCGAACCTCGAGCTGTTCTCGATCATGTGCCTGATGTCGACGCTGGCCGCCGCGCGGCCCGGCGTTCGGCGGCTGGGCGAAGCGACCTGTTCGGCAGCTTCGAGGGGCTGTTCCTGATCTGCGGCGCGCGTCACCAGCGCGATGTTCCTCGCCACCCTCTTCCTGCGGCCGCCGTCGCTGAAGGGCGCGCCGGCCGACGTTCCGGCCCCGCAGGCGGCCGAATGAGCGAGCCGCCGGTCATCGGCCGATCTGCTGATCAGCGGCGCCACCCTGATCACCATGGACGCCGAGCGTCGCGTCATCGAGGACGGCGCGATCGCCGATCGCCGGGACACGCATCGTCGCGGTCGGCAAGCGCGAGGCGCTGGCGCGCACCGTCCGGGCGCGAGAGCACGCTCGACGCGCGCCGGTTCGTCGCCACGCCCGGCTTCTTCGACGCGCACATCCACATCACCGGCGATCCGCTGACCCGCGGCTTCGCCCGCGGCGGCCCGGACGTCAGCTGGTCGGACCGGCTCACGAAATGGGTGATCCCGATCTTCCGCACCCAGACCCCCGAGGACGAGCGGCTCGCCGCCCAGTGCGCGGCGCTGGCGATGATCCGCTACGGCACGACCACGCTTCCTCGAGGCCGGCACCGTCAGCCACCTCGACGCGACCATGGAGGGTCTGGCCGAGACCGGCATCCGCGGCCGGGTGGGCGAGTGGGTCGAGGGCCGGGCGCGCGGCGGCTGAAGACCCGGCCAAGGTCTCCGCCGCGGCGATCGCCGTGCTCGAATCCGAGATCGCCCGCTACCCCGACGACGGGGCGACGCGGCTCGCCGCCTGGCCGGTGCTGGTCGGGCCACTCGACCAACTCCGACGCGGTCTGGCGCGCCGCCAAAGATGCTCGCCGACGCGCATGGCCTCTGCGTCTCGGCCCACATGAGCCCTCGGATCGGCGATCCGGAGTGGTACCTCGCCAACTATGGACGCCGGCCGCTCGAGCACCTGGCCGACATCGGCGTGCTGGGCCGAACGTGGCGCTCACCCACCTCGCCCAGATCGATCGCGCGAGCTCGACCTGCTGGCCAGCTCCGGCGCCAGCGCCATCCACTGCGCCGCACGCCGCCTTCCAGGGCGGCTTCGGCCTGTCGCAGATCGGGCTCTACCCGGAGATGCTGAGCGCGCGGCGTCAACGTGATGCTGGGCACCGACGGCGTCGCCGGCCGACATCCTGGCCTCGGCGCGGCTGATGGCCAGCGTCTTCCGCGACGCCCGCGCCGACCAGGACCTGATCTCCGCCCGGGGCCATGCTGGAGATGGCGATCACCAACGGCGCGCGCGGCATGGGCATGGCCGATCGCCGATCGGCTCGCTGGAGGTCGGCAAGCAGGCCGACATCGTGCTGCACGACACCGACCTGCCCGAGTGGGGTCCGGTGTTCGACGCGCCGGCGCAGCTGGCGATGGACGCGCCCTCCGGCGGCGTGCACAGCGTCTGGATCGACGGCGAGCGGGTGCTGGACGGCGGCCGCTCCACCAAGCTCGACGAGGCGAAGATCCTGGCCGACGCGCGCCAGGCCGGCCGCGCGCTGATCGCCCGCACCGGCCTGCCGAACCGCACCGACATGGCCGGTGGTCTGAGCCATGGCGGACGGCGTCACCCCGGCCGAATGGCGCGCGGCGATGGGCTGCTTCCCGTCCGGCGTCACCATCGTCACCAGCTGGGACGCCAGCGAGCCGGTGGGCTCGACCATCAACGCCTTCTGCTCGGTCTCGCTCGAGCCGCCGCTGCTGCTGATCTGCCTGGCGCACCTGAACCCGATCCGCGAGGGGCTGGAGGCCTCGCGCATCTTCGGCGTCAACATCCTGCCCGAGGACGGCCGGCCGATCGCGCAGCGCTTCGCCCGCGAGCCGCTCGCCGACCGCTTCTGCGAGTTCCCCTATCGGGCGGCGCAAGGCGGGGCGCCGCAGCTGGAGGCTGCGCCGGTGTTCATCGACTGCGCGCTCGAGGCGATCTATCCGGGCGGCGACCACGTGATCGCGGTCGGCCGCGGCCTGCGCATCGAGCACACGTCGGCCGCGCCGCCCCTGCTCTACCACAGGGGCCAGTTCCCTCGGTTCGAACTCGACGCGCTAGGGCGGTTGGCTTGGGTTTGATTGGGCCGTCCGACGCGGCGGGCTGAAAAGCCGCCGCAGCGGCCTCTTTTCATCCGGCGCGGCGATCGCCTGGCCTGGGACCGCCCAGCGGGCGGCGCGCGGGAAAAACCCCGCGCTGCGGCCACTTTTTCGGGCGTGGCGCGGCCCTTGAAGGCCAACCACGGCCCCGCGTCAGCCAAAACTGCGCTGCTAGGTCCAGGCGGGTCGGGCAAACGATCGTGCGTCTATGGGCAAGTCTCTCATTTTTCGCAGTGCTAGCCTTCGTCTGATGTCATGGGCGAGCCTCGCCCGTCGCCGGTGCAGAGGGATGGACGATGGCCACGCAAGCTAGCCACTCGGTCGGCCCGCGGCGGTCGACCTGGACGCACATCGCGCTCTGCGTGAAGGACATCGACAAGTCCATCGCCTGGTACGAGCGCTTCACCCATCTGAAGCTGCTGCAGCGCGGCGAGGACAACGACGGCAAGAACGCCTGGCTGGGCGACTCCACCCAGGCCGACTCGCCGTTCGTGCTGGTGCTCGGACAGTTCTATCGAGGGCCATGACCCGTTCGCGCCGGCGCCGCACCTGCCGATGGGCCCGTTCGCCCATATCGGCATCGAGCTTCCGACCAAGGAGGCGGTGGACGAGGTGGCCGCGCGCGCCAAGGCGGAAGGCTGCCTCGGCCTCGGCCCCATCCAGCTGCCCAAGCAGATCGGCTACGTCTGCTTCATCAAGGACCCCGACGGCAACACCGTCGAGTTCTCCTACGACCAGGGCGTCTTCGAGAAGGCGCGCGAGGTCTGGGGCAAGGAGCTGGCGACGGGCTGACCATCGCGCCGGCTCTCCGGCGCCTCATCGTGTCCGCATCGGCGCGCAGTATTCGAGCGCGTCGCGCCTTCCGTTCCAAGTACATGCCGCCTACCCTCCGCGGGTAGTTCGCGTAACTGCGTTCTTTCCAACCCATTTTGGCAAGACAAGATCGGCGACATGTTTCGCTCGGTGCAATTATAAAGTGAATTTGCGTGACCAAATTCACACGGTTGGCGATTTGAGTTGCGTCTGACGTCTGCCTAAGATTTGACGCCATCTACGAATTGCGAGATTAAATTTCCAGCGGCGCGCTGCAATCACACTTGCGCAGTCGGGGGAGACACTCCGCGCACTTTCGCTTTGGCGCACGTCGTGGAAGCTTCGTTACAAGGACAGCGAAGCATCAGAACTGAAGAGGGGGCCATGACCGAGTCGATCCTGCGTCTGAGACGCAATTTGTTCGCCACCAGCTGCGTGGCGGCAGCGGGCGTGCTCACGCCGCTGGCGGCCCATGCGGCCGACGCCACCGCGACGGCCGCTGCGACGGCGACGGTGGCCTCGACGGCCGCTGCGGCGTCCGACGTCGGCGCGGTGGCGCCGATCACCATCAACGCCGAGCGCCGCGAGGTGAACATCCAGCAGGCGCCGCTTTCGATCAGCTCGGTCGCCAGCCGGCAGCTCGACCAGTCGTTCGTCACCGACGTCAAGGGACTGAACGGCACGATCCCCGGCCTCGAGGTCACCAAGGCCTCGGGCTTCGAGAACCTGGTCACCATCCGCGGCGTCGGCTCGGAGACGCCGGAGAACTCGCTGACCACGGTTCCGGGCGTCTCGGAGTTCATCGACGGCGTCTACATCGCCAACACCATCTCGCTCGACCAGACGCTGTTCGACATCGACAACATCCAGGTGCTGCGCGGGCCGCAAGGCGCGCTCTACGGCCAGAGCTCGATCGGCGGCGTCGATCCTCATCAACACCCGTCAGCCCCAGCTGAACACCTATGACGGCTCGGCCGACTTCAGCGTCGGCACCTACAGCCTGCTGCGCGAGCGCGCCGAGGTGAACGTGCCGATCGGCGACGACTTGGCGGCTGCGGTTCTCGCTGCAGAAGTTCGACCACGACGGCTTCACCAACGATCTGGCTGATTCCGGGCTTCCGCCTCGACGACGCAGCACGATGTCAGCGGCAAGGCCGCGCTGCTCTGGAAGCCGAACGACCATTTCACGGCCACCGTGACGGCGCAGGGCTACTACGCCGACCAGCACGGCGATGCGCAGAAGAACATCAACGACACGTCACCAGGCCCCTGGTCGTGTTCCAGGACTACCCGGCCCACTTCCGGCTGCAGAACGACCTGTTCCACCTGAACCTGGAGTGGGACCAGCCGGGCTACATCGTGAAGTCGGTGACCGGCTACCAGTACCTGGCGCACGTGCAGCAGGAGGACTGTCGCGCAGCGCTTTCTCGCGGATCGGCGAGTACGACGACGTCGCGGCCTGGAACACCTGGGTCTACAACTTCAACGAGGAGTTCGACATCCTGTCGCCGCCCGGCTCGCAGCTCGAATGGACCGTCGGCGCATTCTACATGAACCAGACGCAGCCACCAGTTCGTGGCCGAGTTCGAGTGCACGACCAATCCCTTCTCCGGCCCATGTACGGCGCCGACCCCGGCGCAACTGACAGTGCGTTCCGACATCGAGCAGAACCCGCCGGGCAACCTCGCCTACGGGAACGACTCGCACGCGGTGCACTGGTCGATCGCCGGCGTTCGGCCAGGCCACCTACCATGTGGCCGACAACTTCCGGGTCACCGGCGGCGATCCGCTACAACTACGACTACGACGCGGATCCCAGCTTCAACTTCTCGGGCTTCGGCAAGAGCTTCGCCGACAACAAGGCCTCGACGAGCGAGCCGACCTGGCGTGTCGAGGGCGACTACGACCTGACCCCCGACAACATGATCTACGGCAGCGTCGCGCGCGGCTACAAGCCGGGCGGCGCCAACGGCTCGAACGGCCAGTTCCTGGTCCCGGCCGACCTTCCAGCCCGAGACCAACACCGCCTTCGAGATCGGCTCGAAGAACATGTTCTTCGACCACACGCTGCGCCTCAATGCCAGCGTGTTCTACTACATTCACAACAACTTCCAGTACATTGAGACCGACCCGATCCCGTTCGACGGCGGCATCTCCAACATCCCGCGGGTCGAGGACTACGGCGCGGAGTTCGAGGGCAACTACATCGAACCCGGACGGCCGGCTGCACATCGACGGCAGCCTGGCGCTCGAGCGCGGTCGCGTGGCCACCAACTATCGCACGATCGACTCGACCATCGCCAACCAGCTGGAGGGCCCGAACTTCTCCGGTTCGAACGAGGTCAACTTCGCCACCTTCACGCCCACCGGGCCGTGCGCCTTCTTCGGCGCGTTCGGCAACCCCGCCTGCTTGGCGCAGGTGGCGGCCGCGGCGGTCAACATCAAAGGCAACCAGCCGCCGGACATGCCGAACGTCACCGGGTCGATCGCGGCCTCGTACCGCTTCGACAGCCAGTTCGGCGCGTTCACGCCGCGGGTGCAGGTGGTCTATCGCGGCAGCGAGTGGGCGCGGATCTTCAACGACCCGACGCTCGACCAGGTGCCGGCCTACACGGTGGTCAACCTCAACCTCGATTTCGTGCCGACCAACAACCAGCACCTGCGTCTGTCGCTGACCGCGACCAACGTCGGCAACGTGGCCGGCATCAACTCGCGCTACACCGACCCGTTCGGCACCTTCACCACCAGCAACCAGTACATCCCGCCGCTGCAGGTCATCGGCACCATCGCCTACCACTACTAGTCGCGTAGCCCGCGGGCCGGGATGGTCGCCCGGTCCCGCGGGACAACCCCTGCGCGCGCCATGACCTCGTTCGACCGCCTCTCACTGACCGAGATCGCCGCCGAGGTCGGCGGCGGGCGCCGCAGCGCCGTCGACGTCGCCCGCGCGGCGCTGGAACGGGTCACGGCGTACGAAGCGGTGCAGCCCGGCGTCTGGATCACGCGCCTCCCCGCCAGCGAGGTGCTCGCCCAGGCGCAGGCGGCCGACGCGCGGATCGCCGCGGGCGAGCGCCTGCCGCTGGCCGGCGCGCCGTTCGCGGTGAAGGACAATATCGACGTGCGCGGCCTTGCGACCACCGCCGCCTGCCCGGCCTTCGCCTACGAAGCCGAAGCGAGCGCGCCGGTCGTCGAGCGGCTGATCGCGGCCGGCGCCGTCCTGATCGGCAAGACCAACCTCGACCAGTTCGCCACCGGTCTCGTCGGCACGCGCAGCCCCTATGGCGCGTGCGGCGCGGTCTACAATCGGAACTACGTCAGCGGCGGCTCGAGCTCCGGCTCGGCGGTGGCCGTCGCGGCGGGGCTCGTCGCGTTCGCGCTCGGCACCGATACGGCCGGCTCCGGCCGCGTGCCGGCGGCGTTCAACCACCTCGTCGGCCTCAAGCCCACCAAGGGCCGCTGGAGCACGCGCGGCGTCGTGCCGGCCTGCCGCAGCCTCGATTGCGTCACCGTGCTGGCCTCGACGGCAACCGACGCCGCGCAGGTGGACGAGGTCGTCGCCGGGTTCGACTCCGAGGATCCCTATTCGAGGCGGGCGCTGTCGTCGCCGGCCTTCGAGATAGCCACGGTCGGCCTGCCGCGGCCAGATCAGCTCGACTGGCTGGGCGACGGCGAAGCGCCGCGCCTCTATCAGGCCGCGGTCGAGCGCGTTCGGCGGCTGGGCGTTCGGCTGGTCGACGTCGACATCGCGCCGCTGCTGGAGGCTGGCGCCCTGCTCTACGAGGGGCCCTGGGTGGCCGAGCGGACCGCCGCGGTCGAGGGCCTGCTGCGCACCCAGCCCCGCGCCATCGAGCCGACGGTGCGCGCCATCCTGCAAGAGCGGCCGGGCGATCTCGGGGGTCGACGCCTTCAGGGCGCGAATACGCGCTGCGGGCCTATCAGCGCGCGGCGGAGGCGCTGTGGGAGCGCATCGATGCGCTGCTGCTGCCCACCACCGCCACGACCTACCGCATCCGCGAAGTCGATGGCCGAGCCGTTCGCCCTGAACGCCAACCTGGGCCGCTACACCAACTTCGTGAACCTGCTCGACATGAGCGCGGTCGCGGTCCCGGCCGGTTTCCGGGACAACGCCACGGCGTTCGGCGTCAGCCTCATCGGCCCGGCCTGGTCCGATCGTGCGCTGCTCGATCTTCGCCCGCCGCTACGAGGAGACCGCTGCCGATGCCCGAGGCCCCGCCGCTCGATATCGCCGGCGTCACGCCGAAGGTGAAGCTCGCCGTCGTCGGCGCGCACCTGGCGGCGATGCCGCTGCACTGGCAGCTCACGTCACGCGACGCGCGCCTGGTCCAGGCGCTGCCGCACCGCGCCGACCTATCGGCTCTATGCGATGGCGAACGCCACGCCCCCGAAGCCCGCGCTGGTCCACGTCGGCGAAGGCGGCGCCTCGATCGAGGTCGAGGTCTACGAACTCGACGTCGCCGCATTCGGCGGCTTCGTCGCCGAAGTCCCGCCGCCGCTCGCGATCGGGACCTCACGCTGGAGGACGGAACCGACGTGAAGGGCTTCGTCGCCGAGCCGAGGGCGCTCGACGGGCGCCGAGGACATCACAGCGCTGGGCGGCTGGCGCGCCTACGTGGCAAGCCGGGCCGCCACCGCCTAAGATGCGAAGGGCGTCGCGCAAGACTTTGATGCGTCGTCGGGCAAGACGCAGCGCCCCTGCCGCCGCTAAATCGCCGCGACCGATGGAGGGCTCCGTGCCGCCTACCATTCTGACCGACGCCTTCTTCGACAGCGTGGAGAGCTCGCTGGGCGGCCTCGATGTCGCCGAGACGCTGCCGCCGGCCTGCTACACCGACGCGGCCTTCTACGAGTTCGAGAAGGAGGCGCTCTTCAATCACGAGTGGCTCTGCGTCGGTCGCGAGGACTGGGTCAAGGCAGCCCGGCGACTACTTCACGACCCAGATCATCGGCGAGCCGATCGTGGTGGCCCGCGCCCGCGACGGCGTGGTGCGCGCCATGTCGTCGGTCTGCCAGCACCGCGCCATGCTGGTCGCCGAGGGCAAGGGCAACACGCGCGGCTTCGTCTGCCCCTACCACCACTGGGTCTACGGCCTGGACGGCCGGCTGGTGAACGCGCCGGCGATGGAGCGCACCTGCGGCTTCGACAAGACGTCGGTCCGGCTGCCGCAGTTCAAGGTCGAGACCTGGCTCGGCTTCCTCTTCATCAACTTCGACGCGGACGCGCCGCCGCTGGCGCCGCGCCTGGCCAAGCGTCGCCGAGGCCATCGCCGGCTACGACCTGGCCAACGCCGAGAGCGCCACCGACCATGACCGGCCAGTTCGCCTGGAACTGGAAGGTGATGTTCGAGAACAACAACGACGGCTACCACGCCAACAAGCTGCACCAGGGTCCGCTGCACGACTTCGTGCCGAGCGAGCTGGCCACCTTCCCCGACTCCGACCCGGCGGACGCCGGCTTCCTGCGCTTCAACGGCACCCTGCATCCGGACGCCAGCTTCAACCCGACCCAGCGCGCGGTGCTGCCGGTCTTCCCGAAGCTGACCGCCGAGCCGACCGCGGCCGGATGACCTTCGCCAACGTGCCGCCGACGCTGTCGCTGGTGCTGACCAGCGACCTGGTCATCTACCTGATCCTGCGCGCCACCGGGCCGGAGACGATGGAGCAGGACACCGGCGTCCTGGTCGCGCCGGGCGCCATGGACGATCCGCGCCTTCCCGCACCGGCTCGAGATGATCATGACCAGCGCCGGCAAGATCATCGCCCAGGACATGCACGTCGACTCGCTGGTGCAGGTCGGCCTGCGCTCGCGCTTCGCCCGGCGCGGCCGCTACTCCTGGCAGGAGGGCGCGCAGGGCCAGTTCAACAACTGGCTGGTGCCGCGCTACCGCGCCGCCTGGGCGGCGGCGAGCAAGGCGAAGGCGGCCTGCGCAAGGCCGCGGGCCGCGCAAATGGCGAGCTGATCCGATGAGCCGCATGCCCGCCGTCTTCTTCGGACACGGCAGTCCGATGATCGCGCTGGAGACCAACGACGACCAGCCGCGCCTGGGCCGACGATCGCCGCGGCGATGCCCCGCCCGCGCGCGATCCTCGGCCATCTCGGCGCACTGGGAGACGCGCGGGACCGCGGTCACGGCGATGCACCGTCCCCGGACGATCCACGATTTCGGCGCCTCGTTCCCGAAGGCGCTGTTCGACATGCAGTACCCCGCGCCGGGCGACCCGGCGCTGGCCGCGCGCGTCGCCGAGCTGCTGGCGCCGACGCCGGTCCAGCTGGACACGCGCCGAGTGGGGTCTCGACCACGGCACCTGGTCGGTGCTGGTGAAGGCCTATCCGCAGGCGCGACGATTCCGGTGGTCCAGCTCAGCCTGGACGTGACGCTGGCGCCGGCCGAGCGGCTCGAGATCGGCCGCAAGCTGGCGCCGCTGCGCGACGAGGGCGTGCTGATCATGGGCACCGGCAATATCGTGCACAATCTGTCGGCCATGAACTGGGGCGACCGCGACTGCGCGCCCTTCGACTGGTCGGCGCGGTTCCTGGGCGAGATCAGCGACGCCATCGCTGAAGGACGAGCCGCAGCGCGTGGCCGACTTCGCCGCGCTTGGCGAGGACGCCCGCCGCGCCGCGCCGACGCCCGAGCACTTCTGGCCGCTGCTCTATGTCCTCGGCGCCCGCCTGCCCGGCGACGGCGTGCGGCTGGTCAACGACCGGATCGAGCACGGCTCGCTCGGCATGACCAGCGTGGTGTTCGACGACGGCCGAGACAGCCCGCGCGGCGGCCTGAGCGGTCGATGCACACGCATCCGCCTGCCGCGCTGGGCGGTCGAGCGCGGCGCGGCGCTGAACGACTTCCCCGCGCTGGAGGCGGGCCGCACGGCGCTGGTCAACATCGACATGCAGAGCGCCTTCCTCGCCGAGGACCAGGCCTACGGCAACGCCCACGCCCGCGATATCGTCCCGCGCGTGAACGCGCTCAGCCAGGCGATGCGCGCGGCCGGCGCGCCAGTGATCTGGACGCGCCAGACCTACACGCGCCGAGCCGCCGCTGCGCGCCGCCCGACTGGCAGTACGATCCGCTAGGCCGGGCGTCGGCGCCGGGCATGGCCGCGCTCACGGCCGGCGCGTCCGGGCCACGCGCTCTATCCGCGAGATGGACGTCGCCGCCGTCCGACATCGTCCTCGACAAGTTTCGCTACGGCGCCTTTTCCTGCCCCGCGGGCGCCTTGCCGGACACGCTGGAGCGGCTGGGGATCGCGATGATCGTCGATCACCGGCACGCTGACCAACTGCTGCTGCGAGAGCACCGCGCGCGAGGCCAACATGGCCGGCTACAAGGTGATCGTCGTGGCCGACGCCACCGCCGCCGTCACCGACGCCGAGCACAACGCCGCGCTGCTGAACCTGCGCCTCAACTTCGCCGACGTGCGCCGCACCGACGAGGTGCTCGGTATGATCGAGGCGCTGACCGGGTCGCTGACGGGCCGCGTAGTCGAACCCTGTCGACAGGCTGAGCGGCGCCCAGCGGCCGATCTCGGCTCTGGAACGCCGCGATCTGGCGGGTGGCGTAGAGCACCGCGTCCGCGCCCAGGAGCAGCTGCAGCGGCGGGTCGTCGGTGCCGGCGATCGCCAGGATGGCCGCCGCCACCTTGGCCGGGTCGCCGGGCTCGTGGCCGGCGTGGTCGCCCAGGATCCGCTGGGCGTTGCGCGCCGCGCCGTCGTAGTCGGCGATCTGGCGCTGCGTGACGCACCAGCGAGCGCCCGGCGTAGTCGGTGCGCATGCCGCCCGGCTCGACGTTCGTCACCTTCACGCCCAACTCCGCGACCTCCTGCGCCAGCGTCTGGGTGACGCCCTCGAGCGCATGCTTGCTGCCGCAATAGATGCCTGTGCCGGCCCAGGCGGCGACGCCGCTGACCGAGGTGATGGTGATGACGTGCCCGCGACGCCGCCGGCGGAAGTAGGGCAGCACCGCCTGGATCGCGGCGATCGGGCCGAACACGTTGACCTCGAACTGGCGCGCGGATCTCGGCGAGGCTCGCCTCCTCGACCGCGCCGACCAGGCCGTAGCCGGCGTTGCCGACCAGGATGTCGATGCCGCCCAGATCGGCCTCGGCCCGGTCGACGGCGCGTGCGCACGCTCGCCTCGTCGGCCATGTCGGCGAGATAGCCGCGCGCGCGGCCCGGGGCGCCAGCGCCTCGAACGCCAGCGCGATCAGCCTCCCGTCGGACGTGCCGGCGACCTTGTCGCCGCGCGCGAGCGCCGCCTCGGCGATCGCGCGGCCGAGCCCGCTGGAGACGCCCGTGATCAGCCAGTTGGCCACGTCCTAGAGGGGCGGTCGCCGCGCACCCAGAGCCGGTGCATCTCGCGGATGTACTTGGTGTCGTCGTACAGCGTGCCGGTGTGCAGCGTGCAGCGGTTGTCCCACATCAGGATGTCGCCAACGCGCCACTTGTGGCGATGGACGAAGCGGTCCTGGATCACGAAGTCCACCATCTCCTGCACCAGCTCCAGCCCCTGCGGGTTGGGCATGCCCGACCACCTCGATCACCGTGCCGGTGGAGGGCCAGAGCGCCTTGCGCCCGTCGGCCGGATGGGTGCGGACCAGCGGGTGATAGACGTCGGGGTTCTCCGCCTTCAGCTCCTCGCTCAGCTCACGCGCGCCGTATTCGCGCGTCGCCATGAAGTGCTGGTAGGAGTGGTGCAGGATCAGGCCGTCGACCTCGCCTGCCGCTCCGGCGGCAGCGCGTTCCAGGCGGCGACGCAGTCGGCCAGCAGCGTGTCGGAGCCCTCCGGCCGGCACCTCGACGGCGTAGAGCATCGTCGCCATCACCGGCTCGGCCTTGTAGGAATAGTCGGTGTGCCAGCCGACGCCGTCGTTGTGGGCGCCGATCGGCTTGCCGTCGACGACCTGTTCGACAGCCGGTAGACCTTCGGGTAGCCCGCGACGGTGAACTCCTTCAACGTGTGATCCTCGGGCTCGCCGAAGCGCGCCACGAAGGCCGTCAGATCCGCCGGCGTCATCGTCTGATCGCGCAGCAGGATGGCGCCGTGCTTGTGGAACGTGTCGACCACCGCGTCCAAAGTGGCGTCGTCGGCGTGCTGCAGGTCGACGTCCAGGATCTCGGCGCCGAAGCCCGGCTTCAGGGGGCGGGTGCGGACCTGGACCGCGGTGGCCATGGGCGAATTCCTGACGCCGCAAGTGCGCTGATCTGAAGTCGTGCAGACCTAAGGTAGGCCGGCGCGTCCGCGTAGTCTTGCACCAGGTCCGCCTCTTCATTTGCGCCGCGTGGGCGGAGCTTGCGGCCGAAGCGCGAGCACGGCGCCCAGGAAACCGTCCGCGAACGCGCGTCGACCGCCTCAGAGCGGGCCGACGCGAGACCTGTGGCGCCGGCGCGGCTAACCTTCGGCCCGCGATCGACACTCGGGAGGACCGTCTCATGCCCTTCATCTGCGAAGACGGCGAAAGCCGCCCGGACACGCCGCCTGGGCGCCCTGCACCACCTGAAGGCGACACCGAAGACCGTGCACTGGGGCTACTTCGACGCCGCGCTGGCGCCGGCGCTGCAGCGTCAAGAGCGGCGACCTTATCCAGGCCGAGGCGATCACCCATCACGCCGGCGATGCGCCCGGAGCTGATGATGGACGAGGCGGTCACGGCGATCTTCCGCGGATCCCCGAAAGCGACCGCAACCCCGGCGTCCACATCATGACCGGCCCGATCTTCGTCGAGGACGCGCGGCCCGGCGACATGCTGGAGGTGCGCTATCTGCGCGATGACGCCCCGCTGCAACTACGGCTCCAACCTCGCCGCCAACTGGGGCTACCTCTACAAGGAGTTCGGCGAGAAGGAGCGGGTCACGATCTACGCGCTCGATCCGAACGCCAACCAGGCCGAGGCGCTCTACGCCTACGACTTCCCCGGCAAGTACCTGTCCCGGGCACGATCACCCATTGCCCGGCCTGCGACCGCCAGCCGGCGCTGGCCGGCGTGCGGGTGCCGGCGCGCCCGCACCTCGGCACCGCCGGCGTCGCCATCGACGTCAAGGGCCGCGTCAGCACGATCCCGCCGGGCGCGCACGGCGGCAACATCGACAACTGGCGGATCGGCGCCGGCGCGGTGATGTACTACCCGGTGCAGGTCGACGGCGGGCTGTTCTCGATCGGCGACCCGCACGTCAGCCAGGGCGATGGCGAGATCTCCGGCACCGCCATCGAAGCCTCGCTGAACGTGCTGTTCCAGATCGTGCTTCGCCGCGACTTCAGCTTCCCCGGGCCGCTGCTGGAAACGCCGAAGCTACTGGATCGTGCACGGCTTCGACGAGGACCTCAACGTCGCCACCCGCAACGCCGCGCTGGACATGCTGGGCCTGCTGCACGAGCACGTCGGCCTTTCGCGCGACGACGCCTATTCGCTGATGAGCGTCGCGGCCGACTTCGCCGTGACCCAGGTGGTCGACGGCCGTCAGGGCGCGCACGTGCGCATCCCGCGCTCGCTGTTTCCGGTCAGGTCGGCGAACGGCTGAGTCCCGGCTGCGGAGGCAGCCCATCCACAGGGCCGGGAGGCTCGTCTGAGATCACCGCGGGCCCCGGCAGCTTCCCGCGCCGGAGCCCGCGTCGCCCCCCGCGACTGTTCCCCTGAGGTAGACTCGCCGATCGCCCTCCCAGACCTCCACGCCGATGTAGTCCGGCGAGTTGTCCATCAGTTCGTCCGCGATTTCTTGCGCCATCGCCTCGTTGACCGCCGTGACGAGGTGCAACGATGGCGTGGCGAGGCGCTCATGGCTCAGCAACACCTTGAAGGTGCGCAGCGAAGTCCCCCCAGCGCGGCGCCAGCCGCCCAGCGGCCAGCAACGATGATCCCCACGTCAACCTTAGCCATTGCGCCCGGGTCGAGTAGGGGTATGTTCTGTGCGGGCTATAGCTTCAGGCGATAGCGATGCTCCGCATCTCGCGTTTGCGCCAGGTCCTGGCGATCCATGATCTGGGAAGCTTCGCCAGGGCTGCCGACCGGCTCGGCATCGCACAGTCCAGTCTTTCCAAGAGCATCGCGCGGCTCGAGGACGAGTTGAAGGTCACGCTGATCGAGCGGTCGTCGCGCGGTTCGCGGCTCACTCCATCCGGACAGCTCGTCGCCGAACGGGCGCGACGTCTGATCGAGGAGACCGAGAGCCTCCGGGTGGACCTGACGCTGATCGCCGGCGGCCAGCCGTCGCGCGTGCGGATCGGCATTGCGAGCGCGCTCAACAGCGGCTTCCTCCCGCGCTTCGCCCTCGCGGCGGCCGAAACGTTGCCCGAGGTTCGGTTGCAATTCGAGATCGCCCCGAGCCACCGGCTCATGCAGTTGCTGGAGACGCGACAGGTCGACCTCGTGTTCGCGGGCCGTACGTCTGGCGCGAGCGATCCTCAGCTCGATCTTGTCGACGTTTTCACCACGACGTTGGCCGTGGCGGCCGCGCCCCACCACCCGCTCGCGAGAATGAACCAGGTGTCGCTCGATGATCTGCGCGAACACCGCACTTGCGGGCTTCTGCCCGCGCACGCCACGGCGCTCGGCGAGCCCGAGTGGGTGTCGTTCTACCAGTCGAACTGCTTCGACGCCGTGCTGCCGATCGTGGCGGCGGGTCACGCCGTCCTGATCGCGCCCTGGTTCGTGCTGAGGCCCCACATCGAGGCGGGCGCGCTCGCCGAGGTGCCCTGCGACTGGGCTGCCGAACTGACCTATTCGGCGATCACCAACCGTGGGGTCGCCGAGACCGTGGCCATCAAGGCCCTCATCAACGCGGCTCGCAAGTGCGCCGACGGCCTGGCTCGCGACACTGACCGCGGCGTCGGAAGCGGCGGCGAAACCGCTGCTCGCGGTCACTAGAGTGCACTGTCACCGTATTTCGCTTACGCTTAGAGGTTCGGCCCGCCGCCAGGCAAATTGTCTAAGAGAATTGATCGGCGGCTGCCGTGATTTCCCGCGCGCTGCACACAGCGGCCATACCAAAACCCGCCAACAGCGCCGGCAAAGACCATCGGCGGGCCGAATTCGCGGCATCTCTCTAAGAACGTCGGTCCGTCTGGAGGTGGAAAGACGAGGAACGGCAGAGCCGCGCACAGGGGCAGGCCAACACTACCTAGCACAAGACCAATCAGGACACACCTGACCACGAAATTCTTCTGAGTCCGCTCAATAAATTCGGCGAAAGCTCGGGCAGGAAGATAGGCCACAATGCTTCCGATAACAAAGAACACTATTCCTTCGACGGCGACGTAGGGGATCAACAGGAAAAACCCTGTGAAGCTATAGCTCGGTAAGGGTCGGCCGCCGCTTGCGATCAATAGAAGGCGAATCGCATGGCCCAAAGCGAAGACCAGCGCCGCTAGCACAACCGCCCTCAAATAAAATCTACGAAATTGCGCTTCCGATGCTCTCACTCTATTAGCATCCGCCTGTAGCGTAGCCGTTAGCCAAGTTGTTCGAGGCGCTATCGTCTTCGAAGAGGAAATGCGGTCCCGGCTTCCCGTTTGCCAGCGCGTACGCTCCCGCACCCGCCTCAGCTACCCATTGAGGAAGGTCGACCCCGGCAGCAACTGCGCCATAGGCGAAATTGCCCGCGTCTGCCAAGAACGCTGCATCCTGACCATTGTGAGGTTGATTCTTGAAATCTATCTCGCTTCGAGGCCCAACGTGACTCGCGAAGGCGGTACTCACACGTGCTAGATACGTTTGCGGATCTTCCCCGTCCCGCGGGTTGCCGACTTCCTGATTTATCTTCGAGATGTCATCCTGCACCGTTTGCTGAACGGTCTTGCCGTTCGGCAAAACCGTATGGCAGGAGGGCCTAGCTCTTTGCGCCTGAAATACGGGATTAAGCGGCGGGCCACCATTGAAGACCGCGCTAAGGGCGTCGGAGCCATTCATGACGTGAATGTCAAGTTGATGCGGCGCTGGCGGCGGCGCTTGGCGCGGCTGTCCATGTATGTCTATGGGACCAACGCATGGGCCAGCGCCGATGCTGTTGCCCTGTCCTGAACACGGATCACTCGACAATCCTTTTGGGTCCACCAAGTTCACGGGATCGTTCCCCGCATACGCGTAGAGGTTCGGCCCCGTCGCCAGGCCGAGCGGGTCGGTCTGCAGGAAGCGCCCGAGGTTGGGGTCGTAGTCGCGGGCGCGGTCGTCGTAGATGAGCACCGGCGTCAGCCCCCACTGGCCGGTGTAGCGCGAGAACGAGCCCCAGGTGCTCGGCTCGCCGTAGGGGTCATACCCGAGCGTGCTGGCGTTGTTGCTGCCGCTGGCGTCGGACTGGTTCATGCGCGAGGCCTGATGGTCCGGATGATACCAGCTCACGCTGCCCGTCCCGGCGCCGTCGTACATCACGGCGGGCGCGCGGTCGAAGAGCCCGCTCGGCACGATGCGTTTGACCAGGGCCCCGCTCTCGGAGAGCCCGATCTGGTCGGCGCCGTCCCACAGGCCGGACGCCGAGCTGCCGTTCACCGCGTTCGTGGCAAGCCGTCCCACCGGGTCGAAGGTCTGCGTCGCAATTGTAACGTCGCCGGGTCGCGTCGATGAACAGCAGCGTTCAGCTCCAGACGTAGCGCCGGGCGCCCGCCGCAGCTTGACAAATCACCGTTAGTAGCGTAACGGTCAGGGCCGGCGCTGTGGGTAGCGGATGGTCCCGCTCGCGGCGTCGTGACGAGCCACGACATGGAGTTTCTCGGGATGGATGGAGCCGGCTTTCCGCCGCAAGGGCGCGGTTGGTGCGGGTGGATCGGGCCGGGCGGGCGGGGCCACGATCAGGGCGCCGTTATTAACGGTCGTTTTGCGGTTTACGGACGCGGCGGCCTCCGGGTCGGCAGGCCGCCATGTCGGGCGAGCGGGTCACGGTCGGGGCCCGTTGTTTACGGTCGCTTTGCGGTGAGGTTTACGGACGAGGCCGCCATCGGGCGGGGGCGGGCGGCGAGGAATTACGTTGACGGCGCACTAAGATGTGGCGCCGCCATCGCCGCCCTACGCCTCCAGCTCGATGTCCCAGTAGAGGTAGTCGAGCCAGCTTTCGTGGAGGTGGTTGGGGGGGAATTTGCGGCCGTGGTCCTGCAGCTCGTACATGCTCGGGCGGTGCGGGGCGCGGTGCGGATGCATGTGCGCCTCGCGGGGCGTGCGCCCGCCCTTGCCGAGATTGCACCTGGCGCAGGCGGTGACGATGTTCTCCCAGGTGGTGCGCCCGCCCCGCGAGCGCGGCGTGACGTGGTCGAACGTCAGCTCGTCGCCCGAGCCGCAGTACTGGCAGCTGAAGGAGTCGCGCAGGAAGACGTTGAACCGGGTGAAGGCCGGCGGCCGGTCCTGGGTGACGTACTGCTTCAGCGAGACGACGCTGGGCAGCGGCATCTGGAACGACGGCGAGTGGATCAGCTTGTCGTAGGTCGAGACCACGTCGACGCGGCCGAGGAACACCGCCTTGATGGTCTCCTGCCAGGGCCACAGCGACAGCGGATAGTAGCTCAGCGGCCGATAGTCGGCGTTGAGCACCAGCGCGGGCCAGCCCGACGGCAGGCGGCTAAGCACCTGCATGACCGGGCTCCTCGGGCTCGCAACCTTCGATGGACCTTACGCCAGGACTGAAGACACGCCTCCTTGCAGCCTGGGTCAAAAACAGAATCACGGGGCTTCCAGGCCGCGTCCTTAAGGGAGATTCCACGACACCACGATGACGGCAAGGGGCCGATTAGGCGGCGCGTAACCGGTTTTGCGCTAGTGAGGCGGCAAGATCACGAGGCCTGGGAGCCCAGAAAGCCCATGAATCCCGCCTTTTCCGACATGGTCGGCCGCGTCAAAGCGGCCGGACGCATCACCGCCGACGACGTGCTCGCCATGCGCGGCGAGGTCTACGGCGCGCCGCAGGTGGCCCGCGAGGACGTCGAGGCGCTGATCGCGCTCGACCAGTCAGTGAGCGACTGCGGGCCCGAGTGGGGCGCTTTCATCGCCGATGCGATGGTCGACTACGTCGTCCACCAGCAGGATCCCGAAGACTACGTCGACGACGCCAAGGCCGCCTGGCTGACGTCGGCCTGCAGCGGCCCGCTGACCAAGGGCGGCGGGATCGAGGCGCTGGTGCGCGTGCTGGAAACGGCGTCCGGCGCGCCCGAGAGCCTCGAAGCGTTCGTGCTCGGCAAGGTCAAGGCGGCGATGATCGCGGCCGGCCGGCTGGCGGCGGACGACGTGGCGCTCTTGCGCCGCCTGGTGTTCGCCGGCGCCAGCGAGGGCAATATCGGGGTCACCCGCGAAGAGGCGGACGCCCTCTTCGATATCGATGCGGCCTGCGGGGCGAACGCCGATCCGTCGTGGCCCGCCTTCTTCGCCCAGGCCGTCGACGATGCGCTGACCGCCGTGAGTCCCTTCCACGTGGAGAGCCGCGAGGCTGCGCAGGCCGGCGAAGCGTGGCTGGCGAGCCGGCCGAGCCTCTTCGACTTCTTCAAGTCGATGGCGGGCAAGCCGAATTTAAGCGGCGCGAGGGACGACATCTTCCATCCGGGCGAGGACGAACGGCGCGAATGGCAGGACGCCGAAACGCAGATGGAAGCGGACGAGGCGGCGGCCGCGCCGATCACTGACGCGGAGGCCGACTGGCTGATCGGGCGGCTCGGCGGCGGGCCGCTGAGCGCGGCCGGACGGGCGCTGGTCGAGCGCCTGAAGGCGCAGGTCCCGGACGCCGGGGCGCGGCTGAAGCCGCTGATCGACGCGGCCTGACGCGGCCCGCCCGCGGCGGCCGGCGCACCGGCCGGCCGGCGGATCGAATTTACAGGAACGTTTTGGGGGTCTGGCCGTCTCATGACGGCGGGCGGCGCGGGCATGTAAGCCCGTCAGCCGCCGGGAAAGGGCGCGTTCGAGGAGCGGGACTTAAGGGGCCGCTCCTCGAAGCTTCGGCCCATTCACAGTGAGGCGTCCTTAGGCGCCGACGAGAGCGGTGCCGGCGGCGAGCGCCAGGCCGAGCAGGACGGTGATCGAGACGATCGCCCGGTCGAGGGCGCGTTCGAAAGCTTGAGCGAGAGACATGACAAGGTTCCTTAGAACTTGGTTTTGGACCCCGGGGGAGCGGGGGTGTCCGATCTGGACAGTGCTTAGATAGGTCACCATCTGAACGGTGTCAACATCATCTTTACACCGTTCGGATAAAGTTTTACGGTGATCGCAATGAGAGAAACTGGAAGCGCCCAAGCCCGCCCCTACCACCACGGGGATTTGTCCCGCGCGCTGGTGGAGGCCGCGCGGCGCATACTTGAGGCGGAAGGCGCGGCGGCCCTGTCGCTGCGCGCCGTGGCCCGCGAGGCCGGCGTCAGCCCGGCCGCGCCCTACCATCACTTCAAGGACAAGACCGAGCTCCTGGAAGCCGTCGCGGTGGGCGGCTGGGAGGCGATGTCGAACGCCATCGCCGAGGCGCGGCGCTGCTGCACCCACCCGGAGGCGGCGCTGAACGCCATCGGGCTCGCCTACGTGAAGTTCGCGCGCGACAACCCGGCGCTCTACCGGCTGATGTACGACACTTCGCGCGACCGCACCTCGATGCCGGAACACGATAAGGACGGCGACACCGGCTACAATGAAGTGCAGCGCGCGCTGGTCGCCGCCGGCGCCGACCCGAACGACGAGCTGGAGCTGCAGCTGGCCACCGTTGCGTCCTGGTGCGCGGTGCACGGCCTCGCCGAAATGGCCAACTTCAAGGAGTTCGCCGCGCTCAAGGCGGCGATGGGCGGCGAGGAGGCCTTCCTGCGCGGCGTGCTGCGCCACTTCGGCACCTTTCAGGCACGCGGTCCCAAGCACTGAGCTACGCCACCCGGTTCGCCCCCTCCCCCACGGGCTTGCTGCACAAGGGGCACGCTTTTTCCGCCCTCACCGCATTCGAGGCCGCCCGACAGGCCGGCGGCCGCTTCGTGCTGCGCATCGAGGACATCGACTTCACCCGCTGCCGCCCTGATTACGAGGCGGCGATCCTCGAGGACCTGGCCTGGCTGGGCCTTGCGTGGGAGCGGCCGGTGCTCCGGCAGTCCGAGCACCTGGCGGACTATCTGGCCGCGCTGGAGGCCCTCAGGGCGCGCGGCCTCGTCTACCGCTCGTTCAAGACCCGCAAAGAGATCCTGGACGAGATGATGAGCGCCCCGCACGGCGCGCCGGAAGGCTACCGGGGCCAGCCGCTGCCTGCCGGCGAAGAGGCCGCGCGGCTGGCGGCAGGCGAACCGTTCGCCTGGCGCCTCAACCTTGCGGCGGCGGAGCGTGCCGTTGGGCCGCTGACGTTCATGGAAGCGGGCGAAGGGCCGGCCGGCGAGCACGGGCGGATCGCGGTCGACGCAGGGCCGGCCGGCGACGTGGTCCTGGCGCGCAAGGACGTCGGCGTCGCCTACCACCTCGCGGTCGTGGTGGACGATGCGCGGCAGCAGATCACCGAGGTGGTGCGCGGCCAGGACCTCTTCGAGGCGACGCACATCCAGCGCCTGCTGCAAGCGCTGCTGGGCCTGCCCGAGCCCCGCTATCGGCACCACCGGCTGATCGTCGGGCCAGACGGCCGTCGCCTCGCCAAGCGCGATCGCGCCGAGACGCTGCGCGCGATCCGCCAGCGCGGCGTGAGGGCGGCGCAGCTTCGTGCGGAGCTGGGGTTCTAGGTTCGTCGACAGGCCGGCGAACGATCGCCCCTGGTTCGGCGTTGCGCTTGGGAGCGAGACTCAGCGTAAGAGCCCGCTCGGGCGATTCGAGCCAGCAACTCATGGCCACAAGCAATTGTCTTGGCGCGCTGGCCGCGATAAGCGCTTCCCTCCGCCCACAGCCACTCCGAAGGCAGCACGGCGCGCCTGCTTGCGGAGAGTGAGGGGGACGCGTCGACAGGCGGCGCTGCACGCACCGCCCAAGGGACAGTGATTCCATGTCTACGGACGACCACGTCGACGGCGCCGGCCCCCCCGCCATCGTCCATGCGCAGGCAGTCCCCTTTGTCCTGGTCCACCTGTCCTGCCTGGCGGCGTTCTGGACCGGCGTCACCTGGCAGGCCCTGGCCCTCTGCGTCGGGCTCTACTGGCTGCGCATCTTCGCGATCGGCGCCGGCTACCACCGCTACTTCTCGCACCGGGCGTTTTCCACCAGCCGCGCCTTTCAGTTCGTGCTGGCGTTTCTCTCCCAAACCTCGGCGCAGAACAGCGTGCTCTGGTGGGCCGCGATGCACCGCCGCCACCATCTCTATTCCGACACGCCGCTCGACGCCCATTCGCCGAAGCAACAGGGCTTCTTCTATGCCCACGTGGGCTGGATTTTCGACGCCAGGCACACGAAGACCGACCTGGTGCGCGTGGGCGACCTGACGCGCTTTCCGGAGCTGATGTGGCTGGACCGGTTCGAGCTGGTCCCTGCCACGCTCGTCGGCTTTGGGTGCTTTCTGCTCGCCGGTTGGTCGGGCCTGGTGGTCGGCTTCCTGTGGAGCACGGTGCTGGTCTACCACGCCACCTTCTGCATCAACTCGCTCGCCCATGTGCATGGCTCGCGGCGCTATGTGACCGGCGACGATTCCCGCAACAACGGGCTGCTGGCGCTGATGACGATGGGCGAGGGCTGGCACAACAACCACCACGCCTGCCAGTCGAGCGTCCGCCAGGGCTTCCGCTGGTGGGAGGCGGACTTCACTTTCTACATCCTGCGCGCGCTGTCGTGGGTCGGTGTGGTGTGGGACCTGAAGCTGCCGCCGCCATCGCTGGTGCGCGGCGAGCAGCGGCTTGGCGCCCGGGTGATCGAACGGGCGGCCGAACAGCTGGCGACGCGCTTCAATCCCGAGCCCATCGCCAGCGCCATCGCTGCGGCCCTGCACGGCCCTGAGCTCGCCGCCCTCCAGGCGAGCCTCGCCCGCGCCCAGAACCGCTCCAGCGAGATCCTGGCCGCCATGCATCTGCCGCAGGTCCCCAGCCGCGACGCGATCGTCGCCCGCGCCCGGGCCATGCTTGCCAAGACCCCTTCGCTCGACGAGATCGTCGACCGAGCCCACGAGATCCTGCTGGCGGCGGTGAGCGAGCGGCTGGTCCAGGTCGAGCCGTAGCTCGCTCCGGGCCTAGTCCTTCACCCAGTAGCGGTAGAGGTATTTCGCGGCGAAGCCTTCGGCCTCGTAGAGGGCGATGGCGGAGGCGTTGTCCTGGTCGACCTGCAGGTACCCCTGCCCAGCGCCCGAGGCGGCGGCGAAGGCGGTCAGTGTGCGGAAGATACGCCGCGCCAGGCCGCGGCGGCGAAAGGCGGGCGCCGTCCGCATGCCCATGATCCCGGCCCACGTGTGCTCGATCGCGCAGGCGCCGACCGCCGCCGGCGCCCCGTCGATCCGGATCAGCGCGAAGCCGCGTGGGCTGGGGATGCGCGCCAGCGCCTCCAGCCGCTCGCGGGCGTCCGCGTCGGCGCCGAACGCCGGGTCGGCGAACACGCGCCGGAACGCGTCGTCGGGCTCGGTCGCGATGGCGGCGTCGGGATCGGGCTCGCCCGCCAGCGGCCCGACCATGGTGAGGGTCGGGGTGCGGGGCGCATAGCCGCGCGCGGCCAGTCGCTCGGCGAGATCGGGCGGATGGCTGCAGCCCTCGACGATCTTGAAGCGCGGCGCAAGACCGCGGCGCGCGTACCAGCCCTCGGCCGCCGCGATCGCCGCCTCGGTGTCGCGGTCGGGCGCGTCGAGCGGCCAGCAGGTGTTGATGCGGCCGGACTGGCCAGCCGATGCGTGCAGGCGCCAGCCGCCCATCCTGTCGCTTTCGGCGGCAGGCCAGCCTCGCGCCGCGATGGGCTCGAGAACGCGCGGATCGGTCATCAGCGACTTCCCCCGCCAAGAACACCGACGGGCGCCGACTCTGGTCCCGAGTCGGCGCCCGCCCAAGCTACTCGAATGTGTGGGTTTTTCTAATGAGCCTTGAGATTGACCGCGGCCGTGCGTCCCCGCTCGGCCTGCAGTTCGTATTCAACCTTCTGGCCCTCGTTAAGACCCCGCAGCCCCGCCCGTTCAACGGCGCTGATATGAACGAATACGTCCTTTCCGCCATCTTCCGGCTGGATGAAGCCGTACCCCTTGGCGGAATTGAACCATTTGACGGTGCCGTTGGCCATGTCGCCTCTGCTCTCCTTGACTTACGCCCTTCCGCGCGAACCCCGACCTCCCTTCGAGAAAAGGGGCCACGCACAATCGCCTGACGTCTGGGAAGCGGCTTCTTCGGTTCCGGCGAGGCGCCCGAGGGTACTTCGCGGGCGCGATCGTCTGCAGGCCCAAAGCACGGATTGTAGCCCGAAATGCGCACGCCAGATTGTCACGGTCAACCCGAAACCCGGCGGCGCGCGCAGCCTTAGCGGGTCTTTTCCAGCGCCTCGACCACGCGCAGCGCATCGGGTCCGGACCAGTCGGCGCCGCCCGGAACCCTGGCCCGCACCGCGCCCGTCGCATCGATCAGAAGCGTCGTCGGCAGGCCTTGGGCCGGCGGCTTGACGGCATAGGCGAGCGCGAACTTTGGGTCGTTGTAGAACGGCAACGGCGCGCGCTTGGCGATGAAGGCCTCGGCGTTGGCGCGGTCCTCATCGCGGTCGAGGCTGATCGGCACGATGGCGACCGGCTGGCCGTGCGTCTCGTCCGCCAGCTTGGCCAGGGTCGGCATCTCCTCGACGCAAGGGCCGCACCAGGTGGCCCAGAGGTTGACCACCACCGCCCTGCCCTTGAACTCGGCCAGCGTGTGCGACCTTGCCGGCGGCGTCGGTGAACGGCGTCGTGGGCGCGGCCGACGGCTGGGCGTCGACCGTCAGGCTCTTCATCTGGCCGGTCGCCAGGCTCTTCAGGTCGCTGGGATTGCCGGGTTTGGAAGTGCAGCCGGGGATGACGTATAGAGCCGCGGCCAAGCCTGCCCCGGCCATGAGGGCGCGGGCCGCCCGTCCGCGAGATCGAACCACTTCCATGCCGCGCAAGACCTCCGATTCCGAGGGCGACCCCCAGGGCGAGCAACCCGACCCCGCTGAAGGCGGCGCCCAGGAACGCACCGGGGAAAGCTCCGGGGAACGCCCCCAGGAACGTTCCCAGGGCCACTTACTATGGGGCGGGCGGTTCTCCGCCAAGCCCGGCGCGCTGATGCAGGCGATCAACGTCTCGATCGGCTTCGACAAGCGCCTGGCGATCGAGGACCTGGCGGGCTCGAAGGCGCACGTCGCCATGCTGGCGGCGCAAGGGATCATCTCCGCGGAGGACGAGGCGGCGATCCAGCGCGGACTGGCCGACATCGAGCAGGAGATCGAGGCCGGGGACCTTCCCGTTCCGCGAGGAGTTCGAGGACATCCACTTCAATGTCGAGAAGCGGCTGGACGAGCTGATCGGGCCGGCGGCCGGCCGGCTGCATACGGCCCGGTCGCGCAACGACCAGGTGGCGCTCGACTTCCGGCTCTGGGTGCGCGCCGCCTGCGACCGCACGGTCGAGCAGATCATCGGGCTGCAGCGGGCGCTGCTCGCCCAGGCCGA
This sequence comes from uncultured Pseudomonadota bacterium, assembly GCA_963837235.1. Classification (GTDB taxonomy): domain Bacteria; phylum Pseudomonadota; class Alphaproteobacteria; order Caulobacterales; family Caulobacteraceae; genus Acaudatibacter. The sequence goes on along the minus strand of CAWIMM010000002.1, from coordinate 1,547,743 downwards.
GACCCACGCGGCGACGCTGATGCCGGGCTTCACCCACCTGCAGAGCGCCCAGCCGGTGACCTTCGGCCATCACCTGATGGCCTATGTCGAGATGTTCGGCCGCGACGCCGGCCGCGTTCGCCGACGCCCGGGCCAGGATGAACGAGAGCCCGCTGGGCGCCGCGGCGCTGGCCGGCACCTCGTTCCCGATCGACCGCCAGATGACCGCCCGCGCGCTCGGCTTCGACCAGCCGATGGCCAACAGCCTGGACGCCGTCTCGGCGCGCGACTTCGCGCTGGAGGCGCTGGCGGCGGCCGGGATCCTGGCGCTGAACCTCTCGCGGCTGGCCGAGGAGATCGTGCTCTGGATGACGCCGCAGTTCGGCTTCGTGCGCGCTGTCGGACGCCTTCACCACCGGCTCGTCGATCATGCCGCAGAAGCGCAATCCCGACGCGGCGGAGCTGACGCGGGCCAAGACCGGCCGGATACTCGGCGCGTTCTCGGCGCTCTCCCTGGTGATGAAGGGCCTGCCGCTGGCCTATTCGAAGGACATGCAGGAGGACAAGGTCCCCGCCTTCGAGGCGTTCGACGCGCTGGAGGTGGCGCTGGCGGCGATGACCGGCATGGTCGCCGACCTGAAGGCCAACCCCGAGCCGCGATGGCCGCCGCGGCCGGCGCCGGCTACGCCACCGCCACCGACCTCGCCGACTGGCTGGTGCGCGCGCTTGGCGCTGCCGTTCCGCCAGGCGCACCATGTGGCCGGCCAGGCGGTGAAGCGGGCCGAGGCGCTGGGCGCTCGAGCTGGCCGACGCTGCCGCTCGCCGAGCTGCAGGCGCTCGAACCTCGCGATCACCGCGGACGTTTACGAGGTGCTGACGCCGCAGGCGTCGGCGGCCAGCCGCACCAGCTACGGCGGCACGGCGCCGGACCGTGTGCGCGCCGAGATCGCGCGCTGGAAGGAGATCCTCAGGTGAAGCGCACTCTCATCCTCTGCCTCGCCGGCCTCGCCAGCTCGCCTCGCTGCGCTCGGCGGCTGCGGCAAGCAGGGCGACCTCGACCGGCCGGGCCCGATGTGGGGCGCCCAGAGCAAGGCCGAGTACCGCCGCCCAGAAGCGCGCCCAGGCCGACGCGGCCAGCAACGCCGCCGCTGCGAACCGGCGCTGACCGGTCCACAGAACCCGGCCGTCCAGCCTTACACCACGACCGACCCGGCCAGCGTCGCGCCGATCCCGGGCGAGCGCACCTATCCCTCGGGCACGCCGCAGCAAGGCGCCATCCCCAACCCGGGCCAGGGTCCGCAGTGAACCACTTCGAGCTCCGGGAGGGCGAGCTCGGCTGCGAGGACGTTCCGCTTGAGCCGCATCGCCGAGGCGGTCGGCACGCCGGTCTACGTCTACTCGATCGGCGACGCTGGAGCGGCACTTCACCGTCTTCCGCGACGCGCTGCAGGCGCACCCCGAGATCGGCGAACCGCTGATCGCCTATGCGCTGAAGGCCAACTCAAACGTCGCCGTCGTGCGCACCCTGGCCCGGCTCGGGGCCGGCGCCGACACCGTCTCCGAGGGCGAGATCCGCCGCGCCCTGGCGGCCGGCGTGCCGGCCGGCGCGGATCGTCTTCTCCGGCGTCGGCAAGACCGCCGCCGAGGTCGCCTTCGCGCTGGAGGCCGGCGTCGCCGAGATCAACGTGGAGTCCGAGCCCGAGCTCGACCTGTCGCCAAGGTGGCGGCGCAGAAGGGCGCGCGCGGCGACGATCGCCATCCGCGTCAATCCGGACGTCGGCGCCGGCGGCCACTCGAAGATCAGCACCGGCCACGCCGAGAGTCAAGTTCGGGGTCTCGTTCGGCGAGGCCGAGCGCCTCTACGCCAAGGCCAGCAACACCGCCTCGCTCAAGCCCCTCGGCGTCGCCTGCCACATCGGCAGTCAGATCACCGACCTTGCGCCGTTCCGCGACGCCTTCGCCCGGATGCGCGGGCTGGTCGAGCGGCTGCGCGGCGACGGGCTGAGCGTCGAACGCCTCGACCTCGGCGGCGGGCTCGGCGTGCCCTACTTCAACCAGCCCGACCCGCCGACGCCGGCCGACTACGCGGCGGTGGTCGCCGAGGCGGTGCGCGGCCTTTCCGTGCAGTTGGCGTTCGAGCCTGGCCGGGTGATCGCGGCCAACGCCGGCGTGCTGCTCGCCCGGGTGATCCATGTGCATGTGCGGCCCGAGGGCCGTCGGTTCCTGGTGCTGGACGCGGCGATGAACGACCTCATCCGGCCGGCGATGTACGACGCCTACCACGACATCCGCCCGGTGCGGCCGAGGCCCGGCGCGGCGGCGCCCTACGACGTGGTGGGCCCGGTCTGCGAAACCGGCGACACCTTCACCCGCGAGCGCCTGCTGCCGCCGCTGGAGGCCGGCGACCTGGTCGCCTTCATGACCGCCGGGGCCTACGGCGCGGCGATGGCGAGCGAGTACAACTCCCGCCCGCTGGTCCCCGAGGTGCTGGTCAAGGGCGCCGAGTTCGCCGTGATCCGCGCCCGCCCCAGCTACGAAGCGATGCTGGCCGCCGAGCAGATGCCGGCGTGGCTCTCGGCCTAGTTCGCACAGCGTTGACACCTCCACTCCGCTCTTCCCCGCGGAAGCGGCGACCCAGGCGTTTTTGACCACGAACCTCACGAACCTCACGAACGGGTCGAGAACCTCGGGCGCGCAGCTGCTGTTCGTGTGGTTCGTGAGGTTCGTGGTTCCATTCCTTCAAACCTCGACGCCTCGGAAAAAGCCTGGGTCCCCGCTTCCGCGGGGAAGAGCGGAAAGGTAGTGCGCCGGCCCTAATCCGCCGCGGCGATGTAGGGCAGGCCGCGCATGCGGCCCTCGGCGTCCATGCCGTAGCCGACCAGGAAGCGCGGCGGGGCCTCCCAGGCTGCGAAGTCGGGCTCGATGGCCCGCGGCGTCGGCCATGGCTTGCGGGCGAAGACGCAGGTGATCACCTCGCGGGCGCCGGCGTCGCGCACCAGCCGCGCCGCCTCGCCGAGCGAGAGGCCGGTGTCGACCACGTCGTCCAGCACCAGCGCCTGGCGGCCGGCCATCGGGCGCTGCAGGTCGGCGCGCACCTGGCAGCGGCCGCGGCTGGCGCGCTCGTCGCCGTAGGAGGCCAGCCACAGCGCGTCGAACGCGACGTGGCGGCCGAGCCGGGCCAGCGCCCGCGTCAGGTCGGCCGCGAACCAGAGACCGCCGGTCAAGAGGCAGACGGCGACCGCGTCGTCGGCGATCCGCGGCGCGATGCGCCGCGCCAGCGCCTCGACCCGCACGTCGACGTCCCGCTCGGTCAGCAGCACCTCGAGCGTGTCCGGGCGCGAGTGCGGCGCGTCGCTCATCGGCCGGGCGGCGCGGCGTTGACCGGGGCGGCGCTGGCCGCTGGGAGCGACTGCGGCTCCGGTGGCGCAGCGGTGTTGGCGGCCGCCGCATTGCCGGCCGCGCCCCGCAGCGTGAAGCTGGGCGGCGGCGGGATGGGCGCGGCTGGACTGCGCACCGGCGTGGCGCGCCCGCCGGCGGCGGCGCCCAGCGCGAAGTCGACCTGCAGGTTCGCCGCCGAGTAGGGCGGATCGAAGATCGAGGTCACGAAGTGGCGCGTCTCGCCCGGCGGGATGCGCGCGTTGTCGAGCGTGGCGATCTGGCCGGCGACGCGCTTGCCCTGCGCGTTGACGAGGGTGATCCGCAGCGGCGGAGCGATCACGGCGCGGTCGACCACGTTGCGGATCACGCCGGAGACCGCCAGCGTCGCATGGCCCTCCTGCAGCGACGGCTCGGCGCGGACCTGCTCGATGACGAGCCCGGTGGGGTTCACGGGCAGGCCGATCGCAGCATAGAACGAGGCGGTCGGCGGCCAGGCCCGAACGACGCCGTCGCGGAACACGATCCCGATCGCGATCAGCGCCACGATGAGCACCGCCGCCGCCGCCCAGGCGACCCCGGTGATCGCCGCCTGGCGCATGCGGCGCTCTTCCTGCGCCCGGTCGCGGAAGACGCGCGGCAGCTCCTCGGCGGTGATCGGCGCGGGCTCGTCCGCTTCCGTCGCCGGCTCGCGCGCCACGGCGCCTTCCGCCTCCGAGGTCACCAGCTCGAGCGGCCCTTCGGGATGGGCCGTCCAGCGCGCCCCGCAGTTGGCGCAGCGCACCTTCCGCCCGCCCGCCCGGATCTGCGAATCCTCGACGAAATAGCCGGTGGCGCACTCGGGACAGGTCAGTATCATGCGATCCGAATCGGACGTCCGAGCAAACCCTTATCGAGGTCGCCGATTTCGGCGCTCATGTCCAGGAAGCCGCTCGACCTCCCTGCCGCCTGGCGCCTCCGCAGCCCACCGTCCGCTTCGAAGGCGTCTCCATGCGTTACGGACGCGAGCCGGAGGTGCTGAAGGACGTCTCCTTCGAGCTGGAGCGCGGCTCGTTCCACTTCCTCACCGGACCGTCCGGGTCCGGAAAATCGACGCTGCTGAAGCTGATCTACCTCGCCGAGGAGGCCTCGCGCGGGCGGATCGAGATCTTCGGCCAGGACCTGGCGCTGCTGAAGCGCAAGGACCGGCCGCTGATGCGCCGGCGGGTCGGCGTGGTGTTCCAGGAGTTCCGCCTGCTCGACCACCTCACCGTGTTCGACAACGCCGCGCTGGCGCCGCGCATCGCCGGGCGCAAGCCCGCCGGCTACCGCGACGACGTCGCCGACCTCCTGAACTGGGTCGGCCTCGGCGAGCGCATGCACGCGATGCCGCCGGCGCTTTCCGGCGGCGAGAAGCAGCGGCTGGCCATCGCCCGCGCGGTGATCAACCGGCCCGACATCCTCTTGGCCGACGAGCCGACCGGCAACGTCGACGAGGCCATGGGGCTTCGCATCCTGCGGCTGTTCCTGGAGCTGAACCGCGTCGGGGCGACCGTGCTGATCGCCAGCCACGACACCGACCTCGTGGCCCGCTCGGGCAAGCCGGCCCTGAGGCTCGAAGACGGCCGGCTTGCGCCGCAGCCCGCCTTCGCTCCAGAACGAGCTCTATGAGCCTGGCTTTCGACGTGAACCGCTGGTGGCCGGCGCCGCTGCTGCCGCGCCGCGACGGCCGTGACCTTTCGCTGCTGTTCGTGGTCGCGGCGCTCTCGCTGCTGGCCGGGCTGGCGGCGGTGGGCGCGCTCGCCGGCCACCGCGCCGCGCAGGGCTGGCGCAGCGAGCTGACCGGCTCGGCGACCGTCATCGTCCGCGCCCAGGGGACCGAGAGCGCCGACGAGGCCGCCGCCCGGGCGGCCGACGTCGTCGCCGGCGTCAGGGGCGTCACCGAGGCGCGGGCGCTGGAAGCGGCCAAGGCGCAGGCGCTGATCGCGCCCTGGATCGGGCCGGGCGCGCTGCCGCCGGACCTGCCGACGCCGCGGCTGGTGGCCGTCGACCTCGACCGCAAGGCGCCGGCCAGCGCCGCCGACATCGCCGCCGCGCTGAAGGCCCACGGCGTCGACGCCGACGTCGACGACCACAGCCGCTGGTCGGCGCAGATCATGCGCGCCGGGGCGGCGGCGGAGGCGATCGCCGCGGCCATCTTCGCGCTGATCGTGGCGGTGCTGGGCGCGGTGGTCGCGTTCGCGACGCGCCAGGGGCTCGCGGCCCGCCACGACGTGGTGCAGGCGCTGCACCTGGCCGGCGCCACCGACGGCTACATCGCGCGGCTGTTCCAGGCGCGGTTCGCGCGCTCCGCCGCCCAGGCCGGCCTCGCCGGCGCCGCGCTGGCGGCGATCGCCGCCGCGGCCTTGAAGCTGACGACCGCCGGCGACACCCAGCTGACGGCGCTGCTGCCGATCGCCTGGACCGACCTCGCCGCGGTCGCCGCCGTTCCCCATTCTGGGCGCGCTGACGGCCGCCGTGACCGCCCGCCTCACCGCCATGGCGGCGCTGGGCGCGCAGCCTTGATCATGCGGATCCGGGGCTAGCCTCGATGAGGACCCTGGCGGCGATCTTCGTCGTGCTGCTGGTCTGGGCGACCGGGCCTGCTGGCCTTCGCCGCGCGCGTCGACCGCTTGACGCCCGCCGACGACCCCGCCCCGGCCGACGGCATCGTGGCGCTGACCGGCGGCTCGGGCGAGCGGATCATCGCCGGCGTGCGCCTGCTGGAGGACGGCCAGGCCAAGCGCCTGCTGATCAGCGGGGTCGGCCCGCATGTCACCCGCAGCCAGCTGCAGACCCTCGTCGGCGCCGCCAAGCCGGTGTTCGACTGCTGCGTCGACCTCGGCTTCCAGGCCGCCAACACGCTCGGCAACGCCCGCGAGACGGCGGTCTGGGCGCGCTCGCACGGCTTTCGGACACTGATCCTGGTCACCGCCGACTTCCACATGCCGCGGGCCCGGCTGGAGCTGCGCGCCGCCCTGCCGGAGGCGACGATCGAGCCCTATCCGGTAGTGACCAGCGAACTGAAGGCGGGCGACTGGTGGAAGACCGGCACAGGCGCCCAGCGGATGATCCTGGAGTATTGCAAGTACCTGGCGGTGCTGGCGCGCGAGACGCTGCTGGACCTGGGTCCGAAACCGCCGGCGCCGCCAAAGGGAGGGGTAAGAACGTCGTGATCCTGGTCCGCTCGCTCATCTTCATCGTGGTCTTCTATCTGTGGTCGGCCGTGCTCGTGATCGGCTGCCTGCCGCTGATGGTCTGCCCGCGGCGCTGGACGCTGGCGGCCTTCAGGTTCTGGACGCGCGGCATCTTCGTGCAGCTCCGCCTGATCTGCGACATCCGGGTGGAGCTGCGGGGCCGCGAGCACATGCCGGCGGGCCGCGCGATCGTCGCGCCGAAGCACCAGTGCATGTTCGACGTGTTCGCCCAGTTCGCCTGGCTCGACGACTCCTGCTTCGTGATGCGCAAGGAGCTGATGCGCATCCCGTTCTTCAGTTTCTACGCCTGGAAGGCCGGCATGGTGGTGATCGACCGCGACGGCGGCGCCGCGGCGCTGCGCGACCTGCTCGCCCAGTCCCGCGAGCGGCTGAAGGAGGTGCGCCAGCTGGTGATCTTCCCGGAAGCCCACCGCGGCGAGCCGGGCGTCGCCGGCGACTACCATCCGGGTGTCGCCGGCCTCTACGCGCGACCTGGAGCTGCCCACCCATCCGGTCGCCACCAACTCCGGCGTCCACTGGCCGGCGCACGGCTTCATCCGGCGGCCCGGGACGATCGTCTTCGAGTACCTGCCTCCGATCCCGACCGGCCTGAAGCGCGCCGAGTTCATGCGCCGGCTGGCGAGCGAGATCGAGACCGCCTCAAACGCGCTGCTGGACCTCTAGCCGCGCCGCCTCGCGCGCTTCGACCATGGCGAGCAGGCGCTCCATCGACCGGTCGTGGACGCCTTCCTCGCGCAGGTGCATCACCAGATCGGCGAGGTAGTCGACGTTGCGGCCGGAGAGACCGGAGGCGCCGGCGATCAGCTCGGCCTGCCGCTCCAGGCTGAGGGCGCCCGCCCACTGCGGATGGGTGGTGTCCGACAGGAAGCTCAGCGCCTCGATGCGCCGCCCGCCCGCCAGCCGCACCGCCACCCTCGCCTCGACATAGGTCTCGGTCGGCTGCTCGCGCTCCATCAGATAGGCGTGGGTCGCCGGCCAGTCCGTGTCGGCGATGCGATAGGCCATGCCCCGCACCGCGCCGCCCGGCGCCAGCCCCAGCACCAGCCCTTTGCGGGCCGGCGTGCCGCGGTGGTGCACCGAATAGATGCAGAAAGCCCGGCGCCGGCCATGGAGCGTCGCCGCCGCGCGCTCTAGATAAGGGAAACCAGGCCGCCACATCAGCGAGCCGTATCCGAAAACCCAGTGCTCGCGCGCTTGCCGTCACCGTGACATCCCCACCGACCCATAGCGACCCGCAGGCAGTCCGCAAGCCGCGCCGGCTCGGCCTCTACATCCCCTGGGGCCTTGCCGTGATTCTGGCGATTGCCTGGAGCGTCGCATGGCTGTGGCTGGCGCATGAGACTGGGCGGCGCATCGATCAGGGCGCGGCGGCGCTGCATGCGGCCGGCTGGCAGGCGTCCTGGGGCTCGCGGCAGGTGAGCGGCTACCCGTTCCGGCTCGACGCCGACTTCACCGACCTGCGGCTCGCCGATCCCTCCGGCTGGGCGGTGGCGGCGCCGAAGCTGAAGGGCGAGGCCTACCTCTTCGCGCCGACCCGCTGGGTCATCGCCGCGCCGGACGGGCTCAGTTTCACGCGACCGGCCGGCGGGGCGGTGATGGTGACCGCCCGCCTGCTGCGCGCCAGCGTCAACGGCTGGGACAGGCGCCCGCCGAACATCTCGCTGGAGGGCGACGACTTGACCCTGACGCCGGCGCCGGGCGCGCGGCCGTTCTGGCTGACCGCCGCCAAGACGCTGCAGTTCGATACGCGGGCCGCGCCGGACGACCAGGGCGAGGTCTGGTTCGACCTCGAAGGCGGCGCGGCCTCGCCCGAGAGCTGGATCGGGCCAGATTTCCGCCGGCGGTCCGGTCGCCATCGCGCTCGACGGCGTCGTCTTCCGGGCCGGGACGCTGGTCGGGCCCGACTGGCGCGAGGCGGCGCGCAACTGGACGCACAGCGGCGGCGGGCTCGACGTGCGTCAGTTCACGCTGACCGCCGGCCGCACGAGCATCGACTCGCGGCGCGGCAGCCTCGCGGTCGACGACACCGGCGCGCTGGTCGGGGAACTCGACGCCACGCTCGCCCAGCCGGGGCGGCTCTTCGCGGGACTGCAGTCGGAGAACGGCGAGGCCGAGACCCAACGGCTGACCTTCCACGGCGGGTCCACCTGGCTCGGCAAGGTGCGGATCGCGCCGGCGCCGCGGCTCTTTTGATCGGGCGGGGATGCGCCAGCCTACCTGCCCGTGTATGAGCCCAGCGCCATGAACGCCCAGACGCCCCTGTTCTCCGACGAACGCGCGGCCGCCGACCGGCCGCTCGCCAAGTCGGGCATCCTCGACATCACCCCCTACAAGCCGGGCAAGGCCACCGCCGAGGGGATCGCCCATCCGGTCAAGCTGTCGGGCAACGAGAACATCCTGGGCTGCAGTCCGAAGGCGCGCGAGGCCTATCTGGCGGCGGTCGGCGACCTCAACCTCTATCCGGACGGACGCGGCGGGACGCTGCGCGCGGCGCTGGCGGCGCGCTACCGCGTCGAGCCCGAGCGCATCGTGCTGGGCTGCGGCACCGACGAGATCCTGCACCTGATCAACCAGGTCTTCCTGGAGCCCGGCGACAACATCGTGCAGGGCCAGTACGCGTTCGGGGCCTACGGCATCGGCGCGCGGGCCTGCCAGGCCGAGGTGCGGAGCGCCCCCGAGCCCAATTACCGGATCGACGTCGAGAAGATGCTGGAGCTGGTGGACGAGCGCACCCGCCTCGTCTTCATCACCAACCCGGCCAATCCCACCGGAACCTTCACCACCAAGGCCGAGCTGGCGCGTCTGCACGAGGCGTTGCCGCCGAGCGTCGTCCTGGTGATCGACGCCGCCTACGCCGAGTTCTGCACCGAGCCCGCCTTCACCGACGGGCTGGAGATGGCGCGCGGCGCGCCCAACATCATCGTCACCCACACCTTCTCGAAGCTGCATGGCCTGGCGGCGCTCAGGGTAGGCTGGGCGTTCGCGCCGGCGCCGATCGCCGACGCCATCGACCGCATCCGCCCGCCGTTCAACGTCTCCACGCCGGGCCTGGCCGCCGCCGTCGCCGCGCTGGCGGACGTCGAGTTCCAGACCGTCTCCCGCGACCACGTCCAGCGCTGGCGCCCGTGGCTCACCCAGCAGCTCGGCGGCCTCGGCCTCAATGTCGTCCCGTCGGGCGCCAACTTCGTGCTGGTCGAGTTCCCGACCATTCCCGGCAAGACCGCAGCGGAGGCCGAGGCCTTCCTCGCCTCGCTGGGCCTGATCGTGCGCGGCGTCGGCAACTACGGCCTGCCGGGCCACCTGCGGATCACCATCGGCCTCGAAGAGCACAACCGCACGCTCGCCGCCGCCCTCGCCGAGTTCCTCGCCCGGCCGGCCTGATCTCCTCCCCCGCAGGGGGAGGTGTCCGCGCAGCGGACGGAGGGGGTACGTTGCAGCGCGCCAACTCGGGCGACTAGCGCCGACATTCCCCGATATCGTGGCAGCGGAGTACCCCCTCCACCACTTCGTGGTCCCCTCCCCCGCAGGGGGAGGAAAAGCTCAGCAGTGGCTGTTGCAGTCGGTGTTGCGGCTGACGCAGAGGTTGCGCTGGGAGTAGGAGCGGGCGCTGCTCTCGCAAGTGAGCTCGCTGCCGTTGCAGCGCTGGCGGCACGACGCCCCGGGGGCCGAGCTGGCCCGCGGACCCCACTGCCGCGGGGAAAGGCAGCGACACGCATACTTGAGCCTGCTGAGACTGTACCCCGGCTCCGTCGTGCATCGGCCATCGGCGGGCGGATGGCAGGCGGCCGAGGCCTCCTGGCAGCGGCCGGTCGAGTCCTGGGCGCAGGCCGCCGCGGCCGGGCTGGGTCGCCCGACGCCCGCCAAGAGGAGCGCGGCGGCGATGAGGAGGCCGAGAGGCGCGAGGCGTCGCATGACGCTGAGCCTTACGCTCCTCGTCGGCTGCCGCGTGGCGGGGCCGCTCCGCACCACGTACGGGGCCGCGACCCGAGAGCGATCGCGGTTTCACCGGAGGTGGGGCAGGCGCCCGCCTCTGGAATGGCCCGTGGCGGCCCTGGGAGGCCCCTTGGATCGCCGCGGACGGGGTCGCCGCTAGGGTACTACCGGTAACGTCACCAAGGCCGCGTACGGCCTTCCTAGCCGCCCTAGCGTGCATTTCAATTTATGAGCGACTTTTCGTCAATCACTCGCGGATCGCAAAGGCGCGACGCTATCGCTGCACGGGCAGCACGAAGTCCGGGTCGAGGGTCTTGGCCGGATTGTAGCCGCCGACCTGACCCATGATGCTGCCGGTGGTCAGCAGCTCGTAGCCGAGCAGAATTTGCAGCTCGCGGCTCATGCCGCGGACCTTCTCCTTCGGAACCCCGAGATAGAAGTTCTCCTGCGGCCGCGCCCAGGGCTCGCAATAGTGGTTGGTCCAGGCGAGCCGCGGCTGGTCGGTGCCGTTCGCGCCGGCGCCGTGCAGCAGCGTGCCGTGGAAGACGCAGAGCGCGCCGGCCGGCATGGTCAGGTGGTTGGCGGCGCGCGTGTCGTCGGTCGTCTCGCCGCGCATCAGCGCCGTTCGCAGGGCCTGCGCCCGCTCGGCGGTCCACTTGTGGCTGCCCTTGTACATCACCGTGCCGCCGTTCTCGGGCGTGAAGGCGTCGATCGCGCCGATGGTGCTGATCGAGAACGCCGGCCGCGGCCGCGGGAACGGGTAGAAGCCGTCGTCGAAGTGCAGGTTCTGGGCCTTCTCGCCCGGATAGATGCAGATCGCGTGGTTGGCGCTCAGCAGGTAGTTGGGGCGCAGCAGCCGGTCGAGGATGGCCAAGAGGCGCGGATCGGCGGCGCTCTCCTCGAACACCTTGCCGCGCCCGACCAGGGTATAGACCCGCTCGGTGGTGTGGCCCTCGAACGGATTGCGGCCGCGGTAGGTGCCTAGATACGGCGCCAGACCCTCGCGGAAGCGCTCGATCTGCGCCGGGCTCAAGTAGTCCTCGATGACCGTGAAGCCGACCTCGTCGAGCTCGGCCATATGACGCTTCAGGTCGAAGCCTGGCGGCAGCTGACGCTTGATCGCAGGTCCCATTGGCATCCTCCCTCAGCCTGCCGGCTCGATCCTTCGCGCCGCCTCGGCGCCGCCGCGGATCAGCGCGAGCATCTCCGCGGCCAGAAAGGCGGGCGACTCGCCGGTCGCCCCGCCCCGCGCCCCCATGCCAAGCGCGATCACCCAGAAGCGGTGGGCGTGGACGGCGGTGTTGCCAGGCGGCAAGCCCGCCCGCTCGCGGTGTTCCTTGAGCGCTCGGTCGCTCTCGGCGTCGAGCCGGTCGAAGGTGCGCTGCGCCAGCGGCTTGAGGTCCGGGCGGCGGTGGGCGAGCGCGAGGGCCTCGACGAAGAGGTTCAGCCCCGGCGCGCCGACCACGCACTTCACCATGGTCTCGATGTAGTCGTCCTCGTTCCCGGGATGCGTCGAGGCTTCCTCGGCGTCGCGGGCGAGATAGAGCATCTCGCGGCAGGCGGCCTCGACGAACAGCGCCTCCTTGGTCCCGAAATAGTAGGTCACCTGGCTTGGGAAGGCGCCGGCGTCGGCGGCGATCTCGGCCACCGAGGCGCCCGCCAGCCCGACCGCCTTGAAGCGCGCCGCCGCCGCGTCCAGCAGCCGCGAGCGCATCCGCTGACCCGGCTTGCCAGGCGCCGGCTGTTTCAACTGCGTCGCGGTCGCAAGCATGGGCGGCACCCTACGCCCGTCGATTTTGAACACAATACAATTCTTGAACGTCGTACAACTCCTTGACCGTGACGGGCCTGATCGGCGAGGCTTCCTGCAGAGCGCCGAAAGGAGCCATCGCATGCGCCGCATGATCCGTGCTCTGGCCGCCGCGGGGCTCGTCGCCGCGCTGGCGGCGCGCGCCGCCGAAGCCCAGCCGAGCCAGATCGCCGCCGAGACCGGCGGCCACGCGGACGGCTACCTCGACGCCGTCATGACGCCGGCCACCGACCAGGCCTGCGCGGTGCTGCTGAGCCTCGTCCTCGCCGGGACGCTGAAGCCGGTTACCGACGGCTTCCAGTTCGCGATCGACCAGCAGATCGACGTCAACGGCCCGCGCGCAGACTACCGGATCGGCTATGGCGAGAACGGCCGCGCCAGCTTCTCCGGCGGCGGCCTGCGCGAGATGACGTCCGAGTTCAAGGACGGCGTCCTCACCCTGCCGAACCCGCCGAAGTACTTCGACGTCGAGGTCTCGTTCGGGCCGGGCGGCGGGTCATCGGCGGTGATTCAGCGCCAGTGCCTCGGACCGCAGACCAGGCTGATCTACGTGATCGACAACCCCGACACCGGCGTGAAGGGCGGCGACTGGCTCTGGGTCAAACCCGGCCGCTGACGCCCGCCGGCTGGCGCCGAAGGCTTGACCCGGCGACCGCCGCGCCGCTACGAGGCGGCATGGCCGCCGCCACCCGCCTTGATCAGCGTTACTACCGCCAGCCTCGATAGCTGAGCGGCAGGTCCATCTCGTCCCAGCCGCCCGATGGTCGGCGGCAGGGTCCCTCAAAGACGGTCTCCGGCCGCAGGGCCCTCCAAGGAGCCGTCCATGACCGACCAGCCCTCCACGCCCAGACCGGCCGGCCCGACCTACGCCAAGTTGGCGGTGATCGGCGGCGGGCTGATCGGCTCGTCGGTGATCCGGGCGGCGCGCGAGAGCGGCGCGGCCGGCGAGATTGCCGTGGCCGACGCCAATCCCGTCCACCGCGAACGGCTGAAGGCGCTCGGCATCGCCGATGCGGTGAGCGCCGACGCGGCCGAGGCGGCGCGGGACGCCGACCTCGTCATGCTGGCCGTGCCGGTGCTGGCGATGGGCGCAGGCGACCGCCGCCGCCGCGCCGGGCATGCAGCCGGGCGCCACGCTGAGCGACGTCGGCTCGGTGAAAGGCACGGTCGCCGAGGCGATGGCCGCCAACGCGCCGGACGACGTCTTCGTCATTCCCGGCCACCCGGTGGCGGGCACCGAGCAGTCCGGACCGGACGCCGGCTTCGCCAGCCTGTTCGAGAACCGCTGGTCGATCCTGACGCCACAGGAACGCACCGACGCCCCGTACCAAGCGGCGCTGGAGCGGCTGACCGAATTCTGGATGCGGCTGGGCTCGCGGGTCGAGCTGATGGACGCCCGCCACCACGACCTGGTGCTGGCCGTCACCTCGCACCTGCCGCACCTGATCGCCTACAACATCGTCGGCACCGCCGCCGACCTCGAGGAGGTCACCCAGGGCGAGGTGATGAAGTACTCGGCCGGCGGCTTTCGCGACTTCACCCGCATCGCCGCCTCCGACCCGATCATGTGGCGCGACGTGTTCCTGACCAACCGCGACGCGGTGCTGGAGATCCTCGGCCGCTTCACCGAGGACCTGCAGGCGCTGTCGCGCGCCATCCGCTGGGGTGAGGGCGAGAAGCTGCAGCAGCTCTTCACCCGCACCCGCGCCATCCGCCTGGGCATCGTCGCCGCCGGCCAGGAAAGCGCCGAGCCCAACTTCGGCCGCGACCGGCGGGGGTAGGAGGGGACGATGACCGACGCTGAAATGGCTGCGCTGGCTAAGCGCTTCTTCGATTGCATCGAGCGCGGCGACGTCGATGGCCTGATCGCCTGCTACGCCGCCGACGCCGAGATCTGGCACAACACCGATGGGCAGGTGCAGGGGCCCGAGGAGAACCGCGCGACGCTGACGGGCCTCGTCCGCTACTTCGCGGACCGCTTCTACGACGAGCGGCGGCTGGACGTCTTCGCGGACGGCTTCGTGCAGCAGCATGTGCTGCGGGCGACGCGGGTCCGCGACGGCGCGAAGGTGGCGCTGGCGGCCTGCATCGTCTGCCGCGTGAAGGACGGCAGGATCACGCGGCTCGACGAGTACTTCGACTCGGCCGCCGTCGCCGCGTTCACCGGCGCGGCTTGACGTACGCAGCGGCGGCGTCCGCTCAAGCCTTGCGGGTCGCCAGGAAGAGCGGGTTCGGCGTCGGCTCGGCCACCTTGGTGAGGGTGTTGCTGTCCTCGTGGCGGAACGCGCCCTGCCCCTCGACCATCAGCAGGGTGACCTCGAAGTACTTCCAGCGCCCGTCGGGCAGCAGCGTGACCTCGATCTCGTAGGAATTGGTGCGGAAGACCTGCTCGAGGAAGTCGGTCGAGCAGATGCCGTAGCGGGTCTCGCCGCGCGTGGCGGTGAGGCGGAACGACGTGGCGTCGGGCGCCGCGTGGCCGCTGGCGAGCGCCGTCTGTCCGCGCGGGATGGCCAGGCTCTGCATGACCAGCCCGGTCGCCGGTTCCCAGAGCCAGTAGCCGATCTGGTCGTGAAAGGTGATCGCCTCGGTCGGCTTCAGGATGTGGGTGTGATAGCGCAGGCCGTAGAACAGCTGCGGCCCGTTCGCCTGGGCGTCGATCGGCTGCAGCTCGATCCGCTCGATGAAGCTGTTGCGCTCCGGGCCGTCGGCCTTCGGGTTGACGTCGAGCCCCTTCTCGCCCTCCCAGACGCCGGCGAGGCCCCGCAGCGGACCGAGGTTGGCGAGGGTGTCCGGATCGATCTCGGGCTCGGCGAAGATGTCCGGGGGCACGGCGCGCGGGATGTCCGACATGGCGAAAAGCTCCGGCGAGGCTGAGGCATTCGCCCCGGCCGCCGCCGTCGTCAAGCTTCCCCGGGGGCGGCGCTGACAGACGCCGCAAATCAGCTAATGAGAGGTCATCGCCCCCGCCGCCACCGAAGAGGCCAGCCCGGATCATGACAGCCTTGCAGGCGATCATCATGGCCGTCGTGCAGGGCGTCACCGAGCTTTTCCCGATCTCCAGCCTGGCCCACGCGGTGATCCTGCCGGCGCTGCTGGGCTGGAAGGTCGACGAGAGCGCCGACAGCTTCCTGCCGTTCCTGGTGGTGATGCACCTGGGCACGGCGCTGGCGCTGATCGCCTACTTCTGGCGCACCTGGCTCGACTTCGCGACCGCCATCCTGGTGCGGCGCGGGCCGAAGGCGGAGGCCGAGCGGCGGATCTTCTGGCGCGTGGTGGTCGCGACCATCCCGGCCGTCATCGTCGGCTTCTTCCTGGAGAAGGAGCTGAAGCGCGCGTTCGGCGCGCCGGTGCTGGCGGCCGGCTTCCTGATCGCCAACGGGGTGATGCTGTTCGCCGTCGAGCGGCTCCGGGGCCGCCAGGAGCGGGCGCTGGCGCGGCTGCGCTGGATCGACGCCGTCGCCATCGGGCTGTGGCAATGCCTGGCGCTGATCCCCGGCTTCTCGCGCTCCGGGGCGACGATGGCCGGCGGCTACCTGGCCGGCCTTGACCACGAGGACGCCGCGCGCTTCTCGTTCCTGACCGCGACGCCGGTGATCCTCGGCGCGGCGGTATTGGAAACGCCGAAGCTGGTCCACAACCACGACAGGTTCAGCGCCCTGGCGATCGCCGCCGGCGCCGTGGCCGGCGTGGTCGCCTTCCTCTCGACCGTGGTGCTGATGCGCTGGTTCCGCCAGACCGAGGGGCGCGCCTTCGATCCGTTCGCCCTCTACTGCGCGCTGGCCGGCGCCGGTTCGCTCGCCTGGCTGCTGCTGCGATAGGGCGGTTGCGTTTCGTCGCACCAAGCCCGCGCGCTTTGCGTTCATGCCTCTGTCATGCGACTTCGTGGAAGATACGCCGCCATAACGGCGCTAGGGAGCGCGTCTCATCCTCATGACCACCCAGGCCGCAGCCGCCGACACCCTTTCCGTCCCAGGCGACGTTTCGGTCCGAACCCCCGACCTTCCGGTCTCTGACCGCACGCGGATCCTGATCTACCTCGGCGCGCTGGTGTTCATCATCGCCTTCGGAGCGCCCGGCGGCGGCCTGGTCGGGACCGGGGTGTTCTTCTTCCTGAAGAACCGGCTGCACATGGGCGCCTCGCAGATCGCCCTCTACGGCATCGTTGCCGCCATCCCGTCCTATCTCGCGTTCGTGCCCGGCTTCGTCCGTGATCTCTGGAATCCGTTCGGCCTGCGCGACCGCGGCTACATGATCCTGTTCGGCGGCATGTGCGCGGTGGGGTTCGCCTGCTTCGCCTTTCTGCCGGTCACGCTCGCCAGCCTGATCGCGCTCTCCATCGTCCTCGGCAGCCTCTGGCTGTTCGCCCAGGCCGGGCAGACCGGCCTCGGGGCGACCATCGCCCGTCAGCACGTAATGTCCGGCCAGATGAGCACGGTGATGAACGTGTTCGGTAGCGTTGCGGTGATGATTCCGATGGCCGCGGGCGGCTACCTCAGCGACCATCTCGAGAAGCTCCCGCTCAATACGGCTGCGCGCGAGTTGTTCCTCGCCGGCGCGGCGATCATGGGCTTCTTCGCCCTCTTCACGATCTGGCGCCCGAAGATCGTCTACGACAACGTGCGGGCCGAGACCGCTGGCGAGTTCCACCCGCTCGGGGACGTGATGCGCCTCCTGCGCCATTACCCGGTCTGGCCGGCGCTCGGCATCTGGGTCTTATGGAACTTCGCTCCTGGCTCGGGCACGCCGCTGCAGTTCCACCTGCAGAACACGCTGCACGCCAACGATGCGCAGGCGACACTGTGGAACGTCCTGTTCGCCGGCGGCTTCATCCCGACCTTCCTGCTGTTCGGGTGGCTCTGCCGGCGCGTCCCGCTGCGGACGTTGCTGATCTGGGGCACGGTGGTCGCGGTGCCGCAAATGGTGCCGCTGCTCTTCGTCAAGACCGTGCCGGCGGCGCTGATCGGCGGCTTCGCCTCCGGCCTGATGGGCGGCGTCGCGACGGCGGCCTACCTCGACCTGATGATCCGCTCGTGTCCCAAGGGCCTGGAGGGCACCATGCTGATGGCCTCCAATGCGCTCTATTTCGTAATCAGCCAGGCCGGCAACGTGCTCGGCGCGAGGCTCTACGAGCACTTCCACACCTTCACCGTCTGCGCGATCGCGATCACCGCGGTCTACGCGCTGATCCTGCCGGCGCTGCTGCTGGTGCCGCGGCGTCTGACTGCGACCCCCGACGGCGTCGCCCCCGAAGGCGGCTTCGACCAGCCTTAGGCTGCCCGCTCAGCCCTTGCCCGGGCCCTCAGCGCGTCGATCGGGGTGAGGCCGGCGTCGGTGCGGATGTGCCAGTAGGTCCAGCCGTTGCAGGCCGGCGCCGACTGCACCATGGCGCCCAGCTTGTGGATCGAACCGGTGAGCTCGCCGATCGCCAAGCTGCCGTCGGCGCGCACCTTGGCGCGGTGCTGGCCCTTGGGGCAGAACACCTCGTCGCCCGGGTTGAGGTAGCCGGCCTCGACAATCTGGCCGAACGGGATGCGCGGCTCGTCCTTCTTCGAGCCGGTGACCTCCAGGTCGGACGGCGCGGGCGGGACGACCTGCTCGATGCGGCTGCGGGCCAGCGAGACGTAGCCCGGATTCTGCTCGATGCCGATGAAGCGGCGGCCGAGCCGCTTGGCGACCGATCCGGTGGTGCCGACCCCGAAGAACGGATCCAGGATGACGTCGCCGGGCTTCGTGGTGGCGAGGATCACCCGGTGCAGCAGCGCCTCGGGCTTCTGGGTCGGATGCGCCTTGGCGCCGGCGGCGTCCTTGATCCGCTCCTCGCCGGTGGCGAGCGGCAAGGTCCAGTCCGAGCGCATCTGCAGGTCGTCGTTGGCGACCTTCATGGCGTCGTAGTTGAACGTGTAGCGCCGCGCGCCGCGGCTCTTGGCGGCCCAGATCAGCGTCTCGTGGGCGTTGGCGAAGCGCGTGCCCTTGAAGTTCGGCATCGGGTTCGACTTGCGCCAGACGACGTCGTTGAGGATCCAGAAGCCGAGGTCCTGCAGCGCCGCGCCGACCCGGAAGATGTTGTGGTAGCTGCCGATCACCCAGAGCGCGCCCTCGTCCTTCAGGACGCGCCGCGCCTGGCTCAGCCAGTCGCGGGTGAAACGGTCGTAGGCTTCGAACGAGGCGAAGCGGTCCCAGTCGTCGTCGACCGCGTCCACCCTGGAATTGTCGGGGCGCAGCAGCTCGCCGCCGAGCTGCAGGTTGTAAGGCGGATCGGCGAACACCAGGTCGACCGACCGGTCCGGCAACTTGGCCATCTCGGCGATGCACTCGCCGAGAACGATGCGGCCCGCCTCGGCGGCTTTCCCCGCGGCTCTCTTGGACGCCATCGCCTCGCTCTTAGGGTTGGCGCGAACCATTGGCGGCCCCGGTTAAGGCGGGCTTAACTACCCGGACGATCCTGCCCGCAGGACCACTATCCGGGGATCGAACCTTAGGCCAGGGCGTTCCCAACGACAGCTAGGCAATCTCTGGTCGTCCCTGCGTCCCAAGTACCTGTTCCTGGGGAGGTTCTCGTGTCCATTTGGCAGGCGCCGCCGCGTGCGCGCATTCCCGCCCATCCGCTTACGCTTTCCGATCTCGCCATCTTCGCCGGCGGCATGCTGGTCGCCGTGATGCTCGGCATCGCCGCCACCGGCGTGATCCCGATCTAGGCGCCGCCGTCCCAGTTCACCCACGCGCCGTGCGCCTGCACCACGGCGAGGCGCCGCGTCTCGCCGCCCGGCCAGAGCGTCAGCCGAAGCTCGATCGGCATCAGCCGGCCGGGCGCCGGCTCCATGCGCAGCCACGCCAGCGGCGCGTCCGGCGTGGCCGCCTCGCCGTGGAGGGCGATCGCGTCGGTGAGCGCCGCCTGCTTTCGGGGATCGAGGTACTGCCAGAAGATCGAGTGGAAGATGACGGTGGCGACGCCGGCGTGGGGCGCGGCCCTGGCCAAGGTCCAGTCCACGGCGTCGGCCGCCTCGACCTGCACACCGGCGGCGAGCGCCATCTCGGCGGCCGCGTCGAAACGGGCGAGGCGCTCGGTCTGGTCCGGCCACAGGTAGGCCTTCAGGCGCCGCCGCTCGGCCGGCTCGGCGATATCGACCGGCTTGCGGTCGCAGGCGGCGCTGCTCGCGACCTCGAGGCGCGCGTCCAGCGGCGGCGCGGGGCCGGTCCACTCGGACGTCAACGTCAGCGGCGAGGCGGGATCGCCCCAGGCGCCGATCTCCCCGTAGTCGTAGTCGTAGCAGTAGCGGTTCCAGAGCTGGTTGAGGCCGGCGCTGGCGCCCAGCTCCAGGCAGGCGAGCGGCAGGCCGGTCTCAGCGGCGACGGTCAGGAAGCCCGGCAGCAGGCAGGCGGAACGGCGCACCTCGTTGGTCTGCGGCTCGTGGGCCATGAAGGCGGCGAACCTTCCCGGATCGCGTCCGATCGCCGCCTTGGCCGCCGTCCAGGCCGCTGCGGCGTCGCCGTCCGGCGGGAAGGCCGCGGTCAGCGCCGGATCGGCGCCTGAGAGCGCCGCATCGTGCAGCGCGCCGAGGAACCGCAGCGTCACCGCCGCGCCCATCTGGTCCTCGTAAGACAGGCCCTCCCACGGCGCGAACAGCGCCCTGACGCAGCCCTCGAGGTCGGTGGCGATGCGCGCCGTCAGGTCGGCGTAGAAGGCCGAGCCGAACTGGGCGCAGACGCTGCCTTGCGTCTCGAAGTTGCGGGCGAGCGGATCGTCAGCCATGGCCCGACCAGCGCCCGAGCGCCGGCGGCGGGTCAATCTTGATTGATCAGGTCAATCTTCGCCGAAGGGCAGCTCGGCCTGCATCGCGTCGTCGTAGGCCAGCATCGGGTCCCTGCCCATCAGCGCCAGCCGCACCGGACCCCAGGCCATGCGGTGCAGGGGGCAGGGCCCCAGTTTCAGCAGCGCCTCGGCGTGGACCGGCGCGCGGTAACCCTTGTGGGCGGAAAAGCCATAGCCGGGATAGACCTCGTCCATCTCAGCCATCAGCCGGTCGCGCGCCGTCTTGGCGAGGATCGAGGCCGCCGCGATCGAGGCGGAGATGGCGTCGCCGCCGATCACCGTCCTCACCTCGCAGGGCAGCTGGAAGCGGTAGTTGCCGTCCACCAGCGCATAGACCGGCGCCACCGTCATCGCCTCCACCGCGCGGCGCATCGCAAGGCCAGTGGCGTGCAGGATGTTCAAGGCGGCGATCTCCTCCACCGAGGCGAAGCCGACGCCCCAGGCGAGCGCCTTCTCCTTGATCTCCACCTCCAGCGCCGCGCGCTTGCCCGCCGACAGCTTCTTGGAGTTGTCGACGCCCTTCGGAATCCTGCGCGGCTTCAGGATCACCGCGGCCGCGCAGACCGGGCCGGCCCAGGGCCCGCGCCCGGCCTCGTCGACGCCGCAGACCGGCGCAGGCGAAGTCTTCTCCAGGCGCATCGTCGGCATCAGGCCGTCTCCCCCGCCAGCTGCGCCACAGCCGCGTGGCGCGGGCAGCTGACGACGTGGTCGTTGACCATGCCGACCGCCTGCATGAAGGCGTAGACGATCACCGGGCCGACGAACTTGAAGCCCTTGGCCTTCAGGGCCTTGGACATCTCTACAGCTTCAGGCGTTTGCGCGGGCACCTCGCCCATGGCCTTCCAGCGGTTCTGGATCGGCGCGCCGTCGACGAAGCTCCAGAGGAAGCCGGTGAAGTCCTCGCCGGCGTCGCGCATCGCGAGGTAGCGCCGCGCGCCGTCGATCGCCGCGTCGATCTTGGCGTTCGAGCGGATGATGCCGGCGTCGGCCATCAGCCGCGCCCGGTCGGCCTCGCCGAAGCGGGCGACGATCTCGGGATCGAAGCTGGCGAACGCGGCGCGGAACGCCTCGCGCTTCTTCAGGATGGTGATCCAGGCCAGGCCCGCCTGGAAGCCGTCCAGCACCAGCTTCTCCCAGAGCGCCCGCGGATCGCGCTCCGGCACGCCCCACTCCTCGTCGTGATAGGCGACGTAGAGCGGCTCCTTGGGATTGGCCCAGGCGCAGCGTCCGTCGGTGTCGAAGGTGGCGAGGCCCACGTGCGGCTCCTTGCCCGCCCGGTCTGCCGAAGAATTGCCGAGCCGGCAAACAAGATTCCGCTTCCGCCCGCGACGTTTCCGCTCATAGGGTCGCCGCCAAAACGAAGGGAGCTGCGCACAGATGCTGACCTGGCGGATCGGGCGGGTGACGGTGACCCGCGTCGTCGAGATCGAGTTCAACACCCGCTACCGGGCAGAGGCGCCGTTCATCCCCGAAGCGACGCCGGAGGCGCTCAAGAGCACGCCCTGGCTCTATCCGAACTTCGTGCGGCCCGAGGACGGGGCGCTGAAGGTCTCGATCCACGCGTTGCTGGTCGAGGCGCCGGGCCTGCGGCTGGTGGTCGACACCTGCGTCGGCAACGACAAGCCGCGCAGCCTGGTGGGCAACAAGCCGCTCGCCACCAACTTCCTCGGCGAGCTGGAGGCGGCCGGCTGGGACCGCGAGAATGTCGACATGGTGCTCTGCACCCACCTGCACGTCGACCACGTCGGCTGGAACACCATGCTGAAGGACGGCGCCTGGGTCCCGACCTTCCCGAACGCCCGCTACCTGATCGGCCGGGCCGAGTACGCGCACTGGAACGCCGAGGAGGGCGGCGAGGCGCCGGCGATCATGAGCGACTCGGTGAAACCGATCTTCGACGCGGGCCTCGCCGAGCTGGTCGACATGGACCACCGGATCTCGCCGGAGCTGTGGCTGACCCCGACCACGGGCCACACGCCCGGCCACGTCAGCCTGCTGATCGAGAGCGAGGGCGAACGGGCGATGATCACGGGCGACATCATGCACCACCCCTGCCAGATCGCGCATCCGGAGTGGGCGCCCGGCTTCGATTCCGACAAGGCGGCCGCCATCGCCACGCGCAAGCGGGTGCTGGGCGAGGTGGCCGACCAGCCGATACTAGTGATCGGCACCCACTTCGCCGCGCCGACCGCCGGGCGCATCCGGCGCGACGGCGAGGCCTTCCTGATGGAGAGCGAGCATGTCCACGCCGAGCCGTGAAATCCATCTGGTCAAGCGCCCGGAAGGGCCGCCGGCCGCCGCCGACTTCGCGATGGTCGAGACCAGCGTGCCCGACCCCACCGACGGCGAGGTGCTGGTCCGCAACCTGATGATGAGCGTCGATCCGGCGATCCGCCCGCGCCTTTCGGTCCAGCAGGAGCTGAACGAGGCGATCGGCGGCGGCGCGGTGGGCCGCGTGGAGAAGTCCCGCAACCCGGCGTTCAGGGAGGGCGACCTCGTCAACAACCGCTTCGGCTTCCGCGAGGCCTTCGTCTCGGACGGCAAGGGCCTGGCGCCCTTAAAGCCGGCGCCCGGCGTGCCGATCAGCGCCTACATGTCGGTGCTCGGCGGGACCGGCTTCACCGCCTATGGCGGGCTGCTGCGCATCGGGCAGCTGAAGGACGGCGAGCAGGTGTTCGTCTCCACCGCCGCCGGCGCGGTCGGCTCGATCGCCGCGCAGATCGCCAAGCTGAAGGGCTGCTACGTGGTGGGCTCGACCGGCTCGGACGAGAAGGTGCGCTGGCTGCTGGACGAGGCCAGGATCGACGCGGCGTTCAACTACAAGACCGGCCCAGTGCGCCCGCAGCTGAAGGCGGTGACGCCGAAAGGCATCGACGTCTACTTCGACAACGTCGGCGGCGAGCACCTGGACGCGGCGTTGGCCGGCATGAACCTGCTGGGGCGCGTCGCGGTGTGCGGCATGATCAGCGGCTACAACGAGGCGGGCACGCGCACCGTGGTGCGCAACCTGACCAACATCATCTACGGCCGCATGACGCTGCGCGGCTTCACCGCCGCCGACTTCATGGACCTGCGCGAAGAGTTCCAGTCGGAGATGGCGACCTGGCTGCGGGAGGGCCGCATCAAGCACCATGAGACCATCTACGACGGCATCGAAAACGCCGCCGCGGCGATGATCGACCTGATGGCCGGCGCCAACCTCGGCAAGATGCTGGTGAAGCTGGCGGATTGAGCGTGCCGGGTTGAGTATGGAGGAGGCCGCGCCGGACGGGCTTATGCTGTTCGACGGCCTCTGCAACTTCTGTTCGACGTCGGTGAACCTGGCCCTGGCGCTGGACCGGCGCGGCGTGATCCGCTTCTGCCCGATCCAGTCGCCCTATGGCCGCGCTCTGGCCGAGCGCCACGGCCTCGATCCTGACGACCCGGCGACGTTCGTCTTCTTCGACGCCGGCGTCCCGAAGCTGCGCTCGACCGGCGCGCTGGCGCTGGCGGCGCGCCTGCCCGCGCCCTGGCGGCAGCTGGCCGGCGGCGCCCGGCTGGTCCCGCGGGCGCGGCGCGACGGCCTCTACGACTGGATCGCCGCCCATCGCTACCGCCTGTTCGGACGGCGCACGGTCTGCCGCCTGCCGACGCCGGCTGAGCGGGCGCGCTTCGTTGTCGAGCTCGACCCGGCGTGACGCGCCGGCGCGTGGTCCTGGTCGGCGCGACCGGCATGTTCGGCGCGCGCCTCGCGGCGCGGCTGGCGACGTGGCGCGAGCTCGACCTGGTGCTGGCGGCGCGAACCGCCGCGCCACTGGAGGCGCTGCGGGCGCGTCTGGCGGCGGCCGGCGCGCAGGCGGCGCTCAGCACGGCCGTGGTCGACCGCGAACAGCCGCAGACGGTCGCGGCGCTCAAGTCCTGGGCGGTGATCGACGCGGCGGGGCCGTTTCAGGGCGCGGGCTATGGGCTGGCGCTGGCGGCGGTCGAGGCCGGCGCGCACTGGATCGACCTTGCCGACGCCCGCGACTACGTGGCCGGCTTCGCCGAAGCGCTGGACGGGGCTGCGCGCGCGCGCGGCGTGCTTGCGGTCACCGCCGCCAGCTCCACGCCGGCGACCAGCGCGGCGGCGCTGGCGCGGCTAACCCATGGCTGGCGCGAGGTCCGCCGCGCGACAACGGTGATCGCGCCGGCGGCGCAGTCGCCCGGCCTCTCGGTGACCCAGGCCGTGCTCGCCCAGTCCGGCCAGCCGGTGCGCTGCTTCTCCGGCGGCGCCTGGACACGGCGGCGGGCCTGGATGGGCGCGCGGCGCGTCAGCCTGCCGGGACTTGGCCGGCGTCTCGCGGCGCTCGCCGACACGCCCGACCTCGATATGCTGCCCACCTTGGCGCGCGAGGAGGGACTGTTCTACGCGAGCGTCGAGCCGGCGATCCTGACGCGGCTGGTGGGGCTGGCGGCCTGGGCGGTGCGGCTGCGGCTCATCGCCTCGCTGCGGCCGTTGGCGGGCGCGCTGCGGCCGGTCGCGGCGCTGCTGGCGCGGTTCGGCGCGCGGCGCGGCGGCATGATGGTGACGGTCGAGGGCGTCGGACCGGACGGCGAGCTGCGCCGGGCGCGCTGGAGCCTGGTCGCGGAGGGCGACAGCGGCCCCGACATTCCCTCTGCGCCCGCCTCGGCCGTGCTGCGCGGCCTGCTCGACGGCAGACTTGCCCGGACCGGGGCGCAGCCTTGCATCGGGGTCGTGGGGCTGGACGAGATCCTCGCCGAGCTGGCGGGCCTGCCGATCGCGGGCCGCGTGGAGCGCTGGCGCCTCGACCGGACCGGACTTTTCCCCGGCGCGCTCGGCGAGGCGTTCGACGCGCTGCCACCGACGGTTCGCGATGTCCATTCCGGCGCAGCGCGGCGGCTGGAGGGCCGCGTGGTCAGCGCCGGGCGCGGGCCGGGCGCCTGGCTGGCGGCGCGCTTTCTCGGGCTGCCCGGGCGCGGGCGTTACGCCGCCGAGGTGGAGATCGCGCCGGCCGGCGACGCCGAGGTCTGGACCCGCCGCTTCGGCGCCCGCCGCTTCCGCTCGCGGCTGCGGCTGCTGACCGGCCGGCCCGGCCAGTTCGAGGAAAGCCTCGGCCCGGCCGCGTTCGCCTTCAGCCTGCGCGCTGCCGCGGGCGGCTTCGCCTGGGTCCACGAAGGCTGGCGGCTCGGGCCCTTCCCCATGCCGATGTGGCTCGGACCGGTCTGCCGCGGCCGCTGCCTCGAGCGCGACGGGACCTACCGCTTCAGCGCGGTCGTCGCCCACCCCTGGCTCGGGGTGATGGTCGCCTACGCCGGCCGCCTGGCCCCGCCTGGCGGATTGACCTGACGTCCGGCTTGCGGCTCCCTTCCCCAGGCGGGCGAAGGAACGGGGATGGGCAGGGGACTCGCTCTCGAAGCTGCGCGCGCGGCGCCGTGCCGGTGATCGGCGCGCTCGCGGCGGCCGTCGCTGTGGCCACCGCGCCGTGGCCGGGCGACTGGCGACCGAGCGCGGCGCAAGCCCGTCAGCTGGCGCGCGGCGGCCTCGTCGTCGAGATGCTGCCCGATCCCGGCCGCTCGTCCGGGGTGATCCACGCCGCGGTCGACGTGCGTGCGCCGGCCCGCCGCGTCTGGGCGCTGCTCACCGACTGCGCCGAGGCGCCCCGGCTGGTGAAGTTCATCAAGGCCTGCCGCCTGCTCGACGGGCCCGGCCCGGCCGGCGGCTGGGACCTGCGCGAGGACCAGATCCAGCCGGCCTTCATCCTGCCGCCGATCCGCACGGTGTTCCGCTCGGAGTTCGAGACCGAGCGGCGGATCGTCTTTCACTGCACGAGCGCCAGCGAGCTGAAGGTGTGCGACGGCGCTTGGCGCCTGGAGCCGACGCCCGACGGCGCCGTGCGGGTGACCTACGCCTCCCAAGTCGCCTCACCCTACCCGCTGCCGGATTTCATCATCCGCACCGTGCTCGCCAGCGAGATGGCCGAACTCGATGCGCACGCTGCGGCGCCGCGCCGCCGAGCCGTGAGCCCGGGGCTCAGCCGACGGACACCCATGCTGCGCCTCCGGCGCGGGAACCTTTGCTCACGGCGGAAAGATGACGGTCACGTAAGGTTTGCGGCGCGGCGGGCGGTGATAATGCAGGTTGCGATCCTCCCGGAGTTCTCGATGCCGCGCACGCTTCTCGCTCCCCTCGTGGTCCTCGTCCTGGCGCTGTCCGGTGGGGCCGCGGCAGCGCAGACCGCAGTTCCGCCGATCGACTTCCACGAGCGCGTGCTGCCGAACGGGCTGAAGGTGATCACCTCGCTCGACCGCACCACGCCGAACGTCACCGTGCAGGTCTGGTACGGCGTCGGCGCCAAGAACGACCCGCCCGGCCGCTCCGGCTTCGCGCACCTGTTCGAGCACATGATGTTCAAGGCCACGCGCGACATGCCGGCCGAGTACATGGACCGGCTGACCGAGGACGTCGGCGGCATGAACAACGCCTTCACCCAGGACGACACCACGGCGTTCTACGAGGTGATCCCGGCGGCCGACCTGCAGCGGCTGCTCTGGGCGGAAGCCGATCGGATGTCGACGCTGGTGGTCGACAAGGCCAACTTCAACTCCGAGCGGCAGGTGGTGGAGGAGGAGCTGCGCCAGCGCGTACTCGCCAGCCCCTACGGCCGGCTCTTCTACTACGACCTGCCGGAGGACAGCTTCGCCGTCCACCCGTACCACCGCTCGGCGATCGGCTCGATCGAGAACCTCGACGCCGCCACGCTCGACGACCTGCAGAACTTCCACGCCACCTTCTACCGGCCGGACAACGCGACGCTGGTGGTGGCCGGCAACTTCGACCCCGACCAGCTGAACGCCTGGATCGACAAGTACTTCGGCCCGCTGAAGAACCCGCCGACGCCGATCCCGCAGGTGACCGCGGTCGAGCCGCCGCGGACCGGCCCGCGCGAGGTGACCAACTACGGAGCCGATGTGCCGCTGCCGGCCGTCGCCATCACCTGGCTGGCGCCGAAGGCCTCGGACCCCGACGCGCCGGCGCTGCAGGTGCTCGACGCCCTCCTCACCGCCGGCAAGTCGTCGCGGCTCTACGACAGCCTCGTCTACGAGAAGCAGATCGCCGCGCAGGTGTTCTCCAGCGCCGACCTGCGCCAGCAGCTCGGCATGTTCTACGTCGGCGCGATCGTGGCGCAGGGCCACACGCCCGACGAGGTCGCGGCGGCGCTGCGGGCGCAGGTGGCGGCGCTACGCGATCAGCCGGTCGAGCCCCGCCGAGCTCGACATCGCCAAGACCCAGCTGCTGACCAGCGAGATCCGCCAGCGCGAGACCATCGAGGGCCGCGCCAACGAGCTGGCCGCCGCGCAGGTGATCGAAGGCGCCGCCGAGCGCGCCAACACCGACATCGCCGCGCTCGCCGAGGTGACGGCCGCCGATGTGCAGCGCGTGGCGCGCAAGTACCTGCCCGACGACCTGCGGGTCTCGATCAAGCTACCTGCCCGAGAGCGCCGAAGCCGCCGGGCGCCGCCGCCGAGGCCGCGCCGCCGCCACCGGTCGCCTCGAAGCCCTACACCGGCCCGGTCGCCGCGCTGTTGCCCGAGGGCCAGCGCCAGGCGCCGCCGCCGATCGGGTCGCAGCCGCCCGCGGTGCTGCCGACGCCGGTCGAGCGCACCCTGCCCAACGGCCTTCGGGTGATCGTCGCGCACGAGCGACCGACCTGCCGCTGGTCGCCGCCAGCCTGACGTTCGAGGCCGGGCGCGGCGTCCGATCCGCCGAAGCTGGCCGGCGACGCCAGCCTCACCGCCCTGCTGGTCACCGAGGGCACCGCCACTCGCTCGGCCCGCGACATCGCCCGCCAGTCCGAGGCGCTGGGCGCCGACCTCGGCGGCGGCCTCGAGCTGGGAGTCCTCGTCCGTGGGCCTCTCGGTGATGCCGGACAAGCTGCCGGCCGCCCTCGCCATCATGGCCGACGTGGCGCGCAACCCCACCTTCGCGCCCGAGGAGCTGGAGCGCGCCCGCAAGGAGGCGCTGGACGGCCTCGACGTGGCCTATGGCGATCCGGGCGAGGTGGCCGCGTTCGCGACCGCGCCGGTGACCTACGCCGGCACCTCGTTCGCCCACGCCGCCGGCGGCACGCCGAACTCGCTGAAGCGGCTGACCCGCGACGACCTGGTAGGCTTCCACGACGGGTACTGGCGCCCGGACAACGCCATCCTGGTGCTGACCGGCGACATCACGCCCGAGCCGGGCTTCGCGCTCGCCGAGCAGGCGTTCGGCGACTGGCCGAAGCCCGCCGGCCCGCCGCCCGCCCGGGCCGGCGGCCATGCCCGACCCCACGCCCCGCAACATCGCCATCGACCTGCCGGGCGTCGGCCAGGCGGCGGTGACGGTGACCAAGCCGGCCATGGCCCGCACCGATCCGCGCTACTACCAGGGCGCTGGTCGCCAACACCGTGCTCGGCGGCGGCTATTCGGCGAGGCTCAACGAGGAGTCCGCATCAAGCGCGGGCTCTCCTACGGCGCGGACTCCTCGCTGGCGGCCCGGCGCACGCTGGGCGCCTTCACCGCCGTCGGCCCAGACCCGCAACGATGCGGCCGCCGAAGTCGCCGACCTGATCAAGGCCGACATGGCGGGGCTCGCCACCGCGCCGCCCGGGCCGGAGGAGCTGACCGCGCGCAAGTCAGTCGCTGATCGGCGAATATGGCCGCGGCATCGCCACCGCCGCCGGCCTCGGCCAGGTGCTGCAGACCCTGGCGCTCTACGGCATCGATCTGGACGAGGTGAAGACCTACACCGACAAGGTGGAAGCGGTGACGCCGGCCGAGGTGCAGGCGTTCGCGGCCGACGAGCTGAAGCCGGACGACGCCAGCCTGATCGTGGTGGGCGACGGCAAGCTCTTCCTGCCCGCCCTGAAGCCGAAAGCCGCGAACCTGGAAGTGATCCCGATCGCCCAGTTCGACCCGGACAACGCGAGCCTAAAGGCGGCGCCGTAGCAAACCTCCCCGCTGGGAAGGATCTTAGTGGCTCAGCCCGGCGCCGGCTGCGCCTGGGCGGCCATCGCCAGGGCCGCCTTGGTCGTACGGGCCACGCGCGCCAGCCAGCCTTTGCCGAAGTGGCCGAAGGTCGGCAGTGACCTGTAGTAGGCGTCGCGGTCGGCGGCGATGGCGTTGATCAGCGCGGCCGGCGCCATGGCGGCTACAGCGGCCTTGGTCTTCGGCCCGAAGGCGCCGTCCGCGGTCACCCCGGCGCTGCGCTGCAGCGAGCTGACCGCGCGGCCGACGCCCTGGTTCACCGCCGCGTCGAACACCATCAGGTCGACGCCGGCGGGGCAGTCGCAGGCATGGGAGGCGTTGTAGTAGCGCGCCTCGTAGATCGGCGCGACGTCGGCCACGGTCAGCGCGCGGACCTCGGCGACCGTGGCCGCGCGCGCCAGCCAACTCGACAGGGTCGCGAGGGTGATCCCGAGATTGGTGGCGCCGCCGGGATCCTTGGGATCGTCGACGAAGCCGCCTTCGGACTTCAGGATGATGGGCAGGCAGGCCTGGAAGGTCATGGCGGGCGTCTCCCCGAGCAGCGAGGCGCACAAGGGAAACCGCCGCCGAATCGTCGTCAAGTTGCAAATCGCGTGGGTCTGCCCCCAGCTTCCGGCTAAGCTCCCGCAGCTACGAGGGGCGCGGCCCACTCGGCGGTGTCGGCTTGAGCGCCGATCAGCGCCAGGCCGCTGGCGATCGAGACCAGCTCGCCGCCGCTCTCGAGCCTGGCCTCGCCGAAGCGGTCGGCGAACAGGCGCCGCACCGCGGGCACGAACGACGAGCCGCCGGTCAGGAACACCTTGTCGATCTGCCCCGGAGTGACGCCCGACCTGGCCACGGCCTCGTCCGCGGCGGCGGCGATCGCGGCCAGCTCCGGCGCGATCCAGCCCTCGAACTCGGACCGGCGCACCGGCTTCTCGATCCCGACGTCGCCGGCCTCGAAGCGGAACACCGCCTCGGTCTCCGCCGACAGCGTCTCCTTCAGCCGGGAGACGGCCTGGTAGAGGCGGTAGCCGTGGTTGTGGTCGAGGATCTCGACCAGCCGCGCGATCTTCTCCGGCTCCAGCGCCGTGCGGACGAGGCCGCGGATGTCGCGCATGTCCCTGGAGGCGCGCAGGAGGGCGAGCTGCTCCCAGCGCGCGAACGCCGCGTAGTAGCGCGCCGGGATCGGCAGCACATGGTCGAAGGCGCGGTAGCTCGTCCCCTTGCCGAGCTCGGGCGAGACCAGGTGGTCGATGATCCGGTAGTCGAAGGCGTCGCCGGCCACCGGCGCGCCGGCGTTGGCCAGCGCCTTCGAGCGGACCTCGCCACCCTCCCGCCAGAAGCGCACGATCGAGAAGTCGCTGGTGCCGCCGCCGAAGTCGGCCACCATCACGACGGCGTCGGCCTTCAGCTGGCGGGCGAAGAAGAAGGCGGCGGCGACCGGCTCGTAGGCGTAGCGGATGTCGGTGAACCCGAGCCGGCCGAACGCGGTCTGGTAGCGCGACAGCGCCAGCGCCGGATCGGCGCCGCTGGCCGGCGAAGTTGACCGGCCGGCCGACGATCAGCCGCTTCGGCAGCTCCGCGAGGTCGGCGCCGCCGTGCGCCAGCATGCGCAGCAGGAAGGCCGACAGCAGGTCCTCGAAGCGGAACCAGCGGCCGAGTACGTTGGTGTGCACGAAGAGCGGGCTCGCCGCATAGGTCTTGAACGACTGGATGAAGCGGGTCTCCAGCGGCTCCTCGACATAGGCGTCGATCGCCCAGGGCCCGGCCTCGACCACCCGCTCGCGCGGATCGTGCGGGTCGGCGTGGAACGACAGCGCCGAGCGGAAGGCGCGATCGCTTCGTTGTCGTGCGCGAAGCTGACCAGCCGCGCCTCGCCGTCGCCGCCGGCCAGCGCGGCCACCGTGTTGGTCGTGCCGAAGTCGATGCCGATGGCGGCCCGCGCATCACGTCCCTCCAACGCCGAACGGGCCGGCGCCCGAAATCGAGAGGCGTCGGCCTAGCTGAATGTCTCGAAGTAGCGCCTGATCAGCCGGCGATAGACCGCTGTCAACTGCGCGATGTCGGCGACGGGGGTGCGCTCGTCGATGGCGTGCATGGTGGCGCCGACCAGCCCCACCTCGACCACTGGGCAAAGCGCGCGGATGAAACGGGCGTCCGACGTGCCGCCGGTGGTGGAAAGCTCGGGCCGGCGGCCGGCTGCCGCTTCGACCACGTCGGCCACCAGCGCCACGAACGGGCCGGGCTCGGTAAGGAAAGCCTCGCCGCTGGTCTCGACGCGGGCCGTCACGCTCCCGGCGAAGCCCTCGTCCGCCTTCGCCGCCTCCGCCTCGATCCAGCGCTGCAGCGCCGCGCCGGTGTGGGCGGGGTTGAAGCGGATGTTGAGCCGCGCCTTGGCCGTGCGGGGGATCACGTTGGTGGCCGGGTTGCCGACGTCGATCGTGGTAACCTCGAGGTTGGAGGGCTGGAACTCCGGATAGCCCTCGTCCAGCACGCGGTCCTGCAGGCGCCCGAGCAGGCGGATCAGCACCGGGACCGGGTTGGCGGCGCGCTGCGGATAGGCGACGTGGCCCTGCACGCCCTCGACGGTGACGAAGGCGTTGAGGCTGCCGCGGCGGCCGATCTTGACCATGTCGCCGAGCTCGGCCGCGGAGCTGGGCTCGCCGACGATGCAATGGTCGATCGCCTCGCCCTCGGCCTGCAGCGCCGCCACGACGGCCTTGGTGCCGTCAACCGCGACGCCCTCCTCGTCGCCAGTGATCAACAGCGATAGCGAGCCTTTCACCTCGCCAGCGTCCAACGCGCCGCCGGCCGCCGCGACGAAGGCGGCGATGGCGCTCTTCATGTCGGCGGCGCCGCGCCCGATCAGCACCCCGTCCTCGATGCGCGCCTCGAACGGGTCCACCCGCCACGCCGCAGCATCGCCCACCGGCACCACGTCTGTGTGGCCGGCGAAGCAGAGGTTGGGGCGCGCGCCGCCGCGCCGCGCATAGAGGTTCTCGATCTGGCCGAACTTCATGCGCCGACAGGCAAAGCCCAGGCCGGCGAGCGCCTGCTCGACCACGTCCATCGCGCCGGCGTCGGCGGGGGTAACGGACGGACGGCGGATCAGCGCCTGGGTGAGCGCGACGGGATCGATGGCTGGCATGGCGGGCGGGTTTAGGGGCGGCCGCGCCGATAGCCAAGGGCCGCCGGCTGGCGCTATGACCCGGTGAAGCGAGGAGGGTGCGATGCGGTGGACGGGATTGGCCGCGGCGGCGGCCGTTTTCACGCTTGTGGCGGGCGCAGCCAGCGCCGCGCCGTCGGCCTGCGCGGCGCTGACCGCGCTCGCGCTGCCGCACGTCAAGGTGACGGCGGCCTCGGACGCGACGGCAGGCCAGATCACCGCCTGCAGGATCGAGGCGACCGCCACGCCGACGCCGGACTCGGACATCCGCATCGAGGTGTGGATCCCCGAGGGGGCGGCGTGGAACGGCCGCTACGTGCAGCTCGGCAACGGCGGGTTCGCCGGCAAGATCTCGTCGGACGAGCTGCAGGCGATGGCGGCGCGCGGCTATGCGACGGCGCAGACGGACGACGGCCACCAGAGCGCCGACGAGACCGACGCCAGCTGGGCGCTCGGCCATCCGGAGAAGGTCGCCGACTACGGCTGGCGCGCGCTGAAGGAGACCACCGAGACGGCCAGGGCGCTGATCCGATCGCTGGCCGGCGCTGCGGCGACGCACGCCTACTTCATGGGCTGTTCGGACGGCGGGCGCGAAGCGCTGATGGAGGCGCAGCGCTTCCCGACCGACTTCGACGGGATCGTGGCCGGTGCGCCGTCCGCTTCGCCCGGCCTGGTGCGGACATGGACGCACGACGCGCAGGCGCTCACCCGGCCCGGCGGCTACCTTGACGCGGCGGCGCTGCAGACGCTCGAGCAGGCGGCGCTCTCGGCCTGCGGCGGCGGCCGCTTCATCGCCGACGAGGGCGCCTGCCGGTTCGATCCCGCCTCGCTGCTCTGCCAAGCGGGACAAGCGTCGGGCTGCCTGACGGCCACGCAGGTGGCGACGGCTGAGGCGATCTACCGCGGCCTCGCCGGCGCGGACGGCGCCGTCGCCGTGCCGGGCCAGTCGCCGGGCGCCGAAGCCGAGCGCGGCGGCTGGGCGCTCTGGCTCACCGGTCCGTCACCCGACCAGATCGACCAGGCGCTGCTCTACCGGTTCGCCGTCGGCTACTGGCGCGACATGGTGTTCGGCGATCCCAAGCTCGATATCCGCACGCTGGACCTGGCGGCCGCGGCGAAGGCCGAGACGGGGGTGGCGAGCCAGCTCACGCCATCGACCGACCTCGGCCGGTTCCGCGCCGCCGGCGGCAAGCTGATCGAGTACCAGGGCTGGTACGACCCGGCGATCCCGGCCCGGGCCAGCATCGCCTACTTCGAGGACGTGCGCCGCACGCTGGGCGGCGACGTGGGCGACTTCTACCGCCTCTACCTGATCCCCGGCATGCTCCACTGCGGCGGCGGGCCGGGTCCGAGCGCGGTCGCGTGGCTGGAAGGGATGAGGGCATGGGTCGAGAAGGGCGAAGCGCCCGGACCGCTGACCGCGGCGGCGCTCGCCGCGCCGGGCGGACCGCCGCCGGCCGCGCCCAGCCAGCCCATCTGCCCCTATCCGGGCGAGCCGGACGGAGATCGCTGCATCAGCGTCGAGATTACGAGACCGCCGCCTCCGCCCCGATGAAAGCTAGGCGGCGGCGGCGACGAAGCTGGGGTTGCGGCGGTAGAGGCCCGGGCGGCCGACGACCGGCTGGAAGGCGTGGCCCATGGCCACCACCTGTTCCTTCACGCCGAGCACCAGGTAGCCGTCCTCGGGCACGATGCAGGCGAGGTCGTCGATCACCTTGCGCTGCGCATCCTCGGTCATGCCGCAGAGCACGTAGCGGCAGAACACCACGTCGAAGCGGCCGATCTGGCGCAGCCCCGCGATCAGGTTGATGCGCCGCCACTTGACCCGCTTGCGGACGTCCGCGGCGAGCCGCCACTGCTCGCCCTCCTTCTCGAAGTACCGCGCCAGCAACCGGATCGGCAGGCCGCGCTGCACCTCGAACTGGTTGTAGAGCCCGCTCTGGGCGCGCTCGAGCGCCAGGCGCGACAGGTCGGAGGCGGCGAGCTCGATCGCGACGTCGGGCTCGCCCTCGAGGATCTCGCCGACCAGCATGGCGAGCGAATAGATCTCCTGGCCGGCGCCGCAGGCCGCGCTCCAGACCCGGATCGGCGCGCCGCCGCGCTCGCGCAGCAGTTGCGGGACGATCTCGTCGCGAAACTCGCGAAACGGCGCGCGGTCGCGGAAGAAGGCGCTCTCGCCGGCCGCCATCGCCTCGACCGTCGCCCACACGAGCGGGTCGTCGCGCCGGGCGCGGACGGCGGCCAGCAGGTCGGCGATTGAGTCGTAGCCTTCGCGCCGGGCGACGGGCGCCAGCCGGCTTTCCATCAGGTAGGTCTTGTCCGGCGCGACCCTGAGGCCCGCGCGGGCCCGGCACAGCGAGACGACCTGGGCGATCTCGGTCGGGGTCATAGGCCCGCCTCGGTCAGCTTGTCGGCGATGATGTCGCCGTCGAACGGCTTCATGATGTACTCGTTGGCGCCGGCCTCCAGCGCCTCGCGGATGTGGGCGAGGTCGTTCTCGACCGTGCAGAACACCACCACCGGCGCGTCGCCGCCGGGCTCGCCGCGCAGCTTTCTGAGGAACTCGATGCCGCTCATCACCGGCATGTTCCAGTCGAGCAGGATCGCGTCGGGCATCGCCGCGCGGCACCAGGCCAGCGCCTCCATGCCGTCGGCCGCCTCGGCGATCTCGTAGCCGATTTCCTCGAGGATCCGCCGCGCCACCTTGCGGATCACCCGACTGTCATCGACGACCAGGCAGGTCCTCATCGGAATCGCCGCCGCTCCCCCAGAAGCTTGGAAAGCGACCGTTCTCGCCCAGCCTTAGTTAAAGACCGGTGTGGCGCCGCTTGCGGCGGGCTTCAAATCAAGCCGGCAGACGCGCCCGCAGCGTGACGACCTCGTCGTCGGCGCTCGCCTCCAGGCGACCGCCCGCCGCGACGGCCAGCGCGTGCACGTAGTAGGCCTGCACCCAGCGCCCGGCGAGCCCGTCGCCGAGTGGCTCGCCCGCCAGGCCCCCAGCGATCTCGGCGTGCAGCCGCGCCTTCGGCCCCCTGGCCGTGACGGTGATCAGGTAGCCCTCGCCGTCCTGCGCCAGCTCGACGCGGGCGGTCCCGCCCAGCGGCAGCGCGCCGGCGGCGAGCTGGGCGAGGTTGACCAGGCTCTGCGCCGCCGCTTTCGGGAGCGACGGCGCGCTCACCGCCCAGTCGAGGTCGGCGCGGACGTGGGCGTAGACGCCCTGCGTCAGCCGCGCCAGCTCCGCGCAGTCGAACATCGCAACGCCCGCCGCCGCCCCGAACGCCACCCGGGCGAACGCGAGATGATCGACCAGCTTGCGCGCGCTGGCGGCGATCAGCTCCATGGCGTCGTCGCGCATGTCCTTGGCGGACGGATCCTCCAGCAGGTCGAGCCCGGACACGATCGCGCCGGCCGGACTGATGAAGTCGTGGCAGAGCTTGGAGGCGAGCCGGGCGGCGAGCTCCTCGGGGGTAACGGTCACGGCGGGATCGGCAAAGGCGGGATGCGGCTGGCTCATCGGCGGCCAGAATTCGCCTGATTTGCCGCTTTGGGAAACCGGTCCGGTGCGCCATAGAGGCGCGCCATGGGACTGGACACCGCTACAGACATCGGCGAGGCGCTGGCCGAGATCGCCGCCGCCGCCGCCGACGTCATCCTGCCGCTCTGGCGCACCGAGCTCGAGGTGAGCGCCAAGGCCGACAAGAGCCCGGTCACCGAGGCCGACCGCCGCGGCGAGACGCTGATCCTGGAAGGGCTGGCGCGGCGGTTTCCGGGCGTGCCGGTGATCTCCGAAGAGCACGCCAGCGAGTTCGGCACCCCCGACGAGATCGGGCCGCGCTTTTTCCTGGTCGATCCGCTCGACGGCACCAAGGCGTTCGTGCGCGGCGATCCGCACTTCACGGTCAACATCGCGCTCATCGAGCACGGCCAGCCGGTCGCCGGCGCGGTGTCGGCGCCGGCCAGCGGAGAGATCTGGCGCACCTCGGCCGAGGGCGTGCTGAAGCGGCATGGCGACGGGCCGGCGGCGCTGATCCGGCCGCGGCCGTGGCCGGCCGGCGAGGCGCTCGCGCTGATCAGCCACACGATGAAGACCGAAACCGCCGACGAGCTGGCGGCGCAGTACGGCTTCCACCGCCGCGAGCCGATGGATTCCTCGATCAAGTTCTGCCGCATCGCCGAGGGCGCGGCCGACATCTATCCGCGCCACGGACCCACCATGGAGTGGGACACCGCCGCCGGCCACGCGGTGCTGATCTGCGCCGGCGGCCAGGTGACGACGCCCGACGGCGCGCCGTTCGTCTACGGCAAGGCGAGCGAAGGCTTCCGGAACGGCTGGTTCGTGGCGCGCGGGCTTTAGCGCGCCAGCAGCGGGGCCAGCGCTAGGTAGCCCCAGAAGCCGGTCGCGAAGGATATCGCCGCGATCCACAGGAACGGACGCGCCACGTCGGCGGGGCTGTCGATGCGCTGGGCCCGGCTGACTGCAATCTGTCTCATGTCACACTGGCCTTGGATTCGCGGCGGGGCGACGCGCCCCGCCTCAAGCGGCCTGGGGAACGCGCCGCGGGTGGAAGAACAGCGCCTGGCCGATGGCCGCCTTCACCGTCTCGGGCTGGAACGGCTTGGTGATCAGGAAGGTCGGCTCCGGCCGCTCGCCGGTGAGCAGCCGCTCGGGGAAGGCGGTGATGAAGATCACCGGCGCGTCCTGCTCGGAGAGGATGTCCTTCACCGCGTCGACGCCGGACGAACCGTCCGCCAACTGGATGTCGGCCAGCACCAGGCCTGGCGCCGAGCGGCGGGCCGCGTCGACCGCCTCCTGGCGGGTGGCGGCGATGTCGCTGACGTTGTGGCCGAGCTCGCGGACCAGCGCCTCGATGTCGGCGGCGATCACCGGCTCGTCCTCGATGATCAGCACGTCGGTGGCCAATTCGGCGTCGATCTCGGTCTGCGCCTGGGCGATCAGCCGCTCGACCTCGCGGGGCTCCGGCCTCGAGGATCTGCGCCGCTTCGCCCGGCGTGAAGCCCTCGAGCGCGGTGAGCAGGAAGGCCTGGCGCGAGCGCGGCGCGATCCGCATCAGCCGATGCGACGCGTCGTCGGTCCCGTCCGACTTCGGCGTCGCGCGGCTCCAGCTTGGCGCCGGCGCTCTGCCAGATGGCGTGGAAGACTTGATAGAGCGCCACGCGGGGCGAGGCGCTGGCGTCGAGCTCGCGCTCGCCGGCCGCCAGAGCCTCGAGCGTGGCGCGCACGTAGTTGTCGCCGGTGGTCTGGTCGCCGGTCAGCGCGCGGGCGTAGCGGCGGACATAGGGCAGATGCGGCGCGAGGCGGGCGAGAAGACTCAAGGCGGAACCCCTCCGTTTGCAAGCCGCGCCAACAATCGGCGCACGTTCAGGGCGCCAGGCCAGTCA
Organism: uncultured Pseudomonadota bacterium; assembly: GCA_963837235.1. Taxonomy (GTDB): domain Bacteria; phylum Pseudomonadota; class Alphaproteobacteria; order Caulobacterales; family Caulobacteraceae; genus Acaudatibacter. The sequence continues at coordinate 1,510,048 of CAWIMM010000002.1, read as the reverse complement.
AACCTCGGCGGCGTCCCCCTACGACGTCCGCAAACGTCCGCCGGGAAGTCCGGTTCCCACGCCAAGCTCATATTTAGGAACGAGCGTAGGCGTTTTGATGGCTGCCGAGGAAAAAAGAATCTTTTCGCTTCCGAGGGTTCCCTTCGGAACCTCTTGCCAAGCGCGGCGTTTCGGGGTCGGAATTGGCCAATTGGGGGCGCGAGCGCGTGAGTTTGCGCCGGAGCATGATCGAACAACAACCTATGAGGCGCTCGCGCTCGAAATCGCCCAGCCTGGACGAGGCGCGGCTGCGGCAACAGGCCATCGGGGTCAAACTTCGTCAGATGTTCGACGAGGTGGTCAACGAGCCCGTGCCCGACGAATTCCTGCAGATCCTTCGCCGGGCGGACGAAACCCGCTCGGGAGAAAGCTGATGGGGCGGGCCGAGCAACGGCGGGCGCCTGATCCAAGACGCGACGAGGCCTTCCGGGTTGAACTCGAAGCGCTGATCCCGCATCTGCGCGCCTTCGCCCGCACCCTGTGCGGCGACCCGACCGCGGCCGACGACCTCGCGCAGGACGCCATGCTGAAGGCGTGGGACGCGCGCGCCAGCTTCGAGATGGGCACCAACATGAAGGCCTGGACCTTCATGATCCTGCGCAACCAGTTCTATTCCGAGAAGCGCCGCTCGTGGCGCCAGAGCCAGCTCGACCAGGAGGCCGCCGAGCGCACGCTGGTGGCCGTGGACGATCCGGAAGCGCCGGTGGCGCTGGACGAGCTGCGCTTGGGCCTGGCCATGCTGCCGCTCGAGCAGCGCGAAGCCCTGATCCTGGTCGGCGCCGGCGGCTTCGCCTACGAGGAGGCCGCCGCCATCTGCGACTGCGCGGTGGGCACCGTGAAGAGCCGCGTCAGCCGCGCGCGGCGCGCCTTGCAAGGCATCCTCGAGAGCGGGGCATACCGGCGCGACGGGTCGTCCGCCGGCGAGGCCATGGCCAGCATCCTCGCTGACGCGGAGCGCCTGAGTCACGTCAAGTGAGGCCGGCCGGCCTCGTCCGGCGCCTCCGACCGGTGTGGACAGCCACCATCCGGGTGCGGCTGGGGCTGGCGCTCGCGCTGGCCCTGCTGCCCGTCCTGCTGCTGAGCGCCGTGCAGGCCGGCCTGGCTTTCCAGCAGCAGGCGCGCGCGCAGCGGCTGGAGCTGACCGCCGCCGGCCGAGCGCAGCGCGGCGATCGCCCGGGCCAGGATCGAGTCGGCCGCAGGTGCTGCTGCAGACGCTGGCGCCCGGCGCGGTCGGCCTGCAGTGCGCCCAGCGGCTGGGCGAGGTCGCCGCCCGGATCAAGGGCTACGAGAACCTCATCCGCTTCCAGCCTTCCGGGCGGCTCGCGTGCGCCGCCGCCAGCGTGCCCGCCGACCCCGACCGCGCCTCACGGCCCTGGTTCCGGGCGCTGGCGAGCGGGACGCCGCTGGTGATCGAGGCCAACCCGGGCGGCGCCTACGCCCGTGAGCCGTCGCTGCTGGCGGCGGTGCGCGCCGAGGACGCCAAGGGCCAGTTCGACGGGGCGCTGGCCGCCGTCATGAGCCTGGCCAGCCTGCGCCCCGACGTTGGCGATCCGTCGCTGCCGGCCGGCTCCGAGGTGGCGCTGGCCGACGCGCAAGGGCACTGGCTGTCGGCCACCGACCTGGCGCGCTTTCCCGTCACGCCCTCGGCGAAGTTCGGCACGGGATCGCTGCTCTGGCTGCAGGCCGACCGGCACGGGCGCCGCCGGCTCTTCGCCGCCGCGCCGCTGGTGGGCCAGAACGTCTTCGTGGCGATCTCCGAGCCCGACCAGGGCCTGATCTCCTGGGCATGGGTCAACCCGGTCAGCGCCCTCGCGCTGCCGCTCATCGCCTTCGCGCTGTCGCTGACCGCCGTCCTGATCGTGGCCGAGCGCGGCGTGGTGCGCTGGATCACCTACCTGCAGCGGATCGCCGCCATCTACGCGCGCGGCCGCTTCAGCGTCCGGCCGCTGCAGGCCGAGCTGGCGCCCCCGGAGATCCGCGACCTGGCCGACACCCTGGACGCCATGGCCGCCACCATCGTCGCGCGCGACGCCTCGCTGAAGGAGCACCTGGCGCAGAAGGACGCCATGCTGCTGGAGATCCACCACCGGGTGAAGAACAACCTGCAGATCATCTCCTCGCTGCTCAACATGCAGCAGCGGGCGCTGACCGACCAGGCGGCGCGGGCGGCGATCTCGGACACCCACCAGCGGATCAGCGCGCTCGCCCTGATCTACCGGGCGCTCTACCAGAGCCCCGACCTGCGCCGCGTCGACCTGCGCGAGTTCCTGGAGGAGCTGGTCGGCCAGCTGGTGACCGGCGACGCCGGCCAGCGCATCGCCGCCCGCACCGAGCTCACCTGCGATCCGGCGGTGATCGACCCCGACCGGCTGGCGCCCATCGCGCTCTTCGCGGTCGAGGCGATCAGCAACGCCTGCAAACACGGACTGACCGAGGGCGGCCACCTCGGCGTCACCTTCCGGGTCCGCGAAGGCCAGGGCGAGCTGACGATCAGCGACACCGGCTACGACGGGCGCGCCGCGCGGCTGGGCGTCGGCGTCGGGCGCACGCTGATGACCGCCTTCGCGCGGCAGCTGCGCGGCGAGGCGACCTTCAAGGCCAACCCTGGCGGCGGCCTGACGGCGCGGCTGGTATTTCCGATCCCGGAGGCCGGGGAAGAGCCGGGCCAGGCGCCGGAGCGCCGGGGCGCGCTCAATCCCGCAGCAGCTCGTTGATCGAGGTCTTCGAGCGGGTCTGGGCGTCGACGGTCTTCATGATCACTGCGCAATAGGGCGACGGCCCGACGCCGTGCGGATCGGGCCGGCTGCCGGAGACCACCACCGCGTAGGCCGGCACCTCGCCGCGGTGCGTCTCGCCGGTCTTGCGGTCGATGATCGGGGTCGAGGCGTTGAGATAGACGCCCATCGAGATCACCGCGCCCTGGCGCACGATCATCCCCTCGGCCACCTCGGAGCGGGCGCCGATGAAGCAGTCGTCCTCGACGATGGTGGGGCTGGCCTGCAGCGGCTCAAGCACGCCGCCGATGCCGGCGCCGCCGGAGATGTGGCAGCGCCTGCCGATCTGGGCGCAGGAGCCAACCGTGGCCCAGGTGTCGACCATGGTCCCTTCGTCGACGTAGGCCCCGATGTTCACGAACGACGGCATCAGCACGACATTCGGCGCGATGTAGGCGCCGCGCCGGACGATCGCGCCCGGCACGGCGCGCAAGCCGGCCGCCTGGAACTGTCGCGCGTCCCAGCCGGCGAACTTCGAGGGGACCTTGTCCCACCAGGGACCGACCGCCTCGCCGCCGATCACGCCGGCGCCCATCAACTCGTTGGCATTGAGCCGGAACGACAGCAGGATCGCCTGCTTGGCCCATTGGTTGCTGGTCCACTGCCCGTCCGCGCCGCGGCTCGCCGAACGCAGCTTGCCGGCGTCGAGCAGCGCCAGCGTCTCCTCGACCGCGGTGCGGACCGGGCCTTGCGTGGTCGGGCCGAGCTCGTCGCGCCGCGCCCAGGCCGCCTCGATCTCGGTCTCGAGGTCGGCGTAGGTGATCTCGGTCATGCAGGCTCCTTGACGAGGGCGTCGGCGAGGAAATCGGCCAGCCGCGGCGCGCGGTGGCGCACGAACGGGTCGGCGTTGGCGTCCGCGCCGGCCCCCACCAGCACGGTGGTCATGCCGAGCGCGGCGGCGGGGGCGAGGTTCATCGCCCGGTCGTCGAAGAAGGCGGTGGCGGTGGGAGATCGATGGCGTGCGCCTCGATCAGCCGCGCGAACGTGGCCGGCTCGGGCTTCGGCAAGAAGTCGGCGCTGGCGATGTGGAAGACGTCCTCGAAGAGGCCGGCGAGGCCGAGGCGCGTCACCACCCGCTCGGCGTGGACGTCGTCGGCGTTGGTGAAGATCAGCCGGCGGCCGGGCAGGCGGGCGATCGACGCGGCCAGCGCCGGATCCTCGGCGAGGCTCTCCAGCGCCAGGTCGTGGAACAGCGCGTTGAACGCCACCGGGTCGACGTCGTGGTGCAGCATCAGGCCGCGCAGCGTCAGCCCGTGCTCGTCGAGGTAGCGCCGCTGTAGCGCATAGGCCTCGGCGCGCGGCAGGCCGGTCAGCGCCTCGACGAAGTCGGTCACCCGGGCGTCGACCTGCGGCCCGAACCCGCACTCGTGCGGATAGAGGGTGTTGTCGAGGTCGAAGAGCCAGGTGTCGACGTGCGTTAAGTCCGCGCCCATCGAGTCGGCGCCGACGAAGCCAGCGCCGCGGGTCATGCCCGCACCAGGGTGCCCGCGCCGTGCTCGGTGAAGAGCTCGACCAGCATCGCGTGCGGACGCCGGCCGTCGAGGATCACCGCCGACTCGACGCCGGCCTCCACCGCCGCCACGGCGGTCTCCAGCTTGGGGATCATGCCGCCGCTGACGACGCCGGTCGCCACCGCCTTGCCGGCCTCCTGGCAGGTCATCTGGCGCACCAGCTCGCCGCCCGCGCCGATGACGCCCTGGATGTCGGTGAGCAGCAGCAGGCGCTTGGCCTTCAGCGCTCCGGCGAGCGCGCCGGCCACGGTGTCAGCGTTGATGTTGTAGGTGTCGCCTTCCGCGGAGACGCCGATCGGCGCGACCACCGGGATATAGTCGTCGTCGGAATTGATCAGCGCGAGGATCAGCTTCGGATCGACGTGCGTGGGCTCGCCGACGAAGCCGAGGTCGACTACCTCCTCGATCTTCGAGCTCGGGTCCCTGCGGGTGCGGGTCGCCTTCTCGACAGTGATCAGCCGCCCGTCCTTGCCCGAGAGCCCGACGCCGCGCACGTCGGCCTCGGCGCCGGCGAGCGTGATGAAGTTGGCGATCTCCTTGTTGATGGCGCCGGACAGCACCATCTCGGCGACCTCCATGGTGGGGGCGTCGGTGACGCGCAGGCCGTCGACGAACGTGGACTTCACCCCGGCCCGCTCCAGCATCGCCGAAATCTGCGGTCCGCCGCCGTGCACGATCACCGGATGCAGGCCCAGGAGCTTCAGGAGCACGCAATCGGCCGCGAACAGCCGCGCCGCGGCCTCCTCTTCCATGGCGTGGCCGCCGTACTTGATGACCACGATCGCGCGGTCGTAGCGCTGGATGTAGGGCAGCGCCTCGGCGAGGGTCTTGGCGGTGGCCCAGCCCTGGGCCTCGCGGATGTCTGCTGCGTCGTTCATTGGGGCGCCGAGATAGCGAAGGCGCCAGGCGATGTCACGCCGATGTCGGTGCGAAGGTCATGCAAGCGCGGCGCGCACGGCTTCGGCGCGGACGAGTTCGAGCCCAGCGCCGGTGACGGCGGAGGCGGCCAGGACCCGGGGGAAGGCGGCCGGGCGGCGCGCGATCGCCGCCTCGGTGCGGGCGCGCTCAGCCTCGGCCTCGGCCGGCTTCAGCTTGTCGGCCTTGGTCAGCACGATCTGGTACGACACCGCGGCGAGGTCGAAGGCCGCCATCGCCTCCTCGTCGGCCTTCTTCAGCCCGTGGCGCGCGTCGAGCAGCAGGAACACCCGGCGCAGGTTCGGCCGGCCGCGCAGGTAGTCGCGGGCGAGGTTCTGGAAGCGCTTGGTCTCGCCCTTCGACGCCCGCGCGAAGCCGTAACCCGGCAGGTCGACGAGCCGTATGCTGCCCGTCCAGCAGGAAGAAGTTCACCTCGCGCGTGCGGCCGGGCTCGGACGACGAGCGCGCCAGGCCGGCGCGCCCGACCAGGCCGTTGATCAGGCTGGACTTGCCGACGTTGGAGCGTCCGGCGAAGGCGATCTCCGGCAGGTCGGGCGCGGGCAGCTGGTCGATCTGCGCCGCGCCCATCAGGAACTCGGCCGGCCGGGCGAAGATGCACCCGCGCCGCTCGATCTCCTCGGCCGAAAAGGCCTCGCTCACTCGGCCGCCTTGGCGTCCTTGGGCGACGTCCGGTGCGCCGTCAGCCGCGCGAAGAAGGCGTCGATGCGGGTTCTCCACCTTGAAGCGTCGCATCAGCACGTACTGCTGCGACCATGGTGAAGATCGACGAGAACGACCAGTAGATCACCAGGCCGACGGCGCTCTGGGCCAGCACGAACATGAACACCCAGGGCATCCAGCGCATCATCTTCTGCTGGGTGGGATCGATGCCGGTCATGGTCGGGCCGCTGAGCAGCGAGAGCCACATCGTGGTCGCGTAGATGATCGGCCAGGCGCCCAGGTGGAACAGCATGCCGAGGATGCTGCCCACGAACGGCGCCTGCATGATCGCCTGCACCCAGCCGGTGGTGAAGCGGATCCCAGGGGATCAGGCCGAACAGGTTCCAGATCGTCGTCGGGTCCGGCGCGGAGAGGTCCTTCACCCAGCCGAACGAGGCCTGCCGCATCTCGATGGTGACGTTGAAGACGTTGTTCAGCGCGTAGAACACCGGCAGGGGCAGCAGCATCGGGATGCAGCCGGTGACCGGGTTGATCTTCTCGCGCGCATAGAGTCGCCATCATCTCCTTCTGCAGCGCGGGCGGGTCGTTCTTCAGCCGCTCCTGCAGCGCCTTCATCTCCGGCTGCACCTTCTTCATCTTCGTCGACATCGCGTACGAGGCGTTGAAGGCGGGGAACATCACGGCGCGGATGGTGATGGTGAGCGCCAGGATCGCCCAGCCGAAGCCGAGCCCGAACTGGCCGAGCCAGCCGGCGTAGAAGTCCAGCAGCTGGAACACCGGCTTGGAGAGCACCTCGAACCAGCCCCAGTCGACCGCCTTGTCGAGCTCCCCGGAACGGAAGATCCCCAAGAAACTGGACGTTGGAAGGCCGAGCTGCGCGCTGTAGGCGTCGAGCGTCTTGACGATCTTGGCGCCGGCGAAGAGGTGGGTCGTCTCGGTCGCCGAGCCGCCCGGCTGGATCACCCGCGGCGCGCCGACGTAGCTGACCTGGTAGTCATCGACCCCGGCAACCGGGGCGACCTGGAAGCTGGCGTGCAGTGCCTCGGTCTGCGGCGGGGCGAAGACGGTCATCCAGTACTTGTCGGTGATGCCGGTCCAACCGCCGGTCGACGCGCAGTCCTTGCAGGCGTTGGCGGGCCCGAACTTCTTCTTCCAGTCCGGGTACTTCACCTCCTTGCAGGACGTGGTCGAACATGCCGATCGCGCCTTCCATGCTGGCGCTGGCCGAGGGTCGGCGGCACGCCGCGGCGCTGCACGGCGCCGTAGGGGGCGATGTTCACGGGCGCGGCTGAGCGGTTCTCGACCGTGTCGGTGACCGTGAAGAGGTAGGCGTCGTCGACCTTGATCTCGCGGTGGAAGACGAGTCCGGACGGCGCGGCGTAGGTCAGCTCCAGCGGATGCTGCGGCGTCAGCGGGCCGCTCGATGCGGCCGTCCACGCCGTCGTCTCGTCCGGCATGCCGGGCAGGTTGCGCCGACCCAGCCGTTCAACGGCGAAATAGGCGTTCTCGGCGCCGAGCGGGCGCAGCAGCTCGACTGGCGGCGAGTCGGACGCAGTGGTCTCGCGGTACTGCTTCAGGAAGAGGTCGTCGAGCCGCGCGCCGGTGAGGCTGATCGAGCCGGCGAGCTGCGATGTGTCGATGGCGACGCGCGGCGAGGCGGCGAGCGCCTGAGCGCGGGTCAGCTTCGGGGTTTCCGGCTGGCCGTTCGGCGCGACGCCGGCCTTGGCCTGGGCGGCCGCGACGGCCTGGGCCTGCGCGGCTTCGAGCCTCGCGGCGCTTCTCGGCCGGGCCCAGCACGAACTGCTCGTAGCCCACGAGCAGCAGCATGGTCACGACGATGAAGATGATGAAGTTGCGGTTGTCGGTCTGCATCTGACGGGCGGGCGGCCTCAGGATCGCGGGTTGGGTCGCGGGTCGTGTCGCGTAGCTGGGAGCGGCGCCGACGCCTCACCCCCCGAGATATTGGACTGGGCGACGGAGTGGGGAGCCCCGAGATCGGCGGCGAGCCTTATCAGCGCGCTTTTCAGATCGTCAAGCAGGCGCGGCCAGGGCCGGGTCGCAACGCCGCCCCGGGCGATGAGCACATAGTCGCACCCCGCCCTCGCCAGCGCCGGCAAAGTCAGCGCGCGCGGCCTCGCGCAGACGCCGCTTGGCCCGGTTGCGCACCACCGCGCCGCCGATCCGGCGCGTCGCCGTGAAGCCGACGCGGATGGCCGGCGTTCCGTCCCCTCGGTCTCGACCTGCGCCAACACGGCTCCTCGGGCGCAGGCAAAGCCCTTCGCCGCCGCCAGGAAATCGGCGCGCTTCTTCAATCGTTCAAGGGGCGGTGCGGCTGGCTCCCCGGCATCAACCACAGGATCTACCCAAACCCGCTCTTCCCCGCGCAAGCGGGGACCCAGGCTTTTTCTCCAGGACGAGCGGTCGCACAGGTCCAGTGATTCGACCACGAACCTCACGAACCACACGAACACGATGCCGCGCACGAAGCAGCCAATCGGCGTCGTTCGTGAGGTTCGTGAGGTTCGTGGTCAAGAATCCTGGATCCCCGCTTGCGCGGGGAAGAGCGGAGCAGGCTACGCCGTCAGCCGCTTGCGGCCCTGGGCGCGGCGGCGGGCGATGATCCGGCGGCCGTTCTTGGTGGCCATGCGCGCACGGTACCCGTGCCGGCGCTTACGCACGAGGCGGGAGGGCTGGAAGGTGCGCTTCACTTGGGTCGGCTCCAGGGGTCAGGCGAGCGCGCGGCAATAGGGGAAGCGGGCGCCGATGTCAATTCCGCCGGCGCTCAGCTACCCGCCCTTGGCCCTCATGCTGGCCTCGTCCCAGAGCCGCAGGCGGTAGCCGTTCGGATCGAGGAGCTCGGCGCCGTAGCCCCAGAACACCTTCTGCGGCGGGTGCTCGAAGACGACGCCGGCGGCCTTCAGCGCCGCGTGCCGGACCTCGACGTCGGAGACCTGGATGGTCAGCGCCAGGCCGGGCGGCACATTCACCGCGTCGGCCTGGCCCAGGAAGACCGTGAGATCGGCCTCGTCGCGCATGGCCGCAACGCCGGCGCCCTCGATCTCGAATTCCACCTCGAAGCCGAGCACGTCGCGCCACCAGTCGCGGCTTGCGCGCCAGTCCTTCACCGGCAACGAGATGTGGTCGAGGCGCGGCACGCTACTCGGGCACGATTTTGGGCAAGCTACTCCGCCGCGGCCGCCATCGGCGCGGCCTGGCCGCCGCGCAGCAGCCGGCCGGGCAGCGCGCCGGTCGCCTCGCCGTCGCGGTAGGTGACCTCGCCCGCCACGACCGTCGCCGTATAGCCGCTGGCGCGTTGCAGCAGGCGCCTGCCGCCGGCCGGCAGGTCGTAGGCCACCTCCGGCGCGTGCAGCTTCAGGTTCTCCCAGTCGATCACGTTGAGGTCGGCGCGGTAGCCGGGCGCGAGCACGCCGCGGTCGTTGAGGCCCACCGCCCGGGCGGTTTCGCGGGCCTGCAGGCGGATCACGTCTGCCCAGCGGCAGCTTCGGCCCCAGCGTGCGGTCGCGGGTCCAGTAGGTGAGCAGCGTGGTCGGGAAGCTGCCGTCGCAGATGGTGCCGACGTGCGCGCCGCCGTCCGAGAGGCCGGGCACGCAGTCCTTGTGGCGCATCATGTGCACGGGCGGGCTCGAGCTGGCCCTCCGCGTAGTTCAGCACCGGCACGTAGATCATCGCGTGGCCGTCGTTGGAGACCAGATGGTCGAGGCAGACCACCTCCGGCGCCGTCCCGGTGCGCTCGGCGATCGACGGCGATCGACGTCTCGGGCGTGCGGCTCGTAGTCCGGCAGGCCGGTGATCACGTGCATGTTGGCCCAGTCGCTTCATGCCGGCCGCGCACCCGCCCTTCCGGCGGATGCGAGAGCAGCCGCTCGCGGAACTCCGGGTCCTTCAGCAGCGCGACGCGCTCGGCCAGCGGGCGCTTGGCGATCTCCTTGTAGACCGGATAGGGGCTGAACGGGTTCAGCGTCAGCTCCAGGCCGAACAGCACGCCCACCGGCCGCGCCGCGACCTGCGCCTTGATCCGCAGCCCCGCGGCGACCGCGTCCTCCACCTTGTCCAGCAGGGTCAGGTAGTTGGTCGGCCGCACCGGGCTCTGGATCAGCGAGAACGACATCGGCCGGCCGGAGCGCTCGACCACGCGGCGCAGCATGGCGAACTCGGCTTCCTCGTCGGCGAAGTCGGACACCACCTGCAGCACGCCCTTGCCCGCCGCCGCGATGCCGAGCGCGATGCCGGTCAGCTCGTCCTCGCCGGCGGTCAGCGTGGCGATCGGCGAGCCGTCGGACGAGCGGTGGTTCAGCGTGCGCGAGGTGCCGAAGCCGATCGCGCCGGCCTCCATCGCCTGCTGGGCGAGCGCCGCCATGGCGGCGATGTCGGTCTCGGTCGCCGGCTCGCGGTCGACGCCGCGCTGGCCCATCACGAAGACGCGCAGCGCCGCGTGCGGCAGCTGGCTGCCGATGTCGACGTCGAAGCGGCGCTCGGCTGAGCTGGTCCAGGTAGTCGGGATAGCTCTCCCAGTTCCACGGCAGGCCTTCGGCCAGCACCGGGAAGGGGATGTCCTCGACGCCTTCCATCAGCTTGATCAGCCGCTCGTGGTCGCCGGGCCGGCAGGGCGCGAAGCCGACGCCGCAGTTGCCCATCACCACCGTCGTGACGCCGTGCCACGACGAGGGCTGCATGCGGCTCTCCCAGGTGGCCTGGCCGTCGTAGTGGGTGTGGATGTCGACGAAGCCCGGCGCGACGATCTTGCCCTTGGCGTCGATCTCCTCGGCGCCGGCGCCGCGCACCTCGCCGACCGCGGCGATGCGCCCGTCCTTGACCGCCACGTCGCCCTCGAACGCCTCGCCGCCCGGTCCCGTCGTAGACTAGCCCGCCGCGCACGACGAGATCGTACTCACGGGCCGCTGAGCCATGGGGCCGTCTCCTCCTGATCGTTGGTCACATTGTGAGCCTGGAGAGCAGATGCGCCAAGCGCGAAGACGAGCGCCTACCCGGCGGTCGGATTGAAGGGCTTCATCCCCGGCGGACAGGCGCGCTGGTAGCGGAGTTGGTGGTGGGCCGAGAGCTGCTGGTCGCCGGGCGCATCGCTGGTCGACGTGATGTCGTCGGTGAAGGCGCTCGCGAGGTCGCCGACGATCTGGCGATGCATCCGGATGGTCGCGCCGAACGCCGTGCAGACCGCGTCGAAGACGATGGCATGGTCGGGCGTCCGGGTCGCCCGCCACTGGCTGCAGTGGGCATCCCTGGGCGGAAAGATCGCGCGGCCGGGATCGCAGAACGGGAACGGCGCCTGCGGCTTGCCGTCCAGGATCCCGGTCTCGACCCAGAGGCCGGCCTTGGTGTGCGGCGGATTGGCCATGTCGATCGGTGTCCCGCCGAACCGCTCGCAGGCGCCGAGCGCCGCCAGCGTCATGGCGAGCCCGGCCAGTCGCGCGTTCATGGGTCACGCCCTCCGCCTGCGGCGATGATCGCGGCAGTCCGCGACGCTGCAACCGCGCGGGCGACAACGCCGGCAAATCGGCTCAAGCTTCACGGGCGATGAGTCGCGCGCCCCTCACCTTCTACGAGTTCTTCGCCGGCGGCGGCATGGCGCGGCTGGGGCTGGGCGAGCGGTGGGAGTGCCTGTTCGCCAACGACTTCGATGCGATGAAGGCGGCGGCCTACCGGGCCAATTTCGGCGACGAGCACCTGCATGTGGGCGACGTCTGGGACCTGCGTCCGCACGACCTGCCGGGCCGCGCCGATCTCGCCTGGGCCTCGAGCCCCTGCCAGGACCTCAGCCTCGCCGGCGCGCGGGCCGGCCTGGGCGGCGGGCGCTCGTCGGCGTTCTTCGGCTTCTGGTGGCTGATGGAGGCGCTGGCCGGCCAGGACCGCGCCCCGCGCGTCGTCGTGATCGAGAACGTCGCGGGCCTCTTCAACTCGCACGGCGGGCGCGACTTCGAGGCCGTCTGCGCGGCGCTGACGGACGCCGGCTACCGGTTCGGCGCGCTGGAGATCGATGCGGCCCGCTACGTGCCGCAGTCGCGCAGCCGCTGCGTGATCGTCGCGACACTGGAGGACCCGGCTCATCTGACCGGTCCCCTGGCCGGCGCGAGCCGCGCGGTCCGCGAGGCGCACGACCGGCTGCCGCATCACCTGAAGGCGCGCTGGATCAGCTGGCGCCTGCCGGCGCCGCCGCGCCGCAATCTCGACCTCGCCGCCCTGCTGGAGCCGGACGACGCCGTGCCCTGGCGCTCGGACGCCGAGACCGCCGCGCTGGTCGCGCTGATGGACGACCTGCACCGCGAGCGGCTCGCCGCTGCGCTTGACGCCGGCGAGCGCCGGGTCGGCGCGGCGTTCCGGCGGATGCGCGGCGATCGTCAGCGTACGGAGGTCCGTTTCGACGGCGCTGGCCGGGTGCCTGCGCACCCCTGGCGGCGGCTCTTCGCGGCAGTTCGTCATCGTGACCGAGGCCGGCGGCGTGCGCTCGCGGCTGCTGTCGCCCCGGGAAGCGGCGCGGCTGATGGGCTTGCCGGAGAGCTACCAGATGCCGGCCAGCGCCAACGCGGCCCTGCACCTGGCCGGCGACGGGGTCGTCGTGCCGATGGTCCGCCACCTCGCCGAGCACATCCTGACGCCGCTGCTGACCGGCGAGCGCGCCTCGGCGGCCGCCTGAGCGCCTAACCTCGCTCAGGGCCTTCGCGCTTCCAAAATCGCCGCAGGCGTCTAAGTACGGGCGCACGAAGGGCATTTTCTCGTCCCAGGGACGCTCAATGGACACCGCCAGCCAGGACTACGACGCCGCCCGCTACAAGCGGGCCGGGCGCGGCAAGATCTTCAATTCCATCCTCGACACCATCGGCGACACGCCGCTGATCCGCCTGCCGCGGCTCTCGGCCGAGCTGAAGCCGAAGGGCGAGGTGCTGGCCAAGCTGGAGTTCTTCAACCCGATCGGCTCGGTGAAGGACCGCATCGGCGTCTCGATGATCGAGGCGATGGAGGCCAAGGGCCTGATCAAGGCGGACACCACCATCGTCGAGCCGACCAGCGGCAACACCGGCATCGCGCTGGCCTTCGTGGCGGCGGCCAAGGGGCTGAAGCTGATCCTGGTGATGCCGGAGAGCATGTCGATCGAGCGGCGCAAGATGCTGATCCTGCTGGGCGCCAAGCTGGAGCTGACCCCGGCCGAGCGCGGCATGGCGGGCGCGGTGGCGCGGGCCCGCGAGATCATCGGCGAGATCAAGGGCGCGGTGATGCCGCAGCAGTTCGAGAACCCGGCCAACCCGCTGATCCACCGGGTCTCGACCGCCGAGGAGATCTGGAACGACACCGCCGGCGGCGTCGATGCGGTGGTCTCCGGCGTCGGCACCGGCGGCACGATCACCGGCGTCGGCCAGGTGCTGAAGGCGCGCAAGCCCTCGGTGAAGATGATCGCCGTCGAGCCCTCGGGCTCGCCGGTGCTCTCCGGCGGCCAGCCCGGCCCGCACAAGATCCAGGGCATCGGCGGCGGCTTCGTGCCGGCCATCCTCGACCGCGGCGTGATGGACGAGGTGATCCAGGTCTCCAACGAGGACTCGTTCGAGATGGCGCGCCGCTGCGCCCGCGTGGAGGGCGTGCCGGTGGGCATCTCGTCCGGCGCGGCGCTGACCGCGGCGTTCGACGTGGCGAGCCGCGACGAGATGGCCGGCAAGCTGATCGTCACCATCATCCCGAGCTTCGCCGAGCGCTACCTGTCGACCGCGCTGTTCGAGGGGCTTTGACCGCACCGACGTCTACGGTCCGGAGAAGCGCTCGGCGGTGATGCGCCGGGTGAAGGGCAAGCACACGACGCCCGAGCGGATCGTGCGGCGGCTGATCTGGGGGCTCGGCGGCCGCTACCGCCTGCACCGGGCCGACCTGCCCGGCAAGCCGGACATCGTGCTGGCGGGGCGGCGGATCGCGGTCTTCGTGCACGGCTGCTTCTGGCACGGGCACGACTGCGCCCGCGGCGCCCGGGTCCCGAAGGCCAACCGCGACTATTGGGTCGGCAAGGTCGGCCGCAATCGGGCCCGCGACGTGGCCCACCGCGCCGCCCTGGAGGCCGCCGGCTGGCGGGTGGAGACGATCTGGGAGTGCGAGCTGAAGGACCGCGCGGCGCTGGAGGATCGGGTGCGGGGATGGCTCGCCCACTCCGCCCCTTCCTCTCGCGTCATCCCGGAAGCGAGCGCAGCGAGCTGTCCGGGATCTACTTCTCCCAGCGGCGCTGAATAGATCCCGGACGACTCCGCTTCGCGGGTCTCCGGGATGACACTGAAGCGGACGATTGCGAGGGGTTGTTAACCGAACATCGCGTGTGATCGCCGCGATTCAGGGAGACACGCCCATGGCCGCCGCCGCGCGCCGCCTTGCCGAGACGAGCGTTACCGACGACTTCGCCCGGTGCGGCTACCATATGTTCGAGGCGCCCGTTGACCCCGCCGCGGCCGCGCGGCTGCTGGCGAAGATCCGCGCGACGCGGGCGTTCGACGGCTCGCTGTTCCTCTCGGAAGGCGCGTTCGACGCCGATCCGCAATACGTGGGCGTCAACCCGCGGCCGGGCCGCAACCTGCTGGAGGCGTTCGACGACGACCTGGCGTTCGTCGAGCGCGATCCGGCCATCGTCGCGGGCCTGACCGAACTCCTGGGCGCGGGCTACGAGACGCTGAACCGGAAGGTGGTCTGCGGCGTGCCGGCCAAGTCGGTCCCCGCCTGGCTGAAGGCGCGGATCACCGACAACCCGGTCAACAACCTCGGGGCCTACGTGCGCCCCGAGCACCGCGACGTGACCTACTTCTACGGCATCGACTTCCACCAGGACCTGATCGACTTCAAAGGCCGCGACGCCGACTTCGTGACGCTCTACGTCTACCTGCACCCAGTGGGGCCGCACGATGCGCCGCTCTACCTCTTGGAAGAGAGCCATCGGCTCGGCGGGACGCTGTTCCCGCACGATCTGGCGCGCGAAGGCGACGGCTGGCGCTATCGCGACGGGCGCGGCGGCGAGGTGATGACCCGGCAGGTGATGCTGACCGGCGGGCCGGGCTTCACGGCGATGTGGCACGCCTGCACGCTGCACGGCACCCAGCCGGACGCGGCCGACAACGAGCGGCTGTCGCTGCGCTACCTGTTCGCCAAGCGCCCTGGCGCGCGCGGCGGCCTGGACGCGGTGAACGCGGCGCTCGAGGGCCCGATCTGGCTCGGCGACACCCGCGCCGACCTCGACGAGAAGGGCGCGGCGCGGATCAAGGCCAACAGTGTCAACAGGGCCTAGGCGCCCAAGGCCCCCCTCGGCGGCGAAGCCGCCGATCCCCCCGAAGGGGGGATAGAAGCGCGCATTCTGTTCCCCCCTCGGGGGAACGGCCGCCGCAAGCGGCCGAGGGGGCCCTGGGGCCTACTCGATCACCACCTCGCTCTTCACCGAGTTGGCGATGAAGCATTCCTCATGGGCCTTGTGGTGCAGGTCGGCGAGCTCGTCGGCCGTGGGCGCGCCGCCGGTCCAGGCGATGCGGGGGCGCAGCACGACGCGGGTCATCAGCTGCCTGCCGTCCGGCCCCGGCGCCAGCGTCCCCTCCGCCTCGTCGCGGTAGGTCGCCGCCAGGAAGCCGGCGCGGGCGGCGAAATCCAGGAACCACAGCATGTGGCAGGCCGAGAGCGCGGCGACGAACGCCTGCTCGGGGTCCATCGCCGCTTCCATCGAGTAGCGCGGGTTGACGTTGGCCGGGCCTGCCGTGCCGGGCACTGTCAAGCCGCCGTCGAAGCTGACCTGGTGGACGCGGCTGTAGCGGCGCGCGGCGAAGTCGCCCTCGCAGCGCCAGTCCACCGTGGCCCGGTAGGCGCTCAGAACGCCTCCGCCGGCAGCGCCATCACCGCTTCGGCCCCGGCCGTCAGCTTGGCGAGGCAGGCGCCGGCGTCCGGGAGCACCCGCTCGAGGAAGTAGCGGCCGACCAGGAGCTTGTTGGCGTAGAAGCTGTCGGCCGCGCCCGCGGCGATCTTGGCGTTCGCCGCCTTGGCCATCAGCGCCCACATGTAGGCGAGGCCGGTCAGGGCGAAGAGCCGCAGATAGTCCATCGAAGCCGCGCCGGCGTTCTCCGGGTTGGAAAGCCCGTTCTGCATCAGCCACATCGTGCCCTCCTGCAGCTGCGCCTTGGCCGAGGCCAGGGCCGTCGACGTAGGGCTTCAGCCCCGCATCCGCGCCGTTCGCCGCGACGAAGCCGTCGAGCTCGCCGAGGAACGTCGTCACCGCCCGCCCCCCGTTGGCCGCCAGCTTGCGGCCGACCAGGTCGAGCGCCTGCACGCCGTTCGTCCCCTCGTAGATCATCGCGATGCGGGCGTCGCGCAGGTACTGGCTGGCCGGGAAGTGCTCGGTGAAGCCGGAGCCGCCGTGCACCTGCATGGCGTCCGAGGTGACGCCGAAGCCGCGCTCGGTGAGGAACGCCTTCAGCACCGGCGTCAGCAGCGCCATGTAGTCCTCGGCCTTCTGGCGCACCGCCTCGTCGGGGTCGCGGTGGGCGAGGTCGCCGTGCAGGGCGGTCCAGAACATGAAGGCCCTGGCCCCCTCCAGTACGGCGCGCGAGTCCATCAGCATGCGCCGCACGTCGGGGTGGACGATGATCGGGTCGGCAGGCCCGTCGGGGTTCTTCGGCCCGGTCAGCGAGCGGCCCTGCAGCCGCTCCTTGGCGAACTGGGCGGCGGCCTGGTAGGCGGCCTCGCCCTGCGCCAGGCCCTGCATGGCGACGCCGAGGCGCTCCTCGTTCATCATCACGAACATCAGGTTGAGGCCGCGATTCTCCTCGCCGATCAGCCAGCCGGTCGCCTCGTCGTGGGCGATGACGCAGGTGGCGCTGCCGTGGATGCCCATCTTCTCCTCGAGGCCGAGGCATTTGACGGCGTTGCGCTCACCCGGATTGCCGTCGGCGTCCGGGATGAACTTCGGCACGATGAAGAGGCTGATGCCGCGCGTGCCGGCTGGCGCGCCCTCGATCGCGGGCCAGCACCAGGTGGATGATGTTGTCGGCGTCAGGTCGTGCTCGCCCGACGAGATCCAGATCTTCTGACCGCTGATCCTGTAGGTTCCGTCTCCGTTCGGGACCGCCTTGGTGCGGATCAGGCCGAGATCGGTGCCGCACTGCGGCTCGGTGAGGTTCATGGTGCCGCCCCACTCGGCGGTCGCCAGCTTCGGCAGGTAGAGGTTCTTCTGCTCGTCGGAGCCGCCGGCGAGGATGGCTGTGTAGGCGCCGTGGGTCAGGCCCGGCGTACATCGAGAAGGCCATGTTGGCCGACGAGCTCATCTCCTCGCAGGCCATCGCCACCACCGCCGGCAGGCCCTGGCCGCCGTACTCGGGAACGGCGCCGAGCGCCGGCCAGCCGCCATCGACGAACTGCTTGAACGCCGCCTTGAACCCCGGCGGCGTGGTGACCGAGCCGTCGGCGTGCCAGACGCACCCCTGCTTGTCGCCGACGCTGTTCAGCGGCGCCAGCACCTCGGCGCAGAACTTGGCGGACTCATCCAGGATCTGCTCGACGAGATCCATCGGCGCGTCCGAGAAGCCCGGCAGGTTGGCGAGCTTCTCGATCTCGAGCACGTCCTTCAGAAGGAACAGGTGCTCGCGCACCGGCGGCTGATAGCTCATGAGCGGCTCCCGGACCCCTCCAGGGGGTTCGCCGCATCTATAGCAAACAGCGCCGGTGGCGTGAGGGCCGATCGGCCCTCAGAGAGTGCGCGCCTTAGCGAACGTGCTCAGGCTGGCGGCCGCCGACGCGAGTGGCCGGCGCGGGGCCTTTCGGCTCGGCCGTGGCCAGCAGCTCGGGCCGCTCGGCCAGCGACTTCTCCAGATTGTCGCAGGCCTGGTGCAGCTCGGCGATGGCGTGGTCGAGGTCCTCGCGCTGGCGCTCCAGCGTCACGATCCGCTCGCGGAACTGGCGCAGGGCCGTGGCGTTCTGGGCCGCGTTGTTGTCGTTCTTGTCGTAGAGGTCGAGGATCTCGCGGATCTCGGCCAGCGACAGGTTCACCCGCTTGCCGCGCAGGATCAGCTGCAGGCGGGCGCGGTCCTTGTACGAGTAGACGCGGTTGAGGCCCTGGCGCGCCGGGGCCAGCAGGCCTTTGTCCTCGTAGAAGCGCAGCGCCCGCGGGGTGCACTTGAACTCCAGGCACAGCTGGCGAATGGTGAAGGTGCGCTCCGGGCGCCGAAGCTCGGTGGGCATGGTCGTCTCCCTACGGTCGTTGGCGCCCCGCCCAAAAGGGGCGCTTCCTTATCAGCGTTAATCTACGCGGACCTTTCCGCTTACGTCAACGTCAACCTGAAGAAACAATTCGCGGAGCTTCGCATGGTCCGGTTCATCCTGAGGGCGCTGGTGGCGGCGCTCGGCTTCTGGGTCGCGGCGCACATCGTGCCCGGCGTCCACGTCACCGGCTGGAAGACCATCCTGGCGGCGGGGCTGGTGCTGGGCATCGTCAACGGCTTCGTGCGCCCGATCGTGACGCTGCTGACGCTGCCGGTGACCAGTCCTCACGCTCGGCCTTTTCCTGCTGGTGGTGAACGGCCTGATGGTGCTGCTGGTGAGCTTCCTCGTCGACCACTTCCACGGCCACATGCACATCGGCGGCATCGTGAACGCCATCTTCGTCACCATTGTGGTCTGGCTGGTGAGCCTGCTGGCGAACATCTTCATCGGCGGCGACGAGCGCGTGCGCCGCTGAGGGCGCGCGGCCCGATCGTGTTAGTATCGGTCCGGAGCTGAGCCTTGGCGGTGTGTACGCATGCGACGCTTCCTGATTGTCCTCGCGCCCATTCTGACCATCGGGCTGGCGACGGCCCGCCCTGCCGCAGGACGGCAAGCCGATGTCGCCCGCCGTCACCGTGTCCTACGGTTGCAGCGTCAAGTACCGCTAGACGGGAAGCGCTTTCCTCACCCGGCGGAAAGGCGGCTAATATCGGGCCGGTGAATACATGAGCGCGGCCGTCCTGAGCCGCGCCGGACTTCGAGGAAACCGCCAATGCCCGCCACCCAAACCGCCGAGAAGCCGTCCTACCTGGGCCTCCTGAACGCCATCTCGCTCGCCGAGACGGAGGCCGGCCACTACCTCACCGCCTGGGCCAACGCCACCGACGACGAAGAGCTGGCGGCGACGCTGCGCCTGGTCGCGGCGCGCGAGACCAGCCATGGCGAGCTCTTCTGCCGCCGGCTCTGCGAGCTCGGCTACGACCTGCGCCAAAAGGCCGATCCGAAGGCCGCCGCGCGGCTGGCCAGATACGCCAACCCGAAGATCTCCGACTGCGAGAAGGTCGGGCCCGAGCGCGAGGATACCGGCGTCGAGCCCTTCGGCGACATCCGCAAGGCGATCGCCGATGGCGTCTACGACGAAATGACCTGCAACATGCTGCAGTGGTACATCAATGAAGAGATCGACTCCGGCCGACGCCTGAACGCGGTTTACGCCAAGGTGCGCGCCAGGGCCGGCATGACCTCGCCCGCCCGCAAGTCCAACGGCCAGTTCGCGCCGGCGCCCGCCGAGGCCGGCCCCAGCGCCGACGCGCAGGCCATCATGGCCTGCATGACCGCCGGCTTCTCCAAGCTGGAGAAGACGCTCGAGAAGCTCGCCAAAGTACGGGCGAACGCCTGACCCGACCTCCCTGCCTCCTGGGGAGGGACAAGAAAAGGGCGGCGCCGTTGCCGGCGCCGCCCTTCGTCAGTTCGAACCTTGAGTGACCGGACCTAGAAGTCCATGTCGCCCATGCCGCCGCCCGGCATATGCCGGAGGGCCGCTGTTCTTCTTCGGCGCTTCGACCACCGCCGCTTCCGTGGTGATCAGCAGGCCCGCCACCGAGGCGGCGTCCTGCAGCGCGATGCGAACCACCTTGGCCGGGTCGATGACGCCGGCCGCGACGAGGTCGCCGTACTCTTCGGTCTGCGCGTTGAAGCCGAAGGTCTTCGAGGGGTTGTCCAGCACCTTGCCGACCACGATCGAGCCTTCGACGCCGGCGTTCTCGGCGATCTGGCGGATCGGGGCCTGCAGGGCCCGGCGCACGATGTGGATGCCGGCTTCCTGGTCGTCGTTCTCGCCCTTCAGCGACTTCGAGCGCGCTGGTGGCCTTCAGGAGGGCCACGCCGCCGCCGGCGACGATGCCTTCCTCGACCGCCGCGCGGGTGGCGTTGAGGGCGTCGTCGACGCGGTCCTTCTTCTCCTTCACCTCGACCTCGGTCGCCCCGCCGACGCGGACCACCGCAACGCCGCCGGCGAGCTTGGCCAGCCGCTCCTGCAGCTTCTCCTTGTCGTAGTCGGAGGTGGTGTCCTCGATCTGGCGCTTGATCTGCGAGATGCGCGCTTCGATCTCGTCCTTGCCGCCGGAGCCGTCGACGATCGTGGTGTCGTCCTTGGTGATCGACACCTTCTTGGCCTTGCCGAGCATCTCGAGGCCGACGTTCTCGAGCTTGATGCCGAGGTCTTCGCTGATCAGCTCACCGCCGGTCAGCACCGCGATGTCTTCCAGCATCGCCTTGCGGCGATCGCCGAAGCCGGGCGCCTTCACCGCCGCGACCCGCAGGCCGCCGCGCAGCTTGTTGACCACCAGCGTGGCCAGCGCCTCGCCTTCGACGTCTTCCGCCACGATCAGCAGCGGACGGCCTGATTGCACCACGGCTTCCAGGAGCGGGAGCAGCGGCTGCAGGCTGGAGAGCTTCTTTTCGAAGAGCAGGATCAGCGGCTCCTCGAGGACGGCCTCCATCTTGTCGGCGTTGGTGATGAAGTAGGGGGAGAGGTAACCGCGGTCGAATTCCATGCCCTCGACCACTTCGAGCTCGGTCTCCAGGCTGCTTGGCTTCCTCGACCGTGATCACGCCTTCGTTGCCGACCTGATCCATCGCCTTGGCGATCATGTCGCCGATCTCGGTGTCGCCGTTGGCCGAAATCGAGCCGACCTGGGCGATCTCCTGGTTGGTGGTCACCTTCTTCGAGGACGTTCTTGATCTCCTCGACCACCTTGGCGACGGCCTTGTCGACGCCGCGCTTCAGGTCCATCGGGTTCATGCCCGCGGCCACGTACTTCAGGCCTTCGGCGACGATCGCCTGGGCCAGCACGGTGGCGGTGGTGGTGCCGTCGCCGGCCGCGTCATTGGTCTTGGAAGCGACCTCGCGGACCATCTGGGCGCCGAGGTTCTCGAACTTGTCGGTCAGCTCGATTTCCTTGGCGACGGTGACGCCGTCCTTGGTCGAGCGCGGGGCGCCGAACGACTTCTCGATGACGACGTTGCGGCCCTTGGGGCCGAGGGTCACCTTCACCGCGTTGGCGAGGATGTTGACGCCGCGGAGCATCCGGTCGCGGGCGTCCGAGGCGAAATAGACGTCTTTGGCAGCCATTTGGTTCTGCTTTCTCGTCTTAAGGGTTGAAGGGTGTGGGCGAGGCCGGCCTTACGCCGCCTTCGCCTTCTTGACCGGCTCGAGGACGCCGAGGATGTCGCTCTCCTTCATGATCAGGAGGTCTTCGCCATCCAGCTTCACTTCGGTGCCGGACCATTTGCCGAACAGGATGCGGTCGCCGGTCTTGACGTCGAGCGGCTGGATCTTGCCGCTGTCGTCACGGGCGCCGGGGCCGACGGCGATCACTTCGCCTTCCTGCGGCTTTTCTTTCGCGGTGTCGGGAATGATGATCCCGCCCTTGGTCTTCTCCTCTTCCTCGACGCGGCGGACGAGGACGCGGTCGCCAAGCGGACGAAACGCCATGTTGGTTCTCTCCGTAGAGCGTGGGTCTTGGTGTCGTGTCTTAAGGTGGGCGCCTCGAACGCAGCAGGGCCGTTAGCAGCCTGCCGGTGCGAGTGCTAACACAGGGCGGCAATTATGAGCGGGCCGTCCGCGAGTCAAGGCCTGCGGCGCTTTGCGCAGCCAAGAACAGCGTTCCGCGCCGGCCAGTTCGCATCACATGGGACGGAGCCCGTTCTGAGAAGTCGACGCGGTCCCGCTGACGCGCGGCTACATCGCCGAGGGTGAGCACCGGTTTGCTGATCAGCGTCGTGCGGCCGCCTGATTTCGCGGCGTCCTCACCAAGCGATTACAGCATCGTGATCAACGTTCAGAGTGGTTAAGCCGAATTCGTCACGCTTCTTATTACTGCGCTAACAGACTCGGTGGCCACATCCCGCACGACGAGGGGCGTCCTAGTGCAGGGTGTTGGCGTCATGAAGTTCGTCAGTGTGTTGGGTTGTGCGCTGGCCGGCGCGTGCGTGGCGATGGGCGCGGCAGGCGCCGACCAGATGCAGCAGCCCGCGTTCGCGCTGCCGCAGGAAGTGGTCTCCGCGGCGACGGCTTTTCAGCAGTACATGGCAAGCGCCGCCAGGATCGACTCCGGCTTCTCCGACGGCGATGCGGTGGCGCGAGGCCTGAAGACCGCGTCGGCCTACGAGGCGTCGCAGATGGAGGAGGGCATGGTCGCCTACGGCGCGATCGTCGCCCTCCAGGACGAGCGGTTCGTGGCCGGCGTCGAGCGCGCGGCCGGGCGCGGCGAGGACCGCACCGTGTTCGCCGAGCAACTCGTCCAGGACCCCTTCGCGGCCACGCGCGTCGACGGCGCGGACGAGGCGGCGCGGCGCATCGAGGCGGCGCTGGGCGACAAGGCGCGCGCGCTGCTCTCGGCCGGCATGCAGGTGAAGGGGGCCGCGTACCTCGTGCAGCATCAGGCCTGGTCGCAGGCGCCGGTGGGCGACCCGGAGGACCGGCTGGCGGACGTCAAGGCGCGATCGAACGAGCGCGCGACGCCTTCGGACGACGACAACCAGGCGATGCTGGCCGCGCTGGTCAGCGGCGATCCGAGCGCAATTGCCGTCGCTGACGCGCCGCCCGGCTACACCGCCATCGAAGCGCGGGCGCTGGCGCTGGCCGCCGAGTCGGTGCTCGGCCGCGCCCACAGCGCCGACCGAGACTGGCTGACGCCACTGTTCAGCGAGGCCGACAGCGCCGAGTGCCTGCGGATGGCCAAGCTCGATCTCTACCAGTGCATGGCGGTCGCCGGCCCGCAGTACGAAGACGTCTACTGCATGGGTCAGCACGCGATGACCGACACCGCCATCTGCGTGGCCGGCGCGGCGCACACGGGCGCGCCGACAGAGGTCGCCGAGGCGCAAGTCCCGCCGACGCAGGTCGCGAGCCTCGCCGGGGCGTCGGCCGATCCGGCCTATGCCCGGGTGGCGGCGCGCCAGTCGGTCAAGATCGATCCGAACTAGCCCGGCGCTTGCGCCAGGCGTCCGCCACGGAGAAGCTCCGCGCAGCCAACCCCGGAGCGCCACCTCATGCTCGATCACGTCTCGCTGACCGTCGCCGACACCGGCAGGGCGAAGGCCTTCTACGATGCGGCGCTGGCGCCGCTCGGCATCGCCGTGATTTTCGCGATGCCGGCCGATGCGTCCGGCCAGATCGCCTCCATAGGCTATGGCTCGGACGGCCATCCCTACTTCTGGATCGGGCGCGGCGCGCCGGCGACCGGGCAGGCGCATGTCGCCTTCACCGCCAATGACCGAGCTACCGTCGACGCCTTCTACGCGGCCGGCATGGCCGCCGGCGGCCGCGACAACGGCGCGCCGGGACTTCGGCCGCACTATCACCCGAACTACTACGGCGCCTTCGTGCTCGACCCCGACGGCCACAACATCGAGGCGGTCTGCCACACGCCGGCGTGACGGGGCTCGTCACTCGGGGCGCGTGCGGCTCAGCCTCAGCCGCTGCTGCATCGCCGGATCCGGCGCCAGGCGCCCGACGAGGCGATCGAGCGCGCGGCACAGCCTGCGCTGCTCGTCCTCGCCCATCTCCTCCAGCAGGTCGCGGTTGACCCGGTAGATCGCCTGCAGCGCACGGCGGCACGCGGCTTTGCCGGCGCTGGTCAGCGTCAGCACGACCTGGCGGCGGTCCTCGCGCGGCGTCGTACGCTCCACGAGGCTCGCGGCCGCCAGCTGGTCGACCGTCCGCGTCAGGGTGGTGCGGTCCACCGCCACGAACTCGGCCAACTCGCGCATCGTGCAGGGCGCCAGGCGCTCGATCGAGCTCAGCGCGCGATGCCGCGACAGGTTGAGGCCGAGCGGCTTCAGCGCCGCCTCCAGCCGCGCGTCGCGATGCCGGGCCACGACCGTGAAGAGGTGAAAGACGTAGGTGGTCAGGTCGAGCGGAAACTCGCCCTGAGGATCGACCGTCGAAGCGGGCCGCGTCTTGTCGTTCATGCTTCAGCCGTGGCGTTGACGGAACGGAAGTATGCGAATTTCGGGCGCCTGCACAAGGTGCAATCGTCGATTTATGTTGTCTGCACTATGTGCAATTGCACATTTAGATTGACGCGACTCGCCGATACGTCTAGGTCGCCAGCGCCCGCGCCCGGCTTGTCGCGTGCATAATCCTGATTCGGCGAAGGCGGCGTTGTGGCGTGAGGCGGCTCGCGATTTTCTGGCTGGCGTGCGCGGCGGTCGGCTTCGTGGCCGCGATCGGCGCGGCGTTCGCGCTGAGCCTGGCGCTTGACGGCCCGGCCTCCTGGCGCCCCAGCCCGCCCGCGCCGCGGCTGGTCCAGCGCAACGGGACGACCGCGCCGGCCAACGCGCCCGCCGGCAAGCCGCAGAGCGCCCTCGCGCCGCTGCTGGGCTCGGCCAGCTAGTCGCGCTGCAGCCGCACGAAGCGCGGCTTGCCGTCGGCGTCGAAGCCCAGCAGGCCCTCCACGCGGTCGAGGTCGACAATCACGCCCGCCCCTTTCTTGTCGGCGTCGGCGCGCTGCTCGATCTCCGGCGCGTTCGCATAGACCCGCTCGCGGTCCGCGCCTTGCGCCACCCGCGCCCGGCCCATCAGCTGCAGGATGACCCGCGTGTCGGGGTTGCGCATCACCATCGAGACATGCGGGTTCGAGGCGATGTTGGTCATCGTCGAGCCCTCGGCATTGCGCGCCCAGAAGCCGACCTGATCATCGCTGAAGGTCTGTAGCGAGCCGCGGAAGGTGAGCCGCGGCCGGCCCTGCGCGTCGACGCTCGCCACGATCATCGGCGTGCGCTCCGAGAGCGCCGTGTCGATCAGCCGCTTGACCTCGTCGTCGAGAACCAGGGGCATGGCGGCGACCTTTCTTCAAACGGACGTTTGAGCCCGTGCCACAGGCGGCAGGCCCGGGCAAGGGCCGGCGCCCCTCCTCTTCATGGGGAGGGATGCGCGCGCTCGGCTCACCCCTTCGCGCGGAGGCCGAGGAAGATCATCCGGCGTGGCTCGCCGTAGCCCAGCGCCTCCTCGTAGCGGGTGTTGGCGATGTCCTCGACGCGGGCCGTCAGGTCGAGACGCCGCGACAGCGAATAGGCGCCCGAGAGGCTCGCCAGCACGAAGCCGGGCCGGGTCTGCGGCGCGAAGGTCGAGGGGTTGATGTCGGCGTCGGGACCCTCGGCGCGGATGGTCAGCGCCGCCTGCCAGCGCCGGCTGTTCCAGAGCAAGCTGACCGAGCCGGAGTCGCGCGGTACGCGGAGCATCTGCGTCCCGGCGCCCAGATCGACGGCGTCGGTGTAGGCGTACTCGCCCTGGAGGGTCAGGTTCGGCGTCAGCCGCGCGTCGAGCTCGGCCTCCACCCCGGTCGAGCGGGTGCGGTCGAGGTTCACGTATCGGAACGGGAACGCCGCCGTGAACTCGATCTGGTCGCGCACGTCGAGCTGGTAGCCGGTGACCTTCGCCGTGACGCGCTGGTCGGGCGAGGCCCAGGCGATCGCCCCGTCCCAGCCGGTCGCGTGCTCGGGCTGCAGCCCGACCGACGGGCCGGTCGGGAAGCAGAAGTCGCAGGCGATCTCGCTGATCGTCGGGGTCTTGAAGCCCTGCCCCCAGACGCCCTCGACCGAGAAACCGGCCGGCAGCTTCAGCACCGCCGAGACGTGCCCGGTGGCCTGGCCCTGGAACGTGTCGGGGGCGTCGTAGCGCACCGAGCCGGTCAGGGTCAGCGGCTCGATCGGCCGCACGCGCGCCAGCACGAACCCCGAGGTCGTCCCCAGGCTGTCGGTCTGGCCGGTCGAGAGGCTGCCGTGCTCGCTGATCCGCTCGGCGCCGAAGATCACCCCGAACTTGTCGGTCGGGGCCCCGCGCTCGCTGGTCCAGCGGTAGTCCTGGCGCGCGGCCGTGAAGCGCGAGTTCTGGGTGGGATCGACGTTGCCGAGCGCCGCGCGACCCAGCGCATAGCCGCCCACCATCAGCGTCTGCGTGAAGCCCCAGGGGTCGTGGATCACCGCCCGCACGTCGCCGGTCCAGCTCGTGTAGGTGGCGAACTCCGGCGTGTCGCCGAACATGAAGGCGGCGTTGTAGCCGTCGGTGTGGACGAGGCTGTCGACATGGCCGATGCGCCCGTCGACGACGACGTTCTCGCCGAGGTTCACCCGGCCGTAGCCGCCGAGGTTCCAGGTGGCGTCGGGGTCGCGCTCGGGAAAGCCGTCGGCCTTCGAGACGCCGTCGGTGCGGAAGCCCGCGAAGGAGACGCCGGCCGCCCAGGCGTCGGCGCGCTTTCCCGCGGCGAGCAGAGCCGTCGAAGGTGTCGAGCGTGCCGCCCTCGCCTTGCGCGCGCCAGCCGTCCTCCTCGCGGGTCGTGAGCGAGATCACCCCGCCGATGGCGTCCGAGCCCCAGATCGAGCTCTGCGGGCCCTGGAGGATCTCGATCTTCTCGATGTTGGCCAGGTTTAGCTGCGAGAAGTCGTAGGCCCCGTTGGGCTCGGACGGATCGTTCTGCGGCACGCCGTCGATCAGGACGAGGGTCTTGTCGGAGCTGGCCCCGCGGATACGCACGCCTGCGACGCCGCCGAACGCGCCATCGTCGGTGACGGCGAGCCCCGGCACGGTGTCGAGGATGTCCTGCGCGAACACCGCCTGGCGCGCGTCGATCTGGCCGCGGTCGATGACGATGACGTCGGGCGCGTCGCCGATCAGGGTGGGGAGCCGCGTCGCGTCCACCACGACCGGCGCGGCGACAGCGCCGTTCTGGTCTGCCGTATCGGCGACGGCCAGCGATGGCGCAGTCACGAGGGCCGCGCCAGCGAGCAAGGCCGCGGTCGCGCCGCGCGCTCGCAAGGCGCATGGGTCCCCGCTTGCGCGGGGAAGAGCGGACTTGAAGGACATGATCATGGCTCCGTCCGGCCGCGCGGCGCGCCGCGGCCTTCAGCGACAAGGGAGCCGGCGCGCCGGACCGGCCCGTTGTCGCTGCGACGGATCTCCCCCGCGCCGATGGTCTGGTCCCGGACCTCCGGACGAGCGACGGGGGCGGCAGGTCTCCTGGCTTGCGGGTCGCCGGTCCCTCGCCCACGCCTTCCCGGTTTCCCAGTGGCGCCGCCTCCTCATCGAAGGCGAACGGGCAAGGGGCCTCGCCGCTCACAGTTGCGGGCACAGCCGCGGATTAGGAGGAGGGCCCCCGCACCGCGTTCCCTCTTGGCCGCCGGTTAGGGCGGACCGCCTTGCCGCGGGTTATCGGCCGAACGCTGCGCTGCGGCAAGGCTTCAGGCGGTGGTGAACCAACCTTCGGGCAGCGTGAGCCAGGCGCAGCGCTTGGCGTCGGTGGCGGAGAGGTTTGGCGGATCGAGCGGCGTTGCGGTGAAGCAGCCGCCGGCGATGCCTGTGTGGCCGGGCATGAATGCGGTCGAGCGCCAGTAAAGCGTCGTGCCGGAGCGGGCGCAGAAGAACCTTTCGGCCGCCATGTGCGGCAGCTCATACCGCGAGAGGTCGCCGCTGGGTTGGGCCACCTTGTCGTCCGGGAAGTAGGCGGACCAGCCGAACGCGCTGCCGGTGCGGCGCTTGCAGTTGTCGCAGTGGCAGATCGCGTTCAGCACCGGCTCGCCCTCGAGCTCGATCTCGCAGGCCCCGCAGCAGCAGCTGGCTTTGCGGATCATGGCGCAGTCTCCGTCGCGGCGAGCCGCGCCAGGGCCTCGCCCGAGAGCTGGCGGGTGATCCACTCGCTCTTCGCGCTGGCGCCCAGGCGATCGTAGAAGCCGATCGCCGGCGCGTTCCAGTCGAGCACCGCCCATTCGAGCCGCTTCAGGCCCTCGTCGCGGCAGCGCTCGGCAAGGCGGCGCATCAATGCCTTGCCGGCGCCGGTCCCGCGCGCCTGCGGGACCACGAAGATGTCCTCCAGGTAGATGCCGAACGTCCCCTCGAAGGTGGAGTAGTTGTAGAACCAGAAGGCGAAGCCTACCGGCGCGCCGTCCTGCTCGGCGATGTCGCAGAAGGCGCGCGGATTGGCGGCGAAGAGCGCGGCCGAGATCGCGGCGGCGTCGATCCTCACCTCGTGCAGCAGCCTCTCGTACTCGGCGAGGCCGCGGATGAAGCCGACGATCAGCTCGGCGTCGTCCGGGCGGGCGGCGCGGACGACGATCACGGCAGGCCCCGGCGCGCCAGCTCGGCCATCAGCTGGGCGTTGGCGGTGAAGTGGATGGCGTCCCATCCGCGCGCCAGCGCCGCCTCCACGTTCGCGGCCGTGTCATCGATCAGCAGGATCTGCCCGGCGGCCATGCCGAGCGTCGCCTCGACCGCCGCGAACGCGGCGTCCGCCGGCTTGCAGGCGCCGATCTCGCACGACAGGAACAGCGGCTCCAGGAACGCGCCCTCGGGGAAGACCTGCACCACCAGCGAGGGGTTGTCGCTGAAGCCGCCAACCACCGCCCGGCGCCTCAGGCGCGCCGCCAGCGCCCAGAGCTCGTGATTGGGCGCCTCGAAGACGCTGGTCAGCAGGTCGGCCGCCTCCAGCGGGCTGACGCGGACGCCGAAGAAGGCGGCGAACTCGGCGGCGAGGTCGAAGTCGGTGGCCTCGCCGAGGTCGAGCCGGCGGTGCAGGTCGAGCGCCATGAAGGCGCGCGCTGCTTCGGCCGCGGCGCCGGTGCGCTGCACGATGGCCGTGATCCGCCGCTCCCGGTCGAACGGCAGCAGCACGCCGCCCAGGTCGAAGAGCACGGCCCTCAATCTGGCCTCGGTCATTCCGGCAGCTTGTCGATCTGCGGCCAGATCCGGAAGCCCTCGAGCCGCCGGTGCGGCAGGGCCGCGTAGAACGCCGCCGCGGTTTCGGTGATCAGGTCGATCCGCGTCCCGCCGGCGCGCGCCAAGGCGAAGCGCAGCATCTCGCGCGCCAGCCCCCGGCGGCGGGCGTCCGGATGCACGGCGATCAGCGAGAGGTGCGCCTGGATCTCGCCGTCGCTAAGCAGTTGGACGAAGCCGACCACGCGGCCGCCCTTGTCGGCGACCACGGTGGTGACGCCGGGCGCGGTCAGCGCCCTGAGCGCCCGCGCCGGGTCCTCCGGGAAGCTCGGCCAGCCCTCGGCGGCGCAGAGCGCGACGACGCCGTCGAGGTCGCCCGGCTGGAAGCGGCGGACCTCGGCCACGCGTCAGACCCCGAGCTTGACGCCGGGCGGCGGGGGCATGTCGGCGGGCACGAAGAAGTCCGGCATCAGCGGCCGGGTGGGATCGACGCGGTACTGCTCGAAGTCGCGCACGCCTTCGCCATAGAGAAAGCTGTCGTCGATCAGGAACTGGCCGGTGAGCTCGCGCGCGCTCTTCTCGAAGATGGCGTGCGCGGCGTCGGCCATGATCTCCGGCGTGCGGCATTGGCGCATGGCGTCGTCGCCGCCCAGCGCGAACTGGATCGCCGCGGTGGCGATGCCGGTGCGCGGCCAGAGCGCGTTGAAGGCGATGCCGTCGGCCTTGAACTCCTCGGCCATGCCCAGGACGCACATCGACATGCCGAACTTCGCCATCGTGTAGGCGACGTGGGTCCCGAACCAGCGCGGGCTCATGTCGAGCGGCGGCGAGATCATCAGGACGTGCGGGTTGGCCGCCCGCTTCAAGTGCGGGATGCAGGCCTTGGAGGTGAGGAACGTGCCGCGCGCGTTGACCTGATGCATCAGGTCGTAGCGCTTCATGTCGGTGGCTTCGGTCCCGGTCAGCTGGATCGCCGAGGCGTTGTTGACGCAGATGTCGATGCCGCCGAACCGCTGGGCGGTCTCGTCCACCGCGGCGAGCACGCTGGCCTCGTCGCGCACGTCGACGATCAGCGGCAGCGCCTGGCCGCCGGCCGCCTCGATGTCTTTGGCGGCCGAGTAGATGGTGCCGGGCAGGTGCTTGTGCGGCTCGGCGGTCTTGGCGGCGATGGCGATGTTGGCGCCGTCCTTCGCCGCGCGCAGCGCGATGGCGAGGCCGATGCCGCGGCTGGCGCCGGTGATGAAGAGGGTCTTGCCGGCCAGGCTCATGGCGTCCTCCTTCAGGGTTTGGCCGTTTGAGCTTTGACGGCGCGGTACCAGTCGACGCCGGCGCCGTCGCGGATCTTCTCGGCAGCGCCGCGGCGGATCAGACAGTTGAGGTGCGCGAGGCTCTCGCCGGTCGCCATGCTGAGCACCTGCTCGTTGATCTTGCGCTTGAAGAGCACGCCGAACACGTCGACCGCCCGCTTCGGCTCGGCGATCAGCCGCTCGAGCCGCTTCAGCGCGCCCTCGTGGAAGTCGATCAGCTCGTCCAGCCGCGCATGCAGGCCGAAGAACGGGTCGTTGTGCGCCGGCAGCACCAGCACGTCGTCGGGCGCGAGGCGGCGGATCTTCGCCAGCGAGGTCAGCCAGTCGTCCAGCGGATCGCCCTCCGGCTCGGTCGGGAAGACCGAGACGTTCGAGGTGATCTTCGGCAGCACCTGGTCGCCGGAGATGAAGAGCTTCAGCTCCGGACAGTGCAGGCAGGCGTGCTCCGGCGAGTGGCCGGCGCCGGTCATCACCCGCCATTCGCGCCCGCCGATGGTCAGCGTCTCGCCGTCGACCAGCCGGCGGTAGCTGTCGGGCAGTGCGTGCAGCGCCTTGCCGAAGCCGCCGAAGCGGGTGGCGTAATTCTCCAGCGCGGCTTGGTCCCAGCCTGCGGCGCGGTAGAACTCCAGCCCGTCCTCCGGCGCCTCGCGGCCGGTGTCGGCGGCCAGCAGCCGGCACATCAGGTACTCGAGCCGGGTGATCCAGAGCTTGCAGCGGAACTTGCGGGTGATCCACCCGGCCATGCCGATGTGGTCGGGGTGCATGTGCGTTACGATGACCCGCACGATCGGCTCGCCGCCGAGCGCGCCCGCGAAGGCGGTGCGCCAGGCCTCGGTGGTGGCGGGACCCTGCATGCCGGTGTCGACCAGCGTCCAGCCGCCCTCGTCCTTCAGGCCCCAGACGTTGATGAAGGCCAGCGAGCCGCCGAGCGGCATCCGCATCCAGACGACGCCCGGCGCGATCTCGACGCCGCCGCCGATCTTCGGCCCCTCGGCGAAGGGATAGGTCAGGCCGCCCGCGTCGCGTCCCTGGCCGCTCCGCATGTACTCGAATCCGTCGCGCAACTGTTGCAGCCTTCCTCGCTCGTGAGCTTCGTTCTTTGACCCTTGCCGTCGCGCAAGCCAAGCGCGCTTGCGCCGCACGCTGAACGACCGGTGCTTGACCCGCCGCGCGCCGCAAGTCTTAAGACCTCCAGAAGAGGAAGCGATTCCAGGAGAATTCTGACATGAGACCAGGACGTTTTGGTCTTTCTACCCTAGCCGCGCTACTGATCGGCGCCCTGGCGGCCGGCGCGGGCGCGACCGTCGCCCAGGCCGCTGCGGCCCCGAAGCCGCCGGAGATCAGCAAGGAACAACGCGACGCCGGCATGAAGGCGGCCCCCGCCCTGGTGCAGGCCGCCGGCGTGCCCTGCACCGTCTCCGACGCGCGCATGATCGGCGCGACCCCGCCCGATCCGAAGACCAAGGCGGTGTCGACCTACTACGAGGTCGCCTGCAAGGGCGCGATTGGCTACGTGCTGGTCGACCACGGCCCCGGCCAGGCCCCTAGCTGGGCCTCCTGCCCTGACCAGGCGAAGGTCGATCCGGTCTCCGGCAAGCCCAACGGCGCGGCCTGCTACCTGCCGGCCAACCTGGACGACAAGGCGGCGCTGGCGCCCTTCGTCGCCAAGAGCGGGGTACCCTGCACCGTGGCGAACGTGCGCGGCGTCGGCCACTCGACGAAGTCGGCCTACTTCGAGGTCGCTTGCGCGAACGGGCGCGGCTACATCGTGACCACGTCGGCGCCACCGGACGTCAGCCAGAAGGTGGAGATGATCAGCTGCTTGGCGTTCGACGCGACGAGCCCGGTCGCCTGCAAGCTGACGACGGCCGACGCCAACCAGGCGGTGATCGACGCGCTGGCCGCCAAGTCTCCCAAGGCCTGCGCGGTCAAGCAGAAGCGCTACGTGCTGACCACCGAGGACGAGAGCAACTACTACGAAGTCGCCTGCCAAGACGGCAAAGGCTACATGCTGCAGGAGAAGGCGGACGGCTCGCTCGGCGAGACGATCGACTGCGCCGTGGCCGACAACATCGGCGGCGGCTGCACCTTCACCAACAGCCGCCAGGCGCAGAGCGACGAGGACGCCCTCTACTCGAAGCTGGCGCACAACGCCGGCTATAACTGCGACGTCTCCAAGTACTCGCCGTTCGACGTCAACATCCCCGGCCACGAAGTGGTGGAGCTCGCCTGCGCCAACCGCCCGGACGGCGCGGTGGCGATCTTCCCGGCCAGCTCGGCTGCGGGCAAGGCCGAGGTTTACGACTGCGCCCACTCGGAGGTGGCCGGCTACCGCTGCGGCTTCACCCAGCCCGATGCGGCGCTGCCGACGCTGACGGCGGACCTGCGCACCCTGGGCAAGACCAGCTGCGTGGTCTCCGGCGAGCACTTCATCGCCCGTACGACCACCAACCAGGGCTTCATCGAGGTGGCCTGCTCGGACGGCGCGCCCGGCTACATCATCGAGTACAGCTCGCAGCCGCTCGCTCCCACCCGGGCGACCCCTTGCGTCCAGGCGCAGGAGATCGAGGGCGGCTGCACGATGCCGGCGAACGGGAAGAAGGGCTGAGGCCCGGCTTCTCCTAAGGGACCACAGCCTCGATGAGGCTGGGTCCCGGTTCGGCCATCGAACGGGCGAAGGCGGCGTCGAACGCCTCGGCGGTCTGGCAACGGACCGCCGGCACGCCCAGCCCCTTGGCGAGGCTGACCCAGTCGATCCTCGGGTCGCCGAGCTCGAGCAGCTTGGACGACGCCGGACCCGGCTCGCCGGCGCCCGTGCGCCCCAGCTCGATGCCGAGGATGCGGTAGACGTTGTTGGCGAAGACCACGACGCAGACGTCGAGGCCCTCGCGCGCCAGCGTCCACAGCCCCTGCACGGTGTACATCGCCGGCGCCGTCGCCGTTCAGCGACACCACCTTGCGGCCAGGCGCCGCCACCGCCGCGCCGACGGCGACCGGGATCCCCTGCCCGATCGCGCCGCCGGTCAGCCCCAGCCAGTCGTGCGCCCGACCGGTGCGGGTGGCGTTGATGATCGACTGGCCGGCGGTTACCGAGTTGTCGGAGACGATCGCCCCCTCCGGCAGATGCCGCGCGATGGCGACGCCGACCGCGGCCGGCGTCAGCGGGCCGCTTGCCGCCGCCTCGGGCAGCTTCAGCGGCTGATGCGCGGCTTGCTTCGGCGCGCCGAGCGCGTCGGCCAGCGCGTTCAGCGCCGCCGCGCCGTTCTCGCCGAGCGCCGCCAGCGGCGCGGTCTCGCAGCCTTCGGGCACCAGCACGCTCGGCTTGCCCGGATAGGCGAAGAAGGCGACCGGCGGCTTGGTCTCCACCAGCACCATCAGGTCGACGCCGGCGAGGTCGTTCAGCGCCATTTCGCCGAAGTACATCATCCGGTCGGGCGCGAAGCGGCCTACGCCGCGCGGCAGCCGGCCGATGAAGCCGTCGGTCAGCACCCGCACGCCCGCCGCCGCCAGCCGACCGGCAGCCGTCCAGCCCCGCTTCGTCGCAGGCCGTCGTGCCCAGCAGCACGACCGGCTTGGCGGCCGCCTTCAACTGGCGGGCGACGTCCGCGACCACGCCGCTCGAAACGGCCCGCTTCGCATGCCGGGTCGCTTTGGCGCCGGCCGAATTGGTCTCGTTCCACGCGCAGTCGGCGGGCAGGATCAGGCTCGCCGACCCGCCCGGCGGGCCGTAGGCGGCGGTGATCGCCGAAGCGGCGAGCCTGCTGACCTCGTCGGCGCTCTCCGGCGACCTCACCCAGACCGAGTTGGCGCCGGCGATGGCGGCGATGTCGGAGGCGAGCGGCGCGTCGTACTGGCGATGGTAGGTGGCGTGGTCGCCGATCACGTTGACGATCGGCGTGAAGGCGCGCCGGGCGTTGTGCAGGTTGGCGAGGCCGTTGCCGTAGCCGGGCCCGAGGTGCAGCAGCGTGCAGGCGGGCTTGCCGGCGATGCGGCCGTAGCCGTCCGCCGCGCCGGTGGCGACGCCCTCGAACAGGCAGAGCACCGGCCGCATCTTCGGCTGCCGGTCCAGCGCGCTGACGAACTGCATCTCGCTGGTGCCCGGATTGGCGAAGCAGGCGACGACGTCGTTGTCGATGAAGGTCTCGATGAGCGCGTCGGCGCCGTTCATGGCCTGCTCCCCAGGTTTTCCAGAAACCGTATCGGTTCGCCGCGGCCCGACGCGATGAGCTCGCCGTCGCGCATGACGACCTGGCCGCGAATGATCGTCGCCATCGCCCAGCCCTTGGCCTGCATGCCGTCGAACGGGGTCCAGCCGACCCGGCTCGCCATGTCGGCGTGGCGGATCGTGCGGCGCGCCTTCAGGTCGACGATCGTCAGGTCGGCGTCCCAGCCGACCGCGAGGCGTCCCTTGCCGGCGATGTTGAAGATCCGCTGCGCGCCGGCGCTGGTCAGGTCGACGAAGCGCTCCAGCGTGAGGCGCCCCTCGGCGACGTGGGTCAGCATCACCGGCACCAGGGTCTGCACGCCGGGCATGCCGGAGGGCGAGGCCGGATAGGGCCGCGCCTTCTCCTCCAGCGTATGCGGGGCGTGGTCGGTGCCGATCACGTCGACGACGCCATTGGCGATGCCGCGCCACAGCCCGGCGCGATGCTCGGCCCCGCGGATCGGGGGGTTCATCTGCGCCAGGCCCTTCAGCCGCTCGTAGGCGTCCGGCGCCGCCAGGGTGAGGTGCTGCGGCGTCACCTCGCAGGTGGCGACGTCCTTGTGCTCGGCAAGGAACGCGATCTCGTCGGCGGTCGTGGTGTGCAGCACGTGGACGCGCTTGCCGAGCCGCTCGGCGATGGCGATCAGCCGCCGGGTTGAGCGCAGCGCGGTCTCGACGTCGCGCACCTCTGGATGGCTCGTCCAGTCGCCCTCGCGCGCCAGGCCCTTGCGCGCCTTCAGCCGCGCCTCGTCCTCGCTGTGGAACGCCGCGCGGCGGCGCACGGCGCGCAGCACCGCCTCCACCCCGGCGTCGTCGTCCACCAGCAGCGAGCCGGTCGACGAGCCCATGAAGGTCTTCACGCCGCAGCAGCCGGGCGTCGCCTCGATCTCGGCCAGGCGCCCAGCGTTCTCGTGCGTCGCGCCGGCGTAGAAGGCGTGGTCGCAGTGCATGCGGCCCTTCGCGCGCGCCAGCTTGTCCTCCAGCGCCGCGCGGCTCGACGTGGGCGGATCGGTGTTGGGCATCTCGAAGACGGCGGTGACGCCGCCCAGCACCGCCGCCCGGCGACCCGATCTCCAGGTCCTCCTTCCAGTCCATGCCCGGCTCGCGGAAGTGCACCTGGGTGTCGATGACGCCCGGCAGCACGGTGAGCCCCGCCGCGTCGAACACCTCGCCGGCCGACGCCTGCGCAAGGTCGCCGATCGCGGCGATGCGCCCGCCGCGGACGCCGACGTCGGCCTGGCCGCGGCCCGCGTGGTTCACCACCTCGCCGCCACGCACGATCAGATCGAACGTCTCAGGCATCGCCAGGCTCACGCATCGAGCACGGCGGGCTGGGCGGTGGTCTCCTCGAGCAGCGCTTCGGCCGCGGCCATCACGCTGTCGGACGACAGGTCGATCATGTGCCGCACCTGGGCGCTCAGCGCGTGGTCGATCTTGCGGATCTCCTCGAAGGTGCGGGCGCCGCGCACCACCCGCACATTCTCGCCCCAGGGTCGCCAGATGCGGTCGTCGGACGGGCCGAACAGCACCAGGGTCGGCGCGCCGGCGGCGGCGGCGAGCTGGGAGTAGCCGGTGTCGTTGCCGATGTAGAGGCGGGCGCGCTTCAGCGCCGCGAAGCTGGTGACGAGATTGGCGCGGCCGACGAGGTCGATGACGAGGTCGCGGGGCGCGGCGGAGCGCACGGTGTCGACCTGGTGGACGTCGGCCTTGTCGCCCAGCAGCATCAGCCGCCCGCCGGCCAGCGCGCCGCCGGGCGACAGGAGCCGGCGCACCACCTCGGCGAAGCGCTCGACCGGCCAGGCCTTGCCCACCCATTCGGCGGATGGCGCGACCGCCAGGATCGGCGCCTCGCCGGCGGTCAGCGCCGCGGCGCGCGTCTCCGCCTCGTCGCCGACGAACACGTACGGGATCGGCGGTTCGTCCTCGAGCCGCATCAGCCGGGCCGCCTCGATCAGCTTGTGGGTCGGCTCGTCGTCGCTGGCGCGGCGCAGCGCCTTGCCCTTTGGCCGCAGGCGCCCGGCGATCACGCCGGCCTGCAGGTCGACCACCAGCGCCCAGCGCCGCGCCCGCCAGGGCCCGAAGAAGCCGAACCAGCGCCGGCCGGAGTGGCGCCGGTCGGTCACCACCAGCTGGTCCACCTTCGGCATGTCGGCGAACAGCGGCGCGACCTTGCGGCTGGCGACGATGGTGAAGCGCGGATTGGGCGCCTCGTCGTGCAGCTTCTTCAAGAGGCCAGACGCCAGCACCGCCTCGCTGACGTCGCCGGGGGCGATGAAGAGCACGGGGAACGTCTTGGCGGCCATCGCCGCCATCTATAGGCGCCCTTTTCCTGGCGCTCCAGCGGCGGAGCCGCCACATTGGCCGCATGTCTGAAACATCCCGCATCGCGGCGCTGCCCAGCCGTGCGCTGATCGCGGTCGGCGGCGAGGACTGGCGCGGGTTCCTGCAGGGCCTGCTGACCCAGGATGTCGAGACGATCCGGCCCGGCGAGGCGCGCTTCGGCGCGCTGCTGACGCCGCAGGGCCGGCTGCTCTACGACCTCTTCATCATCGGAAGAGATGATGGCTGCTGGCTCGACTGCGAGGCGGCGCGGCGCGCGGCGCTCCTGCAGCGGCTGGCGATCTACCGGCTGCGGGCCAAGGTGAGCCTCGCGCCCGACGACACCCCAGTGTTCGCCGCCTGGGGCGCCGCGCCGGCCGGCGAGGGCTGGGTGCGCGACCCCCGGCTCGCCGAGCTCGGCTGGCGCGGCTACGGCCTAGCGGCGTCGCCGAACGCCAGCGAGGCCGACTATGACCGGAATCGCCTGGAGGTGGGCGCGCCTGGCCCGGCCGACTGGGGCGAGGACGCCGCCTATCCGCTGGAGGCCGACTTCGACCTGCTGAACGGCGTCGACTTCAGGAAGGGCTGCTTCGTCGGCCAGGAGACCACCTCGCGGATGAAGCGACGTGGCTCGGTCAAGAGCCGCATGCTGCCGATCCGCTTCGATGGCCCGCCGCCGGCGCATGGCGCCGAGATCCTCGCCGGGACGTTGCGCGCCGGCGCGGCGCTCTCCGGCGCTGACGGCCGCGCCATGGCTCTGGTCCGCCTCGACCGCATCGAGGGCGCGCAGCTCACCGTCGACGGCCGCGCCTGCGAAGTCGTCCGGCCAGCCTGGATGGGGCCTGCCTGACCCGCCGCCTATGCTGGCGCCTTGGCGCCCGCGCGGTTCTTCACGAGGTCGTCGACCACCGAAGGATCGGCGAGCGTCGTGGTGTCGCCGAGGTTGCCGATGTCGTCCTCGGCCACCTTCCGGAGGATTCGGCGCATGATCTTGCCCGAGCGGGTCTTCGGCAGACCGGGCGCGAACTGGATCACGTCGGGGGCCGCGAACGGTCCGATCTCGCGGCGCACCCAGGCGATCAGCGCGGCCTTCAGCGCGTCGCTGGGCTCGGCCTCCACGGTCAGCGTCACGTAGGCGTAGATGCCCTGGCCCTTGATCTCGTGCGGATAGCCGACCACCGCCGCCTCGGCGACGTCGTGGTGCGCCACCAGCGCGCTCTCGACCTCGGCGGTGCCGAGCCGGTGGCCGGAGACGTTGATCACGTCGTCCACCCGCCCGGTGATCCAGTAGTAACCGTCCTCGTCGCGGCGGCAGCCGTCGCCGGTGAAGTACTTGCCCGGGTAGGTCGTGAAGTAGGTGGCGATGAAGCGCGCGTGGTCGCCGTAGACCGTGCGCATCTGGCCGGGCCAGGAGTCGGTGATGCAGAGGTTGCCGCTGACCGCGCCTTCCTGCGGCGCGCCGTCGGCGTCGACGATCTGCAGCTTGACGCCGGGCAGCGGCTTGCTGGCCGACCCGGGCTTAAGCGGCGTCGCGCCCGGCAGCGGCGAGACCAGCGCCGCGCCGGTCTCGGTCTGCCACCAGGTGTCGACGATGGGGCAGCGCTCCTCGCCGACCACGCGGTGGTACCAGAGCCAGGCCTCGGGATTGATCGGCTCGCCGACCGTGCCGAGCAGCCGCAGGGACCTTCGGCTGGTCTTCTTCACCGGTCCCTCGCCCTCGCGCATCAGCGCCCGCAGCGCCGTCGGCGCGGTGTAGAAGATCTCCACCTTGTGCTTGTCGATCACCTCCCAGAAGCGCGAGGTGGTGGGGTAGTTGGGCACGCCCTCGAAGATCAGCGTCGTCGCCCCGTTCGCGAGCGGGCCGTAGACGATGTAGCTGTGGCCGGTCACCCAACCGACGTCGGCCGTGCACCAGAAGATCTCGCCGGGGCGATAGTCGAACACCAGCTCGTGGGTGTGGGCGGCCCAGGTCAGGTAGCCGCCGGTGGTGTGCAGCACGCCCTTCGGCTTTCCGGTCGAGCCGGAGGTGTAGAGGATGAAGAGCGGATCCTCCGCGCCCATCGGCTCGGGCGGGCAGTCGGGCGGAACCTTGGCGCGCTCGTCGTCGTACCAGTGGTCGCGGCCGGGGCGCATGAACACCTTCGCGCCAGTGCGCCGCACCACCACCACATCGGTCACGTCGGGGCACTGCGTGAGCGCCTCGTCGACGTTCATCTTCAGCGGCACGATGCGGCCGCCGCGCAGGCCCTCGTCGGCGGTGATGACGATCCTGGAGTCGCAGTCCTGGATGCGGCCGGCGATGGAGTCGGGCGAGAAGCCGCCGAAGATCACCGAATGGATCGCGCCGATCCGGGCGCAGGCCAGCATGGCGTAGGCCGCCTCGGGGATCATCGGCAGGTAGATGGTCACCCGGTCGCCTTTCTTGACGCCGCGCGCCTTCAGCACGTTGGCCATCCGGCAGGTCTCGGCGTGCGCCTCGGCGTAGGTGATCTTGCGGCTGTCCTTCGGGTCGTCGCCCTCCCAGATGATCGCGACGTCGTTCGCGCGCTGCGGCAGATGGCGGTCGAGGCAGTTGGCGGAGGCGTTCAGCACCCCGTCGGCGTACCAGCGGATGCGGAAGTCGGCGGCGTCGTACGAGACGTCCTTGACCACCGTGAACGGCTTGATCCAGTCGAGGCGGCTCGCGACCTTGCGCCAATAGCCTTCCGGATCGGCCTCGACCTCTTTCCAGGCGGCCTCGTAGCCGGCGGCGTCCATATGGGCCCGCTTCGCCCACGCCTCCGGCACCGGAAACACCTGCCCCTCACTCATCGCCGCGCTCCTCTGGTCTTCATCCACACGTCTATCATCCGCTCTTCCCCGCGGAAGCGGCGCCTGGGTCTTTTTGGACCACGAAAAACACGAAAAGCACGCACGTCGGTCAAACCCAGGGTGTCATCCCGGAGAGCTCGCCGTCAGGCGGACTCGTCCGGGATCTGCTTTCATCCTCGCGCCAAGTAGATCCGGATC
Organism: uncultured Pseudomonadota bacterium; assembly: GCA_963837235.1. Lineage (GTDB taxonomy): Bacteria > Pseudomonadota > Alphaproteobacteria > Caulobacterales > Caulobacteraceae > Acaudatibacter. The sequence goes on along the minus strand of CAWIMM010000002.1, from coordinate 1,470,344 downwards.
TGCGCCGCTTCGCGGCTTGTCCGGGATGACATGGTGAGTGCGGCTGGCAGACAGAGGGCGCAGCGCCGTTCGTGCTCTTCGTGGTTCCCTGACGATCCTACCGCCGCTCGGTGTCGAGGAAGTCGCGCTGGGCGAAGGTCTCCGGCGCGGCGATCTCGACGATCGGGTCGTCGCGGTCGTCGTACTCCAGGCGCAGCGCCCGGCTCATCACCGCGTGCATGCCGTACATGCAGACGATGTAGGTGAGCTCCATGATCTCTTCGTCGGAGAGGAACGCCTTCAGCGCGTCGAAGACGCCGTCCGGGGTGCGCCCGCCCGCCGCCAGGCAGTCGGTGTAGGCCAGCACCGCCCGCTCCTGCTTCGAATAGCAGTCGGCGGTCTGCCAGGACGGGATCGCGGCGATCCGCTCTTCCGAGACCTTGAGGCCGCGCAGCGACTTGCAGTGCTGCGAGAAGACGAACTGGCTGCCGGTCGCCCATCCCACCCGCGTCTGGCCGAGCTCGCGCAGCACCGGGTCGAGCTTGCGCTGGCCGCGGTAGAGGGCGAAGCCATTGACCGCGTGGTCGAACACGTCGGGCGAGTTGGCGAACACGCTCCACCAGTTGCCGGGCGTGCCGGTGGCGGTGCCGGGCTCGGCCACCGGATCGCGGTCGCCGAACAGCGCCTTGTAGTAGCGAAGGATGTTCTCCGAGCTGACCTCGGCTCGGGGGATCTGTCTCAGGCGCGGCATCAGGCGTGCGCCGGCGCCTTGGCGTGGGCCGGCGCGATCGCGATGTCCTCCGGCTTGCCGAGCTTGCGGGTCAGGCAGGCGAACTCCAGCATGATGCCGTTCGGGTCGGTGAAGTAGACCGAGCGGACGAAGACGCCGGGGTGCATCTCGCGCGAGACGCCGGCCGGGCTGTCGTCATGGTTCACCACCACCGGCACCGAGACGTGCACGCCGGCCGCCTTCAGCTGCTCGATGCTCTTTTCGAGGTCGGCCTCGTCCATCTCGAAGGCGACGTGGTTCATCGAGCCCACCGCGCTCATCGGCTTGGTCGGGAAGTCCGCCACCGCCGCGACACCCGGCGCGGCCGCCGGCGCGTTCTCCCACCAGAAAAAGGCCAGCAGCGAGCCGCCGCCGCAGTCGAAGAAGAAGTGCTGGCCGCCGTCCGGCAGCTGCACCGTCTTCACCAGCGGCATGCCGAGCACCTTGGTGTAGAACTCCACCGTCTCGGCCATGTCGCGGCAGACCAGCGCCAGGTGGTTGATGCCCTTGGTTTGCATCGGGGTTCCTTCCCGTTGGAGGCGTTGGCTGCGATGATCGCGCGGGACGCGGCCGATGGCCAGACTGACCAAGGGGCAACTCATGCGCACAGCGACACTCGGCCCGCTCGGCCCGGTCAGCCGGCTCACGCTCGGCGGCGGCGGCATCGGCCAGATCTGGGGCGAGACGACGCCCGAGGAGGCGCGCGCGACGCTGGCGGCGGCCATCGACGCCGGCATCTCCCTGCTCGACGCCGCGCCCGGCTACCGCAACTGCGAGACCTTCATCGGCGAGACCTTCGGCGGGCGCCTGCCGGCCGGCGTCCGGATCACCACCAAGCACGCGCTCGCGACTGTCCCGCCGGGCGAGGCGGCCGCGCACCTGGCGTCCTCGCTCGAGGCGAGCCTGGCGGCCATGCGCCTTCAGCGCGTCGACCTCTTCTTCCTGCACTCCAACATCCGCCCCGACGACTTCACCTACGCCCACGGCGCCGACCGCCAGGACCAGGTCGCCACGCGCTTCTCGCAGTACGAGGCCGAGGTGCCGCCGGCGATGGAGGCGCTGGAGGCCGCCGGCAAGATCGGCCACTGGGGGATCACCGGCATCGGCCAGCCGGACGGCGTGCTGGCCGCGCTGCAGCTACCGATGAAGCCGGCCGTGGTGCAGGCGATCGCCAACCTGATGGACAGCGCCGGCGGCCTCAACCGCTTCGGCGGGCAGGCGCGGCCGCGCGAGATCATCGCCGCCGCCAAGGCCGCCGGTTGCGGCGTCATGGGCATCCGCGCCGTGCAGGCCGGCGCCCTGACCCGCGCGGTCGACCACGCGCTCTCGCCCAACTATCCGGACGCCAAGGACTACGAGAGCGCCGCGCCGTTCCGCGCGCTGTGCGATCGATGGGGCGAGGACCCGGCCTACATCGCCCACCGCTACGCGCTCGGCATCGACGGCGTCGACACCGTCGTGCTGGGCGTGAAGAACCGCGCCGAGCTTAGCCAATGCGTCGCCGCCGAGGCCGCCGGCCCGCTGGAGGCGGACCGCGTCGCCGCCATCGACGCGCTGGGGTTGCGCGCCTAAGACAGGCGCATGCTCCTTCACCTTTCGACCTGGGCCGAGACCGAGGCATTCCTCGAGCGCTCCAGGACCATCGTCATCCCGATCGGCTCCAACGAGCAGCACGGGCCGACCGGCCTCCTCGGCACCGACTGGCTCTGCCCGGAGATCATCGCCCACGAGGCCCACAAGAGCGCCGGCGCCGACCTGCTGGTCGCGCCGACCTTCAACATCGGCATGGCCCAGCATCACCTGGACTTCCCCGGCACCATCGCGCTGCGCCCTTCGACCTTCATGGCGGCGATCGGCGACTGGGCGCGCTCGCTGGCGCACCACGGCTTTACGAAGCTGTTCTTCCTGAACGGCCACGGCGGCAACGTCGCCACCATCGAGGCCGCCTTCTCCGAGCTCTACGCCGAGGCGAGCTATGTCGGCCGCCCGCGCGGCTTTTCGCTGCGCCTGCGCAACTGGTGGGACCTGAGGGGCGTCGGCCAGCTGGCGCGCCAGCAGTTCCCATCCGGCCATGGCAGCCACGCGACGCCCTCGGAGATCGCGGTCACCCAGTGGGCCTATCCGGACTCCATCAAGGCCGCCAACTACGCGCCGCAGATCGCCTCCTCCGGCCCGATCCGCGAGGCGTCCGATTTCCGCAAGCGCCACCCCGACGGCCGCATGGGCTCCGACCCCGGCCTCGCGACGCCCGAGAAAGGCGGCGAGCTCGTCAAGCTGGCGGCGGCCGGGCTGATCGAGGAGGTGTCGGCGTTCGGAGCCGAGCCGGCGCCCTGACCGACCGCCTCGAAGCAACGCCGCAAAAAGACACCGCAAAGCGCCCGCAAACAACGGCGCCCTGATTGCGGCGCCCCGATTGTGGCGCCCCGCCGGGCGCGCCTTGCGGACGAGCCGCGAGGCCGCGTCTGGCTCGACCTTCACGATTTCAAAGACCGCCCCCAGCAAGCCTCGCGGTTGAATCGTCGTCAAGGCGGGCCGAAGGCAGCACCGGGACTGGCTTCCATCGCCTCCTTGTGTGCCGCCGGCGGATAAATCTGCTAGCTTCGCGATTGCGGGCGCCGCTTGCCCTGCCGACGCGGCGACGTCCCGGAGGTCCCACACTGAGAAGGAGGGTGCCCCGTGACCTATCACCTGGAAGGACGTCTACTCGAAGTCTGCGACTGCCGCGTGCTTTGCCCATGCTGGATCGGCGAGGATCCGGACAACGGCACGTGCGATTCCATGCAGGCTTGGCACTTCGACAAAGGCGACATCGACGGAATCGACGTGGCCGGGCGCACCATCGCTGGGGTCTTCCACATCCCCGGCAACGTCCTGAAGGGCGGGTTCCGTGGGGCGCTCTACGTTGATGACGGCGCATCTGACGAGCAGCAACGCGCGATCCTCGATGTGTATTCGGGCAAACAGGGCGGGCCAGTCGCTGAGGTCGCCAAGCTGATCGGCGAGGTGGTTTCGGTGGAACGGGTCCCCATCACGTTCACCGTGAATGAGGGTCGCGGCACGCTGAAGATCGCGGACGCCGGCCTGGCCGAGCTTGAGCCGTATCTTGGGCCCGGCGGCCAAGCCACGACCCTCGCCAACACGATCTTTTCCACCGTTCCTGGCGCGCCCGTGTTCGTCGGCAAGGCGACGCGCTATCGGTCGAAGAATCCGGCGCTCGGGCACGACATCGACCTTTCCGGCTTCAACGCCCTCCAGAGCACCTTCGTCTTTGATGGCTGATGGCGCGCCAGTCCGCCTGTGGCGGCCCGTGCGCGCACCCGGACTGTTCCTGCCGCTCATGGGCGGCCTGATCGGCTTTGCGTGGGCGGCGCTGTTGCTCTGGGAGGCGAGCCCATACGGCCGCTACCTGGATCATGGGCGATGGACGGGTGTCGGCCTCGCGGCAACGATCTGCGCGGTGCTGCCGGGGGGCCACTTGCTGGCGTCGATGCTGCTTTACGCTGGCGGCTGGCTGCTGATGCTGGCCGCGATGATGCTGCCGACGACTTTGCCGCTGTTGCAGCGATTCCACCTGATGGTGTCCGCGCGCGCCGACGGCGCCGGCTTGATCGGGCTGCTCATCGCCGGGTACCTCCTCGCCTGGACCGGCTTCGGCTTCGCGGCGCACGGGCTCGACTTGACCCTGCATCTCGCGGCGCGCCAGGCGGCGTGGCTCCCATCACACGCCTGGCTGGTGGGGGCCGCTGTCCTGCTGGTGGCAGGCGCCTTCCAGTTCACCCCCCTCAAATACCGCTGTCTCGACCGTTGCCGCACGCCGGTTGGATTCATCGTCCAGCATTGGCGCGGCGCCCGGCCGGGTTACGAGGCGTTCCGGCTCGGGCTGGACCATGGCGTCTACTGTGTCGGCTGTTGCTGGGCGATCATGCTGTTGATGTTCGTCGTCGGGACTGGGAGCGTCGGCTGGATGCTGCTCCTGGGCGCCGTGATGGCGATCGAGAAAAACGCGCCGTGGGGCAGGAAACTCAGTCCAGTGCTGGGCGCTGCATTGATCGGCTGGGCGGCCCTCATCTTGGTCAACAACCTGGTCTAGGATCGAGGCCCCGGTTGGGCGAGCGCCCGGACGCGTCGCGAGGCTGGTCGGGTGAGCTGACGGCGGCCTCCGGGCGCGTTCGTGAGGTTCGTGAGGCCCGTGGTCAAGGCCGCCGGGGCCCCTGCGTTCGCCGGGAAGAGCGGGGTTATTGCCCGCTACCCCGCCACGACGTCCTCGCCCTCGACGCGCACGGGCCACGGCCAGAGCGATCGCCCCGCGCACGGTCCGGCGACGCAATGGCCGCTGCCGATGCGGAACAAGGCGCCGTGCGAGCCGCAGAGGATCAGGTCGCTCTCGCGGGTCAGGTAGCGGTCGGGGACCGGCGCCAGCGGCAGGCCGGTGTGCGGGCAGCGGTCGACGTAGCCGAAGAGCTCGCCTTCCTTGCGCACCACGAACCCCAGGAAGAGGTAGTCGCCGCTGCGGAACATGAACCCCTTGGCGCCGGGATCGGGGATGTCGGCCAGCGCGCAGAGCCGCGCGCCGGGCGCCGGCTGGGCGGGATTGCCGCTCAATCGAACACGCCGGTCGCCCCGAACGTCGCCTTCCACGGCCGGATCTCGACCCGCTCGAAGAGCCCGGCCTTGCGTGTAGGGATCGTCGCGGTTGAACGCCTTGGCCGCGGCCAGGTCGGCGGCGTCGATGATGATCAGCGAGCCGGCCATGTCGCCCTTGTCGTCGAGGAACGGGCCGCCGAGGCGAATGAAGCCGGCCGGCAGGCCGCGGGCGTAGGCGAAATGCGCCTCGCGCGTCGCCATGCGCAGCTCCAGCGCATCCGGCTTGTCGATGCAGACGAGGACGAAAAGGGCCATCGAGGGGCTCCGATCAGACGTTCGCGAATCTCTTACAGCTCGGACTTTAGCGGACGGGCGAGCAGCGCGGCGATGGCGGCGTCGACGTCGCTCTCGCCGGCGAGGATGGCGGCCACCGCATCGCTGATCGGCGTCTCGACTCCGAGCTTCCTCGCCAGGTCGCGCACCGCCGGCGCCGAGGCGACGCCCTCGGCCACCGAAAGCTTGCCGGCCAGCGCGCCCGCCAGGCTCTCGCCGCGGCCGAGCGCGATGCCGAGGCTCATGTTGCGCGACTGGGCTCGAGGAGCAGGTCAGCACCAGGTCGCCGAGGCCGCAGAGCCCGGCCACCGTCTCCGCCCGGCCGCCGAGCGCCACCGCCAGCCGGGTCAGCTCGGCGAAGCCGCGCGTCACCAGCGCGGCGTGGGCGCTGCGGCCCAGGCCGCGGCCCTCGACGATGCCGCAGGCGATGGCCAGCACGTTCTTGATCGCCCCGCCGGCTTCCGCGCCGATCATGTCGGGCGAGACGTAGGGGCGGAACGTCGGCGTGGCGATCGCCTCGGCGAGGCGCCGGGCCAGCGCCTCGTCCGGCGCGGCCAGGGTGATGGCGGTGGGCAGGCCGCGCGCCACTTCGGCGGCGAAGCTCGGACCGGAAAGCACCGCCGGCTGCGGCCTGCGGCAGCGCCTCGGCCAGCACCTCGGTCATCAGCTTCAGCGAGCCCTGCTCGATCCCCTTGGCGCACAGCACGACGGGCGCGCCGGCCGCGGAAATGCTGCGCAAAATGCTGCAGCACGCCGCGCAGATGCTGCGCGGGCGCCACCGCGAAGATCACGTCGCACGCGGCGAGGTCGGCGAGGTCGCCGGTGGCGCGGACCGCGGGGTCGAGCGCGACGCCGGGCAGGAAGAGCCGGTTCTCGTGGGCGGCGTTGATCTCGAGCACGACCTCGGTCTCGCGCGCCCAGAGCATCGGTCTGAAGGCCGGCGCGGGTCGCCACCTGGGCCAGCGCCGTGCCCCAGGCCCCGCCGCCGAGCACGCCGGCGGTCGTCATGCCCTCGGATCCTTCATGCCTTGGCCCCCTTGCGGCCCGGGGACGTGGGTCGGATGGGCCAGGGCCGCGGCCGCGTCCAGCGGCCAGCGTGGGCCGGGCGACCGCGTCCAGTCCGTCGACCAGACCGGCCGCCAGCCGCTCGGCGCCCGCCAGCGCGATCATCGCGGCGTTGTCGGTGCAGTACTCCAGCAGCGGCGCGGCGAACGAGAAGCCGTTGGCCGCCGCCGCGCCCTCCAGGCGCGTGCGCACGGCCCGGTTGGCGGCGACGCCGCCCGGCCACGACGAAGCGGCGATGCTGCGGTCCGTGCTGCGCAGCATAGAGCTGCATCGCGTGCTCGGAGCGGTCGGCGAGCTGGCGCGCGATCGCGGCCTGCACCGCGGCGGCGAGATCGCGCCGGTCGGCCTCGGTCTCGACTGTCTCGGCGAGGCGCGCGGCGGCGGTCTTCAGCCCGGAGAAGGAGAAGTCGCAGCCCTGGCGGCCCACGAGCGCCCGCGGCAGTACGAAGCGCTCCGCAGTCGCCGCCCTGCGCCAGCCGCTCCAGCGCCGGTCCGCCCGGGTAGGGCAGGCCGAGCGCCTTGGCGATCTTGTCGAACGCCTCGCCGGCCGCGTCGTCCATCGTCGAGCCCAGCCGCTTGCAGCGCGCCGACGCCGGCCATCTGCAGCAGCTGGCAGTGGCCGCCGGAGACCAGCAGCAGCAGGAACGGATACGGCAGCTCGGCCTCCAGCCGCGCCGAGACCGCGTGGCCCTCCAGGTGGTTGACCGCGATCAGCGGCTTGCCCGCCGCCAGCGCCAACCCCTTGGCGAACGACAGGCCCACCATCACCGCGCCGACCAGCCCGGGCCCCGCGGTCGCCGCGACGCCGTCGAGCGTCGGCGAGCGTCACGCCGGCCTCGGCGAGCGCCTGGCGCGCCACCGGCTCGATCAGCTCGACGTGGGCCCTGGCGGCCACCTCCGGCACCACGCCGCCGAACGGCGCGTGGGCCGCCACCTGGCTCGCCACCACCGACGAGCGCACGTCCGCCCGCCCGTCGGCGCCCAGGCGCACGACGGACGCCGCGGTCTCGTCGCAGCTGGTCTCCAGGCCCAGGACCAATAGGGGGACGTTAAGGGGCGGGGTCATCTGGCGTTGCGGGGGGCGGACGGCGCGTGTAGCAGGCGCTTTCCGAACGCCGCTTCCTTTGAACGCCCGCAGCTAGTCCTTTGCCGACCCCGCCGCAACCGCCCGTCCGCATCGGCACGCGCGGCTCGAAGCTGGCGCTCGTGCAGGCCGGGCTCGTGCAGCAACGCATCGCCGCCGCGCTGGGCGCGCCGCCCGACCGCGCCGACGAGGTCGCGCCGCTGACGCCGATCACGACCACAGGCGACCGCGTGCAGGACCGGCGCCTCTTGGAGATCGGCGGCAAGGGGCTCTTCACGAAGGAGATCGAGGCGGCGCTGCTGGCCGGGCGCATCGACTGCGCCGTCCACTCGCTGAAGGACATGCCGGCCGCGCTGCCGCCCGGCCTCGTCATCGGCGCGATTCCCGAGCGCGAGGATCCGCGCGACGTCTTCATCAGCCACAAGGCCGCCTCGCTCGCCGGCCTGCCACAGGGCGCCGTGCTGGGCACCGCCTCGCTGCGCCGCCAGGCCCAGGCGCTGCACCGGCGGCCGGACCTGAAGCTCGTCAACCTGCGCGGCAACGTCGACACGCGCCTCGCCAAGCTGGAGGCCGGCGACGCCGACGCCATCATGCTGGCGCTCGCCGGCCTGACGCGCCTCGGCCTCGCCCACCTGGCGACCTCGATCCTCGACCCGGTCGAACAGCCGCCGGCGCCGGGTCAGGGCGCGCTCGCCATCGAGGTGCGCGCCGAGGACGCCGACGCGCCCTGGCTGGCGGCGCTTATCCATCGGCCGAGCGTCATCGCGGTCGCCGCCGAGCGCGGCGCGCTCGCCGCGCTGGAGGGCTCGTGCAGGACCGCGGTCGGCGCGCACGCCCGTCTTTCAGGCGCCCGCTTAAGTTTGATCGTCGAGGCCTTGACGCCGGACGGAGCGCGGCGCTTCCGTCAGGGCAGCGAGACGGATGTCGGCGGCGCGGACGGCGAGGGGCAGGCGCGCGCCCTGGGCATGCGGCTCGGCGAGGCGGTGCGCGCCGAAGGAGGCTCGGCGCTCATCCTCTAAGGCTTTTTGGCTTTAAGGGCTCTCGGCTCCAGGGGCTTTCGGGTTGGCGCTGAACCAGACCAGGCGCACGCGCAAGGCGAAGCCGCGCCCGCGGCCGCGCACGCTGTGGGTCACGCGCGTCCAGCCCGCCGCCGACGCCACCGCCGCCCGAGTGCGCGAGCTGGGCATCGAGCCGATCGTGGCGCCGCTCCTGGAGGTGCGCGCCATCGCAGGCGCCGACCTCGACCTTACGGGCGTCAGCGCGCTCGCCTTCACCAGCGCCAACGCGGTGGCGGCCTTCGCCGCGAGCTCGCCCGAGCGGGCCCTGAGGGTGTTCGCGGTCGGCGACGCGACAGCCGCGGCGGCGCGGGCGCAGCGCTTTTCCAGCGTGCTGTCGGCCCAGGGCGACGTCGCCGCCTTGGCGAGCGCGCTGACCGCCCGGCGCCGCGAGCTCAGCGGCGTCATCCTTTACCCGTCCGCCGCCGAGCCGTCGCAGGACCTCGCCGGCGCGCTGGCGGCCGTCGGCCTCCAGGTGCGCCAGACGGCCGTCTACGAGACCGTCGCCGTCGAGCCCCCCGCCGTGGTGCTCGAGCGCCTGCACGAGATCGAGGGCGTGCTGCTGCATTCGGCGAAGGCGGCGCAGGCGCTGGCGCGGTTCCTGAAGGGCCACCCCGCCCCGCAGCTCATCGCCTACTGCCTCTCACGCCAGGTCGCCCGCCCACTGGGCCGCGCCGGCCTCGCCCAGTTGCTGAGCGCCGCCCAGCCGAACGAGACCGCCCTGTTGGCCCTGGTCACCGCCGCCTGAACGGCCTTCTGTTGCGCCCCGATGTTGCCGTGCGGCGATTGCGCGGCGGCGCGCCATGGTTCACTTCTTAAGGGGCCATGAGCGCCGCGCCCGACCCTGCCGAGCTGGCGCCGTCCCGCGACCCGGCGGCGTACGGCAGGCGGCGCCTCGTCACCAACACCTTCGTCGGCTGGGTCGTCCTGTGCCTGATCTTTCTCGCCGCCGGCGCGGCGATCGGGCGCTTCGCGCTGGCCCCGCCGGCCGAGCCGCAGGGCGCGCCCACCGCGTTCGAGCCGGCGCCCCGCACCGCAGGCAGCCCCGTCGTTTCGCCCGCCGCCGCGCCCGCCGCAGCCGCGCCGGCGGCCGCCGCGCCAGCCCCGCCCGGCGCCGACAGCGCGCTGAGCGAGCGCGTCGCGCGGCTGGAGACGGCCTCGACCCACGTCAGCGACGCGGCGGCCGAGGCGCTGGCGGCCGCCGCGCTGTCGAGCGCCGCGCAAGGCCCCGCGCCGTTCGACCAGGACGTCGCCGCCTACGCACGCCTGGTCCCGGGCGATCCTGACCTCGTGGCGCTGGCCCCGCTCGCCGTGCGCGGCGCGCCGAGCCGGGCGGCGCTGGCCGCCGCCTTCCCCGACCTCGCCTCCGCCGCCGCGGCCGCCTCGCGCACGCCGGGCAAGCACGCCGGCTACCTCGCCCGTCTGTGGGCGGTGCTGGGCCGCGTGGTGATCGTCCGCAACGTCGATCCGGGCGCCAGCGGCGTCGATGGCCTCCTGGCGCGCGCCGAGGCCGCCGCCGCGGCCGGCGACCTGGCGTCGGCGGTCCGCGACGTCGACGCCCTGCCGCCCGCCCCGCGCGCCACGCTCGCCGATTGGCGGGACGCCGCCGAGCGCCGCATCGAGATCGACCGCCTGATCGAGCAGCTGCGCGCCCGGGCGCTGGCCCAGCTCGCCCACCCGCCGGCGGCCAGCTGATGATCCGCGCCGCGCTGCTCGTACTGCTGGTGGTGGCCGTCGCACTGCTGATCATCGCCGTGCGCGGCGAGCCCGGCGCGGCTGACATCACCTGGTTCCACTGGAACGTCCGCACCACCGCCGCCACAGCTGCGATGCTGCTGATCTTCTTCACGCTGGCGGCGGCGCTCTTCTGGCGCGGCCTGATCTGGATCGCCGAGGCGCCGCGCCGCGCCGCCCGCGCCCGCGCCGAGGTCCGCCGCCGCCAGGGCGCCGAGGCGCTGACCCGCGGCTTCCTCGCCGCCGCCGGCGGCGACGGGGCCGAGGCCCGCCGCCAGGCCGGCCGCGCCGCCGAGCTGGTCGACGAGACGCCGGCGCTGGTGCGCCTGCTCTCGGCCCAGGCCGCCGAGGCCGCCGGCGACGCCGACGCGGCCCGCGCCGCCTACACCGCCATGCTGGGCTTCCCGGAGCTGCGCCTCGTCGCCCACAAGGGGCTGATGCAGGCGGCGCTGGAGGGCGGCGATGCGCCCGCCGCCGAGGCGCACGCCGAGGCCGCCTACGCGCTTGCCCGCACCGCGCCCTGGGCCTGGCGGACGGTGCTGGAGGCCAAGCTGGCGGCCGGCGACTGGCCGGCGGCGCTGGAGCTGATGCAGGGCGCGCTGGACCGCAAGATCATCTCGCCGCTGACCGCCGAGCGCGCCCGCGCCGCGCTGCTGACCGCCTACGCCGCCAGCCGCGAGAAGGACGGCGCCGAGCGCGCCCGCCAGGCGGCGCTCGACGACGCGCTCAGACCGCCGCGCGGCTCCGGCCCGACTTCGCGCCGGCCGCGGTGGTCGCCGCGCGCCTGCTGGCCGACGACGGCCGCGGCGCCCGCGCGGCGCAGACCATCGAGGCGGCCTGGAAGGCTCTTGCCGCATCCGGCGCTGTGGCTCGCCTACCGCGACCTCGTCACCGACGAGACCCCGCGCGAGCGCGCCGCCAGGCTGGCCAGCCTCGCCGCCTTCGCGCCCGACGCCCGCGAGAGCCATATCCTGATGGCCGAGCAGGCGCTGATCGCCGGCGACGCGCTGGGCGCCCGGGCCGCCGCCCGCCCGCTGGAGGGCGAGCCGGTCACCCGGCGCCTGGCGGGCCTCAGGGCCCGCATCGCCACCGCGCTCGGCGACCGCGACGAGGCCAGGGCCTGGACCGCGCGCGGCGCCGAGGCCCCGCAGGAGCCGGACTGGTCCGACTTGGATCCCGAGGGCCGCGCGTTCGCCTACACCACCGCCGACTGGGCGCGCATCGCCATGGTCTACGCCGAGCGCGGCGAGCTCACCCATCCCAGGTTCGAGCGCGGCGAGCGCGGCGTCAGCGAGCTGCCCGAGTTGCCGGCCGCCTACGTGGAGTCCACCCCCTTCATCAGCGCCGCCGAGACCGGCGCGCCGGTCCCGCCGATCGTCGACGACGCCGACTTCGGCCCCGACCTCGACCTCGTCGAGAGCGCCCCATCGGCCCCCACGCGCCCGCGCCGCCCTTTCCGCGGCCGCGGCAAAGGGCGCTGAGCGCGCGGGGTGAGGCGCTCTGGCGCTTCAAATCCGCCCCGAACCGTACTAGAGACGCGCGTCCTGAAGGGCGGGCCGCCTTAGCTCAGCCGGTAGAGCGGCGCATTCGTAATGCGTAGGTCGGGTGTTCGAGTCACCCAGGCGGCGCCAGCCTAACCATCCCGCACCTCTCCGCAGGATCCGCTTCGCAGCGCCGCGCGATCGCTCGCAACTCGGTCCAGTTACCGTTAGTTACTGTCTCGCCGTCCGCGGTATTCGCGCCAGCTAGGGCCTTCGCCTGATGGTCACAGGCCGAACAACGGACCTAGCCTTTCAGGACGTCGACGCTCGCCGCGAGCCTCGACGGTTCCGCGATGTCTCGGAAGGAACGTGGGCGAGATGCGGATCAAGGTGACCAGCGGCGCCAGCTACGGACCGGAAGAGACCAAGCGCTCGCCGCGCGGCCGCAGCGCCGCAGGGCTTCGGCGGACCGTCCGCTCTCTACGGAGGGTAATGTCGATCCCGCAAATGATCAGCGGCCGACGCGCAAACTATCTGCTCTTCGCCGTCACCCTGGTTGAATTGCTTGTTCTGCTTCGACTGACGCCGACCTTCGGGGTGGTGGACTGGATTTATCTTTCCCAGCACGTCCTAGTCCTGGTGATTTCCCTGACGCGACTGCATCCAGTCGCTCAGGATCAGTCCTGGCCGACTTCGCTGGCGGTAGTTATCTCGTACACCTATCCGTACGCCCAAATAATCTACCTCAATTCTGTGGAGGGCAATGTTGCGTGGGCGGACGGCGGTACAGCTCTGGTGACCTTCTCAGCGTTTCTAAGTCTCGCCGCCCTCCTTTCGATCGGGAAGCGGTTCGGCGTGCGGCCGGCATTGCGCGGGCTGACAGTGAACGGCCCCTATCGTCTGGTCAGACATCCAATGTACTTGTCCTATTTCATTGCCGACATTGGATACCTGCTGCAGGAATGGAATGTGGGTGCGGTGCTCATCGCCGCCGCAGGGTGGGCGTCCCTGGTCTATCGCATCTATGCCGAGGAGCGGATGCTGGCGCAGCACTCAGACTGGGTCGCCTATGTTGGCAGGGTGCGGCGCCGCCTCGTCCCGGGACTATGGTGACCGGCTCTCCACCCCGCGCGATGTCCGCTTTCCCCTTTCCGAGAGGCGCGTCGAACCCGTCCTGAGGCGCGCGGCGATGCTCGTCGTTTCCAAGGCAACGTTTACAAGTGTGGCGCCCCGGCCCTACGATAACGCCGTTCGGCCGGCAGGGGGGCGAGGTGGCTGACCGCCAGCAAGCGGCGTCTGCAGGGTCAGCGCCGGTCAGAATTGGGTCGCACCTTTCCGGTTCCGCCTCGCTGTTGTGCATCGCGGTCGCCGCGCTGGCGGCCAGTGCGCCGCCCGTCGCCTCCGCCCAGCAGGTAGCGCCGAGCCGGGTGACGCCGCCATCGCTGGCGCCCCCGCCGGCGCCGGCCCCGACGATCGAGCTGCCGAGCGGGCCGTCCGAAGCGCCGCCGCCGGCCGTGGCGAACCTGTCGGTGCAGGTCGGCGAGATCGAGGTCACCGGCGCGTTTGCGGAAATGCAGGGCCGGACGGCGGCGCTGCTGGGCCCGCTGCGCGGCGCCCGGACGACGGTCGCACAGATCTACGGGGCCGCGAACGCGCTCGAGCGCGCCTACGCCGGCGCCGGCTTCATCCTCGCCCGCGTCGTCGTGCCGCCGCAGAAGCTGGTCGACGGCGGCCCGGTGCGGTTCGTCGTCATCGACGGGACCATCGAGCGCGTCGACACGAGCGCCGTCCCCGAGCGCCTGCGCGGCGTGATCGCGGCGCGGATGGCCGGGATCGTCGGCGAACGCCACGTCACCCTCGACGATATCGAGCGCCGGCTGCTGCTGGTCAGCGATCTGCCAGGCGTGCAACTGCGCAGTACGCTGGCGCGTGGCGAGACGCCGGGCGGAACGCTGTTGGTCGTGGAAGCGACGCAGAACTACGTGACCGGCTCGATCGGGTTCGACGACCGGCTGCCGAGCTCGCTTGGCACGTGGTCGATCAACGCCAGCCTGGCGCTCAATGATGCGCTCGGCCTCGGCGAGCAGGCCTACTTCTCGTACTCGACCAGCCCCGATCAGAGGCTGCGCGTTCTCGGCGGCGGCGTGGTGCTGCCGATCGGCGCCGACGGGTTCACGCTCAATCCCGAGTACACGCAGTCGACAGCCCAGGCGATTCCACCGCCGGGAACGCCAAAATCGCGCGGCGTTTTCGAGCGCTTCGCGGTGCACGCCAACTATCCGGTGATCCGCACCCGCGGCCAGACATTGAGCCTGGAGGCCACCGTCGAGTGGGACGACGAACGGCTGACGACGACGGGTTTCGGGATCCCGCTGTACCATGACGACTACAGCGTGCTGCGGCTTGGCGCCCACGACGCGCTCGCCTTGCCGTGGGGCATACCGCTGGTGCTCGACGGCGCCTATTCCCACGGTCTCGCGGGGCGCAACGGATCGGTCCTGCTGCCGCTGTCGCAACAGGGCGCAAGTCCGGTCTTCAATAAATTCAACGCGTTCATCAGCGCCAGTCTGCCTTTGCCGGCGAAGTTCGAGCTCGATCTAACCGGACGGGCTCAGACCAGCTTCGACACGCCGCTGATGCTGGCGGAGCAGTTCTCGCTCGACGGCGCGGACGCGGTGTCGAGCTTCGCCTCGGGAAGCTTCAGCGTCGATCAGGGCGCCTCGCTGCGCGCCGAGCTGGCAAGGCCGCTGGCGCTGCCGCTGGCCCCGAATCGGCCGCCGGTGCTGTTCGTCCCCTACCTCTATGCGGCGGCTGGCCACGGCGTCGTCGTCAACCCGACCGCGGCGCAGCAGAGCTTCATCGATGCGGCCTCGGCGGGGCTCGGCGTGCGCAGCTCGGTCGGAAGCCGCTGGGGCGGCTTGCCGATCGGCAGCGCTCTGGCGGTCGAGGTTGGACGGCAGTATTCCAACGTACCGGGCTTGCGCGGCGGATACCGCGCCAACATCGCACTGAACCTCACGTTCTGACCGGGGGGCAGGAGAATGGCTCGCAACCCAACCAGCCATCGTTTCGCGGGCGTCGCCTTGCTGCTGGCCGGGACGCTCGCCGGGGGGGCGCACGCCCAGAGCGTGCTGCCGACCGGCGGCCATGTCGCCGCGGGCGCCGCGACGATCGCCCCGCCTGCCGGCCGCACGTTGTCGGTCAACCAGACCTCGAACCGCGCCGTCATCGACTGGAGCTCGTTCTCGGTCGGACAGCCAAACACCGTCGTTTTCACCCAGCCCGGCAGCGCCGCCGCGGTGCTTAACCGGGTCACCGGGGCGACGCCGTCGACGATCGCCGGGCAGATCCAGGCCAACGGCCAGGTCTATCTGGTCAACCCGAACGGGATCGCCATCACCCGGAGCGGATCGGTGCAGGTGGGCGGCGGGTTCGTCGCGTCGACGCTGGGCATCTCGACCGGCGACTTCATGTCGGGGAACCTCGCCTTCGCCGGAAACGGCGCCTCGGCCGCGGTGAGCAATGCCGGGAGCATCGTCGTCGGCGCGGGCGGCTTCGCCGCCTTGGTCGGCGGCGCGGCGGCGAATTCGGGCGTGATCACAGCGCCGCTGGGCAAGGTGGCGCTCGGCGCCGGCGAGCAGGCGACGCTCGATCTCAACGGAGACGGGTTCCTGCAGATCGCCCTGCCGACCGGCGCGGCGACGGCGGACGGCCAGGCCCTGGTCAGCAACTCCGGCGCGGTGGAGGCGGCCGGCGGCGCCGTCGAGCTGCGCGCGGCGACGGTGGCGACGGCGATCCGCGACGCGGTCAACATGTCGGGGGTCATCGCGGCGAACTCGGTCTCGGGGCATGACGGCGCGATCCTGTTGGACGGCGGCCCCGGCGGCGGGGTCGAGGTCTCGGGCGCGATCAACGCGGCGGGCGCGGCCGCCGGGCAGAGCGGCGGCGCCGTCAAGATCACCGGCGCCTCGGTCGCGCTCGCCGCGACGGCGAAGATCGATGCGAGCGGCGACGCCGGCGGCGGCGAAGTCGAAGTGGGCGGCGGACCGCACGGCGCCGACGCCAGCCTCGCCGACGCGACGACGACCTACGTCGCCGACGGCGCCGTGATCGACGCCAGCGCCGCCGGCGCCGGCAACGGCGGCGCGGTCTCGGTGTGGTCGAACGGCACGACCGTTTTCAACGGGGCGATCCGTGCGACGGGCGGCCCCGGCGGCGGCAACGGCGGCTGGGTCGAGACTTCGGGCGAGGGCATTCTGAACGTCGGCCCGAGCGCCGCGGTCAGCGTGGCCGCCGTGAGCGGGACGCCGGGAACCTGGCTGCTCGATCCGACCTCCAATGTCGACATTACGAACGCCACGACGAACAACGTTTGCACGCTCGCGGGCGTCTTGACCTGCGCGCCCAGCGCCGACACCTCCACCGTCGCCGCCAGCGCCATCACGTCGAACGTCAACGGGTTGGGCGCCGGGGACAATGTCGTCGTCACGACGACCTGCGGCGCCGGGAACACCTGCTCGGGCGGCCAAGCGGGCGTCATCCAAGTCTTTGCGCCGATCAGCTGGGCGACGGCGACGTCGCTGACGCTGAACTCGGCGAGCAGCATCTTCATCGATCAGTCGATCAGCGGCAGCAACGCAGGCTCGGCTCTGAACCTGATCGCCGGCGGACTGGTCACGTCAGTCGGCGCCGGCAGCGACATTCAAGTTGGCACGCTGACCACCAGCTCGGTGGGCGGCACACTGCTGCCCGCAGCCAACGTGGTCAGCGCGTTCAGCGCGACCAACACCGGCTCGGGCGACATCTTGCTTGCCGACACGGCCGCGTTCCTGAACGTCAACAACATCAGCCAGTCAGGCGGCAACGTGACGGTCCACAGCACCGGCAGCATCGTGCTGAGCGGGACCAACATCAGCGCCGGGGCCGGCACGGTGGACCTGGTCACCGACGGCTCGCTCAGTTCCGCGGGCGCCAACAACGCCGTCGTGGCTGGCACGCTGACCGGCAGTGCGGCCTCGGGGGTGACCATCTCCGACATCATGGTGGGCACGCTCGGGCCGTTCACCAACACAACCAGCGGCAACATCAGCATCGTCAGCACGCAGTCGCTGGCGACCACTGGAACGGTCGCCAACAACGCGCCGGGCGGCTCGCTGGGGCTGTTCATCCAGAACGGCGGCGCCCTGACGGTCGGCGGCAATGTGACGACCTCGAACGGCGCCATCACGCTCGACGCCGACGCCATGACCCTGGGCGGCGCGGTCAACGCCGGCGCTGCGCGGGTCACGCTGACGCCGTTCGACGCCGGCGTGGCGATCGATCTCGGGACGGCGCCGGGCGGCGTGCTGGGTCTGAACTTCAGGCCAGCCTCAACCAGGTCACCGCGGCGGTGTTGCAAGTCGGCTCGCCGACGGCCGGCAATCTGACCATCACCGCGCCGATCACCGCGCCGGCGGGCTGGCACGTGCTGACGCTGAGCAGCACCGGCGCGATCAGCGAGCAGGCCGGGAACTCGCTGACGGTGGCCGATCTGAGGACCTCGTCCTCCGGGCCGGTGACGCTCGACGTTGCGAGCAACGCCATTCAGGCGTTCGCCGCCTCCAGCACCTCCAGCGTCAGCGTCGTCAATGGGGCCAGTCTGACGATCGGGACGGTCGATGGCGTGAGCGGCATTTTCGCGGGCGGCGGCAGTGCGGTCAACGTGACGTCGAGCGGGACGCTGAGCGAGACCGGTGGCGGCCTCGTCAACACCACCGGGACGCTGACCACCGTCTCGGTGGGCGGCACGACGCTGGGCGGCGCCAACGCGGTCGGCGCGTTCGCCGCGACCAACACCGGCTCGGGCGCCATCTCGCTGACCGACACGGCCGCGGGCGGCATGCTGCTCAACAACGTCAGCCAGTCGGGCGGCGGCAACCTGACGATCAACAACACCGGCGCCATCGTGCTGAACGGGACCAGCATCAGCGCCGGCGCCGGCACGATCGACCTGATCACCGGCGGTTCGCTCACCTCCGCGGGCGCCAACAACGCCGTCGTGGCTAGCACGCTGACCGGCAGCGCGGCCACGGGTGTGACCATCTCCGACATCATGGTGGGCACGCTCGGGCCGTTCACCAACACGACGAGCGGCAACATCAGCATCGGCAGCGCGCAGGCGCTGGCGACCAGCGGGACGGTCGCCGACACCGCCGCCGGGGGTACGCTCGAGCTGTTCATCACCAACGGCGGCGCCCTGACGGTCGGCGGCCCGGTGACGACCTCGAACGGTGAAATTACCCTCCTCTCCGACGGCATGACCCTCGGCGGCCCGGTGAATGCCGGCACGGCGGCTGTCACGCTGGAGCCGTTCACAGCCGGCCGGGCGATCGACGTCGGGACGGCGCCGGCCGGCGTGCTGGGCCTGACCCAGGCCAGCCTGAACGAGGTCACCGCGTCGGTGTTGCGGATCGGCGCCCCCGCTGCCGGCAATCTGACGATCACCGCGCCGATCAGCGCGCCGGCGGGTTGGCACGTGCTGACGCTGGTCAACAACGGCGCGATCAGCCAGCAGGCCGGGGACTCGCTGACGGTTTCCGACCTGAGGATCTCGTCGGCCGGACCGGTGGCGCTGGACGTCGCCAGCAACGATATCCCGACGTTCGCCGCCTCCGTCACTTCCAGCGTCAGCCTCGTCGACGGGGTCAGCCTGACGATCGGGTCGGTCGATGGCGTGGGCGGCGTCAGCACGGCCGGCGGCCAGATCCAGGTCGCCACGAAGGGCTCGGGCGCGATCACGATCAACGGCCCGGTCGCCTCGAACGGCGGCGAGATCGATATCGCCGCGGCGCCAGGCTTCGGCTTGACCAACACCACGACATCGATCGCCAGCGGCGGCGGCAATATCGTCCTGCTTGGCGATACCCTCGCGCTCGGCGGCGGCGCCGGTTCGGTCAACGCCGTCGCCGGCACGATCGTGCTCGCGCCGTCGACGACCAGCGACAACATCATTCTCGGCGCGGCCAGCAGCGCCGGAACGCTGGGGCTGCAAACCGCCGACTTCGCGACGATCACCGCCGGGCAGGTGCAGATCGGCTACCGCAACGAAAACGGGACCACGGCGGGCGCATTCAACATCTTCGTGGACGGCCCGGAGTTCAATGCAGGTCAGATCCCCTCGGTCTTGCTGGTGGCCGGCGCGAGCGGGTTCGTGGAGGAGCCCTCTCCGCTCAGCTTCACCCCCAACGGCGCCGGCACGCTCGGCATAATCGCGGGCCACGGGGTGAACTTGAGCTTCCCGAACAAGGTGGCCACGCTGGCCGGGTTCACCGATGGCGGCTCGACCGCGTCCTTCGCCTTTGTCGACAACGAGACACTCACCGTCGGCGCCTTGCCGTCGCCCACGCTCGGCGTCGCCGTCGCCAGCGGGACCGGACTCGCCAGCTCGGCGGCGATGGCGACCGGCGCGGGTCTGCCAACCAATCCGCTCTCCGGGATCACAACCGCCAATGCCGACGTGGGTTTGTTCGCGGCCGCTGGCGATCTGATTCTGAACGGGAATATCGCCACCGGCGCCGGCGCGGAGGTGAGTTTGTTTTCGGCGAACGGCTCGCTCGACGACGCTGGCGCCAACGACGTCATCACCGCCGGCACCCTGATCGGCGGCGCGGGCACGGGTGTGTCGCTGGGTGACCCCAACCTGGTTGGCACGCTCGGGCCGTTCACCAACACCACCAGCGGCAATGTGATCATCGGCAACGGGCAGTCGCTGGCGACGAGCGGGACGATCAGCAACGCCGCCCCGACGGGTTCGCTCGAGCTGATCGTATTCAACGGCGGCGCCCTGACGGTCGGCGGCCCGGTAACGACCTCGAACGGCTTCATCACGCTCTTCGCCGACGCCATGACCCTGGGCGGCCCGGTCAACGCCGGCACGGCGCGTGTTACGCTGACGCCGTTTGACGCCGGCGTGGCGATCGCTCTCGGGACGGCGCCGGGCGGGGTGCTGGGTCTGACCCAGGCCAGCCTCGACGAGGTCACGGCGGGGGTGCTGCAGATCGGCAGCCCAACGGCCGGCGACCTGACGATCACCGCGCCGATCGCCGCGCCCGCCGGCTGGAACGTGCTGACGCTGGTCAGCAACGGCGCGATCAGCCAACAGGCGGGCAACTCGCTGACGGTCCCTGACCTGAGGACCTCGTCCTCCGGGCCGGTGACGCTGAACGTCGCCAGCAACCACGTCGGCGCGTTCGCCGCCGCGAGTTCGTCCGCCGTGAGCCTCGTCAACGGGGCCAATCTGTTGATCGCGACGGTGGACGGCGTGGGCGGCATCTTCGGCAGCGCCGTCAATCTGACCTCGAGCGGGACGATCAGCGAGAGCGGCGGCTCCCCGATCAACACCTCCGGCGCGCTGACCACCAGCTCGGTGGGCGGCCAGACGCTCGTCTCGGCGGGCAACGTCGTCGGCACGTTCAACGCGACCAACACCGGCTCGGGGAACACCGCGCTTCTCGATGGGTCGGCGAGCGGCCTCTTGATCACCGGCGTCAGCCAGTCGGGCGGCGGCAACGTATCGCTCAACAACACCGGCGGCATGACGCTGAGCGGGACGATCGGCGACTTCGGGGCGCCGTGTCGCTGGTCGCCGGCGGCGCGCTCGACGAGGCCGCCAGCGGGTCGGTCACTGCGGCCAGCTTGTCTGGCAGTTCGGTCGGCGGCGCGACGCTGACCAACGCCAACGCCGTCGGGACATTCGGCGGCTGGACCGATACCGGCGGCGGCTCGACCGGGCTGAGCTTCAGCGACGGCGAGGCCCTGACGATCACCGCCGTGGTGAGCTCGGCCAGCGGACCGGTGTCGCTGATCACCAACGCCGGCAACCTGACGCTGGCGGCGGGCGCCGCGGTCACCGGGAATGGCGTCGCGCTCGCGACCCCGGCGGCGTTCATCAACCTGGCCGGCGCCGCCGCGGTGACGGCGACGGGCGGCAGCCGCTGGCTGGTCTACTCGAGCGCGCCGGGCGCCGACACGTTCGGCGGGCTCGACAGCGGCGACACGGCGCTCTGGAACGCGACGTTCGCCTCGCTGCCGCCGGCAAGCGTGACCCCGACCGGCGACCGCTACCTGTTCGCTCAGGGCCAGACGCTGACCGTCACGACCACAAACGCATCGAAGGTCTATGGCCAGGATGCGACGGCCGCGGTCGCCAGCGACTTCACGATCAGCGGCTTCGCCCCCGGCGTCGCCGGGGCGTTCCTCGGCGATACGGCGGCGACGGCGACGGCCGGCGCGCCGTCGGTGACCTCGCCGGGCTCGGCGGTGACGGCGTCGGTATTGGGAGGCCCCTACGCGATCACGGCCAGCGCCGGCTCGCTCACCTCCCCGGCCGGCTATGCGTTCACGTTCGTGAGCCCCGGCGAACTGACGGTCACGCCCGCCCCGCTCACGGCCTCGATCATCGGCGACCCGACCAAGGTCTACGACGCGACCACGACCGCGGCGCTCGCCTCCGCCAACTTCGGCCTCGCTGGCTTCGTCGCCGGCCAGGGCGCGACGGTGTCGGCGCTCACCGGCGCCTACAACTCGCCCAACGTCGTCAGCGCCACGACGGTGACAGCGACGCTGGCGGCGGGCGACTTCACAGCCAACGCCGGCACCGTGCTGAGCAATTATACGTTGCCCACCACCGCATCGGGCCCCGGCGCGATCACGCCGGCGTCGCTGACCGCGTCGATCATCGGCGACCCGACCAAGGTCTACGACGGGACCACGACCGCGACGCTCGCCTCAGCCAACTTCGCCGTGACGGGCTTTGTCACGGGCCAGGGGGCGACGCTGTCGCCGCCGACGAGCGGCGCTTACAACTCGGCGAATGTGGTCAGCGCAACGACGGTCACTGCCGCGCTCACTGCCGGCGACTTCACCGCCAACGCCGGCACCCTGCTCAGCAACTACACGCTGCCGACCAACGCATCGGGGGCGGGCGCGATCACCCCGGCGACGCTCACCGCGTCGATCACCGGCGACCCGACCAAGGTCTACGACAGCGCCACGACCGCGGCGCTTCCCGCCGGCGAGGTCGCTCTCGCGGGGTTCGTAACCGGCCAGGGGGCGACGTCCTCGGCGCTGAGCGGCGCGTACAACTCGGCCGATGTGGTCAGCGCGACGACGGTCACTGCCTCCGTCACCGCCGGCGAGTTCACCGCCAACGCCGGCACCTTGCTCAGCAACTACGCGCTGCCGGCCACCGCCTCCGGCGCCGGCGCGATCACGCCCGCGGCGCTCACCGCGTCGATCATCGGCGACCCGACCAAGGTCTACGACGGAACCACGACCGCAGCGCTCGCCTCCGGCGACTTTGCCCTCACGGGCTTCGTCACGGGACAGGGCGCGACGCTGTCGCCACCTTCCACCGGCGCATACAACTCGGCCAATGTCGTGAGCGCGACGACGGTCACCGCGGCCCTCACCGCTGCTGAGTTCACCGCGAACGCCGGCACCTCGCTCAGCAACTACACGCTGCCGACCAGCGCGTCGGGCGCCGGCGCGATCACGCCGGCGACGCTGACCGCGTCGATCATCGGCGACCCGACCAAGGTCTACGACGGGACCACGACGGCCGCGGTCGCCGCCAGCGATGTCGCCCTCGCGGGCTTCGTCACGGGCCAGGGGGCGACATCGTTGGCGCTGACGGGCGCCTACAACTCGCCCAACGTGGTCAGCGCGACGACCGTGACCGCGGCGCTCACGGCCAGCGAGTTCACCGCCAACGCCGGGACCCTGCTCAGCAACTACTCGCTGCCGGCCACCGCCTCGGGCGCTGGCGCGATCGCGCCGGCGACGCTCACGGCGTCGATCATCGGCGATCCGACCAAGGTCTACGACGGGACCACGACCGCGGCGATCGCGGGCGACTTTGCCCTCACGGGCTTTGTCACGGGCGAGGGCGCCACCGTTGCGGCGCTTACCGGCGCCTACAACTCGGCTGACGTCGTGAGCGCGACGACGGTGACCGCGGCGCTCACAGCTGCCGAGTTCACCGCCAACGCCGGCACTTTGCTGAGCAACTATACCCTGCCCACCACTGCCTCGGGCGCCGGCGCCATCACGCCGGCGTCGCTGACCGCGTCGATCATCGGCGATCCGACCAAGGTCTACGACGGGACCACGACCGCGGCGCTTCCCGCCGGCGAGGTTGCTCTCGCGGGCTTCGTCGCGGGCCAAGGCGCGACGTCCTCCGCGCTGACCGGCGCGTACAACTCGGCCAATGTCGTGAGCGCGACGACGGTCACCGCCGCGATTGCAGCCAGCGAGTTCACCGCCAACGCCGGCACCTTGCTGAGCAACTACATGCTGCCAGCCGCCGCCTCGGGCGCCGGCGCGATCACGCCGGCGGCGCTCACCGCGTCGATCGTCGGCGATCCGACCAAGGTCTACGACGCGACCACGACGGCGGCGCTTCCCGCGGGCGAGGTCGGCCTCGCGGGCTTCGTCACCGGCCAGGGCGCGACGTCCTCGGCGCTGACCGGCGCCTACAACTCGGCCGATGTGGTCAGCGCGACGACGGTGACCGCGGCGCTCACGGCCAGCGAGTTCACCGCCAACGCGGGCACCCTGCTGAGCAACTACACGCTGCCGACCAACGCATCCGGCCCCGGCGCGATCACGCCGGCGACGCTGACCGCCTCGATCATCGGCGACCCGACCAAGGTCTACGACGCGACCACGACCGCAGCGCCCGCCTCAGCCAACTTTGCCGTGACGGGCTTCGTGGCGGGCCAGGGCGCGACGGTGTCGGCGCTGACCGGCGCCTACAACTCGGCCAACGTGGTCAGCGCGACGACGGTCACTGCTGCGCTCACCGCTGCCGAGTTCACCGCCAATGCCGGCACCCTGCTCAGCAACTACACGCTGCCGACCACTGCCTCGGGCGCCGGCGCGATTTCCCCGGCAACGCTCACCGCCTCGATCATCGGCGACCCGACCAAGGTCTACGACGGGACCACGACCGCAACGCTCGCCTTGGGCGACTTTGCCCTCGCGGGCTTCGTCGCGGGCCAGGGGGCGACGCTGTCGCCGCCGACGACCGGCGCCTACAATTCGGCCAACGTGGTCAGCGCCACGACGGTGACCGCGGCGCTCACGGCCAGCGAGTTCGCCGCCAACGCCGGCACCCTGCTCAGCAACTACACGCTGCCGACCACCGCGTCCGGCCCCGGCGCGATCACGCCCGCGTCCCTGACGATCGCGGCGAACAACGCCAACAAGGTCTACGGGGACAGCCTGACGTTCGCTGGCACGGCGTTTTCTGCGAGCGGACTGTTGGCGAGCGACAAAGTCACCGGCGTATCGCTGACGAGCCCCGGCGCCGCTGCGACCGCCCAGGTTGCCGGCAGCCCCTATCCAATCATCGCCTCCAACGCGGTCGGTGCAGGCTTGTCGAACTACTCGATCACCTACCTGCCCGGCGCGCTGACCGTGACGCCGCGCCCCATCACGGTGACCGCGGACGACCTGTCGCGGTTCGAGGGCGCGCCGAACCCGCCGCTCGCCTTCACCGTGACGACGGGGAGCCTGGCGAATGGCGATCTCCTATCGGGAACCCTGGCGACCACGGCGACCATCCACAGCCCCGAGGGGTCCTACGCCATCACCCAAGGCACGCTGGCGGCGACCCCGAACTATCTGCTGAGCTTCGTCGACGGAGAACTGGTCGTGACGCCTCCCGACTTCGGCATCAGCCCGAATAGGTTCATCCCGTCGGTCCTGAACCTGGGGCTTCCCCAAGCCGGTCCGACCCCGTGCACGCCCGCCGACCTTGCCGCGATCATCGGGCGCGGCGGCAAGGCCGTCATCTTCGGACTGCAAATCTCGGGTGAGGGCGGCGGCTGTTCAGCCTTTTCGGTGGGCGAGGGGATGTCAGGTCCGACGCTTGCCGAGGGCCCTGGCCTTGGCGGGCGAGCCCAGGGCGCCCCTGCGGTGGGGCGCGCGGCCGCGCAGGCCTCGCAGCCAGCGACGAAGCGAGGAGCACGGAAGTACGCTTCGTCGTAACGCGTGCGCTCGGCTGCTGCGAAGCGGGTCTAGTCCGCAACCCAGACGAAGACGCGGACCGCGTTGTTGTCCCGCGCGTTGGCCCCCAGGCCATCGAAGTTGCGCCCGGCGCCGTTGAACTCGGTGTAGGCGGTGTACTGGACGCCGACGCGCGCATTGAAGCGCGGACCGAGCGGCGAGTTCGAGTTGGGGAACAGGGTGGTGTCGAGCTGCAGGTTCAGGCCGGCGCTGTCGGGCGTGAAGGTGCGGTTGGCGGCATAGATCACCGGGTTCGCCGAGCCGGCGGTGTCGAAGTACTGCACCGTCACCCCAAACCGATGGCGCCAGTAGTAGGAGCCGTCGACGCGCAGGTCGTGCAGCAGGTTGTCCGCGCACGACGCCGGCAAGGCGCCGGCGAGCGCGCAGGTGGCGGCAAGCCGCTGGCGCTCGTCGACGAACCGGGCGTTCAGCGCCGCCACGTCGCCGTTGGTGAAGGTGGCGATGTAGGAGCCGTCGATCCCCAGGTCGGTGTAGCGGTCGACAAACCCCGTCGACCGGTCGAGGCCGGGGAAGACCTCCGTCCGCAGCGCCAGGGCGCCGAGTTGAGCCTGGCCTGGCCCCACGTCCCACTGTATGGCGGCGCGGGCGTAGGGCGCCGCGCCGTGGATCGCGCCGAAGGCCGTCGGATCGACGCCGAGGTCGCTGAGCGCACGGGCGCTGGGCGACCAGTATGCGCCGGCCTCCAGGTAGACCATGCTGTCGATCCAGGCGTAGCCGGTGAGGCCGAGCGCCTGCTGGGCGAGCGCGCCGTTCACGACCGGCGCGGCGGTCGGCGCCGGGGCGAGCGCGGAGGCGGTGTAGGGGAAGCCCCAGGCGGGCGTGGTGTTCCAGGGGTCCTGGACGGTCGGATTGTTGTTGAGGCTCGCGCCCAGCGTCACGTCGTGCTTGCCGGCCTTCAGATCGTCGACGGCGCGCAGGTCCAGCTGGTCCCAATGCCATTGTTTGGCGACGCCGTCGTAGGTGCCCTGCACGAAGGCGCCGAAATGCTGGCCGACGCCGGCGGCCAGGAACAGGCTGAACTGGTCGAGCGCCCAGTTGTCGTTGGGCGAGAAGCCGGGCGGCGGCGGGTTCTGCGCCTTCTGGGTGCGCAGGTAGGAGGCGACCGCCATTGCGGCCAGCGGAACGTTGAAGCTGTCGCTGCGCAGCGTGTAGCCGTGCAGCTTGAAGTTCCGTCCGAACGGCGTCAGCTGCGGCCCGAATCCGCCGACGTGGCAGACCTGGCAGGGCTCGCCGGTCTGGCGGGCGAACGCCGGCACGGCCGCCGCGGGCTTGGCCGTCAGCGCCAGCAGCATCGTCGCGAGCAGCCAGGCGGCCGCCAGCGTCCGGGGGGCGATCCCCCTGCGTCGGTTGCGCATGTATCCCCCGCTCAGCCGGCCTTGGCGTAGAGCACGCACCAGCCGCTCGGGGTGATCGGATCGTCCACCAGCTTGCAGGCCGGCGACGGCAGGAACTGGGTGCAGCCCTGGCAGCGCGCCGCGCCGTTCGGGGTCGCCTGGTAGTGAACCAGCTTGTGGGGCATCTTGGCGGACGCGGCCGCCGGCGTTGCGGCCGAGCCGCAGCCCAGCAACGCAGCGGCCCCGGACGCGGCGCGCAGCAGGTCCCGGCGCGGCGGGCGCCCAATAGGTTCGTCGGACATGTCAGTCTCCGTCGCTGGTCTTGGCCGAGCAGCGCAGACTGCATTCCCGTCGCTACAACCTGCGGCCTCGCCACGGACCGCCGCAGCGGCGTGGCGCGAGGCTTAATGCCGCCCAGAGGCGGCGACGTTCATCGCGGATCGATCAAAACTGCGGTCAAAAGGCGTAGGTCGCGCCAAGCAGGATTGTGCGGCTCGGCTGGCGGTCGCCGGTCGGATAGACGGGGGTGGGCAGGGTCGTGGTCCAGAGCAGGTGCGCCTCGAGGTTGCCGAACTCGCGCACGACGCCGGCGCGAAGATCGACGCGGCGCTTGTCCGTCGTCGCCCCGGGCTCGTGGTGCGTTGTCGCGAAGGCGCCGACGTGCGCCGTGAGCCGCCAGTGCGGCGCCGGGCGCAGCGCGCCGCCGACATCGAGATAGAGCGCGCCGACGCCTTCGCCGAGGTAGCCCGGCGAGTAGAACAGGTGCGCCGAGAGGTCGCCCATCGAGAGCCCGCCGTAGATCTGCGTGTAGGTGAAGGGATAGCGCCGGCTGAGGTAGAGCCGGACCCCGCTGGTGACGACGCCGACGTCCCAGGTCGCGTCGCGATCGAAACGGCGGGCGTAGCCGAGGTCGGCGATGTAGGCGAGCGGGCGCACGCCGTCGTGGTCGGTGGCGCTGACGATGCCGGTCAGGCCCGCATAGGCCCCGTTCCGCCATTCCGCGCTGACGCTGAAGCTGGCGGCCGGCTCGCCGTTGCTGAGCGACAGCCCCTGCCACTGGTAGTCGGAGTTGACCGAGGCGGTGGCTTCGACCTGCGCCGCCGCGCAAGCGCCCGCCCAGCCCGGTCCGGCGAGCGCGCCCAGCCAGGCGAGGGCGCGGCCCGGCGTCAGCGGATGGCCGCTTCGCGGACGCGCCCGGCGCCGCCCGCGCACCCGGGGGCGGCGCCCTGCAGCGTGGCGCAGGCCTCGACGACCGCGCCGACCGGCAGCGCCGCCAGCAACCTGGCGGTCGATCCACCCGGCCGCTCGCGCACCAGCGCGGCGAGCCCGGCCACCTCGGCGGCCGCGAACGAGCTGCCGCTGACCAGACCCCACTTGCCGCCGGGCAGGGTGGTCGGGATATCGCGGCCGGGCGCGGCGTAGACGCCGGCCGGCGTCGGGCCGCCCGCCTCGTCGGCGATGGCCAGCACGCCCGGATGCGACGCCGGGAAGCCGCCGCCGGGCAGGCTCCGGTCGAAGGCGGCCACAACGACCACGCGCCGCGCCTTGGCCGCGTCCAGCAGCCTGCCAAGCAGGATGTCCGGCGGACCGCTGAGGCTGAGGTTGATGACCTGCGCGCCGTGGCCGATCGCGAAGTCCAGCCCCTTGGCGAGGCTCAAGCTGTCGCACAGCGTGGCGGCCTCGGCCTGCCAGCACGCCCGCAGCGCCAACAGGCGGCTGCCCGGCGCGACGCCGGCGATGCCGATTCCGTTGTCCGCCAGCGCCGCGATGACGCCGGCCACCGCCGTGCCGTGCGCCTCGGGGACGTTCGGGCGGCCGGCCACCAGGTTCTCGCTCAGCGCCACCTGGCCGGCCAGATCGGGGTGGGTTTCGTCGACCTTGCTGTCGATCACCGCCACCCGCACGCCGCGTCCCGTGGCGATCTTGTGCAGCTCGGCGAGGCGCCATTCACGCGCTGTCGGCTGCATCGGATAGAGCGGGTCGCCGCGCGGGGCGCCGCCCTGGCCGCGGTAGACGTTCATCGGCTCCGACCAGGCGACCTGCGGCGCGCGGGAAAGCCGCGCGGCGACCTCGGCGGCCGAGACGTCGGCCGGCGCGCGCAGCACGAAGCAGTCCACCCCGACGACCGGCATCGGCCAGTTGTCGACGAGCACCAGGCCGTTCTGGCTCGCCAGGCGGCCGACGATGCGGCGGCGCGCGGCGGCGCCGTCGCTCCAGACGCCGCCGTAGGCCGCGCCGGGACGCATGTGGTCCGGCGGCAACCGCAACATCACGAGCACCTCGCGCTGCGGATCGTCGTCGGCAGGTGCGCGCACGGCGGCGGCGCTCGCGGCGGCCGCCACGCACAGCGCCAGGCCGAGCAGCAGGCGCCGGACGAGCCGCATCATGGCGCGGCGCCCTGATCGACAGGCTCGGCGTCCAGCACGACCCGTTGCGAGCGCAGCACGGCGAGCGCCCGGGCGCGCTCGGGCAACGGCACGCTCAGCACGTAGGCGTCGGCCGGCGTGGGTCCGTCGACCAGGCGCGCGCCGCCGGCCCGCAGCGCGTCGCGCAGCTGCGCCTCGGTGGCGTCCGGACGGAACAGCACCACGACGTCGCCGGGACGGCTGGCGGGCGCCGCGGCGAGCGCGTGGTAGAGCGCGGGCTGCGTGGGGCGGGGCCCGTAGAAGCCGACGGCGATCGCGACGCCGAGTCCCGCCGCGACCGCCCAGCCGAGCCAGGC
The DNA here is from genome assembly GCA_963837235.1 of uncultured Pseudomonadota bacterium. GTDB lineage: Bacteria > Pseudomonadota > Alphaproteobacteria > Caulobacterales > Caulobacteraceae > Acaudatibacter. Next base: position 1,441,136 of record CAWIMM010000002.1, on the reverse strand, counting down.
GCCGCCGCCGCGCCAGGCCTCGGCAATGCGCCATCTCAGCCGCGCCGGACCGTTTCGCCTCGGCGAGGTCTCTTCGAGCCGGGAGAGCATGGCGGTCCAGCCATGGTCGACCTCGAGCGGCAGACCGGCCACCTCCGCCTTCAGCCGCAGCTCCTGCCTCAGCTCGGCGCGGCAGAGCGCGCAGCCCCGCAGATGGGCCTCCACCTGGGCCTTGTCGGAAACGTCCAGCTTGTCGGCCGCGTACCAGGGCAGCAGCAGCCGAGTCGCGTGATGCTCGGCCTCGGGCAGTCGGATGATCTTTCCGGTCATCGCCGCCTCTAGAGCCAGTCCGCCAGATCGCCGCAGAGCTTATTCTTCAGGCGCCGGCGGGCGTGGAACATGCGGGTCTTCACCGTGTCCTGCGGACAATCCATCAGCTCGGCGATCTCCCGATAGCCGAACTCGTGGAAGTAGGTCAGGTCGATCACCGCGCGATGGTCGGGCGACAGCTCGCCGATCGCCCGCAGCAGCACGTCCTGCGCCTGGCGCCGTCCCAGCTGCTGCTCAGGGCCGGCTTCAGCGCTGGGCCGCGCCTCGGCCTCGCGATCCTCGACGGGATCGTCGCAGCGGCGCAGCGCCTTCAGGGCCTGGCGGTAGGCGATGGCGAAAATCCAGGTCGAGACCTTGCTGCGGCCATTGTAGCGCTCGGGCTGGCGCCAGACGACCAGCAGGGTGTCGTTGAGCACCTCCTCGGCCACGTGAGCGCGCCGCACGATGTTGAAGAGGAAGCGGCTCAGCCGCGGGTGGTACGAGCGGTAGAGCGCCTCGAAGGCCCGCGGATCGCGGCGGACGATCAGGCCGATCAGGCGCACGTCGCGCGCATCGCCGGATTCGGCGGCCGTGTCGACGCCGCCCGGCGCCGTGGGCTGTCTGCCGAGCATGGGTCCTGCCCGCATCCCGCTCAGCCCCGGACGCCGCGGGTCGGCCCCGCGCGTTGGGCGAACGCCGTTCTGTCATCGGTCGAAAGCGCGGCGATGGTGTGGCGAACCGTCAAGCTTGCGGTGCGGCGACACCGGCTGCGGGCAGCCCGATCGGAGCGGAGACGAGGGAGCTGCATAGGCTCGACCAGACGCTGAGCACGCACCCCCCGTCTTGATGCTGCATCGGGGCGAAAAGGTTCAATCGACCGGCCGCGCCCGGCGGCGACATGCGGCCGCAGGAATCCTGGCTCAGCTTTGAACCGTCGGTCGGCGGGGCGGCATCAACGAGCGCAACCCATCGACGCCGGCAGCTGGGGGCCGGCGCCTTCGGGCGTCTTTGCGTGTCGCAGGCGACACCCCTGTCAGGTCGAAGGAGGCATTCATGAAGACCGCAGCCGGACTAGCGTCGATCGTTCTTGGCCTGCTCGCCACCAGCGCGCTGGCCAAACCCGCGCCCCTCAGCGATTCCCAGCTCGCCCAGATCGTGGCGGGCACCAACTTCGTCGTCATCAACGAAATCTCGGACACCAACACCGAAGGGGCGAACCCGCCCGATCCGCTGCTGGTCAACTCATGGGGCCTGTCGGAGGCGCCGGCCGGCGGGCCGCTGTGGGTCGCCAACAACGGCACCGGCACGTCGACCCTCTACAACTTCAACTCGTTCGCGAAGATACCGCTCAACGTGACGATTCCCGGACCGGGCGGCGCGATGGGCACACCGACCGGCACCGTCTTCACCAGCCTGAACGGGACGGACTTCGACGTCAGCGGCGCCGGCAAAACCGGCCACAGCCTGTTCCTGTTCGACGCCGAGGACGGCACCATCTCGGGGTGGGCGCCCAGCGTCGCCACCAACACGGCGTTCACCGCCGTCGACCAGTCGGCGAGCGGCGCGGCGTTCAAGGGACTGGCGATCTCCCCCGACGTCGGCGGCGGCTCCGGCCCGGGCAAGGGCCATGGGATGGGCGACCAGGAAGGCCAGAACATGGGGATGGGCAAGACGCCCGGCGTCACGCCCGCGCCGCAGACGCTCTACGCGGCCGACTTCACCCAGGGCAAGGTCGAGATGTTCAACGGCCAGTTCCAGCAGATCGGCGCGTTCACCGACCCGTCGTTGCCGGCCGGCTACTCGCCGTTCAACGTGCAGGTGCTGAACGGCAAGCTCTACGTGACCTTCGCCCTCGGCACCGGCGGCCTCGACGAGGCGCACGGGGCCGGCCTCGGCTTCGTCGACGTGTTCACCCTGTCGGGCCAGAAGATCGCGACGCTCGTCTCGCACGGTCCGCTGAACGCGCCGTGGGGCCTCTCGATCGCGCCAAAGTCGTTCGGCAAGCTCGCCGGCGCGTTGCTGGTCGGCAACTTCGGCGACGGCACGATCAATGCCTTCGACCCGCACACCGGCCAGTTCCTCGGCCAGGTGACGTCGCCGGGCGGCGCGCCGGTGACGATCGACGGCCTCTGGGCGCTGCGCAACGGCCCCGACGGGTCGGTGATCTTCTCGTCCGGGCCGGACGACGAGAACCATGGCCTGGTGGGGGTCGTCCTGCCGGCCAACGCCAGGGCGTCCTGGGCCTTCCAGGCGCACGTGGTCAAGGGACATTGAGCCCGTCCCTCGCCCCGTGACAGCGGCGCCTGACCGGCCGCGGCGAGCCGTAGTCCCGCCGATCGGCTGGCGTGCGGCGGCGGTCCTGGCGGCCGCCGTCGCCGGGCTGGCGGCAGGCCTCGCCCCCGCCGCGCAGGCCCGCGTCGTCCGCTCGATGCTGGAGATCCGCAACGAGCAGGTGGTGCGCCAGCAGTGGGACCTCTCCTGCGGCGCGGCGGCGATCGCCACGGTGCTGACCTATCAGCTGAACGATCCGGTCAGCGAACGGGAGGTGGCGCTCGCCATGCTGCGGCACACGAGCCCGACGCTGGTCCGCCAGCGCCTGGGCTTCTCGCTGCTCGACCTGAAGGCCTACGCCGCCACGCACGGCTACGCGGTAGCGGCTTACGAGGGGATGAGCCTCGACGACCTGGATCCGCTGGCGCCGGCCATCACGCCGATCCGCTGGCGCGGCTTCTCGCATTTTGTCGTCTACCGCGGCCGGCGCGACGGGCGGGTGCTGATCGCCGATCCGGCGTTCGGCAACCGCACGCTCAGCGAAGAGGCGTTCCGCGCGGTGTGGGCGCACGGGGTGGGCTTCATCGTGTTCGACCCGGCCAGCCCGCACGCGCCCGACCGCATGGGCGCGCCGGCCGAGCTCTTCCTGGCGCCTGGGCTCGCGGCGCGCCGACAAGCGATCGAGGGACCGGGCCTTCCGATCGCGCAGAACCAGACGGGGACCGGTCCATGAGACGAGCTGCAGCTCTTCGGCCTGGCGGCCGGCGCGGCGCTGATCGCCGCCGCGCCGGCGTTCGCCCAGACTGACGCGCGTCCGCTGACGCGCGAGGAGCTCGAGGCGGCCCTGAAGGCGCGCGACCAGCAGATCGACGCGCTCGAGAAGCGCGTGGCCGCGCTGGAAGCCGAGCGCGGCGCGCCGGTCGCCTCGACGAACCCGCCCGCCTCTGCCGCCTCCGCCGCCCGATCGAACGCTCTGCCGAACGCCCCGGCAGGCGCCCCGGCAAGCGCCCTGGCGAGCGCCTCTGGCGACGAGGAGACGCTGCGGGCGCTCTCGCGCGGACTGGTGCAGCGCGGGCTGCAGCTGCTGCCGACCTGGTCGGTGGAGGTCTCGCCCAGCGTCGCCTACAGCCACACCCAGGTTCAGGGGCTGGTCCTCGTGCAGACGCCCGAGGGCATCTCCACGGTCGACGACCAGCGCCAGCGCGACGACGACGTCGAGGGCGCGATCATCGCGCGCGTCGGCCTGCCCTGGCGCAGCCAGTTCCAGATCGTCGCGCCGTTCGACTGGCGACGCGAGGATTCGGCGCTCGGCGACGGCACGACGGTCGCCCACCACGGCGCCGGCGTCGGCGACGCGCAGCTGGAGCTCAGCCATCAGTTCCTGATGGAGGACGCCGGCTGGCGCCCGGACCTGATCGGCGCGCTCGGCGCGCGCCTGCCGACCGGCAGCGACCCATACCGCACCCCGATCGCGGCCGTCGCCACCGGCCTCGGGACGCCGCAGATCACCGGCCGGCTCACGGCGCTGAAGACGGTGGACCCACTGGTGTTCTACTCGACCCTCGCCTATGGCGCGAACCTTCCGTACAAGGAGCAGATCGGCAAGGTTCACATCGGCGACGACCTCGACTGGCAGCTCGGCGGCCTCCTGGCGGTCAGCCCCGACACCTCGCTCAGCTTCGGATTCGACCAGCAGTTCAAGTGGGACACGCGGGTGGACGGCAAGGCGATTCCCGGCGGCAACGGCGTCGCCGCCGTCGCCCAGTTCGGGATCGACCAGGTGCTGAGCTCGCGCGTGCTGCTGGACGTGACGCTCGGCGTCGGCCTCACCCGCGACGCGCCGGACTACACCTTGATGGTCTCGCTTCCGATCCGGTTGCGTTGACGCCGAGCGCGCCACGCTGGCGCTATCCGACTGCCGCTGCCTGCAAGAGCTCGCCAGGGGACCTCGCGCACCAATGCGCCGCCGCCTCGTCGCAGGGTCCGATCGGCGCCTCGCGTGACGCCGTTCGGCGAAGCCTTGCTGTAAGCGCGGCGTTCCGATTGAATGCGGGCTCCAAGAAGCCGTCCTCCAGGGAGAAGAAGCACTATGGCTCGCGCACTCGTTCTCGCCGCCTTCATTGCCGCCACGCTCGGCGGAACCGCCATGGCGCGGCCGTGGCATCACCCTCATCACTGCCACAGGCATCACCATCACGTCGTGTGCTGGTAACCGCACCGGGCCACATCGGCCCAGCCTAGCGTGTCAGAAGCCCCCGGCGCATCGCCGGGGGCTTCGCCGTTCAGGCGGACGGCGTCGCCGCCTCGGCGGCGAGCTGCGCCACCGCGTCCGCAAAGAGCTGCGCGTCGCCGTCGAAGAACGGATGCGCCGGTCCCACCGCGCCGGCGACCGTGCGGCAACGGGCAAGCCAGGCCGGGTCGTCCGCGAGCCGGACGATGGTGGCGACGTAGTCGTCCCGCGTCGCGGCGATCAACGCCTCCGGGAAGCCCATGCGCCGGAAGTAGGCGGCGTCGGCGTGCGCGTGGGCCTCGGCGCCGTCCAGGCAGACGCCGGGCAGGCCCAGGAGCGCCGCGTCGACGATGCTGTTCATGTTCCCATACGGGAACGGGCAGACGAAGAAATCGCACGACGCCAGGCGCTCGGCGTAGGCGTCATAGGGCAGCTCCTCGTGGACCACGGCCATCGGCAGCCGCTGGGCGAGCCGGCGCTGCAGCTCCGCGAACCCGAGCCCGACGCAGCCCAGCGGGAAGACGTGGAACTCCACCGGCCGGCGCGCCCGCGACGCCGCCGCGGCCAGGGCGTCGAAGAACGGCGGGCCCAGCTTCATCGCCGAGGCCGGCGCGGCGATGCGCAACGCGCCACGCTCGGTGCGCGCGGCCGCCGCCCCCTCGCGCACCGCGGCGTAGTCGAAGCCGTCCCGCACCCGGTAGGGCATGGCCGCCGGCGGCAGCCGCAGCAGCCGCTCGGTGAACAGCGCCGGATCGCCGACGAAGTCGTCCGGCAGGATCATCCAGTCGATCGCGGGGCTCGCGGTGGTGGCGGTGTGGCCGAACGAGGCGGCTTGCGCCGGCGCCAGCCTCAGCGAAGCCAGCGCGATCACGAACGGCGACATGCCGACGCCCAGGTGCAGGACGATCGCCGGCCGGCGCGCGGCGATCTCGCCGGCGGCGGCCCGCACCGCCTCCAGGAAGGCGCCCTCGCTGGGGTAGGCGACCACCTCGTCGAAGCATTCCTCGATCTCGGCCGAGATCTGCGGGGCGTGCATGAAGCCGACCACCCGGAAGCGGTCCTTCAGCGCCATCACCGCCCGTGAATGGGTGCGCCAGATCGAGTGCTGGAAGCTGAAGTTCTCGGTGGTGACCACGATCGTCGGGCGGTCGGCTGGCGGCGGGGCGGCCGGGTCGTACTCGCGGACGCCGGCTTCCAGGCAGGGCGCGCCGCATCTGGGCCATCATCGGCGCCTTCACCGCGTGCTTGGCGGGCGAGGCCGCATAGCTGCAGTGCATGTAGGGCGAGGCGAGGTTCTGCAGCGCCAGGTCGCCCAGTTTCACCTCGCCGAGCCGCGCCGGCAGCCACGCCAGCAGCCGCTCGCGGAACGCGTGGCCGGCGTCGGTGAACACGAAGCGGGTGCCGAGATAGCCCAGCGCCGCGCCGATCGCGGCGGGCGGATCGGCGCGCATCGCCTCGTCGAGGTTGAGGTCCATGCCGGCGGCCGCCGAGAACAGGGTCAGGAACCGCGGCAGGTTCTGCTGCGCCACGCGCCGGGCCGCGCCTTCGCCGCTCGCCAGCAGCGGCGCGAGGTGCTCAGGCCCGCCGAAGCCGCTCACCGAGAACATCAGCTCGATCCAGCGGTGCTGCGCCATCAGCTGCTCGTAGCGCGCGGGCGTCAGCGGCGTCGCCGGGTCGCAGATCAGCGGTCCGAAGGCGGCGGCGAAGCGGGTGGCGATCCGCTCCAGGCGGCGCTCGGCCTCGGGGCCCGGCCCGCCGATCGCATCGAGGCGGCCGTAGCGATTGTCGACCACCTTCAGGAGCGCGAGGGCGAGCGCCAGCGCCGTCTCGCGCTCACCGCGGGCGACGGCGAGCTCGAACGCTTCGAGGCTGGCGGGACTGTCCGGCGCCGGCATGGCCTAGAGCGGTTTCGAGCTTGCCGGAATCGGCGAGCTCTCTTGGAAACCGCTCAAACTCAAAACGTTGGAGCGCGTTCGGACGCAAAAGATAGTTCCCACTTTTGCTGAACGCGCTCTAGTGGGCGTGCGCCAGCCGGTAGCGCTGCATGGCCCCGAAGACGCCGCCGGGGCCGCCGCCGCGTACGTCGGCGCCGAGGTCGCGGTAGGCCGCGCGCACGTTGGCGCAGATCCGCTCGGCCTCGCCCCAACCGCGGAAACCGTCGAGCCCGATGTCGTTGGCCGCGTCCTCCCAGCCCATGCCGGCCGCCAGCCGCTTGGCCGACTCGGCCATCACGAACTCGAAGTAGCCCTTCAGGTTGCGCACCGCCTGCTTGTCGGTCACCGCGCCGTGGCCGGGGACGACGGTCTCGACGTCGAGCGCGACGATGTAGTCGCAGGCCGCCGTCCAGTTGGCGATCGGCCCGTCCCAGACGATCGGATGGCCCGCGTTGAAGAGCAGGTCGCCGGTGAACACCGTCTTGTCGGCCGGCGAATAGACGATGGTGTCGGCCTCGGTATGCGCCGGGCCGAGGTTGGTGAGGCGCACCTCTTTCGAGCCCACCTGCACGGTCAGCTCGCGCTCGAAGGTGCGGTTGGGCGCCGTCACCACGACGCCGCTGAAGTCGAACGTGCGCCCCATCGTCTCCAGGAAGAAGTCGCCGGCCTCACCACGCGCTTCCCAGGCCTTCTGGTCGGCGAGCTCGGCCGGATTGAACGCGGCGATCGCCTCGGCGGTGGCCTTGGCGGCGATGATCTCGGCGCCGGCCATCAGCTGGTTGCCCAGCGTGTGATCGACGTTGGAGTGGGTGTTGACCAGCCGGCCGATGCTGGCCGCCGCCGGGATCGAGGCGCGCATCGCCGCCAGCATGTCGCGGGTCAGCGCGACGCCCATCAGCGTGTCGACCAGCAGCGCCTCGCCGTCGCTCTCGATCAGGCCGGCGTTGCTCCAGCCCCAGCCGCCATCCGGCTGCAGCCACGCCCAGGTCCCTCCGCCGAGGTCGTGCAGGCCGTGCGTGTAGGTCCACTTCGCCACCGTCTCAGCCCTCCACCACTTCCTGGCCGACCGGCGCGAACGAGATCAGCGCCAGCTTCAGATGCTGCAGCCCGAACGGGATGCCGATGATGCTTACGAAGAGCCCGACCGCCAGCACGACGTGGTGCAGCGCCAGCCACCAGCCGGCCAGCAGCACCCAGATCACGTTCATCAGGAACCCGAGCGGGCCCGTGCCAATGTCGTTGCGGCCGGTCAGGACGCGCCGCGGCGCGACATGGCGGCCGAACGGCGCGAACGAGAAACCGGCGATCCGCCAGGCGGCCATCGTCCAGGGCAGGCCGACGATGGTGACCGCCAGCAGGAGGCCGGCGAAGAGCCACGCCAGCCCCGAGATGAAGCCGCCGAAGATGAACCAGAGGATGTTGAGCGCCAGGGTCATGCCGCGCGCACCATGGCCCGGCGCGCCGGAGCGCGCCACCCCGATTGCCCCATCCGGCGTCACGGCTCTAAGCTTGGCCGCAGGGCATCGGGAGGGCTGGTCAATGCGCGTGAGGTCACCGGGCGCGGTCGGCGCTATCGTCGGGCTTGCGCTGGTGGGGTTCGCGGCGGGCGACTTCGCAACCGGCTTCTTCGGACACGGCGGCGCGCGCGCGGCCTCGTTCGATTGCGCGAAGGCCGCGACCCCCTCCGAGGTCGCCATCTGCGCCAACCCGGCGCTGTCGGCGCTCGATAGCCAGCTCGGCGCAGCCTACACGCAGCGCCTGGCGGGCGCGCCGGCGCTGCGCCAGATCGAGCGCGGCTGGATCGCCGTGCGCAACGTGGGCTGCGGCCGCAACGTCACCTGCCTGACCAGGCTCACTCGTTGGCAGCTGGCATGGCTGCGGTCGGGCGCCGCCCAGCCGTCGGCGGCGCTGCCCCGCACGCCCGGCGCCTGCTCGCTCTCCCGCATCACCGAGGTGGGCACGCGGCTCGAGGGCGGGCCCGGCAGCGGCAGCCTGGTCAGCGAGGCCAACGGCGCGGAACAGGTTTCCTACGACCAGATCCCGGCCATGGACCGCTCGCGGGTCGGCGACCCGGCGCTGGTCTGCCTGGTCGACCTGCCGCACAACTGCCCGCCAGGCGACGATCGCGGCAAGGTTTACGGCGTCGCCAACCTGCGCACGCTGGGCGCCTGGGCGCTGCCCGATTCCGAGCATCTGTGCGGCGGGGCCTGACGCGCCGGCTGGTCGGCGCGGCGGCCGAGCCGCTGCTCAAGCCCGCCGCGCCGACGCCCCCCCGGGCCCCCGGTGAACGAAGCGACCGCTACTGCCCCGTCTTGCCCGGCCACACGAGGTAGCCGGAGGCGTCGCGGCCCGAATACTCGTAGACACGCCCGTAGCTGCCGTCGCGCCACTCGGCCTCGCCCGACGCATAGGCGCCAGACGCATGGGCGCCCGAGGCGTAGGCCGCCGCGCCCGCGCAGCTCGCCTCCGGAACCGACGGCGGGCATGGATGGCGGCGGCGGGCGTCGCCCCAGGCCTCGTAGCGGCCGCGGCCGTCCTGTTCGCTGTAGCGCCAGCCGCCGGCGTGTTCGGTCTCGCGGCGCTCGATCGCATAGCCGGCGCCTTCGCTGCGGTCCTCCCAGCCATAGGGGGCCGGCGGGCAGCGGTCGGGACAGGCCGGCGCGCGCTCGTAGATCACTTGCGGCGGCGGGGCCGGGGCGCGCTCGAACACCACCTGCGGCGGCGGCGCCGGCGGGTGCTCGATTATGATCTGCGGCGGCGGCGGCGGCGCGCGCTCGATGATCACCTGCGGCGGCGGCGGCGGCGCGCGCTCCACGATGACCTGCTGCGGCTGCGGCGGGGCGCGCTCGACAATCACCTGCGGCGGCGGCGGCGCCTCGGCCCACTCGTGATGCCGCGGGCAGCCGCGCTCGTCGCGGCAGGGCGGCGGTGGCCCTTGGTGCGCCCACGCCTCGTCGGCCGCGCGGGCGTAGAGCCCGTGCTCGCCCTGCTCGTAGCGGTAGATGAAGGCCTGGCTCGCCGACACGTCCTCGCGCGACCCGGACCGGCGCTCGGCGATGCGCACCTCGCGGTGATGGCGAACGTGGCGATGCTCGACGACCGCGGCGTGCTGGGCGGTGGGGCAGGCCTGCGGCTGCGCGCCGGGCGCGCCGGCGGCCGGCGCGGCCTTCTGGGGGCTCGACGGGCAGTAGAAGATCGGCGCGGCGGGTGGCGCCGGGGCGTCGGCCGCCGCGATCGCCGCCCATCCGAGCACGAGGCCGCCGGCCAGCGCCGGCAAGGCGAGACTCAGTCGCATGGCTACTCTCTTCCCCCCGGAGGGCGTCCGGATTCCAAAGCGTTAACGCAACTTAACCATCTTCCGCCCGCGCCCGCCCCCCTATTCGCGTCTCGCACGAAGATGGGCCTCGACGAGGCCGTCGTAGGCCGCCAGGCGCTTGTAGGCGCGGAAGTCCGCCGCGGCGCCGCGCCAGGCGCGCTCGAAGGCCGCCAGACGCGCCGGTTCGGCCGTGAGCGACGCAAGCGGATGGCGCCAGACCCGGATCGTGAAGACGAGGCCGCCGCTCGCCGGCAACCGCCGCAGCGTATGCCGCTCGACGCGCACGAAGAGCGCCGCGCCGGCGTCGGCCGGTGCGATCTCGGCGGCGCGGGCGCGGATCGCAGCGCCGTCCGGCGCAAAGAGATCGTCGCCGGCCATCACCGTCCAGTTGCGGCGCTCCAGCACCTGATCGGGCCTGAGCGCGTCGAAGATCCGGGTGACGCGGGCCAGGAACCGCTCGCCGAAGCCCGGCACCGGCGCATGCAGCCCGGCCAGCGGCTTGCCGATCACTTCGGCGGCCGTGAAGAAGGTGCCGGCGCTCAGGCTGAGCGCGGTGAGCCGCCACCCGCCGTCGCGCTTTTCCATCAGGCACAGGTCGTCCGCCACCACCCGCGCGGCGGCGTAGAGCGGCGGCAGGTCGGCGCGCCGCCCGACGCGGACGCCGCTCGCCGCGACGAGCGCCAGCACTTCGCTCTGCCCGGCGCGCGATCCCTCGGTTTCGGCCCAGACCTGGTCGCGATGCGCGGCGTAGAGCGGGTCCTTGCGGGCCGCCGGGTCGTCCTCGCCGCCCTCCAGCCACGCCTCGGGCGAGATCGGCCGCAGCCCGATCGCGAAGTCGGGCGGCGCGTCGGCCCAGGGCGCGTGCACGATGGGCGCGTGCACGATGGGCGCGTGCGCGATAGGCGAGGCGCGGAATGACTCTGGGCGGATGGCGTCGGCCATGTCGCCTCATACTTGCGATCCCGCCGCGCCGTCTCTAGCGTCGCGCCTCTTTCAGACGGGATGGAGCAGCGCGTGGCGATGGAAGCGGTGAGCGTCGAAGCGGTGATCTGGGATTTCGGCGGCGTCTTCACCACCTCGCCGTTCGAGGCCTTCAACCGCTACGAGGCGGCGCACGGCCTGCCGAAGGACCTGATCCGCACGGTCAACGCCACCAATCCGCACGAGAACGCCTGGGCCCTTTTCGAGCGGGCGCAGATCGACCGCGCCGGGTTCGACATGAAGTTCCTGGAGGAATCGACCGCGCTCGGCCATCCGGTGCGCGGCGCCGACGTGCTGCCGCTGCTCTCGGGCGACGTGCGTCCGCGCATGGTCGAGGCGCTGAAGCTGTGCAAGGCGCGCTTCAAGGTCGCCTGCATCACCAACAACATGGCGCAGGGCCACGGCCCGGGCATGGCCGCCACCGCCGACGGCGCGTCGCGCTCGGCCGGAATCATGGCCCACTTCGACGTGATCGTGGAAAGCTCGAAGACCGGCATCCGCAAGCCCGACCCGCGCATCTACCAGATCGCCTGCGAGCAGCTGGGCGTGGCCCCACCCGTCTGCGTCTACCTCGACGACCTGGGGGTCAACTGCAAGCCGGCCGCCCAGCTCGGCATGAAGGCGATCAAGGTGGTGACCGAGGCCCAGGCGCTGGACGAGCTCGCCGCCGCCACCGGGCTGACATTCCCGCAGGCCGTCGCCGCCTGACCGCGACGGCCTCCGACCCCCTCAGGAGGAGCTTCGCCCATGACCCGTCCCGCCAAGATCGGCGCCGCCGAGGCGCTGAAGCAGCTCACCGGCTGGAAGGCGGCCGATGGGCGCGATGCGATCGAGAAGACCTACCGGTTCGACGACTTCAACCAGGCCTTCGGCTGGATGAGCCGCATCGCGCTGGCCGCCGAGAAGCTCGACCATCACCCCGAGTGGTTCAACGTCTACTCCCGTGTCGAGGTGCTGCTCGCCACCCACGACGCCGGCGGCGTCACCGACCTCGACGTGACGCTGGCGAAGCTGATGGACAAGGCGGCGGGGGAGGGGTGAGCGCTGTGTTCTCCTCCCCCACTGGGGGAGGTGTCCGCGAAGCGGACGGAGGGGGCATGCGGGAGGGAGGGCGAGCGCTGTAGCGCCCCCTCCACCACTTCGTGGTCCCCCTCCCCCGTCGTCTGCGCGACGGGGGAGGAGATTGATCACACCCCTTGCGTCACCGCGTGCAGGCGGGCGTAGGCGCCGCCCTTGGCGACCAGCTCGCCGTGGCGGCCTTCCTCGACGATGCGGCCGCCCTCGAAGACCAGGATCCGGTCGGCGCGGCGGATGGTCGAGAGCCGGTGGGCGATGACGATCGTGGTGCGTCCCGCCATCAGCTCCTCGGTCGCCGCCTGCACCTGCACCTCGGTCTCCACGTCGAGCGACGAGGTGGCCTCGTCCAGCACCAGGATCGGCGCGTCGGCCAGGAACGCCCGGGCGATCGCCACCCGCTGCCGCTCGCCGCCCGAGAGCTTCACCCCGCGCTCGCCGACCAGGGTGTCGTAGCCCTTGGGCGAGCGCGGCGATGAAGTCGTGCGCTCGCGCCCGCCTCGCCGCCAGCGCGATCTCCTCGGCCGTGGCGTCGGGCCGGGCGTAGCCGATGTTCTCGGCGATGGAGCGGTGGAAGAGCGCCGGGTCCTGCGGCACCACCGCGATGGCCCGGCGCAGGTCGCCCTGCCGCACCTTGGCGATGTCCTGGCCGTCGATCAGGATGCGCCCGCCCTGCACGTCGTAGAGCCGCTGCAAGCAGCTTCACGAAGGTCGACTTGCCCGACCCCGTCGGACCCACCAGCGCCACCCGCTCGCCCGGCCGGATGACGCAGGGAGAAGTCGTGGTAGATCGGCTTCTCGGCCGACTTGTAGCGGAAGGTGACGTTCTCGAAGCGCGACCTCGCCGACGCCCGGCAGGAACGGCGCCGCGTCCGGCGCGTCGCGCACGTCGGGCGTCATCCGGGCGTAGCGGGCGACGTCCTCCACGTCCGCCAGGCCCCGCTGCAGCATGCGGATGTTGTCGCCCATGTTGCGCAGGTAGCCGCTCATGATCATGAAGGTGGTGATCACGAAGGCGACGTCGCCCGAGCTCGCCTTGCCCTGCAACCACTGCGCCACCATCAGCGCGGTCAGGCCCGCCGGCCAGCAGCGCCATCAGCAGGTTCTGGCACAGATCCAGGCGGTCGGTGTAGCGGTTCCAGGTGGTCAGCGTGGCGCCGCGCCAGTCGCTGGTGACCAGCGCCGATCCGCGCCTCCTCGCGCGCCTCCGCCCCGAAGCCCTTCACGGTCGGGTTGGACGAGATCGAGTCGGCCAGCGCCCCGCCGATGCGCGAATCCAGCGCCACCGAGCGGCGGTTGGCGGCCATGACGTAGAAGTTCGAGAAGCTGATGGTGGCGGCGATGTAGACGACCACCATCGCCAGCGAGAACGCCCCGATCGTCGGCCAGCGCAGCATCATCCTGATCGAGAGCACCGCCAGCACGATCACCGCCGGCCCGATCCACGCGATCACCGCGTCGGAGACCACGTCGTAGCCCCACATCGCCCGCGAGATGCGCCGCACGGTCGCGCCGGCGAAGGTGTCGGCGTGCCAGTCGGCCGAGAAGCTCTGCACCCGGCGGAACGCCTCGTTGGTCATCTCCTCCATGTTCCGCGCCGCCAGCGGGTTCCAGAACTGCCGGAAGCCGAGGTTGCGGATCACGCCGAACGAGGCGTAGGCGACCGACGAACATCGCCCAGGCGGCCCAGGCGTTGTTGCCGGGGACCGGGCCCTTGCTGGTGATCTGCACCAGGCGCTGGGCCGCGGTCGGCATGTAGGTCTCGAAGCCGATCGCGATCAGGCCGACGATGACGGTCGCGGCCACCCGCCAGCGCCGCCGGTTCCAGTAGCCGGCGATGAAACGCAGCACCTGCCAGTTGGAAAGGACGCGCTGCGCGGTCGAACTCGTCGTCGTCGTACTGGTCCATGCTGACGACCGGGCCTTGCAAGTCGGCGAGGTCCGGGGTGGTGCGTGGACGGCGGGTTTCGTCGGCGTCTTCGTCGAGAACGAGGGTCATGGCGAAGCCTTGGGCATTCTGCGCGCCGACCTTCGCGCCGCCGGCGACACGAAGCCGGCGGGAGCGAGCGGGACGCTCTGGAATCGGAGGGGAAACAAGGAGGTAGTCCTTCGGTCGGAGGGCGGAGGCCCGACCGGGACTAACTCGTTAAGTCAGAACCGGTCGGCGGGGCGGCGAGCGGCCGGCGAGGCCTCATTCAACCGCGGGAGGGCGAACAGACGTCTATTCGACATGTCGGCGGCCCTCCTTTCTTCATCGAACGCTGTGACCGGAAGCGGTCTTCCTAGTGACTCGGGGCCCAAGCGTCAAGGCCGCGGCGCCGGCGCTTGCCAGGCCACCGCGTTCGCGCCTTTAAAGCGGCCATGCCGGACGAGCGCCTGGATCGCCTGAGGCAAGCCTACGCGGACGAGCTCGCGGGCGTCGTCCCAATCACCCATGCGCCGCTCACCCGCGCCTTCGCCAGCGTGCCGCGCGAGGCGTTCCTCGGCCCCGGGCCCTGGCAGATCGTCAGCCCGGGCCTGAAGCCCGGGGTCACCCCCGACGCCGACCCGGCGCACGTCTACAGGAACGTGCTCGTCACGCTGGACGCGGAAAAGCGCCTCAACAACGGCGAGCCGCGCTTCTGGGCGACGCTGTTCGAGCGGCTGCGGCCCGCGGCGGGCGAGCGCGCCATCCATGTCGGCGCCGGGACCGGCTATTACACGGCGCTGATCGCCGAGATGGTGGGGCCCGAGGGCCGCGTCACCGGCATCGAGTACGAGCCCGAGCTGGCGGCCAAGGCGCGCGCCAACCTCGCTCCCTGGCCCAACGTCGAGGTGCTGGCCGGCGACGGCATGGCGCTGGCCGAGGGCGCGGCCGACGTCATCGTCGCCAGTTGCGGCCTCGACCAGGTCCCGGTGCGCTGGGTGCGGCTGCTGAACGACGGCGGGCGCTTGCTCATTCCGCTCACCACCACGATGGACGCGTGGGCCGGCGGCGGCTGGGGCGCGAACCTGATGGTGACCCGGCGCGGCGCGCGCTTCGCGGCCGAGCTGATCGGCGGCGTCGGTATCTACCACTGCATGAGCGGCCGCACCGAGGCGGCGGGCAAGCGCCTGGCGGCGGCGCTCGGGCGGCTGCGCACCGATCGCGAGGCCGGCCGGCCGCCGCGGCGGGTCGCCTCGCTGCGCCTCGACGGCGCCGAGGACGAGCAGACCTGGCTGGCCGGCGACGGCTGGCAGCTCTCCACCGCGCCGCCCGAGGCCCCATGACCACCGTGCTCCCCGACGCCGCGCCGGCCAACTGGGTCGACCGCCATGCGCCGCCGGCCGCTGCGCCCCTGGCTGAAGCTCGGCCGCTTCGACCGGCCCGACCGGGATCTGGCTGCTGATGCTGCCGGGCTGGCAGGGGATCGCGCTGGCGGACGCCATGGACGGACGCGCGCCCGACCCCTGGCTGCTGGCGGCTGTTCCTCGCCGGCGCGGCGCTGATGCGGGCGGCGGGCTGCGCCTACAACGACATCGTCGACCGCGACATCGACGCCAAGGTGGCGCGCACCGCCGGGCGGCCCGCTCGCTTCCGGACAGATCGGCGTCAAGGGCCGCGTGGGCCTTCATCGTCGCCTGCTCGCTGGCGAGCCTGGCGATCCTGCTTGACGCTGAACCTGCTCGCCGTCGTGCTCGGCGTCGCCTCGCTGGGGCTGGTGGCCGCCTATCCGTTCATGAAGCGGATCACCTGGTGGCCGCAGGCCTGGCTCGGCCTGACCTTCAACTGGGGCGCTCTGCTGGGCTTCGCCGCGGCGAGCGGCGGCGTGGCGCTGCCCGCGCTCGTTCGCGTCGCCCTGACCCACGGCTGGACGGTCAACGCGCCGGACCTGCTGTTCGGCCATCTGAGCCTCGCCGCGTTGCTGCTCTACGCCGTCGGGCGTCTTCTGGACCCTCGGCTACGACACGATCTACGCGGTGCAGGACCTGGAGGACGACGCGCTGGCCGGCGTGAAGTCCTCGGCGCGGCGGCTCGGCAAGCTGGCGCCCGGGGCGGTGTTCGTCTTCTACCTGGTCGCGCTGGCGCTGGCGGCGTCGGCGGCCCTGGTCGGCCGGATCTGGGCTGGCTGTTCTGGCCGTTTCTTCGGCCTCTACGGCCTGGCGCTGCTGCGCCAGCCGCACCGCCTGAAGCTCGACGACCCGGCCCGCGCGCTGGCGCTGTTCAAGACCAACGCGCTCGCCGGCCTGCTGCTCTTCCTCGCCATCGCGGTCGGCTTCTGGCGCGGCGGACTTGAAATGTGCGCTCTGGCCGAAGAATTCCTGCGCCCTGACGCTGCGTGACGGCTTTCGGGCCGCGCGCGCGCGGGTCTAAACGCTTGCCAAAGCTCACGCCTGATCGGAAGAGGCCGCGAACACCATGAAGCTCGACTATCCATCGCCGCGATCGTCACCGGCGGCGCCTCCGGCCTCGGCGAAGCCACCGTGCGGGCGCTGGCCGCGCACGGCGTCAAGATCGCCGATCTTCGACCTCGAGCGCCAGAAGGAGAAGGCCGAGGCGCTGCTCAAGGAGATCGGCGGCGGCGTCTTCTGCCCCTGCAACGTCACCAACGAGGCTGAGGTCGACGCCGCCTTCGCCAAGGCGCGCGCCGCCATCGGTCAGGAGCGGATCCTGGTCAACTGCGCCGGCACCGGCAACGCCGCGCGCACCGCCAGCCGCGACCGCAAGACCGGCGAGATCAGGTCGTTCCCGACCGACCGGTTCAACATGATCATCCAGATCAACCTCGTCGGCACCTTCCGCTGCATCGCCAAGAGCGCGGCCGGCATGATGACGCTGGAGCCGCTGCGAGGACGGCGACCGCGGCGCGATCGTCAACACCGCCTCGGTGGCGGCCGAGGACGGCCAGATCGGCCAGGCGGCCTACTCGGCCTCCAAGGCCGGCGTCGTCGGCCTGACCCTGGTGGTGGCGCGCGACCTCTCCCAGGAAGGCATCCGCTGCAACACCATCCTGCCCGGCATCTTCGACACCCCGCTGCTGGCCGGCGCGCCGCAGCAGGTGCGCGACGCGCCTGGGCGCCCAGGTGCCGTTCCCGCGCCGCCTCGGCGTGCCGCAGGAGTACGCCTCGCTGGCGCTGGAGATGATCCAGCAACGGCTACTTCAACGGCGAGGACGTCCGCCTCGACGGCGCCATCCGCATGGCGCCGCGGTAGGTCGGAGACACTCTTCCCCACCCTTGTCATCCCGGAAGCGAGCGAAGCGAGCTGTCCGGGATCTCCTTCCCACAGCCGCTCCAAGCAGATCCCGGACAACTCCGCTTCGCGGGCCTCCGGGATGACACCGTTGGTGTGCTGGACAGGCCCCGCGCGCCCAGCGTAATCCGCTTCCATGGCCGCGCCGCTGAACGTGCTCTTCATCACCGCCGACCAGTGGCGGGGCGAGTGCCTTTCCGCGCTCGGGCCATCCGATGGTGAAGACGCCGAACCTCGACGCGCTGGCGGCCGAGGGGGTGCTGTTCGAGCGGCACTACGCCAACGCCGCGCCGTGCGGGCCGAGCCGCGCCTCGCTGCACACCGGCCTCTACCTGCAGAACCACCGCTCGGGGACCAACGGCACGCCGCTCGATGCGCGCCACACCAACTGGGCGCTGGAGGGCGCCAAGCTCGGCTACGACCCGGTGCTGTTCGGCTACACCGACACCAGCCGCGACCCGCGCGGCGAGCCGGACGATTCACCCTGGCTGCGCACCTACGAGGGGCCGCTGCCGGGCGTGCGCCCGATCGTCCACCTCGACGGCCAGCCGAAGCCGTGGACCGACTGGCTGGCGCGCGCAGGGCTACGCGGTCCCCGCGACGCCGCAGCGAGGCCTATGGCTGGCGCGCGCCGGGTCCCGACTGGGAGGACGGCGCGCCGGAGCCGCGGCCGCTGGCCTTCCCGGCCGAGGTCGACGACGTCGCCTTCCTGACCGGCCAGCTGATCGAGTACCTGAAGCGCGGCCGAGGGTCCGTTCATCGCCCACCTCTCGCTGCTGCGCCCGCACCCGCCGTTCGTCGCGCCGCGGCCCTACAACGCCATGTACGACCCGGCCGAGGTCCCCGGCTTCAGCCGCGCCGCCAGCGCCCGCCGAGGAAGGCCAGGCAGCATCCCTGGCTCGCCTGGCGGCTGAAGCGCCGCGGCTTTCGCGCGCCCGACGACGAGAAGCGGCTGCGGCGCCTGAAGGCGGTCTACTACGGGCTGATGAGCCGCGTGGACGCCGAGATCGGCCGGCTCTTCGGCTTCCTGAAGGCGAGGCGGGCTCTGGGAGCGCACGCTGATCATCTTCACCTGCGACCACGGCGAGGAGCTCGGCGACCACTGGCTGATGAACAAGGGCGGCTACTTCGACGAGGTCGTACCGCATCCCGCTGATCGTCCGCGATCCGCGGCCAGGCGCGGCCCGAGGGGCGCGCGTCAGCCGCTTCACCGAGAACGTCGACATCCTGCCGACCATGATGGAGGCGATCGGCGCGCCCGTCCCGCTGCAATGCGACGGCATGAGCCTCGCGTCCGTTCCTCGCCGGCCGCGCGCCGGCGATCTGGCGCGAGGAGGCGCACTGGGAATACGACTTCCGCGACGTCGGCGATGACGACCGCCGAGGAGACGTTCGGGCCTGACGCTGCACCAGTGCCTGCTGAACGTGGTGCGCGGGCCAGCGCTACAAGTACGTCCACTTCACCAGGCTGCCGCCGCTGTTCTTCGACCTCGAAGCCGACCCCGGCGAGATGCGCAACCTGGCCGACGATCCGGCCTACGCGCCGCTGGTGCTTGCAGTACGCCCAGAAGCTGCTCTCCTGGCGCATGAACCACGACGAGCAGACGCTGACCCACCTGGCGCTGACCGAGGACGGCGTCCTCGCCCGCCCGTCGCCCCGATACGCTTGAGGGAGACGCCGCTTGAGCCCGCCGCTTGGGATCATCGAGGGCTACTACGGCCGCCCCTGGACCTGGGACATGCGCGAGGACCAGGCGCGCTTCTTCGCCGCGCGCGGCTACAGCTCCTACATCTACGCGCCGAAGGCCGACAAACGCCTGCGCAAGCAATGGCGCGAGGACCATCCGGCCGACGAGGCCGACCGGCTGGCGCGGATGGCCAGCCTCTGCGCCGAGCTCGGCATGGGCTTTGGCGTCGGCCTCAGCCCCTACGAGGCCTATCGCGACTTCGGCGAGGAGACGAAGGCGGCGCTGGCCCGCAAGATCGCCTTCTTCGACGCCGCCGGCTGCACCGAGCTGGCGATCCTCTTCGACGACATGAAGGGCGACCAGCCCGACCTCGCCGAGGTGCAGGTGCGCATGGCCCACTTCGTCGCCGAGCGCACCAAGGCCAAGCGGCTGATCGTCTGCCCCACCGTCTACACCGACGATGCGATGCTGCAGCGGGTCTATGGCGACTACCCGCCCGCCTACCTCGACGACCTCGGCCGCGGCCTCGATCCGAGGTTCGAGATCTACTGGACCGGCGAGGAGGTCTGTTCGCGCGAGTACAGCCCCGGCCATCTGGCGCGGGTGACCGAGCGGCTGCGGCGCAAGCCGACGCTGTGGGACAACTACCCGGTCAACGACGGGGTCGGCATGTCGCCGTTCCTCTACCTGCGCGCCTTCACCGGGCGGCCGGCCTCGATCGGCCCGCATCTGACCGCCCACATGGTCAACCCCTGCCTGCAGCCGGTGCTGTTCCGCATCCCGGCGCTGACGCTGGTGGAAAGCTACGAGAAGGGCGATGCCTACGAGTACGCCCGCGCCTGGGACCGCGCCGCCGAGGCGCTGTTGGGAACCGAGCTGGCGGACCTGCTGCGCCGCCACTTCCGCCTCTTCCACGACCAGGGCCTCGGCCGCATCGACGAGCAGACGCCGCGCATCCGCGAACGCTGGTCCGCCTTCGACCACCCGGCCGCCCAGGAAGTCCTCGCCTGGCTCGACGGCCACTGGCGCGTCACCCGCGAGATGATGGAAGCGGACGCGTAGTCGCGAAGCGGACGTTCGGTGCGCTTGCCGGCGAGCGCGGCCGCGCCGTGCCTGGGTTTAGGCGCGCCCAAATCTCAGTGCGGCGCGCGGACGATCTTGGGGGCGAGGTTCGGCATCACCGAGCGGGCGTCGAAGGCGCGCACGTCGTGCTGCCGGGCGCGGGCCGTGGCCGATGGCGACCTCGGCGATGGCCTCGTACTCAGTCGATGCGTCTGCACGTCGTAGCCCCCCACGGGCCGTCCCAGAACGGGTCCCAGCCGCCCCAGCCCCAGCCGCCGTGGAAGCGCCAGTAGGGACGCCCAGTAGCCGCCATAGCCGGTGACGTAGGCGCTCGCCGCGGTTCTCGGTGTGCCGGTCGACCATCTCGAACCAGTCGAAGCCCTGGCTCGTGGTCAGCTCGGCGGCGCGGTAGAGCAGATAGGTCTCCACCTGCTCGCGCGAGGTCAGCGTCGTTGCCCTTGAAGGTGACGCGGAAGTGGGTGTCGTCGAGCCGCTGGTCGGTGAAGCCGCCGGAGACCGTGCGCTGCCGGGCGGCCGAGCGGCTGGTAGGGGGTTGGCGTCGTCTCGCACGCCGCCAGACCCAGCGCCGAGAGCGGCGGCGACGAGCGATCGCGGTTCGTCTTCATGACGCCTCAGTCCCGTCCTCGCACCGTGCCTCACGCCGGTCAGCATACCGCGAAGCGGCCGACCGCGCGCCCGTCGATTTCAGTGCAGCAGGCCGATGTCGCGGCCGACGTCGAGCCTGGCCGGCATGACGAGCCCGACGGCCGAGCAGGTGACCGAATGGATCACCGCGTCGATCTCGCGGCGCCAGAAGTCGAGGAACTTGCAGATGCGCGGGAATTCCGGCGGCAGGTCGAGGGTCTGCCAGAGGAAGCGCTGCAGCAGCGCCGGGTGGTCCGGCATGTAGTAGATCACCTCGGCGGTGGTCAGCCGCTCGTCCCCGCAACTGGCTGGGAAAGCTCGCCCTCAGCCATGGAAACGCTCCGATTGCGGACAGTCGACGTTAAGGGCCGAATCAATGCGCCCGGCAACCCGGAAAGTTCCGTTATATCCGAGAGTTAGCAGCTGCCCCGGTCCGACTGCTGACAGCCGGACGAAAACGTCAGACGCCGTGCTGGACCACCATCCAGATGATCCGGCCGAGCGCGCCGAACAGCAGCACGCCGGTGGCCAACGCCTGGATGCCGAACCCCGGCCCGCGCGCCTCGGCCGCCCGCGAGTAGCCGGTCAGGTAGAGGATGCGGCCGATGATCCAGATCGCGCCGATGGCGGCGGCGATGCGGTCGCTGCCCCAGGAGATCGCGAAGAGCCACAGCGAGACCAGGAAGGTCGGCAGCCACTCCAGGGTGTTCATCTGGATGCGGTAGTCGCGCTCGAAGTCCGGATTGCCGGTCACCGCCGGCGCGACGACGCCGTACTTGATCGCGCCCCTGGCCCGACGCGCAGGCCCATGTAGAAGTAGAGCAGCAAGGCCAGCAGGCTGACGATCGCCACCAGCGGATGGATATGCATCTGACGTTTCCTCGCCCCGACGGCGCGTCTGGCGCGCGCCCGCCGCTACGCGAGCCTGACACGGCCACGCTGCGGGTCAAGGACGCGCTCGGCTTCGGAGCAGTGCGCGGCGGGCCGGCTCGGAGTCAGTCGCTCGCCGCCTCGATGGCGTCGATGTCGGCGTCGGAGAGGCCGAAGTGGTGGCCGATCTCGTGCACCAGCACGTGGCGTCACCAGCTCGGCCAGGCTGACATCGCCGCGCTCGGCCCACTCGTCGAGGATCGGGCGGCGATAGAGGAAGATCCGCGCCGGCTCGGGCGAGGGGTCGAGCACCGAGCGGCGGCCGAGGTCGACGCCCTGGTAGAGGCCGGTCAGCTCGAACGGGTCCTCGATGCCCGAGGTCGTCCAGCACCTCGTCGGTCGGCGAAGTCGTCGACCCGGAACACCACCTCGCCGGCCAGCGCGCCGGAACTTCTGCCGGCAGCTCCGCGAACGCCGCCTCGGCGAGGGCCGCGATGTCGTCCAGCGACGGCGCGGCGGCGTCCCGCCAGACGGTGGCTCGTCCCGGATCATTCGTCGGGGATCAGGATGTGCGGCGCCTCGGGCGCCGGCGCCTCGAACAGGCCGACGTCGAGCGGCTGCTGCGGCTTGACCGGCCGCAGCGGCTGCTGGGCGAGCGCGCGCAGCTCCGCGGCGTTCAGCTGCGGCGGCCTCGGCCCTGCGCCTGAGCGCCCGGGCCTGGTCGGGGTCGGCGCCGGCTCGGCGGCGGCCGCGCTGGTCCGCCAGTAGGACACCATGAGCCGGAAGACGGTCCGCGCGGCGCCGGGCCGGCGGCTTCGGCCAGCGGCGGCCGCGCGCGAAGGCCGGCTCGACCGGCGCCGGCGCCGCAGCCCTCGATCCGCTCGGCGAGCGCGCAGTAGCGGTCCTCGGGCGCGACCTGCACGCCGCGCCCGGGGCGCGGCGTCGTCGAGCCGGCCGGCGAAGGCGTCGAGCGCCGCCTCGCGGGTGGCGAACGCCGGACCGGTCGCCTCGGTGACGAAGCGCACCGGCGCGCCGGCCAGCGCCGCGGCCTCGCGCTCGCGCGCCGCGCGGCCCTGCGGCTTCGCCAGCGCCGCCTCGGCGCTCGCCGCCACCGGATAGAGGATGGCGCTCATCGCGCCATCATGCGCCATGCGGGCGACGGACGGAACGCCTATGCTCGGCGGGCTCTGATTCGGGCGAGGCTGGATGGACTCATCAGGCGCTGCTCCTCGCCGCCGCGGCCGGGGCGGCGTCGCTGGCCGTGGGCGCGGCGCTCTGGGCGCTCGATGACGCGCCGCGCGGACCGGAGACGGGCGCTCCGGCGACGGCAGACGCGCTCGCCGAGGCGATCGCCCGGCTGGCCAAGCCGCCGCCGAGGCCTTCGAGACCGCGCTGATCGGCCTTGGCGACGGCCCGGCCCGGCTGATGGCGGGCGAGGAGAGCCTGGCGCTCTGCGCCGAACGGCTTGGCGTGGGACGGCCGGGCGCGGCGGGCGGCGACGCCGAGGCCGTCGTGGCGCAGCTCGCCGCGCTCGATGCGGGCCATGGCGCGCAGCTGAGGGCGCTCGTGGAGAGCGGCGCGCCCTGCGCCTTCGAGGCGGCGGGTCCCGGCGGCGGCGTCGCCGTGGAGGGCCGCGCGGCGGGCGCGCTCGCCTTCCTGCGGCTCGCCGCCGATCGGCGCCGACGCCGGCCTGCCGAGCGCGGCGCGGCTGGCGGCCTTCCTCGACGCCCGCGCCACGCCCGCCTGGATCGCCGCGGCCGACGGCGCGCCGGTGTTCGCCAACCGCGCCTGGCTCGATGCGGCCGGCGCCGCCAGCCTGGCGGCGGCGCGCGAGCAAGGGCCTCACCTTCGATCGCGCCGGCGACGACCTGGCCCGCGAGGCCGCCCGGGCCGGCGAGCGGCGCGAGGCGGTGCGCTGGGCCGCGGCGCGCGGGCGCCGGCGCGCCTTCCGCCTCACCGCCCAGCCGCTGGACGGCGGCCAGGTCGGCGTCTGGTCGGAGGACGTCACCGAGGCGGAGGAAGCCGCCGAGAGCCTGAAGCGCGCGCTCGAGGCGCAGGACCAGACCCTGAACCAGATCCGCGAAGGGCGTCGCGATCTTCGGCCGCGACCGGCTGCTCGCCTTCAACAACGCCGCCTTCGCCGAGCTCTGGGGGCTGGAGCCGGCCTGGCTCGCCGAGCGGCCGAGCCACGGCGAGCTGCTCGATCGCCTGCGCCAGCGCCGCCGCCTGCCCGAGACCGCCGACTACGCCAAGTGGAAAGCCGCCGAGCTCGCCGCCTACGAGGCGCTGGCGCCGGCCGAGGACCTCTGGCGGCTGCCCGACGCGCGCACGCTGCGGGTCGTGCGCCAGCCCCACCCCGGCGGCGGCCTGCTGCTGCTGTTCTCCGACATCACCGACGAGCTGAAGCTGAAGGCCGAGTTCAACGCCCTGATCCAGGTTCAGCAGGCGACGCTCGACAAGCTGACCGACGCGGTGGCGGTGTTCTCCTCCGACGGGCGGCTGAAGCTGCACAACGAGGCGTTCGAGCGGTTCTGGAACGTCAGCGCCGCCCAGCTGGCGGCCGCCGCCGACTTCGAGGGCGTCGAGGAGCTGTGCCTGCGCCGCCTGCACGACCGCCAGTTCTGGCGCGACCTGAAGGCGCGCGTCACCGATCCGGAGCCGAAGGCGCGCGCGCCGATCTCGGAGGAGCTGACCACCGCCGACGCGCCGCATCGTCGCCTTCCAGTCGCGGCCGCTGCCGGACGGGGCGACCCTGATCGGCTTCGTCGACGTCACCGACACCCGCCATCTGGAGGCGGCGCTGCAGGACCGCGAGGCGGCGCTGGCCGAGGCCGAGCGGCTGAAGCGCGACTTCGTCGGCAACGTCTCCTACGAGCTGCGAACCCCGCTCACCACCATCATCGGCTACTCCGAGCTGCTGGAGCGGGCCGGCGAGGGCCTCTCCGACCGCGGCCGCGGCCACGTGGCGGCGGTGCGGGCGGCGGCCATGCAGCTTGGCCGCTCGATCGACGACGTGCTCGACATCGCCCAGATCGACGCCGACGAGATGGCGCTGGACATGGAGGACGTCGAACGTCGGGCGGCTGCTGGAAGCGGCCGCCGGGCGCTGGGCGCAGACGGCCGACGCCGCCAAGGTGCTGCTCACCGTCGCCGCCGTCGCCGACGTCGGCCTGATCCGCGGCGACTCGCGCCGGCTCGGCCAGATGCTCGACCACCTGATCGAGAACGCGCTGCGGCAAACCCCGGCCGGCGGCCTCGTCACGCTGACGGCCGAGCGCGGCGGCGGCGAGGTGCGCCTGATCGTCGCCGACACCGGCCGCGGCATCCCGTTCCACGTGCAGGCGCACATCTTCGACCGCTTCGTCGGCCGCGACCAGGGCGGTCCGGGCCTCGGCCTCGCGCTGGTCAAGGCGCTGGTGGAGCTGCATGGCGGCTGGGTGGCGCTGGAGAGCGAGCCCGGCGTCCGGCGCCACCTTCACCTGCCACCTGCCCGAAGCCGCGCACGCTCCACGCCGCGGCGCCGGAGCTGTTCTAACCGAGCGGCGGCGCGAGAGCGCTCTTGTCCGAGAGTGCCGGGCGGCGGAGTCGCCGCTCTAACCGCAGAGTTCGCGGAGGATTCGCTGAGGACGCAGAGAGTGCGAGGCCCTCTGCGCCCTCTGCGCCTTCTCTGCGTGCTCAGCGGTTAGCAACAGCGCCTGCGGCGCAGCCACGCCGGCGGCTCGTCTGCCGCCTCCGCTAGTGCTGGCTCTGGGGCATCCGCACGACGAGGCCGTCGAGCTCGTCGGTGACCTTGATCTGGCACGAGAGCCGGCGAGTTGGCTCGACGTTCTCGGCGAAGTCGAGCATCGACTCCTCCATCGCCGACTGGCTGCCGGTCTTGTCGAGCCAGGCCTGGTCCACGTAGACGTGGCAGGTGGCGCAGGCGCAGGCCCCGCCGCAGTCGGCGTCGATGCCGGGGATGTTGTTCTTCACCGCCCCTTCCATCACCGAGAGGCCGGGCTTCACGTCGACGACGTGCTCTGTGCCGTTGAACTCGATGTAGGTGATCTTGGCCATATCTTCCCCGACGCCGTTAGCCGGCCGCGACCTCTTTCATGGAAACCGCCGGGTCCGCAAGCTTGGCGCGGTCGATCGGCTTCTGCGAGCCGATCAATTGCCGCGCCGCCATGAACTCGGCCGGCGCATTGACCGCCTCCACCGCCCGGATCACCGAGCCCTTCAGGTGGAAGACGGCGAACTTGGCGGCGGCTGGATCGCCGCGCACCAGCGATGTCGTCGGTGTCGAACGGCATCGCCGGCGAGCTGCAGCTTGATGTCGTACTGGTCGGACCAGTTCCAGGTCACCTCGTGCGGCGGCGCCGGGCGGCCGGCGATGGCGGCGGCGGCCTGCTTGGCCTGCTCCAGCGCGTTGGCGACGCTCTCCAGCCGGTGCATGCGGTCGTAGATCGGCATCGGCCGGTGGGTGACGTCGCCGATCGCGAAGATCAGCCGGATCGGCGGTGCGGGCGGTCTCAGCCCACCACGATGCCGTCGACGCACTCCAGGCCGGCGTCGCGGGCGAGCTCGTCGTTGGGGACGATGCCGATGCCGATCACCACGTCGTCGCAGGCGATCACCCGCCCGTCGGCCAGCTTCACGCCGGTGACGTGGCCGTCCTTGCCCACGAACGCCTCGATCCGCGCGCCAGCTCGAAGTCGACCCCGTGCGCCTTGTGGTAGCTGGTGAAGAAGTCGGAGAGCTCGGGGCACGAGGAGCGGGTCAGGATGCGCGGCAGCGCCTCGATCACCACCGCGTCGGCGCCCAGCGCTCGGGCCGAGGCCGCCGCCTCCAGGCCGATGTAGCCGCCGCCCACCACCGCCAGCCGCTTGCCGGGCCCGAGCGCCAGCTTCAGCACCTCGGCGTCGGCGGCGCTGCGCAGCACCAGCACGCCCTCGAGGTCCGCGCCCGGCAGGTCGAGGCGCTTGGCGCCGCGCGCCGGTGGCGAGGATCAGGGCGTCGTAGGGAACGGTCTCGCCGCCCTCCAGCGTCACCGTCTTCGCCGAGCGCTGGATCGAAGCCACCTTCGTCGAGAGCCGGAGAGCGATGTCCTTCTCGGCGTAGAAGCTGTCGGGCCTCAGAGCCAATGAATCGGCGTCGGCCTCGCCCTTCAGCCAGGCCTTGGAGAGCGGGGGGCGCTGATAGGGCGCGATCGGCTCCTCGCCGATGATGGTGATCGGCCCCTCATAGCCGTACTGGCGCAGGAACGCGGCCGCGGAGCCGCCAGCATGGCCGCCGCCCACGATCACTACGCCCGCGCCCGCATCGCTCATGGCCCGTCCCGATGCAGAATAATGACGCCGCCGTCAACTTTACGATTTGGTCATGCGCCGCAAGCCTCGGACTTTAGACGACGCGCTCGACCAGCATCTTCTTCACCTCAGCGATCGCCTTGGAGGGGTTGAGCCCTTTCGGACACACCTGGGCGCAGTTCAGGATGGTGTGGCAGCGATAGAGCTTGAACGGGTCCTCGAGGTTGTCGAGCCGCTCGCCGGTCGCCTCGTCGCGGGAATCGATGATCCAGCGGTAGGACTGCAGCAGCGTCGCCGGGCCGAGGAACCGGTCCTCGTTCCACCAGTAGCTCGGGCAGGACGTCGAGCAGCAGGCGCAGAGGATGCACTCGTAGAGGCCGTCGAGCTTCTCGCGGTCCTCGGGCGACTGCAGCCATTCCTTCTGCGGCGCGGGGCTCTCGGTGTGCAGCCACGGCTCGATCGAGGCGTACTGCGCGTAGAACAGGGTCAGGTCCGGGATCAGGTCCTTGACCACCGGCTGGCTCGGCAGCGGCGCGATCTGCACCGCCTCGCCCGGCGCCTCTTCCCAGCCGTGCGTGCAGGCCAGCGTGTTGCGCCCGCCGATGTTCATCGCGCACGAGCCGCAGACCCCCTCGCGGCACGAGCGGCGGAAGGCCAGCGTCGAATCCATGGTGTTCTTGATGTGGATCAGCACGTCGAGGACCATCGGGCCGCACTCGTCGACCTTCACCTCGTACTCGTCCCAGCGCGGGTTCTCGGTCCCCTCCGGGTCGTAGCGATAGATGCGGAACAGCTTCAGCCGGCCGGCGCCGTTGGGGGCGCGATGGCGCACGCCCTTGCCGATCCTGGAGTTCTTCGGAAGCGTCAGCTCGACCATGCCGGCTCCTTAGGGAGGAATGGCATGGTCCTAGACCGCCGCCGCCCGGCTTGTCTATGCGCCGGCCGCCGGCGCGGCCTCCTTGGGCGCGGCCTTGCCACCGTACCAGTCGAGATTGCGGGTCAGGTACATGGCGCCGGCGAGGCCGACGAAGCTGGCGAGCGAGCCGGCCAAGAGGGCGAAGTCCTCGAGCCGCATCAGGAGGTAGATGAGGCCGTAGACCACCGCGAACACCGCCAGGGCCTGGACGCCCCGCGCCCGGCTGCGGAAGGCCGAGCCGGCGTAGAGGCCCATCAGCAGCACCGTCGCTGACGCCGCCGCCGCGAACGCCCAGTCGAAGCCGACGTATTCGGAAAGGCTGAGCAGCAGCAGGTAGAAGACCATCTGCGCCGAGCCGACCAGCAGATACTGGGCCGGGTGCACCCGCGTCCCCGACAGCGCCTCGAAGACGAAGAAGGTCAGGAACACCAGGCCCACGAACATCACCGCGTACTTCAGCGAGCGCATCAGCGTCTGGTAGGGGTTGCTGGTCGGCACGAGGCTGACGCCGAGGTCCTTGGCGCCCAGCTGTTCGAGCGAGAGCGCCTCGGCGCTGGCGTGGTCGGAGAGGCCGCGCGCGATGAAGGGCACGCTCCAGGCGGCGGCGAAGCCCTGCGGACCGAGCCGCGGCGGCTCCGGCAGATAGCCGCCGTCGAACGACGGCGCCGGCCAGTCGCCCGTAACCCGCACCGTGGTCGACTTGGCGAACGGCATCACGCTGAGGCGCTCGGCGCCGGTGAAGCGCAGCGAGACGTGCACGTCGCCGCCCTGCGCGCCGACCAGCCCCGCGGCCGGCGCCGAGACGAGCCCGTAGCCGCCCGGCTTGGCGGGCGTGTCCCTGTCCGGCGCGTTGGCGGCCGCGCGGGGCGATCCCAGCGAGATCTCCGAGGCCGGCGTGAAGGCGAGGTCGGTCTTGCCGCCAGGCCCGGCGAGCACGCCCGTATCGCTCTTGGCGCCGCGCAGGTCCGAGAGGCCGACGACGATGCGCGCGGCCTGCCAGTCGACGGTCGAGCCGGCCGGCAGGTTCACGTTGGCCGGCAGCGGGGCGAAATGCGCGTCGATTTCCGCCTGCGCCTCGTAGACCGGCACCTTGAAGATGCTGCGGCGACGGCTGGCAGCGTTCAGCCGCACGAAGGTGGCGCCCTGCTCGGGCGAGACCACGTACCAGCCGGTCTCCGGAGGCTGCGGGTGCTCGACGCCGCTGGAGTCGGTGGTCGGCGGCTTGGGCGCGGTGTAGGGCGCGATCAGCATCGGCCCCAGCAGCTGCTGCGGCCCGCCCTCCAGCGACGAGACCTCCTGCGTCACCTGCTCGGCCCGCTGCTGGCGGTCCTGCACCAGGGCGAACACGAAGAGCCCGGGGATGGCCATCAGCCCGGCCAGCGCGAAGACCAGCATCGCCTTGGCGCCCCAGCCCGCCGAAACCACCGCCCGCGAAAGCCGTCCCGCCGCCGCGCCCGCATCCGCCATCGCTTAGCTCCTTGATGGATCGGCCGTGTACTTTGTATTGCAAAGTACATTGTGTCAACGAGTTATCCCTCCCCTTCATGGGGAGGGTGGCCGATGCGCCAGCATCGGCCGGGTGGGGATGTCGGACACGTCAACGGAAAAAGGGGAGCCTGTCGCCAGACTCCCCCACCCGGTCGCTGCGCGATCACCCTCCCCATGAAGGGGAGGGATAGCTCGTCTCAGTACACCCGCGCCTTCGGCGGGATGGAGGCGATGTCGTTGCTCATCGGCTGCATGTGCACCGGGCGGTAGTCGATCCGCACCTGGCCGGTCGCGTCGTCGAACCAGGTCAGCGAGTGCTTCAGCCAGTTGACGTCGTCGCGCTCGGGGAAGTCCTCCCGGGCGTGGGCGCCGCGGCTTTCGGTGCGGTTCAGCGCGGCGTTCACCGCCACCGCGGCCTGGGCGATCATGTTGTCGAGCTCCAGCGTCTCGACGAGGTCGGTGTTCCAGATGAGGCCGCGGTCGGTGACCGAGAGATCGACCCGCTTCGCG
This sequence comes from uncultured Pseudomonadota bacterium, assembly GCA_963837235.1. GTDB lineage: Bacteria > Pseudomonadota > Alphaproteobacteria > Caulobacterales > Caulobacteraceae > Acaudatibacter. The sequence continues at coordinate 1,411,363 of CAWIMM010000002.1, read as the reverse complement.
TGCACCTCGGCGAGGCGCGCCACGCCTGATTCCAGCGACTCCGCCTTGCGGAACACGGCCGCGTCCTCCTGCATGGCGACCTGCATCTCGAGCCGCAGCGCGGCGGTCGGCGTGGCGCCGGAGGCGTTGCGGAAGCGGTCGAAGCGAGCGAGGTGCGGATCGGTCCAGGCGGCCTTGGGCTCCGGCTGGTTCGCGCCGGCCTTCAACAGCTCGCCACAGCGCAGGCCGGCGGCGCGACCGAACACGACGATGTCGAGCAGCGAGTTGGAGCCCAGCCGGTTGGAGCCGTGCACCGAGACGCAGGCCGCCTCGCCCACCGCCATCAGCCCCGGGATCACCGTGTCGGGATCACCGTTCGCCAGCGTCACCACCTCGCCGTGGTAGTTCGTCTGCAATCCGCCCATGTAGTAGTGCGCGGTCGGCAGCACCGGGATCGGCTCCTTGGTGAGGTCGACGCCGGCGAAGATGCGCGCCGTCTCGGAGATGCCCGGCAGCCGCTCATGCAGCACCTTGGGGTCCAGGTGGTCGAGGTGCAGGTAGATGTGGTCCTTTTTCGGCCCGACGCCGCGTCCCTCGCGGATCTCGATGGTCATCGCGCGGCTCACCATGTCGCGCGGCGCGAGGTCCTTCACCGTCGGCGCGTAGCGCTCCATGAAGCGCTCGCCTTCGGAGTTGGTGAGGTAGCCGCCCTCGCCTCGCGCGCCCTCGGTGATCAGGCATCCCGCGCCATAGATCCCGGTGGGGTGGAACTGGATGAACTCCATGTCCTGCAGCGGCAGTCCGGCCCGAAGCGCCATGCCGCAGCCGTCGCCGGTCTGGGTGTGAGCGCCGGTGCAGGTCTGGTAGACGCGCCCGTAGCCGCCGGTGGCGACGATCGTGGTCTGCGCGCGGAAGCGATGCAGCGTGCCGTCGTCGAGCCTCCAGGCGGTGAGGCCCCGGCAGACGCCCTCGTCCATGATCAGGTCGAGGGCGAAGTACTCGATGAAGAACTCCACCGCATGGCGCAGCGACTGGCCGTACATGGTGTGGAGCATGGCGTGGCCGGTGCGGTCGGCCGCCGCGCAGGTGCGCTGGATCGGCGCCTCGCCGAAGTTGCGGGTCATGCCGCCGAAGGCGCGCTGGTAGATCCTGCCGTCGTCCGTGCGGGTGAACGGCATGCCCCAGTGCTCGAGCTCGTAGACCGCCGCCGGCGCGTGGCGGACCATGTACTCGATCGAGTCCTGGTCGCCGAGCCAGTCGGAGCCCTTGACGGTGTCGTACATGTGCCAGCGCCAGTCGTCCTCGCCCATGTTGCCGAGGGCGGCGGCGAAGCCGCCCTGGGCGGCGACTGTGTGGGAGCGGGTCGGGAAGACCTTGGTGATGCAGGCGGTCTTCAGGCCGGCCTCGGCGCAGCCGAGCGCGGCCCGTAGCCCTGAGCCGCCCGCGCCGACCACGACGACGTCGAACTGGTGATCGATGAGCTCGTAGGCCGGCATCAGACACTCACTCCGGCGGCCGAGAACGCCACCTTCAGGATCGACAGGATCGTCAGCGCGCCGCCAAGCCAGCAGACGAAGATGTTCAGCACCAGCAGCGCCCCCTTGGTCCCGGCCTTCTGGAAGTAGTCCTCGATGATCACCCGCATGCCGAGCTGCATGTGCCAGAAGGCGGCGAAGGCCAGCAGCGAGGCGAGCGCGGCGTTCAGCGGCGAGTGCAGCCAGTCGCTGGCCGTGCCGTAGTCGCCGTGCGCGAGGCCGACCGCGGAGGCCGCGCCCCAGAGCAGCAGCAGGAGGAGGGCCATCGCGGTGACGCGCTGGGCGATGAAGTGGCCGACGCCGTGCTTGGCCGAGCCCATGCCCCGCGCCCGGCCGAGCGGCGAGCGGACGACGCTCATGTGGAGACCCCCGTGGTCAGGATCAGCGTCCAGAAGAGGATGGTGGCGACGAGGGCGAAGCCGAACACCAGCCAGGCGGTGGCGTCGGCGGTCTTCGGCCTGAAGCCGTAGCCGGCGTCCCAGACGAGGTGCCGCACGCCGTTGGCCATATGGTAGAAGACGCAGAGGGTCAGGCCGATGAACACCAGCTTGCCGATCAGCGAGCCGGCCAGGTCCTGAAAGGTCCCGTAGGCGCCAGGCCCCGCCGCCAGCGACAGGGCCCAGGCCATCAGCACCAGCGCGCCGACGTAAAGACCCATGCCCGTGGCGCGGTGCAGGATCGAGGCGACCATGGTGACGTGCCAGCGCCAGACGCCGCCGTCGAGCTGGATGTTCGGCGAGATCGGCCGCGGCCTTGGCCCCGGCGCAGCGTCGGCCATCTCCTGGTCCCCTCGTTCTGCGGTGGCGGTCTTTTAAGCCCCGGCGGGGGGGTGTCAACGCGAGGGCGGCGCCGAAGGGTTGCGTTGCGCGCTCTGGTCTTCCCATAGTCGCAGTGCGGCTGGGAGGACTGCCGATGGCGATGCGCGGACTGGCTGTCGCCGCGTCGTTCGCGGCGCTTTGCGGCCCAGCCGCCGCCGTCGCTCAATCCGCGCCCGGGGCCCCAGCCGGGCAACCGCCTCGCGTGGCGCAGTCGTTGCCTGATGTCGACCCGGCGGCGGCGGCGTTCGCCGGAACCGGCGGGCGCGTCGTCAGTGTCGGCGATCCGGACGCCGACGCCACGCTGGCCGCGATCGCCGACTTCAACCAGCGCGGCATGGCGGGCCTCGGCGAGCACGAGGCGGCGCTGCGCACGGTGTTGGCCGACATGCCGCGGCCGTTCGTCCGCGAGCGGGTCGACGGCGGCCGCGTGGTCTACCGCGGCGACTCGATGGCCGACTGCATCGCTTTCTTCGCGACGCTGAAGGGCGGACCCAACGGTGGGCGCAAGCTCGTGTGCGAGGGCAATCCCTACGCCGTGGCCGGCTTCTATCTCGGGTCCTACCTGAACGCGGCCGGCCGCTACGACTTGGCGCTGGCCGCACTCGAGCAGGGGCTCGAGGCCGCGCCCGCCTCGCCGATGCTGATCACCGAGCGCAACGTGGCGCTGTTCGGGCTGAAGCGGTGGGACGCGGCGCTGGCCGGCGCGAAGCGTGGCCTCGACGTGGCGAACCTCGCGCCCAGCGACCGTGCGCGGCTGCTGCGCAATCTCGGCTTCGCCCTGACCGAGTTGCAGCGGCTCGACGAGGCCCAGCAGGCCTACGAGGCGTCCCTGCAACTCGAGCCGGGCAACGCGCTGGCGCAGAACGAGCTGCGCTACATCGCGGGGCTGAAAGCCAGCGGCGGCCGGGCCGGTCCCGGGCAGCTCCTCACGCCGAACACGCGCCCCTGAAGCGCGGATCGGCGGTCAGGACGCGCGCTCCGCCTGCAGCCAGGCGGCCGAGCGCATCTCCTCCAGGCGCGAGGCGGCGCGCTCGAACTCGAACGAGCCCTCGCCTTGCGGATAGAGCCGCGACGGCTCGGCGGCGGCCAGCACCACCAGCCGCGCGCGGGCCTCGTAGAGGGTGTCGATCAGCGTCGCCAGGCGCCGCGCGGCGCTGCGATCCTCGGGCTTGAGGCGCGGCACCGCTTCCAGGAAGAGGGTGTCGAACCGTCCGCTGATCGCGAGGTAGTCGTTCGGCCCGAGCGCCTCGCCGCAGAGGCTCTGAAAGTGGGCGCGCAGCATGCCCCCGGCGGCTCTGGGCCAATGCTCGCGGCGGCCGAACACCTCGATCGTCGCGCCGGTCTCCGCATCGCCGCCCAGCATCTCGCGCCACAGCGTATCGAAGGCGGATTCGTTGTCGGGATCGATCGGCGAGAACCAGGCGCCGGCTGCACGCAATCGCTCCAGCCGGTAGTCACTCTGACCGTCCACCCGCACGACCTCCATCCGGCTTTTGAGCATCTCGATGAACGGCAGGAAGAGCTGGCGGTTGAGTCCGCCGTGGTAGAGGTCGTCGGGCGCGCGGTTGGAGGTGGCGGCCACGGTGACGCCGCGGGCGAACAGCTGCTCGAAGAGCCGCCCGAGGATCATCGCATCGGCGATGTCGGTGACCTGGAACTCGTCGAACGCCAGCAGGCGCGCGCTCTTGGCGATCACCTCGGCGGCGGGCGCGACCGGATCGTCGCCCTTGTGGGTCCCGAACCTCGCCTGCCGCGCGGCCTGGTCGCCCCTCCGCCAGGCGTTCACCAGGCCGTGCGCCTCGGCCATGAAGACGTGGAAGTGGACGCGGCGCTTGGGCTCGACTGTGACCGTCTCGAAGAAGAGGTCCATCAGCGCCGACTTGCCGCGTCCGACCGGACCCCAGAGATAGACCCCGCGCACCGGCTCGGGCTTCTTGAAGAGCGCAGCGATCCCGTTGGGCTTGGCGTCGGAAAGCGCGGTCTCCAGACGATCCAGCGCCGCCACCGCGCCGGCCTGGGCGGGATCGGTTCGCATCTCGCCGCTTCGGAGGCGCGCCTCGTAGGCGGCGCGGAACTGGCCGGGCATCGGCCCCGCCTAGCGGCTCAGGCCGTTCGGCTCAAGCGTCGGCGTTTGCCGCACGCGCTTGCGGCAGAACCGTCGTATAGTCGGCCGGTTGGTCTCTCAATGGGGGGAAATCCCAGAGGAGTCCGTGATGCCCGACGAGCCCAAGTCCTTCGGTCGCGAAACCCCGTACGAGGTCACGGACGACGAGGTCGAGCGGCTGGACCCGTGGGACGACGGCCCGCCGACCAAGGCGCAGCACGGCGAGAACCACACCCGCCGGCCGGTGAAGACCGAGGCCGACCGCGGCCAGGGCCCGAAGACCCGCGCCGCCAACCGCGAAAAGGTGAAGGGCTCGCGCCTTTTCAATCCGCGCTGACGGCCCCTCCCGCTGTGTCCCTCCCCTCCATGGGGAGGGTGGTCGCGAAGCGACCGGGTGGGGATGTTGGACGCGTCAACGTGAGGCGCCGAGGCGGCTCGAAACTCCCCCACCCGTCCGTCGCTTTGCTCCGGACACCCTCCCATGAAGGGGAGGGAAGTTACGCTCCCAGCTCCGCCTCGACGAAGCGCCAGCTGTCGGGCGACATGCAGGCGCAAGAGCGCATGTGGCCGTCCTTGGTCCACCAGACGAGCGTCGGGTAGGCGAAGTTCACCCCGTTGGCTCCCAGCAGGGGCGTGACCTTAGTGACCAGCGCCCTGCCCGCCTCGATCACCGCCGTGCGCGCCGCATCGCCGTCGGCGGGGGCGATCCCGGGCGCGGCCCAGGTCTGCGGGCTGGCCAGCGACCACTGCTGGAACAGCTTCCAGCTGCGGCCCACCCAGAGCTCCGCCACCGTGGCGCGCTCGACGGGCGTGGAGAGCGCCTGCCCGTTGAGGTCGGGCCGGGCGATCATGATCACCCGGGTGTCGACCTGCGCCGCCTGCAGCTTCGGGAACTCGGCCGCCTCGAACAGGGTGCAGGCCGCGCAGTTGCGATACGCGATCACGTAGAGCTTCGGCCCCTGCAGGTGCGGGGAGACCCAGCCGGACTGGTCGAGCGTGCGGGCGAGCTCGGCCTGGTTCTTGTTCAGCGTGTGGGGCTGCCAGCGCCAGTCGAGGTCCCACATCAGGAACACCACGGCGCCCGCCACCACCAGGACGCCGATCAGCGCCAGCCAGACCAGGAATCGGCGCATGTCGCAGCCCTCGTCGCCAGAAACGTCGCCAGAAACGTCCCCAGAGGATTTGCCGAGCCCCGCCGCGGGTCAAGCAAACCCGAACGTGGGCCGGGGGCGATGTGTCGCCGCCCGAGGCCTCGCTCGCCGCTTGCCGGGCCGGCGCGGCGCGCCCATGGTGCGCCGTTCACGGTTCGGACCCAGCGCGGCGGCCTCTAGATGATCGTTCCAGCGGAAGGACAGTTCCGGCTCGACCGCGAGGTCGACACCGAGCGGCTCGGCGCGGCGATCGCGCGCGAGCTGAAGCGCCGCGAGGCGGTCTGCCTTTCCGGGCCGCTGGGGGCCGGCAAGTCGAGCCTGGCGCGGGCGCTGATCCGCGCGCTGACCGGCGAGGCCACCGAGGCGCCCAGCCCCACCTTCACTTTGGCGCAGACCTACGAGACCAAGTCGTTTCCCCTCACCCACTTCGACCTCTACCGGCTGGACAAGCCCGAGGAGGCGGCCGAGCTCGGCCTCGACGAGGCGCTGGACGAGGGCGCGGCGGTGATCGAGTGGCCGGAGAAGCTCGGGCACCACCTGCCGCCCGACCGGCTCGACGTGGAGCTGCGCATCGAGGGCGAGCGGCGCCGCGCCAGCCTCAACCCGCACGGCGCCTGGGAGGGGCGAGCGCTTGAGTTCTGAGTCCGAAGCAAGTGCGCGCGAGGGGCTGAAGGCCGATTTCCTGGCCACCCACGGTTTCGCCGAGGCGCGCCGCGAGCGCCTGCCGGGCGATGCGTCCACGCGCCTCTACGAGCGGCTGCACCTGCCCGCCGGCGGCCGGCTGATCTTCATGGACCAGCCGCCGCAGGCCGAGACCCAGCCCTGCCCGCCGGAAGCCACGCCGGACGAGCGCCGCGCGCTCGGCTACAACGCGATGGCGAGGCTGGCCGCCGGCCGGGTCGACGCGTTCGTGGCCTGCGCGGGCTGGCTGCGCTCCAAGGGGCTCTCGGCGCCGGAGATCATCGCCGCCGACGCCGCCAGCGGCCTCGCGGTGCTCGAGGACCTGGGCGATGACCTCTACGCCACGCTGATCGCCTCGGGCGACGACGAGGCGCCGCTCTACGACGCAGCGGTCGACACGCTGGTCAAGCTGCACGCCGAGGCGCCGCCGGCGGTGCTGGAGGGCGGCGGCTCGCGCTGGCCGCTGCTCACCTACGATTCGCTGGTGCTGCAGACCGGCGCCGCGCTCTTCCTGGAATGGTGGCCGAAGTACGCCGGCATGGCGCCGTTCAGCGAGGCGGCGATCGCGGACTGGGAGGCGTTCTGGGCGCCGATCCGCTCGCGCGGCGAGGCCCGGGCCTCGGTCTTCTGCCACCGCGACTACCACGCCGAGAACCTGCTCTGGCTCGCCGGGCGGCCGGCCGCCGCGCGCGTCGGCCTGCTGGACTTCCAGGACGCGCTGAAGGCCCACCCCGCGTGGGACTTCTCGATGCTGCTGCACGACGGCCGCCGCGACGTCTCCGAAGAGCGGGAATCCGCCGCGCTCGCGCGCTATCTCGCCGCCCGCCCCGAACTCGATCGCGATGCGTTCCTGGCCGACTATCATGCGCTGGGCGCGCTCAACGTGATTCGGATCCTCTTCATCTTCGCGCGGCAGGTGGCCGGCTTCGGCCGGCCGAAATACCGCGCCTTCACCCCGCGCATGTGGCGCTACCTGGAGCGCTGCATGGCCGGCTCGGCCGAGCTCGGCCCCCTGCGCGCCTGGCTCGACGCCAACGTGCCGGCGGAGAAGCGGATATGAGCGCCGCTCCAAGGACCGCGATGGTGATGGCCGCGGGCCTCGGCCTTCGGATGCGCCCTCTGACCGAGCACCGGCCGAAGGCGCTGATCGAGGTCGGCGGCCGGACGCTGATCGACCATATCCTCGACCGGCTGGAGGCCGCCGGCGTGACGCGCGCGGTGGTCAACGTGCACGCCTTCGCCGACCAGATGGAGGACCATCTCGCGCGTCGCCGCAGCCCCGAGATCCTGATTTCCGACGAGCGCGCGGCGCTGCTGGAGACCGGCGGCGGCCTGAAGCGGGCGCGCGCCGATGCTGGGCGAGGCGCCGATCTGGGTCGCCAACAGCGACTACGTCTGGATGGAGGGCCGCGACGACGCGCTCGGCAAGGTCGCCGCCGCCTGGGATCCGGCGCGGATGGACGCCTGCCTGATCGTGGTCCCGAAGCAGCGGACGGCCGGCTTCGACACGCCCGGCGACTTCTTCCGGGACGACGGCGGCGCGCTGACCCACCGCGGCGAGGCGGCGGAAGCGCCGCTGCACTGCTTCGGCGTCGAGATCCTCGACCCGCAGCGGGTCTATGAGGTGGCGGACGAGAAGTTCTCGCTGTTCCGGGTCTGGCAGGCGGCGCAAGCGCGCGGGCGGCTCTTCGGCGTGGTCCCGGACGGCTACTGGATGCAGGTCGGCGATCCCGCCGCGCTGGAGGCGGCGGAGGCGCGGCTCAAGGAGGCGGCGTGAGCTTCCTCAGCCAGGCGCGGCCGCGCTGGTTCAACATCGAGGCGGGGCGGCCGTTCCTGGAGGACCTGGCGCGCGGCCTGACCGAGGCGCTGGCGCCGCTCGGCCCCGACGCGCTCGCCGAAGCCACCGTGCTGACGCCCACCCGCCGCGCCGGCCGCGATCTCGCCGACGCCTTCCTGGCGGTTTCCGGCGCGGGCGCCGTGCTGCTGCCCCAGATGCGCGCGCTCGGCGACCTCGACGAGGGCGAGCCGCCGTTCGAGCCGGGCGAGCTTGCCCTCGACCTGCCGCCGGCGATCTCCGCGAGCCGCCGCCGCTACGAGCTGGCGCGGCTGGTCGCGGGCCACCAGGACGCGCTCGGCCGCAGCCTCGACGCCGCCGGCGCGCTGGAGCTGGCCGACGCGCTGGCCGGCTTCCTCGACAGCGTCGAGATCGAGGAGGCCGCGCCGCTGGGGCTGATCGACGACCTCGCGCCGGAGGCGCTGGCGCGACACTGGCAGGTGTCGGCCGAGTTCCTGAAGCTGGCGCTCGCCGAGTGGCCCGAGCGGCTGGATGCGCTCGGGCTGATGGACGTCGGCGCGCGCCGGGTGGCGCTGCTGCGGGCGCTGGCCGCGCGCTGGACCGAGGAGGCACGCCGACCACGTGGTGATCGCCGCCGGCTCGACCGGCAGCCAGCCGGCGGTCGCCGACCTGCTGACCGTGATCGCCGGCCTGCCGAAGGGCGCGGTGGTGCTGCCCGGCCTCGACCTCAGCCTCGCCGAGAGCGCCTGGCGCGAGGTCGGCGAGCAGCACCCGCAGGGCGGCCTGAAGCGTCTGCTTTCCCGCGCCGGCGCGGACCGCGGCGACGTCCGCCCCTGGCGCGGCGACGCCGATGCGCGCGGGCGCTGGCGCCGGCGGCTGATCAACGAGGCGCTGCGCCCCGCCGAGGCCACCGCCGACTGGCTGGCGCAGATCAAGCGGTTGCGCGACGAGGGCGCGGCTGACGGGATCGACCCGATCGCCGCCGGCCTGGACGGCCTCGCGGTGGTCTACGCCCGCGCCGAGGAGGAGGCGGCCACCGCCGCGGCCCTGCTGCTGCGCGAGGCGCTGGAGACGCCCGGCCGCACCGCCGCTCTGGTGACGCCGGACGCGGCGCTGGCCCGCCGGGTCAGCGCGCGGCTGACGCGCTGGGGCGTGGCGGCCGATAGCTCGGCCGGCGCGCCGCTGGCCGGCTATCCGATCGCCGCGCTGATCGGGCTTGCCGCCCGCGCCGCGCACGATCCGCTCGACCCGGTGACGATGCTGGGCATCGCCAAGCACCGCTTCGCGCGCTTCGGCCTCGACGAGCCGGCGCTGGCCGCCGCGCGCCGCGACCTGGAGCTGGCGCTGCGCGGCCCGCGGCGCGATACTTGGGAGGCCATCGCCGCGCAGGCCAAGTCGGAGGGCGCGCTCGGCCTGCTGGCTGAGCTGCGCGGCGGCGGCCGAGCGGCTCGCCGCGCCGTTCGCCGCCGGCCCGGCGCGTCCGTCGGAGGCCGCCGTCGCGCTGGCCGAGGCGATCGAGAGGCTGGCGCGTGGACCGGCGGGCGATCCGGCGGCGGCCCCGGGGCGATCTCTGGGGCGGCCTCGCCGGCGAGTGCGGCGCCGCGCTGATCGCCTCGCTGATCGAGGAGAGCGACGGCCTGCCCGCCGTCTCGCCGGCCGGCTTCGCCGAGCTGGTCGAGGCGCTGGTCGCCCGCGAGACGGTGCGCGGCGGCGGCGCGACCCACCCGCGCCTGCGCATCCTCGGCGCGATCGAGGCGCGGCTGGCGCGCGCCGACCTCGTCGTCCTGGCCGGGCTCGAGGAGGGCGTCTGGCCGCAGGGCGCGCCGGTCGATCCGTTCCTGTCGCGGCCGATGCGGAGCGCGCTCGGCCTGCCGCCGCCGGAGCGCCGCCTCGGCCTCGCCGCCCACGACTTCGCCCAGGGCGCCAGCGCGCCGGAGGCGGTGCTGATCGCCTCGGAGCGCCGCGAGGGCGCGCCGGCGGTCGCCTCGCGCTGGCTCTGGCGGCTGGAGACGCTGGTGCGGGGCGCCGGCCTCGCCCTGCCGACCCGGCCGGCGCTGCTGGACCAGGCCCGCGCGCTCGATGCGCCGGAGGCGTTCAGCGCCGCAGTCCCGGCCCGCGCCGACGCCGCCGGTCGCGGTGCGGCCGCGCAAGCTGCCGGTCACCGGCGTCGAGCGCTGGATCCGCGACCCCTACGCCGTCTACGCCCGCTACATCCTGGGTCTCTACCCGCTCGACCGGCCCGGCGAGCCGGTGGAGGCGCTGGCCAGAGGCACCGCCATCCACGCCGCCTTCGAGCGCTTCGCCCGCGAGCACCCGGGGCCGCTGGCGCGGCGGCGCCGAGGCGGCCTTCGCCGGCATCCTGATCGAGTGCCTGGCCGAGGCCGGCGTGCCGACCCACCGGCTCGCCCGCGAGCAGGCGCTGGCGATCAACGTCGCGCCCTGGGTGGTCAAGTTCGAGATGCGCCGCCGGCCCGGCGCGGCGCTGTTCATCGAGCAGAGCGGCGCGATGGCCTTCGAGGCGCCCGCCGGCCCCTTCACCGTCACCGCCAAGGCCGACCGCATCGAGCTGCGCGGGGCGCTCGCCGACGTGCTCGACTTCAAGACCGGCAGCGCGCCGACCGCCAAGCAGGTGGCCTCGGGCCTGTCGCCGCAGCTGACGCTGACCGCCGCGATCCTCAAGGCGGGCGGCTTCGCCGACATCGGGCCGGCCGAGCCTGGCGAGCTCGCCTACATCCGGGTCAGCGGCGGACGCATTCCGGGCCGCGAGGAGGTCCGCGCCTTCCGCGGCGAGAGCGCCGACATGGCCGCCCGCGCGCTGGCTGGCCTTAAGCGCCGCGTCGAGGCGTTCGACAACGAATCCACGCCCTACGTGGCCTGGGCCGCGCCGCAGTTCATGGGCAAGTGGGGCGGCGACTACGACCACCTCGGCCGGCTCTGGGAATGGGGCGTGATCGGCGACGAGGAGGACGCGGCATGAACGTCCGCGCCGAGACCCTCTCCGGCAAGCCGCCGCAGGTCCGCGCCTCCGACCCCGCCGCCTCGGTGTTCGTCGCCGCCAACGCCGGCTCGGGCAAGACCAAGACGCTGGTCGACCGGGTGGCGCGGCTGCTGCTCACCGACGTGCGGCCCGAGGCGGTGCTCTGCGTCACCTACACCAAGGCGGCCGCCGCCGAGATGCAGCGGCGGCTCTTCAAGGAGCTGGGCGACTGGGCGGTGATGCCCGACGCCAGGCTGGCCGAGACGCTGCGGCGCCTCGACGAGCCGGCGCGCGACCTCGGCCGCGCGCGCAAGCTCTTCGCCCGCGCCCTGGAGACGCCGGGCGGCATCCGCATCACCACGATCCACGCTTTCTGCGAGAAGCTCCTGAAGCGCTTCCCGCTGGAGGCCGGGGTGTCGCCGGGCTTCACGGTGCTCGACGACGCGGCCGCCCGCGAGGTCTCGGCCCGGGCGCGCGAGGACGTGGCGCTGGCCGCGCTGGCAAGGTTCCTGAGGGCCCGATCGGCCAGGCCTACGCCTACTTCTCGGTCGAGCTCGACTACCGCCGCTTCCAGGAGATGTTCGCCGCCTTCGAGGCCGAGCGGCGCGCGATCCGCGCCTACGTCGAGCGCTGCGACCGCGCCGGCGGCTTCGGGACGGACATCTGGCGGCGCTGCGGGTTCGATGCGGCCAACCTACGCCGACGACGATCGAGGCCGAGGCGGTCGGCAGGATCCGCTGGGGCCAGTGGCGGCGCGCCGCCGATGCGCTGCTGTCCGGCGCCGGCGCCACCGACCGGGCGCGCGGCCAGGCGATGCTCAGGGTCGACGAGGCCTCGGCGTTCGCCGACGTCTGGGCCGTCTTCTCGACCAAGGAAGGCGAGCCGCTGGACCGCGTCGCCACCAAGTCGGTCGACCCGTGGGCCGGGCAGTGGCTGGCGGACGAGCAGGCGCGCCTCTGGAAGGTGGTCCAGCAGTGCAGGGCCGCGCGCATCGCCGAAGCCAGCGTCCACGCGGTCAGCCTGGCGCTCGCCCACGCCCAGCTCTACGACGGGGCCAAGGATGCGCTGAGGGCGCTCGATTTCGGCGACCTGATCGAGCGCACGCACGAGCTGCTGACCGTACGCGCCGACGCGGCCTGGGTGCTCTTCAAGCTCGACGGCGGCCTCGACCACGTGCTGCTCGACGAGGCGCAGGACACCGCCCCCGAGCAGTGGGACATCCTGCGCGCGCTCACCGCCGAGTTCTTCATCGGCCAGGGCGCCGGCGAGCGCCATCGCACCGTGTTCGCGGTCGGCGACGAGAAGCAGTCGATCTTCTCGTTCCAGGGCGCCGCGCCAGAGCGGCTCGCCGCCGAGGCGCAGAGCTTCGCCGCGATGGTCGGCGGCTCGGACCGGCCGTTCCACCAGGTGCCGCTGCTGGAAAGCTGGCGCTCGGCGCCCGAGGTGCTGTCGTTCGTCGACGCGGTGTTCGACGCGCCGGACGCGGCCGCGGGGCTGAAGCCGGCCGGCAGCGCCGCCTTCCCGCTGCAGCACGTGGCGACGCGCGGCCCGGCCGGCTCGGTGGAGCTGTGGCCGCTGGAGGAGACCGACGAGACCGACGAGACCGACCCCTGGGCCCCGGTCGACGCCGAGCCCGCCGAGAGCGCCAACAAGAAGCTCGCGCGCCGCATCGCTGGCGCGCTGAAGCAGATGGTCGCCCGCGGCGAGACGGTGGTCGACAAGCGGACCGGCCAGCCACGGCCGATGGGCCATGGCGACGTGCTGATCCTGGTCCGACGCCGCAATGCGCTCTTCCACGAGATCATCCGCGCGCTGAAGAAGGCGGATGTCCCCGTCGGCGGCGCCGACCGGCTGCTGCTCTCCGAGCACATTGCGTTCCAGGATCTCCTGGCGCTGGGCCGCTTCGCCCGCTTCGCCGGCGACGACCTGACGCTGGCGGCGCTGCTGCGCAGCCCCTTCTGCGACGTCGAGCGAGACGGCGCTCTACGACCTCGCCCACGGCGCGGGGCCGCACGCTCTGGACGGCGCTGCAGGCCCGCGCGGCGGAGCGACCCGAGTGGGGCCAGGCGGTGCGGTTCCTCAGCTGGGCGCGGCGCGAGGCCGAGGCGCGCGCGCCGTTCGACTTCTACGCCCGGGTGCTGGCGCGGCTCGACGAGCGCGGGGTCTCGATGAAGCGCCGCTTCCTCACGCGGCTGGGGCGCGAGGCCGAGGACGCGCTCGACGCCTACCTGGCCGAGGCGCTGGCGGCCGAGCGGCGCGGCGTCATCGAGCTGGAGCGGTTCGTCTCCGAGATGGCCGCCAGCGAGATCGAGGTGAAGCGCGAGCAGGAGGACCCGGAGCGCCAGGGCCCTGAGCGCTTTGGGGGCGAGGTGCGGGTGATGACCGCGCACGGCGCCAAGGGGCTGGAAGCGCCGGTCGTGATCCTGCCCGACACCTCCACCCGCGCCACCGTGCAGGGCGGTCCGCTCTTGAAGGCCGAGGGCGGCGGCTTCCTCTGGGCGCCGCGCAAGGCCGACGACTGCCCGGCGTCCGCGGCCGCCCGCGCCGAGCGCGAGCGGGCCGGCGACCACGAGTCGCTGCGGCTGCTCTACGTGGCGCTGACCCGGGCCCGCGATCGGCTGATCGTCGGCGGGGTGAAGACCCAGGGCCACCTGTTCAAGGGCAGTTGGCGCGAGGTGATCGAGGCCGGTTTCGGCCACCCGGACATCGCCCCGCACGTGCGCCACGTCCCGCTGGCGGGCGGCGCCGCCGCGCTCCGCTACGGCGCGGACCCCCAAGTGATGGGCGAGGCCGAGCTCGACCTCTTCGGCGCCGCCGCGCGGCTGCCAACCTGGGCGAGCCGGCTCGCGCCCCCCGAGCCCGCGGCGGCCCGCTACGCCGCCCCCTCGCGGCTCAGCGAGGAGGCCCGCGCGCCGGCGCCGTCGCCGCTCGCCCGTACGCTGGGCCTCGGCCGCTACCGGCGCGGCGACATCATCCACCGGCTGCTGCAGCTGCTGCCCGACATTGCCGCCGCCGAGCGGCCGGCCGCCGCCACGCGTCTCCTCGCCCGTGAGCTCGACCTCACCGACCAGCAGCGCGCCGAGATGGCGGCCGCCGCGCTGGCGGTGCTGGATGACGCGCGCTTCGCCGCGGTGTTCGGCCCGGGCTCGCGCGCCGAGATCGCGCTCTCGGGAACGGCGCCGGGCCTGCCGGCGGGCCTCGCCGTCTCCGGCCGCGTCGACCGGCTGGTGGTGGAGCCGTCGCGCGTGCTGGTCGCCGACTTCAAGACCAACCGTCCGGCGCCGGCCGCGATCGAGGCCGCCGACCCGGCCTACGTGCGCCAGATGGCGCTCTACTGGGCGCTGCTCGGCGAGGTGTTCCCGGGCCGCCGCGTCGAGGCGGCGCTGATCTGGACCGATGGACCGAAGCTCATGCCGATCCCAGAAAATCTCTTGCGTCTGGCCCTGGACGAGATACGCGGCTCGGCTTGATGTAGCGCCGCCCGCGCCTACATCGGCGAAGCTGAAAACGGGCGCGGCGATTGCCCCGCGCTGCAGGGAGTTGAGACATGAGCACGGTTGCGGTCACCGACGAGACCTTCGAGCAGAATGTGCTGAAGGCCGAGGGCCCGGTCCTGGTGGATTTCTGGGCGGAGTGGTGCGGCCCCTGCAAGCAGATCGGCCCGGCGCTCGACCAGATTTCCGAGCAGCTGGCCGGCCACGTCACGATCGCCAAGCTCAACATCGACGAGAGCCCCACCACGCCTTCACGGTACGGCGTGCGCGGCATCCCGACCATGATGCTGTTCAAGGACGGCCGCATGGCCTCGATGAAGCTGGGCGCGATGCCCAAGCAGAAGATCCTCGAGTGGCTCGCCGAGACCGGCGTGGCGGCCGCCGCGGCCTAGGGCCAGCCTGCAAAGTGTCTTCCCGGGAGCGCGCGCCAGCGCGCTGTCCGGGATCTCCTCAGCACAGCCGATCGAAGTAGATCCCGGATCTGCGCCGCTCCGCGGCTTGTCCGGGATGACAGCGTAGGTAGATAGTTGACTCCGTCAACTTTCGGCGCGAACGTCGGCGCATGGAGTGCGCCATCGCTGCGGTCAGGACGTTCAACCGGTTCTACACGCGGCGTGTCGGCGCGCTGAACGCGCGGTTCCTGGGGACCGAGCTGTCGCTGCCGGAGGCGCGGCTGCTGTTCGAGATCGCCCACGCGCCGCAGCCGCTGGCGTCCGAGCTGCAGCGCGAGCTCGGCATGGACGCTGGCTACCTGAGCCGCGTGCTGGCCCGGTTCGAGGCGCGCGGCTGGATCACCCGCAAGGCCGGCGGCGAGGACGCGCGGCGCCGCCCGATCACCCTGACGCCGGCCGGCGCGGCGGTCTTCGACGCGCTCGATCAGCGCCAGCGCGCCGACGTCGTGGAGATGCTCGGGCCCCTCTCGCCGACCCAGCAGACCGACCTTGCCGCGGCGCTCGGCGCGGCGCGCACCCTGCTCGATCCGGCGCCGGGGCGCGATTTCCAGGTCCGCACGTTCCGCACCGGCGACCTCGGCCTGCTGACGGCGCGCCAATCGATCCTCTACCGCGACGAATACGGCTGGGGGCGGGGGCTCGAGCACAACGTCACCGAGACCTGCGCGGCGTTCCTCGCGAACTTCAAAGAGGGCCGCGATCAGTGCTGGATCGCCGAGGTCGGCGGCGCGATGGCGGGGTCGATCATGTTGACCGACGAGGGCGACGGCCTTTCGCGCCTGCGGCTTTTCTACGTCGAGCCGATCGCCCGCGGCCGCGGCATCGGCGATGCGCTGGTGAAGACCTGCCTCGGCCGCGCCCGCGACGTCGGCTACCGGGAGATGATTCTCTGGACTTACGCCGTGTTGACGAGCGCCCGGCGCATCTACGCCGCCTACGGTTTCGAAATCACCGAGACCGAGATGCACGACGAGTTCGGCAAGCCGGAGCTCGGCGAGATCTGGGGGCTCAAACTGTAACCGCGGAGCCTAACCCCCATCCCCGTCATCGCCGGCCGACAGTGCCGGCGACCCATGAACACCGTGGTGCGAGTGGCCGCGCTGGCGCGGCCATGGCTCACAACGTGTTCTTGGGTGGCCGGGACTTACGCCCGGCCATGACGGTTTGATGGGGCGTTACGTCGGCCAGGTGTCGGGCGACATCGCCAGGACGTCGCCGACGAAGTGCAGCGAGCCGCAGATGATCACGTGCGGCGGCGGGCCGGGCGCCGCGAGCGCCCGATCCAGCGCCGCCTCGACGCCGTCCGCCGCCTCGGCCTCCAGTCCCGCGCCGCGCGCCGCGGCGGCGAGGTCGTCCGGCGGCGTGGCGTTGGGCGAGTTGAACGCAGTCGTGAAGACGCGCGGGGCCAGCGTCGCGAAGTGCGGGAAGAAGCCCGAGGCGTCCTTGCGGCCCAGCATGCCGACGATCAGCACGACAGGCCGGCCGTCGCGCGCCGCCAGCCGTCCGACGGACTCGGCCAGCGCCGCGCCGGCGTGCGGATTGTGGGCGCCGTCGAGCCAGAGGTCCGCGCCGTGCGCCCTGGCCCTGGCCGCCAGCGGCCCCTTGGTCAGCGACTGGAAGCGGCCGGGCCAGACGGCGCTCGATATCCCCCGTCCGATCGCCTCCTCGTCGATGCGCGGATCGCCCATCGCCAGGATGGCGGCGGCGGCCATGCCGGCGTTGGCGAACTGGTGGCCCCCGAACAGGCTGGGCGGCGGCAGGTCGAGCAGCCGGTCCTGCAGCTGCACCACCAGCCGCCCGGCCTGCTCGTAGGCGTCGAAATCGCGGCCCATCAGCGTCATCGGCGCGCCGAGGGTCTCGGCCTCGCGCTCGATCGGCGCCAGCGCCTCGTCCATCTGGCGCGCGACGATCACCGGCCGCCCGGCCGGATGATCCCGGCCTTCTCCCAGGCGATCTTCGAGAGCTCCGGCCCCAGCATCTCCAGGTGGTCGTAGTCGACCGGCGTGATGACCGTGACCGCCGGCGCCTCGAACACGTTGGTGCCGTCGAAGCGGCCGCCCAGCCCCACCTCGACCACGCAGAGGTCCGCCGGGCGCGCGGCGAAGGCGTGGAAGGCCAGGCAGGTGGTGATCTCGAAGAAGCTGATCGGCTCGCCGGCGTTGGCCGCCTCGACCTCGTCGATGCGCTGCGAAAGCTCGTCCTCGCCGATCAGCTGGCCGGCGATGCGGATGCGCTCGGCGAAGCGCACCAGGTGCGGCGAGGCCAGCACATGCATCTTCAGCCCCGCCGCCTCGCCGATGGCGCGCAGGTAGGCGCAGGTCGAGCCCTTGCCGTTGGTGCCGGCGACATGGATCACCGGCCCCATCCGCCGCTCCGGGTGGCCGAGCGCGGCCAGCAGGCGCTTCACCCGGCCGGTCGACAGGTCGATCAGCGACGGATGAAGGGCGCGCAGGCGCGCAATGGTGACGTCGGAGGCGCGAAGGGCGTCGTAATCGGGTCGGGCGGGGGTCAGATCAAGCGGCGGAAAGGCGGCTGGCCTCCATCATGCGTGCGCGCAGCACCCGGCCGAGCACCTTCGGCAGCTCGCGACGCGGAACCACCTGGTCGGCCATGCCGCGTTCTACCTGGAATTCCGCGGTTTGGTAGGTCTCGGGCAGCGTTTCGCGGATCGTCTGGAGGATCACCCGGCGGCCGGTGAAGCCGATCACCGCGCCCTGCTCGGCCAGTTGCACGTCGCCCAGCATGGCGTAGGAGGCGGTGACGCCGCCGATGGTGGGGTCGGTGAGCACGACGACGTAGGGCAGGCGCCGCGCCTTCAGCAGCTGGATCGCCGCGGTGGTGCGCGCCATCTGCATCAAGGCGAGCGCGCTCTCCTGCATCCGCGCGCCGGCCGCCGCGGTGAAGACTGCCAGCGGGGCCTGGCGGCGCAGCGCCTCCTCGGCGGCGGTCACGAAGGTCTCGCCGGCCGCCATGCTGAGCGAGCCGGCGATGAAGGCGAAGTTCTGCACGAGCGCCACCGTCTCGACGCCGTCGATCCGCCCGACCGCGGCGGCCATCGACTCGCGCTCGCCGGTCGCCTTGCGCGCCGCCGCCAGGGCCGGCTTGTAGGGCTTGGCGTAGCTGAATTTCAGCGGATCGTCGGGCGTCACCGGCGCCGGCAGCCGCGCGAACCTGCCGTTGTCGAAGGTGCAGGCGAAGCGCTGGTCCGGGCCGATCCGCATGTGATGACCGCTCGGCGTCACCCAGAGCGCCGCTTCCAGATCCGGCCGGTAGCAGAGCTCGCCGGTCTCGACGCACCTGATCCAGAGGTCCTTCGTCGCCCGCCGCCTCACGGCGCTCCGCACCACGCCGGGCGCGAGGCGCGAGAGCCAGCCGCGGTCGCTCAAGCGGCGAAAAGGCGCGCGCGCCCCATCATCAGGGTGCGCAGGATCGAGCCCAGCACCTTCGGCAGCTCGTTGCGGGTGACCACGCGGTCGACCATGCCGCGCTCGACCAGGAACTCGGCGGTCTGGAAGCCGGCCGGCAGCGTCTCGCGGATGGTCTGCTCGATCACCCGGCGGCCCGAGAAGCCGATCAGCGCGCCGGGCTCGGCCAGGTGCACGTCGCCCAGCATGGCGTAGGAGGCGAGGACGCCGCCGGTGGTCGGGTCGGTCAGCACGACGATGTAGGGCAGGTGCGCCTGGCGCAGCCGGTCGACCAGCAGCGTCGCGCGCGCCATCTGCATCAGCGCGAGCGCGCCTTCCTGCATCCGCGCGCCGCCGGCGGCGCTGAAGATCACCAGCGGCGCCTCGCGCTTCAGGGCCTCCTCGGCCGCGCGGATGAAGGCTTCGCCCACCGCCACGCCCAGCGAGCCGCCGACGAACGCGAAGTTCTCGACCAGCACCACGGTCTCGACCCCGTCGATCTCGCCTACCGCGGCGCTCATGGCGTCGGTATCGCCGGTGGCCTTGCGGGCGGCGTCGAGGCTCGCCTTGTAGGACTTGCCGTAGGTGAAATGCAGCGGATCGTCCGCCGTCTTCGGGGCCGGCAGCTCCTTGAAGCGGCCGTCGTCGAACGTGTAGGCGAAGCGCAGCTCGGGGCTGATCCGCATGTGCCGCCCGGCCGGCGTGACCCAGAGCGCGGCCTCCAGGTCCGGCCGGTAGATCATCTCCCCGGTGTCGGGGCATTTGACCCAGAGGTTCTCGGGCGTCTCGCGCTTGGCGACCAGCTTGCGCACGCCCGGCGCGATCTTGGCCAGCCAGCCGCCGCGCTCGCGCCCCGTGGTGGCGGGCGGATTGCGGACCGGCCTGTTGCGCTTGTCGTCAGCCAAAGCCATGCCGAGCCCTACACAACCCCTGTAGCAGCCCGCGCGGACCGCACGGCTTTAGCGAGCGCCGCCGCCGTTTCCAAAACTTTTGCGACGGGATCACGGTTCTGTGCGACCGCGTCGGCGACCGCATCGACCAGCGCGGTGCCGACCACCGCGGCGTCCGCCACCCGGGCCACCGCCGCCGCCTGATCGGGCGTGCGGATGCCGAAACCCACCGCCACCGGCAGGCCGGAGGCGGCGCGGACCCGCGCCACCGCCGGCGCCACCGCCTGCGCGTCGGCCGCCTTCACGCCGGTCACCCCGGCCACCGAGACGTAGTAGACGAAGCCCGAGGTGCGCCGGACCACCGTCGGCAGGCGGACATCGTCGGTGGTCGGGGTGGCGAGGCGGATCAGCGCCAGGCCGAGCGGGTCGAACGCCGCCAGCACCGGATCGGCCTCCTCGGGCGGGCAGTCGACGATGATCAGGCCGTCGACGCCGGCGTCCGCGGCGTCGGTCGCGAAGCGCCTCGAGGCCGTAGGAGAGGATCGGGTTCAGGTAGCCCATCAGCACCAGCGGCGTGGTCGCATCGCCCTCACGGAAACGCCTGGCGAGGCCAAGCGTTCCGCCGAGCGTCATGCCGGCCTCCAGCGCGCGCAGCGCCGCGCGCTGGATCGCCGGACCGTCGGCCATCGGATCGGAGAACGGAAAGCCCAGCTCGATGATGTCGGCGCCGGCCGCCGGCAGCCCCTTCAGCACCGCCAGCGAGGTCTCCGGCGTCGGGGTCGCCGGCCATCACATAGGCCACGAACCCCGCGCGGCCCTCGCGCTTCAGCTGCGGCGAACCGCGCGTCGAGACGCGCACCGTCACGCGCCGGAGCCCGTGCGCGCCACGACCGTGTCGAGGTCCTTGTCGCCGCGGCCGGAGAGGCCGAGCACGATGATCCCGTCCGGCCCGACGATCTTCGCCACGTCGCCGAGCCGGGCGAGCGCGTGGGCCGATTCCAGCGCCGGCAGGATGCCCTCCAGCCGCGAGAGCAGCCGGAACGCCTCCAGCGTCTCCTCGTCGGTGGCGGTCAGGTAGGTGACGCGGCCGACGTCGTGCAGGAAGGCGTGCTCGGGGCCGATGCCCGGATAGTCGAGGCCGGCGGAGATCGAGTGCGCCTCGGTGATCTGGCCGCCGGCGTCCTGCAAGAGGTAGGTGCGGTTGCCGTGCAGCACGCCCGGCCGCCCGCCGTTGATCGCCGCGGCGTGCAGGCCGCTCGTCATCCCGTGGCCCGACGCCTCGACGCCGAAGAGCTGCACGTCGTCGTCGAGGAACGGGTGGAAGAGGCCGATGGCGTTGGAGCCGCCGCCGACGCAGGCCACCGCGGCGTCCGGCAGCCGGCCCTCCTCGGCCAGGATCTGCTCGCGCGCCTCCTCGCCGATCACCCGCTGCAGGTCGCGCACCATCTCCGGATAGGGGTGCGGCCCGACCACGGAGCCGATGATGTAGAAGGTGTCCTCGACGTTGGTCACCCAGTCGCGCAGCGCCTCGTTGGTGGCGTCCTTGAGCGTGGCCGAGCCGCTGGTGACCGGCCGCACCTCCGCGCCCAGCAGCTTCATGCGCGCCACATTGGGCGCCTGCCGCTCGACGTCGACCGCGCCCATGTAGACCACGCAGGGCAGCCCGTAGCGGGCGCAGACGGTGGCGGTGGCGACCCCGTGCTGGCCGGCGCCGGTCTCGGCGATGATGCGGCGTCTTGCCCATCCGCATCGCCAGCAGGATCTGGCCCATGCAGTTGTTGATCTTGTGCGAGCCGGTGTGGTTCAGCTCCTCGCGCTTCAGCCAGATGCGCGCGCCGTGGTGCTCGGAGAGCCGCCTGGCGAAGTAGATCGGGCTCGGTCGGCCGATGTAGTGCTTCTGCTCCGAAGCCAGCTCGCGCTGGTAGGCCGGATCGGCCTTCGCCTCGCGCCAGGCGGTCTCCAGCGCCAGCACCTTGCGGCATCAGCGTCTCGGCGACATAGCGGCCGCCGTAGTCGCCGAAGCGGCCGGCGGCGTCGGGATAGGCCGAATAGTCGTTGGGAGTCAGGGGCTTGTTCACGTCTGTAAGTCAGGCGCGAGCGGCCGCCTGCAGGAAGGCCTCGATGAGAGCCGGGTCCTTTAGTCCGGCCCCGCGCTCCACGCCAGAGGAAACGTCGACGATCGGCGCGCCCGAGAGCCGCACCGCCTCGACCACGTTGTAGGGGTCGAGCCCGCCGGCCAGCAGCCACGGCCGCGCGAACTTGCGGCCGTAGGTCAGCGACCAGTCGAACGGGACCCCCAGCCCGCCCGGCCGGTCCGCGCCCGGCGGCGCCTTGGCGTCGAGCATCAGGTGGTCGGCGACCGCCTCGAACTCGGCGAGCCTGGCGAGATCGGCTTCCTCGCCGATCGGGATCACCTTGATGGTCCCCGCGCCGGTGCGCATGCCGACCTCGCGCACCCGGGCCGGCGTCTCGCGCCCGTGCAGCTGGATGAAGTCCGGCCGCAGCGCCTCGGTGATCTCGCGCAGCAGCGCGTCGGAAGGATCGACCGTCACCGCGACGATCTTCGCCTTGCCCCGAACCGGCGCCGCGAGCCGCGCCGCCGCCTGCGGCGACACGTAGCGCGGGCTCTTCTCGAAGAAATTGAAGCCGACATAGGCCGCCCGCCCGGCCACCGCCGCGGCCACCGTCTCCGGGCGTCGAAAGTCCGCAGATCTTGGCCTGAACCATCGGCGCGTAGGTAGGTCAGAGCGCCCGGCTAAGCCAGAGGGCGAAAGGGAACCACGGAAAACACGGAAAACACGGACGAGCCCAATCCAACATCGTCATCCCGGAGACCCGCGAAGCGGAGTCGTCCGGAATCTACTGAGCGCCGACGCAAGAAGCAGATCCCGGACAGCTCGCTGCGCTCGCTTCCGGGATGACAAAGTGGGTTGGACGACCTTCCGTGTTTTCCGTGTTTTCCGTGGCCAAAACACGCGGGTCCAACCGTCCCTCGCGCGTTCGTGAGGGTGAAGCTCACCTCGCGGAATGCTTGCCAGGCGGCGCGTTCGGGTCACAACTTCCGACAACGACCGAAGGTGGGAGGGACCCATGAAGTTCGGCATCTTCTACGAGATCAGCGTGCCCAGGCCCTGGGGGCCGGAGACCGAGCGGCAGGTCTACGCCAACTGCATCGAGCAGTGCGTGCTCGCCGACCAGCTCGGCTTCGACCACGTCTGGGCGGTCGAGCACCACTTCCTGGAGGAATACTCGCACTGCTCGGCGCCGGAGATCTTCCTGGCGACGGTGGCGGCGAAGACCGAGCGCATCCGGGTCGGCCACGGCATCAACGTCTGCGTGCCGGAGATCAACCACCCGATCCGCATCGCCGAGCGCTCCGCGGTGCTCGACCTGGTCTCGAACGGGCGGCTCGACGTCGGCACCGGCCGCAGCGCCACCTGGACCGAGCTCGGCGGCTTCCGCGCCAACCCGGACCTCACCAAGGCGACCTGGGCCGAGATCGTCCGCGCGCTGCCGAAGATGTGGATGAACGAGCGCTACGCCCATGACGGCGTCTGCTTCTCGATGCCCGAGCGGGCGGTGATCCCGAAGCCCTACCAGAAGCCGCACCCGCCGATGTGGGTGGCGGTGACCAGCCCCGGCACCGAGATCGACGCCGCCGAGCACGGCATCGGCGCGCTCGGCCTCACCTTCAACGACTTCGCCGAGCAGGAGCGGCGGGTGAAGGGCTACAAGAAGGTGCTGCAGACCTGCGAGCCGGCCGGCGCGGTCAACGACCAGGTCGCCACCGTCAACTTCCTCTACTGCCACGAGGACAACAAGGTCGGCCAGCAGACGGGCCTGCGGCTCTCCGGCACGTTCGGCTACGCCGCCGCGCAGCTGGTGTCGGCGCGCGAGGTCTATGCCTCGCCCTCCTACGGCAGCTTCGGCCTGCTGCCGCAGGTGCGCCGCCAGTCCGCGGTGCCGGGCGAGATGCCCGGGCCGCCGCCGGGCCTGGCGGTCGGCGATCCGAAGCGGATCACCGAGGTTCTGAAGAACTGGGAATCCACCGGCATCGACTGCGTCAACTTCCTGCTGAACGCGCTGGAGACGGTGCCCCAGGCCGAGGTGCTGGCGTCGCTCAGGCTCTTCGCCAAGGAGGTGATGCCGCACTTCAAGGAAACCGCGGCCAAGCCGAAGACGCCGGTCGCGGCCGAGTAGGGGAAAGCGCCATGCCCATCTTCGGAGGCTACAAGCCCAAGGCCGAGGGCCTGCCGGTCATCAAGGCGCTCGCCGAGGACCGCATCGAGCTCGAGAACGCGCAAGTGCTCGCCTTCACGTTCGAGGTGCTCTCCGAGGCGGCGATCGCGGCGCTGCCGGCGGCGCTGCACCCGCCGTTTCCGACCTACTGCTCGTTGATCCTGCGCAAGCATGCCGACAGCCCGTTCGGCCCCTTCACCACGGCCGAGCTGCGCCTGCACGCGCGCGCCACCAACCACTACGTCGGCTACATCCTGGGCGGCTTCACCGACAACGAGCAGGTCTCGGCCTGGCTGGAGAACGGCTACGGCAAGCGGCTCAAGGTGGCCGAGACGGTGTCGCTGAAGAAGCGCCACTTCGGCTTCGAGGCGACGGTGGTTTGCGGCGGCCGGACAGCGCTCGACGCGGTGATCGAGAACCCCACCCAGATCGCCGGCGTCGACGTGCTGCACGTGCAGAACAGCGTGCTGGCCGCGCTGGACGGCGCGCCGACGCTGATCGCCGAGGAGTTCGAGTTCCAGATCAAGGAAGCGCGGCGCGGGCCGGCGCACTACCACACGCTCGACATCGCCGCCTTCGGCGCGCCGACGCTCACCGTCAGCAACCACCTGCCGGCCACCTGGATCCTGGCCAACTGGAGCTACATGCCGGTCCGCTTCGTCATCGATCCGCTGAAGCCGGCGTCGGCCGGCACCCGCAAGCTCGGGCAGCCGGCGGCGGCGTAGCACCCTCCACCGCTCTTCCCCGCGAAAGCGGGGACCCAGGCTTTTTGTCATGCGCCGGGGCGGCTTCGGACGTGTGAAGTATTGACCACGAACCTCACGAACCACACGAACAGGATGCGCTGACCGCGGCTAGACCGGACCGTTCGTGAGGTTCGTGAGGTTCGTGGTCAAAAAACCTGGGTCCCCGCTTTCGCGGGGAAGAGCGGGAGGGGTGGTGGCCTATCGGTCGCTGAGGGAGTTCATCGCCAAGCTCGAGGCCGAGGGCGAGCTGGTGCGGGTCGCCGAGCCGGTCAGGACGACGCTCGAGATCACCGAGATCTGCACGCGGCTGCTCAGCACCGGCGGGCCGGCGGTGCTGTTCGAAAAGCCGGTGCGCGCGGACGGGTCGATCTCGACGATCCCCTGCCTCGCCAACCTGTTCGGCACGGTCAAGCGCGTCGCCATGGGGGTGACGCTGCAGGGCAAGGGCCGCACCAGCGCCGCGGACCTGCGCGAGGTCGGCGAGCTGCTGGCGTTCCTGCGCTCGCCCGAGCCGCCGCGCGGGATGAAGGAGGCGCTGGAGCTGCTGCCGCTCGCCCGCACGGTGATGGACATGCGGCCGAAGACGGTGACGCGGGCGCCGGTGCAGCAGGTGGTGTGGACCGGGCGCCGACATCGACCTTTCCAAGCTGCCGGTGCAGACCTGCTGGCCCGGCGAGCCCGCGCCGCTGATTACCTGGCCGCTGGTGGTCACCAAGGGGCCGTCTGCCAGCCGCGAGGACGACTTCAACCTCGGCATCTACCGCATGCAGGTGACCGGGAAGGACCGCACGATCATGCGCTGGCTCGCCCACCGCGGCGGCGCCCAGCACCACCGGCGCTGGAAGGGCGCCGGCAAGCGCGAGCCGCTGCCGGCCTGCGCGGTGATCGGCGCCGATCCGGGGACCATCCTGGCGGCCGTCACGCCCGTGCCGGACACCCTCTCGGAGTACCAGTTCGCCGGCCTGTTGCGCGGCGCGCCCGTGGAGCTGGTCCCCGCCAAGACCCAGCCGCTGCTGGTCCCCGCCCAGGCCGAGATGGTGATCGAGGGCGAGGTGCTGCTCGACGACTACGCCGACGAGGGTCCCTATGGCGACCACACCGGCTACTACAACGCCGTCGAGCCGTTCCCGGTGTTCCAGGTGACCGCCATCACCATGCGGCGCGACCCGATCTACCTCACCACCCATACCGGCCGGCCGCCCGACGAGCCGTCGGTGCTGGGCGAGGCGCTGAACGAGGTGTTCGTCCCGCTGCTCAAAGGCCAGTTCCCGGAGATCGTCGACTTCTGGCTGCCGCCGGAAGGCTGCAGCTACCGCATCGCCGTGGTCTCGATGAAGAAGGCCTACCCCGGCCACGCCAAGCGCGTGATGATGGGCGTCTGGAGCTACCTTCGCCAGTTCATGTACACCAAGTGGGTGATCGTGGTGGACGACGACGTCGACGCCCGCGACTGGAAGGACGTGATGTGGGCGATCTCCACCCGCATGGACCCGGCCCGCGACATCACGCTCGTGGAAGGCACGCCGATCGACTACCTCGACTTCGCCTCGCCCGAGAGCGGCCTCGGCTCCAAGATCGGCCTCGACGCGACCAACAAATGGCCGCCCGAGACCCACCGCGACTGGGGCCGCCTGATCCGCATGGACGACGCAGTGATCGAAACGGTCACCGAGAAGTGGCCGCGTCTGGGGCTGCCGGGGAAAGGAAAGCCGATCTGGAAGTGAGCGGCCGTCTTCTGGAGCGGACCGAGCGAACCACGAAAAACACGAACGTCCGATCCTACCCACCTTGTCATCCCGGAGACCCGCGAAGCGGAGTCGTCCGGGATCTGCTTTGCGCCCGCGATGGAAGCAGATCCCGGACAGCTCGCTACGCTCGCTTCCGGGATGACACTGTAGCTGTTCGTGCTGTTCGTGCTTTTCGTGTTTTTCGTGGTTCAACAATGCGGCCCGCGCTGCCGCGGGCATGAGCTGAGCTAGGAACCACCGATGCGCGGGCGTCGCCCGGGCGGGATCGCGGCGATCGCCATCCTTCTTCTGCTCGTCCTCACGCTCGCCACCGCGCGATCCGGTGATCCGAGCCTCTATCCGCCGAAGGGCGGCGTCGTGCAGGTTGTCTATCTGATCGACAATGGCTTCCACACCGACCTCGTCCTGCCCCGGTACCCGATCTTGGCGCGTGGGGGCCCGCTCGCTGCCGCCGCCGCAGCGACCAGCGCCGACGACTGGATCATGGTGGGCTGGGGCGATGCGAAGTTCTACGAGGCGACCACGCCCTGGCAGGGGCGGCTCGGCGATGCGGCGCGCGCCGCGCTCGGCGGGCGGCCGACCACCGTGCATCTGGAGGGCGTGCCGGCGCGGCCGGACCAGGTCTGGCGCACCGGCGTCCACCGCATCTTCCTTTCCAGCGCCGGGCTGACCGCCGTGATGGCGCGCGTCGAGCGCAGCCTTGCGCGCGGGCCGTCGGGCGCGCCGATCGCGCAGCCGGTTCCCCGCCAGCCCGGCGAGGCCTTCTTCGCCAGCCGCGAGGGTTTCAACGCGTTCCACGACTGCAATCAGTGGACGTCCGAGCTGCTCGCCGCCGCTGGCGTGCCGACGACGCCGGTGCTGGACATCGTTCCGGCCGGCCTCGTGCTGGACCTGAAGCTACGCGGCGGCCTCTGACGCTTCGCGGGCGGCCATCGCCTCGCGCCAGGGCGTCAGGTCCCAGCCCGGATAGCGGGCCTGGGCGCGCGCCAGGGTCAGCTCGGTCCAGTAGGGGTCGCCCGGCTTCTGCACGCCGAAGCAGGCCAGCTGCTCGGGCGTGCCGTGCTCGATGATGTTGCGCCAGGGCTTCATGTGGTGGAACTGCCAGGCCGTGAAGGCGATCGAGGTGTTCTGCGCGTCCTTGAAGCAGGTCGTCATCACGTAGCGGTGGCCGCCGGGCGCGGTGAGGTTGGTGCCGCGGTGCCAGATGTCGATGCCGTAGACGAAGAGGCTGCCGGCCGGGCCGGCGGCCGAGCGCGCATGCTCCGACAAGCGCCGCCTGCAGGCCCGGCGCGCCGGTCAGCGTCGCCTCCGGACCGGCGATCTTCGCCGCGTCCGGCCGCGTCACGTAGTGGGTCGGACCGTGCGCCTCGGTGACGTCGCTGAAGAGGCAGATGAAGGTCACCGAGTTGTGCCGGGGCACGTCGGACGGCGCGGTCAGCGTGTGGTTGAGATAGTCGCAGTGGAACGGCTGGTCGTAGTCGGCGTCGCCGGTGAATTTCGCCCAGGCCTGGCACTGGTAGACCTGCACCTCGTCGCAGGCCATCGCGCGCTTCGAGAAGTCGATCAGCGCCGGGTGCACGCCGATCAGGTTCAGCGCCGGCGAGCAGTCCAGCGGCAGCACCTGGATGCTGGCGAACTGGGCCGGATTGAACTTGCCGATCTCGCCGTCCTTCTTCTTCACCAGCGCCGCCCTGTCCGTCGTCTCGGGGGCGCCGGCGCGGTCGAAGACGCGGGCGTAGTCGGCCTGCAC
The DNA here is from genome assembly GCA_963837235.1 of uncultured Pseudomonadota bacterium. Classification (GTDB taxonomy): domain Bacteria; phylum Pseudomonadota; class Alphaproteobacteria; order Caulobacterales; family Caulobacteraceae; genus Acaudatibacter. The sequence continues at coordinate 1,383,600 of CAWIMM010000002.1, read as the reverse complement.
CGCGGCCACCTCGGCGGCGGTGAAGAAGTTCGGGATCAGCACCGCGCCGTCGCGGCGCCAGGCGTCGATATGCTCTTGGGTGAAGCGGTCCGTCATGACGCCTCCCCTTAGCAGAGGCCGGCGGGCTCTGTCGAAAGCGGCGCAGCGAGGCGACTGCATCCGCGACGCTGGACTTGGCGCGGCGCTGCGCCTATGAGCCCGCCTCCCCGCGCGAGCCGTCCGAGCCGGCCTTCTCTTCCCCCTTTGGGGGAGGCGTCGTCCCGGGACCGGGACGACGAGGGGGGTCCACGAACCGAAGCCACGATGCCCCGCCCTACGCACCATCCCCAGCGCCACACCGCCGCCCGCGGCCCCAGCCAGAGGCAGCTGCGCGCCGGCGAGCTGGTCCGCCACGCGCTGGTGGAGATCCTGCGCGAGGAGGACCTGCAGGACCCGGCGCTCACCGGCGTCTCGGTGACGATCACCGAGGTGCGCATGAGCCCAGACCTGCGGCATGCGGTCTGCTTCGCCGAGCCGCTGGGCGGCGCGCACGCGGCCGAGGTGACGGCGGGGCTGAACCGCGTCGCGCGCTTCCTGCGCGGCCGTCTCGGCCACAGGATCGACCTGCGCTTCACCCCGGACCTGAAGTTCGTCCACGACGAGAGCTTCGACGTCGCCGAGAAGATGAACCGCCTCTTGTCCGACCCCCGCGTCCGGCGGGACGTGGAAGGGGAGAGCTAGAGCCATGGCCCCCCAACCCGCTCATCCCGGCCAAGGTCGGGACCCAGGAAAGAGCCGGCCGCACGCGCTACGACTGCCAGTTCGAGTGCGCCGCAGGCCTTTAGTCTCAACGCAGAGTCCGCGGAGGAGGCGCGGAGTTCGCAGAGATAGCGAGCCCCTCCGCGTCCTCTGCGCCTTCTCTGCGATCTCGGCGTTAGGACTAAGCGCCTGCGGCGCACGCCACGCCGGCCAGGTTCGCACTCTGCAACCGGCTCTTTCCTGGGTCCCGGCCCTGGCCGGGATGAGCGGGAAGTGGGGCGAGAGCTAGATGGCCCGCCGCCGCAAGGGCGAGGCCGTTTCGGGCTGGGTCTGCCCTCGACAAGCCGCTGGATATCACCTCGACGCAGGCGGTCGGGCGGGTGCGGCGCGCGTTCAACGCGCAGAAGGCCGGCCACGCCGGCACGCTCGATCCGCTGGCGACCGGCATCCTGCCGATCGCGCTGGGCGAGGCGACCAAGACCGTCCCGTTCCTGATGGACGCCGGCAAGACCTACCGCTTCACCATCGCTTGGGGGAAGCACCACCGCCAGCTTCGACCGCGAAGGCGCGGTCACCGCGACGTCCGACGTGCGGCCCACGCGCGCCGAGGTCGAGGCGGCGCTGCCGGCGTTCGTCGGCGAGATCCAGCAGGTCCCGCCGGCCTTCTCGGCGGTGAAGGTGGAGGGCGAGCGCGCCTATGACCTGGCGCGCGAAGGCGTCGAGCTGACGCTGGAGCCGCGCCCGGTCACCGTCCACCGCATCGAGGTGGTCGGCCAGCCGGACGCCGACCACGTCGAGCTGGAGCTGGACTGCGGCAAGGGCGCCTACGTCAGGGCGCTGGTGCGCGACCTGGCGGCGGCGCTGGGCGCCTGCGCCCACGTCAGCGCGCTTCGTCGCACCCGGGTCGGGCCGCTGAGCGAGGACCGGGCGATAGGCCTGGAAAAGCTGGAGGAATTGTGCAATAGCGGCGCCCGCCCGGAGGTCTTGCTTCCGGTCGAGACCGCGCTGGACGACATCCCGGCCCTGGCCTTGACCCAAGAAGACGCCTTCAGGCTGACGCAGGGACGATCGGTCGTCCTTCTTCCCCGGCAGGCGGAGGCGTTGAAGGCGAGCCTCAGTGAAGGCTCGCGCACCGTCGCCGCATTCGAGGGAGGGACGATCGTGGCGCTCTGCGAGATGCGTGCGGGACGGCTCAACCCGGTGCGCGTCTTCCATCGCTGAGCGGAGAACATCCGATGTCGATCACGGCCGAACGCAAGGCTGAGCTCATCCACACCCATGCCCGCGGCGAAGCGGACACCGGGTCCGCCGAAGTCCAGGTGGCGATCCTCTCCGAGCGGATCGCGAACCTCACCGAACACTTCAAGACGCACAAGAAGGACAACCACTCGCGCCGCGGGCTCCTGAAGCTCGTCTCCCAGCGCCGCTCGCTGCTTGGGCACCTGAAGAAGTCCGATGAGGACCGTTATCAGGCGCTCATCAAGGCATTGGGCATCCGCGATACGGTTGGCCGCAGAGAGACGCGCGCCGGATAGGCGCACGACGGACGTTCGCGTTTTCTAAGCGAAGGCGCCAATATTCGAGAATCGTCCCGCCCTGCCCTGACAGGCCGCGGACCGGGACGTGAAAGCCGGGCGAAGTGTCGCCCGCAACGTACGCCGAGGGCTGCAGCTATGGTCCTCATCCGCCTGTCGCGATGGAGAGGACTCCCGGATCCGCAAGCGAGATAGCCGTTCCGCCCCTGTCCGCACCCTGAGGGAATGGGCCTTCGGGACACGAAAGAAAGACAATCAATGTTCGATATCAAACGTAAGAGCATCGAGTGGGGCGGCCGCCGCCTGACGCTCGAAACCGGCCGCATGGCCCGTCAAGCCGACGGCGCGGTGCTGGCCACCTACGGCGAGACCATGGTGCTGGCCACCGCCGTCTACGCCAAGAGCGCCAAGGCCGGTCAGGACTTCTTCCCGCTGACCGTGAACTACCAGGAGAAGTTCTACGCCGCCGGCAAGATCCCCGGCTCCTTCCCCCGCCGCGAGGGCGCGCCCTCGCAGAAGGAAACGCTGACCAGCCGCCTGATCGACCGTCCGATCCGCCCGCTGTTCGTCAAGGGCTTCAAGAACGAGGTGCAGGTGGTGGCGACGGTGCTCGCCCACGACCTCGAGAACGATCCGGACATCGTCGCGATGATCGCCGCGTCGGCCGCGCTGGTGGTCTCCGGCGCGCCGTTCATGGGGCCGATCGCCGGCGCGCGCGTCGGCTTCATCGACGGCCAGTACGTGCTGAACCCCACCACCGACCAGGTGAAGGACGCCGCCAACCGCATGGACCTCGTCGTCGCCTCGACCGACGACGCGGTGATGATGGTCGAATCCGAGATCAAGGAGCTGAGCGAGGAAGAGGTGCTCGGCGGCGTGATGTTCGCCTACGAGGCCAACAAGCAGGTGATCGAGGCGATCATCGAGCTGGCCGAGCATTCGGCCAAGGAGCCGTTCGACTTCGCCGTCGACGACACCGACGCGGTGAAAGCCGAGGCCAAGAAGCTGATCGGCGCCGACCTGGCCGCGGCCTTCAAGATCGTCGCCAAGGGCGAGCGTCACCACGCCGTCGAGGCGGCGCGCGAGAAGGCGCTGGCCGCGCTCGGCAAGTCGGAAGCCAACCCCAGCGGCATCGACCCGAACAAGTTCGGCGACGTCTTCAAGGAGCTGGAAGCCGACGTCGTGCGCCGCAACATCCTCGACACCGGCATGCGCATCGACGGGCGCGCGGTCGACAAGGTCCGCCCGATCGTCTCGGAAGTCGGCGTGCTCTCGCGGGCCCACGGCTCGGCGCTCTTCACGCGCGGCGAGACCCAGGCCCTGGTGGTCGCCACGCTCGGCACCGGCGACGACGAGCAACTGATCGATGCGCTCGACGGCAAGTACTACGAGCCGTTCATGCTGCACTACAACTTCCCGCCGTTCTCGGTCGGGGAGACGGGCCGCATGGGCGCGCCGAGCCGCCGCGACGTCGGCCACGGCAAGCTGGCCTGGCGGGCGATCCGCCCGCTGCTGCCGAGCGCCGAGGAGTTCCCCTACACGCTGCGGATCGTCTCGGAGATCCTGGAGTCGAACGGCTCCTCGTCGATGGCGACGGTCTGCGGCGCGTCGCTGGCGCTGATGGACGCCGGGCGTGCCGATCAAGAAGCCGGTCAGCGGCATCGCGATGGGCCTGATCCTGGAGCCGGACGGCTTTGCGGTGCTCTCCGACATCCTCGGCGACGAGGACCACCTGGGCGACATGGACTTCAAGGTCGCCGGCACCGCCGACGGCATCACCTCGCTGCAGATGGACATCAAGATCGCCGGCATCACCGAGGAGATCATGAAGAAGGCCCTCGCCCAGGCGAAGGACGGGCGCCTGCACATCCTCGGCGAGATGGCCAAGGCCATCACCGGCGCCCGCGAGGAGATCGGCGAGTACGCCCCGAAGATCGAGACCATCACCATCCCCACCGACAAGATCCGCGAAGTGATCGGCTCGGGCGGCAAGGTGATCCGCGAGATCGTCGAGAAGACCGGCGCCAAGGTCGACATCAACGACGACGGCCAGGTGAAGGTCTCGGCCTCCGAGGCCTCGAAGATCAAGGCCGCGGTCGACTGGATCAAGTCGATCGCCTCGGAGCCCGAGGTCGGCCAGATCTACGACGGCAAGGTGGTGAAGATCGTCGACTTCGGCGCCTTCGTGAACTTCTTCGGCGCCAAGGACGGCCTGGTGCACGTCAGCCAGATCGCCAACCAGCGCGTCAACAAGGTCTCCGACGTGCTGCAGGAAGGCCAGATGGTGAAGGTCAAGCTGCTGGGCTTCGACGACCGCGGCAAGGTCCGCCTGTCGATGAAGGTCGTCGACCAGGAAACCGGCGAAGACCTCTCGGCGCACGAGCCGGCCAAGGAGACGGTGGAGGCTTAAGGGCTTCTGCTGTTTCGACGGATTGCGAGATGGCCGGGGCGTGTCCCCGGCCATTTTGTTTCCGGAATGGCGCGCGCGCTGCGTTCGTCAACTGGGCGAGAGAGCGGGGCCTTGACGGCAGCGCTCTAAGCTCTCCAGATCTGCACAAGGGAGCACCGTGTCATTAGGCGACTACAATAGGCGCGAAAGAGCAGCGGTCGGTATCCACGCAGTCTTCGCGGCCTTCGTGATCGCTGGCGTCGCGTGCGCCGCCGCCTCAGCAGCCGACTTTCGCCTCCTCCCAAACGCAGGCATCGCGCACGTGATCGACTTCGATTCCGTAAGAGCCGATTCTTCGGGGGTGCGACACGTCGCAATGTACGCGGCTCTCGCGACGCCGAAGGAGATCAGAGGGCATCGAGTCAAGTATACTGCGTGGGAGTATGGCTTTGACTGTCTCGGCGCCACGTTCACTTTGGAGACGATAACGGCGTACGACGAAGGATTTCGCGTTGTGGACGATCTCCCCTACGAAAGACCCTGGAGGCGGGTGGATGATCTTGGTCCATCTGGGTTCTTCGGCCACGCCGAGAAGATAATTTGCGGACAAGTTGCTGCTCGGACGTTCGCTGCGCCTCGAACTCGCGGCTGACAATTGGCGCGAAGCGATCGTGGCGGCGCTCTCAGCGAGCCCCGCTCAGAGATCCCAATAGGACAGTGGCGGCCAACGTTGGGGCGTGATGCTTGGCGGGTTACGGTCGCTTCGGCAGTGGCGAGCTGGCCACAAGCCGGCGACGGTCAGACTTCGCTGTCGATCGCTTGGACGGCATTCTTTCCGAGGTCCGGGCCGGGTCAAGGACGGCGCGGAGCGCCGCCGCTTCGCGGCCGCCCCCTCCGGGGCGGTCCTTGACGCGGACCGGCGCCTCGGAATCACGCTCCGCCAGGCGAACGACGGCACGGCGTCGCTCGCCTCAGCCCCCCTAAGCCCGTCATCGCCGGGCGTCAGTCCCGGCGACCCAAGCACACGATCTTGCGAGTGGCCGCGCCAGAGCGCGGCCATGGCTGGCTCCGTGTTCATGGGTGGCCGGGACTTGCGCCCGGCCATGACGGGTGTGGGTGAAGGACTTTTTTTGGCCCCCCCTTGCGCGCGGTCATTACGATGAGTAACTACCGGGGCGCCGTGCTTTCTTGCCCGGCCATCGGTCTTTGAAATCGTCAAGCCACCTGAACGCCAGCCGGCGCCCGGCGCCATGAGCGGGGGGCCGTTATCAACGGCGATTTACGGTCAACGGCGCTAGTCTGAGATTGCACGACAAATCTGCGCCGCCGGCTGGGCCGGGGGACCGTTGTTTGCGGTGATTTTGCGGTGAGCTGAGCGCCGATTGGGCGCCCGAGGCCCCCTGCGCCGCCCCCGTCGGGACGGCGCTTCCCCCGGAGGGGGAAGAGAACGCGCGTTTCTCCTTACGCCACGCGTTCCAGCGCCTCGGCGACGGCGGCGGCGATCTGGGCGACGTTGTAGGGCTTGCGGACCACGGGGGCGTTGAAGCCTTCGGGCGCCGGCGCGGCGTCGCCGTAGCCGGTGGCGAAGATGAACGGGCGGCCCATCTTGCGCAGCGCCTCGGCCACCGGCGTCACCGCCACGCCGTTGAGGTTGGCGTCGAGCACCGCGACGTCGAACGGGGTGGCGGCCAGCCGCAGCGCCTCGTCGACGTCGGCGGCGACGCCGACCACCTTGGCGCCGGCCTCGGTCAGGCCGGCCTCCAGCTCCAGCGCCAGCAGCACCGCGTCCTCGACGATCAGGATGCGCCGCCCCCGCACCGCGTCGGCCGTGACCAGGCCCGAGGAGGCGCCGTCCCGGGTCTCCGGCTCGGCCGCCTTGGCCGCCGCCTCGGGCTTGGGCGGCGCCTCGATGCGGGCGAGCGCGGTGGCGTCGGCGGTGATCGTCACGCGCACGCCGGCCGGGGCGAACTCCATGCGCGCCTCGCCGCCGAGCTCGCGGCCGGTGACCCGCTCCAGCAGCGTCCAGCCGAAGCCGCGCCGCGTCGGCGCGGCGACCGAAGGCCCGCCGCGCTCGGTCCAGGTCAGCTCGAAGCCGCCGCCGGCGCGCCGCGTCCACATCACCTCGACGCGGCCGGTCTCGGCGGAGAGCGCCCCGAACTTCACCGCGTTGGTGGCGAGCTCATGCAAAGCCAGGGTCAGCGCGTTGGTGGCCCTGGGATTGAGCAGGATCTCCGGCCCCGACCAGCGCGCCTGACCGGGGGCCAGGCCGCCAAGCTCGGCGGCGGCGATGTTGCCGATCTCGGCGCCGCGCCAGCGGGTGGCGGTCAGCAGCGTGTGGGCCGAGGCCATCGCCTCCAGCCGCCCGGCGAAGGTCTTCAGGAAGGCGTCGAGCGAGGTGGTCTTGCGCGCCGACTGCGCCGCCAGCGACTGCACCGAGGCCAGCACGTTCTTCACCCGGTGGTCCAGCTCGGCGACCAGCGCGTTGCGCGCGTCGTCCGCGGCGTGGCGCTCGCTGATGTCGCGCACGACGCCGATCACGCGGCGCCCGGCGCCCCGGGCGGTCTGCGGCGCGACGCCGGCGCTGTACATGTAGAGCACCCGCCCGTCGTCCGGCCGCACCATCCGGTACTCGACCTCGAAGCGGCCCTGGAACAGGAGGCCCTCGGTGACCTTCTCGCGCAGCGCCTCGGCGTCGTCCGGGTGCACGTAGCGGTAGACGGCGGCGCCGCCCTCGGCCGGCATCGAGCCGGCCGGCAGCCCGGTGATCGCCGCCATCCGCGGCGAGATGATCAGCCGGTCCTCCTCCATCTCCCACTCGAACTCGCCCATCTGGGCGGCGTCCAGGGCGAGGCTGGCGCGCTCCTGCTCGAGCGCCAGCTGGTCGGCGGCGTTGCGCGTTGGGCGGGCGCCTTCCTCCATACTCGCCAGCATAGGGCGCTCACCCCAGCGTGGCGAGCGATCAAACGCGGCTGGCGGGATCGCCGAGCGTCGCCTTTGCGTCTATAGTCGAAGGTCAACGGACGCCGCCGGAACGCCCGCCGTTAGGCAAGCGTTTGGGCGTTGTCGCTAATTCTCGCGTCGCGCTCGCACCCCGGAGAAACCCGCATGACTGTCGACACCAACTCGTTCGACGACAAGGCCGCCGAGACCTCCGCCAAGGTGAAGAAGGCCGCCAAGGCCGCCGTCGACAACGCCGCCGAGAGCGCGCAGGCGCGCCTGAACGAGGCGATCGACGCGGCCGACCGCAACTTCCGTGAGACCGCCAAGCGCATCGAGCAGGTGATGCGCGAGGGCGTCGAGCAGTTCAGGACCCGCGCCGAGCCCTACCGCGAGAGCGCCAGCCAGCAGATCGACGAGGCGCAGAAGTACGTCGTGGAGCGGATCAAGGAGCGGCCGGTGATTGCTACCCTGACCGGGCTCGGCGTCGGACTGCTGCTGGGCCTGCTGATGGCCAACCGCTCCGAAAAGTGATCTTCCGAAGGCTGCTCTTCCTTCTGGCCGGCGCGACGGCGCTCGCGGTCAGCGCGGGGATCGTCGTCGTCGCGCTGGCGTTCGCGCTCTACGCGCTGGCGACGCCCTACGTCGGACGCGCCGGCGCCGCGGCGATCGTCGCGCTCGCCGCGGCGCTCCTGATCGGCCTCATCGGCTTCCTGCTGACCCGCCAGGGCCGGCCGCCGCCGCGCAAGGCCGGCGAGCCGGAGACGATCACCGACCGCATCTTCGACTTCGTGCGCGCCAAGCCGGTCACCGCCATCGCCGGCGCCATCGCCGCCGGCATCCTGGCGGTGCGCAACCCCGGCTACCTCGGCACCCTGATCCGCGCCTTCATGGAAGGCCGCGATCGCCCACGCGGCCGCCGGTAGCGGTGCTGGCAGGCGTAGCGCGCGCCGCAGGCGCTTGTCTCAACGCACAGAGGGCGCAGAGGTCGCGGAGGTGCTCATACTCTCTGCGTACTCCGCGCCTCCTCCGCGGACTCCGCGTTAGGACGAGGCGCCTCCGGCGTACACAAAGAGAAGGGGCGGCTCGGGTCTTGTCCCAAGCCGCCCCAGTCGCATCATCGAGATAGGGGTTGCGGAGACGGCAGGCTGACTATCGTCAGCCTCAAGTCGGGGGGGCGTCGCCGCCTCCGCAGACCTAGAAACGATGCGCGCCGCAATGCGTTCCAGGCGGCTTTCAACTTTTTTCAACTAGACCACGGAGCGCCCGCGCAACGCCCGGATGACGAAGCTGACCACCAATAGAATCAAGAAGATAAAGAACAGGATCTTGGCGATCCCGGCGAACAGCGGCGCCAGGCCGCCAAAGCCCAGAAACGCGCAGACCAGCGCGAGAATGGCGAAAAGCAGGGCCCAACCCAGCATGACGGATGTTCCTTCGTTCTCGACCGGACGGATCAGCCGCCCAAAGTTCGAGGGAACAACGCCTGCTGCGAAGGGCCGTTCAGCTACGCTTGTTCGGGAGAGGGTCCGCGCCCCCTTAACGTGACCCCCAACGGTGTCATCCCGGACAAGCCGCGCAGCGGCGCAGATCCGGGATCTGCTTGTCTCGTTGCTCGAAAGTAGATCCCGGACCAGTCCGCCTGCGGCGGGCTCTCCGGGATGACACTCTGGGGATGACACGTCCGGAGTTGGGGCAGGCCGGCTGGCCAAGTCAGACCGGGTTCCGGGCGATCAGCTGGCGGGCGATGATGATGCGCTGCATCTCGTTGGTGCCTTCGCCGATCATCAGCAGCGGCGCGTCGCGGTAGAGGCGTTCGATCGGGATACTCCTTCGAGTAGCCGTAGGCGCCGTGGATGCGCATCGACTCGGTGGCGACCTCGAAGGCGGTCTCGGTGGCGAACCACTTGGCCATGCCGGCCTCCAGGTCGACGCGGCCGCCGCGGTCGTAGGCGCGGGCGGCGTCCTCGACCAGCAGCTCGGACGGCGCGGGTCTTCGCGGCCATCTCGCCGAGCTTCAGCTGGATCGCCTGGTGCTGGGCGATCGGCTTGCCCATGGTGGTGCGGATCTGGGCGTAGGCCACCGCCTCCTTCAGCGCCCGCCGGGCGATGCCGACGCCGCGCGCGGCGACGTTGACGCGGCCGATCTCCAGCCCGCCGGTCGCCATCAGGAAGCCCTTGCCCTCCTCGCCGCCGACCAGCCCCAGCCGGGCGTCGACCGGCGCGTCGTCGAAGCGAGATCGCCGCCGGTGTCGATGCCGCGGTAGCCGAGCTTCGGCAGCTTGCGGCCGCGCGAGACGCCTTCCGCCTCCTTGCGCGTCTCCGGATCGCGGGTCGGCGCGATCAGCATCGACATGCCGCGGTGGCGCGGCTCGGCGTCCGGATTGGTCTTCACCAGCACCGCCAGGATGTCGCCCTCGATGGCGTTGGTGATCCAGAGCTTCGAGCCGTTGATCCGGTAGACGTCGCCGTCGCGCCGGGCGGTGGTGCGGATGCCCTGCAGGTCGGTGCCGGCGTCGGGCTCGGTGAGCGCCAGGCCGCCGCGCAGCTCGCCGGTGGCGAACCTGCGGCAGCCAGTGGTCCTTCTGCGCCGGCGTGCCGAACTTCTGCACGATCAGCGCCATCATCAGGTGGCTGTTGAAGAAGCCGGTGAGGCTCATCCACTCTTCGGAGATGCGCGCGACGATCCGCGAATAGGTGATCGCCGGCAGGCCGAGGCCGCCGTACTGCGGCTCGATCAGCGCCCCGAACAGGCCCATCTCGCACATGTCCTGCACCAGCTCGGTCGGGTACTCGTCGGCCTGCTCGTACTTGGCCGCGACCGGCGCGACCTTCTTCTCCAGCCAGCGGTCGATGGAATCCAGCAGCGCCTGCTCGTCGGCCTCGCTGATCGTCGGGCGCTCGAGTGTGTCGGTCATGGCGGGCCTACCAGTACTCCTTCATGATCTCCGCCGCCCAGGCCGGCTCGCGGACGGTCGCCGCGCGGCAGGAAGCCCTGCATGGCGGGCTTGATGTCCACGACCGGCGTGCCGTCGATGGCGTCCAGGCCTTCGACCTCGATCGCGAGCCCGTCGACGCCGACGATGCGGCAGGTGCAGACCCCGAGCCGGTTCGGCCGGTTCTTGCCGCGCTGGGCGAAGATGCCGACCAGCGGCCAGTCCTCGCGGCCGCGCGGATGGCGCGCGCCATGCTCGATCTGCGTCTCGCCGACCTGGTCGAACACGAAGATGACGTCGAGGTGCGAGAAGTCCGCCGAGGCCCGCCAGCGCCTCCGGGCCGAAGCGCGCCGCGTCGAGCTCGATCCGCGCGCGGCTCTTGCCCCAGTCGTCGTCGGTGGGCTCGTCGCGCCCGCCGCGCACGAGGCCGATCGGCTCAGCTGGATGGGCGAGAAGGGGCTGGTCATGGCGTCAGCGGCTGGCCGACGTGGCCGGACCCGCCGGGCGTCAGCAGGCCCTGGCCGGGCACGTGGTTGACCTCCAGGCGCACGCCGTCCGGATCCTCGAACAGCACCGAGTAGTAGCCGGGGGCGTAGTCGTCGTCCTGCGGCGCGTGCACCACCGTCGCGCCGATCGAGACCAGGAAGTCGTGGCACCTGCGTCGACCTCGTCGCGCTCGCGGACCCGGAAGCAGACGTGGTGCAGGCCGACCCGGTTCTGCACGAACCGCTCGCCGGCGTGCTCCGGGCGACGGCGCGCGCACCGCAAAGCCGGTGCGCCCGCCGACGCAGTAGTAGACGCCGGCCGCGTTCATCACTTCCTTCAGGCCCAGGAACGGCAGCAGCTTCATGTAGAAGGCCTTCGAGGTCTCGAAGTCGCCGGCCGTGACGAAGATGTGCGCGACGCCGTTGATCTCCATCGCCCGTCCCTCCCCCTCGCTTCGTCGAGGCTGCGCTCTATGCGCCTTGACCCGGCGGCCGGCAATCGTCGCTTGCGAGCCGCTGGCGAAGGGCTTTCAGTGCGGCAAAACCACAAAATCCAAGCGCATTTTCAAGCGAACCCATTGGGAGCAACGCCATGACTTACGAAGCCATCCTCTACGAGACCCGCGGCCCGGTCGCGATCATCACGCTGAACCGGCCGGAGCGGCTGAACGCCATCGGCCAGGCGGTGCGCGAAGAGGTGCACGCCGCGGTCGAGGCGCGCGCATGAGGACGATACGGTGCGCGCGGCGATCATCACCGGCGCCGGCAAGGGCTTCTGCTCGGGCGCGGACCTCTCGGGCGCGGCGGCCCGGGCGCCGCGGGCGGCGGCGGCGTTCCCTCGCCGGCCGATCCAGACCGACCGGCTCGACGAGATGGGCTGGGTCGGCCGCTGGGCCAAGCGCTTCGCCCATTTCGACAAGCCGCTGATCGCGGCGGTGAACGGCGTCGCCGCCGGCGCCGGCATGAGCATGGCGCTCGGCCTGCGACATGCGCGATCGGCTCGACCAACGCGCGGTTCAAGACCGTGTTCGTCGAGCGCAACCTCTCGCCGGATTCGGGGATGAGCTACTTCCTGCCGCGCATCGTCGGCTACTCGCGCGCCGCCGACCTGGTGTTCTCCAGCCGCGCGGTGAACGCCGAGGAAGCCTACCGCATCGGGCTGCTGGACCGCCTGGTCGCGCCCGAGCACCTGATCGACGAGGCGGTCGCGGCTCGCCCAGGAGATGGCGCAGTGGCCGCCGCTCGCCATCCGCATGGCCAAGCGCGTGCTGCAGCACAACCAGGACGCCGAACTCGACGAGGCGCTGCGCTACGAAAGCGTCGCGCTTCGGCTTCGCCCGCAAGGCCACCAACGACACCCGCGAATTCGATCGCCGTCCTTCGCCGAAAAGCGAAAGGGCGTCTACACGGGGACTTGATGCCCCGAAGCCGTCATCGCCGGGCGTCAGTCCCAGCGACCCATGAACGACCCATTGCAGAGTGCGCCGCGCTCCGGCGCGGCCATGGCGAGAGACGGTGTTCTTGAGTGGCCGGCACAAGGCCGGCCATGCGGCCTCCTGCGAGGCTTCACGGGCATGCCTCTGCAGCGTCATAAGGCCGGCACGACAAGGAGCAGCCCCATGGCCCTCGACGCCGGCGAGACGCGCAAGACCTTCCAATGGGACGATCCGCTCGACCTCGACTCAGCGCCTCTCCGAGGAGGAGCGGATGGTCGCCGATGCGGCGCGCGCCTACGCCCGCGAGAAGCTGCTGCCGCGCGTGGTCAGCGCCTGGGCCGAGGAGCGGTTCGACCGCGAGATCATGACCGAGATGGGCGCGCTGGGCTTCCTCGGGCCGACGCTGCCGGAGGCCTACGGCGGCGCCGGCGTCAACCACGTCGCCTATGGCCTGATCGCCCGCGAGATCGAGGCGATCGATAGCGGCTACCGCTCGGCGATGAGCGTGCAGTCGTCGCTGGTCATGTACCCGATCTACGAGTTCGGCTCGGAGGAACAGCGCCGGCGCTGGCTGCCGGGCATGGCGCGCGGCGAGATCGTCGGCTGCTTCGGTCTGACCGAGGCCGACGGCGGCTCCGATCCCGGCTCGATGCGCACCGTCGCCAAGCCGGCCGGCGGCGGCTTCGTGCTCAACGGCGCCAAGATGTGGATCACCAACGCGCCGCTCGCCGACGTCGCGCTGGTCTGGGCCAAGCTCGACGGGATCATCCGCGGCTTCCTGGTCGAGCGCGGGTCGAAGGGCTTCGAGACCCCGCAGATCGAGAACAAGCTTTCCTTGCGCGCCTCGGTCACCGGCGAGATCGCGCTCGCCGACGTGTTCGTGCCCGAGGACGCCATGCTGCCGGACGTGCAGGGCCTGCGCGGGCCGTTCTCCTGCCTCAACAAGGCGCGCTACGGCATCGCCTGGGGCGCGATCGGGGCGGCCGAGTTCTGCTTCCACGCCGCGCGCGACTACGTCGCCACCCGCAGCGTGTTCGGCAAGCCGCTGGCGGCGCGCCAGCTGGTGCAGAAGAAGCTGGCCGACATGCAGACCGAGATCGCGCTCGGCTACGAAGGCGCGCTGGCGCTGGGCCGCCTGATCGACCAGGGCGCCTGGGTCCCGGAGGCCATCAGCCTGATGAAGCGCAACAACTGCGGCAAGGCGCTCGCCATCGCCCGCGAGGCGCGCGACATGCACGGCGGCAACGGCATCTCGGGCGAGTACCACGTGATGCGCCACGCCGCGAACCTGGAGACCGTCAACACCTACGAGGGCGCCCACGACGTCCACGCCCTGATCCTCGGCCGCGCCATCACCGGCGAGAACGCCTTCTAGCGGCGCCGCGCCCGCACCACCGCCGCATCCAGCGCCTGCAGGAACTTGGACCGGTCGGCCGGCGCGAACGGCTTCGGGCCGCCGGTGACCTCACCCATCGAGCGCAGGTGCTCGCCGACGGCGCGCGAGGCCAGGCCCGCGCCAATGTTGTCGGGGGTGAAGACCCGCCCGGTGGGATGGATCGCCTGGCCGCCAGCCTTCAGCACCCGATCCGCCAGCGGGATGTCGGCGGTGATCACGATGGCGGCGGCGTCGGCGCGTTCGGCGATCCAGTCGTCGGCCACGTCCGGCCCCTGGTCGACCACGATCTGGCTGACCAGCTTCAGCGGCGGCGTGCGGATCCAGCTGTTGGAGACCACGACCACCGGCAGCTGGTAGCGCACCGCCACCTTGTAGACCTCGTCCTTCACCGGGCAGGCGTCGGCGTCGATGTACAGAGTCGCGACCATCCGCCCAGCTTCCGCGAAGCGCAGCGCGAGTGCTAGACCCGCGTGAAGGGGAGGCCGCATGACAGACACCACGGCGCAGGCCGCGCCGACGACCGGGCACGCGACGACGCCCATGCGCACCGTCGTGGCCGCCTCGGCGGCCGGGCACCGCGTTCGAGTGGTACGACTTCTTCATCTTCGGCAGCCTGCAGACGATCATCGCCAAGACCTTCTTCGCCCAGCTGTCGGCCCGACCGCCGGGCAGATCGCGGCGCTCGCCCTGTTCGGCGTCGGTTTCGCGTTCCGGCCGCTGGGCGCGCTGATCTTCGGCCGCGTGGGCGACGTACTGGGGCGCAAAGCGGCGTTCCTGATCTGCGTCTCGATGATGGGCGGGGCGACCTTCGCCATCGGCCTGTTGCCCAGCTACCAGCAGATCGGGCCTGATCGCGCCGCGTGCTGCTGATCGCCTTGCGCATCCTGCAGGGCACCGCCCTCGGGCGGCCAGTATGGCGGCGCGGCGATCTACGTCGCCGAGCACGCGCAGCCCGAGCCGGCGCGGCTGGTCGACGGGCTGGGTGCAGACCTCGGCGGCATTCGGCCTGGTCGCGGCGCTCACCGTGATCTTCATCACCCGCCGCACGATGGGCGAGGCGGCCTTCCCGCAGCCGGGCTGGAGCGGCGGCTGGCGGATCCCGTTCTTCGTCTCGGTGGGCCTGGTGGCGATCTCGATCTGGATGCGCTCGCGGCTCGGCGAGAGCCCCGCCTTCCAGCGGCTGAAGGATGCCGGCCAGGCCAGCCAGGCGCCCTACGCCGACGCCTTCGGCCGCTGGCCCAACCTGAAGCTGGTGCTGATCGCCTTCTTCGGGCTGATGAGCGCCCAGGGCGCCTACTGGTACACGGTGTTCTTCTATTCCGACGGTGTTCATGCAGACCGTTCCTGAAGGTCGACGGCGGACTACGCCAACCTGATGATCCTCTGCGCGGCGGTGCTGTCAGCGCGCCGCTCTACGTCTTCTTCGCCTGGCTCTCCGACAAGGTCGGCCGCAAGCCGGTGATGCTGGCGGGCATGACGCTGGGGCTCATCGCCCTCTTCCCCGGCTTCATGCTGCTGAGCGCGGGCGCCAATCCGGCGCTGGTGCGGGCGACGCAAACCACGCCGGTGGTCGTGGTCGCCGACCCCGCCGACTGCGGCTCGCAGTTCGACCTCACCGGCAAGGCCAAGGTGGCCTCCAGCTGCGACATCGCCAAGGCGGCGCTGGCGAACGCCGGGGTCGGCTACGCGAGCTTGCCGGCGCCGGCCGGCCAGACCGCGGTGGTCCGGGTGGGCGCCGTCGCGGTCCCGTCGGTCGACGCGCGCGGCCTTTCCGGGCCGGCGCTGAAGGCGGCGACCGACAAGGCCTCGCATGCGATCACCGCGGCGCTCGCCAAGGCCGGCTATCCGACCAAGTCCGATCCGGCGCAGCGCAACGCGGGCCTGATCCTGGCGGTGCTGGCGGTGTTCACGATCGCGGCGACGGCGCTCTACGGGCCGATGGCCGCGGCGCTGACCGAGCTCTTCCCGGCCAAGGTGCGCTACACGGCGCTCTCGCTGCCCTACCACCTCGGCACCGGCTGGATCGGCGGCTTCCAGCCAGTGGTCTCGTTCTCGATCGTGGTCGCCACCGGCGACATCTACGCCGGCCTTTGGTACCCGGCGATCTTCACCGCGATCTCGGTGGTCTGCTGCCTCGTCTTCCTGCCCGAGACCCGCGGCCGCTCGCTGGACGACTAGCCGGCGACCGGCGCCGGGTCGAGGCGGCGATAGCCCGCGCCCATCCGGTCCAGGGCTTGCGCCAGCGGCGCCAGCTCGGCGGCCCCGGCGAGCACCGCGGTCTGCCGGCCCTCGGCGGCTTCGCTCGCCAGGAAGGCCGCGTCGGCGTCCGCCAGCGTGCGCCGCGGCGCATCCCGGCGCGCCAGCACCGAGACGTCCAGCGCGACCCCGTCGCCCAGCACCAGGGTGTCGGCCTCGGCGAGCGCGCGGGCGGCGCGCAGCGAGAGGTCGTCGCGGTTCGCCGGCGCCGCGATCAGCCAGATCGCCCCGAGCGCGGCGAGACCACGCTCGAGCTCCGCGCGGATCAGCCGCTCGGCCCTGGCGAGGTCGCCGGCGTCGGCCGCCGCCGCCGCGGGGCCTCCGAGCAGCGCGCGCAGGAACGCGCGGCGGTGCGAGAGGTCCGGAAACGCGGCGACGATCTGCGGCCGCAGCGCGCCGAACAGGGTCGCGAGGCGCCCGAGCCCGGCGGGGATCTTCGCCTCCAGCTCGGCGCGCAGCAAAGCCGAGACGATCGGGGCCGCGCCGCCGGTGCCGATCGCCGCCACCACCTGGCCGCGGTCGATGATCGCGGGCGTGTGGAAGTCGCAGAGCTCCGGATGGTCGACGACGTTGACCGGCGCGCCGGCGGCCCGGGCGGCCTGGGCGGCGTCGCCGCAGAAATCCGCGTCGGGGCTCGCGACGAAGGCCAGCGCCGCGCCGGCGTAGGCGTCCCTCGACAGCGCCGCCGCGCCCGCGCACCCGCTCCAGCCTCGCCGGCGAGCCGGCCAGCAGCCGCGCCTTGGCCTCCGCCCCTTCGCCCTCGCCGGCGATCACCACGCGCGGCCGTCGAGCGGGAAGAAGGCGGGGAAAGCCTCCATCGCGCTAAGTCACTTCACCGTCTTCAGATAGTCGATGATCGCCCTGCGCACGCCGGGGTCGGCCGCGCCGGCGGACATGTCCTTGCCCGGCGCGAAGCCGCGTGGGTTGAACAGGAAGGCGTCCAGCGCGCTCTCGGTCCAGGTCCCCCGCTTGGCCTTCAGGCCGGTGCAGTACTGGAAGTCGGGCAGGCTGGCGATCTTGCGCCCGACGACGCCCTTCAGCGACGGCGCGTCCGAGGTGCTGGCCGCCGCGATCGGTGTGGCAATCGCCGCACTTGTCGTTGAAGAGCTGCTGGCCGGTCGCTGGCGGCGCCGCCAGCGCTGGCTGCGCCGCCAGCGCGAGGACGAGAGCAAGGGCGATACGCATCGGCAACCTCCAGGCGGCGCGGCTCGGCGGAGCGATACCGCGATGCGCCCCCCGGCTCAATTCGCGAAGGGTTGGCCAGACGCAGTCGACGGCTCGGGCAGGATCGGCGGGGTGGAGTCCATATACGTCAGCCACTCGCTCCAGACCGTGTGCGTGTGCCGCCGCGTGAGGTCGATCTCGCAGGTCAGGGCGATCGTGTTGCGGATCGTGCCGGAGCTCCAGTAGTCGTAGATCGCGCCGCACTCCGCATCGCGATAGGCGATCCACGCCGTCTGCGCCTTGTCGAACTCCGCCAACGCCTTCGCCACGCCGGCGTCGTCAGCCGCCTCGACTTCAGCCGTGTGCGCGCTGCGCCGAGATAGCGCTTCAACTCTTGCTCGGCCGTCGCGAGCGTGGCGCTCTGGCAATCGTTTATCTCCACCGTGGACTCGCCCGGGCACTTCGGCGCGGGCGGATCGGGCGGCGGCGCGGCGGCGAGACCGGCGGCGGCCGCCAGGACGGCGATGATCATGGATGTCCCCCTCCAAAGCGCGCGCTTCCGCGCCGCGCGCAAGCAGCTTAACATCGTTCAGACCGATGCCGCGCAGGAGGACGCCCCGATGGCGACCACGCTCAACATCAACGGCAAGGACGTCGTGGTGCAGTCGCCGCCCGACACGCCGCTGCTCTGGGTGCTGCGCGACGAGCTGGACATGACCGGCACCAAGTACGGCTGCGGCATCGCCCAGTGCGGCGCCTGCACGGTGCATCTCAACGGCCAGCCGATGCGCTCGTGCCAGGCGCCGATCGGCTCGCTGGCCGGCGTGAAGATCGCCACCATCGAGGGCCTGGGCGGCGCCCATCCGGTGCAGGCGGCCGTGGATCAAGCACGACGTGCCGCAGTGCGGCTACTGCCAGTCCGGCCAGATCATGAGCGCCGTCGGCGCTGCTGGCGAAGACGCCGAAGCCGACCGACGCCGACATCGACCTGGCCATGAGCGGCAACATCTGCCGCTGCGGCACCTACCAGCGCATCCGCGCGGCGATCAAGGACGCGGCCGGCGTCACCGCCTGAGGCCGGGGCCCTGAGGACATTGCCATGAACGCCCCCGTCAAGGACCTCACCGCCACGCGGCGGGCGCTGATGGTCGGCGCGGCCAGCGCCGGCGGCGCGCTGCTGGTCGGCTGCTCGCCGGCTGACGTGCTCGAGCATCGGAGCGGCGAAGATGGACTTCGGCGCCTTCGGCCCCTTCATCCGCATCGAGCCGGACGGCTGGGTGACGGTGGTCTCCAAGCACATCGAAGTCGGCCAGGGCTCGCACGCCGGCCTGGCGGCCATCGTCGCCGAGGAGCTGGACGCCGACTGGGACAAGGTGAAGGTGGTCCAGGCGCCCGCCAACGCCAAGGTCTACGCCAACGGCGCAATGGGCGTGCAGGGCACCGGCGGCTCGTCGGCGATCGCCAACTCCTGGGACCAGCTGCGCACGGCCGGCGCGGCGGCGCGGGCGATGTTCGTCCAGGCCGCCGCCTCGCGGCTCGGCGCGCCAGCGGCGGCGCTGACAGTGAAGGACAGCGTCGTCGCGCCACGCGGCGAGCGGCAAGAGCGCCAGCTTCGCCGAGCTGCTGCCCGACGCCGCCAAGGTGAAGCCGCCGCAGTCGCCCGCGCTGAAGGACCCGAAAGCCTTCACGCTGATCGGCACCGACCGCGTGCGGCGCAAGGACGCCGTCGCCAAGTCCACCGGCACGGCGCGCTTCACGCAGGACGTCCACCTGCCGAACATGCTGACCGCGATGGTCGCCCATTCGCCCCGGTTCGGCGGCAAGCTGAAGAGCTTCGACGCCAGCGCGGCGCGGCAAGTGGCCGGCGTCGTCGACGTCTTCCAGATCCCGACCGGCGTCGCCGTGGTCGCGCAGAACACCTGGGCCGCGCGGCAGGGGCGCGACGCCGCTGAAGGTCGAGTGGGACGATTCCCAGGCCGAGCGCGTCAGCTCCGACGAGCTGACGACGCGCTACCAGCGCCATCGCAGGCGGGCAGAACGCGCAGAACGTGAAATGGCAGAGTTCGCCGCGCGCGGCGGCCCCATCGCCGAGAGGCCGGACGATCTCGTCGCGACCTACGACTTCCCCTATCTGGCCCACGCGCCGATGGAGCCGATGAACTGCGTGGCCGAGATCGGCGGCGGCAAGCAGAAGCTGACCACTCGGCTCGCAGACGCCGACCCTCGACCAGCTCAACACCGCCATGATCGATCGGCGCCCTGCCGGGCTCGGTGGAGGTGGAGACGCTGTTCGCCGGCGGCTCGTTCGGCCGGCGCACCAACTTCAAGTCCGACTTCGTGCGCGAATGCGCCGACATCGCCAAGCACGTCGGCGGCGGGCGGCCCGTGAAGCTGGTCTGGACCCGCGAGGACGACATGGCCGGCGGCTACTATCGGCCGCTGACCCACCACGCCTTGCGCGTCTCGCTCGGCCCCGACGGCCTGCCCGCCGCCTGGCGCCACCGGGTGGTGACCCAGTCGATCATGAAGGGCTCGCCGCTGCCGGTGAGCTTCGACGACACCACGGTCGAGGGCGCGAAGGGCTCGCCCTATTACGCCGCCGCCCCCGCGCTCGACGCGCAGGTGGCGATGATCGACGTCGGCGTGCCGGTGCTCTGGTGGCGTTCGGTGGGCGCGACGCACAACGCCTTCGTCATGGAGCACACGATCGACCAGCTGGCCCGCAAGGCCGGCAAGGACCCGGTCGACTATCGCCGCGCGATCTACGCGAAGGCCGGACCGACCGCGGCGCGGCATCTGGCGACGCTGAACCTCGCCGCCGAGAAAGCGCCCTGGGGCAAGCCGGCGGACGGCTACACGCAGGGCGTCGCCGTGCACGAGAGCTTCGGCTCGGTGGTCGCTCAGATCGCCGACGTGAAGCTGGTGAACGGGACCCCGCGCGTCGGCCGCGTGGTCACCGCCATCGATTGCGGCATCGCCGTCGCGCCGGACCAGATCGCCGCCCAGATGGAAGGCGGCACGTGCCTGGGCCTCGCCGCGGCGCTCTACGGCGCGATCGACCTGAAGGACGGCGTCGTCCAGCAGAAGAACTTCGACGGCTACCGCGTGCTGCGCATGGACGAGGCCCCGCTGGTGGAGACCTACATCGTGCCCTCCACCCGCCCGCCCTCCGGCGTCGGCGAGCCCGGCACCCCGGTGATCGGCCCCGCGGTCGCCAACGCGCTGCTGGCGATCACCGGCAAGCCGACGTCGGTGCAGCCGTTCGTGAGGACCTAAGTGTCGAAGAGCGCCGGAAGATCGCGGGCCCCGTGGACGACACGGACGATCTCGACCGCGTCCGCCGTCACTCGGTAGAGCATTACGTAAGGGCTCACTGTCCACTTCCTGAGGTCAGCCGCGATCTCGGGCCGTGCTTCGCCAATCTCGGGAAACGCGCCCAGCAGGTCTTCGGCGGCATAAAAGCGCGCCGCAAGGCGATCGGCGGCGCTCTGACTGTCCACTGCGATGGTCGCCCAGATATCGAACATGTCGTCGACCGCCTGCGGAAGGCGGCGGACTCTAAGCGGCACGACCCTTGGCGACCCTGGCCCGCGCCGCCTTCAGGAACTCGTCGAGCGGCGGCCGTTCCTGCGCTTCGCCGCTCGCCAGGCCCTCTTCCCAAAGTTGGCGGTAGTGCGCGATCGTTGCGGCGCGGTCATCTCGCCGGTGAGTCCAAGCGCGCAGAGCTTCGCGGATGACTTCACTCGCCGAGGCGTATTCGCCGCTGTGCACGGCGGCGCGGACCGCCGCGGCAAGCTCCGGTGTGAGCGCGATGGAGAGCTTCTCGATCTTCGCCATGGTGGGAAATAGTACTACCGAGCGCCGTCCGCGTCGAGATCGCCACGCTGGTCTACATCGACCAACACGCCCGGGTCGGCGGTCTCCACGAGCGCCAGCCGGTCGCCCAGCGCGCGGAGCACGTCGCGGGCGCCCTGGTCGCCGCTGAGCGCCCTCAACTGTGGGAGAAGAGCTGCGGCGAAGAGCACCGGATGGCCGCGCTGGCCCTCGAAGCGGGGCGCGGCGGCGGGGGCGCCGGCGGCGAGCGCGTTGGCGAGCGCGGGCAGGATCGCGGGCGGGATGCGCGGCATGTCGCCGAGGAAGACGAAGGCGCCCGCCGCGTCCGCGCGGCAGGCTGGCGACCCCGGCGCGCAGCGTCGCGCCCATGCCCTCGGCGTGGCCCTCGCAGTGGACGACCCTGCAGCCGCGCCGCCTCGCCGGTCCGCTTCGGCGAACGCCCGGGCGGCGGCCTCGACCCCAGCATCAGCGCCCGTGACGACCGTGACGGTCCGCGCCGGCGCGGCGAAGGCGGTCGCCAGCGCCCCGTCGATCAGGACGCCGCCGCGCCAGGGATGGGTGAGCTTGCCGCCGCCGAAGCGGGTTCCCGAGCCTCCCGCCAGCACGATCGCCTCCAGAGCCTGCAACACGCCCCCTCGTCGCCAAGCGCCCATCCTTTCTATGTTAGCCGCGTCATGACGCCTTACGACACCGCCCCGCCGCAAGTGCGGCCCGACGCGCGGCACCGCGCCGCTCGATCGACGGTTTCGGCCGCACCGTGACCTACCTGCGCGTCTCGGTCACCGACCGCTGCGACCTGCGCTGCGTCTACTGCATGTCCGAGCACATGGTCTTCCTGCCGAAGGCCGAGGTGCTGACGCTGGAGGAGCTCGACCGCATCGCCTCGGCGTTCGTGGCGACCGGCACGCGCAAGCTGCGGCTCACCGGCGGCGAGCCGCTGGTGCGCAAGGGCGTCATGACGCTGGTCGAGCGGCTCTCGCGGCACCTGGCGACCGGCGCGCTCGACGAGCTGACGCTGACCACCAACGGCACGCGGCTGGCCGAGTTCGCCGGCGCCGCTCGCAGAGCACGGCGTGAAGCGCATCAACGTCTCGCTGGACACGCCGCAAGCCGGACGTCTTCGCCCGCCTGACGCGCGGCGGCGATGTCGCCAAGGTGCTGGCCGGCATCGCGGCGGCGCAGGGCGCCGGCCTCGAGGTCAAGATCAACACCGTGGCGCTGGCCCACGACAACGCCGACGAGCTCCCCGAGCTGATCCGGTGGGCGCACGGCGAGGGCATGGACCTGACCCTGATCGAGACCATGCCGATGGGCGAGGTCGAGGCCGACCGCACCGACCAGTTCCTGTCGCTGGACCGGGTGCGGCAGGAGCTCGCGAGCTACTGGACCCTGCGCGACCTGCCGCTCTCGACCGGCGGGCCGGCGCGCTATGTCGAGGTGGCCGAGACCGGCGGCCGGCTCGGCTTCATCACCCCGCTCAGCCACAATTTCTGCGAGGCCTGCAACCGCGTGCGGCTGACCTGCACCGGCACGCTGCACACCTGCCTGGGCCGCGAGGACGCCGCCGACCTGCGCGCTGTGATCCGCTCGGGGGCCGACGACGACGCGCTGATCGAAGCGATCCGCGCGGCGGTGGACGCCAAGCCCAAGGGCCACGACTTCCATATCGGCCGCGGCCTTGCGCCCGGCGGTGGCGCGGCACATGTCGACCACGGGCGGCTGAAATGCGCGTGCTGCTCTTCGGGCGCCTCGGCGACCTCGCCGGCTGGCGCGAGCGCAGCTTCGATCCGCCGCCCGCCAGCCTCGCGGCGCTGAAGGCGCTGATCGCCAGCCTGGATGCGGCGCTGGGCGCGGCGCTGGACGGTCCGGGCGTGCAGGCGGCAGTGACAGGGCGATCGTGCGCGGCGATGCGGCGCTTGGCGCCGGCGTGGAAGTCGCCTTCCTGCCCCCGATGAGCGGCGGGTGATCCGGCTCACGACAGACGCCGTTCGATCCCGGCGCCGAGCTGACCGCGTTCTGCGCCGGACGCACCGAGAGCGGCGCGGTGGCGAGCTTCGTCGGCATCGCCCGCGGCGAGGGCGGCGCAGGCGACCGCGCTGGAGCTCGAGGCCTACCCCGGCTTCACCGACGCCGAGATCGGCAAGATGGCCGAGGCGGCGAGCGCAGCGCTTCGCGCTGCACGACGTGCTCGTCATCCACCGGCACGGGGCGATCGCGCCGGGCGAGCCGATCGTGATGGTGGCCACCGCCTCGGCGCACCGGCGCGAGGCCTTCGAGGCCTGCGACTACCTGATGGACTACCTGAAGTCCCGCGCGCCGTTCTGGAAGAAGGAGCACGGCCCGGCCGGCGCGCGCTGGGTCGAGCCGACCGCGCGGGACTTGGACGACATCGCCCGCTGGGACTAAACCCGGCCCTCGATTCGCTGATCCGGAGAGACGCCCGCCATGACCACCCTGCTCGCCCCCGGCGGCAAGCTCGACGAGAGCGGCCAAGCTGACGCCGGTGCGGATCGCCGTGCTGACCATCTCCGACACCCGCGACGAGGAGAGCGACACGTCCGGCCACGTCCTGGTCGAGCGGCTGACGGCCGCCGGCCACCAGCTGGCCGCCAAGGCCATCGTGCGCGACGACGTCGGCGAGATCCGCGCCAAGGTGAAGGCGTGGACTGGCAGCGGCGACGTCGACGTGATCCTCACCACCGGCGGCACCGGCATCACCGGCCGCGACGTCACCCCCGAGGCGATCGAGCCGCTGCTCGACAAGCGCATCGAGGGCTTCTCGGTGATCTTCCACCTGGTCAGCTACCAGACGGTGGGGCTCTCGACGCTGCAGTCGCGGGCGCTGGCGGGCCTGATCGACGGCGTCTTCATCTTCTGCATGCCGGGCTCGAACGGCGCGGTGCGCGACGGCTGGGACAAGGTCATCTGCCCGCAGCTCGATAGCCGCCACAAGCCCTGCAACATGGTCGAGCTGATGCCGAGGCTGCTGGAGAAATGACCGGCCTCACCCACCTCGATGCGGAGGGCCGCGCGCGGATGGTCGACGTCTCCGGCAAGCCGGACACGGCGCGCGAGGCCGTCGCCGCCGGCCGGTCGGATGAGCGCCGGCGACGCGCGACCTGGCGCTCTCCGGCGGCGCCAAGAAGGGCGACGTGATCGCCGCGGCCGAGATCGCCGGCATCATGGCGGCCAAGAAGACCTCCGAGTTGATCCCGCTCTGCCACCCGCTGTCGCTCTCCAAGGCCGAGGTGCGGATCGAGCCGGCCGACGAGGGGCTCGACGGTGACCGCCCGCGTCGCCACCACCGGTCCCACCGGCGTCGAGATGGAGGCGCTGACCGCCGTTTCGGTCGCCTGCCTGACGCTCTACGACATGCTGAAGGCGGTCGAGCGCGGCATGACCATCGAGGCGGTGCGGCTGCTCGAGAAGACCGGCGGCGCCTCGGGCGATTGGCGGCGCTGATGCCCCTGCCCTCGGTCGAGGAAGCCCGCGCGCAGATGCTGGCCTGGGCGGTCGCGGCGCCGGCCGAGACCGTTGCGCTCGCCGACGCGGCCGGCCGCACGCTCGCCGAGGACATCCACGCCATCCGCGACCAGCCGCCCTATCCGGCCTCGGCCATGGACGGCTGGGCGCTGATCGCCGCCGACGCGCCGGGTCGCCTGCAGATCGTCGGCGAGAGCGCCGCCGGCACGCCCTACGAGGCGCGGCTCGGGCGCGGCGAGGCGGTGCGCATCTTCACCGGCGCGGCGCTGCCGCCCGGCGCCGACGCGATGGTGATCCAGGAGGACGCCCGGCGCGACGGCGACGCGGTCGAGGTCCCGGCCGCGATCCGCCGGCGAGAACATCCGCCCGGCCGGCTGCGACTTCAGGCAGGCCGAGCGCCTGCTGACCGCCGGCATGCGGCTCGACCCTTGGCGGCTCTCGCTGGCGGCGGCGGGCGGGCGCGGCGAGCTGAAGGTGGCCCGGCGGCCGCGCGTCAGCTTCCTCTCCACCGGCGAGGAGATCATCGACCCCGGCCAGGCGCCCGGCCCCTACCAGATCTTCGACGCCGGCACGGCCGCGCTGGTGGCGCTGGCGCGCGAGCTGGGGCGCCGAGGCGAAGCGCCTGCAGGCCCGTCGGCGACGACATCGCCGCAACCGTCGCGGCCGTGCGCGAGGCGGCCTGCGACCTCCTTGTCACCGTCGGCGGCGCCTCGGTCGGCGACCACGACCTGGTCAAGCCGGCGCTCGCGCGAGCTCGGCCTGGAGCTGGCCGTCGAGAGCGTCAACCTGCGGCCCGGCAAGCCGACCTGGTTCGGCCGGCTGGCCGACGGACGGCGCGTGCTGGGCCTGCCCGGCAACCCGGCCTCGGCGCTGGTCTGCGCCGAGCTCTTCCTGCAAGCCGCTGCTCTTCGCGATGCAGGGCGCGGACCCGACGCTGCCGCTGGTGCTCGGCCAAGGCGCGCCGGGCGTTCGCCGGCCAACGGCCCGCGCGAGCACTGGATGCGCGCCCGGCTCACGTCCGGCCCGGACGGCTTCGTCCTCGCCGAGGCGTTCGCCGATCAGGATTCGTCGCTGGTGTCGGTGTTCGCCAGCGCCGACGCGCTGGTGCGCCGGCCGGGCGGCGCGCCGGCGCTGGCCGCAGGCGCGCTCGTCGAGGCGCTGCTGCTGGGCCGCGCGTAGCGGACCGCGGTGATCTCGCCGAGCACCGAGATCGCCACCTCCCAGGGCGCCTTGCCGCCGATGTCGAGCCCGATCGGGGTGCGCAGGCGCGCGATGTCGCCTTCGGAGACGCCCGCCGCGCGCAGCCAGGCCAGCCGGTCGGCCGCCCGCCGCCGGGCGCCCAGCGCGCCGACGTAGAAGGCCGACGAGGGCAGCGCGGCGGTCAGCGCGGCGTGGTCGGCCTCGGCTTCGTGGGTCGCCACCGCCACCGCCGTCCAGCGGTCGAGGCCGATGGCGGCCAGCGCCTCGGCCGGCTCCTCGCGCAGGTAGGCGACCTCGAACGGCGGCGGCCGTCTCGGGTCCCTTCGGGCGCACCAGCGTGGTCTCGTAACCGGCCTGCGCGCCCAGCCAGGCGATCGCCAGCGCGGTGGGATCGCCGCCCATCACGACCAGCTTCGGGACCGGCTCGTAGCTGCGGCGCGAACGCGCCGTCCCACGGCGCCGGCGTCCGCTCCGGCGCGTCGCAGGCCCGCCGGCGGCCGTCGCTGATCCAGACGGCCGGGCGCCCGCGCGTCGCGCAGCGCGATGAGCCGGCCGACCGCCGCGTCGTCGGGCGCGATCCGCTCGACCAGGACGTCGATCCGCGCGCCGCAGAGCAGGCGGATGTCCGGCCACGGGCTGCCGGTCCCGTAAACGAGGCGGCGCGGCTCGCCGTCGGCCAGGCACGGCCTCGGCATGGCCGGCGACGTCGGCCTCCAGGCAGCCGCCCGAGAGGAAGCCGGAGAGGATGCCCGTCGCCGATCACCATCTGGGCGCCGACCGGGCGCGGACCGCCGCCGTCGAGCGCAACGATGGTGGCCAGCGCGCAGTGGCTTGCCGGCGGCGCGCGCCGCTGCGAGCGCCGGCCTGGCGTCGTCGCCGAGGCCGAACATCGGCCAGTCGGGCAGCATCTCGCTCATCGGCTTGGGCTTTAACCTCCGGTCAACCCCGTCGATACGGGTTCTTAAAGGTCGCGCGTGCACCATCGGCTCAATGTGCATCAAGCGCAAAGATGGTGGGCGCTTGAGATGAAATCCACTCGCTCGGCAAGCTCGGGCTGGGCGCGTCGCAGTTCCCGAGCGGCGGGTCCGTCCGCGGCCGGCCGCCCGAGACCGAAGTGCGCGACATGCTGGCGTCCGCCGGCCGCGCCGGGCTTGGGCTTCCTGGACGCCGGCCAGGCGCAAGCCAGCGCCGAACAGATGCTGGGCGCGCAGATGCCGCGGCCCGCGCCGTTCAACATCCTGATCCGCTCGGTGCGCGGCGACCGCGGCCCCGACGCCGTGGAGACCGAGGTGCGCGCCACGCTGGCCAGGCTCGGGCTGACCAAGGCCCGCGCCATCGTGGTGCAGAGCGCCAGCGACCTCTTCGCTCCGCCGGGCCGGCGCTCTGGGACCGGCTGAAGGCGCTGCGCGACGAGGGCCTGTTCGACCAGGTCGGCGTCTCGGTCTACGCCTCCGACGATCCGGCCGGTCTCGCGCGCCGCTTCAAGCCCGACCTCGTCCAGGCGCCCGCCTCGCTGCTCGACCAGCGGCTGCTGCTCGACGGCAGCCTGATGGCGGTGCGCGAGATGGGGATCGAGGTGCACCTGCGCTCGATCTTCCTGAACGGCCTGCTGTTCCTGCCGCCCGACCGCGTGCCGGCCCAGCTGAAGGGCGCCGCCGGACGCCTGTCGCGCGCCCGCCGGATGATTGCCGAGGGCAGCTCCGATCCGCTGCAGGCGGCCCTGGGCTTCGCGCTCTCCCGACCCGAGGCCGACGCGGTGATCGTGGGCGCCTCGACCGCGGCCGAGCTGGCCGCGGTCATCGCCGCCGCCTCCAGCCCGCCGCCCGACCTCGACTGGGACGAGATGGCCATCGACGACCCGGTCGCCCTCGACCCCCGCCGCTGGGCCGCAGCGTAGGCACCCCCAAATCCGCTCTTCCCCGCGAAAGCGGGGACCCAGGTGTTTTATCGGAGCGCGTGAGGCTTTCAGAAAAAGCCTAGGCCCCCGCTTCCGCGGGGGAGAGCGGAAGAACGGGCGCTAGCTCAGCGCGGGCGTCATGTCCGGGTCGCCCTTGGCCATGGCGCGCTGGTAGGCCGGGCGCGCGCCGATGCGCTGCAGGTAGGCGCGGATGTTCGGGTAGGGGGCGAGATCGCGCTGGGTGAAGGCGCGCATGGTGGTGAGGATGAACACCATGATGATGTCGGCGGCGGTGAGCTCCGGTCCGGCGAAGTACGGCGCCTCGCCCAGGCGCTGCTCGACCAGCGTCCAGGTCGCCTCGGCGCGTTCGCGCATGAACCGCGCGCGCGGCGTCTCGTCGTCGCCCGGACGACCGAGCAGCTGCATATGCCGCGGCATCATCGTGCCGTTGGCGAAGTGGAACCAGAAGAGATAGTCGGCGTAGTTCGGCGCCTCGGGGCCGACCGTCAGCCGGCCGTTCCCGTACTTGCCGATGATGTACTCGATGATCGCGCCGGACTCCGGCAGCACCACGTCGCCGTCAGTGATGATCGGCGCGGCGCCGAGCGGGTGCAGGGCTTTGTACTCAGGCGGGGCGAGGCGGGTGACCGGGTCGCGGTCGTAGCGCTTCAGCTCGTAGGGAATCCCGAGCTCCTCGCAGAGCCAGACGATCCGCTCCGACTGCGAGACGCCCAGATGATGCACGGTCAGCATGCGCCGCCCTCCTTCGCCGATGCGCCAGCCAATTCGGCCGCGCCCGGCGAAGGTTACAGCCGATGCGGCTCAGGCGGGAACGCGCGCCTCTTCCTCGGGGAAGAAGATCTCGCCGGCGTGGTCGGCGACGTCCTGGGCGGTCCAGGGCGCGGTCGGCGCGAAGCCCTTGGTCTGCATCATCTTGATCTCGCGAACGCCGCGCGAGGAGACGCTGAGCACCTTGCCGGTCTGCTCGCCGGAAAGGTCGGAGACCATGTAGAGCACGCCGGGCGCGATGCGCTCAGGCAGCGACATCGGATCGGGCTCGCGGTCGCGACGTCCGGGCAGGTCGGAGGTCATCCGGGTGTAGGCGCCCGGCGCCAGCGCCCAGAGGCGGATGCCGTACTTGCGCCCTTCCAGCGTCAGCACCCGCATCAGCCCGTAGAGACCGGCCTTCGCGGCGCCGTAGTTGGCCTGGCCGAAGTTGCCGAACAGGCCCGAGCCGGACGAGGTCATGACGATGGCGCCCTTCACGCCATTGTCCTTCATCCAGTTCCAGACCGGCCAGGTGACGCAGTAGGCGCCCTTCAGGTGCACCTTCACCACCGCGTCCCATTCCGCCTCGCTCATGTTGGAGAAGGTGCGGTCGCGCAGGATGCCGGCGTTGTTCACCAGGATGTCGACGCGGCCGAAGTTGTCGATGGCGGCCTGGAAGATGCGCTTGCCGCCTTCGACGGTGGAGACATCGTCGCCGTTGGCCACGGCAACGCCGCCCGCCGCGACGATCTCGTCGGCCACCTTCTGGGCCGGGCCGGCGCTGCCGCCCGTGCCGTCGCGCGCCCCGCCCAGGTCATTGACCACCACCTTCGCGCCTTCCTTGGCGAAGAGCCGGCATTCGGCCTCGCCGATGCCGTTCGCCCCGCCGGTGACGATGGCGACCTTCCCGTCGAGCAATCCCATGATCAAATCCTCCCTGTGAAAGGCGCGATCATCCCGCCACCGCCCAGGGGTGCGCAAGCGCCTCGATCACGGCGTCCAGAAATCGACCACCAGGCCCGATTCGCGGAGCCGCGCGACCAGGCGCAGGTCCGCCGTGGCCAGCAGCCCTTCCCGCGCCTCCGCTAGCGCCACGTAGTGGGCGTCGTAAGCCGACGCGCCATGGTCGGCGGCGATCTCGAATGCGCGCGTCGTGAGATGATGGGTCGGCACCAGTTCGTCGAACACCCCCCTGGCGCGGGCGAGAGCGGCGTCGACGTAGGTCCGAGGCAGTTCACCGCGACGCAGACGTTTCAGGAAGACACTCGCGATTTCCGCCATCACGAATTCTGGCGCCGCGAACCGCGCCCCGGTCGCTGCGAGCGCGCGCGCCCGCTCTGAGCCTTCCTCGTCGACGAAGATCTTCACCGCTACCGACGCATCGAGCACTACCTCATCGGGCATCGCGGTCTTCACGGATCAGCGCCGTGCTGTCCCCCTGCACTGTCGGTGAGTTGGCGCGGAACCAGTCGATCAGCTGCCGGCGGCGTTCGAGCGCCATGGCGTTCAAGAGCCCGACCACGGCATCGGCCAAGCTGCCGCCTTCGGCGTCGCGATAGTCCTCGAGCATTCGGATCGCTCCGCCCCGCAAGTGGGCAGGATCGATGACGATCGCATCGTCCATACGAAACGCCGCACCGGTGTCCGACACGCCGACTTGCAGCGGCGCGGGCTCGGCCTCCGCAGAGCGTGCTCGACGGACCCGCTCGAAGGATACCTGTTCGCCAGTTACGTCTACCTGGCATGCGCGCCAACCTGCGCCCATCCAGGCCGACGCCTGCACGTGCGAGCCCGCCACATTGGCCCACCATTGGGCGAGCGCGCGGGCGGAGCCAGGTAGAGAAAAGCCGAGAATCGCTTCGATGTCCTGGAAGGACAATCGGACTCGGTCCTGTGTCTGACGTCCGAGCCAGAGGCGGAGAGGTTCGTACTTACTGGCCATCGGGATTCTCCTTTCTCCCGGTAACAACCTACGTAACCTGTTTAACAAGTTCAACAGGTTTATCGACGCTCGCGGAAAAAGTCCTTCAGCATCGCCGCGCTCTCGTCAGCCAGCACGCCGCTCGCCACCTCCGGGCGCCAGTGGCAGGTGGGCTGGTCGAAGAAGCGCGGACCGGAGATCACTGCGCCGCCCTTGGCGTCGGTTGCGCCGAACACGAGGCGGGCGATGCGGGCGTGGCTGATGGCGCCGGCGCACATCGCGCAGGGCTCCAGCGTGACGAAGATCTCGAGACCGGTGAGCCGGTAGTTGCCGATCAGCTGGCCCGCCGCCCGCAGCGCCAGGATCTCGGCATGGGCGGTGGGATCGGAAAGGCCGATCGGGCTGTTGCCGGCCACCGCCACGACCGCGCCCGAGGCCGGGTCGACCACCACCGCGCCGATCGGCGCTTCGCCGCGCGCCGCCGCCGCTTGCGCCGCTTTCAGCGCGATGCGCATGGTCTCCTCGTCATGGCGGCTCATGAGGACGACGCAAGCGCCGGCGGCCCCCCGCGTCAAGGCGCAGATCGCCAGGGCGAAGTGGGTCAGGGCGTGGAAGGCGAACGTATCGCCAAGGTGCTGGCGCGGGCTGGCGTCGCCTCGCGCCGCGAGGTCGAGCGGCTGATCGCGGCGGGCCGCGTTTCGGTGAACGGCGCGCCCCTGACGACGCCGGCGGTGAAGGTCTCGCCGACCGACCGGGTGACGCTGGACGGGCGGCCCGTGCAGGCGGCCGAGCCGACGCGGCTGTTCCGCTACCACAAGCCGCCAGGCCTGGTGACCACGCATCGCGACCCGCAGGGACGGCCGACCGTCTTCGAGGCCTTGCCGAAGCAGCTGCCGCGGCTGATCTCAGTCGGCCGGCTGGACCTCAACTCCGAGGGCCTGTTGCTGCTGACCAACGACGGCGAGCTGGCGCGGCGCCTTGAGCTGCCGTCGAGCGGGCTCGTGCGCCGCTACCGGGCGCGAGCCCGCGGCCGGATCGATCCGGCGCGGCTCGCGCGGCTGCAGGACGGGATCACGGTGGCCGGCGTGCGGTACGGGCCGATCGAGGCCGAGCTGGAGCCCGGCCACGACGAGGAGGCGGCCAACCGGTGGATCAGGATCAGCCTGGCCGAGGGCAAGAACCGCGAGGTGCGCAAGGTGCTCGAGGCGCTCGGCCTGACCGTGAACCGGCTGATCCGCGTCGCCTACGGCCCTTACGAGCTCGGCGAGTTGGCCCGCGGCGAGGTGCAGGAGGTCTCGTCGGATGAGCGGCCGAGCAAGCCCATCAAGCCGCGTCGCGCCGAGGGTCCCCGGCCCGTCGCCCGCCCGCTCGAGGTCGCGGCGAGCGGGAAGCTGAAGCGCAAGCCGGGCTGGGCCAAGCCGAAGATCAAGCCTCCTCGATCCGCGCCGGCGGGCGGGCCGCGCGCAGGCCCTCGCGAGCCGAAGCGGTCCGCATCACCGCGCCGAAGCTCGCCCGCTCGTCCGCCAGGCCCTCGGCGAGGGGGCGGTCCAAAGCGGCGCGGGTGAGGCGCTTGGCGAAGGCGACGCCTTCGGCGCCGCGGCTCTCGAACTCGGCGGCGATCTCCAGCGCCCGCGCCTTGGGATCGTCGGCGATCTCGTGGACCATGCCCAGCTCGAAGGCGCGCGGGGCATCGACCACCATGCCGCGCAGGATGATCTCCAGCGCCTTGGCCTCGCCGATCACCCGCGGCAGCCGCTGGGTGCCGCCGCCGCCCGGGAAAATGCCGGCGCGGGTCTCCGGCAGCCCGATCGACGGCACGCCACGGCCGATGACGCGCAGGTCGCAGGCGAGCGAGAGCTCGAAGCCGCCGCCCATGCAGAGACCGTTGATCGCCGCGATCACCGGCTTGCCCATCGAAGCGATCAGGTCGACGAGGCCCAGAAAGCCGCCCGGCCGCTGGCCCTGGGCCGGCTGCTGCGGCGGCGGGGCGGCGGGCGCGGGCTCCGCCAACCGGTCGCTGGCGGCGGAAAGCTCGCCGACGTCGTAGTGGCGGATGAAGATGTCCGGCATGCCGCCGGTGATGACGACGGCGCGCACCGCGGCGTCCTCGGCGAGCTCGGTCATCGCCGCCAGCATCTCGTTGGAGCCCGCGGCGGTCATCGTGCCGATCGGCGGGTTGGCGTAGGTGACGATGGCGACGGCGCCGCGCCGCTCGGTGCTGACCAGGCTCATGAGCTTCCTCCGCTAGGCTTCCCTGACTCTGGCGCCCGTTCGGCGAGCCGCCGGGCCAGGGTTCTTGTGCGCCGCGCGACGGTCGCCGCCGCGCCGAGCGCGATGATGACCAGCCCTACCATCACTGACTGGCCGCGCCAGCCCCAGAGCGGCTCGATGGCGGCGACTACGCAGGCGGCGGTCAACGCCGCCATCCGCTGCTGCTTGGCCATCGGGCCCGAGAAGTCGGCGGCAAAGCCCATGCCCCGCCCGAGCTCGCGCACATAGGCGGTGGTCAGCGCCAGCGCGGCGCACGCCCAGCCGGCCTCCACGCCCAAGGCAATGCCGCTGCGGGCGACGCCGTAGCCGGCGCCGGCCAGGAGCGCGACATCGGAGAAGCGGTCCGGCAGCTCGTTCCAGATCGGGCCGGCCGTCCCGCCGCGCCGGTGCTCGACGGCGACCATGCCGTCGAGCAGGTTGCAGACCAGCCGCAGCTGGATCGCGACCGCCGCGCCGATCAGCAGCAGCGCGCGCAGCGGCGCCGTCGCCGTCGCGCCGGCCGACAGCAGCAAGCCGGCGCCCAGCGCCGCGAAGGCGAAGCTCAGCGCCGAGATCAGGTCCGGACTGGCCCCGGCGCCAGCCGCCCGCGCCGCGAGCCAGTGGGCCCAGCCGGCGCGGCGCGCGGCGATCGGGCGGCGGTTGTCAGTCTCGTCCACGGCCTACCCCGTCGCCCTGCCGCCGCGCGTTGCGGCCCGCGCCCGCGACAGCGCGGCCGTATAGACGATGGCATAGAGCGTCGAGACCGACCACGGGACCGCGATGGTGGCGGCGATCTCCGGCGTGCCGATCAGCCAGTGCACGCTGACCAGCGTCGCTAGGATCGCGCTGGCGGTGATCAGCGGCGGCAGCGCCAGGGCCCGCCAGCCGGCGAGCCGCGCCGCCAGCCATTCCAGCGCCCGCTTCAGCACGAAGGTGATCGCGCCCGACAGCGTGCCCTGCGCCAGCGCCGGGACGATCGCCGCCGCGCCGTGCGCCCGGTTGGCGTAGAGCGCCCAGCCGCCCATGGCGACGAAGGCGACGGCGACGTGGATGGCGCTTGCGCGGGCCAGCTTTGCCATGGTGAAGCTGCGTTCCGTCATGTCGGCCACGATCCCGCTGCGATTGCACCTGCTGGGCTACTGGACGCCGCCGATCGCCTGGCCGCTGATCTGGGGCCTCATCGGCGTGATCGCGCTCTTGACGCTGGGCGCGCTGGCGGCCGCGCTGCTCCCCCGCCTGCGGCCCGGCCGCGACTATACCGAACTGCGCCAGCGCGTGAACTCGTGGTGGGTGATGGTCGCCTTGCTGGCGGCGGCGCTGGCGCTCGGCTGGCAGGCGACCCTGGTGCTCTTCGCGGTGATCTCCTTCATCGCGCTGCGCGAGTTCCTGTCGCTGGCGCCAGCCCGCCAGGAGGACCGGCTGATCATCCTCGGCTCCTATCTGGTCGTGCCGATCAGCTACGGCTGGATCGCCATCAACGAGTACGGCATCTACCTCGTCTTCATCCCGGTCTGGGTGTTCCTGGTCACGCCGTTCCTGATGGCGATGATCGGCCAGACGCGGAACTACCTGCAGCGCGCGGCGAGCTTCCACTGGGGCCAGGTGGCCTGCGTCTATGCGATCGGCTTCATCGTCTGGCTGATGCGCACGCCGGCCGGCGAGCCGGCGCCGGCGGGACCAGCCGGCCTGGTGTTCCTGCTGCTCGTCGCCACCGAGTTCAACGACGTCGCCCAGTACGTCTGGGGCAAGCTCATCGGCCGCCACAAGATCCTGCCCACCGTCAGCCCCAACAAGACCTGGGAGGGCTTCCTCGGCGGCTGGGCGACCACTGCCGCGCTGATCTGGCTGATCGGCCCGATCTACGCCCCGCTCGCGGGCCTCGACCTGGCGATCATGGCCGTCGCCCTGCCGCTGGCCGGGTTCGCCGGCGACGTGACGCTGTCGGCCGTCAAGCGCGACATCGGCGTGAAGGACACCTCGCACCTGATCCCCGGCCACGGCGGCATCCTCGACCGCATCGACAGCCTGACGTTCACTGCGCCGCTCTATTTCCACCTGATGACCTTCTTCGTCCTGCACCGGTAGGGAGAGGCATGAACGTCGCCCGGCTCGCCTTCCTGACCCTCGTGGCGCGGCCGCTGGCGCGGTTCCTGACCGGCGCCGACGTGATCGGGCGCGAGCGGCTGCCGGCGGCGGGCCCGGCCATCGTGGTCGCCAACCACACCAGCCACGTCGACACGCTGCTGCTGCTGACGATCTTTCCGGCCCGGCTGATGGGGCGCGTGCGCCCGGTGGCGGCGGCGGACTACTTCCTGCGCGGCCCGCTGATCGGCTGGTTCTCGCGCACGCTGGTCGGCATCGTGCCGGTGGACCGCGCGCACGGCTTGCACGAGGACGTGCTGGCGCCGGCCCGCGCGGCGCTGGCGGCCGGCGACATCGTGATCATCTTTCCGGAGGGCACGCGGGGGCCGGCCACCGACGCCCTCGGCCCCTTGAAGACCGGTGTGGCGCGGCTCGCGGCGGCGTTTCCCAGGGCCCCGGTGACGCCGGTGTGGATCGAGGGCGCCGGCCGCGTGCTGCCGAAGGGCGCCGTGCTGCCGGCGCCGATGAACTGCACGGCTCTGGTCGGCGAGCCGATCGCCTGGAGCGGGGACAAGGCGGCTTTCATGGAGGCGCTGCGCGCCAGCCTGGAGGCGCTCAAGGCGTCGGCGCCGCCGCAGCGCTGGCTTTCGCAGGCGCCAGATCCGCCCCCGACCACCGACGAAGCGGCGTCCAGCGCGCCACGAGCTCGGTCATCGCCACGTAGCTCGCAAACAGGAAGAGGTCCTGGAACAGCGACGCGCCGCTGAAGCCGGTCGACGGCGTCGGCGTCAGCGTGAGCGGCTGGATGAAGAGCACGATCAGGATGTTGTTGGCCGCATGCGCGCCGATCGAGAACTCGACGCCTTTCAGGCGCAGCGTCATGTAGACGAAGCCGGCCCCCATCAGCGCGCGGGTCAGGAAAGGGTCCGGCGCGAACTCGCCGTGCACGGCCGAGAACAGGATGCCGTTCGCCGCCATCAGGAAGATCGGGTTGCGGGTGAGCGCCGCGCTCTGGCGCAGGAGCCAGCCGCGGAACACCACCTCCTCGGCCGCCGCGGCCGGGATCAGCAGCAGGCAGGCGGCCAGGTAGATCAGCCGCTCGGGGGTGGTGGTCGCCAGGCTGAGGATCGGGGCCGGCTGGGCGTGCGGATCGGTCAGCTGCCCGACGGCGACGACCGGGCCGATGACGAGGAAGGAGAGGCCGATGCCGAGCAGGGTCAGCCGCCAGCGGTAACTTGGCGCCAGCGTGATGTAGCTCATGAGCCGCCGGCCGGAGATCAGCGCCGCGATGCCGAGGAAGGTCGCGGCCATCGGGCAGTTGGTGGCGGTGGCGAGCACCAGAAGCGCGACCGCGCTCGTCATCGAGGCGCCGTTGGCCGACACCACCTCGCCGATCCGGTGGGGAAGCGCGCCTAGGCCGCCGTTGAAGGCGCCGGCGGCCGCGCCAACCAGGAAGAGCGCCACCGCGCCCACCGCCAGGCCGATGATGAAGCCGGCGACCAGCCCGGCGACCACGGTGGCGAGGAAGCGCCAGAAGCTGCGCTCGCGCGGCGTCAGGTCGGCGATGAACGCCGAATCCGACAGTCGGGCCGCCACCGCGCTCATGCTCGCCTCAATTGCCGCCAAGCGCCCTCATCCGATAGAGACCCGGTCCATTGAAAGGACTTTTCCATGCGGATCGTTGCCGGGACCTTTCGAGGCCGCCCGCTTGTGGCGCCGAAGGGACACTCCACCCGGCCGACCGCCGATCGCGCCCGCGAGGCGATCTTCAACGTGCTGGCGCACGCGCCCTGGTCGCCGGGGCTCGACGGCGCACGCGTGCTCGATCTTTTCGCCGGCTCCGGGGCGCTGGGGATCGAGGCGATCTCGCGCGGCGCGGCCTTCTGCGCGTTCGTCGAGCGGGCCGAGCCGGCGCGGGCGGCGATCCGGGCCAACCTCGCCGCGCTTGGCCTTGAGGCGCGCGCCCGGCTCGACCGCCGCGACGCCGCCGCGCTGCCGGCGCGCGCCGCCGCCGACGGGGCGCCCTTCGACCTCGCCTTCCTCGATCCGCCCTACGGCGAGGGCCTCGGGGAGGCGGCGCTGGTCCGTCTGGCCGAAGGCGGCTGGCTGGCGAAGGACGCGGTCGCGGTGCTCGAGCGCGGCGCCGGCGACCCGGCCGTCGTTCCCGCCGGCTTCGCGCTGGTGGACGAGCGCCGTTGGGGCGCGGCGCGGGTGAGCTTCCTCAGGCCGCTTTAGCGCGGCGCGCCGCCCGCATCAGGTGCGCGCCCGGACCGTCGGGACGTTCGATGCCCAGGTAGCGGCGCGCGATGTCCGCCGGTCCGAGGTCCTCCAGCTCGTCGAAGCCGAGCCGCGTCAACTCCACGGCGAGCTCGGCCGGCGCGAAGCGGGTGATCCAGGGCTCGCCGCGCGCCGCCACGTGCGCCATCCGCCGGGCCTGAAGCGCCTGCTGGGCCGGCGGATAGGCCGAGAGCGGTTCGCCGTAGTCGAACACGACCTCAGATCCCGCCGGCAGGCTGGCGATGAAGCGCAGCGTCTCGATCACCGCCTCGCGCGTCAGGTAGACCACCACGCCCAGCCAGGCGAAGACGGCGGGCCGCGCGGCGTCGAACCCGGCCGCGGCCAGCCCATCGGCCAGCGTCTGGCGCTCGAAATCCACGGGCGCGAACGTCAGCGACGCCGGCGCCGCCAGGCCAGCCTCGGCGAGCCGCGCGCGCTTCCAGCCCTGCGTCGC
This sequence comes from uncultured Pseudomonadota bacterium, assembly GCA_963837235.1. GTDB lineage: Bacteria > Pseudomonadota > Alphaproteobacteria > Caulobacterales > Caulobacteraceae > Acaudatibacter. The sequence goes on along the minus strand of CAWIMM010000002.1, from coordinate 1,346,162 downwards.
CGGGTGGTCGACCTCGAACACCCGCAGCCCGACGTCGGCGAACGGATTGCGGTGCGCGAAGGTGTCGAGCCCGGCGCCCAGCACCACGTACTGGGTGACGCCGCGCGCCACGGCGGCGGCCAGGCTCTCCTCGGCGAAGCGGCTGCGCGCGGCGATCATCAGGCGCATGCCCTGCGTCGCCGGCCGCTCGAGCTCGCCGCCGAACACCGCCTCGATCGAAGCGCCGAGCAGCGGCAGCGCCAGCGGATCGGCGAACACCCGCCCGTGCTCGATCACCTGGTGCGCCGCCCGATGGGCGGCCGCGCGCATCGCCGTGTAGCTGGGCTCGCCGGGCTGCATCGGCGGCGCTTAAAGCCGGCCGACGGAGGCGGCGGGCGCGGGGGCCGCGATGATCTCGGCGATGTAGTCGGCGAGGCGCCGCTCGGCCTTCCAGCCGAGCGCCTGCGAGCGGGCGACGTTCAGCCAGGCGTCCATGCGGTTGCCGGCCCGCTCGGGCAGCATCTCGACCGGACCGCCGAACATCCGCGCCACCTCGAGCACCGAATAGGCCTCGTCGGCCCCCAGCCCGAACTCATCGCCCTCGCCCGCCTCGCCGATGCGCACCAGGCCGTCGACGATGTCGTCCACGTGGGTGAAGATCCGCCGCTGCGAGCCCGGCGCGACCACCGTCAGCGGCCGCCCGGCAAGGCGCTGCTGGCGGAAGATCTCGATCAGCGTGCCATAGGCGTCGGCGCGCTCGCCCGGCCCATAGACGTTGTAGAAGTAGGTGATCGCGTAGTTCAGGCCAAACCAGTCGCCGTAGTTGCGCACCAGCTCGGTGTTCGACGCCTTGGTCCAGGCGTAGGGGCTCTGGTCGCGCCCGAGGCCGCCGTCGGCGAACTTGGTGCTGGAGCCGGCGTAGACCAGCTTGACGGCCCGCTCGCGGCAGAATTCCAGCACGCCGAACGTGCCGGCCTTGTTGAGGTCCCAGACCGTCGCCGGCTCCTCGAAGCTCTTCTCGACGCGGGAGTATTCGCCGAGATGGAAGACGAGGTCGGGCGTCTCGCCGACCACCGCGGCGATGTCGCGCGTGTGTCCGATGCGGTAGTCGACGCCGTCCACGTGGTTCTCGCGCCGGCCGGTGAAGTAGTTGTCGAGCGAGATCACGCGGTCGCCGCCGCTGACGAGGCGCGCGCAGAGCCGCGAGCCCACGAAGCCAGCCCCGCCGGTGACGACGATGGTCCTCAAGACCCAACTCCCTCGCACACGCGGCCAAGGCTACCACGACGGCGCATCGGGTCCATGCGGCGAGCCGAGGCGGGACTTGCGCGCCGATTTGGCGTAGCGGCGGCGCGATGCGGGTTCCTCCCGAGTGCTGGCTGTCACCGTCCGCCGAAGTCGGGGCCTCCGCCATCGAGGGGCTGGGCCTCTTCGCCGCCCGCCCGATCGCCGAGGGCGAGGTGGTGATGCGGCTGGGCGGGCAGGTGATCGACGACGCCACGCTGGCCGCGCTCGCCGCGCCCTACAGCAGCGTCGCGCTGGACGAGAATGCGCACCTGCTGATCGCTCCGGCCCATCCGGTGCGCTACGGCAACCACGGCTGCGACCCCAACCTCTGGCCGACGGACGCGCTGACCATCGTCGCCCGCCGGGCCATCGCCGCGGGCGAGGAACTGACGATCGACTACGCGACCCAGACCGGAACCGAGGCCTGGCGGATGCCCTGCCGCTGCGGCGCGCCAACGTGCCGGGGCGAGGTCACCGGCGCCGACTGGCGACTGCCGCAGCTTCAGGCCGCTTACGGCGATCACTGGACCCCGGTGCTGCTGCGGAGGATGAGCGCGAGATAGCCCCACCTCCGCTCTTCCCCGCGAAAGCGGGGACCCAGGCGTTCTATCGGAGGCGCTGCGGCTTGCAGAAAAAGCCTGGGGCCCCGCTTTCGCGGGGGAGAGCGGCAAGAAGGGCAAACGTCGTGCCGCTTAGCGCCGCCCGAACAGGCGCTCGATGTCGGCGAGCTTCAGCTCCACGTAGGTGGGGCGGCCGTGGTTGCACTGGCCGGAGTGGGGCGTGGCCTCCATCTGGCGCAGCAGCGCGTTCATCTCCGGCGCGGTGAGGCGGCGGCCGGCGCGGACCGAGCCGTGGCAGGCCATGGTGGCGGCGACATGCTCCAGCCGCTCCTTCAGCGCCAGCGCGGCGCCGTTCTCGGCGAGGTCGTCGGCGATGTCGCGCACCAGGCCGGCCGGCGTCGACGTCGCCGAGCGCGGCCGGCGTCTCGCGCACCAGCACCGCGCCGGGGCCGAACGGCTCCAGCACCAGGCCGAGGTCGGCGAGCTCGCCGGCGCGCGACGCGACGCGCTCGGCCTCGGCCGGATCGAGCTCGACCACCTGCGGCATCAAGAGCGCCTGGCGCGGCGCGCCGCCGGCCTCCATGCCTTCCTTCATCCGCTCGTAGACCAGCCGCTCGTGCGCGGCGTGCTGGTCGACGATGACGACGCCGTCGCGGGTCTGGGCGACGATGTAGGTCTCGTGCAGCTGGGCGCGGGCGGCGCCGAGCGGGTAGTCGATCGGGTCGAAGGCCGGCGGGGCGCCGTCCTCGGCGAAACCCGCAAAGTCGCCTGCTGGGACAGGCTCGAAGCGCGCCGAGATCTCGGCGACGCCGGCCAGCAGCGCGTCCGGCTGCGGACGCGGGGTCCAGCCGCCGGCGCTCCAGGCCGAGAAGCCGGCGCCCGAGGCGCCGGGCCGGAACCCCGCCAGCGCCTCGGCGGCGACGGTGGTCGAGGCGCGATGCCCGGCGCCGGCCAGCGCGTGCCGCAGCGACCCGATGATCAGGCCGCGCACCAGCGCCGCATCGCGGAAGCGCACCTCGGCCTTGGCCGGGTGCACGTTGACGTCGACCAGGGTGGGATCGAGCTCCAGGTAGAGCGCGGCGACGGGATGGCGGTCGCGGGCCAGGAAGTCGGCGTAGGCGGCGCGGAGCGCCCCCTGCAGCAGCCGGTCGCGCACCGGCCGGCCGTTGACGAACAGATACTGGTGCTGGGCGTTGCCGCGGTTGAAGGTCGGCACGCCGGCGTGGCCGACGAGGCGCACGCCGTCGCGCACCTGGTCGATCGCCAGCGCGTTGTCCCCGAAGTCGGCGCCCAGCACCGCGGCCAGTCGCGCCAGCCGCCCGGCCTCGCCCGCCGCCTCGGCCGGCAGGCGCAGCGCCCGCCGCCCATCGATGTCGAGGCTGAAGGCGACGTCCGCGTGCGCCATCGCCTGGCGCTTGACCTCCTCGGCGATGGCGAGCGCCTCGGCGCGCTCGGACTTCATGAACTTCAGCCGCGCGGGTGTGGCGTAGAAGAGGTCGCGCACCTCGACCCGCGCGCCGTGGCCGCCGGCGAACGGCGACGGCGCGACCGCGCCGACGGCGCCGCCCTCGACCAGGATCGCATGCGCCGGCTCGCCCGCCCTGCGCGCGGCGATCGACAGCCGCGCCACCGAGCCGATCGACGGCAGCGCCTCGCCGCGAAAGCCGAGGGTGGCGATGCGCAAGAGGTCGAGCGCGCCGTCCGGCGCCAGGGCTCAGCTTGGAGGTGGCGTGGCGCTCGACCGCCAGCGGCAGCTCGTCGGCGCCGAGCCCGACGCCGTCGTCGGCGACCAGGATGCGCGCAAGCCCGCCGCCGTCGGCCTGGATCTCGATCCGCCGCGCGCCGGCGTCGACGGCGTTCTCGACCAGCTCCTTGACCGCGCTCGCCGGCCGCTCGACCACCTCTCCGGCGGCGATGCGGCTGACCAGCTCGGGCGGAAGGCGACGGATCGGCATGACGATGCGCCGACTATAGACGATTCCGTGTGATCGAGGCGGTCGGACTGCGCCGCTACACACTGCAAGGCTTAGTCTTAACGCAGAGGACGCAGAGGAGGCTAAACGCCAGCCACCAAGACTACAGCCCCGGCAGCTTGACGCCCTTTTCGCTGCGGCGCTCGATGACGATGGTTCTGCCGCCGGTGAGCTGGGCGACGCGCTTTTCTTCGACCGCCGGATCGATCGGCTGCGAGACGTTCGGGTCGCCGAGGTCGCTCGGCGGCGGCGCCGAAGCCTCGCCATGGCGCCAGAACATCACCTAGTCGGCGAAGCTCTTGTCCTTGTGGGCGAGGTTGCCGAACTCGTCGTCGACCACGTAGCGCACCAGCGGGTCGGCGTGGTCGGCGCCGGCCTTGGCGACGAACAGCTTCTCGCCGTCGGAGCGCACGTCGCCTTCGCGCTGGCCCTCCAGGGCCTGGCGGGCGGCGCTTTCCGGCTGCAGCTCCTGCGGGCGCGGCTCGCCGGGGGCCGGCGGGCGCAGCGAGTAGTCGGGCGGCAGGGTCAGCGGCGCCTTGGTCACGACGCGGAACTCGTCCGGCGTCACCTTGGCGAGGCCGAAGGCGGAGGAGGCGGACTTGCAGCCGACGAGGCCCGCTGCGCCGAGCAGCAACGCGGCGACCGCGACGCGGGTCAACTTCATGGAACTCTCTTCCCTCGCCAGACCGCCCCCGGCCCGCCTTTACCAAGACGGATACCGCATCGCCGCGGCGCGGCCAACTTCGATCAGGCCCCCGCGCGCTTTCGCGGCGCCAGGAAGAGATCCCAGACCAGCAGCACGCTGCCGATGCTGATGGCGCTGTCGGCGATGTTGAACACCCAGGGGAAGTGCAGGGTCGAGAAATCCAGGAAGTCGGTCACCGCGCCCAGGTGGATGCGGTCGATGGCGTTGCCGACCGCGCCGCCCATGATCAGGCCGACCGACAGGGCGAGGATCGGCTTGTCCACCCGCCAGGCCCAGACCGCCAGGGCGGCGGCGACGCCCAGCGAGAAGGCGGTGAGCGCCCAGCGCGTCCAGGTCGCCTCGGCGTTCATGAAGCCGAAGCTGACCCCGCGGTTGGAGACCAGCGTCAGATGGAACGGGCCGAGGACGGTGATCGACGGCCGGTCGGTCCCGAGGCTGGCGGCCAGCTCGGAAAGCCGCTCGGGCAGGCGGTAGACGTCCAGCACCCAGTACTTCAGCGCCTGGTCGGCGACGATCACCACGATCGCCAGCGCATAGGCGAGGATCGCGAGGCGGGGAACGCGCATCATGCGGCGCGCGTGTCCCAGATCTCCACCGCTTCCTCGCAGCGCTCGCAGACCATCGCGGGCGGCCGCACCTCCGGCAGCACGCGCCAGCAGCGGGCGCACTTCAGGCCGCTCGGCCGGGCGCGGCTCGACGGCGACGCCGGGCACCTCGTCGAGGCGGAACGCGTCCGGCCGGACCTTCGCCGTCCGCCAGCGTCGCGGCGCTGGTGCGGAACATCTCGGCCGCGTCGAGGCCGTGGAACGCGGCCTTCAGGTCCGGATCGGCGATGTAGACCACCGGGGCCGCCTCCAGCGCCGCGCCGATGCGCTTTTCGCGCCGCTCGACCTCCAGCGCGCCGGTCACCACCCGGGTCACCCGCTCGATCGCCCGCCAGCGCGCCGGCCTCGGCGAGGTTCTCCCACTCGGCCGGCGTCTCGGGGAACACCCGCACGCGTTGGGGCCGGCGTCGGGGAAGCGCGTCGACCAGGCTTCCTCGCAGGTGAAGGCGAGGATGGGCCCGAGCCAGACGGTCAGGCGCTCGAAGGCCAGGTCCATCACCGTGCGGGCGGCCCGGCGGCGCAGGCGCTGCGGCGGGTCGCAGTAGAGCACGTCGCGGCGGATGTCGAAGAACAGCGCCGAGAGGTCGTTGGAGCAGAAGTCGCCGAGCGCCCGCACGATCGGCTCGAACTCGTAGGCCTCGTAGGCGGCGCGCACCTTGCCGTCGAGCTCGAAGCAGCCGGTGCAGGATGAAGCGCTCCAGCGGCGGCATGTCGGCCAGCGCCACGGCCTCGTCCGGCGCAAAGCCCGCCAGCGCGCCCAGCAGGTAGCGCAGCGTGTTCCGGATCTTGCGGTAGGCGTCGATCGTGGTCTGCAGGACGGTGGGGCCGATCCGCTGGTCCTCGCCATAGTCCACCAGCGCCGACCACAGGCGCAGGATCTCCGCGCCGCTCTGGCTGGACAACGTCCTGCGGCTCGACGGCGTTGCCGCGCGACTTCGACATCTTCTCCTCGCCCTTCTCGTCGAGGGTGAAGCCGTGGGTCATGACCGCGTCGTAGGGCGCGCGGCCGCGGGTGGCGCGAGGACTCCAGCAGCGAGGACTGGAACCAGCCGCGGTGCTGGTCGGCGCCTTCGAGATAGAGGTCGGCCGGCCAGCGGGTGTGCGGCCGGTTCTCCAGCACGAAGGCGTGGGTCGAGCCGGAATCGAACCAGACGTCGAGGATGTCCTCGACCTTCTCGTAGCGCTCGGGGTCGTGGTTGCCGAGGAAGTCGCGCGGCGGGCGGGTGAACCAGGCGTCGGCGCCCTCGTCGGCGATCAGATTGACGATGCGCGCATTGACCTGCTCGTCGTGCAGCGGCTGGCCGGTCTCGCGGTCGACGAACATGGCCAGCGGCGAGCCCCAGGCGCGCTGGCGGCTGATCAGCCAGTCGGGCCGGGTCTCGACCATCGAGCGGATGCGGTTGCGGCTGGCGGGCGGATAGAAGGCGGTGGCGTCGATGGCCGCCAGCGCCGTCTCGCGCAGGGTCCTGCCGCCGTGGACGGGTCCTCCAGCGGCGTGTCGATGCGGCACGAACCACTGCGGCGTCGCGCGGTAGATCACCGGCGCCTTGGAGCGCCAGGAGTGCGGATAGCTGTGCTCCAGCCGTCCGCGCGCCAGCAGCGTCCCGGCCTCGATCAGCTTCTCGATCACCGCGTCGTTGGCCGGGCCGAACTTGCCGGCCTTCTTGCCCTCGGTCTCCAGCACCTTCAGCCCGCCGAACAGCGGCACGTCGGCCACGTAGGCGCCGTCCTCGTCGACCGTCTCGGGGATCTCGCGATGCCCGTGCGCAGCCAGACCTGGTAGTCCTCGGCGCCGTGGCCAGGGGCGGTGTGGACGAAGCCGGCGCCGGCGTCTTCGGTGACGTGGTCGCCGGCCAGCAGCGGGACCGGGAAGCCGTAGCCTCGGTCGAGCTCGGCGAGCGGATGGGCCGTGACGATGCCGCGCGGATCGACCGGCTCCAGCTTCAGCCACTTGGCGACCTTGGCGGCGGCCATGACCTCGGGCGCCAGCTTCTCGGCGAGGATCAGCACCTCGCCGACCTTGGCCCACGGCGCGAACGGCAGGTTCTTCTCCAGCGCCTCGACGCGGAAGGCGGCGTAGGCGATGTCGGGGTTGTAGGCGATCGCCCGGTTGCCGGGGATGGTCCAGGGCGTCGTGGTCCAGATCACCACCGAGCCGCGGTGGTCGGACACCTGCGGCCCGTCGGTCACCGGGAAGCGCACCCAGATCGTGGGGCTGACGTGGTCGTGGTACTCGACCTCGGCGTCGGCCAGCGCGGTGCGCTCGACCGGGCTCCACATCACCGGCTTCGCGCCGCGGTAGAGCTGGTGGCTGGCGATGAACTTGTGGAACTCGGCGACGATCGCCGCCTCGCTCGCAAAGTCCATCGTCGAATAGCGGTGGTCCCAGTCGCCCAGCACGCCGAGCCGCCTGAACTCGCGCCCCTGCTCGACGATCCAGTGCGCGGCGTATTCGCGGCAGCGCTGCGCGGAACTCGGCCTTCGAGACCTCGTCCTTGCGCCGGCCCTGCGCGCGCAGCTCCTCCTCGATCTTCCACTCGATCGGCAGGCCGTGGCAGTCCCAGCCGGGCACGTAGTCGACGTCGTAGCCCAGCGCGAAGCGCGAGCGGACCACGAAGTCCTTGAGGATCTTGTTCAGCGCATGGCCGATGTGGATCGCGCCGTTGGCGTAGGGCGGCCCGTCGTGCAGCACGTAGAGCGGCGCGCCGTGCGCCTGGCGGCTGGCGCGGATGACCGGATAGAGGTCGCCCAGCCGCTCCAGCTGCTTCGGCTCGGCCTGCGGCAGCCCGGCGCGCATCGGGAACGGGGTTTCGGGCAGGAACACCGTCTCGCGGTAGTCCCGCAACGGCTTGTCGGCGTCGTCTGACATGACGGCTCCAGCGTTTAGCTCATTCAGGGGTGCGGTGGGACCCGGCGCGCGCTGGAGTCTTCGTCCGGCGGCGTCACGCCGGGCGGTTAATTCGCGAAGCTGGCCGAACGAGGGTCATGCGGGCCGTTTAGCAGAGGCTCGGGCGGAGGAACAGCGGGTCGAGCGGCCGGCGCGGGGGAGGCGCGCCGACCGCCGCCGCCCAGTCAGTAGCCGTAGGCGATGCCGGCCCTGACTTCGACGATGGCCTGGTTGACCAGGTTAAGCGCATTGACGCGGTGGCCGCCCTTGTCGGGGATCGCCGCGATCAGTTCGCCGCGGGCCGCTTGAAGCTCGGCCAGCGCGCCTTGCATGTGCGGCTGGTCGGCCTGGGCGATGCCGGCGCCGTAACCGGCGACCGAGGTCACCGCCAACATGGCGGCGACCAGCGCCGCCTTGCTACGAAGTTGCATTGAGTAGTCTCCTGCTTGGGCGCCGCCCGCCCCAATGACGAAGGCGCCTAGGCCGCACCTTCGTGGGCCGCCGCGGAACTTCGCCTGAACGCGCCCTTCACTCGCCGTTTAGCTTCACCGTACCCAGGTCTTCCGCCGAAGCGGTCGCCAAGGCGCCGTATGAAACGCGGCGCGCCCGGTCCGAAGGGCTGGCTACCGCGGGCCGTCTCGGAATAACGTGCCGGGGAAAGCCACACCGGAACTGCGCATGACCAGCACGCTCGTCGCTCACGTCGACACCCCCGAGTCCGTCGGCCTCTCCACCGAGGGGCTGAAGAAGATCGACGCCTTCCTGCAGGGGCTGGTGGACGACGGGACGCTGGCGGGCGTGGTGACGCTGGTGGCGCGGCGCGGCAAGACCGTGCACACCAGCGTGATGGGCAAGAAGGACATCGCCGCCGGCGAGCCCTTAAAGCTCGACACCATCTTCCGCATCTTCTCGATGACCAAGCCGGTCACCGGCGTCGCCATGAGCATCTGCCACGACGAGGGCTACTGGCGGGCGGACGATCCGATCGCCAAGCACCTGCCGGCGTTCGAGGGGGTGCGGGTCTGCGACGGCGTGGACGCGGACGGCGCCCTGAGGACCGTGGCCGCGGCGAGGGCGCCGACGCTGCGCCAGCTGCTGACCCACACCGCCGGCCTCAGCTACGGCTTCGATCCCAACGATCCGCTCGACAAGGCCTACCAGGCCGCCAAGGTCTGGGAATCGGAGAGCCTCGGCGAGATGTCCGACAAGGTGGCCGGCCTGCCGCTCGCCTACCAACCGGGGACCAAGTGGCGCTACTCGATGTCGATGGACGTGCAGGGCGCGATGATCGAGCGCTGGACCGGCCAGAGCCTGCCCGACTTCTACCGCACGCGGATCTTCGAGCCGCTCGGCATGGTCGACACCGCCTTCCACACGCCGCCGGAGAAGCGGGCGCGGCTCGCCAGGCTCTACCGCTTCTCGCCGACCAAGAAGCAGCTGGTCGAGGCGCCCTCGATCCTCGGGCGCGACTACGAGACCCCGCCGAAGCTCGGCAACGGCGGCGGCGGCCTCGTCTCCACCGCGGCCGACTACGCCCGCTTCGCGCAGATGCTGCTGAACGGCGGCGAGCTCGACGGCCGGCGGATCGTCAGCGCCGCGGCGCTCAAAGAGCAGATGACCAACCACCTCTCCGACACGATCCTGAAGGGCGGCTTCGGCGTCGGCCTGCAGCAGATCCGTCCGGGCTACGGCCACGGCTACGACGGGGCGGTGTTCTGCGATCCCGAGGCGGCGGGCGTGCCGGTCGGCAAGGGCACCTACCAGTGGGACGGCGCGGCCGGCACCTGGTTCTGGGTCGATCCGGTCCACGACCTGCTTTACGTGGGCCTGATCCAGCGCTTCGCGGAGAACTCGCCGCCGCTGCAGAAGATCACCCAGACCATGATGGCCGACGCCTACCTGGACTGAGCATGGCGCAGCGGGGGGCCTGGCGGCTGGGCGCGCTCGCGCTGCTGGCCGGCGTCGTCGCCGCAGCGGCCGCGCTGGGCGATCCGGCCCCCGCGCCGTCCCCCATGCCGTCCAACGAGATCGCGCGGGTCGAGCTCGCGAAGACGTTCGGCGCGCGTTCGGCGTGGCGGCTGATCGCGACCCAGGGGCCGCCCACGGAGGACTACGCCGGCGATCCCGCGCCGGGGGCGGTCACGCTGTGCCTGCAAAAGGGCGCGGCGGCCCCCTGCGCGATCGACGTGACGCCGCCGCAGGGCGCGGGCGGGCCCGGCTGGGAGCCGCACTATCTCAGCATCGCCAAGCCTGTCTACCCGAAGGGCGAAGCCGCGGCGCCCCTCCTGATGATCGTCACCGCCAGCCTGCATGCCGGCGACGGCGGCCAGCTGGTCGTCACGCAGCTCTTCAAATACGACCGGGCGAGCGACCGGTTCGAGCGCGTCTATGCCCGCTCGGTGGGCACCAACAACAACGAGGAGGTCCGCTTCGTCTCCGGCGGCCCGCTCGCCGGCGACGTTATCTCGGCCGAGCCGACCGAGAACGCGCCCTACGCCTACTGGATCGAGGTCGACGCGCCGACGCCGGCCTACGCCTACCGGCAGGTGCTGCGCTATCGCAGCGCGACGCGGTACGGCGACGGCAATCCGCTGGCGGTGATCAACTCGGAGATGCCGAACATCGAAGCGCGCCTCGGGCGCTGGAAGCCCGGCGCGCCGCCGCCGCTGCCGTCCGGCGCCTGCGCCAAACCGCACCTCGTCCACACCGAGCTGTGGTGCAACTGAGCCGCGGGCGGATCAGGCGCCCAGGATCTCGCGGGCCTTGGCGGCGTCGCGGTGAATCTGCGCGACCATGCCCGGGACGTCGAATTTGCCGTCAGCGTCCCGGAACGTCACTTCCGGCCGCAGGAAGGCGATGAGCTCGGTTTCGATCACCTCGCCGTAGATGTCCTCGTCGAAGTCGAACAGCCACACCTCCAGCCGCGGCTCGACCAGGCCGGTGGTGGGGTTCATGCCGATGTTGCAGACGCCGGGCAGATGGCGGCCGTCCTTCAGCCGCGTGCGGGTGGCGTAGACGCCGAGCCGCGGGGTCACGTATTCCCCGAGCGAGACGTTCGCGGTCGGGATGCCGAGCTTGCGTCCGAGCTGGCTGGCCCTTTTCCACCAGCCCCTCGATCGCGAACGGGCGGCCCAGCAGGCGCGCGGCCTTCTCCGGCTGGCCATTGCGGACCGCATCGCGGATCGCCGTCGAAGAGACCTTGGTCCCGTCGGGCCCGTCGACCTCGCCGGCCACCGATACGGAGAAGCCGAATTCTTCGCCGTAGCGCCGCATCGCCTCCGGATTGCCGGTGCGGCCGTAGCCGAAGGTGACGTCGAACCCCACCGCCACGTGGCGCACGCCGAGGCCGCGCACCAGGATGTCCTCCACGAACTCGCGATCGGAGAGGCTGGCCATCTGCTGGCCGAACGGCAGCAGATAGAGCCGCTCGGCCGCCAGCTCGGCCACGGCGCGGGCCAGCTGGTGCGGGTTCGTCAGCCGGAACGGCGGCGAGTCCGGGAAGAAGAGCCGGTTCGGGTGCGGGTCCAGGCTGACGACGCCGAGCGGGGCGCCAAGCTCGTAGGCCGCCTCGCCCGCCTCGCGGATCACCTCCTGGTGGCCGAGGTGCACCCCGTCGAAGGTGCCGAAGGCGACCGCCGCGCCTTTGGCGTCGGGGCCGATGTCCCGCTAGTGGTGGAAGACCTGCAGCGCGCATCAGGCGGGACGCCGGGGAACGATCACCACCGCCTCGCCTTCGACCACGGTCTTGCCGGCGACCACGCACCGGGTCTCGAACGTCACCCGCCCGCGCGCCGCGTCGATGGCGGCGACCTTCGCCTCGGCCGTCACCTCGTCGCCGATCCGCACCGGGCGGCGGAAGCTGAGGGTCTGCGAGACGTAGACCGCGCCGGGGCCGGGCAGCCTGGTCCCCAGCACCGCCGAGATGTAGCCAGCGCTCAGCATGCCGTGGGCGATGCGGCCCTTGAACGGCGTCGCCGCCGCGTAGGCCTCGTCGAGGTGGAGCGGATTGTCGTCGCCGGTCACCTTGGCGAACGCGGCGAGGTCGCCCTCGGCCACGGTGCGCTTCAGCTCGGCCGTCTGGCCGACTTCCAGCTCCTCCAAGAACGCGCCCTGCATGACCTCTTACGATCCCCGCGATGCGGGCCGCTTGTAGCCATGCAAGTCGCGGCCTGTCACCCCGGCCGTCGCGTCAGCGAAGGCGAGCGGTCCTTTGGGGGCGTCACCAGGCGAGCGCGTCGGTGAGGTAGGCCGCGTGCGCGCCGGCGGCGGCCAGCAGGCGCTCGGCGGCGGCCGGGTCGAGGCGGCCATCCGCGCCGCGCATCTCCGCCGCCGTGGATGCCGGCCGCGACGAACAGCAGGTCGAGGCCTTGCGCGTTGGCCCCCTTGGCGTCGGTGACGACGCCGTCGCCGACGGCGAGCACGCGATCCTTGCGCACCGGCCGGCCGGCGAGCTCTGCCGCCCTCGCCAGGCTGGCGTCATAGATCGGCGGGTAGGGCTTGCCGGCCATGATCACCTCGCCGCCCAGCGCCTCGTAGAGCTCGGCGAGCGCGCCGCCGCAGTAGACCAGCTTGTCGCCGCGCTGCACGACCTGGTCGGGGTTGGCGCAGATCATCGGCAGATGGCGCGCCGCGGCGGCCGTCAAGCAGCGCGCGGTAGTCCTCCGGCGTCTCGACGTCGTCGTTGACCGGCCCGGTGCAGGCGATGAAGCGCGCCTTATCCAGCGGCTCGAAGTCCAGCCCGAGGCCGGCGTAGAGCGGCGCGTCGCGGTCGGGGCCGAGCCGGTAGGCGGGCCCGGGCGCGCGCTCGGCGAGCAGCGTGCGGGTGACGTCGCCCGAGGTGACCAGCGCCGACCAGGCCGCGCGCGGCACGCCGAGGCCGTCCAGCTGCGCGGCGACCTCCGGGCAGGGCCGCGGCGAGTTGGAGATCAGCACCACCGGCCCGACCTCCCCCCGCCAGCGGGCCAGAGCCGCGCACGGCCCTGGGAAGCTCTCTCGCCCGTTGTGGATCACGCCCCAGACGTCGCAGAGCAGCACGTCGTAGCGGCCGGCAAGGGCCGAGAGGCGCTCGATCGGTTGGATCATGCGCGCCGGTAGCGTGCGCCGACACCGCGGGTCAATCGCCCCTTGGGGAGCTAGCCAGCGCGGCGGCGGAGGGCGGCTTGGATGAAGTCGGCGGGGGGGACGGCCTCGGCCAGCACGGCGTCGCGGATCGGCCGCGGCTCGCCGAACAGGTGGCCCTGGCCGAACCCGATGTCGAGCTCGAGGATGTCGACCACCTGGCGCTCGCTCTCGACCTTCTCGGCCACCAGCTCGACGCCGTGGCGGCGGGCGAGCTGCGGCGAAGTCGGCCGCCTCGACGTCCGGGACCGAGCGCAGCGTCAGACGCCCGTCCTCGTCCTGCAGTTCGTCGAGCAGCAGCGGCGCGGCCACCTTCACGAACGCCACGTCGGCGCGCGCCAGGTCCTGGAAGTCGAGGTCGAGGTCGGTGACCTTGTCGATCGAGAAGCGGAAGCCGAGGTCGGCGAGCTTGGCCATGTTGCGCGCCTCGACGGCGCCGCGCGCATCGAACGCCGCCTGGCCGAGCTCGAAGATCAGCGCGCCGGCCAGGTCGCGGTTGGCGGCCATGATCTCCATGAACGGCGGGAAGAAGTCCTCGTCGCCGAGGCTGGCCAGCGAGATGTTGCAGAAGATGCCGACCTTGCGGTCCTGCTTGGCCAGCCGCCGGACGATCTGCACGCAGCGGAACAGCAGCAGGTTGTCGATCGCCGCGACCAGCCCGCCGGGCTCGGCGACGGACAGGAACTCGGCCGGCATCAGCACGCGGCCGGTCTCGTCGCGCAGCCGCGAGAAGCCCTCGTAGTACTGGGTGCGGCGCTGCGGCAGGCTGACGACGGCCTGCAGGTAGAGGTCGACGCGGCCGGCGTCGAGCGCGGCGCGCACGGTGGCCAGCAGCGCCGAAGCCTGCGGCGCGGCGAGGCCCGCGGCCTCGGCCTTCTCGACCTGGTGGGTGAGCTGCGCCTCCAGCCGCTCGCCCATCTGCTGGACGACGTCCTCCAGCAGCTGCACCTCCGAATAGATCTCCTCGGAGCGGCGGAAGGCGTCCTCGGTGATGGTCTCGACCATGTCGGCGACCCGCGCCTGCACCTTCTCGATCTCGCCGGCGAGGATCAGGTGCGCCTCGCGCACCGCGGCGATCTCCCCGGCGAGCTGCTGGCTCTGGGCGAGACGCGAGACCAGTCCCTGCACCGCGAAACACAGGCCCAGCGAGCCGATCAGCGCCGCCGCGCCCGCGCCGGCGCCGCCGCCGACGCGCCAGACGAGCACGGCGGCGATCAGGCTTAGGCAGATGTAGGCGCCGGAAAGCAGCGCCACGGTGAGCTTGCGCATCAAGTCCTCGCGGGCGAATCGCGTAAGCGCAAGTATCGCCCCGAGCGGCGCCGCGAGTCGAATGGTTAAGCCAGGCGCGGTTTGTCGCGGCCCGAGCACCCCGAAATGAGCGGCGGCCGAGTTACCGGGTCGGGACCGGTTTCTCGCCGCGATAGTCGTAGAATCCGCGGCCGGATTTGCGGCCGAGCCAGCCGGCCTCGACGTATTTCACCAGCAGCGGGCACGGCCTGTACTTGGAATCGGCGAGGCCTTCGTAGAGCACGTTCATGATGGCGAGCACGGTGTCGAGACCGATGAAGTCGCCGAGCTCGAGCGGCCCCATCGGGTGGTTGGCGCCCAGCCGCATGGCGGTGTCGATCGCCTCCACCGTGCCGACGCCCTCGTAGAGGGTGTAGATCGCCTCGTTGATCATCGGCACCAGGATGCGGTTGACGATGAAGGCCGGGAAATCCTCGGCGTTGGCGGTGGTCTTGCCGAGCGACTTGGCGAAGCTGACCGCCGCCTCGTAGGTCTCGGCGTCGGTGGCGATGCCGCGGATGATCTCCACCAGCTTCATCACCGGCACCGGGTTCATGAAGTGCAGGCCGATGAAGTGCTCGGGCCGGTCGGTGGCCGAGGCCAGCCGGGTGATCGAGATCGAGGAGGTGTTGGAGGCCAGCAGCGCCTTCGGATTGAGGTGCGGCCTCAGCGCCTTGAAGATCGCCTTCTTGGTCTCTTCGTCCTCGGTGGCGGCCTCGATGGCGAGGTCGACGTCGCCGAGGTCGGCCAGGCTTTCGGCCGGACGGATGCGGGCGAAGGCCTCGCGCTTGTCGAGCTCGCCGACCACGCCGCGGGCGACCTGGCGCGACATGTTGTAGTCGATGACCTTGAGGCTGTCCTCGATCCGCTCGCGGGCGATGTCGTTGATCAGGACCTCGTAGCCGGCCAGCGCGCAGACATGCGCAATGCCGCCGCCCATCTGGCCCGCGCCAATGACGCCGACCCGCTTGATTGCCGCCATTCCAAATGCCTCAGGCGCTCTAAAGCGCCGCGCCCCCTCGGCGCCGCTTCTTGTGACGGCTTTCTAACATGACTTGCGGCGCCGCCGGCAAGTTTTTGCTGCGATGCAGCGGAACCGCCGCTGGCCTGCCAGCGACATTAAATCTCTGCCATGTTTCGCCAGGTATCTTGCATTGATAGGTATCTGGCGATATCAGGCAAGCGTCGGAGCGAGGAAACGGATGCCCGAGGCGGTCGACATCCAACTGAAGAAGGGAGCGCTGGACCTCTGCGTGCTGGCGCTGCTCTCGCGGGCCGACAACTACGCCTACGAGATCGCCAGCCGACTCGCCGAGGCCATCGGGATGGGCGAGGGGACCATCTATCCCTTGATGCGCCGCATGCAGGCCGACGGCCTGGTGGAGACCTACCTGGTCGAGTCCTCGGCCGGGCCCTCGCGCAAATACTACCGGCTGACCGCGGCCGGCCGGGCCAGCCTCGCGGCGCAGACGCAGGCCTGGCGCAGCTTCGCCGGCGCCGTCCAATCGATCCTTGGGGAGGCGTGAACATGACGCGCCAGGAGTTCATCGCGCGCTTGAGGGCACGGCCTCGCCGGCCTGCCGGCGCAGGCGCAGGCCGACATCGTGGCCGACTACGAGACCCATTTCACCGAAGGCGAGGCGGCGGGCCGCAGCGAGGCCGACATCGCCGCCGCGCTCGGCGATCCCGGAACGGCTCGCCCGCGAGCTGCGCACCGAGGCCGGCGCCCGGCGCTGGCAGACCGAGCGCAACCCGGAGGCCGCCGCCGCGGCGGTCTTCGCGGTGCTCGGCCTCGGCGCGATCGACGTCCTGATCCTGCTGCCGATCCTGGTGGGGGTGGTCAGCGTGCTCTGCGCCTTCTTCATCGTGGCGATCGTGGTCTTCTTCGTCGGCGCGGTGGTGCTCGACGACCGGACCGCTCGCCGGCGACGCGGCGTCGGTCGCGGCGCAGATGCTCGGCGGCCTCGGCCTGATGGCGTCGTCGGTGGCGAGCGGCTCGGTCCTGACCCTGATCTCGATCGGCCTCGTCAACGCGCTCATCTGGTACGGGCGCCTCCACTACCAGCTCTTGAAGCCCGCCATCGATCCGAAGCCCACGGCCCCTGCGGAGCTCGCCCTCTCATGACCCGCACCCTCAGCCTGATCGCCGCCGCCAGCTTCGTGCTCGCGGTGGCCTGCCTCTCCGGCGCCGCCGCGCTCGGCTGGCATGGCCTCGCCCACCACCACTGGGGTCCCTGGGGCCGCCACTGGAACATCCACGTCCGCGACCGGGACGGCGAGGACGTCTGGGTAGGCGACCACAACGTCATCGCCGACGGCGCCCAGACCACGCGCGAGATCGCCTGGAACGGCGGCGACCGCCTCGACCTCGACCTCAGCGCCGACGTCACCTTCAACCAGGGCCCCGGCCCGGCCAAGCTGGTGATCAGCGGCCCGGCCGAGGCGGTGCAGAACGTGGAGCTGTCCGGCTCGCACCTGCAGTTCGCCGACGACGCCGACTACTCGGGCCCGCTGAAGGTGACGCTGAGCGCCCCCAACGTGCGCAGCTTCGCGATCAACGGCTACGGCGACCTGGCGATCAACGGCTACGACCAGGACGAGCTCGACCTCGACGTCAGCGGCAGCGGCAACGTCACCGCCAAGGGCAAGGCGCGCGCGCTGAAGCTGGACATCTCCGGCGAGCGGCGACGTCGACGCCGGCAGCCTGGCGGCCGACAGCGCCGACGCGGACATATCCGGCTCCGGCAAGGCCTCGATCGCGCCGGCCAGCGCCGCGGACCTGCGCATCTCCGGCGACGGCGAAATCGACCTCATGACCCACCCCGCCAAGCTGAACAGCGACGTCTCAGGCTCCGGCCGCATCGTCGAAGGCGCCGCCGCCGCGCAGCCCGCTGCGCCGGCGCCGCCCGCACACCGCGGATGAGACCTTAAGAGGAAAGGGGCGCCGCCATGATCCGCAGCCTGATCCTCGTCGCGGCTGTCGGTCTCGCCACCGCGGTCCTCACGCTAGGCGCTGCTGCGTGGCTCGGCCCATCGGCGGCCCTGGAGTTCGATCTGCCGCTACTCGCGCTGGCGCTGGGTCTCGCGGCGGCGTCGCTGACGGGCGTGGCGGCAATCGTGGTTAGTTTCCGCCCCTCGTTCGGGCGCAGCAAGCGAACGTCCGCGCTAGCTTGACGGCGACGTCGGCTGGCAGGCCTGGGCCGCGGCGGTCAGCTTGTCGGGCTCCTGGTTGAGCTTCATCTTCTCGTCGACGCTGAGCTTGTCGAGCTGGGCGACCACGCAGGTGCAGTAGCGCTCGGCCGCGTCGGCCGGGTTGCCCTTGCCGGTCGCCGCGGTGACGCAGGAATCGTGCGTGCTCTTGTCGAACGACGCGTTGAAGCTCTTGTCGAACGACGCCTTGAAACTGTTGCTGGCGTTCTGATCGCAGCCCGCCAGCATCCCGACCAACGCCAGGGCGGCGAGCGCCGCCTTCACACGTATCTTCATGACGCGCCCCTCGTCCAAAGAGGGCGCATCATACGGCCGAGCTTGGCCGGGACCAGCCAACTTTTCGAGACGGGACCGCGCGGCGGCCGCGCCGCTACTTGCCCGCGGCGGTGAGCGCGTCCATCAGCTCCGGCACGGCGGTCTTGTAGTCGGCCACCAGGCCGTAGTCCGCCACCTGGAAGATCGGCGCGTCGGCGTCCTTGTTGATCGCCACGATCACCTTGGAGTCCTTCATGCCGGCCAGGTGCTGGATGGCGCCGGAGATGCCGATGGCGACGTAGAGATCCGGCGCGACGACCTTGCCGGTCTGGCCGACCTGGTAGTCGTTCGGCGCATAGCCGGCGTCGACCGCCGCGCGGCTGGCGCCCACCGCGGCGCCCAGCTTGTCGGCCAGCGGCTCGATCACCCGCTGGAACTCCTCGGCCGAGCCCATGGCGCGGCCGCCGGAGACCACGATCTTCGCGCCGGCAAGCTCGGGCCGGTCGGACTTCACCACCTCCTGGCCGACGAAGTGGGTGTGGGTCGGCGCGCCGGGCGCGGCGATCTTCTCGATCGGCGCCGAGCCGCCCTCGCCGGCCGCCTTGAAGAGGCTGGCGCGCACGGTGATCACCTTCTTGGCGTCCGAGCTCTTCACGGTCTCCAGCGCGTTGCCGGCGTAGATCGGCCGCACGAAGGTCGAGGCGTCGACCACCTCGATGATCTCGGAGATCTGCGCGACGTCGAGCGCGGCGGCGATGCGCGGGGCGAAGTTCTTGCCCAGCGAGGTGGCCGGCGTCAGCACGGCGTCGTAGTTCGCCATCAGCGGGACAATGAGCGCCTGGTAGGCCTCGGCCATGCCCTCGTTCAGCTCGTCGCTCTCGGCCTGAAGCACCTTGCGCACGCCGGCGATCTTGGCGGCCTGCGCGGCGGCCGCGTCGCAGCCCTTGCCGGCGACCAGCACGTCGACGTCGGCCGAAAGCGCCAGCGCCGCCGTCACCGTCTTGTGGGTGGTGTCGCGGACGTGTTCGTTGTCGTGATCGGCGATGACCAGCACGGCCATTAGAGCACCCCCGCTTCGTTCTTCAGCTTGGCCACCAGCTCGGCGGCGGTCTCGACCTTGACCCCGGCCTGACGCTTCGGCGGCTCGGTGACTTTCAGCACGGTCAGGCGCGGCGCGATGTCGACGCCGAGGCTGGCCGCATCCTTCACGTCGATCGGCTTCTTCTTGGCCTTCATGATGTTGGGCAGGCTGGCGTAGCGCGGCTCGTTGAGGCGCAGGTCGGCGGTCACCACCGCCGGCAGGTCGACTTCCAGCGTCTGCAGGCCACCGTCGACCTCGCGCGTCACCTTGGCCTTGTTGCCCTCGATCTCGACCTTGGAGGCGAAGGTCGCCTGCGGCCAGCCGAGCAGCGCCGCCAGCATCTGGCCGGTGGCGTTGTTGTCGCCGTCGATGGCCTGCTTGCCCATCAGGACGAGGTCGGGCTTCTCCTCGTCGATCACCGCCTTCAGCAGCTTGGCGACCGCCAGCGGCTCCGGATCGGCGTTGGTCTCCACGAGGATGCCGCGGTCGGCGCCCATGGCGAGCGCGTTGCGGATGGTCTCCTGGGCCTGCGCCGGCCCGATCGAGACCGCCACGACCTCGGAGGCGACGCCCTTCTCCTTCTCGCGCACCGCCTCCTCGACGGCGATCTCGCAGAAGGGATTGATGGACATCTTCACGTTGGCGAGGTCGACGCCGGTCTGGTCGGACTTGACCCTGGCCTTGATGTTGGAATCGATCACCCGTTTGACCGGGACGAGCACTTTCATCGGTGTTGTTCGCTCTGCCTCATCTTAGCGGCGACGCCGCTTGCGGGCGCCCCGGCCCAGGTGCGGGCGCAAGGGGCAATAGCGCCTTGGCCGCCGTTTGCAAGTGCGGGAGCCCTGATGCTAGGGCTGCGGCCGCAGCCCGCTTCCCGCCAGAAACCGCCACATGCTTCGCCTTCTCTCCCGCGTCCAGCTCGCCTACGTCGGCGTCTTCTTCGCCTGCTGCATCGGCGTCTTCGTCTACGAGGCGCGCTACGTATGGCCCGTGCAGGACTGCGAGAAGCACGGCGGCTGGTGGTCGCAGCAGTACCACATGTGCGCGACGCCGATCCCGATCTGGCGGATCACCGGCCGCGTCCCGCAGGGCTGGGCGCCGATCGCCGGACGCTCGGATGCGATGCGCGTGCCGACGGCCATGCCAGCGGCCGCCAGCGCACACTGACCCATTACTCCGCGCTCCCCCGCGGAAGCGGGGGCCCAGGCTTTTCTGCAGGCTCCGCGCTCTACGATAAAACACCTGGGTCCCCGCTTCCGCGGGGAAGAGCGGGAGAATGGCGAGGCGCTGCGCCGCCCGCGGGCTCTACCTTGTGCCGCCCGGCGTCCAGAGCACGTCGGCGCGGCCCTCGTCGTTGGCGAAGCGGGCGGCGACGAACAGCAGGTCCGAGAGCCGGTTGAGGTACTTCAGCGCCGCGGCGCTCACCTCCTCGCGGCCGGCCAGCGCCACGCAGGCCCGCTCGGCGCGGCGGCAGACCGTGCGGGCCAGATGCAGCGCCGCGGCGGCCGCCGAGCCGCCCGGCAGCACGAACGAGGTCAGCTCGGACATCCGCCCGTTCAGCTCGTCGATCTCGCCCTCCAGGCGCGCCACCTGGCTCTCCAGGATGCGCAGGCGCGGCCGCTCCGCCTCGTTCGGCGCGGGCGGCGTCGCCAGGTCGGCCCCGAGATCGAAGAGGTCGTTCTGGAGGCGCGCCAGGATCGGATCCAGCGTCGCATCGTCGCGGGTCGAGAGCCGCGCCAAGCCGATGACGGCGTTGGTCTCGTCGACCGAGCCGTAGGCTTCGACGCGCAGGTCCGCCTTGGAGACCGGCGCGCCGGAGGCCAGCCGCGTCGTCCCGGCGTCGCCGGCGCGGGTGTAGATGCGGTTGAGCGTGACCAACGCGGACCCGCCTAGCGGCCGTGGCCGGCCTGGGCGAGCCAGACGATGGCCGCCAGCACCACGATCGCCGTGAACTGGATGAGGACGCGCAACTGCATCAGCTTGTTCGACCAGCGGCGGCCGAACTCGCCGCCCCGGAACAGGGCGTAGAAGCCGAGCGCCAGCACGACGACCACAGCCACGAGCGCCACCGCCAGCGCAACGAGAAGAAAAGCGTGCATCGCCGGCGACACTAGAGCGCGTTCAGCAAAAGTGGGACTACCTTTTGCGTCCGAACGCGCTCCAACGTTTTGAATCTGAGCGGTTTCCGAGAGAGCTTGCCGGTTCCGGCAAGCTCGAAACCGCTCTAGCGCGACGCCTCGGCCGCTTGAAGGCCGGCCTAACGCTAACTAAATGAACGTGATCAGCGAACGCTGCGCCACCGGCCCGTCACCAGGGGTACACCGCGCCGCAAGTCTCGCCATCCGCGTCACTTTGGCGCTGTGGCGGCCCACCGCACGGCAAGGCTTTAGCGAAGCGTGTAGCAACGCCCGCTCGCCGCTTTGCGTCCCCGGAAAGCGCCGAACGCGTTCGCTTAACCCCGGTCTTCGCCAGGCGTGGCCTTGGCGCGGACGCCGACCAGGAGATGACGAGAGCCAATGCCCTCGCCGTACCGCACATCGATGTCGGAACCGCAATGCGATCGGCTCTGCGCCGCCGCAGCACCGATATCGCGCCGCACGCCGGCCGCCTTCTGGTGCGATTGGAAGATGACCCGATGAACCAGATGACCCTCGGCGGCCTCGAGGCCGCCGCAACCGACCACCGCCCGAACCAGCGCGCGCTCGCCAAGCAACGCACCCGCGAGAAGATCCTGGCGGCCGCCAAGGCGCTGTTCGCCGAGCGCGGCTACGAGGCCGCCACCATCCGCGACATCGCCAGCGACGCCGGCATGTCCACCGGCGCGGTGTTCGCCAGCTTCACCGACAAGTCCGACCTCTTCACGGAGATCGCCGAGACCGAGCAGGGCGAGCTCAACAACGCCATGCGCGCGGCCGCCGGCGAGCTGACCGGGCGAGCCGCCGTGGTCGCCATGCTCGACGCCGCGGCCGACCGGAATATGCGCGAGCTGGCGCTTTTCCGGACCGTGATGAGCGCGCTCTGGACGCCGAGCCTCGGCGAGAAGGCGCGCCGCCGTCTCGACCGCCGCCCGCCCACCACGCTGATCGCCACGGCGCTGCGTCCCGAGCTCGGCTGCGGCGAAGCGCAGGGCGATGTCACGGTCGTCGCGGAGATGATCTGGGACGGCTACGTGGCGCTGATCCGCCGCGCCGCTCTGGGCGGCTTGACGCCCGAGGCGGTCAAGGCTCGGATGCGCGACCAGGTAAGGACCGTCCTCGCCGGCTGCCGGCGCAAGTAGAGACGCCGCCCATGCGGGCGGCTGCGGGGCGTTCGCGGGAGGGGACGATTTCCGGCTTACGAGAAGCGCGCAAGCAGGCGACGCGGCGGCGCGTCCTGGACGCCGCCCGCCAGCTTTTCGAGGAAGTCGGCTACGAGGACGCGACGATCCGCGCCATCGCCCGGCGCGCCGGCGTCTCGGTCGGCAGCGTCTTCACCACCTTCTCGTCCAAGGCGCACGTGCTCAGCGAGGTGATGCAGGAGCGGCTCGGCGAGCTCTACGGCGACCTCGAGCGGGTGATCCCGCACCTGCGCGGCTCGACCGCCGACCGCTGCCGCTCGCTGTTCGCGGTGCACTACGCCTTCGAGTTCCGACGGCTGCATCTGTTCCTCTCCTACGTGGCCGCCGTCTTCGACTGGCGCGCCGATCCGACGCTGCCGGCGATGGGCGCCAATCCGCGGCTGCGCGGGGTGGTGCTGGGCTGCCTGGCGGAGGGCCAGGTGCGCGGCGACGTGCGGGGCGACGCCGACATCGAACTGGCGGCCGACCTCTTGATCGGCGCCTACGCCTGGAACTATCGCCTCGCGGCGTCGGCGAAGGCCCCGTCGGCCCAATTGACCGCGCTCTTCGACCGCCAGGTCGGGATGATCTTCGAGGGTCTCGCCCCCGGCTCGATTCCGCTTGCGTTGCGGCGCGGAAGCGGCGGCATGTGCGCCCCCGCCCTTCAGGCAGGGAGCCCGCGCATGATCACCGTCCATCACCTCAACGAGTCGCGCTCGCAGCGCATCCTCTGGCTCCTCGAGGAGCTCGGGCTGCCCTACGAGATCAAGTTCTACAAGCGCGACGCGGAGACCAACCTCGCGCCGCCGGAGCTGAAGGCCGTCCACCCGCTGGGCAAGTCGCCGGTGATCACCGACGACAGTCGCGCACTCGCGGAATCCGGCGCCATCGTCGACTACATCGTGCGCCGGCACGGCGGCGGCCGCCTCGCGCCCAAGCCTGACGATCCGGCCTACGAGACCCACCAGGAGTGGCTGCACTATGCCGAGGGCTCGGCCATGCTGCCACTGATGCTGCAGCTCTACACGCTGCGGCTCGGCGAGGCGGCCGCGCCCTTGAAGCCGCGCATCGACAGCGAGATCGACAACCACCTCGGCTACGTCGACCGCTCGCTCGAGGGCCGCGACTTCCTGCTGGGCGACCAGCTGACCGCCGCCGACGTGCAGATGAGCTTCGTGGGCGAGGTCGGCCGCGCCTTCGGGCGGCTCGCCGACAAGCCCAACCTCGACGCCTGGGTGGCTCGCCTGCACGCCCGCCCCGCCTACAAGCGCGCCCTCGAACGCGGCGGCCCCTACGCGATCGGGCAGTAGGCGCTTCACGCCGACGACACCTCCTCTCACGTGCATGAGGGGAGGCGCGTGACGCGCTATTGACGGCGGTCATTCCCGCTGCGTTGACTGCCCCGGTCGGCGGCGACGCCGGCGGGTCTTTGACATCGTTGATCGACGCAACAGGCGGGCCTAGCCGAAGCGGCCGCACGGACGGGGGGCCGTTATCAACGGCGATTTACGGTCTACGGTCGCGGGCGCGGACGGGTCGGGGGACCGCTATTTGTGGTGATTTGTGGTGAAACGCGGCCCTGGCTTAGGGCGCCGTACCCCCTCGCTGCCTGAGCGCCAGCCAGGGCGCGCGCCCGTAGGACGCCATCACCACGACGCCGGCCGCCGTCAACGTCCAGGAGATCACCGCCTCGCTCCACGCGTCAGCGCCCGCGCTCGGCGCCGCGATGGCCGGCGCCCAGACCAGCAGCGTGAAGACGCCCATCTGCGCCGCCGAGAGGCTCGCCGCCAGGCGCGCCCAGACGCCCACGAGCATCGCCGCGCCGGCGGCGATGTAGGCGATCCCGGTGACCCAGACCCACGCCGTGTGCGCCGGCAGCCAGCCGGGCACGAGGGCCGCGGTCGCCTTGACGTAGGCGAGATGCGCTGCGCCGAAGGCGATCATCGCGAGGGCGTAGAGGATCCGCGCGAGGCGCAGCCCGCTTTCGCCCGCGATGAAGCCCAGCGGCCGCCAGTCGGCGCCGGACCGGGCGAACAAGACCCAGGCGCCGGACGCGATCACTGCGGTCTCCCCGCAGCTCTCCCAGGCCGCCGCCACGCCCGGCGCGCCGACGATCGACGCGCGCCTTGAACGACCAGCAGCCAAGCGAGGAGGACGGCGGTCAGCAGGCCGGCCGCCGGCGCCGCCGTGCGCCGCCAGAGGAGGCCCAGTCCACACGCCAGCGAGACAGCCCGCTCGCCCAGACCAGCGCCTCGCGCGCCGGCCAGCTCTTCGGAACCGGCTGCCAAATGGCGGCGAAGTCGCGGTTGGCGAGGCCCCAGAGCCCGAGGCCGACCATGGTCGCCGCAAAGACGGCCGCCGCGATGCGCATCTTCCCGCCCCTCCGGCGAGGCGCTCGTCCGCGCCCGCTACTCCAGCCAGCCCTCCAGGAAGTCGAAGACCGCGGCTTTGAAGAGGGCGTGCGGGATCGCCGAGAAGTGGTCGCACGCCGGCAGGGTGACGGCCTTGGCGCCGGGGATGGCGTCGGCCAGTTCCTGCGGATCGCCCGCCATCTCGTCGCGCGAGCCGGCCACGACCAGCGTCGGCGGCCGCAGCAGGGCGAGGTCGTCCTCCGCGAGCGCCAGGCCGCCGCGGCCCTGGCTGAACGCCGCCAGCGCCAGCCGGTCCTCGCCCTGCTGGTCGGCGAACAGGCGAAAGCCCTTCAGCGTCTTCTCGGTGATGGTCTCCGGATCGGCGGCCTGCATCGCCTCGGCCATGGTCATCGTGGGGGCCGTCTGGCCCTCCGGGGCTTTCAGCATTCGACCGCCGATGCCGCCGACGATCAGATTGCCGACCCGGTCCGGGTGCTCGAGCGCCGTCTGCAGGGAGAGCCGCGCCCCCATCGAGTAGCCCATGAGGTCGACCCGCTCGAGTTCCAGATGGTCCATCAGCCGCAGGATGTCGCCCACCAGCTCCTCGCGGCCGTAGGCGGCCGGATCGTGCGGCTTGTCGCTCTCGCCGTGGCCGCGCTGGTCGTGGGCGACGATGCGGTAGCCCTTGCGCTCGAAGGCGCCGTACCAGCCCAGCCGCCGCCAGTTCTCCGCCCGGCTGGTCGCAAAGCCGTGCACCATCAGCACGGTCCCCGATGCGCCCCCAGCGGGGGTGATGTCGTCGTAGGCGAGGCTGAGCCCGCCGGAAGTGAACTTGGCCATTGCGCCGGTGAGCCTAAGCGGGCGGCGAGGCGCCGGGCAAGCCAATGGCCAGGGTGATCACCGCCGCGAGCGCCAGCCAGGCGACCACGGCCGCGAGGATGACGAGCAGTCCGAGGCCATAGCGGGCCCAGGCCGGCTGGGCGCTGCGGATCAGGCGGGCGTTGACCAGCACCGCCACCCCGCCGCAGAGGGCGCCCAGCAGCCCGCCCACGACGATCAGCGCCAGCGGCAGCAGGATCCAGACGTATTCGTACCAGGCGAGCGGTCGGGCGAGCCGGATGGTCTGGCCGCCGACCAGCACCGCGGGGATCGGGTCGAAGATGTTGCCCTTCAGCTGGAAGGCCACCGGCGCGCCGGCGTTGTCGCTCAGCGTGAAGGTGCGGCCCTTGCGCGGGGCCGCCTTGCCGTCGGTGACGATCGCCGCCCCCTGCACGAAGCCCATCGGCCGCAGCGCCAGCCCGCGGCCCTCGAAACCTGGATAGGTGATCGGCAGCGGCTCGGCCATGTCATGGTCCCCCTCAGCTAGGGAAGCTGAGCCTTTCGGAGCGGATGCATGGCTGTCAAGGCGCGATGCGCTCGACCCGACGCTCAGCCCCGTCCCGTCGAGCCGAAGCCGCCTTGCCCGCGCGCCGTGTCGTCCAGCTCTTCGACCTCGCGCCAGCTCGCCTGGACCACCGGCGAGATCAGCAGCTGGGCGATGCGCTCGCCGCGGCGCACGACGAAGTTCTCGGGCCCGTGGTTGATCAGGATCACCATCACCTCGCCGCGATAGTCCGCATCGACGGTGCCGGGCGCATTCAGGCAGGTGACGCCGTGCCGCAGGGCGAGGCCCGACCTCGGCCGCACCTGTCCCTCGAAACCGGGCGGGATGGCGATGGCGAGGCCGGTCGGCACGGCGCGCCGGTCGCCCGGGTGCAGCGTCAGCGGCGCGTCCTCGGGCAGGGCGGCGCGCAGGTCCATGCCGGCGGCGTGCGCGGTCTCGTAGGCGGGCAGCGGCAGGCCGGCGCCGTGCGGCAGGCGCTTCACCCCGATCTGAGGCCCGCCGTTCTCAGGGCTTTCGCGATCTGGGCTCACGCCAGATCCTCGGCGATGCGCTGCGGCGAGGCGCTGCGCCACCTCGGCCTTGGTCGCGCGCGGCCAGCGATCCGTCCCTTGCGGGTAGACCAGCAGCACCTCGTTCTCGTCGCCGCCGAGGATCCCGTCCTCGCTGACGTCGTTGGCGACGATCCAGTCGCAGCCCTTGCGCTGCAGCTTGGCCCTGCGCCTGCGCCTCGAGATCGCCGGTCTCGGCGGCGAAGCCCACCACCAGCTTCGGCCGTCGCGGGCCATGGCCGGCGAGCGTGGCGAGGATGTCCGGGTTCTCGACCAGGCGCAGCGTCGGCGGGCCCTCGTGGGTCTTCTTGAGCTTGACGGCGAACGCCTCGTCCGTGCGCCAGTCGGCCACCGCGGCGACGCAGACCGCCGCGTCGGCCGGCAGCGCCGCCTCGCAGGCCGCCAGCATCTCCAGCGCCGTCTCGACGTCGACGCGCGCCACGCCCGGCGGGGCAGCCAGCGCGACCGGGCCGGAGACCAGCGTCACCCGCGCGCCGAGCGCCGCCAGCGCGGCGGCGATCGCATAGCCCTGCTTGCCGCTGGAGCGGTTGGTGATCACCCGCACCGGATCGATCGGCTCGGCGGTCGGGCCGGCGGTGATCAGCACGTGCTTGCCGGCGAGCGGTCCGGTCCTGGCGGGCGCGGCGCCGTCCAGCATCGCCATCGCAGCGGCGAAGATCGCCTCGGGCTCGGCCATGCGGCCCGGCCCGAACTCGCCGCAGGCCATCGCGCCCTCGTCCGGCCCGACGAAGCCGACGCCGTCCGCCGCCAGCCGGGCGCGGTTGCGCTGGGTGGCCGCGTGCAGCCACATCCGCACGTTCATCGCCGGCGCCATCAGCACCGGCTTGTCGGTGGCGAGCAGGGTGGTCGACGCGAGGTCGCCGGCCAGTCCGTTCGCGGCCTTGGCCATCAGGTCGGCGGTGGCGGGCGCGACGACCACCAGATCGGCCGAGCGCGAGAGCTCGATGTGGCCCATCTGCGCCTCGTCGGTGAGGCTGAAGAGGTCGCAATGGACCTTGTCCTCGCAGAGCGCGGCGAGCGACAGCGGCGTCACGAACTCGGCCCCGGCCTGCGGTGAGGATCGGCCGCACGGCGACGTCCGCCTTGCGGAACAGGCGCGCCAGCTCCAGCGCCTTGTAGGCCGCCACGCCCGCCGCCGACGATCAGTAGCACGCGCCGTTCGGACAAGGGCCGGCCCTCCGGAAAAGGCGCCCGCTCTTATCGCGAAGGTTTACGCTAGACAAACGGCCGTAACGGTGTTCTTAGTTTGTTCCGGAAGACAACCTTGGGGTGCTAGGACCGGGGAGCTGAAGGATGAGAAGCATCTTCTTGATCGGGGCGGCGGCGAGCGCGCTGGCGCTGGCGCTGGCGTTGGCGGGCTGCGACGCCGGACCGCCGGCCGTCAGCAAGGCGCCGCAGGCGAGCGCCCAGGGGGCGGCGCCGGCGCAGGGCGCGACACAGGCGACGGCCCAGGCCGGGGCGGGCGGCGCCCAGGTGGCGGCGAGCGATCCGCGCGACGCGCCGGTGCCGCTGGCGACCGACGGCAAGCCGATGTGGGCGGCCAACCGCAAGCACACCGCGCAGGAGAACGCCGACTACCAGTTCGACAAGAACGGCAAGGACTTCGGCGCGACCAGCGAGGCCGAGTACGTCGCCAGGGCGCACGCCTTCGTCGACGCGCCGCCCGCCGGCGTGAAGCGGATCGCCCGCTCCAACGGCGACGCGCTGCTCTATGACGCCAAGAGCAACACCTTCGCGGTGGTGACCAAGGCCGGCGCGCCGCGGACGATGTTCAAGCCGCGCGACGGCGCTTCCTACTGGGACCAGCAGGTCGCCCGCGAGCAGGCCCACAACGCCAAGTCGGCGGACGACAGCGAGAGCTGACCGGCATCTAGCGCGCGCCGATCAGGCGGAAGGTCACCGCCAGCAGGAACGACAGCGCGCTGATCGCCGCGCCGGCGAAGAACCACAGCGCCGGGTGGCCGCTCTCGGGCGACGCCGCGGCGGGCGCTGGCGCGGCGTCGTCGGGCGGCGGCTGTTCGAGCTCCGATGCGCCCTGCGGCTCGGCCAGCCGCGCCAGCGCGCTTACCACGGCGCGGGCGTCGCGGGCGAAGTCGCGAAGGCGGGCGGCCGGCGAGAGCTCGCGGGCGATCCAGCGCGCCACCACAGGCTCGGCCGCCGCCCAGATGTCGTGCTCCGGGTCGATGCGGCGTGCGACGCCCTCGACGGTGACCATGGTCTTCTGCAGCAGCACCAGCTCGGGCCTGAGGCGCATGTCGAAGAGGGCGGTGATCTCGAAGAGCTGGGCGATCAGCCGGCCCATCGAGACGTCGCGCGCCTTCAGGCCGAACACCGGCTCGCCGACCGCCCGCAGCGCCTGCGCGAACGCCGCCTCGTCGTGATCGAGGGGCACGTAGCCGGCCTCGAAGTGCACGCGGGCGACCCGCGCGTAGTCGCGGCGCAGGAAGCCCCAGAGGATCTCCGCGAGGTATCGGCGCTCGCCCGGTCCGAGCCGTCCGACGATGCCGAAATCCACCGCCGTCAGCCGGGCCGGCGCGGCGACGAAGAGATTGCCCTCGTGCAGGTCGGCGTGGAAGACGCCGTGGTCGAGCGCCTGGGCCAGGAACGCGCGGATCAGGTTGTTGGCGAGCGCCGGCCGGTCGAGCCCTGCCTGCACGAGCGCGGCGGGGTCGGAGAGCGGCGCGCCCGGCGCCCACTCCAGCGTCAGGACCCGCTTGGCGACCCCCTCCCAGCAGACCGCGGGGGCGCGCATGTAGCCGTCGCGGGCCATCACGGCGCGCAGCTCGTCGGCGCCGGCGGCCTCGAAGCGCAGGTCGAGCTCCAGCTCCAGCGCCCGGGTCACCGTCTCGGCGAAGGCGCGCGGCGCCAGCCGCCGCGACGCCGGCGCCCAGGCTTCGGCCAGCCGCGCGCCTTCGCGCAGCGCCGCCACGTCGGCCGCGACGCGCGCCTCGATCCCCGGCCGCAGCACCTTGACGGCCACCTCTTTGCCGCCGGTGAGCCGCGCCCGGTGCGCCTGGGCGAGCGAGGCGCCGGCGACCGCTTCGTCGAACTCGGCGAACACCGCCTCGAACGGAACGCCCAGCGCCGCGGCGACCTCGGCCCTCGCCTGCTCGGTTGGGAACGGCGCTAGGCGGTCCTTCAGGCGCGACAGGTCCTCGGCGAAGTCGGCCCCGAAGATGTCCGCGCGGGTGGAGAGGAACTGGCCGAGCTTGATGGCGACCGGCCCCATGCGCTCCAGCGCCGCGGCCAGCCGCTCGCCGGGCCGCCCGGCGCGGCCCTCGCGGCCCTCGAACAGCCGCAGGAACCGGGCGAGCGTGCGCGTGCCCGGCGGCAGCAGCGGGTCGAGCTCGCGCGGGATCAGCGCGTCGGACCGGATCAGCACCAGCGCCGCGCCGGCCAGCCGCCCGTAGGACCCGATGCGCGACATGCCGCGCCTAGATCGCCCAGCCCTGGTGCAGGGCCGCGACGCCGCCGGTGAAGTTGGTCACCGACACGCGCGCGAAGCCCGCCGCGGTCATCAGCCCCGCCAGCGCCTTCTGGTCCGGGAAGCGGCGGATGCTCTCGACGAGGTAGCGGTACGCGTCGCCGTCGCCGGCCACCCGCTCGCCGACGCGCGGGATCACCTGAAAGGAGTAGGCGTCGTAGAGCGGGCGCAGCGCCGCCGCCGTCAGCTTCGAGAACTCCAGGCAGAGGAACCGGCCGCCCGGCTTCAGCACGCGCCGCGCCTCGGCGAGCGCGCCGGGGATGTCGGTGACGTTGCGCAGCCCGAAGCCGATCGCGTAGGCGTCGGCGCATGCATCCGCGAGCGGCAGCCGCTCCGCGTCCCCGACCGTCCAGGCTATCTCCGGCTCGCCGCCCCGCGCCAGGCCAGCCGTCACCATTTCGGCGTTGACGTCGACGACCACGATCCGCGCCGGCGGGCCGCCGCGCCGCGCCTGAGCCCGCCGCGCCAGGTCCGCGAACCGCCGCGCCAGGTCGCCGGTGCCGCCGGCGCAGTCGACGATCAGCTCCCCCGGCTGCGGATTGAGCCTGGCGGCGGCCGCGTCCTTCCAGAGCCGGTGCGCGCCCAGGCTCATCAGGTCGTTCATCAGGTCGTAGCGGCGGGCGACGCGGTCGAAGACACCGCGCACCAGCCGGGCCTTCTCGCCCGCCTCGACCTCGCGATAACCGAAGGTGGCGCTCATAGCGCGCCCTCTTAAAGGGGAAGCTCGCCGCGCGCCAACGCGGAGCGAGCCCACGCGCAAGCCGCCGCATGCTGATGACACGCCCGGATTTTGTTCGGGCCCGGCGCGCTCTATGCATGGGCGATGCCGGAGCTTCCAGAAGTCGAGACGGTGCGGCGGGGCCTCGAGCCGGTGCTGGCGGGCGCCCGGCTCGCCCGCGTCGAGGCGCGCCGCCCGGACCTGCGCTTCCCGCTGCCCGACGGGTTCGTGCAGCGGCTGACCGGCGCGCGCATCGAGCGCCTGGAGCGGCGCGCGAAATACCTGCTGGCCCCGCTCGACCGCGACGAGACGCTGGTGATGCACTTGGGAATGAGCGGCCGGTTCGAGATCGCCGCGCCCGAAACGCATTCCGAAACGCGCTCTGGGACGCGAGCCGAGGCGCCTGCGCGTCCGGGCGGCTTCGCCCTCGCCCAGCCGCCCGACCCGAAGCACGCGCACATCGTCTTCGTCACGGAGGCCGGCGCGATGGTCACCTTCTACGACCCGCGCCGCTTCGGCTACATGGACCTCATCGCCACCGACGCGCTCGCCGAACATCCCTGGTTCAAGGGGCTCGGCCCGGAACCGATGGGCTGCGAGTTCGACGCCGCCTACCTCGCCTCGGCGGCGGCGGGCCGCAAGGCGCCGATCAAGAACTTGCTGCTCGACCAGCGCGTCATCGCGGGCCTCGGCAACATCTACGTCTGCGAGGCGCTGCACCGCGCCGGGATCGCGCCGGAGCGGGCCGCCGGCAGCGGTGCCGCCGCGCAAGCTGAAAGCGCTGGCGGGGACGATCCGCGCGGTGCTCGGCGAGGCGATCGAAGCCGGCGGATCGACCTTGCGCGACTACGCCGCCGCGGACGGTTCGCTCGGCTACTTCCAGCACCGCTTCACGGTCTATGGCCGCGAGGGCGAGCCGTGCCTGAAGGCGGGCTGCCGCGGCCGCATCGAGCGGATCGTCCAGGCCGGCCGTTCCACCTTCGCCTGCAGCCGGTGCCAGACGTGAGGGCGCCCGCGGGGGGCGTCATCTCGCGCCTCGGCGCGCTCGTGGTCGCGGCGGCGCTGGCGCTGGGCTGGACGCCGGCGCACGCCAAGCCGCCGGTATGGATCGTCCGATCCCACGGCGCGACGCTGCTGCTGTTCGGCTCCATCCATCTGCTGCCGGCCGGCCTCGACTGGCGTCCGGCGGCCCTCGACGATGCGCTGGCGAGCGCCGACGAGGTCTGGTTCGAGCTGCCGATCACCGCGAAGGCGAGCGAGGAGGCCGGCGCGGTCTCGCTGGCGCGCGGCGCGCTGCCGAAGGACAAGCGGCTCATCGCAACATGCTGACCGAGGACGAGACCGCGCGCCTCATGCAGGCGGCGGTCACGCTGCACTGCGCCCCCGAGGCGATCGACCGCATGCAGCCCTGGATGGCCGAGCTGACCCTCTCGGTGGCCGAGGACGCGAGGAGCGGCGCGGACGCCTCGAGCGGCGTCGAGGATCAGATCGAGGCTGAGGCCGCCCCGACGGTGGCCCGGCGCAGCTTCGAGACCGCCACCGAGCAGATCGAGTTCCTCGCCGGCGCGCCGGTGAAGGACCAGCTCGCCTCATTGAACTGGACGGTGGGCGAGATCGTCGGGGACCCCGGCTCCTACCAGCGCGTCGTCGACGAATGGATGGCGGCCGACCTGTCGGCGCTGAAGCGCGACGCCAACGATCCGCTGCAGCGCGTGTCGCCGCGGCTCTACCAGCGCCTGATCGTCAAGCGGAACCACCGGTGGGCCGGGCGACTGGCGGCGCGGCTGCAGTCGCCGGGCAAGGTGGTCGTCGTGGTCGGCATCGGCCACCTGGTCGGCCCGGAAGGGCTGCCGGCCCTGCTGCGCGCCCGCGGCCTCGACGTCGAAGGCCCCGTCTGAGCGGTCGAGAGCGACGCGCCGGCGGGCGGCGCTCGAAAAGAGCCGGACCGCCGCATTGACCCCCCCGGGGCTTCGGCCTATATCGCCCCTCCTTTTTCGAGAGGCGCCCCTGACTGGCGCCCGTTCGAGGCTGCGCAAGGAACCATGGCGAACAACCCCGGGGCCAAGAAGGCGATCCGCAGGATCGCACGTAGAACCGAGGTCAATAAGGCGCGCAGATCGCGCGTTCGCACGTTCGTGCGGAAGTTCGAAGAGGCCCTGGCGGCCGGTGATCTGGGCGCCGCCAAGAACGCTTTCGTCGAGGCCCAGTCCGAGCTGATGCGGGCCGTCGGCAAGGGGGTGCTTCACAAGAACACAGGTTCGCGAAAAGTGTCGCGCCTGGCGGCCCGTCTGAGGAAAGCGCAGGCGGCCTGAGGCCGTCCTGTCCAGCTGTAATTATCTGATTTAGTTAGAGTATCTTGCGGACGACTGTCCGCGAACGGCGTTTCCCGCGCGCTGGCCGATTAGGCCGACTCCCGCCTAATCGAGCGGCCAAAAAGTCGCACTCGATCCGCTAAGCCTTGGCCGCGTTGGGAGGCTCGAATGTCAAGCTGTTTTTGCGCAATCGACACTTAAATTCGCGATTGACGGCCTTCGGCGCGGGCGTAGTCTGAGCACCTCAAAGCATTGCATTGTACTGATGAACGGGCGGCGGCGGGCAAGTAAGCGCCCGCACGGTTCCGAGAGTGCGTCTGCATGCGTTGGTCGCGCAAGGGGGGTGCCGCGCGGCCAACCTTCGTCCAGGTAGGGCGAGGGCGAGGCGTGGGAGCGGGGGCGAAACAAGGTCGATGGCGAACAAGGGATTGGCGGAGATGGCGTCCGTGACGCCCGCGGGCGTGTGGGTGAAGGCGAGCCAGGCGCTGCGGGGCGAACTGGGCGATGACACCTTCGGCTCATGGCTGGCGCACGCGTGCCTGCGCACCGCGCCCGGCGGCGAGTTGTGCCTGGTGACGCCCACCGGCATCGCGCGCGACTGGATCCGGCGCTACGCCTGGCGCCGGATCGGCGAGCTGTGGGCGCTCTACGACCCCGAGGGCCGCGTGCTGTCGCTGAAGTCGCGCCTCGAGTTCGAGGCCGAGGGCGGCGATGCGCCGCCGGCGGCAGATCGATCCTGGAGCCGCCGAGCCGGTCTCCACCGACAGCCCGGCCACCGCGCCGATCGCCTCGTCGCGCCCGTCCCGCACCCAGTGGCTGCAGGACCGCTTCACCTTCGACACCTTCGTCAAGGGCCCGTCGAACGAGTTCGCGCTGGCGGTGGCGCGCCGGGTCGCGTCCTGGGCCGACGGCCACTTCAACCCGGTCGTCTTCCACGGCGCCTACGGCTTCGGCAAGACCCACCTGCTGAACGCCATCGCCTGGGAAGCCATGCGCACGGCGCCGGACCAGCAAGGTGGTCTACCTGACTGCCGAGCGCTTCCTGTCGCCGTTCGTGCGGGCGCTGATGGAGCGCAAGGCGGCGGACTTCAAGGACGAGCTGCGCTCGGCCGACCTGCTGCTGATCGACGACGTCCACTTCATCGGGGGCAAGCAATCGAGCGAGGAGGAGCTGTTCCATACGCTGGCAGCGCTGATGGAGGACGGGCGGCGCGTGGTGTTCTCGGCCGACCGGCCGCCGGCGGCGCTCACGCGAGATCGACGCGCGGCTGCGCTCGCACCTCTCCGCCGGCCTGGTCTGCGGCATCGAGCCGGCCGACCGCTCGCTGCGGCTCGACATCCTGGAGCGCAAGTCCGCGCTGCTCTGCCGCCAGCAGGGCGTCGCCGCCCAGCTGCGGCCCGAAGTGCTGCAGTTCCTGGCCGATCGCTTCACCGACAGCGTGCGCGAGCTGGAAGGCGCGCTCAACACGCTGATCGTGCGCGCCGGCGCCGGCGTCGGCGGCCTGACGCTGGAGGAGACCCAGGCCTTCCTCGGCCCGACGCTGCGTGGCGGCGACAAGCGCATCACCGTCGACGACATCCAGAAGGCGACCGCCGAGCACTTCGGCCTGAAGCAGGCGGACCTGATCTCCGAGCGGCGCACCCGCTCGGTGGCGCGGCCGCGGCAGGCGGCGATGTGGCTCGCCAAGCAGCTGACCACCCGCTCGCTGCCCGACATCGGCCGCCGCTTCGGCGGGCGCGACCACACGACGGTGCTGCACGCAGTGCGGCGGATCGCCGAGCTGCGCGCGAGCGACAACCAGCTCGCCCGCGACCTCGAGACGCTGAGCCGCAAACTGCGCGGGGGCTGATCAAGCCGCCGCGTACGCTCGTGGCGCGACGCCGTTGGCGGCGAAGAAGGCCAGCAGCCGGCTCCAGCCGTCCTTGGCGTCGGCCTCGACGTAGCTGTCGCGATAGTCGGCGTGGAAGCCGTGGCCTGCGTCCGGGATAGACGTGGATGCTGCTCCCCGTCTTGCCGGCCGCTTTCAGCGCCGCCTCGCATCGCCGGCACGGACTGGCTGAGCACGTCCTTGCCGCCGTAGAGGCCGAGCACCGGACACTTCAGCTCGGCCGCGTGATCGACCGGCCAGAGGCGCGGATGGGCGGGATCCGCCGGCGCGGCGCCGATCGGCGCCATCTGGCCGTACCAGGCGACGCCGGCCTTGAAGTCGGGATAGGTCTCGCAGGCGTTCCAGACCACCTTGCCGCCCCAGCAGAAGCCGGTGATGGCGATCTTGCGGCGCTCGACGTAGGGCTGGGCTTCCAGGTACTTCAGCGTCGACGCCGACGTCGCTCATCACCTGCTGGTCGTCCGCCGTCGCGACGATCTTCCGGATGGCGTCCATCTGGGCCATCGAGAGCGGCGCCGGATCGCCGGCGCGGTCGAAGAAACCGGGCGCGATCGCGACGTAGCCGAGCTTGGCGAAGCGCCGGCAGACGTCGAGGATGTAGGCGTGCAGACCGAAGATCTCGTTGACCACGATGACCGCCGGGAAGCGGCCTGACGCCTTCGGGCGGGCGATGTAGCCGCGGATGTGGGCGCCGTCCGCGGTCGCCAGCTGGACCGTCTCGGTGACGAGGCCCGCTTCGTCCGTGTGGATCGGCTCGGCGTCGGCCGAGAGGGCGGCGACTGCGTAGCCCGCGAAGATCGCCGCGGCGACCCCGCGCCGCGAGAGGTGGAAGTCTTCGGGCAGGTTCCCGTCCGGACGTTTCAGGGTGATCATCGCGGCTCGTTCCATAGTTGTCGGCGTGACGTGTGAGGTAATGGCTGCGGACATCCGCCCGCCATGCCGAAAGGTCAAGCCGGCGCCGCTCGGCGCAGCGTCAGGTTGAGCCGGCCGCCGCCCGGCAACAGCCGCGACGAGCCCGGAAGGATACGGTCGACGCCGTGGTAGGCGCGCCGCGACGTCCCGCCCAGCACGCAGACGTCGCCTGACGCCAGCCGCAGCTGGCCGGTCGGGTCGGACCGGCGGAGCCCGCCCAGCCGGAAGAGCGCCGTGTCGCCAAGCGAGACCGAGAGGACCGGGAAGCGGAAGTCCGCCTCGTCGGCGTCGCGGTGCAGGCCCATGCGGGCGGCCGCATCGTAGAGATTGACGAGGCAGCAGTCGGGCGGAACGTCAGGGTCGCACAGCTCGCGCCCAGAGCGTCCTCAACAACGCGGGGATCGGCGGCCACGGCTCGCCGGTGACCGGATGCGCAGCCTGGTAGCGGTAGCCGGTCGCGTCCGTGACCCAGCCGAGCGGGCCGAAGTTGGTCATCGAGACGCTCATCGGCTTGCCGCCGGGCGTGACCGGGCGGTACGGCGGCGCGCGCGCCGCAAGCCCCAGCGCCTCGTCCGCCAGGGCGCGCTGCTGGTCCGCATCGAGACGGCCGGGCAGCAGCCGAAAGCCGTCGATGGTCATGTCGCGAGGACCCCGGCGCGCACGTCGCCGATCCGCCTGGACGATGGCCCGTGAAAGCCCTTGCAGGGCGAGCGCCTCACCCCCAATATCGGACGCGAAGCCGCGCTTTCCTCCATTCGGAGCAGCGGCTTGCGGGCTATCTCGCCCGCGACCAACAGAGAGACGAATCGAACCGGGAACGACCGCAACCGGCGCTTCAGGATTGAAGGCCACCGCGAGCGTTCGCCAATCAAGGAGCGAGACGAAAGTCCTCATGAGCAAGATTATCGGCATCGACCTCGGCACGACCAACTCGTGCGTGGCCATCATGGACGGCAAGCAGCCGAAAGTGATCGAGAACGCGGAAGGCGCGCGCACGACGCCGTCGGTCGTCGCCATCCAGGACGACGGCGAGCGGCTGGTCGGCCAGCCGGCCAAACGCCAGGCGGTGACCAACCCGTCCAACACCTTCTTCGCCATCAAGCGCCTGATCGGGCGCAAGTACGACGACCCGATGGTGGAGAAGGACAAGGGCATGGTGCCCTACGAGATCGTCAAGGGCGCCGAACGGCGACGCCTGGGTGCGCGCCCACGGCAAGGACTATTCGCCGCAGCAGATCAGCGCCTTCATCCTGCAGAAGCTGAAGCAGGACGCCGAGGCGCACCTGGGCGAGAAGGTCGAGAAGGCGGTCATCACCGTCCCGGCCTACTTCAACGACGCCCAGCGCCAGGCCACCAAGGACGCCGGCAAGATCGCCGGCCTCGAGGTGCTGCGCATCATCAACGAGCCGACCGCCGCGGCGCTGGCCTACGGCCTGGAGAAGAACGAGGGCAAGAAGATCGCCGTCTACGACCTCGGCGGCGGCACCTTCGACATCTCGATCCTGGAGATCGGCGACGGCGTCTTCGAGGTGAAGGCGACCAACGGCGACACCTTCCTGGGCGGCGAGGACTTCGACCTGCGGCTCGTCGACTACCTGGCCGACGAGTTCAAGAAGGAGCAGGGCATCGACCTGCGCAAGGACAAGCTCGCGCTGCAGCGCCTGAAGGAAGAGGCCGAGAAGGCCAAGAAGGAGCTCTCCACCGTCGGCGCAGTACGAGGTCAACCTGCCCTTCATCTCGATGAACGCCTCAGGGCCGCTGCACCTCAACATCAAGCTCACCCGCGCCAAGCTGGAAGCGCTGGTCGACGACCTGATCGCCAAGACCATCGGGCCCTGCGATCAGGCGCTGAAGGACGCGGGCCTGAAGAAGAGCGACATCGACGAGGTGGTGCTGGTCGGCGGCATGACCCGCATGCCCAAGGTCGTCGACACGGTGAAGGAGTTCTTCGGCCGCGAGCCGCACAAGGGCGTCAATCCCGACGAGGTCGTGGCGCTGGGCGCGGCGATCCAGGGCGGCGTGCTGCAGGGCGACGTCAAGGACGTGCTGCTGCTGGACGTGACCCCGCTGACCCTCGGCATCGAGACCCTGGGCGGCGTCTTCACGCCGCTGATCGAGCGCAACACCACGATCCCGACCAAGAAGAGCCAGACCTTCTCCACCGCCGACGACAACCAGAGCGCGGTGACGATCCGGGTCTTCCAGGGCGAGCGGCCGATGGCGGCGGACAACAAGCTGCTGGGCCAGTTCGACCTGGTCGGCATCCCGCCGGCGCCGCGGGGCATGCCGCAGATCGAGGTCACCTTCGACATCGACGCCAACGGCATCGTCAACGTCGCGGCCAAGGACAAGGCGACCGCCAAGGAGCAGTCGATCCGCATCCAGGCCAACGGCGGCCTCTCCGACGCCGACATCGAGCGGATGGTCAAGGACGCCGAGGCCGCACGCCGCCGAGGACAAGAAGCGCAAGGAACTGGTCGAGGCCAAGAACCACGCCGACGCCCTGATCCACACCACCGAGAAGGCGCTCGCCGAGCACGGCGACAAGGTCGGCGCGGCCGAGAAGTCGGCCATCGAGACCGGCCGTCACCGAGCTGAAGAGCGCGCTCGAAGGCGAGGACGTCAGCGCCATCCAGGCCAAGACCCAGAGCCTGCCCAGGCCTCGATGAAGCTCGGCGAGGCGATGTACAAGGCCGCAGGCCGGCGGCGGCGAAGCCGGCGAGGCGGCCTCCGAAGGCTCGGCCGACGAAGGCGTCGTCGACGCCGAGTTCGAGGAAGTCTCCGACGACCAGAAGTCGGCCTAAGCGCCAACGCCCATGAGCCAGCGTCCATGAGGAGACAACGCCATGCGTGACGGTTTGCCTCATGGCGCCGGCGCCGGCGCCAGCCACAATGGCGCCCTTGGGGAACGTCGCCGCCGCCCTTCGCGGGCAAAGTCGCCCGCCTCGCGCAACGAGCCTTGCAGTGAGGCGGGCGATGTCCCACTTCAGAGCCTGTAAGTTTTACTTCAGCATGAGACGCCGGGGCCGCTGACGCTTCCATGCGAGATTATTACGACATCCTGGGAGTGGATCGCGGCGCCGACGACGCCGGCCTGAAGGCCGCCTACCGCAAGCTGGCGATGGAGCACCATCCTGACCGCAACGACGGCTGCCAGGACGCCGCGGCGCGGTTCAAGGAGATCAACGAGGCCTATCCGGTCCTCTCCGACAAGCAGAAGCGCGCCGCCTACGACCGCTTCGGCCATGCCGGCGTGGAAGGCGTGAACGGCGGCGCCGGCTTCGCCGACGTGCACGACATCTTCAACGAGGTGTTCGGCGACGTCTTCGGCGACATGTTCGGCCGCGGCCAGCGCCGCCCGAGCGGCCCGACCCGCGGCGCCGACCTGCGCTACGACCTGGAGATCACCCTGGAGCAGGCCTACGCCGGCGCCGAGGTCGAGGTCAAGGTCCCGGCCGCGCTCACCTGCGACGACTGCACGGGCTCCGGCTGCGCGCCGGGCACCAGCCCCACCGCCTGCGCCAGCTGCGGCGGCGCCGGACGCGTCCGCGCCAGCCAGGGCTTCTTCACCATCGAGCGCACCTGCCCGCGCTGCGGCGGCGCCGGGCGCACTGGTGCTCGACCCGTGCAAGACCTGCCGCGGCCACGGCCAGGTGCGGCGCGAGCGGACGCTCGAGGTGCGCGTCCCGCCCGGCGTCGACGACGGCGCGCGCATCCGGCTCGCCGGCGAGGGCGACGCCGGCGCCAGCGGGCGGCCCGCGCGGCGACCTCTACATCTTCCTGTCGGTGAAGCCGCACGAGCTCTTCGAGCGCGACGGGCTCGACCTGCTCTGCTCGGTCGCCGGTGCCGATGGCGATCGCGGCGCTCGGCGGCGCGGTCGAGGCGCCCTGCCTGCTGGGCGGCGAGAACTGCGACGGCGAGTGCCAGATCGAGGTCAAGGTGCCGGAGGGCGCCCAGACCGGCCGCACCGTGCGCCTGAAGGGCCGCGGCATGCCCTCGCTGCGCTCGCGCGAGCGCGGCGACCTCGTCGTCGAGCTCTTCATCGAGACGCCGACCAAGCTCTCGGCGCGGCAGAAGGAGCTGATGCGCGAGTTCGCCGGCCTCTGCGGCGAGCAGCAGCACCCGCGCGCCGCCGCCTTCTTCAACAAGGCCCGCCGCTTCTGGGACGGCATCACCCGCCCCAACTGAGCCGGCGCGGATGATCGCGATCCGCCAGGCGCGGCTGCCGGACGACGCCGCGGCGATCGAGGCGATCGACACCAGCTTCACCACCCACGTGATCGTCGACGTCGAGGCGCGGACCGACGGCTTCGCATTGCGCGAACGACGGCTCGAAGCGCCGATCACCAAGCG
The DNA here is from genome assembly GCA_963837235.1 of uncultured Pseudomonadota bacterium. Taxonomy (GTDB): domain Bacteria; phylum Pseudomonadota; class Alphaproteobacteria; order Caulobacterales; family Caulobacteraceae; genus Acaudatibacter. The sequence goes on along the minus strand of CAWIMM010000002.1, from coordinate 1,305,925 downwards.
CTTTCCGCTGGACGACGTGCGCCGCGACGAGCGGCCGTGGTCGCACGGCTTCGTCGCGGAGGCGGACGGCGCGTGCGTGGGCTTCGCCGCCGCCGGGCTGGAGCCCTGGAACCGGCGCCTGGTGCTCTGGCACCTCTACGTGCAGCCGAGCGCGCGCGGCGGCGGGATCGGGCGGCGGCTGGTGGAACGCGTCGCGGCGCTCGGCCGCGAGCTCGGCGCGCGCCACCTCTGGCTGGAGACCAGCAACCTCAACGCGCCCGGCGTCGCCGCCTACCGCGCGCTGGGCTTCCGCCTGACCGGGATCGACACGACCCTCTACGACGCCACCCCCGCCGAGGGCGAGGTGGCGCTCTTCTTCTCGCGGCCAATCGCCTGACCCTCCCCCCATGAGGGTGTCGGCGAAGCCGACGCGTGGGCTGTCAGAGTTCGCAATCCCGCTGGCCGTTCGGCGTCGGACTTCGCCACATGACCGCTTCGCGGTCCGCCCTCCCCATCATGGGGAGAGAGGATTATCCCGCCAGCGCGCTGATGTCGGGCCAGCGGTAGGCGGTTTCGGTGAGGCCCTCGCCCCAGCCGTGCGAGGCGACCTCGGCGAAGGCCTCGCCGCCCAGCCGTTCGTAGAAGCCGCGCGCCGGCTCGTTGCGGGAGAGCACGAACAGCATCAGCGACTTCGCGCCCTCGGCCCGCAGCACGCGGGCCTGGGCCCTCAGCAGCGCGCGGCCGACGCCGACGCCTTGGGCCGCGCGCAGCACGTAGAGGGTGAAGACCTCGGCGTCGGCGGCGCGGCCGTCGCCGTTCAGCACCGCGCCGGAGGCGTAGCCCACCGCGCCGTCGGCGCCTTCGGCGACCAGGGTCGCCTGGCCCTTCTGCGCGCGCGTCAGCTCGAGGCGGAAGCGCCGCGCGTGGGCGGCGGCGCTCATCCGGTTCAGCGCCGCCTGCGGCAGGATTCCCGGATAGGTCTCGCGCCACGACCGCACGTGCACGCGGGCGAGCTCGGCGGCGTCGCCGGGGCCTGCGGGGGAGATCACATAGTCGAGCAGACTCTCCACAGAACTGAAGGTCGGGTGCGCCGACGGCGCCGTCAAGGCGGGTTCAAAGCCGATCGCCGAGACGTTAGCGTGGCTGCGCGATGAACGCGCCGATTCCCTCCGCGGAGACGCCAATTCCCGGCGGCGGACGGCGCCTCGCCGGTGATGGCGCAGTTCTTCGACGCCAAGGCGCGCCAGCCCGACGCGCTGATCTTCTTCCGCATGGGCGACTTCTACGAGCTGTTCTTCGAGGACGCGGTCAAGGCGGCCGCCGCGATCGGCATCACCCAGACCCACCGCGGCACCCACGGCGGCGCAGCCGATCCCGATGGCCGGCGTGCCGGTGCACGCCGCCGAGGCCTACCTCGCCAAGCTGATCCGCGCCGGCTTCAAGGTCGCGGTCTGCGAGCAGATGGAGGATCCGGCCGAGGCCAGGAAGCGCGGCGGCAAGTCGATCGTGCGCCGCGAGATCGTCCGCGTGGTGACGCCCGGCACGCTGACCGAGGACGGCCTGCTGGAAGCGCGCGGCGCCAACCGGCTGGCCGCCGTGGCGCTGCGCGCCGGCCAGGCGGCGGTCGCCAGCGTCGAGCTTTCCACCGGCGAGGTGGAGTGCTTCGCGCTCGGCCGCGAGGCGCTGGCCTCGGCGCTGGCGGCGCTGGCGCCGTCGGAGATCCTGGTCCCCGACCGCCTGTTCGCCGAGCCGGCCGTCGGCGCGGCGCTGAAGGCGGCCGGCGGCCTCGTGCAGCCGATGGCGCAGGCGCTGGCCGAGCCGGCCGCCTCGGAGGCGCGGCTGAAGCGGCTCTACGGCGTCGAGACGCTCGACGGCTTCGGCGCGCTGACCGGCGCGGAAGTCGGCGCGCTCGGCCTGATCGCCGCGCATCTGGAGACGACCCAGGGCGGCCGCGCGCCGGCGCTCTCGGCCCCGCGCCGCGCCGGCGAGGCCGACGTCATGGCGATCGATCCGGCCACCCGCGCCAGCCTGGAGATCGAGCGCGCGCTCGTCCGGCGGCGCGCGACGGCTCGCTGCTGGCCGCCATCGACCGCACGGTCACCGCGCCCGGCGCGCGGCTGCTGGCGGCGCGGCTGGCCCGGCCGCTGATGTCGCCGGAGGCGATCGACGCGCGGCTGGACGCCGTCGACTGGCTGCTCGGCGCGCCGCGACGCTGCGCCAGAAGCTGCGGGCCGACGCTGAAGGGCGCCGGCGACATGGCGCGCGCGCTCTCGCGGCTGGCGCTGGGCCGCGGCGGCCCGCGCGACCTGGCGGCGCTGCGCGGACGGCCTGGCGATCGGCGACGGCGTCGCTGGCGCTGGTCGCGAGGCGGCCGACGAGCCGCTGGACGCCGCCGCCGGCCGAGATCGCCGAAGCCGCCGATGCGCTGCGCGCCCGGCGCCGGCGCTGGCGGCGTTCGCCGCGGCGCTGGCCGCCGGCCTCGCCGACGGACCTGCCGCTGCATGGCGCGCGACGGCGGCTTCGTCGCGCGCCGGCGTCCGGCCCGAGCTCGACGAGGCGCGCGCGCTGCAGGGCGACAGCCGCCAGGTGGTCGCCGCGCTGGAGGCGCGGCTGCAGGCCGAGACCGGCGTGCCGCTGAAGGTGCGCCACAACGCGGTGCTCGGCTATTTCCTGGAGATCGAGCGCGGCCAAGGCCGAGCCGCTGCTGCGCCCGCCGCTGCTCGGCGCTCTTCATCCACCGCCAGACCCTGGCCAACCAGGTGCGCTTCACCACCGTCGAGCTGGCCGAGCTCGACGCCAGGATCGCCCACGCCGCCGATGCGCGCGCTGGCCATCGAGCTGGAGACCTTCGAGGCCTGGCGCGCGAGGCGCAGGCGCTGGCCGCGGCCCGATCCAGGCGGCCGCCGAGGCGCTGGCGCGGCTCGACGTCGCCGCCGCGCTGGCCGAATGGGCCGAGGAGGCCGGCGCCGGCGCGCCCGCGCGTCGACCGCTCGCTGGTCTTCGAGGCGGAGGCCGCGCGCCACCCGGTGGTCGAGGCGGCGGTCAGGCGCGCCGGCGATCCCTTCACGCCCAACGACTGCCGGCTCGACGCGGCGGGCGGGGCGGCGGCGCGGCTCTCCATCGTCACCGGCCCCAACATGGCCGGCAAGTCGACCTTCCTGCGCCAGAACGCGCTCCTCGCCATCCTGGCCCAGGCCGGCTCGTTCGTCCCGGCCAGGTCGCTGCACCTGGGCGTGGTCGACCGGCTGTTCAGCCGGGTGGGCGCGGGCGACGACCTGGCGCGCGGCCGCTCGACCTTCATGGCCGAGATGGTCGAGACCGCCGCCATCCTCACCCAGGCGACGCCGCGCTCGTTCGTGATCCTCGACGAGATCGGCCGCGGCACCGCCACCTACGACGGCCTCGCCATCGCCTGGGCCTGCGCCGAGGCGCTGCACGACGTCAACCGCTGCCGCGCCCTCTTCGCCACCCACTATCACGAGCTGGCGACGCTGGAGGGGCGGCTGGCGCACGTCTCCAACCTCTCGCTGAAGGCCAAGGAGTGGAACGGCGAGCTGGTCTTCCTGCACGAGGCCGGACCCGGGCCGGCCGACCGCTCGTACGGCGTGCAGGTCGCCAAGCTGGCCGGCGTGCCGCCCGCCGTGGTGGCCCGGGCCCGCCAGGTGCTGGACCGGCTGGAGAGCGAGGCCGTCGCGCCACGCAGGACCTCGCCGAGCTGCCGCTGTTCGCCGCCGCTGCGCCGGCCGCGCCCGCCGTTCCGCGGCCCGAGCGAGGTCGAGGCGGCGCTCGCCGAGCTCGACCTCGACGGCATGAGCCCGCGCGAGGCGATGGACGCGCTCTACCGGCTGAAGGGCCTGCTCAGGCAGTGACGACGCTGATCCTCGTTCGCCACGCCCAGAGCGCGCCGGACCCGAGCCTGCCGGAGCGCGACTGGCCGCTCTCCGAGCTCGGGCGGCGGCAGGCCGCCGACCTCGCGCCGGTGCTGCGCGCGCTGGGCGTCGATGCGCTCGCCTCCAGCCCCTATCGTCCGCGCCATCGACACGCTGCGCCCCTACGCCGAAGCGGCCGGCCTTCCGATCGCGGTCGACGAGGACCTGCGCGAGCGCGCGCTGGGCGGCTGGCTGGCCGACATGGCGCGAGGTGGAGGAGGCGATCCGGCGGATGCACGCCGACCTCGACTTCCACCTCGAGGGCGGCGAGAGCGGCCGCGCCTGCATCGCCCGCTTCGAGGCGGCGCTGGCGCGCATCGTCACGGCCAATCCGGGCCGCACCATCGCGGTCGGCTCGCACGGCGGCGTGCTCGGGCATTTGCTGGCGCGCCAGGCCGAGGGCGAGCCGCTGGCAGGCGATTTCTGGCGCCGCATCCGCAATCCGCACATCTTCGTCTTCGACGCCCGCGGACCCTTGCGCTGGACGCACGAGCGGACGCTCGACGGAACGCCCGGCGTCCGGGCCGGCTGAAGCGGCCGCTACCGCATCGCGGGTATAGCGGCGCGCACGAATATTTAAGTTGGTTGGCCGATCCTCCGCCAACTCTGGGAGGAGTGGGGCCGGAAATGGGAGCATCGCCCAGGCCAGCGTCCGCCGGTGAGCGTGCGCGACTGCGCGCCGTGCGCGCCGTGGACCTGGAGGACGCGCGCCCGGTGTTCGAGCGCATCGCCCGCACCGCCCAGCGGCTCAGCAAGGCGCCGTTCGCGCACGTCAGCATCATCGGCGCCGACCAGGTCTGGATCGCCGGCGTCTCCGAGGCGCCGCTGCCGCCGATCGGCCGCGAGCAGTCCTTCGCCCAGTACGTCATCGAGGGCGACCCGTGGTCTGGATGGAGGACCTGACCGCCGACCGGCGCTTCGACGGCAATCCGTTCGTCTATGGCGAGCCTGGCATTCGCTTCTACGCCGGCGCGCCGATCATCCTCTCGAAGGGCGGCAGGTGGGGGCGCTCTCGATCATCGACCGCCGCCGGCGCGCCTACGACCCCGACATGGCCGCGGCGCTGGAGGACCTCGCCGCGCTCGTCGCCCAGGAGTGGGAGCGCCGCCGCGCCGTCCGCGCGCTGAAGGCCAGCGAGGCCAAGGCGCGCGCCGCCAACGTGGTGCTGGAACGGGTGATCGATTCCGCGCCGGTCGCGCTGCTGATGACCGACCGCAAGCTGCGGGTGCTGCAGAGTCAGTTACCGCTGGCGCATCGAGATCGGACGCGCTGCGATTCGGAGATCCAGCGGCCGCAACATCTACGATTTCTTTCCCGGCTCGCGCGAGAGCTGGGGCCACTCCCTCGACCGGGCGCTGACGGGCGAGACCATGCGCGCACGCCGCGTCCGGCTGACGTTGCCGAACGGGAGCAGTCCTGGATGCGCGTCGAGATCACGCCCTGGCGCAACCGCGACGGCGGGATTGGCGGCCTGCTGGTGATGAGCCATGACCTCACCGACATGGTCGAGGCGCTGGAGACGATGCGGCGCTCGGAGCAGACGCTGAAGCTGGCGCTGGAGATCGGCGAGCTTTCGATGTGGGAGCTGGACCATCGCGGCCGCCGCGTCAACGGGGCGGGCGCGCCCGTGGTGCAGGCCGGCGCGGACCGCGGCTACGAGGACCTCTCGCGCGACATCTGGTACGGCGTCCACCCTGCCGACCGGCCGGCGGCGATGGCCGCCTGGGAGCGCTACGAGCAGCTCGGCGAGCCGTTCCGCGCCACGTTCCGGATGATGCAGCGCGACGCGCCGCACGTCTGGGTGCAGTCGGCCACCGAGCTGGTGCGCGACGAGGACGGCCACGTCGAGCGCACCGTCGGCGTGCTGCGCAACATCGACAAGGAGAAGCGCGCCGAGATCGCGCTCGCCAAGGCAAGGAGGCGGCCGAGGCGGCCAACCGCGCCAAGTGCCGAATTCCTGGCCAACATGAGCCACGAGATCCGCACGCCGCTGAACGGCGTCATGGGCGTCGCGAGCGCGCTGGCCCGCACGGCGCTCGACCCCAGCCAGCGGGAGATGGTGCGGGCTGATCGAGAGCTCCGCCAAGACGCTGGAGAGCCTGCTTTCCGACGTGCTCGACCTTGCGCGGGTCGAATCGGGCGCGCTCGAGCTGGCCAACGAGCCGTTCGACCTGGCGCGCTGCATCGCCGACGTCGGCGCCCTCTTCCAGCCGAGCGCCGAGGCCAAGAACCTCGACCTGATCGTCGAGCCATCGCCCGATGTCGAGGGCGCGTTCCTGGGCGACGCGGCGCGGGTGCGGCAGATCCTCTCCAACCTGGTCGCCAACGCCGTGAAGTTCACGCCGGCCGGCGAGGTGAGGATCGGCGCTTCGGCGCTGCGCACCCCGGACGGGATCGACGCGACGATCTGGGTCAAGGACACCGGCATCGGCTTCGACGCCGAGACCAAGGCGCGGCTGTTCGGCCGTTTCGAGCAGGCCGACGGCTCGATCACCCGGCGCTACGGCGGCACCGGGCTCGGGCTCGCCATCTCGCGCTCGCTGGCCGAGCGGATGGGCGGGGCGCTGGACGCCAGCGCCGAGCCCGGCAAGGGCGCGGTCTTCACTCTGGCGCTGCCGCTGACGCGCGCGGCGAGGCGGCCCTGCCGCGGAGGCGTCGCTGGCGCCGGCCGAGCCGCCCGGCGCCGACCACCGGCCGCTGAAGGTGCTGCTGGCGGAGGACCATCCGATCAACCGCCGCGTCGTGCAGCTGATCCTGGAAGCGGCCGGGGTCGAGCTCACCTGCGTCGAGAACGGCGAGGAAGCGATCGAGGCCTGGGCGCGGGGCAGGTTCGACCTCGTCCTGATGGACATGCAGATGCCGGTGCTGGACGGCCTGACCGCGATCGGCGTGATCCGCGAGCGCGAGCAGCGCACCGGCCGGCCGCGCACCGAGATCTACGCGCTGACCGCCAACGCCATGCCTGACCACGCCCGCGCCAGCGCGGCGGCGGCGCCGACGGCCACCTGACCAAGCCGATCACCGCCGACGCCCTGTTTGGCATTGTCGAGACCGCCGGCCGCCGGTCTGGCGAGAGCGACGCGGCGCCCGCCAAGCGGGCGTAGGCGCCAACGCACGAACCAGCCGAGGTCGGCGGCTCTTTACCGGGCGGGGTCCCGCCACAGATGGAAGGCCGTGCCCTGGTCGTCGCGGCAGGCGCAGACTTCGTAGGGCCCCATCGCGGCATCGGCGAGGACGCTGCCGCCGAGCGCGCGAACGCGGCTTTTGTGCGCATCCAGGTCGCGCACGACGACGAACACGTGAACCTCCGGCGCGCCACCCGCTTCCACGCCCGGCGGATAGGCCTGGCCGAGGCCGAGCGTGTTGGAGAACACCCCGAACGCCGCGCGAGTTGACCACCAGCGGTCCTGCGGGCCGATCTGGTGGAAGCCGTCGCCGAACAGGCCGCCGTAGAAGGCCTTCGCCTTGGCGGTGTCTTCGACCAGAGCGACCGCGACGCCGAGCTCCCCCGTCGCCCGGTCGTTGGTTTGCGCCGGCGGCGAGCGCGTGGCGAAGGCAAGCGGCAGGCCCTGGTCGTCGGACGCCGCCTCGGGCGACTTGCCTTCGCCGCCCAGCGATTTGGCGCGCGCCAGCGCCTCTCCCGGATCGGCGACGTCGTACCCCAGCCGAACCCTTGGCGCCAACGCATCGTCCGTGATGGCAAGGTCCCATCCGCGGTCGACGAGGCCCGCTGCCGTGCGCGACCAGCGCGACCCGTCGCCGGTCTCCTGGCTGAACGTCCAGCCGAAGAGGTCTCCGAAGTAGGCGGCGGCCCGCCGCCCGTCGTCGACGCGCAGATGCACGGCGGCGAGGCGCCCTTCGACTGGATCGGTCATGACAGTCTCTCGTGTGAGGTGGATGAGGTCGTCGACCGACAGGGTTTCGCCGTGCGCCAATCGCCCCCGCACGGCGACCAGCAGCTCCAGTCTGCGCGCGTCGTCCGCCATGCGAATGCGAACGGCGGCTTCCTGCAGCAGCAGCACCGCATCGAGGTCGGCCAACTGGGCGCCGAGCAGCTCCCCGACCCGCTTCAGCGGCACGCCGAGGTATTTCAAGGCGAGCACCTGGTGAAGACGGACCATCTGATCCGGTCCGTAGGTGCGCCATCCAGTGCTGGTGCGCACTGGCTTCACCAATCCAAGCGTCTCGTAGAGGCGCAAAGCCTTGGTGCTTACCTTGAGCCGGCGCGCCGTCTCGGCTGGGCTGAAGAAACGTGGCGGTTGGTTCACAAGCAATACCTGTCTTCGACCCATCCGTGTTTCGAGTTTGTCCCAGGGGACAGGTCAAGAGGCTTTCTTTACCGGCCGTCATGGCGACGCGCGCTCGCCAAAGCGCACGCATGAACGCCGGTTGAACGCCGCGCTCAGGCGAGGCTCAGCCCCGGTGGCGCATCCTCGACGCTAGGGCCCGTACATGGTCGGGCCGGATGTGAGGAGCTAGGACGATGCGCGTCGACTGGGAGCTGCTGGACGAAGCGGCCCGGCGCGAGGTCGCGATCGGCGATCTGGTGAGCGTGGAGGCCGGCGGCGCGCCGACCTGGCGGGTTCTGAAGCTGACCGACGGACGGGCCTGGCTGCGCGACGAGATGCGCCAGATGGACTGCATCTCGGCGATCAGCCAGTTCCACTGGAAAGCCAACATCCGCCAGCCATAGGCATGGCCGATTAGCCCACGCAGTCGGCGCTGCCCTCGCGGGCCACGGCGCCCTCGCCCTTGCCGATCCGCGCGTCGCGGCGGCGGACGTAGGATCCCGGGTCGAGCACCTGCCACTTCAGCGGGCTCGGCAGGATGGCGATCAGCCGCGCAGCCTGGGCCGGGCTCACCGATCGGGCGCTGACATGGAAGTAGCGCTGGGCGGCGGCCTCGACGCCGTAGACGCCCGGGCCCATCTCCACCGTGTTGAGATAGACCTCCATGATCCGCCGCTTGCCCCACACCGTCTCGATGAGGACGGTGACGTAGGCCTCGAAGCCCTTGCGGACCCAGGAGCGCTCCGGCCACAGGAAGACGTTCTTGGCGGTCTGCTGGCTGATGGTCGAGCCGCCGCGGATGCGATTGGGCCGACGCTCGTCGTGGCGCATCGCTTTCTGGATGGCCTGGAAATCGAAGCCGTGATGCTCGCAGAAGCGCGCGTCCTCGGCGGCGATCGCCGCGCGCGGCAGGGCCGGCGACATCTGCGAGATCGGCGCCCAGCGGCGATCGAGACCATGGCCTTCGAAGAGCCGTTCCAGCATCAGGATGGTGATCGGCGGCGGCACGAACCGGTAGACCACCGCCACGACGGCCGGCCCGATGACGGCCAGACCGACGAGCGTAGCGAGCACGTTCGCCAGCCAGCGGCCCCAGCCCGTCCTGCGGCGCGGCGCCGGTCGCCGCGGGGACGCCGGTCTCGGCGGCGCCGGCCCGGGCGCCGCCTGCGTCGGAGCCGCGCGCTGCGGCGAAGTCCCACTCATCACCCGTCTTTCGTCCGCGCGCCCCGCGGTGCTAGCGATGCACGGCGCCGCCGTCCGGCGTCAAGCGTGCGAGGGAGCAGCCGATGGACGTCGCCGAAGCCGTGAAGCGGCGCATATCGACCCGGGCGTTCAAGCCGGATCCGGTGCCGGGCGAGACCGTGCGCCGTCTGCTGGAGACGGCCGCGCAGGCCCCCTCCGGCGGCAACCTGCAGCCCTGGCGCGTCTATGCGCTGGCCGGCGCGCCGCTCGCCGAGTTCAAGGCGCTGATCGCCGCCTCGCCGATGGAAGCGCCGGAGTACGACGTCTATCCGCCGAGCCTCTGGGAGCCGTTCCGCACCCGCCGTTTCGTCTGCGGCGAGGACCTCTACGCCTCGATCGAGATTCCGCGCGAGGACCGCCCGGCGCGGCTGCGCCAACTCGCGCGGAACGGGTCGTTCTTCGACGCGCCGGTCGGTCTCTTCTTCTGCCTCGACCGCAACCTCGGGCCGCCGCAATGGTCCGACCTCGGCATGTTCATGCAGACCTTCATGCTGCTGGCGGTGGCCGAGGGTCTGGCCACTTGCCCGCAGGAATACTGGGCGCGCTACCCGAAGACCGTCGCCCGCTTCGTGAACCTGCCGGACGACCACATGCTGTTCTCCGGCATGGCGCTCGGCTACGCCGACGAGGCCCACCCGATCAACAACTGGCGCACGCGCCGCGACCCGCTGGAGGTCTGGGCCGAACTGCACGGCTTCGACTGACGGTTCTTGCTTTGTTCGAGCATGCGACGTAGGTTCGGGCCATGAGTGACGCGCCTTCCGCCAACGCCGCCGTGCTGGTGATCGACCTGCAGACCGGCATGTTCAACGGGGTGCTGGAGCCGGTGATCCACGACGCCGACCGGCTCACGGAGCGCACCCGCGCGGTGCTCGCCTGGGCGCGCGACAGCGGCCGGCCGGTGGCGTTCGTGCGCCACGACGGTCCGGCCGGCGATCCGCTGGCGCGCGGCGAGCCCGGCTGGCCGGTCTGGCCGGCGCTGGGCCAGGCCGACGGCGAGCCCACGTTCGAGAAGACGGTCGGCGACGCCTTCAGCGATCCGTCGCTGGGCGAATGGATCGCCGCGCAGGGCGCGCGAGAGGTGATCCTGCTCGGCGCCCAGTCCGAGCACTGCGTGGCGGCCACCACCGAGGGCGCGCTGGCGCGGGGCCTCGCGGTCGTCGTGGTGGGCGATGCGCACAGCACCTGGCCCTGGAACGGCGAGACCGCCGAGGAGATCATCGACCGCCAGAACCGCGCGTTCGCCGAGGCGGGCGCGACGGTGGTGAGCGCGGCGGAACTCACGGGCGGCTGATCGCCAATTCTCCTTCCCGCTCTTCACCGCGGGGAAGAGCGGGAAGCAACGCACCTCAACTACCCTGGAGCGCCGGCATATCGAGGACGCCGGCGCCGCCTTCCTCGTCGCCCCAGGCGATGCGGCCGCCGAGGAGCGCCAGCGCCGAGATCGGCGGGCCGAGCTCGGTCCTGACGTCGGCGCGCTGGCCGCTCCTGACGTCGCCGGCCCAGATCCGGCCGTCGCTCAGGCCCGCCGCGAGCTTCGCGCCCGCCGGCTCGGCGGCGACGCGCGTCACCAGCGCGCGCTCGTCGAAGCCGATCTCCATCGCCTGCTTGCCCATCGGCCCGTCGGCGCCGCCGAACGGCCAGACCACGACGCCGTTCGCCCCGGCCGTCGCCAGGAGCCGGCCGGCGTCGAGAAATGCCATGCTACGCACCTTGGCCGGGTAGCCGCCCATGCGCATGTCCTTGGCGTCGGAGAGCCGCCAGCCGTGCAGGGCGTTCTCCTGCATCGACGACATCAGGAAGCGGCCGTCGGGGCTGAACAGCACCCCGATGTGCGAGCCCGCCCAGCGCAGCATCACCGGCTGCTGCTCGGCGATCTTCGCATACCAGAGCGCCGCGCCGCCGTAGGTGGCGACCGCCAGGCGCCGGCCGCGGGCGTCCAGCGCGACATCGGCGACCGAGCGCTCATGTTCGAACGTCCTGGCGAAGGCGGCGTCCGCTACGTCGATCACCCGCGCCTCGCGGCCGGCGCCGAACGCCACGAGGCTGACCCCGCGCTCCGCGGCGACGCTCTCGACCCAGCGGCCCTTGGCCTCGGCCAGCAGCACCGTCCCGTCGCGGCGCGACCAGACGAGGCGCCCGTCGTCGCCGCCGGTGATCACGCCCTCGGCCGTCGGATGGCGCGCCGCGGCCAGGACGGGACCGTCGTGCGGCGTCTGCGCGGCGCCGCCGGCCCAGCGCACCCGGCCGTCGCCCAGCGCGAAGACTGCCTCGCCGTCAGCGTCGAACAGGGCGGCGGTCACATAGGCGTCGAGGGCAAGGCTCATGGCCCCGCGCCATAGCCCAGCCGGCGGCGCCTTGCCCAGCGTCCGCACGGACGCGCGCCGGTTCGCATACCGGGATTCGCCCGCGCGCCCTTTACTATCCGCGAAAGTCCGGGCAATGGGTTCGGCCGAATGCGCGGCCGCGAGAGCCGACGGCGAGGAGTGACTCATGGCGGCGAAGCTGGGCGGCAGCGGCGGCAAGGGGCGGTTCGACCTCAATCAGAACCGCGACATCAACGTGACGCCGTTCGTCGACGTCATGCTGGTGCTGCTGATCATCTTCATGGTGACCGCGCCGCTGGCGACCGTGTCGATCAAGATCGACATCCCGCCGGCCAAGGCGCCGACGACGCCGTCGAAGCCGCCGACCTACGTCTCGATCGCCCAGAACGGCCAGATCTTCGTCTCGTTCGCGACCGGACCGAACAGCACCGAGATGCACCCGGCGACGCTCGACACCATGGCGAGCCTGATCGCCCAGTCGCTGGCGGTGCCGAACCCCACCACCCAGCAGGTCTTCATCCGCGCCGACCAGCACGTGCGCTACGGCGTCTTCATGGCGGTGGTCAACCGCCTGCAGATCGACGGCTACTACAAGATCGGCCTGATCAGCGAAGAAGTGCAGAACACCTAGGTCGTCAGACCCTCCTTGCTCCGTCATGGCCGGGCGTCAGTCCCGGCCACCCAAGAACACCCCAAGGGCCGTGGCGGGCTTGCCCGCCACTTCTCGCCGCGGCCGCCGCGCCACCTGACCGCGCTCCCGCGCGGCCACTCGAAGCATCGTGTGCCTGGGTCGCCGGGACTGACGCCCGGCGATGACGGATTGTTGGGGCCGGTTCTTGAGCGGCCGCTTAAGCCGCGCAGCTCTGGAAGCCGACGCGCAACAGCGCCTCGTCGAGGTTGCGGCCGATGAAGACCATGCGGCTGGAGCGGTCCTCGCCCGCCTTCCACTCGCGCTGGAAGTCGCCTTCGAGGATCATGTGCACGGCCTGGAAGACCAGGCGGCGGTCCTCGCCCTTCACGTCGAGGATGCCCTTGGCGCGCAGGATGTCCGGCCCCTGACGGGCCAGCAGGTCGTTCAGCCAGCTGGTCACCTTGTTGGGGTCGACCGGCCGATCGAGCCTCAGGGCCACGCCCTTGATGTCGTCGTCGTGCACGTGGTCGTGGTGGTGATGCTCGTGATCGTGGTCGTCGTGCTCGCAGTCCTCGTCGTGCACGTGGCCGGGCTCGCCGTGCGCCGGATTGAGGAACTCGGGCTCCAGCTCGAGGATGCGGTCCAGATCGAAGCCGCCGCGGCCCAGGATCGCCTCCAGCGGCACGTTCGAGCGCTGGGCGCGGTGGATCGGCGCCAGCGGGTTGAGGCGCCGCAGGCGCGCCTCGATGGCCGCCAGCTCGGCCTCGGTCACCAGGTCGGTCTTGTTGAGCACGATCTGGTCGGCGAAGGCGATCTGCTCGCGCGCCTCGCGGCTGTCGTTGAGGCGAAGATCGATGTGCTTGGCGTCGACGACGGTGGTCACCGAGTCCAGCTTGGCTTTGGAGCGGACTTCCTCGTCGACGAAGAAGGTCTGCGCGACCGGGCCGGGGTCGGCAAGGCCCGTCGTCTCGATGACGATGCCGTCGAAGCCGCCGCCGGTTCGAGTCTGGCGTTTCATCAGGCCCTGCACGACGCGGATCAAATCGCCGCGCACGGTGCAGCAGACGCAGCCGTTGTTCATCTCGAACACTTCCTCGTCGGCGCCAACCACCAGGTCGTTGTCGATGCCGATCTCGCCGAACTCGTTGACGATGACGGCGTACCTCTTGCCATGCTCCTCGGAGAGGATGCGGTTCAGGAGCGTGGTCTTGCCGGCGCCGAGATAGCCGGTGAGGACGGTGACGGGAGTCTGGGCCATGGCGCTTATTAGGGGATCACCTCGCCCCCTTCCAAGGGCGCATGCCGCGGCGTTGACTTCGGGAGGGCGGGCGCTATAAAGCGCCTCCCTCGCCCGCGGGCCCACTCGCGGGCGCATTTCATTCTGCCAGGATCCGACCGATGTACGCGGTGATCAAGACCGGCGGCAAGCAGTACCGGGTGAAGCCCGGCGACGTGCTGGTGGTCGAAAAGCTTGCCGGCGACCCCGGCGCCAAGGTCGCGTTCGACCAGGTGCTGATGCTGGGCGAAGGCGAGGCCGTGACGGTCGGCGCGCCGGTCGTCGAGGGCGCCTCCGTGGCCGCCACCCTGATCGAGACCCGCAAGGGCGAGAAGATCAAGATCTTCAAGAAGATCCGCCGCCAGGGCTATCGCCGCACGCGGGGCCATCGCCAGCTCGAGAGCGTGCTGCGGGTGACCGCCATCGCCGGCGCCGGCAAGACCGAGACCTGGGACGGCGAGGTCGACCTGACGCCGCGCGCCGTGCTGACGCTGCGCGCCCGCAACCTCGCGGACCGCGTCGCCGCCACCGGCGACCTGACGCCGGCGGGCGTCGAGGTCGAGACGGTCGTCGAGCCGCAGGGCAAGGGCAAGGCGGCGCGCGTCCGCGCCCGGGTGGTCGAGGAAGCCGCGCCGCTCGTCGCCGAGCCCGAAGCAGCCGACGCCGCGCCGGCCGAGGCTGCGCCGAAGAAGGCGGCTGCGCCCAAGAAGGGCGCCGCCGCGAAGAAGTCGCCGACCGCGAAGGACGCCGCCAAGGCGGCCGCGCCGAAGCGCACGCCAAGCGCGAAGGACGTCTCCCGGTCGGGCGCGCCGAAGCAGTCGAAGGCGCAAGCCAGGGCCCCGGTGCGGCGCACCTCGCCGCGCGGCAAGGGCTGAGAGAAGCGTTCGAGGAGTAGCGACAGATGGCTCACAAGAAATCCGGCGGCTCTTCGCGCAACGGGCGCGACTCGGCCGGCCAGCGCCTCGGCGTGAAGAAGTTCGGCGGCGAAGCGGTGCTCGCCGGCAATATCCTCGTGCGCCAGCGCGGTGCGAAGTACTGGCCGGGCGAGAACGTGGGCATGGGCCGCGACCACACCCTCTTCGCCAAGAAGACCGGTCACGTGAAGTTCGTCACCAAGCGAGGCGACCGCACCTACGTGGGCGTGGCCGAGGGCCAGACCGACTAGCGATCCGACAGAGACTCCCGGATCGCGAGACCAAGCGATCCGGACGCGTTGACGAAGGCGGGAAGTCCGGAGCGCCCGGACTCCCGCCTTTTTCACGCGCGCCGTTTTGCGCAGATCGGGAGGCAAGCGATGATCGACCAACTGACGAGACGGCCGTCGCTGAGGACGGCCAGGCTCGACCTGCGGCCGCCCGAGCTGGCCGACGCCCGCCGTCTGGCCGCGCTCGCCGACGACTTCGACGTGACCCGGATGACGGGTTCGATGCCGTTCCCCTACGCGCTCGCGGACGCCGAGGCGTTCGTCCGCCATGCCGAGGGCGCCGATCCGTCGCGCGAGGCGCTCTTCGTGATCGATCTGCCGGGCGAGGGGCCGATCGGGACGATCGGCCTCGATCCGGACGGCGTCATGGCGGTGGAGGCGGGCTACTGGCTCGGACGCCCTTACTGGGGACGCGGCTATGCGACCGAAGCGCTCAGGGAGTTGCTGGCTTGGGCCCGCGAGGGCTGGGGCCGCCGCTGCGTCACCGCGCGCCACTTCGCCGACAATCCGGCGTCGGGCGCGGTGCTGATCAAGGCCGGTTTCCTCTACACCGGGCGCGTGGGGCCATGGCCCTGCCGCTCGCGCGGCGAGGACGTCCCGACGCGCTGGATGGTGTGGCTGGCCTAGCATCGCGGGCGCCGCTGGGCATCTGTTCCGCGGCGCCCGCGATCGCCCGTCGACATCGGGGCTGACAATCGCGCGCCGGCGCCCTATATTCATGGCTACATCGTCCGTTGGCGCTGGATGGCGCTTACGAGCGGCGGCCCGAAAGGCCGGCCGCTTTTTTGTTGATCGGAAGGCAAGGCTTGCGCGGCAAGACCGCTGAAGACTTGAGGCTCCTGGAGCTGCTGGACCCCGTCGCCGAGGCGATGGGCTACGACATCATGCGCCTGCGGCTGATGGGCGGTGACCACCGCCGCACGCTGCAGATCATGGCCGAACGCGCCCCTGAAGACGGGCAACTTGGCGGGACGATGCTGGTCGAGGACTGCACGGCGCTCTCGCGGGCGGTGTCCGAGGTGCTGGACGCGGCCGACCCGATCCGCGGCGAATACACGCTGGAGGTCTCCAGCCCGGGCATCGACCGGCCGCTGACGCGGCTGCAGGACTTCCAGACCTATGCCGGGTTCGACGCCCGGCTCGAGCTCGACCGGCTGGTCGAGAACCGCAAGCGGTTCAAGGGCGGGCTGGCGGGCGTGGACGAGCGGCAGGTCGCGATCGACCTGGAGGGCGAGGAGGAGACCGCCCTCGTGCCGTTCGCCTGGATCGTCGAGGCCAAGCTCGTCATCACCGATGCATTGATGAAGCGCGGCGCGGACGCCCGAGCGGCCCGCCTCGCAGCCGAATCTCCTCCCCCGATCTCTCCTCCCCCTATGAGGGCGGGGGAGGGGGACCGCGCCGAAGGCGGGGGGAGGGGGCCACCCGCGCGAAGCACAGGAACCGGGGCCCGCGGCCCCCTGCGGCGCGCGCGCAGCGCGCCGCTTCTCCCCGCAGGGGGAAGAGAACAACGCAAGAGGTACTGACATGAGCGTCACCGGCATCTCCGCCAACCGTCAGGAGCTGCTTCAGATCGCCGACGCGGTGGCCCGCGAGAAGTCGATCGAGAAGGAGATCGTCATCGAGGCGATCGAGGAGGCCATCCAGAAGGCCGCCCGCACCCGCTACGGCGCCGAGCACGACATCCGCGTCACCATCGATCCGAAGACCGGCGAGACCACCATCCGGCGCGTGGTCACCGTGGTCGAGGACGACGCCGAGGAGATCAACGACTACGCCCAGAAGCGCCTCACCGACGCGCTGAAGGACGACAAGGAGGCCGTCGTCGGCAAGGAGTACGTCGAGACGCTGCCGCCGTTCGAGTTCGGCCGCGTGCAGACCCAGACCGCCCGCCAGGTGGTCACCGGCAAGGTGCGCGAGGCCGAGCGCGAGCGCCAGTTCGAGGAGTTCAAGGACCGCACCGGCGAGATCGTCAACGGCGTCGCCAAGCGCGTCGAGTACGGCAACGTGATCGTCGACCTCGGCCGCGGCGAAGGCATCATGCGGCGCGACCAGTCGATCCCCCGCGAGGCCTTCCAGGTCGGCGACCGGGTGCGCAGCTACATCTACGACGTGCGCCGCGAGACCAAGGGTCCGCAGATCATGCTCAGCCGCGCCCACGGCGGCTTCATGGCCAAGCTGTTCGCGCAGGAGGTGCCGGAGGTCTACGACGGCGTCATCGAGATCCGCGCCGTGGCGCGCGATCCCGGCAGCCGCGCCAAGATGGCGGTGGTCTCCAACGACTCGTCGATCGACCCGGTCGGGGCCTGCGTCGGCATGCGCGGCTCCAGAGTGCAGGCGGTGGTGGCCGAGCTGCAGGGCGAGAAGATCGACATCATCCAGTGGAGCGGCGACGAGGCCACCTTCCTCGTCAACGCGCTGGCCCCGGCCGAGGTCACCAAGGTGGTGATGGACGAGGAGGCCGGCCGCGTCGAGGTGGTGGTGCCCGACGAGCAGCTGTCGCTGGCCATCGGCCGGCGCGGCCAGAACGTCCGCCTCGCCAGCCAGCTGACCGGTTGGCAGATCGACATCATCACCGAGGCGCAGGACTGGAGCGCCGCCAGCGCGAGTTCGCCGAGCGCACCGCAGCTCTTCCAGGAGGCGCTGGACGTCGACGAGGTGATCGCCCAGCTGCTGGTCACCGAGGGCTTCGCCACCGTCGAGGACGTCGCCTACGTCGAGCCCAGCGAGATCGCCTCGATCGAGGGCTTCGACGACGACACCGCCGAGGAGATCCAGGCCCGCGCCCGCGAATACCTCGACAAGGAAGCGGCCGAATTCGACGCCCGCCGCCGCGAGCTCGGGGTCGAGGACTCTGTGCTGGAAGTCGAAGGCGTGACCCTGCCGATGGCGGTGACGCTCGGCGAGAACGACGTGAAGACGCTGGAGGATCTCGCCGGCCTGATCCCCGACGACATCCGCGGCTACTACGAGAGCAAGGAGGGCGAGCGCGTTCGCGAGCCCGGCATCCTGGACGACTACAACCTCTCGCCCGAGGACGCCGAGGCGCTGATCATGCGCGCTCGCGTCGCCGCCGGCTGGATCGAGCCGGAAGCGCTGATCGAAGAGGAGCTCGCCGAGGAAGACGAGGTCCTCGGCGAGGCCGACGCGGCAGTCGAGGCGGTGATCGAAGAGCGGGAGGGCGACGCCTGAGCCTCGCCACGGCGGCCCGCGAGCGGCGCGACATCGTCTCCGGCGAGGTGATGGACGAGGCGCGACTGGTGCGCTTCGTCGCCGGCCCGGACGGCGCGGTCGTGCCCGATCTCGCCCGCAAGCTGCCCGGGCGCGGCCTCTGGGTCGCGGCGCAGCGCGAAGCGGTCGAGACGGCGGCGCGCAAGGGGCTCTTCGCCCGCGCCGCCAAGGCGCCGCTGAAGGCGCCGCGCGGATCTCGCCGGCCAGGTCGAACGGCTGCTGCGCACGCGGCTGCTGGCCGCGCTCGGCCTTGCGCGCAAGGCCGGCGAGCTTACCTTCGGCTACGAGAAGGTGCTGGCCGCAATCGTGGCCGGCAGGGCGGCCTGGCTTATCGAAGCGTCCGACGGTTCGCTCGAGGGGCGCAGCAAGCTCCTGGCGGCCGCACGGCGCAGCGCCACGCCGCCCCGGCTCCTGGCCGAGTTCAGTTCGACCGAATTGGGTTTGGCCTTGGGCGCGCCGAATGTGATACACACTGCCTTCCTTGCGGGGCGGGGCGCCGAGCGCTGGACGGCGGATGTCGAGCGGTTGGCAGGGTTCCGTCCGCTCTTCCCTCAAGAGTAGGCGCGAGGAGCCCCCGATCAGGACGGGCGCAGTCAAGAGCGCCCGCCCCGCGGGGGACGTTTTAGTCGGTTTTGGCCGGCTCCGGCGGCGCGTATAGTCAAGCGAGCGCATGACGGACGAGAACGAGAACCGGCCGACCAGGGCCCCCCTGACGCTGAAGCCGCGCTCCGGCGGCTCGGTGAGCACCGGCACGGTGAAACAGAGCTTCAGCCACGGGCGCACGAAGACCGTGGTGGTGGAGACCAAGCGGCCGCGCATGGGCTCGCCGACCAACCTCGCCGCGCCCTCGCTGGCCGAGAAGCGGCCGGCGTTCGACGTCCGCGGCCCGCAGGCCCCGGCCAGGTCGACGCAAGGCCCGCCTGCCGATCCGCACGCCCTTTCCGAGGACGAGCGCCTGCGCCGCCAGAAGGTCGCCGCCGAGTTCGCCGCCCGCCAGCAGGCCGAGCGCGCCGCGGCCGACGCGAGAGCGCGGGAAGCCGCCGCCGCGCGGGCCGCGAGGACGAGACCGCCAAGGCCGCCGCCGCGCCGGCGATCGAGCCGCCAGCCGCCGAAGTCCGCGCCGAGGCGCCGGCGCCCGCTGCGCCGGTCGCCGAGGCGCCTGCCGAGGCGGCGCCTGAGCCGCAACCGGCGCCCGACGCCGAGGCCTCGCGCCCGGAAGCCGCCGGTCTGGAGCCGGAACACGAGGCCCCGCGGCATGAGCCGCCGCGCCAGGAGGCTCGTTTCGCGCCGCGTCCCGCACTCGCCCTGACGCGTCGAGGGGCGCGACCGCGCCCGGCCAGACCCGCACCTACGATCCCAACACCGCGCGCCGCGACGACCGCGAGCGCACCACTACCTATCGCCCTGACCTGCCGCCTCGCGAGGGCGGCGGCTACGCGAACCGTGGCCCGCAGGCCCGAAGGCGGCGGCTATCCGCCGCGAGGTCCGCGCCCGAGGGCGGCTATCCGCCGCGCCGCGACGGCGGCCCACCGCGCGAAGGCGGCGCCCCGCGCGAGGCGCTATCGCGGCGATCGGCCGCCCGGCCGTCCCGGCGAGACCGTCCGCTATTCGGCGCTGTCGCCGCGCCCGGGTCCCCGGCCCGAAGGCGGCCGCCCCGGCGGCCCGCGAGCGCCCGGCGCCGGCGCGGCCCGCGCCGCCGCCGTCCGGTCCCGAGATCCAGCGCGCCACCCGCCAGACGCCGCGTCCCGGCAGCCTGAACCTCGACCGCCGCCCCGACTTCCCGACGAAGAGGCGGACAACAAGCGCGGCAAGGACGCACGCCCGCCAAGGCGGTCTCGCGCACCAAGGGCGAGCCCAAGCGCCGCGAGGGTCGGCTCACCATCCAGGCGCTGGCCGGCGACGACGAGGACGCCGTCGAGCGGATGCGCTCGCTGGCCTCGGTGCGCCGGGCCCGTGAACGCGAGCGCGAGAAGCGCAAGGGCGGCCAGGCCGAGCAGGCCCGCGGCGCCCGCGAGGTGGTGATCCCGGACGTGATCACCGTGCAGGAGCTGGCCGGCCGGATGGCCGTGCGCGGCGTCGAGATCATCAAGTTCCTGATGCGCCAGGGGCTGATGCTGAAGATCAACGACGTCATCGATTCGGACACCGCCGAGCTGGTGGCCAGCGAGTTCGGCCTTTCGGTGCGGCGCGTCTCCGAGAGCGACGTCGAGGTCGGCTTCATCGGCGAAGAGGACGTCGACGACCATCTGGTCCCGCGTCCGGCGTGGTCACCGTCATGGGCCACGTCGACCACGGCAAGACCAGCCTCTTGGACGCGCTGCGCTCCACCGACGTGGCGGCCGGCGAGCACGGCGGCATCACCCAGCACATCGGCGCCTATCAGGTGCGGCTGGAGAACGGCCAGCGCGTCACCTTCCTCGACACGCCCGGCCACGCGGCCTTCTCGGCGATGCGCGCTAGAGGCGCCAACGTCACCGACATCGTGGTGCTGGTGGTGGCCGCCGACGACGGCGTGATGCCGCAGACGGTCGAGGCGATCCAGCACGCCAAGGCGGCCGGCGCGCCGATGATCGTGGCCATCAACAAGATCGACAAGCCCGACGCCGATCCGCGCCGGGTGATCAACGAGCTGCTGCAATACGAGGTGGTGGTCGAAAGCCTGGGCGGCGACGTGCAGACGGTCGAGGTCTCCGCGACCGAGAAGCTGGGCCTCGACGACCTGATCGACGCCATCGTGGTGCAGGCCGAGGTGATGGACCTGAAGGCCAATCCGGATCGCTCGGCGGACGGCGTGGTGATCGAGTCCAAGGTCGACCGCGGCCGCGGCGCCGTCGCCACCGTGCTCGTCAAGCGCGGCACGCTGACGGCGCGGCGACATCGTGGTGGCCGGCGCCAATTGGGGCCGCGTGCGCGCCCTGCTCAACGAGCGCGACGAACAGCTCAGCCGAGGCCGAGCCGGCGACGCCCGTGGAGGTCCTCGGTCTGGACGGCGCGCCCGATCCCGGCGAGCCGTTCGCCGTGGTCGAGGACGAGGCCCGCGCCCGCGAGCTCACCGAGTACCGCGTCCGGGTGAAGCGCGAGCGCTCGGTGGCCGGCCCCGCCGCCGCCGGCGCGACGCTGGCCGACATGATGGCCAAGCTGGCCGACAAGCGGGTCAGCGAACTGCCGCTGCTGGTGAAGGCCGACGTGCAGGGCTCGGCCGAGGCGATCGTCGGCTCGCTCGACAAGCTCGGCACCGACGAGGTCCGCGCGCGGATCATCCTGTCCGGCGCCGGCCAGATCAACGAGAGCGACGTGATGCTCGCCAAGAGTTCGGGCGCGCCGATCCTCGGCTTCAACGTCCGCGCCTCGCGCCAGGCCCGCGACCTCGCCGAGCGCGAGGGCGTCGAGATCCGCTACTACGCGATCATCTACGACCTGATCGACGACATCAAAGGCGTGCTCTCGGGCATGCTGGCGCCGATCCAGCGCGAGACCTTCCTCGGCAACGCCGAGGTGCTGCAGGTTTTCGACATCACCAAGGTCGGCAAGGTGGCCGGCTGCCGCGTCAGCGAGGGCACGGTGCGCAAGGGCTCGCGGGTCCGCATCGTCCGCGAGGGCGTGGTGGTGCTGGAGCTGGGCGTGCTGCAGACCCTGAAGCGCTTCAAGGACGAGGTGAACGAGGTCACCGCCGGCCAGGAATGCGGCATGGCCTTCCAGGGCTTCCAGGACATCAAGGTCGGCGACTTCATCGAGTGCTTCAACCTCGAAGAGGTGAAGCGCTCGCTCTGACCGGAGTGGCGCGCCGACTGTCCCCAAATGCAAAATGGCCGCCAGGGCCCCTGGGAGCCCCATACAGCGATTTCGTGACGTTACTGGTAGTACCCTAGCCGGGACCCCCAGGAAAGCGCTCCAGGGGCCCTTCTAGGCCCGGGAATCGGCATCCTGGGGCGCGACCCCCGCCCCGTCGCTTCCATCGGCGGGGCTTGCGCGCTACGCCGAGGCTTGGCGAAGCTGTCGGGGGAGAGCTGCCACATGGCCGGCCATCGGGAAGGCTTCACGTGAGCGGCGCGGTCGAAGTCGCCGGCGCGGCCGACATCGCCCCGTCGTCCAGCCGCGCCTGGCTCACCGTCACGCTCTGCTGCCTGGCGGCGATGGCGGAGGGGTACGACATCCAGTCGATGGGCGTCGCCGCGCCCGGCATGGCGCCGGCGCTGCATCTTGCCCGCGACCAGCTCGGCCCGGCGTTCAGCGCCAGCACGGTCGGCCTGCTCGTCGGGGCCATCCTGATCGGCGCGCTCGCCGACCGCATCGGCCGCAAGTGGGCGCTGGTCGGCGCGCTGGCGGTGTTCGGCGCCTTCTCGCTCGCGACGCCATTGGCGCCGGACCTGACGAGCCTGCTGGTCATCCGCGCGCTGGCCGGGCTCGGCCTCGGCGGCGCGATGCCGAACTTCGTCGCGCTGGCCGGCGAGTGCGTCTCGGATAAGCGCCGAGCCCAGTTCGTGGCGATCTCGGCCGCGGCGATGCCGCTCGGCGGCGCGGCGGCGAGCGCCGTGGCGGCCGCCTTGCCCTGGCGGGCGATCTTCGAGGTCGGCGGGGCCTGGCCGCTGGCGGTGGCGGCGGTGATGGCCGCGGCGCTGCCGGAGTCGGCGAAGTTCCTCGCCGCGCGGCAAGCGGCCGCCGGGCCGCGGTTCGGCCCGTTCGAGGCGCTGTTCGGGGGCGGACGGGCGATCGCCAGCCTGCTCTTGTGGACGGCCGCCTTCTGCGCCCTGCTGATCCTCTTCCTGATGCTCAACTGGCTGCCGCTGCTGCTGGCGGCCAAGGGCGTCGGCAAGTCGCAAGCCTCGCTCGTGCAGCTGCTGTTCAACCTCGGCGGCGCCTTCGGCGCGCTGGCGGTGGCGTGGTCGTTCTACGGATCGCGGCGCGCGCCGACGCTGGGCGTCTGGTTCGCCGCGATGGCGATCAGCGTCGTCCTGCTGGCGTTCTCGCCGCCGACGCTCGCCCTCTCGGGCCTGGCCGGCCTGGCCGCCGGGACCTTCGTCTCCAGCACGCCGACCGCGCTCTATGCCCTGAGCTCCGACTTCTACGCCACGGCGATGCGGGCGACGGGGCTTGGCGCCGTGATCGGCGTCGGGCGGATCGGCGCCATCCTCGGCCCGCTGCTGGCCGGCGCGCTGCTGGCGCACGGCCGGGACCCGACCGGCGTGCTGATGGCGCTGCCGCCGTTCGTGGCGCTCGGCGCGCTGGCGACCTTCCTGGCGCTTCCGCGGCGGCCGGCGCAGATTGACTGATTGCCGGGACTGACCGCTGGGATTGGCGGCCGCAAGACACGCCGGAAGAAATAGGGGTCCGCCAATGTTCGACACCGCCTACGAAACCATCCTCTGCGATACGCCACGGCCCCACGTGGCGCGGATCACGCTGAACCGCGAGCGGCAGATGAACGCCTACTCCTGGCGCATGACCCACGAGCTGCAGGCGGCGATCGGGAGCTGGCGGGACGACGACGACCTGCGGGCCCTGGTGATCGCCGGCGGCGGCGAGCGCGCCTTCTGCACCGGCGGCGACGTCTCGGGAACCGGCGGCGACGACGACCACCGGGTGAGGGTGCGCACGTCGCCGATGGGCCACGGCCGCGAGATGCGCGACGGCATGCAGGCGGTGCTCGCCATGCTGCGCCAGATCGACAAGCCGTCGGTGGCGATGGTGCGGGGCTTCGCGGTGGCCGGCGGGCTGGCCCTGGCGCTCGCCTGCGACTTCCGCTTCGCCGACCTCACCGCCCGCATGGGCGACACCTCCGGCCGCTTCGGCCTGCTGCCCGACGAAGGCGGCGCGTGGCTCTTCCCGCACGTGATGGGCTATGACCGCGCGCTGCGCATGACCCTGCTGCACGAGATCTACGACGCGCGCCGCGCCTATGAGCTCGGCCTTGTCACCGAACTGGTCGAGGCGGGCGACGTGGAGGCCCGCACGCTCGATTTCTGCGAGGCGCTGGCCGCCAAGGCGCCGCTCGCGGTGCGCACCGCCAAGATGATGATGCGCCGGGCGCTGACGTCGACGTTCGAGTCCTCGCTGGAGGACGCGCAGCTCTCGGTGATGATCACCAACCCCAGCCAGGACGTCCGCGAAGGCGGCGCCGCCTTCCGCGAAAAGCGCACGCCGAAGTTCGAGGGCCGCTGACCCTCAGGTGATGTGCAGGTCGACGCCCGCGAGCTGGAAGCCCAGGCGCGCCGCCACGCGCCGCGAGGCCACGTTCTGCCAGGATGTGCTGTAGAACGGCGTCGCGCCCAGCGCCTGCACCCGGTGCGCCCATCCCGAGACGGCGGCCAGCGCGTGGCCGCGCGCCGATGGTCGGGGTGGGTCTCCACCCCCGCGCAGTGCACGGCCGGCGAGATCCGCACGCTGGCGCAGATCGA
This sequence comes from uncultured Pseudomonadota bacterium, assembly GCA_963837235.1. Taxonomy (GTDB): domain Bacteria; phylum Pseudomonadota; class Alphaproteobacteria; order Caulobacterales; family Caulobacteraceae; genus Acaudatibacter. The sequence continues at coordinate 1,281,425 of CAWIMM010000002.1, read as the reverse complement.
GACCGCCTTAGCGTCGTGCGTCACGGCTACGAACGGGCGGCGGTGTGGGATGTCGGGCAGCCATTCGGCCAGCTTGCCGGTGAGCAGGCCGGCGTTGGCCTCGCTCATGTCCACCACCGGCCCCCAAGAATGGATGTCCCGGAACATCGCGAAAGCCGGTCCGGACCAGATCGCCTCGACGGGCGCATGAGCCGCCAGCGCCTCGACGTAGGCCGGGAGCGTGGCCGGCGGACCCTCAACATCGGGGTCCCAGGTCTCGGCGGCCGCCAGGTCCTCCAACCGCCGTCTCGCATCGTCCGGGACGTCGCCCCGGAAGCGGATCAGTGGGCCTGCCGGCGTCAGCATCAGGTGGAAACGTGGCGCGGAGCGCGCCTCCCATGAGTTGCTGCGAACGATCCGGCCGTCCGCCGTCTCGTAGAGCGCGTCGAAGCGTTGGGTGAGCAGGCCGGGCGGGACCGGCGAAGCGGGCGCGTCGCGCAGCTCCACGCGCCAGCGGATCGTCTCACCCTCCTCGTCGTCCCAGCCGCGGCCGGTCTTGAAGAAGCCGGCGCCGGCCAGGACGCGCTGGGAAGCGAGGTTGCCGACGGCGGTCTCGGCGACGAGCGCTTGCACACGGCTATCGGCGCGCGCGGCCTCGACCATCAGTCTCGACGCCTGTCCGGCATAACCCCGCTCACGGCGCTCGGGGGCGACGCCGTAGCCGATCTCGACCTCACCGGCCGGCGTCGGCGCCCACTTGTACCCGCCGAGGCCGACCACTTCGCCCTCGTCGACCATCAGCCAGCTGCCATAGCCGCCAAGCTTTGGGAGCGTGCGCCGCACCCACCTCAGGATAGGCGGCGTGTCGACCCCGCCAGGCGGCTGGGTGAGGCCGGCCGGCGCCTCGGCCTCGCCGAGCAGCCAGGCCAGGTGCGCATCGGTAAGTGGGACCAGGCGCAGGCTCACCATTCCCGCTTGGCCTTCATGTGCGCCCGGGCCGCCTTGTGGACGCCGACCCAATGCCGCCGGTGGGCCTCGCGGGCGACGGGGTCCTCCTTGCGCGCCTGGTGGGCGAGCTCGCGCTGCAACTTCTGGAAGCTCTTCCAGCGGCCGGCGTCGAGCGCGCCGGTCTGCAGCGCCGCGCGGATCGCGCAGCCGGGCTCGTTGGTGTGGCCGCAGTCGCTGAAGCGGCAGTCGCCGGCCAGCGCCTCGATGTCCTCGAAGGTCGCCGAAAGCCCCTCGTCGGCGTCGATCAGGCCGAGCTCGCGCATGCCGGGGGTGTCCAGCACCAGCGCGCCGGACGGCAGCCGGATCAGCTCGCGATGCGTCGTGGTGTGGCGGCCCCGCCCGTCCTGCTCGCGGATCGCGGCGGTCGCCATCAGCTCCTCGCCGGCGAGCGCATTGACCAGGCTCGACTTGCCGACGCCCGACGAGCCCACCAGCACCGCGGTCTCGGCGGGCTTGAGGAGCGCCGCCAGCTTGTCCAGCCCGTCGCCGGTGACCGCCGAGACCGCCAGCACCGGCGCGCCGAACGCGACGCCCTCGGCCTCGGCGACGGCGGCGTCGGGATCCTCCGTGAGGTCGGCCTTGGTCAGCACCACCACGGGCGCCGCGCCGCTCTGCCAGGCGACCGCGAGGTAGCGCTCCAGCCGCCGCGCATTGAAGTCGGCGTTCATCGAGGCGACCAGCAGGGCCACATCGACATTGGCGGCGACCACCTGCTCGTCCGCCACCGTGAAGGCGGCCTTGCGCAAGAAGGCGGTGCGGCGCGGCAGCACCGCGTGGATGGTGGCGGTGCGCTCGCCCGGCCGGACGGCGAGCGCCACCCAGTCGCCGACGACCGGATAGCCGCCGTGACCCGCCTCGTGGGCGAGCCGGCCGGAGATCTGGGCGGCGAGCTCGCCCAGGTCGGTGACGACGTCGTAGAGGCCGCGCTGCTGGACGAGGATGCGGCCGGGAATGAGCCCACGCTCGGCGTGGACGTCGAAGTCTTGCTGGAGCTGATCGCTCCAGCCGTAGGATCGGATCAAAGGAGGAGTCCTCGCAGATCGGCGTGTCGGGATGGCGCCGGCGAGGACAGGCGGGGCTCGTCAGAGCCCCAGGGCGCAGCCTCGCGAGGCGCCGCGGAGGGCGGCGAGTTCGAGCACAGTCATCTTGGCAACCCTCCTTTCAACCATTCAGCGATCATCGCGAGGGTAAGCTCGTCGCCGCCGCGGGTCAACGCGCGGCGCAGGGGCGGGGCGCGGGCGATGCCGGAAGCATCGGGGCTGTATCGGTTCGGCGAGGTGACGGCCGCGGCGGGTGTCTTCCAGCGGCGGCTCTACCGCGGCCGCTCCCGCTTCGGCTTCGCCGGCTTCCTGGGCGTCGGCCTTTTCGCCATGTGGGCGGCGGCGGCGCTCGGATCGATGCAGACCGACGGCGATGCGCTCGGCCGCGGCGGCGTCACCATGGTCGCCATGCTGGTCGTCGCGGCGCCGGCCGCCGTCGCCTACTTCGTCTGGCGCCGCCGCACCATCGAGGCGCTCTGGCGCGAGCGCGGCGTCGTCAGCCCCTGGACGATGAGCTACGTCGCCGACGAGGGCGGATTCACGATCCGCCAGCCCGGCCAGGAGACCAGGATCGCCTGGGACGCCGTCACCGAGGTCGCGCCGGCGCCGACGCATTGGATCTTCTTCGCCAACCTGCTCGGGCACCCGATGCCGCGCAAGTTCTTCGCGGACGCCACCGCCGAGCGCGCCTTCATCGCCGAGGTCGTCCGCCATCTGTCGGCCGAAGCCCGCGCCCGCAGCCCCGAGGCGATCGCGTTCGCTGAGGGCGACGGTTCGATATGGACGAGGCGCTGGGCGCGCCGCCGCTGACGCGCCTCGCCGGCTAGTCGACCTCGGCGAGGGCGCGTTTGCGGGCGGGAGCGACCGCCGGCGCCGCCTCCTCCTCTCGCCGACGCGCCCGTTCCGTGACGGCGGCCACTTCGGCGGCGGCGCGCAGGGCCGGACCGGCGCGGCGCAGGCGCCAGCTGCGGATCTCGAACGGGCGGATCAGCGGCGCGGGCGGCGGGGTCTCGTCCTCCATCAGGCTCACCTCGCCGAAGACGGTCCAGCCGGGCGATGGCGTGATGCGAACCGGGCCGCGGGCGCCGGCCGGCTCGTAGAGGCGCAGGATCAGGCCGTCGCCGTCCTCGGCCGGCTTCAGCGCGCCGAGGCCGAGCCGCGGGCCGTCGACGCTGACCACCTGCACGGTCCGGGTCTCGCCGCGGGCCGGGGCGTGCAGCAGCGGGCGATTGAGGTCCTCGGCCTCGGCCAGCACCTCGGCCTCCCACCAGGCGCCGGTGTGCGGCAAGAGCGCATAGGTGAAGGCGTGCGAGCCCTCGTCGGCCAGCCGGTCAGGCAGGATCGGCGAGCGCAGCAGCGTCAGGCTGAGCTCGCTCCCGAGCGCCTCGTGCCCGTAGCGGCCGTCGTTCAGCAGCGCCACGCCATAGCCGGGCTCGGAGATGTCGGCGAAGCGGTGCGCGGCCACCTCGAACTTCGCCGCGTCCCAGCTGGTGTTGCGGTGGGTCGGCCGGTGCTGGACGCCGAACGCGCACTCGTAGGTCGCCTGGTCGGCCCGCACCGCCAGCGGAAAACGCGCCTTCAAGAGCACGCGGCGGTCATGCCAGTCGAGCCGGGTGGCGAAGTCGATGCGCGCCGAGTTCGACCACAGGCGGACCGACTGGATGATGGTGCTGGCGCCGGTTCGCCAGGTGACGCGCAGCGCCCCGCGCTGGCCGCCCGCCTCGGCGATCTCGATCTTCTCGGCCTTCAGCAGCTCGCCGGTGCGGCGGTAGTCGCCCTCCAGGTCCCAGGCGTCGTAGACGCGCGGCTGGTCGTGATAGGCCCAGATCTGATTGCCCGGCCCGGCCAGCGCCTCGCGCCGCGCCCGCTTGTCGTAGAGCCGGGCGATCGTGCCGTCGTCCGCCAGCTCCAGGCGCACGAAATCGTTCTCCAGCGAGCGCTCGGTCACCGTCACCGCCGCCAGCGGCGCCGGCCGCGCGACCGAGGCGGAGAAGCGGCGGCGCGCTGTCGCGGCTCGCCAGCACGAAGCCCTCTTCGGCGGGCTGGCCGCCGGGGATCGGGCGGTCGGAGACCAGACGCACGGGCCGGCGGCCGGCGTCGGGGTTGACGATCAGCAGCGCTTCCTCGCCCTCGCCGCCCAGCCGCGCCGCCAGCGCGGTCATCGCCGCGCCCGCGATCTCCGCGCTCTCGGCGACCACGCCGGCCAGCTCCGGCTCGGTGCGGGCGTAGACCTCGGGAACCGACGAGCCCGGCAGGATGTCGTGGAACTGGTTGATCATCAGGGTGCGCCAGAGCGGCTCCAGCGAGCCGGGCGCCTGGCCGCCCAGCATGTGCACCGCGCTGGTCAGGAACTCGGCGGCGATGAGCCCCTGCTCGGCCGCCCGGTGCAGCCGCTTGGTGCGGCCCTGGCTGGTCAGCACGCCGCGGTGGTACTCGAGGTAGAGCTCGCCCAGCCACGTGGCGATGTCGGCGCCCTCGGCCTCCTTCAGCGCCTTCCCGTAATAGTCGTGAACCTGGGCGAAGCGCGTCTCGGGCAGCAGCGGAAAGTCGGCGAGCGCGCCTTGCGTGGCGATCATCTCAGGCGTCGGCCCGCCGCCGCCGTCGCCGAAGCCGATCGGCAGCAGCACCTCGGGCGCGACGGCCTTGTCGGCGTTGTTGCGCCAGAGCCGGAGCAGCGAGCGCGGCGTCACCATGCCGTTGTAGTTGTCCTCGGGGTGGATCATGTGCTGGACCAGCACCCGCGAGCCATCGATCCCCTCCCACCAGAAGCGGCTGTGCGGGAAGCGGTTGGTCTCCGACCAGCCGATCTTCACGGTGAAGAGGGTCTCGAGCCCCGCGCCCTTCAGGATCTGCGGCAGCGCCGGCGAGAAGCCGAAGGTGTCCGGCAGCCAGGCGGCGCGGTGGCGCTTGCCGAACGTCCGCTGGAAGTAGCGCTGGCCGTAGAGCGCCTGGCGCACCAGCGACTTGCCGCACGGCATGTTTATGTCGGGCTCGACCCAGAGCCCGCCGACCGGCTCCCAGCGCCCCGCCTTCACCTCCGCTTTGATGGCCTTGAGCAGGGCCGGATCGTCGTCCTCCAGCTGGCGGTAGTATTCGGCGAACGACTGGGCGAAGCGGAACTGCGGATTGCGGCGCAGGAGGTCGGCCGCGGTCGAGAAGGTGCGGCGCACCTTGCGGCGCGTCTCCTCGATCGGCCAGAGCCAGGCCGTGTCGATATGGGCGTGACCGACGAGCGCCGCCGCGCCCTGCGGCGGGAAGCGGGCCTTCAGCCGGCGCAGCGCGTCGATGAGCCACGCGTCCGCCTCGGCGACCGAGGCGCGCGCCTCGTCGGTGAGGGGCGTCGGCGGGAAGGGATTGCCGTCCGCGTCGCGGCCATAGCCCGCCGTGTAGCGGCTCTCGCGGCCGACCACGTCGACGGTGCGGGTCGGCAGGCGCAGGCGCGCCATCGCGGCCTCGGCAAGCTCCAGCAGCGGCTCGAAGAGCGCGTGATCCAAGGACGTTTCTGGCAGCTCGGCAGCCAGGTCGATGGCGAGCGTGAGGCGACGGACGAACGCCTCGACGCCGGGCTCGACCCGGACCAGCTCGGCGCGGGCAAGGCGCGGGTCGCGGATGGGCGTGCCGAACGGGCCCCTCGCGACCGCCTCGATCTCGATCCGCGCGGCGCGGGCGTCGAGCGGGAACTCTGTGTGGTTCAGATCGAGCCCGAACGGCGCGCGGACGCCGTCGTCGTAGACGATGGCGAGCAGGCTCTCGCCGCCCACGTCGAGCGCGAGGCGGGTCTCGCCCAGCGGCCAGTCGGCCGGCGCCTCGAACCGCTCCGCCGCGAGGCGGCGGACGCCCCCCCGGTCCGGCCAGGCCTCGCCGACCCGGATCGGCGCGCCTTCGAACGTCCAGCCGCCGAGAGGAACCCGCTCGCGGATGCGCCAGATGCCGACCTCGTCCCGCCGCCGCCGGGCGCGGGCCAATTGCTGCGAGGGAGGGAGGAGACGGTGCACGCTTAAACCCCCCTCCCCCTTGCGGGGAGGGGTTGGGGGTGGGGGTGTCGGCGGGCGGGTAGGAGACTAACGGTTCTGCATCGCCAGCCGGTCGCCACCGAGCTCGCACCCCCACCCCTGACCCCTCCCCGCAAGGGGGAGGGGGACGCCAACCCGAAGCTCGGGGGGTGCTCCGACAAAGGACCTCGCCGCTCCTACGCCGCCAGCTTGGTGACCTCTTCGACCTCTTGCGGGGTCAGCTTCCAGTCGGCGGTGGCGGCGTTGGCCTCAACCTGCTCGGGCCGGGTGGCGCCGGCGATCACCGACGAGACCACCGGGTGGCCCAGGAGCCAGGCGAAGGCCAACTCCAGCAAGGTGTGGCCGCGCTCGGCCGCCCAGCCCTCCAGGGCCTCGACCCTGTCGAAGTTCTTGTCGCTGAGCGCCGCCTGCGCCCGTGGACCCCAGGCCGCCATCCGGGTGCCCTCCGCGGGCGCCTCGCCGCGCTTGTACTTGCCGGTCAGCATGCCGGAGGCCAGCGGGAAGTAGGGCAGCATGCCGAGGCCGAACTGGTCGCAGGCCGGCGTCACTTCGTGCTCCACGCGGCGCTCCAGGAGCGAGTAGTTGTTCTGCGCGGAGACGAAGCGGGTCAGGTGCTCGCTCTTCGCCGTCCAGTCGGCGTCGGCGATCATCCAGCCGGTGAAGTTGGAGTTGCCGATGTAGCGGACCTTGCCCTGGGTCACGAGGTCGTCGAGCGCCGACAGGGTCTCCTCGATCGGCGTGTCGCGGTCGGGCTGGTGCATCTGGTAGAGGTCGATGTAGTCGGTCTGCAGCCGCTTCAGGCTGGCCTCCACCGCCTCCATGATGTAGCGCCGCGAGCCGCCGCGCTTGTCGGGCCCCTCGCCCATCGGGCTGGCGAACTTGGTGGCCAGCACCACCTTGTCGCGCTTGCCCTTCATGGCGACGCCCATCATCTCCTCGGACTTGCCCCGCCCGCCGTAGACGTCGGCGGTGTCGAAGAAGGTGACGCCGTGCTCGATGGCCGAGTCGATCACCGCGTTGGTGGCCGCCTGGTCGATGCGCATGCCGAAATTGTTGCAGCCGAGGCCGATGTCGCTGACCTTCAGGCCGCTGTCGCCCAATCTGCGATAGTCCATCCCTGCAATCCTCTCATCGTTCGAAAATGTCTGAATGAAGCGCGTCTCTCTCGCGCCGGCTCGCTCATAGTCCCGCCGCAAGGGGCTGTCGACCGGGCCTGCGCGAGTGCGGTTGTGGGCGTCCGGCGGCGGGCATAGGCTTCGCGCAATTTCAGGAGGAGCCCATATGCCCAACGTCGATTTCGAGAAGGATGTGGTCTACGGCGACGCCGGCAATCGCCCGCTGAAGCTGGACATCTACCGGCCGGCCGAGCCGAACGGCGCGGCGGTGCTGCTGGTGCACGGCGGCGGCTGGTCGCGCGGCTCGAAGGACATGCTGGGCCCGGCCGCGACGGCGCTCGCCGAGCAGGGCTTCGTCGTCCTCGCGCAGGAGTACCGGCTGACCGGCGAGGCGCCGTTCCCGGCCAACATCCATGACGTGAAGCGGGCGATCCGCTGGGCCAAGCAGCATGCGGCCGAGCTGCGCTTCGATCCCGACAAGCTCTGCCTCGAGGGCCACTCGGCCGGCGCGCACCTGGTGCTGCTGGCGGCCGGCACGCCGGACGATCCGCGGCTCGCGCCGCCCGAGGGCCTGGGCGACGTCTCCCAGGACGTGGCCGCCGTGTGCGCCATCTATCCGCCGACGTTGTTCCATTTCGATGGCGAGCGGCCGTCGGGGGCGCTGGCCGCGCGGGTGCTGCCGGGCGCCGACGCCTCGGCCGAGGCCGCCGAGTTGGCGAGCCCGATGACCCACGTCACGGCCGCCTATCCGCCGGTGATGCTGCTGCACGGCGATGCGGACAAGGTGGTGCCGGTCTCCGCCTCGCGGCGCTTCGAGGAGCGGGTGCGCGCGGCCGGCGGCAAGGTCGACCTGCACGTCTACGCCGGTCTGCCGCACGGCTTCGCCAACCACCCGGACATCCGCCCCGCGATGATGCGCATGATCGGCGGCTTCTTCCGCCGCTGGGCCATCGCCCCGGAGGTGTTCGCGCAGCCAGCAGCGGAGCCGCAGCCGCAGGCCGTTCCGGCTCAGTAGGCCGGCCGCAGGCCTTTAGTCTCAACGCGGAGGACGCAGAGAAGACGCAGAGGTCGCAGAGAGGCTCGTTCCCTCTGCGGACTCCGCGTCTCCTCTGCGGACTCTGCGTTAGAACTAAGCGCCTGCGGCGTTCGCTACGCCAGCGGGATCCCGAGCCCTATTCCTCCACGGGCATGCCGTAGAGTTCCAGGCGGTGGTCGACCAGGCGGTAGCCGAGGCGCTTGGCGATGGCGGTCTGCAGCGCCTCGATCTCGTCGTCGACGAACTCGATCACCTGGCCGGTCTTCATGTCGATCAGGTGGTCGTGGTGGGTCTCCGGCGCTTCCTCGTAACGGGCGCGGCCGCCGTGGAACTCGTGCCGGGTCAGGATGCCGGCCTCCTCGAACAGCCGCACGGTGCGGTAGACGGTGGCGATCGAGATGTGCGGGTCGACGGCGTGGGCGCGCCGATGCAGCTCCTCGACGTCGGGATGGTCGTGGGCCTGCGACAGCACGCGGGCGATCACCCGGCGCTGCTCGGTCATGCGCATGCCCTTCTCGGCGCAGAGCTTTTCGAGGCGGTCCAAGCGCGGTCCTCCGGCGTCGGTCCGCGGCAAAATAGGCGTCGGCGCCTCAACTGTTAAGCGCGCGCCGCATGACGAGGGCGTCGACGGACGCGGCCGCCGGCGCGGCCGTAGTAGCCGGGGCGGCGGCCGACGATCTCGAAGCCGGTCTGCGCGTAGAGCGCGACGGCGCCTGGATTGTCGGCGGCCACCTCCAGGAACATCGCCGCGGCGGACGCCTCGGCCAGCGTCGCCGCGGCCTCGACCAGCGCGCGGCCGATCCCGCGCCGGCGCGCCGCAGGGCGCACCGCGAGCGTCAGCACCTCGGCCTCGCCGGCGATCATCCGGCAGAGGATGAAGCCGGCCGGCGCCGTCCCCGATCCTCCACGATCAGCGCGAAGCCGCCGCGGTCTTCGGCGAAGCGCAGGATGTCCTCGACGGACCACGGCGCGTCGAAGGCCGCGGCGTGCAGCGCGGCCAGGGCCGCGCCGTCGGCGCGCGTCGCGGGCCGCAGATTCACGGGAGCATCGGCCGGGCGTCGGGCGCCCGCAGGTAGAGCGGCCGCAGATGGGTGGTCGACGGGGCCGCCTCGGCGAGCCGTCCGAGCGCGGCAAGGTCGGGCGCGGGGCGCGCATCGACCTTCGCGCCGGGCAGCTCAGGGGCGAGCAGGTGGGCGCCGGGGCCGACGAGGATGAGGTCCGTCAGGGGCTGCAACCGGCCCGCGGCCTCGGCTATCGGGAGGATGTCCGGCTCGCCGAGCGGACGGCCGGCTTCGAAGGCCTGCACGTAGACGAGGCCGCGCCGCGCATCGATGACGCCCGCCGCCGTCCGCGCCCACGCTGGCGGCCAGCGCCTCGAGCGTGCCGACGCCCGCCAGCGGCGCGCCGGTCGCCAGCTGCAGGCCCTTGGCGAAGGCGAGCCCGACGCGCAGGCCGGTGAACGACCCTGGCCCGAAGGTGACGACGATCTTGCCGAGATCGGCGAAGCGAGGCGCGCGGCCATCACCTCGGCGGCCATCGGGGCAAGCCGCTCCTGGTGGCCGCGCTCCATCGCCTCGCGAAGGCCAGCCAGCATCCGTCCGCGCCTCGAAGAGGCCGACCTGGCAGGCGGCGAGGCAGGTGTCGATGACGAGCGCGGACACTCAGCTCGAGCGTCTGCTCCACCCGGGTCACTTCCGGCACGTAGTGGCGCAGCAGGTTCTCGACGCCGGCCTTCAGCGTCGCCGCCGAGGACGGGCAGCCGGAGCAGGCGCCGCGCATGTTCAGCCACACGACGCCGGTGTCCGGTTCGAAGCGGGAGAACAGGATGTCGCCGCCGTCCTGGGCGACGGCCGGGCGGATGCGGGTGTCGATCAGGTCCTTGATCTCGGCGACGATCTGGGCGGTCTCGCCCTCGTAGACCTCCTCGTCGCGCGCGGCCTCCTCGTCTTCGATCAGCGGCGCGCCGGAGGTGAAGTGGTCCATGATCTCGGCGAGGATCGGGGCCTTCAGGTGCGACCAGTCGCGCTCGGCGTCCTTGGTCACGGTCAGGAACTCGTCGCCGAAGTAGACCCGCGTGACGCCCGTCGATGGAGAACAGCGCGCGGGCGAGCGGCGAGGCGGCCGCCTCGGCCAGGTTCGTGAACTCGCGCGAGCCGCCGGGCAGCAGCTCGCGGCCGGGCAGGAACTTCAGCACCTGCGGATTGGGCGTGGCTTCGGTCTGGATGAACATGATCGCGGAACTCCTGGCCGCTAGATGGCCCTATCGCAGTCGCCGCGCAACCTGGCTGCGACCGTGCGCCCCCTCCGTCTCGTCGCGCATGCAGCGCGGTGGTGGAGGGGGGCAGGGCCGCTACCCCGGCCAGAAGCCCACGATCTTCTTGGTCTCGGCGAGGATCGGGTCGGCGATCGCGCGGGCCTTCTCGGCGCCCTCGGCGAGGATGCAAGTCGATCTGGGCCGGATCGGCGAGCAGGCCGCGCATCCGGGCGGTGACCGGCGCGAGGCGCGCCACCACCAGGTCGGTCAGCGCCGGCTTGAAGTTCTGGCCGAAACCCTGGCCGCCGAACGTCTTCAGCACCTGGGCCTTCGACTGCCCGGCCAGCGCGGCGAAGACGCCGACCAGGTTGTCGGCCTCGGGCCGGCCCTCCAGGCCCTCCACCGTCTCGGGCAGCGGGTCGGGATCGGTGCGCGCGCGGCGGATCTTCAGCGCGATGGTGTCGGTGTCGTCCGTCAGGTTGATGCGCGACTGGTCCGACGGGTCGGACTTCGACATCTTCACCCGCCCGTCGCGCAACGACATGATCCGCGCGCCGGGCCCCTCGATCACCGGCTCGGTCAGCGGGAAGAAGCCCGGCGCGGCGAAGTCGTGGTTGAACTTGGCGGCGATGTCGCGGGTCAGCTCCAGGTGCTGCTTCTGGTCCTCGCCCACCGGCACGTGGGTGGCCTTGTAGAGCAGGATGTCGGCCGCCTGCAGCACCGGGTAGGCGTAGAGCCCGACGCTCTCGCGCTCCTTGTGCTTGCCGGCCTTGTCCTTGAACTGGGTCATGCGGTCGAGCCAGCCGACGCGGGCCACGCACTCGAAGATCCAGGCGAGCTCGGCGTGCCCGGCCACCGCCGACTGCGGGAAGATGATCGCCTTCCTCGGGTCGACGCCGGCCGCGAGGTAGGCGGCGGCGATCTCCCGCGTCTGGGCGGTGAGCCGCGCCGGCTCCTGCCACTGGGTGATCGCGTGCAGGTCGACGACGCAGTAGATGCACTCCATCTCGTCCTGCAGGGCGACGAACTTCACCAGGGCGCCGAGATAGTTGCCGAGGTGGAGGTCGCCGGAGGGCTGCACGCCGGAGAAGACGCGCTTGGGGCCGGCATAGGCGGCGGGTCTGGGATCGGTCATGGGTCAGGCTCTTCGATGATGGCGCGAAGGCGCGCCACGGCGCGCCCGGTTCAGCAGTCGGGCGAGGCGCGCCATCGACGGTCGGCGGAGCGAAGAGCCATGGCGCGCGACTTAGAGGCTGAAGGCCGCGCCGACAAGCCGCCTTACGCCTTCGCGGCGGCGCGCCGGCGCAGCAGCCGGCGCTGGAACAGCGCGACCGCCTCCTGCGTCTCGCCGACCCTGAGCACGAAGCCGGCCCCCGCATAGACCGCCATCGCCGCGCCGATGGCGGCGAAGAGGCCGAGCGCGCGCAGCACGAAGCCGTGCAGGTAGTGGTCGGTCGCCCACCAGAGTCCGAACGCCGCCGCGCCGCAGAGGGCCGAGGCCAGGATCACGCGGCCGAGGTAGGCCGCCCATTCGGCCACGCCGCCGAAGTCCACCCGCCGCGAGAGGGCGAAGGCAAGCTGGGCGACGTTGGCGAGCGAGACGCACGAGGTCGCCAGCGCGAGGCCGGCGTGACCGAAGTGGAAGACCGCCATGTTGAGGAAGTTCAAAGCGAGGTTCACGCCGATGCCGATCATGACGATCCGCATCGGCGTGCGCGGCAGGTTTAGCGCGTAGAAGCAGGGCGTCAGCAGCCGGATCGCCGCGTAGCCGGCCAGGCCGATCGCGTAGGCCTGCAGCGCCAGCGCGGTCATCGCCGTGTCGTGCGCGGTGAAATGGCCGTGCTGGTAGATGAGCGCGATGATGGGCCTGGCCAGCACCGCCAGGCCCACCGCGGCCGGAATGCTGAGGAACAGCGTCAGGCGCAGCGAGCTCCGCACCGTTCGCCCGAACGGTCCCAGCTCCTGGCGGGCGAAGCTGCGCGCCACCGCCGGCAGCGTGACGGTCGCCAGGGAGACCCCGAAGAGGCCGATCGGCAGGTACATCAGGCGGAAGGCGCAGCTCAGCCACGAGCGGCCGCCGTTGATCTCCGAGGCGAAGGCGCCGTTCACCAGCACGTTCACCTGGGTCAGCGAGCCGGCGATCACGCTGGGCCACATCAGGGTCCACAGCTCCCGAAGGCGCGGGTCGCCAAGATTGAGCTTCCAGCGGAAGCGGAACCCCAGCTTGAAGAGGGACGGCAGCTGCATGCCGAGCTGCGCCAGCCCGCCGAGCAGCACGCCGACGCAGACCCCGTACATCGAGGCGACGCCGAACACCGGGTGCGGCCAGCTGGACCGCGCGCCGGGATCGAAAGCGAAGGCGCAGGCGACTCCGGCGATCACCGAGACGATGTTGAAGACGGTGGAGGCCGACGCCGGGATGCCGAAGATGAAGCGCGAGTTCAGCATCCCCATCACCGCCGCGGCCAGCGAGACAAAGAGGATGAAGGGGAACATCACCCGGGTGAGGCTGACCGCCAGCTCGAACTTGCCCGGCACGTTGTGGAAGCCGAAGCTGGTCACTTCCACGATCAGCGGCGCGCCGACGATCGCGACCACCGAGACGACGCCGATGATGAAGATCATCGCGCTCAGCGTCAGGTTGGCGAGCTGCCAGGCCGGGGCGTCGCCCTCCTTTTCCCAGATGCGCGTGAAAAGCGCCGTGAAGGCGGTCGACAGCGAGCCCTCGGCGAAGAGGTCGCGCAGCAGGTTGGGGATCTGGAAGGCCGCCAGGTAGGCGTCCAGCACCTTGCCCGGGCCGAACATGGCCGGGAAGACGATCTCACGCACCAGGCCCATGAGGCGCGAGCCCAGCACCGCGATCCCGACGATCCCGGCGCTGCGCCGATGGTCCCGGGTCTCGGGCGGCGCCGGCTCCGCGGCATGCGCTGCGCCGATCTGAGCGTCCGTCTCGGCGCCGGGACCCAGCGCCGGATCGCGCGCCGGATCGAGGGTTGATTCGTTGGCTGTCACGCCGGGCTTGTCGGCCGCCCCCATGGCCGGGTCAAGGCGACCGAATGGCCGCCGACGCAGCGTGAAGCGCGGCTAGCCGCGACAGCGCGGGACCCACTTGTAGGCGGGATTGCCCTCCTGGTCCTGCCAGGTCAGCTCGCGCCAGGCGCAGACCTGGCCCTGGTCATTGCGCCACGAAGCGCCGACGCGGCCGGTATAGCGCGCCCCTGGCGGCGCGCCGCCGTAGGGCCGCCACGCTGGCCGGGGCTGATAGGTGCGGTCCTGGTCGTAGCCGCGGTCCTGCTGATTGTAGACGCGATCGCCCTGATAGCCGCCGCTCTGGTCCGGCGCCGGCTGCGGCGCGGGCTGGCTCTGGTCGTAGTAGGGGTCGGGCTGGTCCTGGTAGCCGCCGCCCTGGTCGCGGTCGTAGGGCTGCGCGAGAACCGGGGCGCCGAGGACGGCGGCGAGGCAAGCGCCGAGCATCATGGCCTTCATGGGAGAGCTCCTTTTCGCAGGAGCTAACGCCTGGGTCGGATTGTCGATGCAGTGCGGCCGCGGACGCGGCGCCCTCGGGGCCAGTTTGGCCCCAGGCAGGCGCCGCGCCGGGCGCGCAATCACATGCGGTGCAGGGCGCAGATCTTGTTGCCGTCCGGATCGCGCAGGTAGGCGAGGTACATCTTGCCCATGCCGCCCTCACGCACGCCGGGCGGGTCTTCGATCGACGTTCCGCCGTTGGCGACGCCGGCGGCGTGCCAGGCGTCGGCCTGCGCGGGCGAGGCGGCGGCGAAGCCGACGGTGCCGCCGTTGGCTGAGGTGGCCGGCTTGCCGTCGATCGGCTTGCTGACCGAGAAGACGCCGCCCTGCGTCATGTAGAAGAGCCGGCGGTTGTCATCGACCATGCCCGGCGGCACGCCGAGCGCGCCCAGCACGGCGTCGTAGAACTTCTTCGACCGGTCGACATCGTTGGTCCCGATCATGACGTGCGAGAACATGCGTGGCTCCTCTTAAACCTAAGCGGCGCGGGGCGCGCGGGCCAGGCAGGCCCTGGCGCCCGCGACGACGCCCTCCGCCGCCGCACATGCCGCGCCACGGCGCCGCTGACAAGCCGGCCCCGACGTCAGGCGCCGAGCGGTCCGTTCCAGACCTTGAAAGCCGGCGCGCCGAAATAGCTGTCGAGCACGCAAAGCGTGCCGGTGCCCAGCAGGAAGTGCTGGCCGCCCTGCGGCTGAAGCTCGATCCAGCGGGCCGCCAGCACGCGCAGGAAATGGCCGTGCGCGAACAGCGCGACGTCGCCGCCCGCCGCGCGCGCCCTGGCGATCACGCGGTCGGCCCGCGCGCCGACCTCGTCCGGCGTCTCGCCGTTCGGGCAGCCGTCGCGGAAGATCATCCAGTCCGGCCGGTTCGCGCGGATCTGCGCCTGCGTTAGCCCTTCGTAGTCGCCGTAGTTCCACTCCATCAGGTCGCGGTCGACGACGGCGGCGGCGCCGAGCCCGGCCAGTTCGCAGGTCTCGCGCGCCCGGCGCATCGGGCTGACCAGCACCAGCGCGAACCGCTGCTTGGCGAGCGCCGGCTTCAGCGTGACGGCCTGCCGGCGCCCGTTCTCCGTCAGGGGGATATCGGTGACGCCGGTGTGGCGGCCGTTGAGGCTCCACTCCGTCTCCCCGTGCCGGATTGCGAAGACGCTCAAGAGGGGGCGCCCTCACACGTCGTCCGCTTCGGTCGAGCTGGCGGGCGCCGCGCGCCCGCCGCCGCCCCACTTCCAGCCGGCGATCTCCGGCATGTCGTCGCCGTAGCGACAGATGTATTCGCGATGCTCGATCAGCTTGTCGCGGATCGCCTGCTTGGCGTAGGCGGCGCGCGGCCCGAGCTTCGGGACCCGGTCGATCACGTCGTCCATCAGGTGGAAACGGTCGAGGTCGTTCATTACGCACATGTCGAACGGCGTGCTGGTCGTGCCCTCTTCCTTGTAGCCGCGCACATGCAGGTTCTCGTGGCCGTGACGGCGGTAGGTCAGGCGGTGGATCAGCCACGGGTAGCCGTGGAAGGCGAAGATGATCGGCTTGTCGGTGGTGAAGAGGGCGTCGAAGTCCGGGTCCGACAGGCCGTGCGGATGCTCAGATGGCGGCTGCAGCTTCATCAGGTCGACGACGTTGATCACCCGCATCTTCAGCTCCGGCGCGTGTTCGCGCAGGAGCTCGACCGCGGCCAGGGTCTCCAGCGTCGGCACGTCGCCGCAACAGGCCATCACCACGTCGGGCTCGCCGCCGCGGTCGTTGCTGGCCCACTCCCAGATGCCGAGGCCGCCTTCGCAGTGCCGGATCGCCTCCTCCATGGTCAGCCACTGCGGCGCCGGCTGCTTGCCGGCCACGACGACGTTCACGTAGTTGCGGCTCTTCAGGCAGTGGTCGGTGACCGAGAGCAGGCAGTTGGCGTCGGGCGGCAGGTAGACGCGCACCACCTCGGCCTTCTTGTTGACCACGTGGTCGATGAAGCCGGGATCCTGGTGGCTGAAGCCGTTGTGGTCCTGGCGCCAGACGTGGCTGGAGAGCAGGTAGTTCAGCGAGGCGATCGGCCGCCGCCATGGGATCTCGTTGCACACCTTCAGCCACTTGGCGTGCTGGTTGAACATCGAGTCGATGATGTGGATGAACGCCTCGTAGCAGCTGAAGAAGCCGTGCCTGCCGGTCAGCAGATAGCCCTCCAGCCAGCCCTGGCACTGATGCTCGCTCAGCATCTCCATGACGCGGCCTTCGCGCGCCAGGTGGTCGTCCCAGGTCATGATGTCGGCTTCCCAGACGCGGTTGGTCACGTCGAGGACGTCCTGCCAGCGGTTCGAGTTGTTCTCGTCGGGGCTGAACAGGCGGAAGTTCCGCGCGTCCATGTTCAGCTTCATCACGTCGCGCAGGAACCGGCCCATCACGCGGGTCGACTCGGCGGTCGTTGCGCCCGGCGTGGGAACGTCGACGGCGTAGTCGCGGAAGTCCGGCATCCGCAGGTCGTGCAACAGCAGGCCGCCATTGGCGTGCGGGTTGGCGCTCATGCGCCGCTCGTCCTTCGGCGGCAGGTCGGCCAGATCGGGCCGCAGGCGGCCCGCCGCGTCGAACAGCTCGTCCGGCCGGTAGCTCTTCATCCAGGTCTCGAGGATGCGCACGTGCTCGGGGTTCTCCTGCATCTCGCCTATCGGCACCTGGTGTGAGCGCCAGTAATCCTCGATGCGCTTGCCATCGATCTCCTTCGGGCAGGTCCAGCCCTTGGGCGAGCGCAGCACGATCATGGGCCAGCGCGGACGCTCGGAGACGCCCTTGCGGGCGGCCGACTTGATCGAGCGGATCTCGGCGACGACGGTGTCCAGCGTCGCGGCCATGAGCTCGTGCATCAGAGCCGGTTCGTGACCCTCGACGTAGTAGGGCGTGTAGCCGTAGCCGCGGAAAAGGTGGTCCAGCTCCTCGTGGCTGATCCGGGCGAGCACCGTGGGGTTGGCGATCTTGTAGCCGTTGAGGTGCAGGATCGGCAGCACGGCCCCGTCGGTGGCGGGGTTGAGGAACTTGTTGGAGTGCCAGCTGGTGGCCAGCGGGCCGGTTTCGGCTTCGCCGTCGCCGACTACACAGGCCACGATCAGATCCGGATTGTCGAACGCCGCGCCGTAGGCGTGCGAAACGGCGTAGCCCAGCTCGCCGCCCTCGTGGATCGAGCCGGGCGTCTCGGGCGCGACGTGGCTGGGAATGCCGCCCGGGAACGAGAACTGCTTGAAGAGCCGCTTCATGCCCGCCGCGTCGGCGGTGATGGTCGGGTAGACCTCGCTGTAGGTCCCCTCGAGATAGGCGTTGGCCACCAGCGCCGGGCCGCCATGGCCGGGCCCGGTGATGAAGATCATGTCCAGGTCGTCGCGGCTGATGATCCGGTTGAGGTGGGCGTAGACGAAGTTGAGGCCCGGCGTCGTGCCCCAATGGCCGAGCAGGCGCGGCTTGATGTGCGCCTTGGTCAACGGCTCTTTCAGCAGCGGGTTGTCGTAGAGGTAGATCTGCCCGACCGAGAGATAGTTGGCGGCGCGCCAGTAGGCGTCGATGAGCGCCCGCTCCTGGTCCGACAGCGCCCGGCCTTCACTTTTCGACAGCACGTCCGTCACGATCGCCTCCGGCGGAATGAGCGAACACGATCCCCGGCACGGCGGCGGGCACGCACCGGCGCAGGCAGCGCAGCGTCGCGGCCGCCACCGCGTCGACCGAGGCCTGCTCGGGGCAGTCGTCGCCGGCGATCACCATGTTGGGCTTCAATAGCATGCCCTCCAGCGCCACGCCCTGTTCGTCCAGCGCCTCGAAGACGGCGTGCAGCAACCTGGCCGGTCACCTCCTCGCGGCGCTCGATGGTGTGAAAACCATCCATCAGCACCTCGGGTTCGACGATCGGGACCAGGGCAAGGTGACCGCGACGCTGGTCGAGGGCGAACCGATGGAGGTGCGGATCGGCGGCGCGGCGCATATGCTGACCGCGAATGCGCCGCTGGAGGCGGCGCTCGGAGGCTCGATCGATGCGATGAGCGGGCGTCTCGCGGTCCTGAACGCCGGCTCGTCGAGCATCAAGTTCGCGCTCTATCAAGCGGCCGGGCCGCCCACGGCGCAGTTCCGCGGCCAGATCGAGGGGATCGGGGTCGCGCCCCGCATGCACGTCGACGACGCCCGCGGCGAGCAGGTGATCGAGCGGAGCTGGGCGGCGGATGGCTTCGATCACCACGCCGCCACCGTGGTCCTGCTCGAGACTGTGCGCGAGCTGATCGGCGGCGCGCCGGTGCTCGGGGTCGGGCACCGGGTGGTGCACGGCGGAACCCGCTATGCGGCCCCGGTACGCGTCGACGAAACGGTCCTGGCCGTCCTCGACAGCCTCACGCCGCTCGCGCCCCTGCATCAGCCGCACAACCTGGCGCCGATCCGCGCCATCGCCGCCGCGGCCCCGCAGATCCCGCAGGTCGCCTGCTTCGACACGGCGTTCCACCGCAGCCAGCCCGAGCTCGCGCAGCGTTTCGCCCTGCCCGGCCGGTTCTCCGAGGCGGGCGTGCGCCGATATGGCTTCCACGGCCTTTCGTACGCATACGTCGCGGACCGGTTGCGGGCGCTGGCGCCGCGGCTCGCCGGGGGCCGCGTGGTGATCGCCCATCTCGGCAATGGCGCCAGTCTTTGCGCCGTGCGCGATGGCTGCAGCGTCGCGACAACGATGGGCTTCACCGCCCTCGACGGCCTGGTGATGGGCACGCGGTGCGGCGCTATCGACCCCGGCGTGCTGATCCATCTGATGGACGCCTACGGCATGGACGCGCGCGGCGTCGAGGACCTGCTCTACCGGCGTTCGGGCCTCCTGGGCGTGTCGGGCGTCTCGTCCGACATGCGAGAGCTGCGCGCATCAAAGGCGCCGTCGGCCGCCGAGGCGGTGGCGCTGTTCGTCTACCGCATCGTGCGGGAGATCGGCTCGCTGGCGGCGGCGCTCGGCGGGCTGGACGGCCTCGTCTTCACCGCCGGCATCGGCGAGCACGACGCGGCCACGCGGGCCGAGATCGCGGCGGGCTGCGGCTGGCTGGGGCTGGAGCTCGACGAGAGCCGCAACGCCCGCGGCGAGGGCCGGATCAGCGCGGCGGCCTCGCGCGTCGAGGCCTGGGTGGTCCCCACCGACGAGGAGCTGATGGTGGCGCGCCACACGTCGGCCGTGCTCGGGCTGGCCGCGGCCTGACTCTCAGCGCGCGGCCGAGGCCCTGGCGCGCTCGACCCGGGGCGGGCGGCGGCGGTCTCGGCGTCCTCCAGCGCCTCCATCAGCCGGGCGCGGACCGCGGCGGCGCGCTGCGGCTCGGTGAGCTTGCCCTGGCGCGTGACCACGTAGAAGGCGTCGACGGCGCGCTCGCCGTAGTTGTCGACGTGGGCCGACTGGATGGAGAGCTCGGCCTCGGCGAGGATCCGGGCCAGCGCCGCCAGCAGTCCCGGCCGGTCGCGGCCGGACGCCTCGATCACCGTGGCGTCGGCCGAGGCCTCGTTGTCGATGGTGACCGCCGGCGCGATGGCGAAGGCGGCGGACCGGCCGAGGTCGGGCTTGCGCGCCTCCAGGCTCGGCGCACGCCCGAGCGCGGCGGCCTCCATCGCCTCGACGAGCCGCGAGAGCAGGCGCGGATGCTCGGCCCCGAACGGCTGGCCGGACACGTCCTGCACGTAGAAGGCGTCGAGCGCCTCGCCGCGGCTGGAGGTGTAGATGCGCGCGCCCACCACGTTGCCGCCCAGGCTGGCGATCGCCTGGGCGAGGTCGGCGAAGAGGCCCTCGCGGTCGGGCGCGGCGACCACCAGCTCGGCGGCGTTGCGGTCGGCGCGGATGCGGGCCTCGGCCGAGGACCCGCCGTTCGCGGCCGCCTCGCGGGCGAGCAGGGCGTGGGCGCGCTGCTCCTCCGGCGCGAAGGCGGCGAAGTAGGCGTCCTCCATGGCCGTCGCCCATCCGCGGCTCTCCGCGTCCGCCGTCACCAGGGCGGTGCGCGCATCGTAGGCCTGCGCCTCCAGGCGCCGTTGCGCGACGCCGGTCGCGTCGGACATCCGCCCGCCGCGGAACACGGTCTCCGTCGCCCCGTAGAGCTCGCGCATCAGCTGGCCCTTCCAGCCGTTCCAGACGCCCGGTCCCACTGCGCGGATGTCGGCGACCGTCAGCACCAGCAGCAGCCGCAGCCGTTCGGGGTTCTCGACGATGTGCGCGAAGGCGGCGACGGTGGCCGGATCGGCGACGTCGCGCTTCTGGGCGAAGTCGCTCATCACCAGGTGATGCTCGACCAGCCAGGCCACCAGCTCGATCTTCGAGCGCTCCAGGCCGAGCCGCTCGCAGGCCTGCCGCGCGGCCCGCGCGCCGGCCTTCTCCTGGCCGCCGACGCCGCCCTTGCCGGTGTCGTGCAGCAGCATCGCCAGGAACAGCGCCTCGCGGTCCTCGATCAGCGGCATGATGGCGGTCGACAGCGGATGGTCTTCCGAGAAGCCGCCGGCGGCGATCTCGGCGATGATGCCGACGGCGCGCAGCGTGTGCTCGTCCACCGTGTACGAGTGGTACATGTTGAACTGCATCTGCGCGACGATGCGGCCGAACTCAGGAATGTAGCGGCCGAGCACGCCGGCCTCGTTCATCAGCTCCAGCGTGCGGCGCGGATTGCGGCCGCGCGCCAGCACGTCGAGGAAGATCCGCGCCACGGCCGGATCGCGGCGCAGCTTCGACGTGATGAGGCTGAGTGCGCGGGTGGCGGCGGTGAAGGCGTCCGGGTGCAGGTCGAGGTCGCGCGCATCGGCGATCTTGAAGAGCCGGATCAAGTTGGCGGGATCGCCGGCGAAGGTCTCCGGCCCGTCGACCGTCAGCCGCCCGCCATCGATGTGGAAGCCCGGCTCGTCGAGGTCCTGGCGGCGCGGTCGGCCGGGCAGGAAGCGCGAGAGGCCGCGCGGCGCGGTCTTCAGGTGCTCGGCCTCGAGCTTGGCGGAAAAGGCGCGGGTCAGCGCCCCGACTTCGCGCGCGATCAGGAAGTAGCGGCGCATGAAGCGCTCGACCGCGGGGGTCGCATCGCCATCGGAACGGTTGCGGTCCTCGTAGCCCATGCGCCGGGCGACGGCGGGCTGCACGTCGAAGCCCAGCCGCTCTTCCGGCCGGCCGGTCGCGAAGTGCAGGTGCGCGCGCACTGCCTCCAGGAAGTCGAACGCCCGGATGAAGGCGCGCACCTCGCGGCCCTGGAAGAGATCGAGCTTTAGGAGCTGGTCGAGGCTGTCGGCCGGATGCAGGTAGCGCGCGATCCAGAAGAGGGTGTGCAGGTCCCGAAGGCCCCCCTTGCCCTCCTTGACGTTGGGCTCGACCATGAAGCGGCTGGCGCCGGCCCTGGCGTGCCGCTCGTCGCGCTCCTTCAGCTTGGCGGCGACGAACTCCGCGCCGGTGCCCTTCACCACCTCCTCGCGGAAGCGCTTCATCAGGGTCTGGGCGAGCTGCTCCTCGCCGGCCAGCCGCCGCGCCTCCAGGATGGAGGTGCGGATGGTGATGTCGTCGCGCGAGAGGCGGATGCACTCGTCGACGGTGCGCGAGGCGTGGCCGACTTTGAAGCCGAGGTCCCAGAGCGCGTAGAGCATGAACTCGATGACGCTCTCGACATGGGCGGTCTGCTTGTAGGGCCGCAGGAAGAGGAGATCGATGTCGGAGAAGGGCGCGAGCGCGCCGCGTCCATAGCCGCCCACCGCTAAGAGGCTCAGCCGCTCGCCCTGCGTCGGGTTGCGGGCGCGAAAGACGTGGGTGGTGGTGAAGTCGTAGAGGGCGGTCACCACCTCGTCGGTGACGGCGGCGAGCAGCCGCGCGGTCTCCAGCCCGCCGGCCCCGTTCTCCAGCCGCTCCTTGGCGATCATGCGGCCGCGGAACAGCGCGCCTTTCAGGACCTCGATCGCGCGCCGACGCCGCTCGGCCTCGTCGCCGATGGTGTCGAGCGCCGCCGTCGTCAGCTGGGCCCTGAGGCGCACGCCGTCGACGACGTATTCGATGCGGGTGGGTCGAAGGCGCGGCGGCATGGGTGCGGCCTATATAGCGAGCGGCGCGCGGAAAGTCCGCGCGCCGCCGGCCACTATGCCCTTTGTGTCAGGCGCGGGCTGGAACCTGCTCGCCGCGCGCCCCTCTGGCCCGCCCTGCGAGGCGGACGAACGCCAGGGCGCCGAGCGCCGCGAAGACCGCCGTCAGGGCGACGCTGAGCCAGAACCCGGCGTCCGCGCCACGCGTCCAGATCAGCTGGCGATGCGCATCCTGCGGCCAGATGAAGGCGAAGAAGACGAAGAGGCCGATCGCGTGGACGACGATCCCGGGGCGGATCGACTGGGTGACATAGGCAAGCGCGCCCAGCATGGCGTCGACGAGCAGATAGAACAGCAGCGTCGGCCACACGAACCCCTGCGTTTGCGCATGGATGGGCGCCATGACGAGCGCCGCGACCAGCACGGCGAAGGCGCCGAGCCCGCGCCGCTCCAGCGCCCCCTGGAAGTAGCCCCGGAAGCCGGCTTCCTCCGACACCGCGCCCGACACCGCGGCCATGATCAGCGAGACAGCCACGGTGAGCGGCGGCAGCTTGGAGAAGTCGGCGAGCGGATTGCCGGGCGCCGCGATGAGCCGGTGCAGCACGATCCAGAAGCCGGCGAGCGCGATGACCCAGCAGACGCCGGCGGCCACGGCCCAGGCGGCGATGCGGGCGGGCAGCGCGCCGCCCCTCAGCAGCGTACGGCGCGCCGCTTGTGTGCCGTTCGGGGCCCAGCGGCCGCCGAGATAGGACCACAGCGCCCAGAGCAGCAGCGCCATGACTGCCGCGGCCCAGGGGATGGCCGGGGTGGTGGCGAGGTTGGCCAGCAGCAGCCCGCCCCAGACCCCCGAGGTCAGCCCCGTCATCAGCGCCGCGAACACCGCGGTCCACAGAACGGTGATGGTTTGCCTACGCATGGTTCACCGCCTGGGCGCTGACGTCCGACCGCCCGGTCCGCGACTTATTCGATGACATCGCCGGCGCGGTCGCTTGCAGCAGGCGGCGGAAGGCGGCGTACCAGAGCACAGAGCAGACGACCGTCAAGGCCACCGCCGCATAGAACCCGGCGTCCGCGCCCCCTTCGCTCACCAGCCGGCGACCGATGTCGTGCGGCCAGACCAGCGTGAAGAAGACGAGGTCGCCGAACGCGTGAACGACCATGGCCGGCAGCAGCGAGCCGGTCCGCCAGACGGTGGCGGCCAGGCCCAGACCGATCAGCAGATAGACGAGCAACTTGGTCGGATAGGGCCCCTGCGTGTAGTGGGCCGCAGTAAACATGAGCGAACTGAGCGCGATGGCGCTGATCGGACCGAACTGGCGCCTGAGCAGGCCCATGGCGTAGCCGCGGAAGGCGATCTCCTCGGTGAGCGGCGCGGCCGCGATGGCGACGAGCAGCATCGGAATGGCCGTCCAGAGCGGCAGGCCGCGGATATCGGGCAGCGCATTGGGAGGCACACGCACTAGCGCGCCCAGCACCGTCCAGAGTCCCGCCAGCGCGACGACCCCGACGACGCCGGCCGCCAGCGACCAGATCCACGCCCTGGCCGAGACGGGGGCCAGCGGGACGAGCGCGCGGCGGGCCTCGGCGCCCCAGCGCGGCCAGCCGCGGCCGGCAAGGAACAGCGCCAGCCCGGCCAGGATCACCGGCATCGCCAGCGCCGACCATGGGATGGTGGGCGTCAGCTTGATGTTGGCGATCGCCATGGCGCTCCAGACCCCCTGGCCGACGGCGGTGACGGCGAACGAGACGACGAGGGCCCCGACGAGGACGCCCGCCTGTTTTGCAAGCTTGGTCATGATCGGCGCTCCTAGGCCTGGACGACGGGGGCGGTGATCGCGGCGGGCGCGGCGGCGACGCAGAACGCGCCCTGGGCGATGGCCGCCAGCGCGAACGCCATGAAGGCGGCGGCGCCGGTGCGGCCGAGACGGTTGAGCAGGGTTTGCATGATCGAACTCCTCTTCGATGAGCGGAGGATCGCTGCTGGCGGCGCGGAAGTGTTTGCGGGGAGCTTGCCGAAAGCTTGGGAAAAGCTTGTGGTCCGGCCCGAGGCTGGCCTCGAGGGACGGCGTGGCGCCTCAAAAAGTGGCCGCAGCGCGGGTTTTTTCGTGCGCGCCGCCAGCGGGGCGGCGCCAGGCTAGGCGATCGACGCGTCGGGCGAAAAAGCGCCGCTGCGGCCACTTTTTGGGCGTTGCGCGGCTGATTCCAGTCAAACTTAACCCGCTTTAGCGGACCAGGCGCAGGCGCTTGAGGAACGGACCGTAGCGCGGGTCGGCCTTCAGCGGGTCGAAGTAGGGCAGCCAGGGGAACATCAGCAGCAGCGGGTTGTCCTTGGCGAGCGCGGCTTCGAGCGCCTCGAACGCCGCGTCCGCCTGGCCGCCGAGCGCCCGCAGCATCGCCACGTCGGTCAGTCGGCGCGGCAGCAAGACCTGCTGCTGCATGAAGATGTCGGCCGCCGCCCGCGCCACCGCCGGCAGGCCCTCGGCGCGGAAGGTGGCTCGCAGCGACTCCAGCCGCTCGGGTTCGGCGCCCCAGAGCTCGAGCCCCTTCAGCAGCGCCTCCATGCCCTCGGCTTCGTCGCCCGCGAGCACCAGCGCCCAGCCCTTCGCGTACCACGCCTCGCTGGAGGCGGGCGCCAGCGCGAGCATGGCGTTCGCCTCGGCCGCCGCGTGGCGGTAGCGCCGCGCGGTCAGCAGCATCTGCAGCAGGTCGCCGCGTACATCCAACGACGCCGGGGCAAGCTCGACGGCGCGGCGCGCCTCGCGTTCGGCCTCGACGAACCGGCCGACCGTGGCGAAGGCGAAGGCGCGCTGCCGGTGCGGCGTCGGCAGCGTCGGACCCAGCGCCACCGCGCGCTGCAGCGCGGCGTCCGCGGCGGCGAAATCGCGGTCGGCGAGCAGCAGCGCCCTGCCCAGCGTCGACCAGGCGCTCGCTGAGGTCTCGTCCAGGCCGACGGCCGCTTGCGCCGCGGCCTTGGCGACGGCCAGCGCCGGCTCGCCGCCCCTGAACTGCCGCGTGATGAGCGCGTCGGCCAGCCCCTGGTGCGCCGGCGCGTAGCCGGGCGCTGTGCGCACCGCCTCCTCGAAGTAGAGCAGCGCCTGCGTGAGGTTCTGCGGCAACGGCGAGCCGAGCGCCCGCCGGCCCTGGGCGACCAGCGCCTCGGCTTCGGCGGGTCCGGGCGCGGCAGGCTGGCCGAACGGCGGCGCGGCCGCCGGGTCGCCGATCACCGCCCGGTAGCCGCGCTTGGGGACCGTCTCGATATAGCGGCGCGCCGAGGTCTCGCCGAGCGCGCGGCGCAGCCGGCTGACCGCCGCCGCCAGCGTGTCGTCGCCGATGGCGCGGCCCTCCCAGGCGGCCTCGACGATCTCGTCCTTTGACAGCACCCGCCCGCCCGAGCCGGCGAACAGCAGCAGCAGGTCCATCAGCTTCGGCTCCAGCCGCGCCTCCTTGCCGCCGTCGCCCAAGAGCACGCCGCTGGCCGGATCGACCCGCCAAGCGCCGAACTGGAACGGCCTCTGATTGCCGGCTGCCGCCATGCGGCCATGCTTAAGGCTTCGACTCGGCGCTGTCGCCTATCCGCCCGCCGGCCTGCCGGCGATCACGCGCGAATAGATGGCGCCGGCCACGGGCGGTCCGGCCGCACAGACCACCAGGGCGACGAGGAGGTCGGTGTGGTCGGCGCCGAGCGAGGCGACGGCGGCAAGCGCCACGCCGCCCAGCGCCATCAGGCGGCCGGTGAAATGGTGCGTCCGCCGCCACACCTCGTCGTCCGCCAGCGTCCAGGGCGTGCGGATGCCGACCAGCCCGTTCGGCGCAATCCGCCCGAGCACCGCGCCGATCAGCACGAACAGGATCCCGATGGCCAGGAACAGCCAGCGGACCACGTCGAACGCCGGATCGAGCGCCCGCATGGCGACCGCGGCCTCGGCGACCAGGAACATCGCCGCCACGCCGATCAGCACGATCCCGAAGACGCCGCCTGACTGGGCGAGCGCTTGCCGGTTGCGCCCGAGCTGCGACCCCAGACCCAGCACGACGACGACGACCAGCCCGATGATCGGCGCCACCGCCAGGCCCGGCCACTTCGGCGCGAAGCCGTCTGGCTCGCCGTGCGCGTTGAAGTGCACGGCGATCTCGGCGCCCGGCGGCAGCGTGCGGTAGGCCCAGGCGCCGACGGCCGCCGCGGCGGCGATCAGCACCAGCGCGAGCAGCAGGGAACGCTGCAGCCTCATGAAGCTCTCCGCACGCAGGCCACGCCCCGCCTCAAGCGAGCGCCGCCACGGTCCTGTCCAGCCAGGCCCTCAGGTCGGCCACCACCTCGGCGCGGTTGGTCTCGTTGAGCATCTCGTGGCGGCCGCCCGGATAGACCTTCAACGTCACGTCGAGCCCGGCGGCCTTGTAGGCGTCGACCAGCGGCGTCAGGCGCTTCAGCTCGTCGTTGATGGGGTCGGCGTCGCCGACGAAGATGTAGACTGGCAGCCCCTTCCTGATCTTGCCGAGCGTCTCAGGATCGAGCCGCCGTTCGCGCAGTGGTCACGAACGAGGCCTGCGACTCCGGCTTGAAGCGGATGCCGCAGAAGGGGTCGGCGATGTACTTGTCGACCTCGGCCGGGTCGCGCGACAGCCAGTCGTAGGGCGTGCGGGCCGGCTCGAAGCGGGCGTTGATGGCCTCGGCGCGGATCGGCGCCGGGCCGGCCGTGCCGGAGAGCACGAGCGCGTCGATCAGATCGGCGTGCTCCGGCAGCCAGGCCTGCGAGAACATCGCGCCCATCGAGTGGCCGAACAGCATGCGCGGCAGGCCGCTCTCGCGTTCGGCGATCAGCCGCATCAGCACCGCCATGTCGTCCACCGCCGCGGGCGCGCCGCCGGGCCCGAAGTCGCCGAGGCGAGGCCATGCCGGAGGTCATGCCGTGGCCGCGGTGGTCGGCGGCGTAGACCACGTAGCCGGCCTCGACGATCGGCTTCAGCACCTCGAAGTAGCGCATCGAGTGCTCGCCGGCCCCGTGCGCCAGCTGGATCGCCGCCTTCGGCTGGCCCGGCGCGCTCCACCGGAAGCCGGCCAGCGGCGTCCCGTCCCGCCCCTCGTAGCGGAACCGCGCGTCGGTGACCGTCATGCGCCCTCCTCATTGTCGCCGGCCTGCAGTTGTGGCGTCATCGGACGTATGCGGTAGTTGCGCAAGGCTTCGGCGTGCAGCGCGGCGGCGTGGGGGAAGACACATGACGGACCAGCCGACTAACTCGAGCGGCGGCAAGCAGGGCCCGAAGTCCTCACCGATGCGCTTCGTCCTGCCGATCGTGCTCGGGCTGGTGGCCGGCAGCGCCGTCTACTACGGCTATCAGTGGTGGTCGCACCGCGACACGCACGCGCAGCCGGCCGAGGCGCTGGCTGGCGATGCGGACCTCGACAAGCCGGCCGCGGATGAGTGCGCGATGGCTCGCGCAGCGGCGAGCGCCGTGCACGCCGCCGGCGACGACAAGCGCTGGGAGGCGGGCGCCGGCGTCACCGACCATGTCGCTCGGCGACCACAGCAAGGTGATCAATCCGGCCGACTACGCCGGCATCCCCGACGACGAGGCCGCCAATCTGAACGCCAAGGCCCCCGCCGACTGGCGCTGGTGCCCCGGCATGTCGGCCTTCATCGCCGGTTTCAGCTGGAACGCCATGGGCAGCGACTACGGCGTGGCGCAGCTGGCGCTGGGGCGTCCGGCCCTCAACAAGGCCGGCGACGAGGCGAAGATGTACGAGGCCTTCACCGCCCCGAAGGAGGCGGGCGGCCCCCTGATGCTGGCCAAGGGACCCTGGCTGGTGACGCTGCACAAGGCCGCCAACGGCGCCTGGCAAGTGACTGCGCGGGACGATCTGAAGAAGTTCTATTGACGCCGGCGTAGCGCCTCCCAGTCTGGCGCCATGTCGCGCGGAAAGATCCTGGCTGCGATCCTGGGCGGGGCGGGTCTGCTCCTTGCCGCGGCCGCCTCCGCTGCGCCGGCCGATACGACGCCAGAGGCCTGCAACGTTTTCCGGGCGGCGGCGGCATCGGAAGCGTTCGCGAAGGAAAGGGCGATCAGCGGCGAATGTGACGTTCGGCGGCCCGGTCGTCTCGAGATGGGGGGTCGCACTGGGCGCGGCGGTTGCGCACGTGTTCCCAGAGCTCGAGCCGCTCGATTGGCCGCCTCCCAGCGGAACGGACGCGGCGAAGCCGAGCTGCGACCTGTCCAGCGTAGGCCCGGACTGGCGGGTCGACAGCAAGACGCAGCTGCAACTGATCTTCAACCAGCCGGTCTTCCTGAAAGACCGTGCTGTCGTCGAGATCGATTGGGGGATCCTGATCTTCGACGACGTGCTTGGCGCGACGAACTTCAGACGGTTCCCGCCGCAGCTGTGCCTTGTGAGTCATCGCGGGCGGACATGGACCGACGCGCGCTGCGTCGACTATCCGAATTTCTGAGGCTGCGACGTCCATGTCCTTCGACGTCACCGTGCTGACCATGTTCCCGGAAGCCTTCCCGGGTCCGCTGGGCGTCTCGCTGATCGGCTCGGCCTGGCGCGAGCGCGGCCTGTGGCGATTGGAAACGGTGGACATTCGGGGCTTTTCCAAAGATAAGCGCGGCTTCCTCGACGACACCCCTGCGGGTGGCGGTCCGGGACAGGTGATGCGGGCGGACGTCATCGCCTCTGCGCTGGATAGCGTGGAGCGAGACGGGCGGCCGCTTTTGTGCATGAGCGCCCGGGGCCGGCCCCTGACCCAGGCGCTGGCGCGCGAATGGGCGACGGGCTCCGGCCTGATCGTGCTTTGCGGTCGCTTCGAGGGGGTGGACCAGCGGGTGATCGACGCCCGCGGGTTCGAGGAGGTCTCGGTCGGAGACGCGGTGCTCGCCGGCGGCGAGGCGGCGGCCCTGGTGACGATCGAGGCGACGCGTGCGGCTGCTGCCCGGCGTGCTGGGCGAGGCCGGGAGCTTGAGTGAGGAGAGCTTCGAGGACGACCTCCTCGAGCATCCGCAGTACACCCGGCCGCGGACTTTCGAGGGTCGGGAGATTCCCGAGGTCCTGCTCTCGCGGCCACCATGGCGAGGTGGCCAAGTGGCGGCGGGCCGAACGGCAGAAGGCGACGCGGGAGCGGCGGCCAGACCTCTGGGCGGCGCATCTCGCCAATCAACAGGCAAAGGGCGCGTCAAGCCCGGTAGGAGATGACGATGAGACATGATTGACGAGCTCGAGAAGGAAGAGGCCAAGCGCCTTTCCAAGGGCAAGCGGATCCCGGCTTTCGGTCCCGGCGACACGGTGCGCGTCAACGTGCGCATCCGGAAGGCGAGCGCGAGCGCGTGCAGGCCTTCGAAGGCGTCTGCATCGGCCGCTCGGGCGGCGGGCTGCAGGAAAGCTTCACGGTGCGCAAGATCAGCTTCGGCGAAGGCGTCGAGCGGGTCTTCCCGGTGCTCTCGCCGATGATCGAGTCGATCGAGGTCAAGCGCCGCGGCGCGGTGCGCCGGGCCAAGCTCTACTACCTGCGCGACCGCCGCGGTAAGTCGGCCCGCATCGCCGAACGCGCCATGGGCGCCCGCGACGAGCGCGAGGAGGCCGCGGAAGACTGAACGCCAACCCCGTGTCCCTCCCCTTCAAGGGGAGGGATGCGCGGATCAGCTCCGCACGTATTCCCCCAGGCCTTCGACCAGCCAGTCGAACATCAGGCGCATGCGGCGGAGGACTTGAGATCCTCGTGCATGGCGACCCAGACCTCCAGGTCCGCGCGGAAGACGTCCTCCAGCACCGGCACGAGGTCGGGATCGCGCCTGGCGAGCGGCGCGTGGCAGCCGCCAACGCCGAAGCCGGCGCGCAGGGCCGCGAGCTGCGCCAGATCGTTGTCGGACCGGAACGAGAACATCTCTCGTGTCAGCGGGATCTGCCGTTCCTGTAGCGATCGCAGCGTCTGCAGATCGCGGTCGAAGCCGACGCCGGCGTGCGCCGCATCGGCCAGCGACTTCGGAACGCCGTGCCGCTCGATGTAGCGGCGGTGGGCGTAGAGCCGCAGCGGCACCGACCCGACGCGCCTGGCCACCAGCGCCCCTTGCGTCGGGCGCGCCATGCGCACGGCGATGTCGGACTCGCGGCGCAGCAGGTCCTCCTGGCGGCTGGAGAGCGCCAGCTCGATAGCGACCTCGGGGTGCTCCTCGTGGAAGGCGGTGAGGATCGGCGGCAGCACCTCGACGCCGACGATGTCGGCGGCGGCGACCCGGATCACGCCGCGCACCGCGTCGGCCTCGCCGGAGGCGGTGCGGACGAGCGCCTCGGCGGCCGCGGACATCGCCTCGGCGTGCGGGCGCAGCGCCAGCGCCGTCTCGGTGGGCGCGAGGCCGCTGGCGGAGCGGGTGAAGAGCGGCGCGCCGAGCTCGCTCTCCAGCGCCTCGACGTGGCGCCCGACCGTCGGCTGCGTCAGCCCCAGCTTGCGCGCCGCGCCCGAGAGGCTGCCCTCGTCCAGCACGGCGAGCAGGCTGCGGTAATGGTCCCAGCTATCCATACGTATTCGTATATCGAGGGCACGTTTTCTCGCAATTCCGTTTAAAGCGCGGTCGGCGCATCTCTCGCTGCACAAGTGAGGAGCCGTCCAATGACCAACGCCATCGACCGCACGGCGCCGCAGCGCACCGCCCTGATCATCGGCGCCACCGGCCTCTTCGGGCTGCACGCCGCCGAGGCGCTGATCAAGCACGGCTGGCGCGTCCGGGCGCTGGCCCGCGACCCCGCCGCCGCGGCCGCCCGGCTCGGCCCCCGCACCCCGATCGAATGGGTGAAGGGCGATGCGATGGACGCCGCCAGCGTCGTCGCCGCCGGGGCCGGCGCCGAGCTGATCGTCCACGCGGCCAACCCGCCCCGCTACCGCAACTGGAAGGGCACGGTGCTGCCGATGGCCGAGAGCGCCATCGCCGCGGCCAAAGCGGCCGGCGCGCGGCTGGTCATCCCCGGCAACGTCTACAACTTCGCCCCGGACGCCGGCGCCGACGATCGCCGAGGACGCGCCGCAAGCCCCCGTCACCCGCAAGGGCAAGATCCGCGCCGAGCTGGAGCGTCGGCTGCGCGCCGCCGCCGACGACGGCGTGAAGGTGCTGATCCTCAGGGCCGGCGACTTCTTCGGCCCGGCGAGCCCCGGCGCGCTGGGCTGGCTCGTGCAGCAAGGCAAGGAGCGCGTCACCGGCGTCTTCCTGCCCGGTCCTGGCGACGTCGGCCACGCCTACGCCTACCTGCCCGACGTCGCCGAGACGATGGCGCGGCTCGTGGACGCCGAGGACCGGCTGGGCCGCTTCGAGGTGTTCCACTTCCGCGGCCAGTGGCTGGCCCACAACGCCGCGTTCGGCGAGGCCATGCGCCGGGTGACGGGCAACGCCAGGCTGCCGGTCCGCGCCTTCCCGTGGATCGTCGTGCGGCTCGCCGCGCCGTTCAACGAGACGTTCCGCGAGCTCTTGGAGATGCGCTACCTCTGGAAGCGGCCGATCGGCCTCGACAATGCCAAGCTCGTCCGCTTCCTCGGCGAGGAGCCGCACACGCCGCTCGACCAGGCGCTCGCCGCCTCGCTGGCCGACATGGGCTGTCTCGCGGAGGCGCCCTATGCCGGGCTGGAGGTCTGCCGCACCAGCTCGGCGATGGCGCCGGCGATGTGATAGAGCGTGCTGGCCGGCGCCGGCTCGTCCACGAAGGCGCCGTCCGGCCCCATCCGGTCACGCCAGAGGCCGCGGGTCGGCACGTCGAGGAAGGCCTCAAGCGCGCCGATCGCCTCGGCCGTCGCGTCCCAAAGCGAGCCGTCGCCGGTCACGGCGGCGGCTCTGGCGCAGGCGCGCAGGCGCTCGGTCTGCGCCCAGAGCCGCGCGCTGCGGTCGAGCGGCTCCAGCCGCTCGTCCAGCGCGAAGATCGCCACGCCCCGGCGCCGGTCGACGCCCCTCGCCTCGGCCACCTGGATCAGGCGCAGCGCGGCGGCGCGCTCCTCTTCGCTGGCGTCCGGCCGGTCGAGCAACAGGAACCCCCATTCGTAGAGATGGCCGGGCCAGACGAAGCGCTCGGCCGGCGACGCGGGCGGCAGCCAGTCCGCCGCGAACCGCTCGCCGATCGCGCCGGTCGCCGGATCGATGAGGCGGGTGCGCGCGGAGCCCGCCAGTCCGGCCGCCAGCTGGTACGATCCGCCATCGTCCGCCGCCCGCACCCAGGCCTGGAAGGCCTCGAAGAGGTGCATGTTGGGGTTGGCGAACAGCGGTTCGGCGAGCCCGGGCGCCTCGCCGTAGCCGCCCAGAACGTGCGCGAACGGGGCGATCGCGTCGATCAGCGCGTTCGCGGGCCGCTGCTGGTCGCGATCGCCGAACGCCGCGCGGTCGCTGGCCAGCGCCAGCAGCACGAACGCCTGGTCGTAGATGAGGCCCATGCCGTCGAGCGGCGCGCGCTCGTCGGGCCGGGTGCGGAAGAGGCCGTCGTCGCACTTGTGGGTCATCACCTGGGTGAGGCCGTGGCGGCTCGCCTGCTTCGCCGGCCCGTCCCAACCGAGACCCGGCGCGAGGGCATAGACATGCGCCTGGCGCGCCTGGACGCGCAGGCGTTTCGGCGCGTCAGCCACCGTGCCGTCGAGGTTCAGGCGGTCGACGTAGCCGCCTTCGGGGTCCGCCGCGCGCTCCCACCAGATCGGCAGCGCATCGTCGAGCAGCCACCGCTGCAGCCGCGCCGCCGCCTCGCGGACTTCAGACGGCGCGCTCATCGCTCAGCCCACACCCGGCCCGCGCCAGGGCGTGAGGCGCGGGATCCACCGCGGCACGGCGGCGCGGAAAGCATCGTAGTCGGCGCCAAAGGACCTCCGAAGCGTCGGCTCCTCGTAGCCCAGGACAAAGAAGTGGGCCATCAGCCAGACGAAAGCGCCGTATGCGATCAGCGTGACGCTGCCGAAGAGCAGCGCCTGGCCGAGGATCGCGGCGACCAACGCCACGTACATCGGATTGCGGACGTGACGGTAGAGGCCGGTCACCACGAGCCGCTCGGTCGGCATCGGCGGCGCCGGCGTGCCGCGGCCCTGCAGCGCGAACCGGGCGAAGCTCTCGACAAGGCCCGCGCCGGCGAGCGCGATCAGCGCCGCCCCTACCCAGCGCAGCGGCGCCACGCCCAGGAACGCCGGACGCCAGCGCCAGCCGCCCAGCCAGTAGGGAACCAGCCCGGCGACCGTAGCCGGCGCGGCCAGGAAGGCGATCGTGACGACGACGGCCCAGATCCGCCTAGCCATCGCACTGATCGGACCGCCGAGGCCGCCCGCTCCGGTTCCGCTTCATGCCCCGCGCTCGCCCCGCTATGGTCGCGGCCGCCCGCCCTCCAACACGAGAACAGTTTCGCACATGACCGGCGCCGATCCGATCCTCGCCGTCGACCGGCTGAGCGTCCGTTTCTCGACCCATGACGGCGTCGTCGAGGCGGTGCGCGGCGTTTCCTTGAGCGTCGGGCGCGGCGAATGCCTGGGCGTGGTCGGCGAGAGCGGCTCGGGCAAGAGCCAGACCTTCATGGCGGTGATGGGCCTTCTGGCCGCCAACGGCCGCGCCGAGGGCTCGGCGAAGTTCAAGGGCCAGGAGCTGCTGGGGCTGAAGCTCGGCGACCTCAACCGCATCCGCGGCTCGAAGATGACGATGATCTTCCAGGACCCGCTGACGGCGCTGACCCCGCACGTGAAGATCGGCGAGCAGATCGCCGAGCCGCTGCGCCGCCACCTCGGCATGGGCGGGCGCGACGCCATGGACCACGCCCGCGCCTGGCTGGAGAAGGTGCGCATCCCGGACGCCCGCCGGCGACTCGCCCAGTATCCGCACGAGCTCTCGGGCGGCATGCGCCAGCGCGTGATGATCGCCGCGGCGATGGCCTGCGGCCCGGACCTCTTGATCGCCGACGAGCCCACCACCGCGCTCGACGTCACCGTGCAGGCCGAGATCCTCGACCTGATGGCCGACCTGAAGCGCGAGACCGGCGCGGCGATGGTGCTGATCACCCACGACATGGGCGTCATCGCGCGCCTCGCCGACCGCGTCTGCGTGATGAAAGACGGCGCCTACGTCGAGGCGGGCGAGGCCGAGTCCCTCTTCGCCAATCCCCAGACCGACTATGCCAAGAGCCTGCTCGCCGCGATCCCGCGCCTCGACCGCGACGACCGGGGCGGTCGCCCCGTGCTGGGGCCGGCGCCGGGCAACGCGCCGGTGGTGGTGCGCGGCGACGACGTGAGGGTGTGGTTCCCGGTCAGTGACGGCTTCCTCGCGCGCAAGCAGCAGCTCAGGGCGGTCGACGGCGTCAGCTTCGAGATCAGCAAGGGCGAGACGCTGGGCGTCGTCGGCGAAAGCGGCTGCGGCAAGTCCACCCTCTCGCGGGCGGTGCTCAACCTGCTGCCGGCCACCGGCGGCGCGGTGACGGTGCTCGGCCGCGACCTGACCCACGCCGACCAGCAGGCGCTGCGCGCCGCCCGCAAGGACCTGCAGATCGTCTTCCAGGATCCGCTGGCGAGCCTCGATCCGCGCGCCACCGTCGGCGAACTCGATCGCCGAGCCGCTGCGGGTGTTCCGCCCCGGCATGTCGCGGACGGAGCGGCAGGCGGAGGCGGCCGCGATGATGATCAAGGCCGGCCTCTCGCCCGAGCTGGTCAACCGCTACCCGCACGAGCTTTCCGGCGGCCAGAACCAGCGCGTCGGCATCGCCCGCGCCATGATCCTCGGCCCGCAGCTGGTGATCTGCGACGAGGCGGTCTCGGCGCTCGACGTCTCGATCCGCGCCCAGATCATCGACCTGTTGATCGAGTTGCAGCGCGAGATGGGCCTCGCCATGATGTTCATCAGCCACGACCTCGCCGTGGTGCGCGAGATCAGCCACCGCATCCTGGTGCTTTACCTCGGCCGGGTGATGGAGATGGCGAGCCGCGAACAGCTCTATGGGTCGCCGCGCCACCCCTACACGCAGGCGCTGCTGGCCGCCGCGCCGATCCCCGACCCGGCGCGCGAGAAGAGCCGCCAGCGCGTGCGCCTGGACGGCGAGCCGCCGAGCCCGCTCGACCCGCGCGCGCCCTTGCGCTTCCTGCCCTCGAAACTGGGCGTCGAGCCGGTCTACGTGCCGAAGCTGATCGAGGTCGAGCCCGGCCACCTGGTCAGCGAGTTCGACCCTGTCTGAAGACTGCCCGATCAGGCGGTTTCGAGGTGGAACACCGCGAGCTCGCCGGCGCGCAAGAGCGGCAGCGGCAGGCCCATCACCTCCAGCAGGCGGCCGGGCGCGGCAGCCGTCTCCAGGGGCGGGCGGCGGGCGGAGGTCAGCAGGCGGATGCGGTAGCGGGCGTCGGGCGCGAGGCCCGCCAGCCGCAGCGGCGCCAGGCCCGCATGCCGCGGCGTCTCCAGCCGGGCATAGCTGACGAGCGCGCCGGTCTCGCCCACGACCATGAAGGCGATCGCGCCGGGCTCGGTCTCGAGCCTCAGCGTGCGCCCGCCGTGCAGCAGGCGCTCGGTGCCCTTTGTAGAGCGCGATGATCTCGGCGAGCTGGACGCGCTCCGCCTCTGAGAAGCCGCGGACGTCGGCCTCGATCCCCATGTGGCCGAAGAAGGCGGTCCAGGCCCGCGTGGCGAGGCTGGCGCGCCGGCCGGTGGTGTGGCTGGGGCTCGGCCCCACATGCGCGCCCATCACTTCCGGCGGCAAGAACACCGAAAAGCCGCGCTGGATGGCCTGCCGGTCGAGCGCGTCGTTGTTGTCGGAGGTCCAGATGCGCTCCGTGCGCTTCAGGATCTCGTAGTCGGCGCGGCCGCCGCCGGAAGCGCAGCTCTCGATCTCGACGCCGGGGTGGGCTGCGCGCAGAGCGTCGATCAGCGCGTAGGCGGCGCGCGTCTGGCGATGGCTGGCGGGGCGGCCGAGGCTGGCGGCGTGCGTCAGGTCGCGGTTCATGTCCCACTTCAGGTAGCCGATCGGGTGGGCGGCCAGGAGCGCGTCGAGCTGGCTGAAGATCGCGTCGGCGACCTCGGGCCGCGTGAGGTCGAGCACATACTGGCCGCGGCCCAGCGGCTGGACGCGCGTCCCGGCATGCAGCGTCCAGTCCGGATGGTCGGCCAGCAGCTTCGACTTGGCGTTGGCCATCTCGGGCTCGACCCAGAGGCCGAACTGAAGGCCCAGGCCGCGCACGTGGTCGACCAGCGGACCCAGGCCATCCGGATACTTGCGGGGGTCGGCGCGCCAGTCGCCGAGGCTGGTGGTGTCGTCGTCCCGGCCCTCGAACCAGCCGTCGTCGAGCACGAACCGCTCCGCGCCGACCGATGCGGCGAGGTCGGCCAGCGCCTTCAGCTCGGCCAGCTCGTGGCGGAAGTAGACCGCTTCCCAGGTGTTGAAGTTGACCGGCCGCGGCTTGCCGATCAGCCGCCCGCCCAGGATGCGGCGGCGCACGAACGGGTGGAACCGATCGGAAAGCCCGTTCAATCCGGTCTGCGAGCGTGCGGCGTAGAGGACCGGCGTCTCGTAGGCCTCGCCGGGCGCGAGGAGGAGCTCGCCAGGCAGGAAGAGCTCGCCGGCCTGCGCCTGCCGGCGCCCGTCCCGCAGCCGTTCGAACAGCAGGCGCGCATCGCCGCTCCAGGCGAAGTGCAGTCCCAGCGCCTCGCCGTGCGACTCGCCGAAGCCCGGCTGTCCCACGACCGAGAACGGCGGGGCGTGGTGCGAGGTGCGGCCGGTGCGGTTGTCCTTGACGATCAGGCCGTCGGCCAGCCGCTGGCGCGTCGTCTGGAACTCCATCGACCAGCGCCCGCCCCA
The DNA here is from genome assembly GCA_963837235.1 of uncultured Pseudomonadota bacterium. Lineage (GTDB taxonomy): Bacteria > Pseudomonadota > Alphaproteobacteria > Caulobacterales > Caulobacteraceae > Acaudatibacter. The sequence goes on along the minus strand of CAWIMM010000002.1, from coordinate 1,244,685 downwards.
GAGCATCAGCTCGTCATGCGCGAGCGGCAGCGCCGCCGGCGCCATCCAGTCGATCTGGAGCGCGTCGTCGCCGGTGTTGACGAGGCGGCTCGCGAAGGCGGCGACGCCGGTGTCGGGATCGAGCCCGACGCGCATCGTCACCTCGATTGCGGCGTCCGGGTCGGCCAGCACGATGACCTGGCCGTCCCCGTCGCCGCGCGCCTCGGCGAAGGCGAGCTGGGTGACGAAAGCCCCGTCCGCCCGATGCAGCATCAGCGCCGGATGGCCGCTGAAGCCGCGGCCGGCCTCCGGGAAGAGGTCGAAAGTCTCGCCGCCATCGAGCGTCCCGCCGCCCACCGCGCGGGCGCAAAGCGCCTCGACGGCCGCCGCATCGATGTCCTCGGGCAGGGCCGGTCCCCAGTAGGCGAGCGCCGGCGGGCCGGCCTTGAGCGCCAGCAGGATCGTCTGGCCGCCGCCATCGAGCCTCAGCATGTTGCGATCATGGCGTCGATCGGCCGGTCCTGCGCCATCGGCCCCTCATGCGGCGTCCGAGGTCATGCATATGTCCGCGCCGACACCTCGCGGGCAAGCTTCCTCGCGGCGGGCGGCGGGGCGCCAGCCCGCCGCGAGGTGGGTGGTTCACCTGATGGGTCGCCTCAGGCGCGCGTGCTTAACGCGCAGCATAGTCTGCTACCTAGGGTGAATCCGCCGTGTGGCCGATCGTTCGTTCCCCCCGCCAGATCGCCATGGTCGTCGGCGCAGCCGCGCTCATCACGCTCTGCGGTTGCGGCAGCCTCGGCCGACTTCCGCCCGAGCCGCCGTCGGCCTTCACGACGGCCGAGCCAGATATCACCGGCTGCCAACCGCCCGATCTCACCGCCGAGGCGGCCGCCGGCGAGGATCTGGGCCACCTCGACCAATGCCGTTTCCTGCCCACGCGCGACGTCTCGACGTACGCCGCCGAAGCGCGCGCCTCGCTGCGCCATGAGCTGGCCTGGAGAAGGCGCACCGGTCAGACCGGGCCGTTGCCGCCGGCGAGCGTCCTGGCGATTTCCGGCGGCGGCGACGACGGCGCCTTTGGCGCGGGGCTGCTGGTGGGCTGGAGCGAGGCGGGCACGCGCCCTGAGTTCAAGCTGGTGACGGGCGTCAGCACCGGCGCGCTGATCGCGCCCTACGCCTTCCTGGGCTCGAAGTACGACGCCCAGCTCGAGGCGGCCTACACCCAGATCTCCCAGAAGGACGTCTTCAAGTCGCGGGGCTTTCTTGGCGCGCTGACCACCGACGCTTTCGCGGACACCGCCCCGCTCGCCCGCATGCTCAAGCGTGAGGTTACACGGCAGATGCTGGACGACATCGCCGCCGAGTACGCGAAGGGACGGGTCCTCCTCGTCGGCACCTCCGATCTCGATGCGATGGAGCCGGTGATCTGGAACATGACGGCGATCGCCGCCAGCAAGGATCCCCATGCGCCGGCGCTGTTCCGTCAGATCCTGCTGGCCTCGGCGTCGATCCCAGGCGCCTTCCCGCCCCAGATGATCGACATGCACGCCGGCGACGAGCGCTACCAGGAGATGCACGTCGACGGCGGCGCCGTGGCTCAGGTGTTCGTCTATCCGCCCTCGCTGAGCATCGCCGAGGCGGCCCAGGAGGTCGGCATCGACCGGCCGCGCACCCTCTACGTGATCCGCAACGCGCGGCTCGACAACGAGCAGATCACCGTCAAGCGCAGCACCCTGTCGATCGTCCCGCGCTCGGTCAGCGCGCTCCTGCAGTCGCAGGGCGTGGGCGACCTCTACCGGATCTACTTCGTCTCCCAGCGCGACGGCGTCGACTACAAGCTCGCCTACATCCCGGCCAGCTTCACAGTGAAGCGCACCACGGGTCAGTTCGACCAGGCCTACATGCAGGCGCTCTTCAACTACGCCCGCGACATGGCCAGGGCCGGATACCCGTGGGAGAAATACCCGCCCGGCCTTGTCGCCCCGCCCCGCGCGGCGCGCTAGAAGAAGGCGGCCGCGCAACCATTCCACAAGGGTTGGCGCCTATCGTCGCGCGCGTTTTCGGGGCCGAAAGGATCCTTCCCGCGTGCAGATCGACGTGCTGCATCCAAGCGAGCTGCCGGCGTCCGCCATGGCGGCCTGGCGGGCGATGCAGCGCGCCGGCGGCGGCTGGGATTTGCCGTTCCTGTCGCCGTGCTGGGCGCGCTCGGTGGAGCTGGCCCAAAGTGCGCGAAAGGGCGGCGGCCGCGACGTGCGGGTCGCCATTCTGAGCGAGGCCGGCGAGCCGCGCGCCTTCATGCCCGCGCAAGTCGGCCGGATCACGGCGCTCGCGGCCGGCGGCGCGATGAGCGACTACGAGGGCCTCGTCGGCGATCCCGGTCCCGGCTTCGACGTCACCCGGCTGGTCCGCGCGCTCGGCGTCAGCCGCTACGACTTCAGCCACGTGCCGGCCGAGCAGGACGCGTTCGCGCGGTTCGCCCGCGGCGGATCGGTGTCCTGGGTGGTCGACGCGCCCGACGGCTACGCGGCCTACGCCGAGCGGCGCCGCGCGGACGGCGTCTCGGCGCTGAAGGAGATCGACCGCAAGCGCCGCAAGGCCGAGCGCGAGGTCGGCCCGACCGTCTTCACCGCGCGCTCGACCTGCCGCGACGATTTCGAGCGGCTGGTCGCCCTGAAGCGCAGCCAGTACCGCGCCACCGGGCAGACGGACGTGCTCAGCGCCGGCTGGACGCTGAAGCTGCTGGATGACCTTTTCGCGCTCGACCTGCCCGGATTCGGCGGCGCGCTATTCACGCTGCACATCGGCGAGGCGCTGGCGGCCGCGCAGTTCCACCTGATGGGCGAGACCACCATCCACACCTGGATGGTCGCCCACGAGGCGGCGTTCGAGCGCTACTCGCCGGGCCTGCTGCTATTCCAGGACATCCTGAAGCTGGATGGACGACGAGCCGTACGACCGCATGGACCTCGGCTATGGCGACTACCGCTTCAAGCGCGAGCTCTCCAACTTGCAGCGGCCGCTGATGCACGGCTTCGTGGGCGTGCCGTCGGCCGCCAGCCTGCTCCGCGAGGCGGCGTACGGGGTGCGGCGCGCGGCCGAGGCGCTGCCGCTCGGCGCGGTCTCGGCGCTGCCCGGCAAGGCGATGCGCCGCATCGACCTGATCCGCGGATTGCGGTGAGGCGGCGCGGCCATTAGGTTGCGCGCCTTTCTCCCAGACCCCCCGACATGACAACGCTCACCCTCGACGACATCAAGGCCGCCGCCAATCGCTTGGAAGGCCACATCGAACGCACGCCCTGCCGGCGCTCGATGACGCTGTCGCAGATTACCGGCGCCGAGGTGTGGGTGAAGTTCGAGAACCTGCAGTTCACCGCCTCGTACAAGGAGCGCGGCGCGCTCAACAAGCTGCTGCAGCTGACGGACGACGAGAGGCGGCGCGGCGTGATCGCGGCCTCGGCCGGCAACCACGCGCAGGGCCTCGCCTACCACGGCCAACGTCTCGGCGTGCCGGTGACGATCGTCATGCCCCGCGGCACGCCGTTCGTGAAGGTGCAGCAGACGCGCGACTTCGGCGCCAGCGTGGTGATCGAGGGCGACAACTTCGACGAGGCCTACGAATACGCCGTGAAGCTGGGTGACGAGCGCGGCCTGGTCTTCGTGCACCCGTTCGACGATCTCGACATCATGGCCGGCCAGGGCGTCGTCGCGCTAGAGATGCTGGAGGATGCGCCGGACCTGGAGATCCTGCCGGTGCCGATCGGCGGCGGCGGGCTGATCTCCGGCGTCGCCACCGCCGCCAAAGCGATCAAGCCCGACATCCGCATCATCGGCGTCGAGCCGGCGATGTATCCCTCGTTCACCGCCCGGATGCGCGGCGTCAACGCGCCCTGCGCGGGCCAGACCATCGCCGAAGGCATCGCGGTGCGCGAGGTGGGCAAGCTCACCTACCACACCGCCCGGCCGCTGATCGAAGACGTGCTGCTGCTGGAAGAGCCGTTCTTCGAGCGCGCCGTGGCGCTCTACTGCAACGTCGAGAAGACCATCGCCGAAGGCGCCGGCGCGGCGTCGCTGGCGGCGTTGCTGGCGTTCCCGGAGCGGTTCCGCGGCAAGAAGTGCGGCCTCATCATCACCGGCGGCAACATCGACCCGCGCCTCTTGGCCTCGGTGCTGACCCGCGAGCTGGTGCGCGCCCAGCGGCTGGTCTCCTTAAGGATCATCGGCGACGACCGCCCGGGCCTGCTCGCCACCGTCTCGGCGGTGATCGGCGGGCTCGGTTCGAACATCATCGAGGTGGCGCACAATCGCCTGGCGCTGGACGTGCCGGCCAAGGGCGCGGAGTTCGACATCATGATCGAGACCCGCGACGCCCAGCACACCCAGGAGATCATGGACGCCTTGCGCGCCAAGGGTTACCCGCCGCGGGCGGTGTAGCCTCGGTGGCTGACCGCGCCGAACAGCTCTGCGAGCGGGCGATCCCGATCCTGGAACGGCTGGTCGCCTTCGACACCACCTCGCACCTCTCCAACCTCGCCTTGATCGAGTGGGTGGAGCGGTACCTGTCGGGTTACGGGATCGAGGCGCGGCGGATCGTCAGCGCCGACAGGACCAAGGCCAACCTGCTGGCCAGCGTCGGGCCGGCGGCCGAGGGCGGGATCGTGCTCTCCGGGCACACCGACGTCGTTCCGGTCACCGGCCAGGCCTGGACCAGCGAGCCCTTCGAGCTGACCGAGCGCGGCGGGCGGCTCTACGGCCGTGGCGCGGCCGACATGAAGGGCTTCATCGCGCTGGCGCTGGCCGCCGCGCCGGACCTGCTCGAGGCGGGCGTGAGGCGGCCTGCCCACCTGGCCTTCTCCTACGACGAGGAGATCGGCTGTTTCGGCGCGCCGGGGATGATCGAGGTCATCGGCCGCGCGCTGCCGAGGCCGGCGCTGGTCGTGGTGGGTGAGCCCACCGGCATGGAGGTGGTCTCGGCGCACAAGGGCGTTGGCTTCTGGCGCGTAAGGGTGACCGGCCGCGAGGCGCACTCCTCGCGCACCGACCTCGGCGTCTCGGCGGTGATGGCCGCCGCGCGGCTGATGGGCGAATTGGCTCAGATCGCCGAGCGCTTCGAACGCGACGCCGATCCCGCCTCGCCGTTCCTGCCGAAAGGCCCCACACTCACCATAGGCACGGTGGCCGGCGGCGCCGCGGGCAACATCCTGGCGCGCGAGTGCATCTTCCAGTTCGACCTGCGCGCCCTGCCGGACGATGCGTCGCGGGCGGCGCTGGCGCCCTTCTTCGCATTGGCGCGGCGGCTCGACGCCGGGCTAAAGACGCGCGCCCCCGAGGCCGGCGTCGTGGTCGAGCAGCTGGCCGAGGTGCCGCCGCTGCGCGCCGAGCCGGGCAGCGAGGCCGAGGCGTTCGTGCGGCGCCTCGCGGGCGACAACGGACCGACGCGGGCCGCTGCCTTCGCCTCCGAGGCCGGCCAGTTTCAGGGCGCGGGCCTGCCGGCGGTGCTCTGCGGTCCCGGCTCCATCGACCAGGCCCACCAGCCGGACGAATATGTCGAGCGCGCCCAGATGGAGCGCGGCGCGGCCTTCATGGCGCGGCTTGTCGAGGCGCTCGCCGACTGATCAGCCGCAGCGCGTTCAGCAAAAGTGGAACCGCTTTTGTGGTTCGAACGCGCTCCAACTTTTTGAATCTAGAGCATGATTCAGCGGTCAGACGATTCCGCCTGACCCCATCATGCTCTAGGCGCGGCGTGGCGGGACGGCAGGCGCGCATGCTGGCGCGTCTGGATGCTCTGCAGGTAGGCGATGATGTCGCTCACGTCGCCGCCCGAGAAGTGGAACTGCGGCATCTCCGGGTGACCGACGATGATCCCCTCGGCCAGCGCCTCGCCGAGATCTTCGATCGGATAGCGCTTGTGCAGCTCGCGGAAGCGCGGGGCGAGCCCGTTCGGGCTGTCTCCCATCGGCCCGACCGCGTGGCACATGGAGCAGTTGTTCTGCACGAGCAGGCGGCCCCGCGCGATCTGCGCGTCATCGGGCGCGGCGGGTGCGGCGGCGGCCGCGCCGGCGCTCAGGATAAGGGCGGCGGCTGTCAGCGCCACGATGGCTCGTATGATCATGCGGAACCTCCCAGGGACTCGCACTCTATCGCGTCGAGCGTCCGCTCGCCTTGATCGACCTCAAGCCGCCTGGGCGAGGCGCGCCAGCGCCCATTCAGCGGCTTCGCGCACCGTCTCGTCGTCGTCCGCGCGGCGCGCCGCGGCGGCCGGGATCAGCGCGGCGTCGGCCGAGTTGCCGATCGCGTAGAGCACGTTGCGCACGAAGCGGTCTCGGCCGATCCGCTTGACGGGGCTCTTGGAGAACAGCGCGCGGAACGCCGCATCGTCCAGCCCCGCCAGGTCGGCCAGCGACGGGCGCCGCAGCGCCTCGCGGGCGTGCAGCGCCGCCTCGCGGCTCTCCTGCGCGAACTTGTTCCAGGGGCAGACCGCCAGGCAGTCGTCGCAGCCGTAGACCCGGTTGCCGAGCGCGGCGCGGTAGCGCTCGGGGATGGGGCCGGCATGCTCGATGGTCAGGTAGGAGAGGCAGGCGCGCGCATCGAGCTGGTAGGGCGCCGGGAAGGCGTTCGTCGGGCAGATGTCGAGGCAGGCGCGGCAGGCGCCGCAGTGGTCCTCGCCCGCCGCGTCCGGCGCCAGCGCCAGCGTGGTCAGGATGGCGCCCAGGAAGAGCCAGGAGCCGAATTCGCGCGAGACGAGGTTGGTGTGCTTGCCCTGCCAGCCGAGCCCGGCCGCCTCCGCCAGCGGCTTCTCCATCAGGGGCGCGGTGTCGACAAACACCTTCACCTCGCCGCCGCGCCGCGCCTGGATCCAGCTCGCCAGCCGCTTCAGCCGCTTCTTGATCAGCTCGTGATAGTCGTCGCCCTGCGCATAGACCGAGATCGCGGCGTGCGAGCGTAACTTCAGCGCCTCGAGCGGATCGCAGTCGGGCCCGTAGTTCACTCCCAGCACGATCGCCGAACGGGCGTCCGGCCACATCGCCCTCGGGTGCGCGCGGCGCTCGGCGGTGCGCGCCATCCAGTCCATCGTCCCGTGCCGGCCGGCGGCGACGAACTCGGCCAGGTGCGCGCGTCGCCGGCCACGGCGCGTCGACACTGGCGAAGCCGCAGGCGTCGAACCCGAGCTGCGCGGCGGCGGCGCGGATGGCCGCCTCGGCCGTGCTTTCAGAAGTCGAGGTCGTCATAGTGGCCCGCCGGCGCGAGCCCCGGCCACCGGTCGGCCAGCAGGGGACGGAAGCAGGGCCGCGACTTGACCTTCATGTACCAGGTCTTGACGGACGCGACATCGCGCCACGGCACGTCGCCGAAGTAGTCGAGCACCGAGATATGCGCCGCGGCCGCGAAGTCGGCCAGCGTCAGCCTCGGACCCGCCAGCCAGTCGCGCGACTGCAGCAGCTTGTCCATGTAGCCGAGGTGGGCGCGCAGCGCCTCGCGGCCCAGCCGCATGTTGGAGAGGTCGGGCGCGCCCATCTTGGTGAGCCGCTTCTCCAGCTTCTCGCGCAGCAGGTAGCCGTTCACCTCGCCGTCGAACTTGCGGTCGAACCACTGCATCAGCCGCCGCGTCTCGGCGCGTTCGGCCGCGTCGCGCCCCAGCAGCGGCGGCGCCGGATGCTGCTCCTCGAGGTATTCGAGCACCGCGCGGGCCTCGCAGACCACGAGCCGCCGGCCCGCTTCCGACTCCACCAGCACCGGCGTCAGTCCGGAGGGGTTGAGCCGGGTGAACTCCGGCGGCTCCTCCCAGTAGCGCACGGTCACGGCTTCGAACGGCAGCCGCTTCTCGCCCAACGCCAGCCGCGCCTGCCGCGACGCCGGATCGAGCGGAAAGTGATAGAGCGTGCGTTCCACGGCTGATCAAAGCGCCCGGGCTCGTTAAGGGTCTCTTTACTCGAAACCTCGGGCGCTTACGCATCCTGGGCCTCGGCCTCGGCGAACGCCCCGCCGTGCGGCTCGGCGCGTCCGCGCGGGTCGGCGTGGATGATGATGTCGGCGTTCGGGAAGGCCTCCAGCACGCGCTTCTCCGCCGCCACCACCACCTGGTGCGCGGTCTCCAGGCTGAGCTCGGGATCGAGGTCGGCGTGCATCTGGATGTGCACGGTGGGCCCGGCGGCGCGGGTGCGCAGCTGGTGGACGCCGGTGAGCCGCCGATCCTCGGTCATCAGCGAGACGATGCGGGCGCGCGACTTGTCGGGCAGCTCGCGATCCATCAGCTCGTCCGAGGCCTGCCGGAACACGCTCACCGCGCCCCAGAGCAGGATCGCCGCCACCAGCAGGCCGCCCACGGTGTCGAAGCCGCCAATCCCGAACAGCGCCGCCGCGCCGATGCTGACCAGCGCCACCACGTTGGAGACGATGTCGGCGACGTAGTGGGCGCGGTCGCCGCTCACCGCCACCGAGCGCGTGCGCTTCAGGACCTGGGTCTGCGCCGCCACCAGCAGCAGCGTCAGCACGGTGGAGGCCGCCATCGCGGCCACGCCCCAGTCTTCGTGCTCCAGGCGATGCGGCTCGATGAAGTGGCGCACGGCCTCTTGCGCGATCAGCGCCGCCGAGGCGAACACCAGGCCGGCCTGCACCAGGCTCGCGAAAGCTTCCGCCTTGCCGTGGCCGAAGCGGTGCTCGGCGTCAGGCGGCGCGGCGGCGTAGCGGACGGCGACGAAGGTTCCGAACGCCGCGAGCAGGTCGAGGCCGGAATTGGCCAGCGAGGCCAGGATCGAGACCGAGCCGCTGGCGAGCCAGACCCCGGCCTTCAGCACGGTCAGCACCAGCGCCGTCGCCACCGAGAGCGTGGTGACGCGGCGCGTCAGCCGGGCGGTTTCCTCGCGGCTCAGGCTGTGGGCGGCGGCCATTGGCCGAGCCTAGTCGCTCGGCCGCCGGCGCAAAAGCCCAACGCCTAGCGCGTGGCCGTCGCGATGGTGTTGCTGATGTGCGTGTACATGGCGTTCTCGTTGGTCGCGAAGCTCGACAGACCACCGATGATCGCCAGGAAGATCAGGGCGACGATCAAGCCGTACTCGATCGCCGTGGCGCCAGATTCGTCGCGCGTGAGACGCACGCCGATCCGCGCCCATGTCCGCGCCCGGGGACGCATCCTGGTCAGAGAAAGTCGCGCAACCAAGCCACCAGCGGTTCGTCCGCCGGGGGCATCGGATAGTCGCCGAGCTTGTTGGGCTTCACCCATGCGATCGCCTCGTGTTCGCGCGCCGTCACGAAACCCTCCCAGCGCCGCACGAGGTAGAGTGGCATGAGCAGATGAAACGATTCGTAACCGTGACTGGTAAAGACGAAGGGCGCCAGGCAAGCTTTGGTAACCTTGACGCCGAGCTCCTCGTCAAGCTCTCGGATCAGGCATTGCTCTGGGGTTTCTCCGTTTTCAACCTTACCACCGGGGAACTCCCAGAGGCCCGCCAGCTGTTTACCACGCGGCCTCTTAGCTATGAGAACGCGCCCGTCGACATCGACCAATGCGGCCGCGGCGACCAGAATCATCGGCTTGGAGACCGCCTCGGGTTGCATGGCGGGCAGATAGCGCGCCGGGGCGCCGCGGCATAGCCGGGGCGCTAACGCCGGGGCCGACTTCCGTTTGACGGACCCGGCGTCAGCGGCGGAGGGTCGCCGCCGTTGTCAGGAGCGGGAGGCCGACATGAAAGCCATGGTTCTCGAGGGCGGCGCAGGGCTGGATCACCTGAAGCTGGCCGAGCGGCCGGACCCGGAAGCCGGGCCGGGCGAGGTGGTGGTGCGGCTCAAGGCGGCCTCGATCAACTACCGCGACCTCGCCACCGTCACCATGATGGCGCCGCAGCGCGCCGCTGATCCCGCTCTCGGACGGCGCCGGCGTGGTCGAAGCGGTCGGCGAGGGCGTCACCCGCGTGAAGGCCGGCGACTTGGTCATGCCGGGTTTCTTCCCGCACTGGACGGCCGGGCGGCCGACGCCGCAGCGGCTGGCGGCGCTGGGCGGCGCGCTCGACGGCGTCGCGTGCGAGGCGATCGCGCTCACCGCCGAAGGCGTGACCAAGGCGCCGGCCGGCTGGACGGCCGAGGAAGCCGCGACGCTGCCCTGCGCGGCGGTGACCGCCTGGCGCGGCCTGATCGTCGAGGGCAGGCTGACGGCCGGCGAGACGGTGCTGGTGCAGGGCACCGGCGGGGTCTCCATCTTCGCGCTGCAGTTCGCCAAGCTGGCCGGCGCCCGGGTGATCGTCACCTCCTCGTCCGACGAGAAGCTCGAGCGGGCCCGGGCGATGGGGGCGGACGAGACGATCAACTACCGCCAGACCCCCGATTGGGCGGCGGCGGCGCGCGAGCTCACCGGCGGGCGCGGCGTCGACCACGTGGTCGAGGTCGGCGGCGCCGGCACCTTCCAGCAGTCGATCGCGGCCTCAGCGCTCGGCGGCAGCATCGCGGTGATCGGCGTGCTGTCCGGCTTCGTGAAGGACCTCAACGTCGCGGCCATGTTCGGCGGCAACCTGCACATCAACGGCATCACCGTCGGCAGCCGCGAGCACGTGGAGCAGATGGTGCGCGCGATCGAGGTCGCGAAGCTGAAGCCGGTCATCGACCGTCGCTTCCCGCTCGCCGAGCTCCCCGCTGCGCTGGCGCTGATGCAGTCCGGCGGCCACTTCGGCAAGGTGGCGATCGAGATCTGAGCCTCGCCTTATACGGAGCTCTGCAGCGAGGCTCCCAGCGCGCCGATGGCCAGATCCGCGCCGGCGACGACGATGTCCGCGGTCAGCCACGGCCGCTCGGCGGCGATGTAGGCGCGTTCGCGCGGGGTCCATTCGCGCTCCCAGAAGGGGACCATGTGGGCGCCGTCGCGGGCGACGACCCGGTCCATACGGGTCTCGAGCGCGCCCTGCACCCAGATCGTCAAGTCGTAGAAGGCCCTGAGCTCCGGCCGCAGCGTGAAGAGCCCCTCGACCAGCCAGGCGCCGCCTTCGAGCCGGGCCGGCGGCAGGATGCGGTCGCCCTCCCAGTCGAAGCCGCGCGCCTCGGTGCGTCCCTCGCGGCGCAGGCCCTGAAGAGCGGCCTGCAGCTCCGTCCAGCGCAGGTGCGGGACCGGCCCGGGGTCGGTCACGCCGAAGCCGGCGAAGAACTCGTCGGTGCTGACGTACTGCACCTCCGGCTCCAGCCGGTCGAGCAGGCCTTCGGCGAGCGCCGTCTTGCCGCCGCAGCCCCAGCCGTCGATGGCGACGAGCGACGCCGCGCCGGCCGGTTCGATGCCGCGGATGCGTGTCGCCAGTGCGTCCAGGAAGAGCGCCGGGAAGTGCTCGGCCGCGCCCTCGCGTCGGTCGAGCCTGGAAGGCGTCAGCTGCGATAGTCCCCGTTGATCGCGATGTAGCCGTGCGTCAGGTCGCAGGTCCACATCACCGCCGAGGCCCGCCCGACGCCGACGTCGACCTCCACCGCCAGCTCCTTCTTCTTCATGTAGGCGCTCATCTTCGCCTCGGAGTAGTCCGGCGCGACGCGGCCGTCGCGGGCGGCCCACAGCTCGCCGAACTTCACGCTCATGCGCTCGCGGTTGATCGGCTCGTCGGCGCGGCCCACCGCCATGACGATGCGCCCCCAGTTGGCGTCCTCGCCGGCGAAGGCGGTCTTCACCAGCGGGCTCTCGCAGACCGTGCGGGCGATCTTGCGGGCCGAGGCGGCCGACCCCGCGCCGGTGATCGTCACCCTGACGAACTTGGTCGCGCCCTCGCCGTCGCGCACCAGCTGCTGGGCGAGGTCGAGCAGCACAGCCTCCAGCTTGGCCCGGAAGTCGGCGAGGCGCGCATCGCCCGCCCGCCCGATCCGCGGCGCGCCGGCCTGGCCGGTGGCGAAGAGCAAGAGGGTGTCGTTGGTCGAGCGGTCGCCGTCCACCGTCACGGCGTTGAAGGTGGTGTGGACGTAGAGCCGGGCGAGCGCCTGCAGCGCGGCCGGCGCGATCGCCGCGTCGGTGGCGACGAACGCCAGCATGGTCGCCATGTCGGGCGCGATCATGCCCGAGCCCTTGGCGATGCCGGCGATCCGCACCTTCTGGCCGTCGATCTGCGCCTCGGCGCAGGCGCCTTTCGGGAAGGTGTCGGTGGTCATGATCGCGCGCGCCGCGTCCTCCCAGGCGTCGGGGCTGAGCTGGCGGGCGATCTCGGGGACGCGGGCGGTGATCTTGGCGTCCGGCAACAGCTCGCCGATCACGCCCGTCGAGGCCATCATCACCTGGCCCTGGCGGCAGCCGAACGGCTTGGCGACGGCCGAGGCCACCCGCCGGGCCGCATCGGCGCCTGGCCGGCCGGTGAAGGAGTTGGCGCAGCCGGCGTTGACCACCAGGGCGCGGACGTCCTTGCCGCCGCTGGCCTCCAGATGGCGCTTGCACCAGTCGACCGGCGCCGAGCCGACGCCGTGGCGGGTGAAGACGCCGGCGCAGGTCGTCCCTTCGGCGAAGCGCATCAAGAGCACGTCCGGCCGCTCGTGCTTGTAGAGCCCGGCCCGGCCAGCCGCGAGCTCGACGCCGGCGATCGCGGGCATGCGCGGCATCCGCACCGCGTTGGGCGAGACGGCGAGGTCCGGCTTGCCGGTCGGGGCGGCGGCCGGCGTGGCGGCCGGGACGGACGGCGCCTCGCTGAACTGGCGGGCGTGGCGGTCCGCGCGGCGCAGCGCGGCGCTCTTCAGGCGTTGCGCAGCGGATCGAGCGCCCGCTCCAGCGTCTGGCCGACGAGCTCGGCCGGATTGGGCGTCGCGGACCTGGCGGGCCGGGTCGTGGCGGGTCGCGGCGCGGCGTCCGCGGACCTGGCGCGGGGCTCGGCTGGGCGCTCGGCAGGCGGTCTCGTCATTTCTTCACCGCGGCGTTGGACTTGGCGGCTGCGGCCGGGGCCGGCGCGCTCGGCGCTGGGGCAGGAACGATCGCGCCCGTGCCGGGCGGCGGCGCGGACGCGGGCTCGGCCGGCGCGCCCGGCACGTCAGGCGGCGGCGCCAGCAGGTTCTCGATCTTGGCGTGGCTGCGTAGCGTCAGCACCAAGTCCTTGATCTGGTCGTAGGTGATGAAGCGCACCAATTGCGGGCGCACCGTCTCCAGGCTTGGCGGCGGCTCCGGATGGCGGTCGTCGACCTTCAGGAGCGCCCAGCCGGCGTCGACCTTGACCGGGCCGGCGAGCTGGCCGGCCTTGACGCCCTTCACCGCCTCGGCCAGCGGCTGCGGCAGGGTGTCGGTGGTCATCACGCCCAGATCGCCGCCCTTGAAGCGCGTCTCGTTGTCGATCGAGCGCTGCATGGCCATCGCCCCGAAGTCGGCGCCGCCGGCCAGCTGCTTGCGGGCCGCCTCGGCGTCGGCGACGCTCGCGAACACGATCTGGCTGAGGTGGATGTCCTCGCCGGGCGTGCGGTTCTTCAGGAACTCCTGGTAGAGGGCGTTCTCGGCCTGCGGATTGACCGCCTTGCCGACCACGCTGTCGACGATGATGTTCTCCAGCGCCCGGTCCCGGGCCGCCGCCAGGCGCCGCTGCGCCACCGGGTCCTTGTCGAGATGGCGCGCCAGCGCTTCGGCGGCCAGCACCCGCGTGTCGATCACCTCGTCGAGCACCTGGCGGAACAGGTCGGACGAGACGTCGAGCGGATCGCCCGAGCCGATCATGCCTTCGGCGACCGCCTCGCGCTTGACGTCGGAGGCCCAGATGGTCTGGCCGTTCACCCGCGCCACCGCCTGGTCGCCGGGCTCCGGCGCGCGCTGCGCCTCGGGCCGCGGCGCGCAGGCCGCCAGCAGCGCGCACAGCGCCGCCGCAACCACGCCGACGCGCGCCGTCGCCCCCAGCTTCCCTTTGGTCAGACTTGCCTTCAACACCGCGGCCCGTATTCCATCGCGCCGCGCATGGGCCCTCTTGGACCGGCGCGTCAAGGGAGCAAGCGAGCCATGAAGTTCTACAATTCGATCGGCCCGAACCCGCGTGTGGTGAACATGTTCATGGCCGAGAAGGGCATCGAGATCCCGAAGGTCCAGGTGGACCTGATGGCGGGCGACAACCGCAAGGAGCCGTACCTTTCGAAGAATCCGGCCGGCCAGATGCCGGCGCTGGAGCTCGACGACGGCGTGGTGATCTGCGAGATCCTGCCGATCTGCGAGTACCTCGACGAGACGCACCCGAGCCCGCCGCTGATCGGGAGCAACGCCGAGGAGCGCGGCGTCACCCGCATGTGGACGCGCCGCATCGACCTCAACGTCTGCGAACCGATGGCCAACGGCTTCCGTTTCGCCGAGGGCCTCAGGCTGTTCGAGAACCGGGTGCACGTGATCCCGCAGGCCGCCGACGACCTGAAGGCCGTCGCCAAGGAAAAGCTGGCCTGGCTCGACGGCCTGACCGCCGGCCGCCAGTGGATCGTCGGCGACCGCTTCACGCTGGCCGACATCCTGCTGTTCGTGTTCGTAGAGTTCGGCGCCCAGGTCGGCCAGCCGCTCGATCCGGCCAACAAGAACCTCGCCGCCTGGAAGGACCGCGTCGCGGCCCGCCCCAGCGCCGCTGCGAGCGACGTGGCGGCGCGCCCCAGCGCGGCGGCGAGCGCGTAAGACCCTCACCTCGCCTCTCCCACTGGCGTGGGAGAGGGCTACGGATGGGTCGCGGGCGGCTGTGCGGTCGTTCCGCCACAGCCGCCTCTCGGTAACCCTCTCCCGCTTGCGGGAGGGGTGAGGTGAGGGACGCCCCGTCGCGTTGACTTCAGGGGGGGCGCTGCTTAAGTCACGAGACGCGCCTCGAAGCGCGGACATCCGAGCAGGCGAAGGGCTTTGACCGGGGCCGTGCGCGCCGCCTTCGTAAGTTCAAAGCCCCCTATTCGGACCCGACCCCCTCGCATGCTCGATCTCAAGAAAGTCTTCGGCTCCACGAACGACCGCAAGGTCAGGCAGATGCTGGGGCGCGTTGGCAGGATCAACGCGCTCGAGCCGCAGATGGCGGCGCTGAGCGATGATGCGCTGCGCGCCAAGACCGACGAGCTGCGCAGCCGCGTCCAGGGCGGCGGCAGCCTCGATTCCATCCTCAACGAGGCCTTCGCGGTGGTGCGCGAGGCCGCCAAGCGCACGCTCGGCCAGCGCCACTTCGACGTGCAGATGGTCGGCGGCATGGTGCTGCATCACGGCGGCATCGCCGAGATGCGCACCGGCGAAGGCAAGACGCTGGTCGCGACCCTGCCGGTCTACCTGAACGCGCTGGAGGGCAAGGGCGTCCACGTCGTCACCGTCAACGACTACCTCGCCAACCGCGACGCCGAGTGGATGGGCGGCATCTACAAGTTCCTGGGCCTGAGCGTCGGCGTCATCGTGCACGGCCTTTCGCAGGCCGAGCGCCAGCGCGCCTACCACGCCGACATCACCTACGGCACCAACAACGAGTTCGGTTTCGACTACCTGCGCGACAACCTCGTCTACGAGGCGTCCGACATGGTGCAGCGGCCGCACAACTTCGCCATCGTCGACGAGGTCGAACTCGATCCTGATCGACGAGGCGCGCACGCCGCTGATCATCTCGGGCCCGACCGAGGACCGCTCGGAGTTCTACCGCACCATCGACGGCATCGTGCGCGAGCTGATCAGCGATCCGGACACCTTCGAGCACGACGAGAAGCAGCGCCAGGCGAACCTCACCGAGTACGGCTCGGAGAAGGTGGAGGAGCTGCTGGCCGACGGCGGGCATCTGGTCCCCGACTCCGCCGGCCTCTACGACCCGGCCAACGTCTCCACCGTCCACCACGTCAACCAGGCGCTACGCGCCAACGTGCTCTACCAGCGCGACCGCGACTATATCGTGCGCGCCGGCGAGGTGATCCTGATCGACGAGTTCACCGGCCGGATGATGCACGGCCGGCGCCTGTCGGAGGGCCTGCACCAGGCGATCGAGGCCAAGGAAGGCGCCGAGATCCAGCCCGAGAACCAGACGCTGGCCTCGATCACCATCCAGAACTACTTCCGCCTCTACCAGAAGCTCTCCGGCATGACCGGCACGGCGGCGACCGAGGCGCACGAGTTCATCGACATCTACAACATGGACGTCGCCGAGATCCCCACCAACAAGCCGGTGACGCGGATCGACGACGACGACGAGGTCTATCGCACCGCCGCCGAGAAGAACCAGGCGATCATCACCACGATCGAGGACTGCTACCTGCGCGGCCAGCCGATCCTGGTCGGCACCGTCTCGATCGAGAAGTCGGAGCAGCTGTCGGCGCTGCTGGACGCGCACGTGTTCGAGCGGGACGGCAAGAAGGTCACCGGCATCCCCCACGCGGTGCTGAACGCGCGCTACCACGAGCAGGAGGCCTTGATCATCGCCGACGCCGGGGTGCCGGGCGTCGGTGACCATCGCCACCAACATGGCCGGCCGCGGCACCGACATCCAGCTCGGCGGCAACCTCGACATGCGGATGATGAAGTGGCGCCAGGAGCAGACCGCGCTCGGCGTCGAGATCACGGCCGAGGCCGAGGCCGATGAGCGCGATCAGATCGCCGCCGAGATCGAGAGCAAGCGGGCCAAGGCGCTCGCCGAGGGCGGCCTCTTCGTGCTGGGCACCGAGCGCCACGAGGCGCGCCGCATCGACAACCAGCTGCGCGGCCGCACCGGCCGCCAGGGCGACCCGGGCCACTCGAAGTTCTACCTCTCCTGCGAGGACGACCTCCTGCGCATCTTCGCCGGCGAACGGCTCGATTCGATCATGCGCACCTTCGGCGTCCAGGAAGGCGAGGCGATCACCCACAAGTGGCTCAACAAGGCCATCGCCACCGCCCAGAAGCGTGTCGAGCAGCGCAACTACGAGATCCGCAAGAACCTCCTGAAGTACGACGACGTCGTGAACGACCAGCGCAAGGCCGTGTTCGAGCAGCGCAGCGAGTTCATGGGCGAGGAGGACCTGTCGGCGTTCGTCGCCGACATGCGCCGCAACGCCATCGAGGAGATGGTGACGCGCCTGCTGCCGCCGAAGGCCTACGCCGACCAGTGGAACATCGCACGGCCTCACCTGGGAGGTGAAGCAGACGCTCGGCCTCGACCTGCCGATCGAGGACTGGGCGGCCGAGGAAGGCATCGGCTCCGAGGAAGTGCTCGAGCGGGTCGAGAAGGCGGCCGATGCGCGCGCCGCCGAGCGCGAGCAGCTGCTGTCGTCGGAACAGATGCGGCAGATCGAGAAGAGCATCCTGCTGCGCACGGTCGACGAGCAGTGGCGCGAGCACCTGACCCACCTCGACCACCTGAAGAACGTCATCCACTTGCGCGGCTACGGCCAGCGCGACCCGCTGAACGAGTACAAGGTCGAGGCCTTCTCGCTGTTCGAGAAGCTGCGGGGCGAGCTCGCCGCCAGCGTCACCCGCTGGCTGATGACGGTGGAGATCCAGTTCGCGCCGCCGCCGCCGCCCGAGCCGACCAACTTCTTCGAGGTGCACGTCGACCCGCTGACCGGCGAGAACGAACGCTCGCCGCAGGCGTCCGCCCTGACCTTCGCCGGCGACGTGGGCCTCCTCGCCGACGCCCGCGCCGGCGCGGACGTCGCCTCGCTGCCCGAAGGCTGGCAGCGCACCGGCCGCAACGCCGCCTGTCCCTGCGGCTCGGGCAAGAAGTTCAAGCACTGCCACGGAGCGCTGGTCTGATCGCACTCACCGGCAAACAGACACGTGGGCGCCCGATGCCCCCTCCCGCTCGGCCGCTGGCGCGGCCGAGTCGCCTCCCCCTCGTTGCACGGGGGGAGGGGATCGCGGAAATGAACTGAGAGCGCGCGCTCTCTTCCCCCTTCGGGGGAAGCGTCGCCTCAGGCGACGCAGGGGGCCCCGGGCGCCCCTAAGCCCCTGCCGCCGCTACGCCGGCCGCCAGTTGCCGTGGAAGCCGAACGGCACGCGGCGCGGAACCTTGGCCACCGCGATCGGGCCGGCCGCCACGTCCTGCGCGTCGTAGACCACGAAGTCGCTGCGGTCCTCGGCCCCGCGGTAGACCAGCGCTATCAGCCAGCCATCGCCCTCGGCGGCGCCGGCCGTCCGCGGCACGAACACCGGCTCGCCGGGCGAATCGCCGGCGTCGTAGACGTGGTCGATGCGCTTCCCGCTTGCCAGATCGACGTGCGCAATCGTGTCGAACCTCACCGACTCGACGTCGCGGCGGGTGATCCCGGCGAACCAGCCGTGCCGGTAGCCGAGGCCGGCATGCCGCTCGTCGAAGCGGGGGAACTCGCCCGCCAGGTCGTCGATCTGCTCGCGCTTCACGGTGTTGGACGAGTCGGCCAGGTCGAACGTCCAGCGCGTCAGATGCGCGAAGGCGTCCCGCGGCGCCGAGCCGTCGAGGGTCGGAAAGAGCGGCGCGACCGGATACTCCATCACGTCGGCGATGATCTTCTCGCCCTCCTCCCAGGCGTTCATCGGGTGGAAGACGTAGCAGGGGTCGGTGGTGAACCAGCGCATCGTCGCCACGTCGGCGTCGCGCCGCATCACCCCGATGTGCGAGCCCTTCTCGGGGTCCCAGGCCAACGGCGGACCGCCCTGCATGGCCCGCTGGATGCTGCCCGAGAGCGGCAGGATCGGGAACAGCGCGTAGTTCCGGGTCACCAGGAAATCGTGCACCATCGAGGCGAACGGCGCCTCGAACTCCTGCCGCCGGACCACCTTGCCCGCCTTGTCGGTGACGCCGTACGAGCAAGTGGCGTTCAGCGGCCCCTCGCCCGACGAATAGGCGAACCAGACCATCTCGCCGGTCTCCGGATCGAGCTTCGGATGGGCCGTGACCTTGCCGCGGTAGGCCTCGACATAGCCGCGCAACTCCAGCGTCGCCGGGTCCATCTCGAAGGGCATGTGGCCCTCCTCGAGCGCCAGCAGCCTGCCGGCGTGCCAGACGACGTTGGTGTTGGCGACGCCGGAGTCCGTCCCCATCACCGAGGGGTCGCTGGTCATCGGATTGCCGAAGACCCCATAGAGCGAACGGCCCGCGGCGTGCTCGGTTTGCCAGCGCGGCGTGCGCACATAGCGGTTGCGGTAGCGGACCTTGCCCTCCTCGACGAAGAAGCCGTGGAGCATCCCGTCGCCGGAGAACCAGTGATAGGCGTCGCGCGGCGCGAACTGCGGGTTCGGCCCGTTGCGGTAGAAGACGCCCGCAAGTCCCGCGGGAATCGCGCCCACCACTTCGAGCTCATAGTCGTCCTCGCTGCGCATCGGCGCGAAGTTGCCGGAAAGGT
This sequence comes from uncultured Pseudomonadota bacterium, assembly GCA_963837235.1. Taxonomy (GTDB): domain Bacteria; phylum Pseudomonadota; class Alphaproteobacteria; order Caulobacterales; family Caulobacteraceae; genus Acaudatibacter. The sequence goes on along the minus strand of CAWIMM010000002.1, from coordinate 1,225,512 downwards.
AGGGGCTGGTGACCTGCGAGCCGTCCATGGCGGAAATCCTCTGCGAATGGCTTTGGAGCGTGGGGGAGGAACGCTTAAGTCTTACATTGTAAATTTATGCCGTAAGCGATAAGCTCTGGCAAGTCCCTATTTGGTGCGGAGGACGGGCGATTGCCACGCGTGTTGACCGAGGAAGCGGTCGGGGAGTTCCGCGAGAAGCTGATCGACGCGGCCGAGCGGCTGTTCGCCCAGCGCGGCCTGGAAGCCGTCACCTTGCGCCAGCTCGCCGCGGAGATCGGCGTTTCGCCGATGACGCCCTACCGTTACTTCGCCGACAAGAACGCCATTCTGGCGGCGGTGCGCGCCCGCGCCTTCACCCGCCACGCCGAGGCCCTGGAAGCGGCCTGGGAGGGCGCCAGGCACGATCCGATCGCCGCCTCCAACGCGGTCGGCGCGGCCTACGTCGACTTCGCCTTCGCCCATCCGGAAGCCTACAAGCTGATGTTCGACATCAGCCAGCCGGACGAGACCGACTATCCGGAGTTCATGGCCGCCGCCGATCGCTCGCGCCGCACGATGACGCGGCACCTGGAGGGCCTCGCCGCGGCCGGCCAGTTCGACGGCGACCCCGGCCTCGTCGGCCACATGTACTGGGCGGCCCTGCACGGCCCGATCATGCTGGCCTTCTCCGGCAAGCTGCAGCCGCAGTACGACGCCCGCCGCCTGATCGCGGCGCTGACGGAGACGCTGAGCAAGGGGCTGATTCCTTCTCCCCTTGCGGGAGAAGGTGTCGGGCGGAGCCCGACGGATGAGGGGTCGCGCTGACTCTGAAGATTGGCTCGCGCCGAGCTAGCCTCGAAGATCCGTCGACCCCTCATCCGGCGGGCTGTCGCCCGCCACCTTCTCCCGCAAGGGGAGAAGGATTCCTCATTGACGCCCGCAGCGTCAGCGACCGACGTTGCTGGCCCGCCAATCAAACCGGAGACGCCTGGCATGACTGCGCCGAAACCCTTCGCGGTCGCCTGGCACGCCGCGCATGTCGGCAAGGTGCTGGAGCAGGTGCGCGCCTATCCCTGGCCGCCGGCGCCCGAAGTGGACGACGGCTGGGCCTACGGCTGCGACGCCGACTACCTGCGCCGGCTCTGCGACCACTGGCTGGACGGCTACGACTGGCGCGCCGCCGTCCACGACCTCAACCGCTATGAGCAGTTCACCGCCCGGATCGAGGACTTCGACATCCATTTCGTCCACGTGGTGGGCGAGGCGGAAGGCAGGCGCCCGCTGATCCTCAGCCACGGCTGGCCGGGCAGCCACTACGAGTTCTGGGGCGCGATCGACAAGCTCGCCTGGCCCTCGCGGCACGGCGGCGCGGCGGCCGACGCCTTCGACCTGGTGATCCCCTCGCTCCCCGGCTTCGGCTTCTCGTCGAAGCCCGCCAGGCCGTTCGGCCAGCGCCAGACCGCGCGGCTCTTCAACACCCTGATGACCGAGGTGCTGGGCTACGACCGCTACCTCGCGCAGGGCGGCGACTGGGGCTCGCTGGTCACCTCGTCGCTCGCCTACGACCATCCGAAGCACGTGCGGGCCATCCACCTCAACATGCTGGGGTTTCGGCCGCCCGGCGGACCGAAGGGCGAGGCGGAGGCGGCCTGGATGACCCGCCAGGGCGCGGCGATGGACGCGCTCGGCGCCTACTTCCGCCTGCAGGTCTCCAAGCCGCAGTCGCTGGCCTGGCTGGGCGCCGGCAATCCGGTCGGCCAAGCGGCCTGGATCGTCGAGCGCTTCTACGACTGGTGCGACCGGCGCGAGAAGCCGTTCGCCGAGGTGTTCAGCCTCGATCAGATGCTGACCAACGCGATGATCTACATCATGACCGGCTCGTTCACGACCGGCGCCTGGTACTACCGCGCGCTCATCGAAGGGCGGCGGCGTGCCGCTGAAGGAAGGCGAGCGGCTGGAGACGCCGACCGCCTTCGCCAACTTCCCCGGCGAGGCGCTCTACTCCGCGCCGCCGCAGCTCCTACGCCGAGCGCGCCTACAACATCGTCCGCTGGAGCGACATGCCCCGCGGCGGCCACTTCGCCGCCATGGAGGAGCCCGACCTCTTCGTCGACGACGTCCGGGCCTGGGCAAGGGAAGCGACCGCGTAGGCTGCGTCGTCGTGGCGAGCCTCGTGGTGGTCAGCGGCCCGCCCGGCGCGGGCAAGTCGACGCTGGCGGACGCACTGGCGCTTCGGCTGGGCGCGACCGTCGCCGGCTACGACTGGCTGATGTCTGCGCTTCGCTCGCTCCCGGAGGTCTGGCAGGCGGTCGAACTGCCGGTGGAGCGCCAGCGCGAGGTCGCCTGGGCGCTGCTCGGGCGGGTCGCCGAGCAGCAACTGCGGCGCGGCGCCGATTGCGTCCTCGACCTGGTCGCGCGCGAGTCCCCGGTGCGCGCCTGGCGAGCCTTGGCGGCCGATCGCGGGGCGAGGTTCCACCTGTTCGAGTGCGCCTGCTCGGACGAGGCGACGCACCGATCGCGCGTCGAGGGCCGGCGCCGCGCCATCCCCGGCTGGTACGAGCTCAGCTGGGAGAGCGTCGCCCGCTCGCGCCGGAGCTACGTCCCGCTGCCAGGCCCCAAACTGACGCTCGAACTCGATCGACGACGTCGCCGCCAACCTGGAGCGGGCGCTGGCCTACGTCGAAGGCGGGTGAGGCGGCGAACGGCAAGTCTTGCCCCGATCGGCCTGTGGAAAACTTTCAAACACCGTAAGTATCGGTGGCCGGATCTGGAGAAAGCGCAAGATTCGGCCGCCGCTCGGAGGTTCTGGGGTAGATTCTACGATTTCAAAGACCGGTGGCGCCCGCAGGCGTCACGGACAGTAACGCAGCCGGAATGACCACCGTCAAGCTTCGCCGCTACGCGAGCAGCGCCTTCCGCGCCGCCTTCAGGAAGACGCTTGGCATCGCCTCCAGCTCGGCGCGCCGCGTCCAGATCGCGTCTTCCCAGTCGGCCTCGGCGCGGTAGACGCGCGAGCGTCAGGGCGAAGTGGGTGAAGACGTGGCGGATCTCGCCGGCGGGCCGCCACTCGGCGGCGATGGGCGCGGCGGCGATCGCTTCGGCCTCGCTCCAGGGCTCGGCGCCGCCAGTCGCTGGTCGGCAGGGCGAGCATGCCGCCGAGGAGACCGCGCGCCGGACGCCGGACCAGCGCCACGCGGTCGCCGCGGGTCAGGAGATAGGCCGCGCCGTGCCGCTTTGGGCGCTCGGACTTGGCCGTGCGGCGCGGGTAGGTCTGCGGCGCGCCGCCAGCCCTCGCGCGGCAGTCCTCGGCGGCGGGGCAGATGGCGCAGATCGGCGACGCCGGCGTGCAGACCATGGCGCCGAGGTCCATCAACGCCTGCGCCCAGTCGCCCGGCCGCTCGTCGGTGACCAGCGAGGCGGCCAACGACCGCAGCGCCGGCTTGGCGGCCGGCAGCGGCGCCTCGACGGCGAAGAGCCGCGCCACCACCCGCTCGACGTTGCCGTCGACCACGTTGGCCGGCGCATCGAAGGCGATCGCGGCGATCGCGGCGGCCGTGTAGGGCCCGACGCCGGGCAGGACGGCGAGGCCGGCCTCGGTGTCCGGGAAGACGCTGCCCAGTTCCCCCGCCACACGCCGGGCGCAGGCGATCAGGTTGCGGGCGCGGGCGTAGTAGCCGAGCCCGGCCCAGGCGGCCATGACGTCGGCCTCGGGCGCCGCGGCGAGCGCCGCGACCGTGGGCCACCGGGCCGTGAACGCCAGGAAGTAGGGCGTCGCGTGCGGCACCGTGGTCTGCTGCAGCATGATCTCCGAGAGCCAGACCCGGTAGGGATCGGGTCGGCGTCCCGCGGCGCGGTCGGCCGGGCGCACCCGCCAGGGCAGGTCGCGGGCGTGGGCGTCGTACCAGGCGAGCACGCGTTCGCGCAGGCGCGTCGGCGCTGCGGCGGATCGAGCGGGAGGCGACGGCTTGGCGACGGGCGGCATCGCATCGTCTATAGAGCCTCGATGCCCCGTTCGCTGCCTTCCGCTCAAGAAGCCGCCGCGATCCTCGCCGCCCGGCGCCCGCGTCCGCCGCCCCGGCCGCCGCGCCACGCCGCGCGCGGCCTCGCCGCTGCCATGAAGGCGCTGGAGGCGAAGTTCGGCCCCGGCGCGAACGACCTGAAGAGCCGCTGGCGCGAGATCGTCGGCGAGTCGCTCGCCTCCCGCTCCGAGCCGGTGAAGCTGGTGAAGTCGCGCACCGGCGGCGCCACGCTGGAGCTGAAGGTGGCCGGCCCGGTCGCCGCGCTGATTCAGCACCAGGCGCCGCTGATCCTCGACCGGCTCAACCTCTACCTTGGCCAGGGCGCCGTGGCGCGCCTGCGCATCGTGCAAGGTCCCCTCACCCGGGCGGCCGCCGCCAGGGCCGCCGCGCCGATCCGCCGCGCCCGCCCGCCGCTCGACGCCGCCGCCGAGCGCGCGCTGGCCGAAGGGCTGGCGGCGACGCCCGAGGGCCCCTTGAAGGCGGCGCTGTTGCGGCTGGGCCGCGAGGTGCTGCGAGGCGCGCCGCGCTAGAGCATGATGGGCGGAGGTCGATCCGACCGGAGCGCTGAAATCATGCTCTACACTCTTGATCTGGAGCACAATTCAACGATCAGGCGGTTCCGCCTGATCGCATCGTGCCCCGGCGGCCCGCCCCTCCCCAGGCCCGGGACGGAGTGCTAGGCCCGGCGCACGGAATCGCGCTCTACTCAGAGATTGAAGACCAGGAGACGCCCATGCGCGCCATCGCCGCCGCCCTCGCCCTCGTGGGCCTGGCCGTCAGCCTCGCCGCCTGCAAGCCCGCCGCCGGTCCGGGCGCCGTGGCCTCTGGCGACATGAGCCTCGGCAACCCCAACGCCAAGGTGACGGTGGCCGAATACGCTTCGCTGGGCTGCCCGATCTGCGCGAAGTGGAACAGCGACAACTTCGCCGCCTTCAAGACCAAGTACATCGACACCGGCCGCGTGCACTACGTGCTGAAGGAGATGCTGACCGGCGACGAGCCGGTGGCGGCGGCCGGCTTCCTGCTCGCCAGGTGCGCCGGCAAGGACAAGTACTTCCAGGTGGTCGACGCCGTGTGGCGCCAGGAGCAGGACCTGCTGGAATCCGGCCGCGGGGCCGAAGAGCGCGACCGGCTGATGAAGGTCGGCGAGTCGGCGGGCATGACCGACCCGCAGATCAACGCCTGCATCGGCGACGACAATGCGCTGGCGGCGCTGAACAAGCGGGTCAACGACGCCGCGCAGGCAGCGAAGATCGACTCGACGCCGACCTTCGTCGTCAACGGCAAACCCGCGTCCGGCTACGACATGCCCGTACTCGACAAGGCCATCACCGAGGCGGAGGCCGCCGCGAAGTGAAGCGTGCGCGTCCCAGCGTGAGGTTGGCGTCGAGACTGGCGTCCGCGCCGGCGCTCGCCGCCGCGGGCTGCGGGCGGTAGGGGGCGCGCGTGCATTTCCAGCGCCTCAGGCTCTCGGGCTTCAAGTCCTTCGTCGAGCCCACCGATTTCCGGATCGAGCCGGGGCTCACCGGCGTCGTCGGGCCGAATGGCTGCGGCAAGTCGAACCTGCTGGAAGCGCTGCGCTGGGTGATGGGCGCCAACTCGGCCAAGGCGATGCGCGGCGCCGGCATGGACGACGTGATCTTCGCCGGCTCGGGGCGGCGGCCCGGCCGCAACCACGCCGAGGTGACGCTCACCATCGACAACGCCGACGGCGGCGCGCCGGCGCTCTTCGCCCAGCATCCGGTGCTCGAGGTGGTGCGGCGGATCGACCGCGGCGCCGGCTCGACCTACCGGGTGAACGGCCGCGAGGTGCGCGCCCGCGACGTGCAGCTGCTGTTCGCCGACGCCTCCACCGGCGCGAACTCGCCGGCGCTGGTCCGCCAGGGCCAGATCTCCGAGCTGATCGCCGCCAAGCCGCAGAACCGGCGGCTGATCCTGGAGGAGGCGGCCGGCGTCGCCGGCCTGCACAGCCGCCGCCACGAGGCGGAACTGAAGGTGCGGGCGGCCGAGGCCAACCTGGAGCGGCTCGACGACGTCGCCCGCGAACTGGAGGCCTCGCTGGGGCGGCTGAAGCGCGAGGCGCGCCAGGCCGAGCGCTACAAGAAGCTCGCCGCGCAGATCCGGGCGCTGCAGGGCGCGCTGCTGCACGCGCGCTGGGCCGAGGCGCGCGAGACGCTGGAGCGCATCGACGCCGAGGCGCTGACCATCGGCGCTGACGCCGAGCGCGCCACCCGCGCCGCCGCCGCCGCCAGCGCCGTGGCCGCCGAGGCCGAAGCCGCGCTGAAGCCGCTGCGCGACGAGGAGACCGCAGCGGCGGCCGTCCTGCATCGGCTGGAGATCGAGAAGGACCGCCTCGACCGCGAGCTGGAAGGCGCGGCCGCGGAGCTGGCCCGGCTCGAAGGCGAGATCGCCCGAATCGCCGCCGACGCGGCCCGCGAGAGCCAGATCGTCGAGGACGCCGGCCGGGCGCTGACCCGGATCGAGGGCGAGACACGCCAGCTGGAGGCCGAGATCGCCGCTGCGCCGGAGCGCATTCCCGAGCTCGCCGCCATCGCCGAGACGGCCGAGGCCGCGCGCAAAGGGGCCGACGCCGAGGTCGAGCGGCTGGCTGGCGAGATCGCCGCCGCCGAGGCCGGCCGCCGCGCCGCCGAGACGCGGCTCGAGGAGGCCCGCTCGCGGCTCTCGCGCACCACCCGCGCGCTCGACCAGACCCGCGCCGACCGCGCCGCGCTGGGCCCGGCAGAGGACCCGCGCCGCGCCGAGGCGGAAGCCGCGCTGGCGGGCGCCGAGGCCGCACTCGCCGAGGCCCGCCAGGCGATGGAGTCGGCCGAGACCGAGCGCGGCGCCGCGCAGACCGCCGAGTCGCAGGCAAGGACCGCCGCGCGGACCGCGCTCGACAAGCTGGCCGCACTGAAGAGCGAGGCGCAGGGCCTCACCGCGCTCACCACGCTCGTCGAGCGCGGCGCGTTCCGCCCGGCGCTCGACGCGGTGACGCCGGAGGCCGGCCTCGAGGCCGCGCTCGCCGCCGCGCTTGGGCGACGACCTTGCCGCCGCGCTCGATCCCGAAGGCGCCGACCCGCTGGGTGGGCGCGGGCGTGCCGGCGCCGGCCTGGCCGGAGGGCGCGACGCCGCTGGCGGGCAAGGTCAAGGCGCCGCCGGAGCTGGCCGCGCGGCTCGCCTTCATCGCGCTCGTCGAACCGGCCGACGGCGAGCGGCTGATGCGCCAGCTGTCGCCCGGCCAGCGGCTGGTCTCGGCGGCCGGCGACCTCTGGCGCTGGGACGGCTTCTGCTCGAAGGCCGGCGCCCCGAAACCGGCCGAAGCCCGGCTGAAGCAGCGCGCCCGCCTCGCCGCGCTCGAGGCCGAGATAGCCGCCGCCACGCCGCTCGGCGACGAAGCGCGCCGCGCCGCCGAGGCGGCCGCCGCGCGCGCCGCCAAGGCCGAGACCGCTGTCCGCATCGCCCGGCCAGCGCCGCGCGAGGCGGAGGTGAAGGCAAGCGCCGCCCGCGAGCGGCTGGAGGCGCTGGCCCGCGAGGGCGCGCGGCGCGACGCCCGCGCCCAGTCGCTGGACGAGACCATCGGCCGCTTCGAGGCCGAGCGCGCCGAGCTGGCCGGCCAGTTGGAGGCCGCCGAGGCGGCCCACGCCGCGCTGGCGCCCCGCCGACGACCGCACCGCCCAGTTAGCGGGGGCCCGTGACATCGCGACGGCCGCCCGCACGGAAGAATCAGCCGCTCGCGCCGCCCTCGACATCGAGCGCCGCGAGAAGGATGGCCGCGCCCGGCGGCTGGAGGCCCTCGTCGCCGACCGCCACGCCTGGTCCGCCCGCGCCGAGGCCGCCGCGCGCCGCACCGACCAGCTGGCCCGCGAGCGCGAGAAGGCGCTGGCGGCGGTCGACGCCGCCCGCGACGCCCCGGCCCGGGTCGAGGCCCGCCGCGCCGCCATGCTCGACGAGCTCGGCGTCGCCGAGCAGCGCAAGGCGAGGTCGGCCGACGCGCTCAGCCTCGCCGAAGCCGCCCGCGCCGACGCCGACCGGGCCTGGCGCGCCGCGGAAGGCGCCGCCGGCGACGCCCGCGAGCGCCGCGCCACCATCACCGCCCGGCTCGACGCCGCCCGCGAGCGCTTCGCCGAGACCGCCGCCCAGGTCCGCGAGCAGACCCACATCGAACCGGAGGCGCTCGGCCGGCGCCTCGCCGAGGAAGCGGCCGCGCTGCCGAGGGACGCCGCCGCCATGGAGCAGCACCTGGCGGCGCTGGAGCGCGAGCGCGAGCTGATCGGCCCGGTCAACCTGCGCGCCGACGAGGACGCCCGCGAGCTCTCCGCGCGGCTGCAGACGCTGAAAGCCGAGCGCGCCGACCTTTCGGCCGCGCTCGGCAAGCTGCGCCAGGCGATCGGCGAGCTGAACGCCGAGGGCCGCGATCGGCTGATGGCCGCGTTCGGCGTCATCGACGGCCACTTCCGCTCGCTGTTCACCACCCTCTTCGAGGGCGGCGAGGCGGAGCTGCGGCTGGTCGAGTCGGACGATCCGCTGGAAGCCGGCCTGGAAATCTACGCCTGCCCGCCCGGCAAGCGGCTGGCGGTGATGTCCTTGCTCTCCGGCGGCGAGCAGGCGCTGACCGCCGCGGCGCTGATCTTCGCCGTCTTCCTCGCCAACCCGGCCCCGATCTGCGTGATGGACGAGGTGGACGCGCCGCTCGACGACGCCAACGTCGAGCGCTTCTGCAACATGCTGGACGAGATGCGCCGCCGCGCGCCGACGCGCTTCATCGCCATCACCCACAATCCGCTGACCATGTCGCGGATGGACCGGCTCTACGGCGTCACCATGCCCGAGCGTGGAATCTCGCAGCTGGTCAGCGTCGACCTGCGCCAGGCCGAGGCGCTGGCGGCCCAGTAGCCATGGCGGACATACGGGAACTGACCGCCGGCGACCTGCCGCGGCTCGCCGCGGTCGAGGGCGGCGGCCCGGCCTGGCACGGCGACTGGGACCACTGGCCGCGCTACCTCGCCGAACACCAGGACGGCGCGCGTGTCGTCTTCATCGCCGAGTTCGGGCGGCGCGCCGGTGGGCTACGCCTCGCTGGTCTGGCGGCCGCACTATCCGCCCTTCGCCGCCGAGGACACGCCCGAAATCTCCGACATGGTGGTGGTCGAGGGCCTGCGCGGGCAGAGGATCGGCAGCGCCCTGATCGCCGCCTGTGAGGCGCGCGCCAGGGCCGCCGGCAAGCAGCGCATCGGCATCGGCTTTGCCCTCTACGCCGACTACGGCCGCGCGCAGCGGCTCTACGTGCGCCGGGGCTTCGTCCCCGACGGGCGTGGCGCGAGCTACGACGTCAAACCGGTCACGCCGGGCGCCCACTACCGCATCGACGATGACTTGGTGCTGTTCCTGACGAAGGAGCTGCGGTAACGCGCCCTCCAATAGGTCGCGCGGACCAGATTTCAAGCCCTCGGCGGCCCGAAAAAACGTCGGCCAACCTTTATAAAATTTAAGAAAATCCCGCTTGCGCCGGCGATCTGAACACCGCTAAGTAAGCAGTGTTAGGTTTCGTGTTCGCGTCGGCGTGGGGATACGCAGGCGGTCTTCCGGGCGCGGGGTCTGACACCCCTCGAGTTCTCTCGATCCGAGATCCTTGTCATTCCTCCCCGGAGGGCTTTCACCATGAAGCTCGCAATCGCCCTGGCGTGCCTGATCGCCAGCCTCTCGCTCGCCACCCACAGCTTCGCAGACACCACGGCCACGCTGCAGCAACCGGTCGCCAAGCCGACGCAGTTCATCGTCGACCATGCGCTGTGGGACTGCAGCGGCACGACCTGTGTCTCCAGCGGCGTCGAAGAAATGTACTTCGGCGCCCAGGAGTGCCACGCAGTGGCCAAGAACGCCGGCGCCGCTGTCGCCGACTTCAAGACCTCGACGGCCCGCACGCTGCGCACCGCCGAACTCGACAAGTGCAACGCGGGCCTCGCCCCGAAGACCTCGGTCGCGACCGCCCACTGACCCCTTTTTCCTGGCCTGCTTCAAGTCGCCTCCTTGGGCGGTCCCTCCGGGGGCCGCCCGCTTTGTTTTCAGGTGGTTCCCCACTGCGGCCCAGCCTTGGTTGCGAGTGCGAAACGCGCATGCTATCAGGCGCGCGGCTTCGGACGAGGGGGTCCTTCGCGACCCTTGAGACCACGTGCTTTCCCAAGCGCATTCAAGCCCTTAGGTCGGATTCAGGCGCTCGCTCTGCATCCGGCGCTGCCAGGCGACGGACGGTCAAATTTCGTGGCGGACAGATTCCAACGCGGCGGACGTGGGCGCTCAGATACGCCCAGGCCCTCTTCGAACTCGCCAAGAGACCAGGGCGATGCGGGCGCGGTCGAAGCCGACCTGAAGAGCCTGAAAGCCATGCGCGCCGAGAGCGCCGACCTTCGCACGCTGATCGCCTCGCCGGTGTTCGACGCCGAGGAGAAGGGCCAAGGGCCTGGCCGCCGTCGCCGAAGCCGCCGGCCTCTCCGCCACCACCAAGAAGTTCCTGGGCCTGGTTGCGGCCAACCGCCGCGCCAGCGCGCTGCCCGGCATGATCGCCGCCTTCGAGAAGCTCGCCGCCGAGGACCGCGGCGCGGTCTCCGCCGAGGTGGTCACCGCCATGCCGCTGACCGCGGCGCAGGCCAAGGCGCTGGCCGCCGCGCTGCGCACCGCGCTCGGCAAGGACCCCGAGATCGAGACCCGCGTCGACCCCGCCATCCTCGGCGGGCTGAAGGTGCGGGTCGGCTCGCGCCTTTACGACGCCTCGCTGAAGTCGAGGCTCGATTCCCTGAAGTTCGCCCTCAAGAGAGCGTAAGAAGAACCCAAGATGGACATCCGCGCCGCCGAGATCTCGGCCATCCTGAAGACCCAGATCGCCAACTTCGGCGAAGAGGCCGACGTTTCCGACGTCGGCCAGGTGCTGTCGGTGGGCGACGGCATCGCCCGCGTCTTCGGCCTCGACAAGGTGCAGGCCGGCGAGATGGTGGAGTTCCCCTCCGCCGGGGTGAAGGGCATGGCCCTCAACCTGGAGCGCGACAACGTCGGCATCGTGATCTTCGGCGAGGACCGGGCGATCTCCGAGGGCGACGAGGTGCGCCGCCTGGGCGAGATCGTCGACGTGCCGGTGGGCAAGGGCCTGCTTGGGCCGGGTGGTCAATCCGCTGGGCGAGCCGATCGACGGCAAAGGCCCGCTGACCGACATCGCCGAGCGCCGCGTGGTCGACGTGAAGGCGCCCGGGCATCATCCCGCGCAAGTGCGTGCACGAGCCGATGTACACGGGGCTGAAGTGCATCGACAGCCTCACCGCCATCGGCCGCGGCCAGCGCGAGCTGATCATCGGCGACCGCCAGACCGGCAAGACCGCCGTGGCCATCGACACCATCCTGAACCAGAAGCAGGTCAACGCCTCGGGCGACGAGGGGACCAAGCTCTACTGCATCTACGTGGCCATCGGACAGAAGCGCTCGACGGTGGCGCAGATCGTCCAGACCCTCGAGGACCGCGGCGCGCTCGACTACACCATCGTGGTCGCCGCCACCGCCTCGGAGCCGGCGCCGCTGCAGTTCCTGTCGCCGTTCGCGGGCTGCGCGATGGGCGAGTGGTTCCGCGACAACGGCATGCACGCGCTGATCATCTACGACGACCTCTCCAAGCAGGCCGTCGCCTACCGCCAGATGAGCCTCCTGCTGCGCCGCCCGCCCGGCCGCGAGGCCTATCCGGGCGACGTCTTCTACCTGCACTCGCGGCTGCTGGAGCGCGCGGCCAAGCTGAACGAGAACTTCGGCTCCGGCTCGCTCACCGCGTTGCCGATCATCGAGACCCAGGCCAACGACATCTCGGCCTACATCCCCACCAACGTGATCTCGATCACCGACGGCCAGGTCTTCCTGGAGACGGACCTGTTCTTCCAGGGCATCCGCCCGGCGATGAGCATCGGCACCTCGGTGTCAGCCGGGTGGGCGGCAACGCCCAGATCAGGGCGATGAAGCAGGCCTCCGGCACCGCTGAAGGGCGAGCTGGCGCAGTACCGTGAGATGGCGGCGTTCTCCAAGTTCGGCTCCGACCTCGACGCGGCGACGCAGAAGCTGCTGGCCCGCGGCGCGCGCCTGACCGAACTCCTGAAGCAGCCGCAGTATTCGCCGCAGCAGGTGGAGGAGCAGGTGTGCGTGCTCTACGCCGGCACCCGCGGCTATCTGGACCCGATCGCGCTCGCCGACGTCGGCCGCTTCGAGGCCGAGTTGCTGGCCCGCCTGCGCGGCCAGCATGCCGACCTGCTGGACGCCATCCGCACCCAGAAGACCCTCAACGACGAGCTGGAAGGCAAGCTGAAAGCCGTCCTCGACGCTTTCGCCGCCACCTTCGCCTAGGGTCCGACGTCATGGCCAGCGTCAAGGACATGCGGACCCGGATCCGAAGCGTGCAGGCCACGCAGAAGATCACCAAGGCCCTGCAGATGGTCGCGGCAGCCAAGCTGCGCCGCACCCAGGAGGCCGCGCAGAGCGCGCGCCCCTACGCCACCCGCATGGCCGCGGTGATCGCCAACCTGGCCGCCGCCGTCACCGGGCCGGGCGCGCCGCAAGCTGCTGGTGGGCACGGGCTCGCGGCGCCGCGAACTGGTGGTGGTCGCCACCGCCGACCGCGGCCTCGCCGGCGGCTTCAACTCCTCGATCGTCCGTGCGGCCCGCGAATACATGGCCGCCGCCGCCCAGGAGGGCCGGCAGCTCTCTCTGCTGACCATCGGCCGCAAAGCCCGCACCCAGCTGGCGCGGCTCTATGGGGACCGCTCGGTCGGCGCGCTGGAAGCGGGCGCCAAGCCGACCCTGGCCCGCGCCCAGGAGGCCGCCAACATCATCCTGGAGCGTTTCGAGGCCGGCGAGGCCGACGTGGTGACGCTGTTCTACAGCCGCTTCCGCTCGGTGGTCAGCCAGGTCCCGACGCGCCAGCAGCTGGTGCCGGCGCAGGTCGAGGGCGCCGCGACCATCGACCTGAAGGGCGCCGTCTACGAGTACGAGCCCGACGAGGAGACCATCCTGACGACCCTGCTGCCGCGCAACATCGGCGTGCAGCTGTTCTCCGCCATGCTCGAGAACGACGCCGGCTTCTACGCCGCCCAGATGGCGGCGATGGACAACGCCACCCGCAACGCCGGCGACATGATCGCCGGCCTGACCCTGATCATGAACCGAACCCGCCAGGCGCAGATCACCAAGGAGCTGATCGAGATCATCTCCGGCGCCGAGGCGCTCTAGCCGAGAGACGCAGTCCGCCATGGCCACTATCGAAGCCGCCGAAGCCCGCCGAAACGCTGCCGCAGGGCGTCGCCACCGGCCGCATCACCCAGGTGATCGGCGCCGTCGTCGACGTCGAGTTCGACGGCCACCTGCCGGCTATTCTCTCGGCGCTGGAGACCACCAACCACGACCAGCGCAGCGGCGAGGCCGTCCGGCTGGTGCTGGAAGTCGCCCAGCACCTGGGCGAGAACACCGTGCGCACCATCGCCATGGACGCCACCGAGGGCCTGACCCGCGGCCAGGCGGTGGTCGACACCGGCGGCCCGATCATGGTGCCGGTGGGCCCGGGCACGCTGGGGCGGATCATGAACGTCATCGGCGAGCCGGTCGATGAAGCGGGGCCTATCCCCCACAACAAGCGCAACTCGATCCACCGCGATGCGCCGACCTTCGCCGAGCAGGCCACGTCGAAGGAGATGCTGGTCACCGGCATGAAGGTGATCGACCTGCTCTGCCCCTACACCAAGGGCGGCAAGATCGGCCTGATCGGCGGCGCCGGCGTCGGCAAGACCGTCACCATGCAGGAGCTGATCAACAACATCGCCCTGAACTACGGCGGCTACTCGGTGCTCGCGGGCGTCGGCGAGCGCAGCCGCGAAGGCAACGACATGTACTACGAGATGATCGAGTTCGAAGGTGAACGTCGATCCGCGCGAGCATGGCGGGTCCACCGAAGGCTCGCGCTGCGCCCTGGTCTACGGCCAGATGAACGAGCCGCCCGGCGCCCGGGCCCGCGTCGCCCTGACCGGCCTCACCCAGGCCGAGTACTTCCGCGACGAGGAGGGCAAGGACGTGCTGCTCTTCATCGACAACATCTTCCGCTTCACCCAGGCCGGCTCGGAAATGTCGGCGCTGCTCGGCCGCATCCCCTCGGCGGTGGGCTACCAGCCGACGCTGGCCACCGAAATGGGCAACCTGCAGGAGCGGATCACCTCGACCAACAAGGGCTCGATCACCTCGGTGCAGGCGATCTTCGTGCCCGCCGACGACCTCACCGACCCGGCCCCGGCCACGGCCTACTCCCACCTGGACGCGACAACGATCCTGTCGCGCGACGTTTTCGCACTGGGCATCTTCCCGGCCGTCGACCCGCTCGACTCCACCTCGCGCATCCTGGATCCGCTGGTGATCGGCGAGGAGCACTACCGGGTGGCGCGGCGGGTGCAGGAGATCCTGCAGCAGTACAAGGCGCTGAAGGACATCATCGCCATCCTGGGGATGGACGAGCTGTCGGAGGACGACAAGCTGGTCGTGGCGCGGGCGCGCAAGATCACCCAGTTCCTGTCGCAGCCGATGCACGTGGCCGAGGCCTTCACCAACCTGCCGGGCGTGTTCGTGCAGCTGGAGGACACCATTCGCTCGTTCAAGGCGGTGTGCGACGGCGAGTACGACCACCTGCCCGAGACCGCCTTCCGCATGGTCGGCACCATCGAGGACGCGGTGGCCAAGGCCGAGAAGATGGCGGCGGAGGCCTAGCCGATGCCCGCCAAGCTGCACTTCTCGCTGGTTTCGCCGGAGCGCGAACTGTTCTCCGGCGAGGTCGACCAGGTCGACGCGCCGGGCTCCGAGGGCGATTTCGGCGTGCTCGCCGGCCATGCGCCGTTCATGACCACGCTGAAGGAAGGCCGCGTGAAGGCCTACGACGGCGACGACACGATGGTGTTCGAGGTGCGCGGCGGTTTCGCAGATGTGACCCCGGCGGGCCTCACCATACTTGCCGAGTACGCCGCCCCGGTCATTTAGTCGCTTGGCCGCGAGCGCCTACGCTCGTTAGATAGCGCGCCCGTCGACCCGACCGCTTGGAAGAGAACCCCATGCGCATCCCGCTCGTCAGCCTGATCGCCCTGGCCGCCGCCGCCAACGCCTACGCGCAGGCTGCCCCAGGACCCACTTCTGGGCCGGCCGAAGCGCCGCCGCCGGCGCAAAGCCCCGCGCACGCCGCCTGCCGGCCCGCCGCCCGCCCAGGCCCCCGCAACGGCGCCGTCAGCTGCGGCCGGCGCGCCCGGGGCCGAGGCCCCGCAACCGCCCGCGCCGCCGCCACCACCGGCCCCGCCCACCGATCCGACCGCGATCGCGCTGCTCAACATGCTGCAGCAGGTCTGCATCCCGGCCGCCAACGGCGGCAACTTCGTGCAGCTCGCCAAGGCCGCGGGCCTGCGCAAGCAGGGCGATCAGGGCTGGGCGCTGAAGCAGAAGGACTTCACCCTGGTGGTGGCCAATCCCTCGATCTCCAACCCGGACCAGTGCCACGTGGAGGTGACCCATCCGGCCGACCTCGACTCGCCCGGCCGGCCGATCATCGTCGCGCTGAACGACTGGGCCGGCGTCACCAACGGCTGGAGCCTCTACCGCAACGACAAGAGCGTGCAGGACGGCATGCAGTTCACCACCCGCTCCTGGCAGCTCGACTGGAACGGCAAGGAGCAGAGCCTGGTGTTCACCACCAAGCGCAAGCCCGACGGCACGCCGCTGCACCCGAACAGCGACGAGTCGGAAATGATCTACGGCGTCGCCAAGATCGGCTGACGCGTCAGCCTGATGCAGCTTCGTCCCTGAGCCGGGCCTGCATATCCCGGTAGGCCGCCGCGATCAGCGCGATCAGCGCCGCCTCATTCGCCGGCTCGCCCCAGCGCAGCTTCACTGCCGCATCCGCTTGCCCGAGCCTTCCAGCAGGCCGGCCGGGTCGTCGAGCGACGCGCCCTGGAGGAAGCCGATGTTCACGTGGGCGCTGAAGGCGGCCACATAGCCGAACGCCGCGTCCTCGACGCAGGCCCAGGGGCAGCGGTCGTGCAGGAGCTCGCGCACGTCCGCACCGCAAGCGCGCATACGCTCGAACCACGGCCGCGCCATGCGCCGCAGCTCGTGGTCCGGCGCGCCGAACCAGGCCTCGACTTGCGGGTCGCGCCGCACCGCGCTCGGAAACCGGAATAGGTCGCTCATCCGTGCAAGCCTGCCAGCCTGGCGCGCAAAGTCGAGGCAGCAGCGCGCGGCCGCGAGCCTACTCGGCGGCCAGCGGCGCCGCGGCCGCCTCGATCCAGGCCAGGCACCTGGCCGGCGATTTGCTCCCAACCGGGCTCGCCGGGCAGCCAGTGGCTCATCCCAGGCGCCTCTCGAACGCCGCGCCAAGCCGGCGGGCGGTCTCGCGCACGGTGGCGGGCGGATGGATCACGTCGTTGTCGCCGGCGATCGCCAGCATCGGCGCGGCGATCTTCGCCGGATCGACCAGCGTGGTCATCAGCGGATCGAGCCACCAGTTCAGCGTCTCGAAGAGGGCGCGGCCGCTCTCGGGGCGCATGCGCGCATGCAGCGCGTGACGCTCGGCGCCCGGCAGCCGGTCGACCGCGAAGCGGCGGAAGCTGGCGTAGTCAGGCTGGATCGCCTGGGCCCAGTAGGGGCCGAGCGCGTAGAGGCTGACCGCCGAGATCGCCTCTTCCATCGTCGAGCCGCTGACGCCCCAGGGCGGCGAGGGCGCGAGCAGGATCAGGCCGGCGACCGGCGCGCGCATCGCCGCCAGCAGCGCGACGAGCCCGCCCAGCGAATGGCCGATCACTATGGGCGGCGCCGGCAGCGCGGCGGCGGCTGCGGCGAGGGCGCCGGCGTAGTCGGCCATCGAGAACCCCTGCGCCGCGTTCGGCGCATCGCCCGCCGCGTGGCCCGGCAGATCGGGCGCGATCACCGGATGGCCCGACGCGCGGAACGGCTCGGCGAAGCGGTCGAACACCCAGCCGCCGCAGAAGGCGCCGTGCGACCATCAGGATCGGCGCGCGCTGCATCACCACTCCCCACTTTCCATGCAACGAGCTTGGCTGGCGGCGCGGGGCGCTGCAAGGCCGCTTAACTGGCGCCGCCGCGCACCTCATCCACCAGCGGGCGGAACGCCTCGATCACCTGCCGGTAGACGTCGCGCTTGAAGTCGATGATCGCCTCCAGCGCCTCGTCGAGATCGGCCCAGCGCCAGGCGTCGAACTCGACCTGGCCGTCGTGGCCCGCGAGGTCGACCTCGGCGTCCTCGCCGGTGAAGCCCAGCGCGAACCAGACCTGCTTCTGGCCCTTCCAGCCCTTGCCGGCCTTGGAGCCCTGGTGCTCGGGCGGGAACTCGTAGCCCATCCAGCCGCGGGTGCGGCCGAGCAGGCGCACCGAGGTGACGCCGGTCTCCTCCTTCAGCTCGCGCAGCGCCGCGTCGAAGCTCGCCCTCGCCGGCGTCGATGCCGCCTTGCGGAAACTGCCAGTTCAGCGGCGGCGGCGCATTGGCCCGCCGGCCGAGCCAGACCTTGCCGTCGCGCGCCGACGAGCACGATGCCGACGTTGGGCCGAAGCTGGCGTCAGGTCCATCGGCTCATCTGGGCGCCTCGGCGCGCGCCTGAGCGCCAGTGGCCAGTCTTAGCGGCGCGTGGTCAGCGCCGAGGCCGGCACGAGCTGGACGCCGCGGTTCGCCAGCCCCTGCGCCCAGCGCTGCGCCTCCTGCCAGCGTGATCGGATAGGCGAAGCCCGAGCCGAGCGCCTGGCCGGAGCGCTGGGCCTGGGTCTCCAGCGCGGTCAGCTGCGCCTCGATGGTCGGCCCGTCGAGCTGGTCGTCGACGATGCGGTCGGCCGAAGCGCGCGGAATCGCGCCGCCGACCCGCGCGGCCGAGCCATCGTCGATGAAGGCCAGGCCCCGCTGGCGCAGGTCGCTCTCGAAGACGCCCATCGCCGCCGGCGAGCCGACGAAGCGCGAGCCCAGGTAGTTGGTGACGCCGAAGTAGCCGCTGGCGCGCGACAGCAGCCACTCGAGCCGCCGCGTGATCTCCTGCGGCGCGCCGTCGGCCATCAGCGTGTAGGGGCCCGGATCGTTGTCCGGATAATCCTTCGGCTCCATCGGCGCCTCGAGCAGCACCTCGTGGCCGGCGGCCCTGGCCATGTCGATCCAGCCCTGCAGGCCTTCCGAATAGGGCACGAACGAGAGGGTGACCTCGGGCGGCAGCGCGGCGATCGCCTCGCGCGTCTCCTTGGCGTTGAGCCCGAGCCCGCCGATGATCAGCGCGACGCGCGGCTTGCCGTCGGCGGCCGAGGGGCGGGCGTAGGCCTGCGCCGGCGTCTTGCCGTCCGAGCCGATGATCGGCAGCGGGCCGGCCGGGCCTGGCGTGAACAGCCCCGCGATCGGGGCCTGCGGCAGGCCGCGCCGACGCGGCCTGCGCGCCGTCCAGCTTGGAGTCGCCGGAAATGGTGATGATGGCCGACCCGTTCGGATCGCCCGGATCCTCGGGCGCGGCGGCGGAGAGCGCCACGGTCGCGGCCGCGTAGGGCGCTTCGGCGGCCGGCTCGTTCGGCAGCACGTCGCGCCAGCCGGGCGGCGCGCTGGTGTCGGCGATGTGGGCGAGCGACAGGCGCACCACGGGCGCGCCGGCTTTCGGGTTGCCGGTCAGCGAGACCAGGGCGGCGGCGCAGGCGAGGAAGAAGCCGGCCGCGGTGACCGATCCGATGACCGGATTGGCCGAACGGGCCCAGCGCCGACCGCGGACCGGCGGGCGCCGCGGCGGCGGGCGCGGGCGGTCGTGGCTTGGCGAAGGTTCGGCGGGCGGGCGGCACGGCGATTCCGAGCCTCGCCGTAGTTGGTTAACGAAGGCTTCTCTTCCCCCTCCGGGGGAACCGGCGCGAAGCGCCGCAGGGGGCTCCTCTTCCCCCTCCGGGGGAACCGGCGCGAAGCGCCGCAGGGGGCCCCCGGCGCCGCAGGCCCCTTCGTCGGCTTCGCCGACACTTCCCCCGCAGGGCGAAGAGAGTCCAGGGCTTCGCCGGGACCTGGTCGGCGGCGTGGCCGGCGATCTGGGCGAGCGTCGCGGTGGGCTTGGCCATCTTCGGCGTCGCCTCCACCGAGCCGTATTTCAAGACGTCGAGCGCCCGGGTCAGCTGGAAGTCGCCGTTCTTCTCGTCGAAGCCGGTGGGCGGCTCCTCGGCGGGCTCGTGCGGGCCGACCCGGGTCTTGCCCTCGTCGGCGCTCAGCGCATTGCGGAAGCTGGCCTCGGTGAAGCTGAACGCCTCGTCGGCGATCTGCTGGGCCTCGTCGCGCGTCTCGGCCACCTCGAGGTCCGGCTGGATGCCGGTCTTCTGGATCGAGCGGCCGGAGGGCGTGAAGTAGCGCGCCGTGGTCAGCTTCAGCGCCCCGTCGAGGCCGCCGCGCAGCGGAATCACCGTCTGCACCGAGCCCTTGCCGAAGCTGGTGACGCCGACGATGGCGGCGCGGTGGCGATCCTGCAGCGCGCCGGAGACGATCTCCGAGGCCGACGCGGTGCCGGAGTTGATCAGCACCACCATCGGCAGGCCGTTCAGCACGTCGCGGCCCTTGGCGTCGTAGCGCTCGATGTCCTGCGGATCGCGGCCGCGCTGGCTGACCACCTCGCCGCCGTTCAGGAAGAGGCCGGCGACGCCGACCGCCTGGTCCAGCAGGCCGCCCGGATTGTTGCGCAGGTCGAGCACCAGGCCCTTCATCTGCGGGTTCTTGGCCTTCAGCGCGTTGATGGCCGACAGCGTCTCGTCGGTGGCCTTCTCGTTGAAGCCGGCGAGCCGCACGTAGCCGTAGTCGCCCTCCATCTTGGAAGTGACCGACTTCGGCTGGATGATCTCGCGCACCAGCTTGACGTCGAACGGCTGCGACTTCTCGCGGCCGATGGTCAGCGTAACCGACTCGCCGGGCTTGCCGCGCATCTGCTTGACCGCGTCGGAGACGCTGGCCCCCAGCACGTTCTGGCCGTCGACGGCGAGGATATAGTCGCCGGACTTGATGCCGGCGCGCGAGGCGGGCGTGCCGTCGATCGGCGAGATCACCTTGATCGCGCCGTCGTCGCTCTGGATCTCGAGCCCGAGGCCGCCGTACTCGCCCTTGGTCTGGTCCTGCAGGTCCGTGTAGGCGTCCGGCGTCAGGTAGTCGGAATGCGGGTCGAGCGAGGTGAGCATCCCCTCCATCGCCGACTGGATCAGCTTCTTGTCGTCGACCGGGGTGACGTACTGCCGGTCGATCTCGGTCAGCACGTCGCCGAACAGCTCGAGCATGTGGTAGCTCTCGGCCTTCGGCTCGGTGGTCGCGCGCGCCGCCTGGCCGATGTAGGCCATCGTTCCGGCGCCGAGGACAAAGGCGGAAGCGGCGATCAGCAGGCTTTTGCGCATCGGGGCCTCACTCAACTCCTTCACGGCCCGACCTTACGGCCAGCCGCGTTAAGATTCGCGCCCCGCGCGCCGCTCATCAGCTTCGCCGGGTCGATGGGGCTGCCCGCCAGCCGCACCTCCAGATAGAGCTCCGGCGGCGTTTGTCCATCGATCGGCATCGCGCCGACCGGAAAGTCGGCCGCGACCGATTGACCGACCGCGACGCTGACTTTCCCCAAACCGCTGCAGCACCATGTGGCATCCGCCGCCAGCACGCAAGATGACCACTTCGCCCCACCCGTTCAAAGGCCCGGCATAGGCGACGACGCTGGCGGCCGGCGCACGGACCGCCGCGCCAGCCCCCGTGCGGTAGGCGACGCCCTCGGCGATCAGGCCGTTGGAGAGCCGCCCGCCGTAGCGCACCGCGAGTTTGCCGTCGGCGGGCGGCAAGCAGGCTGGTCGGCGCCGGCAATCCCGCCAGGCTGGCGCCGGCGTCGCGCGCCTCGGAGGGCGCGAGCAGCGCCGCGTCGGACGTCACCGCGTCGAGCCGGCCCCGGCGGTCCTCCAGCGCGCTCTCGGCGGCGAAGAGGTCGCCGCTCGCCTGCGCGGCGCGCCGGCGCAGCGCCATCAGCGCGTCGGCCTCGGCGCCGAGCACCCTGGCGCGCGCCTCCAGCTCCGGCGCGATGGCCTTGGCGAGGATCATGGCGCGCACCGCGTCCCTGGCGTCGGCCGGGTTGACGATCAGCGGCGGCGGCGGATCGCGGCTGAACAGCTCCAGCGCGCCCAGCAGCCGCGCCAGCGCGTTGCGGTCGGCCCCCAGCTTGGCCGCCAGGGCGTCCTCCTGGGCGGTGAGCTGCTGCAGCTGATGGCGCCGCTCGGCCAGCGTCGCCGCGCGCGCCGGCAGCGCGGCGGCGAGCAAGGCGGCGGCTAGGACGAATCGGCGCACCCGCCATCGATCGGGTCGCGGCGGCGCGCGGTCAATCGCGATGATAGGGCGCGCCGGCGAGGATGGTGATGGCGCGGTAGACCTGCTCGGCCAGCATCACGCGGGCGAGCGCGTGCGGCCAGGTGGCGGGGCCGAACGAGACGGCCTCGGCGGCCGCGGCCCGCACCGTGGCGTCGAGGCCGTCGGCGCCGCCGATCGCGAAGGCGAGCTGGCGCACGCCGTCGTCGCGCAGCGAGGCCAGATGCGGCGGCGAAGTCGCGCGAGGTGAAGCTCTTGCCGCGCTCGTCGCAGGCGATCAGACGCGCGCCCGCGGCCCGGCCGAGGATCGCCTCGGCCTCGGACGCCTTGCCGGGCTTGCGGCCCTCCGACCTCGACGATCTCCACCGGCGCCAGGCCCAGCGCGCGGCCGGCGGCGCTCGCGCGCTCGGCGTAGGCGCGCGCCAGCGCCGCCTCGGGCGCATTGCCCAGACGCGCCGACGCAGATCAGCGAAATACGCAGTGCGAGCCGGCTAGTTGACGACCGCGCGGCGCGGCGGCTCGACCGACCAGATCTTCTCGATGTTGTAGAAGGCGCGCACTTCCGGGCGGAAGAGGTGGACGATCACGTCGCCGGCGTCGATCAGCACCCAGTCGCAGTGGGGCAGCCCTTCCACGCGGGCGCGGCCGTAGCCGGCGTCCTTCAGGGCGCGCAGCAGGTGGTCGGCCATGGCGCCGACATGCCGGTGCGACCGCCCCGAGGCGACAATCATGCCGTCGGCGACCGAGCTTTTGTCCTTGAGGTCGATGAAGACGACGTCCTGGGCCTTTTCGTCGTCCAGGCGGGTCAGGAGGAGACGTTCGAGGGCTTGGACGCCCTGGTCGTCCTCGGAGGCTTCGCCCTGAGACGGGGTCTCGGGCAAGGCCTCGTGCGCATCAAGCGCGACGTTGCGATTCAGGTGGGGTGCTCCCGTGGGTGACTCTCGCAAGGCCAGATATAGCAAACGCCGGCCGTCGCGTCAGGAGGCGATTTGGAGCGGCGCCTCGCGCTCGCCGTAGGCGCGGCGCAGCGCTGTCGAAGATGTGAAGTTGAGCGGGGCCTGCAGGTAGACCCAGGCGGGCGGCTCGCGGCAGGCCAGAGTCGAGGCCGCGCGACGAGGGGATCCGCGCGGACGCGAATCGCCGCGCCGCCGGCGAGAAGCGGCTCTTGATGGCGCTCTGCGGCCGCGCGATCACCGCCACCGGCGTCTCGCGCATGATCTGGGTCCAGCCGCGCCAGCGGTGGAAGTTCGCCAGGCTGTCCGCCCCCATGATCCAGACGAAGCAGACGCCCGGAAAGCGCGCCTTCAGCACCCTCAGCGTGTCGATCGTGTAGAACGAGCCGATCCGGGTCTCGGCGTCCGAGACGATCATCGAGGGGCCCTGCGCGAACCTCAGCGCGCCGTAGATGCGCCGGGTCAGCGCCGCCGTCTCGTGGGTGGGCTTGAGCGGATTCTGCGGCGAGACCAGCCAGATCACCCGGTCGAGGGCGAGGCGCCGCAGCGCCGTCTCGGCCACGTGCGCGTGGCCCTCGTGGGGCGGGTTGAACGAGCCGCCGAAGAGCCCGACCCGCATGCCGGGCTTCAGGTCGAATCCCAGCCGCAGCACCCGCGGCCGCCCGGCGGCCGGAACCCGCCGCGCCGCGCCGGCGAACCACATACGAAAGGCGGGACTTTTGCTCAAGGTGAGCCTTAGTAGTGGGAATTGGCTCGACCGCAAACGGACCAACAGGCGTGCGCTCGCTTCACCCCGCCAGTGCGAGGTCGTCGGCGTGGATCAGCGGGCCGGCGGTGTAGCCGAGCGCCGGCTCGATGGCGTCGGACTTCAGGCCGACGATGCGGGCGGCGTCGGCGGCGTCGTAGCGCGAGAGGCCGCGCGCCACCTCGCGGCCCGCGCGGTCGCGGACGACCACTGCGTCGCCCTTGCCGAACTGGCCCTCGACGGCGGTGACGCCGGCCGCCAGCAGGCTCTTGCCGGACCGCAGCGCCCGCGCCGCGCCATCGTCCACCACCAGCGCGCCTTGCGAAGCCAGCGAGCCGGCGATCCATGCCTTGTAGGCGGCGGCCGGCGTCGCGGAGGCGGCGAACAGCGTCGAGCGCGCGCCGTCCTCGGCCGCCTGCAGCGGCTGGTCGCGCCGCCCGAGCGTGATCAGCGTCGAGCAACCGGCCGCGGCGGCGATCCGCACCGCCGCCAGCTTCGTCGCCATGCCGCCGGAGCCGGTGTGGGCGCCGCCGCCCATCGCCTCGATCTGCGGCGTCAGCGCCGCCACGTGCGGGATGTGCTGCGCCGCCGGCGTCGCGGCGCGGGTCGGCGCTGTAGAGGCCGTCGACGTCGGAAAGCAGCACCAGCAGGTCCGCGCCGACCATCTGGGCGACCCGGGCGGCGAGGCGATCGTTGTCGCCGTAGCGGATCTCCTCGGTGGCGACGGTGTCGTTCTCGTTGACCACCGGCGTCACGCCCAGCTCCAGCAGCGTCTCCAGGGTGGCGCGGGCGTTGAGGTAGCGGCGGCGCACCTCGGTGTCGTCGGGCGTCATCAGCACCTGGGCGGCGACCAGGCCCGCCGGCGCCAGCGCCTCTTCCCAGGCGCGCATCAAGAGCGACTGGCCGGCGGCGGCCGCGGCCTGCTTCTCCGGCAAGGTCAGCGCGCGGCGCTTCAGCGCGAGGCGGCGGCGACCCAGCGCCACGGCGCCCGAGGAGACGATCAGCACCTTCTGCCCGCGCGCCTTCAGCCGCCCGAGGTCGGCGGCGAGCGCGGCAAGCCAGGCGGCGTCCACCGCGCCGCTCGCCGCATCGACCACCAGCGACGAGCCGACCTTGACGACGACCAGGCGCGCGGTCGCGAGGCGTTCGGGCGCGAGATCGGTCATGGCCGCCACGCGCCGTCCTGACCAGCCGCCGGCCGCTCGGCCTCTGGCGCGCCGCGCCTGACCCGCGCGTAGGCCGCCCGCAGCAGCGCGGTCACGCCCTCGCCGGAGACGCCGGAGACCAGGAACGGCGTCTCGCCGGTCGCCGCCGCCAGCGCCGCCGCCTTCTCCGCGCGCGTCGCCGCGTCCAGCGCGTCGACCTTGTTCAGCGCCACGAGCTCCGGCTTCTCCGCCAACCCCTCGCCATAGGCCGCCAGCTCGCCGCGCACCGTCCGCCAGGCGCCCGCCACGTCATCGGCCGTCGCGTCGATGAGGTGGATCAGCGCCGAGCAGCGCTCCAGGTGGCCCAGGAACCGCACGCCGAGCCCCGCGCCCTCCGCCGCGCCCTCGATCAGGCCGGGGATGTCCGCCAGCACGAAGCGCTCGTTGGTCGTCAGATCCACGACGCCGAGGTGCGGCGTCAGCGTCGTGAACGGATAGTCGGCGATCTTCGGCGTGGCGGCGGAGACGGCGGCGAGGAAGGTCGACTTGCCGGCGTTCGGCAGGCCCACCAGCCCGACGTCGGCGATCAGCTTCAGCCGCAGCCACACCTCGCGCTCCTCGCCCGCGAGGCCGGGGTTGGCGTGGCGCGGCGCGCGGTTCACCGGGCCCTTGAAGTGGGCGTTGCCGAAGCCGCCGTTGCCGCCGGCGGCCAGCCGCAGGCGCGCGCCGGCCTGGTCGAGATCGGCGATCAGCGTCTCGCGGTCGAGCTCCAGCACCTCGGTGCCGACCGGCACGCGCAGGATCACGTCCGCGCCGTTCGCGCCGTGGCGGTCGCGGCCCATGCCGTGGCCGCCGGTCGCCGCCTTGAAATGCTGCTGGTAGCGGTAGTCGATCAGGGTGTTCAGCCCCTCGACCGCCTCGATCCAGACGTCGCCGCCGCGGCCGCCGTCGCCGCCGTCCGGACCGCCGCGCGGGATGAACTTCTCGCGCCGGAACGACACCGCGCCGCCGCCGCCGTCGCCGGAGCGGACGTAGATCTTGCACTGGTCGAGAAACTTCATCCGCGTGCGTTTAGCCGAATTGCCGCCCTTGGGCTAAAGCTGGGAGCTGGATCCGCTCGAACTCCAGCCAGATCGGCGCGGTGTCGCCGAGGCGCTTGGCCTCATAGCGCGTCGTCACATGGTCGGCCCAGGGCGCGCGCCAGTCGTCGGCGCGCTCGGCGGTCCAGCGGAAGGCGGGCGCGGCCGCGAACCGCTCCAGCGTCCAGTCGGCGTAGTCGGCCCAGTCGGTGGCGAAGCGCAAACGGCCGCCCCGCCTGAGGATGCGCGCCGCCTCGGCGACGAAGTCGCCCTGGATCAGCCGGCGCTTCTTGTGGCGCGTCTTCGGCCAGGGATCGGGGAACAGCACGTAGAGCCGGTCGACCGAGGCGTCCGGCAATCGCTGCGCCATGTCGCGGACATCGCCGTGATGGAGCCGCACGTTGGTCAGTTTCGCATCGTCCAGGCGCGCGAGGCAGGCGGCGATGCCGTTCACGAACGGCTCGGCGCCGAGCAGGAGCGCCTTCGGATGGCGCGCCGCCTGTGCGGCCAGGTGCTCGCCGGCGCCGAAGCCGGCTTCCAGCCACACCTCCGTTGCGGACGGCATCAGCGCGCGCGGGTCGAGCGGACCTTCGGGCAAGGCCAGCTTCGGCAGCAGGCTCGCCATCAGCGCCGCCTGCCGCGGCTTCAGCGTGCGCGACTTGACGCGGCCGTAGGTGCGCAGGCCGGGGTGGTCCGGGTTGGTCGCCATCGCCCCGGCTCTAGCCCCGAGGCGCGCGGCTTGGGAACAGCCCGGAGCGCGTTCAGCAAAAGTGGAATGGCTTTTGCGGTTCGAACGCGCTCCAACTCTTGGATTCTAGAGCACGATTCAACGATCAGGCGGTTCCGCCTGATCGCATCGTGCTCGAGGCCTCGACATCCTCGTCGGCGAGCGCGCGGACGAGATCGAGCAGGCGCCGGCGGACCAGGCTGGGCGCGATGTTCGGGAACAGCTTGGCCAGCTCCAGCCCCTCCGGCGTCATCAGGAAGCTGTGGACCATGCTCTCCTCGTTGGCGGGGACCAGCGCGCCGTTGAGCTCGTCGCCGGTCGGGTCGGCCAGCCCGTCGAAGAAGTAGGCCACCGGCGCGCGCAGGGCGGCGGCGATCTCGTAGAGCTTGGAGGCGCTGACGCGGTTGGCGCCGCGCTCGTACTTCTGCACCTGCTGGAATGTCAGTCCCAGCGCATCGGCCAGCTTTTCCTGGCTGACGCCCTGCATGCGGCGACGCAGCCGGATCCGCGCACCCACGTGCAGATCGACGGGATTGGGCAGGCGGGTCTCGGTCGCGAGGTCGGTCATGAGGCTCTGATTTGGCATATCAATGTTCGGAAGTCTTTTATAGAGACTAGCGGGCTTCGCCATTGCGACGCAGCGTCGCGTTTTTTTCGCCTTTGAAACATTAGCGCCGTTGAGAGCGCGATCAAGAGGGCGAATGGCGCTTCGCCCCATCCGTCGAACGGGGTCGGCGGCAGCGCCGGGGGCAGCACCACGTCGATGTCGCCGTACGCGCCCTGGCCCAGCAGCTTGCCGGGCAGCACGCGGCCGTAGGCGTCGATCGCGGCCGAGACGCCGGTCGGCGTCGCCCGCAGCATCGGCAATCCCTCCTCGATGGCGCGGTAGCTGGCGAGGTTGAGGTGCTGCCACGGGCCGCTGGTGACCCCGAACCAGGCGTCGTCGGAGATGTTGACGATCCACGCCGCGCGGAACCCGGCGAGGCGCGCGCCCTCACGCGTGAAGCCCGGGAACAGGCTCTCGTAACAGATCAGCGGCTGCACGGGCGGCACGCCCGGCGGGGCGATCGGCCGGGGCGGCGGGCCGGGCGTGAAGCCCTGGCCGACATGGACCAGCTGCCGCAAGCCGAGCGGCTCCAGGTAGCGTCCCAGCGGCAGGTATTCCCCGAACGGCGTCAGCCGATACTTGTCGTACATCGCGGTGACAGCGAGGCCAGAGGCCGTGCGCCGCACCGCGACCAGGGTGTTGAAGTAGAGCTCGCCGTCGGGGGCGAAGGCGCCGGGCGGCGCGGGCTGGGCGCGATAGCCGCCGGTGATCAGCGTCTCGCCCGGGCGCAGCGCCGCGGCGATCGCGTCGGCGGTCCAGGTCCCGGGCGCGAGGTAGTCCTCGAGCGCGTCCGGCAGGCCCGCCTCCGACCAGATCGACGATGTCGGGCGGCCGGGCGGCCGGCGCGCGGGCGAGGGCGAGGTTGCGCCGCGCGACCTCGGCGAACGCCGCCGCGTCGTAGTGCGCCAGCTCCGGCGTGTCGGGCTGGACGATGCGCACCAGTGGCGCGCCCGGCGCGGGCGCGGTCACGGCGTGGGTGAGCCGCCAGGCGCCGAAGCCGTAAAGCGCCGCGAGCGCGACGGCCGCCGCGCCGAGCGCGATCCGCGCGTCGCGCCCGCGCCAGCCGAGCCCCGGCGCGGCGGCGATCGCCAGGGTGATCCAGGTCAGGCCGTACGCGCCCACCACCGAGGCGAGCTGCGAGGGCGCAGAGCCCGCCCGCCAGGTCTCCCCCGGCAGGTCCCACGGCAGGCCCGTGAAGAGGTGGCCGCGCAGCCATTCGCAGAGGGCGAGGACGCCGGCGAACACGACGAGGCGCCTCGCGCTGCGCGGCGCGACGAGCCGGTAGAGCGCCGCCGCCCCGCCCCAGAACAGCGCCAGCCCGGCGGCCATGAGGCCGACCGCGAACGGCGCCATCCAGCCCTGCTCCCTGGCGTCGACGAAGAACGCCTCGCCAATCCACCAGGTCGAGACGGCGAAGTAGGCTATCCCCACCA
The DNA here is from genome assembly GCA_963837235.1 of uncultured Pseudomonadota bacterium. GTDB lineage: Bacteria > Pseudomonadota > Alphaproteobacteria > Caulobacterales > Caulobacteraceae > Acaudatibacter. Next base: position 1,197,451 of record CAWIMM010000002.1, on the reverse strand, counting down.
GCCAGCCGCGGAAGAAGGCCGAGCGCAGAGGGCGCGCCGGCGCGGCGTTGTCACACAGCCAGAGCAGGCCGGCGTAGCCCAGCAGGCCGGGCAGCACGCCCCAAGGCTGGTTGGCGAACGCCGCGGCGAGGCCGGCGAGGATCGCCGCGCCGCGGGCGGCCCACCGGTTCGCGAGGAGACCTGGCAAGCGCTAGTCCGCCGGCCGCCCGGAAGACGGCCCGGAGGACGTTTCTGGCTCGACGACGTTCGCCACCGGCCTGAGCCGCAGCCGCTTGATCCGCCGGGGATCGGCGTCGGCGATCTCCGCCTCCAGGTCGTCGGTCAGCGCGACCACCTCGCCGCGCTGCGGCACGCGCCCGGCGATGGCGGCGACCAGGCCGGCGAGGGTGTCGATGTCGTCGTCAGGGTCAGGCGGCGGCAGCTGGCGGCCGATCGCCGCCTCCACCTCCTCCAGCTCGGCGCGGCCGTCGACCTCGAAGACGCCGTCCGCGCGCGGGGTGATCCGCGCGGCCTCGGCGACGTCGTGCTCGTCGTCGATTTCGCCGACCACCGCCTCGATGACATCCTCCAGCGTGACCAGGCCGTCCACGCCGCCGAACTCGTCGATCACCATGGCCAGGTGGATGTGGCGGGCCTGCATCCGCAGCAGCAGGGCGGCGGCGCGCATCGAGGGCGGCACGTAGAGGGTCTCGCGGCGCAGGCGGCCCAGCACCGCTTCGTCGGCGCTGGCGTGCGTCAGCTTGCCGGCCATCAGCTTGAAGACGTCCTTGATGTGGACGAACCCCACCGGGTCATCGAGCGTCTCGCGATAGATCGGCAGGCGCGAGTGCCCGCTCTCGATGAACTGCGCGGCGACGGCCGAGAGCGGGGTCTGGATCTCCAGCGCCAAGATGTCGGCCCGAGGGATCATCACGTCGCTGACCGTGACCGACTGGAAGGCGGCGGCCTGGTCGACCAGGTCCGAGCCGGCGCGATCGGTTTCCGACGCGTGGACGGCCTTCGCCTTGCGGCCGATGCCGAGCGCGTGCAGCACCTGCTCGAGCGGGCTGGCCTTGTCGTCGTCTTCGCCTTGCGGGGCGCCCTCGTGGGTGCTGGCCATGGTCTTCGAGCTAGAGCGTCCGCGGCGCGTAAGGATCGGCGACGCCGAGGCCCGCCAGGATGGCGGCCTCCTTGGCCTCCATCGCCTCGGCCTCGGCGTCCGATTCGTGATCGTAGCCTAGAAGGTGCAGGACGCCATGCGCCGTGAGGTGCTGCAGGTGGTGCGCCAGCGACTTGCCCTGCTCGGCAGCCTCGCGCGAGCACACGCCGAACGCCAGCGCCATGTCGCCGAGCGCGGCGGCGCCCGCCGGGGCCGGGAACGAGAGCACGTTGGTCGGCGCGTCCTTGCCGCGGAACGCCTTGTTCAGGGCGGCGAGGCGCGCGTCGTCGGCCAGCAGGATCGAGATGTCGCCCGCTTCGGCTTTCTCGTGCTCCAGCACGGCCGCGGCGGCGATCTCGGCCAGCGCGGCGGCGCGCGGCTCGGACGCCTCCCAGGCCGGGTCCTCGATCAGCACGTCGATCACGTCAGCACCGGGTCATCTGGCGAGGGGTCAGGGGCGCTTGCGGGCCGCGTCGGCGTCGTAGGCCTTGACGATCCGCTCGACCAGCGGATGGCGCACCACGTCCTCGGCGCGCGAAGCGCATCACGGTGACGCCCTTGACGCCCTCGAGGATCGAGACGGCGTGGGCGAGGCCGGAGTTGGCGGGGTTGAGCAGGTCGACCTGGCTGGGATCGCCGGTCACGGCCATCCGCGCCCCCTCGCCCAGGCGGGTCAGCACCATCTTCATCTGCAGGCGCGAGGCGTTCTGCGCCTCGTCGACGATGACATAGGCGTGGGCAAGGGTGCGGCCGCGCATGAAGGCGATCGGCGCCACCTCGATCTCGCCGCGGTCGCGGCGGCGGCGCAGCTGCTCGGCGCCCAGTATCTCGGTCAGCGCCTCGAAGATCGGCGCCATGTAGGGATCGACCTTCTCCAGCAGGTCGCCGGGCAGGAAGCCGAGCCGCTCGCCGGCCTCCACCGCCGGGCCGCGTGATCACCAGCCGGTCGACCTCGCCGGAGACCAGCAGGCCCGCGCCGTGGGCGACGGCCAGGAAGGTCTTGCCGGTGCCGGCCGGCCCCAGCGCGAACACCAGCTCGTTGTGCGAGAGCAGGTCGAGGTAGCTCGCCTGGGCGGCGGTCTTGGCGGCCACCGCGCCGCGCCGGCCGATCGGGCCGCCGCCGTGCCCGCGCCGAGCCTGGTCGATGGCGACGCGGACGTCGGCCTGGACGACCTCCAGTCCCTCGTCGGCGCGGTGGGCGATGATCTCCAGCGCCTGCTTGGCTCGTCGGCGCGACTCGGCCTTGCCGTTCAGAGTGACGCCGCCGCCGGGGGTCTCCAGGAGCACGTCGAAGGCGTCCTCGAAGAGGGCGGCATGGCGGCCGTTCTGGCCCCAGGCGGCGCGGACGCCCGCCTCGCTCAGCGGCAGGAACTCGGAGGGGCCGCGGCTCAAGCGGCCGCCGGGACGCGCTCGCCGGCGAGGCTGTTCGGCCCCGTCGAAACGATCCGGACTGGCGCGATGTTCCCGATCAAGCGCTCCTCGCCATCGCAATGCACCGCCTGGAGATAGGGAGTGCGCCCGGCGATTTGACCCTCCCGGCGTCCGGTTTTTTCGATAAGCACCGGCAGGGTGCGCCCGACCTGGGCGGCGTTGAATGTGCGCTGCTGCTCGCCCAGCAGCGCCTGCAGCCTGGCCAGCCGCTCGGCCTTCGCCGCGTCGGGGACCTGGCCGGACATGGCGGCGGCCGGCGTGCCGGGCCGGCGCGAATACTTGAACGAGAAGGCGCTGGCGTAGCCTGCCGCGCGGACCAGATCGAGCGTGGCCTCGAAGTCCGCGTCCCGCTCGCCGGGGAAGCCGACGATGAAGTCGCCGGAAAGCGCGATGTCGGGCCGCGCGGCGCGGATCCGCTCGACGAGGCGCAGGTAGTCGGCGGCCGTGTGGCCGCGGTTCATCGCCTTCAGTATGCGGTCGGAGCCGGCCTGCACGGGCAGGTGCAGGTAGGGCATCAGCGCCTCGACCTCGGCATGGGCGGCGATCAGCGCCGCGTCCATGTCGCGCGGGTGGCTGGTCGTGTAGCGGATCCGGGCGAGGCCCGGGATCGCCGCCAGCCGTCGGATCAGCGCCGCCAGTCCGCCTTCGCCCGCATAGGCGTTGACGTTCTGGCCGAGCAGCGTGACCTCGCGCACGCCGCGCTCCGCCAGGGCGCGCGCCTCCGCTTCGATCGCCGCGGGCGGGCGCGAGTACTCGGCGCCCCGCGTGTAGGGCACCACGCAGAAGGCGCAGAACTTGTCGCAGCCCTCCTGCACGGTGAGGAACGCGCTGACGCCGCCGCTGGCGCGGTCGGTCGGCAGGGCGTCGAACTTCTCATCCGGCGCGAAGTCGGCCGCCAGCCCCTCGCCGGCGGCGCGGTGGACGCGGGCGATCAGCTCCGGCAGCCGGTGGTAGGACTGCGGCCCGACCACCAGGTCGACGGCCGGCTGGCGGCGGCGGATCTCGGCGCCCTCGGCCTGGGCGACGCAGCCGGCGACCGCCACCAGCATGGCGCCGCCTGCCGCCGCCTTCGCCTCCTTCAGCCGCCGGATCTGGCCAAGCTCGGAATAGACCTTCTCGGTGGCCTTCTCGCGGATGTGGCAGGTGTTGAGCACCACCAGGTCCGCGCCCGCCGCCTCGTCGGTCAGCCCGTAGCCCAGCGGGCGCCAGCACGTCGGCCATCCGCTCGCTGTCGTAGACGTTCATCTGACAGCCGTAGGTCTTGATGTAGAGGCGCTTTTCGGGCGCTGCGGTCGTCATGGCGGCCTTATGAGGGCGGGGCGGGGCGCGCGCAACCTCGCGGAAGGCCGCGTGCGCTGGGGCGCAGCCAGGATGCGGCGCTCGTAGTCCTCGCGCAGGGCGCGCGGCGCGTCGCGACGGCCGCGGGTTTCGCTCGAGCGGCGCGCTAAACCGGCCGGGGAAAGACACTCGTAGATCGGGCAAAGACAGGAACGAGCCGCTCGCCTGAAAGTAGAACGCGCGTCGGCGCGACCCGTATATTTTTGAGACCCTGCCATACTGGCGGCTGTTAGCCATCTTGATCTATAGTCGACGGTCAGGGGCCTGAGGATAACCGGTCTCGCCAGCCAGCCGTGCTGGCGGCGGGGTGGGTATCAGGGGACTAAACGGTGCGCGCCCGGCCGACGGCCGGCGTCCGGTGGGGGTGGCAAGGTGACAGCATCCAATCGTGGGCCTGGCCCACGCTCGTCCCGCTTAGGCGTCGTCGGCAAGCGCCGCCTGCTCGCACTGTTGGCGGGCGTCGCGCCGCTGGCGCTCGCGACGGAAGCCGGCGCGCAACCGCAAACGGCGGCGGCGGCAGACGGCGGCGCGCCCGCCGCGGCGCCATCGGTGGCCGACCTGATGAAGGTGGTCACCGGCCTGCAGGCCAATGTCGCCAACCTGCAGGGCGAGGTGGACAAGCTGCAGGTCGAGAACCGCGAGCTGAAGCACGAGGTCGAGCGCGTCGAGGCCGCGCCGCCGCCGGCGCCCGCACCGGCCGGTCCGGCCGGCCCGCCGCCGGCCGGCGCTCCCGCCGCGGTGGCCGAGGCCGGCGGCCTGCCGCAAGACGGACTGCCGGCGGTGTCGGCGCTCAACTTCAAGATCGCCGGCGAGGGCGGCGGCGCGGGCAGCACCGGCTTCATGGGTGGCGAGGGCTCGGTCACTATCCCGACCAGCTTCTCCTCCGGCCTGCAACTCGACGCCCGCACCGGGTTCACAGGCAACGCCTTCTTCGGCGGCGGCGCGGCGCAGTGGTTCTGGCGAGACCCGGCCAAGGGGCTCTTCGGCGTCTACGGCAGCTATGCGGTGGACGACGAGTTCACCGGCGGCGGCGTCGGTGGGCCGGCGCGCATGCTGACTGTCGGCCGGGTCGGCGCGGAGGGCCAGTACTACATGGGCCACGTCTCGCTGGAGGGCGTGGCCGGCTGGGAGTGGAGCCCGGTCGGCCAGCGGTTCTTCGACTTCGCCGACGTCGTGCTCTACCCGAACGACGACGTGCGGCTCTCGATCGGCCACCGCTACACCGGGGGGCTGAACAAGGTGGCGGCGGGCATCGACTGGCAGGTGGCCAGCGGCGCCAACTACGCCTTCGCCGTGTTCGCCCAGGGAGAGTACGGCGAGCAGAACTCGCGCGGCATCACGGTGGGCGCGCGGCTCTACTTCGGCGATGGCGGCAAGACGCTGCTCCGGCGCGAGCGCGAGGACGATCCGCCAAACTACCTGGTCGAGGACCAATTCGAGCTGCAGTACCTGCACGACCACCACCCGATCATCGGTCCCGTAGGTCCGACAGGGGCCACGGGAGCGACTGGCGCGACGGGCGCGACCGGTTCGAAGGGCGCGACGGGCGGCACAGGCGCGACAGGGACTACGGGGGCAACGGGCGGCACTGGCGCGACAGGCGGGACCGGGGCGACAGGCGCCGCGGGCGGGACGGGCGCCACGGGAGCTACTGGCGCAACCGGCGCCACGGGCACGGGAGTCACCGGCCCAACCGGGACGACGGGCGCAACCGGCGCAACCGGGGCCTCGGGCGCCACGGGTGCGGTCGGGCCATCGGGCGCGACCGGGGTCACGGGAGCCACCGGCGCGACGGGGACTGGCCTGACCGGAGCCACCGGCGCCACCGGCGCGCTTGGGCCGTCGGGCGCGACCGGGGCCACCGGCGCGACGGGGACCGGCGTGACCGGAGCCACCGGCGCCACAGGCGCGGCTGGGCCAACGGGCGCGACCGGGGCCGCGGGAGCCACCGGCGCTACCGGGACTGGCGTGACCGGGGCCACCGGCGCCACCGGTCCGGCTGGGGCAACCGGCGCGACCGGGTTCACGGGGGCCACCGGCCCGACTGGGGCGACCGGCGCGTCTGGGGCCACCGGCGTCACCGGTGCGGTTGGGCCATCGGGCGCGACCGGCGTCACGGGCGCCACCGGCCCAACTGGGGTGACGGGCGCGACCGGAGACGTCGGCCCAACTGGGGCGACGGGCGCGACCGGAGACGTCGGCCCAACTGGGGTGACGGGCGCGACCGGAGACGTCGGCGCAACCGGGGCCACCGGCGCGACCGGGCCCACCGGTCCGACCGGGCCTACCGGTCCGACCGGCCCGTCCCTCGCCCTGTAGTGTCGCGACAGGCCGACGAACGGCGCCCGATCCCAGCGGACCGAGCGGCGGGCTAGACTGGCGGTCCGCGCCGCAGTTGCGCCGAGCGTATGGAGACCCGGTGAAGCGGATCGGACTTTGCATGATCGTCAAGGACGAGGCGCACATCATGCGCCGGTGCCTGGCGGCTGCGCGGGCGGTGGTCGACTATGCGCTGATCGTCGACACCGGCTCGAGCGACGGCACGCCGGAGGTCGTAATGGCGGCGCTGAATGACCTGGGGCTCGAGGGCGAGGTGATCGCGCAGCCCTGGCGTGACTTCGCCCATAACCGCTCGCAGGCGCTGGCGGCGATGCGCGCGCACGCCGACATCGACTACGCGCTGATGATCGACGCCGACGATCGGGTGGAGCTCGCGCCGGACTTCGACGCCGCGGCGCTGAAGTCCCGCCTGACCGCCGACGTCCATAACGTCACGACACGGATGGGCCGGGTCTCGTACCCGCGGCCGCAGCTGATCAGCAACCGCAAGGACTTCTTCTTCAAGGGCGTGTTGCACGAGTTCCTCGAGTGCGAGACGCCGTTCGATCAGGCGCCCATCGGCGACTTCCTGGTGGCGTCCGTGCAGGACAGCGCCCGGAACCAGGACCCCCACAAATTCCTGCGCGACGCGGCGGTGCTCGAGACCGCGCTGAAGAGCGAGCGCGAACCGCTGATGCAGGCGCGCTACACCTTCTATCTCGCGCAGAGCTGGCGCGACGCCGGCGTTCGGGACAAGTCGATCGCCGCCTACCTCGCACGCGCCGAGATGGGGTTCTGGACCGAGGAAGTGTTCTGCAGCCTCTACTATGCGGCCCAGCAGATGGACGCCGCGGGACGCGGCCTGGACGAGGTGGTCGACGTCTACGAGCGCGCCTCGGCCGCCGCGCCTGGCAGGGCCGAGGCGTTGCATGGCGCGGCGCGGCTGTGCCGCCTGCGCGATCAGTTCCGGCGCGGTTACGAGATCGCGCGGCGGGGCCTGGGCCTCGCCCCGCCAGCGGACGCCCTCTTCGTCGAGCCTTGGATCTACGAGTACGGGCTGCGCGACGAGTTCGCCGTCAACGCCTACTGGGCCGGCGAGCCGCGCGCCTGTCTCGACGCCTGCCTGGAGCTGCTGGAGACCCCGTCGCTGCCGGCCGAGGATCGCCCCCGCATCGTGGCCAACGCCCGCTTCGCCGTGCGCCAGCTTCTTCAGCCGCCCCCGACATAGTCGGCGCCGACCTCAGGCCACCCGCACCATCCGCTTGCCGCGGTTCTCGCCGGCCAGGAGGCCGATCAGCGCCGAAGGCAGGTTCTCGAAGCCGTCGATGACGTCCTCCTGCACTCTCAGCTGGCCGGACTCGACCCATGCCTTCAGCTGCGCCAGGGCGGCGTCGCGGCCGTCGTAGAAGTCCATCACCACGAACCCCTCGACCTTCAGCCGGCGGGTGACGATGAGGCCCGGCACGCCGCGGGGCCCGTGCTGGGGCGGCGCCTGGTCGTACAGCGAGACCGCCCCGCAGCAGACGATGCGGCCATGGTTGGCCATGTTGAACAGCGCCGCCTCGAAGATGTCGCCGCCGACGTTGTCGAAATAGACGTCGACGCCATCGGGGCAGAGGCTGCGCAAGGCGCGGCGCACCTCGCCGGCCTTGTAGTCGACCGCGCCGTCGAGGCCGAGCTCGCCGGTGAGCCAGGCGCACTTCTCAGGCCCGCCGGCGATGCCGATCACGCGCGCGCCCTTCAGCTTGGCGACCTGGGCGGCGATCGAGCCCACCGCGCCGGCCGCGGCCGAGACCACCACGGTCTCGCCGGGCTTCGGGTCGCCGACCCGCAGCAGGCCGAGGTAGGCGGTCAGCCCGGTGACGCCGTAGACGCTGAGCAGGTGGGTGAGCGGCTCGGCCTGCGGGAGCTTCGCCAGGCGCGCCGCGGGCACGGCGGCGAACTCCTGCCAGCCGGTTTCGGCGCTGACCAGGTCGCCGGGCGCCAGGTGAGCGACGCGGCTCTCCACCACCTGGGCCAGCGCGCCGCCGGCCATCACTTCGCCGGTGTTCAGCGCCGAGCGATAGGTGACACCCTGCATCCAGGCGCGGTTGGCGGCGTCCAGCGAGATGTAGCGCGTCCTGACCAGCGCCTCGCCCTCGGCCGGCGATGGGATCTCGGCCTCGGCGAGCGCGAAGTTGGCGAGCGACAGCCTGTCGTTCGGTTTTTCGGTCAGGATGATCTGGCGGTTGGTTCCCGGCATCGCGCGCCTCCTCGCTTACTGGCCCGAAAGGGAAGCCCAAGGCAGGCCGCGCGGCAAGCCGTTGACCTCGCCGGCCAGCACGCGGACAGTCCGGCCATGGACGACGACAAGCCTGCCTCCAACACGATGCGCAACGCGCTGGTGGTCATCGCCGTGATCCTCAGCGGCGCCGCCCTGATCTGGGCCGCGCCGCTGCTGACCCCGCTGGCGCTGGCGATCTTCCTGATGCTGATGATCGACGCCATGGCGCGCGACCTGCACGGCCGGGTGCCGGCGCTGGGGGCCGACGCCTCGCTGCTGGCGGCGATCCTCACCTGCGCTGTCGTCTTCGCACTGATCGTCTTCGTGGTCGGCGTCCCGTAGCGCGGGGTTCGTCACCAAGCTGCTGGTCTACCAGCCGAAGCTCAACGGCCTCCTGGCGATGCTCGCGCAAACACTGCACGCGCACCTGCCGCGCACCGTCAACGCGCTGGTCGCCGGTCTGGACCCCGGCAAGTATCTGCCGGTCGTGGCCGGCAGCGTGCAGACGCTCGGGCAGTTCAGCCTCGAGGTGCTGCTCTTCCTGGGCTTCCTGATCGCCTCGCGGCACGGCTTCGAGCGCAAGGCGGTGCGCCTCTTCCACGGCCGCGAGGGCCGCCACGAGGCGCTCGCGGTGTTCATCAGGGTGCGCGACTCGCTGGAGCGCTACCTCTGGATTCAGACCGTCTGCGGCGCGTTGATCGCCATCGGCTCGTGGCTGCTGATGATGGCGATCGGGCTGCAGAACGCCTTCTTCTGGGCGTTCCTGATCTTCGTCCTCAACTACATCCCGATCGTCGGCGCCGCCGTCGGCATCTTCGCGCCGGCGCTCTTTGCGCTGCTGCAGTTCCCGACGCCCTGGCAGGGCGTCTTCCTGGCCGCCGCCCTGCTGGCGCTGGCCTTCACGGTCGGCAACATCCTGCTGCCGCGCATGCAGGGGCGCCAGCTCAACATCGATCCGGTGATGATCCTGCTCTCGCTCGGCTTCTGGGGCACGGTGTGGGGCGCGACCGGCATGTTCCTGTCGACGCCGCTGACCATCCTGGTGATGGTCATCCTGGCGCAGTTCGACGGCACCCGCTGGATCGCCGTCCTGCTCTCCGCCGACGGCGATCCGCACAGCGTCGGCGCCGCGGTTAGCCACCCTGCGCCGCTCGCCTCACAGAACAGTGAAGCATCTGCTCTTTAAAGTTGAGGTTGGTAGCATATCTAGGAGGAGTTCGGGTCCCCCCCTTCCCGGACGAGCGCCGGGCCTTGCCTGGCGCGATGAGATGGCAGGCCCTCCCCAAGAGAACGCCAGCCTCGCGCCGCCGGAACCCCCACCGGCGGCGCCTTGCTGTCTGCCCCGGCCGCGCCGGGTATGCAGGCGCGCGGATTCCCGTCCTGACATGCGAATTTGACGATTGCGGCATAAGGTCAGCGGATGATTGCCGAACTCGCGTCCCACCGCCGAGGTCCGAAGTCCGCTGCTCTCGGCTTTCCTCGCCGCCCTGCCGAACCACCCGAAGGCCCTGCCGCCAGGCGCGGAGGCGTTCGCCGAGGCCATCGCCGCCGACTATCGGCCCGAGGAGCTGCCGGGCGTGACGCTCGCCGAGCTCGCCCGCCGCGCGACCGAGCTCTGGAGCTTCGCGCAGGGCGCCAAGGGCGACGCGCCGGCCATCCGCATCGGGCCGGCGCTCGCCGCTGACGGCGCCGAGGTCGCCGCCGAGCTGGTGGAGATCGTGCAGCCCGACGCGCCCTTCCTGGTCGACAGCGTGATGGGCGAGCTGGTGGACGCCGGCGCCAACGTGCTCGCCATGTTCCACCCGGTGATCGAGACCAAGGCCGGCCGGCGCTCGGCGATCCAGGTCTGGGTCGAGCCGATGGGCCTGGAGAAGACGCCGCACATCGAGGCCGGACTGCGCGCCACGCTGGCCGACGTGCGCCGCGCGGTCGACGACTTCGATGCGATGGCGCAGCTGATGGCCCGCTCGATCAAGGAGCTGAAGGCCGATGCGCCGGCCGACGATCCGGAGCGGCTCGCAGAGGACCTCGCCTTCCTCGACTGGCTGGCCGCCGAGCATTTCGTCTTCCTGGGCGCCCGCGCCTACGAGTACCCGCGCGAGCCCGGCGGCGGCTACGCGGCCGAGGAACCGGCGGTCGACACCGCCTCGGGTCTTGGCGTGCTTCGCGAGCCGTCGCGCGCGGTGCTGCGTCGCGCCAGCGAGCCGGCGGTGCTCTCCGAGGCGATGCGCGAGGAACTGGCGGCCGCCCACCCGCTGATCGTCGCCAAGTCGAACCTGAAGACGGTGGTGCACCGCCGCGCCTACATGGACTACGTCGGCGTGCGCCGCTACGGCCCAGACGGCAAGCCGTGCGGCGAGGTGCGCTTCGTCGGCCTCTTCACCGCCCAGGCCTACGACGAGCCGGTGCGCAACGTGCCGCTGATCCGGCGCAAGATCGACCGGGTCATGGCCCAGGCCAACCTGGCGTCCGGCGGCCACAACGAGATGCGGCTCGCCAACATCCTGGAGACCTATCCGCGCGACGAGCTGTTCCAGGCGCCGGAAGACGAGCTGCTGCGCATCGCGCTCGGCATCCTGCACCTCTCCGACCGGCCGCGCGTGAAGCTCTTCGTGCGCCACGACCCGTTCGACCGTTTCCTGTCCGTGCTGTTCTACGTCCCGCGCGAGCGCTACGACTCGCAGCTGCGCGAGGCGGTCGGGCGCAAGCTCGCCGAGGCGTTCGGCGGCCATGTCTCGGCCTACTACCCGAGCTATTCGGACGCCCCGCTGGCGCGGGTGCACTACATCATCGGCGTCACGCCGCTGAAGCACCTCGATCCGGACCTGACCGGGCTCGAGCGGGCGATCGCGCTGCTGGCCCGCACCTGGAACGACGACTTCGAGGCGGTGGTGCGCCGCCGGGCGCAGACGGATGAGGCCGCGGCGATCCTCGCCGTCTGGTCCGACGCGTTCCCGCCCGGCTACCGCGACCGCTATGGCGCGCCCGAGGCGCTCGCCGACCTGGCGGCGATCGGCCGGATCGGCGAGGAGGCGCCGATCGCCGTCCGCGCCTTCCGCCACGCCGGCGACTCGCCGCGCAGCTTCCGCTTCAAGCTCTACCGCGCCGGCGATCCGATCGCGCTCGCCGACGTGCTGCCGATCCTCGACAACATGGGCCTGAAGGCGTTGTCGGAAGAGGGCTTCGAGCTGGCGCCCATCGGGCGCGAGCGCGGGCGGCGCACGGTCTGGACCCACGAGTTCGTGCTCGACGATCCGCGCGGCGAGCGGCTCTCGTTCGCGGCCATCCGCCAGGTGTTCGAGGCCACCTTCCTGGCGATCTGGATCGGCCACGCCGAGAACGACGGCTTCAACCGGCTGGTGCTGGAGCTGGCGATCGGCTGGCGCCAGGCGGCGCTGATCCGCGCGCTGGCGCGCTATCGCCAGCAGTCGGGCCTCGATCCCAGCCCCGAGGTGCAGCAGCAGGCCCTCAGCGACCATCCCGAGGTCGCCGCGCTGATCCTGGAGCTGTTCCGCCAGCGCCTCGATCCGGCGTTCGAGGGCGCCGGCGCGGACCGCACCGCGGCGGCGCGCGAGACGCAAGCGCGGATCGAGGAAGCCCTGCAGGCGGTGGAGAGCCTGGACGACGACCGGGTGCTGCGGCGCCTGGCGGCGCTGGTCGAGCGCGATCCAGCGGACCAACTACTATCAGCCCGGCGCCGACGGAAAGCCGAAGCCCTACATCAGCTTCAAGGTGGCGAGCCGCGAGCTGGCCGACCTGCCGGACCCCAAGCCGTTCCGCGAGATCTACGTCTCCTCGCCGCAGGTCGAGGGCGTGCACCTGCGCTTGGGCCCGGTGGCGCGCGGCGGCCTGCGCTGGTCGGACCGGCGCGACGACTTCCGCACCGAGATCCTCGGCCTCGTGAAGGCGCAGCAGGTGAAGAACGCGGTCATCGTGCCGGTGGGCTCGAAGGGCGGCTTCTATCCGAAGCGGCTGCCGAAGGGCGGCCCGCGCGAGGCCGTGCAGGCCGAGGCGATCAGCGCCTACAAGACGCTGCTCTCCGGCCTCCTCGACCTCACCGACACGATCGACGAGGCCGGCGAGGTGGTCCATCCGCCGGGCGTCTTCGTCTGCGACGGCGACGATCCCTATCTCGTGGTCGCGGCCGACAAGGGCACCGCGAGCTTTTCCGACATCGCCAATGCCGTCGCCGAGTCCTACGGCTTCTGGCTCGGCGATGCGTTCGCGTCGGGCGGCTCGGCGGGCTACGACCACAAGGCCATGGGCATCACCGCCCGCGGCGCCTGGGAGGGCGTCAAGCGCCACTTCCGCGAGATCGGCAAGGACATCCAGCGCGAGCTCTTCACCTGCGTCGGCATCGGCGACATGTCGGGCGACGTGTTCGGCAACGGCATGCTGCTCTCCAGGCAGACACGGCTGGTCGCCGCCTTCGACCACCGCCACGTGTTCATCGACCCCGACCCCGATCCGACCAAGAGCTGGGCCGAGCGCAAGCGCCTGTTCGACCTGCCGACCTCGTCGTGGGCCGACTACGACGCGAAGCTGATCTCGGAGGGCGGCGGAGTCTTCGCGCGCACGCTGAAGTCGGTGGCGCTGACGCCCGAGGTGAAGGCGCTGCTCGACCTGAAGGTCGATCAGCTGACGCCGGCCGAGCTGATCAGCGCGATCCTGAAGGCGCGCGTCGAGCTACTCTATCTCGGCGGCATCGGCACCTACGTGAAGGCCGCCAGCGAGAGCAACCTGCAGGTCGGCGACAAGGCCAACGACCTCGTGCGCATCAATGGCCGCGACCTTCGGTGCCGCATCGTGGGCGAAGGCGCGAACCTCGGTTTCACGCAGGCAGGCCGCATCGAATACGCGCTGGCCGGCGGACGGATCGACACCGACGCCATCGACAACTCCGCCGGCGTCGACACCTCCGACCACGAGGTCAACATCAAGATCCTCACCGGCATCGCCGAGCGGTCGGGCAAGCTGAAGCACAAGGCGCGCGATGCGCTGCTGGCGTCGATGACCGATGAGATCGCCGCCCACGTGCTCGCCCACAACTACGACCAGACGCTGGCCCTCTCGCTGCTGGAAGCCGAGGCCGTGCAGGATCTTGGGGCGCAGGCCGCCTTCATGGACGACCTCGAGGCGCGCGGCCGCCTCGACCGCGCCCTGGAAGGGCTGCCGGCCGCCGCCGAGATCGCCGAACGCGCCAGGGACGGCCGCGGCCTCACCCGGCCCGAGCTGGCGGTGCTGCTGGCCTACGGCAAGCTCGACCTTTCCGAGGACGTGGTGAACTCGACGGGACCCGACGATGCGCACTTCTTCAAGACGCTGAAGGGCTACTTCCCGAAGGAGCTGGCCCCGTTCGAGGACGCCATGCGCCGCCATCGGCTGCGCCGCGAGATCATCGCCACGGTGATCTCCAACGACATGGTCAACCTCTGCGGACCGACCTTCCCCTCGCGCCTGATGGCGGCGGCGGGCTGCGGCGTCGCCGAGCTGGCGGTGAGCTTCGAGGCCGCCCGCGAGGTGCTGGGCTTCGCCGAGGTCTGGTCGCGGGTGGCGGCGCTCGACGGCAAGGCGCCGGCGGCGGGCCAGACCGCCCTCTTCCGCGAGCTGGCCTACGTGCTGCGCGGCCAGACCTTTTGGCTGGCGCGGCGCGCGGCGCGCGGCGATCCGGCGTGGGGCGAAACGTCGGGGGTCGACGCGCTGATCGAGGCCTACCGCCCGGCGGCGAACGAGCTGAAAGGCCTCTTCCCGCAGGTGCTCTCGCCGTTCGAGCAGAAGGCGGCGGTGCGCCGCGCGGCCAGCTGGATCAAGGCCGGCGCGCCGAAGGACATCGCCCACCAGATCGCCCTCTACCGGCCGCTGTCGAACGCCTGCGTGCTGGCCGACCTCGCCAGCGCCGAGACCTGGCCGCTGGGACCCGCCGCGCAGCTCTACCACCACATCGGCGGCGTCTTCGCCTTCGACCGCCTGCGCGCCGCGGCCGGCGCGCTGGGCGTCGCCGACGCCTACGAGCGGCTGGCCGTGCGCCGGCTGATCGAGGACATGCTGGCCGAGCAGGCCGCGCTCGCCCAGGCCGTGATGGCGCACGCCGGCCGACCCAAGGCGGGCGCCGACGCGGCCGCCGCCAAGGCCGCGGCAGCGTCCTGGAGCGCCATGAAGGCCGACCAGGTGCGCGCCGCCAAGTCGACCATCGCCGCCATCGAGAAGGAAGGCGGCGGCTGGAGCTTCGCCAAGCTCACCATCGCCAACGCGGCGCTGCGCGCGCTGACCTAGACCGCGTTGAGATGTGGCTGACCCGGTGGGTGGCCTCCAAGGGCCACGCTGCGCCGGAAAAAACGGCCGCAGCGCAGGCTTTTTTCGGGCGCGCCGGCAATGGGGCGGCGCCAGGCAAGGCCATCGCCGCATCCGACGAAAAAGCGGCGCTGCGGCCGTTTTTTCAGCCCCGCATGAAGCCACGATCCTGCGTCAAAACGCCGGGCGAGCCTTCTTGCGAATGAGTTGCAACCGCACTACCTGATGCTATGAGACCGCCGCATTCGAGCCAGGGGATCCGATCCCGAGCATGTACGTCTGTAACTGCAACGGCATCCGCGAGCGGCGCGCCCGCGCCCTGATCGAGGCCGGCGCGACCACGCCCGCGCAGATCTTCCGCGGCTGCCAGGTGAGGCCCCGCTGCGCCAGGTGCGTCTGCGACATGCGCCGGATGATCGACGAAACGGTGTTGCCGGTCAGGTTGGCCGCCGAATAGGATCGCCGCCCCAACAGGAACGCGGCCATGCAAGGCGACCGGGCGATCATCGAGCGCCTCAACGAGGTGCTCACCAACGAGCTCACCTCGGTCAACCAGTACTACCTGCACGCCCGCATGCTGGAGAACTGGGGCTACAAGCGCCTCGGCAAGCTGATCTACGACGAGTCGATGGGCGAGATGCGGCACGCCGACAAGCTCATCCATCGCATCCTGTTCCTCGAAGGCCTGCCCAACCTGCAGGACCTGCACAAGCTGGCGATCGGCGAGACGGTGCTGGAGACGCTGAACGCCGACCTCGCGCTGGAGCAGAAGGGCCGCACGACGCTGGTCGCCGGCGTCGCGCAATGCGAGGCGGCGCAGGACTTCGTCAGCCGCGAAGTGCTGGTCGAGATCCTCCGCGACACCGAGGACCACATCGACTTCCTGGAAACCCAGCTCAACCTCGCCCGCGAGCTCGGCGAGCCCAACTACCTGCAGAGCGCCGCGGGCGAGCTGAGCGAGTAGCCCCTTCTCTTCCCCCTGAGGGCGAAGTGGCCCGAAGGGGGCATGTAGCTGGCTTCACGCCCCCTCCGTCCGCTGCGCGGACACCTCCCCCGGTGGGGGCGGAGATGTGGCGCCCTACCCCTCCGCCGTTTCCACGAGCGGGCTCTCGTAGGCGGCCATCATGGCCATGTTGAAGATCTTCGAGACCGCGGCCGAGAGCGGGCAGATCTGCACCGACTTGGAGAGCCCCAAAAGGATCGGCCCGACCACCGTCGCCTCGCCCAGCGAGGCCACCAGCTTGGTGGAGATCGAGGCCGAGTGGATCGCCGGCATGACGAGCACGTTGGCCGGGCCGGTGAGGCGCATGAACGGATAGTCGGCGCGGCGCTCCGGATCGAGCGCCAGTTCGGGCGGCATTTCGCCGTCGTACTCGAAGCCGACGTCGCCGCGCGCGTCGAGCATCGCCACGGCCGCGCGCATCTTCTCGGCGCGCTCGCCGCTGGGGTTGCCGAAGGCCGAGTAGGACATGAAGGCCACGCGCGGCGTGAAGCCCAGCCGCTTCACCGCGGCGGCCGCTTCCAGCGCGATCTCGACGACATCCTCCGAGTCCGGCATCTCGGTGACATTGGTGTCGGCGATGAAGAGGGTGCGGCCCTTCGAGAGCACGATCGACATCCCGATCACCCGCCCGCCGGGCGCCGGGTCGATTACCCGCAGCACCTCCTCCAGCGCCTGGTCGAAGGCGCGGGTGACGCCGGTGACCATGCCGTCGGCGTAGCCGCGCGCCACGTAGCAGGCCGCGAACGAGTTGCGGTCCTGGTTGATGAGCCGCAGCACGTCGCGGCGCAGGTAGCCGCGCCGTCGCAGCCGTTCGTAGAGGTAGTCCACGAACTCCGGATTGTGGCGCGAGAGGCGCGCGTTCAGCACCTCCAGCTTGGCCTCGGCCGGGTCGAGGCCGGCGGCGCGCATGTTCTCGTCGACCAGCTCCTCGCGGCCGATCAGCACCGCCTTGCCGAGCCCCTGGCTCTGGAAGGCGTGCGCGGCGCGGATCACCGCCGGCTCCTCGCCCTCGGCGAAGACGATCTTCTTCGGCCGGCCCGACATCACCGCGCCGGAGATCTTCTGCAGGAAGCCGGCGGTGGGATCGAGCCGACGCGCCAGCGCCTCGCGGTAGGCCTCCATGTCGGGGATCGGCCGGCGCGCGACGCCGGTGTCCATCGCCGCCTGCGCCACGAACGGCGGGATGTACCAGATCAGGCGCGGGTCGAACGGCGAGGGGATGATGTAGTCTGGCCCGAACCTCAGGTGGCCGCCGTGGGAGGCGGCCGCCACCTCGTCCGGCACGTCCTCGCGGGCGAGCTGCGCCAGCGCGTTGGCGCAGGCGATCTTCATCTCCATGTTGACGCGCCGGGCCCGCACGTCGAGCGCGCCGCGGAAGATGTAGGGAAAGCCCAGCACGTTGTTGACCTGGTTCGGGTAATCCGACCGGCCGGTCGCGATGATGGCGTCGGGCCGCACGGCCCTGGCGTCCTCGGGCGTGATCTCCGGGTCGGGGTTGGCCAGCGCGAAGATGATCGGCCGCCTCGCCATTCGCTTGACGTCGTCCTGGGTCAGCGCGCCCTTCACCGAGAGGCCGAAGAAGGCGTCGGCGCCCTCCAGCGCCTCGGCGAGCGTGCGGGCGTCGGTCTCCACCGCGTGGGCCGACTTCCACTGGTTCATGGATTCGGTGCGGCCGCGATAGATGACGCCCTTGGTGTCGAGGGCGATGCAGTTCTCGGGCTTCACGCCCATCGCCTTGATCAGGTCGAGCGTGGCGATGCCGGCCGCGCCCGCGCCGTTGAGCACGAGCTTGATGTCCGAGAGCTTCCGGCCGGTGACCTCGCAGGCGTTGATCAGCCCGGCCGCCGAGATGATCGCCGTGCCGTGCTGGTCGTCGTGGAACACCGGAATGTCCAGGAGCTCCTGCAGCTCGGTCTCGATCCGGAAGCACTCGGGGCTCTTGATGTCCTCCAGGTTGATGCCGCCGTAGGTGTCGCCGATGTTCTTGATCACCGTGATGATCTCGTCCGGGTCACGCGAGGCGATCTCCACGTCGACGGAATCCACGTCGGCGAAGCGCTTGAACAGCACGCTCTTGCCTTCCATCACCGGCTTGGAGGCACGCGCGCCGAGGTCTCCCAGGCCCAGGATGGCGGTGCCGTTGGTGATCACCGCCACCAGGTTGCCTTTGGAGGTGTAGTCGTAGGCGCTGTCAGGATCTTCGGCGATCTTCAGCACCGGCACGGCGACGCCCGGCGAGTAGGCCAGCGACAGGTCGCGCTGCGTCGCCATGGGTTTGGTGGCGATGATGGCGATCTTGCCTGGCGTGGGCTCCTTGTGGAACGCCAGCGCCTCGTCGTCGGTGAAGGTGCGTCTCTGCGTCGCTCATGCGGCGGTCTTGGCTTTCTGGCTCAGGTTTGGGGCGCCATCCCTAGAGCGGCGCGCGGCAAAGGCCAAGCGTAGCGCGAAGCGGCGTCTCTGCTAGTTTGCGCCGCCTTGCGGGCCTTTGGGAGCGGCGAAAGAGCGATGGCGTCCGAGAACAAGCCGCTCAAGGTCGGCGTCGCCGGGGCGCTCGGGCGCATGGGCCGCGCGGTGGCCGCGGCGCTGGAGGGGCGCGCGGACGCCGCGGTCGTGCTGGCGTTCGACCTGCCCGGGACCGAGGGCCAGACGGCCGGCGCGCTGACGCTCGCCCGCGCCGACGATGTCGACGCCTGCGACGTGGTGATCGACTTCACGATCCCGGCCGCCTCGGCGGCGCTCGCCGAGGCGGCGGCGGCGCGCGGCGGCCCGGCTTTGGTGGTCGGCGCGACCGGCTGGACCGAGGCGGAGGACGCGCGGCTGAAGGCGGCGGCCGCGAAGGTTCCGATCGTGCGCGCCGGCAACTATTCACTCGGCCTCAACATCCTGGTCGGCGTCGTCGAGCAGGTCGCCCGCCAGCTGCCGGCGGCCGACTGGGACGTCGAGGTGTTCGAGGCCCACCACCGCCGCAAGGTCGACGCGCCGTCCGGCACCGCGCTGATGCTGGGCGAGGCGGCGGCGCGCGGCCGCGGCGTCGGCTTCGGCCAGGCGAGGCTCGCGGCCCGCGAAGGCATCACCGGGCCAAGGCCCGAGGGCGCGATCGGTTTTTCCGCGATGCGCGCCGGCGGCCTGGTCGGCGAGCACGAGGTGGTGTTCGCCTCCGACGACGAGGTGCTGACGCTGAAGCACTCGGCCCGCGACCGCTCGCTGTTCGCCCGCGGCGCGATCGCCGCGGCCCTCTGGGTCGCCGGCAAGCCGCCAGGGCTCTACGACATGCAGGACGTGCTGGGCTTTCGGGGGTGAGGCAATGGACGACATCCTGAAGCTCGATGCGACCGGCCAGCTGGCCGCCCTCGCCGCCAAACGGATCAGCGCGCTGGAGCTGCTCGAGGCGACGCTGACGCGTCACGAGGCGGCCAACCGGGCGCTGAACGCCGTCGTCGCCCGCGACCCGACGCGGGCCGTCGAACGGGCGCGGGCCATCGACGACCATCGCGCCAAGGGCGATGCGCTGGGGACGCTCGCCGGCCTGCCGATGACCATCAAGGACACCTTCGATGTCGAGGGCATGCCGGCCTCCTCGGGGCTGGACGCGTTCCGGCACGGATCGCGGCCGGACGCGGCCTCAATCGCCCACGCCCGCCAGGCCGGCGCGGTGATCTGGGGCAAGACCAACACGCCGGTGATGGCCGGCGACTTCCAGACCTTCAACGCGCTCTACGGGACCACCAACAACCCCTGGGACCTCACCCGAACCTGCGGCGGCTCGTCTGGCGGCGCGGCGACGGCGCTGGCGGCGCGGATCACCGCGCTGGAGATCGGCTCGGACATCGGCGGCTCGCTCAGAACGCCGGCTTCGTTCTGCGGCGTCTATTCGCACAAGCCGACCTGGGGCCTCGTCTCCCAGCTCGGCCATGTGCCGCCGCGGCCGGGCGCGCTCGCCGAGCGCGATCTAAACGTGGTGGGCCCGATGGCACGCTCGGCGCGGGACCTGCGCCTGCTGCTTAGCGTGCTGGAAGGCGGCGTCGGCTCGGGCGGCCAGGCGCCGCCGCCGCTGAAGGGACTGAAGATCGGGCTCTGGACCGAGCAGCCGGAGTTCGTGCTGGATCCGCAGGTGAAGGCGCGCGTCGAGGCCTTCGCCGGCGACTTAGCCCGTGAGGGCGCCGTCGTGACGCCGATCACCAGCCCGGTCGATTGCGCGGCGCTGCTCGCGTCCTACCGCACGCTGCTGGCCGGCGTGCTCGCCGAGGACCTGCCGCCCGCCACGCTGAAGCAGATGCAGCGCATCCGGCCGGTCGCGAAGATCGCGCTCTCAATGGGCGCCGGAGCCAACTCCGGCCCCGCGCTGGCGCTCGCCTACACCCAGAGCCACCTCGAATGGATGGCCGCCAACGAGGTGCGCGCCCGGCTCGCCGTCGAGGCGCGCACCCTCTTCGACCGCTTCGACGCCATCCTGGCGCCGGTCGGCCCGATCCCCGCCTTCCCCCACGATCACAGCCCATTCGAAAAGCGCTCAATCACGCTGTCGGACGGCAAGAGCGCGCCCTATCTCGCCTTGCTGCGCTGGATCGCGCTCGCCACCGCCTGCGGCCTGCCGGCCACCGCCATTCCGGTCGGCCGCATCCCCGATGACACGGCGGTCGGCAGGTTGCCGGTCGGCGCCCAGCTGATCGGCCCGCGCGGCGGCGACTACCGCGTCCTCGCCATCGCCGAGGCGATCGAGGCGGCGCTGGGCGGCTTTGCCGCGCCGCCCGAGCCGGTCCTGCAAGCTGCGCCAGACGTCGCGCCCTCTTGAAGACCCGCCGCCCGGCGCCTTAGTTCGGGGCCATGAACGACGAGGAAGTCTTCATCGGCGGCGTCACCCGCTCTTGGCTGCGCGCCCGCAGCCAGAACGAGCGCTATGCGGTCTGGAAGCGCGCCAAGGCGCTGCATTCGGCCGAGGGCAACCACCTGGCGCGCGCCATCGAGCTCCTGGGCCTGCCCTACGCCGAGCCGGAGCCGCTGGCCGACGGCGACGAGCTGCTGGAGCGCATGCGCGCGATCATGGCCGAGCCGCGCGCGAGAGCCGCTGCGGTGGAGGCGACGCTCGACGGCCTGCCGGCGATGGCCGGCATCGACGTCCTGATGCACGAGGAGCTCGGCGAGACCTACCGCCGCAACGAGGCCGCCGTGCCCACCGCCCAGAAGCTCACCGCCGAGCTGATGGAGGGCCTGGGCTACGCCGAGGCGGGCGCCAAGGACCTCCCCGCCCGCTGCGTCGCCCGCACCGGCGTCTTCTGGCGAAGGGCGCCGAAGTAGCCAGCCCACTCCGGACGGGTGTCCACTCGCTTTGCGCCCCCACGACGCTGATCGGTGATCGACCTACCCCGCCCGCTGCAGCGGCCGCGCCGCCCTCAGCGCCGAAGCCGCCCGCGCCAGCTGCTCGATCTTCCCGAAGTCGCCGGCGGCGATCGCCGCGCGCGGGGCGATCCACGAGCCACCGACGCAGATCACGTTCGGCAAAGCGAGGTAGGTGAGCGCGCTCTGCGCATCGACGCCGCCGGTCGGGCAGAAGCGCATGGCCGGGAACGGCCCAGCGAACGCCTTCAGCGCCTCGACGCCGCCCGCCTGCGCGGCCGGGAAGAACTTGGCGACCGTGAAGCCGGCTTCCATGACGCTCATCAGCTCGCTCGCCGTCTGCACGGCCGGGACGTAGGGCAGCGTCGAGGCCCAGGCGGCGTCCAGGAGCGCGGGCGTGGCGCCCGGCGAGATGGCGAACTTCGCCCCCGCCGCGGCCGCCGCGTCGAAGTCGGCCGGGGTCAGCACCGTGCCGACGCCGGGGATGGCGTCCGGGACCTCGGCGGCGATGGCGCGCACCGCCTCCAGCGCCCGCTCGGTGCGCAGGGTGATCTCGATCGCCCGCACCCCGCCGGCCACCAGCGCCCTGGCCAGCGGGACCGCGTGGGCCGGATCGTCGATGACGACCACCGGCAGCACCGGTCCGGTCGCCAGGATGTCTTCGATCGGCGTTGGCTCTGGGGTCGTCATGGCTTGCCCTTTCGCGGCGCTTTCGGCCTTGCAGAAACCGGCTTGGCGGCGCGACGTTTCCCATGACGCCTCTAGCGCGATCAAGGCGGCCATGCCCTCATCCAAGCTTGCGAGATACCGCGCCAAGCGCGACTTCAGCCGCACCGCCGAGCCCAGCGGCGAGGCGCGCGCCCCCGCATCGGCGCGCCTGCGCTTCGTGATCCAGAAGCACGCGGCGAGCCGCCTGCACTATGACCTCAGGCTCGAGGCCGCGGGGGTCTTCAAGTCCTGGGCGGTGACGCGCGGGCCCTCGCTCGATCCGGCCGACAAGCGCCTGGCGGTCGAGGTCGAGGACCACCCGATCGACTACGGCGACTTCGAGGGTGTGATCCCGGAGGGCGAATACGGCGGCGGCGCGGTGATGCTGTGGGACCGCGGCTACTGGGCGCCGGAGGGCGGGGCCGATCCCGAGCAGGCGCTGAAGCAGGGCGAGCTGAAGTTCGTGCTGGAGGGCCAGAAGCTGCACGGCGGCTGGGTGCTTGTGCGGCTGAAGGACCGCGAGCGCGAGAAGCGCCACAACTGGCTGCTGATCAAGCACCGCGACCCAGCCGCGCGCAGCCACGACGAGGAAGACGTGCTCAGCGAGGACCGCTCGGTGGCCTCCGGCCGCTCGATGGCGCAGATCGCCGCCGGCAAGGGCCGCGCGCCGAAGCCGTTCATCCGCATGGCGGCCGGCAAGGCCGATGCGGTGTGGCGATCCAACCGCGACGACGCTTCGGACGACAAGGAGGACGACCCAGTGGGCGAGATAGCTTCCGTCGGCCGCGCAGCCGCAGGCGCCGCCGTCGCGCAGATGCCGAAGTTCGTCGAGCCGCAGCTCGCGACGCTGGTCGATCGCCCGCCGCAGGGCGCCGGCTGGGCGCACGAGGTCAAGTTCGACGGCTACCGGCTGCAGATGCGGATCGAGGGCGGCGCGGCGCGGCTTCGCACCCGCAAGGGCCTCGACTGGACGGAGAAGTTCCCCGAGATCGCCGAGGCCGGCGCAGGCCTCGCCGACGCCGTCATCGACGGCGAGATCGTCGCGCTCGACCACGACGGCGCGCCGGACTTCGCGGCGTTGCAGGCCGCGCTCTCGTCGGGCGACACCGCGCCGCTGGTCTACTTCGTCTTCGACATCGTCTTCGCCGAGGGCCGCGATCTGCGGAAGCTGCCGCTGAAGGACCGCAAGGCGCGGCTGAAGGACCTGCTCGGCGCCCTGAAGGGCCGCGCCGCCCAGCGCATCCGCTATGTCGAGCACTTCGAGGCGGCGGGCGATGCGGTGCTGAAGTCGGCGTGCAGCATGTCGCTGGAGGGCATCGTCTCGAAGCGGCTCGCCGCGCCCTACAGCTCCGGCCGCGGCGGCGACTGGACGAAAGCCAAGTGCCGCGCCGGCCACGAGGTGGTGATCGGCGGCTGGACGACCACCGGCGCCCACTTCCGCTCGCTGATCGTCGGCGCCTGGCGGGGCGGCAAGCTGATCCACCTCGGCCGGGTCGGGACCGGGTTCGGCAAGCAAAAGCTGGAGCGGCTGCTGCCGGCGCTGAAGGCGAAAGAGGTCAAGACCTCGCCCTTCACCGGCCCGAGCGCGCCGAAAGCCGGCGCCGGCGTGCACTGGACGAGACCGGCGCTGGTGGCGGAGATCGAGTACGCCGGCTTCACCGGCGACGGCCTCGTCCGCCAGGCCGCCTTCAAGGGCCTGCGCGCTGACAAGCCCGCCGCCGAGGTGACGCCGGAGGACCCCGCGCCGGTGACCGAGCCGCTCGCCGAGCCCGCGCCCGCTATGGCCCGCGCCGCGCCGAAGAAGCCGGGGGCGAGCGTCGTGATGGGCGTCACGATCTCCCACCCCGACAAGGCGCTCTGGCCCGACGACGGCGACGGCCGCCCGATCACCAAGCTGGAGCTGGCCCGATATCTCGAGGCGGTCGGCCCCTGGATGCTGCCGCACATCACGGGGCGCCCCTGCTCGATCGTCCGCGCGCCGGACGGCATCGGCGGCGAGCGCTTCTTCCAGCGTCACGCCAGCAAGGGGACCTCATCGCTGCTCGAGGTAATGATCGTCTCCGGCGATCGGCAGCCCTACGTCGCCATCGACCGCATCGAGGGGCTGGCGGCCGTGGCCCAGTGGGGCGGCGTCGAGCTGCACCCCTGGAACTGCTGGCCGCACGAACCGGAGCGGCCCGGCCGGCTGGTGTTCGACCTCGACCCCGCCCCCGACGTGGCGTTCGACGCCGTGGTCGAGGCCGCCAAGGCGATGCGCGAGCGGCTGGCGGCGCTGGGGCTGGTCAGCTTCTGCAAGACCACCGGCGGCAAGGGGCTGCATGTGGTCACGCCCCTGACCCGCGACGCGAAGCTCGACTGGCCGACCGCCAAGGCCTTCGCCCGCGAAGTGTGCGAGCGGCTGGCGGCCGACGCGCCGGACCGCTTCCTGGTCAACATGGCCAAGGCCAAGCGCGGCGGGAAGATCTTCCTCGACTATCTGCGCAACGACCGCATGTCGACCGCCGTCGCCCCGCTCTCCCCCCGCGCCCGCCCCGGCGCCCGGTCTCGATGCCGCTGACCTGGTCGCAGGTGAAGAAGGGCCTCGACCCCAAGCGCTACACGCTACGCACCGCGCCGGCGCTGCTCGCGAAATCGGATGCGTGGGAGGGCTACGATGAGGCGCCGCGGCCGCTGCGCGACGCGATCCGGAAGCTGGGCTGATCGACCATTACCAGTCCGGATTGCCAGCGTGCTCGATCATGATCTCGGCCATGTGCCGCGACCGCCGCATGTGCTCGCGGTTGGTCGGGTCGAACTTGTCGGTGGTCGAGCTCATCAGCAGACCGCCGTCGGGCGTGCGCTCAGTGATGAGATCCGGCAGCGGGCCAAGCGAGGCCGCCCGCTCGGCGCTCAGATAGGAGATCCACGGCATCTGGCAGCCCGAGTAGGGAAACGGCGGCTCGCCCGGCAGCGTCCGGCTGGAACTTCAGCTGCCGATAGCGAAGGCCGGGGTGGCCCGGAACATCCTGCCACTTGTTTGCGGGGTCGATATCCGCGGGGTCTGGCGCAAGCAGCACTGCGCCGAAAACGACGGCGGCCGGAGATTTGGTCGCGAGCCTCACCAGTTGCAGGGCCGCCTCGGACCCCAGCCGGCGGACAAGCTCGGCGTCGATGCGCGGGCGGTCGGGCGGCGGGCTCATCGGGCCGCCTCGCTCGCCGGAACGCCGATCAGGCCGGCGTAGTAGCGCCGCAGGAAGGCGACGCTGCCGGCCACGCCCAGCAGCGCCATCAGCAGCGGCACGGTCAGCGGCGCGCCGAACTGGACGAGCGCCGCGGCGGCCAGCGAGGCGGCGACCGCGCCGACATCCCAGCCGCCCTCGGTCCCCATGTGGAAGCGGAAGGCGCAGGGCGAGGCCTTGGCGAGGTTGTGGCTGCAGGCGCCGAGGGTGGGTCCTAGCAGCGGCCAGAGCATCGCGCCCACCGCGTTCGCCGCCACCGCCAGCCAGGGCGAGCCGAGGCTGGCGGCCCGCAGGATCACCGCCGCCGCGGCAAGGCCGTACGTCACGCTGACCGCCCGGCGTCCGCCGCCGGCGTCGATGTGGCGGCCGAGGAAGAGGCCGGCGACCGCGGCCGCCAGCCCCGCCAGCGCCATCGCCCCGCCATAGCTGGTGAAGCTCTGGGCCAGCGCCAGGAAGAGGGCGATCTGCCAGACGTGGATGTAGCAGACGTCGAACCAGCCGTCGGTGGCGATCAGGATGAAGCCGGCGCGGGCGGCCCGGAACGCGCCGGGCGCCCTCGCGGGCACCGCAACGTTCGGCAGGCCGATCAGCGGCAGCGCCGCCAGCGCCTGCACGAGGCCCACGGCCGCGAACGCCGGCCCCGGCCCGAACCGGGTCAGCGCCGCGCCGCCGGCCAGCGGCCCGACGATGCCGACGACGGCGACCAGCGACTCGCGCGCCGCGGTCTGCTGCCCGCGATGCTCGATGTCGCCGACCATCGCCCAGTAGGCGTTGCCGGCGAGGTAGTAGACCAGCTCGCCGACGCCGGCCGCCGCGCAGACGACGGCGAGCGCCGGGCCGACGCCGTGCACCAGCGTCAGCAGCGGGTACTGCAGCGCCATCAGCAGCGCGCCGGCGATGTAGAGCGGCAAGACGCCGAAGCGCACCGCCAGCGGCAGCATCGCCGGCCTGAGCGCGAAGCGCAGGGTGAAGATCGCCGCCTGGGCGAGGAAGGCGGCCTCGACCGTGAGGCCGGCCTTCAGCAGGTAGACGAAGAAGAAGACGCCGCCCGCGCTCTCGGCGAGGGCTTTGACGCCAGTGTGGACGATGACGCGGTTGACCGCGTCGTTGCGAAGGAACGCCATCGAGAGGTCCGAATGGGCATGCAGGTGCGACCGGCCGCGGACGGGCGGGTCGGGCGACGGATGCGCTAGCGAGCGATTCCCAGCATGCGGGGGTCTCCCCTTTCGGCGAGCGGAACTATCGTTCGCGGTGCGCCAGATTGCAAGTCGGGTATCCCTCCCCTCCTGGGGCCTTCCTGGGGAGGGACGCGGGCTCAGGCCCGCTTCCGCGCCGGCGCCTTGCGGGTGGTCTTGCGCTTCGACGCGGCGGGCGGGCGGCGGGCGCCGGCGCCCTCGCCGAGGCTCTTGCGGAGCGCCGCCATCAGGTCGATCACCTTGGTGTCCTCCGGCTCCTCGACCTCGGCGACGCGGCCCTTGCCCTTCTGCTTCTGGGCGATGAGCTTCCTGAGCGCCTCTTCGTAGCGGTCGGTGAACTTGGAGGGATCGAACGGGCCGGAGAGCTGGGCGATGATCTTCTCGGCGATCTCCACCATGGCCGGATCGGCCTTCGTCGCCGGGACATCCTCGAACGCCTCGGCCGCGTCACGGACCTCGTCCTTCGAGCGCAGGGTGTAGGCGATCAGCCCTTCGTCGCGCGGCTCGATGGCCATCAGCCGCTCGCGGGTGTGCATGACGACGCGGCCCAGCGCGATGCGGTCGGTGCGCTTCATCGCCTCGCGGATTACCGCGTAGGCCTCCAGCGCCATCTTGCCGTCGGGGAGCAGGAAATAGGGCTCGTTCCAGTACATGCGGTCGATGTCGGCCACGTCGACGAAGCGCTCGATGTCGATCGTGCGGGTGCTCTCGAGCCGCACGGACTTGATCTCCTCGTCGGTGACGATGACGTAGCGGTCCTTGTCGATCTCGTAGCCCTTGACGATGTCCGAGCGATCGATCGGCCCCTTCTCCGGGTCGGTGGGGATCATCCGGATGCGGTTGTGGGTCTTGGCGGACAGCATGTTGAAGTGCACGTCGCCGGCCCGCCGCACGCCCGAATAGAGCGCCACCGGACAGCTGACGAGCGAGAGCTTCAGGTGGCCCTGCCAGGTGGGTCGTCCGCGCATGATCGGTGAATGTCTCCCAGGTGACGGTTGAGTTAACGCGGGGGGCGGCGCGGTGTTCAAATCCGCCTTAGGCGCGCATCGCCTCGGGCGCGCTCATCGCGGCCAGACGCGCCTTCAGCGCCTCGACCGGCTCGGGCCTGGCGAACAGGTAGCCCTGCATGGCGTGCACGCCGGCCACCTTCAGGAACTTGCGCTGCGCCTCGGTCTCGACCCCCTCGGCCACCACCTTCATGCCGAGCGCGCGGCCGATCGAGACCACCGCGTGGACGAGGGTGGCCGACTGCACGTTCTCGGCGCAGCCGGTGATGAAGGCGCGGTCGATCTTCAGCTTGTCGAACGGGAAGAGCCTGCAGGTGGCTCAGGGACGAGTAGCCGACGCCGAAGTCGTCGAGCGCGATCTTCAGGCCGAGGTCGTGCAGGCGCGCCATGTTGCGGCGCACCTCGTCCTCCTCGGCCAGCACCGCGGTCTCGGTGACCTCGATCTCCAGCCGCTTGGGGTCGAAGCCGGCCCGCGCGATCAGCACCGCGAGCTCGTCGACGAACGACGGGTCGGCGAACTCCACCGCCGAGGCGTTGAAGCCGATGGTGAAGTCGCCGAGGTCGCGGGTCTCGCTCATGGCGCGGTTCAGCACCCAGTGGGTCACCTGGCCGATGACGCCGTAGCGCTCGGCGATCGGGATGAAGAAGGCGGGGCTGACGAAGCCGCGCTCCGGATGGGTCCAGCGGACCAGCGTCTCGATGCCGGTGATGGTGTCGCCTTCGCGGTCGTATTGCGGCTGGTAGACCAGCGTCAGCTCGTCGGCCTCGATCGCCTTGCGCAGGTCCGCGAGCAGCGCCTCCTCGTCGGGCGCGGCCGCCTCGGTCACCTTCAGCTCCGGCGGATAGCCCTCCAGCACGTCGAGGGTGGCGAGCAGCTGGCGGTGGACGATCTGGGCCTGGTCGACGTTGACCACCGAAAGGTCGCGGGCCTGGGCCTCCATGCGCGCGGCGCTCTCGGCGACGACCCGGGCGCCCATGTTGAGGCTCATCGACTTCAGCGCGTGGGCGGCTCTGGCCGCCGCGTCGGCGTCGCCGGCCGTGCAGGCGGCGATCAGCGCCTTGACCGCCTGCGGCGCATTCTCGCGGTAGAGGCGGCGGATGCGGTCGACGAAGTCGGTCTTGCCGGCCGCCGCCAGCCTGGCCAGCTCGGTGGTGACCTGCGGATCGAGCAGGTCGGCGGCCGCCGTGACCGTCGCCGTGGCGACGGACGTGCGATCCTGCGTCGGTGCGCGCTGCGGCGCGGCGGCGCTCGCGAGCGCTTGCGGAAGGCTTGGCGGCGGGGCGGGGCAGCAGCGGCAGGCGCCACGAACTCGGCGAGCTTGGCGGCCAGCGCGGCCAGCGTGAACGGCTTGGAGAGCATGCCGTTCATGCCCGCCTCGCGCCAGCGGTCGGCGGCCGAGCCGACCACGTGGGCGGTCAGCGCCACGATCGGCGTGGCCCTCGAGCCCGCCTCGGCTTCCTGGCGGCGAATCTCCTGGGTCGCCTCGTAGCCGTCCATCTCCGGCATGCTGGCGTCCATCAGGACCAGGTCGAAGGGCGTGGCGAGCGCCGCCTCGACCGCAGCGCGGCCGTCTTCGACCAGAGTGACCGCGCAGCCGAGCTGCGAGAGCGCCTCCAGCGCCACCTCGCGGTTCACCGCGCTGTCGTCGGCGACCAGGATCTTGCGGCCTGCGAAGCTGGGCAGCGCGTCGCCGTCCGGCGCGGCCGGCGTCGAGCTGGGTCTCGCTGAGCGGCGCGCCGGCGGCGATCTGGGCGAGCGCGGCGGCCAGCTCGCGGCGGCGCAGCGGCTGCACCAGAACGAGGTCGGCCTGGCCGGCGGCGAGCAGCGCCTGGGCTTGCGTCTCGCCGTACTCGCCGACGCAGATCACCGGCGCGCGGTTGCGGGCCCTGCCCTTCAGCGCCGCCGGCTCGGCGACCAGCAGCCCCGGGATCTCGTCGCCGCCGAGCGGGCTGGCCTTGATCCCCGCGGCCTTCAGGTAGCGCTGCACGGCGGCGCGGGTGGCGGGGCCGGCGAGGCCCAGCCCGGCGGTCTCGCCGTGCAGCTGCGGCCACTCCGGGGCCGGCGCCAGCGCCTTCATCGGCAGGTCGAGCGCGAACACCGAGCCCTTGCCGACCTCGCTGTCCGCCACCAGCCGTCCGCCCATCGCCTCGGCGAGGCGCCGGCAGATCGCCAGCCCCAGGCCGGTGCCGCCGAAGCGGCGCGTCGTCGACTGGTCGGCCTGGGTGAAAGCCTCGAACAGGCCCGCGATCTTGTCCTTCGGGATGCCGATGCCGGTGTCGCGCACGGCGATGCGCAGGATCGGGCCGCCTGGCGTCTCGTGCGGCGCGGCCTGCACCATCACCGCGCCGGTCTCGGTGAACTTGATGGCGTTGTTGACCAGGTTGCCGATCACCTGGCGCAGCCGCGTGGGGTCGGCCTCGATCAGCGCCGGCGTCGCCGGGTCGATGTGGGCGGCAAGGTCCAGCCGCTTGGCGCGGGCGCGCTCCCAGAAGAGCGCCAGCACGTCCTCGACGATCTCCGCCGGATCGGCTGGCGCGGCCTCCAGCTCCAGCTTGCCCGCCTCGATCTTCGAGAAGTCCAGGATGTCGTTGATGATCGCCAGCAGTGACGCGCCCGACTTGGCGATCACCTCGGCGAAGCGGCGCTGCTTGGGCGGCAGCTCGCCGGCGGCCAGCATCTCGGCCATCACCATGACGCCGTTCATCGGCGTGCGGATCTCGTGGCTCATGGTGGCCAGGAAGTCGCTCTTGGCGACGCTGGCGGCCTCGGCCGCCTCCTTGGCGACCTTCAGGTCGGCCGTGCGCTCGGCGACGGTCTCCTCCAGTCCCGCCATGTGCTCGGCGATGGCTCTGTCGCGGCTGCGGATCTCGGCCAGCATGTCGTTGAAGCCGGCCACCAGGTCGCCGACCTCGTCGTCGGCCGCGACGTCGGCGCCCAGCCCATAGTCGTGGCTCATCGCGCACCGCCTGCATGGCCTCGGTGAGCGCCACCACCGGTCCGGCGATGCGCCGCTGCATCCGCGCGGCCACCGCCAGGCCCGGCCAGCGCCGCCGCCAGGCCGGCGCCAAGGCTGAGCAGCAGGCTCGAGAACAGCAGGGCGCCGCCGTCGCCCAGCTTGCCCAGCATGACGACACGGCCGACCGTCTGGCGCCCGTAGAGGATCGGCGCGGTCACCTCGGCGGTGTGCGAACCGACCAGCGCCGCGATCGAGGCGTGCTCGCCCGCCGCGCCGGTCAGCGTCGCGGCTCAGCCGCACGCCGGCGCCGGTCTCGGCGAGCAGCGAGCCGTCCGGCCGCTCGATGCGGGCGTAGCTGACGTCCGGCAATACCGCGATCACCCGCAGCGCCGCGTAGGCTCGCGCGCGGTCGCCCTGGGCGGCCGCCTCCTCGCTCGTCGCGGCCGTCAGCTGGGCGATGCTGGAGAGCCGGTCGTAGGCGTCGTGGGTCTCGCGATAGCTCTCGCGCCAGGCCAGCACCGCGGTGACCAGCGCCACCGCCGCGCCGACCGACGCCAGCACCAGGAGGGTCAGCTTGCCCCGGATCGAGCGGCGTCGTCCTCCCGTCGATTTCACCGCCGCTGCGCCCACGCCCTTGAACCGCCCCCCGACCGGCCAACCGCTTGGGGTTACGCGGGATTAATGACTCGCGGCTTAACTGTCGGGCTTCTCCTGGGGCCCCCAATCAGCGGTCTGCCATGTCGGTTAATCCGGATGACGCCGGGCCGTTCTTCTACGTGCTCCGTGAGGCCGTCCGCATCCTCTACGTCGACGACGACCCGATCTTGCGGGAGTTCGCCGTCGTGAACCTGGCGACCGACCGCGCGAGCGTCGATACGGCCGCCGACGGACGCGCCGCGCTGGCCGCGATCGCCGGCGAGCCGCCGGACCTCGTTCTGCTCGATCTCGACATGCCGGAGATGGACGGCTTCCAGGTGCTGGAGTCGCTGCGCGCCGACCCGAAGTTCCGCGACCTGCCGGTGATCGTGGTCACCGGCCGCGAGGATGTCGAGGCGGTTGACCGCGCGTTCGCGGTGGGCGCCACCTCGTTCGTCGTCAAGCCGCTGAACTGGCGCCTGCTCAGCCACCAGCTGCGCTACGTGCACCGCAGCGCCATGAACGAGAAGACGCTGGCCGCCGAGCGCGCCAACGCCCATGCGATGGTCGCCCGACTGGCGGCCCACGGGACGCGCTTCGTGGCCACGGCGCTGGCCCGCGACCCGGCCTTGCGGCCGGCCGCGGTCGCCTTCGCCCGCACGGTCGACGCGGCGCTCAGAAGCGATGACCAGGTCGAGGCCGCCTGAACCAGCCCTCGGGGCGGCGCGCTGGTGGCGCGTCGCGGGGCGCTTCTGGGGCGACGCGCGCGGCGGGATAACGACAATCGCGGCGCTGGTCGTGCCGGCCGTGGCGCTGCTCGCGTGCGGCGCCATCGACCTTGCCGCCGTCAACGCCGACCGTTCGGCGCTGCAGGACGCCGCCGACTCCACCGCGCTCGCCATGGCCAAGCAGCTGGGAGTCGCCAGCAACGCCGGCATCACGGCGCGCTCGCAGGACTACGCGATGGGCCAGCTCGGCCAGATCTCCAGCCAGGACCACGTCACGGTCACCACCACGATCGCCCAGGACAGTTCCAGCGTGACGGTGGCGATCGGCGGCTCGCGTCCCTCGTTCTTCGGCAACCTGCTGCCGCCGGGCGGCTGGAGCCTGCACGCACAGGCGACGGCCTCGACGCTTGGCGAGGCGCCGCTCTGTGTGCTGGCCTCGGGCGCTGCCGCCCCCGGCGACATCCAGGTCGAGAACACCTCGCAGATGAGCGCGGCAAGCTGCCTCGTGCAGTCGAACGGCGACCTCACCGCCGATGCCGGCGCGAACCTGACCGCCGCGCTCGCCCAGGCGGCCGGGACAGCGTCCGGTCCAATCACTCCGACGCCGCAGACCGGCGCGCCGCCGATCGCCGACCCGTTCGCCTCGATGACCTTCAACCCGCCGCTGCTGGGCCTCTGCAACCCGCTCGACCTGGTCTACGACGTCGGCGTCAACCTGCTGCTGCCGGGCACGCACTGCGGCAACCTGACGGTCCGCAACGGCGCGACGGTGCAGCTGCTGCCGGGCGAATACTATTTCGCCAAGGGCGTCTTGACGATGCAGGACAACTCGACCCTGACCGGCGCCAACGTCGTCCTGGTCTTCAACGACGACGCCTCGTTCGCCTTCAAGGACAATGCGACCATCAAGCTCTCCGGCCGCCAGAGCGGGACCTACGCCGGCTTCGTGATCGCCACCACGCGGACCAACACCAACACCTTCGTGATCTCGTCCGACGCGGCCCGCCAGCTGGAGGGGGCGATCTACGTGCCCGACGCCACCCTGCAGGTGACCGGCGCGGGGAACACGGTGAACGACCAGGCGGCCTGGACCGTCGTCGTCGCCCAGGCGCTGCAGCTGACCGGCAGCCCCAACCTGGTCATCAACGCCAACTACGCCGGCTCGACCGTTCCGGTGCCGGCCGGCGTCGGCTCGAACTATACCAGCGGCCGGGTGACGCTGACCAAGTAGCGCGTCTCCCGCAGGGATGCGGCCCTTATTGCAGCAGCCCGCTGGGGGGTTGCAGCAACTCCCTGGCGGGCACGCCATCGCGGCCCGGCAGCTTCCATTCGCCGCGGAACTCGAACTGGAAGGTGTGGCAGAGCCGCGCCGGGCCGCCGGAAGGATCATCGCCGATCACCTGCACGCGCAGCGGCCGCGCCTCGACCAGCCGGCCGAACGCCAGCCAGGCGCGATGCGAGCCCGGGCAGAACGCGCGGATCAGCTCGACGCCCTCGGCCTTCGGCTCCACCTCGTAGAGGTCGCGCTCCTGGGCGTTGGCGCCGATGATGCGCGAGAGGCCGCCGGGGCCGAGCGCACGCTCGTCGGCAGGCCGCAAGTCCGCGCTCGCCTCGCCCTCGGTCGAGTGGATGTTCAGCACGGTGGTGAAGATCAGGCGCTGATTGAACTCGAACGTGAGGTCGCCAGCGACGCGGCGGGTCGCGTCGTTGGCCGGATCGTAGGAGAAGATCCGCACCGCCGCGGCGGCCGGGCCGGCGGCGGCGAGCGCGCAAAGCACGGCGAGCGCCGCAGGCGCCGCGAACGCTGAACGGACAAAGCGGAGCATGGCGGCCTTCTACCCCGGCAGGCGAAGCTGATTGATGTCGCCATCGAAACTCACCAGCTTCCAGACGCCGTCCTCGTCGGCGAAGCTGATCAGGCACGGGCCACCCCGTCCCTTCGCCGCGCAGACCCGGCCGTCTGGCAGGGCCCTCAGCGCCCCGGCGATCTCCAGCTGGTTCGGGATCGGGGTTCCCGGCTTGTAGCCGTAGTACTCCGCGACTGCGCGGAAGACGCTGGGCCTCAGCAGCGTGTCGCCGGCAAGCCGCGCCATAGGATGGGCGAAGAGCGCGCCCAGCGCGCGCACCGCATCGTTGGCGGCCGGCGTCTGTGTGCGCTCCAGGATGCGGCCCTCCAGCTCGTGCTCCAGCGCGGTCCGGTCGATGTGGGCGTCGAAGGCGGCGTGATCGTCGTCGCGGATGGCGACCAGCAGGGCGTGCACGTCGTTGGCCGCGGTGATCCGCTGCGTGGTGGCGCAGGCCGCGAGCCCCGTCACCGCCGCCAGCGCCAGCGCCGCGAACGCCCGTTTCCAGCTCACGCGGATGGTCGACATGGGCGCGTTTTGCCCGCGCGGCGTGGCAAGCTCAAGGCGAGG
Source organism: uncultured Pseudomonadota bacterium (assembly GCA_963837235.1). Lineage (GTDB taxonomy): Bacteria > Pseudomonadota > Alphaproteobacteria > Caulobacterales > Caulobacteraceae > Acaudatibacter. The sequence goes on along the minus strand of CAWIMM010000002.1, from coordinate 1,163,470 downwards.
CGGGTGCGGCGCCCGGTCCCGCCGTCCGTTGCTTGAAGAAGGCGATCACCCGCTGCTCGGTGAGCTTGGTCGGCCCGCTCGGGTCATCGTCCTTCAGGTTGATCGTCAGCACCGAGTGCGGGTGCGGCATCATCGGATTGGGCGCCGCGTCCTTCGGGTCGAGCTCCACCGGGACGAACCGGGGGCCCAGCGCCGCCTCGTAGGAGGCGAAGCGTGCGTCGGGCACATAGGGATCGCCGTGGAAGCGCAGGCCCATCATCGTCAGGTCTTCGTCCTCGAGGCGGCGGCGCGCGCAGGCGATCTCGGCGGGCGAGGCGCCGATGCCGGCCCCGCGCGCCTTGCCGCCCGGCCCCAGCGGCAGCGGCAGCGAGGGCTGCGAGAGCACCGGCGCGACCACCGCGGGCTCGGTCATCATTGCCAGCGCGAAATTGCCGGTGAAGCACATGCCGACCGCGCCGACGCCGCGCCCGCCGCACTCGGCGTGCGCCTGCCGCGCAAGCGCCCGCAGCCAGTCCACGATCGGGCTCGAGCGATCGGAGGCCCAGACCGCGAACTCGCGGCGGATGCAGATCCCGCTGATCATGGTCGCCAGCGCGTTCAGCGGCCGGATCGGCTTTCCCGCCTCCCCGAACAGGTGCGGGCAGAACACCGTCATTCCGGCGGCCGCCACGCGAGAGGCGAAGCGCAGCACCAGCGGGTGCAGGCCGGGCATTTCGTGGATCACGATCACCGCCGGCCCCGCGCCGCGCCGGTAGACCGGCCGCGTCCAGCGCCGCTCAGGGTCGGTGAACTCGAAGCGCTGGAATGCGCTGAGGCTCTCGTCGTCGGACATCAGGGATTCTCCCGATGGTGGGGGGCGCGTGTCCGCACAATCTCGTGAGGGCGCGAACCAGAGCCGCTTCGTAACGGTCTCGCCACCATGCCGCCATAGTCTGGCAACGGCGCCGGGCGAAGGTCGCGCTTGCTTCGCGCGAAAGCGCCGAGGAGTTCGAGTTCGATGTCGACGTGGAACGCCAACCGCTCCGCCCCTCGCCACCGGGTGCTGGACAACCTCTTCGTCGGCGGCTGCACGGCCGCCTACGTGGTGCTGATCGGTGCGGTGCTAGCGGCTCTCAGGCTCTACGGCGGCTGACCGCCCCCCGGCGGCCAGCCCAGCAAGCTCAGGGCCGCGCTCAACGCGAGGCGAGCGCCAGCACCGGCGCCGGGCGCCACGCGGTTGGGAAATACCGCTTCAGCGCATCGACCTTCGGCATGTCGTAGGTCGCGATGTACGGCGCGCCGGGATGATGGACGAGGTAGTCCTGGTGATAGGCCTCGGCCGGGAAGAAGCCCGCGTAGGCGTCGACGCGGGTGGTGATCGGGCGGTGGAACGCCTTGGCCGCGGTCAGCTGGGCGATGTAGCGCTCGGCGATCAGCTTCTGGGCCGGATTGGCATACCAGATCTCGCCGCGATACTGCGTCCCCTCGTCGGGGAACTGGCCGCCCACCTGGGTCGGGTCGGTGGCGACCGAGAAGTAGATGCGCAGGATCGCGGCGTAGGAGATCTGGGCCGGATCGAAGCTGATCTTGATCGACTCGGCGTGGCCGGTGGTCCCGGTGCTGACCAGTTCGTAGTTGGCTGTCGCGCCCTGGCCGCCGGCATAGCCTGAAAGCACCTGCTTGACGCCCTTCACGTGCTGGAAGACGCCCTGCATCCCCCAGAAGCAGCCGCCTGATAGCACCGCCACGTCGCCGGCTGGCGCGTCGTAGGCGGGGGCGGGCAGCAGGCTCGGGGGGGCGAGGAACGTCGCGCCCTCGACCGTGCGCCAGGGCGCGAGGCCGGCGAAGAGGGCGATCGCCGCGGCGCCGATCAGCACCGGCTGCCACATCCGGCGGGCGAGAGCGGAAACGCGAAAGGCCATGGTCTGCTCCTGCAACGGCGAAGCGCGCCGACAGCGACTATACGCCCGGCGCGGGCCTTGGGTTACGGGCTTGCGGGCGGCGCCGCGTCCGCCAGCCGCGGCGGCCCGTTCTGCTGGCGCCAGGCGGCGGGCGGCGCGCCGAACTCGGCGGCGAACCAGCGGGTGAACGAGCTGTGCTGGCCGTAGCCCAGCATCCGCGCGATCTGCGCCAGCGAGTAGGCCGGGTTGGCCACGTAGCGGACCGCGAGGTCGCGACGGACACGGTCCACCAGCTGCGAGAATTCCTCGCCCTCGGCCGCCAGCCGACGCTGCAGGGTCCGGGGATGCAGGCCCAGGCCCTGCGCCACCTGGACGATCGAGGCGCGACCCACCGGCAGCAACAGGTAGACCGCCTTGGAGACCTCGCGCGCCAGCGAGCCGACCTGCGCCCTCGGCAGGCTCTCGACGAAGGTCCTGGCGTACTCGGCCAGCGCCGGATCGGCGGTCGGGTTCGGCCGATCGAGGTCGGCCGCGCGGAAGACGATGCCGTTGAACTCGCTGCCGAACTCGACGTTCGCGCCGAACACGCTGCGATGCACGGCGAGGTCGGGCGGCGCGGCGTGGGTGAAGTGCACGCTCTCGGGCCGCCAGCGTCCGCCCAGCAGCGCGTGGCAGACCCGGAAGATGACGCCGATGGCGAGCTCATAAGCCTGCCGCATCGGCGCCCCCGGCGCCGCCACCAGCTCCTCGCGCAGGATCACCAGCTCGCCGTGCTCCTCGAGCGACATGGCGAGCGACTCGTTCAGCAGGTTGCGGTACTCGATGACCGTCGCCAGCGCCTCGCGCAGGGTGGCCTGGTGGGTGATCAGCAGGCTGACCGCGCCGAAGTTGGCCAGCTGCCGCGAGCGGGCCATCCGGAGCGCGAAGGTGGGGCAGTCCGACGCCTCGGCCGACCGTTCGAGCAGCTGGGCCACGTCGGCCGCCGGCACCCGCATCTCCGGCTCGGACAGGGCGCGCGGATCGAGCCCGGCGGCGCGCACGGCGGCGATCGGCTCGAGGCCGACCTGGCGCGCGACCTCGACAAAGTTCAAAAGCGCGGCGGCTCGGACGTATGCGACCATGCGACGCTGCCTCCCAGGCGCGTCCCCCGCGGCGACGGACCCTGTCATGAAATGACAAGCGCCTGTCGTCAAATGAAAAGGCTTATCGCGGAGTCACTACCTAGCTTCGCCATCCGCTAAAGCGCCGGCCGATCATTGGCCGCGCGCTCCTTTGGGGGAACGCCTTGCAATCTTCGATCCTGCGCCCGGCCCCGGGCGCCTTCGGCTGCGGCCGCATCAGCCGCAAGCTCGCACTGCTGTCCATGACCATGCTGACGGCCGCGCCCGGCCTCGCCTTCGCGGCCGACGCGACCGCCACGTCGCAGACCGACGCCGCCGCGACGGCGGACGTCGTCGTCGTCACCGCCCAGAAGCGGTCGGAGAACGTCCAGGACGTGCCGCTGTCGATCGCCGCCGTGTCCGGCCCGGCGATGCAGGCCAAGGGCGTCACCGACGTCACCGACCTGCAGAAGCTGGTGCCCAGCCTCAGCTTCAGCACGACGGCGCAGTCGGCGGGCGTCTACTTCCGCATCCGCGGCATCGGCGCCGGCTCGAACGCCGCCATCGACCCCAGCGTCGCGCCCTATATCGACGGGGTCTACATCCCGCGTCCCGGCGCCATCCTGTCCAGCTTCCTCGACGTCGACCACGTCGAGGTGCTGCGCGGGCCGCAGGGCACCCTGTTCGGCCGCAACGCCACCGTCGGCGCGATCTCGATCACCACCGTCGAGCCGAAGTTCAGCGGCGACAGCGGCGAGGCCTCCGCAGAAGTCGGCAACTACGGCGAATACAAGTTCGAGGGCATCGGCAACCTGGCGATGGGAGACAAGCTCGCCGCGCGCATCGCCGCCTTCGACCAGCACACCAACGGCTACATCAACGACACGGCGACCGGCCAGGTGCTCGGCCGCAGCAACACCTTCGGCGGCCGCCTCTCGCTGCGCGCCCGCATCACCGACAATCTCGAGTGGACCGGCCGCGCCGACTACGCCAACACGCAGGGCGACGGCATCAACCTCAGCCAGCCGGACGTCGCCACCGCCTCGGCGACGCAGATCGCGCACTTCTCGGCCCGCAGCACCATTCCGCTCTCGCAGCTGACCGGCCCGGGCTTCGACACCATCCAGCGCTTCGACAATCCGACGCTGGCCGACCGCCAGTATGGCCTGACCAGCGACCTCAAATGGGACGTCGCCAACGGCTACGAACTGCGGCTGATCGACGGCGCCCACTGGTGGCGCGACGCCCAGACCGACGGCGACGTGGTGTTCACGCCGCTCGACCTGCTGAACCGCCACGGCTCGTTCACCAGCAACAGCCAGAGCCACGAACTGCAGCTGATCTCGCCGAAGGACAAGCTGCTCGGCGGCCGCCTCGACTACGTCGCCGGCCTCTACTACTTCAACGAAAGCTACGGCACGACCGAGGTGTTCGACGTCGGCTCGCAGCTCTGCAGCTTCGTCTACGGCGTGCTGAAGCCCGCCTTCATCGGGCCCTGCCAGGCCGCCCCGGCGATCGGCGCCACCAATGGCGTCTTCTCCCAGCACGCGACCAGCTATGCTGGCTACGCGCAAGCCGACTTCAACCTGACCGACGCCCTGACGCTGACGCTGGGCGGGCGCTACACGCACGACAGCAAGTCGGGCGCCTTCAATCAGACGGTCATCAACCCCTTCGTCGGCGCTGGCGTGCTTAGGGCGCCGGAGAAGACCGCGCTGTCGTTCAGCGACTCCCGCCCGAACTGGCGCGCCAACCTGACCTGGAAGATCAACTCCGATGTGATGACCTTCCTCAGCTACTCGACAGGCTACAAGTCGGGCGGCTTCAACAACGGCGGCGGCGCCGTCGCGCTGGGCGCGGCCAACCGCACCTTCCAGTCGGAGACCTCGGACGACGTCGAGCTGGGCCTGAAGTCGACCTTCTTCGACCATAAGCTGCTGCTGAACGCCGACCTCTACCAGACCGAGCTGCACAACTTCCAGGACCGCTCGTTCAACGGCCTGACCTTCATCGTGAGGAATGCGGGCGACGTCAGGGCCAGGGGCGCTGAGATAGAGGGCGTCGTGCGCCCGATCGAGCACGTGTCGCTCGATTTCGGCGCCGCCTACCTCGACAGCATCTTCACCGCCAACCACTTCGCGCCCGGCTTGCCCGGATGCACCGGCGCCGCGGGCTCGTGCCCGCTGGTGCAGGACCTCACCGGCCACACCACCACCTTCGCGCCGAAGTGGACCACGGACCTGGGCCTCGAGTACGACACCGCACCGTTCTCCGGCGGCTGGACCGCCCAGCTGCGCGGGTCGCTGAACTACTCGTCGAAGTTCTTCACCACGAACGACGACAATCCGCAGTCGATCGCCGGCGGCCAGACGCTGCTCGGCGCGCGGGCGACGCTGGTCAGTCCGGACTCGCGCTGGAGCGTTTCGCTCTACGGCGACAACCTCACCGACCAGCACTACTTCACCATCAAGTTCCCCCAGACGCTCGACTCGCTGTTCGGCGTGCGCGTGCCGGCCACCGGCGCGACGCTGCTGCGCGGGTTCCAGGGCGCCCCGGTCACCTTCGGCGGGCGGATTTCGGCGAAGTTCTAGGCCGGCGGCGGGCGGCGGCGCGGGCTTGTCGCGAAATGGCAAGCCCGTGTCGCCGCCTGTCAAGCACGCGGCGCGGGCCGGCGCTCTAAGTCGTAGTCGACCCAAACTGGCTGAAGTAGCTTCAAGGAGATGCGCTTGGCGAAGGTGGTCCGCTTTCACAGGACCGGCGGTCCGGAGGTGCTCACGCTCGAGGACGCGGACGTCGGCGATCCAGGTCCCGGCGAGGCGCGCGTTCGCCACGTCGCGGTGGGCCTCAACTTCGCCGACACCTACTTCCGCACCGGCCTCTACCCGGTCGAGCCGCCCTGCGGCATCGGCGTGGAGGCCTCGGGCGTCGTCGAGGCGGTCGGACCCGGAGTGGCCAATGTCGCGCCGGGCGACCGCGTGGCCTATACCGGCAGCCCGCTGGGGGCCTATTCGACCGAACGCGTCATGCCCGTCGCCTCCCTCGTGAAGCTGCCCGAGTCGATCGGCTTCGAGACCGCCGCGGCGATGATGATGCGCGGCTTCACCAGCGCCTACCTGATGCGGCGCATCTGGCCGCTGAAGGCGGGCGACACGATCCTGCTGCACGCCGCCGCCGGGGGCGTGGGCCTGATCGTCTGCCAGTGGGCCAAGCTGCTGGGCCTGACCGTGATCGGCACGGCCGGATCGGAGGCCAAGGCCGAACTCGCCCGCGCCTGCGGCGCCGACCACGTGATCCTCTATCGCACCGAGGATGTCGCGAAACGGGTGCGCGAGCTGACCGGCGGCGCCGGCGTGCCGGTTGCCTTCGACAGCGTCGGCAAGGACACCTACCAGAGCTCGATGGGCGCGCTGAAGCGGCGCGGCCTGCTGGTCAACTTCGGGACCGCCTCCGGGCCGATCCCGCCGTTCGACCTGCTGCAGCTCGCCATCCATGGCTCGCTCTACGTCACCCGGCCGGCGCTCGCCGACTACATCGCCGATCCCGCCGAGCGGGCCGAGCTCGCCGGCGAGCTGTTCGGGCACGTGGCGGCCGGGCGCATCAAGATCGAGGTCAACCAGCATTATGCGCTGGAGGACGCCGTCCAGGCCCACCGCGACCTGGAGGGGCGCCGCACGACCGGCTCATCGGTCTTCGTCATCTAGCGCCGCGCGGGCAGCCGAAGAGGAAAGGGAGCAAGGCATGTCGACCAAGCGCATCGCGTCCCCCGCCGTCGTCAGCCGCACCTCGCTGGGCTCGGTGCTGGCGGAGCCGCTCACCTGCTGGATCGGCGCCGAGCTCACGAACGTCAGCCTCGCGGACGCCGCCCGCGACGACGCCCTGTTCGCCGAGATCAAGGCGCTGCTGCTGAAACACCGGGTGCTCTTCCTGCGCGACCAGGACATCACCCGCGCCGAGCACGTCGCCTTCGCCCGCCGCTTCGGGCAACTGGAAGACCATCCGGTCCTCGGCAGCGACCCGGACCACCCGGGCCTGGTGCGGATCTACAAGGACCTCGCCTCGCCGCCCGACCACTACGAGAACGGCTGGCACTGCGACGCCACCTGGCGAGAGGCCCCGCCGATGGGCGCGGTGCTGCGTTGCGTGGAGTGCCCTGAGGTCGGCGGCGACACCATCTGGTCCAACATGGTCAAGGCCTACGAAGATCTGCCGGACCACATCAAGGCGCAGATCGCCCCTTTGCGCGCCAGCCACTGCATCGAGGCGACCTTCGGCGCGGTGATGCCGATCGAGCAGCGCCACGCGCTGAAGGCGCAGTACCCGGACGCCGAGCACCCGGTCGTGCGCACCCACCCGGAGACCGGCGAGAAGGTGCTCTTCGTCAACGGGTTCGCCACCCACTTCGTCAACTTCCACACGCCGGCCAACGTCCGCTACGGGCAGGACTTCGCGCCGGGCGCCTCGGAGCTGCTGAGCTACCTGATCGGCCGCGCGGCGATCCCCGAATACCAGGTGCGCTGGCGCTGGCGGCCGAACAGCGTCGCCATCTGGGACAACCGCGCCACCCAGCACTACGCCGTCCAGGACTACTGGCCGGCAGTCCGCAAGATGGAGCGCGCCGGCATCGTCGGCGACCGCCCCTACTAGCTCCGCATCTCCCTGCCGAAGGACGCAAGGCCATGAATTTCCTCGACGACTCGCTGTTGCCGGAGAACCAGGAGGACCTGGTGATCACGGCCGCGCCCTACGGCCCCGAGTGGATGCCGCGCGACTTCCCGGAAGACCTGCCGATCACGATGGAGGAGCACGTGCAGAAGGCGGTCGATTGCTAGAACGCCGGCGCCACGGTGCTGCACCTGCACGTCCGCGAGGAGGACGGCACGGGCTCCAAGCGGCTCTCGAAGTTCAACGAGCTGCTGGGCGAGCTGCGCGTGGCGGTGCCGGGCATGATCCTACAGGTCGGCGGCTCGATCTCGTTCGCGCCGGAGAGCGAGGGGGAGGCGGCCAAGTGGCTGAGCGACGACACCCGCCACATGCTGGCCGAGCTGACCCCGGCGCCCGACCAGGTGACGGTCGCGGTCAACACCAGCCAGTTCAACATCGTCGAGCTGATGGACGAGAAGGACCTGAACGGCACCTCGCTCGCCGAGCCGGCGCTCTACGAGGCCTATCGCGAGATGACCGTGCCGGCGGGGCCCGGCTGGGTCGAGGAGCACGTCAGGCGGCTCTCGGCCAAGGGCATCCAGAGCGCACTTCCAGCTGGCGCAGATCAGCCAGCTGGAGACGCTGGAGCGGATGATGCGGCGCGGCAAGGCGAACGTGCCGCTGATCCTGACCTGGGTGGCGATCGGCGGCGGCTTCGACGCCCCCAACCCCTACACGATGATGAACTTCATCCGGCACGTGCCGGACGGCGCGGTGCTGACGCTCGAATCCTCGATGCGCCACGTGCTGCCGCTCAACATGATGGCGATAGCCATGGGCCTGCACGTGCGCTGCGGCAACGAGGACAACCTCTGGACCCAGGACGCCAGCGAGAAGATGAGCTCGGTGCGCCAGGTCGAGCAGCTGGTGCGGATCTCGCGCGAATTCGGCCGCGACATCGCCGGCGGCAACGCAGCCAGGCGCATCTACCGCATCGGCGAGTTCTACCAGAACGCCGACGAGACGCTGGCCAAGAACGGCTTCGCGCCGAACCGCAAGGCCGGCCAGAAGGGCTTCCTGCTGCACGCCTAGGCCGGACGGCGCGCCCCGACGCCAACGCGGCGCGGCCTCAGGGTTCGGGTCGATTTAAGCCCGCCCCGCCCCGCGCCTTAGCTTCCGCCGCTTCCTAAGAGGGCCCACGCGTGCGCTCGACCGTCCTGTTCGTTCCCGGGCTGCGCGACCACGTCGCCGACCACTGGCAGACCTTGCTCGCGGCCGAACTGGCGGGCTCGCAGACCGTGCCGCCGCTCGCCGAGAACCGCTTAAGCTGCGCCGCCCGCGTCGGCGCGCTGGTCGCCGCGCTGGCGAAGATCGAGGGCCCGGTGATCCTCGCCGCGCACAGCGCCGGCGTGCTGACCGTGGTCCACTGGGCGCGCGCCCACACCCGGCCGATCAAGGCGGCGCTATTGGCGACGCCCGCCGACATCGAGACGCCGCTGCCGGCCGGCTACCCGACCCTCGACGAGCTCACCGCCGGCGGTTGGCTGCCGATCCCGCGCGTGCGGCTGCCGTTCCCGAGCCTGGTCGTCGCCAGCGACACCGACGCGCTCGCCAGGGCCGACCGCGTCGCCGGGCTGGCGCGCGACTGGGGCGCCGAGCTCGAAAGTCTCGGCGACATCGGGCATCTCAACCCGGCAGGGGGCTACGGCCCCTGGCCGATGGGACGCACGCTGCTGGAGCGCCTCGAGGGCGGGCCGCTGGCGTGAGCATGTCCAGCGATATCGAGACCGACGCGCAGGCCGCCTTCGAGCTCTTCCACTCGCTCGACGCGATGGAGGGGCTGGCGAGCCCGCCGGCGCCGGACACACGCCGCAGCGCCGCCTGGCCGGCCCTGCGCGTCGCCCGGGCGGTGTGGCCCGGCTTCCTGGTCGCCGCGACCATCGCGCTCGCCTCGACCTGGCTCTCGCAGCACTACGCCGCGCCGGTGATGCTGTTCGCGCTGCTGTTCGGCATGGCCTTCCACTTCCTGCACGAGGAAGGCCGCTGCGTCGCCGGCATCGAGTTCTCTTCGAAAGCGGTGCTGCGGCTGGGCGTGGCCCTGCTCGGCGCGCGGATCACCGCCGCGCAGATCATGGGGCTGGGCGTCATGCCGATCGCCACCGTGGTGGTCGGCGTCGCCACCACGATCGGGGCCGGCTACCTCGCGGCGCGCGCGCTCGGCCTCTCGCGATCGTTCGGCGTCCTGTCGGGCGGGGCGGTCGGCATCTGTGGCGCTTCGGCGGCGCTCGCCATCGCCTCGGTGCTGCCGCGGCGCGAAGACAGCGAGCGCGACACCATCCTCGCGGTGGTGACCGTGACCGCGCTCTCGACGACCGCGATGATCGTCTACCCGCTCATCGCCACGGGCGTCGGCCTGAACCACGTCCGCGCCGGCATCTTCCTTGGCGGCACCATCCACGACGTCGCGCAGGTGGTGGGCGCCGGCTACACGATCTCGCAGCAGACCGGCGACATCGCCACCTACGTCAAGCTGCTGCGCGTGACGATGCTGATCCCGGTGGTGTTCGCCATCGCCTTCGTCGCCGCGCGCGCCGGCGGCAAGTCGACGGCCGAGCCCCGCCCGCCGTTCCCGCTGTTCCTTGTCGGCTTCGCGGCGCTCGTGGCGCTGAACAGCTTCGGCCTCATCGCCAAGCCGGTCGGCGACGCGGCGAGCGAGGTCTCGCGCTGGTGCCTGGTGGCGGCCATCGCCGCGCTCGGCATGAAGACCTCGTTCAAAGCGCTGATCGCCGTCGGCTGGCGCCCCGTGGCGGTGATGGTGATCGAGACCGCCTGGATCTTCGCCCTGGTGATGGCCGCCGTGCAGCTCTGGAGCTGACCCCGCTGGGCAGCCGTTGTGGCCGCCGGCTCAGCGGGCTGGACGGGGGACGTCGGGGCGAACGGCCCAGGTCGAGGCGGGCTGAGCGGTGGGCGTGCGGACCTGGCCGCAGCGCGCATACGCACTAGGCGCCGGCGCTTCCGCGGCGGCGCTCTCGCGCGCGGCGGCGGCCAGCAACAGCGATGGGAAGACCCAGGGCGGGGACGTCTTTAGAGATCTTGCGCCGGGCCTGGGTTCCAGTGGCTCGGCGCTCGCGGGCGGACGGTGGCGCGATGACGGCGCAAATGCGCGCGGACACGGTCGACGCCGCCGATGACGACGGCGCCGCCGACCCACATCGCCACGACGGCGGCGCCCAGGTTGACGGCAAGCTCGGGGAAGGTGGACAAGGTGAAACGCCAAGATCACGCTGCGTTTCTCGCAGCGTCGATGGCATACGCCGCCCGCGCCTAAGAGTTCAAAATGCGCTTTGGCGGCGAATTGTAAGAGCGGCGTAAAGCAACGACGACCCGGCCGGCCGGGAATCGAAGCAACTTCAGGGAGATACGGCGCGTCGCAAATCGGCGCCCGGCTTTCCGATCCATATCGAAACCTTATGCGGGCGATCGCTATCGTCCGCACCGTCACTGACGCCGGCGACCGTTCACTGCCTCGGCCGCTGGCGCCTTTTTTTCATGGGTGCTCCGATGACCATCCACCTCTACCAGCCCCTGCAGCCGCTGGCCGCCGACGGCGGCGCGATGACGCGGGTGCTGATCGCGGCCGGCGTCGACAAGACCGACCTGATCCGCGTCGTAGGCCCCTCCGCGCCGCTCGCGGCGCTGTGGCTGAACCGCCACGGCTACGAGCGCGCGGTCGTCGCCCGAGCCGCGCCCAGCGTCGCCGCGCGGCCGGCCGACGCCATCCTGATCGGCCAGCCCTGCTCGGCCGACGAGCTCGGCGAGCTGATGGCGATCGCCGGCGACGTGCACGACGACGGCGCGGTGCTGGTGCAGACGCGGCAGGGCCGCGGCGGCGAGGAAGCCGAGGCGCTGGCCAACGTGCTCGGCCGGATGGGCTTTCGCGCCCAGCGCCGGCTGAACGACAAGGGCCGGCCGATCTTCATCGCCCGCCGCGTCGGCCAGCCGATCCTGCGGACGGCGGCCTGAGCGCGATGTTCCTGCCGCTCAGGACCGCCGCAGCCTCGCCGCTGCCCGACGACCTCGTGCTGAGGCCCGAGGCCGGCGGCGAGGCGCTCTGCGCCACGCGCGACTACCAGCCGGGCGAGGTGGTGTTCCGCTTCGACGGCGGCGAGCTGCGCGCCCGGCGCGACCCGACGACCGTGGAGCTGCCGGACGGGCGCCATCTCTTCCATCCGGTGCTGGCGCTGGCGACGCACGCCTGCGAGCCGAATTGCAGGCTCGACCTCGCGGACCGGCTGGCGCTTGCGGTCCGGCCGATCGCGGCCGGCGAGGCGATCACCTACGACTACGAGGCCACCGAGCGCTGGTTCAGCCACCCGTTCTGGTGCCAATGCGGCGCGCGCCGCTGCCGGGGCCGCATCGGATGACGAGATTTCGCCGACTTCCGAGCCTGCTCGCGCTGGTATTCGGCGGCGCGCTCGCAGCAGCTTGGCCGCCGCGCCACCTGTACGGTTGGCCGCTCGGTTAGAACGGCCACAGACGGCTTTATGTCTAACCTACAGCGCTGCCCCGAAGTCGAAATTGAAGCCTTACGGGCGGTCGTCCGATACTTGCGCCATTTCGGTGTGATGTGGAGTGCATCCTTTCCATGCGTGTTGCAGAGTCCCGCGGCGACCTCCTGGCGCCGACGGGTGACGTCGTCCCGGCCGACGAGCCTCCGTTAGGGGGCGGGGGCCGACCAAGCCGGGCTCAGCCGGCCCGTCCTCGCGTTCGGGCCGTCGGTCCCCAGATCTTCCTCTCGCCCGACGCGGTCGTGCAACACGCGATCCGCCTTGCGTCCGCCGACACCGGCGACCTCGTCGCCGTCGCCGGACCGGACGGCCTGCAGGCCATGATCAGCCTCTGCCGCGCCGGCTTCGACCGCGTCGAGTGCGCCAAGCGGGCCACCTGCGCCGGCGCCGACGAGGCCTGCGACCTGCTGCTGATCGTGGGGCCGATGACCGCCGAGGCGCTGGCCGACGCCATCCGGCGGACGGCGCGGCTGGTGCGGGACGGCGGGCGCCTGGTCGTCCAGCTCTCGAGCGCCGAGGCGCAGGCCGTGATCGCGCCGGCGCTCGCCAGCGTCGGCCTTCGCGCCTCGGGCGCGGCGATGGATCATTCGGGCGGCCGGCTGGCGATGCATCAGGTGACGCACGCCACCATCCCGCTGAGGAAAACCGCTTAGGACCTGGATCGGCGACGCGCGCCCCGCCTCACGAGGGTTCCGGTTCGGCGAGCCCTCGCGCATAACGACCGTGGCTTACCCTCCGGTCTCATGCTGCGTCCCGCCTCACCGTCCGCCGGCATCGCCGCCGCTTTGCTGCTGTCCGGGCTCGGGGCTGGGCCGGCGCGGGCGGCGAGCGACGACGCGACCACACCGCAGGTCGAGCCGGTGACCGTGATCGCGGTCTCGCCGCTGCCCGGGACCGCCGTCGACGTCGCCAAGGCGCCCTACGAGGTGCGCACGCTGAGCGCGGCCGATCTCGCCCGGGCCGGCCCCGCTGACGCGAGCGCGGCGCTCGAAGCGCGGGTCGGCGGCGTCAACCTCGGCGCCAACCTCGACGATGCGTTCCAGCCCGACCTGCTCTACCGGGGCTTTGCGGCCTCGCCGGTGCTGGGAACGCCGCAGGGCCTCGCCGTCTACCAGGACGGCGTGCGGATCAACGAGGCGTTCGGCGACGCGGTGAACTGGGACCTCGTTCCCGACGCCGCCATCGCCCGCCTCGACGTGGTGGGGACCAACCCGGTCTATGGCCTCAACGCGCTCGGCGGCGCGGTGGTGCTGACGATGAAGAACGGCTTCGACGCGCCGGGCGGCGGGGCCAGCCTGGAAGGCGGCTCGTTCGGCCGGCGGATGGCCGACCTGACCTGGGGCGCACACACAGACCACCTCGGCTTCTTCGTCGCCGCGCGGGCGCTCGACGACGACGGCTGGCGCGTTCTCTCGCCCGACCGGCTGCGCCAGCTCTACGCCGACCTCTCGGCGCGCAGCGGGCGCCTGACGGCCGATCTCAGCTACGCCCGCGCGGACAACGCGCTGGCCGGCGAGGGCGCCGCGCCGGTGCAGGAGCTGGCCGTCAGCCGACGGCTGATCTTCACCTCGCCGCAACTCACCGCCAACCGGCTGAACTTCCTGACCCTGAACATCGGCTACGCGGCTTCCAGCGCGCTGTCGCTGCAGGCCGAGGCCTACGTGCGCGACTTCCGCCAGGACGTCGCCAACGGCAATACGACCGACGCGAGGCCCTGCGCGCCGTCGGCGCTCGCGGGCCTGCTCTGCCAGCCGGATGCGGCCACGCCGGTGACCGACCAGGGCGGCGCCGCGATCCCCGACATCTCCAACGGCGGAACCCTGCCGATCGGCGAGATCGATACCGAGACGATCCGCACCCTGACGTGGGGCGGGTCGGTGCAGGCGAGCTCCACGGCGGCGCTCGTAGGGCTCGGCAACCAGCTCGCGATCGGGGCGGCGGCCGACTGGGCCCGCACCGATTTCGGCTCGAGCGCCGAGCTCGGCCGGATCGACCCGTCGCTGGTCGTGCAGCCCTCCGGTTTCGTCATCTCGACGCCCGAAGGCGGCGCGTTCGCCGCGACGCCGGTGGCGCTCAGGGCCGACGACGCCAGTTGGGGGGCGTTCGCGACCGACACGCTCGATGTGACATCGCGCCTGTCGCTCACCGCCAGCGGCCGCTTCAACTGGATCCGCATCTCGCTCGCCGACCAGCGCGGGACTGCCTTGAGCGGCGTCAACGCCTACGCGCGCTTCAACCCCGCCGTCGGCCTCGCCTACCGGCTGGACCGCGGCCTGACGCTCTACGCCGGTTACGCCGAGGGCAGCCGTGCGCCCACCCCGAGCGAGATCGAGTGCTCGGACCCGGCCGCGCCCTGCCTGTTGCCCTCGTCGCTGTCGGCCGACCCGCCGGGCTTGAAGCAGGTGGTGAGCCGCACCTGGGAGACGGGCATGCGCGGCTCGTCCGCACTCGGACGGGGCCGGCTGACCTACAACGTCGGCCTCTACCGCACCGAGGTCCGCGACGACATCTACGGCGTCGCCACCTCGCTCAGCGCCGGCTTCTTCGAGAACATCCCCGGCACCCTGCGCCAGGGCGGCGAGGCGGATGCGACGTACCGCGACGATCGGCTGACCGTCTGGGCCAACTACGCCTTCGTGGCCGCGACCTTCGACGCCGATGTCCTGCTGCCCTCGCCATCCAACCCGCTCGCCGATGCGGCCGGCGACATCCGCGTGCGGCCGGGCGACGCGCTGCCGGGCGTCCCGCGCCATCGCGTCAAGCTCGGCGCCGAGTACGAGCTGGCGAACGGCCTCACGCTGGGCGCGGACCTGCAGGTGATGGGCGCCCAGTTCTACCGCGGCGACGAGGCGAACCTGCTGGCGCCGCTGCCGGCCTACGCCGTGGTCGGCCTGCATGCCCGCTACGATCCGACCACGCACATCGAGCTCTTCGCGCGCATCGAGAATGCCACGGGCGCCCGCTACGCCACCTTCGGCGTGCTGGGCGACCCGACCGGGGTCGGCGCGCCCGGCGTCCCCGAGACCGGCGCCGACCCCCGCTTCCAAAGCCCCGCCGCCCCGCTGGCCGCCTACGCCGGCGTCACGACGAAGTTCTGAGCCCGGCTTTCAGGAGTGGCGGAGAGGGGGGGATTCCAACCCCCGATACGCTTGCGCGTATGCCGCATTTCGAGTGCGGTGCATTCAACCGCTCTGCCACCTCTCCATCAGGAAGCTCCAGAGCGCGTCGGCCTGGCGAGCGAGGGCGCGATAACTAGCGATGCGGCGGCGGCGCCGCAAGCGGCGGGCGGTCGCGGGGGCCGGACACCGCCGGCGCGCGCCCCATCGCCTTCGGTCAGGCGGCTTCGATCAGTCGCCGCGGCAGGCGGCCTCGGTCTGGCGCACGAACAGGCGGTCGTAGTCCTTCAGCTCCTCGGAGAGCTGGTCCCAGGGCTTCAGCGCCGGGTGGCGGCGCCGGGCGTCGTCGCGGCCGCCTTCCGGGGCGGCGCGCCAGCCGTCCATGCGGCGCTGCGTGTTCCAGCGCTCGTGCTCCAGCTGCGAGAGCGCCTCGAGCCGGGCCGGATCGCCGGTCAGCGCGTCGCAGGCCGCCAGGCGCGGCAGGCCGCCGGCCGCGCCCAGCCAGCTCGCCGGATCGACGCCGGCGCTGGCGAGCTTGGCCGGGATGTGCGCCACCGCGTCGCGGTTGGCCTGGCGGTAGGTCTCGGCGAGCGTCTCCCAGGGCCGCGCCGAGGCGTTGGCGGGATCGGCCCGGCGCTCGGGCGTGAGGCTGGCGCGGTAGGCGGCGTGGAAGGCGCGGGCGGCGGCGTCGGGCGCGTCGGCGAGGAAGTCGCTGGCCGCCAGCACCGCCTCCAGGTCGCCGAACGGGGTCAGCGCATCGAGACCCGTCGCGCCGGGTCGGCCGGCCCCCGCGCCGATCGCGCCGGACTTGCGCAGCCGCACGAAGATCGGCGGCGCGGCCGACGTCGATCGAGCGCAGCAGCGACTGCAGCATCGAGGCGGCCGAGAGCGCCGCCGCGTCATCGGCCAGGCACACGTAGGCCGCGGTCAGCGGCCCGCCGTCGTTCAGCGCGCCGGCGATCACGGCCGGCTCCGGCCGCACCGCCCGCCCGCCGATCTCGCCTTCCACGAAGCGGTGCTCGGCGCAGGCGTCGAGCTCTGGCGCGCGCACCCGCAGCACCCCCTCCAGCGCCTCGGCGATCGGGTCGATCACCGTCAGGCGCGGCAGATCCAGGTAGGTGGTGCGGCAGTTGACGATCAGGTCGCGGGCGATCGCCTGGCCGGTCTGGCCGAAGCCGACGATCAGCGCGTGGATCCGCGCCTGGCCGCGCTCGCGGGCGATCAGGAACGGCGGATGCGCGAGGTTGAGCGCTCGCGCCGCCACCTGACCGGCGGCCGCGCATCCGCGTGTGGGGATCGTTCAGCGTCGCGGCGGCGTCCTCGGCGAGCCGCATGTCGCCCATCAGCACGGTCAGCTCGGCGACCGGCGCGGCGGCGCGGGCGGCCTTGGCCAGCGCCAACGCCTCGGCGTCGTCGCGCTCGGCGATCAGCACGTGTTCGGCGCGCCGGGCATGACTGAACACCGCCACGCCGCGGTCGCGCGGCGGCCAGGGCAGCGCGATCGCGGAAAAGCGGTTCATGCTGAACGCCGCGCGCGCCCAGCCAAAGCGCGCTCTTGCGCCGCCGCCGAGCGGCCTCGAACCCAGCCATCGCCAGCGGCTCGCCGCCGACCACCGTCACCTGCTGCTTGGTCCAGCGGGCGAGCGCGGTCGCCGCATGCTCGCGCAGCAGCGCCGCCAGGGCGAGGATGCCGGAGAACACCACGCCGGCGCCGATCCAGCGGCCGATGCGGAAGCGCAGGTCGTGCAGGCCCCACTCGTGGTCGACGTAGGCCTCGTTGTTGATGTCGAACAGCGCGACCGAACGATAGAGCGCCTCGTCCCATGCAACGCCGTGGGAGAGCCAGCCCCAAAGGCCGAGCCCCAGCGTCACCAGGGCGGCGATCGGGATCAGCCAGGCAAGCCTCAGCGGAAAGAAGCCGTCGCTGTCCTTCAATCGCCCGCCCCCCGTTTCACCCCGATCCTAGCCCGGAAATCCGCCGGCGCGACTGAAGCGCGGAAACCGGCGGCTTGCCGATCTTCTCGCCGATCCAGCGGCCGGCCTCGATCAGCCCGCCAAGATCGTAGCCGGTTTCGTAGCCGGCGCGCGCCAGCATGTAGACGAGGTCCTCGGTGGCGATGTTGCCGGTGGCGGCCGGCGCGAACGGGCAGCCGCCGAGGCCGCCGCAGCTGGCGTCGAGCACGGTGACGCCCGCCTCCACGGCGGCGAAGGCGTTGGCGAGGCCGGTGTTGCGGGTGTCGTGGAAATGCATGCGCAGGCGGGCGTTCGGCGCGGCCTTGCGCACCGCCTCGATGCGCCGCCTCACCGTCCAGGGATCCGCCACGCCGATGGTGTCGCCGAGCGCGATCTCGCCGACGCCCAGCGCGCCGGCGTCGCGGGCCAGCGCCGCCACCTGGCCCTCGCTGACCTCGCCGTCGAACGGGCAGCCGAAGGCGACCGAGAGGGTGACGCTGATCGGCGGGCCGCCGTCGCGGCGTTGGCGCTCGGCGATGGCCGCCAGCGCCGCCATCTGGTCGGCGACCGGCGCGCCCTGGTTGCGAATGCCGAAGCCGTCGGAGGCGCAGACCACCACGTTGGCTTCGTCCACGTTGGCGGCGAGCGCGCGGTCCCAGCCGCGCTCGTTCAGAACGAGGCCGATGCGCGAGCGGCCGTCCTCGGGCGGCAGCGCAGCCATGATCGCCTCGGCGCCGGCCATCTGCGGCACGCGCCGCTCGTTGACGAAGGAGACCGCCTCGATCCGCCGCGCGCCGCAGGACTCCAGGCGGCGGATGAACGCCACCTTGTCGGGCGTCTCCAGCACCGCCTTCTCGTTCTGCAGCCCGTCGCGCGGGCCGACCTCGACGATCTCGATGAAGTCACTCATCTGCGAAGTCACTCATCTGGCAAGCTCTTCATGGCGGCGGACCTGAAGCCTGGGACTGACCTTTCGGCGCGGGCGCGGCCGGCGCGGCCGGCATCGGCTCATATAGGCGCAGCACCTGCGCATGGCCCGTCGAGTAGTCCAAACCGGCTTCCACGGCATCGACCCGGGCGCTGACGGCGCCCTGCGCGATCGCCGCGCGGAAGCGCCGCGTCGGCGCGGCCGGCCACCACCGCGGGGCGACCCTCGTTGATGGCCTCGGCGGCGGCGTCGGCGTCGCCGAGCTCGGTGGGCGCGCCGAGCGCGAAGACCAGGCTCGGCTCCTCGTAGCCGGCGACGGCGGGTGGTCCCTTCTCGAAGCCGTTGCGGACTCGCCCGCGCCAGGTCGGCGGCGACGCGCTTGGAGAGCCACAGACTGCCCAGCGTCGGCGCGACGGCGCCGACCAGCATGCTGTGGGCCAGCACGCCGAAGACGCCGGCGAGCACGGCCGCCAGCGCCGGCCGCCGCCGCACCAGGAAGAGCGCGCCGGTCACGGCGGCGGCGGCGAACAGCAGCGCCGCCAGCGCCACCCAGAACCAGCTCGCCGCGCCGCCGTAGAGCGAGGCGGCGACCGCGCCGGCGATGGCGAAGCCGGCCGCGACGCCGAGGTTCAGCGCCGCGCCGAGCCAGCGCGACACATTGCCCATGGGCCGCGTCAGCGCCGCCGCCAGCAGCCAGGCGATCGCGCCGAAGCAGGGCAGCGTGTAGTGCGGCAGCTTGGTCGGCACGAGCTCGAAGACCAGCCAGCTGGGGATGAGCCAGCAGAGCGCGAAGCGGATGCCCGGCTCCTCGCGGCCGCGCCAAGCCGGCGACGGCGGCGGCCGGCGCCAGCAGCACGGCCGGGAACAGCAGCACCGGGGCGAGGACCAGGAAGTAGCCCGGCGGCGCGCCGTGGCCCTCCTGGCCGCCGAGCAGCTTCGGCGCGAGGTCGCCGCCCACCGCCATGCCCCAGAAGCCGCCGTCGGTCTCCACCGTGATCGCCAGCGCCCAGGGCAGCACGACGCCGACGAAGACGATCAGCCCCCAGTCCCAGCGCGAGGGACTTCAGCCAGCCGGCGCGCCGGTCCCACACGACGAGCGCGAGCGCCGGTCAGGACCGCGACCATCGGCCCGATCGGCCCTTTCAGCAGCACCGCGCCCGCCATGCCGAGCCAGAACAGCAGCCAGGTCCAGCGGTGCGGCGCCGGGCCGCCGCGCGCGGCGAGGTAGAGCCGCGCCGATCGCCGCCATCGCGAGCGTGACGGCGCCGCAGAGCGCCGCGTCGGTGGTGGCGAGGGTCGATTCGCTGGAAAGCACCGTGGTCGCCGCCAGCAGCGCGCCCGCCGCCGCCGCCGCGCCGGGCTCCAGGAACGCCAGCGCGCCCCAGGCGCAGGCGGCGGCCGCCAGCATCGCGCCCAGCACCGAGGGGATGCGGTAGGCCCAGATCTCGCGCGCCTCCGGATCGGAGAGCGCGGCGACGCTGGCGGCCTGCAGCCAATAAATGCCGACCGGCTTTTTGTACCGGGGCGTGTCCTGGAACATGATGTTGGTGAAGTCGCCGCTCTCCAGCATCTGCGCGCTGGCTTCGGCGAAGCGGGATTCGTCGCGGTCGGTCGGCGGCAGGGTGAAGAGGCCCGGCAGACTCGCCAGCAGCGCCACCAGCGCGGCGATCAGGGGCGCGCGCCTCGGCGCCGCGAACCGGTCGGCGAAATCGCTGAGCGTCATCGCGCCCGCTGATAGCACGATCTTCCGGCGCGCCGCTTTTCCGCTAAGAGGGCGCGATGAGTTCCGGCCCAGCCCCAGATGTTTCGGCCCCAGATGTTTCGGCCCCTGACGTGTCGGCCCCCGACGTCTCCATCGTCGTGCCCGTGTTCGACGAGGAAGGCGCCGCGCCCGCCCTGGCGCGCGAGATCGCGGCCGCGTTCGCCGGACGGAACTACGAGCTGATCTTCGTCGACGACGCCAGCCGCGACGGCACGGCCGCGGGGCTGGCGGCGTTGCGCGCCGAGATCCCCCGGCTGCGGCTTCTCGCCCACGCGAGGAACGCCGGCCAGAGCCGCGCCGTGCGCACCGGCGTGCTGGCGGCCCGCGCGCCGATCGTGGTGACGCTGGACGGCGACGGGCAGAACGATCCGGCCGACGCGCCGCGCCTCGCCGACCGGCTGGCGGCCTCCCCTGCGCGGCTCGCGCTGGTGGGCGGCGTGCGGGTGAAGCGGCGCGACACGCTCGCCAAACGCTACGCCTCGCGCTTCGCCAACGGGGTGCGCCAGGCGCTGCTCAACGACACGGCGGCCGACACCGGCTGCGGCCTGAAGGCGTTCCGGCGCGAGGCGTTCCTGCGCCTGCCCTACTTCGACCACATCCACCGCTTCCTGCCGGCGCTGATGCTGCGCGAGGGCTACGAGGCGGCGTTCGAGCCGGTCGGCCACCGCCCGCGCCAGGCCGGGCGATCGAAGTACACCAACCTCGGTCGGCTCTGGGCGTCGCTGTCCGACCTTGCCGGCGTCATGTGGCTGAGTTCGCGGGCCCGCGATCCGGGCGCGGTCACCGAAAGCCCCTCAGGTGAGCGCGCTGAACATCACCGCGACGATGATCAGGTCGATGGCGCGCATGAGGGCGAACATGGAAGCTCCGGCGGGACAAGGTTAGCCCGCCGTTAAGCAAGTTTCGGGCCAGACGCCTCCCGCCGGAGAGGCGTGGGCTCAGCCGGGCGTCGCGGTATGCGCGGGCTCGGAGGCGGCCGGCTTGGCGGTTCCCACCGTGGTCGGCGTCGATGCCGACTTCGCGGCGCCCGCGGCTGGCGCGGTCGCCGGGCCGGCGCCGGCCGGATTGGTCCCGCCCGCCGCGGGCGCGGCCGCCGGCTTCGGGGCCGGGATCGGGTAGTTCGGCGAGCCGTTCGAGCGCAGGTAGGCGATGATGTTGATGCGGTCCTTCGGGTCGGGGTCGCCGACGAAGGTCATCTTGGTGCCCGGCATGAACGAGCCCGGCGCCTTCAGGAACTGGTAGAGCAGGTCGTAGGTCCAGGCGGTGTGGGTCTTGGCGAAGTCCTGCATCGCCGAGTCATAGGTCGTGTACTTGGCCTGCGTGCCGGGCGGGCGGCCAACCACCCCGTAGAGGCCCGGACCCGTGCTGGGTGTGTCGCCCGGATCGAACTGGTGGCAGGAAGCGCACTTCGAGGTGAGCTGCTGCCCGGCCGCGATGTCGGCCGTCGGCAGCACCGCGCCCCAGTCGGGCGGTGTGTCGGCCGGCGCGGCGCCCTCGGTCTCCTCCTGGATCGCGATGGCGTAGCCCGGCTTGGTCGGCGGGGCCTGCTCGAATATCAGTGAGACCGCGTTCTGAAGCCCGAAAATCACCAGCCCGGTCGCCAGCGCGGCGCCGGCGATCTTGTTGAACGTCAAAGAGTCGGCCATGGGCTGGTCTTCGGGTCCCCGTGTTGCGTGCGCGTCTCTGGCACGCTACCGCCGCTCGCGCAACCGGGCAGACGTCACTGTCCGCAGCGTACGGAAAACCGCCCCCGATCAAGGCCCGCATGCGTCCGATCGTGATCATTCCCGCGCGCCTCGCGGCCACGCGCCTGCCGGGCAAGCCGCTCGCCGACATCGAGGGCGTGCCGATGGTCGTGCGGGTGCTGCGCCAGGCCGAGCGCGCCGCGATCGGCGAGGTCGCGGTCGCCGCGGGCGATCCGCAGATCGTCGGCGGCGGTGCGAGGCCGCCGGCGGCCGCGCGGTGCTCACCGACCCCGACCTGCCGTCGGGCTCCGACCGGGTGCTCGCGGCGCTGGGCGCGCTCGATCCGGACGGCGCCTGCGACATCGTGGTCAACCTGCAGGGCGACATGCCGTTCGTCGCGCCTGCGACGCTGACGGCGTGCCTCGGGGTGCTGGCCGCGGAGGCGGGTTGCGACATCGCCACCGCCGTCGCGCCGGAAGCCTCGCCGGCCGACCGGACCGATCCGGCCGTGGTCAAGGCGGTGGTCAGCATTCCGGAAGGCGAGCCGCGCGGCCGGGCGCTCTACTTCACGCGCGGGGTGCTCTACGGCGATGGGCCGATCTGGAAGCACGTCGGCGTCTACGCTTACCGCCGCGCGGCGCTGGAGCGCTTCTGCCTCGCGCCGCTCTCGCCGCTGGAGCGCCGCGAGAAGCTGGAGCAGCTGCGGGCGCTGGAGCTGGGCCTCTCGATCTGGGCGGCGGTGGTGGACGAGACGCCGATTTCCGTCGATACCCCCGCCGACTTGGAGGCCGCCCGCGCCTTCGCCCGCACGCACGGCCCGAGAAACCCTTAAGCACGTCCATGACCAAGCCCAAGATCGCCTTCCAGGGCGAGCCCGGCGCCAACAGCGACGAGGCCTGCCGGGAGCACTTCCCGGACTACGAGCCGACGCCTTACGCCGTGTTCGAGGACGCGTTCGAGGCGGTGAAGTCGGGCGCCTGCCAGCTCGGCATGATCCCGGTGGAGAACTCGATCATCGGCCGCCAGGGCGACGTGCACCACCTGCTGCCGAACTCGGGCCTGCGGATCATCGCCGAGCGCTTCAAGCCGATCCATTTCCAGCTGATGGCGAACCCCGGCGTGAGGCTGGAGGACGTGAAGACCATCATCTCGATGCCGTTCGCCGCCGCCCAGTGCCGCAAGATCGTGCGGCGGCTCGGCGCGACGATCGAGGCCGCCAGCGACACCGCCGCCTCGGCGCGGCGCCTCGCCGAGAACCCGAACCCGGCTGCCGCCGCCATCGCCCCGGCGCTGGCTGCCGAGATCTACGGCCTCGACATCCTCGCCCGCGACATCGAGGACGAGACCCACAACACCACCCGCTTCGTCGTGCTCACCGCCGACAAGAACCCGCCGCGGCCGCCGCCCGGCGTTCCCACCGTCACCAGCTTCACCTTCCGGGTCCGCAACCTGCCGGCGGCGCTCTACAAGGCGCTCGGCGGCTTCGCCACCAACGGCGTCAACATGACCAAGCTCGAGAGCTACATGGAGAACGGCGCCTTCACGGCCACCTTCTTCTACGCCGAGGTGGACGGCCGGCCCGAGGATCCCGCCCTCGAGCGCGCCTTCGAGGAGCTGAGCTTCTTCTCCGACCACTTCGAGGTGCTGGGCGTCTATCCGGCCGACCCGTTCCGGAATCGGAACTGACCCGCGCATGCCGGGCGCGCTGACCTCGTCGCTGCTGACGCCGATGCTGGCGCTGATCGTCTGGTCGCTGGTGATGCTGGCCTGGATGTACGCCGTGCGCATCCCGGCGATCGGCAAGGCCGGCATCGACCCGGCGAAGGCCAAGGAGCCGACGGCGCTCGACGCCCTGCCGCTACGCGTCCGCCAGGTCGCCTACAACTACAACCACCTGATGGAGCAGCCGACGCTGTTCTACGCCCTGGTGGTCTACTAGCTACCTCGCCGGCCAGCAGAACACGCTGAACCTGGCCCTCGCCTGGGCCTACGTCGCCATCCGCATCGTCCACAGCCTGGTGCAGGCGACGATCAACGCCGTCCTGGTCAGGTTCGGGATCTTCATCGCCGGCGTCGCTGGTGCTGGCGGCGCTGGCGGCGCGCGACGTCTGGGCCCTGTTCGGCTGATCAGCCCTCGGCTTCCGCCCAGGCCTTGATCAGCTGGTGGGCGATGGCGACGGAGCCGGGAGCGCGGGCGCCGGGCAGCGTCACCCCGATCAGGGCGCGGGCCTCCTCGCGGGTGAACCAGCGCACCTCCTCGAGCTCGGTCTGGTCGGGCGTCGCCTCGCCGTCCTCGACCTCGGCGATCAGGCCGATCATCAGCGACGACGGGTAGGGCCAGGGCTGCGTGGAGTGGTAGCGCACGCGGGCGGTCTTCAGGCCCGCCTCCTCCCAGATCTCCCGCGCGCAGGCCTCCTCGATCGATTCGCCGGGCTCCAGGAAGCCGGCCAGCGCCGAGTACATGCCTTTCGGCCAGACCGCCTGGCGGCCCAGCAGGCACACGCTCGCCGCGGGTCGGCAGCATGATCACCACCGGGTCGGTGCGCGGGAAGTGCTCGGTCTTGCAGGCCGGGCAGACGCGCTTCCAGCCGCCGTCGACCGGCTCCGAGGCCTGCCCGCAGTTGGCGCAGTGGCGGTGGCGCCGGCGCCACTCGAACATCGCCTTGGCGGTGGCCGCCATCGCCGCGTCGGCCGCCGGTCATGTCGAGCGCGATGGCGCGCAGGTCCTCGAAGCGGCCCATGCCCTGCAGCGGCCCGTCGGCCGGGTCGGTCTGGCCCTCCATGTCGAGCGCGAAGACCGCGGTCTCCTTCCAGAGCCCCATGAACAGCAGCCGCTCGCCGCCGTCGCTGAGCTCCTCGGCCATCGCGGCGCGCACATAGGCGATCTGGCTGCCGCCGGCGGGCTTGGCCTCCACCATCG
Organism: uncultured Pseudomonadota bacterium; assembly: GCA_963837235.1. Lineage (GTDB taxonomy): Bacteria > Pseudomonadota > Alphaproteobacteria > Caulobacterales > Caulobacteraceae > Acaudatibacter. Next base: position 1,138,917 of record CAWIMM010000002.1, on the reverse strand, counting down.
GCTTGCCGTTCCAGAGCACCATGGCGAGGCTGTCGGGATCGGCGAGCTTCTGCGCCACCCACTCGGCTTGCGAGCGCTGATAGCTGGCCCGGTCGAGCGGGTTGCCGGCGAAGACGTTGGTGAAGGCGTCGAGAGGCATCGGCATCGCTCTTAGCGTGGCGAGACCGGCGCGTCAGCACGCTCACGCTCCGCTCTTCCCCGGGAAAGCGGGGACCCAGGTGTTTTGTCCAAGGGCGGCGGGGCCGACAGAAAAAACTGGGCCCCCGATTTCGCGGGGGAGAGCGGGTATGGGGCGGCGAACGTGACGCGCTTGCGCCCACCCGCGCCGCACGCGATATAGGCCTCGGAGATCGGCGATGGGCGGAGACCTCGCCAACCCGGTCAGGTCCGGAAGGAAGCAGCCGTAACGAGTATTGCTCCGGGTCGTCTGCCGGTCTCCACCGCCGCCTTCCAGCTCCAAGAGTGTATGGCCGACAACGACTTCACGCCCGACGCCGCCCCGGCCGACACCGGCGCGGCCGGGCGCGATGAAGCGCCAACCGACGCGGTCCTGGTCGACGAGGTCGTGGCCGACGAGGCCACCGTCGATGAAGCAACTGCCGACATGTTCGGCGAGGCCCCGGCGCCGACGCCCGAGAGCGCCGCCTACACCGTCATCGCCCGCAAGTACCGGCCGAAGAGCTTCGACGACCTGATCGGCCAGGAAGCGATGGTGCGGACGCTGAAGAACGCGTTCGCGACAGGCCGCATCGCGCACGCCTTCATGCTCACGGGCGTGCGCGGCGTCGGCAAGACCACGACCGCACGGCTGCTGGCCCGCGCGCTCAACTACGACAGCGAGGCGATCCACGAGCCATCCGTCACCGCGCTCGCCGAGGGCGAGGGCCGCCACTGCCGCAGCATTGTCGAGGGCCGGCACATGGACGTGCTGGAGCTCGACGCCGCCTCGCCGCAGCCGCGTCGACGAGATGCGCGAGCTCCTGGACGGGGTCCGCTACGCGCCGGTGGAGGCCCGCTACAAGGTCTACATCATCGACGAAGTGCACATGCTTTCGACCGCGGCGTTCAATGCGCTGCTGAAGACGCTCGAGGAGCCGCCGCCGCACGCCAAGTTCATCTTCGCCACCACCGAGATCCGCAAGGTCCCGGTGACCATCCTGTCGCGCTGCCAGCGCTTCGACCTGCGGCGGGTCGAGCCGGAGGTGATCGTCGGCCAACCTCGAGAAGATCGCCGAGGCCGAGGGCGCGCGGATCGAGGCCGACGCGCTCGCGCTGATCGCGCGGGCCGCCGAAGGCTCGGTGCGCGACGCCCAGTCGCTGCTCGACCAGGCGCTCGTGCAGGTCGAGGCTGGCGGCCAGGTGACCCAGGCCGCCGTGCGCGACATGCTGGGCCTCGCCGACCGGGCGCAGACCATCGAGCTTTTCGAGAAGCTTGTCCGCGGCGAGGCGGGGGAGGCGATCGAGGCGTTCCGCACCCTCTACGGCTTCGGCGCGGACCCCGCGACCGTAGTCGCCGACCTGCTGGAGCACTGCCACGCGGCCAGCCTCGCCAAGGCGATCGGCCCGCAGGCGCTGGTGCTGCCGAAGGACCAGGTGCAGCGCCTCGCCGCGCTCGGCGCGGCGGCCTCGGCCGTCAGCCTCTCGCGGCTCTGGCAGATGCTGCTGCGCGCCTACGACGAGGTGCGCCGCGCGCCCGATCCGGCCGCCGCGGTGGAGATGGCGCTGATCCGGCTTGCCTACGCCGCCGACCTGCCCGGCCCCGAGGAAGCGCTGAAGGCGCTGCGCGAAGGCGGCGACATGGCGGCCGCCCAACCGTCGGCGCCGGCGCCCCGCGGCGGGGGTGGCGGCGGCGCAGCGCGCGCCAGCGCGGCGCCGCTCGTCGCGAGCCAGTCCGCGCCGGCTGCGGCCCCGCAGCCGGCGCTGCGCAACTTCGACGACGTGGTCGCGCTGATCGACCAGCGCCGCGACATCGCGCTCAAGCTCGACGTCGAGCGCTATGTGCGGCTGATCAGCTTCCGCACCGGCGCGATCGCCTTCGAGCCGGCGCCCGGCGCGCCCAACAACCTCTCCCAGCGCCTCTCCGCCCGGCTCAAGGATTGGACCGGCCAGCCGTGGCTGGTGGCGGCCGAGGGCGGCGGCGGGGCCGAGACGCTCGCCGAGCTGAAGGCCCGCGAGCAGGAGGTCGCCCGCGCCGAGGCGCTCGCCGATCCGTTCGTGCGCCAGGTGATGGAGGTGTTCCCGGGCGCCGAGCTCACCGAGATCCGCAGCCTCGCCCCGCCCGAGCCGGCGGCCGCGACGGTTGATGACGACAGCGACGATGACGACGAAGAGGAAAGCTGAGCCGACATGAAGAACCTTGGCGACATCATGAAGCAGGCGCAGGCGCTGCAGCAGAAGGTGGAAGAGGCCAAGGCGCGCCTGGCCGAGACCGAGGTCGAGGGCACGGCGGGCGGCGGCATGGTGACCGTGACGCTGAAGAACGTCGGCGATCTCATCAAGCTCGACATCGACGAGAGCCTGCTCAAGCCCGGCGAAGGCGAGATCCTCGCCGACCTGATCATCGCCGCCCACGCCGACGCGCGCCGCAAGCTGGAAGCCAAGCAGGCCGAGCTGATGCGCGACGCCACCGGCATGCTGTCCGGCATCCCCGGCCTGCCGTCGTTCTGACTTGGCCCAATTGCGTGACTAGGGCGTCCGCCGGACCCGAGATCGAGCGGCTGATCGCGCTCTTGAGCAAGCTGCCGGGGCTGGGACCGCGCTCGGCGCGCCGCGCGGCGCTCTCCTTGCTGAAACGCAAGGACCAGCTGCTGGTCCCGCTGGCGGACGCCATGGCGGAGGCCGCCGAGCGGGTGCGGGTGTGCTCGACGTGCGGCTCGCTCGACACCCGCGATCCGTGCGCGATCTGCGCCGACCCCACCCGCGACGGCGCGCTGATCTGCGTGGTCGAGGAGGTCGGCGCGCTCTGGGCGATGGAGCGGGCGGGCGCCTTCCGCGGCCGCTACCACGTGCTGGGCGGCCTGCTCTCGGCGCTCGATGGCGTCGGACCGGAGGCGCTGCGGATCACGCCGCTCGTCGCCCGCGCGCGGGACGAGGCGGTGCGCGAGGTGATCCTGGCGCTGCCCGCCACCGTCGACGGCCAGACCACCGCCCACTACCTCGCCGACCGCCTGGCCGGCGCCGACGTCGCCGTCACCAGCCTCGCCCGCGGCGTCCCGGTCGGCGGCGACCTCGACTGGCTCGACGACGGCACCATCGCCCAGGCGCTGCGGGCGCGACGGCCGGCCTAGACGCGCTGGGCGTGCGGCGGCGCGCGGATGCGCCGCGCTGGCGAGTTGGCTGGAGCAGGCGTAGAGGCGGCTGAAAGCTGGCGCCGCGACGGCGCCTTTGGCGGTCTTGGGGCCGGGGGTATGCAGCAATCGCAGTCGAAGACCAGGCGCCGTTCGGCGCGGCGGTGGCTCGTGGGCGCATCGGCGGCGAGCCTGGCGCTGGCGCTGGCCGAGGCAGCGCAGGCTCAGACGCTGCCGACCGGCGCGTCGGTCGCGGCCGGCTCGGTGGCGATCGCCAAGACCCCCACCACCATGACGGTGACGCAGGGCTCTCAGAGCGCGATCGTCAACTACCAGAGTTTCTCGATCGGCAAGAGCGGCGCCGTCACCTTCGTGCAGCCGAACGCCACGGCGGAGATCCTCAACCGGGTGACGGGGTCAACCAGCTCGGTGATCGCCGGGACCCTGACCGCCAACGGGGTGGTCTATCTGGTCAACCCCAACGGCATCGCCATCACCCAGTCGGGGGTGGTGAACGTCGGCGGCGGCTTCGTGGCCTCCACGCTCGCCATCACTGACGACGACTTCAGGAAGGCTCGGAAGAGCTTTCACGGCGCCGGAAGTTCGGCGGGGGTCGCCAACGCCGGGCTGATCACCGTCGGCCGCGGCGGCTACGCGGCGCTGCTCGGCGGCCAGGTGAGCAACGCCGGGCTGATCGCCGTGCCGCTGGGCCAGGTGGCGCTGGGCTCGGGCGAGCAGGCCACGCTCGACGTCTCCGGCGACGGCTTCCTGCAGGTGGCCGTGCCGACCGCCGGCGGCGGGGCAAGCCCGCTGGTGTCGAACACCGGCCAGATCGTCGCGCCGGGCTCGACGGTGATCCTGGATGCGGCGACCGCGGTGACCGCGGCCCGCAATGCGGTGAACATCTCTGGCAGCATCAACGCCCAGTCGATCGGCGGCCAGGACGGCAACATCCAGATCGGCGGCGGCGCCGGCGGATCGGTGGCGATCTCCGGGTCGCTCTCGACGGCGAGCGCCACCGGGACCGGCGGCGACATCACCGTCACCGGCGGCGCGCTCGCGCTTGGCCGGGGCGACGCCTCGACGCCTCGGGCGCGGCCGGCGGCGGCCAGGTCGAGACCTCCGGCGCCAGCGTCGACTTCACCGGGGCTGACGGTGAAGGCCGCCAACTGGCTGGTCGATCCCTTACGACCTGACGGTGGACGCGGCGGCCGCGGCGACCATCGGCGCCAACCTCGCCACCACCTCGGTGACGCTGAAGACCATCGCCTCAGGAACCAGCGGGCCCGGCAATCCGAACTCCGCCGGCGTCGGCGACATCTTCATCGAGGCGCCGCTCAGCTGGTCGAGCGCCAACACCCTGACGCTGGACGCCTATCACGGGATCAACATCCTGGCGCCGGTCACCATCAGCGGGGCCGGCAAGCTGACGCTGACCACCAACGACGGCGGCGACGGCGGCGACTACGGCTTCGGGCTCAACCCGTCGTCGGGCTTCGCCGGCAACGTCTCCTTCACCGGCCCGCCCGGCTCAGGCCAGGCGCTGACCATCAACGGGCAGCCCTATACGCTGGTCTATTCGATGAGCGCGCTGGCCGGCATTGGCCCCTCGGGCGACTACGCCCTGGCGCAGCCGCTCAACGCCACAGGCACGACCTACGGCGCGGCGGTGGTGGGCGTGCCGTTCGCCGGTATCTTCACCGGGCTCGGCAACTCGATCTCCAACCTGACCGTCACCGCGACGTCCTCGACAACCGGCGTGGGTGTCGGCCTCTTCTCGCAGGATGCGGGCGGGACGATCCGCGACCTCGGCCTGGCGGGCGGGACGGTGAGCGGCCCGATCGGCGCGGCGGCCGGTCCGACCAGCATGGGCGCGCTGGCGGGCGATGCGGCGAGTGGCCTCGTAACGGACGACTACGCCTCGACGACGGTGACGGCGGCGCAGAACGGCGCGGTGGCGTCGGCTGTGGGCGGCCTGGTCGGCGAGGTGGACGCCAGCGCGTCGGTGACCAACGCCTTCGCCAGCGGGGCGGTGAGCAGCAGCGGCGCGGTGGGGAACGTAGGCGGCTTCGTCGGAACCAACCACGGGACGCTGAGCGGCGTCTACGCCACCGGAGCGGTGAGCGCGACCAACAGCGGCCACGACGTCGGCGGCCTCGCCGGCAACAACTTCGGCACGATCAGCAACGCCTACGCGACCGGCTCGGTGGCCACGGCGGAGGAGGAGGTGGGCGGCCTCGTGGGCGTCAACACCTCCACCGGCCAGATCACCAATTCCTACGCCAGCGGCGCGGTGAGCGGGGTCGACGTCGGCGGTTTGGTCGGCTGGAACTTCGGGGCGATCAGCTACGCCTATGCGCTGGGCGCCGTGCAGGCCAACGCGCAGTTCCAGAATTACACCAACTTCGACGCCGGCGGCTTCGTCGGCCAGAACCTCGGGACGATCAGCCAGGCCTACGCAACGGGCGTGGTGACCGGTACGGCCGCCAACATCGGCGGCTTCGTCGGCGACAACGGCGTGTTCGCGCCGGCCAGCCTGACCGGCTCGATCGGAGCCGCCTATTGGGACGAGGGCACGACAGGGCGGGTCAATGGCGCCGGCTCGAACGAGGGAACCATCTCCAGCCTCACCGGCGACGGGGGCACCACAGGAAAGAGCCCCTACACCACTTCGAGTTACTCGAACTTCGTCTTCGGGACCGCCCCTGCGGCGGCTGGCTGGGTGATCGTCGACGCGACCGACTTCAACGGCGAATTCCCCACCGACGGCGGCGGCGCGACCCGTCCGCTGCTGCTCAGCGAATATTCCACCACGATCGTCAACCTCCATCAGTTGCAGCTGATGGGACTGAACAATGGGCAAGGCAATTTCCTGCTCATCGGCAATGTCGACGCGTCGAGCGCCAACGGGGCCAACGCCGCCGGCATCTGGAGCCCGACGGGCTTCGTGCCGGTTTCCGCTACCGGCGCGCCGACGCTGAACGGACTTGGCAATACAATCAGCGGTTTGTTCGAGAACTATCCGACCACAGGAACATCGGCGTCCGCGGCCGGTCTCTTCGGGGCGCTGTCCGGCGGGGGTGTGATCGAAAACCTCAACATGACCGGCGCGAACGTCACCGGGGCCTACGCAGGAAGCATCGTCGGCGTCTCGGGCGTCGTCTCGCCCGGCACAGGCATGGCGGTCGGCGCGACGCTGCTGAACGACAACGTCAGCGGGTCGGTCAGCGGCGTCGTCGTCGGAGGTATTGTAGGCCAGAGCTACGGCGTTGAACAAAACGACAGCTCCAGCGGGTCGGTCAGCGGCGGCGGTGACGCCGGGGGTATCGTAGGCGAAGGCTCCGGCGCCGAACAAAATGATCACTCATCGGCGAACGTCAGTGGCGGCTACGCCGGCGGCATAGCCGGCTATGGCGCAGGGTTCGGCGAGACGATCGAGAATTCGTCGTCGTCCGGCAACGTCTCGGGGAACGTTGCCGGGGGCATCGGGGGATGGGGCGGCTTCAAGATCTCCAACTCGACATCGTCCGCCTCGGTGAACGGCGCTGCTTACGCGGGCGGTCTCGCCGGCTACTCCACCGTGTCGATCTCGAACTCTTCGGCAACGGGAGCCGTCACTGGGTCCCAGTACACCGGCGGCCTCGTCGGTTGGAACTACGGTTCGATAACGAATTCGAACTCTGGGACGGCCGCGATCACCGGCGCCGCCGGCTCCGTCGGTGGTCTTGTCGGCTACAACACCGGGTCGATCACGTCATCGACAGCGGGATCAGGGCAGGTGAGCGGGCCCTACGCCGGCGGCGCGGTCGGCGTTAACGGCGCGCCGCAAAACAGCTTTGGTTCTTGGCCAGAGTCGCTCAGTCAGGTCACCTCGAGCGAGACCGTCGTCGGTGGCCTCTGGGTCGGCGGTCTGGTCGGGATAAACTATGGGACGATCAACAACTCGCTTGCGACGGGCGCGGTGAGCGCCAGTTCGGGCGCCTACGGCGCCGGTGGCCTTGTCGGCTACAACGGCGCTTCGAGCAATGGCTATAATCCCCCCGTCTACAACGGCGGTTCGATCGCCAACTCCACGTCCACTGGCGCGGTCAGCGGCGGTTCGTCGGCGATCGCGGGCGGCCTCGCCGGGTACGATGACACGGCAGCCTCGTTGTTGACCGACGCCGCCGGCGGCGCCGTCACCGGGGCCGGCGTGGCCGGCGGCCTCGTCGGCCAGAATCGCGGCGCCATCATCAACGACTTCGACGGGCGGCGCGCCGGTCAGCGGTGGGAACGAGGTCGGCGGCCTCGTCGGCGACAACGTCTGGTTCATCACCGATTCCTCGTCGATCGACCCTGTCAGCGGCCAGTGGAGGTGGGCGGCCTCGTGGGGATGAACGAGGCGACCGCTTCCATCAACCATGGGGCCGCTTCCGGCGCCGTGACATGGGACCGCCTCCTTCACCGGCGGCCTCGTCGGCGCCAACAATGGGACGATCCTCGGGCGGTTCCTCTCGGCCGTCAGCGGCGCGGTCACCGGCGTTAACGGCGCGGCGGGATCGCGGGCTACAGCGACGGTCATATCAGCGGCGCCACGGCGACCAACCCCACCGTCAGCGGCCAGACCTATGTCGGCGGCCTCGTCGGCGATAACGACCGCGCCGGCCTGATCGAGCGGCGGCTCGGCGAGCGCCGCGGTGAGCGTGGCCCGTGGTGGACCGGCGGCCTGGTCGGCGTGAACGTCGGCGTCCTCGGGGGCGGCTCGGCGAGCGGCGCGGTCAGCGGCGATATCGGCACCGGCGGCGCCGTCGGGGACAATGCCGTGGATCACTCTCCAACACGTCTGCTACGGGCGCTGTCAGCGGCCAGTCGGATGCCGGTGGCCTCGTTGGCTTCAACGACGAGCGCCGATCTCGATCAGCCGGGCGCGGCCGCCTCGGGCGACAGTCAACGGAACCGGCTTCTTCACGGGCGGCCTCGTCGGGGCCAACAATGGTCGGGATCTCCGGCGCCGCGGCGTCCGGCTCGGTCACCGGCGACACCGGGGTCGGCGGGATTGCCGGCTACAACAACAGCCATTGATCATCCCAGGCGCAGGGCCTCCAACCCGACCGTCAGCGGCCAGACCCATGTGGGCGGTTTAGGTCGGCTACAACGACGCGGGCGGCCTGATCTACGCCGGCTCGGCCAGCGCGGCGGTCAGCGGGAGCCAGTGGACCGGCGGTTTCGTCGGTGCGAACTTCGGTCGCTCATGGTCGGCGTCGAACCTGCGGCGTCGGCTCGGCGAGCGGCGCGGTTCGGCGGAGCGGCGGCGGCCGTCGGTTCCAGCGGCGATGGACTTCTACAGCGCCAGCGGCCTGGTCTCGGGCTCGAGCAACATCGGCGGGCTGGTGGGCATGAACTCCAGAGATCGATCGATTTCGGCGCGGCGACCGGCGCAGGTCAGCGGCGACGCTGATATCGGCGGCCTGGTGGGCCTGAACCTCAGCTCGCTGTTCGCTTCCTCGGCCACCGGCGCGGTCACCGCGAGCGGCGGTTGGGCCGGGGGCTTGATCGGCTACAACAACGGCTCGGTAGCCGACAGCTTCGCCTCAGGCGCGGTCAGCAGCCCCGGGCTGCTGGGCGGCCTGTCGGCTACAACGACGCCGCCGGGACGATCGCCGACACCTATGCGCTGGGCGCGGTCACCGGCGGCGTGCAGGCGGGCGGCCTGGTCGGGGCGAACCTCGGGTCGATCGCCACCAGCTATGCCACGGGGGCGGTGAGCGGCACGGCGGCGATCGGCGGGCTGGTCGGGCAGAACGTCGGCGGCGCGAGCGTGACCAACGCCTACTGGGACGTCGCGACCAGCGGCCAGTCGATCGCGACTGGGACCAACAACGGCACGCTCAACAATGTGCTGGGCATCGGCGGCTCGACCGCGCTCGACCCGCACCAGCAATCGACCTATGTCGGGTTCGACTTCACCCACACCTGGGCGATCCAGAACGGCAGCTCGCGCCCCTACCTGCAGAACGTCCCCGCCAGCCATCCGCAACCGTAGATGAGGACCTGCCGCGTCGCGGCGGCCCTCGCGGCGCGCTGACCGGCGGGATCGACCGCAGCCACGCCCTGGCCGGCGCCAAGGTCACCCGCGCCGGCGCCGACCGCATCGATGCGGCCCTGACCTTCGCCTGCTAGCGGCGCAAGGATCGGGTCGGGCTCGGTCGGACGGGCGCGGGGTTACGCGAATCGCCGGAGGTGCTACGAACGGAGCATGAACATCGTGCTCCTGATCCTGCTTGCCCTCGCCGCCGCCGGGGCCGCCGCATGGGCGGTGGTCGAACGGGGCCGCGCGGCGCGGGCCGAGGCCAAGGCCGAGATGCTGGCGGCCAACGCCGAGACGCTGAAGGCGCAGGCGGCGCAGGCGGCGCAGGCCGTCGCCGAGGCGCTGGTGAAGCGCGCGGGCGAGCAGTTCGAGGCGCAGGAGAAGCTCAGCGCCGCCAAGCTGGAGGCGCAGCTGAAGCCGGTCGCCGAGACCTTGGCGAAGTTCGAGGCGCAGGCGCAGGCGGCCGAGAAGGCCCGCGCCGAGGAGACCGGCGGCCTGAAACGCCAGATCGAGCAGCTGCTGACCGCCTCGGTGGCGACGCAGGAAGAGGCCCGCAAGCTCTCGGCGGCGCTGCGGCGCGGGGCCGGCGTGCAGGGGCGCTGGGGCGAGCAGACGCTGCGCAACGTGCTGGAAGCGGCCGGGCTGGCGCGCCGCTTCGACTTCCTCGAGCAGATGAGCCTCGACACCGACGAGGGCCGCCGCCGGCCGGACGTGGCCGTGCGCCTGCCGGGCAGGCGGTGTTCGTGATCGACGCCAAGTGCTCGCTGAACGCCTTCCTGGAGGCGCAGGACGCGGCGGACGAGACGGCGCGCGAAGCCGCGATGGTCCGTCACGCCCAGTCGTGCAGCGCCCATATCGCCGGCCTCTCGGCCAAGGCCTACTGGGACCAGTTCAAGGCCGAGGGCTCGCCGGACTTCGTCGCCATGTTCGTGCCCGGCGACGGCTTCCTCGCCGCCGCGCTGGAGCGCGCGCCCGACCTGATGACCGAGGCGATGGACCGCCGGGTGCTGCTGGTGACCCCGACCACGCTCTTCGCGCTCTGCAAGGCCGTCGCCTACGGCTGGCGCGTCGAGGACCAGGCCAAGAACGCCGACCGCATCGCCGCGCTCGGGCGCGAGCTCTACAAGCGCATCGCGGTGATGGGCGAGCACGCGCTGCGGCTCGGCAAGTCGCTCGACGCGTCGGTCAGGACCTACAACCAGTTCGCCGCCTCGCTGGAGACCCAGGTGCTGACCCAGGCGCGGCGTTTCGAAGAGCTGCAGGTCGACCACGAGGCGCGCGCCGTGCCGGAGCTCGCGCAGATCGACGCCGGCGTGCGCGAACTGAGCAAGCTTTCGGCGGAAATGCGCGGCCCCGAGACGGAGTCCCAGGCCGAGTCCCTGCGCGGCGATGCGCCCGTCTTGACGCTCGAAAGGCGCGCTCCTACGTCCGCGGCATGAGCGTGCGTCGCATCCTGACGGTCGATTCCGACCTCGCGACCCTGAAGAAGAAGTCCGCGCCCGTCGCCAAGGTGGACGACGGCCTGCGCGCCCTGATGGACGACATGCTGGAGACCATGTACGCGGCGCCCGGCATCGGCCTGGCGGCCATCCAGGTGGGCGAGCCGGTGCGCGTCCTCGTCATGGACCTCTCGCGCGGCGATGGCCCCCGCGAGCCGCGCTTCTTCGTCAATCCGGAAATCGTCTGGGCCTCCGAGGACGTGGTCCTGTGGGAAGAGGGCTGCCTCTCGGTGCCGGAGATCTACGACGAGGTGGAGCGCGCCGCGAAGGTGCGGGTGCGCTACCTCGACTACGACGGCAACGCGGTCGAGGAAGTGGCGGAGGGCCGCCTAGCCGACTGCATCCAGCACGAAATGGACCACCTGAACGGCGTGCTCTTCATCGACCATCTGTCGCGCCTGAAGCGCGACCGCGCCGTCGCCAAGGTGAAGAAGGACAAGAAGACCGCCCGCGAAGAAGCGCTGTAGGGCGCTCGGCTCCTGCCCCGCGCCGAAGAGTGCGGGTGCGGGGGACCTCCTGGCCCCGTCGGGTGGTGGAGGGGGCGCGAGCCACGCCACGCCAGTCCACAGCTTACAGCACCAGGTCCGCCGTCACCGGGGCGTGGTCGCTGGGGCGGTCCCAGGCGCGGACGTCGTCGTGGATGCGGCTGGCCGCGCAGCCCAGGCGGAACGCGGCGTCCTTCAGGCCGGGCGTGACCCAGATGTGGTCGAGGCGCAGGCCGCGGTTCGAGGCGCGGAAGTCGGCCGCCCGATAGCTCCACCAGGAGGCCAGCTTGATCGGCTCGGGGATCATCTCGCGGGCGAGATCGATGAAGCCGAGGCTGTCCTTCAGCCGCGCCATCGCCTCCACCTCGAGCGGCGTGTGGCTGACCACGCGCGACATGAAGCGGTGGTTCCAGACGTCGTGCTCGCCGGGCGCGACGTTGAGATCGCCGAGGATGGCGAGCGGCCGGGCCGGATCGCGGCGGCGCATCTCGGACGTCAGCCGCTCCAGGAAGTCGAGCTTGTGGTCGAACTTCGGATTGGCCTCGCGGTCCGGCTCGTCGCCGCCGGCCGGGACATAGAAGTTGCACACCTCGATCCCGGCGATCTTCCCCGAGACCGCGCGGGCATGGCCCTCGCGGCAGACGTCCAGGGCCGGCGCGTCCTCGATCGGCAGGCGCGAGGCGATCGCGACGCCATGCCAGCCCTTCTGGCCGGCGATCTTCAGGTGCGGCAGGCCGGCGCTCCTCGAACACCGCTTTCGGGAACTCGCCCTCGCGGCACTTGATCTCCTGCAGGCACAGCACGTCCGGCGCGGCCTCGCGGATGAACCGAGCCACCTGCTCGGCCCGCGGCCGCACGGAGTTGATGTTCCAGGAAGCGAGTCGCAGACGCATGGGTGTGAGATAGCGCGCACGGCGAGTTGGCGCAGAAAAATCGCCCGGGCGCCTTGCGGAGCGCCCGGGCGTCTCAAGTCGTCTCTCATGCCGCCGCCGGGAGGGGATTGGTTCCGGCACGGTTCGGACGAACCAGGTCGAAGTGATTCGCCGCGATAGTTGTATAAATGCAACTAGGAACCGCGAAAGTCAAGGCTTAGCGGCGCCGAGACTTGATTGTGTCGAGTCATGTCACATTCGGCGCGTCAGCCGGGCGGCGCTTGGCTGAAGAAGTCGGCCGGCGGGGGCGCGATCGGCACGAGCGCGCTCAGCGTCACGCGGGTGACGTGACCGCCGGCGTCGGTGACCTCCCAGCCGCTCAGGCGGAACGGACGCTCGGTGAAATAGAGGGTGATCTGCCCCTCCTTGGCGTGCGGCCCGCGCGCCGTGATCGCAAAGCCGTTGTCGGTCCGCTCGACGCGGGTCACCTGCGCACCCTGGTCGACGCGGATGTGGTCGGAGAGGAAGACCCCCAGCGGGGTCGAGGCGAGCGCCACGCGCTGGAACGTCTTGCGCTGCTGGTCGGACAGAATCACCGTCTTGCCGTCGCAGGTGATGAGCAGGCTGGACGGCGCGTCGTACTCGAAGCGGGCGCGGCCGGGCCTGGCCATGTAGAAGGTGCCGTCGGCCGTGCCGCCCTTCTGGTCGGTCTGCTCGAAACGGCCCTTCACGCTGACGAGGCCATCCAGGTAGTGGATCGCGCGGTCGACCAGCTCGTCGTCCGACGGGTCGGCCCAGGCGGGCGCTGCGGCCAGCGCCGCGCCGGCCAGCGCGGCGCTTGAAAGGGCGGCAAGGGCGCCGCGGCGGGTCAGGTGAGGCATGGGATTACCCTTAGGGGTCGCGTTCGGCCCTGTCCAAGCGCGCACGCCCCTGAACCGGACGTGAAATGCGGCCTAGTGGGGCGGCGGCCCGGCCAGGATCTCGCGCTTGCCGGCATGGTTGGCGGCGCCGACGACCCCCTCCCGCTCCATCCGTTCCATCAGCGAGGCGGCGCGATTGTAGCCGATCTGCAGGCGGCGCTGGATGTAGCTGGTCGAGGCCTTGCGGTCGCGGGTGACGACCGCGACGGCCTGGTCGTAGAGGTCGTTCGACCCCTCGCCGCCGAAGAGATCGGCGCCGCCCTCCTCGTCCTCCTCCGGCGCGGCGGTGACCTCCTCGACGTACTGGGGCTCGCCCTGCTCGCGCAGGAAGCGGGTCACCGCCTCCACCTCGCCGTCGGAGACGAGCGGCCCGTGCAGGCGGGTGATCCGCCCGCCGCCGGCCATGTACAGCATGTCGCCCTGGCCCAGCAGCTGCTCGGCGCCCTGCTCGCCGAGGATGGTGCGGGCGTCGATCTTCGAGGTGACCTGGAAGCTGATCCGGGTCGGCAAATTGGCCTTGATGGTGCCGGTGATCACGTCCACCGACGGGCGCTGGGTCGCCATGATCAGGTGGATGCCCGCCGCGCGCGCCATCTGCGCCAGCCGCTGCACCGCGCCCTCGATGTCCTTGCCGGCCACCATCATCAGGTCGGCGACCTCGTCGATCACCACCACGAGGTAGGGCATCGGCTCCGGGGCGATCTTCTCCTCCTCGTAGATCGGTCGGCCGCCCTCGTCGAAGCCGGTCTGCACGGTGCGCACGAAGTGCTCGCCGCGCGCGATCGCCTCCTCGGCCCGCTCATTGTAGCCAGCGATGTTGCGCACCCCGATCTTCTGCATCCGCAGGTAGCGGTCCCCCATCTCGCGGACCGTCCACTTCAGCGCGACGATGGCCTTCTTCGGATCGGTGACCACCGGCGCCAGCAGGTGCGGGATGCCGTCGTACTGGCGATAGCTCCAGCATCTTCGGATCGACCATGATGAAGCGGCACTTGGCCGGGCGGCAGGCGGTAGAGGATCGAGAGGATCATCGCGTTGACCCCCACCGACTTGCCCGAGCCGGTGGTGCCGGCGATCAAGAGGTGCGGCATGCGCGAAAGGTCGGCGATGTAGGGCTCGCCGCCGATCGTCTCGCCGAGCGCCAGCGGCAGCACCGAGCCGTGCTTCTCGTACTCGGCCGAGGACAGCAGGTCGCGCAGGTAGACTGTCTCGCGCTTGGCGTTCGGCAGCTCGATGCCGATGGCGTTGCGGCCCGGGACCACCGAGACGCGGCAGGCCGCGACGCTCATCGAGCGGGCGATGTCGTCGCACAGCGCCACCACGCGGGCCGACTTCACGCCCGGCGCCGGGACCAGCTCGTAGAGCGTGACGACCGGGCCGGGGCGGATCTGGTCGATCTGGCCGCGCACGCCGAACTCGGCGAGCACGCCCTCCAGCACGCGGGCGTTCTGGCGCAGCGCACCCTCGTCGAATGCCGACGAGCGCGGCTTCGGCTTGGCCAGCATGGCGAGCTCGGGCAGCCGGAAGCCGGTGTCGGGGGCGAACGGCAGGCTGGGCTGCTGCTCGCGCGCCTCGCGGCCCGAAGGCTTCGGCGCAGCCTTGGGCGCGCGGATGGCGAGCGGCGCGGGCGGCGCGTCCGGCTCGAACGGCGGGTCGACGGCCGCGGCGGCGTCGGGCCGGCCTGCGCGCAGGCGGACCTGGGCCGGCCGCGGCGCCGGCCGGGCCGCGCGGCGGCGCGGCTGGAAGAGCGCGGCGATGTGGGCGCGGGTGATCCCAAGGCCAAAGCCGATCGCCCAGACTCCCAGGATCGCCAGCGCGGTGAAGCCGATCGGCTCGACCGGCGCAAAGCCGACCAGTCGGGCGAGCGCCGCCAGCCCCGAGGCCTCGGCGTCGCCGACGAGGCCGCCCAGCCCCGCCGCGAGCGGCCAGACCGCCGGCGGCGCGCGCGCCGGCGAGCGCGCCGGCCAGCAGCAGGGTCCCCAGCGCGCCGGCCGATGCGCGCCAGCGCAGCTTGCCGCGGGTGGCGTGCGGCGCCGGCTCGGCCACGCGGGCGATGCCGAGCGTCACGAGGAGGGCGGCGACGCATCCAGGCGCCCAGCCCCAGCGATTGCATAAAGAGGTCGGCGACATTCGCGCCCGCGCCGCCGAGCAGGTTGCCCGGCGCGCCGCCGGCCGAAGCGTCGAGGCTGGGGTCGTCCGCCCGCCAGCTCGCCAGCGCCAGCGCCAGCGCGCCGCCCATGACGGCGGTCAGGCCGCCGCGGAACCTGGCGCTGGCCGCATGGTCCCAGGCGCCGCGCAGGCGATTCCAGCGCGAGTTGAGAGACCGTCCTGCGCGCCGCCGCCGGCATGCCGCCCCCGCCATGAACTTGAGGCCGCCAGTAGACCGCGGCGAAGGTTAAGACCCGTTTACCTCCCGCGACTGCAGCGCCAGGAGATCGCCGCCGACATGTTATTTCGGTAACGCCGGCCAACCTTCATTGACCCGCCCCTACGGTTGCGCTTCCATCTGTTAAGGGGACTAACGGCTCTGGCCCGATCAGGGGGGTTCGATGGACCGCAGGCTGGCGGCGGCGATCGCCGCAGTGATCGTGGCCTTCGGGGGCGGGTTCCTGCTGGCTAAAGGGGTGGACGGCACGCTGTTCACGCCGGCCGGCGTGTCGCAGGCGCTGGCCTATCTGGCCGTTGTTCGGCCACCCCCGCGACGGCGAACGCGCCCCGCGCCGGCGAGGTGAAGCCGGACGGCTTTGCGATCTGGAAGACCCGCCTCGACACCTCCAGCCCCGATCCGCTGGCCTGCATCGAGATGACCCGCGACCTCGACCCGTCCAAGTCGTACGGCGACTTCGTGCTGGTCTCGCCCGACCTCGGCCACGCGCCGGCGGTCATCGTCAAGGGCGACGACGCTCTGCGTCGGCGGCGTCGGCTTCACCGACCGCCACGATCACCCTGCTTGAAAGGCCTGCCGGCCAAGGACGGCGAGACGCTCGACGCCAACGCCGACACCAACTTCACCAACGGCGACAAGCCGCCCTACGTCGGCTTCGCCGGCCAGGGCGTCATCCTGCCGCGCGAGGATTCCGACGGCGTCGGCATCGAGACGGTCAACGTCTCGAAGCTGCACGTCGAGGTCTGGCGCGTGGTCGACCGCAACCTGGTGCGCAAGTCGATCAGCGCGCCCGACCCCACGCCCGAGGGCCAGTACGCCGACGACTACGGCGACGACAGTCCCGACGACGAGGGCTCCGTGGTCTGGAAGGGCTACGTTCGAGGTCAAGGGCGACCCGGGCCAGCACGACCACCACCGTCTTCCCGCTGGGCGCGGTGCTGAAGGAGATGAAGCCCGGCGGCTACGTCATCAAGGCGCGCGACGCCTCCGGCGGGCGCGACCTCTCCCAGAAGTCCGACGAGGGCAATCCGCCGGCGCAGGCGCGCCGCTGGATCATCTTCACCGACATGGCGCTGACCTCCTACACCGGCTCGGACGCGCTCGACGTGGTGGTCCGCTCGCTGAAGACGCGCCAAGACGCTGGGCGGCGTCGCGGTCTCGCTGGTGGCCAAGGACGGCGAGACGCTGGGCCGCGCCAAGACCGACGCCATGGGCCGGGCCACGTTCGCCCACGCGCTGCTCGAGGGCGACGGCGCGATGACCGCCGAAGATGGTCATGGCCTATGGCGAGCATGGGCGACCTGGCCGTGCTCGACCTCGACCGCTCGCCGACCGACCTCTCCAAGCAGGGCGCCGGCGGGCGCGGGGCCGGGCCAGTCGCCGGACGACCTCTTGGCCGGCCGTCAGGTCACCGAGGCGGTCGACGCGCTACCTCTACGCCGACCGCGGCATCTACCGGCCGGGCGAGACCGTGCACCTGACGCAGCCTGGTGCGCGACCGCGAGGTCAAGGCGGTCGCCGACCGCAAGGGCTACGTCGTCGTCAAGCGGCCCTCGGGGCTGGAGTTCAAGCGCTACGCCGTTCACGGCGACGCCTGCCGGCGCGCTCGCGGCCGACATCGCCCTGCCGAAGACCGCGCCGCGCGGCCACTGGACCGCCGCGCTGCAGATCGACGGCTACAAGGACCCGGCCGGCAACCTCGACTTCCAGGTGCAGGACTTCGCGCCGCAACGGCTCGCGGTGACCGTCGACGGCCAGGTGCAGGCGCCGATCGGCGCGGACGAGACCCGCAAGATCGATGTCGCCGCCCGCTTCCTCTACGGCGCGATCGGCGCCGGCCTGCAGACCCAGGGCGAGGCGCGGCTGCGCGCAGGACCCGAACCCGTTCCCGGCCTTCCAGGACTACCAGTGGGGCGATCAGACCGCGCCGTTCGACGAGAAGGAGCTCGATCTCGGCACCACCGTCACCGACGGCTCCGGCCACGCCAGCCTCGACCTCGCCGGCACGCAGGCCGGCGACACGGTCGATCCGCTGACGGCGCCTGGTCACCGCCTCGGTGTTCGAGCCGGGCGGACGGCCGGTGCGCGAGAGCGTCACCCTGCGCCTGCGGCCGAAGCCGCTCTACCTGGGCGTCAAGGTCGACGGGGCGGACGTCAGCGGCGAGAACGCCCCGCCGGTGGCGCTGGACGTGATCGCGGTGAACGGCGCCGGCGGGCGGATCGCCGCGCCCGGCGTCGCCTACAGCCTGATCAGCGAGAACTGGAGCTACGACTGGTACCAGCAGGACGGCCGCTGGCAGTGGCGGCGCACCAGCCGCGACACGGTGGTGAGCCAGGGACGATCGACGTCGGCGCCGGCGCGCCGGCGCGCATCCGTCCGCGCAAGCTGGGCTGGGGCGACTATCGGCTGGAGCTGAACGGCCCCGACGGCGCCAAGACCATCATCGCGCTTCTCCGTCGGCTGGGGCGCGCCCGCCAACGCCGCCGAAGTCGCCCGACCTGGTGCGGCGTCTCGCCGGCCCGCAAGGACCTACGGCCAGGGCGACACGGTCGAGATCGCGGTCAAGGCGCCCTACGGCGGCGAGGCGCAGGTGGCGGTCGCCACCGACCGGCTGATCGACTTCAAGACCTTCTCCGTCGGCAAGGACGGCGGCACGGTGCGCCTGAAGACCTCGCCCGGCCTGGGGCGGCGGCGCCTATGTGCTGGTGACCGTGATCCAGCCGCGCGACCCGGTGGCCGCGCCGACGCCGCGCCGCGCGCTCGGCCTCGTCTACGTGCCGCTCGATCCCGCGCGGCCGCAAGCTGACGGTCGACATTCGCACGCCCGACAAGATCGACTCCAAGGCGCCGGTGGACGTGCCGCTGAAGGTGAACGGCCTCGGCTTCGGCCAGAGCGGCGCACGTCACCGTGGCCGCCGTCGACGAGGGCATCCTGCGCCTGACCAAGGCCGCCAGCCCCGACCCGGTCGGCTGGTACTTCGGCAAGCGGGCGCTCTCGGTCGACTACCGCGACGACTACGGCCGCCTGCTGGACGCCAACCTCGGCGCGCCGGCCAGCGTCAACTTCGGCGGCGACGAGCTGGGCGGCGAGGGCCTGACCGTCACGCCGATCAAGACCGTGGCGCTGTGGTCCGGCATCGTCACCACCGGCGCTCGACGGCCGCGCGACGGTCACGCTGCCGGCGGCCGACTTCAACGGCCAGCTGCGGATCATGGCGGTGGCCTGGACCGACACCCAGGTCGGCTCCGGCGCCAAGGAGCTGACCGTGCGCCAGCCGGTGGTCGCCGACCTCAACCTGCCGCGCTTCCTCTCGCCAGGCGACAAGCCACAGGCGACGCTCGAACTGCAGAACATGGAGGGCAGGCCGGGCGCCTACACCGCGCATTCTCCGCGCGGCCGGCGGCGTCATCGCCAGCTTCCAGAAGGTGTTCGACCTGCTGCTCGGACAGCGGATCGCCGAGCACATCCCGTTCCTCGCGCCCGACCACACCGGCATCGGCTCGGTGGGCTTCACGCTGACCGGCCCGGACTTCACCACCTCGAAGGACTATCCGATCGAGACCCGGCTCGGCTGGGGGCCGGTGACCCGCGCCACCACCGAGCTGCAGCAGCCCGGCGAGGCCTATACGCCGCCGCCGGCGCTGGTCAGCGGCCTGGCGGCCGGATCGAACGGCACGCTTGCAGGTCCAGGTGAGCTACTCGCCGTTCAAGGGCTTCGACCCCGGGCCGATCGCCGTCTCGCTGTCGGAGCTATCCCTACGGCTGCACCGAGCAGCTGGTCTCGACCGCCTTCCCGCTGCTCTACGCGCAGGGGCTGTCGAGCCGATCCGAAGCTGCGCACAGGCCCCGGCCGCGCTGAACGACGCGGTCGGCCAGCTGCTCGACCGGCAGAGCCTCGACGGCGCGTTCGGGCTCTGGCGGGTCGGCGACGGCGAGGCCGACCCGTGGCTCGGCGCCTACGCCACCGACTTCCTGATCGAGGCGCAAGGCGCGCCGGCGCGGCGGTGCCGCAGAGCGCCATCGACTCGGCGCTGAACGCCATGCGGCAGGTCAGCCGCCCCGACGGGACATCGTCGGTCTCCTACCAGCTCGAGCTACCCCGACTGGTGGGCCGGCAACCCCGCCGCCTCCAAGGCGGCGACCGCACCGGATGCGCTCGCGCGCCTCGGCCTATGCGCTCTACGTGATGGCCAAGGGCGGGCGCGGCGACCTCGCGCGGCTGCGCTGGTGGCACGACGTGCAGATGAAGTCACGAGGGCTCGCCGCTGGCGATGGCCCAGGTGGGCGCGGGCCTCGCGATGATGGGCGACCAGGCCCGGGCGCGCGACGCGCTGCAGCACGCCGCCGCCGCGGTCGGCTACAAACGCCCGCTGCTGCAGATCGGGCCCTTCGTCTTCATCGACGACCAGGACTGGTACCAGAGCCCGCTGCGCGACCTCGCCGGCGTCATCGCGCTGGCCTACGAGGCCGACGAGCCCGTCATCGCCCGCGGCCTGCAGGACCGGCTCGACGGGGCGGTGAAGGACCCCGACGAGCTCAACACCCAGGAGAAGGCGCAGCTGCTGCGGGCCGCGCACTTCATGCTGCTGGCCGCCGGGCCGATCAACATCCAGGCCAGCGGGACGGTGGTCGCCATGCCGGCGGCGGGCCTGACGCCGCGCTGGGCGGTGAACGGCGAGCTCGCGCGACGCCCGCTTCGTCAACGCCGGCAGCCGGCCGCTGTGGCGCACGGTGACGGTGCGCGGCACGCCGATCGACCCGCCCGGCGCCGAGCAGCACGGCGTCTCGGTGGAGAAGACCTACTTCACCTTCACCGGCGCGCCGGTGAACCTTGCGCAGGTCAAGCAGGGCGACCGGGTGATCGTGCGGATCGCCGGCGGCTCCCAGCAGGGCCGCACGGTGGCGCTGGCGGTCGACGACGCCCTGCCGGCGGGCTTCGAGATCGAGAGCGTGCTCGGGCCCGACGACGCCGACAAGGGGCCGTTCAAGTTCCTCGGCTCGCTGACGACGCCGAAGGCGCAGGAGAGCCGCGACGACCGCTACGTCGCCGCCCTCGACCTCGCCGGCGGCAAGACCTTCGCGCTGGCCTATGTGCTCCGGGCGGTGACGCCCGGCGACTTCTACCCGCCGGGCGCGGAGATCCTCGACATGTACCACGCCGGCGTGAACGCCCGCACCGCCGGCGGCCGCACCGACATCGCGCCGCAGGGATGAGTATGACCGCGCCTTCTCCCTTCGCGGGAGAGGGCCGGCGGAGCCGAGGGATGAGGCGTCCAAGTTCGAGCTGTCGGGCCGAGGGAGCGCTCAGGCGCCGTCCCGCGGCTCGACGCTCGCGCTGATCGCCCTGCTCGCCGTCCGAGCTGGCGCTGATCGGCGCTCGACGCGGCCTTCCCGCCCGACCTTTCCAAGGCCTGGCGCTGCGTCCTCGCCCGTCGCGCTCGACCGGCGCGGGGCGTGGCTGCGGGCGCTGCCGGTCGAGCACGGGCGCTGGCGGATCCGCGCCGACCTCGAGCGCACCGATCCGCAGTTTCGTGCGCGCGCCTCGTCGCGCTGGAGGACGGCCGGTTCTGGCTGCATCCCGGCGTCGATCCGGTCTCGGCGATCCGCGCCGCCGCCTCGGCTGCGCTGCGCGGCCACGTCACCTCCGGCGCCTCGACGCTGACCATGCAGACCGCGCGGCTGCTGGAGCCGCGGCGGCGCACCTTCGGCGCCAAGCTGTTCCAGATGGCCCGCGCGCTGCAGCTGCAGGCGCGGCTCTCCAAGCGCGAGACGCTGGCGCTCTACCTGACGCTCGCGCCCTACGGCGGCAACCTGGAGGGCGTGCGCGCCGCCAGCCTGGCCTACTTCGGCCACGAGCCGGAGACGCTGACCGCCGGCGAGCAGGCGATGCTGATCGCCCTGCCGCAATCGCCGGAGGCGCGCCGGCCCGACCGGCGCCCCGCCGCGGCGCGCGCGGCGCGCGACCGGGTGCTGCAGCGGATGGTCCGCGCTGGGCTGCTCGCGCCTGCCGTCGCCGAGGAGGCCGCGGCCGAGCCGCTGCCCGGCCGCCAGCGGCTTCCCGGCGCCTGGCCTGGCACGCCGCCGGCGAGCTCGCCCGCGCCGCGCCTTCCGACCCAGGCCTCGGTCGTCACCACCATCGACGCCGACCTGCAGCGCCGCCTGGAGCCGCTCGCCGCCGCCACGGCCCGGGGCCAGGGCGAGGACGCCGAAGTCGCGATCCTGGTGGTGGAGGCCAAGAGCCGCGCGGTGCGCGCCGTCGGTCGGCTCGGCCGGGCTGACGGCCGCCGGCGGCTGGATGGACATGACCCGCGCGCTGCGCTCGCCGGGCTCGGCGCTGAAGCCGTTCATCTACGGCCTGGCCATCGACGACGGCGTCGTCGCCGCCGACACCGTGCTCGACGACTCGCCACGCCGCTTCGCCGACTACCAGCCGGAGGACTTCGACCGCGTCTTCCACGGCAACGTGACCATGCGCGAGGCGCTGATCCACTCGCTGAACGTGCCGGCGGTGGAGACGCTCGAGCGGCTGGGGCCGCAGGCCTTCGAGGCGCGGCTGACCGGCGCCGGCGCGCATCTCGTCCGCCCCAACGCCGGCGACCGCGACCCCGGCCTCGCGCTGGCGCTCGGCGGCGAGGGGATCTCGCTGCGCGACCTCGCCCTGCTCTACGCGGCGCTGGCCGACGACGGCCTCGCCAAGCCGCTCGCCTGGACCGAGGCCGACGCCAAGGCGCGCCTCGCCGACGTCCGGACATCGGCTGATGCGGCGAGACCTCGGCGCGCGGCCATCCTCGACATCCTGCGCGAGGGTCCGCCGCCGAAGGGCCGCGCGCCCGGCGCACTGACCCGCAACGCCCCGATGGCGTTCAAGACCGGCACCTCCTACGGCTTCCGCGACGCGGTGGCGGTGGGCGTGGTCGGCGGCTACGTGATCGCGGTCTGGACCGGACGGGCCGACGGCGGCGCCCGGCCCGACATGACCGGCCGCGACGCCGCGCTGCCGCTGCTTGTTCGACGTCGCCGACCAGGTCGGGATCGCCGCCCGCGCCCCGCCGCCGATCGAAGCCGCGCGGCGCGCCGCCGGCCCTGCAGACGCTGGACCGTCCGGGCGCGGGTCCGCGGCTGATCTTCCCGCCCGACGGCGCGACGGTGGTGGCCGACGGCTTCGGCGCGGGCGCCCGCGGCTTCGTGCTGGCGGCCGGCGGCCAGGGCCTCGCCTGGTACGTCGACGGCGCCCCGGTCGCCGCCGATCCGGTCAGCGGCAAGCCGATCTGGCGCCCGCCCGGCCCCGGCTTCTACCGCGTCAGCGTCGTCGACGCCGCCGGCCGCTCGGTCGTCTCAAGGGTGCGCGTGGCGGGCGGCTGACTCCCCGCCCCCTGGGGCCGTTCAACAACCCAGCCGCCGCAGCAGCTCCTGGGCGAAGGTCGAGAGGGAATCGTCCCGCGCGCCCATCACCACGATACGGTCGCCGGGGCGGGCGAGGGCCAGCAGGCGCTCGCCGCAGGCGGCCCGATCGGCGAGCGCCTCGGCGGCGCGGCCGCGGGCGGCGATATCGGCCGCCACTGCCTCGCTTCCGACGCTGCGGTCGACCGTGCCGCCGAAATAGACCGGCGGGGTCAGCACCAGCACGTCGTCCGCCGCCAGTCCCTCGGCGAAGGTGTCCGCGAACGCCTCGCGCATCAGCTTCAGCGGCCCGTAGCCGTGCGGCTGGAACATCACCAGCAGCCGGCCCGGGTAGGCGTGCAGCGTCGCCAGGGTCGCGGCGATCTTGTCGGGGTTGTGGGCGAAGTCGTCGATGACGGTGACGCCGCCGGCCTCGCCGATCACGTCGAGCCGGCGCTTGACCCCGGCAAAGGCCGAGAGCGCGGTCGCGGCGGCTTGCAGGTCGACGCCCAGCACGTCCGCAGCGGCGATCGCCGCCAGCGCGTTGGCCGCGTTGTGGTCGCCCGGCGTCTGCAGCGCGACGTGCGCCGCCCGCCCGCTCCGCCGCGCCGTCACGTCGAACGCGACGCCGCCAGGCGTCGGCGTGCGCGGACCGGCCAGGAAGTCGGCGGCCGGGTCGCTCAGCGAAAAGGTCGCCACCTTGGCCGGATCCAGGGAACGCGCCAGCGCCGCCGTCTCGGCGTTGTCGAGGTTGAGCACCACGTGCGCCGCCTTGCGGACGAAGCCGGCGAACAGCGCGCGCAGCTCGTCCATGGTCTTGTGGTCGAGCGAGATGTTGTTAACCACCGCGACCTTCGGCGAATAGAGCGCGATCGAGCCGTCGCTCTCGTCGACCTCGGCGATGAAGGCAGGGCCGGCGCCGACCACGGCGCTCGCGAAGGGCGAGCCGGCGCTGGCGAAGTTCTTCATCTCGGCGCCGTTGACGATGGTGGGATCGAGACCGGCCTGCGCCGCGATCCAGCCGATCATCGCCGTGGTGGTCGACTTGCCGCTGGTGCCGGCGACGCCGACGCTCAAGTTCGCGGCGTTGAAGAGCTCGGCCAGCAGCTGGGCGCGGGTCACGATCGGGGCGCCTAGGCGTCGGGCGGCCTGCACGTCCGGAATGGTCTCCTCGACCGCGGACGAGACCACCAGCGTCTGCGCGCGGCTCACCAGTCCCGATCCGTCCTGTGGAAAGAGCGCCACGCCGCGGCTCCTCAGGAACGCGAACCGTTCGGGGTTGCGGCCCTGGTCGAGCGCCCGGTCGGAGCCGGCCACCTCGGCGCCGCGGGCCGCCACGATCAGCGCCAGCGGCGTCATTCCGCTGCCGCCGACGCCGCAGAAGAAGTACTTTCGGTCGGGAATCATCGGCGGACCCTAAAGGCCCGGCGGAGGGGGGAGCAACCAGGTGAGCGGCGATCCGGTGCGCATCGCGGTCGTCGCGCCGTCCACCCGCTTCGCGCCGGAAGCCGCCGAGCGTGTCCTCGAGGTCGCGGCCGCGCTCACCCCTGCGCCGGCGATCACCTTCCACCCGCAATGCTTCGCCAGCGCCGGGCACTTCGCCGGCGACGATGCGACGCGCGCCGCCGCGCTGATCGAGGTCGCCGAGAGCGACGCCTTCGACGCCGTCTGGTTCGCCCGCGGCGGCTACGGGGCCGGCCGTCTGCTGGAACGCGTGCTGCCGGCGCTCGGGCCTGCGGCTGAGGCCAAGACCTACCTGGGCTACAGCGACGCCGGCGCGCTGCTGGGCGCGTTCTACCGAGCCGGCTTTACGCGACTGGCGCATGGCCCGGTCGCGCAGGACGTGCTGCGCGACGGCGGCGAGGCGGCCGTGACACGGGCGCTCGTCTGGCTTAGCGGCCGCGATCCGGCGACGCTCGAGCCCAGCCTGGCGGACGACCCGCGGCCCGCCGCCGCCTTCAACCTCACGATCCTCAGCAGCCTCGTCGGCACGCCCTGGCAGCCGGACCTCGACGGCCACGTGCTGATGGTCGAGGACGTCGGCGAATACATGTACCGGCTCGACCGGCTCTTTTTCCACGTCACCAGCAATCCCGGCGTTCGCCGCATCGCCGGCCTCAGGCTAGGCCGCTGCAGCGATATCCCCGCCAACGATCCCGACTTCGCCATGACCGAGGAGGAGGTCGCCCGCTTCTGGTGCGAGCGCGCCGGCATCCCCTACCTCGGCCGCGCCGACATCGGCCACGACGCCGCCAACAAGATCGTCCCCTTCGGCGCCCGGGGCTGAAACCGTGCGCGATCTTTCCGGCCGAAGGGCGTCGCGGGCCGCTTTTTCAACACGAAGAGCACGAAGCTCACGAAGAACACCAAGCGGCGCTTCGCGCCGGCCGATCGGCAACCCCGCCGAAGATTTGCCGGCGCGCCGCTGGCGCGCCCCTTTGTCACCTTCGTGCTATTCGTGTTGAAAAGACGATGGTGCGAGCGGACCGCGCCGACGGGTTACTTGACGGCATCCGGCTGGCGCTCCGGGTGGGCGGCCTGGAAGGCGGGGTGGTCGGCGGCGCGGGCGTAGACGGCGTTCAGCGCCGGATAGGGCGAAAGGTCGACGCGGAAGCGGCTCGACGACCAGATCTGCGGGATGAGGCAGCAGTCGGCGATGGTCGGGGTCGCGCCGAACGCGAAGCCGTCGCCGTACCGGGCCGCCATCGGCTCCAGCGCATCGAACCCCGCCGTGATCCAGCGCTGCGCCCAGGTCGTCTGCTCATCGCCGCCCATCGGATGGCCCATCTCGCCCAGCGCCTGCAGGACGCGCAGGTTGTTGATCGGATGGATGTCGCAGGCGACGATCTCGGCCATGGCGCGCACGACCGCCCGCTCGCCCGGGCTCTTCGGCAGCAGCGGCGGCGCCGGATGCGTCTCCTCCAGCCATTCTAGGATGGCGAGGCTCTGGGTCAGCACCCCGTCGTCGGTTTCCAGCGCCGGGACCAGGCCCTGGCGGTTGAGGTCCGTGTAGGGCGCCCGCCGCGCCTCGCCGCCGACCAGGTCGTGGCCGACGTACGTGTAGTCCAGCCCCTTCAAGGCAAGCCCGATCCGCACCCGGTAGGGCGCCGTCGCCCGCCACATCGAATGCAGCGCGAGCGCCATCGGCTCAGGTGATCCGGAAAGAGAGCTGGCCGACGCCCTCGATCTCGCCCTCGACCGTATCGCCGCGCACCAGCGGCCCGACGCCCTCGGGCGTGCCGGTGTAGATCAGATCGCCGGGCGCCAGGCGCCACAGCATCGAGGCCTCGGCGATGATCGCCGCCACGTCCCAGATCATGTCGGCGACCGCGGCGTCCTGCCGGATCTGGCCGTTCACCGAGAGGGCGATCCGCCCCTGCGGCGGCGGCCCGGTCCAGCGCTTGATCGCCGAGATCGGCGCGCTGGCGTCGAACGCCTTGCCGGCCTCCCACGGCTGGCCCTTGTCGCGGTAGGCGTTCTGCAGGTCGCGGCGGGTGAGGTCGACGCCGGCGGCGTAGCCGAACACCAGCCCGAGCGCGGCGTCGCGGGTCAGGTTCGCGCCGCCGGCGCCCAGCGCCACCACCAGCTCCATCTCGTGGTGCAGGTTGACGGTGACCGAGGGGTAGGGCGCGTCGGCCCCCGGAAGCACGAGCGCGTCGGCGGGCTTGGCAAAGAAGAACGGCGGATCGGGATCATCGCCCCCGCCCATCTCGCGCCGGTGCGCCGCGTAGTTGCGCCCGACGCAGAGGATGCGCCGCACCGGAAACAGCGCGTCCTCCCCGGCGATCGGCACGGCGGGCTGCGGCGGCGGCTCGAAGACGTAACTAGGCATGGCGAGCCCCTCTAACGCCGGCCGCCGCTGAAGACCAGGAGTCGCGGCTGTTGTCCCGCTACGGCTTGAACGGCGCGCCGCCGGGTTGGGTCGACCAGTCAGGCTTTGGCGCAGGTGGGATCGGCGGCAGCCCCGCCGGCGGGACCGCGACCTCGAACGTCGTTGGCCCTTGGCTCACCCAAAATCGGTGGCCGACCGCTTCCTGGCACGCGACCAGCTGGCGCGCCGGCTCCAGCTTGCTCTGCAGGACAAAGCACGACGTGCTGGCCACTCTGGCCAGGTCCGAGACCGTGTAGACGGCGGGTGGGTTCGGCGCCCAGGCGACGCCGGCGTATTCGCCCGGCCGAGGCGCGAGCAGGCTCGCCATCCGCGTGCGCAACTCGGCGTCCGTGAGCCACCGGTGCTGCATCGGCAGATAGAGCTGACCAGGCTGGGGCTGGTCGCCCGCGACCAGCTCTACCGGGCCGAGGAGGCGCATGTAGTAACCGGAGTCGATCGCGCAGTTGGCCGTCAGCTTGACGCCCTGCGCGGTGATGACGACGTCGACCCCGCCGTTCTCGTCGGGATAGGTTCCGGTCACCTGCCGCGGCGCCCAGTGAGGATCGAGGAACTCGGCGGCCTCGTCGGCGCAGCCCTGGATCTTCCCCTGCGCATCCTCCTGCGGGGTCGCCTGATGACAACCGCCGAGGATGGCGGCGAGCAGGCCTAAGCCGGCGGTCCCCAGGCGGCGGTCCACGCGTCTACCTCCCCGTCTC
Organism: uncultured Pseudomonadota bacterium; assembly: GCA_963837235.1. Classification (GTDB taxonomy): domain Bacteria; phylum Pseudomonadota; class Alphaproteobacteria; order Caulobacterales; family Caulobacteraceae; genus Acaudatibacter. The sequence continues at coordinate 1,111,432 of CAWIMM010000002.1, read as the reverse complement.
AGCTCTGCGGCAAAGCTTGCGCCGCTGAGTGGTCGATCGCCAAGACAAAGCAACGACCTGGCGCCATTGACAGCCGCGGCGTCTGCCGGCTCCAAGCAACGCCATGTCCGACGCTTCCCAACCAACAGGCCCGCTCGCCGACCTTGTCGTCATCGAGCTCGGCACGCTGATCGCCGGGCCGTTCTGCGGGCAGATCCTGGCCGACTTCGGCGCCGAGGTGATCAAGGTCGAGGACCCCGGGACCGGCGATCCGATGCGCCAGTGGGGCCGCAGCCTGCCCAAGGGCCTCTCGCCCTGGTGGCCGGTGATCGGGCGGAACAAGAAGTCCGTCACCGTCAACCTGCGCTCGCCGGAAGGCCAGGCGATCGTCCGCGACCTGGCGCTGAAGGCCGACGTGCTGGTCGAGAACTTCCGGCCGGGCACGATGGAGAAATGGGGCCTCGGCTACGAGGCGCTCGCCGCCGCCAACCCGCGCCTCGTCATGGCCCGCGTCTCCGGCTTCGGCCAGACCGGGCCCTATGCGGCCCGCGCCGGTTACGGCCTGATCGGCGAGGCGATGGGCGGCCTTCGGGCCATCACCGGCGAGCCCGACCGGCCGCCGGCCCGCGCCGGCGTCTCGATCGGCGATTCGCTGGCGGCCACCCACGCGGTGATGGGCATCCTGATGGCGCTGCACGTCCGCGAGAAGACCGGCCGCGGCCAGGTGGTCGACGCGGCGATCTACGAGAGCGTGCTGGCGATGATGGAGAACCTCGTCACCGAGTACGACCTTACCGGCTACATCCGTGAGCGCTCCGGCTCCATCCTCCCCGGCATCGCGCCCTCCAACGTCTATCCGACCGCCGACGGCATGATCCTGATCGGCGGCAACGGCGACACGGTGTTCGCCCGGCTCTGCGAGGCGATGGGCGAGCCGGCGCTGAAGGACGATCCGCGCTACCGCGACCACGCCAGCCGCGGCGTCAACCAGACCGAGCTCGACGCGCGCATCGGCGCCTGGAGCCGGGGCTTCGCCTCGACCGACCTGCTGGCGCTGCTGGAAGCGCACGGCGTTCCGTGCGGCCGCGTCTTTCGCGCACCGGAGATGCTGGACGATCCACAATACGCCGCCCGCGACTCCATCGTCGCGGTCGAGCACCCGGTGTTCGGCAAGATCCGCATGCAGAACGCCTTCCCGAAGCTCTCCGAGACGCCGGGCGAAGTCCGCTGGCCGGGACCCGAGCTCGGCGAGCACACCCATGCGGTGCTGAGCGAGAAGCTCGGGCTCTCGGAGCAAAAGCTGAACGCTCTGAAGGCAACCGGGGTGATTTAGGCCGCCCGGGCGACCCCAATCGCCCGCGCTTCCCCGCGGACGCGAGACCCAGGCGGCGCTGCGCGCGATCTCCACCGCTGAGCGAGGCCGCCGATCCGAACGGCGATATCTCAACCCTGTAACGGATGGCGATGGGCGTGCGTATTGGCCGAGACGGCGCGGCTTTGCCCGGAATGCGCCCGTGAAATTAGCGCGCGAATTTGCCAAAATTCAACCACAACTGGCGTGGTAGACGCCGAGGTGTTCCACGTCAGACACCCGGGAGAGATCTACATGGCCAACGAACCCCCAATGGCGGGCCAAGCGCCGCCGGCGTTCCTGCATTTGCCGGTCACCGGCGTGTTCCCCGTCGTAGAAGGGCAATTGAACCTGACGCCGCCTGCCAGGTTCGCCACCTTCACGATGGAGAACTTCGGGATTTCGAATACCCGGTCGCTGCACAACGACACAGATTTCGTCTATCTGAGCGTCACCGTCGGCGCCAACCCTCCAGTATTCGTCCAGAAATCGATGGGGGACGTGAACAATGGGACGCACCCCGTTAACCTGAGCATCGAAGTCGACATTCCCGACGACGATACGATCGTCGTGTTCAGCTATCTGATCATCAACAACGGCCACGGCGGCAATGACGCCAAGGCGAAAGCCGCCCAGTCGGCGTTGTCCACCATCGCCAAGGAGATCATCAATCACAAAGCCGACACGGCGGCAGCCATCGCCGTCGGATCCATCCTGGTGCCGTTTTTCGGCACCGCCGTCGCGGCGGTCGCCGCCGTCATGGGGTTGGTCGAAGCGGGCCTCATCCTGTTTGCGGACTGCGATGGGGCGGTCGCCTCGGGCACGCTTCCCTACAAGTGCAGCGACCTCATCGGTAAGACGATCTCCAACGACACCCACCATCCCGGCACCGACTCACCGACGGGCTGCGGCTCCAACTCGAGCTATTCCACCTTCTGCACGATAACGACGGCGCCTTCGATCGAGACCGTCCTCGATCTGAGAGGCCAGTGGATCGGCGGCGGGGTCCCGGGCCCATTCGTCTCCCGTACCGGCAATTCGCTTTCGATCGACATGTCGTATGCAAAGCGTCCGACGGCGACCGGGACAGTCCTCAACGGTGCGGAGATCTCGGTCAACTTCCCCGATGACAAGACCTACACGGCCGCCCTGCAGGCGCCCAATCTGATCAAGTGGTCGAACAACACGAGCTGGACGAAAGTCGGGGCGATCGAGACCGTCATCGACCTGAACGGGCAGTGGATGAGCGGCGGCGTGCTTGGCCCCGCCATCACGGTGCACGGCAACTCCATCTCGATCGACATGTCGGCGCTGAAGCGCCCGACGGCGACCGGGACCGTCCTCGGCAGCTCGGAAATCTCTGTCAACTTCCCTGACGACAAGACCTACACCGGCGCGCTGCAAAAGCCGGGCGCTATCGTCTGGTCGAACAACACCAGCTGGTCCAAGTTCAACACCTCCGTCATCAAGCATCTCTTCGTGCTGGTGATGGAGAACCGCTCCTTCGACCACTTCCTGGGCTTCCAGGGCATCACCGGCAAGGACGCACACACGGGGGCGCCGACGAAAGCGGAAGATCTCACCGGGGCGCAGGCCTTCAATGACTTCAACAATCTGAGATACGCCGTCACGCCAACGGCGGGCGACACGATCTTCAACAAACATGACGTGCAGCATCAGTTCCCCGACGTCGTGACGCAGCTTTGCGGTCAGGCGGAAGGACAGGCTGTCGCCGCGAATCATGGCTTGAAAGGCGCCGCCTATCCGCAAGTGCAGGAACCGACAAAGACCGGCTTTGCCGCCGACTACGCCGCCCATTCGGATTCAGGAAATCCGGGTGAGCCGATGCGGTGCTTCGCCCCGGGTACGCTCCCGGTCCTGACGGCGCTCGCGAAAGAGTTCGTGCTTTGCGATCACTGGTTCAGCGCGATACCCGGGCCGACCGAGCCGAACCGGATGTTCGTCCACGCCGCGACGTCGGGCGTATTCGACAACTCGCCTTCGAACAGCGACTACGAGGAGATCTTCGGGTCAAAGTCTGCGGGCGACACCGACGACGGCGTCTCCTTCGAAAACGGCACGATCTTCGATGCGCTGCGCCGGGCGAAAGTCCCGTTCCGGATCTACGCCGGCGACGGTTTCCCGCAGGTCGGCCTGCTCAAGGGCATCAGTCTCTACGACGACGTCGATGACTTCGCGAATTTCGCCGCCGACATCATGGAGCCGACCTACGACGCCGCCTATACATTTATAGAACCCAGATACGACACGATCTCCCAGCAATTGGGGCTTCCGTTCGTCAACAACTCACAGCACCCCGCCAACAGCGTGGAGCTTGGCGAAGCACTGATCAAGACAGTCTACGAGACGATCCGGAATTCGCCGCGCTGGAACCAGAGCATGCTGATCATCACCTGGGATGAGCATGGCGGTTTCTTCGACCATGTGACGCCGCCGCGCGCCGCGCGGATCCCCACCAAGTCGTCTCCCAACGGCATCGAAGGCAAGGACTTCGGCTTCATGTTCGACCAGTATGGGGTCCGCGTTCCAGCGGTGGTGATTTCGCCCTGGTGCCCCCAGAACCTGATCGAGCAGCGTCCGCACGAACACTCCTTCATTCCGGCGACGATAGAGCAGCTGTTCGGTCTCAACCCGCTGACCAACCGTGACTCCGGGGTCGTCGGTCTGCAGACGCTGGCAACGCTCCCTGCGCCTCGCAACGTGACCCTTGCACTGCCGAACCCCGTTGCAGCCAGCGAGCCCACCGGCCCGGTCCCCGGAACACCGGTCACGGCCACGACGGTGAGCTCGTCGATCGGAGCCAGCGTCGGCGAGACGTCGGCGGCGATCTCAATCACGCATGACCCTGTGCCTTTGCCGCCAACGCCGGCGCCGCCTGCGCCGTCCTCGGCATTGAATCTCGACGATCCGTGGGTGGCGTCGGCGCTCGCACTCGCCGTCAAAGCGCACGTCGAGGCCGCGCCGGCGGACGCGGCGAACATCCGGGCGCGAGGTTTCGCCGTGAAGACGGTCGGAGACCTTGCGGCATATCACAAGGAGTTCAGCCCAATCGTCCAGAACGCGCAGGCGGCGGCGCGCCAGCGGAAACTCGCTGCTCGCAAGCAGCCGGTCACAGGCCCGGTTCTCACAGGCCAGGTTGGCGCGACTACGGTCGCCACGGTCGGGACGATCGTTCGGGACCACGAGCCGACCGCTCAGAGCCACGAGCCGATCGTTCGGGACCACAGGCCGCCCCTGAGCACGCCCTAGACCCGCCCGGCGACGGTTGACAGCCGGCGCAACGGTCAGGCCCTTTGCCGCCTCCGCCGCCTCGTAGGTGCGCGCGGATCGTGCTGGAGGCGGCGGGGGTCGGTTGAAGCTTTCCGGGGGGGATATCGTCGCGCGGCTGGAGCGGCTGCCGCCGTCGCGGGCGATCTGGCGGCTGGTCGCGCTGATCTCGCTCGGCGGCGCGTTCGAGTTCTACGACCTGATGATGACCGCCTACATCTCGCCGGTGCTGGCGAAGGCGGGCGTCTTCCACAAGGCCGGCCTCTTCGGCGCGCCCGACCAGGCGAGCTTCGTCGCCGCCACCTTCCTCGGGCTCTTCATCGGCACGATCGGCGTCTCGCGGATCGCCGACCGCTTCGGGCGCAAGGCGGTCTTCGTCGCGGCTCTGCTCTGGTACACGGCCGCCGCGGTGGTGATGGCGCTGCAGACCACCGCGCTCGGCATCGACATCTGGCGGCTGATCGCCGGCGTCGGCATCGGCGTCGAGCTCGTCACCATCGACGCCTACATCGCCGAGCTCGTGCCCCGCCAGGTGCGCGGCCGCGCCTTCGCGTTCAACCAGTCGATCCAGTTCCTGGCCGTGCCGGCGGTGGCCTTCGCGGCCTGGAAGCTGGGGCCGCTGACCATCGCCGGGATCGAGGGCTGGCGCTGGGTGGTGCTCTTGGGCGCGGCGGCGGCGATCGGGGTCTGGTTCATCCAGGTGCGGCTGCCCGAATCGCCGCGCTGGCTCGCCGAGCACGGGCGCCTCGCCGAGGCCGACGCGGTGCTCGCCAAGCTGGAAGCGGCGATCGCGGCCGAGAAGGGCCCGCTGCCGGCGCCCGTCCCCATCCCGGACGCCGTCGATACCGAGACGCGCCTTGCCGAGATCTTCGGCCCCGCGCTGCTTCCCCGCACCCTCCTGCTGGTGGTGCTGAACGCCTTCCAGGCGGTGGGCTTCTACGGCTTCACCAACTGGGCGCCGACCTTCCTGGCCGCGCGCGGCGTGCATTTCGCCGAGAGCCTGCAGTACGGCTTCGTCATTGCCGCCGCCTACCCGGTCGGCCCGCTGATCTGGAGCACGGTGGCCGAGCGCTTCGAGCGCAAGTGGCTGGTGGTCACGGCTGCCGGCGCCACGGGCCTCTTGGGCCTCGCCTTCGCCGCCCAGAGCGCGCCGGCGGCGCTGATCGCGCTCGGCGTCGCGATCAACTTCTCCAACAACCTGCTCAGCTTCTCCTACCACGCCTACCAGGCCGAGCTTTACCCGACCCGGGTGCGCGCCACCGCGGTGGGCTTCGTCTACTCCTGGAGCCGGCTCTCCACGGTCGGCTCCAGCTACGTGATCGCCTGGCTGCTGGGCGTCGGCGGCGCGCCGGCGGCGTTCGGCTTCATCGCCGCGGCCATGCTGGTGGTGGTGGTCTCCGTCGGCCTCTTCGGCCCCCGCACCCGCGGCCTGGCGCTGGAGGCGATCGCGCGATGATTCACGTCTCCGCTCTCCCCCGCGGAAGCGGGGTCCCAGGCTTCTTCTGGCAGCCTCGGCGCCATTCGATAAAACACCTGGGTCCCCGCTTTCGCGGGGAAGAGCGGGTGGTGGCGGCTTTCGATTAAGAGCAGTGCATGGACCTGATCCTCATCCGCCACGGGCTGCCGGTGCGAAGCGACGCATCCGCGGACCCGCCGCTCTCGGAAACCGGCCACGCGCAGGCCCGCCGGGTCGGCGCGCTCTTGCAGGCCGAGGGCATCGACGCGGTCTGGGCGAGCACCATGCAGCGCGCGATCCAGACCGCCGAGCCGTTCGCCGCCGTCGCTGGGCTGGAGCTCACGACCCACGACGGCATCCGCGAGTACGACCGCGAGTCGGGCGCCTACATCCCCAGCGAGGAGCTGAAGCGCGAGGACTACGCCGCCTGGCAGTCGGTCGTCGATCGCGACATGACCGAGTTTCACGACATGGTGGTTGAAACGCTCGAGGGCGTCGTCCGCGAGAACCAGGGCCGGCGAGTGGCGGTGTTCTGCCACGGCGGCGTCATCAACGTCTGGGCCGCGCACGTGCTGAAGATGCCGCCCCGCCTCTTCTTCAACCCGACCTACGCCAGCGTGAACCGCTTCAGCTGCGCGCGCACCGGCCAGCGCAGCATCGTCAGCCTGAACGACGCGGCGCACCTGCGCGAGCTCGCCGACGGCGCGGCGCGCTGAAGTGCGCGCCCCTGCCGGCCGCGGCTACCAGAGGCCCGGCAAGGCCCGGGCGGTCCGCTTCTGGTAGGCGCCGTACTCCGGAAAAGTCGCGTTCAGGACGTCTTCCTCGAAGCGCGCACGCGGCAGCAGCAGGCAGACCGTCACCGCGAAGATCGCCAGCGCGTAGGGCTGCTGGAACTGCAGCGCAACGCCAAGCGCCGCAATCAACTCGGCGACGTAAAGCGGATGGCGGACCACGGCGTAAGGCCCCGAGGTGACCAGGCCGCGCGCCTGAGGCAGCAGGCTGAACGAGCGCCCCAGCGCCGCCACGACCCAGGTCGACGCCGCCATCCCCATCGTGACGAGGCCGAGCGAGACGAGGAGCAAGGCCGGCGGGCCGGACGACCCTGGGAAGCAAGGCGATGGCGGCGGGCGAGGCGATGGCGGCGAACGTGACAATGCACCGGGACCAGCCCCTGCGCGGTTCGCCGCGACGGACGGCGCAGGACCACCAGGACCATCTGCATGCCAAGGAACGCCGCCGTGGCGCCCTGCGACGCCAGGGTGATCCAGTGGAGGTCGCCTTTCGGATCGCCGGCCAGGCTCTCGCGGACCATGGCGAACACCTGCCCGCCGAGCGCCAGCGCGTAGATGAGCGCCAGCAACGCAGAGCCCAGGACGGTCAGAAGGCCGCGCATCGACAATCCCGGCTGAACCCCTCGCTCCGACGCCTGCGCCGGGCGCTTGGCGTTGCGCCGCCGCCCGGCCGGCGCAGCTTGCCGCCGGCGCGCCCGATTGTGACATGCTTCCGCAATTCGGCCACCGCGGCGGGCCTTGCGCCGCCGGCCGGTCGCTGTCGTTCCCTTGAGAAAAATAGAGCGGGCGAGGCGATTCGAACGCCCGACCCCAACCTTGGCAAGGATAGGTAAGCCCGTTTCTAGCGGCCGGCCTTTGCCGTTGTTGCCACCGCGCGGGGTGGTGGGTGTGTGGCGTCCCGCCTCCGGGGACCTTGACGGCTCGTTTACGTTATGTTCCCTGCCCCTCGAGAATGACTGACCCCTACCCCATTGCGCCATCGGCGGCGGACTGTCAGCGGGCTTGGCGCTCGTCAGATAGCCCGACATGCCGCATCATCGCCTCCTGATCCGCCCCTGACAAATCACAGAGCCCATAAATCAATTGCTGTCGGCTAAGAGGGCCAAGCAGGACGAGTTTTACACCCAGCTCGGCGATATAAGCAACGAGTTGAAGTACTACCGGGATCAGCTGCGCGGCAAGACAATTCTCTGCAATTGCGACGATCCGTTTGAGAGCAACTTTTTCCGCTATTTTGCCCTAAACTTCAATACACTTGGCATAAGGCAACTCCTTGTTACCAGCTACGCCGGATCGCCTATCGTCGGAAACTATTTACCCCTCTTTGACATTGAGGGTCTCAAACCCGAGGGGAAGGAACCGTATGCGATAGAGATCAACCAAGTGCCCGATCAGAATGGCGACGGCGCGATAGACCTGTCCGATGTGGAATATCTGCTCAGGCACGACGCTAATACCGTCACACCCGCTAAACGGCGATGGAACATACCCGGGCGGCGATTTTCGCAGCCATGAGTGCATGGCCTACCTTAAGCGGGCAGACATAGTTGTTACTAATCCGCCGTTCTCGTTATTCCGCGAATTTGTGGCGCAACTGATCGGGCACGACAAAAAGTTCCTGATCATCGGCAACGTCAACGCCATTTCCTACAAGGATGTTTTCGAGCTAATCAAGAGTAATAGAATTCTGGTTGGGAGAGAGTATTCACAGCGGAGACCGGGAGTTTCGTGTGCCAGATCACTACCCATTACAGGCCGCCGGCTTCCGTGTTGATGAGAATGGATCGAAGTATATTCGCGTCAAGGGCGTGCGCTGGTTCACAAACATGGATGTACCTATCCGCCATGCCAGAATACCCTTGTATAGAAGATACACGCCCTATGACTACTCTGTCATATGACAATTATGACGCAATAGAAGTGTCTAAAACTGCCGAGATGCCGGCCGACTACGACGGCGCAATGGGTGTTCCAATTACGTTTCTTGGACAAATACAATCCCGATCAGTTCGAAATTCTCGGTATCACCGACCGGGATAATAACTCCGGCCTCAAGACCAAAGAATATGGGGAAGCAGACGCCCCAAATTGGGGTGACCTGAACAGGCGTGGCGCAATTAGGGTGGGGAATGAGTACAAATCCACCTATGCCCGTCTCCTGGTCAGACGGAGGGGCTGACGTGAAAATCGCTCTTCAAAATGTCAAGGTTTCTGAGCTCGTCGCCGGTTATGAGGATAAGGGCGAGGAAGGCGTGCGCGGCTACGATGGCCGCCTGAACATTCGGCCTGCCTACCAGCGCGAGTTCATTTACAAAGAGAAGCAGCGCAACGCGGTGATCGAAACCGTTCGCAAGGACTTCCCGCTCAACACCATGTACTGGGCGGTGGTGGGCGACGACTTTGAGCTGATGGACGGACAGCAGCGCACCATCAGCGTTTGCCAGTATGTGAGTGGAGATTTTCCGGTGCAGCTCGACGGGTCGCCGCGGTTTTTCGCCAATCTGACTTCCGAGAGGCAGGAGCAAATCCTCAACTACGAACTTTCGGTCTATGTCTGCGATGGCACCGACGGCGAAAAGCTGGACTGGTTCAAGATCATCAACATCGCGGGCGAGAAGCTGACGGATCAGGAACTGCGCAACGCGATCTACACTGGGCCGTGGCTCGCGGACGCGAAGCGGTGGTTTTCCAAGAGGGGCGCGCCGGCGGCGGCCATTGGCGACAAGCTCGTGACTGGCGCGCCCATCCGACAGGAATATCTCGAAACCGCGCTCGACTGGTTATCCAACGGTGCCATCGAGCACTACATGGCCGAACATCAGGACGACCAGAACGCCAATGAGCTATGGACGTATTTTCAGACCGTGATCAATTGGGTCAACGTGACCTTTCCGAAGTACCGCAAAGAGATGAAAGGCGTGGCGTGGGGCCGGCTTTACAACAAATATGGGAAGGAGCTGCTTAGACACATCGAAACTGGAGAGCGATGTATCGCGGCTCATGCAGGACGAAGACGTCACGAAGAAGCCGGGCATCTATGACTATGTCCTGACCGGCAACGAGCGCTCTCTCTCGATCAGAGCTTTCACCGACAATATGAAACGCGAAGCTTACGAGCGGCAGGGCGGCATCTGCCCTGTTTGCAACAAGCCCTTTGGTGTCGGGGAGATGGAAGCCGACCACATTACGCCTTGGAGCAAGGGCGGCAGGACCATCGCGAACAATTGTCAGATGCTATGTAAGCCGGACAACCGCATCAAAAGTGGGAAGTGATGGTTTTGGGTTTGTCAGTCGCGTTTCGGTTCTCTGCCCTAGCCATATTGCTTCGGCGTCGGTAAACTTCATGCCCTCCCCGTTACGTTCTAGTGAAGTGTGTGTAATCCAACCGTCCGGGTCCCGTTCGGGCCAGCGCTCCGAGTGATTTGATATGGTCGATTGCTTGGTCCGACGTTTCGAAGACGCCTAGTAGATGAGGCTCCTCGTCAGGGTCATCATGTTCAAGGACGACCTCAAAGAGTGCCCAGCCGCGAACCGCCTCGCCAGCATCTACCGGAACTACCCAACCAATTGACCCCTGGCATTCGTCAGCACGGTGCTGACACGCAGCACGCCGCCACTCCAGCAGTTCGGCCTCGCTTGGCTCGACGTCGCCACTTTCCAGTTCCGAGCGCCGTTCAGCGCTCCAAGGCAAATCGAGACCGTCTAGCCAATCGTCATCGTCAGCCCATTCCACATCAGACCAGCGGCAAAAACACAGATCATCTCCATTGCGAACGAGGAACGACCATTGCTCGTCGTCATGCGCTGTCGCACGCAGCTCTGCGAGAGCGCATTCCTCCAGGGCCTTTCGGTTCGCGTCATTCATGCTGCTTGCCGCAAGCTAGGGCGCACATGCTTCGGCGTGGACACGGCGACCATGCCAGTCCCGTCATATTAGCTGTCGCTGAGCGCTCCGGCACGTGTTGTCGTTCGTCGGGCCTGAGTCCCGGTTCTCCACTGCGTGGGGGCAGTCAGGCGCGCGGCACGCCAAACCGCGCGCAGCCAGCTAAGACCATGCAACCGGGCGCAACCGGAGCGCCCTATCGTATCAGCGGCTCGCGCAAAGCTCACAACTAGGCCGGTCCAAGACACGCTGATTTGCTTTTGTTGGGGCTCTCGAAAAAATGGAGCGGGCGAGGCGATTCGAACGCCCGACCCCAACCTTGGCAAGGTTGTGCTCTACCCCTGAGCTACGCCCGCGCTCCGGAGCGGCCGGGCCGCTCCTTTTTCGGAAGGGCGGCTTATTGCAGAGGGCCCGCGCGTTGGCAAGGCGGCGCAAGGGCGCGGCCGTGCTCGGTCGCGTTCTGGCTGGAATCGGCCATCGGCGCTCCCTTCTCCTTTGCGTGCACGGCCACTTGCGCGCGGTCATTACAACGCGTAACACGGTGCTCGCTGCGCGGGGCCCGGTCTCGATCGTCAACGCATCTGAGCGTGCGGCGACCGCCGGCACAATGGGCCGCCGTATCAACGGCCATCTACGTCAACGTGACGGTACCGGCGAGGCGCGAGCGAGTGTCGCCGCCGGCCCCCGGGCCGGACCGCTGTTGTGTGATGTGGCGCCAGCGCTCGTCAGATACGTCGGTGCACACGAAATAGCGCGGCCCATGGGCGGCGCATTTAGCGACCGTTTTGGGTGGTTGCCTGCGAAGTAGGCGGCGGAGGCCGCCTCCCGACGCTCGCCGGTCCCCTCGGGCGATCGCAATGCGCTTCGCTAGAACCCCAGCTTCAGCGCCTTCAGGCGGCGGCGGTTGGTGTGGGCGGCGGGGGCCTTGCCGGCGGTCTCTTCCGGCAGCTCGCCGCGGAAATAGTAGCGCTGCCAGGCGGCCTTCACCGCCTCGGGCTCGCCGCGGAAGAGGGCCTTGTTGAAGTCGTCGCGCTGCTTGTCGCCAGGCGTCGTACTGGCCGCGCAGCGTCGGGTCGGCCTCCATGCGCCTTTGCACCAGGTCGAAGCTCTCCAGCGCGCGGTCCTGCGCCAGGGTGATGAAGCAGAACGGCTCGCCCTTGGCGAAGCGCACCTTGCCCGGCCGGGTGAAGTGCCAGTTCATCGTGAAGGGGAACGGCAGCCAGTCGGTCTCCACCAGGCCGACCAGCGGCTGGATGCCGTCCTTGATGTGGTTCGGCGGGCCCATCACCCACATCGACCAGCCCTCCGGCGTGCGGAACAGGTAGCCCGGCGTGGAAGGTCAGGACGCCGTGCGCGAAGTGCGACTTGGCGAAGTCCTGGAAGTCCGGGAACGGATGGTCGGGGGTGACGCACGATGTCGGCCGAGCCGGGGCCGCCGTTCCACTCGGCGGTGAAGCCGACCGGGCAGAGCATCTCCCAGCCGCTGCAGTTGGCCATCGTCATCGGCAGGCAGCGGTAGGGGTGGCGCTCGGTGAAGCGGTCCATCCAGCCGCGCTGCGGCCGGCCGGGCACGATCTCCGGCGGGCGGGAGGCCATCGGGTAGCATTCGAGGGTGGGCATCGGCGGCTCGGGTCCGGCGTCGGGCGGTCTTGCCGCCGTGTCTAACGGCGCGCGCGTCGCGCGCGCGTCCAGTTCCTGCGCGCGCCGGCGGCGCGGCTATGACGGCGCGCATGAAGACCCGCGACGACCTCTTCGCCCTGTTCGACCAGCTCGGGATCGCCCACCGCACGCTGGAGCATGCGGCGGTGTTCCGGGTCGGCGAGGGCGAGGAGATCAAGGCCGGCGCTGCCGGGCGGCCACACCAAGAACCTGTTCCTGAAGGACGCCAAGGACCAGCTGTGGCTGGTCTCGGCGCTGCAGGATGCGCGGATCGACCTGAAGGCGCTGCCGGCGGCGATCGGCTCGGCGCGGCTCTCGTTCGGCTCGGCCGAGCGGCTGGCCGACGCGCTGGGCGTCACGCCGGGCTCGGTCACCGCCTTCGCGCTGATCAACGATCCGGAGCGCCGCGTGCGCTTCGTGCTGGACGCGGCGCTCGCCGCCGCCGACCCGGTGAACTTCCATCCGCTGGTCAACACGGCGACCACGGCGATCTCGCAGGCGCGATTTCCGCCGCTTCCTGGCGGCGCTGGGGGTCGAGCCGCTGATCGTGATTTCGACTTCGCGGAAACGACCTGAGCCGGCTTGAGCGGCGTTGCAGCTCTGCGCCGCCTGGTCCCATGTTTGGGCCTTCGAGAATGGGAGAGTAGGGCCGATGTCCCTGATCGGAGAGGCCGCCGCAGGCCGCGGCGACCTGATCAAGGAAGGCACGGACGCCGGCTTCGCCAAGGACGTCATCGACGCCTCGCGCGAGACAGCCGGTGATCGTCGACTTCTGGGCGACCTGGTGCGGGCCCTGCAAGACGCTGGGACCGGCGCTGGAGAAGCGCGGTGCTGGCCGCCAAGGGCGCGGTCAAGCTGGTCAAGATCGACATCGACAAGAACCCGGTGTTCGCCGGCCAGCTGCGCGTGCAGTCGATCCCCACCGTCTACGCCTTCGTCGACGGCCAGCCGGTGGACGGCTTCATGGGCGCGGTGCCCGAGAGCCAGGTCAAGGCCTTCATCGACCGCCTCGCGCAGGCCGGCGGCGGCGCGGGCGGCCAGGACGGGCCGGCATCGACGCGCTGCTGGCGATGGCCAAGGAATCGCTGGAGCTCGGCGACATCGGCGGCGCGGCGCAGGCCTACGCCCAGGCGCTGCAGGCCGAACCGGACAATGTCGCGGCGATCGGCGGGCTGGCGCGACTCTACCTGGCCGGCGGCGACGTCGAGCGCGCGGCCGAGGTGGCCGCCATGGCGCCGGACGACGCCAAGAACGCCGACCTCGAGAGCGTGCGCGCGGCCCTGGCGCTGGCCAAGCAGGCGCCCTCCGACACCGTCGAGTTCGAGCAGCGGCTGGCCAAGGACCCGGCCGACCATGAGGCCCGGCTCGAACTGGCCAAGGCGCTGGCCGGCCGCGGCGAGTTCCAGGCGGCGGCCGACCAGCTGCTGACGATCATCGAGGCCGACCGCGAGTGGAACGACGCAGGCGGCGCGCAAGCAGCTGCTGACCGTGTTCGAGGCGGCCGGCGCGGCCTCCGACGTGGCGCGCCAGGGGCGGCGGCGGCTCTCCTCGATCCTGTTCAGCTAGAGCGGCGCGCATGGCCGCCGGCTATCGCAAGGTCACCGACCTGCCGGCCCTGGTTCCGGTGTTTCCGCTCGATGGCGCGCTGCTGCTGCCCGGCTGCCAGCTGCCGCTGCAGATCTTCGAGCCGCGCTATCTCAACATGATCGACGACGCGATGAGCGGCCACCGGCTGATCGGCATGATCCAGACCTCGGCCGGCGGCGACCGGGCGCGGCCAAGCCTCGCCGAGGTGGGGTGCGTCGGCCGCGTCACCGCCTACGCCGAGACCGGCGACGGCCGCTACCTGATCACGCTCACCGGCATCTGCCGCTTCCAGGCCGGCGAAGAGCTGGCGATCAACACGCCCTACCGGCAGGTGCGGCCGGACTACGCCCGCTTCGCCTGCGACCTGGAGGCCGACGAGGCGCCGACCGGGCTCAACCGCGAGCCGTTCCTCGCCACCCTGCGCCGCTACCTCGACCACAAGGGCCTGGCGGTGGAGTGGGACGCGGCCAAGCAGGCGCCCGCCGGCGCGCTGATCAACAGCCTCGCCATGCACCTGCCGCTGGATCCGGCCGAGAAGCAGGCGCTGCTGGAGGCGCCGACGCTGGCCGACCGCACGCGGGTGCTGACGGCGCTGCTGGAGATCGACGCCGCCGCCGACGATGACGAGCCGCCGCCGCTGCAGTAGAAGCATGCGGACATGAGCGACCCCGCCGAGATCGACCCGCGCCTGCTGGAAATCCTGGTCTGCCCCGTGACCCGCGGCCCGCTGACCTACGACCGCGAGCGCCAGGAGCTGGTGAGCGCCAGCGCCAAGCTCGCCTACCCGATCCGCGAAGGCGTCCCGATCATGCTCCCCGAAGAGGCGCGGAAGCTGGAGGAGTAGCGCCCTCCCCATCATGGGGAGGGAGGCTACAGCGCCTGGCCCTTGAGCAGCCGCGGCAGGTCGCCGAGCGCGCCGCCGGCTTCCTGCATGAAGAAGCGGCGGGCGGGGCCGAGGCGATTCACCAGCGAAATGCCTGCGCCGCGCGCCGAGGCGCAAGGCCGGATTGTCGTTGGAGAACAGGCGGTTGAAGCCGTCGCAGGCCAGCGAGACGGCGAGGTTGTCGAGCCGGCGCCAGCGCGCGTAGCGCTCCAGCACGATGGGCGAGCCGATGTCCTCGCCGACCCGCGTCGCCTCGGCCAGCACCTCGGCCAACGCCGCGGCGTCCTTCAGGCCGAGGTTGAGGCCCTGCCCGGCGAGCGGGTGGATCGCGTGGGCGGCGTCGCCGACCAGCGCCATGCGCGGGCGCGACGAGGTCGGCCGCCAGCTGGATCGACAGCGGATAGACGAACCTCGGACCCACCGCCTCCACGTGGCCGAGAAAGTCGCCGAAGCGGCGCCGCAGGTGCGCGTGGAACACTTCGTCGCGCGCGGCGCGCAGCGCCTCGCCGCGGCGCGTCGACTCGGTCCAGACTAGGCTGGCGCGCCGGTCGGTCAGCGGCAGGATGGCGAACGGCCCGCTCGGCAGGAAGTACTCGTAGGCGACGCCCTGATGGTCGCGCTCCAGCGCGACGGTGGCGACCACCCCGCTCTGGCCGTAGCTCCAGCCCAGCGTCTCGATCCCGGCCGCCTCGCGCACCACCGAGCCGCGGCCCTCGCAGCCCACCACCAGCGGCGCGCGTGAGCCGCCGCCCGTCCGCCAGCGCCACCTCGGCCGCCGCCGGCCCGAACGTCACGCCGGCGACCCGCGCCGGCGCCAGCACGTCGAGGCCCGCGCGGCCCACCGCCTCGGCCAGCGCGGCGCGGGAGACGCGGTTCTCCAGCATGTAGCCGAGCGGCTCGCCCCCGGCGCGTTCGGCGATCTCGGCGGCGTCGAAGCGCAGGTAGGCCGGTCCGGGCGCGCCCGCCGCGGCGCCGGGGCCGCGGCCGTCGGTGACCAGGATCTGCTCGATCCGCTGCGCCTGCGGCGCCAGCGCCTCGCCGAGGCCCAGCGCCCGCCACTGGCGGAAGCTGGAAAAGGCGATCGCCGAAGCGCGGCCGTCGAACGTCGGCGCGATCTGCGCCTCGAACGGCTGCGGATCGACCAGGATGGCCTTCAGCCCGGCGCTCGCCAGCGCGAGGCCCAGCGTCGCGCCGGTCAGGCCCGCGCCGGCGATGATCACGTCGGCCCGAAGGACATCGTTGTCTGGGACGTCGCTCATGGCGGCGCCAGCTATGCGGGCGGGCGGCGCCCGGCGCAAGACCGGCCCGGCGGTCGCCGCCCTGGCTCCGCGCAATCTGTTGAGCCTGCGCAATCTTTTGGGCGCCTGCCGGCGTATGATGCTCGGCCATGCCCCGACTCGCCGGCCAGATCGATCGCGTCAAGAACGAGGCCATCCTCGAGGCCGCGTCGGACGTGATCTTCGAGCGCGGCCTCTCCGCCCCGCTCGACGAGATCGCCCGCCGCGCCGGCGTTTCCAAGCAGACGATCTACAATCACTACGGCTCGAAGGTCGATCTGATGCGGGCGCTGATCGAGCGCCGCGGTCAGTCGATCACCGGCCCGCTCGACGTCGAGGGCGCCGAGGCCTTCCCGGAGAAAGCCCTCGCCGCCTACGGCGAGGCGCTGCTGAGGACCGCCAGCCTCGGCCGCGGCGTCGCCTTCCTGCGCCTCTTGATCGAGACTGCGCCGCATGACCCGGCGCTGGTGCGCGGCGTGCTGCCGCGCGGGTTCCGCGGCAGCCGCGCCAAGCTGTCGGCCTTCCTGGCGCGGGAGACCCGCGCGGGCCGGATCAACGCGCCCGATCCGGACGAGGCGGCGGACTTCTTCTCCGGCATGGTGCTGGGCGGGCACCAGCTGGAGGGCCTGCTCGGCCTGCCGTCCGACCTGACGGTCGAGCACATCCAGCGCATCGCCCGCGAGGCCGCCCGCCGCTTCATGCGGGCCTACGCGCCCTAGGCCGCCCGCTTTCGCTTCGGCCTCTTCCTCGCTCGGCAGGCCCATCATGTGGAAGCCGGCGTCGACGTGGACCACCTCGCCGGTGGTGGAGCGGCCGAGGTCGGAGAGCAGCCAGAGCGCGCAGCCGGCGACGCCCTCCATCGAGGTGTCCTCCTGCAGGGCGCTGAGCTGGCGGCCCCTGGAGAGCATCTGCCGTCCGCCCTGGATGCCGGCGAGCGAGAGGGTGCGCACCGCGCCGGCCGAGATGGCGTTCACCCGGATGCCGCGCGGGCCGAGGTCGCGGGCGATGTAGCGCGTCGAGGCCTCCAGCGCCGCCTTGCAGACGCCCATGGTGTTGTAGTTGGGGATCGCGCGCTCCGAGCCCAGGTAGGTCATCGTCACCATCGAGCCGCCGCGGTCCATCATCCTCGCGGCGCACTGCGCCGCCTCGACCCAGCTGTAGACCGAGACGTCCATGGCCCTGAGGAACGCGCCGCGCTCGGCGTTGTCGAGGAAGGAGCCGGCGATCTGGCTGCGCTCGGCGAAGCCGATGGCGTGCAGCATGAAGTCGAGCCGCCCGCCGAAGTCGGCGCCCACCTTGTCGAACGCCGCGGGGATCGAGCCCGGCTGCGAGGCGTCGAAGGTGGCGTAGCTCTTCACGCCGATGCTCTCGCCCAGCGGCTTCACCCGCTTCTCGTTCATCTCCATGTAGCCGAAGGCCAGCTCCGCGCCCTGCGCCGCCAGCTGGCTGGCGATGCCCCAGGCGATCGACTGGTGGTTGGCGACGCCCATGACGAAGCCGCGCTTGCCGCGCATAAGCTCGCCCTTGGGCAGATCGTACGCTTCGGGCATCTTGAGAGGGTCCTCGTCAGTTCCGGCGGCGCTTTGTGGACGGGCGCGCGCCGCCGGGCAAGGGCGGTCCAACTCGGGGGCGCTAGGCGCGCGCCATCACCAGGCAGCCGTTGGTGCCGCTACAGGCGGCTCATCACCAGGCAGCCGTTGGTTCCGCCGAAGCCGAAGCTGTTGGACATCACCGTCTCGAGCGGGCGGTCCAGCCGCTCGCGGACGATCGGCAGGCCCTCGAAGGCCGGGTCGAGCGTCTCGATGTTGGCGCTCTCGGCGACGAAGCCGCCGCCCATCATCAGGAGGCAGTAGATCGCCTCCTGCGCGCCGGCGGCGCCGAGGCTGTGGCCGGTCAGCGACTTGGTGGAGGAGATCAGCGGGACGTCCGCGCCGAACACCTCGCGCACCGCGTCCATCTCCTTGACGTCGCCGATCGGCGTGCCGGTGCCGTGCGGGTTGAGGTAGTCGATCCGCCGCTCGCCGGCGTCCTGAAGCGCCAGGCGCATGCACCGCGCCGCGCCTTCGCCCGACGGCGCGACCATGTCGTAGCCGTCGGAGTTGGCCGCGTAGCCGATGATCTCGCCGTAGATCTTCGCGCCGCGCGCCTTGGCCCGGTCGAGCGCCTCCAGCACCACGATCCCGGCCCCGCCGGCGATCACGAAGCCGTCGCGCGCGGCGTCGTAGGCGCGGCTGGCGCGGGCCGGGCAATCGTTGAACTTCGCCGACATCGCCCCCATTGCGTCGAACAGCGCCGACAGCGTCCAGTCGACCTCCTCGCAGCCGCCCGCGAAGACGATGTCCTGGCGGCCGGCGGCGATCTCGCCGGCGCCCACGCCGATGCAGTGGGTAGAGGTGGCGCAGGCCGAGGTGATCGAGAAGTTGAGGCCGCGGATCTTGAACCAGGTGGAGAGCGTCGCCGACGGGCCGGAGCTCATCGCCTTGGGCACCGCGAACGGGCCGATCCGCTTGACGCCCTTGGCGCGGGCGATGTCCGCCGCCTCGACGATGGCGCGGGTCGATGGGCCGCCGGAGCCCACCACGAGGCCGGTGCGGTCGTTGGAGACCTCCGTTTCGCCGAGCCCGGCGTCGGCGATCGCCTGCTCCATGGCGATGTGGGCGTAGCCGGTGCCGGCGGCGAGGAACCGGGCGGCGCGGCGGTCGACCATCGCCTCCCAGTCGATCTGCGGGCGTCCATGCACCTGGCAGCGGAAACCGAGCTCGGCGTATTCCGGCGCGGCGATGATGCCCGACCGGCCCTCGCGCAGCGACGCGGTGACCTCGTTGGCGTTGGCGCCGATCGACGAGACGATGCCGATGCCTGTGACCGCCACCCGGCGCATGCTGTCTCCGCGGGACCTCATTCCTTCGTTCAAGAACGCGCTGCGCGGCGGCTCCTCAGACGAGGTCCGCGGCGTTGAAAAGCCCGACCCGCAGGTCCTTCGCCTCATAGATGGGGTTGCCGTCGGCTTCCAGAACCCCGTCCGCCACCCCGAGCACCAGCCGCCGCAGGATCACCTTCTTGAGATCGATCCGGTAGACCACGCGGCTTGACATCCGGGTGGTCACCTGGCCGGAGAACTTCACCTCGCCCGACCCCCAGCGCCCGGCCGCGGCCCGGCGCGCCGGACCAGCCGAGGAAGAAGCCCACCAGCTGCCACATGGCGTCCAGGCCAAGGCACCCCGGCATCACCGGATCGCCGATGAAGTGGCAGGCGAAGAACCAGAGATCGGGCCGCACATCGAGCTCGGCGACCACCTGGCCCTTGTTGTGGCGCCCGCCGTCGGCGGCGATGTGGGTGATGCGGTCGAACATCAGCATCGGCGGGGCCGGCAGCTGGGCGTTGCCCGGCCCGAACATCTCGCCGCGCGCGCAGGCCAGGAGGTCGGCGCAGGTCGAAGCGGCTCTGGGCCATCGTTTGAAGCGTCATGGTCTCCGCCGCTAGCAGTCGCTGTCTAACGGCTCAACGGCATAGGGGCTGCGTGCGCCAGCCCCCAGACCTCCGCGGCCTCGACCCAGCCGCCCGCCCCGTCGGCGTTCACTTCGCACCAGCCCGCGTTGCAATGGCCGAGCGCCGCGATCGCCCGCGGCCGCAGGTAGGCCGAGGGCGCGGCAGTCTCATCCGGCGACTTGCGCAGCGCCAGCGGGGCCTTGCCGGCCGCCATCACCGTGCGCCGGCCGTCGACCATGGCGCTCGCCACCCAGACCACGCCGCCGTCCGGATCGCAGATCCTCCGCCACTCGCTGGTCTCGTCCACCACCTGCACCGGCAGCCCGCGGGCGTGGTAGACGAAGACGGTCGGATAATCCTTGCCGGGCCCCTTGCGGCCGAAGACCTCGCCGCGCTTCAGCGAGAGCCAGCGCGGCACGCAATAGCCGGAGGGCGTGTCCGGCTTGACGCCGCTCGGACAGTCCGCGCCCTCGCCGCCGTGACCCTCGCAGGCGCCAAGGCCGGCGAGGATGATCAGCGACGCCGCAACAGAGGCGTAAAGCGCTCGGCCGCATTCCACCTTGCTTGGCCCGTCCGGCCCCTTTGCTAGAGGTCGCCGATGCCCGTCCGCAAGCCGAAAGTCGTCGTCACACGCAAGCCTCCCCGATCCGGTGGAGACGCGGATGCGCGAGCTGTTCGACACCGAGCTCAATCTCGACGACGCGCCGATGAAGCCGGAGGCGCTCGCGGCGGCGATGTCGCGGGCCGACGTGCTGGTGCCGACCATCACCGACCGGATCGACGCAGCAGTCATCGCCAAGGCCGGCGAGCGGCTGAAGCTGATCGCGAACTTCGGCGCCGGCGTCGACCATATCGACGTCGCCGCCGCCACCGAGCGCGGCATCACCGTCACCAACACGCCGGGCGTGCTCACCGACGATACCGCCGACATGACCATGGGCCTGATCATGGCGGTGGCGCGCCGGGTGGTGGAGGGCGCCGAGGCGCTCCAGCGCGGCGACTTCCACGGCTGGACCCCGACCTGGATGCTGGGCCGGCGGATCGGCGGCAAGCGGCTCGGCATCATCGGCATGGGCCGCATCGGCCAGGCGCTGGCCCGCCGCGCCCGCGCGTTCGGCCTCGCCATCCACTACCACAACCGCAAACCCGTTTCCCCGCGCATCGCCGAGGAGCTGGAGGCCACCTACTGGGAGAGCCTCGACCAGATGCTGGCCCGCATGGACATCATCTCGGTCAACTGCCCGCACACGCCGGCCACCTACCACCTGCTGTCGGCGCGCCGCCTGAAGCTGATCCGGCCGCACGCCATCGTGGTCAACACCGCCCGCGGCGAGATCATCGACGAGGCGGCGCTCGCCGCCATGCTGGAAGCCGGCGAGCTGGCCGGGGCCGGCCTCGACGTGTTCGAGCACGAGCCGGCGGTGAACCCGAAGCTGCTGAAGCTGCCCAACGTGGTGCTGTTGCCCCACATGAGCTCGGCCACCATCGAGGGCCGCGTCGACATGGGCGAGAAGGTGATCGTCAACATCCGCACCTGGATGGACGGCCACAAACCCCCGGACCGCGTCATCCCGTCGATGCTCTAGCTGTCGATGGAGCGGCGCTGTTCTGGCGATCAGGCGCCGGGTTCTTCAGGAACACCACGTAGCCCCTGAACCACGGGTTCGTGGCGATACCTGGCGGCGCCGTCCAGTCGCCGCCTTCCACCAGCCCGATCTTGAACGGGATGGTCATGCGCGAGAGGCGGGCGAGGTAGGCCCCGTAGCCGGGAATGGTGCGGCGGCCCTGGTAGGTCTGCAGCACCACCTCGTCGACCACGCCGCCCAGCGCATCGAGCGCCGCGCTGTCGCCCTGGCTGCTCCAGTCCAGCAGGCCGGTGATGCTGAGGCGGCAACCAGGCGGCAGGCGCGCGCGCAGATCCCGCAGGAACACCGCGTAGTCGGCCAGGTGGCGCGTGCCGGAGTCGAAGTCGATCTGTAGCCCCGCCACCGGATCGCCGGCCGCCTGCCAGCGCCGCAGCCGGGCGAGGATCTGACCGTAGACCGCGGGCGACCACCGCAAGGTATGGGCGCGGTAGTCGAGCCAGATCTCGCCCCCGCGCAAGCGCGGAACCGCGCCGCCCTGTGCGATCAGGCGCCCCTCGTCGTCCTTGTTCAGCTGCGGCGAGACCTGCCCCTGCAGGATGTAGAGCGTGCGTGCGCCGGCCAGCGCCGGCTGCGGCTTCACCCCGGCCCAGAGCCAGAAGGCGTCGTAGTCCTCCGCCCGGACCACGCCCGCGGCCGCCGGCGCGGCGCTCGCCAGGACGAGCGCCAGAACGACGGGCGCCAGAAGGCCGGGCGCAATCCGCCGCGCGCCTACCAGTAGTATTTCAGCGCCTGGGCCCATTCGGACTTGGGGTAGTCGGACTTCAGGGTGTGGAACCAGCGCGCCCGCTCGCTCTGCGGGACGTCCGCGCCGTCGCACTCGTTGTGGCCGCTCGGCGCGTAGCAGTTGACCGCGCGGTAGAGCGCGTAGGCGCGGTCGTCCGGCGGCGTCTTGGCATCGGCGATCAGGGCCTTGTAGGCGTCGAGCCGCGCGAAGGTGCGTCCGGGGAACAGCGTCGGGCCACCCCCCAGCTCATCGGCCGGCGCATTCTTGTTCAGCGCATCCCCATCGAGGTCGTTCAGGCGGACGAACTCGCCGAGGCATAGGAGGTTGTGCGGCTTCTGCGGCGCGGCCGCCAGGGCCTTCGCCAGCGCGCCCAGATCCTCGCAGACGTAACCGACTTTGTGGCCCGGCCACTGCACGATCTTGAAGTCGGGCTCTCGTCCGGTCGGGTCGGTCTGGTCCGCCGGGATGGGCGACTTCGGGACCACCAGCGCCGAGTTGGCCGCGAAGGCGGCGTAGCGGCCGCGCATCACGTCCTTGTAGAGCAGGGTGTAGAGCGCGACCCGCCGCTCCTGGTCGGGCGCGCCGGACCTGGTCTGCTGCACGAGCAGCGCCGGCGGCGCATCGTTCCTCAGCAGGATCTCGCGCACCTGCGGGTCGCGCACCGTCGAGGCGGCGGCGAACACCTCGGCCAGGCGCCCGTCGCGCTCCTCGTTCATGGCCAGCGCCAGGTCGAGCATCGGACGCTGGAACTGCGGCTGGGCGTGGGGGATCATCTGCAGCCAGAGCGCGCGAGCGCCGGCGCGGTCCTTCTGCGCTTCCAGCGCCACGCCGCGCAGCACCTGCCGACTGAACGCCAGGTAGCTCATCGGCCTGCTCGGCGGCGCGTCGCGCGAGGTGGCTGAGGGCGCCGGCCGGATCGGCTTCGACATAGAAGCGGTGCGCCCCCAGCAGGAACTCGTAGAGCTCGGGCTGGGCGGCGAAAACCGGCCGCTGAGCCTCGAGGTCCTGATACGCGATCAGGTGCTGGTCGGTGTCCTTGCTGGTCGGATCGCGCCGCATCGCCATCAGGTCTCGCGTCGCCAGCAGCATCGGGTCCTGGATTCCGGACGGCGCGCGCCTGGGTCAGCAGCTTGTTGTCGGCCTCGATCACCAGGTCGCTGACCGAGACGTTGCGGTCGGCCGGGCCGGCGTGGACGAACGCCCAGGCGTAGTCGCCGGCCAACTGCTGCGGCTGCCCGCCGAGCCAGGCGACCCGGCGAAGCAGGCCTCGGGCGGAGGCCGCATAGAGCCCCGCCGGATAGGCGCCGAGGTAGGCCCGGAACGCGGCGTCCGAGTCCTTCAGCGCGGCGGCGTCGACCTTCGCGGTGGTGAGCACGCCGTAGTCGTCGAACGCGCCGGCCTGCGCTTTGTTGAGCGCGACCCGGCCCAGCATGTAGCGCGCCGTCTCCTTCAGCCACGGCTGGCTGCTCGCGGCCGCCGCGGCGAAGTCCCGGCGCGCGTCGTCCCAGTCGCCTCCGTAGAACTCGGCCACACCCGCCAGGTAGCTGGCGAACTGGCGCCCGAGCGGCGAGCCCACGCCAGCCGGGGCCTGATACGCGGCCACGGAGCCGGGCGCGTCGCAATTGGGCGCCACCGCCTTGCGGGCGTCGATCAGGCTGTCCCGTTCCGCGGCGGGGACCGAGCTGGCCTGCAACGCGGCCTCGAAGGCCGCGGCCCCGCTGTCGTTGCTGCGGCAGCGGCTGCCCTCGCCGCTGGCGTAGTCCGAATCGTCGTCGCCTGGTTTCTTCGCCCCCAGCAGCGTCGAGAAGTCTTCCAGCGTGAACGGCGCGGCGCTGTCGACGATCGGCGCCGTCGGCGGATCGGTCGCGGGTGGCGGCCCGATCTTCGCGCGGCCGGCGTCGAGCAGCAGCAGTTGCAGGTTCACCCGGCTGTCGTTGCCGGGGCTCAGGAACGGCACGTCGTCGCAGTCGCTGTAGACGCTCTTGGCGAGCTTCCAGGTCACGTCGCAGCTGAAGTCGCCGCTTGCGTGCGCCGCGCCCGCCTGCAGCGAGACCACCGCGACGATGGCGAGCGGAAGAAGAAGCCGAAGGATCATTGCGCCACCCCCCGGGGGCGACTTTTAGGCCCAAGCGAAGCTCTCCGGAAGCGGCGCGCCTTCAGCCGCCGCACACCGGGCATTCCGGATCGGCGCCGATCCGCACCGTGCGCGCCTCGGCCGCCAGCGCGTCGTAGATCAGCAGGCGCCCGGACAGCGGCTCGCCGGCCTGGGCGATCAGCTTCACCGCCTCCAGCGCCATCATCGAGCCGATGACGCCGGCGAGCGCGCCGACGACGCCGACCGCGGCGCAGGTCTCGGCGTCGGGCGGGATCTCGGGGACCAGGCAGCGGTAGCAGGGCCGGCCGGCGAAGACGCCGACCTGGCCGGTCCAGCGGCCGATCGCGCCGGAGACCAACGTCACGCCCTCGGCGACGCAGGCCGCGTTCACGGCGAAGCGGGTGGCGAAGTCGTCGGTGCCGTCGAGCACCAGATCGTGGCCAGCGATCAGCGCGCGGGCGTTGGCGTCGGTCAGCCGCTCGGCGATCGGCCGGAAGCGGACGTTCGGATTGAGCGCCTCCAGCCGTTCGGCGGCGGCGGTCACCTTCACGGCGCCCGCATCGCCGGTGGCGTAGAGCACCTGCCGCTGCAGGTTGGAGAGCGAGACCATGTCCGGATCGACCAGCGCGATCTCGCCGACGCCGGCGGCGGCCAGGTAGAGCGCGGCCGGCGCGCCGAGGCCGCCCGCGCCGACGATCAGCACGCGCGCCGCCTTCAGCCGCTGCTGGCCCGGTCCGCCGATCTCGCGCAGCACCAAGTGGCGGGCGTAACGCTCGACCTCCTCGTCGGAAAAGCTCATGTCCCTCCTAGAGCGCGTTCAGCAAAAGTGGGAACTATCTTTTGCGTCCGAACGCGCTCCAACGTTTTGAATTTGAGCGGTTTCCAAGAGAGCTTGCCGGTTCCGGCAAGCTCGAAACCGCTCTGGGCTTGGCTTGACCCCGGCCCGGCGCACGGCCACATGCGCGGCCATGCCGAAGTTCCCCGAGCGCGACAATGCCTGGCATGGGACCACCATCCTCGCCGTGCGCAAGGGCGGATCGACCGTCATCGCCGGCGACGGCCAGGTCTCGATGGGCCAGACCATCGTCAAGAGCGCCGCCAAGAAGGTGCGGCGGCTCGCCGACGGCCGCGTGCTGGCGGGCTTCGCCGGCGCCACCGCCGACGCCTTCACGCTGATCGAGCGCCTGGAGGCCAAGCTCGAGCAGTATCCGGAACAGCTGGCCCGCGCCTGCGTCGACCTCGCCAAGGACTGGCGCACCGACCGGTACCTCAGGCGGCTCGAGGCGATGCTGCTGGTGGCCGACCGTGGCTCGATCTTCACCGTCACCGGGGTCGGGGACGTGCTGGAGCCGGACGCCGGCGTCGCGGCGATCGGCTCCGGCGGCAACTACGCGCTCGCCGCCGCCACCGCGCTGATGGACACCGACCGCAGCGCCGAGGAGATCGCCCGCCGCGCGATGGGCATCGCCGCCGACATCTGCGTCTACACCAACCGCGAGCTGGTCGTGGAAGTCCTGTGAGCGGCGTCTTGGAACCACGGAAAACACGGAAAACACGGACGGGTCTCCCGCCACGTTCCGTTGTCATCCCGGACGGCGCGGAGCGACGGTCCGGGATCTGCTCGGCGCGGCCGGTGGAAGTAGATCCCGGACAACTCCGCTTCGCGGGTCTCCGGGATGACGCCGGGTGCGAGGCCGGCGTCGGTGTTTTCCGTGTTTTCCGTGGCTCAAAGTCCCAATGACCGAGTTCTCCCCCCGCGAGATCGTTTCCGAACTCGACCGGTTCGTGGTCGGGCACGCGGAGGCCAAGCGCGCGGTCGCGGTGGCGCTGCGCAACCGCTGGCGCCGGCGGCGTGTGCCCGAGGCGCTGCGCGACGAGATCACCCCGAAGAACATCCTGATGATCGGGCCCACCGGCGTCGGCAAGACCGAGATCGCCCGCCGGCTCGCTCGGCTCGCGCAGGCGCCGTTCCTGAAGGTCGAGGCGACCAAGTTCACCGAGGTGGGCTACGTCGGGCGCGACGTCGACCAGATCGTCCGCGACCTCGTCGAGATCGCCATCGGCATGGTGCGCGAGAAGAAGGGCGCCGGCGTCAAGGCCAAGGCCGAGGCGGCGGCGGAGGACCGCATCCTCGACGTGCTGGTCGGCCCCGGCGCGGGACCGGCGACGCGCGAGTCGTTCCGCAAGCGGCTGCGCGGCGGCGAGCTCGACGACAAGGAGATCGAGATCGCGCTGAATGACGCCGGCTCGCCGTTCCAGGGCTTCGAGATCCCCGGCCAGCCGGGCGCCTCGATGGGGGTGCTCAACCTCTCGGAGATGATGGGCAAGGCGTTCGGCCAGCGCACCAAGGCGCACAAGTCTACCGTAAAGGCCGCCTGGGCGCCGCTGATCGCCGAAGAAGCCGAGAAGCTGGTCGACCAGGAGGCGGCGACCCGCGAGGCCATCGCCCTGGCCGAGAGCGCCGGCATCGTCTTCATCGACGAGATCGACAAGGTGGCGGCCAAGTCCGAGCGGGCCGGCGCCGACATCTCGCGCGAAGGCGTGCAGCGCGACCTGCTGCCGCTGATCGAGGGCACCACCGTCGCCACCAAGCACGGGCCGGTGAAGACCGACCACATCCTCTTCATCGCCTCGGGCGCCTTCCATCTCGCCAAGCCCTCCGACCTGCTGCCCGAGCTGCAGGGCCGCCTGCCGATCCGGGTGGAGCTGAAGGCGCTGACCCGCGACGACTTCCGCCGCATCCTGACCGAGCCCGAGGCCAACCTGATCCGCCAGCAGCAGGCGCTGCTCGCCACCGAGAACATCGCGCTCAGCTTCACCGCCGACGCGATCGATGCGCTGGCCGACGCCGCCGTGGCGGTGAACGGCGCGGTGGAGAACATCGGCGCGCGGCGCCTGCAGACGGTGCTGGAGAAGGTGGTCGAGGAGATCAGCTTCACCGCGGCCGACCGCTCCGGCGAGACGCTGGTCATCGACGGCGACTATGTGCGCGGCAAGGTGGGCGAGCTCTCGAAGAACGCCGACCTCTCCCGGTACATCCTTTGACCCCTCCCCTTCATGGGGAGGGTGGCGACGCGGAGCGTCGCCGGGTGGGGCTGTTTGCCGCGTCAACGACCGCCGGCGACTTCACGGACGGCCTCACACTTCCCCACCCGACCGCTGCGCGGTCCTCCCTCCCCACGAGGGGGAGGGAGAGATGAGAGCCAAGAAGCCGCGCCGGCGGCGGCTCTCGCCGGCCCAGAAGGCGCGGATCGCCGAGATCTTTCGCCGCTTCGAGGCGGCCACCGCCCATCCGGCGACCGAGCTCGCGTACAAGACCCCGTTCACGCTGCTGGTCTCTGTGGTGCTGTCGGCGCAGGCCACCGACAAGTCGGTGAACAAGGCGACCGAGAAGCTCTACGCCGTCGCCGCGACCCCGCAGCAGATGCTGGCGCTCGGCGAGGCGAGGCTGATCCCCTTCATCTCGTCCATCGGCCTCTTCCGGATGAAGGCGAAGAACGTCGTCGCGCTGTCGCGCATCCTGGTGGAGGACTACGGCGGCGAGGTCCCGCTGGAGCGCGCCAAGCTGCAGGCGCTGCCCGGCGTCGGGCGCAAGACCGCCAGCGTGGTGCTGAACGAGCTGGGGGTCGAGCCGGCGATCGCGGTCGACACCCACGTCTACCGCGTCGCCCATCGCCTCGGGCTCTCGAAGGGCAAGACGCCGGAGGACGTCGAGCACGACCTGATGGCGATCGTCCCGGACGACGCCAAGAGCCGCGCCCACCACTGGCTGATCCTGCACGGCCGCTACGTCTGCCTGGCGAGGAAGCCCCGGTGCGTCGAGTGCCTCGTGGCGGACCTCTGCCCGTCGCGGGAGCTGTTCCTGGGCGCGTGATGCGCCTCCCTCCCCTTCATGGGGAGGGTGTCCGGCGCGAAGCGATGGACGGGTGGGGGTGTCCGGCGCGCCAACGCCAATGTGACGAGCAGCGTGCTGTCCCGCACATCCCCACCCGACCGCTTTGCGGTCTCCCCTCACCAGGGGGGGGAGGGAAGGGTTTGACATCCTCGCCTCACGCAACCATACGCGCGCCCCATGAGCCGGACCGCGGACGTGAGCCGCAACACCAAGGAGACCCAGGTGCGCGTCGCCGTCGACCTCGACGGGACGGGCGAGGCGCGTGTCGCCACCGGGATCGGCTTCTACGACCACATGCTGGAGAGCTTCGCGCGCCACGGCGGCTTCGACCTCAAGGTCGAGACCAAGGGCGACCTCCACATCGACATGCA
Source organism: uncultured Pseudomonadota bacterium (assembly GCA_963837235.1). GTDB lineage: Bacteria > Pseudomonadota > Alphaproteobacteria > Caulobacterales > Caulobacteraceae > Acaudatibacter. Next base: position 1,083,057 of record CAWIMM010000002.1, on the reverse strand, counting down.
CCACACGGTGGAAGACACCGGCATCGTGCTCGGCCAGGCCTTCAAGGAGGCGCTGAAGGGCTATGCGGGCGTGCGCCGCTTCGGCCACGCCTACATCCCGATGGACGAGACGCTGACCCGCTGCGCGGTCGACCTTTCCAACCGCCCGTATCTGATCTGGCGGGTCGCGTTCGGCCGGCCGAAGGTGGGCGAAATGGACACCGAGCTCTTCAAAGAGTTCCACCACGCGTTCGCCATGAACGCCGGCGCCTGCGTGCACCTGGAGACCCTTTACGGCGAGAACAGCCACCACATCGCCGAGAGCGGCTTCAAGGCGCTGGCCCGCGCGCTGCGGATGGCCGTCGAGCCCGATCCGAAGACCCACGGCCACGCCCCCTCCACCAAGGGCGTGCTCTAAGGAACCTCATCCATGCAGAGCGTCGCCCTGATCGATTACGGGTCGGGCAACCTGCGCTCGGCCGAGAAAGCCTTGCAGAAGGCCGCGGCGAGCCATTCGCGGCCGGCCCGCGTCGTCACCACCGACGATCCGGACCTGATCGCCGCGGCCGATCTCGTGGTGCTGCCGGGCGTCGGCGCGTTCGCGGCCTGCATGAGCGCGCTTGCCGCCCGCACCGGCGTCACCGAAGCGATCACCGAGGCGGTGAAGCGGCGCGGGCGCCCGTTCCTCGGCATCTGCGTCGGCATGCAGCTCCTGGCGACGCGCGGGCTGGAGTTCGGCGAGACGCGGGGCTTAGGCTGGATCGAGGGCGACGTGAAGCGCATCGAGCCGGCCGATCCGCGCCTGAAAGTGCCACACATGGGCTGGAATTCACTGGACGGCGCGCTGCCGGCGGCGATGTTCGCGGGCCTGCCGCCGGCGCCGCACATGTACTTCACCCACTCGTTCGCGATCTTCCCGGCCCACGCGTCGGACATTGCCGCGGTCACCGACCACGGCGGACGCTTTGCGGCGGCCGTGCTGAGGGGCAATGTGGCCGGCGTGCAGTTTCACCCTGAGAAGTCGCAAGGCGTCGGCGCGCGCCTCTTGTCCAACATCCTGGAGTGGCGGCCGTGATCCTCTATCCCGCCATCGACCTGAAGGACGGCCAGTGCGTGCGGGTGACGCACGGCGACTTCGCCACCGCCACCGTCTTCAACGACGACCCGGCCGCGCAGGCCCGCGCCTGGGTCGAGGCCGGCTTCGAATGGCTGCACGTGGTCGACCTCAACGGCTCGGCCGAGGGCAAGGCGGTGAACGGCGGCGCGGTGGAGGCGATCCTGAACGCGGTCTCGATCCCGGTGCAGCTCGGCGGCGGCGTGCGCACGCTGGCGAACATCGAAAGCTGGATCGAGGCGGGCGTCAGCCGGGTGATCCTCGGCACCGCCGCCGTGCGCGATCCGGAGCTGGTGAAGACCGCGGCGCGCGCGTGGCCCGAGCAGATCGCGGTCAGCGTCGACGTGCGCAAGGGCCAGGTCGCCGTGCAGGGCTGGCTGGAGGACAGCGGCCTTGGCGCGCTGGAGGTGGCGCGGCGCTTCGAGGACGCCGGCGTCTCGGCGCTGATCGTCACCGACATCGACCGCGACGGCGCGCTGGCCGGCTTCAACGTCGAGGCGTTCGGCGGGGTGGCGGATGCGGTGGACATACCGGTGATCGCCGCGGGCGGCCTCGCCAGCGTGACCGACATCGAGCGCCTGCGGGCCCGGCCCGGCCGGCCGATCGCCGGCGCGGTGCTGGGCCGCGCGCTCTACGTCGGCGCGATCCGCCCGGCCGAGGCGCTGGCGGCGGCGGCGTAGGATGCTGAAAGTCCCCCATGCTTAAGGTCCGGGTCATCCCCTGCCTCGACGTGAAGGACGGGCGCGTCGTCAAGGGCGTGCAGTTCGTCTCGCTGCGCGACGCCGGCGACCCGGTCGAGCAGGCCAGGGCCTACGATGCCGCCGGCGCCGACGAGCTGATGTTCCTCGACATCACCGCCAGCCACGAGGGCCGTGACGCCATCTTCGACGTGATCGCGCGCACGGCCGACGTCTGCTTCATGCCGGTCGGGGTGGGGGGCGGCGTCCGCTCGGTGGAAACCGCGCGCCGGCTGCTGAGGTCCGGCGCCGACAAGGTCTCGGTCAACACCGCCGCGGTGGAGGACCGCGACCTGATCAGCCGCTGCGCCGACGCCTTCGGCTCGCAGGCGGTGGTGGTGGCGATCGACGCCAGGCACGGCCCAGCGCGGGCTGACCATGACGGGCGCAACGACGGCTGGCAGGTCTTCACCTACGGCGGGCGCAGGGCGACCGGCCTCGACGTGGTCGACTACGCGGTCGAGGCGGTGCGCCGCGGCGCCGGCGAGATCCTGCTCACCTCGATGGACCGCGACGGCGCCAAGACCGGCTACGATGTGGCGCTGGTGGCCGCGGTCTCGTCGGCGGTCGGCGTGCCGGTGATCGCCAGCGGCGGCGCGGGCAATGCGCAGCACATGGTGGAGGCGGTGAAGGCAGGCGCGGACGCGGTGCTGGCCGCCTCGATCTTCCACTTCGGCGAGCTTTCGATCGGCGAGGCGAAGGCGGCCATGGCGGCCGCCGGCGTCCCGGTGCGGCCGACCGAGCTGGTGGGCGCCGAGGGCGCCTCATGAGCCGCTTCGCCGACGTGCTGGCGCGCCTCGCCGCCACCATCGAGCAGCGCCGCGGAGCCGATCCGGCGCAGAGTTGGTCAGCCCGGCTGATCGCCGACCCGCAGCTGGCCGCCAAGAAGCTCGCCGAGGAGGCGGTGGAAGCCGCGCTCGCCGCGGCGCAGGGCGACCGGGCCGCACTCACCGCCGAAAGCGCCGACCTCGTCTACCACTGGCTCGCCCTGCTGGCGGCGACGGGCGTCACGCTCGACGAGGTGGCCGCCGTGCTGGAGTCACGCGAAGGGACTTCCGGCATCGAGGAAAAGGCTGGACGAGGCTAGCTGCACCCCCGAACCCGCTCTTCCCCGCGAAAGCGGGGACCAGGCTTTTTCTGCCAGCCGCGCGCCCTCCGACAAAACACCTGGGCCACCGCTTTCGCGGGGGAGAGCGGGATGTGGTTCGGAGAGGGGCTGGCTAGCGTGCGCGCTTTAACGCCACGTACAGCGCCCCTTCGCCGCCGTGGCGGCGGTGGGCTTCGGAGACGCCGGCGACGTGGTCGCGGACCGGCGCCTCGGCCAGCCAGTCCGGAACACGGCGCTTTAGCACGCCGTCGCCGCCGACGCCCTTGCCGGTGATCACCAGCACGGCGCGCCAGCCGTTCTCGACCGCTCGGCGGACGAACGCGCCGAGCGCCGCGCGGGCGGCGTCCTGGGTCATGCCGTGCAGGTCGATCCGCGCGGCGATCGCGTCACGGCCACGCGTCAGCCGGCGATGCAGCGCCGCGTCGACGACGGCCGGCGGCAGCTCCCTTCCGCTCGCATCCCTCCCCTTCATGGGGAGGGCAGGGCGAAGCAAGGCAGCGCCCGGGTGGGGATGTCTGGCCGTGGGCTTCGGCGCCGCAAGCTTGGCGTTTGTTGACACGTCAGACGCCCCCACCCGGACCGCTTCGCGGTCCGCCCTCCCCATGAGGGGGTGGGACGCGCGCAACGGCCGCACGGTCGAGGTGACGACGGCCCAGAGGCGCAGGTCCTCAATGTCGGGGGCGCCCTTCAGCGGCTGGGCTCGTCGGCCGGGACAATGCGGTAGAGCCGCAGGGTGTGGCGCACCCGCGCTGCCTCCTGGCCGGCGGCGGCGCCGCGGCCCAGGTAGAGGTCGGCGCGCACCTCGCCCTTGATGGCGCTGCCCGTATCGAGCGCGGCCGTCAGCCGGCGGTAGGCTGGCTGCGCGCCGCGCAGGCTCGGGTCCTCGGCGTCGATCCACAGCAGCTCGCCGTAGGGATGAGCGGCCGGATCGACCGCCACGCTGCGGCCGGCGACCAGAGCCACGCCGGAAGCGCCGCGCGGCTCGCCGCCATCGTCGGTCACGAAGCGGAAGAAGATGTAGCGCGGGTCCTCGTCCATCGCGGCCTCGGCTTCCGGCCCGCGGTGCGCCGCCAGCCACTCGTGCAGCGTCCCCGCCTCCGATGGCTCGATCCGGTGCTCGGCGATCAGCGGCCGGGCGATGGCGACGAACGGCTGGCCGTTGGAGGCGGCGTACACCGCCCGCGCCCGCCCGCCGTCCGGGAAGGTCAGCACGCCCGAGCCCTGCACCTGCAGGAAGAAGAGGTCCTCCGGCCGCATCCAGGCCAGCACGTCGCCGGTCGGCCAGCGATCGATGCCGGCGCGGGCGGGGGCTGCGGCGGGATCGGCGGGCGGCGGGCGCACCGGCGCGCTGAACTCGGCGTCGCGGCGCCAGCGCGCTTCGTAGGTCGGGGCGAAATAGCCGGTCAGCAGACCCTCGCCGGCGATCGGCTCGGCCCGGAAGCGCTGCTCGAGGAAGGCGCGCGCGTCGGCGTCCGGGAGCCGCGGATGGGCCAGCGCGGCGGCGCAGGCGCGGGTCGCGGAGAGTTGCGGCGATGCGGCGCAGGCGCGGCGGACGACAGCGAACGCTTCGGCGTGGTCCTCGGCGTCCCAGCCGGGTAGCGCGGCCATCGAGGACACCGGCCCCGCGGCGGACACCGCGGCAGAGACTGGGGCGGGCGGCGGCGGCGGCGCATGCGCGCAGGCGGCCGCCAGCAACGCCGCAAGGGACGCGGCCGCGCCCCACCGCCGCCGGGGCGCGGGGGCGGGCTCAAGGGCCGGGCTCACGCCTCGGCGGGGTCGACGTGGATCAGGGTCCAGTTCGGGTCGCGGCTGGTGAGGTTGCGCTGGAAGGTCCAGACCTCGGCCGTGCGCCGGTCGTCCACCGCCTCGCCCTCCGGACCCTTAGAGCGGCTGCGGAATTCGGCCAGGAATTGCACCGACGCCTTGGCGAGGTCGCCGATCACCCCGAGGCTCTCGAGGTCGGCGCGCGGCTCCTGCAGGAACTCCACCTGCTCGGAGCGGCCCTCGCGCTCGCGCTCGGCCATGGCGGCCTCGAAGGTGGTCATGACTTCCGCGGCGAGAAGCGGCTTCAGCGTATTGCGGTCGCCGGCCGCGAAGGCCTTCACCACCATCTGGAAGGCCTGCCGGGCGCCCTGCATGAAGCGGGCGATGTCGAAGCTGGGGTCGCGGGCGCGCAGGGCCGCAAGGCCAGTCAGCGCCGCCGGCTCGGTGACGCCCGCGACGGCCGGCTGCGTCGCCTCGCGCGCCGCCGCGCCGGTCTGGGCCGGGGCAAGATCCTCGGCCTGGCGGCCGACACGACGGCCCAGCACCGCGTAGAGCTGGAAGAGCACCACGGCGGCCACGGCGGCCAGGATGACGAGTTCAACGACCTGCACAGTTGGGCTTTCGACCAAATCGGCTCCGAACTCAATATAGGCGCGTCGCCGCGCGCCGTCAGGTCCCACGCTCGGTCGGGCCGTTGCGCGCTGCAAGGGCGCATGTTAGCGCCCCGCCCAACCAACCCGATCAGAGCGAGCGACGTTCCGTCAGATGACCGATCTTCCGACCCCCGGCCAAGATAACGGCGCCGCGCCGCCGCCGGGCGTCCATATCCTCGCGCAGTTCATCCGTGACCTCTCGTTCGAGAGCCCGCACGCGCCGGAGTCGCTGCGCGCCGGCCCGAACCAGCCGCAGGTCGACCTCGGCGTCGAGCTCAACGCCCGCGCCCGGCCCGACGGGCTCTACGACGTCGAGCTGAAGATGACCGCCCGCGCCGCGCGGGAGAGCGAGACGGCCTTCCACATCGAGCTGGTCTACGCCGGGCTCTTCCAGATCGTCGGCGTTCCGGAGGCCGAGATGGAGCCGGTGCTGATGATCGAGTGCCCGCGCTTCCTCTTTCCGTTCGCGCGCCGCATTGTAGCGGACCTCACCGCCGAGGGCGGCTTTCCACCGTTCATGCTGCAGCCGCTCGATTTCGCCGGCATCTACGCCAGCCGCAAAGCCGCCGGCGACGCCCAGCCGATCGGCCAAGCTTAGGGCCGCCGTCAGGCTAGCTCCAACTCCAGTTCCAGCCAGACCGCGCCGTCCTTCAGGACGTCGCGCACGAAGGCGGCGTGGGCGGCGCGTTCCTCGGCGGTCGAGCGGGGGCCGAGCGGGCGGGGCCGCGGGCCGTAGGCGACCGCGGCGGCCGCCTCCACCGCGCGCCGGGCGCCGACGATGGAAAGATCGAGCCCGCGCTCGCGCCCGCCCTGCAGCTCCAGATAGACGTTGGCCAGCAGCTTGGCGTCGACCAGCGCGCCGTGCTTCTCGCGCTCCACCAGCGAGATCCGGAAACGCTTACAGAGCGCGTCCAGCGAGTTGTACATGCCGGGGAAGCGCTTCTGGGCCAGCGCCAGCGTGTCGATCCAGCGCGTCTCGGCGAACCCCAGGCGGCCGATCCGCTCCAGCTCGGCGTTGATGAAGTTGCGGTCGAAGGCGGCGTTGTGGGCGATCAGCGCCGCCTCGCCGACGAACTCGAGGAAGGCCTCGACCACCTCGGCGTCGCCGAACTTCGGCTTGCCGCGCAGGAAGGCGGTCGAGAGGCCGTGCACGCGCTCGGCCTCGAAGTCGATCTCGCGCTCCGGGTCGATGTAGCGGTGGAACGAACGGCCGGTGGGGATCAGGTCATGGAGCTCGATGCAGGCGAGCTCGATCAGGCGGTGACCGCTCAGGGGATCGAGGCCGGTGGTCTCGGTGTCGAGGACGATCTCGCGCGCCATTCGCCCTTCATTGTGCCCGTTTGCTGGGCCCCGCAAGCCGCTCGCGCCAGCCCGGCCGCTTGAGCTCCGCGACGATCGCGCGCACCTGCTCGCGCGCCGCGTCGAACCCGCGGCTGGTGTCGACCACGAAGTGGGCGCGGGCGCGTTTTTCCTCGTCGGCCATCTGGCGCGCGAGGATGCCGTCGAGCTTGTCTTCGCTCATCCCTTCGCGGGCCAGCACCCGCGCACGCTGCACGTCGGCGGGCGCGGAGACCACCACGACGGCGTCCATGTTGCGCTCGCCGCCGGTCTCGAACAGCATCGGGATGTCGAGCACGACGATCGCGACATCGTCTTCCTCGGCTTTGCGGAAGAACTCGCGCCGCCCCGCGCCGAGCAGCGGCCAGACGATCGAGTTCAGCCGGTCCATCGCCGCGTGATCGCCGACCACGCGATCGGCGAGCTTGGCGCGGTTGATCGCCCCGTCCTCGGCGACGCCTGGGAAAGCCGCCTCGACCGGACCCACCGCCGCGCCGCCCTTAGCGTAGACCCGGTGCACTTCGGCGTCGGCGTCGTAGACCGGACAGCCCAGTTCGATGAACATCTGCGCAGTCGCCGACTTGCCCATGCCGATCGAGCCGGTGAGGCCAAGGGTGATCATCCGTTCTCTCCAAGCGCGGCGAGGCAGAGGCCGCGGACGTCGATATCAGGCGGCGGCGCGCCGAACAGGGCCTGGAACGACGGCCGCGCCTGGCCGATCAGCATGGCGAGCCCGTCGACCGTGGTCCGCCCGGCCGCGGCGGCGCGAACCAGGAACTCGGTGCGCAGCGGCCGATAGACCATGTCCACGACGACGGCGGCCGGCGGCGTCCGCTCGAACGGGACGTCCGGGCCGGGCCCGCCGCCGAGCCCGAGCGTGGTGGCGTTGACGATCAGCGCCGCGTCCGCGTAGGCGCCGGGCGACCCCTCGACGACGCGCGCCGCGCCGCCGAGCGCCGCGGCGATCGCCTCGGCGCGCGCGGCGGTGCGGTTGATCAGCCGAACCTGCGGCGCGCCGGCATCCAGCAAGGCGCGCCGCCGCGCCGCGCGCCGCGCCGCCGGCGCCGAGGATCACCGCCGGCCCGGCGCGCACGTCGAAGCCGGGCGCCTGCTCGGCGATGGCGGCCAGCAGCCCGGCGCCATCGGTGTTGTCGGCGCTGACCCGCCCGTCCGGCTCGAAAACCAGCAGGTTGGCGGCGCCGGCGCGGCGCGCTGCATCGCTGGCCTCCCCCGCCAGCGCCAGCGCCGCCTCCTTGAACGGCACGGTGACGTTGAGCCCCCGCACCGCGCCGCCGGCCAACCCCTTCGCGAACGCCGCGAACGCATCCGCGGGCGGCGCGAAGGCGACGTAGACGGCGTTGATCCCGGCCGCCTCCAGCCAGGCGTTGTGGATCAGCGGGCTCAGCGAGTGGACGACCGGCGCGCCGACGACGCCGGCCACTACCGTCGCTCCCGAGATGGGCGGCCTGATCGGCGGCTGGCTGGGCGACTTCACGTGGCGATGGCGCCCTTCGCGCGCAGGAAACCCAGCAGCGGCAGCAGCGGTAACCCCAGGATGGCGAAATAGTCGCCCTCGATCCGCTCGAACAGCTGCGCGCCCTCGCCTTCCAGCTGGTAGCAGCCCACCGACGCCAGCAGCGCCGCCCCGCCGCGGGCCAGGTAGCCCTCCAGGAACGCGTCGGTGAAGTCGCGCATCCAGAGCCGCGAGGTCTCGGTGGTCCGCCACACAACCTCGCCGCGCTCCGCTGCGACGATGCCGCCGTGCAGCGCATGGCCGCGGCCGCGCATGGCGGCGAGATGCTCGCGCGCCTCGGCAAGGTCGGCGGGCTTGTCGTAGAGCGCTCCGTCGAGATCCAGGGTCTGGTCGGCGCCGATCACCAGGTCGTCCGGCCGCCGGGCCGACACCGCGAGCGCCTTCGCCTCGCCGAGCCGCTCGGCGACGTCGCACGGGCTCGCGCCGGCGGCCAGCAGCGCGCTCTTCAGCGCCGCCTCGTCGACGCCTGAGTCCTCCGTCTCGAACGCTACGCCCGCGCCAGCGAGCACCGCGGCGCGCGAGCGGCTCCTCGTCGCCAGCACGATCTTCACCCGAGCACCTCGACCTGACCGCGGCCGCCGGAGAGGATGTTGATCACCGCCGCGGCGGTCTCCTCGACCGAGCGGCGGGTGACGTCGATCACCGGCCAGCCCTGGCGCTCGAAGAGCCGGCGCGCCTCGATCACCTCCTGGCGCACAGCGTCGGCGTCGACGTAGCTCGACTCCCGTCGCTCGTTGAGGCTCTTCAGGCGGTTGCGGCGGATCTCCAGCAGGCGGTCCGGCGACAGCGTCAGCGCCACGATCGGCACGCCCTTGATCGCCGCCAGCTTCGGCGGGACCTGGCCGGCCGGCGTTACCAGCGGCACGTTGGCGGCGCGCACCCCGCGGTGGGCGAGATAGATGCTGGTCGGGGTCTTCGAGGTGCGCGAGACGCCGACCAGGATCACGTCAGCGCGCTCCAGGTCCTGGCCGCCCTGGCCGTCGTCGTGACCGATCGCGTAGTTCAGCGCGTCCATCCGGTTGAAGTAGTCGGCGTCGAGCGAGTACTGCGCGCCGACCTGGGTCGAGAGCGGCGCGCCGAGGTAGCGCGACAGCGCCGAGACCAGCGGGTCGAGCGCCGGGATGCAGGGCATCTCCAGCTTCTGGCAGCCGCCTTCGAGCGCGCCGCGCAGCGCCGGGTCGATGATGGTGTGCAGGACGACGCCCGGCGCGTTGGCGATCTCCTCCAGCGCCCGCTCGAGCTGCCGGCGGCGAGCGCACCAGCGCGTAGATGTGCTCGATCGGCAGCACGTTGGTGAAGCGCGCGCAGGCGGCCCTGGCCAGCGCGTTCAGCGTCTCGCCGGTGGAGTCGGAGACGAGGTGGACGTGGAAGTAGGTGGCGAGGCGCGCCGGCGTCGTCATGGCGCGCCGGCCTGGCGTGAGGCGTTTACCCGGGGGCCTCGCAAATAATCCTGCGAACAAGGCTGTGCACGGAGCGTTAACGGCTCGTTAACCATGGCGTGCGCCGCCGGCCCTCCTACGGGGAGCGATCGGCGGGCCCCGCGTTTCATCCCGCCGGCGGGGGACGGTCGGGGACCAACCGGGCCCTGTCTTCCCCAGGCTTCCGGGCCGGTGGATGCAGGCGCCTGGCGCTCATCGCCACCCGTGTGGACAAGCTTCGTTCTCCTCAGCGCCGCCCCCGGTCGCAGACCGGCGCGCGGCTCGGCGCGACAATAGCTTGCGCCGGTTCTCACCGCAATTCACAGCCCATGCAGGGCCGGGCGGCTTGCCTGGGACTAGGCTGCTCGCTGACAGGCGCCAGGGCTGAGCAACCTCGGCTTTGCACCGCGGCCCACCGGCCTACCTCTTCCTCCTCCTGCCTTTAACCTCTTGTTAAGGAGTTAGTGACGGGGCCGGTGCGTCCAGACGGGGCCTTGAGCCTCGCGGCCTGACCCGGTTTAAGGGCCTCGATGAGCGATCAGCGACCCCTCCTCCTTCGGGCCATCGGACGCGAGCGGGTCGAGCGCCCGCCGGTCTGGTTCATGCGCCAGGCCGGCCGGTGCCTGCCGGAATACCGGGCGCTGCGGGCCAAGCGTGAAGGACTTGCTGGCGCTCTGCGCGGACCCGCGCGATCGCCGCCGAGGTGACGCTGCAGCCGATGCGCCGGTTCGCCTACGACGCGGCCATCGTGTTCGCCGACATCTTCCTCGTCACCATCGCGCTCGGCCAGGAGGTGTGGTTCGAAACCGGCGAAGGACCGCGGCTCGGGGCGCTGCCGTCGCTGGATGCGATGGCGGCGGCGATCGACGGCGTGGCGGAGCGAGCTCGGCTACGTCGGCGAGACGCTGCGGCGGGTGCGCGCCGAGCTCGAGCCGGAGCGGGCGCTGATCGGCTTTGCCGGCGCGCCGTGGACGCTCGCCACCTACATGCTGGTCGGCTTCGGCGGCGAGGAAGGCCGGGCGAAGGCGCGGGCGATCGCGCTCGCCGAGCCGGATCGGGTGGAGGCGCTCGTCGACCTGCTGGCGGAAGCCACGCATCCCCTACCTGGCGATGCAGGCGCGACGCCGGCGCCCAGGCGCTGCAGATCTTCGAATCCTGGGCCGAGATCGCTGCCGGAGCCGGAGCTCTTCGAGCGGCTGGTGATCCGGCCGCACCGCGCGGATCGTGCAGGGCCTGCGCGAGCGCGCGGCGTCGACCGTGCCCGATCATCGGCTTTCCGCGCGAGGCGGCGCTGGCGTTGATCGAGCGATACGCGCAGGAGACCGGCGTGCAGGTCGTCGGGCTTGGGACCGCAACGCCGCTCGAGGCTGGGGCGACGGCTGCAGTCGAGCGTGGCGATCCAGGGCGCGCTCGATCCGGCGCTGCTGCGGGCCGGCGGGCCGGCGCTGACCGCGCGGGTGGACGAGCTGCTGCGGCATGGTCCGGGCGGCCCCTACGTCTTCAACCTCGGCCACGGCGTGCTGCCCGACACGCCGATCGAACACATCGCCGCGGTGGTGGACCAGGTGACCGCGCTGGCGGAATCGCGTGAGGCATCGCGGTCGTCCTCTTCAACCTCGGCGGCCCGGACGGCCCGAGGGCGGTGCGGCCGTTCCTGAAGAACCTGTTCTCCGACCCCGCCATCATCCGCGCGCCCGGCTGGCTGCGCTGGGTCCTGGCCGAGCTGATCTCGCGGCTGCGCGAGCCGCTGGCGGTGAAGAACTATGCGGCGATGGGCGGCGCCTCGCCGCTGACCGCCGAGACGAAGGCCCAGGCCCAGCGCGCTCGCGGCGCGAGCTCGGCAGCCGCCGGTCACGGCGACGAAACGCGCGTCTTCATCGGCGATGCGCTACTGGCGCCCGCTCACCGAGGAGACCGCGGCAGAGGTCGCGCGGTTTCGCGCCGGACGAGGTGGTGCTGCTGCCGCTCTATCCGCAGTACTCCACCACCACGACGCGCCTCGTCGCTGGCGGCCTGGGACGCGGCCTACGCTGGGCGGCGGGCGCCAGCACGCGATCTGCTGCTACTTCGATGCGCCGGGACTGATCGAGGCGCACGCGGCGCTGATCCGCGAGGCCTGGGAAGCGGCCGGGCGCGCCGCGGCCGGTGCGGCTGCTGTTCTCCGCGCACGGGCTGCCGCAGCGGATCTCCGACGCGCGGCGATCCCTACCGCTGGCAGGTGGAGCAGACCTGCGCGGCAGGTGGCCGCGCGGCTGGGCCAGGTCTGGGACTGGCGGGTCTGCTACCAGAGCCGGGTCGGGCCGACTGAAATGGATCGGGCCCGCGACCCTGGCCGAGATCGAGGCGGCCGGCGCCGAGGGGCTCGGCGTCGTCGTCGACCCGATCGCCTTCGTCTCGGAGCATGTCGAGACGCTGGTCGAGCTCGACCGTGACTACGCCGCAGCGGCCGAGACGGGCGGGCGCGCGCCCTACATCCGGGTCCCGGCGCTGGGGACGCACCCGCGCTTCATCGACGGCGCTGGCCGACCTCGTGGAAGGCGCGCTGGCGGCAGGCGACGCGGCGAAGCCGGGCGGCGCCGGCTGCCGCGCCGACGCGTCCGGCTGCGCGCTGGCCGAGCGAAGGCGCGCGGCGTGAGCCACCTCGACTTCTGGCACAACCTGTTGATCGGCCTGCACATCATCGCGGTGATCGCCTGGATGGCGGGGCTGCTCTACCTGCCGCGGCTGTTCGCCTACCACACCCGCGCCGCGCCCGGCTCGGAGATGGACGAGACCTTCCAGACCATGGAGCTGAAGCTCTACCGGATCATCATGAACCCGGCGATGGTCGCTGTCTGGATCCTCGGGCTGACCCTGATCTGGTTCGACGCCACGCAGCAGCGCTGGGGCTGGGTGTTCCTGTTGACGCCCTGGATGCTGACCAAGCTGGCCGGGGTCCTTTTCCTGACCTGGTGGCATCACTATCTGGGACGTGCGCGCAGCGCGCTCGCGGCGGGGCGGCGGGATCGCTCGGAGCGGTTCTGGCGCATGACCAACGAGCTGCCGTTTCTCGTCGCCATCGTCATGATCCTGGCCGTCACCACCAAGTTCGCGTTCTGACGCTACGCTTGACGGCGGGCGGCGCATGTGGTTCGCCTGGGAGCCGAAGCCAACTCGCGCCCAAGTCGCTCTGACAGAGGGAGCGCCGGCTTTCCCGCCTCTTAACCGGACCGCCGCCTAATGGCGGTGATCGCCGGCCCCCTGATCGATCCCAGCGCCTTGGACGTTCTCACCCCGAGAGCGCGGCGCAACCGAATAGAGCTCAAGGCCGCACGCCGCGCGTGGCGTGCCGCCCGACCCACGACGACTCCTCCCCCAAGAAGAATCTCCCCAATGTCCGATATCAACGAAATCGAAGCCCCCGAAGCCGACGCCGAAGGCGCCGATCCCTTCGAGCTGGAAGCCTCGTCCGAGCCGACCGAGCCGAGCGCGGCCGCCAAGGCGATCGCCGAGCTCTCCCTCACCCGCATGTCGCTGCAGGAGCTGAAGCAGAAGTCGCCCGCCGACCTGCTGGAGTTCGGCGAGAAGCTCGAGATCGAGAACGCCAACGCCATGCGCAAGCAGGACATGATGTTCGCGATCCTGAAGATCCTCGCCGAGGAAGGCGTGGAGATCTCCGGCTCCGGCACCCTGGAGGTCGTGCAGGACGGCTTCGGCTTCCTGCGCAGCCCCGAGGCCAACTACCTGCCCGGTCCCGACGACATCTACGTCAGCCCCTCGCAGATCCGGAAGTTCGGCCTCAGGACCGGCGACACCGTCGATGGCGCCATCCGCGCGCCGCGCGAAGGCGAGCGCTACTTCGCCCTCATCAACGTGACGCTGATCAACTTCGAGAACCCGGACAACGTCCGCCACAAGGTGCTGTTCGACAACCTGACGCCGCTCTATCCCGACGAGCGGCTGACGATGGAGCTGCCCGACCCGACGGTGAAGGACCGCACCGGCCGGGTGATCGACATCGTCGCCCCGCTCGGCAAGGGCCAGCGCTGCCTGATCACCTCGCCGCCCCGGGTCGGCAAGACGGTGATGCTGCAGAACATCGCCAAGTCGATCGAGACCAATCACCCCGAGTGCTACCTGATCGTCCTGCTGGTCGACGAGCGCCCGGAGGAAGTCACCGACATGCAGCGCACCGTGAAGGGCGAGGTGATCTCCTCGACCTTCGACGAGCCGGCGACCCGGCACGTGGCGGTGGCCGAGATGGTGATCGAGAAGGCCAAGCGGCTGGTCGAGCACAAGCGTGACGTCGTCATCCTGCTTGACTGGTGACGCGCCTCGGGCGCGCCTACAACACCACCGTGCCGTCGTCCGGCAAGGTGCTGACCGGCGGCGTCGACGCCAACGCCCTGCAGCGGCCGAAGCGCTTCTTCGGCGCGGCGCGGAACATCGAGGAAGGCGGCTCGCTGACCATCATCGCCACCGCGCTGATCGACACCGGCAGCCGGATGGACGAGGTGATCTTCGAAGAGTTCAAGGGCACCGGCAACTCGGAAATCATCCTTGACCGGAAGGTCTCCGACAAGCGGATCTACCCGGCCATCGACATCATCCGCTCCGGCACCCGCAAGGAAGAGCTGATCACGCCGAAGGAATGGCTGCAGAAGACCTACATCCTGCACCGCATCGTCAACCCGATGGGGGCGCAGGACGCCATCGAGTTCCTGCTCGACAAGCTGCGGCAGACCAAGACCAACGAAGAGTTCTTCCAGTCGATGAACACCTGACGGGCGGGCGGGCCACGCTGGCGGCCCGGTGCTGTCATGTTCCCGTCCTGCGCATGGGCTAAGAGGCGCCAGCCGATGATGATCGGCGTCGCCAGGAGGCCCCGACCATGCTGCAGATCTTCCACGTGCCGCGCACCCGCTCGCTGAGGATCGTCTGGCTGGCGGAGGAGATGGGCGTCCCCTACGAGCTGAAGCTCGAGCAGTTCGGCCAGCCCTCGCCGGCGTTCCTTGCCGCCAATCCGTCCGGCGCCTTCCCGGCGATCCGCGACGGCGAGGTCGGCATGGGCGAGTCCACCGCCATCATGCAGTATGTGATGGACGCCTACGGCCCGACGCCGCTCGCCCTGAAGCTCGGTGATCGTCGGTATGCGGACTATCTGCAGTTCCTGACGTTCGGCGAGGCCTCGATGGCCGCCTTCCTCAACCCGGCGCTGATGACCCAGTTCAGGGCCCCGGACGACCAGAAGCAGAACTTCACGGTCGAGGCGTCGAAGGATCTCTTCCGCGGCCGGCTGAAGTCGCTCGACGCCCAGCTCGAGAAGGGCGACCACATGGCCGGCGACTTCACCGCCGCCGACATATCGGTCGGCTATGCGCTCGGGCTCGGCGAGATGCTGGGGCTCGACGCCGACTACTCGCCGAAGGTCAAGGACTACTACGCACGGATGCAGGCCCGCCCGGCCTACCAGGCGGCAGCGGCAAAGTAGCCTCTCCTCCCCTGTACTCTTCAGCGCGGGTGAGGAGACCTAGGGCAGCAGCACGCTGGCGCCGATGGTGGCGCGCGACTCCAGCGCCTCGTGGGCCTGGCGGGCGTCGGCGAGCTTGAAGCGCTGGCCGATCTCCACCTTGAGCTTGCCGGATGCGATCATCGCGAACAGCGCGCCCGGAGCTCTCGTCGAGCTCGGCGGCGGTGGCCGTGTAGTCGAACAGCGTCGGGCGGGTGAAGAAGAGCGAGCCGGCCCGCGAGAGCCGGAGCGGCTCGAACGCCGGGACCGCGCCGGAGGCGTTGCCGAAGCTGACGAACAGCCCCCGGCGCGCCAGGCTCTTCAGCGTCGCCTCGAAGGTGTCCTTGCCGACCGAGTCGTAGGCGACCGGCACGCCGGCGCCGCCGGTGATCTCCCGCACCCGCGCGGCGACGTCCTCGTGGCGGTAGAAGATCACGTGGTCGCAGCCGAGCCGCCGCGCCAGCGCGGCCTTCTCGTCCGAGCCGACCGTGCCGATCACCGTTGCGCCCAGCGCCTTCAGCCACTGCACCAGCAGCGTGCCGACCCCGCCGGCCGCGGCGTGGACGCAGTACGGTCTCGCCGGCCTGAACCGCATAGCAGCGGCGCACCAGGAACTCGGTGGTCATGCCCTTCAGCAGCGAGGCGGCGGCGGCCTCGAAGCTGACCCCGTCGGGCAGCGCGACGGCCGCGCTCGGCGGCGACGACCTGGTACTTCGGCATAGGCGCCGAGCTGGCCGCTGTAGGCGACGCGGTCGCCGGCCTTGAAGCGCGTCACGCCCGTCGCCGACCGCGTCCACCACGCCGGCGGCCTCCTGGCCGAGCACGGCCGGGAAGCGCACCGGATAGAGGCCGCTGCGCTGGTAGGTGTCGATGAAGTTGAGCCCGATCGCCTCGTTGCGGACGCGGATCTGGCCCGGGCCCGGCGCGGGCGCCTCGACCTCGACCGCCTCGAGCACCTCGGGTCCGCCGGCCCGCGTCGCCTGGATCGCCAGCATCAGCCGAGCGCCTTCTTGAAGAGGGCCAGCGTGCGCGCGTTCGCCGTCGCCGCGTCGGCGGCGTCATAGTGCTCGCCGCCCGGGCGGGCGAAGGCGTGGTCGCGGCCGGGATAGGTGAAGATGTCGACCTGCGGATGGTTCTTCAGCGAGGCGACGATCAGCTTCTGGGCCTCCTTCGGCACGAACTGGTCCTCCTCGGCGATGTGCAGCATCAGCGGGTCGGCGAGCTTGTCGGCCTCGCCGACGTGCTTTTCGATGCCGACCCCATAGTAGCCGACCGAGGCGTCGATGTCGGTGCGCGTGGCGGTGAGGAAGGCCAGCAGGCCGCCGAGGCAGAAGCCGACCGCGCCGACCTTGCCCGAGCAGCCGCCGTCCTCGCGGATGTGGGCGATCGCGCCGGCGATGTCCTTCACCCCGAGGTCGACGTCGAAGGCGTTGTAGAGCTCGAACGCCTTCTTCCACTCCGCCTCCGACTGGTCGGTGATGTCGACGCCGGGCTCGATCCGCCAGAACAGGTCCGGGCAGATGGCGAGATAGCCCTGCGCGGCGTAGCCGTCGGCGATGCCGCGCATCACCGCGTTGACGCCGAAGATCTCCTGGATGACCACGATGGCCGGCGCCTTGGCGCGCGGCCGGGCGGGCGACGTAGGCCGGAGAACGCGCCGTCCGGCGTCGTGATCGTCACCGACTCGCCCATGGCCCGCCTCTCCCTCAGCCGTCTCTTGTGTGGTTCGGCGCGCGCCGCCAGACTTGGACGCGCGCGCCCGGCGGTCGCCATAGCATGAAGACCTGAGCGGCCGGGAGCTGTTAATGGGGAGCGGTCGGATGAAGGTGAACGTCGAGATCGACTGCACCCCGGCCGAGGCGCGCGCCTTCTTCGGGCTGCCGGACGTGACCGGCCTCAACGAGCACATGGTCGAGGAGATGAAGAAGCGTCTCGACGCCAACCTCGCGATGGCCGCGCCTGAGGAGCTCATGAAGAACTGGATGGCGTTCGGCGGCCAGGCCTCCGAGCAGTTCATGAAGCTGATGGCGGCCGCGTCCGGCGGGCTCGGGCCGGGCGGGTCCAGCGGCGGACGATGAGGGACACGATCTTCGCCCCGGCGACCGCGCCGGGGCGGGCGGCCGTCGCGGTGATCCGGATCTCCGGTCCGGACGCCGGCGCGGCGCTGCGCGCGCTGGCGGGACGGCTGCCGGCGGCGCGCCGGGCGTCCTTGCGCAAGCTGCGCGACGCGGCGGGCGATGCGATCGACGCGGGCCTGGCGCTCTGGTTCCCGGGCCCGGACAGCTACACCGGCGAGGACGTCGCCGAGCTGCACCTGCACGGCGGCGCGGCGGTGGTCGGGCGGGTGACCGAGTCGCTCGCGGCGCTGGGCCTGCGGCTCGCCGAGCCGGGCGAGTTCACCCGCCGCGCCTTCGAGGCCGGACGGCTCAGTCTCGACCAGGCCGAGGGCGTCGCCGACCTGATCGACGCGGAGACCGAGGCGCAGGCGCGCCAGGCGGTCGCCCAGCTGGAGGGCGCGCTCGGGCGCCGCTACGAGCGGTGGCGCAGGATGCTGGCCGAGGCCCTGGCGATGCTGGAAGCGGCGGTCGACTTCCCCGACGAGGAGCTGCCGAGCGACGTCGCCGAGCGGGCGCGGCCGAGGATCGCGCGGCTGGAGGCAGACCTCGAGCGCGCGCAGGCCGACGCGCGGCGCGGCGAGCGGGTGCGCGAGGGCTACCGCATCGCGCTGATCGGCGCGCCGAACGCCGGCAAGAGCCGGCTCTTCAACGCCCTCTTGGCGCGCGAGGCCGCCATCGTCACGGCGACGCCGGGGACGACGCGCGACGTGCTGGAGGCGCCGCTGGTCGTCGACCGGCTTCAAGGTGCTGCTCGCGGACATGGCGGGGCTCCGCGAGACCGCGGAGGCGATCGAAGGGCGAGGGCGTGCGGCGGGCGCGGGCCTGGGCCGAAGGCGCCGACCTGCGGCTCTGGATCGTCGACGCCTCGGCAGGGTCGGGCGCCTGGCGCGAGGCCAGCGACCTGGTGCGGCCGGCCGACATCCTGGTGCTGAACAAGGCCGACCTGCCGCCGGGCGCCGACGGCGCGGCGGCGGCGAGCCGCGTCGAGGCCGCGCACCTGACCGAGGCGCGTGTCTCGGCGGAGACCGGCGAGGGCCTCGGGGCGCTCTGGGACGCGGTGGCCGGCCGGGTGGCCGCCGATCTCAGCCGGCGCCGACTTCCCGCCGGTGACCCGCGCGCGGCACGCCAAGGCGCTCGCCGACGCGCTCGAGCACCTGGCGCGGGCCGACCTCGCGCTGGAGACGCCGGAGCTCGCCGCCGAGGACCTGCGGCTCGCCGCCCGCGCGCTGGAGCGCATCACCGGCCGCATCGGCGCCGAGGATGTGCTCGACGTGATCTTCGCGAGCTTCTGCATCGGCAAGTGAGCGGCTCGGTGTTTCACGTGAAACATCGCACCAATCCCGCTCTTCCCCGCGAAAGCGGGGACCCAGGCTTTTTCTGCAATCCGCGCGCCCATCGATAAAACGCCTAGGCCCCGCTTTCGCGGGGAGAGCGGAGAAAAGGGGCCTACCACCATTGTTTCACGTGAGACATCGACGGGTTTGATCTGCGGCGTGGCGTCCACCACATGCCGCCTTTCCTCGCGTTGCGGGCGTAACTCCGGTATGGGCAGGCCATGGCGTCAGTCTGGGATGTGATCGTGATCGGCGGGGGGCACGCCGGCTGCGAGGCTGCGGCCGCCGCCGCGCGCTTCGGCGCGCGCACGCTCCTCTTGACCCACAAGATCGAGACGATCGGCGAGATGTCGTGCAATCCGGCGATCGGCGGGCTCGGCAAGGGCCACCTGGTGCGCGAGATCGATGCGCTCGACGGGCTGATGGGACGCCTCGCCGACGCCGCCGGCATCCAGTTCCGCCTGCTGAACCGCTCCAAGGGCCCGGCCGTGCGAGGCCCGCGCGCCCAGATCGACCGGGCCCGCTACCGCGCCGCGATGCAGGCCGAACTGCTGCGACGCCGAACCTCGAGGTGCGCGCCGATGCCGTCGAGGACCTGGTGATCGAGGGCGGCCGCGTCGCCGGCGTCATCGGCGCCAGCGGCGAGGTCTACCGCGCCGGGCGCGTCGTGCTGACCACCGGCACCTTCCTGAAGGGCGTCATCTGCCGGGGCGAGGAGCGCATCCCCGCCGGCCGCATCGGCGAGGCGCCGGCGATCGGGCTCGCCGACCGGCTTTATAGCGCTGGGTCTCAAGCATGGGGCGGCTGAAGACCGGCACGCCGGCGCGGCTCGACGGCCGCACGATCGACTGGGCGGGCCTGGAGATGCAGCCGGGCGACGCCGAGCCCGCGCCGTTCTCGTTCCTGACCGAGAAGATCACCACGCCGCAGATCGAATGCGGCGTCACCGCCACGACGGCCGAGACGCACCGGATCATCGCCGAGCGCCTGTCGGAGTCGGCGGTCTACGGCGGCCGGCTCGGCGGCAAGGGGCCGCGCTACTGCCCCTCGATCGAGGACAAGGTGGTCCGCTTCCCCGAGCGCACCAGCCACCAGATCTTCCTGGAGCCGGAGGGAATCGACGACGACACCGTCTACCCGAACGGCGTCTCCACCTCGGTCTCCGAGGCGACGCAGGACGCCTTCCTGCGCACCATCCCCGGCCTCGGCCACGTCGCCGTGCGCCGCTACGGTTATGCGATCGAGTACGACTACGTCGATCCGCGCGAGCTGACGACGGCGCTGGAGGTGCGCGCGCTGCCCGGCCTCTACCTCGCCGGCCAGATCAACGGCACTACCGGCTACGAGGAGGCGGGCGCACAGGGCCTGGTCGCCGGCCTCAACGCGGCGCGCGGCGCGGCCGGCCAGGACGCCGCGAGCTTCGGGCGCGACGAGGCCTACATCGGCGTCATGATCGACGACCTCGTCACCCGCGGGGTCACCGAGCCCTACCGGATGTTCACCAGCCGCGCGGAGTTCCGCCTGCGCCTGCAGGGCCGACAACGCCGACCAGCGGCTGACGGGCCGGGGAATCGCACTCGGCGTCGTGGGCGGCGCCCGCGCGAAGACCTTCGAAGCCAAGGCTGCGGCCCTGGCCGCGGCGCGCGAGGCCGTGCAGCAGCTGACGCTGACCCCGGCCGAGGCGGTGCGCGCCGGCTTCCGCGTCAACCCCGACGGCCAGCGCCGCAACCTCGTGCAACTCTTGGCCTACCGCGAGATCGGGTTTGCGGACCTGGCGCGGCTCTGGCCGCAGATCGGCGGCTGGGCGCCTGAGATCCGCGAGCAGATCGAGATCGACGCCGCCTACGCCGGCTACCTGGATCGTCAGGACGCCGACGTCGAGGCGTTCCGCCGCGACGAGCAGCTGACGCTGCCGCTGGAGCTCGACTACGCCCGCGTCGGCGGGCTCTCCAACGAGGCGCGCGAGCGGCTCGCCGCGGTGCGGCCCGCGACGCTCGGCCAGGCCGCCCGCATCGAAGGCGTCACGCCCGGCGCGATCACCGCACTGCTGGCCCATGTCCGACGCCGCGCAGCTTGAGCGCGCCGGTGCTGGATGCGGCGAGCTTCGCCGCACGCATCGGCGCGACCGAGGCGCAGGTCGCCGACCTCGCGCGGCTGCGCGACCTGCTGGGCGACTGGAACGGGCGGATGAACCTCGTCAGCGCCGCCAGCCTCGACGACTACTGGGGCAGGCACGTCTTCGACAGCGCCCAGCTTAAGCCGCTGGCGCCGGACGCGCGTGTCTGGGTCGACATCGGGGCCGGCGCGGGCTTCCCGGGACTGGTGCTGGCCATCCTGCTGAAGGGCGTCGCCGGCGCGAAGGTCCATCTGGTCGAAAGCCAGGCCAAGCGCTGCCGTTTCCTGGAGGTGGCGGTGGGCGCGCTCGCATTGCCAGCCGAGGTCCACAACGCCCGCGCCGAGGATGTGGCGCTGAAGTGCGACATCGTCGCCGCCCGCGCCGTCGCGCCGCTCGTGCGGCTGCTGGGGTTCGCCCGGCCGTGCCTCGCGAAGGGCGCGATCGGGCTCTTCCTGAAGAGCGAGGGCGTCGAGGCCGAAATCGCCGAGGCGCGCAAGAGCTGGCGTTTCACGTACGATGTCAGCCGCAGCCTCAGCGATTCTCGCGGGCGCGTCCTCAAGGTGGAAGGCCTCGCGCGTGCCTAAGGCGACCCGCATCCTCGCCATCGCCAACCAGAAGGGCGGCGTTGGCAAGACCACCACGGCGATCAACCTCGGCACGGCGCTGGCCGCGGTCGGCGAGCGCGTGCTGCTGCTCGATTCCGACGCGCAGGGCAACGCATCGACCGGCCTCGGCGTCGGCCGGGCCATGCGCAAGCGCACGCTCTACGACGTGCTGATGGACGGCCTGCCGGTGCTGGAGGCGGTGGTGAAGACCGCGCTGCCGGGCCTCGACCTGCTGCCGGCCGATCCTGACCTCTCCGGCGTCGAGGTGGAGCTCGGCCAGACGCCGCGCCGCTCCTACCGGCTGCGCGATGCGCTCGGCCCCATCCGCGCCGAGCACGCCTACGACTATGTGCTGATCGACTGCCCGCCGGCGCTCTCGCTGCTCACCGTCAACGCGATGACCGCCGCCGACGCGGTGCTGGTGCCGCTGCAGTGCGAGTTCTTCGCGCTCGAGGGCCTCACCCAGCTGTTGCGCACCATCGACCTGGTGCGCGGCAGCCTCAACCCGGCGCTGGAGATCCAGGGGCTGGTGCTGACCATGTTCGACCGCCGCAACAGCCTCTCGGCGCAGGTCGCCCGCGACGTGCGCGAGCACTTCGGCGCCAAGGTCTACGAGACGGTGATCCCCCGCAACGTGCGGGTCTCCGAGGCGCCATCGTTCGGCAAGCCGGCGCTGATCTACGACCTGAAGTGCGCCGGCAGCCAGGCCTACATCAAGCTGGCCCGCGAGCTGGTGGGCCGCGAACGCGAGCGGTTGAAAGCGGGGTAGGCCCTCACCTCACCTCTCCCGCAAGCGGGAGAGGGCTACGGAGGGACGGTTGCCGCGGGTAGGCGGCGCCGCTGCCGCTCGCTCACAGTAGCCCTCTCCCCGACCGCAGGTTGGGGAGAGGTGAGGTGAGGGGCGTTGGGGCCGCGCGCCAAATCGGGTTAGACCGGGACCAGCGGAGGAACTGGCGCAAGATGGTCGAGTCGAGGCGGGGGTTGGGGCGGGGGTTGTCGGCGCTGCTCGACGAGGTCGAGGCGCCGCCCGAGGCTGGCCGCGCCGGCATGACCGAGCTCCCGGTCGAGGCGATCAAGGCCAATCCCAACCAGCCGCGCCGCCGGTTCGACGACGCCGAGATCGAGGAACTAGCGGCCTCGATCCGCGAGAAGGGCGTCCTGCAGCCGATCCTGGTGCGCCCGGCGGTGTTTGCCGGCGAGTATGAGATCGTCGCCGGCGAGCGGCGCTGGCGCGCCGCGGTGCGCACCGGCGTGCGCACGATCCCGGCTTTGGTGCGCAGCCTCTCCGACGCCGAGGTGCTGGAGATCGCCATCGTCGAGAACGTCCAGCGCGTCGACCTCTCGCCGATCGAGGAGGCCGAGGGCTACCGTGCGCTGATGGACCGCTTCGGCCGCACCCAGGCCGACGTCGCGCAGGTGGTCGGCAAGAGCCGCGTGCACGTGGCCAACGCGCTGCGCCTCTTGCAGCTGCCGGAGTCGGTGAAGGACATGGTCCGCGAGGGGCGGCTGACCGCCGGTCATGCGCGGCCGTTGATCGGCTCGGCGGACGCCGAGCGCCTCGCCGCGGAGGTCGCGGACAAGGGCCTCACGGTCCGCCAGGCAGAGACGCTGGCCCGCGCGGCGCCCCGCCGCGCCGCGCAAGCCCAAGGACGCCGACACCGCCGCGCTCGAGAGCGACCTCTCCGAGGTGCTGGGCGTGCGCGTGGAGATCCGCGACGCCGGCGGCGCCGGGGAGCTGCGCATCCGCTACGCCAGCCTCGAACAGCTCGACGATCTCTGCCGGCGCCTCACGCGCGGCTGACGACCGCGGAGTGTTTCACGTGAAACAAGAGGGGCCGGCGGAGCGGCGTGCTCCGCCGGCCCTCGCTACACCTTGAGTGACGCTACTCGGCTGCGACGGCCGCGCGGACCTCGGCCATGCGGTCGAGGCGGGCGTGGATGATGTCCTCGGCCTGCTTCATGATCCGCGCCACCAGTTCCTTGCAGGTCGGGATGTCGTGGATCAGGCCCTGGCTCTGGCCGGCCGACCAGATGCCGCCGTCGATGTCGCCGCCTTTCAGCACGTTGGAGCGGCCGCGGGCGCCGGAGACCAGCTCGCGCACGTCGTCGATGGTCTTGGTCGGGTCCTGCTGGATGCGCACCACCTCCTCGGAGATGGCGTTGCGGGCCACTCGCGAAGTGTTCCTCAGCGTCCGGTTGGTGAGGATGGTGTCGCGCTCGGTGTTCTTGACGATCGCTTCCTTCACGTTCTGGTGGATGTCGGCTTCCTGGGTCGCCATGAAGCGGGTGCCCATGTTGACGCCCTCGGCGCCCAGCGACAGCGCCGCCACCAGCGAGCGGCCGTCGGCCATGCCGCCCGAGGCGATCACCGGGATCTTCACCGCATCGACGGTCGCCGGCAGCAGCACCATCAGCGTCACGTCGTCCTCGCCGGGGTGGCCGGCGCACTCGAAGCCGTCGATCGAGATCACGTCGACGCCCAGCCGCTCGGCGGTGATCGAGTGGCGCACCGAGGTGCACTTGTGGATCACCTTGATCCCCGCCGCCTTGAAGTCCGGCAGGTGGTCGATCGGGCTGCGGCCCGCGGTCTCGACGATCTTGATGCCGCTCTCGATGATCGCCCTGCGATAGTCGTCGTAGGGGATCGGGTTCAGCGACGGCAGCAGCGTCAGGTTCACGCCGAACGGCTTGTCGGTCAGCTTGCGGGTTTTCTCGATCTCGGCGTGCAGCGCCTCGGCGGTCGGGAAGAGGTGGGCGACGATGAAGCCCAGCGCCCCGGCGTTGGCGACCGCCGCGACCAGTTCGCCGTAGCCGACGCCGGTCATGCCTCCCATCACGAGCGGCGTCTCGACGCCGAACATCTCGGTGAGCTTGGTCTTGATCACTGTTCCCTCACGTTAGTCTGGATTTGGCCGCGGCCCGGGCGAACCCTGAACACTCAAACAGCTGTTCGTCAATTGAGACGTCGGCGACTGACGCGCGGGAACACAAGCGGAAAAACCGCCGCCCGCAGCGCGCCAAGCCGTGCCGTCACCCCCGCTCGCCGTAGCTGACCGCCATGCCGGCGCGCACGTCCTGTTGCACGCCGTACTGCGGGAAGGGGTAGCGGAAGCCGTTCTTCGCCAGCGCCCGCATGCCTTCCAGCGCCTTCACCAGCTGGTCGGGCGGCAGCGCCATCAGCATCTCGTCGTCGAGCACGCCGCCATAGCGGCGCTCGGCGAAACAGGGGATCGAGAGGCTGGGCTCGCGCTTCGTCAGCGCCCGGCCCCAGCTATCGGCGCAGGCGCTTTCGCCGACCACGCTCCAGTCGAAGCGTTTGTAGCCCGACCACTGCAGGCCGTTGATGAAATAGATCATCGCGCCGGGCGTGGCGTAGAAGAGCGCGATGTCGGGGTTGGCGAGCTTGCCGGCCGCCAGCGGCCCCACCGCCAGCGCCTCGTAGCGGCCGTCCGGCACGCAGTTCATCGCCGCCTGGTGCGCGCCGGCGTCTTCCGGCGTCGAGAACCAGACGCCGGTCATGGCGCGGCCGGAATACCAGTCGTCAGTCTTGGCGGCGCCCAGGCCCACCACCGCGCGGCACTGCGCGCCCACCAGATCGTCGGCGGTGACCCCGACTGTCCAGCCGAGCCGCGAGGCCTGGCCGACCACCTGGTCCAGCGTGTGGACGTGCTGCGGGCGGCGAATGCGGGCGATCGCCTCCATGTCCGCCCGTCGCTCGAAGAGCTGCATGGCGAAGACGATCGAGCGCAGCTTCAGCCGCTGCTCCAGTTCGCCGACGATCTCGGCCCAATCTTCGCCCTTGGCCTCACGCTTGGTTTCGGTCCCGGCGGTGTCCATGTCGCGTCCTCCCTGGCTCGGCCATGCTAGCCGATCGCGCGGCCTTGGACACCGCCCGCGCCGCCCTAATGCAGGCCGGTGAGGCCATGCATTACCAGCGCCTCGATCGCGCCGTCGAAGACCAGCCCCACCCCGATGGCGGACACGAAGAAGCCGACGATGCGGGTGATCGCGTCGATGCCGAGCGGGCCGATCAGCTCGGTCAGCCGGCGCGCGTTGACGAGGCAGAGGAAGGTCGCGAACAGCGTCGCGAAGATCGCCGCGGCGACGGCGATGGTGGCCGGGATGTCGTCGGGCCAGTTCCGGATCGTCGAGGCCATGCCGACGATCGTCGCGATCGCGCCGGGTCCGAACATCAGCGGCATCGCCAGCGGCACGAAGGCGATGTTGGCGCCGGGCCCCGGGCTGGCGTGGACCAGATCACTTGCCGCATCGGCGGGCATGAACAGCGAAAAGCCGATCCGCACCAGGATGAGGCCGCCGGCCACCCGCACCATCGCCAGCGGCACGCCGAACAGGCGCAGGACCAGCGTGCCGAAGACGAGGAAGAAGTAGCAGAGCGCCAGCGCGTAGAGGCAGGCCCTCCTGGCGACGGCCCGATGCGCCGCCGCGTCCTGCCCCGCCAGCAGGGCCAGGTAGACGGGCAGCGCCTCGAGCGGATTGATGATCGCGAGCAGGGTGGTGAACGTCTCGAAGAAGAGGGTGAGCTCGCGTCCCAAGCCGGGTGATCCTCGTTGCGCCCGGCGAGCTAGGCTTCAGCGGCTGGCGGACGCCTATCGGCGCAAACCCCGACAGCGGCGCATCGTCAGCCGGGACGCGGCGGCGCGCGGCGGGACCGCAACTGAACCGGCGCGGCGCATCTGGCGTTAGGCGATCCGGGAGCGAGGCGATGGCCCGTGTGGCGATCAAGCGCGCCTACGAGCCGCCCGCCGCGGCCGACGGGCGCCGCGTGCTGGTCGACCGGCTCTGGCCGCGCGGGGTCAGCAAGGCCGACGCCAAGCTCGACGACTGGATGAAGGAGGTCGCGCCCAGCGACGCCTTGCGGCGCTGGTTCGGCCACAAGCCCGAGCGCTGGGCGGCGTTCCGCCGCCACTACCGCGAGGAGTTGGCCGCCAACCCCGCCGTCGAGACGCTGCGCAAGATGGCCAAGGAAGGACCGCTCACGCTGGTCTACGGCGCGAAGGACGAGGCCCACAACGACGCCGTCGTGCTGGCCGAGCGGTTGAGCCAGCGCGACTGAGCCGGCGAGGGGCGCGCCTCGCGCGAGAGGGCCGTCACTGCGCGCCCATCGTCGCGAACATGCCGACCGCGGCCGCGCCCATCACCGCCGTGGCGATCCAGCCCACGGTCTTCAGGATCGGGGGGAGCGTGAAGTCACCCATCGCTTTGCGGTGGCTGCCCAGGCGCATGATCATGGCCATGATCGGCGCCGCGGCGACCCCGTTGATCACGGCGCTCCAGAACAGCGCCTTGATCGGGTCGATGCGGATGAAGTTCAGCAGCGCGCCGATCACCCCGGCGGCGGCGATCGCGCCGTAGAACAGCTTGGCGCGGCCGGGCTTGCGGGCGAGGCCGACGTGGAAGCCGAACACCTCGCCGAGCGCGAAGGCGGCCGAACCGGCGAGCACCGGGACGGCCAGCAGGCCGCAGCCGACGATGCCGAGCGCGAAGATGACGAAGGCGAACTGGCCGGCGATCGGCTTCAGGGCCAGGGCCGCCTGCGACGAGCTCTGAATGTCGGTCACGTTGTGGGCGTGCAGCGTCGCGGCGGTGGTGATCAGGATCGAAAGCGCGATCAGGTTGGAGAAGGCCATGCCGATGTAGGTGTCGATCCGGATGCGGCCGAACGCCCGCCGGGCCTGTTGCGGGGCGCGCTCGAGCGGCTTTTCGCCCGGCGCCTCCTTGGTGTCCTCGGCCTCTTCCTCGGCCTGCCAGAAGAAGAGGTAGGGGCTGATGGTGGTGCCGAGGATCGCGACCACCACGGTGAAGTAGCCGGCCTTCAGTGAGAGGTTCGGAACCACCAGGTGGTAGGCCACGGTGGGCCACGGGGTCTGCACGATGATGGCCACGGCCGGATAGGCGAACAGCGCCAGCGTCAGCCACTTCAGCACCGCGACATAGCGGTCGTAGCGAACGAAGATCTCCAAGAGCACGATGACCGCGGTGAACGCCGCGACGTAGATGAGCTCCGGCCCGCCCTTCTTCGGATCGCCGTCGCCGATCACCAGCTGCAGCGCCGCCCCCATGGCGCCGAGGTCGGCGCCCAGGTTGATGACGTTGGCGACGATCAGCAGCAGGACGAGCGCGTAGACCACAACGGCGGGATAGTGCTGCTTCAGGTTGCCGGCGATGCCGCGGCCGGTCACCCGCCCGATCCGCGCGCTGATCTCCTGGATCGCGCACATCAGCGGCCAGCTGAAGAGCAGCGTCCAGCCGAGGTCGAACCCGAACTGGGCGCCGGCCTGCGAATAGGTCGCGATGCCGCTGGGGTCGTCATCCGACGCGCCGGTGATCAGGCCCGGCCCCAGGAGCTGCGGCAGTTTGTGGGGCGGCTGCGCCGCCTCGCCCTCGCCCTCGCCGGCGGCTATGCTTGTCTCTGTCATACCCTGGCGATCGCCGATGTCAGGGCCGCGCGAGCATGTGTTCCGTGCGCAGACCGCCGATGCGGGCCGCGACGGCGGCGACGAAGGCGCTTGTCACCATGCCGACCGCGGTGAAGAACGCGGACTGGGCGAGGATGTGCGCGGCGCGGACCGGGTCGGCAAGCGGCGTGGCCGCCGCCGCGGTGGTCGCCGCAGCCAGCTGCTCGGCGGCGGGCGCGACGATGGTCGCGGCCAGGATCAGGCCGGCGACCGTGGCGAGCGCCCAGGCGATCAGGCCCTGCGCGGTGTCGCGAAAGTGCGCCTCGTCGAGGTGGGCGCTGGGCCAGGCGTGACGCAGGCGTCCGGCGAGGTAGCCGCCGATGCCGGCCGACACGACCTGGATCGCGATCGTGGCGGCGCCCGTCTCCGGGGTGAAGGCTGCGAGCGACTGGCGCGTCGCAAAGCCGCTCGCCGCCAGGTCGTAGCCGAAGCCCGCCGCCAGCACCGTCAGGAACACCGACGTCGCGAGCGCCACCACGGCGCCGGCGAAGATGGCGGGCCAGGCGAGCGGCGGCTCCAGCGCGAGCGCGCGGCCCTCATAGGTTGGTGCGTGAGACATGTGTGGTTCTCCCTCGCGTAGGCTCAGAAGTGATGCGTGCAGAACGCGAGGAGCAGGATGATCGGGATCGGCACCCCGAGAAACAAAAGCAGGATCGAGCGCATGGTTGTCCTCCCAGCCCGTTTGGGCGTCAGGGGTGTGCAATGCGCCACCGCGGCGTTCGTTGCCGCGGCGCTATGCATTGGGGAGGACGCAGGCGCCGGCCGGGCCGGATAGAGACCTTCGCGAGCGGAACGAGACGGTCGGATGGTCCGTATGGCTCAACGTTGGCATGGCGCCGGCAAGTCGCTGCGGCAGCTGCAGGTGGAAGGTCGCGCCGTACGGCTCGCCCTGCGAGACCCAAAGACGCCCGCCGTGCGCTTCGACGATGGTGCGACAGAGCGACAGGCCCAACCCGGTGCCGGTCGCCTTGGTCGTGAAGAATGTTTCGAAGAGGTGCGCCATTCGCCTCGGACGAGATGCCCACGCCGTTGTCGCTGACCTCGAGCAGCACGTCATGGCTGTCCACCGCCGCCGAGCGGATGACAATGCGGCGAGGTCGCCCCCGCACCGCGCCGAGGGACTCGATCGCGTTGGTCAAGAGGTTGACGAGCACCCGTTGAATCTGGACCCGATCGGCCACAATCGGCGGCAGCGCCTCATCCAGCGCGAGCTGCAGCGAGATCTTCTCGGCAGCCAGTTCCCTGGACATCAACCCTGTGGTCGCGCGCACCAGCTCGTTGAGGCTGATTTCGGCTGTCACCCCCGGTTGATCGGCGAACATCGCGCGGAGGCTCTTGATGACGTCGGCGGTGCGATAGCCGGCCTCGATGGTGGCGCGCAGCGACTTGATCGCCATTTCAACGTCCGGCCGTGGGCGCGTGAGCCGGCTCAGGCCGGCGCGCGCATGGAGGCTCACGGAGGTGAGCGGCTGGCCGACTTCGTGAGATATGGCGGCCGTCACCGCGTCTATGGACATCAGCCGGGCTTCGCGTTCCCGATTCCGCGCCGATGTCGATAGAGCCAGACGGGCATAGAGCCGATTGGACTCGGCAATCAGGGCGAGCATCACGACGAGATGCGAGAACAGCGTCATGAAGAACAGCCAATACCAGCCAGCTGTGAATCGGCCATGGAGTGTCAGGATCAGCAGCGATTGAATCAGCCAGCCGGAAAACGCGACCAGCAGCCACATATCGAGCACTGACTTGCGGTTCCGGAACAGCATGACGGTCGCGACGAGCAATAGCGCGATCACTACTGACTGATAACCGACCGCGTTGCTATAACTCACGTCAGAACGATTGAGATAAAATGACGGGAGCCAGTCGCGTACTGTTGTCGCCAGGATCGTAACCGCTGCCGCCAGGGCGACTGCTGCAAGCACCCCGACAACGATCCACGTCGCCGGTCGTTCTGTCCCGGGCTGCGCCGCCGCATCCGCGCCCTTGAGCTGGACGCAAAGGATGACCGCGATGGGAAACACCGCCTGCCGGAAGCCGACCTTCAGCGGCCATCGCGTTTGGGGAGTTCCGCCATTGCGGACCGGTCGTCTATGGGTATCGGCACGGAAGTCGGCGGGACGCGATAGCAAGCCTACGGTCCAGCCGTTAGCCTAGGCTCTGGCAGAACCAGAAGGCCGACCGCATGAAAAGCTTCGCGAGCAAGATCGCCGTCGTCACCGGCGGCGGATCCGGGATGGGGCGCGAGTTGGTGCGCCAGCTGGCGGCCGAGGGGGCGAGCGTGGCGATGTGCGACGTCTCCCGCCAGACCATGGAAGAGACCAAGGCGCTCTGCGTCGAGGACGGCCTCAAGCCTGGCGTCCGGATCACCTGTCACGTGGTCGACGTCTCGGACGAGGAGCAGGTGTCGAGCTTCCGTGACGAGGTCGCGGCCGAGCACGTGACCGACAGGATCCACCTGCTCTTCAACAACGCCGGCATCGGCGCAGGCGGCTCGCTGTTCACCGACAGCCGCGCCAACTGGGAGAAAACCTTCAACGTCTGCTGGTTTGGGGTCTACTACATGACCCGCGCCTTCCTGCCGATGCTGGTCAAGGCCGAGGAGGGGCACATCACCAACACCTCCTCGGTGAACGGGTTCTTCGCCTCGCTCGGGCCGAATTCGCCCCACACCGCCTACAGCGCCGCCAAGTTCGCGGTGAAGGGCTTCACCGAGGCGCTGATCACCGACCTTCGGGTCAACGCGCCGCACGTCAAATGCTCCGTGGTGATGCCCGGCCACATCGGCACCAACATCGTCGCCAATTCGCGCATGGTGCTGGCCGGCCGCGACACGCCGCGCCTGAGCGACATCGAGGTCCGCCGCACCCGCTCGCGCATGCGCCAGCAGGGCGTCGACGAGGCCGCCCTCAGCGACGACGACATCCGCGCCCGCATCCAGCGCCAGGCGCAGAACTTCCACGATCGTGCGCCGACGACGGCGGCCGAGGCCGCGAAGATCATCCTGGACGCGGTCAAGGCGGAGCGCTGGCGCGTGCTGGTGGGGGAGGACGCCCATCAACTGGACGAGCGGGTCCGCGCCGACCCCGAACGCGCGTACGACCCCGATTTCGGCGCCATCCTGGGGCCTAGCGATGTCTCGGCCAGCGCGCCGCGGTTCAATTGAGCCAGGGTTTGGCACCCATGCGCGGGTCTCAGACGACGCCGCGCTCCCGCAGTGCGACGATCTCCGCTTCGGCGTAGCCGATCTCGGCCAGGATGGCGTCGGTATGCTCGCCGAGCGTCGGCGCTCGGTGGCGGATCGAGGCGGGCGTCTCCGATAGCCAGGCCGGCGTGCGGGCCAGCGGCGCGGGGCGCGGGAGGCCGGGGTAGTCCACCCGCTGGAAGAACTCCATCGACCTGACGTGCGGGTCGTCGAGCGCCTGCTGGGGCTTCAGCACAGGGGCGGCCGGGATGCTCGCCCTGCCGAGGATATCGAGCGCTTCAGCCGAGGTCCGCTCGGCGCACCAGGCGCCCATGCGCGCCGAGATCAGGGCGCCGTGCTCGCCGCGCGAGATGTCGTCCTTGAAGCGGGGATCCGTCAGCCAGTGGTCCTCGCCCATCAGGTTCGCCCAGCGCCGGAACAGCGGCTGGCCGATCACCTGCACCAGGATCCAGCCGTCCCGCGTCCTGAAGATGTCGACAGGCCCGGCCGTCTGGCCGCGGTTTCCGGTCGGCTGGCGATCGATGCCCAGGACGTCCTGCTCGATCAGCAGGCTGTTGCCGACGGTCAGCGCCGTCGCCAGCAGCGCGCCCTCCACCACCTGCCCGCGCCCGGTCTGCCGCCTCGCCATCAGCGCCATGGCGGTGCCATAGGCGCAGTGCAGGGCCGTGCCGAAATCCACCCAGGCGCGCCTGGAAGCGGTAGGGCCGCTCGCCATCTCCGTCCGAGGTCATGTAGGCCGCGCCTGACATCACCTGTCCGACGCCGTCGAAACCGACCCGGTCGCTGTAGGGCCCGCCGCGGCCGTAGGCGGTCACCATCGTCAGGATGATGTCCGGCTTGATCGCCGCCAGGCTGTCGTAGTCGAGCCGCATCGCCGCCAGCGTCCGAGGCGGCAGGTTGGCGACCACGACGTCGGCGGTGCTCACCAGCCGGCGAACGACCTCCTGGCCGTCGGGCGTCATCGGGTCGAGGGTCATGCCGCGCTTGTTGCGGTTCATCTGCATGAAGAGCCCGCCGTCCTGCGCGGCCGTGAGCGGCGCCTGGAAGCGGTCCTCGCCGCCGCTGCGCTTCTCGACGCGGATCACGTCGGCGCCGAATTCGCCGAGCAGCATCGACGCAGTAGGGACCTGCGATGTACCGGCCAAAATCCAGGACGCGAACGCCCGACAGAACGTCTCCCATTGGATCTCCACATCCGCCGCTCAGCTATCTTGCCTTGAAGGCGTCGGCAGACAACGCCGACCGTTCATGGTGCAGGAGCGCCGATCTGTCCAAAGCCGCTTGGCGCCATGTGCGGACGACGGCCTTTCCGAAAGCGGACCCGCGTGCGGGGGCACGGTTCGGCGGCGCCCCGCGCTGAGGTAGATTGATGTGCCTTCAGCGCTGAGACACAGTGCGACGCATATCGACGATGGCTTTCGCAGGGCCAGGCGTTGGCGCGAGACTGGAGAGAACAGCGATGCCAGCCATCCGCATTGATCCCTCCAACGGGCTGAAGCTCTTCGACACACGCGCCTTGAAGGCATCGGAACAAATCGCTGGCAAGGGCTATTCGATCATCGCCGAGGAGGCGCTGACGACGCTGCCGGAGCTACCGCCCGGCGCGAGCTTCAACGCCGAAGAGCAGGCCCGCTACCGCGCCTTCAAGGAGGCCCGGCGGGGCGCGGCAGACTACATCCCGATGGAAGGCGAATTCGCCAAATACCTGGCCGACGTCTATTCGGCCGAGCCGATCCAGCGGGCGCCGTTGACCGACGAGTGCGAAATTTTGGTTGTTGGCGCAGGCTTCGCAGGCCTGTTGCTTTGGCACAAGCTGCGCGCGGCGGGCTTCCAGGACGTGCGCTTCTGCGAGAAAGGCGGTGACGTCGGCGGCACCTGGTATTGAAATCGCTACCCGGGCATCGCCTGCGACGTGGAATCATACAGCTACCTGCCGCTCTTGGAAGAGACCGGCTACGTGCCGACGATGAAGTTCGCGTCTGGCTTCGAGATCCTCGAGTACTGCCAGAAGCTCGCCGACCAGTTCGGATTCTACGAGCACTGCCTCTTCCACACCACGGTCGAGGCTACCGAGTGGGACGAGGCCGCCGGCCGCTGGACGGTCACCACCGATCGCGGCGACGCCATGCGCGCCCGCATCGTCATCCTCGCCAACGGCATCCTCACCACCCCAAAGCTCGCCCGCATCGCCGGCATGGAGACCTTCCAGGGGCATGCGTTTCACACGTCGCGGTGGGACTACGGCGTCGACCTCACCGGCAAGACGGTCGGCATCATCGGAACCGGCGCCACGGCCGTGCAGGCGGTCCCCGAGCTCGCCAAGACAGTTGGCCAGCTCTACGTCTTCCAGCGCACCCCCTCGTCCATCGACGTGCGCGACCAGCGCGCCACCTCCGAGGAAGAGTTCAAGACCTGGGCCCAGGAGCCCGGCTGGGCGCGCGCCCGCCGCGTCCGCTTCGCCAAGATCTCGCAGGGTCGCGCGGCGATGAAGGCCAACGACGACTACCTCGCCGGCAAGGTCGCCGACTTCAAGGTCCGCAAGCAGTACGAGCGCGAGCTCAGCCCCGAAGAGCTGATCGCCAAGCAGCTCGACACCAACTTCCGCATCATGGAGCAGATCCGCGCCCGGGTGGACGCCATCGTCACGGATCCCGAAACCGCGGCCGCGCTGAAGCCATATTACCCCTACGGCTGCAAGCGCCCAACATTCCATGACGAGTTCCTGCCGGCCTTCAACCTGCCGCATGTCCACCTGGTCGACACGGCGCCCACCGGCGTGCGCCAGATCAACGCACGCGGCGTCGTCCACGGCGGGCGCGAATACCCGCTGGACGTGCTGATCTACGCCACCGGCTTCCAGTGGATGGCCACGTCTACGTTCAACATGATCACCGGGCGCGGTGGCCGCACCATGCGCCAGACCTGGGAGGCCGAGGGCGTCAGGACCTTCCTCGGCCTGCACGCCCCGGGCTTTCCGAACATGTTCATCCTCACGGGCCCTCAAGGCGGCGGCGGCAGCTTCAACTTCACCGACGCTATCGAAAGCCACGGCGAGTACGTCGTCTGGATGCTGAAGACCATGCGCGAGCGCGACGCCAGCGTCGTCGACGTTCGCCAGGAAGCAGCGGACGCCTATGCGGAGCATTGCCGGACGGCGGACATCGCAACTGCGCCGCTCCGCGACTGTCTCTCCTACTACAATGGCCACGGCAATGCGGCGCCGGGCAGCCTCGCCTACTACGGCGGCGGCCGTTGGCATCGAATCCGCATCGACGCCCAGTCCACGCTAGAGCCGTACATCTTCAAGGACGCCTGATCGCGAGAGCGGAGCTGGGGAGTGCCGGCGACGTGTGGGGTCGGACAGGCATGAGCTGGCCGGCTGTTGCGCCGCCTCTCACGCCAGCCGAGCTGGGCCAGGCGATGCCCGACGACCCGGCCCCGCCGCCGCGATAGCGCAGCTCAAGGCGTGAACGGCGGCGGCCGGTGTCTAGAACCCCACGTGTGTGCGTCAGCGTCGCGCAGGAGCGGACACGGGCGTCGCTCCAGAAAGCGGACGGCAGGTCGCGTGGGCCAACGACACCGCCCCGCAAGCCCGGGTGTGGTGATCGAGAACGGTCACAATGGCTACCGACTGGAATGTCCTCACCGCGATCTTGAAGGCTGGGCCGTCCAGATTTGCGACGCATTCGGCACGCGCAGCTACTCAACCTTTTCCGTCTTCCTCGACCATCTCTCCCAGCTCTGCAGCCTCGAGCGGAGCGAAAACGGGGACCTGGTCCCGAGCGAGCTAGAGCTGAACGCGGCACTGAACATCGTCAGCGGTGTCCGCCCGCGCAACGAGCTCGAGGCTGCGCTCGCAGCCCAGACCTGCGCCGTGCACCTCATGACGATGAAGACTGCCAGCCAGGCCCTCCGCAATGGCCGGATAGACCTCGCACCGCGGCCACCGCGGCTGTGGTTCTATGCAGCGCGCCGTTCGGCGCAGCCTCACTCGTCGCCGTAGCTTTCGATCAGCTCGTAGACCTTGTCCCGGTCCAGCCCGTTCGCCGGGGCCGCCTGCACCTGCTGCTCGGCTTCGAACGACCACGATCCCGGATTGTTGCGGGCAAGCGCGGTGGCCGTGGCCGCGGCGCGGATTTCCGGGTCGGCGAGGTCGGCGAACGATGCATCGAGCGGCGGCGGGCTGTCGACGGCGGTCACCTGGGCGTGCAACTCGCGTGGCGTGGAATCGGTGGCGGCGATCGCGTAGGCGCCGGCACTCAGGACTAGGTCCGGGAAGACGACCTGGTGGTCGTTGCTGGACTGCGACGAGAGAAGCCCGCCGGACGCCTGCCTGATCTCGATCTTGTAGGGCGGCGTGCCGCCGACCAGCCGCACGATCAGGTCGCGCCGGCCGGCGACTAGCTTCTCGCCGCCTTGCGTCAGGGCGGGCACCGCGAAGCCGAAGTCGTCGCCCGCGCCTTTGATCCTGACGTTCCAGGGCAGCCGCTTCATGTCGGGCAGCACCTGCTCGTCGAGCGTCCGGTAGGCATTGCCGGCGATGCTCGGCGCGCCGCTGCGCGCCGGCACGCGATAGTCTAGCGCCCTGCCCACTTTGACGACGCCGCGGCCGTCGATCGACATGGTCACGAAGGTCGCCCCGACCACGTGGACGGCGTCGCCCTCGCAGACGACCTCCAGCACGCGCGGCCGGCTGACGACGCTCGGCTTGCCGGCCTCGATCCGCGTGATCGTCAGATCCTGCGGCAGGCCGTCGATGCGGGTGATCACCCCGGCGCCGGTGCAGGCGTGGGCCGCCGACCAGGCCGCCGCCGAGATCAGGGTCGCCAGGGCCGCAACGCGGCCGCCATGCCTAGGCATCGGAAAACTCCAGAATGGTCTCTGTGATCGCGGCGCCGAAAGCCGGCGCCGAGAGGTATCCCCACAAGCCGAAGTTCAACGACACTGCCAGAAACGCAACTCCGAGGCACTGCGCGCCGAAGGCGATCATTCCGTTAAGCACGACAGGGTTCAAGGCCGCAGTGGCGAACTGGTGGCCGACGCGGCCTCGGCGGCGGGGGTGGGTGCGGAGGCGGGCGTAGTGATTGCGCGCGCGGCGCGTGGACGCCGCGGAGAGCGCCAGCGCCACATTGACGGTCGCCAGCAGCAGCACCTGGCCGATCAGCGGGATGGCCCGCATGCCGCCGTGGGTGAGCTGCAGGCCCTGACCGCGTTGGCCAGAACGACGCTGCCGCTCATCTCGTCGAGCGGCGTCTGGACGAAGTCGCCCTGACTGGAGTTGGTGCCGCCGATGATCACCACGTGACGGCAGAGCAGGCTGTGGCTGACGTCGCCGCCCGCCCGCACCGCGTCGAGGATGTCGACCGCCGACAGCCGCCGGAACACGGCCGAGTCCGAGCGGCCGCAGGTGGCGAAGCCTGGCCAGCGCGGGTCCAGGTCGGGCCAGACGCGTTGCTGGAAGGTCAGGCCCATCGAGAGGTGATAGTCGATGCGCTCGCCGTGTATGAGCGGCGGCGGCGGCGTCCGGCCGACGCAGCGCGCCGCCGCCTCCGCCATCCAATGACGCGCCAGGGCGTGCTGCAGGACGGCAGGGTCCGTCTCGGTGAACTGGTAGGCGATCAGCGCGGCCGAATAGAGCGGTTTGACGCCACCGCGGGTGAGCACGCAGTCGTACGGCCGGAACTCGCGGACCACGCCGTGCTCGTCGGTCAAGACCCGCGCCTGCGACCAGAAGATGTTGGGCGCCGGCTGGACGATGTCGTCGTAGGGCGTGTCCGGCAGCACCTGTCCCGCGCCGTCCAATCCCACGGCGGAGGCGGCGTAGGGCTCGCGGACGATGACCAGCGGCGGCGCCGATGCGGCCGCGCCCCAGGCGGCCAGCGCCTGCCTCAGGCGGGCGATGCCAGCCGGCCCGTCGGAGGCCGGCTGCGCGATATCGACGTCCAGAATGACCGCGTGCGGCGCCTCGTTCGGGGGCGCAGTGCGCGCGAAGTCCAACAGATCCGCGATCGACGCCCGCGGAATGGTCGCCAGGGGAGGCTTGAACGGCGCGGCGCCGGCCGACTGGCTCAGGCTGCGATCATCGAAGTCGACGAACAGCACCGGCTCGGCCAGTCCACGGATGAGGTCCGCGCGGAGCTGGAACGCCGTCTCCATCATCTGCCGGTCGGGATCGCCGAGGAAGGACTGCTCGACGGCCGGGATCTGGATCAGCAGCAGGATAAGCAGACCAACCGCGAAGGACAGACCTGCCCGTCGGCGCTGGGCCAAGATGTCGGCAACGCTCAGGCCGAGGAATCGCCGGGCGGGGTGCGCAGCGTGGTGAGGCTCGCTAGCAACCACCGAGTCCGTCCGGTCGTCGGTCAAGACGTTTCGCCGCTCATCGCTTGGCCGGCAACATGGCCCCCCGGCGCTATGACTGCCCCGCGTTGGGTAAATTGGCAAATTCCACCGCCGCTCATCTCCGCCGACCAGCGCGCGGCGTCGTGATGAAGGCGCAACCCGCGTAAGGCTAACGTTCCCGTCGGGGAACTGGCCTCGCCGGCCAGCCGCGCCGCGGCCTCCGTGATCTCCGCCTCTGGCACAGGTCGGACTTCGTCGATCGCGAGGCGCCCAATCGAGGCGGCAAGGAATCCGCCCGCCTTCACTGACGGCTTCGTAGACCGGCGAACGCCACCGACGCCTCGACGGCACGCACCTTGGTGAGGATGGCCCGTTTGAAGAGCTGGAGAAAAGCTATGCCACTGAGTGGTCAGGCGCAAAGCCAGCCGTAAGGGGTCGCGGCCAATCTCTCATCGGTAGACGCCCCCCTACCTGATCCCATCGTGTTCTAGTGTTTCAGCCTGATTGTGACGCCGCCCGCGCCGAGCGTCAGTTGCAAGCCCGCTGAGGTGGATGAGGCTCGAATCTCAACCCCATTTGCGTTGGTCATGTCGATCTGGCCGCCACCGGCGACCGCCGTGGCCGAGGCCTCCCCGGCCGAATAGTCGCCCTCGATGTCGGACAGGCGACGGAGGTTGTAGACCCTGCCATCGAGTTCGTAGCTGCTGACGCCGATGGTGCCGACCTTCAGGCCGCTCACCTCGACCGGGTATCTTGCGCCGTGGAAGTCGACATAGCCGTCGGCGCCCCCAACCCCGACGATGAAGCCCACCGACCCGCCGTGGAGATGGATGTAGGTGGGGGGCGCCGGAGGAGCATGGTGGCGGTGGTGCGGCTTGGCCACCGCGGGCGTCACGAGGACGCCGGCCAGCATGACGACGACGGCGGTGCGAAGAAGGATTTTCATGACGACGGACCCCCGGTCATCGCTGGAAGCCGTCGGCGAAGGTCGCATGCCGATGGCCTGGAACGCTGAACAGAGGTCGGGGCGCCCCGCATTGTCAAGCTAGCGAAGCGTGATGGTGAGAGAGGGACTCGAAACCTCGATAGGAGCGGCGCCGAAGCGCCGCGATGTTCTGGCCGGTCAAGAGCCTGCATGAGGGCTCACAGGTTTTTGCCGGTCACTGACAGCGCGCGTAATCCAAATGGGTGATGCCGATCGCTCGTTTGACAGCAAGACTGCGGTACATCGGTGGGCAAGGCCGTCATTGCCATGTGAAGAGGATTGGGGTCTAGCTGTCGGCGTTCTCTTGGAATTGTCGACTTCACAGATGTCGGCGCGTTTCTAGTGCCCGCGCAGGGCCGATTTAGTGGTCCAGCGCCATGCTTGGACTGCGACCTGGCGCCTTGGGGGGGCTAGATGACCGGGGGGAACCTGCTGGGCGCTGCATCACGTGGCTCCGCCGAGGCGGCGTCAGGGTCGCTGACGCCCGCGTCTCGCCCGATCCGGCGCATGGCTAGTGTGCTGACCTTGGGCGGTTCATTGGCGGCGTTGCTGACAGGCCTCGGCGCCTCGGGAGCGGCCGCCGCCGCGCCGGCTCTGCCGGGCGGCGGGAGGGTCGCAGCGGGCGCGGCTTCGATCGGCGCCCCGATCGGCTCCAGCCTTACGATCACCCAGACGTCGCGCACGGCGATCCTGGACTGGTCAAGCTTTTCGATCGGCGCCGGCGGCGCGGTCCGCTTCGCGAACGGATCGGGCGCAACGCTCAACCGGGTGACCGGCGGCTCGGCCTCTCAGATCGAGGGGCTGCTGTCCAGTTCCGGCAGCGTCTACCTCCTCAATCCGAACGGCGTGATCATCGGCAAGACCGGCGTGGTCAACATCGGCGGCTCCTTCGTGGCCTCGACGCTCGACATGACGGACAGCCAGTTCATGGCCGGCGGCGATCTGACCTTTTCCGGGGCCAGCTCCGCTTCCGTGAGCAACCGGGGATCGATCGTCGCGTCCGGCGGCGACGCTGTCCTGATCGGCGCCGCCGTGGAGAACGACGGCCAGATGCTGGCGCCCGGCGGCACAGCCGGCCTCGCCGCGGGCCATACGGTCGTCCTGCGTGATCAGGATGCAGGCGCCGGCAAGCTCTCGGTCCTGCTCGGCGGCGCCGCCACGTCGGCCACCAACGACGGCCTGATCGAAGCCGCCAGCGCCGAGCTGCGCGCCAACGGCGGCGACGTCTATGCGCTGGCGGTCAATCCCGGCGCCCGGATCGAGGTGACGGGGGTTTCGACGACTGAC
This sequence comes from uncultured Pseudomonadota bacterium, assembly GCA_963837235.1. Lineage (GTDB taxonomy): Bacteria > Pseudomonadota > Alphaproteobacteria > Caulobacterales > Caulobacteraceae > Acaudatibacter. The sequence continues at coordinate 1,043,454 of CAWIMM010000002.1, read as the reverse complement.
GGCAACGTGTTTCTGGTGGCGGACGGCGGGTCGACGACCGCGCGGGGCGAGATCGACGCCACGCGGGCCGACCGGACGGGCGGTCTGGTGGAAACGTCCGGAACGACGGTCGACTTCGCCGGGCTGAAGGTGAAGGCCGGCGATTGGTTGATCGACCCGACGGATCTGACGGTCGAACTCCAACGCGGCGACGACCATTTCCGCGAACCTGGCGACGACGAGCGTTACGCTGCAGACCACCGCCGGCGGCGCGAGCGGCCCCGGGATACAGTCGCCCGGGCAGGGCGACATCAACATCGATGCGCCGATCACCTGGTCGTCCGCCAACACCCTGACCCTGAACGCCTATGTCTCGGTCAACATCTTCGCGAACCTGGCCATCGCCGGCCCCGGCAAGCTGACGATAGTGACGAACAGCAGCGGGCTGGGCGGCTCTTACCAGATCGGCGGCGGCGATAGCGTCCAGTTCACAGGCGCGCCGAACAGCGGCCAGGCGCTGACCATCAACGGACAGCCGTACACGCTGCTCTACTCGACGGGCGACCTCGCCAGCATCAACAGCAAACCCGCCGGCTTCTACGCCCTGGCGATCAACGTCGACTACGCCGGCCAGACCGGCAGCGCCGCGCCGGTCGCCCCGACAGCGGCGACCCAGTTCACCGGCGTGTTCGAGGGTCTCGGCAACCAGATCAACGACCTGAGCATCAACCAAACCACCGCCGCCCCGCAGACGATCGCCGGCTTTCCCAACAACGGCGCGGTCGGCCTGTTCGGCGTCATCGGCCCCGGCGCGGTCGTCCAGAACTTCTCGCTGAACAACGTCAACGTCACCGGCGGCGACGGCATGGCGGTGGGCGGGCTCGCGGGCGCCGTCCTCGGGACCGTCAACAATGCGCAGGTCAACTCTGGCGCCGTCACCGTCGGCAACGGGGTGAAGATCTCGACCGGCTTCGCGGACGCGACGGCGGGCGGCCTGGCGGGCATGGTGGCCGGCTCTGGCGTCCTCAACAACACCAACGCGGGGCCGTCCGTGACCGGCGGCGCCTCCGCGGTCGGCGGCCTCGTCGGCTCGCTGCTCGACGGCGGGACAATCAATGGCGGCTTCTCCGGAGGGTCCGTCACCGCCGCCAACTCCGATCCTGGCAACGAGACCTCCGAGGCCGGCGGGCTGGTCGGCGACATGGACGGCAACGTGTTCGGCGGCGCGAGCTTTGCCACCGTCTCGGCGTCCGGCGAGGCCTTCGGCCAGGTGAGCGGCGGGGCGGGCTCGATCGTCGGCGGCTTCGCGGGCGCGATGAACCAGGCCACGATCAACGGCGATTCTGCATTTGACCAGGTCACCGCCGGGCCAGGCGCCACGGCGGGCGGCATGGTCGGCTCCGTGATCAACAGCCAGATCTACAACTCAAACGCCTACGGCCAGGTGTCGCAATCCCCGGAGACCCCGACCGGCGCGGCGCCTGGCGCCTTCGGTGGTTTCGCCGGGGTGGTCGGGACCGGCGGCCTTGTCTCACAGTCCATCGCGAACGGGGGCGTCACCGCGGGCGCCAACACCGCGATTGGCGGTTTCGTCGGCGAGGTCGAAGGCGGCCAGGTGAGCGTCGGCTGGGCCTTCGGCGACGTCACGCAAACGGCGGCGCCCACGGCCGGCACGGCGAACACGATCGGTGGGTTCGTCGGCGACGTCGGGTCCGGCGGGGACATCGACCAGTCCTACGCCACCGGCAACGTCAGCACCGTCTTCGGGCCGGCGGCATTGCCGACGCTGGCGGGGGGCTTCGCCGGCTTGATCGAGCTGAACGGCCAGGTCACGAACTCCTATACGATCAGCGGCGTCGCCATGAGCGGCGCCGGCTCCGGCACGGCCGGCGGGTTCGTCGGCGAGCTGACGGGCTCGATCTTCGACGTCTGGGCGTCGGGATTGATCCAGGCGGGGTCAGCGACCGCCGGCGGCCTCATCGGAACGCTGGACAACAGCGGGTCCGCCAACACCGCCTATTGGGACGAAGGCTCGACCGGGCTGACCAACGACGTCGGCGCCAACGGCGCGGGCTCACTCACCAACATCGTCGGCATCGGCGGAACGACGGGCCTCAGCGCCTTCTCGGCTTCGACCTACGCGAACTTCGATCTGCAGAATACGTGGTTCATCATCGACGGCTTCACGCGGCCGTTCCTCAGGACCGAGTACAGCAACAACCCCGGCAACACCCATCAGCTGCAGCTGATGGCGATGGACCCAACCGCCAGCTACTTCCTTCAGCAGAACCTCGACTTCTCGATCGAGTCCAATCCGGCGAACATGTGGAACCCCACGACGGGTTTCGCTCCGATCGGCATGACTGCCGCCGCCCCGTTCACCGGGCTGTTCGAGGGCAACGGCCTGACGATCTCGAACCTGACCATCCTTTCGAGCACGGCTTCGCCGCAGCTCGACAACAACGGCTTCGCGACCAACGGGGCGTCGGGGCTGTTCGGTTTCGCCGGTCCCGGCGCCACCATTCAGGACATCAACCTCCAGAACACCACGGTGACCGGGGCGCAGGGGATGACCGTCGGCGCCCTGGTCGGGAACCTGCAGGGCGGCACGGTCTTCCAGGTCTCGTCGGACGGGCCCATCACCTCCGGCGACGGGGTCAACACGGCCAATGGCTTCGCCGCGAGCGCCGTGGGCGGCCTGATCGGCGTGGTAGACGGCGGCTCGGTGAGCCATGCGACGTCTGATGCGACCGTCGTCGGCGGCGACGCGTATGTCGGCGGGCTGATCGGCTGGGCGCGCGACGGCGCCGCCATCACAGACGTCGACGCGACCGGCGACGTGACGGTCGGCGCCAGGGGCATCCGCGCGGCTCAAAGCCCGGAAGCCGGCGGCCTCGTCGGCGACACGACCGGGACCTTGCCTGGCGCCCCGAACACGATCTCGCACGCCTATGCCACCGGCGACGTGACCGGCGGCGGCGGCTCGAGCATCGGCGGGTTTGTCGGCGCGGCCACGGCCACACTCCTCTCCTCCGACTTTGCGACCGGGGCGGAGACCCAGACTGCGCCCGGACAGAACGGCGGGACCGACGCGGCGGGCGGCTTCGCCGGCGCGATTGGCAACGGCTCGGCGGTGGCCGACAGCTTCGCCAGCGGCGCTGTGACGACCCTGGGCGTGGCGGCCGAGCCCGCGCGCGCCGGCGGCTTCGTGGGCGACTTCCAGGAACTCGACGCTGAACCAGGCCTACGCGACCGGCGCGGTCACCACGACGGGCCCCAGCTTCACCGGCGGCTTCGCCGGGCTGGTCCAGGCGGACGCGCTCATCGATCAGGTCTATGCGGTCGGACCGGTCTCGGCGACCTCGGGGCCGGTGGGCGGCCTGATCGGCCAGATAGGCGCCGCCAACGTCGCCAACGACACCACGCTGGTGAACGATAGCTACTGGGACGAGGGCGCAACCGGTCAGACGACCGGGTACAACCTGGCCGGAACCGGAGCGGCGACCGGAGTTGTGGGGATGGGTGGAAACACCGGCATCGATCCCTTCGCCCAAGCCACCTACGTCGGCTGGGACTTCACGGCGACCTGGTCGCCGCCTTCCAGCGGGTTTTATCCTGAACTCTACGGTGTCTCGCACGTGATCGGCATCTTCGCCGGCAACACGTCGAGCGTGTACGGAACGACGCCGAACCTGACCTACAGCTTCATCGGCGAGCAGGACTTCGACAACTCCTTCTCGTTCACCGGGCCGACGCTCAACGTCGTCGGCCAGCAGCTGTCGACGGGGGGGCTCATCGACGTTGGCGCTTACGGCGTTATCGGGAGCGGGGCGAGCGCGACCGATTCCTTCGGCGCCTATCGGATCGTCTACCTGCCCGGGTCGCTTACGGTCACCCCGTTCGCCCTGACCGCGGCCCTGACCGGTACGGTCGAGAAGACCTACGATGGCACGATCGCCGCGACCGTGCCGGGCAGCGCGGTTCAGCTGCTGGGTGTCTTCGCGGGCGACGTGGTCAGCGCCGCCGCCGCGGCCGGAACCTACGACACCAAGGACGCCGGGACCGACAAGGCGGTGACCGCGACCGGGCTCACGCTGACCGGCGCCGACGCCGCCAACTACACGGTCAACAGCTCCGCGTCCGCCGACGTCGGCATCATCGACCCGGCGACCCTAACCGCGTCGCTGATCGGCTCGGTCACGAAGATTTACGACGCAACCAGGGCCGCGACCCTGACCCCAGGCAACTACGCGCTCAGCGGCGCGATATCCGGCGACAGCGTCAGCCTGGTGGCGCCAAGCAGCGGCGTCTACGACACCAAGGACGTCGGGACCGGCAAGACGGTGACCGTCAGCGGTCTCACGCTGACCGGCGCGGACGCCGAAGACTACACGGTGGCCAACACGACCTCCGGCGCCATCGGCGCCATCACGCCGGCGGCGGTGACCGCCGTCCTCATCGGTCCCGTCGAAAAGACCTATGACGGCACGACTGCGGCGACGCTGTCGGCAAGCGAGTTCCAGCTTCAAGGCGCCTACGCCGGCGACAACGTCAGCGCCGCCGCGGCCGGCGTGTACGACACCAAGGACGTCGGCGCCGGCAAGACGGTGGCCGTGACCGGCATCACGCTCACCGGCGCCGACGCGGACGACTACACGCTCAACGACAGCGCGACGTCCGCTGCGGTCGGGATCATCGACCCCGCGACCCTGGTGGCCGGCCTGGTCGGCTCGACTTCGAAGACCTACGACGGCACGACGGCGGCGACGCTGACCTCGGCCAACTATTCGCTGAGCGGTCCGATCGTGGACGGCGACAACGTCAGCCTCGTCGAGACCACCAGCGGCGTCTTCGGCAACAAGAACGCCGGGACCGGAAAGACCGTGTCGGTCAGCGGCCTGACGCTCACCGGCGCCGATGCGCATGACTACGCCGTCAATGGCGCGGCCTCCGGCGCGATCGGCGCCATCGATCCTGCGCCCCTGACCGTCGGGCTGACGGGAACCGTGCAGAAGACCTTCGATGGCACGACGGCGGCGACCCTCGCGCCCGACAATTACACGCTGACCGGGGGCGCGATCCTGTCCGGCGACAGCGCGACCATCGTGTTTCCCACGCACGGGCTCTACGACACCGCCGCGGTCGGCAAGGGCAAGACGGTGAGCGTCGCCGGCATCGGATCGAGCGGCGCGGACGCGGGCGACTACGCCGTCAACAGCGCCGCGTCCGGACCCGTGGGCGTGATCATCGCCGCACCGCAGAACGTGATCGACGCGACGGCCGAGCAGCTGTTCATGTCCTCGACGAGCAATGCGTTGCAGCAGGCCCTGACCGTCCAGCTCAAGGGCGCGCCCATCGTCATCAACACCTTGCTCGCCATCGACATCTTTCCGCTGACGGACGACGACCAGGATCGCACCGACCCGCGCGACGCCTCACCGCTCACCGGCGCAGGCAACGGCGACCTGTGGCCCGGCTCCGATCTCGACCCCGAGACCAAACATTGACGGGCTCCCCACGACACCCAAAGCCCCGCGATCGGGTCGCAGCGTGACAAGGTTGGGGGGCAGCCTGAACGGAGCGGTCATGACGGCAAGCCGCCGCCGGTCGCGTCTGCTTGGCCTGTCGATCTGCGCGTTTGTCGCGGCCGCAACTGCGGCGGCGTCCGCACCGCGACTGGCGCCCAACGACCCGTCGCAAGTCGTCAAGAGCCAGCCAGCGCCTTCAGTCGCACCGCTCACGATGCCGCCGGCGCCGCCCGCCCCGCGCCGCGACGACACCATTGCGAGGTTCGTGCTGCGCAGCGCTGAGTTCGACGGTGCGACCATCGTCTCCGCAAAGCGGCTGCAACGGGCGTGGGCCGACTATCGCGACCGCCCCGTCAGCCTCGCGGACCTGCGCGCCATCGGCCGGCGCGCTGAGCGCGTCTACGCCCGGGCCGGCTATCCGTTCGTGGCGGTTCGCCTGAAGGTGCAGCAGGTGAAGGACGGCGTCGTTCACTACGACGTGGTTGAGGGGCGGATCACCGCGCTCACGGTCCTCGGCTCGAACCCGGTGGCGCGCCGCCAGGCGACGCGCATGCTGGATCCGGTGGTGAACCGGGCGCCGCTGTCGCTGGCCGAGGTCAACACCGCCTACGCCGTGGCGCGCCAGATCCCAGGGCTCACGACCTCGGGCACGCTCCGGCAGGGTGGCGAGCCCGGCGGCATGGACCTGGTCGTGGCGACCAAGCGGGAAGACACGATCCGCACCTACGCCAACGTCAATAACCTCTACGCCGACCCGGTCGGACCGTGGGGTGTCCTGCTCGGCGCCGACGTCTATGGCGATTCCGACTTCGGCGACGTGGGATCGGGGCAGGTCTATTCGTCCCTGCCGTTCGGCCGTCAGGTGCTGGTGCGCGGCAGCTACTCGCGCGGCCTCGACGTCAGCGGCGACAGGTTGATCGTGTCAGGGCTCTGGGGCCAGGCGCATCCCGCCGAGTTCGGCTCAGCCCCTGGCGGTGGCGACCGACGTCGTTTCGGCGCGCATCGAGTTGGCGCACCCGATCCTGGAAGCGCCCGACCGCAGCCTGGTGGCCGACCTCGCCTTCGACGCCAGCAACCAGCGCACCCAGGTCTTCACGGCGTCGACGTTGAGCAACGACAAGCTGCGGATTCTCAGCCTCAATATCTCCGGCGAGGAAACCGATGCATTCGGCCGCTGGGCCGGCTCGGTAGAGATCCGCCAGGGCATCGACGTCCTGGGCGCCAGCCATCTGGGCGACCCGAATCTTTCGAGGCTCGGGGGTGATCCGCAGGCGACGGTCGCCAAGGCGTCGTTCGAAGCCCAGAGCGCGAGCTTCCACCGGCTGAGCCTGGCCGCGCGGAGCGAATTCCAATACGCGGCGAACCCGCTCACGGTGCCCGACCAATACGCCTTCAGCAATTTCGGGATCGGACGCGGATACCAGCCTGGGCTCGTGCAAGCCGACAGCGCCGTCGCCACCTCGATCGAGGGCCGTATCGACCCGCTGAAGGTCGGCTCCCAGCTGCAGGTCCAACCGTTCCTGTTCGTCGACACCGCCCGGCTTTTCACGCGCGGCTCGCCAGCCTTCTCTCTGACGTCCTATGGCGGCGGGGTGAAGCTGCAGGTGGCGCGGAAGTTCGAGACGGACGTCACCTTTGCGGTCCCGACAGACGCGATCCCCGGCACCGAGGGGATTCCCGGCCTGAAGCGGCCGTCGCCGACCTTGCTGCTGAACATGACCGTCAGCTTGAACGACCTCTATTCGGTCATCCACAATCGCCTGGCCAAGGAGACCGCAAAGTGATCCGCGCGCTCGAGCATCGCGGAGGCGGCCCCGCGACGATCCGACGGCTGACGCAGGTGGCGCTCGCGCTGGCTTGCGGCGTGGGACTGCTGGCGCCCGCCGCTTCGAAGGCCGCCCCGACCGCTGATGACTTCTCGCTTGGCCTGAACGCCGAAAGCCAAGCGTGCCGCGCCGTCGCTCGCTTCGACGCGCCCAAGGGCGCCCACTCGGCGGACATCTACTGCGGCGCCTGGGAGCGCCCATCCGGTCGGGTCACGGTGTTCGACAACGAAGCCCTGGCGAAGGACGCCCTGGCCGCGGTCTGCAATGGCGACGAGACCGTGCTCCACAGCGCCGATTTCAGCGCCCTCACCCAGATCGGCTGTCGGCGAACCGGGGCCGACACTCTGCGTCGGTTCGCGCTGGTGGCGCGCCACGGCGCCGATGTCGCCGTCGGCGAGGTCTATCCGTCGGATTGGGCGCCGATGGTGGGCGCCGCGCGCGTGCTGATGGGATTGGCGAAGCCGGCCGCCGCGGCCACAGCCAGCGTCGCCCAGACGCCGGGACTGCGCGAGATCGAAGCCGTCTTCCCGGCTGGCCCGCCGGGCCAGAGCGCCCAGTTCAACTTCGAACTGCTGCGCCGACGGGCCTATGAGTACAACTCGATCTGGGACTTTGCCGCCGCGGAGCGCGACTTCGAGGAGCTGCTGCAGGCGCAAAAGCGCATCGCGCCGGACGATGTCGCCGGCGAAGCCGACATCCTCTCCGAGGTCGGGCTCAACATGTCCGGCGCCCGGCGCTTCGACGAGGCCGGCGCGACGCTGCAGCGGGCCGAGACGCTGGCGCGCACCGCCGACAACGCCCTTTTGCTGGTGTCGAAGATCCAGAACTACGAGGCGATCGACCAGCTCAATCAGCGGCGCTTCGCGACGGCCTTCCGACTGGCGCTGGCCGCGAATCAGACCCGCGCCGCCCTGGTGCGCGCCAGAGAGACGGGCGGCGGCGCCATCAACGCCGCCGACGTGCGCGACGTCGAGGGGCGGCCCGCCCGCTTCAGTCAGCGCGGCTTGATGATCGAGCTCTCCGACACGACCCCCGCGGACCAGGCGGCGGTCCTGCAGGCGCAGGGCGAATATGTCGCCGGCGTCGCTGCGCGTGAACTCGGGCGGCCGGACGCCGCCGAGCACCTGAACGCAGCGTCGGCGTCGCTGCAGAGCGTCGGCACGCCGCCGGCGCGGCTGGTCAGCGACATCGCCAACGAACGCGCCGATCTCGATCTGGCCGCCCACGCCTATTCGGACGCCGCCGGCGTGGCGAGCGCCGGACTGACCACCGTGCGCACCGTCGCGCCCGGCACCCGCAGCGAAGCGCATCTGTGGCTGGCGCTCGAGTCCGCGCAGGCTGGCGCGGGGCTGACCGCCGACGCGCTGGCCAGCGGCCGCGCCGCGGTCGGCATCTACGCCACCCAGACCGAGTCTCCCGGTCTGCCGCCGGAGGTCGCCGTCCCCCATATGGCCTTGCTGGAACAACAGTGGCTCAAGACCGGCGATCCGGCCTTGGCGGCGGAATACTTTCAGGTGCTGGCGCTCGCCTGGGATGGCGCCGCAGCGCACACCGCCTCGATGCTCGCCGCGCGGCTCGCGCTGCGGGACGCCGGACAGCAGGCGCGCGCCTACCAGGACGCCGATCGCGCCTACCGCGCCGCCTTCGCGCGCCGCCAGACCCTGGCCGGCGAAACGGATGTCACGCCGGGCGAGATCTCCGGGGCGGACGCCGCCGTCCAGAAGAGCGCCGCAGATCTGGCCGCGGCGGAAGCCGATCTTCGCAGCCGCGCCCCGGCCTACCTCGAACTGCTGAGTCCCCAGGTGACTGCCGCTGATCTGCAGTCGGTGCTCGCCGAAAAGGAAGCTTATCTGCGCATCGTCATGACCAGCGCCGGCGGGTTCGGCGCCCTGGTGGACAAGGCGGGCGTGCATCCGTTCCTGGTCGCGCTGAGCGACGCCCAGGTCGACGTCCTCGTCGATCGCCTGCGCCGCACCACACGTCTGAAGGGCCGGCGGCTTCCCGACTACGACCTGACTGCCGCGCAGGCGCTCTACGACGCCCTGCTCGGCCCGGTGAAGGACCGGCTGGCCGGCGACACTGACCTCGACGTCGACGTCAGCGGCTCGCTGGCCTCGATCCCCTTTGCCGCCTTGGTCGCCACGCCTCCGAGCCAGGATCAACTCGACAAGGTGCGCGACGACCAGGACTACAGCGGCGTCGATTGGCTCGCGCGCCACGTCACGGTCGTCAACGCCTTGGGTCCCGCGGCCTTCGTCCGCATGCGCCGTGAGCCGCCAAAGGCGAGCGCCAAGCTGAGCGCCGTCGCCTATGGCGACTTCGTCCCCGACGCGAGCCTGGTGGCCACCCGCCTGGCCGCCGGCGAGGGATTGTCGGACGCCTGCCGCGCCGAGGTGCAGCGTTCGCTCGCCCTCTATGACGCACTGCCCGACACCGCCGACGAGGCCCGCGGCGTCGCGGCCAGCTTCGCTCAGGCGCGGGTGACGCTTGGTCCAGCGTTCACCGACACGGACTTCCTGCACGATCCGCATACAGCGAAGGCCGACGTGATCCTGCTGGCGACGCACGGCGTGCTGGCGTTGTCGCCCTGTTTTCCCCAGCCGGCGCTGCTGACTTCGGTCGGCGAAGAGGGGCTTGGCGTGCTCGAGGCTTCCGATCTGCTCGACCAGCAACTGACGGCGCGTCTGGTGGTGCTGTCGGCCTGCGACACGGCCGCCGGCGCCAAGCTCGACGAATCCCGCACTGGACTCGACGAGGGCGGGGATGCGCTGAGCGGCCTGGCGAGAGCCTTCATCTACGCCGGAGCCCGAGATGTGATGGCGACCGAGTGGAAGGTGGATTCGGCGGCATCCAAGGCCGAGATCACCAGCATGCTGGCGGACGCGATCAAACCGGGCGCACGCGTCCGCGATGCGCTCTCGCAGGCGGAGAGCAGGCTCTACAGTCAGGCCGAGACTGGCCACCCGTTCTATTGGGCCGCGTTCGTCCTGGTGGGGGATGGCGGCGGCCAGCTGAACGGCGGCGCCCCCCAAGTCGCGGACGCGGCGCCGTAGCCCATGCCGGCCAGCGGCCAGCGTCGCGCTCTGGATACTGTTGGAACGTAGCCGCTGCAGAACAAGGGTCGGCCCCGATGCTTGCCCGAAACACTCGCGCGCGGGAGGAGATCCGGTCGCCCACCAAGGCGGGCCTGTTCGCGGTTTTGTACGCAAGTGGCGCACCCGACAGGATTCGAACCTGTGACCTCTGCCTTCGGAGGGCAGCGCTCTATCCAGCTGAGCTACGGGTGCGGCTGGGGCGCGAGGTCTCTAGCGGAAAGGGCAGGTCGCGGCAAACGCCCGGCCGTTGCCGCAGCGCCGGTCCTGCAGCGGACAACCCGCTGGAGCGCCGCGACCGTGGCGCGGCGGCGCCGTGCGGCTAAGATGTCGCACGACATGAGGGAGGAACGACGATGACGATGCAGACGAGGCGGAGCGTCGCGGGCGCGCTGGGCCTGGCGATCCCGGTCTTGGCGCTCCCGGCGTTGGCGGCGTGGCGGGCGTCGGCGGCGCCGGCCTTCATGGGCGATGACACGACGCTGCGCGACGTGATCGAGAACGGCCCGCGCTCGGCCGCCGACAAGGCGCGCGACGTCTATCGGCATCCCTACGAGTCGCTGACCTTCTGGGGGCTGAGGCCCGGCATGACGGTGATCGATGTCGCGCCCGGAACCGGCTGGTGGACCGACATCCTGGCGCCCTACCTGGCGCGCACCGGCGGCCACTACATCGCCGCGATGGCCGACCTGAACGATCCGAAGGTCAGCGATGGCGCGCGCAAGGGCCGCGCCGCGTTCGAGGCCAAGTACGGCGCCGATCCGAAGCTCTACGGCCAGGTGACGACGGCCGGTTTCGGCCTGCATTCCGGCCCGCTCGCCCCGCCGGGGACCGTCGACCTGGTGCTGGTCTCGCGCGAGATCCATGACTGGGCGCAGGTCGACGGCTTCACGGCGCAAGGCGTTCGGCGACTTCCACGCCGCGCTGAAGGACGCCGGCGTCCTCGCCGTCGAGGACCATCGCGCCCCGGACGGCTGGGATCCGAAGAAGGCGAACGGCTACATCTCGGAGGCCTGGGTGATCGGCGAGGCGGGCAAGGCGGGCTTTGCGCTCGCCGCGCGCTCGGAGATCAACGCCAACCCGAAGGACACCAAGGACTATCCGTTCGGCGTCTGGACCCTGCCGCCCACCCGCCGCAGCGCCCCGCCCGGCCAGCCGCCCAACCCCGCCTTCGACCACACGAAGTACGACGCCATCGGCGAGAGCGACCGCATGACGCTGAAGTTCGTGAGGCGCGCCTGAGCTGGCGCCTCAATGGTGGTCGCGGCGGGCCTGTTCGCGGGCCAGCCGCTTGTCGTGCTCGTGGGCGATGTGGTGGCCGACCACGCAGCCGATCGCCGCGCCGGCCAGCGCATGGTGGTGGGCGAAATGGCCGGCGACGCCGCCGACCACGGCGCCCTTCAGGCAGCCGCGCGCCTCGGCGGTTCCGGCGGCGGAGACGAAGAGGAGCGCAAGGGCGAGGGCGGCGGACTTCATGGTCGTCTCCTTCGAGCGGAAAGCGGTTCTTTGCGGAAAGCGGTCCGGCTTACGGCGCACCGGTCAGAGCGGCGTCGGCGCCGTAGGTCAGCGCCAGGAACACGTCCTCGAGGTCGGGCTCCTCGGTGCGCAGGTCCTTGATGTGGACGCCGGCGTCGCGGGCCGCGGCCAGCACCTGCTCGACGCTGGCCTGGTGGGTGTGGAAGCTGATCGCCAGCTCGCCGGTGGGCCTGAGCCGCGTCTCGAACGGCGGCAGCGCCGGCGGGCTCGCCATCGGCTCGCCGGGCGTGATCACCACCGAGCGGGTGTCGAGGCGGGTGAGCAGCTTCGACGTCGGCTCGCAGGCCACCACGCTGCCGTGGTTGACGATGGCGATGGTGTCGCAGAGCTCCTCGGCCTCCTCCAGGTAGTGGGTGGTGAGGAGGATGGTGACGCCCTGCCGGTTCAGGCCCACCACATAGTCCCAGAGCTGGCGGCGCAGCTCGACGTCGACGCCGGCGGTGGGCTCGTCGAGGATCAGCACCGGCGGATTGTGCACCATCGCCTTGGCGACCATCAGCCGCCGCTTCATGCCGCCGGACAGCTGGCGCACGTAGGCGTTGGCCTTGTCGGCGAGCCCAAGCGCGGCGAGCAGCTCGTCGGTGATCCGCTCCTTCCTCGGCACCCCGTACATGCCGGCCTGCACGTCGAGCGACTCGCGCGGGGTGAAGAAGACGTCGGCGGCGATCTCCTGCGGCACCACGCCGATCGCGGCGCGGGCGTCGCGCGGGCGATGGTCGATGTCGCGGCCCCAGATGGTCACCGTGCCGGCGGTCTTCTTGGTCAGGCCCGCCAGGATGTTGATGAAGGTCGACTTGCCGGCGCCGTTGGGGCCTAGCAGGCCGAAGATCGAGCCGCGCGGGATCCTGAGGTCGATTCCCTTCAGCGCCAGCATCGCCGGCGCGCCGCGCATGGCGGGATAGGTCTTCACGAGGCCCTTGGCCTCGATCGCGTACTCGGGAAGGTCCATTGCGCCCCGGATGAGGTGTGCGACCGCGGCCTCGATTGACGCGAGGCGCGGGCGACGCATACCTAGGCCGCCAATCCCGCCCCGCCAAGGCGGCGGGACGACTTGGAGTTCCCATGGCCCGCAAGCCGAAAGCCGCGCCCCCGCCCGCCGCGACGCCGCAGACCATCGTGCCGCCGCCGGAGGTGGTCACGGTGCGCTCCCGGCGTGTCGCCTGTGACGGCGTCGGCGGCGCGCTCGGCCACCCGCGCGTCTGGCTGGAGATGGGCGAGGCGGACTTCGTCGAGTGCGGCTACTGCGACCGCCGCTTCGTGCTGGCCGCCGGCGTCGAGGGCGCCGAGAGCGAGCGCCTCGCGCCGGGTGTCTACGAAGGCTCGCACGGGCACTGACCGCCGCGGCGCCGGGCGCACCCCGCGCCCGAGCGTCACGCAGACGCGGCCGCCTCGCCCTCGCCGCGCAGGAACTCGGCCAGCCGCCGGGCGGTCGGCTTCAGGTCGTCCAGGCGGCGCACGCACAGCTTCAGCTCGCGCAGCGCCCAGGGGTCGGTGAGCGGGATCACCGCCAGGCGCAGCGTGGCGGCCGCCCGCCGCGCGGTGGTTTCCGGCGCGACGCCGACGCCGACGCCGGCCTCGGCCAGCCGGCAGACCGCGTCGAAGCTGCGCAGCTGCACGCGCAGCCGCAGCGGCTTGCCGACGCGCGCGGCGCGCTCGGCCAGGAACCGCTGCAGCGCACTGGCGCGGTCGAGGCCGACGAGGTCGTAGTCCAGCGCCTCGGCGAACGAGGCCGACGCGCGCTCCGCCAGCGGATGGGCCGGCGCGGTCACCAGCACGAAGCGATCGACGCGGAACGGGAAGGCCTGCAGCGCGCCGAGCTCGGCGGTGCCGGCGACGACGCCGAGATCGGCCGCGCCCTCGGCCACCAGACCCACGATCTCGTCCGAGAGCCGCTCCTCCAGGTCGACGCTGACGCCCGGATTGGCGGCCAGGAAGCTCGCCAGCGCCTCGGGCAGGAACTCGGTGATGGCGTTGGTGTTGGCGAGCATCCGGACCTCGCCCGCGAGGCCGGCGCCGAACGAGCGCAGGTCCTCGGCGAGCCGTTCGGCCTCGGCCAGCAGCGCCCGCGCGTGCCCGAGCAGCGACCGGCCGGCCGGCGTCAGCGTCACGCCGGCGCGGCTGCGGGTCAGCAGCGGCGCGCCGACGTCGAGCTCCAGTCCGCGGATACGGGTCGAGGCGGCGGCCAGCGCCAGGTGGCTGCGCGCCGCGCCGGCGGTGATCGAGCCGGCCTCCGCCACGTCGCGGAACAGCCGCATGTCGGTCAGGTCGACGCGCATCCTTCGCCATCCACGAAGCCAAGGTGGTCCAATCAAGGATACTGCGCTGGGCGATCCGTCGCCATACTTCACGAAATGCGAAGGTTGCCGAGATGCCGGCCTACGAGCTGATCGACCATGCGTTCGACGTCGTCGTGGTCGGCGCCGGCGGCTCGGGCCTTCGAGCGGCGCTGGGCTGCGCGCAGGCCGGCCTGAAGACCGCCTGCATCACCAAGGTGTTCCCGACCCGCTCGCACACGGTGGCGGCGCAGGGCGGCATCAGCGCCAGCCTCGGCAACATGGGCGAGGACGACTGGCGCTGGCACATGTACGACACCGTCAAGGGCTCCGACTGGCTCGGCGACCAGGACGCCATCGAGTACATGGTCCGCCACGCCCCGGCGGCGGTCTACGAGCTGGAGCACTGGGGCGTGCCGTTCTCCAGGACGCCCGACGGCAAGATCTACCAGCGCGCCTTCGGCGGCATGACGCGCAACTTCGGCGCGGCGCCGATCCAGCGCACCTGCGCGGCGGCCGACCGCACCGGCCACGCCATGCTGCACACCATGTACGGCCAGTCGCTGCGCCACGCGGTGGAGTTCTTCATCGAGTACTTCGCGCTCGACCTGATGATGGACCCAGATGGTCCTAATGGGGGGACCTGCCGGGGCGTCACCGCCTGGAAGCTCGACGACGGAACCCTGCACCGGTTCCGCGCGCAGACGACCATCCTGGCGACGGGTGGGTTCGGGCGCGCCTACCTCTGGTCCACCTCGGCCCACAGCTGCACCGGCGACGGCGGCGGCATGGCGCTCAGGGCCGGCCTGCCGCTGCAGGACATGGAGTTCGTGCAGTTCCATCCGACCGGCATGAAGGGATCCGGCTGCCTGGTGACCGAGGGCGCCAGGGGCGAGGGCGCCTTCCTCACCAACGCGGCCGGCGAGCGCTTCATGGAGCGCTACGCCCCCACCGCCAAGGATCTCGCCAGCCGCGACGTCGTCAGCCGGGCGATGGTTGAGGAGATGCGGGCCGGTCGCGGCTGCGGGCCCGCCGGGGACTATATCGAGCTCCACCTGGAGCATCTCGACCCGGCGCTGCTGGAAGCGCGGCTGCCCGGCATCACCGAAACTTCGCGCATCTTCGCGCGCGTCGACATCCGCCGCCAGCCGATCCCGATCGTGCCCACCGTCCACTACACCATGGGCGGCGTTCCGGCCGACATCCATGGCCAGGTGCTGACCCGGGTCAGCGGCGAGGACCGCGCCGTGCCCGGCCTGATGGCGGTCGGCGAGGCGGCCTGCGTCTCCGTGCACGGCGCCAATCGCCTCGGCTCCAACTCGCTGGTGGACCTGATGGTGTTCGGCAAGGCGGCCGCCCTGCGCGCCGCCGAGCGGCTGACGGCGAACGACCGCCAGCCCGAGCCGAAGCCGGCCTGGACCGAGCCCCACCTCGCGCGGTTCGACCGCGTGCGCCGGGCGTCTGGGCGCACGCCCGCCGCGGCGCTCCGCCGCGGCATGCAGGACGTCATGCAGGACGATGTCGGCGTCTTTCGCACCGGCCCCTCGCTGGCGGCGGGACTGGACCGATTGCTGGGCCTGCGGGACGGGTTCGCCGACCTGGCGCTCGCCGACCACGGCCTGGCCTGGAACACCGACCTCTCCGAGGCCCTGGAACTGGACAACCTGATCGCCCAGGCCGTGGCGACGGTCGGCTCGGCGCTGTCCCGCACCGAGAGCCGCGGCGCCCACGCCCGCGAGGATTTCCCGGGCCGCGACGACGCAAACTGGCTCAAGCACAGCCTGGTCTGGCTGGGCGAGGGCCTGCCCCGCCTCGGCGAGCGCCCGGTCTGCCTTTCGCCGCTGACCAACGAGATCGCCGCCATCCCGCCGAGAGCGAGGGTCTACTGATCCCCACCCGCTGACGCCTCCCGTCAGCATCCCTGTCCAGGAGGGGAGGGAAGGCGTGACCCGGGCCGATGGCGCGCCTATCTTGAGCCTCCATGACCGACACGCTCGAAGCCCCCGAAACCATCGGCGATATCCCGCGCCAGCCGACCCAGGACGGACCGGCTGTGCGGCTCTACCTGGTCGACGGCTCGGGCTTCATCTTCCGCGCCTTCCACGCGCTGCCGCCGCTGACCCGCAAGACCGACGGGCTGCCGGTCGGCGCGGTCGCCGGCTTCTGCAACATGCTCTGGAAGCTGATGGTCGACATGAAGGCCGCGCCCGACGCGCCGACCCATCTGGCGGTGGTGTTCGACAAGTCGGAGGTCACCTTCCGCAACCAGCTCTACGCCGACTACAAGGCGCACCGCCCGCCGCCGCCGGAGGACCTGGTCCCGCAGT
Organism: uncultured Pseudomonadota bacterium; assembly: GCA_963837235.1. Taxonomy (GTDB): domain Bacteria; phylum Pseudomonadota; class Alphaproteobacteria; order Caulobacterales; family Caulobacteraceae; genus Acaudatibacter. The sequence goes on along the minus strand of CAWIMM010000002.1, from coordinate 1,026,893 downwards.
TCCCGCTGGTGCGCGAGGCGACGCGGGCGTTCGGCGTGCCGTGCCTGGAGATCGGCGGCTACGAGGCCGACGACATCATCGCCGCCTACGCCTGCCAGGTCCGCGACGCCGGCGGCGAGGTGGTGATCGTCTCCTCCGACAAGGACCTGATGCAGCTGGTCGGCGACCGCAGGTCTCGATGCTCGACACCATGAAGAACGTCCGCATCGGCATCGCCGGAAGTGATCGAGAAGTTCGGCGTGCCGCCGGAGAAGGTGGTCGACGTGCAGGCCCTGTGCGGCGACTGCGTCGACAACGTGCCGGGCGCGCCCGGCATCGGCATCAAGACCGCCTCGGCGCTGATCAACGAGTACGGCGACCTCGACACGCTGCTGGCGCGCGCCGGCGAGATCAAGCAGGACAAGCGCCGCCAGACGCTGATCGATTTCGCCGACCAGATCCGGCTCTCGCGCCAGCTGGTGACGCTCGATTGCGCGACGCCGCTGCCGGCGCCGCTGGACGACCTGGCGCTCGCCGAGCCCGACCCGAAGACGCTGGGCGACTTCCTGGAGGCGATGGAGTTCCGCAGCCTGGCGCGTCGCGTCGTCGAGGCGCGCTCGGGCGGCGCGCCGATCGCCCCGCCGCCGCCGAAGTCCGCCGCGCCGGAAGCGCCGAAGCCGATCGACCATTCGCTCTACGCCTGCGTGCGCGACCTCGCCGAGCCTCGACGCCTGGATCGCCAGGGCGCGGGCGGCCGGCGTCGTCGCCTTCGACGCCGAGACCGACGCGTTCTCGTCGGCCATCCGCCGACCTCTGCGGCGTCTCGCTGGCCATCGCGCCGGGCGAGGCCTGCTACGTCCCGCTCGGCCACTGCGGCCGCCGAAGGGCTGGCGCTGGAGACGCCACGCCGACCTCGGCCAGATCCCGCTGGCGGCGGCGCTCGAGCGGCTGAAGCCGCTGCTCGAGGACCCCGCGCGTCCTCAAGGTCGGCGCACAACGCCAAGTACGAGATCGCGGTGCTTTCCCGGCTCGGCGTCGCGGTCGCGCCGATCGAGGACACCATGCTGATCTCCTACGTGCTGGAGCGGCGGCCTGCACGGCCACGGCATGGACGAGCTGGCGCAGCTGCTGGCTGGAGCCACCAGCCGATCAGCTTCAAGTCGGTGGCCGGGACCGGCAAGGCGCAGAAGAGCTTCCGCCACGTCGAGCTGGCGGCCGCGACCGCCTACGCCGCCGAGGACGCCGACATCACCATGCGCCTCTACCGCCTGCTGCGGCCGCGCCTTAGCCCGCGAGGGCCTGCTCACCGTCTACGAGACGCTGGAGCGGCCGATGCCCGCGGTGCTGGCCGAGATGGAGCTGGCCGGCATCCGGATCGATCCGGACCAGCTGCGCCAGCTTTCCAACGACTTCTCGGTGCGCATGGCCGACTACGAGGCCGAGGCGACGCGCCTGGTCGGCCGGCCGTTCAACCTCGGCAGCCCCAAGCAGATCGGCGACGTGCTGTTCGGCGAGATGGGCCTGCCGGGCGGCAAGAAGACCGCCACCGGCGTCTGGTCCACCGACGCCTCGGTGCTGGAGGAGCTGGCCGCCGAGGGCCACGCGCTGCCGCGCCTGCTGCTCGACTGGCGCCAGCTCTCCAAGCTGAAGGGCACCTACACCGACGCGCTGGCGCCGGCGGTGGCCCAGCGGACCGGCCGCATCCACACCTCCTTCGCGCTGGCCTCCACCACCACCGGGCGGCTCTCGTCGAACGATCCCAACCTGCAGAACATCCCGGTGCGCACCGAGGAGGGCCGCAAGATCCGCCGCGCCTTCGTCGCCGAGCCGGGCAAGGTGCTGATCAGCGCCGACTACAGCCAGATCGAGCTGCGGCTCGTCGCCCACATCGGCGACATCCCGCAGCTGAAGCGCGCCTTCCTGGAGGGCCTCGACATCCACGCCTCCACCGCCTCGGAGATGTTCGGCGTGCCGGTCGAGGGCATGCCGGCGGAGACGCGCCGGCGCGCCAAGGCGATCAACTTCGGCATCATCTACGGCATCTCGGCGTTCGGCCTCGCCAACCAGCTCGTCGATCCCGCAGGACGAGGCCGGGGCCTACATCAAGACCTACTTCGAGCGCTTCCCCGGCATCCGCGCCTACATGGACCGCATGCGCCACACGGTGCGCGCGCAGGGCTATGTGACCAGCCTGTTCGGCCGCAAGATCCACATCCCGGCGGCCGCGCTCGAAGTCGGTCCACGACCGCCAGTTCGCCGAGCGCGCCGCGATCAACGCCCCGATCCAGGGCGCGGCCGCCGACGTGATCCGCCGCGCGATGATCCGCATGCCGGCGGCGCTGCAAGGCCGCGGGCCTGCAGGCGCGGATGCTGCTGCAGGTGCACGACGAGCTGGTGTTCGAGGCCCCGGCCGACGAGGCCGACGGCGACCTGCGCGGTCGCCAGGCGGGTGATGGAGCGCGCCGCCGAGCCGGTGGTCTGCTCTCGGTCCCGCTGGTGGTCGACGCCCGCGCCGCCACGAACTGGGACGAGGCGCACTAGGTCCCGCCCCTCCAACCGTCATGGCCGACCGAAGTGTCGGCCACCGCATGAACACCCTGAGAGGTGCAGTGGCCGCGCTAGGCGCGCGGCCACTCGCGCCATCGTGTGCTTCCGGGTCGCCGGGACTGACGCCTCGGCGCATGACGGATGAGGAGGGAGCGGAATGATGCGGCGCCGAAACTTGACAAGGCGCCGCAGCCGCCGAGTTCCATAACAAATTCAATGCACTATGATACCGGTCGCGCAACCTTGACGCCCCATGCTCGGCGTCTATAGGTTCCGCGCCGACCTGGCCGGGCCGCTGGCAGGGACGCTGGGGCTCGCCCGTAAACAGGCGAAGGCCGCAGCCGTTCATGTCGCAGCCGGACGACGAGAGCCAGGAGGCGCTCAGAGCGCCTCCAGACCCGGCTCGACGCGTTGACGGCCGAGCGCAGGCCGAAGAGCGTGGCCGACGGATCGGCCGAGCGCTCGATGGGCGAGGGCTACCGCCTTCTGGGCGAGGTGATCGGCGGTGTGCTTGGGGGTCTGGGGCTCGGCTGGGTCGTGGACCATTTCGCGCACACCACGCCGTTCGGCATGGTGATCGGCCTGCTGCTGGGCACGGCGGCGTCGGCCTACGTGGCGGTGAAGTCGGCCGACACAGATGGGCCGCTCGGCGCGCAAGGAGGATTGAGCGCGCTGATGGCTGAGATCCAGCCCATGGAACAGTTCCTGATCCACAAGGTCGTGAGCATCCCGCCGATCAACGTGCCGGGCGTCGGCCCGGTCGACCTGTCGCATCACCAACTCCGTCATCACCATGATCGGCGCGGCGCTGGCGATCTCGATCTTCTTCCTGGCCTCCGCCCGCGGCAAGGTGGTGCCGGGACGCCTGCAGGCGTTCGGCGAGATCCTCTACGACCTCGTCGACAAGGGCCTGACCGGCCCGATGATCGGCGACCGCGGCCGCCCGTTCCTGCCCTACGTCTTCGCGCTCTTCTCGCCTGATCGCCGTGATGAACATCTGGGGCATCGTCCCCGGATCAGTTCACCGTCACCTCGCAGCTGGCCGTCACCATCAGCCTGGCGGTCGTGACCTTCCTGATGGTGGTCGTCGTCGGGTTCGTGCAGAACGGCCTCGGCTTCTTCAAGCTCTTCGTGCCGAGCGGCATCCACTGGCTGATGCTGCTCTTGGTGGTGCCGATCGAGGTCGTCTCCTTCCTGGTGCGGCCGGTGACGCTGTCGATGCGACTGTTCGGCAACATGATCGGCGGGCACGTGGTGCTCTACATGTTCGGCAGCTTCGTCGTCGGCATGGCGGCCTGTTCGCCGCACACCGGCGGCCTCGGCTACCTGGGCTTCATCGGCTCCGGCGCTGTCGCTCGCCATGGTGATCGCGCTCTCGCGCGCTCGAGCTGATCGTCGCCTTCCTGCAGGCCTTCGTCTTCGCGGCGCTGACCTGCACCTACCTCTCCGACGTCGTGAACCTCGATCACGGCCACTAAGCAACTGACCTAAAAGCACAAGAGGACTTCTTCTCCATGGAGCCATACCGTTCACGCCGCCAAGCTCATCGGCGCGGGCCTCGCCATGACCGGCCTCATCGGCGCCGGCGCCGGCCTCGGCATCCTGTTCGGCAACTACCTGCAGGCGGCGATGCGCAACCCGTCGGCCGCCGCCGGCGAGCGCGGCATGCTGTTCCTCGGCTTCGCGGTGACCGAGGCCATGGGCATCTTCGCCCTCGTGATGGCCTTCATCATCCTCTACGCGGGCTGAGCATGGCCGACGCCGCCCGCCCGGGCCGCCGAGCAGGCCTCCGGCGGCCTGCCGCAGTTCGACCTCGGCCAGTGGCCGGGCCAGATGGTGTGGATGCTGATCATCTTCGGCATCCTGCGTGTTCCTGTTCACCTTCGTCTTCATGCCCAGGGTCGGCGGCACGATCGCCGAGCGCGAGGACAAGATCGGCGGCGACATCGGCCAGGCGCGCCGTCTGCGCGACGAGGCGGAGGCGCAGTCCAAGGCTGCGGCCGAAGAGCTGGCCGAGGCGCGCGCCAGAGCCCAGCGGCTGGCGGCCGACGCCAAGGCGGCCGTCGCCGACGAGTCGGCCCGGCGCCAGGCCGAGGAAGAGGCGCGGCTGGGCCAAGTGATGGCCGAGGCCGAGGCGCGGATCGCCGCCGCGCGCACCGAGGCGATGGGCCACGTGCGCGGCATCGCCGCCGAGACCGCGCAGGCGATCGTCCAGCGGCTCACCGGCCAGGCGCGCCGACGCCGCCGAGGTCGAGCGCGCCCTGGCCAGCGTTCCTTGGCGAGCGTGGGACAGGCCTAAGATGGAACTCCTGCAGGACGCCCACTTCTGGGAAGGCGCGGGCCTCGCGCTGCTGATCGTCGCGCTGATCTGGCTGAAGGTCCCGGGCATGGCGCTGAAGGCGCTCGACGACCGCGCCCACCGCATCCAGGCCCAGCTCGACGAGGCGACCAAGCTGCGCCAGGAAGCCGAGCGCCTGCTGGCCGACATCAAGACCCAGCGCGAGGCGGCCGAGCATCACGCCGCCGAGATCGTCGGGCTGGCGCAGGAAGAGGCCCAGCGCCTCGGCGAGGACTCCAAGGTCAAGCTCGAGGAGCAGATCAAGCGCCGCGGCGAGATGGCCGAGCGCCGCATCGCGCTCGCCGAATCGCAGGCTGCCGCCGAGGTGAAGGCCGCCGCCGCCGATCTCGCCGCCCAGGCCGCCGAGGCGGTGCTGGCCGCGCGCCTGGCCGCCGCCAAGTCCGATCCGCTGGTGGATGCGGCCGTCGCGCAGGTCGCGACCAAGCTGCAGTCAGGCGCGCCCTAGCGCCGCCTCAGCTTCCGCCGCGTCTTCACCGCGAACCGCCAGCGCCGCGGCAGCACATTCCGCTCCAGCCGTAGCAGCGCCTGCCAGGCCACCGGCGCCACTTCCGGCTCGCGCCGCAGCAGCCGGCGCACGGGAAAGAGGATCTTCGGGTGCCGGTGCTGCGCCTCGACGAACTGCCGCCGCGCGCGGAACGAGGAGCGCAGCGCCACCACCAGCCCGACCGCCAGCACCGGCGCGCCGAGGTGGCCCGGCAGCACGGCGCCGACCGCGCCGACCGCGATCATCGCGTAGCCCAGCCCGATCACCAGCCAGCGGCCGACCCGCCGCCACGGCTGTGATCGCAGGGCGCGCAATGGGTTCAGGCTGCGAAGGGCCGCGACCGACATGAGCTTCCGACTTGAGACTTAAGAGCGGCGGATCGGGAGGACGGCCGCTCGGGATCAAGCAATATGGCGGTGAATTGGTCCGCCGATAGGCAAGCTTCGCCGAACTTCGTCAGCAGACGCTGAATCGGCCGCGCTGTGGCGAAGGGGCCGCAGGGCGTGTTGCCTCACAACCCGCTTTTCCCCGCGAAGGCGGGGACCCAGGTTTTTTCAACCACGACCTCACGAACCTCACGAACAGATGCCGATGTCATCCCGGAAGCGAGCGCAGCGAGCTGTCCGAGATCTGCTTCTCCCAGCGGCGCTGAGTCGATCCCGGACGACCGCTTCGCGGTCTCCGGGATGATGACACCGGTGGAGTGGATGGATCGCTGCCTGGCGTTCGTGAGGTTCGTGAGGTTCGTGGTCAAATTCAGCGGCGTCTGGTCACGCTCGGTCACTCAGAAAAGCCTGGGCCCATTCGTGGGGAAGAGCGGACGGGGTTACCCCGCTGGCGTCCACCGCAGCCGCGGCTTGCGGGCCGCGGCGGTCTCGTCGAGGCGGCGCAGCGGGGCCTTGTAGGGCGCGCCCTTGAAGCGGGCGACGTCGCCGGCCTTGGCGGCGGCCGCGAGCCGCAGCACCGCGTCGCAGAAGCGGTCGATCTCGCGCCGCGACTCCGTCTCGGTCGGCTCGATCAGCATCGCGCCATGCACCACCAGCGGGAAGTACATGGTCATCGGGTGGAAGCCCTCGTCGATCAGCGCCTTGGCGACGTCGAGCGTCGAGATCCCCGTGCCCTCCAGCCACGTGTCGTCGAACAGCGCCTCGTGCATGCAGGGCCCGTCCGGGAAGGCCGCCGTCAGCGCGCCCGAGAGCCGCGCCTTGACGTAGTTGGCGTTCAGCACCGCGTCCTCGGCGACCTGCCGCAGGCCGTCCGCGCCGTGGCTCATCATGTAGCTGAGCGCGCGCACGTACATGCCCATCTGGCCGTGGAAGGCGCAGAGCCGGCCGAACGCCTGCGCCGCCTCGCCCTCGTTGCGCTCGATCAGGTCGAAAGCCGCCGGCGTCGCTCACCACCCAGGGCGCCGGCGCGAACGGCGCCAGCGCCTCGCTGAGCACCACCGGCCCCGCGCCCGGCCCGCCGCCGCCGTGCGGGGTGGAGAAGGTCTTGTGCAGGTTGATGTGCATGGCGTCGACGCCGAGGTCGCCGGGCCGCACCCGCCCGACGATGGCGTTGAAGTTGGCGCCGTCGCAGTAGAAGAACGCGCCCGCCGCGTGGGTGAGGCGGGCGATCTCGATCACGTCGCGCTCGAAGAGGCCGCAGGTGTTGGGGTTGGTCACCATCACCGCGGCGACGTCCGGCCCGAGCTTGGCCGGCGAGGTCGGCGATGTCGACGCGGCCCGTCGTCGGTCTGGGCGATCTCCACCACCTGGTAGCCGGCCAGCGCCGCGGTGGCGGGGTTGGTGCCGTGGGCGGAGACGGGCACCAGCACCGTGCGGCGCGCGTCGCCGCGCGCCTCCAGCGCCGCGCGGATGGCCAGCAGGCCGCAGAGCTCGCCGTGCGCGCCGGCCTTGGGCGACAGCGCCACCGCCGGCATGCCGGTCAGCGTCTTCAGCCAGTGCGCCAGCTGGTCCATCAGCTCCAGCGCGCCCTGCACGGTGGACTGCGGCTGCAGCGGATGGATGTCGCCGAAGCCGGCAGGCGCGCCATCTTCTCGTTGAGGCGCGGGTTGTGCTTCATCGTGCACGAGCCCAGCGGATACATGCGCCAGGTCGATGGCGTGGTTCTTCTGGCTGAGCCGCACGTAGTGGCGCAGCGTCTCCGGCTCCGAGAGGCCCGGCAGGCCGATCGGCGCGTCGCGGGTGAGGCCCGCCGAGGTCGGCGGCGTCCAGCTCGGCCTCCGGCAGGTCGACGCCGGTCTTCGCCCAGCCGCTCCAGCTCGAAGATCAGCGGCTCGTCCTGCGCCAGGCCGTGGCCCTCGACGCGCGGATCAGCCGCCTCGTCCTGGTGCTCGGGCCGCGTTGGCCGTCCGACGGTGAGCGACGCTCATCGGGCAAGCTCCTCGGCCAATGTCTCGCTCAGCGCCGCGGCGAAGGCGGCGATGTCGGCGCCCGGCGTGGTCTCGGTGGCGCAGACCAGCAGCACGTCGTCCAGCCCGGCCTCCGGATCGAGCCGGCGAGAACGGCACGCCGGCGATGATGTCCTTCGCCGCCAGCGCTTCGACCACCGTCGCGGCGGGCTTCGGCAGGCGGACCGCGAACTCGTTGAAGAAGCGCGGCGTCAGCACCTCGACGCCCGGGACGGCCGCCAGCGCATCGCTGCAACTGGCGCGCCTTGGCGTGGTTGATCTCGCGCGAGCTGGCGAAGGCCGGTCTCGCCCAGCAGCGTCATGTGGATGGTGAAGGCGAGCGCGCAGAGCCCCGAGTTGGTGCAGATGTTGGAGGTCGCCTTCTCGCGGCGGATGTGCTGCTCGCGGGTCGAGAGCGTCAGCACGAAGCCGCGCTTGCCCTCGGCGTCGACGGTCTCGCCGCAAAGCCGGCCCGGCATCTGCCGCACGTGCGCCTCGCGGCAGGCGAAGAGGCCGACGTAGGGGCCGCCGAACGATCAGCGCATTGCCGATCGACTGGCCCTCGGCGACGGCGATGTCCGCGCCCATCTCGCCGGGCGACTTCAAGCAGGCCGAACGAGACCGCCTCGGTGGTCACCACCACCATGAGCGCGCCGGCGGCGTGCGCCGCCTCGGCGATCGCCGAGACGTCGGTGACCGTCCCGAACACGTTCGGCGTCTGCACGACCACGCAGGCGGTGTCGGCGTCGATCGCCTCGATCACCGCCGCCTCGGCGTCGATGGCGGCGGCCAGGCGCTGGGTCTTGACGCCGGCGGTATGGGCCAGCGTCCAGCAGGCCTCCGCGTAGTGCGGGTGCAGGCCGCCGGAGAGCACCGCCTTGCTGCGCTTCGTCACCCGCGCGGCCATCATCACCGCCTCGGCGCAGCCGGTCGAGCCGTCGTAGAGCGAGGCGTTGGCCACCGGCAGCCCGGTCAGCGCCGCCACCTGGGTCTGGAACTCGAACAGCACCTGCAGCGTGCCCTGGGCGATCTCCGGCTGGTAGGGCGTGTAGCTGGTCAGGAACTCCGAGCGCTGGATGATGTGGTCGACGCTGGCCGGCACGTGGTGGCGGTAGGCGCCGGCGCCGCAGAAGAACGGCCCGGCGCCGGCCGGCCGGTTCTTCGCCGCCAGCCGCCCCAGCGCCCGCTCCACCTCCAGCTCGCCCTGGTGCGGCGGCAGCTCGACCGGCCCGGCGAGCCGCGCGCTCGCGGGCACGTCGACGAACAGCGCGTCGATCGACGGCGCGCCGATCACCGCCAGCATCTCGGCGCGGTCCTGCGGGGTGAGGGGAAGGTAGCGCATGCCTATCTCCGCTCTTCCCCGCGAAAGCGGGGGCCTAGGGGTTTTGTCAGAGGGCGCGAGGTTTCTGAAAAAGCCTGGGTCCCCGCTTTCGCGGGGAAGAGCGGAAGTTGTGATTGCTCATAAGGTGCTCAGGAACTGTTCGTAGGCGGCGCGGTCCATCAGGGCGTCGAGCTCGGCCGGGTTGGCGAGCTTCAGCTTGGCGAACCAGCCGTCCTTCTCGGGCATCGGCGTTGACGGTCTCGGGGGCGTCCGGCAGGCCGGTGTTGACCGCCACCACCTCGCCGGAGACCGGGGCGTAGACGTCGGAGGCGGCCTTGACGCTCTCGACCACCGCCAGCGTGTCGCCGGCCTTCACCTGCTTGCCGACGTCGGGCAGTTCGACGAACACCACGTCGCCCAGCTGCTCGGCGGCGTAGGCGGTGATGCCGATCGTGGCGCCGTCGCCGTCGACCTCGACCCATTCGTGATCCTTGGTGAAGCGCATTCAGCTCGGCTCCTTCGTCGAGGGCTTGCGGTGGTAGCGGTGGGGAACGAACGGCATCGGGACGACCTCGGCGGCTTGCGTCTTGCCGCGCACGACGACGCCAAGCTCGCGCGCCGGGCTCGGCGAGCGCCGGCGGCACGTAGCCCATGGCGATCGGGCCCGCGAGGCTCGGGCGAGAAGCCGCCGCTGGTGACGCGTGCCGACGACGGCGTCCCTTGTCTCGTCGACGATCTCCGCGCCCTCGCGGGCCGGCGCGCCTTCCAGCACGCGCAGGCCGACGCGGCGGCGTTCCAGCCGGCCGGCCAGCTCGCCCAGCATCCGCGCCGCGCCCGGGAAGTCCTCGGCCTCGCGCCGGCGCTTGGAGACGGCGAACTCCAGGCTCGCCTCGACCGGCGAGACGGTCTCGTCGAGGTCGTGGCCGTAGAGCGGCAGGCCGGCCTCCAGGCGCAGCGAATCGCGCGCGCCGAGGCCGATCGGCCGCGCGCGCTCGTCCTGCAGCAGCCGGTCCCACAGACGGCGGGCGTGGCGCGCCGGGACCAGGATCTCGATACCCGTCCTCGCCGGTGTAGCCGGAGCGCGAGACGATGATCTCGGCGCCTTCGAACGCGGCGCGGGCGAAGGTCATGAAGCTGAGGTCGGCGGCCGCCGGCAGGACCGCCGCCACCACTGCGGCCGCCTCGGGTCCCTGCACGGCGATCAGGCCGCGGTCGTCGGCGCGGACGAGTTCAGCGGCGCCGCCGACGCGGGCCGCCGATGCGCGCGAAGTCGCCATCCTTGGTCCCGGCGTTGACCACGAGGTAGAGCTCGCCCTGCTCGGCGTCCGACTGCGGCCGGCCGACCATCAGGTCGTCGCAGATCCCGCCATGCTCGTTCAGCAGAGGGTGTAGCGCAGCTGGCCGCGCTTCAGGCCCTTCGAGGTCGCCGCAGACCAGCGGCTCGAGGAGCGCTGCGATCGGCCGCATGGTCGGCTTTCGGATCGCCCGACCGCGCTTTGAGCCGCAGGAACGCCGGGCCCATGTGGGAGACGTCGAAGAGGCCGCAGTGCTCGCGCGTCCAGAGGTGCTCCTTCAGCACCCCGTCCGCGTACTGCACCGGCATCTCGTAGCCGGCGAAGCCGACCATGCGGGCGCCGGCGCCCCGATGGGCCTCGGTGAGCGGCGTGGTCTTCAGCGCCTGGTCGGTCACGGGGTTCGAAGGGCTCCGGCGACGGTGAGTGAACGGCCCCTTGTCCGGGCCCGTCCGCTGGTCGCCCCCGCTGTCCCTTCGGCCTGAGAGATTCCGGAAGGCCCCCCTACGCGAGGCCGCCCTTGCTCCTTCGGCGCGCCTGCCCGGACACGATCGGCTCCGGCGGCGCTTTCCAGCGTCTATCTGACTTTCGCGGTCCTTTTGCCTGAGCGTTTCCGGGGCGGTTGCGCCTTCGGCTCCGGGTCCGTAACCCGGTCTCTCCCGCGAGAGTCGGATGGAAACTGGTCAAGGCCGGGAGCGGAGTCAAGCGCGCGCCGGGCGCTTGTGCTCGGGTCACATCCGCGCGGGGGTCTCGATGCCCAGCAGCGTCAGCGCCAGCTCCAGCTGCGCCAGCGTCGCGGCGGCCAGCGCCAGGCGCGAGCCGCGGACGGCGGGCGCGCTCGTGAGGATCGGGCAGGCCTGGTAGAACTTCGAGAAGGCGCCGGCGAGACGGTAGGCGTGCTCGGCGATGAAGTGCGGGGCCTTCTTCTCGTAGGCCTCGGCGAGCGCGTGGTCGAAGGCGTCGAGCGCCAGGGCGAGGTCGCGCTCGGCAGGTTCGGCGATTGCGATCGGGCCGGTCGCCCCGCCTTCCGCCTCGGCCTTGCGGAGCAGCGATTTCACCCGCACCGCCTGGTAGAGCAGGTAGGGCCCGGTCTTGCCCTCGAAGCTGGAGAAGCGGTCGAGGTCGAAGACGTAGGAGGTGCCGCGGAAGTTGGAGAGGTCGGCGAACTTCAGCGCCGCCACCGCCACCTTCAGCGCGGTCGTCCTCGAACTCGTCCTCGGCGAGCTCCGCGCCCAGCCCCGCCTCGTGCAGCCGCTCGCGCGCTTTCGCCGTGATCATCTCGATGAGGTCGCGCAGCTTCAGGACGCCGCCGGCGCGGGTCTTGAACGGCTTGCCGTCGGGCCCGTTCATGGTGCCGAAGCCGACGTGCTCCAGCGAGCCCTCGGCGGCGTAGCCGGCGAGGTAGGCGGCGCGGAACACCACCTCGAAGTGGTCGGCCTGGCGCTGGTCGACGACGTAGATCGCCTGGTCGGGATCGAAGATAGCGCTTGCGGTCGAGGATGGTGGCCAGATCGGTGGTGCCGTACATCGCCGAGCCCTCGGACGAGACCACGATCAGCGGCGGCAGCTCGCGCTTGTCCGCGTTGCGCGCGACCCGGATGATCACTGCGCCCTGGTCCGGAACCGCGAGCCCTTGCCCGCTCAGCTCCTCGACCATCGGCTCGATCAGGTCGTTGACGTCGCTCTCGCCCTTCCAGACGTCGAAGTCGACGCCGAGGGCGTGGAAGTCGCGCTCCAGTGCGCTGCGCGTGACCGCGGCGAAGTGCGACCACAGCAGGCGGTAGCCGGGGCGGCCGGCCTGCAGCTCGGCGGTGGCCTTGCGCGCCCGTCGCGGTAGGCCGGGCTCGAGCTTCGCGCGCTCGGCGGCGGCCGGATAGAGCCGGTCGAGGTCGGCGAGCGAGATGGCGGCGGCGACGTTCGTCGAGCGCCGCCTCGCGGTTGGCCTCGCTCGGATCGGCCTCGAAGCGCGCCAAGAGCTCGGCGAGCGGCGGGTCCTCGTCGAGCACGGCGGTGATCAGGAGGCCCATCTGGAAGCCCCAGTCGCCGAAGTGGGCGTCACCCAGCACCTCATCGCCGCGGAAGCGGTAGAGCCGCTTGATCGACTCGCCGATGATCGAGGCGCGCAGGTGCCCGACGTGCATCTCCTTGGCGACGTTGGGGCCGCCGTAGTCGATGATGCACGCGGCGCGGCGCCTCGACCGCGGCTGCGCCGGCGCGCGTCGTCGGCGGCGATCTCGGCCGCGCGCGCCGACAGCGCCGCGTCGCTGACCCTGAGGTTGATGAAGCCCGGGCCGGCCAGCTCGACGCTGGCGAGCCGCGGATCGCCCTTCAGCTTCGCCGCCACGTCCTCGGCGATGTCGCGCGGCTTCCGGCCGGCGGACTTGGCCGCGGCGAGCGCGCCGTTGCACTGGAAGTCGGCCAGGTCCGGCCGGTCGGAGGGCGTCACCCGCCCGAAGCTCGACGCAAGGCCCGCCTCGGCGAAGGCGGACCCGACCGCCTCGCCAAGCGCCGGTCCTCAAGTCCGTCATCTGCTGGCTGTGCGTCTCGCCGGCGTTGACGCGGAAGCGCTCGCCTTCGCGGTTGAACGCCGCCATCTCGGGCGTCACGTCGAAGCCGACCAGCACCTCGAAGTTCGCGCCGCTGACCTTGATGTCGGCGCGCGGGATGACGATGCCGAGCACGTCCTCGGTCTTGTTGACCCGGTCCTGGCCGGCCGGGAAGGTCACCGGCAGGTCGAAGTACTCTTTGGCCAGCACCGCCCGGTTGCGGTCGGTCACCGCCACCCAATAGCGGTAGGTCTTGGAGGCGCCCTGCGCCTGCGGACCGCGGCCCAGCTCGAACAGCAGCCGCGCCTGCACGTGGATCGGCTGGTCGTTCTTGTACTCGCAGGCCGACGAGAGGCCGTCGATCTCGCCGGTGAAGCCGACCGCCGAGGTCGCCGCGCGATTGTCCTTCAGCTCGACGTAGCGCGCGGCGTCATAGAGCACCTTCACGTACGGGCAGGGCCCGGCGTTGCGCAGCTGCGGCAGCGAGAGGTTCTTCTGGTCGGTGCCCCACTCCTCGTTGCGCTTCTTGGTCTTGGCGTCGTCGTCCTCCTGCTGCTGCTGATCGCGACCGCCGCCGCCCTGGGCGTGGACGGGCGCCGGCAGCCCGAACCAGGCGACGGCGACGCTGGCGAGGAAGGCGAAGCTGGCGATGCGGCGCTTGGAATGGCGCATGGGGGAGGGTCCCGATTGGCTCCGCCTGCGGGCGGCGGGCCGGATGAGCCGTTCAGATAAAGGCTTATCCGCGGCGCTGCAACGCGCGCATCGCCGCTGGAGCACGATGCGATCAGGCGGTCGCCTGATCGTTGATCGTGCTCCACACTCAAGAGCGCAGAGCATGATTCAGCGCTCCGCTCGGTTCGACCTTCGCCCATCATGCTCTGGCGGCGGGGCGTGGGAAGCCTTAGGTTCCGCGCGCAATGCGTCCAAAGCTCAAAGTCCTGCTCGCCAGCCCGCGCGGCTTCTGCGCCGGCGTCGACCGCGCGATCCAGATCGTCGAGACGGGCGATCGCCAAGTATGGCGCGCCGGTCTACGTGCGCCACGAGATCGTCCACAACCGCCATGTGGTCGATCGCCTGCGGGCGGTGGGCGCGGTGTTCGTCGAGGAGCTGGAGGAGTGCCCGGACGACCGTCCGGTGGTGTTCTCGGCGCACGGGGTGCCGAAGGCGGTGCCGGCCGAGGCCGATCCGGCGCGAGATGATCTATCTCGACGCCACCTGCCCGCTGGTCTCCAAGGTGCACGTCGAGGCCGAGCGCCACTTCGCCGCCGGCCGCGAGATCGTGCTGATCGGCCATGCCGGCCACCCCGAGGTGGTCGGCACGCTGGGCCAGCTGCCGGCGGGCGCGGTGAGCCTGATCCAGACCGTCGAGGAGGCCGAGGCGTTCACGCCGCGCGATCCGGCCAACCTCGCCTTCGTCACCCAGACCACGCTGTCGCTCGACGACACCGCCGAGATGGTCGAGGCGCTGCGCCGCCGCTTTCCCAGCATCTCCGCGCCCCACAAGGAAGACATCTGCTACGCCACCACCAACCGCCAGGAAGCGGTCAAGGCGCTGGCCGAGCGGTGCGACCTGCTGCTGGTGGTGGGCGCGCGCAACTCGTCGAACTCGGTGAGGCTGGTCGAGGTGGGCCTGAGGGCCGGCGCCAAGCAGGCGCGGCTGGTGGACGAGGCGGCGAACATCGACTGGAGCTGGTTCGACGGCGTCGAGACGCTCGGCCTCACCGCCGGCGCCTCGGCCCCCGAGCTCCTGGTGCAGGGCGTGCTGGCGGCGCTCTCCGAGCGCTACGAGATCGCCATCGAGGAGATCGCGACGCGCCAGGAAACCGTCACCTTCAAGCTCCCCCGCGCCATCGCCGCCGCGGCGGAGTAGCCGCCGCCATCCCGCCGGGGCGGCGCGCGCCTCAAGAGGCCGCCTTTCCGAGCCGCTCGCCGGCGTAGCGCTCGCGGATCGGGCGCCACCAGTCCTCCCGGTCCAGGTACCAGCGCACGGTGCGGCGCAGGCCCTCCTCGAATGAAACTTGCGGGCGCCAGCCGAGCTCGCGTTCCAGCTTCGAGCAGTCGACCGCATAGCGCAGGTCGTGGCCCGGCCGGTCGGCCACGAAGCCGATCAGCTCGCGCCGCGAGCCGCCGCCCTGCCGCGGGCTCATCTCGTCCACCAGGTCGCAGATGCGCCCCACCACGTCGAGGTTGGTCCGCTCGGCGCGGCCGCCGATCAGGTAGGTCTCGCCGACCTCGCCCCTGGTCAGGATCCTCGCCAGCGCCCGGGCGTGGTCCTCGACGAAGAGCCAGTCGCGGACGTTCTCGCCCTTGCCGTAGACCGGGATCGGCCGCCCCTCCAGCGCCGACAGCAGCGTCAGCGGGATCAGCTTCTCCGGGAACTGGTAGGGGCCGTAGTTGTTCGAGCAGTTCGCCACGATCACCGGCAGGCCGTAGGTGGTCGTCCAGGCCCGCGCCAGCAGGTCGCCGGCGGCCTTCGAGGCCGAGTAGGGCGATGAAGGGCGGTAGGGCGAGCTTTCGTCGAACCGCCCCTCGGGACCGAGCGCGCCGAACACCTCGTCGGTGGAAAGGTGCAGCAGGCGAAAGTTCCGCGCCACGGCCGCCGGGGCGCGCCGCAGATAGTCGCGCGTCGCCTCCAGCAGCGTGAAGACGCCCAGCACGTTGGCGTCGATGAACGGGCGGGCGCTGTCGATCGAGCGGTCGACGTGGGTCTCGGCCGCCAGGTGGATCACCGCCTCCGGCGCGAAGGCCGCCATCGCCCCCGCCACGTCGCTGGCGTCCGCCACGTCGCCGCGCACGAAGCGATAATTCGGCGATGCGTCGACCTCGGCCAGCGAGGCGAGGTTCGCCGCGTAGGTCAGCTTGTCGAAGTTGAGCACCTGATCGCCGCGCTCGGCGACGAGGTGACGGCAGAGCGCCGATCCGATGAAGCCGGCGCCGCCGGTGACGAGAATCCGCATGGCCCCGCGTCCCTAAAGCCAGGCCGCGGAAAGGCAAATCCCTTTCGGCCGTGGTGTACGCAGGTGAAACCATCCTCGTTGGCGGCGCCTTAAGCGTGGTGGACTAATTGTCGCGGCATCGTGCCGCCCGTCGCCGCCATCGCTCAGAGCGGACTTGCCGCCGCCACGCTGGGACTGACCGTCTCGGCCTCCAACCTCGCTAACGCGAACGATACGTCCGCGCCGGGGTCGAAGGGCGCCTATGCGCCGCGCGCGGTCAGGCAGAGCCCGACGCCCGGCGGCGGCGTCTCGGCGCAGGTCGTCACCCTCAAGACCGCCCAGCTCCTGGTTTACGATCCGGTCTCGCCCGTGGCCGGCGTGGGCGGCATGGTGCAGACGCCGGAGATCGATCCGATCAGCGAGATCACCAACCAGATCGCCGCCGGCCACGCGTTCGCCTTCTCGCTGGAAGCGCTGCAGGCGGCCGACGACGAGCAGAAGCAGCTGCTCGACCTGAAGACCTAGAACGGCACGCTGTTGGTCGGAGCGCCGGGGGCGCCTTCGTCGGTGCTTGGCTTGGCCGGCGGCTGCGGCTTCTCGCTGGGCGAGGCCATCATCTGGTCGATGTCGGTCGGCTGCGTCGCGGTCTTCGACTGCACGGCCTGCGCGGCCGCCGTCTTCTCGGCGATGGTGTTGGCCTCCTGCTCGTCCTCATTCTTGGCCGCGACCGCGTTGGTGGTCGGTGCGGCGGCGGCCGCCACGGGCGGCTGCTCGACGGCGGGAATGTCCACGACCGGCTTGGCGGCGACGGCCTGCGAATCCTGGCTCTCGTCGCCGGAGCCGACCGCCGCCGGTCCGCCGACCCGCAACACCGAGTGCGCGGCGTAGCCGACCGCGAACACCGCGACGGCGGCCAGCGCAATGGCCACAAGGGTGACGGTCGACCTCGGCGGCGTGGAGACCGGACCGCTTTCGCTCCAGGACATCGGCAGGAACTCTCGAAAGACAGCGCGCGGGACGCTGGCCGCTTCAATACCCGTCGCGCGGGTCTGCGTCAGCAGCGGAATAGGGCGGGCGGTCCTGGTAGCGCGGGGCCGGCGGCGCCTGGTCCTCGTCATCCGGCGGCGGCCCCTCGCGCCAGCCGCGGCCCGACCGGGGCGGCGGCGGCCCGCGGTCGTCCTGACTGCCCGTCTGGGCGCCCTGGTCGTCCGCGCGCGGATCGTCATACGGATCGCGGGCGTAGGGGTCGCGCGCGTAGGGGTTGGCGCGGCCGTCGTCGCCGCGCGCATAAGGGCGGTCGCGATCCTGGCCGGCGTCGGGCGGCGGCTGGTCCTCGTCGGCGCCGGGTGGGGGGTTGTCGGCGTCCGTCTGGTCGCCCGCATCGCCGCTCATCGCCGGCGGCTCGTCCGCGTAGGGCGACTGGTCGGCGACGGTCATGGCGTTCGGCGGCGTGTTGGGCTCGGCGACCAGCCACGGGAAGTCGCGCGGCGGCAGGTTCTTCTCGGCCACGATCATGAACTTCTTCCAGATCTCGGCCGGCAGCTCGCCGCCGGTCACCTTGGCCATCGGCGCGCCGCCGTCGTTGCCGACCCAGACCGCCGTCAGGATGTCGGGCGTGAAGCCGACGAACCAGGCGTCGCGCCAGTCCTGGCTGGTGCCGGTCTTGCCGGCCGCCGGGCGGCCGATGTTGGCGCCCACGCCGGTGCCGGAGGTGATCACCGCCTTCAGCATGTTGACCATCCGTGTCGCGAACAGCGGGTCGAGCACCGGCATCGGGGCCGAGGCGTCATGGCTCCAGATCAGGTCGCCGTGCGTCGTGCGGATCTCGCTGATCAGGTAGGGGGTCGTGCGCCCGCCGCCGTCCTGGAACACCTGGTAGCCGGTCGCCATCTCCAGCGGCGTCACCTCGTAGGCGCCGAGCGCGATCGAAGGCCCAGGGTGGTCGGGCACGTCGGAGACACCGAGCCGGTGGGCGAAGGCCGCCACCGCGTCCGGCCCCACCTCGAGCGTCAGGCGCACCGAGACGGTGTTGAGCGAGCGCGCCAGCGCCTGTTGCAGCGTCACCGGCCCGGCGTAGCTGCCGCCGTAGTTCTCCGGGTTCCAGCCGCCGTAGCTGATCGGCGCATCGTCGCGCACCGTCTGCTCGGTGACGCCGTGCTCCACCGCCGCGCCGTAGACGAACGCCTTGAACGCCGAACCGGGCTGGCGCTTGGCCTGGGTGACACGGTTGAAGGCGCTCTTGTCGTGGTCGAGGCCGCCGACCATGGCGAGGATGGCGCCGTCCGGGGCGAGCGCCACCAGCGCGCCCTGCGAGACGCGCCGATAGCGGCCTTCGCCCAGCACCACGCTGCGCACCGCGTCCACGCCGGTGGTTTGCAGCATCGGATCGATGGTGGTCTTGACCACCAGGTCGACCGCCGACTGGCCGGATGCGAGCTGCGCCGCCTCGGTCGCCGCCGCGTCGAGCACGTAGGCCTCGTCGCCCTCGTTGTTGTGCGGCGCCGCCAGCACCGGCTGGCCCGCCAGCGCGGCCGTCAGATCGCCGTCGCTGATCCAGTTCTCATCGCGCATCGTCTGCAGGATGCGGTGCGCGCGGGCGACCGCGTCCGGCATGTCGTTGGTCAGGGCGAGCCGGCTCGGCGCGTTCGGCAGCCCGGCCAGCGTCGTCGCCTCGAGCAGGTTCAGCTGGCTGGCGGGCTTGCCGAAATAGGTCCGCGAGGCCGCGTCGATCCCGTAGGCGCCGTCGCCGAAGTAGGTGCGGTTCAGGTAGAGGCTGAGGATGTCGTCCTTCGACATGCTCTGCTCGAGCCGCCAGGCGAGATAGGCCTCCTGCACCTTCCGCTTCAGCGACGGATCGCGCTTCAGGAACAGCGTGCGCGCCAGCTGCTGGCTGAGCGTCGAGGCGCCCTCGGCCGATCGCTTGCGCTGCAGGTCGATGGCGATGGCGCGAGCGATCGCGTGCAGGTCGACCGGCCCGTGCTGGTAGAAACGCTTGTCCTCGGCCGCCAGGAACGCCTTGGGCACGTACGCGGGCAGCTGCGCCAGCGTCACCGGCTGGCCGTACTTGGCGCCGCGAGTGGCGATCACGTGGCCGCCGCGGTCGAGGAAGGTCATCCCCGGCGAGCGGCGGATCGACCACAGCGCCTCCCGCTCCGGGATCTGCGGCGCGCTGGCGACGTAGCCGCCGATCACGACGGTGACCACCACGACGGCCGCGACAGCCACCGCCGCGGCGGCGCTCACGGCGATCAGCACCGCCCGCCAGCGGCGCGGCGGCGGCGATCCGGGCGCAGGCGGCCGGGCGGACGGAGCGGGCGGGGGCGTCGTGGTCACGCGGTCGGGACTGTCTGCGGGGAGGCGTTAGGACTTCTGATAAAGCCCCGTCCGCGCTAAGGTTCAATGGCGCACAGCGACGCTTCTCTTCCCCCGTCGGGGGAAGCGTCGCCGCAGGCGCCGCAGGGGGCCCCGGGCGTTCTTCCCCCTCCGGGGGAAGCGTCGCCCGGCGGGCGACGCAGGGAGCCCTCGCCCGCTACACCGTCGGCCCGCCGACCATTCCCAGCAGCCAGCGGGCCAGCGCCGGCAGCAGCGCCTGGTCGGCCGCCTCCAGCAGGATGATCAGGATCACCGGCGTAACGTCGATGCCGCCCAGCGGCGGGATGAAGCGCCGGAACGGCCGCAGGATCGGCCGCGTCACCGCATCGATGAACCGCACCACCTGGCGGGCGGTGGCGTTGCGCATGTTGATCACGTCGAAGGCGATCAGCCAGCTCATGATGGCGTTGGCGATCACGATCCAGATCACCGCCTGGATCAGGTAGTGGATCACCAGGAAGACGAATTCGATCAGCGCGGCCATGGCGCGCTAGCTATCGTGCGCCGCCCCCAGCGGCAAGGCAGGGGCGGCAAGACGGCCGATCGGCCGCGGCGGCAGGCGCTGCGGCGTTCTTGACAGCGCGCGGCCCCGCTCATTATGTGCCGCGCCCTTCGCCGATCCGTCAGCGAAGTGGGGCCGTAGCTCAGTTGGTAGAGCGCCTCGTTCGCAATGAGGAGGTCAGGGGTTCGACTCCCCTCGGCTCCACCAGGGGTAGTTCCCTCAAGCACTTAGGCCGTCGTCGGACCCGCTGCTACGCGGGACCGCTACGCGAGGGCGACGATGCCGGCGGTCACGAACGTCTTTCGACGTGGAGTCCGCTATCGGCGACGGTGGTGATGACCGAAACCGGACCCTGAGCGGACTCTTAGCTCGGCTTGAGCATCCATGGATGTCTGGTCGCGAGTTGCTCCAAGCCCAGGCGCTCCAGAGCGGGGCCTGCTCGTCCCACGGGTTGACGGATAGCGCGGGCCGCCCCGCCGGAGAGCTCCGGCGGCACTATCGGCTAAGATGGCCCGCTAGAGGCCAGTGCCTCAGTACCCAAACTCCGTAAAGTCTGACAGCACGCGCACGGAGCGGGACCGGCCCGCGGTCGCCAAGAGGACTACGCTAGGGCGCTCTTTCTGGCGCACGCCGTTCCCGAAGCGCCTGCGCGTCCTGCCGTGCCATCGGGCCGAAGCCGATGGCCTGCAGATCGCGCACGAGCTTGCGGACGTAACCGACGTTCTTGAGGATCGCGCCGAGCGCCGCCGGGGTTTCCAACGTCTCCCTCGCGACGATCAGCCCACGATCGGCCTGCACGCATACGCCGGCGTCGATGAGCCGGTGCGTCTGCCCGCGCATGGTCTCGTACGGAACGCCCAGCAAATCCGCGAGGCTCATGACGCTGACGGGCTTTAGGAGTTCGTGGGGGACGGTCTGGTCGAGCGCTGCGTATCGCCATCCTTCGCCGTCGTGCCCGTCGAGGTGAGCGCCGTTCGCGCTGTAGATCGTCTGCGCGATGATCCCGGTGCGGATGTCGCCATAGACATCGGCAAGCAGCTGAAGGACGCGGAGCATGTAGCCCACAGTGGCGCGCGACACGAGCCGGGCGACGGCGTCGTCATCCGCCGGGCTGAGTCCCGATTCGAACGGTGTCTCGGCGACGAGGCCTGCCGTCTCGAGCGCGCGCAGCAGCTGGCGCGTGTAGCTCATGTTCCGATACGCGCCAGGGTCCAAACGCGCGACGAACGCGGCCGGGATGATCACGCCGTCCTCGCGGCGCGTACAGGCGTTCCGGAGCATCAGCCGGTGCACATGGCGACGCGCTGTCTCGAACGGCAGGTGCGCGGAGTCCGCGACCCTGGCGATGCTGATGGGGCGCCGCACCTCGTCGGACGGCAACGCATAGTAACCGCCGTACCGTCTGCCCTCCTCGCTGGTCGCGGTGAGATGATCCGTGTTGGCGGCCAGGATCGTCAGTCCGATGATCCCGTCGACCCTGGCGCCGTAGCCAATGGTGAAGAGCGGCAGTGCGCGAACGAGATAGGCCGAGCTGAGGCGCAAGACGCGCTGCGCGATGGCCGCGTCCGGCGTCGGATCGGCGACCACAGCTGCCGCGCGAATCGCCGGCAGACGCGCAATGCCTACGGGCACGATCGGTCCCTGCAGCCCGCTCTCGATGCAGCTATTGGTAGTCTGTTTTTCGGACTTCGGAAAGGTCGCCCTACCCAAATCGGGAGATCTCGCGGCGCAGTTGCGTCATTGCAACCTGACCGGTCAGTCAAGCGCACGTCGATTTCTGGTGCTGTTCCCAACGGCGAGCTTCGGATACTCACTCTGCTTTTTGGGCCGCCCCATTCGGCGTCCCCTGCAATGGCAACTCGCCACCCCGAATCGGTCCCGCGCCGCGTCTGCTTTGCAAGGCTGCGGTGGCGATGTTTGAACTGTGCGCTCGGACTATTCCATTGGCGGGTTGGGAGCGTCCAGTTCCGGGACGGCTGCGGCTGCCGTTCCGCAGTAGCGGCCGCGTCCGGGGCTAGAACCGTCCGTGCGCTCGGGTGAAGCGGCAGCAGGCGGCCACGGCCTGCACGCCTTGGTCGGGGTCGACGGGGGTGAGGGTGGTGGTCTCGTGGAGGTTGGTGGCGTAGCCGCCAAGCCCGTCGCGGGTCAGGCGCGCGTCTCCGGTGAGCTCGAAGTAGTAGAGCCGCCGGTCCTGGATATCCAGCTGGTCGGTGACGTCGCCGTGGCCGCAGCCGGCGGCCCAGCGGAACTCCAGGTCGTGGATCCCCGGCCGCACGGCGATCGACGTGTAGCTGTGCTGCGGCAGCGCCGCGAACGGCTTGCCGTCCAGCAGCAGTTCGGCCGCGCAGCCAGCGGGGCTGGCGGCGTCGCGGTAGACGAACAGATTGGCGTCCGGCGCGCTGCCGTCCGGTGATTGGGGCGCCGGAGCGTCCGCCAGCGCCACCCCGGCGAGGCCGGCGGCCAGCAGCAGCGCGGCGCTGGCCGCCAAAGTCCTCACGACGCCTTCATCCGGCCGCCGCCGCCCAGGCCTGCGGCACCGGCTGGGCGCGCTGGTTGGCCAGGAGGCCGGCGCGGCGCGCCCGCTCTTCCTCGCTGACCGAGGCCGGGTCCTCGCGGAACTCCGGCCCCATCGCCATCGCCTTCTGCACCGCCGGCCGCGCCTCGAGCTCGGCCAGCCAGCGTTTCACGTTCGGGAACTCGTCGAGGTCGATGCCGCGCATCTTCCAGTTCACCGACCAGGGGTAGCAGATCATGTCGGCGATCGTGTACTCGCCCGCCGCCAGGTACGGCTTGTTGTGCAGGCCGAGGTTCATCACGCCATAGAGCCGGTGCACCTCGTCGCCGAAGCGCTTCAGCGCATAGTGCAGGTCGCCGTTCTTCGGATCCTGCGCGGCCCGGGCGAAATTGCCCTGCTCGCCCATCTTCGGGCCCTGGTTGCCGGTCTGCCAGTAGCACCACTGGGCGACCTCGTACTTCTTGTGCGGCTCCTGCGGCCAGAACTTCCCGGCCTTCTCGGCCAGGTACATCATGATGGCGCCGCTTTCGAAGATGGAGAGCGGCGCGCCGCCGCCGATCGGGTCGGTGTCGATTATGGCCGGCATCCGGTTGTTGGGGGCGATCTTCAGGAAGTCCGGCTCGAACTGGTCGCCGCGGCCGATGTTCACCGGCTTGATCTCGTAGGGAATGCCCGCTTCCTCGAGCAGGATGACCACCTTCTTGCCATTGCCGGTGGGCCAGAAATAGAGCTCGATCATCGTTGAAATGCTCCGGTTTGAAATGCGCCGCTTGAGGCCGGCCGCGTCCGGCCGGCGGACGTCGTTCTAGCACGAACCTCGCG
Source organism: uncultured Pseudomonadota bacterium (assembly GCA_963837235.1). Lineage (GTDB taxonomy): Bacteria > Pseudomonadota > Alphaproteobacteria > Caulobacterales > Caulobacteraceae > Acaudatibacter. Next base: position 1,003,826 of record CAWIMM010000002.1, on the reverse strand, counting down.
CGCGGTGTGGCCCGCTGGAAGGGGCTTGACGGTGGTCATTCCGCTTGCGCTCTCTGTGCGGGTCGGCCTTCGGCGCCGGCGCGGTCTTTGAAATGGTCGAGCGAGTTCCCCTCTCCCTGCGGGGAGGATATCGGGGGCGGTTATCAACGGCGGTTTACGGTCAACGGTCGCGGCGCCGACGGGCCGGGGGGCCGCTATTTGTGGTGATTTGTGGTGGAACCGCCGCGGCGGCGTACCCCCTCCACCACTTCCCGGAACACGTCCGGGACGGTCCCCCTCCCCCTGCGGGGGAGGATAAGGCGCCGGCTCAGTTCTTCAGGACGACATTGCCGACGATGTTCGTGCCGACGCCGCCGGGGACCGGCACCGACGAGCCGGCGTAGTTCGAGTTGATCACGATGTCGGGCGATCCGGTCAGCGTGATCGATCGGGCGGTGACCACGGTCCACTGCGAGGCTTGCGCCGCCTGGTGGGTGCCGTCGAGATCGAGGGTCACGCTCGGCGCATAGACCGCGCCGGTGATGTTGGTGAAGGGGTCGGTCTGGATCTGGAAGATGCCCGCGGCGCCGCGGTCCACCGCGATCACGAAGCCGGCCAGCGGCCCGGTCTGGCGCCCGCTCAGGCTGATGTTCGACGCGCCTTTCAGGTCGAGCGTCGTGCTGGGGCCGAAGATCACCACCACGTCGGTCCCGGTGATCGAGCTGCCGCCCTTGCCGGTGAGGTTGCCCTCGAAATAGTGCTCCCCCGGCGCCAGCGTCAGCGTGTTGTTCCCGACCACCTGGTAGTCGCCGCAGTGGACGCCGGCCGGCAACACCGTGTTGGCGTTGATCGTCGTCGAGCCGCCGCCGGGCGCGCAGCTGGTCGGCGGGGCGATGTCGAGGCTGGCGAACGGGTCGGGGATGTTGGCCGCGCCGGTCAGCGCGGCCGGGCTGATCGGGCCGCTGGCGGTGGTGCCGGCCTCGGTCGCTTCGGCGGCCAGCGCCGCGCCCGAGGCCACCGCGACGCTCTGGTTGGAGTCGACCGCGCAGCCGGGCGCGTTGATCTGGGAGCTGTTCTCCAGCTCGATCTGGTCGCCGCCCGAGGGCGCGACCGCCAGCACGCAGAGCGGCACGGCGGCCAGCGACATGGCGGTCGCCTGCACGTGGGTCGTGAAGCCGCCCGGCGGGATCAGGCTGCCGAAGAACGACGCGCGCTGCGTGGTGATGCTCACCGTCACGCTGCTCACGCCGAGCGTGGTGGCGACCGAGACCGTGGCGTGGCCGGCGATCTGGCTGAGCTGGCTGGTCGCATAGGCGTCGGTGCGCTGTGCGACGCCGGTCGGGCCCAGGCTGAGCTGCTTGGCGCCCATCAGGGCGGCGGCGTCGGCGGCGTCCTGGGTCGCCGAGCGGTCGGCGTTGAGCTCGCCGAGCTCGATCGCGCCCGCGCCGATCACAGCCAGTATCGGAACCAGAACAGCGAAGGTTACCGCCGTGCCGCCCGCCTCATGGCGCAAGGTCGCCCCGATGAGGGCCAGGGCCCTCGGCAGTATTGCCTGCCGCAGCCTCATGGATCGCCAGCGCCGCCCCCGCGTAACAGTCGCGCGTCATTCGCACGCTCCTTTGAATATTCGATTAAGTCCGGACGCTTAGCTGTGAAGCGGCGCGGGAACCGGCGGCCCCGAGCGTCCCGGGGACGAAGCAGCGCCGCCGACGGAGCCGCCGGGCCTCACCGTGGAAGGCTGCATGCGACGTCGCGATCTCATCGCCGGGGCGGCTGCGGCGCTGGCCGCCGCGCCGGCGCTGGGCGCCGAAAGCCCGCTGCGGTCCGCCGCGCGCGAGGGCTACATCTTCGTCTTTCCGCTGGTGGAGATCGCGCGCGTGCGGTCCGGGCTCCTGGGCCGCGGGATGGCGCCGGGACGCTTCTACGGCGCCGCGACGCTGGCGACGCCGCGCTCGCGGGCGGTCACCACGCCCAACAACGACACGCTGAACGCCACCGCCTTCATCGACCTGCGCGGCGGTCCGGCCCGGATCGCGCTGCCGCCGCTCGGCGGCCGTTTCGCGTGCCTGGCGCTGATGGACATGTACAGCAACAACTTCGCGGTGCTCGACCCGCGCAACCTGCCACGCCGCGGCGGCGTCATCACCGTGGTCGGGCCCGGCAGGCGCGCGCCGCCCGGCGCCATCCGCGCGCCGACGCCCTGGGTCTGGGCGCTGGTGCGCACGCTGGTCGACGGTCCCGCCGACATGGCCGCGGCGATGCGGGTGCGCGACGGCTTCCAGGTGGCGGCTGCGCCCGCTCGGGCCGCGGCGCCCGGCGCTGAGCGCACAGCGCCCTGGCAGGCCTATTTCGCGGCCGCCGACCGGCTGCTGCAGGAGGACCCGCCGCTCGCCGCCGACGCGCCGGCGATGGCGCGGATCGCGGCGCTGGGCCTGGGCTCAGGCCGCTTCGATCCGGGCCGATTCTCGGCCGCCGAGGCGGCCGACATCGCCGCCGGCGTCGCCGACGCCTGGGTTCTGCTGCACACGCCGCTCGTCAGACCGCGCCGGCTGGGCGCCTGGACGCTCGAGGCGCCCGACACCGGCGACTTCGGCCAGGACTACGAGACCCGCGCTCGGGTGGCGCTGGGGGGCCTGGCGGCGCTGCCGATCACCGAGGCGATGTACCTCTCGGCGCTGGATCCCGACGGCCGGCGGCGCTTCACGGGCGACGGGCCCTGGCGGCTCAGCTTCCCGGCGCGCGGGTCGCCGCCGGTCGACGCCTTCTGGTCGCTGACCCTGTACGAGACGACGGCGGAGGGTCAGCTCTTCCTCACCGAGAACCCGATCGGCCGCTACTCGATCGGCGACCGCACGCCGGGGCTCACCCGCGACCCCGACGGGGCGCTGACCATCTGGATCGCCCGCAACGATCCCGGCCCCGATCGGCGCGCCAACTGGCTGCCGGCGCCGGCCAAGGGTCCGTTCGCACTGACGCTGCGCGCCTACCTGCCGCGGCCGGCGCTGGTCTCGCACGCCTACGTCCCGCCGCCGGTGCTGCGGGCGTAGGCCCTTCGCTAGGCCAGGTCCCTCGCCAGCTCGGCGCGGGTCTCGTCGGAGAGCGCGGCCAGGTGGGCGTAGCGCGGGTGGTCGCAGCCGACGAGGATCCGGGCGTCCGGCGCGCGGAACGCGGCCCTCTGGGCGGCGGTGAGCGGGAAGTGCAGGAAGTGCACCGACGAGGTCTTGCCGTCCTCGCGGGTGCGCTCGATGTCGCCCTCCTGCACGGCGGCGGCGCGGCTTCCGTCGACCTCCAGGAAGAAGTGGTCCTCGACGCCGCCGAGCTCGGCCAGCACCCGGGCGCGCCGGGCCGGATCGTCGATCTCGAACATCGCGGTGGCGGTGAGCTCCGCGCCCTGCGGGATCATTGGATTGTAGGCCGCCAGCTCGTCGGCCAGCTGCTCATCGCCGCCCTTTTCGATCAGCAGCATCTCCTGCACCTGGAAGAGCATGGTCTCGAAGCTCTCGAAGTAGACCGTGCACCAGGGGCCGAGCGCGATGCGGCGCAGGCGCTTGGCGGGCAGCAGCGCGGCGCGGCGCGCCTTGCGCTCGGCGGCGAAGACCTGGATCGGGGCGATGTCGGCGGCGGTGATGCGGCGCTCGGCGGCGGGCATGGCGGGGCAGCTCCTTCAGGCGAGGCCGTAGGCGCGGGCCAGCACCTCGATCGGGTGCGCCTCGGCCGGCTGCGCGGCGCCGGCGGCGACGACCAGCTCGCCGAGGTGCTTGCAGGCCAGCGGGCAATCCGAGCAGAGCGTCTCGGCGCCCTTCTGGCTGACCTGGCGGGCGGCAGGCTTGCCGACCTTCACGGCGATGGCGTGGGTCTTCTTCATCACGCCGAACGTGCCGCCGTGGCCCGAGCAGCGCTCGACGAGGTCGACCTTCGTCTCCGGGATCAGCCGCAGCATCTCGGCCGACTTGGCGCCCATGTTCTGGGCCCGCGCGTGGCAGGCGTGGTGCAGCGTGACGCCGCCGGCGATGGGCGCCAGCCCCTCAGCGAGGCCGTGCGCCTTGTTAAGCGCCACGACGAACTCGCAGATGTCCTTCGTCGCGCCGGAGAGCGTCCGCACGGCCTCGCTTTCGGGCAGGATCAGCGGCCACTCGAACTTCATCATCAGCCCGCAGCTGGCGGTCAGCGTCACCACGTCGTAGCCGGCCTCGATATAGGGCCCGAGCTCGGCGGCGACGCGTGCAGCGCGGTCCGCCACCTCGGCGAGGTCGCCCGCCTCCAGCTGCGGCATGCCGCAGCAGACCGGGTAGACCATCTTTGTTTCGACGCCCTGTCTGGCCAGCACCGCCAGCGCGGCGGCGGCGGTCGAGGGCTGGTTATAGTCGGCGAAGCAGGTGGCGTAGATCACCGCCTTCCTTGCCGAACGCCGGCCCGGCCGGGTCGGGGGCGGGGACGGCAAGGTCGGTCGCCTTCTTGGAATGGTACTGGGGCAGCAGCGCGTCGCGGTCGATCCCGAGCGTCGCCTCCATGATGGGGCGCGTCAGACCGTTGCCCTTGGCGCTCGCCCAGTTGGCCAGCGGCGCGACCGGGGCGGCGAGCTTGCCGTTGCGGTCGGTCTCGCCGAGCTGCTCGCGCACCCACTCGCCACCTTCCGCCTTGCGCTTGGCGGACCGGTGGCGGAGCAGCAGGTGCGGGAAATCGACGGCCCACTCGTGCGGCGGCACGTAGGGGCACTTGGTCATGAAGCACATGTCGCAGAGCGTGCAGGCTTCGGTGACCTCGCCGTACTTCTCCTTCGGCACGCCGTCGATCTCGCCGGTGCCCCCTGCGTCGATCAGGTCGAAGAGGCGCGGGAACGAGTTGCAGAGGTTGAAGCAGCGCCGGCAGCCGTGACAGATCCCGAACACCCGCTCCATCTCGGCCTCGACCTTGGCGAGGTCGTAATAGTCGGGGTCGCGCCACTCGATCGGAAAGCGGAACGGCGCCTCCAGCGAGCCTTCGCGGCGGCGGTGTTGTGGGGGTGTCGGTCATGATCCTGCCTCCCCGCCCCCTCGAGGGGCGGGGTCGGGGGTGGGGGGCTGCTTCAACTCGCTCGGTGCTGGGGGTCGCCCGCGGACATCGTGCGTCCGCCGGCGCCCCCACGCCCAACCCTCTCCGCTCGCGGGGGAGGGAGCTCGCTAGTCCAGCGTCTCCAGCGCGCGCTGGAAGCGGCCGGCGTGCGACTTCTCGGCCTTGGCGAGGGTCTCGAACCAGTCGGCGATCTCCTCGAAGCCTTCCTCGCGGGCGGTGCGCGCCATGCCGGGATACATGTCGGTGTACTCGTGGGTCTCGCCGGCGATGGCGGCCTTGAGGTTCTCGCCGGTGGGGCCGATCGGCAGGCCGGTGGCCGGGTCGCCGACCTCCTCGAGGAACTCCAGGTGGCCGTGGGCGTGGCCGGTCTCGCCTTCCGCGGTGGAACGGAACACGGCGGCCACGTCGTTGTAGCCTTCCACGTCGGCCTTCTGGGCGAAGTAGAGATAGCGGCGGTTCGCCTGGCTCTCGCCGGCGAAGGCGTCGCGCAGGTTCTGCACGGTCTTGCTGCTCGCAAGCGACATCGTCTCGTCCTCTCTGATCAATGGGCGGGCCAAAGGGGCCCGAGCGCGCCCTCGTCCTAGGCCCGGCGCGCCGACAGGTCCAATCGATTGATCTCATGCGCCCGATAGAGCGCATCGATGGGGAGCTAACGGAGCCGGCTGGCGACTAGCGCCTGGAACGCCGCGAACAGCTTGGCCATCGCCGGGCGCTTGTAGGGGTAGAGGTCGGGCGGATCCATGTCGTGCACGATCATGGCGGTGTCGGCCTCGAAGAGCAGCAGCCGGCCTTCGCGGTCCTCGGCGCAGTCGATGGCGAAATAATCGAGCCCGAACGCGGCGTGCAGCGCAGCGAACGCGCCAGCGTGGCGGGCGGCGAAGCCGGTCTCGAAGCTGGCCATCATCGCCGCTTCCTCGGCCCGCTTGCCGGCGTCGTCGGCCATCCCGGCGTTCAGGTAGTGGACCATCCAGCGCTCTGAGACCGCCATGTGGACGATGAACGGCCGTCCGGCCACGAGCGCGACTCGCAGCTTGCGGAAGCGCCCGTCCAGGCCGCTGTAGTCGACGAACGGCTGCACGTAGAACCGCTCGCCGTCGCGCGGCGCCAGGTAGGCCGCCACGTCGGCCGGGCCGTCCAGCTTCTCGAGCCCGGCGCCGGCGTGCGAATCGACCGGCCGCACGATGATCGGGAAGCCTGCGTCCAGCGCCTCGAGCTCGGCGCGGGCGACGCGTCGGGTCGGGGGGGCGACAAGGCCGGGAGCGCCGGCGAGACGGGCCGGCGCGCGGTCGCGGCCCAGCGCGCGGATGGCGTCCGGCGCGCCGTTCAGCATCGGCCGCGGCCAGCGCCGGACAGTCGACCCGAGCTGCGCCAGGATCGGCGCGTTGGCGTCGGATTCGCCCACCGCGAGGATGGCGATGTCGTGCGCCGTGATGCCGTCGAGGGGCGGGTCGCCCGGCGTCAGGAAGATGAGGTCGAGCTCGCCGTTCCAGCCGGCCAGCAGGAACTCGACTGGCGTCGAGGCCATCAGGTCGCCGGCGGCGACCAGCGCCAGCAGCCGCGGTCCCTCGCCGCTCCCCAGTTGCTTGCGATAGTGGCGCTGGCGGGCGAGCGCGTCGGCCTGCAGGGCGAGGCCCTGGTCGCGCTGGCCGGCCAGCTGCAGCAGCATGGAAAGGTCGAGCATGGCGCCGACGTCGGCGGGCGTCGCTGTCGCCCGCGCCAGCAGCGCGTCGAAGCTGGGCTGCACGTCGCGCCCCTCGAAGACCAGCCGCGCCAGGTCGGCGAGGCCGGCGGTGACGGCGGGGCCGCTCATCGGGGAGGCGGGCGAATCATGACTGTCCCACGGCATGGCCGCGCGACTCTGCGGGGGCGAACGTGAACAATCCCGGTAGGCGCCGGGCCGCGGCGATCAGCGGCCGCTCGATCAGCCGGTGGAACAACAGCCCGGCGGCGATCGACACCGCGACCGCGGTCGGTACGAAGACCCACCGAGGCTGCGTCCCGATCGCCCGCGCCGTCAGGTCCACCGTCACGAAGTGGCAGAGGTAGATGGCGTAGGACGCGTTGCCGAGCGCCACCAGCGCGCGGGGCGCAAAGCGGGCGGCGAGCGGCTCCAGCGCCAGCGCGCCCGCCACGATCATCGCGGCCGGAACGCCCCAGAGCAGCGGGCGGAAGAGATCGCTGCGGAGGCCGGTCAGCCACATCGCCGCCAGCAGCGCCACGCCGCCGGCCGCAAGCGTCGCGCCGGTCCGCGCGGTCGGCGTCAGGCCGCGCTGTGCGCGCCGGGCGAGCCAGACCCCGGCCGCGAACTGCAGCATCATCGGGTTGGCGCCCAGCTCGTAGGCCGGTGGATCGAGGAAGCCGAAGGCCATCACCGCGGTCAGCGCGCCGAGGATGAGGCGCAGGCGCCAGCGTTCGGGCGCGAACAGGACCAGCGTAAAGAGGCCGTAGAACACCGCCTCGTAGTCGAGGCTCCAGCCCGGCGGCAGCACCGGGAACACCAGCCCCTTCGGGTCCGTGTGCTGCACGAAGGCCAGCGACAGGGCGATGTGGCGCGCCGAGAGCGAGACCTGCGGCATGAGCCTCGGCCAGAGCGCGGCGATCGCGATCACGACGCCGGTCGCGAGCCAATAGGCCGGCGCGACGCGGGTCAGCCGCCGCCAGAGGAAGACGCCGGGGCTGGCCTCCGGCCCGCTGCCGACCGTCCAGATGATGTAGCCGCTGATGACGAAGAAGACGTCGACCCCGGCCGCGCCGATCCAGAACGGATCGCCCAGCCACTGGAAGGCGTGGAAGACCACGACCGAGACCGCCGCCAGGCCGCGCAGCGCCTGGATAGAGACCAGCGTCGGCGGGCGGCGGCGCTCGGTCGACAGCGCGCTCAGGGGACGATCACCGACTTGCCGATCACCTGGCGGTCGGCGAGCGAGTCGAAGGCGGCGCGCCAGTCGGCGAGCGCATATTCCTTGTAGACCCGGGGCTTCAGCTTGCCCTCCTCCGCCAGCTTCCAGATCGCCGCGCTGTTCTCGCGGCCGCGCTCGGGGAACTGGCGGCCGTACTCGCCGGCGCGCACGCCCATCACCGAGAAGCCCTTGATCAGCGGCATGTTGACCGAGATCGTCGGGATCCGGCCCGAGGTGAAGCCCACCACCAGCAGGCGCCCGTTGAAGGCGATGCAGCGGACGCTCTCGTCGAACACATCGCCGCCGACCGGGTCATAGACCACGTCCGCGCCGCGCCCGCCGGTGAGCGCCTTCACCCGCTCGCGAAAGCCGCCGGTGACGTTGACGACAGCGTCAGGCGCATACTCGGCCTCGATCACGGCGAGCTTGGCGTCCGAGGCCGAGGCCGCGATCACCCGGCAGCCCAGCAGCTTGGCGAGGTCGACGCAGGCGAGGCCGACGCCGCCCGCCGCACCGTGCACCAGCACCCATTCGCCGGGTTCCACTTCCGCACGGCGCACCAGCGAGACGTAGGCGGTCAGATACGCCGCGCCGAAGCCGGCGGCCTGACCGAAGCTGAAGTGCTCGGGTTTGGGCCTGAGACCCTGCGCGAAGGTGAGCGCCATCTCCGAGAAGCCGCCGATGCGCGCGCCGCCGACCACCGCGTCGCCTGCCTTCCAGCGCGTGACGCCCTCGCCGACCTTGGCGACGACGCCGGCCATCTCCAGCCCGGGGATGAAGGGCAGCGGCGGCTTGTGCTGATATTCGCCGCGGGTCTGCAGCAGGTCGGGGAAGTTCACCGCCGCGGCGCGGGTCTCCACCAGCACCTCGCCCGGCCCCGGATCGGGCGTCGGGATCTCCTTCAGCACGCAGCCGGCGTAGTCGGGCGCCAGCTCCTCCACCACCAGCGCCTTCATCCCGTCCTGCCTTCCCCGCCGCCCGGAATCGTCGACCGCATCGCCGCCTGCATCGTCTCGCGCACCAGCCCGGCGATCTCCCGGCAGGCCGCGTCCGCCGCCGGCGCCACGCCCGTGAAAGCCGTGAAGCCGTGCGAGAGGCTGTCGTAGCAGCGATAGAGCACCGGCGTCCCGGCCTGCCTCAGGCGTTTCGCATAGGCCTCGCCCTGGTCGACCAGCGGGTCGAAGCCGGCGGTGGCGATCACCGCCGGCGCGAGGCCGGCGAGGTCAGCCGCCTTCAGCGGCGAGACCCGCGGATCGGTGGGATCGTCGCCTGGACCGAGATAGTGGCCGAGGAACCAGTCGGTGAGGTCGCGCGACAGCGGCCAGGCGTCCGCGTAGGTGGTCATCGAGGCCGACTCGCTGGCGACGTCGACCACCGGGTTGATCAGCAGCTGCAGCGCCGGCTGCGGCTCGCCATGCCGGCGCAGCTCCTGGCAGATCACCGCCGCGAAGTTGGCGCCCATCGAATCGCCGCCGATGGCCGCGACGCCGGGCGGCGCGCCGAAACGCCCGGCGTGGGTCACCGCCCAGCGGTAGGCGGCCAACAGGTCGTCCAGCCCGGCCGGGAAGCGGTCCTCGGGCGCCAGCCGATAGGCGACGTTCAGCACCGGGGCCCGCGCGACGGCGGCGAGCAGGCCGCAGAACACGTGCGCGGTGTCGAGGTCGCCCAGCACGCCGCCGCCCATGTGGGCGAACACCAGCACCGGCGCGGCCGGGTCCTGCGCGGACGGGCGGTAGGCGCGCGCGTCGATCCCGCCCGACTCGGTGTCGAGCCGCAGCGTCTCGATCGCGACGCCGGGCTCGAGCGCGCCCTCGTAGGTCTTCAGGAGCTGCGCAGAGACGATCCGCGCCTCCGGCGGCGTCAGCCGCGAGAGCCGCGGCCCGCCGCGCGCCTGCCAGCTCAGGAACTGCAGCCTGCGGATCGAGCGTGCGGCCGCCGCGATAGACCACGCCGCCGCCCGCCAGCAGCCGCAGCACCGGCCGCGGCAGCGACAGCACGCCTTTCAGCGCCGCCCTCTGGATCGCCGGATCGGCCATGCTCGGTTCGTCAGGACGCCGCCCCGGGCGCGCCTTCGGCCGCCACTCTGGGCGCCGCGGCGACACCCCCGAGGATCAGCGAGACGCAGAACTCCACCGCGCTCGGCACGTCCAGCGGCTCGCGCACGAGCATCCGGTCGCCGACCTCGCGCACGATGGCGATCGAGGCGACGGTCAGGTAGTCGACGTCGACCCGCGGCGCGCGGCCGCGCTCCATCACCTCGGCGAAGGCGGTGCGCACCTCGTCGTGCACGGCCAGCATCTCCGGCGTGTTGCGCGTGTAGGTGTCCGGCTCGTGGGGGTCGTTCTTGCCCAAGGCCGCGGCCTCCGCGGCGACGAACTCGAAATAGGCGGTGATGGCGCCGCGCAGGTAGGACTTGAAGTCGGTGGCCTTCAGGTATTCGGCATGCAGGATCGGGCGGAAGCGCCGCGCGCCGTCGTCGGCCAGCGCCGCGATCACCTCCTCTTTGGAGCGGTAGTAGTTGTAGAAGGCGCCTACCGAGAGGCCGGTGCGGCGGATGATGTCGCGCACCGTTGCCGCCTCGAAGCCCATCTCGCGGAAAACGGCGCGGGCGGCGTCGAGGATGGCCTGCCGGTTGGCGAGCTTGGTCTGCTCGCGCTTGCCGGGGCTGAGGTACGCAACATCTGCCATCGCGCTAAGATCAGGCGCCGGACCGCTTAAGTCCACCGCTGACGGCGATGCTTTGTTAGGCGGGCTTACGGCGCCGTCGCGGTAGGCGGCGCGAGGTTGGGGTCGTTACAGGCGGCGACGCACTGGCTCCAACCGCCGCCGCATTCGTCGGGCTGGTCGCCGGCGCGGCAGAGATAGAGGCTCTGGGCGCAGTCCATCCGGCACGAGGAAGCGTCACGCACGGGCGAGGCCGCGGCGGGCGGCGGCGTCATCGGGGCCGGGGCCGGCGCTGCTGCGGCCTTCGCGGGCGGCTCCACGACGGTAAGCTTGCCGCCGCCGGCCGGCGCGTCCGCCGCCAGGGCGATGGGCGGGGCGATCAGCAGCAGGAAGAAGGCGAGGCGGGCAAGCACGGCGTAAGCCTGACTCGCCGGGCGTTAAGAGCCGATTAACCACGTTTTTCGCCGCGCCCCCCAGCGGCGCAGCGGTCAGACGGTGCGCTTGGCGCGGTCCTTCTCGTTGGCGCCCTGGATCGAGGCGCGGGCCTGCGCCCACTGTTCGTCGGTCCAGTTGCGCAGGCCCTGGAAGCCGCCGCCGCCGGCGTTCCAGCCGCCCCCGTCGATGGCGATCGTCTGGCCGTTCACGTACTCTGACAGCGGATGCAGCAGGTAGACGGCGAGATTGGCGAGCTCGCGCATCTCGCCGACGCGGCCGAGCGGGCTGCCGGTCTGCTGGCGCCCGCCGCCGCCCTCGGCCGTGGTCCCCGGATTGAGCCGCGCCCACGCGCCTTCGGTCGGGAAGGGGCCGGGCGCGATGGCGTTGAAGCGCACGCCGCGGTTGCCCCACTCGGCCGCGAGCGACTGGGTCATCACGTTCAGCCCCGCCTTCGACATCGCCGAGGGCACGGTGAACGGCCCGCCCGACCAGACCCAGGTGGTCAGGATCGAGACCACCGACGCCTTCTTGTTCTCGGCCAGCCAGCGCTTGCCGGCGTCCAGGGTCACGAAGAACGAGCCGCGGAAGACGATGTTGGCGATCGCGTCGAAGCCGCGGGTCGAGAGGTCCTCGGTGCGGCTGATGAAGTTGCCGGCGGCGTTGTTGACGAGCCCGGTCAGTGCGCCGCCGGCCCAGATCTCGTCCATCATATCGTGGATCGCTTCCGGCACCCGGATGTCGCAGGCGATCGGGACGACCTTGCCGCCGTGCCGGCCCATCAACTCGTCGGCCGCCTCCTGCAGCACCCCGCCGCGCCGGCCGCAGATGTAACACCTCCGCGCCCAGGATCAGGCAGCCCTCGGCCATCTCCTTGCCGAGCCCGGTGCCGCCGCCGGTGATCAGGATGCGGTGGCCCTTCATCAGGTCCGGCTTGAACATCAGGTCGTCGGGGGTCATGGCGTCGCCTCAGATTCAGAACGTTGGAGCGCATTCGGACGCAAGAGACAGGTCCCACGTTTGCTGAACGCGCCCCGGGCTTTCGCCGACACCAGCGACCGTGACGCCGGGTTGGTCAAGAGCCGGCGCGCGCGTTCATCTCGGCGACCAGGCCCAAGAGGATGCGGGTGCGCAGCAGGGCGATCAGCTCGTTGATCAGCTCGATGCCGGCCTGGCCCAGCCGCGCGGCGTCCTCGACCGTGCCGGTCCCGGTGAGCCGGCCATAGAAGCGCTCGATCTCGCGGCGGGCGAGCGGCTCGAGCGTCTCGGCGTAGAGCTTGGCGTCCTCGGCGAAGAAGCCGGCGTCGGGACTGTAGCCGGCCGCCTTCACGCGGCCCCAGGCCTTGGCGATGGCGAGGTCGAGCGGCGCCAGCGTCCCGTCCGCGGCCGCGACCACCCCGTCGCGCGCCAGCACCTCCAGCTCGGCCGGGGTGAGGCCGGCCTCTGCGGCCGCCTCGGCCAGCGGCGTCCCGCCGTTCGCCGTCGCCACCCCGAGGCTCGCGGCGATCAGCGCGTCGAGCCCCGGCAGCGGCGCGATCTCACCGGAGGTCGGCCGGTCCAGCACCTGCTTGATGAAGCTGAGCGGCAGGTAGCGCTCGGCCTGCAGGCGCCGGATCACCGCCAGACGCCGGACGTGCGCCTGCGAATAGTCCGCGACGTTGGGCTTGGACCGCGCCGGCTCCGGCAACAGGCCCATGCGGATGTAGTAGCGGATCGTCTCCCGCCCCACCCCGCTCCGCTCCTCCAGCTCGCGCATCTTCACGGGACAGCTTGCGCTCTCTTCCCCCTTTGGGGAAGCCGCTCGCTGAGCGAGCGGCAGGGGGCCCCGGGCGCCGGAGGCCCCCCGCGTCGCGCGGCGACGCTCCCCCCGCAGGGGGGAGAGAGGCGCGCAGCTAGGCTACTCCGCTGGCTCCATCGCCGCGGCGCGGTCGATGACGCTCTGCACGTAGGCGTGCCGCGCGTCGAAGTCCTTGGCGATGGTGTCGTCGGACTCCTGCAGGGCCTGCACGTCGGTCTCGGCGTAGCCGATGATGCCCATGTCCTCGTAGCCCTTGCGGATGATCGGACCCCAGAGGCCGATATCCTTCACGATCGGCACGATGCGGGCGAACAGCGCCGAGCGAAACTGCGTCATTAGCCCGCTGTCGTACATGTGCTCGGCGCACTTTTGCGGGATCGAGGCCCAGCGTCTTCCACACCTCCACCGAGTTGAAGCGGTCGCGCATCAGGTAGCAGGCCTCCAGCAGGAACTGCTCGCGCTCGTCGCGCTCCTTCTGGGTCAGCTGTCGGGTAGTAGTCGCGCAGCGCCAGGCGCCCGAAGGCGACGTGGCGGCTCTCGTCCTGCATGACGTAGGCGTTGACCGCCGCCGCCAGCGGGTTCTGGGCGTGGTCGCGGATCTGCTGGAAGGCGGCCAGCGCCAGGCCCTCGATCACCACCTGCATGCCGAGGTAGGTCATGTCCCAGCGGCTATCGCGCAGCACCTGGTCGATCAGCTCCTGCAGCGGCGGCGTCATCGGATAGGCGACGCCGAACTTCTCCAGGAGGCGCCTGTAGCTCTCGACGTGGCGCGCCTCGTCGATCACCTGGGTGGAGGCGTAGAACTTGGAGTCGACGTCGGGCACCTGGGTGACGATCTTCGCCGCGCAGATCAGCGCGCCCTGCTCGCCCTGCATGAACTGGCTGATCTGCCAGCCCTGGAAGTGGCGGCGGACCTTGGCCTTTTCCTTGGCCGACATCTTCTCGTAGTCGGGCATGCCGCAGATCGGCAGCATCTCCTCGGGCAGCTGCTCGGGGTTCTCCTCGTCGAGCTCCTGGCTCCAGTCGATCCGCGTCTCCGCGTTCCACTGCATCTCCACCCCCTTGCGGTAGAGACCCATCATGGTGGCGCGGCCCTCGTCGTAGTCCCAGTTGAAGGTGACGTCGAAGTCCTGCGGCACCTTCCAGTTGGAGCCTTCCGGCGCGGGAAACGGATAGCGGTCTGCGAGCTTGGGCATGGGTCCTGAGGCCTCCGGGGCGCCCCGTCGTGGAAAACGCGGAGTGTCGCTACGCATTAATCACCGGGAACGGGGTTATGGCAAGCGTGTTAGGCGCAGCGCTCGATCAGCGCCATCGCGCCGGCGGGGGCGCGGATCTTGCCCTCGTGGATGATGAAGACGAAGACGTCGCGCGGCGTCTGCGGGGCGTCGTAGCTCTTGTCGATGATCGGCAGGTCGTCCGGCGCGCCGCCGGCGGCCCAGGTCTTCAGCCGCGCCGGCCCAGCCGTCGAGCTCGGCGGGCGGATAGGCGGTCTCCACCGCATCGTCGCCGGTCTGCAGCCGCGCGTAGACGAAGTCCGCGGCCAGGTCGGCGATCTCCGGATAGCGGTTGTGCCTGGCGTAGACGTTGGCGATCCCGTGCTTGCGCAAGCAGCGCCGGGTAGGCCGGCGTGCAGAAGCTGTCGTGCCGTGGCTCCAGCGCGTGGCGCAGGCGGATGCCGTCCAGCTGCTTCGGCAGCAGCGAGAAGAAGGCGTCGAGGTCGGCTTCATCGAACTTCTTGGTGTGCGGCAGCTGCCAGAAGAACGGCCCCAGCCGCTCGCCGAGCTCGGCGCACCCCTTGCGCGAAGTAGCGTTCCAGCGACTCGCCGGCGCTGGCGAGCTCGCGCCGGTTGGTGGTGAAGCGCGAGCCCTTGACCGCGAAGACGAAGCCCTCCGGCGTCTCGTCGCGCCACTTCCTCCAGCTGTCGGGCTTGAAGGTCGAATAGTAGGTGCCGTTGATCTCGATCGCGGTCAGATGGCGGCTCGCGTAGGCGAGCTCGTCCTTCTGCTTCAGGTCCTTCGGGTAGAAGACGCCGCGCCAGGGCTCGAAGGTCCAGCCGCCGACGCCGATCCTGATGCTTCCAGCCACGTCTCGCGACCCCGCTCGCTCCACTGAAGCCTGTTGCCGCATCGCCGCACGCGTGCGGCGAACTGAAACATGGGGATGCAATCGCACGCGCGGACGCATATGTCATGCGGCGCGCGGGGGGGATGGCGCGCGGGGATTTGCCTTATTCTCCGATGATTCGACGCTCGCCTTGCTCATGGGAGCCAGCGGTGAAGATCGGTCGCGCCGCGACGATCCTGCTCTCCGGCGCCGCCGCGCTGGCGCTGACCGCGTGCGCCTCCGGCGCGCGCAAGCCCGATCTCACCCTGCCGCAGGCCTTCGAGGCGCCAGCCGGGACTCGGCGACCTCAGCATCCAGCAGCTCGACCGCTGGTGGCTGATCTTCGGCGACGAGGAGCTGAACCAACTCGAGGCGCAGGCCTTGTCCGGCAGCCCCGACGTCAAGACCCAGATCGCCAGGCTGCGGGAGGCCGGCGCGGTCGAAAAGCAGCGCATCTGGCAGACCTACCCGACCGGCGACATCACCGGCGGCGCCAGCCGCGAGGTCACCAAGCCGATCGGCGGGGCGCCGTCGTCGCTGATCCCGGTCGGCGGCGTCACCGAGAACCTGCACGCCGACTTCAAGCCCAGCTGGGAGATCGACTTCCTCGGCGCGCTCAACCAGGAGCGCAAGGCGGTGCGGGCCGACTACGCCGCGACACGGTTCGACATCGAGGCCGCCCGCGCGACCCTGGTCGCCGACGTCGCCGACAGCTACTTCGTGGCGCGCGGGCTGGCGATCCAGATCGAGGACGCGAAGGAGCAGGTGCAGATCGAGGCCGGGCTGCTCAACAGCGCCGAGGTCAAGGCCGAGCATGGCCTCGGTCCGCGCTCCGACGCCGACCGCATCGCCGGCGACCTCGCCCAGGCCAGGTCGCAGATAGACGGCCTCGAGGCGCAGGAGCACGCCGCCGCAGCGCACGCTGCTGATCCTGATCGGACGAGGGGCCGAGCCGGTCGAGAACCTGCCGCTCGGTCGCCGACGTCCCCGACGCGCCGCCGCTGCCGAAGGCGGTGCCGGGCGAGCTGCTCGAGCGCCGGCCCGACGTGCGCGAGGCCGACGAGAAGATGCGCGCGGCCGCGCATCCGCACAGCGCTCGCCAAGGACGAGCTGTTCCCCAACCTGACCTTCGTGCCGGCGCTGGGGCTGGCGCGCGAGGTGGCCCCCGGCGTCGGACTGGTCAGCCTGATCCCGCTGATCTTGGCGCCGCAGCAGCAGACCACCACCACCCACTACTGGTCGCTCGGCGTCAACCTCGACCAGCCGGTGCTCGACATCCCGCGCCTCTTGGCCGACGCCAAGGCCCAGGGCGCGCGCACCGAAGAGGCGGTGATCGCTTACGAGCAGGCGGTGAAGAACGCCTATGGCGACGCGGAGAACGCCCTCGTCGAGCTCGCCTCCGACGAGCGGCGGATGAAGATCCTGGAGGACGGCGAGGCGCGGGCCCGCCGCGCCTATGACGACGGGCGGCTCCGCTACGATCTCGGAATCGACGACGTGACCGCGGTCCTCGCGGCCGAGGAGACCTGGCGCACCGACCGCACGGCTGCTCACCGGGCAGCGGGTGCAGGCGTTGCGCCGTGCAGTACAGACCTATAAGGCGCTCGGCGGCGGATGGGACTATCAGACAACAGAAACGGCCTCCCGTTCGCCATGAGACGGCTTGCGACGATGGCGAGATGGGCGATGGCCGCCGCGCATGGCGCGTTGGGTCTGGCGGCCTGCGCCGCCAAGGCCGCCGCCGACGCCTGCGCAGGCGGCGCGGGCGGTCAGCGTGGTGCGCGTCGAGATGCGTCCGATCGCCGGCGGCATCGTCACCTCGGGCATCCTGATCCCGCGCAACCAGGTCGCCATCAACCCCGACCTTGCCGGCTACCGGGTCTCCAGGCTCTACGTCGACGAGGGCGATTGGGTGAAAGCCGGCCAGCCGCTGGCGGAGATGGATTCCTCGATCCTGCGCGCCCAGCTCGACCAGCAGCTGGCGCTGGCCGCCGAGCAGAAGGCCAACGCCGCCGAGCGCGAGAAGGAGGCGGCCCGGGTGCGCGGCCTCGACAACCAGGGCGTCATCGCCGAGGAGGCGCTGCAGCAGCGCTTCTATGCGGCCACCAGCGCGCAGGCCGAGCGTCACCGCGCAGATGGCGTCGGTGAAGGAGATGCAGACCCGGCTCGCCCACATGGTCGTGCGCGCGCCGGTTTCCGGCCAGGTCATCCAGCGCAACGTCAACCTCGGCGACATCTCCGGCGGCGGCCGCCCAGCCCTGGTTCGTGATGGCCGAGGACGGCCAGATCGAGCTCAACGCCGACGTCGCCGAGGCCGACTTCGGCAAGATGCATCCGGGCGTGCGCGCCAAGGTGACGCTCGCCGACGACTCCACCGCGGACGGCGTCGTGCGGCTGGTCAGCCCGCAGCGTCGATTCCAACACCCGGCTCGGCAAGGTGCGGATCAGTCTGCCGGTGCGCTCGGACATCCGCTCCGGCGGCTACGCCCGGGCGAGCTTCATCGATTTCAGCCGCGCGGCCCCGGCGCTGCCGGAGACCGCCATCCGCTACGACGCCAACGGCGCCTCGGTGATGGTGGTCGGCGCCGATGGCAAGGTGGCCCAGGTCGCGGTCCGCACCGGCGATCGCGGCGGCGGCTATGTGGAGCTGCTGACCGGGCCGCCGGTGGGTTCGGTGGTGGTCGCCAAGGCCGGCGCGCAACTGCTGGCGGGCGACTACGTGAAGCCGGACTGGACGGCGGCCGGCTCATGACGATCCTGCACCCGGGCCCGGGCGGCGGCGGCGGGGCGCGCCAGCTGCGCATCTCCGCCTGGGCGATCCGCAACCCGACGCCGGTAGCGGTGCTGTTCATCGCGCTCGTGCTGGCCGGGATCGTCTCCTACTTCACCCTGCCGGTGAAGAACTACCCGAACATCGAGTTCCCGCTGGTGATCGTCACCGTCACGCAGTCGGGCGCCGCGCCGCAGGAACTGAAGACCCAGGTCACCCGCCAGGTCGAGGACGCCGTCTCCGGGATCACCGACGTCCAGTCGATGGCCTCGGTGGTGACGCAGGGCTCGTCCGTCACCCGCATCCAGTTCAACATCGGCACCAATCTTCAGAAGGCGACCGACGACGTCCGCGCCAAGGTCGAGGCGGTGCGTGCGCAGCTGCCGCGCGAGATCGACCCGCCGACCGTCGAGCAGGTCAGCTTCGACGACCAGCCGATCATCACCTACGCGGTGACGCCGGCGCCTGGCGTCACCCTGTCGGCGGCCGACCTTTCCTGGATCGTCGACAACGACCTGTCGCGCTCGCTGCAGGCGACGCCGGGCGTCGGCCAGGTCGGGCGCGTCGGCGGCGTCGACCGCGAGATCAACGTCATCATCGATCCGGTGCGGATGGCCGCGCAGGGGGTCACCGCGCCGCAGATCAACCAGGCGCTCGCCTCGGTGAGCCAGGACGCCGCCGGCGGTCGGGTGCAGGTGGGCGGGCGCGAGCAGACGCTGCGGGTGCTGGGCGCGGCGACCACCGTCGACCAGATCCGCAACCTCTCCTTCCCGGCGAGCGGCGGCCGCTTCGTCAAGCTCGCCGACGTCGCCGACGTCGGCGACGGCACCGCCGAGGTGCGATCGGAGGCCAAGTTCGACGGCCGGCCGGTGGTGGCCTTCAACGTCACCAAGACCAAGGAGGCCAGCGACGTCTCCACCGAAGATGGCGTCGACGCCGCGCTCGGCCTGACGCACGGCGTTGCGCAGGCCTCGCCGCCCAGCCACCCCGAGATCGTGGTCCGCAAGATCTTCTCGGCGGTGGACTCTACCCGCGGCAGCTTCGCGGCCACCCGCGAGACGATGCTGGAGGGCATGGCGCTGGCCGCCTTTGTGGTCTGGCTGTTCCTGCGCGACTGGCGCGCGACAGCGGTCACAGCGGTCGCCATGCCGGTCTCGCTGATCCCGGCGTTCGCCTTCATGGCGCTGGCGGGATTCAGCCTCGACCTCGTCTCGCTGCTGGCCTTGACCCTGGTGATCGGCATCCTCGTCGACGACGCCATCGTCGAGATCGAGAACATCGAGAAACGGGTGACCGCCGGCATGCGGCCCTACGCGGCCGCGATGGAGGGCGCGGACCAGATCGGGCTGGCGGTGGTGGCGACCACCTCGGCCATCGTCGTGGTGTTCGCGCCGGTCTCGTTCATGCCCGGCATCCCAGGCCAGTTCTTCAAGGAGTTCGGCCTCACCGTCTCGGTGGCGGTGCTGTTCTCGCTGGTGGTGGCGCGCCTCCTGACCCCGCTGCTCGCCGCCTACTTCCTGAAGCCCAAGTCCGCCAGGCCGCGCGCGCCGCTGCCGGCGGTCTATGTGCGCTCCCTGCGCTGGGCGCTCGATCACCGCATCGTCGCCTCGATGATCGGCTTCGGCGTCTTCATCCTATCGGTGGTGCTGGCGGTGGGCGTGGTGCCCAAAGGGCTGCAGCCGGAAGGCAATCCCAACTTCTACGAGGCCGATGCCGACACCCCGCCCGGCTCGACGATCGCTGACACGCGCCTGGTCATCGCGCGCCTCGCCGACCTCCTGGCGAAGCAGCCGGAGACCGAGCACGTCTTCACGACCGTCGGCTCCTCCAACGCCGGCCAGTTCGGCGCCCCGTCGGGGACCGGCGTCACCGCGGGCAGCGCCATTGCGGTGCTGAAGGCGCATCGCGCCGCGAAGGTGCCGCAGATCCGCGATCGCCTCCGGCCCTACTTCCACGACATCCCCGACGCGCGGGTCACGATGCAGGGCCAGAACTTCGGCGGCGCGACCGTGCAGGTGACCCTCTCCAGCGCCAGCGGCGAGAACCTCGACTCGGCCGCGCTCGAGCTGCAGCGCCAGATGGCGGGGCTGCACACGCTGGCCGACCCGCGTCCGGCCACCTCGCCGCCCGCCCCTGAAGTGATCATCCGACCGCGCCCCGAGGACGCGGCGAGGCTCGGCGTCAGCGCCGACACCATCGCCGAGGTGGCGCGCGTCGCCACGGTGGGCGACATCGACGCCAACGTCGCCAAGCTCGACCTCGGCGATCGCCGCATCCCGATCCGCGTCCGCTTCCCGGAGAGCGCCCGCACCAGCCTGCCGACCTTGCGCGACCTGCGCGTGCCGACGGCCAACGGCGGGCTCACCACGCTCGGCAGCGTCGCCGACGTCTACTTCCAGGCCGGGCCGGCCGAGATCACCCGCTACGACAGGCGCGACGACATCATCATCCTCGCCGACCTCACCAACGGCGCCACGTTCTCGGACGCGCTGCGCGAGGTCGACAATCTGCCGATCATGAAGCACCTGCCGACCGGCGTCGTCGAAGAGAAGAACATCGGCAGCCAGCAGGCGCAGACCCAGCTCTTCGTCGGCTTCGGGATCGCGCTCTTCTCCGGCATCGGCCTCGTCTTCGGCGTGATGGTGCTGCTGTTCGGCAGCTTCTTCAAACCGCTGACCATCCTCTCGGCGCTGCCGCTGTGCGTCGCCGGCGCCATGATCGCGCTGCTGCTCTGGCATTCGGAGCTGTCGATCCCGTCGATGATCGGCCTCTTCATGCTGATGGGCATCGCCGCCAAGAACTCCATCCTGCTGGTCGAGTACGCGATCGAACGGGAACGCGCCGGCGCCAGCCAGCGCGAGGCGCTGATGGAAGCGTGCCGCGAGCGCGCCCGGCCGATCGTCATGACCACGCTCGCCATGATGGCCGGCATGCTGCCGACGGCGCTCGGCATCGGCGAGGGCTCGGAGTTCCGCCAGCCGATGGCCGTGGCCGTGATCGGCGGCCTGATCACCTCGACGGCCCTCTCCCTGGTGCTGGTGCCGGTGGTCTACGAGTTCGTCGACGACTTCGAGTCGTGGCTGCGTCCCAAGCTCGCCCGCCTGATCACGCCCGAAGGACGGGCCGATCGAGCACGAGCCGCAGGCTGCGCCGAAGCCGATGGTGGCCGAATAGCCGCCGCTTCGCCCGCCGGGCCGCCCGACGCGGCGGGTCCGGGCCAGCGGCGCGCCACGCGGATCATGTTCTTCGTGATCGGGCTGGCCGCCGGCGCCTGGGCGCCGCTGGTGCCGTTCGCCAAGCAGCGGCTCGCCCTCTCCGACGGCGGCCTGGGACTGATCCTGCTCTGCCTCGGCGCCGGTTCGATCCTCGCCATGCCGCTCGCGGGCGCGCTGGCCGCTCGCTTCGGCTGCCGGGTCGTTCTGGTGGCCGGCGGCCTCGCGATCTGCCTCACGTTCCCGCTGCTCGTCCTCGCGCCGGCCGCGCCGCTGATGGCGGCGACCCTCTTCCTGTTCGGCGCCGGCCTCGGCTCGGTCGACTGCGTCATCAACATGCAGGCGATCGTGGTGGAGCGGCAGAGCGGCCGGCCGCTGATGTCCGGCTTCCACGCGCTCTACAGCCTGGGCGGTATCGCCGGCGCCGGCGCGGTTAGCGGCCTGATCGGCCTCGGCGTCTCTTCCTTCGCCGCGACGCTGGCGACTGCCGCGGTGATGCTGGCGGCGACGCTGGCCTCGCGCCCGGGCCTGCTGGCGACGCGCGCCGACGAATCCGGACCGGCCTTCGCCCTGCCGCACGGGGCGGTGCTGCTGATCGGCGTCTTCTGCTTCGTGGTCTTCCTCACCGAGGGCTCGGCGCTGGATTGGAGCGCGGTGCTGCTGCGCTGGGTCCGCCACGCCGACGCGGCCCAAGCCGGCCTCGCCTACGCCGCCTTTTCGGCGACGATGACCGGCGGCCGCCTCTTGGGCGACGGGCTGGTCGCGCGCACCGGCCTCGTGCGTACGGTGGCGCTGGGCGCGCTCATCGCTGCCGCGGGGCTGGCGTTCGCGGCCCTGGCGCCGTCGTGGATCCTCTCGGTCGCCGGCTACGCGCTGGTCGGCGCGGGCTGCGCCAACGTCGTGCCCGCCCTCTTCACCCTCACGGGTCGTCAGACCTCGATGCCCGAGGCCAACGCGGTGGCGGCGGTCTCGGTGCTGGGATACGCCGGCATCCTAGCCGGCCCGGCCGGCATCGGCCTCGTCGCCAACTTCGCGGGCCTGCCGGCGGCCTTGCTGGCGGTCGCGGCGATGCTCGTCATCGTGGCGGCGAGCGCGGCGCGGCTGCGGCCGGCCCGGCCTTAGGCCTCGGTCTTGGTGATGCGGCCGGCGTTGGCGCGGCGGTCGTTGGGGCCGGAGTACTCGGTCTCCAGGTAGGTGCTGCGCGCGGTGTCGAGCACCGTCTGGCCGCCGCGCAGGCCGCGGGTGCGCGCGCCCTGGGCGATCAGGTGGGCGTCGAGGTTGGTCGGCGGCTGGTAGGGCGTCGCGGGCGGCGGCGCGGGCGCGCCGACGTTCACCGTCACGTTGACGGTCGGCTGCGTCGCCGGCTCGGCGTCCTCGGCCTTCGGCCGTTCGCGCCGGATCAGCCTCACCGGTCGGATCGGATCAATCGGTCCCATGCGCTGCTCCTTGGAACGCTGGCGAGCAAGAATGGCGCCGTTACGGATGCGCGGCCAGCCAGGTCGCCAGCCGCTCCAGGAATGGCAGCGCGGCGGCGAATTCCGCCGGATCGAACGCCTCGCGCACCGCTTCGATCCGCGGCCGCACGGCGGCGAGCGCCGCCCGCCGCGCCGCCACGCCCGTCTCTGTGATCGCCACGCGCTTGCGCCGCCCGTCCCGCGTATCCCCCGAGATCGACACCAACCCGCGCCCCTGCAGCCGCTGCAGGGTGTGGGTCATGGCGGGCTTGGAGAGCCTTAGGCCGGCGGCGAGCTCGAGCGGCGTCGGCGGCGCCGGCGCGGCGGCCAGGCGCTCCAGCACCGCCAGCCCGGCCGACGACAGGCCCTGGTCCAGCGCGCGCTCCAGTCGTTGCCCCGCCAGCCGCTCGATCGCGCCGACGCGGGCGAAGAAGGCGACGTCGGGCCGCTCGCGAAGTTCCGCCATCCGTGTTTGACCTTATTAGTTCGACGATGAACTAATAGTAGTTCGATAACGAACTATCTACAGCCGCGCCTCGATCTCCTCGAGGCCGCGACGGGCCAGGGCGTCGGCGCGCTCGTTGAGCTCGTGGCCGGCGTGGCCCTTCACCCAGCGCCAGTCCACCTCGTGGCGCAGCCGCGCTTCGTCGAGCCGCCGCCAGAGGTCCTCGTTCTTCACCGCGCCCTTGCTCATCGTGCGCCAGCCGCGCGCCTTCCAGAGCGACAGCCACTCGGTGATGCCGCTTTGCACGTACTTGCTGTCGGTGTGCAGCTCGACGCTGGCAGGGCCGCTTCAGCGCCCCCAGCGCCTCGATGGCGGCGGTGAGCTCCATGCGGTTGTTGGTGGTGGCCGCCTCGCCGCCCCAGATCTCGCGCTCGTGCGCCGCCGGACATCAGCACGGCGCCCCAGCCGCCCGGCCCCGGATTCCCCCGGCAGGCGCCGTCGGTGTAGATCATCACCTCGGGCGCGGCCCGGCTCACGGCGCGGCCTCGAACAGGTGCGATCGCCCGCGCGGTGCACGGCGAGCTTGCGCTCGTATTCCAGCGGGTCCTTGGGCCTGCACCAGCGCGCCCGCCGGCGTCGCCCCCCAGTCGTGCAGCCGGGTCAGGAAGAAGCGCAGCGCCGCGCCGTGGGCCAGGACTCGGCAGCGCCGCCCGCTCCTCCGGCGACAGCCGCCGCCGGCTCTCGTAGCCGGCGACGAAGGCGCGGGCCGCGGTGACGTTGAAGCTGCCGTCCGGCTCGAAGCACCAGGCGTTCAGCGCGACGCCGATGTCGTAGGCCAGCGCGTCCTTCAGCCGCGAAATAGAAGTCGATCGCGCCGGCGAACGGCCTCGCCGCGGAAGAAGACGTTGTCGGGGAAATAATCGGCGTGGATGACGCCCTCGGGCAGGCCGTCGGGCCAGCCTGCCGAGGACGCGCAGCAGGTCGCCCTCGATCACGCCGGCCAGGCCCGGCTTCAGCGCCTCGGCCGGCTCACGCAGCGGCTCGAAGAGGCCGACCCAGGCCTGATGGCCGAGGTCGTTGACCCGGCGCCCGGCGAAGCCCGCGCCCGGCCTGGTGCAGCCAGGCGAGGCCCATGCCGGCCTCGCGGCAGTGGGCGGGCGTCGGTCGGCGCACCGAAATGCCCGGTCAGGAACGAGACGATGCGCCGCCGGCTTGCCGCGCAGCTCGCCGCAGCAGCCGCCCGTCGCCGATCGGCGATCGGCGTGGCGCTCGGAAAGCCGTGCCGCGCCAGGTGCTGCATGAAGCCGAGGAAGAACGGCAGGTCCTCGGCGCGCACGCGGCGCTCGTAGATGGTCAGGAAATAGCGGCCGCGGTCGGTCTCCAGCAGGAAGTTGGAGTTCTCCACCCCCTCGGCGATGCCCTTGAACGAGAGCGGCGCGCCGAGGTCGTAGCGCGCGAGGAACGCCTCAAGCTCGGCGTCGCTGATGTCGGTGTAGACCGCCACTCAGAGCTCCGGCGGGGCCGAGCGGCGGGCCGGGTCGACCGGGCTCATCAGGCCGACCGGATTGCCGTCCGGGTCCTCGACGATCGCGTAGCGGGCGCCCCAGAACGCGTCGAAGGGCGGCTGCAGGCCCTGCGCCCCCTCCGCCAGTAGCGCGCGCCAGAGCGCGTCCACGGCCTCGCGGCTTTCCAGCCCGACGCCGATAACCACGCGGCCCCGCTCGGCGGCGAAGCCTTCGTTGTAGGCTTGCGCAAGCCGCTGGCTGTCGAACTCCAGGTCGACCTCGCCGCCGGTCTCGGCCGCTGGCGTGATGAGCGTGGCCGCCGCTCTCCCAGACCGCGCTCGTCAGGGACGTCCAGGCCGAGCCGGCGGTAGAAAGCCAGGCTCTCGTGCATGTCGTGCACGACGAGATTGATCTGGCTGGAACCGCGCCCCGGCTCATGCCTGGCTCTCCGATCTTACGCCGGCCACGACTTCCACTGCGCCGGCCGGCTGGTCAATCCAGCGCGCGGCGTCACGCCGCCGTCCAGCCGCCGTCGATCGAGAGCGCGGCGCCGTTGGCCGAGGCGCCGAGGTCGCTGACCAGGTAGAGCAGCAGGCCCGCCAGCTGGTCGAACGCCACGAACTGCTTGGTGGGCTGGGCGGCCAGGATCACGTTCCGCATCACCTCATCGGGGGTCATGCCGCGCGCCTTGGCCTGGTCGGCGATCTGGCTCTCCACCAGCGGGGTCTTCACGTAGCCCGGGCAGATCGCGTTGCAGGTGATGCCCTGCTCGGCGACCTCCAGCGCCACCGTCTTGGTGAGGCCGAGGATGCCGTGCTTGGCCGCGACGTAGGCCGACTTGAACGGCGAGGCGACGAGCCCGTGCGCCGAAGCGATGTTGACGATCCGCCCGCGCCCCTGCCGCCTTCATGATCGGCAGGCGATGCGGGTCGTGTGGAAGGCCGACGAGAGGTTGATGGCGATGATCTGGTCCCACTTCTCGGTCGGGAATTCCTCGATCGGCGCGACGTGCTGGACGCCGGCGTTGTTGACCAGGATGTCGAGCCGACCGAGCTCGCGGTGCGCGAAAGCCACCATGTCGGCGATCTCGGCGGGCCGCGTCATGTCGGCGGCGTGGTAGAGCACGCGCACGCCGACGTCGCAGCCAGCTCGGCGCGGGCCGCCTCGATCGCGGCCGCATTGCCGAAGCCGTTCAGCACGACGTCGACCCCCTCGGCGGCCAGGCTGCGCGCCAGCGCCTGGCCGATCCCGCTGGTCGAGCCGGTGACGACCGCCGCCTGGCCCTTAAGTCCGTACCCTGTGGCCATCCTCGCCTCCGATGCTGCTGCGGCGGGGCATCCTTAAGCCGGCGGCGCCCGAAAGCGGCAATGGGCGCGGCAATGGACTGCTAACGGGTTCGGCGCGAGCCTCCGGGCATCTCGCGAGGAGGCTGGCTGATGCAATTCGCCGCCGTCTTCATCGTCCTGGCGCTCGCTGCCTGCAAGCCGCCCGCGCCGACGCTCGACCCGGCCGCCGAGTCGATCGCGCGCGCCTTCTTCGACGACGTTCGGCGCGGCGCCGATCTCGACGCCGACCCCCATCTGGCGCACGAGCTGAAGAACCCGACGACCGAGGAGCAGATCGCCGAGTTCCGCGGCATCATCCCGTCCGACCCGCCGCAGCTCGTCGAGCTGAAGCGCGTGGGACGCCAAGACCGACAGCACCGGCACGACCACGCGGCTAACCGACGTCTACCACTACGGCGACCGCGTCCTGGTCGCCCAGACCGCGCTCTTCAAGTCGCCCAGCGGCGTCGATCCGGTGATCGTCGGCTTCCAGGTCAGGGAATCGGACGGGGCCGACTGAGGGCGCCGGCTAGAACAGCACCCGCGGGTTCATGATCCGCTTGGGATCGAGCGCTGCGCGGATGCGCGCGCTGGGCGGCGACCTCGACCGGGCTCTTGTAGCCCAGCGCCTCGGCCGTCTTCATCGTGCCGAGCCCGTGCTCGGCCGAGATCGAGCCGCTCCAGGCCCATGACGATGTCGTGCACGAGGTGCGCGGCCGTCTTCGCGCACGCGCGTTGTGGGCCGCGGCGTCGCCGCCCGGCGCGGACAGGACGTCGTAGTGGATGTTGCCGTCGCCGACGTGGCCGAAGGCGTCGATGCGCACGCCGGGCCAGCGCGCCTGGAGCGCGTCGCCGGCCGTCTCGATGAACTCGGCGATGCGCGAGACCGGCACGGCGACGTCGTGCTTCCAGGCCGCGCCCTCGCTCTTCTGGGCGGCCGACTGGTTCTCGCGCAGCGCCCAGAACGCCTTGGCCTGCGTCGCCGGTCTGGGCGATGGCGGCGTCGGGCACCAGGTCCGCCTCCATCGCCCGCCTCCAGCAGCCGCTCCATCGCCGCTTCGGCCGCGCCCGGCTCGCCGCTGGCGATCTCGATCAGCACGTACCAGGGCGGCCGGCTCTCCAGCGGCTCGCGGCTGCCGGGGATGTGGCGCAAGGCGAGCTCGATCCCCAGCCGGCCCGATCAGCTCGAAGCTCTCCACCGCGCCGCCCGAAGCCTCCTTGGCCCGCGCCAGCAGCGCCGACCGCCGCGGCGGGGCTGCTCGACGCCGGCGATGGCCACGGCGCGCGAGGCCAGTACCGGGAACAGCTTCAGCGCCGCGGCGGTGACGACGCCCAGCGTGCCCTCCGCGCCGATAAGCAGCTGCTTGAGGTCATAGCCGGTGTTGTCCTTGCGCAGGCGCTTGAGGCCGTTCCAGACCTCGCCGTTCGGCAGCACCGCCTCCAGCCCCAGCACCAGATGGCGCATGGTCCCGTAGCGCAGCACCGCGACGCCGCCGGCGTTGGTGGAGACGAGCCCGCCGATGGTCGCCGAGCCTTCCGAGGCGAGGCTGAGCGGAAAGCGCCGCCGCGCCGCCTCGGCCGCCGTCGTGCGCCTCGGCCAGTGTCAGGCCGGCCTCGGCCACCAGCACGTCGTCGTCGGCGTTGACCTCGCGCACCGCCCGCATGCGTCTCCAGCGACAGCAGGATCTCGCCGTGCGGGATCTGCCCGCCGACCAGGCCGGTGTTGCCGCCCTGCGGGGTGATCGCCGTCCCCGACTTCGGCGCAGACGCCGATCGACGGCGGCGACCTCGGCGGTGGACTCTCGGCAGCGCCAGCAGCGGCGTCGTCACCGCTCCAGCGGTCGCGCCACTCGACCAGCTTGGGCGCCAGCCGGTCGGGATCCGGCTCCAGCCGCCCTCGCCCAGCACGCTCTTCAGGCGCGAGATCACGTCGGCGGCGACGGGCGAGGGTCATGGCGCGAGGATAGCTCCGATCGGCTCTCCGCCGTATACCGGTGCGTCACGGCAGGAGTGACGCATGGGTATCTCCGTCAGTAATCCGAGGGTCGAGCGCAAGGCCCGTGAACTTGCACGCGTGGAGGGCAAGTCCCTGACGGCGGTGATCGAAGACGCTCTCGATCAGCAGCCCGCGCGTCTGCCAGCGCGACCCAGTCGACGGCCAACCCTGGAAGAGATGCGTGCCGCGACGGAGAGGTTCCGGCGCGCCGTCGGTCTCGACAAGCGCAAGGTCACACCGATGACCAAGCGGGATTGGGATGCGCTCTGGCCAACTGGCATCCCAGAGATCGACGAGGTCCAGCATTACCTCCGCGCTTCAGCCCACGTAGCCGGCGGCGCGGCGGAGGCGGTCGTTGATGGCCTCGCCGAGGCCGTCCTCGGGGATCGGGGCGACGGCGATGGCGGTGGGGCGAAGCGCGTCGGCGGCGCGCAGGGCCGAGAACAGGCGCGCGGCGGCTTCGGCGAGGTCGCCGGTGGGGCTGAGGTTGAAGACGCGCGGCGCCCTGCGGCGCCGGACCGAACGCGAGGTAGGCCTCGCCCGGCGCGCGGCGCGTCGGCATCCAGCCGCAGCGGCGCGGCCGGGGCGTAGTGGCGGGCGAGGCGGCCCGGCGAGCGGGCGGCGTCGGCGTCGGCCTCGGCCAGCGGACCGACCAGCCGCTCGATCTCGGCCCGCGTCACCGCGCCGGGGCGCAGCAGCCGCGGCGGACCGTCCAGCAGCGAGACGACGGTCGACTCCAGGCCGATCCGCGCAGGGCCCGCCGTCGAGCGCGACCGCCGCGGCGGCGCCGGTCTCGGCGACCGCGTCGGCGAAGGTGGTGGGGCTCGGACGGCCGGAGCGGTTGGCCGACGGCGCGACGATCGGCCGGCCGAACGCGGCGATCACCGCCTGCGCGACCGGATGCGCCGGCGCGCGGACAGCCACGGTGTCGAGGCCGGCGCGGGCGAGGTCGCAGACCAGGCGTCGCATCGGCGATCGGCGCGACGATGGTCAGCGGGCCGGGCCAGAACGCCTCGGCGAGCCGCTGGGCGCGGTCGTCGAGCCGCGCGACGCGCGCCGCCATGGCGAGGTCCGCCACATGGGCGATCAGCGGATTGAAGCGCGGCCGGCCCTTGGCCTCGTAGAGCCGCGCCACGGCGGCGGGATCGGCGGCGTCGGCGGCCAGGCCGTAGACGGTCTCGGTGGGCAGGATGACCAGCTCGCCGGCGGCGAGCGCCTCGCGGCCGCGCCCGGCGTCAGGCGCTACGGCGCCCGGTGCGCCGTCAGCTCGCATGTTCACGGTCACGCCCGCCGGCACCGTATCGGTCGCCTGTCCACTCGCCCTGCCCGACGCCGAAGGCCAGCCGGTTCAGCTGGACCGCGGCGTTCATCTTCGCCGACGGCGCCGGTGATGGCGAGCGCTGAAGGGCAATGTCAAAGGCTTGGCGACCCCGCGGATGGTCAGGACGCCCGCCGCGGCGTAGCGGCCGGGCCCGGTCGCCTGAAGCCGTGCGCCACGAAGGTCGCGCGCGGGAAGTGGCTGGTCCAGAACCAGTCCTGGTCGGGCAGCTCGGCGTCGCGGTCGCCGTTGCCGGTCGACGGCCGAGGCGATGTCGATCGTCGCGGCGACGTCGGAGTGGGCGAGGTCCTTGGGATCGAAGTGGATCACCGCGTCCCAGCGGCTGAAGCTGCCGGTGAAGGCCGCGCCGCTGACGCTCGAGGAGAACGTCAGCCGCGAGGCGGCCTTGTCGACCGCTCCAGGTCGGCGGCGCGGCCAGCGCCAGCGAAGGCGCGACGGCCAGCGCGACGGCCAGCGGACGAGCGCGTCGGTTCATGGCGCGGCCCTCCGGCCCGGCAGCAGCGGCAGCATCCGCGCCAGCACGTCGTCGCGGTCGATGATGTGGTGCTTCAGCGCCGCGGCGACATGCAGGGCGATGGTGGCGTAGGCGACCCAGGCCAGCAGTCGCGTGGGTGCGGCCGAAGAGCTTGCGCAGCGCCGTGCAGCTGTCGCGAGTCGAGACGGCCGGAACGGGACCGCCGGCCAGGGCACGACGCCGTAGAGCACGGTCGGGTGCACCTTGATCAGCGGGCTCGCCGAGACCATCGCCCAGCCCGACAGCGGCATGGCCGAGCATCAGCAGGTAGAAGAGGTAGTGCGTCGCCCGCGCCGCCCAGCGCTCCCACCGTCGCCATGTGCGTCCGGCAGCGGCGGCGGCCGGTTGAACAGCCGCCAGCCGATCCGGACCAGGGTCAGCAGCAGCACGGTGATGCCGATCGACTTGTGCAGGGCAGCGGGGCGACCTCGGCCGGTCCCTTCAGCGTGCTGAAGTACCAGGCGAGCCCGATGTTGGTCAGCATCAGCGCCGCGATCAGCCAGTGCAGGGCGATCGCCACGGACGAATAGGCCGAGTGGCCGCCGGCCGGCGCGCCGGCTGCGAGCGGGGGCGGCGGCGGTCATTTCTTCTCGAACTCCGCCTCGATCGTCAGGGTCACGTCGTCGCCGACCATGTTGCCGAGGATAGGTCGAGCCGAAGTCGGAGCGCTTGATCGTCGTCGTGGCCTCGAAGCCGGCGGCGCGCCGCCCGAGCGGGATCGGCAGCACCTCGTGGCCGGTCCCGATCAGCGTGACGTTGAAGGTCACCGGCTTGGTGACGCCCATCAGGGTCAGGTCGCCGGTCATCGTTCCCGGATTGCCGCGCCGGGCTGGATCTGAGTCGAGACGAACGTGGCGCGTCGGGAACTTGCTGGCCTGACAGGAACTCCTCGGCGAAGTGTCTTGCTGTAGTCGGCGTTCACGTCGAGCGAGGCCGGATCGACGCTGGCCGTCACCCGGGTCGCGCTCCGGATGCGCGGGATCGTAGTCGAAGCTGGCGTCGAGGGTGTCGAACCGCACCGTGTAGAGCGAGACGCCCATGTGGCTGACGCGGGCGATCAGGCTGGCGTGGTGCGGGTCCAGCACATAGTGGCCGCCCGGAAGGTCGGAGGTCGGCGACGCCGCGGAGGCGGCCGCATCAGCGGAACGGCGAGGGCGAGCGCGGCGAGAGCGAGCGATCGGCGCCGGGTCATGGCGGCCCTTTCAACGGATCATCCCTCTGCGTGGCAAGAGGATGCGTCGATCGTGACGGTTTTTCAGCCGCGCATGTTCCCTCAGATCACGAAGCCGTGATCCGACCGTCGTTCGCACCCCTGAGCTCCGGCGGGCGCAAAACCACTGCCCAGCGGCGGCAAGCCCGCGCTAGAAGGCGCAGGCAAGCTCGAAGGGACGGCCATGACCTACAAAGCCCCGGTTCGCGACCTGCACGTTCGCCCTCGCGGAGGCCGCGGACTTCGGCCGGCTGGCCGGCGCGTTCCCGGCCGCCGACGCCGAGACAGTGGCCGCCGTGCTGGACGCGCGCCGGCCAGTTCGCCGGCGACGTGCTGGCGCCGCTGAACCGGTCGGGCGATACGGCCGGCGCGCGCTACGAGAACGGTCGGTGTCGTCGCCGCGCCGGGCTTCGCCGACGCCTATCGCCAGTTCGCCGCCGGCGGCTGGAACAGCCTGGCGGCCGACCCCGAGTTCGGCGGCCAGGGCATGCCGAAGGCGCTGGAGATCGCGGTCTTCGAGATCATGCAGGCGGCCAACCTCAGCTTCGGCCTCTGCCCGATGCTGACCCAAGGCGCGATCGAGGCGATCGAGAAGAACGGCGACGCGCGCCAGAAGGCGCTCTACCTGCCGAGGCTGGTCTCCGGCGAGTGGACCGGGACCATGAACCTCACCGAGCCGCAGGCCGGCTCGGACCTCGGCGCGCTCACCACCCGGCCGAGCCGGACGGCGACGGCCTGGCGGCTCACCGGCCAGAAGATCTTCATCACCTGGGGCGACCACGACATGGCGGACAACATCGTCCACCTGGTGCTCGCCCGCCTGCCCGACGCGCCGCCCGGCTCGCGCGGCATCTCGCTGTTCCTGGCGCCCAAGCGCCTGGTGCGACGAGGACGGCTCGCTCGGCGAGGCCAACGAGCCTGTCGCTGCGGCTCCATCGAGCACAAGCTCGGCATCCACGCCTCGCCCACCTGCGTCATGCTCTACGAAGGCGCGAAGGCCGAGCTGGTCGGCGCGCCGAACGCAGGGCCTGGCGGCGATGTTCGTGATGATGAACGCCGCGCGGCTGCAGGTCGGCGTGCAGGGCGTCGCCATCGCCGAGCGCGCCTACCAGCAGGCGCTGGCCTATGCGCTGGAGCGCAAGCAGGGCCGCTCGGCCTGGACCGGCGACCTATCCGTCGCGGCTCTTCGACCATCCGGACGTGCGCCGCACGCTGATGCTGATGAAGGCCAAGATCGAGGCCGCGCGCGGCATCTGCCTCGCCACCGCCGTCGCCGCCGACCTCGCACGCACCGCCGACCAACCCGGTCGACCGCGACGCGGCCATGCCTGCGCCAGGAGCTGCTGACCCCGATCGCCAAGGCCTGGTCGACCGACATGGGCGTCGAGGCCGCCTCGGCGGCGCTGCAGGTGCAGGGCGGCATGGGCTTCATCGAGGAGACCGGCGCGGCGCAGTACTACCGCGACGCCCGCATCCTGCCGATCTACGAGGGCACCAACGGCATCCACGCCATCGACCTGATGGGCCGCAAGCTGGCGCTGGGCAAGGGCGCAGGCGGTGCGCGAGCTGGTCGACGACATCTTCCCGACCGCCGCCGAGCTGAAGAGCGCCGACGACGCCTGGCTGCACACCATCGGCGCGCGCCTGGAGGCCGGGCTGGCGGCCGTGCAGTCGGCCACCGGCTGGCTGATCGAGCGCCGCGGCCACGCCCAGCCCGACGCGCTGGCCGGCGCGACGCCCTACCTGAAGCTGCTGGGCGACGTGGTCGGCGGCTGGATGCTGGGCAAGGCAGGCGCTGGCCGCCTCGCGCACGCCTCGCCGCCGGCGATGGCCCGACACGGACTACTACCGCACCAAGATCGGCCTCGCCCGCGTGTTCGCCGAGCAGGTGCTCGCCCAGGCGCCCGGCCTCACCTCAGCCGTGACGCAAGGCTCGGTGGACCTCTTCCGCGCGACGCCGGAGGCGCTGGGGGCTTGAAGAAGGTCGCTCTCTTCCCCCCTGGGGGAAGCGGCTTGGCTATGCCAAGCCGAAGGGGGCCTCCGGCGCCAAGGCCACGTCCACGGCGCCCGAGGCCCCCTGTCATCGCGTTGCGATGACGTCCCCCCGAAGGGGGGACAGAGACGGAGTTGGGCTTCACAGCTGCTCCAGCATGTACTCCGCCGACGAGACCCGGTACTCGCCGCCGCTTTCGACGTTGAGCTCCGTCACCACGCCGTCCTTGACGATCATCGAGTAGCGCTGCGAGCGCGGGCCCATGCCGAAGCGGGAGGCGTCGAGTTCCAGGCCCACCGCCTTGGTGAAGTCGCCGTTGCCGTCGGCCAGCATCAGGATGTCGTCGCCGACGCCCTGGTTCTCGCCCCAGGCCTTCATCACGAAGACGTCGTTGACCGAGACGCAGGCGATGGTGTCGACGCCCTTGCCCTTCAGGTCGGCGGCGTGCTGCTTGAAGCTGGGCAGGTGGCGGGCCGAGCAGGTGGGCGTGAAGGCGCCCGGCACGGCGAACAGGGCCACGGTCTTGCCCTTGAAGCAGCTCGTCGGTGGTGATCGGCTTGGGGCCGTCGGGGCCGAAGGTGGTGAAGCGTGGCGTGCGGCACTTTGTCGCCGACCTTGATCGTCATGGGGCTCTCTCCTGGCGGGTTGCAGGTGACGCACATAGGATCGATCAGGCGTCTGCGCCAAGCCGCCGCACCGCGATCCGAGGCTTGAAAGCCGCCGTCGGCGCAGCCCGATCATGGCGGCATGGCCGACTCCGACGACGCCTTCCTCGCCGGCCGCCTGCTGGTCGCCATGCCCGGCATCGGCGATCCCCGCTTCGAGCGGGCGGTGATCTTCCTCTGCGCCCACAACGCCGAGCACGCCATGGGCCTGACCGTGAACCGCCCGGTCGAGGGCCTCAGTCGATCGGCAGCGTGCTGAGGCGCCTGAAGATCGCCGAGCGCACCATCGAGCTGCCGGAGGACCTGGTGCTGATGGGCGGCCCGGTGGAGCGCGACCGCGGCTTCGTGCTGCACACCGACGACTACATGTGCCCGCACCTCCAGCGTGCCGGTGATCGCCGGGCGTCAGCCTGACGGCGACGCCGCGAGGTGCTGGAGGCGATCGCCGGCCACAACACGCCGCCCGCGCCGCTCGCTGCTGGCGCTGGGCTACGCCGGCTGGGACGGCGGCCAGCTGGAGCGGGAGATCTCGGCGAACACCTGGCTCACCTGCGACGCCGACGAGAGCCTGATCTTCGGCGACGACCACGCCACCAAGTGGTCGCGCGCGCTGGCCAAGATCGGCGTCACCCCCGGCCAGCTGTCGAACATCAGCGGCGAGGCCTAAATCCCTCCCCTTCATGGGGAGGGTGGTCGAGCGGAGCGAGACCGGGTGGGGGAGTGCGGGATCGCACGGCGGCGGTCGTTGACGTTCGAGACATCCCCACCCGGTCGCTGCGCGACCACCCTCGCCATGAAGGGGAGGGACGCGGGCCCTCAGCCCTTCGCCTTCACCGGCGCGGCGCCGTCGGCGTAGCATTCGTTGAGGTAGACCTCGGCTTCCTGCGGCGAGAGCGCCGGGGCGTAGCCGTAGCCCTGGCCGTAGTCGCAGCCGAGCTCCAGGAGCGCGCGGGCCATCACCCCGTTCTCCACCCCCTCGGCCACCACCTCCAGCGCCAGGTCCTGGCCGAGCTGGATCACCGAGCGGACGATCTTCGCCGAGCCCTCGTTGGCCGCCATGGTGCGCACGAAGTAGCGGTCGATCTTCAGCGTGTCGAACGGCAGGCGGGTCAGGTAGATCAGCGACGAGAAGCCGGTGCCGAAGTCGTCGAGCGCCAGGCCGGCGCCGGCGTCGCGCAGCGCGCGCAGCGTCACCGCGGCGCGGTCGGGGTCGCGCATGATGTCGCTCTCGGTGATCTCCAGCTTCAGCGAGCCGCGGCGCAGGCCGTTCTGGCGCACCAGGTCGGCCACCTCGTCGACCAGCCCCTCGCGGTCGATCTCGCCGGTGGAGAGGTTGACCGAGCAGGTCAGGTGGTCGACGGCCGGGTGGGCGCGCCGCCAGGCGCCGAGCTGGCTGGCCGAGGCGCGCATCATGTGACAGCCGAGCTCGGCCATCATGCCCATCTCGGACATCAGCCCCAGGAAGTCGTCGGGCGCGAGGAAGCCGCGGCGCGGATGGCGCCAGCGCGCCAGGGCCTCGAAGCCGGAAAGCTCGCCGGTGGAGAGCCGCACGATCGGCTGGAAGAAGGCCATGATCTCGCCGCGCTCGATCGCGCCGCGCAGGTCGGCCTCCAGCGCCAGGCGCGAGAGCCCGTCGCTCTCCAGCGCGCGGCCATAGGCGGCGGCGGGCGCGCCGCGGCCCGCGGCCTTGGAGGCCTCGATGGCCAGCTCGGCGCGGCGCAGCAGCTCGGCGGCCTCCGGCGCGTCGTCGCCGCCTTCGACCGTCACCTCGCCGATCGAGAGGGTCGGGATGGATGTCGAAGCCGGCGACCCGCAGCGGCTGCTCCATCGCCGCGCGCAGCACGTCTCGGCGCCGGGCGCCTCGGTCTGCAGCGTCAGCACCGCGAACTCGTCCTCGCCGATGCGGGCCATCAGCGCCGCTTCCGGGAAGGCGGCGGCGAGGCGCGAGCCCAGCGCCGCCAGCACCAGGTCGGCGCGCTCGTGGCCGAGCGCCTCGTTCAGGCGGCGCAGGCGATTGAGGTCGGCGACCACCAGCTCGTAGGCGCCCGGCTGGGTCAGCCGCTCGCGGGCGCGGGCCACGAAGCTGCGGCGGTCCAGGAGGCCGGTCAGCGTGTCGCGCTCGGAGGCGGTGAAGCGCATCTCGCGGGCGACGACGCCGGCGGCGCGCAGGCCCTCCTCCAGCCAGACGCCGCGCCAGAGGCAGGGC
The DNA here is from genome assembly GCA_963837235.1 of uncultured Pseudomonadota bacterium. Classification (GTDB taxonomy): domain Bacteria; phylum Pseudomonadota; class Alphaproteobacteria; order Caulobacterales; family Caulobacteraceae; genus Acaudatibacter. Next base: position 968,263 of record CAWIMM010000002.1, on the reverse strand, counting down.
TCGGCGCCGCGCATCCGCAGCCGCGCGGCGATCTCCGCGCCCGGCTCGCGCACCCGCAGCATGTCCTCGGCGGCGGCGCGGTCCTGCGGCAGCACGAGGGCGCGCAAGGCGGCGGAGGCGGCTTCGGGGGCGAGCGGGCCGAGGCCCAGCGCGCGGGATGCGCCGGAAAGCCGCAGCCGGTCGCGCTCGGGCTCCCACACCCATAGCGCCGCGTCGGCCGCGCCGAGAGCCTCGAGCACGGTCGTCGCGTCCCAGACCAGCCTGTCGGCCGACGCCAATCCCCCTCCTCAGATCCGAGGCGGAGGCGCTGGGGCCAGACCCGGGATCGGATCCCGGTGCTAGACCAGCACGTCCTCGCCTCTGTGCTCGCTGGCCGGCGCCGGCGAGACGAGTCCGAACAGGAGATGATCTTCCCAGATACCGTTAATTCTCAGATAAGCACGCGCCAGCCCCTCCTGGGTGAAGCCGGCTTTGAGCAGCACGCCGCGGCGAGGGCTCGTTGGAGGGGATGCAGGCGGCCTCCAGCCGGTGCAGGCCGAGGCGCTCGAACGAAAAGCGCGTCACCGCCCGGACCGCCGCCACCGTGTAGCCCTGCCGGGCGAACGGCTGGCCGACCCAGTAGCCGATCGAGCCCATCTGGGCGACGCCGCGGCGGATGTTGGAGAGGGTGATGCCGCCGACCATGGCGTTGTCGCTCTCGCGGAACACCAGGAACGGGATAGGCGAGGCCCCGCTCGATGTCGTGGGCGTAGGCCGAGAGCCGCCGGCGCCAGGCGCGCGCGGGTGAGGTCGTCGACCGGCCAGGTCGGCTCCCAGGGCTGCAGGAAGGCGCGGGAGCCGGCGCGCAGCGCCGCCCATTCCTCGAAATCGCTGCTGCGGTGAGGCCGCAGCCGCACGCCGTCGCCCTGAAGCCTCAGGTCGTGGTCGGACGATATCCAGTCCAGCAGAGCCATGGCCGGGCTTTTTGCGCCTGACCGAGCCGGCTTGCCAAGTGTTAGCCGAACAACGCCTGGTGAAAGCGGTCGGCCGCGCCCAGCGCGCGCGCCGGTCCGAGCACGGCCGGCGCGGTCAGCTTTGGCGCCAGCAGCCGCTCGCCAAGCGCGCCGGATCGCCTCGGGCGTGACCGCATCGACCGCGGCGGCGATCTCCTCGGGGCTGAGTAGCCGGCCGAACACGAGCAGCTGCGCGGCGGCCTGCTCGGCGCGGGCAGCCAGCGATTCGCGGGCCATGAAGAGGCCGGCCTTCAGCTGCGCCTTGGCGCGGGCGAGCTCGGCCTCGCCGATGTCCCCCAGCCAGCTTGCTGGATCTCGGCCGCGACCACGTCGGCCAGCCCCGCGGCGTCCTTGGCCGCGCAGCCGGCGTAGACGCCGACGACGCCGGTCTCCTGGTAGCTCTCGGCGAAGGCGTCGATGGCGTAGGCCAGGCCCGAGCCGCTCGCGCGCCTCCTGGAAGAGCCGGCTCGACATGCCGCCGCCGAGCGCTTCGGCGAAGATGCGCATGGCGAAGTAGTCGGGGTCGGCCGCGCCGACGCCCGGCAGGTAGAAGACCACGTGCGCCTGCTCCAGCCGCCGCGCCTCGCCGGCGCGGCCGCCGACGAAGGTCCCGGCCGACGGCGACGGCGCGCCGGTCGATCCCGCCTCCCCGAACAGCCGCTCGGCGAGCGCCACGAGCTCGTCCTCGTCGACCGCGCCGGCGGCGCTGATCACCAGCCGGTCCGGCGCGTAGAGCTGCGCGCGCCACGCCTCCAGCGCGGCCGGGTCGGCGGCGCGCGATGCTGGCTTCGGTCCCCAGCACCGGCCGGCCGAGCGGCTGGCCTGCGAACGCCGCGCCCTGCGCCAGCTCGAAGACGAAGTCGTCCGGCGTGTCGGCGGCCTCGGCGATCTCCTGGGCGATCACGCCGACCTCCTGGGCCAGGTCGCCGCGATCGAGGGTCGGGCGCAGCACCAGGTCGGCGATCACCTCCAGGCCGAGCGCCAGGCCGCCGGCGAGGCTGCGCACCTGGAAGCTGGTCCGCTCGTAGCCGGTGGCGGCGTTGATCGAGCCGCCGCGCGCCTCGATCACCTCGACGATGTCGCGCGCCGAGCGCTCGGCCGGCGCCCTTGAACACCATGTGCTCCAGCAGGTGCGACCAGCCGGCCTCGGCCTCGCTCCTCCGAGCGCGCGCCGCGCCCGGCCGCCACGGTGAGCGCCAGCGTCTGGAAGCCCGGCGCCGGGTCGGCGACCACCCGCACGCCGTTCGCCAACGTGTGCACGCGGCTCATCTCCTCCACCGTCGCGCAGACGACGGGAGAGGTGGCAGACCGCGAAGCGGGCTGACGGAGGGGGCGCAAGGCGGCGTCAACGTCATACCGAGGCAAAGTCCCTGACGTAGGCCTTGGCGGCCGCGACGTCGGCGGCGATCGGCTCGAAGCGCTCGGCGCCGCTGGGCGCGCCGCGCAACGCTGGCCGGCATCGGCGGCGCAACGCCGGCGGCGGCGGCGACCGCCTCGGGGAACTTGGCCGGATGGGCGGTGGCGAGCGTCACCAGCGGCGTCGCCGGGTCGGCCGGCCCGATGCGCGCGGCGGCGGCGAGGCCGACGGCGGTGTGCGGATCGACCAGCTCGCCGGTCTCGTTGAGGGTTGCCAGGATGGTGCGCGCCGCCTCCGCCTCGCCCACCGCCGCGCCGACGAAGAGGCTGCGCATGGCGGCCAGGCTGCGGGGCGGGATGTCGATCGCGCCCTGCGCGGCGAACGCCTCGAAGGCGCGCGCGGTCTCCAGCGCGTCGCGGTCGGTCGCCTCGAAGTAGCAGCCGCTCGAAGTTCGAGGCCACCTGGATGTCCATCGCGGGACTGGATGTGGCGGCCGCCTCGCCGCGCGCATAGCGGCCGGTCTCCAGCGCCCGGGCCAGGATGTCGTTGGCGTTGACCGCCACGACGATCCGCTCGATCGGCAGGCCCATGCGGTGCGCGACGTAGCCGGCGTAGGCGTCGCCGAAGTTGCCGGTCGGCACGGCGAAGGCGACCGGGCGATGCGGCGCGCCCAGCGCCACGGCGGCGGTGAAGTAGTAGACGCTCTGGGCGGCGATGCGGGCGAAGTTGATCGAGTTGACGCCGGAGAGGTCGACGCCTCGGGCGAACTGCGCGTCGCGGAACATCGCCTTGAGCATCGCCTGGCAGTCGTCGAACGTCCCCTTCACCGCCAGGCAGGCGACGTTGTCGTCGTCCGCCGTGGTCATGAACCGCCGCTGCACCTCCGAGATGCGGCCCTCGGGGAAGAGGGCCACGATGCCGACGTTGGCGCGGCCGCGGAACGCCTCCACCGCCGCCCCGCCGGTGTCGCCCGAGGTGGCGCAGACGATGGTCAGCCGCCGCCCCTGCGCGCGCCAGCGCATGGTCGTAGAGCCGCGCCAGCAGCTGCATGGCCACGTCCTTGAAGGCCAGCGTCGGCCCATGGAACAGCTCCAGCAGGAAGCGGCCGGGCGCCAGCTGCTTCAGGGGCGCGACGGCGGTGTGGCTGAAGCTGGCGTAGGCGTCGGCGCACATCTCGGCGAGCGTCGCCGGGTCGATCGCCTCGCCCGCGAAACCGGCCGACGATGTCCGCGGCGACCTCGGCGTAGGGCCGGCCGGCGAAGGCGGCGATCTCGGCGGCGGTGAGCTGCGGCCAGGCTTCCGGCACATAGAGGCCGCCGTCGGGCGCCAGGCCCGCGAGCACCGCCTCGAGGAAGGGGACCGGCGGCGCCTCGCCCCGGGTGGAGACGTAGTTCATCGTTTGGGGTGCTGCCTGCGCCAGAGCATGGCCGCATAGATGGCCGCGAGCGCCCCGGCAAGGCCGAACCAGGTCGGCGCGTAGGCGCCGACGTACTGCGAGATTGCCCGCTGCGTCCGGGTAGGGCGCTGGCGCCACGCTGGGCGGCGCCGGCGTTTCGCGCTCGGCGACCAGCACGTAGGGCGCGGGGCGCGTCAGGCCGGCGGCGGGGCGCGGCGCTCGTGCGGTAGAGCACGCCCTCGACATGCGCCGGCGCCGGCAGCACGGTCGTCGGCGCGCTCGTCGGCGCCGCGGCTGCCGGCCAGAACCCCGCGGTCGACGAGGAGGCCGTCGTAGGGTCCGCCAGCGAGGCGGCAAATGGCCTGGGCGCGGGCGATCCAGTCATTGTTGTCGGTGGTGCAGGCGGTAGGGCGCCGGCGCGCTGCCGGCCGCGCAGTCGGCGGCGACGCGGGTGAACGAAGCATCCTGCACCGGCCGCGGCCCTCGCCAGCGCCGGACCGATCGGGACCGTCGGCGCGGCCTTCAGCGCGGCGATCCGCGCCAGTTCGCGCGCTTTCCAGGCGGCTCGCTGCAGCTGCCAGAGCCCCGAGCCCGACGCAGATCGCGAAGACGACGGCGGCGGCGAGGGTGAGGCCGACCGGAAAGCGCGGCCGCTCAGATGTCATGCCGCCCGGCCTCGGAGGCGCGGTTGGCGAACTGGGCGGCGATCATCAGGCCCTTCAGCGGGCGCAGCAGCGCCAGGCACAGGATGGCCGCGAGCGGCAGCCAGACCACGAACTCCACCCAGATCGGCGGGCGCACGACGATCTCGGTGAAGAGAATGCCGAACGCGGCCATGAAGCCGGCGATGAAGATCACGAACACCGCCGGCCCGTCGCCGGAATCGGCGCGGGCGAGGTCGAAGCCGCAGGCCGTGCAGCGCGGCGCGACCTTCAGGAAGCCGGCGAACAGTGGTCCGTCCCCGCAGTTGGGACACTTGCCGAGCGCCCCGGCGATGAGGCGCCGCCCGCGCTTCTCGGAGTCGTGTCCCTCGGGGCCGCGCCCCTCGGTCATCGCGCCTGGCTCACTTCCCCCAGCCGGCGCCGAAGGTGAAGTAGAGGAAGGTGAAGAGGAACAGCCACACCACGTCGACGAAGTGCCAGTACCAGGCCGCCGCCTCGAAGCCGAAGTGACGCTGCGGCGTGAAGCCGCCGCCCAGCAGCCGGATCAGGCACACCGTCAGGAAGATCGTCCCGATGATGACGTGGAAGCCGTGGAAGCCGGTCGCCATGAAGAAGGCCGAGCCGTAGAGGCCCGAGCTCGGCGCGTCCGGGCCGAAGAACAGCTGGTCGGCCAGGATGTGGTGGTACTCGAACGCCTGGATCGAGGTGAACAGCATCCCCAGGAGGATGGTCAGCACCAGGCCGATCTTGGCGCCGTTGCGGTCGCCCGTCTGCAGCGCGTGGTGCGCCCAGGTGACCGTGGTGCCCGACAGCAGCAGCGTCAGCGTGTTGACCAGCGGCAGCTCGAACGGCGGCACCACCTCGACGCCCTTCGGCGGCCAGGTCTTCCAGGCGCTCGCCACGTCGTCGACCGGCGAGAGCGCGCGGTGGGTGTGGAACAGCGCCATCTCGAAGAAGATCCAGAACCAGGCGACGAAGAACATCACCTCGGAGGCGATGAACAGGATCATCCCGTAGCGCAGGCCGAGCTGAGACGACCGGCGTGTGGTCGCCCTCGTTGGCCTCCTTCACCACGTCGCTCCACCAGGCGATCATGGTGATGGCGACGAGCGCGACGCCCAGAAACAGCACCCAAGGCCCAGGTGTGCTTGGGCAGGCCGAACAGCCCCTTCATCCAGATCACGCCGCCGAAGGTCAGCACGAACGCGGCGAACGAGCCGAGCAGCGGCCACGGGCTGGGGTTTACCAGGTGGTAGTCGTGCTTGACGCCTTCGTGGGCCATGGTCGCGGTGGGTTCCTCGTCGTTAAGGCTCAGCCCGGCCGGGCTGGCGCCGTGCTATCGCCTTGTTGCGCGTTCGCCAAGGGCTTGGCGGGGAAGAACGTGTAGGAGAGCGTGATCACCTTGATCGCGCGGGTGTCGTCGTCCAGTCCGAAGCGCGGGTCCACGAAGTAGACGACCGGGAACGCGGCGGTCTGGTGCGGCGCCAGCGTCTGGTTCTTGAAGCAGAAGCACTCGAGCTTGGAGAAGTAGGCCCCGGCGCTGTCGGGACTGACGTTGTAGACCGCCCGGCCGGTCAGCGGCTGGTCCGAGTTGTTGGTCACCTTGAAGAAGGCGAGCTTGGAATCGCCGAGCCGCGCCGTCTGGCTGGGGACGCTCGGCTGGAAGTCCCAGGCAAGCCCCCGCACGTTGGTGTTGAAGTCCACCTCGACGGTTCTGCTCGAGATGGCGGTCGGCGGCGCGTAGGCGCGGCGCGCGGTGCCGGCGAATCCGGTCGCCTGGCAGAAGGCTCGGTAGAACGGCACGGCGGCGAAGGCCGCGCCGACCATGCCGCAGAAGATCACCCCGCAGATCAGCGCCAGGCGGACATTCCTCGCGGCGCTGGGGGCCGGAGGCGACGGGTCAGAAGCCGTGCGACGCGACATTGCCGCCAATGCGGGTGATGGTGACGACGAACACCAGGATCACGAAGGCCAGGAGACCCACGAAGAGGGCGATGTTGCGGCCGTCGCGCGCCTTCTTCGCCGCCGCGTCCTCGTCCTTCGGATCGCTCATAGCGCCAGCGGCCTGACGCCGAAGAGATGCTCGCCCAGGAGCGCGGCGAACAGCAGGAAAAGGTAGAGGATCGAGAAGGCGAACAGCCGCCTGGCCCTCCCCTTCATGGGGAGGGTGGGCTGCGTAGCAGCCCGGGTGGGGGAGTCAGGGCCAGCCTCGGCGATCGCGGCGGTGTCCGACATCCCCACCTGGCGATGCTGCGCATCGCCGGCCCTCCCCATGAAGGGGAGGGAAAGCCGCGCCGCGAGCAGCAGGAAGATCACGCCGCCTGCAGCGGCCACGGCCAGGTAGATCGGTCCGCCGAGGCCGGTCGCGGCGGGCGCCAACGCCAGCGGGACCAGGATCAGGCTGTAGATCAGGATCTGCCGGCGGGTGGCGGCCTCGCCGCTGGTCACCGGCAGCATCGGCACGCCGGCGCGCTCGTAGTCGTCGCCCATGGTCAGCGACAGCGCCCAGAAGTGCGGCGGGGTCCAGAAGAAGATGATCGCCACCAGCAGCCAGGCGTTCAGCGGCGCGGTCCCGCTGGCCGCCGCCCAGCCCACCGCCGGCGGCAGCGCGCCGGCCAGGCCGCCGATGACGATGTTCTGCGGCGTCGAGCGCTTCAGCCACATCGTGTAGACGACGGCGTAGAAGAAGATGGTGAAGGCGAGGAGCCCCGCCGCCAGCAGGTTCACCGCCAGGCCCATCAGCCCGACGCTGGCCAGCGAGAGCCCGATCCCCAGGGCGGCCGCGTCGCCGGCCTGCACCCGGCCGGCGGGCACCGGGCGGGCGCGGGTGCGGCGCATCATGGCGTCGATGTCGGCGTCGAACCACATGTTGAGCGCGCCGGCCGCGCCCGCGCCGACCGCGATGCAGAGGATGGCGACCGGCGCCAGCACCGGGTTCAGCGGAACGTTCGCGCAGAAGAGCCCGGTGAGCGCCGTGAAGACCACCAGGCTCATCACCCGCGGCTTCAACAGCAGGACGTAGTCCTGCCAGCGCGCGGGCTGGGCGTGCGCCGCGGCGGGCAGGTCGGGAGAGATCGTCGCCTTAGACATCAAGTCCTAACGGTCCCCGCCCCTCCGCATGGGGAAAGGCGAGGCATGGGTCGGCCGCCGCAGCGGGCCGCTTAGTGCGTCGTCCGCGTGCACCACCGGCAGCTCGTTGAACTGGTGGAACGGCGGCGGCGAGGGGAGGGTCCATTCGAGAGTGGTGGCGCCTTCGCCCCAGGGATTGGCGCGCGCCGGACGGCGGCGCACGGCCGCTTCCAGCAGGGTGACGAAGAAGACGCACAGTACCCACCAGCGTGATCAGGTAGCCGATCGAGGAGACGTAGTTCCAGGTGTCGAACCCGGCCGGATAGTCCACCTGCCGCCGCGGCATCCCCTGCAGACCGAGGAAGTGCTGCGGGAAGAAGATGATGTTGACGCCGACGAAGGTGATCCAGAAGTGCAGCGAGCCGAGGAACTCGTTGTAGCGCACGCCCCACATCTTCTCGAACCAGTAGTAGAAGCCGCCGAAGATGGCGAACACGGCGCCGAGGCTGAGCACATAGTGGAAGTGCGCGATCACGTAGTAGGTGTCGTGCACGTTGTAGTCGAAGGCGGTGTTGGCCAGCGCCACGCCGGTGACGCCGCCGACCGTGAACAGGAAGATGAAGCCCAGCGCCCACAGCATCGGCGTCTTGAACTCGATGGAGCCGCCCCACATCGTGGCGATCCAGGAGAAGATCTTGATGCCGGTCGGCACCGCGATGACCATCGTGGCGGCCAGGAAGTAGGCCTGCAGGTCGACGTTCATGCCCACCGTGAACATGTGGTGGGCCCAGACGATGAAGCCGATGAAGCCGATCGCCACCATCGCGTAGGCCATCGCCAGGTAGCCGAACACCGGCTTCTTGGAGAAGGTCGAGACGATGTGGCTGATCATGCCGAAGCCCGGCAGGATCAGGATGTAGACCTCGGGGTGCCCGAAGAACCAGAACAGGTGCTGGAACATCAGCGGGTCGCCGCCATTCTGGACGTCGAAGAAGTGGGTCCCGAAGTTGCGGTCGGTGAGCAGCATGGTGATCGCGCCGGCCAGCACCGGCAGCGCCAGCAGCAGCAGCCAGGTCGTCACCAGGATCGACCAGACGAACAGCGGCATCCGGTGCAGCGTCATGCCCGGCGCGCGCATGTTGAAGATGGTGGTGATGAAGTTGATCGCGCCCAGGATCGACGAGGCGCCGGCCAGGTGGATCGAGAAGATCACCAGGTCGAACGCCGGGCCGGTGTGGCCGATGGTCGACAGCGGCGCGTAGATCGTCCAGCCGGTGCCGGCGCCGTAGCCCGGGCCGCCGTCGACGAACATCGAGGTCAGCAGCAGCGAGAACGAGGCCACCAGCAGCCAGAACGACATGTTGTTCATGCGCGGGAACGCCATGTCGGGCGCGCCGATCATGATCGGCACGAACCAGTTGCCGAAGCCGCCGATCATCGCCGGCATCACCATGAAGAAGATCATGATCAGGCCGTGGGCGGTGGCGACGACGTTGTAGGCGTGGTGGCCGGCGGCGGCGCTGGTGATGTGCAGCAGGCCCGCGATGAAGCTGCCGGGCCGGAACATCTGGATGCCCGGATGCATCAGCTCCAAGCGGATCAGGCCCGACAGCGCCGCCCCGATCAGTCCCCGCGACGATGGCGAAGATGATGTAGAGCGTGCCGATGTCCTTGTGGTTGGTCGACAGGAACCAGCGGGTGAAGAAGCCCGGCGAGTGCGCATGGTCGGCGTGGGCGTCGTGCGGCTCGCCGTAGGCGGCTCGTTCGTGGGCGTCGGCGGCGTGGGCCATAGTCTCTAACTACTCTCCTCGAACGATCAGCGCTTGGAGGGCGCGGTCGTGACCGCGTTCGGCTGGGCGGCGCTCGTCCCGGTCACCGGGGCGGTGGAATTGCTGGCGGGCGGCGACGCCTGCGGCGGTGCTTGGAGGCGACCCAGGCGTCGAAGTCGGCCTGGCTGACCACCTTCACCTCGATCGGCATGAAGCTGTGGTCGGTGCCGCACAGCTGCGAGCACTGGCCGTAGTAGGTGCCGATGCGGTCGGTCTTGAACCAGGTGTCGTTGGTGCGGCCGGGCACCGCGTCGATCTTGATGCCGAACGCCGGCACCGAGAACGAGTGGATCACGTCGGCGCCCTCGACCAGCACGTGCACGACCTTGCCCACCGGGACGACCATCGGCGCGGTGGAGGCCAGCATGTAGGGCACGCCGCGCCGCCTTGGCCTTGTCCTCCGGCAGGATGTTGGAGGTGTATTCGTCGATCTTCTGGTCGGGGTAGGCGTAGCCCCAGTACCACTGGTAGCCGGTTGCCTTCACGGTCAGGTCGGGCTTCGGCATGTCGTGGTACTGGAACAGCAGCCGGAACGAGAAGATCGCGATGAACAGCAGGATCAGCACCGGCCCGATGGTCCAGAGCACCTCGACCGTGGTGTTGTGGGTGAACCTGGCCGGCTGCGGATTGGCCTTGGCGTTGTAGCGGACGATGCACCAGAGCAGCAGGCCGAGCACCAGGATGCGAGATGCCGAACAGCACCGGCAGCAGGATCCAGTTGTGGAACCACATCGCGTCGAGCCGCAGCTTGGTGACGCCGGGCTGGAAGTCGAGCGCGCCGTCCGTGGGCTGACCGATCAGGTCCGCCGCCGCGACCTGCGTCGAGATCGCCGCCGCCATCAGGGCCGCCCCGGCCCCCGTGGCGAGCCTCGTGATGCTGAAAGTACCCGGCTTCATGTCCCTCACGGCCTTGACCGCCGGAGCGCCGCTTCACAGAGACAGGCCCCGACAAACCCACTGGCCTTCAGGGCGCCGCGCATCGCTCGCTGCAAGCGAGCCTTACGATCGATCACACCGCCTCCGGCCTTGCGCGGCGTGCATACGCGGAACCTGGCGGCTTGCCAAGGCGTCAGGCCGGCGCGGCGCCGCCGGGGCGGATTTAGCGGTTTCGCCAGCGCCTGCCAGCACCTTATCTCTGGCCCCTGAGACGCCATCCAGAAGAGTCCTGTCGCACATGAACGCCCCCGTTATCGGCCAGTCCCTGCTGCAATCCGCCGACGTCGACCCGAAGCGGGCCGGCGACATCCTAGGCGAGGCGATCGCAGGGCGCCGACGACGGCGAGCTCTTCCTGGAGCGCTCGGAATCGGAATCCTTCGTCTTCGACGACGGGCGGCTGAAGTCGGCCGCCTACGACTCCAGCGAGGGCTTCGGCCTGCGCGTGGTGGCCGGCGAGACGGCCGGCTACGCCCACGCCAGCGAGATCTCCGAGGCCGCGATCGCCAGGGCCGCCAAGTCCGCGGCGCTCGCCAAGCGCGGCTATGCCGGGGTCTCGGCCGAGGGGCCCAGGGCGACCAACGCCAAGCTCTACGGCGAGGACGATCCGCTCGCGCAGCCCAGCTTCTCCGACAAGGTCAGCCTGCTGCAGGAGATCGACGCCTTCGCCCGCGGCCCGCGATCCGCGCGTCGCCCAGGTGATGGCCTCGCTCGCCGGCGAGCGGCGCATCGTCGAGATCCTGCGCGCCGACGGGCGGCTGATCCGCGACGTTCGGCCGCTGGTGCAGGATCAACGTGCAGATCACCGTCGAGAAGGACGGCCGGCGCGAGAACGGCATGTCCGGCGCCGGCGGGCGCGCCTCGTTCGAGGCCTGGATCACCCCCGACAAGTGGCGCGAGCAGGTCGACGAGGCGCTGCGCCAGGCGCTGGTCAACCTGGAGGCAGTGCCCTGCCCGGCCGGCGAGATGGACGTGGTGCTGGGCGCCGGCTGGAACGGCGTGCTGCTGCACGAGGCGGTCGGCCACGGCCTGGAGGGCGACTTCAACCGCAAGGGCATCAGCGCCTTCTCGGGCCGCATCGGCGAGCGGGTGGCCGCGCCGGGCGTCACCGTTTTCGACGACGGCTCGATCCCCGGCCGCCGCGGCTCGCTGACCGTCGACGACGAGGGCACGCCCACCGAGCGCACCATCCTGATCGAGGACGGCATCCTCGTCGGCTACATGCACGACCGCCAGAGCGCCCGGCTGATGGGGCTGAAGCCCACCGGCAACGCGCGGCGCCAGTCGTTCGCCCACATGCCGATGCCGCGGATGACCAACACCGGCATGCTCGGCGGCCAGGACAAGCTGCGACGACATGATCGCCTCGACCAAGCGCGGGCTCTACTGCGCGACGCTGGGCGGCGGCCAGGTCGACATCATCAACGGCAAGTTCGTCTTCCAGTGCACCGAGGCCTATCTGATCGAGGACGGCAAGGTGACGACGCCGGTGAAGGGCGCGACGCTGATCGGCGACGGCCCTTCGGCGCTGACCCAGGTGACCATGATCGGCGACGACTTCGCCTTCGATCCCGGCATCGGCGTCTGCGGCAAGAACGGCCAGGGCGTCCCGGTCGGCGTCGGCCAGCCCTCGCTGAAGATCACCGGCCTGACCGTCGGCGGCACGAAGGTCTGAGCGTCCGCGGGGCTCGCGGAACGCCGTTCGCCAAGATGACCGCGATTTAACTGGCGTGGCCGGGCGGCTCCGGCGACGAAGGCCGCCTCCACTTTCCAGGACGGTCACGGTTGGGAGTCTGGTACGTCCTCGCCGCCGCGCTCGCGGCCCAGCCGGCGCCTGACTCCGCCGCTGCGCCGCCGCCCGCGCCTGCCGCCGCGGCGGCCCCCGCGCCCATGAAGGCCGAGGCCGACGTCACCAGCTATCCGCCGAGCTTCTTCGCCGGCGTGCGGCCGACCACCGCGCTCGACATGGTCAACGCCCTGCCGGGTTTCGCGCTCGACACCGGCGATGCGGTGCGCGGCTTCGGCGGCTCGTCCGGCAACGTGCTGATCGACGGCGATCGCCCGGCCACCAAGAATGACGCGCTTGATGAGATCCTGAAGCGCATCCCGGCCGGCTCGGTGGCTCGCATCGACGTGATCCGCGGCGGCGCGCCGGGCATCGACATGCACGGCAAGACAGTGATCGCCAACGTAGTCCGCAAGACCGACGACGGGCTGAGAGCCGTGCTGGTCGGACTCTATAACCCGATCTTCAACGGCAAGACCGACTGGGGCACGCGCGTGGAGGTCAGCAAGCGCTCCGGCCAGACCTCCTTCGAGGGCTCGATGCTGCTGGTCAAAAGCCCCGACGACGCCTACGGCGACGGCCCGCACACGGTGACCAGCCCGACCGGCCAGCTGCTCGAGCACGACCTCGAGCATTCGTTCGGCAACACCGGGCTGCACAAGTTCACGGGCGCGGTGGAGACGCCGCTCGGCGGCGGGCGCCTGCGCGTCGAAGGCTCGTTCCTCAACACCGGCTACATCCTGAACGTCAACGACCTGTCGCCCGACCCGGCGAGCCGGCAGTTCGAGCTCTACAAGCAGGACCAGAACACCGGCGAGATGGGCGTGCGCTACACGCGCAGCCTCGGCCAGCATCTCGGCCTGGAGGTCTACGCCCTGCAGCAGCTCGGCTCCTACGCCTCGGACGACAACCTGCTGACGGCGGGCGACGCCGTCACCTTCATGGTCGGCAAGCGCACCGGCGAGAGCATCGTCCGCGCCACGACCACCTACCAGGCCAGCCCGGCGCTGTCGGTGGAGAGCGGGCTGGAGGGCGATTTCAACTGGCTGACCAGCCGCACGCGGGAGACCGACGGCGGCCAGCCGGTCTTCGTGCCCGCCGCCAACGTGCACGTCACCGAGCTGCGCGGCGAGGCGTTCGCCGACGCCACCTGGCAGGCCCGCCCCAACCTCACGGCTGAGATCGGCGCGCGGGTGGAAGTCTCGCAGATCGCGTCGACCGGCGACGTGGTCTCCACCGAGCGCTTCGTCTTTCCCAAGCCGCGGGCGGTCGTCACCTGGTCGCCGGACCAGGCCGACCAGCTGCAGCTGCGCGCCGAGCGCGAGGTCGGGCAGCTGAACTTCGACTACTTCGCCGCCTCCGGCACGCTGGTCACCGGCACGCACGCCGGCAACCCGACCCTGAACCCGCAGCAGGACTGGGTGGTGGAAGCCACCTACGACCGGCGCTTCTGGAAGGGCGCCGACGCCAACCTGTCGGTCCGCCACTACTGGCTGGCGGACGCCATCGACTATGCGCCGTCGTGCGTGACGCTGGCGACAGCGGCCTGCGATCCGACCCAGGAGTTCGACACGCCCGCCAACATCGGCAGCGGAACGAAGGACGAGCTCTCGGCCGCGCTGACGCTGCCCTCCGACAAGCTCGGGCTGAAGGACGGAAAGCTGATCCTGCGCGCCACCTGGCGGCGCTCCCGGGTGATCGACCCCAGCACCCATCGCCTGCGCGAGATCTCCGGCCTGCATCCGGTGGACGCCGAGGCGCACTACACGCAAGGCTTGCCGGCGCTGAAGTCGACGTTCGTCATCGACGTCTACCCGCCCTGGCGCGCCACCAACTACCACTTCAACGAGGTGGACACGCAGCGGCTGGGCTGGTGGGTGGACGCCTACATCGAGTACAAGCCGCGGCCGGACTTCAGCCTGAAGCTCGAGGCCGACAACCTGGCTACGCACGGGCTGGAGCAGATCCGCGCCTTCTACGATCCGTTCCGCGACGTCGGCGGCGGCGCGCTCGCCTCGATCGACAACCGCAGCCCCCGCTTCGGTCCCGACTTCCAGCTCCGCGCCCGCAAGACGTTCGGCTGAAATCTGCCTCCGGCGCCGCCAAGCCCGGAGGCGCCTGCGCCCCCTCAACCGCCTCTTTCCTGGGCGCCGGCTTCCGCCGGGAAGAGCGGGGAACTGGGCTCGGCGACGATCGCATGGGTGTCGTCGGCGCCGTGCGCCCAGCGTTTCAGCCAGGGGCTGAGCGCCAGGAAGAGCGACCCCGGCGCCGCAGCCCCAGGCGCCGATCACCAGGAAGGTGTGGGCGTAGGTGGCGAGCGCCTTGGCGGGGTCGAGCACCTGGCCGCCGATGGTCTCGGCCGCCGTGGTGCGGGCGATCAGGCCCGCCAGATACTGCGCGGCCGAGGCGCCCAGGAACCAGATCGCCATCAGCGTCGAGATCATCCGGGCCGGCGCCAGCTTGGTCATCTCCGAGAGGCCGACCGGGCTCAGGAAAAGCTCGCCGGTGGTCTGCAGCAGGTAGGAGAAGCGCCAGGAAGAACAGCGGCGTGCGGAACGCCGCGTCCGGCGTAGGTCGCGCCCCAGACCAGCATCCAGAAGCCGACGCCCGATCTGGATCAGGCCGAGGCCGAACTTCACCAGCGGATTGGGGTCGCGGCCGCGCTCGCCGAGCTTGGCCCAGATCCAGGCCAGCGGCGGCACGAAGATCAGGATGTAGCCGGCGTTGAACGACTGAGTCTGCGCCGGCGTGATGGTCCAGAAGCCGGCGTTGGGCAGGGCGGTGTTGCGCTCGGCGAACTGGTTGAGCGAGGTGCCGGCCTGTTCGGCCAGCGCGAAGAAGACCACCGAGCCGAACGACCAGCAGGATCGCCAGCACCAGGCGCTCGCGGCCGACCTTGCCGATGCGGCTCATCTCCCAGCCGAGGTAGCCGAGCGCGGCGACCCAGCCGGCCAGCAGCAGCCAGCCCATCAGCGCGTACTGACGCACCAGCCACCAGACCACGGCGACGCCGGCGACGGCCGCCAGATAGATGCCCCACTCGAGCGTGACCGGCCCCGCCACGCGCCGCTTCAGCGCCGCCGGATCGGGCGGCTCGCCGTGGCCCTCCAGGCGCGGCTTGTTGAACACGAACACCAGGAAGCCCGCCAGCATGCCGAGGCCGGCGAGGCCGAAGCCGGCGCCCCAGCTGACCGTCTGCCCCACCAGCCCGCAGACGATCGAGGCCCAGAAAGCCCCGAGGTTGATGCCGTAGTAGTAGAGGGTGAAGCCAGGGTCGCGGCGGGGGTCGCCCTGCGGGTAGAGCTGGCCGACGATCGAGGAGATGTTGGCCTTCAGGAAGCCGACCCCCATGATGATCAGGGCCAGCGCCAGGTAGAGCACGTCGACGAAGGCGTGCGAGCGGGCCTGCGCCTGCACGTAGGTCCCCTTTGGCAGCACGCCCGGCAGCGGCGCGGCGGCCGGCAGGTCCTTGATCGCCAGCCCGCCGTCCGGGGCCGCGGTCATCGCGTAGCAGCCCGCCGCGACCTCCAGGCAGACCTTGCGGTCCTCCATCCGGCCCTGGAGGCGCACCTGGTAGGCGTGGCCCTGGTAGCTCAGCGTCTCGCTCGCCGCCGGGCCCTCGATCGCCATCGTGAAGTGGCCGGCGACCAGCAGCAGCGCGCCGAACGCGATGGCCTTGCGGCTGCCGAGCCAGCGGTCGGCGACGAAGCCGCCGACCAGCGGCACGCAGGTAGACCAGCGTCGTGTAGCCCGAGTACTGGCCGGCGGCGAAGCGGTCGTCGAACAGGAAGTGCTCGGTCAGATAGAAGATCAGCAGGCCGCGCATGCCGTAGTAGGAGAAGCGCTCCCACATCTCGGCGAAGAACAGCACCGCCAGCCCGCGCGGATGCTGGCGCAGCTGCAGGAAGACGGGGATGCCGGTGAGGATCGTGATGACGATCCCGGCGAGGACGACGACGTTGAACATGAACCGGGCCCCGCGAACCGCCGCGGCGAGACAATCACGCAGGGCCGGGTTGCACAAGTTCGCCCCAAAGCGCGCCTCGCCCCTTGCGGCTCGCAGGGACGGACCCCCACCTCAGTCTCGGCCGTTAGTCTTCAGCGAACCCGGCTCCAGCCCGAAGGGAAGCGCCATGCCCGAGATGAAGGTCCCAGGTCCCGATCATCCGATCACCATCACCGCACATCCAAAGCGTGTGCAGGCGGTCTACAGCGGCCACGTCATCGCCGACTCCGAGAAGGCGCTGATCCTGAAGGAGGCGGCCTACAAGCCGGTGGTCTATTTCCCGCGCGAGAGCGTCGACATGGCCTACTTCTCGCGCACCGACCGGGTGACCTACTGCCCCTACAAGGGCGAGGCCAACTACTACACGATCTTCATGGACGGCCGCTTCGCCGACAACGCGGTCTGGACCTACGAGAACCCCTATCCGGCGATGGAGGCGATCCGCGGCTTCCTGGCCTTCTATCCGGACAAGGTGGAGATCCAGGAGGCGGGCGACGCGGCGCGGCCCGACGAGGTGCGCCAGACCATCCTCCACACCGACGACGGCGCCGGCCAGAGCCAGCGCGACCACTGGCCGCCGAACGTGGGCGCCCGGTAAGGCCGCGTCATTCCAAGGCTCGACGATAGCGGGAGCGGGTCGCCGCTCCTGTCCTGAAATGCACAAATGGCCGCTATGGCCACCAGGAAGTCCGCAGGCGCGATTCGTAACGCTACCGGTAGTACCCTAGCGGGCGCCCCACGTTCGGGGCTCTGGCGCCCCTCCCAGGCGATTTAAACGGCATTCTGACGCCGGGACTCTCCCTCCCCTCAACGGGGAGGTGCTTTCAGTAGGCCGCCGCCTCGTAGATCGAGGCGAGCTCCTCGTTCCAGACGCCGTGGTAGAGCTCGAGCCAGCGCTCGGCCGGGGTCAGGCCGGTTTCGGCGATCTCGTCGAGCGACGCCAGGAAGCCGGTCTCGTCGGTCATCGACGCGCCCAGCTTGCCGCGGTTCTTCAGGCCGCGCCGCGCGATCGCCAGCACGTCGAGCGCCAGGTCGCGCAAGCTGCGGCCATCGACGACCGCCTTCAGGCCGGTCCGCGCGGCGTCGGCGCGCAGCCGTTCGTGGTCCTCGATCTGCCAGTGCTTGACCAGGTCCCAGGCCGCGGCCGTGCAGGCGTCGTCGTAGAGCAGCCCCATCCAGAAGGCCGCCAGCGCGCAGAGCCGCTCCGGCGGGCCGGTGTCGGCGCCGCGCATCTCCAGATAGTTCTGCAGCCGCACCTCGGGGAACAGGGTGTTGAGGTGGTAGCGCCAGTCCTGGATGGTCGGCCGCTCGCCCGGCAGCGCCGGCAGCTCGCCCTCCATGAAGGCGCGGAACGACTGGCCCGAGGCGTCGACGTAGAGACCGTCGCGCTTGACGAAGTACATCGGCGCGTCGAGCGCCCAGCGGGCGTAGTCGGCGAAGCCGAAGCCGTCCTGGAAGACGAAGTCCAGCATGCCGGTGCGGGCCGGATCGGTGTCGGTCCAGACCCGGGCGCGGCTGGAGAGGTAGCCGGTCGGCTTGCCCTCCACGAACGGCGAGTTGGCGAAGAGGGCGGTGGCGAGCGGCTGCAGGGCGAGGCTGAGCCGCATCTTGGCGGCCATGTCGGCTTCGGAGGCGAAGTCGAGGTTGGCCTGCACGGTGCAGGTGCGGAACATCATGTCGAGGCCGAGGTGGCCGACCTTCGGCATGTAGGACGACATGATCCGGTAGCGGCCCTTCGGCATCACCGCCACCTGCCCCGCGCGTCCATTCCGGCGTGAAGCCCAGGCCCAGGAACCCGAGGCCCAGCTCGGCGGCGACGGCCCGCGCCTCGGTGAGGTGGGCGCCGATCTCCAGACAGATCTCATGCACGCTCTCCAGCGGCGCGCCGGAAAGCTCGAACTGGCCGCCGGGCTCCAGGCTGACCGAGGCCCCGCCGCGCGAGAGCCCGATCAGCGTCTGGCCGCCGTCGGGCCGCTGCTCGGTGATCTCGCTCCAGCCGTAGCGCTTGATGCCGGTGAGCAGGGCGTGGATGCCGGCCTCGCCCTCGTAGGGGACGGCCGCGTGGCCCGGAATGCGGAAGACGAACTTCTCGTGCTCGGAGCCGACCTTGAACTCCGACTTCGGCTTGAAGCCGCGGTCGAAGTCCGCGACCAGGTCGTCGAAGGTCAGTGGCCGCTCGGGACAGAGCGTCTCGGTCATCAAGCCTCCCACCGGGCGAGGGCGAGAGCCCGCACGCCTTCTTCTTGCGCCCCTCGAAGGCGTTGGAAGGTCATCTGGGCGCGCGCTCATCGAAGCTCAAGGGGGAACTTCAGGAGGTTTTTAGGTCGCCGAGCGCCGCTTGCCATAGGGTGAGGGCCGCAATCGCGGCGGTGTCGGCCCGAGGATGCGCGGCCCCAGCGAGACCGGAACGGTCTGCGGCAATGCGCGGATCAGCGCCCGCTCGCGCGGCGAAAACCCGCCCTCCGGCCCGATCAGCACGGCCCACGGACCGCCCGCCCGGCCAGCCAGCGCCGCCAGCGCCGGCGGCGCCTCGCCCGCCTCGTCGCAGAACATCAGCGGGCGGTCCGCCGGCCAGCCGGCAAGCAGCGCCTCCAGCTTCTGCGGCGCCTCGACCACCGGCGCGTCCAGCCGGCCGGTCTGCTCGGCGGCCTCGACGGCGATGGCGGCCAGGCGCTCGACGCGGGTGCGTTCGGCGTTGGTCCGCTCGGTGACCGCGAGCCGCACCCGCCGCGCGCCGAGCTCGGCGGCCTTTTCGACGATGGTCTCCAGCCGGCTGCGCTTGACGAGGGCGACGACCAGATCGAGGTCGGGCCCGACTTGCTGATCACGCGTGCGCTCCAGCATCTCGAGTTGGCAGGCGCGCTTGCCGGCCGCCGCGAGGCGGGCGCGCCACTCGCCGTCGCGGCCGTTGAACAGCAGGAGCTCGTCGCCCGCCTTCAGCCGCATCACGTTGACGAGGTAGTGCGCCTGCGCCGGCGCCAAGACCAGGCCCGGCCCCGCCGTCAGCGGCTCGTTGACGTAGAGGCGGATCAAGCACCAGCTCCCGGCGTTTTCGCCCCGAGACGTTGCGCACCTGGGGACAGCACGGATTATGGTGGGCCGATGAGCAAGTCCAAAGACTACAAGCAAGAGCTGCGCGATCTGCAGATCGGCCTCGTGCGCTACCAGGAATGGGCGGCCGAGACCGGCACGAAAGCGGTGATCGTGTTCGAGGGCCGCGACGCCGCCGGCAAGGACGGGACAATCGCGCGGATCACCGAGCATCTCACGGCGCGGCGCACGCGCGCCATCGCCCTGCCCAAGCCCAGCGACCGCGACCGCACCGAGTGGTACTTCCAGCGCTACGTCCACTACCTGCCGGCCGCCGGCGACCTGATCATCTTCAACCGCTCCTGGTACAACCGCGCCGGCGTCGAGCCGGTGATGGGCTTCTGCACGCGGCGCGAGCACGAGGACTTCCTGCGCGACGCACCGGCCTTCGAGAACATGCTGGGAGAGGCGAAGATCCGGCTGGTCAAGCTCTGGCTCGACATCTCGCGCAAGGAGCAGGCCGTGCGGCTCGACGCCCGCCGCAACGATCCCCTGAAGGCGCTGAAGGTCAGCGACCTCGACGGCGAGGCGCAGAAGCGCTGGAAGGACTACTCCAAGGCCCGCAACGAGATGCTGCTGCGCACCTCAACCGCGATGGCGCCCTGGACTCTGCGTCCACACCGACCACAAGAAGCAGGCGCGGCTCAACATCATCCGCCACCTGCTGCACACCATCGCCCCGCACGTGATCTCGCAAGACGTGCCGCCGCCCGACCCCGCCGTGCTCTACCGCTTCGAGGAAAAGGCGCTGACCGACGGGCGCCTGGAGGAGTAGCGGCGCGCGCATGGACCTCGTCGTGCTGCACGGCCCGCCGGCGGTGGGCAAGCTGACCGTCGCCAGGGCGCTCGCCGCCCGGACGGGCCTGAAGCTGTTCCATAACCACCTGGTGCTCGACGCGATCACCGCCGTCTTCGAGTTCCGCTCGCCGACCTACCTGCGGCTGCGCGAGTTCATCTGGCTCGACGTGTTCGAATCGGCGGCGCGCGAGGACGTCTCCCTGATCTTCACCTTCATGCCCGAGACCAGCCTCGCGCCCGGTTTCGGGGATCGGATGGGCGCAGCGGTCGCAGCGCGCGGCGGGCGGCTGCGGCTCGTCGAGCTGACCTGCCCGGTCGAGGTGCAGGAAAGGCGGCTGAGCGCGCCGTCCCGCGCGGCCTTCGCGAAGCTCACCTCGATCGACGATATGCGTGACCTGCGCGCCCAGGGCTGGCTCGACTACGCCATGCCGCCGTCGGAGCTGACGATTGACACGAGCTCGCTCGCGCCAGAGGTCGCGGCCGCCGAAATCGCGCGCGCCTTGGGATTGCCGAGCCGCTGATTCAAGTCTTGCCGCGCCCTCATCGCGGCGCGAGAGAACGGCGTTTTGCGGGCGGCCGGCGCGCCGCCCGCGCCAGCCATTTCATGGGAGCGATGCGATGGAATACGTCCGCCTTGGCGCCACCGGCCTGAAGGTCTCGCGGCTCTGCCTGGGCTGCATGACCTATGGCTCGTCGAAGTGGCGAACCTGGGTGCTGGACGAGGACGAGGCGCTGCCGTTCTTCAAGAAGGCGCTGGAGGCTGGGATCAACTTCTTCGACACCGCCGACGTCTACTCGCAGGGCGAGAGCGAGCGGGTCACCGGCAAGGCGCTGAAGGAATACGCCAAGCGCCACGAGGTGGTGATCGCCACCAAGGTCAACGGCGCGATGGGGGCCGATCCCAACAACCGCGGCCTTTCGCGCAAGCACATCCTGGACGGCATCGACCGCAGCCTGCAGCGGCTCGGCGTCGACTACGTCGACCTCTACCAGATCCACCGTTTCGACTACGACACCCCGATCGAGGAGACGCTGGAGGCGCTGAACGACGTCGTCCGCGCCGGCAAGGCCCGCTACATCGGCGCCAGCTCGATGTACGCGTGGCAGTTCATGAAGATGCTGAGCGCGTCGAAGGCCAATGGCTGGACGCCGTTCGTTTCCATGCAGCCGCAGTACAACCTGGTCTACCGCGAGGAGGAGCGCGAGATGTTGCCGCTCTGCCGCGATGCGGGCGTCGGCGTCATCCCATGGTCGCCGCTGGCGCGCGGTTTCCTGGCCGGCGGCCGCGGATCACCGGGCGAGGGCAACACCGAGCGGGCGCGCACCGACGAGTTCTCGCCGCGCCTCTACTACCGGCCGGCCGACCACGCGGTGGTGGACGCGCTCAGCGAGCTCGCCAAGCAGCGCGGCGTCACCAACATGCAGCTGTCGCTTGCCTGGGTGCTGAAGAACCCGGCGGTCACCGCGCCGATCATCGGAACGTCCAAGTCGCACCACCTCGACGACGCCCTGGCCGGCCTGAAGATCCAGCTCTCCGACGACGAGGTGAAGGCGCTGGAGGCGCCCTACGAGCCCAAGCAGGTGCTCGACCACGGCTGAGCGGGCGGATCGCTACCGCGTCATGCGGATGTCGAAGCCGATCGGGCCGGCGTTGATGTGCGAGTCCGAGAAGCCGGCGGCGGCGATCATCCGCTCGAACTCGGCCCGCGGGTAGGCGCGCTTTCGGAGCGAGCGCAGCGCGCCGCGGGTCATGAAGGCGCCGACCGGCCCCAGCCGCAGCTTGGTCACCTCGTCGTCGATGCCGGCGTCGGAAGCGTCGCGGCGCATGTCCATCAGCAGCGCCTGGCCGCCGGGGCGGAGCACGCGCCGCATCTCGTTCAGGGCGCCCTGCGGGTCGGCGAAGTTCTTGAACGCCGCGCGGCAGACCACCGCGTCGAAGCTTTCGTCGTCGAACGGCAGCGCCGCGGCGTCGCCGCGCCGGAAGTCGACCCTCACGCCGGTGCGCGCCGCGTGCTCCTGGCCGATCCGGACGAACGAGCGGCTGATGTCGACGGCGGCGACCGTCAGCCCCAGCCGCGCCAGCTCGACCGCGAGGTAGCCGGGGCCCGGCGCCACCTCCAGCACCCAGTCGCCTTCGTCCAATCCAGCGGCGATCGCGCCCGCCGTGCGGCGCATGTCGGGCAGCGCCGAGGCGGTGTTCCTCGCATACCAGCTGGCGATCGGGCCCTCCATGCCGACGCCCTTGAAAGCCTTCGGCTTGCGTGCTGTTTGTGTAAGCATCACAGTCTCCTTATATCTTATTAGATAAGATATTTAGTGGATGAAGGACATTGGACCGCGTGTCAAGCCAGGATCGTCGCCGCGATGAGCTGATGGCCGCGCTCGAGGGGGCGTTGCGCGAGGTGAGCGGCCTCGGGGTGCTGTTCAGCAACGCCGCCGCCGAGCGGCTGGGGCTCAATCCCACCGACCTGGAGTGCCTGGGCTATCTCGGCGACGGACCGGTGAGCGCCGGGGCGCTGGCGGCGGCCACCGGGCTCACCACCGGCGCCATCACCGGCGTGATCGACCGGCTGGAGCGGGCGGGCTTTGCACGGCGCGAGCCCGATCCGAACGACCGCCGCAAGGTGCTGGTGCGCGCAACGCCGCAGGCAGCCGCCCGCACGGCCCCGATCTTCACCCCGATGGCGCGGGCCACGGCCGGCGTGCTGGCCGGCTACAGCGACGCCGAACTGACGCTGCTGCTGGGTTTCCTCGAGAAGAGCCGCGACGCCGGGCTCGCGGCGCTGGCGGAACTGCAACAGGGCGACGCAGGCGCCAGCGCGGCTTGAAGGAAGGGGTGACTTCCGGCTCGGGACCCGCCTAGTCTGCCGTCAATTGGACTTCCAAGTCCGAATTTGACGACGCATGGGGGATGGCGCGGACGCATGGCTTCTGAAGCCGACATCGCCAACCGCATACCCATCACCGGGGCCCTGATGCTGGCCACGCTGATGAACACGCTCGATTCGACCATCGCCAACGTCGCCCTGCCGCACATGCAGGGCAGTCTCAGCGCCTCGCAGGACCAGGCGACGTGGGTGCTGACCTCCTACATCCTGGCGACCGCGATCATGACGCCGCTGTCGGGCTGGCTCAGCCTGAAGATCGGCCGCAAGCCGATGCTGCTGATCTCGATCTTCTCGTTCACGGCGGTCTCGATGCTGTGCGGCATTGCCCAGAACCTGCCGGAGATGGTGCTGTGCCGCTTCCTGCAGGGCGTCGCCGGCGCATCGCTGATGCCGCTCTCGCAGACGGTGATGCTCGACATCTACCCGCAGCGGCTGATTCCGACCGTCATGAGCCTCTGGAGCGCCACGGTGATCCTCGGGCCGATCATCGGTCCGGGCCTCGGCGGCTGGCTCACCGAGAACTTCTCCTGGCGCTGGGTCTTCTACATCAACGTGCCGATCGGGGCGTTGGCGTTCATGGGCACCTACGTCTTCATGTCGCGCGACCGGGGCGGCCTGCAGCGACCGTTCGACTTCCTGGGTTTCGGCGCGCTGGTGGCCTTCGTCGCCTGCTTCCAGCTGATGACCGACCGCGGACCCAGCCAGGACTGGTTCTCCTCGACCGAGATCTGGACGTACGCGATCGTCGCCATGGTCGGCTTCTACGTCTTCATCGTGCAGACGCTGACCATCGAGCATCCGTTCTTCCACCGCGACCTTGCCAAGGACCGCAACTTCGTCGCCTGCACCTTCTTCGGCATCTGCGTCGGCGCGCTGCTGTTCTCGACGACGGCGCTGTTGCCCTCGTTCATGCAGAACCTCTTGGGCTACTCGGCGCTGCAGAGCGGCTACGCCAGCATGCCGCGCGGGGTCGGCTCGCTGATCGCCTTCCTCTGCGTGCCGTACCTGATCCGCCTAATCGGCGCGCGGCGGGTGTTGGCGATCGGGGTGGTGGTCGCGGTCGGCGCGCTCTGGATGATGGCCCACTTCGACCTCTCGATGACGATGACGCCGATCATGACCTCGGGGGTGATCCAGGGCTTCGGCGTCGGCCTGCTGTTCGCGCCGCTGAACGCGCTGGCCTACGTCTCGCTCAATCCCGTCCACCGCACCGAGGGCACCATCGTCTCGACCATGGTGCGAAGCCTGGGCTCCAGCATGGGCATCTCGCTGATGTCGGCGACCCTGATCAACGAGTTCGCATTGGCGCATGCCCGCCTCGCGGACCACATCAATTGCGGCGACCCGGTGCTGGGCGCCGCGTTGCCGGCGGCGATGAACCCCTGCTCGGGCAGCATCACCGCCTTCAACGGCGAGGTGACGCGCCAGGCGGCGATGATCGGCTACGACACCATCTTCGCCTGGATGGCGCTCTTCACCGTCTTGCTGCTGCCGCTGCTGCTCCTGATGCGCCCGCCGCCGCCGGCGACGATGATGGCGGTCGAGACGCCGGCCGAGTGACCGCGCGCCGGACGCCACTGCCGCGTCTGGGACGGCCAAGCGCTAGCTCGGCCGGATGACTCGCTCCCTCTCGGCCGCGCAGGCGCGCCGCATCGCGATCGCCGCGCAGGGGCTCGCCGCGCCGAAGCCCGGCAAGCCGGTCACGCCGCGCGCGTTCCGGGCGCTGGCTGCGCGGCTGGGCGCCCTGCAGCTCGACAGCGTCAACGTCTTCACGCGCACCCACTACATGCCGACCTTCGCCCGGCTCGGCCCCTACGATCCGGCGATTCTGGAGCGCGAGGCCTGGGGCAAGCGTCGCAGCCTCTTCGAATACTGGGGCCACGCCGCTTCGTTGCTGCCGATGGAGCTGCAGCCGCTGTTCCGCTGGAAGATGGCGCGGGCGCGGGAAGGCCGGATGTACGCCGGCCTCGCGCGGTTCGCCGCCGAGCACCGCGCTTACATCGACGCGGTGCTGGACGAAGTGCGCCGCCGCGGCCCCGTCACCGGCGGCGACTTCGCGCCCGAGGGGCCGCGCAAGTCGGGCTGGTGGGAGTGGTCGGACGGCAAGCGGGCGCTGGAATGGCTGTTCTGGGCGGGCCTGATCAGCGTGAAGACCCGGCGCGGCTTCGAGCGCGTCTACGACGTGACCGAGCGGGCGATCCCGCCCGAGGTGCTGGCGCTGCCGACGCCGAGCGAGGCCGACGCGCAGCGCGAGCTGGTGCGGCGATCGGCCGAGGCGATGGGGGTCGCCACCATCGCCGACCTCACCGACTACTTCCGCATCCACTACCAGGCCGACGCCAAGGCCCGCGCCCGCGAGCTGGTCGAGGCGGGCGTGCTGGAGGAGGTTGGCGTGGCGGGCTGGCGCGGCCCGGCGTTCCTCTTCGTCGGCGCGAAGCTGCCGCGCCGCGCCGCCGGCGCGGCGCTGCTCTCGCCGTTCGACAACATGATCTGGTCGCGCGAGCGCACCGAGCGCGTTTTCGGCATCCGCTATCGGATCGGCCTCTACACGCCCGCCGCCCAGCGCGAGCACGGCTACTACGTCTATCCGTTCCTGCTGGGCGATAAGCTGGCGGCGCAGGTCGACCTGAAGTCCGACCGCAAGGCCGGCGCGCTGCTGGTGCAGGCCGCCCACCTGGAGTCCGGCGCGTCGACCGACGAGGTGCTGGCGCCGCTCGCGGCGGAGCTGAGGCGCGCGGCCGCCTGGCAGGGCCTCGCCGGCGTCCGCATAGCGAAAAAGGGCGGCCTCTCGGCCGCCCTTTCCAGGGAGTTCGGTTGAACCGCGCGTCCTAAGCGAACGCGTGTCCGGACGCGCTTCGTTAGAACGGCGCGACGAGACGGCTCAGGGCCTGCGGAGGCAGGTCGCCGATCAGCGCGAAGGCCGGGGCGAAGAAACGGGCGATCCAATTGGCGATCAGTTTGAACATGTCGGACCTCATTGTGCGATGCAATATGTTGCGTTGCACATAGGGATCGGGGGTTGCACCGTCAAGGTCCGGCAGAGCGAAACTCCCGTATGCGACGATTTAACTGAACGTCGATCACCATGCGATGCAGCATCTCCTCCCCCGCGCTCTGCGGCGCGGGGGAGGAGATTGATCACACCCCTTGCGTCACCGCATGCAGGCGGGCGTAGGCGCCGCCCTTGGCGACCAGCTCGCCGTGGCGGCCTTCCTCGACGATCCGCCCGCCCTCGAAGACCAGGATCCGGTCCGCCGAGCGGATGGTCGAGAGC
This sequence comes from uncultured Pseudomonadota bacterium, assembly GCA_963837235.1. Classification (GTDB taxonomy): domain Bacteria; phylum Pseudomonadota; class Alphaproteobacteria; order Caulobacterales; family Caulobacteraceae; genus Acaudatibacter. Next base: position 942,182 of record CAWIMM010000002.1, on the reverse strand, counting down.
CGGTGGGCGATGACGATCGTCGTGCGTCCCGCCATCAGCTCCTCGGTCGCCGCCTGCACCTGCACCTCGGTCTCCACGTCGAGCGATGACGTGGCCTCGTCCAGCACCAGGATGGGCGCGTCGGCCAGGAACGCCCGGGCGATCGCCACCCGCTGCCGCTCGCCGCCCGAGAGCTTCACCCCCCGCTCGCCGACCAGGGTGTCGTAGCCCTTGGCGAGCGCGGCGATGAAGTCGTGCGCACGGGCCCGCTTCGCCGCCAGCGCGATCTCCGCGGCCGTGGCGTCGGGCCTGGCGTAGCCGATGTTCTCGGCGATCGAGCGGTGGAAGAGCGCCGGGTCCTGCGGCACCACCGCGATGGCCCGGCGCAGGTCGCCCTGCCGCACCTTGGCGATGTCCTGGCCGTCGATCAGGATGCGCCCGCCCTGCACGTCGTAGAGCCGCTGCAAGAGCTTCACGAACGTCGACTTGCCCGACCCCGTCGGTCCCACCAGCGCCACCCGCTCGCCAGGGCGGATCAGCAGGCTGAACTCCTCGTAGAGACGGCGCGCCTGGTTCGGGTAGCCGAAGCGGACGCGGTTCAGCTCGATCTCGCCGAGGTCGGGCTGGAACGGCGCCGGGTCGGGCGGATCGGCCAGCTGCGGCGGAGTCAGCATGTAGGAGGCGACGTCCTGGGTGTCGTCGAGGCCCTTCTGCAGCATCCGGGTGATGTCGCTGAAGTTCCGCATGTAGCCGGCCATGACGATGAAGGAGGTGATCGCGAACACCACGTCCTCCGGACCGGCCGTGTGGCGGCTCCAGGCGAGCACCATCAGCCCGGTCAGGCCTGCCTGCAGGGTGAAGACGAACAGGTTCTGGCCCATGCCGACCAGGTTGAAGCGGTCCCAGGTCTTGTTCACCGCCTTGCGCCAGGCCTGCACGGTGATGTCGAAGCGGGCTTCCTCGCGCGCCTCGGCGCCGAAGCTCTTGACCACCGGGTTGGCGCCGATGGCGTCGGCCAGCGCGCCGCCGATGCGCGAATCGAGCGCGTTGGAGGCAAGGTTGGCCGGGCGGATGTACTTGATCGCCAACGTCACGTTGTAGACGGCGAAGCAGGCGACCACGACGGCCACGAACAGGCCCTCCATCGGCCAACGCAGGCTGAAGGAGACGACGAGGCCGCACATCACGATCAGCGTCGGCGCCAGCATCAAGAGCAGCGCGTCGGAGGCCGAGTCGTAGCCCCACATGGCGCGCGAGACGCGCCGCACCGTCGCGCCGGCGAAGTTGGAGGCGTGCCAGTCGGTCGAGAACGACTGCACGCGCTGGAAGCCCTCGTTCACCATCCGCGACATGATGCGGCTGTAGAAGCCGTTCATGATCCGGAACGTGAAGGAGCGGCTGGCGTACTGCAGCATGTAGATGGCCGACAGCGTCGCCCAGGCGGCCCAGGCCAGCGCGGTGAGGTGCTTCGGATTGCTGACCGCGGCGACCAGGGCGCGCGAGGCCCAGGGGATCGTCAGGTCGCAGGCCGCCGCGGTGACGATCAGCGCCCAGGCGGCCGCGAACCGCGCCGGCTCGCGCAGCCAGTGGCGGCCGATGTAGCCGAGGATCTGGCCGTTGGAGAGGATTCGCGGTCGGGTCTCGTCGTCGTCTTCGTCGTAGGCGATGGTCATGGGGAGGGCCTTAGGAGGCTTGCAGCGGAGTATCGCGCCCCCCGCCGCACGACCGCGGCAGGAGGCGAATCGGAGCGGGAGTCGAGCCGGGCGCCGGCGGCGCGCTGACTGTGGCGGGAAGGCAAGGGAGGCATCCTTGGGGTCGGAGGGCTGGAGAGCGCCGCCGACCGGATGCGACTAGTCAGAACCGATCGGCGGGGCGGTAGCGGGGGGAGCGCATGACGCGGCTCGGCCCGCGAAGGGCGGCGCGAGATTCAACGGTCATTCGGGCGGCCCTCCTTCCTGATTCGATGCGGTTGATCGGGAGCCGGCTTCCTAGGCTGGCGCGCAGGCGAGCGTCAATGGGCCGCGGGCAATGGCGGCGCGGTGTGGCCGGGCCGCCTCAGTCGGGCGCCTCAGTCGGGCGCCTCAGTCGGGCCGCCTCAGTCGGCAGGGGCTCAGTTGATCAGGATGGCGCCCAGCAGCAGGCGCGCGCCGGGCCGGCCCAGCGTCATGTCGGTCTGGCGCTGCAGTTCGCGCGCCAGGTAGTCGGCGTTCGGCGGCGCGCCCGGCGGCAGGCCGGCGGCGTAGATCCGCACCACCTCGGCGAAGTTGGCGTGCAGCAGCGGCGTCGTCTGGGCCGCCCGCGCATGCAGGGCGGCGTCGGCCACGTCGACGCCCGCCTCCACGGTCATCACGCCGCGCCGGCCGTCGATCCGCGTGATCGTCGCGACAAGGGTGTCGAGCTGGATGTAGGACGCGCCGCCGCCCTTCTTCTTGCGCTCCTCGTCGGCGCGGGCGAGCGCCGGCAGGGCGGCGAAGGCGAGCAGCAGGGGAAGGAGGCCGCGGCGGTTCATGGCGGACAAGGTCGCGCGCACCGGTTGATAGAGGGTTTCCGACAAGCCCTCGTTAACCATAAGTTCGGATGTCCCCGCGAACCTCGCACTCGTTCGTAGTTAGCGGGGGGCTGTACGGCGTTGGGCCGCTTTTCACCCAAGGATCTGAAGCTCGACGGCAAGGTGATCCTGGTCACCGGCGGCACCGGCTCGTTCGGCCGACGCTTCGTCGAGACGGTGCTCTGCCGGTATGAACCGCGGAAACTGATCGTCTATTCGCGCGACGAGCTGAAGCAGAGCGAGATGCAGCTCGATCTGCGCGAGAAGTTCGGGCCCGAGCAGCTGGCGCGGATGCGCTTCTTCATCGGTGACGTGCGCGACCGCGCCCGCCTGACGCTGGCCCTGCGCGGCGTCGACATCGTGATCCACGCCGCGGCGCTGAAGCAGGTGCCGGCGGCCGAGTACAACCCCTCCGAATGCATCGCCACCAACGTCATGGGGGCGGAGAACGTGGTCTGGGCGTGCCTGAGCAACCGCGTCCGCCAGGTCATCGCGCTCTCGACCGACAAGGCCTGCAACCCCATCAATCTCTACGGGGCGACCAAGCTCGCGTCCGACAAGGTTTTCGTCGCCGCCAACAATCTCTCCGGCGACATCGGCACCCGCTTCTCGGTGGTGCGCTACGGCAACGTGGTCGGCTCGCGCGGCTCGGTGGTGCCGCTCTTCCAGCGGATGATCGCCGGCGGCGCCGCAAGCTCCCGGTCACCGACCCGCGCATGACACGCTTCTGGATCACCCTCTCCGAGGGGGTCGACTTCGTGCTTTCCTCGCTGGAGGTGATGCGCGGCGGCGAGGTCTTCGTGCCGAAGATCCCCTCGATGCGGATCACCGACCTGGTCACCGCCATGTGCCCCGGCGCCGAGATCGACGTGGTCGGCATCCGCCCCGGCGAGAAGCTGCACGAGATGATGATCTCGGCCGACGACGCGCGCTCGACCGCCGAGCTGGGCGACCGCTTCGCGATCGAGCCGGCCTTCGTCGAGTATCCGCGCACGCCCTTCCGCCTAAACGGCGGCCCGGCCGCCGTGCCGGAGGACTTCTGCTACGCGAGCGACACCAACACCGATTGGCTCTCCGCCGAAGCCCTGATGGCCATGGTGGAGGAAAAGGCGGCCGCGTGAGGCCTGTGCTCCCCTACGGCCGCCAGAGCATCGACGACGACGACGTGGCGGCGGTGGCGGCCGCGCTGCGCGACGACTTCCTGACCACCGGCCCGCGTGTCGAAGCTTTCGAGGACGCGTTCGCCAAGTCGGTCGGCGCGCGCCACGCCGTCGCCTGTTCGAACGGCACCGCGGCGCTGCACCTGGCGATGCTGGCGCTGGGCGTCGCCGAGGGCGAGGTCTGCATCGTCCCCTCGATCACCTTTCTCGCCACCGCCAACTGCGCCCGCTACGTCGGCGCCGAGGTGGCGTTCGCCGACGTGGACCCACTCAGCGGCCTGATGACGGCGCAGACCCTGGCGGACGCCGTGGCGCGCTGCGAGGGCCGCAAGATCGCCGCCGTGCTGCCGGTGCACCTGCGCGGCGACGTCGCCGAGCTGCCGGCGCTGCGCCGGATCGCCGACGCCGCCGGCGCGGCGCTCGTCGAGGACGCCTGCCACGCGCTGGGCTCGCGGATGACGTTCGACAATGTCCCCCGCCAGGTCGGCGACGGCCGCTGGGGCGAGATGGCGGTCTTTTCGTTCCACCCGGTGAAGACGCTGACCACCGGCGAGGGCGGCATGCTGACCACCGCCGATCCGCTGATCGCGCGGCGCCTGAGGCTGATGCGCAGCCATGGCATGGTCCGCCCCGAGGGCGCCGATCCCTGGTGGTACCAGATGGCTGAGCCTGGCTTCAACTACCGCCTGCCCGACGTGCTCTGCGCGCTGGGCCTTTCGCAGCTCGCCAAGCTGCCGCGCTTCGCCGAGCGCCGCCGCGCGCTCGCCCGCCGCTACGAGATCGCGCTGGCGCCGCTTGCCCCGCTCGTGCGGATCGCCGCTGGGCCGGCCTGGTCCGATCCGGTGCTGCACCTGATGAGCGTGCTGATCGACTTCGAGGCCGCGGGCGTGAGCCGCGCCGAGGCGATGGCCGCGCTGAAGGCCGAGGGGATCGGGAGCCAGGTCCACTACATCCCGGTCCACCGCCAGCCCTACTACACGGCCCGCTACGGCCTGGTTGATCTGCCGGGCGCCGACGCCTGGTACGCCCGCTGCCTCTCGCTGCCGCTCTACCCGGCCATGGCCGACGCCGACGTGGACCGTGTCGCCGAGGCGCTCGGGCGGGCGTTGAGGGTGAGGCCGTGACGCCCACCCTGACCATCGCCGGCCGGCTGATCGGCCCTGGCCATCCGCCCTATGTGATCTGCGAGCTGTCGGGGAACCACAACGGCAGCCTGGAGCGGGCGCTGGCCATGGTCGATGCGGCCGCGGCGACCGGCTGCGACGCCATCAAGCTGCAGACCTACACGCCCGACACCATCACGCTGGACTGCGACGCGCCCGACTTCCAGATCACCGACGGCCCCTGGGCCGGGCGCACGCTGCACGACCTCTACGCGGAGGCCGCGACGCCGTTCGAATGGCATGCGGCGCTCTTCGAGCGCGCCCGCCAGCGCGGCGTGACCATCTTCTCCACGCCGTTCGATTTCACGGCGGTAGAGCTGCTCGAGTGCCTCGGCGCGCCCGCCTACAAGATCGCCTCGTTCGAGGCCGTCGACCTGCCGCTGATCGCCCGCGTGGCGGCGTGCGGCAAGCCGATGATCATCTCCACCGGCCTCGCCAGCCTCGCCGAGATGGAAGAGGCGCTGAAGACCGCCCAGGCGAACGGCGCGGCCGGCGTCGCGCTGCTGCACTGCGTCTCGGCCTATCCGGCGCCGATCGAGGAGGCGAACGTGGCGACCGTGCCCGACCTCGCCCGCCGCTTCGGCGTGGTGAGCGGCCTCTCCGACCACACGCCGGGCTCCGCCGCGGCGGTGGCGGCGGTCGCGCTGGGCGCGGCGATCATCGAGAAGCACTTCACCCTCGCCCGCGCCGATGGCGGCCCGGACGCGGCCTTCAGCCTGGAGCCGGCCGAGTTCGCCGCCATGACCCGTGACTGCAAGGCGGCCTGGGCCGCGCTGGGCTCGGCGACCTACGACGAGCTCGGGTCCGAGCGCGCCGCGGCGGGCCACCGGCGCTCGCTCTATGTCGCGGCCGCCGTGAAGGCCGGTGAGGCGCTGACGGCGGCCAACATCCGCTCGGTGCGCCCCGGCTACGGCCTCGCGCCGAAGCACCTGCCGGGCGTGCTGGGGCGCAGGGCGGCGCGCGACCTGAAGTTCGGCGAGCCGCTCGCCTGGGATATGCTAGCTTAACTTTAGATCTCAGACAGATCGGAGCCGCCATGCGCCCAGCGTTCTTCGCCGCGCTCATGCTCGCGTTGACGCCCGTCGCGGCCTGCGGCGGCCCGGGTGGCGACCGCTTCGACCTGCTCTGTCGCGGCCAGATGACCCGAAATGGCGTCGCCCGGCCGTTCGAGACGCGACTGCACGTCGACCTCTCGAGGCGGCGGTTCTGCCTCGACGTCTGCCTGGAGGTGTTCCACCTCAGCAACGCGAGCGCGAACCTGTTGGCATACAGCTACGACATCGCCGTCGCCGACGCCGATCATGCGGCGAACCGCTTCCGTGGCGTACCCGCTTCCAGCGCCGGACCCTTCCCGCTATCCGAGAACATCACCTTCGACCGCCGGACCGGGGACTTCCGGCGCGACTATCGCTATGACCAAGGCGATCCGGCCGCCGTGTCCTACGACGACCGCTATGTCGGCCGGTGTCAGATCATGCCCTACACCGGACTTGCGGCGCGCGCCGGCTGACCGAATAGAGGGGCCGATGGCCCGCGTGCTCATCCTCTCCAGCTACGTCGCCGCCAGCCGCGTTGGCGGCGGCGCCCAGGCGTTGGCGCTGGCGAGGCTCGGCATCGAGCCGGTGCTCGTGCCGACCGTGCTGTTCGGCCGCCATCCGGGACATGGACCGCCCGGCGGAGCGGCGGTCGAGCCGGAGGTTCTCGAGGCGATGCTGGGCGGCGTGGAGGCGCAGCGGCGGTTCGCCGCCCTGGACGCGGCGATCACCGGCCACTTCTCCAGCGCCGCGCAGGTGGCGATCGCGGCCGGGGCGCTGGCGCGGGTGAGGCGGGCCTCGCCGCGCACGCGGCTGATCGTCGATCCGATCATGGGCGATGCGGACAAGGGGCTCTACGTGCGCGAGCCGGTCGCCGAGGCGCTCGCCGCCGAATTGGTCCCCGACGCCGACGTCATCACGCCGAACGCCTGGGAGCTGGCCCGGCTCAGTGGCCACAAGGTCACGGATGGCGCGAGCGCGGTCGCCGCGGCCCGCGCGCTCGGCCGGCCGACGCTGGTCTCGTCGCTCGCCGGCGAGGGTGGGATTGGCGTCGCCTACATCGATGCGCGCGAGGCGTGGCTTGCGGTCCACGCGCGCCGGCGGACCGCGCCGAAGGGGACCGGCGACCTGCTGACCGCCATGTTCGCCGCTGCCCTCGTCCAGGGCAGGCCGGCGCCCGAGGCGCTGGAGCTGGCGGTCGGCGTGGTGGCCGAGGCGGTCGAGGACGCGGCCGGGATCGACGAGCTGCCGATCTCCGCCATGCCGACGGCGCTCGCGCCTTCGCCGCGCGTCACGCTCAAGCGCCTCGATGGCTGAGGCGCCTGTCCGCGGCCTCTGCCCGCCGCGGTTCGCCGCCGTGCGGGCCGCATTCGAGGCCAACTTCGCCGAGGGGCTGGAGCTGGGCGCGCGCTTCGCCTTCGTCGTCGAGGGCGAGATTGTCGTCGACCTGATCGGCGGCTGGGCCGACCGCGCGCAGACAAGGCCGTTCGCCGAGGACACGCTGACGCCGGTCTTCTCGACCACCAAGGCGATCGCCAGCTTCATGGTCGCGCGCCTAGTCGGCGAGGGGCGGCTTTCGTATGGCCAGCACGTCACCGACCTTTGGCCGGCGTTCGGCCAGGCGGGGAAAGCCGACCTCACGGTGGAGCAGGTTCTCTCGCACCAGGCGGGGCTCTGCGGCCTGCCGGGGCCGATGCAGCCGGCGGACTGGTACGACTGGGACGGGATCTGCGCGCGGCTCGCCGCCATGACGCCGCTCTGGCCGCCCGGGACCGCCAGCGGCTACCATCCCGTCACCTTCGGCTACCTGGCCGGCGAGATCTTCCGCCGCGCCGACGGCCGCACGCTCGGGACGGCGCTCCGCGAGGACATCGCCGGCCCGCTCGGGCTCGACCTCTGGATCGGGCTGCCGGAGCGCGAGGACGCCCGCGTCGCCGACGTGCGCCGCCCGCCGGCGATGCCCGACCTCGGTGCGATCACCGAGCCGAGGCGCCTCGCCTTCTTCACCAAGTGGGCCTCGCCCGGCGGCCGCGGCGAAGCGGCCTGGCGGCGCGCGGAGATCCCCTCGGCCAACGGCCACGCCACCGCGCCGGCGCTGGCGCTGCTGATGGCCGCGCTCGCCAGCGACGGGGACTTCGGCGTCTCGCGCCTGTTGCCGCCTGGCCTGGCGGCGGAAGCCGCGCGCCAGCGCATCGTGGGCGACGATCTGGTGCTGCCCTACCGGATGAGCTGGGGCGCTGGGTTCATCCGCAACGAGGGGCTCTGGATCTACGGCCCCGGGCGGGAGACGTTCGGGCATTCGGGCTGGGGCGGCTCGTGCGCGTTCGCCGACCCGGAGCGCGGACTTTCCGGCGCCTATGTGATGAACCGGCAGTCGGGCGAGCTGATCGCCGACGCCCGCGCCCGCCGGCTGATCGAGGCGGCCTACGCGTCGCTCGCCTGAAACCTCTCGCTCCCTGCGGCCGGCGCCGCCGCGACCCCCGCGAGCCGCCGGCTGCGCCGCCACGCGCCGACGAGGAAGACCGCGACGCTGGCCCAGATGAAGGCGAACGAGAGGACGCCCGTCAGGCTCAGCCGCTCGCCCATCGCCAGTCCGATCAGGAAGCCGATCGTCGGCCCGGTGAACTGCAGGAACGCCACCGACGAGAGCGGCATGCGCCGCGCGGTCCAGGCGAAGAGGGCCAGCGGCAGCACCGTCGCCGGGCCCATGAAGGCCAGCACCAGCGTGATCGGCAGGCTCGCGCCGAACTTCGCCGTGCCTGCATGGCCGAGCCAGAGGACGAGCGCGAGGCCCGCCGGCAGCATCAGCATCGATTCGACGAAGAGCCCCGCCTGCGCGTCCACCTCCACCCTTTTGCGGATGACGCCGTAGATGGTGAAGGTCACCGCCAGGAAGATGGCGATCAGCGGCAGGTGGCCGAGCGCCAGCGTCTGCAGCAGCACGCCGATCACCGCCAGCGCGATGGCCGCCACGCCGGTAGCGTCGACCCGCTCGCGGAACAGCCAGGCGCCGACCGTCATGTTGAGCAGCGGATTGATGAAGTAGCCGAGGCTGGACTCGAAGTTGTGGCCGTTGTTGACCGCCCAGACGTAGACCGACCAGCCGCTGACCAGCATCAGCGCCGAGACCGCCAGCTGGCCGAGCAGCTTCGGGCTCGCGAACACCCGCCGCACCTGGTCGCCGTGGCCGGCGATGACCACGAGCAGGCCGGCCCAGGGCGCCGACCACAGCGCGCGCTGGCCGACGATCTCCCACGAGCCCGCGCCCAGCCGTCCGGCCAGGATGAACCAGGCCGGGATCAGCCCCCAGATGATGTAGCCGCCAATACCCACCGCGAGCACCCGGCGGGACTGGCCGCCGGGCGCAGGCGCGGCGTGGGTCACGCGATGATCTTCTGGCCGATCATGCCGCGTTCGTGGGCGAGCTCGGCGATCTGCACGGCGTTCAGCGCCGCGCCCTTGCGCAGGTTATCCGCCACCACCCAGAGCGCCAGACCGTGCTTGACGGTCGGGTCCTTGCGGATGCGCGAGACGAACACCGGGAACTCGCCCTGGCTTTCTTTCGGCGTCATGTAGCCGGTGCGGTCGTGCTTATCGACCACCATCACGCCCGGCGCCTCGCGCAGGATCTCGCGCGCCTCGTCGGCTTCCAGCGGGCGGTCGAACTCCAGGTGCACCGCCTCGGAATGGCCGACGAACACCGGCACCCTGACGCAGGTCACCGTCAGCTTGATGGTCGGATCGAGGATCTTGTGGGTCTCGTTCCACATCTTGTGCTCTTCGTCGGTGTAGCCGTCGTCCATCCAATTGTTGGCGAACGGGATGACGTTGAAGGCGATCTGCTTGGGGTAGAACTTCGGCTCGGTCGGCCCCAGTACGTAGACCTCCTTGGTCTGGTCCCAGAGCTCGTCCATCCCAGCCTTTCCGGAGCCGGAGACCGACTGGTAGGTGGCCACCACCGCGCGCCGGATCGTCGCCGCGTCGTGCAGGGGCTTGAGCGCCACCACCAGCTGCGCGGTCGAGCAGTTCGGGTTGGCGATGATGTTCTTCTTGCGCGCCAGCTCGATGTCGTCCGGGTTCACCTCCGGCACGATCAGCGGCACGTCGGGGTCCATCCGCCAGGCCGACGAGTTGTCGATGACCAGCGGGCCGGCGCGGCCGATCTTCGGCGACCACTCCTTCGAGAAGGCGCCCGAGACGCTCATCAGCACGAGGTCGACGCGGGAGAAGTCGAACTGCTCGATGTCCTTGCAGGCGATGACGCCGTCCTTCCAGCCGACGTCGACGCCGATGGATTTGCGCGAGGCGATGGCGTGAATCTCGTCCACGGGGAATTGCAATTCCTCGAGGATGTTCAGCATCTCGCGGCCCACGTTGCCCGTGGCGCCGACGACGGCCACCCGGTAACCCATCGAAAGTCTCCTGAAACGCGGAAGGACGCGCTCCCTACGCCTTGACGGGCGCAGAGGCAACCGGGAGACCGCACGCGTCCCGGCCGCCGCAAGATGTGGTGAAGTGACATGACGGAAACCAGCCTCCCGGCCCTGCCGTTCGCCGATCTGATGGGCGTGGAGATCCTCGAGGCGACCAAGACCCGGGTCGTCGGGCGACTGACGGTGCGCGAGGCGCTCACCACCGGCGGCCACATCCTGCACGGCGGCGCCTACATGGCCTTCGCCGACAGCCTGGGCGCAGTCGCCGGTTTCCTCAATCTGCCGCCCGGCGCGCGAACGACGACGCTGGAGAGCAAGACCAACTTCCTCGGCTCGGCGCGGGTCGGCGAGACCATCGTCGGCGAAGCCACGCCGCTGCACGTCGGGCGCCGCTCCAGCGTCTGGCAGACCCGCATCACCAACGCCGAGGGCCGGCTGCTGGCGATGGTGGTCCAGACCCAGCTGACGATCGAGGGCTAGGCGGCCTGCGCCGCAGGCGCATTGCGGTTGGTGACGTGCAGCCACGCGACCACCGCGAGGCCGGCGAGCGTCAGCCCGGCGCCCAGCCAGAGCGCGCCGTGCACGCTGCCGGCGCCCACCACGCGCGAGGCCAGCAATGGGCCCATCGCGCCGCCGATCAGCTGGGCCGCGCCGCTCTGCACCGCGGCGCGCCGCGACGGGTCGGCCTCGATGGTCATCGGCACCAGGAACGGGGCCAGGAACAGGCCGAAGATTCCCGCCGCGGCGTTGGCGCCGATGAAGAGCCAGGCCGGCGCGTGCTGGCCCATCGCCCACCAGGCGCTGAGATAGGCCGTCGTCGTGACCAGGAAGACGACGAACCAGCGGATGCGCCCGGCCAGCGCCGTCGCCGCCGCGCTGCCCGCCACTTGCGCGGCCAGGGAGACCCAGAGCGCCGTGCGCGCCACACCCGGATCGAGCCCCGCCTGCAGCGCCAGCGGCTCCAGGTAGACGCCGACGGCGCCGGCCCCGCTAACGTAAATCAGCGTGCCGAGCAGCGCGATCCAGCCGCGCAGCGGCGGCGCCCCGCAATCGCCTCGTCCGGATCGAGGTCGGCGAGGCGGCTCGGGCCGATGAGCGCCGCCGCCGCGCCGGCGATCGCGCAGAGGGCTACCGCCACGAAACCGCCCGTCGCGCCCCAGCGCGGCATGATCCAGAGCGCCAGCGCGATCGCCAGCAACAGCTGACTGAAGGTCTGGCCGGTGAAGAAGACGCCGGCCCAGCGTTCCGGGGTCGCCGTGCGGGCGATCATCGCCACGGTGATCCACAGCAGCACGCCTTCGAGCGCGCCGGCGAGACCCCTCAGTGCGAAGACGCCGCCGCCGCTCGCGCCGGCGGTGGCGAAGTCGACGGCGGCGAGCGTCAGGGTCACCGCCAGGCCGATCATCTTCAGTCGCTGCGGCTTCAGCAGGATACCGGCGAGCGCGGTCGCCACGCCCATGGTCAGCACCTCGACCGTGGCGACGAGGCCGATGTCCGGGTCGGTCAGGCGATGCTCGTCGACCAGCGCGCCCAGCAGCACCGGCAACACGCCGAGGATCAGCAGCGAATTGACGCCGACGCCGAGCGCGCCGGCCGCCTCGCGTCCGTTCAGCGCCGGGCCGAGCGCCTCGTGGACGACGTGCGCCTGGGTCGTCTCGCTCACGCCTAGAGTCCGGCGAGGACGGCGTCGCCCATCTCGCGCGTGGTCATGCGCCCGCCGATGTCCGGCGTGCGCGCGCCGCCGTCGAGGGCGGCCTTCACGGCGCCGGCCAGCCGGTCGGCGAGGTCGGGCCGGCCGAGCGACCACCTGAGCGCCATCTCGAACGACAGGATCGCGGCCAGCGGGTTGGCGATCCCCTTGCCGGCGATGTCGGGCGCCGAGCCGTGGATCGGCTCGTAAAGGCCGGGCTTGCCGGGCTCGCCGAGCGCCGCCGAGGGCAGCATGCCCAGCGAGCCGGTGAGCTGCGCCGCCTCGTCGGAGAGCAGGTCGCCGAACAGGTTGTCGGTGACCAGCACGTCGAACTGACGCGGGTTTTTCACCAGCTGCATGGCGGCGTTGTCGGCCAGCATGTGCTCCAGCGTGACGTCCGGGTATTCGCGGGCGTGCAGCGCGGTGACCACCTCGCGCCAGAAGGCGCCGGTCTCCATCACGTTGGCCTTCTCCGCCGAGGTCACCTTGTTGCGACGACCGCGCGCCAGCTCGAAGGCGACGCGCGCCACGCGCTCCACCTCGTGCGTCGTGTAGACCTGGGTGTCGACGGCGCGCCGCTGGCCGTCGGGCAGGTCCTCGACGCCGCGCGGCTGGCCGAAATAGACCCCGCCCGTCAGCTCGCGCACGATCATCAGGTCGAGCCCCTCGACCACCTCGCGCTTCAGCGTCGAGGCGTCGGCGAGCGGGCCGTAGCAGATCGCGGGGCGCAGGTTGGCGAACACCTCCATGCCCTTGCGCAGCGCCAGGAGGCCCGCCTCGGGGCGCAGCTGGCGCGGAACCTTCTCCCAGGGCGAAGCGCCGACCGCGCCGCCGACCGCGCCCATCAGCACCGCGTCGGACGCCTTGGCGGCGCCGAGCGTCTTGTCGGTCAAGGGGACGCCGTTCGCGTCGAGGCTGGCCCCGCCGAACGCCCGCTCGTCGATGACAAGGTCGTTGGTGATCCGCTCGGCGACCCGCTTCACCTCGGCGATGATCTCCGGGCCGATCCCGTCGCCGGGCAGGAGGAGCAGCTTGGGCATCGGCGCCTTCGGGTGAGCTAGAGTTCGCGTTCGGAGGCGACCTCGTAGGCGAAGAGGCGGCGGTCGGAAACCCCGAAGCTCGGCCAGGCGGCGCGCCATTCGGCCATGTGCGGGGTCTGGAAGTGGGCGTCGAGCGACGCCTGGTCGCGCCAGGCCTCGAACACGTGGATCAGGCCAGGCTCGGCGACGTCCTCGGCGTAGCCGTAGGCGATGCAGCCGTCCTCGGCGCGGCTGGCGGCCATCATCTTCGCCATGTGCGGGCGGAAGCGGTCGACATTCTGCGGGGGCACGCGGACCGTGCCAGCGACGATCAGCCTCACGCGCCTTCCAGCCATGGCTGGGCGAGCGCGCGGCGGCCCTCGTAGGCGTCGATGTCGGCCTTGTGCTGCAGCGTCTCGCCGATCGAATCGAGACCCTTCAGCAGCTTCTCCTTGCGGGCCGGGTCGATCTCGAAGCGGAACGACTTGCCGGACGGCGCGGTGACCGTCTGGGCCGCCAGGTCGACCGAGAAGACGTGGTTGCCGCCCTTGGCCTCGTCCATCAGCGCCCGCACCGCCTCCGGCGGCAGCGCGATCGGCAACAGGCCGTTCTGGATGCAGTTGCCATAGAAGATGTCGGCGAAGCTCGGCGCGATCACGCAACGCACGCCGTAGTCCAGCAGCGCCCAGGGCGCGTGCTCGCGGCTGGAGCCGCAGCCGAAGTTGTCGCCGGCGATCAGCACGCCGGCGCCGGCGTAGCGCGGGTCGTTCAGCACGAAGCCCGGCTTTGCCCGGCCCTCTGCGTCGAAGCGCAGGTCGTAGAAGAGGCCCTTGCTTAGGCCCTCGCGCTCCACCGTCTTGAGGAACTGCTTGGGGATGATCTGGTCGGTGTCGAGGTTGGCCACGTCCAGCGGCGCGGCCTTGGCGTGAAGCTCGGTGAAGGGGCGCATCAGTCTTCCTCCGCGGCCGGCTCGGCGCTGAGCATCAGGGTGGGCGCGCCGGGGACGCCGGAGCGCACGGTGAAGACCTTGGTGCCGGGCTTGCGGCCGCTCCGCAGCTCGGAGACGTCGAAGCCGGCCTTCTCCAGACGCGCGTGCGCCGCGTCCGGCTCGGCGACGCGCCAGGCGAGGCCTGAGAGCCGGTCGGGCGCATCGGAGGTCTCGCCACCCAGCCGGGCGCCGATCTCCACCACCGCGCCGCCGCAGCGGAAGAACATCAGGCGGGAGCCCCACTGCGGGTTCGCGCGGTCGAGGCGGAAGTCGAGCCCCAGCCGCGCGCCGTAGAGCGCCACGGCGCGCTCCGGATTGGCGGTGTTGATCACCACGTGGTCGAGCGCCACCACCGCGCCCTCGCCGGCCGGCTTCGGCGCCGAGCGGCGGAAGCGCTCGGCGAGCGCGATCGAGACGCCGTGCGAGGCGGCCGGATCGACGAAGGCCAGGCGCCAGGCGTCGGTGGACAGCAGCGCGGCCGGCTCGGTGGTCGGACAGCCGCGGCGGCCGAGCATCCGCCGCGTTTCGTCAAGGTCGGAAACCGCGAACGCCAGGCCCCACAGCCCCTCGCCGTGCGCCTCGATCTGGGACCGCGCCCGATCGCCGCTCTCGCCGGGCCCCTCCGGCTGCACGAGGTCGAGCGCCATGTTCTCCAGTTGGAACCAGGCATGGCGCGCGCCCGCCGCCTCCTCGCGCCAGTCCGCCCGCCGCCCCAGCAGCGCGCCGAAAGCGCTGGCGGCGCGATCGAGGTCACGCACGGCGACGGCGATATGGTCCAGGGCTTCGATCATGACGTCACGCGATCTGGCGCAGCGGATCCAACAGGTCGGGGTGGCGCTTCAGATACTTCATGGCCTTGCGGGTCAAGTGCGCGACGCTGTCTTTGAGCTCGCCATTCGGGATCTCGACCTCCTTCAGCGCGGCGAAGAGCGCGATCGCAAACGCCCAGGTTGGCTCTGAGAAGTAGCCGCTGCGGCCGGCGCTCCAGCCCTGGCCATAGGTGTCCTGGTGCTGCTCGAAGCGGAAGGCGGCGTTGGCGCGGAAGAGGCCGAAGCCGGCGTAGGCGGCGGCCAGCTCGGTGGCGAGCTCGTGCAGCTGATTGCCCCCCGGAATTGGTTGGCGGATGGTCGCCAGCAGATAGTGCGCGAGCTCGTGTGCGAGGGTGGCGATCAGGAGGCGCGGCTGCCCGACCAGCTCCGCCGAGTAGCTGACGATCGCGCGCCCGTCCTCGATGCGGAACGTCCCGAGCGCCGAGCCGCCGTGCTGGATCCGGTTGTAGGCGCCGATCCGCTGGTCCCGCTCCGGACGCTCGAACGCCTCGAGCTCGCACGGCCACCCGTCCATCGCCATCAACGCCCTCACCCGGCCGAACACATAGAGCGCGCGTTCGTGGCCGGTCGTCTCGGTCGGCGGGAAGTAGTCGCGCGACGCCGTAACCAGCGGAACCTCTCTGAGGCGCGCGAGCCCGCCAAGGTTCGCCATCAGCCAGGCCCAGGTCTCCAGGCACCAGTCCTCGATGTCCGCGTCGAGGAAACGCGTCCTGCCGAACAGCCCCAACATCACCGGCGCCCCCAAGCGGATGTTCCTGTAATGTTCTACACGCAGACTGGCCTCAGAGCCAATCCCTGACGTCCGCAATGTGGCCGGCGAAGGCGGCGGCGGCGGCCATCATCGGGCTCATCAGGTGGGTGCGGCCGCCGCGGCCCTGGCGGCCCTCGAAGTTGCGGTTGGAGGTGGACGCGCAGCGCTCGCCCGGCGCGAGGCGGTCGGGGTTCATGCCCAGGCACATCGAACAGCCGGGCTCGCGCCAGTCGAAGCCGGCGGCGCGGAAGATCTCGTCCAGCCCCTCCGCCTCGGCCTGCTCTTTCACCAGGCCCGAGCCGGGAACCACCATGGCGACCACGTGGTCCGCGACCCGCCGTCCGGCCTCCGTGGCCTTCCTGGCGATGGCGGCGGCGGCGCGCAGGTCCTCGACGCGGCTGTTGGTGCACGAGCCGATGAAGACGCGGTCGATCCGTGCGCTCTGGATCGGCTGGCCGGGCGCCAGGCCCATGTAGTCCAGCATGCGGCGCGCCTGCGGCGCCCGCGCGTCGTCGAAGTCAGCCGGATCGGGGACCGCCCCGTCGATGGCGACCACGTCCTCGGGGCTGGTCCCCCAGGTGACCATCGGCGCCAGCTGCGAGACGTCAATCGTGATCTCGCGGTCGAAGACGGCGTCGGGATCGCTGACGAAGCCCTTCCAGTAGGCCAGCGCCATCTCCCACGCGCCGCCCTTCGGCGCGGCCGGCCGCCCCATCAGGTAGGCGAAGGTGGTCTCGTCGGGCGCCACCAGGCCGGCCCGCGCGCCCGCCTCGATCGTCATGTTGCAGAGCGTCATCCGCGCTTCCATCGAGAGCGCCCGCACGGCCTCGCCCGCGTACTCGATCACGCAGCCGGTGCCGCCGGCCGTGCCGATCTTGCCGATCATCGCCAGGGCGAAGTCCTTCGCGCCGACGCCGGGCTGCGGCGTCCCGACGAAGCTCACCCGCATGTTCTTCGACTTCAGCTGGCGCAGCGTCTGGGTCGCCAGGACGTGCTCGACCTCCGAGGTGCCGATGCCCTGCGCGAGCGCGCCGAACGCGCCGTGGGTCGAGGTGTGGCTATCGCCGCAGACGATGGTCATGCCGGGCTGGGTGCGGCCCTGCTCGGGCCCTACGACGTGGACGATGCCGTTCCTGGGATCGCCCATCGGGAAGAACTCGATGTCCGCGCCGGCGACGTTGCGCTCCAGCGTCTGCAGCTGCAGGCGCGCCTCCTCGTCGGCGACCGCGGTGACGCCGAGCGCTTGACCCTCGGTCGGCACGTTGTGGTCGGCGACCGCCAGCGTGCGGTCCGGCCGGCGCACGCCGCGGTGCGCGGCCCTCAAGCCCGCGAACGCCTGCGGGGTGGTCACCTCGTGGATGAGGTGGAGGTCGACGTAGAGGATCGACTCGCCGCCCGCGTCGGCGGAAACGAGGTGCGCGTCCCAGATCTTGTCGTAAAGCGTCTTGCCGGACATGGGCGCGATGTAGGTCTGGCGCCCCCAACGTCCAGCACTTGCGGCTGTCCGGCGGCCCGGCCTGGAGTTGCGCCGCGGGAAGCGTCGCCCTTCCGTCCGTCAAACGCCGCAAGAGCCGCAGATGCGCTGGGAGCCTGGCGGCGCCGGCGAGCGCGGAAAGAACCGTCACTGCCGGCGAGGCCAGACCTCCGGACTCTCGAGCTGGCCGTTACTCGCCGGCGGCGATGCCCGCCTCTACCTCGCCGATCGCCCGATTGGTGAGGTTGAGGGCGTTCACCCGATGGCCGCCTTTGTTGTGCAACGCCACCTGAAGCTCGCCCTTCGCCAGGTTCAGATCATTCAAGGCGTTTTGCATGTGCGGCTGATTCACCTGCGTGACGCCGACGCCGTAGCCAAGGCCAATCGCCGCCACGAGAACGCCCGCCGCGAGCGGCGCCCTTGCATTCATCTTCATGGGTTTGTCCCTTCCCGCCCGAGGGGTCGTGATCGACCCCCAGGCGAAGCTTAGACCTCACCGGTCCAAAGGCAACAGTCGGCGAACGGCGTTCTTTGGACAGCCTGTCGGCTTCCGGCCTAGGCGACGCCGGCGCGCAGGAAGTCGTGCATGTGCACCGCGCCCACGAGACGTCCGCCCTCGCAGACGAACAGCAGGGTGAACGGCCGCTCGCGCTCGTTCATCAGCCGCATCGCCTCGCCGGCCAGGACGCTCGGTTCGACCGACACCGGCGCGCGGGTCATGAAGTCGGCCACCGGTGAATCGAGCCGGGCCTTGCCGATCGAGCGGCGCACGTCGCCGTCGGTCAGCGCGCCCACCAGCCGCCCGGCCTCGTCCACCACCGCGACGCCGCCGTACCAGACGTGCGCCTGGATGGCCTCGATCGCCTCGGCGAAGCTGGCGCGCTCGCCGACCTTCGGCACGGTCTCGCCGGTCCCCATCAGGTCGCCGACCGTGAGCAGCTGCGCGCCCAGCTTGCCGCCCGGATGGATGGCGTGGAAGTCGCGCGCCGAGAAGCCGCGCGCCTCCAAGAGCGCCATGGCGAGCGCGTCGCCGAACGCCAGCTGCATCGCGGTGGAGGTGGTGGGCGCGTTGGTGATGGTGCAGGCCTCCTCGGCGGCCGGCAGCACGAAGGCGAGGCTGGCGGCCTTGACGAGGGCGCTGTCCGGTCCCGAGGCGACCGCGATCAGCTGCACGCCGAAGCGCTTGCAGTAGTGGATCACGTCGCGCAGCTCCGGCGTCTCGCCGGACCACGAGAAGGCCAGCACCACGTCTCCGACCCCGATCATCCCGAGGTCGCCGTGGCTGGCCTCGGCCGGGTGCAGGAAGAAGGCCGGCGTGCCGGTGGAGGCGAGCGTGGCCGCCACCTTGCGGGCGATGTGTCCGCTCTTGCCCATGCCGGTGACGACGACGCGGCCTCTTGCCGCCAGCAGCGCCTCGACCGCCTCGGCGAACGGCGCGCGGAGCGTCGTCTGCAGGGCGGCCGCCAGCGCCGCCAAGCCGTCGATCTCGGCCGCCAGCGTCCGCGCCGCGGAGCCGGCGTGGTCGGCGGAGGCGGGTTCGGCGGCGCGCTGGGTTGCCACGTGGGTCTCTCCCCTCGGTCCGTCAGTCTACGGCGCCCGCGCCATGCCATCAAAGGCGGCGAGAGTCGCCTCGAAACAGTCGGTTACTGAGATTGTGTCGCAGCGTCAGGACGGGCGCCCTAATTCGGGACTGGCGCCCCCGGGGCAGTTCAGCGGTCACATGATTCCATTCATCGATTTGGCGACCCAGCAGGTCCGCCTGAAGCCGCGTATAGACGCGGCGATCCAGAAGGTTCTGGCCCACGGCGGCTATGTCATGGGCCCGGAGGTCGGCGAGTTCGAGGAACATCTGGCCGAGTTCGGCCGCGCCCGCTTCGCGCTCTCCTGCGGCAACGGGACCGACGCGATCGCCCTGCCGCTGATGGCCTGGGGCGTCGGCGCCGGCGACGCGGTGTTCTGCCCCTCCTTCACCTTCGCCGCGACCGCCGAGGTGATCCCCTGGACCGGCGCGACGCCGGTCTTCGTCGACATCCTGCCCGACACCTACAACCTCGATCCCGACCACCTGGAAGCCGCGATCGAGGCGGTGAAGGCCGCCGGCAAGCTCAGGCCCGCGGCGGTGATCGCCGTCGACCTGTTCGGCCAGCCGGCCGACTATCCGCGCCTCTCGCAAATCTGCCGCCGCCACGGCCTGAAGCTGATCTCCGACTCCGCCCAGGGCTTCGGCTGCACCCTCTACGGCGAGCACCCGGTGCGGTGGGCGGACGCGGTGACCACCAGCTTCTTCCCGGCCAAGCCGCTCGGCGGCTATGGCGACGGCGGCGCGGTGCTGACCGACGATCCGGCGCTGTTCGAGCGGATGGATTCGCTTCGCGTGCACGGCAAGCTGGTGAAGAGCGACATCAACGGCCACCCGCTCGAGCACGATCCGAAGTACCTCAACATGCGGATCGGCATGAACTCGCGGCTCGACACGCTGCAGGCCGCCATCCTGATCGAGAAGCTCTCGGTGTTCGCCGAGGAGATCGAGCTTCGGCAGGACGTCGCGCGGCGCTACGCCGACGGCCTCGCCGGCCATGTGTGCTCCACGCCGAAGGTGATCGAAGGCGGCGTCTCGGTCTGGGCGCAATACGTCATCGAGCACCACGACCGGGCCGGCTTGGCGGCCCACCTGAAGACGCTCGGCGTCCCGACGGCGGTCTACTATCCGGTGCCGATCCATCGCCAGACGCCCTATGCCTGCTTCCCGCTCGGCCCCGGCGGCCTGCCGGTCTCCGAAGCCAAGGCGGAGAGCGTGCTGGCGCTCCCGATGCACGCCTACCTCACCGAGGACGTGCAGGACCTGATCATCGAGGGCGTCCGCGGCTACAACGGGTAAGGCGTTGACATCGTGATATCGTGACCTGATATCACACGCATGCGCACGCTCGTCGACATTCCTGACGACCAGATAGAAGAGCTGAACAGGCTCGCGGAGCGCGAGAAGGTCTCGCGCGCAGCACTGGTGCGCAAGGCCATTTCGGATCTTCTCAAGTCAAAGCGTCTGCCGGGGAAGGATGATGCCCTCGCAGCGTCGTTTGGACTGTGGGCAGACATGGAGGAAGACGGCCTCGCCTATCAGGAACGCCTGCGCAGCGAATGGTAGCGGCGCTCTTCGACACCAACATACTGATTGATCACCTGAAGGGCATCGCGCCAGCGACGCAGGAACTCGCGCAATACAGCGACGGTGCGGTCAGCATCATTACGTGGATCGAGGTCCTCGTTGGCGCGACTGCGGCCAATGAAGCGGGCGTCCGCGCCTTGTTGCAACGTTCCCAGATCATTGGGATCGAGCCGGATATCGCTGAGGAAGCTGCGCGGATTCGGCGCTTTCATCGGGTGAGACTGCCGGACGCCGTCATCTGGGCAAGCGCCCGCTGCACCGGTCGGCTACTGGTCACGCGCAATACAAAGGACTTCCCCGCCGGCGATCCCGGCGTGCGTCACCCGTATGTCGTCTAGCTCCGCTCGCGTTCCAGCATCGCTTCCAGCGTCGCCAGTTCGTCCGCTTCGCGAGCCGGCTTGTCCCAGCGGATGCGGCTGATGCGGGGGAAGCGCATGGCGACGCCGGAGCGGTGGCGGGTGGAGCGCTGCAGGCCCTCGAACGCCACCTCCAGCACCAGGCCGAAGTCGCGGTCGGCGCGCACCGCGCGCACCGGCCCGAAGCGCTCGATGGTGTGGTCGCGCACGAACTTGTCGATCAGCTTCAGCTCCTCGTCGGTGAAGCCGAAGTAGGCCTTGCCGACCGGCGTCAGGCTGCGCAGACCGGCCTCGTCCTCGCGCCAGACGCCGAACGTGTAGTCCGAATAGAAGCTCGAGCGCTTGCCGTGTCCGCGCTGGGCGTACATCAGCACCGCGTCGATCAGGTGCGGGTCGCGCTTCCACTTGAACCACGGCCCTTTCGGACGGCCGGCCTCGTAGATCGAGTCCCAGCGCTTCAGCATGACGCCCTCGGCGCTCTGCGGATCGCCCTGCGGCGGCGCGGCGCGCAAGCGCGCGAGCTCGGCCCAGGTCTCGAACGGCTGCAGCGGCGAGAGGTCGACGCGCGGCGAGCGGCTCGCCGCCACGAACGCCTCCAGCCGCGCGCGGCGCTCGCGGAACGGCAGCTGGCGGATGTCGTCCTCGCCGTCGAGCAGCAGGTCGTAGGCGCGGATGCCGGCCGGGTAGGCGGCCATCAGCTTGGCGTCGGCGGTCTTGCGGTTCAGCCGCTGCTGCAGGTCGCCGAACGGCGCGACGCGGCCGCCCCCTAGCACTCCGGGGCGCAGCACCAGCAGTTCGCCGTCGATGACGCCCTCGAAGTTCAGCGCGCCGACCACATCCGGAAACGCCGCCGAGACGTCCTCGCCGGTGCGACTCCAGAGCCGGATCTCGCCGCGCTCGCAGACCGCCTGCACGCGGATGCCGTCCCACTTCCATTCGGCGGCGTAGTCGGCCGGATCGAGCCTGGCGAAGTCCGCCGCCTCGTCGATCGCCTGCGCCAGCATCACCGGCCGGAATCTGCCTGGCGCGTCCGGCGACGGTCGCTCGGAGCGGCCCTCCAGCCAGGCGAACAGGTCCTCGTAGGGGGGCCTGAGCACGTGCCAGACCTCCTCGATCTCGGCGACATCCACGCTGCCCCCATGCAGCTTGGCCATGTCCGCCGCCGCCTGCTTGGCGAGCCGCGCCGAGAGGCCCACGCGCAGGCCGCCGGTCAGCAGCTTCAGGAGCGCCCAGCGCGCGTCGGCGTCGAGCGCGTCGAGCCAGCCCTCGATCAGGGCGGGCGCCTCGCTGCGGGCGGCCGTGCGCAGCGCCTCCACCACCTCCGAGAGCTCCGGCTCGCGGTTCGCGCCGGCCTTCGCCGGCCAGACCAGCGCCACGGTCTCGGCGAGGTCGCCGACGAAGTCGTACGACCAGCCGAACAGCACCGGATCCATCCGGCCCTCGACCGCCTTGCGGATGGCGGCGGGCTTGGCCGCGTCGAACGTCAGCGCGCCGGTCAGCGCCGCCAGCGCCCAGCCGCGGTCAGGGTCCGGGCGTCTCCTTCAGGAAGTCGCGGACCAGCGTCAGCTTGGCGTTGCGGCCCTGCGTCAGCGACAGCCGGTCGAGCAGGCGGGCGAAGGCGCGCATCTAGGCCGCGGTGGCGGTCTCTGAGCTCGAGACGGGAGCGCGGGCGTCGAAGCGCTGGCGGGCGGCCTCGATCTCGGGCTGGTGGGCGCGGGCCCAGGCGCCCAGCGCGTCGACCGGCTCCCAGAGCGAGCGGCCGAGCGGCGTCAGCTCGTAGTCGACCCGCGGCGGAACCGTCGGGAAGACCGTCCGCTTGACCAGCCCGTCGCGCTCCAGCCCGCGCAGCGTCAGCGTCAGCATGCGCTGCGAGATGCCGCCCACCATCCGCTTGATCTCGTTGAAGCGCTTCGGCCCGTCGCCGAGCAGCGCAACGATCAGCACGCTCCACTTGTCGCCAATGCGAGCGAGCACCGCGGAGACGGCGCGGCAGTCCGAGGACTGCGGATCGAGGTGCGGGTGGTCCATGGGCCTCTCCCGGGGACGGTCACTTGGGTGTGCGCCAGTACCTTAGGTGTGCCTTCTTGCGGGCGTTGGCAACGGTCACCCATCTAGGCCTGGTCACTATTTGTTACTGCAAGGTAGCCTCACATGAACCTCCTCCACATCGACGCCAGCGTGCTGGGCGACCAGTCGGTCAGCCGCCAGGTTTCCGCCGCCATCGTGGCCCGCCTGAAGGCCGCGAACCCGGATCTCACGGTCACCTACCGGGATCTGGCGGCAGCGCCGCTCGCCCACCTCACCGGCCTGCATCTTGCGGCCGGGCAGGGCGCGCAAGTTCCCGACCATATCCAGCGCGAGCATGCCGACGCGCAGGCCGCGCTCGATGAATTCCTGGCCGCCGACGTCGTGGTGATCGGCGCGCCGATGTACAACTTCACCCTGCCCAGCCAGCTGAAGGCCTGGATCGACCGCATCCTGATCGCCGGCAAGACCTTCCGCTACACCGCGAGCGGTCCCGAGGGCCTGGCGGGGAACAAGCGGGTGATCGTCGCCATCTCCCGCGGCGGCTTCTATGGGGAAGGCAACGCCGCCGCCGAGCACCTGGAAAGCTACCTGCGCACCGTGTTCGACTTCATCGGGGTCACCGACCTTCAGTTCGTCGCCGCCGACGGCGTCCAGATCGGCCCCGAGCAGCGGACCAAGGCGGTGAGCGGCGCGCTCGAGGCCGCCGGCCAGCTGCGCGCCGCGTGATCTCTTACACCCGCTCTTCCCCGCTAAAGCGGGGACCCAGGCTTTTTCTGAAAGCCTCGCACCCTCCGACAAAACCCCTGGGCCCCCGCTTTCGCGGGGGAGAGCGGAAGTTGGGAAGCTCGTAGCGAGAGCTGACTTAGCCGGCCGTCTTCGGGGCGGCCGGCGCTTTTTTGCGGGCGCGGGCGATCAGCCAGGCGATCGGCGCGCCGACCAGCGCGAACGGCAGCAGGAACGAGGCTAGCGTGACCAGCGCCGCCAGGCCCGCGTAGACATTGCCCATGAAGCCGCGCTCGGCCGCCTGCAGCGGCGCCGATGCGCCCTCTCGTCAAGGCTGCCGCCGGCGAGGCGTAGGCGACGGTCACCGTCTGCATGACGATGCGGTTCTTCATCGCCGCCAGCTCGGAGGCCGCCTGGTCCATCTCGCCCTGCACGCGGGTGATCTCCTGCTCGACCTGCAGGGTGTCCTGCAGACTGTCGGCGCGGCGGGACATCAGCTCGGTGAGCCGCGCCCGCTCGGCGGCGCGGGCGGCTTGCGCGGCCTCGGTGTCGATCACCTGGGTCGACAGGTCGTCGCCCTCGGTGGCGGCCTCGTCGATGCGGCCGCCGAGGTCCTTGGCGTCGGCCTCGGCGCGGGTGCGGAAGACCCGCATCCAGGCCGGCGTCGCGCGCAGCGTCAATTCGGCGGTCGCCTTGTCGTCGCCCTCGGCCGAGGCGTTGGCCGCCAGCACCTGGCACTGGTCCGACCCGGCCCGTTCGCAGGCCTCCTGGTGGCTCTCCATCAGCGGCCGCACCTGGTCGACCGGCACGACGAGGCCGAGCTTGTAGGCCAGCGCCAGCATCGGCGCCTGGGGCGCTGCGGCGGCCTGCGCCGCGTGGGTCTCAGGGCCCGTTGCGTCGTCCGGCGCGCCGACCTGGGCGGCGCCGACGCCCTCGCCTGACTGTGTGGCTTTGGCGGGGCCGGCGTCCGGCGCCGAGGCCGTCGGCGGCGGCTTCGTCTGCGTGGTCAGGCTTTGTTGCTTGCACGCGACCGTCAGCGCCAGGGCTGAGACGGCTATCAGGGACACGGCTTTCCTCATCACGGCGTCCTCCTTCTCGAATCCCCTCAGGGATCACGGACGCGTGAAGGATGATCACAGGCCCGTGATCATCGCACGTGACAAAGCGTCAATGTCGGGCGCCCCAGTCCTCTCGCCTTCAGTCCTCCTCGTCTTCGTAGCCCACCAGGGCCAGCGCCTTGGCCGAAAGGCCGTTGAGCTCGCACCAGCGGGCCAGCGCCTCCTCGCGGCCGTGGGTGATCCAGACCTCGCCCGGGGCCAGCTCGGCGAGCGTGCCGGTCAGCTCGTCCCAGTCGGCGTGGTCGGAGATCACCAGGGGCAGCTCGACGCCGCGCTGGCGGGCCCGGGCCCTCACGCGCATCCAGCCCGAGGCGAAGGCGGCCACCGGATCGGCGAAGCGGCGCGTCCAGCGGTCGGCCAGCGCTCCCGGCGGCGCGATGACGATCTCGCCGGCGAAGTCCGACTTCGAGGAGTCGGTCGTGGCCGGCGCCAGCGGGCCGAGGTCGATGCCGAAGTCCTCGTAGAGGGCGTTCAGTCGCTCGAACGCGCCGTGCACGTAGATGGTCCGGTCCCAGCCGGCCTCGCGCAGCAGGCAGATCAGGCGCTGCGCCTTGCCGAGCGCGTAGGCGCCGACGAGGTGGGTGCGCTCCGGGAACTGCTCGAGCGAGCGCAGCACCTTGCGGATCTCCTCCGCGTCGTCGGGATGGCGGAACACCGGCAGGCCGAAGGTGGCCTCGGTGACGAAGACGTCGCAGTCCACCGGCTCGAACGGCGGGCAGGTCGGATCGCGCCGGCGTTTGTAGTCGCCGGAGACCACGACCGTCATCCCCTGCCAGCGCACCACGACCTGCGCCGAGCCCAGCACGTGACCGGCGGGGACCAGGGTGACCTCCACGCCGTCGCGCGTGATCGTCTCGCCGTAGGCCAGCGGGCGCGCCGCGCCGGCGAAGCCCTCGCCGTAGCGCGCCGCCATGATCGCCAGCGTCTCCGGCGTCGCGGCGACCGCCTCGTGGCCGGCGCGGGCGTGGTCGGCGTGGCCGTGGGTGATCAACGCGCGCGCAACGGGGCGCACCGGATCGATGTAGAAGTCGCCGGGCGGGCAGTAGAGGCCGGCGGGCTTCGGGCAGATCAGCGTCTCGGGCCGGATCACGTCGCGACATATAGGCCCGCTTCCGCAACCCTGCGTCAGCACCCTATAGGGAGCCTCATGACCGAAGAGCCGCGCGCTGCCGAAGCCGAGCCGATGAGCGACGCCGTGCGCAGCGACCTCGCCGCGCGCGGCACCGCGCTCTCGCTGGCGCTGGGCTTCGAGACGCTCAGCGATCGCCCGACCGCCACGATGCGCGCGCCATTCCGGAGCGACCTCGTCGGCGACCCGGCCGAGGGTGGCCTGGCGGGGGGCGTCATTTTCGCCCTGCTGGATCAGACCTGCGGCATGGCGATCAGCGTGGCGCTGCGCGGCCGCGCCGAAGCCGAGGGGCGCGAGCTGCGGATGGGCGGCATGGCGACCCTCGACTTCCGTCTCGACCACATCCGCCCGCCGCGGCCGGCCTCATCGGTGACCGCCGAGGCCGAATGCCTCAATCTGGCGGGCGATGTCGCGGTGGTGCGCGGCTGGGCCTACGATGACGACCGCGCCGACCCGATCGCCGCCGCCCAGGCCGCCTTCATGATCACCAACCTGCCGCCCGGTGCGGTGATCCCGCCGCAGTGGCGCGCCGCGTGGGAACGCGACGCCGAGGCCGGCGCATGAGCGAGGCCGTCGCCACGAGCGGGCGTCTGCTCGACGCCTGGCCCTACGCGCGTTTCCTCGGCGTGCGCCTGGAGGCCGGCGAGGCTGGCCCGCTCGCCGTGCTGCCGTTCGATCCGAAGCTGATCGGCAACCCGATCCTGCCGGCGCTGCACGGCGGCGTGGTCGCCTCGTTCCTGGAGCTGGCGGCGCTCGCCCGGCTCGACGCCGAGGGCCGCCGCGCCCGCACCATCGACATCACCGTCGACTACCTGCGTCCCGGCCCGCCCGGTGACCTTCTACGCCGAGGCCCGCATCCTGAAGCTGGGCCGCCGGGCCGCGAACCTCGCGGTCGAAGCCTGGCAGGAAGACCGCGACAGCCCCGTCGCCGCCCTGCGCGGGCATTTCATGATCCTGGGGTAGGCGCCCGAGGCCCCCCTCGTCGCCTGCGGCGACACCTCCCCCCGACGGGGGGAGAGATGCGCGTGTTCTTATTTCACTGCGCGATCTCCTCCCCCCGTGAAACGAGGGGGAGGCGACTCGGTCGCGACAGCGACCCGAGCGGGAGGGGGCCTCGGGCGTCCTTGGGCCTTACGCGCTCTCGAGCGCCGCCGCGTTCTCGATCTCCACCGGCGCGATCTTGTCGGCCGGCGTGAAGCCGAAGACGCGGCCGTAGAAGTCGAGCTCGGCCTCCTTGGCGCGGATGATGTTCTCGGCGCGCCGGAAGCCGTGGCCCTCGCCGGCGAACTCGATGTAGGCGACCGGCGTCCCCTTCGCCTTCAGCGCGTCGCGGATCATGTAGGCCTGGTTCGGCGGCACGATCGGATCCTCCGAGCCTTGCAGGATCAGCAAGGGCGCGGTGAAGCGGCCCAGGTGGTTGATCGGCGAGCGGGCGTCGTAGACCGCCTTCGCGGCCGGCCAGGAGCCGATCAGGCCGTCGAGGTAGCGGCTCTCGAACTTGTGGGTGTCGCGGGCCAGCGCCTCCAGGTCGGCGACGCCGTAGAAGTCGCCGCCGGCGGCGAAGACGTCGGACTGGGAGAGCGCCGCCAGCACCGTGAAGCCGCCGGCGCTGCCGCCGTGGATGGCGATGCGCTTCGCATCGACCTTGCCGGCGTCGGCCAGGTAGCGGGCCGCGGCGATCACGTCCTCGACGTCGACGATGCCCCACTCGCCCTGCAGCAGCTGGCGGTAGGCGCGCCCGTAGCCGGCCGAGCCGCCGTAGTCGACGTCAACCAGCGCAAAGCCGCGCGTGGTCCAGTACTGGATCCCGAGGTTGAACGAACTCATCGCCCCGCCGGTCGGCCCGCCGTGCGCCTGCACGATCAGCGGCGGCTTCTCAGCCGTCGGCGCGGCGAAGTCGGCGTTCGCAGGCGGGTAGTAGAGCGCGTGGGCGGTGCGCCCGCCGGCGCTCGGGAAGCTGATCGCCTCGGCGCGGGAGACGTAGGGCGCGGCCAGCGTCGACGGCGAGGGCCGACGCACCACTTCGAAGCCGCCGGTCGCAACGTCGACCACGATCAGCGCCGAGGTCTCGGTCGCGGAGCCTGCCAGCATGGCGACGTGGGTCGCGTCGACCGCCTGCAGGGCGCCGAGCGCGACGAACGGCAGGTCGAGCTTCGTCACGGCCCCGCCGGCGCGGTCGATCAGCCAGAGGCGGTCGCCGCCCGCCTCGCCCACCGAAACCAGCAGGCGGCCGCCGGCCACGGCGGCGTAGTTCGACTGGCCGAGCTGCCAGAGCGGGCCGCCGAACTCGCGGTCGGCGGCGGCCAGCGGGCGGGGCCGCCCGTCACGGTCGTCGTAGAGGTTCCACCAGCCGGTCTCGTCGGAGAGCCAGGTCAGCGTCCCGTCCGCGCCCCACTGCGGATCGATCGCCGAGATGTCCGGCCCGCCGGCGATTTGGCGGGTGTTGGAAAGGCCGTCCGCCGTCAGTTCGGCCACGTAGAGCCGCGT
This sequence comes from uncultured Pseudomonadota bacterium, assembly GCA_963837235.1. GTDB lineage: Bacteria > Pseudomonadota > Alphaproteobacteria > Caulobacterales > Caulobacteraceae > Acaudatibacter. The sequence continues at coordinate 914,106 of CAWIMM010000002.1, read as the reverse complement.
CGCGTCCCACGGCATCGCCGGAAAGTCCCAGGCGATCCAGCAGAGCCGCTCGCCATCCGGACTGACGCGCGGATAGGCGACGAAGTCGGTCTCGGCAAACAGGACCTCGCCGGCGCCGCCCTCGGCGGGCAGGCGGACGATCGTGTTCCTCACATGGGCGGGATCGGTGTGGTCCTCGCGCACTGCGATGAGGCCGCCGCCGGGCGCCGGGACGGCGTCGGCCCAGCGGTAACCTTCCGGCTGTCATCGGCTGCGGCGCTGCGTCGCCCGCCTGCCGGTAGAGCTTCTGGTCGCGGAAGTTCGAGAACCACAGGCCGTCCGGGGCGACCACGTAGGCGCCGCCGCCATACTCGTGGACGCGGGTGCGGACGTTGAAGCCCTCGGGGGTCAGCTGCCGGGCCGCGCCGCCGGGATCCTGCGTCATCGCCACCAGCCGGCCGCCCTCGGCCGGCCGCGTCTCCAGCCAGTAGAGGCGCCCATCCGCGACGCGCGGCTCGGCGACGCCGATCGCGCCTTCCGCCAGGCTGGCGGCGGTTACCGGCGAGGCCCAGTTGCCGTAGGGTCTGATCTCGGCCACGATCCAGCCTCCCGAGCCCGCTTGATGACGCGCCTAAAGCCACGCACCCTTGGCGGCATTGACCCTGGCGGGCCCACCCATTACGCCGCTCGCCCCATGCTTCAAGGCCTCACCCATCTGGCGCGGCAGGCGCGGCCGTGGACGTTCGGCGAGGCCCGCAACATCCTGGCGCGGGTGCTGAAGACGCGGCTCGACACCGACGGCGAGCGCGACCTCGCCGCCACGCTGATCGACGCCGACAAGTGGGACGAGCTGCTGGCGACATTGCCCGCGCTGCGGCGGCCGGTGGTGTTCCAGTGCGGCTACGGCGCCTCGGGCCTGCCGCATGTCGGCACGTTCGGCGAGGCGGCGCGGCCGACCATGGTGCGCGCCGCCTTTCGCGCCCTCACCAACGACGCAATCCCGACCAAGCTGATGATCTTCTCCGACGACATGGACGGCCTGCGGAAGATCCCGCCCAACCTGCCCCACCAGGACTGGCTGGAAGAGGACCGCGACAAGCCGGTCACCAGCGTGCGCGATCCGTTCGGCGAGTACGAGAGCTTCGGCGCCCACAACAATGCCCGCGCCCGCGCCTTCTTCGACTGCATTCGGCTTCGACTACGAGTTCATCTCCGCCACCGACTTCTACAGGTCGGGCCGGATGGATGCGGTGCTGCTCACCATCCTGGAGCGGTTCGACGCCGTGCAGGCGGTGATGCTGCCGACCCTGGGGCCGGACCGGCGCGCCACCTATTCGCCGTTCCAGCCGATCAGCCCGACGTCCGGCCGGGTGCTCTACGTGCCGACGCTGGAGCGGCATCTCGACCGCGGCACGATCGTCTTCGAGGACGAGGACGGCACGCCTGGTCGAGGCGCCGGTGACCGGCGGCTACGTGAAGCTGCAGTGGCGGCCGGACTGGGCGGCGCGCTGGACCGCGCTCGGGGTCGACTTCGAGATGTCCGGCAAGGACCTGGTCGACTCCATTCCGGGTCTCGGCGAAGCTGATGCCGGTGCTCGGCGGCGTGCCGCCGGAGACGCCGCACTACGAGCTCTTCATGGACGAGAACAACCAGAAGATCTCCAAGACCAAGGGCAACGGCCTGACCATGGAGGAGTGGCTGCGCTACGGCGCGCCGGAGAGCCTCGCCTACTACATGTTCGCTTCGCCGAAGTCGGCCAAGCGGCTCTATTTCGACGTGATCCCGAAGGCCACCGACGAGTACCTGCAGCACCTGGAGGCCTACAACCGCGCGAAAGCCGAGGGCTCGAACGCGGCCAACCCGCTCGACAATCCGGTCTGGAGCGTCCAGCGGCGGCGCGCCGCCGGCGACAGGGCTCGCCGGTCTCCTTCTCGCTGCTGCTGAACCTTGTCTCGGTGGTCGGCAGCGGCGATCCGACAGGCGATCCTCTGGGGGTTCCTGTCGCGCTACCTGCCGGGCGCGACGCCCGAGAGCGAGCCGATGCTGGACCGGCTCGCCGACTACGCCATCCACTACTACGAGGACTTCGTCCTGCCGGCGAAGAAGTTCCGACCCGCGACCGACAAGGAGCGCGCCGCCTTCGCCGACCTCGTGGCGCGGCTGAAGGCGCTGCCTGCCGACTGCAAGGACGGCGAGGCGATCCAGAACGAGGTCTATGAGGCCGGCAAGGCCGCCGGCTTCGAGCCGCTGCGCGCCTGGTTCCAGGCGCTCTACGAAGTGCTGCTCGGCCAGACCCAGGCCCCGCGCTTCGGCTCCTTCGCGGCGATCTACGGCCTCGGGAACACGATCGAGCTGATCGAGAAGGCGCTTGCCTGACCGCCGACGATCCTTCTCCCGCAAGGGGGGAAGGGCTCTCCGCTCAGAACCAAACGTCGCTGACGCAGCCGCCTTCGCGGCCCTGGTCCTCGAAGGTCTGCAGGCCGTCGTAATGCCTCAGCGGGATGGAGGCGACCTCGTCCGGCTCGGCCAGGCGCAGGTTGACGCCGATGTCATGCCTGCCGCCCTCGACCGGCTCGCGGCCGCGCCAGAAGACGACGCAGCCGCAGGTCTCGCAGAAGTGAAAGTCGATGGCCGCGCCGCGCCGATAGATGCGTGTCGAGCCGGAAACGTGGATGTCCTCGTCGTCGTGGCCGTACGCCCAGAGCACGCCGTAGCGGCGGCAGACGGTGCAGCTGCAGGCGGTCGCCGAGTCCGGGACGCCGTCGAAGCGCCAGCGGGCCGCGCCGCAGTGACAGGAACCTTCGATCACACCGGGTCTCCTTTGCTAGCTTACGCCGACCGCGTCCCCCTCCTTCACCGCTCCGTCCCCGGTCACCTGCACGTAGATCCCGCAGAGTCGTGTGGCCGTAGATGCCGAAGAGCTCGGCCGGGATGTCGAGCGTCGCGGACGGCGGTTTGCGGGTTCGACGCCGGGGGCGGCGCAGCGGACGATCGGCTTGAAGACCTTAGCCTCCGCCGCGCCCAGCGTCACCGCGCGGCCCTCCCACTCGTTCTCCGCCCAGGCCGGCCAGCCCTCGACGTAGAGGTTGGCGCGGAACCGGAGCGGATCGAGCGGGCGGCCCAACCGTTGCCCCAGGTCGCGCACGCTCGCCAGATTGATGATCGACACGTGGCCCAAGCGGATGATCGAGGAACCGGTGGCCCGCGCCGTCGATCAGGCGCAGCGGGCCCTCGCGCGGCCTCGCCCAGAATCTCCGCTCGCCCACGCGGCGAACGCCGCGCGTCCCGCCGCCTCGTCCAGCTTGCCGGCAAAGGGGCGCAGGCCCTCGGCGCTGGCGTGCAGCACGCCGGTCGCATCGTCGAGGCGCGTCCTGGCCTTGGCCACCTCGGCGATCTTGGCCAGCACCGCGAACCGCTGCTTGGGGATGAAGCCCGGCGCGGCTGGATCGAAGCCGCTCGGGCCGTCCTCGAGCGCGTAGAGCCGGTCGCCTGGGAACGGCCTTCCCGCGACAAGTTCGCGCGAGCTTGACCTTTTCGGGCGTGAACCCCTTGATCGGATGCCGAAAAAGTGCGGCGATAGCGGCGGTCATGGCGCTCCCCTGCCGGACCGGACGGCGAATCGCAACCGTACGCGCAAGGCGAGCGTTGAGCATGAGCGATCCGACGGCGGGCCCCCAGGGACGTCGGGGCGGCACGCGGCAAACCGCCTTACCATCTGGCCCCGTGGGTCGCGATGGCGCGATGGCCGCCGCGGCGCTCTGGCCCGACGCCGCCGCAAGGCCGACGGCCCCGCGCCGCCGCGCGCCCCTGACGCCGGCCGAGCTCGACCGCGCCGAGCCCGGCCGCGGCCGCTGCGCCGGCTGGCCGCTCGGCATCCCGCCGCTGGGCTGGAAGGACATCCTGTGGCGCACCTATCGCGAGATGGGCCGCGACCGGCTGCCGGCGCTGGCCGGCGGCATCACCTTCTACCTGCTGCTGGCCACCTTCCCGGCGATCGCCGCCTTCGTCTCGCTCTACGGCATCTTCTCCGACGTGCGGCACCGTGGAGCGCCAGCTCACCCACCTCTCCGCCATCCTGCCGGGCGACGCGGTGACGCTGATCGGCAACCAGATGCTGCGGATCGCCGCCCAGCGCCACGCCACCTTGGGCGCGGCCTTCGTCGCCTCGACGCTGCTCTCGGTCTGGAGCGCCAACGCCGGCATGAAGGCGCTCTTCGACGGCCTCAACATCACCTACGACGAGACTCGAGAAGCGCGACTACCTGCACCGCAGCCTGATCACCTACGCCGCGCACGTTCGCGGGCGCTGGTGTTCATCGGCCTGGTGGTCAGCGTGCTGATCGGCGCGCCGGTGTTCTTCCATGGGCTGGGCCTGCGCCGTTTCGGCGTCTGGTGGGGGCCGGTGCGCTGGCTGACGGTGTTCCTGATCGCGGCCATCGCCTTCACCCTGCTCTACCGCTATGGCCCGAGCCGCCGGCACGCGCAGTGGCGCTGGGTGGTGTTCGGCGGGGTCGGCGCGGCGATCGTCTGGCTGGCCATCTCGCTGAGCTTCTCCTGGTACGTGAACAACTTCTCCCACTTCGGCGTCACCTACGGCTCGCTGGGCGCGATGATCGCCTACATGCTCTGGGTGTGGATGACCGCGATGGTGATCCTCACCGGCGCCGAGCTGAACTCCGAGATCGAGCACCAGACCGCCCTCGACACCACCATCGGCGTTACCAAGCCGATCGGCGAGCGCGGCGCGACGATGGCCGACACGGTCGGCAAGGCCTTCACCATCTCCCCGCGCGAGGCCGCCGACTGGCTCGACCGCCTTCTGCCTGCGCCAGGTCGGCTACGTGACGAACTTCCTGCGCCGCATCGGCCGGTTCGCGGCGTAACCAACGCACCAATTTTCCGTCATGGCCGACCGTAAGTGTCGGCCACCCATGAACACGGCGCGCGCCATGGCCGCGCTCTGGCGCGGCCACTCGCAAGATCGTGTGCTTGGGTCGCCGGGACTGACGCCCGGCGATGACGGGGTTTGGAGGGAACGGTCAGCCCGCCGACTCCTCCAAACTCGCCAGCCTGGCCGCCTGGTCCTCGGCGATCAGCGGGTTGATGACCTCGTCGAGCGCCTCGCCCTCGATCACCTTGGGCAGGTTGTAGAGCGTCAGCCCGATCCGGTGATCGGTCACCCGGCCCTGCGGGAAGTTGTAGGTGCGGATGCGCTCGGAGCGGTCGCCTGATCCGACCTGGCTCTTGCGCGATTCCGAGCGCTCGGCCGCCAACGCTTCGCGCTTCTGCTCGTAGAGCCGGGCCTTCAACACCTTCATCGCCCGCGCCCGGTTCTGGTGCTGCGACTTCTCCGACGAGGTGACCACGATGCCGGTCGGCAGGTGGGTGATGCGCACGGCGCTATCGGTCTTGTTGACGTGCTGGCCGCCGGCGCCGGACGAGCGGTAGGTGTCGATGCGGATGTCGGCGTCGTTCACCTCGATGTCGACGTCCTGCGGCTCCGGCAGCACCGCGACGGTGGCGGCGGACGTGTGGATGCGGCCCTGCGCCTCGGTCTCCGGCACCCGCTGCACGCGGTGGACGCCGCTTTCGAACTTCAGGCGGCCGAAGACGCCGTCGCCGCTGATCGAGGCGATGATCTCCTTGAAGCCGCCCATCTCGCCCTCGCTCTCGCTCTCAACCTCGACCTTCCAGCCGTGCTGTTGGGCGTAGCGCTGGTACATGCGGAAGAGGTCGCCGGCGAACAGCGCCGCCTCGTCGCCGCCGGTGCCCGCGCGCACCTCGAGGATCGCCGAGGCGTTCTCGTCGGCGTCGCGCGGCGCCAGCAGCAGCGCCAGCTCGCGCTCCAGTTTCGGCTCGGCCTCGGTGAGCTCGGCCAGCTCGTCGCGCGCCAGCTCGGCCATCTCGGCGTCGTCGCCGGCGATCAGCCCCTCCAGCTCGGCGCGCTGGCTCTGCAGCCTTGTGAGCCGCTCGGCCGCCTCGGCGACCGGCTTCAGCTCGGCGTGCTCCTTGGCGAGCCGCACCAGCTCCGCCCCCTCGGTGGCCGCGCTCATGCGCGCTTCCACTTCCTGGAAGCGGGCGAGCACCTGTTCGAGCCTGGCCTTGGGGAGGCGCATGGGGGTCTCCGCTACTCCGTTCGCCGAAATTAAGGGAGCGCTCGTCTAGCCTGCCAGAGAGCCGGCGTCACTTCGGGCGCGAGTCTTGCTTAACGTCCACCTGAGTCCCGCCATCCGTCCGCAAACGAGCCGCGAAGTCACAAGCCAAGATGCTGTCCCTGCTCGACCGGCGATCCTTGAGCCCGCCTGCGTACATGCAGCTCGCGCCCTCGCAGCCCGACGTTGCGGCGGATGGCGAGGCGCTGAGCGTCAGCCTGGCGATCGCAACCCAGCGCCGGCCGGAGGGCCTGGCGAAAGCCGCGCGCTCGACCTTCCGCCAGGTCGGCGTCGAGCTATCGAAGCTGGAGCTGGTCATCGTCGACAACGACGCCGTTCCGTCCGCCCGTCCGGTCGTCGAGGCGCTGGCCGCCGAGGCGCCGTTCCCGCTCCGCTACGTCCACGAGCCGGCGGCCGGCGTCGCCAACGCCCGCAACGCCGCGCTCGCCGCCGCGGCCGGCGAGCTGATCGCCTTCCTCGACGACGACGAGGAGGCCGCGCCCGGCTGGCTGGCGGCGCTGATCGACGCGCAGCGGCGCTTCTGCGCCGACGCGGTGTTCGGCCCGGTCCGCGCCCGCGCGCCGGCCGGCATCGCGCGCCATCGCGAGTACCTGGAGCGCTTCTTCTCGCGCGAAGGCCCCGACGCGGCTGGGGTCATCGCCCACTTCTACGGCTGCGGCGACAGCCTGATCCTTAGAGCCGCGCTGCCGCATCCGACCATGCCGTTTTCCGCCGATCGCAACGAGACCGGCGGCGAGGACGACCATCTGTTCGGCGTCATGCAGCGGGCCGGCGCGCGGTTCGCCTGGGCGCCGGACGCGCTGGTCTTCGAGGACCCGGTTCCGGCGCGGCTGACGCTCTCCTATGCGCTCGCCCGCGCCTTCGCCTACGGCCAGGGACCGACCTACGGCTGCGCCACTGCCGATCCGCCCGACTGGCCGGGCGTGGCGCGCTTCATGGCGAAGGGCGCCATCCAGGCCGGCGTCTTCGGCCTCGTCGCCGGCTGGCAGTGGCTCACCGGCGCCCCGCATCGCGCCTTCGCCCTCGACCGCGCCATCCGCGGCGCCGGCAAGGTGCTGTTCGCCGGCCCGTTCGCGATGAAATTCTACGGCCGCGGCTGATCACGACGCCGCTTGTCGAAAACGGCCGGCGACGCGGGTCCCGATCTCCGGGTTTTCGCTGATTTCATCCGCTGCGCGAGCGGCGATCTCCTGGCGATCCGACCCGCAGAGGAGGGACCCATGGAGGAAGGGCACAGACAGGCGCCGCACCCGGGGTCCACGGCCGAACAGCGGCCGGCGCTGCGCTCGATCGACGACGAGACCGACCGGCGTCAAGATCGTATGCAGACAGCGCCCTCGAACGGCGCGCCAGTCCGCTCGGTCGCCGACCGCCTGGCCGAGGGGCAGGCGCTGCGCCAGCGCGTGGCGCGCGCCGACCACGGGCGGTGGCGCAAGGGCGCCGATCGCGCCGATCCGCTCAGCATCCTCCGCGCCGAGGACGCCGACCGCATGCCCGAGCTCGTCCCGATCCGCTACGGCCGCATGCTGGCCTCGCCGTTCGCCTTCTACCGCGGCGCCGCGGGCGTGATGGCGGCGGACCTCGCCACGACACCCGCCTGCGGCGTTCGCGTGCAGGCCTGCGGCGACTGCCACCTCGTCAACTTCGGCGGCTTCGCGACGCCCGAGCGCCAGCTGATCTTCGACATCAACGACTTCGATGAGACCCTGCCGGCGCCCTGGGAGTGGGACGTCAAGCGCCTGGCCGCCTCGTTCGTGCTGGCTGGACGCTCGATCGGCCTTTCGGACACCAGTGCGCGCGACGCGGCGGTGACCTGCACGCGCAACTATCGCAAGCGGCTGGCCGAGTTCTCGACGATGGACCCGCTCTCGGTCTGGTACGCGCGCATCACGGTGGAAGATTTCCTGGTCGGCATGCCCAAGTCTCGCCAGGAGACCCTCCGAAGCCGCATCGACCAGGCGACCAGACGCGGCGGGTCGGACGCCGAGTTCCCCAAGCTCGCCGAGATGGTCGGCGGCCGGCTCGGCATCCACGACGCGCCGCCGCTGATCTTCCATCCGGAGAGCTCGCGGACCGAGGAATTCCAATCAGCCCTGGCCGGCTTGCTCAACGAATATCGCGAGACCCTCGCCGACGACAGACGCGAGCTGCTGGACCGCTACCGGTTGGTCGACGTGGCGATCAAGGTGGTGGGCATCGGCAGCGTCGGGCGCCGGTGCTGGATCGCCCTGATGATGTCCGCCTCCAACGACCCGCTCTTCCTGCAGTTCAAGGAGGCGGTCAGCTCGGTGCTGGAGCCGTTCGCCGGCAAGAGCGTCTACCCGCACCACGGGCAGCGGGCGGTCATCGGTCAGCGGCTGATGCAACCGGCCTCGGACGTCTTCCTGGGGTGGGTCACCGCGTCGATGACCGGCAAGCAGTTCTACGTGCGCCAGCTGCGCGACGCGAAGATCAAGCCGATCGTCGAGACGATGGATGGCGAGACCCTGGATCTCTACGCCAAGCGCTGCGGCTGGGCGCTGGCCCGCGCCCACGCCAAGGGCGGCGACGCGGCGGTGATCAGCGGCTACCTGGGCAGCGGCGACAACTTCGACGAGGCGATCGGCGACTTCTCGATCGCCTACGCCGACCAGGCCGAACGCGACTACGCCGCGCTGAAGGCCGCGGTGCGCAAGGGCGAGATCGCCGTTCACATCGAGTCGTGACGGCGCGCCCACACTGCTGACAAAGACTGTCAGGGGCGCCTCCACTATTTTATCCGCTTGGCGCTGACGAAAGGCCGAGCGATGGCGGGAGTGGCGGGCGATCCCTGGCGGCTGACGACCCCAGCCGGAAGTTCCGAGTTCGAAGCCTGGCGCGACGCGGCGGCCGATCCGCCGGCGCTGGTCGTGCAGGTGGGCAAGACCCAGCTGCGCTATCAGCTGCGGTGCATCGACGATCTCGCCGCCATGCTGAAGGCGCGCGGCGACTGGGCGCCGCTCGGCGGCGCCGACGAGCAGAAGCCGGCGGCCGAAGGCACCGTCGAGGCCTGGGGACGGTCGCCCGACAACCCGGTGGGCGGCTGGTACGGCCTGAAGAAGGGCTTGCGCGGGCGCTTCGCGGTCTACGTCCCGCCGGTGCTCGAGGCGCTGGGCCTCGCCGAGATCGACCGCACCCCGCGCGCCGCCAGGATACGGGCGCTCTGAAAACCCCGGAGGAAGGCGCGGCGATCGCGTGGCTGGCCATTTGGCTGACGCCGCGTCGCCCTGCTAGTGGCCCGCCGCAGCATCCTTTCTCTTTCTTCTGGAGACGAACCCATGGCCGACGCCGCTTACATCGTGGCCGCCACCCGCACCGCCGGAGGCCGCAAGGGCGGCAAGCTCGCCGGCTGGCATCCGATCGACCTCGGCGCCGCCGTGCTCGACTCCGTCCTCGATCGCACCGGCGTCGATCCGGCGGCGGTGGACGACGTGGTGATGGGCTGCGTCGGCCAGGTCGGCGAACAGTCGCTCAACGTCGCGCGCAACGCGGTGCTGGCCTCGCGCCTGCCCGAGAGCGTGCCCGGCACCAGCGTCGACCGCCAGTGCGGCTCCTCGCAGCAGGCGCTGCAGTTCGCCGCCCAGGCGATCATGAGCGGCACGCAGGACATCGTCATCGCCTCCGGCGTCGAGAGCATGACCCGCGTGCCGATGGGCCTCTCGGTCGCGCTGCCGGCGCAGGCCGGCATGGGCAACCCCAAGAGCCCGCGGATGGAGGACCGCTACCCCAACATCCAGTTCAGCCAGTTCGCCGGCGCCGAGATGGTCGCCGAGAAGTACAACCTGACCAAGGACCAGATCGACGAGTACGCCTTCGGCACCACGCAGCGCGCCATCGCAGCGACGCAAGCCGGCGCGTTCAAGGACGAGATCACCCCGATCAAGATCAAGGACGCCGAGGGGCACGAGAGCCTGCACACCGTCGACGAGGGCATCCGTTTCGACGCTTCGCTCGAAGCCATCAAGGGCGTGAAGCTGCTGCGCGAGGGCGGCCGGATCACCGCCGCCACCTCCAGCCAGATCTGCGACGGCGCCTCGGCAGTGATGGTGGTCTCGGAGAAGGCGCTGAAGGCGCATGGCCTCACCCCGATGGCCCGCATCCACCACGTCTCGGTCTACGGCGGCGACCCGGTGATCATGCTCGAAGCCCCGATCCCCTCGACGCTCAGGGCGCTGCAGAGGGCCGGCATGAGCGTGGGCGACATCGACCTCTTCGAGGTCAACGAGGCGTTCGGCTCGGTGCCGGTGGCCTGGCTGCAGGTGACCGGCGCGGATCCCGCCCGGCTCAACGTCCACGGCGGCGCGATCGCGCTCGGCCACCCGCTCGGCGCCTCGGGAACCAAGCTGATGGCGACGCTGGTCCACGCGCTGAAGACCCGCGGCAAGAAGTGGGGCCTGCAGACCATGTGCGAAGGCGGCGGCCTCGCCAACGTGACCATCGTCGAGCGGCTGTAGCGGGCGCGGGCAATGAACCGGCGGTCGCTGGCGCTGTTGGCCGCGGCCGCCGCGTTCGCTGCGGGCTCGTCACAGGCCGCGACGACGGCGGACTACTATGCGGTCATCCAACAGGTGGCAGCGGCGCACGCGCGCCTCTGGGCGCGACTGGCCCCGGCCGACCGACGGTTACTCATCACCCTCGCCGAGCGGCTGCACGACGCGCTGCGGCCGAACGCGCATCTGCCCGAGGACGCCCGCCGCCTGATCGCGACGGCGGCGCGCGGCCACCTGTCGCCCGCGGAGATCGAGCTGCTGGCTGACGACGCCAGCGCCGAGCTCTCGCTGATGGGCCCGCGCATGACGGACATGCCGACCAACTTCACTATCGACTACCCGCAGCTGCGCGCAGCGTTGCAGGACGAAGATAGGGTCTACGCCGTGGTCGCGGGCGTCCTGAAGACCCGCATGACGCGGTGAGGAGCGCGATCTCGAACATCCACTGAGCGCATGAAGCCCTCGCCGGGGAGCGGGCTACTTCAGCTTGATCTCTTCCAGGCGCTCTTCGAGGTAGTCGTTGGCGGTGATCGGGACCGGGTAGCGGTTCGGGCGCTCGGGCGTGATGCAGCTGGGCAGCGTCTCGATCAGGTAGTCGGGCGCGAAGTGCAGGAAGAACGGCGTCGAGTAGCGGGCGACGCCACGCCGCTCGGGCGGCGGATTGACCACCCGGTGCGTGGTGGACGGCAGCACATGGTTGGTCAGCCGCTGCAGCATGTCGCCGATGTTGCAGACGACGCTGCCCGGCGGCGGGTTGACGCCCAGCCAGTCGCCGTTGCGCTCCAGCAGCTCCAGCCCGGCCTCCTCGGCGCCGAGCAGCAGGGTGATGGTGTTGATGTCCTCGTGCGCGGCGGCGCGCACGTTCGGCCCGTCGAACGGCGCCGGCGGATAGTGCAGCAGCCTCAGCACGCTGTTGCCGTCCTTGGTGGTCGGCCCGAAGAAGCCATCGGCTAAGCCGAGGTAGCGGGCGATCGCCCGCAGCACCTTGTCGCCCAGGCTCTCGAGCGCGTCGTAGAGCCAGAGCTCATCGGCCCGGAAGCGCGGGACCTCGGTGGGCCAGACGTTGTCCGGCATGCGGGCGCGGTAGGGGTGGCCGGCCGGCAGCTCGCGCCCGACGTGCCAGAACTCCTTCAGGTCGAAGTGCGCCGCGCCTTTGGCGGTCTCGACCCCGAACGGCGTGTAGCCGCGCTGGCCGGAGACGCCCGGCAGCTTGTAGCGCCGCTTCACTGCGTCCGGCAGCGCGAAGAAGGCCTTGGCGTCGGCGATCGCCGCGTCGATCCGCGCCTGGTCGAGGCCGTGCTCGCTGATCACGGCAAAGCCATAGCGGGCGAACGAGGCGCCCAGCGCCTGGGCGAAGGCGGCGAAGTCCGCGTCGTAGAGGCGGTACGAGACGGGCTCCAGCGCCCGGGTGGCGACGGCGTCGGTCAAATCCAAAGCTCCCAGCGCTCTTCTAGCGCGTTCGCGAAAGGAGACACACCGTTGCACGCCGCGGCGGTTGAACTTGCGCGCCATCGGCGCCAGAGGAGCGACGCGAAATTGTGCAGTGCGGGAGAAGCTTGATGGCCGCCAAGGTCCGCGACACAGCCGCCGAGGTGCTGGACGGCCTCCTCTTCGACGGCATGACCATCATGGCCGGCGGCTTCGGCCTGTGCGGGATCCCAGAGAACCTGATCGCCGCCGTCCGCGCCGCCGGCGTCAAGGACCTGACGGTGATCTCCAACAACTGCGGGATCGACGACTTCGGTCTGGGGATCCTGCTGGCCGGCGGCCAGATCCGGAAGATGATCTCGTCCTACGTCGGCGAGAACAAGCTCTTCGAGCAGCTCTATCTGGAGGGCAGGCTGGAGCTGGAGTTCAATCCGCAGGGCACGCTCGCCGAGCGCATCCGCGCCGGCGGCGCCGGCATTCCCGCGTTCTTCACCAGGACCGGCGTCGGCACGGTGGTCGCCGAGGGCAAGGAGCTGCGCGAATTCGACGGCGAGACCTACGTGATGGAGCGGGCGCTGAAGGCCGACCTCTCCATCGTCAAGGCCTGGAAGGGCGACGAAGCCGGCAACCTCGTCTACCGAAAGACCGCGCGGAACTTCAATCCAGTGATGGCGACCGCCGGCAAGGCGACCGTCGCCGAGGTCGAGCGGCTGGTCCCGACCGGCCAGCTCGATCCCGACCAGATCGCCACGCCCGGCATCTTCGTGGACCGCATCTTCCAGGGCGAGTTCTTCGAGAAGCGCATCGAGCGGGTGACGACCCGCCGCGCGCGGAGCCGCACGCCGCCGGGGAGGAAGTCTGATGGCCTGGACCCGTGACGACATGGCGGCCCGCGCCGCGCGCGAGCTTCAGGACGGCTTCTACGTCAACCTCGGCATCGGCATCCCGACGCTGGTGGCCAACTACATCCCGCTCGGCGTGCAGGTGACGCTGCAGAGCGAGAACGGCATGCTCGGCATGGGCCCGTTCCCCTACGAGGGCGAGGCCGATCCGGACCTGATCAACGCCGGCAAGCAGACCATCACCGAGCTGCCGTCGTCGTCCTATTTCTCGTCGGCCGACTTGTTCGCGATGATCCGCGGCGGCCACATCGACCTCTCCATCCTCGGCGGCATGCAGGTGTCCGAGAACGGCGACCTCGCCAACTGGATGGTGCCCGGCAAGATGGTGAAGGGCATGGGCGGGGCGATGGACCTGGTGGCGGGCGTGCGCCGCGTCGTGGTGGTGATGGAGCACACCGAGAAGTCCGGCGCGCCCAAGCTGGTCAAGCGCTGCTCGCTGCCGCTGACCGGCGCCGGCGTGGTCGACCTCTTGATCACCGACCTCGGCGTCTTCGAGCTCGGCGGCGGCAAGGTGCGCCTCACCGAACTGGCGAGCGGCGTCACCCTCGACGAGCTCCGCGCCAAGACCGAAGCGGCGTTCGAGGCGGCGCTCTGACCCAGTGCGCCAAGCCGGCCAGCGCGGCGCGCTCGCTGCCGCGGGAAGGCTTTAGCGGCCCCGGAAGTCCTCGCCGACGAACATCGCGATGCCGCGGTGGTGCTGCTTGTCCAGCCAGACCTCGCCGATGTCGGCCGCGCCGGCGCTCTGGAACTGACTGCGCATGGCGTCCGTGAAGGCGCCGTCGTGGCTGACCGCCAGCACGCGCGCGCCGTTCGCGGCGGTCAGCGGGTCGGTGAGCTCGGCCTCGTTGGTCGGGCCGGGGCCGGCGAGCCAGGCCTTCAGCGGCGGCCCCGACGCACCGAAGTAGCCGCGGCCATAGTAGGCGGCGAGGTTGAAGAGCTCGCGGTCGTCGATGGCGACGGCGGTGAGCGGTGCGGTCGGCGGCTGCGCCTGCGCCCGCCCCACGATCATCGCGGTCAGCTCGCGCCCGCCGCGCACGCCTTTCAGCGCGCTCGCAAGGCCGATCCGGTTGGCGAGCTGCGGCTGGGTCGCCAAGGCCAGGCCGCCGAACGCCAGCAGGGCCTGCGCGGCCAGCGCCGCGATCAGGATCCGCGGGCGCCCCCAGCGCAGCATCCAGGCGGCGACCAGGATCGAGCCGGGCGCGAACGCCGCCGCCGCCCAGTTCGCCTTGGCGCCGGCGATCAGCGCCTGCACGAGCACGATCGCGAGCGGCGGCGCCGTCCAGGCCAGCAGCAGGCCGTCCGCCGACTCCAGCCGGCGCCGCGCGCCGAGCCAGATCGTCCCGCCGATCAGCACCGCGAACGGGATCGGCGCGAACACCCCGAACTGGCTGCCGATGAAGCTCAGCGCCGCGACGAGCCCGCCCTGGCGCGCGCCGCCCCACGCCGCCTCGCTCGCCAGGTGATGGGCGGCGGCGAACCCGTTGGCGACGTTCCAGGCCACGTTCGGCGCGATGGTCAGTGCGAACGCGCCGAGCGCCGCGGCGATCGTCGCCGGCCGCCAGGCCGCCCGCGCCTGGCGCGAACCCGCCAGGTGCAGCGCGATGCCGACGATGGCGTAGAGCGCGGCGTACTTGGCGAGGAACGCCAGCCCCAGCGCCAGGCCCAGCCCCAGCGCCGCCCGCCAGCCGCCGCCCGCCGCCTGCTGCAAAGCGACGTAGGCCCAGAGCGCGGCGGCGAGGCAGGCGACCAGTGGCGTGTCGGTGGAGACCACGAACGATCCGAGCTGCACAGCCGGCATCAGCGCGTAGACCAAGAGCGCGAAGAGCGCGGTGCGCGCCTCGTAGAGCCGGTTGGCGGCCAGGAAGATGAAGATCGCGGCGGCGGCGTGCAGCAGCGGCGAGGAGAGCCGCACCAGCGGCTCGGCGTCGCCCATCAGCGTCGTCGCCCGGATGATCCAGGCCAGCAGCGGCGGCTTGGTGAAGTAGCCGAACGCCAGGTGCTGCGACCACACCCAGTACTGCGCCTCGTCGGCGTAGAGCTGCAGCGGGCTGAGGCGAATCGCCGCAAGCCGCAGCGCCGTCATGAGCAGCGTAAGCCCGATCGCCCATTCCCACATGAGGTCGGCGGCGGTGCGTCCGCCGGCAGTCGGATGGTCGGTCGTGCTCAAGGCCGCTCATTTGTATCCGGCGCGGCGGCCGGCACAATCGGCGCCATGTTGCGCCGCAGCCACTTTTTCGCGCTGCAGCGGGCGTCCGTGAAGCACATCCGGCGTTGTCGTGAAACTGTTACAATAGCGTCTCGCATCATTCAAAAAGCGGCGATAAACCGTAGGGCGTGGCGAGCGCTGTGCGTGGGGCCTCGGCGTCGCCGCGACGAGGGGATTCCGATGCTGATGAAGAAGCTCGCCGGCGGCGTGGCTCTGTGCGCGCTCGCGCTCGCGGCGACCGGCGCGGCGACCAGCGCCTGGGCGCAGGAAATCACCGGCGGCATCGCCGGCACGGTCACCGAGAACGGCAAGCCGGTCGCGGGCGCCGACGTGAAGGTCACCAACCCGGCCACGGGACAGACGGTGACGACCGCCAGCGGGTCCGACGGCTTCTATACGGTGCGCAACCTGCAGCCGGGCGGCCCCTACACGGTCACGGTGACCGCGCCGGACAAGCAGACCGCGACCGACACGGTCGGCCAGGTTCCGATCGGCGCGCCCGTCCAGCTCGACATGCCGGTTGGCGCGACGGCCTCGGAGGTCACTGTCACCGCCTCGCCGCTCGTGCGCAATCTGACGGTGGCCACCGGCCCGCGCACCATCATCACCCAGCGGGATATCCAGGACCTGCCGTCGTTTGCCCGCGACCTGCACGACCTGGTGCGCCTCAACCCGTTCGTGACGATCGACGAGGCCAACTCCAACTCGCTGATCATCGCCGGCACCAACAACCACTTCAACACCATCTACCTCGACGGCGTGCGCCAGTCCGACGACTTCGGCCTCAACAACAACGGCTACCCAACCCAGCGCAATCCGTTCTCGCTCGGCGTCGTCCAGTCCCTGAACCTGGAAGTCGCGCCCTACGACGTGCAATACGGCGACTTCGAGGGCGGAATCATCAACGTCGTCACCAAGTCGGGCTCCAACCAGTTCCACGGGTCGGTGCAGTACGAGTACGACTCGAGCGGCGAATCCGGGAAGTTCGTCGGGCCGGACGCCATCTACGCCGGCGTCGAGGGGCTGCGGCCGCTGAACGCGCAGCCCCGCCACATCACCACGGTGTTCCGCGACGAGGACTCGCAGGCCACCATCGGCGGCCCGATCTGGCCGGATCACGTGTTCTTCTTCTTCGGCTACGACAAGTTCGTGGGCACCGGCAGCTCGTCGTTCGTGCCGCAGGACGTCGCCGGCGCCAATCCGATCCCCGGTGTGACGCAGGCCGACGTCACCAAAGTCCAGAACAGTTTCCGCGCCTCGGCCCCTGGCGGCTACAGCTACGATCCGCTGAATTACGGCGGCAGCGCCCCGCTGCTAAACACCGACTATTTCGCCAAGCTCGACTGGTACATCAACGACAAGCAGCACTTCTGGTTCAGCTACCAGAACACCGAAGGAACCTCGTACAACACGCCGGACGCCAGCGTGGGCAGCAAGGAGCTGAACCTCGCCTCCAGCGACTATGTGTTCGCGCAGGATCTGACCGCCTACACGGCCGACCTCACCTCGGAATGGACCAAGAACCTCGCCACCGAGGTCGAGTTCACCTATCGCGACGTCGAAAGCCCCACTCAACTCGTCGGCGGGCCGTTCGCCAACGTGCTGATCTCAAACCTGGCCGGCGGCGGCCAGATCGACCTGGGTCCCGACATCTCGCGCCAGGCCAACAACCTCGGCGTCAAGGACTGGCAGGCGCGGTTCCGGGCCCACTACACGGTCGGCGACCATGTCATCACGGCCGGTTACGAGTGGGAGAAGCTCTCCGAGTTCGACCTCTTCGTACAGAACGCCACCGGCGCCTACACCTTCTCGACGGCCTGCGGGCCGGGCGCCGCCAACGGCGGGACGAACAACGTGTTCGACAACATCAACGCCCACGTCGCCTGCCGGCTGACCTATCAGAACGCCTTCGACAACAATCCGCTCACCGGGGCGAACACGGCGTTCGACTACACCAACGTGCTCTACGCCGAGGACGAGTGGCACCCGACGCCCGACCTCACGGTCACCGGCGGCCTGCGCGCCGAGTTCTATTCATCGCCCAGCAAGCCGCTGCGCAACCCGCGCTTCGTCGCGCAGTACGGCTTCGTCAACAACCTGACCGTCGACGGCGAGTCCATCGTCCTGCCGCGGGCGGGCTTCAACTGGCGGGCAAACCCGAACCTCACCATCACCGGCGGCTTCGGCCTGTTCTCCGGCGGCAACCCAGCCGTCTACACCTACAACAGCTTCACCAACCCCGGGAACCTGCTGGGCACCCACACCTACACCTGCAGTACGTTGAACTGCGCGACGCAGTCGACGGCGCTGACCGCCGCGGGCACCTCGGCGCTGACCGGCGTGACCGGCTCGTCGATCCCGCACGACGTGCAGACGGACATCACCAACAGCGCGAACCTCGGCACCGGCAACGCCAACGCGCTCGATCCGCACTTCCAGCCACCCTCGCAGTGGAAGGCTTCCTTGAGCGCCGTCCAGTTGGTCGACTTCAGCCAGTACGCCGACTCCAAGTGGGGCCACAACCTCGCCTGGCTGGGCGACGGCTGGCGCTTCCACGCCGATCTCCTCTGGGAGAAGACCCGGACGCGGTGATGTGGCAGGACCTCTGGGAGCAACAGTACCAGCTGACGCCGGCCACGGCGACGGCGCTCGGCATCCCATCGAACGTCGCGCCGGATGGACGGCCGCTGTTCAACCCGAACCGCTACCTCTGCGGCTCGGCCGGCTCGGGCTGCGTCGTACCCGGCACGCCGGCCGGCACCACGCGGACCTCTGGCAACGATGTCATGCTGACCGACACCCACCAGGGCGACGGGCTGATCTGGGCGATCGGCTTCGACAAGTTCTTCAAGTGGGGTCTCGACATCGACTACACCTACACGCACCAGAACGTGCGCGACGTGAACCCCGCCACCAGCTCGGTGGCTAACTCGAACTACATCAACAACATCACCGCCGATCCCAACCATCCGGCGCTGGCCACCTCGAACTACCAGATCCTCTACGAGAACCGGCTGTCGATCACCTACCAGCACAAATGGCTCGGCGATAACAACACGACGTTCCGGCTATTCCTCTACAACCGGGCCGGCCTGCCGTTCAGCTACGCCTTCTGCCCGGGCGCAAGCTCGGCCTGCAAGTCGCCGTCGGACTCGGCCAACTTCGACGAGCTGTTCGGGCAGGCCTCGTCGACGACGATGCACCAGCTGCTCTACGTGCCGAAGGCCGACGCGTCGGGCAACGTCACGGCCACCAGCGACCCGCGCGTCACCTACGGCCCCAGCTTCGACGTCGCCAGCTTCAACGCCTTCCTGCACTCAGTCGAAGCTGATCAAGTACGCCGGCATGATCTCGCCGCGGAACGGCTTCCGGTCCAGCGACGTCAATACCGGCGACATCCACATTCGGCCAGGAGGTGCCGGCCCTCTTCCCGCATGGGGCCAAGGGCGAGTTCTACCTCGACATCATCAACTTCCTGAACATGCTGAACAAGAACTGGGGCATCGATAACCAGGTCGGCTTCCCTACGTGTTCGCGCCGGTCACCGCGATCAACTGCCAGTACTCGGGGCTGACGCTCGACAAGGTGGCGATGCCGGTGTGCGCGAAGGGCCAGGGCAACTTCTATCAGTACAACACCTTCCGCCCGCAGGTGACCGCGACCGGCGTCAACCAGTTCAGCACCGTGCAGACGCTGGGCAACCCGCCCGTGCCGACCTGGGTGATCAAGTTCGGCGTCCGCTACAAGTTCTAGGCGGCCCTCCGCGGCTCGGATCGGGCGGCCGCTTCGGCGCCGCCCTTTTCTTGCGCGCAGCGCTTCCTATCTAAGCGGGCCATGACACGCCCCGTCCCCGCCGAATGGTCGCCGCACCGGGCGATCTGGGTCGGTTTCCCGAGCCACGCCGAGCTCTGGGAGGCCGATCTCGAGCCCGCTCAGGCCGAGGTCGCGGCGCTGGCCGGCGCGCTGGCCGGGCCGGGCGGCGAGCGCGTGCGGCTGCTGGTCTGCGGCGAGGCGGCGGCCGCGGCGGCGCGGGCGCGCTGCTGCGGCGACGGTGGAGATCGTCCCCGGCCGCTTCGGCGACATCTGGCTGCGCGACACCGCGCCGATCTTCCTGGGGCCAGGCGAAGCGGTCGGCTTCCGGTTCAACGGCTGGGGCGGCAAGTACGTGCTGGCGGGCGACGATCAGCGTCGCCGAGCAGGTCGCCGAGGCCGCCGGCGCGGTGCTCGCGCGCCACGACTTCGTGCTCGAGGGCGGCGCGCTCGATCACGACGGCGAAGGCACGGTGCTGACCACCCGCGAGTGCCTGCTGAACCCCAACCGCAACCGCGGCTGGACCCAGGCCGTCGCCGAAGACGCGCTCAGCGACCGCGGTCGGGCGCGAAGCAAGGTGATCTGGCTCGACAAGGGCCTGATCGACGACCACACCGACGGCCACGTCGACAACCTGGCCCGCTTCGTCGCGCCGGGCGTGGTCGCGATCCCGCTGGCGTTCGGCGAGAAGGACCCGCACGCGGGGATCTACGACGCGGCGGCGCAGGCGCTCGCCGGCGTCACGGACGCCGCCGGGCCGGACGCTGAAGGTGATGCGCATGCCCTCGCCCGGCCGGGTGCTGGGGCCGGAGCGCCTGCCGGTCCCCGCCTCGCACATGAATTTCGTCATCGCCAACCGCGCGGTGATCGTGCCGACCTACGGCGGCGCGGCCGGCGGCCTGGGCGACGAAGGCGCTGGGTGAGCTGTTCCCGGGCCGCGCAGGTGATCGGCCTGCCCTCGCGCGCGCTGCTCACCGGCGGCGGCTCGTTCCACTGCATCACCCAGCAGGAGCCGGCCTGATGGCCCGCACCCTCACGCTGGCCGCGATCCAGGCCGCCTACGGCGACGACCTGGCCGCCAACATCGCCAAGACCGCGGCTTCATCCGCGAGGCGGCGGCGCGCGGCGCGCAGGTGGTCCTGCCCTCGGAGCTGTTCCAGGGGCCCTACTTCTGCGTGGCGCAGGAGGAGCGCTGGTTTGCGCGAGGCCCACCCCTGGCGCGAGCACCCTTGCGTCACCGCGCTCGCGCCGCTGGCCGGCGAGCTCGGCGTGGTGCTGCCGATCTCGATCTTCGAGCGCGAGGGGCCGCACTACTTCAACAGCCTGGTGATGGCCGACGCGGACGGCTCGCTGCTGGGCGTCTACCGCAAGAGCCACATCCCCGACGGCCCCGGCTACCAGGAGAAGTACTACTTCCGGCCTGGCGACACCGGCTTTCGCGTCTGGGAGACCCGCCATGGCCGCCTCGGCGTCGGCGTCTGCTGGGACCAGTGGTTCCCGGAGGCGGCGCGCGCGATGACGCTGATGGGCGCCGAGGCGCTGCTCTATCCGACCGCGATCGGCTCGGAGCCGCACGACCCGACGCCTGGACACCGCCGCGCCCTGGCGGCGCGCCATGCAGGGGCACGCGGTCTCCAACGTGATCCCGGTCGTCGGCGCCAACCGCACCGGCTTCGAGCCCTGGCCCGGCTATCCCGGCGGCGGCCAGCGGTTCTACGGCTCGCTCCTTCATCTGCGACCACCGCGGCGACCTCGTCGCCGAGCTTGGCCGCGACGAGGAAGGCGTCATCGCCGCGACCTTCGACCTCGACTTCCTCGCCACCACCGCGCCGCCTGGGGCTTCTTCCGCGACCGCCGCCCCGACCTCTACGGATCGCTGACGGAGCGGCGGCCGAACGTAGGGCCTACCGCAGCACGGTCAGGCCGTTGCGGATGACGGTGGCGTCGCGAGCCTTCACGCGGGCCTCGAACGAGACGTTCTTGCCGTCCTTCCAGAGGTCCACGGTGATCACGTCGCCGGGGAACACCGGCGCGGAGAACCGCACCTGGTGGCTGAGGATCGCCTCGGCGTCGTAGCCCACGATCTCCTTCAGCACGGCGCGGCAGGTGACGCCGTAGGTGCACAGCCCGTGCAGGATCGGCCGCGGGAAGCCCGCGCCCTTCGCGAACGCCGGGTCCGAGTGCAGCGGGTTGCGGTCGCCGTTCAGCCGGTAGATCAGCGCCTGGTCGGGCCGGGTGGCGATGTCGATCGACGTATCCGGCGCGCGGGTCGGGACCTGGTGCGGCTCGGGCTGGCCCTCGGTCGGGCCGCCGAAGCCGCCGTCGCCGCGATAGAACATCGACATGGTCAGCGTCGCGGCCTTCTCGCCCTTCTCGTCGGTCCAGGTGCTCTCGTTGACGACGACCGCGCCCTTGCCCTCGCCCTTGTCCCAGGCGCCGATCGTGCGGCCTTCGGCGGTGAAGGTTCCGGCGGTGGGCAGCGGCTTGTGCAGCTCCACCTTCTGCTCGCCGTGCACCATCATCAGGAAGTTCATCGGCTGGGCCGGTGGCCCTCGGGCAGCTGCGGCGGCGGACGGCCTTCGCGCCGGGCGCGTCCGCCCCGCCGGCCGGCCAGCACGGTCGCGGCGGTCGGCACGATCTTCAGGTTCGCTCGTAGACGAAGGCCAGCTCCTGCTCGTCCATCGGGTCGGCGCCCAGGCCGATGCCGAGCGCGTAGAGCATCACGTCCTTGTCGCCGTAGGTGAAGGTGCGCGCACCGGTGCGCTGGTCGAGAATGTCGGGATAGTAGATGGGCATGGGGCCTGGCGTCTCCTCGTCTGTGGCCCGCTATTGAAGGCGGGTTCGGCGGGCGCGCAAGGCCGCATTGCCGCTCCTCGCCCGATCGGCTAGAAGCCGCCGCCTTCCTCACCCCAGCGGGACGCCCATGGCCAATCCTCCGCCGATGCCGCCGGTCGCCGAATTCAGCGGCAACGTGCTGTTCTACTCCAAGCCCGAGCCGCTCTCGCGCGAGCTGCACGCCAAGATCGGGCTGCGGCGCGTCGAAAAGCCGTTCGGCTTCGCGGCCAAGACCAACGTGGTGCCGCTGACGGTGGGCGAGTTCTCGATGGCGGCGCTGTCCTACCCGATCATCTTCGCCGGCGACCGCTACCAGCCGCTGGCGGTGATGGGCGTCGGCCAGGGGACCAACCTCTTTGTCGGAGAGGACGGCGCGTTCGAGATCGGGGCCTACATCCCTGCCTACATCCGCCGCTATCCGTTCGTGCTGGCCAACGACCAGGCGCGCGGCCAGCTGGTGGTCTGCATCGACCGCGCCTCGTCGCTGCTCGGCGAGGACTGCGAACTGCCGTTCTTCGACGAGAAGGGGGAGGCCACCGCCTACACCAACGGCTGCGTCGAGTTCTGCAACAACTTCGAGACCGAGGGCCGGCGCACCGAGTCGTTCGTGCAGCTCTTGAAGGAGCTCGATCTCTTCGAGATCAAGCGCGCGACGATGACCACGGCCAATCCCGACGGCACGCCCGGCGAGCCGCAACCGCTCGCCGAATACTTCGCCGTCTCGGAGGAGAAGCTGCGGGCGCTGGAGCCTGAGAAGCTGAAGGAGCTGATCGGCAATGGCGCGGTGGCGCAGATCTACGCCCACCTCGTCTCGCTGATCGGCTGGGACCGGCTGGTGGCCCTGGCGATGGCCCGCGCCCCCGCTCAGCCGGCGCCCGCAAACGTGAACTGACGGCCTACCGCGCGAAGACGCTGCGCGTCAGGCACGAGAAGACCAGCCGGCCGGCCTCGTCCAGCAGGTCGTGCTGGGCGAACACGATGCCCTTGTCCTCGCCCACGGCGTCCTTGCCCATGATCGTCATGCGGCCGCGGATAAGCTCGCCGGCCGGGGGATTGCGCATCCAGCGCAGGGCGTCGACGCCGAGCCGCTTGGTCTGCGGCCAGGCCTGCGACGCCGTCCCGTCGAGCTTCGACCAGAGCGCGTAGATCATCGCGTCGGGCGCGCCGCGATCGAGGCTCCAGCCGGGCGCGAAGGCCGCGGCGAAGGCGGCCATCGCGTCGGGATCGACGCGCGCCGCGCCAAGGCTCGCCACCTGTCCGATCTCGAGGTCGTCGAAACGGGCTGGCATCGGCTGTCCTTTCAGGCGGCGAATTCGCGCCGCGCCGGCCAGTCTTCGAACGGGCCCGGGCCCCCGTCCAGACGGGTGCGTACCGATTTTCGCTTTCGCACCGAATATGGGCTAGAGGCGCCAGCCCCGACATGCCACGCCCAAGCTTCCCCGAACCCTTCCGGCTGCTGCTCGCGGCGCTCGTTGCGTGCGCATTCGGCCTCGCCGCCCACGCCCAGTCGCTTGGCCAGGACCACGTCAAGGCGACGCTGGCGCCGCAGAGCGACGGCGCCGCGCCCGGCGGGGTCCTCTACGTCGCGGTCGTGCAGCAGATCGACAAGGGCTGGCACACCTACTGGCAGCAACCCCGGCGACGCCGGCGAGCCGACCCGGATCATCTGGACGCTGCCGGCCGGCTGGCGCGCCGGCGACATCGTCTGGCCGGCGCCGAAGCGGCTGCCGGTCGGCCCGCTGATGAACTACGGCTACGAGGGCGAGGCGGTGCTGGCGAGCCCGATCGAGGCGCCGGCGACCGCCAGGCCGGGCGAGGTCGCCCACATCGCCGCCCGGGTGCAGATGCTGGTCTGCGCCGACGTCTGCGTGCCGCAGGACGCCAACCTGGCGATCGACGTGCCGGTCGTCGCCGGCGCCGCGCCGCCCAATCCGCTCTGGGGCCCGAAGATCGCCGCCGCGCTCGCCGCCGCGCCGAAGGAGAGCGGCCTCATCGCCGCGTTCCAGCTGACGGGCGGGACGGTGAGGCTGGCGGTCGCCGGCGCGCCGCTCGCCGGCCGCAGCGGCGCGGGCGCCTACTTCTTCCCCGACGCGCCGGGCATGATCGACCACGCCAAGCCGCAGGCGATCGACCTCGGGCCGCAGGGGCTGACCTTCGCCGCGCCGGCCGGCGACCTCCTCAAGCAGGGCCAGGCCCCGGCCGCGATCTCCGGCGTGGTCGAGACGGCCGACGGCGCGGCCTTCGAGGTGAGCGCCAGGCCAGGGCCGCCGCCGCCAGGCTCGAGCGGCCTCGGCCGCCGGTGCAGGCGCCGAAGCTGGGGCTGGCGCTGGCGGCGCTGTTCGCCTTCACCGGCGGCCTGATCCTCAACCTGATGCCCTGCGTCTTCCCGATCCTCTCGATGAAGGCCGCCTCGCTGATCGCCCGCCCCCATGAAGCCGTCGCAGCGCGCGCCCAGGGTCTGGCGTATCTCGCCGGCGTGCTGGCGGCTTTCCTGGGGCTGGCCGTCGTCATCATCGCGCTGCGCGGCGCCGGCGAGGCGGTAGGCTGGGGCGCGCAGCTGCAGCCGGCCGTGGTGACCGCGGCGCTTGAGCCTGGTCCTGCTGGCCGCGGCGCTCGACCTTTCGGGCGTCTTCGAGATCGGCGCCTCGCTGCAGGGCCTGGGCGGCGGCCTCACGGCTCGGGCGGACCTGATCGGGTCGGTGGTCACTGGTGCGCTCGCGGTCGTGGTGGCGGCGCCCTGCACGGCGCCCTTCATGGGACCCGCGCTGGGCTATGCGCTGACGCAACCGGCGGTGACGGCGCTGGCCGTCTTCGCCGCCCTGGCGCTGGGCTTCGCCGCGCCCTTCACCCTGCTCGCCTTCAGTCCGGCGCTGCTGAGGCGGCTGCCGAAACCGGGACCGTGGATGGTCGTGACCAAGACGGCGCTGGCGTTCCCGATGTACGGGGCGGCCGCCTGGCTGCTCTGGGTGCTGGCCGCCCAGACCGACCGCGGCAGCCTCGCCGCCGCCTTCGCCGCCGCTGTGCTGGTCGGGCTGGCGGCCTGGATCTTCGGGGCCGCGCAGCGCCGCTCGGCCGCAGGCGCCCGGGCGCGTGGCGTCTTCGCGCTGGCCGGCGTCGCCGCGGCGCTCGCCGTCGCCGTGCTCGCGATCGCCCCGTTCGGCCCGGCGCCGCAGAGCGCCGGCGCCAGCGTCGCGATCGCCGCCGGTGTGCCGTCCGAGCCCTGGAGCCCCGAGCGCGTCGCCGCGCTGCGGGCCGAGGGCAAGCCGGTGTTCGTCGACTTCACCGCCGCCTGGTGCGTCACCTGCCAGGTCAACGAGCAGGCGGCGATCAACACCGGCGAGGCGATCAAGGCCTTCCAGCGCACCGGCGCGGTCTACCTGAAGGCCGACTGGACCAACCGCGACGGCGCCATCGCCAAGGCGCTGGCCGACCAGGGCCGCGTCGGCGTGCCGCTCTACCTGGTCTACGGCCCCGGCGGCGGCGCCCCGAAGGTCCTGCCCGCAACTGCTGACCCCCGGCATGGTGGCGCAGGCGCTCGACGATGCCAAGCGCGGTTAGGGCCGCGACAAGCTGGGCAGTTTGGGGCGTGTTCCCCTGTTCCGCTCTTCCCCGCGGGGGAGAGCGGGGTGGGGTTCTGCGATCCGACCGCCAGCGGACACCTTACGCCGCCGGTTGCGGCGGCGCGGTGATGACTTCGACGTTGTCGCGCAGCAGGTAGAACATGTCCTCCAGCGCCGCGTGGCGGGCCTTCGGGTCGGCGGCGCTCTCCAGCGCCTTCATCTTCACCGGCAGGTCCTGCGAGATGCCCTTCAGGATGCACTTCAGGTCGTCGCTGTAGCCGCGATTGAGCAGCTCGACGTGGCCCTTCATGTCGAGGTCGCTGAGCTGGGCGACGGCGGTCTCGAAGTCGGTCGCGCCGGACATGTGGTCGAAGTCGGCGTCGAGCGCGCCCTTCTCGTAAGCCTGCGTCTGGGCCTTCAGCGTTCCGGCGCGCCTCACGATGTCGACGAACAGCGGCTCGCTCGCCACCGATGGCGGCGTGGGGTTGGCCACCGCGGGCGTCGCCGGCGGCGGTCCGGCGGCGGCGGTGGAGGCGAGCCAGAGGCTGGCGGCGATGGCGGCGACGTCGCAGGACATGGGCGGTGACTCCGGGTCTTGGCTGTCGTCACGTACGCGCGCCGGGTAAAGGATCGGCTACCGAGAGGGAGGCGGGCGCCGTCGCGGCAATGCAGGGCATCGAGCTTTCACGCCGGTTCTACGACGAGGTCGTAGGCCCCTGGCTCGCCCGCGACTTTCCGGGCCTGCAGCACGCCGCCGCGCTGATCGGTTACGGCTCCGAGTTGCTCGGGTTCGACGATGAGATGTCGCAGGACCACAACTGGGGGCCGCGGGTCTGGCTCTACCTGACCGAGGCAAACTTCGCCGCGCACGCCGACAGGCTCGTCGCCGCGTTCGCGGCCGCCGCGCCCGAGCGCTTCCTGGACGTGCCGATCGGGTGGTTCAATCGACCGCACCTCTCCGGGAACGGGCCGCATTGGCGCAGCGATCCGAGCCACGGCCTGGAGGTGCGGACGCTCGAGGGCGCCGTCCGCGACGTGCTCGGGACCGGCGTCGATGCGCCGCTGACCAGCCTCGCCTGGCTGGGGCTGGCCGACCAGTGGCTGCTGGAGCTGACCGCCGGCGCGGTGTTCCACGACGACGACGGGCGCCTCACGGCGCTGCGTGAGCGCCTCGCCTGGTTCCCGCGCGACGTCTGGCTCTACAAGCTCGCCTGCCAGTGGCGGCGGATCGCCGAGGAGCAGGCCTTCGTCGGCCGCACCGGCATGGTCGGCGACGAGCTCGGCTCGCGGGTGATCGCCGCGCGCCTGGTGCGCGATGCGATGCGAATGGCCTTCCTGATCGAGCGCCGCTACGCGCCCTATCCGAAGTGGTTCGGCTCGGGCTTCGCGCGGCTGCCCTGCGCGGGCGAGCTCGCGCCGATCCTGCAGCGCGTGCTGGCCGCCGACGCCTGGCAGCCGCGCGAGGCGGCGCTGGCGGAGGCCTATGAGGCGCTCGGCCGCCTGCAGCAGGCGCGCGACGTCCCCGGCGCGATCCAGCCGCGCATCGGGCCCTACTTCGGCCGGCCGTTCACGGTGGTGAACGCCGAGGAGATCATGGCGGCGCTGCGGGCGCAGATCGACGATCCGGCGTTGAAGGCGCTGCCGGTCCTCGGCTCGCTCGATCAGGTCAGCGATTCGACGCCGATGGTCGAGGCGCCGGAGCGGGCGCGGGCGGCGATGGCGGCGCTATTCGACGACGGCGAAGCGGGCGCGGTCGAAGAAGCGTAGCACCTGGTCGAGATCGTGGCCGCGGCGCAGGATCATGCCGGCCTGGCCGATCACCGCCCAGGCCCCCTGTCGCCGCGCCAGCTCGGGCCGCTTCTCGATCCGATAGAGGGGCGTCTGCGACGCGCGCTCGAAGACCGAGAACACCGCGGCGTCGGAGAGGCCGTCGATCGCGTAGTCGCGCCAGTGCCCGGCGGCGACCATGCGTCCATAGAGTCTGAAGCAATCGGTCGAGCTCGGGGCGCTCGAAGAATGTCACGCCCCGATGGGGCTGCGGCTGTGTATCGAACGACATGCGCTTCGAAATCTGGCGTGATATATCGATGGCATGGCGAGGGGTCTGGCGCGCAACACCCGCGCAAAACATGACTCAACGTTAACCAGCCGCCTTGAAAAGACCTTATTTCGGCCAAGCACGCGCCTGCTTGGACGACGATCTTGCGGGCGTCGGCTGATCGGGAGCCTTGCTGGTCCCGGATCCTGAACAGCCCCCCCAGCCCCCCTGGATCGTGGGGCGCCGGTCGGCCGACACACTTGCCCTCCAAGTCGCCCCCGCGGTCATTCCCCTCCGACCGCGGGGGCGATGATTTTCGGGCTATCTCTTCCTTGCCATGACGGAGGATGGGGCGGTCGCGCTACTCCTGCGGCCGAGCACGCCGAGGATCTTGCCGCCGTTGCTCGGCCTGCACGAGGACGAGGGTCTTCAGGCCGTCCTGCGGCGCCGGCGGGCAGCTGCAGCAGCACCGGCCGGCCGCGCCACGCCCCCAGCCGCACCAGCTGCACCACCACGTTGCGCTCGGCGACCGTGTGGCCGCGGTTGTCGCCGTCCTTGACCTCGATGTGCTGCTTCGCGCGGGTCGTAGCGGATCAGCCAGACGCCGGCCCCGCCGCGCGGCGCGCGGCCGCCGCCGACCGCCACGCGTCGCGCGCCGCGCCAGCCCATCTGCGGCGGTCGACGGCGGCGCGCGGCGCGCCTCGCGCACCAGCTTGTCGACCGCGTCGGGCTTCACCGCCGCGGTCTGGCGCGCGCCCGTCGACCACCACCTGCGGGGTGAACACCTCGGCGACGCCGAAGCGCCTGGCGTAGGCGCGCTGGCGGTCGGCGAACTCCGGCCTGGCGAAGGTGTCCTTCCAGCCGAGGTAGTCCCAGTAGTCGACCGAGAAGGTCAGCGCGAGCACGCCCTTTCTGGTCGGCGAGCCCGGCGACGTAGGCGCTGGCCTTGTCGCAGGAGGCGCAACCCTGGGCGGTGAAAGCTCCACCACCACCGGCGGCCGCGCGCCACGCTGCCGGCCGCCGTCAGGCGGCGAGGCCCAAGATCGCCAGCGACAGGAGCGCCCCGCTTCATCGCGCCGGCTATTAGTCGGAGTTTTCCGGCGCGTCGGTTCACTAAGCCGTGAGCGTCGCCGGACCTCCGTACACGCCGTAACCCTCTCCCCGCGCGCGGGGAGAGGGCTTGAGAGCGCCGGCTCAGTGCGCCTTGGCGAGGTTGCGCAGCACGAAGTTCAGCACGCCGCCGTGGCGGAAGTACTCCAGCTCGGTCGGCGTATCGATCCGGCAGCGCACCGGGAAGCGGGCGATCTTGCCGTCGGACGGGCGGTAGATCTCCACCATCAGCTGCTTGCGCGGGGCGACGTCCTCGAGGTCGCGGATCGAGACGATCTCCTCGCCGGTCAGGCCCATGCGCTGCCAGCCCTCGTGGATGAACTGCAGCGGCAGCACGCCCATGCCGACCAGGTTGGAGCGGTGGATGCGCTCGAAGCGTCTCGGCGATCACCGCGCGCACGCCCAGCAGCTTGGTGCCCTTGGCCGCCCAGTCGCGCGACGAGCCGGTGCCGTATTCCTTGCCGGCGAAGATCACCGCCGGATGGCCCTCGGCCTTGTAGCGCATGGCCGCGTCGTAGATCGGCATCACCTCGCCGGACGGGAAGTGCTTGGTGACGCCGCCTTCGATGTCGGGGGTGATCCGGTTGCGGATGCGGATGTTGGCGAAGGTGCCGCGCATCATCACCTCGTGGTTGCCGCGCCGGGCGCCGTAGGAGTTGAAGTCCGCCTGGCTGACCTGGTGCTCGCGAGAGGTACTCGCCGGCCGGCGAGGCCTTGCGGATGTTGCCGGCCGGGCTGATGTGGTCGGTGGTGATCGAGTCGCCGAAGATGCCGAGGATGCGCGCCTCGATGATGTCGGTCACCGGCTCGGGCGTCATGGTCAGCCCTTCGAAGTAGGGCGGGTTCTGCACATAGGTCGAGCCGATGTCCCAGGCGTAGGTCTGGCCGCCGGCGACCTCGATCGCCCTGCCAGTGCTTGTCGCCCTTGAAGACGTCGCCGTAGCGGGTCTCGAACATGTCCTCGGCGACCACCTTCTTCTGCAGCGCCTGGATGTCCTTGGTGGTGGGCCAGATGTCCTTCAGGAAGACCGGCTTGCCGCCCTTGCCGGTCCCGAGCGGCTCGTTGTCGAGGTCGATCTGCATCGTAGCCGGCCAGCGCGTAGGCCACCACCAGCGGCGGCGAGGCCAGGTAGTTGGCCCGCGTGTCCGGGATTGACCCGGCCCTCGAAGTTGCGGTTGCCGGAGAGCACCGAGACGGCCACCAGGTCGCCGTCCTGCACCGCCTTGGAGATCGGCTCGGGCAGCGGCCCGGAGTTGCCGATGCAGGTGGTGCAGCCGTAGCCCACCAGGTTGAAGCCGAGCGCGTCGAGCGGCTTGGTCAGGCCCGGCCTTGTCGAGATAGTCGGTGACCACCTGCGAGCCGGGCGCCAGCGAGGTCTTCACCCAGGGCTTGGTCTTCAGCCCCTTGGCGACCGCGTTCTTGGCCAGCAGCCCCGCCGCCAGCAGCACGCTGGGGTTGGAGGTGTTGGTGCAGGAGGTGATGGCGGCGATCACCACGTCGCCGTTGCCGACGTCGTGCGTCTCGCCCGCCGACCGGCACGCGCTGGGCGGCGGTGTCCTCGTTCTTGCCGAACTCGGCAAGCAGCGCGCCGCGGAACGCGCTCGGCCGCGTCGGCCAGCGCCACCCGGTCCTGCGGACGCTTCGGCCCGGCCAGCGAGGGCGACGACCGTGGCGAGGTCGAGCTCCAGCACGTCGGTGAACACCGGCTCGGGATGGCCGGGCTCGCTCCACAGGCCCTGCGCCTTGGCGTAGGCCTCGACCAGCGCCACCCGCGCCGTCGTCGCGGCCGGTGCGGGCCAGGTAGTCGAGCGTCGACTGGGTGACCGGGAAGAAGCCGCAGGTCGCGCCATATTCCGGCGCCATGTTGGCGATGGTGGCCTGGTCCTCGATGGTCAGGTGCTGCAGGCCGGCGCCGAAGTACTCGACGAACTTGCCGACCACGCCCTTCTTGCGCAGCATCTGGGTGACGGTCAGCACCAGGTCGGTGGCGGTCGCGCCTTCCGGCAGCGCGCCGGTCAGGCGGAAGCCGATCACCTCGGGGATCAGCATCGGGATCGGCTGGCCGAGCATGGCCGCCTCGGCCTCGATGCCGCCGACGCCCCAGCCCAGCACCGAAAGGCCGTTGACCATGGTGGTGTGGCTGTCGGTGCCGACCACGGTGTCCGGATAGGCGAAGAGGTCGTCGCCGACCTGCGTTGGTCCAGACCGTCTGGGCCAGGTACTCGAGGTTGACCTGGTGGCAGATGCCGGTGCCGGGCGGCACGACGCGGAAGTTGTTGAACGCCGAGGAGCCCCAGCGCAGGAAGCGGTAGCGCTCCAGGTTGCGCTCGTACTCCCGGTCGACGTTGCGGCGCGAAGGCGGTGGCGGCGCCGAAGTAGTCCACCATCACCGAGTGGTCGATGACCAGGTCGACCGGCACCAGCGGATTGATCTTGGCCGCGTCGGCGCCCAGCTTGGCCAGCGCGTCGCGCATGGCGGCGAGGTCGACCACCGCCGGCACGCCGGTGAAGTCCTGCATCAGCACGCGCGCCGGGCCGGAAGCTGATCTCGTGCTCGGCCGCGCCCTTGTTGTCGAGCCAGGCGGCGAACGCCTTGAGGTCGTCCTCGCCGACCGAGACGCCGTCCTCGAAGCGCAGCAGGTTCTCCAGCAGCACCTTCAGCGACACCGGCAGGCGTGCCGATCGCCGGTCAGCCCGGCGTCTTCCGCCGCGCGGCAGGCTATAGTAATGGTAGGTCTTCCCGCCCGCGATGAGCTCGCGGCGGGTCTTGAGGCTGTCGATAGACGCCATGATGAGGGTCCTTCCCTGTTCAAGGCCGCCCGAAAATCGGTTCCGGGGTCGCGCGCTGATCAGGCGGGACACACAGCGTCCCGCCCCGCGCCGCGCAAAGCCGAAACTGGGCCCCGGCGTCGCGGCCGCCGGTCGTCATAGACGCTGGGGGCTCCTTCGTCCATGCGCCCAGGCCGGGGCCGGGCGCGCCGGCGCCGGGCGGGCCGCGATGATCACCGGCCTGCGGATCGAGGCGCTCGCCGTTGCGGCGCGGCGAGCGGCTGCTGTTCGCAGGATTTCGGCCTCGCCCTCGGCGCCGGCGAGGCTGTGGCGCTGACCGGGCCCGAATGGCGCCGGCAAGACCAGCCTGCTGCGGGCCATCGCCGGCTTCATCGCGCCGGCGGCCGGCAGGATCGCCTTCGAGGGCGCCTGGCGGCGCGCTGGAGGCCGACGAGGCGCGCTCGGCCGACGTGCACCTCATCGGCCACCAGGACGGCGCTGAAGCCAGGCCGCACGGCGCGCGAGGAGCTCGGCTTCCAGGTCGCGCTGGACCGGCGGCGACGCCGCCGGCGCGCTGGCCGGCGGCCGACGACCTCGGCCTGACGCGGCTGCTGGATCTGGCCGTGCGGCAGCTGTCGGCCGGCCAGCGGCGGCGCCTGGCGCTGGCGCGGCTGATCGCCAGCCCGCGCGCGCTCTGGCTGCTCGACGAGCCGCTCGCGCCGCTCGACGCGCGCCACCGCGCCGCTGTTCGGCGAGCTGCTGGCGGCGCACCTGGCGGGCGGCGGCCTCGTCCTCGCCGCCGTCCACGATCCGCTGCCGATCGCCGCCCGCGCCGTCGAGCTCGCCGCATGAGCGCGCTCTGGCGTGCTGTTCCGGCGCGAGCTGGCGCTGGCCTGGAGCGGCGGCGGCGGACCGCTGCTGGCGCTGGGCTTCTACGCCGCGATCGCGACGCTGGTGCCGCTCGCGACCGGCCCTGCGCCGCAGCGGCTCGCGCCGATCGCCGGCGGCCTCGCCTGGGTGGCGCTGGCGCTGGCCTCCCTGCTCTCGCTCGAGCGCATGTTCGAGCGCGACTTCGAGGACGGCGCGCTCGACCTGCTGGCGCTCGGTCCCGCCGCCGCTGGAGGCGGTCGCGGCGGTCAAGTGCCTGGCCCACTGGACGGCGGCCGGCGCGCCGCTGGCGCTGGCCGCGCCGATCGCCGCCGCGGCGCTGGGCGCGCCGCTCTCGGCTGGCCCCGCTGATCCTGGCGACCGCGGCGATCGGCGGCCTCGCCTTCGCCTTCGTCGGCGGCCTCGGCGCGGCGCTGGCGCTCGGCAGCCGCCGCGGCGGGCTGATCATCGCGATGATCGTGCTGCCGCTGATCGTCCCGCCGGTGATCTTCGGCGGCGGCGCGCTGGACGCCCTGTCCGCGGGCCTGCGACTGGCGCACCGGCCTGCTGCTGCTCGCCGCCTACGCGCTGGCGGCCGCCGCGCTGACCCCCTTCGCCATGGCGGCCGCCTGCCGCAACGCGCTGTCGTAGCGGCCGTCACACCGCCGCCTTATTGCACTCAAGCCTGAAACAATCAGCGCCGCGCTTGGACATTTGCCGGCAACCGGCGGCGCGCACCTATGCGCTCTCGTCAACGAGGACTACCCCCTCACATGAACTTCGCCTCCCTCCGCCTGGCGCTCGTCGCCAGTCTCGTCCTGCCGCTCGGGCTCTGCGACCGCCAGCTTCGCTCAGGACGCTCCGCCGCCTGCGGCAGGCGCCGCCGACGCCGGCGCGCACCATCATTTCGACCCGGCCCAGATGCGCGCGCACATGGCCGACCACCTGCGCGCGGTCCTGCAGCTGCAACCCAGCCAGGACGGCGGCGCTGAACGCCTTCCTCGATGCGATGAAGCCGCCCGGCGGGATGAGGGACCGCATGGGCGGCGACCGCGGCGAGATGCAGCATCTGACCACGCCCGAGCGGCTCGACCGGATGGCTGGCCCGCATGGACGAGCAGCACACGCGGATGCTGGCGCGCATCGCCGCGACCAAGCAGTTCTACGCTCAGCTGAGCCCCAGCCAGCAGAAGGCGTTCGACGACCTCGCCCCGATGATGATGCATCACGGCGGCCACGGCATGGACGGCCACAAGGATGGCGGGGACGGTCATGGGGATGGCCACGGGGGCTGGGACCACGACCGTGACCACGGAATGGGACAGGACGGTCCGCCTCGCGGCTGATCGTCCGGTCTCTGCCTGGGCGGCTTGCCCCCTGCCGCCCAGGCCTTTAACTCCCTGCCATGTTCGCGGCGCTGGCCAATCCGCACCGGTTCATGGCGTTCTCGCGCTGGGCCGCGCCGCTTTGCGCGGTCGCGGCGGTGCTGCTGATCGCGCCCGGCCTGTGGCTGGGCCTCTCGGCGCCGCCGGACTACCAGCAGGGCACGACGGTGCGGATCATGTTCATCCATGTGCCCGCCGCGATCACCGCCGAGTGGGCCTACGCCTGCCTGGGCGGCGCCAGCTTCTTCGCGCTGATCTTCCGCCACGCGCTGGCTGACGCGGCCGCCCGGGCCGCCGCGCCGCTGGGCGCCGCCTTCACCTTGCTGGCGCTGGTCACCGGCTCGCTCTGGGGCCGGCCGATGTGGGGGACCTGGTGGGTGTGGGACGCCCGCCTCACCTCGGTGCTGGTGCTGTTCCTGCTGTTCCTCGGCTACATGGCGCTGCGCTCGGCGATCGACGACGAGGCCAAGGCCGGCCGCGCCGCCGCCATCCTAGCGCTGGTCGGCCTGATCAACCTGCCGATCATCAAGTTCTCGGTCGACTGGTGGAACAGCCTGCACCAGGGCGAATCGATCTTCACGCCCGGGCGGCCCAAAGATCGCGACGGTGTTCCTGATCCCGCTCGGGCTGATGACGGCCGGCTACCTCTTCGCCTTCGCGGCGCTCTGGATCGAGCGCACCCGCACCGAGGTCTGGCGCCGGCGCGCGCAGAGCCTCGCCGTGCAGGCTGGCCGGCCGCTGATGGGCCACGACAAGTACGCGCTCTTCGTCTGGCCGGCGTACGCAGTCACCGCGCTCGCGTTCGGCTGGATGGTGCTCGACACGCTGCTGCGGGCCCGCGCCTGGCGCCGCCGCGCCGAGCGGCTCGAGACGGCGGCAAAACCATGATGCGGGGCGTGGGAGGATCATGAGGCGGCTCGTCTTCCTCGCGCCGGTGCTCATTTTCCTGGGGCTGGTCGTCGTTTTCGGCGCCTACGCGCTGCACCACAATCCGCAGGTGGTCCCCAGAGCCACGGTGGGCGAGGCCGCGCCGAACGATGCGCTGCCGTCGCTGGCCGGCGCGCCGCCGGCCCCGATCCGCACCGCGCTGAAGGGCGTGACGCTGGTCAACTTCTTCGCCTCCTGGTGCGTGCCCTGCGCGGCCGAGGCGCCGACGCTGGCGGCGCTGAAGGCCGAGGGCGTCAGGGTGGTCGGGATCGCCTGGAAGGACGATCCGGCCAAGACGCGCGCCTTCCTCGCCCGCTACGGCGACCCCTACGCGACGGTGTTCGTCGACCAGGACGGGCGGGCGGGGATCGATTTCGGCGTCACCGGCGTTCCGGAGACGTACCTGGTCGATGCGCGCGGCAAGATCCTCGACAAGCAGGCCCAGCCGCTGACCGGAGCCGACGCCGAGGCGCTGCTCTCTCGCGCAGGGTCTTGACGCCGCTCAGTTATTAACGGCGCATTGACCCGAACCGGCGAGCTTGGCTAGCGTTAACCATGTTTCGCGAAGTCCGGAGGCCCTGACGGTCATGGCCGCCCCCGTCCGTCCGCCCATCTGGCCCCAGGCTCAGGCCCTGACGCACAGCGTTCAGGCCGCGAATATCCGGCCGGGCCGCAACGACACGCGGCTGGCCGCGCAGAAGGCCTTCTTCGAGGCGGCGCTGGCCGGCAAGTCGGTCGCCGCCGCCGCGACCCAGCCGCCGCCCGCCCAGACCGCCGCGACGCCGCTGCAGGCGACGCGCGCCGCAACCGCCACCGAGGCCCGCGCCGCCGATCGCCTGCCGCCGCCCGGCTCGATCGTGAACATCCTGGTCTAGCGCCGCCCGGGTCGCGCGGCGATTCAGAAGGACTGACGTCATGCCCATCGAGGGCGGCTGCCGCTGCGGCCGCATCCGCTATCGCGCGGCGCTGGAGAGCCTGCCCCGCGTCTACGCCTGCCACTGCCTCGACTGCCAGACCTGGTCCGGCAGCGCCTTCAGCCTGCAGTTCATCCTCCCCGAGGACCAGCTGGAGGTGACCGGCGCGCCGGCGCTCTTCGAGCTGACCTCGCCGGACGGCTCGCGCACGTCGCGCCAGCGCGGCTGCCCGGTCTGCTTCACCCGCGTCTACAACACCAACACGCGCCGGCCCGGCCTCGCCGTGGTCCGCGCCGGCACGCTCGACGACAGCGACCAGCTCGCCATCGTCGCCCACATCTGGACCAAGCGGAAACTGGCCGGCATCGAGATCCCGGCTGGGCTGCCCGCCTGGCCGGAAGGCGCGCCGGCCGAGGACTTCGCGGCGGCGCTCACGCGGTAGGAACGTCCGCCGCATCCCCTCAATCCGTCATCGCCGGGCGTCAGTCCCGGCGACCCATGAACACGAGGGTTCGAGTGGCCGCGCGGGGCGCGGCCATGGCAGGGAGGGTGTTCTTGGGTGGCCGGGACTGACGCCCGGCCATGACGGGCGGAATGGGGCCGGTCAGGCGGCCGCCTTCGGCTGTTTCTTGGCCTTCTTGGCCTTCTTCGCCGCTGCCTTGGCCTTCGGCTTGGCGGCTTTCGCGGCCTTGGCCGGCTTCGGGGCCTTGGCGGCCGGCGCGCCGCCGCCGGCGTCGGCGGCGGCCGCCAACGTCGTCAGCGTCTTCAGGAAGGCCTCGCGCTTCTTGGCGGGCAGCAGGTCCAGCAGCCGCGCGTCGGACCTGGACGCCGGCCGCCCGCCCTCGACGAGGGCGATGCGGCCCGCCTCGCTGAGGCGCACCGTGTTGGCCCGCGCATCGGTGGACGAGCGCTCGCGCTCCAGGAGCCCCTTGGCGATCATCCGCGCCACCAGGTCGGCGAGCGTCGAGCGGTCGATGCCGGTGGCGCGCACGAGGTCGCTCTGCGAGACGCCGTCGGCCGCGCCCGCCGCGGCGAGCACGGTGAATTGGCGCTGCGTGAGCCCGGTCGGGCCCGACGCCTCGGCGTGATAGTCCAGCGCCAGCTGAAGAACCCGGTGCAGCAGATGGGTCACCGACTGCGAAAGCCCGCCGTCAGTGCTCTTCTGTTTCTTGGCCATGACGCCCCCTTGCCGCGACAGACCGTCCCGGCTCCATAGCCGGTTGTTGCGTCAATTTGAAGACAGACCGTCCGTAGGCGTCGATGAAGTGGGCTCAGAATCCCGGTTCGGGCGGCTCCGGCGCGGGGGCGGGCTCGCCGTCGGTCCAGTATTTCTTCAGGAGCGGGAACTGCGCCGCGCCGAACGCCACCGCGGCGACGATGGCCACCACCCGGAAGGTGGCCCAGACCTCGGCCGTCTGCGTGCGTCGGATGATCTCGTTGGCGATCGCCGAGGCCCAGAAGAACAGGCCATAGCGGATCGTCAGCACCCGCCAGGCCTCGTCCGGCAGCTTCATCGCCCCGCCCAGCACCCGCTTCAGCGGGTTGCGCTTCATGGCGAGGCCGCCGAACAGCGCCGCGCCCAGCGTCCCGTCGACGATGCTCATCTTCATCTGCAGGAGGTCGTTGCGGTGCAGGGCGAGCGAGAGGCCGCCGAACACCAGCGCCGCGGCGCCGGAAAACGCCGGGATCGGCGCGATCCGCCGCTCGAGGATCAGGCTCAGCGCCAGCGCGGCGGCCGAGAGCGCGATCAGCGCCCAGGTCGCCTTGCGGAAGTCGCGGGTGACCAGCAGCACGGCCAGGAAGGCCACCGCCGGCGCGGCGTTGGCCAGCTGCTTCATCACCGGCAGCGCGTGGTGTTCGGCGGCGACGCTCAAGGCGCCAGCCCCACCAGCGAGCGCGAGAACGCGCTGGGCGTCGAACGGCTGCAGGTCGTCGATCCCCTCGCCGACGCCGATCAGCTTGATCGGCGAGTCCGAGGCCTGCGCCACCGGCACCAGCACGCCGCCGCGCGCCGTCCCGTCGAGCTTGGTCATCACGATGCCGGTCACCCCGATCATGTTGCCGAAAACGTTCTCCTGCGCCAGCGCGTTGCGGCCGACGGTGGCGTCCAGCACCAGCAGCACCTCATGCGGGGCTTCCGGATCGAGCTTGCGCAGCACCCGGACCATCTTGGTCAGCTCGTCCATCAGGTCCTGCTTGTTCTGCAAGCGGCCGGCCGTGTCGATCAGCACGACATCGAAGGCGCCTCGCCTTCGCTTGCTCGAGGGCGTCGTAGGCGAGCCCTGCGGCGTCGGCGCCCTGCGGTGCCGGAGACGAACGCCGCGCCGGCGCGGCTCGCCCAGACCCCGAGCTGCTCGACAGCGGCGGCGCGGAAAGTGTCGCAGGCGGCGATCAGCACCTTGGCGCCGCGGCCGGTGAGGTCCGCGGCGATCTTGCCGAGCGTCGTGGTCTTGCCCGAGCCGTTGACGCCCACGAACAGCACGACGAACGGCTTGGGGCCGACCAACGGATCGAAGTCGCCTTGGCGGGGCGTCAGCTCGGCGGCGACCGCGGCGGCCAGCGCCTCCTTGACCTCGCGCTCGTCGACCTGGCGGCCGAAGCGCTGCTCGCCGAACGCCTCGGTGATCCGCGCGGCGGCGGCCGGTCCGAGGTCGGCCTCGATCAGCATCTCCTCCAGCTCGTCGAGCTGCTCGCGGTCGAGCGGGCGCTTGCTGATGACGCCGGTCACCTGCTCGCTCATCTGCCGCGACGTGCGCGTCAGGCCTTCGGAGAGGCGCTGCAGCCAGCCTCGCTTGGGCTCACGCCCTTGGGGCTCGGCGCGTTGGGTCTCGCTCATCGCTGCGCCTTCTAGCGGGGCGCTTCGGCGAGAGCCAGCGGCGCGGGGCCGCAGGCGACGCCGAAATCGTAACTTGCATGTTACGTAACGTATGTGTTACGCAACGTCGCATGGAAGCCTTCGTCGCCCTTGCCGATCCGATCCGGGCCCGCGTCGTGGAGCTGCTGGCGGCCGGCGACCTCACCGCCGGCGACATCGCCGCGCGCTTCCCGGTCTCGCGGCCGGCGGTCTCGCGGCACCTGTCGGTGCTCTTGAAGTCGCGGCTGGTCCGGGTGCGGGGCGAGGCGCAGCGGCGCATCTACAGCCTCGATCCTGGCGGCCTCGATGACGTGGGCCGCTGGGTCGAGGAGACCCGCCGGGTCTGGAACGCCCGGCTCGACGCCCTCGGCCGCCACCTCGACGACGTGGCCGCCAAGTCCCAAGCCCCGTCCAAGGGAGAGAACGATGAGCCTTGACGCCCCGACCCTCGCACCGCCGGTGATGCGCTATCCCGGCGACCTGACGCTCGGCGGCTTCGTCGACGCGAGACCATGCGCTTCGTGCGCGACTACCCGCATCCGCCGGCGCGCGTCTGGGCGGCGCTCACCGACCCGGCCCAGCTCGGCGTCTGGCTCTGGCCGTGTCGCTCATTCGAGGCGCGGCTGGGCGGGGTCGGCGTCTTCGATCCGGGCAAGGAGCTGACCCTGCGGTGACCGAGTTCGAGCCGGAGCGGGTGCTGAACCTGGGCGGGCGGATCCGGTTCGTGCTGGCGCCGCTCGGCGACGGTTGCCGACTGACCCTCGACCTGACGCGGCCGCCCGACGGCTGGAGCCCGATGGCGCTGGCCGGCTTCCACGGCTGGGTCGGGCGCCTGACGCGCCTGCTGGCCGGCGCGCCGCAGGACGAGACCGAGGCATGGGCGCTCGGCGTCTGGAACGCGGTCATCGGCCACTGCGAGTGGGAGGTGCGCCGGTACGTCAGCGGCGGCGCGCCGCCGATCTGGCGCATCCACTTCGACGAGAACGACGCCGGCCTGACGGGTGAGGCGGCGGCGCAACTGGACGAGCTCGCCCAGCTGCTCAGGCGGGAGAACCTCGCGGTCACCATCGACGGCTTCGGCGACGACCCGGCGGCACGGACGAGAGCCAACGGCTCTGCGCGGCGAGGGTCGCCGCGACCATCGCGCATCTCGAAGCGGCCGGCGTGCCGAGGGCGCGGATCAACGTCGGCTTCGTGCTCGGCAACTACCACTACCTGGTCGAGCGCGATTGCGCCGCCGGCCGCGCCTACAACCGCCGCCTCGAGCTGCGGCCCGTCTACTGAGCCGGCGGCCAGCTCTCGGTGTCGTGGTCGGGGTGCTGGCGCGAGACCACGGGCGGATGCTTCGCGGCGGCGGCGGTTTCCTCGGCGGCGTCGCGGCGCGGGATGTCAGCGAGGGCGTCGACCCACGGGATGCGGTCCGCGACTTTGATCTGGCGCTGGGGCTTCAGCACGGACGGGTCGTCGAAGGCGCCGATGGTGAGGCCGATGTGACCGCCGTCGCCGGACGCCGCTTCGAACGTGAGCGGGGTGCCGCAATCGCCGCAAAATCCCCGGACAATGTAGTTCGAGCTCTGAAACAGCTTGCGCTGGCCGCGGGTCCAGGTGAGCGCGGCCGTCGGGAAGTTGGCGTAGGGGCCGAAGAGGCCGCCGGTGGCCTTCTGGCACATGCGACAGTGACAGAGGCTGGCATGGCGCGGCGCGGCGTCGAGGCGGAAGCGCACCGCGCCACACTGGCAGCCGCCGGTGAAGGGCGGGCCGCTCATGCCGGCACGCCGAGCGCGCGGCGCCCGTCGTGGCCGGCGAGGCGCATGGGGGCGATGGCGCCGATCGGCGCGGCTCCGGTGAACGCGATCTCGGTGAAGTCGGCAGCGCGGGCGCGGCCCTCGCGCTCGACCAGCGCTTCGACGGTGCGGCCGACCTGGCGGTCCAGATGTCGGCCCAGCGCTGCGTCGCCGGCGGCGCGCAGCCTTGCGGCGCGGTCCTTGACCACATCGCGAGCCACCTGCGGCATCCGCGCCGCCGGCGTTCCCGGCCTGGGGCTGAACGGGAAGACATGCAGCCAGGCAAGGCCGGCAGTCTCGACGAAAGCCAGCGTGTTCTCGAACGCCGCCTCGGTCTCGGTCGGAAAGCCGGCGATGAAGTCGGCGCCGAACGCAACGTCCGGCCGCGCGCGGCGCACCGCCGCGATCAGGCTCAGCGCGTCGGCCGACGAATGGCGGCGCTTCATGCGCTTCAGGATCAGGTCGTCGCCGGACTGCAGCGACAGGTGCAGGTGCGGGCAGAGGCGCGTCTCGCTCGCCAGCCGCGCCATCAGCGCCGCGTCGATCTCGGCCGCGTCGATCGAGGAGAGCCGAGGCGCGGCAGCTCCGGAACCTCGTCGAGGATCCGCCCCACCAGGTCGCCCAGCTGCGGCGCGCCCGGCCAGCTCCGCGCCCCAGCTGGTGAGGTCGACGCCGGTCAGCACCACTTCGGCATAGCCGGCGCGCGCCAGGCTGCGCACCTCGTCCACCACCCGCGCGGCCGGGACCGAGCGCGAGTTCCCGCGCCCGAACGGGATGATGCAGAAGGTGCAGCGGTGGTCGCAGCCGTTCTGGACCTCGACATAGGCCCGGGCCCGTTTCCCCTCCCCCTCGAGGGGAGGGGTTAGGGGTGGGGGGCTCTCGCAG
The DNA here is from genome assembly GCA_963837235.1 of uncultured Pseudomonadota bacterium. Taxonomy (GTDB): domain Bacteria; phylum Pseudomonadota; class Alphaproteobacteria; order Caulobacterales; family Caulobacteraceae; genus Acaudatibacter. The sequence goes on along the minus strand of CAWIMM010000002.1, from coordinate 873,169 downwards.
ATGAGCCACCCATTCGGGCGGCGGGTTCTCCGTCGGCTGCCCCCCACCCCCGACCCCTCCCCTCGAGGGGGAGGGGGGTCGCGCCGCGAAGATGTCGCCGACTTGCCGACCCGACTTCGTGAGCGCGCCGGGCGCGGCCTTCTCGGCGTTGCCGAGCACCAGGTCGACCTCGGGCATGGCGGCGAAGCGGCGGGATCGATCTGCGCCGCGCAGCCGGTGACCACCAGGTGCGCGCCGGGCCGCTCGCGCCGGGCCTTGCGGATCGCCTGGCGCGCCTGGCGCACCGCCTCGGCGGTCACCGCGCAGGTGTTGAACACCACGGCATCGGTCACGCCGTCCGCGGCGCCTGGCGCGGCGATCTTGTCGGACTCGTAGGCGTTCAGCCGGCAGCCGAAGGTGACGACGTCCACGCTCCTCACCCGCAAAGCGGGGGAGGTGGCGCGCGGAGCGCGACGGAGGGGGCCCGTGGCCGCGTCATCAGCGCCCGGAGCTTCGTCGGAGCCGCTGCAGGCCCCCTCCGTCATGCTCGCGCATGACACCTCCCCCGCTGCGCGGGTGAGGAGTGTCAGGGCGTCAGCCACGTCCCGTCTCCCGGGCGAGGAACTCGGCGAAGGCGTGCTCGTAGTCGGGATGCCAGCGCGAGAGCGGCGGGCGGTTCTGGGTGATGTCCTGCATCGCCCAGGTCATGCGGGCGTTGTCCATCTCGCGGGTGACCTCGTTGTCGGGGCAGATGATGTAGAAGTCGCCGGCCGCCATCCGCTCCAGCATGAAGTCGACCACCTGCTCGGGCCGCCAGGCGCCCGGCGGCTTCTCGGCGCCGCGCCGCGCGGGTCATGCCGGTGAAGGTGAAGCCCGGCACCAGCAGGTGGGCGCTGACCGGGCAGCCGGCGATGTTGCGCAAGGTGTGCGCCAGCCCCTCGGTCAGCACTTTGATGCCGGCCTTGGAGACGTTGTAGGCGGTGTCCCCCGGCGGCGTCGTGATGCCCTGCTTGGAGCCGGTGTTGACGATGGCGGCGGGCTTGCCGGCGTCGATCATGCCTTGCGCGAACGCCTGCACGCCGTTCAGCACGCCGAAGAGGTTGGTCTCGATCACCCGCCGCCAGCCGTCCGGGTTCTCGATGGCGCTGCCGCCGCCGCCCGACGCCGGCGTTGTTCATCAGAAGCGCAACGTCGCCGAAGCGCGAGAGCGCCCGGTCCCTGAGCGCGGCCACGTCCTCGGCGCTGGAGACGTCGGTGCGCACCGCCTCGACCTGCGCGCTGCGCCCCGGCCAGGTCGCGCGTGGGCGGCCTGCAGCGTCTCGTCGTTGAAGTCGGCGATGACGATGTTCATGCCGAGCCCGGCGAGCTTCTTGGCGGCGGCGAGGCCGATGCCGCTGGCGCCGCCGGTGATCACGGCCGTGCGGCCGGCTTCGATGGCGGGATGCTGGCTCATGGTTGCGCGCCCGCCGGCAGCGTGCCGGTGAACTCGACCGCGACCGGGCCGGTCATCAGCACGTGGTCGTCGTCCTTGCGCCATTCGACGATGAGCTCGCCGCCGTCCATCTCGACCGTCGCCGTGCGATCGCAGAGGCTGCGCCGGTGCGCCGCGACCAGCGCCGCGCAGGCGCCGGTGCCGCAGGCCTGGTGACGCCGACGCCGCGCTCCCAGACCCGCACCCTGAGCCGGTCGCGCGCCTTCACCTCGCAGAACTCGACATTGGTGCGCTCCGGAAAGAGGCGATGGTGCTCGATCATCGAGCCCACCTCGCGCACCGGCGCGCTCTCGGCGTCGTTCACGAAGAACACCACGTGCGGATTGCCCATCGAGACGGCGCCCGGCGTGTGCAGCACCGGATTGTCGATCGGGCCCACCTGCAGCTCGATGCCGCGCGTGTCCATCGGCCTCCTCGAGCGGGATGTCGCGCCAGTCGAGGCCGGGCTTGCCCATGTCGACGGTGACCGTCTTCGGGCCGGCGCGGTCCACCTCCAGGACGCCGGCCGGCGTCTCCAGCCGCACCGCGTCGCGGCCGCTCGCCTCCATCAGCAGCCAGCCGACGCAGCGGGCGGCGTTGCCGCACTGCTCGACCGCCCCGCCATCGGCGTTCCAGATCCGCATGAAGGCGTCGGCGTTCGGCGAGGGCTCGATGGCGATCAGCTGGTCGCAGCCGATCCCGCTCTCGCGGTCGGCGATCGCGCGCGCCTCCGCCTCGCTGGGGGCGAACGGTTGCGAGCGGGCCTCGACCACGACGAAATCGTTGCCGAGCCCGTTCATCTTCAGGAACGGACGGCTCATGGGCGGCGCATATAGCGCGTTGGCTCTGGACTCGCACCCTGCCGCGGAGGCATAGCAGCGCCGATGCGCCTAGCCCTGATCGCAGCGCCTCGCCGCCCTCGCCCTGCCTGCAACCGCGGAGACGCCGCCCGTGACCGCATCCCAAATTGCGCCCAGCTCCGCGCCCGCCGCCGCGCCTGACACGCCAGCCGACGCCGCCGACCCCTACCTCTGGCTCGAAGACGTCCATGGCGCGACGGCGCCATGGCCTGGGTGGAGGCGGAGAACGCCCGCTCGCTGGCGGTGCTGAAGGGCGATCCGCGCTACGAGCCCTTCCACGCAGAGGCGCTGAAGATCGTCAACGCCACCGACCGCATCCCGGCGCCCGAGCTGATCGGGACGTGCGGTCTACAACTTCTGGCAGGACCCGACCAACGTGCGCGGGCCTCTGGCGGCGGACGACGCCCGGAGAGCTACGCGACCGCCGCGCCGGCCTGGGAGACGCGTGCTCGACCTCGACCAGCTGGCGGCGGCGGAGAAGACCAACTGGGTCTGGCACGGCGCCAACTGTCCGCCGCCGCACTATCGCCGCTGCCTGATCGCCTCTCCGACGGCGGCGAGGACGCCGATGACGCTGCGCGAGTTCGACCTTGCCGACCAAGTCGTTCGTGGACGGCGGCTTCGTGCTGCCGCAGCAGCAAGCAGAACGTCGACTGGCTGGACGACGACACCCTGATCGTGGCGCGCGACTGGGGTCCGGGCACGATGACCGCCTCGGGCTATCCGTTCGTGGTCAAGACCCTGAAGCGCGGCCAGAGCCTCGATCAGGCGACGGAGGTGTTCCGCGGCAAGCCCGAGGACGTGGCGGTCAATCCGGTGGTGCTGCACGACGGCGACGGCCACAAGCTGGTCGCTGATCGTCCGCGCCACGGACTTCTTCCACCAGGAGACCTACGAGCTGACGCCGAGCGGCGTCGTGCGGCTCTACCTGCCGGCCAAGGTCGACGTGCAGCGGCCTGTTGGACGGCCGGCTGGTCTTCACAGGCGCTGGAGGACTGGCGCGGCTACGACAGCGCCGGCGACCTCGTCGCCTACCGGCCGGACGAGCTCGACGGCGCGAAGGCGGCCGCCGACGCCGGCGCATCATCTGATCTTCTCGCCGGGCCGCTCGCCAGTCGATCGAGCAGGTCGCCGTCACCGGACCGGGTGGTGGCGGCCATCTACGACAACGTCCGCGGCGGCCTCGATCAGCTTCCGGCCCGAGAACGGCGGCTGGACGCAGGCGCGCGATCCCCGTCGCGCCGAACTCGTCCGTGGGCCTCGCCTCGCCAGCGAGACCGAACGATCAGGCTCTACTACAGCGTCGAGACCTTCCTCGCGCCGACCCACCTGTGGCGCGCCGACGCCGCGACCGGCGCGCGCGGCCGACATCAAGGACCTGCCGCGCGCGCTTCGACGCCTCCGGCGATGCGGTCGACCAGTACGAAGCGACGAGCTCGGACGGAACCAGGATCCCCTATTTCGTCGTGCATCCGAAGGCGATGAAGCTCGACGGCTCCAACCCCACCGTCCTCTACGCCTACGGCGGCTTCCAGGCCTCGATGCTGCCCAGCTATTCCGCCGCGATCGGCAAGCTCTGGCTCGAGCACGGCGGCGTCTACGTGCTCGCCAACATCCGCGGCGGCGGCGAGTTCGGGCCGGCCTGGCACGAGGCCGGGCTGAAGACCCACCGCCAGCTGATCTACGACGACTTCGCCGCGGTGGCGAAGGACCTGATCGCGCGCAAGATCACCTCGCCGCGGCGGCTCGGCATCCAGGGCGGCTCCAACGGCGGCCTGCTGATGGGCGTCGAGTTCGATCAGCACCCGGAGCTGTGGCATGCCGTCGACATCCAGGTGCCGCTGCTGGACATGCTCCGCTTCGAGCAGATCGGCGCGGGCGCCTCGTGGGTCGGCGAATACGGCAGCGTCAGCGTGCCGGACGAGCGGGCGTTCCTGGAGAAGACCTCGCCCTACCAGAACCTGAAGGCCGGCGTCGCCTATCCGGAGCCGTTCTTCGTCACCGCCACCTCCGACGACCGGGTGACGCCGGTGCACGCCCGCAAGATGGCGGCGAAGATGGAGGCGATGGGCCTGCCCTTCCTCTTCTTCGAGAACACCAACGGCGGCCACTCGGCCTCCGCCAACCTGCAGGAGCGCGCCGAGCGCGTGGCGCTGGAGTTCACCTACCTCGCCCGCAAGCTGATGGACTGATGGCCCAGGATTGATGGATACCGCGGCGGTCCTGGCGCTGTTCGACGCGGTCATGCGGGCCGACCCGCCGGCCGAAGCCCGGCGTCGAGCAGCGCGTGGTGCGACGGCGTGCTGCGCACCACCGGCGCCTACGACTTCATCGGCTGGTGGGACTTTCCGGCAGAGCGCGCGGCCGACATCGCCGCGCGGGAGGCGGCCTTCTTCCGCCCGCGCAAGGCGGAGTTCGAGTGGAAGGTCTTCAGCCACGACCGGCCCGCCGGCCTGGAAAGGGCGCTGGCGGCCGCCGGGTACGAGGCGCAGGCGACCGAGACCCTGGTGGCGCTCGATCTGGAGGAAGTGGCTCTGGGCGACGCGCCGCCGCCGGGCGTCGAGATCCGCCGCGTGCGCGACGCTGCGGGCGTCGCCGACTACGTCGCGGCAAACGCCCAGGCGTTCGGGCGCGACGAGACGGAGAGCGCCGAATCCTGGCTCTCCAGCCTCGGCGACCCGGAGCTCGGGCTCTACGTCGCCTATGAAGCCGGCGAGCCGATCGCCGCCGGCCGGCTGGAGTTGAACGCGGGCACGGCCGTTCGCGGGCCTCTGGGGCGGCGGAACGGCGCCGGAACGCCGCGGCCGCGGCGTCTATCGCGCGCTGGTGGCGGCGCGCGTGAACGAGGCGCGGCGACACGGCGTTCGCTACGCTGACCGTCGACGCGCGCGAAACCAGCCGGCCGATTTTGGAGCGGCTCGGGTTCCAGCCCTTGTCTACGATGCGGGGTTGGACAATCTGAGCGCTGCGCTGCGCTGCGCGCGGCCGCCGAGCCTAGCCAGGCGAACGAGGGGGGCATGTCTGACCAAAGCGGGATCGCCGACCTGATCGCCGCCTGCCGCGCGGCCCCTAAGTCGGCGGCGCTGCTGCGCGCCCTGCTGGCCGAGGCCGGCGGCGCGCAGGCGACGGCGGCGCTGGCCTACCTCGAGGAGGCGGACCCGTCGCCGTTCGACGCGGAGCTGCGTCGGGCGGTCGCCGACTTCCTGAGCGAGGGTGCGCGCGACGCGGCCGCCGGTCGCTGGCGGCCGGTGGCGCTCAGGGCGGTCGGCGGCGAAGGCGACGGCGCGGTCGTCGTCGACCTCGGCCAGCGGCGCGAGCGCGGCGCCGAGTTCGCGGCGCCGGGCGAGGCGCGGCTCAGCTTCGCCGACGTCGGCGGCCTGGACGAGGTCAAGCAGCAGATCCGCCGCCGCCTCATTGCCCCGCTGGAGAAGCCGGGCCTCTTCAGCGCCTTCAAGCGCCGCGCCGGCGGCGGCCTGCTGTTCTACGGCCCGCCCGGCTGCGGCAAGACCATGCTGGCGGGCGCGGCGGCCGGCGAGGCGCATGTCTCCTTCCTCTCGGTGCGCATCCCCGAGATCCTGGATCGCTGGCTGGGCGAGTCCGAGAAGCACATCGCCGGCGCCTTCGCCGAGGCCAGGGCGCGCAAGCCGGCGATCCTGTTCTTCGACGAGATCGAGGCGCTGGCCGCGCGCCGCCGCGACGGCGACGGCGCCCACACCTCGTCGATGGTCTCGACCTTCCTCAGCGAGTTCGACGGGCTGGCGGCCGCGTCGGACGCGCTGCTGGTGGTGGCGGCGACCAACGTGCCGTGGATGATCGACCCGGCCTTCCGCCGGCCCGGCCGCTTCGACCGCACCCTCTTCGTGCCGCCGCCCGACAAGCCCGCCCGGCTCTACATCCTGCAGCGCCTGCTGGAGGGCCAGCCGACCGCGCCGGGGCTCGACATGGAGCCGTACGCCGCCGCCACCGCCGGCTTTTCCGGCGCCGATCTCGTCAACCTCGTCGAGACCGCCATCGATCTGGCCATCGACGAGAGCCTGGCGGACGATGCGCCCGCGCCGCTGTCGCGCCGGCACTTCGAGGCGGCCAAGGCCGAGGTCAAGCCGACCACCGCCGAGTGGCTGGCCACCGCGCGCAACTACGCCAAGTACGCCAACGAGGGCGGCCAGTACGACGAGGTGCTGGCCTTCCTTGGCAAGCACGCCCGCTGATCCGGGACGTGAGTTGACCGATCTGCCATCGCCCGAGTCCCTCGTCCGCCAGGCCGAAGTCTTTCGGCAGGCGGGCGAGAACGAGAAGGCGATCAAGCTCTTGGAGCAGGCGCTGGCCGGCGCGCCTGAGCACCTCGACGCCCAGATCCAGCTCGGCGCGATCTACATCGATCTCGGCAAGACCAGCCAGGCGCGGGAGCTCTTGAGGGGCGCGGCCCGGCGCGCGCCGGCATCGTCCGTCGTCCGCCGGCTGCAGGCGCTCGTGCATCTCCAGACCGGCCACTTGTTCAACGCCAAGCAGGAAGCCGAAGAGGCGGTGCGGCTCGGGCCGGACGACGGCGTCAACCACACGATCCTCGGCCGAGTGCTGGAGCGCCGGCAGAGCTGGGCGTTGGCCGAGGCGTCGCTGCGGCGCGGGACGGAGCTGGCGCCGCACTCGGCCTATACCCTGGTTCACCTCGGCTACTTCCTGATCCGCCGCCGCAAGTTCGCCGCGGCGGCCGTGGTCGCCGACGACGCCGGCCGCGCGGCGCCGTCCGATTTCGGCGTGCTGCTGCTGCGCGGCAACACCGCCCTGCAGCAGGGAAGGGCCGGCGAGGCCAAGGACTTCGCGCTCTGGGCGCTGTCTCAGCGGCCGAGCAATCGCGAGGCGATCAAGCTGCTGGTCAGCGTCAAGACGCGCCAGAGCTGGTGGCTGGGGCTCTGGTGGCGCATGAACTCCAGCTTCTGGCTGCGCCTCCTGCTCGTCATCGCCAGTATCCCGCTGAACCTGTGGTTCGTGACGCCGATCTACCTGTTCGCCGGCAGGGTCATCTTCGAGCGCATGATCGACAGCGAGCTGAAGACGGTGAAGCTGAAGGCGTTCTAGACGTGCCGTCTCAGCTTGGACGTATCCTGAGTTGACGAGGTAGTTGGCGCACGCGGCTGCGTGAAATCGTCGAGAGTTGGCAGACGCGCCTCCTGGTGTCTTCGAAGCGAACGTTCGGCAGCCTTCCGAGAAGGGTCGTGGAAAGCTTGGCGAAGAGCTGTTCGATCGGGTTCAGGTCGGGGCTGTAGGGCGGCAGGAAGATCAGGTGGGCGCCGGCGGCGCGGATCGCCTGGCGGACGGCTTTGCCTTTGTGGCTGCCCAGGTTGTCCATGACCACGACGTCTCCGGGCCTGAGGCTCGGAGCAAATGACCTTGCTCGACCTAGGCGCTGAAAAGACAAGCTCACCGTTATGAGCCCGTCGAGCACGACTGGTCCGCCATGGCGTCTCAGCTCAAGGCGGGCACTGATGGCCTGGGTCTTCCAGTGAACATGCAGCACCTTGTCGAACAGCCCTGGCCCCGGCGCAGCGCCCATGGGTGCGGGTCATGTTGGTCTTGGCCCAGGTCTCGTCCATGCGCTCAATGCGGCTCTGGGTCACGCCTTCCTACTAGCGTCGCGAGCACTCGCACTTCGACGCTCCTCTATGCCGTCCAACCCGCCGGAGCACAGGAGTTTTTTTGAAGGTGCCGCCCCCGCACGGTCAGCATCGCCACACCGCGATCGTTCGCTCTCCGTCTCGCCCCGCGATCGTCCAGCTTGGCTCCGGCCGCCCGTTATCGCTCTAGGTCGCGCTGCTCAGCGATCCGCGCCAGCATTCCGTCCCGCTTGTCCGCCGGCGCCGCCCGCTCGCACCCCGCCCATCAGCTTGGCCGCTGCAGCTGCCCGTCGTCCGCGTCGTATGCAGATCGGCGAACCGTCGTCGCTACCTCACATCGTTCGTCGCCGTTGCTTCGCGGCAACTTCGCCCGACGCCGGGCTACCCGATCGCGAAGATCCTTGCCTAGTCGAGGATCAGCGATTGTAAGGCGGCTTTGCGTCAGAGAGCCGTCATCTTGGTTCGCGATCCGTGCACAGCCGGACCTCATTCGGCCGCTATCGGCACACGCTTCTAGTCGCCCGCGGCGCGCATCACCTCGGCCAGCAGGCGGCCCTCGGCGGCGCGGCTGGAGCCGGCGCGCCAGGCGACCACGATCTGGCGCGACGGGTGCTCGGCGGCGAGCGGGCGCACCGCGACCGCGGCGGCGTCGGCCAGGCCCGCGTCCACCGCCATCGCCGGCAGGAAGGAGACGCCGAGACCCGAGCCCACCATCTGCACCAGCGTCGGCAGCGAGGTGGCGGAGAAGGCGGCCTCGTCGCGCGGCCGGGTGGGACTGAGGCCGCAGGCGGCCAGCGCGTGCTCGCGCAGGCAGTGGCCGTCCTCCAGCAGGATCAGGTCCTCGGACTCGAGCCGCTCGGGGCTGACGCGCCGCTCGGCCGTGAGCGGATGGTTGGCGGGAAAGGCGGCCAAGAGCTCGTCCTCCGCAACTGGCGCCCACGCCAGCCCGGTCATGTCGTAGGGCAGCGCGATCAGCGCGGCGTCGAGCGCGCCGGACTTCAGCTGGGCGATCAGCCGGCCGGTCAGGTCCTCGCGCAGGAAGAGCCGCAGCTTCGGGAAGCGCTGGCGCAGCGCCGGCAGCGCGCGCGGCAACAGGAACGGCGCGATCGTCGGGATGACGCCCAGCCGGAAGCGGCCCGCGAGCGGCTGGCCCGCGCCCCTGGCCGCCTGAACCAGGTCCTCGGCCTGCGCCAGGATCGTCTCGGCGCGGGCGGCCGCCTCTTCGCCTGCGGCGGTCAGGATGACGCCGGCGCGGCCGCGGTCGACCACCGGCGCGCCGAGGATCTTCTCCAGCTCCTGCACGCCGGCCGACAGTGTCGGCTGGGTCACGTGCGCCGCCTCGGCCGCGCGGCTGAACGAGCGGTGCTCGGCGAGCAGTTTCAGGTATTGCAGCTGGCGCAGCGTCGGGAGCATCCGCGACACATAGGCGCGCTCGATGGGATTTCTAAGGTCCATCGAGAATGTGGATGGCGGGGCGGGGCGCGCATGGCTTATGTCTGCGCTTTGCCCCCAGCGGCGCGTAGGAGTTCGCGGCCCTGTCCGACCCTCACCCAGGCCCCTGGAGCCATCCGCCGCCGCCCGCCCCCGTGCCAGCGCCGCGGCCGCCGCGCCTGCGGCTCACGCGTGGCTTCCTGATCTGGCTGGCGCTGGTCGGCCTGGGGATCGCGCTCTACGCCGGCCTGCGGCTGCTGTTCCCGGGCCAGCTGGACCGGACCGACCAGGCGGGCGCGCTGCAGATGCTCGGCTGGCTGGCGCTGGTCTCCAGCGGGCTCATCTACGCCCGCCGCATGCGCTTTGGCGAAGTGGCGCGCAACATCGGCGTCTGGGCGGCGATCGCCGGCGTGGCGATCCTCGGCTACAGCTTCCGGGGCGAGGCCGCGGCCGCCTTCCAGCGCGTGCGCGGCGAGCTGATCCCATCGATGGCGGTTCCGGCCGGCGACCACGCCATGACCATCACCGCCAGCGACGACGGCGGCTTCTACGTGATGGGCCAGGTCAACGGCGCCACGGTGCGCTTCGCGATCGACACCGGCGCCAACGGCGTCGTGCTCAGCCCGGCCGACGCGGCGCGGGCCGGCGTCGACGTGGAGAGCCTGAAGTTCGCCTCGCCCAGCGAGACCGCCAACGGCGTCGGCTACGTCGCGCCGGTCACGCTCGACAGCCTGAACGTCGGCCAGATCCGGCTCACCGGCGTGCCGGCGGCCGTCGACAAGGCTCCGATGTCGACCTCCCTGCTCGGCATGGCCTTCCTCAAACGCCTCGACTTGTTCGAGGTGAAAGGCGACCACCTCACCCTGAAGTGGCGGGGCTGACTCGGTCCCGAGAGCTACCGGGGGTGGTCGGGATGTCCCCGCGGCGATAGAGGAGGGCGCCCGCAAGCGCCTGGAGTACCCGCATGGCCAGCTCGTCCGCCGCCGACAATCCGATCCTGGCCGAGTGGGGTGGGCCGCATGGCGGGGCGCCGGCGTTCGACAGGCTGGCCGTAGAGCAGTTCATCCCGGCGCTGGAGGCGGGGATGGCGCAGAAGCGCGCCGACGTGGCGGCGATCGCGGACAATCCCGCGCCGCCGAGCTTCGCCAACACGCTGGAGGCGCTGGAGGCGTCCGGGCCGCTGCTGACCCGCGCGAGCCGGCTCTACAACATCTACGCCTCGACGATGAACACGCCGGCGATGCGCGAGGTGGAGACCTGGGCCTCGCCGAAGCTGGCGGGTCTGCGCGACGAGATCACCCAGAACGGCAGGCTCTTCGCACGCATCAAGGCGGTCTACGAGGCGCGCGAGACGAGCGGCCTGACGCCCGAGCAGCAGCGCCTCGCGTTCGTGGTCTACGACCGCTTCGTGCGCCAGGGCGCGGCGCTGTCAGACGAGGACAAGGCGAGCCTGGCGGCCGTCAACCAGCAGCTAGCGGCGCTCTACACCCGCTTCTCGCAGAACACGCTGGCCGACGAGGAGGGCCAGGCGCTGGTGCTGGAGAACGCGGCCGACCTCGAGGGCCTGGGCGCCGACCAGATCGACGCGGCCGCGGCCGAGGCCAGGGCGCGCGGACTTGGCGAAGGCAAGTGGGCGTTCGCCAACACCCGCTCGGCGATGGAGCCGTTCCTCACCTTCTCCGCCCGCCGCGACCTGCGCGAAAGGGCCTTCAACCTCTTCACGCGGCGCGGCGACGGCGGCGAACACGACAACAACCCGCTGATCACCGAGATCATGGCCCTGCGCTCCAAGAAGGCGAAGCTGCTGGGCCACCCCACCTTCGCCCACTGGGTCGCCGACGGGCAGATGGCCAAGACCCCCGAGGCGGCGATGCAGCTGCTGACCCGCGTCTGGGGCCCGGCTAGAGCCAAGGTCGCCGAGGAGGTGGCCGAGATGGAAGCGCTCTCGCAAGCCGAGGGCGCCAACGCGCCGATCGCGCCCTGGGACTACCGCTACTGGGGCGAGAAGGTCCGCAAGGCCAAGTACGACCTCGATGAGAACGAGGTGAAGCCCTACCTGCAGCTGCCGAAGATGATGGAGGCGATGTTCTGGGCCGCCGGCCAGCTTTTTGGCCTCGCCTTCACGCCCGTCCACGACCTGCCGGTCTATCACCCCGACGTCATGGCCTTCGAGGTGACGCGCGGCGGCCAGCGGGTGGGGCTGTGGTACTTCGATCCCTACGCCCGCGCCGGCAAGCGCTCCGGCGCCTGGATGAACGAGTACCGCACCCAGGAGCGGCTGGGCGGGACGGCGACGACGCCGATCGTCTCCAACAACGAGAACTACATTCCGCCGAAGGCCGGCGAGCCCTGCCTGATCTCCTGGACCGACGCGGTGACGCTGTTCCACGAGTTCGGCCACGGGCTGCATGGCCTGAACTCCAGCGTCACCTACCCGTCGCTGGCCGGCACCGCGGTGCTGCGAGATTTCGTCGAGCTGCCGAGCCAGCTCTTCGAGCACTGGCTGCCGACCCGCGAGCTCTTGGGCCGCTTCGCCGTGCACTACCAGAGCGGCGAGCCGATGCCGCCGGCGCTGGTCGACAAGGTGCTGAAGGCCGACGCGTTCCACCAGGGCTTCAAGACGGTGGAGTACCTCTCCAACGCCCTGCTGGACCTGAAGGCGCACCTGAAGGGCGACGTAGCCATCGACCCGGCCGACTTCGAGCGCACTGGGCTGGCCGAGATCGGCATGCCGCACGAGATCGTGCTGCGCCACCGGCTGCCGCACTTCTCCCACATGTTCGCCTCGGAGGGCTACGCGGCCGGCTACTACAATTACATCTGGGCCGACACGCTGTCGGCCGACGCCGCCGAGGCCTTTGCCGAGGCGCCGGACGGCTTCTACGACAAGGCGCTGGCCGACAAGCTGCTGGCGACCGTGCTCAGCGTTGGCAACACGGTCGAGCCGGGCGAGGCCTACCGGCGCTTCCGCGGCCGCGACGCCGGCATCGACGCGCTGATGCGCGACCGCGGCCTCGCGCCAGAAGCGGTCCTTGGGCCGGCCTGAAGCGGAGCGCGCCGCCATGGTCCTGAAGGTCCGCGGCCTCGACCACCTGGTCTTACGGGCGCGCGACCTGGCGGCCATGGAGCGCTTCTACGTCGAGGTGCTGGGGCTGACCGTCGAGCGGCGCTCGGACCAGATCGGCATGGTGCAGCTGAGGGCCGGCGCCCAGCTGGTGGACCTGGTGGCGGCGGACGGCATGCTGGGCCGGCTGGGCGGCGCGCCGCCGGGCCCAGGAGCGGGCGGGCGCAACCTCGACCACTTCTGCCTCAACCTGGAGGGCTTCGACCTCGCCGAGGTGGAGGCGCACCTGAAGGCGCACGGGATCACCCCCGGCGAGAGCGGCGTGCGCTACGGCGCCGGCGGCTTCGGCGTTTCGATCTACCTCACCGACCCGGAAGGCAACGGCCTGGAGCTGCGGGGGTAGGGCGCGTGCGCGGCGTCGCGGACCCCGGCGGAACGCAGCTATCCAGACCGTCTCTGACGGCGGCTTTCGATCCCATTCCCAAGGCGGCCTAGGGCGCCGCGTGCTCGATGGCGACAGCGGTCACCTTGTATTCCGGCGAGCCGACCATCGCGTCACGGTGCGCACTCGTAACGCGGTTGAGGCGCACGCTCGGGTCGTGGAAGGTGGCGAACGCCTGCCCCTCGGCGATCGCCGGATCGACGTGGACCGGCAGCCGCGCTTCACCATAGCGGCTCCGCACACGGGCCATGTCTCCGCTCACGAGGCTCAGCCGCAGCGCGTCGGCCGGAGCCAGGTCGAGCGTGTCGGTCGGGCGCAGCTGCAGGTTGGCGGTGCGCCGGGTCATGTTGCCGACATTGAACTGCTGCAGGCGGCGCCCGGTGGTCAGCAGGAAGGGATAGTCGGAGTCCGCCACCTCGGGCGTGGGTTTGAAGTCGATCGGCCGCAGCGCGGCTCTCGGGCCGGACGCGAACGCTTCGGCATGCAGCACCTCCGTCCCCGGATCGCTTTCGTCCAAGCAGGGCCATTGCAGGCCCTTTTCCCCCAGACGGGCGTAAGTCATCCCCGCCCCCTCCGGCCAGACACGTCGGATCTCGTCCCAAATCTCTTCAGCCTTCTCAAAGGCAAATCCGGCGCGATGCCCCATGCGTCCGGCAAGATCGCAAGTGATCCGCCAGTCGGTGCGGCAGGCGCCCGGCGGGGGCGCCACTTGGCGCACCCGCTGGACCCTCCGTTCGGCGTTCATGAAGGTGCCGTCCTTTTCGAAGCTCGCCGCCGCCGGCAGGACGACGTGGCCGAAGCCCTGAGCCGTCTCAGTCATGAACAGGTCCTGGACGATCAGGAGCTCGAGGCGGCCGAGCGCCTCGGCCACCGCCGATTCGTGGGCCAGCGTCGGCAGGATATCGTAGCCGATCACCCACAGGGCCTTCAGCCGTCCGGCGGCGGCCGCGTCGATCATCTCCATGAGGTTGAGGCCATGCTCGGCAGGCAGCGGCGCGCCCCATTCGGCCTCAAACAGCGACCGCCGCTCGGGGATCGAGGCCGAACCGGTGAGGATCGAGGGATCGCAGCCCATGTGCGCGGCGCCCTGCACGTTGTTCTGGCCGCGCAGCGGATTGATCCCTGTTCCCGGCTTGCCGAGGTTGCCGGTGATCAGGGCGAGGTTCACCAGCGCCATCACGCCCTCGGTCCCCTGCACGTGCTCGGTGACGCCGAGGCCATGGGCGCAGTACGACGGCCCGGCGCCCGCGTAGAGCCGGGCCGCCTCGCGTATAGCCTGGGCCGGGACGCCGCAGATCTCGGCCGCGCGCTCCGGCGTCCAGGGCGCGACCGCGGCGCGGAAGGCGTCGAGGCCATCGACCCGGCGGCTGACGAAGTCTTGGTCCAGCAAGTCTTCGCCCACGATGACGTGCGCCAGGGCGTTCAGCAGCGGGATGTTGGTGCCAGGCTTCGGCGCCAAGTGCAGTCGCGCGACCTCGGCCAGCTCCGTGCGCCGCGGATCGATGACGATCAGCTGCGCGTGTCCTCGCAGCGCCTGCTGGCGGATGCGCGCGCCGACCACCGGGTGGCATTCAAGCGGGTTGGCGCCGACTACCATGATCGTGCGCGCCTTCTCGATGTCGTCGAAGCTGTTGGTCCCGGCGCCCGCGCCCAGCATGGTCTTCAGCGCCTTGGCGCTCGGCGTATGGCAGACCCTCGCGCAGCAATCGACGTTGTGCGTGCCGATCACCACCCGCGCAAACTTCTGCGCGAGGTAGTTCTCCTCGTTGGTGGCGCGCGCGGAGCCCAAGACGCCGATCGCCCCCGGGCCGTAGGCGTCACGGATCCGCGTGAGCTCGGCGGCGCAGAAATCCAGCGCGGCGTCCCAGGTCGCCGGCCGCCACTCTCGCCCGGCGCGCAGCAGCGGCTGGGTCAGCCGATCGGGAGCGCGGACGAAATCGTGGCCGTAGCGGCCCTTGGTGCACAGGTGGCCCTTGTTGACCGGGGATGTCAGGGCCGGCCTCGCCGCCACGATAGCGCCGCCGCGCGTTCCCATCTCCAGCTCGCAACCCACGCCGCAATAGGGGCAGACGGTGCGGGTCCAGGCCTCAGGCTCTTCCGCGCGCGCATCGATGAGCGCGCCAGTCGGACAGCTGTCGACGCAAGCCCCGCAGCTGACACAGCCGCCTTCGAGCAACAGCTCGCCCCGCTTCGGCACGACCCGGCTTTCCGACCCGCGGCCAAGCAGGTGCCACACCGATTGACCCTGCAGCTCGTCGCAGATGCGAACGCAGCGCATGCACTCGATGCACTGGTCCATATCGACGCGGATGGTCGCCACCGAGGTGTCGTAGCGGCTCGGGTCGGGCGGTCCGCCCGTGGCGGCCACATCGTACCGCCGCATCAAACGGTGCAGCTCCTTGCCCGGATGCTCGGCGACGGTCTGCGGCGAGAGCCTGGCTGCATACCACTCAAGTTCGGCCCTTCGAAAATGCTCCAGGGCCTGCGAGCGCGCCGTCACCACCATGCCCTCACGCGCCTCGGTGGCGCAGGCCGGCATGAGGCGCGGCTCGCCCTCGATCTCGACCAAGCACATCCGACATCCCCCAATGGGTCGGATGCGCGGGTCATGGCAGATCGACGGCAGCGGATCGCCCAGGTGTTGAACAGCCTCCAGGAGCGACGCCCCATCGGGGACCTCGACGGCTTGTCCATCCACAACGAGGTGAGGCACGGGCCGTTTCCTGCGCAACGAGGCTCCTAGCCTAACGGGAACGGCGCCAGCAGACGAGCGCTAGCACGGCTACAGCCGACCTCGCTCAGCTTGGCAGCAGCATCCCCAGCGCGGCGGCGGCCATCACCGCCGTGCCGATCCAGCCCAGCACGATCAGCGAGCGGCTGGCGACATAGTCGCCCATCACCGACCGCTTCGAGGCCAGGAGCACGATCACCGCCATCAGCGGCACGGCCACCACGCCGTTGATCACCGCCGACCAGAAGAGCGCCTTCATCGGGTCGATCGGCGTGTACTGGATGACCAGCGCCGACCAGCACCGAGAAGGCGATGACGCCGTAGAAGCCGCGCGCGTCGGTGGCCTTCAGCTCCAGCCCCTCCTTCCAGCCCATCGCCTCGGAGAGGCCGTAGGCGGCCGAGCCGGCCAGCACCGGCACCCCGATCAGGCCGACGCCCAGGATGCCGAGCGCGAAGAGCAGGTAGGCGAACTCGCCGGCCAGCGGCTGCAGCGCCTTGGCGGCCTGCGCGGCGGTGTTGATGTCGGTGATCCCGGCCACATGCAGCGTCACCGCCGTCGCCAGCATGATGAAGAAGGCGGTGACGTCCGAGTAGAACATGCCGCTCCAGGTGTCCCACTTGATGCGGCGCAGCTCCGTGCCGGCGGCCAGCTGGTCGGCGGTGAGCGCCCGGCCGTGGCGAGCGTGCATGTCCTCCACCTCCTCGGACGCCTGCCAGAAGAAGAGGTAGGGGCTGATCGTGGTGCCGAAGACGCCGGTGATCACCGCCGCGGCGCTGGCGTCGATCTTGAAGCGCGGCCAGACCGTGTGCAGCGCCACCTGGCCCCACGGCACGTGCACGGTGAACAGCACCAGGAAGTAGGCGAGCAGCGAGAGCGTCAGCCACTTCAGATAGGCGACGTAGCGGTGGTAGGGCACGAAGATCTGCAGGCCCAGCGTCAGCAGCACCAGGCCCACGGTCGCGATATGGCGGTCGATGCCGGTGACCAGCTCGGAGACCTCGCCCATGGCGGCGACGTCGGCGGCGATGTTGAGGGTGTTGGCGACCAGCAGCAGCAGCACGACGACGCGCAGTACGACCGGCGGGAAGGCGGTCTTGATGTTGGCCGCCAGCCCCCGGCCGGTGACGCGGCCGATGCGCGCGCAGATCGACTGGATCGCCGCCATCAGCGGGAAGCACAGCGGCATCGTCCAGAGCATGTCGAAGCCGAACTGGGCGCCGGCCTGCGAGTAGGTGGCGATGCCGGAGGGATCGTCGTCGGCGACGCCGGTGATCAGCCCCGGCCCGACCCGCGCCAGCGGATGCTCCTTCACCCGCTCCCAGGCCCGGCCAAGCCAGCCGGCGCCCTGCGTGTTTTCCCCCGACACCATCACCGCTCCCCTAGTGCGACACCAGCACCGGCGTCGGCGCCTGCGTCAGCACCGAGTTCGTCGCGCCCCCGAACAACAACTCCTGCCAGAGCGGATGGCCATAGGCGCCGATCACCAGCAGGTCGTAGTCCTGCGCGTTCAGCTCGCCGACCAAGGCCGCGCCGTGCGAGGCGGGCGCGCCCGGCTTCGGAATGAGGCTGGCGGCCAGTCCGTGGCGGCCCAGGTGCTCGGCCAGCGTGGCCGCGTCGGGCCGACCGCCGCCCTCCTCGAACGCCACGATCTCGATCTGCGGCCTGGCGGCGAGCAGCAACGGCAGGGCGTCGTGGACGGCGCGGGCCGCCTCGCGCCCGCCGTCCCAGCCGATCAGCGCACGCCGCAGCTCATACGGCCCCCGCAACTGCTCCGGCGTGACCAGCACCGGCCGTCCGGCGGCCAGCACCAGGTCCTCGGCGAGATAGGTCGGGTGCCGCTCCGCCACGCCTTGCGATTCGTACTGGCCGACGATGATGAGATCGGCGCAGCGCCCCAGTTCGGCCAGCTGGCCGGCCATGTCGCCTTCGAGCATCCGCCAGGCCGTCGGCGTCCCGCGCGCCTTGCTCGCCTCGGCGAACAGCTGCGCCGCCGCCAGCGCCGCCGCCCGGCCCGCCTGCTCGCGGCTCTTCGCCACGCGCTCGACCGCCGAGGGCGCCACATAGTGCGGCACGTCGACCGGCTGGATCACGTGCGCGCCGGTCAGCCGCGCGCCGTGCGCATCGGCGAGGCCCAGCGCGTAGGCGAGCCGATGCTCGCCCCCGGCCGAGGCGTCGACGTGAACCAGGATATCCTTGAGCATCCGCGGCGCGCCTTCGATCGAGTCCGCGCGGACTCTGTGGCTGACCCATGTTGCAGGACCATGACGCACATCAAGCTCGCGACCGCCGCCGATACCTTCACCATTCGCGAGCGCGGACCGATTTAGGATCTCGCCATGCACATCGTTCACGGTGGGACAGCGTGACTCGCGGGCAAGCGCTGATTGCGGCTGGCTTGCTGGCGCCGGTCGCGCCCGCGGCCGCCTTCACCGTGGCGCTCGTGCGCAGCTTCAACAACGGCGTCTGGGGGGTGCTCGGATTCCCGTTCTGCTACCAGGCGGCGCTGCTGGCCGAGCTGCTACTCGGCGGCCCGCTCTTCCTCGTCGCATGGCGGCTGCGCCTGCTCACCTGGTGGGCCTGCACGGCCGCGGGCGGCGCCGTGGGCGTGGCCGTTCTCCTGATCCTGCAGTCCTTCCGGCTGGCCGACGTCCGCGCCGCGGCGCTGATGGGCGGCCTCGGCGCCGTTGCGGGTCTGGTCTTCTGGCTGGTGGCGCGGCTCGGCAAGGACGCCGAGTCATTGACCCCGCCGGCCCTCTTGAGCGCATAAGCGCGCCCTTCCGGCGCAGCGCCAGCTACGCCTCCACCGCCACGACCCCCATATGGGACGAGGGCGGCGAGGACCTCCGTCCGCGTGATCGCGCACGGGGGCTCTCGGTGTTTGGGGCCGCTGGCCGTTGCGCGAATGAGGTAGCGAATGTTCGATGGCCTGACCGAGCGGCTGTCCGGCGTCTTCGACCGGCTCTCCGGCCGCGGGGTGCTTTCCGAGAAGGACGTCGACGAGGCGCTGCGCGAGGTGCGCGTGGCGCTGCTGGAGGCCGACGTCGCGCTGCCGGTGGTGCGCGAGTTCATCGCCAAGGCCAAGGAGGCCGCGGCCGGCGAGGCGGTGATCCGCTCGATCCGGCCGGCCGACCAGGTCGTCAAGATCGTCTACGACGGGCTGATCGAGATGCTGGGCGGCGAGGAGCCGGAGCCGCTGCGCCTCGCGCTGAACCCGCCGACCGTGATCCTGATCGCCGGCCTGCAGGGCTCCGGCAAGACCACCATGACCGGCAAGCTGGCGCTGCGGCTCAGCAAGACCGAGCGCCAGAAGGTGCTGGTCGCCTCGCTCGACACCCGCCGGCCGGCCGCCATGGAGCAGCTGGCGATCCTCGCCAAGCAGGCCGAGGTCGAGAGCCTGCCGATCGTGCCTGGCCAGGCCGCGCCCGACATCGCCCGCCGCGCGCTCTCGGCGGCGCGGCTCGGCGGCTACGACGTCGTCTTCCTCGACACCGCCGGGCGCACCACGCTCGACGAGGCGATGATGAGCGAGGCGGCCGAGATCGCCCGCATCGCCATCCCCACCGAGACCCTGCTGATCGCCGACAGCCTGACCGGCCAGGACGCGGTGCGCACCGCCACGGCGTTCAACGAGCGGCTGCCGCTGACCGGCCTGGTGCTCACCCGCGCCGACGGCGACGCCCGCGGCGGCGCGGCGCTCTCGATGCGCGCCGTCACCGGCCTGCCGATCAAGTTCCTCGGGACCGGCGAGCGGATCGAGGCGCTCGACGTCTTCGACGCGCGCCGGGTCGCCGGCCGCATCCTCGGCCAGGGCGACGTGGTGGCCCTCGTCGAGAAGGCCAGCGCCGAGCTCGACCAGGCCAAGGCCGAGCAGATGGCGAAGAAGCTCGCCAAGGGCAAGTTCGACCTCGACGACCTCTCCGACCAGCTCGCCCAGATGGACAGGATGGGCGGCATGGAGGGCCTGATGGGCCTGCTGCCCGGCGTCCAGAAGATCAAGAAGCAGATGGCCGAGACGGGCATCAGCGACAAGATGATCAAGCGCCAGCGCGCCATCATCGGCTCGATGACCAAGGCCGAGCGCAAGAAGCCCGACATCCTGCAGGCCTCGCGCAAGCGCCGCATCGCGGCCGGCGCCGGCGTCGACGTCGCCGAGGTCAACCGACTCCTGAAGCAGCACCGCCAGATGCAGGACGCCTTCAAGTTCATGGCCAAGGACGGCGGCCGCAATTTCGCGCGCATGGCCCAGGCGATGGGCGGCGGCGGCATGGACCGGCTGAAGGCGATGGGCGGCGGCAAGCTGCCCGCTGACGGCGCTCCAGCCGGGTTGCCGCCCGGCCTCACCGGCGCGCCGCCTCCGACCCTTCCTGGCCTCGGCGCACCCGCGCCCCGGCCCGCCACGCTGCCGGGTCTCGGCGGCGGCGGCCCTTTCAACCCCTTCAAGAAACCCTGAAGACGAACCTGGAAAGAATGACAGTATGCTGAAGATCCGTCTGGCCCGCGGCGGCGCCAAGAAGCGGCCCTACTATTCGATCGTGGTGGCCGACAGCCACTCGGCCCGCGACGGCCGCTTCATCGAGAAGGTCGGCGCCTACAATCCGCTCCTGAAGCGCGACGATCCGAAACGGATCACGCTCAATTCCGAGCGCATCAGCCAGTGGCTCGCCAAGGGCGCGCAGCCCACCGACCGCGTGGCGCGGTTCCTCTCGACCGAGGGCCTCGCCAAGTGGGCGCCGAGCAGCAACCCGAAGAAGGGCGTGCCGCACGCCAAGGCGCAGGAGCGCGCCACCGCGCGGGCCGAGCGCGCCGAGCTCGCCGCCTCGCAGCCGGCCGAGGAAGCGCCCGCCGAGGAGACGTCGGCCGAAGCGGCCGCCGAGGAGGCCGTCGAAGCCGCCGCGGCCGAGATCATGACCACCGAAGCGGCGCCCGCCGAAGAGCCCGCGGAGGAAGCGGCGCAGGAAGCCACCGCCGAGGCTGGCGAGGACACCGTCGCCGCCGCCGAGGAGACCGCCGCGGAATCGCCGGCCGAGGAGACGCCGGCCACCGTCGAAGCCGCCGAGGAGATCGCCGACGAAGGCGCCGACGGCGCCCAGGACCAGGCCAGCGAGGCCGGCGAAGAGAGCTGACTAGACGTGAGGCGAGCGGGCTCTCTTTCTCCGCTCTCCCCCGCGCAAGCGGGGGCCCAGGCTTTTTCTGCCGGCCTCCCGCCCTCCGATAAAACACCTGGGTCCCCGCTTCCGCGGGGAAGAGCGGGTTTGGGAACCCCTCCCGCGTGACCGAGCGCCTGATCCTGGTCGGGCGGGTCGCCGGCGCGTTCGGCGTCAAGGGCGAGATCCGGATCACTTCTTATACGGACGATCCCGCCGCGCTGGTGCGCTACCGCGACCTGAAGCGCGCCGACGGCGCGCCGGCGCTGACGCTGACCGCCGGGCGCCCGCACAAGGGCGCGCTCGTCGCCCGCGCCAATGAGGTCGCCACCCGCGAGGAGGCCGAGGCCCTGCGCGGGCTCGAGCTCTACGTCCCCCGCGCCGCCCTGCCGGCGCCGGACGAGGACGAGTTCTACCTCGCCGACCTGATCGGGCTTGCCGCCGTGACGCCGGACGGCGCCCCGCTCGGCCGCGTCAAGAGCGTCCAGAATTTCGGCGCCGGCGACCTCTTGGAGATCGCCCCGCCCGAGGGCCCGACCTGGTGGCTGCCGTTCACCAAGGAAGCCGTCCCGGACGTGAAGATCGCCGAGGGGGTCGTGGTCGCGGTGCGGCCGGAAGAGGCGGAGTAGCGGGGTTGGCCCCCTCCCGCTCGGCCGCTACGCGACCGAGTCGCCTCCCCCTCGCTTCACGGGGGGAGGAGAGGCTTAGAGCCCCAGCACCTGCGCGGCGAGGTCGCCGAGCATGCTGGCCTTGTCCGCGTCCGTCAGGCCGGGGGTCTCGAGGATGTGGTCCACGGCGCGGTCGGTCCAGGGATAGGGAAAGTCGGTGCCCATCATGATGCGGTCCGCGCCGACCTCGGCGGCCAGGTGGCGCAGCGCCTCCGGCGTGAAGACCAGCGAGTCGTAGTAGAGGTCCTTCAGGTAGGCGGTCGGCGGCTTCTTCAGCGGCGTCGTGTAGGTGCCGGGGAAGGTGCGGATGCCGGCGTCCGAGCGGGCGGCGTAGGACGGCAGGTAGCCGCCGCCGTGCGCGGCGAGGATGGTCAGGCCCGGGATGCGGTCGAGCGTCCCCTCGAAGATCAGGTGCGACAGCGCGATCGTGGTCTCCAGCGGATTGCCGATCACGTTGCTTAAGCCCCCGCTGCCCGCCAGCCGCTTCGCCAGGTCGGGCGCGCCCTGCGGGTGGATGAAGATCAGCGCGCCCAGCGCCTCGGCCTTCGCCCAGAACGGGTCGAACCTGCGGTCGGCCAGTTCGACGCCCTCGACGCTGCCGCCGACCAGCGCGCCTTTCAGCCCGAGCGCCTTCACCGCATGCTCCAGCTGTTCGGCCGCCAGCGCCGGGTGCTGCAGCGCGACGCTGGCGAGGCCCGCGAACCGGTCGGGATGGCGGCCCACCGCCTCGGCCAGGCCCTCGTTCTGCAACGTCACGATCTGGCGCGCGAGGTCAGGGTCGGCCCCGTACCAGAACGGGTTGATGCTCAGCACCTCCAGGTCGATCCCCTGCGCGTCCATCGCCGCCAGCCGGGCCGGAACCTCGCTTTCGCTCACCTTCAGCACCTGCGGCAGGCCGGGATGCTCGCGCGCCGGATAGCTGAGCCCCATCAGCGCCATCGCGTCCGGGAAGGCGCAGTGGGCGTGCACATCGATCGTGCGCGCCGGACCCCGCCCCAGGCGCGCCGGACCAGGCGCCTGCGCCGGCAGGGCCCTCGCGGCCTCACCATGACAACCGACAAAGGCGATGCCGCTCATAAACCGCTCCCCAAACCCGCTCTTCCCCGCGGAAGCGGGGACCCAGGCTTTTTTCAACCACGAACCTCACGAACCTCACGAACGGTTCGGATGAGCCGCTGTCAGCTCGGCCTGTTCGTGTGGTTCGTGAGGTTCGTGGTCAATCCTTCGGACCTAAGACACACACCCAGCCGATCAGAAAAAGCCTGGGCCCCCGCTTGCGCGGGGGAGAGCGGGATAGGAAGGCCTAGCGCAGGTCGGGCGGGGTGGCTTCCTTCGCCAGCGCTGCGACCGCCTCCTCCAGCGTCACCACGGTCTGATCGTTGGATCCCAGCCTCCGCAGCGCGACCTTGCCCTCCTCGGCTTCGCGGCGGCCGACGACGGCGATCACCGGGACCTTGGCAAGCGAGTGCTCGCGGACCTTGTAGCCGACCTTCTCGTTGCGCAGGTCGGTCTCGACCCTGAGGCCGGCCTTGCGCATCGCCGCGGCGGCCCGCCCGGCGTAGTCGTCGGCGTCCGAGGTGATGGTGGCGACGACTGCCTGCACCGGCGCCAGCCACAGCGGGAAGGCGCCGGCGTAGTGCTCGATCAGCACCCCGATGAAGCGCTCCATCGAGCCGCAGATCGCCCGGTGCAGCATCACCGGCCGGTGCTTTTGCCCGTCCTCGCCGATGTAGGTCGCGTCGAGCCGCTCGGGCATCACCATGTCGAGCTGCAGCGTGCCGCACTGCCAGGTGCGGCCGATGGCGTCCTTCAGGTGGAACTCCAGCTTTGGCGCATAGAAGCCACCCTCGCCCGGCAGGATGTCGAACGTCAGCCCTACAGCTCGCGCGGCGCGCTCCAGCATCGCCTCGGTCATGTCCCACATCTCGTCGGAGCCGGCGCGCACGTCGGGACGCAGCGCCAGCTTCACCGAGTGCAGCTCGACGCCGAGGTCGTCGTAGACGGTGTTGAGCAGCTTCAGGAAGTCGCGCGTCTCGGCCTCGACCTGGTCCTCGCGGCAGAAGATGTGGCCGTCGTCTTGGCTGAGCTGGCGCACGCGCAGGAGGCCGTGCAGGCCGCCGGAGCCTTCGTTGCGGTGCAGCGCCTCGAACTCCGCGAGCCGGATCGGCAGCTCGCGATAGCTGCGCTGGCCGTGGTTGAAGAGCTGGATGTGGCCCGGGCAGTTCATCGGCTTGACGGCCATCACCTCGCCGTCGTCGCCCTCGCAGACGAACATGTCCGAGTGGAACTTCTCCCAGTGCCCGGACCGCTCCCAGAGCGAACGGTCGAGGATCTGCGGCGTCTTCACCTCCTCGTAGCCGGCCTCGGCTTCGCGCCGGCGGACGTAGTCGACCAGCGTCCGATAGAGGGTCCAGCCCTTCGGGTGCCAGAACACCATCCCCTTGCCCTCTTCCTGGATGTGGAAGAGGTCCATCGCGGCGCCCAGCTTGCGGTGGTCGCGCTTCTCGGCTTCCTCGAGGCGCTTCAGGTAGGCGTCGAGGTCCGCTTCGCTCGCCCACGCCGTGCCGTAGATGCGCTGCAGCTGGGCGTTCCTCTGGTCGCCGCGCCAGTAGGCGCCAGCCAGCTTGGTCAGCTTGAACGCCTGGCCGACGTGCTTCGTCGACGGCAGGTGTGGCCCGCGGCAGAGGTCCTTCCAGTTCCCCTGCCGATAGACCGTGATCGGCTCGTCGCCGGGGATGCCCTCGATGATCTCGGCCTTGTATTCCTCGCCGATGTCGCGGAAGTGCTTGATCGCTTCGGCGCGGTCCCAGACCTCGCGGCTGATCTTCTCGTCGCGCTGCACGATCTCGCGCATGCGCTTTTCGATCTTCGGCAGGTCGTCCAGCGAGAACGGCTCGTTGCGGGCGAAGTCGTAATAGAAGCCGTCCTCGACGTTCGGTCCGATCGTCACCTGGGTTCCGGGGTAGAGCTCCTGCACCGCCTCGGCGAGCACGTGCGCCGTGTCGTGGCGGATGGTGTCGAGCGCGTCGGGGGCCTCGCGGGTGACGATCTCGACCGTCCCGCCGTGCGGCAGCGGCCGCTCGAGGTCGATCAGCTGGCCGTCGAGCTTGGCGAGCAGCGCCCGCTTTTCGAGCGAGGGGGATATCGAGGCGGCGACGGCCCTACCCGTCACGCCGTCCTCGAAACTTCGGGCGGACCCGTCGGGGAACTTCAGTTCGATCATGTCTCACACGTCCAGCCCGGCCCGCCACGATCTTTGGGGCGGCCGGGTCGCGGCGGGACCGGGTCGAAGCCGGCGCCGCCGAAGGGGTGGCAACGGCACAGGCGCCGCGCGGCGAGGAGGCCGCCGCGAACCGGCCCGTGCAGGATGAGCGCTTCGGCGGCGTAGTCCGAACAGGTCGGATAGAACCGGCAGGCGCGCCCGATCCAGGGCGAGAGCGTCAGCTTGTAGGCGCGGTGCGCGAGGCCGACGCAGCGTTCGTAGAGGGTCATGCCGGCTGAGCTGGAAAGCGGGTTGAAGATGGGCGGCTTATGGCGCCGCCCCGAGACGATCAAGTGGCGATCAAGTGACCGATCAAGCCGCGCCGGCGCGGCTAGTTCGCTCCCCCGAGTGTGGGGACTGGCGGGCGAGCGCCTGACGGCAAGCCTCGGCCGTCGCCTCGAACGCAAGCATCGTCGAGGCGTGGCGCGGCGGGTAGTCCTTGACGGGCGCCAGCATGGCCAGATCCGCAAATCGTCCCTCGGGCGGCGGTCCGCCCGCTTTCAACATAGCACGCAGTGCATCGCGCGCGCCTTCGATTTCCTCGAGGCTGGCGCCGATGGCGTGCTCGCCCATGATGGCGGCCGCCGCCTGGCCGAGCGCGCAGGCCTTCACCTCCTGGGCGTAGTCGGCGATCCGCCCGTCCTTCAGCGTCACGTCGACCAGCACGCGGCTGCCGCAGAGCTTGGAGACCTTCTCGGCGCTGGCGTCGGGATGCGCGAGGCGCCCGGCGCGCGGCATGTTGGCCGCGGCCTTCAGGATCCTCGCCGTATAGAGGTCGTCGATCATCAGGCCGCTGATGTGGCGTCGGGATGCGCCGCTTTCCAGGCCGCCTCGGCGCGGTCGCGCACCGTCTCGCCGAACGCCGCGAAGCCGGCCTTGATCGCCCGCCGCTGCTTCTTGCCGATCAGCCACTGCAGCCGACCCTCGAAGATCTCGCCGTTGGAGAAGATGCAGTTGCCGTTCTCCAGCGTCTCGATCTCGATGTAGCGCGTCGAGCGGATCAGGCCGCCCAGCATCGAGAGCGTCCAGATGATCTGCTCGCCCGGCGTCCAGTCGCGGACGACCGGATGGATTTCGCGCGGCTGCTCGCCGGGGATCGCCACCTCCAGGTCGAGCCTGGCGCCGAACTGCACCTCGCCCTTGGCCTTCGGATAGAGCGGGTTCCAGGCGCTCCAGCCGTTGATGTCCGAGATCATCTCCCAGATCGGCTGCGCCGGCGTCTGCACCCCGATCCGGTGCTCGATCTTGAGGGGAAGCGCCATTTACGTTCCCACCAATTCCGCTCTTCCCCGCGCAAGCGGGGACCCAGGCGTTTTATCGAAGGGCGCTGCGGGTTGCACAAAAAACCTGGGTCCCCGCGTTCGCGGGGAAGAGCGGTGTGAGGTTTCGATCACGCGCGTTCCTTGATCCGCCACGTGGCGCCCGTGGGGTTGTCCATCACCTCGACGTTCAGCGCCGTCAGCTCCGCGCGGATGCGGTCGGCGGTCGCCCAGTCCTTCGCCGCCCGCGCGGCGACGCGCTCGGCGATCAGGGCGTCGATGCGGGCCTTCAGCGCCGGGTCGGCGTCGCCCTGGAACCAGGCCTCGGGATCGGCGCCGAGGAAGCCCACTAGGCGCCCCGAAGCCAGCAGCTCGCCCTTGGCGGCGGCGCGGTCGACGCCGCTCGCCGTCTCCAGCCGCTGCGCCAGCGCATGCAGCTCGGCGAACGCCTTGGGCGTGTTGAGGTCGTCCTCCAGCGCGGCCAGGAAGGCGACGCTCGGCCCGGTCGCCAGCGCCTCGACGTCGGACGCGCGCCGCAGCGCCCCGTAGAGCGTGTCGAGCGCCTTCACCGCCAGCTCGAGCAGGTCCTCGGTCCATTGCAGCGGCTGACGGTAGTGGGCCGCCAGCAGCGCCCAGCGGATCGCCTCGCCCCGCACCCGCGTCACCAGGTCGTGCGCCAGCACCACGTTGCCGAGGCTCTTCGACATCTTCTCCGCGCCGAAGTTCAGAAAGCCGTTGTGCAGCCAGTAGTTGGCGTAGGCGTCGGCGTGGTCGGCGCAGAGCCCCTGCGCCATCTCGTTCTCGTGGTGCGGGAAGATCAGGTCGTTGCCGCCGCCGTGGATGTCGATCGGCAGGCCGAGCGTCTCGTCGATCATCGCCGAGCACTCGATGTGCCAGCCGGGCCGGCCGGGGCCGAACGGGCTTTCCCACACCGGCTCGCCCGGCTTCGACGGCTTCCACAGCACGAAGTCGGCCGGGTTCTGCTTGTAGGGCGCGACGTCGACCCGCGCGCCGGCGATCATGTCGTCCAGCGAGCGGCCCGAGAGCTTGCCGTAGTCGGAGTAGGCCGCGGTGTTGAAGAGCACGTGGCCCTGGGCCTCGTAGGCCGCGTTGTTGCGCACCAGGCGCGCGATCATCGCGATGATCGCTTCCATCGTGCCGGTGGCCCTGGGCTCGAACGTCGGCCGCAGCGCGCCCAGCGCCGACATGTCGGCGTGGTAGGCGTCGAGGTAGCGCGCCGTGATCGTCTCGATCGGGACGCCCTCGTCGATGGCCTTCTGGTTGATCTTGTCGTCCACGTCGGTGACGTTGGCCGCGTAGAGCACGTGGCTTTCGCCGTAGATGCGGCGCAGCAGCCGGAACAGCACGTCGAACACGACCACCGGCCGGGCGTTGCCGATGTGGGCGTAATTGTAGACCGTCGGTCCGCAGACATACATCGTCACCCGCTCCGGATTGATCGGAACGAACGCGCGCTTCTGACGCGTCA
Source organism: uncultured Pseudomonadota bacterium (assembly GCA_963837235.1). GTDB lineage: Bacteria > Pseudomonadota > Alphaproteobacteria > Caulobacterales > Caulobacteraceae > Acaudatibacter. The sequence continues at coordinate 845,756 of CAWIMM010000002.1, read as the reverse complement.
GGGTGTCGTAAAGCTGCAGGGCCATGGCCGCGCATATACATTCGGCGCCCGCCGGAAACCACCGGGCGGAAGATCGTCTGGCCACGGAAAACACGGAAAACACGGAAGGCCCTCGGTGTTTTCCGTGTTTTCCGTGGCTGATCTTACAGCGCCTGCGGCGCTTCTCTCGCGAGGGGAGAAGGGCGATATAGGCGCCATGACGGAGAACCTCTTTCCCATCGCCGCCAACGCCGAGGCGCTCGAGCGCGGGGCCGTGCTGGCGCCCAGCTTCAACGCCGACGGCCTCGTCGCCGCCATCCTGCAGCACGCGCAGACCGACGAGGTGCTGATGCTGGGCTGGATGAACGCCGAGGCGCTCAAGCTCACGCTGGAGAGCGGCGAGGTGTGGTTCTACAGCCGCTCGCGACAGGAACTCTGGCGCAAGGGCGACACCAGCGGCCAGGTGCAGCAGGTGGTCGAGGTGCGCGTCGACTGCGACCAGGACGCGCTGCTGGTGAAGGTGCTGCCGCAGGGCGACGGCGGGGTCTGCCACGTCGGCTTCCGCGCCTGCTTCTACCGCGTCGTCGAGGACGGCCAGCTGGTCGAGCGGCCCCAATGAGCGCGCAGGAATGAGCGTGGCGACGGCGCTGGCGCTTTCCTCGTCGCCGCGGGCCTGCTCACCATCACGCCCGGGCTCGACACCGCCATGGTGCTGCGGACCGCGGCGGTCGAGGGCGCCCGGCGCGCGGCGCTGGCCGCGCTCGGCATCGTCTGCGGGTGCCTGGCCTGGGGCGCGGCCGTGGCGCTGGGCCTCGGCGTGCTGCTGGCGGCCTCGCAGGCGGCCTACACGGTGCTGAAGTGGGCGGGCGCGGCCTACCTCGCCTGGCTGGGCGTGGGCCTGATCCTGCGGCCGAGGTCGAAGTTAGAGCTGGCGGCGGACGGCGGCAGGCGGGGAAACTGGTGGCTGCGCGGCTTCCTGACCAATCTCCTGAACCCGAAGGTCGGCGTCTTCTACGTCTCCTTCCTGCCGCAGTTCGTCCCCGCCCACGTCCCAACCGGTCCGTTCATCTTCCTGCTGGCGGCGATCCACGCCGGTCTGGGCGTGCTCTGGTTTGCGGTGCTGATCGCGGCGACCGCGCCGCTGAAGCGCTGGCTCAGCCACGCAGCCGTGGTGCGCTGGCTCGACCGGGCGACCGGCGCGGTGTTCCTGGGCTTCGGCGCGAGGCTGGCGCTTGAGCGGCGCTGACGCCGATCCCCACGTCGATCCCCAAGTCGATCCCCAAGTCGATCTGGGCGAGGACGACGACGCGCTCGCGGCGGCCGGGGCGGACGTCCTCGAGATAGAGCTCGGCGAGGCGGTGACCGGCCGCCTCGACCGCGCGCTGGCGGACGCGGCGCCACAGCTCTCCCGCGCCCGCATCCAGGCGCTGATGGCCGAGGGCGCGGTCAGCCGCAGCGGCGCGGCGCTCGCCGACGCCTCGGCGAAGGCGCTGCCCGGCCGCTACCGGATCGCCGTCCCGGCGCCCGCGCCGGCGGTCCCCCAGCCCGAGGCGATCCCGCTCGCCGTGCTCTTCGAGGACGCGCACCTGATCGTGGTCGACAAGCCGGCCGGCATGGCCGCCCACCCGGCGCCCGGCAGCGAGACCGGCACGCTGGTCAACGCGCTCCTGGCCCACTGCGGCGCCAGCCTGTCCGGCATCGGCGGCGTCGCCCGGCCGGGCATCGTGCACCGGCTCGACAAGGACACCTCCGGCGTGATGGTCGCCGCCAAGACCGACGCCGCGCACCGCGGCCTCGCCGCCCTCTTCGAGCGCCACGACATCGAGCGGACGTACGTCGCCTTCACCCGCGGCGCGCCGCGCCACGCCAGGGGGACGATCGCCGCCCGCATCGCCCGCTCGCCCCGCGACCGCAAGAAGATGGCGGTGACCACCCGCGGCGGCCGCGAGGCGGTGACCCACTACGAGCTGCGGCGCGTCTTCGGCCCGGCGGCCAAGCCGCTGGCGGCGCGGCTGGCGTGCCGGCTGGAGACCGGGCGCACGCACCAGATCCGCGTCCACCTCGCCCACATCGGCGCGCCCTGCCTCGGCGATCCGCTCTACGGCGCCGGCGCGCCGGCGCCCGCCGGTGAAGGCGGCGATGGCGAAGGCCGGCCTCGCCCGCCAGGCCCTGCACGCCGCCGTGCTCGGCTTCGTCCACCCGATCACCGGCGAGGCGCTGCGGTTCGAGACGCCATTGCCGCCCGACCTGGCGCGGCTGGAGGGGGCGCTGGACAGGGTATAGAGGCCGCCCACTCCGGGGGGTGGGTGACTTGGGAGCAGTGTAACCGCCCGGCCGGTTCGAGCGAATTCACAGCCAGCCCAGCAAGACTGCGGACACGGTGGCCTTAAAAAACGCGCAACGAAGGCCTATCTATCCAGGTTGTTGGGGCAGGTCCCGCGCGCCTCTCGCGTGCGCCGCCCTTAGGGGATAAAATCTGAATATGGCTGCATCCGCCGCCCTCGCTGTCATGTCGCCGGAAGGCGGCCTCTCGCGTTATCTGTCCGAAATCCGCAAGTTCCCGATGCTGGGCAAGGAAGAGGAGTTCATGCTCGCCAAGCGCTGGCGCGAGCACGAGGACCTCGATTCCGCCCGCCAGCTGGTCAACAGCCACCTGCGCCTGGTGGCCAAGATCGCCATGGGCTACCGCGGCTACGGCCTGCCGATCGAGGAGGTGATCTCCGAGGGCAACGTCGGCCTGATGCAGGCGGTCAAGAAGTTCGAGCCCGACAAGGGCTTCCGCCTCGCCACCTACGCCATGTGGTGGATCCGGGCCTCGATCCAGGAATACATCCTGCGCTCGTGGTCGCTGGTGAAGATGGGCACCACGGCGGCGCAGAAGAAGCTGTTCTTCAACCTGCGCAAGGCCAAGAGCGAGATCTGCGCCCTGGAGGAGGGCGACCTGCACCCCGACCAGGTGCGCCAGATCGCCACCAAGCTCGGCGTGCTGGACGAGGAGGTGATCTCGATGAACCGGCGCCTCGCCGGCCCGGACGCCTCGCTGAACGCGCCGCTGCGCGCCGACAGCGAGAACGAGTGGCAGGACTGGCTGGAGGACAAGGACGCCGTCAGCCAGGAGACCCTGCTCGCCGAGAGCGAGGAGAAGCAGATCCGCATGGGCCTGCTCGAAGAGGCGATGACCGAGCTCACCGACCGCGAGCGGCACATCCTCACCGAGCGGCGGCTGAAGGACGATCCGACCACGCTGGAGGAGCTCGCCGCCCAGTACGGCGTCTCCCGCGAGCGGGTGCGCCAGATCGAGGTGCGCGCCTTCGAGAAGCTGCAGAAGGCGATGCGCGCGGCCGCCACCGAGCGCAACCTGGTCGCGGCCTAGGCGCCCGAGGCCCCCCTCGTCGCCTGCGGCGACGCCTCCCCCCGAAGGGGAGAGAGGCGCGCGTTCTCTTCCCCCTGCGGGGGAAGCGGCGCGGAGCGCCGCAGGGGGCCTTGGGCCGCATGGACGCGCCCACGGCCCCCGGCTAGACCACCTGCGATGGCGATCGGGGTGTTCGATTCGGGGATCGGGGGGCTGACCGTGCTCCACGCCCTGGCGCGCCGTCTGCCGGCCGCCGACATCACCTACCTCGCCGACCAGGCCAACAGCCCTTACGGCGGGCGGCCGGGCGAGGAGATCGTCGAGCTCGACCCGCGCCGGCTGCGTGCGCCTGTTCGACGAAGGCTGCGACCTCGTCGTCCTCGCCTGCAACACCGCCGCGGCGGTGGCGCTGCGGCGCCTGCAGCAGACCTGGCTGCCGGACTACCGGCGCGCCGCCGGCCGGCCGGTCAACATCCTCGGGCTCATCGTCCCCACCATCGAGGCGGCCACCGGCGTCGCCTGGCACGAGGAGCTGGCGCGCCGCGACGACAAGCTCGAGAAGCTCGACATCCTCGGCATCTTCTCCACGCCCGCCACCGCCGACTAGCGCGTCTACGAGATCGAGATCGCCAAGCGCAGCGATGCGGTGGCGGTGTTCTCCGAGCCCTGCGCCACGCTCGCCCGCCAGATCGAGGCCGGCGAGGCGGACGCGGCGCTGCGGCCCGTCGTCGAGGCCCACGTGGCGCAGCTCTGCCCGCCGCATCGGCCGCCCGCCCGACCGCGCCATCCTCGGCTGCACCCACTACGAGATCATCGCCGACCTGTTCCGCGCCGCCCTGCCGCCCGGCACGCCGCTGATCCACCAGCCGGGCGCCACCGCCGACGCGCTGCAGCGCTACCTCGCCCGCCACCCGGAGTACGCCCTGGGCGACACCGGCGCGCGCCGCTTCCTCACCACCGGCCGCCCCGGCCCCCAGAACGGCCTCGCCGCCCGCTTCTGGGGCGAGCCGCTGACCTTCGAGGCGGCCTGAGCGGAGCGGCAGCGAAGCGCCGCAGGCGCGCTTTGCTTTGGCCACGGAAAACACGGAAAACACGGACACGCCTTCCGTGCTTTCCGTGTTTTCCGTGGTTCAAAAAGGACGGCGCCTGCGGCGCGCTTGATCGGGCGATCAAGTCGCTCTTGAATGATCATTCAACCGGGAGGGCGAGGGACATGCGGACAATCGGATTGGCGGCGGCCGCGCTGGCGCTGGCGCTGGGCGGCGCCGCGCGGGCGGATGTGGTGGAGGCTTCGCCGACCGGCTTCCAGGTCAAGCAATCCGCCGAGATCGCCGCGCCGGCCGCCAAGGTCTGGGCGGCGCTCGGCCAGGTCGGCGGCTGGTGGGACAGCCAGCACACCTGGTCGCGTGATGCGAAGAACCTGACGCTCGATCTCACCGCCGGCGGCTGCTGGTGCGAGGCGAACCTGCCGGGCGGCGGCGGCGCGCATCACATGACCGTGCTGATGGTGATGCCGGGCAAGACCGCCGTGCTCGACGGGACGCTGGGGCCGCTGATGATGAGCGGCGCGGCCGGCCACCTGGTCTGGTCGCTGGCCGAGAAGGACGGCAAGACCACGCTGACCCAGACCTACTTCGTCGGCGGCTACTACCCCGGCGGCCTCGACAAGCTCGCCGCCCCGGTCGACGGCGTGCTGACCCACCAGCTCGCCCGCCTGAAAGCCTACGTGGAAACCGGCAAGCCGGGATGACGTGAAGGTTTGACCACGAACCTCACGAACCTCACGAACAAAACCCCTCTCAACCGTCATCGCCGGGCGCCAGTCCCGGCGACCCAAGCACACGATGTCCCGAGTGGCCGCGCTTGGCGCGGCCATGGGTGGCGGGGTGTTCATGGGTGGCCGGCACTGACGGCCGGCCATGACGGGCAGGGGAGAAGTAACTAGGCAAGTTCGTAAGGTTCGTGAGGTTCGTGGTCAAAGAGACCCGCCTACCCCTCCCAGCCTTCCTCGAACGGGAAGCGCTCGGCCCACAGCGCCTGCAGCCTTGGCTCGGCGTCCACGCGCCGCGACCACCTCGGTCATTTTCGGGGCGACGGCGTAGAAGCGGCGGCGGCGGGGGGTCCAGCGGGACATCACGGTGACGACGATGTCGAGCACGGAAAGCTCGTCGCCCAGGATGTAGCGGCCGGGCTGAACTTGCGCGTCCATGATGGCCCAGCAGTCGGCGATGCGGTCGGCGGTGCGGGCCTTGATCTCGCCCTGCACCTCCTTGTGGCTGGTCAGCCGCGAGGGATCGTCGCGGATCCAGAACAGCGAGTAGATCGCGGCCGACGAGAACGCCATCCAGCGCAGGAACGCCGGCCGCGCGTCGCTCGCCATGGTGGGCGCGAGCCTGGCCTCCGGATGGTCGTCGGCCAGCCAGGTCAGGATGGCGCTCGACTCGGTCATCAGCTCGCCGTCGGGCAGGACCAGCGCCGGCGCCTGGCGCATCGGGTTCACCCGCCCGTAGTCGGCATCGGGCTTGGCCGGGTCGATCGACACCTCCGCGACCCGGTACGGCAGGTCGAGCAGCGTCAGCGCCGCCTCCACCATCAACGATCCCGACCCCGCCGCTCCGTAGACCACATATTCGCCGGTCATGTTCCGCGCCCCTCTCATGCGCGCCCATTCTGCCGCTCGCGCTCGTCCAGGCCCCACGCCGGGAACGAGACGCGTGGCGCAGGCCGCGCACTTTGCTGACAGGAGTGACGCCGGGCTAGAGCTTGCCGGCGACCAGCAGCCGGCCGGGGCCGAGCCGTTCCAGCACCCGCGGCAGATCGGACTCGCTGACGGCGAAGCAGCCTTCGCTGCGGCCCAGCACGCCGTGCTCGCTGACGACGTCAGGCCCCACGTACCAGGCCGAGTGCACGACGATCTCGCGCGCTTCGGCATTGCTGTTGGTGGGATCGAGGCCGGTCAGGCGCATCGAGCGGCCGTGGTGGCCGACGTAGTAGCCGCCGGTCAGATAGTCGCCCTCGGAGGTCGCCGCCGAGCCCGGCGCGTTGGAGAAGCAGCTGACCCAGCCGGTGTGCTCCGGATCCGAGCCGCGCCCGTGCGCGACCAGCAGGCTTTCCACCTGGCCGCCGGCCAGATCGACCAGGTAGAGGCGCGGCGACCGCGACGGCTGGCTGAAGTCGGCGACGCCGACCACGTCCCGCAGGGCCGCCCGCGCGCCGACCCGCTCCAGGCCGCGCCTGGCGGCGGCGACGATCGCCGACTGGGGAGCCGCCGCCAGCGCCGGCCGCGCCACGGCGGCCAGTCCGAGCGAAACGATCGAGGCCTCGAGGAAGCGGCGTCGTGTCTTCATGAGCGTCCTGGTCTTGCGATCGGACGCGTGGGATACGGCGGCCGCGTTGCTGGGAATGTCCCGCGGCAAAGATAATTCGCCGAATTCGAAGGCGGGGTGAGTGATCTCGCCGCAGGGTGCTCCAAGTCATGTCCAACGCCCTCCGCGTCCGCATCGTCTGCCTGTTGGCGGCGGCCGCCGTCCTCGTCGCGCCGAGCGGCCCCGCGCGGGCCGCGGACAAGAGCTCGGTCACCGGCGCCGCGGTCGCCGCCCTGAAGCCCGGCGAATACATCTGGGCGCCGGCGCTGGCGCCGCAGGGGCCGCTCTTGATCGTGATCAGCCTCGCGGCCCAGCGCGCCTACGTCTACCGCAACGGCGTGCGCGTCGGCGCCAGCACCGCCTCGACCGGCCGCAAGGGGCGCGAGACGCCGACCGGCGTCTTCACCATCCTGGAAAAGCGTCGGTTCTACCGCTCGCGGAAGTACAACAATGCGCCGATGCCGTTCATGCAGCGGCTGACCTGGAGCGGCGTGGCGCTGCACGGCGGCCCGCTGCCCGGCTACGCCGCCTCGCACGGCTGCATCCGCCTGCCGCACGCCTTCGCCCGCGAGCTGTTCGCCACCACGGCGCTGGGCGCCACCGTGGTGATCACCGAGGGCGCGCCCCGCCCGGTGCGGCTGGAAGGCGGCGGCCTGCTGGCGAACCCCGCCACGCCTGTGGCGACCGCGCTCGTCCCGCCGCCCTACACCTGGCAGCCTGAGGTCGCCCCCACTGGCCCGGTCAGCATCCTGGTCAGCGCTGCGGACGAGCGGTTGATCGTGCTGCGCAACGGCAAGCTGATCGGCAGCGGCCAGATCCGCCTGCCGCCCGGCCAGCCCGCGGGGACCGAGGCGCTGGCCTTCACCGGCTTCGACGCGGCGGGCCAGTCGCAGTGGATCTACCTGGACGTGCCCGGCCAGGAGGCGACGAAGGGCCAGTCGCCCAAGCTGCTGAGCGGCGAGGCGCTGCAGATCGCGCCGGCCTACCTCGCGCTGGTGCGCAGCGTGCTGACGCCCGGCGCCACCGTCGTGGCGACCGACGCCAGCCTCTCCAGCGGCGACGCCGGCCAGTCCCTGATGCTGCTCGAGAGCGACGCGCCGTGAAGACCCCCGCCCACTCCGCTCATCCCGGCGAAGGCGGACGTAAGGAAAAAGCCTGGGCAGGGCGGCGCGATCCTGGCGGCATCGAGCGCGCCGCAGGCGCTTTCATTGAACCACGGAAAACACGGAAAACACGGAAACGGCATGCGGCCACCGCGGCCTCGGCCCCCCCGCGAATGTCCGTGTTTTCCGTGTTTTCCGTGGTGAAATTGCATGCCTGCGGCGCGCGCAATCTCGGCGACTGGCGTACCTTCGACAGCGTCGTTCCTGGGTCCCGGCCTTCGCCGGGATGAGCGGGATTAGGGGATATCCCTGTTCGTGAGGTCCGTGAGGTTCGTGGTCGAATTCAGCCCCTCAGCCCCAACATGTTGTGGGAATGGTAACCGGCAGCCGCTATATATCGCTTTCGATCGCTTGACCGGGCCGCCCTCGCCGGCCTTGTCTATGCAAAGCAAATCCGCTTGATTCGAGTGCGACCATGACCGCCCCCGTCACCGCCCCCAACCTTGGCAACGTCCGCGCCCTGCCTGGGCTGCTCACGCCGTCGTTCGGCTACAAGCCGTTCCGCTATCCGTGGGCCTACGACTTCTGGAAGCGCCAGCAGCAGGTGCACTGGATGCCCGAGGAGGTGCCGCTGGGCGAGGACTGCAAGGACTGGGCGACCAAGCTCAACGACCGCGAGCGCAACCTGCTCACCCAGATCTTCCGCTTCTTCACCCAGTCCGACGTCGAGGTGAACGACAACTACATGGAGCGCTACGCCCGGGTGTTCAAACCGGTCGAGGTGAAGATGATGCTGGCGGCGTTCTCCAACATGGAGACCATCCACATCGCCGCCTACGCGCTGCTGCTCGAGACCATCGGCATGCCGGAGAGCGAGTTCTCCGCCTTCCTGGAGTTCGAGCGCGCTGAAGGCCAAGCACGACTACATGCAGCAGTTCGGCGTCGAGACCAACGCCGACATCGCCCGCACGCTGGCCATGTTCGGCGCCTTCACCGAGGGCCTGCAGCTGTTCGCCAGCTTCGCCATGCTGATGAACTTCCCGCGCTTCAACAAGATGAAGGGCATGGGCCAGATCATCTCGCTGGAGCGTGCGCGACGAGAGCCTGCACTGCGAGGGCATGATCAAGCTCTACCACGCCTTCAACGCCGAGACCAAGGCGGTGACCAAGTCCGTGGCCGCCGACATCGTCGACTGCTGCAAGACCGTGGTCGCGCCTGGAGGACCGCTTCATCGACCTCGCCTTCGAGGCCGGCGAGGTGCAGGGCATGACCCCCGCCGACATCCGCGCCTACATCCGCTTCATCGCCGACTGGCGCCTGCGCCAGCTCGGCCTGCCGGAAGTCTACGGCGTCAAGGAAAACCCCCTCCCCTGGCTGCAGAGCCTGCTCTCCGGCGTCGAGCACGCCAACTTCTTCGAGGCCCGCTCCACCGAGTACTCCAAAGCCGCCACCACCGGCGCCTGGCACGGCGAGAAGGGCGTGTGGTCGAACTTCGAGAAGATGATGGATAAGCGCGGCGCGGAGGGGGACTGAGGTTGCAGGCCCTAAAGTCAGCCGAGCACAAGTACCTACAAGGGCTCCCGGCCGGGACTCGATTCGCAGGACCAGTGATTAGCTTCCCGCGTCTCGCTCGGGACGTCGGGGCTCCCGACGTCGAACCGAGGCGGCGCCCGGAGGGCGGTCACGCTCACGCCGAAGCGCTTCCTGCGCAAGTTCTATGGAACGCGGTACGGGCGCCTCCTGCCGGGCAAGCGCGGCGGAGTTCGGCCCTCCGGGGACGCCTAGAATTTTCCTCGGAACTTTTCGCGCGCGCTGTTCGCGACGGAACGCGTCGCGTTTGGCGAATTCGTGCGCGCGAAAGGGAGTCTTTGGGAATGAAGTTGGCTCCAGACACAGCTCTACTTTCTTCCGCGAGGGTCGGAAAAACTTGCGAACGGTCGAAGTCGTACCTGGAGTCTGCGCGAAGCCGCTCGCCGCACCGCCGCCGCAAGATGCGAAAGGCCGCGAGAACGGTCGACGCGCCACGTTGTTCGGGCCGACAAGTATGTTGAAGTGCTTGGATAGAGTCGAAACGCGCGCAGCGCCTTGCACGCGGAACTCGACCCTGGCGAATTGGTGGAACACGGACATCGCCGTGTCGATCTGCGAGACGGTGCGCACCTGAACGGCGCCGAGAAACTCCACCGATCCCCTGCAACTGGTGGTCGTCTACGCGCCAGCTGAAGGAGAGAGGTGGTTCCTGGTCTGCCGCCCAGCGGCGGCGGGAGCCGACAGATCCCGGCCCGTACCGTCACGCCACCGTCAGCGTCTCGATCTTGGCGAGTTCCTCGCGGTGGGCGATCGCCGCTTTCGAGAGGTCGTGCTGGGCCTGCAGGTTGAGCCAGAATTCCGGCGTCGTGCCGAACACGCGCGCCAGGCGCAGCGCCGTGTCGGGGGTCACCGGCCGCTGTTCACGCACCAGGCGCTCGATGCGGGTGCGGTGCTTGCCCCATGTGGCGCGCCAGCGCGCCCGCCGTCAGCTTGTAGGCCGGCAGATAGTCCTCGCGCAGGTGCTCGCCGGGATGGGCGAGCGGCGCCTCGAACGTAGTGTAGTCGGTCATCCGGCTGGTCTCCTCCGCCGCTTCCACTTGCAAACGGTCGTCGCGGCAATGATCTTCCTCGCATGGCGAAGACCGACCCAGAGCCGACGACGGCCCGCAAGTCGCGGCGCAAGCGTGAGCCCAAGGTGCTCGGGATCACGCGTGACGGCGTGCGCATCCTGAAACCGCCCGGCCGCCGCTCAACTCACTTCACGCCGAAAGAGGCCCGGGAAGCGGTCGCCGCGGTGCTCGCCGCCAAGCGTTGAACGAGCGCGACGTCTTCATCAACTGCCCGTTCTCGTCTGACTATGACGAGCACTTCCAGGCCATCACCTACGCCGTGTTTCGTTCGGGGTTCACGCCACGTTGCGCGCGGAGAGTGACGACGGCGGCGAAGTGCGGATCAACAAGATTCTGCCGCATCATTCGCGAAAGTCCCTACGGCATCCACGACATCTCCAAGACCGAGCCCGATCCCAACTCGGGCCTGCCACGCTTCAACATGCCATTCGAGCTAGGCCTCTATCTCGGCGCGCGGACGTTCGGCGGGCCCGCCCAGAAGCGCAAGAAGCTGCTGATCCTCGACCGCGAGCCCCACCGCTATCAGTCGTTCATTTCCGACATCGGCGGCCAGGACATCCACGCTCACGGCGGCGAGGTGAGTCTCAACGATCCTCGAAGTCGCCACCTGGCTACGTCACGAGGCGCATGACCCGAACGTGCCCGGTGGGCTCGCCATTGCCCAGGAGTTCACGCAATTCAGCACCGACCTGCCAGCGCTGGCGGCCAGCAAGCACCTCGCCCTGGATGAGCTGACGTTCACCGACCTGCGGACGCTGATGCCCGAGTGGATCGTGGCTGCCTCTAGGCCCGTCAGGGGCTAAGCAGAGGCTTCCAACAATTCACCGCGCTGGTTATTCTGGTGTTCCGGCGAGCAGCAGCAGGTCTTTGACATCGTTTCGGGGAGTGGAAGGCGGGCGGCAAGGCTCGGTCTCGCCGTAGCTTCCGGTGCGTTTGCGGTCAGTTTTCACGGTCCGCGGGTCGACACTCAGGGCAGTCCAGGGCGGTCTCCAGGCGGGGCTTGCCCCCGCCCGCTCGGGCGCTCCAGCGCCCAAGTCGCCGCCCCCTCGTTTCCGCGGGGCGGAAGAGGTCGCGGAGAGCGGCGAGGAGACCGCGGCTCTCTTCCCCGCTTGGGGCCGCTCCCTCGCGGATACAGGACAGGAGCCGCATTCGCGACGCCCAATGTCGGCATCGGTGCATGGTGCGGTTGATCGGGGTCAACGACGGGCGGGGTTTGGCCGTCCATAGCTCCGCCCACGGACAAGGCCCCCAGGGACGGGGCGCGCCCAAGGAGGCGGAGGCCATGCGGCGGCTGTCGGACATCGTGTGCAACCAGAACCCCCTGGTGATGGCGGAGACGGCCACCGCGCGGGCGGCCTGCCAGGAGATGATGAAGCGCCGCGTGGGCTCCACGCTGGTGGCGGACGCGAACGGACGCCTGGTGGGCATCTTCACCGGACGCGACGCGGTCTGCCGCGTGGTCGCCGAGGGCCGCAGCCCGTCGCGCACGCCGCTGAAGGCGGTGATGACCCGCAGCCCGGTCAGCATGGCGCCGGGCCTCACCGCCATCGAGGCGCTGCGCCGCATGTGGGACGGCGGCTTTCGGCACCTGCCGCTGCTGGACGGCGGCAAGATCGTCGGCGTCGTCTCGCGCGGCGACTTCCACGGCGACGAGCATTCCAGCCTCGAGGAAGAGCGCGAGCTCTGGGAGCACATGCGCTAGCGGGGGCGCGTTTGGGCTTGACCGCAATTCAACTGCGTGGTTACTTACGGTGCTGCCGGCGAGCGGCGGCGGGTCTTTGACATCGTTTGGGGGTTGGGGAAGTCGGCGGCGCAACAGGTTGGGCGCCGTTGTTTACGGTCGCTTTGCGGTTGGTTCTGCGGGCGTGGCGCATTCGAGCTGACACGGGCGTCGGGGGCCGCCGCCCGCCCAGTCGGTCTCGCTCGGGAATTTCGGCGGCGCAGCGACGTAAAGTACGTTAAATCTACGTGTTCGCGCGGCGGACGTTCGCAGCTGCAGCATTCCCACACCGTTGATCACCCGTCGGCGAGGTCGATCCAGGCGGGTGCGTGGTCGCTGGCGCCGGGCTCGCCGCGGACGGGCTTGTCGACGCCGGCGCCATCCAGGCGCTCGGCGAGGGCGGGGCTTAGGAGGATGTGGTCGATCCGGAGGCCGTGGTCCTTTTCCCAGCGGCGGCGGAGGTAGGACCAGAAGGTCCAGGGCGCGCCGTTCGCGCCGGCGCTGGCGCCGGGGGCCCCCTCCCGCTCGGGCGCTTTCCGCCCGAGTCGCCTCCCCCTCGTTTCACGGGGGGAGGAGATCGCGGGTGCGGCTTCCAGCAATGAGTCGGTCCAGCCTTGGGCCACGAGGGCGGCGAAGGCGGCGCGGGCGGCGGGGTCGACCAGGGCGTCGCCCGCCCATGAGTTGGGCTGGTAGATGTCGGCCTCGGTGGGGACCACGTTGTAGTCGCCGGCCAGCGCCACGGGCACGCCGGCGGCGATCAGCTCGGCGGCGTGGGCGGCGAGGCGCTGCAGCCAACCCATCTTGTAGGCGAACTTCGGCCCCGGGTTGGGGTTGCCGTTCGGCGCGTAGATCGAGGCCACCAGCACGCCGCGCACCGCCGCCTCGATGTAGCGGGCCTGCTCGTCGGCGCTATCGCCGGGCAGCGCGTAGCGGGTGACGATGGGCGCTGCGCCGCGGGCCAGGATGGCGACGCCGTTCCAGGTCCGCTGGCCGGCCCACACCGCGCCGTAGCCGGCCGCCTCCAGCGCGGCGGCGGGGAAGGCCGCGTCCGTGCACTTCAGCTCCTGCAGGCAGACGACGTCGGGCTGGGTTTGCTCCAGCCAGGCCAGCAGGTTCGGCAGGCGCTTGACGACGTTGTTGATGTTGAAGGTGGCGATCCGCATCGGCGGCCATCATGCCCGGGTGCGGGGCCGGTTGGGAACTTGCCGGCATGGGCGCGCGCCGCAGGCGCTGTCTTGGGCCACGGAAAACACAGAAAACACGGAAGGGGGCGAGCCCGCTGCGTCGTCCGTGCTTTCCGTGTTTTCCGTGGTTGAATAGACGGCGCCTGCGGCGCTTCGCGGCCCGCCGAGTAGCGCGCGACCGGTGGGTCACGGGGTGATAGAGTTCGCGCGGCAGAGGAGATGCGGCGATGGCGGATGCGGCGCTGGACCTGGCGGGGGAGCTCAACACGCTGCTGGAGGCCGAGCGGGCCGGGGCGCGGGTGGGGTTGGCGCTGGTGGCGGAGGCGAAGACCAAGGCCGCGTCGTGGCAGGACCTCGCCAAGGTGATCCACGACGACGAGGTGCACTGGGCGCGGGCGCTCTTCGAGGCGGTGAAGGCGCTGGGCGCCGCGCCCTCGGACAACGTGGGCGACTTCTACGAGCGGGCGATGGCGATCGAGGGCTTCGAGGCGCGCCTGGCGTTCGTCAACCGCGGCCAGGGCTGGGTGGCGCGCAAGCTGCGCGAGATCCTGCCGGGCGTGACGGACGCGGACTTGCGCGCGACGCTGCAGGCGATGCTCGACGCGCACGTGGTCAACATCGACACCACCAACGCGGCCCTGGCGGCGGCGGGGTTCGAGGCCAAGCCGGCGCGCTGACCCCCGCGCATCCCGGCGGAGGCCGGGACATAACGAAAATCCGTGATCGGGTGCGCTATCTGAAGGCTGGCGCGCGCCGCAGGCGCTGTCTTTCAACACGAAGAACACAAAGGACCACAAAGCTCACCAAGAGCGCCTTCGTGCTCTTCGTGCTGACTTCGTGTCCTTCGTGTTGAAAAAAGCAGAGCCTGCGGCGCCGCCATGCCGGCAGGGCTCGCACGCTGCAACCGCGTCTTTTTCCGGCCCCGGCCTCCGCCGGGGATGGGCGGGGTGGGGTCACGAAGTCAGCGGCGCGGACTCTCCCTGGGCCGCGCCGCCTTGGTCAGCTCAGTAACCGGGCGCGGGGGCCGCGGCCGCCGGTGCGCAAGCGCCCGGGACCCACTGGTAGTGGCTCTGGTCGACGCGCCAGACCCACTGGCCGCAAGCCTGCGGCGCGGCGTTCGGCGCGTAGCCGTAGCCATTGCCGTAGCCATTGTCGTAGCCGTTCGCCGGCGGGTAGCCGTTCGGCCCGTAGCCGTCGTACGGGTAGCCGTAGCCGTCGCCGTCGTAGGGATAGCCATAGGCGCCGTACGGATAGCTGTAGTAGCCGTAGGGATCGCCGTACCCGTAGGGATAGCCGTAGTAGTACCACGGGTAGGCGAGCGCCGCGCCCAGCGCCAGGCCGCCCCAGAAGGGATACCAGTAGCCGCCGTAGTAGCCATGGCCGCCGTGGTAGAAGCCGCCGCCGCCGTGCCAGCCGCCGCCGCCCCACGCACCGCCGCCATGCCAGGCGCCGCCGCCGCCATGCCAGCCGCCGCCACCGCCGCCCGCGCCATGCCAGCCTCCGCCGCCGCCAAAGCCGCCATGTCCGCCCATTCCCCCGTGCTGGGCCATGGCGCTGATGGGGGAGACGAGGAGGGCCGCGGCCGCGAGCGCACCCCAGAGAGTCTTGGAGAGTCTCTTCATCGTAGCCTCCGTATCGGTCCCTCGTGCGTTGATGTAATGGGTTCTAAGGCGCCCAAGAAGAGGGACCTTGATGTGCCGCAAGTTGAGGATTTCGCCTGATGACCCTCCCCTGCCGCGCCCCTCGCCAGCTGCTGCCGCTCGCCGCGGCGGTCTTCGTCCTTGGGGCCCCGACTGCGGCTCTGTGGGGCGGCGCCGCGCTCGCCCAGCCCTCCGGCGGTCAGTACGGCGTCCCGCCAGGTCAGCAGCAGAGCGGCAATGCCCAGTCCGAGCTCTCCGCCCTGCACGCGGCGCTGCACATCACCTCCGGTCAGGAAGGCGCCTGGCGCGCCTTCGTCGCCGCCAGCCAGCCCGATCCGCAGCAGCAGGCGCGCGAGCGCAGCGCCGAGCAGATGCTGCCGACGCTGACCGCCCCGCAGCGTGTCGAACTGTCGATCGCCGCCATGGAGGCCGACCTCGACACCCTGCGCGAGCGCGGCCGCGCGCTGAAGACCTTCTACGCGACCCTCACGGCGTCCCAGCAAGCTGTCTTCGACCGCGAGACGCTGCCCCGCCAGGAAGCCGAAGGATCGCCTTCAGGGCGCTGAGCTCCCCGGCGGAGACAAGCGCCGATTGCGGCTGCGCTTTTGCGAAAACGGCGTATCCTCGGGTCATTCCAGGATCGTTAGGGAGGCATTCCCATGAAGTGGTCCTTCGGAGCAGCCCTCGGCGCCGGGGTCGCATTGGCATGCACGGCTCCGGCCTTCGCCGCCGTCGACGCGTTCCTGCAACTCGACGGCGTGAAGGGAGAGTCCCAGGAAAAGCCCGGCTCGATCGAGATCACCAGCTGGTCGTTCGGCGCGGGGCGCGGGATCAGCTCGCCGACCGGCGGGGCCTCCGACCGCGAGTCGCGCGCGCCCAGCGTCAGCGAGATCCACATCACCAAGGTGAACGACAAGACGAGCCCGACATTGATGCGGGCCTGCGCCAACGGCCGCCACTTCGCCAGCGCGATCCTCTACGTCCGCAAGGCCGGCGGCAGCCAACCGTACCTGCAATACAAGCTGTCGGACGTCATCCTCAGCAGTTACTCGGTGAGCAGCGGCGGCGACCGTCCGACCGAAAGCATGACGATAAACTTCGCCAAGATCGAAGTGCAGTACCAGCCCCAGCAATCCGGACAGGAGCCGGGCGGCCAGCACGCGATGACGCCGGGCGCCGCCCGGCTGCCGCCGCCCGGGCCTGGTCATTGAGCCGCGGGGCGTGCGACCGGCCCTCGCCATCGTCCTTGGCCTTGCGGCGCTCGTCGGCGCCGCCGCTGCGATCGCTGCGCCGGCGCCCGAAGCCCAGCACGCCTACCAGGGCCTGAAGCGCACGGTCGCGGTCTACCAGTTTCAGACCTCCGACGCGGCCGCGGCCGCCGCCAGCGCCGACGCGCTGACCGCCATGCTCACCGACGCCCTGGTCCGCGACGGCCGGTTCGTGGTGGTCGAGCGGCAGGAACTCGCCGACATCGCGACCGAGCAGCAGCTGGGCACGCAGGCGTCGGCCACCGCCGAGACCGCCGCCCACGCCGGCAAGATGATCGGCGCCAGCCTGATCATCCGCGGCTCGGTCACCAAGTACGAGCCGAACGTGCAGGGCTCGAGCCTCTCGATCGGCCTGCCGGTGGGCGGCTTCGGCGGGAACAACGCGCTCGGCGTCCACGGCGGCCACGCGCTGATCGGCATCTCGCTCAGGGTGATCGACTCGACGACCAGCCAGGTGCTCGCCACCGTGAAGGCGGAAGGGACCGCCTCGAGCCACGGGATGGACGTCTCGGCCGCGAACAGCAGCGGCGCGCAGCTGACCGCGTCGACGCTGAGCCAGACCCCGCTGGGCCAGGCGGCCGAGCAGGCGATCGACAAGGCGGTGCCGCAGATCGTGCTGGCGGCCGACCGCACGCCCTGGCGGGCCGCGGTGATCGAGGTCGACGGGCCGACCGTGTGGGTCAACGCCGGCGCGGACCAGAACCTCGCCAGCGGGACGGTGCTGAAGGTGCGCCGCAAGACAAAGGACCTCACCGATCCGAGCACGGGCGAGGTCCTGGACACGCTGATGTCCGACGTCGGCACGATCCGCATCGACCAGGTGCGCCCGCGGGTCTCCAGCGCCGTGGTCGTCGACGGCGAGCCTCCCCAGCGCGGCGACCTGCTGCAGGCGCCTTAGGCGTCGCATCCGGCCCTTCTCCGAGACGAGCGGGTGGAGGGGTCACGCTTGCGCGGGTATAACGGCGCATGGGGAAGAGGAACGAAGCTGCGCGGGTCGTGGCGCGCCTCGAGGACGAGTACCGGCGCTCGACCGAGGCGCTGCACGGGGCGCTGAAGGCCTTCATCCGCGACGGGACGCCTCCCGACCCGAAGCTGCGCGCGCAGGGCGCCTTCACCTATCCGGAGCTGCGGATCGCCTACATGGGGTCGGGGCCGCCGCCGCGGCTGGCGCGCTCCTACGCCCGCTTCAGCCAGCCCGGGGTCTACGCCGTCACCGTCACCCGGCCCGACCTCTTCGCCGACTACCTGACCGAGCAGCTCACCCTCGTCATGGACGACTTCGACGTGGACGTGGAGGTCGCCCGCTCCGACCAGGAGATCCCGTTCCCCTACGTGCTCGACGCCGCCGACGCGCCGGCCGCTGACGTCAGCGCCGCCGAGATCGCCCGCCATTTCCCGGCCACCGAGCTGGCCCACATCGGCGACGAGGTGAGCGACGGCTTCTGGGCCGCGCCGCCCGGCGCGGTGCGCCCGCTGGCGCTCTTCGATGCGCTGCGGACCGACTTCTCGCTCGCCCGCATCACCCACTACACCGGCGCGCCGGCCGAGCACGCGCAGGCCTACCTGCTGTTCACCAACTACCACCGCTACGTCGACGAGTTCGTGCGCTTCGCCTGCGCGGAGCTGAAGCGCGACGGCTCCCCGTACGAGGCGCTTTCCTGCGCCGGCGGCGTGATGATCACCCGCCAGAACGCCGATGCGGAGCGCGCCATCGCCGACGGCGCCTGGCGCAGGCACCAGATGCCGGCCTACCACCTGATGGCCAAGGGCCGGCGCGGCGTCTCGCTGATCAACATCGGCGTCGGCCCCTCCAACGCCAAGACCATCACCGACCACCTCGCCGTCCTGCGGCCGGAGGCCTGGCTGATGATCGGCCACTGCGGCGGCCTTCGGGCCACCCAGACCATCGGCGACTATGTGCTCGCCCACGCCTACCTGCGCGACGACCACGTGCTGGACGACGTGCTGCCGCCGGAGATCCCGATCCCGCCGCTGGCCGAGGTGCAGCTCGCCCTGCAGCGCGCCGCCGAGATCGTCACCGGGGAATCGGGCGACGAGCTAAAGGCGCGCTTACGCACTGGCACGGTCGTCACCACCGACGACCGCAACTGGGAGCTGCGCTACTCACTCTCGGCGCTGCGCTTCAACCAGTCGCGGGCGGTGGCGATCGACATGGAGAGCGCCACCATCGCCACGCAGGGCTACCGCTTCCGCACGCCCTACGGCACGCTGCTCTGCGTCTCCGACAAGCCGCTGCACGGCGAGATCAAGCTGCCGGGCCAGGCCAACGCCTTCTACGAGCGCGCCATCTCCCAGCACCTGCGGATCGGCGTCGTCGCGATGGACCTCTTGCGCGAGGAGGGACCCCGCCTACACTCCCGCAAACTGCGAAGCTTCGACGAGCCGCCGTTCCGGTAGCGGCTCGCCACCCCGCGCGGCGGGGGCGGTGTCCGCGGAGCGGACGGAGGGGGCGTGCGATGGCCCAGCCAGACCTGACGGCGGACGCCGGCGCCCAGGCGCCGCCGCGCACGCGCTTCCCGCCGATCGCGCCGGCCCGGCTCGCCATCGGCCTGGCGCAGGGTCTCGTCCTCTACGGCCTCTCCGAAGCGGCGACCCGCGCCGTCTGGCCGGCGACCGACAGGCCGCTGTTCGGCGCGCTGGTGCTGGCCTTCGCCTACGCGCCGCTGATCGTCATCGGCGGCCTCGGGCGCATCCGCGCGGTCCCGCTGGCGATCTGGACGGTGATCGCGGCCGCTGCGCTCGCGGCGTTCGGCTGGCACGACCTCTACGCCGGCATCTGGGGCGGGCTCGACAGCCCGTCACGCCATCTGCCGGCCTTTCAGGTCTGGTTCTTCGCCGCGGCGTTCGTGTTCATCGGCCACCACCTGGTCGGCCCGGCCGACGAGGCGCGGCGGCTCCTCGCCCCCTACCCGGCCTATTTCGACTGGGCCTGGAAGGACGGCGTGCAGGTGGTGCTCTCGGCGGCGTTCGTGGGCGTGCTGTGGCTGGCGCTCGGGCTCGGCGCCGAGCTCTTCAAGCTGCTCGGCATCGACGCGGTCCAGAAGCTGATCGAGAAGCGCTGGTTCTCGCTGCCGGTGACCGGCCTCGCGTTCGCCGCCGCCGTGCAGCTGACCGACGTGCAGGTGGCGCTGATCCGCGGCGTGCGCAGCGTCGGCCTGGTGCTGCTCGCCTGGCTGCTGCCGGTGATGACGGTGCTGGCGATCGCCTTCCTGGCGGCGCTGCCGTTCACCGGCCTCGCGCCCCTCTTCGGCACCCGCAGCGGCGCGACCACGGTGCTCTCGGCCGCCGCCGTGCTGATCGTGCTCACCAGCGCCGCCTACGAGGACGGCCGCGCGCCGGTCAACGCCGTGCTGCGCTGGAGCGCGCGCGCCGCCGGCGTGGCGCTCATCCCGCTCGTCCTGATCGCCGCCCTCGCGCTGTGGCTGCGCATCCGCCAGTATGGCCTGACGCCGCCGCGCATCGAGGCCAGTCTCTGCGCGCTCGTCGCCGCCGGCTTTGCGGCCGGCTACGCCTGGGCCGCCGTGCGCCGGCGCGGACCCTGGATGCGGCCGCTGGAGCTGACCAACGTGGTGATGGCCCGCGTCGCCGCGCTGGTGCTGCTCGTCGTGTTCGCCGGCGTCCTCGACCCCGCGCGGCTTTCGGTCGACAGCCAGGTGGACCGGCTGCTGGCCGGCCGCATCAGCCCCGACAACTTCGACTTCGACTTCCTGACCTACAAGGCCGGCCGCTACGGGACCGAGGCGCTGGCGCGGCTCGCAGCGCTGAAGGGCGGCGCGCGCCAGGCGCAGATCGCGCTGGCCGCGCAGGCGGGCCAGGCCAAGCAGACCCCGGAGGTCGCGCCGAAGCCACAGGTGCTCGTTCAGCGCCTGCGTGTTTTCCCGGCCGGCGCGCAGGTGCCGGCGTCGTTCCTTGCGCAGGACTGGAGCAAGATGCTGCACAACAGCTACCAGCCCTGTCTCTCGCCGGACGGCACGCCCTGCGACGCCTACGTGGTCGACATCGACGGCGACGGCGCGCCCGAGGTGCTGCTGACCGGCGAGACCGGCGCTGCGGGGCTGGGTTTCGAGGTCTTCAAGCGCGACACCGCGGGCGTCTGGACCGATATCGGCGAGCTCAACGCGCCCTGCGCCGAGGAGGTCGCGGCGTTGCGGGCCGGGCAGGTCAAGCTGGTTCCGCGCACCGGGCTCGACATCGAGTTGGCCGGCCATCGCCGCGACGTCACGCTGCCGCTCGCTGCGGATTGCGCGCCCGCCTAGGCTGGGCGTGAAGCGAGGCGGGGCGCCGCCGCGGAAGTCTCGCCATTGTCACATCGGCTCGCTATTTCCCGGACATGACCCGTCACATCGCCCTCGAGGCCGTCGAGAATTTTCGCGACTACGGCGACTATCCCACCGCCAGCGGCCGGCGCCTGAAGCGGGGTCGGCTCTACCGCTCGGCCTCGCACGGGCGCGCCACCGACGCCGACCTGCAGGTGATCGAGGGCCTGGGCCTCGCCGTGATCGTCGACCTGCGCCGCCCCGGCGAGCGCGAGCGCGATCCAGCCCGCCGACCGGAGGGCTTCGCGGGCCAGGTGATCCAGAACGACGAGGGCGAGGGCGCCGACGACGATCCCTGGTGGACGTTCGTGCGCAGCTGCGACCTCTCGGAAGGCGCCTTCCGCGACTACCTCAGGGACTATTACCGCACCGCGCCCTACAAGCCGCGGCACGTCGACCTCTTCACCCGCTACTTCCAGGCGCTGGCTGCCGGCGACGGGCCGGTGCTGATCCATTGCGCGGCGGGCAAGGACCGCACCGGCGTGCTGGCGGCGCTGACCCACCATGTCGCGGGCGTCCACCCGGACGACATCGTCGCCGACTACCTGCTCACCAACAATCCCGAGCGGATCGCCGCGCGCGCCCCGATGGTGGCGGCGATGATCGCCCAGGAGACCGGCCGCACGCCGACCGAAGCGGCCATCCGCGCCGCCATCGGGGTCGAGGCCGAGTACCTCGACGAGGCCTTCCGCGCCATCGAAGCCAGCCACGGCGGCGTCGACGCCTATCTCGAGCACAGCCTCGGCGTCGACGCGGCCCTGCGCGAGCGCCTGGAGGCGCAGCTGCTGGCGTAGCGGGCGGCGCGCCGCCCGATCACGCCTCCCGCGTCAGCTCGTGCAGGGCGACGGCGCTGGCGGCGGCCACGTTGAGCGAGTCCCAGCCCGCCGCCATCGGGATCGCCACGCGCCGCGCCCGCGCCAGCACGTCCGGCGGCAGGCCGGGGCCCTCCGCGCCCAGCAGCAGCGCGGCGCGGGCCGGTCGCCCGACGGCGCTCAGCGGCTCGCCAGCGGGCGTCAGCGCCAGCGGGACGAAGCCCGCCGCTTCCAGCGCCGCCAGCGCGTCCTCGCCGGGCGACAGCCGCGCGAACGGGACCTGCAGCGCCGCGCCGACCGAGACCCGGATGGCCTTGCGGTAGAGCGGATCGCAGCAGGCCGCATCGAGCAGCACCGCGCCCGCGCCGAACGCGGCGGCGTTGCGGAAGAGGCCGCCCATGTTGTCGTGGTTGGAGACGCCGAAGAGCGCCAGCGCGAGCGCCCGCGGCGGCAGGCCCGCGAGCAGCGCGGCCGCGCCGGGATCGGGCGGCCGGATCCCGTGCGCCAGGATCCCGCGATGGATGTGGAAGCCGACGATGGCGTCCATCACCGCCTGCCCAGCCGCGTAGACCGGCGTGTCGGCCGCCATCGGCTCGAGCAACGGCGCCAGGCGCGCCAGCCGACGCTCGGCGACCAGCACCGACGCCGCCCTGGCCCGCGCGCCGGCGCCCAGCAGCACGCGCAGCACGACCTCGCCCTCGGCGATGAAGCCGTCGCCGCGGCCGACGAGGTCGCGCTCGCGGACCGCGGTGTAGGCCGCGATGCGCGGGTCGGCGGGATCGTGGATCGGGACGATGGTCGGCACGCGGGCTCTATAGCGCGCCCGTCACGGTCCGGACCCAGTCGTCGAGCCGCGCCGGCCGCTCGATCCGCACGCTCGGCGCCTCGAGCTCGGCGAGCCACGCCGGGTAGGCCCGCCGCTTCTCGCCATGCGAGCGCAGCACGTGCCGCACGCCGGAAATCGCTTTGGCGAGCGTCATCCGTTGCCCGCCCCAGACCCGCGTTCCGTCGATCCACCAGCCGAGGTTGCGCCGCAGCGCCTGGCCGAGCACGACGCCAAGCGGCAGGTCGAGCCACACGATCAAATCGGCGCGCGCCCAGACGAGGTCGCGCTCGCCGTCGAAGTTGCCGTCGGTCACCCAGCGCTCGGCGGCGGTCGCGGCCGCCAGCCACGCGCGGACCTCTGTCGCCGGCGTCGGCCGCCAGTCGCCGGTCCAGAACACCGCATCGGTGGCGACGTAGGGCAGCCCGAGCCGCGCCGCCAGCGCCGCCGCCAGCGTCGACTTGCCCGACCCCGAGCAGCCCACGACGGCGATGCGGCGCACGCGGCCTGCGCTCACCCCTCCGATTCCAGGGTTGCGAGGCACGCCGCCCTCACCGCGGTCAGCTTCGGGTCGCCGACGCCCCGCACGGCGGCCGCCGCGCGGCGCCGATAGGCGGGGATGTCGCTGACGGTGTCCTCGATGAACGGCGCCCCGCACACATCGGCGACGTCGAATGCGCCGGTCCGAACCGCCGCCAGCACCGCCGGCGCGTTGCGGGGCAGGGCGAAGGCCAGCGCGATCGGCAGGTCCTCGGCCGTGCCCGCGTCGGCGCCCGGCGCCAGCTTCGCCGCCAGCGCCACCCACGCCGTCTCGCCCGCGCCGATGCGGTCCGACACATAGTCCCAGCGGCGCTCCTCGAAGAGCGCGTTCACCGTGGCGCGGGCGCCGTAGCGCGCCACCGAGGCCGCGATCTCGGGCGGCGTCGGATGGGCGGCGAACCGCGGCGCGGCGTCCGCGGGCCTGGCGGCTGTGAAGGCCAGCGCCGCCCAGGCCAGCGCCAGCGCACGGCCCAGCGTCCCGCGCATCACGCCGCCCCGATCGGCGTCACCGGCGAGCGCCAGTCGGCCGGGTCGATCGGATCGAACCCCGTCACGCTCAGCCGCCGCTCGCTCGGCGCGCAGAGCATGTTGAGGCTGACGGTGTCGCCGGTGATGTCCTCGGTCGCGCCCCTGAAGTTGTGCGGGTTGAATAGCGGCGCCACGTGCCAGTACTGCTCGTAGCCGAGCTCGGCGATCAGCGCGATCAGCACCGGCTGCTGGTCCGCCCGATCGTTCTCGACATAGATCATCGGCCGGCAGCGCAGGATCGTCTCGCGGGCGCCGCGCAGCGCGTCGGCCTCCCAGCCTTCGACGTCGATCTTCAGGAAATCGCAGGCCGGCAGCGCCAGCGCATCCAGCGGGGTGATCCGCGCCGCGCGCCCCTCGGCCCAGTCGCCCGCGTCGGCGTCCAGCGACGGAGAGACCGCGCCATAGTTGTGGTCCTCGGCGTAGTCGAGCGCCGGCAGCCGGGCGGTCCCCGGCGCGGCGCCCATCGCCTCGGGCAGGGCCGTCACGTTGGCGACCCCGTTCGCCGCCAGGTTGGCGCAGAGCAGCTGGAAGACGCGCTGCTGCGGCTCGAAGGCGATCAGCCGGCCGGGCGCGCACGCCTGCGCCAGCATCAGCGTGTGGGTCCCGATGTTGGCGCCGGCCTCGACCACGGTCATGCCGGGCTTCACCAGCTGGCGGAAGATTTCGGCCTCCGCCTCGCAGTACTCGCCGTAGGCCTCAAGGCAGCCGGTGATGTAGCGGTCGCCGCGCAGCGCCCGCATGCGCCCGTAGCGGGTGTCGACCTCGACCGTGTCCGCCGTCGCCCCCATCGCGCCATTTGACCAGAGCGGCGGCGGTTCCGGCCACCGGAAAAATCGCCTCTTGCAATCCGCACGAGTTTCGATATATCGATCGTAAGATATATCTATGCATTATCGGAGTTTACACATGCACAGACACTTCCATCGGATGCGCGAGGCCCACGCCGCGCGCGAGTTTGGCTTCCACGGCCGTCACCGTGGCCTCGCAGGACGCATGGGCCGTCGCGCCCAGCGCGTGTTCGACCAGGGCGACCTGCGCTTCGTGATCCTGAAACTGATCAGCGAGCAGCCGCGCCACGGCTACGAGATCATCAAGGCCATCGAGGAGAAGGTCGGCGGCGCCTATTCGCCCAGCCCCGGCGTCATCTACCCGACGCTGACCCTGCTGGAGGAGCTCGGCAACGTGACGGTCGAGGCCGCCGAGGGCGGCAAGAAGCTCTACCGCATCACGCCGGCCGGCGAGGCGGAACTGGAGGAGAAGAAGGCCGTCGTCGACGGCATCTTCCGCCGCATGGCCGACCTCAACGAGCGCTTCGAGGGGCCCTCGCCGCGCATCGCCCGCGCGATGCAGAACCTCGGCGCCGCCATCGGCCTTCGCATGCGCTCGGGGCCGGTCAGCGCCGACCAGCTCGACGCCCTGGTCGCCGCCATCGACGAGGCGGCCCGCAAGGTCGAGAAAGCCTAGGACGACGGCCGCTCACCAACCAGCGCCAGCCTGGGTAGGCTTCCGGGCAAGACATCAACGACCGGCTTCGACCCACGGCGGAAATTGGGTATTGCCCGCTTGCGGGGCAAAGGTCAGCGCGGCTGGCGACACCCGACCCAAAACGGAGTGGCGAGCGGAGTGTTTACTCCTCCAGAAGCGTGAGGGACGAAATGTGCCAATTCCGCGCTTCTGTATTGACTGCGGCGGAGCTATTCTTCCGCTACGGTAACTGGATCGACTAGCACTCTGCAAAGTGTCGGGAGAGATCAAAATGAAGCCGCTCTTGTGGGTAGTGCGCTGGCTAGCGTATCCCATTCTTCTCCTTTCCACGTTTGCAGTTGGCGCCGCTAACGCCGCACCGCGAATCTGCAACAGTACGAACATTCAAATCTCCGCAGCGATTGCTTGGTATGGCTCCGCCTCCCCCGGCCTGCACTCTAGTGGGTGGTTTGTGTTGCAGCCGGGAGGGTGCGCCTACCCGTTTCCCGCCGATTCCTATAACGCCCATCGCTATTATTTCGCCTATAATGCAGGTGATCCGCAGCACCCGGAGCTCTCCCGAGCTTGGACCTCGGATACGTATCAGGGAGGGCAACTGAGCACGGATGAGCTCAGCTTTTGCGTCGGGGGGAACGGCGCGACATACACGGGATCAACCGCCTTCTATTTCGCGGATGCCGGCCCGTACGGTTCCTGTTCTCCTCCGAACCTTAGGCGCGGGTTCGTGCACATCGAAGAAGGTGCGGACAATCTAGGCCTCTCGGGAACTGGGGAGGACTCGGACGTATATCTGACTTGGCAAAATGCGCGGCTCGGTAGTGCGACTTGGTAACGGGTCCTCGAACTCCTTGGTGTGATGGCAAAGAACCACCCCAACCGAACTTCCGGAGTCTGCTTGTCGCCAATTCCCGTCGAAGGTCCGCCTCTGGCCCCGGACCCAATGACGGGGTTCCACCCTTCTCGGAACTTCGGAGCGTCCGATTGCCGGACTGTCGCACTGTCGCGTCCGCACCCGCGACGTCCGCAGCGTCACCCGCCCTTGTGAGTTCACGACAGGGCGGCGTGGACGCGCGAAGATTTTCTCCGCACAATCTTAAGGCGACACCCTCCAGGAGGCTCCAGGAAGCCCGTAGAGCGCGATAGTAGCGTCACTGGTAGTACCCTAGCGGACGCATCGTCCGAGGGCCTCCAGCGGCCTCCCTGGGGCGTCTGGGCCTATTGTAGGGGCGAACCTATCCCGCCTCGGCGGGCGGCCGGCTCAGCCAGAGCATCACGGCGCCCATCACCGCGACCGCGGCCAGCGCCGGGCCGGCGGCATCCAGCGAGCCCACCATCGCCGCGGCGTTGGCCGCCAGCATCGGCGCAAAGGCGACCGCCAGCACGACCATCGCCGCGGCGGCGATCAGCCAGCCCGCCACGTCCAGCAGCATCATGCGGCGCATCACGCGCGCCTCCACCGCCAGCGCGAAGGCGAGGTCCTGGGCCGGCGCCTCGGTGGCGTCCCACAGGGCGTCGAAACGGGGATCGGGACCGGTGTCCAGCTCACTCATGGCTCATCTCCGAGCGCCGCGGCCAGCCTAGCCCGTCCGCGCTCCACATGCGACTTGATCGTGCCGATCGGCGCCCCAGCACCTCGGCGGCCTCCGCGTGCGAGAAGCCGCCGCCGAGGCAGAGCGCCACCGCCGCCCGTTGCGCCTCCGGCAAGCGCCGCAGCGCCGCCCGCAGGTCGAGCGCCTGGTCCGGCGAAGGCCCCGCCGGCGCCGGGCCGTCCAGGGCCGCCTCGCGATTGGCGGCGCGCCGGCGCGACCGCGCGAATGTGAGGCGTTTCTTCCAGGCGATGGCGCAGAGCCACGAGCGCAGCGAGGCCTGACCCCGGAACCGGCCGAGGCTCGCCCAGGCCGCGAGGAAGGTCTCCTGGGCGAGGTCGTCGGCGTCGGCCGGATCGTCCAGCGTGCGCCGCAGGAAGTTGCGGACGGCCTGCTGGTGGCGGGCGACGATCTCGCGGAACGCGCCCGGCGATCCGCGCCGCGCCGCGGCCGCCAGATCGCAGTCGGACGTCCCGAGGCTCACTAGGCGTCAGCGCCAGAAGCTGACGATCAGCGCGCTCAGCGTCGCCGCCACCGCCAGCGCCCCGGCGATCGCCGCGATCACCAGATAGGTGTCGGCGTACTGGTGGACGTGCTGCGAAGCGAAGGCGAAGCCGCCAGCGATGGCCCAGGCGAAGATCGCCCCATTCCAGCGCCGGAACGGCTCGCGCGAGCGCCGAAGTTCGATCCAGCGTTCCATCCGGTCGGCCCCGAACTCGACGTTGAGGCCGGCGCTCGTAGCCCCGTTCGCCGCGTCCCGCGCCCACCGCCGTCCCCAACGCCGGCCGCCGACCGCGGCCAGCACCTCCGCGGGCGGCTCCTTACCCTGCGCGGCGTAGACCTTCAGGGTCTCGAGGGCCTCGCGCCGCTCGCGGTAGAGCAGGAAGCGCCGCCAGGGGTCGAGCAGCGCCTGCACCAGAGGCACGGCGAACACGGCCAGGATGATGATCAGCCACCAGTGGGTTTCCCAGAACGGGTCCATCGCGAGTATCCTCAACTCTTCGGCGCAGCCTTGCGCCACCTTCCATCCTTAGTCGCCGCCAAAGCTACGTTTGGAGGCGCCGGCGGCGGCGGGCCCTCCCTTTCCACTGAGACTGGCGGTGCGTCAGAGGCCGGGGTCTCGTTGAGCCAATTCCCAAAGCCGACCTCGTCGCCGTGCGCCCCGGGGGGCGATGTCCCAACCGCGCGGCTCAGTCGCGGCGCGCTCAGCTGGGCGATCTTCGAAGGGCGCGGCGACCCCTACGTCATCTTCATCAGGCCGCGACCTAGGGCCTTGTTTGGACTTGAACGGGCGCGCTCGGCGCGCCGCCGCCGTGCGCGATGACGAGATAGCGCCGCTGGGCGTCCTCGCCGCCCTGGACGATCTGGCGGATCGGTCCGACCGCATTGACGATGGCCGCGCCCGCGGGATTGGCCGTGAAGTTGGCGAGCGGGGTCAGAGGCCCGCCGCCATCCGCCCGCTCTGCGAGCGCGAGCACGTAGGGCTGCTTTGGCGCAAGACCGGTGACCGAAGCTTCGAGCACCTGGGTCAGGCCCTGGTCGAACAGGGCGACGCTGGTCGGCGCCTTGCCTCCTGCGGCGCCCGGCGGGGCGAGCCACAGATGCGCCGAGGCGCCGGCAAGCCCGAGCGGCTGCAGGTTCTGCACGCCCGCGCCTCCCGGGACCGCATCCGGCACGTAGGTCAGCGCTTGCGGGCCCTGGCCGATGGGGCTCGTGGCGATGACGGTGTTGGTCAGGGTGTCGATGGCGACGACCTGATCGGCGTTCTCGAGGCCGACGTAGACCCGCGTCCCGTCACCTGAGGGCCAGATGCCGTGCGGCAGGTCGCCCACGGGGATAGTCGCCACCTGCGCGAAGGTGTCGGTGCGGAAGACCTTGACCTCGTTCAGCCCGCCGATCGTGACATAGGCGAACTGGCCTTGGGCGTTGCGCACGATGTTGACGTGGTTGGTGATCGGACCGGTGTCGAGCGTCGTCAGCACACGGAACGGCGGGCGGCCGTCGAACACCTCGGTCCTGCCGGTGTCCTTCAGGGTGAGCCAGACCTGGGCGCCATCCGGCGTCGCAGCGATGTTGGGACAGAACGGGCTCGCCTGAGTGACCTTGCCGACGATCTGGTGGTCGGCGACCAAGATCACGTCCGTCTCCGGCGTGAACGAGGAGCAGACGTAGCCGTACGTGCCGTCCGGCGAGAAGATCGTCATGCCCGGCCCGTTCGGCACGATGATCCGTGCTTTCTCAGCGTAGGTTTCGCCGTCCAGCACATCGACGTAGTTCTCGCCGCGCACGGTGACCCAGACTTCCTTGCCGTCGGGGGTGAAGAAGGCCTCGTGCGGGGCGCGTCCAACGTAGGTGATGTGTTTGACCGCGTTAGTCGCGGTGTCGATGAAGATCACCGCGTTGGTGCCGATGGCGACCACCGCCAGCGTCCGGTGGTCCGGCGAAAAGCCCATGCCGTGGACGAGCAGCTGGCCGGTGTAGAGCGGACTGAAGTTGCCGGGCTGCGGGTCGCCCAGGCGGATCACGCCGAGCAAGGTGTTGCTGGCCGGATCGGTCACCGAGACGGTGTTGGAGAACTGCTCGGCGGCATAGACGCGGTCGCGATGGCTGACGGGGATATCGGGCGCCGACGCTGCTCCCGGCGCTTGGCCGGCCCAGACGGCGCTGGCGAGGAAGGCGGCCGAAAGCAGGCTAGCCGCAAAGACTGCGCGCGTCATCGCTCCCTCCTACTTCATGTCCATGCGCGGCATCGGCCGGCTTTCAGGGGCCGGCGTCGTTGGGGAGGCGGCAGACGGCGGCAGGGGTTCGCCCACCGCGAGCCGCATCGCGGCGATCTCCTGCTGCTGGCTGACGATGATCTCCTGCGCCAGGCGCCGGATCTTCTCGTTGTGGCCATAGCGCAGGACCGCGACCGCCATGTCGATCGCCCCCTGATGGTGCGGGACCATCATGTCGACGAAGTCGCGATCGACGTCGCCAGACGGCTTGATCGTCATGCCCGCCATCATCCTGCTCATCGCCGCGTCGTTCAGGGCTAGGAACGCGGCCTCTTCGCCAGGCCGCTTGGGCGAGCCGGCGTCGCCAGCAAGGGCGAACGACGAGAGAGACAACACCAGCGACGCCACGCTGAGCGCGGTCGCCTGCGCCTTGGATGCGATCGGCATGTGAACCGCCCGCCAAGTCAGATCGCCAGCCGGGATTGTAGGGGATTGAGCCCTCCCTTTCCATTCCCCGCCAGCCGGTTAGGTTGGGCCGCAAGCGCCCCGACGAGCGGGCCGGGGAGATCGCCCTTGAGCCAGTACATTCCCGAAGCCGACCTCGTCGCGGTCCGCCCCGAGGACGATGTCCCGACCGCGCGGCTCAGTCGCGGCGCGGTCAGCTGGGCGGTCTTCGAGGGGGCGCGCGACCCTTACGTCATCCTCATCATCATCTACATCTTCATGCCCTACGTGGCCTCGGTGATGGTCGGCTGGCCGCACTCCAACCCCACCGCCGGCCAGGAAGTCATCTCGCAGTGGAGCCAGTATTCCGGCTGGGCCACGATGGCGACCGCGCCGTTCCTGGGCGCCTCGATCGATCAGCTCGGCCGCCGCAAGGGCTGGCTGGGCCTGGCGGTCGGGCTGATGATCCCGCTGATGTTCGGCCTCTGGTGGGCAAAGCCCGACGGCTCGGGCCTGCCGATCGTGGTCACGATGATGATGACCACCACGATCGGGCTGCTCTTCAGCTACACCGAGGTGATCCACAACTCGCTGCTGGTGCGCGCGGCCGGTCTCGGCGCAGCGCACAAGGCCTCCAGCCTGGCGCTGGCGCTCGGCAACGCCTTCGCGCTGGCGCTGTTCGTCTTCCTCGCCTGGGGCTTCATGCTGCCCGGCAAGACCGACTGGAGCTGGGTGCCGAAGCAGCCGCTCTTCGGTCTCAGCCAGGCGCTGCACGAGCCCGAGCGCCTGACCGGCCCGATGACGGCGGTGCTGCTGTTCGTGGGCACGATCCCGATCATGCTCTTCACGCCCGACGCGGTTCGCTCGGGCGCCTCGATCCCCCGCGCCTTCGCCGACGGCGCCCGCGCGCTCTGGCGGATGCTGATGACGGTCCGCAACCACCGCGACGCGGCCATCTTCCTGGTGGCGCGCAGTTTCTACACCGATGGCATGGGCGCGGTGCTGACCTTCTTCGGCATCTACGCCACCGGGGTGATGCACTGGGGCGCGCTGGAGATGCTGGTGATCGGCATCATCCTGACCGTGCTGGCGGTGATGGGCGGCTTCCTGGCGCGGGCCTTCGACGGCCTGCTGGGACCGCGGCGCGCCGTGCAGATGGAGATCCTGATGTCGCTGCTGGGCATCATCGCCCTCCTGGGCATGGCGCCGGACCGCATCTTCTTCTTCTGGCACTACGATCCGGCCGCGCACGCGCCGATGTGGAACGGACCCTTCTTCCGCACGCTGCCGGAGTGGATCTTCACGCTGATCGGCTTCTCCAACGCGATCTTCATCACCGCCCACTACGCCTCCAGCCGCACGTTGCTGACGCGGCTGACGCCGCCCGACCAGACCGGCGCCTTCTTCGGCGCCTATGCGGTCTCCGGCACGGCGACCGCCTGGCTGGCGCCGATGATGGTCAACATCGGCACCCGCATCTTCAAGACGCAGCAGGGCGGCTTTGCGATGATCACCATCCTGCTGACGATCGGCTTCTTCGGCCTGCTGTTCCTCAGGAAGGGCAACCGCGACTTCGCGACCTGACATGGACGCCGTCCCGCTCGACGACCGCGGCCTCCTCTTGGCCGACGGCCTCTTCGAGACGCTGCTGTGGCGCGATGGCGCGCTGATGTTCGGCGAGGCGCATTGGGCGCGGATGGCGGCCGGCGCGCAGGCGCTCGGTCTGCCGCCGCCGACGCGAGCGGCGTTCGAGGCGCGCGCGGCCCACGCGGTGCGGGACGCGGGGCTCGCCGATGGCCGCGCGGCCGTGCGGGTGACGCTGACCGCCGGCTCCGGCGGCCGCGGCCTCGACCGGCCCGCCACGCTCCAGCCCCGGCTCTTTTCGACGGCGTCGGCCTCGCCGCGGCCGCCCCGCCGGGCCGGCGTGCGCTCGCCTACCTCGACAATGTGCTCGCCCGCCGCGGGGCCCGCGACGCCGGCGCCGACGAGGCGGTGATGCTGAACACCTCGGGCGAGCTGACCTGCGCCGCCGCGGCCAACCTCTGGTGGATCGAGGCCGGCGCGCTTGCGACGCCTGCGGACGCGACGGGCTGCCTGCCGGGGATCATGGCCGCCCAGGTCCGCGCGGCGGCGCATGCGCTCGGCGCCCCGGTGCGTGAAGCGCGCGAGGGCCAAGGCGCGCTGGAACGGGCTGAGGCGATCTTCCTTACGAGCAGCCTGATCGGCGTGCGGCCCGCGCATCTCCTCGGCCGCGGGTTCGCCACGCACCCGCTTGTGGACGGGCTCGCGCAGGCGGTGGACGCCTTCACCTGACGCGGGGAACCGCGCTCGCGCTCAGCAGTCGGCGCAGGTCACCTGGGTCGAGAGGCGGGGATGCAGGTAGTAGGTCTGGTTGAAGACGATCGGCTGGGGCAGCACCACCCCGAACACCGACTGGTAGGTGTACTTGGTCTCGCCCATGATCACGCTCTCGCTGGCGTTGATCACGTTGGGCGGCAGGCCGTGACTCCGTGGCGCCCTTGTTCAGCGCCGTCATGCCGCTGGCCTGGCTCCAGGCCACGGTGACGTTGCCGTGCGAGTCGGCGGTCAGGCTGGAGATGCGCATCTGCAGCCCGCTGGTCGGATAGGGCGACATGATGGTGTCGCCGACCGTGAAGATGTCGCCCACCTCGGCGCTGGTGATGGTCGAGCTCTGCGCCACCAGGTCGCCGATCGCGGACGCGGTGTGCGCCACCCGCTGCTCGGTCATCGCCGCCTGCGTCACCTCGACCACGCCGAAGTAGATCAGCGCAATCAACGGCAGCAGCAGTGCGAACTCGACCGCCGCCGCGCCGCGCGTGTCGGCGCCCAGATATGTGGGGGATCGATGGGTCCGGATCAGCTGCATCCGGTCGTCCCCGTCGACCAGTTCTCGTTGCGGAACGCCACGGTCGCGGTCAGCAGCCGCTGGCTGGCGTTGAGGTTCGGCAGGCCCGGCTCCAGCGTCGGCGTGATCAGCGTCCAGGGATAGAAGGCCCGCACCAGCACGATGTCGCACGAGCCGCCGGCGTTGAAACCGATCTGGCTCTGGTCGATGGCGCCGTTCGATACCGGTGTCGACACACTGATCGACGAGAAGCTGGAGAAGGTGCGCACGTCGAGGCTGAGGTTGGCCTGGCAGTCGGTGCTCGAGATCCAGGAGACGCCATTGCAGACCAGCGTCTTGAAGCCGGCGGCGCTGTTGTTGGCGCCCGCCTGCAGCTGGCCGGTGCGGATCTGCCGCGCCGCCTGCTCGACGGCCGCGTCGATGGCGCTGGAGGCCATGAACATCGCGCCGAGCTCGAAGATCGCGAACAGCAGCGCCAGGAAGGGGATCGAGATCATCGCGAACTCGACCGCCGTGGCGCCGCCGTCAGCCGAGGCGAAGGCGCGCAGGCGCCGGCGGGCGGCTGTTGGGGCGGGCGGCATCGGCCGAAGGTCCCTCGACGCGGTAAGCAGTCGGCCGGCAGGCTAGCCGCAGCGCCCTAAGGTAGCCTTAAGGCGTGTTAGGCGAGGCCGTCACCGAGCCGCTGGCGTGCGGCGCCTCGATCGCTCCGCCGGAGGGACCGGGCGCAGTCTGGGGGGCAGGCGCGCCGGCGGCGCCGCCGATCGGCTCGCAGACCGGCGCGCAGGTGTAGCTGACGATCTGGCCGCCGTTGATCAGGGCGACGCGGCCGCCGGGCGCTGCGCCCACCACGATCTCGCGGTCGAAGATCGGCCGTCCGGCGGCGTCGGTGATGACGAGGTTGGTCACCCCCGCGCCCTTGCCGGTGATGATGATGTGGCGCTGGTCGGCGACCGACACGTCCGCGATGGCCGGATTGCCGATGATGACGTTGTGGGCCGGCCCCGGCAGCGTGACGAAAGCCGACTGGTCGAGCGGCACGCCCATGCTGGCGGCGAGCGCCGCGGCGGGGGCGAGGGCGAGGGCGAGCGAAAAGGCGAGCTGGCGCATGCCGGAAGGCTCGGTCGGATTGGTCAAGAAAGGCTGAACGCGACGTCCTGCTCAGCTGCCCGGATGCGCCGCCTTCCAGGCCATCGCGTGGGCGATGCGGTCCTGCAGCGGGGGGTGCGAGTAGAACAGGGCGGTCTCGAGCGGCGCGGGGGCGACCGCGTTGTGGTCCCATTCCCGCTCGATCGCCGCCGCGAGGCCGTCGGGCTCGCGGGCGTGGTCCAGCGAGTAGGCGTCGGCGCCGACATTGGCCAAGCGGAAGTACGCGGCGACGGCGAGCCACGCCAAGGTCAGCGTCACGCCGCCGATGATGGCCAGCGCCGGCAACGCGGCGGGCTCGGTCGGATGCGTCGCGGCAGACGCGCCGAGCGCACGGGCCAACGGCGCCGCGCCGCTCTGGGCGGCGAGCAGCCCGGCGAACACCACCGCGCCGGCCGCCAGGCAGGCCAGCAGGATGTCGTTGTGAACATAGTGGCCCATGAGGTGACCGACGAGGGCGCGCGCCTGCGCCGGCGGCATCGCCATCAGTTTGGGCCCGATGACGACCTTCGCGTGGCCAAAGCCGCCGGTGACGTCGGCGTCGAAGCTCGGATCGCTGTCCAACGACACGCCGGTCGTCGGCAGGCCGGTCTCCGCGATCAGCCGCGCCACCGCGTCGCGGGTCGGGCCCGGCGGGGCCGGACCGTTATCGGGGCCGGCCGAGCGCGCATAGGGCAGCCAGATCAGCGCCAGGATCAGCGCCAGCGCCGCTGCGCCGGCGATCAGCGGCCAGCTGCGCGGCCGCTGGCGGGCCAGCCAGCCGAGCGGCGGGACCAGGATCACCGCGGCCGCGACGCTTGGCAGAACGCCCGCCAGCGCTGCATTGAGGTGCGCGGCGAGTCCGGCGTCTGGAGGCGCGCCGCCGCCGGCGGCGAGGATCGTGTCGATGCGCCAGGCCGCGAGGGCGCTCGCGAGCGCGGTCGGAACGGCCAGGATCAGCGCCAGCGCGCCAGCCGCCGCCGCGCTCGTCAGCCACGGCCGGGGCCGGTCGGCGCCGATCCGGCGCGTCAGCGCGCCCAGCAGGTCGACGCGGGCGACGATCGCCGCGGCGCCCACGAAGACGACGGCGGTCGCGAACCAGCCGACGAGCCGCGCGTCGGTGGCGGCCTGCGCGGCGAGCCGCTGGGCCTCGGGCAGGCGCGCCAGCCAGGCGTCGGTCGCCGCGGAGACGTCCAGCGTCGACATCGGCGTCAGGCCGTCGCCTCGCCGGTCTTGCTCGTCCGCGCGATCCGGCCGGCGATGACCTGGAACGGATAGACCAGTTGGGCGACGAAGCTGGTCGGCGCGCCCTCGACGCCATAGTCGCAGGGCAGCTCGCCCTTCGGCATGTAGTAGGTGCCGAACATCAGGTCGAGGATCGGAAAGGTCGGCGCGAAGTTGCGGTTGCGAACCTTCGGGTCCTTCACGTGATGCCAGCGGTGATAGACCGGGCTGGCGATCACGTAGCGCAGCGGGCCGAAGGTCCAGTTCAGGTTGGCGTGCAGCACCGAGCCGAGCACCAGGTTGATCGGCCCCATGATCACGAACACGGCCGGCGAAAAGCCGATCAGCTTGATCAGCGCCCCCGCGCCGGCGCTGTAGACGGCGAAGTTCACCGGGTGGAACCGGTAGGCGGTGGTCCAGTCGACCTCCTCGGCGCTGTGGTGCACGGCGTGGAACGGCCACAGCGTCTGGCCGTGGAACAGCCGGTGCAGCCAGTACTGGACGAAATCCATCGCCAACAGCGCCAGCAGCGCCTGCGCCGCCAGCGGCAGCCGCGCCGCCCAGCCGTAGCCCGCAAGGATCGTCGTCGCGGCCGCCGCGCCGCCCGGCAGGACGTACGCGCCGGCGCGTACGTATAGATCGGCGAGCCCGCCGTAGAGCAACACGCCCATGAACCAGTAGAGCGCGTTGTCGGCCAGCTCGCGGGTCACGAAGGCGCGCTGGCCAGGATTGCACGGCGTGATGCGCGCCATCGCCCCGAAGGCGAGGAACGAGACCGCCAGATTGATGAGCGTCCAGGGCATCCAGGCTTCCGCCACGCGAGCCCGCCGCGCGCGAGCGACGCAAGGCTAGGAAGGGGCCGCCTAAGTTTGCGTAAAGCGCCGGCGGCCGCCGCCGCGCCGCCGCCGCCACAGCCGCGCTTGGTTAAGCGTTGCTAATGATGAACATCGGTCAACCATAGAAAAAAGCTCGGCAATACTTCCACGTTTACTGCGGATTAAGGCAAGCGCGCGAAATTGTCCGCGGTTCTCTAGGGGGAGGCCTGACCGGCTTGATCCCTGACTGGCTTGCGAAAAGGAGATCAAGCATGTCTAAGTTCGTTTCGCGTTTCGTGAAGGACGAATTGGGCGCCACGGCGATCGAATACGGCCTGATCGTCGCCCTGATCGCGGTGGTGATCATCAGCGCCGTGACCACGCTGGGCACCAACCTGAACACCAGCCTCTCGAAGGCCGGCAGCGCGATCGGCCACTAAGCCGTCGCAGCAAGAGCTGCAAAAGCAGAGGCGAAGGGCCGCGGCGCAAGCCGCGGCCCTTTCCTTTTGCCGTCCGCCGGGGCCAGGCGGAAAATGATGGTTAGTTGTGGTTCAGCTTGTTCGTTCGTTCTCTCTTAAAAGTAGAGAGCGATTATCGATCCTGTGAAAGCCGAGGGGGGCCGGCGCGCTGGCGCCTCGCAGCTCGGGTAAACAGGAGGCATGTAATGACCAAGTTTGTCGCCCGCCTGGCGCGGGACGAGTCCGGAGCCACCGCGATCGAATATGGTCTGATCGTGGCGCTCATCGCAGTGGTGATTATCGGTGCGGTGACCACGCTCGGCACCAACCTGAACACCAGCCTGTCGAAGGCCGGCAGCGCGATCGGCCACTAAGTCGTCAAGACACTCGAGGAGAAGGGGCCGCGGCGAATGCCGCGGCCCCTTCTCTTTTCCTTACCATGCCTTGCAAGCGATTTGTAAATCTTCACGATTACCTGGAAGAACCAGCGGCAGGCAAAGAGTGAATTTCAGTTCACGGTGTTTGTTTGCGCTCTCTTAAAAGTAGAACGGCATTCTAGCCGCATTCAGGAGCCGAGGGGCCGGCGCGCTGCGCTCGCTCGCTCGCGCTAAGGAGGAGCTCTGAAATGACCAAGTTCGTCGCCCGCTTCGCGCGGGACGAGTCGGGCGCCACGGCCATCGAATACGGCCTGATCGTCGCCCTGATCGCCGTCGTGATCATCGGTGCGGTGACCACGCTCGGCACCAACCTCAACACCACGCTCTCGTCGGCCGGCAGCGCCATCGGCCACTAAGCGTGCCGCGCTGGGCGCCGGCCGTTCGCGTCGGCGCCCGTGCGGGAAACCTTTGGTTCATTTCCTTGGGGCGATGCTTGGCGGCCCATCGATCCGCCTTTTTTTCATTCACGCCCCGCCATGTCGCCCGAGCTCGTCAAGACCATCGTCCTCGGCCTCTTCGCCGCGCTGGTGATCGTCGCAGCCGTGCGGGACCTGGCGACCTTCACGATCCCCAACTGGATCTCGCTCGCGCTCGCGCTGGCCTTCGCGCCGGCCGCGCTGCTGGCGGGCGTCTCGCTGCCCGAGATCGGCGTCAGCTTCGCGGTTGGCGCGGGAATGCTGGTGCTGGGCGCCGGCATGTTCGCCTTCGGCTGGATCGGGGGCGGCGACGCCAAGCTGATGGCCTCGGCCGCCCTCTGGGTTGGCCTGCAGGGCCTCGCGCCGTTCGCGATCTATACCGCGCTGGCCGGGGGCCTGCTGGCGCTCAGCCTCGTGGCGCTGCGCTCGGCGTGGCTGCGGCCGCTCGCCGCGGTGGGCCCGGCCTGGACTCAGCGGCTGGCGACCCCAGGGGAATCGGCCCCCTACGGCGTCGCGATCGCGGCCGGCGCGCTGGTCGCTTTCGCCATCCATCCGCTGGCCTGAAGACGTCCACGGCCAGGCTTGGCCTTAGGCGGGCGTTAACCATGGCCCCGCCACCTTGGCGGCGCGCCAGAAGGGCCGCCCCGATTCACTTTGGACCGTCGGCCCGAGCGGGCAAGCGGGCCTCTTCATCCCGTCGCCGCGGAGGCGCGCCGCCACCATGACCCCGGCCCGAATCATGATCATCGTCGTCGCGCTGGTCGCGTCGGTGGGACTGGCGCTCTTCGTGCACGGCATGTTCGCCCGGCCGAAGGCCCCGCCGCCCACCGTGGTCGCGGCCGCGCCGCCCGCCCCGCCGATGACGCGCGTGCTGGTCGCCAAGGTCGACCTCAGCGTCGGCGACCGGCTGTCGCCCGACAACATGACCTGGCAGAGCTGGCCGGCCGCCACGCTGAACCCCTCCTACATCACCGACGGCGTGATCAGCACCGAATTGCAGGGGCCCGCCGCCGCGGCGGTGCGCCAGGCGACCCGCACGGTCACCGACATCACCTCCGCCGGCGGCCCGAAGCTGCAGGCGATGGCCGGGGCGATCGTGCGCGATCCGATCTTCGCCGGCGAGCCGATCATCGCCAACAAGATCATCCGCAGCGGCGACACCAGCTACATGGCCGTGCGCCTGCCGGCCGGCATGGTCGCCATGGCGCTGCCGATCAACGTCGAGAGCGGGGCCGGCGGCTTCATCCAGCCTGGCGACCGTATCGACGTGCTCTCCACCCACGCCGACACCTCCAAGAACGGCGCCGGCGGCATGGTCACCGAAACGGTGCTCGCCAACACCCTGGTGCTGGCGATCGACCAGCACACCGAACAGCCGAAGGCCGGCGCGACGATGATCGGCGCCACGGTCACTGTCGAGGTTCCGGCCGTCAGCGCCGGCTCGGTGGCGCGCGCCCGCACCCAGGGCGGCCTCACGCTGGCGCTGCGTTCCTACGCCGACATCGGCGGCCACACCCAGGGGGGCGTCGACGACAGCCACTCCGTCCGCATCTTCAGGGGCGGCTCGTCCGCCGAATCGGTGAGCGCGCCATGAAAGCCGCCCTTCTCAAGATCCTCGCCGCCCTTGTCGCCGGCGCCTGGCTGACGGGGCCGCTGGCGGCCCACGCGCAGGAAGGCCGCTCGTCGGTGATCAAGGTCGACCTCGCCGAGGGCGCCCAGAGCCAGCAGCTGGCGCTGCCGGTCGGCCGCTCGGCCGTCGTCGACCTGCCGCTCGACGCCCGTGACGTGCTGGTCTCCAACCCCGGCGTCGCCCAGGCGGTGCTGCGCACGCCCCGGCGCATCTTCGTGCTGGGCCTGAAGAGCGGCGTCACCGACGCGATCTTCTTCGACGCCGGCGGGCGCCGCATCCTGGCGCTCAACATCCGCGTCGAGCAGAACACCTCGGGGCTCGCCCAGACCATCAACCGGCTGCTGCCCGGCGCCCAGGTCCACATCGACGCCATCAACAACAGCATCATCCTGTCGGGCGTCGTCATGAACGCAGCCGACGCCGACAAGGCGGTGCAGATCGCCAGGGCCACCGCCGACAAGCCCGATGACGTGCTGAACATGCTCAGCATCGCCGGCCAGGAGCAGGTGATGCTCAAGGTGCGGATCCTCGAAGTGGACCGCCAGGTGATCAAGCAGCTGGGCTTCAACTGGAACGCCATCATCGGCCAGGCGGGCTCCACGCAGTTCCTGCTGTCGACCGCCGCCACCTACGGCATCAACGGCGCGCTGCTGGGCGGCCTGACCGCCGGCCCCAACCTCAACACCACGACCCAGCCTGAATCGAAGATCGCCAGCGCCAACCCGGTCCTCAACGGGCTGCCGGTCGTCTGCCGCACCTGCACGAACGGCGGCGAGGGGACGATTTCCACCATCCAAAACACCGCCGGCTCCACGGGGCTCAACCAGGCTTCCGGCAACATCCAGGCTTTCGAGCAGGTGGGCCTGGTGCGCACGCTCGCCGAGCCGAACCTCACCGCCGTCTCCGGCGAGTCGGCCAAGTTCCTGGTCGGCGGCCAGTTCCCGGTTCCCGTGGCCGAAGTCGACCACCGGCTCGGTGTCGGTGGAGTTCAAGGACTTCGGCGTCGGC
Source organism: uncultured Pseudomonadota bacterium (assembly GCA_963837235.1). Classification (GTDB taxonomy): domain Bacteria; phylum Pseudomonadota; class Alphaproteobacteria; order Caulobacterales; family Caulobacteraceae; genus Acaudatibacter. The sequence goes on along the minus strand of CAWIMM010000002.1, from coordinate 806,236 downwards.
CTGGGCTTCACGCCCGTCGTGCTCTCGGGCGGCCGCATCTCGCTGAAGCTCTCGACCGAGGTTTCCGAGCTGAACAATCAGGGCGCGTTCAACGTCTCCACGGGCTCGGGAGGCCCCACGCTGGTCGTGCCTGCGCTGACCGTCCGTCGCGCCGAGACCACCGTCGAGCTGCCCTCGGGCGGCGCGATGATGATCGCCGGCCTGCTGCAGGACAAATCCGCTCAGAACCTGGCGGGCATCCCGGGGGCGATGGACGTGCCGATTCTCGGCTCGCTCTTCCGCTCGCGCGACTTCCAGTCCGGCCAGACCGAGCTGGTGGTCATCGTCACGCCGTACCTCGTCAAGCCGACCAGCCCGAACGACCTGCAAACGCCGATGGACGGGCTGCAGATCGCCAACGACCTGGACACCATCCTGCTCGGCCGCCTGAACCGGACCTACAAACACGATCCGAACGCGACGGCGGGAAGAACCTATCAAGGTCCCTATGGCTATGTCGTCGAGTGATCGTCCTCACATGAAGGAGCGTCCTCCCATGCGCGCACCGCTCTGGCTCGCGGGCCTCGGCCTCCTGGCGCTCGGCGCCTGTGCGACGGGGCCCCACAAGGACAAGGCGGCGGCCGATCCGCCGCCGATCACCCCGACCGAGCGCTACGCGATCCAGGTCGATCCGTCGCCGATTGAGCTGAAGCTCGGCGTGCACGACGACGGCATTTCCGCCAGCCAGGCCGACGCGCTGCGCGACTTCGTCGGTCGCTGGATGCAGACCGACCGCGCGCCGATCACCATCAAGGCGCCCGAGCATGGGCCGGCGCAGGCGGCGGTCTATCGCACGGCCACCGCCGCGCGCGACTTCATGATCGGCCAGGGCGTCGATCCGGCGGCGGTGCGGATCGTCGGCTACGAGGCCGGCGACGAGCGGGCCGCGCCTGTCGTGGTCGGCTTCGTCCGCTACGAGGCGCGCCGACTCCAATGCGGGCACGCCTGGGAGAACATCGCCAACGTCTACGAGAATCGCGAGTACGCCGAGTTCGGCTGCGCCGTGACCGCGAATATCGCCGCCCAGATCGCCGAGCCGGCCGACCTGCTGCACCCGCGCGAGGCCGCTCCGCCGGACGCGCAGCGGCGCGAGGTCGTGCTCGACAAGTATCGCCAAGGCACGACGACGTCGACCACCAAGGACAACCAGGCCAACGGCGCCGTCTCGTCGACCGGATCCCAATAAGCTCATGAGCCCGCAGACCGCCGAAACCGCCGACCCGTTCGATCTCGACTTCGACGCCGAGACCGAGTTCGTCAGCTCCCCGCAGGACCCCAAGCCGGCGCCGGACGCGCACGATCCGTTCGCCGGCCTCTCCTCGCCGCGGCCGGTCGAGGACGACGACCCGGCGCATGCGTCGCCGACGCCGGCGCCCAACCCGATCGCCGACATGCTGGCCAGCGCCGAGGCGGCGCTCGGCGAGCACACGGTGCCGCGCATCACCATCCACGTGTTCTGGAGCCGCCAGGAGATCGCCGAACTGGTCCACAAGGCCAGCAGCGACCGGCGCATGGAGCGCGCCAAGACGGTGGTCCAGAGCGGCGGACTGGCGGCGGCGGTCGAGTACTACCAGAACCAGCCGACGCCCTCGCTGCTGATCGTCGAAAGCCTCGATCCGCCGCAGCAGCTGCTGGGCCTGCTCGAGCGCCTGGCCGAGGTGTGCGATCCCGGCACCAAGGTCATCGTCATCGGCGCGGCCAACGACATCAGCCTCTATCGCGAGCTGATGCGCCGCGGCGTCTCCGAGTATCTGGTGCCGCCGCTCGGCCTGCTGCAGCTGATCGCCGCGATCACCGCGCTTTACGCCGACCCGGCGCAGCCGTTCGTCGGCCGCCAGATCGCCTTCTGCAGCGCCAAGGGCGGCGCGGGCGCCTCGACGCTGGCCCACAACGTGGCCCACCTGATCTCCGAGGGGATGGGCGCCAGCACGGTGCTGGTCGACCTCGACCTCGCTTTCGGCACCGCTGGCCTCGACTTCAACCAGGACCCGCTGCACGGCATCGCCGACGCCCTCAGCCAGCCTGACCGGCTCGACCCGGTGCTGATGGAGCGGATGATGGCGCGCTGCGGCGACCACCTTTCGCTGTTCGCCGCGCCCGCCAGCCTGGAACGCGACTTCGAGATCGCCAACGAGACCTACGAGGAGGTGGCGCAGAAGATCCGCTCGTCGACCCCCTACGTGGTGCTCGACCTGCCGCACGCCTGGACGCCGTGGAAGCGGCGCATGCTGGTCACCTCCGACGACGTGGTGGTGGTAGCCGAGCCGGACCTGGCCTCGCTGCGCAACGCCAAGAACATCGTCGACCTGATCCGCGCCGCGCGGCCCAACGACGCCCCGCCGCGCGTGGTGTTGAACAAGATGGGTCTGCCGGGCCGCCCGGAGATCCCGCTGAAGGACTTCGGCGACGCGCTCGGACTGACCCCGTGCATGGTGGTCGCCTTCGACGCCAAGCTGTTCGGCCAGGCCGCCAACAACGGGCAGATGCTGGCCGAGGTCGGACCGAAGTCGAAGCAGGCCGAGAGCCTCGAGCTCCTGGCCCGCATGATCAGCCGCCGCGAGACCGGCGAGGAGCCCGCGCCCCGGCCCGCCTCGCTCATCAACCGACTCTTCAAAAGGTAGCGACCCAGCGTGTTCGGCAAGCGCGCCACCGATGCTCCCCAGCAGCCGCCTCGCCAGGCGCCGCCGCCGGCTGCCGCCGGCGCGCCGCCGATCGCCACGCGTCCGCAGCGGGTGGAGGCGCCGCCGAAGCCGGCTGCGCCCCAGGGCGGCGCCGCCGCCGCGCCGCGTCCCGCCCCGAAGGCGACGCTCGGGTTCGAGCAGCTGCAGGCCGCGCAAGGCCCGACCGAGATCGTCCGTGAGCAGAGCGAGTACTACCACCAGACCAAGACGACGATCTTCAACGCCCTCCTCAACACCATCGACCTCGCCCAGCTCGCGCAGCTGGACCAGGCCTCGGCGGCCGAGGAGATCCGCGACATCGTCGCCGAGCTGGTGGCGATCAAGAACGTCTCGATGTCGGTCTCCGAGACCGACCACCTGGTGCAGGACGTCATCAACGATGTGCTGGGCTACGGTCCGCTGGAGCCGTTGCTCTCGCGCGACGACATCGCCGACATCATGTGCAACGGCGCGAACCGGGTGTTCATCGAAGTCAGCGGCAAGACCCAGCTGACCAACGTCCGCTTCCGCGACAACGCCCAGCTGATGAACATCTGTCAGCGGATCGTCAGCCAGGTCGGCCGCCGCGTCGACGAATCCTCGCCGATCTGCGACGCCCGCCTGCCCGACGGCAGCCGCGTCAACGTCATCGGCCCGCCGCTGTCGCTCGACGGGCCAACGCTCACCATCCGGAAATTCCGGAAGGACAAGCTGACGATGAAGAACCTGGTCGAGTACGCCTCGATCAGCCCCGAGGGCGCACGCGTGCTCGGCGTCATTGGCGCCTGCCGCTGCAACGTCATCATTTCCGGCGGCACCGGCTCGGGCAAGACGACGCTGCTCAACACGCTGACCGCCTTCATCGATCCGACCGAGCGGGTGATCACCTGCGAGGACGCGGCCGAGCTGCAGCTGCAGCAGCCGCACGTGGTGCGCCTGGAGACGCGGCCGGCCAACCTCGAGGGCAGCGGCCAGATCAACATGCGCGACCTGGTCCGCAACTGCCTGCGGATGCGTCCGGAGCGGATCATCGTCGGCGAGGTGCGCGGTCCGGAGGCGTTCGACCTCCTGCAGGCGATGAACACCGGCCACGACGGCTCGATGGGCACGCTGCACTCCAACAGCCCGCGCGAAGCCATCAGCCGCCTGGAATCGATGATCACCATGGGCGGCTACGGCCTGCCCTCGAAGACCATCCGCGAGATGATCGTCGGCTCGGTGGACGTGATCATCCAGGCCGCCCGCCTGCGCGACGGCTCGCGCCGCATCACCCACGTCACCGAGGTGGTGGGCCTGGAAGGCGACGTCATCGTCACCCAGGACCTGTTCGTCTACGAGATCACCGGCGAGGACCAGCACGGCGGCATCATCGGCCGTCACCGCTCCACCGGCATCGCCCGGCCCCGCTTCTGGGACCGCGCGCGCTACTACGGCCTGGAGCGCGAGCTGGCCGAAGCCCTCGACGCGGCGGAGTAGCCGGTTTGGACCAGACCTTCGTCATCTTCGGCGTCGCGGCGGTCGCCTTCGGCATCGTCATCGCGGTGGGCTTCGCGTTCGCAGGCGGGCGCACCAGCCAGGAGCGCGCGGTGCAGCGCGCACAGGCCATCACCGGGGTTGCGGGCCGCGGCGACGGCCGGCGGCTGCGCGCGCCGGCCGCCAACAGCGCCGAGACCCGCCGCAAGCAGATCATGAAGAGCCTGCAGGAGCAGGAACGCCAGCAGAAGAAGGTGCGGCTGACCCTGGCCAACAAGCTGAAGCAGGCCGGCATCAACGCCACCCCAATGCAGTTCTGGATGGCGAGCGGCGGCTTCGGGCTTGCCGTCGCGGTGCTGTGCCTTTTGAAGCTCAATCCCTTCGTCGCGCTGGGGCTCGGCGGCGCCGCCGGCTTCGGCCTGCCGCAGTGGGTGCTGGGCTTCCTGGCCAAGCGCCGCACCGGAAAGTTCACCGCCGCCTTCTCCGACGCCATGGACATCATCGTGCGCGGCATCAAGTCGGGCCTGCCGGTGCACGACTGCCTGAAGATCATCGGCCGCGAGACGCCGGAGCCGCTGGCGGGCGAGTTCCGCCGCCTGGTCGAGAACATCGCCATGGGCATGAACCTCGATCAGGCGCTCGAGAAGCTCTACGAGCACATGCCCACCGCCGAGGTGCGGTTCTTCTCCATCGTCATGAGCATCCAGCAGAAGACTGGCGGCAACCTCGCCGAGGCGCTGAGCAACCTCTCGGCCGTGCTGCGCTCGCGCAAGCTGATGCGCGAAAAGGTCAAGGCTTTGTCGTCGGAAGCCACCTCGTCGGCCTTCATCATCGGCTGCCTGCCGCCGGGCGTGGTCCTGCTGATCATGGTCTGGACGCCGTCCTACATGGCGCCGATGTTCTCCGACCACCGCGGCTGGCTGATGCTGGGCGGCTCGGCGATCTGGATGGGCCTCGGCATCTTCGTGATGGCCCGCATGATCAACTTCAAGTTCTAGGGGCCGGTCCGCCGTGAGCTGGGTCGATGTCGTCACCAATCCGGACAACGTGATTGCCGCCGTCACGGGCGTCATCGTGTTCTTCACGATCGTGACCATGGTCTCGCCGGCCTTCCAGCGCTCCGGGCTCGAGAGCCGCCTCAAGTCGGTGGCCAACCGGCGCGAGGAGTTGCGCCGCAAATCGCGCGAGGCGCTGGCGGGCAAGCAGCAGGCCTCGCTGCGCCAGACGGATGAGAGCGTCTACAAGCGCGTCGTCGACCGGCTGCAGCTCTCCAGGCTGCTGGAAGACCCCAACCTGCCCGACAAGCTGGCGCAGGCCGGTTTCCGGGGCCCGAGCGCCATCTCGCGGTTCTACTTCTTCCGGCTGGTCGCGCCGTTCGTGCTGCTGACCGCGGCGGCGTTCTACGTGTTCGTCATCCACGGCATGCACCTGCAGCTGATGCAGCGGATCGCCGCCTGCGTCGCGGCCTTCGTCGGCGGCTACTACGCGCCCAACCTCTACATCTCCAATGTCGCTTCCAAGCGGCGCGACTCGATCGTCGGCGTCTTCCCGGATGCGCTCGACCTGCTGCTGATCTGCGTGGAGTCCGGCATGTCGATCGAGGCGGCGATCATGAAGGTCGGCCAGGAGGTCGGCGGCTCCTCGATCGAGCTGGCGGAAGAGCTCAGCCTGCTCTCGGCCGAGCTGTCCTACCTGCCGGAGCGGCGGATGGCCTACGACGGCCTCGCCCGGCGCACCAACAACCCTGGCATCAAGGCGGTGGTCACCGCGATGATCCAGGCCGAGCGCTACGGCACGCCGCTCGGCAACGCGCTGCGCGTGATGGCCAAGGAGAACCGCGACCTGCGCCTGGCGGCCGCCGAGAAGAAGGCCGCCGCGCTGCCGCCGAAGCTCACCGTGCCGATGATCCTGTTCTTCCTGCCGGTGCTCTTCGTCGTGATCCTGGGTCCCGCCCTGATGAAGGTGCAGGACACCATGAGCCATCATTCGTAACGCCAGCCCCGAGGCGCTCGAAGCGGCCGCCGCGCCCGCCTTCGCCCGCCTTGACGTGACGTCGCGGACGGCGGCTTAACCTGCCGCAAAACGTACAACCGGGAGGTCGCCGCCATGTGGAGCTACGCCAATATCTGGGAGCCGATCGCCGCCGCCATTCCGGACCGGCCGGCGCAGATCCAGGGCGACCGGGTGCTCAGCTGGGCGGATTTCGATCGACGCGCCAACGCGCTGGCGCGCCGCTTCATCGACCTCGGGCTCAAGCGCCAGTCGAAGGTGGCGGCCTACCTTTTCAACTGCCCGGAATACCTCGAGACCTACTACGCCGCCTTCAAGGCCGGGCTGGCGCCTGTCAACACCAATTACCGCTACGTCGCCGACGAGCTGATCTACCTGTTCGACAACGCCGACGCCGAAGCGGTGGTGTTCCACGCCTCCTTCGCGCCGACGGTCGACGCCCTCCGCGGCAAGCTTCCGAATGTGAAGGCCTGGATCGCGGTGGCCGAGCCCGGCTACCCGGTCCCGCCGTTCGCCGAGGACTATGACGCCATCGTCGCCGCGCGCGAGGGCCAGGTGCTGCCGCCCTGGGGTCGTTCCAGCGACGACCTGCTGATCCTCTACACCGGCGGCACCACCGGCATGCCGAAAGGCGTCATGTGGCGCCAGGAGGACCTGTTCTTCGTGCTGGGCGGCGCCGGCAACTTCTTCCTCGGCACGCCGCCGGCCTCGCGCCCCGAGGAGGCGGCCGAGCGGGTGCTGGCGGCGATCGCCTCGGGCGACCAGGTCAGCGGCCCGCAGGCGACGCTTGCCGCCGCGCCGCTGATGCACGGCACCAGCCAGTTCACCGCCATCATCGGGCTCACCGCCGGCGGCGCGGTCGCCTGCCTGCCCTCGCGCGGCCACTTCGACGCGAACGAGCTGTGGAGCGAGGTCGAGCGGCTGCGGGTCAACGCCATCTCGATCGTCGGCATGGCCTTCGCCCAGCCGATGCTGGCCGCGCTCGACGCCAGCCCGGGCCGCTGGGACCTGTCGTCGCTGCGCCGCATCGGCTCGTCCGGCACCGTCTGGAGCATGGAGAACAAGCAGGGGCTGCTCGGCCACATCCGCGGTTGCCAGATCTTCGACAGCCTGGGCTCGTCCGAGGCGGTCGGCATGGGCGCCTCGGCGTCCGGCGCCGACGGCGCGGCCGAGACCGCCAAGTTCATGGTGACGCCCAACAGCGCCTGCTTCACCGAGGACGGCCGCAGGGTGGAGCCCGGCTCCGGCGAGCGCGGCATGCTGGCGGTCTCAGGCTACCTGCCGGTCGGCTACTACAAGGACCCCGAGAAGACCGATCGCACCTTCAAGGTCTTCGAGGGCCGCCGCTGGTCGGTGCCGGGCGACTGGGCCACGGTCGAGGCGGACGGCTCGCTGAAGCTGCTCGGGCGGGGCTCGCAGGTCATCAATACCGGCGGCGAGAAAGTCTTCCCCGAGGAGGTCGAGGAGGCGATCAAGCGCTACCCGGGGGTCGCCGACGCGGCGGTGGTGGGCGTGCCCGACCCCAGGTTCGGCGAGCGCATCTGCGCCGTGGTCGACGTGGGCGATGGCGCGCCGCCCAGCCTGGAGGAACTCGCCGAGCACGTGCGCCAGCATCTGGCGCGTTACAAGGTCCCGCGCGAGCTGGTCGTCGCCCCGATCCTGCGCGCCGCCAACGGCAAGCTCGACTACAAAACGGTGCGCGCCGAGGCTCTCAAGGCGCTCGGGGTTGAGGCTTAGCTCAACTGGTCAGTTGCGAAGCGCCGCAGGCGCTTAGTCCTGACGCAGAGTTCGCGGAGGAGACGCAGCGATCGCAGAGGCGCCTCCGCGGCCTCCGCGCCTACTCTGCGACCTCCGCATTGAGACTAGACGACAGGGCCTAGCAGCGCGGCTCGTCGACACTTCTCGGGCCGAAACGAAAGAAGCCCGGCCTTGCGGCCGGGCTTCCCTCAACGCTGCTGAAGTTGCGCGCTAGAACTGCACCGTGATGACGGCGCGGCGGTTTAGCGGCTCCTTCACGCCTGGGCCGGTCTGCACGGCGGGCTCGGTGAAGCCCTTCCAGCTGACGTCCAGGACCGACTGCGACACGCCATCGGCGACCAGCTGGTCGGCGGTGGCCTTCGCGCGGCGTTCCGACAGGCGCATGTTGTAGGCGAACCCACCGGACGTGTCGGTGTGGCCGACGACGGTCACGTGCTGCGAGACCTGGTCGCCCGTCGCATACTGCGCGCCTTCCTGCACGACCGACTGGGCGTCGGGCGTCAGGACGTACTGATCGAACGGGAAGTAGACGATGAACTCCTTCGTCACCTTCGACGGCGGAGGCGGCGGCGGGGGCGGAGGAGGCGGCGGCGGCGGGGGAGGCGGCGGCGGTGGCGGCGGCGGCGGGGGAGGCGGCGGCGGCGCCAGCAGATACCTCAGGCCGACCGTAGCCGAGCTGTCCCGATACCGGCCTTGCAGGAACCCGAGCGTGATCGGGCTGAACGATGCGGAGGGCCACCGCATCGATTCGGTTTCCAGGTAGCGGTAGGTCAGGTCCAGGTTGAGCTGGTCGTTGATCTTGACCGCCAGGCCGAAGATGCCCTGGTAGGCGAAGGCGTTCTGCGCGCTCCTGACGACGAAGTCGTTGCGGGCTAAGCCGACGTTGTTCTCGCGGCCGTTGATGTCGAGTTGCACGTGCGCGGCGCCGACGCCGCCCCCGATGAACGGATCGATCGGGGATTCGGGAAGCAGGTCAACGAGCAGGTTGCCCATCGCCGTCCAGGTGTCGTTGTCGCCAAATGGCGCAGGGCAGACCGCGTGCTGCGGCACCGAGAAGAAGTTGCAGATGCCCGAGATGCTGCCCACCGGCCGCCCGGCGAAGTGGCGCTCGATCACGCCACGCAGGTCGGCCGGACGGTAGCCAGCTTCCAGCTCCACCCGGACGTGCGGCGAAATCTTGTAGCCGACGCGCGCGAAGCCCGCGAAGTGGTCCTGGGTGAAGACCGTCAGGTTCGCTGGCGGGCCGCCGAGTTCGGAGAACTGCGACGTGGTGTCGAGAGGCATCGCCTGGTGGGCGCCGAGATCGACGGCTCCATACCAGCCGCTGTCAGCGGGCTGAGCGTGGGCGCCCGCCGCTGCAAACACTCCGGCTACGGCCGCACCCGCTAGGAGTTTCAGTTTCATTCGAAGTCCTTCCTTGCCCTCTGAGGCGATCGAGCAGACCGAGCAGCGTTATATCAAGCTGGCATGCGCGCGAAAGTGTCGCACCGGACACACCGCTGGACAATTAGCCGCGTCAGCAGCGGCGACGTGCAAGCTATACAATGCTGTTTCGGCAATCAACTTTGGTATGGCGGGGCCTGCCGAAGACGCAGGCCGGAATTGGGCGCGAGCACGACCGCCAAGCGAGCTGACGCGCGAACGTCGCCTTGCAAGGTAGCCGATCATGCTAGCGCCGCCCCTCCCGTCCCTGAGCCATGCCCGAACGCTGGCCCAACGGCAAAGACGCGCTTTGGTTCCGTCGCCAGGGCGATTTTTCGCCGACCCCCGACGCGCGGCGCTCGTCCTACTGGCTCGCGCGCAGCGAATCCCACGTATGCGGACGAGCGGGGTCGGTCGCGGCGTGCAGGTAGGCGAGGTTGTTGTCGACCACGGCGGGCGGCAGGTCCTGGCGTTGCAGCCGCTCCGCCTCTTCGAAGCGACCCTCCATGCCCAGCACCAGCGCGAGGTTCTCGCGCTCGAGCGGGCCGGCGCCCGGCGCGGCGGTCGCCTTGCGCAACAGCGCCTCGGCCTGGGCCGGATCGCCGTGCGCCGCGTAATACATGCCGAGGTTGCTCAGCGTCGCCGGATTGTCGGGGGCCAGCGCCAGCGCCTTCTGGTGCGCGGCGAGCGCTTCGGCGTCGCGCTCGGATTGCTCCAGCGCCACCGCCAAGAGGCTCACTGGCTGCCAGTCCCTCGGCGCGATGGCCTCGGCGCGCTGGGCAGCGTCGATGGCGTAGAAGCCCTGGTTGGCGGCGATCTTGGCGCGGGCGCTCTCGAGCAGCGCCTCATAGTTGTTGGGCTGCATCACCAGCACCTGGTCGGCCGCCGCGCCGGCCTCCTCGAACCTTCCCAGCGCGCGCAGCGCCTTGGCGAGCTTCAGCCGCGCATCGTTGTCGGTCGGGTCGATGTCGGCCTCGCGGGCCCAGAACGCCGCGCGGCCGAGTGGCGCAAGGCGCTCGGCTTCGGCGCGCTGCTCCGGCGTCGCCTTGAGCGGCTTCGGCGGCGGCGCGGGCGCCTTGGCCGTACCGGGCCCGGTCGCTGAAGCCGAAGCGGCCGGCTGTCCATCGGGTTGGGGGGCGGCCGCCGGTTTGGCGGCCGGCGCACCGAACTGCAGCGTCAGCGCCAGCGCCGGCGCGGCGACCAGGGAGACGGCGCACGCGACAAGCACGCGCTTGATGGACTTCGACGACATAGGCTGGCCCCCGGCGGAATCTTCTCGGGTCAGCATCGCGGCGCTAGCGTCAAGGAAGCGTTAAGCATAATCCGGCCCGTCTTTTCCTCGAGCGAAGAAGAACCCGCCGATGTCCGACGCCGTCGTCGCCCCCTCCGATGAGCCTGCAACGCCGATCCGCCTCGTCGCCGCCGCGGAGGCGGAGGGCGCGATCGAGGCGCTGCCCGCGCCGCTGCGCGGCCAGGCCGGCCTGGCGCGGTTCCGCGGCAAGGCCGGCGAGGCGCTGACGCTGGCCGGCGAAGCGGGGCCGGAGCTCGTGCTGGCCGGGGTCGGCGACGGCGCCGGCGCGATGGGGCTGCGCGCGCTGCCAGGCCGGTTGCCGGCTGGGCTCTATGCGCTCGAGCCGCGCAAGGCCGGGCCTGCGCCGATCGACGCGGCGCTGGCGTTCGCGCTCGGGGCCTATCGCTTCGACCGCTACAAGAAGGATCGCGGCGAGGCCGGCGCGCGGCTGGTCTGCCCGGACGGCGTGGACCTCGTCGAGCTGCGCGCCATCTCCCACGCCTGTGCGCTGGCCAGAGACATGATCAACACGCCGGCCGCCGACATGGGCGCGCTGCAGATCGAGACCATCGCCCGCGAGGTCGCCGAGGCATTCGGCGCGACGATCACCGTGGCCGTCGGCGAGGACCTGTTCGAGGCGGGCTATCCGGCCGTGCATGCGGTCGGCCGCGCCGCGACGCCCGAGCGCGCGCCGCGGTTCATCGAGATCAGGTGGGGCGAGGATGGGGGCGAGGCCGGCCGCCCGTTGGTGGCGCTGGTCGGCAAGGGCGTCGTCTTCGACACCGGCGGGCTCGACATCAAGCCGGCCGCCGGCATGCGCACGATGAAGAAGGACATGGGCGGGGCGGCCCATGCGCTGGCGCTCGGCCGCATGGCGATGGCGGCGAAGCTGCCGATCCGCCTCGCCGTGCTGCTGCCGGTGGCCGAGAACGCCATCGCCGGCGACGCCATGCGCCCGGGCGACGTGCTCGCCTCGCGCAAGGGCCTCACCATCGAGGTCGGCAACACCGACGCCGAGGGCCGGCTGATCCTGGCCGATGCGCTCGCCAGAGCCGCCGAGCTCGAGCCCGACCTTACGATCGACCTCGCCACCCTGACCGGCGCCGCGCGCACTGCGGTCGGCCCGGAGATCGCGCCGTTTTACACGGACGACGATGCGCTCGCCGGCGCCATCGAGGCGGCCGCCCGGGCGGCCGAGGACCCGGTGTGGCGGATGCCGCTCTGGGCGCCTTACGACAGCGCGCTCGACAGCGACATCGCCGACGTCAAGAACGATCCCGACGCCTGGGCGCAGGCTGGCTCGATCACCGCCGCGCTCTTCCTGAAGCGCTTCGCGCCGGCCGGCGCCTGGGCGCACTTCGACATCTTCGCCTGGAACGGCCGCAATCGGCCCGGCTGGCCGTCGGGCGCGGAGGCGCAAGCCATCCGCGCCCTCTTCCGGATGCTCAAAGCCCGCTACCCATGAGCCGGCCGAGCGACGCGCCCGATCCAAGGCTGACGCTGGCGCGGCCGGACCTGGCGGCCGCCAGCCTCGAGGGGATCGTTCCGGCCGAACGCTACGAGCCGGCGCGGGCGATGCGCGTCGTTGCGCCGGTCGCGCCGCTCCACCACGCGCCCGATCCGGCCAGCCAGCGGATGGACGAGCTGATCTACGGCGAGGCGTTCGAGGCGCTGGCAGGCGCGGGGGACTTCGCCTGGGGGCAGGCGCGGCGTGACGGCTTCGTCGGCTTCGTTGCCGCCGCGGCGCTGGCGCCGGCCGCAGATCCGCCGACCCACCGCGTGGCGGCGATCCGCACCTACGCGTTCGCCGAACCGTCGATCAAATCGGCCGCGAGCGGGCCGTTCAGCCTGAACGCCCTCCTCCGGACCGAGGCGGAGGAGGGGGCGTTCAGCCGCTCGGCCGACGGCGTCTGGTTCTGGTCCGCGCACCTGGCGCCGATCGGGAGGTTCGAACGCGATCCGGCCGCGGTCGCCGAGCGCTTCCTCGGCGCGCCGTACCTCTGGGGCGGCCGCACCAGCGTCGGGCTCGACTGCTCGGCGCTGGTCCAGCAGGCGCTCTACGCCTGCGGCCGGGCCTGCCCCCGCGACGCTGACCTGCAACTGGCCGAGGGCCACGAGATCGCCCGCGCCGAGGCCGGCCGCGGCGACCTGGTCGGCTGGCGCGGCCACATCGGCATGCTCCTGGATGCTGCGCGCCTGATCCACGCCAACGCCCACCACATGGCCGTCGTCATCGAGCCGCTCGACGAAGCGATCGCCCGTGTCGAGGCCCTGGGCCGCGGGCCGGTGGTCTTCCGGAGGCTGTAGGGCCCCCAACGGGCGAGGGGAGCCCTAACGCGCGAAGATCATCGCCTCGTCGGCGAAGGCCTTGAACTCCAGCGCGTTGCCGGAAGGGTCGCGCACGAACAGGGTCGATTGCTCGCCGGGGCCGCCGGCGAAGCGGGTCTGCGGCGCGATGATGAAGTCGGCGCCCGCCGCGGCCAGCCGATCCGCCAGCGCCCGCCAGGCGTCGGGCGTCAGGATCAGGCCGAAGTGGCGCACCGGCACCGCCTCGCCGTCGACGGCGTTGGTCGCCCCGAGTTTGCTTTCATCGCCGCACGCGTCCGGGGCCAGGTGGGCGACGATCTGGTGGCCCATCAGGTCGAAGTCGACCCAGTCGTCCGCCGAGCGGCCTTCCGGGCAGCCCAACAGCTCGCCGTAGAAGGCGCGCGCCTCGTCGAGGCTGCGCACCGGGAACGCCAGGTGGAATTGGGGTCGGTCCATCGCCGCTCCTTAGGCCCGCGCGAAGCCGCGTCAAAGCCCGGGTGGACTTCCCGAGCCCGGCGCCGTCATGGTCCGGCGAAAGCAACCTGCGGAGCATCATGTCATGGACGCGAGCACGCTCGACCCGGAAGGCTGGACGAAGGTCGGCGAGGCGCTGCTGCCGGACGCCATCGATCTGCGCCGCGCCATCCACGCCGAGCCGGAGCTTGGCCTCGACCTGCCGAAGACCACCGCCAAGGTGAAGGCGGCCCTGGCCGGGCTGCCGCTGGAAATCCGCGAGGGCCCGTCGACCAGCGGCGTCGTGGCGATCCTCAAAGGCCCCGCCAACGGCCGCACCGTGCTGCTGCGCGGCGACATGGACGCCCTGCCGCTCACCGAGGACACCGGGCTGCCGTTCTCGTCCCAGCACGAGGGCGCGATGCACGCCTGCGGCCACGACACCCACGTGGCGATGCTGGCCGGCGCGGCGCGGGCGCTCTGCGAGCGGCGCGAGCGGCTGACCGGCTCGGTGATGTTCATGTTCCAGCCGGGCGAGGAGGGCTGGCACGGCGCGCGCTTCATGCTCGAGGACGGCCTTCTTGATCCGATCCCCGACGCGGCCTTCGCGCTGCACATTTCGCCGAACATGCCGCGGGGGGTCATCGCCAGCCGCGGCGGGGCCATGCTCGCCTCCTCCGACAAGCTGCGGATCAAGATCGCCGGCAAGGGCGGCCACGCCTCGATGCCGCAGGACGCCATCGACCCGATCCCGATCGCCTGCGAGATCGTCATGGCGTTGCAGGCCTTCGCGACGCGCCGCATCGCCGTCTCCGACCCCGCGGTGATCACCATCGCGCGGATCGAGGCTGGCACCACCGACAACATCATCCCCGAGTTCGCCCGCCTCTGGGGCACCTGCCGCACGCTCTCCGAGCGCACCCGCGCCACAGCGCTGGAGGGGATCGAGAAGGTCGCCCGCCACATCGCCGAGGCGCACGGCGCGAGCGCCCAGGTCAGCATCGACCGCGGCTTTCCGGTAACGGTGAACGACGGCCGCGTGGTCGACCTCGCGCAGTCCGTCGCCACGCGCCTCTTCGGCGAGGCGGGCTGGTTCCGGATGGCCCATCCGCTGATGGGCGCCGAGGACTTCTCCTACGTGCTGCAGAAGACGCCGGGCGCGATGGCCATGCTGGGCGCGGCGCCCGAGGGCGGCGACTACCGCGCCTGCTGCCCACTGCACTCCAACCGCATGGTGCTCGACGAGACCGTCATGTCGCGCGGCATCGCCATGCACTGCGCGATGGCCGAGGCCATGCTGAGCGGCGAACTGGAGCTCTAGGCGCGGTGACCCCGGCCGAGACCAAGCGCGAGTTGGTGCGCCGCATGGTCGCCAGGGACCTGGCGGGCACGATGGAGCTGATCGCCGACGACGCGGTCTACTTCTGGAGCAACGGTCAGGCCATGTGGGGCAAACCGGCGATCGAGGCGGCCATGAAGGCCAACTGGGAGACGCTCAAGGACGACACCTACGACGTCGACCAGGTCACCTGGCTGGCCGAGACCGACGATGTCGCCGCCTGCGTCTTCCGCTTCCAGTGGACCGCCGTCGTCGACGGTGAGCCGGTCGCCGGACGCGGCCGCGGCGCGTCCGTCCTGAAGCGGGTCGACGGCCACTGGCGGGTCGTCCACGAGAACCTCAGCCAGGGTCGCTGGAAGCCGCGCTGATGGCGACTTGACGCGCCCGCCCCCGCCGTCCTAAACGCCGCCGCGCCTCGGGCTACGTCCTGAGCGCTCCCGCCGCCGAGTCCCTGTCGAAGGGCGGTCGGGGACACCCGGCAGGGTGGGGACTCGCATCCAATGGCCAATGTGACGGTGGTCGGCGCCCAGTGGGGCGACGAGGGCAAGGGCAAGCTCGTCGACTGGCTCTCGGCGCGCGCCGACGTGGTCGTCCGCTTCCAGGGCGGCCACAACGCCGGCCACACGCTGGTGGTCGGCAACCAGGTCTACAAGCTCTCGCTGCTTCCCTCCGGCGTCGTGCAGGGCAAACTCTCGGTGATCGGCAACGGCGTCGTCGTCGACCCCTGGGCGCTGCTGGCCGAGATCGACCGGGTCCGCGCCCAGGGCGTCACGATCAGCCCGGACGTGCTGGTGCTGGCCGACAACGCCGCGCTGATCCTGCCGCTGCACGGCGACCTCGATGTGGCCCGCGAGGCGCAGGCCGCGACCAAGATCGGCACCACCGGCCGCGGCATCGGCCCGGCCTACGAGGACAAGGTCGGCCGCCGCGCGATCCGGGTCGCCGACCTCAACGACCGCGAGGCGCTGGAGGCCAAGATCGACCGGCTGCTCGCCCACCACGGCCCGCTGCGCCGCGGCCTCGGCCTGCCGGAAGCGAAGGCCGAGGAGATCCTCGCCTCGCTGGAGGCGGTCGCGCCGAAGATCCTCCCCTACGCCAAGCCCGCCTGGAAGCTGCTCAACGAGGCCGTGAAGGGCGGCGAGCGGGTGTTGTTCGAGGGAGCGCAGGGTGCGTTGCTCGATGTCGACCACGGCACCTATCCGTACGTGACGTCGTCCAACACCGTCGCCGGCCAGGCGGCCGCCGGCTCGGGGCTGGGGCCGAAGGGACCGGGTTACGTGCTCGGCATCCTGAAGGCCTACACCACCCGCGTCGGCGAAGGTCCATTCCCCACCGAGCTCTTCGACGAGGTCGGACGCCACCTCGGCGAGGTCGGCCAGGAAGTCGGCACCGTCACCGGCCGCCAGCGGCGCTGCGGCTGGTTCGACGCGGTGCTGGCGCGCCAGTCGGTGGCGATCAACGGCATCGACGGCATCGCGCTCACCAAGCTCGACGTGCTGGATGGACTGGAAACGCTGAAGATCTGCGTGGCGTACGATGCTGACGGCGAGCGGCTCGACCACCTGCCGGCCGGCCTGAAGGCGCAGAGCCGCATCCGCCCCGTTTACGAGGAGATCGAGGGCTGGCGCGCCTCGACCCGCGGCGCGCGCAGCTTCCGCGACCTGCCGGCCGAGGCGGTGAAGTATGTCCGCCGCATCGAGGAGCTGATCGGGGCGCCGGTGGCCCTGCTCGGCACCAGCCCGGAGCGCGACGACATGATCGTCATGCGCGATCCGTTTCAGGACTGATCGTTAAGCGGGATTAATCGTCAAGCCGATCTTTACCGCGCAGGCTCTAAGGCGAATGCTCAGACCCGCGGGGGCTCAGCATGGCGCCAGGCGCCGAGGCCAACGTCAAACAATGCATCTGCGCGCTGATGCAGCGTGTGCTGATCGTCGACCCGCAGGCGGCGTCGGCCAAGCTGCTCTCCGACCTGCTGCGCAATGTGGGGCCTTGCCAGATCTGGACGGCGGGGGATGCGAAGCGCGGCCTCGAGCTCGCCCAGACCGTCGAGCCGCTGCTGGTCTTCGTCGAGCACGGCGGCGGACTGGACGGAGCCGGCTTCACGCGGGGTCTGCGCCGCAGCTACATGACGGCCCGCAGGGCCGCGGTGATCGTCGTCAGTCCCGAGGCCACCGCAGCGGCGATCATCAGCGCCCGCGACGCTGGCGCGCACGAGTTCCTGCGACGGCCTTACACGATCAACGATCTTTCCCGGCGCCTCGAGGCGGTGGCCCGCCGGCCGCGCGCCTGGGTGGAAGGGATCGACTACATCGGCCCGGACCGCCGTCGCTTCAACGCGGGCGACTATGGCGGCCCCCTGCGCCGTCGCATCGACCACGCGACGACGCCGGACGAGGCCCGTATCGTTCAGGCGCTGCGCAACCTGAAAGCGGCGTTGGCCGCGCTGGACCGCGAGCCGCGCCAGGCGCTGCGCTCGCTGCAGGCGCAGGCGCAGGATCTCGGCTGTATCGCCAGGGCCAAGGCCGACCCGATCTTCAGCGCCGCCGTCAGCGCGCTCGCCGAGAGCGTCACCCGCCGAGATACGGAAACGCTGCAGCGTTATGAGGTCGAGCGGCTCGCCGCGCCGCTGCTCGCCTTCCTGCCCGCCGACCAGGGCCGCTCGGCCGCCTGAGTTTCGCTCGCCGGAGCTCCGATCGTCGCGCTACGGCGCGTGGAGCACGAGGCTCAGGCCCAGCACGCCGGAGCCGCCGACATGGTGGGCGTCGGGGTCCTTCAGATCGGGCACGCTCGCCGCGTCGTACTTCGGGCCGAAGTCGTGCTCCTCGTAGCCGATCACCGCCGTGGCGGCGCCCTTGCGCCAGCCATAGCCGGCTTCGACGTCGTGCGGCTGCACGCTCGGGTCGTCCGACCACTGAAGGGCGTGCGCCGCGAGGTCCGTCGAGCGGCCGCTGATGGTGGCGAAGAGGCCCCAGCCTTGCGACAGGCGTGCGTGCTCGGCCGGCTGAGGCGCGACATCATAGGTGACGGGGTTGGCGACCGCCTGCGGCGCCGCGCGGGCGGCGAGGGGCAGGGCGGCCAGCGCCGCCAAGGCGAGCAACCGACGCACGCTTCGCACTCCCTCCAGCCAAGTTCCGACAGTGGAATGTCGGCCCCGGCGCTAGGGTTCCGCCGCCCGTCCGATCACCGAGGGGCGGCCTCAGTCATTGCTGAGACCGGGATGAGCCTCGGCCCGGGCCGACGCAAGGATCGCGCCAACCGCCTCTCGAGCCCCGCGGCCGGCCGACGCGCCGCGAACGACCCGTTCAGCGGCCGTGCAGCACGAAGCTGAAACCCAGCACGCCGTCCGCGCCATCGTGGCGGCGCAGGCTGTCGAAGTGATTGTCGCCGCCGCCAGGCGTCTTCTCGGCGCCGTGGTCGAACTGGCCATAGCCGAGCACCGCGTCGGCGCCGCCCTTGCGCCAGTCGTAGCCGGCCTCGATGTCCTTCGGTCCGGCCGCCGGGTCGTAGGCCCAGCCGCCGCCTGGCGAGTCGAGGTCCATCGACTGGCCCTGGATGGTGGCGCGCATCCCCCAGCCGGCGTAGCGCGCCGTGGGATCGACGGGCGGCTGCGGCGCGTAGCTCGGCGACGCCCCTTCCGCGCTCGGCGCCGCGACAACGGCGGTCGGCGGGAGCTTCAGCGGATCGGCCTGCGCGGCCACGGGAAGCGCCAGCGCGGCCGCCAACAGCCGTCTGACCATGACGAGCCTCCAACGAGGCGTTCGGCCCCGCCAAGCCCATGCCGGAACGACGGCGCCGCTCGGCTTGGGTTCAGCTCACTGTGGCTCAGCTTGGCTTACGCTTGTTTGACGCAGCGCAAGAAATCGACCCGCAGCCCTATTGGCAGGCCAGGCACTCGTCGTAGTCGGTGCGCTCGCCGGCGGCCTTCTCCATCAGCCCGACGATGCCGTCGCCGCCGGCGAAGGCGGCGCGCTGCACCGACTTGGAGCGCAGGTAGTAGAGGCTCTTCACGCCGCGCTCCCACGCCGACCAGTGCAGCATGTGCAGGTCCCATTTGTCGACGTCGCCGGGCAGGAAGATGTTGACCGACTGCGACTGGCAGATATCGGGCGCGCGGTCGGCGGCCAGCTCGATGATCCAGCGCTGGTCGATCTCGAAGGCGGTCTTGTAGACGTCCTTCTCGTCGGCGGAGAGGCAGTCGAGATGCTGCACCGAGCCCTCGTTCTCCAGGATCGAGTTCCAGACCGGGCCGGTGTTGGCGCCGCGCGCCTCCAAGCAGCCGCTCGAGGTAGGGGTTCTTGACCGCGAACGAGCCCGACAGGGTCTTGTGCGTATAGATGTTGGCCGGGATCGGCTCGATGCCGGCGCTGGTGCCGCCGCAGATGATCGAGGTCGAGGCGTTGGGGGCGATGGCGAGCTTGTGGCTGAAGCGCTCCATCACGCCGCGCTCGGCGGCGTCGGGGCAGGGGCCGCGCTCTTCGGCGAGCTTGCGGCTGGCGGCGTCGCAGCCGCGGCGCAGGTGCTTGAAGAGCCGCATGTTCCAGCTCTTGGCCAGCGCGCTCTCGAACGGCACGTTCTGGCCCTGCAGGAACGAGTGGAAGCCCATCAGGCCGAGGCCCACCGAGCGCTCGCGCCAGGCGGCGTAGGCGGCGTGCTCCATCTCGGGCGGGGCGCGGTCGATGAAGTCCTGCAGAACGTTGTCGAGGAAGCGCATGCAGTCCTCGATGAAGGTCGGGTGGTCGCGCCACTCCAGGAACATCTCGGCGTTGACCGACGAGAGGCAGCAGACGGCGGTGCGCTCGCGGCCCAGGTGGTCGGGGCCGGAATGCAGCAGGATCTCGGAGCAGAGGTTGGACTGCCGCACCTTCAGGCCGAGCTCGCGCTGGTGCTGCGGCAGGGCGCGGTTGGCCGTGTCGGAGAAGACGAGATAGGGCTCGCCGGTCTGCAGGCGCAGCTCCAGCAGCTTCTGCCAGAGGCTGCGGGCGT
The DNA here is from genome assembly GCA_963837235.1 of uncultured Pseudomonadota bacterium. Lineage (GTDB taxonomy): Bacteria > Pseudomonadota > Alphaproteobacteria > Caulobacterales > Caulobacteraceae > Acaudatibacter. The sequence goes on along the minus strand of CAWIMM010000002.1, from coordinate 786,498 downwards.
CGACTTCGCGGATCACCTCGCCGGTCTTCGGCGAGCGCAGCGCGATAGGGGGTTCCGTCGCGCACGGCCTCCATGAACTCGTCGTGATGCAGACGCCGTGGTGCAGGTTGAGGCTCTTGCGGTTGAAGTCGCCGCTGGGCTTGCGGATCTCGACGAACTCCTCGATCTCCGGGTGCCAGATGTCGATGTAGACCGCGGCGTTGCCGCGCCGAAGCGAGCCCTGGCTGATCGCCAGCGTCAGGGAGTCCATCACCCGGATGAACGGGATGATGCCGCTGGTCTGGCCGGCGCCCTTCACCTTCTCGCCGATCGAGCGCACGCCGCCCCAGTAGGTGCCGATGCCGCCGCCGTTGGACGCCAGGAAGACGTTCTCGTTCCAGGTGCCGACGATGCTCTCCAGCGAATCGCTGACGGCGTTCAGGAAGCAGGAGATCGGCAGGCCGCGGCCGGCGCCGCCGTTGGAGAGCACCGGCGTGGATGGCATGAACCACAGCTGGCTGATGTAGTCGTAGATGCGCTGGGCGTGCTCGGCGTCGTCGGCGTAGGCCGTCGCCACCCGGGCGAACATGTCCTGGTAGGATTCGCCCGGCAGCAGGTAGCGGTCCTCGAGGGTCGTGCGGCCGAAGTCGGTCAGCAGCGAATCACGCGAGCGGTCGATCTCGACCTTGCGGACCAGCTGCAGCGGCGGGCGCTCCACAGGCCTCGCCCGCGCCGACTGTTCCGCCTCCACGACCGCCTTTTTGGCCTCGCTTCCCATCATCACCCGCACCCTAAACCCCTTACGCCCCGGAGTCGTTCGTCAGCCCGAGGCCCCTACATATAGTGGGCGAAGCGCCCAGAAGCCCAGAATATGGGGACACATGGTTGCCAACTGGTCAACGGGCGACGCGCGCCGCGACGCGCTTTTTCTGTTGATCGCGGCCTTGCGAGGCCTCGCCGAACCGAGCCGGATCAAGGCGTTGCCGCCGGCCGGCCGGTGTCGGTAACGAGACTGTGACAGGCCGGCCGCCACCCGGTCGGCGAACCCGGCGCGAGCACTCGCGCAAGGCGCGGGAAAGCGCATGAAAGATTATTAATGGGCGAGCGCGTGCGCGAGATGCTTGGAGGCGGGCACGAGCTTGCAAGGAAACGGCGAAACCGGATGAAGACACTGCTTGGCTTGGCCGCACTCGGCGCGGCGGCGGCCGTCGGCCTCAGCGCGACTTTGGGCTTCACCTCCGCCTCGACGGCCGCGCCCGCAGCGGCGCCGCAGGTCCCGCCCTGGGGCTTCGACCTCGCCGGCCGCGACACCGCCGTCGCGCCAGGGACCGACTTCTACGGCTACGCCAACGGCGACTACGTCAAGAAGCTGGTGATCCCGCCGGACCGCTCGCGCTACGGGGCGTTCGACGCGTTGCAGGCGCTCTCCGAAACACGGGTGCACGGCATTCTGGAGAAGGCGGCCGCCAATACCGACGCGGCCAGCGAGGAAGGCAAGATCGGCGCCTTCTACCGCGCCTTCATGGACGAGCGCCGCGCCGACGCGCTGGGCGCCAAGCCGATCGCGCCGGAGCTGGCGGCGATCCGCGCGGCCGACAGCCGCGAGGCGCTGGCCGCGCTGATGGGCCAGGGCGCGAAGAGCTTCTACGGCAGCGTCTTCGACGTCGACGTCGAGGTCGACGCCAAGGACCCGGATCACTACACGATCTACCTCGGCCAGTCGGGCCTGGGCCTGCCCAATCGCGACTACTACCTCGAGCCGGCCTTCGCCGCGCAGAAGGCGAAGTACCAGGCCTACGTCGCCCAGATGCTGAAGCTGGCGGACTGGCCCGACGCCGATGCGCAGGCCGCCGCGATCGTCGACATGGAGACCCAGATCGCCAAGGCGAGCTGGAGCCTCGCCCAGCAGCGCGACCCGACCAAGACCTACAATCCGATGACGCCGGCCGAGCTCGCGCAGGCTGCGCCGGGCTTCGACTGGAGCGCCTACCTGGCGGCCGCCGACCTCGGCGACGCGCCGCGCGTGGTGGTGAACGAGGTCGACGCCTTTCCGAAGATCGCCGCCATCTTCGCCGCGACGCCGGTCAAGACGCTGCAGGCCTGGGAGGCCTTCGACGTGGCCGATGCGGCCGCGCCTTTCCTTTCCGCGCCGTTCGTGGACGCCAACTTCGAGTTCCGCGCCAAGACTCTCAGCGGCCAGCAAGAGCAGCGGCCGCGTTGGAAGCGCGCGGTCAGCCTGCTCGACCGCGACATGGGCTTCGCGGTCGGCCGGCTCTACGCCGCCGAATACTTCCCACCGGAATCGCAGGCGAAGATGCTGGCGCTGGTCGGCAACATCCGCGCGGCGATGGCCGGCCGCCTCCAGCGCGTCACCTGGATGAGCGACGCCACCAAGGCGAAGGCGCTGCAGAAGCTCTCGATGCTGAACGTGAAGATCGGCTACCCGACCAAGTGGCGCGACTACGGCGCGCTCAGCGTCTCGCCCGACGACCTGGCAGGCGACGTGCGCCACGCCGCGGCGTTCGAATGGCGCAGGCGCGCCAGCCGCCTCGGCAAGCCGGTCGACAAGACCGAGTGGGAGCTGACCCCGCAGACGGTGAACGCCTACTACAACCCGACCCGCAACGAGATCGTCTTCCCGGCCGCCATCCTGCAGCCGCCGTTCTTCGATCCGACCGCCGACCCGGCCGTCAACTACGGCGGCATCGGCGGCGTCATCGGTCACGAGATGACCCACGGCTTCGACGACCAGGGCCGGCATTTCGACGGCGCCGGGCGGCTCGCCGACTGGTGGACGGCGGACGACGACGCCAAGTTCAAGGAGCGGGCGGCGCGGCTCGGCGCGCAGTACTCGTCGGTCGAGCCGCTCGCCGGCGTCCACATCAAGGGCGACCAGACGATGGGCGAGAACATCGCCGACCTCGGCGGCTCGCTGCTGGCGCTCGACGCCTACCACGCCTCGCTGGGCGGCAAGCCGGCGCCGGTGCTGAATGGCCTGACCGGCGACCAGCGCGTGTTCCTAGGGTGGGCGCAGGTCTGGCGCGGCGCGATCCGCCCCGACGCCCTCAAGCGCCAGCTGGTCTCCGACGTCCACTCGCCGGAGACGGCGCGCGTGAACGGCGTCGTGCACAACATCGACGACTGGTACGCCGCCTGGGACATCAAGCCCGGCGACCCGCTCTACCTCGCCCCCGACCAGCGCGTGCACATCTGGTAGCCGCCTGCCAGACGCCTACGGCGGCGACGACTGCGGCTGGCTCTGAGACGACGACTGGTCCTGCTGGCCCTGGTCGGGCGGCGGGTTCTCCCCGCCCTGGTTGTAGAGGTCGGTGTTGGTCTGGTCCGTCTCGTTCGACGGCGTCTCGGGCGGCGGGGCCTCGTTGGTCGGTTCGGGCGGCGGCGCGGGCTGGCTGAACAACTCGGCGGCCGCCTCGCCCATCGCCGTTCCCAGCTGGTCGCCTTCCTCCGCGCCCGACTGGCTGGCCTTCGCCTGCTGCTCCATCCGCACCAGCATGCCGCCGTAGACGACGACGTCGAACGCGGCGGCGGCGATCACCAGCAGCACCAGCGCGCCGTAGATCGCCAGGCCCTTCCCGAGGTCGGCGGCGCTCGAATACTCGCTGCTCAGCCAGTCGATGTCGGTGGCCAGGCCCGGGTTGGCGGCCTCGAAGCGGGCGTACGGGTCGGGATAGCGGCGCTTGGCGAACGCCAGCAGGTCCACGTAGCGGGCCGTCGCGTGCGGGAAGGGGCTCGCCAGCCGCGCCCAGAAGGCGAAGATCGAGCCCTTCACCGCCCGGTGCTGCTCGACCAGCCCCACCGGGTTCACCGAGTAGCCCAGCAGGCGCCCTACCAGCAGCTTCTGCATCGCCGAGGCGGCGGTCGAGATGTCGCCGCCGATGGCGGCCAGCGCCAGCCGGTCGCCGGTATAGACCATCGCCCGGTCGTACGGCAGCGTGAACAGGGTGGTGAAGCCCAGCTGCTCCACCGTGCGGATCAGCCAGCCGGCCGGCCCGGCGCGGCTCTGCGCGCGCAGGTAGCCGACGAAGCGCCCCACCAGCCAGCGCACCTCGTCGTCGGAAACGCCGGTCTCCAGGATCTCGGAATTGAGGAACACCGCGCGCCGGAAGAAGAGCCGCATCAGGAAGGCGTTGAAGTTGCCCTGCTCGTAGACGAACACCACGACCTCGCGGCTGACGCCGAGCGTCTCCTTCAGCTCGTTGGTCAGGTTGTGGATGCGCGGATAGTTCAGCTCCGAGACCAGGATGGCGTTGCCCTTGTAGGAGGCGAACAGCGTCTCTCGGGCGAGCCACACAGCCAGCACCAGCAGCGGCAGGATCAGCACCGCCACGCCGAGCGCGGCGAGGGCCGCCAGCACGGGAAGCATCGCCAGGCTGAAGACCAGGGCCAGCACGAAGCGCGGGAACTGGCGCGGATGCGTGCATGCCTGGATGTCGGCCTCGCTCAGCGCCGCCATGGTCGCACTCCCCCGAGCCGATGACCCTGCGTGCGGATATGCTATGGGCCTGACCTCGGGGCGGCAAGGCTGGCCAGGCTTGGGGGACGCCGGTGGCGGACGTCTTCATCAGCTACAAGAAGGAAGACCGCGCTCACGCCGAGCGCATCGCCCATGGCCTCGCCGCCGCGGATCTCTCCGCCTGGTGGGACGACGACATCACCCCGCGCGAGGCCTGGGACCGGACCATCGAGCGCGAGATCGCCGCGGCTTCGGCCGTGGTGGTGCTGTGGTCGCCCCGCTCGGCGGCCTCCGACTGGGTGCGCACCGAGGCGCACTACGGCCACGAGCACGGCAAGCTGGCGCCGGCGATGATCGAGCGCTGCGAGCTGCCGATCGCCTTCCTGCTGACCCAGACGGTGGACCTCACCGGCTGGATGGGCGAGGCGGCCGACCCGCACTGGATGAAGCTGCTGTCGTGGCTGGCAGACCTGCGCACGCAGCAGGCCGCCAGGTCCGGCGACGCGCCGCCGAAGCCCAACCGTTTCCGCCCCGGGATCGGCGTCCTGCCGACCGGCGAGCCGGTGGTCGACGGCGCTTTCGTGAACCTCGCGACGCCGGCCGGGACCGTGTTCCGAGACGCGGACGGCGCGCCGGCGATGCGCATCGTCGCGGCCGGCGACTTCCTGATCGGCTCGCCGCCCGCCGACCCAGACCGCGCCAACGTCGAAGGCCCGCAGAAGCGCATCGACATCCGCCGCCCGTTCGCGATCGGCGTCTATCCGGTGCTGCACGGCGAATACGCGCGCCTGATGGGCGCGCCGCCGTCAGCCCCCGTGGCCGTCCCGCCGCGCCGCGGGCGGTGGTTCGCCCGAGCGCCCGCCGCCGCGCGGACGGCGACCGCCGCCGCGATCGATCCAGGCGCGCCCGTCACCAACGTCTCGTTCGACGAGGCGGCGGCGTTCGCCGAGCGGCTGTCGGCGGCGAGCGGCCAGAGCTACCGGCTGCCGTCCGAAGCGGAGTGGGAGTACGCCTGCCGCGCCGGCTCGCGGTCGCGCTACGCATGGGGCGACGCAATCGACGCCAGCCGCGCCCGCTACCGGCACGGGCCCGACGCGCCGAGAGGGCCGGCGCCGTCCGGCGGCTTCCCGCCCAACCGCTTCGGCCTCTACGACATGCACGGCAATGTGCGCGAATGGACGAGCGACATCTGGCACGAGTCCTATGACGCGACGCCCAGCGACGGCGCGCCGGCGCTGGAGGGCCAGGGCTCGATGCGAGTGGTGCGCGGCGGCGGCTGGGGCGATCCGGGCGCGCTGTTGCGCTCCGCCGCACGCGGCCGGGCCACGCAGTCGATCCGCTCGGACCTGATCGGCTTTCGGCTGGTCCGCAGTCTCGATTAGGGGGAGCCGGGATGGACGACGATGAGCTGAGCCGGCTGGAGGTGCGGGTGCGGGTGCTGGAAATGCTGGTCGCCTTCCAGTTCGCCGCTCAGCATATGCAGACCCCCGACCCCGCCGCCGCCGTGCGACGCCTGCGCCAGCTCTTGATCGACCGGGCGCAGGAGTTGCTGCCGGACCTCGACCCCGACCTCGTCCAGTCGGAGTTCGAGCAGGCCCTCGACCGCATCCTGGCGCTGCAGGGCCAGCTCCCGCGCCGGCTCGTGGACTGAGTGGTCTCCCTCTCCGCAAGGGGAGAAGGGCGTGAGCCTGGAAGTGGGTTTTGACGATTACGTCAGAAAAATCAAACCCGCCGCGGGGGATATCGCGGCGGGTTTGACCTGAACTTGGTCATTCGATCCAAGCGGGCGTTTCCTCCCCGAAACGCCGGAGACATCGGGGCCTTGGAAGGACCGTCACGCCTCTCGCAACCCGAAGAAACGGCAAAAATTCTTCGCTGTCAACGCCGCCTCCTACTCGCTTCGGGCAGATTTGACGCCGATTCAAACACAACGGGGTGAATCTTGGACGAGCCGGTCAATTCAAGTCGGCCGTCGTCAGCAATACTGACGTAACTGTCAAATCAGCTTGCCAGCTTCGCGGCGAGCGCCTCGATCGCCGCGCTGACCGGCTCGAACACGAACGCCGGGTGGGTGACCGTCACCGGCCCGACGCCGTTCTCCGCCAGCGCGCCGGCGGCGGCGAACACCTCGTCCGATTTGACCAGCACGCCGAACGGACGCGGCTTGGCGCCGTCCTCCAGCCAGGCTTTCAGCGCCGCGCGGGCGGCCTGGTCGGCCTCGGCCGGCCAGGTGAGCGTCGCCGTGCGCCGGGCCCTGGCCCGCGCTTCGAGGATCCGCGCCAGGCGCCGGGCCTCGGCGAGCTGGCTCGCGTCCCAATCGGCCGTCAGGCTGGCGGCGAGCTGGGCCTGGCTGGAGAGGATCAGCCCGTCGGCGAGCACCTTCAGGCCGTTGGCGGCCAGCGTCGCGCCGGTGGTGGTGATGTCGGCGATCAGCTCCGCGGCGCCGGCGGCCGGCGCGCCCTCGGTCGCGCCGCTCGATTCGACGATCCGGTAGTCGATGATCCCGTGGCGGGCGAAGAAGGCGCGGGTCTGGGTCAGGTACTTGGTGGCGACGCGCAGGCGCCGGCCGGTGCGGGCCAGGAAGAGATGCGCCACCTCGTCGACGTCGGCCATGGTGTCGACGTCGATCCAGCTCTTCGGCGCGGCCACCACCAGGTCGGCGCGGCCGAAGCCCAGCGCCTGCACCAGCATGATCCGGCCGTCGAGGTCGGCGGCCAGCTCGCGCAGCAGGTCCTCGCCGGTGACGCCGAGGTGGACCTCGCCGGCGAAGAGCGCGGTCGCGATCTCGGCGGTCGAGATCAGCCGCACCTCCACCTCCGGCAGGCCCTCGAGCCTGGCCGCATAGCCGCGCTCGCCGCCGATCGCGCGGACCGGCAGGCCGCAGTCGGCCAGCCACGCCTCGGCCTGCTCCTTCAGCCGGCCCTTCGACGGGATCGCGAGGATCAGCGGCCCGCTTCGTTGCGCGCTCATTGGGCGCCCTCCCGCCAGGCGCGCCCGGGCCGCACCATGCAGCCCACCGCGCCGCAGGCGAGGCTCGCGCCCAGTCGCCCGAACAGGCTGTCGTAGCGGCCGCCGGCGGCGACCGGCCGATGCTCGCCGAGGGCGGCGCTGCGCACCTCGAAGAGCATGCCGTCGTAGTAGCCGAAGTCGCGCCCGAACGCCGTGGAAAGGCGCATGGCGCTTCGCCGGCGCGCCCTCGCCCTCCAGCGCCGCGAGCCGCCGCGACCAGCCCTTCAGCGCCGCTTCCAGCTTGCGCCCGCCGGGTCCCGCCAGCCGCCCCACCGCCTCCAGCGCCGCGGCGGGCGCGTCGGAGATGGCGAGGAAGCGGCCGATCAGCGCTGCCTGCTCCGGCGCGAGGCGCGGCGCGTTCGCCACCGCCGCGCGCTCGGCCAGCCGATGCACGATCTCCGCCGCCGAGCGGCCGCCGGCAGGCTCGATGCCGGCCAGCGCCCAGAGGTCCTCCAGCACCGCCGCCGCCTCGGCCTCCGGCAGTCCGGCGAGCAGGTGCGCGAGCGCGATCGCCGATTGGCGCCCGCCGCCGGCGCCGCCTCGCCCGCCCCGTCGAGCAGGGCATGGCAGGCGCCGCGGGCTGGCGAAGGCGCGCTTGATCCGCGCCGCCAGCGGCTCGGCCAGCCCCAGGGTGTCGACGAAGGCGGCGAAGAGGCCGACGTCGCCGAGATGCAGCGTCAGGTCGTTTCGCCCGCCCGCCGAGGCGGCGCGCCAGGCGAGGCCGGCGATCTCGGCGTCGGCCTCCGGCGCGTCGCCGCTCTCGAACGCCTCCAGCCCGATCTGCAGGAACTCCTCGTAGGCCTCGCGGCCGCGCGGCGCGGCGCGGAACGCCTTGCCCTCGTAGAAGTAGCGTCCGCCGGCCCGCCCGCTTTCGATGTGCAGCCGCGCCGCGGGGATGGTGAAGTCGGGCCGCAGCGCGCCTTCCGAGCGCCGCCGTCGGCCTGCACCAGGATCAGCCGTTCGCGCATCGCCTCGCCGGAGAGGTCGAGGATCAGGTCGAGCGGCTGGATCACCGGCGGCTCGATCGCGGTCGGCGCCCAGCGCAGCGAACGGCGCGCGGACGGCGGCCAGCACGTCCGGCGGGACGGGCGGCTCGATCCTCATCGGCGCGCCGCTCGACGATGGCGCGCACCGTGGCGACCAGGTCGGCTCGGGACGCCGTCACCTGCCCCGGCCGCTCCTCGCGGTACTCAGGCATGTTGCTCTCGATGCCGGCCGCCAGCGCGCGGCCGAGGTCGAGGTCCTTCACCGTCACCTGGCCGGCGGCGATCTCGTCCTCGCCGAGGATCACCGCGGCTGGCGAGAGGCGCTGGTCTGCGTAGCGCATCTGGGCCCGCATGCCGGACGCGCCGAGGTAGACCTCCGCGGCGATGCCGGCGGCGCGCAGCTCGGCCGCCAACGCGAAGTAGTCGGCTCATGCGGTCCGCATCGAAGGCGATCACCACCACCGGTCCGCGCGTCTCCGCCTCGGCCGCCCGGCCGCTCGCCGCCAGCGCGGCGGCGAGGCGCGAGACGCCGAACGAGAAGCCGGTCGCCGGCGCGCGCTCGCCGGTGAAGCGGGCCACCAGGTCGTCGTAGCGCCCGCCGCCGCCGATCGAGCCGAAGCGCACCGGCTCGCCGGTCTCGTCGCGGCTCTCGCCGAGCAGCTCGGCCTCGAAGACCGCGCCGGTGTAGTACTCCAGCCCGCGCACGACGGAGGGGTCGAACAGCGCCTGGTCCTCGCCGATCCCGAAGGCGGCGAGCGCGGCGCCGATCCGCGACAGCTCCTCCAGGCCCTCGTCGCCCTCGGCCGAGCCGCCGATGACGTTGGCGAGCCGGTCGAGGGTCGTGGCCCGCTGGCCCTGGCCGGCGGCGACGAACGCCAGCACCGAATCGACCGCGGCGGCCGGCAAGCTCCGCGCCGCGGGTGAAGGCGCCCGACTCGTCCAGCCGCCCCGCGCCCAGCAGCAGCTTCACGCCCTCGAGGCCCAGCCGGTCCAGCTTGTCGACCGCCCGCAGCACCGCCAGCTTCTGCCCGTCGCGCTCGACGCCGGCGGCGGTCAGGAGGCCGTTGAGGAGCTTGCGATTGTTGATCTTCAGCTGATAGGCGGCGCGCGGCAGGCCGGCCTCGGCGTAGCCCTCCACCGCCATGGCGATGATCTCGGCGTCGGCCTCCGGCCGGGCCGAGCCGATGGTGTCGGCGTCGCACTGCACGAACTCGCGGTAGCGGCCCGGCCCCGGCTTCTCGTCGCGCCACACCTTGCCGAACGCGTAGCGCCGGAAGGGCTTGGGCAGGCTCTCCCAGTTCTGGGCGACGAACCGCGCCAGCGGCGCGGTGAGGTCGTAGCGCAGCGCCATCCACTCGTCGTCGTCGTCCTGCAGCGCGAAGACGCCCTCGTTCGGCCGGTCGGCGTCGGGCAGGAACTTGCCGAGCGCGTCGGCGTACTCGAACGCGCCGGTCTCCAGCGCCTCGAAGCCGTAGCTCTCGTAGACGCGCGACACCGCCTCCAGGATGCGGCGCTCGGCGGCCAGCTGGCGCGGCGCGGCGGTCGAGGAAGCCACGCGGCGTGCGGGCCTTGGGCCTGGTCGGAGCCTCGGTCATGGCCGGGCGCTTAGCGGGTGCGGGGGCGGGGGGCAACGGGGCGTCCATCGTGAAGTCCTCGGATCGGGACGGATGGAGCGGCTCGTTGGCGTCGCGCCCCATCCGCCGGTTGGCAGGGGCGCGGGGTTCGGACGGGCTTAGACCAAGCGCGACCGGCCCGGCCCGCCGCGGCGGGTCGGTTCGTGCGCGTGGTGGTGGGTCCGAACGGTCATGGGGGCGGGCCTATAGCGGACTCAGGCCGCGGCGCCAACCGCCGGGGCCGACAGGTAGGGCCCGATCAGGGCCATCAGCTCGGCTTCCAGCACGGCCGGGTCGGGCGCCGTCCCGTCCGGCTCCTCGACCAGCGAGCGGGCGACGCCGAGCACGGCGCGGGTGACGATGAAGAGCTTCAGGGGGTCGATCGCCAGCCCCTGCGCCGCGGCTTTGCGGGCGATCTCGGCGACGGTGTCGCGGGTGCTGGCCGCGTGCTCGCGCCGCCCGCCGCGACTGAAGTGCACGCCCATCACCGAGCGGCGCAGCGCCTTGTCGGTCGCATGCAGCTCGAGCACCGCCCGCACCAGCGCGCGCATCGCCGCGAGACCCTGCTCGCCCTCCATCGTCGCCAGCACCGTCGCATCGCCCTCGGCCAGCATCCGGCGCGCGAGGGCGAGCTGGATGGCTTCCTTGTCGGGGAAGTAGCCGTAGAGCGAGCCGACGCTGACGCCGGCCACCTCGGCGATCCGATTGGTGGTCAGCGCCGCCTCGCCCTCGCGCCGGATAATCCGAGCCGCGGCCTCCAGGATCGCCTCCACGGTCGCCTTCGAGCGCGCCTGGGCCGGCGCACGCCGTTGATCCGCTTCGACTTTCTTCGGACGTCCCAGGGCCGATGCTCCCCTCGCCGAGTGCGAGTATGAAATCCGAATAATATTCATATTCTCGCGTTCGCCCCCGTTCCGCAAGGGAAGAATGTTCGATGAAACTCCGCATCGCCCTCCTCGCGTCGGCCGCGCTGCTGCAGGGCTGCGGGCTGGAAAGGCCGATCCGCGTGGCGACCGGTCACGTCGCCCACGTGCTCTGCGCCGAAACCTTCGTCGCCGGTCAGGACCCGGACGCGATCTTCCACGACTACATCGCGAGGATGCCGGTGCTGGACCGGATGGCGCCGCACATCCGCTACGTCGTCGACCGCAAGGATGGCGAGGTCACCGCCACGTTCGCCGGCGGGTTCGCGATGCGCGCGGCCTACGCCGCGGGGCGCGGCTGCACGATGGTCCATGGCGCCTCGCGGCCCGCGCCGATCTCGCCGGGCGCCGACGTGGCCTTCGCGCCCGATCCGCTGGCAGCGCCGCCGGAGCCGGTGGCGCCGGCCGACCCCCGGATCGCGGCGGCGCTCGATCGAGCCATGGCCGAGCCGGGCGGCGGCGTCTTGCTCGACACCAAGGCGCTCGTCGTCGTCCACGACGGCCGCATCGTCGGCGAGCGCTACGCGCCGGGCTACGGCCCCGGAACGCCGATGCTGAGCTGGTCGGCGGCCAAGTCGCCGATCAACGCGCTGGTTGGCGTGCTGGTGCGCGAAGGCCGGCTGAGCGTGGACGCGCCGGCGCCGGTGGACGCCTGGGCGAGCCCGGGTCGATCCGCGCCACGCCGTCACGCTGGAAGACCTGATGCGCCAGACCAGCGGCCAGCCGTTCGGCTCGTCGAACTCCGGCTTCGACCGCTCGAGCCAGATGCAGTTCTTCTATCCGGACACCGCCGCCTACGCGGAGCAGGCGAGCTTCGATCCGCGCGGCGCGCGCTGGTCCTATACCGACGCCAACTACGCCATCCTGTCGGGCATCCTGCGCCGCACCGTCGGCGGATCGGCGCAGGACGTCGCCCGCTTCGCGCACCGCGAGCTCTTCGGCCCGCTCGGCATGACCACCATGACCATGGAGTTCGACGAGGCCGGCAACCCGATGGGCGCGACCTACATGCTGGCGTCCGCCCGCGACTGGGCTCGCTTCGGCCTGCTCTACGCCAACGATGGGGTGGCCGGCGGGCGGCGCATCCTGCCCGAAGGCTGGGTCGACTGGTCGGCGCGGCCGACGCCGAGCGCCTGGCTCGGCTACGGCGCCGGCTGGTGGACCAATCGCGGCTCGTCGATGGGCGCCGTCGCGCGCCGCGGCTGGGGCGCGCCGGCCGATTCCTTCTTCGCCAGCGGCAACTTCGACCAGACCATCCTGGTCAGTCCCGCCGAGCATCTGGTCATCGCCCGCTTCGGCTTCGCCCAGGATCCGGACGGTCGTGTGGGGGCGAGGGTCGTCGCGCGCCTGGCCGGCGACGTCGTTCGCGTCCTCCACGCGCCGGGCTAGCGAAAAGGCGCTTGCGCGCTCGGCGCGGCGGCGATATATCGAATATAAGATATATCTAAGACAGTCTGGAGCCACTCTATGCCCCGTGAGATTCCCTTCGCAGCGCGCCCGCCTCGGCCCACCTGGCGGCTGACCGTCGTCGGCGCGCGGGACGTGACGCCGCGCATGCGCGAGGTCAGCCTGATCGGCGACGATCTCGCCGCCTTCGCCTATCGCCCCGGTCAGGACCTGGTGCTGGGCCTGCCGACCGAGACGGGAACTGCGCGCCGCCACTACACGGTCCGCCGGTTCGACCCGACCGAGCTGCGGCTCGACATCCAGTTCGTGATGCATGGCGATGCGCCGGCGGCCCGCTGGGCCCGCCAGACGCGGCTCGGCGACAGACTGGTCGCCGAGGGCCCGCGTGGGCGGACGGTGGTCAGTGGCGAGGCCGACTGGCGGCTCTTCACCGGCGACGAGACGGCGCTGCCCGGCATCGCGGCGATGATCGAGTCCCTGCCGCGCGGCGAGCGGGCGTTCGCCATCGTCGAGGTCGCCGGACCGGACGAGGAGCAGCCGATCGAGACGGCGGCCGAGCTCGAGGTGCTGTGGCTGCACCGCGGCGGCGCGCCGGCCGCGCCCAGCCGCGCCCTGATCGATGCGCTGGCGGCCTTCGAGCTGCCGCCGGGCGTCGGCCAGGCCTGCGTGATCGGCGAAACCGCGACGGTGCGCGCGCAGCGGCAGTCGCTGCTGGCGCGCGGCATGGAAAAGCGCCAGATCGCCGCCGAAGGCTACTGGCGCCCGGGCCGGGTCGGCGGCCACGACCACATCCTCGAGCCCGACTTCCGCTTCGGCCGCGACCCGCGCCGCGAACGCGGCTGGCGCCGGGCGATGGGCTGAGGCGGTGCGCCCCTAAGTTGGCGTTCGGCCGGAGTTGACAGTGGTCATTTCGCCTGCGTTGGCTGCCCCGTTCGGCGGCGCCGCCGGCGGTCTTTGAAATCGTTGATCAATGCAACCACGTCCCGGGCGACGCCGCCGCCACATTTGGGGCGCCGTTATCAACGGTCACTTTACGGTCAACGGTCGCGGCGCCGACGGGTCGGAAGACCGCTATTTGTGGTAATTTGTGGTGAAACGCGGCCCCGGGGTGGTCTGAGCGCTGCTCAGCTCTTCCGCAGCGAGACGCCGCCGGCGATCAGCCCCTCGCCGCCGTTGGCTTCCGCGCGCTTGCTGGCGAGCGGGTGCATCACGCCGGCGCCGGCCGGCCACTCGCCGGGCGCGGTCTTGATGCGGGCGCAGATGCGCTGGGCGTGCGGACCGAGGGTCTGCCAGAGCGCGTGCGGCATCGAGGGCTTGAACGCCGAAGCCTCCATCCAGGGCGCGGCGTACTCGACGTTGGGCATCGCGCGGATCTCGCGGCTGACGTTGGGCGTCGCGCCATGCCAGGCGCGCGGATCGCGGAAGACGCCGGCGCCGGCGGGCGCGCCGACGAGGGTCGAGAGCCGCATCCATTCCGGCTCCTCGGCCTGCGTCGGCGGATTTCCCGGCTGGGTCTGGGTGCCGGGGATCTGCCGGATCGGGCCGTTCTCGAACGTCAGATCGCTCATCAGGAAATTGATGGTCACCAGTGGCGGCGTCCGCCCAAAGACCAAATGTCGCGTGCGATCGTCGAGGCCCTCGCCGTCCGCGGCGGGGCGAAGCTCGATCCCCATGCGGCGCGCCTGCTCGAGCCGGCCCGGCGGCAGCTCGAACGTCTCGCGCCTGTCCGAGTGCAGGGTCTGGTACTCGATCGCGCCGGGCAGGCAGAGGTCGCCGCCCGCGCCAATCACCCAGTAGTCGTCGCCGCCGAAGAGCGCGCGGAGCAATGGCGTCGTGGTGGGCAGGTCGACCATCGACGCCCAAGTCGGCTCGTGCAGCAGTTGGCGCGAGGCCGAGGAGGTGCCGTAGCTGTAGCGATGCGGCAGCCGGCCCGATCTCGGTCACGTATTTGCGCGCGCCGAAACCCGGGATGTCGAGGATCGCCAGCAGCACCCGGGCGCTCGCCTCGCGGAAGGCGGCGAGCGCGGCCGCGTCCAGCAGATCGCGCACCACCACGAAGCCGTCGCGGAAGAAGATGCGCCTCGCCCGCTCGATCTCGTCCGGCGCCACGATCTCGAGACCGGCCAAGCCGTTGTGGCGGCGAAGGCGTTCGCGCAGCGCCACCACCTCGGGATCGTCATAGACGCGCCTGGCCGGCGCGCGCGGGTCCGCGGCCGTGAATCCCTCGGTGCGCACGAGCGGACGGCCATCCTCGTCGGCCGTCTCGTTAGGGGGCGTCGCCGCACACCACCCGACGTCGGATTCGCCGAAGACCTTGAGCGGCCCGCTCATCGCCGCTTACCGCCCGACGTTGATCACCTGCAGCTGGGTGAACTCGGCCAGACCCTCTTCGCCCAGCTCGACGCCGATGCCGGAGCCCTTAGCGCCGCCGAACGGGATGTTGGGGGCGAGGTCGGCGTGCTTGTTCACCCACACCGTGCCGCGACTCCATCCGCGTGGCGAGGTCGTAGGCCTTCTCCACGTCTGGCGACCAGATCGAGCCGCCGAGGCCGTATTCGCTGTTGTTGGCCCGCGCCAGCGCATCTTCGGCGTCGGTGTAGCGGATCACCGGCAGCACCGGGCCGAACTGCTCCTCGTCGACCAGCCGCGTCCCGTCGGTGATATCGCGTACGATAGTGGGCTTGATGAAATAGCCCTTGTCGCCCTGCCGCACGCCGCCGGCGATGATCTTGCCGTCCTGCTTGGCGCTCTCGATCAGGCCCATGACGCGCTCGTACTGGGTCTTGTTCTGGATCGGCCCCAGCTGCGTGCCCTGCTGCAGGCCATCGCCCACCACCGCGCTCTCGGCGAGGCTCTTCAGCTCGTCGCACATCGCGTCGTAGATGCTGTCGTGCACGTAGGCGCGCTTGATGGCGATGCAGACCTGGCCGGAGTTCTGGAAGGCGCCGGCGAAGATCTTCGGCGCCGCCTCCTTCGGGTCGGAGCCCTCCAGCACGATGGCCGCGTCGTTGCCGCCGAGCTCCAGCGTGATCCGCTTCAGCGCGTCGGCGGCGCCCGCCATCACCTTCTTTCCGGTGGCGGTCGAGCCCGTGTAGCTGATCTTGCGGATGCCCGGATGGGCGGTCATCGCCGCGCCCAGCTCGCCGGCGTCGGCGATGACGTTGAGCACGCCCGGCGGCAGCACGTCCTTGATCAGCGCGGCGAGCTTCAGGGTGGAGAGCGGCGTCGTCGGCGCTGGCTTCAGCACCATGGTGTTGCCGGCCAAGAGCGCCGCCGGGACCTTGAACGACATGAGGATCATCGGGAAGTTCCACGGCACGATCGCGCCCACAACGCCGAGCGGGCGGCGATGCACCTCGACCTTCCGGCTGTCGCTGTCGTCCAGCACCTTCACCGGCAGGTCGAGCATGGTGAAGTAGCGGAAGAAGGCCGAGGCGCCGAACACCTCGCCCATCGCATCGCCGATCGGCTTGCCCTGCTCCTGGGTGAGCAGCCGGCCAAGATCGGCGGCGTTGGCCTGGATGATGTCGGCGATCTGGGTGAGCTTGGCCTTGCGCTCGGCGATCGGGGTCGCCTTCCAGGCCGGGAACGCCCGCTGCGCGGCCGCCACCGCCGCGTCGAGCTGCGCCTTCGAGGCGCGCGGACACTTGGCCAGCACCTCCTCGGTGGCGGGGTTGATCACGTCCATCTCGGCGTCGCCGTCCACCAGCGCGCCGTCGATCAGAAGCTTGTAGTCGCTCATGCCGGGCTCCTTGTCCCAGGGCTGTCCCCAGGGTCCGCCGCAGACTGACAGGCTGACGCAACGGCCCGCAAGCGCCGCCTCAGCCTTCCTTCACCGCCTGCAAAGTGAACGAGAGCGGCACGGCGGGCGCGCCCGGCGGCAGCACCCAGTAGTCGCGGTCCGCCTTCACCAGCTGGTCCATCGCCTTCCACGGCACGCGGTCGCCTTCGCTGTAGGCGCGGATCGTCAGTCCCGCGTCCATCGCCGCGTTGAAGATCCGCCCGAGGCCGTGCAGGTAGCCCTGCGTGCGGTTCGCCGCCACCTTGGCGCCGGTGTAGTCGAGGTCGCCCTCCTCGACGATCGGCTCGCTCGAGTCCCAGGGGAAGCGCACGGTTAGCGGCGCGCCGGGCGGCGACCGCTCGTCCAGCATCAGCATCGCCGGATGGCCTTCGGTGAGGAAGAGCCGCCCGCCGGTCTTCAGCGCGGAGGCGGCGACGCGCATCCAGGCGCCAAGATCGCCGATCCAGAAGATCGCGCCCCAGGAGGCGAACACGATGTCGAAGCCGGTCAGCCCTGCCGGCGCCAGCACGTCGGCGCAGACGAAAGTCGCCTCGATCCCCGCTTCGGCCGCCAGCGCGCGGGCCTGATCGATCGCGACGGCTGAGAAGTCGAGGCCGGTGACCCGCGCCCCCATCCGCGCCAGCGACAGGGTGTCGAGGCCGAAGTGGCACTGCAGGTGCAAGAGGCGCTGGCCCGCCACGTCGCCGATCGCGTCCCGCACCACCGGATCGAGCACGATCTCGCCGTTCCGGAAGTCCTCGGTGCGATACATCGGCGAGGCCACGTGGTGCGGCGTCACCTCGTTCCAGTGCGCCAGGTTGTCCGCGTTGATCGGCATCGATCACTTCCGCTCTTCCCCGCAGAGGGGGTTACTTGCGCAGCCGCTGGATCAGCGCCGTGGTCGACGGGTCGTGCTGGCCGGCCGCGCCGCCCTGCAGCTCGGGCAGGACCTGCTTGGCGAGGGTCTTGCCGAGCTCGACGCCCCACTGGTCGAAGCTGTCGATCCCCCAGAGCACGCCCTCGACGAACACCTTGTGCTCGTAGAGCGCGATCAGGGCGCCGAGCGCGGCGGGCGTCAGCGCGCTCCAGCAGGATGAAGCTGGTCGGGCGGTCGCCGGGGAAGTTGCGCCAGGGCTCCTGTGGGTTCGCGTGGCCCACCATCAGCGCCTCGGCCTGGGCGACGGCGTTGGCCAGGAGCCGCGTCTGATGTTCCGCCGGACCCTCGTCGCCCTTGGCCACCGCCACGATGTCGACCGGGATCACGTCGGTCCCTTGGTGCAGCATCTGGAAGAAGGCGTGCTGGCCGGTGGTGCCAGCATCGCCGAACACCGCCGCCGCCGAGCCGCGCGCCAGCGGCTTGCCGGCCGCGCTCGACCCGCTTGCCGTTCGATTCCATCTCCAGCTGCTGCAGGAAGGCCGGCAGCAGCGCCAGGCGCCGCGCGTAGGGCACGACCGCGCGGATCGGGCGGGAAAGGCCGTTGCGGCCGAAGAGGTGCGCCAGCGCCAGCAACGCCGGCGCGCTGTGCTCCAGGGGCGCGCTGCGAAAGTGCTCGTCCATCGCCGCGCCGCCCGCCAGCAGCTCGGCGAACACGTCCCAGCCGAGGCCGATGGCGGTCGAGAGCCCCACCGCCGACCACAGCGAATAGCGCCCGCCGACCCAGTCCCAGAAGGCGAAGACGCGGTCCTTGGCGACGCCGAACTTGCCGGCGCCCTCGACGTTGGCGCTGACCGCCGCGAGGTGCTTGTTGGCGCCCTCCTCGCCGAGCGCGGCGGCGAGCCACGCGCGCGCGGCGTCGCCGTTCACCAGCGTCTCCTCGGTGGTGAAGCTCTTGGAGACGACGATCACAAGCGTCTCGGCCGGATCGAGGCCGGCGAGCGCCGCGGCGATCTCGGCGCCGTCGACGTTGGCGACGAAGCGCAAGGAAATCTCGGGCTGGAGCGGCTTCAGCGCCTCCCAGACCAGCTTCGGACCGAGGTCGGAGCCGCCGATGCCGATGTGGACGACGGTGCGGAACCGCTTGCCGGTCGCGCCGGGGATGCGGCCCGTCGCGGACCCCCTCGGCGAAGTCGCGCATCTGGCGCGCGCGTCGCTTCGACCTCCGGCGAGATCGGCTTGCCGTCGGCGCGGTAGCCGGCGCCGTCGGGGGCGCGCAGCGCCATGTGCAGCGCCGGGCGCCGCTCGGTGCGGTTGACGATCTCGCCGGCGAAGAGCCGGGCGCGATGGCCCTCGACGTCACCGGCCCGCGCCAGCGCCAGGGCCGCGTCGACGCCGGCGCGGCTCCAGGGATGCTTGGAGAGGTCGAGGAAGAGGCCAGCGGCCTGTCAGCGTCAGCCGCGAGCAGCCGTTCCGGCTCGGCGTCGAACAGCGCCGCGATGCGCCCGCCGGCGTCCGCCTTCGCCTGCGCCTCCAGCGCGGCCCAGGCGGCGTCCTTCGACGACATGCTGGTGTTCATGCTCGCCACCTCCTCCGTTTAGCCGAAACTGACGAGCGGCGGCATAGCTCCGCGCGCAAACGAAAAGCCCCGGCGGAGGGCCGCCGGGGCTTCCTTCGTCGGTACCGACCCGGCTTAGCGGCGCGAGCCGCCCATGAAGTAGAGCAGGAAGCGGAACAGGTTGACGAAGTCGAGGTAGAGGCTGAGCGCGCCGTAGCTGGTCGCCACGCTCATCGCCGCGGTGTCGCCGCCCAGCTGGTAGTAGGTCATCTTCAGCCGCTGGGTGTCGTAGGCGATCAGGCCGGCGAAGATCAGCACGCCGATCAGGTTGATGGCGAAATACCAGCGCCGCCGAGTGGAAGAAGAAGCTCGCCAGCATGGCGAAGATCAGGCCCCACAGGCCCATGATCAGGAAGCTGCCCATGGCGGTGAGGTCGCGCTTGGTGGTGTAGCCCACCAGGCTAGAGGCCGCCGAACGCCGCCGCCGTCACCAGGAAGGTCTGGAAGATCGAGACCTGGCTGTAGAAGATGAACAGCATGCCCGAACGAGGCGCCGATCAGCGGCGACGATCGCCCAGTAGGTGAAGGCCGCCGCCTGCGGCGATGTGCGGCGCATGAAGGTCTGGAAGCAGGATGATCGCCAGCGGCGCGAACGCCACCACGATGCCCGAGGATGGTGTAGCCGACGCGGCCGGAGGCTGGGTCGACGGTGAAGCAGGTACTGTTGAACCTGGGGAACCGTGCCGGTCACGTAGGCGAGGGCGGCGGAGAGCACGAGGCCCAGCCCGACCTTGTTGTAGACGCCCAGCATGAAGGCGCGCAGGCCCGCGTCCACCGACATGTCGGTGACCACCGACGTCGGAGGCGTCAGCCCACGATTGAAGTCGCTCATAGGAAGCTAGCCCTTCTGAATGCGCCCAGAAGGACGCGTTGGGCGAAATATCGCCCTCGCCAGGGCCCCATGCAAGGCCGATCGGGGTTACGTCTCGGTTAGCTACTCAGTTGGTCACTCGGCGCGCAGCACCGGCGCGGGCCGGCGCGCCAGGGCGCCAGCGCCGCGATCAGGCCGCCGGCGCCGGTCAGCGCGGCCGCGCCGGCGATCAGGCCGAGCGCGCCTGCCCAGTCGACGCTCCAGGTCGCCTCGAACACCTTGACCACCACCGGCCAGGCGGCCGCGAAGCCGAGCGCCACGCCGGCGAGCCCCGCGATTGCGCCCACCGCGCCGTACTCGACCGCGTAGGCGGCCAGCATCTGCCAGCGCGCCGCGCCCAGCACCTTCAGCGTCGCCGCCTCCTTGGCCCTGGCCCTGGCGCCGGCCGCGATCGCGCCCGGCCAGCACCAGCAGGCCCGCGAGCCCGGCCACCGCCGCCGCGCCGCGCACCGCCAGCGTCAGCCGGTCGAACAGCTGCTCGGCGGCCTGCAGCTGCTCGCGCACGCTGATCACGTTGACGCCCGGGAACGAGGCGCCGAGGGCGCGGGTGACCCGCGCCTCCTCGGCCGGCGTCGCCTTGGCGATGGCGACCTGCCGCAGGCTGGCGCCGGCCAGCGCCGCCGGGTCGAGGATCAGCGTGAAGTCCGGCCCGAAGCCGCCGAAGTCGACCTTGCGGATCACCGCCAGCCGCGCATCGATGTCGCGGCCGAGCAGGTCGAGGGTGATCGCGTCGCCCACCTTCAGGTTCGCGGCGCTGGGCGGCGCCTTCGTCCAGGGCGACCAGCGGCGGGCCGGCGTAGGTCGGCGGTCCACCAGCGGCCGGCGACGACGCCGGCGTCCGGCCGGCTGCGGCGCCGATCGCCGAGAGCGAGATGTCCTGGTCGAAGGCCCAGCGGCCGGCCGCGGCGATCCTCGCCTTGTCGACCGGCTCGCCGCGCACGGCGACGATGCGGCCGGTGGCGAAGGCGAAGCGCTGGTAGTCTGTCGGGCGTCAGCGGCCGGCCGAAGGCGCGCGCCACGGCGGCGTCGAACGCCGGCCGCCCGATCGCCGGGGATCTCGGTGAACACCAGCGCCGGCGCGGCCTTCGGCGCGGCGACGGTCACCTCGGCGATCAGGCTCGACTGGATCAGCACCACGGCGGCCAGCAGCGCGACGCCGAGGCCGATCGCCGGCGCGGCGGTGCGCGCGGCCGAGTGCGGGCCGGCGAGGTTGGCGAGCCCGATCCGCGCCGGCCCGCGCGGTCAGG
The DNA here is from genome assembly GCA_963837235.1 of uncultured Pseudomonadota bacterium. GTDB lineage: Bacteria > Pseudomonadota > Alphaproteobacteria > Caulobacterales > Caulobacteraceae > Acaudatibacter. The sequence goes on along the minus strand of CAWIMM010000002.1, from coordinate 765,716 downwards.
CCGCGCAGCGCGCCCGGCCGCCTTCAGGCCGCGCCAAGGCCGATCAGGAACAGGATCACGAAGGCGCGCCGCCACGCCGCCGATCATGATCGCGGCGGCAAGCCGGGTCGGCGCGGTGGCGATCGCCAGCCAGGCGAGCGCGGCGGCGGCCGATCAGCGCGCCGACCAGCTCCGGCCCGAAGCGGATGCGGCCGGCCAGCTCCTGGCGGAACAGCGCCGCCGGCGGCGTCGTCCGCGCCCGTCCCAGCGGCGCCAGCGAGAAGGCGGCGGCCGACAAGCAGGCCGAACAGCGCGGCCCGGGCGAGCGGCTCCGGATAGACCGCGAACAGCGCCGGGACCGGCAGCTCGTTCTTCACCAGGGTCCCGAGGATCAGCGGCGCGGCGGCGCCGACCGCGAGGCCGATGCGCGATCCCCAGCGCCGCCAGCACGGCGATCTGGATCAGGTAGGTGTTGCGGGCGAGCGCGCCGTCGGCGCCCAGCGCCTTCAGGATCGCGATCGAGGTCTTGCGCGCCTCCAGGTAGGCGCCGACCGCGCCGGAGACGCCGAGCCCGCCGGCGATCAGCGACGACAGGCCGATGAAGCCGAGGAAGTATTCCAGCTGGTCGATCAGCCGCGCGTAGCCCGGCGCGGCGTCGTTGCGGTCGCGGATGCGCCAGCCGCCGGGCGGCAGCGTGCGGGTGATCGCCCGCCGCGCCGCCGCCGACGCTCACGCCCGGGCTGCAGCGCGATGCGCGCGGTCTCGCCGAACGGGATGCCGGGGCCGAAAGGAAGCCGCCGCCGCGCACCATCGCCAGGCTGCGCGAGCACGCGCGGTCCGAGCGCGAAGCCGCGCGACAGCCGGTCCGGCTCGCCCAGCAGCACGGCCCGCGCCACCACCGGCACGTTGCCGACCAGGAAGCGGTCGCCGAGCTTCAGGCCCAGCCGGTCCAGCAGCGGCTGCTCGACGGCGACGCCGGCCGCATCGCCGACGGGCGCCAGCGCGGCCGCGAGCGTCGACGGCGCCGCCCAGGCTCACCTGGCCGACCAGCGGATAGCTCGCGCTGACGCCGCGCAGCTCCACCAGCCGCCGCGCGCCCGACGGCGCCTCGGCCATCGCCCGGCTGGCGGCGGCGTAGGAGACCCGGCCCAGCGCGGCGAACGCCGCCTGCTCCTCCGGCGCGAACTCCCGGTGCGCGCATGTCGACGGCGATGTCGCCGCCGAGGATCTCCGCCGCCTGCGCCGCGAGCCCTGCCCGGAACGCCTCCGCGGTCGACCCCGCCGCGGCGATCGCCGCGACGCCCAGCGCCAGGCACGCGAGGAAGATGCGGAAGCCGCGCACGCCGGCCCGCAGCTCGCGGACGGCGAAGCGCAGCGAGAGCGGGATCACGCCTCGATCCTGCCGCCGGCCATGCGGACGACCCGGTCGGCGCGGCCGGCGAGGCGCTCGTCGTGGGTGACCAGCACCAGCGCCGCGCTCGGTCTCGGCGGCGAGCTCGAAGATCAGGTCGGCGACATGCGTGGCGTTGGCCGCATCGAGGTTGCCGGTGGGCTCGTCGGCGAACAGCAGCGCCGGTCGCGGCGCCAGCGCCCGCGCCAGCGCGACGCGCTGCTGCTCGCCGCCGGAGAGCTGGTGCGGATAGTGGGTCAGCCGGTCCGCAAGGCCGACGCGGTCCAGCCAGTCGCGCGCCGTGGCGCTCGCCTTCGGAGCGCCGGCGATCTCCAGCGGCGCGGCGACGTTCTCCTCGGCGGTCATGTTGGGCAGCAGGTGGAAGGCCTGGAACACCAGCGAGACGCGCCCGCGCCGCAGCCGCGCCCGGCCGTCCTCGTCGAGCCGCGAGAGCTCCTGGCCCGAGCAGCCGCACCTTGCCCTTGCTCGGCCGCTCGAGGCCCGCGGCGATGGCGATCAGCGTCGACTTGCCCGAGCCCGACGGGCCGACCACCGCGACGCGCTCGCCCGGCTCGATGGCGAAGTCGACCCCGCGCAGGATCTCCACCGGACCGGCCGCGGACGGCAGGGTCAGCCAGACGCCGTCGAGCGCCAGCGGGGCGCCGGGCTTGGAGGCGTCGTACATGGCTGCGCTTCGGGCTCCTCTTGCAGGGCGGCTCGCCCGATGGGGCGGTCCTCGCCTACATAGGGCGCTGACGATGACGCGCACACCTGACCGTTTCTTCATCCGCCGCACGCTGATCGCCGGCCTCGCCTCGCTGGCCGCTGCGCCCACGCTGGCCGCGCCCAGGCGCAAGGTCGTCACCATCCTCGGCGACTTCGATCACCGCCGGCCTCGGCCTGCCGGCCGCCGCGGCCCTGCCGGCGCAGCTGCAGGCGGCGCTGGCGCGGCTGCGGCGTCGGCGCCGTGGTGCGCGGCGCCGGGCGTCTCCGGCGACACCACCGCCGACGGCCTGGCGCGGCTGGACTTCTCGGTGCAGGCCGACACCGCGCTCTGCCTCGTCGCGCTGGGCGGCAACGACCTGCTGCAGGGGCTCGATCCCAAGACCACCCGCGCCAACCTCGACGGCCATCGTGCGGCGGCTGAAGGCGCGGCGGATCGGCGTGGTGCTGGCCGGGCTGAGCGCGCCCAAGGCGGTCGGCGCCGGCTACGCGCGCGATTTCGACGCCGTCTTCCCGGCCGTCGCCCAGGCCGAGCGCGTACCGCTCTATCCGGACCTGCTGGCTGGCGTCGGGCCGGGCCTGCGTCAAGGCGATGGCGTGCATCCGAACGCGGCCGGGGTGAGGGTGATCGCCGGGCGCCTCGCGCCGCTGGTCGCCAGGACGCTGGGAGTTCGCCCTCCGAAGACGCGGCGATGATCCGTCTCTTCGCCGCCATCGCCATCCCCGCCGAGATCGGCGAGGGGCTCGTACGCCGTCAGCAGGGGCTGCCGGGCGCGCGGTGGCGGCCGCTCGAGGCGTTCCACGTCACGCTGCGCTTCTTCGGCGAGATCGCCGAGAGCCTGGCCGACGACCTCGACGCCGAGCTCGGCGCCGTCTCCGGCGAGGCGCTGACGCTGACGCTGGAAGGCGTCGGCTCGTTCGAGGACGGCGGCGACATCCATGCGGTCTGGGCCGGCGTCGCCGAGAACCCGGCGCTGAGGCGGCTCGCCGCCCGCTGCGAGACCGCCGCGCGCCGCGCGGGCCTGCCGCCCGACCGGCGCGCCTGGCGCCCGCACGTGACGCTGGCCTACCTGCGCCGCGCCGACCCGGCGCGCGTCGCCGCCTGGATCCAGGGCCACAACCTGCTGAATTCGCCGCCGTTCAGGGTGGCAAGCTTCGGCCTCTATTCCAGCCGCCTGGGCGACGAAGGCGCGATCTACCGGCTGGAGCGGTACTACCCGCTGGGCTGACGGCCGCCCGCTTAGACGTCCACCGCGTAGTCCTTCAGGACGCCCAGCGGGTGATCGCCAGGGTCTCCTCGTGGGTGGCTTCCAGCACCACGGGCGGGGCGACGCCGGCGTCGAGCGCCTCCTTCCAGCGCGGCGCGCAAAGGCACCAGCGGTCGCCGGGCTTCAGCCCCGGAAAGCTGAACTCCGGGTGCGGCGTCGCGAGGTCGTTGCCGACGCTGGGCCGAGAAGGCCAGGAACTCGGCCGTCATCACCGCGCAGACCGTGTGCATGCCGACGTCCTCGGCCGGGTCTCGCAGCAGCCGTTGCGGAAGAATCCGGTCAGCGGCGCGGTTGGAGCAGGGCATGAGCTCGCCGCCCAGGACGTTGCGGGCTTCCGGATCGTAGCGGTCGGTCATGACGCCTCCTGGCCCGTATTTTAGGGCTTGTCGCCGCCGCGTCCGCCAGCGGAGCTTGCGCGCCCGATGGAACCCTCCGCCCGGCCTCGCCGCAGCGCCCTCTACATGCCCGCCTCCAACGCCCGCGCGGTGGAGAAGGCGCGGCAGCTGCCGTGCGACGTGGTGATCCTCGACCTGGAGGACGCCGTGGCGCCGGAGACCAAGCCCGAGGCGCGCGCCGCGGCCGTCGCGGCGGTGAAGGCCGGCGGCTTCGGCCGGCGCGAGGTGGCGATCCGCGTCAACGGGCTGGCCACCCCCTGGGGCGCGGACGACCTGGCGGCCGCCGCCGAGGCCGGTCCGGACGCGGTGCTGGTCCCGAAGGTCAACTCGGCCGCCGACGTGGCCGCCTACGACGCCGCGCTGAGGCCGCGCCGGCGGCGACCATGCTCTGGGCGATGATCGAGACCTGCCCGGCGATGTTCGAGCTGAGCGCCATCGCCGCGGCGTCCGCCTCGACGCGGCTCGCCGCCTTCGTGATGGGCGTCAACGACCTCGCCAAGGAGATGAAGGCGCGCCAGACGCCCGGCCGCGAGGCCTTCCTGCCGTTCCTGAGCCATGGCCGTCGCCGCGGCCCGCGCCCACGGCCTCGTCATCCTCGACGGCGTCCACAACGAGATCGACGACCTCGGCGCGCTGGAGGCGGTCTGCCGCCAGGGCGCCGACTTCGGCTTCGACGGCAAGAGCCTGATCCACCCCAGCCACCTGGCGATCTGCAACCGCGCCTTCGCGCCGCCGCCCGAGGAGGTCGCCTGGGCCGGGCGGTGGTGGAGGCGTTCGCGCGGCCGGAGAACCAGGGCAAGGGCGCGCTGCGGGTCGACGGCCGGCTTGCCGAGCATCTGCACCTCGCCGAAGCGCGCCGCCTGCTGGCGCTCGCCGCCGCCATCGAGGCGGCGGACGCGCCCGCCTGAGGGGCTCGGATGCGGGGCGGCGTCATCATTGCGGTCGTGGCGCTCGCGCCCGTCCTGGCGCTGGCCCAGCCGGAGAACGACAACGCGGTCGACGAGCGCATCCGCGGCTCAGCCGCCGCCGCCGAGAGCGCTGCAGGGGCCGCTCGACGGCGCCTGGACCCTGGTCTCGGCCGGCGGGCACGCCGATCTTCGCCCTCCAGCTGGTCGACAAGCCGGGCGGCCAGGGCGCGGTCGAGGGCGTCTGGCGCGACCTGCGCCGGCCCGCCACGCCCGGCGACATCGGCCTGATCGACCAGATCGCCCGCAGCCCCGCCGCGCTCACCATCACGCTGAGCGCCACGCCCGGCCAATCGACCGTGATGATCAGCCTGCGCCCCGACCCGACGGGCGCTTGGTCGGGGGAGCTCAGGGAGGGCGCAGCGGTCACGCAGGTGAAGCTGCGGCGGAACTGACTTCCCACGCTTTGGCGGCAAGCGCGGGATTAGGACACCAGCGAGGCGATCGCCGCCTGCTTGGCGATCTCCAGCGCCGGTTCGTCGTAAGGCTCGGGCGCACCCTGTCCCCAGACGGGGCCTGGCCAGCAGGGGTCGTCGCGCCGGCGGCCGACGACGTGGACGTGCAGCTGGCGGGTGATGTTGCCCAGCTGGCCGACATTGAGCTTCTCGACCGGTCGGCCGAGCGCCTCGCCCGACCGCCCGGACCGCCTGGCCCGCCGCCACGATCTCGCTCATCAGCATCGCGCCTTCCTCGACGGAGAGGTCCGCGAGCTCGACCACGCCGTCGAGCCGCGGGATCAGCACGATCCAGGCAAAGCGCGCGTCCCGCTGCAGCCGCGCCTCGCAGAGCGCCAGCGCGGCGAGCGCGTCCGAGGTCGCCAGGAAGGCCGGATCGAGGCGGAACATGGCCGAGCCTTGCAGGGCCCCCGTCGCCGGTCTAGACCCCGCGCGGCTTTTTGACCCCCGAGCGGCTTGTCGGGGCCTTGTCACTTCAGGAGAGAGAACGGATGGCGCGCGCGAAGATCGCCCTCATCGGATCGGGCATGATCGGGGGCACGCTGGCCCACGTCTGCGCCCGCGAGGAACTGGGCGATGTCGTCCTGTTCGACATCGTCGAGGGCCTGCCGCAGGGCAAGGGGCTCGACATCGCCCAGGCGACCTCCGTGCATCGGCCGCGACGTCGCCCTGAAGGGCGCCCAGGACTACGCGGACATCGCCGGCGCCGACGTCTGCATCGTCACCTCCGGCGTGCCGCGCAAACCCGGCATGAGCCGCGACGACCTGCTGGGCATCAATCTGAAGGTGATGAAGGCGGTCGGCGACGGCATCAAGGCGCACGCGCCGGACGCCTTCGTGATCTGCATCACCAATCCGCTCGACGCCATGGTCTGGGCGCTGCGCGAGTTCTCGGGCCTGCCGACCAACAAGGTGGTCGGGATGGCCGGCGTGCTCGACTTGGCCCGCTTCGGCTACTTCCTGGCCGAGAAGCTCGGCGTCTCGGTCGAGGACGTGCGCGCCTGGACGCTCGGCGGCCACGGCGACGACATGGTGCCGATGGTGCGCTACTCGACCGTCGGCGGCCTGCCGCTGCCGGCGCTGGTCGAGCAGGGGCTCTTGAGCCAGGCCGAGCTCGACGGCATCGTGCAGCGCACCCGCGGCGGCGGCGGCGAGATCGTCGCCCTGCTGAAGACCGGCTCGGCCTTCTACGCGCCGGCGGAGAGCGCGATCGCGATGGCCAAGTCCTACCTGAAGGACAAGAAGCGCATCCTGCCCTGCGCGGCGCACCTGTCGGGCCAGTACGGCCTGAAGGACCTCTACGTCGGCGTGCCGGCGGTGATCGGCGCCGGCGGCGTCGAGCGGGTGATCGAATTCCCGATGGACGACGGCGAGAAGGCGATGTTCGCCAAGTCGGTGGCCTCCGTGCAGGGGCTGATCGCCGCCTGCAAGGAGATCGAGCCGGCGCTGGTCTGACGCCGCGTGGACGGCCCGACGATCGAGACAGCGCGGCTGATCCTCAGGCCGCAGGCGCCCGAGGACTTCGAGCCATGGGCCGCCTTCATGGCGGACGAGACGGCGACGCGCTTCATCGGCGGCGTGCAGGCCCGATCGCAGGCCTGGCGCGGCTTCATGAGCGTCGCCGGCGCCTGGGCGATGACCGGCGTCTCGATGTTCTCTGTGGTCGAGAAGCAGAGCGGCCGCTGGGTCGGAAGGCTCGGCCCGTGGATGCCGGCCGAGTGGCCGGGGACGGAGGTGGGCTGGGGCGTGATCCGCGATTGCTGGGGCCGCGGCTACGCCACCGAGGGCGCGGCCGCGGCGATCGACTGGGCGTTCGATGAGCTCGGCTGGACCGAGGTGATCCACTGCATCGATCCGGGCAATGCCGCCTCGCAGAGCGTGGCGCGGCGGCTGGGTTCGGCGGTGCTGAATCGCGGCCGGCTGCCAGCGCCTTACGACGACATCGAGGTCGATATCTGGGGCCAGAGCCGCGAGGCGTGGCGCGCGCGGCGAGCGGCGCTATAGTCAAGCCGCCATGACGGCGGCGACCACCCGGCAGAGGGGCGGCGGGATGGCGCTCTGGATCGTGTCGATCCTGGCGCTGGGCGTCGGACTGTTCTCCTACCGCTACCTGCTTCCCGCCGTCCCGGTCGGCGCGCCCGGGCCGCTGGCGAACGCCTTCACGCGTTACGGTGTGCTCGCCGTGCACGCCGGGCTCGCGGCCACGGCGCTGCTGATCGGCCCGCTGCAGTTCTTCGCGTCGATCCGGACCCGCCATCCGCGCTGGCACCGGCGGATCGGAACCACCTACGTGACCTGCTCCCTCGGGGGCGGCGCGGCGGGGCTGCTGCTGGCGCTCGGCACGAGCGAAGGGCCGGTCGCGACCGCCGGCTTCGGCTCGCTGGGCCTCGTCTGGATCGCGGCGACGGCCAACGCCTGGCGGCTGGCGCGCGAGCGGGACTTCGTCCGCCACCGGCGCTGGATGATCCGCAGCTATGCGCTCACCTTCGCCGCGGTGACGCTGCGTCTCTACCTGCCGGTCATCGCCATCGCCCATCTGGACTTTGACTGGGGCTACCGGGCGATCTCATTCCTGTGCTGGATCCCGAACCTGATCGTCGCCGAGCTCTGGCTCCTGCGCGACCCGCGCCGCCTCGGGCTCAGAACCAGCCCGCCGATCGCAGCGTCTTCGCAAAGCCCCGGCTGACCGGGACCTCGGCGCCGTCCTTCAGCGTCAGCACCGCGCGCCCGTCCAGCCGCTCGGCGTCCGCCACCGCCGCCTTCGCCACCCACCACGAGCGGTGGGTCTGCGCGCCCTCGAGTCCCTCCAGCTCCTCGATCGCATCGCCAAGCCGCATCAGGATCAGGTCCTGCCCCTTGCTGGTGTGGAGGCGCAGGTAGTGGTCCTCGGCCTGCACCGCGTAGAGGTCGGCGCCAGCCAGCCGCGGCGGCAGGCGCGCCAGGAACTTCGGTGGTTGCGCGGCGGCGTGGGTCTGGGTCGGGTGGCGCCGCAACAGGAAGGCCAGCGCCGTCATGACCAGCGAAGTGCCGAAGGCCTGCGGCGCGATCTGGCGAACCAGCGGCCAGGTCAGCGGGACGTGCTCGAGGAAGGCGATTCGGGCCAGCACCGTCACGGTGATCGGCGCTGCGATGACGATGGCGATCATCAGCACGGCGGCCCACAGGTGGTTGCGGTACCATGTCACGGGCACGAGCCAGCGGCCGGCGGCGATGCCTATCAGCCCGCCGCCGGTCGCTTCGAGCATCCAGGCGACGACGTCCCAGAGGCTGTGCGCCATGCCGGAGACGCCCATCACCAGTGCGATCGCCAGGCACATCGCCAGGATGCGCCAGGCAGAGGCGCGCATCCCCTCGGCCCTGGGGTCGACCGATACGGCGGCGATCCGGCTCAAACTGCTCAAGCTGGGAGGGCTCCGCGACGTAAGTCCGCCATAGAAGTAGCAGGTCGGCCGGCGCCCGACAGGGCGCACGACGGAAAATTCTTCAGCCGGGGTTCAGGCGCGGCGTCGCACCTCTTGCATCATGTTTCCATTCCGCCATGTTCCCCCCCGACCGCGTCGGGTGGACAACTCTCAAGAGCGCCGGGCCGAAATGGCCGATTTCATCTTCCACGATCCCACCGGCCGACGGGAGCGGCGCGCCAGGCTGGGCGCCGGCCTGCTGGTCTCGCTCGCCGCTCTGATCGTGGCCGGCTTCTTCGCGACGCTGGCGTTCGCGCCGCGCCTGCCGACGCTGTCGCTGAAGGACCCGCGCATCCTGCAGGCGCTGCACGTCGAGACGGTTCACCGCCTGCGGGGCAAGCCCGGTTGGACGCACGTGCCGCGGCGCCCGCACGCCGACGAGCCCGGCGGCCCCACCCGCCCGCTCTCGGTCGGGTTCTACGTCTCGTGGGACGAGAACTCGCGCGTCTCTCTGGCCAGGCACATCGACCAGCTCGACGTCGTTTCGCCGCAGTGGATCGCGCTCAACGGCTCGCTGGGGCCGGTGAGCGTGACGTCCGATCCGCAGGCCGAGGCGATCATCGCCACCGCCAAGAACGCGCCCTCGGTGCTGCCGATCGTGCACAACGCCCACGACGGGCTCTCCGACGGCCCGCTGGCCGACAATCTGTTGCTCAACCCCGCCGCCCGGACGGCGCTGGTGGCCAACCTCGTCAACCTCGCCAAGAGCCACAGCTACGGCGGCTACGTGTTCGACTTCGAAAACCTGTCGCCGCAGGCGCTCGCGCAGTATCCGGCGCTGATCGCCCAGGCCCGAGCGGCGCTGAAGCCGATGGGTCGCGAAGTCTGGGTGGCGGTCCCCTTCGCCAATCCCGACTACGATCTGAAGGCGGTTCCAGGCGGTCTCCGACAGCGTCGTGCTGATGGCCTACGACCAGCACTGGGGCGGTGATGGCCAGACCTCGAAGTCGGGCCAGCCCGGGCCGCCGGCGGGCGAGGACTGGTACGAGCAGAACCTCGAGCGCGACATGGGCCAGCTCAACCCGGCCCACACGGTCGTGGCGCTGGGCGACTACGGCTACGACTGGACGCTCGGCAAGGACGGCAAGGCGATCAAGGGCGACACCGAAGTGTTCGGCGACGCCACCCAGACGGCGGTCGATTCCGACGCCCAGGTCAGCCTCGACGACGACGCCCTGAACCCGACCTACGGCTACGTCGGCGACGACGGCGCCAAGCACAGCGTCTGGTTCCTGGACGCCGCCACCTTCTTCAACGAGGTGAAGGTCGGCGACGACTACCGGCCGCGCGGCTATGCGCTCTGGCGCATGGGCGCGGAGGACCCTGGCGTCTGGAACTTCCTGCGCCAGCCCTACGGCGCGGCCAAGCCGGTCGGCCTCGAGGCCATCGCGCCGGGCACAGGCGTCGATTTTGACGGCAAAGGCGAGGTGCTGCAAGTCAGCGCCACGCCGACCGCGGGGCAAGCGGACGATCGAGATCGACCCGGACAACGGCCTGATCTCGGGCGAGGACTACAAGGTGATGCCGACCTCGTACGTCATCCAGCGCTACGGCTACCATCCGGGCTGGGTGGCGCTGACCTTCGACGACGGGCCGGACGGCCGCTGGACGCCGAAGATCCTCGACATCCTGAAGGCCAAGCACGCCACCGCCACCTTCTTCGTCATCGGCGAGAACATGCAGGGCCGACCCGACCTCGTGCAGCGCGAGGTGCGCGAGGGCGACGTGGTCGGCAACCACACCTGGACCCACCCCAACATCGGCAAGATGCCGCCCGCCCAGACCGATCTGCGAGCTCAACACCACCCAGCGTCTGTTCGAAGTGCTGACCGGCCGCTCGATGCGGCTCGTTCCGTCCGCCCTATCTTCGGCGACGCCGAGCCGATCGACGCCCAACGAAGTCGACGCCGACGCTGCTCGCCCAGAACCTCGGCTACCTGATCGCCGGCCTGCGGGTCGATCCGGACGACTGGCAGGTGTGCGACCGCAGGTTCAACGCGATCTGTCCCGGCCAGGCCGACGGCGAGATGCCGTCGCCCGACCTGATCGTCCAGCGGGTTATGGACCTGCTCGACCAGAGCCCGGACCCAGGCCAAGTCCCGGGCCAGGTGATCCTGCTGCACGACGCCGGCGGCGACCGCAGCCAGACCGTCGCGGCGCTGCCGAAGCTGATCGACGCGCTGCGGGCGCAGCGGCCTGACGCTGGTCACCGTCGACCAGCTGGCCGGCATGTCGGCGGCCCAGGCGATGCCGCCCACCTCGCGCTCGTCCGTCGAGTTGCTGATCGACAGCCTGGGCTTCGGCTTCTTCCGCTACGTCGACGTGCTGCTGACGCACGCTCTTCGTCACCGCCATCATCCTCGGCGTGGCGCGGCTGCTGTTCCTGGCGGGGCTGGCGCTCTACCACCGGCTGACCGCGCCCGGCCGCGCGCCGCCGATGCTCGACCCCGAGACCGGGCCGCTGGTCTCGGTGCTGATCCCCTGCTTCAACGAGGAGAAGGTGATCGTCGCCTCGGTGGCGCGGATCCTCCACTCCGACTGGAAGAGGCTGGAGGTGCTGGTCCTCGACGACGGCTCGAGCGACGCAGACGGCCGCCAAGGTCCGCGAAGCCTTCGGCGACGATCCGCGCGTCGCGCTGCTCGGCTTCGAGAACGGCGGCAAGGCGCGGGCGCTGAACCGCGGCCTGGCGCAGGCCAAAGGCGACGTGGTGGTGGCGCTGGACGCCGACACCCTGTTCCCGCCCGACACCATCCCGCGCCTGGTGCGCTGGTTCGCCGATCCGCGGGTGGGCGCGGTGGCCGGCAACGCAGTGGTCGGCAACCGGCTCAACCTCGTCACCCGCTGGCAGGCGCTGGAGTACGTCACCGCTCAGAACCTGGAGCGGCGGGCGCTGGCGGCGCTGGGCGCCGTCACCGTGGTGCCGGGCGCGGTCGGGGCCTGGCGGCGCTCGGCGCTGACCGCGCTGGGCGGCTACCCGCACGACACCCTGGCCGAGGACCAGGACCTGACCATCGCCTGCCAGCGCGCCGGCTGGCGGGTGGAGTTCGACTCGCGAGGCCCGCGCCTACACCGAGGCGCCGGACAGCGTGGCCGGGCTCCTGAAGCAGCGCTTCCGCTGGTCGTTCGGCACCCTGCAGTGCCTTTGGAAGCATCGCGCGGCGCTGTTCAACCGCGAGCGGCCGGTGCTCGGCTTCGTCGCGCTGCCGCAGATCTGGCTCTTCCAGATCGTGCTGACCGCGGTCTCGCCGCTGGTGGACCTCGCCATCATCTGGAGCGTCGTCTGGGCGCTCTACGCGCAGCACTACCACCCGGTGGAGTGGTCGCCGGACGACTTCCTGCGTTCGGTGTTCTACTGGGCCGCCTTCATCTTCCTCGACCTGTCGGCCGGCGCGCTCGGCATGGCGCTGGAGCGCCGCGCGCCCTGGAAGGACCTGCGTCTGGCTGCCGGTGCAGCGCTTCGGCTACCGCCAGCTGATGTACTACGTGGTGGTCAAGTCGATCGCCACCGCGATGCGCGGCGGGCGGGTCAGCTGGGGCAAGCTGGAGCGCCGGGCGACGGCGTCGATGGAATCGCCGGTCGCGCGCCGCCGCCGCCTGGCGCTGCGGCCGCTGTTCCGACGGGCCTGGCCTTGGCGCTGGGGCTCGCAGAAAGCCGGCTGACCGCCGCGCTGGTCCTCGCCCTGGCGGCGGGGCTCGGCGCGGGCGCGGCGGCCCGTCCCGTGACGGAACCAGCGCCGGCGCCGCTCGTCGATCCGATCACCATCGACACATCGCGGCCCCTCAACACCTTCACGCCCGCCGCCGCGCTCGGCGCCGCGCTGGACGGCATGGGCGAGGGCGACGTCGAGCGGCTGCTGACGCATTACAATATCGAGCAGATGCGCGAGGCGGGCCTGAGACGGGTCGCCTACCGCACGCGGCCGGAGCTCGGGATCGAGGTCTGGCACTGGAGCGAGGACGGGACCTGGAGCGACCCGGTCCGCCATCAGGGCTACTGGACCGGCAGCGACAACCCCAGCCGGGACCCGAAGGTCACCTGGGGCTACAGCCTGCCGCGCCGCGGCGACACCATCGATAACGCCAACAACACCGGCTATTCGCGCCTCGATGATGGCGATCCAGCCTCGTTCTGGAAGAGCAATCCCTACCTCGACCGGCGTTTCACCGGGCTCGCCGCCTCGCGGCCGCAGTGGATCGTGCTGTCGTTTCCGAAGCTGACCCGGTTCGACGCGGCGCGCATCCTCTGGGGCCAGCCGTTCGCCCGCCATTTCCTCGTGCAGTACTGGGACGGCGATGACGGCTTCGAGGAGGGCAAGCAGACCGTCGACGATCCGGGCCGCTGGACCACGTTCCCGCTCGGCGACGTCACGGTCGAAGGCGCGCCCGGCGAGGCGGTGATGCGGCTCGCCGATCGTCCGATCGCCTCGCATTTCATCCGTATCCTGATGCTGCAGTCGTCGGAGAGCGGGCCGCCGGACTCGACCGACATCCGCGACCGCCTCGGCTATGCCGTGCGCGAAGTTGGCGTCGGCGTGCTGGGCGCGGACGGCCGTTTCCGCGACGCGGTCCGCCACGGCCCCTCGCGCTTCACCCAGACCTTCGCCCAGGTCTCCTCCACGGATCCCTGGCACCGGGCGGTCGACCGCGATCCGGCCACCGAGCAGCCCGGCCTGGGCTTCGTCTTCGCCAGCGGTCTTTCGGGCGGCGGCCCGATGATGATCCCGGTCGGGATCTGGCACGACACCCCCGAGGACGGCGCCGCCGAGGTTCGCTACATCGAGCGCCGCGGCTGGCCGGTCGACGCCCTGGAACTGGGCGAGGAGCCGGACGGCCAGTTCATCCGCCCCGAGGACTACGCCGACCTCTACCTGGAGGCGGCCGCGGCGATCCACGCCGTCGATCCGGCCCTGAAGCTCGGCGGCCCGAGCATGCAGGGTCCGTTCACCGGGCTCTGGCCCGACACCGAAGAGGGCGACGGCTGGGCGGGCCGCTTCGTGGCCGAGCTGAAGGCGCGCGGCGCCTTGAGCGAGCTGCAGTTCTTCTCGTTCGAGGACTACGCGTTCGAGGACGTCTGCGCGCCATCCGGGCCGCTGCTGCGCGCGGGGACGCGCCGGATGGACCGCGCGCTCACCCGGCTCGCGGCCGAGGGAGTGCCGACCTCCATCCCGTGGATCATCAGCGAGTACGGCTTCTCGCCGTTCTCCGGCCGCGAGATGTCGGAGGCGCCGAGCGCGCTGCTGGCCGCCGACATCGTCGGCCACTTCCTGAGCCGCGGCGGCGCGGCGGCCTACATGTTCGGCTACCCGCCGGACGACCCCGCCAACCAGAAGTTCCGCTGCGCCGGCTACGGCAACATGATGCTCTGGGAAACGGGCGGCGACGACGGCCGCGCGCGCTGGCCGATGCCGGTCTTCTTCGCCGAGCGGATGATGGCCGAGGACTGGGGCGCGCCGGGCGATGCGCCGCACCGGCTCTACGGCGCCCGCGCGACGCTCGCCGATCCGCAGGGCCGGCCCTACGTCACCGCCTATCCGCTGCTCAGCCCCGGACGGCCGATGGTCGGTCATGCTGGTCAATCGCGACGAGCGCGCGCGCCCACGCTGCGCCGATCGCGTTCCAGGCGGGCGCCGGGCGGCAGGCCGTTCGCGCGGCCTGGTGCGCGTCGTGCAGTACTCGCCGGCCCAGTACGCCTGGCTCGACCGCGGCGAAGCGAGCCGCCCGTCCCGCGACCTGCCGCCGGTCCGCTACGACCTGCGGGCCGGCCGGACGCTGGTGCTGCCGGCGATGTCGCTGACCGTGGTCAGCGGCGCCGGTCCGGCGCCCTAAGGCGTCCGCCGCGCTTGCGATTGCCGCCGGGCGGTTCCTATAAGGCCCGCCTCCTGAACCCCCGAGATCCAAAGGCCTTCATGAACATCCACGAGCACCAGGCCAAGGCGGTCCTCGCCGAGTTCGGCGTCCCGGTTCCGCGCGGCTATCCCGCCTTCTCGGTCGATGAGGCGGTCGCGGCGGCCGAGAAGCTGGGCGGTCCGGTCTGGGTGGTGAAGGCGCAGATCCACGCCGGCGGCCGCGGCAAAGGCGGCGGCGTCAAGCTCGCCCGTTCGATCGACGAGGTGCGCGACGATCGCCGGCAAGATGCTCGGCATGACCCTCGTCACCCACCAGACCGGGCCGAAGGGCCGCGTGGTGCGCCGCCTCTACATCGAGGAAGGCGCCTCGATCGCCAAGGAATACTACCTCTCGCTGCTGGTCGACCGCGAGACCAGCCGCGTGGCGGTGGTGGCCTCCACCGAGGGCGGCATGGACATCGAGGAGGTCGCCCACGCGACGCCGGAGCGCATCCACACCTTCACGATCGATCCGGCGACCGGCGTCTGGCCGCATCACGGCCTGCTGCTGGCGCGAGGCGCTGGGCCTGAACGGCGACACCGCCAAGCAGGCGCGCGCGCTGCTGCCGGCAGCTCTACAAGGCGTTCGTCGAGAAGGACATGAGCCTCCTGGAGATCAACCCGCTGATCGCCACCGCCGACGGCGAGCCTGAAGGTGCTCGACGCCAAGGTGGGCTTCGACGACAACGCCCTCTTCCGCCACCCCGACATCGTGGCGCTGCGCGACGATCACCGAGGAGGACGCCGAAGGAGATCGAGGCCTCCAAGCACGAGCTCTCCTACATCGCCCTCGACGGCGAGATCGGCTGCATGGTCAACGGCGCGGGCCTGGCCATGGCGACGATGGACATCATCAAGCTCTACGGCGCCGAGCCGGCCAACTTCCTCGACGTCGGCGGCGGCGCCAGCAAGGAGAAGGTGACGGCGGCCTTCAAGATCATCACCGCCGACCCCAACGTGAAGGGCATCCTGGTCAACATCTTCGGCGGCATCATGCGCTGCGACATCATCGCCGAGGGCGTGGTCGAGGCGGTCAAGGAGGTCGGCCTGAAGGTGCCGCTGGTCGTGCGCCTGGAGGGCACCAACGTCGACCTCGGCAAGCAGATCATTGCCGAGAGCGGCCTCAACGTCATCGCCGCCAACGACCTTGCCGACGGGGCGGAGAAGATCGTCGCCGCGGTGAAGGCGGCGGCCTGAGGCGCAGGCGCTGCGGCGAGAGGCGCCTTGCCTCCGCCAAAGAGGGCCGCCAAAGGGTAGTTCAACACACAACGATGATCACGAAGGTCCAGGGTTCGCCATGAAACGCCTCCTCTCGCTCGCCGCCTGCGCCGCCATGCTCGCGGTCCCGCTGTCCGTGGCCCACGCGCAAGGGCTGGACGATCCGGCCTTCGACGCGTTCCAGAAGGTCTGCTGGTCGCACCGGCGGCGACTATCTGGCGGCGCTGAAGGCGGCCGACGCCGACGGCTGGACCGACACCGCAGTCGTCGCCGACACGCGAAGGGCCAGTCTCGGTCACCGACAAGGCGGCGCGCGCGAAGTTCGTCGGACGGCTCGAACCTCACGCTGCTGGTCAGCCGCGGCCTGCAGCCACACCAAGGGCGGCGACGTGAAGGTCGACACCTGCAAGCTCACCATCAGCAAGGCCGACCCCGCCCTGATCGGCGAAGGCAAGACCTGGCTCGGCGGCGTCGCGCCGGACGCCGCGCCCGAACGCGACGCTGGCGGTCTACTACGTGAAGCTGGCGACCGGCGCGCCGAACCATGTCGACAAAGCCGGCCTCAACGCCGCGCTCAATGCCGGCGGCTTCGTCATCCTGAAGTTCCAGCAGGACTCCGACGCCGGCATCATGGTCTACACCGCCTATTCGAAGTAGCGGCCGCTTCGGCGCGGCCGCCGGAGCTGACCAGCCGATGGCTTTGCGTGGTCTGATAGCGGCGCTCGGCGCCGCCACGCGCTCATGCAGCGGGCGGGCCGGCCTTGGCCGACGAGGCCGACGTGCTGGCCTGGAGCAAGACCACCGCGCGCGGCCTCTTCGAGCTCTGCCGCGCCGATGCGCCGGACGCCGCCGCGGTCGCCGAGCACGGCGAGGTCTGGGGCTGGCCGAGGTTCATGGGCTACCTGGAGCATCCGGACGGCTACAAGCGCGAGGCCGGCGGCGAGAGCCGGATGACGCACCAGGACGGCGACCTCTCGGCCTACGTCGAAGCCACGATCCAGAGCGGCGTCGTCACCGCCGCCAAGCCCGCATCCGAGTGCGCTACTTCCGCTGCAACGTGGCCTCGGACCAGCCAGGTCGGGCGCCGACCTCGCCGCCTACTTCACCGACTTCTACGGCGCGCCGGCCTCCAAGACCGACGCGGCGACGGTCTGGCTGAGCGGCGCGGCCCAGGGCGCCTCGCGCCGACAGCGACGACGCGGCGCTGAAGGCGGTCGAGGCGGGCGGCGCCGATGCGACAGGCAATGCGGATCGAGCTCACCCGCGAGCACGGCCTCGACCGCGCCAAGCTGACCTTGTTCCAGAAGGTCCCGCCCGCCGAATAAGGAGAGAGCCCGGCGAGTCGCCTCGCCGGGCTCTGGGCCGCCCGCCGTTTCCTTGGGGAGGTTGGCGACGGACTGGAGACAACATGCCTAGCCCGGGACTCACCCTGGGTCGCGCCAGCGGCCGCAGCAACGTGAAATTGTGTCGCAGCGCTGCCCGGACAGCCGGTTGCTCGCAATTGCGGCGCCTGCCGGCGCGCGGGGTTTGCTCCGCGGCGACGCATCGCCTATGGGATGGCCGCCGCCGGCGCTCTTCGAGCGCGGCGTTCGGGAAATCAAAGCAAAGAGCCTCATGTCCATTCTCGTCGGCACGGAGACGCGCGTGATCTGCCAGGGGTTCACGGGCGCGCAGGGAACCTTCCACTCCGAGCAGGCGATCGCCTACGGGACCAAGATGCTGGGCGGCGTCACGCCCGGCAAAGGCGGCACGACCCATCTCGGCCTGCCGGTGTTCGACACGGTCGGCCGAGGCGGTCGAGGCGACCGGCGCGACGCCAGCGCCGTCTACGTGCCGCCGGCCTTCGCCGCCGACGCCATCCTCGAGGCGATCGACGCCGAGGTGCCGCTGATCGTCTGCATCACCGAGGGCATCCCGGTGGAGGACATGATCAAGGTGAAGCGCGCGCTCTCCGGCTCGAAGTCGCGGCTGATCGGGCCCAACTGCCCGGGCGTGCTGACGCCGAACGCAGTGCAAGATCGGCATCATGCCCGGCAACATCTTCAAGACAGGGCTCGGTGGGCGTGGTCTCGCGCTCGGGCACGCTGACCTACGAGGCGGTGTTCCAGACCACGCCAGGTGGGCCTCGGACAGACAACCGCGGTCGGGATTGGCGGCGATCCGGTCAAGGGCACCGAATTCATCGACATCCTGGAGATGTTCCTTGCCGATCCGGCGACCGAGTCGATCATCATGATCGGCGAGATCGGCGGCGCGGCCGAGGAGGACGCGGCGCGAGTTCATCAAATCTTCAAAGACCAAGAAGCCAATGGTGGGCTTCATCGCCGGGAGGACCGCGCCGCCGGGCCGCAGGATGGGCCATGCCGGCGCGATCATCTCCGGCGGCAAGGGGGGCGCCGACGACAAGATCGCCGCCATGGAGGCCGCGGGCATCCGCGTGTCTCGCCGTCGCCGGCGGCGCTTGGGCGAGACCCTGGTCGAGGTGCTGAAAGGCGCCTAGATCGGCAAAGCCGGGTCACGTCCTAACCATCGACCGGATCGCTGTTGGCGATCCGGGGTCGTAACTATGTAACGGGCCGCGCCCGGACCTCGCTGAAGGCCCGGGCGGCCCAAGTGAGAGGACAATGGCGGACGACGCTGGACGGCTGAACGAGGTTCTGGCCGAGACTTCCTTCCTTTACGGCGGCAACGCCGGTTTCGTCGAAGACCTGCACGCCAGGTGGGCGGCCGACCCGAGCTCGGTCGAGCCCTCCTGGCGCGCCTTCTTCGCGCAGCTGCGCGACAAGGTCGACGACGTGGTCAAGGCGCGCCGCGCCGCCGCCGTGGACGCCGGCGCCGGTCGCCGAGCCCAGGCCCGACTGGCTGTCGGCCATCGACGGCCTGTGGCCGGCGCTGGACGCCAAGCTGGAGGCCAAGATCGGCGCGGCGCAGCCCGCCGCCAGCCCCGACGAGGTGCGCGCCCGCACGCTCGATTCGCTGCGCGCGATCATGATGATCCGCGCCTACCGCATGCGCGGCCACCTGCGCGCCAACCTCGACCCGCTGGGCCTGGCGGTGACGCAGGGCGACGCCTCCGAGCTCGATCCGGCCCGCTACGGCTTCGCCGAGAGCGACTACGACCGGCCGATCTTCCTCGACTTCGTGCTGGGGCTGGAAACCGCGACGCTGCGCGAGATCCTCGGCATCCTGAAGCGCACCTACTGCGGCAACGTCGGCGTGCAGTACATGCACATCACCGATCCGGCCGAGAAGGCCTGGCTGCAGCAGCGCATCGAGGGCCGCGACAAGGAGATCACCTTCACCCGCGAGGGCAAGATCGCCATCCTGAAGAAGCTGATCGAGGCCGAGGGCTTCGAGCGCTTCCTGCACAAGCGCTTCCCCGGCACCAAGCGCTTCGGCCTCGACGGCGCGCGAGATCATGGTCCCGGCGCTGGAGCAGATCATCAAGCGCGGCGGGGCGCTGGGCGTGCGCGACATCGTCATCGGCATGCCGCACCGCGGCCGCCTCAACGTGCTCGCCGCGGTGATGGGCAAGCCCTACCAGGTGATCTTCCACGAGTTCCAGGGCGGCTCGTCGCTGCCGTCGGACGTCGAGGGCTCGGGCGACGTCAAGTACCACCTGGGCGCCTCGTCGGACCGCACCTTCGACGACAACTCGGTGCACCTGTCGCTCACCGCCAACCCCAGCCACCTGGAGATCGTCAACCCGGTGGTGCTCGGCAAGGCGCGGGCCAAGCAGGCCTTCGCGCTGCGCGAGAACCCCACCACCGGCCGCGGCCACGTGCTGCCGCTGCTGCTGCACGGCGACGCCGCGTTCGCCGGCCAGGGCGTGATCGCCGAGTGCTTCAACCTGATGGGCGTCAAGGGCTACCGCACCGGCGGCGCGGTCCACTTCATCGTCAACAACCAGATCGGCTTCACCACCAGCCCGCGCTACTCGCGCACCAGCCCCTATCCGTCCGACACCGCGCTGATGGTCGAGGCGCCGATCTTCCACGCCAACGGCGACGACCCGGAGGCGGTGACCTACGCCGCCAAGGTCGCCACCGAATACCGCCAGCAGTTCGGCAAGGACGTGGTCATCGACATGTTCTGCTATCGCCGGTTCGGCCACAACGAGGGCGACGATCCGACGATGACCCAGCCCTTGATGTACCTGGCCATCAAGCACCATCCGACGATGCGCGAGCTCTACGGCCAGCGGCTGATCGACGAGAGGCGTGATCACCCAGACAGGAGTTCGAGGGCTTCATCGCCGAGTTCGACGCCTTCCTCGACAACGGAGTTCGAGGCCGGCAAGACCTACCACGCCGACAAGGCCGACTGGCTGGACGGCAAGTGGGCGGGCATCTCGCCCGAACACGAGGAGCTGCGCGGCGACACCGCCGTGCCGATGCAGAAGCTGCGCGATCTCGGCCTGAAGTTCACCACCCTGCCCGGCCGGCTCGACGTCCACAAGACCGTGCGCCGGGTGATCGAGAACCGCCGCGCCGCGATCGAGTCCGGCGACGAACATCGACTGGTCCACCGGCGAGCACCTCGCCTTCGCCACCCTGCTCGACCAGGGCTATCCGGTGCGGCTGTCCGGCCAGGACTCGGTGCGCGGCACCTTCACCCAGCGCCACTGCGACATCGTCGACCAGACCACCGAGGAGCACTACACGCCGCTCTCCAACCTGCGGCCCGGCCAGGCGCACTTCGAGGTGCTGGACTCGGCGCTGTCGGAAGAGGCGGTGCTGGGCTTCGAGTACGGCTTCTCGCTCGCCGACCCGAACACCCTGACGCTCTGGGAGGCCCAGTTCGGCGACTTCGCCAACGGCGCCCAGGTGCTGATCGACCAGTTCATCTCGTCGGGCGAGCGCAAGTGGCTGCGGATGAGCGGCCTCGTCATGCTGCTGCCGCACGGCTACGAGGGCCAGGGGCCGGAGCACTCGTCGGCGCGGCTGGAGCGCTACCTGCAGCTCTGCGCCGAGGACAACATCCAGGTCGCCAACTGCACGACGCCGGCCAACTACTTCCACGTCCTGCGCCGCCAGCTGCTGCGCGACTACCGCAAGCCGCTGATCCTGATGACGCCGAAGTCGCTGCTGCGGCACAAGAAGGCGGTCTCGACGCTGGCCGACTTCGCCGAGGGCTCGGCCTTCCACCGCGTGCTGCACGACGACGCCGAGCACGGCCGCCACACCGACGATCCGCCTGGCGCCCGACGCCGACATCCGCCGCGTCGTGCTCTGCTCGGGCAAGGTCTACTACGACCTGCTCGACGAGCGGGAGAAGCGCGGCATCGACGACGTCTACCTGATGCGGCTCGAGCAGTTCTATCCCTGGCCGGTGAAGTCGCTGACCACCGAGCTCTCGCGGTTCGTGAACGCCGAGCTGGTCTGGTGCCAGGAAGAGCCGAAGAACATGGGCGGCTGGACCTTCGTCGACCCGTGGCTGGAGCTCACCCTGGCCAAGATGAAGATCGCGGCCAAGCGCGCCCGCTATGTCGGCCGGCCGGCCTCGGCCTCCACCGCCGCGGGCCTGATGAGCCGGCACATGAAGGAGCTGCAGACCTTCCTCGGCCAGGCGTTCGCCTGAAACGTTCGCCCTGAGATCGAGCTCTCAGCAAGCCGCGGCGGATCTGAGGAAGGAGCCCGTCTCGATGACCGACATCATGACCCCGGCGCTCGGCGAATCGGTCACCGAGGCCACTGTCGCGCGCTGGGCCAAGAAGCCCGGCGACGCGGTGGCCAAGGACGAGGTGCTGGTCGAGCTGGAGACCGACAAGGTGAACCTCGAGGTGGCCGCGCCGGAGGACGGCGTGCTGGCCGACATCGCCGCCGAGGAAGGCGCCACGGTCGAGCCCGGCCAGGTGCTGGGCCACATCAGCGCCGCCGGCGCCGCCCTGCCAAGCCAGCCGCGCAGCCGGCCGCCGCCGAGGCGAAGACGCCGGCGCCGCGCCATGGCGGCCTCCGCGCCCGCCGCCGAGCGCCGCCGCGCCCGACGCCGGCCAAGTCCGCCGAGCCCGAGCGGCCGCTGGCGCCGTCGGTGCAGCGCATCGTCGCCGAGAACCGGCTCGATCCCGCCGCCATCGCCGGCACCGGCAAGGACGGCCGGATCACCAAGGGCGACGCGCTCGCCGCGCTCGAAGCGCGCGCCCAGCCGCGCCCGCGCCGGCCGCCCCGCTGCGCCGGCGCCCGCCCCGCCCGCCCCGCCGCGGCCGCCGCAGGAGCGCGAGGAGCGGGTGCGGATGACGCGCCTGCGCCAGACGATCGCCCGGCGCCTGAAGGAGGCGCAGGAGACCGCCGCCATGCTGACGACCTTCAACGAGGTCGACATGGGCGCGGTGATGGCCCTGCGCAGCCACTACAAGGACGTCTTCGAGAAGCGCCACGGCGTGCGCCTCGGCTTCATGAGCTTCTTCGTGAAGGCCTGCGTCGCGGCGCTGAAGGAGGTGCCGGCGGTCAACGCCGAGATCGACGGCACCGACCTGATCTACAAGAACCACTACGACATCGGCGTCGCGGTCGGCACCGAGCGCGGCCTGGTGGTGCCGGTGGTGCGCGACGCGGACGCCATGAGCCTGGCCGAGATCGAGAAGGCGATCGCCGAGCTGGGCGCCAAGGCGCGCGACGGCACGCTGGCGCTGGACGACCTGCAGGGCGGCACCTTCACCATCTCCAACGGCGGGGTCTACGGCTCGCTGATGTCGACGCCGATCCTCAACCAGCCGCAGTCCGGCATCCTCGGCATGCACAAGATCCAGGACCGGCCGATGGCGGTGGGCGGCCAGGTGGTGATCCGGCCGATGATGTACCTGGCGCTCTCCTACGACCACCGCGTGGTCGACGGCCAGGGCGCGGTGACCTTCCTGGTCAAGGTCAAGGAGTACATCGAGGACCCGCAGCGCCTGCTGCTGGACGTCTAGGGGGCGCGCGTGGCATGGCCCTCGCCGTCGTCACGCGCATCCCCAGCCTGCATGGAGGCCCACATCGCGGTCGGGCGCGCTGCGCTCCGGCGGGCATCGACGCCGAGGTGTTCGACGGCAATTTCGGCCAGGTCGAGGCGCCGGTGATCGAGGCGCCTCGGCGGCTACCGGCATCATGGCGCCGGAGGAGCAGATCGGCGGCCGCGCGCGACATCCTGAACGCGCTGCGGGCCAGTCCTGGCCTCGGCGAGCCGGACGAGATGGGGCCGTGGGCCGCCTCGCTTGGCGAGACGCGGCGAACCCGCGACCGCGGTATGCGGCTCATCGCCATGATCCTGCTCGGCGCGCCGTTCCTGCTCTGGGTCCTCGCGCGGCTGATCGGCGGGCTGGGGCCGCCGGCCATCACCCCCTGACCTTCGCCTGACAAGCGACTATATCCGGCCCCTTGCGGTGCAGGCGGAGGCTAGGCGAAGCGCATGGCGCAATACGACGTCGTCATCATCGGGGGCGGCCCGGGCGGCTACAACGCGGCGATCCGCGCCGGGCAGCTGGGCCTGAAAGCCGCCTGCGTCGAGAAGCGCGCCACGCTGGGCGGGACCTGCCTCAACGTCGGCTGCATCCCGTCCAAGGCGCTGCTGCATGCCTCCGAGCTCTACGAGCTGGCGGCCAAGGACTTCGCCGAGCTCGGCATCGAGGTGACGCCGAAGCTGAACCTGCCGGCGATGATGGCCCAGAAGGACGGCTCGGTGGCCCAGCTGACCAAGGGCGTCGAGTTCCTGTTCAAGAAGAACAAGGTCGACTGGGTCAAGGGCGCCGGCAAGATCGCCGGGCCGGGCAAGGTCGAGGTGACCAGCCGCGGACGGCGCCGTCGCGACGCTGGAGACGCCAAGAACATCGTCATCGCCACCGGCTCGGAGCCCGCGCCGCTGCCGGGCGTGGCGATCGACCAGCAAGCGCATCGTCGATTCCACCGGCGCGCTGCCGCTGCCCGAGGTCCCGAAGAGCCTGATCGTCATCGGCGCCGGCATCATCGGGCTGGAGCTGGGCTCGGTCTGGCGTCGGCTGGGCTCGGCGGTGACCGTGGTGGAGTTCCTCGACCGCATCACGCCGGGCGTCGACGAGGAGACCGCCAAGACCTTCCAGCGCGCGCTGGCCAAGCAGGGCATCGTCTTCAAGCTGGGCTCCAAGGTCACCGGCCGCGAAGGCGAGCGCGAAGCAGGTCGAGCTGACCGTCGAGCCGGTCGCCGGCGGCGCGGCCGGAGACGCTGACCGCCGACTATGTGCTCGCTCGCGATCGGCCGCCGTCCGTACACGGAGGGCCTCGGCCTGGAGAGCGTCGGCGATGACGCCGGACCCGCGCGGCTTCATCGAAACCGACCACTTCAGCACCGGCGCGGACGGCGTCTGGGCGATCGGCGACGTCACCCTCGGGCCTATGCTGGCCCACAAGGCCGAGGACGAGGCGGTGGCCTGCATCGAGATCATCGCCGGCAAGGCCGGCCACGTGAACTACGACGTGATCCCCTCGGTCATCTACACCTTCCCGGAGGTGGCCTCGGTCGGCAAGACCGAGGAGGAGCTGAAGGCGGCCGGGCATCGCCTACAAGGTCGGCAAGTTCCCGTTCACCGCCAACGCCAGGGCCAAGGTCAACCACGAGGCCGAGGGCTTCGTGAAGGTGCTGGCCGACGCGGCGACCGACCGCGTGCTCGGCGTGCACATGGTGGGCCCCGACGTCGGCGAGCTGATCGCCGAATACTGCGTCGCCATGGAGTTCGCGGCGGCCTCGGAGGACGTCGCCCGCACCTGCCACCCGCACCCGACCCGCTCCGAGGCCTCGCGGCAGGCGGCGATGGGCGTCGAAGGCTGGACGATGCAGGCGTGAAGTGACCGGCGGTCGACCGTCGTTGAGCTGCCGATAGGCATGGCGGTTGGTGCAGGCTTGACCGCCGCAGCGTGAAGTCTCCCTGTCTGTGCGCAAACGGACGCCGGAGGAACCGCCATGCCCACCTGGAAGGACCCCGAAGTCGCCGCCATGCGCGAGATGTTCGCGGCGATCCAGCCGCAACCGGGCGCGCCGCCGCCCACCTGGCCAGAGCGACGGATGCAGATCGACGCCATGGGCGCGGCCGCGCCTTTGCCCGAAGGAAGCAACGGTCGAGCCGATGACGCTGGGCGGCGTGCCAGCCGAGAGGATCACGCCCAGGAACGCCGAGGGCGGGCGCGACGATCTTCTGGCTGCACGGCGGCGGCTACTGCATCGGCGGCTGCGCCAGCCACCGCGGCTGGGCGGCGCGGATGGGCGAGGCGTCGGCCGCCACGGCCTACACGGTCGACTACCGCCTCGCGCCCGAGCATCCGTTCCCAGCCGCGGTAGACGACGCGGTCGCCGCCTGGCGCGCCTTCCTCGCCGAGGGCCGCGATCCGAAGCCGCACGGTCATCGGCGGCGATCAGCGCCGGCGGCGGCCTGACCGTCGCGACGGCGGTGGCGGCGCGCGACGCCGGCCTGCCGCTGCCTGCCGGCCTGCACCTCGTCAGCCCCTGGGCCAACCTCACCAACAAGAGCCCCGCCTACCAGGCCAAGGCCGAGACCGACTTCATCATCACCCAGGCCGGGATCGACGACTTCGCCGACAACTACCTGGGCGGGCACGACCCCAACGCGCCGCTGGCCTCGCCGGTGTTCGCCGACCTCGCCGGCCTGCCGCCGATGCTGATCCAGGTGGGCTCGGAGGAGGTGCTGATGTGCGAATTCGGTGCTGCTCGCCGAGCGCGCCGGCTTCGCCGAGGTCGACGTGACGCTGCGCATCTGGCCGCGACATGGTCCACATCTGGCCCTTCTTCGCGCAGCTCGGCGCCAGCGGCCAAGCGCGATCGCCGAGTTCGCGGCCTGGATCAGATCGCGGGCGCCCTGACGAGGCGCGGCCGCCCGCAGGTATCCACGACCAAGTCCCTCCGCGGCCTTGGCCCCGCCCAGACATAGTGGGCGCGGTTGTAGGCGCGGCTCAAGCCGGGCGAGTAGTCGAGGCTGGAGTCCTTCGCCTCTTCGAACGCCAGCACGGCGTACGGCGCGTAGGTCGCCCGGCACCGGCCCGCCGGCCTGGCAGGCGCGCGGCGACCGATCAGCTCCACGCGCGGTCCAGCGTGCACGACCCTGGTCAGGAAGAAGACGCCGCCGCCGTAGGTCTCGAAGGTGGTGGGCCCGACGATCATCAGATGCATCGTCGGCGGGTCCGGTCCGCCGAACAGGATCAACACGCGCTTGCCAGGCGCACGGTCGAGCTTCGAACTGCTGAACACATAGTCCGAGCGCAGCCGGTCGCTGGCCATGAGGTCGGCCGCCATGCCCTCGCGAAGCGGAACCAGGCCGGCGCCGAAGAAATCGGGAAGGGACTCTCCCGACGGTCGCCGGAACGTCACCCTCACGCGAGCTTCTGGGCCGTCGGATCGCTCGATCGTGAGGCTGCTGGGCGGTCCGACGGCGTCGGTCGGGAGGGACATGGTCTCGATCGGCCGCCACTCAGGCGTGTCGGCGCGGCATGGCGCGCCCACTGCGCCGGCGGCTAGCCCGCAAACGAGCGCCGCCCAAACGGACGCCAACCGCTTCGCGCTGGTCATCCTGCCACCGCCGCCCTTGGCCTCACCCCTTCGGGTGCGCCTTCGAGTATGCGGCCAGCAGGCCGGCGGCGTCGACGGCCGTGTAGCGCTGGGTGGTGGAGAGCGAGGCGTGGCCGAGCAGCTCCTGGATCGAGCGCAGGTCGGCGCCGGCGCCCAGGAGGTGGGTGGCGAAGGAGTGGCGCAGGGCGTGCGGCGTCGCCCGCTCGGAGAGCCCGAGCCGGCCGCGCAAGCGAGCCATCAGCTCCTGCACGCGCCGGGGCGGCAGCGGCCCGCCGCGCGCGGCGCGGAACAGCGGCTCGTCCGGGTCTAGCGCGAAGGGCAGCGGCGGCCAGATATTCGTCCACCGCCGCCTTGCACCTGCGGCAGCACCGGCACGATCGCGCACCTTCGAGCCCTTGCCGAGGATACGCAGCGACGCCCCCAGCGGCGCGTCGGCGCGCTTCAGCGAGAGCGCCTCGGAGATCCGCAGACCGCAGCCGTAGAGCAGCGCCAGCACCGCCGCGTCGCGGGCGTTCTCCCAGTCCTCGCGGTCGGGATCGTCGCCGGCCTCGGTCAGGAGGCCCATCGCCTGGTCCTCGGTGACCGGCCGCGGCGCGCCGGGAACCACCTTGGGGCCGCGCACCAGAGCGAGCGCCGGGCAGGCGACGCCGAGCCGGCGGTCGAGGAAGCGGTGGAAGGTGCGCATCGCCGACAGCGTCTGCGAGAGCGAGCGAGCCGAGAGCGGCGCGTCGCGCGCGGTGGGCGAGGAAGGCGCGGATGTCGCCGGCGCTCAGGGCGCCGAGGTCGGCCAGCGCCAGCCCGCCGCCGAGATGACGCTCCAGGAAGGCGAGGTAGGCGAGGCCGGCGGCGCGGTAGGCCTCGATGGTGCGCGGGCTGGCGCGGCGCTCGTGCGCCAGGTGCTCGAGGAACGCCGCCAGCGCCTCCGGAGGCTCGGCGCAGCGGCGGTCGTCGTCACGCCAGCGGCCATCGCTCGGCCGTGCGCTCGACCACGCGAGCCAGGAAGTCGATCAGCTCGTGGCCCATGTCGGCGGAGAAGGCCTCGGCGGCTCTCGGCGCCGAACGCGAGCATGCCGGCGCGGGCCGGCTCGCCGATCGCCAGCCTGACCAGCGCGACGACTCCGACCGCCGACGCGGCCGGTCCGAAGAGGCCGAGCGCGGTTGGGACGACGCCGAGCCGCGCGGGCTCGCCGGCGCCCAGCGTCAGGTCGACCTGGCCCTCGACCAGCACCCGCCAGCCGGCCGGCACGCGCTCGGGACCCTCCAGCGCGACCACGGCGGCGGCCAGGCCGAAGCGATCGCGCGCCAACTCGTCGAGCGTCAAGGCGAGGTCCGCATGGCAGCGCGTCCCGATCAGCTCGAGCACCGCCTCGTGGGTGCGCCCCTGCGCCTCGAAATTGTCCCGCGCGGTCGCCTCCAGGCGCTGCCGCACGCTGCTCTCCTGGCGATGGGCGCGGGCGACGCGCGACAGCGCCTCGGCGCCGAAATCCACCACGTTTGCCGCCGTCCGGCCGGATGCCGAGCGCCTGCATCGAGCTCGGTATCGTCGCGCAGGAAATCGCGGGCGGCTGCGGAGAAAGGCGCGGATCGCCTCGTCCCTCGCCGACTTCATGAACGTCCGAACGCAGAACCTCGGTCACGTCGCGGCCCCCGCCCTCAATTGCGGCCGTCCTGTCCCGGGTCGGCCGTCTGGAGAACATATCAAGACCCTTACCCGTTAACGCTGCCTTGAGAGCGCGGCTCGACGCGGCCCCAAATCTCGGCGAAGACGCTTGGATAAGCCGATGAGAATCGCCCAGGTCCTCATCCCCGCTGCCGCTGCCCGAAGCGTTCGACTACGCCGAGCCCGAGGCCATGGCGCCTCGCCGTGGGCGACGTGG
This sequence comes from uncultured Pseudomonadota bacterium, assembly GCA_963837235.1. Classification (GTDB taxonomy): domain Bacteria; phylum Pseudomonadota; class Alphaproteobacteria; order Caulobacterales; family Caulobacteraceae; genus Acaudatibacter. Next base: position 737,572 of record CAWIMM010000002.1, on the reverse strand, counting down.
TCGCCGCGCCGCTGGGGCCGCGGCTGGTGCGCGGCGTCGTGACGGGCCTGCGCGACGGCGCCGGCGGCAACCGGGCGCTGAAGCCGGTGGCCGGCCGGCATCGAGACCCCGCCGCTGCCGCTCGAGAGCCTCGCCTTCATCGAGTGGGCGGCGCGCTATGCGGTCGATCAGCCGGGCCAGCCGCTGGCGATCGCGCTGCGCGGGCTCGACGGCGCCGAAGCAGCGGCCCGAGCGGGTGACGCGGCTCACCGGCAAGGCGCCGGCGCGGATGACGCCGGCCCGCGCGAAGGTGCTGGCGGCGGCCGCCGAGACGCACTGTCGCGCCGGCCGCGCTGGCGCGGGCGGCGGGGGTGAGCTCAGGCGTCGTGTCCGCGCTGATCGCCGACGGCGTGCTGGCCGAGGCGCTGCGCGAGGCGCCGGTCGACTTCCCGCCGCCCGACCCCGACCAGGCGCGCGCCGAAGCTGAACGCCAGCCAGGCCGCGGCGCTCGGCGAGCTGGAGGCGATGATCGGCGACGGCGGCTTCGGCGTCGCGCTGCTCGACGGCGTCACCGGCTCGGGCAAGACCGAGGTCTATCTCGAGGCGGTCGCCGCGGCGCTGCGGCGCGATCCCGACGCCCAGGTGCTGATCCTGCTGCCGGAGATCGCGCTGACCCAGGCGGTGATCGCCCGCATCGCCGCGCGCTTCGGCGCCGAGCCGGCCGCGTGGCACTCGGGCCTGGCCGCCGCAGCGCCGCCGCCGGGTCTGGGAAGCCGTCGCGCTCGGCAAGTGCCGGATCGTGGTCGGCGCCCGCTCGGCGCTGTTCCTGCCGTTCGCGAAGCTGCGGCTGATCGTGGTCGATGAGGAGCACGACGCCTCCTACAAGCAGGAGGACGGCTTCATCTACCAGGCCCGCGACCTGGCGGTGGCGCGGGGCAAGATCGGGCGAGGCGCCGGTCGTGCTGGCCTCGGCGACGCCCGTCGCTGGAGACGCTGTGGAACGCCGAGACCGGCCGCTACCGCTGGCTGCGGCTCAGCCGCCGCCACGGCGGCGCGACGCTGCCGAAGACCTCCCTGGTCGACCTGAAGCGCAGACGCCGCCGGAGCCCGGCCGCTGGCTCTCGCCGCCGCTGGTCGAGGCGATGCGCGAGACGCTCGAGCAGCGGCGAGCAGGTGCTGCTGTTCCTCAATCGCCGCGGCTACGCGCCGGTGGTGCTCTGCCGGGCCTGCGGCGAGCGGCTGCGCGCGCCAGACACCGAATCCTGGCTGGTCGAGCACCGCTACTCCGGCCGCCTGGTCTGCCACCTCACCGGCTTCTCGATGCCCAAGCCCGAGCGCTGTCCCTACTGCGGCGCCAAGGACAGCCTGGTCTCGGTGGGGCCCGGCGTCGAGCGGGTCGAGGAGGAGGCGCGCGCGCTGTTCCCGGCGGCCAGGCTGGCGGTGTTCTCGTCCGACACCGTCGCCGGCGCCGAGTCCGCGCGGGCGCTGATCGCGGCGATGACCGATGGCGAGATCGACATCCTGGTGGCGACGCAGGGCGCGGCCAAGGGCCACAACTTTCCCAACCTGACGCTGGTGGGCGTGGTCGACGCCGACCTGAGCCTGCGCGGCGGCGACCTGCGCGCCGCCGAGCGCACCTTCCAGCTGCTGGCGCAGGTCGCCGGGCGCGCCGGACGCCGGCAGCGGCCCGGTCGCGCGCTCCTGCAGACCTGGGCGCCGGAACATCCGGTGATGCAGGCGCTGACCCATCAGGATCGCGACGCCTTCGTCGCGCTGGAGATGGCCGAGCGCGAGGCGGCGCGGCTGCCGCCGTTCGGGCGGCTGGCCGCGGTGATCGTCTCCGGCGCCGACCCCGCCGGGCTCGAGCGGTTCGTGCGCGACTTCGCCGCCGCCGCGCCCAACGCCGAGGGCGTCGACGTGTTCGGCCCGGCCGACGCCGCCGTTCAGCCTGGTGCGCGGGCGCCGCCGCAAGCGCTTCCTGGTCCGCGCCGACCGCGGCGTCGACCTGCAGGCGTTCCTCGCCGCCTGGCGCGCGCGGATCAAGGTCCCGGGCTCGGTGCGCCTGACGATCGACGTCGACCCCTACAGCTTCCTCTGACCGCCGCTCGTTAACCCTGCGCCAACCATCTGGCCCGCGGCTTGCTCGGATGGTCACGGCGCGCCGCGGTGGCCCGCCCGGAGACAGCTGGCCCGCCATGGCGGAAGCCCAAAACATCAAGCCGCTCACCTCGCTGCGATTCTTCGCGGCCTACTGGGTGGTGCTGTTCCACTATTGGCCGCACCTGGCCGTGGCCGACACGCCGCCGCTGATCGCCAAGGGCTACCTGGGCGTCGAGCTCTTCTTCGTGCTTTCCGGCTTCATTCTCTGCCACGTCTACCTGCCCCAGTTCGAGCAAGGCCGCTTCCGCTATGGCGACTTCCTGTGGGCGAGGCTGGCGCGCATCTACCCGATGCACCTCGTCACGCTGATCGGAATGGGTCTGATGGCGGGCGCGGCGCTGGCGGTCGGCCTCTCGGTCGACCCCAACGTGCTCTCGTTCGCCTCGCTGCCGGCCAACCTGACGCTCACCCAGGCCTGGGGCCTCGCGCCGGTCGCCGGCTGGAACCATCCGTCGTGGTCGATCTCGGCCGAGTGGTTCGCCTATCTGGCCTTCCCGGCCTTCGCCGTCCTGACGCTCGCGATGCGGCGCTGGCCGGGCGTCGCGGTGGCCGCCGCGCTCGCCTTCCTGGCCGTGCTCTACCCGGTGTTCCAGGCGATAGCGGGCTATCCGCTGACCCGGGCGACGACCGCCTGGGGCGCGTTGCGAATCGTTCCCTGCTTCGCGCTCGGCTGCGCGCTCTATCTGGCCTGGCGCAGCGGTGTGGCCGATAGCCGCAAAGCCCTCGCCGGCGCCCTGTTTTTCATCACCACCGTGATCGCGGCCGCCTGCTTTCAGGCGCCGGACGCCCTGATCGTTTCAGGGTTTGGCGGACTGATTATTTCACTGGCGCAAGTCTCGAAGTCGGGGTCGACGCGTTTCTCGCACCCATTCCTCGTGTACTTGGGCGAGATCAGCTATTCTGTCTATATGGTTTGCATCCCCTGGGAGGTGCTCTTCGTCAATGTCGCCGTGAAGATCGGGCACTTCGGCGGCAAGCAGCTACCACCGTTGCTATGGCTGGTGTTCGTCGTTACACTGGTGCCGTTGGCGGCGGCGTTCCATCACCTGATCGAGAAGCCAGCGCGGGAGCGGATGAAACTATGGCGCCGCTCGCGCCCGGCTCACAACTTTGCGACCGCGACTGCGCGGTAAAGACTCTTTTCATCCGCGCAAGCCAGGGTTATCCCCTAGCGCGTCAAGGCGGGAGACACCCAAAGTATGGTTGGACGAACGAGAGGTTCTCTCGGCGCCCTCATTATGGCTGTGGTCGTTGCTTTCGCGCCCAGCGGCGCTTCCGCCGACGACTATTGGCAGTGCGTTCCCTTCGCCCGTCTGGTGTCCGGCATCCAGATTTTCGGCGACGCATGGACCTGGTGGAGCCAGGCCGCCGGCCGCTACCAGACCGGCTACGTGCCGAAGGCCGGCGCGGTGCTGTGCTTCCGTCCCACCGGCAGCATGCGGCTCGGCCACGTCGCGGTGGTGAGCCAGGTGCTGACCGACCGCGTCATCCAGATCACCCACGCCAACTGGTCGCTGATCGACGGCGACCGCGGCCACGTCGAGCGCAACGTCACCGTGGTCGACGTCTCGCCGAACGGCGACTGGAGCCTGGTGAAGGTGTGGAACGACCCGTCGCACAACCTCGGTTCGACCACCGTTATCCGACCTACGGCTTCATCTATCAGGACGCCGGCCGCCGCTACGGCCAAGATCGCCGCTCCCGCCAGCATGGCCCAGTCCGCCGCCAGCCAGGTGGCCGACGCGGTTCGCCCGGGCTCGGCGCCGATGCAGATGCTGAACCAGGCCGCCGATTCGACCGACCGTATCGCCGCCCTGATCCAGGCCGCGACCGCCGGCGACCAGCCGCAGGCCGACAAGAAGCCGGCGCACTGAGCTAGGGCCGCAGGTCCTCCACCTCGAACGGATATTGCGCGGTCAGCCGCTCGGCGACGATGCGCCGGTGGCAGTGCGCGGCGTCGGCCTCGTAGCAGAGCAGGGCTGCAGGCTCGCTCCCGAGCGATGTCCAGCGCCTCGGCGAGTTCGAACTGCGCCTGCGGCTCGGTCAGATGCGCCTCGTAGATCGCGCACCATCTCGGCGTGCGCGGCCGGCCCGCGCCGCCTGCCGCCCGGCTTCGGCGTGCCGAGGGCCCGCAGGTGGACGTAGTCGATGCCGGCGTCGGCGAGGCTGGCCGCCAGCAGGCGTCTTGGAGAAACCGGCGCGGCGCGAAGAGGGCACGGCGCGCACGTCGATCAGCACCTCGACGCCAGCCGCCTTCAGCGCCGCGATCACCGCGCCCTGGGTCGCCGCATTCATAGCCGATCGTCCGCAGCTTCATCCGTCGCCTCTCTAATCCCGCCATGGACTTACGCGGCGCGCCGTGTCCTAGCAGTCGAGCGCCAGACACCGCCAGGAGCCGCGCCGTTGGATCAGCTTGGGGACGACCTCGCCGCCGACACCGAGCCGCGCCTGCGCCACGTCAGCCTCGCGCCACCGGCGGGACCCGGCGAGATGGCGTTCCTGGACTTCGGACCGCCCGATCGCGCGCCGGACCTGGTGTTCCTGCATGCCAACGGCTTCAACGCCCGGGCCTACCGCACGATCCTGGAGCCGCTGGCGGCCTCCTTGCGCATCCTCGCGCCCGACCAGCGCGGCCATGGCGCCACGACGCTCGCGACCGACCGGCCCGCGCACCACCTGGCTCGACCTGAAGGACGACCTGCTGGCCTTCCTCGACGCGATGGGGATCGGACGCGTGGCGCTGGCCGGCCATTCGATGGGCGGCACCGCCTCGCTGCTCGCCGCGGCCGAGGCGCCGGAGCGGGTGCAGGCGCTGGCGCTGCTTGACCCGGTGATCCGGCCGATCGGGCCCGCGCCGGTTCGCGCCCGAGCAGGTCGGCGCGTCTCGCCGATGGTGCAGGGCGCGCTGAAGCGGCGGCGCGTCTTCCCGAGCCGGGCGGCGGCGGTCGAGAGCTATCGCGGCCGCGGCGCCTTCCGCACCTGGAGCGAGGCGCATGCTGGTCGACTACGTCGACGCCGGCTTCCTCGACCAGCCGGACGGGACCGTCGACGCTCGCCTGCACGCCGGAGTGGGAGGTCTCCAACTACGTGCACCAGGACCACGACAGCTGGGCGGCGTTCGAGGCTACGCGCTGCCCGATCCACATCCTGCGGGCCGAGCGCGACTCGCCGGGCCGGCTCGATGAGGGCCTGGAGCGCCTCGACCGCGACCGGGCGCATCCGGATCGACACCGTGCCGGAGACGACCCACTTCCTGCCGATGGAGCGGCCTGACCTGGTCCGCGCCGCGATCCTGGAGGCCGTGGCGGCGCCCTAGGCTACCAGCGCAGCAGCCGCGGCCGAGGCCGGCGCCGATGGCCGCGCAGATCGCGATGCCCAGCGTGTACCAGAGCACCACGAAGGCCGCGGCGCTTTCCTGGCAGTAGAGGCCGTAGGTGGCTGCGCCGACCGCCCCGGCGAAGAAGCCCGCCGCGGCGCCGGCCAGCGTCGGCCGGGTCGGCGCCATCCGCCGCAGGAACCAGAACGACGCCGCGAAGGTGGGGATGCTGAAGAACATGATCCGCGCCGCGCAGACGGTCCAGGTTTGGCCGAGCCACAGCGCCGCCTTCTGGCCCGGCGCTGCGGTCATCGTTTCGCGCACAGCCATCATCGCGAGCACCGCGATCGCCGCCAGCGCCAGCCAGATCGCCCAGCCCATCCGGCCGCCCGGCCGGGCGAGCCGGGTCACCGCGACGAGGCCGGCCAGCGCCAGCACGACGCTGTAGGCGTTCTTCATCCAGAACCAGCCGTGCGGCGAGGCCTGCGCCGGCATGCCGTAGCTGGGGATCATCAGCGCCAGCCAGAGGGCGAGCGCGATCGCCACAGCGAGCAGCAGCCGCGGCGTCAGCGCCCGCGGCGGCGCGGCGGGCGCGTCGGCGGCGAGCGTCTTGACGAGCTCCTCGGTCCTCATGACCGCACCTTGCGGGCGAGGCGCTGCAGCGCCCGGTGGATGGCGACCTTGGCCGCGCCGGGCGTCACGCCCTGGCGCTGCGCCGCCTCCTCGATCGAGTAGCCGGTCAGCTTCACGTCCTCGATGAGCGCGCGCTGGCGCGGCGGCAGCTCGCCCATCAGCTGGGCGAGGTCGCGGCGCGTCGCGCCCTCGTCCGTGCTCTCGGCAGCGATCAGCACGCCGGCGTCCTCCAGCGGCACGGCGCGGCGCACGCCGCGACGGCGGTAGTGGTCCAAGAGCTTGTAGCGTCCGATCGCATAGGCCCAGGGGGTGAACGGCTGGCGCGGGTCATAGGTGTCGCGTTTCAGGTGGATGGCCAGCAAAGTTTCCTGCACGAGGTCTTCCGTCTCGGCCGACGCGGGCCCGAGCCTGCGCGCGAAATAGGCGCGCAGATAGCCGCTGAGCGCGCCCAGCAGCTGGGCGTGCGCGCTGGCATCGCCGGCTAGTCCGCGCAGCATCATAGCCTTGAGCCCGGATTCGGTGTCGGTCACGCCGTCGTCCGTACTTCGTGCGCTCCGCGCCGATGGTTACGAGGTTGGGGTAACCGGCCGCCCCGACGGCGCGAACTACCTACCCGAAGATGCAGCCGCGATGAAGAGCGGCGGCGCCACCGACGCGGGCTTTGCGCTAAGCTCGGCGGGCCGGACCCAATCCGAGGAGCCATGGCGTTGAGCCTCGCTGCATCGCAGAGCCACCCGAGCGCGCCTGCAGCGGCGCGGAAGCGGCCCAAGAAGGTGCTCGTCGCGCGCCACAGCCTCATGGTGCGCGTCACCCATTGGATCAATGCGGCGAGCCTGGCGTTCCTGCTGCTCTCCGGCCTGCAGATCTTCAACGCGCATCCGGCGCTCTACTGGGGCCAGCAGTCGGACTTCGGCCACGCGTGGCTCTCGATGGGCGCCTACGCCAGCGGCGGCGCGCTGCACGGCGTCACGAAGGTGGGCCCGGCGCTCTTCGACACCACCGGCTTCCTCGGCGCATCGAAGGAGCAAGGGGTCTGGAGCGCCCGCGGCTTCCCCGACTGGCTGACCATCCCGCCGCAGCGCTTTCTGGCGCTCGGCCGCCGCTGGCACTTCTTCTTCGCCTGGGTCTTCGCCGTCAACGGGGCGATCTTCATCGCCAGCGCGGTCGTCTCCGGCCACCTGCGCCGCGACCTCGCGCCGACCTGGGGCCAGCTGAAGCCCGGCCACGTGCTGCAGGAGATCTGGGACCACCTGCGCCTGAGGTTCCCGAAGGGCGAGGCGGCGCGGCGCTACAACGTGCTGCAGAAGGTCGCCTACCTCGGCGTGCTGCTGGTGCTGCTGCCGCTGATGGTGCTGACCGGCATGACGATGTCGCCGAGCCTCGACGCCATCTTCCCGTTCCTGGTCGAGCTGTTCGGCGGGCGGCAGTCGGCCCGCTCGATCCACTTCATCGTCGCCAGCCTGATCGTCGCCTTCTTCTTCGTGCACATCGTGATGGTGGTGCTGTCGGGGACCTGGAACAACGTCCGCTCGATGATCACGGGCCGCTACGCGATCGAGGTCGAGCCGCCCGCCCCGGCGCCCGCGCCCGCCCCGATCCCTGCCGCTGCAGCGCCGCCGCGCCCGACGCCGGCGATTCGGGGACGCGCCATGAGCCTCCATCGCCGCGGCTGGCTGGCGGGGGTGGGCGCAAGCCTGACCGCGCTGGCGCTCGCCGGCTGCGAGAAGGTCGCGACCAACCCGGACATCGTGAAGGCGCTCTCCAGCGCCGAGGTGCTGAACCGGCGCGTGCAGCGGCTCTTGGGCCGCGGCGCGCTCGCCCGCGAGTTCACGCGGGCCGACATCACGGCCAACTTCAAGGCCAACGGCACCATCAATCCGCCCGACGCCGACTACCAGGCGATGGTCGCGAGCGGCTTCGCCGACTGGAAGCTGGTCGTGGACGGCCTGGTGGAGCGGCCGCTGGCGCTCAGCCTCGAAGAGCTGAAAGCGCTGCCGGCGCGCACCCAGATCACCCGCCACGACTGCGTCGAGGGCTGGAGCTGCATCGGCGAGTGGACCGGCGTGCGGATGGGCGCGCTGATGGACCTGGCGGGCCTGAAGCCGGCGGCCAGGCACATCGTGCTGCACTGCGCCGACACCCTCGGCGGCGCGAAATACTACGAGACGCTCGACGTCTTCGACGTGCAACACCCGCAGACCATCCTTGCCTACGCGATGAACGGCGCGCCGCTCACCGTGCCGCACGGCGCGCCCCTGCGCCTCAGGGCCGAGCGCTACCTCGGCTACAAGCAGGCCAAGTACGTGATGCGCCTGGAGGCAGTCGAGAGCTTCGCCCACATCGGCGGCGGCCAGGGCGGCTACTGGGAAGACCAGGGCTACGACCGCTACGGGGGGATCTGAATGACTTGCAGGGCGACGCCCGAACGGCTACCTTAGCTAAGTCTGGCTAAGGATAGCCCCCGTGACCACCGTCAACATGCTTGAGGCGAAGAGCAACCTCTCGAAGCTGGTCGAGGCCGTCGAAAGCGGCGTCGAGAAAGAGGTGATCATTGCGCGCAACGGCCGGCCTGCCGCCAAGCTCGTGCCGATCACCCAGGCGGACAAGCGGCCATTGCTGGGTATCGCCAAGGGACTCTTCGAGGTCCCCGACAACATCGACGCGCTCAACGACGAGATCGCTAGAATGTTCTACGGCGACGAGGACGCGTGAGGCTGCTGCTCGACACTCACATCGCGCTCTGGACGGCGACCGACAGCCCGCGCTTGCCGCCAAAGGTGCGGGCGATGGTCTCAGATGCAGATGCGTCGCTTTACGTCAGCGTCGTCAGCCTCTGGGAGGTCGCGATCAAGCACGCGCGCCGGCGGGGTCGACCCGACGACATGCCGATCTCCGCCGCCGAGCTGCAGCGACTGCTGTCAGGCGCGCGTTGTCAGGTGCTCGACGTCGTTCCGGCGCACGTCATGGAGCTCGAGCAACTGCCCCGGCTACACGGCGATCCATTCGATCGCATGCTCGTTGCACAGGCGCGTGTCGAGCCGCTGCGCCTGCTCACGTCGGATGCCGCTGTCGCCGCATACGGCGGGGGAGTCGAGCTGGTCTGAGACTCAACCCCGCTCGAACAGCTTCGCCCAGCGGCGCTTCTCGCGGGTCTTCCAGGCGCCGCGGTGGTAGGCGTCGGAGGCGATCAGCGGCACGACGGTGGTCGCCTCGGCGAACACCATCTGCTCGTGAGTCGTCTGCACCTTGCCCCACGAGGCGGCCTCCTGCAGCGTCGACGATGAGCAGGCGCCGTCGCGCACGTCGGCCACCGTCACCTGCACGGCGTAGCGGTGCATCTCGGCCTCGATGCCGAGGATCTCGGCGCAGACCACCGTGTCCTGGGCGAAGTTCTTCGGCACGCCGCCGCCCACCATGAAGAGCCCGGTGACGCCGGCGGCGATCTTGATGTCGGTCAGCTCGCGGAAGTCGGCCACCGAGTCGATGGTCACGTAGGGCTTGCCGGCGGCGATCCGCTCCTTCTGGTGCTTCACCAGCCCGAAGCCGGCCGAGGAATCGACGAACGCCGGGCAGAAGATGGGCGCGCCCTCCTCGTAGGCCGTCTGGATCAGGCTGCCGGGCTTCTTCGCGTTGCCGGCCGCGAGCCACCTGCCCATCTCGTGGATGAATTCGCGGCTGGAGTAGGGGCGCGGCTCGAGCGCGTCGGCGATCTCGTTGATCGTCTGGTCGCAGTTCTGGAGCTCTTCCTCGTCGATGTAGGTGTCGTAGATGCGGTCGATGTAGTTGGCGCGCAGCACGTTGTCGTCGACCGGACCGGCGGCCTGATAGTGGCTGAAGCCGAGCGCCTCGAAGAAGTCCATGTCGACGATCGAGGCGCCGGTGGCGACGACCGCGTCGACCATGCCGAACCGCACCATGTCGCGGTAGACGTGCATGCAGCCGCCGGCCGAGGTCGAGCCGGCCAGGATCAGCCATGGCGAGCAGGCCGCATCGCGCAACGCCATGTCGAGGATGTCGGCGGCCCGCGCGGTGTCGCGGCTGGAAAAGCTCATCTTGCGCATGGCGTCGATCACCGGCCGCGCGTCGTAGGCGGTGATGTCGACATGCTCGACGGTCTTGCTCAGCAGCTCGGCCTTGGTATTCGGCGTTGGGGCGTTCATCGCAAACCTCGCTCCCCTCCCCCTTGAGGGGAGGGGTTGGGGGTGGGGGTCTATCAGGTCGTTGAGTTCATTGGGATAGCGAGCCACTGCCGCGCGCAGGCCCCACCCCTAGCGCCTCCCCTCAAGGGGGAGGGAGGCTACTTGCGTCGCCGCTTCCTGCCACGCGCCCGCGACAGCTTGACGACGTCGGCGGTCTCCGAGCGCGGGGTCGGGACGGAGCGGGGGGCGAGGCCGAACATCGAGAGCATCGGCGCATCGTCCACCTCGCGCAGCTCGATATCGCCGAAGCCGTTGAAGCGGCTCGACAGCGCGACGCCGTAGGCGCCCAGCATGCCGATCTCGACGTAGTCGCCCTCCCCGACGTCTTCCGGCAGCCAGAACGGCCCCGGCATGGCGTCAGCCGAGTCGCAGGTCGGCCCGAAGAAGCGGAAGGGCTTCAGCGTCGCCGCTCGCTTCGCCGTCCGGCCGGTGCAGCTTCACCGGGAACGGCCACTTCGTGTGCGCCGCGTCGAACAGGGCGCCATACGAGCCGTCGTTGAGGTAGAGCGCATCGCCCTTGCGCAGGTCGACGCGGGTGAGCAGCGACGAGCCTTCGGCGACCAGCGCCCGGCCCGGCTCGCACCAGAGCTCGGAGGTCTCGTGCACCATCATCTCGGCGAAGCCGCGGTCGATGGCGGCGACGTACTCGGAAAGGTCCGGCGGGATCATGCCGGGGTAGACCGACGGGAAACCGCCGCCGACGTCCACCACGTCGGCGAAGACGCCGGCGCGGACCAGGGCGCGCGAGGCCTGCGCCATCGCCGCCTGGAACGCTGACGGGCGCATGCACTGGCTGCCGACGTGGAACGAGACGCCCATCAGCTCGTCGGTGGCCCGGCGCGCGGCGAGCAGCAGCGGCGCAGCCTCGCGGGGCTCGACACCGAACTTGCCGGCCAGCGAGTACGCCGCGCCGTGGGTGTCGACCGCCAGGCGGACGATCAGATTGAGATCCTTCGCGCCGCCGGTGACGTCGAGGATCTTGTCCAGCTCCTCGACCGCGTCGAGCGCGAAGGTGCGCACGCCGTAGTCGAAGTAGGCCTGCGCGATCGAGGCGCGGCTCTTCACCGGATGCATGTAGGCGAGCCGGGCTTCCGGCGCGTGCGCCGTGACCAGCTCGATCTCCGGCATCGAGGCGACGTCGAAGCCGCGCACGCCGTTGGCGGCGAGCGTCTCGATGACCCAGGGCGACGGGTTCGCCTTAACGGCGTAGAGAACGTCGCCTTTGAAGTTGTCCTGGAACCAGCGCGCCGCTAGGGCCACGGCGCCCGGTCGCACGAGTGCGACAGGACGTTCCGGGGACCGCTCACGGACCAGGTCCAGGGGCGTATGGTAGCTTCCCACCTCACGCAACCCCCTGAAGGATTGTTGAACCCAGACCGGCGTTAGCAGCGCAAATGGACACGGGGTCCGCCGGAGCCGTGCGACATAGGGAAAGCGGGCGGGGATGTAAAGTCCATTGCGACCACAGGTCGGCGCGCGGCGCCCGCGGTCACGCTTGCGGCTGTGGCGGCGAGGCGGATTGATCGACCCGCTTGGGGCCGCGGCGCAGGCGCGCCAGACGGCGCAGGCGGCGCCAGAAGCGGCTCTTCTCCGGCTCCGGATACGGCTGCAGGTTGCGGCGGAACTCCTCGGCGCAGGCCGACCAGGAGAACTGCTCGGCGAAGGCGCGCACCGCCGCACGGTCGAGCTTCAGGCAGGCGAGCGCGGCTTCCTTCAGACCGGTGGTCTGGTCGGGCGCGACGACGCCGGCCCCGGAGCCCGGGATGATGTCGACCGGGCCGGGGGCCGAGAACGCCGCCACCGGCGTGCCCGACGCCATCGCTTCCAGCAGCACCAGGCCGAAGGTGTCGGTGAGCGAAGGGAAGACGAAGACGTCCGCGCCGGCGAAGTAGCGCGGCCAGCTCCTCGCCGAACCGGGCGCCGGCGAACACCACCGCCGGATACTGCGCCGCCAGCTCCTCGCGTTGCGGACCATCGCCGACCACCACCTTGGTGCCCGGCAGGTCGAGGCTGACGAAGGCCTCGATGTTCTTCTCCACCGCCACGCGCCCGACGTTGAGGAAGATCGGCCGCGCCAGTCCCGCGTAGGGGTCCTCGCCGCCCTGCCGCCAGCGCGGGTGGAAGAGCTCGGTGTCGACCCCGCGCGACCACTGCGAGAGGTTGCGGAAGCCGTGCCGCGAGAGCTCGTCGCGCAGCGTCGGCGTCGCCACCATCAGCCGACCGGACGGGCGGTGGAACCACTTCATGTAGGCGTAGCCGGCCGCCAGCGGCACCGGCAGCCGCGCCGAGACGTACTCGGGGAAGCGGGTGTGGTAGCTGGTGGTGAAGGGCAGCTTCCACTCGATGCAGATCCGCCGCGCGGCCAGCCCGATCGGGCCTTCGGTGGCGATGTGGATCGCCTCCGGCTCGAACGACTTGAAGCTGCTCCTGCACCTTCTCGTAGGCGCCGACCGCGAGCTTGATCTCCGGGTAGGTCGGGCAGCGGGAAGGTCTGGGAACTGGTCGGGGCTGATCACCTCGACCGTATCGCCCATCTCGCGCAGCTCGGCGACGACACGCGTCAAGGTGCGCACGACGCCGTTCACCTGAGGCTCCCAGGCGTCGGTAGCCAGCAGGATGCGCATCAGGCGGTCAGGGGCTCCGTAAGCTCGCCCTCGATGGGGTTGGCGGGCGCGCCGGATCATGGACCACGAACGCAGCTTCGCCCACTCCAGAATCTCCAGCCGCCCGTCGAAGTGCTCGACGAGCGCCGTGCAGCTTTCCACCCAGTCGCCGTCGTTGATGTAGGTGATATCGCCGATCTGGCGCATCTCGGCCTTGTGGATGTGGCCGCAGATCACCCCGTCGACGCCGCGCCGGCGCGCCTCGTCGGCCACCGCGATCTCGTAGTTCTCGATGAACTGCAGGGCGTTCTTCACCTTGACCTTCAGGAAGGCCGAGAAGCTCCAGTAGCCGAAGCCGAGCCGCCGGCGCACGACGTTGAGGAGCGTGTTGAGCATCAGCACGGTGCGGTAGGCGACAGTCGCCCAGCACGGCCAGCCACTTGGCGTATTGCACCACGCCGTCGAACTCGTCGCCATGCGTCACCAGGAAGCGCCGGCCGTCGGCGGTGACATGGATGGCGTCCTTGGCCACCACTACACCGCCGAAATGCACGCCGAAGAAGCCGCGCACCACCTCGTCGTGGTTGCCGGGAATGTAGGTGACGGGCACGCCCTTGCGCGCCAGGCGCAGGATCTTCTGGACCACGTCGTTGTGGGCCTGCGGCCACCACCAGCCGCCTCTGAGCTTCCAGCCGTCCAGGATGTCGCCGACCAGGTAGAGCCGGTCGCATGAGACGCAGCGGATGAAGTCCAGCAGCAGCTCGGCCTGGCAGCCGCGCGTGCCGAGGTGGACGTCCGAGATGAAGACGCTGCGGTAGCGCAGTTGAAGCAGCTCGTCGTCCATGCGCGAGGCTCCCCGCCCAAAGGGCGCGCAGGGCCGGGCGATAAGCTGATTGCTTGTAGGTTTTGTGACTCCGGCGTCACGAATGCCGGCGTACCCACTTGGCGGCGCCGCGATTCGCCCCGTAAGAGCCGCGCGGGGTTGGCCCGACAGGAACCGACGCGCCGCATGAAGGATACGCCGAAGTCGCGCCGCACCCGCTTGCGCATCCTCGCGGCCGCGACCCGGCTCTTCGCCGAGATCGGCTATCACGCCGCCACCAACGCGCTGATCGCCGAAGCCGCGGGGATCACGCGCGGCGCGATGCTCTACCACTTCCCGAGCCGCGAGGCGCTGCTGGACGCGGTGGTCGAGCACCTGCAGGCCGAGCGCCTGGCGCTGTTCGATGCGGCCGCCGCCGCCCCGGCGCCGGGCGTCGACGCCACCGCCCACGCCATCGCCGCCTACTGGCGGCTGCTGGCCGAGCCGCCGTTCGTGGCGTTCGCCGAGCTCGAGGCGGTCGGGCGCACCGACGCGGCGGTGCGCGAACGCATCGCCCCGGCCCAGGCGGCGTTCGACCGCGTGCAGCTCGGCGCGCCGTTCGCGGCGATCGCCCAGGCCGGGCAGGGGCCGCGGCTGCAGGCGAGCCGCGATCTGGCGCGCTTCCTGCTGGAGGGCCTGGCGCGCGCCAACCTCACCTACGAGCGCGAGGGTCGGGTGGGGAACCTGATCACCGTGGTCGACCGCGCGGTGCGGATGCTGAACCGCAAGGGCGACGTCCAGGAGCTCTGGCCGGACTGACCCCGGGGTCACGCGGCGGCGCGGCGGTCGTCGTTGTCGGCGCCCGCGGCCGTCGCCACGGTGACGGCGCGCGGCGGCGGCGTCGGCTTCGGTCGCAACCGCAGGCCCTTGGCGAGCAGCTTTGCGGCCTCCAGGTGGATCGCGGCGATCACCTTCAGCGTCATCAGCGGATGGGCGAGGAAGGCGGCGAGCAGCGCCGCGTCGGTGAGCGCGCGCCGGCGCCCGGCGAAGCGCGCGAAGATCAGCGGCGCGCCGCCGGCCTCGCGCCCGAGGATGGCGACCTCGGCGCTCTCGCCCGGCGCGGCCAGGCAGAAGTCGTAAGTCATGTCCATGCTCATGAACGGCGAGACGAAGAAGGCCTTGGCGCAGGCGCTGCGCACCGCGCCGCGCGCCGCCGGGGCCAGGTAGAAGTGCCGCTCGCCGAAGGTGTTGTTCACCTCCAGCACCACCGCCGCCAGCTCGCCGTCCGGCCGGTGGCAGTAGTAGAGGCTCAAGGGGTTGAACACGTAGCCAAGCACTCTCGGCATGCAGAGGAGGCGGATCGGCCCGCCGCCCGCGGGGAGCCCGGCGCGCGCCACGAGCGCCTCGATCTGGCCGCGCAGCGGCCGGCCGGAGCCGTCGCCGTGGTCGCGGTCGTAGGAGCTGAAGAGGGCGGGGCGGTTGTGGCCGAAGAGGCGCAGGCGACGATCCAGCGCCGGCAGCTCGTCGAGCTCGACCAGCAGCTGGAAGAGGCGATAGCGTAGCCTGTGGGCGCGCGGCCGGAAGCGCCGGTGGACCACCGCGCCGTCGTAGAGGGCGCTCACGCCGCCCGCTCCAGCGCCGCCGCGTCCGCGGTGGGGCCCAGGAAGATGCGGCCCGACTCGTTCGGCACACTCCACGGCCGCCTGACGCCGCCGATCGCCTCGGCGACCGCCAGGCCGGCCTGCAGGCCGTCTTCGTGGAAGCCCGCGCCGCAGTAGGCGCCGCACCACCAGACGCCGCCCTCGCCCTGCACCGACCACAGGCGCTTCTGGGCCCGCAGCGCCGCCGCGTCGAACAGCGGATGGGCGTAGCGCTCGGTGCGCAGCGTCCGCGCCGGATCGGGCGGGCGCACCGGGTTGAGCGTGACGAAGAGCGGCGTCTCGCGCGGCAGGTCCTGCAGCAGGTTCATCCAGTAGGTGATGCAGAGCGCGCGCCCCGCGCCGCGGCGGCTTTGGCCGCCCTGCGTCAGGCCGAGGTAGTTCCAGCTCGACCAGGCCCGGCGGCGCTGCGGCATGAAGCTGGGGTCCGAATGCAGCACCGCGAGGTTCTGCGTGTAGCTGAAGGCGCCGAGGATCTGCCGCTCGGCCGCGGTCGGCTGCGCCAGCAGCTTCAGGCCTTCGTCGGCGTGGCAGGCGACGACGACGTGGTCGTAGCGCTCCGCTCGCCCGTCGGCGCCGGCCACCAGCACGCCGGCCGGCGTCCGCACGACGCGTCTCGCCGCCACCCCCAGCCGCACGTCCGCCAGCGGCGCGGTGAGGCGGCGAACGTACTCGCGGCTGCCGCCGACCACGGTGCGCCACAGCGGCTTGCCCACGATTTTCAGCAGGCCGTGGTTCTCGCAGAAGCGGATGAAGGCCGCCGCCGGCAGCTCGCGCACCGCCTCCACCGACGCCGACCAGATGGCGGCCGCCTGCGGCAGGATGTGATCGTCCTGGAACGGGCGGCCGTAGCCAGCCTCGCCGAGGTAGTCGCCGAGGCTGGTCATCCGCGCATCGAGCGCGCAGGCATGGCCGGGCGCCTGGCGGGAGAACCGCACCAGGTCCTTCAGCATCGACCAGAAGCGCGGCCGCAGCAGATTGCGGGGCTGTGCGAACAGCGTGCCGAGGTCGGTGGAGGCGTACTCGAGGTCGCCGTCGTCGAGCGAGACGCCGAACGACATGTCGCTGAAGGCGGTCGGCGCGCCGAGGTGGGAGAGCAGCGCGGTGAAGTTCGGATAGTTGGCCTCGTTGTAGACGATGAAGCCCATGTCGACCGGGATCGGCCCGCCCGGCCCGGGCGCCTCGACCGTGTGGCTGTGGCCGCCGAACCTCCGCTCGGCCTCGTAGACGGTCACGCGGTGGCGCTGGCTCAGCAGCCAGGCCGCCGACATGCCGGCGATGCCCTGCCCGATCACCGCGACCTTCAGCGGCGCCGATCCGAAGTACGCGTTCACGGCTATGGGTCCCTTGGCGGCGCGCGGCCCGGGCGATGGACCCGGCCGCGTCTTCGGCTAAGCTCTACGCAGGGGGCTTGCCGGCGGATCAGCGACCGCCGGCGCTTGTCGGCCGCCTGATCCAGCCCGCCGCCGTGATCCAGTCGGCGCCGGACGACGTAGAGACGGCATGCATGCGATCGCATTCGACCCCGGCGATCATCGAGGCGGCTGGACGCGGGCCCGGCCGGGCCTGCCCGTGAGCGACGGCGCGCCGGCCGGCGAACGCTTCGCCGAGCTGATCGCGGCGATCGCCGCGCGTGCCGACCGCAGCGCCTTCGCCGCGCTGTTCGGCCACTTCGCGCCGCGGGTGAAGAGCTACATGCTGCGGCTCGGCGCGCCGCCGCCGCTGGCCGAGGAGCTGGCGCAGGAGACGCTGCTGGCGGTCTGGCGCAAGGCGGGCGCCTTCGACGCCGCCAAGGCCGCGCCCTCGACCTGGATCTTCACGATCGCCCGCAACCTTCGGATCGACGCCGTCCGGCGCGAGCGGCGCGGCCACGCCGCCGACGATCCCACCGACGCGCCGGAGGCCGAGCCGGCGCCCGACGCGCAGCTGGCCGCGCTGCAGTCCGAAGGCCGCATCCGCCATGCGCTCGGCAAGCTGCCGCCGGAGCAGGCCGAGGTCGTGCGGCTCTCGTTCTTTTCCGATAAGCCGCATTCCGAGATCGCCGCCGAGCTTGGCTTGCCGCTCGGCACGGTGAAGTCGCGCCTGCGCCTCGCCATGGGCCGGCTGCGCGAGTTGCTGGGAGATCTGGCATGACCGCGCCTACCCAGCATCCGTCCGAAGAGCTGATCCTCGACTTCGCCCGCGGCGCGCTGGAAGAGGGCCGCTCGCTGGTGCTGCAGGTCCACCTCGCCGTCTGCCCCGCGTGCCGCGCGGCGCTGGGCCTCGCCGAGGCGGTCGGCGGCGCGCTGCTCGCCGAGATCGAGCCGGCCGAGCTGGCGCCGGACGCCCTCGAACAGGCGCTCGCCCGCCTCGACCTCGAGCCGCCGCCGCCGGCCGAAGCGCCGCGTCCGCCGGACTGGATCCGGGTCCCGCCCGAGGTGCTGGCCGCCGCCGAGCACGAGCGGCGCGAGGCCGCGCCCGGCGTCTGGGTGGCGCACGTCACCGGTCCGCGCAGCGCCGGCGGCGGCGCGCGCAGCTACCTTCTGGGCGTGGGTCCGGGCATCGCCGTGCCGATGCACACCCACCGCGGCCGCGAGTTCGTCTGCGTGGTGAAGGGCGCTTACAAGGACCGCGGCCGCATCTATCGCGCCGGCGACTTCGCCGAGAACGACGAGAGCGTCGAGCACCAGCCGAGGGTGACGCGCGACGGCGAGTGCGTCTGTCTGATCGCCGCCGACGACCTGTTGGTCCCGCGCAGTCTCGCCGCTCGGCTGCTGCAGCCGCTGGTCGGCATCTAGCCGGACGAGCCCCGGTGCGATCGAGGCTCAGGGCCCGAACGTCGCCGCGAGGATCCGTTCCAGCCCCGCTGCGTCGGTCTCGTCGAAGGCCGCCAGTTCGCTGGAGTCCACGTCGAGGACGCCGATCAGGGCGCCCGCCTTGTCGGTCACCGGAACCACGATCTCGCTCCGCGAGCGGGAGTTGCAGGCGATGTGGCCCTCGAAGGCGTCGACGTCCGGGACGATGACCGTCCGCCGCTCCGCCGCCGCCGTCCCGCAGACCCCGCGGCCGAAGCCGATCCTCAGGCAGCCCAGCGTCCCCTGGTAGGGCCCGACCACCAGCTCGTCCGGCTTCTCGGGGTCGACGAGGTAGAAGCCGGTCCAGAAGTACGGCTCGAAGGCGCCCGCCAGCATCGCGGCCACCGTCGCCTGGCGCGCCGTCATGTTGGTCTCGCCGGCCAGCACCGCGGCGATCTCCTCGGCGAGCGCGGCGTAGCGCGCGGCCTTGGCGCTCGGCAACGCGGTCGGATCGAAGCTCTCGGCCATCGCTCTCTTCATCGGACGATCGCCCCCTAGGCCCGGCAGGACTCGAACCTGCAACCAGACCGTTATGAGCGGCCGGCTCTAACCATTGAGCTACGGGCCCAGCGGGGCGAGGCCGGTTAGCATGGCCACGCCCGCCCTCAAAGACGCCGCGCGTTCATGCCATGGTCAGGCTGGATGGACGAAATCCCATCCGGGGGACGAAGGAACGAATGACATGAAGCCCACGCTCAGCATCGCCCTTGCCGCCGCGCTGCTGCTCGGCGCCGGCCCGGCCATGGCGCAGTCGGTGTCGGACGCGCGGTTCGGGACCACCACGCTCGACATCACCGGCCACGGCGAGGCGCGCGTCCCGCCGGACCAGGCGACGATCGAGCTCGGCGTGGTCAGCCAGGGCCCTACCGCCGCCGCCGCCATGCAGGCCAACGCCGCCGACATGACCAAGGTGGTCGCGGCCCTGCGCGCCGGCGGCGTCGCGGCGGCGGACATCCAGACCTCCACGCTCTCGGTCGCGCCGCAGTACGTCTATGCGCAGGGTCAGCCGGCGCGGCTCACCGGCTACGAGGCGACCAACCAGGTGACGGTGATGACGCAGGATCTCACGCATCTTGGCCAGCTGGTCGACGCGGCCGCCGGCGCGCGCCACCAACGTCGGCCAGATCAGTTTCGGCCTGAAGAATCGCGGCTCGGCCGCCAACTTCGCGCGCCTCGCCGCGGTGAAGGACCTCGACGACAAGGCGCAGATCTTCGCCGACGCCGCCGGCTACCACATCCGCCGCCTGGTCAACCTCAGCGAGGCGTCCGCCGGGCAGGCGACGCCGCGCCCGATGATAGCGATGGTCGCCGGCCGCGCCGAAGCGCCGACCCCGGTGGAGACCGGTGAGCTCACCGTCAGCGTCGACATCACCGGCGAGTTCGAGTTGGCGCACTGAGTGGCGAGGGCGCGGCGCGACCCTCACCTCACCTCTGCCGCAAGCGGGAGGGGGCTACTGAGAGGCCGACGACGCGGAGGGATTGTTCAGCCGCCGCCAACTATCCGTAGCCCTCTCCCCGACCGCAGGTTGGGGAGAGGTGAGGTGAGGGGTCTGTTTACAGCCCGGCTTTCTGGAAGGCGTCGAAGAGGCGGGCGTTGATCTCGTGGCCGGGCAGGGCGCGCTCGCCCTCCATCACAGCCGAGTAGTCGAGGTCGCGCTTGGTGCTCTGCACGCGGCCCTCGGCCCAGCCGACCTGTCGCGAGCCGTCGGGGACGCTGGAGCAGCTGGCCATGCGGCCGCCGGGACGCGCCGCGTACTGCAGCGCCGCCTTGGCGTTGAGGACGCCGGAGAAGTCGCAGGCCGGCAGGGTGCGCGCGCAGTTGAAGTCCGTGCCGTAGCGATAGACCATCTGGCCGGTCTTGGCGTCGGCCAGCAGCAGGCAGGTGGAGGGATCGCCGATCGCGGCGGCGACCTGGTTGTCGAGCTGGCTGGTCTCAAGGCCCTGCGCGGACTTCGGCGTGCAGGCGCCCAGACCGGCAACGAGTTCGGTCATGGCGAAGGCGAGCGCAACGGGGGCCAGCGCCCGGCGCATCGTCTCTAGGCCGCCCGCTTCACGGCGTTGCCGTCGTCCAGCAGCACCACGGTGGGGGCGTAGTTGCGCGCTTCCTCGGCCGGCATCTGGCAGTAGGCGACCACGATCACCTTGTCGTTCGGCTGCACCAGGCGCGCGGCGGCGCCGTTGACGCCGATCACCTTGGAGCCGCGCGGCGCCTCGATGGCGTAGGTGGTGAAGCGCGCGCCGTTGCTGATGTTCAGCACGTCGACCTGCTCGTGCGGCAGGATGCTGGAGGCGTCCAGCAGGTCCGCATCGATCGAGATCGAGCCTTCGTAGTCGAGGTCGGCCTGGGTCACCGTCGCGCGGTGCAGCTTGGCCTTCATCAGGGTGAGCAACATCATCGTGTCGAACCTCTCGGGGCGCACTGGCGAGCGCCGGCATATAGGCAAAAACGCCGACCCCTTCAAATGCGGCGCGGGACCGCGCTCAGGCCCCGAGCGGCGCCTCGTCTCCAGGATGCCCTTCTGCGGGCCGGGAAGGGCCGCTGGAGCCCCGCGCCGGGGGTCCCGGCTGGGGTACTACCAGTAGCGTTACGAATCGCGTGTACGGGCCTCCCAGGGGCCGTAGCGGCGATTTGACATTTCGGGACATGCCGAACCGAGGGTCTGCCTCACTTCTTGATCGGCAGGAAGCGGGCGCGCAGCTCGTCCAGCGTGATGCGGCCGTCCTTGTTGGCGTCGAGGATCTCGAAGCGCTGGTCGGTGGCGCGCATCCACTCGTCGAACGTGATGTGGCTATCGAGGCTGAAGTCGGCGCCCGACACCGGCTCGGGCTCGTCGATCAGCTGCATAATGCCGCGCTGAGCGGGGCCATGGCCGCGGCCCTGGCCCTGGGCGTTGCTGCTCTCAGCGCCCTCGCCGCCGTGCTCGCCGCGCCCGTGGCCGCCGCCGCCCTGGCGCCCGCCCTCGCCGCCGCCCTGGCCGCCCTGGCGCTGGCCGCGCGCCGGTCCGAACTCGCCAGGGAAGCGCCCTTCCGCCCACTCGGCCAGCTCCGGGACGATCTTCGACTCGTAGTCGGCCACCTCGAAGCCGTCGATGATCCCGTCGCCGTTCTCGTCCAGCTTCCTGAAGAAGCGGGTGGCGTCGGCGCGGAAGGCGGCGCGGTCGATGAAGCCTTTGTGGGCGGCGTCGACCTGGTCGAACCAGGCCTTCATCGGGTCCGGGTCGGCCGGCGACTGCCGGAACGGCTCGCCCGACGGGCTGATGAAGACGCGCGGCGTTGGCTTGGAGGGCGTCGTTGCGGGCGGCGCTGCCACAGCGGACGTCGCCGCGGCGACAGCCACGGCGACCAGCAAACCCAACAGACGTCCCATCAGCCCTCTAGTTCCCGCGCCAGGCCGCAAGCTCTCTCGAGCGGGCCCGGCGCGAGGGTCACCACACGATAGGGCGAAATTCGGTACGGCTTGTTGCCGCGCCGAAAGGCCGCTCGCCCGCAGCCTACTTGGTCGGACCCGGCGCCGCCGCCGGGGCCGCCGGCGCCGCCGGCGGCGGGCCTTTCGCAGCGGTGAAGGTGCCGTCGGCGCCGCCAGCGTCGACCGTGCCCGCGAGGGTGCCGTCGGCCTGCACCGCGCCCTTGTAGTCGAGGTGCACGGGCGAGCCCTGGTAGCTGGTGTCGTAGGCGAACTCGACGGCGGTCTTGCCGTCCGCGCCGGTGGTCACCGTCCCGGTCGTGGCCGCGGCCTCGTTCTGGGTGCCCTGGCAGGTCCCGGTCAGCTTGCCGCCGGCGTCCTGGGCCAGAGTGCAGGCCGACGCGTACTTGATGCCCATCGCATCGAACGAGCCGGCGACGTTCCACGCGCCGGAAAGGTCCGCCGCCAGCGCGGCGCCAGGCAGAAGGGCGAGCGCGGCCGCCAGAACAAGTTTCTTCACGTGTGGGTCCTCCCCGGATTGAGTGCGCCTTATAGCGCGCCGCGAGGGCGGCTCCAATCCGGCGCGCGAGGCTCGCTTGACCTCGCGGCGGCGCCGTCTACAAGCTCGGGCGCATCAGATCAAACGAGCGTTTGAGGGAGAGCCGCGCCATGTCCGTCGCCACCGAAACCAGGGCCCGCGCCGGCGTTCCCGAGCTCTTCGACCTCACCGGCAAGGTCGCCATCATCACCGGCTCGACCAAGGGCATCGGCAAGGCGATCGCCGAGCGCATGGCCGAGCACGGCGCCAAGGTGGTGATCTCCTCGCGCAAGCCTGCGGCGGTCGAGGCGGTGACGGCCGAGATCAACGACAAGTATCCCGGCCACGCGATCGCCGTGCCGGCCAACATCTCCTCGAAGGACGACCTGCAGCGCCTGGTCGACGAGACCCGCAAGGCCTTCGGCAAGATCGACATCCTCGTGCTGCAACGCCGCCTCCAACCCCTACTACGGGCCGATGAGCGGCATCTCCGACGAGGCGTTCCGCAAGATCCTCGACAACAACATCGTCTCCAACAACTGGCTGATCCAGATGGTCGCCCCGGAGATGAAGGAGCGGAAGGACGGCGCGATCATCATCATCTCGTCGATCGGGGGCCTCCGCGGCACGCCGGTGATCGGCGTCTACGCGATCTCCAAGGCCGCCGACATGCAGATGGCGCGCAACCTGGCGCAGGAGCTGTCGCCCTCGAACATCCGGGTCAACTGCATCGCGCCGGGCCTGGTGAAGACCGACTTCGCCCGTGCGCTCTGGGACACGCCGGAGGCCGAGCGCCGCTCGTCGGCCGGCAACCCCTTGAGGCGCCTCGGCGAGCCCGACGACATCGCCGGCGCGGCCGTCTTCCTGGCCGGCAAGTCCGGCGCCTGGATGACCGGCCAGACCATCGTGGTCGACGGCGGCTCGACCAGCTGATCGGTCACGCCGCAACGTTTCATGTGAAACACCGGTGGTAACGAACCGCGGCGCGCACCGTAAATTGCCGTTGATAACGGCGCCCTTGCTGCGGCGCGCAACCCGAGGCCGGGGTCCCGGCAAGGCAGTTGTCTCCTCATGTGATCCATGTCGGTCATTTGAGTTGTGTAGTACCACAGGTAACCCAAAAACTCAAGGCTCTCCATGACGGCCAGCCTGGGCGACGTCCGGGCCTGGGATGCGGCCGATCCGCTGCGCGCCCTGAAAGACCGGTTCGAGCTGCCCGATGGCGTCATCTATCTGGACGGCAACTCGCTGGGCGCCGCGCCAAGCAGCGTGGCGGCGCGGCTGCAACAGGCGATCTCGAAGGAATGGGCGTCCGGGCTGGTCCGCAGCTGGAACGCAGCTGACTGGATCGGCGCGCCGGCCAGGATCGGGTCCAAGATCGCGCCGGTGATCGGGGCCAAGCCCGGCGAGGTGATCGCCTGCGATTCCACCTCGGTGAACCTCTTCAAGCTGCTGACGGCGGCGCTCGCCCGCCAGGCGCCGCGCAAGGTGATCCTCGCCGAGCCCGGCGACTTCCCGACCGACCTCTACGTCGCGCAGGGCGTCCGGGACCTGGTCGAGGGCGTCCAGCTGCGGCTCGCGTCCCCCGACAAGTTCGAGGCGGCGCTGGGCGAGGACGTCGCCGTCATCATGCTGACGCACGTCTGCTACCGCACCGGCGCGCGGCGCGACATGGCGCGGCTCACGCAAGCGGCGCACGCGGCCGGCGCGCTCGCCCTCTGGGACCTCAGCCACAGCGCCGGCGCGATGCGGGTCGACCTCGGCGCGGCCGGCGCCGATCTCGCCGTCGGCTGCGGCTACAAATACCTGAACGGCGGCCCGGGCGCGCCGGCCTGGCTCTTCGTGGCCGAGCGCCTGCAGGCCGAGCTCACCTCGCCGCTCAGCGGCTGGATGGGCCATGCCGCGCCGTTCGATTTCGTGGACGACTACCGCCCGGCCGAGGGGATCGAGCGGTTCCTCAGCGGCACGCCGCCAATCCTCTCGATGCTGGCGCTGGAGTGCGGCGTCGACCTCTTCGCCGGCGTCGACTTGGGGGAGGTCGAGGCGAAGGCGCAGCGCCTGGCCGATCTTTTCATCGATCGTGTCGAGGACAGATGCGGCCGCTATGGCCTTGCGCTCGTCACGCCCCGCGACCCCGCGGCGCGCGGCAGCCACGCTAGCTTCGCCCACCCGCACGCCTACGAGATCATGCAGGCCCTGATCGACCGCGGCGTGATCGGCGACTTCCGCGCGCCCGATATCCTGCGCTGCGGCTTCACGCCCCTCTATCTCGGCTACGAGGACGTCTGGCGCGCCGTCGAAGTGTTGGCCGACGTGCTGGAGACCGGCGCCTGGCGCGATCCGCGCTTCGCCGTCCGAGCCCGAGTGACCTGAGCTTCCCCGGGGCCGCGAGCATCGGCTAGGCTTCGACGCGATGTCGGCGGTCTTTATCTCCTATGCCAGAGGCGAGGCGCGGGCGGCCGCGACGGTGGCCGAGGCGCTGCGCGCGCTCGGCTACGAGGTGTGGCGCGACGACGAGCTGCCGCCGCACCGCGCCTACGCCGAGGTGATCGAGGAGCGGATCGACTCCGCGACGGCGGTGCTGGTGCTGTGGTCGCCGGAGGCGGCCAAGTCGCAGTGGGTGCGCTCGGAGGCCGACCGGGCGCGCGCCCAGGGCAAGCTGGCGCAGGCGATGTTGGCGCCGGTGCGGCTGCCGATGCCGTTCGACCAGATCCAGTGCGCGGACCTCTCGGGCTGGCCGGGCGAGGCCGGCTCGGGCGCCTGGCGCAAGCTGGTCGCCAGCCTCGCCGAGATGTGTGGCGGTGCCGCGGCCGAGCCTGCCGCCGTCCGCCAGCCGGCGGCAGGCCCGGCGACCCGACAGCCGTCGGTCGCGGTGCGGCCGTTCGCCAGCGCCGGCGGCGAGGCCGAGCGGCTGATCGCCGAGGGCGTCGCCGACGAGCTGGTCACCGCGCTCGCCAGGTTCCCGCAGCTGAAGGTGATTGGAGGCGACGGCGCGGGGCAACTCGGCGCGCGGTACGTCCTGGAGGGCGCGGTGCGGCGCGCCGGCGCCCAGGTTCGCATCTCGGTCAAACTGATCGAAGCGCAGGACGCCGCGCAGGTCTGGGCCGAGCGGTTCGATGGCGCGGCCGACGACGCCTTCGGCCTGCAGGACCGCGCCGCCGCGGCCGCCGCCGCCGGCGTCATGAGCGCGATCGATGCGGCCGAGACCCGGCGCGCGCTCGCCCTGCCGCCCGACCAGCTTTCCGCCTACGAGCTCTTCCTGCGCGCCGTGCACCTGGAGCGGGTCTTCACCCGCGAGGCCCTGGAGGAGGGCGTCCAACTGCTGGAGCTCGCCGCGGCGCGCGATCCGGGCTTCGGTCCGGCGCTGGCCTTCGCGGCCCTGCTGCGTTCGCTGCTGCTGCTGAACGGCTGGGTCGACGATCCGGCCGAGACCACCCGGCAGGCGCTCGACCTGGCGCGCCGGGCGCTGGGCGCCGCGAGCCTCGACGCGGACTCGCTCTCCACCGTCGCCACCGTGTTCATCTGGGTCGGCGACGACCCCGCCGGCTCCGACGCCATGGTCGCCCGCGCCATGGCCCAGAACCCCGGCGCGGCGTTGCCGTGGTTCGCCGGCGGCTGGGTCAAGCTGTTCGGCGGCGAGCCGGCGCTGGCGATCGAGCACTTCGAGCGACACCTGGCGATCAACCCCCGCTCGCCGCTGCAGCCCGTTCGTCGCCGGCGGGATCGGCATGGCGCTGGCGCTGCAGCGGCGCTTCGACGAGGCCGCCAGTCGACTTGCGCGAGGCGCTGCGCGCGGCGCCCGACCAGCGGCCGTTCCGCGCCGCGCTGATCGCCGCGCTGGCCTACCTCGGCCGCCGCGAGGAGGCGGCCGCCATGTTCGAAGCCTTGCCGGACCAGGCGAGGGCCAACTTCCTGCGGCTATTCCGCCGCGAGGCCGACAGGGCGCTGATGCGCGAGGGCCTGAAGCTCGCCGCCCCGCGCCGCAGCCGCCAGGCCCGACGGCCGGACGTCCGCTACGGCCGCCGACGAGAGCGACGCTGACGGGCGAGGCCGGCGCTCAGGTCTTGTAGCTCGGGTCCAGGCGGTCGAGCTTGCGCAGCAGCGCCGGCCAGTCGAGCACGCCGAACGGACGGCGCACGTTGGGCTGGTAGGCCTGGAAGGTCGCTTCGATCACCTGCGTCGGCGGCGTCACCAGCGCGGCGCCCGCGGCCATCGCCATCAGCTGGGTGCGGCAGGAAAGCTCGGCGCGGTGGATGTGGTTGAACGCCTGCGCGATGGTCTGGCCCACCACCAAGCAGGCCGTGGTTGCGCAGGATCATCAGGTCGCACTGGCCGAGGTCGGCCACCAGCCGTTCCTGTTCTTCCAGGTTCAGCACCACGCCCTCGTAGTCGTGGTAGGCGCAGTGGGCGAAGCGCATGGCGGTCTGGTTCATCGGCATCAGGCCACACTCCAGCGACGACACCGCCATGCCGGCGGCCGTGTGGGTGTGGATCACGCAGAGGGCGTCGTGGCGGGCGCGGTGGATCGCCGCATGGATCACGAAGCCGGCGCGGTTGACGCCGTAGTCGAACGGCGGCTTGGCGATGACATTGCCGTCGAGGTCGATCTTGATCAGCGAGGAGGCGGTCATCTCCTCGTAGAGCAGGCCGTAGGCGTTGATCAGGAAATGCCCCGGCTCGCCCGGGACGCGGACCGAGACGTGGTTGGCGATCAGGTCGCTCATTCCGTAGAGATCGATCAGCCGGTAGCAGGCGGCGAGGTCCACACGCGCCTTCCACTCCTCCGGCGAGACCTCGCCCTTGATCGAGGGAATGGCGACATCGAAGTTCGGCGTGCGGGCGGCGAGGTCGTCGGGCATCGGCTTGCTCCCTGCGGGCGGCACGGCGGCGAGGCTACACCCGCCCGACGTGGACAACCATTCCGACTTTGCCAGCCCGCTGTCGGCGCGCGGCAATCCGGGCCATTGGCGGGACGGCCGAATCTCAATTCTCTCCGCGTTAACCGGATGCGCCTTTCGTCTTCATCCGGATGAAGCGCGGGGAGCGCCAGATGGGAATCGACCGAGCCTGGGAGGACGTGCGCGCCTTCCATCTCGCCTTCGGCCATCCGGCCCCAGAAGCGCCGGAGCTGCTGCACGCCGACCTCGTCGAGCGACGCGCCGCCTGGATCGAGGAAGAGGCGGACGAGCTGCGCGAGGCCGCCACCGTCGCCGAGCAGGCCGACGCCTTCATCGACATCATCTATTTCGCGCTGGGGGGCCTGGTGAACCTCGGCGTCCGGCCGGAGCGCCTGTGGGACATCGTGCAGGCCGCCAACATGGCCAAGCTCTGGCCCGACGGGGCGCCGCGCCACCGCCCCGGCGACGGCAAGGTGGTCAAGCCCGACGGCTGGCAGGATCCCGGCCCGCTGCTGGAGGCCGAGGTCGACCGCCAGCGGCGCGAGGGCGCGCTGGCCCCGCTGCGGCCGCGCCGCGCCAAGGTCGCCTAAGGCCGATCGAGATTTAAGCCGCCGCCGCACCCGCAGACCCCTTCCCCCTTGCGGGGAAGGGGAAGGGGATGGGGGTGTCTGCTCGCTGCTCGGAGATTGGCGTTGGGCCAGTCGCGCTCGATCCAGCAAACACCCCCACCCCTGACCCCTCCCCGCAAGGGGGAGGGGAGCGCTCTTCGCACCGGCCCTGGAGCTGGGTCGGACGGCGGGCTTGCCCCGCGGACCGCGCCTTGCTCTTAAGCGGGCAGCGAGAGGGAGGGCCCGGCATGCACATCGAGGTCAACGGCGCGCGCATCTACTTCGACGTGGTCGGCCCGCAGCTCGTCCCCGACGGCGAGCGGATGACCCCGCGGCCGACGCTGATCGTCATGCACGGCGGACCCGGCTTCGACCACGCCTCGCTCAGGCCCTACTTCGACCGCTTCGCCGACACCCACCAGGTGCTCTACATCGACCACCGCGGCAACGGCCGCTCCACCGGTGAGCCGGAGACCTGGACACTGGCGCAGTGGGGCGACGACGTGCACGGCCTCTGCCAGGCGCTCGGAATCGAAAAGCCCGTCGTGCTCGGCCAGTCGTTCGGCGGCATGGTGGCGATGAGCTACGCCGCGCGCCATCCCGACGCGCCCTCGAAACTGATCCTCTCGTCCACCGCCGGCCGCATGGACCTCGCGGCGACCTACGCGATGATGGAAAAGCTGGGCGGGGCCGAGGCGCGTCGCGTCGCCGAGGCGTTCTGGAGCGCGCCCAGCGCGGCGGGCGCCGACGCCTACATGTCGGTCTGCATGCCGCTCTACAATCCGGGTCCGCCGCAGGACGGCTCCAACCGGGCCCGGGCGATCATGCGGCGCGAGGTGATGTTCCACTTCATCGAGGGCGAGCAGCGCGGCATGGACCTGCTGACCCCGCTCGCCGCGGTGCGCTGCCCCACGCTGGTGATGGCCGGCGGCGTCGACCCGATCACGCCGCTCTCCTGCGCCGAGGCGATCATGGCCGCGCTGCCGAAGGACCTCGCCGAGCTCGTGGTGTTCGAGGGCGCCGGCCACGGCATCTACCGCGACGAGCCCGAACGCGCCGAAGCGGTGCTGCGCCGCTTTCTGGCTAGCTGACTTTCACCGTCATCTCGAAGCCGCCGTCGAAGGGCAGGGTCATGGTGCGAAGGCCGTTGGCGGGGTTGGCGATGAAGGCGAAGAAGTCGGCGTAGCCGGCCCGCGCCCGCGGACCTGCCGTGTTGTCCGCGCAGATCACCGAGCCGACCCTGAGGTGCGGGAAGATCAGCTCCAGGCCCGGCAGCACCATGGGCGTCCAGATGTCGGAGAGGACGAAGTCGATCGGGCCTTCGAGGGTCTTCAAGGTCTCGCGCAGGTCGCCCTCGCGCAGCTCGATGAAGTGCGACAGCCCCGCGCGGGCGAAGTTGGCGCGCGCGGCTTCGGCCTTGCGCGGTTCGTGCTCGGCGCCGATCACGACGCCGCCGCCATTGTCCCTGACGGAGGCCGCCAGATACATCGTCGAGACGCCGAACGAGGTTCCGAGCTCGACGATCCGCCGCGCCCCGATCGCGCGACAAAGGCCGTAGCAGAACTCCGCCTTGGGCTCCTCCAGCGCCACCAGCTTGTCGGCGTAGAAGGCGTGGTCCTCAGCGTCCATGCTCCAGTCGGTCCGCCCCGCGTCCGCGCGGCCCTGGTAGTAGGCCGTCGCCTCCGGCTCCTGGGCGTGGCTCTTGGCCTGCAGGCGCTCGATCAGGGCCTCGAGCTTGGGGTCGTTCAGCAGGCTGGGCATCGGCGCCTCCAGGTCGGGTCCTGGTGCGCCGACTAGCCGGGGTCAGCGGCGGCGGCAACGCCTCGACGACGCCGTTGGCGCAGCCGCGACAGCCTTTGTCGCAATCGCTGGATCGCGCCGTCGTCAGCGCGCCGCCACTTCCACCGGCGCGCCGAGCGCCGCCGCGTAGGCCACCTGCTGGGCAGGCGTCAGCTGCCGCAGGGCGTCCTCACGCACCGACGCCCGGCAGGCCGCCCAGCCGCCCAGGTCGACGAGCGCGTAGCTCGGTTCGCAAAGCCGCGCGGCGGCGATCTCGATCCGCTGATGGAGGGCGCGTGCGGCGGCCGGCGTGGAGAGATCGCCGACCGAAATGCGAAGGCTGTCCGCTGCGGCGGGCCCTATTGCGACAGTACCTGCGAGGGCAAGCGCCAGCACCGCGCCGAGCGCGGATGAATTCGTGGTAATCATTTCAAGCTCCTCGAACGGGGAGGTTCGATGGCACGGCATATATACTGTCCAGTGCCGACCGATCAGTTAAATAGAGGCCATGAAGTTCGGAAAATTTACTTGGAATGTTAGCGCAGCTTATCAGCGGGCGCCATCCGACGTCTCCCCAGGGCGGCGTTTGGCGCGCAGGCGACAGAATCTGTCGCGATATCGTGATGACGCCGCGCGGCCGGGTGGGCCAAGCTTGGACGCCGCGAAGACAAGAGCAACGACATGCCCGCCAAGTTCCGCCACCTCGCGCTCAACGCCGACGACGTGCAGCGCGCCAAGGCCTTCTACGAGACGGTGTTCGGCTGGCGCTTCGAGCCCTGGGGTCCGCCGGACTACTATCAGGCGATGGGCGTCGCCGACGGCTGCGTCACCGCGCTGTGGGGACGCCGCGAGCTGAAGCCCGGCGCGAAGATGCTGGGCTTCGAGGCCACCGTGGCCGTCGACGACCTCGAGGCGGCGATGTCGGCGATCGAGACGGCCGGCGGCCGCGTGATCTCGCGGCCAATCTACATCGATGAGGTGGGCCGCCTCGCCTATTTCGAAGACCCGGAAGGCAACCTGCTGGGCGTCATGCAGTACGACGACGTGGAGCAGTCGCGGATAGCCCGCTCGGGCCGCGCCGATCCCGCCGCGTGACCTACGGCGACGGCTATCTCGTCCGCTCGGCCGCCACCACCCACCCCGATGGCGCGCGACTCCACCGCCACGACCATCCGTGGGGCCAGCTTGCCTTCTGCAACATGGGTGTCATGCGGGTGGTGAGCGATACGGCCGCCTGGCTCTCGCCCCCGACCCGCGCCATCTGGCTGCCGGCCGGCGTCGCCCACGAGATCGTCATGAAAGGCGAGGTGGCGACCCGCTTCCTGTACATCTGCCCGGAGCTCGCCGAGCCGCTGCCCACCCAGCCGGAGGTGCTAGAGGTCGCGCCGCTGCTGCGCGAGCTGATCCTCCACATCCTGCGCCTGAGGATGCTGCACCCTGACAAGCCGGAGCAGGATCGCCTGGCGCGGCTCTTGATCGATCTCACCGTGCAGGCGCGCCGCGTCGACCTGGTGCTGCCGCTGCCGAGCGACCGGCGCGCGCTGGCGCTGGCCGAGCAGCTGCAGGACGAGCCCTCGAACAGCGCCGGGCTTGGCGATCTGGCGCGCCGCGCCGGCGCCTCCCTACGCACCCTGCAGCGGCTCTTCCCGGCCGAGACCGGGCTGACGCTGGAAGCCTGGCGGCAGAAGGCGCGGCTGATCTGGTCGATCACCCGGCTCTCGGCCGGCGCAAGCGTCTCGGCCGCCGCGTTCGACGCCGGCTACGAGAGCCCCAGCGCCTTCATCGCCGCCTTCAAGCGCCAGTTCGGCGTCACGCCCGGGCGCTTTCAGCTGCAGTGAGGCCTCAGCGCACCGCCCAGCGGACCGGCGCGCGGTGCGCCTGGGCGTAGGCCAGCTGCTGCGGCGGGCTCAGCTGCGCCAGCGCTTCGGCGCGCACCGCCTGGCGGCAGGTCGCCGGACCATCGAGGTCCTGCGGCGCGTAGCGCGCGCCGCACAGACGCCGCTCGGCCGCCTCGAGCCGGCGGTCGAAGGCCTGCGCATTGGCGGGCGTCGTGAGGTCGCCGACCGCCAGGCGCACGCCCTGCGCCGCCACGGGTCCGGCCGTCAGTCCGGCGCCCAGCGCCAGCGCCGCGGTGGCCGCCACGATCGAGAAACGAGTAGACGCGAACATTCGGTTGATTTCCTGGCGAAGCAACAGCCCTTATGAGGATGGCGTATATGTTCTGGAACGAGTGCAATCTATTTAAATTTTCGCAATATAGTTCGCAAGATTTACTTGTGCGTTAGACACGATTACAATTGGCGCAATCGGATTGTAATAGAGACAATCGCCCGATGTCGCCGATCGGGCAGATCCGGTCGGCCTGTGCCTCAGGATGCCGTCGCCGGCTGCACGCGCGCCCTGATCGACAGCTCGCGCGCCTTGGCGAGGCGCCGCGCGCCCTCGTCCAGCGTCGCGTCGCGCTTGGGGAAGCAGAGGCGGATCAGGTGGGTCACCGGCGCTGCCTCGTAGAAGGCCGAGATCGGGATGGCGGCGACGCCGGCCTCCTTCACCGCCCGCAGGCAGAAGTCCATGTCGCCCTCGGCGATCCCCGAGGCGGCGAGGTCGACATTGAGGAAGTAGGTGCCGCGGCTCGGCAGCACGGCGAAGCCCTCGCGCCGCAGCGCCTCGCTCAGCCGGTCGCGCGAGGCCGCCAGGTCGACCGGCATCCGCGCGAACCAGGCCTCGCTGTTCTCCAGCCCCCAGGCGACCGCCGCCTGCAGGTTGGGCGGTGTGGTGAAGGTGAGAAACTGGTGCGCCTTGGCGATCACGCTGGTCAGCTGCGGCGCGGCGCAGATGAAGCCCACCTTCCAGCCGGTCAGCGCGAACATCTTGCCGGCCGAGCCGATCTTCACGCAGCGCTCGCGCATGCCGGGCAAAGCCATCAGCGGCCGGTGCCTCGCCTGATCGAACACCACGTGTTCCCAGACCTCGTCGCAGACCGCGACCGCGTCATGCCGCACGCAGAACTCGGCGAGCAGGGCGAGGTCGGCCTCGCTGGCGACGGTGGCCGACGGATTGAGCGGGTTGTTCAGCACCACGAGGCGGGTGCGCTCGGAGAACGCCGCCTCCAGCGCGGCGCGCTGCAACGCGAAGTCGGGCGGGGCGAGCCGCACCAGCTTCGGAACGCCGCCGGCGCGGCGGATCATCGGCAGGTAGCTGTCGTAAAAGGGCTGGAAGACCACCACCTCGTCGCCCGGCGAGATCAGCGCGAGGAACGCGGCCGCCAGCGCCTCGGTGGCGCCGGAGGTGACGGTGACCTCGCTCTTCCAGTCGAGATCGAGCCCCTGCCAGCGCGCGTAGTGCCGGGCCACCGCCTCGCGCAGCGCCGGCAGGCCGGGCATCGGCGGATATTGGTTGTACCCGGTCAGGGTCTCGTCAGCGGCGCGGCGGCGGATCGCCTCGGGGCCGGACTCGTCGGGAAAGCCCTGCCCGAGGTTGATCGCGCCGGTCTCCTGCGCGAGGCCGGACATCACGGTGAAGATGGTGGTCGGCAGCGCTTCGTAGATGGGGTTGGCCATGGCGGCCCGATGCTTAGCTTAAGGTCATGGAGATCGTCGACTTCCGCGCCGAGCTGGCCGGCGCCTTCCGGGCGCTGAACGAGGCCTGGATCACCACCCTCTTCGCGCTCGAGCCGAAGGACGAGGCGGTGCTGGGCGACCCCGAAGGCCAGATCATCGCGAGGGGCGGGCGCGTGCTCTTCGCGCTGGAGGGTGGCGAGGCGGTCGGCTGCTGCGCGCTGATGGCGCTGGCGGACGGCGGCTTCGAGCTCGCCAAGATGGCGGTGGCCGAGCCCTACAAGGGCCGCGGCCTCGGCCGCGCGCTGATGGCCGCCGCTCTGGAGCGGGCGCGGGCCGCCGGCGCCCCGCGCCTCTACCTGGAGACCAACTCAGGCCTCGCCCCGGCGCTCGCCCTCTACCGCAGCTTCGGCTTCCGCGAGATCACCCCGGCCGAGCCCTCGCCGTACGCGAGAGCGGATGTGTGCATGGAGCTGATGTTATAGATAAGCTTGTGCGCCCCACCCTCCGCTCTTCCCCGCGAAAGCGGGGACCCAGGCTTTTTCTCGTCCATGGCCTTCTTCGTCTACATCCTGGCGAGCAAACGCAACGGGACACTCTACATCGGCTACACCGACGACCTGAGCCGCCGGATGATCGAGCACAAGGAGGGCGCGCTCGGGGGCTTCACGTCGAAGTATGGGGTCGATCGGCTCGTCTGGTTCGAGCAACACGAGAGCCGCGAGTCCGCCTGGCTGCGCGAGCGGCAGATGAAGAAGTGGCGCCGCGCTTGGAAGATCGAGCTGATCGAGCGATTTAATCCCGACTGGCGTGACCTTACGGGCGAGATCCCAAACTGAAAAAGCCTGGGTCCCCGCTTTCGCGGGGAAGAGCGGATGAGGGGTGGCGAGGCGAGCTAGCGAGAGGCGTGCGAGCGGTACCGGTTGAGCAGATCGACCAACTCGTCAGCCGGCATCGGCCATCCGGTCGCTAGTGTTCCATCGGCGCCAAGCGTGTACGCCATTCTCTGGATCGCGCCGCCCGGTCCTCGGCCGGGCAGATATCGACAGGCGACCAACTTGGTTCCTCGTCCAGCTTCCCACACGAAGAACGTCTCGATGTCGCGCCAGAGGAAGCGTTTCGTGCCGCGCGTCGGGCCGCCCTCGAACAGCAGCCCCTCAGCATCGAGACACAGTCGCGTTGGCCGCCACAGCTGCCACGCGAAGGCGGGGATCCCGGCACCGAAAAGCACCGCGCCAAGCCACCCAACGACAAGGTCCGTTGTTTGCCTCACATCGTGAACGAACCAGACACAGGCCGCGACCGCGACAATGCAGCCGGCGAGATAGGAGAGAACCTTGCCGCGCGACTGGACGATGGTCCGTGGCTCCAGCCCTCCGGCTTCCACTACGCCTCTTCCCGCAGCCGCTTCTTCCGGAACGTCGGGTTCAGCACCCGCTTGCGCAGGCGGATGGCCTTGGGGGTCACCTCCACCAGCTCGTCGTCGCTCGATGTAGGCGATGGCCTGCTCGAGGGTCGGGCGGCGCGGCGGGGTCAGGCGGATCGCCTCGTCCTTGCCGGCGGCGCGGACGTTGGTCAGCTGCTTGGCCTTCATCGGGTTGACGTCGAGGTCCTCGGCCTTGGCGTTCTCGCCGATGATCATGCCCTGGTAGGTCTTCTCGCCGGCGCCGACGAACATCACGCCGCGGTCCTCCAGGTTCCAGAGCGCGTAGGCGCTCATCTCGCCGTCGGAGTTGGAGACCAGCACGCCGTTGCGCCGCCCCTCGATCGCGCCCTTGTAGGGCTCGTAGTGCGCGAACATGCGGTTCAGCACGCCCGAGCCGCGGGTGTCGGTCAGGAACTCGCCCTGGTAGCCGATCAGCGCGCGCGACGGCGCCAGGAAGGTGAGCCGGGTCTTGCCGGCGCCCGAGGGGCCCATGTCGGTCAGCTCGGCCTTGCGGGCGCGAGAGCTTCTCGATGACCACGCCGGCGAACTCGTCGTCGACGTCGATCATCACCTCCTCGATCGGCTCCAGCCGCTCGCCGGTCTCCGGATCGGTCTGGAACACCACGCGCGGGCGGCTGATCGAGAGCTCGAAGCCCTCGCGGCGCAGCGTCTCGATCAGCACGCCCAGCTGCAGCTCGCCGCGGCCGGCCACCTCCAGCGCGTCCTTGTCGGCGGTCTCGGCGACGCGGATCGCGACGTTGGCCTGCGGCTTCGGCGAAGCAGGCGCGCGCGGATCACCCGGCTCTGCACCTTGTCGCCGTCGCGGCCGGCCAGCGGGCTGTCGTTGATCGAGACGGTGATGGCGATGGTGGGCGGATCGATCGGCTGGGCGGGCAGCGCCTCGGTCACCTCCGGGCGCAGCGAGCGTGTCGGCGACGGTCGCCTTCGAGAGCCCGGCGACGGCGACGATGTCGCCGGCGCAGCGCCTCGTCGACGCCCTGGCGCTTCAGGCCGCGGAACGCCAGCAGCTTGGAGATCCGCCCGCGCTCGATCTCCTGGCCGTCGCGCGACAGCGCCTGGATCGCCATGCCCGGCGCGAGGCGGCCGGACTCGATGCGGCCGGTGAGCAGGCGGCCCGAGGAACGGGTCGGCCTCGATCAGCACCGCCAGCAGCCGGGCGGGCTCGGCCGCGTTGCGCCGCCTGCGGCCGGCGGCGGCACGTGCTCCACGATCAGGTCGAACAGCGGCGCCAGGCTCTCGCGCGGCGTCGGCCATGTCCGTCACCGCCCAGCCCTGCTTGCCGCTGGCGTAGAGGTGGGGGAAGTCGAGCTGCTCGTCGCGTGGCGCCCAGCGCCGCGAAGAGGTCGAACGCGTCGTTCAGCACCCGGTCGGGCTCGGCGTTCGGCCGGTCGACCTTGTTCAGCACCACGATCGGCCTCAGGCCCAGCTTCAGCGCCTTGCCGAGCACGAACTTGGTCTGCGGCATCACGCCTTCCTCGGCGTCGACCAGCAGCAGGCAGCCGTCGACCATGCCGAGGATGCGCTCCACCTCGCCGCCGAAGTCGGCGTGGCCGGGGGTGTCGATGATGTTGATCCGCGTCTCGCCGGCCGCGCCATGCCAGAGCACCGAGGTGCACTTGGCCAGGATGGTGATGCCGCGCTCGCGCTCCTGGTCGTTGGAGTCCATGGCGCGCTCGGCGTGCGCCTCGTTGGCGCGGAACGCGCCCGACTGGGCGAGCAGCTGGTCGACCAGCGTGGTCTTGCCGTGGTCGACGTGGGCGATGATGGCGATGTTGCGCAAGGCTGCGGCCTGGGCGGCGGGCGACGATGACATGGGCGGGGGCTCTTAAGCGATCTGCGCGGCGCGCGCCATCGCGGCGGCGCCGCAGGCGGCTGTTGCGCGGCGATGCGCGCTCAAGCGCATGATTCTGCTTGCGCATGCGGGGTTTTCGGACCTGCCGGCCTGTTGCGCTGCAACATCGGCATCCGCAGCCGCGCCTTCAAGTCACGACATTGAAATTTCGTAACAATCTGCAAGATGCGGCGATTTTCCCCAGCGGAATGCGTTTTTCTGCTTGATCGATTGTGCGCCGCACCGTAAATACCCGCTCGTGAGGCGTCGCTGACGCCTCTGCCCTTCCTGGGCGTTTCCTCCCTAATGAACTGCCGCGCCTTCGGGCGCGGCTTTTTTTTGGTCTGGCCTTGGCGGGGGGGTAGCCTGCTGACCAGGCCACGACACCGCCGCGCCGCAGGCGCTGTCTTCCTCAACACGAAGAACACAAAGGAAGCGAAGCTCACCAAGAGCATCCCTCGCATCGACTGAGCGCCTTCGTGCTCTTCCCTGTCTTCGTGTTCTTCGTGTTGAAAAAGCAATGCCTGCGGCGCTGCCATGCGGCAGGCTCTCGCGCTCTTCGCTCAAGGAGTGCCTGGGTCCCGGCATTCACACCCTTCGCGGGGATGAGCGAGAGTGGAGCGGTCCCGCGCCTCGCTTTAGAGGCCGCTCCAGTCGTGCGCCGCCAGCGCCTTGAACAGGCGCGCCAGATCGGCCCTCAGCCGCGCCAAGCCGGCGGTCGGCTTCAGGGCCGCCTCGTCGAAGTAGAGCGCCCGGCTGAGCTCGATCTGCAGCGCGTGGGACTTGCGTCCCGGCCGGCCGTAGTGCTCGGTCGTGTAGCCGCCGGCGTAGGGCGCGTTGCGGGCGACGCGGTAGCCCATCGCGGTCAGCTCGCGCTCGACGAGGCCGGTGACCTGGCCGCTGCAGGCCGCGCCGAAGCGGTCGCCCAGCACCACGTCGCAGCTCTCGCCGACCCGGGCCGACGGCCGCCGCCGGCATCGAGTGCCAGTCGATCAGGATGGCGACGCCGTGCGCCGCCTTGGCCTCGGCGATCAGCGCCGTCAGCGCCGCGTGATAGGGCTGGTGCACCTGCCGCACCCGCGCCTCGGCCTCGGCGAAGGTAAGCTTGCGGGCGTAGATCTCCTGGCCCTCGCAGACGATGCGGGCGATCGCGCCGAGGCCCGCCGCCACCCGCGCGGTGCGCGCCTTGGCGAACGCCGGCAGCTCGTCCTCGAACATCGCCGGGTCGAGCTCCCAGGGCTCGCGGTTGACGTCCATGAAGGCCCGCGCCAGCTCGGCCGCGATCAGCGTGTGGCCGAAGTCCGGCGCGGCGGCGATCAGCTCGTCGACGTGCGCGTCCTCCGAGCGCCGGATCGCCCGGCGATCGAGCTGCGAGGCGGCCATCATCTCGCTCGGATAGATGCGGCCCGAGTGCGGCGAGGCGCAGATCACCGGCGTCGCCGGCGCCGAGCGGGCCGGACGAGGCGATAGGGCGCCGTCGCTTCCGCCACTTCCGCGAGCAGCTCTGGCGTCGCATCATCCATGGGGCGCACACTTATTCACCGGCGAGGGGCGGTCAAACGGTTCATCGCCAATTTACGGCTGGCGGGCTAGGGTCCCGCGTTCACTTGGCCTCGTCGGACACCGCCGCCCTTCCATGCCGCGCATTCTGCTCGCCGAAGACGACGATTCCCTGCGCGGATTCCTGACCCGCGCGCTGGAGCGCGCCGGCTACGACGTGACCGCCTGCGCCGACGGCGAGGAAGCCGCCGCGGTGCTGGAGGAGACCTGGGACCTGCTGCTCACCGACATCGTCATGCCGGGCATGGACGGCATCGAGGTGGCGCGGCTGGCCGCCCAGCGCCACCCGGGCCTGCGGATCATGTTCATCACCGGCTTCGCCGCCGTGGCGCTCACCGTCGGCGAGCGCGCGCCCGCCGGCGCCAAGGTGCTGTCCAAGCCGATCCACCTGCGCGAGATCGTCGCCGAGGTCGAACGGATGATGGCCGCCGCCTGAGGGCGGCCTTCCGGCTGTAGCCGGTCTTTTTCGACCTTGGATTGAGAAGTGTGGCGCCGGCGCCGCCGCCCGGCTCTATACGCGGCGCCATATTACCGAGACGCAAGACGCCGCTTGCCAAGCTTAGTCGCCGCTGCCTAACCTGAGGGCAGGACTTGGCCGAACTACAAACAGAGCCGAGCCTGAGGAAACCCAAAGGGAGGGCTGAACCCGTGGTGAAATCTGCCTTTTTGTGCGGCGGCTCAGCGATAGCCGTCGCCGCCAGCCTCTATGGAACCCAGGCGATGGCGGCGACCGCCAGCGCCGCAGACACCGCCGCAGGCACCGCCACGGTCGGCGAGCTCGTCGTGGTCGCCGAGAAGCGCGAGCAGAAGATCGAGACGGTGCCGGTGGCGATCACCGCCTATAGCGCCGAGCAGCGCAAGCTGATGGGCATCGAGATCGTCCAGGACCTGGCGAACTTCACACCAAGCCTGGTCTGGACCGACATCAATGACCGTATCTTCATCCGCGGCATCGGCCGCAACAGCGACAACCTGAACAATACTTCGGGCGTCGCCATCTACTACAACGGCCTCTACTACGGCGCCAACGCCAGCGTTGAGCTGCAGAAGGACGACCTCTTCATCGGCAACATCGAGGTCGACGCCGGTCCGCAGAACACCCTGCACGGCTCGAACTCCGACGGCGGCGTGGTCAACTTCATCAGCCAGCGGCCGACCGACAGCTTCTACGCCGAGGGCCGCGCCGGCGTGCAGAACCTCTCCGAGGAATTCGTCGAGGGCGTCGTCTCCGGCCCGATCAACGACCACCTGAAGTTCCGCGCCGGGGCCAACTTCACGGTCCAGAAGGGCGGCAACTTCACCAACTTCGACGGACCGCCGCAGGGCGGCGGCCTGGTGCTGGGCGGCGGCGGCAACACTCAGTACCTGGAGTTCCAGCTGCAGGGACACTGGGACCACTTCGACCTCTGGTCGATGGTGTCGTCCGGCAACTTCGCCGCCAACTCCAAGGGCACGACGACGATCGGCAACATCCCGACCAACCTGCTGCTGAACGGCGGTCTCGCGCCCAGCGGCTTCTACGGCCTCTGCGGCCTCGCCGGCGTGCCGGGCACGGCAAACGGCGCGGGGTGTGCGGTGCCGGGACAGTCGGCGGTTCTGAGCGTCTCGACGCTGCCGATCACGGCGAACCGCTTCCCGGGCAACAACCCCGGCAATCTGCACGCGCGGGACTTCATCCAGGAGTTCAACTCGATCAACGACCAGCAGCGCAACGTGCAGGTCTCGGTCGACGCCTCCTGGCACGCCTCCGACTTCGACCTCCAGTACCTGGGCAGCTACCAGCAGTTCCATTACATCCTGGAGTTCCCCTCCGGGACGGACGCCGGTGTCACCTCCTACTCGGTGGCGGGCGCCCAAAGCGTCCCGGCGAGCCTCTTCTGCCTTGGCGCCACCGGCGCCAGCCCCGGCTGCTTCGCGCCGCTGACCATCAACCCGGCGCCGAACTTCACGCTCTTCAACGAGTACGACCAGTCGTACAGCCACGAGATCAACATCATCTCGACCTGGGCCAATCCGCTGCAGTACATAGGGGGCCTCTACTGGTGGCACGAGCACTGGAACCAGCCGGTGCAGGCTGGTGTGGAGCCGCTGCAACCGCAGTTCTCGCATCCGAGCTACTCTTCGGTGCTGGGGCAGCCCTGCGCCGGCGGCGCGCTGCTCTGCCCTGCGCCATTCAACCCGTCCGGCGCCGCGTCGACCGAGAACACCGAGATCAACTACAACAGCTACGCGGCGTACGCGCAGGTCAGCTACAAGTTCAACGACAACTGGAAGGTCAGCGGCGCGCTCCGCTACACCAGCGACGACAAGAAGGGCTGGCAGGAGTGGCGGCTCGTCGTGTTCGACGGCGCCGTGCTGGGGCCCGCCTTCAGCTCGGCCACCTGGGGCGCCCTCACCCCGGGGATGGACATCACCAACCTCGCGACCGCGGCCAGCCTTGGGCACGCTTTCCCGGGCGCCGGGCCCGCGTCGATCCAGGCGTCGAGCGGCTTCGCCGTCCGCACGCTGCACCTGACCAACGGAGCCCTTACTGGCGAAGCCGACATCGACTGGACGCCGGATCCAAGCCTCTTGGTCTACGGCAAGTACAGCCGCGGTTACAAGTCCGGCGGCTGGTCGACCTACACGCTCGGCGCCAATCCGGAGACCCAGCCGGAGTACGTCGATGCCTTCGAGCTCGGCGCCAAGAAATCAACTGGGCAGTACACCATCAACGCCGACATCTTCTACTACAATTACTACAACGAGCAGACGCCGCTGACCATCCAGGACCCGGCCACTCACCAGCTGATCCCGCTGTTGTTCAACATCCCGCTGGTGCACAACTACGGCTTCGAGCTCTCCAGCAACTGGCGGCCGACCGACGACCTTATCTTCAACCTCACCTACTCGTACCTGAGCGCCACGGTCGCCCAATCGCCTTGCGTCGAGGACACCACCGATCCGCTCGCTCTGGCCCCTGGCGCGAATACGTCGGGCTGCGTCGCCGGTTCCCCCGCGGCGCAGAACATCAAGGGCCAGACCGTCCCGTCGGCGACTCCGAACAAGATTTCGTTCAATACCCTCTACACCTTCCACTTCGACCCCGGCCGGCTGACGCTGTCCGGAACCGTGATCTGGAAGGACGGCACCTACTACAGCGTGTTCAACCGGCCCTACAATTTCGCACCGCAGTACGCGGTGGCGAATTTCAGGGCGGTGTGGTCGGACGCGAAGGACCGCTACAACGTCATTCTGTTCGTCAACAACGTCTTCAACACGCTCGGCTCCGACGGGTCGGCAGGTACGCTGCTGCTCGCCGAGCAGGCGGGCGTGGCGCCGGACATCGTGACGGGGCGGGCGCTGGTCGCGCCGCGCGAGTACGGCATCCAGTTCCAGTATCGCTTCAAGTAGCCCTTCCATCCGCGCCTGGCGCGCGGCCGGCGCGGGAAGGTAGCATCCGCGCCGATGCGTGAAGGATCGAGATCGCCGGGGCGCCGGCCGGGACCTGCGAGGGACTCGGCCGGCGCTTCGCGCCTGCTGGGCGAGGCCCAGGCGCACGCGATCGCCGGGCGGCTCGCCGAGGCCGCCGCCGCCTACGCCCGCGCCGAGCGCGCCGATCCGGACGACTTCCGCGCCCCGTTCTCGCTGGCCACCATCGACCTGCAACAAGGCCGCCCCGACCAAGCGCTGCCGCGCCTGAAGCGCGCCGCCGCGCTGAAGCCCGACCTCTTCGACGCCTGGCACAACCTCGGCGCCGCGGCCCAGACCCTGGAGCTGTGGGACGAGGCGGCGGGCGCCTACGGCCGCGCGCTGGCGCTTCGGTCCGACGCCGTGGAGACGCGCCGCAACTACGCCATCGTGCTCGCCATCCTGGGCCGGATCGGCGAGGCCGAAGTCCAGCACCGGCGCCTGGCCGAGGCGCCGGCTGCCCGGCTCTGGGCGCTGACCCGGCTGGCGCTGATGCGCCCGGACGCGGTCACCGAGGCGGAGGTCGGCGAGATGCGCGCCGCGGCCGCCGATGCGCGGACCGACCCCGACACCCGCATCGGCCTCTGGTTCGCGCTCGGCGAGGCGCTGGAGCGTCGCGACCAGGACGCGGCGGCGTTCGAGGCGTTCGCGGAAGGCAACCGGCTGAAGCGCGCGCAGCTGGCGGGCCGGCCCGGCGCCGATCCGCCCGCGGTCCTGCGGCTGCACCGCGAGTCGGCCCGGCGGGTGCAGGCGGCGTTCGGCGCCGACTTCCTCGCCGCCGGCCGGGGGCTCGGACTCTCCACCGTCGCGCCGATCTTCGTGGTCGGGATGCCGCGCTCGGGCTCGACGCTGATCGAGCAGATCCTCTCGGCCCACCCCGACGTGCGCTCGCTCGGCGAGACCGCCGTGCTGCCGCAGCTGCTGGAGCGCGGCCTGCCTGGCATGGGAGCGGACCGGTCGCCCGATCAAGCCCGGCTGCGGGGGCTCGCCCGCCAGTACCTCGAGGCGGCCCGCGCCCGCGGCTGGCGCGGCGCCGGCCGCTTTGTCGACAAGACGCTCGAGAACTATCTGCACGTGGGCGCGATCGCGCTCATGTTCCCGCGCGCCGTGATACTGCACGCGGTGCGCGATCCGCTCGACACCTGCCTTTCCTGCTGGCGCCAGCTCTTCGCGCAAGGGGCCGAGACGCTCTACGACCTCGGCGAGATCGGCGCGGAGTACGTCGCCTACCGTCAGACGATGGACCACTGGCGCGCCGTGCTGCCGGGCCGCGTGATCGACGTGGAGCACGAGGCGCTGGTGGCCGATCCGGAGCGGCAGATCCGCTGGCTGGTCACCGAGGCGGCGGGCCTTTCGTGGGACGACGCCTGCCTAGCCTTCCACGCGGCCGGCGGCGCGGCGCGCACCGCGAGCTCGGTGCAGGTGCGCCAGCCGATCTTCCGCACGTCGCTGGAGCGCTGGCGACGCTACGAAGGCAGGCTCGGCCCGCTGATCGAGGCGCTCGGGCCCTACGCGCCGCCACGCGGCTGATCGCCGCCACATGCGCGCGGTCGCACACCGGCCGCCTGGGGCGCTTGTCGCCGCCGCCGCCGGACGCTATTAGCCCCAGCTTCCCCGCCGATGGACGCGTAGCTCAGCGGGAGAGCACCACGTTGACATCGTGGGGGTCGCTGGTTCGATCCCAGCCGCGTCCACCAGCGAAATCAGCGGCTTAGGCCGGGTCGCTGGTTCCTGCATCCCGGGTTACGTCCCGGCTTCGCGCGTTGCGGTCTTCTGCGCACGGCAGCTGGATCCGCATTTCTCTTGGCCCAGCGCCTTCCCTTGACCTGGCTCAAGGGCGCTTCCTCCGACTCGGGGCGGAGTGCCGGGAGATTCTCCGGGAGAGCCCCATGGCGATGCTTGATACGCCGGCCGAACTTGAGCGGGCCTTGCAGACGCCCGTCGAGGAGAACGTGCAGCTCGCGGGCAAGCTGCGGGAATACGCCGACCTGCTCGGCGAGCAGGGCGCGAACCCGTTCCGGGTGCGCGCCTACGTCAAGGCGGCGGAGCTGATCGGGCGCCTCCGGCGGCCGGTCGCCGACATCCTGGCCGAAGAGGGGCGCGAGGGCCTTGATGCGCTTCCCGGCATCGGGCCGCGCATCGCCTCGGCGCTGGCCGAGATCAGCCGCACCGGCCGGTGGGGCCAGCTCGAGCGGGTGCGCGGCGGCGCTTCACCCGAGGCGCTGTTCCGCACCATCCCGGGCGTTGGCCCAGCGCTCGCGCGGCGCCTCGCGGAGGATCTGCACCTCTCCTCGCTGGAGGCGCTGGAGACCGCCGCGCACGATGGGACGCTCGCGGCCGCGACCGGTTGGGGGCCAAGACGCGTGCGCATGATCGAGGCCGCGCTCGGTGAGCGGCTGGGGCGTCCGCGCCTGCAGCGCGCCCGCGCAACGGCGGCGCGCCCGTCCGTGGCGACGCTGCTCGACGTAGATCGCGAGTATCGCGAGCGGGCCAAAGCCGGGGGGCTCAGACGGATCGCGCCGCGCCGTTTCAACTCCAAGGGCGAGGCCTGGCTGCCGATCCTGCACACCGAACGCGGCGACTGGCGGTTCACCGCCCTATTCTCGAACACCTCGCGCGCGCACCAGCTCGGCCGCACCGGCGACTGGGTGGTGATCTTCTACGAGACCGACGCCTCACCCGAGGGCCAGTGCACCGTGGTCACAGAGACGCAAGGTCGGCGCAAGGGCCAGCGCGTCGTGCGCGGCCGCGAGGATGAAAGCTAGGCGCTGGCGCGGGAACTTTGTCCGTGACGGCGCGCGCCTTCCTGCCTGGACGGCGTCCGCGGCGCCCATGTCGACGCCGCCCTCGAGACCTGAGATGGCGCACGACGCCGCCACCTGATGTTCGCCGATTGTGCCGGTCGGGAGGGCAGCATCGCGGGACTTCGGTCGAGTCTCGTTTTTCGTTTCGCTGCGCCGGC
Organism: uncultured Pseudomonadota bacterium; assembly: GCA_963837235.1. GTDB lineage: Bacteria > Pseudomonadota > Alphaproteobacteria > Caulobacterales > Caulobacteraceae > Acaudatibacter. The sequence goes on along the minus strand of CAWIMM010000002.1, from coordinate 693,355 downwards.
TGGCGCGGGTCGGCCAATGTCTGCTCTGCGATGCGCGCAGCGAGAGCGGAACCGGCCCAACCCCCTCCGCTCTCGGCGTTTAGTGCGACAGCAGCGTCGGGATCGTCGCCCGGGTCAGCGCTGCGCGCGTGGCGCCACCCATGATCAGCTCGGCGGCGCGCGAGTGGCCGAAGGCCCCCATGATAAGCAGATCGGCGCCGAACAATGCGCACTGCTCGATCAGCACATCGCCGGCGCCGCGGCCGCGACCAGCGCTGAATATCACTTGGGCGTCGACGCCATGGCGGGTGAGGTGACGCGTCAGGGCGTCGGTCTGAGCGCGGTCGACGGAGCGCGTCGATTCCTCGCTGGCGACCACGATGGCCACGTCGGCGGCCGCCCTGAGGAACACCAGCCCGTCGTCCATGGCGCGCTTGGCCTCGCGCGAGCCGTTCCAAGCCAGGACGACGCGTTTGAAGTCGGCCTTCGGCGACGTCTTCGCCGGCACGAGCAGCGACGGCGTGCCGCTGCGCAGCACGAGCGTCTCGGCGACGCCGCGGTAGCTCGAGACCACGGCGCCGGGCGCGGCCATCACCACCAGGTCGACCAGCCGGGCGCGGTCGATGACCACATCCCGCCAATCGTTGATCTCGCCGACGTCCCACCCGTCGGAAAGGCCGCGATCTTCGAGCGCCTTGTGGAAGGCTGCTTCGGCGGGCGCGGTCAGCGCCCTCACACGGTGCTGGCGGTGCTCCAACACCTCGCCGACCGCCTCCGGGCCGATGGCGTAGGTGTCGACCGGCGCGGGATCGGGCTCGCAGAAGAGGCAGAGCCCGGCCACCACCGCTCCGTGCGCTCGCGCCAGCCGGCCGGCGACCTGCGCGGCTTCGCTCTCGGCCTCCGCCCACTGGACGAGGAGGATTTGCTTGATGTCCATGGCGCCCTCGCGCGTAATCTCACTGGTTGGATGCGCCATCATGGCGGCCGCGGAACCAGCCGCCTTGATCCGCCTCAATGATGCGCGGCGCTGGTCGGCCTAGACAGCATGAGGGCGAGACCGACTGTCACGCCGACGCCCAAGAACGGCGCCTCGCCGAGCCCCGCATCTTCGATGAAGAGCAGAACAACGGACAGGTGTGGCCCCGTGCTTAGTGCCCGCGCGAAAGGCGCCGCGGCGATGTGATCGCCGGGCATCGTAGCCAAGATGGCGACGGGTGAGGTCGAGGAGAACGCCACGCCAGATTTCGGACTTAGACCCTCATCCTGTGAGTACGGCCCTCGCGCTGCGAGGCCGCGGGTCTCAGGGGTAGGCGTCCGTGCCTCCCTTTTTACCACTACATCCGGACGCGGCGCTCGCTTGGCGCTCTAGAGGCTCATCAGCCGTCCCTGCTTCCTTCCCGGTTCAACTACTGGCGGGATACTGCGGCTGCGACCCGCGCCTCGTCGGCGGCGCGCATCAGCTCTGGCGACACGCGCGGCAGCTCGAACGTCACGCTATGGATTCGTCCTGGGTAGATGAATGGCGCTTCGTACGCGTCGCAGATGGGCCTCGGACTGCGGCCAATGTCCATCCCCAGGCTGGAGATTATGAAAAGCATGCGGGGAACCTTCACTGAACCCGATGACCTGCCGTCGATAAGAATACTGGCGATCCCCGAGCCGTCGGGCCGCCACTCGACGATCAGCTCCACCTGCCGCCGACCGGGCGACAGCGCCCCGTCAGCGACGGCGACGCTGTGGACTCGGAACGCGTTGAAGTCGAAGACGCATCGCTCGTTCTTCACATACAACACATACCCACTGTTCTGACTGCCGCGCGCCACGAGCGCGCCGTCCGACCCGCTGGCATGGTCCATATCAACAACCACCCGCCAGCGGGGGAACACCGGTGGGCAAGCGTCGGCGACGATGTGGGTGATCGGCGGGCGGTAGACGAAACGGTTGCGCGAGGTCGGCAGACCAGGCTGGCGCGATGCGAAGAAGAGGGCGAAAGGGTCCCGGTCATCGAGCGGCAACACGCCGTTAGCTTCGGCTTCGGCCCACCACTCGTTCACGAGCGTCTTAAGGCGGTCGGGCTCGGTCCTGGCCAGATTGCGCGTCTCCGAGAAATCTTCGTCGAGGTGGTAGAGCTCCCACTCGTCCTCGTCGAACGGCACGCCGGCGGTGTGGTGGGTCACGGCTTTCCAGCCGTCCTTCCATAGGCCGCGGTGTCCGAGCATCTCGAAGTACTGCGCACCCCGTTGGATCACCGCGCCTGCGTCCGAGAACGTCGGCGCGAGGCTGACGCCGTGCATGGGTATTTGCGCGACCCCGGCGACCTTCTCCGGCGGCGCGAGGCCGATGGCTTCCAGGATGGTGGGGACGATGTCGATGGCGTGGCAGAACTGGCGCCGCAGGCCGCCGGCGTCCTTGATCCGCCTCGGCCAGCGCACGATCAGCGGGTCGCGCACGCCGCCGCCATGAGTGTTCTGCTTGTACCACTTGAGCGGGGTGTTGCCCGCCTGCGCCCAGCCCCAGGGTATATTGCAGTGGCTGTCAGGCCCGCCAATCTCGTCCAGCCGCTCCAGCGCCTGGTCGAGATCCTCGGGGATCATGTTGAAATACTTGGTCTCGTCGAAGACGCCGAGCGGACCGCCCTCCTGGCTGGCGCCGTTGTCAGAGACCATGATGAAGAGGGTGTCGTCGAAGACGCCGATCTCCTCCAGACACTCAGCCAATCGGCCGATCTGGGCGTCGGAATGGTCCAGCATGGCCGCGAAGGCTTCCTGCAAGCGAGCGGCGAACTGGCGCTCCTTCTCGCTCAGCGCCGACCACGGCTTCACCCCCGGATTGTGGGGAGCGAGCTCCGTGCCGGGCGGCACGATGCCCATCTCGTTCTGACGCTGGAACCAGGCCGCTCGCGCTTCGTCCCAGCCACCGTCGAAGCGGCCGCGATACTTCTCCAGATAGGCCCTCGGCGCCTGGTGAGGCGAGTGGGTGGCGCCAAAGGCCAGGTAAAGGAAGAAAGGCCGCTCGGGGACGAGCGAGGTCTGGTCGCGCACCCACGCGATCGATTGATCCACCAGGTCCTCGGAGACGTGATAGCCCTGCTGGGGCGAGCGGGGCGGGTCGACGAAGTGGTTGTCGCTGGTGAGCTCGGGGCGGAACTGGTCAGTCTCTCCCTGAAGGAACCCGTAGAAGCGGTCGAAACCTTTCTGAAGCGGCCAGTTTCGGAAAGGCCCTGCCGCGGTAGCCTCCGCCGTGGGCGCCAGGTGCCACTTGCCCGCGGCGAAGGTCGCACAGCCGTTGTCGCGAAGGATCTCGGCGAGGGTGGCGGCCATGGGGGTGATGGCGCCGCGCGTGTTGGGGAAGCCGGTGTCCATGTTGGAGATCGTGCGGATACCGACCGCGTGATGGTTGCGGCCGGTCAGCAGGCAGGCGCGCGACGAGGAGCAGATGGCGGTGGCGTGGAACGCGGTGTAGCGCAGTCCCTCGCTGGCTAGCCGGTCGATGTTAGGCGTCTCGATGGTCGAGCCGTAACATCCGAGGTGGGCGAAGCCGGTATCGTCCAGCACCACCATCACGACATGGGGCGCGCCTTCCAGGGCCGGCAAGTCTGGCCAGTGGGGTGCGGACTTGGCGATCGTCCGGCCGATACGCCCGGCGAAGTTGGGCTCGGAAGGGGAGGCGTAGACCATCTTCTCGCTCCGAGCCCTGCTGAAGCCGAGCAAGATGATAGCGCACTGTCGCCGGTCGCCGCGCTCGTAATAGCCGAGCTTAGCGTGCTGCTCCGCCCACAGCTTCTGGGCGAAGAATGCGCAGGCTTGCTCGATCGCGGTGATGAGTGGGTCTGACCCGTCGCCGGGCGACTGCAGGGCCAGCCGGTCAGCGCCTCCGCGACCAGCCTGAGACGAGGATGACGGGACTGCCCGCCAGGCCGAGATAGAAACCGACGTCGTAGGCCACGCCCGTCCCCTTCGACTCGTAGAAACGCACCGTCCAGGGAAGGGCGTGGGGGGCCAGGCGGTTGACCACCTCGATGATCAGCATCACCGGCGCGATGAGGCCGTGCCAGATGCCGAGCAGGAACTGGGAAAGCTCGCCGCCCGACGCCGCGTGCGCCGATCCCGCCGACCCAGCGGCGCAGGCGGCGAGCGCCAGGACGAGGACCAGTGTGCTGGCGATCTTGAAGGATCGTTTCATGCTCATCTCCTTGGCCATGAGCGCCAGACCGCGCCTCATCGGCGCGGTCTGGCGCTCATTTCGGCCCGTCACCAGACGTTGTGCACGATGTCGAGGATGTAGCCGTCGGAGAGGTCGATCAGGGCGACGTCGTCATCCACCCAGACCCAGGCGCAACCATCGGGCGGCTGAGGCAGGCCATAGGTCCAGTAGTCGTTGACCGTGTAGCGCCAGAACCAGTCGGGCAGCATGTCGCCGGCGCGCCAGTAGTGCTCCTGGTAGGCGGCGGGAACCTGCACGTAGCCCAGCTCCGGGATGAAGAAGAATCCGATGCGCGCGCCGAAGAACAGCCGGAAGGCGCTGTTGCCGTGCCACCAGTTGGCGTTCTGTCGCCACGGCGAATTGCTGTCCCATCCGCTGTGCGCCTGACGCCACTGCTGGCCGGCCTGCTCGCGTTGCGGCCCGGTGACGCCTCGGTTCCAGCCCGAAAGCGTCGGCAGGTTCGCCGGAGGACGGCTTGGTCGGCGCGCAGCCACCTGGCGGTGGACGGCGGCAGCGCCGACGCCGCTCTGAAGTCCAGGCTGAGCCTGAACGGTTCTGGTCCGCACTTGCGTCTGCTGGCCGCCCAGGAAACCTCCCTGGGATCCAGGCTGCGCCTGAACGGTTCTGGTCCGGACTTGCGCCTGGTGGCCGGCCGCGACGCCTGCCTGGGATGCGGGCTGAACCGGCGCCGTTCTGGTCCGGACTTGCGCCTGTGGGCCGCCCTGCGTGCCTGCCTGGGATCCAGGCTGAGCCTGAACGTTTCGGGTCCGCACTTGCGCCTGGTGGCCGGCCTGGCCTTGGACGCCCGAGCCCGCCTGGTGGGTGACTGCCTGGACCTGCGGGGCGGCGACGGCGTGACCGGCCGCTGCGCCGCGTTGTCCGTGTTGCCCGCCCTGACCTTGTCCTTTGGGCTGAGCCGTGCGCTGCGACTGACCGTGTGGGCCTCCCTTGCCGTTCTGGTCGGCAGGCGGATCGGCCAAAGCGGCGGCGGCCCAGGTAAGACAGGCCGCCGCGGCGGCGGTGAGAAGAAGGTTGCGCTTCATGTCGAAGGCTCCTGAGTTGAGAAGTGAAACCGGGACGCGCCGGTGACGAACGAACGGCGCGGGGCCTGGACTTGCCGAACGGGCTGCCGTGGACGAGGACATCAGAGTCGGCCCATCAACCACAGCACCACCAGAACGACGACGATCAGACCGACCACGCCGCCGAGCCCCGGGGGCCCCAGGTCCTGTGCGCGAAGTAGCCGCCGCCGCCGAACAGCAGCAGCAGCACCAGCACGATGAGGATGAGGGTCATCGGCCGAGCTCCTGCTGACAGAGGCGGGCGGCCTTGGCGCTCGAAGGCGCGGGATGGACGGCCGAACGGCTCTGCGTGTGGCCGGCCCGCAGTTGCTCCGCTTCGGCCACCATCGAAGCCATGGCGCCACCGGCGACGCGGCTGCGGTCGAGCAGGCTGTGGTGAGACAGGATCGTCCGAAGCCGCAGGCGCGCGCGGCTGACGCGGCTTTTGACGGTGCCTTCGGCGCAGCCGCAGATCGTGGCGGCCACCCCGTACGACAGGCCGGCGACGCCGACCAGCGTCAGGGCTTCGCGTTGCTCGTCGGCCAGTTCCCGCATCGCGCGCCGCACGTCGTCGAGCTCGAGCGCGGCGGCGGGCGCCGACACCGCGACCAGCGTCCGTTCGGCCAGGTCTTGATCCAGGGGCGCCACGCGCCAGGAGCGCCGGTGATCGGAGTAGTATTGATTGCGCAAAATCCTGAAGACCCAGGCCTTCAGGTTCGTCCCCGGCGTGTAGGCGCGCCTGTGCGCCCAGGCGCTCGCCAGCGCGTCCTGCGCCAGATCTTCCGCCTGGGTCCGGTCATGGCACAGCGACCGGGCGAAGGCGCGCATGTGCGGGATCAGCGCGATCAGATCGCAGTTCTCGACCCCTAGGTGCAACCGAAGTCGGCCGCCATCGCCTTCGCCCCCTTCGATCCGCGAAATGCAGATCGACAGTAGGCAAGACTACTACGCAGGGCTGCCGCGCCCTTGATCCAACTCAAGCTTCCGGCGAAACTTGTGACGAACGCGCGCCGATCGTAACGCCGCCATGACTCTGACCTGCGGCGTTGGCATACGTCGCCTCTCTGCACTCACATGAGCCCCGAGCGACGCGTGCAAGAGTCTGTGAAACAAACTCCTGTCCACGACAGTTCCGTGATACGTAATCAACATGCCAAATTCCGAAATTCGCACGCTGACATCGTCTGAGATACGCGAAATTGGGGAAACCTTGTTTGGGCTTTCTTGGCAAGGCGAGATGGCGAAGGCGATTGGCGTGCCTCGCCAATCGATCGGCCACTATCTGAAGTCGGGCGGCGTCAAGGGCGCCCAGACCGCGGCCATCGTCGGCCTGGTCGCGCGGATGGCGGCTCGGGAACTGTTGTTGGCCGACGCTCGGCAGGCCGCTGTCGACGCGCGCCAAGCCGACCTCATCGACCTGCTGCGCCGCTTCGACACCCGCTAGTCTAGGAGCCTGTCTCGATAATCACCTGAGCCCATCGGTGGCGGAGGCGATCTGTCGATGGGGCGGCGGTCACGCAGCCGCCGCCAGCTTGAGCAGGTTATGGGCGGTGCAGATCAGCGCCCACTCGCCTCTGACCTTGTCCAGGCCCCGCAGGAGGAACTGCCGGAAGCCTCTGGCCTGCTTGATCTGACCGAAGACCGGCTCCACGACCTGCTTCCTGAGGCGATAGCGCGATCTGCGGCCGGCCCGCGTCAGGCGCTTGGCCATGGCGGCCATGCGCGGGCTGTTCTTGAAGATCACCTCGCCGGCGCCGCGATCACGCCCGTGCCGGCCGGGCGCCAGGTAGGCTCTGACCTTGCGGTCGGCCATGGCCTCGAGGTTCGCTTCGGTGGCGAACCCGCTGTCGCCGGAGACTTCCTTCAGCTTGCGACCCAGGTTGGCCCGGGCCTGATCGACCAGCGGGACCAGGGCGGCGTAATCGGCCGGGTTGGTCTGCAGCCTCTGGGCGACGATGATCTGATGGGCGTGATCGACGGCGATCTGGCCGTTGTAGCCGGCGATGAAGCCGTCGCTGGTCGGCTGGATGCGGCTGTCGGGGTCGGTGAAGTTGCGCTGGGCCTTGTCCGGCGGGTCGCCGTCCTTGGCCCGCTTGCGGCGCCCGCTCCTGTCATGCCCGAGGACGGGCCGGGACCGTCGGGATCGGCGTCGGCCGGATCGCTCTTGGCCTCGGCCTCCAGCTCAGCCTTGGCCTCGCGGATGCGCTCCAGCCGCTTCTGCTTGTCGGCCATCCAGTCCGGCGTCTCGTCGCCGCGCCGATCGGCCCCGAACTCGGCGTCCTCGGCCGCATCCGCCGCCTCGGCCGCCTTCAGCCAAGCCGCCACCTCGGCCGCCAGCTTCGCCTCGCTCTGCTTCATGCGTCCATAGCTCATCGCCTTGTGGCGGCTGGCGTTGGCCTTCAGCTTGGTCCCGTCCACCGCCACGTGACCCAGCTTCACCAGGCCCGCCGACTGACACAGCTTCAACACCTGCACGAACAGATCCGACAGGCGCCCAGATGCCGGCGGCGGAACTCGGCGATGGTGCGGAAGTCCGGCCGGTTCAGCCCCGTCACCGCCATGAAGTCCACCCGCTCCTCGCACGCCTGCGCCAGCCGCCGCGAGGCGTAGACCCCGCGGCTGTAGCCGTACAGCAGCAGCGCCACCATCATCGCCGGGTGATACGGCGGCTGACCCCGCTCCTCCTCGTAGATCCCAAGGATCGCCGAAAGGTCCAGGCCCTCGCGCACCGTGTCCCGCACGAAGTGCGCCAAGTGCCCTGCCGGCACGAACTCATGCACCGAAGGCGGCAGCAGCCAGCCTTGGTCCACATCCCAAGCTCGAAACGTCTTGCTCATGACGGGAGTAAATCAACGTTCGCTCCAACCGTCGAGCCGATTACTCAGACAGGCTCCTAGCGGAGGTCCGAACAGCAGCGCTCGATCTAAGGCTCAGTCTTCACGGCCTCGATGCTCGGGCTGCCTGACGGCAACAGCCTCTTCAGGATGTCGTCCAGAGCCGAGGCGTGAAACGGCTTGCGCAGGATTGGGACGGCTCGGTATCGCTCGGCCAGGCTGTCTTTGTCGTAGCCTGTCGCAAAGGCGAACGGCACGCCGCGCGCGGCGAGCGCGTCGGCCACTGGGTAGCTTGGCTGTCCATCCAGGTTGACATCGAGCAGGGCCGCGTCGATGGCCGCCGCGTCGATCATCGCCAGCGCCTGGCTGATACTGGTGGCGGGGCCGACGACGACGCAGCCCAAGTCGTCGAGCATGTCTTCCAAGTTCCACGCGACGATCATCTCGTCCTCGACCACGAGGACGCGCCGGCCGACGTGGAGGCTATTCATGGCTCGCGCTCGCCAGCGGCGGGATCGGCGCGACGATCCGGCAGACCAGGCCGGCGGGGCGATAGTCCAGATGGACATCCCCATTGAGCTCCTGCGCGAGCCCGCCTTCGATCAGCCGCGATCCGAAGCCTTTGCGGCGGGGCGGCGCCACCGGCGGGCCACCGCGCTCCCGCCACAGCAGCCGCATCCGGTCGCCGTCAGGGGCGGGCTCGAGCCGCCAGGAAATCTCGACCTTGCCGGCGCCGTCCGAGAGCGCGCCGTACTTGACGGCATTGGTCGCCAGCTCATGGAAGACCATGGCGAGGGTCAGGGCGACTTTGGGGGCTAGGCGAACGTCCTCTCCCGTGATCGAGAACCGTTTGCCCTCGAGGTCGTTGACGCCGAACGGCTGCAGTATCCGGTTGATCACGTCGCGCAGGCTTACCGCGAGCCACTTCTCGTTTCCGAGCAGGCTGTGGGCCTCTGACAGCGCCAGAATGCGCCCCTGAAAGGCGTCGAGCGCCGCCTGGTTAACGACGCCGCGCAGGGTCTGAGCCGCGATCGCCTGAACCGTCGCCAAGGTGTTCTGGGTCCGATGGTTCAATTCGTCCAGGAGGAACCGCAGGTGGTCTTCGGCCTGCTTGTGGCGCGTGAGATCCATGAACGAGACGAAGTGCAGCACGATTTCGCCGGTCTCGTCGCGAACCGGGCCGACGAAGATTGCGACCCAGAACAAGACGCCACTCTTGCCGCGACAGGCGATCTCCAGCAGGTTCCCAGCGGGTTCCGCAAACGCGGCCTCGAGCTGCGCCAGCGCCTCAGGCGTCCCGCCGGGCGGCAGCAGGAAGTCGAAACGCCGACCGAGCAAGTCCTCGCGGTCATAGCCGGTCAGGGACAGCAGGCTGTCATTCGCGAAGATGATCAGATTGCCCGGTTCCCCCGAGTTCGTGAACACCATCGGCATGCGTGTCGTTTCGGCGGCCACGACGAACGGGCCGAGATGCTTGCGAAAGCTGTCGACCTCGGCTTCCGCGCCTTTCTGCTCCTTGGATTTGGTTGGCGTGTCCGGCACGCGTCACCCAGGTTCGCTTGTTCGATGCATGTGGCGTCGCAAGCTTCGCCGTTCTGAACTCCACTTTCTTTGACCCCCTGGCCGAAATGGTTGGGGCGTCACGGCGAATGGCCGGCTTGCCGCTTCGCCCAGCGCGCCATGGCGGGGTCGTCATCCAGCAGCTTGGCGCCCAGACCCTTGAACACTTTTGAAGCCGAGCGGAACACCTGCTCGGCGCCGCTGTTGGTCGGCGGCAGCACGAAGACAGCCAGGGGCAGAGCTTCGTCCAGATGGCGCACGTCGTCCAAAGCCCAAGCCGTGGCGTCCACCTCCCTTTGCAGGTCTCTCTTCGACGCGACCTCGAAGGACAGGGCGTTCACGGCGGCCAGTGGCTTGCCGTTAGCGAGAACGACGTCGAATTGGTGTGCGCCAAGCTTGCCTTCGAGGTTGCGGTGAAGGTGGACGCGCCGCGCGGCCCCGCTGGGCTTGCGTGCGTCCACGGCGGCCTTGATGGCGCGATAGGCGTGGCTGGTCGCCGTTCGCCGGCCCCGCGCGGGCTTAGCTCGGGGCGGCGGCGAGTAGAGGAAGCGGGCGGCCAGGCTGGAAACCAGTTGCGGCGCCTCCTCCTCCGCGCCCCGGGCTGGCGTGAGCTGGACGCTGTGGCCCAGCTCGCCGATCAGCTGCTCGCGCAATTCGTCGGTGAGGCCGTCGTCGGGCAGCGCCAGCCCGTCGGCGAGGCGGCCCTGCATCGATTGCGCGAGTTCGCGCAGGAAGCTCACGTCGCAGCCTCCGAACGAGCGCACGCGTTCCCAGGTCTCGACGAACACGGCGTGGGCGCCGTCGGCGTCCCAGGCGATGACCCCGATGTTGAGCCGTTCGTCGGAAGCCGGATCGGGGCGATATTGGACGATCGTGTAGTTCGAGGGCATCGAAGAGCTCCTGCGTCCGCCCCTGTTCGGCTCCCGCGACGTCTAGCGACAGGCCGCCTCGACTTGATCGGTATCGCCAGGGGGCCGCTGCGGCATTGATCCCTATCAAGCCTGCTCACGGCGAGCTGGTCGGACGGCGCCGCTCCGCATTCCTCGCTGCGAGCTTGGCTGCTAGACCTGATCCGGATCATCGGCGCCGCGAACGGTCGGGAGGGATGCATGGCCGTCGGGTCGTTCTGGAAGCAGCCGCCCGCCGACGCTGCAGCGGCTCTCGGGTGCGGCCTGGCGGGTCTGACCTCCGCCGAAGCTGCCGCGAGGCTCGCGAAATACGGCCGCAACGCCGACGCCCAGGCGCGGGAAGCGGGACTGATCGCCTCCATCGGGCGCAGACTGCTCGAGCCGATGTGCCTGATCCTGATCGCCGCCGCCGTGGTCTCGGCGGCGACGGGAGATGTGCCGAGCGCGCTGATCATCCTGCTGATCCTGGGCGCCTCGGTGACCCTGGATACGGTCCAGGAAGGCGGGGCCAAGCGAGCCGCCGAGGCCCTGCGCAAGTCGGTGGCGCTGAAGGCCGAGGTCAAGCGAGACGGGGCTTTCGTTTCCATCGACGCTGAGACCGTCGTCCCCGGCGACGTGTTCCGGGTGACCGTCGGCGACATCATCCCAGCCGACGCGCTGGTGCTGGAGGCCAGCGCCTTCACCGCCAATGAGGCGGCCCTGACCGGCGAGCCCTACGGCGTGATCAAGCGGCCCGGCGACGTGCAGGTCGACACCGCCTCCGAGGCGAGCAACGCCCTCTTCCGCGGGGCCGTGGCCCAGACCGGCGAGGCGACAGCCCTGGCGATCGGCACCGGGGCCAACACCCTTTTCGGCGAGGCGGCGCTCGTCGCTGACCGCCGCGGCCGAGATCTCGCCGTTCCAGCGCGACCTGCGGCAGCTCGGGTTCCTGGTGGCCCGGGCCACGGGCGTGCTCGTGGTCGGCGTGCTGGCCGCCAACGTCGTCTTCGGTCGCCCGCTGATCCAGTCGCTGATGTTCTCGGTCGCCCTGGCGGTGGGGCTGACGCCCGAGCTCCTGCCGATGATCACCACCGTGACGCTCTCACGGGGGGCGGTGCGGATGTCGCGCAAGAAGGTGATCGTCAAGCGGCTCGCGGCGATCCACGACCTCGGCGCGATGACCGTGCTCTGCACCGACAAGACCGGCACGCTTACCTCCGCCGAGATCGAGCTTGCCGGGTCGTTGGCCCCGGGTGGGATACCGGATGAGCGGCCCTCGCTGCTTGCGGCCATCTGCGCCACGCTTGGCGGGGACAAGGGCTCGCTCGACGACGCTCTGGCGAAGGCCAAGCCGGACGCGGCGAAGGGCTGGACCCGGCGCGGGCTGCTGCCGTTCGACTACCAGCGGCGGATGGGCGCCGTGCTGGCCGAGGGGCCCGAGGGACTGATGCTCATTGTCAAAGGCGCGCCAGAAGCGGTGCTGGCGGCTTCTGCGACTGCCGGCGGCGCGCCCCTGGATGCGGCGGCCCGGGAAGCTGCGTTGACGCGCGTCCGGGCGTTGGCTTCGCAGGGGTTGCGCGCCGTCGCCGTCGCCACGCGGACCTGGAGCGGCGCGCCGCGCGATCCTGAGCCTGACGATGAGACCGGTCTCGTCCTCGAGGGTCTGTGCACCTTCGCCGATCCGCCGAAGGCCAGCGCGCCGGCGGCGGTGGCCCGGCTTGCGGCCGCCGGTGTCCGGGTCGTGATCCTGTCGGGCGACGATCCGCTCGTGGTGGGGCGGCTGGCCGCTATCGTCGGCCTGCGCGCCCAGAAGGTGATCACCGGAACCGATCTGAACAAGCTGGGCGTCGACGCCTTGCGGGTGCAGACCGGGGACACGGACGTCTTCGCCCGCCTGTCGCCCGACCAGAAGGTGCGGATCGTTCACGCCTTGCGCGCGGCCGGAGAGGTGGTGGGATTCATGGGCGACGGCGTCAACGACGCGCCCGGCATCAAGGCCGCGGACGTCGGGCTCTCGGTCGACGGCGCCACCGGCGTGGCGCGGGCGGCGGCCGACATGATCCTGCTCGACTCCGATCTGGCCGTCGTCGCCGACGGGGTCGAGGAAGGCCGGCGGACGTTCGCCAACATCCTGAAGTACGTCCGCATGGGCGCCAGTTCCAACTTCGGCAACATGCTCTCCATGGCGGCGGCGTCGCTGTTCCTGCCGTTCCTGCCGATGCTGGCGACGCAGATCCTGCTCAACAATCTGCTCTATGACGTCTCGGAGATCGGCATCCCTTTCGACAACGTTCGCAGCGCCGACATTGCGGGGCCACAGCATTGGCGGCTGCAGGACATCGTCCGGTTCGCCGCGGTGATGGGACCGCTTTCCTCAGTCTTCGACCTGGCCACCTTCGGCGTCCTGTTCCTGCTCTTTAGAACCGGTCCGGAGGTCTTCCGCACCGGCTGGTTCCTGGAATCCATCGCCACACAGACGCTGGTGGTGTTTCTGATCCGCACCCGCGGACGGCCGTGGCGCGACGCACCCAATCGCGTGCTGGCGATCTCCACCCTGACGGCCCTGGCCGTGGCGCTGGTGATCCCTTTCTCGCCAGCGGGGGCCTGGTTCGGCTTCGTGGCGCCCCCGGCGTACGTGACCCTCGCGCTGGCGGGGATTGTGGCCGCCTACCTGGTCTGCGCCGAGTTGTTCAAACCGCTGGCGATAAGCGCCGCGCTTCGCGCCCCACGTCCGACCAAGCAGGCCGCCGCTGGGATCGCAGCCGCCGCCTCCGCCTAGAGGGCGCACCAAGGTCAAGGACGCCATGATCGCGTTATGGAAAAACTTTTAAAATCAATACGTTATATTACAGGCGTTGCGTTGTCCGAGGACGGTGCTTCGCGGCGTCCGACGGTTGAAGTCGTCAGTTCCGAAAGAGGCGCTCGATCATGTCTTCGGCGTCGTGCTGGATCAGTCGCAGATGCTCGCGGCTGTGAAAGCTCTCGGCGTAGATCTTGTAGACCTCCTCGGTTCCGGAGGGGCGGGCAGCGAACCAGCCATTCGCGGCGACAATCTTGATCCCGCCGAACGCCGCCCCGTTGCCGGGCGCAGTCGTCAGCTTCGCATGGATCGTTTCGCCGGCCAGCTCCGTTGCATCGAGCGCGCTGGGCGAGACCTGCCGCAAGATCTGCTGCTGCTGAGGCGTGGCCGGCGCGTCGATGCGCTCGTAGTAGGTCTGGCCGAGCTCTCTGGTCAGTTGGCCATAGAGCTGGCCGGGGTCGTGGCCGGTCTGCGCCGTCATTTCGGCGGCGAGCAGGCAGAGGACGAGGCCATCCTTGTCGGTCGTCCAGACCGAGCCGTCCCGCCGCAGCAGCGAGGCGCCGGCGCTCTCCTCGCCGGCGAAGCCCAGCGCGCCGCCCAGCAGGCCGTCGACGAACCACTTGAACCCGACCGGGACCTCCAGGAGCGGGCGTCCGTGATGCGCCGCCAGCCGATCGATCATGCCGCTGCTCACCATGGTCTTGCCGACGCCGCAGCCGCTCGACCAGCCGGGCCGATGGGCGAACAGGTGCGCAATCGAGGCCGCGAGGTACTGGTTCGGCTCCATCAGCCCGCCCGAGCGGGTGACGACGCCGTGCCGGTCCGCGTCCGTATCGTTGGCGAAGGCGATATCGAAACGGTCACGCAGGGCGATGAGCCGCGCCATGGCGTAGGGTGACGAGCAATCCATCCGGATCTTCCCGTCCCAGTCGGCGGTCATGAAGCCGAATTGCGGATCGACCGTGCTGTTGACGATGGTGGCCGCGAGGCCGTAGCGCTCGGAGATTCGCGGCCAATAGGCGACGCTCGCGCCCCCGAGCGGGTCAATGCCGAGGGTAACGCCCGAGGCGCGGATCGCCTCGAGGTCGATCACGCTCGCCAGGTCGTCGACGTATTGCGACACGTAGTCGAAGCGACGCACCGCTGACGAGCCGGCCATTCGCTCGTGGGGGATGCGTCGGACGCCCTGCAGCCGGGTCTCCAGCAGGCCGTTGGCCGTATTTTCGATCCACGTGGTCGCGCTCACATCTGCCGGCCCGCCGCTCGGGGGGTTGTACTTGAAGCCGCCGTCTTCGGGCGGATTGTGCGACGGTGTCAGCAGCACACCGTCAGCGGTTGCGCCCGCGCGGCCGCGGTTATGAGCCAGGATCGCGTGCGAGACGACGGGCGTCGGCGTGAACCCGCCCTCGGAGTCGACCATCGCCGTCACGTCGTTGGCCGCAAAGACTTCCAGAGCCGTCGTGAGCGCTGGCCTCGAGAGGGCGTGCGTGTCGATGCCGATGTACAGCGGCCCCCCGATCCCCTGCGTCTGCCGGTACAGGCAGATCGCCTGGGCGATCGCCAGCACGTGCGCCTCGTTGAAGGAATTGTCGAACGCCGATCCGCGGTGCCCGGAGGTGCCGAAACGGACGCGCTGCGAGGCCACGGACGGATCGGGAACACCGCTGAAGTAGGCGCTGACGAGCCGCGACACGTCGATCAGACGTGAGGGGTCGACGGCCTTTCCGGCCAAGGGGCTTATCCGACCGCTCATCCAGCCTCCGGCGCCGCAATCGCGCTCGTCATCCGGCCCGCCGTCAAGGCTGCGCGCGCCGGGCCGGCCCAGCCGGGCGTTCGGGACGCCCCAGCTTCGACCTGCCTTTCGCTTAGTGTTGATGCGCGTCAAAGCGCGCCCGCGCCGCGCACGGCAAACGACGGGCTCCCGCCAAGCGGAGTACGCGGCATGCTTCAACATCGAAAACTCCTCTATGTGGTCGCCGACGGTGGAACCGCCCGGCTGCTCGAACGGCTGCCCGAGGGCGGCTTCAGGACGGTCCGCAAACTCGATGGACGCGGCCGGCTCGCCGTCGTCCGCGAGCAACTGCGAGACGAGCACGCCGGCCGCAGCGTCGAGAGCGCGAACTCGGCCCGGCATGCGGTCGGACGGGAGGACGACTATCGCCGCGCGAAAGCGGAGTTCGCGAGGCGGACGGCCGAGGCGGT
Source organism: uncultured Pseudomonadota bacterium (assembly GCA_963837235.1). Lineage (GTDB taxonomy): Bacteria > Pseudomonadota > Alphaproteobacteria > Caulobacterales > Caulobacteraceae > Acaudatibacter. The sequence goes on along the minus strand of CAWIMM010000002.1, from coordinate 677,829 downwards.
CAAGCGGATGCTGGCGAACGGAGATTGGTCGGGGGTGGTTCTCGCTGCGCCGCCTCGCTTGATGCGAGTGTTTCGGGACGAGCTGGGCCGCCGGACCGAAGTGGTCCGCACGCTGGGCAAGGACCTCACCAAGACGCCGGAGCACGAGCTTGGCCGTTGGCTCGACGACGCAGACGCCCCGCGCCCTGAGCGGTGAGGCGCCGTGGCGGTCGATGTGACAACAACCCGCCAGAGTCGCCCACCGGCGGGCGTCGTGAGCGACCGCCCTATCGCGAAACGCCCCCCCGATCCGGGCGCACACGAAGCGATTGTCGAGGCCGAGCGCCTGACGCGTCGCTTCGGCGCGCTTGTCGCCGTCGATGACGTCTCGTTCCGCATCAGCGCGGGCGAAACGTTCGCCCTGATCGGTCCCAACGGCGCGGGCAAGTCGACTGTAATGAAGATGCTGACGACGATGCTGCCACCCAGCTCGGGCCGCGCGACGGTCGCGGGCTACGACGTGGCGCGCGAGCCGCAGCAGGTGCGCGCCCACATCGGCTACGTGCCGCAGCTTCTGTCGGCCGACGGCGAGCTCAGCGGCTACGAGAACATGCAGCTGTCCGCCCGGCTCTACCTGATACCCGGCCGCGAACGCGCAGCCAGGATCGCCCGGGCCCTGGGCATGATGGGACTGACGGAGGCCAAGGATCGGCTCGTGCGCACCTACTCCGGCGGCATGGCCCGGCGCCTGGAGATCGCCCAGAGCACCTTGCACCGGCCGTCGGTGCTCTTCATGGACGAGCCGACGGTGGGTCTGGACCCTGGCGGACGGCGGACCGTTTGGGAGCACGTCGCGCGACTGCAAGCCGAGATCGGCGCCGCCGTGGTCTTCTCGACCCACTACATGGACGAGGCCGAGGCGGTCTGCGACCGCCTGGCGCTGTTCCAGAACGGCCGCGTCGTCGCGCTTGGGACACCGGCCGAGCTGCGCGCGGCGCAGGGCGCGGACGCGACCCTCGACGACGTCTTCACGTCGCTGACCGGAACTTCCCTCGGCCAAGCAGGGCCCGGAACATGAGCCACCCCGCCGCCATCGGGGCCGCGCCGTCCCGCCGGCTTTTCGCCGGACTTGGTGCGTATCTGACCCAGGTGATGGCCGTGGCCGACGCCGAGGTCGTCAAGCTGCGCCACGATCCGATCGAGCTCGTCAGCCGCGCCGTGCAGCCGATCCTTTGGCTCCTGCTCTTCGGCCAGGTGATGGGCCACGTCCGGGGCCTGCAGACCGGCAGGGCGCCCTACATCGACTTCCTGGCGCCGGGCGTTCTGGCTCAGAGCGTGCTCTTCGTGGCCATCTTCTACGGGCTGTCCGCGATCTGGGAGCGCGACCTCGGCGTCCTGCACCGCTACATGGTGAGCCCGGCGCCGCGCAGCGCACTGGTGGTGGGCAAGGCGCTGGCCTCCAGCGTGCGCGGTCTATCGCAGTCGCTGGTGATCTACGTCTGCGCCGCGTTGCTCGGCGTGGCCTTGAGCTTCGATCCTGCCCACATCCTGGGCGTCGTCGCCTTCATCGTGCTCGCCTCGGCGCTGTTTTCGACCTTCTCCCTGATCATCGCCTGCATTGTGAGGACGCGTGAACGCTTCATGGGTATCGGCCAATTCCTGACCATGCCGATCTTCTTCGCCAGCAACGCGATCTACCCGATCAACCTGATGCCGCCTTGGCTGCGCCTGATCTCGCGGATCAATCCCTTGAGCTACGAGGTGGACGGCCTTCGCAGCCTGATGCTGGCGCGCGGCGCCAGCCAGTTCGGCCTCGCAGCGGACTACGGCGCTCTCGTTGCGGGCACGCTCGTCCTGATCGTCGTCGCTACCAGGATGTATCCTCGGCTGACCCAATAGGGTAATATGCTTCACCCCGCAGCGCGGACTCCGAAGATTGATATCGCTCAAAGCGCGAGCTTCTCGCCGAGCGCACCTGCGCGCCAGTTCGAGAGGAGCGGATGATGCAGACGTTCAAGGTTGTTAAGGAGCCGCACGGTTGGGCCGTACGCCTGGACCCTGGCATGTGCACGCCGTTCTGGTCCGAGGCCCTCGCCATCCGCGCGGCCGAGCGGCTTTGCCGCTCGCTGCGGGCGCACGGCGTCAGGGCCGAAGTGGTCGTGCAGGGCGAGCGTCCCTTGGTTGCGGCTGAAGGCTCGCAAGCCCAGGATCGTTGGAACCAGGCAGCCTGGCGGTAGGATCGCCGACGGCGCCGCGAGGAGCCGACGCGTTCATGGCGACAACCGCAAGCTTGTCTGAGCGGCCGGCCGAGGGCCGGGCCGCCCGCCTCGCCGCCCTGGCGCAGCGAGCCTTCGCCGAGCCGCTGGCCCCGTCACCCTGGGACGAGCAGCCGATCCGCGAGGAGCTGTTCAGCGTCGAGCGGCTGGAGGAGCATGCGCGCTCGCTCGCCGCCGCCCAGACCCCCTCGGCGCGGCGCGCGCGCGGCGACAGTCTCTCGCGGCGGCTGGCCGACAACGAGGCCGCGCTGATCGCCGCCTACCGGGACGTCGCGGACGCGGTGGAGACGGGCGCACCGATCACGCCGGCGGCCGAATGGCTGATCGACAACTTCCACGTCGTCGAGGAGCAGATCCGCGAGGCGCGGGCCGACCTGCCGCGCGGCTATTACCGGCAGCTGCCGAAGCTCGACGCAGGTCCCTTCTCCGGCCTGCCACGCGTGTTCGGCCTGGCCTGGGCGTTCGTCGCCCACACCGACAGCCTGTTCGATCCGGAGGCGCTGCGCCGCTACGTGCGCGCCTACCAGGAGGTGCAGCCACTGACCATCGGCGAGCTGTGGGCCGTCGCCATCACGCTGCGCATCGTGCTGGTGGAGAACCTACGGCGCATCGCGGCCCGGGTGACCGCCAGCCGGGCGGGACGCAGCTACGCCGACGCAATCGCCGACCGGTTGCTCGGCGCGCGGGGCCTCAAGGCCGAAGTCGGCGTCCGACGTGCTGGCCGGCCAGGACCCGACGCGCCTGACCGAGGCCTTCTTCGTCGAGCTGGCGCAACGGCTGCGCGACCAGGACCCCAGTGTCGCCCCGGCCCTCGCCTGGATCGACGAGAACGTGGCTCGCCTGGGCCTGACCGCCGACGGCGTCGTTCAGGCCGAGCACCAGCGGCAGGTGGCCGGCAGCATCACGGTCCGCAATATCATCACCAGCATGCGGCTGATCTCCGACGTCGACTGGTCGGAGCTGGTGGAGCGCTTCAGTCTGGCGGACGACATCCTACGAGGCGGCGGGCGCTTCGCCGATATGGATTTCCCGACCCGCAACCTGTACCGCAGCGCCATCGAGGAACTGGCCCGAGGGGCGCGGCGCAGCGAGCTCGACGTCGCGCGGGCAGCGGTGCTCGCCGCCGGCGGACCGTCGTCGTCGGACGAAGCAGACGCCCGCCTTTCCGACCCCGGCTACTACCTGGTCGCCGAGGGGCGGCCGAGCTTCGAGGCGGCGATCGGCTACCGCCCGCCGGTCCGCGCCTGGCCGCGCCGCATCTACCGCTCGCTCGGCATCGGCGGCTACGTCGGGGCCGGCGCGGTCATCGCGACCGCCATCCTGGCCGTTCCGCTTGTCGCCCTGACGCACGCCGGTCTCGGCTGGCCGTGGCTCCTGGCGCTCGGCTTGCTCGGCGTCGCACCGGCGGTCGACCTCAGCGTCGCGCTCGTCAACCTCGTGGTGACGCGCGGCTTCCGCGCCACCGTGCTGCCGGGCCTGGAGCTGAAGCAGGGCGTGCCTCCGGATCTACGCACGCTGGTCGCGGTGCCGACGCTACTCACCTCGCCCGAAGCGGTGCGGCGCAGCGTCGAGGACCTGGAAATCCACCACCTGGCGAGCCTCTCCGGCGACCTGCACTTCGCGCTGCTCACCGACTGGACCGACGCCGACAGCGAACAGGTCGATGGCGACACAGCGTTGGTGGCGGCGGCGCGCGAGGGGGTGGCGGAGCTGAACCGCCGCTACGGCCCGGCGCCTGGCGGCGATCGCTTCCTGCTGCTGCATCGCCGCCGCGTATGGAACGAGAGCGAGCGCCGCTGGATCGGCTGGGAGCGCAAGCGCGGCAAGCTGGCGGAGTTGAATCGGCTGCTGCGCGGGGCGCACGACACCACCTATGTCGACCCGCCGCCCATCCCCGAAGGCGTGCGCTACGTCATCACGCTCGACGCCGACACCCGTTTGCCGCGCGAGACCGCGCGCCGGCTGATCGGCAAGATGGCCCATGCGCTCAACCGGCCGCGGATCGACCCGGCGCTCGGGCGGGTGGTGGAAGGCTACGCTATCCTGCAGCCGCGCGTGACGCCGGCGCTGCCGGTAGGGCGGGAAGCCTCGCTGTTCCTGCGCGTCTTCTCCAGCGCCAGCGGCATCGATCCCTACGCGGCGGCTGTTTCCGACGTGTACCAGGACCTGTTCGGCGAGGGCTCCTACACCGGCAAGGGCATCTACGACGTCGATGCGTTCGAGGCGACGCTCGCGGGGCGCGTGCCGGAGTCGAGGCTGCTGAGCCACGACCTATTCGAGGGCGTCTTCGCCCGCGCGGGGCTGGCCTCCGACGTCGAGGTGGTGGAGGATTATCCGGCCCGCTACGACACCGCCGCCGCGCGCCACCACCGCTGGGTGCGCGGCGACTGGCAGCTGCTCCCGTGGATGCTGGGCCTGAGCTCGGCGCCGGACCGGGAGCGCCCGGGGGGCGGCGTGCCGATCGCCGGGCGCTGGAAGATGCTCGACAACCTGCGCCGCTCACTGTCGGCGCCATCGACCGTCGCGGCGCTGCTGGCGGGCTGGGCGGCGCCGGCCGACGCGGCGCTGACTTGGACGCTGTTCCTCGTCGCGACCATGGCGATCCCGCCGTTGCTTCCTGTGATGGCCGAGCTTGCCCCGCGGCGGCCCGGCGTAGCGCTGCGGAGCCACCTGCGGACCGTCGGCGGCGACCTGCGTCTGGCGCTGGTGCAGATCGGGCTGATGCTGGTGTTCCTCGCCCATCAGGCCTGGCTGATGGGCGATGCGGTGCTGCGAACGCTATTCCGCGTGACAATAAGCCGCCGGCGCCTGCTCGAGTGGACACCGGCGGCGCAGGCCGCGTTCGGGCGCAAGCTGACGCTGACCAGCTTCTACGGGCGGATGGCGGGCGCGCTGGCCATCGCCGCCGCCGGCGCAGCCGCGGGCTGGGTCGGCGGCGGCCTGGGCTGGCCGCTCAGCCTCGCCTTCGCCGCGATCTGGACGCTGTCGCCGGCCGTCGCGCTGCGGGTCAGCCTGTCCGGGCCGGCGGACAGCGAGCGTCCGCTGCCGGCGGCAGACGCGGCCGAGCTGCGGCTGACGGCGCGCCGCACCTGGCGGTTCTTCGAAACGTTCGTGAGCGCCGATACCCGCTACCTGCCGCCGGACAACTTCCAGGAGATCCCGAAACCGGTCGTGGCCCACCGCACCTCGCCGACCAACATCGGGCTCTACCTGCTGTCGGTGCTGAGCGCCCGCGACTTCGGCTGGATCGGCGATGTGGAGGCCATCGAGCGCCTCGAAGCGACGATGGCGACGCTGGGCGTCGTCGACAAGTTCCGCGGCCACCTGTTCAACTGGTACGACACTGACGACCTGCGGCCGCTGGATCCCAGATACGTCTCGTCCGTGGACAGCGGCAACCTGGCGGCCCACCTGCTGGCTCTGGCAGGCGGCTGCCGCGCCTGGGCCGGCGGCGCCCGCACCGACGCGGAGCGGACTGCCGGGGTGCTCGACGCGCTAGGGCTGGCGTGTGAGGCCGCGCTAACGCTGCCGGAGGGCCGGCGGCGTCTGGCCGAGACCCGTCGCCTGCTGGCGGGCGAGCTCGAGCTGCTCACGGCCAGCGTCGGCGAGGGCCTCGCCGGCCGCTGGGACAGTCTGGCCGTGGAGATCGAGCGGGTCGCCGACGTCGCACGCCACGCCGCCATCGAGGAGGACGGGTCCGGCCTCGAGGTCGTCCACTGGCTGGAGTCCGCGCGGAGGAGCGTCGAAAGCCACCGCCGCGATTCAGGCGAGGCGGCCCGCCTGCCGCCAAGGGCATACGCTCTGGGGCAAAAGGCTAAGGCTCTGGCGCTGGCCATGGACTTCCAGTTCCTGCTGGACCCGGACCGGCTGCTGCTGTCGATCGGTTACCAGGCGGCCGAGGGGACGCGCGATCCCAACTGCTACGACCTGCTGGCCTCGGAGGCGCGGCTCGCGAGCTTCGTCGCCATCGCCAAGGGCGATGCGCCGGCGCGCCACTGGTTCCGGCTGGGCCGCGCGGTGACGCCGACCAACGGCGGCGCGGCGCTGATCTCATGGTCAGGCTCGATGTTCGAGTACCTGATGCCGTCGCTGGTCATGCGCGGGCCGGCGGCCAGCCTGATCGAGGAGACCAACCGGCTGATCGTGGCGCGCCAGATCGACTATGGCCGCCGGCTCGGCGCGCCTTGGGGCGTGTCGGAGTCGGCGTTCAACGCCCGCGACCTGGAGTTCACCTACCAGTACTCCAACTTCGGAGTGCCGGGCCTGGGCCTGAAGCGCGGCCTTGCCGACAACGCCGTGATCGCCCCCTACGCCACGGCGCTGGCCGCCATGGTCGCCCCCGACGAAGCGGCGCGCAATTTCGAGCGACTGGCGCGGATCGGCGCGCGCGGCCGTTACGGTTTCTACGAGGCGGTCGACCTGACGCCCTCGCGAGTGCCGGAGGGCGAGGCGCAGGCCATCGTGCAGGCCTTCATGGCCCACCACCAGGGCATGTCGATCGTCGCTATCGCCGACGCGCTGCTGGGCGGGTTGATGCGCGAGCGCTTTCACGGCGAGCCGATGATCCAGGCCACCGAGCTCTTGCTGCAGGAGCGGCCGCCGCGCGACGTGGTCAGCAACCCGCCGTCGGTCGCCGAAACCGCGGCCTCTGTGCGCGAGCGAGCCGGCGACCCGGGCGGATGGCGCCGCGCCAGCCCATGGAGCGCCACGCCCGACACCCAGCTGTTGTCCAACGGACGCTACACCGTCATGCTGACCGCCGCCGGCTCCGGCTACAGCGCTTGGCGCGACATCGCCATCACCCGCTGGCGCGAGGACCCCACCTGCGACAACTGGGGCAGCTACATCTTCCTCCGCGACATCCACAGCGATCAGGTGTGGTCGGTGGGCCTGCAGCCGACCGGCGCGGCGGGCGACGAGTACGCGGTGATCTTCAACGAGGATCGCGCGCAGATCTCACGGCGCGACGGGACGCTCGCCACCACCCTGGAGGTGGTGGTCTCCGCCGAGGACGATGCCGAGGTGCGGCGCGTGATAGTGACCAACGGCGGCGCCCTGACCCGCGAGATCGAAGTCACCTCGTATATCGAGCTCGCGCTCGCGCCGGCCGCGGCGGATATGGCCCACCCGGCGTTCGCGAAGCTGTTCGTCGAAACCGAGCATCTGGCGGGAATTGGCGCCCTTGTCGCGCACCGCCGCCGGCGTGCGCCGGACGAGCCCGAGATCTGGGCTGCGCACCTGGCCGTGGTCGACGGCGAAGTGGTGGGCCAGCGCGAGCACGAGACAGACCGGGCTCGCTTCGTCGGTCGCGGCGTCGGCCTCGGCGCGCCGACCGCGATCTTCGACGGCCGGCCGCTGTCCGGAACGACCGGCGCGGTGCTCGACCCGATCTTCGCACTGCGGCGGCGAGTGCGGCTGGCGCCCGGCGAGACGGCGCGGGTCGATTTCTGGACCATGGCGGGATCGGCGCGCGCCGAGGTCCTCGATCTCATCGACAAGCACCACGATATCGGCGCCTTCGAGCGGGCCGCGCAACTGGCCTGGACCCAGGTGCAGGTCGAGCTGCGTCATCTGGGCATCAATCGCGGCCAGGCCGGCCAGTTTCAGCGCCTGGCCGGTCACCTCGTCTACGCCGCGCCGACGCTCAGGCCCGCGTCGGACATCATTCAGGGCGGTCGCGCCACGCAGCCGCAACTTTGGAGCCTCGGCGTCTCCGGCGACCGGCCCATCCTGCTGGTGCGCATCGCCGACGTCCACGAGATCGACCTGGTGCGCGAGGCGCTGCTGGCGGTGGAGTACTGGCGCCTGCGCCGCCTGGCGGTCGACCTCGTCATCCTGAACGAACGCGCCAGCTCCTACGTGCAGGACCTCCAGCAGGCGCTGGAGACGCTGGTCCGGGCCAACCAGTCGCGGCCGCAGATCGGCGAGGAGCGCGGGCCCGGCCATGTCTTCCTGCTGCGCGCCGACCTTATCCCGGAGGATGTGCGCGCCACGCTGGCCTCGGTGGCCCGCGCCGTGCTGGTGGGCGAACGCGGCCGGCTGGAAGACCAGCTGGAGAATGCGCCCGAGGCGCCGGCCCGCGCCCCGCCGCCCTGGCGCCGCCCGGTGGCGTCTTCCGAACTTCAGATGGCCCGCGCCGCGCCCGACCTCGAATACTTCAACGGCCTCGGCGGCTTCGGCAGCGGCGGACGCGAATACGTCACCGTCATCCGCCCCGGCCAGTCGACGCCGGCGCCCTGGATCAACGTGATCGCCAATCCGGACTTCGGCTTCCAGGTCTCTGCCGACGGCGGCGGCTACGCCTGGTCGGTGTCGAGTCGCGAGCATCAGCTGACGCCATGGTCAAACGATCCGGTGACCGACCCGCCGTCGCAGGTGATCTACGTCAGGGACGAGGACACCGACGAACTGTGGACCCCGACCGCCGCTCCGCTGCGCGACGACGCCTCGACCTACGTCTGCCGCCACGGCTTCGGCTACAGCCGCTTCCAGCATCAGGCGCGCGGCCTGGCGCTGGACCTGCTCGAGTACGCCGCGCCCGCCGATCCTGCCCGGATCTCCCGGCTGACGCTGCGCAACACATCGCTTCGCCGCCGGCAACTCTCTGTGACCGCCTACGTGGAATGGCGCCTGGGCGTGGCGGGCCAGGTCACCGCCCCGTTCGTCACGACGGGCCGCGACGAGGCCACCGGCGCGCTGACCGCCGCCAACGCCTGGAACCCGGTCTTCGCCGACCGCTGCGCCTTCCTGGACATGGGCGGGCGCCAGACCGCCTGGACCGCCGACCGGCGCGAGTTTCTGGGCCGCAACGGCTCGCTGGCCGCGCCGCAGGCGCTGGTCGAGCGCGCGACGCTCAGCGGCCGCGTGGGCGCCGGGCTCGATCCCTGCGCCGCGCTGCAGACGACGCTGGAGCTTGGTCCAGGCGAGAGCGTCGAAGTCCGCGTGTTCATGGGAGACGCCGCGGACGCCGTGGCGGCGCGAGAGCTGGTGGAACGGTTGCGGCGCGCAGATCCCGACGCGCTGCTGGCCGAGGTCCGGCGCGGCTGGGACGAGATCCTGGGCGCCGTGCAGGTGAAGACGCCCGACCGCAGCATGGACCTGATGCTGAACGGCTGGCTGCTCTATCAGACCGTTGCGTCCCGGCTGTGGGCGCGCGCCGGCTTCTACCAGGTGAGCGGCGCCTATGGGTTCCGCGACCAGCTGCAGGACGCCATGGCGCTGGCGCCGACGAAGCCGGCCATGCTGCGCGAGCAGCTCCTGCGGGCCGCGGCCCGACAGTTTCCGGAAGGCGACGTGCAGCACTGGTGGCTGCCGAATACCGGCCAGGGCATCCGCACGCGCATCTCGGACGATCGCGTGTGGCTCGCCTATGCGCTGGGGGCCTATCTGGACGTGACCGAAGATCTGGCGGTGCTGGACGAGCCGGTTCCGTTCCTCGAGGCCGAGCGCTTGAAGCCCGAAGAGGCCGAGAGCTTCGGCCAGCCGACAGTTTCGACGGAGACAGTCCCGCTCTACGAGCACGCGGCGCGCGCGCTCGACGCCAGCCTGGCGGTTGGCGCGCATGGCGCGCCGCTGATCGGCGGCGGCGACTGGAACGATGGCATGAACCGCGTCGGCATCCAGGGTCGCGGCGAGAGCGTCTGGCTGGGTTGGTTCCTGATCGCGACCCTGTCCCGCTTCGCAGACGTCGCGGACGCGCGCCGCGACGCGCCCCGCGCCGGCGCCTGGCGCCGGCACGCCGACCGGCTTCGCGTCTCTCTCGAAAGCGAGGCCTGGGACGGCGACTGGTACCGCCGCGGCTGGTTCGACGACGGCGCCCCGCTCGGCTCGGCCGCCAGCCAGGAATGCCGCATAGACTCCATCGCGCAGTCGTGGGCGGTGCTGTCGGGAGCCGCGCCGCCGGACCGCGCAAGGCGCGCCATGGCGGCGGTGGACCGGGAGCTGATCCTCGCGCAGGAGTCTTAGCGCTGCTCTTCACGCCGCCGTTCGACCGCACGACGCACGACCCCGGTTACATCAAGGCCTATCCACCCGGCGTGCGCGAGAACGGCGGCCAGTACACCCACGCCGCGCTGTGGTCGGCGATGGCGTTCGCGGCGTTGGGCGAGGGCGAGAAGGCGGCTGCCCTTTTCTGGATCCTCAACCCGATCAACCATGCCCGCTCGCGCGGCGACGTTCACCGCTACCGCGTGGAGCCCTACGTGGTGGCCGGCGACGTCAGCGCCGCGCCAGGGCGTGTCGGGCGCGGCGGCTGGACCTGGTACACCGGCTCGGCGGGTTGGATGCAACGGACCGGGATCGAGAGCATCCTGGGCCTGAGGGTGCGCGGCGATCGCCTGGAGGTCGACCCCTGCATCCCCGCCGCATGGCCGGGCTTCGAGGCGACGTTGCGCCGCGGCGCTTCGACCTACGACGTGGCGGTGACCAACCCGAACGGCGTCTCGCGCGGCATCATCGCCGCCCAGCTGGACGGCGTGATGCTGCTTGGCCGGCCGGTCCTGGCGGCTTTCGTCGACGACGGCGCGCATCACCGACTGGAGATCACGCTCGGCTGAAGCTTGACCTGGCTCGACGACGACAGCGGCGCTCGCCGCCGACCAGCGAGATGCCGATCATTCGGCTCGTGGGTGTCATCGCGGGCGGCCTGGGGAGTTGGCTCGCGAAGATCCGGTTGACCTCGATCAACGCGCGCCCGCGCATCCGAGCCATGATGCGTGCTTCGCCAGGAGGCGATCATGCAACGGACGCTCGGTCGGGCCTATCAACGGCTCCGGGGCGGTCACCCTCGCCGGCCGGAGGGCGAGCGCGCCATGGAGCTCTTCTGCGACGCGCTCTTCGCCCTCGGGGTTCTCGCCTTCCCGGCCGGCGTCGCCCTGATCTCGTGGGGTTGCATCGCCAAATTCGAGCGGATCCGCATCGCCGCTGGCGCAGCGCTCGTGATTCTCAGTCCGCTGGTGATGCTGCTCTGGGAGCGACTGGCGTGGGAGCCCGTCATCGAGCGCCTCTCGCAGATGGTCTGAAGGAAGAAGACCTGTGAGCCTTACCGAGGCGCCAAAACCCGAGCTGGCGTCGCCGACCACCGAGGCGCAGTCCGAGGTGCTCGCGATCGTTGTCGCGCTAGCCGAGGAGATACACCCGCACCAGAGGGGACATGCCGCTGGGCTCGAGGGCGACCTTGATCGCGATTTCGGTCTCGACAGTCTCGGGCGGGTCGAGGCGATCCACCAACTCGAGGCGGCGTTCAACGCCACACTGCCCGATCGACTGTTCGCCGAGGCGGCAACTCCGGCGGACCTTGTTCGCGCGATCGCGGCTGCCGGCCCGAACACCGCGCTTCGGCGTCCCGCAACGACGGAAGAGCGCTCTGCTCCCGGCGCGCTCGCCGCGCCTGAGCGTCTGCAGACGCTGAACGAGACGCTGGCCTGGCACGCCGAGCGCCAGCCGGCCCGGCCGCACGCCTACCCCTCGGACGGCGAGCGCGAATCCGCGCCGATCAGCTACGGAGAGCTGCACGAGCGGGCGCGCCGCGTCGCCGCCGGCCTCGCCGCGAAGGGTCTGGGGCCGGGCTCGACGGTCGCGCTCATGCTGCCGACGGGCGCCGACTACTTCGCCGCCTTCATGGGCGCACTCTTTGCCGGCGTCGCGCCGGCCCCGATCTATCCGCCCTGGCGGATGCTCAGAATCGAGGACCACCTGCGCCGCCAGGCCCGAATCCTCGCCAAGGCCGAAGTCGCCGGAATGATCACCTTCGCCGAGGCGCGGCCGTTCGCACGCCTTATCCAGGCGCATGTCCCGACGCTCGTTTTCGCGGCGACCGTCGAGGAACTTGAGCGGCAGGCGGATGGCTGGACGGCTTTCGCGCCGAAGCCAGACGACCTCGCCCTGCTGCAGTTCACTTCCGGAAGCACCGGAGATCCGAAAGGCGTGATGCTGAGCCACGCCAACATTCTCGCCAACGTCCGCGGCTTGGCGCACGCGCTTGAGGCGGGGCCGGGCGACACCTTCGTGAGCTGGCTGCCGCTCTATCACGACATGGGACTGATCGCCGCGTGGCTCGCCTGCTTGGACCAGGCCGTGCCTTTCGTGGTGATGAGCCCGCTAAGTTTCATGGCCCGGCCCGAACGCTGGCTTTGGACGCTGCATCGCAATCGCGCCACCATCTCGGCTGCGCCCAATTTCGCCTATGAGCTATGCCTTTCGATCCCGGAGGAGCGGCTCTCTGGGCTCGATCTCGGCGCTTGGCGGATCGCCGGCTGCGGCGCCGAGCCGGTGTCGGCGCGCACAATGGGCGACTTCATCACGAAGTTCCGAGCCTACGGCTTTCGGGAAGCGGCCTTCACCCCCGTCTATGGCCTGGCGGAGTCCGCTGCAGCGCTGACGGCGCCGCCGCTCGGCCGAGGCCCCCGCATCGACTACATCGACCGCCACGCCCTGGCGCTTGGTGGGGAAGCACGGCCGGCGGCGCCGGACGCGCCCGGGGCCCAGGCTGTGGTCTCCTGCGGCCTGCCCCTCGTCGACCACGAGATCCGCATCCTCGGGGAAGACGGGCGCGAAACCCCGGAGCGGCGCGAGGGCCGACTGCAGTTCCGCGGCCCCTCGGCCACGCGCGGCTACTTCAACGCGCCGGAGAAGACGGCTGAGCTCATCCAGGGCGACTGGCTCGAGAGCGGCGACCTGGCCTACCTCTTTGAGGGCGAGGTGTTCGTCACCGGCCGATCCAAGGACATCGTCAAGCGCGCCGGCCGCAACATCCATCCGGCCGACGTCGAAGCCGCGCTCGCCAACCTCGCCGGCGTTGCGCGCGACGGGTCGGTGCTGTTCAGCGCCCATGATCCCCGGCGTGAAACCGAGCGACTGATCATCGTCCTGGAGACCGCGCTGGAGAATCGAGCCGACCGCCAGCGCCTCATCGCTGCTGCGCGCGCGGTGGCGGCCGATCACCTTGAGTCCGCCGCGGACGATATCGTACTCATGGCGCCCGGCGCCGTTCCGCGGACCGAAAGCGGCAAGGTGCGCCGACCGGCGCTCCGCGCGGCGTACGAGCGTGGCCAGATGTCGGGACGGGTGGCCCCGCCCCGGGAGCAGGTGCTTCGTCTGCAAGCGACGGCGATCGCCGGCCGTGCTCGCCGCGCCCTGACGCGCGCCGCCGACTGGCTCTACGCGAAATATTGGTGGTGCGTGATCGGGCTCATCGGGGTCCTCGTCTATCCCCTGATCGTTGTTCTGCCGCGACTTCACTGGCGCTGGCAGGTCATGCACCTGGTCTCGCGCATCGGTCTTGCTGCGCTCGGTCACCGATTGACGGTGACGCGCGACGGCATTCCGCTGGCCGGCGACGTCGTCTACGTCGCCAACCACACGAGTTACGTGGATCACTTGGCGATCGCCGCCGCATTGCCCGGCGATCTAGCCTTCGCCGCCTATAAGGAGCTGCAGAACGAGCCGATCCAGGGCCCGTTCGCCCGTCGGCTCGGCGCCTTCTTCGTGGAGCGGTTCGAGCCGGTCGGAGCGGCCGCGGAGGTCGCGCGCGCGCTCGACCTCCTGAAGCAGGGCCGGCCGATCGTCATCTACCCGGAGGCTACCATCATGCGCATGCCGGGCCTGTTGGACTTCATGATGGGCGCGTTCGTCACGGCTGCGAGGGCGGGCGTCCCGGTGGTCCCCGTGGCGCTCAGCGGCGGTCGCAACATCCTGCGGCACGATCACCTCTGGTTCCCCCGGCGGGGCCGCCTCGAGGTTCATGTCGGCCCGCAGCTGCGGGCCAAAGGCACGGATTTCGAGGCGGCGCTGGAGCTGCGTGACGCGGCGCGCGCCTACATCCTGGCTCACATCCACGAGCCCGACCTCGCCGGCCAGACGCCGCAGTTCTGAGTCCCGGCACGCGAGGCAGCGCCTCCCCTGGGGCTTACCGAGGAGCCTCTTGCGAAGTCTGACGCCCGTGGACGGCGCTGCCAGCCGCCGACGGAGTCAGCTTCGAACAGCCGCTAGGAAAGCTGCGACGGCGGCGTCGAGCGGGCCGTCATTCCGGACCACGACAACGTCTTCCCCCGCGATGTCATAGGCGTCGAAGGCGGCCAGCCGTTCGGCGATCTCCGCTTCGCTCTCGCGCCCTCGCGCTCGCAGTCGAGCCTCGGCAACGCCGCGCCGAGCGACGACGAGGACGATGCGATGCTCGGGAAACCGCGCCCGGATCTGGTCTGTGGCGCTGCGGGAGACGTTCACGACGACGCGTTTGCCCGCCCAGGCTTGGGCCGCGGCCGCCATCGGCACGCCATAGCGATACCCGTGGGCGCGCCAGGAAAGCGCATAGTCGCCAGCCAGCGCTTTCCGCTCGAACGTCGCTTCGTCCACCGGTGTGAACGGTTCACCCGGCGTGCCCCGTGGCTTCGTGATCTCCCGCTGTGGAAAGGCGAATACTGGATCGCCTGCGAGCGAAGCCTTGGCGCCCGAGATGAGCGCGTCCTTGCCGACGCCCGACGCCCCCATGACACAGATCAGCATAGCTGAACCCTCGTCAGGGCGATGCCTGGGAGGCGAAGAACGCGTCGACAGCACGCGCCGGCCCGTCGATCCGGCCGAACATCAGCAGCTTCCGCGCCCAACCCACGCATGAGACCAGAGAGAATCGGCGAGAGGCATTGGGTAGGTTACTCGCCGAGGAAGAGGCCAAGCTCGAGCGCCTTCTCGCCAGCAGGCCCTGATCAGCGGCTCGCGGGCCGATCCGTCAACGCCGCGGCGCTCAAGACTACAGGACGACCGTCCTCGGGATCACTCAGAATTCTTACTCGGAACACCTGACCGCAGCCCACATCGCGCAGATCAAGCCGTCCACGTCGCCGTCGCCGCCGCCCGTCAAGGCTCCCCGGTTGTCCAAGAGCCAGTCCAAAGCGGCGAGGCGCGCGCGTTCGAAGTTGGGCGGCGCGCCATGGTTCACCGGCCTGTCATGCTCGGGGAGCTTGGGGCGCTTGTTCTGTCAAGTAACTCCCAACCGCGAGCAACCGCGAGGATGATCGCTCAGCGCGTCGCCAGGGCGGCGGTGAAGCGGCGCTATCGCAAATCCGGCGAGCTCCGGGTCCCTCGTTGATCTGTCGCAAGGCGCGCACCGGGCTTGGCGGCTCTCATGCAGCCAACTCTGCCGGAGCTCGATTCTCATGGACGCCGTCGACGTTATTTATGCCCGCCGCGCCATCCGCGACTTCACCGACGCCGCTCCGCCGCGCGAAGAGGTCGAGGCGCTGATCGAGGCCGCTATCCAGGCGCCCAACGGCATGAACCGACAGCCCTGGGCGTTCGTGGCAGTCGAGGGCCGCGAGCTGCTGGCCGGCTGGTCCGCCAGGGCCAAGGTCCACTTCGCCGCCGTCACGCCCGCGACCGCGCTGCATGGCTTCCGCGAGCACCTGGCCGCGGCGGACTTCAACATCTTCTACAACGCGCCGGTGCTGGTGCTGATCTGCGCGACCGACGCGGATATGATGTCGCTGAAGGACTGCTGCCTGGCGGCCGAAAACATGATGCTGGCCGCCCACGACCGCGGGCTCGGGACCTGCTGGATCGGTTTCTCGGAACCCTGGCTCGCCTCGCCCGAAGGGCGCGCGGCGGCCGGCATTCCAGCCGGGCATGTCCCGGTCGCGCCGATCATCCTCGGCCGCCCGAGATCGACCCCGCCACGTCCGCACCGCAATCCGCCGGACCTCCGCTGGGTCACACCGGCGCTGGCGTCCGCCTGAGCCAGGAGATCCGCGATGCCGATCCCGATTCAGATCTCGTATGAAGACCTCGAGCCGAGTCCGGCGATCGAAGCGCGCATCGAGCGAGAGGCGGCCAAGCTCGAGCGCTTCGCCCACCGCATCAACCGCTGCCACGTCACGGTGGTGGGCGCGAGCGGCAACCGCCGCCACGGCGACCTCTTCCACGTCCGCATACGCATCACGGCGCCCGGCCACACCGACGTCGTCGCCGACCGCAATCCAGACGCCGATCACGCGCACGAGGACGTGCAGGTGGCCATCCGCGACGCGTTCAACGCACTGCGCCGCCGCCTGCAGGACCGCTCGCGCCGCCTGGCCGGCCAGACCAAAGTTCATGAGGCGCCGCCACATGGCCGGGTCAGCCGCATTGTCCGCGACGAGGGCTATGGGTTCATCGAAACCTCCGACGGCCAGGAGCTCTATTTCCACCGCAACGCGGTCGTGAACGACGGCTTCGACCGCCTCAGGGAGGGCACGGAAGTCCGCTTCGTCGAGGCGGTCGGCGACAAGGGACCGCAGGCGTCGACCGTCCACCCGCTCGGCAAGTCTCACATCGTCGAGGCGAGGTGAGCATAAGCCGTCAGACCGCTACGGGACGCTGCTAAGTCCAGGTTCCGAGGCGCCGCCGGGGGCCTGACGGCGTCAGGCCATCAGCATGAGGTCGGGCCAGAGCTCGCGGATGTCGGCGGGGACTTCGCCGCGCGCCTTCTCGATCGCGCCGCCGTGCATGTGCGACCAGAGAACCTTGATCGCCGCGCGGGTTGCGTAGCCTTGGTCGAAGTCGAAGCCGGGCGGGAGCTCGCGCGCGACGCGCTCAACGAAGTCGTCCGCCGTGTGGGTGCGGATCGGCGTGTCGTCCGGCCGCCAGCCCTCGACGAACACGCCCTTGAGCAGCAGCGGCAGCTGGGCGCCAAGCCGCATGGCGCCGCCTGGCGAAAGCCGGTCGCGCAGCGCGTGCAGCACGGCGCGCATCACCGTGTAGGCCTCGTGCCGCCCACAGCAGATCTCCTCCTGCAGCGCCTCCAGCCAGCGGTTGGTCTCGTTCACCGTGGTGTCGAAGACGGCGAGATGGTCGGTCATGGCTAGGGTCCTCCTCGGCGCCCCGGTCGCGGCGCTCAGTGGGTATCCACGAAGTCCGCCAGGGCGAAGCCGGCCTGCGAGAGCCCGTCCTCCAGGTAGTCGCTGACCAGCGGGATGCCGGTCACGTAGCGGGGGGCGCGCTCTTTGGTGATATCGCGGGCGGCCTCGCGGACCTCGCTCCACTCGCCGATCGTAAAGTCGCCGCGGCCGATCCAGATCAGCGCGATGAGGTCGAGCCGCTCGTCGTCGTTGAGCTCGGCGACCGCACCCGCGAGTTCCTGCTCGGTCGGGTCGTCCCGCTTCTGCTCGAGGACGTCGACCGCCCCGTCGTCGGTCGGATCGGAGCCGCTGTCAGGATCGGTGTCCTCGACCTTCTCGTCGAACTCGCGGGCTTTCAGCAGGATGACGTAGGCCTTGTCAGTCGAGAGACAGAGCTCAGGCGCAGCGACTTCGAGATCGGTCATGGCGCGGCTCCCAGTTTCGGTCTGGCAGTCTAGCCGACGGCGGAAAGGCGGCCTTGATCGGAATCAAGACCTGAGCCGCCCGCTCGGCCCCCGCCCCAACGCCTTCGGCCACTTCGGCGCCGGGGGCTCCCTCGGCTTTTGCGACCCGGATTGTGGCGTGGCGTTCGCGTACGTGATGAACGACATGGGTCCGCGCTGGCAGAACCCGCGCAACAAAGCGCTGATCGACGCAATCTACCGCTGCATCTGAACCTGGACCGAAGGCGGCGAGAGACGCTGTCCCGACCTTGGGAGGTCCGCGTCTGGAGCGGCTACGGCTCGGCAGTCAGCCCGGAGCGCGAGGGCTACCCGACTACGGTCGTGCGTTCCCTGGCAGCGCGGCGACTTCCTCCGGCGTCAGCTTGCGCACGCCCGTCACTGGGCAGCTCTGGCGGCCGACGGCGACGTCATGGACCACCACGTCGATGCCGGGATTGCCGCCTTCGCAGACGTTGCTGCTGGCGCCTCTGCTGCGGATCGACACGCGATGGACCCAGTTGAGCTGGAAGCAGTTCGCGAACAGCGACAGCGCCCACACCTGGTTGCCGCCGACCCGGAGGTAGAGCGTGCGCGTGTCGTTGGCGGCGAAGTTGGTGATGTTGCGGACCCAGAAACAGGACGGCCGCGGCTTCGGCGCGGACGTCGATGGCGGCGGCTGTGCGACGGCGCTGACGCAAAGCGCGGCGGCTGCAAGCGCCGCGAGCGGGGCTAAGACGGCGGGGGCGAGACGTTTCATCGAAGGCTGGCTCCTGATCAGCACGTCCCCCCGCACGTCCAGGTTACACCTGCGAGCCCGCCCCGACCAAGCCGCGCCCCGGGCCGCGGCGGCGCGCCCGCTCGGCGAAGCGCGCGGGGTCGACGATGCTCGCCAGGGGCGCCGGCAGCGGCGAGGGCGCGCCGAGCGCCTCGGCGGCGACGTGCTCGGCCAGCAGCGGGGCGAGCGCGAAGCCGCGCGCGCCGAAGCCGCCCAGCACGAAGAGACCCGGCGCCAGCGCGCCGGCGACCGGCAGGCGGTCGGGCGTCGTCGCGCGGACCGCCGCGCGGCCCTGGATGCGGCCCGCGGCGAGGCGCGCCGCCAGCTGCGGCAGGCGCGCGGCCAGCGCCTCGAGGTTGCGGGCGTCGTCGCCGGCGCGCCAGTCGGCCGCCGCCGCGCCGCGGTCGTGCGTGGCCCCGAACATCACGCCATGCCGCGTCGGCGCCACATAGGCGCCCCAGGCGGCGGACGGCGGCGCGGCGACGGCGTCGGCCCAGCTGAGCTGGCCGCGCATCGGCTCGATCGGCGCCTCCGGCCACAGCGCCGCGAGGTCCGCGCCGGCGGCGAGGCAGACGATGTCGGCCTCGGCGATGGCTTGGCCGGCCCCGCCGACCAGCCGCCACCCCGCGCCGGCTGTCTGGGCTGCGGCGATCGGGTGCGGCTCGACCTGCGGCAGCCAGGCCCCGAGCGCCGCCGCAGGCTCGATCACGCGCGCGGCGCTCATCAGCAGTCCAGCCGGCGCCGGCTCGCCCAGCCGCGCCGACGCCGCCGCGGCGGTCAGCGGCTCCAGCGCGCCGGGCTCGAAGAGATCCGCGGCGGCGATCTTGGCGAACCGCGCCGCATCGCGCGGGCCGGCCTCCAGCTGCAGCACGCCGCGCCCGATCACCGCGCCCGGCAGCGCGTCGTAGAGCCGGACGGCGCGGGCCAGCGCCTGGGCGTGCAGCTGCGCGATCGGGCCCAGCCCGGCGTCGAGCCTCGGCGTCACCAGCGCCGCCGGCATGCCCGATGCGCCGGCGCCCGGCCCTTCGGCATCGAACACCCGCAGCGCCGCGCCCAGCGCGTGGAAGGCGCGGGCCAGCGCCGCGCCGGCGATCCCCGCGCCGACGATGGCGACGCGCGGCGCACGGGCGTCGGGTTCCGGGTCGCCCGGCAGGCGCGCCTCCAGCCGCTCGCGCTTGGCGCCGAAGCCAGCTCGCCGCTCGACCGCGAAGCCCGCGGCGGCGAGCGCCCGGCGCGCCTGGCCCGCGACCGTGTAGGTGGCGGCGCGTGCGCCGGGCGCGGACCGGGCGGCGACCAGCGCCATCAGCGCGTCCGTCCACATCTCAGGGTTCACCGCCGGCGCGAAGCCGTCGAGGAACCAGGCGTCGGCGCGTCCGCGCCAGGCCTGCAGCGCCGCGGGCGCGTCCATCACCGCCACGTCGAGCGTCGCGCCGAGCTCGGGCATCTCGACGCGATGGAAACCCCGCGCCCGGCCGGGCCAGCGGCCGGTCAGCAGGGCGGCGACCGGCGCCAGCTCGGGGAAGGCGGCGAGCGCGCGGGCGGCGTCGGCGGCCTCCAGCGGCTCGGCCTCGACCGAGAAGATGGAAAGCTGCGCGCCCGGCGCCCGCTCGGCGCGCCACAGTTCGAGGAGGGCGGCGATGTTGAGGCCGGTCCCGAACCCCAGCTCGGCGACGGTGAAGCGCCGGCGAGCGGCCCAGCGCTCCGGCAGGCCGCAGCCGGCCAGGAACACGGCGCGGGTTTCCGCCAGGCCGCCCGACTTCGAGAAGTAGACGTCGCCGTAGCGGCGCGAGCGCGGCGCGCCGTCGGCGTCGAAGATCACCGGAGGCGCGCCCGGCGCAGGGTTCGGGGGATCGTCGAGAGGATCGTCCACCACCCCTTATAACCGGGCCAAAACGCCCAACGAAAAAGGGCCGCCCCGAGGGGCGGCCCTTCGAAAGACGCTGACCTTAGCGGACTTACGGAGCGTTCGACGCGGCGTTCATCGGCGCGGTGGCCGAAGCGTCGTTCGCGGCGGCGTTGGCGGCCATGGCCGACGAGTTCGAAGCGGCGTTCGCGGAGGCCATCGCGGCGTTCGCGTCCGACGCAGCGGCGGCAGCCGAGTTGTCGGCCGTGTTCGGCGCGTTTTGCTTGCAGGCAGCGACGGAAACGGCGGCGGCAGCGGCGCCGACGATCAGGATAGCACGGAGCGTACCGGAGGTCATTTTTCCTGGTCCTAGTGGATAAGGTTGCAGCGCCGTTTCGCGACGCTGGCCGCCAATATGCCGGGTTCGTGCGTCAGCGCAAGAGAGAGTTCACGGCCGCGTGATCACTTTTCACGCCCGGGAGGGTCCCGCAGACGCGGTACGGTTGACGGAACGGCAGTCCTTTACGCCTCAGGCGGGATCGCCGCCAGCGCCTCTTCCAGTTCGAGGAAGCTCGGCTGTGCGCCGCTCGGAACGTTGCCGCGCCCGATCTCCACCGAGATCTGCGCCGCGTTGCCGTGCAGGTGGGCGACCAGCACCGACTGGATGATCCGGTAGAAGCTCGACTTCCTCGTCCACCACCGCCTTCATCCGGTTCGCCATCGGCCCGACCAGGCCATAGGAGAGGAAGACCCCCAGGAAGGTGCCGACCAGCGCCCCGCCGATCATCGCGCCCAGCACCGCGGGCGGCTCGGTGATCGACCCCATCGTCTTGATCACGCCCAGCACGGCGGCGACGATGCCGAGCGCCGGCAGGCCGTCGGCGGTGTTCTGCAGGGCGTGGGTCGGCGCCAGCGCCTCGTGGTGGTGCTTCTCCAGCTGACGCTCCATCGCGTCCTCGACCTGGTGCGGGTCCTCCAGGTTCATCGTCATCATCCGCAGCGTGTCGCAGATGAAGTCGACCGCGAAGTGGTCCTTCATGATGGTGGGGAAGCGCGAGAAGATGGTGCTCTCGCCCGGCCGCTCGATGTGGTTCTCCAGCGCGATGACGCCCTTCGACTTCATCGTCTTGGTGAGCAGGAAGAGCAGCGCCAGCAGGTCGCCGTAGTCGCTGGCTTTCCACTTCGGGCCGCCGAACACCTTCTTGAAGCCGCCGCCGGTGGCCTTGATCACGTCCATCGAGTTGGAGATCAGGAACGCCGCGGCGCCGGCGCCGCCGATGCACATCAGCTCGTGCGGCAGCGCCTCGGCGATCACCGCCATGTTGCCGCCGGAGATCAGGAAGCTGCCGAACACCAGCGCGAACAGCAGAACGATGCCGATGATCTGGAACAAAGAGTGGAATCCCCCGGAGCGCGCCTCCAGGACCTTCGGCGTTAATGCTTAATCGCAGGTGAGCGGACCCGCTCGCCTCAGCCCTTCGAGTTGGCCTTCAGCTGCGCCAGGACCGCCGGCGACAGATAGCCGTCCGCAGGCAGGTGGTGGTCCTTCTGCCAGGCGCGGATGGCCTGGCGGGTGCCGACCCCGATCAGCCCATCGGGCGGCCCGGGATTGTAGCCGAGCTTGGCGAGCGCGCTCTGCGCGGCCATGCGGTCCTCGAGCGACAGCGGCGTCTCCCTCGGCCAGGCGGTCGCCAGAAGGCCTGCGCCGCCGATGCGGTCGGCCAGCAGGCCGACGCTGAGCGCATAGGCGAGCGAGTTGTTGTAGGTGCGGATCACGAAGTGGTTCGGCAGCACCAGGAACGCCGGCCCGCCCGCGCCCGCCGGCAGGATCAGCTGCGCCTGCGCCGCCACATCGGCCGCGGACCAGGTCCCGCCCGCCTTGTGCGCGCCCTTGTCGGCCCACCAGGCCGGCGCCTCTTTCGGCCCTTCGCTGAGGCCCACGTCGAACCCCCTGGCGAGCGTCACCTCGGCGCCCCAGCTCTCGCCGCGCCGCCAGCCCGACTGCGCGAGCAGATTGGCCGCCGAGGCCAGCGCGTCGGCGCTGGAATCCCAGATGTCGGGCTTGGCCCCGCCACCGGCGTTGACCGCGGTGGTGAGGAAGGCGCTCGGCAGCAGCTGGGTCTGGCCCATCGCGCCGGCCCACGAGCCGCGCAGCTGGCCGCGGCTGGCGCGCCCCTGCTTGACGATCTTCAGGCAGGCGACCAGCTCGCTCTCGGCCCACTCGGTGCGCGGCGGGTCCTCCGCCGCCAGCGTCGCCAGGCAGCGGACCACGTCCATGTCGCCCTGGTTGGCGCCGAAGCCCGATTCCATGCCCCAGATCGCGGTGAGGATGTCGGGCGGCACGCCGTAGGTCTCGCGGATGGCGGCAAGCGCGGGCACGCTGTCGCGCTTCATACGGCCCAGCGCGACGACGCCCGGCGACAGCTGGCGGCCGACATACTCGCCCACCGGCAGCGCGAACTCCGGCTGCGCGGCGTTGTGGGCCAGCACGCGCGGATCGGGCGCGAGGCCGCTCAGCACCGTCGCCAGCTGGGCCGGCGTCCAGCCGGAGGCCGCTTGGCGCCTGTAGAAGCCGTCGAGCCAAGCGAGGAAGGCCTGATCGCCCGCCGCGCCCAGCAGCTGCGACGGCGCAGGCTCGGCGGCCACGGCGCTGGGGAGGGTCGCGCCGGCCAGCGCGAGCATCAGGACGAGGCGGCGATTCATCGGTCGAGGCTAGCGGGCGTCGCGCCGGCCACGCAATCACGAGGTCGAGACGGAAGCGCCGCCCCGATGACCGCCCCGCGGCGCGGCCGCCGATTGACTTCGGCTGGGCCGCTCTCTATATCCGCCCGCTCCCTTGGCAGCCCCCTTTTGCGACCCGCCCGAAGATGAAAGTCCGCAGCTCCCTGAAGTCGCTGAAGACGCGCCACCGCGACTGCAAGCTCGTGCGTCGCAAGGGCCGCATCTACATCATCAACAAGACCAACCCGCGCTATAAGGCCAGGCAGGGCTGACGCGCGCCCGCCGGCGACCAGGCGAGCGTGCCTGCGGTGAGCGTCCCCCGTTGAGCGTCAAAGCGGTCGTCTTCGACGTCGGCAACGTCATCGTGCGCTGGGACCCGCGCACGCTCTATTCCAAGATCTTCCCCGATCCGGACGAGCGCGACTGGTTCTTAGGCCATGTCTGCACCATGGCCTGGCACACGCGCCACGACGACGGCGTCCCGTTCGCCGAGAACCGCGCGCCGCTGATCGAGCGGTATCCCGAGCACGCGGCGGCGATCGTCGCCTGGGAAGCGCGCTGGTGGGAGATGTTCTCCGGCCCGATCCCGGAGACCGAGGCCGCCATCGAGGCGCTGGCCGCGCGCGGCGTGACGATGGTCGGGCTCACCAACATGCCAGCCAGCACCGCCGCCGGGACCTTCGCCATGACGCCGGCCTTCGAACGCTTCAGGCACATCGTGGTGTCCGGCGAGGTCGGCCTTTCCAAGCCCGACCCGCGGATATTCGCGCTGGCGGCCCGCCACGCCGGCGGCGCGCCCGAAGAGCTGCTGTTCGTCGACGATTCGGCCGGCCACATCGCCGCCGCCTCGGCGCTGGGCTTCGACGTCCACAGGTTCGACGATCCCGCGGCGCTGGCGCCGGCGCTAAGGGCCCGCGGGCTGTTGTGAGGGCGCGCGGCGGCCGCTAGGGTCGGCGCGCTTCCCATCCCTTTCCAGTAGAGAGCCTTAGCACCCTCATGGCCGATGATTCCGCCAGCTTCGACACCCTCAGCACCACCGCGCAGGGCAAGCTGAAGAGCCTGGTGGAGCGCATCGAGCGGCTCGAGGAGGACAAGGCCGCGGTCGCGGGCGACCTGAAGGAAGTCTACGCCGAGGCCAAGGGCGAGGGCTTCGACACCAAGATCCTGCGCAAGGTGGTGCGCCTCAGGAAGGCGGACACCGCCAAGCGCCAGGAGGAAGAGGCGCTGATCGAGCTCTACATCACGGCGATCGGGGGCCTGTGAAGCGTGGCGACCTGAAGCGCAGCGCGCCCGATCGGCGGGCGCAGGCCAAGCGCGCGGCGCTGAATGCGTTGAAGCGCGCCCGCCGCGCCGCGGACCAGGCCGGCGTCGCGCTCTCCGACTGGGAGGGCGAGTTCCTGGGCTCGGTCAGCGGACGCGTCGCCGCCTACGGCCGCGCCTTCGCCGACCCGGAGAAAGGCGCGCCGGGCGCGGCGCTCTCCAGCCGCCAGGGCGTCAAGCTCAAGGAGATCGTCGCCAAGGCGAAGGGCAAGCCCCGCGCGCCGCTGAAGCGGCGGCCGTTCGGGAAGAAGCGCGAAGCGGAGTAGGGAGCTGTCCCTCCCCTTCATGGGGAGGGTGTCCGGCGCGAAGCGACGGACGGGTGGGGAAGTCAGGGACACCCGCTCGGCTCGGTTGCGGCCCCGCACTTCCCCACCCGACCGCTTCGCGGTCTGCCCTCCCCATGATGGGGAGGGAGATTAGGCCGCCGCTTCCCTGACCTGGTCTTCCAGGCCCTGTTCGCGGACCTTGCGGTAGAGGGTCGAGCGGCCGATGCCGAGGCGGCGGGCGACCTCGCTCATGTGGCCGGCGTAGATCTCGATGGCGAGCTGGATCAGGTCGCGCTCGATGTCTTCGAGCGTGCGCAGGTGCCCGCGCTCGTCGAGGATGCGCACCGGCGCGGTGGTCGGCATGTCGGCGGCGAGCTCGGCTGCGGTCGGCGCGACGGCGCCCGGGCCCCCTGTCGACGCCTTGCGTCGACCCTCCCCCGACGGGGGCGAGCACGGCCTCGGCCGGCAGGGCCATGCCGGAGATGGCCGGGAAGTCGTGCGGCTGCAGGTAGGGCGCGTCGGCCAGGATGATGGCGCGGTAGACCGCGTTCTCCAGCTGGCGGACGTTGCCGGGCCAGTCGAAGGCGCCGAGCATGCTGCAGCGTTTCAGGCGAGGCGCCGGCGACGCGGCGGCCCTCCTCCAGGTTGAAGCGGCGGACGAACGCCTCGGTCAGCGCCGGGATGTCCTCGCGGCGGTCGCGCAGCGCCGGCGCCTCGATCGGGAAGACGTTGAGGCGGTAGAAGAGGTCCTCGCGGAAGCGGCCCTCGGCGACCGCCTGGTCGACAGGTCGCGGTTGGTGGCCGACAGGATGCGCACGTCGACCTTCACCGGCCGCTTGGCGCCGACCGGGTCGATCTCGCTCTCCTGCAGCGCGCGCAGCAGCTTGACCTGCATGTCGAGCGGCAGCTCGCCCACCTCGTCGAGGAACAGGGTGCCGCCGTTCGCCTCCTGGAACTT
Source organism: uncultured Pseudomonadota bacterium (assembly GCA_963837235.1). Classification (GTDB taxonomy): domain Bacteria; phylum Pseudomonadota; class Alphaproteobacteria; order Caulobacterales; family Caulobacteraceae; genus Acaudatibacter. Next base: position 652,381 of record CAWIMM010000002.1, on the reverse strand, counting down.
GCCGAGGTGCTTCTCGCTGGCGCCGGTGAAGCTGCCCTTCTCGTGGCCGAACAGGATCGACTCGACGAGGTTCTCGGGGATGGCGCCGCAGTTCACCGCCACGAACGGCCGCCCGGCGCGATCGGAGCAGCCGTGCACGGCCCGCGCGATCACCTCCTTGCCGGCGCCGCTCTCGCCGGTGATCAGCACCGGGATCGACGACTTGGCGGCCCGCTCGCCGAGCCGCTTGACCATCTGCATGGCCGGGCCCGAGCCGATCAGGTCCTCGAACGTGGTGCGGCCGCCGACCTGCTTCTTCAGCGCGGTCGACCTCGGCGCGGAAGGCGCCCATCGAGAGGGCGTTGCCGATCGAGACCAGGATCCGCTCGGGGCTGGCGGGCTTGACGAAGAAGTCGCAGGCGCCGGCCGCGCATCGCGGCGACCACGGTGTCGATGCCGCCGGTTGCGGTCACCACGATCACCGGCTGGGTGAAGCCGCGCTGGCGCATGTCGGCCAGCGTCTCCTGACCGGTCAGGCCCGGCATGACGAGGTCGAGCAGCACCACGTCGGCCGGCTGCGCCCGAGGCCAGATGGTCCAGCGCCGCGCGGCCGCTGAGTCGGCGTGGGCGACGCGAAAGCCCTCGCGCTCCAGCACCGCCTGGATCAGTCGCCGCTGCGTCGGGTCGTCATCGACGACCAGGACCGTTTTGTTCATTCGAAAACACCCAACCAAATGCGCCGCGCCATCATTGGGCGCAGCTTCTGTTCTGTGCCTTCCTGATACAGGCGGCGGGTAAAGGCGGGGTTTCGGAGACCTGAGCGCGGGGTTAACGCGAGGCCTTCATTTGATCGGCGGCTGCGCCACGACGAAAAGACAGCAGCAAGGATGATGTGGTCGAACGCACCCATGTGCCCTTCAAGGCTGCCGGGGCCTCGCACCGCACCGCTCATACGGCCTCGAAGCGCCCTCGGATGGGTTTGCGCGGGAACGCCCAGGGTCTAAAGCCCGCGCCATGAACGCGCCCGTCAAACCGCCTGCCGACAGCCTGCCGCAGTGGCGGCTCGACGACCTTTATTCGGGCCGCGCCGACCCCGGCATCGAAGCCGACCTCGCCGAGGCCGCCCGGCTCAACGGCGAACTTGGGACGCTGAAGGGCGCCTTCGTCGCCGCGCGGGCCGAGCCCGGCAAGCTGGGCGCGCTGATCGAGGCGGGGCGTCGCGCTCTACGAGCGAGCCACCGACAAGCTCTGGGGCGTCGGCGCCTACGCCAGCCTCGCCGCCTCGACCGCCCGCGACGATCCGGCCTGGGCGAGGTTCGAGGCCGACATCCGCGCCCGCGCCTCGCAGATCGCCGCCGCCAGCCTCTTCTTCACGCTGGAGCTGAACGCGCTGGAGGACGCCGAGATCGGCGCGGCGCTTGACGCCCACCCCGCCGCGCGGCGCTGGCGCCCCTGGCTGCGGCGCGTGCGCCTTTCCCGTCCCGCATGAGCTCACGCACGACCTGGAGCGGCTGCTGCTCGACAAGGCGCCGGCGGTCGCCAACTGGGTGCGGCTCTACGACGAGACGCTGGCCAAGCTCGCGATCCGCGCCGGCCGCGAGACGCTGACGCTGGCCGAGGCGCTGAACCGGATGTCCGACGCCGATCCGGCCCGCCGCCGCTCGGCCGCGCAGGGGCTGGCCCGGGCGCTGGAGGCCAAGAGCTCGGTGCTGGCGCTCAGCCTCAACACACTGGCGTTCGAGAAGCAGGTCGAGGATCGCTGGCGGCGCTATGCGACGCCGGCCGCGGCCCGCCACGTCGCCAACGAGGTCGACGCCGAGGCGGTGGCGGCGCTGGAGGCCGCGGTGGTGGCGAGCTACCCGCGCCTCTCGCACCGCTACTACGCGCTGAAGGCCAAGGTGATGGGCAAGGCGCGGCTCGACCACTGGGACCGCAACGCGCCGCTCACCGCCGCCGCGCCGCGCCGCTACGGCTGGGCCGCGGCGCGCGAGCATCGTGCTGGAGAGCTTCGAGGGCCTCGCGCCGCGCTTTTCGACCACCGCGGCGCGCTTCTTCGACGAGCCCTGGATCGACGCCGCGCCGCGGCCAGGCAAGCAGTCGGGCGCCTACTCGCATCCGGTGACCTCGGAGCGGCATCCGTACGTCTTCCTCAACTACATGGGCGAGCGGCGCGACGTGCTGACGCTGGCGCACGAGCTCGGCCACGCGGTGCACCAGACGCTGGCCGCGCCGCAGGGCACGCTCTTGGCCGACACGCCGCTGACGCTGGCCGAGACCGCCTCGATCTTCGGCGAGGGCCTGGTGTTCGAGCGGCTGCTGGCCGACGCCAGGGGCGACGAGCGCCGCGACCTCCTGGCCGGCAAGATCGAGGACAGCCTCAACACGGTCGTCCGCCAGATCGCCTTCCACCGCTTCGAGACCCGCTTCCACGACGCGCGGGCCAAGGGCGAGCTTTCGGCCGGCGAGATCGGCGCGATCTTCGTCGAGGTGATGGGCGAGAGCCTCGGTCCGGCGGTCCGCCTCAATCCGGGCTACGAGACCTACTGGGCCTACGTCAGCCACTTCGTTCACGCGCCGTTCTACGTCTACGCCTACGCGTTCGGGAACCTGCTGGTCGAGGCGCTGATGGAGGCGCGGCGGCGCAGCCCCGGCGGCTTTGCGCCGCTCTACGAGGACCTGCTCGCCGCCGGCGGCGCACGCACCTATGTCGAGGCCCTGGCGCCCTTCGGCCTCGACCCGCGCGACCCGGCCTTCTGGTCGGCGGGCTGCGCGCGGCTGGAGCGCCTGGTCGACGCGTTCGAGGCGCTGGTTTGACGCCGACAGATGCCGGCTGATCCGGAGCGTAATCGCCTGGCCGGCCGCGTGGCGCGGTTCGCCAGGTCGGGGCGGGGCTTGCCGGCGCGGCGGCGGCGATCGGGGCCAACGCCATCCGCGGCGGCGGCGACCTGGAGGCGCGCAACGCCCGCGCGGTGAAGGAGGCGCTCGGCCAGCTCAAGGGCCCGCTGATGAAGATCGCCCAGATGGCGACCACGGTGCCCGACCTGCTGCCGCCGGAGTTCGCCCAGGAGCTGGCCAGTCTGCAGACCAACGCCCCGCCGATGGGCCCGGCGTTCGTGCGCCGCCGCATGGCCGCCGAGCTTGGGCCCGACTGGCGGCGCCAGGTTCGCCGACTTCGAGCTCGCGCCGGCCGCGGCCGCCTCGCTCGGACAGGTGCATCGCGCGAGCGGCCTCGACGGCCGCGCGCTGGCGGTCAAGCTGCAGTATCCGGACATGCAGAGCGCGGTCGAAAGCGACCTTGCGCAGATGCGCGCGGTGATGGCGCTCGGGCGCCAGATGTTCGGCGCGGTCGACACCCGCGAGATCGCCGTCGAGATCAGCGAGCGCATCCGCGAGGAGCTCGACTACGCCCGCGAGGCCAAGGCGATGGCGCTCTACGGCGCCTTCTTCGCCGGCCGGGGCGACATCGCGGCGCCCGAGCCGGTCGCCGAGCTCTCGACCGGACGCCTGCTGACCATGACCTGGCTCGAGGGCCGCGGCCTGACGGACTTCGAGGGCGCCGACCAGGAAACCCGCAACCGCATCGCGCGGCTGCTGTTCGAGGCCTGGTGGACGCCGCTGATCCGCATCGGCGTCATCCACGGCGACCCGCACCTCGGCAACTACACGCTTCGCCGGCGCGACGAGGCGGCGCGGCTGAACCTGCTCGACTTCGGCTGCATCCGCATCTTCCCGCCGAGCTTCGTCACCGGCGTGCTGAAGCTCTACCGCGCGCTGATCGACGACGACCACGACGCCCAGGCCGAGGCCTACCGGATCTGGGGCTTCGCAGGCCTCACCCGCCCGCTGATCGAGACGCTGAACATCTGGGCGCGCTTCATCTACGGCCCGCTGCTCGACGACCGCGTGCGCACCGTCGCCGACGGCGTCAGCCCCGGCGCTCTACGGCCGCCGCGAGGCCTTCCAGCTGAAGAAGGCGCTGGAGACGCAAGGCCCGGTCACGGTGCCGCGCGAGTTCGTGTTCATGGAGCGCGCCGCGATCGGCCTCGGCGCGGCGTTCCTGCGGCTCGGCGCGGAGATGAACTGGCGACGGGTCTTCGAGGCCACCCTGACCGACTTCAGCGAGCCGGCGCTCGCCGAGCGCCAGGCCGCCGCGCTCGGCGCCGTCGGTCTTACGTGATCCAGCTGGTCGGGGTTCGGATAGGCCTCGCGCAGCATCAGCCGGTTGATGCCGAGCGCGCAGCGGATCGACGTACCAGACCATCGTCGCGAAGATCAGCAGGAAGCCGATCAGCACGAAGCACAGCACGAACGAGACGAAGCAGAACAACAGGCCGATCCAGAAGGTGTAGATCTGGAAGGTGTAGTGGCTCTGCAGCCAGTCGGGCGCGGTCTCGCGGTTGACGTAGGCCAGCACCAGCCCCGGCGATCCCCAGCGGCGGAAACGCGAAGGCCGCCAGGTAGGCGATGTAGACGATGAGCGCCATCTGCCGCTCGTCCGACAGCGGATTGTTCGGCGTCGGTGTCGAGACCGCTGGCGGCTGCGGTTGGGTCGGGGGAGCGTCGCTCGGAGGAACATCGGTCATAGGCGTGTGCCTCGTTCCCCTCCCCCTTGCGGGGAGGGGTCAGGGGTGGGGGTGCGGGCATCGATGGCCGCCAATATGGCCTCGATCGACTGCTCCGGTCGCCGTGATCGCGTCTGCAGTTGGTGATCCTCACGACTCGATAGCCGCGCTCGGCCAGCCAGGCGTCGCGCTCGTTGTCACGCGCCGCGACCGCACCGATGTCGTGGACGCCGCCGTCGACTTCGACGATGAGCTCGCGATCGGTGGCAGGACGAAATCGACCGACGTAGCGCGGCCAACGGCGACCTGCCGACGGAAGTGAAAGCGATCCAGCGAGCGGAGCGCTCTGCCACAGCTGCTTCTCGGCGAAGGTGAGGTCACGACGCATCCGCCGCGCCGTCCGCTCGGCGCGCTCGCTCGTGTGGATCGCCCCCGGCGTTCGAGCTGGCACCCCCACCCCCGACCCCTCCCCGCAAGGGGGAGGGGAGTCGAGGCTACGCCACCGGCGCTCGTCTTCCTACGAGTTCGGCGCCTCGAAGCCCCTACCCTCTCACCGCGGTGATCTCCACGCCGGCGGCGCGCGGCGTCGGGGGCCAGCGCGGAGGGTTTTTCGACGCGGATCCGGGCCCGGGTCACCTTCGGCTCCTCGAAGCAGGCCTCGGCGAGGTGGTGGGCGAAGGTCTCGACGAGGCCGCGGTGGCCCTCGGCGGCGACGCTTGCGCGCCTTCTCGGCGATCACCTCGTAGTTCACGGTCTCGGAGAGCGAGCTCCAGTCGGTCACCGCGACGTCGAGCTCGACGTCGATCACCAGGCGCTGCAGGCGGCCCTTCTCGTGCTTGTAGACGCCGATCGCGGCGTCGACCTCGAGGCCGCGGACGAACACCTTGGTGATGACGATCTTGGAGGCGCCGGCGTCTCCTTCGGGACCGGTTCTGACGGGGCTGGCTCGGGCATGGCGCGGCGCCTTCCAGTCAGGGGTCGATGATGTCGGGGGTGCGCCAGGCAAGGTGCTGGCCGCCGTCGACGGCGATCATCTGGCCGGTCACCGACCTTGCGTCAATGAGGTAGGCCAGCGCCTGGCCGATCTCGTCGGGGGTCGCGCCGTGGCCGAGGAGGACCGCGCCCGGTCTCGGCGTCGAACGCGGCCTGCGACTGGTGGATCGAGGGCAGGGTCGGGCCCGGGCGCGATGGCGTTGACGCGGATGCGGGGGCCGAGGGCCTGCGCCAGCATCTGGGTCGCGGCCCAGAGCGCCGGCCTTGCTGACCGCGTAGCTGAAGAACTGCGGCGTCGGGCGCAGCACCCGCTGGTCGATGATGTTGACGATCAGTCCCTCGGCCCCCGCCGGCAGCGCGGCGGCGAACGCCTGCGCCAGCAGCACCGGCGCGCGCAGGTTCGCCGCCATCGCCGCGTCCCAGCCCTCCGGCGTCAGGGTCTGCGATGCGGTCATCCTCGAACAGCGAGGCGCAGTTGACCAGCAGATCAGCGGATCGCCGCCGCCGCGACCAGCGCGCGGCAGGCCGCGGCGTCGGCGAGGTCGGCGGCGACCGTCGCGCGCGCGGCGGCCCAGCGCTTCGATCGGCCGCGACGGTCTCGGCGGCGTCGGCCGCGTGAGCTGCGGTGGTGGACGAGGACGTCGTAGCCGGCCCGCGCCGCGGTCAGCGCCAGCGCGCGGCCGATCCGCCGCGCCGCGCCGGTGACCAGCGCCCAGCCGCGCTCAGCCATCAGCCTGGGGCGCTCCGGGGCATCAGTCGAAGCGGCCGAACTCGATGCGGTTGATCGCGGCGATGGCGAGGACGAAGAGGACGATCAGGCCAATGGCTTCCCAGCCCATGCGAGCTCCTTGGAGGTTCGCCAAGCGCAATCCTCTGGACCGCCGCCGCCGTCAAGACCCGACCTATCCTCCCCCACAGGGGGAGGTGTCCGCGTAGCGGACGGAGGGGGTACGTTGCAGCGCGCCGAGCCCTCAGGATCGAGCACGCCAAACCCACGGTTCGAGCAGCTGCGTACCCCCTCCACCACTTCGTGGTCCCCCTCCCCCTGCGGGGGAGGATAATAAGGGCGCATGCTCTGGCGCCGCCGCCTCCAGCCGATCGCCCAGCCGCTGTTCCGGCTCTACGCCCGCACCACGCGCAGCATGACGCTGGGCGTGCGCGGCGCGGTGATGAACGACGCCGGCGAGGTGCTGCTGGTCGAGCACACCTACATGCACGGCTGGCACCTGCCGGGCGGCGGCGTCGAGACGCGGCGAGACGGCCGAGGACGCGATGGCGCGCGAGCTGGTCGAGGAGGCGGGCGTGCAGGGTGACCGCCCCGCCGACGCTGGTGGCGATCCACGCCAACCTCGGCCGCTTCCGCGGCGACCACGTGCTGCTCTACCGGGTCGACAGCTGGGAGACCTGCCCGGCCACCTCGCGCGGCGAGATCCACCAGACCGGCTGGTTCCGCGCCCGACGCGCTGCCGGAGGGCGCCACGCCATCGACCCGGCTGCGGATCGCCGAGGCGCTCGGGATGCCGCGCGCCGTGACAGTAATTCTCGATCTCGCCGAGTCCCCTTCCAGTCTGAACCGCGATCACTAATATGCGCGCCTCGCCAGAGCCCTGTGGATAACTGGGGCCCCGGGGTGGGACGACGACCCAAGGAGCACCGCATGCGCGAATACCTGAAGTTCTACATCGACGGCCATTGGGTCGACCCGGTGACGCCGAAGCAGATGGACGTCATCAATCCGGCGACCGAGGCCGTCGCCGGCCACATCTCCGCCGGCTCGGCCGCCGACGTCGACAAGGCCGTCGCCGCCGCCAGGAAGGCGTTCGCGACCTATTCGAAGACCAGCCGCGAGGAGCGCATCGAGCTCCTGCAGCGCATCCTGGCCGAATACCAGAAGCGCTTCGGCGACATCGCCAACGCCATCACCGAGGAAATGGGCGCGCCCGCCAGCCTCGCCCAGCGCGCCCAGGCGCCGATCGGCATGCTGCACATCTCCACCGGCATCGAGGTGCTGAAGAACTTCAAGTTCGAGGAAGACCGCGGCACCACCCGCATCGTCAAGGAGCCGATCGGCGTCTGCGGCCTGATCACGCCCTGGAACTGGCCGATCAACCAGATCGCCTGCAAGGTGGTCCCGGCGCTCGCCACCGGCTGCACCATGGTGCTGAAGCCGTCCGAAGAGGCGCCGTTCAGCGCCTACATCTGGACCGAGGTCATGGACGCGGCCGGCGTGCCGGCCGGCGTCTTCAACATGATCAACGGCACCGGGCCGGAAGTCGGCGCGGCCATCTCCGGCCATCCGGGCATCGACATGGTGTCGTTCACCGGCTCGACCCGCGCCGGCGTCGAGGTGGCCAAGAACGCCGCCGCGACGGTCAAGCGCGTGGCCCAGGAGCTGGGCGGCAAGAGCCCGAACATCATCCTCGAGGACGCCGACATGAAGACCGCGGTCGGCGGCGGCGTCCGCAACGTGATGAACAACTCGGGCCAGTCCTGCAATGCGCCGACCCGCATGCTGGTGCCGGCCAAGAAGATGGACGAGGCCATCGTCATCGCCAAGGAAGCCGCCGAGGCGACCACGGTCGGCGATCCGAACGGCAACGCCACGATCGGCCCGGTGGTCAACAAGACCCAGTGGGAGAAGATCCAGCGCCTGATCAAGGCCGGCATCGACGAGGGCGCGACGCTGGTCACCGGCGGCCCGGATCGTCCGGAAGGCCTCGACAAGGGCTACTATGTGAAGCCCACCGTGTTCGCCAACGTGACCAACGACATGACCATCGCCAAGGAAGAGATCTTCGGCCCGGTGGTGTCGATCCTCGGCTACGACAGCGTCGACGAGGCGGTGAAGATCGGCAACGACACCGAGTACGGCCTGGCGGCCTACATCTCGGGCACGGATCAGAAGAAGATCCACGAGGTCGCCGCGCAGCTGCGCGCCGGCCAGGTGTCGATCAACGGCGGCGGCGGCGATCCCACCGCGCCGTTCGGCGGCTACAAGATGAGCGGCAACGGGCGCGAGTGGGGCGACTACGGCTTCCACGAGTACCTGGAGACCAAGGCCATGCTCGGCTACGCGCCGAAGCAGGCCGCGGAGTAGGCTGAGAGTTCCCCTCCCCCTCGAGGGGAGGGGCTAGGGGCGGGGGGCTCGTCGGGCCGCCCGCCCCTTTCTGTTGGCTGTCGCCCTATTCGGCCGCAGCCCCCCACCCCCGGCCCCTCCCCTCGAGGGGGAGGGGAGGAGTAGGCGATGACCCTCGACCCGCACTTCAAGGCGATGCTGGACGCGCAGGCGGCGGCCGCGCCGGCGGCGACGCCGCCGCTGACCGCGATCCCGCCGGACATGGTCCGCGCCGGCTATCGCGCCCAGCGCACCTCGCAGAACGTGGCGACCACCGTCGCCAGCGTCGCGGCGCGCGACCTGGAGGTCGGCGGCGGCGCGGGGCCGCGGCCGGCCCGGCTCTACACGCCCGCCGAGGCGCCGACGCCGTCCGGCCTCTGGTCTACTTCCACGGCGGCGGCTTCGTGATCGGCGACCTGGAGACCCACGACGCCCACTGCCGGCGCCTGGCCCACTACTCCGGCCAACGGGTGCTGGCGGTGGACTATCGCCTCGCGCCGGAGAACCCGTTCCCGGCCGGCCACGACGACGCGCTGGCCGCCACGCGCTGGGCGTTCGATCACGCCGCCGAGCTGGGCGCCGACCCGGCCCGCATCGGCGTCGGCGGCGACTCGGCCGGCGGCAACCTCGCGGCCTCGGTGGCGCAGGACCTGCGCGCCGATCCCGCCCGCCGGCTGAAGCTGCAGCTGCTGCTCTACCCGGCGACCTGGCCGCACGAGGAGACCCAGTCCCGCCGCGACCGCGACGGACCGGTGCTCTCGAAGGCCGCGATGGCGTTCTTCGAGCGCTCGCTGGCCTTCGCCGGCCATGCTCGAGGCGCACCGCGCCATGCCGGCCCGCGCCGCCGACCTCTCCGGCCTGCCGCCGGCGTACGTCGTCACCGCCGGCTTCGACCCCCTGGAGCACGAAGGCCGCGACTACGCCGCCGCGCTGGTCGGCGCCGGCGTCCACGCCCGCCACGTCAACTACCCGACCCTGGTCCACGACTTCTTCATCATGGGCGACGTCTCGCCGGCCGTGATCGACGCCGCGATGGAAGCCGGCGATGCGATCAAGGCGGCGCTGGGCTGAAAACCGGCCGCTGCGCACAGTTTTCGAGCTGACGAGGATCGCGGGCTCCCCCAGCCTCGCCATCCGCGCCGCCGTCCAGAATCCACGCGCAGCGGGCCGATTTCATCCGCTGCCGGCCGCTTCTGGCGAAACCTCCTGCCGCCCCAGCAGCCAGCCGCCGGCCAGCGCCGCGGCGACGGAGGCGATCAGGATGGCGGCGCGGAGCGGGCCGGGCGGCTCGGTCCCGCCCATGCCGGCGATGAAGTAGCTGAGCGTGAAGCCGACGCCGGTGAGGCAGGCGACGCCGGCGAGCTCGCGCCAGGTCGTCCCGGTCGGGCGGCGCGCGGCCTTCAGCGCCACGCCCGCCGCGCAGGCCGCCAGCACGCCGGCCGGCTTGGCGAGCGCCAGGCCCGCCATCAGCGCGATCGGGCGCCGGATGGGCGAGGTCGCGCAGGTGGAAGTGGTGCAGCGAGAAACCCGCCGCGGTGAAGACGAAGAGCGGCAGCACCGCGAAGGCGACGTAGGGGTGCAGGCTGTCCATGAAGTACTTCAGCATGCTGTCCTGGCCCGGCCGCCGCGCGCCGATCGGCACGGTCGCGCCGCAGGCGATGCCCGCCAGCGCCGGGTCCAGCCCGGACTTCAGCGTGAAGCCCCAGACCACCGCGAAGCCGACCGCGTAGAACAGGAACGGCGCGCGCCGCCAGCGCGAGAGCAGGGCCAGGATCGCCAGCACCGCGCCGGCGCCGGCCAGCATCCGCCAGTCGGGCGGGCCGGTCGTCGAGGATCGCCGCGACCACCACCGCGGCGCAGGTTGTCGGCGATGGCCACGGCGCATCAGCAGCACCCGCAGGGCTGGGCGAGGCGCGGGCGCGACCAGGGTCAGCGCCGCCAGCGCCGCCGCGCCGTCGGTGGCCGCCGCGCTGGCCCAGCTCCGCCGGACGCGCCGCGTCCGATCGCCAGGCCGACCAGCGCCGGGACCACGAAGCCGCCGAGCGCGCCCAGCGCCGGCAGCGCGAGGCGCCGCGGATTGGAGAGCTCGCCGCGCAGCAGCTCGAACTTCAGCTCCATGCCGAGCACCAGGAAGAACACCGGCATCAGCAGCGCCCGCACCCAGCCGGCGAGGCTCAAGGTCACCGCGAAGCCGCCCACCTGGGCGGGAATGACGGTGGCGATCAGGTCGTAGTAGTGGGCGCGAGTAGCCGGAGGTCGCCAGCCCGATCGCCGCCACGGCCGCGACCGGCAGCACCAGGCCCGGCGCCGGACTCGGTCCGCAGATAGTCGAGCGTCGGCCGTCGCATCGCCTCCCCGGTTAACACGCGCCGCGTGCAGGGCGGAAATCTCGCTAAGGCTTGCAGCGGCGAGCGCCGCCGGCGCATGTGCGCGCCGATGCCCGTCTCGCCGCGCTACCAGCCCGATCCGCAGTTCCAGCGCCTCGGGGCCGAGTTCGCCGACCCGGTGAAGCCGGCCGACTTCCCGAAGACCGATCCTGCGCTACCGCAACGACCGGGCCGCGGCGAGCGTCGGGCTGGAGACGCTGACCGACGACGAGTGGATCGCCCATTTCGGCCGCTTCGAGCCGCTGCCGGGCAACCTCGGCGAGCCGCTGGCGCAGCGCTACCACGGCCACCAGTTCCGCGTTTACAACCCCGACATCGGCGACGGCCGCGGCTTCCTCTTCGCCCAGCTGCGCGAGGCCGGGACCGGCCGGCTGCTCGACCTCGGGACCAAGGGCTCGGGCCAGACGCCCTATTCCCGCTTCGGCGACGGGCGGCTGACGCTGAAGGGCGGCGTGCGCGAGGTGCTGGCGACCGCCATGCTGGAGGCGCTGGGCGTGCCGACCTCGAAGAGCTTCTCGCTGATCGAGACCGGCGAGGCGCTGCAGCGCAACGACGAGCCCAGCCCGACCCGCTCGGCGGTGCTGACGCGGCTCTCGCACAGCCACATCCGCTTCGGCACCTTCCAGCGCCACGCCTACCTCGACCGCGCCGACCTGATCGGCCAGCTCGTCGAGCACGCGGTGGAGCTCTACTACCCGGGCCTCGGCAACGCGCGCGAACAAGCCGGCGGCGCTGTTCGCCGCCGTGCTGGCGCACGCGGCCGCCGACCTCGCAGCGCGCTGGATGGCCGCCGGCTTCGTGCACGGCGTGCTCAACACCGACAACATGAACATCACCGGCGAGAGCTTCGACTACGGGCCCTACCGCTTCCTGCCCAGGAACGACCCCAACTTCGTCGCCGCCTATTTCGACGAGACCGGGCTCTATTCGTTCGGCCGGCAGCCGGAGGCGGTGTTCTGGAACCTGCGCCAGCTCGCCGGCGCGCTGACGCTGGTCACGCCGAGCCGAGCCGCTGGTGGAGGTCGCTGAACAGCTTCTCCGCCGCCTACCGCGCGGCGCTGGCGGCGGCGATGCTGCGGCGGCTGGGGCTCGATCGGCCCGCGGCGCCGACGAGGACATCGACCTCGTCAACGCGGCGTTCCGGGCCCTGGCCGAAGGCGGCGAGCCGCTGCGCTGGGAGCCGTTCTTCTTCGACTGGTTCGGCGGCCTGGCCTCCGAGCCGCGGGCGCTCGCCGGACCCCGCGCCGCGCTCTACGGCGGCGAGGCCTTCGCCGACTTCCGCGCCAGGCTCGCGCCCTACGAGATGGAGCGCCCGGAGCGGCTCGCCGCGCCCTACTTCGGCCAGCCGGAGCCCGAGGAGCTGCTCTACGACGAGATCGAGGCGCTCTGGGCCGCCATCGCCGAGCCGCGACGACTGGGCCCCGTTCGAGGCCAAGCTGGCGCGCATCGAAGCCGCGCGGCAGGCCTGGGGCTACGCGCAGCCCTGAAGGCGCTGATCGACGGCGCCGGCGAGGGTTGACGGGCGGGCCGCCTTGAGCGAGACGCCCCGCGCCGGCCTCCCCGGAGTTTCCCGATGCGTCCTGGTATCGCTCGCCGTCCTCGCGCTCGGCTTCGTCGTCGCCTTCGCAGCTCAGGGCGCCGCGGGGGCGGCGACGATCGAGGTGAAGAACGCCTGGATCCGCACGCCGCCGCCCGGCGCGCCGACCGCCGCGGGCTACGCGACCATCACCAACCGCGCCATCAGCTCCGACCGGCTGACCGGCGCCTTCACCGAGCGCGGCGACCAGCGTCGGCCTGCACCAGATGTCGAAGAGCAGGGCGGCGTGATGCGCATGCGACCGATCCCGGGCGGCCTCGCCATCGGCGCCTCGGCCACCGTGACGCTCAGCCCGAACGGCCGCCACCTGATGCTGATCGGCCTGAAAGGCCCGCTGAAGGCCGGCCAGCACGTGAGCGTCGTGCTGCAGTTCCAGCGCGCCGGCCAGGTGGCGGCCGACTTCGTCGTCCGCGACACGGCCGGCGGCGGCATGGCCGGGATGCGGATGTAAGTTTCCTCCCCCGCAGGGGGAGGTGTCCGCGCAGCGGACGGAGGGGGTACGTTGCAGCGCGCCCCTCTTGCTAGCACTTGATGCTCTCCAGTCCCCTCAGGTCTGAGCGGCTGCGTACCCCCCCACCACTTCGTGGTCCCCCTCCCCCTGTGGGGGAGGATTAGTTCGCCCGCACGACCTCGGACATGGTGGGGCCGATCTCGTCGTGCAGGACGAGGTCGGCGACCACGTCCTGCTCGGTGGGCTCGCGGTTGAGGATGGCCAGCGCCGCGCCGTTCTGCTTGGCGAGCAGCGGGTAGCCATTGGCGGGGTAGACCACCAGCGACGAGCCCAGCACCAGGAAGAGATCGCAGGCTCATCGCCTCGACCTCGGCGCGCGCCATCGCCGCCTCCGGCATCGCCTGGCCGAACGAGATGGTGGCGGTCTTCACGATGCCGCCGCATTCGCGGCAGGCGGGCAGGTCGCCGGTGGCCTGGTAGAGCGCCTTCAGGTCCGCCAGCTCGTGGCGCAGGCCGCACTCCAGGCAGCTGGCGTAACTGGCGTTGCCGTGCAGCTCGATCACCTGGTCGGCGGGAACGCCGGCGTCCTGGTGCAGGTTGTCGACGTTCTGGGTGATCACCGCCTGCGCCTTGCCGGCCGCCACCAGCCGGGCGCAGGCGTAGTGGCCGGCGTTGGGCTCACGCCCGGTCCAGCCGGCGCGGCCGCCGAACGCGCGGTCCCAGGCCTCGCGGCGCTTGGCTTCGCTCGAGACGAAGTCGCTGGAAGTAGATCGGGCTCATCCGGCTCCAGACGCCGCCCGGGCTGCGGAAGTCGGGGATGCCGGACTCGGTGGAGATGCCGGCGCCGGTGAAGATCGCCACGCGCCGGGCGCTCTCGATCATCTCTCTCAGGCGCTCGCGCGACATCGCGGCTCCTCCGGTCGATTGCTAAAGTAGACCCACCGCCTTAAGTGTTCCGGTCAGGGGCCGCTTCAAGCGGAGGAGGCCAATATGACGCCTCGCAACGCCAGTGTCGCGATCGTCGGCGCGGGCGACTTCATCGGCTCGGCGATCGCCGAGCGCTTCGCGGCCGAGGGTTATCTGGTCTACGCGGGCCGCCGCACCGCCGACAAGCTGCAGACCCTGAAGGACCAGGATCGACGCCGCCGGCGGCCGCTGCATCGCCCGCGGGCTCGATGCGCGGGTCGAGGAGGACATCGCCGCCTTCATCGCCGAGGCCGACGCGGCCGCGCCGCTGGAGGTCTGCGTCTTCAACCCGGGCGCCAACGTCAATTTCGGGATCCTGGAGACCACCGAGCGGGTGTTCCGCAAGGTGTGGGAGCTGGCCTGCTACGGCGGCTTCCTCACCGGCCGCGAGGCGGCCCGGCGCGATGCTGCCGCGGGGCGCGGGCTCGATCTTCTTCACCGGCGCGACCGCCTGCTTGCGCGGCGGGATCGGCTATTCGGCCTTCGCCAGCGCCAAGTTCGGCCTGCGCGCCGTCGCCCAGTCGATGGCCCGCGAGCTCGGGCCCAAGGGCATCCACGTCGCCCACCTGATCATCGACGCCGGGGTCGACACCGCCTTCGTCCGCGAGCGGATCCGCGCCCGCGGCGGCGACGCGGCGGTCTCGAACCTCCAGCCCGACCAGCTGATGAACCCGGCCTCGGTCGGCGAGGCCTACTGGATGCTGCACAACCAGCACGCGGACGCCTGGACCCACGAGCTGGACCTCAGGCCCTACGGCGAGCGGTGGTGATCCCGATGACGAGAATGCGATGACGGGGTCGTCTTCTACTTCGACTTCGGCAGCCCGAACGCCTACCTGGCGCACAAGGTGATCCCGGCGATCGAGCAGCGCACCGGCGCGAAGTTCGGCTACGTGCCGGCCCTGCTCGGCGGCATCTTCAAGGCCACCGGCAACCGCTCGCCGGCCGAGGCCTTCGCCGGCATCCCCGTCCAAGCTCGCCTACGAGGGCAAGGAGACCCAGCGCTTCGTCAAGAAGCACGGGATCACCGAGTACGCCCGCAACCCGCACTTCCCGGTCAATACGCTGCAGATCATGCGCGGCGCGGTGGCGGCGCAGAAGCTCGGGATCTTCGAGGCGTACGTCGAGGCGGTTTACCGCGCGATGTGGGTCGACGGCCTGAAGATGGACGACCCGGCGGTGATCGAGGCGGCGCTGACCGCCGCCGGCCTGCCGGCCGACCGAGCTGATGGCGCTCACCCAGGACCCCGAGGTGAAGGCAGAGCTGATCGCCAACACCGAGGCCGCGGTGGCGCGCGGGCGTCTTCGGCAGCCCGAGCTTCCTGGTCGGCGACGAGCTCTTCTTCGGCAAGGACCGCCTGCGCGACGTCGAGGAGGAGATCGCAGCCCAGGGCGCGCGGCCCGCCTAAGGCCTTGCGCCGTCCGGATCATCGGCGCATCGGTTCGCCCGCATTTTCAAATGGGAGGATCGGCATTATGGCCGACGCTAAAGTCAATCCGAACGGCGCGCTGAAGGACAAGGTCGCCATCGTCACCGGCGCCAGCCGCGGCATCGGCGAGGCGATCGCCGCCCGGCTCGCGCAGGAGGGCGCCAGGGTGGTGGCCACCGCGCGCACCGCCGAGGAGGGCGAGAGCCGGCTTTCCGGCACGCTCACCGAGACCATCGCGCGCATCAACGCAGGCCGGCGGCGAGGCCCGCTTCGTGAAGGCCGACCTCTCGCAGCACGAGGACCGCGAGCGGCTGGTGGAGACCACGGTGGCCACCTACGGCCCGGTCGACATCCTCGTGAACAACGCCGCCGTCACCTACTTCATCCCGGTCGTCGACTTCCCCGAGAAGCGGCTTCAAGCTGATGATCGAGGTGCAGGTGTATCGCGCCGTTCCACCTGGCGCAGCTGGTGCTGCCGTCGATGAAGGAGCGCCACACCGGCTGGATCGTGAACATCTCGTCCGGCGCCGGCATCCACCCGAAGCCGCCCTACGCGGCGCAGGCCGGCCGCGGCGGCACCGTCTACGGCATGTGCAAGGCGGCGCTGGAGCGCTTCACCACGGGCCTGGCAGCCGAGGTCGACGGCGACGGCGTGGCGGTGAACGTGGTCTCGCCCGGCCTGGTCGAGACGCCCGGCACGCTGCTGCACAACCTCGTCAACGACAACACCCGCGATCGCGTGCAGCCGATCGAGTACATCGCCGAGGCGGTCTACCAGCTCTGCAAGGGCGACTACCGCACGATGACCGGCCGCATCGACCACGCCGCCCCGTTCCTGAAGGAACTGGCGCTGGAGCCGGCGGCCCTGATCTAGGCGTGTGGGGAGGGGGGTAGCGCTCTCTCCCCTCCGCTCTTCCCCGCTTGCGCGGGGAAGAGCGGTCTTGGTGTTATGCCGCCCGCAGCGCGATCCGGCGCCGCACCTCGGCGGCCACGGCTTCGGGGGTGATGGCGAATTCCTTGTAGAGGCGCTCGGACGGGGCGGAGGCGCCGAAGCCGGTCATGCCGACGAAGCCGCCGTCCTCGCCGATGAAGCGCTCCCAGCCCTGACGCACGGCCGCCTCGACCGCGACGCGGACCGGCGCGCGGCCGATCACCTGGGCGCGGTAGGCGGCGTCCTGGCGCTCGAACAGCTCCCAGCAGGGGGTGGAGACCACCCGCGCGGCGACGCCCTCGGCCTTCAGCAGCGCGCGGGCCGCCATCGCCACCGCGACCTCGGTCCCGGAGGCGAAGATCGTCGCCTTGGCCGGGCCGTCCGCCGCGGCGAGCTCGTAGGCGCCCTTCAGCGCCCAGGTCGCCGCCGCTGGTGCGCACCGCCGCGGTCTTCTGGCGCGAGAGGGCGAGCACGGATGGCGCCCGCGTCTCCATCAGCGCCGCCTTCCAGCATTCGGCGGTCTCCACCGCGTCGGCGGGGCGGAACACCAGCAGGTTCGGCATGGCGCGCAGCGAGGCCAGGTGCTCGACCGGCTGGTGCGTCGGCCCGTCTTCGCCAAGCCCGATCGAGTCGTGGGTCATCACGTGGATCACCCGCACGCCCATCAGCGCCCCAAGCCGGATCGCCGCGCGGCTGTAGTCGGCGAAGGCGAGGAAGGTGCCTGAGTAGGGGATCAGGCCGCCGTGCACGGCCATGCCGTTCATCGCCGCGGCCATGCCGTGTTCGCGCACCCCGTAGTGGACGTAGCGGCGGGCGTAGTCGGGCGCGTCGAAGGCGGTCATCCCCTTGACGATGGTGTTGTTGGAGCCGGTGAGGTCGGCCGAGCCGCCGATCATCTCGTGGATCGCCGGGATCAGCGCCTCCAGCGCCGCGCCGGAGTGGACGCGCGTCGCGGCCGCCGGCCGCTCGGCGGCTGCCTTCGCGATGTGCTCGTCCAGGGCGGCGAACGCGCCCTCCGGCAGGTCGCCGGCGATCACCCGCTCGAAGTCGGCGCGGTGCTCGCTCCCCTTCAGCCGGCCCTGCCAGCGCCGCCGCGCGCCGCGGCCGCGGGCGCCGGCCTTCCTCCAGGCCTTCGCGACATCGTCGGGGATCTCGAACGGCGGCCAGGGCCAGCCCATCGCCGCGCGCGCCGCGGCGATCTCCGCATCGAAGAGGGCGTAGCCATGGCCGTGCTCGTCGCCCTCCAGCGGCCCGGCGCCCTTGTTGATCAGCGTCTTGCAGGCGATGAAGCTCGGCCGGTCCTGGCTTCTGGCCCAGCGCAGCGCGCGGACGATCTGGCCATAGTCGTGGCCGTCGATCCGCCTGGTCGCCCAGCCGGCCGCCTTGAAGCGCAGCATCTGGTCGCCGGTCTCGGCCAGCGTGGCGCGCCCGTCGATGGTGGTGTCGTTGTCGTCGAAGAGCACCGTGAGCTTGGCGAGCTTCAGCCGGCCGGCCAGGTGCGCAGCCTCGTGGCTGACGCCCTCCATCAGGCAGCCGTCGCCGGCGACCACCCAGGTGCGGTGGTCGACCAGCCGCTCGCCGTAGCGGGCCGCGAGGCTGCGCTCGGCCATCGCCATGCCGACCGCAGTGGCGATGCCCTGGCCGAGCGGACCGGTGGTGGTCTCGACGCCGGGCGTATGGCCGTACTCAGGATGGCCGGGGGTCAGCGAGCCCCATTGCCGGAAGCTCCGGATCTCGTCCATCGTCATGGCGGCGAAGCCGGTCAGGTGGAGCAGGCTGTAGAGCAGCATCGAGCCGTGGCCGGCCGAGAGCACGAAGCGGTCGCGGTCGGGCCAGTGCGGATCGGCGGCGTCGAACTTCAGGACCTTCGTCCAGAGCGCCGTCGCCACGTCGGCCATGCCGAGCGGCATCCCCTGGTGGCCGGACTTCGCCCGGTGCACGGCGTCCATGGAGAGCGCGCGGATGGCGTTCGCCATCGTCAGGGGTTGGACGGTCATCTCTCTCCAGGCGGGCTCGAGCCTGCGACCGCCTCGCACGCGGCCCCGAGTCGGGTCAAGCAAGCCGCTTCCCCAAGGCCTTCCCAAGTGGCTTCCTTCGGCCGCGCGACGCGCTCTATAGAAGTCCCCTCATGATGCGCGAGACGGTCAGGTCATGACGGCGGAAGCAGGCGACGGCGCCGTGGAGATGGCGGCGCGCCAGCTGGAGCGGGCGCTGGCCCTTCTGGAGCAGCGGCTGGCGCAGCGGCTCGCCGAGGCGAGCGCCGGCGCGGACGGGGCGTTCGACCAGGATCGCGCCCAGCTCGCCGCCGCGCTCGACGACGCCAAGGCCCGCGAGAAGGAGCTCGAGGAGGCTGGCGAGGCGGCCTCGGCGGCGCTGGCGCGCGCCATCGCCGAGATCCGCGCCACGCTCGGCCAGGCCAACTAAAGGGAGGCGTCCATGGCCCAGGTGACCATCGAGGTGAACGGTCGCCCGTACGTGGTCGGCTGCGAGGACGGCCAGGAGCGGCGCCTGACCGAGCTCGCCGCCGCGCTCGACGCCCAGGTGCGGCAGGTGGCGATGGACGTCGGCCCGCTCGGCGAGACACGGCTCATCCTGATGGGCGCGCTGGTGATGGCCGACGAGATCGCCGAGCTGCGCCGCGAGATCGAGCAGCTGAAGGGCCAGCTCGGCGACCTGGCGGCCGATCGCGGCCGCGTCGAGCGCGCCGCCGTTGCCGCCCTGGAGTCCGCCGCCGCCCGCATCGAGCGCCTGGCGACGGCGTAGGCTCCTCTTCTCGACGCGCGTCTCTTCCCCCGTCGGGGGAAGCGGCCCGCAGGGCCGCAGGGGGCCTGCGGCCCAAGGGTCAGCGGCGCCCGAGGCCCCCTGCGTCGCCCGGTGGGCGACGCTTCCCCCGAAGGGGGAAGAGACGCGCGAGGATTGGAGCTGGGTGGTTGACCGCCGCCCGCGAGTCCCTAACTTGGACCTCGGCGGGTCTGCTGCGGCTCGCGTCGGAGGCCACCAATCCCGGGGACCTTAATTCACCTCATCGGGAGCTGTCCCTGACCAGGCTCGTGGGCTTGGTCACACGGCGCCCACCTGGAAATCCAGGTCCGAGGGGATTGAAAAGCCCTCCACGGTCCTTCGCGGCGCCGCCACCCTTTCCCTTGCCCGGCTCCCGTTCATCCTGGCGACAGCCGGGATGCGGCAATGACGTTGCGTTTCGATCGCGCTTTGGCGCGTTATAGTTTCGCAAGCGACAAGGATATTCGTTCACCGCATGCGTCTTGCCTTCTTCGGGGATGTGGTCGGCCGCTCGGGCCGCGAGGGGCTGGCGAACCACCTGCCGGGCCTGAAGCGCCGGCTCGGGCTGGAGTTCGTGGTCGTCAACGCCGAGAACGCCGCCGCCGGCTTCGGCATCACCGAGAACACCGCCAAGGAGCTGTTCGCCGCCGGCGCCGACTGCCTGACGCTGGGCAACCACTCGTGGGACCAGAAGGAGGCGCTGACCTACATCGTCCGCGAGCCGCGGCTGATCCGCCCGCTCAACTATCCGCCGTTCGCCGCCGCGCCTGGCCGGGGCGCGCAGCTCTTCACCACCGATCGCGGCCATCATGTGCTGGTGATCAACCTCTTGGGCCGGGTCCACATGGACGCGCTCGACGATCCGTTCGCGGCGGTCGACCACGAGCTGGAGGCCTGCCCGCTCGGCGCGGCGGCCGACGCCATCATCGTGGACATGCACTGCGAGGCGACGTCCGAGAAGATGGCGATGGGCCACTTCTGCGACGGCCGCGCCAGCCTGGTGGTCGGCACCCACACCCACGTGCCCACCGCCGACGGCCAGATCCTCAACGGCGGCACCGCCTACCAGACCGACGCCGGCGCCTGCGCCGACTACGACAGCGTGATCGGCAACCAGAAGGAGGAGCCGCTCCGCCGCTTCACCACGCGGATCTCGCAGGGCCGCTTCAAGCCGGCCGAGGGCGAGGCGACGGTCTGCGGCCTCTATCTGGAGACCGACGACGCCACCGGCCTGGCGCGCCGGCTGGAGCCGATCCGCCTCGGCGGCCGCCTCACCCAGACCGTGCCGCAGGTGGAGGCGGTGAGGGCCTAGAACCGCGCGTCCGCCTCCCTAGAAGTGCGCCCTGACGCCGGCTTCGAAGGTGGAGTCGTAGAACTCCCGCTGGATCGGCCGGAACGGCTCGCCCTCGTAGTAGCGCAGCGGCGTGTTCAGCAGGTTCTTGGCGTTGAAGTAGACGCTCCAGGTCTTGTTGACGTGGTAGGCGGAGGTGAAGTCCAGCGTCGTGCGGTTGTCCTGGATCACGTCGAGCGACTTGTCGCCGCCCAGCCCGAACAGGCTGTGCTCGACGTACTGGGCGGCGAGCCGCAGGTCCCAGCCGTAGGCCTCGTAGAAGCCGGCGAGGTTCCAGGTGATTGGCGAGGTGCCGGGCAGGAGGCCGTTCTCCTGAACGCCGGTCAGCGACTGCGCGGCGGTGTACTCGATGATGTGCAAGTCGACGAACGTCACGTTGGCGTCGACGCCGAGGCCGTCGAAGGGCTTCGGCAGCCAGGTGAACTTCTCGTGGTAGTCGGCGTCGATGCCGCGCGCGAAGGCGCTGGGAATGTTGAGGAAGGTGGTGACGTTGGCGAGCTGGCCGGGCGCCAGCGGGTCGCTGGTCGTGTTCTCGATGCGCGGCGCGATGTAGTTGGTGAACTCCTTGTCGAAGCCGCCGAGCTGCAGGACGCCGCCGTCGGGCAGATAGTACTCGAACGACAGGTCGAAGTTCTGGCCCAGCGTCGGCTTCAGCGCCGGGTTGCCGCGCGAGATCAGCACCGGGCTGGCGGTGAAGTCGACCGAGGCCGCCGCCGTGTTCTGGTTGAAGCCCGGCCGCGCAATCCCGGTCGAGTAGGTGAAGCGCAGCTGCATCTGCGGCGTGAAGCTGTAGCGCAGCTGCACCGTCGGGAAGGCGTTGATGTAGCTCTGCGGCTGGTCGAGGAAGCTGTTGGTGGTGTCGCCGGCGGCGTCGGTGGTGGCGACGAAGGCGCCGTACCGGGCGTCGGTGGCCTCGACCCGAACGCCGGTCAGCAGGCCGAACTTGCCCCATTGTCCTGTGTACATCGCGTAGCCGGCGTAGATGTTCTCCTGGTCGCTGAAGAAGCTGCCGGGATTGAAGGCGAAGCTGGTGATCGGCGCCCCGCCCGACTTGATCAGGCCCTCGATGGCGTGAAGGTTGATCTGCGGGCCGTTGCTGTAGTGGCCGTCGTAGTAGGTGACCGGCGCGAGCGAGAGCCCGGCCAGCGACAGCGGCGGCGCGGTGATGGTGTCGTCGAACTCGCTGGCCGTCTTGTCGCGCAGCCGGACCTCGACCCCGAACTTCACCTGATCGTCCGCCCCCCAGAGGTGGACCGGGATCTGCGCATTGCCGGCGAACGACCATTCGTGGTCGTCGTCGAGGTCGGTGTTGTTGGTGAGGCGCCCCAGCGTGTAGGCGGCCGCGTCGTTGACGTTGAAGCCGCCCGGGAAGGTGAAGATCGGGAAGTTCGGCGTCGTCACGTTGTCGTAGGTGATCGGCGTGCCGGCCGGCCCGACGAACCGCGCGCCGATGTTGCGGTCGACGTGGAACGTCGCCTGGCTGTAGGCGGCGCGATAGTCGATCACGAGGTCGCCGAAGCGGTCCTTGCCGCCGATGACATAGACTTGGTTGCGGTGCGTCTCCTGCTCGTCGGTCAGCGTGATGTCCGGCGTCGTCGTCGTGATGAACTGGCGCGGAAACAGCGGATTGACGGCGGGATCGTCCATGTTCGTGAACAGCAGGAAGTTCTTGTGCACCGACTCCACGTACCCGGCGATGTCGGCGCGGATGTACCAAGTGTGGTCCTCGTTCGGCTCGAAGTCGAACTCGCCGCCGTAGCCGAACCGCCGGCGGTGGTAGTCGTAGCGCCTGAGGTCGTACTGGCCGACGGCGTTCTGGGGCGACGTCCCGTCGTCCTGATAGCTCTCTTCCAAGTCGTCGATCGCGCGCCGGTCCTCCCGCCACGAGGCGGTCAGCACGAACGAGAACGGCGCGGGGTTGGAGATGAAGCCGGCGCGCGGCGCCTGGTCCTCGCCCGAGCCGACGAAGAAGCCCTTGTCCCCGAAGCCGAAGCGGGCGCCGACCGCGATCTCGGCGTCGAACGGGCCGCCGTGCCGGTGCAGGGGCTCGTAGCCGCCGCCCAGCGTGAAGTCGGCGAACGGCTGGTCGATGTGCGCCGCCGAGCGCGGCGACAGCTCGATCGAGCCGCCGAGCCCTTCCGCCTCATGGTCCGGCATGCCGGTCAGGGTGACGATGATGCCGTCGATGGCGCCCTGCGGGATGGTGTCGAACTCCACCGCGCGGCCGCCGCCGCCCGCCGCCGTGCCGCCCGGGTTGGTGTTCAAGAGCGGCACCCCGCCGTAGGTCGCGCCGTCGAGGTTGGCGTCGATGCCGCGGATCTGCACGAAGCGGCCCTCGCCGGTGTCGCTGGAGAGCGAGATGTCCGGCATCCGGCCGAGCGCCTCGGCGGCGTTGAAGTCCGGATACTTGATGATGGTCTCGGCCGGCTGCACGCGCACGATATTCGGCGCCGCCTGCTGCATCGCCCGCGCCTGCACTTCCTGGCGCGGGGCCGTGATCACCACTTCGCCGACCGATTTCTCGCCGCCGGCGGGGTCGTCGGCGAAGGCGGCCGAACCGATCGCCAGGGCGCTGGCGGACGCCAGGAAGCCGGCCAGGAGATAGGGCGCACGGGAGCGACGGGCCTCTCGGCCGCTGCGGTAAGGCATGGATGATCCCCTCAAATGCGTCGTCAAGGGCGGACCCGCAGCGGCGCCGCCCGCCGCCGAAGTCGGCCGGCCGGCGGACGAGCGGGGCAGGACTGCGGCGGTCCGCCTGAGCGACTCCGTTCAGCGTCGGCGGCCCGCGCGGCTCAAGAGAAGTTTTCGTGCAGGAACGATGACGCCGGGATGACACACCCGCAGGTACCTGGAATCGCTCAGGATTTGCCGCCGCGCCGCATCAGCGGGACGTCGATTCGCGCTCGCTTATGTCGGCGCTGTGGCGCCGCGAGCCCGTCTTGCGGGGGCCTTCAGTCGCGCTCCAGCACCCGGAACCGCCGGACGGTCAGCTCGTCCACCGCGAGGCGGCCGAAGCGGGCGTCGCGCACCTTCAGGCGACCGATCGCCAGCGCGCCGATCGCCACGGCGCCGAGCGCGACGGCGCCCAGCGCCAGCGCTCCCAGCGCTAGCGAGCCGACGATGGAGCTGCCGGTGGCCGAGGCGCCGTGCGCCACTGCGCCGCGGGCCTCGGCGAGCGGCCGGTGGGTCGGCTGCCAGTGGACTATCTCCTCCGGCAGGGTCTCCGGCTCGTCGGTTTCGATATCGACGCTCATGGTCGGCCCTTCTTCGGCTCGGCTTTGCGGAACAACGGCGCCTGAGGGCGCCGGTTCCGGCCCAGGTGACGCAACCTAACGTCGCCGCTACAGCACGGCCATGATCTATCTCATCCGGCACGGACAGACCGAGTTCAACCGCGAGGACCGCGTCCAGGGCCGCATCGACTCGCCGCTGACCGAGCTCGGCCTCGCCCAGGCCCGGGCGATCGGCGAACGGCTGAAGGCGATCAAGGCGCAGGCGGGCGGCGCCTGGCGCGTCGACGCCAGCCCGCTCGGCCGGGCGCAGCACACCGCGCGGATCGTGGCCGAGATCGCCGGCCTGCCGGCGCCGCGCACCGATCCGCGGCTGATCGAGGTCGACTACGGCCAGCTGGAGGGGATGACGCGCGCCGAGGTGGATGCCTGCTTCCCGCGCTTGGCCGGCGTGACCGGCGTCTTCGGCCAGGCGCCCGGCGGCGAGACGCTGGAGGCGCTGCTGGCGCGGGTCGGCGGCTGGCTCTCCGAGGCGCAGGCCGAGGCGGCGGAGAGCCACATCGTCGCGGTGGCCCACGTCGGCGTCATCCGCGCGCTCCGCGGCCTTCATCTCGGCCTCGACGCGGCGGCGATGCGGGCGCTCGACAAGCCGCAGGACGTCATCTTCCGCCTGGCCGACGGCGCCGTCGAGCGGTTCGACTGCCAGGTGGAGGCGCTGCCGTCGACGGCGCCCCGACGCTAGGCGCTCGCCGCCAACCATCCGCGAGTTGTTGGGCCGGCAGCGGTTTCGGGACTACGGTGAGGGATGGAGATCGTCGACTTCGGCCGGCTTGAAGCGCTGCAGCTGGCAGACGCGTCGCGCATCCTGCGCGAAGCCATCGCCGGCCCGTCCTACAAGCAGCCTGGAGAGGCGGAAGCGGAGACGGCGTCGTTCCTCGCCGGGCCGGACCGGTTCGCCATGGCGGCCGTTGACGGACCCGCCGTGCGCGGCTGGGTGGGCGCCGTCCGGGGCTACTCCCACGCACTGCAGCTTCATCCCCTGGTGGTCGATCCACTGTGGCAACGCCGAGGGATCGGACGCTCGCTCGTCGCCGCGTTGGAGCAGCGGGCGGTCGCCGAAGGATACCTCACCGTGCACCTGGGGACCGACGACGAGGTCGGCGGCACCAGCCTCTTCAACGCCGATCTCTTTCCCGACGCCTTGGCCAAGCTGGCGCGCATCGAGCCTTCGGCCAGCGGGCACCCCTACTTCTTCTACCGCCGCCTGGGATACGAGCCGGTTGGCCTGCTGCCGGACGCCAACGGCTTCGGCAAGCCGGACATCTTCATGGCGAAGCGCGTGGCGCGTCCGGCGTCGACCGCCTCGACCTAGGGTCGGCATCAGTCGGCTGGACGTCCGCCGCGCTTCCGTCCGCGGCGGCTGCGCGCTAGAAGCCCGCCGCCATGGCCGGACACTCCAAGTTCAAGAACATCCAGTTCCGCAAGGGGCGGCAGGACAAGATCCGCTCCAAGCTGTTCTCCAAGCTGGCGCGCGACATCACGCTGGCCGCCAAGCAGGGCGTCCCTGACCCGACTTCCAACGCCCGGCTACGGCTCGCCATCGCCAACGCCAAGGCCGAGTTGATGCCGAAGGACAACATCGACCGGGCGATCAAGAAGGCGCTCGGCGGCGAGGCCGACCTGATGGAGGAGATCCGCTACGAGGGCTTCGCGCCCGGCGGCGTCGGCCTGATCGTCGAGGTGCTGACCGACAACCGCAACCGCGCCGCCGCCAACGTGCGCGCCCTCTTCACCAAGGCTGGCGGCAACCTCGCCGAGAACGGGGCGGTGTCGTTCATGTTCGACCGGCTGGGCGAGATCACCTATCCGAGCGAGGCCGGCTCGGACGACGCGGTGATGGAGGCCGCCATCGAGGCGGGCGCGGAGGACGTCCTCAGCGACGAGACCGGCCACACCATCTACGCGGCGTTCGAGGACCTCGGGAGCGTCGCCGAGGCGCTGGAAGGCGCGCTGGGTCCCGCCAGGTCGACCGCCGTCGTCTGGCGGCCGAAGAGCGAGGCGCCGGTCGCCGGCGACGACGCCGCCAAGCTGGTGAAGCTGATCGAGGGGCTCGAGGACGACGACGACGTGCAGAACGTCTTCGGCAACTATGCGATCGACGAGGCCGAGCTGGAGCGGCTGGCGGGGTAGTTCGACACGCCGACGCTTCATTGAACGGGAGTTCGAGGCGCGTTCCCCTCCCCCCCTGCGGGGAGGGGCTAGGGGTGGGGGTGTCAGCTCGGAGCTCGTCTATTGGCGCGCTCGAAGCGACAATCACACAGACCCGGCTCGCACCCCCACCCCCGACCCCTCCCCGCAGGGGGAAGGGAGAACGCATGGCTGGATCGCCCATGCTTGGCGGCCGGCAGGTGTCCCGAAATGTCAAATGGCCGCTAGGGCCGCCAGGGAGCCCGTACGCGGCTTTGGTGACGCTACTGGTAGTTACCCCTACCCGGGACCCCCGCCGCGGGGCTCTACGGGCCCTCCCGGGCCCAGGAAACGGCATGCTGGTGCGCGGGGACGCTCACTCGAACGTCTTGGCCACGGTCCGCGGTGTCTTCAGCGGGTGCAGCGAGCGCCAGCCGGCCCAGACCAGGATCGCGCCGCCGGCGGTCGGCAGGCCGCCGATCAGCAGCGTGACGAGGAAGAGGCCGATCACCGCGCCCCAGGCCGCCGCGCTGTGGTTCTCCATCAACCCGACGACGCCGACGCCCCAGAAGGTCAGCGTGCAGCCGCCGCAGAGCACCACGAGGAGACCGCCGATCACGATCAGCAGCCAGCCGCCGAAGCGGGCCTCGGGCTTGGGTTGCTGCGCGGGCGGTGGTTGGGCCGGCTCGGTCATCGGGGTCGTCTCACGAGCCCCTTTTCCCTTGCGGGGAAGGGGTTGGGGATGGGGGTGTCGGCTGGAAGGACGCCGTTGGGGCGTCTCCCGCTTCATCGGCTGGTGGGGAGTCAACACCCCCACCCCTGACCCCTCCCCGCAAGGGGGAGGGGAAGTGCGTCACCCGCGGGCTGCAGCGCATTCATCGACGGCTCCGGGCGAGCCTCAGCGCGGCGTTCCCCGCCGCGCCCGGCCGATAGAAGGTGTTGTAGGTGTCGAACGGGATGATCCGCCCGTCCGGCTGCACGAAGTGCACGCAGGAGCGCTTCACCGTCCCGAGGTCGAAGTTGAAGCGGTCGAGGAACTGCGAGATCACCACCCGGAAGGTGTGCTCATAGGAAAGGCCCGCCGGCGCGGCCACCTCGGGCAGGCAGCAAAGCAAGGACGCGAGCTTGTCCGACGTGTCGCCCTGCGCGGTCGAGAGCGACAAGAGGTCGAAGATGCGGCGCTGCAGCTCCGGATAGGCCTCGAAGGCGACGGTGTTCGGCGCGGCGCTGACCAGCGCCTCGCGGGGCAGCAGCGAGGTGACCGGCGTCACGTTGCGGCCGTCGCGCAGGCCGTAGCCGATCGAGATCTGGTCCGGATTGCAGGGCAGCGGGATCATGTCCTCGGCTGCGAAGACGCCGGCCTCGGCGACGCGCCGGCGGATCTCGGTCAGCACCATGCGGTGGCGGGCGGGTTCGAAGCCGTCGTTGCGGCCGGCGTCCTGCACCGGCTGGAAGGTGACGCCGCGCACGCAGCGCCAGCCCAGCGCAAAGCCGATCAGCGGGGCGATGTCGTCGTCGTTGACACCCTTCTTCACCGTGGCGACCAGCGTCGTGGAGACGCCCAGCCGCTCCAGCGCCTCCAGCGCCTCGAGCCGCACCTTCGAGAGGTCGGCGCCGCGCAGGTCCATCAGCGCCTCGCGCCGCAGCGAATCGAACTGCAGGTAGACCTCCAGCCCGGGCATGAACTCGGCCAGCCGCTCGGCGAAGCCGGGCTCGCGGGCGATGGCGAGGCCGTTGGTGTTGATCATCAGGTGGCGGATCGGCCGCGCCTTCGCCGCCGCCAGCACTTCGAAGAACTGCGGGTGGATGGTCGGCTCGCCGCCGGAGAGCTGCACGAGGTCCGGCTCGCCCTCGGCCGCCACCACCGCGTCCAGCATCGCCTCGATCTCGCCGAGCGGCCGGTGGCCGCCGCGGCCGACGGCCGAACCCGCGAAGCAGACCGGGCAGGCAAGGTTGCAGGCGTCGTTGATCTCCACGATCGCCAGGCACGAGTGCTGCTCGTGGTCGGGGCAGAGGCCGCAGTCGTAGGGGCAGCCGTGCTCGGTGCGGCTCTGTAGCGTGAGCGGCCGGTCGCCCGGCTTCACCCAGTCGCGCTGGCTCTTCCAGTAGGCGAGGTCGTCGGCGATGAGGGTCTTCGTCACGCCGTGCGCCGCGCAGCGCTTCTGGAAGAACACCCGCTCGCCCTCGGCGATGATCTTCGCCGGGACCAGCGCCAGGCAGGTCTCACAGAGGCTGGTGGTCTGCCCCAGGAACAGGTAGGGCGCGGCCTTGCGGGCGGCCCTCTGGTCTGGCGGCGCGCTCGTCGCCAAGGTCGCGGATCCAGTAGGCGACGCCATAGACCACGAGCCCCCCGCTCAGCAGGTGGAAGACGTTAAACGGGCCCAGCACGGTTGGGTAGGGCTTCAGGAACTCCCAGGCGAAGCGCTGCAGGCCGTACCAGATGCAAAGCGCATAGAAGCCGCGCCGCATCGCCCAGGGCGCCCGGACGGCGAGGCCGGCGACGTAGACGCCCAGAAAGACCGCCATCGCCAGGCTCTCGTAGATCTGCACCGGATGGCGGGCGATCCCGTCGCCGAGGTCGACGCCCCAAGGCAGCGCCGTCGGCGTCCCGTAGGTGCGGTCCGGCAGGCCGGCGAAGAGGCAGCCCCAGCGCCCGACCGCGACGCCGGTGGCGAACGAGCCGACGAAGAGCCCGCCGGTCGAGCCGCGGATCCCGCGCACGGCCTTGTAGAGCTCCACCGCGACGATCGCGCCGGCCAGGGCGCCGGCCACGCTGTGCGACAGCGCCGGCGCGGCCTGCCTGAGCGTGTTGAACGAGCCGCTGAGCCAGGCGCCGGCCGCCGCGCCCAGCCCCAGGCTGACGAAGTAGCCCGGCCCCACCGCCCCGGCGACGAGGCTGAGCCGAGCCGAGAGCCGCCAGCGGTAGATCGCATAGCCGACCGCCGCGCCGGCCGACCAGGCGGCGAGGTCGAAGACCGTATGGGCCCAGGGCGCGGTCGGGACGTGGATCACGCCGGGACCACCACTGGGATCACCGCCAGCGCCGGCCGCCGTCAGCCGACGCGGCTGAAGGTGATCGAGCCGCCCAGCCTGACGTCGGTGAGGGTGAACGCATTCGGGCCGTCGAACACCAGGTGGTAGACCCCGCCCGGCGGCCGGCTGGTCGGAACCTGCGTGTAGTAGCCGCCGATCGTGCCGGTCGGGTGGTACTGCGGCATCGTCTTCGGCTGCCAGTCCTCGACCGTGAAGGCGATCATCCCCGGGCCGGCCTGCTCGATGGCGCCGGTCTGCTGGGTCATCAGCGTCCCCTTGCTCTCGGTCTCGATGTAGGCGCCGTTCGGCTGCACGGTCAGTTGGAAGAAATAGCCCATCGCGACGCCGCGCCACGAACCGGTCAGGCTCTGGGCGTCGGCGGCGCCGGCCGCCAGGATGAAAGCCGCCGCGGCGGCGATCGCCGCGACCCTCGACTTGATCGACATAGGTTTCAGCTCCCCGCTTCCCCGCAGCGAAGCCTAGCACGGCCGCCGCGGTAATCTCCCGTTAACCACAAGAGTTGCTTCTCGTTCGTCGCCGCTCGGGCGATGCTCGGAACAAATGGCGAATCAACTCCGCATCCTCGGCCTCGATCCGGGCCTGCGCCGCACCGGCTGGGGCGTGGTGGCGGTCGACGGCGCGCGGCTGGCGCACCTCGCCCACGGCGTCGTCGCCGCGCCCGAGACCGCGCCGCTCGCCGAGCGGCTGCTGGCGATCCACCTGGGCGTCGCCCAGGTCATCGCGCGCTGGTCGCCGGACGAGGCGGCGATCGAGGAGACCTTCGTCACCGCCAACGGCGCCTCGACGCTGAAGCTCGGCCACGCCCGCGCCGCGGCCATGCTGGCGCCCGCGGCCGCCGGCCTGTCGGTCGCCGAGTACGCGGCCAAGGTGGTCAAGAAGGCGCTGGTCGGCACCGGCGGCGCCGACAAGGCCCAGGTCGCCTTCATGGTCGCCCGCCTGCTGCCCGCCGCCGGCGCGCCGGTCGCCGACGCCGCCGACGCGCTGGCGGTCGCCATCTGCCACGCCCACGCCCGCCGCGTCCGAACGATAGGAGCCGCAGCCGCATGATCCGGAGCCTGCGCGGGATGGTCGCCGAGATCGGCGAGGAGGAGGCGGTGATCGACGTCGATGGGCGTCGGCTACCTGGTGCGCTGCGGCTCGCGGACGCTGCAGCCGGCTGCCGCCGGTCGGCGGCGAGGCGATGGTGCAGGTGGAGACGCAGTGGGCCGACCAGACCGGCATCAGGCTCTACGGCTTCCTCTCCAGCGAGGAGCGCCGCACCTTCGTGGCGCTGCAGGAGATCCAGGGCGTCGGGCCGAAGGCGGCGCTGGCGGTGCTGGATGTGCTGGCGCCGGGCGAGCTGATGGCCGCCGCCCACCGCGGCGACAAGGCGATCGTGGCGCGGGCGAGCGGGGTCGGGCCGAAGCTGGCGCTTGCGCA
Organism: uncultured Pseudomonadota bacterium; assembly: GCA_963837235.1. Taxonomy (GTDB): domain Bacteria; phylum Pseudomonadota; class Alphaproteobacteria; order Caulobacterales; family Caulobacteraceae; genus Acaudatibacter. The sequence continues at coordinate 621,948 of CAWIMM010000002.1, read as the reverse complement.
TCGTCACCGAGCTGAAGGGCAAGCCGATCGCCGCCGACAACGGTCGCCGCCTTCCACGCCGCCGCGGCCCCGCCGCCGCCGGCGACGCCGGCCGGCGAGGCGGTCGCCGCCCTGATCGGGCTCGGCGTCGCCGAGGTCGCCGCCCGCCGGGTGGTCGAGCACGCCGCCGCCCGCCTCGGCGACGACGTCCGCGAGCCCGCCCTGATCAAGGCCGCCCTGCAGGAGCTGGGACGGTGAGCGGGCAGGCCGCATGACGGACACCCACCGCCTCGTCTCCGGCGAGCCGGAGGCGTTCGAGCCGGCCGACCGGGCGCTCAGGCCCCAGACGCTCGCCGAGTTCGTCGGCCAGGCGCAGGCCAAGGGCAACCTGAAGGTCTTCATCGACGCGGCCCGCGCGCGCGGCGAGGCGCTCGACCACGTGCTGCTGTTCGGCCCGCCCGGCCTCGGCAAGACGACGCTGGCCCAGATCATCGCCCGCGAGCTCGGGGTGAACTTCCGCGCCACCTCCGGGCCGGTGCTGGCCAAGGCCGGCGACCTGGCGGCCATCCTCACCAACCTCGAGCCGCGCGACGTGCTCTTCATCGACGAGATCCATCGCCTGCCAGCCAACGTCGAGGAGATCCTCTATCCGGCGATGGAGGACCATGCGCTCGACCTGGTCATCGGCGAGGGTCCGTCGGCGCGCTCGATCCGCATCGATCTGGCGCCCTTCACCCTGGTGGCCGCCACCACCCGCGCCGGCCTGCTGGCGACGCCGCTGCGCGACCGCTTCGGCATTCCGCTGCGGCTCGAGTTCTATTCGCCGGCCGAGCTCGAGCAGGTGCTGATGGCCGCCGCCCGCAAGATGGGCGCGCCGCTCGGCCGACGACGGCGCCGCCGAGATCGCCGGCCGCGCCCGCGGCACGCCGCGCGTCGCCGGCCGCCTGCTGCGCCGGGTGCGCGACTTCGCCGCCGCCGACGGCTGCGCGCTGATCGACCGCAAGGCGGCGGCCAAGGCTCGCTGGCCCGGCTCGAGGTCGACGAGGCCGGGCTCGACGGCCTCGACCGTCGCTACCTCGCCGCGCTGATCGAGCACTATGGCGGCGGCCCGGCCGGCGTCGAGACGCTGGCCTACGCCATCGCCGAGGCGCGCGATGCGGTGGAGGACGTGATCGAGCCCTTCCTGCTGCAGCAGGGCTTCATCCAGCGCACGCCGCGTGGGCGCCTCGCCTGCGGCAAGGCCTACCTTCACCTCGGCCTCACCCCGCCGGCCAGCCCGACGCAGCCGGGGCTGTTCGACGAGCGGCAAATGAGCGCGGCCCTGCCCTACGTCCGGCGCCTTCGAGGGCCGCGAGCACGTGCTGCCGGTGCGGGTCTACTACGAGGACACCGACTTCACCGGCGTCGTCTATCACGCCAGCTACCTGCGCTTCTTCGAGCGGGGGCGGACTGAGTTCCTGCGCGTCGATCGGCGTCGAGCACGCGGCGCTGCTCGAGGCTGCCCGAGCCTTGCGCCTTCGCGGTGACCAAGATCGTCGGTCGCCTTCCGCAAGGCGGCGCGGGTGGACGATGCGCTGGAGGTGCGGACACGCTATCAGCCAGCGTGAGAGGCGCGCGAATCGCCGCCGCCCAGCGCATTGTGCGAGACGGGGCGCCGATCTGCAGAAGCGGACGTCGAGGTGGTCTGCATCCGTCCGGACGGCCGGCCGCGCCGGCCGCCGCCCGGAGCTCACCGAGCGTTTGACGCCTCATTCCTGTCGCAGGACGCGCCATAGTTTCACCATCCGCCGGCGCCATCGGCGACGCCGGCCGATCCACCCAGGAGCCCCATGGATTCCGACGCCGCAATAACCCCCGAGACGTTCAACATCGTCCACCTGTTCCTGTCAGCCGACTGGGTGGTGAAGATCGTCCTGATCGGGCTGGCGTTCGCGTCGCTGTGGTCCTGGGCGGTGATCATCGACAAGTTCGCGCGCTTCGCGGCGCTGAACGCCCAGGCGCGGCGCTTCGAGGCGGCGGTCGACTCCGGCCGCGCGCTGGAGGACATCGCCCAGCAGGCCGGCGAGCATCCGCGCCAGGCGTTGCCGCGCATGCTGCAGGCGGCGCTGCGCGAATGGCGCGAGGCGCGCGCCAAGGGCCTGCTTTCCGGCGGCCCAGGCCGACAGCCAGGCGGCGTTCCTGGTGCAGCGCATCGACCGGGTGCTGGGCTCGCTGATCGCCCGCGAGAGCCAGCGCGTCGAGGATGGGCTCGGCAGCCTCGCCATCGTCGCCACCGCCTCGCCGTTCATCGGCCTCTTCGGCACGGTCTGGGGCATCATGCACGCCTTCCAGGCCATCGCGATCGAGAAGAACACCAACCTCTCGGTGGTCGCTCCCGGCGATCGCCCAGGCGCTGTTCGCCACCGCCATCGGCCTGGCGGCCGCCATCCCGGCCTACATCGCCTACAACAAGTTCTCCACCGACGCCGGCAAGTTCGCCGCGCGGCTGGAAGGCTTCGCCGACGACCTCGTCACCGCCATCCAGCGGCGCCTGGCCGAGCGGGGCGCCTGACCGATGGCGCTGACCGTCAACGACGCCTTCCAGACCAGCCGCCGGCGCGGACGCCGGGCGCGGCGCGGCGCGCTGTCGGAGATCAACGTCACGCCGCTGGTCGACGTGATGCTGGTGCTGCTGATCATCTTCATGATCTCCGCGCCGCTGCTCACCGTCGGCGTGCCGCTGCAGCTGCCGAAGACCGAGGCCGGCGCGATGCAGGACCAGTCCGAGCCGCTGACCGTGTCGATCCGCGCCGACGGGACCGATCTTCCTGAACCAGACCGAGGTGCCGTTCGGCTCGCTGTCGCCAACGTTGCGCGAGATGGCCGGCGCGGGCATGGCGCGGCCGATCTATGTGCGCGCCGACGGGCGGGCCTCCTACGCCACCGTCGCCCAGGTGATGGCGGCGCTCTCGGCCTCGGGCTTTACCAACATCAACCTGATCACCGACACCGGCGGGCCGTCGTCGGGCGCCGAAACCGGTCGAGACACAGCTCTCGGGCGACGCGCCAGCGGGGCCGGCGCCGTGAGCGGGCTGGCGATGGGCACGCCGCGCCAGACCCAGAGCCGGGCGCCGGCCTTCGTCGCCGCGGTGCTGCTGCACGCGGCGGTGATGGCGCTGGTGCTGTTCGTCCCCAGCCGCCTGCCGAAGCCGGTCGGCTCCTCGGTGCCGATCAACATCGTCTCGTCCGCCCCGTTCACCGACACGCGGCCGGCCGTGCAGGCGCCGCAGACTGAGGCCGCGCAGGCCCCGCAGCCGGTCCCCGAGGCCAAGCCGCAGCCGCCGGCGCCCGTGCCGGCGCCCGCGCCGGCGTTCACCGAGACCAAGCCGCAGCCCGTGAAGGCCGAACGTCCGGCGCCGACGGAGCAGCCGTCGCTGAAGGCCGCCCAGCCGGCCGCCAAGCCGTTCGACTTCAACCGCCTGCAGCAGATCATCGAGAGCGCCAAGCGCAACGAGGGAGCCCAGGCCTCCAGCGCCCGACGCGGGCCGGCGCGGGCCGAGACCGCCCCGCAGGCCAGGCCCGACGCCGGCCAGGGCCTCTCGCAGAGCGACCTCGCTCGGCCTGCAGCAGCTGCTGGAGCGGCTCTGGAACCCCAACTGCGACGTGGCGGGCGGGTCGTCGGTGAAGTTGAAGGTGCAATTCCTGGTGGACTTGAGCGGCAACCTGCTCGGCCGACCGAACGCCGGCGGGCTCGAGAGCTCGTCAGACCCGGTCGTCGCCGCCGCCGCGCGGCGTGCGCTCGATGCGATCCGCGAGGCCGCGCCCTACAGCCCGCCCTACTACGGGCAGGCGATCACGGTGAACTTCGACGCCAAGGAGGCGTGCGCCAAGCGATGAGCACCTTTCTTCGCCCGGTTGCGCACTCTGGGACTGGCGGCGCTGGCCTGGCGGCGGCGCTGGGCGCGCGCCCGCCTTCGCCGACATCACCGTCGACGTGAACCAGGCGGCGGTGCAGCCCTTTCCGATCGCCATCGCCCCATTCGGCGGCCCGCGGGCCGGCGCGCAGATCGCCGCCGTGGTCACCGCCGACCTCGAGCGCTCGGGCCTCTTCCGGCCGCTCGATCCGGCCACGTTCCGCCAGCAGCCGGACGTCGGCGTCGTGCCGACGTTCGACGCCTGGAAGGCGATCGCCGCGCAGGCGCTGCTGGTCGGCAGCGTCTCGACCGGCGCGGACGGGCGCCTCAACGTCGATTTCCGGCTATGGGACGTCTACGCCGGCGACCAGCTGGTCGGCACGCGGCTGACCGCGACGCCCGATTCCTGGCGCACCATCGCCCACGAGATCGCCGACGCGGTCTACGAGAAGCTGACCGGCGAGAAGGGCTATTTCGACACCCGCGTGGTGTTCGTGGCCGAGAGCGGGCCGAAGACCCACAAGGTGACGCGCCTCGTCATCATGGACCAGGACGGCGCCAACCCGTCCTACCTCACCGACCCCGCCGCGATGGTGTTCGCGCCGCGCTTCTCCACCCGCCAGCAGGAGATCACCTACATGGCGCTGCGCCCGACCGGCGCGTCGATCTACCTGAAGAACCTCGACACCGGCCGCGAGGAAGTGCTGGGGCGCTTTCCGAACATGACGATGACGATGGCGCCGCGCTTCTCGCCCGACGACAGCAAGGTCGCCTTCGCCGCCGAGTTGGGCGGCGCGACCAACATCTACGTCATGAACCTGGCGAACCAGTCGATGAAGCGGCTGACCAACGGCCTGGCGGTCGACACCTCGCCGTCCTTCTCGCCGGACGGCGCCCAGATCGTCTTCAACTCCGACCGCGGCGGCGCGCCGGAGCTCTATGTGATGAACGCCGACGGCTCGAACGTGCGGCGCATCTCGTTCGGCGCCGGCCGCTACACCGCGCCGGTCTGGAGTCCGGACGGCAGGCTGATCGCCTTCGTCAAGCAGCAGGGCCAGAATTTCTCGATCGGGGTGATGGCGCCCGATGGCGGCGGCGAGCGGATCCTGACCACCAGCTACTTCGCCGACGAGCCCACCTGGGCGCCGAACAGCCGGGTGATCATGTTCGAGCGCAAGATAGGCGACGGCGCCTCGCGGCTGTGGACCGTGGACGTGACCGGCCACATCCAGAAGGAGGCGCCCTATCCGGTTTCGGGCTCCGACCCGGCCTGGTCGCCGCTGCTGCACTAGCGCGGCCGGCCGGCGGGAACGGAACAAGCTAGAGGGTATTGAGCTTCGGGGGATGAAATAGTGGTGGCGTCCCAAACGCTTCGGGACGTCCCGGGTGAAGGAAGGACATTCGATGCAGCTTGGCCTCAACACCTTGGGGGAATTGCGGTCGCCGCCATGGCCGGCGCTGCGCTGACGGCCTGCGCGTCGCATCCGCCGCCGCCGCCCGCCGCGCCGATCCCGCCGCCGCAGAGCGAGGGTCCGCCGTCGGGCTATGAAGGCGGGCCGCCGTCGGCCGTCTCGCGCGGCGCGCTGCCTGGAACCGAGCAGGACTTCGTCATCAACATCGGCGATCGCGTCTACTTCGATTTCGATGCGGCGACGATCCGCGCCGACGCGGGGCCGCTGCTCGAAGCGCAGGCCGGCTGGCTGCGCCGCTATCCGGAGGTCCGCGTGCGGATCGAGGGCAACTGCGACGAGCGCGGCACCCGGGAGTACAATTTCGCCCTCGGCGCGCGCCGCGCCGACACGGTGCGCGACTACCTGGTCGCCCACGGCGTCGCCGCCGGCCGCATCGCCACAATCTCCTATGGCAAGGAGCAACCGATCGATGGCGGTCACGACGACGCGGCGTGGGCGAAGAATCGCAACGCCCACACGGCGATCGTCGAAGGCGCGCGATGAGGCCGCGCGGCGGCGGACCGGAGGGGGAACCCACATGAAGACGCTTCGAAGCTTCGTCCTCGCCCAACTGGCGGTCCTGGCGCTCAGCGCCGCCACGCCGGCGCTCGCGCAGGTCCCGCTGGACAACTCGCTCGACGACCACTCGGCCAAGCGGCTCGACCGCATGGAGCAGGCGATCCGCGAGCTGCGCTCGATCGTCTTCCAGGGCCGCGAGACCGGCAAGCCGGTCGTCGTCCAGCCAGCCGACAGCGACGCCCAGATCAGCGCGCTGTCGCAGAAGATCGACGACCTGCAGCAGGCGATCACCCGGCTCACCGGCCAGCTTGAGTTCGGCCGGCCACGACGTGGACGAGGCGCGCCACGAGGCCGATCAACTGCGCGAGGAGAACGGCGCGCTGACCGCCCGCGTCGCCGCGCTGGAGCAGAAGCTGGCCGGCCCGCCGGCCGTCGCGCCCCCGCCGGCCGCCGAGGTCGCGCCGCCCCCGCCGCCGCTGGACGCGCCCGCCGCGCTGGCCGCCGGCCGCGAGGCCTACGACGCCGGCGACTTCGCCGCCGCCGAGGCCGACTTCAAGGACGTGATCACCCGCTTCGGCGGCACGCCGCGAGGCATGGAGGCGCGCTACTTCCTCGCCAAGCTGCAGCTCAAGCGCGGCGACTTCGCCGACGCGGCGGCCACCGACCTCGCCGTCGTGCGCCAGTGGCCGAGCGCCAGCTGGGCGCCGGACGCGGCGCTCGACCTTGCCCGGGCGATGGTCGGCATGAAGGAGGGCCGCGAGGCTTGCGGGGTGCTGAGCGAGATCGACACCCACTATCCGAAGGCTGGCGCCTCGGTGCGCACCGGCGCCGACGAGGTGCGGAGCCAGGCCGGGTGCGCGGCGGGCTGAAGACCGCCCAGGACCCGCTCGCCGTTCCCGCCGGCTTCGAGCGCTGGCTGAACGGTCCCGCCGCCGCGCCCGTCGCCGTGGCGCTCTCCGGCGGCGGCGACTCGCTGGCGCTGTTGCATCTGGCCAAGGCCTGGGCCGATCGCGCCGGCCGCCGCCTCGTCGCGCTGAGCGTCGACCACGGCCTCGATCCGGCCAGCGCCGGCTGGAGCCGCTTCGCCGCCGAGCGCGCACAGCGGCTCGGCGTGCCGCACCGCGCGCTCGCCTGGCAGGGCGCGAAGCCGACCGCCGGTCTGCCCGCCGCTGCTCGCGCCGCCCGCCATGCGCTGCTGGCCGAGGCGGCGCGCGCCGAGGGCGCGGTGGTGATCCTGATGGGCCACACGGCCGACGACCTGATGGAGGCCGAGCTCATGCGGCGGGCCGGCGCCAGCGCGCCCTCGCCGCGCATCTGGTCGCCGTCGCCGGCGTGGCCCGAGGGGCGCGGCGTCTTCCTGCTGCGTCCGCTGCTGGCGCATCGCCGCGCGGAGCTGCGCTCGCTGCTGCGCGCGCTCGGCGAAACCTGGATCGACGACCCGGCCAACGACGACCCGCGCTTCGCCCGCGCCCTCGCCAGGCGGCGGCTCGCGGCCGGCGCCGCAGCGCCGCCGACCGCCGTGGAGGCAATCCCGCTGTGGCCAGGTCTCAGCGCCGTCCGGCAGGGGCTCGCGGGAGAGCTAACGGCGCCGCGCCGCCCGCTCACTGAACTGGGCGAAGCGGCCCGGCGCGCTCTCGGCGCGCTGGCCGTCTGCGCCGCCGGCACGGTCCGCGCGCCGGCGGCCGCCTCGCTCGGCCGGATCGCCGCGCGGCTCTGCGCCGGCGACGACGTCACCGCCAGCCTCGCCGGCGCCCGGATCGAGGCGCGCGGCGAGACGCTGCTTTTCTGCCGCGAGCCCGGCGAGCGGGTCCGGCGCGCCATCGAGCCCGCGCCGCTGCCGCGCGGCGAAAGCGTCTTCGACGGCCGTTTCGCGATCGACTGCGCCGAGGCCGGGGGCCGGATCGGCTTCCTGGCCGGCCGCGCCGCGCGGCTGCCGCCCGACGAGCGCCGCCGGCTGGCGCTCATCCCAGCCGGCGCGCGCGGCGCGCTGCCGGCCGTAGTTTCGCCGGACGGCGCGGTCACATGCCCGCTTCTGGCGCAATCCGGCGCGATTGCCGCCAGGCCGCTGGCGTTGCAGCGGCTTTGCGCGACACTTGGCGCCATCCGTGACGAGGCGGCGTTGTGGCGCGTAGCGAAATTAACCCCGGGTCCCTAAATTGGAGCCTGCGACACTGCCTGAGGGCACGGAATGAACCTTCGTAATCTGGCGATCTGGGGCGCGATCCTCGTCGCTGCGGTGCTGATCTACAGCGTCATGCAGGGGCAGACGCGCAGCGGCGCGACGCCGCAGGATCTCTACTACTCGGATCTGCTGAGCCGGATCGACCAGGGCGATATCGTCAAGGCGGTGGTCAGCGGCTCGACGATCGACGTCACCGACAAGGCCGGCCACGACTACCGGGTCGTCGGCCCCGGCGAACTCCGATCCAGCGCTCGTGCAGTCGATGCAGACGCACGGCGTCAAGTTCCAGTTCAGCAAGCCCGGCCCGAACCTCTTGGTGCAGTTCCTGCTGCAGATGGCCCCGCTGCTGCTGCTGTTCGGCCTGACCATCCTCTTCATGCGCCAGATGCAGGGCGGCGCGCGCGGCGCCATGGGCTTCGGCAAGTCGAAGGCGCGCCTGCTCACCGAAAACAAGAACCGCGTGACGTTCGAGGACGTCGCCGGCGTCGACGAGGCCAAGGAAGACCTGACCGAGATCGTCGACTTCCTGAAGGACCCGGCCAAGTTCCAGCGCCTCGGCGGCAAGATCCCGAAGGGCGCGCTGATGGTCGGCCCGCCCGGCACCGGCAAGACGCTGCTCGGCCGCGCCGTGGCCGGCGAGGCCGGCGTGCCGTTCTTCTTCATCTCCGGCTCCGACTTCGTCGAGATGTTCGTCGGCGTCGGCGCCAGCCGCGTGCGCGACATGTTCGAGCAGGCCAAGAAGAACGCGCCCTGCATCATCTTCATCGACGAGATCGACGCGGTGGGCCGTCACCGCGGCGCTGGCCTCGGCGGCGGCAACGACGAGCGCGAGCAGACGCTGAACCAGCTGCTGGTCGAGATGGACGGCTTCGATCCCAACGAGGGGATCATCGTCATCGCCGCCACCAACCGGCCCGACGTGCTCGACCCGGCGCTGCTGCGTCCCGGCCGCTTCGACCGCCAGGTGGTGGTGCCCAACCCCGACATCGTCGGCCGCGAGCGCATCCTGCGCGTCCACATGCGCAACGTGCCTTTGGCCGCCGACGTGGACGTCAAGGTGATCGCCCGCGGCACGCCCGGCTTCTCCGGCGCCGACCTCGCCAACCTCGTCAACGAGGCCGCCCTGATGGCCGCGCGCAAGAACCGGCGCATGGTCACCCAGCCCGACTTCGAGGACGCCAAGGACAAGGTGATGATGGGCGCCGAGCGCAAGTCCATGGTGATGACCGAGGACGAGAAGCGCATGACCGCCTACCACGAGGGCGGCCACGCCCTGGTGGCGCTGAACGTGCCGGCCACCGACCCGGTGCACAAGGCGACGATCATCCCCCGGGGCCGTGCGCTCGGCATGGTCATGCAGCTGCCCGAGCGCGACAAGCTGTCGATGACCTACGAGCAGATGACCTCGCGCCTGGCCATCCTCTACGGCGGCCGGGTGGCCGAAGAGCTGATCTTCGGCAAGGAGAAGATCACCTCGGGCGCCAGCAACGACATCAGCCAGGCCACCAAGCTCGCCCGGGCGATGGTGACCAAGTGGGGCTACTCCGACGAGCTCGGCATCGTCGAGTACGGCGAGAACCAGGAGGAGGTGTTCCTGGGCCACTCGGTGGCGCGCAACCAGAACGTCTCCGAGGACACCGCCAAGGTCATCGACGCCGAGATCAAGCGCCTGACCCAGGCCGGCTACGCCGAGGCCAAGCGCATCATGACCGAGAAGCTCGCCGACCTGCACACGCTGGCCAAGGCGCTCTTGGAGTACGAGACGCTGAGCGGCGACGAGATCATCGCGGTGCTGAAGGGCATCCCGCCGCGCCGCGACGAGCCGGAGATGATAGCTCCGCCCGGCCCGCGCTCCTCGGTCCCGCTCGCCCCGCGTCCCGCCCCAGCCCCGATCCCCCCGGCGCCGCGCCGGAACCGGCTTGAAGCCAGTCGTCCTCAGCCGCCACGCAGAAGTCGTGGCGGTCGAACGGCGGATCGAGCCGGAGTGGATCGAGCAGGCCGCTCGGCAGCCAGAGTGGACGAGGGCGACCCGACGCCGTCCGCTCGAGCGAAACCGATACCCGGAACCCCTCCCCGCCGAGGCGGGGCGCGTCCCCTCGTCATGGGGATCGTCAACGTCACGCCGGACAGCTTCTCCGACGGCGGGCGGTTCCTCGATGCAGACGCCGCGCTGGCCCACGCGCGCCGGCTGATCGCCGAGGGCGCGGACATTCTCGACATCGGCGGCGAGTCGACGCGGCCGGGCGCTGCGCCGGCCGGCGAGGCCGAGGAGATCGCCCGCGTTGTCCCGGTGATCGAGGCGCTCCGGCGCGAGAGCGACATGCCGATCTCGGTCGACACCATGAAGCCGGCGGTCGCCCGCGCCGCGCTGGCGGCCGGAGCGACCATGTGGAACGACGTCACGGCGCTTGGCTGGTCGCCCGAGAGCTGCGCCACGGCCGCCGCGCTCGGCTGCGAGGTGGTGCTGATGCACATGCAGGGCGAGCCGCGCACGATGCAGAAGCAGCCGCGCTATGGCGATGTCGTGGCCGAGGTCGCTGCGTTCCTGGGCGCGCGGGCCGAGGCCGCGATCGCGGCCGGCGTGGCGCGCGAGAAGATCTGGGTCGATCCCGGTTTCGGGTTCGGCAAGACGCCGGCCCACAACCTCGAGCTCATCCGCAGTCTGCCGCAGATCGCGGCGCTGGGGTTTCCCGTCGTGATCGGCGCGAGCCGCAAGAGCTCGATCGCCAGGATCGCCGGCGATGCGTCCACGGCGGACCAGCGGCTCGGCGGCTCCATCGCGCTTGCGCTGGCCGCGGCGAAGGCCGGGGCGGCGATGCTGCGGGTCCACGACGTCGCCGAAACCCGCCAGGCGCTTGCGGTCGCCGCCGCGATCGGCGACGCCTGAAGCATGACAGACGGCCAGATGGCAGGAGGAAGGGGCCGCGTGCTCGCCATCGCCGGCTCGGACTCGGGCGGCGGGGCGGGCGTGCAGGCCGACATCAAGACCATCACCGCGCTCGGCGGCTATGCGGCGAGCGCCATCACCGCTGTCACCGTGCAGGACACGCTGGGCGTTCACGCCATCCATCCCATCCCGCCGCCGATCATCGCCGCGCAGATCCGCGCGGTGCTGGCCGACCTCGGCGCCGACGCCATCAAGACCGGCATGCTGGGCGAGGCGGCCGCCGCCGAGGCCGTGCTGGAAGCACTGGCGGACTGGCCGGAGATCCCGCTCGTTGTCGATCCGGTGATGGTCGCCACCAGCGGCGCGCGGCTGATCGGGGAAGGCGCGCTCGCCCCGCTGCGGCGGCTGATCGCGACGGCCGCCCTCGTCACCCCCAACGCGCCCGAGGCCGAGGCGCTGACCGGGATCGCGGTCGCCACGACCGACGACCTGCGCCGCGCCGGCGAGGCGCTGCTGACATCAGGCGTCAGCGCCGTGCTGATGAAGGGTGGCCACGTGCCCGGCGAATTGGTCATCGACCTGCTGATGACCCCGGCCGGGGAGACCATCCTGGAGGGCCCGCGCATGGTCACGCGCCACACCCACGGCACCGGCTGCACGCTGGCCAGCGCCTGCGCGGTGGGCCTGGCCCAGGGCATGACGCTGCAAAACGCCGTGGCCCGCGCCTGGTCCTATGTCGGCGAGGCGATCCGCCGCGCGCCGGGCTTCGGCGCCGGCGCCGGCCCGCTCGACCATGCCTGGCCGGTGCGCCGATGAGCGCGCCGGTGCAACTCCGGTTCCTGGGCTGCGGAGACGCCTTCGCCAGCGGCGGGCGGTTCAACACCTGCTTCCTGGTCGAGGCGACGGACTCGTTCCTGATCGACTGCGGCGCCTCCTCGCTGGTGGCGATGCGCCGCTTCGGGGTCGACCCGAACCGCATCGGCAAGGTGTTCCTCAGCCACCTGCACGGCGACCACTTCGGCGGCCTGGTCTTTTTCCTGCTCGACGCCCAGCACGTCAGCCGTCGGAAGCGGCCGCTCACCATCGCAGGCCCGAAGGGCCTGGCCGAGCGGCTGAAAGCGGCGCGCGAGGCGCTGTTTCCGCAGTCGTCCGAGCGGCCGCTGCGCTTCGAGCTTCGCCTGCACGAGCTCGACATCGGCCGCCGCGACGAGGTCGAGGACGTGGCGGTGACGCCGTTCGCCGCCGACCACTCGAGCGGCGCGCCGTCGCTTGCCCTGCGCCTCGAGGTCGAGGGCCGCACGATCGCCTACTCCGGCGACACCGCCTGGACCGACACGCTGGTCGACGCGGCCCGCGGCGCCGACCTCTTCGTCTGCGAGGCCTCTTTCCGCGGCCGCAAGGTGACCGGCCACATGGATGTGGACGACCTCATCGCCCGCCTGGACGAGATCGGCGCGGCCCGCGTCTTTCTCACCCACATGGGCGATGAGGTCCTCGCCCAGCCGGCGCCGGCCGGGACCTGCAAGGCCGAGGACGGCCTGGTGGTGCGGCTTTGACCGAGGGTGGAGGGCGGCCTCGTGGCGCCGCTTCGAGCGAGACCGAACTGCGCGCCCGGCTGGACGCCATCCTGCGCGCCGCGCCATCGATGATGCGGGTGCTGGAAACCGCCCGCGAGCTCGACCTGCCGGACTGGCTGATCTTCTCCGGGGCGGTCTACCAGCGGGTGCTGAACCATCTGACCGGCCGCGACCCCGACTACGGGATCAAGGACTACGACCTCGGCTATTTCGACGCCTCCGATACCTCCTACGAGGCCGAGGACGCCGTCATCCGCCGCGTGGCCGCCGCGTTTCCACCGCCGTTCGACGCGCTGGTCGAGGTCCGCAATCAGGCCCGGGTTCACCTCTGGTTCGAGGGCAAGTTCGGCGAGCCTTACGCGCCGCTCGCCTCGAGCGGCGAGGCGCTGCAGCGCTTCGTCAGCGCGACGTTCGCGGTGGGCGTGCGGCTGGAGCCGGACGGCCGGATGACGATCGTCGCGCCCTTCGGGCTCGGCGACCTCTTCGCGCTGCGCATGCGGCCCAATCCGATCCGCAGGACCGGCGGGTTCGTGCGCACCGCCGCGGGCCTCACGGCGCGCTGGCCGGAGCTGATCGTGGCGCCGGGCTGAGGCCGTAGGGGTTGGCGAGGCGGACTTCCATCCAGCGGTCGACGCCGGTCAGCGGGCCGAAGCCGAACCGGGCGTAGAGGCCGTGGGCGTCGCGGGTCGCCAGATGCATGCGCCGAAAGCCCTGCAGGTCCGGGTGCGCGCCGATGTAGGCCATGATCGCCTTGCCGAGCCCCTGGCCGCGGAAGCCGCGGTCCACGAACACGTCGCAGATCCAGCCGAACGTGGCGCGATCGGTGACCACCCGCGCCATCGCCGCCATCTGGGCGGACGGCGCATAGGCGCCGAGCGTCAGGCTGCTGCGAACCGAGCGCGCGAAGAGGTCGAACGGGATGCCCGGCGCCCAGTAGCTCTCGCCGGCGATCCAGCCGTGGGCGCGCGCCATCTCGAAGCGCTGCAGGTCGTCGGAGGGCGTGAAGCCGCCGCAGCGGGTCTCGAACGGCACGGAGCTCAGACCACGTTCTCGGCGAGGCCGCGGCCCGGCCGCAGCAGGGCGGCGACGACCGTCAGGCCGCGCTCCAGGGTCCGGGTGTCGGGCGCTGCGCCGAGGCAGATACGAAGCCCGCTGACCGGCGCGCCGGGCGCGAACGGGGCCGCTGGCGAGGTGAGGCGAACGCCGGCGCGCAGCGCCGCGCCGGCGATGCGTTCGGCGTCCAGCTCGCCGACCGGCGCCCACAGATGCGCGCTCGCCGGCGAGGTCGGCGGCTCGATCAGTCCCGCCAGCAGCCGGCTGGCAAGCGCCGAACGGTGGGTGAGTTCCGCCCGCACCGCCTCCAGGATGTCGAACGCCTCGCCGGTCTCGATCCAGTGGGCGCCGATCGGCGCGCTGAAACTGGGCGAGCCGAACGCGGCGACCCTGAGAACGTCGTGGCCGGCCGCGGCGAGCCGCTCGGGCAGCATCAGGAAGCCGGTCCTGAGGCCCGGCGCGAGGCTCTTCGAGAGCCCGGAGACATAGGCCACGTCGCCCGGCGCCAGCTGAGCCAGCGGCGGCAGGCCGAGCTCGCCGATGATCGGCCCGTAGAGGTCGTCCTCGATCAGCAGCACGCCCGCCTTGGCGGCCGCCTCGACGATCGCGCGGCGACGGTCGAGGCTCATCACCCGGGCCGTGGGGTTCTGGTAGGGCTGCACGTAGGCCGCTCGGGCCCCGCCCTCGGCGGCCGCGCGTGTCAGCGCCTCCGGGGTCAGCCCCTCGGCGTCCATCTCGGCGGGGACGAGGCGCAGGCCCGCGTGGGCCGCCGCCAGCTTCACGCCGTGGAAGGTGGCCGTCTCGACGATCAGCGCCTCGCCGGGCCGGCAGGCGGCCGCCAGCGCCACGAAGATCCCCTGCTGTGCGCCGCTGGTCATGATCAGCCGCGCCGGGTCGGCGTCCGGGAAGTTCGCGGCGCGCGCCAGCCAGGCGGCGGCGGCGCGGCGGTCGGCGGCAAAGCCGCCGTCGGGCGCATAGTCGAGGCGCTCGGCGAGGTCGCCGCGCTTGGCGATGGCGGCCATGGCCGCGCGCAGCGCCGCGCGGGCCGGCGCGATCGGCGGGAGGTTGCGGGCAAGATCGATCGTCCCGTCGTCCGCCGCCGCCGCCGCGGCGACGAAGCTGCCGCGCCCGACCACGCCGTCGATCAGGCCGCGCTGGCCGGCCTCGGTGTAGGCCCGCGTCACCGTGCCGATGCCTAAGCCCAGCCGGTGAGCCAGCGCGCGCTGGGTCGGCAGGCGCACGCCCGGCGCCAGCGCGCCCCGCGCGATGTCGCCCGCCAGCGCTTCCACGATGCGCTGGTAGGCCGGCGCATCGCCGTCGCCGATCTCGGGCCGCCAATCCAACCTGTCGCTCCAATTGTCACAATGACAATACTCAGTTTGACTCACGATCTATTATCGAGTCAATACCGCTATTCTCTCTGTCGGAATCGCCTGCAATGTCCCACTCCCTCGACCTGCGTCCGATCCTGGTGGCGGCCCGCGTGCGCCTGGAGCCGCTGGCGGAAGAGCACCGCGACGGGCTCGCCCGCGCGGCCGACGATCCCCAGATCTGGACCCACATGCCGATCGATGGCGGCGGCGCCGGTTTCCCTGGCTGGTTCGACGGCTCGCTGAAGCTGGCGCTCGCCGGCCGCGAGGCGGTGTGGGCGGCGCGCCGGCTGAGCGACGGCGCGCTGGTCGGCAGCACCCGCTACCTCGCCATCGAGCCCGCCCACCGTCGCCTCGAGATCGGCCACACCTGGTACGCGCCCGGGGTCTGGGGCACGCAGGTCAACGCGGCCTGCAAGCTCGCCTTGATGCGCTACGCCTTCGAGACGCTGGGCTTCAACCGCGTCGAGCTGAAGACCGACAACCTGAACCTCCGCTCGCAGGCGGCGATCGCGGCGCTCGGCGCGACCCGTGAAGGCGTCTTCCGCGCCCACATGGTGCGCCGCGACGGGACGCTGCGGGACTCGGTCTACTTCTCGGTGGTGCGTTCCGAGTGGCCCGCCGTGCGCGAGCGGCTGGCGGCGCGGCTCGGCGCCTTCGTCGGCGCAGAGGGGAAGTGATCGCCATGCGCCAGTGGATGATCGACGCCTTCGCGAGCGCGCCGTTCCGGGGCAATCCCGCCTGCGTGGTCGAGCCGTTGGACGACTGGCCGCAGGAGGCGGCGATGCAGGCGCTGGCCGCCGAGAACAATCAGGCCGAGACCGCCTTCCTGACGTGGACCGACGATCCCGCCCGCTTCGGCCTGCGCTGGTTCACCCCGGCGCTGGAGGTCCCGCTGTGCGGGCACGCCACGCTCGCCGCCGCGCACGCGCTCGTCGCCGAGCTCGGCCTCGCCGCTCCGCAGATCACGTTCGAGACGCAGTCCGGGCCGCTGACCGTCGGACGCGAGGGCGCCGGCTACCGGATGGACTTTCCCGCCGGCCAGCCGCAGCGCATCGATCCGCCGGCCGGGCTGGCCGCGGCGCTCGGCGCGACGCCGCAGGAGGTCTGGGCCGAGCGCTACCTGATCGCCGTGTTCGCCAGCGAGGACGAGGTCCGCGCCCTCGCGCCCGACTTCGCGGCGCTGAAGACCATCTCCGGCGCCGCCACCCAGGGACGCGGCAACGTCGGGGTCAGCGCACTGGCGCGGCCGGGCGCCGGCTACGACGTCGTGAGCCGCTTCTTCGCGCCGGGCTCGGGCATCGCCGAGGATCCCGCCACCGGCAGCCTGCACTGCTCGCTCGCGCCGCTGTTCGCAAGCAAGCTCGGGCGTCCGCGGCTGGCCTGCCACCAGGCCTACCCGGGCCGTGGCGGCGACCTCGTCTGCGAGGTGAGGGGCGAGCGGGTCTGGCTCGAGGGCCAGGCGGTGACGGTGGCCGAGAGTTCGGCTGCGCGTGGCCCTTTAGGGGCGCTCAGGCCGCCGCGGCCTTTTCGGACGGATTGCTGAGCACGCGGCTCATCGCGTCGTAGAGCTTGGAGATCTCGATCGGCTTGGCGACGTGGCCGTCCATGCCGGCGGCGAGATACTCCTCGACCTGGTGCACCAGCGCGTTGGCGGTCAGCGCCAGGATCGGCGTGCGCGGCAGCTTCTCCAGCCGCTCGGCCTCGCGGATCGCCCTGGCGGCGGCGATGCCGTCCATCACCGGCATCTGGATGTCCATCAGGATCACGTCGAAGCCGCCGCTGCGCCACGCGTCGACCGCCGCGCGGCCATCGCCCACGATGAGCAGCTCGACGTCCATCGGCTCGACGATGGCCTTCAGCACCTTCTGGTTCACCAGGTTGTCCTCGGCGGCGAGCACGCGGACGCTGCGTTGCTGCACGTCGACCGCAGGCTCGGCGGCGAGGTCGGCCGCCACGTGGTCGCCGCGCCGGAACGGCAGCTCGACGATGAAGGTCGAGCCGGCGCCTTCCTGGCTCATCACCGACACCTGGCCGCCCATCAGCTGGGCGAGCTCGCGGCAGATGGCGAGGCCGAGGCCGGTGCCGCCATACTGCCGCGTCGTCGAGGAGTCGGCCTGGGTGAACTTCTCGAACAGGGTGAGGACCTTGCCCTGCGCGATGCCGATGCCGCTGTCGGTGACCGACAGCCTGAGGCCGCCGGCGTCGGCCGCCTCGAAGCGCGCCGTCACGTGGCCCTCGTTGGTGAACTTGACCGCGTTGGAGACCAGGTTGGCGAGGATCTGGCGCAGCCGGTCGGCGTCGCCGCGCCAGACGCCCTCCGCCTCCGCCGCAACCTCGACCGTGAACGCCAGCCCCTTGTCGTGGGCGATCGCCGCGAAGCCGTCGCGAACCGCCTGGGCCACCTTCTCGATGTCGAAGTCCTGTTCCGTCAGCTCCAGCTTGCCCGCCTCGATCTTGGAGAGGTCGAGCACGTCGTTCAGGACCGCCAGCAGCTGCTCGCCCGACTGGCGCACGACGGTCAGCCGCTCGCGCTGCGCATCGGAGAGGTCGCCGCGGTCCATCACCTCGGCCATCGCCAGCACGCCGTTCAGCGGCGTGCGGATCTCGTGGCTCATGTTGGCCAGGAACTGCGACTTGGCGATGTTGGCGGCGTTGGCCGCGTCACGCGCCTCCATCAGATCCTCGAGCGTCTCGCAGAGCTCGCGGTGGTTGGCGTCGATCTGGGTAAGGAGGTCGTTGAACGTGTTGGTGAGCCGCAGGAAGACGTCGTCGTCCGCGGCGTGCGGATCGAGCGGGCGGAACTCGCCGCTTGAGGCCACCTGCGCCATCGCCTTCGAGAGCCGCTCGATCGGGGCGGTGACGCGGCGCGACAGGCTGTGGGCGACGAAGAGGGCGATGCCGCTGGCGCCGAAGAAGAGCGCGCCGGTCAGCGCCAGGAAGCGCGGCAGCAGCGAGATCAGAGTCGGCTCGTGCGCCCGCACCACCGCCTGGCCGACGATCCGCCCGTCGAGCATCATCGGTGCGGTCTCGGTGTGCGCCGGTCCCGCCGCCCTCACGTTCGATCGCGTTGGCGCGGCGAAGTAGGCGGCCGTGCGGCCGTCGGGCGTCAGCAGCCGCACGTCGATCAGATCGCGCGATGCAGCCGCCGCCGCGACGTCGTAGCGCATCGCCACCACATTGTGCGTTGCGACGTCCGGCGCGGACGCGGCGGCCACCACGCTAGCGAGCGTCGCCTGCTCCTGCCGCGCCTGCTGGCCGCTCACGCTCCATTGCTGCAGCATGAACGAGAGGCAGGCGGCGACCAGCACCGCGACCGTCGTGATGATCGCCACGCTGGCGACCCGCGCCTGGAAGGGCGGCTTGTTGCGCTCTTGCATAGGCGCCCCGCGGACCTACGAATATAGTTAACGGATGCGGACCAGCCGCACGCGCCCGTTTCTATACCTGCGCATCCCTAACGTTTCGCTTCTGCGGCAACGCTTTTTCCGTAGACGCTTGGTAAGATTTCATTTAGGGTAAACCATTCCTTGGGGTTGAGGAGGTTTGCGGTGGATAAGGTTTTTGCTGCGAAGCGCGTGGCGACGAAGCTGCGCAGCGTTGAGCATTCGGTAGACAAAGCGCTGATCGAAGCGTCGGAATTGGTTGCGGAACTGCTCCGCGCCCGCACGGAACTCGGGCTGGCCGCCAATGTCGGCGACCCCGCCCTGACCAAGATCACGGCCGCGATGACGGCGCTTTCCGAAGCCCGCACCTCGATGGTCGCCGGCCACGCGGAACTCGCCGAAGTTCAGCAGCGGCTCGGCATCCGGATGAGCCAGGGCGTGGAAGACAAGGTCGAGAACGAGCAGCCTGGCGTGACGGGCCTCAAGGAAGTCGCGTAACCTTCCTCTCGGTTGCGATAGATTAACCGTTTTGCGCCTCTAGCTGCGGCTGGAGGCGCACTTCGTTATGCATGTCTTCGGACACAACATACTGTTCTATGCGCTAATGGCGGCGACCGTCGGGGTCGCCGCCTTCGCCATATGGAAGGGCGACGCGGCCGTCCGTTGGGCGGCGGTCACTCAGAGCGGCGCCTTGGTCGTCTCGCTGTTTTACTCCGTGCTGGACGCCGAGTGGATTCAGACCTTCGAGTTGGCAATCGGTCTGGTCACGGCCGTGATCTACCTGCTGCTCGCCGTAAGGTTCGCCAACCTGTGGATCGGCGGCGCCATGATGCTGCAGGCCGCCGAGTTCTCGCTCGACGCCTTCTATCTCGTCACCGACCGCCCCCTCGACCACCTGCACGCCTGGGTCAACAACACCTGCGAGTGGGGCATCGTGCTGTGCATCCTGGTCGGCGCGGTGCTGGCCATCCTGCGCCGCATGAACGTGGCGCGCGAGGCCGCCGAGCTCGAGGCCCGCCGTCAGCAGCGCGCGTCCGCCGCGGTTTAGAGAATTTCCCGCTTGCACTGACGTCCGAACCGGCGTTTTTGCGCGGCGGGCCACGCCCTCCCAACGGGGCGCAGCCCATCTGCAAGGATGGGAGACATCGCTATGAATACCCCCGCCAAGCCGGCCATGCGGCCGGCGCGCGCCGAATTCTCATCCGGTCCCTGCGCCAAGCGGCCCGGATGGTCACCTGAAAACCTGAGGTCCGCGGTCCTCGGCCGCTCGCACCGGTCGAAGCTCGGCAAGGCGCGCCTGAAGGCCGCCATCGACCAGACCCGCGACGTCCTGCGGGTCCCGGCCGACTACCTGATCGGGATCACGCCGGCCTCGGACACCGGCGCCGTCGAGATGGCGCTCTGGTCGCTGCTAGGCCCGCTGCCGGTGCAGTTGCTCGCCTTCGAGAGCTTCGGCAAGGACTGGGTGACCGACGTCGTCAAGCAGCTGAAGCTGGACGCCGAGGTGCTGGATGCGCCCTATGGCCAGCTGCCGGACCTGAGCAAGGTCAAGCGCAACGCCGACCTCGTCTTCACCTGGAACGGCACCACCTCCGGCGTGCGCGTGCCGAACGGCGACTTCATCCCGGCCGACCGCGAGGGGCTGACGATCTGCGACGCCACCAGCGCCTGCTTCGCCCAGGACCTCGACTGGGCCAAGCTCGATGTGGTGACCTTCTCCTGGCAGAAGGCGCTGGGCGGCGAGGCCGGCCACGGCATGCTGATCCTCTCGCCGCGCGCCGTCGCGCGCCTGGAGGCCTATTCGCCGCACTGGCCGCTGCCGAAGCTCTTCCGCATGACCAAGGGCGGCAAGGTGAACCTCGAGATCTTCGAGGGCTCGACCATCAACACGCCGTCGATGCTCTGCGTGGAGGACTATCTCGACACGCTGAAGTGGGCGGCCTCGATCGGTGGCCTTGCCGAGCTGAAGCGCCGCGCCGATCAGAACCTCAAGGTGCTCGAGGACTGGGTCGCCAAGACCCCGTGGATCGGCTTCCTTGCGCAGGACGCCGCGATCCGCTCCAACACCTCGGTCTGCCTGAAGGTCGTCGCGCCGCAGATCACCGCGCTCAGCGAGGAGGCGCAAGGCGACTTCGCCAAGCGCCTGGCGGCGCTGCTCGAGAAGGAAGGCGTCGCGCTCGACATCGGCGGCTACCGCGATGCGCCGCCGGGCCTTCGGATCTGGTGCGGCGCCACCGTGGACAGCGACGACCTCGTCGCGCTGACGCCGTGGCTCGACTGGGCCTACGCCACCCTCGCCGCCGAGCTCTCGCCGGCCTGACCCGGTCTCCCCTCCCGCTTGAGGGGAGGGGCTGGGGTGGGGGTCTGTCGGCCGCCACCCGAGCGCTTCGAGAAACTCCCACCCGGCCGCTTCGCGGCCACCCTCCCCTCAAGGGGGAGGGTCGCACCTGAGAAACCCTTCATGCCCACACCCAAAGTCCTCATCGCCGACCAGCTCTCTCCCGCCGCGGTCGGCATCTTCCGCACCCGCGGCGTCGACGCCGACGTGCGCACCGGCCTTAGCAAGGACGAGCTGATCAAGATCATCGGCGGCTACGACGGCCTCGCGGTCCGCTCGGCCACCAAGGCCGACAAGGACGTGCTGGCCGCCGCCAAGCGTCTCAGAGTGATCGGCCGCGCCGGCATCGGCGTCGACAACATCGACGTGCCGGCCGCCACCGCCGCCGGCGTCGTGGTTATGAACACCCCGTTCGGCAATTCGATCACCACCGCCGAGCACGCCATCGCCATGATGTTCGCGCTGGCCCGCCAGCTCCCGGCCGCCGACGCCTCAACCCAGGCCGGCAAGTGGGAGAAGAACCGCTTCATGGGGGTCGAGCTCTACGGCAAGACGCTGGGCCTGATCGGCGCCGGCAACATCGGCTCGATCGTCGCCGACCGCGCCAACGGCCTGAAGATGCACGTGGTGGCCTACGACCCGTTCCTGTCGCCGGAGCGGGCGGTGGAACTCGGCGTCGAGAAGGTGGAGCTGGAGGAGCTGCTCTCGCGCGCCGACATCATCACCCTGCACACCCCGCTCACCGACAAGACCCGCAACATCCTCTCCGCCGAGGCGCTCGCGAAGACCAAGAAAGGCGTCCTCGTCGTCAACTGCGCCCGCGGCGGCCTGGTGGACGAGCAGGCGCTGCGCGCGGCGCTCGACAGCGGCCAGGTCGGGGGCGCGGCGTTCGACGTCTTCACCACCGAGCCCGCCAAGGAGAACCCGCTGTTCGGCGCGCCCAACTTCGTGGCGACGCCCCACCTCGGCGCCTCCACCAACGAGGCGCAGGAGAACGTGGCGCTGCAGGTCGCCGAGCAGATGAGCGACTACCTGCTCACCGGCGCCGTCACCAACGCGCTGAACAGCCCCTCGGTCACCGCCGATGAGGCCCCGAAGCTGAAGCCGTTCGTGGCGCTGGCCGAAAAGCTCGGCGCCTTCGCCGGCCAGATGGTGGACGTGGGCCTGAAGGGCGTCGACATCGCCTACGAGGGCGAGGTGGCGGCGCTGAACGTCCGCCCGCTGTCGGCCGCGGCGCTTGCCGGGTTCTTAAGGCCCATGCTGTCGGAGGTGAACATGGTCTCCGCCCCGGCGGTGGCCAAGGAGCGCGGCATCACGGTCTCGGAGTCGCGCCAAGAGACCTCGCCGGTCTATGACAGCCTGATCCGCCTTACCGTGACCACCGAGATGGGTCGCCGTTCGTTCGCCGGCACGGTGGTCGCCGGCGCGCCGCGCATCGTCGAGGTGAAGGGCATGGAGCTCGACGCCGCGTTCGCGCCGGCGATGCTCTACGTGAACAACCTCGACAAGCCAGGCTTCATCGGCCGCCTCGGCGCGCTGCTCGGCGAGACCGGCGTCAACATCGCCACCTTCAACCTCGGCCGCGTCGCCTCCGGCGAGGACGCCATCGCCCTCGTGGGCGTCGACCAGGCGCCGGACGAAGGTCTCGTCGCCAAGATCAAGGCCCTCCCCCACGTGAAGGAAGCGCGCGCGCTGAGGTTCTGAGCCGCTGCAGGGCCTCGATGTCGGGCGAGAGGCGGGCGGATAAGGAATCCGCCCGCCTTGACTCTGCGTTCGCCAGGTTCCAGAACAAAATGAGAACAAGAACGTTGGACGGACATGCCTCCCGCCCCGCACAGCCTGGCCGAATTGCGCGCCGAGATCGCCGCCCTGGAAGGGGCGGGGAAGAGCGCGTGCGAAGCCCTCGGCTTCGGCGATGCGCGGCTGGACGGGCTGCTCCCTGGCGGCGGCCTGAGCTTGAGAGCCTGGCACGAGTTCGCCGGCGAGGGGTTGGAGCTGGAGACCGCGGCGGCGAGCGCCGCCTTCGTCGCGCGCCTCGCCACGTCGCTTGGCCGCCGCGGCGAGTTGATCTGGGTGCTGCGGCGTGACGACCTGCACGCGCCAGGGCTCAGCACGCTCGGCTTTCCGGCCGAACGGCTGATCCAGGTCTGCGCCCGGGACGAGGCCGAGGCGCTGGCGGTGATGGAAGATGCGCTGCGCACGCCCGGCGTCGCGGCGGTGTTCGGCGAGGCGGCCGAGGTCGACCTGGTGGCGGGTCGCCGCCTGCAGCTCGCCGCCGAGCAGGGCCAGGCGACCGGCTTCCTGCTGCGCCGGCGCCCGTTCGGCGGCGCGGACCGCAAGGAGCTCAGCTCCGCCGCCGCCACCCGCTGGACGCTCGCCCCTCACCCCAGCGAGCCGCTCCTCGGCGAGCCGGGGCTCGGCCCGCCGCGCTGGCGGGTGCGGCTGGAGCGCTGCCGTGGGGGGCGCACAGGGGAATGGATCCTTGAAGCCCGGGAGGAAGACGATGCCCCGCATCCTTTCCGTCTGGTCGCCGAACTGGCCGATCGCGACGTGGCGGCGCAAGAACGCCTCCGCCTCGCCGGCTGATTTCTCCTCCCCCCCGACCCCTCCCCTCGGGGGGAGGGGGGATTCGCCCTCATCGCGACCGAGCGCGGCGTGCGGCGGCTCTATTCGGTGGACGAAGTCGCTGTGGCGCTGGGGCTCTACGCCGGCCAGAAGGCCACCGACGCCATGGCGCTGGTCCCGGAGCTCGTCACCGCCGACGCCGATCCCGAAGGCGACCGCGCCGCGCTCGAGGCGCTCGTCCTCTGGTGCGTGCGCTTCTCCCCCGCCGTCGCCGCCGATCCGCCGGACGGTCTGCTGCTCGACGTCACCGGCGTCGCCCACCTCTGGGGCGGCGAGCGGGCGATGCTGGACGACCTGCTGGAGCGGCTGGCGCGCCAGGGCATCCCGGCGCGCGCCGCGATCGCCGGCTCGGCCGGGGCGGCCTGGGCGCTGGCCAGGTGCGGCGAGGACCGCGCGGTCGCGCCGCCCGACGCCGAGCCGGCGCTGCTGGCGCCGCTGCCGATCACGGGCTTGCGGCTCGAGCCCGAGACCGCCGCCCAGCTCCTGCGTCTCGGCCTCGCCCGCATCGGCCAGCTCGCCGCCCTGCCGCGCGACCAGCTCGCCCGCCGCTTCGGGCAGGGGACGCTCACCCGCCTCGACCAGGCGCTGGGGCGCGCCGAGGAAGCGCTCGTCTTCCAACGCCCGGCGACGCCTTGGTTCGCCCGTCTCGCCTTCGCCGAGCCGATCAGCGCGCCAGAGGACCTCGCCCGCGCCAGCCGCGATATCGCCGAACGCCTTTGTACGCGGCTGATGGCCGAGGGCCGCGCCGCGCGGCGCTTCGAGCTCGCCTATCACCGGCTGGACGGCCGCGCCGAGCGCCGGATCATCGGCCTCTCGCTGCCGGGCCGCGGGCCTGAGGCGATCGCGCGGCTTTTCGCGCCGATGCTGGAGACCGTCGACCCCGGCTTCGGGATCGAGGTGGTCACGCTGGCCGCGGAGGGGGTCGAGGCTTCTCCCGAGCGCCAGATCACGCTCGAGAACGTCCGCGAGATCGCGCCGGAGGACGGTCTTGCGCCGCTCGTCGACCGGCTCGCCAACCGGCTCGGCGAGGCGCGGGTCTGGCGCGCCGAGGCCTATCCGAGCCACATCCCCGAGCGCGCCGTGGTCCGCAAGGCCGCGCTGACGTCGGCCGCTGGCGAGACCTGGGCGAAGGACCGGCCACGGCCGGTGCGGCTCTTCGCCCGGCCAGAACCGATCGAGGCGACCGCGCCGATCCCGGACGATCCGCCGGTCTTCTTCCGCTGGCGCGGCCGCGTGCGCCGGGTGCGCCGCGCCGAGGGGCCGGAGCGCCTCGCCGAGGAATGGTGGCGCCGCGCGCCCGGCGAGACCGGCGTGGCGCAGGTGCGCGACTACTACCGCGTCGAGGACGAGACCGGCGCAAGGTACTGGCTCTTCCGCGCCGGCCTCTACGGCGCCGAACACCCCCCGAAATGGTGGCTGCATGGGCTGGGATAGGCAATCGAGTTCCCCTCCCCCTCGAGGGGAGGGGCTAGGGGTGGGGGGCTCTCTCCGCCACCCGGATGATGAAATTCGCACCCGCAAGCCCGGCGGTCCGGTCAACGGCAAGCTCGCGCGGCGCTTGCGCAATGAGCCCACGGTCTGGGAGCGTCGGCTCTGGCTGTGGCTGCGCACTCTGCGCAAGACCCACGGTCTTCATTTCCGTCGTCAGCTCCCGATGGGTCGTTTCGTCGCTGATTTCGGTTGTCACTCCGTCAGGACGATCATCGAGCTCGATGGACCTCTCCATGATCCAGAGAAGGATCGAGATAGGGACGCCTGGTTTGCCAAGGCCGGCTATCGGACGCTGCGCTTCTCGAACGAAATGGTTGCCCGGCAATGGGATCGCGTCATTGCGGAGATTGAGCATGTTCTGGGCGTCGGGCGCCGTCTCGACGGTCCGTTAGCCTATCTGCAGCAGCCCCCCACCCCCAACCCCTCCCCTCGAGGGGGAGGGGAGTCTTCGCGGCCTCCCCATGAACGCGGTTCGACGTCGCGATGACCACCGCCTACGCCGAGCTGCAGGCCACCACCAACTTCTCCTTCCTGCGCGGGGCCTCGCACCCGGGGGAGCTGGTGCTGCAGGCCAAGGCGCTGGGGCTCGCCGCGCTCGCGGTCTGCGACCGCAACAGCCTGGCCGGCGTCGTGCGCGCCCACGCCAAGGCCAAGGAGGTGGGCCTCAGGTTCATCCTCGGCTGCCGGCTCGACTTCGCCGACGGCTCGCCCAGCGTGCTCTGCTATCCGACCAGCCGCGAGGCCTACGGGCGTCTGACCAAGCTGCTCACCGTCGGCCAGCTGCGCGCCAAGAAGGGCGCGTGCGAGCTCACCTGGGACGATCTCGTCGCCCACGGCGAGGGCCAGCTCGTCATCGTGGTCCCGCCGCCGACGCCGGGCGCCGATTTCGAGCCCCGCTTAAGGCGCGCCGCCGCCGACTTCGCCGGCCGCGTATGGCTCGCCGCCTCGCGCCCCTATGCCGCCCAGGACCTAAGGCGCATCGCGTCGCTGGACGCGCTGGGCCGCGCCGCCGGCGCGCCGATCGTGGCGACCAACGACGTGCTCTACCATGGGCCGGGGCGGCGCCCGCTGCAGGACGTGCTGACCTGTGTGCGCGAGAAATGTTCGATCGCCGAGGCGGGCCTCAGGCTCGAGGCCAACGCCGAGCGGCACCTGAAATCACCGGACGAGATGGCGCGGCTCTTCCGCGATTGGCCGGAGGCGGTGGCCCGCAGCGTCGAGATCGCCGAGCGCTGCGGCTTCTCCTTGGGCGAGCTGCGCTACGAGTATCCCGACGAGCCGGTGCCGCCTGGCAAGACCGCCATCCAGCACCTCAAGGATCTCGCCTGGGCGGGCGCCGCCTGGCGCTATCCGGACGGCGTGCCGCAGAAGGTCGCGGGCCTGCTCGACAAGGAGCTCGCCCTCATCGAGGAGCTCGGCTACCCGAACTATTTCCTCACCGTGCACGACATCGTGCAGTGGGCGCGGGGAGAGGGCATCCTCTGCCAGGGCCGCGGCTCGGCGGCCAACTCGTCGGTCTGCTTCTGCCTCGGCGTCACCGCCGTCGATCCCTGCAAGCCGGACCACGACGTGCTCTTCGAGCGCTTCATCTCCAAGGAGCGCGACGAGCCGCCCGACATCGACGTCGACTTCGAGCACGAGCGCCGCGAACTGGTGATGCAGTACGTGTACGACCGATATGGCCGCCACCGCGCCGCCATCTGCGCCACCGTCATCCACTACCGGCCGCGCAGCGCCATCCGCGACGTCGGCAAGGCGCTGGGGCTCACCGAGGACATCACCGCGGCGCTGGCCGGCACCGTCTGGGGCAGCTGGGGCGACGGCGTGCCCGACGATCACATCCGCCAGGCTGGCCTCGATCCGACCAATCCGGAGATCCGCCGCGCCGTCGACCTGGCGACCCAGCTCCTGGGCTTTCCGCGCCACCTCTCCCAGCACGTCGGCGGCTTCGTGCTGACCAAGCGCCGGCTCGACGAGACCGTGCCGATCGGCAACGCGGCGATGAAGGACCGCACCTTCATCGAGTGGGACAAGGACGACATCGACGCGCTCGGCCTGATGAAGGTCGACGTGCTGGCGCTCGGCATGCTCACCGCCATCAAACGGGCGATGACCATGCTGGCCCTCGACCACGGCCTCGATATCCACGACATGGCCGACATTCCCGAGGAGGATCCGGCCGTCTACGAGATGCTCTGCAAGGCCGATTCGGTCGGGGTGTTCCAGGTCGAGAGTCGCGCGCAGATGTCGATGCTGCCGCGCCTGAAGCCGAAGAAGTTCTACGATCTCGTCATCGAGGTGGCGATCGTGCGCCCGGGGCCGATCCAGGGCGACATGGTGCACCCGTACCTGCGCCGCCGCGACGGGCTGGAGCCGATCTCCTTCCCGGCCCCGTCGCCCGAGCATGGGCCGGCCGACGAGCTGAAATCCATCCTCGGCAAGACGCTGGGCGTGCCGCTCTTCCAGGAGCAGGCGATGAAGCTCGCCATGGAGGCGGCCAAGTTCACGCCCGAGGAGGCCAATGGCCTCAGGCGCTCGATGGCCACCTTCCGCAACCTCGGCACGGTGGGCGACTACGGGGTGAAGTTCGTCGAGGGGCTGGTGCGGCGCGGCTACGACCCGGAGTTCGCGCGGCGCTGCTTCAAGCAGATCGAGGGCTTCGGCTCCTACGGCTTTCCCGAGAGCCACGCGGTGAGCTTCGCCAAGCTGGTCTACGTCTCGGCCTGGATAAAATGCCATTACCCGGACGTTTTCTGCGCCGCGTTGCTCAACAGCCAGCCGATGGGCTTCTACCAGCCCGCCCAGCTGGTCCGTGACGCCCGCGAGCACGGCGTTACGATCCGCGGCCCCGACGTGGCCCTGAGCGACTGGGATTCGAAGCTGGAATCCCAAACTCCCTCCCCTTCATGGGGAGGGTCGTCGCCGCAGAGCGGCGACGGGGTGGGGGAGTCTGACGCGTCAACGCTCGTCTCCGAGCATTGTGAGTGGCCTCCGACATCCCCACCTGGCCGACGCTGCGCGTCAGCCGTCCCTCCCCATGAAGGGGAGGGAGTTGGGGAGGGGCGCCATCGCCTGCTTCCCGTTCGCCTCGGGCTCAGACAAGTCCGTGGACTGAGGGAAGAGGAGATCAAGCGGCTGATGGAGGTCAGGGCCGCCGGTCCTGCCAGCTTCGAGGCGCTCGCGCGCCGCGCCCGGCTGCCCAGGCGGGCGCTGGAGCTGCTGGCCGAGGCGGACGCCTTCCGCTCGATCGGGCTCGACCGCCGCGAGGCGCTCTGGCGGATGAAGGCGCTGGCGCCGGAGGTGAAGGCGAGCGAGGAGGCGCCGCTGCTGGCGGGGCTCGGGCTCGAGGAGGCGCCGGCGGCCCTGCCGCGCATGCGGCTGCCGGCCCACGTGGCGGAGGACTACCGCACCACTGGCCTGTCTTTAAAGGCGCATCCCTGCCGCTTCTTCCGCCCGCTCCTGACCAGCCTCGGCGCCGCGCCGACAGCGGCGCTGAAAGACATGAAGGACGGCGCGCGGGTCACGGTCGGCGGCCTCGTCCTGATCCGCCAGCGGCCGGGCACCGCCAAGGGCGTGGTGTTCGCCACGCTCGAGGACGAGACCGGGATCGCCAACGCGGTCGTCTGGCCGGACGTCTTCGCCGTCAATCGCCGCACGGTGATGAGCGCGTCGTTCCTGGTGGTGAGCGGACGCCTGCAGCGCGCCTCCGATGTGATCCACGTGGTGGCCGAGCGCTTCGTCGATCTCTCGGGCCGCCTCGCCGAACTGAAAAACGCCGGCGAGGATGGTCCCCGCCGACGTCCTTCAGAGCTGCGGCTGCAGGCGAGCCGCGACTTTCACTAGCGCGGGCCGCTCAGCGCGGCGTCGCGTAGGCCGACGACATCCAGCCACGGTTGCCGTTCTCGTCGTCCACTTCCATCCAGACGCCGTTGCGCTGGCCGGTCGGATAGACCAGCGCGCCGGAGTGCAGGGTGTAGACGATCCGCGCCTGGGTGCTGGGGCCGGCGCGAAGCTGCACGTCGCGCGTGATGGCCTGGCCGGCGAGCGGCGCGCTGGCCTGCTGCGCGCCCGGCTGCTGGGCCTGCATGTAGTGCACCAGATCGACGAAGGCCTTGTAGTAGGCGGCCATGATGATCTTGCCGATGTCGGTGTTGCTGTAGCCGCTGGCTTCCACGGCGCCGAAACCGCCCCAGCCGCCGTAGCCACCACCGCCGCCGAAGCCGACGTCGGTCTTCTTGGCCGCGCCTTCGGCAATGTAGAGCTGCTCGGTCGTGCGCGCGTCCACCAGCGTGATCATCGTGCTGGCTTCCTGGCTGTGGACGCTGATGCTGCCGACCACCGCGCCGAAGCCGCCCGGCAGGAAGTGGCCGAACGCGGCGCCGACGTTGCCGCCGCCGCTATCCTGGTTGGCCTGCTGGATATCGGGGACGATGAAGTAGTCGGCCGCCAACACCTGGCCGCGGCCGATGTTGGAGCCCCGTTGCAGCTCTCCGGACGAGCTGAGACCGCGCTCCTGCTCGCGCATCGCCAGGCCCTGATTGCGGTCCACCATCCGAAGACAGCCGGAGCGCAAGGCAAACATCTTCAGAACCGATTCCGGGTTCCCGAGCCCCAGCGGGCTCCACCAGTCGCGGTCGGGCTCCTTGACGGCGGCGACGCCGATCGGCCGGTCGCAATGCGGCAGCTCGTCTCCGGCTGACTGGTGGCCGGAGTTCCGGTCCATGCCGTAGGGCTGGCTCGGGTCGGCGAACGCCGGGCCCCAGGCGGCGGCAAGCCCGCAGGCGGCGACGATGGCTAGGAGTGTGCGCATAAGATCCCCCTCTGACGAGCGGGACCTTAGCCTCGCCCGTCGCGCCGCGGTAAACCGCCGTTATCGCAGGTCCGCGAAGCTCTTGCCTTCGGCGACCAGCTTCTCGAGCAGCGGCGCGGGCTTGAACTGGTCGCCCATCTGCGCCTGGAACCCCTGCATCTGTCTCGAGCACCTTGGGCAGGCCGACGCTGGTCGCCGTACCACATCGGGCCGCCGCGGTAGACCGGCCAGCCGTAGCCGTTCTCCCAGACCACATCGATGTCGGAGGGCCGGATCGCCTTCTTCTCCTCGAGGATCTGCGCGCCTTCGTTGATCATCGGATAGATGCAGCGCGCCAGGATCTCGTCGTCGGAGATCTTCCGGGGGTTGGCGCCCGACTTGCCGATGAAGTCGTGCAGGATCTTCTCGGTCACCGGCGAGGGCTTGGCGTTGCGGTTCTCGTCGTAGTCGTACCAGCCGGCGCCGGTCTTCTGGCCGCGGCGGTCCATCTCGCAGAGCACGTCGCGGATCGTCTCGCCCTTCGAGCGCTCCTTCACCCAGCCGATGTCGAGGCCGGCGAGGTCGCTCATCGCGAACGGCCCCATCGGGAAGCCGAAGTCGTAGAGGACCCGGTCGACGTCCCAGGGCATCGCGCCTTCCATGATCAGCTTGTTGGCCTCGCGCTGGCGCTGGCCGAGGATGCGGTTGCCGACGAAGCCGGGGCATACGCCGACCAGCACGGCGATCTTGCCGATCTTGCGGGCCAGCTTCATGCGAGGTGGCGATCACTTCCTTCGACGTGTGATCCGCGCGGACGATCTCCAGCAGCTTCATCACGTTGGCCGGCGAGAAGAAGTGCAGGCCGATCACCGCCTCCGGCCGCTTGGTCGCCGAGGCGATCTCGTCGATGTTGAGGCCCGAGGTGTTGGTGGCGAGGATCGCGCCGGGCTTGCAGATCGCGTCGAGCTTGGCGAACACCTCCTTCTTGATGTCCATCCGCTCGAACACCGCCTCGATCACCAGGTCGCAGTCGGCCAGCGCGCTCAAGTCGAGCGCGCCGGTAAGGCGGCTCATGCGCGCCTCGGTCTCCGCAGGGACGGCGGTGCGCGAGCGCTCGTAGTTGCGGCGGATGACCTGGAGGCCGCGATCGAGCGCGTCCTGTTTCACCTCGACGATCGTCACCGGGATGCCGACGTTCATGAAGTTCATGGCGATGCCGCCGCCCATGGTGCCGGCGCCGATGATCCCGACCTTGTTGACGGGGATGGTCGGCGTGTCGTCCGGCACGTCGGGGATCTTGGCCGCCTGGCGCTCGGCGAAGAAGGCGTAGCGCTGCGCGGCCGACTGCGAGCCGCTCATCAGCTCGCCGAACAGCTCGCCGCTCGGTCTTCAGCCCCTCCTCGAACGGCTCGTTCACGGCCGCCTCGACGCAGCGGATGTTGTACTCGGGGGCGAGGAAGCCGCGGAACCGCCGCGCGTTGGCCTTGCGGAAGCTCTCGAAGATCTCGGGATGGCCGCGGGCGGCCTCCACCTTCTCGTTCGATCTCGCGCACCTTCTTCAGCGGGGCGCCCTCGGCGGCGACCTTGCTGGCGAAGGCGACGGCGCCCTTCCGCAGCTCGCCTTCCGGGACGATCTCGTCGACCAGGCCCATCGCCAGGCATTCGCTCGCCGGCACGTGGCTCCCCGAGGTCATCATCTCCAGCGCCTTCTCGACGCCGACGATTCGCGGCAGCCGCTGGGTGCCGCCGGCGCCGGGCAACAGGCCGAGGTTCACCTCCGGCAGGCCGCAGCGCGCCGAGGGCACGGCGACGCGGTAGTGGCAGGCCAGCGCCACCTCCAGGCCGCCGCCCAGCGCCGTGCCGTGGATCGCGGCGATCACCGGCTTCGGCGAGCCCTCGATGGCGTCCTGCACGTCGAACAGGCTCGCGCCCTTCTGCGGCGCCGCCGAACTCGGTGATGTCGGCGCCGGCGATGAAGGTGCGGCCCTCGCAGATGATCACGATCGCCTTGGCGCCGGCGTCGGCCAGCGCCGCCGCCATGCCGCCGGCCAGCCCGTCGCGCACGCCCGCCGACAGCGCGTTGACCGGCGGCGAGTTCAGCGTGATCACGCCGACGTCGCCTTCGAGGTCGTATCTGGTGACGGCGTTGATCTCGGTCATGACGGCTTCCTTGGAGAGGGGTTGGCGGGCGCATGGCTCTCTTGCCCGCTCGCCGATTCAAACGCTTGTATAGGCCCCAGCCGCCGCGGCGCCGTCAATGGCGCGCATCGTGATCCCACCGATGGTCCGGCTATGGCGGATCGGGCGTAGCTAGAAACGCGTCAGGCGTGACGTTTATCCGAAGATGAACTGTCGACTAGTGGCGCTTTCGAAAGAACAACCGTTGGCGTGTGAATAGAAAATCGCGGAAGACGACGTATGCCGCGTTATTACGGCTGGCCATGGGGCAAGTCGCTCTCGGCACAACTCAAGGAGAGCTAGCATGATCCGCAAGGTACTGACGGGTGCTGCTGCGTTGGCTCTGATGGCCGGCGCGGCTTTCGCCGACACTTATACTTACCGCGACGACAACGGCCAGGTCGTGGTCGTTCACCAGCCCGACCCCGGCAAGCACGCGCTGCGGGGTGGCGTGGCCGGCGCGGGCGCGGGCGCGCTCATCGGCTGCCTCGTGACCATTCCGATCGGCTGCGCCCCAGGCGCAGCGGTCGGCGCGGCCGTGGGCGGTGGCACGGGCGTGGTCGCCGGCGCTGCCTCAACGCCGCCGCCGCGGGAGCGGGTTTACGAGGGGCGGGACTATCCGCCGCCGCCCCCGGAAGACTAAGCCCGGCGGGCGTTGAGTGGGCGCTTTCGGTCCCAAGGGCCATGCCCCTCAACGAGGAGCAAACTGGGTCCCGGGCGGTGACGCTCGGGACCCCTTTGCACTGCCTACGCCAAGCGTGGCGCTGCGCGCCACGCGCTTGGCGGCGTATCAGGCGGGCTCCTCGGGCCCAGCCGAGAGACGGCGCAGGCGGCGCATCGAGCGGGTCAGTTGCGGCTCCTGGCGCAGCACTTCGTCCATGTGCTGGCTGGCCAGCCGGTCGAGCAGCGCTTCGCCCGACGCCGTCAGCTTCACGAGTACGCTGCGCCGGTCGGTGCTGGACGGCGCGCGCTCGGCGACCCCGGCCTTGGCCATGCGGTTCACCAGCTGCACCGCCGCATGGTGGGTGAGCAGCAGCTGGTCGGCCAGGTCGCCCATGGTCATGGTCTGCGAGGGCCAGGTCTTGATGGCCAGCATCGCCTGGTACTGCTGCTGGGTGACGCCGGCGCCCTTGCTGATCGTCTCGGACGCCGCCAGGAAGCGCCGCAGCGCCAGCCGGAACCCGGCAAGTCCTTGATAACGTTCGCGATCGAGGCTCATGTGCGGCCTGGTCGGAGGGCGAGCGGGCTCGCAGTCGATCCCGCTGCCTACCCCGCTTTGCGGGAAAAGCCTAGTTCGCGCGGCGCCCCGAAGGCGCCGGCGAACCTGGCGCCGCTCTTGCGGCCGGCAATCTCGTTCGCTCGAGGCTAGAGCACGCCGCTGGAGCGGGAGACCTTGCCGCGCAGCTCGCCGCCGGTCCCGCTCTTGGTGTCGACGAAGAAGGACAGGCGGCCGGCGTTGAGCTCGCCGATCTGGGCGCCTGTCAGCTTGACGGTCGCATGCGCCGGGCTGGCGCCGCCGATCGGCACCGCGAGCTCGGCCTTGGTGGCGGCGCCCTCGGCGAAGCCCGCGGTCGTCGCCGGGCCGTCGAAGCCGGTGACGGTCACGTCGAGCGCGCGGCTGTCGGTGTCGAGCACCGCCGTCATCCGGCCCTTCGCGTGCGCCGCGTCGGCGCCTCTCAGGTCGGCCCGGTAGTAGAGGACTCCGGCGCTGGCCGCGCCTGCCGCAAGCAGCACGACTGCAGCGGCGGCGGCCATGAGGGTCGGTTTCATCACGGAAAGCTCCTGTTCTCCAGTAACCTGCGCCCGAAATAATATCATAGAACGATGTTTTTACCAGTCTTCGGGAACCCTTCAGAAGCCGACGCTGCGCGCCGACCTCACGCCAGAGCGCTCATTCGTCCGTAGACTGAAGAACGACCGATCGGCGCCGGCGTTCGGAGGCCTGCAGCGGCCAAGCTGGCCCGCAACGCGTCGGGTTTCGCGTGCCGACCGTCGCGCAATGTGATAGCTAGTTCAGTCGTGACTGAAATCACGCAATCTCACAGGCGACCGGATCGCACCGAAGACGCGGAGATCCTCGCCTGGGTGGAGCGGGTGGGCGAGTTCTTCGAGGTCAACTACGGCATGCCGCCGATCACCGGACGCATCGTCGGCTGGCTCTTGATCTGCGACCCGCCCGAGCAGTCGGCCGGCGAGATCGCGGACGCGATCAAGGCCAGCCGCGCCTCGCTGACCACCAACATGCGCGCCCTGATCGCCAACGGCCTGGTGCGGCGACTGCGCCGCGCCGGCGAGCGCACCGCCTACTACCGGGTCGACGACGACGCCTGGGAGACGGTGATCCGCCATCGGGTCGCCAGCCTCGCGGCCATCGACCGGCTGACCGAGGAAGGCATGCGGCTGGTCGGGCTGGCCAGCCCCCGCGCCGCGCGGCTGAGGGCAACCCACGAGGTGTTCGCCTGGTTCGAGGCGCTGCTCGCCGACGCGCCAGGGCCACCCTCGAAGGCGGGAGCCTGACGGCAATGGCGCGGGAAGCCGCGGCCGGTGCGGCGGGCGAGCGCGAGATCGCCTTCCACGTCCGCGGCCTGACCAAGGTCTACGCGACCGCGGCCGGCGATGTGCGGGCGCTCGACGGCGTCGACCTCGACATCGAGCGCGGCGAGACTGCTGGTGCTGCTCGGCCCCTCCGGCTCCGGCAAGTCGACGCTGCTCAACATCCTGGGCGGCCTCGACCGGGCGACCGGCGGCGAGGTGGTGTTCGAGGGCCAGGACCTCGCCCGGGCGAGCGACGCGCGAGCTCACCCGCTACCGCCGCCGCTCGGTCGGCTTCATCTTCCAGTTCTTCAACCTGACCCCCAGCCTCACCGCCCGCGAGAACGTCGAGCTGATCACCGAGATCGCCGACAATCCCATGAAGCCCGAGGAGGCGCTGGGCTGGTCGGCCTCTCCGACCGGCTCGATCACTTCCCGGCCGAGCTTTCCGGCGGCCAGCAGCAGCGCGTGGCGGTGGCCCGCGCCATCGCCAAGCGGCCCGGCGGTGCTGTTCTGCGACGAGCCGACCGGCTCGCTCGACAGCGCCAGCGGCGTCCAGGTGCTGGAGGCGATCGTCAACGTCGGCCGAGGAGACCGGCGCGACGGTGATGATGGTCACACACAACGCCGCCATCGCCGAAATCGCCGACCGGGTGATCCGCTTCAGCGACGGCAAGGTCGCCGACATCGCCGTCAACTCGGCCCGCAAGGCGCCGGCCGAGGTGCGCTGGTGAAGCCGCTCGACGTCAAGCTGCTGCGCGACCTGAGGCGGCTCGCCCCGCAGGTCGCCGCCATCGCCCTGCTGGGCGCGATCGGCGTGTCGGTGGCGGTGATGGCCAACAGCGCCCTGAAGGCGGTGCAGGTGGCGCGAGAACCGCTTCTATACGGACACCCGCTTCGGCGACGTCTTCGCCGGCGCCGAGCGCGCGCCGAACGAGCTGGTGACGAAGCTGCGGGCCATCGACGGCGTCGTGGCGGTCGATGCGCGGGCGAGCGGCGGCGGGCTGAGGCCGGTTCCCGGCCTCGACCGGCCGGCGCACGTCACCCTGATCGCGCTGCCCGACCAGGACGCCTACGCCCTTGACCGGGTCAGCCTCGCCGCCGGCCGGATGCCCGAGCGGCCGGACGAGGCGGTGGCGCTGAAGGCGTTTCTCGACGCCGCCCATGTCTCGCTCGGCCAGCGGCTGACCGCCACCGTCAGCGGCCGGCAGGTCAGCCTCACCATCGTCGGCGCCGGCGTTTCGCCCGAGTACGTCTATTCCACCAGTCAGACGCTGCTGCCCGACGACGCCCACGAGGCGGTGCTCTGGGCGCCGAAGGCCACGGTGGAGGGCGCGTCGGGCGAGGTCGGCGCTTTCGCCCGCGTGGCGCTGAAGCTCTCGGGCGACACGCCGCCCGCCCAGGTGCTGCCGCAGGTCGACCGGCTGCTCGCGCCCTACGGCGGCACGGCGGCGCAAGCGCGGGCCGACCAGCCGTCCAACAAGTTCGTCAGCGATTCGCTGCGGCGCCTGCGTATCCTCAGCGTCATCCTGCCGCCGATCTTCCTGGCCGTCGCCGCGGTGCTGACCCACATGGTGATGGCCCGCCTCGTCGAGACCGAGCGCGAGCAGATCGGCCTGCTGAAGGCGTTCGGTTTCAGCAACCGCGAGGTCGCCGTCCCCTACCTGAAGCTGGCCGCCGTGATCGGGGTGGTCGGCGTCGCCGCCGGCGGCCTCGCCGGCGCGGCGCTCGCGGCGGCGCTCACCGGCATCTACGCCCAGTATTTCCGCTTTCCCGTCTTCACCGCGCAGTTCGACTGGACCGTCTTCGCCATGACCGGCGCCGTGGCGATCGCCGCGGCGGTGGCCGGCGCGAGCCTCGCGGCCATGCGCGCCGCCGCCCTGCCGCCGGCGGTGGCGATGCAGGCGGCCGCGCCCACCGTCTATCGCCGCGGCTTCCTGGACCGGTTGGATCTGGCCGATCGCCTCGACCAGCCGACCCGCATGATCCTGCGCCGCATCGAGCGCTTCCCGGGCAAGACGGCGCTGACCGCCGGCGGCCTGGCGCTCAGCCTGGCGCTGCTGGTCTCGACCCAGTTCCTGCAGGATGCGCTCGACCGGGTGATCGACGACGCCTTCTACCGCGCCCAGCGCTGGAGCGCGCAGGTGACCTTCTTCCATCCCCGTGACCTGTCGGCCGTCGCCGAGGCGATGCGGCTGCCGGGCGTCATCGCCGCCGAGCCGGTGCGCGATACCGGCGCCTGGGCCGAGGGGCCGGCCGGGCGCAAGCAGGCCGCCGTCATCGGCCTCGATCCCGGCGCGACGCTCGTGCAGCCGCTCGATACGCAAGGCCGGCGCCTGCCGCTGCTGGGACGCGGGGTGGTCCTGTCGTCGGCGCTGGCCGAGCGGCTCGGCCTGAAGGCCGGCGACTTCGTCGACCTCGACATCCTCGAGGGCCAGCGGCCGCACCTCTACCTGCCGATCACCGCGCTCGCCGACGACTACAGCGGCCTCAACGTCTACATCGACCGGCGCGCGCTCAACGGCCTCCTGGGCGAGGGCGACCTCGCCTCCAGCGCCGACCTGATCGCCGCGCCGGACGCGACGCCGCGGCTCTATCAGGCGCTGGTGCAGATCCCGCAGATCATCGCCGCCTCTTCGCGCGACGACACGGTGGCCAACTGGCGGGCCACCACCGCCAAGTCGTTCTCGATCACCATCGGCTTCTACCTGACCTTCTCGGGCGCCATCGCGCTGGGCGTCGCCTACAACATGGGCCGCATCACGCTGGCCGAGCGCTCGCGCGATCTGGCCACCCTGCAGGTGCTGGGCTTCACCCGCGGCGAGTGCGCCTACATTCTCTACGGCGAGCTGGCGCTGATCGCGCTGATCGCGCTGCCGGTCGGGACCGGGCTTGGGACGCTGATGGCGCAAGGCCTGGTGAAGGCGTTCTCGCGCGACGAGCTGCGCCTGCCGGTGGCGATCACGCCGCGCACGATGGCCGTCTCGATCAGCGCCTACGCCGCCTCGGTGGCGCTGGGCTGCCTGATGCTGCAACGCCAACTGGCCCGGCTCGACATGGTCGCGGTGCTGAAGACGAGAGATTGATCGGGGGATTGATGGGCGCCAAGCCGAACACCCGCCGCTGGATCGTGATCGGGGCCGCCGTGCTCGGCGTGCTGCTGCTGGTGGCGCTCTTCATCCCCCGGCCCGTGCCGGTGGATGCGGCGAACGTCGTCCGCGGGCCGATCGCCGAGGCGGTTTACGACCAGGGACAGGCGCGGGTGCGCGACGCCTATATGGCGGCCGCCCCGGTCGCCGGCGCGCTGGAGCGCATCACGCTGAAGGTCGGCGACCGGGTGACGCCCGGCGAGGTGGTCGCCCGCATCGCGCCGGCCGCGCCGGCGCTGCTCGACCCGTCGGTGAAGGCGCAGCGCGAGGCGGCGGTCGCCGCGGCCGCCGCCGACCTGAAGAAGGCGCTGGCCGAGCAGACGCGCACGGCGCTCGTTCTAGAACGCACCCGCCCGCTGGTCGCCATCGGCGCCACCTCGCGCCAGAGCCTCGACGACGCCCGCGCCGCCGCCGACCAGGCCGCGCAGGCCGCGCGCTCGGCCGCCGAGGCCCTGGCCGAGGCGAGGGCGGCGCTGATCGGCCCCGGCGCGCCCCAGATCGTTTCGGGCGCCGAGGTCGTGCCAGTCACCGCGAACGCCGCCGGCTGGGTGACTCGGGTGATGGAGCCCTCCGCCCGCACGGTGACGGCCGGAACCCAGCTGCTGGAGGTCAGCGCCAACCAGGGACTGGAGGCGGTGGTGGAGTTCCTCTC
The DNA here is from genome assembly GCA_963837235.1 of uncultured Pseudomonadota bacterium. Lineage (GTDB taxonomy): Bacteria > Pseudomonadota > Alphaproteobacteria > Caulobacterales > Caulobacteraceae > Acaudatibacter. Next base: position 583,897 of record CAWIMM010000002.1, on the reverse strand, counting down.
CGAGGACGCCGCGAAGGTCCGGCCCGGCATGGCGGCCGAGGTCTACGATTGGGGCGGCCCGACGCTCGGCGCGCGCGTGCGCCTCGTCGAGCCGGAGGGATTCACCAAGGTCTCCGCGCTCGGCGTCGACGAGCAGCGCGTCTACGTGTGGCTCTCCATCACCGACCCGCCGGCGAGGTGGGCGGCGCTCGCGCCCGGCTACCGCATCTGGGGCCGCGTGTTTCTCAGCCAGTCGCCGCGCGCGCTGATCGTCCCGCTCGGCGCGCTGCAGCGCCACGCCGGCGGCTGGGCGCTCTACCGGATCGTGGGCGGCCGCGCGCGGCTGACGCCGGTGACGATCGGCGCGATCACCGACAAGGACGCCGAGGTGCGCTCGGGCGTGGCGGAGGGCGACCAGGTGATCATCTTCCCCTCCGACCAGGTGAAAGACGGCGTCGGCGTTGCGGTGCGCAAGCCCTGAGCGAGCTCGCCCGTCCGGATTCCACCACAAATCACCACAAATAGCGGCCCCCCGCCGCCAATGGCCTCGGCTCATCGCGGCTTGCGGATGAGCGGGTTGGCGGGCGAGCGGAACGCTGATCCACGATGTCAAAGAGCCGGCGCCCTTTTGAGCGCCGGTGACGCATCATCCAGCCAGGTGAATCGTCGTCAAGCCGGCTTGGCGGCGACGAGGGTGTACATGCCGGGGAACTTGGGGTCGTCCCAGTCGGGGAGCTCGATCAGCTTCTCGACCACGAACCCGGCCTCGATCGCCGCGGTCACGACTTCGCCCAGCGTCCAATGCCGGAGCGTGCACTGGCCGAGCCGCTCGGGTCCGCCGGTCGGGTTCGGCACGTCGCCGACAAACGGCTCAGAGTCGAAGTAGTCGCCGGACGCGCCCGGCTGGCGCAGCTTCATCCTGACCGGATGGAACTCGTTGAGGACCAGCCCACCGCCCGGCGCCAGCAGGTCCGCCATCACGCCGAAGAAGGCCACCAGGTCCTGGTGGTAGTGCAGGATGCCAAGCTCCATCACCAGGCAATCGAACGGCGCAAGGCCGAGCGAACCGGCGTCCATCACGTCGCCGAGCCTATAGTCGATCGCCACGCGGGCCGCGGCCGCCAGCTCCAGCGCGTAGCGGCGGTTCTCCTCGGCGAAGTCGAGGACGGTCGCTTCGGCGCCCAGCAGCGCCAACGCTACGGCGACGCGCCCGCTCGAGCCCTGCACGTTGCAGATGCGCCTGCCAGCCACGTCGCCCATGTGCGGCAGGAGGCGCCGCAGCTTGTGGGCCGGGTCGCCCGCGAGCACGCGCGCCTCGGCCTCGGGCGGCCCATAGGCGGCGACCCAGGCCTCGTAGCGCCCGGCGTTCCAGGCCTCGCGATTGCGGACGACGATCTCGTCTTCAATCTGGCTCATACGTCCATCTCCAGCGCCTCGCCGTCACGCGTGGCGATCAGCCGCTTGGGAACCAGCAGCAGCACCGGCAGGATCAGCGCGTAGATCGCGATGGTCGCCCAGACCGCCACGTTGAAGCCGCCCCAGTGCGCGTAGATCTGCGTACCCAGCACGTCGCCAAAGCGCACAGCGATCCAGAAGATCGAGGCGCCGAACAGCAGCATCATCGTGCCCTGCAGGCCGCGCGGGCAGGAGCGGATCGCCAGGTCCGTCAGCGCCGCCTGCGCGAGGCCGCCGATCACCCCCATCGGCACGGCGGCCAGGATAGCGCCGGACGCCGAGCGCACGAAGAGCAGCGGGACCATCTGGAACGCTCCCAGGCCGAAGCCGACCCACAGCAGCCGCGAGAGCCGGAAACGCTGGCACAGGAACCCGTAGGCCACGAAGACCGGGATGAAGGCTCCGACGAAGGTCGCGTTCCATGCCGCCCACTGGAAGTCGCTGCCGTGCAGGTCGTTCGACATGTGGTACTGCAGCACCACGCCGGCCGCCGGGCCGAACTGCCAGAGGATCTGGATCATCACCACCGGGTAGATCGGCCAGTGCCGGGCAAGGCGGCGGACGTCCGCGAGGAAATGGCTGGTCGGCCGCTCGACCACCGCGGCGTCGAAGAGGGCGCTGGGCCGCAGGAACCCGAGCAGGGCGACGGCGAGCAGCACCGAGGCGGCGGTGAGGAACAGGATCCGCGCCGCCGCGGTCGCGCCGCGGCCCTCCAGGTAGTCGCTCAGCACGCCGCCGCCGAGAGAGGAGAGGATCTGCGGCGTCACCACCGCGACGCTCAAGAGCACGCCCATCCGCCCCGCCATCGCCTGCTGCTGGCCGACGGTCGAGATCAGGCCGGCGCCGGCGCCCGCCACCACCTGGAAGATCGCCGTCGCCACGATGATCCCGGCCATCCAGATCGCATAGCTCGGCGGCAGGAAGGCGAGCACCGCGTAGGCGAGCGCGGTCGCCAGCCCGAACAGGATCAGGTGCCCGCGGTCGCCGGCGCCAAACGGGCTCCAGCGGTCGCGCAGGAACCCGAACGCCAGCGACAGGTAGAGCGGGATTCCGGTCCAGACCCGGAAGATCGCCGCCTGGTCGGCCGCCAGGTGCAGCCGGTTCTTCAGGAAGAAGCTGACCGGGATGCTGATCAGCCCGACCGCCGGGTCGCCGACGTTGACCAGCAGCATCATCAGGCCGCCGAACAGGAAGAGCCCCAGCCGCCGCCGGTCGGGGACCAGCGTCGCCGACACCGTCTCGACGGCGAACGTCTCCTCGAGGATTAGGGCCTCGTCCGCCACCCGCGCTCCGCCGCTCCCCGCGGCTGACAACGTCGCGGACGGCAGCCGCATTGGCAAGCCCAGTCAGGTCCGCGCCAGTTCGATGCCGAGTGTGCGCGCCGCATCAGCCATGCGGATATCAAACGTGGCGAGCGAAAGGCCGTGTCGCTGGGCGATGGCAATGTTGATGGCGTCCGGCGCACGAAGATTGAGGTCGAGGCGTCTCAGGAATTGTTCCGCTCGCGCGATGTCGCTCGCCGTCGTCTCCAATCTTGGTCCGAACCTCGACACCCATCCGTCGAACGTCGCAAATGCGAGCAACGCCTGTTCGTTGGAGAGAGTGCGCGTTCGCACGCGAAGGCTCAGCGCCGATGCGAATTCCGCGGCGGCGAAGTCGCTGATGAGCAACGTCGGATCGGTAGTCAGGAAACGCTCAGCACGCTCGCGCAGCGCGTCGGGCGCGATGATGGCGACGAGGACGCTGGCGTCCGCGTAAGCGCTTACCGCCAATCCTCATCCCGCATCCGGCTGACCAAGGCGCCTGCGTCTTCCGCCGGCGGCTCGCCCTGGACCCTGTGACGGCGTAGCCACTCGATGTCTTCGTCCGTAACCGGTCGGTGCTGTCGCCCGACCGGCTTCAGCACCGCGACGGGCGTCCCGTGACGCGTGATCACAACCTCCTCTCCGCTGATCGCCTGGTCGATCAGCTCCGAGAGATGGTTCTTGGCTTCGGCGACGCTGTGGCTGGACATATGGCAAATATAGCCATCGGATGGCCAGAAGTCGACCGCCTAAGGCTCCAGCACCTCGTACGCAGGCAGGGTGAGGAACTCCTCGCACTCGGGGGCGAGGCTCATGTCGACGAAGATCCTGATCGCCTCGGCGAAGCGGCCGGTCTCGAAGGCCGCGCCCAGCGTCTGCTTCAGGCCGGCCATCTCCTCGTCGAGCAGGGCCTTGAAGAGCGCCGGGGACACCACGCGGCCGTCGTTCAGCTTGGCGGCCTGGTTGACCCATTGCCAGATCTGCGTGCGGCAGATCTCGGCCGTCGCGGCGTCCTCCATCAGGTTGTAGAGCGGCACTGCGCCGCGGCCGCGCAGCCAGGCCTCGATATACTGCACGCCGACCCGGATGTTTTCCCGCAGGCCCGCCTCGGTGCGCTCGCCGTCGTGCACCTTCAGCATCTCGGCGCGGCTGATGCTCACGTCCTCGCGCAGCTTTCCGAGCTGGTTCGGGCCCGGCATGACGCGGTCGAACACCTCCATCGCCACCGGCACCAGGTCGGGGTGCGCCACCCAGGTGCCGTCGTGGCCGTTGTTGGCCTCGCGCTCCTTGTCGGCGCGCACCTTGGCGAATGCGGCCTCGTTGACGGCCGGGTCGCCGCGCACCGGGATCTGCGCCGCCATGCCGCCCATCGCGAACGCGCCGCGGCGGTGGCAGGTCTGGATCAGCTTCAGCGAATAGGCGGCGAGGAACGCCGCACCCATGCCCATCACGGCCCGGTCCGGGGTCAGCGCGTCCGGATGGCGGCGCAGGCGCTTGATGTAGCTGAAGATGTAGTCCCAGCGGCCGCAGTTCAGGCCCGCCATGTGATCCTTCAGCTCGTAGATGATCTCGTCCATCTCGAACGCGGCCGGCAGGGTCTCGATCAGCACGGTGGCCTTGATCGTGCCGTTCGGCAGGCCGAGCCGCTCCTGCGCCAGCACGAAGACGTCGTTCCAGAGCCTGGCCTCGAGGTGGCTCTCCATCTTCGGCAGGTAGAAGTAGGGCCCGGAGCCTTGCGCCAGCGTCGCCTTGGCGTTGTGGAAGAAGTAGAGGCCGAAATCGACCAGCGAGCCCGACATCGGCTGCCCGTCGACCACGCACGTGGCGCTCGGGCAGGTGCCAGCCGCGGGGCCGGACGATCAGCACCGCGCGCTCGTCGTTCAGCTGGTACGACTTGCCGGTGCCGGGGTCGACGAAGCTGAGGTTCCCGGCCCATAGGTCGATGAGGTTCGCCTGGCCGTCGACCATGTTGGCCCAGGTCGGCGCGTTGGCGTCCTCGAAGTCGGTCATGAACACCTTGGCCCCGCAGTTCAGGGCGTTGATGATCATCTTGCGGTCGGTCGGGCCGGTGATCTCCACCCGGCGGTCCTGCAGGTCGGCGGGGATCGGCGCGACCGTCCAGTCGCCGTCGCGGACCGACTTGGTCTCGGCCAGGAAGTCCGGGCTCTCGCCGGCGTCGAAGCGCTTCTGCCGCGCCTGGCGACGGGCGAGCAGCTCCAGGCGCCGCGCGTCGAACTTGCGGTGCAGCTCGCCCAGGAACGTCAGCGCGTCGGGCGTCAGCACCTCGGCGGCGCGACCTTCGATGGGGACCGTCACTTCGGCGGGACGGGTGACCTGGGCGACGTCATCGGCCATGGCGAGGCTTCTCCTGGGCTACAGAACTATGGGCGTACAAAAAGCAAAAAAGGCGGGGGCGCGTGCCCCCACCAGTCAACCCTATCAGCTTCTCGGGCCCGTCCGCATCCCGGCCGGGCCCGAGCGGCTGGAGACCCTACTCGGCGGCGATCGCCGCGGCGGCCTTCTTGAACTGCGCGGCCTCGGTGGAGTTGGCCAGCGCGGTCGTCGAGGACTGGCCGCCGGAGATGGTCATCGCCACCTCGTCGAAGTAGCCGGTGCCGACCTCGCGCTGGTGGCGCGTGGCGGAGTAGCCGTCCTTCTCGGAGGCGAACTCGGCCTGCTGCAGCTCGGAGTAGGCGGCCATGCCGCGGTCCTTGTAGCCGCGCGCCAGCTCGAACATGCCGTGGTTCAGCGAGTGGAAGCCGGCCAGCGTGACGAACTGGAACTTGTAGCCCATCGCGCCCAGCTCGCGCTGGAACTTGGCGATGGTGCCCTGGTCGATATTGGCTTCCCAGTTGAACGAGGGCGAGCAGTTGTAGGCCAGGAGCTTGCCTGGATGGACCTTGTGGACCGCCTCGGCGAACTCGCGCGCCTCCTCGAGGTTCGGGTGCGAGGTCTCCCACCAGAGCAGGTCCGCGTAGTCGGCGAAGGCGATGCCGCGGGCGATGCAGTGGGCGAGGCCCGTGCCGTCCTTCAGCCGGTAGAAGCCTTCGGCGGTGCGGCTGTCCGGCTCGATGAACTGGCGGTCGCGCTCGTCGACGTCGGAGGTGATCAGCTTGGCGCTCTCCGCATCGGTGCGGGCGACGACCAGGGTGGGCGTGCCCATCACGTCGGCGGCGAGGCGCGCGGCGATCAGGTTGCGCTCGTGCGCCTGGGTCGGGATCAGCACCTTGCCGCCCATGTGGCCGCACTTCTTCTCGGACGCGAGCTGGTCCTCGAAGTGGACGCCGGCGGCGCCCGCCTCGATGAAGGCCTTCATGATCTCGAACGCAGTTCAGCGGGCCGCCGAAGCCGGCTTCCGCGTCGGCCACGATCGGCGCGAACCAGTCGCGCTTGGCGCCGCCCTCGGAGTGCTCGATCTGGTCGGCGCGCTGCAGGGCGCGGTTGATGCGCCGGCAGAGCTCCGGCGCGGCGTTGGCCGGATAGAGGCTCTGGTCGGGGTACATGGCGCTGGCGGTGTTGCTATCGGCCGCCACCTGCCAGCCGGAGAGGTAGATGGCCTTCAGGCCGGCGCGCACCTGCTGCATGGCCTGGTTGCCGGTCATCGCGCCCAGCGAATTGATGTAGGGCTCCTTGTGGAGCAGCTCCCACAGCTTGTTGGCGCCCCGTTCGGCCAGGGTGTAGGCGATCGGGAACGAGCCCCGCAGCTTCTCGACCTGCGCGGCGCTATAGGGACGCTTGATCCCGTCGTAGCGGCCCGCGGGCGCGTTGGGGATCAGGCTGTCGATGCTCATGACGGTCTCCACTTGTGTGAGTTTGACCGATAAACCTGCAAAGGCCCTTGGAAAAGCAGAGGGATAGCGCCAGACTGGCGCCATAAGGACGGTTTGTCACAGTTTGACATTGTCACAATTGTCAAAATATGACAGAACCTAGCATGGCCCAGGCGCCTGAACGCAAGCTCTTCCTTGGCCCGCGCCTGCGGCGCCTGCGGCGCGACCTTGGCCTCACCCAGACGCGCATGGCCGAGGATCTCACCGTCTCGCCGAGCTACCTCAACCACCTGGAGCGCAACCAGCGGCCGGTCACCGCCCAGATCCTGCTGAGGCTCGCCGAGGTCTACGACATCGACATCCGCAGCCTGTCGGCCGACCACGAGGCGGCCGGCGCGCGCGACCTGACCGAAGTGTTCGCCGATCCGCTGTTCCGCGACCTCGGCGTCGCGCGCCATGAGGTGGCGGAGGTGGCCGAGAACGCGCCGGGGGTCGCCGACGCCATCGTGCGGCTCTACCGCGCCTACGCCGACCGCCGCCGCCTTGCCGAGTTCGGGGCGCTGCCGCGGGCGGAGGAGGGGGCGGACGGCCTGGCGCTGACGCCGTCCGATTGGGTGCGCGACCACATCCAGGCGCAGCGCAACTTCTTCCCCGAGCTCGACGAGGCCGGGGAGGCGATGGCGCGGGAGCTGAAGGCCGAGCCGCAGGGCTTCGACGCGGCCGGCCGCGCGCGGCTGGCCGAGCGCCACGGCGTGCAGGTGCGCGTGGTGCCCGCCGAGGTGCTGCCGGACTCGGTGCGCCGCTACGACCATCACCGGCGCCGGCTGATGCTGTCGGAGCTGCTGGGCGAGGCCGGCCGTGCGTTCGCGATCGCCTTCCAGCTCGCCATCGCCGAGCACGACGCCATGCTGAATGCGATGGCCGAGCGCGCCGGGCCGCCCGACACGCCGACGCGGCGCCTGCTGAAGGTCTCGCTCGCCAACTATCTCGCGGCGGCCGCGATGATGCCCTACGAGACGTTCCGCGAGGTCTGCGAGAAGACCAGCCACGACGTCGAGCTGATCGGCGCCCGGTTCGGGACCAGCTTCGAGCAGGTCTGCCATCGGCTGACGACGCTCTCGCGGCCGACGTCACGCGGCATTCCGTTCTTCATGCTGAGGGTGGACTCGGCCGGCAACATCTCCAAGCGCTTCGCCGGCGCTTCCTTCCCGTTCTCCCGGTTCGGCGGCTCCTGCCCCAGGTGGCGGGTGCACGAGGCGTTCCGCACGCCGGGCCGCGTCGTCACCCAGATCGTCGAGACGCCGGACGGGGCGCGTTACTTCACGCTCGCCCGCACCGCGCCGCGCGTCGCCGGTCCCTACGCCGACGCCGACGCCGGCCACGCGATCGGCATCGGCTGCGAGCTGAAGTACGCCCAGCGCCTGGTCTATTCGCACGGCCTCGACCTCGCCGAGCCGGCGGTGACCGAGATCGGCCCCGCCTGCCGGGTGTGCGAGCGGCCCGCCTGTCCGCAGCGCGCCGCCGAGCCGCTCGGCCGTACGCTGATGGTCGACGACTTCACCAAGTCGATCTCGCCCTACCCGTTCGCGGCCGTCTGAGCACACTCCTGCACAAAGAGCCGGCGCGCGCGCCCGGATCGCACAATTCGGCGCAAAAGGGCTGGCGTCGGTTCGGCGGCTCGTCCAAAGGGGCGGCCCCAATGTCTTCCGTCCTCCCCCTGCCGTCGCTCAGGCGGGCGACCTCAGGGATCCGTTCGTCGAGGCGCCGACGCCGAACGCCAAGGCTCGGCGTCGTGATCAACTTTTACTAGCTTGGCCGTTCGCCTTTCGCGCGATGACTGCCGCCTCGGAGCGCGACCCCTCGCAAAATGCGCGCGAATGTGGGCTAAAAACAATCTAGACAAGTATTAGTGTTGATTTATCCTATAAGTGTTCCAATGTTAATTGGACTAACGGAACTAGTATTGCGGCGAAGCCTCCGTTACGTCAGGTTTTCGACCGGAGCGTTATAATGCGGTCGTGTCGCGAGCGAGTGTCTTCGCCGCGCCACAGTCGGGCTACCAAGATTACAAGAGCGTAGGATCGTCGTTGACGGCAGCGGTCCCTTCCAGCAGGTTCCGCGCCGCGCGACCGGGCCTGAAGGCGCCGGCGCTAACGATGTGTCTGAGCGCGGCCAATTTGCCGGCTCCTGGGAGGCGATATGACTAAGAATTTGTTGTTGCTGACGTGCGCTTCCGGCGCGCTGAGCCTGGCGGCTGGCGCAAGCCAGGCGGTGGCGGCCACCGCGGCCGCCAACGCCGCGGCGACCGATCAGGCCACGACCAGCGTGACCGAGCTGGTGGTCACCGCCGAAAAGCGTGAGACGAGCCTGCAGCAGGTGCCGGTCGCCGTCTCCGTGTTCACCGGCGCGCAACGCGACACCATCGGCATCAACACCGTCGCCGACGTCACCAACTTCGCCCCCGGCTTCTCCTACGACCCGGCGACCGTACACGCCTACATCCGCGGCATCGGCCGCCAGTCGGTGAACGTCACCGACGACCAGCGCGTCGCCAACTACGAAGACGAGTTCTACGTCTATTCGCCCTACGGTCTCGACAAGTCCTCGCTGTTCCTCGGCCAGGAGCAGATCGAGCGCGGTCCGCAGAGCGTCGGCGGCCGCGAGGCCCCCGGCGGCTCGATCGACATGATCTCCGTGCGGCCGACCGACCACCCGTACGGCGAGGTGCGTGCTGAGGTCGGCCAACTTCGGCACCTACAACATTGAAGGCGCCGTCTCCGGCCAGGTAGCCCCCGGGCTCGACGTGCGCCTCTCCGGCTACGACAAGAACCAGAACGACGGCTTCTTCCACAACCTCTCGGGCGGCAAGTCTGAGGGCAGCGTCATCCACGAATACTATGTGGAAGGCCAGGTCGACTGGAAGCCGAGCGACCAGTTCGAGTTCTGGGCCCGCGGATACATCTCCGGCTGGAACAACCGCGGCGACGCCGGCTCGCGCGTCGGCTTCGCCAACGGCAGCTTCGACGAGACCCAGCTCACCGACGGCAACGCCTATGTGGGCGGCGGCCTCTTCGTGAACCCGAACTTCGGCTACGCGGCGCCGAACGGCAATCCGGCGGCGAACGCCGGACTGATCGCGGCCAGGGCCGCCGGCCGGACGTCCGACCCGGTGCCGCTCACCGCCACGCTCATCAATCCGAACGTCCTGAACAACCCGGGGCTGAGCAACCCGTACCAATTCATCTCGCCGCTCGAGCGCGACGTGACGCTGAATGGCTACGACGACTTCAACTACATCGCCACGTATCACGCGTCGGGCTTCGACGTTAAGTACAACGGCGGTATCCAGGGCTACAACTACGACCTGAACTACAACGGCACCGACACCGGCATCCGGTCGTTCACGCTGCCGGGCAGCGGGACCGGGATTCAGCCGTTCCTGGTGAACGTGTTCAACCACGCGTTCGGCGGCGGGCCGTTCCCTGGCTGCGCGGCTTGCGGCTTCGGCGGCACGCCGCTCGCGGCGGCGGGGGCTCTGCCGGCGGCGGGCAACCTCGTCATCAATCCGCTGGTCCACTCGAACTACATCGAAGACGACTGGTGGACGGCGCACGATCTAACCTTCGAGTCGACCACCGACTCTCCGCTGCAGTGGACCGCGGGCGCCTTCTTCTACTACCAGCACTACAACCAGCCTTACACGGTCAACGACCCGGCGCAGCCGCAGCTGTCGCACCCGGACTATGTGCTGCCGGGCGCCATCATCGGTCCGAATACGGGTATCGGCGGCCCCTGCCCGATCCCGGTCAGCGCCGTGGCGGGCCTCTGCGGCTTCACGCCGGGCGTCGCGGCGCCGGGCAATCCGAGCAACACCATTCTCTACGCCGACTACAAGTTCAACGTGGAGACCATCGCCGGCTACGGGCAGCTCTCCTACAAGATCAACGACCAGTGGCGCGTCACCGGCAACATCCGGTACAACTGGGATGACAAGTGGGGCGTCGAGAACACCCGGACCATCGCCTATAGCTCGGCGCTCATCGACGGGCTGTCGCCGTTCTTCGGCAACGGGACGCCGTCGCTCGACTTCACCCCGTCGTTTGTCTGCCTGACCGGCACGGCCAACACCACCGCGCACCCGAACAACTGCACCACCGGGCCGCTGGCGACCGGCGTCAAGAGCGCCGGGGTCATCCTGGCGAACGGCTACGCCCAGCGGCAGCTCGCCATCACCTCCTCGGCGGTGACCGGCGGGGCGGGCATCGAGTTCACGCCGACGCCCGACATCTTCACCTACGCCCGCTACGGGCGCGGCTACGCCTCGCCGTCGTTCAACGCCGGCATCGTCTCCGCCGCCCCCGAAGTCGCGCCGGAGTTCCTGAACTCCTACGAGATCGGCTACAAGCAGAGCTTCGGCCGGACGCTGCTGATCGACGTGGCGGCCTTCTACTACGACTACGTCAACTTCCAGCTGCCGATCTCGATCAACAACAGCGGCGTCACCCAGGGCGAGTTCGTCAACGTGCCGAAGGCGCGGTCCGACGGGATCGAGTTCGAGGCCTACTGGACGCCGGTCAAGGACCTGAACTTCACCGCCAGCTACTCGTTCGACGACACGGCGGTCCTCACCGGCTGCAGCGGCACCATCTCCGGCGGCACCCTGACGCCGTCCCAAGGCGCGCTCTGCCTGCTCGACACCAACGACCCGAACGCCGTCGCCCCTGGCGCGCGGCCGGTGCCGGGCCAGAACCCGCTGGCCGCCCGCGACCAGACCGTGAAGGGCGACCCGCTGCCCGACGCGCCGCGCAACAAGGTGGCGCTCAGCATGGCCTACACCTGGCACTACGATCCGGGCGACCTGACGCTGTCGGCCGCCTACGTCTGGCGCGACAAGCAGGACGGCACGGTGTTCAACCGCTTTTACGACAACGCGCCAGCGTGGACGGACGTCGACATCCGGGCGCTGTGGAAGGGGCCGAACGACCGCTACGAGGTCATCGGCTACGTGAAGAACGTCTTCAACTCCCTGCAGTACACGGTGGCGTCCGGCGGCGTCGGCCTGCTCGGCAACAGCATGTCCGTGACCAACGCGAGCCTGGGGCTCTTCCAGCAGAACCTCTTCAACCTCAACCCGCCGCGGACCTACGGCGTGGAAGTCCGCTACAAGTTCTTCTAGCCGGTCCGGCTAGGCCCGAACGGCGAGGGGCGCGTTCCGCAAGGGACGCGCCCTTTTGCTTTTCGCCGTGACGAAAGCGTCAGGAAAAACCGCTGGCGCCGCCGCCGGCTTTCGTTCCAAACTTCGTGCAACGAGAACAACAAAGCGTCCGCAAGGGAGTGCGTCCGAGATGAGAGCTTACGCCGGGGCCAACAGGCGGCGGCCGGCCGCGCGCCCGCCGATCACAGCGGCGGCCGCGCGGTGAGCGTCACAGCCGGTTCCCCGCCGCGGCTCGGCTGGCCGACCAAGGCGCTCTATGGCGTCAGTGCGTTCGGCTCGACGATCAAGGGGGGCGTGGGCGGCCTGACCCTGTTCTTCTACACCCAGTTGGTCGGTCTCGACGCGCCGCTGGTCAGCCTCGCCCTCGCAATCTCGCTCTTCATCGACGCGTTCTGGGATCCGATCGTCGGCCAGATCTCCGACAACACCACGACGCGGTTCGGGCGTCGTCATCCCTTCATCTACTTCGCGGCGGTGCCGGCCTCGCTGTTCTTCGCCGCCATCTACATGCCGCCGCTGGGCTGGTCGGACCAGGGCATCTTCTTCTGGCTGCTGGGGACGGTGATCCTGAGCCGCCTGTTCGAGAGCCTGATCGAGATCCCCAACGCCGCGCTGCTGCCGGAACTGTCGCGGAACTACGACGAGCGGACCAGCCTCGCGAGCTGGCGCTACCTGTTCCTGGCGGTGGTCGGGCGCACCGCCTCGGTGTTGCTGACCTTCGGCGTGTTCCTACGCGAGACTCCGCAACAGAAGTTCGGCCAGCTGAACCAGGCTGGCTACGCGCCGCTAGCCATCACCGTCGCGGTGATCGCGGCCGTCACCATCCTGCTCTCGGCGCTCTCCACTCAGCGCTTCACCCCGTTCATGCACAAACCCGCGCAGCGCAGGCCGTCGTTCCGCGAGATGGCGCGCGAGGTGGGCTTTGCGCTCGGCAACCGCAACTTCGCGGCTTTGGCGATCTCCGGCTTCATTTTCGGCATCGCCGTCGGCATCTCCGGCGGCCTCACGACGTACTTCCTGACGTATTACTGGGAGCTGCCGTCGAGCGCCCTGCGTGCGCTCGGCCTCTGGGCGATTCCCGGCGGCTTGGTTGGCGTGGTGGTCGCCCCCTACTGGTCCAGATGGCTCGGCAAGAAGCGCGGGTGCCTGATCGTCTTCTTCCTGTCGATCGCCTCGACCACCGTGCCGATCGGCCTGCGCCTGCTCGGGCTCATGCCGCCGAACTCCTCGCCGTGGGTGCTGAGGATCCTGATCATCAACTCGATCGCCACGGGGCTGCTCAGCATCACCGGCTTCATCATCGTCACCGCCATGCTGGCCGACGTCGTCGAGGAGACTCAGGTCAAGAGCGGCCAGCGGTCGGAGGGCGTGCTGTTCGCCGCCAATTCGCTGCTGCGCAAGATCACCACGAGCTTCGCCACGATCGTCCCCGGCCTCATCATCGGCTACATCCACTTCCCGAAGTTCGCGCAGCCCGGCCATGTCAGTCCGGCCATCCTCGCCCAGATGGCGATGATCTATCTGCCGACGGTGACCTTCCTCTATCTCTGCTCGACCAGCTGCATCCTGTTCTACCGGATCGACCGCAAGCGGCACGAGGACAACCTGGATCGCATCGCACGGTCGGCGGAGCTGGCGTCGGAGACCGACCCAGAGCTCAATCCGCACCTGGCGCCCGACGTCTTGCCAAATCCCGAGGGCGCCGGCGCCTAACCCATGAGCGAGCCAATAGCTCCCCGCCTTGGCCTCGCGACCAAGGTCTCCTACGGCCTGGGCTCGGTGGCGCAGGGCGTCAGCGCGGTGGCGCTCTCGACGAGCGTCATCAACTACTACCTGGTCAGCGTCGTGGGGCTGCGACCCGCCGTCGTCGGCTTGGTGATCATGATCTCGCTGATCATCGACGCGGTGCTGGACCCGGCGATCGGCCGCTGGTCGGACACCTTCCGCTCGCCCTGGGGACGCCGCCACCCGTTCATGTATTTCTCGGCCATCCCGATCGCGATCGGCACGGTGATGCTGTGGCGCCATCCGCCCGGACTGCCGGCGGCGGCGATGCCTGTCTACGTCTTCACCGTGCTGGTGATGTTGCGCCTGGCCGCCGGCCTCTATCAGATCCCCAGCGACGCGCTCGCCCCCGAGCTGGCGCCCGACTACCACGAGCGCACCACATTGATCAGCTGGCGCTGGTTCTTCGGCCTCTTGGGCGGCGTGCTGCTCAGCGTGCTGCTGAACGGCGTGTTCCTGCGCCGCGACGCCGCCAACCCGCTCGGCCAAAACAATCCGGTCGGTTACGCGAACTTCGGGATTACCGCGGCGTGCATCGGGGTCACGTGCATCCTCATCTCCGCGCTGACGACGCACCGCTACATCCCCCTGTTGCAGAGCCCGCCGCAGCGCCGCCAGTCGTTCGGCGCGGCGGCGCGGGAGATTGCAACGGTGCTTACCAACCCGTCGCTCATCGCCATCATGGCCTCGGGCTTCGTCTCCGGCGTCGCCGGCGGCGTCAGCTCGAGTCTGCAGAGCTTCATGAGCTTCGACTTCTGGGGCCTGACGCCGCAGGTGATCGCCGTGCTGACGCTCGTCGCCGCGCCGGCGAGCCTGTTGGGCGTCGTCGCCGCGCCGCTGCTGACGCGGGCGCTCGACAAGAAGCGCACGATGATGACCGTCTTCACGCTCTCGATCTTCGCCGGCGTCATCCCCGTCAGCCTGCGCCTGCTGGGCCTGCTGCCGCCGAACGGCTCCCCGGTGATCCCGATCGTCCTGGGGGCCGATCTCTTTGTCGCCACCGCGCTCGGAATCAGCGGCTTCGTGATCGTCGGCTCGATGATCGCCGACGTGGTCGAGGACAGCGCGGTGAAGACCGGGGTGCGCTCTGAGGGGCTGCTCTTCGCCGCCAACGGGCTGTTGCCGAAAATCACCAGCGGCCTTGGCATCCTGGTCGGCAACCTGATGCTGGAGTTCGTGCATTTCCCGCCCGCGGCGCAGGGCGGCAGGATCGTCGCGGTCGACCCGGCCATCATGCGCCACCTGGCGCTGCTCTCGCTGCCGGTCGGCGCGGTGCTCAACCTGATCGCCGTCGGCGTGCTGATCTTCTACCGCATCGACCGCGGCTCGCATGAGGCCAACCTCGAGGCCTTGCGCCTGGCCGCCGCCGTCACCGAGCCGCCGATGGAGCCGGTCGGCGGGCCGCCGCTGCCGTGACAATTCCGAAAGAGGCCTGAATCGTGGCTGAAGCGTCCGGCGCGCCGCGCCTAGGCGTGGCGACCAAGGTCTCCTACGGCCTGGGGTCGGTGGCGCAGGCCACCGCCGGCGTGGCGCTCTCGCAGTCGCTGATCACCTTCTTCCTGGTCCGCATCATCGGCATGCGACCGGGCGTCGTCGGCGTGCTGATCCTGGTCTCGCTGGCCATCGACGCCGTGTTCGACCCGCTGATCGGCCGCCTCTCCGACACGCTGCGATCGCCCTGGGGCCGTCGCCACCCGTTCATGTACGCCTCGGCCGTGCCAATCGCGCTGGCCATCGTCTTCTTCTGGCGAACGCCGCACGGGCTCTCGCAGATCGAGCTGGCGGCCTATTCGCTGGTCCTGCTGGTGATCGTGCGGGTGAGCGTCAGCCTCTACCAAATCCCCAGCGACTCCCTGCTGCCGGAGCTGGCGCCCGACTACCACGAGCGCACCAGCCTCGTGAGCTACCGCTACTTCTTCGCCTATCTCGGCGGGACCGTCCTCGCTTTGCTCCAGGGGCTCGTCTACCTGCGCAAGGACGCCAGCCACCCGCTCGGTCAGTACGACCGCGCCGCCTACGGCAGTTTCGGTCTGCTGGTGGCGGTCGTCACCTTTGCTGCGATCCTCATTTCGACGGGCGCCACGCACCGCTTCATCCGCACGCTCTGGATTGCGCCGACGCGGAGCCAGACGCTCATGGAGTCGCTGCGCGAGATCGTCGCCACCTTCGCCAATCCGTCGCTGGTGGTGGTCATGGGCGCGGGCCTGCTGGCGGGGATCTCCGGCGGCATCTCGTCGACGCTGGGCCTCTTCATGACCTACTACTTCTGGGGCCTGACGCCCCAGATGGGCAGCATCATCGGCCTGCTTTCCGCGCCCTCGTTCTTCATCGGGGTGGTGGTGGCGCCTATCCTTTCGCGCAAACTCGACAAGAAGCGCACGATGCTGGCGGTCTTCGCGCTGGCAATTGTCTCTGGGGTCATCCCGCCGGCGCTGCGCCTGCTCGGGCTGCTGCCGCTGAACGGCTCGATCTGGATACCGGTGGTCCTGGTGTTCGACGGCCTCTTCTCAGGCACGCTCGCCCTGGTCGGGTACATCATCATCGGCTCGATGATCGCCGACGTTACCGAGGACAATGCGGTCAAGACCGGCATGCGCTCCGAGGGTCTGCTGTTCGCCGCCAGCAACCTCTTGCCCAAGTTCGCGCCCGGCATCGGGGGCCTGATCGGCGCGGTCATCCTGGAGCTGGTGCACTTCCCGGTCGGCGCACAGACCTCGGCTGTCGACTATGTCGACCCGACCATCATGCGCAACATGGTGCTGCTGTGGTTGCCTGCGACCATGGGGCTCAACGTGCTGGCCGTGACGTTGCTGCTGTTCTACCGGCTCGACCGCAGCTCCCACGAGGCCAATCTCGAGGCGCTGAGGAGCGCCGACCGGCTGATGGACCCGATCAACACGACGCCGGTTCCTGGCCCGCCCATTCCCTGAGGTCGCCCCTGCGTCACGCGGCCCATCCTGCAACCGGCCGGCCGCCAATCGCTTTCCATCGGCGGACCGATGCTCTATCGCCTGTACCATATGACCATGCGTGCGATTTCGAATCAGTGGTTTGAGCCGGCACGATTGAAGGCGAGGGGCCAGACGCTCCCCGGCCGCGGCGCCTAAAGAACGATGGACGCCGACGCTCGCTCGCCAAGGCCTGCTTTCGGTTCAGGCCAGCCCGGCGCCATGGGGCCCGGGATGCGCCCCGGCATGGGCGGCGGTCCGCCCGGCGGCGGTTTCGGCGGTGGCATGGGTCGTGGCATGGGCGGCGGCATGCCGGGCGGCTACCGCGGCATGCGCGGTCCGGAGGGGCGCAATCTCACCGAGGGCCCGATCGCCTCGACGCTGATCATGTTCTCGCTGCCGATGCTGGGCGGCAACGTGCTGCAGCAGCTGAACGTCACCGCAAACCAGTTCTGGGTCGCCCACCTGCTGGGCGCCACCGACATCACCGCCATCGGCAACGCCAACAGCATCATGATGCTGATGATGGGCGCCATCTTCGGCGCGACCATGGCCGCCAACATCCTGATCGCCCAACAGGTCGGGGCCGGTGACCTGGCCCTGGTCAAGCGGATCATGGGCACGGCGGTGTTCTTCTTCTTCGTGATCTCGGTGACGCTGTCGCTGACCGGCGGGATATTCGCCCCGCACATCCTGGCGGCGATGCGCACGCCGCCGGCGGCGCGGGACCAGGCGATCATCTACCTGCGCGTCGTCTTCGCGGCGATGCCGTTCATGTACTTCTTCCAGTTCCTGCAGATGGCCCAGCGCGGCGCGGGTGATTCCCGCACGCCGTTCTACTTCATGGGCCTGGCGGTGGTGCTGGACATGCTTTTCAACCCGCTGCTGATCGCCGGCGTCAATGGGTCGATCGGCGGCTGGGGTTGGTTCCCAAGGATCCCCGTGCCGCTTCACTTCCCCGGCATTGGCGTCGCCGGCTCGGCCACCTCGACGCTGATCGGCCAGGGCGTCGCGCTGATCCTGCTGCTGGTCGTCCTCTACCGCCGCAACAGCGTCCTCATGCTGAAGGGCCGCGACCTGCGGCTGCTGATCCCGAGCCTGGAAATCCTGCGTCCGCTCGTCCTGCGCGGCATTCCGATGAGCCTGCAGATGTTCATCATGTCGGCCGCCGGCATGATCATGATCTCGTTCGTCAACGGCTTCGGCGCCGTCACCTCGGCCGCCTACGTCGGCGGACTGCAGGTCTGGAACTATATCCAGATGCCCGGCATGGCGGTCGGCGCGTCGGTCTCGTCGATGGCCGGCCAGAACGTCGGCGCCGGCCAGTGGCACCGGGTCGAGCGCATCGCGATCATCGGCCTCTTGCTCAGCGTCTGCGTCACCGGCTCCATCGCCGTCGTGATCTACGCGCTGGGTCCGCTGCCGCTCTACATCTTCCTGCCGGCCAACTCGCCGATGATCCCGATTGCACTGCACATGGACCGCACGGTGCTGTGGGCGTTCGTGATCTTCAACGCCACCTTCGCCCTCTCGGGCATCGTCCGCTCCACCGGGGCGGTGTGGCCGCCGCTGATCATCCTGGTGGTCTCGATGCTGGTGATCCGCGTGCCGTTCGCCTACTTCATGATCCCGCGCTTCGGGTCCGACGCGATCTGGTGGAGCTTCCCGCTCGGCACGCTCACCTCGAGCGGGCTGACCGCGCTCTATTACCGGTATGGCGGCTGGCGGAAGGTGCGCATGCTTCACCATGTGCCGGGGGCAGAGATCGAGGACGTCCCGCAGGCGTTGCCCGCCACCGACGCGCTGGAGCGCGAGGGCAGCATGAGCGGCGAGATACTGGCCTCCTGAGCTTGGGCTGGCGCGCGCCGGGTTTCGGCGGCGCGCGTTTCGGCGCATATCCTGCGCTCGCGTCCGCGCCTCCCCGGGTACCCGCCAGGCCATGACCGACACGCTCGCGCCCCCAGCGACTTCGCCTGTGACGGCGCGCTACAGCAAGAAGCGCGAGGCCATCGTCGCGGCGGCGACCGAGGTGCTGAACCGCCAGGGCGTGCGCGGCATGACGCTGGCCGAGGTCGCCCAGCGGGTCGGCCTGATCACCACCAGCGTCACCTACTATTTCCGCAAGAAGGACGCGCTCGCCGCCGCCTGCTTCGCCTCCGGCATCGAGCGGCTGGGGGCCCTGGTGCACGCGGCAAGGCAGGAGGCGACGCCGGACGCGCGCATCCAACGGCTGCTGGCGCTCTACCTGGACCTGCGCGCACGCGTCGTCGCCGGCGAGGCGGCGGCGGTCCCGATCTTCAGCGACCTGCGCGCCCTGTCGCCGCAGTTCCACGGGCCCATCGCGGCCAGTTACGCCGATCTCTTCCGCCGCATCCGGGCGCTGTTCGCCGGACCCGGCGGGGAGACTCTGAGCCGCGGCGCGGCGACCGCCCGCACCGAGATCCTGCTCGAGCAGATCCACTGGGCCGAAGCCTGGTTGCCGCGCTATCCCGCCCGCGACTATCCGAGCGTCGGCGAGCGGATGTACGACATCCTGGCGCGCGGCCTGGCGAGACCGGGCGCCAGGTGGGCCCCCGCGCCGCTCGAGATCGGCGGCGAGACGGCGCCTGCCGGCCGCGAGGCCTTCCTGCAGGCCGCCACCCGGCTCATCAACCAGCGCGGCTACCGCGGCGCGTCGGTCGAGCTGATCTCCGCCGCCCTGAACGTCACCAAGGGCTCGTTCTACCACCACCACAGCGCCAAGGACGACGTGGTCAGCGCCTGCTTCGAGCGGTCGTTCGACGTGGCGCGGCGCGCGCAGGCGGCGGCCGAGGCGCTGACGGGCGATCAGTGGCTGAAGCTGACCTCGGCCGCGGCGGCGCTGACCGCGTTCCAGTTCTCGCCGGCCGGCCCGCTCTTGCGCACCTCGGCGCTGGCGGCGCTGCCGGAGCAGCTCCGGGTGGCGATGCTGCAGCAGTCCGACCGGCTCTCCGAGCGCTTCCAGGCGATGATCACGGACGGCGTGGCGGAGGGCTCGCTGAGGCCCGTCGATCCCTTCATCGCCGCGCAGATGCTGAACGCCACCCTGAACGCCGCCGCCGACCTGCCCTTCCTGCTGCGCAATCCGCCGGCCGACGTCGCCGTCGAGCTCTACGCCCGCCCGATCTTCACCGGCCTCGCGGCGCCGTAACCGCGCGCCGCAGGCAAGTCTTTTGAACCACGGAGGTCACGGAGGAGGCACAGAGGTCACCGAGATCGCCTCCGTGTCCTCGGTGGAATCTCCGTGCCTCCGTGGTGAAGAGAGCGCCGGCGGGGCGCTCTTACGCGCGGCTGAGCCGCGATATATGATCGACGATAAGGTCCGGCGCCCCAAGTCCGGCCGCGAAGGGACATTCACGCTATGAGATTTGGCATTTTCTACGAGCACCAGCTGCCGCGGCCGTGGACCGAGGGGCTGGAGCAGAAGCTTTTCCAGGACGCCCTCTCGCAGGTCGAGCTCGCCGATAAGCTGGGCTTCGACAACGTCTGGGAGGTCGAGCACCATTTCCTCGAGGAGTATTCCCACTCCTCCGCGCCCGAGGTCTTCCTCGCCGCCTGCTCGCAGCGCACCAAGACCATCCGCCTCGGGCACGGCATCGTCTTGATGCCGCCGGGCTACAACCATCCGGCCCGCGTCGCCGAGCGCATCGCGACGCTCGACCTCGTCTCCAACGGCCGCGTCGAGTTCGGCACCGGCGAGAGCTCGGCGCTGCTGGAGCTCGGCGGCTACAAGGTGCCGGTGGCCGAGAAGCGCAACGCCTGGCGCGAGGCGGTCGAGCAGTGCGCCAACATGCTGGCCATGGACCCCTACCCGGGCTTTACGGGCGAATACTTCTCGATGCCGGCGCGCAACGTGGTGCCCAAGCCCGTGCAGCGCCCGCACCCGCCGCTCTGGGTCGCCTGTTCCAACCGCGAGACCATCAAGCTGGCCGCCAAGCTCGGCATCGGCGCGCTGACCTTCGCCTTCGTCGACCCGGCCGAGGCCACCCAGTGGGTCGAGGACTACTACCGGATCTTCAAGGAGGAGTGCGTGCCGATCGGCCATGCGGTGAACCCCAACATCTGCATGGTCTCCTCGTTCGGCGTGCACCACGACGCTGACGTCGCGCGCCAGCGCTTCCAGGAAGGCTTCCGCTTCTTCCAGTTCGCGCTCGGCTGGCACTATGGCTTCGGCGAGCAGATCCCCGGCCGCACCAACATCTGGGAGCTGTTCCAGAAGGCGCAGGGCGCGATAGCGGCCGGCGCGCCCGGCGCGGGCGGCATCGCCGGCGCGGCCGAGGGCGGCATCGGCACGCCCGACGAGCTGCGCACGCACCTGAAGAAGTTCGAGGATTGCGGCGTCGACCAGGTCGCCTTCATCCAGCAGGGTGGCCGCAACAAGCACGAGGACATCTGCGAGGCGCTGGAGCTGTTCGCCGGCGAGGTGATGGGCGAGTTCAAGGAACGCGAGGCGGCGCGGGTCGCCAAGAAGGCCGACGAGCTCGCGCCCTACGTCGAGGCCGCGTTCAAGCGCAAGGCGTGGATGAAGCCGCTCGCCGACGACGAGATCCCGAAGGTCGTCGCGCTTGGCCGCCAGATCGCCGAGCAGGGCGGCCAGCCGGCGCCGGTCGCGCCCGCCCAGGCCCAGCGCGCCGCCGCCAACGTCGCCTGGCGCCAGGCGCTGGAGAAGGCGGGGGAGTAGGGGCGCCTAGCGCCCCCACACCTTCGCGAACTCCACCACCTGCTGCGCGACCATCTCCACCTGGAAGGCGTCGCGGGGGTCCTTCAGCGCGCCGTCGTCGTCGAACGGCTTCAGCGCGCTGTTGATCGTGGCGCCCAGCGGGGTCGGCCAGCCGCGCAGGGCGTGGACGATCGCGCGCAGCGCCGCCAGCGCCGAGCCGCAGGCCTGCCAGCCGTCGGCCACCACGATGCAGCCCACCGCCCGCCCGTCGAGGTAGGGCCGCGCGTCGTCGCGCAGGGGCTCCAGGCTGTCGAGCGCGTTCTTCAGGAGGCCCGAGATCGAGCCGTGGTAGCCGGGCGTCGCGACGATCACGCCGTCGGCCTCGCGCACCGCGTCCACCAGCGCCGAACGCTCCGGCGGATGCTCGATGTCGTTGGGATTGTAGATCGGCAGCCGCGCCAGCACCTCGCCGCCGATCAGCTGGGTGCGCGCGCCGGCCGCCTCGGCCGCGGCGAGCGCCAGGCCGAGCGCCCGCTCGCTCGACGAGGGCGTGCGCACCGTCCCGCCGATGCCGACGATCAGCGGGGCGCGTCGTTCGACTACTGGCATTCACGGCCTCCCCGCCTTCACGCGGCAAGCGCCGCCAGGACTAGCGATCTGTCGAGTGGGATGAAAGCGCCGTTTCCGCACTGTCCGCGCAAGGCCGCAACCGCGTCCCCCTCCCCCTTGCGGGGAGGGGTCAGGGGTGGGGGTGCAAGCTGGGTGAGCGCCCGTTCGTCCGCTCGCCCGCCAAGCCCGAGAGGATGGCGCTGACACCCCCACCCCCAACCCCTCCCCGCAAGGGGGAGGGGAGGCATTTGCGACATGGGTGGGGGAGCTTGCCGGCTACGCGTCGGCCGTCGCCCTGGTCGCCGCCGCCTTCAGTTCGTCGATCTCCGATGCGTACTTGTCGAGCGCCGCGTCGCGCAGCTTCGGCAGGTGGTAGCTCGGGAAGAGGTCCTGGTCGGGCCGGTAGTCCTTCAGCACCTGCTTGGCGACCGTCACCTTGTGCACCTCGGTGGGGCCGTCGGCGATGCCCATCACCATCGCGCTGGTCAGCATGCCCATGAACGGCATCTCGTTGGAGACGCCCATGGCGCCGTGCAGGTGCGCGGCGGTGGCGGCGATGTCGTGATAGACCTTCGGCATCGCCACCTTGATCGCGGCGATGTCCTTGCGCACCAGGTTGTAGTCCTTGTGCTTGTCGATCAGCCAGGCGGTGCGCAGCACCAGCAGGCGGAACGACTGCAGCGCGATCCATGCATCGCAGATCTGCTCCTGCACCACCGCCATGTCGGCCAGGCGCCCGTCGCGGGTCTGGCGCGAGACGGCCCTGCGGCACATCAGGTCGAAGGCCTTCTGGCAGGCGCCGACAGTGCGCATCGCATGGTGCACGCGGCCGCCGGAGAGGCGGGTCTGGGCGACCAGGAAGGCGCCGCCGCGCGGACCCAGCAGGGCCTCGGGGCCGACCTCGACGTTCTCGTAGCGGATGTAGGCGTGGCCGCCGGCTTCGCCCGCCCCGACGCCGATGCCGCGCAGGATGTTCACGCCCGGCGTCTTGGTCGGCACCAGGAAGATCGAGGTCTTCTGGTGGATGTCCTTATGGTCCGGGTCGGTGACCGCATAGACCACCAGCACCGACGAGCCGTAGGCGCCCGACGAGAAGTACTTCTCGCCGTTGATCACCCACTTGCCGTTCTTCTCCTCGGCGCGGGTCTTGAACGTGGTCGGATCGGAGCCGCCGGCCGGCTCGCTCATCGAGAAGGCCGAGCGGATGTCGCCGTTCAGCAGCGGCCACAGCCACTTCTCCTTCTGCTCGGGCGTGCCGTAGTGGGCGATGATCTCGGCGTTGCCGGTGTCGGGCGCCTGGCAGCCGAAGATCGAGGGCGCGAGGCCGACGCGGCCCAGCTTCTCGTTCATCAGCGCGAGCTTCAGCTGGCCGAAGCCCTGGCCGCCCAGCTCGGGCCCGAGGTGGCAGGCCCACAGGCCCTGCTTCTTCACCTCGTCCTGCAGCGGCTTGATGAACTTCTCGCGGGCGCCGGGGACCATCATGGCGCGGCCGAGGTTGGAGAGGGGCTCGACCTTCTCCTCCATGAACTCCTCGATCCAATCGAGCTTCTTCTGAAATTCCGGATCGGTCTCGAAATCCCAAGCCATCAGTGTCTCCCTGGAGTCCGCACTGCGTGGCGGACCCTCTCTGCTTAAGCCTTGCGATGGCGGCATTATCGGGCGCCCTACAGGGCGGCGCAACCGGCCGCAAACGCTTGTTTGAAAGATTTCGGCGACGCCCTGGACGAACGCCCTCCCAGGCGCCATGTCGCGGCCGCATGCCCGACCGCACATGCGATCGAACGGTTGGTGATCTTCGGCGCCACCGGCGACCTCGCCGCGCGCATGCTGCTGCCGTCGCTCTACTTCCTCGACGCCGACAACCTGTTGCCGAAGGACCTGAAGATCATCGGCTCGGCGCGCACCGAGATGGCGCCGGGCAAGTTCGTGGACTACGTCCATGACGTGCTGAAGAAGCGGCCGGAGGGTCTCGACGCGGCGGCCTGGAAGCGTTTCTCGGGACGGCTCGACTACTGCCCGGCCGACGTGACCAAGGCGGCCGGCATGAAGGGCTCGCCGAGCGCGTCGCCGACAAGCCCGACGGTCTTCTACCTGGCCCTCTCGCCCAGCATCTACGGCGCGGTCTGCCGGCGCTCGACGAGGCCGGGCTCGCCTGCGGCGAATGCCGGATCGTGATGGAAAAGCCGCTCGGCCACGACCTCGAGAGCTCGAAGGCGATCAACGCCGAGGTGGCGCAGGTGTTCGAGGAGGCGCGGGTCTTCCGCATCGACCACTACCTCGGCAAGGAGACGGTGCAGAACCTGCTGGCGCTGCGCTTCGCCAACACGCTCTTCGAGCCGCTCTGGAACAACCTCGCCATCGACCACGTGCAGATCACCGTGGCCGAGACCGAGGGGGTCGGCGAGCGCTGGCGCTACTACGACGACTACGGCGCGCTGCGCGACATGGTGCAGAACCACATGCTGCAGCTGCTGTGCCTGGTGGCGATGGAGCCGCCGGCCGACGCCGGCGCCGGACTCGGTGCGCGACGAGAAGGTCAAGGTGCTGAAGGCGCTGCGCCAGTTCGACCGCGTCGGGCGCCCAGCAGCTCTCGGTGCGCGGCCAGTACAAGGCCGGCGTCGTCGACGGCAAGCAGGTCCCGGCCTACGTCGAGGAGAAGGGCTCGGCCAGCGACGCCGAGACCTTCGTCGCCCTGCGCGCCGACATCGACAACTGGCGCTGGGCGGGCGTGCCCTTCTACCTGCGCACCGGCAAGCGGCTGCCCGAGCGCC
Source organism: uncultured Pseudomonadota bacterium (assembly GCA_963837235.1). Taxonomy (GTDB): domain Bacteria; phylum Pseudomonadota; class Alphaproteobacteria; order Caulobacterales; family Caulobacteraceae; genus Acaudatibacter. Next base: position 559,383 of record CAWIMM010000002.1, on the reverse strand, counting down.
GCACCCAGATCGACATCCAGTTCAAGCCGCTGCCGCACCTGATCTTCGGCGAGCGGGCCGAGGAGGACGTCACCGCCAACCGCCTGGTCATCGACCTGCAGCCCGACGAGGACATCTCGCTGCTCCTGATGAACCGTCGGCCGGGCATTTCCGGCAACCGGCTGCAGGCGCTGCCGCTCAGCCTCTCGCTCGCCGACGGCGGGCGCCGGCGGATCGCCTACGAGCGGCTGCTGCTCGACATCTTCGCCGGCAACCAGTCGCTCTTCGTCCGCCGCGACGAGGTGGAGCGGGCCTGGGGCTGGATCGACGTCGATCGCCGACGCCTGGGCCGACCTCGTCGATGACCCCAAGCCCTACGCCGCCGGCAGCTGGGGCCCCGCCGGCGCCTTCGCCCTGCTGGAGCGCACGGGGCGGGCGTGGCTGGATGAGTAGCGGGGCGATCGAGACCTTCCCCAGCGCCGCCGCCGCGGCGGCGGCGGCGGCCGAAGCCATCGTCGGCCAGCTGCGCGGCCCCGGCGGCAAGAGCCTGATGGTCACCGGCGGACGCGGGCCAGGGCCGGTCTACGACCGCCTTGGCGGCGACCGATCTCGATTGGGCGAGCGTCATCGTCACCCTGAGCGACGACCGCTTCGTTCCGCTCAATGCGCCGGAAAGCAACGAGGCGATGGTCCGCGCGCGGCTGCATGCAGCACTTCGCCGCCGCCGCACGGCTCGTGTCGCTGAACGGCGCCGAGCGGACACTGGCCGCGGCCGCCGCCGCGGTAGAGCCGGCGATTGCCGCGCTCGCGCCGTTCGACGCCATTCTGCTCGGCATGGGCCCGGACGGGCATATCGCCTCGCTCTACGCGTCGAACGCCGACGTCCAGACAATGGCTCGACCCGGATTGCCCGCAGTGGGTGGTCGGCGTGCAGTCGGCCGGCTGGACGCCGTACGTGCCGCGCATCAGCCTCACGGGCCGGGCGCTGTTCGACGCCCGGCTGATTGTCCTGCTGGTCGGCGGCGAGGACAAACGGGCGGTCATCGAGCAGATCGAGGCCGATCCGGTCTTCAATCCGCCGGCCGCCGCGTTGATACGGCAGACGCGCAGCCCCGTGCGGGTGCTCTGGTCGCCGGACGCCGCATAGTAGGGGCGCCCAGAGCGTCGCCCGAAGGAGCATCCGCGATGCATCCCGTCACCACCGAAGTCACCGAGCGCATCCGCGCCCGCAGCCGCGAGGCCCGCGCCGACTATCTGGAGCGCATGGAGGCGGCGCGCCGGGCCGGTCCCGGCCGCGCCAAGCTCACCTGCGCCAACTTCGCCCACGCCTTCGCCGCCGCTGCCGGACGACGACAAGAGCCGCATCCGCAATCCCGCCGCGCCCAACATCGCCATCGTCTCGTCCTACAACGACATGCTCTCGGCCCATCAGCCGCTGGAGCGCTTCCCGCCGATCATCAAGGCCGCGGCGCGCGAGGTCGGCGCGACCGCGCAGTTCGCCGGCGGCGTGCCGGCCATGTGCGACGGCGTCACCCAGCAGCGGCCGGGCATGGAGCTGTCGCTGTTCAGCCGCGACGTGATCGCCATGTCGACGGCGGTGGCGCTGACCCACGACGCCTTCGACGGCGCGCTGATGCTGGGCGTCTGCGACAAGATCGTGCCGGGCCTCTTCATCGGCGCGGCGCTGTTCGGCCACCTGCCGGTGATCTTCGTGCCGGCCGGCCCGATGACCTCCGGCGTCTCCAACGCGGAGAAGGCGCGCATCCGCGGCCTCTACGCCGAGGGCAAGGTGCGGCCGCGAGGAACTGCTCGATATCGAGATGCAGGCCTACCACGGGCCCGGCACCTGCACCTTCTACGGCACCGCCAACTCCAACCAGATGATCATGGAGATGATGGGCCTGCACCTGCCGGGCGCGGCCTTCGTGCACCCCAACACCCCCTTGCGCGACGCGCTGACCGCCGCCGCGCCGAAGCGGGCGGTGGAGATCGGGTCCCGCGACCAACGACTACACGCCGATGTCGGCGGTCGTGGACGAGAAGAGCATCGTCAACGCGCTCGCCGGCCTGATGGCCACCGGCGGCTCGACCAACCACACGCTGCACCTGGTGGCGATGGCCAGGGCGGCCGGCATCACCATCACCTGGGAGGACTTCGACGACCTCTCGCCGCGTCACGCCCGCTGATCGCCCGCGTCTATCCGAACGGCTCGGAGGACGTGAACGCCTTCCACGCCGCCGGCGGCATGGCCTTCGTGGTGCGCCAGCTGCTGGACGCCGGCCTTGCCCACGAGGACGTCGTCACCGTCGCCGGCGAGGGCCTGCGTCTCTACCAGCGCGAGCCGTTCCTTGCAGGACGGCGCGCTGGTCTGGCGCGACGGGGCGGCCAAGAGCCTGGCGCCCGACATCCTGCGGCCCGCCGACGATCCGTTCGACGCCGAGGGCGGCATCCGCATGCTGAAGGGCCCGCTCGGCCGCGCGGTGATCAAGGTCTCGGCGGTGAAGCCCGAGCACCAGGTGGTCGAGGCGCCGGCGCTCTGCTTCGACGACCAGGACGAGCTGCTCGCCGCCTTCCAGCGCGGCGAGCTCGACCGCGACTTCGTGGCGGTGGTGCGCTTCCAGGGCCCGCGCGCCAACGGCATGCCCGAGCTGCACAGCCTGACGCCGACGCTGAGCGTGCTGCAGGACCGCGGCCGCAAGGTCGCCCTGGTCACCGACGGGCGCATGTCCGGCGCCTCGGGCAAGGTGCCCGCCGCGATCCACCTCACCCCCGAGGCCGCCGCCGGCGGGCCGCTCGCCAAGGTCCGCGACGGCGACGTGATCCGCCTCGACGCCCGGGCCGGCTCGCTCGACCATCCAGGTCGACGAGCGCGCGCTGATGGCCCGCGCCGGCCGCCAAGCGCCCCGCCGCCGGCTCCGGCTACGGCCGCGAGCTATTCGGCTGGGCCCGCGCCAGCGTCAGCCCCGCCGACCAAGGCGCCTGCGCGCTGTTCGCTGACTGACCGACCTGCACCCCGCCCCCTGGAGGGGCGGGGCTGGGGGTGGGGGGCTGTCGCAGGCAAAACTGCGGTCAGCACCGCGCACAGCGCTCGCGGCCAATCTCGCCAAGTCCCCCATCCCCAACCCCTTCCCCTCGAGGGGGAAGGGGCTCGCTTCGGCGATTCAGCGGAACCCTAGCTATCGAGTTCGAATCCGCGAGCGATAGCGTCTTCCCGAAGCCGGTCGCGGAGCGCGCCAAGGTATCGCTCCAGCTCGCCTACGTCCGGACGCTCATAGGGATTGAATTCTCTCATAGAGCAGATCGGCCAAGTCGCGCCGTGTCTTGTCGTCGGCCAACGTCGCGACCTCGCGAACGAGGTTCGCGGCGGCGCGTTCGGCATCTTAGGTTCGAGCCTCAGCTCAAACACAGCACCACGCCGTCGTCGGCGAGCTGGGCGATGCGGTCCTCGGTCGATGCCGTAGTCGGCCAGCACCTCGAAGGTGTGCTCGCCGAGGCCGGGGTCGGGGCGGCGGTAGCCGCTCTCGCTGCGCGAGAAACGTGGCGTAGGGCCGGTTGACCACCGGGCCGTGCGGCGTCTGGCGCGGCTGGTCGAAGAAGTCGTTGGCCCACAGCCACGGGTCGGAGAGGATCTCCTCGCCCTCGCGCACCGGGCAGGCGCGCACGCCGGCGGCCAGCAGCGCGCCCAGCGCCTCGGCCATCGGTATGCGCGGCCAGCGCCGCGGCGAGCTCGCCGGCCAGGGCGCCGTCGCGGGGCTCGGCCAGCATGTCGAAGCGGTCCGCCCAGTCGGGATGGCCGAGCGCGGCGGCGAGCGCCCTGGCCTCGTCGACGCCGGCGCAGGCCACCGCGATCCAGCCGTCGGCGCAGGCGTAGAAGCGGTCGAGCGCGGCGATCCCGAGGCAGTCGCGGCAGCCCTTCGGCGCGGCCGGCGCGCCCGGCCAGGTGGTCAGCTCGCCGGACTGGAACATGGCGCTCTGGGCGGTGAGGCTGGTCTCCATCACCTGGCCCTCGCCGGTGCGCTCCCGGGCGTTCAGCGCCGCGATCACCCCGAACGCCGCCATCGACGCCGAGGCGAAGTCGTTGACCGCGATGACGTGGAACACCGGCTCGTCGTCGTCGCCGCCCTGCGCCGCCTCATGCCGCTGCGGGCCTGCAGCAGCGGGTCGAAGCCCGGCCGCTTGGTCTCCTCGCCGCGCGAGCCGTAGGTGGTGATCGAGCAGGAGATGGCGCGCGGATTGGCGGCCAGCACGTCGGCGTGGCCGACGCCGAGCCGGTCGCGCACGCCGAGCCGGTAGTTGTCCAGCACCACGTCGGCCTGGCGCACCAGGTCGAGGAACAGGTCGCGGCCGGCCGGCTGCTTCAGGTCGACCACCAGGCCGCGCTTGCCGCGGTTGTAGGCGGTGAAGCCGACGCCGCGGTCGCGCCACGGATCGCCGTCGGCCAACTCCACCTTGATCACGTCGGCGCCCAGGTTGGCGAGGATGGCGCTGGCGTAGGCGCCGGCGATCACCGTGCCGAGGTCGAGCACCTTGATCCCGGTCAGCGGGCCGGTCTTCGGCGGCGCGGCCGCGACCGTCGGCGGCGCGGCCTCCGACGCTGCGAGGAAGGCCTCGACGTCGGCCGGCGCGGCGTCGCGCACCAGGTGGCGGACCGAGCCCGGCGTCGCGGCCAGCTTCACCGGCACGCCGGGCATCTCGACCGGCCCGCAGCTCAGGGTGCTCGACCACCGCGCGCATGTCGTTGTTGGCGATCAGCTCGCTGCGCAGCCATTCCTCGCGCGGCGTCACCGGCGCGGCCGGCACGTCGGCGCCCTGCATGATCTCCAGCCACTCGTCGCGGCGTCTTCTGGCGGAAGCGCGCCTCCATCAGCGCGGTGACGTCCTCGGGGAAGACGTCCTCGGCCAGCGCCACCTCCAGCCCCATCGCCCGCACCGCGCGCTGGAAGAAGTAGCTGAACAGGGTCGCCAGGAAGAGGAACTGCCCGTCGCCGCACTCGTAGAGCCGGTAGGAGGGCGAGGCGCCGAGCGGGCGCCGGCCGATCGGCAGGATGTTGCCGGACGCGCCGCCGACCAGCGCGACGGCCGAGAGCCCGCTCACCGTCACCGCCTGGCCGAGCCCGCTCTTGGCTCGCTCCAGCAGCGCCGCGCCGGCCGCGCCGGCCGCCATCGTCGCCTGCGCATAGTGCAGCACCGGCATGACCAGATAGACCGGCTGGTACTCGTAGCTCGATTGCCGGAAGGCCGCCGCCGGTCATCCCCATCAGGACGCCGTGGTGCGGCGCCAGCTCGCTCCAGAGTCCGGTGGTCCCGTAGGGCGGCGTCCAGACCCGCACCAGGCGCGGATGCCGCTCGGCGACGTCGATCAGGTCGAGCGCCTCCATCTGGCGCGGCGTGTAGTCGAAGATCGCCACGTCCGCGGCGGCCAGCATCTGCTCCAGCCGCGCGCGGCCCTCGGCGGTGGTCACATCGAGCGTCAGCCGCGCCTTGTTGCGGTTCCACATCTGGTAGCCGGGCGCATCGGCCATCCAGTCGCCGCCGGGCGGCTCGAGCTTCAGCACCTCGGCGCCGAAGTCGGCCATCAGCATGGCGGCCATCGGGCCGACCCGGCCCTGGCTGCAATCGAGGATCTTGACGCCCTGAAAAGCGCTCATGGGAATGCACTCATCGAAACGCACTCATCCGACACCCGCCGCCATGCCGCCGTCCACCGGCAGCACCGCGCCGGTGATGAACTTCGCCTCGTCCGAGGCCAGGAACAGCGCCGCGTAGGCGACGTCCCACCCCGTGCCCATCTTGCGCCCCAGCGGCACCTGGGCGTCGCGGCCGGCGCGGATCTCATCGGTCGGTCGGCCCTGCTCGGTGGCGCGCCCGCCCACCGCCATCGGGGTGTCCATCAGCCCCGGCATGATGCAGTTGCAGCGGATCATGTACTGCGTGTTGCCGGCCGCCGTGATGCGCGTCAGCTTGTTCACGCCGGCCTTCGACATGCCGTAGGCGACGAGGTTGGACGAGGCCACCGCTGCCATCGACGAGATGTTGACGATCGCCCCGCCGCCCTGGTCGCGCATCACCGGCAGCACGTGCTTGATGGTCAGCCACATGCCCTTGAGGTTGACCGTCATGATGCGGTCGAAGTCGGCCTCCTGCAGCCGGGTGATCGAGCGGTCGCGCAGCCCGATGCCGACGTTGTTGTGCAGGATGTCGATCCGCCCCAGCCGCGCCTTGGCCTCGGCCGCCATCGCCTCGCAATCGGCCTCGCGGGTGATGTCGGCCTCGTAGGCGCTGGCATGGCCGCCCTCCTGGGCGATCATCGCGACGGTCTCCTCGGCGGAGTCCAGCCGGCGGTCGACGCACATCACCGTGGCGCCCTCGCGGGCGAAGAGGATCGCCGTGGCGCGGCCGTTGCCGATCGTCTCGCCGGGCGTCTGCCCGGCGCCCACCACCACCGCCATCTTGCCGGCGAGGCGGCCCGCCATCAGGCCGCTTCCAGCTGAAGGTCGGCGAGGAAGCCCAGCACCGCGGCGTTGAACGCGGCCGGCTGGTCGATGTTGGCCGCGTGGCCGGCGTCCGGAAGCACCACCTTCTTCGCGCCGGGGATCTTGGCGGCCATGTAGTCGGAGGCGGCGAGGAAGGGCGGTCGTTGGCGCCGACCAGCACCAGCGACGGGACCTGGATCTCGGGCAGCGAGGAGATCACCCGCGCGTCGTGCTGGGTCAGCATGCCCCGCGCGGCCTTGGCGAGGCCGATCGCGTTGCGGTGCGGCGCGGCCCGGGTCTCGGCCCCGCCCGCGCCCGCCGGCGGCAGGCCGTTCTTCTCGAAGGTCTCGGCGCGGCGGAGCGCGGTGGCGTTCCACCCCTGCCGCGGCTCGTCCGACTTGTAGCCCGGCCCGGTGTCGATGATCAGCAGCGCCTCGGTGCGCTCCGGATGGACGAGGTGGAAGGCGAGCGACATGTAGCCGCCGAGCGAGAGCCCGCCGATCACCGCCTTGCGGGCGCCGACCGCATCGAGGATGGCGGCCATGTCGGCCACGGTCTCGGCCTCCGTGTAGGCGCCCTGGTCGTCCGGATAGTCGGATTTGCCGTGCCCGCGCATGTCCCAGGTGATCAGTTTGTAGTGCTTGGAGAACGGCTCGACCTGACCCGCCCACATGTGGGCGGAGGCCGAGTAGCCGTGCGTGAGCAGCACCGGCGGACCGCTGCCGTGGACCTCGTAGTAGATCTCCACTCCGTCGCGGTTCAGCTTGGGCATCCTGGACTCCTCCATCCCGCTCTTCCCCGCGAAAGCGGGGACCCAGGGGTTTTATCGAAGGGCGCCGCGGCTTGCAGAAAAAGCCTAGGCCCCCGCTTTCGCGGGGGAGAGCGGATTGAGGGGTGCTCTCCCTTGCGAAAGCCGCGCGGTCTAGCGCCGCTTGGTAGTCAGCAACGACTACCGGCCTACCGACCGCGCGTCAAAGCGCGGCCACTAGGCCCCCACGAAGTTCCCGGTCCGGCGCTCGTTCACGGCCCGCACGCCCTCGGCGAAGTCCTTGGTTTTCCTGAGCCACGACTGCTCGACGAGTTCGTGGTCGGTCTGTTTCTTCACCGCCTCGGCGAGGCCGGCGCGGAAGGTCGCGCGGGTCGACTGCACCGCCAGCGGCGCGGCTTCGGCGATCTCGTTCGCCAGCTCCAGCGCGGTGTCGAGCAGCTTATCGAGCGGCGCGAGCACGTCGGCGAGGCCCCATTCCAGCGCCTGCTCGCCGCCGATCCGCCGGCCGGTCATGCAGAGCAGCGCCGCCCGCTGCTCGCCGACCACGCGCGGCAGCGTGTAGGTGATGCCGAAGCCCGGGTGGAAGCCCAGCTTGACGAAGTTGGCCGTGAAGCGGGCCTCCGGCGCGACCACGCGGAAGTCGGCCACCAGCGCCAGGCCGAGGCCGGCGCCCACCGCCGCGCCCTGCACGGCCGCCACGATCGGCTTCTTGGCCGAGAACAGGCGCACGGCCTCGACGTAGAGCGGGTTGATCCCCTGCATGCCCTCGGCCCCGACGCCGCCGGGGTTCACCAAGTCCGCGCCGGCGCAGAACACCCTGCCGCCGGCCGCCAGCACGCTGGCTCTGAGGTCCGTCTCAGCGTCGACGTCGAAGAGGGCGTCTGCGAGGTCGCGCATCGATTCCACCGACACGTGGTTGTTCGGCGGCCTCTGGAACGTCAGCACCGCCACATGGCCGCGGGTCTCGACCGCAACGTCGCCGTATTGGGATTTCATCAGCTCGCTCTTCTTTCCATCAACCGTGCGGCGGCCTTGCGCCCCCTCCGTCTCGTCGCGCTGGTAGCGCGCCGATCCACCTCCCCCGTCGTCGGCGCGACGGTGGAGGAGCGAGGTCGCGTAACCTCGCTCCTCCCCCGCACCGCAGAGTGCGGGGGAGGGGGACCGCCGCGCGCAGCGCGGTGGTGGAGGGGGCGCAAGGCGGCGTCAACGTCTCGTCCCCAGGAGATTGCGGGCCACCACCCATTTGTGGACCTCGGTGGGGCCGTCGTAGATGCGCATGGTCCGCAGCTTCGCGCTCATCTGCTGCAGCGGCAGCTCCTTGGTCATGCCCATGGCGCCGAAGGTCTGCATGGCGCGGTCGACCACCTCGTAGGCCATCTCGGTGGCGAACCACTTGATCATCGAGATCTCGAGCCGGACGTCGCGGCCCTGGTCGAGCTTCCAGGCGCAGTCGTAGACCATCAGCCGCGTGGCGTGGATCTTGGTCGCGGCCTCGGCCACCCACCACTGGATCGCCTGGCGCTCGGAGAGCGGCACGCCGAACGTCACGCGCTGCGGGGCGTACTCGACGATCATGTCGAGCGCCCGCTGCGCCATGCCGACCGACCAGGCCGCCATCTGGATGCGCCGGGTGCCGAGCCGCAGCTGCATCGGCGCGAAGCCGTTGCCCTCGGTCCCCAAGAGCTTCCAGCCCTCGACGCGGCAGTCCTCCAGCGCGATCTCGTAGGTGTAGCGCGCCGCCGATCATCGGGATCCGCCGCAGCACGTTGAAGCCGGGCGTGCCCTTGTCGACCAGGAAGGCGCTGATGCCGCCCCGCGAGCGCTTCTCGCGGTCGGTCAGCGCCATCAGGATGGTGAAGTCGGCGTCGGCGGCGCGGCTGATCCAGATCTTGCGCCCGTTGATCACCCAGTCGTCGCCCGTCCTTGCCTGGAACGCGCCGCCGTGGTGGTCATGCCGGCCGGATCGCCGCCGGCGCCGGGCTCGGAGATGCCGATCGCCGACACCGTCTCGCCGCGCACGTAGGGCTCCAGGTAGAGCGCCTTCTGCCGCTCGTTCACCGTCGCCATCAGCATACGGAGGTTCGGGCTGTCGGGCGGCAGCGTGTAGGGCGTGATCGTGCGCCCGATCTCCTCCTCGACGCCGACCATGGCGACGTTCGGCAGGTCGACGCCGCCGACGTCCTCCGGCGCGTCGAGGCCCCAGAGCCCGAGCTCCTTGGACACCTTGTCGAGCCGCGCGTGGTCGCCCGCCTCCAGGCCCAGGCCCTGGCCGTCGGCCTCGCGCGCCAGCACCTTGGCCTCCAGCGGCATCAGCTCGTCGCGCACGAACCGCGCCGACGAGGTCCTTCAGCATCCGGTGTTCTTCGGCGAGCTCGAATTCCAACCGCACGTCCTCCCGCTCACCCGTGGCTTTTCGCCCTTCTTGCCGTCATTCTAAAGCGACAAATCCGCGGGCGTCATGCCCGAAGGCGTGTCGGGAGGCGCGAAACTTGACGGCGTTGGAGTAGCCCGTGAGCGGCTGGTACGCGCGACCCGTCCTGGCCGTGCGCGAAACGCCGGCCGCGCTTGCCTTCTATGCCGACAAGCTCGGGTTCCGGGAGGACTGGCGCTACGAGGAAGAGGGCGCCTTGCGCATCGTGCAGGTCTCGCGCGACGGCTGCGAGCTGATCCTGTCCGACCAGTGGCCCGATGACGCGGGGCAGGCGCGGATTTTCCTCTCGCTGGACCGCGCGGACTTCGACCGTCTCGTTGCGGAGGCGGCGGAGCGGGGCCTGGCCTTGGCGGACGGACATTGGGGCTACCCGCTGAAGGTCGTCGAAGACCCGGATGGAAACCGTCTCTGGTTCCCGGAGCCGTCGGACCCGCCGCGCGAGAGGTGAGGCGCCGGCCGTTCGATTCCGCGCGACGCCGGCCCCGCTCTCGCCGTAAGAATTTCCGGCAAGTCCCGGGAGGTAACATGACGGCGAAGGCCGCGAAGCTCGAGAGCGAGGCCACCGGCCCGCTGAAGGGCGTCCGCATCCTCGACATGACGAGCGTGGTGTTCGGCGCCTACGCGACGCAGATGCTGGGCGACCTCGGCTGCGACGTCATCAAGGTCGAGTTCCCGGGCGGCCGGCGCGGCGGCGGCGGCGACATCATGCGCTGGACCGGCGCGTTGCCGGAGGGCTGCCCGCCCGACCTCGGGCCGATCTACCTGACCATCAACCGCAACAAGCGCTCGGTGCTGCTCGACCTGCGCGACGAGAAGGCCGCGCGCCAGCTGCGGCGGCTGATCAAGACCTGCGACGTCTTCGCCGCCTCGGTGCGCTACGAGGGCCTGAAGCGCCTCGGCCTCGACTACGAGGGCGTCAAGGCGGTGCGGCCGGACATCATCTACTGCCACGGCGCCGGCTACGGCGCGGATGGCCCCTACGCCGGCGAGCCGGCCTACGATGACCTGATCCAGGCTGGCTCCGGCCTCGCCGACCTCTTGCCGCGCACCGACGGCAACCCGGTCCCGCGCTACCTGCCGACGCTGGCGGCCGACAAGGTGGCCGGCCTCTTCATGGCGAACGCCATCACCGCCGCGCTCTTCCACCGCCAGAAGACCGGCGAGGGCCAGTTCGTCGAGGTGCCGATGCTGGAGTGCGTGACGAGCTTCAACCTCGTCGAGAACATGTTCGGCCACGTGTTCGACCCGCCGACCGGCCAGTGGTCGTACACCCGCTCGGCCAACCCCAACCGCAAGCCGTTCCCGACCAAGGACGGCTACATCGGCCTTCTGCCCTACACGGACCAGCAGTGGGACCAGTTCTTCGAGATCGCCGGCTGGGGCGAGACGCTGTCCAACGACCCGCGCTTCTCCGACTTCCGCACCCGCGCCGCCCACATCGGCGAGCTCTACAAGATGGTCGACGAGGTCACCCGCACGCGCACCACCGACGAGTGGCTGGACCTGCTGAAGCCGCTGAACATCCCGGTGGTGCGGATGAACCGCTTCGACGACCTGCCGGACGATCCGCACCTGGCGGCCGTCGGCTTCTTCCAGCGCCTGGAGCACCCCGACGCCGGCCCCTACGTGGCGCTGCGCCCGCCGGTGAACTATTCGAAGACCCCCGCCAACATCCGCCGCCATCCGCCCCGGCTCGGCCAGCACAACGACGAGGTGCTGGCCGAGATCGAGGCGGAGGACACGGCCGAATAGGAGGCAAGACGATGCGCCTGCGCCAGATCGCCTTCATCGCCCACGCGCTCGATCCGATCGCGGCCCAGCTCGGCGCAGGTGTTCGATCTCAAGGTCGGCTTCCGCGATCCGGGCGTCGAGTACTTCGGGCTGCACAACATCGTCATGCCGGTGGGCGGCGAGTTCCTGGAGGTGGTCTCGCCGTTCCGCGACGACGCGTCCGGCGCCCGCTACCTCGCGCGCCGCGGCGGCGACGCCGGCTACATGGTGATCCTGCAGGACGAGGACGCCTTCGCGCACCGCGAGCGGCTGGAGAAGGCCGGCATCCGCGTGATCGCCCGGAGCCCGAAAGGCGCCTACCACTACACCCACTTCCACCCGGGCGACTGCGGGGGCGTCCTGATGTCGATCGACAGCGTCGAGGGCGACGCCGGCTGGAGCGAGGCCAAGAGCGACTGGCCGCCGGCCGGTCCCGACTGGCGCGCGCACCAGAGCCGCGAGGCGCTCGGCATCAGCGCCGTCACCATCCAGTCGCGCGATCCCTTGGGCGCCTGCGAGCGCTGGTGCGAGCTGCTGGACAGCGCCGCGCGCACCGGCGGCGATGCGCTGGAGATCGCGCTGGAGCGCGGCGTCATCCGCTTCGTCGCGCCGGTCGACGACGACGGCACGGGTGTGGTCGGCCTCGACATCGAGGTGAAGGACGCCGCCGCGGCGCTGGAGCGCGCCCGCGCGGCCGGCCTGCCGGTGGCCGGCGGCGCCGTGCAGATCTGCGGCGTGGTTGTGCGCCCGGTGTCGGTTTGAAATTGTCTGGCTCAGTTCGATCTAAACCCGCTCTTCCCCGCGAAAGCGGGGACCCAGGTGTTTTATCGTAGAGCGCGAGGCCGACAGAAAAAGCCTGGGCCCCCGCTTTCGCGGGGGAGAGCGGAAATGAGAGCGAGCAAGGTGAGACGAGGAGCCCTGGAATGAATCTCGACGGCAAGCGCATTGTCATCATCGGCGGCGCCTCGGGGATCGGCTTCGCGGTGGCCGAGGGCGCGATCGCCGAAGGCGCGGAGGTCGTCATCGGCTCCAGCCGGCCGCCCAACGTGCATGCGGCCGTCGCCAGGCTCGGCAACCAGGCTTCGGGTCATCCGGTGGACGTGAAGCTCGAGGACGAGGTGGCCGGCTTCTTCGCGTGGGCCGGGCCGTTCGACCACCTCGTCTTCACCGCCGGCGACTGGGGCGGCTTCCGCGCCCCGCGGCCGCTGGCCGAGACCGACCTCGACGCCGCCGCCGACGCCTACGCGGTGCGCTACTGGGGCGCGCTGAAGGCCATGAAGCATGGCGCGGGGCAGCTGCGCGAGGGCGGCTCGGTCGTGCTCACCAACGGCATGATCGCGCACCGGCCGCGCAAGGGCACGCCGATCTCCACCGCGATGGCCGGCGGCATCGAGCACCTGGTGCGCGGCCTTGCCGTCGACCTCGCCCCGATCCGCATCAACGCCGTCTGCCCGGGCGCCATCCGCACCGGCGTGTGGGACCAAATCCCGGCCGACACCCGCGAGGCGCAGTTCAAGGCGATGACCGGCCGCCTGCCGATCCCGCGCATCGGCGAGCCGGCCGAGGTCGCCGAGGCCTACCTCTACCTGATGAAGGCCGGCTACACGACCGGCCAGGTGCTGCTGGTCGACGGCGGCGGCTCGGTGGTTTGATTCCCGCGCCACATGGGGGCGCTTGAAACGATCTTCCCCGCGTCGGCGAATTACACAGCATTAACTGTCGCGGCGGCGACGCGCCGGGTTAGCGTCGCCTTCCAGAGCGGCGCCTCGGGGGACGATCCATGCCATCGCTGGTGATCGACAAGCTGACCCACGTCTATCCGAACGGCGTCAAGGCGCTGGACGCGGTCTCGCTGACCATCCCGAACGGCCTCTACGGCCTCTTAGGCCCCAACGGCGCCGGCAAGTCGACGCTGATGCGCGACGTGGCGACCCTGCAGGCGCCGACCTCGGGCAGCATTCGCTTCGACGACATCGACGTCATCGCCGAGCCGCAGAAGCTGCGCCGCACGCTCGGCTACCTGCCGCAGGACTTCGGCGTCTACCCGCGCGTCTCGGCCCAGGACATGCTGGACCACATGGCGGTGCTGAAGGGGCTCGCCGAGCCCAAGGCGCGCCGCGAGACAGTCGAGCGGCTGCTCACCCAGACCAACCTCTGGAACGTGCGCAAGAAGGCGCTCGCCAGCTTCTCCGGCGGCATGCGCCAGCGCTTCGGCATCGCCCAGGCGCTGATCGGCGATCCGTCGCTGATCATCGTCGACGAGCCCACCGCGGGCCTCGATCCGGAGGAGCGGCTGCGCTTCCTGAACCTCCTGGCCGAGATCGGCGAGAACGTGGTGGTGATCCTCTCCACCCACATCGTCGAGGACGTCTCCGACCTCTGCCCGCGCATGGCGATCATCGCCGAGGGGCGCATCGTGCGCGAGGGCGAGCCGGCCGCGCTGATCGCTGGCCTGAAGGGCCGTATCTGGACCAAGGCGATGAGCCGCGACGAGCTCACCCATTGCCGCGCCGCCCACCAGGTGATCTCGACGCGGCTCTTCGGCGGCAAGACGGTGGTGCACGTGCTTTCCGACACCGATCCTGGCGAGGGCTTCGCGCAGGCCGAAGGCGGGCTGGAGGACGTCTACTTCTCCAGCCTCTCGCCGGCGCGGCAGGCGGCCTGAGGCCCGCCATGTTCGCCAAGGTCGCCTGGTTCGAGTTCCGCTACCAGCTGCGCCAGGTGGTGTTCTGGGTGGCGGTGGTCATCTTCGGCATTCTGGCGTTCGGCTCGGTGGCGTCCGAGAACGTGCGGCTGGGCTCGACCGACAACATCCACAAGAACGCCCCGTTCGTGATCGGCCTCAGCACGCTGATCTTCGCCGAGTTCTACATGTTCGTCGTGGCGGCCCTGGTCGCCAACGTCATCGTCCGCGACGAGGAGACCGGCTTCGGCGGCATCATCCGCTCCACCCGCATCCGCAAGGCCGACTACCTCTACGGCCGCTTCCTCGGCGCGTTCGGCGCGGCGCTGGTCGGGTTCCTCGCCGTGCCGATCGGCCTCTGGCTCGGCGCGTCGGCCTGGTGGATCGATCACGAGACGCTGGGGCCGTTCGTCCTCACCGACTACGCCTACGCTTACTTCGTGCTGGCCGCGCCGGTGATCTTCCTGACTGGGGCGCTGTTCTTCGCCGTCACCACCGTCAGCCGCTCGATGATGTGGACCTACGTCGGCGTCGTCGTGCTGTTCATCGCCGGCCAGGTGATGGGCGTCGTCCTGAGCCGTCCGGGCTACGAGCATATCGCCGCGCTCTGGGAGCCGTTCGGCGGCGGCGCCTACGGCGCGGCGACCCGCTACTGGACGCCATCCGAGCGCAACACCCAGCTCCCGGCCGTCGCCGGCGACTTCCTGGCGCACCTCCTGATCTGGCTGGGCGTGGCGGCGGGGCTGCTCGCCGCCGCCTACGGCCTCTTCCGGTTCCAGGCGTCCGGCGGCCCGCCCCGCGCGCGGCGGCGGGCCGCGGCGCTGGCCGAAGCGGCGTCGCCCCAGGCGGCCCCGCCGGCGCCGGGCAAGCCGGCGCGGCCGGTGTTCGACGCCCGCGCCGCCCGCGCGCAGCTCTGGGCGCGGACCAAGCTCGACGCCGCGCAGGTGTTCAAGAGCCCGGCCTACTTCGTGCTGCTGGGCCTGGCGGCCGCGGCCTCGGTGGGCAACCTCTGGTTCTCGACCGAGGTCGGCGCCTACGGCGGCAAGATCTATCCGGTGAGCCGGGTGATGATGCAGGCGCTCAGCGGCATCTTCCCGGCCATGACGCTGATCATCGCCACCTACTACGCCGGCGAACTGGTCTGGCGCGAGAAGGAGCGCCGCACCCACGAGATCATCGACGCTGCGCCGGCGCCCGACTGGATGTTCGTGGCCCCGAAGACGCTGGCGATCAGCATCGTCACCCTCTCGACGTTGCTGGCCGGCGTGGCGTCTCGATCGTCACCCAGGCGATCCGCGGCTACGACCACTTCCAGATCGGCGAGTACCTGCTGTGGTGGGTGCTCCCGAACGGGATCGACCTCGTCCTGATCGCCGCGCTGGCGATCTTCGTGCAGACCCTGGTCCCGCACAAGTTCGTCGGCTGGGCGGTGATGGTGGTCTACCTGATCTCCACCATCGTGCTGACCAACCTCGGCTTCGAGGACAACCTCTACCAGTACGGCAGCGGCCCCAGCACGCCGGTGTCCGACATGAACGGCCTCGGCCACTACTGGATCGGGGCCTACTGGTTCCGGCTCTACTGGTCCGGCTTCGCGTTGATGCTGCTGGTGCTGGCTTACGCGCTCTGGCGGCGGGGCACGGAGACCCGGCTGCGCCCGCGCCTTCGGCAGCTGCCGCGGCGGCTGAAGGGAACGGCGGGCGTCCTGATGGGCGTGGGCCTGGCGGTCTTCGTCGCGAGCGGGGCCTGGGCCTTCTACAACACCCACGTCCTCAACCCGTATCGCACCCAGCTCGGCGACGACAAATGGGCCGCCGACTACGAGAAGCAGTTCCTCCGCTACGAGAACCTGCCGCAGCCGAAGATCACCAGGGTGACGCTCGACGTGCAGATCTGGCCGCACCAGACCCGCGTCGTCGCGCGCGGTGTCTACCTGATCCAGAACCGCACCTCAGAGCCGCTCGGCGTCCTGCACGTGCGCTTCGTGCGCGACCTCGTCGTCAACGCGCTCCAGGTCGACGGCGCGCGCCTGAAGACCGACTTCCCGGGCGCCAACTACCGCATCTACGCCTTCGACAAGCCCATGCAGCCGGGCGAGACCCGCGCGATCACCTTCACGACCACCTTCCAGCAGCGCGGCTTCAAGAACAGCGGCAACGTCCTGCAGATCATGGACAACGGGACGTTCGTCAACGACACCGACCTGACCCCGCATCTGGGCATGGATCGCAGCTTCCTGCTGCAGGACCGCGCCAAGCGCCGCAAGTACGGGCTGCCTGAGGAGCTGCGGATGCCAAAGCTCGGCGCGCCCGGCGCCGATCAGGTCAACTACATCGGCCACGACTCCGACTGGGTGAACGCCGACCTCACCGTCACCACCGACGCCGACCAGATCCCGATCGCGCCCGGCTATCCCGTCTCGCAGAGCGTCGCCAACGGCCGGCGCACGGTGCGGTTCGTCACCGACTCGCCGATCCTCAACTTCTTCTCGGCGCAGTCGGCCCGCTACGCGGTCTCCAGCGTGCCCTACAAGGGCGTCAACATCAGCGTCTATTACGATCCCCAGCACCCCTGGAACGTCCCCCGCATCCAGAAGGCCATGGAAGCCGGGCTCGACTACTTCCAGGCGAATTTCAGTCGGTACCAGTTCCGCCAGGTGCGGGTGCTGGAGTTCCCGGCCCCGCAGGGCTCGTTCGCCGAGTTGTTCGCCAACACCATCCCCTGGTCGGAGGGCATCTTCTTTATCGCCGACAACCGCGATCCGGACCGGATCGACATGGTGACCTACGTCGGCGCGCACGAGCTCGGCCACCAGTGGTGGGCGCACCAGGTGATCGGCGCCGACGAGCAGGGCTCGACGGTGCTTTCCGAGACGCTCGCGCAGTACTCGGCCGCCATGGTGATGAAGCATCTCTATGGCCCCGACATGATGCGCAAGTTCCTGAAGTTCGAGCTCGACAGCTATCTGCGCGCCCGCGGCGGCGACATCCTTCAGGAGCAGCCGCTCGAGCGGGTCGAGAACCAGCCCTACATCCACTACCGCAAGGGCTCGCTCGTCATGTACCGGCTGCAGGACGAGATCGGCGAGGACGCGGTCAACCGCGCGCTGCGCCATCTGCTGCACGACTACGCCTTCAAGGGGCCGCCCTATCCGACCTCGGCCGACCTGGTGAAGGATATCCGGGCGGAGGCGCCGGCCGACAAGCAGCAGCTGATCACCGACCTCTTCGAGAAGATCACCCTCTACGACGTGAAGGCCTCGCATGCGGTGGCGAAGAAGCGGCCGGACGGGCGCTACGACCTCACCTTCACCGTCGACGCCAAGAAGGTCTACGCCGACGGCGCCGGCCACGAGACGCCGGCGCCGATGAACGAGACGGTCGACGTCGGCGCCTTCGACGTGGATCCGGCCGGCTCAGGCTACAGCCAGGGCAAGGTGATCGCCGTCGAGCGCGTGCCGATCCGCTCCGGCGTGCAGACCATCTCGATGGTGGTCGGCCGCGCGCCGAAGTTCGCCGGCGTCGATCCGTTCTGCGAGCTAATCGACCGCGACGCCGCGGCCGCCACCACCAAGGTCGCAAGCCAGTAGTTCCACGCCTGCCGGATCGGGCGCCCGGCTGCTCGTCCGCGCAGCCTTTTGCGCCCAAGTTCGTTTCAGTCCGACCCTTGGCGAACCCGGACGCGAAATGACCTTCCATCAGGCCCTGGCGTTCGGACTGATCGTCGCGACGCTCGGACTCTTCATCTGGGGACGGCTGCGCTACGACGTCGTGGCGCTGGGCTCGGTGCTGACCGGCGTCCTGATCGGCGTCGTGCCGGCCGACCACGCCTTCGACGGCTTCAAGAGCGACGTGGTGGTGATCATCGCCTCGGCGCTGGTGGTCAGCGCCGCCTTCCAGCGCAGCGGCGTCGTCGAGGCGGCGCTGCGGCCGCTGCTCGACCGGCTGAAGACCGAGCGCAGCCAGGTCCCGGTAATGGCGGCGGCGACCGCGCTGCTCTCGATGTCCACCAAGAACGTCGGCGCGCTGGCGATGCTGATGCCGGTGGCGCAGCAGCTCTCGCGGCGCACCGGCACCTCGGTCTCGCGCCTGTTGATGCCGATGTCGTTCGCCTCGCTGCTCGGCGGGCTGGTGACCCTGGTCGGCACCTCGACCAACATCATCGTCTCGCAGGTGCGCCACCAGACGCTGGGCCGCCCGTTCGGGATGTACGACTTCGCGCCGGTGGGCCTCGGCCTGACGGCGCTCGGCCTCCTCTTCCTTTCTTTCGCCTACCGCATCCTGCCGACCAACCGCACCGCCCAGCAGCCGCTCTCCGAGGCGATGGCCGACAAGTCCTTCGTCGCCGAAGCGGCCACGCCTGACCCGTGGCCGGCCGGGCCCGAAGCGGGTCGGCGAGATTCGCGAGGCGGCCGGCGGCGGCGCCGAGGTCATCGGCCTGATCCGCAACGGCAAGACCACCCGCAAGCCGCACGCCAACACGCTGGTGCGGCCCGGCGACCTGGTGCAGCTCGAGGGCGACCCGCACGCCCTGCACAAGCTGATCGCCGACCTCGGCTGGGAACCGGAGCGCGCCAAGCACCCGCTCGAGCGCAGCGCGGGCGAGGTGCGCTCGGTGGAGGCGGTGGTCGGCGGCGACTCGGCGCTGATCGGCCAGACCGTGCGCCGGCTCGACCTGCAGAACCGCTTCAACGTCAAGCTGCTGGCGGTGGCGCGCAGCGGCCGCCGACCGACCCAGCGGCTTGCGCGCCGCGCCGATCCGCGCCGGCGACGTCCTGGTGCTGCGGGGTGCGGAGACGGACCTCTCCAAGGCGCTGGGCGAGCTGGGCGCCCTGCCGCTGATCGACCGGCAGGTGCAGCTGGGCGGGCGCCGGCCGCTGATCCTGCCGGTGGTGATCCTGCTGGCGGCCATGGTGCTGCTGGCGCTGCAGGTGCTGCCGGTGGCGATCGCCTTCGCCGTCGCGGCGCTGATGATGGTGATCACCCGCTCGATCTCGATGCGCGAGGCCTACGCCTCGCTCGACGGCACCGTGCTGGTGCTGATCGGGGCGCTGACGCCGGTCAGCGAGGCGCTGCAGAAGACCGGCGGCGCCGACCTGATCGCCGTCCATCTTTCCGCGCTGCTGCTGCACGCCCCGCCGCTGGCGGTGCTGGGGCTGATGATGATCGCCGCGATGGGCTGCGCGCCCTTCATGCACAACGCGCCGACCGTGCTGATCCTGGCGCCGGTGGCGATCGGCGTCGCGCGCCACCTGGGCATGTCGCCCGACCCGCTGCTGATGGGCGTTGCGACCGGCGCGGCCTGCGACTTCCTCACGCCGGTCGGCCACCAGTGCAACACGCTGGTGCTGGGGCCGGGCGGCTACAAGTTCAGCGACTACACGCGGCTCGGCGCGCCGCTCTCGGTGCTGGTGATCGTGGTCGGCACGCTGCTGATTGCGGCGGTCTGGCCGCTGCACGCGCGCTAGATTTGGGGGCGCTCGGCGCGCGCAAAATGGGTGTAGGGTGCGACGGGGGAGGAGCTGAGCCATGACCATCCGCGGCATCGACCACATCAACATCGGCACCGACCGGCTGGAGGAGACGCGCGCCTTCTTCCGCGACGCGCTCGGCCTCACCGACGGCTGGCGCCCGCCGTTCGACGTCGGCGGCGCCTGGCTCTACGTCGGCGACGCGGCGGTCGTGCACCTCGTCGACCTGCCGAAGGGCAAGCTGCCGTGCGACCAGGCGGCGCTCGACCACTTCGCCTTCGTGATCGACGACTGGGACGGCGCGCGCCAGCGCCTCGACGCCGCCGGCGTGAAGTACCGCGCCACCGACGTCCCTGGCGCGCCCATCAAGCAGATCTTCCTGCGCGACCCCAACGGCGTGAACATCGAGCTGAACTACCGCATCCCCGCCGAAGCACGGGCCAAGGCCGGCGCCACGACCGGCTAGCTGGCTTGCCTGCGAGCGGTTGGCGGCGGCGGCGCCGATAAGGGTAGCGGCAGAGTTCGCGGAGGATTTAGCTGAGGGCGCAAAGGGTCCGAGCCTCTCCGGCCTTGGGCGGCAGTTCAGCCCGCTCGCCCGTCCCGACAACAGACGTTCCCAGCTTCCGAGATGGGTGTGGATAGCTGACGTTGGCGGCGATCCCTGCAAGCTGCCATCTGTTGACGCTTCTCACTTCCGAGGCGAGGTTCTAGCTCGCCACGGGGTTCAAATTTGCCCGACCGCACTCGCTTGACAGGGTAGCGGGCGTTGTGGCCTTGGCCGAGCCATGCAGCGTGTGGTGATCCTCGGCTGCGCGGGCAGCGGCAAGACGACCCTCGCCCGTACGATGGGTGAGCGGCTCTCCCTGCCGGTCATCCATCTCGATACGCTGTTGGGGTGGGGGCCGTGCGCTCCGGAAGCGTATCGCGAGAAGCTGGCCGCTGCGATCGCTGGCGACGCCTGGGTGATAGAGGGCCACCCGTGGCACTTCCGTGACTTCGCCGATACTCTCGATCTCTCCGTTCCTCGCGCCGACCTGGTGCTCTTCGTCCATCAGCCGCGCTGGCTGGCCCTTTGGCGCGTGATCCGGCGATGGTTGACTGATCGCGGTCGAACCCGTCCGGATTTGCCCGAGGGCTGGCCCGAACAGCTCGACTGGCCCTCGCTGAAGTGGATATGGACCTTCGAGCGTCGTGTCCGCCCCGCTGCGGAACGGGCGCTGGCCGCCTACGCCACGCCGGTCGTCCACCTGAACGGCGACCGGGACATCGCCAGGTTCCTAGATGGGCTCATGCTGCGGACCGGTGGCCAAGCGGGCGGCGTCGGCGCCGATCAGACTTCGGACTGAGGCCCCATCGGCGGCCGCTAGAAGGGACATCCGCCCTGGCGCGAAGGGGCGGCTTCGCAGCGCAATCTCGAAGGTCAGCTTCGGGTCGAAAGTCCCCGTTGGCGTCATGCCGGAAAGCGGACGCTCGCAGCCACTCTGCGTCCTCTGCGCGCTCCGCGGTTACACTTGCCCGCGCCGGCGGCGCGCAGGGGCCTCGGTCCGATCTAGTTGGGCCGACCTCTCAGAACCGCCACCTCAGCGCCGCCTCGCCGACGCGGGGGACTTCGGTCGCCTGGGGCGGGGCGAACTCCAGGTGCTGGGCGTGCAGCAGGTTGAAGCCGGCGAGCTGCAGCTGGACGTGCCGCGTCACGTTCCAGGTCATCGCCACATCGGCCTCGGCGTAGGCCGGCACGCGCGGGTCGGGCAGCGCCCCGACGTAGCGCAGTCCCGCGTCCAGCGTGACGCTGGGCCCCAGGTTCATCGCCGAGCGCAGCCGCGCCTGCACGGGTGGGTCGTCGCCCGCCTGCGCCACCCCGAGCAGGCCGCTGGCGCCGGGCTCGAAGCTCAGATGTTTGCCGAGCAGGTCGAGGCCGGCCGAGAGCCGCCACCAGCGCGCGGCCTGGAAGTCGCCCCACGCCTCCAGCCCGTAGGTGTCGCCCTGCAGCCCGTTGCCCCAGAGCAACGGGAAGCTCGGCCCGGGGCTGAACTCGATCGACCGCAGGTCGTCGTAGGCGTTGTAGAAGGCCTGGACCGACAGCGAGGCGCGGGCGAAGGGCTGGGCGCGCAGGCCGATCTCGTAGGCCGTCAGCTTCTCCGGCGCGAAGTTGGGGTTGCCGGAGAGGAAGACGGCGCTCGTGCCCGGCAGCTCCTCCTTGGCGTTGGTGTCGAACGGGGTCGGCGAACGGATCGCCTGCTGGATCGAGCCCCAGAAGAGGGTGTGCGGATCCACCTGCCAGGTCAGCCGCACGCTCGGCAGCGCCGAGACGCCCACGTAGGGATCGTCCTCCAGCTTCAGGCCGAGGATCAGGTCGAGCCGGCGGTCGAGCGCGATGGTGTCCTGGCCGAACACGTCGCCCAGCACCAGCGAGCCCGTCGGCGGAACGTAGAAGAAGTTTGAGATCGGCCTGATCCGGTACCAGGTGTCGCGCACCCCTGCGCCGACCACGAACGTCTGGCGTGCGCCGAGCGCGAAGTTCTGCTGCGCCTCGAAATCGAAGCTGTCGTAATAGTAGGGCGTGCCGCCGCTGGCGTCGGGGCCGCGAGCCTCGCGGTTGAACCACGACTGCACCTGCAGCTCGTCGCCGTTGGCCCACAGGTGGTCCCAGCGGGAGTTGAGGTTGAAGCCGTTGAGGTTGGCGTCGGGGCCGACGGGTTGCCCCTCCCAGCCGTCGTAGCCGTCGCCGGAGACGGTCACGGCGTCGGCCGCGCTGGGCGTCCAGTCGAACTGGAAACCGCCCTGCGGCTTCGTCCAGTGGTCGTGGGCGTCGGCGCCGGCCTGGGTGACGGTGTCGCCGATCGCGAAGTCCTTCAGGTAGGCGCGCCAGGTGAGGTCCTCGCTGATGCGCCCGCCGTAGCGCAGCACGCCGCTCTCGCCATTCGTGGCGACGGCGCCTTCGACGAGGCCGCCCTGGGTCTCGAACGACTTGCGCGTGATGATGTTGATGACGCCGTTGACCGCGTTGGCGCCCCAGAGCGTCGCGCCCGGCCCGCTGATCACCTCGATGCGGTCGACGTCGCCCAGAACGACGTCCACGGCGTCCCAGTCGACGCCGGAGAACAGCGGGTTGTAGACGGTGCGCCCGTCGACCAGCACCAGCAGCTTGTTGGAGAAGGCCTGGTCGGCGAGGTTGCCGGCGAAGCCGCGGGCGGTGACCACCCAGCTGTTCGCCCCGGTCTGGGCGACGAAGAGGTTGGGCGCCAGCCGCAGGACCTGGGGCAGCGTGCTCGCGCCGGAGCGGACGATATCGTCGTGGGTGATCACGTAGAGCGCCGCCGGCGCGGCGCTCAGCGACTCGGCGGTCTTGGTCGCCGAGGAGACCTGCAGGTTGGAGAGCTCGCTGATCGAGAGGCCCTGCACGTCCTCGACTGACTGGGCGTGGGCGAGCGGCGCGGCCAGGCAGGCAAGCGTGGCGATGGCGAACGTCAGTCCCCCACCCCGAAGGCACGCCGTCGCTGCGCAGATGCCCCCGCGCCCCGCCATGTCGCTTCCCCCACGAGTTGATATCGAACGCCGCTTGTTCGTTTCAGTTCCGTACGCTGAGCGATGCTGCAAACGGCGGCTTTGCGATGGAACAACCTGCGCCGCACGGTCATTTCCAGCCGGTGGCCCAAAGCGCAGTATAGAAAGACGAAGGCGACGCTGGTGGCGACGCCGCTGAGGGACAGGTCCGTGTGGGGGACCCTGCGACGTCTGACGTGGGCGCTGGCGCTCGCCGCTTGCCTGGCGGGGCCGGCCGCGACGGCGGCAGGCCCATCGCTGGAGCTGGCCGTCAAGGCCGCCTACCTCGCCAAGTTCGCCCCGTTCGTGGTCTGGCCCGAGGGCGCGTTCGCCGCCCCGAACGCGCCGCTGGTTTTGTGCGTGCAGGGCGATGATCCATTCGACGGCATGCTCGACCGGCTGACGGCGGGCGAGAGCGTCGGCCCGCATCCCGTCGTCGTGCGCAGGCTGCCCCGGCTCGACCCGGACTCCGGCTGCCAGATCGCCTATCTTGCCGGCTCCTCCGCCCAGTCGCCCGCCGCCGCGCTGAAAGCGGTCGAGGGCCAGCCGGTGCTGACGGTGACCGACGCGGAGGCTGGCGGCGGCAAGGGGATCGTGCACCTCGTCCTGGTCGGCGGACGCGTCCGGTTCATGATCGACGCCGAGAAGGCCGGCCAGTCGCAGCTCGGCATCAGCTCCAAGCTGCTGGCGCTCGCGGTCGAGGTGAAGCGATGAGCGCGCGCGATCCGACCCGACGCCGCATCGCCTTCCTGTGGATCGGCGCGGTGGTGCTGGTGCTGGCCTCGATCGGGCTGGCGATCCGCGAGGAGGCGCTGCACCGCGCGGCGACGCTGCAGCAGGCCGAGGCCCAGACCGACGTGCTGGCCGGCAGCGTCGGCGCGGCCCTCTCGTTCAACGACGCCGACGCCATGCGCCAGTACCTGGGCGCGCTGATGCGCAATCCGCAGGTCGCGGCGGCGGCGATCTACGGCGTGGACGGCCGGCGCCTGGCGCTGCTGGCGCGGCCCGGCGCCGGCGCGCCGGCCAGCCTCGGCGCGGCCGAGACGCTGCGCTCGGGCGGCCGCGTCGTGGTCGCCCGGCCGGTGGTCGAGCAGGGCTCGCCGCTCGGCTACGTCTACATCGAGACGACGCCGGAGGGCCTCTCGGACTTCATCGCCCGGCACACTGGCCTCGTCATCCTGACGCTGCTGGCGCTGCTGCTGCTCAGCTTCATCACCGGCTCGGCCTCGCGGCTGGCGGTCGCCAACGCCCGGCTCAGCGAGGAGATCGAGGCGCGGGCGGCGGCCGAGGAGGCGCTGCGGCAGAGCCAGAAGCTGGAGGCGCTCGGCCAGCTCACCGGCGGCATCGCGCACGACTTCAACAACCTCCTGCAGGCGATCCACGGCGCCTTCGAGCTGATCCTTGGGCGTGCGCGCGACGAGAAGACCGTCCGGCGCTGGGCCAGCAACGGCCTGGAGGCGGCCGACCGCGGCGCCAGTCTGACCCGCCAGCTGCTGGCGTTCTCGCGCCAGCAGAAGCTGGAGATGAAGCCGCTGATCGTGGCCGAGACCATCGCGGGGATGCGCGACCTCCTGACCCGCACGCTCGGCACGCGGGTCGAGCTGATCTTCGACCTCGACACCGATCGCGTGCCGGTGATGGCCGACGTCACCCAGCTGGAGCTGGCGGTGATGAACCTGGCGGTCAACGCGCGCGACGCCATGCCGGAGGGCGGGCGGCTGACCATCCGCACCCGCAAGGTCGAGCTCGAGGGCGACGCCGTGCTGCCGGCCGGGCCATATCTGCAGCTGCAGGTGATCGACACCGGCGAGGGCATGCCGCTGCACGTGGTGCGGCGGGCGTTCGATCCCTTCTTCACCACCAAGGCGGTGGGCAAGGGCACCGGGCTTGGCCTCGCGCAGGTCTACGGGGTCGCCCGCCAGGCCGGGGGCGACGCCCGCATCGCCTCGACGCCCGGCGCAGGGGCCACCGTCACGCTGCTGTTCCATGAGGCCGAGGCGCCGGCCCCCGGCGCCGAGGCGCAGGCGCCGAAGCCGACGGCGGCGGCCGGCGCACACTCGGCGCGCGTGCTGCTGGTCGACGACGACGAGGCGGTGCGCCGCGTCGTGCGCGGCGGACTGGAGCTGCGCGGCTTCACGGTGCTCGACGCCGACTCCGGCGAGGCGGCGCTCGCGCTGGCCGCCGAGCATCCCGAAATCGCGGTGATCGACTACGCCATGCCGGGCATGGACGGCGCCCAGACCGCCGAGCAGCTGCGGCGCCTGATGCCGCAGCTGCCGATCATCCTGGCCAGCGGCCACCCCGACACCGCCTCGATCGAGCGCGCCCTCGGCGGCCAGGCCACCGTGCTGCGCAAGCCCTTCGACATCGCCATCCTGTCGGAGACGATGACGAAGATGCTGGCCGACGGCGGCTAGCTCAGGCCGGCGTGAAGGTGAAGACCGGCGGCTGGCCCTCGCCGGTCGGCGTCCACTTCAGCTTCACCCGCTGGCCGATCTTCAAGCTGTCGAAGTCGCAGTCGACGAAGTTGGTGAGCAGGCGAGACGCCCTCGTCGAGCGTCACGTAGCCGATCGCGTAGGGGACCGGCGTGTTCCGGCGCATCACGCTGAATGTGTAGATCGCGCCCTCGCCCTTGCTCTCCTGCCAGCTGGTGTCGGTGGAATGGCAGAACGGGCACATGGTGCGCGGGTACCAGTGCGACCTCGCCGCAGGCGGTGCAGCGCTTGATCAGGAACCGGCCCTCCTTGGCCGCGTCCCAGAACGGGCTTGCTCTCCAGGTTCTGGCTCGGGGCGGGAACGCGGCGTGTGGTCGGCCGCTCTTGCACGTCGGTCATTCGCCTATTCCCTTTCCATGATGAGGGTGCCCGCGCCGTGGCGGGTGCCGAGCGAGCCGCCGGTGCCGTGGGCGACGACGAGATCGCAGTTCGGCACCTGCACCTTCGGGTGCGCCTCGCCGCGCGGCCTGGCGCACCGCCTCGATGATCTTGGTGATGCCGCCGCGGTTGGTGGGGTGGTTGTTGCACAGCCCGCCGCCGTCGGTGTTGAACGGCAGCTTGCCGACGCCCGAGATCAGGTTGCCGTCGGCGACGAACTTGCCGCCCTCGCCCTTCTTGCAGAAGCCGAGGTCCTCGATCTGCATCAGCACCGTGATGGTGAAGCTGTCGTAGATCGAGGCGTACTTGATGTCCGAGGGCTTGACGCCCGCCTCTTCCCACGCCGGCGGTCCGGACCAGACCGCGCCGGAATAGGTGAGGTCGAGGTTCCGGCCGCCGCTGCGGGCCCTTCGGCGCCTCGCCGTGGCCGATCACCTTCACCAGCGGCCGCTTCAGGCTCTTGGCGACCTCGGGCGCGGCCATGATCACCGCGCCGCCGCCGTCGGAGATCACGCAGCAGTCCAGCCGGTGCAGCGGGTCGGCGATCATCGGCGAGTTCGAGCACCTCCTCGACCGTGACCACCTCGCGCAGCATCGCGTGCTCGTTCCACTGCGCGTGATGCGAGGCGGCGACCTTGATCCAGGCCAGCTGCTCGGAGGTGGTGCCGTACTCGTACATGTGGCGCATGGCGCACATGCCGTAGGTGTTGTGGGTGGTGCCGCCCCAGATGTTCTCGAAGCCGGCTTCCGGCACCTCGTTGATGCCGCCGCCCTGGCCGCCCTGCGGGGCCATGCGGAAGCGCTCGCCGCGGGTCGAGGCGTCGCCCAGGCCGTTGCGCGAGCCCAGCGGCCGCCCGGCCAGGGTGATCAGCGCCACCTTGCACTTGCCCGCCGCGATCGCCTCGGCGGCGTGGCCGGCGTGGACGATGTAGGACGAGCCGCCGGTCTCGGTGGAGTCCATGTGCTTCAGCTTCAGGCCCATGTAGTCGGCCATCGACATCGCGCCGAAGCCCGGCGCATCGCCGGCGCAGAAGTAGGCGTCGACGTCGCTGAACGAGAGCCCGGCGTCCTCGAGCGCGCCCTTGGCGCACCTCGGCGTGGACCTGGGCGGTCGAGAGGTGGGGAATGTCCCTGAGCGGATGCTCGTAGACCCCCACCATGTAGGCCTTGCCTTTGATGCTCATTGCGTTTCTTCCATCATTTCAATCTATTATCCGCAATCAATCCGGGGTGTGGGCCATCAGGCAGTTTCCTTCATCTTCGCGATGCGCTCGTCGCGCAGCTGGGTGCGGCGCACCTTGCCGGCGTCGTCGCGGATGTTCTCCGTCACGAACTCGTAGGTCCTGGGCTGCTTGTAGGTGACCAGCATCCCGCGCAGGTGGTCGCGCAGCGCCGCCTCGGTGAGGCCGGGCCGCGGCTGCACGATGGCGTGCACCTGATTGCCCATCTCCTCGTCCGGCAGGCCGATCACCGCGGAGGACTGCACCAGCGGATGCTCGTCGAGCGCCGCCTCGATCTCGGCCGGATAGACGTTGGAGCCGCCGACCAGGATCATGTCGGTGCGGCGGTCGGCGAGGTAGAGGTAGCCGTCGGCGTCGAACCAGCCGATGTCGCCGAGGCTCTCCCAGCCGTCCGGCAGCGTGCGGGCGGCCGCGCCGCGGTACTGGTAGCTCGGCGGCATCGCCGACGGGCGCCGCAGGTACACCTCGCCGATCTCGCCAGGCGGCAGCCGGTTTCCGGCTGCGTCGAACGCCGCCATCTCGCCGAACGCCACCTTCCCCACCGAGCCGCGGTGCTCGAGCCACTCCGTCCCGGAGATGATGGTCGCGGCCTGCGCCTCGGTGCCGGCGTAGAGCTCCATGATGGTCTCGCCGCCCAGCCAGTCGATCCAGGCTTCCTTCAGCCAGGGCGGGCAGGGCGCGGCCATGTGCCAGACGGTGCGCAGGCTCGAGACGTCGTAGCCGGCCTCGCGTCGTCGCCGGCAGCCGCCAGATCCGGCTCATCATGGTCGGCACCACGTAGAGCCAGCTCGCCTGGTGGCGATCGATCGCCGCCAGCGTCTGCTCGGCGTCGAACCTGGGCAGCAAGACGAGGTGGGCCCCGAGATTGAGCCCGGTGATCGAGCAGGTGAACGGGCCGTTGTGATAGAGCGGCCCCGGCATCACCATGACGTCGTCGCTCGTCAGCCGGTAGCCGCCCGGGCCGCCGGCGCGCCGGTGGACCGCCGGCATGCCCGCCAGGATCAGCTTCGGCCGGCCGGTCGAGCCGCCGGAGGTGGGCGCCTTGAAGACCGGCGCGATGCGGTCCTCCACCGGGCTGTCGTCGTCGGAGAGCGCCAGCAGCGCCTCGACGTCGTAGCGCGGGCGCGCGCTTTCGATGGTGTCGCCGGCGATCAGGATGCGGGTGTCGGCCAGCGCCATCACCGCCTCGGCCTCGTGCGCCGGCAGCCGCCAGGAGATCGGCTGCGGAGTCGCGCCGGCCTTCCAGAGCCCGTAGGCGGCCTCGATGAACTCGACGCTGTTCTTCAGCCCGATGGTGACGAGGTCGCCGGGCTGCACGCCGGCCTTCTCCAGCCCCCGCGCGATGCGGTTGGTGCGCCGGTCGAGCTCGGCCCAGGTGACGGTGCGCGTCTCGTCCGTGATCGCCGGCCGGTCCGGCCGCTCGGCCGCCAGCTCAAAGAGTCGCGCGCCCAATGAAACCACGTCGTTCATCGACTGGTGCGTCCCTAACTTCGGTCAAATTGCCTCGATGCAATGATTGGCCGCTTGATCAATGCGGCTCTTGTCGTTGGTCGTCAGGCCTCAGCTTATCGGCGTCAACCTGGGCCGCCGCAAGCGTCAGCGCGAAATCAGCGCGCCCCGCGCCGCTGCCCCACCGGGTGCGACGACGAGAGGCCGCCGTCGACCACCAGCGCATGGCCGTTGACGTAGGAGCTGTCGTCGGAGGCGAGGAACAGCGCCGCGCCGGCGATCTCCTCCGGCTCGCCGCCGCGCTTCAACGGGTTCAGCTGGCCGATGCGGTCCTCCGTGCCGCGCTCGCGGGCGCGACTGTAGACCATCCGCGTCATGCCGGTCTCGATCAGGCCGGGGCAGATGGCGTTGACGCGCACGCCGGTGCCGTAGAGCTCGTTGGCGCAGGTCTGCACCAGGTTGATCACGCCGGCCTTCGAGGCCGAGTAGGGGATGCCGCCGGCGCCGGAGCGGATGCCGGCCACCGAGGCGGTGCAGATGATCGAGCCCTTGCCCTTCTCCTTCATCACCGCGCTGGCGTGCTTGATGGCGAGGAACGGGCCGATCAGGTTGACCCGCAGCACCTCCATCCAGCCTTCCGGCGTGATCTGATCGATCGGTGCCGAATGCGCCGCCCGAGGAGCCGATGCCGGCGTTGGCGTAGACAGCGTCGAGGCCGCCGAACTCGGAGACGGCCTTCGCGATGTAGGCCTCAACGTCGTCCTCCTTGCCGGCGTCGCCGGTCAGCGCCACGGCCTTGCCGCCGGCCTCGCGGATCGCCTTCGCGGTCTCCTCGACCGCGCTCGGCGCGGTCGACGCAGACCACCGCCGCGCCTTCCCTGGCGAACAGCTTCGAGGTCGCGCGGCCGATGCCGCTCGCCGCTCCGGTCACCACCGTCGATCGTCCCTCGAGCCGGCCCATGCCGTCCTCCCCACTTAAACGTTGTTGCAAACGCTTGTTGGAAGCCTCTTCGGACCTGGCGCCTGCGCGGTCAAGCCGCGGTCAAGCCTGGGCTAGGGTCGCCGAACCTTAGCGCGCCCTTAACCCTGCGGTGCTGGTGTGGCGGGCTACGGCCGGGCTCGGGGAGTGTGACGGCATGGCTGACGCAGCGTTTGCGCTTCCGGACGGCCACGGGACGCCAATCGCCCCGCCCTGGACCGCGCCGCGCTCGCTCGCCGAGCGGGTGGCGCTGATCCGCGCGCCCTGCTTCTGGCCGGCGATGGCGGGCAAGCCGCCGCTCTCCGAGATCGAGCGCGCCGGACTGATCCGCCTCGCCGATTCCATCCCGGGCGCCTGCTCCGACGAGAAGATGGTCGCGCTGATGGAGGCGATGCGCCACGCGCCGGCGGGCGACGTCGTCGACATCGGGTCGGGCTGCGGGCGCACCGCCGCCGTGCTGGTCTGGCTGGCGCGGCGCTATGCGATCGGCGCCGTCCTTTGCCTGGACCGCTGGACCGACGAGGGCATCGCCGACTTCGAGATCGACCTGGCGCCGCTCGCCGAGGGCCGCCTCAACCATCTGCCGATCGGCGCGTCGCGCTACGAGCCTGGTCTCGCGGTCAGCACCAAGACGTTCGGCGAGACGCGCTACGAGGGCCGCGCCGCCATGCTGCACATCGCCCTGCCGGACGCCGACGCGGCCGCGTGGACGGAATGTGTGACGCCAGGCGGCTGGATCGTGTTCGACGGCTGCGGCGAGGCGGCCGCCGCGTTCGCCGCCGCCAACGCGCCGCGCATCTGCGCCCGCTTCGCCGCCGGCGGCGCGGACTTCGTGCAGCTGAAGCGCTGACGCGTCGGGCGCTAGCTCAGCAGCGTGAAGTGCACCATCGAGCGGTGCAGGTCGTGCTGGTAGACGTCGGGCTCGCGCGTCACGCCGATCAGCGCGCGCTCCCGTGACGAGCCGGAACAGCAGCCGGTAGGTCAGCCACGGGGTGGCCATTCACCAAAGCGTGTCGGCAATTCGGCGGCGCCAATCGTTAACGCGTGCGTTTCCGTGCTAGCATCACCTAGCGTCCGGAGACCCGCCATGAGCCGTTCGGGCAAACTGAGCATCGCCATTCCGCGCGATCAGATCGAACAGGTGCGCCACCTCGTCGAGGCTGGAGAGTTCGCCTCGTCCGCGGCGGTGTTGCGCGAAGCGCTGCGCGCTTTCCTGCACCGGCGCGCGCTGCACGCCGGCCAGCTCGGGGCCTCGCGCCTCAGCCGCACGCTGCAGGCGCGGCTGGAATCGCTCGAGCCCGCCGAGCGCGTCGACCTCCTGTTCGACGCCGGCGACGCCAAGGCCTGACCACATCCCTGCAGCCGTCATCTAGGCGCAAGCCGGGACCCGGGCGCCCTCGGGTTGCAAGGGCGTGATTGCCTGAGATTTCGAGCGAGCCGTAGGCCTTAGTCTCAACGCAGAGTCCGCGGAGGAGGCGCGGAGCACGCAGAGACAACGAGAGGCTCCGCGACCTCTGCGCCTTCTCTGCGTGCTCCGCGTTAGGACTAAGCGCCTGCGGCGCACGCCTTGCTCGCCGAGTTCGCGCCCTCACCCCTTCCTGCCCGGGTCCCGGCTTTCGCCGGGATGAGCGGGAACGAGGGGACTCAGCCCGCGCTGGCCGGGGCCTGTTCGGCGGCCTGGGCCATGCTCGGGACCGGGCGGGCGAGCGGGTAGAACTTCGGCGCCATCTTCGACGAACGCCTCGGAGATGATGGTCTCGGGCGTCCAGCCCTCTTCCTTGGTCAGCGTCTCGATCGGGCGCGGCTGCGAGTAGAGGATGATGTTCTCGCCGCTGGCGCCGAAGATCTGGCCGGAGACGTTCTTGGCCGCCTCCGAGACCAGCGCCACGGAGAGCCGCGCCGGCTGGTCGGGACGGATCGCCTGGGCCATCTGCGCGCGCCGGGCGGCCGCGGTCTCGTCCTTCACCGGCACCGACTGGGTCATGCGGGTCCAGGCGACCGGCGCCAGCGCGTTGGCGCGCACGTTGTTGCGGGCGCCTTCCATGGCGATGATCCGCGAGAGGCCCGCGATGCCCATCTTCGCCGCGCCGTAGTTGGTCTGGCCGACGTTGCCCAGGAGGCCCGAGGTCGAGGTGAAGAACACGTAGGCGCCGTCGTTCTGGTCGCGGAAGTGCTCGATGGTGGCGCGCGCGACGTTGAACGAGCCCTTCAGGTGGACCTCGATCACCTTGTCCCAGTCCTGCTCGCTCATCTTGTGGAACATGCCGTCGCGCAGGATGCCGGCCGGATTGATCACCGCGTGCAGGCCGCCGAAGCTCCTTCAGCGCCTGCTCGCACCATGCCCTGCACGGCCGCGAGGACGGTGACGCTCTCGGAGTTGGAGGCCGCCTTGCCGCCGGCGGCGCGGATCTCCTGGGCGACCGCTTCGGCCGGACCGGCCGAGCCCTCGTCGCCGCCGGCGAGGCCGCCGCCGAGGTCGTTGACCAGCACCTTCGCGCCTTGCTTGCGCCGCGATCAGCGCGCAGTCGCGCCCGATGCCGTTGCCGCCGCCGGTGACCAGCACGACCTTGCCGTCCAAAATGCCCATGGGTCTATCTCCTCGAGAATGAAATGCGAATTTCGGCCGACTGCTCTATTCGAGGCGGTCGGCGCGTGCGCAAGGCGGGAAACAGCCGCGCCCAGAGGCCGGTGACGATCAGCGCCGCCGATCGCCGCCGTAGACCACGGCGGCCACCGGCCCGAAGAACCGCGCCACCAGGCCGCCGCGGAACTCGCCGAGCTCGTTGGAGGCGGAGATGAAGAGGGTCGAGACCGCCGCGACGCGTCCGCGCATCGCGTCGGGCGACCTCAGCTGCACCAGCGTCTGGCGCACGAACACCGACATCTGGTCCGCCGCGCCCAGCACCGCCAGCGCCGCCGAGCGAGAGCCAGAACGAGCGCGAGAGGCCGAAGACGATGTTGCCGATGCAGAAGATCGCCACGCCGACGAACATCTTCAGCCCCGGCTTGCGCGCGGATCGGACGGACCGAGAGCAGATCGCCATCGACGCCGCGCCCGACCGCGAGCGCCGAGCGCAAGCAGGCCGAAGCCCTCCGGCCCCACCTTCAGCACGTCGCGGGCGAAGGCCGGCAGCAGCGCCGTCGCGCCGCCCAGGATCACCGCGGCGAGGTCGAGCGAGATGGCGCCGAACACCACCTTGTTGGTCCAGACGTAGGCCAGGCCCTCTCGCACCAGCGCCAGCCGCGAGCCGGCCTGCGACGTCGGGCCGCGTCACGCCCCGCATCGCGCCAGCGCGACCAGCGCGGCGAGGTAGAGCCCGAACGCGCACGGCGAAGGCCGCCGCCGGGCGAGAGCGCGATCAGCAGCGCCGGCGATCGCCGGGCCGAAGATCGAGGCGAACTGGCCGGCCAGCGAGTTCCAGGCGATCGCGCGCGGCAGCAGCTCGCGCGGCACCAGCATCGGCCCCAGCGCCGTCGAGGCCGGCGAATAGGAAGGCGCGCGAGGTCGCCGAAGACCAGCGCCACGCCCAGCAGCAGCGGCACGGAGGCGAAGTGGAAGATCTCCGCCGCGGCCAGGATCGCCGACGGCAGCGAGCTCGCCGGCGTAGCAGAGCATCATCAGCCGCTTGCGGTCGTAGTGGTCGGCCGCCACGCCGGCCGGCAGCGCCAGGAAGAACAGCGGCGCGAAGGTGATCAGGCCGATCAGGCTGACGTTGAACGAGGCGTAGTTGACCGACAGGTGCGCCCGCCGCGAGAGGTCGTAGACCTGCCAGCCCATGGCCACGGACTGGATCTGCACGCCGAGCCCGCCCATCCAGCGCGAGGCCCAGAAGCAGCAGGTAGTCCCGCTGGCTTGCAGGAGGTCGCGGGCCGAAGCAGCGGCAGGGCGCTGGTCACGGGAGCGCGGCCAAATGCCCGAGCTTGGCCGCCTTCGCAATCGCGGCGGCTGCGCAATCGCCTCTTTGGCAATCAGCCGTTGACCCCGGGCGCTATGCCCCTATGCGCGCGCCCCTCCGATGAGCCCTCGCACTGAGCCTTGCCGCCGCCCTGACCCTGCCGCCGATCGTCGCCGAACGGCCCGAAGACGCCCCGCCGTCGAGGGCTGGTGCTGCGCGCCTTCGGGCCCGGCCGCTTCGCCAAGGCCGCCGAGCGCCTGCGCGAGGGCCGCGAGCCGGCGCTCGAGCTCTCGTTCGTGGCCTGGGACGGCGGCGAGCTGGTCGGCTGCGTGCGGCAGTGGACGGTGCGGGTCGGCGAGCGCGCCGGCGATCTTCTTCGGCCCGATCGCGGTCGAGCCGGACTTCCGCAGCCACGGCCTGGGCGCGGCGCTGATCGAGCGCGCCTGCGACGGCCGCCGCGGCCGCGCGGCCATGCGGCTGATCGTGCTGGTGGGCGACATGCCGTTCTTCGGCCCGCTCGGCTTCTGCGCCCGCGCCGCGGGTGATCATGCCCGGCCCGGTCGACCAGCGCCGCGTGCTGGTGCGCGCGCTGATCGCCGGGCGCGGCCGACGGGCTCGAGGGGCCGGTCGGCCCAGCTTGAGCACCCCGGCGGTTCGCCCTACCTACCTCGCATGGCCGAGGCGGCGAGCGGCGGGCTGGAGCGGGTGACGCAGGCGGCCGAAGCAGGCGCCGGGCCGCGGCCTGCCGCCGGTGCACCTGTGGAATCCGGCCCACTGCGGCGAGATCGACATCGTCATCAAGACGCAACGGCCTGTGGTTCCACGAGGGCACGCCGATCGGCCGCGAGGCGCTGGTGCGGCTGTTCTCCACCGTGCTGCGCAAGGACCCGGACGGCATCTATCTCGTCACGCCGGTCGAGAAGATGAAGATCACCGTCGAGGACGCGCCGTTCGTGGCGGTGCGGGTCGACCGCGGTCGGGCGACGTGCGCTGAGGTTCCTCACCAACGTCGGCGACGTGGTCGAGGCCGGGCCGGACAACGCCATCCGCGTCGAGATGGACCCCGCAGACCGGCGAGCCGCACCCCTATCTGCACGTCCGCCGCGGCCTCGAGGCGCTGATCGCCCGGCCGGTGTTCTACGAGCTGGTGGAGATGGCCGAGGAGCGCGAGACGCCGGAAGGCCCGCGGCTCGGGGTCGAGCTCCAACGGCGCCTGGTTCCCGGTCGGGCCGGCCGCGGGCGCACCAGGTATGAGCCTCGACGCGCCGCCGGCCGAGGTCCGCCGCTGGATCGCCAGCCATCTCGACCCGCTCGACGAGACGCATCCTCGGCGGCATGCAGGTGCGCGCCGACCTCGAGCCTCGACCCGCGCAAGCGTCCGACGACACCGTCGCCTGGACGCCGGCGGCGGTGCTGGTGGGCCTGGTCGAGCGCGAGGACGGCCTCTCGGTGCTGCTGACCCGCCGCGCCGACACCCTGCGCAGCCACACCGGCCAGGTCGCCTTTCCGGGCGGACGCTGCGATCCCGGCGAGACGCCCTGGGAGACGGCGCTGCGCGAGGCCGAGGAGGAGATCGGCCTCGATCCGACGCTGCGTGGAGCTGGTCGGGCTCTCGACGCCCTACCGCACCGCCGGCACCGGCTACCAGATCATGCCGGTGGTGGGCTTCGTCTCGCCCGGCTTCACGCTCAAGCCCAATCCGCACGAGGTGGCCGACATCTTCGAGACGCCGTTCGGCTTCCTGATGGACCCGCAGCAATCTCGAGCAGCAGGAGCGCGAGACCCCGGCCGGCGACCGCCGCCGCTTCTACGCCGCCACCTGGGAAGGCCAGTACATCTGGGGCGCGACGGCCGGCATGCTGCGGGCGCTCTACGACCGGCTCGTACGGGGCCGCGGTCGCGTGATCGAGATCGCTCGGCGCGCTGCCCTGGATGACGCGCGCCGGCGACCAGGGCGGTGATCGAGGCGCTGGAGGCGGCGGGCGGCGCGGGCTGCGCGCGGTTCGTCGGCGGCTGCGTGCGCAACGCGCTCCTGAAGCGGCCGATCGACGACATCGACATCGCCACCACGCTGACGCCCGACGCGGTGACCGAGGCGCTGACCGACGGCGGGCCTGAAGGCCGTCCCGACCGGGTCGACCACGGCACCGTCACCGCGGATCGCCAAGGGCAAGCCCTTCGAGATCACCACCCTGCGCCGCGACGTCGAGACCGACGGGCGCCGCGCGGTGGTCGCCTTCACCACCGACTGGGCCGAGGACGCCCATGCGGCGGGACTTCCGCCTCAACGCGCTCTACGCCGACCCCAGCGGCCGGCTCTACGACCCGACCGCCGGCGGCCTGGCCGACGCCCGCGCCGGCCGCATCGTCTTCGTCGGCGACGCCGAGACCCGCATCCGCGAGGACGCGCTGCGCATCCTGCGCTTCTTCCGCTTCCAGGCCTGGTACGGCAAGGGCGAGCCGGACCCGGCGGGGCTGGCGGCCGTGCGCGGCGCTGCGCGAGCTCATCGCCGGGCTCTCGGCCGAGCGGGTCTCGGCGGAGCTGCTGAAGCTGCTGGCCGCCGAGGACCCGCGCGCGGCGGTGCGGCTGATGGCCCAGACCGGCGTGCTGGCCGCAGGCGCTGCCGGAGGCGCAGGGGCTGGACGCGGTTCGAGCGGCTGGTCGGCGATCGAGACCGAGATGCTGTTCACCGAGGACGCGCTGCTGCGCCTGGCCGCGCTGCTGCCGGACGATCCGGCGACGGCGGCGGCGCTCGCCGAGCGCCTGCGGCTCTCCAACGCCCAGCGGATCGCCTGGTCGCCGCGCTGACGCCGGCGCCGCCGCTGGTCTCCTGGATGAGCCCGAAGCAGACGCGCCAGCTGGTCTACCGGCTGGGCGCCGACGCCTTCTGCGACCGCGTCACGCTGGCCTGGGCCGCCTCCGAGCGGCCGGCCGCGACCATGCAGTGGCGCGCGCTGCTTGCCGACCGCGCAGAGCTGGACGGCGCCGAGGTTCCCGCTCACCGGCGAGGAGGTGATGGCCGCCGGCGTGCCGAAGGGACCGCTGGTCGGCGAGGTGATGCGCGAGGTCGAGGCCTGGTGGGTCGACAACGACTTCCCGGACGACAAGCTGGCGCTGATCGAGCGGCTGAAGGCGGTCGCGCAAGGCATGGCCTACTGAGCGATGCAGATCGGCATCCTCGCCGCCGGCCGCCCGCCCCGCGCGCTGATCCCGCAGTTCGGCGACTATGTCGGCATGTTCGAGCATCTGCTGGATGGCCGCGGCTACGACTGGGCGAGCTACGACGTCCCGGCCGGCGACTATCCGGACCGGCCGGAGGCCTGCGACGCCTACATCGTCACCGGCGCGGCCGCGGGCGTCTACGACAGCGATGCCTGGATCGGCGGGCTGCTCGGCGTTCCTGCGCGCCGCCAGGGGCCGCGCCAAGCTGGTCGGGATCTGCTTCGGCCACCAGGCGATGGCGCAGGCGTTCGGCGGCGACGTGATAAGTCGACAAGGGCTGGGGCATCGGGCTGCACACCTATGACGTGACGGGTGGCGCGCCCAGCCTCCCGGCTGGATGGACGCCGGCGACGCCTTCGCGCTGGCGGCCTCGCACCAGGACCAGGTGGTCGAGCTGCCGCCGGGCGTCGACCGTGCTGGCCGGCAGCGACTTCTGCCCGAATGGCATGCTGGCCTACGACGACGGGATGTCGATCTCCTGCCAGCTGCACCCGGAGTTCGCGCCCGACTACTCGATCGCGCTGATCGAAGGCCGCAAGCGGCCAGCGTATCCCCGAAGCCCAGGCCGACGCCGCCATCGAAAGCCTCCACCGCCCCGACGACCACGCGAGGTTCGCCGACTGGGTGGCGCGCTTCCTGGCGGGGTGAGCCCAACCCCCGCTCTTCCCCGCGAAAGCGGGGACCCAGGCGTTTTCTGAATCGCTCAGGGTGAGACGAGTCGCCGCTAGAATTGACCACGAACCTCACGAACCACACGAACAGGCTGAGCCAACCGCAGCCACCGTCGAACCGTTCGTGAGGTTCGTGAGGTTCGTGGTCAAAAACCTGGGTCCCCGCTTCCGCGGGGAAGAGCGGGAGGGGGGTTATTCCGCCGCCTGCGCCGTCGCCTTGGATCGCGC
This sequence comes from uncultured Pseudomonadota bacterium, assembly GCA_963837235.1. Taxonomy (GTDB): domain Bacteria; phylum Pseudomonadota; class Alphaproteobacteria; order Caulobacterales; family Caulobacteraceae; genus Acaudatibacter. Next base: position 521,703 of record CAWIMM010000002.1, on the reverse strand, counting down.
CACCGCCGAGAGGATGCCGTCTACGAAGACGTCCAGCACCGGCAGCGGCATTTCGTGGCCGACGCCGGCGACGATGATCAACTCGGCGCCCGGGATGTTCTCGGCGGTGTCGCGGCCGCCGTCGACCGGCACCAGCGGGTCGACGTCGCCGTGGATGACCACGGTGGGCGCGGCGATCGTCTGCAGCTTCGGGCGCCGGTCGGGCGAGGCCATGATGCCGGCGTACTGGCGCTGGAAGCCGACCGGGTAGTAGCTGCGGTGGTAGTCGCTGAGCGCCTGCGCGCGCACCAGCGCCTCGTTCACCGGATAGGTCCCGGCCATCACCTTGGCGCCCTCGACCGAACTGTCGAGGAATGCCTCGAGGTTCTCGGTCGGGCTCGGCGCGGGCGTGTTGAGCCGCGCCATCGCCTCGGGCTTGGCGCGCGGCAGGCCGGGATTGCCGGTCGAGGACATGATCGAGGTCAGCGAAAGGGTGCGCTCGGGGAAGTCCGCGGCGACCAGCTGGGCGATCATCCCGCCCATCGAGGCGCCGACGATGTGCGCCCGCTCGATCCCCAGCGCCTCCAGCAGGCCCGCCGCGTCGGCGGCCATGTCGCTCAAGGCGTAGGCCACCGGCGCCGTGCGGCCTTGCGTCACAGCCGCCACCACCTCGCGGATGTCCGGCGCGCCGGCGGCGTCCAGCTTCTCGGTCAGGCCGACGTCGCGGTTGTCGTAGGCGATCACCCGGTGGCCGGCGGCCGTGAGCTTGCCGATCAGCTCCGGCGACCAGCGGCTCATCTGCGCGCCCAGACCCATGATCAACAGGATCGGCTCGGCGTCCGCCGGGCCGTGGCTCTCGTAGTAGATGGAAAGGCCGTTCGCCTTCACGTGGGGCATGAGGGGTCCTCCGCTGTTCCCGCGACACTGTGCCTCGGTCGGCCGCGATGTCGAGCGTGACGCGGGGTCATCCCCCACCTCCGTCATGGCCGGGCGTAAGTCCCGGCCATCCAAGAACGCCTTGCGAGCCATGGCCGCGCGGCCGCGCGGCCACTCAGACCGGTGTGTTCTTGGGTCGCCGGCACTGACGGCCGGCGATGACGAAGTTTAGGGGTTATCCGGAGCGTTCCGTGGTTACGGCCACCTCACCAGCGGCGGCATCGAGGACAGCATGGTCTCGATGTTGGCGCCTTGGCGGAAGCCGAACATGGTGCCGCGGTCGTAGAGCAGGTTGAACTCCACGTAGCGGCCGCGGCGGATCAGCTGCTCGTCGCGATCGGCTCGTCGGTCCAGGGCTCGTCCATCCGATGGCGGACGATCTTCGGATAGATGTCCAGGAACGCCTCGCCGACCGCCCGGGTGAAGGCGAAGTCGCGCTCGAAGTCGCCGGAGTTGTGCTGGTCGTAGAAGATGCCGCCGACGCCGCGCGGCTCCTTGCGGTGCGGCAAATAGAAGTACTCGTCGCACCAGGCCTTGTAGCGCGGATACCACTCCGGATCGAAGGGATCGCACGCGGCCTGCATGGCGCGCGTGGAACAGCACGGCGTCGTCGGCGTCCTGGCTGCGCTGCTCGTCCAGCATCGGGGTCAGGTCCGCGCCGCCGCCGAACCAGCTCTCGGAGGTCGAGAGGAAGCGGGTGTTCATGTGCACGGTCGGCACGCGCGGCGAGAGCGGGTGGACGATGAGGCTGATGCTGGCCGAGACGTAGGTCGGGTCCTTTTCGGCGCCCGGCATGGTCTTGGCCATCTCCGGCGAGAACCTCGCGGTGGCGGCCGAGGTGTGCACGCCGGCCTTCTCGAACAGGCGCCCGGAGAGGAAGCCGCCGATCCCGCCGCCTTCGCCGGTCTCGCGCTTCCAGGGGCGGAAATCGAACTGGCCGGCGGCGCCGGGATAGAGCTCGGCCGGCGCCTCCTCTTCCAGCCGCTCCAGTTCGGCGCAGATCCGCTGCTGCAGCGATTCGAACCAGGCCTTGGCCTGGGCGCGGCGGTCCTGGATTTCGGGCGCGAGCGCGGTCCCATGCGAGTTCACTGACACGGGCCGGTCCTCGATTTGCGGAATGGCATGTTGAAAAAGCTTAAGACGCATTCTAGGGAACCGCCACAAGAGCTTGCTGGGCCGGGGGCGGCGGTCGTCGCGCAGCTCCACTGCGGGCTTTGGCCGCAGGCCATCGCCCCATGCCGGCTCTTGGAGCGCCGTTCCGGCCGGATCGGCTGTTGAAGTTCTGAAACGGCCCACCCGTCGCCTCGAGGACGGACAGGGCCGGAGCGAGGTGAGCCGAAGGTGGCCGATAGCGTAGCCGGCGCAAGCGCCGACCCCCACGACACGCCGGATCCCGAGCCGGCGCAACTTCATCCATATCGCCGCGATCACCGCCGCCGCCGGCGGCGCGGCGGCCATCGCCTGGCCGTTCATCGACCAGTGGAACCCCTCGGCGGACACCCTGGCGCTGTCATCGATCGAGTACGACGTCTCCAAGGTGCCGCTTGGCCAGCAGGTGACGGTGCTCTACCGCAAGCAGCCGCTGTTCGTGCGCCACCGCACGCCGGCCGAGATCGCCAAGGCGGTGGCCGACGACCACGCCGCGATGAAGGACCCGGCCACCGACGCCTCTCGCGTGAAGCCTGGCAAGTCCGAGTGGCTGATCCTGATCGGGGTCTGCACCCACCTGGGCTGCACGCCGCTGTTCGGCCAGGGCGAGTGGGGCGGCTGGTTCTGCCCCTGCCACGGCTCGCAGTACGACACCTCCGGCCGCATCCGCAAAGGTCCGGCGCCGCTGAACCTGGCGGTGCCGGACTACGATTTCATCCGGCCAACCACGATCAAAGTCGGCTGACCGAGATCATGAGCGGACCCTCGATCTACGAGCCGCAAACCGCCTTCGAGCGCTGGCTCGACGCGCGCCTGCCGATCGTGCGCTTCGGCGCCGACCTGATGGATTTCCCCACGCCGAAGAACCTGAACTACTGGTGGACCTTCGGCGGCATCCTGGCTTTCTGCCTGGGCACCCAGATCGTCACCGGCATCGTGCTGGCGATGCACTACGACCCGTCGGCGGCGACGGCGCCTTCAACTCCGTCCAGCACATCATGCGCGATGTGAACTATGGCTGGCTGATCCGCTACATCCACGCCAACGGCGCCTCGATGTTCTTCGTGGCGGTCTACATCCACATCTTCCGCGGCATCTACTACGGCTCCTACAAGGCGCCGCGCGAGCTGCTGTGGCTGATCGGCGCGGCGATCTATCTGCGCGATGATGGCCACGGCCTTCTTCGGCTACGTGCTGCCCTGGGGCCAGATGAGCTTCTGGGGCGCCAAGGTGATCACCAGCATCTTCGGCGCGATCCCGGTGCTCGGGCCGGCGCTGGTGACCTGGCTGGTCGGCAGCTTCACGGTCGACGCGCCGACGCTGAACCGCTTCTTCTCGCTGCACTACCTGCTGCCGTTCGTGATCGCCGCGCTGGTGGCCCTGCACATCTGGGCCCTGCACGTGCCCGGCAACAACAACCCCACCGGCGTCAACGTGAAGGACAAGTCCGACACGGTGCCGTTCCACCCGTACTACACGGTGAAGGACGGCTTTGCGGTGTCGCTGTTCGTGATCGTGTTCGCGATCTTCGTCTTCTTCATGCCCGATGGGGCTGTTGGCGGTGGACAACAACATCGCCGCCAACCCGCTGGCGACGCCCGCGCACATCGTGCCCGAGTGGTACCTGCTTGCCCTACTACGCGATCCTGCGCGCCATTCCGGACAAGCTCATGCGGCGTCATCGCGCTGGCCCTGGCGATCGGCTGCCTCTTCGCACTGCCCTGGCTCGACACGCTCCCGCGTCCGCTCGATGCGCTATCGGCCGCAGGCCCGCATTTACTTCGCCTTCTTCATCGTGGCCTGCCTCGTTGCTCGGCTATTGCGGCGCCCACGAGCCAGACGACCAGGTCATCCCGGGTCTTGCGGCCTTCAATATCGGCGACTCCAGCATCAACAGCTGGCCTGGCTGAGCCGGGTCTGCGCCGCTCTACTATTTCGCCTAGTTCCTGCTCATCATTCCGTTCGTGCTGCCGTTCGCCGAGACGCCGCTGCCGGTGCCGGAGTCCATCTCAACGCCGGTGCTGTCGCATCCGGCCGCCGCGCCCGCCGGGGCCGCGGCTGCGCCTGAAAAGAAGGGTTGATCGGCCGATGCTGCGCAAGCTTCTCGCTCTGGCCGTCCTCCTGGCCGTCGCCCTCGGGCTGGCCGCGCCCGCCGTGGCGGCGACCACCTCGGCGCCGCTCCAGCACCAGCCGTGGTCGTTCAGCGGCCCCACTCGGCATGTACGACCAGGCCCAGCTGCAGCGCGGCTTCAAGGTCTACACCGAGGTCTGCTCGCAGTGTCACGCGATCCAGTACATCCACTTCCACAACCTCGGTGACCCCGGCGGCCCGTTCTGGAGCCCGAAGTACCCCAACTCGAACGACAATCCGTACGTGAAGGCGATCGCCGCCAACTGGCCGCGCCAGGTGACCGAGATCAACGCCGACACCGGCGATCCCATCCACCGCACAGCCGACCAGCGCCGACGTGCTGGTTCCGCCGTTCCCGAACGACGCGGCGGCCCGGGCCAGCAACGGCGGCGCGCTGCCGCCCGACATGTCGCTGCTGGCCGCGGCGCGCGAAGGCGGGCCGGACTACATCTACGCGATCCTGACGGGCTTACGCGCGACGCCGGCCCGGCATCGCCAACGCGCCGCCCGGCAAGTACTACGACATCGCCTTCCCGGGCGACCTGTCGTCCTACTGGAAGGGCGATCCGAACGCGGTGCCGACCGGCGGCTTCCTCTCGATGCCGCCGCCGCTGACCGACTGCAAGGTGACCTTCGACGACGGCACGCCCTGCAAGCTCGAGCAGGAGGCCCGGACGTGTCGGCGTTCCTGCAGTGGGCGTCGGACCCGAAGATGGACCAGCGCAAGCAGATGGGCGTCGCCGTGATGATCTACCTGCTGATCTTCTCCGGCGTGCTCTACGCGAGCTACCGCCAGATCTGGCGGAACGTCTCGCACTGACGCCGCGCTCGGTCGCTGCGACAGCTGCAGCCGACCGCGCCGCAGGTCGACCCGCACCTCGTAGTGCGACCAGGCCGCCGTTCCGACGCCGCCCGTGAGGGTTGGCGGCAGGTCGTCCTCCAGCGCCGCGGGCAGGCGCCGCAGCGCCACGCCCGCCAGGCCCAGCGCCTCCAGCCGCGCCGGCGGATCGAGCCTGGAGGCCGGATCGACGTCCTTGCCGAGCGTCCGGCTGAGCGACGCGGCCTGGCTCGAGAGCCGCACGGCGGCCGTGCCGGTGTCGATCGCGAAGCGGCCCGCCAGCGCCACCCCCCGCGCGTCGGCGATCGTCGCAGGTATCGAGGGAACGCCGTCCGCCAGCTCGATCGGCAGCGTCGCGATCGCGTGGAGCGGCGGCGCGCGGCCCCGCCACAGCCGCACGCGGCAGGGATCGAAGCGGATGTCGACGACGTAGCCTGCGAGCACGTCCGCGCCGATCAGGCCGTTGATGGTCGAGGGCAGCCCAAGGCTGCGCGCATCGAGGTCGCCACGTCGAGCGTGGCCGGGATGGTCTCGCCGGCCAGGCGCAGCGGCCCCGTCGTCTGCGGCGTCTCGATCCCGTCGCCTGAGCGCCACGTCGACGTGCAGCTCGCTCTTCGGCGCGGAGAGGTCGAGGATGAAGTCGCCGGCGACGTCGCCGAACGCCGCCGGGACCACCACGACGCCGTTGTCCACCCAGCACCGCGTCTCGCCGGCGCGGCGCCGCGCCTGCGCTGGCCACCAGAACGGCAAGGGCGAGACTCAGCGGCGCGCGCATCGCCGCGCGACCATAGCCAAGCCGCCGCCGCTCGGCGATAAGGCCGCGGGTCCGAGCGGGGAGGATGGGCGATGGCCGGCTGGGTCCTTGGCGTGATCGGCGGCTCCGGGCTCTACGGCGATCGAGGGCCTGGCCAACGCCCGCTGGACGCGCGTCGACAGCCCGTTCGGCGCGCCCTCCGACGAGCTGCCTTGTCGGCGAGCTCGGCGGCATGCGCCTGGTCTTCCTGCCGCGCCACGGCCGCGGCCATCCGCTGCCGCCGAGCGCCATCAACGCCCGCGCCAACATCGACGCGCTGAAGCGCGCCGGCTGCACCGACATCCTCTCGATCGCCGCGGTCGGGCTCGCTGCGCGAGGCGCTGGCGCCGGGGACCCTCGTGGTCGTCGACCAGTTCATCGACCGCACCTTCGCCCGCGACCCCAGCTTCTTCGGGCCGGGCCTCGCCGCCCATGTCTCCATGGCCGATCCGGTCTGCCGCGCGGCTCTCCCGCTACGCCGCCGACGCCGCCCGGCGCGGCCGGCGCGCCGGTGATCGAGGGCGGGACCTACATCGCCATCGAGGGCCCGCAGTTCTCCACCAGGGCCGAGAGCGCGCTCTACCGGTCGTGGGGCTGCGACGTGATCGGCATGACCGCCATGCCCGAGGCCAAGCTCGCCCGCGAGGCGGAGCTGCCCTACGCCAGCGTGGCCATGGTCACCGACTACGACTGCTGGCGCGACATCCACGTCGAGGTCAGCCACGTGCTGGAGGTGCTGAGCGCCAACGCCGCCACGGCGGCCGATCTGGTCCGCCTCCTCGCCGAGCGCCTGCCGGCCGAGCGCGCTGTCCTCGCCGATCGACACCGCGCTCGACGGGGCGATCATCACCGCGCCGGCCGCCCGCGACCCGGCGATGATCGAACGTCTCGCGGCCATCGCCGGGCGCGCGCTCGGCCTTCCCAGCCCGGCCGTTCCCTGAAAGAACCTGGCCCATGGACCTCGCCGCCATCATCCGCACCATTCCGGACTATCCCAAGCCGGGGATCATGTTCCGCGACATCACCACGCTCTTGGGCGACGCGCGGGCGTTCCGCCAGGCGGTGGACGAGCTGGTGCAGCCGTTCGCCGGCATGAAGATCGACAAGGTGGCCGGCATCGAGGCGCGCGGCTTCATCCTCGGCGGCGCGGTCGCCCACCAGCTCTCCACCGGCTTCGTGCCGCTGCGCAAGAAGGGCAAGCTGCCGCATCGGACCCGCGCCGTGGAGTACGCGCTCGAGTACGGCTCGGACTCGATGGAGATGCATCTCGACGCGGTGATGGCCGGCGAGAAGGTGATGCTGGTCGACGACCTGATCGCCACCGGCGGCACGGCGCTGGCGGCCGTGCAGCTGCTGAACGAGGCGGGCGCCGAGATCGTCGCCGCCGCCTTCGTGGTCGACCTGCCGGAGCTCGGCGGCGCGGCGAAGCTGCGCGCCGCCGGCGTGCCGGTCTCGACGCTGGTCGCCTTCGAGGGCCACTAAGAAGCCCGCCGGCCCTTTCCTTGCCGCAACGCGTCGCCACATTGGGCGGATGGGAGTGAGCAGATCGTGGCGGATGTTCCGCCGCATGCAGGACTCGGCCTTCGTGGTCGGCGCGCTGATCTACGCAGCGGCGGCGGTGCACGCCTGGAGGGTGCTGCCCGGGGCCGCGTCGTTCAAGCTGCAGCGCATGGTGCTGCTGCCGGGCCTCTATTTCCTGGCGACGCTGATGATCCCGCTGGTCGCGCCGCCGGTGCGCCGGATGCTGCGCACCCACCTGTGGATCACCTTCCGCACCGGTTTCGGCCAGAGCGTGATCTCGGTGCTGGCGGTGGTGCTGATCCTGGCCTGCGCGGCCGCCTTCATCTTCGTCGACACCGCGAACGCCGCGCACAACGGCCGCGGCTTCCCGGAGAGCGCGTTCGCGGCCTACGCGGCCGGCGTCGGCGTGCTGCTGGCCCAGGCCCTGCTGGTGCGCCGCATCGAGCGCGACCCGGCGCTGCGTCCAAGGATCATCGAGGGCGCCGCCTGAAGGCGGACGGCTGCCGCGAGCACCAGATGCGTGGGCGGCGGCTCAGGAATTCACCGCCACCGGCGGTCCGCTGACGCGCTTGGCCTTCAGGTTCACGATGACGGTGACGCTGTCGGCGATCTTCACGAGCGGGACGCCGCCGTTCATGCCGAAATCCTTGCGGTTGAAGGTCATCGTCCCGCTGATGTCGCCGCCCGATCCGTTGCGGGTCGTCTTGAGGACGAGGGTCTCCGGCTTGGAGACGCCGCGGATCGTCAGATCGCCGACCACCGAGTAGGCGCCGGGGCCGGTCTGGGTAACCTTCGTGGAGCGGAAGCTGATGGCCGGATGGTTTTTCACGTCGAAGAACTGATCGCTCTTGAGCGTCCCGTCCTTGATGCCGCTGCCGGTGTTCACCGAGCTGGCGTCGATCTTGACCGCGAGCACCCCTGTGGAGACGTCCGGCGAGGCGAACGTCAAGGTGCTCGTCCACCGGTCGAAGCGGCCCTTGATCGGGACCGAGGCTTGCACACGGAAGGCGACCGAGCTGCCGTCCTGCGAGATGGTGAAGACCGGGGCCGCCGCCCGGCTCACCGACGGCGCGGCCAGCAGCGCCAGCACGCCGAGCGCGATCCACTTCATCGTCTTGCATCCCTGTCGAGTGGGGGCCGGACGCCAGCCGCAGTGCCACGGACCCACTTGCGGCGTCCATCGGGCGAAGTCCCGAGTGGCGCGGCTCAGTTCTCGCCGCGGCCGCCGCCGTGCATCGTGAAGAGCTGCAGGGTCGCTAGTCGCGCCAGCCGCGCGGCGTCGGGACTGTAGTCGGCGCGGCGGTCGGAGACGAAGCCGTGGCCGGCGTCGTAGAGGTAGATCGGGATGTCGGGATGCGCGCTCGGCGATCGCCTCGACCGTGGCCGGCGGGATGGTCGGGTCCCTGCGGCCGAAATGCAGGATGATCGGGCAGCGCGGCGTCTCGGCGACCAGCTCCGGGATGCGCCGGCCGTAGAAGCTTGAGGCCGCCGCCACGCCCTCGCAGCGGCAGGCCGCCAGCCAGGTCGCCGTGCCGCCCCAGCAATAGCCGGCGACGAACACCGGCGGCTTCAGCGCCGCCACGCAGGCGGCGAGGTCCCCCGCCACCTCGTCCCAGGGCGCGGCTTCCGAGTAGCGGCGCGCGGCGGCGACGTCCTCGCCGTCGTAGCCGGCCGTGAAGCCCCGCTGCTGGCGGTCGTAGAGCGAGGGCGCGATGGTCTCGTAGCCGTCCTCGGCGAAGCCGTCCGCCAGCTCGCGGATGTGGTCGGTGACCCCGAAGATCTCCTGGATCAGCACCAGGCCGCCGCGGCGCGCGTCGTCGTGCGGGGCGCGGTAGGCGCCGAACGAAAAGCCGTCCTGGCGGCTCGTCAGCTCGATCTCATCGCCCATCCGGCGCGCTCCCGTCAGGCGCGTTCGAAGAGCTCCAGCGTCCGCTTGCGCGCCAGCTCGGCGGAGGCTGCGGCGTGGCGCTCGGGATCCTCGTTGTTGAAGCCGTGGCCGGCGTCCTCGTAGATGTAGACCGGCACCTTCGGATTGGCGGCCTCCACCGCCGCCTTCACCGCGTCGGCGGGAATGCCGGCGTCCAGGCGCCCGAGATGGACGATGGTCGGGCACATCGGCTTCAGCGTCGCGTTGGCCTGCACCATCGAGCCGTAATAGCTCGACGCGGCCGCCAGTCCGCCGACCTCGCCGGCCGCGATCCAGGCGAAGGAGCCGCCGTAGCAGTAGCCGACGATGCAGACCTTGCCGCGCCCCTTCGAGGTAGTCGCGGCAGGCGGCGATGTCGGCCAGCACCTGCTCGCGGGGCTCGCCATGGCATGGGCGATGCCGGCCTTGATGCCGGCCTCGTCGTGGTGGGCGACGAACCCCGGCTCGCGCCGCTCGTAGAGCGCCGGCGCCACCGCCTCGAAGCCGAGCGAGGCCCAGCGATCGACGTCGCGCTTCACGTGCTCGTCGATGCCGAAGATCTCCTGGATGACGATCACCCCGCCCTTGCGCTCGCCCGTCGGCGCGGCGTGGTAGGCCGGGAAGGCGAAGTGGTCCGCCGCCACCGAGTTGATCCTGATCGTCTCGCCCATCGCGCGCTCCCGATTGTTTGGGAAGCTTCCTAGGCTGGCCGAGGGGCCCGATGCAACGGTCAGCGCCGGCGCCAGAGCGCCAGCAGCGCGGCGACCGCGACCAGGCGCCCGAGCGAGGCGGCGATCAGCAGCACGCTCGCCAGCCGAGGTCGAGGCCGCGACCCATCTCGTTATGGGCGCGGTGATGGAGGCGGCCATGGTCTGCGCCGTCGCGGCGGATCCGGCGGCCGCGGCGCGCGATCTCGTGGGCGGCCTAAAGAAGATGCTGGCGAGGCTCAGACGCTGACGCTTGACAACGATTCACCCGCGTTGTTCTCTATTCGTTCCGGCGGACGCCGCCGACGGTCTTTGAAATCGTAAATCGTCATTGAGCCAGCAGACGGCGCCACGGTCGGGCGCCGTAGTTTACGGGTGCTTTGCGGTGCGATCTGCGGCGCCTGAGACCATCCGGCAGGGCCGAGGCGTCCTCAGACGTTGAAGCGGAAGTTCATGACGTCGCCGTCGCGCACCACGTAGTCCTTGCCCTCGGAGCGCAGCTTGCCCGCCTCCCTGGCGCCCGCCTCGCCGTTCAGCGCGCACGTAGTCGTCGTAGGCGATGGTCTCGGCGCGGATGAAGCCCTTCTCGAAGTCGGTGTGGATGACGCCGGCCGCCTCCGGCGCCGTGGCGCCGATCGGGATGGTCCAGGCGCGCGACTCCTTCGGTCCGGCGGTGAAGTAGGTCTGCAGGCCCAGGAGCGCGTAGGCGTCGCGGATCAGCCGGTTGAGGCCGGGCTCGGAGAGCCCCAGCGTCTCCAGGAACTCGCCGCGCTCCTCGGGGTCCAAGAGCGCGATCTCGCTCTCGATCTTGGCCGAGATCACCACCGCCTTGGCGTTGTCGCGCCTGGCCCGCTCGGCGACCAGTTCGGAGAGTGCGTTGCCATGCTCGGCCGAGGCCTCGTCGACGTTGGCAGACATAGAGCGCCGGCTTGGCGGTCAGGAGCTGCAGCATCCGCCAGGGCTTCTCGTCGCCCTCGGCGACCTTGGCGGCGCGGGCCGGCCGGCCGGCGCTCAGCTCGGCGAGCGCCAGGTTCGCCAGCCGCAGCGCGGTCACGCTCTCCTTGTCGCCGCCCTTGGCGCGCTTCTCGAGATTGAGGGCGCGCTTTTCCAGGCTCTCGAGGTCGGCCAGCATCAGCTCGGTCTCGATGATCTCCAGGTCGGCGAGCGGATCGACCCGGCCCTCCACGTGGGTGACGTCGGTGTCCTCGAAGCAGCGCGCCACGAAGGCGACGGCGTCGCAGTCGCGGATGTGGCTGAGGAACTGGTTGCCGAGCCCCTCGCCCTTGCGAGGCGCCGCGCACCAGACCCGCCACGTCGACGAAGTTGATCCGCGCCGGGATGATCTCCTTCGACTTGGCGATCTGCGCCAGCGGCGTCCAGGCGCGGCTCCGGCACCGCCACGTCGCCGACGTTGGGCTCGATGGTGCAGAACGGATAGTTGGCCGCCTGCGCCGCCGCGGTCTGGGTGAGGGCGTTGAACAGGGTCGACTTGCCGACATTCGGCAGGCCGACGATGGCGACTTTGAGGGCCATGGAGTCCTGGGTCAGAGGGGGGCCGCGGCCCCTAGCACGTCTTCCGGCGCATGGCGAAACGGATTGACGACCGTGACGCCGCCATAGACCTGGCCATCGTTCAGATCCTCGCTGAGAAAGTGGCCGCAGCCGGCGCTTTGGCGCTAGCGAGCAGGAGCGCGTCCCAGAAGCTCTTCTTGTGCAGATCCTCGATGCGCCAGGCGTCAGACAGCAGCATCGGGGGTTAGGGGCGCGGAGAGCCACATCATCATTTCGCGTAAGGCCGGACGAACCTCGTCACGCCAATGGGCGAACTCCGGCTTTCGCCGGACGACCGCGTAGGTCTCGTTCAGAACCTGAAGGCTCACCATCATCCGATTTGAACGCAGCAGGCTCTTCAGCCACTGCGTCGAGCGCACCTGCTTCATCGGATCGCGCAGGTCCTGCGTGTAGAGCAGGGTCGTCGAATCGACGAAAACGGCCTCGTCATAGATTTCGTCCCGGTCGATGCGTGATCTTGCCGTTCTCGCTGAGCGCGAAGCGTGGGCCGGAATCGAGGAATGCCTCGATGCGCCGCGAGGCCGCCGCCGTCTCCGCCTGGTCGCGATTGAGGCCTTGCGAGACGCTCGCCGCGATCCACCTGGACACGCTGCGGCCGGCCTTGGCTGCCTCGATCCGCACCCAACGCAACGTCTCCTCGTCCATGCTGATCGTGACGTTCTTCATGTCCACGAATTTCGTGTTTCACGAACTTCGTGTCAAGCCTCCTGGCCAGCGCCTGGGCGGCCAGGTCGCGCCAGGCGCGGCCTTCGCGGCGGAACTGGGGGTTGGCCCGCGCCGATCCGGCGGTCGATCTCGGCGAGGTTGTCGGCGGCTTCCTGGCGGCGGCCGGTGCGGGCGAGGAAGGCGGCGTAGCGGGCGAGGGCCTCCAGGCCCGGCAGGCGTCCGGCCGCCCACTGGTAGGCGGCGTCGGCTTCGCCGTAGTCGGCCGAGCGCCTCCAGCGCGCGGCCTGGGCCAGCGCGGTCGACCGGGCTGCGCGCGGCCGCCTGCTCCTCGACCAGCTTGTCGATCAGCGGCAGCGCCTCGTCGGCGCGGCCGAGCTCGATCAGGGCGTTGGCGCGGCCGAGCAGCAGGGCCGGATCGTCGGCGTGGATGCCCTGCGCGGCCTCGGCGTAGAGCTGCTCGGCCTCGGCGTGGCGCCCGAGCGCGGCGGCCGCGGCGGCCGAGCCGCATGCGGTTGTGCACGGTCGGCGGCCTCGTCGTGGCCGGCCTTGGCCCGGCGATATTCGCGCATGGGATCCAGCGCATCGCGCGCGGCCATGCCCATCCGTTTGGCGCGCGTGCCGCCGGCCATCTCCGGGCACGAGCACGGCGATCACGTAGATCGAGGCTCCCGAGCACCGGGACGAACAGGATCATGAAGATCCAGATAGATCTGCTGGTTGGTCCTGACCACGTGCACGCACAGCGCGATCGCAGATCAGCAGCGAGAGCAGACCGCCGCCAAACAAGGGCATCTTGCGTAGTCTCCGGCAAACTCGCCCGGCGGGGCTATCTCACGCGCCGCTCGCGGCGGGTCAATCGGCGCCCTCGCCGCGCGCCTTGGCGGCTCTCGGATCCAGCTTCGGCGCCGGCGCCAGGCGCAGCACCTCGGCCTGGTAGCGCTCGTCCTCGCCGGCGGCGAGCAGCGGCAGCGCCTCGGCGCAGGCCTCCAGCAGCGGCTTGCACCCAGTCGGCGATCTCCGCCTTGCTGAAGTCGGAGAGCACGTGGCTCATCACCAGGTCCTTGTGGCCCGGATGGCCGGTGCCGAGCCGGGCGCGGCGGAAGTCGGGCCCGATGTGGGCGGCGATCGAGCGCACGCCATTGTTGCCCGCCGCGCCGCCGCCGGTCTTCATCCGGAAGCGGCCCGGCGCGAGGTCGATCTCGTCGTAGAACACCACCACGTCGGCCGGGCTCGGCCTTGTAGAAGCGCATGGCCGCGGCCACGGCATGGCCGCTGTCGTTGTAGAAGGTCTGCGGCCGCAGTGTCAGCGCCTTCACCGGGCCGGCGGGCGTCGGGATCTGGCCCTCGGCGGCGAGCCCGGAGAACCGCGCGCGCTCGGGGCCGAAGCCCCAGCGCTGCGCGATCATCTGGCATGGCCGCGAAGCCGATGTTGTGGCGGTTCTTCGCGTACTTCGGCCTCGGGATTGCCGAGTCCGGCGAGGATCAGCATGGCGGCCGCGGCGAGCCGCCCGTGCGGCCTATTCCTCGGCTGGCGGCTTCGGCCTCGGCCTCCGCTTCGCCTCTCGGCGCGTCGGCCTCGGCCTCTTCCTCTTCCTCGGCCTGCAGAGCCGAGGAGGTGGCGATCGAGGCGACGGTGGCGTCGCGCAGCTGGGCGACCAGCTCGACGCCGGCCGGCAGCGCGCAGATCGGCCGCGCGGACCGCGTCGCCGATGTCGAGGCCGGTCAGGTCGACGACCAGCTCCTCGGGGATGCTGGTCGGCCGGCGCCATCACCTCCAGCTCGTGGAGGTTGATGTTGAGCGCGCCGCCGCGCTTGATGCCGGGCGAGGCGTCCTGGTTGCGGAAGTGCACCGGCACGGCGATGCGGATCATGCTGGTGGGCCTCGACGCGGTAGAGGTCGAAGTGGGTCGGCTCGTCGGTGACCGGGTGGAACTGCACGTCCTTGGCGATGACCGGCTGGGTCTCCTTGCCGTACTTCAGCGTCACCAGGTGGCCGAGCAGCTTGCCGGTGTAGAGCGCCTTGCGGAACTCGCCCTGGCGCACGGCGATCGACACCGCGCCCTCCTTGCCGCCGTAGAGCACGCCCGGCACCTTGCCTTCGCGCCGCGCCGCGCGGGCGCGCGCCCGTGCCGGCGCGCTCGCGCACTTCGACGTTCAGAACGATCTCGGCCATCGCCTTGCCTCAAAATGCGAACCGCCGCGCGGGCCCTGCCGCACGGCGAGACGGCCCGCGACAGCGGGGCCGGAAAAAGGGTGCGGCTAGATACACGCCTCGGGGCGCCGATGCAACGGCGCCCCGACATGCCGGGGCGCTGTCGGCGCCGTCAGGTCGTGCGCCGCCGGTGGCGCGCCGGCGCCGGTGCATGCGGGCGGGCGGCACGGCGATCGGCTTGACGGCGATGTCGATCGGCACCGCACGCCGGCCCCGATCACCACGCAGGCGCCGGTGTCCTTCATCGCGTGCTGGCCGAGGCAGAAGACGTCCTCGTAGTTCGGCTTGGCCACCGCCAGGCACTCGTACAGCGACAGCTTGGCCTCGGCCAGGCAATGGTCGAGGTAGTAGTCGTCGGTGAGCCAGCCGAGCCGCGGCGTCGGCCTCGTCGCCGGCCTGGCCGATGGCCGCCAGCGCCGCCAGGGCGACGGCGCGGATCACCAGCGGCGAATAGGGCGGCGGCGCCGGCTCGGCGCGGCGTGCGCCGGACGGCTCGCCGGCGATCATGCGGTCGAGCATCTGGCGTCTCGCTCCGCCGCCGAGGCCGCGGCGAGGTCGAGAGTCGCTTCACCGCGTCGGCGCGGCCGTCGCGGTCGGCGCACGTCCTGCCATCGACCAGGGCTGGTGCTGGATGCTCGTAGGCCGCCAGCCGACCGCGTTGCCGGCGTCGAGCAGGCGCATGCCGCCGCTGGCCAGCGCGTGCCTTGGCCAGGCCCGGCGGCGCCGTCGGCGCGTCGGCGAACACCAGCACGTTGGCGGGTTGGCGAAGATGCTCGGCGACGATGGCGTAGCGCTGCTCGGGCGTCGCGCCGGCGCGCGCGCACGTCGGCCACGAACGCCGCGTCTGTCAACGCGGCGATGGCGGCATAGGCCACCTCGCCGCGCTGCAGCTGCCCCGGCTCGTAGGCGACGCCGGTCCCGCAGCGCTCTGGCCGACGCCCGGCGGCGTCGGCGAACGCCGGCGAGATCGCCAGGCCGCCTGGCGCATGTAGCTCTCGTAGGCGGCCGGCGTCGTCGACGAACCGCTGGCCCAGCCGACACGTCCGGCATCGGCGGCGGCGGCGGTGGCGGGGCGGCGTCGACGACCGGCGGCGGCTTCGGCCGCGCCAGCGCGGCGGGCGCGCTCGCCACGCGGCGAGCCCCGGCATGCCGGCGACGAGGCTCAGCCAGGAGCGCGACGCGTGCGGACCGGCATCATGGCGGAGCTGCTTTCTGCGAGCGAATTCGCCCGCGCGTCTCTAGCATGCGGGCCGCCGGATTGTGTAGCGCCGCGGCGCGAGCCGTCGCAGGCTCAGTCGAACAGCTTGGAGACCGATTCCTCGTTGGCGATCCGGCGGATCGCCTCGCCGATCAGGTTGGCGCAGGTCACCTGGCGGATCTTCGGGCAGGCGGCCGACCTGGTCGGTCGCCTCGATCGAGTTGGTGGTGACGAGCTCGGTCAGCGCCGAGCCGTTCACCCGCTCCACCGCCGCCGCCGGAGAGCACGCCGTGGGTGACGTAGGCCGAGACGCTGGTCGCGCCGGCCTTCATCAGCGCCTCGGCGGCGTTGCAGAGCGTGCCGGCGGAATCGACGATGTCGTCGAACAGGACGCAGCGGCGGTCCTTCACCTCGCCGATGATGTTCATCACCTCCGAGACGCCGGGCCCCGAGCGGCGCTTGTCGACGATGGCGAGGTCGGCGTTCAGCCGCTCGGCCAGCGTGCGGGCGCGCGAGACGCCGCCGACGTCCGGCGAGACGATCATCAGCTCGTCGGTCTTGCGCTCGCGGCTGGCGGATGTCGGCGGCCATCAGCGGCGTGGGCAGCAGGTTGTCGGTGGGGATGTCGAAGAAGCCCTGGATCTGGCCGGAGTGCATGTCCATGGTCAGCACCCGGTCGGCGCCGGCGCGGGTGATCAGGTTGGCGACCAGCTTGGCCGAGATCGGCGTGCGACCGCCGGTCTTGCGGTCCTGCCGGGCGTAGCCGAAGTAGGGCATCACCGCCGTGATCCGCCGCGCCGAGGCGCGCGCCAGGGCGTCGATGCAGATCAGGAGCTCCATCAGGTTGTCGTTGGCCGGGTAGCTGGTCGACTGGACGACGAAGACGTCCTCGCCGCGGACGTTCTCCTCGATGACGACGAACACCTCGTTGTCGGCGAAGCGGCGGATGTTGGCCTTGGTCAGCGGCAGGTCCAGCACCCGCGCGATGGCCTGCGAGAGGCGAGCGGTTGGAGTTGCCGGCCAGCAGCTTCATCGATCCCCCGTCCTCGGATGTCCTGGGCGCGCTCGCGCTTCTAGCAGCGCGGCAAGCTGGAACAAGGGGCGCGCCCTGGCTTAGAGCTGCGGCAATGAGACGCACGTTTCGAGATGCAGGTCGATCGGGCCGGCAAAACCTCGCGCGCCTGGAAGCGGGCCGATGCGCGGATTTGCGACCGATCCAGGCTCGCGGCAGAGCACGTCGGCGACCTGCTCGGCCGACGGCCTGAGCTGGGCGGCGCGTCGCAGGCGGGCGAGGTGATCGGCTTCGCGCTCGTCACCCGCCACTTCTTCGGCTTTCCCGTTCGTCGACCTGCTGGTGCGTCGCCGAGGCGCGCCCGGCGCCGCGGCGTCGGGCTCAGCGCTGATGGCGCACTGCGAGGCGGTCGCACGACGCCGACCGCATCTTCACGTCCACCAACGAGAGCAATGCGCCGATGCGGGCGCTGCTGGCCAAGGCCGGCTGGCGTCCGTGCCGGCGTCGTCCACTACCTCGATCCGGGCGATCCGGAGCTGTTCTTCGTGAAGTTCAGGCTTGAGCGTGATCGCCGAGAGCAGGCGGCCGTAGTCGCGCTCGCCGCGATGGACCGCGCGGCGGTTGGAGAAGAAGCGCGGCTTCGTCGGCGAAGGTGTCGCGGCCGATCCACTCGGCGCGCGCGCACGCCGGCCGCGGCCAGCCGCGAGAGCACGAAGCCCGGCAGGTCGAAGAGCCGCTTTTCGGCCGCGCGCCGGGGCGCGAAGAAGCGGGCGTGGCCGGGTCGGCCGCCAGCGAAGGCGCCAGGAACTCCAGCCCCACCTCGTACGACGCCGGCCCGATGCAGGGCCCGACCGCCGCGACCATCCGCGCCGGCGCCGCGCCGAGCGAGACCATGGCTCGCAACCGCCGCCTGCGACGACGCCGGCCAGCGCGCCCGCGCCAGCCGGCGTGGACGGCGGCGACGACGCGCGCCTCAGGGTCGGCGATCAGCACCGGCGCGCAGTCGGCGGCCAGCGCGCCGCAGATCACGCCGGGCGTGCGGGTCACGACCGCGTCGACCTCCGGCGCGCGCCGCGCCCAAGCGGCGCGTCGACGAACGACCGCGCGGGCCGAGTGGATCTGGTAGCAGGTGGACAGGGCCGCGGTGGCTCAGGCCGAGCGCCGGGCGGCCGCGCGCCGCGGTTCTCCGCGACGCGCGCCGGATCGTCGCCGGAGCCGCGGCCGGTGTTGAGGCTGGCGAAGAGCCCTCGGAAACGCCCGCCCTGGCGGGTGAAGAAGGCGTGGCGCACGCCGGGCAGCGTCGCCAGCAGCGGCGAGGCGAGGGTCAGGGACGTCGCTCATCAGTCCGCCTCGAACGCCGGCGGCGGCGCGCCCGGTCCAGATCGCGGCGGCCTTGAACAGCTCGCCCATCTGGTCCGGGCGCGGTCAGCCGCGCCAGCTGGCGGCGCGATCGTCGCTGCGCGGTCGGGCCTGGCGCCGCCGCCAGGCGCCGCGGCGCGCGCCTCGATCCCGAGCCGGCGCAGGAACTCGCCCTGGGTCAGGAGGCCGGCGCTCGCGCCGGCCGCCCGCGCCGCCGCCAGCACCGCCGGGAACTCGGCATGGACGGTGAGGTCCGCCTCGCCCGGCGCGGCCAGCGGGTCCGACCTTCGCGTGCCCGACCAGCGCCTGCAGGGTGTCGCCGGCGCCGGGTTCGGCGCGGCCGTAGTCGATCAGCAGCGCCGCGCCGCCCTGGGCCACGAGGCGCTCGGCCAGCTCGGCCGCGAACGCCTCCTGCGCCGGCGATCGCTCGATCACCGCGCCCGCGCGGCGCGTCCGCGGGACGTCAGCCGGCGCGTCGGGCCGCAGGCCGAACGCCAGCGTCGCCGCGACTCGTCCAGGCCCACGACCCGCTCGGCCCAGCCGCGCGCGGTGCGCTGGAACTGGCGGGCGGGCAGGCAGTCGAGGAACTCGTTGGCGATGAGCAGCAGCGGCGCGTCCGCCGGCAGCTCGGCGAGCGAGTGCGCCCAGCGCGGCGCGGCCCCCGCCAGCCGCTCGGCCTGACGCCGCGCGCAGCGGCGCGGACGCCTCGACCAGCCAGAGCTCGGCCGCCGCGCCAGAACGCCGGCGCGAGGCTGCGCGGCGCGCAGGACGTCCGCCATCAGCGTCCCGTCGCCCGGTCCGGCTTCCGCCAGGATCGCCAGGCGCGGCGGCGCGCCGAGCCCGCGCCAGGTCTCGACGAGCCACAGTCCGATCAGCTCGCCGAACATCTGCGAGACCAGCGGCGCGGTGATGAAATCGCCCGCTCGCCGAGCGCCGGCCGCGTGGCGTAGTAGCCGTCCATCGGATCGTGCAGGCAGCGGGTCATGAAGTCGGCCACGTCGATCGGCCCGGCCGCCGGCGATCTCGGCCTCGAGCCGTTCCTTCAGGCTCATGCCGACTTGCGGCGCGGCTGGCGCCGGGGCGGCTGCGCAGGGCGCGCCAGAGCAGCGCAGCGCCGAGCGAGGATCATCGGGATCGAGAGGATCATGCCCATCGTCAGGCCGAGCGGGAAGTTCGGCATGCCTTCGTCGGGATTGCGGACGTTCTCCAGCGCGATGCGGATCGCGCCGTAGCCGATCAGCCAGAGCCCGGTGACCGCGCCCGGCCGCTGCAGCCACTTGGCGCGGTGGGTCGCCCAGCGCAGCACCAGGAACAGCACGACGCCCTCCAGCGCCGCTTCGTAGAGCTGGCTGGGGTGGCGCGGACGTCAGCACTGCTCGGCGCGCGACGTCGACGGGCAGCCGCCGTTCTCGTCGCCGATGTGCGCGGTTGCAGAAGACCATGCCCCACGGCGGTCGTCGGCCGGCCCCAGAGCTCGCCGTTGATGAAGTTGGCGATGCGCCCGAAGCACTGGCCGATCGGCTCGCAGGCGGCGACCAGGTCAGCGACGCCGAGAAAGCCCAGCCAGCGCGATTGGCCGAGGCGCGAAACCGATGATGGCCAGGGCGACGCCGATCAGCCGCGCCGTGGAAGCTCATGCCGCCGTTCCAGATCTCGAACACCTCCAGGCGGATGGGCGAAGAGCTCGGCTCGCTGGTCGGGGTTCACCAGCATGTAGAAGCAGATGTAGCCGATCCGCCCGCCCAGGATGACGCCGAGGTGATCCAGAGGATCAGGTCGTCGATCTGCGGCCGGCGTCGCGGTGGGCGGCCGCGCGCCCCACAGCTTCGGGTTCTTCACCAGGCCCACGCGTAGCGCCAGCCCAGGAGGATGCCGGCGATGTAGGCCAGCGCGTACCAGCGGATCGGGAACGGACCCAGCGTCGAGCGAGCCCAGGTGGAAGGCCGGGATCGCCAACGCCACGGGGTCGAAGTCGGGGAACTGCAGGGCCAAGCGGCGAGCCTCCTTGAGGCGCGGCGATGCGGCGCCGCGCCGCGTGCTCTAGCCGACAAGTTCTTCGCTTTCACCTGCCGTTTCCCATATAGGGGGCCGATGCAGAGCCAAAATCCGCTTATGGACGAGCTGGCAAAGGCTGCCAACGCCGCCGTGAGCCTCGCCCAGGCCGCCGGCGAGGAGGCCAAGGCCGCGCTCCGCTCCGGCGTCGACCGCGTGGCCGCCGACATGGACCTGATCCGCCGCGAGGAGTTCGAGGCGCTGAAGGCCGAGGTCGCGGCCTTGCGCGCCGAGCTGGCGCAGCCTGAGGCAGGCCGGCCAGGCCTGAAGGAGATTGTTCGCCCCAGATTGTTCGCCTTGGGACTGAAGCGGCTTGAGACGGCGGCCCCGAAGCAGATTAGGCTCACGCACCATCGTCGGCGACCCGCCGGCGGCTGGACGCCTTGACCAGAGGTCCCATGGACACGCCCCACCCGGAAGAAGACGACGTGATGATCGCCCTCGACCCGCTGGACGTGGTCGAGCGCGTGCTCACGGCCGAGAACCTCAGCTTCGACCGCACCGAGGACGGCGATCTCGCCTTCACGCTGGCCGGCGACTGGAAGGACTACGAGCTGTGGTTCGCCTGGCGTCCGGAGGCCGACTGCCTGCAGCTGTGCCTCTCCATCGACCGCCGCGCCGGCAAGGCCCAGCGCGCGGCCGCCTGTGAGCTGACCAACCTCGTCAACCAGCGGGTCTGGGTCGGGCATTTCGAGGTCTGGAGCGACGACGGCGAGGTGGTGTTCCGCCACGCCATGGCGCTGCCCGAGGGCGAGCGGCCGACGCTGGCGCAGGCCGCCTCGATGATCGACGCGGCGATGGAAGCCGCCGACCGCTTCTATCCGGCCTTCGACTTCCTGCTGGGCGCCGGCAAGTCGCCCGAGGAGGCGATGGCCGCCTGCATGTTCGAGACCGTCGGCCAGGCGTAGAGGCCCTCGGCCGCAGATGACGCCGATCCTGCTTCTCGGCGCCGGCCGCATGGGCGGCGCGCTGATCGCCGGCTGGCGCCGCGCGAACGCCTTCCCCGCCTCCGAGCTCATGGTCCGCGACCCCGCGCCGGGGCCCGAGGCGCGGGCTTCGGGCGCGCGACTCAATCCAAGCCGCGACGAGCAACTGACGCGCGAAGACCGTCCTGCTGGCGGTAAAGCCGCAGGATTGGCGCGAGGTCGCCGCGCAGGCTGTGGGCGACGCTGGCCGATGACGCGGTCGTCGTCTCGGTCGCGGCCGGTGTCGCCACGGCCGACATCGCCGCGGCGTTCGGCGGGCGGCGCGTGGCGCGGGTGATGCCGACCACCGCCGCGGCGATCGGCCAGGGGACGGCCAGCGTCTTCGCGGCCGATGCGGAGGCCCGGGCTCGCGCCCACGCGCTGTTCGCGCCGGTCGGCGCGGTGGTCGACCTCGCCGACGAGGACCTGATGCACGCGGCGACCGCCGTCTCGGGCTCGGCGCCCGCCTATCTCTACGCCTTCGTCGAAGCGCTGCAGGCCGCCGGCGTGGCGCTCGGCTTGCCGGCCGACGCCGCCCGGCAGCTGGCCCGCGCCACCACCGCCGGCGCCGCGGCGCTGATGGCCGAAAGCGGCGAGGAGGCCGCCGAGCTGCGCCGACAGGTCACGTCTCCCGCCGGCACCACCGAGGCGGCGCTCAAGGTGCTGCTGGGCGAGCGCGGGCTTCGGTCCCCTGCTCAAGGAAGCGGCCGCGGCGGCGGAACGGCGCTCGAGAGAGCTCGGCAAGTAGACCCGGCCCTTGGCGCTCACCGCAGTCTATGGACCCAGGGCCGGGTTGACCCCATAGTCCGGTCAAGCTCGGTGGCAGAGGGGGGAAACCATGCGTGCCGGATTCATCGCAGCTGCATCGCTCGCGGCGTCGCTCTTCGCAGGCGCGGCCCAGGCGACCCCGATTCCAGACAGCGGCCTGACGATTGCCGAGGCCGCTGGCTGGCTGCAGGGCCAGGGGTACGCCTCGCGGCAGGAGACCAGCGCCGGCTCGGCGCCCGCCGACGTGGCGCCGACGCATCTCGTCTTCGACTACGAAGGCGTCAAGATCGGGCTCTACCTGTTCGACTGCAAAGCCGGGCGGTGCGGCTCGGTGCAGTTCGCGGCGGGCTGGGCGACGCACGGGAAGTTCGACACCCGCCAGATGAACACCTGGAACCGCGACAAACGCTGGTGCCGCGGCTACTTCGATTCGGAGAACGACCCCTGGGTCGAGATGGACGTCGATCTGACGCCGGGCGGGAGCTACGAGCTGCTGAACGACGACTTCGCCACGTTCAAGAACGCCTGCCTCAGCGGATTCAGGCAGATGTACAACCTGTAGCGACCCGCGGCTTGCGTCCGCGACCGGCTTCCACTGGTTCGGGTGGGCGGATACATGGTCGGGCATGCCCGCCGAAGACGACATCCTGGACAAGGCCATCGACGCGGCGCTCGCGCTGGGCGCGGAG
This sequence comes from uncultured Pseudomonadota bacterium, assembly GCA_963837235.1. GTDB lineage: Bacteria > Pseudomonadota > Alphaproteobacteria > Caulobacterales > Caulobacteraceae > Acaudatibacter. Next base: position 499,250 of record CAWIMM010000002.1, on the reverse strand, counting down.
CGGCCGTGGCGGGACGTGTCGCTGCGCGACGTCGCCGAGCAGGCAGGGATCGATTTCGCGGAGCTCTACGCGAAGGCGCCCGCCAAGCCGATCCTGGTGCTGCGGCTCTCGCAACGGCTCGACCGCGCCGCGCTCGCCACCGCCGCGACGCCGTCCGACGACGTCCACGACCGGCTCTTTGATGCCGCCATGGCCCGCATCGAGGCGATGGAAGCGCACCGGACGGCGCTGATCTCGATGGCGCGCGGCGAGGGGCCGATCGCGCTGGCGCCGCACTTCCCGCTGACCGCGCGAGCGATCCTGGAGGCCGCCGGCGTCACCGCCACGCCGCCCAGGCTGGCCGCCATGTCGCTGGTCTGGGCGCGCGTCGTGCAGGTCTGGCGCGACGACGAGGGCGCGCTCAATCGCACGATGGCGGAGATCGACAAGCGCCTGAAGCAGATGCGATCTCGCCTCGGGCGCATCGGCGCCGGCTTCTGAGACTGAAGAGGACCTATCGGCCGCGGTCGCGCACGAAATCGGTCGGCGTCGTGCGACGGTTGTTGATCCAGACGCCCCGGATCGTCGAGCCGTCGCCGCTCAATTCGCCCTGGTAGGTCGCGCCCGTCGCCGGGAGATAGAAGCTGACCTGCTGGCCGTCGCGACGGAACCGAAGCACGGTCAAGTCGAGGGCGCGCCGCTCCGGCGCGTCCAGGCTGGCGTCCAGCTGGCCCTTCCTGGTGCTGATGTGGAGGACGAGGTTGCGCTCGCCGGACTCGTCCGTCACCCGGCCGCGCCAGGTTCCCTCCAGACTCACGTTCAGAGGAGCAGCCGCTTCTGCGACGGCGGACGCTTCGCTGACTGGGGCCGCCTGGGCGTTGGACGGGCTCGAGCGCGCCGGAAGCGGCGGACCCGGTTGGCCAGCCCCTTTGAGGTTCAGCTGCATGCCGACCAGCACGGTGTCGCCATCCACCGGGCTGCCGTCCGCCGTCCATGGATTCATCCGCATGGTCGAGGCGAGCGTCACGGCCGCAGTGTCGAAACCAAGCCCTTCAGGGTCGGCCCGGTACGGCTTGCAATCGGTCAGCGACCCTTCTTCGGTCACTTGGCACTGCGCGACGCCGTGACCGCTCGTCACCCCCTTTGCGGCTGCCTCGGACGGAAACACTTTCAACTCCTGATCCGGGTCGAAGCCCGCGATCCAGTACGGGTTGGCCACCGAGCGGTCCTCGGTCTGCGCCGGGGATGGGAACCTGAACGGAATGTCGAGCCAAAGCTGCCCGTGGTTGGGGGCCACCGACCACTGCGGTGCGACCTGGAACTTGCCGGCAAGCGATAGCGCAGCCCGGTCAAACCCCAGGTGATCCGGCGTCGCCTTGATCACCTCGCATTGGGTCAGCCGGCCGCCCGGGCGCACCGCGCAGTGGGCGACCGCATAGCCTGCGCCGCCTTTGGCGGCGGCGGGGTAGGCGTGCTTCCAATCCTCGAAGGTCGCGGCCCTGGACCACACGGGGTTGTTCAACACGGTAATCGGCCGCTTGTCGGGGAGCGTGAGCTGGCTGAAGAACGGCTCCTGCGATCCGGCGAAGCCCGAGCCCAGCCCGTCCGGATTGGGCGCGGGAAAGTCGATGGCGATGTTCATGACCGTGCCGGTCGGCCCACCGGGGCCGGTCGGTGGGCTCACCTTCAGCATCGGCCGCATCGCCAGCGCGGCCTCGCCGAAGCCCCAGCCTTGCGGCTTCTCGGAGGCGACATCGCACGCTTCGGCGATCCCGAACCGGTCCACGTGGCAGGTGAGGATGACGTGGCCGCTGATGTGCGCCTGGTAGGCCTCCGGCGGCCAGACGGCGGCCCAGTACCCGCCTTGCTGGTCGGTGGTGGGGACCTCGACCGTGGCCGCGGGCGGAGCGCTCTCGCTCGAAGGCGGGGGGACAACGACCGGCGCTGTCACCGGAGGCGGCGCAGCGGGGGGCGCTCCTGAGTCTGTGCGGGCCGGCCGCCACGAGCGCCGCGGCTATCAATTCCAGGACCATCGGCCTCAGCCCCGTCTGTCCGTGCGACCCTTGATTAACGCTCGCGCCGCTGGAACGGAAAGGCCGATCTACCCCGGCAGCCGGACGACGGCGCGCAGGCCGCCGAGCGGCGAGCGGTCGAGGGTCACCTCGCCGCCGTGGCCGCGGGCGACATCGCGGGCGATGGCGAGGCCGAGGCCGACCCCCTTCTCGTTCTGGTTCCGCGCCTCGTCGAGCCGGCCGAACGGCGTGAACGCCTCCTCGAACCGCTCCGGCGGAATGCCCGGCCCGTCGTCGTCGATGGTGATCTCCACCCCGCCGGCCGGCGTCGCATGGCGCGGCCAGCTCGACGTGCTCGCCGTGGGCGGCGGCGTTCATGACGAGGTTGGACAGGGCGCGCTTGATGGCGTTGGGGCGGACGGTCGCCGCGAGCCCGGCGTCGGCGTCGACGCGCACCTCCGCGCCGGCCCGCACCGCGCCTTCGCTCACCTCGCCCAGCAGCGGCGCGATGTCGACGCGCTCCAGCGCCTCGCCGCCCTCGCCGCGCGCGAAGGCAAGGTACTCGTCGATCATGTGCTCCATCTCGGCGAGGTCGCGCTTCATCGCCTCGACCCGCGCGCCGGGCTCGGCCAGCGCCAGCTCCAGCTTCAGGCGGGTCAGCGGCGTCCTGAGGTCGTGGCTGACCGAGGCCAGCAGCGTGGTGCGCTGGTCGACGTGGCGCTGGATGCGGTTCTTCATGGCCAGGAACGACTGGCCGGCCTGCCGCACTTCCTTGGCGCCATAGGGCTTGAACGGCATGTCCGCGCCCCGCGCCCGAACGCCTCCGCCGCGGCGGCGAGCCGCTCGATGGCGCGCACCTGGTTGCGGATCAACAGCACCGCCACCGCCGTCAGCACCAGGGTCATCAGGGTGACGTAGAAGATGAAGCTGTAGGCCTGGGTGGCGAAGGCGCGGTCGCGCGGGGCGATGACGCGCAGCACGCCATCGGAGACCTTGACCCGAATGTCGACGTAGCCGGGGTAGCGGGTGGTGTCGAACCAGAACGGCGCGTCGATGCGGTCGGACAACGCCTGTTGCAGGGCCCGGTCGATGCCGAAGAGGGCGAAGTGGCGCTTCGCCGGCAGCCTGCCGTTCGGCTGCGGGATGATCGACAGGTCCAGCGACTGCTCGGCGCGGTCCTCAAGCCGCTTGCAGCCCGTCCGGCGTCGGGTTGGCCTCGTAGCCCTGGATGATGCCGGCGATGTCGCCGGCCAGGCCCTCGGTCAGGTGGCCGTTCACCTGCTGCCAGTAGGCTGTCGAAGAAGATCCAGGTGACGAAGATCTGCATCAGCGCGATCGGCAGCACGATGATCAGCAGGCTGCGGCCGAAGAGAGTGGTCGGCGCGCGGCGCTTCAGGATCCGGAAGAGCGAGGGGATGCGCAGGGCCATTCGCCGCTAGGGGGCGCTCTCATTCGTCCGGCGCCAGCATATAGCCGACGCCACGCACGGTCTGCAGGTAGCGCGGGTTCTTCGGATCGTCCTCGATCTTGCGGCGCAGGCGCGTCACCTGGATGTCGACGGCGCGGCCGGCCGCCTCGGCGTTCTGGCGCGCCAGCTCGAAGCGGTCGACCGGGGCGTTGGCGGCGCCGGCGAGCTGGCGCAGCAGCTGGGTCTCGCCCTCGGTGAGCCGCACCGGCGCGTCGCCCCGCCAGAGCTCGCCCCGCGCCGGATCGAAGCTGCAGCGGCCGAGCTGGATGCGGCCGCCCGGCGGCGGCGCCGGGGCGTGGCGCGGCGCAGGATCGCCTCGATGCGCAAGGCCAGCTCCTCCGGCTCGAACGGCTTGGCGAGATAGTCGTCGGCGCCCAGCGAGAGGCCGGTGATGCGATCGTCCGCCAGTCCGCGCGCGGTCAGGATCAGCATCGGCGTGCGGCCGGTCTCGCCCGGCCGGCCGCGCAGCCACCGGGCGAAGGCGAAGCCGTCCTCGCCCGGCATCATCACGTCCAGCACCAGCAGGTCGAACGCCAGCTGGCCCACCAGTTTGCGCGCCGCCGCCGCGTCGGCCGCCGCCGAGACGCGGAAGCCGGCGCGGGCCAGATACTCCCGGATCAGGCTGCGGATGCGGTCGTCGTCGTCGATCACCAGCAGGTGGCGCACGGTCGCTGGCGACCGCGTTCATGGCGAGCGGCCCATGTTGACGGCGCGGCCGGTTGACTGCGTTTCGTTCGGCGCCGTCTATGGTCCGCCCCGCTCGAAAGGAGGCGGCTATACCGATGTCACTCGTGCCCATGGACGACCGCGACGGATGGATCTGGCTGGACGGCCAGTTCACGCCCTGGCGCGAGGCCAGGGTGCACGTACTGACGCACGCGCTGCACTACGGCTCGGCCGTGTTCGAGGGCGAGCGGATGTATGGCGGCGAGATCTTCAAGCTGACCGAGCATACCGAGCGGCTCTTCAAGTCTGCGGAAATCCTCGACTTTTCAATCCCCTTCACGGTGGCGCAGATCGACGAGGCGTGCAAGGCGACCTGCGCGAAGAACAACCTCGACGACTGCTACGTCCGCCCGATCGCCTGGCGCGGCTCCGAGCTGATGGGCGTCTCGGCCCAGCAGACCAAGATCCACGTCGGCGGTCGCCGCCTGGGAGTGGCCGAGCTACTTCAAGCCCGAGGAGAAGGCCAAGGGCATCCGCCTGACCTGGGCCAAGTACAAGCGGCCCTCGCCGGAGACGGCGCCCACCGCCTCCAAGGCCGCCGGGCTCTACATGATCTGCACCCTCTCCAAGCACGCCGCCGAGCGCGAGGGCTTCTCCGACGCGATGATGCTCGACTGGCGCGGCTACGTGGCCGAGGCCACCGGCGCCAACGTCTTCTTCATCCGCGACGGGGTGATCCACACGCCGACGCCCGACTGCTTCCTCGACGGCATCACCCGCCAGTCGGTGATGGGGCTCGCCCGGGAGAAGGGCTTCGAGATCGTCGAGCGGCACATCAAGCCCGAGGAGCTCGCCGGCTTCACCGAGTGCTTCATCACCGGCACCGCGGCCGAGGTGACGCCGGTGGCCGAGATCGGCGAATACCGCTTCACGCCCGGGCACCATCTCGCTGTCGCTGATGGACGACTTCGCCCGCATGGTGCGCCGCCAGCTGGTGACGGCGTAGGCCCGACCGAGGGGCCTTGGGCGGCGCGGCTGGTCAGGGCGGCGGATCCGAGCGGCTCGCCGGACCCGAGCGCCTGGCCGGACCCTGGGCGCGCTGCTGGGCCAAGCTGATCGACCTGTGGCTGTGCGCGGCGATCGTGTTCGCCGCGTGGCTCGCCCTGTTGCCGACGCTGAAGGCCGCGCCGGTGATCGGCCCGGTCGTCGCCGCCATGGCGCGCGACCAGGACGCCGACCTCCTGCAGGCCGTGCAGTTCCTGCTGTTCATCGCCGCGACGTTCGTCCTCGACGCGCTGGTGCAGTTCGTCTTCGGCGTGACGCCCGGCCTCCTGCTGGCCGGCGCGCGGCTGCAGCGGCAGGACCACCGCCGACTCAGCCTCGCGCAGGCGCTGGGCCGCAACCTCTACATCTGGGTGTTCGGCTTCTGGATCTGCATCGGCTGGTACCCGATGCTGGCGAACTACGTCGGGCTGGTCCGGGGCCGGCTCCCGCGGTGGGACCAGCGCTTCGCCACCCGCGTCTTCGACCACGGCGGCAGCGCGCCCCGCTCGCTCTTCGCCGGCGCCTGCTACGCCGCCCAGCTCGGCCTCTATCTGTGGCTGCTCGATCGGTTCAAGCTGTGAGGCGCGCGTCTCAAGGCGCCAGCCGATAGCCGCCCGCTTCGGTGATCAGGATCTTCGGGCCGGTCGGGTCGGGCTCGATCTTCTGGCGCAGGCGGTAGACGTGGGTCTCCAGCGTGTGGGTGGTGACGCCGGCGTTGTAGCCCCACACCTCGGTCAGCAGCTCCTCGCGCGAGATCACCTTCGATCCCGCCCGGTAGAGATACTTCAGGATGTTGGTTTCCTTGTCGGTCAGGCGGATCTTCTTGCCCTTGGCGTCCAGCAGCAGCTTGGCGGCCGGGCGGAACTCGTAGGGGCCGATGCGGAAGACCGCGTCCTCCGACTGCTCGTGGCTGCGCAGCTGGGCGCGGATGTGGGCCAGGAGCACGTTGAACTTGAACGGCTTGGTCACATAGGCGTTGGCGCCCGACTCCAGTCCCAGGATGGTGTCGGAATCGCCCGACGCCGCGGTCAGCATGACGACCGGCGAGGAGACGCCGCCGCTGCGCATCAGCTTCAGCGCCTCGCGCCCGTCCATGTCCGGCAGGTCGACGTCGAGCAGGATGAGGTCGGGTCGCGATTCCTTGGCCAGCCGCAGGCCCTCGGCCGCGGTCGCAGCCTCCGCGGCGGCGAATTCCTCATGCAGTTCGAGCTGTTCGCGCAGCGCCTCGCGCAGGTCCGCGTCGTCGTCGACTATGAGGATCGTCTTTGCACGGGCCATGCGGCTCTCAGCATGCACTGCCGCCCCCTTACCGGCTAGTGCCTCGACCGCTAGGCTTTTTCAATGACCTTGATCGCCTGCGCGCTACCGCTCTCCGAACAGCGCCGTACCGACTCGCACCGAGGTGGCGCCGAAGCGGATGGCGGTCTCGAAGTCGGCGCTCATGCCCATCGAGAGCTTCTGAAGGCCGTTGCGCTTGGCGATCTTGGCGGTCAGCGCGAAGTGCGGACCCGGCGGCTCGTCCGGCCGGCGGGATGCACATCAGCCCCTCCAGCGTGAGCCCGAACTCGGCCCGGCAGCGGGCGATGAAGGCGTCGGCCTCGCCCGGCGCGACGCCGGCCTTCTGCGGCTCCTCGCCGGTGTTGATCTCGACGTAGAGGCGCGGGCAGCGCCCGGCGCGCTCGGCCTCGCGCGCCAGCGTCTCGGCCAGCTTCGGACGGTCGAGCGTCTCGATCACGTCGAAGAAACCCACCGCCTCGCGCGCCTTGTTGGTCTGCAGCGGACCGATCAGCCGCAGCTCAACCTCCGCGCGGCGGTCCTTCCAGCGCGCCAGCGCCTCCTGCACGCGGTTCTCGCCGAACACTCGCTGGCCGGCCGCCAGCACCGCCGCCACGCGCGCCTCCGGCTGCAGCTTGGAGACGGCGGTCAGCGACACTTCGGCCGGGTCGCGTCCGGCGGCGCGGGCGGCCGCGGCGATCCGCGCCAGGATCGCGGCGCGGGCGGCGGCGGCGGCGTCGAAGGCGGCATCCAGCTTTGACGGGGCGTCGGTCACGATCTGCTGACGAGCTCTGGCGGGCGGCGCAGACGCTAAGGCCGGCGCAGGCCCCAGGAAAGGTCAAAGGGCAAAGGCCAATGGCCAAACGCCAAGGGAAAGGCGCTGCCGCGGCTCTTCTTCTTCACCGACCCGGTCCGCGTCCCCGACCCCGAGGCCGTCGCCTGCCGCCTGCCGCGCGGCGCGGGCGTCGTCTACCGCGCGTTCGGGGCGCCGGACGCCGTGGCGCGCGGCCGGCGCCTGGCGCGGATCGCGCGCCGCCGCGGGCTGCTGCTGCTGGTCGGCGCCGACGCGGGCCTGGCGGCGCGGATCGGCGCGGACGGCGTCCACCTCCCCGAGCGCGCCGCGCGCTCGGCGATCGGCCTGAAGCACGCGCGGCCCGGGCTGGATCGTCACCTGCGCGGCGCATTCGGCGATCGCCGTCGTGCGCGCCCGCCGCGCCGGCGCCGACGCGGCGTTCGTCTCGCCGGTGTTCGCAAGCGCCAGCCCCTCGGCCGGTCGGCCGCTCGGGGCGCTGCGGTTCGCCGAGTTGGTGCGCGGCGCGCGTCTGCCGGTCTATGCGCTCGGCGGGATCGACGCCGCCGCGGCGCGGCGGCTCGCGCGGTCAGGCGCGGCGGGCCTTGCGGCCGTGGATGCGCTCAAGACCTAAGCGCTCAGAACTTGAAGGTGGTTTCCAGCCGCACGCGCGGGGCGGGGCCCTGGTTGGTCAGCTTGCGGCCGTCCGGCGTCTGCTCGTCGCCGAGCGAGACCCCGACGCCGGTGCGCACGCCGGGCGCGACGCCATAGTTCAGGCCGATGCGGGTGTCGCGCCACGACACATCGTGGTCGGACGACTGCGTCACATCGAGATTGACGCCCCAGCGGCCGGTGCGGTTGTTGAATTGCAGGGTGCGATGCGGCGGCGGCGGCCCGATCTGGTTGGGCTGCGGCGTAAAGTCCTCATGCTGCGAGAAGAGGTCGGCCGGCGCGGCATGCGCCGCCTGCGCCGCGCCCGCCATCGCGAGAACCGCAGCTATCAGCGCCAGCCTTTTAGGCCGCACAGCCACCCGAACAGCGCCCCTTTCCGTCGTGCGGGGTATATTACGCCCGCTTTGCATCAGTTTGATTAAGGTCCTCGCAGCGAAACGGTCAACCCAGCCGAGCGTCGCATAGCGGACCGCAAGCATTTTGGGCGCCAGCCTGTGGCCCCCTCGCCACGTGATTCCTGTTTGGCGCGGCATTTCCAGTTGTTATAGACGCGTTTGGCGGGGCGCGATGGCGCAAGCGGTCGCTGGGGGCCGCCAACGCAGTGGAGTTAGGAACGTATATGCCCTTGAAGAGCGGGCGGATGGCGCTGGGCGCCCTTCTAGGGCTGGCCAGCCTCGGCCTTGTGACGCTTGGCGCCTGCGCCACGCACTCCTCGACGCCCAAGGCTGCGCCGGCGCCCAACGCGATCGGCGTCAACAGCTACCTGTGGCGCGCCACCCTCGACACGCTGGCCTTCATGCCGCTGGCCTCGGCCGATCCCTACGGCGGCGTCGTGATCACCGACTGGTACATCAATCCGGAGAAGCCGGACGAGCGCTTCAAGTGCACGGTGTACATCCTCGACACCCGCCTGCGCGGCGATGCGCTGAAGGTCACGGTGTTCAAGGAGGTCTCGAACGGGTCCGGCGGCTGGACGCCCTCGCAGGCCGCCGACCAGACCTCGGTCGACATCGAGAACGCCATCCTGACCCGGGCGCGCCAGCTCAGACTTTCCAACCTCAAAGGCTGATCCCGCGGCACTGCCTCAGTTTGCCAAATAGCCCCGCTTGACAAGCATGGCGCCTAGCCGGGCGTGCGGCTATCTTCGGGGCATGCGCGTGAACTTTCTGATCCTGGCGGCGGGCATGTTCCTGCTGGGGCTTACCCGCCTCTTCCTGAACCACGATCCTTGGCTTGGAGGCGCGGCAATCGCGGCGGGTGCGGCGCTGGTCGTTGGGCACTTCGTTCGCGTCAGGCGCTTTAAGCGCTTCGATAAAAGCAAGACGTTTGACTGATGCCCAAGGGTCCTAGAGGCGAGAAGCGCCCGGCCGATGTAACCGGCAATGCCGTCCACGTCATGCGCGTGCTGACGGGCGAGGCGACCGACGACGCGCCCAATGCAACTAAGGCGAAGGCCGGCCGGAAGGGCGCGGCCTCTCGTGCAAAAGCGCTCAGCCCAGAGAAGCGCATCGAGATTGCGCAGAACGCAGCGGCCAAACGCTGGAGTAAAACGTAACAGGTCGTGTAGCGCTTCAGCCGATTGATTGAGTGCTTCGTTTCGGCTATGGAGCGGCATGACCTCGCCGCCCGTCGATTTGTACGACCGCGCCGCCATCGTGGCGATCCTTGCCAGGTGGTCGCGTGCCCACTCCACGCGCGACTCGCTCGTCCAGCAGAAAGAGCGCATCGAGCAGGAGATCATCCAGCAGGATGGGCGCATGACCGACTGCTATGCCGGCCTGCGCGTGCTTGGCTTCGACGTTTTCGTCGATGGCGTGTGGAACGACCTAGCCGCCACTTTTGGGGATGAAGTCGGCCAGCTGATTTCTACCCAGCTCGCGCGGGAAGTAGCGGAGTTCACTCAGCAGCTGGAGGGCGCCGGGGAGGCCTACCAAGACTTGGTGGCAGAGCCGTCTATAGCGTCCAACCAGACGCCGCCGCCCATGCCGACGATCAGCAAGATAGCGACAGAGCGCCTTCGCGAGGCTGGCGAGCTAGGCACCAAAGCAGCGGCGATCAGGGAGTTTATCCTGCGGACCTATGGCCGCCATGTGCATGAAAAGACTGTAGGAATGAGTCTCTACCGACTGTCGCAGCAATCGCCGCCGGTAGCGCGTCGAGAGGGTCACACATGGTTCTTCGTCCCGCCCTCGGCGGATGCGAAGAACCCCGGCGCTGATGACGCCGGGGCTCAGGTAGTCGCTCTAGGAGAGAGGAGGATGCGCGATGCGACAAGTCGCCCGTAGAGCCTAAGATCCCTTTAACCGGGGAGGCGTTGGGAGTGGCAACTCCTGGCGCCTCTACCGTTGCCCTACGCCGCCATAGCTCAGCAGAATAGAGCACCGGGTTCGTATCCGGGGGTCGGGGGTTTAAGTCCCTCTGGCGGCGCCTCCACTTCCACCTCCTAGGATAGTGCGGCCGGCATCGAAACGCAAGCTTTTTGATGACGAATTAAGGGTTTACGCTTGGTTAAGCTTGGGAATCAAATTGAAGCAAATGCTTGACAAACCGAAGCAGTCGGCCCATGCTGATGTCCATGAACAAGCTGCCCCTCGCGAAGCGCGTCCAGGTTCTCAGCCTTCTCTGCGAAGGCATGAGCATGCGGGCCATCGCCCGTTCGGCGGACGTGAGCTTCAACACGATTGCGAAGATGCTGGCGGACGCGGGCACGGCCTGCGCTCGCATGCACGACGAGTTGGTTCGCGATGTGCCCGCCAAGCGCGTTCAGTGCGACGAGATTTGGGCATTTAACTACTGCAAGCAGCGGACGGTCGCGAACGCGAAGGCCGCGCCCGCCGATGCTGGCGATATCTGGACGTGGACCGGGATCGACGCCGACTTCAAGCTGATCGTCTAGCTACCTAGTGGGCGACCGCTCGGGACAAGCCGCCATCGAGCTTATGGACGATATCCGCGCTCGGCTTACCAGCCGCGTCCAGATCAGCACGGACGGCCATCGCGCCTACCTAGAGGCCGTTGAAGGGGCCTTCGGCGGCGATGTGGACTACGGGCAGGTCATCAAGCAGTACGGCGCCATGCCCACGCCTCCGGGCCGCTACAGCCCCGCCGAATGCACGGGCGTCAAGAAAGTCCGCGTCGAAGGCAACCCCGACGAAGCGCACATTTCCACGTCATTCGTGGAAGCCCACAACAAGACGATGCGCATGCACATGCGCCGCTTCACCCGCCTCACGAACGGCCACTCGAAGCGCGTCGCGGGTCACGTCCACATGGTCGCGCTCTACACGCTGTTCTACAATTTCATCCGCACGCACTCGAAGCTGAAGATGACCCCGGCCATGCAGGCGGGCATCGCCTCAACCTTCCTGACATTCGAGGACGTGATCGCCCGCATGGACGCCGACGCGCCCAAGCCGGCGCTCGGCAAGCGCGGCCCGCGCGGACCCTACAAGCCCCGTGCGCCGCTCGCATAGGCCGCATCGCCTCCCTATCTCTGGAGGCGCAACCCCGACATTTCGTGTGCGGTTTTCTGGCTGGCGTTTCGGCGCCCAGGCTCTAAGAGTTCGCCCAATGGCCGTCTTCGCTATAATCCAGCAGCCGCATCCCAACTCGGCTAAGCTGCCCGGCGCTGTCTCAGCCGCTTACCCGGACGCCAACTATTTTGTGGGAAATGGGGTGTGGCTCGTGGCGGGTTCGGGGACGGCGAACGATGTGTCCAATAAAGTCGGCATCACGCCAGATGCGACGGCCGGAACCGCGATCGTGCTTGAGGTAGCGTCGTATTTCGGGCGTGCCAATCCCGCGATTTGGACCTGGATCAAGGCCAACTGGGAAGCCAAACCCGTTGGCTAGGCAACCACCTGCTAGCGACCAAAATACGATACCGGATGAGTTTCCGCAGGTTCAACCGCGCGAACTGCACCCAACTTCAGATATCCGGTTCGTCATTGTCGAGGTGGCGAAACTCACAACGCAGGTCGAGCGGCTGATCAGCGATGTCGGCGGCCAGGAAAAGAAGATCGACGATCTTCGCCATCAAGCGACCTACATCAAAGGCGGTTTGGCTGTCGCGGTCGTTGCGGTCGGCATCATCGGCTGGTTACTTTCTCAAATCTCAGATGGAAAATGGCAAGCGGTGATGAACGCGCTTGCCGCCCTTCACAAATAGTGACCGGCCGATTTCGAGCTAAGCCCCCATTTCGCAAACTGAGGCAGTGCCGATCCCGCGCGTTCGTTGCGCGAAGCGGCTCGTTCTGGTAAGGCTCGCCCATGCGCGACGCGTTTTCAGGCATGCTTCTTCTTCGCCAGGGCCTTAGCCGCCCCCGGGCGTAGCGCCGCGCGTCTTCTTCGTCGGCCGTCGTCCCGGGGGTTTCTCGACCACGCTCCCCGAGCGGTTTCGAGCTTGCCGGAATTGGCAAGCTCTCTTGGAAACCGCTCAGACTCAAACGCTTGAGCGCGCTCGAACCGCAAAACCAGTTCCCACTTTTGCTGAGCGCGCTCTAGACCTCACACGCTGGCGAAGGAATAAGGCCGCCATGCCGCGTTACAATCCGAAGGACGTCGAGCCCAAGTGGCGCGCCGCCTGGGCCGAGGCCGGCATCTTCCGCGCCGAGAACGGCTCCGACAAGCCCAAGTACTACGTGATGGAGATGTTCCCCTATCCGTCGGGGCGTCTGCACGTGGGCCACGCGCGCAACTATGCGATGGGCGACGTGGTGGCGCGCTTCAAGCGGGCGCGCGGCTTCAACGTGCTGCATCCGATGGGCTGGGACGCCTTCGGCCTGCCGGCCGAGAACGCGGCGGCCGAGCGCGGCGTCGATCCCGCCGCCTGGACCTACGACAACATCGACTTGATGCGCGCCGAGCTGCAGCGGCTGGGCGTCTCCATCGACTGGTCGCGCGAGTTCGCCACCTGCGATCCGGCCTACTACGGCCAGCAGCAGGCCTGGTTCCTGAAGCTGTGGAAGCGCGGCCTGGTCTATCGCAAGGAGGGCCTGGTCAACTGGGACCCGGTCGACATGACCGTGCTGGCCAACGAGCAGGTCATCGACGGCCGCGGCTGGCGCTCCGACGCGCCGGTCGAGCGCCGCAAGCTGAACCAGTGGTTCCTGCGCATCACCGACTACGCCGACGAGCTGCTGGAGAGCCTGAAGACGCTCGACCGCTGGCCCGAGAAGGTGCGCGCTGATGCAGGAGAACTGGATCGGCAAGTCGAAGGGCCTGCGCCTGACCTTCCCGTTCGCGGACGACGCCCGGCGCGGGCTTCGGCGACGGCGTCACCGTCTACACCACCCGGCCCGGACACCCTCTATCGGCGCGAGCTTCGTGGCGCTGTCGCCCGACCACCCGCTGACCGAGGCGCTGGCCGGCGCCGATCCGCGCGTCGCCGACTTCGTCGCGGAATGCCGCAAGGGCGGCACCTCGGAGGCCGAGATCGAGACCGCCGAGAAGCTGGGCTTCGACACCGGGCTGCGGGTGCTCCACCCGTTCGACCCGACCTGGCGCCTGCCGGTCTGGATCGCGAACTTCATCCTGATGGACTACGGCACCGGGGCCATCTTCGGTTGCCCGGCGCACGACCAGCGCGACCTCGACTTCGCCCGCAAGTACGCGCCTGCCGGTCACGCCGGTGGTGCTGCCGCCCGGCGAGGACCCCGCGACCTTTCAGGTCGGCGACGAGGCCTACGTCGACCAGGGCCGCATCTTCAACTCGCACTTCATGGACGGGCTCGACATCGAGGCCGCCAAGGCCGCGGCGATCGCGCGCGCCGAGAGCCTGAGCCTCGGCGAGGGGGCGACCGTCTATCGTCTGCGCGACTGGGGCATCGCCCGCCAGCGCGGCTGGGGCTGCCCGATCCCGGTGGTCCACTGCGGCCATTGCGGCATCGTCCCCGTCCCCGAGGCTGACCTGCCGGTGAAGCTGCCCGAGGGGATGGACTTCAGCCGCCCGGGCAACGCGCTGGCGCGGCATCCGACCTGGACGCACACCACCTGCCCGCAATGCGGCGGCCCGGCCGAGCGCGAGACCGACACGCTCGACACCTTCGTCGATTCGTCCTGGTACTTCGCCCGCTACGCCAATCCCGAACGCGCCGACGCCGATCGACAAGGACGGCGGCCGACTACTGGCTGCCGGTCGACCAGTACATCGGCGGCATCGAGCACGCGGTGCTGCACCTGCTCTATGCGCGCTTCGTCACCAAGGCGCTGCGCGACGAGGGCCTGCTGTCGATCGACGAGCCGTTCGCCGGCCTCTTCACCCAAGGCATGGTCACCCACGAGACCTACCGGCGCCAGAACGGCGAATGGGTTGAGCCCGGCGGAGGTGGAGATCGCCTCCGAAGGCGCCACGCGGCGCGCGCGGCTGAGGCGCAACGGCGAGCCGGTGACGATCGGCGACATCGAGAAGATGTCGAAGTCCAAGCGCAACGTCGTCGCGCCGGCCGACATGGCCGACACCTACGGCGTCGACGCCGCGCGCCTGTGCGTGCTCTCGGACTCGCCGCCTGAGCGCGACGTGCAGTGGACCTCCGCCGGCGTCGAGGGCGCCTGGCGGCTGGTGAACCTCGTCTGGGCCGAGTTCGACGCCGAGCCGATGATCGAGCCGCCGACGCCGCGCGCGAGACCGAGCTGCGCCGGGCGACCCACAAGGCGATCAAGGCGGTCACCGACGCGATCGAGGGCTGGCGCTTCAACAGCGCCATCGCCCGGCTGCACGCGTTCGTCGGCGTGCTGCGCCAGCACCCGGAAGGCGACGCGGCGCGGCGCGAGGCGCTGTCCGCGCTGGCCCGGCTGATCGCGCCGTTCGCGCCGCACCTGGCCGAGGAGTGCTGGCAGCGGCTGGGCGAGGACGGCCTGGTCGCCGCCGCGCCGTGGCCCACCTACGATCCGGCGCTCGCCGAGGACGAGGAGCGGGTGCTGCCGGTGCAGATCAACGGCAAGCGGCGCGGCGAGATCCGCGCCGGCGCCGGCGCCTCGGAAGCCGAGGTCGAGAAGATCGTGCTTGACGATCCGGAGATTGCGCGGCGCCTTGAGGGCCTCAGCATCCGGCGGGTGATCGTGGTCAAGGACCGCATCGTCAACATCGTGGCGGCATGAGACGGGCGCGGCTCCCTGCGCGGATCGCGGCCGCCCTCGCGGCGCCCATCGCGCTGGCTTTGGGCGGCTGCGGCTTCACGCCGATGTACGCCGAGCCGGGCGTCGGGACCGGCCTGCAGCACATCCAGGTGGTCGCGCCGCAGGGGCGCATCGGCTACCTGATGGGCGAGAGCCTCGACGACGACTTCGGCCACGCCAAGGGCCAGGCGCCGCTCTACAAGCTGGAGATGGTGCTGACCGAGGTGCGCCAGGCGCACGGCCTTTCCGCCAACGACGTCGCCCAGCGCTACGAGTTCGACCTGAAGGTCGCCTACAGCCTCACCGACCTTTCCAGCGGCAAGCAGGTCCACACCGGCACGGTGTTCAGCAACATCAGCTACGACTTCGGCGACCCAGCCCTACGCCGGCATCGCGGCGGCCGAGGACGTGCAGAACCGGCTGGCCTCCGACGCCGCCCAGAAGGTCGAGGTGCAGGTCGCCGCCTGGATGGCCGGCCAGCACGCCAGCTGAGGACTGCGTGACATGCTGCTGAACCGCCGCCCCGACGTCGAGCGGTTCCTCGCCGCGCCGGACAAGTCCGTGCGCGCCGCGCTGATCTTCGGGCGGGACTTCGGGGTGGTGCGCGAGCGGGCCCAGGAGCTCGCCCTGAAGGTCGCCGAGCGGCCCGACGATCCGTTCGACACCGCCCTCGTCAGCGACAGCGACCTCGACGACGATCCGGGCCGCCTCGCCGACGAGCTGATGGCCTATTCGCTGATGGGCGGGCGCCGCCTCGTGCGCCTCAGGCTCTCCACCGAGCGCGCCGGACCCGATCGCCTCGCCGCCGAGGCGCTCGAGCGGCATGCCGCCGGCGACTTCAACCCCGAGGCCTTCTTCCTGATCGAGGCGGGCAATCTCGACCGCACCTCGGCTCTGCGACGCGCCGCCGAGAAGCAGGCCGCCGCCGTCGCCATCCCCTGCTACGAGGACGAGATCGGCGACCTGGCGCGGCTGGCCCGCGAGGCGCTCGCCAAGGACAAGGTGTCGCTGACCACCGACGCGCTCGACCTCTTCGTTCGCCGCCTGCCGCACGAGCGCGGCGTCGCCCGCCGCGAGATCGAGCGGCTCGCGCTCTACCTCGGCCCCGGCAGCGGCGCGGTCGGCACGGCGGACGACCTGACTGACTTCCTCGGCGTCGAGCCGGAGGCCTCGCTCGCCGACGCCGCGCAGGACGCGTTCGGCGGGCGCCTCGCCGCCGCGCAGGCCGGGCTGCGCCGCGCCGCGCAGGAAGGCGAGGGCGGGCCGGCCGCGGTGCGCGCGATGAGCCAGCACCTCGCCCGGCTGCGCCGCACCGCCACGCTGCGCGCGGCCGGCGCCGAGCTCGCGGAAGCGGCCAAGGCGTCCGGCGTGTTCTGGAAGAACGAGCGCGAGTTCCTGCGCCAGGCCAGGGCCTGGGACCTCGGCCAGCTCGCCGAGGTGCAGCCCGAGGTGCTGGCCGCCGACCGCGCCTGCAAGCAGACCGGCGCCCCGGACCAGCTGATCGCCGAGCGCCTGGCGCTCGCCATTGCCGCCAAGGCGCGAAGGCTGGGGCTCTAGCGGTCGCTCGCCTGGATTGCCTCGCACCGTTGACCGTAAATCGCCGTTGATAACGGAGCCCGGGTGGCGGCGTCGCGGCGGGGCCTCATTCCTCAGATTGACGATTTCAAAGACCGGGGCCGGCGCGGGCGCCGAAGGAACATATAGAGAACAAGGCGCCCGAATTGTCAAGCCCTGACCGGAGCGGGCAGTGTCTCAGTTTGAAAGAGACACTACCCCGGAGCGACCCAGCGGACCCGACACCGGCCCGCGCCCGTCGGAGCGTCGGCCGCCGCTCTCTTCCTGCGGACCGCCCCAGCCGGCCCCTGCTACTTCAGCGCCAGCGGGTTGACCGGGGAGCCGAAGCCGCCGGTCACTTCCAGCGGCGGGGCGCTGAGCATGAACGAATAGCGGCCGTCGGCGGCGCAGTCGGCGGCCAACGCCTCGGTGTTGAACATCTCGCCCAGCGGCATGCCCATGTCGCGCAGCGCCAGCATGTGGAACGGCAGCGGCGCCTCGGAGGCGAAGACCTCCGGGTGCAGGAGCTCGACGGCCATGTTGTCGGCGGCCACCGCGGCCAGCGACTTGTCGTGCGCCCACTCGGCGCAGGCGTAACTGAGGCCGGGCTGCAGCCCCATGAAGCCGGCGCGGTCCTGATCGGCGGTGAAGCGCAGCATATGGCCGGTGCGCACCAGGAGGATGTCGCCGGCGCCGACGCTGAGGCCCTCCTTCTCGCAGGCGGCGTTCAGGTCGTCGACGGTGATCGCGTAGTCGAGCGGCAGTCGCTCGACGCCCTTCAGCCGCGCGATGTCCACCAGCACGCCGCGCGAGACGATGCCGGGCGCGGCCAGGTGGTTGATCCCCATCTTCAGCGCACCCTTCTCGGTCAGGCATTCGCGCGCGCTGCAGCCGTTGTAGAGTTGGCCGTCGTAGTGGACGTGGCCGAGCGCGTCCCACTGCGTCGCGCACTGCAGCGGCATGTGGATGACGTCGTCGGAAAAGCAGACGCCAGGCACGGCGGGGTTCAGCGGCGTGAAGAGGTCGGTCGGGTAGACCATCGGGTTGAACCGTCCGCGCCCCAGCTGCGGGCCGTTGCGGTCGAAGGCGAGGCCGAGGTTGAAGAGCTTGCCGTCGCGCACCTCGGCGGCGGCGTTCTTCAGCGTCTCTGGTCCGATGTGGTTGAGCGCCCCGCGCTGGTCCGCCTCGCCCCACCGGCCCCAGTTGCGCAGCTGCTCGGCAAGCTGGTCGAAGTTGGCGGGCCGCATGACGTTTCCCCGTGTTGGTCGCCCCCGTGTTCCTGGCAGAGACCGGCACGCTGTGCCAGCCGATCGCGGCGGGCGCGCGTGTCCCGGCGTGCTCTCCACCTGAAGTTCTGTATGCCCGCCGACGCAAGCTGAGGCGCCCCTAAGTCGCCTGCCGGGTGAGGCCGTTCGACTTGGCGGATTTGGCAGACCTATGAGTCGCGCCCGAGGGGGCTGCGCGACCTTGCTGACGTTCCGGATTTTCCTGCACCAGCTAGACCTGCCGCCGGCGTTGCACCTGGTCACCGCCTGCGACGAGCGCATGGCCAAGGCCATAGCCGCCGACCTGCTGGAGGGCTCGGCCAAGCATGTCGGCGTCGAGGTGTGGTTCGGCGAGCGCCGGCTCTAC
Source organism: uncultured Pseudomonadota bacterium (assembly GCA_963837235.1). Taxonomy (GTDB): domain Bacteria; phylum Pseudomonadota; class Alphaproteobacteria; order Caulobacterales; family Caulobacteraceae; genus Acaudatibacter. Next base: position 481,042 of record CAWIMM010000002.1, on the reverse strand, counting down.
GTCCGCGGCGCGGTCCCCGACCGGCGGTTCGACGGTGCGCACCGCTGCCGCGGCGCGCGCGTTCGGGATCCCCGGCTGCGCCACTAGGCCAAAGCCCGGCGGGTTGTCGCTCCGCGCGTCGGTCGTTCGTCCTAAGGCAGTGCTGACCGAATCCTGGCGCCGAGCAGCGCTAGGATGGCAGCCGAGCGCCTTCAGAGGAGACCGCCATGGACGCGCGTAACGACACCCTCACGCCCGCCGAGCAGCTGGCCCGGGAGACGCCGATCCGCTTTCCGAACGAGAGCGCCGACTACCGGGCCGCGCGCACCGCGCTGCTGGCCCAGGAGATCGAGCTGCGCCGCATGACCGCCCGCGTCGCCGCCCAGCGTGCTGGGCTGCCGCCCGGCGGACCGGTCACCGGCGACTACCGCTTCCAGGGCGAGGACGGCCGCGAGACCGACTTCGCAGGCCTGTTCGGGGACAAGGAGACGCTGGCTGCCTACAGCTTCATGTTCGGCCCGCAGCGCGAGCGCCCGTGCCCGATGTGCACGGCGCTGCTTGGGCCGCTCGACGGCAACGCCGCCGAGATTGGCCAGAAGATCGCGCTGGTGGTGATCGCCCGCTCGCCGATCGAGACGCTGAAGGCGTTCAAGGCCGAGCGCGGCTGGCGAAACCTGCGGCTCTACCGCGATCTCAACGACGCCTATTCGCGCGACTACTACGGCATCTTGCCGAACGGCAGCGAGATTCCCGGCTTCAACGTCTTCACGCGGCGCGACGGGACCATCCGCCACTTCTGGTCGGGCGAGATGACGGGCGACAGCGCCGACCCAGGCCAGGACCCGCGCGGCGCGCCGGAGTTGACGCCGCTGTGGTCCGTCCTCGACATGACCCCCGAAGGCCGCGAGCCCGACTGGTACCCGAGCCTGGACTACTGAGGTTTCTTTCTCCCCTCGCGGGAGAAGGTGTCGGGCGAAGCTACTTTAGTATTCCACGCCCGCCAGATAGAGCCCCTCCGCCGGCGCGACCGGGCCGCACGCCGTGCGGTCCCTGGCTTCCAGCGCGGCCTTCAGGTCGCCCGCCGTCCAGCGGCCGGCGCCGACTTCGGCGAGGCTTCCGGTCATCGAGCGGACCTGGCGGTGCAGGAACGAGCGGGCGGCGAAAGCGAGCCGCACCTCGTCGCCCTCGCGCCAGACCTCCGCCACGTCGAGCGTCTTCATCGGCGTCTTCGCCTGGCAGTCGGCGTCGCGGAACGTCGTGAAGTCGTGGTGGCCGACGAGGGCCCTCGCCGCCACGCCCATCGCCGCTTCGTCGAGCGGCTTCTTGAGGTGCCAGACGCGGCCCTTCTCGAGGCTCGGCGGCGCCATGCGGTTGACGATCCGGTAGAGGTAGCGCCGCCGCTTCGCCGAGAAGCGGGCGTGGAAGCCCTCCGCCGCGAGCGCGGCCGCCGTCACCGCGATCGGCTCCGGGACCAGGTGCGCGTTCAGCGCGTCGCGCACCACCTCCGGGCGCCAGTCGCGCGCCAGATCGATGTGGACCACCTGGTGCAGCGCGTGGACGCCGGTGTCGGTGCGCCCGGCCGCCTGCAGGCGCAGGCTCTCGCCCGAGAAGGCCTTCACCGCGCGCTCGATCGAGGCCTGCACGGTCGGCAGCGCGCCTTGCGCCTGGAAGCCCTTGTAGGGCCCGCCGTCGTATTCGAGATCGAGCCGGTAGCGCGGCATCAGGCGGCGATCCTGGTGAGGCGGAAGCCGCGTACGAAGTCGTCCAGGCCCTGCGCGCCGCGCCCCTCGCGCTGGGCCGCGAGCACGCGCACCGCGCCCTTGCCGCAGGCGATCAGCAGCCGCTCGTCCAGCACCTCGCCCGGCGCGCCTGCGCCGTCCTCGACGCAGCTCAGCAGCGCCTTGATCCGCACCGGACCGCGCTCGCCCTCGGCGGTGAACCAGGCGCCTGGGAAGGGCGCGAGGCCGCGGATCTGGCGGTCGACCTCGGCGGCGGGCTTGCGCCAGTCGATCCGGGTCTCGCGCGGCCGGATCTTCTTGGCGTAGGTGACGCCCTCGGCCGGCTGCGGCGTTTCGACCGCGGTTCCGTCGTCGATGCGCGGCAACGTCTTCACCAGAAGCGCCGCGCCCGCCGCCGCCAGGCGGTCGTGCAGCGTGCCGGCGGTCTCCAGCGCGTCGATCCGCAGCCGCTCGACGGCCAGCGTCGGGCCCTCGTCGAGCCCCTCGGTCATCCGCATCACGGCGACGCCGCTCGCCTTGTCGCCGGCCATGATCGCGCGCTGGATCGGCGCGGCCCCGCGCCAGCGCGGCAACAGCGAGGCGTGCAGGTTGAACGCGCCGAGCCGCGGCGCCTCCAGCACCTCGCGCGGCAGGATCTGGCCGAACGCCACCACCACCGCGGCGTCGAGCCGCAGCGCCTCGAACCCCGCGATCGCCTCGGGGGCGCGCATCGAGGCCGGCGTGCGGACCGGGATCCCGTGCGCCTCGGCGAACGCCTGCACCGGCGAGGCGGTCAGCTTCTTGCCGCGGCCGCGCGGCGCCGGCGGCTGGGAGTAGACGCAGACCACTTCGAAGCCCGCCGCCACGATGGCCGCGAGGCTGGCGACGGCGAAGTCCGGCGTGCCGAGGAAGGCGAGGCGCATGGGCAACGCCGTTTAGCGGCGCGCCGCGCCGGCGCAAGCCCACGAACGCCGCCGCGCCGCTTGGAACCGGCCCCGCCGGCGCCCGTTCCGGGTACGCCTCCGCTTCGGAGGGAGATTCCACGATGCACGTCAGCCGTCGTTCCGTTCCCGTCGCGCTCGCCCTCGCCTTCGCGCTCGGTTGCGCCGGCGGCTGCTCGCGGCATGACAGCGCCGACGTCGGCCAGGACCTGAAGAGCGCCGGGCACGACGTCAGCCATGAGGCGGGCAAGATCGCCCACGATCCCGAGGTTAAGGCCGCCGAATCCGATCTGAAGGCCGCCGGCCACGACTTCGCCAAGGAGGTGCATAGTGCGGGCGACCAGGCGAAGTCCGCCGCGCAAGGCGCCGCCGGCGACGCCCGCCACGCCGCCCACGACGTGACGAAAGACACGCCCGGCGACGCCAAGCGCGACGACAACAGCTAGTCCTCCCTGGTCCCGCCAATCCCAATTCCGTCATCGCCGGGCGTCAGTCCCGGCGACCCATGAACACCTTGGTTCGAGTGGCCGCGCACGAGCGCGGCCATGGCTGCTCGCGTGTTCTTGGGTGGCCGACACTGACGGTCGGCCATGACGGAGGCTGGGGCTGCGTGGGTCGAGCTAAGAGCGCATCCGCTCCAGCGCCTCGGGGTTGCTCACGCGGATCGGCGCGCCGTCGGCGAAGGCGACGATGGCGTCGAGGCTGTCCGAATAGAAGGCGGTCAGGGTCTCATGGGTGGCGTAGCCGAGGTGCGGGGTGAGGGTGACGTTGTCCATCGACCGGAACGGGTGGTCGGGCGGCGGCGGTTCCTGGTCGTAGACGTCAAGGCCCGCGCCGGCGATCGTCCCCGCGCGCAGCGCCGCAATCAGGTCGGCCTCGACCACGATCGGCCCGCGCGAGGTGTTGATCAGGAAGGCGCTCGGCTTCATCAGCGCCAGCTCGCGCGCCGTGACGAGCCCGCGCGTGCGCTCGCTCAGCACCAGGTGGATCGAGACCACGTCGGCCTCGGCGAAAAGCACGTCCTTCTCCACCCGCCGCGCGCCCTCGGCCGCGGCGGCCTCTTCGGTGAGGTTCTGGCTCCAGGCGATCACCTGCATGTCGAACGCCTTGCCGTAGTGGGCCATGCGCTTGCCGATGCGCCCGAGGCCCAGGAGGCCCAACGACTTGCCCGCGAGGATCGTCCCCACCTGGTTCTGCCAGAGGCCGACCCGCATGCGGCGGTCCTGCGCGGCGAGATGCCGGACGGTGGCGATCAGCAGGCCCCAGCTCAGCTCCGGCGTCGCCGCCGCGGTGTTGGCGAAGGCCGGATTGCGGCCGGAGTGGGCGACGATGATCGCCGCGCTCGCTCGCCGCGTCGAGATCGAGGTTGGTGAGCCGCATGCCGACGATGGTGATCAGCTTCAAGTTCGGCAGCCGCTCGATGAGGCTGCGCGGGAAGGCCATCCGCTCGCGGATCGTGCAGATGACGTCGAACGGCGCCAGCGCGCGCGCCGCCTCGTCCTTGGTCAGATGCGCATCGAAGACGGTGATCTCGGCCTTCCCGTCCAGCCGCGACCAGTCGGCGCTCTGAAGCGCCACGTGGGCGTAGTCGTCGATGAGGGCGATCTTCAGCATGGCGGCGTCTCCACGGCGCGAGTGTCGGCGTTTCCCACGAGCGTTCCCTGGCGGCGCCCGCCGATCTCTGGCAAGAGGGCGGGGCATCTCTGGAACATACCCGGGGCATGCCAAGACCATTCATTAGGGAATTTGAACATGCCGGACGATCAAGCCGCCGTCGCCCAAGTCGCCACGACCGGCGGCGCCGCAAACCTTCAGGGCTTCACCGAGCAGGGCCTCGCCGCCTTCAACGCCGGGTTCCACCGGCTGGTCGACGAAAAGAAGCTCGCCAACGTCGTCACGCTCGTCTCGCGCCACGGCGAGGTCGTGAACCTCGACGCCTATGGCGTGCTCGACGTCTCCGACCCGAAGCCGGTCCAGGCGGGCAGCATCTTCCGCATCGCCTCGATGACCAAGCCGATCACCGGCGCGGCCATGATGATGCTCTGGGAAGAGGGCAAGTGGACGCTGGACGACCCGGTCGCCAAGCACATCCCGGCGTTCGAGGGCCTTCTGGTGCGGCGCAAGGACGGCGATCCTGTCCCGCAGGCGCGGCCGATGACGATGGCCCAGCTGATGAGCCACACCGCCGGCTTCGGCCGCGCCGGAGAGTATGCGGACAAGGGCGTCAACCTGCGCGCCGGCGACCTGCAGGACATGATCGACCAGCTGGCGAAGCTGCCGCTGTCGTTCCAGCCGGGGACTGACTGGCGCTACGGGCCGAGCGTCGACATCCAGGGCTACCTGATCGAGCAGCTTAGCGGCCAGGGGCTCGACGAATTCTTCGAAGAGCGCCTCTTCGCGCCGCTCGGCATGCAGGACACCGGCTTCTGGGTCGATCCGGCCAAGTCGGCGCGCGTCTCGCGCATCCACAAGTACGACGAGGCGGGCGTCATCCGCGCCGCGGGGCCGGAGAACCTTTTCAACACCGCCAAGCCGAAGTTCCTGGCGGGCGGCGGCGGCCTGGTCTCCACCATCGAGGACTACTGGCGCTTCGCCCAGATGATCCTGAACGGCGGCGAGTTCGCCGGCCGCCGCTACCTGAAGCCCGAGACCGTGCGGCTGATGCACACCAGCGTGCTCGAGCCCGGCGTCAACGTCACCCTCTATTCGCCCGACACCACGGGTCTCGGCTTCGGCATGGACTTCGCCATCGTCGAGGATCCGGCCGCGGCCAAGACCTCGCAGGGGATCCAGAGCTTCTACTGGGGCGGCGCGTTCGGCACCTGGTTCTGGATCGATCCGGTCAACGACATGATCGTCATCGGCATGATCCAGAACGTCGCCGGCTCGCAGACCGCCGCCGGCAACCCGGCGGTCCGGGAGCAGTCGGCCGCCGCGATCTACGCCGCGATGACCGACCGGCGCCCCTGAGGGAGCTGACGATGCAGACGGTACGGCTCGGCCGCACCGGGCTCACGGTGTCCGTCGCCGGCCTCGGCTGCGGCGGACACAGCCGGCTCGGCATGGCCAAGGGCAAGGACGTCCACCACGCCGCCGACATGGTGCGCCGCGGCCTCGACCTCGGGATCACCTTCATCGACACCGCCCGCGCCTACGGCACCGAGGAGGCGGTCGGGCTGGGGGTCAAGGGCCGGCGCGACGAGGCGGTGATCTCCTCGAAGGCCGGCATCGGCCGCGGGGCCGAGCTGATGAGCGCCGCCGACATGGCCCGCTACGTCGACGATTGTCTGAAGAAGCTCGACACCGACCGCGTGGACATCTTCCACCTGCACGGCGTCACGCCTGCCCAGTACGCCCACGCCCGCGACGTGATGGTTCCGGAGCTGAAGCGCCAGCAGGCGGCGGGCAAGCTGCGGTTCCTGGCGATCAGCGAGCAGTTCGGCGGCGACACCGGCCATGCGATGTTCCGCGAGTGCCTGGCCGACGACCTTTTCGACGTGGTGATGGTCGGCTTCAACCTGCTGAACCCGTCGGCCCGGCAGCGCGTGTTCCCGGCCACGCGCGAGAAGGACGTCGGCACGCTGATCATGTTCGCGGTGCGCGAGGCGCTCAGCCGGCCGGACGAGCTGAAGAAGGTGGTCGGCCAGCTGATCGAGCGCGGCGAGATCGAAGCGAGCAGCGTCGACGCGGCCGATCCACTCGGCTTCCTCGGCGACGGGCAGGCCGTCGTCGAGGCGGCCTACCGCTTCTGCCGCCACGAGCCCGGCGCCCACGTGGTGCTGACCGGCACCGGCGATCCGGAGCACCTGAAGGCCAACGTGGCGGCGATCCAAGGCCCGCCGCTGCCGCCCGAGGTGCTGACACGGCTGGGCGCGATCTTCGGTAAGGTGGACAGCGTCTCGGGCAACTAATCCTCCCTGCAGGGGAGGATTAGGAGCGGGGTGAAAAACTCCGCCGCAGCCCCTACATAACGGGCAGAACAGTGTTAGGGGAACGCCGGTCGCTGCTGACATGATGCTGTCAGTCGCGCGCGTAGAAAGGGCCTCGATCAAGGAGGCGCCAGCCATGCTCAAGCTCTACGGTTTCGGTCCGCTGTTCGGCCTGCCGGACCCCAGCCCGTTCGTGCTGAAGACGATGACCCAGCTGAAGATGTCTGGCTTGCCGTTCTGCTTCGAGCGCGCCGATCCGCGCGAGGCGCCGAAGGGCAAGATCCCCTTCATCCGCGACGGCGAGGTGGTGCTGGGCGACAGCGTCTTCATCCTCGATCACCTGAAGCGCGCCCACGGCGTCGACCTCGATGCGCATCTGACGCCGCATCAGCGCAGCCTCGGGTGGGCGATGGAGCGGATGCTGGAGGATCATCTCTACTGGGCGATCGTCCACGCCCGCTGGGCGATCGACGAGAACTTCGAGAAGGGCCCGGCGCAGTTCTTCGCCGGCATGCCCGACGCGGTGAAGCACGAGCGGCAGGAAGGCGTGAAGCAGACGCTCTACGGCCAGGGGTTCGGGCGCCACGCCGCCGGCGAGATCGCCGATCTGGCCTCGCGCGACTTCGCGGCGGCGTCGGACCTGCTCGGCGACAAGCCGTTCCTGTTCGGCGAGCGGCCCTGCAGCATGGACGCGACCCTGTTCGCCTTCACTGCCAGCGCGGCGACGCCGTTCTTCGACACCACGATCCGCCAGGCCGCCGAGAACTATCCGAACCTGGTCGACTTCCAGTGGCGGATGATGGACCGCTTCTACGAGCCGGCAATGTCGGAGTAGGGTTCCCCCAATCCGCTCTTCCCCGCGGAAGCGGGGACCCAGGTGTTTTGTCGAAGGGCGCGGCGGCTTGCAGAAAAAGCCTGGGCCCCCGCTTCCGCGGGGGAGAGCGGAGATGGAGTTACTACGGCCTCGCCCCCGGATACTGACGCAGGTCGTCGGTGATCGGCAGCCAGGAAGCTTTCGACGCGACGTGGAAGTGGAAGGCGGCGTGGGTCGGCGCGGGATCGTCCAGCGTGCCGGCCCGCACCCGCACCATGCCCGGATCGCCGCGGCTGCGGCTGAGGATCGGCGAGCCGCACTCGCGGCAGAACACCCGCTCTTTGCCCGGCCGGCTCTCGTAGGCTCTCAGGCTGGCCTCGCCGGCGACGATGCGGAAGTCGGCCGCCCTGACCGGCATGTTGGCGGCGAACGCCGTCCCGGAGGCGCGCCGGCACATCGAGCAGTGGCAGAGCTGGATGGGCTCGAGCGCGCCCGCGATCTCGTACTTCACCGCGCCGCACAGGCATGAGCCGGTCTGCATTCGCGCCTCCCGAGGGGTTCGCCAGCTTCCTGGCCGCCGGACGTCAATTCTGGCAAGACGGCGCGAAAACAGAGGCTGGGAGGAACGATCGAATGCGCCATTGCCCCGCGAGCTCTGGGCTGCGCCGCTCTGTTGACCGCGCTCGCCGCTGCTGCGCTGCTGACCGCCCCGCTCGCCGCGCTCGCCCAGGCGCCCGCGCCGCCGCCGGCCGCGCCCGGTCTGGCGCTGACCAACTTCCCGGCCAAGAGCGGCAAGACGCTCAGCGTCTCCTCGCCGGCGTTCAAGCCCGGCGGCGACATCCCGTTCGAGAACACCCAGTACCGCGGCAACATCTTCCCGGGCCTCGCCTGGACCAAGGGCCCCTACGGCACGCGCACGTTCGTGGTGATCATGCAGGACGCCGACGTGAACTTCCGCGGCGGGCCGCTGCTGCACTGGTCGATGTACGACATCCCCGCAGGCGTCACCAAGCTGGCGGCCGGCATGACCGCGCCGCCGCCCGGCGCCAGCTTCGGGCCCAACGTCCGCGGCCCGAACCACGCCTACATGGGTCCGCACACGCCGCCGGGGCCGAAGCACCACTATCACTTCCAGGTCTTCGCCCTCGATCAGACGATCCCCGCCGATCCGGGCCTGAGCTACGACGCCTTGGCGGCGGCGATGGGCGGCCACGTGCTGGCATCGGGCGAGCTCGTCGGCCTCGGCCAGGCCGATCCCAACGCCCCGCCCCGCCCGCCGCCGGCCCCAGCGGCGCCGAAGCCCTAAGCCACCGGCCGGCTGCCGACGATCGAGACGCGCTCGCCGTAGCGTGAGAAGGGGTAGTAGTCCCAGACCGCGTGGTGCTGGGTGCAGCGGTTGTCCCAGAACACCAGCGTGTTGGGCTCCCAGCGGATCCGGCACTGGAACTCCACGTGCTGCTCGACGTGGCTCCACAGGAACTCCAAGAGCGCGTTGCTCTCCTTGCGGTCGAGCTCGTTGATCCGGGTGGTGAAGCCGCGGTTGACGAACAGCGACTGGCGCCCGTTGCCCGGATGGCGGACGACAACGGGGTGGCTGGTCTTCGGCCAGCCGCCGTCCGGCGCCGTCTGGCCATAGCCGCCGCTGTAGGGCTTGGCGCCGTCGTGCGTCGCCGTCAGCGTCTGCAGAAACGCTCTGCAGCGTCGGCGATAGCGCCTCGAACGCGCGGATCGTCGAGGCAAAGCAGGTGTCGCCGCCGCCGCTCTCGGGGGTCTGGGTGATGTAGAGCATCGAGCCCATCGGCGGCTCGGCGTCGCAGCTGACGTCGGTGTGCCACTCCTCGCCGGCGACGAACCGCGAGGCCTGGTCCGCCTTCACCACCAGGATCTCCGGATCGCGCGCCGGGCCGGTTTCGGCCTGACCCAACGCGTGCTCCGGCAGCGTGTCCTTCAGGTGATAGGGGTGCACGTGCAGCGGCCCGAAGCGGCGGCCGAAGCGCTTGTGGTCCTCTCGGGCGATCGTCTGGTCGCGGAAGATCAGCACATGGTGGGCGTTGAACGCGGCCTCGATCTCGGCGAACTGCGCCTCGGCGAGCGGCTGCGAGAGGTCGACGCCTTCGATCTCCGCGCCGATCACCGGGTTGAGCGGCCGGATGCCGATCGTCTTTGGCCTGAGCCCGGTCTCGACGACCTCCAGTTTGCGGCGGGCGCGGGTGGCCATGTGCGACTGCTCCATAGTGCTTGCGCAGGAGTCTGCGCCCCGCCCGCGACGCGTCAAGTCGTCCCGCGCGCTTGCCATTTTTCAAACGGTTGTTAGTCAGGTTCATGGCCGACGATCAGCGCGCGAACCCCTCACCCCAGGTCGACGAGAAGCTCGACGACGACGAGCCGGTCCGGCTGCAGCCCGACCTGCCGCCGGAGATCGCCTCGCCGCTGGCGAAGTTCAACGGCGAGAAACCCCCCGCGCCGGCCTGGTTCGAGTGGGCGCTGGCGCAGGCGCCCGAGCGCAAGCTGGTTCCGGTGGACGGCGCCAATATCGAGCTGCTGGCCTGGGGCGAGGTCGGCAAGCCCGGCCTGATCTTCGTGCACGGCAACAGCGCCCACGCCGACTGGTGGAGCTTCATCGCGCCGTTCCTCGCCGACCACTATCGCGTCGCGGCGATCTCGCTATCGGGCATGGGCGACAGCGACTGGCGCGAGACCTACACCTTCGAAGGCTTCGCGAACGAGATCTGGGAATGCGCGAAGGCCGCCGGGCTCTACGAGGCGGCGGAAAAGCCGATCTACATCGGCCACTCGTTCGGCGGCTCGCAGGTGTTCTACTCGGCCGGCATGCACCCGGAGCGGATGCGCGCGGCGGTGCTGGTCGACACCGGCTTCGGGGGCCCGCCGACCAAGCGAGCAGGAGGAGCAGTGGGCCAAGGAGGCCCAGCGCGCCGGCTCGCACTTCCACCGCGGTCCGCCGCGCCGCACCCAGCCCAACCGAATTTACGCGACGCAGGAAGAGGCGCTGACCCGCTTCCGCTTCATGCCGCCGCAGGTCCCCGGCAACCTCTACGTGGCCGACTTCATCGCCCGCCGCTCGATGAAGCGCGCGCCGATGCCGGACGGCTCCGGCGAGGGCTGGACCTGGAAGTTCGATCCGTTCCTGTGGGCCAAGCTCGACCGCAGCGCCATGCAGGCCGTCGCCCACAAGCATGCCGTGCCGATGGCGCAGATCGTCGGCGCCCGCTCGGCCATCATGCAGCGCCGCGAAATGGGGCAGCAGGCCGATTTCCTGCCCGGCGGCGTGCCATCCATCGCGATCCCGGATAGCGAGCACCACATCATGGTGGATCAGCCGCTCGCGCTTGTGGCGTCCTTACGCACCCTGCTGGCCTTGTGGCCGGCCTGAGCGTCGTGTAGCACCCGCCGCGCATCCCACAATCTCCGCGGAGTCCCCCCTTCGATGAGCGAAGCCGTCCACGATTACACCCAGGCGACCATGGACATCACCGAGCAGGTCGCCACCTTCAGTCTGTTCGGGAAGATGATGAAGTGGGGCTCGCTCGCCGTGGCCGTGCTGCTGGTCATGCTGGTGCTGTGGTTCTGCGTGCGGGCCGGCGTCCTCCCCGGGCTGATCGCCGGGGCGGCGCTGCTCACCGTCGGCGTCGTTTTCCTGCGCTCCAAGCCCGCGCCGGCGCACTAGACTGCCGCCGCTGGACAGGCGGCTGAGTCGCGGGCCAAAACCCGGCCGCGCGTAACCTTTCCGCCGCCCAAAGGGGCCGTGAAATGCCCGTCCTCGCCGTCACCAAGGAGCGCCGCGCGGGCGAGACGCGCGTCGCGGTGACCCCGGACGCGGCCAAGAAGCTGATCGCGCTGGGTCTCGAGGTGGGGTGGAAGCCGGCGCCGGCCGCGCCGCGGCGGCGACCGACGCCGACTACGAGGCCGCCGGCGCGCAAGTCGTGGCCGGGGCGGCCGAGACGATCGCGCGGCGCCGACATTCTCCTGAAGGTGCGCGGGCCGACCGACGAGGAGATCGCGGCGCTGAAGGCGGGCGCGATCGTCGTCGGCCTGCTCAATCCGTTCCAGGACCGCGAGACGCTGGAGGCGCTGGCCAGGCACGGCGCCACCGTCTTCGCCATGGAGTTAGTGCCGCGCATCACTCGCGCCCAGGTGATGGACGCCCTCTCCAGCCAGGCCAACCTCGCCGGCTACCGGGCGGTGATCGAGGCGGCCGAGGTCTATGGCCGCGCGCTGCCGATGATGATGACCGCGGCCGGCACCATCGCCCCGGCCAAGGTGTTCGTGATGGGCGCCGGCGTCGCCGGTCTGCAGGCGATCGCCACCGCGCGGCGGCTGGGCGCCGTCGTCACCGCCACCGACGTGCGGCCCGCCGCCAAGGAGCAGGTCGAGAGCCTTGGCGCGAAGTTCGTCGCGGTCGAGGACGAGGAGTTCAAGGCCGCCGAGACCGCCTCCGGCTACGCCAAGCCGATGAGCGAGGCCTACCAGGCCAAGCAGGCCGCCCTGGTCGGCGAGCACATCAAGAAGCAGGACATCGTCGTCACCACGGCGCTGATCCCCGGCCGGCTGGCGCCGAAGCTGGTCAGCGCCGAGCACGTCGCCTCGATGAAGCCGGGCTCGGTGCTGGTCGACCTGGCTGTCGAGCAGGGCGGCAACGTGGTGGGCGCCAAGTCCGGCGAGATCATCGAGACCGGCGGCGTGAAGATCGTCGGCATCGCCAACCTGCCCGGCCGCATCGCCGCCGACGCCTCGGCGCTCTACGCCCGCAACCTTACCGCCTTCGTCGGCCTTCTGATGAAGGATGGCGCGGTGGCGCCCGATTTCGACGACGAGATCCTGCAGGCGGCGCTGGTCGCAAAGGACGGCGCGATCGTCCATGCGCTCTTGAAGCCGGTCTGAAGGAGGGCGCCATGGAAGCCGTCGACCCCACCGTCTTTCGCCTGGCGATCTTCGTGCTGGCGATCTTCGTCGGCTACTACGTGGTCTGGAGCGTCACCCCAGCCCTGCACACGCCGCTGATGAGCGTCACCAACGCGGTCTCCTCGGTGATCATCGTCGGCGCGCTGCTGGCGGCCGCCGCCAAGGTCATGCCGGGTGACCACACGGTGTGGATCTCCAAGGGCGCCGGCGCGGTGGCGGTCGGCCTCGCCTCGGTCAACATCTTCGGCGGCTTCCTGGTCACCCAGCGCATGCTCAGCATGTACCGCAAGAAGGAGCGACGGCCATGACGCTGCTCGTCGTCCTCTACTGGCTTGGCCTCGCCGGCGCCGCGGCCGCGGTGGTGATCTACCTCGTGCAGGTCGCCATGCTCAGGAAGACGGTCCGGCTGGTCAGCGGCGCCGGACTCTTCTTCACCGGCGTGGGCCTCGCGGAAGCAGCGATCGCCATGCACGCCGGCGGTCTGGACGCCAGCCGCACGACGCCGGGCGCGGTGAGCGTCGTCGCCCTCCTGATCGCGGTCTATTTCCAGGGCGTCTCTGCGCTGCGTCAGCGGCGGGCGCGGACGGCCGATGACGACCCGCTGAGCGGAGCCGCCTAGCGTGAACGCCAACCTCGCGGCGCTCGCCTATCTGGCCTCCGGCGTCCTCTTCATCCTGACGCTGCGCGGGCTCTCCAGCCCCGTCACCAGCCAGCGCGGCAACCTCTTGGGCATGATCGGCATGGCGCTGGCGATCGTCACCGCGCTGGCGACGCTGGCCGCGCAGGGCCTGCTCGACCCGGTCACCATCGGCCTGATGCTGGGCGGCGTGATCATCGGCGGCTCGATCGGCGCGGTGATCGCCCGGCGCGTGCACATGACCGCGATGCCGCAGCTGGTGGCGGCGTTTCACTCGCTGGTGGGCCTGGCGGCCTGCCTCGTCGCCGTCGCCGCGCTCTACGCGCCGGCCGCCTACGGCATCGCCGAGGGCGCCGGCATCCGGCTGGAGAGCCTGATCGAGCTTTCGATCGGCGTCGCCATCGGCGCGGTCACCTTCACCGGCTCGATCATCGCTTTCGCCAAGCTGAACGGCAACATGTCGGGCGCGCCGATCCTGCTGCCGGCCCGGCACCTGTCAACATCGCCGATCGCCTGGCGGTCATCGCCCTGATCGTCCTGCTGGTGATGAGCGGGGGCGACGCCAAGTGGGCGTTCTGGGCGGTCGTCGGCCTCGCGCTGGTCGCCGGGGTCACCCTGATCATCCCGATCGGCGGCGCGGACATGCCGGTCGTGATCTCGATGCTGAACAGCTACTCCGGCTGGGCGGCCGCGGCGCTGGGCTTCACGCTGGCCAACACCACGCTGATCATCACCGGCGCCCTCGTCGGCTCGTCGGGCGCCATCCTCAGCTACATCATGTGCAAGGGGATGAACCGCTCGTTCGTCTCGGTGATCCTGGGCGGCTTCGGCGGCGAGACGGCCGGGCCGGCCGGCAAGGTGGAGACCCGGCCGGTCAAGCAGGGCTCGGCCGAGGACGCCGCCTTCATCCTGAAGAACGCCTCGAAGGTGATCATCGTCCCCGGCTACGGCATGGCCGTCGCCCAGGCCCAGCATGCGCTCGCGAGATGGCCGACAAGCTGAAGGCCGAAGGCGTCGAGGTCAAATACGCCATCCACCCGGTCGCCGGCCGCATGCCGGGCCACATGAACGTGCTGCTGGCCGAGGCCAACGTGCCCTACGACGAGGTGTTCGAGCTCGACGACATCAACGCCGAGTTCCCGACCGCCGACGTCGCCTTCGTGATCGGCGCCAACGACGTCACCAACCCGGCCGCCAAGACCGACCCGCAGAGCCCGATCTACGGCATGCCGATGCTCGACGTGGAGAAGGCGGCGACGGTGCTCTTCGTCAAGCGCGGCATGGGCTCCGGCTACGCCGGCGTCGAGAACGAGCTCTTCTTCCGCGACAACACCATGATGCTGTTCGGCGACGCCAAGAAGATGGTCGAGAGCATCCTGAAGGCGCTGTGATTTTGGGCGAGATGAGGTTGCCCTCCAGGAAAGTGGGGCCGCCAGCGCCGAGGCTGCCGAGTGTTCAGGAACCTTCGCCGCCGAACAACACCCTGAGATCGCGCGCACCGTGCAATACGCGCTCGATCCGCACGGCGTCTGCTTCGATACGGAAGAAGATCAAATAGGGACGGTGCACGGCCATCCGCAGGCCGTCCGCCAGATCGTCTCGGCGCGGCAGGGCCTCAGGCGCATTGCCCATACGCCGAGCATGGCGCCGAAGCTCTGCGACGAACGTAAGCGCGCGGCGCGGACTGTCCTGCGCGATCCAGTCGCCAATCTCGCGGAGGTCGAGTGCGGCCCTCGGCGAGAAGACAACCGGCTTCAAGCCGGTCCGCTCAGCATCGCGCGATAGCGCGCCTCCAGTTCGGCGAAGACGTCCTCGGCCGGGACGCCAGGCCCGCTGGATGCGCCTTCTTCGATGGCGGCCCTCAGCGAGGCCATCCGATCCGAGGCGGCGCGCCATGTCCGCAGCGCCTGCCTGACGACTTGTTCGGGGCGTTCGAACTCGCCCGACGTGAGCGCCTCGGCGACAATCGCCGCCGACTCGTCATCAAGATCGAGCTTCTTCGACACAGCCATTGCCGCTCCGATATTGCCCCGCTGAACTGCAGCGCGTCGACACGCCCGGTTGATACCGCAGCCCGCCTTCGCCGGCCAACGCAACGGGCATCGGTATGATTGGACATCCGCCTTCCACGCGCCTCAGCGCTTGCCGCCCCGTCGGCGCGCCATACATCGTTCATTCAGGCAGGCCCCGGCAGAGCGGGGCCGCACGTGGGACCGAAGGCAGCCGATGAGCGCGGCGGTGGATGAGCTGGATCCGCGGGGACGGATGGTGGAGATCGAGGCGGGTCGGCGCCTGCGCGCCGTGCCCGAGGGGCCGGCTTCGTCGCGCCGCCCGCTGGTCGTGCTGGAAGCGGGCGCGTTCGGCTTTTCGGCGGACTGGGCGGCGGTGCAGGCCAGGCTCTCGGCCGAGGGGCTGCGCTCGCTCGCCTACGACCGCGCCGGCCTCGGCCGGTCCGATCCCGGCGCCGAGCCGCGCGACAGCCCGGCCATCGTCGGCGACCTCGAGGCGCTGCTGTCGGCGCTCGGCGAGAGCGGCCCCTGCATCGTCTGCGGCCACTCGATGGCCGGCCTGCACTTGCGCCTCTTCGCCGGCCGCAACGCCGCGCGCGTCAAGGCGCTGGTGCTGGTCGACGCCGTCACGCCCGAGGCGACCGACCACCCGCTCGCCGGGCAGATGGTCGGCCACTTCAACAACCTCTCCAAGCTCGCCGCCTGGGGCGCGAAGGCCGGTCTTGCGCGGCCGCTCGCCGGTCCGCTCGGCGACGCCATCGGGCTGCCGGCGCTCGCCAAGGCGGAGAAGCGCCAGGCGTTCGCCGATCCGACGCACAATCGCTGGGCCGCGGCCGAGGTGGCGGCCTGGCGCGCCAGCGCGGACCATGCGCGGGCCGCCGCGGCCTACGATCCCGACCTGCCGATCGCCGTGGTGCTGACGGGCGATGGCCGCCAGCTCTCCGGGCGCCACGCCGCGCAGACCGCCCCCGCCGACGCGGCCCGGCAGGGCTTCGTGGTCCATGTGCCGCGCGCCAACCACGCCTCGCTGCTCGGCGAGCGCTACGCCGGCCACATCGTGCGGGCGATCCTGTCGGTGGAGACGGCCGCGCAGCGCTGACCGGTTTGGGGCCTGATAAGGATTTGGCCCCTAAGAGCTTGGGGCCATGGACGCTGCGCTCAAGCTAGAAGGGGTGACCAAGCGCTACGGCGCGTTCACCGCCGTGCGTGATCTCTCGTTCGAGGTGAGGCGCGGGGCCATCCTCGGATTCCTCGGCCCGAACGGCGCCGGCAAGACCACGACGCTCGGATGATCCTCGGCCTCGTCACCCCGACGGCCGGCCGGCTGGAGGTGCTGGGCCAGACCGACGGGCGGGCGCTGCGCGGCCGCATCGGCTTCCTGCCCGAGGAGCGCGGCCTCTATCGGCGCATGACGGCGGTGAGCGCCATCGCCTTCCTCGCCAACCTGAAGGGCGTGCCGCGGTCAGAGGCGCGCCGCCGCGCCCGCCGCCTGCTCGAGGACAACGGCCTCGGCGAGGCCGCGAACCGCCAGATCCGCGCCCTCTCGAAGGGCATGGCTCAGAAGGTCCAGCTGCTTTCCTCGATCGCCCACGAGCCGGAGCTGGTGATCCTCGACGAGCCTTTCTCCGGCCTCGATCCGGTCAACCAGCAGGGGCTCGAGGGCATCATCCGAGGTCTGGCGGCGCGCGGCGCAACGGTGATCTTCTCGACCCACGTCATGCAGCACGCCGAGCGGCTCTGCGACCAGGTAGTGCTGATCGCTGGCGGCCGGAAGGTGTTCGACGGCACCGTCGCGGCCGCCTGCTCGACGGCGACGCGCAGGCTGGTGGTGGAGGGCGTCTTCGGCCCCGACGCGCTGGCAGGCGCGCCGGGCCTGACCGCGCCGACCGCCGAGTTCCTCGACGGCGGGCGCGTGCGGATCACCGGCCAGCTGGCGCCTGGCGCGCCGGTCGAGGCGGCGCTGAAGGCGGTCTTCGAGCGCAACCTCGTCGATCAGCCGCCTGGAGCTCGAGGAGCCGCACCTGCACGACGCCTTCATCGCCCTGACTGAGCGGGGCGCACGCGCCGAGCCGGGCGCCGCGTCCGAGCGGGCCGCCGCATGAGCCGGATGCTCGCCATCGCGGTGCGCGAATACCTCGCCTTCGTGCGCACGGTCGGCTTCTGGCTCTCGATCTGCCTGATGCCGGCTGGGGTTGCTCACCGCCATCTACGCCACCAGCATGACCGCCAAGGTCGGCCCCGCCGCCCAACGTCGCGGTGGTCGACTTCTCCGGCGCCGGCTACGCCGCGCCGCTGACCGAGGCGCTGCGCAACCCGACCGACCGGACGCTGCGGCCCGCGGTCATCGTGGCCGCGCCCGGCGCGCCCTACCCAAGCGCCGAGGCGGCGTCCCAGGCCCTGCGGCCCTATCTGGCGGGCGAGACCCGCACGCCCGCCGGCGCGCGGCTCGACGACGCCGTCATCGTGGGCGGAACCGCCGCCGATCCGTCGCTGGACCTCTGGACCCGCAATATCGTCGAGCCGGCGCTGAAGACCGAGCTGACCGACGCGCTCGCCGGCGCGGTCCGCCGCGCGCGGCTGGAAGCCTCGGGGCTCTCGGCCGACCGCATCGCCGCCATCGACGCCTACCGCCCGCAGGTCGCGCAGTTCTCGCCGAAGAGCGCCGCCGGCCGCGTCTCGGCGAGCGACAACCTGCCGGCCTTCGTCGGCCTCGCGATGGGCTTCGTGCTCTACGCCCTGACGCTGACCGGCGCCGGCATCCTGCTCAACAGCGTCATCGAGGAGAAGTCGAACCGCATCCTGGAGGTGCTGCTGACCGTCCGCCTCGGTGCCGGAGATCATCGGCGGCAAGATCCTGGGCGCCGCGGCGGTGACCGTCTCGGCGCTGACGGTCTGGGCGACGGTGGCCGGGTTCGGCTTCTTCGGCCGCGACCCGCGGCTGTTGGCCGACATCGCTCGGCGTGCTGACACGCCACGGCCTGATCTTCTACTTCGGCCTCTACTTCGTCGGCGGCTATTTGATGTACGCCACCCTCTTCACCACCATCGGCGCCTTCTGCGAGACGCCGCGCGACGCCCAGACGCTGCTCGGTCCCGCTGATGATCCTGCTGACCATCCCAATCGTCTTCATGGGCCAGGCGGTGACGCATCCGGACGCGCCGGCGCTGATCGCGCTCTCCTGGATCCCGCCGTTCACGCCGTTCCTGATGGCGGCGCGCGCCGCCAGCGGCCCGCCGGCCTGGGAGATCGCCGGCACGGCGGCGATGATGTTCGCGGTCACCGCGCTGGAGCTCTGGATCGCCGGCCGCGCCTTCCGCACCGGCGCGCTGGCCAGCGGCCGTTTCGACGTCCGCCTGCTCGTCAGCGGCGCCTTGGGACGCGGCGAGCGCGCTTGACGCGGGAGACCCGCGCCCCGATTCTCCGGGGCAGCGAACTCACCCGCAGCGCGAAGGAATCGCCCATGGCCCAGGTCGCCAAGCTCGAACGCACGCGCGGCGGCGGCGAATCCGAGCTCCTGGAGATGATCCGCGCGCGCTCGATGCGGCTCGGCAAGTTCACGCTCGCGTCGGGCCGCGAGAGCGACCTCTACCTGAACCTGAAGCCGACCATGATGGATCCGCGCGGCGCACGGCTCTGCGCCGAGGCCTTCCTGGCGCGCATTCCGCCGGGGACCGACTACGTCGGCGG
Source organism: uncultured Pseudomonadota bacterium (assembly GCA_963837235.1). Classification (GTDB taxonomy): domain Bacteria; phylum Pseudomonadota; class Alphaproteobacteria; order Caulobacterales; family Caulobacteraceae; genus Acaudatibacter. The sequence goes on along the minus strand of CAWIMM010000002.1, from coordinate 462,407 downwards.
CATCGAGATGGGCGCGGTGCCGGTCACCGCGGCGATGGCGGCGATCAGCGACGTGCATGGCAGCCCCGTGCGCACCTTCTTCGTGCGCAAGGCGGTCAAGGATCACGGCACGCGGCAGCTGGTCGAGGGGCTGACGGACGGCGAGACGCTGCAGGGCAAGCGGGTGCTGGTCACCGACGACGTCGCCACGACGGCGGGCTCGGTGCTGCAAGCGGTCGAGGCGGCGCGGGCGGCCGGCGCGATCGTCACCGATGCGCTGGTCATCGTCGACCGCCAGGAGGGCGGATCGGAGAACCTCGCCGCGCACGGCGTGAAGCTCCACTCGGTGTTCGTCGGGGACGACTTCCGTTAGCCGCGACGCCGCGATGGGGCCGCCCGCCCGCGGGGCCGGCTGGCTAAGACGCGTCGTCCTCGTCTGGCTCGGCTGGGCGATGCTGATGCTCAGCTTCCAGGCCTGGGTCCAGGCCCGCTACGAACTGAAGCGCCCCGACACGGTGATGGACTGGACGGCGTCCTGGACCAATGCTGGCAGCGCGTCGCGCCATCCCTACCTGCAGAGCCCGGTGATGAAGGGCCACGCGGCCTGGGATTCGGAGTTCTACATCTCGATCGCGCTGCACGGCTACGAGGACCCGGCGATGCGCGCCGCCAGCCCCGGCTCGACGCCCGACGCCGAGGTGGCCGCGCCGAAAGGCAGCCATCCGACCTGGGTCTCGCTGAACCACGCCTTCTTCCCGGCCTACCCCGCCGCCATGGCGCTGATCGCCCGGCCGCTGGCGGCGATCGGCTTCGAGCCGGTCGGCGCTGCGACGCTGGCAGGGGTGATCGTCTCGCTGATCGCCGCGCTCTTCGCGATGATCGCCATCGCCGACCTGGCGCGCGGCGATTCCGGGCCGGGCGAGGACGCGGGCGCCAACGCGTTGCGCGCCGGCTTCTACCTGGCGGTCTGGCCGGCGGCGGCATTCCTTGCTCAGGTTTACAGCGAGAGCCTCTTCCTGGCGTTCTCGTTCGGCGCGCTGGCGCTGCTGAAGCGCGAGCGCTGGGGCTGGGCGGCGGCGCTGGCGGTGGGCGCGGTCTTCACCCGGGCGACCGGTGTGCTGCTGGTGATTCCGCTCGGCCTCGCCTGGCTCGCCGGCGGCGAGCGCCGCACGCTGCCGCGCGCGCTCCTCGCCGCGGCGCCGCTCGTCGCCTACCTCGCCTGGCGGCTCGTCTTCGGCGCGGACTTCGACTTCGTCGAGACCAAGTACTTCGGGCGCTGGCCGCTGGCGCTCGGCCGCTCCTTCGACGCCTGGAGCGACTTCCTGCAGACGCTCGCGGGTGGCGACCCACAGGCCCGCGCCTATGACCTGGTGGAACTTGCCGGGATCGTCGCCAGCCTCGTGACCTCGGCGCTGCTTTGGCGGCGCGACAAGGCGCTGACGCTCTATGGCCTGGCCACCTTCGCGGTGGTCGCCACCTCGGGCGCGGCGCTCGGCATGCACCGCTACGCGCTGGCGATGCCGTCGCTCTTCATGGCCCCCGCCTATCTTGGCGCGCGCCATCCGGTGTTCGATCGGGTGTGGACGCTGGCGTGCGTACTGGGCCTCGCGGCCCTGACGCTCGCCTTCAGCTTCGGCTTCTGGGCGGGCTGAGTCCCCGCCGGTCGCGCCTAGGTGCGCGCGGGCTTCTTCGGCGCGGCGATCAGGCCTTCGCGCTGGGCGCGCTTGCGGGCCAGCTTGCGGGCGCGGCGCACGGCTTCCGCCTTCTGGCGAGCGCGCTTCTCGGAGGGCTTTTCGTAGTGCACGTGCCGCTTCATCTCGCGGAACGAGCCTTCGCGCTGCATCTTCTTCTTCAGCGCTTTCAGCGCCTGGTCGACGTTGTTGTCGCGAACGAAAATCTGGACGATGACACGTCCTCCTTTAGGGCGGCGCCACTCTACGAAGGGCGCGGCAGATACCAGAACGCCCCCGCTTTGTCCACAAGAGGGCGAGACAGCCGCCGGGCCTGGAGGCTAGATGGGGCCCGTGACCTACCCCGCCAACATTGCGCCGGACGATTCTGCCGATTCCTGGGCGCGCGAGGCCGAGGCGCGGGTGCTGGCCGAGGCGCTGACGCTGGCGCCGGCTATGGGCTGGACCTGGCGGATGGTCTACGCGGCGGGCAAGGCGGCCGGCTTCTCCAAGGGCGAGGCCGAACTGCTGCTGCCGGCCGGCCCGCGCGACCTGGCGGCGCTCTGGTCGCGGGCTTGCGACGCGGCGGCGATGGCGGCGCTGGATGGCGTCGACCCGCGCGCCCTGAAGATCCGCGAGCGCATCCGCCGCGGCGCGCTCACGCGGCTCGAGGCGGCGATGACGCACGAGGCCGCGACGCGCCGCTGGGCGGGTCACCTGGCGCTGCCGAGCAATGCGTCGCTGGCGTTGCGGCTCGCCTGGGAGAGCGCCGACGTCATCTGGCGCTGGGCGGGCGACACGGCCACCGACGAGAACCACTATACCAAGCGCGCGCTGCTGGCGGGCATCCTGACGGGCGCGCTGCTGGTGCGCCTCGCGACGGGCGAAGCCGCCGCCGCAACGTATGTCGATCGCCGCATCGAGAACGTGATGACCTTCGAGCGCCTGAAGGCCCGCGCCGGGCGGTTGGAGCTCGGCCGGCTGGCCGCCGGCGCGCTCGGGCGGCTGCGCTACGGCCTCGGCGGCTAGCCGGGCCTCGGCGGCGCCGGCGGTCCCGCGACCTGCCAGTCATGCGCGAACCAGCGCGCAACCATGGCCTGTCTCTCCTCCAAACTTTGCGGTAGCGTCCCTCGGGCGCCAGCCCGCCTTTGGCTGCCAGGAGACGCACGATGGCCGACGATCTCGCGCCCCCGCCCGAGCCCCCGCCCGAGCCCCCGCCCTCGCCAGCCACGGCGCCGGTTAGCGGCCTCCACGAAGCTTCGAACAGCCACACGGAGCACGAGGACCACCCCTGGACGATCGACATCCCCGACCATCCGACGCGGAAGGACAGCGCCACCTACGTCATCTCGCGCAGGCTGATGAACGCCATTGTGAATGAGGCGAACGGCGTCGTGCACGACTTCTTCCTCGGTCCGGCGACGGCGTTCCAGGATCACCACGGCGGCGGCCTCTGGGTGAAGGACGCCCAGGGCTGGATGCTGCTCAAGAGCCTCGCGGGCATGGAGTGGAGCCAGCAGTTCTGCGCGGACCCCGCCAAGGTCGACCAGCTCCGCCGGATCGCCCAGCGCCTCTACGCGGCTTTCCCGGACAGCGTCGCGGCGATGCAGCAGCTGCTCGGCAATGACGCGGCGCGCTATCCGATCGACGCGATCCTGGCGGAGGAGATCAAGGACGCCGACGGCGTCGCCCGCTGGGTCGAACTCGATCTTCAACGCCAGCGTCCCGCTCTACGCCGCGCGCCACACCGGCGCGCTGCAGCCGAACGGGCAAATGACGGCCTCGGCGCCCGAGCTAGAGGGCGGCGTGCACCACTACCCGACGCCGATCACCGACATCCAGCTCTTCAAGCGCAGCGACTTCCAGCTGTGGGTGATGGACCCGGAAGGCGAGCTCGCGGCGGTGACGCCGGTGGGCCGGCGCGGCTCCGGCGACGGCCGGGTCAACGTGGCCTATGCGACCCCCGGCACCCAGCTCCACCGTCGCTGGGTGGCCGCCCACCAGGCTTGCCAGCACCTGACGCTGGAGGCCGACCATCCGATGGCGGTGCAGGCGTTCGCTGGGCAGCAAGGCAAGGCGCTGCCCCCCGACGTGGTGGCAGCCCAAGGCTCTGCGAGCCCCGGTTCTAGCCCCGCAGCGGCGTCAGCCGATTGACGTGGCCCATCTTGCGGCCGGGGCGGACGTCGGCCTTGCCGTAAAGCCAGAGGCGCGTCTCCGGCTCCGCCGCGAGGCGGCGCCAGTCGTTCGCCTCGGCGCCGATCAGGTTGGTCATCTCGACGCGGGCGATGGCGTGGGTCGGGCCGAGCGGCCAGCCGGCGACCGCGCGGATGTGCTGCTCGAACTGGTCGACCTCGCAGCCGTCCAGCGTCCAGTGGCCGGTGTTGTGGACGCGCGGCGCGAACTCGTTGACCAGCAGCCGCCCGTCGTCGCGTTCGAAGAGCTCGATGCCGATCACGCCGACGTAGTCCAGCGCCGAGAGCAGGGTGGCGGCGATCCGCTCGGCCTGCGCCAGGGTCTGCGCCGAGACGACCGCGGGCGCCACCGTGCGGCGCAGGATGCCGCCCTCGTGGTGGTTCTCGGCCAGCGGATAGAGGGCGATCTCGCCGTCGCGGCCCCGCGCGGCGATCACCGACAGCTCGCGGCGAAAGTCGGCCGGCGCCTCGGCGATGGCGGGCTGGGCGCCGACCGCCGCGAACACCGCCTTCGCCTCCCGCGCCGTCTCGATCCAGGCCTGGCCCTTGCCGTCGTAGCCGCCGCGCCGGCCCTTGATCAGCAGCGGGCGGCCGAGCTTCTCCAGCGCGGCGACGATGTCCTCCGGCCCGCCCACCTCCGCGAAGGCGACGGTCGGCTCGCCGGCCTCGTTCAGGAACCGCTTCTCGTCCAGCCGGTCCTGCGCGATGGCGAGCGCCCGGCCGGTCGGCGCCACGGCCGCGCCCTCTGCTTCGAGGATCTCGATCGCGCCGACCGGCACGTTCTCGAACTCGAAAGTGACCACGTCGGCGAGGCCCGCCAGCGCCCGCAGCGCCTCGGGATCGTCGTAGTCGCCGACGATGGCGTGGGCGGCGACGCGGTGCGCTGGGGCGCCGTGCTCCGGATCGAGCACCGCGACGTCGAAGCCGAGCTTCGCGGCCGCCATCGCCAGCATCCGTCCCAGCTGACCGCCGCCCAGGACGCCGATCGTCGATCCCGGCGCAAGCGGGAAGGGGCCTTGCGTCAATCCTCGACCTCGTCGGGCACGGCGTCGGTCAGGGCGGCGCTGTGGGCGGCGATGCGACGCGCCAGCGTCGGGTCCGACAGCGCCAGGATGCGCGCGGCCAGCAGCCCGGCGTTGCGCGCGCCCGCCTCGCCGACCGCCAGCGTGCCTACCGGCACGCCGCCCGGCATCTGCACGATGGAGAGCAGCGAATCGAGGCCGTCCATGGTCTTCGTGCGCACCGGCACGCCCAGCACCGGCAGGCTGGTCAGCGAGGCGGTCATGCCCGGCAGGTGCGCCGCGCCGCCCGCGCCGGCGATGATCACCTTGATCCCGGCCGACGCCGCTCCCCTGGCGAAGGCGTACATCCGCTCCGGCGTGCGGTGCGCGGAAATCACCCGCTTGCTGTAGGCGACGCCCAGTTCGTCGAGCGCATCGCCGGCGGCCTTCATCGTTGGCCAGTCGGAGCGGCTTCCCATGATCAGCGCCACGGGCGCTTCGGTTTCCATGCCGCCCCCTCTGCGAAAAGGCGCGGAGTATAGGCGCCGGCTTTACGCTCGCAACCAAGCGCGCCTAGGATTTTCCGAGTTAACCACGTTCGCGATTCGCACCGATGAAGATATCCGCCGCCCGCAGCGAGCCATTCGCGGCCATCCGCCGCCGCAACCTCGCCGAGGCCGGGGCGAAAAGCGGGCGCGCCGTGGCGAGCCTGGACCACGTCGAGTTCCTGGGTCTGACCGAGGCCGAGCTGACCCCGGCGGTGCAGGCGGCGCTGGCCGCCCTGATGCTCGAGCTGGAGGGTCTGCGCGCTGAGATGCGTCGTCTGAAGGCGCAGCTGGCCGAGGCCGAGGCGGCGGCCGACGAGGATACGCTCACGAGCGCCAAGAATCGGCGCGCCTTCGTCCGCGAGCTGAAGCGGGTGGCGGCGTTCGCCCAGCGGTACGGCGCGCCGGCCAGCCTCGTCTACTTCGACCTCGACGACCTGAAGGCGGTCAACGACCGTTTCGGCCACGCTGCCGGCGACGCGGCGCTGAGGGCGGTCGCGGACCGACTGGCCGGCCATGTGCGCGAAACCGACGTGGTCGGGCGGATGGGCGGCGACGAGTTCGCCGTGCTGCTCGCCCAGGCCGACCTGCCGGTCGCCGAGGCCAAGGCCGAGAGGCTGGCGCGGCTCGTCTGCGCCGACCCCGTACAGGCCGGCGAATGGCTGGCCCCGATCCGCGTCAGCTGGGGCGCCTGCCAGATCGACCCGGCCAAGGACCCCGAGACCCTGATCGCCGAGGCCGACGCGGCGATGTTCGCGATGAAGCGCGCCAAGGGCGCGGCGGCCTAGCGAGCCTAACCAACAAACAATGTCATCCCGGAAGCTCGCGCCAGCGGGCTGTCCGGGATCTGCTTTCAGCGGCGTCGCCAAGCAGATCCCGGACAAGCGCTTCGCGCTTTCCGGGATGACAACTGTTGGGTGAGGGTCAATTCGCCGACGCCGATGTGTGCGCCGCCTGCTGCGCGTCCAGCTGCGCCTTTCGGTAGTGGGCGGCGATCCGGGGCGGCGTGTCGAACACCATCAGCTCGTCGCTGGCCGGCCCGTAGGCCGGCCAGGCGCGGCCGTCGGCCTCGCAGGTCGGCCGGCCGGTCTTCGCGAAGCTGACCCAGCAGGCGTGCATGAAGGCGGCGACCTTGCGGTCCTCGTCGACGATCTCCGACGAATAGTTCGGCACGATCATCTGGGTGTCGAAGACGTAGGGGTTCTCGGAGGTGTGGTTGGCGCCCGGGATCTTCCCGCGGCGCGCCACCCGCACGTAGGAGAACTCGTAGAGCCAGGCGCCGGCCTTCTTCGAGGCCTGCGCGGCGTACCAGCGCGCCGGCGCGGTCATGATCGCATCGCCGAACGCGTCCTGCGCCAGCTTCGCGGGATCGGCGGCGTCCTCGGGATAGGCGGCCCGCAGCGCCGGCGTGAGGCCGGCCGCGTAGGCCGCGTAGCCCGCTTTCGGCAACAGCGAGGCCTCCCAGCTGTTGGCGCCGATGATCAGCGGGGCCGGCGCCTGATCGCCGCGCGCGAAGCCCTGCTCCGAGCCCTCGGTCAGCAGCCGGCCATCGACGACCGGACGGGCGCGGGCAGCGCCGACGAGCTCCTCGAGCGGCAGCGCACGCAGCTGGTCGACGGTGGCGTCGGCGGGCAGACCCAGCTTCTGGGCCAGCGCGACTCCGGTCGCCTCGCTGTCGGCCAGCGTCGCCGGCTTTTCCCAGCCGACGCCGGACTGCACCGTGGCCTTCTGGAAGAGGCCCCGCGCCGACCGGGTCACCATCAGCGCCAGCACGTTCTCGCCGCCGGCGCTCTCGCCGAAGATCGTCACGTTGGCGGGATCGCCGCCGAAGCGGGCGATGTTGCGCTTCACCCACTTCAGCGCCGCGATCTGGTCCATCAGCCCGTAGTTGGCGAGCGGCGCGCCGGGCCCGGCTTCCTTCGTCAGCGCCGGATGGGCGAAGAAGCCGAGCGCGCCCAGCCGGTAGTTCATCGCCACCAAGATCACCCCGTCGCGGGCGAAGAAGCGGCCGTCGTTGGGCGTGATCGAAGTCGGCGCCGGCCACATCGCCGCCGCCGAAGATCCACACCATCACCGGCGCGTGGGACGCGTGCAGCGGGGCGAAGACGTCGAGCGTCAGGCAGTCCTCGGACGTCGGTCCGTTGTAGCCGCCGTCGTTGTAGCGTCCATCGGGATAGACCACCTGCGGACAGGCCGGCCCGTCCTGGGTCGCGTCGCGGTCGCCGCTCCAGTGCGCGGCGGGCTGCGGCGGGCGCCAGCGCAGCGGACCCACCGGCGGCGCGGCGTAGGGGATGGCCCTGAAGACGCGGGCCTGGTCGACGATCGCCCCGACCACCGTTCCGCTGTCGATCGTCACCTGCGGCGGCGGAGCCGGCGCATCGGCGAACGCGACGCCAGCCCCGGCGAAGAGGCCGAGCAATCCCAGCAGCCATCTTAGGATCACTTGCGCCTCCCCCGCCGCCCGAACTTCTCGCTTGCGGGGAGCCAAGGGCGCCGCGGCGCGGCGAGTCAAGCCGCGGGCGGCGCGCCATCGCCTTTGAACGGGCCATCGCTTGCGGATATGGATCGCCCCTCTCGCCATGGGTGCCCAGATGCGTCTCGCCGTTCCCTTCGCCGCCGCCTTCCTCATCGCCGGCGCCGCGGCCGCCGCCGTGCCGGCCGGACCGCCCCCGGCCAATCCGCCAGCCGCGCCGCCCGCGCCGCCCCGGGTCTTCGCCCAGGCCGGCTATGGCGAGCCGGCGATCCCCGCCAGCGCCTGCAAGGCGGTCAATGCGGGCGAGGCGGCCTGCGCGTTGCCGGCCATGACCGCGGGCCGCTACTTCGTCCGCGCCGTCGCCACCTCGACCGCGACCGCCGCGGGCGCGGAGCAGCAGATCACCATCGTGGCGGGCGACCAGCACTGCACCAGCACCTACGCGCCCGACCCGAAGGCGCCGTGGGCGGTCGGCGCCAAGCGCAGCTTCTACGCGGGCTGCGTCTTCACCATCGTCACCGACGAGCCGATGGCGGTGACCGTCGTCTATCTCGACTCGAAGGCCACCAAGGACCCCGCCGGCCCGACGCTGCAGGTGTACCCGCAGCCGTGGACAGGCGCCCTGAGCGCGCTTCCGGTTGCGATCAAGCAGTGATCGCGGGCGCCAGGATCGTGTAGTGGATCACCCGAGTTGAGCAGCCAGGCGGGCGTCCGGAGAGACTGACGAATGCGCGACATTCCCCACTTCATCGACGGCGAGGCTGTCCACCAGACCGGCGGCGCGTTCGGCGACGTTTACAACCCCAGCACCGGCGAGGTGCAGGCGCGCGTCGGGCTGGCGGCCGAGCCGCTGGTCGGCAAGGCGGTCGAGGCGGCGCTGCGCGCCCAGCCGGCCTGGGCGGCGGTGAACCCGCAGCGGCGCGCGCGGGTGATGTTCGAGTTCAAGCGGCTCGTCGAGGCGCACATGGACGAGCTGGCCGCAGCTGCTCTCGTCCGAGCACGGCAAGGTGGTGGCCGACTCGCGCGGCGACGTCCAGCGCGGGCTGGAGGTGGTGGAGTTCGCCTGCGGCGTCCCGCACGCGATGAAGGGCGAGTACACCGAAGGCGCCGGGCCGGGGATCGACGTCTACTCGATGCGCCAGCCGCTCGGCGTGGTCGCCGGCATCACCCCGTTCAACTTCCCGGCCATGATCCCGATGTGGATGTTCGCCGTGGCGATCGCCTGCGGCAACGCCTTCATCCTGAAGCCGTCCGAGAAGGACCCCAGCGTGCCGGTGCGGCTGGCCGAGCTGTTCCTCCAGGCGGGCGGGCCGCCGGGCGTGCTCAACGTGGTGCACGGCGACAAGGCGGCGGTCGACGCCATCCTCGACCCATCCGGGCATCGCGGCGGTGAGCTTCGTCGGCTCGTCCGACATCGCCGCCTACGTCTATGCGGTCGGCGCGGCGCAACGGGAAGCGCGTGCAGGCGATGGGCGGGGCCAAGAACCACGGCATCGTGCTGCCCGACGCCGACCTCGACACCGCGGTGAAGGACATCATCGGCGCGGCCTACGGCTCGGCCGGCGAGCGCTGCATGGCGCTGCCGGTGGTCACGCCGGTCGGCAAGGCGGACCGCCGACGAGCTGCGCGAGCGGCTGCTCGGCGAGATCGGGACGCTGAAGGTCGGCGTCGCCACCGATCCGGACGCGCAGTACGGCCCGGTGGTCAGCGCCGCGCACAGGAAGCGGGTCGAGGACTACATCGAGCTTGGGCGTGCGCGAAGGCGCGGAGCTGGTGCTGGACGGCCGCGGCTTCTCGCTGCAGGGCCACGAGAACGGCTTCTTCATCGGCCCGAGCCTGTTCGACCAGGTGACGCCCGATATGAAGTCCTACCAGGACGAGATCTTCGGGCCGGTGCTGCAGATCGTCCGCGCCGACAGCTTCGAAGAGGCGCTGGCGCTGCCCTCGGACCACGCCTACGGCAACGGCGTCGCCATCTTCACCCGCGACGGGCGCGCCGCGCGCGACTTCGCGGCCCGCGTCAACGTCGGCATGGTCGGCATCAACGTGCCGATCCCGGTGCCGGTCGCCTACCACACCTTCGGCGGCTGGAAGCGCTCGGCGTTCGGCGACGCCAACCAGCACGGCATGGAAGGCGTGCGCTTCTACACCAAGGTGAAGACGGTCACCGCCCGCTGGCCCGAAAGCCGGCTGGAGGGCGAGTTCGAGCTTCATCATCCCGACCATGCGCTGAGGCAAGGCGTGGACTTCGCCCTCAGCGAGGACGAGCGCGCGCTCGAGGAGGCAGCGCGCGACTTCGCGGCGGCCGAGCTGGCGCCGCACTCGGCGCGCTGGGACGAGGCGGCCCACTTTCCGGTCGACGTGCTGCGGAAGGCCGCCTCGCTCGGCTTCGCCGGGCTCTACGTGAAGGAGGACGTCGGCGGCTCGGGATTGAAGCGGCTGGACGCGGCGATCGTCTTCGAGGCGCTGGCCGGCGGCGACGTCTCCACCGCCGCTTTCCTGTCGATCCACAACATGGCGTCGTGGATGATCGACCGGTTCGGCGACGATCAGCTGCGGGAGCGCTACCTGCCGCGGCTCTGCCGCATGGACCTGATCGCCTCCTACTGCCTTACCGAGCCGGGCGCGGGCTCCGACGCCGCCGCGCTGAAGACCAGCGCGCGCCGCGAGGGCGACGCCTACGTGCTGAACGGCGCCAAGGCCTTCATCTCCGGCGCAGGGACCTCCGACCTCTACGTCGTCATGGCCCGCACCGGCGGCGACGGCGCCGGCGGCGTCTCGGCGATCGTGGTGGAGAAGGAAACGGCCGGCCTTGCGTTCGGTGCGCAGGAGAAGAAGCTCGGCTGGAAGAGCCAGCCCACCGCCATGGTGCACTTCGACAATGTCCGCGTGCCGGCCGCCAACCGCATCGGCGAGGAGGGCCAGGGCTTCCGCTTCGCGATGATGGGGCTCGACGGCGGGCGCATCAACATCGCCGCCTGCGCGCTCGGCGGCGCCGGCCAGGCGTTCGACACGGCCGCGGCCTACCTCGCCGAGCGCCAGCAGTTCGGCCGGCCGCTGTCGGCGTTCCAGGCGCTGCAGTTCAAGCTGGCCGACATGGCGACCGACCTGGAGGCCGCCCGCCTGATGGTGCGGCGCGCCGCCGCCGCGCTCGACGCCGGCGATCCGGCCGCCACCCGCCTCTGCGCCATGGCCAAGCGCTTCGCCACCGACGCGGCCTTCGACGTCGCCAACCAGGCCCTGCAGCTGCACGGCGGCTACGGCTACCTGAAGGACTATCCGCTGGAGCGCATCGTGCGCGACCTGCGCGTCCACCAGATCCTCGAAGGCACCAACGAGATCATGCGCGTGATCATCGCCCGCGAGCTGCTCAAATGAGCGAGGCGGAGCTCATCGTCCGCCGCGAGGGCGGGGTCGGGCGGCTGACGCTTGAACCGGCCGCAGGCGCTGGGCGCGCTGACGCTCGGCATGTGCGAGGCGATGACGGCGGCGCTGCTGGCGTGGCGCGGCGATGCGGGCGTCGAAGCGGTGCTGATCGACCACGCCGGCGAGCGCGGCTTCTGCGCCGGCGGCGACATCCGCTGGCTGGCCGAGAGCGGCGCGGTCGACGGCCGCGCGGCGCGAAGCTTCTTCCACACCGAGTATCGGCTCGAACCACCTGCTCTCGGTCTACGAGAAGCCGGTGGTCGCCTTCATGGACGGCGTCACGATGGGCGGCGGGGTCGGGATTGCGCTGCCGGCGCGCTACCGGATCGCCACCGAGCGGACGCGCCTCGCCATGCCGGAGACCGGCATCGGCCTCTTCCCGGACGTCGGCGCAGGCTGGTGGCTGCCGAAGCTGCACGGCCGAACAGGGCTCTGGATGGTGCTGACCGGCGCGCGGCTCGGCGTGGCCGACTGCGAGCTGCTGGGCCTTGCCACTGACGTGATCCCCGCCGGCCAGGTGGAGGCGGTGAAGGCGGCCATCGCCCGCGAGCCAGACGCCGTCGAGCGCATCCTCACCGAGTTCGAGACCGATGCCGGCCACCCGCCAGTCGCCGACCACCGCGACGACATCGACCGCCTGTTCGCCGGCGCGACGCTCGAGGACGTCGTCGCCGCGCTGGAGAGCGATGGGTCCGAGTGGGCGCGCGCCCAGCTGGAGCTCCATGCGGCCGAAGTCGCCGATGAGCGCCAAGGTGTCGTTCCGGCTGATCGGCGGCGCCCTCGAGCCGGCGTCGATGGCCGACGACCTCGTCACCGAATACCGCCTCGCTTCGCGGATCGTCATGAGCCACGACTTCCTCGAGGGCGTGCGCGCGGTGATCGTCGACAAGGACAACAAGCCTGCCTGGGACCCGGCGACCCTCGCCGGCATGACCGACGCCATGCTGGACGCACTCTTCGCGCCGCTGCCGCCGGGCGAGGAATGGACGCCGTTGCCCGACCTCTAGGAGACTGACGTGGCCTACCAGAACCTGATCGTCGAAGACCACGAGGCCGTGCGGCTGATCCGCCTCAACCGCCCCGAGGCGCTGAATGCCCTCAACGGCGCGCTGATGGACGAGCTGACCGCCGCGCTCGACGCCGGCGAGGCGGACCTAGGCGTGCGCTGCTTCGTGATCACCGGCTCGGACCGCGCCTTCGCCGCCGGCGCCGACATCAAGGAGATGGCGCCGAAGTCCTACGCCGACGTCTTCACCGAGGACTTCATCACCCGCAACTGGGAGCGCGTCACGCGCTGCCGCAAGCCGGTGATCGCCGCGGTGGCCGGCTATGCGCTGGGCGGCGGCTGCGAGCTGGCCATGATGTGCGACTTCATCATCGCCGCCGACAACGCCCGGTTCGGCCAGCCGGAGATCAACCTCGGCGTCACGCCCGGGCGCCGGCGGCACCCAGCGGCTGACCCGGTTCATCGGCAAGTCGAAGGCGATGGACATGGTGCTGACCGCCCGGATGATGGACGCCGCCGAGGCCGAGCGCTGCGCGCTGGTCAGCCGCGTGGTCCCGCTGGCCGAGCTGATCCCCAACGCGCTGGAGACCGCGAAGAAGATCGCCTCGCTCTCGCCGCTGGCGGTGATGATGGCCAAGGAGATGGTGAACGCCGCCTACGAGACGCCGCTGACCGAAGGCGTGAAGCTGGAGCGCCGGCTTTTCCACTCGCTCTTCGCCTTCGAGGACCAGAAGGAAGGCATGGCCGCCTTCGCCGAGAAACGCCCGGCGAAGTTCACGGGAAAGTAGGCGGGCGCTGCAACGCCGCTTCGCGCCGCGTTCGCGATTGAGTCGTGCTCGTGCTGGTCTAGGGTGATCGCAGCGACAAGAGAGCGGGAGGAAGCTCATGAGCAGAGCGCTGGTGCTGGGCGGCGGCGGGCCGGTGGGGATCGCCTGGGAGGCAGGGCTGATCGCCGGCCTCGCGGAAGGCGGCGTCGAGCTCGCCGACGCGGACTTCATCATGGGCACGTCGGCCGGCTCGTTCGTCGGCTCGCAGCTGGCGATGGGCCGCAAGGCTGCCGACATGGCCGCGGCGATCCTCGCCGAGGCCGAGCGCCACGGCTCGGCGGCCGACATCGCCCGGCCGCCGTCCCAGGCGCCTTCCTCCGGCGAGCGGCCGGCCGCGCCGAACCTGATGCCGCTGATGCGGATGATGCAGGAGGCGGCCGCCGGGACGCGCGATCCGAAGGAGGTCCGCAAGGAGATCGGCGCCTTCGCGCTCGGCGCCAAGACGGTCGACGAGGCGACCTTCATCAAGAGCTTCGGCCGCCAGCTCTCGGGCGAGCAGGCGGCAGGCTGGCCCACGAAGGACTACGCCTGCACGGCGGTCGACGCCGAGACCGGCGAGTTCGTGGTCTGGAACAACGACAGCAAGGTGGGCCTCGCCCGAGCGGTCGCCTCCAGCTGCAGCGTGCCCGGCGTCTATCCGCCGATCACCATCAACGGGCGCCGCTACATCGACGGCGGCATGCGCTCGGGCACCAACGCCGACATCGCCAAGGGCCACGACCTCGTGGTGCTGGTGGCGCTGCGGATCGGCGGCGCGGACGTCGCGCAGGCCGAGCGGCAGAAGGCCGTGCTCGACCGCGAGATCAAGGCGCTCACCGACGAGCGGCGCCAAGGTGGAGCTGGTCACGCCCGACGCGGCGAGCCAGGCCGCGTTCGGCGCCAACCTGATGGACGCCCGCGTCCGCCCCGCCGCCGCCAAGGCCGGCCTCGAGCAGGGCCGGGCGCTGGCGGCGCAGCTGAAGGCGGCGTGGGGGGGCGGCTCCTAGAGCGCGTTCAGCAGAAGTGGAACCGCTTTTGCGGTTCGAACGCGCTCCAACGTTTTGAATCTCAGAGCATGATTCAGCGGTCAGGCGATTCCGCCTGACCCCCATCATGCTCTAGAACCCCACGTTCGTGCGGATCTGGCCTTCTTCGCGGTAGTCGACCGCCTCCCAGCCGATGTTGGAGATCGCCTTCCGCTTGCGGGCCCAGGTAGCCGAACAGGAACGCGCCCACCTTGCGCATCTGGATCTCCTCCGAGCCCTCGGTGATCCGGTAGCGGCGGTGGTGGCGGTAGATGTGCTCGAACGGCTTGTGGCGCGAGTAGCCGATGCCGCCGTGCACCTGCATCGCCCGGTCGGCGGCGTCGCAGACAGAGCCGGTTGCCCCAGTAGTTGCACATCTAGACCTTGTCGGAGATCTGCCGCTCGACCTCGCGGTGCGGCATGCGGTCGATCTCCCAGGCGGTCTTGCGGATCAAGCAGGCGCAGCATCTCGCACTGGGTGTGCAGCTCGATCAGCGGCCACTGGATCGCCTGGTTGTCGCTGAGCGGCTTGCCGAAAGGCCGGCGGACGCGGGCGTACTTCACGCTCTCCTGGATGCAGTAGACCGCCGCGCCCAGCGACGAGGCGGCCTGGCGGATGCGGTTCTGGTGCACGAAGCTCTGGCCGAGCCGCAAACCCTGGCCCTCGATGCCCCACATGGCGTCGTCCGAGACCCAGACGTCCTTGATGCGAGACGCGCGGGTGGTCGGTCGGCATGTTGAAGGTCCAGAGGTACTCCTCGATCTTCACGCCCGGATCGCTGGCCGGCACCAGGAACACGGTGAGGCCGTCGCCGTCGCCGTCCTGCCCCTCGGTGCGGCAGAAGCACATGATGTAGTTCGCCACGTGCATGCCCGTGGTCCACATCTTCTCGCCGTTGATCAGCCAGCCCTTCTGGCCGTTGCGCTCCTGGCGCACGGCGCTGGTCTCCATGTGGGTGGCGTCGGAGCCGTGGTAGGGCTCGGTGAGGCCGAAGCCGGTGCGGATCTCGCCCGGCCTGCAGCATCGGCGCGTAGCGCTCGTACTGCTCGTTGGTCGCGAACTCCTTGAACATGATGATGAAGGGGTTGTTGCCGACGATCGAGTGCTCGGTCTGCAGGTCGTTGTGCAGGCCCAGGCCCTTGGCCGCGAGGTGCTCGCGGATGATCGCCATGGCGAGGTTGGTGCCGCCCTTGCCGCCCCAGTCGACCGGCCAGGCGTAGCGCAGGTGGCCGGCGGCGTCGGCGCGCCGGCGCGCCTCGGCCAGCAGCTCCTCCCACTCCTTGCGCGGCAGGCCGCCCTTGTCCCAGTCGGTGCGCGCGTGCTCGCGCCGGTGGTCGAAGAAGCGGATGTTGTCGTCCTGCTCCTCCAGCGGCTTGATCTCGCGCTCGATGAAGCGTCGAGCTCGTCCAGGTATTCCTGGATGTCCTGCGGGATATCGAAGTCCATCTGTCTCTCGCTCCCTATCCCGGGTTGGGGGAAATCACTGGTTCGTCTGCTCGGCCAGGGCGGCGCGGTAGCCGGAGTAGTTGGGCTGGTCGACGGCGAGCTTGGCGAGCGTGGTCGGCCACAGGTGCTCGACCAGGCCCGGCGTCGAAAGGTCGATCTCGCCGTCGCGGATGCGCCGCGCCAGCTCGCGGTTGAGGGTCGGCAGATCGCCGTCCGTCCCGAGCAGGGCGCGCAGCCGCGCCAGCTCCTCGGCCTCGGCCGGGGGACCAAGCGTCAGCTGCCGCTGGCAGATCTCCACGGCGTTGGCGCACACGCGCAGCTGGAAGGCGATGTGCGGGCCGCTCTCGCGGGTCGCCGCGCCTTTCAGGAAGGCGGCGATCGCGGTGAGGATCTCGGCGGGGCGCGGCTCGTCCTGCATCTAGTCGGCCCTTCCCGCCGAGCCGGGCCAGCATGCGCATCAGGTCGACCTCGTTTTCCGAGGCGCGGCGGGCGATCACCGCGCGCTCCACCGACGGTCGCCGGCGCGGAACGACGGCGATCATGCCGGCGCACATCACGCCCCAGCGCAGCGCGCCGAACACCTCCCAGAACCGCACGTGGGCGCGGTCGACCGGCCGCCGCCGGCTTCCTCGTAGCCGGCGTACAGATCCTCGCGCTCGCCGAAGCCGCCGACCGGCTTGTCGACCATGCCGAAGCGCCAGGGATTGGCGCAGATCCAGCCCAGGTCCTCCATCGGATCGCCGACGTGCGCCAGCTCCCAGTCGAGCACGGCGACGACGCCTTCCTGCGGGCGGAAGATCAGGTTGCCGTTCCGAAAGTCGCCGTGCACCAGCCGCGGATCGGCGGGCGGCGGCGGCGTGCGGGCGGCGAGCCAGGCGAAGGCCAGGTCGAACACCGGCCGCGGCCAGTCGGAGCCTCGTAGGAGGCGCGCCACTGCGCCGAGCAGCTCGGCCGGCGTCGAGCGCTTCAGGTTCGGCGCGACGCTCGCGCGGAATCGAGTGGATGCGCGCGAGGATCTCGCCGCACTGACGCGCCAGCCGGGGCCGCTAGTCGGCGAAGCGCGGGTCGCGGACGATCCGCCCGCCCAGCGTCTCGCCGTCGACGAAGTCCATGATGAAGCCGTGGCCGAGCCCGTCGTCCGGCGTCAGCACATGGCGCACGGCCGGAACCGGCACGCCTTCGTCGGCGGCCGCGCGCAGCAGCTCGGCCTCCGCCTCCATGCCGGCGCCGGTCGGCCGAGACGCGCGTGCCGCCCGGCGCCCGGCGCAGGATCAGCGGGTGTCTCGCCGTCGCCCTGCGACCAGCTCGAAGCGCCAGATCTCCTGCGTCGCGCCGGCGGTGACGCGGGTCAGCCGCGCGACGCCGCTCGCGGCGGGGAAATGCCGGTGCGCGACGACGTTCAGCCGCTCGGCGATCGCCTCGGCCGCCGTTCGCGCGCCCGCAGCCGCACTCTGGGACGGATCGTCCGCCATCGCTCCTCGACGCTTCCTCCGGCGCTCTTGAAATCGACCCTACCGGAGCGGATCGGCGCGGGAAACGGTCACGTCGGGGCAGGCCGCGCGCCCGCGGCGGGTTGCGGCTGCCGCCGTTGTCCGTGCTAACAGATTGCGACGCGCGCGGCGCTTGAGCCGCGCCTTAAGGGGGACGGAAACCATGTTGAAGCAAGTCTGCGGGGCCGCTGCAGCCCTGATCGTAAGCGCGAGCTTCGCGGGAAGCGCGCCCGCTCAGCCGAGCGGCGACGGGGCGGCGGTCGCCGCGCTCGAGGCGCAGTTCGCGGCGGCGGTGAACGCCAAGGACGTTGACGCGATCATGAAGGTCTATGCGCCGGACGTCTTCGTGTACGACGTCGTACCGCCGCGGCAGTACGCGGGCGCGGCCGCTTACCGGAAGGACTGGGAAGCCTTCATGGCCGGCTTCAAGGGCCCGCTGAAGTTCGAGATCTCCGACCTGGCGGTCGAGACCGCCGGGGCTGTCGCCTGGAGCCACAGCATCCAGCGCGCCGCGGGGACGGACCCGACCGGCCAGCCGAGCGACGTCACCGTCCGGGTGACGGACGTCTACCGCAAGACCGCCGACGGCTGGCGGATCGTCCAGGAGCACGTCTCCGTCCCCGTCGACCTCGCCACCGGCAAGGCGGACTTGCAGTCCAAGCCCTGAGCGTCGAGTCTCGCCGGCCATGGGCTTCACCAAGCGCCTGCACGCCGGGATCATGGCCGGCGAGATCACCGAGAGCGTCCGCATCTGGCAGCGACCGCACGTGAAGGTGGGCGGTCGCTACGCCTTCCCGGCCGGCGGCCAGATCGAGGTCACGCGGCTGCGCGAGATCGAGATCGCCGATATCACGCCCGAGCTCGCCCGCCGTTCCGGTTTCGACGGCCTGGTCGATCTGCTGAAGATCGCCAAGCACGGCCCCGGCGAGCGCGTGTTCCTGGTCGAGTTCGAGTACCACGCGGGCTAGCGCGGTCCGGGCGTCGCCGTTGACCGGATCCGTGCGTCCTGGTATTTCTGAAATTACAGAAATAGCAGACGAACCCGATGAAACTGACGCCGGCCATGCGCAAGTACGTCCTGCACTGGGGCGAGATGGGGCAGCGGTGGGGCGTCAGCCGCTCGGTGGCGCAGCTGCACGCGCTGCTGTTCCTGGCCGACGCGCCGCTGCCGGCCGACGAGATCGCCGAGACGCTCGGCCTGGCCCGGTCCAACGTCTCCACCGGGCTGAAGGAGCTGATCGGCTGGGAGCTGGTCAAGCTCACCCACAAGGCCGGCGACCGGCGCGACCACTTCGAGGCCAAGCAGGACCCCTGGGACATGCTGGTGACCATCGCCGAGGGCCGCAAGCGCCGCGAGCTCGACCCGACGCTGGCGCTGCTCGACGACTGCCTCGCCGAGGCGGCGGCGGACGGCGAGACCACGCCGGCGGTGCGCGCCAAGCTGCAGCGGCTGCGTGACCTCACCGCCCAGCTCACCGCCTGGTACGACCAGATGCGGCACGTGCCGCGGCCGGTGCTGGTGAAGCTGGTGGGGCTGGGCGCAAAGGTCGCCAGCTTCGTCGGCCGCTAGCGGAGGGCGCGATGACCGAAGCCACGCCGCGTCCCGCCGGCCGCCGGAATCCCTTGCAGCTGCGTCGGCCGGCCGACATCGCGCTCGCCTTCGTGCTCGGGCCCGCCGCCGGCCTGACGGTGCTCTGGGTGCTGATGATGATCGACAGCATCGTCGACCCGGCCCATGGCCTTGCGCACGTCGCGCGGCTCTCGCTCGCCTTCTTCTACGTCTACCTGCTGATCTTCGGCGGGCTGGTCTGCCTGATCGTCGAGCTGGTGATCGTCACGCCGCTGCTGGTGGGCTTTCGCCGCTACCGCTGGGGCTGGCTGAACGGCTGGACCGGCGCCTTGCTCGGCTTCGTCCTCGCCTTTCTGCCGGCTCTGCTGCTCGTCGTGTTCACGCCGACGCCGGGCGCGCACCGCGCCGGCTGGCTTGAAACGATCCTCGCCTGCGCCGCGGTCGGCGTCGTCGGCCTGACCGCGGCCGGCGTCTTCCGCCTGCTCGCGGTGCGGCGCGCGGACGACGCGGAGCGCGTCTCATGACGGCCGCGGGCGGCGCGGTCGCGCTCCCCGCACGCGCCCCGGATCGGGGCCGTCGTGAGGCCCGCACGCCAGACTTTCGCGCCCTGCTGGGCGAGGCGGCCTGGGCGCAGCTTCCCGCCGCGGTGAGAGCCCGCTTCGACACGGCCTCGCACGCCGCGTCGCGCGTCTTCCCCGGCGCCATGGACGTGCGCATGAACTGGCTGGGCTGGCTCTTCGCGCAAGCCGCCCGCCTGCTGGGTTCGCCGCTGGCGCCGTGGCCGGGCGAGGCGGTCCCGGTCAGCGTGTGCGTCCGCCGCGATCCGCTTGGCGGCGTCCACTGGGAGCGCGTCTACGCCTATCCGGGCCGCGCGCCGGTCTCGATCGTCTCGATGAAGCTCATCGCGCCGGACGGCTCGCTGCTCGAGGTGACCCGCGGCGGCATCGGCATGCGGCTGGCGCTCGCCGTCGAGGACGGCGCGCTGGTGTTCCGCAGTACGGGCTATTTCTGCCGCATCGGCGGCTGGCTCGCGCCGCTGCCGGACCTCTTGACGCCTGGGCGCTGCACGGTGGTCCACCGCGACCTCGGCGGCGGCCGCTTCCGCTTCAGCCTCAGCTTCCGCCACCCGCTGGCCGGCGAGACCATCGTCAACGCCGGCGAGTTCCAGGACCCGCCCGAGGAGACGCGCCCATGACGACCGTCCTGATCCTCATCCTCGTGCAGGCCGCGCTCGGGGCGACCGACAACCTCGTGCATCACGAGCTTGCAGGCCGGCTTGCCCTCCAGGCCCGGGGCGCGGACCGAGCTGGCGCTGCACGCGGCCCGCGAGGCGATCTATGCGGTGCTGTTCGCCGGCCTCGCCTGGCTTCAGTGGCGCGGGCTCTGGGCCGGCGCCCTCGCGGCGCTGCTGCTGGCCGAGATCGTCATCACCCTGAAGGACTTCCTGGTCGAGGACGCCACGCGCCGCCTGCCGCCGTTCGAGCGGGTGCTGCACGCGGTCCTCGCCATCGGCTACGGCGCGGTCCTGGCGCTGCTGGCGCCCGACGCTGATCGGCTGGGCGGCGCTGCCCACCGGCTTTGCGCTGGCGGGACACGGCCTGATCTCCTGGGCCCTGACGCTCGCCGCGCTCGGAGTCGGCGCCTGGTCGGTCCGCAACTGGATCGCGGTGGCCGCCTTGGCGCACGACGGCGCGCCGATCTCGACGGCGGCCGCCGAGGGGACGGTGCTGGTCACCGGCGCGACCGGCTTCATCGGCCGGCGGCTGACCGCCGCCCTGCTGGCGCAGCAGCGGCGGGTGATCGTGCTGACGCGCGACCGCCTCGCCGCGCGCGCCCAGTTCGGCCCGGCGCCGCTGGTCGTCGAGAGCCTGGACGAGCTGCCCGACGAGCTTGAGGTGGACGCCATCGTCAACCTCGCCGGCGCCAGCGTCGCGGGCGGCCTCTGGACGGCGGCGCGGCGACGGGTGCTGCTGGCGAGCCGGGTGGAGACCACGCGGCGGCTCGTGGCGTTCGCGGCGCGGCTGCGGCGCCCGCCCGCCGTGCTGGTGAACGGCTCGGCGGTCGGCTTCTACGGCGACGGCGGTCAGATGCTGCTGGACGAGACCGAGGCGGCCGGCCCCGGCTTCATGGCCGAGCTCTGCGCCGCCTGGGAGGCCGAGGCGGCGCGGATGGCGGCGCTCGGGTCACGGGTCTGCATGCTGCGGCTCGGGCTGGTGCTGGACTGGACCGGCGGCATCCTGCCGATGCTGGCGCTGCCGGCCAGGTTCTGCCTCGGCGCGCGGATCGGCGACGGGCGGCAATGGGCCCCCTGGATCCACCGCGACGACGCCGTGCGGATGATCCTGGCGGCCATCGACGATCCGGCCTGGCGCGGGCCGATCAACGCCGTCGCGCCCGACCTCGTCACCCAGGGCGAGCTGACGCGGCGGCTTGCGGCTCACGTCCATCGCCCGCAATGGCTGGCGGCGCCGGCGCGGCTGCTGCGTCTGGCGCTCGGCGAGTTCTCGGACCTCTTCCTGGCAAGCCAGCGCGCCGTGCCGCACGCCGCGCTCGACCTCGGCTTCGTCTTCACGCGTCCGACGCTGGAGCGCGCCTTCGCCCGCTCGGACGCGCCGCTGCGGCTCACCGTGCAGGCGCGGCCGCCGCGGACGGAAACGCTGAAGCCGGCCGCCTAGTTAAAAGCCGCGTCGGTCGCCGCTCCCCTGTCCCGAAATGCACAAATCGTCGCGACGGCCCCTGGGAGGCCCGTAGACGCGATTCGTAACGCTACTGGTAGTACCCTACCAGCTACCCCGCGTTCGGCGCTGTGGCGCCCCTCCCTGGCCGTTTAAACGGCATTCTGGCGCGGGACCTGGAGTTTTCACGGAACCGGCCGAGCGAGACGTCCTTCTCGCTTCGATGGGAGAGGTGTCAGGCCTCGACCGTCTCGGGTTCCTCGGCGGCGACGAAGCCCTTCCAGTTGTTCATGTACTCGATGAACTTCGGCGACAGGCCCTCGGCGGCGAGGTGGGCGCGGGTCACCGGCGTCGCGATCGGGGTGAAGTCGGGATCGGCGGCGTAGAGCTTCGGATAGTCGTGGTGCAGGATCGCCGCGCGGCCGAGGATGACGAAGTCGGCGCCGGCGTCCGCCAGGCGGCGCATGTCCGCGCCCTTCATCAGCTTGCCGGCCGCGCCCAGCCGCGTCTTGCCCCGCGGCAGCTCGGCGAACCAGTCGATCAGCGGCCGGCTCGCGTAGGCCTCGTCGACCGGCGCCTTGAACGAGTCCCAGAGCGACATGTCGAGGTAGTCGAGATCGCCGCTGGTCAGCATCTGCTCGGCCAGCGCCAGCTGCTCGGCGAAGACGAGGCCGAAGCGCTCGGGCGAGAGCCGCAGGCCCAGCTGGAAGTCCGGCCGGGTGCGGGCGCGCACGCCCTTGATGATGTCGAAGACGAGCCGCGCCCGGTTCTGCGCCGAGCCGCCGTAGCGGTCGGCGCGCCTGTTTGTTTCGGGGGATAGGAACGCGCAGAGGATGTAGCCGTGCGCGCCGTGCAGCTCGACGCCGTCGAAGCCGGCCCGCTCGGCCCGCACCGCCGCCTCGATGAAGTCCTCGGCCAGCTGCTCGACCTCGGCGGTCGAAAGCGCCCGAGCCCCGGTTTCGGCGTCCTCGCTGGGGCCGACCGGCTTCTCGCCGATCAGGGCCTCGGGCGAGCGGATGCCGGCGTGGTGCAGCTGCACCGAGCTCACCGCGCCCTGCGCCTTGATCTCGGTCGCAAGCCGGGTGAGGCCCGGCAGGTGGTCGTCGGAGAAGACCCCGAGCTGGCCCGGAAAGCCATTGCCGATGCGCTGCACGTGCGCCGCGCAGGTCATGACGAGGCCGAAGCCGCCCTTGGCGCGGAAGGTCAGCCAGCGGAATTCCTCGTCCGAGAGCCGCCCGTCCAGGTGGCTCTGCAGGTTGGTGAGCGGCGCCAGCATGAAGCGGTTCTTCCACGCGGGGCCGCGGACAAGCGTCATCGGCGAGAGCAGGTCGGTCATGCGAAGGTTCAGGTTTCCACAGTGAAGGTGAGGCCGGCGCGCGCTTGCAGCCGGCTGATCAGGGCGCCGTCCATGGCGGCGGCGGGGGTCCAGCAGCCGCCAGGCGTCTGGCTGCGGGGAACGTCGCGGGCGAGGCAGACGGCGCTCTCGCCGAGCATCTTGGCGGTCGAGCCGTAGCCGGGGTCCTTGTCGCCTTTCACGGACGTGCGGACCACGCGTCCGGCGTCGTCCTCGGCGATCACCAGGATGTCGAAGTAGCCGGTCTCGCGCTCCTCGCGCGTCGGGCCTTCGCCCGGCTTCGGCATGCCGGCCGCGCCGAAGCTGAAGCCGCCCATGCCGCCCGCGCCTGCCTCCGCCGGCGGACCCGCCAGCATCTGCATCTCGTCGTACTGGAAGCCCTCGCCCCAGCGGTGGCCCATGAGGAAGTTGGTGCGGTGCACGGCCTTGGTGTTGATGCCCGCCATCATGAACGGCCCGACCCAGCTGCCGGCGACCTTGTCCTCGTAGGGGGTGTCGCCGTCCGGCTGCGGCGATCCGTCGAACCCGGGCGTCAGCGCGAACGGATCGGCGAGCAGCGCCGCCACCGCCGGGTCCTTCTGGACGGCGGCCTGGGTGGCCATGCCGCTGGCGAGCGTGCCGCCGGAGAGTCCGCCCTTCAGTCCCCGCACGCGGCCGCGAACCCGGGGCGCGTAGGCGCCGTAGCGCTCTTTGAACGCCTCCTCGGCGAACCACACCCCGAGGTCGAACGGGATCGAGTCGAAGCCGCAGGAGAACACCAGCCGGCCCCCGACGCGTGCGCCGTCGTCTGATGCTCGACGATCATCGCCGCGATCCAGTTGGATTCGCCGGTCAGGTCGACGTAGTCGGTCCCGGCCACCGCGCAGCCTTCGACCAGCGGCGCGCCGTAGAGCTGGTAGGGGCCGACGGTGGAGATGACCGCGTCGGCGCGGCGGACCATCGCGTCCAGCGAGGCCGGGTGGGCGGCGTCGGCGATCACCGTCGGCAGGCTCGCCGGCGCGCCGATCTCGGCTTTCACCTCGGCCAGCTTGTCGGCGCTGCGGCCGGCCATCGCCCACTTCAGGTCGCCGTCGGCGCCGTAGGTCTTCAAGAGGTGCTCGGCGACCAGCCGGCCGGTGTAGCCGGTGGCGCCCCACACGATGACCTCGAACTCCCGTCCGCTCATGGGCTCTCCCTAGAGACGCCCGTGGCGTCGCCGCGAAACCTGGGCGCCGGCGCCGGCAAGGTCAAGGATGTCCCAGGGTCAGTCGAAGGGTCAGTCGAAGGGTCAGTTCATGGGTCAGGTCAGGCCGCGGCCTCGGCCGGCATGTTCGCCAACAGGCCGAACGGATTGCCCCAGGGGTCGTCGAAGAAGCCCAGCCACACGTCGACGCCTTCGGGCAGGCGCGCGATCCGCCGCGGCTCCTCAGTAAAGACGACGCCGACCGACCTCAGCGCCGCGGTCGCCTCATGCACGCGGCCGTCGCCGCTCAGGTAGACGGTGCGGCCGCGACGCGGGCTCGCCGAGCGCTGGACGATGATGTTGAGGTCCCCGCAGCGCACGAAGATGCTGTCGGCGATCTCGCCGACCAGCGGAAAGCCCAGCCCGTCGCAGTAGTAGCGCTTGGCGGCGTCGAGGTCGGTGCAGCCGACCTCGATCTGGGCGATCCGCGTCGGCAGTCCCGTCTCGCTCGCCGGCGCTGCTGGCCGCGCCGCTGGCGGCGCGGCCGCCAGCTTGATCCTGGCCGAGAGCATGTTCCAGGTGTCGACGCCGAACGCCCGGGCGATCAGCTCCAGGCTGCGGCTGGCCGTGACGATCACGCCGCCCTCGGCCAGGGCGCCGCGGAGCGACTTGGCCATGGCTTTTGCATCGCGGAAATCGCGCATCGCGAGAACCTTTCCAAGGCGAACGAGGGTGCTGCAGTGCTTGCGTTGCTGAGCCGTCCGCCGTGGCGAAGGTTCGCTGTTCGTCGATGCGTTCGCCATACCCTGCAAAGGGCGCAAGCTGCCGGCCGCATCAGCCTGGAGCCGATCGTTGTCCGCAGGCGCCGGGCTGTCAAGCACGCGGGCAGGGCAGACTGGGGCGCGTTCTAAGGTCTAAGATCGGGTCGAGGCAGGGATACGGCGCCGGCCATGTTCGAGGACCTGAGCTACGAGGAACTTCGGCGGCGGGCGAACACGCCGCTGCCGGAGCGGCTGGTCGCAAGGCTGGCCGGACATGGCGCGCGGCGGACGGTCGAAGCCGGCGAGACCCTGTACCGCTCGGACGACCGCCACTACCCGTTCGTCTACTCGCTCTCCGCCACCCTGCGGATCTGCGATCCGATGGGCATGGTGCTCGGCGACATGGCGCCCGGCCAGTTCACCGGCGACCTCGCGCTGCTGCTCGGGCAGACGGCTTTCACCGACTGCATCGTCATCGAGCCGGGCGACGTCGTGGTGATCCCACAGACCGAGATCGTGGAGTTGGCCCAGGTCGACCCCGAGATCAGCGACCTGCTGCTGGAGGTGTTCGCCGCCCGCCGGCTGGTGCAGATCCAGCGTCGGCAAGGGACTCTGGTCCTCGTAGGGTCACAGGACGCCCCGGCGCTGAGGCGCGTGCTGGTCTACGCCGACCGCAACCGCATCCCCTATCGGTGGATCGACCCCTCCGACCCGGCGCAACGCGGCGACATCCCGGCCATCGCGGCGGGGGGCGAGGGCGTCAAGGTGGTGGTGCGCGGCCGGCACGTGCTGACCGAGCCCACGGTGGCGGAGGTGGCCCGCGCGCTCGGACTGAACTTGACGGTCCGCGACGGCGAGCCGGCGGACCTGATCATCGTCGGCGCAGGCCCCGCCGGCCTCTCGGCGGCGGTCTATGGCGCCTCGGAGGGCCTGCGGACCATCCTCCTGGACGACGTGGTGATCGGCGGCCAGGCGGCGTCATCCTCACGGATCGAGAACTTCCTCGGCTTTCCGAGCGGCCTCTCGGGCGCCGATCTGGCGTTCCGGGCCGAGCTGCAGGCGGTGAAGTTCGGCGCGAAGGTGGCGACCCCGCGGCGCGCCGAGAAGCTCGAACGCAGCGCCTCAGGCCTCTACGAGATCGCGCTCGACGACGGCGCGCGCCTGCAGGGGCGGGCGGTCGTGATCGCCACCGGCGCCCGCTACCGCAAGCTCGGCGCGGCGGACGAGGACCGGTTCCAGGGCGTGGGCGTCTACTACGCCGCCACCGAGCTCGAGGCGCGCACCTGCAAGGACAGGGAGGTGGTGGTCGTGGGCGGTGGCAACTCGGCTGGCCAGGCCGCCATGTTCCTGGCCTCCCGCGCCGCCTGCGTGCGCCTCGTCCACCGCGGCCGCGACCTGGCGGACTCCATGTCCAGCTACCTCGTCGAGCGGCTGCGCCACGCGGCGAACGTCGAGATCGAGATGCGGTCCCAGGTGGTCGAGCTGATCGGCGACGAGCGTCTCTCGGCGGTGCGAATCCGCGACGGCGACGGCAGCGTGGCGGAACGGCCGGCGGGCGGCGTCTTCGTCATGATCGGGGCGGACCCCTGCACGGGCTGGCTGGACGGGACGGTCGGGCTGGACGATCGCGGCTTCGTCCTGACCGGCGAGGCCTGCGGCCCGGCCGCGCCGCAGCCGTTCAACATCTTCCAGACCACCGCGCCCGGCGTCTTCGCGGTCGGCGACGTGCGCTCAGGCTCGGTGAAGCGCGTCGCCTCGGCCGTCGGCGAGGGGTCGGTCGTCGTCCAGGCCATCCACGCCCGGCTGGCGGCGCTGCGCGAGGCCGAGGCGCGCGAGCCGGTCACGCTCTGAGCGGCGGTCTACAGCCGTTGGTCGCAGGCGGCGCCCGACCAGCCTTCGTCGCAAGCGCACTCGTCGTGCGATGACTTGCCGTGAACGCAGGCAGCCAGCGGGGCGTCGCACAACGCGCCCTTCCAGCCGGCTTGGCAGCGGCACTTGCCGTACCAGGCCTTGCCGTGGTCGCCGCAGTTCGGCTCGGTTTCACGGGTCTCGCACTGGGCGCCCGTCCAGCCGGGATCGCAGAAGCAGCGGTCGAACCTCGTCTCGCCGTGGCCGCTGCACGCGGTGACGCCATATTCCTGCTGCGGGGTGCTGGACCCGCGCATCTGGGCGGGGGCCGGCGGACCGAGCAACAGCGCGATGGCGAGCGCCGCCAGCGAAACCGAGAAGACGCCCTTCATCGCACCCCCCTTTGAACTTGCTTGAGCCCGATTTTCCGACGATTGCGCCAGGCCCGCAAGCATCGCGCGAGCGCGCCGCTCTATGCGCGCGGCGTGCTGTGTGACCCTTCAGGCGAGGCCGGGGCGAGGCAGCCGTTCGCGAGCGCCAGTCGGCGATTGCGTTCCGCGCGGCTCCGGGCCTAGGGTCGGCGCTGACTGAACGCCGATAAGCAACGCCCATAGGCGACGGCGGCGCGGCGCACGCGGAGGAGCGGCTTCGATGAAGTTCACCTGGTTCAACCTGATGCCCTGGCCCTACCTGCCGGACGACTTCCGGGAGAAGCACCACTCGGTCTGGGTCGACATCGACCAGCGCCTGTTCGACCCCGTGAAGAGCAACGAGGTCTACAACACCTACATGGACCTGCTCGAGTACGCCGGCACGCTCGGCTTCGACGGGATCGGCGTCAACGAGCACCACCAGAACGGCTACGGCATCATGCCGAGCCCGAACATCATCGCCGCGGGCCTGGCGCGCCGCACCAAGGACGCGGCGCTGGTGGTGCTGGGCAACTCGATCGCGCTCTACAACCCGCCCGTCCGCGTGGCCGAGGAGTTCGCCATGCTCGACTGCATCTCCGGCGGGCGGCTGGTGGCCGGCTTCCCGGTCGGCACCTCGATGGACACCAACTACTGCTACGGCACCGATCCCGGCGCTGACCCGCGAGAAGTACGCCGAGGCGCACGACCTGATCATCAAGGCCTGGACGACGCGCGATCCGTTCGCCTTCAACGGCCGCTACAACAAGCTGCGCCACGTCAACATCTGGCCGCGGCCGATCCAGCAGCCGCATCCGCCGATGCACATCCCGGGCGGCGGCTCGGTGGAGACCTACGACTTCTGCATCGACAACACCTACTCCTACTCCTACCTCAGCTTCACCGGCTACCTGCGCGCCCGGGCGCTGATGGACGGCTACTGGCAGCGGGTGGAGGAGCGCGGCGCGCCGGATAGAAGCCCCTACCGCGCCGGCTTCGCCCAGACCATCTGCGTCGCCGAGACCGACGAGGAGGCCGAGCGGCTCTACTGGCCGCACATCAACTACTTCTACAATCGCTGCCTGCACGTCTATCCGGGCTTCGCCGATGCGCCCGGCTACCGGACGATCAAGACGATCCAGGCCGGCGCGCTCAACCAGTACGCCCCGCAGCGCGGCGGCTTCGCCAGCCTCACCTGGAAGGACCTGATCGACGGCGGCCACGTCATCGCCGGCAGCCCGGAGACGGTGCGCCAGCGCATGGAGGAGCTGATCAAGGGCCTGCACGTCGGCAACATCTTCTGCCTCATGCACGTCGGCGACATGCCGACCGAGAAGTGCATGTATTCCACCAAGCTCTTCGCCGACAAGGTGATGCCGAAGCTGCGCGGCATGTTCCCCGAATGGGAGAGCGACGAGCGGTTCTGGTGCCATCCGATCGCCAAGCGCGCGGTCCCGGGCTCGCTGCCGGCGCAGCCCACGTCAGCGCCTGGCGCGGCGGTCCGCCAGCCGGTTCCGGCCGAGTAGGGAGCGTCAGCACAATGGAAACGAAGACGATCGAGACCGAGCACGCGCCGGTCCGCTACCTCGAGGGCGGCTCGGGCGAGCCGCTGGTGTTCCTGCACGGCGCCGGCGGCATGACGCCGGACGACCCGCTGCTGACGGAGCTGTGCCAGCCGCTTCCACGTCTATGCGCCCTACCTGCCGGGCTACGGCGAGACCGAGGAATGCGGCACGCTGCGCGACATGCTCGACTTCGCCCTGCACGGCTGGGACGTGGTCGAGGCGCTGGGTCTGAGGAACCCGATCCTGGTCGGCCACTCGATGGGCGGCATGATCGCCGCCGAGATGGCCGCGCTGGCCCCCAACGACGTCTCGCGCCTCGCGCTGATCTGCCCGGCCGGGCTGTGGCTCGACGACCATCCGATCGTCGACATCTTCACCCTGCTGCCGTTCGAGCTGCCGGGCTACCTGTTCCACGATCCGGAGAAGGGCGCGGCGCTGATGACCGCCGGCCTCGACCTCAGCGATCCGAAGTTCCTGCAGGACTACCTGATCCGCAACGCCCGCCAGATGGGCATGGCCGGCAAGCTGCTGTTCCCGGTGCCCGAGCGCGGGCTCGCCGAGCGGCTCTACCGGGTGAAGGCCAAGACCGTGATCGTCTGGGGCGAGAGCGACAAGCTGATCCCGCCGATCTACGGCCCCGCCTTCGCCGAGAAGATCGCCGGCGCCAAGCTGGTGAACGTGCCCGACGCCGGCCACATGGTGATCGCCGAGAAGCCGGGCGAGGTGGTGAAGGCGGTCGAGGCGGTGGCGTAGGCGCCAGCCGACCAGGGAGGGGCGCCGATGCCGATCGCCGATGTCAACGGCCAGCGGCTCTACTACGAAGACACCGGCGGCACGGGTCCGGCGGTAGTCTTCTCCCACGGTCTCTTCATGGACCATGAGATGTTCGCGCCGCAGGTGGCGGCGCTGCGTCGCCGCTATCGCTGCATCACCTGGGACGAGCGAGGGCATGGACTCTCGGCGTCCGATCGGCTCGCGCCCTTCAGCTACTACGACAGCGCCGCCGACCTCGCCGCGATCTTGACGCATCTGGGGATCGGCGAGGCGGTTCTCGTCGGCATGAGCCAGGGCGGCTTCCTGTCGCTCCGCTGCGCGCTCGCCCGCCCTGATGTCGTCCGCGCCCTCGTGCTCATCGACACCCAGGCCGGCCTCGAGAATCCGGAGGCGATGAAGGGCTACCTGCAGCTCACCGACGAGTGGGCCGAGAGCGGCCTCAAGGACTCGACGGCCGACATCGTCGAATCGATCATCCTCGGGGACGCCTGGCCTGGCGCCGGGCCCTGGCGCGAGAAGTGGCGCCGGTTCGCCGGCGTCAACGTCAAGGGCTGCATGCGGACGCTCTCCGCCCGCGACGACATCACTGCGCGGCTGCCTGAGATCAAGGTTCCCGCACTCGTGGTCCACGGCGACAAGGACGCCGCCATCGAGCTCAGCCTCGCCAAGACGCTGGCGGCGGGCCTTGCGAACGCCGAGCTCGTCGTCGTCCCCGGCGCCGGCCACGCGGCCAACCTCACCCACCCCGAGACCGTGAACCCCGCGATCGAGCGGTTCCTGGCTAAGCTCGACTAAGGCTGTTCCGGCCGCGGCCCCGTCTGGCGCGGGTGGTTGTTGTCGAGTTGGCGCTGCGGGGTCAGGATGGCTGCCGCAGGAACGTGAGGAGCTGCACGTGACCATGACCGCGACCCCAGCCCCGGCCGCCGAGCTCGATCCCTGGTCGCTGCCGCTCGAGAGCCTCGATCCCAGCGACGGCACCCTCTACCAGCGCGGCCTGCTGCACGAATACATGCGGCGCCTGCGCCGCGAGGACCCGGTGCACTGGTCGCCGACCGGCCCGACCGGGCCCTACTGGTCGGTGACCCGCTTCGACGACATCGTGGCCATCGAGACCAATCACCAGGTCTTCTCGTCGGACCGCGACATCACGGTGGGCGACGCGCCGGCCGACTTCGCGCCGCGCAACTTCATCGCCGCCGACCCACCGGTCCACGACGTGCAGCGCAAGTCGGTGACGCCGGCCGTCGCGCCGCACCGGCTGGCCGAGCTGGAGGCGCTGATCCGCCAGCGCACCGGCGCGGTGCTGGACAGCCTGCCGCGCGGCGAGACCTTCGACTGGGTGGACAGCGTCTCGATCGAGCTGACCACCCAGTTCCTGGCGACGCTGTTCGACTTCCCGTGGGAGGATCGCCGCCTGCTGCCCTACTGGTCGGACGTGACGACCTCGGCCGAAGCGGTCGGCAACACCACGATCCCGGCCGAGGAGCGCGAGAGGATCCTGATGGAGTGCCTCGGCTACTTCATGAAGCTATGGGCCGAGCGCGCCGCGCAGCCGCCGAAGTACGACTTCCTCTCGCTGCTGGCCCACAACCCCGGCACCCGGGACATGGTCAACGATCCGCTCGAGTTCCTCGGCAACCTGATGCTGCTGATCGTGGGCGGCAACGACACCACGCGCAATTCGATGAGCGGCGGCGTTCTCTTCATGCACGACAATCCCGGCGAGTTCGCCAAGCTGAGGGCGAACCCGGCGCTGGCCGCGAGCGCGGTCCCGGAGATCATCCGCTACCAGTCGCCGGTCGCGCACATGCGCCGCACGGCGCTTCAGGACTTCGAGTTCAGGGGCCGCCGCATCAAGAAGGGCGAGCGCGTGGTCATGTGGTACGTCTCGGGGAACCGGGACGAGGACGCCATCGAGCGGCCGGACGACTTCATCATCGACCGGCCACGGCCGCGCCACCATGTGGCGTTCGGCTTCGGCATCCACCGGTGCATGGGCAACCGCGCCGCCGAGATGCAGCTGAGGATTCTCTGGGAGGAGATCGTCAAGCGCTTCCCGAAAGGGATCGAGGTGGTGGGCGCCCCGGAGCGGGGCATCTCCAACTTCATCCTCGGCATCACCAAGCTGCCGGTGCGCATCGCGGCTTGACGAGGCGTGCGCGCGCCCTATCCGAAGATCAGCGGCAGGTCGCGAAAGCCGAAGAAGAGTTCGCCGGGCACGCGGGCCCCGGACCCTATGCCTCGGCGCAGCGTCGCGAAGCGGGCGACGAGCGCTTCCATCGCGGCCCTGGCCTCCATCCGCGCCAGCGGCGCGCCGATGCAGGTGTGGACGCCGTGCCCGAAGGCGAGGTGGCGGCTGATCTCGCGGCCGATCTCGAAGTCGGCCGCGTCGGTCCAGCGGGCGGGGTCGCGGTTCCCGGCGGCGAGATAGACCACCACGTTCTCGCCGGCGCGGATCGTCCGGTCACCGAGGGTCACGTCTTCGGTCGCCCGGCGCAGGATCAGCTGCGCGGGCGAGTCGATCCGCAGCGACTCCTCGACGGCGCTCTCGATCCGCGTGGGATCGGCCCGAAGCGCGGCCCAGGCGTCCGGCGCGTCGGCCAGCCGGTTCAGCAAGTTGCCCAGCAGGTTGGTGGTGGTCTCGTTGCCGGCCAGCATCAGCAGCATGCAAAGGCCCACGACCTGTTCGTCGTCGAGCATGTCGCCCGCTTCGCGCGCCCTCGTCAGGGCGCTGATCAGATCGTCGCCGGGCGCCGCGCGCCGCTCGGCGGCGAGGCCGGCGAAGTAGCTTCGCAACTCCAGCAGCGCGGCGACACGCTCCGCATCGAAGTCCCCGTAGGTGAGGAAGACGATCGCGTTCGACCACCGCTTGAAGTCGCCGTGGCGCTCGGGCGGCACGCCCATCATGCCGGCGATCACCGAGACCGGCAGCGGCGTCGTCAGCGCCGCCACGATGTCGACATCCTCGCCGGCCGGAATGGCGGCGACCAGCTCGTGCGCCGTCCGCTGGATGGCCGGCCGCATGCCTTCCATTGCCGCCGGCGTGAACGCCTTGGCGAGCAGCCCGCGCAGCTGCGAGTGGCGCGGAGGATCATCGCTCAGCAGCGGAAAGCGCAAGCCGTGCTGGTCGTACATGCCGTCCGACGAAAAGCGCGCCGGGTCCAGGAGGATCGCCCGCACGTCGTCGAACCGGCTCGCCACCCAGTTGCCGTTGGCCTGCCTGAACACCGGCGCCTCGCCGTGCAGGCGGGCGAGGAAGGCGTCCTTGCCGAGACCGTTGAGGCCGTCGTTGAGGTTGATCTCGCCGTCGCGCAGGCTGATCTCGCCGTCGGGCATGGCCGAGCCTCGTGATGTCCAAGGCTCAAGATGTGACACCATAATGGTGTCACGTCAAACGGTGTTATGGTGTCAGCACGCGGGGACGCCGCTCAGATCTGCCGCGCGCGGCCGGCCCAGTAGGGGTCGCGGACCTTCTTGCGCTGGATCTTGCCGGCCGGGCTTCTCGGCAGCTCGTCGACGAACTCCACCGAGCGCGGGACCTTGAAGCCGGCCAGGTGCTCGCGGGCGAACTTCTGGATGTCCGCGGCCAGCGCGTCCGAGCCGGCGTAGCCGGGGTTGAGGGTCACCACCGACTTGACCTCCTCGCCCCACTCCTCGTTCGGTACGCCGATCGTGCAGCTGTCCTCCACCGCCGGGTGCTTGATCAGTTCGTTGTCGATCTCCTGCGGGTAGATGTTGACCCCGCCGGAGATGATGCACTCGGCCGTGCGGCCAGTGAGGAAGAGGTAGCCGTCCTCGTCGAGGTAGCCGACGTCCCCCAGCGTGAAGTAGTCGCCGCGGTGGGCGGCGGCGGTCTTCGCCGGGTCCTTGTAGTACTCGAACGGCGCGATCGGCGAGACGCGGAAGTAGAGCGTGCCGGGCTGGCCTTGCGCCACCTCGGCGCCGTCGTCGTCGAGGATGCGCAGCGCGCTGGGGTCGGGCAGCTTGCCGACCGTGCCCGGCTTCTTCAGCCACTCCTCGGAGGAGACCACGAAGCCTGCGCCGCCCTCGGAGCCGGCGTAGTACTCGTTGATGATCGGCCCCACCCAGTCGATCATCGCCTTCTTCACGTCGGGCGGGCAGGGCGCCGCGCCGTGGATGATGTAGCGCAGGGACGAGACGTCGTACTTCTTGCGCACGTCTTCCGGCAGGTTGAGCAGCCGCTGGAACATGATCGGCACCAGGTGCGCGCGGGTCACCTTGTACTTCTCGATCGTCCTCAGCACGCCCTCGCTGTCCCAGCGGTCGATGAACACCAGCGGGATGCCCATCAGCATCGAAGAACTCACATCGAACGCCAGCGGCGCGGCGTGGTAGGCAGGGCCGGCGCAGAGTTGCACGTCGTTCGGCTCGGCGAGGTTCATCGGCCCAAGTATGGCGCCGGTGTTGCGACGGTAGACGCCCTTCGGCCGGCCCGTCGTGCCGGAGGTGTAGAGCATCGACGAGCCCGGTGTCGGATCGAGGATGTCGGACCCGTCGAACCGTTGCAGCAGCTTCGCATAGGGCTCGAAGCCCGGCGCGTCGTCGCCGATCGTGATCTTCAGCGTGACCGAGGGCGCGTTGGCGGAGAGTCCGGACGGATAGCGCGCCTCGCAGAACAGCGCCTTCGCATCGCAGTCGTTGATGATGTACTCGACCTCGTCGGCGTTCAGGTGCCAGTTGACGGGCGTCACCCGGTAGCCGCCTCGCCGGCAAGCCGCGAGGACCTCGACGAACTCGGCGCGGTTCGAGCAGAGCAGGGCGACCGCGTCGCCCTCCTTCAAGCCGCGCTCACGCAGCAGCCGCACGATGCGGTTGGCGGCCTCGTTGATCTGGCGGAAGGTCTTGGCGCCGATCGGGTCGTGGATGGCGACCTGATCGCCCTTCAGTTCGGCCCAGAGGCTGTGACTCATGCCCTTGGCGGCCGCCTCGGACTGACGCTGCAAAATATCCGACATCCATCGTCCTCCCGCGCCGCCCTCTGCCGGGACGTTACCGCCGATCACCCAAAGCCGGCGGGCGCTTCAAATTCCGCAAATTATGGCGACCTCAATGTTGCCTGGAGGCGCGTTCGTCAAGGCTGCGCCCGCAGCGATTGTGGCGCCGGCGCGGCACGGTAACCGGCCGTTCATCGCGATCGGGCCCAATGAATTGAAGGGCCTACGCAGTAAACGCGAGTTCACGCTGATCCTTAACGACAAAGCAATGCGCCGCGTGGAGATTTGATCAGGTCACGTGGGGTCGCGTGGCGCAAACGAGTGGGGGGCCAATGCGTACCGGCACCGTGATTAGTCTTGGTGCGTCCGCCGTACTGGGCATTGGCGCGCTGATCGTGGCGCGCGTCTGGCTGCCGCAACCGACCGCGCACGGCCAGGCCGGCAAGCCCGCGCCGGCCGTCGACACCGTGCCTGTCGTTGTGGCGAGCGCGTCCATCCCCTACGGCGGCAAGGTCGACGCCAGCCACCTGATCGTGGAGCGGCTGCCGGTCGGCGACGCCCCGCCCGGCGCCTACTCCGATCCCAGCCAGGTCATCCAGCGGCAGGGCGGCGTGCCGATCGCGCTGACCCCGATCGCCGCGCGCGAGCCCGTGCTGCCTTCAAAGCTCAGCACCGGCGGCGCCAAGGCCACCGTCGCGGCGGTGATCGACGAGGGCATGCGCGCCTATACGATCGGCGTCACCGACGTGAACGGCGTCGGCGGCCACGTGCTGCCGGGCGACCGGGTGGACGTGATCGTCACGCGCCAGCCGCCGACCCCGAAGGCCATCAAGGATCTTTGCGACGACTGCAAGCGCGTCCGCGCCGACGTCGTGCTGCAGGACGTCAAGGTGCTCGGCCTCGACCTCAACGCCGACCCCAGCTCCACCACCGCCGCTGTCGCGCACACCGCAACGCTGGAAGTCAGCGTGCTGGACGCCCAGAAGCTCGCCGTCGCCCAGCAGGCCGGCACCATGTCGCTGGCCCTGCGCCGCACCGGCTCGGCGGAGATGACGCCGGTCCGCCCGGTCGAGGTCGGCGATCTGCAATGGAACGGCGCGCGAGCCCCCGGCGGCAGCCCGGGACTGGACGGTGAGCGTCTGACGGCCGTGGCGCATCATGGCGCGCGCCGCGCCGTCCCGCAGATCGTGATCCGCACGCGATCGGTGACCGTCGTGCACGGCGACAGCTCAACCCAAGTCGAAGTCCCCGCCGAGCGGTACGGGGCGGGCGCGTGAGCCGCGCCCCGATCCCCCCGCGGAGAACCGAACGAGATGAAACGCCTCCTTGCTCTCACCGCTAGCGTCGTCATGGCGCTGGGCCCCGTCGCCGCTCCGGCGTCGGCCCAGGTGTCCCAGGACCCGCGGCGCCGGCCAGACCATCGTGGTGCCAAAGGACAAGTCCGCGGCCTTCCGGCTCGACTATCCGGCCAGCGAGATCGTCGTGGCCCAGCCCGACACCCTGTCGCTGGTGGCGACCACCGACCGCAGCTTCTACGTGCGCGGCAAGCAGCTCGGCGTCACCAACATCCTGATCTACGACGCCCAGCACCGGCTGGCGCAGGTGGTCGACGTGCGGGTCGGCTACGACGTCGACAGCCTGCAGGGCGACCTCGACACCGCGCTGCCGGGCGAGCACATCCGCGTCGCCAACTTCGCCGATGGCGTGCTGCTCACCGGCGAGGTCTCGACGCCGTCGGTCGCCGCCCGCGCGGAGTCGATCGCCGAGCGCTATGCGCCCAAGAACGTCGACTCCGAGCTGACCGTCGCCCAGGCCCAGCAGGTCCAGGTCGACGTGCGCGTGATCGAGGCCTCGCACTCGGCGGTGCGCGACCTCGGCTTCAACATGAACGTCCAGGGCCTCAACTCCGGCATCCAGTTCTCGAGCGGCTCGGCGCTGCCGGGCGGCTCGCCGCAAACCACGTTCGGCGTGAACGGCAAGTTCGGGGCCTGGCAGGTCGAGGCCAACATCGAGGCGCTGGAGCAGAAGGGCGCCATCCGCGAGCTGGCGCGGCCGAACCTGATCGCCATGTCGGGCCAGGAGGCGGACTTCCTGGCCGGCGGCCA
Source organism: uncultured Pseudomonadota bacterium (assembly GCA_963837235.1). Lineage (GTDB taxonomy): Bacteria > Pseudomonadota > Alphaproteobacteria > Caulobacterales > Caulobacteraceae > Acaudatibacter. The sequence continues at coordinate 426,168 of CAWIMM010000002.1, read as the reverse complement.
GTTCCCGATACCGATCCCCAGCGGCCAGCTCGGCGCCACCGCCATCCAGTTCGAGGAGTTCGGCGTCAAGCTCAAGGTCACGCCGGTGGTCGAGAGCAACGGCGAGATCCAGCTGAAGGTCGCCCCCGAGGTCAGCGAGCTCGACCCGAAGGACGGCGTCAGCATCCAGGGCTTCCAGGTGCCGGCGATCACCATGCGCAAGGCCTCCACCCAGGTCGAGCTGCGTGACGGCGAGAGTTTCGCCATCGCCGGCCTCTTCGAGCGCAACTACTCCAACACCATCAACCAGATCCCCGGCGCCTCGAACGTCCCGATCCTCGGCGCCCTCTTCCGCTCGTCGGACTGGCAGCGCAACGAGACCGAGCTGGTGATCATCGTGACGCCGCACCTGACCTCGCCGGTGCGCGACATCCGCCAGCTGCCCAATCCGCTGGAGGAGACCGCCGAGGCCACCGCCATCGACGTGATGCTCGACGGCAAGAGCGTCGGCAGCCGCCCGCCGGCCAATCCGAACGGCGACCTGGTCCCGGCCAACCAGGCGCAGGCCGATCCGCCGCCCGCTGCGAGAAAGCCATGAGCGTGGCGAGCTTCAACGGTCGCCATGTGCTGGTTGTCGGCCAACGCCTCGCGCCGCTGGCGCAGGAGGCGTTGGGCCAGGCGCGCTTCGAGATCGCCGCGCGCCGACCGCCTGGACTTCCTTGGCAGCCTGCACGCGGCGATGGAGCTGGTGCTGATCGACGCCGAGGCGACCGATCCCGCCGAGCTGGTAGGCGCGATCGCCGGCCTGGCCGCCAGAGCCAATCCGCCCGCCGTGATGCTGGCCGGCGCCCATCTGCCTACCTGCGCTGGTGCGCGCGCTGATGAAGCTGCCGCGCTCAGACGTGATCGAGTCGCCGTTCACCGCCGAGGATCTCGCGCGCGCCGCCGCCAGCCTGATCGCCGAGCCGCTGGCCGCCGGCCGCGCCGGTGAACGCCAGCTGCTGGTCGGTGGTGGGCTCGGTGGGCGGCTGCGGGGCCACCACGATCGCCGTGGAGCTGGCGACGGCGCTCGCCCGTCGCAGCGCCGGACAAGCGGGTCGCGCTCGTCGACCTCAACCTCGTCGACGGCGCGGCCGCCGCCTACCTGGGCGCGACGCCGACGATGATGCTGGCCGAAGCGTCCGACTCGCCCGAGCGCATCGACGCGGCGCTGCTCGGCGCCTTTGCGATGCGGGTCGGCGAGGGGATCGACCTCCTGGCCGCGCCGCGCGACGCCAAGGCGTTCGCGCGGGTCAGCCAGACCGCGGTCTGCCGCGTGCTGGAGGTCGCCTGCCAGGTCTACGACTGGATCGTCATCGACCTGCCGCGCCACCAGCAGCCCTGGACGCTCGACGTGCTGGCCGGCTCCGACGAGGTGCTGGTGGTCTCCGAGCTGACGGTGCCGGCGTTGCTCTCGGCCCGCGCGCTCGCGGCCGAGATCGAGGCCGAGCTGCCCGAGTCCGAGCCGCCGCGGATCATCCTCAACCGGCTCGCCAGCCGCGTGTTCGGCCCGGCGCCCTCGCTCGCCGAGGCCGAGAAGGCGCTGCAGCGCAAGGCCGACGGCGGCGTCACCTCCGACTGGGAGGCCGCGGCCGCTTCCGTCAACCTCGGCGGCTCGATCAGCCACCATCGCCCACGCTCGAAGATCGTGCGCGACATCGCCGTGCTGGTCGACCGGCTCACGGCGCCGGCAACCGCCGCCCGCCGCGCGAGGCGCGCCTGATGGCCCGGTTCAGCTTCAACCGCACCGCCGCCGAGCCCAACCGCCTCGTGGTCACCGACCCGGCCGACGAGGGCCCACCGCCCGCCGACGCGGCCCCGGACGCCGCGCCGACGCCAAGGCTCGACCTCAGTTTCGCGCCCGACCAGGACGACGCGCCGGCCGCCGGCCCATGAAGACAACATGCTGGACGTGCGGCTGAAGCTGCACACCAAGCTGATCGAGGAGATCGACCTCTCCAAGCTCGACAAGCTCGACGAGCCGGAGATGCGCCGCCAGGTGCGCCGGCTGGTTGGCGACTTCGCCCGCACCGAGCGGCTCGCGCTGAACGCCTCGGAGCTCGACGAGCTCGGCGCCTCGGTGTTCGACGAGATGGTGGGTCTTGGCCCCATCGAGCCGCTGCTGAAGGACGACTCGATCGCCGACATCCTGATCAACGGGCCGTTCCAGGTCTACGTCGAGCGGCGCGGCGAGCTGGAAGTGGCGCCGGTCCGCTTCCGCGACAACGACCACCTGCTGCGCATCGTCCAGCGCATCGTCGCCGGGGTCGGCCGGCGGATCGACGAATCCTCGCCGCTGGTCGACGCGCGCCTGCCCGACGGCAGCCGGGTCAACGCCGCCATCTCGCCGGTCGCGATCGACGGCGCGGCCGTCTCGATCCGCAAGTTCTCCAAGAAGCCGTTCAACCTCGAGCGGCTCGTCGAGTTCGGCGCGATGCCGGCGCCGGTCGCCGAGTTCCTCTACGGAGCGGTGCGCAGCCGGGTCTCGACGGTGATCTCCGGCGGCACCGGCTCGGGCAAGACCACGCTGCTCAATGCGCTCTCCGCGGCGATCCGCAACAAGGAGCGCTTGATCACCATCGAGGACGCCGCCGAGTTGCAGCTGCAGCAGCCGCACGTGGTGCGCATGGAAACCCGCCCGCCGAACATCGAAGGCAAGGGCGAGATCCGCCAGCGCGAGTTGGTCAAGAACGCGCTGCGCATGCGTCCCGACCGGGTGATCCTCGGCGAGGTGCGCGGCGAGGAAGCCTTCGACATGCTGCAGGCCATGAACACCGGCCACGAAGGCTCGATGGCCACGATCCACGCCAACACCCCGCGCGACGCCGTCACCCGTCTTGAGCAGATGGTGGCGATGGGCGGCATGGCGCTCTCGCAACGATGCCATCCGCGGCCAGATCGCCTCGGCGGTCGGCATGATCGTGCAGGTGATGCGCCTCTCGGACGGCAAGCGGCGCCTGACCAGCGTCACCGAGATCACCGGCATGGAAGGCCAGGTGGTGCAGATGCAGGAGATCTTCGCCTTCCACCGCATCTCGACCGACGCCGACGGCACGGTGGTGGGCGAGTTCCGCGCAACGGGCCTCAGACCCAAGTGCATGGACGAGATGCTGAAGCGCGGCATCCGCTACGACACGGCGAACTTCGATCCGGGCCGGCCGCTGAGCTGACGCAAGCGATGCCCATCGATCCGCGACTGATTTTCATGTTCCTGGTCTTCGCGACCGTCTTCTCGTTCGGGCAGGCGGCGTGGGGCCTGTTCGGCGCGCGGCAGGCCCGCCGCACCGTCAACCGGCGCCTTGCGACCGCCGAGCGCACCGGCTCGCTCGGCGAGCTGGTGCTGGAGCTGCGCAAGCAGCGCGGGATCACCGAGGACGGCCGTTCGATCTTCAGCTGGGGCTGGCTGGCCGACCTCGTCATGCGCTCCGGCGTCAGGGTCGATCCGACGCGCTGGGCGATGGTCATCGGCGCGGTGGTGCTGGGCGGCGGCGTTCGCCGGCCTGTTCTTCCTCCACAGCGTGCTGGGGGCCGTCGGCGGCGCGCTGGCGCTCGGTATCGGCGGGCCGCTGGCCTACCTGACCTTCCAGGCTGGCGCGCGCAGCAAGGCGATCAGCCTGCAGCTGCCGCAGGCTCTGGAGGTGATGGTGCGCAGCCTCGAGGCCGGCCACCCGATTCCCACCGCGATCAGCCTGGTCGGTCGCGAGCTGCCCGATCCGATCGGCTCCGAGTTCGGCATGGCCGCCGACGAGATCGCCTTCGGCGCGACGCTGGAGCAGGCGGTGGCGCGGATCGCCGACCGCTGCCGCCACCAGGATGTCGACCTCTTCGCCGCCTCGATCCGCCTGCAGGAGAAGACCGGCGGCAACCTGACCGGCCTCCTGAAGACGCTCGCCCACACGGTGCGCGAGCGTCACAAGATGCGGCTGAAGATCCGCGCCGCCTCGTCCGAGGGACGGATGAGCGCCTACATCCTCATCGGCGCGCCGATCGTCTGCTTCATCTTCATCAATATCGCCCAGCCGCACTACTACTCGGAGGTCCTGCACGCGCGTTTCATCCAGATCGGGCTGGGCGTGCTCGGCGGGCTCCTGGTGTCCGGCAACCTCGTCATGCGCCGCATGATCGACATGAGGATCTGACGTGGACAGCGCCTTCGTCGCCAACATCCTGACGCCCATCGGCCTTGGCATGATCGCGCTCGGCGTCGGCGCGGTCAGTTTCCTGGCGATCCGCAACTTCGCCACCGTGACGCGCCGCCGGGCGCGGCTGGCGGGCGGGGCGGTGGCTGCGGGCGCGGCCGAGGACGCCGGCGGCGTCGCCGAGGCGCTCTCGGGCGTGGTCTCGGGCGTCCGGCGGCTCGGCGACCGCATCGCCATCCAGGACCCCGCGCAGCTCACCGCGCTCCGGGCCAAGCTGGTGCAGGCCGGCTACTACAGCCGCGAGGCCGCCGCCATCTACCTGGGCGCCAAGGCGACGCTGATGATCGCCGCGATCATCGGCATCGTGCTCCTGCTGCCCTACGCGCTTTCCAAGCACGGCGGCATGGGCGCCATCGCGGTCGGCGCCGTCATCGCCATCGCCGCCATCCTGGGCCCCGACCAGGTGATCAAGAGCCGCCGCACCAAGCGCGAGCGCGAGTATCGCGACGGCTTTCCGGACCTGCTCGATCTGCTGGTCGCCTCGGTCGAGGCCGGCCTTTCGCTCGACGCCGCCGTCACCCGTGTCACCGACGAGCTGGCCAGGCGCTATCCGGGCCTCACCGAGCACCTGCGCGTGCTGATCCTGGAGCTGCGCGCCGGCAAGGCCCGCAAGGACGCCTGGGGCGCCTTCGCCGAGCGGCTGGGCCTCGACGAGTCGCGCAGCCTCGCCACCATGCTGCGCCAGGCCGAGGAGATGGGCACCAGCCTCGGCGAGACGCTGGCGGTGTTCTCCGACGACATGCGGACCAAGCGCATGCTCCGCGCCGAGGAGAAGGCCATGGCGTTGCCGGCGAAGATGATGATTCCGCTGATCCTGTTCATCTTCCCCTGCCTGATCGGCGTCCTGATGCTGCCGGCCATGTACCGGATCAAGGAAACCCTGATGAAGTAGGCGCGGGAGCGCGACGCGCACCCGTAGCTTGGGTTCCGGTCGCGCCGGCGCGCCGCTTGACGGAAATCGTCCGCCCGGGCCGGTCGTCCCGTGGTCGCTCTCTGGACCGCCTCCGGGGTCCACCCGATATCGCGCGAAGGCAGGTTTGCTATCCCCGCGGTCGGAAAGTCCGCGCGGGTGTGACGGGAGGTTGCGCGGCGCAATGGAGTGCGCGCCGATGATGAAGCTTCTGCGGCTGGCGAGCGCCAGTCTGATCGTCCTTGGCGCCTGTTCGCAGCAATCGCCGACGAATGCGCCGGCGAACGTCGCCGCCAACGCCGCGCCGGCTGGCGCGGTCCAGCAGGCGGCCGGGCAGGCGCAGCAGAAGTTCACCGACGAGCAGCTCGACGCGATGCTGGCGCCGATCGCCCTCTACCCGGACAACCTGGTCACCCAGGTCCTGATGGCGTCCACCTTCCCGCTCGAAATCGGCGCCGCCCTGCGCTGGCTGGGCGAGGGAAACAACAAGTCGCTGAAAGGCCCGGCGCTCGAGCAGGCGCTGCATCCCCTGCCCTGGGATCCTTCGGTGAAGTCGCTCGTCCCGTTCCCGGTGGTGCTGGCGACCATGAACGAGCACCTCGATTGGACCCAGCAGATGGGCTACGCGATGACGGTCCAGCAGTCGGACGTCTTCGCGTCGATCCAGCGGCTGCGCGCCAAGGCGCAGACTTCGGGCCACCTGCAGTCGAACCAGCACGTGAGGATCGAGACCCAGCCGTCGCCGCCGCCGCCGCCAGGCGCGCCGGCGCCGCCGCCGGACTACCCGCAGCAGAACATCATCATCGAGCCGACCAATCCGGAAGTCGTCTCGGTGCCGAACTACGATCCGTCGGTCGTCTACGGCGACTGGGGCTATTCGACGCCGCCCGAGTACTATCCGCCGCCGGCGGAATATTCGAGCTACTACCCGGGCTACGTCCCCGGCCAGGCGCTGGCGACCGGGCTGATGTGGGGCGCGGGCATCGCCGTCGCGGCGGGCCTGTGGGGCTGGGCGAGCCCCAACTGGGGCTGCTGCTACGGCGGCTACGGCGCCGGTTACGGCGGCGTCTACAACAACATCAACGTCAACGCGAACCGCTACACCAACATCGGCGGCGGCGCCTGGAACGGCAGCGGCGGCTGGCGCGGCGGCAACGTCGGACGTCCGGGCGGCGTGGGCGGCGTGGGCGGTGTCGGGGGCGTCGGCGGCGTGGGCGGCGTCGGCCGTCCCGGTGGGATCGGCGGTGTCGGCGGCCCGGGTGGCATCGGCGGCCCGGGTGGCATCGGCGGCGCCGGGCGTCCTGGCGGAATTGGCGGTCCAGGCGGGATCGGCGGGGCCGGGCGTCCCGGCGGTATCGGCGGTCCAGGCGGCGTGGGCGGTGCTGGTCGTCCCGGCGGCGTGGGCGGTGTCGGCGGGGCGGGTCGTCCCGGTGGTGTGGGCGGCGCAGGCGGCGTGGGCGGTGCAGGTCGTCCCGGCGGTGTCGGCGGCGCTGGCGGGGCCGGTCGTCCCGGCGGCGTGGGCGGCGCGGGTCGCCCCGGCGGTGTCGGTGGCGCAGGCGGCGTGGGCGGCGCAGGTCGTCCAGGCGGCGCGGGCGGCGTGGGCGGGGCTGGTCGTCCCGGCGGCGTGGGCGGCGCAGGCGGCGCGGGTCGCGCAGGTCGTCCCGGCGGTGTTGGCGGCGCTGGCGGAGCGGGTCGCCCCGGCGGCGCAGGTGGCGTCGGTGGCGCGGGTCGCGCAGGCGGCGCGGGCGGAGCGGGTCGTCCCGGCGGTGTCGGCGGCGCAGGCGGCGCAGGTCGTCCCGGCGGCGCAGGCGCTCGCGGCGGCGGCGGCGGGTACGGCGCGCGCGGCGGCGCCGGTGGCGCACGCGGTGGCGGCGCAGGCGCCCGTGGCGGCGGTGGCGGCGGCGCACGCGGTGGCGGCGGCGGCCGCGGCGGCGGCGGCGGCGGACGGCGGCGGTGGCGGCGGCGGCGGCCGTGGCGGCGGCGGCGGCGGCGGTGGCGGCGGACGCGGCGGCGGTGGCGGCGGCGGGGGCGGACGGCGCTGAGCCTCAGGGCTCCACCCGATATCGCGCTTAGGTCGATTTGATATCCCGGCGCAGTCACCAGAGCGCGTAGGCGGAGGGACGGCGTCGCGCGCAGGGAGTCGGACGATGAAGCACCTGCTGCGCTGGGCCAGCGCCGGCCTCATTTTCATTGGCGCTTTGCCTGAGGGCGCGATCGCGCAGACCAACGTCGCCGCGAACCCGCCGCCGCCCGCGAGCGGCGCGCAGGCCCAACAGCCCTACTCGAACGAAGAGCTCGAACTCGATTCTGGCGCCGGTCGCCCTCTACCCTGACGACCTGGTGACCCAGGTCCTGATGGCCTCGACCTACCCGCTCGACATCGTCGCGGCGAGCCGCTGGCTCGGTGAGGATGACCACAAGTCGCTGAAGGGGACCGCGTTGGAGCAGGCGCTGAAGCCGCTGCCCTGGGATCCGTCGGTGAAGTCGCTGGTCCCGTTCCCGATGGTGCTGGAGACCATGAACCAGCACCTCGATTGGACCCAGGAGATGGGCTACGCGATGTCGGTCCAGCAGGGCGAAGTCTTCGCGGCCATCCAGCGGTTGCGCGCCAAGGCGCAGGCCTCGGGCCACCTGCAGTCGAACCAGCAGATGACGGTGACGACCGAGCCGGTCCCGCCGCCCCCGGCCGGCGCGCCGCCGCCGCCGGAAGGCTATCCGCCGGAAAACATCATCATCGAGCCGGCCAATCCCGAGGTCGTCTACGTGCCGAACTACGACCCGACGGTGGTCTACGGCGACTGGGGCTATTCGACGCCGCCGGTCTACTACCCGCCGCCGTACGGCTACTATGGCTACTACCCGGGCTACTATCCGGGCGCGGCGCTGGCGGCCGGGTTCCTGTGGGGCGCGGGCCTGGCGATCGCCGGCGGCCTCTGGGGTTGGGCTAACCCGAACTGGGGCTGGGGCGGCGGCGTCTACAACAACATCAACATCAACGCGAACCGCTACAGCAACATCGGCGGCGGGCGCTGGAACGGATCCGGCCGCTGGCAGGGCGGCAACGTCGGCCGGCCGGGCGGCGTCGGCGGCGCGGGCCGTCCCGGAGGAGTGGGCGGCGTGGGCGGCGCGGGTCGTCCCGGCGGTGTCGGCGGCGTGGGCGGCGCGGGCCGTCCCGGAGGAGTCGGCGGCGCGGGCGGCGCGGGTCGTCCAGGCGGTGTCGGTGGCGTGGGCGGCGCGGGTCGTCCCGGAGGAGTTGGCGGCGCGGGCGGCGCGGGTCGTCCAGGCGGTGTCGGTGGCGTGGGCGGCGCGGGACGCCCCGGAGGCGTCGGCGGCGCCGGTCGCCCTGGCGGCGCGGGCCGTCCCGGCGGCGCCGGGCAATACGGCGGTCGCGGCGGGCAGTACGGCGGCGCGAGAGGCGGCCAATACGGCGGCGCCAGAGGCGGCCATGGCGGCGCGCGCGGCGGTGGCGGATACGGCGCCCGCGGCGGCGGTGGCGGCGCTAGAGGCGGCGGCGCCCGAGGTGGTGGCGGACGTGGCGGCGGCGGTCGCGGCGGTGGCGGCGGCGGTCGCGGCGGCGGGCGGCGCTGATCGCGGCCTGAGCGCGGGACGCGCGAGAGGCGTCCCAGGCGAGCGACGACTCGACGCCATCGGCTCGAGGTCTAGAGTGGCGGCCAATCAGAAGACGCCAAGGGAGGCGCGCTGAAGATGGCCGACGCAGATATCCTGTTCGAGACCATGGGCCGGGTGGCGCTGATCCGGCTGAACCGGCCGCAGGCGCTGAACGCGCTCACCTACCGCATGCTGGCCGACATCCGCCGGCTGGTCGCCGAGGCGGAGAAGGACCCCGAGGTCACCGCCATCGCCTTCGTGGGCGAAGGGCGCGGCTTCTGCTCCGGGCTCGACGCCGAGGTGCTGCGCCAGACCACGGCGGCCGGCGAGAGCCGCCCGCCAGAACACGCAGAGAATGGGCGCGCCGAGGCCGCGCACGCCGATCCGCCGGGGATGTTCAGCTACCTGCCGCTGATCTCCAAGCCGGTGATCTCGGCGGTGAACGGCGTCGCCGCCGGCGGCGGCTTCGTGCTCGCCATGATGAGCGACCTGCGCTTCGGCTCCGAGTCGGCGAGCTTCACCACCGTCTTCTCCAAGCGCGGGCTGATCGCCGAGCATGGGACGAGCTGGGTGCTGCCGCGGCTGGTCGGCCCGAGCCGCGCGCTCGACCTGCTCTGGAGCTCGCGGCGGGTGGCGGCCGACGAGGCGCTGCGCATCGGCCTCTTGGACCGCGTCGTCGCGCAGGACGCGCTCTTGGAGACGGTCGTGGCCTACGTCCACGACCTGGCCGCGCAGATCTCGCCCAGCGCCATCGCGGTGATGAAGAGCCAGGTCTGGCGGCATCTGTCCGAGCCGATGCTGCCGGCGCTGACCGACGCCGACCGGCTGACCCAGGCGCAACTGAAGCACCCCGACGCCTACGAGGGCGCCATGTCGCTGATCGAGCGCCGCGCGCCGAACTTCCAGCCCTGGACCGGAGGCGCCTGATGCAGACCATCGTCTACGACAAGGCCGGTCCCGCCGCGACCATCACCCTGAACCGGCCCGAGGCGCGCAACGGCATCGTCCCGCAGCTGATGGACGAGCTCTGGGAGGCCGTGCAGGACGCCGCCGCTGACAAGTCCTTACGCGTCCTGGTGCTGCGCGGCGCCGGCCGCGACTTCTGCCCCGGCGCCGACCTGAAGGCCTATGTCGCCGGCCAGGGGCCGACCCGGCCGGAGACCTTCGGGATCAGCGTCATCCTGCACGAAGCGCAGATGGTGACGATCGCGGCCATCAAGGGCGCCTGCGCAGGCGCCGGGCTCGGCTGGGCGACCGCCTGCGACCTCCGCATCTGCGACGACACCGCCCGCTTCAACACCGCCTTCCTCGACGTCGGCATGTCCGGCGACATGGCCGGGACCTGGTTCCTGCCGCGCATCGTCGGCGCCGCCAAGGCGCGCGAGCTCTACTTCCTGCCCGGCAAGTTCGACGGCGCCGAGGCGGCGCGCATCGGCCTCGTCAACCGGGTCGTGCCGGAAGCGGCGTTCGAGACCGAGCTGGCGGCGCTGGTCGACCGGCTGGCCAACGCCTCGCCACTGGCGCTGAAGGGCATGAAGGCCAACTTCGTCGAGCAGGAGCACATGGGCCTTGCCGACTTCATTGCGGCCGAGACCGCCCGCCACAGCGCCTGCGGCCGTTCCGAGGACAGCCGCGAGGCGTTCCGCGCCTTCGTCGAGAAGCGCAAGCCGGTGTTCCAGGGCCGCTAGCGACCCCAAGTGCGCGTCATCCCGCTCGCGGCGATCCTGGTCGTGTCGCTTGGTGCGGCGGCCCCGGTCAACACGGATGAATGGCCGCACAAACCCGGCCGCGAGGCGGAGAGGGCCTGCGCCCTGCGCCACGGTTCGATTGAACGTGGCGGCTGTATGGTTGCTAGCGGGTGGGAATGCGTCATCAAGTACGCAAACTCTGGTCGACCTTGCACCGACCAGTCCCAGTGCATGGGTCGATGCTGGCTGCGCCCTTCTGGGGACCTTCGTTCGATGCCGAAGGAAGGCGAGCCAGCTTCAGGCGTGTGTGAAGACAATAGCCGTGGATGCGGGTGCTACGCCCTGATCAATAATGGCCGCGCCGGCGAGACCGTGTGCGACGACTAGCGCAAGGAGATCCCCCGATGCCCGAAGCGATCCTCGAACCAGATCTGCCGATCTGCGATCCGCACCATCACCTGTGGGATTTTCCCAACAGCCGCTACCTGCTGCCGGAGCTGCTGGCCGACCTCACCAGCGGCCACAACATCGAGAGCACGGTCTTCGTGGAGTGCGGCTCGTTCTACCGGGCGAGCGGGCCGGCGCCGATGCAGTACGTCGGTGAGACCGAGTTCGTCGGCGGGCAGGCGGCGATGGCGGCCAGCGGCCGCTACGGACCGGTGCTGGCCTGCGAGGGCATCGTCGGCCGCGCGGACCTTTCGGCCGGCGCCAGCGTGGCCGAGGTGCTGGAGAGCCACGTCCGCGCCGGCAACGGTCGCTTCAAGGGCATCCGCCACGCCGGCGCCTACGATCCCAGCCCCGACATCCGCCGCAGCCACACCAGCCCGCCGCCCGGCCTCTATGGCCTCGCATCGTTCCGCGAAGGCTTCGCTGAGCTGGCGCCGCATGGGCTGTCGTTCGAGGCCTGGCAGTATCACCCGCAGCTCGGCGAAGTGGCGGCGCTGGCCGACGCGTTTCCGGGCACGGCGATCCTGCTCAACCACGTCGGCGGGCCGCTCGGCATCGGGCCCTACGAGGGTCGCCGCGACGAGGTGTTCGCGCTCTGGAAGGCGGGGATCGAGGACCTCGCGAAGCGTCCGAACGTCTGGGTGAAGCTCGGCGGGCTCGGCATGGCGATCTGCGGCTTCGGCTTCCATCGGCAGGACCCGAGACCCGGCTCGGCCGAGCTGGCTGAGGCGTGGCGGCCCTACCTGGAGACCTGCATCGAAGCGTTCGGCGTGGGGCGCGGCATGTTCGAAAGCAACTTCCCGGTCGACGGCGCCTCTTGCGACTACGCCACGCTCTGGAACGCCCTGAAGCGCGTCGCCGCCGGCTGCTCGGCCGACGAGAAGGCCGCCCTCTTCAAGGCCAACGCCCGCACGTTCTACCGGCTGGACTGAGCCTCTTCGCGGCGGTCCGCGCAGAGAATCTCACACGGTGGCAGGGCGTCTCGCCGTAGATTGCACCGCAAAGCGACGCTTAACTACGGCGCCCGAACGGAGACGCCGCCCGCGCACGGCCGCGCTGCTTTGCAGTTTTCCTGAACCTGACGATGTCAAAGACCCGGCCGCACTCTCGAGGACGCGCCCGCCCCGCACCAGCGCATGCAGATGAGTCGTCGTCAAGTTGAAATTACTTTAGGTATTGTGTCGGCGGGCGAGCGGCGCCGCGCACCTTTGAACACTGCGCGAGACGTAGTGGGCGAGCCCGGCAAGCGCACCCCGACTTTCAATGGACGTCGAGGAAGCGATCCGGGCTACTGGCTCTATGCCGGCTCGACGGCGCCATGGTCGGGAAGCGTGGTCTCCATCCGCCTGATGGCCGGAATGCCATAGACGGCGAGGCTGAAGAACAGCGTCAGCGTTCCGCCGATAACGAACATGAGCCCAATGCCTGCGCCTTGGCCAGCGCCCACGAGCCAGGCGACGAGACGCCAGAGCGGCAACCGCCTTGCCGGCTCGAACACGCGGTCCGCCAACGGGCCTGCGACGAGGTAGGCCGCAGGCCTGAGCAGGGCGGTGAGTTGGCCGACGGACGCGAACACCCGACCCTGGAGGTCGGGCGCCGTCTTTGCCTGGAGGATCGACATCGCGGCCGCTTCGATGAACGGGATCGCGAACATGAGCATGAAGAGGCTTGCGGCGATTGCGAGCGCTCCCCGCGACACGCCGGCCAGAGCGAGGGACGCACCGACCATGGCGGCGCCGAGCATGACAGTGTGAATGCGTGGGCGAGTTCCGCCCCAGGCCGCCATCGCCACTGCGCCGACCACGGCGCCGAAATTCAGAGCGCCCATGATGATCCCGAGAACGGCGACGTTTCCCGTCCGGTCGAGGATGTAGGGGACGCCGAGAACCAGCACGCCCAAGACGAGGAAATTCACGATCGAGAAACAGCCGCAAAGGCCCAGAAGCGCCGGGCGGGCGCCGAGATACCGAAAGCCGTCGAAGGCCTGTCGCCAGATTGAAGCCCGCATCGCGAGTCCTTCGGCGGTCTGCGGCGGCATCGGAATGCGGACCACGACGAGCGCGATGATCGCGACCACGAAGGTCGCGATGTCCAGGGAGATGGAGCCCACGACGCCGATGATCGCATAGAGCAGCCCGGCCATCGTTGGCGCGAGCACGCCGGCCGCCGGCCCGGTCATCATGCCAATGGCGTTGGCGCGATCCCGATGGCTGTCCGGCACGAGCATGGCCACGGATGCCTGGAAGGCCGGCGCCTCGATCGCGGCGCAAAGCGAGCTGCCGAGGACGAGTACGTAGAGATGCCAGAGCCGGAACGCGCCGGAGGCGAAACTGCCGAGTAGCAGACCGCTCGCGACGACGTAGCCGACGTTGGCCAGAAGCATGATCCGCCGGCGATCAAACCTGTCCGCCAAGGCGCCGGCAAACCCGCCCAGAACGACCCGTGGCGCCGCCAAGAAGAAGGCGACCAGCGCCAGCGGCGTGGCATGCCCGGTCTGCCGGAAGACGGCGATGCTGACCGCGAGCCCGCTTATCTGACTGCCGAGCAGTGAGATGGCCTGCGCCAGGAGCAGGACGTAGTAGGTCCTGAGCCCAAAGGCCCCAGTAGGCCCCTTCGTCGCTGCGGCTACCGCCGTTCGCTCAGCTTGCAGGTCACCCATGCGAGTGCTCTCTGCCGAGCGGATGCGGTCGGCGACTCCGTCGGGGACCTGCCGATGCTGCAGCTCGCGAGCCGGGCGTACTTCGTGGGCGTGACGGCGCCGCCGCTCCCGGCCCACATCGAACACCTGCCACGGGCCGATATCGCCGCGATCGCCAGGCGCGTCTTGGAGGTCGGATGAATCCAAGCGGAGCCCTGAGAATGTCAGCCTCCTGATCCACGCCGTTGGAGGGGCTCAGACGTCCATTGGCCGGTCGGCGACGCGCGCTTCGTGCGACGGGAAATACTGCTTCAGCGCCGCGCCGCAGATGGCGATCGCCTGCTCGATGCCCGCAGTCGGGTCGGGCTGGCGCATGCCGGCCTGCACGGCGCTGGCGGCCTGCTGCCAGACCGCATCGCCGGCCTTGGCGTGGATGGCGGCGTCGGCCAGCACCTCGACCTGGCGCTCGACCAGGGCGACGAAGATCAAGACGCCGGTCTCGCTGTCCTTGGCGTGGCTGTGGGCGGCGGCGAAGTGGTGGAAGGCGGCCTTCTTCACCCGGTGGCGCTTCAGGAACCGCGGCGTCAGCAGCCGCCGGACCGGCGGCTGCGCGGTGACCAGGGCGACCAGCCCGAAGAGGCAGATCTGCGCGACCGCATAGCCGGTGAGCGCGAACGCGGTCTCGCCCTGCGCGGCGCTGGCCTGGGCGGCGGTCCAGCCGCCGGCCGTGATGGCGTCCATCAGCGGCCGGAAGCCGAGCGCGAGCACGAGCGGCGGGATCAGCAGCGCCGCCGCGGCGCCCCAGGCGATGGGCACCTCGCGGTAGCTGGAGACCTCGCCGGCGAGCACGCAGAAGATGTCGCCGCTGCTCCCTTCCTCGGCCTTGGCGACCGCCGCCGTGATCCGCGCGTGGTCTTCGGGGGTCAGCATGTCACGTCCGTCCCCTCACCAGCTGCCCGACGCGCCGCCGCCGCCGAACGAGCCGCCGCCGCCCGAGAAGCCGCCGCCGAACCCGCCCCCGCCGCCGCCGCTCCATCCGCCGCCGCCCCAGCCGCCGCCGCGCGAGCCGGACGAGAGGATCATCATCGGCAGCAGCCAGCCCGATCCCGCCGCCCCAGTGCCGCCGGAAGAGGCCCCCGAAGACGATGAAGAGGATGATGATGCCGAAGATCGCCCCGAACGGGATGCCGTGCGGCTGCGCCTGCTGCGACGCCTTCTGGACGTTGGCCTGGGCGCTCGCCTGGTCGAGGCTGAGCTGGGCGATGATCGCGTCGGTCCCGGCGATGACGCCGCCGTCGACGTCGCCCGACCGGAACTTCGGCAGCACCTGCTCCTGCAGGATCTCGCTGGAGAGGGCGTCGGTGAGCACCGGCTCCAGCCCGTAGCCCACCTCGATGCGCACCTTGTGCTCGGCGGGCACGACGATGAAGAGCACGCCGTTGTTCTGGCCCTTCTGGCCGATGCCCCATGCCCGACCGAATTGGTAGCCGTAGTCCTCGATGTCGTAGCCCTGCAGGTCCGGCAGGGTGACCACCACCACCTGCCGCCCGGTCTTGGCCTCCAGGTCGGCGAGCTTGGCGGTGAGGTCGGCGGTGGTCTGCGCCGAGAGCACGTGCGCGTCGTCCACCACCCGGCCGGTCAGCGCCGGAAACGTCGGCGCGGCGAGGACTGAAGACGAGAAGAAGCTCAGCAGCAGAACGATGAGAACCGCGGCGAGCCGGCTGGCGACCCCCTCCCCCTTGCGGGGAGGGGGAAGGGGGTGGGGGTGCTTGCTGGAAGATCCGAGACTGGCGCCCCAACGGCTCATACCCAACTCGCACCCCCACCCCCGGCTCCTCCCCGCAAGGGGGAGGGGAGGTGTGATGGCGGCCGTCATTGCGCGTTGCTTGGCGCGGGCGACGGCGGGACGGCGCCGGGCGGGGCGCCGGCGGCGGGCGCGCCGTTGAAGTTGAACTGCACCTGCGGCGCGCCTTGCGCCGCTTCGGTCGCGCCGAACGGCTGCATCGGCTTGGCGCTGCGGTAGAAGGTGGCGGCCCAGATCGAGGTCGGCAGCACCCTGAGCGTCGTGTTGTAGTCGCGCACCGCGTCGTTGTAGTCGCGCCGGGCGATGTCGATGCGGTTCTCGGTGCCCTCGAGCTGCGACTGCAGCGCCAGGAAGTTCTGGTTCGACTTCAGGTTCGGGTAGTTCTCGCTGACCGCCAGCAGGCGCCCGAGCGCGCCGGAGAGCTGATCCTGCGCCTGCTGGAAGCGCTGGAAGGCGGCCGGGTCGGAAAGGTTGTCGGCGTCGAGCGTGACGCCGGTGGCCTTGGCGCGCGCCTCGGTCACCCCGATCAGCACCGTCCGCTCCTGGATCGCCTCGCCCTGCACCGTCGCCACCAGGTTCGGGACCAGGTCGGCGCGGCGCTGGTAGTCGGCCTGGACGTCGGCCCACTTCGCCTTGGCGGTCTCCTGCTTGGTGGGGATGTCGTTGACCCCGCAGCCGGCCAGCGCCATCGGCGCGGCCAGGATGACGAGCGCTGCGAGCGCCCCCTTCAGAATCTGCTTCACGACCTTGGCCCCGACTTAAGGCGCCGCCGCCTCGCGGCGCTGGAGCTACACTTAGGCGTTGACGCGGCGTCCCGCCAGCGCCGTCACCGCATCGGCGGTGCGGCGGGCTCGGCAGGCGAGGGCCAGCCGCAATCCGGCGGGATCAGCTTCTCGACGCGGCGGCGCACGTCTTCGAGCGGGCAGCTCCCCATCGGGCCGGAGGCGCAGTCTGCAAACTGCAGCGCGACCGGGCGGCCCAGCGACGGCGCCAGCGCGCGCAGTTGGTCCAGCGTCTGATAGTAGAGCACCGCCCGCACGTAGCGCCGCTCACCGTCGCGCCACAGCTCGAAGGCCAGCGCCGTCGAGGGCGCGGTGGCGTCGGGCTGCTCGGGCAGCCTCCAGTCCAGGCCGAAGGTGCTCGCCATCAGGACCAGGTTGGTGTCGTGGCCGGCGAGGCCCAGCAGCTTGAGGTTCGGCCCGGTCTGCGGACCGCCGCCGATCGGCTGGCCCTGCAGCGCGGCCATGATCACCCGCGTCATCGCCGCGCCGCGCCGCGAGGAAGCGTAGACGTTGTCGCGCAACCGCCCGAACAGGGTCTCGTGGATGTCCATGACCAGGTCGATATCGGCGCGGCTGGCGCGGCCCCAGCCGACCTCGCTCATCGGCATGTCTTCGGCGTATTCGAGCAGCAGGTCCTCCGCCAGGCTCGCGGTCTTCGGGAACACGCCGCCCGGCGCGCTCGGGTCAAAACAGGCCCCTTTGCCCTTGGGCGTGGGCGGGGGGCAGGCGTCGGGCGCGAAGATGGACTGCAGCTTGAGCGTGGCGGCCCGCAGACGCTCGGCGTCGGCGGGCGTCAGCAACGGCGTCGTCCAGTCCTTCTCCGGGGCGACCTTGCACGCCTCGCCCGTGGCGCTGGCGAAGATCGGATCGCGCACGTTGGGCGGCAGCTTCGCCCAGCTGACCGGAACGCGGCAGCCGCCTTCCAGCGAGGCGCCGAGCACGACGCCGGTCATCTGCGTGCGCTCGTCGGCCCCGTCGGCCCAGACCGACACCGCGCCCGGCCCCGCGCAGCCATGCGCGGGAAGCAGCCCCCGGATCGCGTAGGTGGCGCGCAGCGTCCGGCCGGTCAGCGCCACCGTCTGGGCCCCGTGCGGAGTCAGGTCGCCCGGCTGCACGATCCACGGCGGCCAGTCTTTGTCGGAATACTGGCGCAGGTCGGCGTTCGACGATGTCGGCGGACGCACGCCGTGACGCATCACGACCACGACGCGCTCCAGCGTCGGTGCGGCGTTGGCGACGCCGGCGGCCAGCGTGGCCAGAGCCAGCGCGGCGGCCAGCACGACAGACACTCGCTGCATCCGAAGCTCCCCGGTGAGACTTCAACCCACTAGCGAAGATTCGACGACGGTTCGATGACGGCGCCGCGCGGCCGAGCCTCTCAGGTCTGCAGCACCACTTCGCGGTCGGCGCGTTCCTCGCCCTCGCCCGGCAGGTCGTCGAACGAGCCGTGGCTGGAGGCGTAGAGCTTTGAATAGAGCCCGCCCTGCGTGACCAGCTGATCGTGCGGGCCCTGCTCGACGATGCGGCCGGCCTGCAGCACGATGATCTCGTCGGCGTCGCGCACGGTGGCCAGGCGGTGGGCGATGACGAGGCAGGTGCGGCCGGCGAACAGCGCCTTCAGCGCGCGCTGGATCTCCAGCTCGGTGAACGAGTTGATGTTGGCGGTGGCCTCGTCGAGGATGAGGATCTTCGGGTCGATCACCAGCGCGCGGGCGAACGACAGCAGTTGTCGCTGGCCGAGCGAGATGTTGCCCCCGCGCTGGCTCTAGGAAGGTGTCGTAGCCCTTCGGCAGTCGGATGATGAACTCGTGCGCCCGCACCGTCTTGGCCGCCGACACCACCTGCTCGTGGGTGGCGCCGGAGGCGTAGCGGATGTTCTCCTCGATGGTGCCGCTGAACAGGAACGGCTCCTGCAGCACCATGCCAATGGTCTTGCCGAGGCTCTCCAGCGTCACGTCGCGCACGTCGTGTCCGCCGATCCGGATGGCGCCTTCATTTACCTCATAGAAGCGCCGCACCAGCGAGATGATGCTGGTCTTGCCCGAACCCGTCGGGCCTACCAAGCGCCACGATCTGTTTGGGCTTCACCTTGAACGAGACATCCTTCAGCACCGGCCGTTTCGGGTCGTAGCCGAAGGTGACGTGGTCGAACTCGATGGTCGGGTTGTCCTCGTTGAAGACCGACCGCGTCCGGCTTGTCGACCAGCGTCAGCGGCACGTCGAGCACTTCGAACACGCGATTGGCGGCAGCGGTGGCGCGCTGGAGCGCCGTGTACTGCATCGACAGCATCTGCACCGGCTCGAAGAACTTCTGCACGTAGCCGACGTACGCGATCATGATCCCGAGCTTGAGCGTGGAGCCGATCACCTCGGAGCCGCCGACTACGATGATGATCGCCATGGCGAAGCCCGTCAGGATCGCCGTGGTCGGGCCCATCAACGCGGCGAGCGCGGCGGAGTGGATCTGCGTCGCCATCGTCGCTTGCGCCTTCTCCTCGTAGAGCTCGAAGTTCATCGCCTCGCGGCGCGTCTCCTGCACCGTGCGCACGCCGGAGATGTTCTCAGCCAGCGCGCCGTTGGCGATGGCGGAGGCGTCGCGGGCGGCGCGGAAGGCTTTCTTGTTGAACGGCAGGTAGACGGCGCGGATGGCGATCAACGCCGGCAGCACCAGCAGGGTCAGCAGGCCGAGCTTCCAGTCGATGGCGAGCAGCACGGCGACGATGCCGAACAGCATCAGGATGTCGCCGATCGAGCTGGTGGTGCTTTCCAGGAAGTCTTGCAGCGCGTTCACGTCGCCCTGCAGGCGGCTCATCACCCGACCCACGTGGGTCTTGTCCATGTAGCTGAGCGAGATGGTCTGGAAGTGCTCGAACATCGACCGGCGCAGGTCGAAGATCACCTTCTGCGCCAGCCGGGTCGACATCGACTGCGAGACGATCATCGCCGCGGTGAAGACGATGAACGACAACGTGAACTCAACGCAGACGATGTCGATGCGCGGCATGACGAGGCCGAACCACCACCGCGTCGGGACCAATGCCTGGCCCGTGGTCGCCACGCTGACCGCCTGGCCAAGCATCAGCGGCTGCACCAGTTGGGCCATCGAAGAGACGATCGCGGACCCCACCGCACCGGCGACGTACCACGGGTGTGGCTTCAGGTAGGCCGCGAACCTGCGCACCACACGGGTGTCGAGCGCCATGAAGATTTCTTCGGCCTCGGCGCTGCCAAGATTGGCGTTGGGACGTCGCGGCTCGCCGCCGCCACCGCCCACACCGCCGCCCATGGCGCGGTCGTCAAAGGGGAAGTCACTCATTCGGCGGCCTCCGTCACGCGACGTTGGATACGGGCGTCGGCGATGGAGAGCCCCTGCTCGGTGCGTGTCTGCAATTGGTAAAGGTCGTAGTACTCACCCTTGAGGGCGAGCAGCTCGGCGTGGGTCCCGCGTTCAACGACGCGGCCCTCCTCCAGCACCAGAATCTCGTCAGCGTGCATCAGCGACGAAAGCCGGTGGGCGATGATGATCGTCGCCTTCTGGCGCGTCGCCTCGGCCAGCGCATCGCGGACCCGCTTCTCGGTCACCGCGTCGATGGCGGCGGTGGAGTTGTCGAAGATCATGATGCCCGGTCCCGGCACCACCCCTCGCGCGATCGACATCCGCTGGCGCTGCCCGCCCGAGAGAGTGACGCCACGCTCGCCGACCCGGGTGTCATAGGCCTTGGGCAGCGCGGCGATGTATTCGTGCAGCTGGGCCGTCTTGGTCGCCCCGACGATGCGCTCGTCCTCAGCCCAGGGGTCGGCGTAGGCGACGTTGTTGGTCACCGTTGCGTCGAACAGGAAGGCTTCCTGCTGCACCAGGCCGACGTATTCGCGCAGCGACGAGAGCGTCACGTCGCGGATGTCCTGGCCGTCGATCGTGATTGCGCCGCTGGTGACGTCGTAGAAGCGCGGCACGAGGTTGGCGATGGTGGTCTTGCCGGAGCCCGGTGGCCCCACGATCCCCAACGTCTTGCCAAGCCCGACTTCGAAGCTGATGTCGTGCAGGATCAGCTTGGCGCCCTCGTCGTAGGTGAAGTCGACGTGGTCGAACTTGAGCACGCCTTTGGTGGGCGCCAGTGGCTTGGCGCTAGGCTTGTCTGTGATGGTCGGCACGGTGTCGAGGATCTCGAACAACCGGGCGCCGCAGCTGGTGGCGCGCGCGGCCGACATCACGATCATCATGAACTGCCGCACCGGCATCTGCAGCACAGTGAGGTAAAGGATGAAGGTGGTCAGCGTGCCAGGCGTCATGTGCCCGGCCGCAACCTTGTTGCCGCCGTACCAAAGCACCAGCGCCTGCGAGACGTAGAAGGTGAAGGTGGTCGTCCGCATGGCGCGCATGCGGAGCACGACGCGCTTGTAGGATTCCTTCAGCGCTTCGTCGGCGGCCTTGTCGAATTTGCCAAGCTCGAAGTTCTTCGCCGCGAAGGACCGCACTACGCGGACGCCCTGGAGGTTTTCCTCCATCGTGAGCGTCAGGACGCTCATCAGGTTCTGCACCTTCATCCAGGCGACGCGCAGCAGGTAGCCGACCCGTCCAAGGGTGAGGATGCTGAAAGGCACGAAGGCCATGCCCAGCAGCGCCATGACCCAGTCGGTGGAGACCATCATCCAGGTCGCCACCACCAGCAGCAGCAGCAAGGTCAGCGACTGCATCATCCCGTTCTGGATGAACATCCGCGTGCCCTCGAGGTCGATCATGCCGCGGGTGATGAGGTCGCCGGAGTGGATCTTGTCGTGGAAGCCGAACGACAGCCGCTGCAGCTGGCGGAAGTAGTCGAGCCGGAGCTGGTAGGCGACCTTCTGGCTCACCCACTCGGCCTGGAACTGCGAGAGGCCCTGGAGAATGCCTCTGATCAGGTAAACGACGACGACTAGGCCGCCGCTGATCCACAGCGCAGTCGTGGCCCGCGCCGTCAACGCCGTCAGCGCCGCGGGTGGCGCGTGCGCCGCAACCAGGTGACTGTACGTCCCGAGAAGGTGCTGGACCTGGTCGACCGCGTTTCCAAAGATGCGCGGCCCCATCAGGCTGAAGATCGCCGATCCCAGCGCGCAAAGGATCGCGAGCACGACCTGGATCGGCCGCGCCTTCAAAGCCATCATCACGATCCGCCGCAGAATTTGCGGCATGGCGCCAAGATTGATCTGCGCTTCTACTTTTACGCCGGCGAGCCCTCCCGTGGGCGCGAAGCCGCCCATGCCGCCACCAAAACCTGCCATCGAAAATTCCGTCTTTCGTAATGCAAACTATTGTGGGGCTTCGGCTCGCCGAACGCAAACTGATGCGCAGTCACTGCTGACAGGCAGCTGTCAGCGGGACGGTGCAGATTCGGCCCACCCGAAGGAGGGCGTTCCGATGAGCCGACTGTACGCCGTCATCCGCACGCGGGGCCCGCAGTGGGACCATCAGGCGCCGTTGCGCAGCCAGGCGTTGTGGCGTGAACACGCCACCTTCGTCGACGCTCTGGAGGCCGACGGGCTGATCCGTCTCGCCGGTCCGCTGGAGGGCGGCGACGACGTGCTGCTGATCTGCCGCGGCGACAGCCCCGAGGCGGTCGAGGCGCGCCTCGCCGAAGACCCCTGGACCGGCGCGGACATGCTGCACACCACCCGCATCTCGCCGTGGAACATGCTGGTGGGCGAGTTGGGCTGAGCTTCCAATCCGCTCTTCCCCGCGGGGAAGAGCGGAGGAAGAAGCCTACCGACGGCGCGACGCCTGGGCCGCGAGGAACTCGGCCATCATCCGTTGCGGCTCGTCGCTGCGGTAGGCGTCGGCGAAGGTCTCGATGCCCGCGGCCACCGCGTCGGCGAGCGGCAGCCGCTCCCAGGCCTGGATCAGCGCCTTCTGCTGGCGGATGGCGATCGGCCCGCAGGCGAGGATGTCGGCGAGGCAGGCGTCCACGGCGGCGTCGAGGTCCGCAGCGGGCGCCACCTGCTCGACGAGGCCCCAGACCAGCGCGGTCGCCGCATCGATGGTCTCGCCGGTCATGAGCAGGCGCCGCGTGCGGCCCCAGCCGATCAGCATCGGCAGGATCGCGGCCTCGACCACCGAGGGGATGCCGAGCCGCACCTCCGGCATGCCGAGCCGGGCGGTCTCGGCGGCGATCCTGAGGTCGCAGGCGGCCGCCAGCTCCAGCGCGCCGCCGAAGCAGTAGCCCTGGATGCGGGCGATCACCGGGACCGGGATGGCGCGCACCGACGCGCAGAGGTGATGCACGCGGGTGATGAAGGCGCGCGCCGCGTCGGCCCCCTCGATCGCCGCCATCTCGCGGATGTCGACGCCGCCGGCGAACGCCCGCTCGCCCGCGCCGGTCACGACCACGGCGCGCAGGTCGTCGTCCTCGGCAAGCCGCGTCGCGGCCTCCGCGAAGTCGCCCATCATCGCCGCGCCGATCGCGTTGAGCTTGGCCGGGTTGTCGAACGCCAGCGTGGCGACGCGGCCCTCGGGGCGGTCTTCGATCCGCACGACAATGCGGCCTTCGGTGGCGGTGCTCATGCGCTTGAGGCTATCCCTGCCGGCGAGGCTTGGCCAAGGAGGCATGCGCTTATGACGCCGGCGAGCGGACTTGCCGAAGCGCTCGGCCGGCGGATCGCGGCGGCTGGGCGCCCCGCGCCGCTGATCGTCGGCCTCACCGGCCCGCAGGGCTCGGGCAAGTCCACCCTCGCCGCGCAGCTGCCGGGGACGCTGGCGGCGCTAGGCCTGCGCGCCGCCGTGCTGGCGCTCGACGACCTCTACTTACCCAAGGCCGAGCGCCAGCGGCTGGCTCGCGAGGTGCATCCGCTCTTCGCCACGCGCGGGGTTCCGGGCACCCACGACGTGGCGCTGGGCGTGGAGGTGCTGGCGAGCCTCGGCCGGGCGCGCGAGACCCGCGTTCCCAGCTTCGACAAGGCCGCCGACGACCGCCGCCCGCCCGATCAGTGGACCCGCGCCCGTGGTCCGGCGGACGTGATCGTTTTCGAGGGCTGGTGCGTGGGCGCTCAGGCGCAGCCGCCGGAGGCGCTGGTGGCGCCGGTGAACGAACTGGAGCGAACGCGCGATCCGACCGGCGTCTGGCGCCGCTACGCCAACGATGCGCTGGCCGGGCCCTATCGGGCGCTGTTCGACCCGATCGGCTTCCAGGCGCTGCTGCTGGCGCCGGGCTTCGACGTCGTGCTCGGCTGGCGCGAACAGCAGGAGCACGAGTTGATCGCCCGCGGCGGGGTCGGCCAGTCAGACGCCGAGCTCGCGGTCTTCGTCCAGCACTACGAGCGCCTCACGCGCCACATCGCCGCCGAGATGCCGGCGCGCGCGGACGTGGTCGCCCGGCTGGGGCCGGACCGCGAGGTGGTGGAGCTCATCGAGCGGTAACCCAACCCCGCTCTTCCCCGCGGAAGCGGGGACCCAGGTGTTTTATCGAAAGGCGCGGCGGCTCGCAGAAAAAGCCTGGGCCCCCGCCCCCGCGGGGAGAGCGGGAAAAAGCGGTGCTTTCGCGCAGTGCTATTCCACGATCGACGCGTAGATGATGCTCTTCAGCTGGCCGCGGAAGTTGAAGGCGCCGGAGGGCATCAGCTGGGTCATGAAGACGACCGTCAGGTCCTCCTCGGCGTCCACCCAGAAGATGGTCGAGGCCGCGCCGCCCCAGTAGAAGTCGCCGGACGCGATCGAGCCGGACTTCACCCTGTCGAGCGTCGTGGCGAAGCCGAGCCCGAAGCCGACGCCCTCGTTGGCGGTCTCCGAGAAGCCGCCGATGGCCATCTGGGTGAGGTCCTTGCCGTCCTTCAGGTGGTTCAGGTGCATCAGCTCGATCGTGCGCGGGCCGAGGATGCGGGCGCCGTCGAGCTCGCCGCCGCGGCGGACCATCTCGCAGAAGCGCAGGTAGTCCTCGGTGGTGCCGGTGAGGCCCCCGCCGCCGGAGAAGAAGCTGGGTTCGGTCAGGTAGT
This sequence comes from uncultured Pseudomonadota bacterium, assembly GCA_963837235.1. GTDB lineage: Bacteria > Pseudomonadota > Alphaproteobacteria > Caulobacterales > Caulobacteraceae > Acaudatibacter. The sequence continues at coordinate 402,114 of CAWIMM010000002.1, read as the reverse complement.
CGCTGGTCGGCCGGATCGTCGATCAGCTGCAGCGTCTTGTCGGGCGCGCGGCGGTAGTTGGCGCAGAAGCGGTCCTGCTTCTCCGGCGCGACCACGAAGCTGGTGTCCTGCATGCCGAGCGGATCGAAGATGGTCTCCTTGAGGTAGTGGTCGAACCGCTGGCCGGAGATCTTCTCGACCAGGGCCCCGCAGACGTCGGTGGAGAGCGAGTACATCCAGCGCTCGCCGGGCTGGTAGCGCAGCGGCACCTTGGCGAGCTTGTCCATGAACTCCATCAGCGTCTCGCCCTTGCCGCGGCGCACGCCGGCTTCGGCATAGACGGCGTCCACCGGGTGGCCGCTGTCCTCGGCCCCGAGCGCGACCAGCTGGGCGCCGTAGGTGAGACCGCCGGTGTGGCAGAGCATGTCGCGCATGCTGACCGGACGCGCGGGCGCCTCGGTCTTCATGTCGGCGCCGCGGCCCGAGACCCAGACCTTGTGGTCCTTCCAGGCCGGGAAGAAGCGGCTGACCGGGTCGTTGAGCTGGAAGTAGCCGCGTTCGTACAGCGTCATCAGCGCTGTCGAGGTGATCGGCTTGGTCATCGAGTAGATGCGGAAGATGGCGTCGTCGGCCATCGGCTTGCCGCGTTCCCGGTCCATCTGGCCGAACGAGCGGAAGTAGGCGAGGTGGCCGTGCCGCGCGACGGCGACCTGGCAGCCCGCGATCTTGCCGGGGGCGATGTAGTTGCGTTCGAGGTGGTCGGTGATCCGCTCCAGACGCGCGGTCGAGAGCCCGGTCTGCTTGGGCGCCAATTCCATGATGCAAATCCTTCCCTGGGCCGAAATCCGCGGCCTTACCGCATCATCGGCCCGGGACGCTGAGGTCGCAAGCGCGCGCGCATTCCCCTCCCTCTTGCGGGGAGGGGTCAGGGGTGGGGGTGCAAGCTGGATAGTGGAGATGTCGCGCAGCCAATTGGCTGGATCGAGCCGACACCCCCATCCCCAACCCCTTCCCCGCAAGGGGGAAGGGGCTAGTTCGTCAGGTCTTCGCCGGCGCGCCGGGTGTGGCGATGTCCTCGACCGCCTTCCAGCTGCCGTCCGCCTCCTTCTTGTAGACGGTCACGTAGCTGCCGGTGCTGGTGACCTTGGCGTGGGTCTTGGCGTCGGACTCGGATTGGGTGAAATGCCCTTGGGTGTAGGCCATCTCGCCGCTCGGGCTGACCACCACGTTGTCGGCGGTGAACGCGAGGCTGAAGTTGGGATCGGTCATCACCTGTCCCATCGTCGCCTGGATGGTCGCCTTGCCGCGCATCGGCGCAAAGCCCGGCGCCATCACCGTCGCGTCGTCGTCGTAGTGGGCGGCGTCGCGCGCCGCGTCCTTGGACGCGAGGTCGAGGTTCCACTGCGCCTCGCCCGCCTTGAGGTCCGCCGCGATCTTGGCCGTATCGACTTGCGAGGCCGGCGCCGCTGCCGGATGGCAGGCGCCGATGAGCGCCAGCGCGCCCGCGCCGGCGAGAATGCTATGGATCGGTTTCATGGTTAGTCCCCCTGTTGTCGGCGCGCATCGCCGGGGCGTTGCCCCTTGATCCGCGCAACCCGGCTATTACGGCTCGCCGCCGCGATCGGATCAATGGTCACGCTTGTCGGCGCGGCGCCAGCGCAGGATCTGCTGCGCGCCGAGCTTCCGACCCCGCCCGGCGAGAACCACGGCGCGGCGATCGCCGAGCTGAAGTCGGGCGCGCTGCTGGCCTGCTGGTATTCCGGCAAGCACGAGGAGGACGCCAGCGTCCGCATCCTCTGCGCGCGCAGCCAGACGGACGGGGCGACATGGTCGCCGGCGTGGACCGCGGTCGCGCCGAGAGACCGGGCGGTCGGCGCCGCCGCGCCCGACAAGAGCCTCGGCAACGTCACCCTGACCGTCACGCCCGACGGCCGGGTCTGGATGATCCACGGCGTCATCCAGAGCCGGGTCCTGCCGGTGATCGGCGAGACCTGCCGCAACTGGGCCTGCGGGCGGATCGACGCGCGCGTCTCGGACGACGAGCGGCCGCACCTGGTCGCGCGGCCACGCGGCTCGTCGACCTCGACGGCGCGCTGCCCCGCGCGGAGCTGAAGCCGGTCGGCGGCGGCTACCTCGCGCCGTTCTACGAGGAGACGGCGCAGCGCGCTCGATCGCCGAAGTGAGCCTCGCGGGCGAGGCGGCGAGCGTCCGTGCGGCTCTGGCCGCTGGACGGGCGGAAGCTGATCCAGCCGGCGCTGGTGCGCACAGAAGCGACGGCCGTTTCCGGGTGTACTTCCGCGACCAGCAGCGGCAGGGCGTCTACGCCGCCACGTTCGACCCGCGGACCGGCGCCTGGAGCGACGTCGAGCGCACCAACCTGCCCAATCCCGGCGCGGCGGTGGACGCGTTCATCGACGGCCAGGGCCGCTACGTGCTGATCTACAACCCCTCGAGCAGCACGCCGCGACATGCTCGCGCTTGCCCGATCGGCCGACGGCGCCCATTTCACGCCCGGCTGCAACCTGTCGTTGCCCGGCGCGGAGGCGCCGGCCGCCTATCCTTCGGTCATCCGCGGCCGGGACGGCGCCTGGCGGGCGGTCTATTCCGCCAACGCCAAGGGGAGGATCAAGTTCGTCCGGTTCAACAGCGGCTGGCTGGAGAAATGTTTCGCAGACAAGGGTTAGCGGCAAGAATTTGCCGCGGCGAAGGCATTCGACGGTCAGCCGGCGCGAACGCAAATTTCGCCAATCGCCGCTATGCCACGCAGCTTTGATCGCGCCGCAGTCGACAGACCCGGGGCTTAGCCTGTAAATGCGCGGCCGAGCGGCGCGTTCTTCGGGAACGCCCGCAGGAGCGAGGACGGGTTATTCTCGAATGGCGCTTCCGCCGCAACAGGGACTGTATGATCCGCGTCACGAGCATGACGCGTGCGGCGTGGGCTTTGTGGCCAACATCAAGGGCCGCAAATCGCACGAGATCATCGCCTGCGGCCTGGAGATCCTGGTCAACCTGGACCATCGCGGCGCGGTCGGCGCCGACCCGCTGGTGGGCGACGGCGCCGGCTGCCTGATCCAGATCCCCGACGCGCTGCTGCGCGACTGGGCGGCGACGGCGGGCGTCGAGCTGCCGCCGCCCGGCCGACTACGGCGTCGCCATGTGCTTCCTGCCGCAGGACGAGCGCGGCCCGCGAGCTGCGCCATCGGCCAGTTCGAGCACTTCATCCGGCGTCGAGGGCCAGCAGCTGCTCGGCTGGCGCGACGTGCCGATCGACACCGACCGGCCTGGGCGAGGCGGTGCTGGACGAGATGCCGGTGATCCGCCAGGCGATCATCGCCCGCGGCGCCGCGACTGCAAGGACCAGGACGCCTTCGAGCGCAAGCTCCTGGCGATCCGCAAGCAGACCCAGAACCCGCTGGAGCAGCTGGCGAGCAAGTACGGCCTGCCGAGCCTGACCGACTTCTACATGCCGTCGTTCTCGACGCCGCACGGTGGTCTACAAGGGCCTGCTGCTGGCCCACCAGGTCGGCACCTTCTACGAGGACCTGCGCAACCCGCTGACGGAGTCGGCGCTGGCGCTGGTGCACCAGCGCTTCTCCACCAACACCTTCCCGTCCTGGAAGCTGGCGCACCCGTACCGGTTCATCGCCCACAACGGCGAGATCAACACCGTGCGCGGCAACGTCAACTGGATGAACGCGCGGCGCCGGACGATGGAATCCGACGCTGCTGGGGCCGGACCTCGACAAGATGTGGCCGCTGATCCCGCACGGCCAGTCCGACACCGCCGACCTCGACAACGCGCTCGAGCTGCTGGTCGCCGGCGGCTATCTCGCTGGCGCACGCGATGATGATGCTGATCCCGGAGGCGTGGGCCGGCAATCCGCTGATGGATGCCGAAGCGCCGGGCCTTCTACGAGTACCACGCCGCGCTGATGGAGCCGTGGGACGGGCCGGCGGCGATCGCCTTCACCGACGGCCGCCAGATCGGCGCGACGCTCGACCGCAACGGCCTGCGCCCGGCGCGCTTCATCGTCACCGACGACGACCACGTGATCATGGCCTCCGAAGCCGGCGTGCTGCCGGTCGCCGGAAGAGCGCATCGTCCGCAAGTGGCGGCTGCAGCCCGGCAAGATGCTGCTGATCGACCTGGAGGAAGGCCGCATCATCGACGACGACGAGATCAAGGCCAAGCTCGCCGACGCCGCAGCCCTACGAGGAGTGGCTGAAGGCGACCCAGTTCAAGCTGGAGGACCTGCCGGAGCCGCCGCAGTGGGAGCCGGCGCGGCCCAACGACCCGGCCGACGTTCCTCGATCGCCAGCAGGCGTTCGGCTACACGCAGGAAGACCTCAGTTCTTCCTCGAGCCGATGGCGAGCAGGGCGACGATCCGGTCGGCTCGATGGGCACCGACACGCCGCTCGCCGTGCTCTCGCGACAAGCCGAAGCTGCTCTACGACTACTTCAAGCAGAACTTCGCCCAGGTCACCAACCCGCCGATCGATCCGATCCGCGAGGAGCTGGTGATGTCGCTGGTCTCGATGATCGGGCCGCGGCCGAACCTGCTCGGCCACCACGCCGGCGCGCACAAGCGGCTGGAGGTCGCCCAGCCGATCCTGACCAACGCCGATCTGGAGAAGATCCGCTCGATCGCCGAACTCGCCGGCGGCGCGTTCCGCACCGCGACGCTCGACGCCACCTGGCCGGCCGCCGAGGGCGCGGCGGGGCTGGAGCGCGGCGCTCGAGCGCCTCTGCCGCGGCGGCGACCGACGCGGTGCTGGCCGACTTCAACATCCTGATCCTGTCCGACCGCGCGGTCGGCGCCGATCGCATCCCGATCCCGGCCGCTGCTGGCGACCGCGGCGGTGCACCATCACCTGATCCGCCAGGGCCTGCGCATGCAGACCGGCCTCGTGGTCGAGACCGGCGAGGCGCGCGAGGTGCACCATTTCTGCGTGCTGGCCGGCTACGGCGCCGAGGCGATCAACCCCTACCTCGCCTTCGAGACGCTGGAGCAGCTGCGCGTGCAGAACGGCTCCAAGCTGCAGCGCCAAGGAGGTGCAGAAGAACTACATCAAGGCGGTCGGCAAGGGCATGCTGAAGGTGATGTCCAAGATGGGCATCTCCACCTACCAGTCCTATTGCGGCGCGCAGATCTTCGACGCGGTCGGGCTCTCGTCCAGCGCTTCGTCGAGAAGTACTTCACCGGCACCGCGACGCACGATCGAGGGCGTCGGCCTCGCCGAGATCGCCGAGGAGGCGGTGCGCCGCCATCGCCGACGCCTACGGCGACGCGCCGATCTACCGCGACATGCTGGACGTCGGCGGCGACTACGCCTTCCGCCTGCGCGGCGAGGACGCACGCCTGGACGCCGGACACCGTCGCCAGGCTGCAGCACGCGGTGCGCGGCAACCTGCCGGACGAGTACCGCGCCTTCGCCGCCGACATCAACGAGCAGAGCGAGCGGCTGCTGACCATCCGCGGCCTGATGCAGCTTCAAGCCGGCCGAGCACGCCGGTGCCGCTCGACGAGGTCGAGCCGGCGGCCGAGATCGTCAAGCGCTTCGCCACCGGCGCGATGAGCTTCGGCTCGATCTGCCGCGAGGCGCACACCACGCTGGCCATCGCGATGAACCGCATCGGCGGCCACTCGAACACCGGCGAGGGCGGCGAGGAGGCCGACCGCTACAAGCCGCTGCCGAACGGCGATTCCATGCGCTCGGCGATCAAGCAGGTGGCCTCGGGCCGCTTCGGCGTCACCGCCGAATACCTGGTCAACGCCGACGACCTGCAGATCAAGATGGCGCAGGGCGCCAAGCCCGGCGAGGGCGGCCAGCTGCCCGGCCACAAGGTCGACGACAACATCGCCCGCGTGCGCCACTCGACGCCCGGCGTCGGCCTGATCTCGCCGCCGCCGCACCACGACATCTATTCGATCGAGGATCTGGCGCAGCTCATCCACGACCTGAAGAACGCCAACCCGCAAGGCGCGCATCTCGGTGAAGCTGGTCTCCGAGGTCGGCGTCGGCACGGTCGCCGCCGGCGTCGCCAAGGCCCGCGCCGACCACGTCACCATCTCCGGCTTCGAGGGCGGCACCGGCGCGTCGCCGCTGACCTCGCTGACCCACGCCGGCTCGCCCTGGGAGATCGGCCTGGCCGAGACGCAGCAGACGCTGGTGCTGAACGGCCTGCGCGGCCGCATCGCGGTGCAGGTCGACGGCGGCCTGCGCACCGGCCGCGACGTGGTGGTCGGCGCGCTGCTCGGGCGCCGACGAGTTCGGCTTCGCCACCGCGCCGCTGATCGCCGCCGGCTGCATCATGATGCGCAAGTGCCATCTCAACACCTGCCCGGTCGGCGTCGCGACGCAGGACCCGGTGCTGCGCGCAGCGCTTCACCGGCAAGCCCGAGCACGTGATCAACTACTTCTTCTTCGTCGCCGAGGAAGTGCGCGAGCTCATGGCCGAGCTCGGCTTCCGCACGCTTCAACGAGATGATCGGCCGGGTCGACCGGCTGGACATGCGCCGGCCGTCGAGCACTGGAAGGCGAAGGGCGTCGACCTCGTCCGCAGCCTGCTCTACGCGGTGCCGCCGGCGCGCGGCGTCGGCGATCTACGAACTGCGAGCAGCAGGACCACCGCCTCGGCCGCGCGCTCGACCACGAGCTGATCGCCGCGGCCGCAGCCGGCGCTCGACGGCGGCGAGCCGGTGCGCATCGAGCGCGACCATCCGCAACGTCAACCGCACGGTCGGCGCCATGCTGTCGGGCGAGGTGGCGCGGCGCTACGGCCACGCCGGCCTGCCGGACGACACGATCGCGGTGAAGCTCACCGGCACCGCCGGCCAGAGCTTCGGCGCGTTCCTGGCGCGCGGCGTCGCGCTGGAGCTGACCGGCGACGCCAACGACTATGTCGGCAAGGGCCTGTCGGGCGGCCGCGTCGTCGTGCGCCAGCCCGCCGGCAGGCGACGCGCGATCCGACCGAGAACATCATCGTCGGCAACACCGTGCTCTACGGCGCGATCGCCGGCGAGGCCTATTTCAGGGCGTCGCCGGCGAGCGCTTCGCGGTGCGCAACTCCGGCGCCGTCGCGGTGGTCGAGGGCGCCGGCGACCACGGCTGCGAATACATGACCGGCGGCGTCGTCGTGGTGCTCGGCGACACCGGCCGCAACTTCGCCGCCGGCATGTCGGGCGGCATCGCCTACGTCTACGACCCGAACGGCCGCTTCGAGCGGCTGTGCAATCATGGCGATGGTCGATCTCGAGCCGATCGCGCCGCCGAGATCGGCGCTGGCGCGACGACGAGCCCGGACGGCCGCGGCCAGCGCGCGCTCAGCGTCGAGGACAGCGGCATGGGCGATCCGCTGCGCTTCGACGCCGAGCGGCTGCGCATCCTGGTCGAGCGCCACCTGCTGCTCACCGGCAGCGCGCGCGCGCGCGAACTGCTGGACGACTGGGACGAGCGCGCTGGCGCGCTTCGTCAAGGTGATGCCGCTCGACTACCGCCGCGCGCTGCCTGCGAGCTGGCAGGCCGAGCGGCAGCGGCCGCGCGAGACCGTCGCGCCGCCGGAATAGCCTGCCAGCTGTCGAGGTCAGGAGTCAGCGTCGATGGGCAAGCCGACCGGCTTCCTCGAGATCGAGCGGCGCGACCGCGGCTACGAAAAGCCGCGAGGCGCGCGCGTGAAGACACTGGCAGCGAGTTCGTCAAGCCGCTGCCGGCAGACCGAGAGCTGCGCCGCGCAGGCGCGCGCGCTGCATGGATTGCGGCATTCCGTTCTGCCACCACGGCTGCCCGGTCAACAACCTGATCCCCGACTGGAACGACCTGGTCTATCGCGACCAGTGGCGGGCGGCGCTGGAGCACGCTGCACTCCACCAACAACTTCCCCGAGTTCACCGGCCGCATCTGCCCGGCGCCGTGCGAGGCGTCCTGCACGCTGAACATCGACGACAACCCGGTGACCATCAAGACCATCGAGTGCGCGATCGTCGATCGCGGCTGGGCAGGAGGGCTGGATCGAGCCGCAGCCGTCGGCCGCGCCGCACCGGCAAGCGCGTCGCGGTGGTCGGCTCGGGCCCGGCGGGCCTGGCCTGCGCCCAGCAGCTCGCGCGCGCCGGCCATGCGGTCACCGTGTTCGAGAAGAACGACCGCATCGGCGGCCTGCTGCGCTACGGCATTCCCGACTTCAAGATGGAGAAGCACCTGATCGACCGCCGCATCGACGCAGATGACGGCCGAGGGCGTCGACTTCCGCACCGGCGTCGAGGTCGGCGTCGACGTCGCCGGTCGCAGTCGCTGCTCGACGAGCTACGACGCGGTGGTGCTGGCCGGCGGCGCCGAGTGGCCGCGCGACCTGCCGGTGCCGGGCCGCGAGCTCGACGGCATCCATTTCGCGATGGATTTCCTGACCCAGCAGAACAAGCGCGGCGCCGGCGACGACGAGGCGCGCGCGGCGCCGGACGGCACGATCACCGCCAAGGGCAAGCATGTCGTGGTGATCGGCGGCGGCGACACCGGCTCGGACTGCATCGGCACCTCCGACCGCCAGGGCGCGGCCTCGATCACCCAGCTCGAGATCCTGCCGATGCCGCCCGAGCACGAGAACAAGGCGCTGACCTGGCCGGACTGGCCGCTGAAGCTGCGCACCTCGTCCTCGCACGAAGAAGGCTGCGAGCGCGACTGGGCGGTGCTGACCAAGCGCGCGATCGGCGCGAACGGCAAGGTCGAGGCGCTGGAATGCGTGCGCGTCGAGTGGGCCAAGGGCGCCGACGGGCGCATGCAGATGCAGGAAGTCGCCGGGCAGCGAGTTCCAGCTCAAGGCCGATCTCGTGCTGCTGGCGATGGGCTTCCTCGGGCCGCGCAAGCCGGGGCTGGTCGAGCAGGCCGGGCGTCGCGCTCGACCCGCGCGGCAACGTCGCGGCCAACACGATCGACTACCGCACCTCGCGCCGACAGCGTGTTCGCCGCCGGCGACATGCGGCGCGGCCAGTCGCTGGTGGTCTGGGCGATCCGCGAGGGCCGCCAATGCGCCCGCGCGGTCGACGAGTTCCTGATGGGCGCGAGCCTGCTGCCGCGCTAGGGCCGCCGCGACTTCCAGTAGCCCTCGCGCCTGCGGCGGATCTCTGCCCACTCTGCGGAGGGGAGAGGGCTACTGGGATTTACTTGGCGTTGTGGCTTTGCGTGATCTTCCCTTACAGATGCGCCTCGGGCGTCGAGACTTCTAAGGGGAGCGTGGCGTTGGCCGCCGACAGCGCAGTGTTCGCCGGCCCGCCGCCGTCGCGGGACGCGCTCAGCGCGGCGCAGAGCGCCCTGATGCGCGACCCCAGCCTGCAGTTCAGCTTCGGCAAGGCCGCGCAGCCGCCGGTCACCCACCTGCCGCACTGGCTGGAGGCGATCCTCGATACGATCGGCAAGGGGCTGAACGCCATCGCGCCGGTGCTGGGCTGGATCTTCGTCGGCGGGCTGGTGGCGGCGCTGCTCGTCGTCTTGTTCTTCATCGCGCGCGAGTTCGTGAGCGCGCGCTGGCCGAACGTCTTCAAGCGCAGGCGGCCGGCGGCCAAGCCCGAGGCCTGGCGGCCGGAGGCGGCCGTGGCGCGGGCGCTGCTTGGAAGAGGCCGACAAGCTGGCGGCGGCCGGCCGCTACGCGGAGGCCGTGCGGCTGATCCTGCATCGCAGCATCGAGGAGATCGAGGGCCGCCGCCCCCGCCTCGTGAAGCCGGCCTACACGGCCCGCGAGATCGGCCGGCTCTCCGACATCCCCGAGAACGCGCGCTCGACCTTCACCGGCATCGCCGGCGTCGTCGAGCAGAGCTTCTTCGGGGGCGAGGCGCTGGATGCGCACGGCTTCGCGGCCTGCCGCCGGGCCTACGAGACGTTCGCCTTCCCCGGAGCCTGGGCTTGAGCGAGGCTGGCGAGGGCGCGTCTGGCGGCGCGGGGGGCGATGGGGCCGACGCTGGCCGGCCGATGTTCCGCGCGCGCACCGCCATCGTGCTGGTGCTGGTCGGCGTCTTCGCCTTCTCGGCCTTCGTGACGCTCGCCGCTTACGCTCCCGACCTGCAGCGCGACACCCGCTGCCGCGCCAACGTCTACTCGAAGTGCGCGGTCGGCTTCGCCGGCCTGGCGGCGCTCGTGCAGGGCGGCGGCGCGCCGCTGGTGATCAGCCGCCAGGCGCCGCTGCCCAAGGGCCGCAGCGAGGGGCTGCTCATCGTGACCCCCGAGGCCGGCCAGCAGGCCGACGTCGCCGAGCTCGGCTTTGCGCGGGCCGATCGCTGGTGGTGCTGCCGAAGTGGGACGCGGCGCTCGATCCCGCCCACCTGAGCTGGGGCCTGAAGGCGGGGCTGATCAACCGGCCTTCATGCCGAAGAAGGGCGTGCTGGACGCGGTGGCGGTGGCGCGCGGCCAGGGCGTGGCGCGGCCGCGGCTCGCCGGCGCGGCCGGCACGCCGTTCGAAGGCGTCACGCTGACGCCCGGCCCGATCGACTCGCTGCAGACCTTCAGCGCCAAGGGCTGGACGCCGGTGCTGACGGACGAGGCCGGGAACGCCGTGCATCGCCCAGGCGCCGGCGAGCCAGATCTTCGTGCTCTCCGAGCCGGACCTCTTGAACACGCAGGGCCTCGCCGACCTCGACACGCTGGGCGCGGCGGTCTCGATCGTGCGGGCGCTGCGCACCGGCCGACGGGCCGGTGATCTTCGACGTGACGCTGAACGGCTACAAGCTGGAGCGCAATCCGCTGCGGCTGATGTTCGACCCGCCGTTCCTGGCCGTGACGCTCTGCTTCGCCGCGGCGCTGGCGCTGGCCGGCCTGCAGACGGCGTTCCGCTTCGGCCCGGTGCGCCGGCCGTCGCGCGTCTTCGCGCTCGGCAAGGAGGCGCTGACCGACAACTCGGCCCAGCTGATCCGGCTGGCCGGCCGCGAGGGCCGACATGGCCAGCCCGCTACGCCGCGATGACCCAGAAGCCGCCGCCGCCCGGGCGGTCGGCGCGCCGCGCGAGCTCGACCGGCGAGGCGCTGACCGCCTTCCTCGACCGGCATGGCCGCCCAGCGCGGCCTTGCCGACAGCCTGGCCGCCCTCGATCAGGAAGCCGCCGCGCCCAAGGCGGCGCCCAGAGTACAGCCGGCCGCGCCGGCCTCACCGCGCTCGCCGGGCGGCTCTATCAGATGGAGACTGGAGATGACGCGTGAACGTCAGTGACGTGAAGGCCCTCGCCGACCGCATGCGTGCGGAGATCGGCAAGGCGGTGGTCGGCCAGGCCGACACCGTCGAGCTGATGCTGACCGCGCTGATGGCCGGCGGCCACGTGCTGCTGGAAGGCCCGCCCGGCACCGCCAAGACCTTCCTCGCCCAGTGCTTCGCCCGCACGCTGGGGCTGCAGTTCGGCCGCATCCAGTTCACGCCCGACCTGATGCCGGGCGACATCATCGGCGTCCAACCTGTTCAACTTCCAGACCTCGACACTTCACGCTGACCCGCGGGCCGATCTTCTGCGAGCTGCTGCTGGCCGACGAGATCAACCGCACGCCGCCGAAGACCCAGGCCGCGCTGCTGGAGGCCATGCAGGAGCGCAACGTCACCATCGACGGCAAGTCCCACCCGCTCAGCGAGCGCTTCATGGTGGTGGCGACCCAGAACCCGATCGAGCAGCAGGGCACCTATCCGCTGCCGGAGGCGCAGCTCGACCGCTTCCTGTTCAAGCAGACGCTGAAGTACCCGACGGCGGAGGAGGAGCGCGCCATCGTCGCCACGCACGGCGTGCGCACGCGGCAGCCCGGACCCGGCGGACATGGGCGTCGGCGTCGTGGCCGACGGCGCGTCGGTCGACGGCGGCGGCCGGCGTGATCGCCGAGCATCCGGCTGGTGGACGAGGTGATCGCCTACGTCGTCGGCGCTGATCCGGGCGACGCGCGAGACGCCGGACCTGGAGACCGGCGCCAGCCCGCGCAGCGCGGCGATGCTGGCCACCGCCGCGCGCGCCCGCGCCGCGCTGCAGGGCCGCGACTACGTGATCCCCGACGACGTCAAGGCGCTCGCCCTGCCGGCGCTGCGCCACCGGGTGATCCTCTCGCCGGCCGCCGAGATCGAGGGCCGGCAGACCGACCAGATCCTGCAGGGCCTGATCGATCGGGTCGAGGCGCCGCGGTGAGGCCGGCGCGGCGCGCCGATGATCTACCCCACCTCCCGGGCGGTCGCGGTGATGGCTGGTCGGCGCGCCGATCGCGCTGGCGATCGGGCTGCTGCAGCCCAGCTACTGGGTGGCGGGCGTGGCCTGGGCGGTGCTGGTCGGCGCGCTCTGCCTCGCCGACGCGATCCTCGGCGCGCCGCGCGACCGCGCCAGCCTCGCCCTCGAGGCGCCGGGCGCGCATGGGGACGGCGGCCACCGCGCCGATGCGGCTGACGGTGACGTTCGAGCGCCGCGCGCCCGGCCGTCGCCGAGACCGCCGCCGAAGTGAACCAGCGCCTGTCGCTCTCCGCCGACAGGACGGCGACCCCGGTGCGCGATGGCGAGGCGGAGGCGACCTACGAGCTCTCGCCGCTGCGGCGCGGCGAGGGCGAGATCGAGCGCATCTGGGCGCGCTGGCGCGGACCGTTCGGCCTGGTCTGGAAGCAGGTCTCCGAGCGGCCGAAGAAGATCATCTCGATCACGCCCAACGTCGCGGCGGTGAAGGACGAGGCGATCCGGCTCTTCGCCCGCGACGCCATGTTCGGCCTGAAGGCGCAGCTGGAGACCGGCGACGGCTCGGAATTCCACGCGCTGCGCGAGCTCGCGCCCGGCATGGACAAGCGCGCCATCGACTGGAAGCAGTCGGCCCGGCACGGCAAGCTGCTTGGCGAAGGAGTTCCGCACCGAGCGCAACCACCCGGTGATCTTCGCGATCGATACCGGCCGGCTGATGTGCGAGCCGCTCTTGGGCGCGCCGCGGATCGACCGGGCGATCAACGCCGCGCTCTTGATGGCGTTCGTCTCGCTGAAGCTCGGCGACCGGGTCGGCTTCTACGGCTTCGACGTACGTCCGCGCCTCTTCTCCGGCGCGGCCTCCGGCGCGCACGCCTTTCCGTTCCTGCAGCGCGTCGCCGCGCGGCTCGACTATTCGTCGGAGGAGACCAACTACACGCTCGGCCTCACCCAGCTGAACGCGGCGCTGGAGCGGCGGGCGCTGATCGTGGTGTTCACCGACTTCGCCGACTCGACGAGCGCCGAGCTGATGCTGGAGAACGCCGCGCGGCTGATGAAGCGGCACCTGGTGCTGTTCGTGATCTTCCGCGACGAGGAGCTGGAGGCGATCGCCCGGCGCGAGCCGATCGACCCCGAGGCGGTCTCGCGCGCCGTCACCGCCGCCGCGCTCCTGCAGGAGCGCGACCTCGTCATCGCCCGCCTGACCCGCATGGGCGCCCACATCGTCGACGCCCCCGCCGCGCAAGTGGGCGCCGCGCTGCTCTCCGCCTACATCGACCTGAAGCGGAGGGACCTGCTGTGAGGGGGACGGCGGACATCGTGCAGCGGCCCTGCGCCCCCTCCGTCAGCCCGCTTCGCGGTCTGCCACCTCCCCCGTCGTCTGCGCGACGAGGGAGGAGAGGGTTCGCGAAAACTCTTTCCTGCCCCGCGAAGCGGGGGAGGGGGACCGCCCGGCGCAGCCGGGTGGTGGAGGGGGCGCGGCCGCGCTCGCGGCGTCGATGAAAGAGCTGCAGCTGAAGAGCCGGCGGTTCCGGGCCGAGCGGGAGGGGGACTGGCGGCGGCTGGAGGGGCTGCTTGACGCGGGTCGAGAACGGCTCGGCGGCGTCCTTGAGCGACGAGGAGCTGCTGGCCCTGCCGGTGCTCTACCGCCAGGCGCTGTCGTCGCTGTCGGTGGCGCGGGCGACCTCGCTCGACCACAGCCTGATCGACTACCTGGAGAGCCTTTCGACGCGCGCCTACTTCTTCGTCTACGGCGCCCGCGCGGGCCTTCGCCAGCGACTGGCGCGGTTCTTCCAGGAGACCTGGCCGGCGGCCGTGAAGGGGCTCTGGCGCGAGACGCTGGCGTCGTTCGCCATCACCGCCGTGGCCGCCATCCTCGGCTACCTGCTGGTGGTGAACGACCCGGGCTGGTTCGGCGGCCTGGTGCCGGGCGGCCTCGTCGAGGGACGCGACCCCACCGCGACCACGGCGTTCCTGCGCGCAGACGCTCTACCACAGCGAAGGCAAGGCCTCGCTGGCGGTGCTGGCCAGCTACCTGTTCAGCCACAACGCCCAGATCGCCATCTTCGCCTTCGCGCTGGGCTTCGCCTTCTGCATTCCGACCGCCTTCCTGCTGGCGGAGAACGGCCTGACGCTCGGGGCGTTCTTCGCCCTCTACGCCTCGCGCGGGCTCGCCTTCCAGCTCGGCGGCTGGCTCTTCATCCACGGCGTCACCGAGCTCTTCGCCATCATGCTCGGCGGCGCGGCCGGCTTTCGCATCGGCTGGCGGGTGGCCTTCCCGGGCGCGAAGACCCGGCTCGACGCGGCGGCCGAGGCCGGCCGTTCGGCCGCGCCGGTGATCGCCGGCGTCGTCCTGATGCTGATCGTCGCCGGCCTCTTGGAAGGCTTCGCGCGCCAGCTGATCACCAACGACTACGCGCGCTACGCCATCGCCATCTCCACGCTGGTCATCTGGCTGGGCTATTTCTACCTGCCGAGACGCGAACGGAGGGTCTCATGACCGTCGTCGGCGCGACCACGGCCGCCCGGCCCGCTGCGACGCCGGTCGCCGCGCCCGAGGTCCGGGAGTTCGTCACGCCCGAAGGCGTCGACCTGCGCCTGCAGGATCGGCGGCGCGGGCGAGCGGGCGGCGGCGTTCATCCTCGACGCCGTCTTCATCGTGATCACGCTGATCGTCATGACCTTCCTGGTCAGCTTCGGGGCGCAGGCCCTGGCCGGCCTCGGCGCGCTTGGCGTGAAGAGCAACCTTTCGAGCCTGATGCTGATCGTCTGGCTGCTGGGCGCCTTCCTGCTGCGCAACGGCTACTTCGTGCTTTTCGAGTTCACGCCCAGGGCGGCGACGCCCGGCAAGCGGATCCTCGGCCTGCGCGTCGCCTCGCGCGACGGCGGGCGCCTCACCGCCGAGGCGATCTTCGCCCGCAACGCCATGCGCGAGATCGAGGTCTTCCTGCCGCTCACCTTCCTGCTGGCCTCCGGGATCGGCGCGACCGACCCGATCGGCGGCTGGCTGGTGCTGCTGGGCCTGATCTGGACCGGCGGCTTCGCGCTCTTCCCGCTCTTCAACCGCGACCGCCTGCGGATCGGCGACCTGGTCGCCGGCACCTGGGTGGTCAAGTCGCCGCGCCAGCGGCTCAGCATCGACCTGCTGGACGCGCAGGAGGCCGCCGCCGGCCGCTTCGCCTTCTCGGCCGAGCAGGCCGGCGCCTACGGCATCAAGGAGCTCTACGTGCTGGAGGACGTGCTGCGCCGCAAGGACGCCAAGACCATGGCGGCGGTCGCCGACCGCATCCGCGGCAAGATCGGCTGGCGCAAGACAGACGGCGAGGCCGACGACGCCTTCCTCGCCGCCTACTACGGCGCGCTGCGCGGCCCGGCTGGAGACGCGGCTGCTGTTCGGCCACCGCCGCCGCGACAAGTTCGACGCGGCCTGAGGGCCGCGCGGCTTGCGAAACCGCTGGAGAGCCTGGATGTGCGTCGCACGCTGCGCGCTGCCGCGTGGCCCAGGCGCAACGATGCGCCGAAGCTTCGGCGGCTTAAGCAGGCTGAGCGAGACGACATAGGGTTTCGTCCGATGGCCCGCTCTGGAGGGCCCGGGCGACGATGCTCCGCCTCTCGTGGCAGGAGCTCAAGCCCATGTCGTCTGCGCTTCGCAAAACCCTCCTCGTCGGCCTCGGCGCGGCGGCGCTCGCCGCGTGGCCGCTCTCGCAGGCGTCCGCCGCGACCACCACCACGACGTTCGAGGTGACGGCGACCGTGGTGACAAGCTGCGTCATCACGGCGACCCCTCTGAGCTTCGGTAACTATGACGGGGTTGTGAAGGACGCCACAGCGACGCTCGAGGCCAGCTGCACGAACCTGCACCCCTACACCATCGGCCTCAACAAGGGGAACGGGACCGGCGCGACCATCACTACGCGCAAGATGGCCGGGCCAGCCCCCGCCGAGTTGCTCAACTACACCCTCTCCCAGGACGCTGGGCACTCGATCAACTGGGGCGACACGACCGACACCGTGGCAGGCGTCGGCAACGGCGCCGCGCAGCCCCATACCGTCTTTGGGGAGATACCGGCCGGGCAGTTCGTTCAGGCCGGCCCGTACTCGGACCTCATTACGGTGACGCTGACGTTCTGAGCGTGCGGGCGGCGCCCGAACGCGGGCTGGAAGGGGCTGGTCGATGGTCAGCGTACGCCGACAGGCGATGGTCGCCGTCCGTACGGGCGCCGTCGCCGCCGTGCTGGCGCTGGCCGGCGCGGCAAGGGGCGCCGCGCAGGACCAGGGTCCGGGCGCTGGCCAGGAGTTCATCAAAGGGCTCAGCGTCGTCCCTGTGAGCTTCGAGTTGCAGCCGGGACAGATGACGGCTGTCCTCGACATCCAGAACGACACCGACCGGGAAGCCGACTTCCAGGTGCGGCCCTATGCGTGGGGGCAGCCGGGCGGCGCCGACCAGCTGTCGCCCACCGACGCGCTGATGGCCAGCCCGCCGCTCGGCCGCGTCTCGGTCGGCGCCGGCCAAGTGGTGCGCCTGGTCCTGCGGCGGCCCGCCCAGGGGGAGGAAGCCAGCTACCGCATCCTGCTCGACCAGGTGCCGCCGCCGCCGCAGCCCGGCGTCGTGGGCTTCGCGCTGCGCCTCTCGATCCCGGTCTTCGCGGAGCCGTCGGGCCATGTCGCACCGCATGTGCGCTGGAGCGTCCAGTCCGCCGGCGGCGTCAGCTACCTCGTGGCTGTGAATGACGGCGGGCGTCACGACACCTTTCGCGACATGACGCTCACCGCGGCCGACGGACGCCCGCTCGCGCTCGAGCAGAACGTCTCGCCCTACGTGCTGGCCGGGGCGACACGCCGCTGGCGGATACTCACGAGCTTTGCGCCTTCCCGAGAGGGCCTGCGCCTGAAGGCTCGCGCCGATGCCGGCGCGATCGACCAGGCGGTCTCGGCGCCCAGTGCCGGCCCGTGATCGCCCGCGGAGTCTCGTCGCTGGGTTGGCGGGCGCTGCCGTCTTCATTCCCTTCTGGGGCGTCGTGCTGACGCCGGCGCAGGCCGCAGACCCGGCGCCCGGTCCGGCGCCCGATCCGCCGCCGGGCCTCACGGTCGTCGACGCGCAGCAGACGTTGCTGCTCGAGGTGGTGGTCAACGGCCGCACGACCGGCAAGGTCGCCGAATTCGTCGAGCGCGGCGGCGTGCTGCTCGCCAAGCGCGAGGATCTGGCCGAGCTGGGCCTGCGCGTCCCGCCCGGCGTGGCGCCGGTGACCGACGGCCTCTACGCGATCGCCTCGCTGCCGCACGTGGCCGTGCGGCTCGATGCGGCGACCCAGACCCTCTATGTCACCGCCAGCGACGGCGCGCTGTTGCCGAGGCAACTTCATGTCGCGACCTCGCCGGTCCCCGGCGCGCCGCTCGAGAGCGCGCTCGGCGCGACCCTGAACTACGACGTCTCAGGCGCGGAAACGAACGGCCGCGCCTATGGCAGCGGCCTCTTCGACTTCCGGATCTTCTCCCCCATCGGCGTCGCGTCGACGGACCTGCTCACCTACGCGGGCTCGGTGGTCGGGCCGGGCCTCTCCCCGGCCATCCGGCTCGACTCGACCTACGTCTACTCCGACTTCGCAGCTCAGCGCCGCTACTGGCTCGGCGACTTCATCACCGGCGGGCTGACGTGGACGCGCCCGGTGCGCCTCGGCGGAGCGCAGATCACCCGCGACTTCACCATGCGGCCGGACCTGGTGACCTTTCCGCTGCCGTCCCTGGCCGGATCGGTCAGCGTGCCGTCGACCGTGGACGTGCTCGTCAACGGCGCGCAGCTGCTTTCGCGCCAGGTCCAGCCAGGACCGTTCGAGGTCCCGCAGATGCCGGTGATCACCGGCGCCGGCCAGGTGCAGCTGACCGTGACCAATGCGCTCGGCCAGCAGGTGACGACCACGCTGCCCTTCTATGCGAGCCCCAACCTGCTGGCCCCCGGGCTGCACACCTATTCGCTGGAGGCGGGCTTCGTGCGTCGCGACTGGGGCGTGGTGAGCAACGACTACGGCGACTTCGCCGCGTCGGGCACCTACCGACGCGGCCTGACCGACGACGTGACCATCGAGGCGCACGCCGAGGGGACCCGGGGCCAGTTCATGGCCGGCGGCGGCCTCGTGGCGAACGCCTTCAACTTCGCAGTCGTGAACATCGGCGGCGCCGCCAGCACCGCCCAGGGACATGCGGGCGGCGAGGTTTCGGTCGGCATCGAGCGGATGGGGCGCGTCTTCAGCTTCGGCGCCTCGGGCATCTTCGCCACGTCCGACTTCCGCGACATCGCCGCGATGAACGGCGACCCGACGCCGCTGCGCCAGATCACCGCCAACGCGACCGCCTACCTCGGTAAGTGGGGCTCGATCGGCGTGGCGTGGCTTGAGGTCGATCGGCCGCCGGCCTCGTCGCTCGTCAGCCTCACGGGGCCGCCCGCCTTTGTCCCGCCCGGCGGCCCGTCGCCGCCCAGCGGCGTCGGGCTCGGCAACGGCAGCCTGCCGTTCACGCCTTCCGAAAACGCGAAGGTGCTGACCGCCACCTACTCGGTGCAGCTGCGCCATGCGTACGTCTACGCCACCGGCTTCCACGACTTCACGCGCGGCGGCGGCGATGGCGTGTCGATCGGCCTGACCGTGCCGCTCGGCCGCCGCAACTCGATCACCGCCAGCGCCAATGATCAGACGGGTTCGCCAGCCTACGGACAGATCCAGGCGCAGCAGTCAGCCGTGAACATTGGGGACTGGGGCTATCAGGCCTACCTCGCCGGCGGCGCCGGCGACCACGAGTTCGCCCAGCTGCAGTACAAGTCGCCCTGGGCGCTCCTCACCGCCGGCGTCGACCATCTGGGGGGCGAGACGACGTTCCGCCTCGACGCGCAGGGCGCCTTCTCGTTCGCCGACAACCGGCTTTTCGCCTCCAACACCGTCACCGACAGCTTCGCGGTGGTCGACACAGGCGGCGTAGGCAAAATCCACGTGCTCTACGAGAACCGGCCGGACGGCGTGACGGACGCCAGCGGGCGGCTGCTCGTGCCGGATCTGCGCGCGTGGGACGTCAATCGCCTGGCAATCGATGCGGCCGACGTGCCGGTCGACGCTCAGGTTCCGTACACGGAGCGACAGGTCAGGCCGCCCGATCGGTCGGGCGTCGTGGTCAAGTTCCCGATCCGCAGGACGAACGGCGCGCTGCTGGTGCTGGTCGACCAGGCCGGCCACACGCTGCCGGTCGGCAGCACCGCGACGCTCGAGGCGACCGGCGTCGCCGCGCTCGTCGGCTTCGACGGGCAAACCTTCGTGGAGGGCCTCGCCAAGCAGAACCGGGTCACCGTGCAACTGCCCAACGACGGCAAATGCGTCGTCACCTTCGCCTACGCGCCGGCGCCTGGCGAGATTCCGAAAATAGGACCGCTGACATGCAGAATCGACGATCGATGACGCGCGTCCCGGCGCTCGCGGTGCTCGCTGCGGTCCTGCTGATCCTCGCCCCAGCCGCCGCCCGGGCAGCGATCAGCTGCGTCATCACGGCCACGAAAATCAACTTCGGAACGTTCTCCGGGAGCCGGCTGACCGCGACGGGAACGGTGACGCTGACCTGCTCCGGCGACGGCAACAACAACGTTCACGTCAAGCTCAGCACCGGCTCTTCGAACCTCTACATCCTTCGAACCATGAAGAACGGCGCGAACAACTTGGCATACAACATGTATACCGACGCTGCCGCGACGCAGATATTCGGGGACGGCACCGGCGTCTCCAATTTCGCCACCGTCCCGATCCGGTTCCTGATCAAGTCGCCGCCAGGCCCGCAACAGACAGGAACCGCGACGGTGTTCGCGGTCCTCCCAGCCCAGCCGACACCGCCGCCCGGCGCCTACTCCGATCTCATCACGGTGACGCTGGACAACGACATCGCCACCACGACGTTCTTGGTGACCGTGAACGCGCCGCCCAGCTGTTTGGTCAGCGCCAACGATCTGAACTTCGGCAACTACAACATGGTCCAGCTGGACGCGACCACGACGGTGTCGGCCACCTGCTCGTCGGGCTCGCCTTACAACATCGGCCTCAATCAGGGCGTGGCGGCGGGCGCGACCGTGGCCAGCCGCAAGATGACCGGCCCGGGCGCCAACCAGCTCAATTACAGCCTGTTCCGCGACGGTGGGCGCACGACCAATTGGGGCAATACCGTCGGCACGGACACCGTGCCCGCCACCGGGACAGGCGCCGCGCAGACGTTCACGGTCTTCGGTCGCATCCCGGGTTCGCAGCCATTGCCGCCGGGCGCCTACTCCGACACGATCACGGTGACCCTGTTCTTCTGAGCCCGCGACAGCGCCGCAGGCCTCAGAACTCGATGGTCTGGGTCACGAGGTTGGTCTTGGAATCGCGCGTGTAGGTCACGACCGGTTTTTCCGCACCGATGGTCGTGGGCCGCGCCTGCCGCGCGCAGGCGTTCGCCTGGCCGGGCACGATGCGGCAGGTCGCGACCACCGTCGCGCTGACCCCGAACGATGTCTTCACCACACCTGCGCCTGCCGGCCCCGCCCCGGCCACGCACGCGACCGCCACGGCGGCCCGCAGCCAACCTCTACGTTTTTCCACGCTAGCACCCCCCGGCTTCTGCCTCGCCCGCAGAAGAGCCGATCAGCGTGAATCGGCCGTTGAGAGGTCGCGACTTTTCGTGTCCCGGCGTTCGGCGAACGCGAGCCGCTACGCTCACAGCTGCCGGAACTGGTCGTCTGCGAGGATTTGCGCCAGATCGGTCAGAAGGTGATCGTCACGGTGATCGTATCGAGATACGCGCCGGGGTTCGCCGTCCCCTGTCCGCCCGGAATCCGTCCGAACACGGTCAACGCCTGCGCGCTGCCCGTGCCGAAGCCCGAGACGGTGTTCTGGCCTGGAAGAGCGGGCTTGTCTCCCCAGGTGACGGTGCGCGCGGCGTCGGTGAAGAGACCGTAGTTGAGATTGGAAGGGCCGGGCCCGGTCATCCGGCGGTTGCCGATGGTCGCCCCGGCAGAGCTCCCCGCATTCAAGGCGACCTCCCAGGCCGTCGTGCTCGTGCAGGTGACCGTGATCGTCGATTGCCCATCCACCTGCGCCTCGGCGTAAGTCCCGAAGTTCAGCTCGCTCGCCTGGATGGTGCAGGCGGGATTGATGGTCGCGGTGACGTTGAAGGTCGCCGTCGCCGTGCCCGCGTCCGCTTGACCGAACAAGCTTACGCCGAACGCCGCCAGGAGAGCCGAGCCGAATGGCCTGGCGAAGCGCATGGAAGGTCGAGCCCTGACCTGAGATTCCATCGGGTCAGCCTATGGAACCTTCGGTTGCCGCCTATCGGGCCGAACCCGCACGTCCGCCGCGCCCGAGCCAATGCCGCCCATGGGTCGGTTCTCGGGGACGGTTAACGGCCGCGATTTGTCAGTCGAACACGGCGGCCAGCTCGTCGGCGCCGACGCCTTCCTTCGCCTGCCGCAGCTCGAAATAGACCGACGCGACGCCCGCCTGTCCGACGCTGGCGAACACGGTGGCCAGCACCAGGCTGGTGATCGTCTGGAAGACGAAGAGGTTCTGGAAGCTGTTGCCCGCGACGCCCGCCGTGGCGGCCGCGCCGGCCCCCATGCCGATCCCGAGCACGCCGCTGATCAGCGACTGGACGACCCACTGCGCGAACACCAGGGCGATCGCCAGGCCGAGGATCGCGCCGCGGTGGTTGCGGGTCAGCACGACGCTGCGACCGAACGATCCGAAGACGCCGGTGCGCTCCATCACCTCGGCCGGCGCGGCGACGCACCAGGCCAGCGCCAAGAGCACGCCCGGCACGATGAAGATCAAGAGGCCGAAGACGAAGCAGACGGCGAAGATGATCCCGATCGCCACCAGCGGCAGGAAGAAGCGGAAGCCGGTCCCCAGGCAGTCGCCGAACGTCGGGCGGCGGCCCGAAAGGTCGCTGACGGTGGCGTGGATCACCGCGCCCTGCAGCACCGCGTTGCCGATGACGCTGGCGAGCCAGGCGGCGACGCCGATCCCGATGCGGAACGGCGAGAAGAGGCTGTTCATCAGCGCGGCGGGGTCGGCCGGCGGCGTCCCCGGGGTCGCGATCAGCGGCGTCATCACGCTGAGCTGGACGTAGCCGAAGACCGCGGTCGGCAGGCCGACCAGCAGCACGGAGAGCAGCAGGAACAGCAGGAGGTTGCGGCCGAGCACGCCGAACAGGCGCGAGATCACCCGCCCCATCGAGAAGCCGGTCGGCGCTGCTGCTGCGGTGGTCATGGTCGGGCTCGCACCTTCAGTCGAACAGCGCCGCCAGGCTCGAGGCCGTCAGCCCCTCCTTGACGCCGCGCAGCTCGACATAGGCGGCGATCAGGGTCGCGGTCGAAAAGACCTGCACGGCGGCGCTCGCCAGCGGCTGCAGTCCGATCGTCAGCCAGAGCGGCTCCGCGCCGCCGGCCACGTGCAGCATGGCGCCGCTCACGCCCCGCACAGCGAGGCTCACCACGACGCCGACGACGCCCCAGACCAGGAAGATGATGAGCAGCGACAAGCGGTTGTCGCGGGTCAGCTCGGCGCTGCGCCGGAACGATCCGAAGCCGGTATTCTCGACGATGGCGACAATGCCGGCGACGCTCCAGGCGAGCGCCAGCAGCACGCCAGGGACCACCAGCAGGCACGCGCCGACAACGATGCCCAGCGTCGCCAGCACGCCGAGCACATAGGCGATGGGCATCCGCGGCGCCGCCCGCGCCAACGCCTCGCCGATGCCGAGCGGCCGGCCGCCGAAGTCGCTCAGCGCCGCCGCAGCGGTCGAGCCCTGGAGGATCCAGCCGAAGCCGCCGACCAGGACGGCGATAAGCTCGACCAGACCGAGGCGCTCGAACGTCGCCGCCAGGTTCGGCAGCGTCCCGGGCGTCGGGGCCGGCAGCAGGCGGGTCGTCAACCACAGCGTCGCCGCCGTCGGCAGATAGCCGAAGAGAGCGGTGAGCACGATGAAGGTGACGGGCCTGCGCCGCACGATGTCGAAGCCGCCCGAGAAGACCCGGCCGATGTCGAAGCGCTCCGGCGCGGCGGTGGTGGCCGTCATGCTTGTCCCCCTGCGGCGATCACGCCCAGGTGGAGGCTAGCTTGGAGTTGCGCCCCCGGCCAAGCCCTCGCACGGCGCCTGGCTACTCCGCCGGCTCCGGCACCCTGGTCGCCAGCGTGAAGTCGGCGGGGTTGGGGCCGAGCGTCGCGCTCCAGTAGTCGACCAGCGGGAACGGCCAGTTCTGGGAGACGCGGCCCTTGTCGTTCTTGTACCAGCTGGTCACCTGCGGCGCGCCCCAGGCCATCTTGGCGTTCATCGCGTCGACCTTGACGTTGAAGGCGTCGTGCACGTCCTGGCGCACCTCCAGCGTCTCGCGCGCCGGTCTCGGCCATCAGCTTCAGGCAGCCGAGGATGTAGCGCACCGAGCACTCCGAGAAGAAGATGATCGAGCCGTTGACCACGATGTTGGTGTTGGGGCCGTAGATCATGAAGAAGTTCGGGAAGCCCGGCGCCGTCATGCCGAGGTAGGCCCGCGCGTCGCCGGCCCACTGCCTCGTGCAGCTCGCGCCCGCCGCGGCCCTTCACCTTGAAGGTCTTCAGGAACTGGCTGGCGGTGAAGCCGGTGCCGTAGATGATGACGTCGAACGTCTGCTCCGCGCGCCGTCCCGGGTCTCGATGCCGGTCTCGGTGATGCTGGATGATCGGGTCGGTGACCAGCTCGACGTTCGGCCGCTTCAGCGCGGCGATCCACAGCCCGTCGTCGCGCAGCATGCGCTTGCCGCCGATCGGATACTCGGGGATCACGTGCGCCAGCAGCTCCGGCGCGTCGGCTGGCCTGCGCCGAGATGGCGGCCGAGAGCATCTCGCGCATCATGCGCGTTGGCCGGGCTGACCGCGCCCGGGCCGCCGTTCCAGGTCGGGTCGGACTTCACCGCCTCGTAGATGCCGTCGGTGAGCATCCAGAACAGCCAGAAGCGGTACCATTTGCCGTAGAACGGCATGTGCTCGATCAGCCAGCTCTCGGCGGCGGTGGTCGGCTCGTGGTAGTCGGGCGTCGGCGCGAGCCAGGGCGGCGTGCGCTGGAACACCGTCAGGTGCGCCGCGTCCTTGGCCACCTCCGGCACGAACTGGAAGGCGCTGGCGCCGGTGCCGATCACGGCCACCCGCTTGCCGGTCAGGTCGACGTCGTGGCGCCAGCGCGCGGAGTGGAACGCCGGGCCCTTGAAGTCGTCGCGACGCCGGGCATGTCCGGGCAGCTGCGGCTGGTTGAGCTGGCCGACCGCGGAGATCACCGCCTTGGCGGTGAGCGTCTCGGTCTGGCCGGCCTTGTCCTTGACCCGCACCCGCCACACGAGCGCCGGCCTCGTCCAACGCGGCCTCCTCGACCTTGCGTCTCGAAGCGGATGTGCGCGCGCAGGCCGTGCTTGTCGGCGACGCCCTTGAAGTAGGCGAGCAGCACCGGCTGCGGCGAGAAGTGGTTCGGCCACTCGTGGTTGGGCTCGAACGAGTAGGAATAGAGGTGGCTGGGGTTGTCGACCCGGCAGTCCGGATAGCTGGTTCTCGAACCAGGTGCCGCCGACCTCGGCGTTCTTCTCGACGATGGTGAAGGGGATGCCGGCCTGCTTCAGTCGGATGCCGGCCAGCAGCCCCGACATGCCGGCGCCGATCACCACCACCGGCAGCTTCGGCGCGGCGGCCTTCAGCTTGGGCGACGACCAGTCCGGCCGCTTGGGGTCCTCGCCGGACATGGCGAGCTCCTCCATCAGGAACGGCGCGTAGTGCTCGGGGATTTCCGCGCCGGCGACGAAGTCCATCATCCTGGCGCGATCGGTCTCGTCGCTTGGCGGCGGCGGCATCGGCGCGCCGGCCAGGTGCGCCTTCGAGCGCCGCGCGCGCCGCATCGCGCAGCTTGGCCTGCGTCTCGGACGAATAGCCGCCGAGCTTGCTGTCGCCGAAGAAGTCGTAGACCGGCCAGTTCTCGCGCGTGATGAAGCTCGCATCGCCGGTCAGGTGCACCATCGCGGCGGCCAGCGAAGGCAGGTGGGCGTCGGCCAGCGCGGCTTCGAGCTCGGCGGTGTGGTCAGTCATGTCGGCCTCTGATCCGATCGTTCCCCGGGCGGCTCATCGCGACCTTGACGCGGCGGACGTAAAGGCGCAGAAGTGCGGCGCCATGGCGCCGACAACACCCTCCTCGTCGCCGGCGCGAGCGGCGTCATCGGGCAGGCGGCCGTGGAGCACTTCGCAGGCGCTGCCGGACTGGCGGGTGATCGGAGTCTCGCGGCGCGCGCCCGACCCGGCGCCGGCGCGCCTACGAGCACGTCGCGCTCGACCTGACCGACGTCGCCGCCTGCCGCGCGGCGGCCGAGCGGTTCGACCGGCGTCACCCACGTCGCCTACGCGGCCCTGTTCGAGAAGCCAGGCCTGGTCCCCGGCTGGTTCGAGCAGGACCAGATGCAGACCAACCTGGCGATGATGCGCAACCTGATGGACCCGCTCCTCGAGCGCGCCGCCGGCCTGCGCCACGTCAGCGTCCTGCAAGGCACCAAGGCCTACGGCGCGCACGTGCACCGGCTGAAGGTCCCGGCCCGCGAGGACAGCCCCGCGTGATCCGCACGAGAACTTCTACTGGCTGCAGGAGGACTACATCCGCGGCCGCCGCGCCGGCGCGGACTGGCGCTTCACGATCTGGCGACCGCAGGTGGTGTTCGGCCAGGCGCTCGGCGTCGCCATGAACCTGATCCCGATCCTCGGCGTCTACGGCGCGATCTGCCGCGAGCTGGGACGGCCGTTCAACTGCCCGGGCGAGCACGGCCACGTCATCGAGGCGGTGGACGCCGACCTGATCGCCCGGGCGCTCGCCTGGGCGGCCGAGGCGCCGGCCGCGGCGGACCAGACCTTCAACATCACCAACGGCGACGTCTTCGTCTGGGAGAACGTCTGGCCGGCGATCGCCGGCGCGCTGGGGCTCGCGCCCGCCTCCGGCGAGCCGGTGCGGCTCTCCGAGTTCCTGCCGGCGCACGCCGGACGTCTGGGACCGGATCCGCGAGAAGCATGGGCTGACCGCGCCGCCGATGGATCGGCTGGTCGGCCAGTCGCACCACTATGCCGACTTCCTGTTCGCGCTGGGGCGCGCAAGGACCGATCCCGCCGGCGCTGGTCAGCACGATCAAGCTGCGTCAGGCGGGGTTCGGCGACTGCGTCGACACCGAGGCGATGTTCCGCTCGCACCTGGCGCGGCTGGTCGAGCGCCGCGTGCTGCCGAAGCCCTGATGCCGCGCCGATGAACTACCGGCACGTCTTCCACGCCGGCAACCACGCGGACGTCTTCAAGCACGCGGCGCTGACGCTGATCCTGCAGCATCTGACCGCCAAGCCGCAGCCGTTCGCGGTGCTCGACACCCACGCCGGCGTCGGCGCCTACGACCTGCTTTCTGAAGGTGCGCAACGGACCGAGGAGTACGAGCGGGGGTCGGGCTCGTGTTCGGCCGGCCGCTCGACGCCGCGCCGGCCTACGCCGCGCTGCTGGCGGCGATGAACCCGGGGGGTCTCGCGGCCTATCCCGGCTCGCCGGAGATCGCCCGGCGGCTTCTGCGCGAGGACGACCGCCTCATCCTCTGCGAGCTGCACCCGGAGGACGCGGCGGCGCTGAAGGCGCGCTACCGGGGCGATCGGCGCGTCCACGTCCACCGCCGCGACGGCTACGAGGCGGCGGTTGCGCTGGTTCCGTTCCCCGAGCGGCGCGGCCTGGTGCTGATCGATCCGCCCTACGAGGCGGCGGACGAGACGGCGCGGCTCGTAAGGACGCTGACCGCGGCGATCGGCAAGTGGCCGATCGGGCATCTTCTGCGCCTGGTATCCGGTCAAGGACCACGGATCGGCGATGCGCTCGCGGAAGCCGCACGCGGCGTCGGCTTTCCGAAGGCGCTCAGGGCCGAGTTCCTCGCCTATCCGGTCGACGGCGTCGGCATGGCCGGCGGCGGCCTCCTGATCGTGGGCGCGCCGTGGAAGCTCGACGAGAAGCTCGAAGCTCTGTGCGAAGAGCTGCACCCGATCCTCGGCGAGGGCCACGGCAGCTGGCGGGTGGAGTGGGTGACGCCGCCTAAGCCGACCTTCCCCTGCGCGGTCACCGGCCAGATGGCTTCCAGGGTGTCGCCGCGGACCACGTGGTAGGCCTCGTAGAGGTTGACGGTGGGATCGCAGTGCGGGGCGGCCAGCGTCACCCGCTCGCCCAGCTTCGGCGGCGCGACGCCGCGCGGCGGCACGATCGCGCCGTGCTCGTCGCCCATGAAGTGGTAGGCGCTGCCCTCCGGCGCGCCGGCCAGGATCGGCGGCGCGCCGGCCTCGGTGGCCATCGCCTTCAGCCCGGCGTCGACCGTGACCAGCATCGGATAGCTGGCGCTGATCACCCGGGCGTCGACCATCAGCGAGGTCTCGAACGGGCGCGGCGCGGCCTCGGTCAGCGCACAGTCATTGTACTGACGATCCATGAAGATGTAGGAGCCGACCTGCAGCTCGGTGAAGATCGCCGAGCTCGGCGTCGATGGCGTGGCTGCCGGTGCCGCCGCCGCTGACGATGGCGGGCGCGAGGCCGGCGGCCTTCATCGCGTCGATCGCCGCGGTCAGGCGCTCCATCTTGCCGACGATCGCCTCGCGGCGCGCCGCGTAGTCCTCGATGTGCTGCTCGGCGCCGCAGTAGAACTGCACGCCGCCGAACCTCAGCGCCGGATGCGCGTCGATCTGGCGGGCCAGCGCCAGCGCGGCCGCCGCGTCGGCGACGCCGGTGCGCCGCAGGCCCGGGTCGA
Organism: uncultured Pseudomonadota bacterium; assembly: GCA_963837235.1. GTDB lineage: Bacteria > Pseudomonadota > Alphaproteobacteria > Caulobacterales > Caulobacteraceae > Acaudatibacter. The sequence goes on along the minus strand of CAWIMM010000002.1, from coordinate 374,147 downwards.
CGTCGACCAGCAGCGTCAGCGTCGCGCCCGCCGCCTTGGCCGCCGCGCCGATCGCCGCCACCGCCTCGGCGTTGTCGCAGGAGGCCATCAGCGTCGGGGCCTTGGCGGCCAGCGCCACCAGCCGCTCGACCGCCGGCTCGCCGACCACCGGCGAGGTGATCAGGATGCCCTCGATCCCCTCGGCCGTCAGCGCCTCGGCCTCGCCGAGCTTGGCGCAGCAGACCCCGAGCGCGCCGGCGGCGATCTGGCGGCGCGCGATGTCGGCGCTCTTGTGGGTCTTGGCGTGCGGCCGAAGCTTCAGGCCCGCGCCCGCCGCGAAGCTCGCCATCGCCGCGATGTTGCGGTCCAGCGCCTCGACGTCGACCACCAGCGCCGGCGTGTTCAGCGACTTCCGCGAGCCCTGCCGGCCGATCAGGTGCGCGTGGAGGTGCTCAGCGTAGGTCATGGCGGGCATGTGCGATCCAAGAAATCCGCTCTTCCCCGCGAAAGCGGGGACCCAGGTGTTTTATCCGAGGGAACAGCGGGTTGCAGAAAAAGCCTGGGCCCCGCTTGCGCGGGGAGAGCGGAACTAAAGGGAGAACGCGAAGAGCTCGGCGAGGTGGGCGTTGAGGAACTTGGCGCCTGGGTCGAAGCGCTTGCGCACCGCGCCCCACTTGCCCGCGTCCGGATAGAGCCGCAGCACGTCGGCGCTGGTCAGGGTGTGGCGCTTGGCCCAGTGGGGGCGGCCGCCGGCTTCCTGGAACACCTTCTCGACGCCCTCGAACGCCTCCTGCCAGGGCATCCGGGCGTACTGGTGGAAGCTGATCGAGACGCACGCGCGGCCCTGCATCGGCGAGATCCAGATGTCGTCGGCGGCGACGGCGCGGAACTCGAACGGGAAGATGATCGGCCAGCGCTTCTCGCGCACCAGCGCCATGGCGCGGGCGTGGGCCGCAAAGCCGTTCTCGGCCGGGATCTCGTACTCCATCTCCTCGAAGCGCACGCTGCGCTCGGAGGGGAAGATGCGCCCGGCCGGGCCGGCGCGCTCGGACTGGCGGATGGCGCGGGTCAGCATTCGCTGGAGCGTGGGCGCGGTGCGCGGCCAGGCGGCGACGAGGTCGCAGACCCGCTGGAAGACGATGTCCTCGAACTCGCCCGGCGGCGGGCTGTCGCCCGCGTCCGCCGGGTCGAGCGTCTTCAGGGTGACGTGCTCGGAGTAGGGGAAGTGGAAGAACTCCACGTGCCGGTGCGCGTCCGCCAGCTCGTCCCACTCGGCAAGCGTGCTTTGCAGCGACTGGCGGCGGATGGTCTCCTTCAGCCGGTAGGCCGGCAGCACCTTCATGCGGATGCCGACCACCACGCCCAGCATGCCGAGCGAGAGCCGCGCCGCCTCGAAGAGCTCGGGCTCCTTGGTGCGGTCGCATTCGACCAGCGTCCCGTCGGCCAGCACCAGGCGGAAGCCCTCGGCGGCGGTCGCCAGCGAGCCCAGCTTGCGTCCGGTGCCGTGCGTGGCGGTCGAGACCGCGCCGGCGATCGCCTGCTTGTCGATGTCGCCCTGGTTGATCAGCGAGAAGCCCGCGTCCCAGAGCGCCTCGGTGAGCTTGCCGATCGGCCAGCCGGCCGGGACCCAGACGCTCTGGCGGTCGTGCGGCGATCTCCAGCCGACCCTCCAGCTCGAAGAGCGACAGCAGCAGCCCTTCGCTGGCGCAGAGCGGCATGAAAGAGTGCCCGGTGCCCGCGACGCGCACCTTCGCGGCGGCCGCGACGAGCCGCTGCAGCTCGGCGAGCGTCTTTGGGCTCTCGATCGCGGTCGGCTGGGCGACGACGCTGCCGGACCAGTTGCGCCACTCAGGCAAGATTTCGGCTCCCCAAAGGTTTTAGGCTCCGTCGCCCCCGCGTGCTTCACTGGGGGCGTGCTTCCTTACGAGGGAAGCCGGCGGAGGAACAGATGGACGACTACGCCGAGTTCGATGGCGTGGGCCTGGCCGAGCTGGTTGCGAAGCGCGAGGTCACGCCCGCCGAGCTGATCGAGGCGGCGATCGCCCGCATCGAGCGTCACAATGCCGCGATCAACGCCGTCGTCTACCAGGCCTTCGACGAGGCGCGGGCGAGCGCAGAGGCGCTGCCGGAGGGGCCGTTCCGCGGCGTGCCGTTCCTCGTCAAGGACCTCCTGATCGCCGTCGCGGGCTGGCCGCGCACCAGCGGCAGCCGCTATGGCCGCGGCGTGGTCGATGCGGCGGACTCGGGGCTGATGCGCCGCTACCGGGAGAGCGGCGTCGCCACGCTCGGCAAGACCAACCTCTCGGAGTTCGGCATCGCCGGGACCACCGAGGGCCAGCTCTACGGCCCCTGCCGCAATCCGTGGAACCTGGATCACATCGTCGGCGGCTCGTCGGGCGGAGCGGCGGCGGCGGTGGCGGCCGGGATCACACCAATGGCGCACGGCGGCGACGGCCGCGGTTCGATCCGCATCCCGGCCTCCTGCTGCGGCCTGGTCGGCCTGAAGCCCACCCGCGACCGCAGCCCGCACCTGCCGGACGGCTACGACTTCGCGCAGGGCTTCGTGGTCGAGCACGTGATCACGCCGCACGGTGCGCGACTGCGCCGTGATGCTCGACGTCACCGGCCGTCCCGAGCCCGGCTCGCCCTACGCCGCGCCCGCCAAGGAACGGCCCTACGCCGAGGAGATCCTCCGCTCGCCCGGGCGGCTGAAGATCGCCTGGTCGAGCGCGACCGCCAACGGCCGGCCGGTGCATCCGAGGTGCAGGCGGCGCTGGAGGCGACGGCCGCGCTGCTCGAGAAGCTGGGCCACGAGGTGGTCCCGCAGGACCTGCCGGTCGATCAGCGGGCGATGTGGGGCGCGCAGAATGCCTTCTCGGGCGCCAACTTCGCCGCCGGCATGCGCCGTATGATCGCCGAGTTGGGCCGCGAGCCGGCGGACGACGAGTTCGAGCCGCTGACCTGGGCGAGCTGGAAGGGCGGCCAGCGCGCCACGGGGATGGACGCGATGGCCGACGCCCAGAACCTGCGCGTGCTCGCCCGCCAGGCGCTGCAGCTCTACGAGAAATTCGACGTCTTCCTGACCCCGACGCTGGCCGCGCCGCCGCCGCCGATCGGCTACCTCTCGCCGGTCGCTGAACGCGCCGCGCGACATCGGCCGCCGCAACGGCGAGTTCTTCTCGTTCCCCGGTATCGCCAACATGACCGGCCAGCCCTCGATCTCGCTGCCGCTCGCCTGGTCGTCGGACGGCCTGCCGATGGGCATGATGTTCACCGCCCGCTACGCCGACGAGGCGACCCTCTTCCGCCTCGCCGCGCAGCTGGAAAAGGCAGCGCCCTGGAAGGCCCGCCGCCCGCCGATCTGGAACTGAACTGCAACCCTACATCCGCTCATCCCGGCGAAAGCCGGGACCCAGGCTTTTTCTGAGGCGCCGAGGGGCCGGTAGGTTCCAAGGATTCGACCACGAACCTCACGAACCACACGAACGGTCCAGCTCACTCGCGTTGTCATCCCGGAAGCGAGCGCAGCGAGCTGTCCGGGATCTCCTTCTCACGGCGGCGCCAAGCAGATCCCGGACAACTCGGCTTCGCGGGTCTCCGGGATGACACCGTTGAGGGTTGGAGGGCTGGTCGTTGTTCGTGAGGTTCGTGGTCAAAAAGACCCGGGTCCCCGCTTGCGCGGGGAAGAGCGGGATGGTGGGGTCCGGCGCTGGTTGGAGGGCCAAGGCCGATGATCGAGTTCTTCTTCGACTGTTCCAGCCCCTGGACCTATCTGGCGTTCCACAACATCCAGCCGTTGGCGGCGGAGTTCGGCGTTGCGATCACGTGGCGGCCGATCCTGGTCGGCGGGATCTTCAACACCATCAATCCCAGCGTCTACGAGGGCCGCGCCCACCCCGTGCCGGCCAAGGCGCGCTATTCAGGCAAGGACCTGCAGGACTGGGCGCGGGTGGCGGGCCTGAAGATCAAGATGCCGCCCAGCGTCTTCCCGGTGAACAGCGTCAAGGCCATGCGGATGTGCCTGGTGCTGGAACCGCAGGGCAAGCTCGTCCCGTTCGCGACGGCGGTGTTCGAGGCTTATTGGGGCGCGGACGCCGACATCTCGCAGGACGCGGTGCTGCGCGGCGTCTGCGACCGTCTTGGCCTCGACGCCGACGCGCTGCTGGCGGCGCAAGCTGAGCCGGCCGTGAAGGAACAGCTGCGCGCCAACACTGACGAGGTCATGGCCCGCGGCGGCTTCGGCTCACCGACCATCTTCGTCGGCGGCGCCGACATGTACTTCGGCAACGACCGCCTGCCGCTGGTCCGCGCCGCCCTGGAGCGGGCGAGGGCGGCGGCTTAAGGCAGCGCGTGCTGGCGGCGATCCTGGACGACGGCCTTGGCGGCCATCCGACCGACGAAGCGAGCTTTCAGCGCGCCATGGCCTCCCTTGTCGAAAACGGCGCCGACGAGGCCGAAGCCGCCGCCGAGCTGCGCCGCCAGATGGCCAACGACTACCGCCGCACCGCCGCCGGCTACCACATCGTCCAGCCCGCCGTGATGGCCATCAGCTACGGGCGTGTGGCCTCTCGCGTTGGGTAGAACCGCAATAATCCCACCCCATCCGTCATCGCCGGCCGTCAGTGCCGGCGACCCAAGCACACGATGGTTCGAGTGGCCGCGCCGAGCGCGGCCATGGCTCGTTAGGTGTTCATGGGTGGCCGGGACTGACGCCCGGCCATGACGGTGGTTGGGGATAGTCGCGCGCTTTGCGCCGAGCCGCGCCGGTCGTATGAAGGCCCATATTTCGACGATCATTGGTTCGGGACTTTTGCATGGCTGATGCGCCTGCCCGCGCGGCTCCGCGGGCCACTTTCGAGATCACGGTCAACGGACTGGGCCACCGGGTCGACGTCGACGTGCGCACCACGCTGCTCGACTTGCTGCGCGAGCAGCTGGGGCTCGGCGGGACCAAGAAGGGGTGCGACCACGGGCAGTGCGGGGCGTGCACGGTGCTGGTCGACGGCGTGCGGATCAACTCCTGCCTGTCGCTGGCGGTGATGCACGAGGGCCAGAGCGTCACCACGATCGAGGGCGTCGGCCTGCCGCCCCACCTCTCGCCGCTGCAGCGCGCGTTCCTGGAGCGCGACGCCTTCCAGTGCGGCTACTGCACGCCCGGGCAGATCTGCTCGGCGCTCGGGATGCTCGAGGAGGTGCGCCGGGGCGAGCCGAGCGCCGAGACGCTCGACTTAGGCTCCGCGACGATCGCGCTGACCGACGCGGAGATCCGCGAGCGGATGAGCGGCAACATCTGCCGCTGCTCGGCCTATCCGCAGATCCTCGAGGCGATCCGCGACGTCGCAGGTCAGTCGGCCGGAGCAACCGCATGAGGCCGTTCACCTACGAGCGGGCCGAAAGCGCCGCCGGCGCCGCGAAGGCCGCGGCCGAGACGCCAGGCGCGAAGTTCCTGGCCGGCGGCACGAACCTGCTCGATCTGATGAAGCTGGAGATCGAGCGGCCGGCCCACCTGATCGACGTCGGCCGCCTGCCGCTGGCCGACATCGCGGAGACGGCGGAGGGCGGCCTGCGCATCGGCGCGATGGCGTCCAACAGCGCGGCGGCGTCCGACCGGCGGGTGCGGACGCGCTATCCGGTGCTGACCCACGCGCTCGTGGCCGGCGCGTCGGCGCAGCTGCGCAACAAGGCGACGGTCGGCGGCAACCTGATGCAGCGCACCCGCTGCAGCCTACTTCTACGACCCCGCCAAGCCCTGCAACAAACGCGAGCCCGGCGCCGGCTGCAGCGCGCATCGGCGGCGATGTGCGCGGCAACGCCATCCTGGGCGCCAGCGAGGCCTGCGTCGCGACCCACCCCTCCGACATGGCCGTGGCGCTCTCGGCGCTGGAGGCGGCCGTCGAGACGGTGACGCCGGCCGGCCGCACACGGACCATCCCGATCGACGAGGTGCACCGCCTGCCGGGCGCGACGCCGCACGTCGAGACCAGCCTGGAGCCCGGCGAGCTGGTCACCGCCGTGGTGCTGCCGCCGCCGCCCGCGGGCCGCCAGGAGTACCGCAAGGTCCGCGACCGGGCCTCCTACGCCGGCGGCCTCTTCAGCCTGGCGCTGGCCGGCGAGAAGCTGGCGCTGGGCGCCGTGGCGCTGAAGCCCTGGCGCGCCACGAAGGCCGAGGCGGCGCTGGCCGCCGGCGGCACGCCCGCCGAGGCGGCGGAGGCCGAGCTCGACCGAGGCGCGCGGCGCCGGCCGCAACGCCTTCAAGATCACGCTCGCCCGGCGCGTTATCGTCGATGCGCTGGAAGGAGGACCGGTCCGATGAGCAGTATCGCCGACTACGCCCTGCCGAACCCGATCAACCAGAACCGCTCCGGCGTGATCGGCCGGCCGGTCGACCGCTACGAAGGTCCGCTGAAGGTGTCGGGCAGCGCGCCCTACGCCCACGAGGTGAAGACGCCCTCGCCGCCCGCCTATGGCGTGCTGGTCGGCGCCGACATCGGCTGCGGCGAGGTCACCGCCGTCGACGACGCGTCGGCCAGAGCCGCGCCTGGCGTGCTGCTCGTCTGGCATCCGTTCGATCCGCCGCCGAACCAGGGCGAGAAGGGCGCCAAGACCTACGTGCAGAGCCAGGCCGCCGCCGATCCGGTGTTCGCCTCCAAGGCGGTCGGCTACTTCGGCCAGCCCGTGGCCCTGGTGGTGGCCGACACGCTGGAGAACGCCACGGCCGCCGCGCGCCAGGTGCGGATCAGCTACCGCGAGGGCGGCGAGGCCGACTATGCGTTCGAGGTCGAGCGCACCGAGCCGGCCAGGGGCGATGCGGAGTCGCGGGTCGGCGACTTCGACGCGGCGTTCGCCGCCGCGCCGGTGAAGCTCGACGAGACCTACAGCACGCCGATCCAGAACCACTGCCAGATGGAGCCCTGCGCCACCACCGCCTGGTGGGAGGACGGCAAGGTGGTGGTCCACGCCTCGGTGCAGATGATCAAGGGGCCGCAGCACCTCTTGGCCGAGACGCTGATGATCGACCGGCGCAACGTGCACCTGCTGTCGCGCTACATCGGCGGCGGCTTCGGCGGCAAGGGCTCGGTCTACGAGGACTTCGCGCTGGCGGCGCTGGCGGCGCGCGACCTGCAGCGTCCGGTGAAGATCGCGCTGACCCGCCAGCAGATGTTCAACGCCACCGTCCACCGGCCGGCCACCGTGCAGCGGGTGCGCCTCGGTGCGACGCCCGACGGACGGCTCACCGCGCTGGCGCTGGAGGCGGCGACGCACTGCAACCGCGAGGCGCCGTTCGTGGAGCGCGCCGCCGGCTTCGCCCGCTCGCTCTACGCCGCGCCGAACCGGCTGACCGGCCACCGCGTGCAGCTGATGGACATCGCGGTCGCCTCGGCCATGCGCGCCCCCGGCGAGGCGGTCGGCATGATGAGCCTCGAGGCGGCGATGGACGAGATGGCCGAGAAGCTCGGCCTCGATCCGATCGAGTTCCGCCTGCGCAACGAGCCCGACAAGCACCCGGAGACCGGCCAGCCGTTCTCGGTGCGCCAGCTGGTGGAGTGCATGAAGGACGGCGCGGCGCGGTTCGGCTGGGAGCAGCGCAATCCCACGCCCGGCCAGAGGCGCGACGGCCGCTGGCTGGTCGGCCTCGGGATGGCCTGCGCGATCCGCGGCAACTTCCTGCTGCCCGCCAAGGCCTCCATGCGCGCCGACGCCGACGGCACCATCCGCCTGCAGCAGGGGATGACCGACATCGGCACCGGCAGCTACACCATCCTCGCCCAGATCGCCGCCGAGACCATGGGCGTGCCGCTGGAGAAGGTGGTGGTGGAGATCGGCGACAGCGGCTTCTCGCCGGCCCCGGGCTCGGGCGGCCAGTTCGGCGCGGCGTCGGCCGGCTCCGGCGCGCTGGCCGGCGGCATGGCGCTGCGCGGCAAGCTCGCTGAGCTGGCGACCGGCGATCCGGCCTCGCCGCTCTACGGCGCGCCGAAGCAACTGGTCGACTTCCGCGAGGGGCTGATCGCCTTCGAGAACCGCTCGGAGACCATCGCGGCGCTGGTGCAGCGGCTCTCGCCGGCCGGGATCGAGGCCGAGGGCGCCTCGGCGCCGGCGGCCGACATCCGCGACTACGTCAGCCACTCCTATGGCGCGCACTTCGCCGAGGTGGGGGTCGACCCGGTGACCGGCGAGGTGCGCTTAAGGCGCATGCTGGGCGCTTTCGCCTGCGGGCGGATCCTCAACGAGAAGACCGCCAAGAGCCAGATCACCGGCGGCATGATCTGGGGCGTCGGCACGGCGCTGACGGAGTCCAACCGCGTCGATCCGCGCTACGGGAGCCTGGTCTCGCAGGACCTCGGGACCTACCTGCCACCCGTGCATGCGGACATCGCCAACCTCGACGCCTATTTCCTGCCCGAGGTCGACGACAAGGCGAACCCGCTCGGCATCAAGGGCGTCGGCGAGGCCGGCATCTGCGGCGCCGGCGCGGCGGTCGCCAACGCCGTCTACAATGCCTGCGGCGCCAGAGTTCGCGACTACCCGATGACCCCGGAACGCGTCCTGGCGGCGCTGGGGGTGCTGTAGCCCCGGCAAAGGCCGGGACCGAGGCAGGAAGCGGTTGCAAGGGCGCAAACCTGCCGAGCGCGGCGCGCGCCGCAGGCGCTATTTCTAACCGCAGAGCACGCAGGGAAGGCGCAGAGGTCGCGGAGGGCCTCGCACTCTCTGCGTCCTCCGCGCCTTCTCCGCGACCTCTGTGGTTACACTTAACGGCGGCTCCGCCGCCCACCACTGTCAGGCAGGCGCGCCCCCCGAGGTGGTGATCCACGTGGTGCTGCCCGAGCCGGTGGTGATCACCGAGTAGGGGTCAGCGGGCGAGCCGCACCGTCACCTCGGCGGAAAGGCCGGCGCGAAGACGGTCGAGGCCGGCTTGACCGGGATCGAGCACGATCCGTACCGGCACGCGCTGCACGATCTTGGTGAAGTTGCCGGCGCCCGGCTCGAACGGCAACAGCGCGAACTGCGAGCCGGAGCCCGGCGCGATCGAATTCGACGTGGCCGGTGAAGCTGCGGCCGGCCAGCGCGTCGATGCGGATGGTGGCGGGCTGGCCGGCGCGCATGCGGCCGATCTGGGTTTCCTTGAAGTTGGCGGTGACCACCGGCTGGGCCTCGCCGATGATGGTCATCAGCGTGACCCCCGGCTGCACCATCGCCCCGACGTTGGTCTGGATGTCGGCCACCGTTCCGGCGGCGGGGGCCATCACCTGCGTCTCGGCCTTCTGCAGCTTGGCGGCGTCGAGCTCGGTCTTGGCGCGGTACTCGGCGGCGACCGCCTCCGAGAGCGAGGCCTCGATCTGGCCGCGGGTGCGGGCGGCGACCAGCGCCTGGCCGTGCGCGGTCTCGAAAGCCTGGCGGAAGGCGGGGTTCGCGACAGCATTCGTTCCGGCGAGCTGCTCGGCGGAGTTCACCGCGCCCTCCGTCACCTTCTCCTCGGCGTCGAGGCTGGAGAGCCCGGCGCGCGCCGCCCGCTCCGCCGCGCGCGCCGCCATCAGGTCGCCCTCGCCCTGCGCGATCTTCAGGTCGTATTCCTCGGGGTCGATGCTGACCAGCAGCTCGACCGGCGGCGACGCGCCCGTTCTCCTTGGCGGCGATGGCGAGGACCATGCCGCGCACCTTCGGCGAGACGATGGTCTTGTCGCCCTGCACGTAGGCGTCGTCCGTCGTCGTCGTCGGCTTGTCGGCGAAAATCCACACCAGACCGGCGGCGATCGCCGCGGCGGCCACCAGGCCGACGGTCAGCGCGCGCCAACGGGCCGTGGCGGCCGAGCCCCCTGAACCGCCGCTGGCCATGCTTGCTTTGGATCACTCCCTGAACGCGCATCCCATCCGCGGATGATGCTAGCATGAAATGAAGCGCGGCAAGGGGCGCAGGGTCGGAGGGGCTTAGGTTTGAGCGCGACGACCGCCGATCTCGACTACGACGATGCGCCGGCGTTCTCGCTGGCGCCGTGGAGGAAGATGACGATCTTCTTCGTGATGGCGGTGGGCCAGTTCATGGCCCTCTTGGACATCCAGATCGTGGCCGCCTCGATGAGCTCCATCCAGGCGGGGCTGTCGGCCAGCCTCGACGAGATCGACTGGATCCAGACCGCCTACCTGATGGCCGAGATCGTGATGATCCCGCTGTCGGCCTATCTGGCGCAGGCGCTCTCGACCCGCTGGGTGTTCGTGGCCTCGGCGGCGCTCTTCACGGTGACCAGCCTTGCCTGCGGCGTGGCCTGGGACCTGCCGTCGATGGTGGTGTTCCGGTCGATCCAGGGCTTCGTCGGCGGCGCGATGATCCCGCTGGCCTTCGCCACCGGCTTCACCTTCTTCGACGGGGCCGAGGCGGCCGGTGGCGACGGCGGTGCTGGGGGTGATGTCCACGCTGGCGCCGACGCTGGGTCCCGCGATCGGCGGCTGGATCACCGACAGCCTCGGCTGGCGCTGGCTGTTCTTCGTCAACATCGCGCCCGGCGCGGTCGTGGCGCTGGCGCTGGTGGCGCTGGGCCGCTTCGACAAGTCCGAGCCGCGGCTGCTCCTGAAGATCGACTGGCTGCACGCCGCCAGCCTGGCGGCGTTCCTGGGCGGCATGCAGTACGTGCTGGAGGAGGGGCCGCAGCGCCAGTGGTTCCAGGACCGCATCGTGGCGTCGATGGCCTGGATCGCGGCGATCGCCGGCGTGGTCTTCGTCGAGCGCTGCCTCTATTCGCCGAGGCCCCTCGTCAACATCGCGCCGTTCCGACGACGGGGCTTCGCGGCGGCCAGCGTGCTGTCGTTCGCGATCGGCTTCGGGCTCTACACCAGCGTCTACCTGACCCCGGTGTTCCTGGCCCGGGTGCGCGACTTCACCAGCCTCGACATCGGCTCGACGGTGTTCATCGCGGGCGTCTTCATGACCCTCTCGGCGGGGCCCTCGGCGTGGCTGGCGACCCGGGTCGACCTGCGCCTGATGATGGTCGTCGGGCTCGTCCTCTACGCGGTCTCGTTCTGGATGATGTCGGCGCTGGGGCCCGACTGGGGATTCTGGGAGCTGTTCTGGCCGCAGGCGGTGCGCGGCGTGGCCGTGCTCTTCACCATGGTCTCGGTCGTCGGCATGGCGCTGAAGGACATGACCGACGACGGAGCTGAAGGACGCCTCGGGCTTCAACAACCTGCTGCGCAACCTCGGCGGCGCGGTCGGCATCGCGGCGGTGAACACCTGGCTGATCGCGTTCACGCAGGGCCATGCGGAGGCTCTCGACCGCGGACTCGGCCGCTCGGCCGAGGCGCGCGACGCGCTGGCCGCTCTGGTGCTGCGCTTCGGCCAGGGCGGCGTGGCGCCCGACCGCGGCCAGGACGTCGCCGCGGCGACGGTGATGCAGGGCGTGGCCCGCCAGTCGCTGACGCTGGCCTTCGACGACGTCTTCCGGATCAGCGCGTGGCTGTTCCTGGCCTGCCTCGTCGCCGTCCCGTTCTGCAGCGGCGGCCCGATGACCCAGCGCCACCGCCACCACGCGCACTAGCAGCGGGTGGGCGCAATTGACGCGCCGGTAAGCGGCGGGCGCCATCATCGCGCCCAGTATTGCGCCTAGCGGGGCGCGGTTTGCCCACGCTCGCGCCGGCGCGGCTGGCGCGGTAAGGTCGGACCGCATTTGAGAGATGATTTTCGCATGATCGAGAGATTGAAGCGGTCGCTCGCGCGCGCCGCTTTCGTAGCCGCCGCCCTCGCCGCGGTGGTGGGCCCGACGGCGCTCGCCGGCCCGGCGTTGGCCGCGACCACGCAGCTGTCCGCCGACGACCCGGCCTATCCGCTGACGCGGCCCAATCCCGAGGCCGAGATCGGCACGCTGCCGAACGGGCTGACCTACGGCGTCATGCGCCGCGCCGGCACGCGCAAGGTGACGATCATCCTCAGGATCGGCGCCGGCAGCGAGGACGAGACGGCCAACGAGCGCGGCGTCGCCCACTTCCTCGAGCACATGGCGTTCAACGGCTCGGCGCACTTCCCGCCCGGCACGGTGATGAAGGACTTCGCCGACATCGGCGTCTCGATCGGCCGCGACCAGAACGCCGAGACCACCTTCAATTCGACCACCTTCAGCCTCGACCTCTCCGAGATCACGCCAGAGCGCCTCGACCTGGCGTTCAGCTGGCTGCGCGACGTGGCCGACGGTCTGAACATCCCGCAGGATCAGGTCGACCGCGAGCGCGGCGTCATCATGTCGGAATATGTCGGCAGCCGCAGCGCGCTGGGCGACCTCGCCGAGCAGACACTGAACTTCATGACGCCGGACCTCTTGGGCCCGAAGCGCGCGCCGATCGGGCTGAAGGCGATCATCCAGTCGGTGAACGCCGACACGATCCGCGGCTTCTACCACCGCTGGTACCGGCCAGAGACCGCCATCGTGGTGGCGGTCGGCGACCTGCCGCGCGACGAGCTCAAGGCGCGCATCGTCGCCGCGTTCGGCGACTGGAAGAACGACACGCCGGCGGCGGCGAAACCCGACCTCGGCCGGGTCGACCTGAAGCGGCCGACCGCGGTGATGGTCGCCGCGCAGGACAAGGCGCCGCCGACGCTGCAGGTGTGCCGCACCGAGGACAAGGACACGCCCGAAAAGGAAGGCGTCATCTCGCGCACCCGCGATTTCGAGCAAGCGCTCTGGCAGTCGACGCTCGACAAGCGGCTTTCGGTGCTGGCCAACGGCGACAACCCGCCCTTCATCTCCGCCGAGGTGTCGCGCGACGAGCTCTACGACGCCGCCGACGCCACCTGCGTCTCCGCCACGCTGAGAGACCAGGACTGGCGCGTGGCGATGACCGCCATCGCCGCCGAGATGCGGCGCCTGTCGCTCTTCGGCCTTACCGACGAGGAGTACCAGCAGGGCGTCAAGGCGCTGAACGCGCAGGTGGAGACCGAGGTCGGCCAGGCGCCGACGATGACCGGCAGCCAGCTCGCCCAGAGCATCGTCTCCAACCTCACCCAGAACGGCACCTTCTCGACCGCCGAGGAGGACCAGCGGATCGGCCGCCTGGCGCTGAAGGTGCTGACCCGCGAGAAGGTCAACGCCGAGTTCGCCCGCGTCTGGACGCGCGCCAGCCGGCCCGAGATCGTGCTGATCGAGCCTACGGCGCAGCCGGACGCGGCGGTGCTCGCCGCCTGGCGCCGCGACGAGGCCGGCGCTGCGCCCGCCGCGCCGTCCGCGCATGTCGGCCGCGACTGGGCCTACACGAGCTTCGGTCCGCCCGGCCAGGTGACGAGCGTGCAGGAGCTGCCCGACGTCGGCGCGACCCACATCGCAGTTCGCCAACGGCGTGCGGCTGACCTTCAAGTCGAGCCAGAACGCCCAGGACCGGGTGGAAATCCGCATCCGTTTCGGGTCCGGCCAGCAGGAGCTCGACCCCAAGGACCTGCCCGCCGCGCGGCTCGGCGCCTCGCTGCTGCGCGAGGGCGGGCTCGGCAAGAACGACTTCGAGGACACGGTCAGGCTCTGCGAGGCGCACGACTGCGAGTTCCAGCTCGCCATGCAGCGCGACGCCTTCGAGATCGGCGGCGCGACGCGCCCCTCCGACCTGGACGTCGAGCTGCAGCTGATCACGGCCTACCTGTCCGACCCCGGCTTCCGGCCCGCCGTCGACGCCCGCATCCCCACCGCGGTGCGCACCCTCTACGAGGTGACCCGCGCCGAGCCCGACTTCGCCGCTGCGCTCGCCCGCGACAAGGCGTTGCCGCCGCCCCGCGTGCCGCTGCTGCCCGACGAGCACGACCTCGACGGCGTCAAGAGCGCCGACTTCGCCCGCGTGCTCGGGCCGGTGCTGAAGAACGACGCGCTCGAGGTGACCATCATCGGCGACATCGACCAGCAGACGGCGGTCGAGGCGGTCGCCAAGACGCTGGGCGCCCTGCCGCCGCGGCAGTGGCGCGACACCACGCGCGCCGACGCGCCGCATGTGCGCTACCCGCCGCCGGAGGCGACGCCGGTCCGCACCACCCACGACGGCAGCCCCGAGAAGGCCACGGTGCTCGCCACCTGGCCGCTCTTCGTCTGGACGCCGGAGATGGTGCGCGAGCAGCGCACGCTCGATCTGCTGGCCTCGATCGTCCAGAACCAGGCGATCGACGACATCCGCCAGCGGCTCGGCAAGGCCTACTCGCCAGTGGTGAACGTCGACCTCGCCCGCGGCGGCGACCAGGGCGCGCTCAGCGTCGCCATCGACACCGCCCCCGACGCCACCGACGTGGTGGCCGGCGAGCTCAAGAAGATCGCCCAGCAGCTCGCGGACGGCGACATCACCGACGCCATGCTGGAGCGCGCCCGCCGCCCGCTGCTGGACGAGGGTGCGACGCGGGAGATCTCCAATCCCTGGTGGATCGCCATGCTCGACGGCTCGTGGGAGCACCCGGACCAGATCGCCACCGCGAAGACCTGGGAGAGCGACTACGAGAGCATCAGCCTCGACGAGGTGAAGGCGGCCGCCAAGAAGTTCCTCGCGCCCGACCCGCTGATGGTGATCGCCGCGCCCTCGACGCAGGCCGCCAACCCGGCCGCGCGGCCGAAGGGGTAGCCGGGGGCGGCGGCGAAGGCGTCTGCTCGTCGAGAGTGGCTCGGGACGCCGCCCCGAGCGGCCCTAGCGGCCGACGCACTGCCGTTGCTGAACGACCGCGGCGGTCGCCTGCTGCGTGATGGCCGCCTCCGCGGCGCTTTCCCGGACGGGCACGGGGCCGCCCTCGAACCGGTCGACCCGAATCTCGCACTGGGCGACGATGCCGGCCGCGGCGGAATCGACCGGGATCGGAAGGGTGCGCGTCTCGTAGGCCTGCCGCTGCAAGCACGCCGCGAGCTCGCTGTCCGGCTGGCCGGGTTTGGCGCCGGGCGCGGGCCAGGGCGCCGGCGGCGCGCAGCTGCTTTGCTGAGCCGTCGCCGGATGGCAACCCGCCATCAGGATGAGACACGCGGCGGCGCATCCCCGCCTCGTTGCGCGAAGCGCTCCAGCGCACACAGCGTGCATTCGGCTATTTCCGTCGGCCCCTGGTCGGCGCTGAGACTAGCCAGGGTCGGTTGGCCGGCGATTAACGCAGCGTCGTCGCGAAGAGGCGCGTGTGGCGGTTCGACCATTCGGCCTCTTCGCTGAGCCCGTAGGCGCGGTAGAAGCGCAGCGCCCGGTGGTTGGCGGCGGAGCACTCCAGATGCGCGCCGCGGGCGCCCATCGAGCCTGCCAGCGCCAGCCAGGCGTCCATCATCCGCCGGCCCATCCCCTGGCCCTGCAGGCGCGGCAGCAGGTCGATGTGCAGATGCGCCGGGAAGCGTTCCAGCAGCGCCGGGCGGAGCGGGCGCGGGTGGTGGATCGCGTAGCCGAGCCGCTGGTCCGCGGACCAGTCCGCCGGCGGGCTGCCCTTGGGATCCGCGTATTGCGTCCGCAGTTTCGGCCACCAGTCCCGCTCGAGCCGCGCCTCGAACGCCGCAGTGTCGGCGGCGCCCAGGATGTAGCCGGCGACGCCCTCGGCGTCCTCGGCCACCAGCGCGCACTCTGGGCACAGCAGCGCGTAGGGCGCCGCATAGAGATGGCCGAGCAGCTTCGGGTCCTCGTAGACGCCCGACGCGTCCTCGCCGGCCAGGCCGGTGGCGAGGCAGATACGGTAGAGATCCTCCAGGTCGCCGGGTTGGTAGGGACGGATCTCGGCCACCGCTCCTCCGCTGCTACTTGCCTGGATAGGCTTTCAGCGCCTCGGCGTTCTCGGCGGTGAACGACTGGCCCTCGGCGTTGATCATCTCTGCGATCTTCCAGCCGCGCCCGTCGCTCGCCAGCTCGATCGTCATCCGCTGCTGTCGGGCCGGGTGGTCGCCGAAGGCGAAGCGGACGTTGGCCGTCGCATGCGTCGCCGTCCGGTCCGTGATCGTGACCGAGGTGACCCGCATGCCGGACGGGTCTTGGCATTGGCAAAGAAAGTCCTCGTCCACGAGCTCGTCGCCGGTCGCCTTCTCCACGCGCAGGACATGAGCGAAGGAGGCCGCCGCGCGGCCGGTCAGGTAGCGCCACCACATCGGATCGGCCGAGTCCGGCGCCGTAAGCTCGTTGGCGTAGAGCCGGCGAACGAGTGCGGTGGGATCGCCCGCCGACGGCTGGGCCAGCGCCGACGTCGCACCCCCGAGCGCCAACGCCATCGCAATGATCCGTTGCATGACGTCCCCCTTCCGAGCGGCGGGTATATCAGAGCCGCGCGACTTTGCTGAGGCTGACGATCTCAATTGCTTGCCCCGCGCCTCTCATCGGACGATCATCGCCGGCCGGAACCAGCCTCAAGGAAGAACGCCCCATGCCCGACACCGCCGTCGATGTGATGGCCGAGAAAAAGGCGCTGCACCGCCGGCGCGCCTATGAGGCGCCGCTGGAGACGTTGAACCCGGCCTGGGCGTCCGCCTTCCGCGACGACGGGCACTGGGCCTACTTCGAGCGGCTGCGCGCCGAGGACCCGGTGCACTGGACGCCCGACAGCAACTACGGGGCGTTCTGGTCGGTCACCAAGTACAACGACATCATGGCGATCGACACCAACCACCAGGTGTTCTCGTCGGCCAAGGGCATCGGGCTGTCGCCCAAACCCAGCGTGCTGCCGGCGGACGCCTTCGTCGCGCGTGAACGCGAGACCGGCGACGACGCCAACAGCTTCATCAACATGGATCCGCCGGGGCACGACATTCAGCGCAAGACGGTCAGCCCGGGCGTCGCGCCGGCGCGGCTTGCGCAGATGGCGCCGCAGATCCGCGAGCGCGCCGGCCTGATCCTCGACTCATTGCCGATCGGCGAGCCGTTCGACTGGGTCGACCTGGTGTCGAAGGAACTGACCACGATGACGCTGGCCACCCTCTTCGACTTCCCGTTCGAGGAGCGGCGCAAGCTGACCATGTGGTCCGACACCATGACCACCGCGCCCGGCCATGGCCCGTGGAACACCTACGAAGAGCGCCGCAAGCTGCTGGCCGACTGCCGCGCCTATTTCATCCGCCTGTGGAACGAGCGGGTGAACGCCGAGCCGGCCGGCGACCTGATCTCGATGCTGGCGCACGGTCCTGACACGCGCCACGCGTCGATGGACCAGTACTTTTCGAACGTCACCCTGCTGATCATCGGCGGCAACGACACGACGCGGAACACCATCTCCGGCTCGATCTATGCGCTGAACCGCTATCCGGACCAGAACGCCAAGCTGCGGGCGAACCCGGACCTGGTCCCCTCGATGGTCTCCGAGACCATCCGCTGGCAGACGCCGCTGGCCCACATGGCGCGGGTGGCGACCCAGGACTTCGAGTTCAAAGGCAAGCGCATCCGCGCCGGCGACCGGGTGGTGATGTGGTACGTCTCGGGCAACCGCGACGAGGAGGTGATCGACAATCCGTACGCATACATCATCGACCGTCCGCACCCGCGCCAGCATCTGTCGTTCGGCTTCGGCATCCACCGCTGCGTCGGCAACCGCCTCGCCGAGCTGCAGTTGACCATCATCTGGGAGGAGATCCTGAAGCGCTTCCCCGAGATCCGCCTGCTGGAAGAGCCGCAGCGCAGCTACTCGATCTTCATCAAGGGCTACGAGCGGATGATGGTGGTCATCCCACGGAAGAACTGAGCCGGCTGCCTGCCTCGCTCCGCTTCGCTACACGGAGCGGAATGGCGGCGTTGACTGAGGTCGATCAAGCTTGACGACGATTCACCTGCGAGTCTGACTGGCGGGATGAATACGGACCCGGAGACCGCGGCGCGAGGCCGCACAGACGCTTCATGGCGCGGCCGAGATCGCCGGCGGGGACCGCTGTTTGTGGTGATTTGTGGTGAAACCGGCCCGATTGCGACGCCCCATGGACGCTGAGCTTTCCTACGTGAAGGGCGCGGACGCGCCGCCGCTGCTGGAGGTCACCATCGGCCAGGCGCTGGACGCCGCGGCCGCCAAGTGGGGCGAGGCCGACGCGATCGTCTCGGTGCATCAGAACATCCGCTGGAGCTGGCGGGGCCTGGCCGCGCGGGCCGACGCGCTGGCGGCCGGCCTGCTGGCGCTGGGGCTGGAGGCAGGCGACCGCATCGGGATCTGGTCGCCGAACTGCGCCGAATGGGCGCTGACCCAGTTCGCCGCCGCCAAGGCGGGGCTGATCCTGGTGACGGTCAACCCGGCCTATCGGCTCTCCGAGCTCGAGTACACGCTGAACAAGGTGGGCGTGCGGGCGCTGGTCTGCGGCGAGCGCTACAAGACCAGCGACTACGTGGCGATGGTCGAGGAACTGGCGCCGGAGCTGCCGGACGCCTTCCCGGGCGCGCTGCAGGCGGCGCGGTTGCCGAGCTTAAGGGCCGCGATCAAGATCGGCGGCGAGGTGCGGCCGGGCTGGTTCGACATCGACGACATCCCTGGCCTCGCCGAGCCCGAGCACGATGCGGCGCTCGCCGAGATCGGGGCCACCTTGAGCGCCACCGACCCGATCAACATCCAGTTCACCAGCGGCACCACCGGCCTGCCGAAGGGCGCGACGCTGACCCACCGCAACATCCTCAACAACGGCTACTTCGTCGGCGTCGCCCAGCGGCTGACCAACGCCGACCGCATCTGCGTGCCGGTGCCGCTCTACCACTGCTTCGGCATGGTGATGGGCTGCCTCACCGCGGTGACGCACGGGGCGGCGGTCGTCTTCCCGGCGCCGATCTTCGAGCCGGACGCGACGCTGGCGGCGGTCGAGCAAGAGCGCTGCACCGCGCTCTACGGCGTGCCCACCATGTTCATCGCCGAGCTCGCCTCGCCCGACTTCGCCGCGCGCGACCTTTCCTCGCTGCGCACCGGCATCATGGGCGGCTCGCCCTGCCCGGTGGAGGTGATGCGCCAGGTGCTGGACAGGATGCACATGACCGAGGTGACGATCGCCTACGGCATGACCGAGACCAGCCCGGTGAGCTTCCAGACCGGTGTGGACGATCCGATGGAGCGGCGGGTCTCCACGATCGGGCGCGTGCAGCCGCACCTGGAGGCGAAGGTCGTGGATGCGGAAGGGCGGGTGACGCCGCGCGGGGTCGCGGGCGAGCTCTGCACGCGCGGCTACTCGGTGATGCGGGGCTACTGGGACGATGCCGCCAAGACCGCCGAGGCGATCGACACCGAGGGCTGGATGCACACCGGTGACCTCGCGACCATCGACGCGGAGGGCTACGCCAACATCGTCGGGCGCATCAAGGACATGGTGATCCGCGGCGGCGAGAACATCTATCCGCGCGAGATCGAGGAGTTCCTCTACACCCACCCGAAGGTGGCGGACGTGGCGGTGGTGGGGCTGCCGGACGCGCGGTTCGGCGAGGAGCTCTGCGCTTGGGTGCGGCTGGCGGCCGACGAATCCGCCGAACGAGGAGGAGATCCGCGCCTTCTGCCGCGGCCAGATCGCCCACTACAAGATCCCGCGCTACGTGGTCTTCGTCGACGAGTTCCCGATGACGGTGACCGGCAAGGTGCAGAAGTTCATCATCCGCGAACGGATGATGACGGAGCTCGGCTTGGCTGTGGCGAAAACCGCCTAGGAAGCGCAACGGGGCTTCGCTGGTTGGAGGTCAGGCGCCGTCCTTCTCGAGCACGACCGCCCACTTGTCCGCGTACGTGCGTTTCCAGCCGGGGGTGCGGGCGAGGGTGACCGCCAGCGGGCGGTCTGGGCGGATGATCGCCCAGCGGATCGCTGTAGCGGTCGATGGCGCGCTGCGTCGCCGACTGGCTGCCGAGCTGGATCTGGTTGTCGTCGGCCACGAAGGCGTCGCCGTACATGTCGGCGCGGCCGTCGATGTAGGGGCGCACGCCCTGGAAGATCAGATAGCCGCCGAAGTCGTAGTCGTTCAGCACCGGCTCGCTCCGCAGCGCGGCCGGGACGTGGGCCAGCGCGGTGATCGGCGCGGTGGGTCCATCGACTCGGACTTCCGGAACGAGGAGCCGCAGGCCGATGACGGCGAGCGCCAGCGCCAAGACGAGCGCGGCCTGCGGCGCGGCCATCGGCCGGCGCAGGGCTCCCGGCTCGGCCCGCCCGAGCGCGCGGCCGAGCGGCTCGGCCAGGATCAGTGGCGCGACGACGCCCAGCAGCACCTCCTGGCGCACGTGCTGCAGGCTCATGTGGACCAGGCCCAGCAGGATCAGCGTGCGCACCGCGGACAGCCGCACGCCACGCCAGAAGGCGACCAGCACGCCGCCCAGCAGCGCGATCTCGAGCGTGGTCGGCCGCATGAAATCCGGCCCCTGCCATTCAGTGATGAAGGGCAGGCTCTTCATGTTGAGCACCTGCAGCGGGAAGGTGAGCCCTGCGAGGCCGTGCGGGGTCGCCAGCGTGGCGGCGAGGGCGAGCGCCAGGAAGCTGGCCCAGCTGGCCAGCGTCCGTCGGCGCCAGGCTGCCCTGTCGAGCAGCGTCTCCAGCGCGAAGGCGGCGGCGATCAGGAGCCCGACAACGAAGCTCGAATGCAGGTTTGCCCAGAGCGCCATCACCAGCGCGAGCCAGAGCGAGGGCGCTTTGCATCGCTCGCGGGCGTCCAGCAGCGCCATGGTCCACAGCGCCAGCACCGGCAGCACCAGGAAGTGCGGCCGCGCCAGCGCGCCCGGCGCGATGCAGGCGAGGCCGAGCGCCAAGGTGGCGATGGTCGCCGGCGGCGAGAGCCAGCACAGCAGCCAGCGCCCCATCAGCGCCGCCAGCGCGCCAGCCGCCAGGCCGGTCAGCAGCATCACGCCGCCCCAGCCGGCCGCCAGCCAGGCGCCTGCCATGGCGACCTCGGTCAGCCATTCGTGCGCCACCCAGGGGCGGCCGACGAAGGTGAAGGAGAACGGGTCGGCGCCCGGCACGGCGCCGTGGGCGATCATCCAGCGCCCGGCGGCCAGGTGCCAGAAGGTGTCGCCGTCGTTCAGCACCTGCGGTGCGAAGCTGACGGCGGCGGCGATGACGATCGGGATCACCCAGAGCACAAGGAAGCGGGCGCGGGTTTCGCGCAGGGCGGCGAGGGCGTTCGTCGGGGCTGGCGCTTTCGGGGTAGCGATGGCAGCGGCTGTCATGCGGCGGCGAACATCGCCGGATTCGGGTTGCGAAGGCATTGCTGCGGATCGTGCCCGGATCAGGCCTGGCCGTGAACCCGTCGGCGCGGCGGGCGTTCACGAACCCGTGCGCAAGTTGTCATCAAGGCAGTTGGTCATCGCCGCCGGCGCGCTGGCGGCGGCGCTGGCGGGCGCGAGCGTCGGCGCGCAGACGCGGCCTGCCGCGCCGGCTGCCGAGCGGACGCTGGGACCTCGGATGGACTTCGACTTCGCCGCCCACCCGGCGGCGCCCGCCGCGCCGCTCGTGCTCGCCGCGCGGCCGCCTGCGGCCCACGGCGCCTAGCGCTCGGGACGCGGCCGGCGGCGTCGGGACCTGAGCGGCGCGGCGCCCCTCAGAACGCGTAGGCGCTGGAGCGCGGCTCGCCGACCGCATCCGCGGCCGGGGCGATGCGGCGATAGATCAGCGCCTCGGCGACGTGGATGCGGCGGACCGGGCCGCCGCCCTCCAGGTCGGCGATGGTGCGCGCCAGCCGCAGCGTGCGCGTCCAGCCGCGCGCCGAGAGGCCGCCGGCCTCGGCGGCGCGGGTCAGCAGCGCGCGGCCCGGTTCGTCGAGCGCGACGATGCGCTCCAGCCATTCGCCCTCGGCCCGTGCGTTCAGCGCGGCGCCGCCGTCGCCCGCCATCGCGGCGCGCTGCGCCTGGATCTCGCGCGCGGCCGCGACCCGCGCGGCGACCTCGGCCGTGCCCTCGGCCGGCGGCGGCAGCGCCAGGTCGGCGGCGGTGACCGGCGGCACGTCGACCGTCAGGTCGATGCGGTCGAGCAGCGGGCCTGAGACGCGCGCCTGGTAGGCGCTCTGGCAGCGCGGGGCCTTGCCGCAGTGGCCGCGGCCGGGGCCACCGAGCCCGCAGCGGCAGGGGTTCTGGGCGGCCACCAGCTGCACCTTGGCCGGATAGCGGATGTGGAAGTTGGCGCGCGCCACCATCACCTCGCCGGTCTCCAGCGGCTGGCGCAGCGAGTCCAACGCCTGCGGGCTGAACTCGGGAAGCTCGTCGAGAAACAAGACGCCGTTGTGCGCCAACGAGACCTCGCCCGGCTTGGCGCGGATGCCGCCGCCGGTCAGCGCGGCCATGCTGGCCGAGTGGTGGGGCGCGCGGAACGGCCGCGTGCGGGTGAGCGCGCCCCTGGCGATCAGCCCCGCCATCGAGTGGACCATCGAGGTCGAGAGCAGCTCCTCGGCCGAGAGCGGCGGCAATAGGCCCGGCAGGCGCTGGGCCAGCATCGACTTCCCCGAGCCCGGCGGGCCGACGTAGAGCAGGTTGTGGCCGCCGGCCGCGGCGATCTCCAGCGCGCGCTTGGCCTGCTCCTGGCCCTTGACGTCCTTCAGGTCCGGCGGGCGCGCGCCGTCCAGCATCGGGCCGGGCTTCGGCTGGCCCATCACCTGCACGCCGCGGAAGTGGTTGACGACGGCGATCAGCGAGCGCGGCGCGAGGATCGCGGTGTCGCCGGCCCAGGCCGCCTCGGGCCCGCACGCTTCCGGGCAGATCAGCCCCATGTTCCAGCCGCCGGCCGCCACCGCCGCCGGCAGCGCGCCGGCCACCGGTGCGATCTGGCCGTCGAGGTTCAGCTCGCCGATCGCCGCCCAGCCGTCGAGCGCGTCGGCCGGCAGGATGCCCATGGCGATCATCAGCGCCAGCGCGATCGGCAGGTCGAAGTGGCTGCCCTCCTTCGGCAGGTCGGCCGGCGAGAGGTTGGCGACGATCCGCTTGCCGGGCATGGCGAGGCCCAGTCCGGCGAACGCCGCCCGCACGCGCTCCTTGCTCTCGGCCACGGCCTTGTCCGGCAGGCCGACGACCACGAAGGCCACGAGGCCGCCGGTCAGCTGCACCTCGACCTCGACGCGGCGCGCCTCGACGCCTTCGAACGCCACCGTGGTCACGCGCCCCGCCACTGCCGGAAAACCCCTTTCCCGCCCAAGACTTATCCACATCCCAGCATATCGCTAGGGATGGATCAAGAACAAAGATGGAACATTTCGAGAGAACGTGTCGAATCAGTGACCTAAGCGCGCCGCCTCAAGCGTCATGGAAGCTTCACAGTAAAGCGCGCCTCAGACGATGCCGCGGATCGCCTCGATTCGGTCCCAGAGCGCCGTCGCCACGTCGGGGCCGCCGAAGCGCTTCAGCTGCTGGGCGCCGGTGGGCGAGGTGACGTTGATCTCGGTGAGGTAGTCGCCGATCACGTCGATGCCGACGAAGAGGAGGCCGCGCTCCCTCAGCTCCATCGCGATCGCATCGCAGATCTCGCGGTCGCGGGCGGTCAGCTCCACCGGCTCGGCGCGGCCGCCGCGGGCGAGGTTGGAGCGCACCTGGCCGGCCGCTGGCACCCGGTTGATCGCGCCGACCGGCTCGCCGTCCACCAGCAGGATGCGCTTGTCGCCCTTCGAGACCGCCGGGATGAACTTCTGCGCGATCACCGGCTCGCGGCCGATCATGGCGTGCAGCTCGAGAAGGGCGTCGAGGTTGGGATCGTCGGCCTGCAGCCGCACCACGCCGGAGCCGGCGCCGCCGTAGAGGGGCTTGAGCACCATGTCGCCGTGCTTGCGATGAAAGTCGTGCAGCGCCTCGGCGTCGGCCGAGATCAGCGTCGGCGGCTGCAGGCCGGGAAAGCCGGTCACGAACAGCTTCTCCGGCGCGTTGCGCACCTCGGCGGGATTGTTCACCACCAGCGTCGCCGGGTGGATCTTCTCCAGGAAGTAGGTGGCGGTGATGTAGGCGAGGTCGAACGGCGGGTCCTGGCGCATCAGCACCACGTCGAACTCGGAAAGGTCGCGCACCTCGACGTCGCCGACCGTGTGGTGGTCGCCATGGACGGCCCTGAGGTTGGCGGCCCGGCCGCGCGCCAGCACCCGGCCGTCGTCGAGGCTGAGCTTGTCGGGCGCATAGACGAACAGGCCGTGGCCGCGCGTCTGCGCCTCCAGCATCAGGAAGAAGGTGGTGTCGGTCTCGATGTTGACCCGCTCGAGCGGATCCATCTGGACGGCGACCTGCAGCGGCATGGCGGCTCCATCGTTCGCTCCTCCACCGCACCGCAGAGTGCGGGGAGGGGGACCACGCGCAGCGTGGTGGAGGGGGCGCGGGGACGTGCGCGATCCTCGACCTATTGGCTCGCCGCCCAACGCACAAGCTTCCGGACGAACATGCGCGCGGCCCAGCGCCCCCTCCGTCGCGCTTCGCGCGCCACCTCCCCGTCGTCTGCGCGACGGGTGAGGAGATCCTAGTTCAGCTTCAGCCGGACGCGTTCGCGGGCGGCACGGGCGGCGAGCGCGGCGCCGCCGTCGAGGCGCTGGGCGTTGGCGAGCGCCTGCAGGGCGCCGGCCAGCGCGCCCTGGCCCTCGCGGGCGGCGGCGACGTCGATCCAGGGCCGATGGTCGGCGGGGTCGAGCAGCGCGCGGCGCAGCGCCGAGCGCTCGGCCCGGGCGAAGTCGCGCGCCGCCACGGCCCGGGCGAAGATGTTGTTCTGCAGCCGGATCAGCACCGCGCGGTCGCTGGCGGGCGCCATCAGCGCCTCCAGCCGCTCGGCGATGCCCGGCGTCAGGCCGGCGTGCAGGGCGCGGCGGGTCAGCTCCGACGGCAGCACCACGCGGCCCTCGCTGAACGGGTCGAGCGCCAGCGGCCCCTCGCCGGTCTCGATGCGCAAGAGGAAGTGGCCGGGGAAGTCGACGCCGCGCACGTCGAGGCCGCAGCTGCCGCGCCGCGTCGAGGTAGAAGACGCCCAGCGCCACCGGCAGTCCCTTGCGGCGCTGCACGACGGCGATGACGTCGGTGTTCTCGGGACTCTCGTAGGTCATCAGGTCGCCGGCGAGGCGCATGTCGCCGGCCATGGTCTCGGCCAGCGCCTCCTCGGGCGACTCGCGTTTCAGCCGCGCCTTCAGCCGCGCGGCGGCGTCGGCGGCGAAGCTGCGCACCAGCTCCGGATCGCGGGCGGGGTCCTCGTGCACGGCGCAGGCGAGCGCCGCCTCCAGCAGCGGAAACCCGCCGTCGGCCTGGCAGCCGACCTCCGTCAGGAAGCGCTCGGCTTCTTCCCGCGTCATCGTGCGGCGCTGGCTAGTCCCCAAACCATGCGTCGCGAATATGACAAGGCCAGCGGCCCGGCGCGAGAGCCATCAGGTCGAGACGGATCGCCGCGCCTCTCAGGTCTGGCGCGCCGGGCCGCGAACGCCTCGCCGGCCCGGCGCAGCCGCTGGCGCTGGCGCCAGGCCGACCGCCTCCAGCGCCGGTCTCGATGGAGCCGCGCAGCTTCACCTCGACCACCGCCAGCACCTGGCCCTTCTGGGCCAGCAGGTCGATCTCGCCCTGCGGCGTCTTCAGGCGAAAGCCGAGGATGCGGTAGCCCTTGGCCATCAGCCAGAGCGCGCGCCAGCACCTCGCCGCGCCGGCCCGCGAGCCGCGCCCGAAATCCGGTCAGGCTGCGGTCGCGCGCCAGGTCAGCGGCCCTTCAGCGCCAGCGCCCGGCGGTAGAGCTCGCGGCGGGCAAGGCCGGTCGCAGCGGCGACCTCGCGGGCGGCGTCGGCGGGCGAGAGCCGGCCGAGCGCCTCGGCGAGCGCCGCGTCGACGTCGACGGGCGCGGCAGCCTCGTCAGCCGGCGGTCCGATCACCACCACCACCTCGCCTTTCGGCGCGGCCAGCGCCGGGTCGGCGGCGAGGCTGGCGAGGTCGCCGCGCACCACGGTCTCGTGCAGCTTGGTCAGCTCGCGGGCGACGGCGGCGGGCCTTGGCCCCAGCACGCCGGCCATGTCGGCCAGCGAGGCGCCCAGCCGCGAGGCGCCTTCGAAGAGGATCAGCGTGGCGCGGACGCCCTTCAGCCCCTCCAGGAAGGTGCGCCGCGCGGTGGACCTCGGCGGCGGGAAGCCGGCGAACAGGAAACGGTCGGTCGGCAGGCCCGGCGACGGCGAGCGCCGCCAGCGCCGCCGACGGGCCCGGGATCGGGAAGACCGCCGCGCCGGCCGCCAGCGCCTCGGTCACCAGCCGGTAGCCGGGATCGGAGATGAGCGGCGTGCCGGCGTCGGAGACCAGCGCCACCCGTGCGCCCGCCGCCAGCGCGGCCAGCGCCTTCGGCCGGGCGCGCGCCGCGGCGTGCTCGTCGTAGCGCTCCAGCCGCCCCGCGAGCCCGTAGACGGAGAGCAGCTTGGCGGTGACGCGGGTGTCCTCGGCCAGCACCAGGTCGGCGCCGCCAGCACGTCGAGCGCGCGCAGGGTGATGTCGCGCAGGTTCCCGATCGGCGTCGCCACCAGGTAGAGCCCGGGCGCGAGCGGCGCGTCGGAGAGCGCGGGCGGCGGCGGTCGCGGGGCCAGCGGCGGACCTCCCTCATGCGGCCAGGCGGCCGCCGATGCTTAGCCCGCGTCGGCGCTCTCGGCGAGATCGAGGGTGATGCGGTCGAGCACCGCCCGGCCGCGGCGGGTCGCGATCAGGCGGCCGGCCTCGCGGGTCAAGCAACCCGCCCGCGACCAACGCGGCCGACCGCGGCCGGGTCCGGCGACAGCGGCGCCAGCTCGGCGAGGGCGACGCCCTCGTCGGTGCGCAGCCCCATCAGCAGCCGCTCCAGCGCCGCTTCGCGGGGCGAGAGCCGCGTCCGCTCGGCGAGGCCGCAGCCGGCCGTCTCGACGCGGCGGACGTAGTCGGCGATCCGGGCCGGCGTCAGCGTCGCCCAGCGCGCGCCGGCTTCGTCGGTGATGCGGCCATGCGCGCCGGGCCCGACGCCGAGATAATCGCCGCCGCGCCAGTAGATCAGGTTGTGGCGCGACCGGGCCGCGGGTCCGCGCGCATGGTTGGAGACCTCGTAGGCGTCGAAGCCGGCGGCCTCGAGCACGTCCTGCGTGGTCTCGTAGAGCGCGGCCGCCGAGGTCGGCGTCCGGCGGCGACCAGCGGCCGCGCCGCACCGCGCGATCGAACGCCGTACCGGGCTCGATGGTCAGCTGGTAGGCCGAGACGTGCTCGGGCCCGAGCGCCAGCGCCGCGCCGAGCTCGGCCCGCCAGGCGGCGGTCGTCTGGTCCGGGCGGGCGTAGATCAGGTCGATCGAGAGCCGTGGGAAGACCCGCGCGGCGATCTCGGCGGCGCGGCGCGCCTCGGCGGCGTCGTGGTTTCGGCCAAGAAAGGCGAGCGCCCGATCGTCCAGCGACTGCACGCCGAGCGACAGCCGGTTCACGCCAGCCGCGGCGAGGGCGGCGAAGCGGCCGGCCTCCGCGTCGGTCGGATTGGCCTCGAGCGTCACCTCGAGGTCCGGCGCGGGATCGAACAGGCGCCGCGCGGCCGCCAGGATGTCGCCGGCCCAATCGGGGTCCATCAGCGAGGGCGTGCCGCCGCCGAAGAACACCGAGACGAGCCGCCGGCGGCCGAGCCGCGCGGCCTGCGCCTCGAGGTCCGCGAGGATCGCGCGGACAAGCGCCGCCGGCCCGGCGCGCTCGCTACCGTTACCCTTCTTGGCGCGGACCACGTTGAAGTCGCAGTAGGGGCAGATGCGCGCGCAGTAGGGCCAGTGGACGTAGAGCCCGATCTCCGTCGGCGCGCCGATCTCGGCGGGTTCAGTCAATCAGCGCCGCCTTCAGCTTGGCGAAGGCGCGGGCGCGGTGGCTGAGCTGGTCTTTCTCGCCAGCGTCCATCTCGCCGAACGTACGCGTGCTGGCCCTGCGGCACGAAGATCGGATCGTAGCCGAAGCCCTGGTCGCCGCGTGGCGGGAAGGTCAGCGTCCCGTCGACCCGGCCCTCGACCACCACGGCGGGACCCGCCGGCCAGGCCACCGCCAGCGCGCTGGTGAACCAGGCTGTGCACATCGTCGCTCTCGCTCTCGGCCAGCCGCTGTTCGACGAGCCGCATCGCGTGGCTGAAGTCGCGGCCGGGCCCGGCCCACCTAGCCGAATAGATGCCCGGCGCGCCGTCCAGCGCGCGCACCGAGAGGCCCGAGTTGTCGGCGAGCGCGACGAGGCCCGCCGCGTCGGCCGCCGCGCGCGCCTTGACGAGCGCGTTGCCGGCGAAGCTCTGTTCGGTCTCCTCCGGCTCGGCGAGGCCGAGCGCGCCGGCGGCGACCACCTCGAAGCGGCCCTCCAGCAGCGCCGCCAGCTCGCGCGCCTTGCCTGGATTGTGGGTGGCCGCGACGATCCGGGCGCCGGGGGAGAGCCGAAGAGCCATGGTCCCTTAAGTCGCGCGGCCGGCGGGCGGGCGCAAGCGAGGCGGCCCGCAACGCGGGCGAAGCTCGTATCGCAGTGCGGCCTTCCTAACGGGATTTTAATGCATTGCAAAAGTTTAATATCGATAATCGATAAAACAGCTTGATCGATAAACGATGCGGCCATATTGATAAACGCAACGAAGCAGCTGGCAACGGTTGTTTCGGGGGTGGTGAGAGCCACCAAATATGCTGCAACGCACAATCCTTGGGGATGACCTATGAAGACGATCCTGACCTGGCTCGACCGCTCGGCGCTCACGCTGTTCAACATCCTGGTGATCGCCGGCGCGCCGTTCGCCGCGGTGGCGCTGGCCACCAACGCGCTCTAATGGGGGCCGCTGGCGCGGCCTCCCGCTTGGAGGCATCTTCGCCTTCCTTCCCGTGAACCGGGGAGGAAGGCGAATTCGCATCTGGGGGATCGTTCGCAAATGATCCGCGCGCTTGGACCGGGCTCCGTCTCGAGCTTCCTGAAGGTGATCCTCGACGTGTTCTACGTCGTGCTGTGGGTCTTCGGGATCCTGTTCGCCGCCGTGATCCTCGGGCTGCTCTTGATCAGCTTCAATCCGCAGGTGCTGCCGGCCGCGATCCTCGCCCACGCAGAGATCCTCGGCCACGCGCCGGGCCTGGCGGCGGCGGTGCGCCTCTCCGGCGCCGAGCTGTCGCTGATCGGCGTCCTCATCATCGTGCAGCGCCTGCGCAAGGTCTTCGGCGCGATGACGGCCGGCGATCCCTTCCACCCGGACAATGTGCGGCGTCTGCGCGTCATCGCGCTCGTGCTGGCGCTGATCGAGATCAACGACTACGCGTTCGGCGCCATCGACCACTTCGTGCTGGGCGCGCACGTCCGCGCCTTCACCCTCAACCTGACGGCCTGGTTCGCGGTCCTGGTGATCGTGGTGCTGGCCGAGGTGTTCCGCGAGGGGGCGCGCCTGCGCCGCGACGCGGAACTGACGATCTAGCCCCGCGCCGATGCCGATCCGCGTTCACCTCGATCGGATTCTGCTCGAGCGGCGGATGTCGCTGACCGAGCTCGCCGACCGCGTGGGCGTCACCATCGCCAACCTCTCGATCCTGAAGACCGGCAAGGCGCGCGCCGTGCGCTTCTCGACGCTGGACGCGCTCTGCCGCGAGCTGAACTGCCAGCCCGGCGACCTCCTGGTGTTCGAGCCCGGCCCCCCCGACGACGACGAAGAACCCGAGGCGCTCGAGCTCGAGGAGTAGGTCCGCGCGCAGCCACGAAGCGCCGGCGCCGCCTAGACGCGTCTTGCCAGCATCCCGGCGCTCGCCAGCCGGCTCTGCACGCTGTCGGAGCCGACCAGGTGATAGCTGCCGACCAGGACGAAGCTCGTTCCGCCGCCGTCCAGCATCGCGCGGATCCGCGCCGGCCAGCGCCGGTTCCGCTCAACCAGAATGCGCTCGTAGTAGTCGGGATAGGCGCGGCGCATGTGCAGCACGGCCGCGAGGTCGGCGCGCTGGTCGCCGGCCGCCCACGCCTCCGCCTCGCGCTCCGCCGCGGCCGGACCGGCTTCGATGTCGTCCACAGCTCTCAGCAGGGCGCCGACCTCGGCCGCGGCCGAGAAGCTGGCGAAATAGTCGACGATGGCGGCCGTGTCCGGGAACTCGCTGCGGACCGGCTTGCCGGCCGCCTCGGCGATCGCAGTCAGATCGTGCGCCGGGGTGTTCTCCGGCTTGAAGCCGGCGTGGGCGTCGAAGCGATCCTCGAGCAGGATCGCCGCCAGCCAGGGCCGAAGCCGCGCCAGCGCGGCGTCGCCGAGGCCCACCGCGGCCGCGGCCGCCGCCACCCGGGCGCGCTCGCTCGGCGTCAGCCAGGTCGAAAGCGGCCGCGCGGGGTCGACGCCCTTGGCGAGAAACAGAGGCGTGGCTTCCGGGCCCGCCGTCGGCGTCTCCTTCCAGAGGACGGCGCTGGCGCTGACGGCCGCTTCTATGCGGTCGGATCGCCATGGTGTCCGTCGCGCCGGATTGTCGCCGAACAGAAACACGCTCGCGCCTCGATCGCGCACCTCCCACAGGCCCGGACCAGGCGAGCGGGCGATGGCGCAGGCCGGCGCCGCCGCCAGGGCCACGCCAGCCAAAACCCGTCGTCGATTCCAGCTCATCGCGCGCCCCGGATGAATATACTCACCAGTATTTCATACCCTGAGGTATATGGCGAGTCGCAATGCCCAAGACCGCGACAGCCCCGCCGCGCGCAAGCCGCAAGCGGCGCGAGACGGTCGGTCGTCTCATCGAGGCGGCCGCGGCGGTGATCGCCGAGAAGGGCTTCCAGCGGGCCTCGCTGGACGAGATCGCGGCCCGCGCCGGCATGACCAAGGGGGCGATCTACTCGAACTTCGAAACCAAGGAGCACCTGTTCTGGGCCGTGCTCGGCAGCCGCCGGCTCACGATCCCGTCGCACTGGCGCGGCGACCTTTCGATGCGCGAGAACCTGCGCGCCA
Organism: uncultured Pseudomonadota bacterium; assembly: GCA_963837235.1. Taxonomy (GTDB): domain Bacteria; phylum Pseudomonadota; class Alphaproteobacteria; order Caulobacterales; family Caulobacteraceae; genus Acaudatibacter. The sequence goes on along the minus strand of CAWIMM010000002.1, from coordinate 343,463 downwards.
ACGCCATCGCCTTCTGCGCCAACCTGAAGGAGTCCCGCGCCCACGCCGGGCTGCTCGCCGAGTTCGTCCTCTATGCGCTCGGCCACGAGGAGGCCCGTGAGCGCTGGGCGAAGTGGTACAGCGGGCCGTTCGACGAGGCGCCGCCCGCCTTCGAGGCCTACCTGCAAGCCGAGGGCATGCCGCCGTTCCGCGTCTTCTGGACGGCTCTGCAGACGATGGCGCTCGGCCTCTACGTCCAGCACGCGCTCATGCCGGAGCTGCTCACCGACGACGTGATCGTCGCGGCGGTGGAGTCGCTGGCCGGGCCGAAAGGCGCCTAGGCTTCCGCGCGCCGGAACCGGCTAGGGCGTCAGCCCCGCCTTCTTGGCGTCGTCGCCGATATGCGGCGCGACCGCCGTGGCCGCCGCCAGGTCCGCGTCACTCTGGGCCTTCAGGCCCTTGCGGGCCTCGGCGAGACCGCGGCCGTAGAGCGCCCAGGGCGCCTGGGGCAGGATCCGGATCGCCTCGTTGAAGTCGCCGATCGCCGCTTCGGTCTTGCCGAGGCGCAGCAGCACCAGCCCGCGGCTGGCGTAGGCTTCCGGAACGCCCGGCCGGTAGCGGATGGCGTCGTTGCAATCCTTCAGCGCCTGGTCGAGACCCTCGCCCGAGAAGGCCCGCGCCCGGCAGCGAATGCCGAGCGCCAGCGCCAGGTCCTCGTTGTGCGGATGGGCGTCGATGTAGGCGGTGGCGACGCGGTCGGCCTCGGCGAACTTGCCGGCGCCGAGGTAGGTCTGGGCGATGGCGGCGCCGGCGTTCGGATCGGCGCGCAGGGCGGCGTCGAAGTCGGCGCTGGCGCCGGCCGCATCCTTGCGGGCCAGCTTGAGCTGGCCGCGCACCACCAGCGCGGCGGCGTAGTCCGGCTTCAGCTTCAGCGCCTGATCGAGGTCGGCCATCGCCACGACCGGCTGGTGGTCCAGCAGGCGCGCCAGGCCGCGGTCGTAGAAGTGGGTGGCGTCGGCCGGATCGAGCGCGATCGCCTGGCTGTCGTCGGCGATGGCCGCGTCGTAGGCGTGCCGCGCCATCTCCACCGCCGCGCGACGGGCGAAGCCGGCGGCGTCCTTCGGCGTCTCGGCGCTCTCGCCCTGCGCCGGCGAAGCGGTCGGCGGCGCGGCGGCGATCTGCGGCGCCGGACTGGGCGGCGGCGCCTGCGGCGGGCGCGCGCCCTGCTCCAGGTTGAACACCGGCCCGCCGTTGTAGGTGAAGTAGAGCCGGCTCTGGCTGCGGGCGACGTAGATGTGGTGCGACAGGAAGAAGTCCGCGCCCAGCAGCATGTCCACATCGTGCATATCGAGGTCGGAGATCCGGATCCGGGTCGCCTTCACCTGCTCGCCGCCGATCTCGAAGCTCTGGAACGGGGCGATCCAGCTCCTGACCACCCGGGCGCCGACGCTCGACCCGCCGCCGATCTGGATGACGTCCGGGCCGTCGATCTTGACGCCAGCGCGCCGCGCGCCGGCGACGGTCAGCACCGAGCGCGCCGCGCCGCTGTCGAAGAGCACCTGGATCCTCACGCCGTTCAGCGTCGCCGTTCCGAGGATGCGCCGGCCCTGCGTGTCCATCGGCAGGATCGACAGCTCCGCAACGCCGCTGCTCGCCCAGTAGGCCAGCGAGGCGCTGCCGCAATCCTTCGGGCGGAAGAGACGCGCGACGCCGTTGGCGAAGTCGTACTCGACGTCCGGACCGCCCAGCACGTTCTGGCCGATCAGGCCGTCGGCCGGGCCGAGCGCATGCTCGCCGACCAGGAACTCGACTTCGTGGAACGGCACGCCGATGAAGGTCAGGGTCTGGACGGTGGTGATGTGCGCGTTGACCTCGCCGGTGGCGCCCCGCACGTCGATCCGCGGATCGAGCGCGCCGAGCTTCAAACCGAACTTGGCGGCGCTGGCGGGACTGAGCATGCTGAAGGAGGCGCCGGTGTCGATGAAGAGCCTGGCGTCCTGCCCGTTGATCTGGGTGGTGACCGTCGGATTGAGACCCATCATGGTCACCGGCAGATCGGCGATCTTCTGCAGCGTGCAGCCGGCCGCTTCGGCGCGGCCTGGCCCGGCGAAGAGCGCCAGCGCGGCCAGCGCGAGCGCGAGTAGACGTTCCCTCATGGCGATAGACTAGCGTGGCCTTGGCGGCTGCGCGACCCGTCTTCGCGGCAGTTCGCGGACTGCTGCCAGTGGGCTGGCAGCATCGGGCTCGGCTATCCTGCGGCTGGGTTAGGCCTCTTCAGCGAGGAACAGCGCCATGTCCGACGAGCTCGTTTTCTACACCCACCCGATGTCGCGCGGCCGGATCGTGCGCTGGATGCTGGAGGAGGTGGGCCAGCCCTACCGCACCGAGATCATGGACTATGCGACGACGCTGAAGGCGCCGGCGTACCTGGCCATCAATCCGATGGGCAAGCTCCCGGCGATCCGGCACGGCGAGGCGGTGGTCACCGAGGCGGCCGCCATCTGCGCCTATCTGGCCGACGCCTTCCCGGCCGCCGGTCTCGCCCCGCCGCCCGGCGACAAGGCCCGCGCGCCTTACTTCCGCTGGCTGTTCTTCGCGGCCGGGCCGGTCGAGAGCGTCGTCGTCACCAAGGCGCTCGGCGTCGAGGTGAAGCCCGAGCAGAAGCGGATGGTGGGCTGGGGCGACGCCGCCGACACGCTGAACGCGCTGGAGGGCGCGATCGCCGGCCGCGCGTTCATCGCCGGCGATGCGTTCAGCGCCACGGACGTCTATGTGGCCTCGCAGCTCGGCTGGGGCATGCAGTTCGGCGCGATCGAGAAGCGACCGGCGTTCGAGGCCTACGTGGCGCGCCACCAGGCGCGCCCGGCCGCGGTCCGCGCCAGGGAGGTCGACGACAAGCTGATGGCGGAGCTCGGGCCGCCGCAGCCGGCCGCCTGACGACATGGCGCCGAGGCTGATCTGGGCGGCGGCGATCCTGGCGCTCGCGACAGCGGCGCAAGCGGCGCCCGACTGTCGCGTGTCGCCGAGCGCCCGGCAGCCGTGCTTCAGCGTGCGCGGGCGGCTCTCCGCCTGGAACGGCGCGCCGACCTTCCGGCTTCACCCCAGCGGTTCGAGGCGCCTGCTGGGCGTCGTGGGCGGCGACGGCGATCCGGCCTCGCCCGCGGTGTTGACGCCGGCCTTGCGCGCCGCGATGACGCCGCCCGCGCCCGGGGACTTGATCCCGGTGACCGGAACCTTCCGCGTCTGCCCGCTGGCGCCGGACCGCCCCGGCCGGATGCGGCCGGTATGCATCGCGGACGCGAGGCAGATCGCGCCGTCGCCGGATCCCCGCTAGCCCACCGCGGCCGTCTGCAGCCGGACCAGGTCGGCGATCCCCGCCTGCGCGAGGTTGAACAGGGTCTCGAACTCGGCGCGGGTGAAGCCGCGCTTTTCGCCGGTCGCCTGGATCTCGACGATGTCGCCGGCGCCGGTCAGCACGAAGTTGGCGTCGGCTTCGGCGCTGGAGTCCTCCTCGTAGTCGAGGTCGAGCACCGGAACGTCGCCCACCACGCCGCACGAGACGGCGGCGACGTGGTCGCGGATCGGGTCGGCGGCGAGCACGCCCTCGTCCTTCAGCCAGCGGGTGGCGAGCCTGAGCGCCACCCACGCGCCGGTGATCGCCGCGGTGCGCGTGCCGCCGTCGGCCTGGATGACGTCGCAATCGAGCGTGAACTGCCGCTCGCCCAGCGCCCGCAGGTCGGTGACGGCGCGCAGGGAGCGCCCGATCAGCCGCTGGATCTCCTGGCTGCGGCCGGACTGCTTGCCCTCCGCCGCCTCGCGCCGGCCGCGGGTGTGGGTCGCCCTGGGCAGCATGCCGTACTCGGCGGTCACCCAGCCCTGGCCGCGGCCGCGCAGGAAGCCCGGCACGGTCTCGTCGAGGCTGGCGGTGACCAGCACCCGCGTGTGGCCGAACGAGACCAGGCACGAGCCCTCGGCGTAGCGGTTGACGCCGGTCTCCAGCTTCACCTCCCGCAGCGCATCGTTCGTCCGTCCGGAGGGTCTTGCCATCGGTCGAGATACTCCAAGCTTCCGTCGCCGCTTGCGCCGGGTGGGGCGCGCCTTATCCTCTTGAGGACCAATGACCAACCCGCTTGGCATTTCCGTGGTGAGCGGCCCGACGTTGACGGAGCTCGACGCACGGGCCCGCGACATCTTCCGCCGCATCGTGGAGACGTACCTGGAGACCGGCGAGCCGGTGGGCTCGCGCACCATCTCGCGGGCCGGCGTGGCGCTCTCGCCCGCCTCGATCCGCAACACCATGCAGGACCTCGCCGAGCTCGGCCTCTTGGACGCGCCGCACATCAGCGCCGGCCGCATGCCGACCCACGTGGGCCTGCGGCTCTTCGTCGACGGCCTCTTAGAGGTCGGTGACCTCGCCGAGGAGGAGCGCCGCGCCATCGAGGCCCGGCTCACCGCCCACGGCCGCTCGACCGAGGACGCGCTGAACGAGGCGAGCGCCATCCTCTCGGGCCTGGCGGGCGGGGCGGGGATCGTGGTGGCGCCGTCGCGCGAGGCCGGCGTCAAGCACGTCGAGTTCGTCGCGCTCGGCCCCGACCAGGCGCTGGCGATCATGGTGTTCGACGACGGGCAGGTGGAGAACCGCTTGATGCGCCGGCCGGCCGGCGTGACGCCCTCGGCCCTCGTCGAGGCGTCGAACTTCCTGAACGCCCGGCTGCGCGGCCGCACCCTGGTCGACGCCCGCGTCGAGGTGAGCCGCGAGCTGGAGCGCGCCCGGCGCGAGCTCGATACGGCGAGCGCCCGGCTGGTCGAGGAGGGCCTGGCGGCCTGGGGCGGCGGCGGCGAAGCCGACCGCGCGCTGATCGTCCGCGGCCGCGCCAACCTCCTGGGCGACCCGGAGACGCTGGCCGACCTCGAGCGGGTGCGGATGCTGTTCGACGACCTCGAGCAGAAGGAGCAGCTGATCGGCCTCTTGGACCTCGTCCGCGACGCCGAGGGGGTGCGGATATTCATCGGCGCCGAGACCAGGTTGTTCTCGCTTTCGGGTTCCGCCGTCATTGCGGCGCCCTATATGAGCGGGCGACAGAAGGTGCTGGGCGCGATCGGCGTGATCGGGCCGGCGCGGCTCAACTATGCCCGGGTGATCCCGCTGGTCGACTACACGGCGCGGGTGCTGGGGCGGATCGTGGATGGATAGAAGACCCGTATGAGCGACGACGAGACGCCGGTGGGCGGTTCCGAGACAGAAGCGGACGCGGCCGACCCGCCGCTGGCGGCGGAGGACGAGGTCGAGGCCCTGCGCGCCGAGCTGGCGGCGCTGAAGGACCAGGCCCTGCGCATCGCCGCCGACGCCGAGAACACCAAGCGCCGGACCGAGCGCGAGGCCAACGACGCGCGGGCCTATGCGATCCAGAAGTTCGCCCGCGACCTTCTGGGCGTCGCCGACAACCTGCAGCGCGCGATGCTGCACGCCCCGACCGACGCGGCCGACCCGCTGGTCAAGAACCTCGCGATCGGCCTGCAGCTGACCGAGAAGGAGCTGATGGGCGCCTTCGAGCGCAACGGGCTGAAGAAGATCGACCCGGTGAAGGGCGCCAAGTTCGACCCGCACCAGCACCAGGCCATGCAGGAGCAGCCGTCGGACGACGTCGGCGCCGGCGGCGTCGTGCAGGTGATCCAGCCGGGCTACGAGCTGTTCGGCCGGCTGATCCGCCCCGCCATGGTCGTCGTCGCGGCCCGCGGCTCGGGCGGCGCCGAGGCGGCCGACCCCGTCGCCCAGAACCCCTACGCCGCCGCCGACGATTCGGCCGGCGCGTCGGTCGACACCAAGGCCTGACTCTCCTCCCCCGGCGGGGGAGGATAGTGCCCGGATGGCCCTTCCGCCCGCCACGGTTTCGGCTAATCTCCCGCGTCCCAGCGCCGCGCGGGGGTCTAGTTGCGCGGCCGATCCGGACGGACCTGAATGAAGCTGACGATCGAGCGGGCGGCGCTGTTGAAGGCGCTCGGGCATGTGCAGAGCGTCGTCGAGCGCCGCAACACCATTCCCATCCTCTCGAACGTGCTGCTGTCGGCGAGCGACGGCAATGTCGCCTTCTCGGCGACCGACCTCGACATGGAGATCGCCGACTCGAGTCCCGCCCAGGTGGAGGGGACCGGCCAGATCACCGCGCCGGCGCACACGCTCTACGAGATCGTCCGCAAGCTGCCCGAGGGCGCCGACGTCTCGCTGAGCTACACCGGCGAGGACCCGCGCCTGCAGGTGCAGGCCGGCCGCTCGCGCTTCAACCTGCCGGTGCTGCCGGCCGGCGACTTCCCGATGATGTCGTCGGACGGGCTCTCCAGCCCGATCAGCATCGACACCAACGATCTGGTCCGGCTGATCGATAAGACCCGCTTCGCCATCTCCACCGAGGAGACGCGCTACTACCTGAACGGCCTCTACCTGCATGCCGTCGTCGAGGAGGGCGAGCAGAAGCTGCGCGCGGTCGCCACCGACGGCCGCAGGTTGGCGCTCGCCGAGATGCCGGCGCCGGAGGGCTTCGCCGGCGCGCCCGGCGTCATCATCCCGCGCAAGACCATCAACGAGGCGCGCCGGCTGCTGGACGACGCCGGCGAGACCGTCACCATGGGCGTCTCGGCCCAGAAGGTCCGCTTCGGCTTCGGCCATGCGGCGATGACGTCGAAGGTGATCGACGGCTCGTTCCCGCGCTACGACCTGGTGATCCCGCGCGAGAACAAGCGGGTGATGACGCTCGACAACGCGCTCTTCGCCGCCGCCGTCGACCGCGTCGCCACCATCTCCACCGAGCAGAGCCGCGCGGTGAAACTGTCGATCGAAGCCGGCCGCATGACGCTCACCGTGCGCAACATGGACGCCGGCCAGGCGGTCGAGGAGCTGGAAGTCGACTACGAGGGCGAGCCGTTCGAGATCGGCTTCAACGCCCGCTATATCCTCGACGTCACCGCCCAGATCGGCGGCGAGATCGCCGAGTTCCGCTTCGCCGAGCACGCCGGCGGCGCAACCGTGCTCGACCCCACGCTGGTGATCGACCCCACCGACGCCGGCGTCCAGTACGTGCTGATGCCGCTGCGCGCCTAGAAGCCAGCCACGGTCCCGCCGCCAACGTCGCGGTTGGGGACCGGCTGTGGATAACAGGACCGAGCCCTTTCGCGCATCGCCGTTTCGGTTAATCTGCCTCGTCCCAGCGGCGCGCAGAACGCGGCCCGGAGCGGTGGGACGACCCCGATGGAGCTGACGATCGAGCGGGCGGCGCTGCTGAAGGCGCTGGGGCACGTGCAGAGCGTCGTCGAGCGGCGCAACACCATCCCGATCCTGTCGAACGTGCTGCTGTCGGCCAGCGAGGGCCGCCTGGCGCTCTCGGCCACCGATCTCGACATGGAGATCACCAACTCCTGCCCCGCCCAGGTCGAGACCCCCGGCCAGGTCACCGCGCCGGCGCACATGCTCTACGAGATCGTCCGCAAGCTGCCCGAGGGCGCAGACGTCCGCCTCAGTTACTCGCGCGACGATCCGCGGTTGCTGGTGCAGGCGGGTCGCTCGCACTTCGGCCTGCCGGCGCTGCCCGCCGGCGACTTCCCGGCGATGTCGTCCGACGGCCTCTCGGCGGCGATCGCCGTCGATGCCGGCGACCTCGTCCGGCTGATCGACAAGACCCGGTTCGCCATGTCCGCCGAGGAGACCCGCTACTACTTCAACGGACTTTACCTCCACCTGGTGGCGGAAGCAGGGTCGCGGCAGCTGCGCGCGGTGGGCACCGACGGCCGGCGGCTGGCGCTCGCCGACATGCCCGCGCCGCAAGGCTTCGACGGCGCGCCGGGGGTGATCATCCCGCGCAAGACCGTGGGCGAACTGCGCCGGCTGCTGGACGACGCCGGCGAGACGGTGACGCTGCGCGTCTCCGCCCAGAAGGTGAGCTTCGGCTTCGGCGACGCCTCGCTGACCTCGAAGGTGATCGATGGCTCGTTCCCGCCCTACGAGAGCGTGATCCCGAGCGAGAACCGCCGCGTGCTGATCGTCGACAACGACCTCTTCGCCTGCGCCGTCGACCGCGTCGCCACCATCTCCACCGACCAGAGCCGGGCGGTGAGGCTCTTGGTCGAGGCCGGCCGGATGACGCTGACCGTGCGCAACATGGACGCCAGCCATGCCATCGAAGAGCTGGAGGTCGACTACGACGGCCAGCCGTTCGAGGTCGGCTTCAACGCCCGCTACGTCCTCGACGTCACCGCCCAGATCGCCGGCGAGAGCGCTGAGTTCCGTTTTGGCGAGCAGGCCGGCGCCCCGGCGAACGAAGCCGCCCTGGTCCTCGACCCCACCGACGCCGGCGTCCAGTACGTGCTGATGCCGCTGCGCGCCTAGAATGCCCCGTAAACGGCCTGGGAGGGGCGCCAGTGCCCTGCGCCGGGGGTTGGCGCTAGGGTACTATCAGTAGCGTCACCAAACGCGCTGGCGGGCTTCCTAGGGGCCCTGGCGGCGATATTGCATTTCGGGACAGGCCGGAGGCCAGCCTCAGGGCCGCGCGCCCCAGGGCGGGCCGTCGGGCGGGGGAAGGCGGGCGGCGGCCTTGCGGTCGAAGGTCGAGATGCGCTCGATCATCCTGAGCGCCTCGGGGATGGAGCGCACGGCGCCCAGCGCGATGATGATCGCCGAGACGCCGAGGCAGCCGAAGAAGATGTCGGGACCGTTCATGCTGCTTTGCCCAACGAAGGAGAGGCGCTTGCGTTCCGGCGGCCAGGCTCGAGAGGTCACGCGTCTACCCAGCGCGGCGTTGCGGGCCTAAGTAGCGTCCCATGCAGCGCACCCAGCTCGGCCGCACCGGCCTTTCCGTCTCCAGGCTCTGCCTTGGCACCATGACCTTCGGCCTCCAGTGCGACGAGCCGGAGAGCCGCGCCATCATGGACCGCGCGGCCGAGGGCGGGATCGACTTCTTCGACACCGCCGACGTCTATCCGCTGGGCGGCGGCGCCAACACGGTCGGCCGCACCGAGGAGATCGTCGGCAATTGGCTGGTCGGCAAGCGCCACGACTACATCGTCGCCACCAAGTGCGTCGGCCGCACCGGGCGCAAGCCCTGGGACCAGGGCATGAGCCGCAAGCATGTGCTGGACGCCATCGACGCCTCGCTGAAGCGTCTGCAGACCGACTACGTCGATCTCTACCAGCTGCACAGCTACGACCCCACGACGCCGATCGACGAAGCGCTGGACGCCCTGGACACGGTCGTGAGGAGCGGCAAGGCCCGCTATGTCGGCTTCTCCAACTGGCCGGCCTACAAGGTGGCCCGCGCGGTCGGCCGCGCCGAGCTGAAGGGCTGGGCGGGGATCACCTCGCTGCAGCCGCGCTACAACCTGCTCTTCCGCACCTTCGAGCGCGACCTCTTGCCGCTCGCCCGCGAGGAAGGCATCGGCGTCATCCCGTACAACCCGCTGGCCGGCGGCCTGCTGACCGGCAAGCACGCCAAGGGCGCGCCGCCGGAAGGCACGCGCTTCACGCTGGGCACGGCCGGCGCGCGCTACCAGGAGCGCTACTGGCACGACGCCGAGTTCGAGACGGTCGAGGCGCTGAAGGGCGTCGCCGCCGAGGCGGGCCTGAGTCTGGCCACCATGGCGGTCGGCTGGGTGCTGGCCAACCCGGCGATCACCGCGCCGATCGTCGGCGCGAGCAAGCCCGAGCAGCTCGCCGACAGCCTCGCCGCCGCCGACAAGCCGCTGCCGGCCGACCTGAAGGGCAGGCTCGACGAGATGACCCACGCCTGGCGCGCCATCGACGCCGAGCGGTGAACCTGCTCCGATTATTGGTCACTAGCCGCCCAATGTCCGCTCTTCCCCGCGAAAGCGGGGACCCAGGCTTTTTCTGCCAGCCTTGGCGCCCTTCGACAAAACACCTGGGCCCCCGCCTTCGCGGGGGAGAGCGGGGTTAAGAAAGTGCGCTCCGCCGTCCAGTCCCTCTCCCTCACCGACTTCCGCTCCTACGAGCGTGCGGAGCTCGGGACGGATGGGCGCAGCGTCTTCCTGTTCGGGCCGAACGGCGCTGGCAAGACCAACCTCTTGGAGGCGATCAGCCTCCTCTCGCCCGGACGCGGCATGCGCGCCGCCAGCCTCGCCGAGTTCGGACGCCGGCTGCCGGAAGAGGCGCAGGGGCGCGCCTGGGCGATCTCGGCGGCGATCGAAAGCGAGGCTGGCGAGACCCGCATCGGCTCCGGCGTCGAGACGCCCGGCGCGGCGCGGCGCGTGGTTCGCATCGACGGCGAGCCCGTCCCGCCCGGCCGCATGGCCGAGCACGTGCGCCCGCTCTGGCTGACGCCGGCGCAGGACCGCCTCTTCCTGGAGGGCGCGGCCGAGCGGCGGCGGTTCTTCGACCGGCTGGTGTTCGCCGCCGAGCCGATCCACGCCGCCCACGCCGGGGCCTACGAGCGGGCCCTGCGCGAACGCACCCGGCTGCTCGCCGACGAAGCGCCCGACGCCGCCTGGCTCACGGCGCTCGAAGCCCGCATGGCCGAGGCCGGCGCGCGGATGGCCGAGGCGCGCGCCGCCACGCTCGCCGCCCTGCAGGCCGAGATCGACCAGCGTGGCGACCGCCCCTTCCCGCAGGGCGCGCTCGGCCTCACCGGCGCCTTCGAGCAGCTGGCGCTGGCCGGCGCGCCGGTGGCCGAGCTCGAGACGCGCCTCAGCGTCGAACTCGCCGCTTCCAGGCCCCGCGATCAGGCCGCGGGGCGGGCGTTGACCGGTCCGCACAGGGGCGATCTGACCGTCGTTCACCGGCTGCGCGGCCGGCCCGCGGCCGAATGCTCCACCGGCGAGCAGAAAGCGCTGATTCTGAACCTGGTTTTGGCGCAGGCGGCGCGACTTTCGCGTGCGAAATCGCAGCCGAATCCTATATTATTGCTGGACGAGGTTGCGGCGCATCTGGACATGGCCCGGCGCGCCGCGCTCGCCGAAGAAATCGAGGCGCTGGGTCTGCAAGCCTTCCTCTCCGGCACGGACCAGGCGCTGTTCGAACCCCTCAAGGGACGGGCGCTCGGCGTGCGTGTGGACGCATCCCGCTTGGTCCCATTGGAAAGTTGATGACGGACGAAAGAACTGACGACGGCGCGGCCGACTACGGCTCGGAATTCCATCAAGGTCCTCAAGGGCCTCGACGCGGTGCGCAAGCGCCCCGGCATGTACATCGGCGACACCGATGACGGCTCCGGCCTGCACCACATGGTCTACGAGGTGGTCGACAACTCGATCGACGAGGCGCTGGAGGGCTGGGCGACGCGGGTCGAGGTGATCCTGAACGCCGACGGCTCGGTCACCGTCACCGACGACGGCCGCGGCATCCCCACCGACATCCACGAGGGCGAGGGAGTCTCGGCGCGCCGAGGTCATCATGACCCAGCTGCACGCGGGCGGGAAGTTCGACCAGAACTCCTACAAGGTGTCGGGCGGCCTGCACGGCGTCGGCGTCTCCGTGGTCAACGCCCTCTCGGAGTGGCTGCAGCTGACTATCTATCGCGGCGGCATGAAGCACGAGATGCGCTTCGCCAACGGCGACCCGGTCGCCCCGCTGGCGATCACCGGCGCGGCGCCGCGGCGGGCGGACGGGGAATTCCTGACCGGCACGGACGTCACCTTCCTGCCGTCGCCGCAAACGTTCGCCATCATCGATTTCGACCGCAAGACGCTGGAGCACCGGCTGCGCGAGCTGGCCTTCCTCAACTCCGGCGTCACCATCATCCTGAAGGACCTGCGCGACGCCGAGCCGTTCGAGGAGGTGATGCGCTACGAGGGCGGCGTCGAGGCGTTCGTGCGCCACCTCGACAAGGCCAAGACCCCGCTCCTCAAGGAGCCGATCGTGGTCCGCGGCGACCGCGAAGACGTGCGGCTCGACATGGCGCTCTGGTGGAACGACGGCTACCACGAGAACGTCCTGTGCTTCACCAACAACATCCCTCAGCGCGACGGCGGCACCCACCTGTCCGCCTTCCGCAGCGCACTGACGCGGATCGTCACCGGCTATGCGGAGAGCTCGGGCGCCACCAAGCGGGAAAAGGTCTCGTTGTCGGGTGAGGACGCCCGCGAGGGCCTGACCTGCGTGCTCTCGGTCAAGCTGCCCGACCCGAAGTTCTCGTCGCAGACCAAGGACAAGCTGGTCTCCTCCGAGGTCAGGCCCGCCGTCGAGGGCTTGGTCGGCGAGGGGCTGTCGAGCTGGTTCGAGGAGCACCCGAACGAGGCGCGGCTGATCGTGCAGAAGATCACCGAGGCGGCGGCCGCCCGCGAGGCGGCCCGCAAGGCCCGCGAGCTCACCCGCCGCAAGAGCGTCCTCGACATCTCCTCGCTGCCCGGCAAGCTCGCCGACTGCCAGGAGAAGGATCCGGCCAAGTCCGAGATCTTCCTGGTCGAGGGTGACTCGGCCGGCGGCTCGGCCAAGCAGGCGCGCAACCGTGAGAACCAGGCGGTGCTGCCGCTGCGGGGCAAGATCCTCAACGTCGAGCGCGCCAGGTTCGACAAGATGCTGGGCTCCGAGCAGATCGGCACCCTGATCACGGCGCTGGGCGCCGGCATCGGCGCGGACGATTTCGACATCGGCAAGATCCGCTACCACCGGATCATCGTGATGACCGACGCCGACGTCGACGGCGCCCACATCCGCACCCTGCTGCTGACCTTCTTCTACCGGCAGATGCGCGAGGTGATCGAGCGCGGCTATCTCTATATCGCCATGCCGCCGCTCTATAAGGCCAGCAAGGGCAAGTCCTCGCGCTACCTGAAGGACGATCCGGAGTTGGAAGGCTTCCTGGTCGAGGAGGGGCTGGACGGCGCCGAGCTCGACCTGGCGAACGGCGAGCGCCGCACCGCCCGCGATCTGGAGTCGCTGGTCGCCGCCTCGCGGGGCGCCAAGGCCGCCGTCGAGCGGCTCGCCGCCCGCGCGCCGGCCTTCGCCATCGAGCAGGCGGCGCTGGCCGGCCTGTTCGGCGAGACGCCCGACCCGGCCGCGGCGGCGGCCCGCTTCGACCTCTATGCCGAGGAAGGCGACGGACCCTGGTCCGGCGAGCGCGGCGAGGGCGGCTACGTGTTCTCGCGCACCCGGCGCGGCGTCACCGAGCGGATCGTGCTCGACGACCTGCTCAGCCACTCGGCCGACGCGCGGCGCCTGGCCGAGCGGGTCAAGGCGCTCGCCGGGCCGTTCAGCGAGACGGCGACGTTCCGCCGCCGCGACCGCGCGCAGCCGATCCGCGGCCCGCTCGATCTGGTGGACGCGATCTTCGAAGCCGGGCGGCGCGGCCTCACCATCCAGCGCTACAAAGGGCTCGGCGAGATGAACCCGGAGCAGCTCTGGGAAACCACGCTCGATTCCAACGCCCGCACCCTCCTGCAGGTGAAGGTCAGCCACGCCGACGACGCGGACGACATGTTCACCCGCCTGATGGGCGACCTGGTCGAGCCCCGCCGCGAGTTCATCCAGGACAACGCCCTGGACGCCGAGGTGGATATCTAAGCCGGCGCGGCGTCTCGCCGATCCTCTGAGACGCCGCGCCACTACCGGGATAGAAAGCGTCAAGCCGGCGAGCCGCGCCGCCAGACCCGCGCTCATGCCAGAACCGCTGTTCATCTTCATGCTGACCCGCAACGACGCCACCGTGCCGAATGCGGGCGAGGCGGCGCGTGAGGCGATCGCCGCCGGCGCGCGCCACATCGGCTTCAAGGACACCGGCGCCTCGCCGGCGCAGTTGAAGTCGCTCACCGACCAGCTGCGCACGGCCGGCGTGACCACCTACCTCGAGGTCGTCAGCCTCGGCCCCGCCAGCGAGCTCGCGTCGGCGGAGTTGGCGCTGACGCTCGGCGTGGACGTGCTGATGGGGGGCGTGCGGCCGGAGGTCGTGGGCCGGCGGGTCGAGGGCGCCGGCGTGCGCTACTTCCCGTTCGTCGGGCGCGTGGTCGGCCACCCCAGCGCACTCGCCGGCTCGCCGGACGAGATCGTCGCCAGCGCCCGCGACATCGCCGCGCTGCCGGGCGTCGACGGCCTCGACCTCTTGGCCTACCGCTCGGATCACGATGGCGCGGCGCTGGCCCGCCAGGTCTGCGCAGCGGTGGGCAAGCCCGTCGTGGTGGCGGGATCCATCGATCGGCCCGAGCGTATCGCCGCGGTCCGGCTGGCGGGCGCCCACGCGTTCACGGTCGGCACGGCCGCCATCGATGGCGTGTTCCCGGCGACGACGCCCGGCCTCGCCGGCCAGCTAGACGCGATCCAGGCCGCGCTCGCCGGCGCCTAGTCTTCGCCCGGCAGGAACGCGCGGCAGGCGGCCAGGAAGCCGTCGGGCGCATCCAGCGGAACGCTGTGGCCGGACCCCGCGACGGTCGTCATCTGGATATTGGCGTTCGCCTCCAGCATCCGCTGCGCCAGCTCGGGCGAGAGGACGTCGGAACGCTCGCCGCGTATCAGAAGCGTCGGCACGCTGATGTTGGCGACCGCGCGCCAGCCGGCGTCCGGGTCCCTGGCGCGGACCGTGCTCGGGGAGCGCAGGGCGCGATCGTAGCGGTAGGTCCAGCGCCCGTCGTCGGTCCGCATCAGGCTGTGGTCGACCCGGTGACGATGATGCGCCTCGGGCGGCGTCCGGTTCGCCGCGCGGGCCGCCGCGAAGGCCTCGTCGCGCGAGTTCGAACACGTCCCCGCTCCGGACGCCGGTCTGGATGCGGCTTGCCCCGGCCGGGACGATCTCCGGGGCGATATCGACGATGACCAGGCGCGACAGCTCCGGCGGCCGTCGCCCGCCATAGTGGATCGCCACGTTGCCGCCCATCGAAAGTCCCAGCAGCGTGAAGCCCCGCAGTCCAAGCGCCGCGACGAAGGCGGCCAGGTCGTCGACCATCTCGCCGACGCCGTACTTGTCGGCGCCCGCCCAGGCGGTCTCGCCGTGGCCGCGCTGGTCGAGCGCCAGGACGCGGTAGCGATCGGTCATGCCCTCGGCGAACGCGTCCCAGGAGCGGGCGTGGCCGGTGAAGCCGTGCAGCAGCACGAGGTCCGGCGCCCCGGCGCGCTGAGGCGCCCAGTCGCGATAGTGGAAGCGCAGGCCGCGCATCTCGATCAGCTCGTCGGCAGCCGTCATCGCTCCAGTCTCCCTCGCTTCAGGCGTGCTCGCTGACGATGCCCAGCACGGCCGCGCCATAATGCGCCAGTTTCGCCTCGCCGACCCCGTTCACCTCGCCCAGCGCCGCGCGGCTGCCGGGCCGCTCGCGGGCGATCTCGGCCAGCGTCCGGTCGGCGAAGATCACGTAGGGCGGCACGGCCTGGGCGGCGGCGACGCTGCGGCGCCAGGCGCGCAGCGCCTCGAACAGCGGCGCGTCGCGCTCGGTGATCTCCAGCGGAACGCCGCCGCGGCGCTTGCGCGGACGTCCTGAGCGGGTGGTGAGGTCGTGCGCCTCCAGCGCCCGGCGCATCGTCACCTTGCGCTCGCCGCGATAGACCGCGCGCACCGCGGCGGCGTCGCCGAGGCCGATCAGCGGGCGCCCGTCGTTCGGGTCCTCGATCAGCAGCCCTTCGAACAGCAGCCGATCGATCAGCTCGCGCCAGCCGGCGGGGCTGAACTCGCGGCCGACGCCAAACGTCGAGAGTCCCGACCTCGAAGTCGCTCGCGTCCTTGGTTTTGCCCATCAGGTGGTCGACGATGCGGCCGCGCCCGACGCGTCCGGCGAGGCGATGCACGGCCGAGAGCGCCTTCTGGGCGGCCTCGGTGGCGTCGACGCCTTCGACCGGCGCGACGCAGATGTCGCAGACCCCGCACGGCTCGGCGTCTTCCTCGCCGAAGTAGCGGCGCACGGCGGCGGCGCGGCAGGAGAGCCCCTCCAGCATGGCGTAGAGCTGGCGCACCTTGCGCACCTGCACTTGGCGCACCTCGTCGGGCAGGCCCCGAGAGCCGATCCGGCGCAGCGCCCAGTTCATGTCGGCGGGGCCGTAGAGGGTGATGCCCTCGGCGGGCGCGCCGTCGCGGCCGGCGCGGCCGACCTCCTGCCAGTAGGCCTCGATCGAGGCGGGCGGATCGGCGTGGATCACGAAGCGGACGTCCGGCTTGTCGATGCCCATGCCGAAGGCGATCGTCGCCACCATCACCGCCCCGTCCTCGGCGAGGAACCAGGCCAGGCGCTCGTTGCGCAGCTTCTTGTCGAGCCCGGCGTGGTAGGCCCTGGCCGGCAGGCCGTGCGACGCCAGCTCTTCGGCGAGCGCCTCGGTCCCGTCCCGCGTGCCGGCGTAGACGATGCCCGAGCGGCCGGCCCGCGCCCGCACCAGCTCGACGACGCGGCCATGCCCGCGGTGCTTGCGCTCGGCCGCCAGCGCCAGCTCCGGCCGCGCGAAGCTGGCGACGAACTCGCGCGCATCCTCCAGCCGCAGCTGGGCGCGGATGTCCTCGCGGGTGCGGGCGTCGGCCGTCGCGGTCAGCGCCAGGCGCGGCACGCCGGGGAAGAGGTCCGCCAGGCGGCCGAGCGCCCGGTAGTCGGGCCGGAAGTCGTGGCCCCATTGGCTGACGCAGTGCGCCTCGTCGATGGCGATCAGCGACAAGTCCGTCCGCTCGAGGCGCCGCATCACCGCCTCGCCCATCAGGCCCTCGGGCGCCACGTAGAGCAGCTTCAGCTCGCCGGCTTCCACCCGCCGCCAGGTCGCGTCGCGCTCGGCAGGTTCGAGACCGGAATCCATCCGGGCGGCGGCGACGCCCGCCTGCTTCAGGGCCTCTACCTGGTCGCTCATCAGCGCGATCAGCGGCGAGACCACCAGCGCCAGTCCTGGCCGGACCAGCGCCGGGACCTGGTAGCAGACGCTCTTGCCGCCACCGGTCGGCAGCACCGCGAGCGCGCTGCGCCCCGCCAGCGCCTCGGCCACCACGCCGGCCTGCAGTCCGCGGAAGTCCGCATGGCCAAAGACGCGGCGCAGGATCTCGCGGGCGGAATCGAGGTCGGCGGCCATCGCCCTGCTATGGCAGACCCGCGAGATTCGACAACGGCCATCTAGATGGCTATGTTGCCCGCATGGCCGACTACTCGATCGCCGAGGCGAAGAACAACCTGCCGAAGCTCGTGGACCGGGCGGTCGCCGGCGAGGAGGTCACGATCACGCGCCGCGGCAAACGGGTCGCCAAGATCGTTGCGGACCCGCCGGCGGTCGAATGCTCCGATCGACCCAGGGCTTTCAATGATATCGAGTGGCTGAAGCGTCACCAGGTGAAGACCAACGATCCGAGCTTCGACTCCACCGCCCTGATCCGCGCCATGCGCGACGACTACCGTTATTGATCTATCTGGACACCAGCGTCGTTGTGTCCGTGTTCCTTCCGGACGTTCACTCCGCCCGTGTCTTGACTTGGCTCCGTGCTGTCACCGAGCCGCCGACGCTCAGCTATTGGACCGTGTCTGAGTTCAGCTCGGCGGCTGCAGGTCAGGAGCGGGTTGGCCAGATCACGCGAGATCGGCGGCTGCTTGCGGAACAGAGCCTTGACGCCTGGCTGATGGCCGTGGAGCAGGCGCCCGTGCTGCGCGCCGACTTCGAGTTCGCCCGCGATCTCATTCGCCGAGGGCAAACCAGGGTGCGTGCGCCGGACGCCCTCCACCTGGCAGTCGCGAGACGGCTCGGCGCGCGCGTTGCGACGCTCGACGCGACCATGGCCGGCGCGGCGCGGGACGCCGCGGTGGCGCTCGAGACGATCTGACGTTTAGCCGCATGCTTAACGGGCCTTAACGCCGCCTCAACCGGCTGGAGCGTCCCATGGGCATCGGATAATGAGCGCTGCGGGGTAGGGCGCTCCTCAAGAAGCAGCGCGAGCAGACGACATGGCCAACTCCGGCGCGCCCCGCGCCCGACGCACTCCATTCCAGGCCTTCGTCTACTGGTCGCTGGTGCTGGGCGTCTGGGGCCTGATCTTCGTCGTCGCGTTCCTGGCGGTGTTCGCCACGGGCCTGCCCGACACCTCGACGCTCAACAACGTCCAGCGCCAGCCCTCGATCTCCTACCTCGACCGCTCCGGCGCGCTGGTGGCCGTGCGCGGCAGCCAGGAATCGCCGCCGGTCGACCTCGACCAGCTGCCGCCCTATGTGCCGGCCGCCTTCATCGCCATCGAGGACCGCCAGTTCTACCACCACTTCGGCTTCAACCCGTGGGGCATGGTGCGCGCCGAGTTCTACAACCTCACCCACCACGGCCAGACGCTGCAGGGCGGCTCGACGATCACCCAGCAGCTCGCCCGCAACCTCTTCCTCACCCCCACCCAGAGCGTGCGCCGCAAGGTGCAGGAGCTGATCCTGGCGGTGTGGCTGGAGACCAAGTTCTCGAAGAAGCAGATCCTCGCGCTCTACCTCAACCGGGTGAACTTCGGCGGCGGCGCCTACGGCATCGAGGCGGCCTCGCAGCGCTACTTCAACAAGTCCGCCTCGCAGCTCACGCTCGGCGAGGCGGCGCTGCTGGCGGCCACCATGAAGGGGCCGTCGCGCTACAACCCCGCCGCCAACTCCGAGCGCGCCGCCAAGCGCGCCACCGAGGTGCTGAACGCGATGGTCGAAACCCACGCGATCACCCCGGCGCAGCGCGACGCGGCGTTCGCAACGCCGGTGCACGTCTCGGCGACGCTGGCCAGCCAGCGCGCGCAGTACTTCACCGACTGGCTCGACGGCCAGGTGCGCGCGCTCTTCGGCAAGGAGCCCACCGAGGACCTGGTGGTCGAGACCACGCTCGACCTGCCAATCCAGGCCGCCGCCGAGCAGTCGGTGCGGACAGGCGTCGCCGCCCATGCCGACCAGGGCGTGCAGCAGGGTGCGCTGGTGGCGCTCGACGGCGAGGGCCGCATCCGCGCCTATGTCGGCGGCGCCTCATATGCCGACAGCCAGTTCGACCGCGCGACGCAGGCGCAGCGCCAGGCCGGCTCGGCGTTCAAGCCGTTCGTCTACCTGACCGCCATGGAGGCCGGCCACACGCCGAGCGAACCGGTGGTCGACGCGCCGATCACCATCGGCAACTGGTCGCCGAAGAACTACACCGGCAAGTATCTCGGCCAGATCACCCTGGAGACCGCGCTCGCCCAGTCGATCAACACCGTGGCGGCGCGGCTCGCCAACGAGGTCGGCACCAACAATGTGGCCAATACCGCCCACCGGCTCGGCATCTCATCACAGATCCAGACCGACCCCTCGATGGCGCTGGGCGCGGTCGAGGTCTCGCCGCTGGAGATGGCCGAGGCGTACGATGCGTTCGCCAACGGCGGCTATCGCGTCCACCCCTATGGCATCGAGCGCATCCGCACCGCCGGCGGCCAGGTGCTGTACGACCACGGCGTGGCGCAGGACCAGCTGCAGTCGGTGATCGGCCAGCCGGCGCTCTCGGAGATGACCGAGATGATGCGCCAGGTGGTGGCGAGCGGCACCGGCGGGCGCGCCAAGATCGGCGGCTACGACATCGCTGGCAAGACCGGCACCACCAGCGACTACCGCGACGCCTGGTTCGTCGGCTTCACCGGCGGCTTCGTGGCCGCGGTCTGGGTCGGGCGCGACGACAACACCCCGATGAAGCGGGTCACCGGCGGCGCGGCGCCGGCGGAGATCTGGAAGAGCTTCATGGCCCCGGTGCTGCCGCACATCCGCGCCGAGGCGATCCCCGGCGGCGCGGCGCCGGCGCCCGCCCAGCCCGATCTGATCGGCAACCTGATCACCGGCGACGAGAACACCGCCCCGGCCGCCGAAGCGCCGGTCCCCGACGAGGTCCCGCAAGCCGCCGGCCCGCCGCCCACGCTGCGCCCCGAGACCCCCTCCCAAGGCGGCCCGCCACCGTTCTGACCGCCAGCCCTAACCGCCGAACCTGTGCAGCTCGGCCCCATGGGTGCGCAGCCAGGCGCGGTGCGGGCGCTCGTCGCCGACCAGGCGGCGGACCTCGGCCCAGAAACGCGGGCCATGGTTGGCCTCGATGAGGTGCGCGCACTCGTGGGCGGCGACGTAGTCGGCGACCTGCGGCGGCGCCAGCGCCAGGCGCCAGGAGAGCCGGATCGCGGCCGCGTCGGCCGCCCTTGGGCCGGCGAGCAGGAGCCCCAGCGGGTGCGCGGATCGCCGAGGCCGAACCTCGGCGTCTCGACGCCCAGCACGCCGCAGTGCCGCGCGAGCCTCGGCGCGAACCAGGCCCTCGCCTCGCGCTTGAGGAGGCCGACGATCGCGGCGGCGTAGGCGGTCTCGTCCGCGCCGAGCCTGAGGCGCCCGCCGCGCTCCCAGCCGTCGCCCTCCAGGCTCGCCCGGCCCGGCGCGCGTCCGAGCTGGCAGGGCTCGCCGAACAGCGCGACTGCCAGCCCCGGCGCCAACCGGGTCGGCGGCTTCAGCTCGACCGCGCGCTCGGCGATCCAGGCGTGGCGCTCGTGGGCGAAGGCGACCGCCTCGGAAAGCCGCCGCGGATTGGGCGCGATCGCCAGCACCTCGCCCTTCGCCCGGTCGACGCGCAGCGAGACGCGGCGGGCGCGGCGGCTGACGGTGAGGCGCACCCGCACCGCGCCCACCTCGATCAGATCGCCGTCGGCGTGCCGAATCGCGCGCTGGAACATGGCCTGACCTAAGGCGCTGAGCCGCCTTGCGTGAACTCACAATCTGCTGGCAAGGCGGAGCCGCTTCGAAAAGGAGGCGCCGCGATGGACCCGCAAGCCACATCCCTGGTCGAGCGCCTGGGCTACGCCCCCGACGCGCGCCTCGTCATCCTCAACTGCGACGACCTCGGCTCCAGCCATGCCGCCAACCTCGCCGCGCTCGAGGCGGTGGAGACGGGCTGCGCCACCAGCGCCACGCTGATGGTCCCCTGCCGCTGGGCGCTGGAGGGCGCGCGGCTCTTCGCCGGCAAGGATGTCGGCGTGCACCTGACGCTGACCGCCGAGTATCCCACCTACCGCTGGCGCTCGCTGACCGGCGCCGCCTCGCTGCACGACGACGAGGGCTTCCTGCCCCGCACCGCCGCCGAGGTCTGGGCCAAGGCCCGCATCGAAGACATCGCCGCCGAGTGCCGCGCCCAGATCGACCAGGCGCTCGCTTGGGGCGTCGACGTCACCCACCTCGACAGCCACATGGGCGTCAACCAGACCAACCAGCGCTGCTACGAGCTCTATCTCGAGCTCGCCGAGGCCTACGACCTGCCGGTGCGGATGGCCGGCAAGGGCGCGGAGCAGGCGCTCGGCTTCCCGGTGCGCGGCCCCGCCGACGCGGCCGGCGTCGTCTACCCGGACGACTTCCACTTCCGCTGGAAGAGCCCGACCACCGAGCTGATGAAGCGCCGCGTGCCGGCGATGGCGCCCGGCGTGACCGAGTTCCTGATCCACCCTGTGCTCGAAGGCCCCGAGCTGCGCGGCTACGACCTCGACGCCGCCCAGGTCCGCGTCGACGACCACGCCTGCGCCCTGGACCCGCAGATCGCGGCGCTGCTCGCGACCGAGCACATCGAGCTGATCAGCTTCCGCCCGCTCAGGGAGCTGCAACGCGCTGACTGAGTCGCTCCTCACCCGTTGCGAAGACGACGGGGGAGGTGTCACGCGACAGCGTGACGGAGGGGGCGCAAGGCCGCGCCTCGGAGGAGAGCCCCCTCCACCGCGCTCCGCGCGGTCCCCCTCCCCCGCTTCGCGGGGCAGGAGAAATTGAGTTCTTGCGCTTCCTTCGGGGCGCCGGCGTACTCTCTGGCGAAAATGCGCGGCATTCGCGTGCGAGGAGGCGGCCGATGCGGGACCTGATCATCCGTGGAGGGACCATCTACGACGGGACCGGCGAGGCGCCGTTCGTGGGCGACGTCGCCATCGACGGCGACCGCATCGTCGAGGTGGGCCAGAACCTCGGCCCCGCCAGGCGCGAGATCGACGCGCGCGGCATGATCGTGACGCCCGGCTTCGTGGACATCCACACCCACTACGACGGCCAGGCCACATGGGACCCGCTGCTGGCGCCCTCCAGCTGGCACGGCGTCACCACCGCGGTGATGGGCAACTGCGGCGTCGGCTTCGCGCCGGTGCGCCCCGACCACCACGACTTCCTGATCGAGCTGATGGAAGGCGTCGAGGACATCCCCGGCTCGGCGCTCGCCGAGGGCATCGACTGGAAGTGGGAGCGCTTCCCCGAATACCTCGACGCGCTGGAGGCGATGCCGCGCGCCATCGACGTCGGGACCCAGGTGCCGCATGGCGCCGTGCGCGCCTACGTGCTCGGCGAGCGCTGCAACACCGACTACGTGCCGAACGAGGCCGAGATCGCCCAGATGGCGGAGCTGGTGCGCGAGGGCGTGGCGGCCGGCGCGCTCGGCTTCTCCACCTCGCGCACGCTGCTGCACCGCGACGTCAAGGGCGTCCACGTGCCCGGCACCTTCGCCGGCTCCGACGAGATGCTGGCGCTCGGCATGGCGATGAAGGGCCTCAGCCACGGCGTCTACGAGCTGGTCAGCGACCACCTCGGCGAGGACGACGAGTGGCAGTGGGTGAAGGCCTTCGCCAAGGCCAGCGGCCTGCCGGTGACCATGGTCGCCACCTCCGCCGGCGCCTACGAAGGCAATAAGATGTACAACATCGCCGAAGAGTCGCGGCGCGAGGGGATGGAGATCCGCCCGCAGATCGCCGGCCGGCCGACCGGCGTGCTGCACGGCCTGACCTCCAGCCTCAACATCTTCGCCAGCCACCCGACCTACCGGCGCGACATCGCCCACCTGCCGCTGGATGAGAAGGTCGCGATGATGCAGCGGCCGGAGATCCGCGCCGCGCTGCTGGCCGAGGCGCCGAGCTTCCGCAACGGCCCGATGGCGCTGGGCTCGGACGAGTTCCTCTACCGGGTCTTCCCGCTCGGCGATAAGCCCAACTACGAGCCGGACCGCTCGCAAAGCGTCGCCGGCATGGCCGAGGCGGCCGGCGTTTCGCCCAAGGAGATGATGTACGACCTGCTGATCCGCGACGGCGGGCGCGAGCTCTTCTACCAGCCGCTGGGCGGCTACGTGACCTACAACTTCGACTTCTTCCGCAAGAACATGCAGCACCCGAACGTGGTGTTCGGGCTCTCGGACGGCGGCGCCCACTGCGGCGTCATCGCCGACGCCGGCATGCCGACCTTCATCCTGACCCACTGGGGCCGCGACCGCACCAAGGGCGAGCGCTTCCCGGTCGAGTTCCTGGTCCGCAAGCTGACCCGCGACACCGCGATGGCCTACGGCCTCTCCGACCGCGGCCAGCTGAAGGCGGGCCTCCTGGCCGACGTCAACGTCATCGACTTCGACAACCTGCGGCTCTACCGGCCCGAGGCGGTCTACGACCTGCCGGCGGGCGGGCGGCGCCTCGTGCAGCGCGCCGACGGCTATCGCTATACGGTGAAGTCCGGCCAGGTGACGTTCGAGGACGGCGAGCCCACCGGCGCGCTGCCTGGCTCGCTGGTGCGCGGCGGCCGCGAGGCGCGCATCCTGGCCTAGAGTTTGTCATCCCGGAAAGCGCGCAGCGCTTGTCCGGGATCTACTAGGAACGATGGCTGAAAGCAGGTCCCGGACAGCTCGCTCGCGCGAGCTTCCGGGATGACTGCTGGGTCACAGGAAGCCGAAGCCCTCGCGCCATCCGAACCCCGTGGCCGCCTTCGGCCCGGTTTCCTCGATGAGCTCGAAGTAGCGCTCGGCGTTCGGCAACGCGCCGAAGTCGTTGGAATCGTACCTGCGCGTCCCGAGGCCCTGGACGAAGTAGCGAATCTCCGCGGTCCCGATCACGGTGCTTTCCCAAAGGACGGCGCAGCGTCCGCGGCGCAGGGCTTGTCTCGGGTTCTGGCGCATCGGGGACCTCAGGATCGGAGCGGCGCGGCCGGTAGCGACCCCGCGCTTTCATCTTGGTGCGCCAGCAGCGACGCGCCGGCGGCGGTGATCTGCCAGCCGCTGCGGTTGCGGGCGGCGAATCCCAGATCGGTCAGCCCGAGCGCGTCGGCGATCACGATCCAGCCGACTTCCAGTCCAGCCTTCTTGCTGGAGAGGTTGCGCAACGCCTTGAGTTGACCGGCGGTGAGCCTCACGGACGTGCGCTTCCGAGCCCATCGGCGCGTCGGCCACGCAGGCGCTCGAGTTCCTGTTGGAGGCGGATGACGTGCGCGTCGAGGTTGGTCACGTCCTCCTGCAGCTGCGCGCACCTCAGCTTGAGGTAGGCGTTCTGACGTTCGAGCTGCAGCGCTTCGACGGCGTCCCCGCCGGGCCCTCGGAGCGTGGCGCCCGGCGTCGCGGAAGCGATTGCGGTCATGACCGGGTCTTCATCGTGCCCCGGACGGCCAATATGTCCCGCACGCGCCCCGGAGGGGCTGCGCCTGTCGAGCGAGGGTCGGTGAGGCCTGCGTTGGTGCGCAGGATCGGGCGGGGCAGGCTGGGCATGGTGCTGTGCTTTCGCGCCGGGACGGCGCCGAGCGCGTCGAACCGAACCATCCGTACATAGCACGGAACCGGCGCAATAGTTCATTTGCTCATAAATAAAACTGAACAAAGACCAAGATATTGGCGGCGAAGCTGCGCGCGCCTATATCAAGCCCATGCGAGCTGATCCTGTCGTTGTCGAACGCTGGCGCCAATTGCGCCAAATGCTAATTCTCCAGTTGGAAATGTTCGACCAGGGCGCTCTCAGCCTAAAGTCGGCCGGTGTCGATGTGTCGGCCGATGCAATCAAGAATCTGCAGCGCGAGATCTTCGACTTCGACGCGCTCATCTCAGACGACGAAGCAAAGGAAGCGGCCGGCCTTCCGAGCCCGGCGCGCCAGTCCGGCCGACCAACCTAGGCCCATACGCCGGTCCACGCGGCCCCGGATCTGAGCACAAGAAAGAGGCGTCCCGCCGCGAGCGTGCTAGGCTCTCGGCAGGAGGACCGTCCGATGGACCTTTCGCCGTTCGACATCCGGCCGCTGGACGCCAGCTTCGGCGCGATCGTCACCAACCTGAAGCTCGCCGAGCTCAGCGACGCCGAGTTCGACGCGCTCTACCGGACCTGGCTCGAGTACGCCCTGCTGATCTTCCCCGGCCAGCACCTGACCCGCGAGCGAGCAGATCGCTTTCGCCAAGCGCTTCGGCGCGCCGGAGTTCGAGATCGCCCCGATCAGCAACGTCCGCGCCGACGGCTCCGTCCGCCCCGAGGATGCCGCCGACGACGTGATCAAGGTGCTGAAGGGCAACATGGGCTGGCACTGCGATTCCACCTACATGCCGGTGCAGGCCAAGGGCGCCGTGTTCACCTGCCATGTGGCGCCCGACGAAGGCGGCGAGACCGGCTGGGCCGACATGCGCGCCGCCTATGACGCGCTCGACGACGGCGTGAAGTCGCGCATCGCGGACATGAAGGCTTACCACTCGCTGCGCTACAGCCAGGGCAAGGTCGGCCTGGGCGACTACAAGGGCTACGGGATGGACCAGGAGACGCCGCCGCTTAGGCCGCTGGTGAAGGTCCATCCCGAGACGCACCGCCGCTGCCTGATGGTCGGGCGCCACGCCTACGGCGTCCCTGGCCTCGATCCAGCCGAATCCGAGCGCCTGCTGCAGGAACTGGCCGACTTCGCCGTCCAGCCCCCGCGCGTCCATCACCACGAGTGGACGGCCGGCGACGCGGTGGTCTGGGACAACCGCGCGCTGATGCACCGCGCCTGCCCCTGGGACATGACCAAGCCGCGCGTCATGTACCACTCCCGCATCGCCGGCGACCCGGTCAGCGAGGGGTGGAAGGCGGCGGCCTGACCGCAGATTCTACCGTAAAGCGGCCGTTAACTACGGCGCCCGGATGGTGGCCGGCGCACCGCGCTCGCCACCACAAATCACCACAAATAGCGGTCTCCTGCCTCGATCGGAGCCGCCGTTCGCCTGGATCAACGATGTCAAAGACCCGCCGGCCGCCGGCCGACCGGGGCAGCCAGCACAGGCGAAATGACCACCGTCAAGGCCGTTGCGAGCGTCCGGGCGGCCGGCTACGCCTCGATCCCGCAACTTGAAGGGATCCGCCGCCATGCCCGAAGTCATCGTCCACGCCGTCGAGGGCCGCTCGGCGGAGCAGAAGAAGGCCCTCTGCGCCGACATCACCGCCGCCGTCGTCAAGCACTTCAACGCCCCGATCGACGCGGTCACCGTCACCATCATCGAGGCCCCGCGCGAGACCAAGATGAAGGGCGGCGTGATGTTCTCGGAGCGGTAATTCTCGGGCCGTTGACGCGGCCTTGCGCCCCCTCCGTCTCGCCGCGCTTGCAGCGCGCCGATCCACCTCCCCCGCACTCTGCGGTGCGGGGCAGGAGCGAAGCGGCTCAGCCCCGATTTTCCTGCCCCGTGCAGCGAAGCGGAACGGGGGAGGGGGACCGCCCGCCGCAGGCGGGTGGTGGAGGGGGCGCAAGGCGGCGGCATCGGCGCTTAGGGCCTACCCCGCCACCGCCGCTTCGGCGCGCCCGACGAAATCGCGGATGCGCGGGTAGATCTCGGCCTCGAAGCGGCGGCCGTTGAAGACGCCGTAGTGGCCGACCTTCGGCTGCACCCAAAGCTCGTGCAGCGCGTCCGGCAGGTTCGGCGTGAGGGCGTGCACCGCCTGGGTCTGGCCGACGCCGGAGATGTCGTCGTTCTCGCCCTCGACGCTCATCACCGCCACGTCGGTGATCGCCGCCAGCCGCACCGGCCGCCCGCGATGGATCAGCTCGCCCTTCGGCAACAGGTAGCGCTGGAAGACCACGTCGACGGTCTGCAGGTAGAACTCCTCGGTGAGGTCCAGCACCGACAGGTATTCGTCGTAGAACTCGCGGTGCCGCTCGGCGGAATTGCCGTCGCCGCTGACCAGATGGTCGAAGTAGCGGTGGTGGGCGGCCTGGTGGCGCTCCACGTTCATCGAGATGAAGCTGTAGAGCTGCACGAAGCCCGGATAGACGCGCCGCAGCATGCCCGGATAGGGCGGCGGCACGGTGTAGATCATCGCCTGCTGGAACCAGGAGAACGGCTTGTCCTCGGCGAGCTTGTTGGTCGCCGTGGGCGCGAACCGCGCGTCGATCGGCGAGCCCTAGGAAGCTGACGCTGGCCGGCCGGTGCGGATCGCCGTCCTCGGCCATCAGCGCGGCGGCGGCCAGCACCGGCGGACCCGGCTGGCAGACCGCGATCACGTGCGCCCGCTCGCCGATGTGGCGCAGCATCTGGGTGACCTGGTCGATGTAGTCGTCGAAGCCGAAACGGCCCTCGATCAGCGGCACGTCGCGGGCGTTCGACCAGTCGGTGACGTAGACGTCGAAGTCCTTGAGGAAGGTCTGCACGGTGCCGCGCAGCAGCGTGGCGTAGTGGCCGGAGAGCGGCGCGACGATGAGCAGCGGCGGCGCGGCGAGCGCCGCGCGGGCGCGGCGCAGGTCGACGGTCTCGCGCGAGAAGCGCCGCAACTTCACCCAGGCGCTGGACCAGACCACTTCGTCGCGCACCGCCACGGGCTCGCCGTTCACCGTCACGCGCTCGATGCCCCAGGCCGGACGGCCGTAGCGGCGTGTCAGATTGGCGACCAGGTCGGCCGAGGCGTAGAGGGTGCGGCCCCACTTCGAGGCGCCGGCCGGGTTCAGGGGCGAGCCCCAGAAGTCCCGCGCCGCCCGCGCGGCCATGCGGATCGGCGTCGCCGAATTGTAGGCCGCCTCGTGCAGGGTGTAGAGCATCGGACCTCGATTGTGCGCTGCAACAATATCGTGACGATCGTGAACGAAGTCCAGCGTTCTGCGGCGCAGCTTGTCGCACCCGCGCACTCCTCCCCCGCGCCGCAGAGCGCGGGGGAGGAGGACCACGCGAAGCGTGGTGGAGGGGGGTTGGCGCGCCGCGCGCTTGCCCGCGCCCGTCGCCGGGTTAGGTTTCCCCCGGAGAGAGCGAGACCATGGATCTCAGCGAACGCGTCGCCGCACTGAAAACGGTCCTGGACGCTATGCCGGGCGCCACGACCCTCTCGAGGTCGCACCCCAAGTCCACGAAGGGTCCGCTCGTTCTGGACTACAAGGTGATGGGCAAGACCTTCGCCATCCTGCAGGTGCGCGGCGGGGAACGGGTGATCCTGAAGTGCGACCCACACCTGGTCGAGATACTGAAGGAGCAGTACGCCGGCGTCGGCCACCGCTCGCACCTCGACCGCCGCTTCTGGATCTGCGTTGAGCTGGACGCCGACGTGCCCGCCGCCGCGACCGAGCGCCTCGCCGCGGGGTCCTACGACCTCGTCCGCGCGGGACTGACGAAGAAGCAGCGGGCGGAACTGGAGGCGTCCTTTGCCCTCTTCGGGGGAAATGTCCGCGAAGCGGACTAAGGGGGCCCTCGGCGCCGGCGCCGCTACGCCGCCCCGCTCATCGCCTGCGAGATCGCCTGCGCGTCCTGATCCGGCGTCAGGCCGTCGGCGATGACGCCGTGGAACCTGCCCTGCGGGTCCATGATGTAGATGGCGGTGGAGTGGTCCATCGTATAGTTCGGGCCGGTCCCCTCCTTCTGGTAGTAGACCAGGTATTCCTTGGCGACCTGGGCGATCTGCGCCTGGGTGCCGGTCAGGCCCATGATGTTCTTCGGGAAAGCGCGGCTGGAGAGGTAGGTCTTCAACTCGGCCGGCGTGTCGCGAGCGGGATCGACGGTGATGAACACCACCTGCGTGTCCTTCGCCTTCGGCCCCAGCGCGTCCATCGCCTTGCCGAGCGTGGTCAGCGTGGTCGGGCAGAAGTCCGGGCAGAAGGTGTAGCCGAAGAAGACGATGCTCCACTTGCCGTTCAGCACCCGCTGATCGACCGGCCGGCCGTCCTGATCGACCAGCGTGAACGGGCCGCCGGGACCGTTCGCATTCGCGGCGGCTTGGACGCCCGTCGCGCCGTGCTGGACGCAACCCCCGAGCGCCATCGGGAACCCGATCAGCGCCAGCGCGCTGGCCAGATGTGCAAGCTTCAGCGCACGTCGCCTTTGACCGGTCCCGCTTCCGGGCCCAATCTGCAAGCCGTTGATGGCCATGGCATCCGCGCCTTCGTCCGTACCGCCGGCCCCCGTCAAACCCGGTCCGGATACGCTGGGGCAGGCGGCCGCGCAAGCCGCGGCGGCGATCGCCGCGCCGAGGGCCGGACGGCTCCGCGTCCGCACCCTGATCACCCTGCGCTGGCTGGCGCTGGCCGGCCAGGCGACCACCCTGGCGGTGACCGCGCAGGTGCTGCGCTTCCCGGCGCCCTACGCCGCCTGCGCCGTGGTGGTGGGCGTCGGCGCCTGGCTCAACCTACTCTTGACGCTGAACCCGATCAGCCGGCGCACGGCGCGCGACTGGGAGGCGGCCGCGCAGCTCGCCTTCGACATCGTGCAGCTGGCGGCGCTGCTCTACCTCACCGGCGGCATCGCCAACCCGTTCGCGCTGCTGCTGATCGCGCCGGTGACGCTGGCCGGCGCCAGCCTGCCGGTGCGCTACGCCGGCGCGCTGGCGGGGCTGGCGATCGCCGCCACCCTCATGCTGGCCCTCACCGCCCTGCCGCTGCCCTGGGTCGCCGGCGAGACGCTGGTGCTGCCGTTCGTCTATCGCTTCGGCCTCGCCATCGCGCTGATCCTCGGCATCGCGTTCGCGGCCGGCTACGCCCACCAGGCAGCCTCCGAGGCGGCGCGCATGGAGCTGGCGCTCAACGTCACCGAGACCGTGCTGGCGCGCGAGCAGCGGATGTCGGCGCTGGGCGCGCTGGCCGCCGCCGCCGCGCACGAGCTCGGCACCCCGCTCGCCACCATCGCCGTGGTCGCCAAGGAGATGGCCCGCGAGGTCCCGGAAGGGCCGTGGCGCGACGACGCCGAGCTCCTGATCGCCCAGGCGCAGCGCTGCCGCGATATCCTGCGGCGCCTCGCCGAGATGCCCGACGCCACCGACGAGGTGCACGAGCGGATGAGCCTGCTGCAGTTCGTGCGCGAGGTGGTCGAGCCCTACGCCGCGGCCGAGGCGGTGCGGGTCGAAGCAGTGGTGACGGGCGCTGCGGGCGTCGAGGCGCCGGACGTCTGGCGCTGGCCCGAGGTGCTGCACGCGATGACCTCGCTGGTGGAGAACGCCTTCGACTTCGCCCGCAAGGAAATCCTGGTCACCGCGCGCTTCGACGCGACGAGCGTCGCAGTGGAGGTGCGCGACGACGGCCCGGGCTTCTCGCCGCAGGTGCTGGCCAAGCTGGGCGAGCCCTACGTGACCAGCCGCCCCGGGGCTGAGGGTTCGCGCACCGGCCACATCGGCATGGGCCTGGGTTTCTTCATCGCCAAGACTCTGCTGGAGCGGACAGGCGCCGTCGTGGAGTTTCGTAATGGTCGCCGCGGCGGCGCGATCGTAGCCGCCAGGTGGCCGAGGTCGCGGATCGAGGCAACCCCAATCGCCTGATGTAGTTCTACAGTCTTGCAATGCGCAGCTTATGAGCGAAAAGACATGCTGCTACGCCAAAGTTGAAGCGGTTAGCGGTGCTAAACTGGAGCGAGCGCCCATGACGAGTATCGAGTCCACCATCGCCACGTTGCCCGAGAAGTCTCTGCTTCTCCTCGACGACGACGCGCCCTTGCGGAACCGCCTGGGCCGCGCGCTGGAGAGCCGCGGCTTCCAGACCACGCTGGTCGAGTCGGTGTCCGACGCGCTGAGCGCGGTCCGCAGCCGGCCGCCGGCGTTCGCCGTGCTCGACATGCGGCTGGAGGACGGCAGCGGGCTGAAGGTGGTCGAGGCGCTGCGCGAAGCGCGGCCCGACGCGCGCATCGTCATGCTGACCGGCTACGGCAACATCGCGACGGCCGTCGCGGCGGTGAAGGCCGGCGCGGTGGACTATCTGTCCAAGCCGGCCGACGCCGACGACGTCGCCAAGGCCCTCCTGGCGCAGGGCGGCGCGCCGGCGCCGCCGGAGAACCCGATGAGCGCCGACCGCGTGCGTTGGGAGCACATCCAGCGGGTCTACGAGCTCTGCGGCCACAACGTCTCGGAAACCGCGCGGCGCCTCAACATGCACCGGCGCACGCTGCAGCGCATCCTCGCCAAACGCGCGCCGCGCTGACCTTCTCCTCACCCGCACCGACGAGTGCGGGGGAGGGGGACCACGAAGTGGTGGAGGGGGCGCTTGTGATGGCGGCCGTTTGCCCCCTCCGTCGCGCTTCGCGCGCCACCTCACCCGTCGTCGGCGCGACGGGTGAGGAGAGCTGTTAAGCCGGCTTCACCTTCAGGCGTGCGCCGCCGAGGATCTCGGTCACCTCGACCTTG
Source organism: uncultured Pseudomonadota bacterium (assembly GCA_963837235.1). Classification (GTDB taxonomy): domain Bacteria; phylum Pseudomonadota; class Alphaproteobacteria; order Caulobacterales; family Caulobacteraceae; genus Acaudatibacter. Next base: position 312,300 of record CAWIMM010000002.1, on the reverse strand, counting down.
GACTTGGCGGCGAGCTCGCCGCCGCCCTCCAGCTCGGCCGACCATTCCTTGCCGTCGACGAAGACGCGGCCCAGTCCCGCCTTGAACGCCGCGATGGCCTCGCCGTGCTGGCCCACCAGCCGCGGCGCGGGATCGTTGATGTCGCCCTTGCCGCGGCCTGCCGGCGGCAGGAAGCGGCGTCCGAGGTAGGTCGCCAGCACCGCGACCACCACGAACAGCACGATCTGGTAGGCCGGCCCCATCGGCCAGACGATCGTGGCCACCCCGGTCGCGGCGGCCGCGCCGGCCGGCCACAGCAGCCAGCCCGATCCGGTCATCAGCTCGCCGATCAGGAAGATCCCGCCGAGCGCGATCCAGAGCCAGAACGGGTGGGCGAAGAAGAGCGCCTCGGCCGCACCCATCGCTCAGCTCCCGGAGCTCGCGGACGGCGGCGCGGCCGTCGGCGGCGGCTGGCGCGGGGCCGGCGGCCTGGGCGGCGCCGCGCTGACCCCGCCCTGCGCGCCGCGCACCAGCTCGGCGACGCCGGCGATGGAGCCGGCGATGCCGGCGAAGTCGGCCGGGATGATCACCGTGCGCTGCTGGTTGGAGTTGGCGAGCTTGCCGAACGCCTCGACGTACTTCTGCGCCACGAAATAGTTCAGCGCGTTGACCGAGCCGCCTTCGATCGCGTCGGAGACCACCTTGGTCGCCTGCGCCTCGGCGGCGGCCGAGCGCTCTCTGGCCTCCGCGTCGCGGAACGCCGCCTCCCGGCGGCCCTCGGCCTGCAGGATGGCGGACTGCTTGGAGCCCTCGGCGCGCGTGATGGCGGCCTGCTTCTCGCCCTCGGCCTCGGTGATCACCGCCCGCCGCTCGCGTTCGGCCTTCATCTGCCGGGTCATGGCGTTGGTGATGTCGGGCGGCGGCTGCAGGTCCTTGATCTCGATGCGCGCCACCTTGACGCCCCAGGGGCTGGTGGCCTCGTCGATCACGCTGAGCAGGCGGGTGTTGATGTGGTCGCGGTTGGAAAGCACCTCGTCGAGGTCCATCGAACCGACCACGGTCCGCAGGTTGGTCATCGTCAGCTGGGTGATGGCGTTGTTGAGGTTGGCGACCCGATAGGCCGCCGCGGCGGCGTCCATCACCTGGATGAACACGATGGCGTCGACCTGGACCCCGACGTTGTCCTTGGTGATCACCTCCTGCTGCGGCACCGGCAGCACCTGCTCCATCACCGAGACGCGCCGGCGGACGCTCTCCACGAACGGGGTGAGGATGGTGATGCCCGGCTTCAGCGTGCGGGTGTACCGCCCGAACCGCTCGACCGTGTACTCGTAGCCCTGCGGCACGATCTTGATGGCGCTGAAGGTGATCACCAGCGCCACGACCAGAAGAACGACGACGACGATACCGGCTGCCACGAAACCCTCCCCCACGACCTAGGCGGGAAGCTTATCCAATCTGGCGGCGGCGCGCCATCGCGGGCTCCCTCCCCATTGAGGGGAGGGAGGGGTGCGGTCGCTAGTGCCGGAACACGCGGGTTCCGGTGAACGCCATGGTGATGCCGGCCTCGTCGGCGGCGGCGATCACCTCGTCGTCGCGGATCGAGCCGCCGGGCTGGATCACCGCCGTGGCGCCGGCTTCCACCGCCTGAATGAGGCCGTCGGCGAACGGGAAGAAGGCGTCCGAGGCGCAGGCCGAGCCCTTGGCGAGCGAAGCCGGCAGGCCGGCCGTCTCGGCCGCCTCCGCCGCGCGGATCGCGGCGATGCGGGCCGAGTCGCGGCGGTTCATCTGGCCGGCCCCGATCCCGGCGGTCTGGCCGTCCTTGGCGAAGACGATGGCGTTCGACTTCACGTGCTTGGCGACCGTGAACGCGAACAGCATGTCGGCGAGCTCGGCCTCGGTCGGCGGGCGCTTGGTGACGATCTTCAGGTCGGCGGCCGTGAGCCGCGCATCGTCGCGCGCCTGCACCAGGAAGCCGCCGGCCACCGACTTGAAGGTCTCGCCCCCCGCGGTCGGATCGGGCAGCGCGCCGGTGACCAGCAGGCGCAGGTCGCGCCGGCGCCTGAAGCGCTCGATCGCATCCTCGTCGGCCTCCGGGGCGATCACCACCTCGGTGAAGATCTTGCAGATCTCGGCCGCCGCCGCCGCGTCGAGCCGCCGGTTCACCGCCACGATGCCGCCGTAGGCCGAGACCGGATCGCACTGCAGCGCGCGTTCGTAGGCGCTCTTCAGGTCCGGCCCCAGCGCCACGCCGCACGGATTGGCGTGCTTGATGATGGCGACCGCGGCGCTGGCGGCCGGGTCGAACTCCGCCACCAGCTCCACCGCCGCGTCGGTGTCGTTGATGTTGTTGTAGCTGAGCTCCTTGCCCTGCAGCTGGCGGGCGGTGGCGACGCCGGGGCGGGGGCTGGGAAACACATAGAGCGCCGCCGCCTGGTGCGGGTTCTCGCCGTAGCGCATGGTCTGCTTCAGCGCGCCGGCGATCGACTTGCGGGCCGGCCATCGCCTCGCCGACCTGGCCCGCGAACCAGGCGGCGATCGCCGCGTCGTAGGCGGCGGTGCGGGCGTAGGCGCGGGCCGCAAGGCGGCGGCGCAAGTCGAGCGTCGTTCCGCCGGCCTTCAGCGCCTCCACGACCTCGGCCATGTCCTGCGGCTCCGTGCAGACGGCGACATAGGCGTGGTTCTTGGCCGCCGAGCGGATCATCGCCGGGCCGCCGATGTCGATGTTCTCGACGCATTCGGCGAAGTCCGCGCCGCGCGCGACGGTGGCCTCGAACGGGTAGAGGTTCACGTACAGCAGATCGATCGGCGCCGATGCCATGCGCGGCCATCGCCGAGGCGTGCTCGGGCGCGTCGCGCACGCCCAAGAGGCCGCCGTGGACAACCGGGTGCAGCGTCTTCACCCGCCCGTCCATCATCTCGGGAAACCCGGTCAGCTCGGCGACGTCCTTGACCGGCAGGCCCGCGGCGGCGATCGCCGCCTTGGTGCCGCCGGTCGAGACCAGCTCGACGCCGGCAGCGGCGAGCGCTTGGGCGGTTTCGACGAGGCCGGTCTTGTCGGAGACCGAGATCAGCGCGCGGCGGACGGGAACCCGATCGGGCGCTGGGGGGAAAGCGGACGCGGTCATGGCGTTCTCCAAGTCGAGAGGGCGCCCAGGCGTGCGGCTTCTGGCAAGGCCCGCGCTCCCCGGTGGTGACCCACCCTTCGCCAGTCACGCGGACGCCGCCAACATAGAGAAACGCGCCCCCGCTGGCTAGGCGGAGGACGCGTCAAAGTGTGACGGCTTGGGGCTCAGGCGCCGGTCAGCGCCCGGGTCGGCGTCGGCTCTGGCCGCCAGAGCCGCCAGGCGTCGAAGACGAGGCTGATCGCCGCCACGAACAGCATCACCGACAGCGTCACCTGGGCGCCAAGGGTGAGTCCCTTCTCGAGGTTGGCGGCCGCCTTGGCCGGCCCGCCGGTGACGATGAACCAGCGCGGCGCGCCGAGCGCCCAGGCGACGAACGCCAGCAGGCCTGCCTGCAGCACCATGTCGGCCACGCGGGCGAAGCGCGGGCGCTCGCCGGCGACCAGCTTGATCGTGTTGACTACGATGATGCCGGCCGACAGCGCCAGCACCGGCCAGTAGAGGGCGTGCCAGATCGGCGCGAACGCCAGCTGCAGCTCGGCATGGTCGGAGACGATCGACATCGGCTCGAAGCGCGCCCAGCCGACCCACCACAGCGCGAAGATCGACTGCACCACGATGCCGGCGACGTGGTCGTACCAGCGCGGCCGGCGGCGCTGCGTGGTGCGCGGCAGGTCGCGCGACGGGTTCCAGTCGGCGAGCATCCGCTCGCGCACTGGCTGTCGCTGCAGGACCGCGAAGATCAGCGTCACGATACCGAGGGAAGCGAAGCCGCCGGTCCAGATCGTGCCGACCGCACGTCTTGATCGCCGTGGCGGGCGGCAGGCGGACAATCACGCCCTGGGTCAGGCCTGCGATCAGGCCGCCGGCGATCACGCAGGCCAGCACGATCCTCAGTACAAAGATGAACACCGGATAAAGCTCCGGTCCGATCAGGTAGCTGCTGCGGGCCGTAGCGCCCGCCACGGTCAGCGGATGGCCGAATTCCTTGAGCAGCGCCTCGTCCTCCTGCCGGGTCAGCGCCCGGCCGAGCGCCTCGGCCTTCTCCTCGCGGCGGGTGACGAGCACGTCGCGCAGCTCGGCGGTGATGTCGTCGCGCTGGTCGCAGCGGCAGCAGCAGCCGCACGGAGTCGAGATAGCGGTCGATGAGGTCCATGGCTCCGGTCCTCCCTCTTCAGATCAGTCGGTTCAGGGATTGGTTGATGGCGCGCCATTCGTCGGCGAGCTCGGCCGAGCAGCCGCGCGCCGTCGTCGGAGAGGCGGTAGAAGCGCTTGTTGCGCTTGTCCTCCTCGCGCCATTCGCTGGTCAGCAGGCCCTGGCTCTCCAGGCGCCGCAGCATCGGGTAGAGCGCGCCTTCGTCGATCTCGAGGCCGGCGTCCGCCAGTTCCTTGCGCAGCGTGTAGCCGTAGCGCTCCTCGCGAAGCGCCCCCAGCACCGCCAGGATCAGGCTGCCGCGGCGAAGCTCCAGCCGCAGTTTCTCGAACAGGTCGTCTTCGATCGGCATGTCATGTGCGCCACATAGTGTGTGACACACAGTGTATGACGCACAGGGAGAAGTCAAGAGCTGTATCCGGGGCGTGTCGCGCTGAGACCGCGCCGCCCTCGGATGTCATCCCGGAAGCTCGCGCCAGCGAGCTGTCCGGGATCTCATTTCGAGCAATAGTTTCAACTAGATCCCGGGCAAGCGGGCTGCTTTGAACTCAGCCGAGGTCGCGCGTCAGCTTCCAGCGCACCCGCGCCTCCTCGCCGGGCCGCGCGAGCCCGTGCAGCGTCAGCACCTGGGTGGCCCGGCCCTCGCCGTCCTCGAAGAGCGCGCCCGGCGCCAGCCGCGTCTCGGCGGCGTCGCTCCTGAGGCGCCAGCCGGGCGCGCCGGCCGGCCGCAGCACCGCGCTCTTGCCGTCCACCGCGACCTGCGCCGCCACGTCGGGCGCGAGCAGGAAGCGGATCGTGTAGGGGGCCGGCGCGCGCCGCGCCAGGCCGGTCGGCGTCAGCGCGTCCTCGCCGCGCAGCTCGCCGGCGGCCGCGTCGACATAGAGCCGCCGCGTGCAGGCCAGCCCGCGCCAGCCGTCGTGGCTGATGTCGAGCCAGGTCTCGCCGCCGTCCTGGCGCCGCTCAGCCGAGACCGCGGTAAGGCCGCTCTCCAGCCGCTCAGGCACGCCCGGCGCGAGCAGGCCGTGGCGCAGCGCGGTGGACGGCCATTCGCCGTCCAGCCCGAGGCAGGAGCCGCCCTCCGGTCCGCGCAGCGCGCCGCCGACCTCCGCGTGTCCCGACCAGGCCGAGCCGGCGATCAGCCGCCGGCCCTCGCAGGCGACCGTGACGGCGCCCGGCTGCGCGCACGCCGTGCCGGCAAAGGCGCCGGACGCCGGCGCGCCGGCGTCGACGATCAGCTGCAGCGGCCCGCCCTCCAGCCGCTGGTAGCCGCCGTAGGGTGCGGCGTGCGGGACCTCGCCGCCGCCGGCGTCGAGCGCCAGCGCCGCGGCCACGTCGGCCCGCCGCCCGGGCTCGCCGCCCTGGAACGCCGCCAGGCGCCCGTCCGCCAGCGCGAAGAACCGCGTCGCCGCCGCCAGCCGGTCGATGGCGCGCGAGACCTCCGGCGGGGCCGGCGCGCCGAGCTGCGAGAGCGCGTCGTCGAGCGCCAGCAGGTCGAACAGCAAATCCAGGCCCCGCTCCGGCGCACGGCTGGCGTGGACGCCGTCCGGCAGCACCGCCCCGGCGATCCTCGTGGCGAGCCGCGGCAGCGCGCGGCCCCGCAGGTCCTCGCCGGGCCCGCCCGCCAGGGCCGCGCCGACCAGCGCCGCCACGGCCGCGCGCTCGGCCGCGCGGCCGGGATCGTCCGGCGCGCCCAGCAGGTGGCGGGCCTGCCGCGCCAGTCCGTCGACATAGGCCGCCCCCTCGGCCTCGGAGACCAGCGGCGCGAGGTCGCCCGCCGCGCAGGCGAGGTTGAAGACGCGGCGCTCCAAGCGCAAGGCCCGACCAGGCGAAGTCGTTGTAGCGGCCGAACACCCGGCGCCACTCCAGCCAGAGCCGCAGCGCTTCGCGCGCGCCGGCCTCGCGCTGGGTCAGGAGGTCGCGGCAGCCAGCCGAAGCTCATGCAGCGCGGCGGCGAAGCGCGCGGCTGGGCGGCGGCCGTCGCCAGGGATCGCCGCCGCGCCCGACGTCGAGCGTCTCGCCGGCCAGCTCGAAGACGCCGGCCAGCAGCCGCGCGCCGGCCGCCGCGTCCGCTGGGCGCGCGTCGCGGGGCCGGATCGCGAGCCCGGCCGAGCGCGGGAAGGCCAGCGCCATGTGGTGGAACGGCGTCGCGCGCCACTCGCGCCGCATCCGTCGCCCGAGCGCGGCCAGCGCGGCGGGCGGCAGGCGAAGCGGAACGGCGAAGCGGCGCCTTCATCGGCGCGATGCACTCCGTCAGGCTGCTTTCAGCGCGCGGATGTTGGCGGCATAGGCGTCCGGACCGCCTTTGAACACCGCGGTGCCCGCCACCAGCGCCCGCGCGCCGGCCGCGACGCATTCCGGCGCCGTCTGCGGCGTGATCCCGCCGTCGACCTCGATGATGATGTCGCGTCCGGCGGCGTCGAACATCTCTCTCAGCGTGGCGATCTTGCTACCTGCGAGCGGATGAACGACTGCCCGCCGAAGCCTGGGTTCACCGACATCACCAGCACCAGGTCGATGTCGTCCAGCATCCACTGGATGGTGTCGGGCGGCGTCGAGGGGTTGAAGGCCACGCCCGCCTTGGCGCCCAGCTCGCGGATGCGCTTGACCGTGCGGTCGAGGTGCGGGCCGGCCTCCGGATGTACGGTCATCAGGTCGGCGCCGGCCGTCGCGGAACGCCTCCAGGTAGGGGTCGACCGGCGCGATCATCAGGTGGACGTCGATCGGGATCGAGACGTGGGGGCGCAGCGCCTTCACCACCTCCGGCCCGATCGTGATGTTGGGCACGAAGTGGCCGTCCATCACGTCGACGTGCAGCCAGTCGGCCCCCGCCGCCTCGACCGCGCGCGCCTCCTCGCCCAGCCGCGCGAAGTCCGCCGCCAGGATCGAGGGCGCGATGATGGGAGCGGCGTCGGCCATGCCCTGCGACTTAAGGCCGGGGAGAGTCGCGGCAAGGACGGGCGGGGGCAGGACAGCCGGTTGCAGGGCTCGGCGCTGACCGCTATGCGTCGGCGCGACAGGAAAGCGCCTCATTCCCGCCTCCGCCGCGCCCTCGGGCGCGCACGGCCGCTTGCGGCCATAGCTAGCTTGTCGAGACACCTGAAATGACCCTGAAGATTGTGCGCCGGGCCGCCGGCGCCGAGTGTGCGTCGATCCTTGCCGAACTGCCCGAGTGGTTCGGGATACCGCAATCCAACGCCGACTACGCCGAGGCCGCCGAGCGCGAGCAGGCCTGGGTGGCGGAGGATGGGGGCGAAGCGCTTGGCCTCATGGTCCTGACGGATCCCGGCTTCGCCGCGATCGACGTGCAACTGCTGGCGGTTCGCCCCCACGCCCACCGGCGGGGCGTCGGCAAGGCGCTGATCCGGCAGGCCCTCGCCGTCACGCGAGGCCTGGGAAAGCCCTATCTGTCCGTGAAGACGCAAGGCCCGTCGGCGGCATACGAACCTTACGACCGGACCAGGGCGTTCTACGAGGCGGTCGGCTTCAAGGGGCTGGAGGAGTTCACCGTCATCTGGGGCCCCGAGAACCCCTGCCTGATCATGATCATGCCAGTCCCGGCGTAGGTCAGCTTCGCACCATCTGCGCGACGAAGAAGCCGTCCATGCCGCCTTCCATCTGGTGCGGCAGGAGGCGCAGCCAGCCGTCGGCCGTCAGGCTGGCGGCCGGCGCGCCGCCGGCGGCCGGGATCGGCGGGCGCCGTGGCGAACTCGGCGTGGCGCTTGAGGAAGGCGCGGACCTGCGCCTCGCCTTCCTCGGGCTCCAGCGAGCAGACGCAGTAGACGAGCCGCCCGCCCAGCTTCACGCGCGCGCGCGGCGGCGTCCAGCAGCCGCGACTGCACCTCGGCCAGCTTGGCGATGTCGCGGGGCGAGAGCGTCCAGAGCACGTCCGGATTGCGCCGGAAGGTGCCGGACGAGGTGCAGGGCGCGTCGAGCAGCACCGCGTCGAAGGCGCGCGCATCTTCCCAGCTCTCGGCGTCGGCGGCGACGATCTCGGCCGTCAGCCCGGTCCGGGCCAGCGCATCGGTGAGGCGCCGCAGCCGCGCCGCCGAGCGGTCGAGCGCCGTCACCGCCGCGCCGGCGGCCGCCAGCTGCAGCGACTTGCCGCCCGGCGCGGCGCAGAGATCGAGCACGGTCTCGCCGGGGCGCGTCGCCAGCAGCCGCGCGGGGATGGCGGCGGCGGCGTCCTGCACCCACCAGCGCCCCTCGGCGAAGCCCGGCCAGTCCTCCACGCGGCCGCGCGCCGCCCGCCGCAGCGAGCCGCCCGGCAGCGGCTCGGCGTCCACTGCCTCGGCGAGGGCAGAGGCGTCGGCCGCCTCGCGCGGCGTCAGGTCAGTGGCCGGCTCGGCGGCGATCATCGCGGCGATGGCGGCGGCGTCCGCCTCGCCGTAGGCCGCCCGCCATCGGGCCAGGAGCCAAGGCGGCGCCAGGGCGGCCGGATCGTCGGCCGGCGCCGGTTCGCGCCCCAGCCGGCGCAGCACCGCGTTGACCAGCGCTTTGAAGCCGCGGGTCGCCTTGCCGCGCCTCGGCCAGCGCGACGCTGGAGTCGACCGCGGCGTAGGACGGCGTGTCGAGGTAGTAGAGCTGCGCGGCGCCGAGGCGCAGGATCATCCGCACCGGCTCGGGCGGCTCGCGCTCGATGCGCGCGGCCAAGGCCCGGTCGATCGGCCCGAGATGGCGCAGCGCCGCCATCACCAGCGCCCGGGCGAAGGCGCGGTCCTGCGCGGAGAGGTTCGCGAAGCGGCCGGACTCCAGCGCCGTCTCCAACCCGGCCTTGCGGGCGAGCGCGGCGGTGATCAGGTCGAGGGCGGCCAGGCGGGCGGGATCTGCGGACACAGCCGCCGCCTCACCTCATTCGGCGGGCTGGCGCAAGCCTTGAGGCGCGGAATGGCAGGCCGGCCGCGGCGCTTGCGCCTCCCGCTCCGTGCGGCGGTGAGCTAGAAGACCGCGCATGAGCGAGCCCGATCCGCCCACCGATGAACTCTGGGCCGCGCCCGGCAAGCCCCTCACCCCCGCCGCCCGGCGCGCCCTCGAGGAAGCCGCCGCGCGGCGCGCCGCCGCCCGGCCGCTCGACCTGCCCCCCGAGCAAGGCGGCCCCAGCGGCCCCGAGCCCACCCGCTACGGCGACTGGGAGAAGAACGGCATCGCCTCGGACTTCTGAGGCGCGGCCAATCGCTCCTCACCCGTAGCGAAGCGTACGGGGGAGGTGTCACGCGGAGCGTGACGGAGGGGGCAACCGTGCTTCGGCCCGCACGCGTTCGGCCGCCGCATCGGGATCGTGCAGCACCTCGCGGTCGGTGATCCGCAGCACGCGGCAACCGCGCTCGCGCAGGTAGTCGTCGCGCCAGGCGTCACGGAGCTGCCGATCCTCGTCGCGGTGCACGCCGCCATCCACCTCGACCACAAGCTTCGAGGCCGAGCAGAAGAAGTCGGCGATGTAGGGCCCGATCGGGTGCTGGCGGCGGAATGTCGGCTGACCGGGAAGGCGGGCGCGGAGCCGGACCCAGAGCAGGACCTCCGAGCGGGACAAGTCGTTTCGTAGCGATCTCGCTTGTTTCACCGTGCGTCTAGGTGAGCGCATGCGGGAAACCGTAGAGGTTGTTTGCCCCCTCCGTCACGCTCCGCGTGACACCTCCCCCGCTTCGCTCCGCTTGCGGGTGAGGAGCGAGGGGCGCTCCATGCTCAAGCTCGCGTCTCAGGCGCGTTGGCTCGCGCGCCGGGCGACCAGGGGCTAGGGTCCGCCGTTAACCATATCCCCGGGGCTGGTGAGATGCAGATCAAGACCTTTGCGGCGCTCGGCGCGGGCGTCGTCGCGCTGACGCTGGCGGCCGCGACGCCGGCGCTCGCCGGCGGCTACTGGGACGGCGGCAATCCCGCCGTCTACGGCGGCGGCTACTGCCCGCCGCCGCCACCGCCGCCCTGCGATTGCCCGCCGCGCTACGGCTATGACCAAGGAGGGCCGCCGGCGTACCGCGAGGCGTCGCCTGACTACGGCTACGACGAGGGACCGCCGCCTGGCTACGACGAGGACCAGGGCTTCGCGCCGTCGGCGTTCTTCGACCAAGGCGACGAGGGCGGCGTCGGCCAGCCGGGCTACTACGGGCAGGACTACTACGGCGGCGGCGGGCCGTTCGTCGGCGTCAATGTCGGCTTCGGCTTCGGCGATCACGGCCGCCGTTTCTTCGACGAGCGCCAGCGCTTCAACGGCCACGAGCGCTTCGACGAGCACGAGCGCTTCAATGAGCATCAGCGCTTCTCGGTGCAGCAGCATGCGTTCGTGCGTCAGCACGTCATGGTCCAGCAGCATTTCCAGCAGCAGCACATGATGCAGCAGCCGCGCCAGATGCGCGCCTACGGCCAGATGCATTCGTACGGATCGAGCCACGGCCGCTGGTAGCGGAGCCCTGGGGCCGGCTCAGGCCCCCGCCATTTCCTCGGCGATCGCCAGCGCCGCGGCGCGGGGATCCTCGGCCGCGGTGATCGGCCGCCCGCAGACGATGTGGCTGGCGCCTTGGCTGAGCGTGTGGGCCGGCGTCGCCGCGCGCGCCTGGTCGTCGCGCCCGGCCCAGGCGGGCCGCACGCCCGGCGTCACCACCAAGAGGTCCGGCCCGCCGATGCGCCGGGCCAGCGCCGCCTCGCGCGGGCTGACGATCACGCCGTCCGCGCCCGCCTCCATCACCTGCCGGATGCGCCGCTCGACCAGCCGCTCGAGCGCGACGTCGTAGCCGATCTCGCTGAGGTCCTCGGTGGTCAGGCTGGTCAGCACCGTGACCCCGAGGATCCTGATTGGCGCGCCGCCGCGGCCCTTGACCGCCGCGGCCAGCACCTGCGGCTCGGCGTGGACGGTCAGGAAGTCGCCGGCCTCGGCGGCGGCGATGGCGGCGGTCGCCTTCTCCACCGTCGCGCCGATGTCGTGCAGCTTCCAGTCGAGGAACACGTTGCGGCCGCCGCGCTTCAGCGCGCGGGCTGTCTCCATGCCGCCGACCGCCAGCAGCTGCAGGCCCACCTTGTAGAACTGCACGGCGTCGCCCAGCCGCTCGACCATCGCCTCGGCCTCCGAACAGGTGGCCAGATCCAGCGCCACGATCAGGCGCGGGTCGGCGGCGGCGGCGCGGGCGCGCATGGCTTCGGCGAGGGCCAAGGACGCCTCCTTTCGCGGGGAGTTTCGATTTGGGCTAAGGCGTCAGGATGAGCCCGGCCCACTTCGCGGTCAACTTCTTCGTCGCCCTGTTCGCCCTGATCGACCCGGTGGGCTCGACCCGGCTGTTCGCCGCCGCGACGGCGGGCGCGCGGCCCGCCGTCCAGCGGCTGACGGCCGCCTAGTCTCCTAGCCTGCGTCGAAGCGGCTGATCTCCAGGCCTGAGCCGACCGGCACGAGTACGCTGTCGATCTTCGGCTTGGCGCGGATCGCCTCTCCGTAGCGGCGCACCTCATCGCCGCCGGGGCGGATCATGTTGTCGGCGACGATGATCGCGCCCGGATTGAGCTTCGGATAGAAGGCCTCCAGGCAGGGGACGTAGAGGTCCTTCCAGAGGTCGACGAGCACGAAGTCGATGCCGTGCGGCAGCTCGCCGATCAGCTTCACCGCATCGCCCACCTTGAAGTCGACGTGGTCGGCGAGGCCCGCCTTGGCCGACATCTCTTGCGCGTAGGCCGACTTGTAGTCCTGCAGCTCCATCGTGGTGAGCCTCCCGCCGGTCTCGCGCGCCGCATCGGCGAGCCAGATGCCGGAGTAGCCGTACGAGGTGCCCAGCTCGAGGATGTTCGGCGCCTTCAGGCTGCGCGCCAGGATGTTGATCAGCCGGCCCGCGTCGGGCCCCACGGCCAGCAGCACCTGGTCGCGCCAGTCGCCGGCCCCCATCCGCCCGCTGCGCATGCGCTCGCCCTCGTCCCGCATCCGCTGGTGATAGAGCTCGAGAACCGCTGTCGCCTTGTCGTCCATGATGACCTCCTGTGTAGTTTTCGATATATCGAGCGACACGATCCAGCTCAAGATAGATATATCGTCGCCATGTCTTCGTTAGCCTGGTCCTCCCTTACTCCGTCATCGCCGGGCGCCAGTCCCGGCGACCCATGAACACCGTGAATTGAGTGGCCGCGCTTGGCGCGGCCATGGCTGGATAGATGTTCTTGGGTGGCCGGGACTGGCGCCCGGCCATGACGGAAATTGGGGGGGCGCACCTCATCCTGCGCGGCCCGGGCCCTCACACCCGCCGGAAGCGGCCGGTCTGGCTCGACATCAGCGCCATGCCCCATTCGTCGGGGATCAGCTTGGCGAGCGCGGCGATCGCCTTGTTCGGCGCGCCGGTGACGCAGATCGGGCGGTTGGCCTCGGCCGCCTCGTAGCCGGCCTGCGCCACCTCGTCGGCGCCCAGCCACATCCAGGTCGGCGCGGCCTCGCTCACCTGCGCCCGGCTGCCGTCGACGTCGTGGAACTCCGAGTAGGTCAGCCCCGGGCAGAGCGCGCTGACGTGCACGCCGGTCCCCTGCGTCTCCAGGTGCAGCGTCTGCGAGAAGCGGATCACGTAGGCCTTCGCCGGCCCATAGAGCGTGTGGCCGAGCGAGCTGGGGATCAGGCCGGCCAGCGAGGCGACGTTGACGATCCGTCCGAAGCGCCGCTCCAGCATGCCGGGCAGCACCCGTGCGCCAGCTCGCTGGGAGCCGCCAGCAGCACCTGCAGGAAGGCGCGCTGGTCCTCCCAGGCGGTCGCAGCGTAGCCGCCCGGCAGGCTGTAGCCGGCGTTGTTGACGAGCGCGTCGACCACGCGGCCGTTGGCCTCGATCTCGGCCAGGATCTCGGCCGGCGCGTCCGGGCGGGCGAGGTCGGCCGGGATCACCAGGCTCTCGACCCCGTGCCGCAGGCGCACCTCGTCGGCCAGCGCATGCAGCCGGTCGGCGCGCCGCGCGGTCAGCGCCAGGTCGTAGCCGTGGCGAGGCGTAGACGCGGGCCAGCGCCGCGCCGATGCCCGAGGACGCGCCGGTGACGAGGGCCAGCCGCCCGCTCACGTTTCCACCATCGGCGTCGGAACTCCGGGCATCAGGGCCGGAAAACTAAAGAGCCCGCGTTCGCGTTGAAAGGGTCTCGTTCTTGCGCCCTGCGGTGAATTGGCGCGATTGAACGGCGCTTTGTTTGCGTGTATCGCGCCGCGCCGCAGCGTCGGACGCGCGCTCGGGGACGCAAGCTCGGGGCGCCGCCGGTCGTCCGACCGCGGCCCCTGGAGGATGACGATTGGCTCTTGAGGCCTCGGCCCAGACGGCCGCACAGGACGCCAAAGCCGCCGACCCGGCGGCCCCCGCGACAGCCGCCCCGCCCCCGAAGAGCCGCGCCGCCTATCTGGCGCTGTCGATCGGCTCGCTGGGCGTGGTGTTCGGCGACATCGGCACCAGCCCGCTCTACGCCTTCCGCTCCGCGCTCTCGACGATGGAAGGCGAAGCCGTCCGCCGCGCCGACGTCTACGGCGATCGTCGCGCTGGCGCTCTGGGCGCTGATCATGGTGGTGACGGTCAAGTACGTCCTCTTCCTGATGCGGGCCGACAACAAGGGCGAGGGCGGCGTGCTTTCGCTGATGGCGCTGGCGCAGCGGGCGATCGGCCGGCGCACCACCGTGCTCTTCACGCTCGGCCTGATCGGCGCGGCGCTGTTCTATGGCGACGCGGTGATCACGCCGGCGATCTCGGTGCTCTCGCGCCATCGAGGGCATGCGCACCATCCCGAGCCTCGGGCACTCGGTCGACACCGGCATGGTCGATGCGATCAGCGTCGCGATCCTGCTCGCGCTCTTCTTCGTGCAATCGCGCGGCACCGCGCGCGTCGGCGCCTTCTTCGGCCCGATCATGCTGGTCTGGTTCCTCGACCATCGTGTCGCTGGGCGCGATGCATGTGTTCGACGACCCAAGGTGCTGTTCGCTCTGAACCCGCTCTACGGCATCGGCTTCCTGATCCGGCACGGCTTCGTCGCCTTCCTGGTGCTGGGCTCGGTGTTCCTGACGGTCACCGGCGCCGAGGCGCTCTACGCCGACATGGGCCACTTCGGCCGCTGGCCGATCCAGTCGGCCTGGCTCTTCCTCGTGTTGCCGTGCCTGGCGGTGAACTACCTCGGCCAGGGCGCGGCGGCGCTCAAGGCGCTCGACTGGTCGGTCGCCCACGGCCAGCCGGTCGGCGACCACGACTGGTTCTTCACGCTGGCGCCGCCGGAGTTGCGGCTGCCGCTGGTGATCCTGGCGACCGTCGCCACCATCATCGCCTCGCAGGCGGTGATCACCGGCGCCTATTCGCTGTCCCAGCAGGCGATCCAGCTGGGCCTGCTGCCCCGCATGGACATCCGCCGCACCTCCGAGACCCAGAGCGGCCAGATCTTCCTGCCGCAGATCAACAACATGCTGCTGGTCGGCGTGCTGCTGCTGGTCGTCATGTTCCAGACCTCCGACAACCTCTCCCACGCCTACGGCCTGGCGGTGACCGGCACCATGCTGGTGACGACGACGCTCGCCTACATCGTGGTGCGGCGGATGTGGAAGTGGGGCCCGTTCCGCACCGCGGCGCTGATCGGTCCGCTGGTCTGCATGGACCTGACCTTCCTGGCCGCCAACGCGCTGAAGTTCCTCTCCGGCGGCTGGGCGCCGGTGCTGATCGGCGTGGCGCTGTCGCTGGTGATGCTCACCTGGACGCGCGGGGCGCAGCTGCTCACCGACAAGACCCGGCGCGACAGCGTGCCGCTGAAGGACCTCGCCGAGATCCTCCGCAACCGCGCCCCGCACCGCGTCTCCGGCACGGCGGTGTTCCTCACCTCCGACCTCGACGTCGCGCCGGTGGCGCTGATGCACAACCTCAAGCACAACAAGGTGCTGCACGAGAAGAACGTCATCCTCACCGTCGCCACCGCCGAGACGCCCCGGGTGCGCGACGAGGACCGGCTGAAGATCGAGCCGGTCAGCGACGACTTCACCAAGGTGACGATCACCTACGGGTTCATGGAAAGCCCGAACCTGCCGAAGGCGCTGGCGCTCTGCCGCAAGCAGGGGCTGAAGTTCGACATCATGGCCACCAGCTTCTTCCTCGGCCGCCGCACCGTAGTGCCGGCCGTGCAGTCGGGCATGCCGCTCTGGCAGGACAAGCTCTTCATCTTCCTGATGAAGAACGCCACCAACCCCACCGACTTCTTCAACATCCCGCCCGGCCGCGTGGTGGAGCTGGGCACGCAGGTCACGGTGTAATCCCTCCCCTTCATGGGGAGGGTGTCCGGAGCGCAGCGACGGACGGGTGGGGAAGTCCGACGCGTCAACGCTAGTCAGCGGGCGTGGGGCGCGTCTCCCCACATCCCCACCCGACCGCTTGCGCGGTACGCCCTCCCCATGAAGGGGAGGGAGGTCTTGCGCAAACGTCGCCAAGGCCGTTTAAGGCGCGCCTCTTGAAAGCCTCCCGCCGGAGATGCGCCCGTGGCCGATCTGCCGCCCCCGAAGAAAGTCGTGCTCGCCTACTCGGGCGGCCTCGACACGCTGGTCGCCGTCAAGTGGCTGCAGGAGACCTACGGCTGCGAGATCGTGACGTTCACCGCCGACCTCGGCCAGGGCGAGGAGCTCAGGCCGGCGCGCGAGAAGGCGCTGGCCATGGGCGTCAAGCCCGAGAACATCTTCATGCCCGACCTGCGCGAGGAGTTCGTGCGGGACTACGTCTTCCCGATGTTCCGGGCCAACACGGTCTACGAGGGACAGTACCTGCTTGGGCACCTCGATCGCCCGGCCGCTCACCGCCAAGACCCAGATCGACATCGCCCGCCAGGTGGGCGCCGACGCCGTCAGCCACGGCGCCACCGGCAAGGGCAACGACCAGGTGCGCTTCGAGGTGACCTACTACGCGCTCGAGCCCGACATCCGGGTGATCGCGGTCTGGCGCGAATGGCCGTTCAAGGGCCGCGCCGACGAGGTGGCCTACGCCGACCGGCACGGCATCCCGGTCGCCAAGGACAAGCGCAACGAGCCGCCGTTCAGCGTCGACGCCAACCTGCTGCACTCGTCGTCCGAGGGCAACGCCCTGGAGGACCCGTCGGAAGCCGCTCCCGAGTTCGTCCACCAGCGCACCATCGCCCCCGAGGACGCGCCCGATAAGGCCCGCGTCTTCAGCATGGACTTCGAGCGCGGCGATCCGGTCGCCATCGACGGCCAGGCGCTCTCGCCGGCCGCCTTGCTCACCAAGCTGAACGAGCTCGGCCGCGACAACGGCGTCGGACGCCTCGACCTGGTGGAGAACCGCTTCGTCGGCATGAAGTCGCGCGGCGTCTATGAGACGCCCGGCGGGACCATCCTCTTGGCCGCCCACCGCGGCATCGAGTTCGATCACCCTCGACCGCGGCGCCATGCACCTGAAGGACGAGCTGATGCCGCGCTACGCGGAGCTGATCTACAACGGCTTCTGGTTCACCCCCGAGCGCGAGATGCTGCAGGCGGCGATCGACCACTCCCAGGCCAAGGTCAGCGGCCGCGTGCGGATCAAGCTCTACAAGGGCAACGTCACCATCGTCGGCCGCGAGAGCCCCTATTCGCTCTACGACCAGGACCTCGTCACCTTCGAGGAGGGCAAGGTCGCCTACGACCACCGCGACGCCGCCGGCTTCATCAAGCTCAACGCCCTGCGCCTCAGGGTGAAGGCCCGGCGGGACGCGCGCGGCTAAGTCAGCTTGTTGTAGGGGTATTTGCCGCGCACTTCCTCGGCGAAGAAGCGGCCTTTGGACTCGGCGTCGGCGAACGAGCGGTGCACCTCGCCCGGCACGCCGACGAATGCGTACTCGTCGCCGTCCTCGAAGCGCACCAGCAGGCGGCGACGCTCGGCGTCGTAGCGGATCGCGCGTATGGCCGAGGATGCGGGCGTCTCCATCCGCGCATGAACGCCTGCCCCCGCCGTTCGTTTCAATCGCCTAAGTCATCGGCCGTTGACTTGCGCGGCCCGCAGACTGACACTGACGGCCTGGGAGAGGACGACCAGGAGAGCAAGACCGTGGCCGACGGAAACATCACCAAGGACGCAATGTACGGCGCGGTCGCGCCCGACGACTTCGAGTCGATGCTGCAGCTCGACCGCTACGGGCAGCGCTGCGACGCCTTCGACAAGATCATCGCGGCCACCCACGACCACTTCTGGGACCCGCTCGACAAGAAATACATCGACTTCGACACGCCCTTCGACATGGAGAACGTGGCGATGACGCCGGAGGAGAACAATCCGATCCTCCGCCTCCCCTACGTCGCCGAGACCCTCACCGATCCGAAGGAGAAGGTCCGCTTCATCAACCGCGGCCAGCTCGCCAACTTCTCCTCGATCCTGCACGGCGAGCAAGGCGCGCTGAACCTGTCGGCCAGCCTCTGCCACGTGCTCTGGGACCAGGGCGCGCAGGAGTACGCCGCCAACCAGACCCGCGAGGAGGCCAGGCACGTCACCGCCTTCGCCAAGTACATCAAGGCCCGCTGGGGCCGGCCTGGCGAGTGCGGCGCGGCGCTGAAGCGGCTGCTGGTCGAGATCATCGAGGCGCCGGAGGTCTACAAGAAGATCATCGGCATGCAGATGCTGGTCGAGGGCCTCGCGATGGGGGCCTTCTCCAACGGCTACCGCACCAACCGCGACCCGCTGGCCCGCAAGCTCTTCCAGCTGGTGATGACCGACGAGGCCTTCCACCACAAGTTCGGGAAGATCTGGGCCGACCGCACGGTGCCGCAGCTGAGCGAGGCCGAGCGCAACATCGTCGAGGACTGGGCCGCGCACTGCGCCCAGAGCTTGCTCTTCGACCGCGGCTCGCCGGCCCAGAACGCGGCGATGTACGAGGACTTCGGCCTCGATCCGGAGCGGGTGATCGCCGACATCGTCAAGCGCCGCGCCGAGCGCGACCCCAACCGCCGCTTCCGCGGCGAGACCAACATCTTCCGGGTGCTGATCAAGACGCTGTTCAACGCCGGCCTGATCACCGAGCGCACGCGGCCGTTCTACGCGACCTACGTCGACATGGACGAGCTGCAGGCCGAGGGAACCCGCATGCCCGGCGACGACATCGCCGACGACGGCATCCGCTACCTGCAGGAGATCAACTTCAAGGACAGCGCCGACCGCGGCGCCGCCCAGCTGGTCGCGGCGGAGTAGCGTCTCTCATATCGCACCTCTCTCCCCCCTGCAGGGGGAGGGCCTCGCCGCTGCGCGGCGAGGCAGGGGGGGCCTCGGGCGCCGATAATCCTTTCTGCAAGGCTTGCGCGAGGGCGCCCAGGGCCCCCTCGGCTCGGCGCTTGCGCGCCGATCCCGTTCCCCCTAAGGGGGAACAGAAAATTCGTGACGCCTGCGTCATTTTTCTTGACGACGGCGGTCCGCGAAGGCATCTAGCCACCTGAACGACGTTCAGATTGGGAGACGCGTGCTATGGCCGATGGAAGCCTGACGAAGGCCGTCGACGGAAACATCACCAAGGACGAAGTCTACCGCGCGGTCGCCCCGACCGACTTCGAGTCGATGCTCGAACTCGACCGCTACAACAACCGCTCGACGGCGTTCGACAAGATCATCTCCGCCACCCACGACCACTTCTGGGACCCGCTCTCGAAGGACTACATCGACTTCGACGAGCCGTTCGACATGGAGAACGAGGCTATCCTGCCCGAGGAGATGGTCGGCGTGCTGCAGACCAACTACGGCAAGGAGATGCTGTCCGATCCGAAGACCCGGATCCGCTTCATCAACCAGTCCGACGCTGCGCTCCTTCTCCTCGATCCTGCACGGCGAGCAGGGCGCGCTGAACCTGTCGGCCAGCCTCTGCCACGTGCTCTACGACCAGGGCGCGCAGGAGTACGCCGCCAACCAGACCCGCGAAGAGGCGCGTCACGTCACCGCCTTCGCCAAGTACATCAAGGCGCGCTGGGGCCGCCCGGTGGCGTGCAGCCCGGTGCTGCAGAACCTGCTGACCGAGATCATCTCCTCGCCGGAGGTCTACAAGAAGATCATCGGCATGCAGATGCTGGTCGAGGGCCTGGCCATGGGCGCCTTCGCCACCTTCTACCAGAAGCTCAACGACCCGCTCGGCCGCAAGCTGATGCAGCTCGTCATGACCGACGAGGCCTTCCACCACAAGTTCGGGAAGATCTGGGCCGACCGCACCATCCCGAAGCTGACCGAGGAAGAGCACGTCATCATCGAGGACTGGGCGGCGCACTGCTTCCAGACGCTGCTGTTCAACCTCGTGGCCCCCTCCGAGCAGCGCGACCTCTACGAGGAGTTCGGCATGGACCCGGACCGGGTGATCGCCGAGTTCGCCGAGATCGCCACCGACGAGAACCGCCGCGAGGACATGAAGGAAGCGACCAACATCTTCCGGGTGTTGATCAAGACCCTGCTCAACGCCGGCATCATCACCGACCGCACCCGCGCCTTCTACGGCATGTACGTCGACATGGACGAGCTGAAGAGCGAGGGCGACCGCATGGTCGGCGACGACATCGCCGAGGAAGGCATCATCTATCTGAAGGCGATCAACTTCCGCGACCGGGCGCCGGCGCTGCGGCTTGCCGCCGCAGAATAGTTGCCTGGGTAAGGCTCAGTTCTCATTTCTGTCGTGATGTGATCCTAAGCGCCCACCCCGGGCGTATAGGCGCCTTGCCGAGCGTCCCTGTTGGGGCGACAATCGCGAAGGATGAGGATGAAGCTTAGCTCAAAGCTTAGCCTTGGAGCGGGCGCCCTGGTCGCCTGCTTGAGCGTCGCTGGTTTCGCAGGGACGGCGTCGGCGACGCCCCAGCCTGCCAACTCGGTCTCGGCCCAGCCCGCCAAACCGGTCGCGCCGAACCTCTACACCGGCCGCTGGTACGAGATCGCCCGCACGCCCAACAGGATGCAGGCCGACTGCCAGGCCGCCACCACCGAGTTCTCGGGCTGGGCGGCCGGCGCCTTCAAGGCGGTGCAGACCTGCCACAAGGGCGCCCCGACCGGTCCGGCTCAGGTGGTCAAGGTCGACGGCAAGGTGCTGCCGGCCAGCCAGAACGCCAAGATGCAGCTCGGCATGCTGGGCGGCCTCATCAGCCAGGAGTACTGGATCCTCGACCACGCCGACGACAATCGCTGGCTGATCATGTGCACGGCCAACCAGCGCTACGTCTGGCTGCTGTCGCGGGCGCCGGCGCTCAGCGCAGCCGAGAAGGCCGCAGGCGATGACGCGTCTGCAGCAGCTCGGCTTCAGCCTCGCGCACCTGGCCTTCCCGCAACAGATCGCCGCGCGCTAGCGCCGGGCGGCGCGTCGGCCGTTGACGACAAGAACGAAGATGGAACAGGATGGGGCGTGGAGACGCTCGTCCTGGAGATTTCGCGCCCCGAGACCACCAGCGCGGTGACGCGCGGGGCGGGGCGGCTGATGGCGGCGCTGGGCTATGCGCCGCTCCTGGAAGTCACCCTGCCGAACGGCCGGCGCGCGGACATCATGGCGCTGGGGCCGCGAGGCGAGATCGCCATCTGCGAGGTGAAGTCGGGGCTGGAGGACTTCAGGACCGACCGCAAGTGGGGCGAGTACCTGCCCTATTGCGACGCCTTCTACTTCGCCGTCGCGCCGGAGTTCCCGCGCGAGATCCTGCCCGAGACGCCCGGCCTCATCGTCGCCGACGGCTTCGGCGGCGCGGTGCTGCGCGAGCCCCCGGCGACCCCCCTGGTCGCCGCCCGCCGCAAGGCCCTGACCATCGCCTTCGGCCGCCTGGCGGCGCTCAGGGCCGGCGAGGTGATCTAATCCTCCCCCGCAGGGGGAGGGGGACCACGAAGTGGTGGAGGGGGTACGCCGCCGCCGCAATGTCGGGGAGTAGCTGCGCCAAGTCCTGCCAAACCGGCGCGCTGCCAACGTACCCCCTCCGTCCGCTGCGCGGACACCTCCCCCTGCGGGGGAGGAGAACCCTACTTCTTCGCCAGCGCGGCCAGCTGTTCCTGCATGGCGGCCATCTGGTGCGCGGAGTTCGGCGAGTTCGTCCTTGGCGGACTCGGACGGCGGCGCGGGCGGCGGCGGCGCGGGCGCGGCCTCGTCGGCGCGGTAGGCGAACGGCGAGAACATCTTCATCGCCCGGTCGAACAGGGCGAGGTTCTGGCGGATCTGCTCCTCGTAGGGGCCGATGCCCGCCGGGTTCATGGTGGTGAACTGGGAGCGCAAGCGCTCCTGCTGGCGGATGAACGTGTCCAGCGACAGCTCCAGGTAGCTCGGCAGGAAGGCCTGCATCTGGTCGCCGTAGAAGCGGATCAGCTGGCGCAGGAACTGGATCGGCAGCAGGTTCTGCCCGCGGCTCTCTTCCTCGAAGATGATCTGGGTCAGCACCTTGCGGGTGATGTCCTCACCGGTCTTGGCGTCGTAGACCACGAAGTCGACGCCCTCGCGGACCATGCCGGCCAGGTCGTCCAGCGTGATGTAGGTGCTGGTGGCTTTGTTGTAGAGCCGCCGGTTGGCGTACTTCTGGATCACCACCTTCTCGCCGGCGGCCTTCTTGCGCTTGGCCCTGGATCGCCTTGTCCTGGCGGCTGGCCCTGGTCGGTCATCTGAACCCTTTTTTGTGCGCAGCATGCATCTTTTCGCACTGCGGCGCCGCGCATGCAAACGCAGCCGTACCGAAGTGTCAAATCGCTTTGCTGCGACGCGAAAGGGTGACGCGGAGGGCCGCTTTGGGCATATGGTCGTCGCAGCCCTCGCTTGGTTACCTGGAGCTCCGCCATGAGCGACGCCGACATCGTCATCGTTTCCGCCCAGCGCACGCCGGTGGGCTCGTTCAACGGCGCGCTCTCCAGCCTGCCGGCTCACGAGCTCGGCAGGATCGCCATCCAGTCCGCGGTCGAGGCGCCGGCATCGAGCTTGGCGACGTCGACGAGGTGATCCTCGGCCAGGTGCTGCAGGCCGGCGCCGGCCAGGGACCCGCCCGTCAGGCGGCGGTCAACGCCGGCATCCCGGTCGAGAGCCCGGCCTGGAGCGTCAACCAGCTCTGCGGCTCGGGGCTTCGGGCCGTCGCGCTCGCCGCCCAGCAGATCGCGGCGCGGCGATGCGAAGATCGTCGTCGCCGGCGGCCAGGAGAGCATGAGCCAGTCGCCGCACGCCCAGAACCTGCGCAGCGGCCAGAAGATGGGCGACCTCGCCTTCGTCGACACCATGATCAAGGACGGCCTCTGGGACGCCTTCCACGGCTACCACATGGGCCAGACGGCCGAGAACATCGCCGCCCGCTGGCAGATCACCCGCGAGGACCAGGACCGCTTCGCGGTCGCGAGCCAGAACAAGCGCCGAGGCGGCGCAGAAGGCCGGCAGGTTCAAGGACGAGATCGCGCCGGTGACCATCAAGGGCCGCAAGGGCGACACCGTGGTCGCGGACGACGAATACATCCGCGCCGGCGTCACGCTGGAGAGCGTCGCCGGCCTGCGTCCCGCCTTCGCCAAGGACGGCACCGTCACCGCCGCCAACGCCTCCGGCATCAACGACGGCGCCGCGGCGCTGGTGGTGATGAGCGCCGGCGAGGCCAAGCGCCGCGGCCTGAAGCCGCTCGCCCGCATCGCCTCATGGGCGCACGCCGGCGTGCCGCCGGAAATCATGGGCACTGGCCCGATCCCGGCCACCCAGAAGGCGCTCGAGAAGGCCGGCTGGAAGGTCGCCGACCTCGACCTCATCGAGTTCAACGAGGCGTTCGCGGCGCAGTCGCTCAGCGTGGTGCGCGAGCTGGGGCTCGACCCGGCCAAGGTCAACGTCAACGGCGGCGCGATCGCCATCGGCCACCCGATCGGCGCCTCGGGCGCCCGCATCCTGACCACCCTGCTGCACGAGATGAAGCGCTCGGGGGCGGGCAAGGGCCTCGCGACCCTCTGCGTCGGCGGCGGCATGGGCGTGGCGCTGACGGTGGAGGCAGGTTTAGCCAGAGACCTTCTCCCCTTGCGGGAGAAGGTGTCGGCGAAGCCGACGGATGAGGGGTCGCGCCGGCCTGCGAAACTGAGCGGGGCAGGCCAATCCCGTCGGCCCGTCGACCCCTCATCCGGCGCTGCGCGCCACCTTCTCCCGCAAGGGGAGAAGGAACGAAGGACGGGAGAGAAGCGAATGACCAGGGTGGCTTTCGTCACGGGCGGCACGCGCGGCATCGGCAAGGCGATCAGCGCGCGGCTGAGGGCCGCGCGGCTACAAGGTGGCGGCCGGCTACGCCTCCAACGAGGTGGCCGCCACCGCCTGCGCCGAAGAGCTCGGCGTGATGGCGGTGAAGGGCAACGTCTCGAGCTTCGCCGACTGCGCCGCGGCGGTGAAGAAGGTCGAGGCCGAGCTGGGCCCGATCGACACGCTGGTCAACAACGCCGGCATCACCCGCGACGCCGTGCTGCACCGGATGACCGAGGAGCAGTGGAGCGAGGTGATCCGCGTCAACCTCGCCTCGATCTTCAACATGACCCGCAACGTCATCGAGGGCATGCGCGAGCGCAATTTCGGCCGCATCGTCAACATCTCGTCGATCAACGGCCAGAAGGGCCAGATCGGCCAGACCAACTACTCGGCCGCCAAGGCCGGCATGGTCGGCTTCACCAAGGCGCTCGCCCAGGAGAACGCCCGCAAGGGCATCACGGTGAACGCCATCGCCCCGGGCTACATCGACACCGAGATGGTGACCGCGGTGCCACAGAACGTGCTTGAACAAATTGTCGCAAGCATTCCCGTCGGCAGGCTGGGGATGGCCGATGAGATCGCCCGCTGCGTTGCTTTCCTCGCCGCGGAGGAGGCCGGTTACATTACCGGCTCGACCCTCACCGTTAACGGCGGACAATACATTACCGGCTAGTAAGGCGTCCAAAATCCGCCCCACTCACGGGGCATCCCAGATGAATGGCGGCGCCTGTGGCGGCAATCCGTTTCATTCTGACGCGCGCCGTCGGCCTTTCAGCGGCTGCGATGGCCGTGGCCGCTGCGGCTGCGCCGATGTCGCTGCATGAGGCCTTCATGGGCGGCCACCTGGCCGACAAGCCCACCGGCCCGCCCAGCGCCCGCTACCAGACCGATGAGGGCAGCGTCTTCATCCTCGACCGCTCCTCGTCGAAGACCCTGCTGAAGTTCGACAACGACCCGGAGATCTGGGTGCTGCAGCCGGCCCCCGGCCCGCGCGGCGACGTCATCTATCGCAACGACCTGGGCGAGGAGATGCTGCGCGCCACCAACCTCGGCGGCGTCACCGTCTTCACCGAGCGGCGGCCCGGAGGGTCCGCGGCCGCCTTCGACGGCGCGACCCAACCGCTGCGGCTCGGCCCGATGGGCCCGGACACCCTGCTCAAGAACTTCTGGCAGGACATGTTCCGCGCCAGCCGCGCCGCACGGCACGAGATCGACTTCGAGACCGGCAAGGACGCCGAGCCGAAGACCGCCGCCGCGATCTCGGACGCCGCGCAGGTCGCCAGCGAGGCCATCGCCGACATCGCCGCGCGTCCGAACGGCCGGCTGCTGCTGACCCGGTTCGGCGACGTAAAAATCACCCAGGGCGGCGCGCCGAACGCGGTGCTGCGCAACGGCAAGCTGATCATCACGATCGTCGCCAAGGATGGCGTCTCCGGCCGCCCCTCGTCCCGCCGCATCGAGCGCGCCCTCGGCGCGCCGTAGCCGGCAGCCGCAGCTATTCCAGGTCGCGCCAGCAGGTCACGGCGGTGCCGGGCCAGGCGGTCGCCTCGTAGACGCCGCGGGCGATGGCTCGCGCGAGGCAGTCGGCCGCCAGCGCGCCCAGCCGCGCCACCGCCTGCAGGCGCGGCGCCGACACCGGCCGCTTGCCGGTCGCCAGCGCGAAGACGACGTCGCCGTCGAACGGCGAGTGGGCGGGCCGCAGCGCCCGGGCGAGGCCATCCTGCGCCATGATCGCGAAGCGCTTGGCCTCCGCCGGCGTCAGGGCCGCATCGGTCGCCACGCAGGCGATCGTGGTGTTGACGCGACCAATCCCAGGGCTATTGGCAGGGCCCTTGGCTAGGCCCCAGTCGTCGGGCGCGGCGGCCAGCGCGGCCGATCCCACGGCGCCGAACTCGCCGGCGATCTCGTAGGGCGCGGCCCAGAAGCTGCGCCCGCCGGGGGCCACGGCCGCGCCGAAGCTGTTCACCGCGACGATCGCGCCCACGGTGAAGCCGAGCTCGCCGACCGCCGACGCCGAGCCCAGACCGCCCTTCAGCCGCCCCGACATCGCCCCGTAGCCCGCGCCCGCGGTTCCGAGCCGGAATGTGCGCCCGGCCGATCGCATCGCCGCCGCGCCCAGCGCGCGGTAGGGCGGCGCCTCGCCCCAGGCTTTGTCGCCGCCGTTGGCGAGGTCGTAGAGGATCGCCGCCGGCACGATCGGCGACACCGGGACGGCGGCGGCCGTGGAAGGCCGGTAGCCCTGCGCCGCGGCGCCCAGCACGGCCGTCACCCCGTCGGCGGCGGCCAGGCCGTAGACCGAGCCGCCGGAGAGCACGACCGCGTCGGCCTCGTCGACCAGGTTCTCCGGCGCCAACGCATCGGTCTCGCGGGTGCCGGGCGCGCCGCCCCGCACGTCCACCGCGCACACCGCCCGGTCCTCGGCGAGGATCACGGTGACGCCCGAGCGCACGGCGGCGTCCTCGGCCTGGCCGACCTTCAGGCCCGCCACGTCGGTGATCAGATTGAGCGGTCCCGGGCCGGGCGTCGGCATGGCGGCTTGCTAGATGCGGCGGGGTTTGTTGTCCACGGCTGCGGCGCGGCTATGGTGCGGGACAAGCCGCCGGGAAAGAGACTCATGAAGCGCACGCTCGCCGCCGTCATCGCGCTCGCCGCCGTCGCAGTCCCGGCGTTCGCCCAGCCCCCGTCGCCGGCGCCAGCCGCGCCTCCTGCCGGGGCCGCGCGCGAGGCCTCGGTCCCGGTCATCACCCCGCACGCGATGGTCACCGCCGCCAACCCGCTGGCGGCCAACGCCGGCCTGAAGGTGCTGCGCGCGGGCGGCTCGGCGATGGACGCGGCGGTGGCCGTGCAGGCGGTGCTCGGCCTCGTCGAGCCGCAGAGCTCCGGCCTCGGCGGCGGCGCCTTCATGGTCTACTACGACGCCAAGACCAAGCGCGTGACCGCCTACGACGGCCGCGAGGTCGCGCCGATGGGCGCGCGGCCGGACATGTTCCTCGGCCCCGACGGCAAGCCGCTGCCGTTCGGCCAGGCCATCCTCTCCGGCCGCTCGGCCGGCGTGCCGGGCGCGGTCGCCATGCTCTACCTGGCGCACAAGGAGCATGGCCGGCTCGCCTGGTCGGGCCTCTTCGGCGAGGCCGAGCAGCTGGCGACGGACGGCTTCGTGGTAAGCCCCCGGCTCGACTTCATGATCCACCTCAGGGCCGCGCCGCAGCCCGGCGCGCCCGACGCGGTGCGCTATTTCTCGAAGCCCGACGGGACCGAGCTCAAGGCCGGCGACGTCCTGAAGAACCCGGCCTATGCCGAGACGCTGCGGCTCGTCGCCGCCGAGGGCCCGAACGCCATCCTCACCGGCCGCATCGCCCACGACATCGTCCAGCGCCTCTCCGAGGACCCGCTGCCCGGGACGATGACGACGGCCGATCTCGCCGCCTACAAGCCGCACGAGTTCGAGGCGCTCTGCCGGCCCTACCGCATCTACCTGGTCTGCACGAGCCAGGCGCCGTCCGGCGGCCCGGCGCTGCTGGAGGAGCTCGGCCTCATCGAGCACACCGACGTCGCCCAGCGGGGGCCGGCCGACGCGCAGGGCTGGCTGCAGATCGCCGAGGCCGAGCGGCTGATGTACGCCGACCGCGACAAGTACGAGGGCGACCCGGCTTTCGTGAGCTACCCGCTGGAGGGCCTGCTCGACCGCGGCTACCTCGCCGAGCGGGCGAAGCTGATCGGCGATACGGCCGGGCCACCGCCGACGCCCGGCCATCCGGCCGGCGTCAGCATCGCCTACGGCCCGGACCGCACGCGCGAGCCCGGCGGCACCTCGCACTTC
Organism: uncultured Pseudomonadota bacterium; assembly: GCA_963837235.1. GTDB lineage: Bacteria > Pseudomonadota > Alphaproteobacteria > Caulobacterales > Caulobacteraceae > Acaudatibacter. The sequence goes on along the minus strand of CAWIMM010000002.1, from coordinate 285,111 downwards.
GTGATCGTCGACGCCGACGGCGACGTCGTCTCGATGACCACCACGGTGGAGAGCATCTTCGGCGACGGGCGCATGGTCGACGGCTTCTTCCTCAACAACCAGCTGACCGACTTCTCGTTCAGCCCGAAAGACCCGGACGGCGCGCCGGCCGCCAACGCCGTCGGCCCGGGCAAGCGCCCGCGCTCGTCGATGGCGCCGAACATTATCCTCGACGCCCATCGCGACTTCGTCGCCGCGGTCGGCTCGCCCGGCGGCAACGCCATCCCCGCCTTCGTCCTGAAGGCCATCGTCGGCTTCATCGACTGGAAGCTGCCGATGCAGCAGGCGCTCGACCTGCCGAACCTGGTGGCGCGCGGCGCCGGCTTCTACGCCGAGGCCGACCGTTTCCCGCCCAGCGTGGTCAAGGATCTCGCGGCGAAGGGCGTCGTCTTCCAGGCCGCCCGCGGCGCCGAGGGCTCCGGCCTGCACGGCATCATGAAGGTCAAGAACGGCTACGAAGGCGGCGCGGACGACCGAAGGGAAGGCGTGGCGGTGGGGTACTGATGCTTAGACTGCGAAACGGCGTCGCCGTCGCGCTCATCGCGATGCTCACCGCTTGTGCGACGCCTTCGCAGCCGCTCCCAACAGACTCGGTGCGAAACGCCGCAGCGGCGATCGAGGCAGGAAAGGTTTGCGACGCTTCAGCAGGCTCCGTTCAGGGCAAGTGGAGCGCCCGGCTCAAAGGGCGAACCTGGAGGGTTCGCTTTGACCCGCCGGATTGCGGTGAGAGCTGCCCGACCTACGCGACCGATGTCGACGCGACAGGCGGGTCCTTGCGAGCTTCGAGTGACGGCCGATCAGCGCGAGTAATCGCGGGGCAAAACGGCGCCTGTCGTTAGCACCGATAGTGGTCCGGCTTGAACGGGCCGGCTTGCTTCACGCCGATGTAGTCGGCCCGGCCGCCGACGACCGGCGAGAGGGCGTGGCGGTTGATGCGGCTGGCCGGGCGACCCCTTCCTGTCTCAGACGCCGCGCTCGAAGCGCTGGGGCCACGACGCAAGATCCACAGGATGGACTCGCCCGCCGCGTGATGGCATGATGGCGCCATCATGGCGGCTCGCACCCAGATCACAATGGAGCCAACCTTGCAGCGCCGCGCACATGAGCGCGCCGCCGAGCTTGGAATCTCGTTCGCGGAATACGTCAGGCGGGTCGTGACGCGCGACCTTGGCGAGGGAGAGGGCAGGGCCGACGTCTCGATGGTCTTCGACCTCGTCCGGGATGGCCCCGAGACGGATATCGCACGCAACAAAGATCGCATGGTCGGCGAGGCGGTCTCGGCGGAGCATGACCGCGAGACCGAACGCGACCTCGCATCGAAGTGAGCGTCTTCGTGGACTCGTCGGTTTGGTTCGCCGCCGCCGTGACGAGGGACCGATCCAACGCACGCGCCAAAGCGATCCTCGGGGACGCCGGGGCGTTGGTGACCAGCGACCACGTGTTGGTGGAGACTTGGCTGCTGCTCAACAGCCGGCAGGGCCGGTCCGCCGCCGACCGTTTCTGGGGCGCGCTGCGCGGCGGCGTCGCCCACGTCGAGAGCGTAGGCCCGAGAGACATCGAGGCTGCCTGGACAATCGGTGAGGTCTTCTCCGATCAATCCTTCTCGATCGTCGACCGTACAAGCTTCGCGGTCATGGAGCGCCTTGGGCTTAGCCGGGCGGCGAGCTTCGACGACGATTTCGCGATCTTCAGGTACGGGCGCTCTCGGGAGAGAGCCTTCGAAATTCTACGATAGCGCGTCGTCTGCACCCTGCTGGCGGAAGCTCAGTACCGATAGTGGTCCGGCTTGAACGGGCCTTGCTGCGGCACGCCGAGGTAGTCGGCCTGGTCCTTGGAAAGCGTGGTCAGCTTCGCGCCGAGCTTTTCCAGGTGCAGCATGGCGACCTTCTCGTCGAGGTGCTTGGGCAGGGTGTGGACCTTGTGGCCGTAGGCCTCGCCGTTGGTCCACAGCTCCATCTGCGCCAGCGTCTGGTTGGTGAAACTGGCGCTCATCACGAAGCTCGGGTGGCCGGTCGCGTTGCCGAGGTTCACCAGCCGCCCTTCCGAGAGCACGATGATCTTCTTGCCGTCCGGGAACTCGACGTGGTGCACCTGCGGCTTGATCTCGTCCCAGCGGTAGTTCCGCAGCGCGGAGATCTGAATCTCTGAATCGAAGTGGCCGATGTTGGCGACGATGGCGTTGTTCTTCATCTCGCGCATGTGTTCGATGCGGATGACGTCCTTGTTGCCGGTGGCGGTGACGAAGATGTCGCCGCTCTTGGCGACGTCCTCGAGGGTCTGCACCTCGTAGCCTTCCATCGCCGCCTGCAGCGCGCAGATCGGGTCGATCTCGGTGACGATCACCCGCGCGCCGCCGTTGCGCGAGCGAGGCGGCCGAGCCCTTGCCGACGTCGCCGTAGCCGCACACCACCGCCACCTTGCCGGCCAGCATCACGTCGGTGCCGCGGCGGATCGCGTCGACCAGGCTCTCGCGGCAGCCGTAGAGGTTGTCGAACTTCGACTTGGTGACGCTGTCGTTGACGTTGATCGCCGGGAACGGCAGCTCGCCGCGCTCGGCCATCTGGTAGAGGCGGTGGACGCCGGTGGTGGTCTCCTCGGAGACGCCCTTGATGGCGGCGCGGATCGCCGAATAGAAGCCGGGCTTCTCCTTCAGGTAGCGCTTCATCACGCCAAAGAGCGCCTCTTCCTCCTCGTTGTTCGGGTGGTCGAGGACGGAAGGGTCCTTCTCGGCCTTCGGGCCCAGGACGCAGAGCAGGGTGGCGTCGCCGCCGTCGTCGAGGATCAGGTTCGGGTAGCCGCCGCCCGTCCACTCGAAGATCTTGTGGGCGTAGTCCCAGTATTCGGTCAGCGTCTCGCCCTTCACGGCGAACACCGGCGTGCCCTTCACCGCGATCGCGGCGGCGGCGTGGTCCTGGGTCGAGAAGATGTTGCACGAGGCCCAGCGCACCTCGGCGCCCAGCGCCTGCAGCGTCTCGATCAGCACCGCGGTCTGGATCGTCATGTGCAGGGAGCCGGCGATCCGCGCGCCCTTCAGCGGCTGGTCCTTGGCGAACTCCGCGCGCACCGCCATCAGACCCGGCATCTCGGTCTCGGCGATCTCGATCTCCTTGCGGCCCCAGTCGGCCAGGGCGGCGTCCTTGATGATGTAGTCGGCCACGGGCGGCGCTCTCCTCAGCTAGCGTGGCGCTCTATAGCCGCCGCCGCGCCGCGCGGCAACGGGATATAAGGTTTTCTTTATGTGACTTCGCCCGAAGCGGTGCAGCCCAAAAGAATGACCGCGAACCTCACGAACCACACGAACGCGGTGGCGCACTGCGACACCGAAACAGTTGTCATCCCGGAGACCCGCGAAGCGGAGTTGTCCAGGATCTACTCGGCGCCGCCGTGGGAAGCAGATCCCGGACAGCTCGCTCCGCTCCCTTCCGGGATGACACCGAGGGTGGACGAACCGGTTCGTGAGGGTTCGTGAGGTTCGTGGTTAGAAGGAAGCGGCGCCGCCCTCGGCCGGAAGGAGAGGACGAGGCGCTACGCCCAGAACGGCTTGGCGTCCCGGAACGCCTTCAGCGCGGCTTCGGCGCGGTCGGTCAGGGGGACGATGCGGGCTTTCTGGGCGCCGGTGATGCGGCCGGCGACGAAGGCGCTGTCGGTCTCGGCTCGGCCGGGGCTGGCCGCCGCCTCGTGCGCCAGCCGCTCGCCGACCACGATGTCGTTGAGCTCGCCGAGCGTGTCCTGCACGTCCTTCAGCACCGCCACGAACGCCCGGGCTCGCTTGGCGTGGCCGAACAGGCCGGCGAAGACGTCGGACGCGTAGCGCAGCTTCTTGGCCTCGATCCGCAGCTTGTGACGCGCATGCGGGTCGAGCTGGCGCAGCGCCTTGCCGCGCCTGGCGATCTTGTCGCGGCGCTTCTCAAGCTCGCGGGCGGCGAAGCGGCCGATCGGGCGCTCGCGCTCCAGCGCCATCGCCTCCGACGCCGTCCAGGGCCCGGTCTCGATCCAGATCAGCAGGTCGACCAGCAGACGGCGGAAGCGCTCGCTCTCCACCGCCGCGCCGGCGCGGGCGTAGGCCATGCGCCGGGCGCCGCGCAGGCGTGCGCCGAGGCCCTTCAGCCCTTCCGCGTCGGCCCTCTCGGCCACGGCGGCGCGGTAGTCGCCGTGCAGCAGCACATCGAGGTTGCGCGCCGCGTCGAGCTCGCCGGTCAGCCACTTCAGCTCCGCCTTGATGGCCGGCAGCCGCGCGTCGGTGACCACCTTCTTGAAGCTGGTGATCGCGCTGCGCAGGCGTCTGAGGCCCACGCGCAGCTGGTGGATCACCTCGGGACTCGCCCGATGCCGCAGCCGCTCGGCGTTGGCGGCGATCTGCTTGAGGCAGGCGAGCGCGATGCGCTGGAACCCCTGGCCGGCGTCCATGTCGGGCGCGAGCGGCGGCGGCTCGAACTTGCGGGCGTAGGAGCGCGGCGGACGCGCCAGCGCGTGGCCGCGCTCGGCCTTGGTGGTGAACGAGAGGGTGAAGTCGCCGGCGGCCGCCAGTCGCCGGGCGAGCGCGAAGAGCCCCCACTGCGGGCCGCCCTTCAGCTCCAGCTCCAGTTCGGCGAACGGCGCCTCCTCGCCCCTGGCCTGGGCGGCGCCCTCGTCGAAGGCGATCTCGATCTTGCTGTCGCCCTCGGTGACGTCGGCGGTGCGGCGGCGCACGGCCACCGCGTAGATCGGCGCAAGCCGGCCGGCCTTGAGGATGCGCGCGGCTGGCGTGTGCTTCAGCACGCCGATGTCGGGGTCTGGGCCATCGAGCCGCGTCTCCCACTCGCCGCGCGTGAAGGCGCCGTCGCCGCCATCCTTCAGGGTCTGGGTGAAGGTGTCGCCGCTGCGGCGGACCCTGAGCGCCATTCCCGCGCGGCGCAGCGAGCCCTTGGCGGTGTCGAAGTAGATCGAGGTCAGCTCGCGCGGCTCGGCGCTCGCCAGCGCCGCGATCGCCGCGGCTGCGTCGGCCCGCCCGGCCGGCGGGCGCGGCGAACTTCAGCTCGATCTCCTGCGGCGGCGGCTTCGGGGTCGGCGGCTTCGGCATCGCTGGTCGGGTGTCGCTGTCCTGGCGTCCTAGCACGGGCGCGTCAGACCTCCGAACGCGGCGAGGGCCCGATGGGTGGCGCCGGAAACCCGCATCCGCGCGCGACCGGCGACTAGCGGTCTTCCTCGAAGCGGTTGGCGACCAGCTCGGTCAGCGCCTCGACGGCGGCGTCGGCCTCCGCGCCTTCGGCGTGGATGACGATCTGGCTGCCGGGCCCGGCGGCCAGCATCATCAGCCCCATGATCGAGCGGGCGTCGACCGTCGCGCCTTCCTTGGAGACCGTCACCTCGGCGTCGAAGGTCGCCGCCAGCTTCACGAACTTGGCCGAGGCGCGGGCATGCAGGCCGCGTTCGTTGGTGATCTCCACCGACGCTTCGGCGGTCATGGGCGCTACTTCTCGCCCGACAGTACGTAGGAGGCCACCGAGATGTACTTGCGACCGGCTTCCTGCGCCTGGGCGACGCAGGTCGGCAGGTCTTCGCGTAAGCGCACGCTGGCGAGCTTGATCAGCATCGGCAGGTTCAGGCCGGCGATCACCTCGGCCTTGGTCTGCTCCATCACCGAGATGGCCAGGTTGGACGGCGTGCCGCCGAACATGTCGGTCAAGCAGGATCACGCCCGCGCCGTCGTTGACCTTCTGGCACGCCGCCAGGATGTCGCGGCGGCGGCGCTCCATGTCGTCGTCGGGCCCGATGCAGATGGCGCTCACCGCGGCCTGCGGGCCGACGACGTGCTCCATGGCGTGGATGAATTCTTCCGCCAGGCGTCCGTGAGTTACGATCACGAGCCCGATCATTGACGAGGCCTCAACGGGTATCCCCAGTCCCTGCGCGGCCCCCTCCGCCGCGAAGAGGCGCGCTTGATACGCCTGTTAGCGGGCCGCCTCCAAGATGTGCGAGTGCGCGGCGAAGTTTCGCGGGCGCGGAGGCTTCGCGCGGGTCGAGGCGGGTGAGCGGCACGGCCGTTCCGGCGATGGTCTCGGCTTCCGGGTCGGGCATCCGCTCGATGGCTTGCGGATCCTTCCACGCAGCGGACCGCAAGGACGATCTCGGCGAACGCCAGTGCGGGTTCGGCGCCGACGCCGTGCCCGCGCGCCTCGATCAGGCCGCCGAGCGGGTCGGGCGCGCGGCCGTAGAGCGCGCCGCCCGAGGTCCAGACGGTCACCCGGTCGTCGGCCACCAGCCGCAAGCCCAGGTCGAGCGCCCGCAGCGCCAGGTCGCTCTTGCCCGCGCCGGAGGCCCCGAGGATCAGCGCGCCGCGCCAGAGCCCGCCCAGCCGCAGCGCCACCAGACCGCCATGCAGGATCACGCTCCCGGCCGCGGGTCCGGCCGTCACGCCGTCGCCCTGGCCGCGGGCAAGACCACGATGAAGCGTGCGCCGACGACCTCGCCCTGGCCGTCGGCGCGGTTCTCGGCGCGGATCGTGCCGCCGTGCGCCTCGACGATCTGGCGCGCGATCGAAAGACCAAGTCCGGAGTTGCCGCCGAACGCCGCGCCTTTGGGCCGGGCGGTGTAGAAGCGCTCGAACACCGTCTCCAGGTTCTCCGGCGGCATGCCCGGGCCGTCGTCGTCGATCCGCACCACCGCCTGGCCGCGCTCGCGCGCCAGGCTCACGCGCACTTCGCCGCCGGGCGGCCGAGAACGAGCGGGCGTTGTCGATCATGTTGCGGAACACCTGGCTCGAGCGGGCCCTCGCGGCCAGGCACGGTGACGCCGTCGGCTCGTCCACCGATCAGGCGCACATGCGGATCGTCCTCGCGCCGGACGGCCTCGTAGAGGCCGACGATCTCGCGCAGCAGCTTCGGGAGCGCGATCGGCCGCGGCGAGCTCGCGCGACAGCTCGGCGTCGAGCCGCGAGGCGTTGGAAATGTCGGTGATCAGCCGGTCGAGGCGGCTGACGTCCTGCTTGAGGATGGCCAGCAGCCGGTCGCGCGCCTTCTGGTCCTTCACCAACTCCAGCGTCTCCACCGCCGAGCGGATCGAGGTCAGTGGATTGCGGATCTCGTGCGCCACGTCGGCGGCGAAGCGCTCGATCGCCTCCATGCGGTCCGACAGCGTGTGGGTCATGTCCTGGAGCGAGCGGGCGAGGTCGCCCAGCTCGTCCCGGCGCGCGGCGATGTCGGGCAGGGCGATGGCGCGGGCGCGGGAGAGCCGCACGCTGTCGGCCGCGTCGGAGAGGCGCCGCACCGGCTGGGCGATCAGCTGGGTCATCGCGAACGACGAGATCAGGTTCACCAGCGACGGCGATGACGATGAAGGGCACCAGCGCCACCCGCTCGGCGCGCGATGATCTGGTCGACGTCGCTGGACTCCAGGGTCAGCACGCCGACCACGTCGCGGACGTGCTCGATGGGGATCGACACCGACGACCACGCGTCCGCCGCTCTCCGATGGCCGTACGTGCGACTTCGTGGCGCCGCTCAGCGCGACGGCGATCTCCTCTCGCAGCGCCTTGTCGGCGGCCTGGCGTCGGAGCGCGGCGCGGGCGCGAAGCCCGGGAAGGCGAACGACGTCTCGCCGGGCTTGCGCGCCGGCGGCAGCGTCGCTCGACTCCACTCGGTCGGCGGCCACGTAGGAGTCGGCGATCAGGTGGCCCTCGGAGTCGAACAGCCGCGCCCGCTCCGCTGACTTCGGCACGTCGAGCGACTGCAGGATGTCGCTGGCCGCGTCGGCCTCCAGCAGCGGCTCCGGATCGCCGACCGTGGCCGCCTGGTCGATCACGTTGGCGATCAGCTCGCCCTCGGTGCTCAGCGACTCGATGCGCGCGTCCACCAGCCCCTGGCGCAGCTCGTTCAGCAGCAGCGCCCCGCCGACCAGGAGGGCCAGGCCGACCAGGTTCAGGATGACGATCAGCCGCCCGATCCGCGAGGGCGGCGTCGGATGCGGGCGCGCACGGACGGACCGCGCCGCCTCAGGCTTCGCGGTAGCGGTAACCGACGCCATAGAGGGTTTCGATCGCGTCGAACTCCGGGTCGACCTGACGGAACTTCTTGCGCATCCGCTTGATGTGGCTGTCGATGGTGCGGTCGTCGACGTAGACCTGATCGTCGTAGGCCGCGTCCATCAGGTTGTCGCGGCTCTTCACGAAGCCGGGGCGCTGCGCCAGCGACTGCAGCAGCAGGAACTCGGTCACCGTCAGCCGCACCGGGCGGCCGTCCCACAGGCAGTCGTGGCGCGCCGGATCGAGCGTCAGGCGCCCGCGCTTGATCGCCTTGGCGCCGGCGGCGGCCTGCGCCTGGCCGTCCTCCTCGGTTTCGTCGGCGCGCGCGCGGCGCAGCACCGCCTTCACCCGCTCCAGCAGCAGGCGCTGGCTGAACGGCTTGTGGATGTAGTCGTCGGCGCCGAGGTTGAAGCCGAGGATCTCGTCGATCTCCTCGTCCTTCGAGGTCAGCATGATCACCGGCAGCGGCGGTGGTCTGGCGCAGGCGCCGCAGCACCTCCATGCCGTCCATGCGCGGCATCTTCACGTCGAGGATCGCCAGGTCCGGCGGATCGCTCTCCAGCGAGGCCAGGCCGGTCGCGCCGTCGTAGCAGGCCTTCACGCTGTGGCCGTGGCTCTCCAGCGCCAGGGAGACCGAGGCGACGATGTTCTCGTCGTCGTCCACCAGGGTGATCTTCGCCATTGATCGATCTTCTTCCGTGTCCTTCGCATGTCAGTAACGCTGAGGGCGGCCTTGCGGTCGCCTTGCGGGCGATCCGCATGCGGCGTCGGTTTTGGCGCGGCGTCGCTGAAAGAACAAGCCATGCCGAGTCGCATCGCCATGGTTCGTGGCGTCAATTGGGCGCGCTCGCGGAGAAAAGCAAGACGCCCTTAAGCCTAATGCGGCGACTTTGGCTGCCGCGATTGAGGGAGCTGGAGCCGCGCGCATGGATCAACTCGCAGGTCCACTACGAGCTCTTCGTGCGGCAGACGCCGGGCGCGCCGTGGACGCTGGAGATGGCCAGCGAGAACCGCGCGCAGGTAGTCGAGACGCGCCGAAACCCTGATGGGCGAGGGCCGCGTCGCCGCGGTTCGGGTCAGCAAGGAGACGCTCGACCCGAGGACCGCGCGAGTTCCAGAGCGTCGGTCATCCTTTCCAAGGGCCAGGCCGACCGGGGCGCAAGCAGCAAGCTCGTCGAGGACCGCGAGCCGCTCTGCGTCAGCCCGCAGGACCTCTACAGCGTCCACGCCCGCGACCGCATCGGCCGCCTGCTGGAAGGCTGGCTGACCCGCAACCACGCGACCGCCGTTCGAGCTGCTGCACCGGCCCGACCTGGTCGAGCAAGCTCGACGCCGCCGGCAACGAGCTGCAGCACGCCGTGCAGAAGATCGCCGTGCCGGAGGCCCAGGCGCGCGGCATCTCGGTGCACGAGCTGATCCGCAGCTTCCAGCGGCCTGATCGAGCGCTCGATCAACCGGGTGCTGGGCGACGGCCGAGCGCGACCGCTTCCCGAGCCTCGCCGAGGAGAACTTCGCCGCCGCCGCCGAGCGCGTCGCCGGCGAGCCGGAGGCGGCCTACCTGCTCGGCGGCGCGGTCGCCGCCCACCTCGCCGAGGGCGCCGACCTGGTCGGACAAGGTCGATGCGGCTGCTCGACCTCGCCGACGCCGCCCCGCAGGAGGCGCGGCCCCGCGCCGGCTCGCCTTCGAGGTGCTGGAGCAGCCGCTCTCGGAGATCCTGGAGTCCCGCAGCGGGCTGGTGCGAGCTGCTCGGCGCCGCACCTCGACCTCGGCGGCCAGCTGGCGGCGATGACGCGGCTGGTGGCGCCGCGATGCGGTCGCCGCGCTCGCGCGCGATCGAGCCGCAGGTCGGCCGAGGCGCTGCCGCCGCTCGACGGCGCCGCCGCGCGGCTGGCGCGACTGGCTCGCCGCAGCCGCCGTTCGCCGGCGCCCGCGTCGGCGGTCGGCCGCCGGATCCTGCGCGAGCTGATGGGTCCGCGGCGCCTGCGCCCGTCGAGCCCGAAGGACGAGATCGAGCTGCTGCGCGCGCTCGGCATGGCGCTGACCGCGGCCTCCGGCCAGCTGCTGCCGCTGGAGAGCGTGCAGGAGGCCTTCGCCGCCCGCTCGCGCATGCTGGTGACCGCCGAGTTCGTCGAGGCGCCTGCTCGGCCGCGACGGCAGCGCCCGCGACGAGGCCGAGCTGCTGATCTGGCTCTGCGAGAACGTGGTCGGGGCCGCCAACAAGCGCCAGGCGGCGCGCTACCTCATCACCCACGTCGGCTCGCTGCGGTTCGAGAAGGAGCTGCGCTACCGGCCTCGAGGCGCCAGGCCAGCGGCTGGCGCTGCTGGCGGCGATGCAGAAGACCGCCGCGCGCGCCGGGCTGACGGTGGCCGACCTCGCGCCCGTGCAGGCCAAGTTCGGCGACGTGGGCGGGCTGATCGAGGCGGACGTCAAGCTCACCGCGTCGATCGCCCACGCCAACGCGCCGGCGATCCATCGCCTCGGCCTGCTGCTGCGGCTCGCGACCGGCGAGGCCGCGCCGGTCGGGCCGGCCGCCGACCGCGCCCGCGCCGCCGCCATGAAGCTGCTGCGCAGCGACGCCGCCCGCAACGAACTTGCCGCCGCGCCCGGCCAGCTCGGCCAGGTCCGCGAGCTGCTGCACCAGGCCGGCCTGGCCGCTTAGACCTCCGTTGCCGAACGCCGTCTCGACAGGCGGCGACACTGCGACCAATCCCAATGCCCCGTCATCGCCGGGCGTCAGTCCCGGCGACCCATGAACACGGTCTTGCGATTGGCCGCGCCCGGCGCGGCCACGGCTGGCTGCGTGTTCATGGGTGGCCGACACTTGCGGTCGGCCATGACGGAATATGGGGCGGAAGGGCTGACCATGGGCTCCGCTTCCCGCATGCGCCGCACCCACCCGCTCGTCCTCCTCGCCCTTGCCGCTTCGGTTCTTGCCGGCTGCGCCGGACCGAGCGCCCCGGAAGACCCCGGCGTCTGCTTGCGCGTCGACACCGCGGCCGGCAAGTCGACCTTCACCGCGCTCGGCCACGGCGTGGCGAACCTGGAGACCTGCGCCGTGCTTCTGGAGGGGCTGCAACCTGCAGGGTCATCCGGCGCCCAACGGCGCCTACCAGGGCTACTTCATCTTCATCGGCGCGGACGCGATCCGCTCGTCGCCGCAACCTGCACGGCATGCGCTATCCGATCTTCCAGCCGCCGCAGCGCGCCGCGATCGACAAGCGACCTGCGGCGGCTGATGAAGGAGCGCGGCGGCCAGCTTCCCGACGCTGGCGACCTCAGCATCGAGCGGCAGCAGTAGCCCGTTCAGGCGCCGGCTTCGGTCGCCTGGCGCTCGCCGCCCTTCGGCGGCAGCGGATCGGGCGCGCCGGGCAGGCGCAGCTCGAACACGGTGCCGAGCCGGGCCGGTCTCCACCAGCACCAGGTCGCCGCCATGCGCCTGGGCGAGCTCGCGCGAGATCGCCAGCCCCAGCCCCGCGCCGCCGCGCCGCGCCGAGCCCCGGAACGGCTGGAAGAGGTTCGCCCGCGCCCGCTCCGGCAGGCCCGGACCGTCGTCGGCGACGCGGACGACGCTGGCGCCCTCCTCGACCCGCAGGTCGACGGTCACGCGTGCCGGCGCCGCTGACCGGCCTCGCCGTCGATCGCCTCGCGGGCGTTGCGCATCAGGTTGACCAGGATGCGGTGCAGCTGGTCGGGGTCGGCCAGCACCTGGGCGCGCTCGTCGATCGGCGTTGGCGAGCGTGACGCGGCCGGCTGCCAGCTGCGCGTCTTCGGCGGCGGCCTCCACGGCGGCCTTCAGCGGCGTCGGCCGCGGCGTTCGGCGGCGGCTCCTCGCCTTCGCCGAACGCCAGCACGTTGGCTCGCCAGCGTCACCGCCCGCTCCAGCGCCCGCTCCAGCCGCGGCAGGTGCGGCCACCACCGGATCGCCCGAAGCCGCCAGCCGCTCCGAGGCCATCTGCGCGCTGGTCAGCATGTTGCGCATCTCGTGATTGATCTTGGCCACCGCCTCGCCGAGCGCCGCGAGCCGCGCCCGCGAGGCCAGCGCGGCGCGCAGGTCGGCCTGCATGCGGTCGAGCTCCACCTCGGCGCGGCCGATCTCGTCGCGCCGGCCGGACGGCTGATCTGCGCCGCCGGGTCATCCGGATCGGCGCGGAAGCGCTCCATCGAGCGGGTGATCCGCTGCATCGGCCGGACCAGGAAGAAGTTCAGGAACAGGTAGACCAGCGCCCCGGCCATCGCCGAGGTGAAGAGCGCGCCGATCAGCAGCTCGCCGCAGGTCGGCCAGCAGGATCGAGCGCAGCGGCCCGTCCGGCACCAGGATCTCGACGAGCTCGCCGGTGAGGTAGTGCGGCCGGTCGATCACCAGCACCATCCGGTCGCCGCCGCCGAACAGCGTCTGCAACGGTCGCCGAAATCGAACTCAGCGGGTCCTGCTGGCGCAGGTCGACGCGGTAGACGTGGCCCGGCGGCTTGGCGCGGCGCCAGCACCGAGCGCATCACGCCCTGCGCCTGCACGTCCACGGCGACCAGCCCGGCGCTCGCCAGGATCTCGCGCTTCAGCTGCTCGGTGACCTTGCCCTCGGGCGCGGCGGCCCCGACGCGTGACGACGAACGAGGCGAGCTCGCCGGCGGCGACCCGTTCGCTCAGCCACTCGCGCTGCCGCGTCGCCAGCAGCACCGGCACGATGATGGCGTTGGCCAGCACCACGACGAGCGCGGTGATCGAGCAGCAGCCGGGCCGAAAGCCCGCCCGGCCAGAAGACGCGGCGGCCGTCTTTGCGGGCTTCGGGTCGGACAAAGGCGCGTCGTCCGCCATGGAGTCCCGTTACTAGAGCCCGCCGTCCCCGGCAACGGAACCCTGGCCATCGGCCCTCATCCGGCGCGCCCGCCAGAGCCGCCAGGCGGGCGCCGCCAGCGCTAGCACCGCGAGCGCGGTCAGCGGCCCGGCGATCTGCGGCTGCAGCAGAACATGCGCGCCGAGCTGGGCGTGACGCCGGAACATGCGGCCGAGGCCGGCGCCCAGCGTCGCGAAGATGAAGGCCGACGGCGCCGCGCCGACCAGCGTCGCCAGCACGAAACGCGAGAGCCGCACCCGCGCCAGGCCCGCGGCGATGGTCACCACGAAGAAAGGCGCCACTGGCATCAGCCGCAGCGCCAGCAGGTAGGCGAAGGCGTCGCGCGAGAAGCCGGCCTCGATCCTGGCCACGGTCGGCCCGGCGCGGTGCGCGGCCCAGTCCCCGAAGGCCGTCCGGCAGGCCAGGAACACGATCACCGCGCCGATCACCATCGAGGCCAGCGCCGCCGCCCCGCCGAGCGCCGGCCCGAACAGGAAGCCGCCGGCGATGCTGAGCACCGCCGGCCCGGGCGAGCAGGCCACGATGACCAGCACGTAGACGCCGAGGTAGGCCGCCAGGCTGGCGTAGGGATGCGCGCCGACGAAGTGCAGCAGCGCGGCCCGGTGCTCGGCGAGGGTGCTGAGCGACAGCTGCCGCCATGCGCCCGAGGCAATCAGCGCGATGAACAGCGCCGCGATCACCGCGATCGGCGCCAGCCGCAGCCAGCGGCGGCCGCCAGCCCGGGCCGGGGCGGGCGCCTCGCTCATCGCGCGCCGACCGCGTCGGCGATGGCGGCAAAGCCGTCGGCCCGCAGCCGCGCGGCGAGGTCGCGGCGGATGCGGCTGACGAGGCTCGGCCCCTCGAACACCAGGGCCGAGTAGAGCTGCACGGCCGCGGCCCCGGCGCGGATCTTCGCGTAAGCGTCGGCGCCGGAGCCGACGCCGCCGACGCCGATCAGCGCCAGGCGTCCGCGGGCAGCGGCGTGGAACTGGCCCAGCACCCGCGTCGAGAGCGCCATCAGCGGCGCGCCGGAAAGGCCGCCGGCCTCGTTCCGCCAGCGCGACCTGAGGCCCGCGGGACGCGACAACGTGGTGTTGCCGACCGCGATCCCGTCGAAGCGGTGCGCGGCCGCCGCGTCGGCGATCGCCTCCACCTCCCGCTCGTCCAGGTCCGGCGCCACCTTGAGGAAGATGGGCCCGCCGCCGCCGAGCCCGGCCCGCGCTTCATCGATCCGGCCCAAGAGCTCAGTCAGGGCGTCGCCGGTCTGCAGGGCCCGAAGCCCGGGCGTGTTGGGCGAGGAGACGTTGACGGTGAAATAGTCCGCCAGCCCCCAGAGCCGCGTCAGCCCGGTCACGTAGTCGCCGATGCGGTCGGCCGAGTCCTTGTTGGCGCCGATGTTGGCGCCCACCACGCCGCCCCGCGAGCGTTTGTTTCGCGGCCGCGCCAGGTTGGCGCCGTAGCGTTCGAGGCCGACGTTGTTGAAGCCCATCCGGTTGATCACGCCCTTGTCCTCGGTGAGGCGGAAGAGGCGCGGGCGCGGATTGCCGGCCTGCGGCAGCGGCGTCACCGTCCCGCACTCGACGAAGCCGAAGCCGGCCGCCAGCATGGCGCCGGCGACCTCGGCGTTCTTGTCGAAGCCGGGGGCGAGGCCGACAGGGTTCGGTAGCGCGCAGCCCCGCCAGCGCGGTCGGCAGCGGCGGATCGTCGGGCGCAGCGCGGGGCCCGAGCCCCAGGCGCAGCATGCGGATCGTCACGCCGTGCGCGTCCTCCGGGTCCAGCGCCTGGAGCGCGTGCGCCGCCAGGTCGTGCAGCGTCATGGCATGCAGCTCGCCGAGCTCGGGCGTCCCGTCCGCGCCGAGCGCGATCGGCGTCACCGCCTCGACCAGGCTGCAACCCAGCGCGCCATAGAGGTGCGGGAAGAGCTCGCCGCCGCGCGAGGGCTCCCACCTCAGCGCCGCGCCGAGCGCCGCGGCGTCGATCCGCAGCAGCACCAGATCGGCCTGGCCGGCGAAGTGCAGCCGCGCGGTCTCGCCGGCCTGGGCCGCCGTTGAGAGGTGGATGTAGCCGTCGGCAAGGTCGATCGCCGCGCCTTCGAAGCGCCCGGCGCGCTTGGCCGCCGCCCACGCGTCCGCCTTCAGGATCTTGTAGAGGCGCGCCACTCAGCCGTCGCCTTCGCCGCCGAGCTCCTTGGCGAGCAGGACGCCGTCTAGGCTGGCGCGGCCGACCGCGTCGATCGCGTAGACCGCGGCGGTGGCGGTGGGGAAGCGCGCCGCGACCGTCTCGACGTCGGCCGCCGAGGCGGAAGCGTCCACCAGCAGCTCGACCGCCAGCTCGTGCAGGCCGGGATTGTGGCCGATGACGATCAGCGTGTCGCAGCGGTCGGCCACCTGCTCGATCGCCGCGCGGATGTCCTCGGGCCCGGCGTTGTAGAGCGCGCGGTTCAGCTCGGCGCGGATGCGCGGAAAGGCGTCGCGGGCGCAGATCCAGGTCTCGGCGGTGCGCCGGGCTGGCGAGATCAGCGCGTAGTCGGGGGCGAGGTTCTCGCGCGCCAGCGCCGCGCCGACCAGCGCCGCGTCCTCGCGGCCGCGTTCGCTCAAGGGGCGGTCGAAGTCGTCCTCGCCGGGCGCGCGCGGCTCGGCCTTGGCGTGGCGGAACAGGATGAGTTGGCGCATGCCGGTCCGTCTTAGCGCGTGCCAAGCCCGTTGACAGCCCGCCCGCTTTGCCCCTCCAAGGGCGCCCCATGAGCGACGGCGAGACCGCGGCGGACATCGCAACCGCGGGGAGCGAGAGCATCCGCTTCCCGGCGAGCCAGCCGCTGCGCCTCGATTGCGGCGCGTCGATCGCGGGCCTGGAGATCGCCTACGCGACCTACGGCGCGCCTCAACGCCGAGAAGTCCAACGCCGTGCTCGTCTGCCACGCGCTGACGATGGACCAACACGCCGCTGGCACACATCCGCGCACCGGCAAGCCGGGCTGGTGGGACCGGGACTGATCGGGCCCGGCCGCCCGCTCGACACCGACCGTTTCTTCGTCATCTGCGCCAACGTGCTCGGCGGCTGCAGCGGCACGACCGGGCCGTCGTCCGATCGATCCGGCCACCGGCGCGCCCTACGGCCTGAAGTTCCCGGTGGTCACCATCGCCGACATGGTCCGCGCCCAGGCCATGCTGCTGGACGCGCTCGGGATCGAGAAGCTGTTCGCGGTGGTCGGCGGCTCGATGGGCGGCATGCAGGTGCTGCAGTGGGCGGCCGACTACCCGGAGCGCCTGTTCTCGGCGGTCTGCGTCGCCGCCGCGGCGCGCCACTCGGCCCAGAACATCGCCTTCCACGAGGTCGGCCGCCAGGCGATCATGGCCGATCCCGACTGGCGCGGCGGCGACTATGCGCGACATGGGGTGCGGCCCGAGAAGGGCCTCGCCGTCGCCCGCATGGCCGCCCACATCACCTACCTCTCGGAGGCCGCCCTGCAGCGAAAGTTCGGGCGCGAGCCTGCAGCGCGACGGCCTCTCGTGGGGCTTCGACGCCGACTTCCAGGTGGAGAGCTACCTGCGCCACCAGGGCGCGGTGTTCGTCGACCGCTTCGACGCCAACTCCTACCTCTACATCACCCGCGCGCTCGACTACTTCGACCTCGCCGGCCAGCACGGCGGCGCGCTGGCCGAGGCGTTCCGTCCGAGCGAGGGACGTGCGCTTCTGCGTCTTCTCCTTCACCTCCGACTGGCTCTACCCGACGCCCGAGAGCCGCCACATCGTGCGGGCGCTGAACGCCGCCGGCGCCCGGGCCAGCTTCGTCGAGATCGAGACCGACAAGGGCCACGACGCCTTCCTGCTCGACGAGCCGGTGCTGCACGCCGCGCTGACCGGCTTCTTCTCCTCGGCGGCCCAGGCCCGCGGTCTGGCCCGCGGCCCCGGATGAGCGCCAGATGAGCGCCAGATGAGCACGCGCGAGGACTTCCGCGAGATCCTGCAGGCTCGTGCGGCCCGGCTCCCGGGTGCTCGACGTCGGCTGCGGCGAGGGCGAGCTCTTGGAGATGCTGGTGCGCGAGAAGGGCGTCGACGGGCGGGGCCTGGAGATCAGCCCCGAGGGCGTCTCGGCCTGCCTGGCGCGGGGCCTGGCGGTGGTGCAGGGCGACGCCGACAGCGACCTCGACTACTTCCCCGACCGCGCCTTCGACTACGCCATCCTCTCGCAGACGCTGCCGCAGGTGCGCCAGCCGCGCCGCGTGCTCTCCGCGCTGCTTGCGCATCGCCGAGCGCGCCATCGTCTCGCTGCCGAACTTCGGCCACTGGCGGGTGCGGCTCGACCTCTTCTTCCAGGGCCGCATGCCGCTCACCCACGCGCTGCCGACGCCCTGGTGGGAGACGCCCAACATCCACCTGTGCACCGTGCGCGACTTCACCCAGCTCTGCGACGCTGCTGGGCCTGCGCATCGAGGCCTGCGCCGCGCTCGCCAACGGCAAGCCGGCCCGCCCCATCGACCCCACCCGCCCCAGCGCCAACTGGCGCGCCGAGTCGGCGCTGTTCCTGCTGAGCCGCGCCGAGTCGGCGGCCATGGCGCCGACGCCGGCGCCGACCAGGTCGGATTTGTTCAGCTAGCCCCAACCGCCCGCTCGTCCCGGCGAGAGCCCGGACTGAACCCGCGTGGGGATTTGGCTGACACGGGGCGGCGACTGGCGATCAAGACCCGCGCTGCGCCCCGAAAAGTGGCCGCAGCGCGGGTTTTTTCGTGCGCGCCGCCTGCCGGGCGGCGCCAGGCCAGCCGATCGCCGCGTCGGCTGAAAAACGGTCGCTGCGGCGCCTTTTCAGCCCTGGACGGCCGATTCCAAGCAAACCCGCTCTAGGCTGACGCCGCGGCGGCGAGGCGGCGCGCGACGCACCGCGCGATCTCGGCCGGCGCTTCGTCCGGGATCGGCAGCACGGCGCTGACGTTGATCTCGCAGAGCACGTAGGTGTCCTCGCCCGTCGGCGTTTTGGGTCCGTAGAGGAAGTCGGCGTCCCAGATCACCGGCAGGTCGGCGGCAGCCATATCGAGCCGGCGGATCATGGCCGGAACCCAGTCCCGCTCCATGCTGGCGCGCAATGGCTGAAACGGCGGGTAGTCGGCGCCGGACATGATCCGGGGGCCGGGCTCGCCCGCTGCCGGCGGCAGCAGCGCCTTGATCAGCTGGCGGCCAAACCCCACCACGCGGTCCTGGACCAGGTAGCAGCGGATCATCCCCTCGGGCAGCCGGGCCTGGAAGGGCTGGTCGATCAGCCGTCCCTCGCCGGCGAAATACCCCTCCATGCGCGCCATCAAGGCGGCGAGCGGCATGTGCTCGATCTCGCTGCCACGGCGCGCGTGCAGCACGTCCACCGCGCCATCGCCGCTCAGCTCGACTTTCCAGACGCCCTGTCCGCCGTTTCCGCGATTCTGCTTCAGGACGCGGGGACCGTCAGCGAGCTGGACGGGGAACCGCGCGCGGAAGTCTTGCGGCGACGCGTAGAGCTGGGTGTCGGTCCCCCAGCCGAGGTCGCGCGTGCGATGGAGCACCTCCTTGACCCCCATCTTCAGGATGACCTCGGGATGGGCGCTGACCCAGACCCCCTGAGCGGCCACGTCCCGCAGCAGCGGATCGAGCTGGCTGCGATTGCGCCCCTCCGAGATCGGATCGACCCAGACCAGGACCGCGTCCATGCCCAGAAGCTGCTCGCGGAACTCGGCGGCGGCTTCCTCGCAGTAGACGGCCGGCTCGCCGGCGACGCCTTCGCCGGCCAGCGCTTCGAAGACGGGGGCGAGCCGGCCCCGCTGGGCGCTCGCTCGGGCCCGCGATTCCTGATCGCCACGCCAGACCAGGGCGACGCGGGGTTGGGTGTCTGCCGTCATGCCAGGGAAGCTCCGTCCATCGCTCACACCCCCTCCGCCCCGCCAACGCGGGCGTTAGGAGCGGGTCTTGGACGGCGAGCCGTCTTCGGCCGGGCGCCCGCCTGCGGCCCGACGAACGGCTAGATAGCGCCGGGCGCCCGGGTTGAACAGCCTCGCACGACGGGCGGGCTCCACCCCGGACCGGAAGGCTCGATGCCTGTCCCCTCGCCTCGAGCGCCTCGCGCCCCTTCTGGGTCGGCGCGCCGCCCAGACTTGAACGACTACTCAAAACGGGTAGGGCGGCCCGCTTGTCGGCTGCGAATCGTGTTCAATTGATAGTTGCGTCGCGAGACCCTACGCAGCGTTTCCTCGGCCCCCCATTGGCGACGCATCGGTTGCTCGGCAACGAGCAACGCGGGTTTCGCGACGCAACCTCGCCGGTCGCCCGCCATCGGGGAGTGGCGACCTCGGCGATCAAGGGCGACGCGATGACAGGCGTTCGCGATCATCTCACGGACTGGCGCGACAACCAGCGGGCGTTCGAAGCCGCAATAACCGAGCTCAGAGGTCCCGCCGCGGCGGCCGGATTGGTGCTCAGGCAGCCGCACAACGACATGGAAGGCTGGCCGTACGTCCTGCATGCGGAGGTGCTGCCGTGCGGCAGCTTACGCGTGCTGTCCTGCCTCGATGTGGGGCTCAACGAGCACGGCAAAATGCTGCTGCAGACCATCCCGGGCGAGGCGCGCACGTTTTCCAGCTTCCGGCCGCACGACAAGGCCTTCTACGTCAGGCGCCTGAGCCGCCTCGTCGAAGCCGCGCTCGCGGCCGAGACGTAGGCGCGGTGGTGGTGGCCGCGACCGGGCGCCCACGCGAAACGGCGCCACATTCGTGGCGCAAATCCAACCCTAAGCTTGGCCTGGAGAGCCTGATTCGCGGCGGCGCCGCGGATAGCAGCAGGGGAAGATCAAGCTTGGCCTTGGAGCACGTGGCTGCCGGCCCGCAAGCGGTCGAGCAGGCCGCCGACGACGCGGCGGTCGCCCGGATCGTGTCGCGGCTGAGCTCGGAATACATCCTCCGCGCCTTGCAACTTCTCGTTGAGGCATACGGCGAGATCCGCACCGGCATCATCGTCCAGACCATCGTCACCGCCAACACCGCCCACCTCGACACCCGGACGGGCGAGGGGTGGCGCTACGCCGCCATCGACGAGACCCCGCCGGACGAGCTCCGCAAGCCGATCAGCATCGCGCGGCTCGCCGAGTCGCTGGACCTGCCGTTCGAGACCACGCGCCGGCACGTGCAGCGGCTCATCGACGCCGGCATCTGCGTGCGTGTCGAGGGCGGCCTGATCGTGCCAAAGGCGGTGCTGGAACAGCCGGGGGCCGTCCGCGCGGCGCTCGCCAACGTCGGCTACATCCGCAAGTTCGTGCGCGACCTGCAGGCGGCCGGCCTGGAAATCACCCCCCGCCCCGACCCGCACGAACCGCGGGTCCGCCGCGGGGCTACAGGCTAGCGAGGCCGAGCCTCACCGGCCTGCGCGGCCTATCCCGAGATCGCCGCTGCGTCGGTTTCGCCGGTGCGGATGCGGATGGCGGTCTCCAGGTCCATGACGAAGATCTTGCCGTCGCCGATCTTGCCGGTGTTGGCGGCGCGGCCCACCGCCTCGACCACGCGGGCCTCCATGTCGTTGGAGACGGCGATCTCCAGCTTCACCTTCGGCAGCAGCTTTATCTCGTACTCGGCGCCGCGGTAGACCTCGGTCTTGCCCTTCTGACGCCCGTAGCCGCGCACCTCGGTGACCGTCAGCCCCGAGGCGCCGGCCTCGGTGACGGCCTCCAGCACCGCATCGAGGCGGCTGGGCTTGATGACGGCGACGATCATCTTCATGGCGCGGGGCCCTAACGAAGAAAGCGTGGACGCGAGAAGGCGTGGCTCACCGATGATCTAGGCGCATTCACGGCGCCGCCCAACCCCCGCAACGGTGAAGCTCGATCATCCGCCCAAGGAACAGGCGCCGCCCCGCCCCGTTCAGGCCGGCCTGAGCGCGCCGCCGGGGGCGAAGACCCGGGCCCGGGCGCGCACCGGGATCGGCCGCACGGCCAGCGTCTGCTTCTGCGCCTCCATCAGGATCAGGCCCGCCAGCGGCGGCCAGAGCCGCGCGCCGACCTGCTCGAAACCCTCGGCCCACCTGCGCCGCCCAGTCCAGCGGCGGAGCGTAGAGCGCCCGCGTCCAGCCGGCCGGCTCGAGGTCGGCCTCGCGCACCAGCGCCTCCAGCTGGCGGCGCGAGAACGGCCGGCCGTGGCCGAACGGGCTCGACTCGGCGTTGGCCCACATTCCGTGCCTGGAGACCGCGACCACGATCAGCCGGCCGGACGGCGCCAGCACCCGGCCGATCTCGGTCAAGAGCGCCAGCGGACTGTCGCTCTCCTCCAGCGCGTGCACCGCCAGCACCCGGTCGAAGAGCGCGTTCGGGAAGGGCAGGGCGGTCTCGTCGACCAGCACGGCGCTGTTGCGCCCGCCGAGCGGCCAGGCCTCGACGCCCTGCTGGGCCGGCATGGCGGCGATCATGCGGCGCGCGTCGGCCGCCAGCGGCCCGAGGAACGGCGTCGCGTAGCCGAACGCCAGCAGGTCGAGGCCGGCGAGGCCCCCCCAGGCTTCGGTGACCTTGCGCGCCACCATCTCGCGCGCCGCGTTCCCGAGCCCGCCGGCGTAGAATTGGCGCAGGTCCAGCACGTCGCGGCGCATCGAGGCTCCCTCAAGGGCGGCGCGGCAATGTAGAGTAAGGGCAGGAGAAGCCCATGACCCTCACCGTCCGCCAGTTCCCTGCCTTAGCGACAACTACGGCTTCCTGATCCGCGACGACGCGTCGGGCAAGACCGCCTGCATCGACACGCCCGAGGCCGCCGCGATCCTGAAGGAGCTGAAGGCCGCCGGCTGGGGGCTCGACTTCATCTTCAACACCCACTGGCACCCCGACCACGCCGGCGGCAACGCCGAGCTCAAGGCCGCCACCGGCTGCGTGATCGTCGGCCCGGCCGAGGTGACGCGGATCGCCCCGCTCGACCGCGAGGTGCGTGGCGGCGATGAGGTCGCGCTCGGCGAGACGAAGTTCCAGGTGATCGAGACCGGCGGCCACACGCTTGGCCACATCGCCTACTTCGACGACGCCGACCACATCGGCCTTCGTCGGCGACACCCTCTTCGCGCTGGGTTGCGGGCGGCTTTTCGAGGGCAAGCCGGAGCAGATGTGGGCCTCGCTCTCGCGCCTCGCCGCGCTGCCGGACGACACCCGCGTCTACTGCGCCCACGAGTACACCGCCTCCAACGCCCGCTTCGCGCTCAGCGTCGACGAGGCTCCGGCGCTGAAGGCGCGCGCCGAAGAGATATTCGCGGCCCGCCAGCGCGGCGAGTGGACCGTGCCCACCACGATCGGGCTCGAGAAGGCTACCAACCCGTTCCTGCGCGCCCCGCTGCTGGCGGGCCGGGTCGGCAAGGCCGGCGCGCCGGACTACGAAGCCTTCGCCGCCGTCCGCGCCGCCAAGGATGCGTTCAAGGGCTGATCCTCCGCCTCTCCCGCCGGAGCGGTCTCTGCCAAAACCTTGAGGTTTTGCCACGCCCGCCGAATGGCGGCCTCCTTGCGGCTCGGGACTTGGGGCCAGCGCCAGCAGCAACAACAGCGGCAGCCGCAACAACACCACGGCTTCGGCGTCCCGGGCCTGGGCAGCTTCGTTCCCTAGTGGGTATATTGCCAACCCACGTGTCATCCCGGAAAGCGCGCAGCGCTTGTCCGGGATCTACTTGGAACTATTGCTGCAAGTAGATCCCGGACAGCTCGCTGGCGCGAGCTTCCGGGATGACATGTCAGTATGATTGAAGCTTATCTCCGTCCGATTTGGGCAATTCTACCGACGATTTCAGGCACTTGGGGAGGATTTCATCAATGGACATTCGGTCACGCGCAGCGCTCGCCGCCGCGGTTATTGCTTGGACCGCCGCCGCCCACGCCGACGTGGTCCACATCCCCCAGGGCGACCTGGCCGGCGTCACCGCGGACGGCGCCGAGAGCTTCAAGGGCGTCCCCTTCGCCGCGCCGCCGGTGGGCGACCTTAGATGGCGCCCGCCCGAGCCGCCCGCGAACTGGACCGGCGTTCGCAAGGCCGACGCGTTCGGGCCGATCTGCATGCAGGCCTCGCGCGGCTTCTTCGCGAACGCTCCGATGAGCGAGGACTGCCTGACGCTGAACGTCTGGCGCCCGGCCGGCGCCAAGGCGGGCGACAAGCTGCCGGTGATGGTCTGGATCTACGGCGGCGCCTTCATCCAGGGCTCCAGCGCCGCGCCCTTCTACGACGGGACCCGCTTCGCGAAAGCCGGCGTCATCCTGGTCAGCCTCAACTACCGGCTGGGCCGCTTCGGCTTCTTCGCCCACCCGGCGCTCGACGGCAAAGGCGCGCCGTTCGGCAACTACGGCCTGATGGACCAGATCGCCGCCCTTGCGTGGGTGAAGGCCAACATCGGCCGCTTCGGCGGCGATCCGCACAACGTCACCGTCTTCGGCGAGAGCGCCGGCGCGGTCTCGGTCAACTATCTGATGGTCTCGCCGGCGGCCAAGGACCTGTTCGACAAGGCGATCGCCGAGTCCGGCTTCGGGCGCTCCGAGCCGCGGCCGCTGACCGGGCCGCGCTCGGCCGAGGCGATCGGGACCGCGTTCGCCGAGGCGCACGGGATCAAGGGCGACGACCCGGCCGCCGCCGCGGCGCTGCGGGCGCTGCCGGCCGCGACGCTGAACCAGGCCGTCGCCGGCCTCGGCGATCCGAGCCTTCCCAACCCGATCCGCGACGGCCAGATCATCACCGGCGGCATCGCCGAGGGCTTCGCCAGCGGCGAGGAGGCGCGCGTGCCCTACATGGAGGGCGGCAACAGCTACGAGGCCAGCCTTTTCCCGCAGGTCGCCGACCATCCCGACCCGGTGATCGCCCGCGCCGGCGATCCGGCCAAGGTCGTGGCGGTCTACGGCGGCGCGCCGGCGCCGGAAGTGGCCCGCGAGCTGACCACCGACACGCTGATCACCGAGCCGGACCGCTTCCTCGCCCGCCAGATGGCGCGCCAGGGCCTGCCGGTCTTCGTCTACCACTTCTCCTACGTGCCGGCGGCGATGCGCGCCTCCGCCTACGGCGCCGCGCACGGCTCGGAGATCACCTACGTGTTCGACAACCTGCGCGATACGCCGATCACCTTCGGCCAGCGCACGATCCCGGCCGCGACGGCCGAGGACCATCACGTCGCCCGCACCATGCATGCCTACTGGGTCGCCTTCGCGAAGACAGGCGATCCGGACAGCGCCGGCGGCATCGCCTGGCCGCGCTTCCAGTCCGGCGCCGAGCAGCTGCTGGAGTTCGGCGCCGACGGCGTCAACGTGCGGCGCGACTTCGCCAAGCCGAGGCTCGACCTCATCGAGGCGAGCCGCAAGCCACCGGCGTCCTGACGGACTTCTGCTCCCCCTCAGGGGGAGCTGTCGGCGCAGCCGACTGAGGGGCGCGGGCGCCGGCGGCGACCCTCCTGACGATGGTCAATTTGCGACGGCTATTCGGGCACGATGCGCCAGATAGCCGCCGCCGAGGCCGACTTGAAGTTTGCGGTCCGGCCGACTAGGTTCCGCGCCTCGCCGAAAGGCGGCGCGCGCTCGTAGCTCAGCTGGATAGAGCATCAGACTACGAATTTGAGGGTCGGGCGTTCGAATTGCTCCGAGCGCGCCACATTTCCTAAGCTATTGTTTCGTATAGGATTATTCTGTCAGGACAGCGGCCGTGGCGTTGTGGAGACGTTGCGATGGCCGACATTCACGACCGCGAACTGCACCGGTGAAGAAGGCGACCGCCAGCGAGCTTCTGGGCGTCGCCGAGGAGCCGTTCCAGTGACTACGAAGAGGCCGGCGAACGACCGGAAGACCGCCGTTCCCAGCGGGAAGATGGGTGGGTCGCAGACACTGGGCCGAGCTTCTGCGGCTGCGCTCACCTCGCTCCGAGATCACCCGTAGCTTGCGAGTTGGCGATCGCGGCCTCGACAAGGCGGCGGAAGCTTCTGAGGTAGAAAACCTTGTCGCGGGGCCGAAAGCTGGAGAAGGTTCGAGCTTTGCCGGGCAGCGTCTGCAACAGCATCTCGCCACGCTGGTTGAGGCCGACGTCCATGCCAGACAAGACGCGCCGGCTCCCGTTGCGCCGCACCTCCGCGCGAAGCAGATAGGGCCAGCCGTCCAGGGTGTCGTGCGGATGATCGAGCACCAGTCCAACCCCGGCGGCCGCCCCTCGCAACTCGGTCAACGCGGCAAGGAACGCTTGCTCGTTCTCGCGCCAGTCGGTGAGGTGCTGCGTGAAGCTGGACACCGGCATCGCCTCCGTCGTCGGGAGCGCCGCCCTCTTGCCGAGCCGCCGGCTCCCCGGCGCGCATAGGTTGCCCTGCAACCCTTAGAGTTCCATCAGGTGAAACCCTGAGAAACCGCCCGCCGGAGAAAGCCGCCTGTGGCGCGGAGCAAGAGCCCTCTGCAGCGTCGCGCAAAGGGACAGCTCAGTCTGGCGCGGGGTTGCGACGGCGGCGCACGGGCGGCCGAACCACCCGCGGGCGGCGCGTCCAGCCCGGATGGCGCCAAGGATCTTGGTTCGGTTACGCTTGCTTACCGGTTTTGAGTAGCCCGCCGAAGGAATACCCCCAGTTGCCGCAGTATGTGTTGGTCAACAACCCGGAACGGCGTGAGATGATAGGGGGCCCACAAGGATCAAGGCCATGCGCGAGGGCGCGGGGCCCGGCATGCTGAAAATCCTGGTAGCCGACGATCACGAGGTGGTTCGCAACGGCATCTGCGCAATCATCGAGAGCCACCCCGGCTGGGAGGTCTGCGCGCAGGCGGCCGACGGGGAGCGGGCGCTCGAACTCGCCTTGGCGGAGAGGCCCGACATCGCTGTGCTCGACGTCTCGCTGCCCACGCTCGGCGGTATCGCGTTAACACGGCGGCTGAGGACGGAGCTTCCGAACCTCAAGGTGCTGTTGTTCACGATGTATGACGACGATGCGACCGTGAGGAACGGTCTCGATGCTGGCGCGCGCGGCTACATCCTGAAGTCGGACAGCGGCGCGAACCTCGAGGCGGCGATCGCCTCGCTGGGCCGCAACCGGCCGTATGTCTCACCGACTGTGTCCGAGGCCCTGCTCGACACGGAGGACCAGCGCGCCAGCTCCGTGCCGGGGCGCTTCACAGGCCGGGAGCTGGAAATCGTCCAGCTCATCGCCCAGGGCGCCGGCAACCGGGAGATCGCCCGCACACTCGACATCAGCATCAAGACGGTCGACAGCCACCGCACCGCCGCAATGCGCAAGTCCGGCTGCCGCACGCCCGCAGAGTTCATGCGCTTCGCCATCAAGCACAATCTCGTCCAAGCTTAGCCGGAGCAGGCGTCGGCGATCTTCTGCGCTTTCGGGCCTACCCAGCGGCCGCGCCGCCGAGCGTCGCCAGAGCTTGACGACTTAGGCCGCCAGGCGCGTCCGGCCGGCAACCAGGTCGTCGATCGCCCCGGCGGAAACCGGGCGGCTGAAGAGGTAGCCCTGGTAGTGCATGGCGCCGATCTGTCCCAGCCGCTCGATCTGGTCGCGCGTTTCGACTCCTTCGGCGATCACCTTCAGCTCCAGGGCCTCGGCGAGTTCAACGATGGCTTTGACGATGGCGCTCGATTCCGGCTGCTTGCCGAGCTGCGTGATGAAGGCGCGGTCGATCTTGATCTTGTCGACTGGGAACCGACGCAGGTAGCTCAGGCTCGAGTAGCCGGTGCCGAAGTCGTCCAGCGCGATGGTAAACCCGAGGCGGCGGATCGCGTGCAGGGTTTCGTAAATCTCGGTTTCGTCGGCCAGCAACAGGCTCTCGGTGATCTCCATCTCGAAGGCGCGCGCGCTCAGTCCCGTGTCCGCGAGCAGGCCCTTCAGGGTCGGGATGAGCGTTCCGGAGCGGACCTGCGCGGCCGAGACGTTCACGGCGACCTTCAGTCCCGACCATTTCGTCGAATCCTGGAACGCCTGGCGCAGGGCGAAGCGACCGATGGCGTCCGCAAGGCCACAGCTCTCCGCCAATGGCACGAAGGTGGCGGGCGAAATCTCGCCGTCCGGGCTGTTCCAGCGCATCAGAGCCTCGACGCCAACGATCTGGCCCTTTGAGTTCGACCTGCGGCTGATAGAGCAGACCAAGGGCCTCGGTGGAAACCGCCCGGCGAAGCTCGACTTCCAGCGCCATGCGGCGACGCAGCGCCTGGTCCATGGCCGGTTGGTAGAAGGCCGGTTGGCCGCTGCCGCGTTTGCGGGCATTCGTGAGCGCCATCTGGGCGTGCCGAAGCGCCTCGACCGGATGGTTGAGCTTCGGCGTCAGGAAGCTGATCCCAACCGACGCCGTAGCCAACGTCTCCCCAGAAGCTGCGGCATAGGGCGCCGAGAGGCGCTCGATCAGTTCCTCCGCCAGCTGCCGCGCGCCATCGCGTGAGGCGACCGACCAGGCGAGGGCGAAGGCGTCGTCGCTGAGGCGGGCGAGCGCGCCATCGAGACCACAGATTTCCGAAAGCCGCTCGGCCGCTTCACCCAGGATGGCGTCGCTCGCCGCGTGTCCCAGGAGTTCGGTGACTTCCCCGAACCGGTCAAGCCCGATGCAGAGGACCGCCACGACCGGACCCTCGCCGTCAGCGTCGCGCGCTTCACTCAGGGACTCGGCGAGGCGACGGAGGAAGAGCGTCTTGTTGGGCAGCTGGGTGACGTCGTCGTGCGTCGCCATGTACTGGGCGCGCGCCTCGCGGGTCATCAGATCGCTATGGCCCTTGCGCAGCTGGCGGAACAGGATGAGACCGCCGGCGCCCAGGCCGATGATCACTAAAGAGAGAAGGCTGCGCGTGCCCGGAAAGCTCGCTGCGACGTAACACAGGATGGTGATGAGGGACGCGATGGCGCCGACCGAAACTAGGCCGAGAAGGTCTGGCGCCAGAGGTCGACTGCGGTCGCTCATGCTTGGGCTCGATGCGGAGGTTCGCCGGAAAGATGCGCGACAACCGCTAGTTTTCGGTAAAGTTGGCTGCCTTCAGCCCTCACAGGGCTTCCGTGCCCGGCGCTAACCGCCTCCAAAGTCCGCAGTGGGTCGTGAACTGCCGGTGACGTGACGCCGGCAAGCGGACGCTTGGGGGTTGTCAGTCATTGGCTCCCTCCGCAAACCTTGCCTCTGCAACCGCAGGGAGCTGGCGCATTCCCTCTTCGGTCTGGGGCCGATGCTCGACATCACTTACGCCCGCTCGCCGTAGCAACCGCGCTCGGGTCGCACGCCCGTCGGTTCGGCAGACCGCCCGCCGCGACCGGCCACGCTTGCCTCTTCCGTGACGCTGCGGCGGTTGGGTAGACAACCCGCATGAGCCTTGCCGAGTCGTTCGCCATTCCCCTGACACATGTGGCGCCCGGGCGGTGGCGGACGGTCGCCGGGCCGGAGTGGGGCAATCCGGGCGGGGGGCTCTGGGGCGGCTATGCGATCGGGCTGGCGATCCGGGTGCTGGAGGCCGAGCCGGAGGCGGTCGGCGAGGCGCTGTCGCTGACGCTGACCTACATCGCCGCGACTGCCCGCCGGTCGCGCTCGACATCCGCACGCGGCGCCTGCGCCAGGGCGGCTCGGTCGGGGTCTGGGAGGTCGAGCTGCTGCCGGCGGGATCCGACCAGGTCGGCGTGCACGCGATCGTCACGCTGGCGCGGCGCCCGGAGACGCCGGCGTTCGCCTTCGCGACCATGCCCGACGCGCCGGACCCTGAGAGCCTGCCCGCCCCGCCGCCGCCCAGCGAGGCGATGCGCCACTACGGGGCCACCAGCTTCGAGCGGCGCACGCTCGAGGGCTTCCCGCCGACGCCGGGCGGCGACTTCGCGCTCGCTGACCTGGGTGCGCTCGCGGCGCGGGCCGCTCGACAAGGCGCTCTTGGGCATGGTCACCGACAACTCCGCGCCGCGGGCGATGTACGCGTTGGGGCCGACGATCCGCACCACCACGCTGTCGCTCACCGCCTACCTGCACGCCACCGTCGAGGAGTTGGCCGAGATCGGCGACGACTTCATCCTCGTGGAGTGCGAGGGCCGGGTGGGCGGCGGCGGCGCCTCCGACGAGCGCTCCAGCTACTGGAGCCGGTCGGGCAAGCTCCTGGCCACCAGCGAGCAGCTGGCCTGGTACCGCGAGCTGCCGCGCAGCGCGCCGGAGTAGCGCATCCTGGGCGAATGATCCTTCCCCGGGAACGGTACTGCCAAGCTGCGCATTCTCGTCGCGGGGAATCCCTATTCATGGAGCGAACCGCAATGACTATGCGTCGATTGATGCTGCTGGCCGGTACGGCCACGCTCGCCGTAGCGCTCTCGCAGGGCGCGGCGCTCGCCTACCCGCGCCATCACCACCACCACCATCACTACGGCCGCTACGCGACCGTGGTCCGCAGCCATCCGGTGCCCGACACGCCGCACAACCGGGCGCGATTCGGCGGGCCCAGGTCGGAAGGCGGCCGACAGACGGCGCCGGTCGGCAACTAGCGCGGGTAGGCTCGAGTAAGATCGACCGCCCGGCGTCCTTCTCCGCAAGGGGGGAAGGACGCCGGGCCTATTGGCGCGGCTCGTGCCACTTCTGACAAGATGTCGCAGCGCCGCCGGCCCCGGTGAAGCCTTCCTTAACGCTCGCCAATCATAAGTGGCGGACGGCTTGGCGTCGGGTGCGTCGGGCGGCCCGGGGGGACTAGCACCACCATGCGGCGCCTGAGCATCGGCAGCATCGGCCAGGGGAACTGACCTATGGGGCTCGATCCGAAATCCCGCGGACGCTTCAACCTGTCGAAGACCGTCGTGCTGCTGTTCGACCCGACCCCGCTGGGCCTGGCCATCCTGAGCCAGATCCTCGCCGGCTTCGGGGCGCGCAAGATCCACCGCTGCAGCACGATTGACGAGGCCAAGCAGGTCGTCGCCGAGTTCGAGGTCGACCTGATGATCGTCGACGCGATGGCCGAGTCGGGCGAGGGCTACGAGTTCGTGCGCTGGCTGCGCGCCAACGTGCCGGAGCCGAACCGCCACACACCGGTGCTGCTGACCGCCGCCCACACCAAGGCCTCTGACGTCGCCAACGCCCGCGACTGCGGCAGCCACTTCATCGTCGCCAAGCCACTCGCGCCGATCGTGGTGCTGGAGCGCATCATCTGGATCGCCAAGGAGGGCCGCGCCTTCGTGCTGTCCGACGAGTACGTCGGGCCTGACCGCCGATTTGCCAAGAACGATCCGGCCGGCGACCACCCGCGCCGCCGTCGCGAGGACCAGGTCGAGCTGCAACCCGAGGCCGCCGCAGACGGTCCCGACGACGACGCTGAGAGTGCGCCTGCGGCCGACGCCGCCGTTCCCTTCATCGACCGCCCGTTGAAAGCCGCGTCATGAGCGTCAGGTACGAGTTCCCGAAGTTCAAGCTCACCCAGCAGCTGCGCGAGCCGGGCGGGCTCGCGGTCGCCGACGCGATGCAAGCGGCCGAGGCCAATCTCGAGGAACTGCGTCCCGAATGCTCCACCGAGCTGCAGGCCGCCGCCGCCGCGGCGCTCGCCTGCTTCCGGGCGTTTCCGGCCAGCTACGATGGGCCGTCGCTGCAGCAGCTCTACGCGATCTCGGCGCGGGCGGTCGGCATCGGCGCCGTCTGCGGCGCGCCGGCGGCCGACGCCGCCTTCGTCAGCCTGTGCAACCTGCTCGACCACCTGAGCGTCATCCAGCGCTGGGACCTGGAGGCGATCGCCGTCCACGTGCAGACCCTGCAGCTGCTGGCGGCGCGCGTCCGCGACCAGTTGGACGCGCCCGCCATCGAGCAGGTGCTCGCCGGCCTGGAGAAGGTCACCCGCCGCTATCGGCAGGAAGCCGCCGTCTCGGCCGCCGCCGGCGGCTGAGCGCGGTCCAGGGCGCGGACGCCGAAGCGCCGATCAAGCCGACTTGCGGAGCTTCTCGGCGGGGCCCAGCAGACCGCTGAGCTCCTGGGCGCATTCCTGGCTCGAGAAGCGGCCGCGCTCGACGGCGGTGTCGAGGTAGGTCTTCAGCGTCTTGGCCGCGCCGGCCATCGGGAAGTCGGCCATGGCGATCGCCGCCACCTGCAGTTCGTCGGCCTGCACGCGCAGGGCTCTGAGCGCCTGGCGCGGATCGGTGTCGATCGACTCGATCGCCATCTTCATGATCTTCAGCGCCTGGCCGATGCGCGCGTTCTCCGGCGATAGCGCCTCGCGGTCGAAGCGCCGCCGCCGCTGGCCGGCGAACTGGGCCGAGTTGAACCGACGCCGGTCCGGGCCGACGTAGCCGACCCCCTCCACCCAGTCGCGTCGCTTGTTGAGCACCGTGTCGACGCGCAGCAAGAGGTCGTTCAGCGTGAAGGGCTTGCGCAGCACCTCGTGCACGCCGGAGTCCCGGGCGGCCATGATCTGGCTGCCGGTGGGATCGATCGCCAGCATCACCACCGGCGCCTTGCGCGAGACGAGGTCGCTGCGGCGCAGCTCGCGGGTCAGCTGCGGGGCGTTCAGCAGCGGCGGCGCATGGGCGATGAACACCAGTTTCGGCTCGGAATCGCCCAGTAGCCCCCAAGCTGTCATCACGTCGAGCGCTCCGACAGAACGGATTTTTCGCGCCGTGCCCAGCAGAGAGCGCACAAGCTCTACTGTAGACCGGTCGGGGTCCACAATTACGGCCGGCTGTTCCGCGGTCCCAGAGCTCATCAGCTCGCCTTCAGGGTAGCCGCAATAGGGTAGAGCCGGTGTGTGAACGCCCGGTTGACGGGCATCGCTCGGCGCTCGCCCGCAGGTCGCGCTTAGCCGGCGCGATGCGCGCCAACCAGCCCCTCCCGATGCACCGTTCGCCGGCGGGTGACCCCGGGTTCGATCGCAGTTAGGCTGACGGCTCCGGGAGGGCCGCCGCGATGCCGGTTGTCGACACGTCCCAGCTGAAGGTGATCGAGAAACTGCCCGGCTGGCGGGCGCGCATCTTCAATTCCGCCAGCATGACCTTCGCCCACTACGAGTTCGACGCCGGCTCGACCATCCACCCGCACCACCACGAGCAGGAAGAGGTCTGGAACGTCATCGAGGGAGAGCTGGAGGTGACGATCGACGGCGCCGCGCTGGTGGCGCGGCCGGGCGTCGTGGCGATCGTGCCGCCGGGTGCGCCGCACTCGGTCCGCGCCCTGACCGACGGCCGGGCGATCATCGTCGACCACCCCTTGCGCGCCGGCTTCGCCTGAGGCGGCCGCCGCAGCCTAAGCTGGAGCGCGGTCAGAGCGGCCTGAACGCGCCGATCAGCAGTTCGCCGCCGCCCCTGCGAAGCGACAGCGTCCAGCGGTCGAAGACGAGGTCGTAGCCCTCGGCCCGCAGGCCGGTCGAGAGCGAGACCGCCACCAGCGCCCCGCCGGCGCCGGCGAAGCCCAGGCCGAGGTCGCCGCTGCGCATCCTGAGCAGCGCGCCGGGGCGGAACGGTCGGCGGATCGGCGCGGTGAGCTGCGGCGAATGGCCGGCGAGGCCCGGCGCGAACACCAGCTCGTGCTCCAGCGTCGCCAGCGGACCGGTCAGGCTCTTCAGTGGGGCCGGCGCGAAGTCGAGCGCCTCTGGCCGCGTCGTCCCGAACGTGAGGATCAGCCGTTCGTCGCCCTCGCCGCCCTCCTCGGTGGAGAAGCAGATCAGCGGACGCGCGCCCTCGGCCGCCACGAACCAGCGTCCGGGCTTCAGCGCCGCACGCTCGACGACGCGCGGAAAGCCCTCGAAGTAGACGGGCATCGAATCGCAAGCCTCCCGCGCCAGTATGGCGCGTCGGGGCGCTCAGAACATCGCCCGCCCGGAGAGGTAGACGTCGTAGCGCTGCTCGTTGTTCTTGATCGCGGCCTCGCCTTCGATCGCGACGTACGACAGCGGCGTGCCCGCCTTCAGCGAGAAGCCCGCCACCACCCAGCCGCCGTTGACGTCGCCGGGCCCCAGCACGAACGGCAGGCCGCCCGTCCCGGTGAAGGTCGCCACGGTATTGGCGAGGTCGCCGAACACCACCTGCCGGTAGCCGCCGTAGATCTCCGGCCGGAACCAGGTGTCGTGGCCGTACTGCGTGCCGAACGTGATGATGCCCGAGGCGACCGCCCGCTCGCTCGTACGGTCGCCGATCGTCAGATCGAAGCCGGGGCCGGAGCCGGTGAGACTGTGGGCGCTCTCGTTGAGGTACAGATAGTCGAAGCTCACCTCCGGGCGCACGTAGAAGCGGCCGATATGGCCCTCGTAGTCCGCCCCGACGTGGGCGTCGCCGAAGTAGCCGTTCCAGTTGCCGCTGCTGGTCTCCGAGACGCCGGTGGTGACGAACATCCGGTCCTCGGTGAACCAGGCGTAACCGCCGCCGCCGCGCGCCGAGAAGTGCAGGTCGCCCCAGGCGCGACGGTAGTAGGCCCCGACCTCGGCGATGTTGCTGATCGTCCGCGCGTTGACCGGCTCGGCAGTGCCCTGGTCGGTGGTGTTGAGGTAGGCGACGGTGACGCCGAGCGCCCCGCCGGCGGCGCCCATCTTCTCGTAGCCGCCGACCAACCCGAACAGCTTGGCCGTCGAGCCCAGCGCCTCGGCGTCGTTGCGCTTGATGGTCTGGTTGACCTCCTGCAGCCAGGCGCTGGAGCCGGCGATCCGCGTGCCGGCGTCCGGCGTCTGCGCGGTCAGGCTGGCGATCTTCTCCGTCGCCGCCTCCAGCGACTCGAAGGTGCCGATCCCCTGATCGGGCAGCATCTGGTTGTAGAGCTGCAGGAAGCCGTACTGGGTGGTGGGCGCGATGATCGCGCCCGCGATCGCCGAGTTGTGCTCGAGGGCCTGGAACACCGAGTTGAACGCCGCCGCGCCGCTGGCGTTCAGCCCGAGTTCCTGCGGGCTCTTCACGGCGAGCGTCACATAGAGGTTGGCGGCGTCGGCTGTCGCGGTCGCCTTGTAGAGGAACGGCGAGTTGGCCAGCTGCGCGGTCGGCAACTGGCCGATGGTGAGCGCGCCGGGCGCGCCGCTGGTCTGGACGAAGACGTAGGTGGCGGAGGGGGCGGTCTGCAGCGCGTCGAGCGAGACGCCGATCGCAGCGCCCTTGGCGAAGGTCGCCGTGCCGTCCGGACCGGCCTCGCCGGCGTGCACGGTGGTGTCGAAGATCGCCGTCGGGTTGCTCGCGCCCATCGCGAACGTGGGGTCGACCGCCGCCTGCAGCGTGCCCCCGGCGCCGACCGTCAGCGACGTCACCTGGTGGGTCTCGGCCTTGGTGATGTCGACCGTCGCCGTCTCGCCCGCGGCCGGCGCCACCGCGATGGTCATATTGCGCTCGCCCGACTGCTCGGTGAGCCCGCCGGTGGTCGAGCCCGTCTCGATGTCGAAGCTGTTCGCGCCTCTGCCGAAGACGATGTCGCCGTTGATCGCCGGCACAGGCCCCGCGCCGCTCACCGCCTCGCTCTTCACCGTCTGCGAGACGCTGACCGTGTAGGTGCCCTTGCCGCCCGTGCCGGTGAGTTCGCCGGTGATCGTGGTGCCGGAGGTGACGCCGGCCCCGTAGAGGGTCATGCCGACCGCGAGGTTGCCGGAGGCGACGTTGCTGACCGTGAGCACGGTGCCGGAGATCGAGCCGGTGAACTGCGGCGCCGGCTGGCCCTGGAAGGTGGTCGAGGGCGTCTGGGTGATGGCGACGCCGGTCAGCGAATGCGAGACGTCGATCGCGGTCCTGTCGCCGGTGAGCACGAAGCTCGCTTCGGTCGCCGTGGCGGTGGCGGTGATGAGACCGGTGTTGCTGATCGAGCTGACCGAGCCCGACTGGTCGATGATGGCGCCGGCGACGCCGCTGGTCGAGGCGGTCTCCGAGAGCGCCGCGACGATGGTCCCGGAGTTGACGATCGAGCCCACGTTGGCGCCGGCGGCGATGACGATGGCCTGGGCGGTCTGCGGCGTCGAGGCGGTGATGCCGGCGGAGATCACGCCCTCGTTGAAGATCTGCCCGGCTGTCACGCCGCTGAGGATGTTGATCGCGGTCGATGAGGCGTTCAGCGCGGTGGCGCTGACCGTCCCGGTCACGTGGATGCCGCCGCTGAGGTTCAGCGTGCCGCCCGCCGCGCCCAGCTGGATGGCGGTGGCCGACGCCGGCGCGGCCAGGTTCGGCGTCGTCTGCTTGTCGTAGACGCCGTTGGCTTCGACCGAGCCGCCGATGACCAGGCCGAACGGGTCGGCGGCGTTGTTGCCGACGGCGACGGCCTGGCCCTGCCCGCCGATCACCAACGCCGGCGCGGAGCCGAACTCCGAGATCACGGCCGCCGGGGTGGTGGTGGCGGTCGTGCCGGTGCCGGTGGTGATGGCCGCCGAGACGGTGATGCCGCCCGCGACGCCGCCGCCGACCACGACGGCCGATCCGCCCTGCAGCACCTGGTCCTTTCCGAGCTGGTTCAGCACGGCGACCACGGTCGGCGCCGTCGTCGACCGATAGGCCGTCGAAGTGATCGTCGAGCCGAGGGTCAGCTGCCCGCCGATCGGCGCGCTCGTCACCAGGCCGTGCGAGCCGACGCCGGTGGCGGTGATCGCCGCGGCGATCGTGACGTTGCCGCCGACGCCGCCGGCGAGGTTGACGCCGACCGTGTTGTTGCCGGTGACGGTGATCGCGCCCTGGCTGCTCAGGTCGCCGGTGATCGAGCCGGTGCTCGCGATGAAGATGCCGGTGGAGTTGTCACCCTCGACGGTGATCGTGCTGCTGCTCTCGCTGGTGATCGAGCCGGTGAGCACGCCCCCCTCGACCTCGATGCCGACGCGGTCGGTGCCGGTGGCGAAGGCGCCCCCGACGATGCCGGTGTTGCCCTCGACCTGCGGCTGGTAGCTCATCAGCAGCGAGATGGCGCCCTGGTTGTCCACGTTCCCGGTGTTGCCGCCCTCGACCAGCACGCCCACCGAGTTGCTGACGTCGGTGTTGCTGATCGAGCCGCCGCTGACGATGGTGATGTTGTTGTTGCTGCTCAGGACGAGGCCGTCGCCGTTCGCCTTCGGGGCGACCGTGCAGCCGGAATCGACGACGATGTCGGAGCCGTTGGTGGCCGTGCCCGCCGTCGGGCACGCCGCCTCGGCCACGCTGGCCAGGGCAAGCAGCGGCGCGACGGCGACCGCGGTCAGAAGAACTCTGCGCATCAACGAAACTCTCTGACAGCCGCCGACCGATCGTCGCCCGGAACTTCCCCGCCTATTACGACTGCAATGCGGCGGCTTTCAAGCTACAGGTCCGCGCACCGCCAACTGTCACGCGCACGACACACACCGGCGCAAAATGCACTTATCCGTTCCCCGCTGAGTCGCTCGTACGAAGTCCTGTCCGCCATGGCCGTCCAGCCGTTCAGAGCCTCGACCGACCGCGAAAGCGCCGGCATCGCCTGGGCGCCGCTGGCCGTCGCCACGGCGGCGCTCGCGGCGCTGATCGCGCTCGTCGCCGGGCGCACCGCCGATCCGATGGCGGCCAGCGTGGCAGGGCTGCTGGTGCTCGCCGTCGGCGGCGGCCTGACGCTGTGGCTGCGTGCGCGCGAGCGTGACCGGCTGCGGCCGCTGGTCCCGGCGGCGTCCGAATCGGACGTCTCCGGCGCGGCGTCCGCCTCCGGCCACTTCGCCGCGGTGCTGGAGGCGTTCGAGGATCCGGTGCTGCTGGTCACCGGCGACGAACCGGAGGATCTCGTCGGGCGGCGGCTGATCTACGCCAACGCCGCTGCGCGCGAACTTTTCCGCACCAGCCGCGCGGCCGGGCCGCTGGTCACCGCGGTGCGCGATCCGAAGGTGCTGGAGGTGGTCGACGAGGCGCTGTTCGGCCGCATCGCCGGCGAGACCGCCTACGCCGCGGGCGGCGTGCAGGACCGTGCCTGGAAGGCGCGTGCGCGGCCGCTGGACGGCGCGGGCGGCCAGCGGTTGGCGCTGCTGACCCTGCGCGACGAGACCGAGCTGCGCCGCTCCGAGCGCACCCGCGCCGACTTCCTCGCCAACGCCAGCCACGAGCTGAGGACGCCGCTGGCCTCGCTGACCGGCTTCATCGAGACCCTGCGCGGCCACGCCCGCGACGATGTCGCCGCCCGCGACCGCTTCCTCGGCATCATGCACGACCAGGCTGAGCGGATGGCGCGGCTGATCGAGGACCTGATGAGCTTGAGCCGCATCGAGCTCAACGAGCACATCCCGCCGCAGCGGCCGGGCCGATGTCAGGCTCACCGTCCGCGACGTGATCGACGCCCTGGAGCCGATGGCGGCCGACAAGGCGGTGAGCTTCGACGTGCGGCTGCCGGAGGCGCCCGCGCTCGCCTGGCCGGCCGACCGCGACCAGCTGGTGCAGGTGATCCAGAACCTCGCCGAGAACGCGATCAAGTATGCGCCGGTGGGCGGCTCGGTCTCGGTCGAGGTGTCGCCCAACGTCTCCGCCGACGAGGCGATGGCGGTGCGGCGCCCCGGCGCGGCGCACCTGTCGCTGCTGACGCCCGACCACGCCGCCGACCAGCGCTATGTCGCCTTGCGCATCGCCGACACCGGGCCCGGCATCGCCCGCGAGCACCTGCCCAGGCTCACCGAGCGCTTCTACCGGGTGGAAGGGCAGCGCGCGAGCGAGCGGCCCGGCACCGGGCTCGGCCTCGCCATCGTCAAGCACATCGTCAACCGCCACCGCGGCGGCCTGACGGTGGAAAGCCTGCCCGGCGAGGGCGCCGCCTTCACCGTCTACCTGCCGACCGGCTGCTGACGCGCGCCGGCCGGGCGCAGCGCTAGAGTGGCCGGCGCTCAAGGAGCCCGACCATGTTGAACCTCGACCATGTGGTGTTTCCCGTCTGGGACGCCGAGGCGAGCCTCGCCTTCTATTCAGAGACGCTCGGCCTGCCGCTGGTCGGGGCGGTCACCGGCGACGAGTGGGGCGGCAGGCGCTGGCTGATGATGATGTTCGGCCTGGAGGGCGGACGCGAGCTGGTGCTCGTGGCCCTCGACGGCGCGCGGCGGCCGCCGGCCGACGGACTGCCCGCCGACGTGCGCCACTACGCCTTCTCGGTCGGCTCGGAAGCCGAGCGGATCGCCTGGCGCGGCAAGCTCGCGGCGGCGGGCGCACGCTTCTGGGAAGAGGACCATGGCGACCGGCAGTCGATCTACGTCCCCGACCCGAACGGCGTCGTCCTGGAGATCACCGCGCCGCCCTCGGCCGCGCCGGGCGCCGCCGATCCGGCGGCGCTCGCCAAGGCGCGGGCCTGGATCGCCGCCGCGGCCTTGACCGCTTAGGCGACGCACGCCAAAGCGCCGCCCTGATGGACGGCCCTCGATGAACATCCTCGTGGTCGGCTCGGGCGGCAGAGAGCATGCGCTGGCCTGGAAGATCGCCCGCTCGCCGCTCGCCACGCGCCTCGTCAGCGCGCCCGGCAACCCCGGCATGGCGAAGCTCGGCGAGACGCGGCCGATCGCCGTCACGGACGTCGCCGGGCAGGTCGCGCTGGCTACGGAGATCGCCGCCGACCTGGTGGTGATCGGCCCGGAGCCGGCCGTCGCCGCCGGCCTGGCCGACGCGCTCGCCGAGGCGGGCATCGCCTGCTTCGGCCCGACCGCAGCGGCGGGGCGGCTGGAGTTGTCCAAGGCGTTCACGCGGGCGTTCGCCGAGCGGCACGGGCTGCCGAGCGCCCGCTACGGGGTCTTCGAGGCGGCCGCGCCCGCCAAGGCCTTCCTGGCGGACTTCACGGCGCCCTACGTGATCAAGGCGGACGGCCTGGCGTCCGGCAAGGGCGTCGTGATCGCCCCGGATCTGGCCGCGGCCGAGTTCGCCATCGACGACGCGCTCGGCGGCCGCTTCGGCGCCGCCGGGGCGCGGGTGGTGATCGAGGAGTACCTTAAGGGCGAGATCGCCTCGCTGTTCGCGCTCTGCGACGGCAAGACGAGCGTGCTCTTCGGCGGCGTGCAGGACGCCAAGCGCGCCTTCGACGGCGACAAGGGCCCCAACACCGGCGGCATGGGGACCTACGCGCCGGCCCCGGTGCTGACCCCCGCCGTCGTCGAGGCGGCCCGCACGCGGCTGATCGAGCCCGCCTTCGCCGGCATCGCCGCCGAGGGCGCGCCCTACCGCGGCGTGCTGTTCTGCGAGGTGATGGTCACCCGCGACGGGCCGAAGCTGGTGGAGTTCAACGCCCGCTTCGGCGACCCCGAATGCCAGGTGCTGATGCTGCAGCCTGCAAAGCGACCTCGTCCCCTATCTGAGCGCCGCCGCCATGGGGCGGCTCGCGGAGCTTCCGGCGCCGGTCTGGCGCGGCGAGGCGGCGGTCTGCGTCGTGTTGGCCGCCGCGCGGCTATCCGGACGCGCCGCGGCCCGGCGCAGTGATCGAAGGCGCGGAGGCCGACTTCGGCCCGGACGTCGTCGTCTTCCACGCCGGGACCCGGCGGCGCGACGACGGCGCGCTCATCGCCGCCGGCGGGCGGGTGCTGAACGTCTGCGCCACGGGCGCCACGGTGGCCGAGGCCCGCCGGCGCGCCTATGCCGCGATCGGCCGGATCGACTTTCCCGGCGGCTTCCACCGCACCGACATCGGCGCCCGCGCGGCGGCGCCCTGAGCTGCCGGGCGCCGGCGAGTCGCTTTGCAAGCGCCGCGCCCGCCCTAAAGTTCGTTCAAAGAAAAGCGTGCGGGAGCGAGGAACGCCCATGGCCGAAGCCACCGCCAGCGCCCGAGCCCCAATCCGGACGCCGAAGAGCGCACCCGCGAGCTGCTCAACACCGGCACCAAGGAGGTCGCCGAGAGCCACCGGTTCGACGAGGCCGCGCTCGACAAGTGGATGCAGGCCAACGTCGCCGGCTACCAGGGCCCGCTGGAGGTGCGCCAGTTCAAGGGCGGCCAGTCGAACCCGACCTACCAGCTGATCACGCCGGCCAAGAAGTACGTCATGCGGCGCAAGCCGCCCGGCAAGCTGCTTGCCGTCGGCCCACGCGGTGGACCGCGAGTACCGGGTGATCACCGCCCTCTATCCGACCGGCTTCCCGGTGGCCAAGAGCTATGGGCTGTGCACGGACGACGCGTGATCGGCACCTGGTTCTACGTGATGGACATGGTCGAGGGCCGCATCATCTGGGATCAGAGCCTGCCGATGTACACGCCGGCCGAGCGCTATCCGATCTACATGGCGCAGGTGAAGACGCTCGCCGACCTGCACAACACCGACTACAAGGCCATCGGCCTGGAGGACTACGGCCGCACCGGCAACTACATGGCCCGGCAGATCGACCGCTGGACCAAGCAGTACAAGGCCTCCGAGACCCAGCACATCGACACCATCGAGCGGCTGATCGAGTGGCTGCCGAAGACCTGCCCCGAGGACGACCAGACCTCGATCGTCCACGGCGACTACCGCATGGACAACATGGTGATGCACCCCACCGAGCCGCGGGTGATCGCCGTGCTCGACTGGGAGCTCGGCACGCTCGGCAATCCGCTGGCCGACTTCACCTACCTGCTGATGGGCTGGGTCAACGGCGCGATGGCGGCGATCGCGGACAAGAAGGCGCACGGCGCGCCGACTATCGAGGAGGTGGTCGCCGACTACTGCCAGCGCACCGGCCGCGACGGCCTGCCCGACCTCAACTGGTACTTCGCCTACAACATCTTCCGCCTCGCCGGCATCGTGCAGGGCATCGTCGGCCGCGCCCGCGACGGCACCGCCAACTCCCCCCAGGCCGCCGCCATGTCCGCCCGCGTCCCGGCGCTCGGCGCGGCGGCCTGGAAGTTCGCGGAGAAGGCGGGGGCGTAAGGGCCGGTCCGCCCGTCCGGGGACTGCTGGCCGTCCAGCGGCCGGCCTGGGAAGGGCCCGACGCCGCGTCAACCGCCCCGGGGCGCGTCCGCTTCGGGGCGCGGCGGTTGCCCGATCGCCACCGCCAGCAGCGCGTCCAGCGCCGCCTCGTCCTCGAAGCGCGCCTCCACCGGCCAGGCGGTGACGCGGGCCCGCCAGGCGGGCGGCAGTTTCACCCAGTCCTTCTCGCTGGTGACGAGGCCGGCGCCGAGCGCCCTGGCGCGGTCGGGCGAGGAAGCGCAGCGGCGCTCGTCGTAGCGGGCGTGGTCGGGCAGGGGCGCGAAGTCGGCGAGGTCGCAGCCGGCGGCCATCAGCGCCCGCTCCATCTTCCACGGCTTGCCGATGCCGGCGAAGCCGAGCTGCGGCCCGGCCGGCGGCGCTGCGGCGGGCGCCAGGCGGGCGATCAGCACCGGCTTGCCGCGCGAACAGCGCCATGAGCTCCGGGTCCGGCGCCTCGAGATCGGCCGGCAGCAGCAGCACGACCGCGTCGGCGCGCGCCAGGCCGTCCGCCAGCGGCTCGCGCATCGGCCCGGCCGGGAACACCGCGCCGTCGCCGAACGGCCACTCGCTCGTCCCGCGTCTCGCCGTCGACCACCACCAGCGACAGCGCCTTCTTCACGCTGGGGTTCTGGTGGCCGTCGTCCATGACGATCACCTCGGCGCCGGCCGCCGGCCGCGGCCGCCGCGCCGGCCGCGCGGTCGCGGGCGACCCAGACCGGCGCGTCCCTCGCCAGCATCAGCGCCTCGTCGCCGACGTCGGCGGCCGTGTGCGCGGTCGGATCGACCCGCACCGGCCCCTTCAGCCGCCCGCCGTAGCCGCGCGTCAGGACGTGCGGCGCGCGCCCCGCGGCCGCGAGCCGGCGCAGGGCGGCGCGCACCACCGGCGTCTTGCCGCTGCCGCCCAGGGTCAGGTTGCCGACGCAGATCACCGGGACGCCGGGATCGAACGGCCGGGCGCGGGCGATCCGCCGGCGCGTCTCCCAGGTCCAGACCCATGACGGCGGGCCTGAGCAGCGCCCGCGTCAGCGGCATCGGCGCGCCGCGCCGCCGATACCACCAGCGCGGGGTGGCCAGCCTCATGCCGCCGGCAGCAGCGGCCGGATCAGGCCGAGCGCAGCGCCCAGCTGGTCGCCCTGCGCCTCGGCGTAGGCGAGGGCGGCGCGCCCCATCGCGGCCAGGCGCTCGCGATCGGCGAAGCAGCTCGGCGAGGGCCGCCGCCAGCGCCGCCTCGTCCCGGCGCCAGCGATCGCCGCGCCGGCCTCGGCCATCTCGGCGTAGATGTCCGCGAAGTTGGCGACCTCGGGGCCGCTGATGACGCCGACGCCGAGCCGCGCCGGCTCCAGCGGATTGTGGCCCTCGCCGCCCGCCGGCGAAGCTGTTGCCCACCACCGCGATGTCGGCCAGCCGCAGGAAGAGCCCCATCTCGCCCAGCGTGTCGGCCAGGTAGATGCGCGTGGCCGGCGTGACCGGCTCGCCCGCCGAGCGCCGGGCCAGGGGCCAGCCGGAAAGCTGGGCGGCGATCGCATCGCCGCGCTCCGGATGGCGCGGCACGATCACGGTCAGCGCGTTCGCGCCGAGGCGCGTCCGCCGCCCGCGCCACCAGCAGCTCCTCCCCGGGCGTGGGTGCTGGCCGCGACGACGACCGGCCGCGCCGCCGATCATGGCTTTCAGACGCGCCAGCTCGCGTGCGTCGAAGGGCAGCGGATCGCCCACCCGCTTCAGGTTCAGCTGGCCCGTCGATCCGCGCGCCGAACCCCGCAGCCGGCCGCGCGTCGCCGGCGTCCTGCGGCAGCACCAGGTCGAAGCTCTGCAGCATCGCCCGCAGCGCCGACGGCTGCGCGCCCCAGGCCTTGGCGCTCCTGCCGGTCATCCGCGCCGAGACCAGCGCCAGGCGCACGCCGGCGCGGCGGGCGGCAAGGATCAGGTTCGGCCACAGCTCGCTCTCGACGATGATCCCCGCCGCCGGGCGCCAGTGGGCGAGGAAACGGCCGACCGCGCCGGGCGTGTCCACCGGCCCGTACTGGTGGATGGCGCCGGCCGGCAGGCGGCGCGCCAGCACCTCGGCCGAGGCGCGGGTGCCGCTGGTGACCAGGATCGCCAGGTCCGGCCGCTCGGCCGCCACCGCCTCGATCAGCGGCAGCAGCGAGATGCTCTCGCCGACGCTGACCGCGTGCATCCAGACGAGCGGGCCGGCGGGGCGCGGCGCGCGAGGCGTGGCCGAGCCGCTCGGCGAGCCGGGCCGGATCCTCCTTGCCCTGCCGCGCGCGCGCTCTCAGCACCTGCCCGGCCAGCGGCGCGGCCAGCCCCGCCGCCGCGCGGTAGGCGATCAGCGAGAGCGGCCGCGTCTGGGTCCGTTGCGCCTGGGTCCGCTGCGCCTGGGTCCGCTGCGCCTGGGCGCGTTCGTCGTCCCGCGCCTCGATCATCGGCCGACCAGCAGCGCCTCGGCGCGCGACTGCGCCGTGCAGAGCCGCGCCTGCCAGTCGGCTTGCGCCGCCTCCACGGCCGCCCCATTGGCGTCGCGCGAGACCGCGTGCGGTCCGTCGAAGACCACGCAGCCGCGCCCGAACGGCAGCGGGATCTGGCTCCGGTCCCAGCTCCTCAGGGTCACGGTCGGACGCGCCGCGAACCCGATCAGAAAGACCGGGGTCGACCGCCGCCGCGCCAGCATCACCGGTCCGTTCGGCATCTGCTCGGCCGGCCCCCGCGGACCGTCCGGGGTGACGATCATGAGGCCGCCGGCGTCGATGAACTCCGCCGCCTCGCGGAAGGCCCAGGCGCTGCGGCGCTCGCGCGCGGTTGTCGGTGGTGGAGGAGCCGCGGATGGCGGAAACGCCGAGTCTGCGCACGACCTTGGCGATCAGCTCGCCGTCCGGCGAGGACGAGATGAGCACGCGCCGCGGCTTGCGCCGCAGGATGCGCCGGCAGCTCATCGCCAGCGCGATGCGGCCGTGCCAGAAGCAGCGCGATGAGCCCGTCGGGCCCAGCGAGGGCGGCGTCGGCGCCGGCGCGGTTCTCGAACCGCCAGCGCATCGTCGCCAGCGTGAAGTGGAGGTAGGCCGACACCAGCCACGCCAGCGCCGACTGGACCCACGGGCGCCGCGCGATCAGCTTCAGCTTCACTCGGCCGCCTCCGGCGCGAGGTCGAGGTTCTGGGCGCCGGCGAGCCGGGCGTAGAGGCCGCCGCGGCCCATCAGCTGGCCGTGGTCGCCTTCCTCCACCACCTGGCCGCCGGTCGATCACGTAGATGCGGTCGGCGCCGCGCACGGTGGAGAGCCGGTGGGCGATGATGATGGTCGTGCGCCCCGCCATCAGCCGCTCCAGCGCCACCTGCACCTGCGCCTCGCTCTCGGTGTCGAGGGCGCTGGTCGCCTCGTCGAGCAGCAGGATCGGCGCGTCCTTCAGGAAGGCCCGGGCGATGGCGATGCGCTGGCGCTGGCCGCCGGAGAGCCGCGCGCCGGCCTCGCCGACCTGGGTGTCGTAGCCCTTCGGCAGCGCCATGATGAAGTCGTGCGCCGCCGCCTGCCGCGCCGCCGCCTCGATCTCGGCGTCGGTGGCGTCGTCCTTGGCGTAGGCGATGTTGGCGCGGATGGTGTCGTCGAACAGGAACGGCTCCTGCGTCACCAGCGCGATCTGGCGCCGCAGCGAGGCCAGCGTGACGTCGCGCACGTCGAAGTCGTCGATGGTCACCTTGCCGGCGGTGACGTCGTAGAAGCGCGGGATCAGGTTCAGCACGGTGGTCTTGCCGCCGCCCGAGGGGCCGACCAGCGCGACGATCTCGCCGCGCCGGGCCTCCAGCGTCAGGTCCTCCAGCACCGCCGCCTCGCCGCCGTACGAGAAGGTGACGTTCTCGAGCCGCACCGTCGCCTGGCCGGCCGGCAGCGCGCGGGCGGCGGCGGTGTCGCTTGATCTGCGGCTTGCACGTCGAGCGTCGCGAACAGCCGCCGCGCGGCGATCAGCCCTTCCGACATCACCGTCTGCAGGTTGGCCAGCTGCCGCAGCGCCTGGTTGGAGGTCATCAGCGCGGCCAGGAACGAGGTGAAC
Source organism: uncultured Pseudomonadota bacterium (assembly GCA_963837235.1). Classification (GTDB taxonomy): domain Bacteria; phylum Pseudomonadota; class Alphaproteobacteria; order Caulobacterales; family Caulobacteraceae; genus Acaudatibacter. Next base: position 240,515 of record CAWIMM010000002.1, on the reverse strand, counting down.
GAGCCGGCGGTGATCGGCTTGATCAGGAACGGGCCGATGTGGGTGGCGTGCAGCTGGATGCGCCAGGCGGCGTAGGCGATGACCACGCAGATCATCACCATCACCATCATCTCGGAGACCGGCGCGGCCATCGCGCGGGCGTCGCCGCCGGCGATGATGTGCTTCTGGCGCCGCGCGATGGCGGCGGCGACGCGGCCTTCCTCGAACGCCTCCTTGTTCTCCATCTTGATCACGCGCACGCCGTCGAGGCTCTCCATGATCGCGCTGGTGAGCGCTGGAGCTCTCCTCCATGGCGCCGTGGGCGGCCTTGGTGGTGCGCTTGGAGTAGTCGCGCAGCACCCAGCCGACGAACGGCGCCACGACCAGCACGACGACGGTCAGCGGCCAGTCCATCCAGAACATCACCGCCACCATGGCGACGAGCGTCAGGCCGTTCTGCAGGTAGTTGAGCAGGCCGGCGGCGGCCGCCTCGCGCACCAGCCCGGCGTCGAACAGGATCTTGGAGACGAAGCCGCCCGAATGCGTCGCCCTCAGCCGCGCGAGATCGCCGCGCATGAAGTTGCCCACCAGCTGGCCCTGGATGTCGCCGACCACGCCGTTGCCGATGCGGTTGATCAGCATCGACTGGCCGATCAGCGCCAGGCCCCGGACGACGCTCAACACCGCCAGCGCCGCCGGCAGGATGGCCCAGTCCCAGTTGCGTCCGTGCGCGGTGATCAGCGTGTCGACGGCGGTCTGCAGCGAGCCGACCAGGACGCCGTTCATCGCCGCCGCCAGCACGGCGCAGACCGCCGCCACGGCCACCGCCGTCCAGCGCCGGGCCAGGTAGTCGCGCCAGACGCGCGCGACGATCCCGCGACGGCCGGGCGACGTCGCGGAATGTGTGGTCGAATTCATGGCGCGGAGGGGTCGGACGCCAGCGCTGGACTGTCAAGCGCCGGGCGGCCACAGCGCCGGCGTGACGCATCGCCGCCCGCCTCTTGCATTCCTGACGCCGCGCCGTACTTAGGCGCAGATTCGCGATAGGCAAGGGAGGGCCGGTGTCGGCATTCGATCTATCCACGACGCGCGGACGGCTGGCGACCTATCTGCACTACTTCTGGTTCGACCACGCCTACCTGCGGCTGGCCTTCTCCAACGCCCACTGGATCAGCGATGAACTGGTGCGCGCCAACCAGCCCTGGCCGTTCCAGGTGAAGGCCTGGCGCGACCGCGGCATCCGCACCATCGTCAACCTGCGCCACGGCGTGAACAGCCACCACATCCTGGAGCAGGAGGCCTGCGACAAGTACGGCGTCAAGCACGTCTACTTCATCGTCTGGTCGCGCGAGGCGCCGAGCCGCGAGCAGGTGCTGGGCGCCAAGCAGCTGTTCGAAGAGCTCGAATACCCGGCCATGATGCACTGCAAGTCCGGCGCGGACCGGGCCGGCGTCATGAGCGTGCTCTACATGCACTTCCGCAAGGGCCTGCCGATCTCCGAGGCGATCCGCCAGCTCGGCTTCAAGTTCGGCCACGTGCGGGCTGGCCTGACCGGGGTGCTCGATTACTGCTTCGAGAAGTACATCCGCGAGGTCGAGCCGCTCGGCGTCTCGTTCGAGGACTGGGTCAAGAGTCCCGCCTACGATCCCGCCCAGATCAAGCGCGACTTCCGCGCCCAGTGGTGGGGCACGTTGCTGTCCGAGAAGCTGCTGCGGCGGGAGTAGCGGCGCTTCTCCTCCCCCCGTGAAGCGAGGGGGAGGCGACTCGGCCGTGCAAGCGGCCGAGCGGGAGGGGGCCTCCGGCGCACGTCTCTCCCCCGTCGCGCAGACGACCGGGGAGGTGGCGCGCGGAGCGTGACGGAGGGGGCGCAAGGCCGCGCACCGCAAAACCCACCGCAAAGCGACCGTAAACAACGGCGCCCTAGTTGTAGCGACCCTCCCCCGGCATGGCGTTCTCCAGGTCCGCGAACGTCGCCTTGCCCGCATCGATGCGAGCCAGCTCCGCCCGCACGTCGGCGATGATCGCCGCCGCCTCGATTTCGTCGGGCTCGTCCAAGTCGGCGCCGCCCATCTCGTTCACCTTCGGCGCCAGCCGCGCCACCAGCCCGATGTACTGCGGCAGGAAGCACCGCCGCATCCTGGGAAGCAGCTCGTCCAGCTCCCCCTCGCAGTCCCTCAGGATCGCGCGGGCCAGCCGCTTCGACATCCGGCCCCGCGACCCGAACGGCCGCCCCGGATTGCCCGCCACGCACCGCCCCCGCGCATCCCGCGCCGCCGGCGGAAAGTCCGATCCATCCATCTCATCAGCTCCTTGCCGCCTGATTTGCCTCGACACGCGGACGCGGCCTCCCGCTACCCACAGCGTCGGTCCCGACGGTTACGATACCTAAGGTAATTTGTCAAGAGACGAGCGGCGCCCGACGCGCATGCTGCGCAAAGCGGCGCTTTCAGGCTCACGGGCCGTTTGTGGCCCATCTCGGACGTTGGCAGCGGCCGCTTTCGGGCTGGGAGCCAACGGCAGGCGCGTCGGGCTCAGTTCTGCGGCCATGCGACGTTAGGTCCCCTTCAGGGGCAGTGTGAGATCGCGTCGCTGATCCGCGGCCAAGCTGGGCACGCGTCCGGAGGGTTTTGCTGGGCGCGCGGCTTGGCCCAATTGTGGTAACAGGCCAGCGGCGCAATGCTTGTCACGGCCGGGCCTGACGGCCGGGCGCGGGCGAAAGGGCAGCCGACGTCTTTGTTCCGGAGCAGGGTGTGGCCGAAGATCGCGCAGAGCGGCGTCAGTTGACCTTGGTCTTCTGCGACCTCGTCGGGTCGACGCCACTCTCTTCGTCAATGGATCTCGAGGACTATCACGACCTCATGATGGCCTTTCGGGGCTATTGCGAGGAGGTCGTCAAGGACGCCGGCGGCGCGATCGCCAACTTCGAGGGCGACGGCGGGCTGGCGCTTTTCTGCTACCCGTTGGCGTACGAGGACGCGGCGCAGCGCGCCATTCAGGCGGCGATGACGATGCGCCTAGCCGGCCAGCATCTGCCCCGGCCGCGGCGCGAGCCGCTTTCCGTCCGCATCGGCGCGTCGACCGGCATGGTCATCGTCAGCGAAATACGCAACGCGCAGGGCAAGCCCGAGTACGTGGTTTCCGGAGAGACCGCCAATCGCGCAAAGCGGCTGCAAACCTTCGCTGCGCCGGGGAGCATCGTGCTCTCGGAAACCACCAGGCGCTTGGCCGAGGGCGTCTTCGAGTTCGAAAGCCTCGGGAATGTCGAGCACAAGGGCGGCCTGCCGCCGGAGCCGGTGTGGGCGGTGCTCGGGGAACGCGCCACGGTTCGCCGGTATGACGCGCGTCGCGCGGTCGGTGAGAGCCCGCTGGTCAGCCGCGAGCCGGAGCTCGAGACAATCCTGCGCGCCTGGGACGAGGCGCGGGGGGGCCGCGGCCGCTTCGTGGGTATTGTCGGTGACCCAGGCATGGGCAAGTCACGCCTGGTCGAGGAAGCGCGACGGCGGATCGGCCAGGACAGCGCCGTCCGATGGCTCGAGGGCGGCGGCCTCAGCCTGCACTACAACACGCCGTTCTACGTGGCTGCGCAGTTCGCCAGTGGGCTCGAGGAGATCGGGGGCGAGAAGCTGACGCAAGCGCCCTTCAGGGGACCGCTCGCGACCACGGCCGCCGACGCGATGGAACGCGCTCACGGGGGCGAGCGCGAGGGGCTCATGCAGCGCCTCGTCGACGGCATTTGGGCCGCTGCGTCGCGCGGCGCGGCGGTGCTGGTCGTCGAGGACCTGCACTGGGTGGACCCGTCGACGCTCGAGCTCCTGGACCGCCTCGCCGCCGACATAGCGGATCATCCGCTTCTGGTGATCTACACAACGCGTCGCGACTTCTCCGACCGCTGGCCGATTGGCGAGCGCCACGTCACTGTCTCGCTGGGCGCTCTCGAAGCTGCCGCAAGCGCGAGTCTGGCGCGAGGCGCCGCGCGTGCGCGGCTCAGCCTTGCGCAAGTCCAGACCATCGTCTCGCGAGCGGCAGGCGTGCCGCTCTATGTCGAGGAACTGGCGAGACTGGTCGCCAGCCAGGACGGGACGCGTGGGCGCGCCCTCCCGCCCACGCTGACCGATCCACTGGTTGCGTTGCTCGACGTGCTTGGGCCGGCGAAAGCGCACGCTCAAACCGCAGCTGTGCTCGGCCATGAGTTTCCGGCCGGTCTGTTCGCCGCGATGCTGGAGGGAACCGGGGCTGATCCAGAGGCCGCGCTGACGACGTTGCAGGACAAATCGATCATCGTGCGCCGGGAAGCCAACGTCGAGGTCTGCGCTTTCCGACACGCGCTGCTTCGCGACGCGGCCTACGACAGTCTCTTACGACGCGATCGTCGCACGTTGCATGAGCGCGCCGCTCGCAACATCGTCGAACGGTACCCAGCCATGGCCGAGGCCGAGCCGCAACTGCTGGCCCAACACTGGATGGAGGCGGGCCACGCCGAGAAGGCGTTGGTGGCCTGGGAGACTGCAGCGAAGATGGCAAGCGCGCGGCGCGCGTTGCGCGAAGCCGAGCACGCTTATCGTCAGGCGCTGTCCGCGCTCGCCGGGACCGAGGCGATTTCGGACCGCGACCAGATCGAGCTGCGCATCCGCTCTGCGTTCATCCGCGTGCTGCAGCTCACACATGGATATTCGGCCCCCGAAGTCGCCGAATCATTCGGCAGGTTTTCGGAACTGGCGCGCAAGACCGGCGCGACGGAGGCCCTGTCGCGTGAGCACAGCGCGTGGTGGCGAAGCGTTTTCGTCGGCGGCGACTTCAAGGCGGCGAACGATCTCGCCGACGCGCTCATGCGGGCGACGGCGGCGCATGGTAGGGCGACCTGGCGACGCACGCTGAAGCGGCGCGTGGGCATTCAGCACCGGTTCTATACCGGCGATCTGGCGGGCGGCGAGGCCGACTTCGACGCTTGGAACCGCATCCGCGACGATAGCCATCGAGGGCCTGGCGACGACGCGCTTTCGATGGGCATCGGCGGGTTGATCGCGCAGATGACGGGCCGTCAGGAGATCGGTCGTCGCCGCATCGAAGAGGCGCTTGAGTTGGCCACGCGCCGTGAGGATCCCTTCGGCCGCACGATGGCGCTCCACGCGGCCGCCTGCTTCCACCATTTCTCGCAAGACGCCGAGCGCCTGCGTCAATCGGCCGAACAGATGTTGGCCGAGGCCCTTGAAGGCGGCTTCGAGTACGCCATTCATCTGGCGACGGGCTGGCTCGCGCTGGCGGACATCAACGCCGGGCGCGGCGAAGACGCAGTGCAGAAGGCCAACGAGGCGCTCCGCGGTTTTCTCGACATGGGCGCGCGAGTCTCGGTCGTCTTCTGGCTGGGCGTCCTGGCCCGCGCCCAGGCGATGACCGGCGCCTCGGACGTCGCCCTCGACACCTTCGCCGATGCGCTCGCCTTCAACCAACAGGAGCTCGTGTTCCGGCCGGAGGTGCTGCTGCAGCGGGCGAGGCTGCTTCGTGAGCTGGGCCGGCCTGGCGACGCCGAACGCGATCTGCGCGAGGCCGGCCAGATCGCCAAACGGATGGGCGCCACGACCTTCCAGCTGCGCGCGCTCATCGAGGCGGCGCGCCTGCAAGCCGACGCCGGTCATCGCGCCAAGCTGAAGCGGACCCTGACCGCCGCAAGGGCCCTGGCCACGCCGGAGCTTTGCCCGGCGGACCTGCACAGCCTCGCCGACTTGGAGGCGGCCGCAGTCGAACTCGTCGGCGCCGCCATCGGCATCCGAGATCGCGTCGCCCCGATAGACTGGAGTTCTAGGGCTTTACGCGCCAGCGACGCCGCGGCTCGGCGTCAGTATCCGGGGCCGGCGCTGTCGTGGCCGCTCTCAGCAGGCTGAAGCCGGCCTCGATGAGCGTGCGCACCCCCGTGGCGATCATGGCCTGGGTCTGCGGGTCGACGATCGGGGCTGGCGTCGGCGCGTCGGTCGGATCGAGGCCGATGAAGCGGAAGGCGCCCGCGGGGCGCGGGTTCGGTTGGGTCCAGATCGTCTTCTGCACCTCGACGGCGCGCGCGATGACGTCCTTCAGCCACGCGCTGTGGCCGTCGGGATCCTCGGCGCGAGACCGCTCCCAGCCCTCCCTGAGCGCGCGCAAGTCATCGGCGAACCGCGCCGCGAGCGCCAGGTCGCCCTGCCCGGCGCTCGTGGCCGCTTCGGCGTAGCGGGCGATCAGGCGCGTCCAGATCTGCGCGCTGGCCTTGAGGGGCTGCAAGGCAGGCCCCCCGAAGATCGATCCTGAGAGGCCGGCGAATTCAGGGTCCCGCGCCGCCTCTTCGTGTCCGTGGGCGCCCACGCGCAGCCAGAACGCGGACAGGCGCCGGTTGCTCATCAGCGCGGCCGACAGCTCCAGGTAACGCATCGCCGGATCGAAGTAGCGTCGAAAGTCGCTGTCGAAGCGCGCCAGATCCGCGGCCTCGTAGCGTCCGCGCGCCAACGCCTCCTCGAGCGCCGGCAGGGCCAGGATCGCCAACTCCATTCCGTGCGTGATGCCCTCGCCGGTGACCGGGTCGACGAACGAGCCGGCGTCGCCGATCAGCAGGCCGCCGTCGAAGTGGTTCCGATCGATGCCACTGTAGGTCTTCACGACACCGCCGATCGGCCGGCCCGGAAAGTTCTCGTCGCGCGACAGCCGCACGCGGGCGCAGCCCGGATGGCGGATGCGCAGGCGCTCGATCGCCCGCTCGAAGGTGTCGCGCACCGAAATGTCGAAGCGCTGGCTGACGTCGCTGGAGAGGCCCACGCCCATGTTCGCGAGCCCGCCGGCCATCGGAAACAGCCACCCGTAGCCGGGCGCGATGTCCTCGTCGAACCAGACGGTCGCCTCGCCTTCGTCGACCTCGACCCCCTCGACGTAGACCCGTTGCGCGACGCCGATGTGCCGTCGATCGGTTCTGCGCAGGCCCGCGGTTCTGGCGACGATCGAACTCGACGCCATCGGCGCCCACCACGAGCGGCGCGCGCAGCGTCACCGAACGCTCGCCGATCTGTGCCGCGACGTGGATGACATCGCCGCGGCGGACCAGCGACCGCGCTTCGCCGGGATTGAACACCGTGGCGCCGGCGCGCCGCGCGGCGTCGAACAACAGCGCGTCGAGTTCCCGGCGCGAAATCACCAGGCCGTAGTTGATGCCGTCTTCTTGATCTTTATAGTATTGAATGTCGCCGGAATAGACCAGCTTTGGTCCAAAGTAGACTTCAATTCCTGGTGATCTTCAGGCGGGGCTGCGTCTCCAGTTCGGAAAGCACACCCAACGCCGAAAGGATACGCAGGCCGCCGGGCTCGACGAAGTCGCCGCACACCTTGTGGCGCGGAAACGCCGTGCGCTCCAGCAAAGCGACGCGCTTGCCCTGCTTGGCCAGCAGCCAGGCCATGACGGAGCCGGCCGGCCCGCCGCCGACGACGATCACCTCGAACAGGTTGCTGCGCGCGGACATCTAGCGGCGCGAGAGTTCGCGCGTGTGGTCGACCAGCGGGTTGAGAATCGGCGCGCCGGCGGGCGCATGCTCCAGCGCCTCCCATTTGGCCGCCGCCGCCAGGTCGTCGAGCTTGTCCTCTGCCAGCGGAAGCTGGTCGGCCATCGCGCCGGCGATCCGCCTCAGCTCGGACTTGGTCGGCTTGGGCGTGCAGAAGAGGTCGCGGATCTCCGTCGAGGCCTGGATCGCCAGCGAGGCGGGCAGGGTGAGAATGCCGTCGCGCAGGTCGTCCTCGCCGCCGCCGCCCAGTAAGTCGAGGCCCTTAACGTCGGCCACGTCGTCACAGCCGTGGTAGATCATGCCCAGGAGCTGTCCGAACTTCCTGAGCGTCTCATCGCCGGTCGCCAGCGCCGCGCAGGCCTCGAACATCGAGCCGGTGTCCTCCTGCGCGAGGAACCGCCAGTCCTCGTAACCCAGCGGCTGGCGACGCCAGGCCCACTGCGTGCACTCGGCCACGCCAAGCCGCTGCAGCAGCTCGGAGAAGACCCCGACGGCGTAAGGGTCGTTGGCCGACATGCGATAGCCCTCGGCGACGATGTACCCGGACGTCATCAACGCCGGCAGCAGGCCGAACTTGCAATGCAGCGTCTCCCGGCCGCGCCGCGTCGGCGACTGGTCGAGGATGTCGTCGATGATCAGCGACACGTTGTGCATCATCTCCAGCACGACGGCGCGCCGCATCACCCGCTCGGTGATCGCGCCGCCGCACCTGGCCCGGTGGCAGGCAAAGATCGTCAGTGGCCTGAAGTACTTCGAGCCCGGCCCGAACTGATGCTCCAGCATCTCGCGCATCGCCGGGTTCGCGCTCTCCACGAAGCACTCGACGCCGGTGCGCAGGCGGGCGATCTGCGTCGCGAACCCGAGCGCCGAGACGAGGTCCTTGCTAAGCGCATTCACGCAGCGTGCGTCCTTCCGAACCGGCTCACTTCGTGAGATCGCGTTCGACGTAATATCTGCGGAAGCCGTCCGTCCTTTCGCGGCGCGCGGCGGCCCCATCCACAACCGCCTGCTTCAGGTCGTCGCTGAACGAGATGCTGCTGGGCGCCTTCGTCTGGTTGGCCTTGAGGCTCTCCCACAGGGAAACGGCGCCGGCGGCGAGGCCGAACGCGGCGTTGGAAAGGCTGGCCGCGGTGGGCTTGTTGCCGCCGACCGCCCGCTGCGACAGCTCCGACCAGCTCGTCGGCGGGCGCGGTCCCCTCGACGCTGCTAGCGTGACCTTGGGTGGCTTGGGCTGGGGCGCCTTCACCTCCGGCGGCAGCGTGAGCTTCGAGGGTATGCGGGGAAACAGCGTCCGGCCGATCGTCGAATACCAGGCGCCGTAGAGGTGCTCCATCACGTAGCCCTGGACCTTCGGCGCGAGGCTAGGCCCCTCCGTCGCCACGGCCAGCGCGAAGGTCACCGCCGATTGCATGAGCCCGATCCGGTTGTCTTGCTCGGCGACGTTTTCCTGGACGGGCGCGCCGGACGGCGACAGTCGCTTGGTCGGCAGGAACGAGCGCCCGTACGCAATCGCAGTGCGCAGGAAGTCCGCCCAGTAGGCCGTGGTGATGGTCGCGACGCTGTACGGGAACACCAGCGCGTTCAGCGGGTCTTCGCGTGCGTCGTCGTAGGTGGCCGACAGCGACGCCGCGGTCGCCGCCGGCATCAGCATCAGCTTGGCCAGCAGCAGCGCCGGCGCGCAGTAGAGGTCGTGCGGCTGAAGGTAGATCTCCGACCCGAGCTTAGCCTTCTTCTGGAGCGCCCGGGCGGCTAGCACGCCGCTCTGCGTCGCCGCCTCCACCGTCGCCATGTCGACCTCGGTGCAGCAATAGTCGCCGGCGAAAAAGACGTTGTGCTTCTCCAGCATGCCGGCCTCGGGCCGCCATGCGTTGCTGGCCGAATCGTTCAGGAACAGCCGGTGCTTGTCGTTGGTGATGACGCGCGTGTTGTCCCAGTCGATGCTCCCGCCGCCGTCCCACTTCCTGCCGGGGTCGATGAAGGGCAGATATTCGCTGAGCTTCTTGATGATCCGCCAGCCTTCGGCCGTGCCGTCGTCGGCGTTGGGCTTGCAGTCATCGGGACCGCGCGTCTGAATGGCCGTCGCGTGCGAGGCGGCCACCACCAGATACGGCCCCGTTCTGTCGTTCAAGTATTCGGGCTTCCACAGCTTATCGAGATTCAGAATCGAAATGTCGTAGTCGCCGCCGCCGCGTTGCTTGGTGTCACTTTCCGTGTCGTACTTGGGATGTCTGCGTCCAGCCTGAGCGTCAGGATCTTCGGAAAGCTTCTTGAATCCGATCAGCTCCTCGGGAATGTCACCGGCGTGGGCGTCGAGGAAGTCTTGTCTGAACCGCAGATAGACAACCGGGATGCGGCCGACTTCCGCCTCGCGCAGCTGCGCCAAAGTCGGCTTCGCATCCGCCATGCCGCCTGGCCCTGACGGCGATAGCGCCAGCTTGGCCGCATCCAGCGCCGGCGTCGCAATCACCGCGTACCTGAAGGCCTTCGGGCCACCCTCGAATTCCAGCTCGACGTAAGGCTCGCCGTCCGTCTTCAACGTCACGCTGGTGACCGTGGTGTTGGTGCGGATCGAGCCGGCGCCGAGGTTCTTCTCCAGCCGCTCGGTGATCGGCTTGGTCAGGAGGTCGCCGAGCGGTCCCTTCGCCAGCCAGGCGAATGGCGTCACGTTGGGGAAGGTCAGCGTGTGGCGGATGAGGTTCTGGTAGGCCTGCGCCGAGGTCTCGTCGGTCGGCATCGACCAGATCACTTTCAGGATGTCGTCGTGAAACTCGGCGATCTGATCGTTCATGTACGGCGAGGAGTAGAGATAGCCGGTCACGTCCAGCTCGCTCAGCACCTTCTGCCGCGTGGTGGTCGGCGGATTGCTGACGAGGTCGAGGTAGGTGTACCCGAACAGGAACATGTCGCGGGGCGACAGCACGCCACAGATAAAGTCTTCGAACAGGTTGGTCAGGCTGGTCGGCGTGAAGATCTCTTTGTACTGAACGTCCGAGAACGTCTTGAGTCCGCTGGTGTTGTTCGGAATGATCGCCATCTTGATGGGATCTCTCTTGTCGAACACCTCCGTCCGGTCACCGTAAAGCTTGAGATCGATCTCGAGCAGGTGCCAGAACTCCCGGTACCAGTCGCCGAAGATGTGCGGGTAGATGTCCAGGCATTCGGCGGCGACGTTGCTCTCCGCGTTCGAAGAGAGATTGCCCCCGAGGCACGCCTCTTTTTCGAAGATCGTGACGTTGTAGCCCTGCTGGAACAGCTTCACCGCGGCGGTGATGCCGGCGATCCCGCCGCCGACGATCGCGACGCTCCGTTCGTCCGGCGTTCCGTTGGACATCGCTGGCCCTCGTGTGCTGCCGCCGGGCCGCCGGAGGCATGGCGGCGGGTCGCTCGGCAGCCGCCGTCACGAGACTGCTGAGCCACAATATCGACACCAGTCTAGCTTGCCCGCAACTCGAAGAACACCGTCATCGCTGCCGGGTAGTGTCATTTGGCGGCGGGTTTCCACCCCTCTCTGCTGTTCGGAACGGCTGCTTTGCGGCATCGAGCTAACGACTGCTTCTGGCGCGTTTCAGCCGCGCTCAAAGCCGGCTCATAGCTCTGAACGCCCCGCGCCCCCTCAGTGCGCGTGGTCGTGGCCGTCGACCTCCGGGTCGAGCAGGCGGTGCGCGTGGATGATGAAGTAGCGCATCAGCGCATTGTCCACCGTCGCCTGCGCCTTCCCCTTCCAGGCCGCGAACGCCTCGGCGTAGCTCGGATAGGCGCCGACGAAGTCGATCTTCGAAAGGTCGCGGAACTCGTGCTCGCCGACCTCCTTCAGCTCGCCGCCGATGACGAGGTGCAGCAGCTGGGGCATGCGCGGGCTCCCTATTTGCCGGCGATCGCCAGTCCGTCGATCAGCAGCGACGGGGCGTTGGCCGCGCCGCGGAACTCGAGGTCGGAGCCGGGCACGATCCGGCCGTAGACCTCGATCAGGTTGCCGGCGACGGTGATCTCGCTCACCGGATAGGCGATCTCGCCGTCCTCGAACCAGAAGCCGGCGCAGCCCACCGACCAGTCGCCGGTGTTGGGGTTGAGCGAGGGGCCGAAGAGGGTGGTGACCAGGAGCCCGGAGCCGGCCTCGCGCATCAGCCCGGCCTGGTCGAGGCTGCCCGGCTGCACCGTCAGGTTCGAGCAGCTGACGCCGGGCGGACCGGCGAGCCCGCGCGAGGCGTGCCCCGTGGTCTCGAGGCCCAGTTGCCGCGCAGAGGCGGTGTTCAGCAGCCAGGTCGTCAGCACGCCCTTGTCGACGATGTTCATCGTGCGGTTGGCGACGCCCTCGTCGTCGAACGGCGAGGAGCCGAGGCCGCGCCGCCGGTGCGGCTCGTCCGTGATGGTGACGGCTTCGGCGAACACCTGCTCGCCGAGCTTGCTCTTCAGGAACGACACGCCCCGGGCCACCGACGGCCCGGAGATCGCGCCCAGCAGCGGCCCCAGCGTCGAGGCGGCGATGCGGTTCTCGAAGATCACCGGCGCGGTGGTCGAGGCGATCTTGCGCGAGCCCAGCCGCGCCACCGCCCGGCGGCCGGCGTCGGCCCCGATCTGCTCCGCGGAGGGCAGGTCGGCGCGCCAGCGGGTCTGCCGGCCCTCGCCGGCCCGCTCCATGGCCGCGCCGTCGCCGGCGACCGCGCCGGCCGAGATGCCGAAGCTGGAGGCGCGGTGCAGGCCGGTGAAGCCGGCGCTCGTCGCCAGCCGCCAGCCGCCGATCGACCAGTAGGCCGAACTGGAATCGGAGTTGGTGACGCCGGGCGTCGCCCGCGCCGCGTTCTCGGCTTCGCAGCGCCAGCGCCTCCAGCGCCTCGGCGTCGGGCTCTGCGGCGTCGAAGAGATCGAGGTCCGGCAGCGGCCCGCGCGCCAGCCGATCCTCGGGCGCGAGCCCGGCGTAGGGGTCCTCCGGCGCGAGCCGCGCCATCGCGACGGCGCGTTCGACCAGCTTGGCGCGGCCCTCGGCCGAGACGTCCGAGCCCGACACCGCGGCCTGGCGGCGGCCGACGAAGACGCGCACGCCGAGATCGCGGCTCTCCTCGCGCTCGACCTCTTCCAGCGCGCCCAGCCGCACGGTCACCGACAGCGACTGGCGCTCGGCGAACACGGCCTCGGCGGCGTCGGCCCCGGCGGCGCGCGCTTTGGCCACCACCTCTTGCAGCAGGTTCTCATCCATGCCGCGCATATGGCCGATGGCCCGGCGGGCGACAAGCCGGCGCGCGGTCATGAACCGGGACGAAGTGGCTGCCGGCAAGCAGTCTCCACGGGCGCCGGGACTGGGAATGCGCAACATTCATCGATCGCGGCGATGGTACGTATCGGCTGACCGGAACGGCTGGCGATTCACCGCGTCCGGGACCAGGGAGCGAGACCGATGCTGGCCACGATGAGCCCCCAGGCAGCGAGCGCGAGCGCCCGCCATGGCGGCGCCGGCGCGCCGGTCTACATCACCGGCGTCGGCGCCTTCCTTCCCGGCGCGCCGGTCGGCAATGACGAGATGGAGGCCTACCTCGGCCGGCTGCCGGGCGGCGCGTCGGCGGTCGGCCGGCGCGCGCTGCGCTGGAATGGCATCCGCGGGCGCCACTACGCGCTCACCCCCGATGGGACGTGGCTGCACACCAATGCGTCGATGTGCGCCGACGCCGTGCGCCTGGCGCTGGACGCCGCCGGCCTGACGCTTGGCGACCTCGACTGTCTGGCGGCCGCGACCACTCAGGGCGACCTGCTGGCGCCCGGTCACGGCAGCGCCGTGCACGGCGAGCTCGGCGGCGGAGCGCTGGAGGTGGCGAGCTTCTCGTCGGTCTGCGCCTCGTCTCTGATGGCGGCGAAGTATGCCTGGATGAGCGTCAAGACCGGCGAGGCGGCCCGCGCCGCGGCGGTGGCGGGCGAGTTCTCCTCGCGCTGGTTTCGCCCGGCGTTCTACGAGGGCGGCGCCCTGGTCGACGCCAAGGGCCGGCTCGCCATGCCGGCCGACTTCCTGCGCTTCACCCTCTCCGATGGCGCCGGCGCCGTGGTGCTCGAGCAGCGCCCGCGCGGGGACGGCGCGCTTAGCCTGCGCGTCGACTGGATCGACATGGTCTCGCTCGCCGGCCGCTTCGACCCCTGCATGTGGGCCGGCGCGACGGCGCAGGGCCGCACCGAACCGGAGGGCGCCTGGAGCCGGGTCGGCCCCGCGGCGGCCCACGCCGCCGGCGCCATCGCCCTGCAGCAGGACTTCACCCTGCTGAAGTCGGTGATCCGCGCCTGGATCGGCGTCTATCTGGAGAAGGTCGACGCTGGGCCGCATCGATCCGGCGACGGTCGACCACCTGCTCTGCCACTACTCGGCGCAGTCGCTGCGCGAGGAGATCGTCGCGCTGCTGGAGGCCACCGACGCGATGATCCCGGAGGAACGCTGGTTCACGACGCTTCCCGAGAGCGGCAACGTCGGTTCGGCCTCGATCTGGATCATGCTCGACGGCCTGATGCGATCAGGGCGCGTGCGCCGCGGCGAGCGCATCCTCTGCGTCGTGCCCGAGAGCGGGCGCGCCATGGTCGGCTTCATGATGCTGGAGGCGGTCTAGATGGACGGCGCGACCCCACCGGTTGATCCCGCGCAGGAGGCCGAGCTCGCCCAGGTTCTGCGCAAGCTCGCCGTCGTCTGGGCGGGCTTCGAGGCTCGACTGGAAGCGACGCCTCTGATCCGCAAGCTGACCCGCGGCCGCTTCGAGCTCGCCGACTACCACGCTTTCCTGGTGCAGCTGCGCCAGCAGGTGAAGGAAGGCGCGCTCTGGATGTCGCGCGCGGCCTCCAATATCGACGAGGCGCACCTGGAGCTGCGCTCCACGCTGATGCGCCATGCGGTGGCCGAGCACCGCGACTTCCGCCTCCTGGAGGCCGACTACGTAGCTTCGGGCGGCGACCTCGCCGTCATCCAGGGCGCGGAGAAGAACGTCGGCTCCGAAGCGCTCTCGGCCTGGATGTACCACCAGGCCTCGCAGCCCAACCCGTTCGGCCTGCTTGGCGCCATGTGGATCATCGAGGGGCTGGGGCGATGAAGGCGGCCGAGTGGGGCGCGCGGGTGCGTCAGCGCCTGGCCCTGCCGCCGGAGGCGGTGCGCTTCCTCCTCTATCACGGCGAGAACGACGCCGCGCACATGCAGGAGTTCCAGCAGATGCTGCGCCTGGTGTTGCCCGACGCCGCCGTCGCCGCCCGCATCGTCCGGGTGGCCGAGGTGACCGCGCGGCTCTACGCGCTGCAGATCGAGGAAATCGCCGCATGAGCGCGGCGGGGCGGGACCCGTTCGACCCCGCGGGCTTCGATCCGGCGGATCCGGACCCGTGGCTGGCGCTCTACCTCGACCGGAGCCTCCCTATCGACGACGCCGCCAAGCGTGCGCTCCTGCTTGGAAACCGTTCGTTCTCGCGCGCCTGGCTGTTTCCGATCCTGCGCCCACTCTTCTTCGTCCAGCTGGGTTTCGCGAAGATCGTGCGCGCAATCTCGCCCCACGTCCCCAACCTCAACGGCTTCCTGCACCGGCTGATCCATTGGGGCCTCAGGAACTTCGCGTCGCCCGAGGCCAACACGCTGATCCTGCGCCACTTCCACATCGGCACCGAGATCCTGGCCTTCATCAAGGCCAATGCCGGCGACGTGCAGGTGGAGACGGTCCCCTTGCGCCCCCGCACGCTGAAGGACCTGGAGGCCAACGTGTTCCTCCAGCACGACCTCAACGTCTACAACTTCATCATCCAGTTGAACGCGTCGCTCCGCGCCCAGGGCCGCGACCTGGAGCCGGTCGAGCGGCCCGATTTTTCGATGATCTCCGACAGCTTCGACCTCGCCCCGCTGCCGACCGGGCCGCTGAACGTGTTCGATGTGCAGACGGCCGTCGAGGCCTACACGCCGCTCTACGCGCTGCTGCTGCCCCGCGCCGACTTCGTGCGCGCCGCCAACTCGCTGCAGCTCGACGAGGTGGTGGCCGTGTCGATCGCCAAGATCCTCGGCACGCCCTACCACCTGGCGTTCATCAAGAACGGCCACCCGCTGGTGCAGCTCTCCACGCTGCAGGCCGGCTACCGCCTGATGATGCACGGCCTGGACTGCGAAGCGCTGCACGGCTGGCTGCGGGTGCTGAAGCACCGCGCCGAGGCCGGCCTGCCGCTCGATCACCGCGCGCCGACCAACGCGCAGCAGGGCCTGGTGGCGCCCGCGGGCTAGAGCGCGTTCAGCAAAAGTGGAACCGCTTTTGCGGTTCGAACGCGCTCCAACGTCTTGAATTTAGAGCATGATTCAGCGGTCAGGCGATTCCGCCTGACCCCATCATGCTCTAGGCGATGATGTCCGGGGTCAGGCGGTCTTCGAGCTTGGCGATCTGGTCGCGCAGGGTGAGCTTTTTCTTCTTCAGCCGGGCGATCTGCAGCTGGTCCGGCATCGGCAGCGCCTCCAGCGCGCTGACCGCGTCGTCCAGGTCCTGGTGCTCCTCGCGCAAGGCCGCGATCTGGGCGCGGATGCGCGCTTCTTCACTCGGGTCCAGCGCTTCCTCGTCCACGCTCCGAGCCCCCTGCCACCGATCAAGGCCCGCTCGGCGTGATAGCAGGAAAGGCGCGCAGCCGGAAACCGTTACGCGACCAGCGCGGCCAGCGCCTGAGAGCTCGGCGCCGGGCGCGTCGCCGCCGAACAGCGCGGCCGCCCGCGCCAGCGCTTCGGCGGCCGGCAGGGCTTCGCCGTCCGACGGCGGGCTCGCGTCCTGGAGCATCTCCAGCAGCATCTGCTCGGCCTGCAGCTCGAGCTGCCGCACCGCCCCGCGCAGGCGCTCGCGGCGGCGCGCCGGGCCGGCGGAGGAGGTCTTCAGATCGCGCCTGAGGCGCCGCAGCGGCGCGACCGCAGCGGCTTCCCAGGATGTGGCCAGCGCCGCGCCGGCCTCCAGCGTGGCGGCGTCCGCTGGCCGGCCTTCGGCCGCCATCCAGAGGCTCCAGATCAGGAAGCAGACGTTCTGGCCGCGCCCGTCCTGCAGCGCCAGGAACCGCGCCTCGGCGCCCGGCCGGCCGTAGATGTCGAGCGCGAAGGCCCAGAGGGAGGCGGCTCTGGGCGAGCCGGCTTTGGGCGAGCCAGCCTTGGGCGAGGCGGTCTCGCTCAAGCCTGCGCCTCGTCCGACTTGTCGTCGGACGCCGCGATCGGCCCGACGTCGTAGCCCCAGCGGCGCACCGGCCGCCAGGCGAGGCCGAAGAGGTCGAGCGCGCGCCCGACCGACTGGTCGACCACCTCGGCGAGGCTCTGCGGCGCGGCGTAGAAGGCCGGCACCGGCGGGGCGATCACCGCGCCCATCTCGGCGAGCTGCGTCAGGGTCCGCAGGTGGCCGAGGTGCAGCGGCGTCTCGCGCACCATCAGCACCAGCGGCCGCCGCTCCTTCAGCGTCACGTCGGCGGCGCGGGTCAGCAGCGAGGCGGTGACGCCGGTGGCGATCTCGCTCATGGTCCGGACCGAGCAGGGGGCGACGATCATGCCGCGGGTCGGGAACGAGCCCGAGGCGATCGCCGCGCCGACGTCGGCCGGCACGGTAGGCGACCGCCGCCTTGGCTGTGACCGCGGCGAGATCGAGGCCGGTCTCGTCGGCGAGGGTCAGCGCCGCGGCGCGCGAGACGACCAGGTGGGTCGCAACGCCGAGCTCGCGGCAGGCGTCCAGCACCCGCACCCCCAGCATCGCGCCCGAGGCGCCCGAGATTCCGACGACGAGCGGCGCCGCCATTCTCGCTCATCGCGATCGCCCCTTCGGCTGCCAGGACGCGCCCCGCTTCCGGGCGTTATCGCTCGCAACCATATGTGATCTGACAGTCGACCGTCAGGGGTGTTCACTCCGCAGAGTCGTGCATCACGGGAGCCAGTAAGCCATGGCCATCGAAGCTCGCATCCGCGAACTCGGACTGCGTCATCAATCTCTGGAACGCGCGATCGAGGACGAATTGGCCCGCCCGGCCGCCGATAGCGACCGCTTGAGGGACCTGAAGCGACAGAAGTTGCGGCTGAAAGAGGAGATGGAGAGCCTGAAGTCCCAAGTTCACTAGGGACTGCTTCACTAGGGACCGCTTCGCTGGCGGCCCGCTAGCTCTCCGCGTCTTCCTCGTCGTCCGCCATCGCCGCCTCCGCTTGAGAGGCCGGCTCCGCCGCCGCGCGCAGCGTCGGGCCTTCGGGGCGTTGCGCGGCCTTGCGCGCATCGTCCCGCGCCTTCTTCTCCGCCGCCATCTTCACCAGCGCGTCCAGCTCCAGCTGGGTGACGAGGCCGAGCGTCACCGGGTCCACCGGCTTGATGTTGGCGCTAGTTCCAGTGCGTGCGGTCGCGCACCTGGTCGATGGTCGCCTTGGTGGTGCCGAGGGTCTTGGAAATCTGGGCGTCGCTCACCTCTGGGTGGTTGCGCACGAACCAGGCGATGGCGTCCGGCCGATCCTGCCGGCGCGAGACCGGCGTGTAGCGCGGGCCTTTCTTGATCGGCTTCAGGAGCTCGGCGTGACGGCTCTTATGCGCCTTCATGCGGTACGAGGCGTCGAGTCTGCGCCTTGTCCAGCTCCTCGCGGGTCAGCTGGCCGTTGGCGATCGGATCGGCGCCGCGGATGTCGCGCGCCACCTCGCCGTCGGCGATCCCCTTCACCTCCAGCGGGTGCAGGTTGGCGAAGTCGGCGATCTGCTCGAACGTGAGCGAGGTGTTGTCGACCAGCCAGACGGCGGTCGCCTTGGGCATCAGGATTTGGTCGGCCATGCCAGTTTCGCCCGCTTCGGGCGTCCTCCAGAAACAGCGGCGCCCGGCCTTGCGGCCGGGCGGTGTGGTGAACGGACATATAGGCCAATCGCGCGGATTAGGGAATGCGGCGCGCGCGTCGTGCCTGGGATCGAAGGACGCGCCCGGTCAGAGCGTCAGCACCACCTTGCCCAGGTGCTGGCCGCTTTCCAGCAGCGCCTGCGCCTTGGCCGGCTTCGGCGAGCGGGAAGGTGTGGTCGATGACCGGCTTCACCT
Source organism: uncultured Pseudomonadota bacterium (assembly GCA_963837235.1). GTDB lineage: Bacteria > Pseudomonadota > Alphaproteobacteria > Caulobacterales > Caulobacteraceae > Acaudatibacter. Next base: position 222,016 of record CAWIMM010000002.1, on the reverse strand, counting down.
TGCCCGCCTCGATCCAGGGCCAGACCACGCGCTCGACCTCGCCCGCCAGCCGCGCCTTCTCGTCGGCGCCGCGGGGCCGCAGCGTCGAGCCGGTGATCACCCCGCGCTTCTGCATCAGCGCGCCGATCGGCAGCTCAATCGTGCCGCCGCCCTGCGCGGCGATGTAGACGATCCGCCCGCCGGTCTTCAGCGCCGCCAGGTTCTTCGCGAAGTAGGGGCCGCCGACCATGTCGAGCACCACGTCGACGCCGCCCGCCTCCTTGGCGGCCGCCTCGAAATCCTCGGCCGAGGCGTCGACCGCGATGTCGGCGCCCGAGCTTCAGCGCCTGCATCGGCCTTGGCCCGCCCGCGCGCCGTGGCGATCACCTTGGCGCCGGCCGCCTTGCCCATCTGGATCGCCGTCACGCCGATGCCGGAGGTGGCGCCGTGGACCATCAGCGTCTCGCCGGCCTTCAGCGTCCCGCCTTCGAACACGTTCGCGTAGACGGTGAAAACCGTCTCAGGCAGGGCCGCCGCCTCGATCGCGCTGAGGCCGCGCGGGATCGGCAGCGCGTGGCGCGCATCGCACGCCGCCAGCTCCGCGTAGCCGCCGCCGCCCAGCAGCGCGCAGACCTGATCGCCCGCCTTCCAGCGGCCGGCGGCGTGGATCACCTCGCCGGCCACCTCCAGCCCCATGGTCGGCGGCGCGCCGGGCGGCGGCGGGTAGAAGCCGTGGCGCTGGATGATGTCCGGCCGGTTGACGCCGGCGGCCGCCGACGCGGATCACGATCTGGCCGGGGCCCGGGACGGGATCGTCGACTTCGCCGAGCTTCAGCGCCTCGGCCGGCCCCTTGCCGCCCTCGATGACGATCGCCTTCATGCTCGCCCGCTCCATCCCGCCAATCTTGCCAAGCTCGCGCCGCGGGCGTCAGATAACCGTCCGCACGCGCCACGGCAAAGGGAGGTCCCAATGGCCGAGGAAGATGGCGAACCGGTCCGCCGCCCGCGCGGCTGGGCCCTGACGGAGCTGATCCGCGAGGACCTGGAGCTGCTCGCTGCGTCCGACCTGGAGGAGCGCATCGAGGCGCTGGAGGCCGAAATCGGCCGCACCCGCGCCCAGCTCGAGCGCAAGCTGGCCGGCCGCGCCGCTGCTGACGCCCTTTTCGCCAAGCGTGGTTAGCGTATGGGAAAGCCGGCTGCGCTAGGCTCGCGCCGGACGAGGCTGGCACAGGCGTTGCAACCAGGGCCTCGGCGAGGACGGGGCCCATCCGTCCGCCGGCGAAGAGTTTGGAGAGACAATGGGGGACAATGGGCGGCAGGCCTCGCCGGCATGGCAGGCGGAAGCGATCTCCGGCTTTGCCCGCTCGGAGCTGTTCGACCGCACCTTCAAGGAGGGCATGGACCTCGTTGAAGAGACCGCGGCCTATCTCGACGGCGCGGGGCGGCAGGATTCCAAGCTGCTGTCGCGCAGCGCCGCGCTCTCCTACGCGGCCGAGAGCATGCGGCTCACCACGCGGCTGATGCAGGTGGCCTCCTGGCTGCTGGTCCAGCGCGCGGTGCGCGAAGGCGACATGGCGGCCGAGGCGGCGCAGGACGCCAGCTACCGGCTGGCCGCCGAGACCCCCGACCCGGACCGGTCGGCGTCCGCCGAGCCGCTGCCGCAGCGCTCGCCGAGCTGCTCAGCCGTTCCGAGCGCCTGTTCGAGCGCGTGCGCCATCTCGATGCGCGGATGTACGCCGACGGCGTCGAGACCGAGCCGCCGCACCCGGTGCTGTCGCAGATCGAGCGCCTCAAGGACGCCTTCGGCGGCTAGAGCACGATGCGGTCAGGCGGAACCGCCTGACCGTTGAATCGTGCTCCAAGACCCAAGAGTTGGAGCGCGTCCGAACCGCAAGAGCGGTTCCACTTTTGCTGAACGCGCTCCGGCGCTTGCGGCGCGTCGCCGCCGCAGCCAAGCTGGCGGCGAGCGATGACCGAGCTGACCTTCATCCAGGGCGGCGACGACGGGCGTAGCGTCTGGCGCCGGCGCCTGGGCGATGCGGTGACGCCCTCCGCGATCACCGTGCTGAACGGCAAGGCGCGCCGGCACTGGATAGCCGACGCGACAGGGGCGTTCTCGATCAAGTGGATACCGCGCGGCCGGGCCGTCTACCGCTCCGAGGGCGCCAGCCACTTCCTCTCCGGCGACCACGCCGTCATCCTCAACCAGTCGCAGCCGTACGAGCTGGAGTTTCTAGGGGCCACCGGGACGGAGTCGTTCTGCGTCTTCGTCTCGGACGACCTGGTCGAGAGCGCCTGGCGCGACATCGCCGACCCCGACGCCGACCCCGACTCCGTTTGGGACGCGCCGGCGGCGGCCCGCATTCCGCAGTTCCCCGACCTGGTCTTCCGGCCGCCGGAAGGCATCGCCGCCGAGCTCTGCCGCCTGCGCAGCGACTTCGGGGCCGGCCATCCCTCCGCGCTCGCGGCCGAGGAGCGGATGCTCGGGCTGGTCAGGCACCTGGTCGTCGCCGCGCAAGGGCACCGTCAGCTGGCCGGCCGGCTGCCGGCCGCCAAGGCCTCGACGCGGCGGCTGCTGGCGGCGCGGGTGGAGCGGGCGCGCGAGCTGATCGAGAGCTCGGCCGAGACGCCGACGCTGGACGAACTGGCGCGCGTCGCCGCCGTCTCGAAGTTCCATCTGCTGCGGCTGTTCAGCGCCGCGTTCGGCTGCACGCCCTCGGCCTACGCCGGCCGCCGGCGGGTTGAGCGCGGGCGACGGCTGCTCGAAGCCACCTCGATGAGCGTCGCGGCGATCGGCGAGGCGCTGGGCTACGAGAGCGCCGGCGCCTTCATCCGGGCCTTCCGCCGCCATTTCGGCGTCACGCCCCAGGCCATCCGACTCTGAACGCCCGATCCGGGTCTGAAAACTTCGCAATCCCGGCCACTGCGCTTCCAAGGTCGCGCGGCTAGTGGAGGCGGCGTCATCACGCCACGGAGCCATCCATGACCCTCAACATCACCCGCCTCGCGCAGATCTCGTACCCGGTCTCCGACGTCGAGCGCGCGGTGGAGTTCTTCGAGACCAAGCTCGGCCTCAGGCTGGCGCTGCGCCCGCATCCGCACATGGCGTTCTTCGACGCCGGCGGCGTCTCGATCTTCGTGGAGCGGGCCGACGACGTCTCCGGCGCCTCGATCCTCTACCTCGCCTGCGCCGACGTCGCCGCCTCGACCGCCGAGCTGGAGAAGCGCGGGGTCGAGATCGTCTCCGCCGCCGCACCGCATCACCGAGCAGCCGACCTACGATCTGTGGATGAGCTTCTTCAAGGAGCCGGACGGGCGCCTGATGGCGCTCAGCATGGAAGCGCCGAAGGGCTGGAAGCCGGCCTGAGCACTACCAACACCGCTCTTCCCCGCGAAAGCGGGGACCCAGGCCTTTTCTGAAGGAGCCTGTCGAATTTAGAACCACGGAAAACACGGAAAGCACGGACGCCGCCGTGCCAACTGACCCGTCGGTGTTTTCCGTGTTTTCCGTGGTTGAAAAACGCCTGGATCCCCGCTTGCGCGGGGAAGAGCGGGGGAGGAGCTGAGCCGCGCCGGCCCTACTTCTTCAGGAAGCCGCCGTATTTGGCCGCGAAGCGGCTGACGCGGCCGCCGCGGTCGATCAGCGTGCTGGCCGCCGCCGGTCCACGCCGGGTGGGTCTTCGGATCGACGTCCAGGTGCAGCTCCGCGCCTTCCTTGCCGTAGGTGGAGCGGGTCTGATAGGTCGTCCCGTCCGTCATCACCACGGTGATCGTGTGGTAGTCGGGATGGATGTCTTGCTTCACGGGTCCCTCCTGCCGACTTCCAGCAGCCTGAATGACGGAGCACGCCCCGCCGGCCTCGGCGGGGAGGCGCGCCTATACACTGGGGGCGCGGAAGACGCAAGGGTTCGAGTATGACGACGGACGGCGCCGGCATCGAGGGTCGGCCGGGCGCAGGGCAGGTGTTGGCGGCCGAGATCGAGGCCGCCGCCGAGGGGCGCGACAGGCGCCGCGACCTTCGGCCGCTGGCGAGCCTCGGGCCGCTGGTGCGCGCCCACCTGGCCGACGCCGCCGCGGCCGGCGTCTTCCTGATCCTCTCGACCGCCGCGACGCTCGGGCTGACGCTGGCGCTGCGGCTGCTTGATCGACCGCGGCGTCGGCGGGCGCACGACCGGCTCGGTCGACCGCTACTTCCTGCTGGCCGCGCTGATCGCCCTCGGCTCTGGCGCTCGCCACCGCCGGGCGGTTCTTCTTCGTCAACCGGCTGGGCGAGCGGGTGGTGGCCGACCTGCGCGAGCGGCTCTATCGCCACGTGCTCAGCCTGGACCAGGCCTTCTTCCTGAACGTGCGCACCGGCGAGGTGCTCTCGCGCCTCACCACCGACCTCACCATCGTCGAGAACATGGTCGGGCTCGTCGATCTCGGTCGCGCTGCGCAACGCCCTGACCTTCGTCGCCGGCTTCGCCTGGCTGATCTGGCTCAGCCCCGGCTTCACCGGCCTGGCGCTGCTGGTGGGCGTGCTGGTGATCCTGCCGCTGTTCGCGGTCGGGCGCGTCGTGCGCCGGCTCTCGGCCCATGCGCAGGAGCGCTTCGCCGAGGCCGTGGCCTACGCCGGCGAGACGCTGGGCGGGCTCGACACCGTGCAGGCGTTCGGCCGCGAGGCCAGCGCCGCCGAGCGCTTCTCTGCGGCGGTCGAGACCGCGTTCCGCGCCTCGGTGGCGCGGATCAGCGCGCGGGCGGTGATGACGGCGCTGGTCATGGTGCTGCTGTTCGGCGGCGTCGGCTTCGTGCTCTGGCGCGCGGCGCTGGCGAGCTTCGTCGATCCGCACCGACTTCACCGCCGGCGTGCTGGTGCAGTTCGTGGTGCTGGCGATCCTGGTCGGCGGCGCGGCCGGCGCGCTCGGCGAGACCTGGGGCGACGTGCAGAAGACCGCCGGGGCGATGCAGCGGATCAACGAGATCCTCGACGCCCGGCCCGCCATCGCGCCGCCCGCCAGTCCGAAGCCGCTGCCCGCCCCGCCGCGCGGCGAGATCGCCTTCGAGGACGTCACCTTCGCCTATCCTGGCCGCCCCGACCTGCCGGCGCTGGCGGGCTTTTCCCTGCACGCCCGGCCCGGCGAGCGCGTCGCCCTGGTGGGCCCCTCCGGCGCCGGCAAGAGCACGGTCTTCCGCCTGCTGCTGCGCTTCTACGACCCGCAGGGCGGCGTCGGTGCGGCTGGATGGCGTCAACCTGGCCGACGCCGACCCGGCCGAGGTGCGCGCCCGGATCGCGCTCGTGGCGCAGGACGCGCCGCTGTTCTCCGGCTCGGCTTTCGACAACCTGCGCTTCGGCCGCGAGGACGCCAGCGACGACGAGCTGCGCGCCGCCGCGAAGGCCGCCGAGGCCGAGAGCTTCCTGGACGCGCTGCCCGCAGGGCTTCGCGACCCCGCTCGGCGAGCGCGCCAAGACCCTCTCCGGCGGCCAGCGCCAGCGGCTCGCCATCGCCCGCGCCCTGGTGCGCGGCGCGCCGGTGCTGCTCTTGGACGAGGCCACCAGCGCGCTCGACGCCGAGAGCGAGCGGCTGGTGCAGCGCGCGCTCGCCGACGCCATGCAGGGCCGCACGACGCTGGTCATCGCCCACCGCCTGGCCACCGTGCTCGCCGCCGACCGCATCGTCGTCATGGACGAGGGCAAGGTGGTGGAGGAGGGGACCCACGCCGACCTCGTCGCCCAGGGCGGCCTCTACGCCCGCCTCGCCAAGCTTCAGTTCGGCCTGCAAGCGGCCTGAGCCACCCACGTAGAGCCGTCATGGCCGACCGTAAGTGTCGGCCACCTATGAACACATAGCCAGCCATGGCCGCTCGGCAGCGGCCACTCGCAAGACGGTGTTCATGGGTCGCCGGGACTTCGCCCGGCGATGACGGAGGGTGGGGGCTGAGTGGAGAAAAGCAAACCCCTTCAATCACCGCGATTTCGAGGAGAAGATAGCTCGAACCGTGCGCGAAGACGCGGGGGGTGAGGAGCGAGACAAGGCATGACCAGCGTATCGGAGCTTCCCGTCGAGGCGCTGCAGCAGCGGCTGGAGGCGGCCGCGCAGGTGGGCATGCAGCCGGCGGTCTGGGCCGAGCTGCAGCCGGACCGGGTGGCGATCTACGACTACACCGGCCAGGACCGCACGTTCGGCGCGCTCAACGCCAACGCCAACCGCGTGGCGCGGCTGCTGCGCGGCGCGGGGCTGAGCGCGGGCGACGCGGTCGCGCTCGCCTGCTCGAACCGGGCGGAGTTCTGCGACGTGCTGTTCGGCGCGCTCAGGTGCGGGCTGCGGGTGACGCCGGTCAACTGGCACCTGACCGGCGAGGAGATCGGCTACGTCGTGCAGGACTGCGAGGCGAAGGCCTTCTTCGCCGATGTCCGCATCGCCGCGGCCGCCGGGATCGCCGCGTCGCAGTGCCCGGCGCTGCAGCTGAAGGTGGCGATCGGCGGGGCCATCCCCGGCTTCGCGGACTACGACGCCGCGCTGGCGGGGCTGGATGGCGGCGACATCCCGGACCCCGAGCGCGGCTACACGATGCTCTACACCTCGGGCACCACCGGCCGGCCGAAAGGCGTCCACAAGCCCGGCGTCGTCTATGGCGCGTTCCAGCCGGAGGCCGACCGGGCGCGCGACGTCTACCTCTGCACCGGGCCGGCCTACCACGCCGCGCCGCTGGCCGGGAACGTGCGCGCGCCGCTGCTGAACGGGCTGCCGATCGTCTTCCTCGACAAGTGGGACTCGGAGGAGGTGCTGCGGCTGATCGAGCGGCATCGGATCAGCCATTCGCACCTGGTGCCGATCATGTTCCAGCGGCTGCTGGCGCTGCCGCCGCAGGTACGCGGGCGCTACGACCTCTCGTCGCTGAAGCGCATCAACCACGGCGCGGCGCCCTGTCCGCCGGAAGTGAAGCGGGCGATGATCGAGTGGCTGGGCCCGGTGCTGTCCGAATACTATGCCGGCTCCGAAGGCGGCGCGGGCTTCCGCGTCAGCTCGGAGGAGTGGCTGGCGAAGCCGGGGACGGTCGGCCGGCGCCCGAGCCCCGACGCGGCCAAGATCATCGATGACGCCGGCCAGGAATGCCCGGCGGGCGTCGCCGGCGCCATCTACATGAAGGTGCCGGCCACCGGCTTCGAGTACTACAAGGATCAGAGCAAGACCGCGGCATCGCGGATCGGCGACTACTTCACGCTGGGCGACATCGGCTACCTCGACGAGGACGACTATCTCTTCCTGACCGGCCGCAGCGCCGAGACCATCATCGCCGGCGGCGTGAACATCTACCCGCAGGAGATCGACAACGAGCTGATCAAGCACCCGGCGGTGGAGGACAGCTGCACCATCGGCGTGCCGCACGACGAGTACGGCGAGGAGGTCCGCGCGGTGATCCAGCTGAAGGCGGGCTATGGCCCGAGCGAGGCGCTTAGGAGCGAGATCCTCGCCTATGCGCTCGCCAGCCTCGCGAAGTTCAAGATCCCGCGCGGGCTCGACTTCGTCGACGACCTGCCGCGCAGCGCCGCCGGCAAGGTGCTGCGAAACCGCGTGCGCGAACCCTACTGGGCCGGCCGCACGCGGCAGATCTAGGCTCTCGCCGCGCCGGGCTCCTCTTCAGCGCTCTCCGTAGCGAGGGCTTCCTGGAGCGCGGCGAAGAGGCGGGCGGCCTCGATCGGCTTGGCGACGTGCGCGTCCATGCCGGCCTCCAGGTAGGCGCCGATCTGATGGGCGAGCACATTGGCCGTCAGCGCGATGATCGGCGTGCGCCGCCGCCCCTCGGCCGCCTCGCGGACGCGGATCTCGCGCGCGGCGGTCGGCCCGTCCATCTCGGGCATCTGCACGTCCATCAGGACGACATCCCACGGCTCGCGCGCCCAGGCCTCGACCGCCTCGCGGCCGTTGGCGACGAGGTGGGGCTCGATCCCGACCTGGGCCAGCAGCGTCTTGAGCACCAGCTGGTTGACAGCGTTGTCCTCGGCGGCCAGCACCCGCACGGTCTCGAACGCCGCTGCGTCCTCAGGCCCGGCCGCGCCGGTCGGCGCCGGATCGTCGCTCCGCAACCGCTGCAGCGGCAGGCTGACGGTGAAGAGCGCGCCGCGGCCAGGCTCGCTCGCGGCCTCGATGGTCCCGCCCATCGTCCGCGCCAGGCGCCGGCAGATCGCCAGCCCGAGGCCGGTGCCGCCGTACCGGCGCGTGGTCGAGGCGTCGGCCTGGACGAAGTCCTCGAACAGGCGGCCCATCGCCTCCGGTCCGATCCCGACGCCGGTGTCGCGCACCCTTAAGGTGAGGCCCGCCGCGGTCGCATCGGCCTCGACCGACACCTCGCCAGCCTCGGTGAACTTCAGGGCGTTGGAAACGAGGTTGGCGATCAGCTGGCGGACGCGCACGGCGTCGCCCAGGTAGACGCCCTCGGCGTCCGCCGTCACGCGCCAGCTCAGCTCGCAGCCCCTTGGCCTCGGCGAGCGCGCCGAACGCCGCGCAGGCGCCGCCGACCTGCTGCGCGAGATCGAACTCGGCCGCTTCCAGGTCGAGCTTGCCGGCCTCCATCTTGGAGAGGTCGAGGACGTCGTTGAGGATCGCCAGCAGGGTTTCGCCGGACTGGGTGATGACGCCGAGCCGCTCGCGCTGACCGGGCGCCAGCGCGTCGGCCGCCATCGCCTGGGCCATGCCGAGCACCCCGTTCAGCGGCGTGCGGATCTCGTGGCTCATCGTGGCGAGGAAGACGGACTTGGCGTCGTTCGCGGCGGCGGCGGCGTGCTCGCGCTCGGTGGCGAGCGCCCGCGCCTGCCGCAGCGCCGAGCGCGAGCCCGCCAGGTTGCGGCGGGCCGTGAAGATCAGGTTGCCCAGCGCCACGGCGGCGCATGCGACCGCGCCGATCGCGCCATAGTCGCCGCCCGGCAGCCGGTCGGCGGCGATCGCCGCGACGATGTAGCCGAAGCCGGCGAAATAGGGCGCGGCCACGACGTAGAAGAGGCGCGGGTTGGCGTAGTACTGCATCAGCGAGTAGACGACGCAGATCGCCAGGATCAGCACCGCGAAGACGCCGGCGATTGGATTGCCCGTGCGCCAGAGCAGCGCCGCGCCGACGCCGTAAAGGGCCGAGTTCAGCGTGGTGACGCCAAGCAACGTCGGCACGCCCCAGGTCTCGCGCGCCGCCGCTGGCCAGCGGTCGACGCGCGCGCAGGCCCAGGTTCCGGCCAGCACGACGGCGGCGGTGACGCTGAACCACAGCGCCACCCAGGCGAACGGCGCGAAGGCGAGCGCGCCCAGGGCGGCGGCGGTGAAGTGGATCGTACGCGGCGTCAGGTTGCGGTGGGAGACGACGAAGAGGTGAATCTCCGAGTCGACCCCCGAGCGACGCCTCGCCTCCCCCCCAAGGGCGGCGGCCATAGCCCTCCCAATCTCGTCTGCGACTTGAGCGAAGTGAACGCCGCAAACCTTTAGGAATGCTTCCTGGTCGCTGGCGCCTTCGACGCCACGCGGATCACCAGGATCGGCCCGTCCCCTTCAGCCGTCATCGCCGGGCGCAGTCCCGGCGACCCATGACCACCTTGGTCTGAGTGGCCGCGCATGAGCGCGGCCATGGCTCGCAGCGTGCTCATGGGTGGCCGACACTGACGGTCGGCCATGACGGGCTTTAAGACTATGTCAGGCCACGCTCCGCCGCTCGAACTGCAGCTCCGGCTGGGGCCGCTTCGGGGCGCGGTTCTCCCTGTAGGCGGCGCCCTCGTGGGTCAGCAGCCAGCGCTTGCGCGGCAGGCCGCCGCCGAAGCCGGTGAGCGAGCCGTCGGCGCCGATCACCCGGTGGCAGGGGATCACGATGGCGATCGGGTTCTGCGCCGTTGGCGAGGCCGACGGCGCGGGCCGCGTCCGGCTCGCCGATCTCGGCGGCCAGCTGGCCGTAGCTGCGGGTCTCGCCGGCCGGGATCCGCTGCAGCGCCGCCCAGACCTTGCGCTGGAAGGCGGTGCCGACGGTGGCCACCGGCACCCGCTCCAGCGCGCGGATGTCGCCGGCGAAGTAGTCCTCGAACGCCCGGCGGATCCGTGCCGGCGCCTGGCCGGTCTCCACCTTCACGTCGCCGTACTGGCGCCTCAGCAGCGTGCGCAGCCGCGGCCTCGTCGGCCCAGAAGTCGACGGCGCGCAAGGTCCCGTCCTGGTCGACGGCGATCAGGAACGGCGCCGATCGGGGCGGCGATGGTGTCGAGGATCAGATAGTCAGGCTGCGTCGCGGTCATCGGTCAGGTCCTTCTCTTGGTCTTGGGCGCCCTGCGCTCCGGACGACCAGAGGTGCAGGGCGGCGTAGGCGCGCCAGGGCCGCCAGGCCTCGGCGCGGGCGATGAGTTCGGCCGGGCTCGGGCGGCGGCCGTTGCGCGTCGGCCAGCGCCCGCATCAGCCCGATGTCGGCGGCGGGAAAGGCGTCGGGCTCGCGCAGCTCGCGCATGGCGATGTACTGCGCCGTCCATTCGCCGATTCCCGGCAGGGCCTTCAGCGCGGCGATCGCTTCGTCGAGGCTGCGGCGCGGCCCGAAGATCAGCGGGTCGGCGACGACCGCCGCCGGTCATCGCGGTCAGCGCCGCGGCGCGGGCGCGCGGCATGCCGAGCGCGGCGAAGTCCGCGCCGGCCAGCCGCTGCGGGGTCGGGAAGACATGGGTCAGGCCCTCGGCGGCCAGGCTCGGCTGGGCAGCGGCTCGCCGTGCGCCGCGACCAGCTTGGCGGCGAGGCCGCGGGCGGCGACGACGGTGATCTGCTGGCCGAGGATGGCGCGGATCGCCAGCTCGAAGCCGTCCCAGGCGCCCGGGCACCCGCAGGCCCGGCCGCGCGGCGACCAGCGGGGCCAGCGCCGGGTCCTTGGCGAGGTGCTCGCCGATCGCGACCGGGTCGGCCGCGAGGTCGAACACGCGGCGCACCCGGGCGATGATCGCCGGCAGGGCGCTGATCTTCGGGAAGCGGACGCGTCACCTCGAGGCGTGACTTGGCGTCGTCGGCTCGACCCGGATCACGCCGATGCACTCGCCGATCGCCGAGGCGTGCGCTCGTAGCGCTCGCCGGCCACGCGCTCGACGCCGGGGATGGCGCGCAGCGCGAGGAACCCGAGCATCGCGTCCCAGTCGTAGGGCGGCTTGTAGGGCAGGGCTGAGCCGCACCGCCTCGCCGTGGCTGGCGGTCTCGTCCGCGCCGCCGAGGCGGCGCAGCTGCTGCCGGCGGGCGGTCGTAGAGCTGCTGGAAGGTCTCGTTGAAGCGCCGCACGCTGCCGAAGCCCGACGCCATCGCGACCTCCGCCATCGGCAGCCGGGTCTCCTGGATCAGCTGCTTGGCGAGCAGCACGCGGCGGGTCTGGGCGACCGCGATCGGCGAGGCGCCGAGGTGCTTGCGGAACAGCCGCCGCAGCTGCCGCTCGCCGACGCCCAGCCGGTCGGCCAGGCCGTCGACGTCCGCCTCGTCGAGCGCGCCGGCCTCGATCAGGCTGAGCGCGCGGGCGACCGTGTTCGAGGCGCCGCGCCAGGCGGCGAGGTCCGGCGAGGTCTCCGGCCGGCAGCGCAGGCAGGGGCGGAAGCCGGCGCTCTGTGCCGCCGCGGCGGTCGGGTAGAAGCGCACGTTCTCGCGCTTCGGGGTGCGCGCCGGGCAGATCGGCCGGCAGTAGATGCCGGTGGTCTTCACCCCCACGAACAGCCGGCCGTCGAAGCGGGCGTCGCGGGTGGAAAGCGCGCGGTAGCAGGCGTCGTCGTCCATATCCATGCGCCGAAGATGGGGCGGCCGGCGCCGGATGTCTCGCGGTTTTCGGACCTCAACCGCCCGCGGTGTCGCCTCGGCTGCGAGCCCGGCGGATCGCGCTCATCGCCTGGCCGCGCGCGCGGGCCGCCTCGGCCGGCAGGTCGGTCGCCAGGCCGTCGACCGCCGTCGGCGAACAGCGCGACCAGCAGCTTGTCGACATCGCCGCGGCCGTTCGGATAGCCGGCGGCTGCGCGCATCGCCGCGCGCGCAGCGCCGGCGGCAGGACGCGTTCTGCGCCTTGGCCGAGCGGGAGAACACCGCCAGGCCGGCGTCGTGCGCATCGAGCGCCAGCGTTGTCGGCGCAGGGAAGATCGCCGCAGCCGGGTCGATCAGCAGGTCCTGCTGCGGCCCGATGGCCTCGGCGAGCGCCTTGATGTCGCCGAGCCCCGCCGAGGCCGTCATCGCCGCGATGTCCGGCTGGCCGGCGTCGATCAGCAGCATGCGGCGCACCCGCGAGAGGCGCCCGAACGCGCGCAGGGCGTCGGTCTCGAACGCCTGCACCCAGATCGCCGCGGCCGGCGCGACATAGCCTTCGGTGTTGAGCTCGTCGGCCAGCCGCCCGACGACGTCGAGACCGAAGTCGGCGTAGCGCGCCGGGTGGCTGAGCTGCAGGCAGACGCCGATGGTGCGCGCCGGTGCGCACGCAGCCGTCGCGGGCGATCTGCAGCACGTCGGGCAAGCCGCAGCACCGGCTCCTTGCCGCCGAGCCTCGCGTTCTGCGGATGCGCGGCCGGGTCGGGCTCGCGGGCGAACAGCGTCTCGATTTCGGCAAGCGTGAAGTCCTCGGCGAACCAGCCGTCGACGGGCTGGCCGGCGATGGTCTTGGTGGCCTTGCGGCCGGCGAACTCGGACCGCGAGGCCACGTCGGTCGTGGCCGCGAGTTCCGCGGCGCGGCGCACGATCAGCGCGCCTTCCCTGGTCGCCACCAGCGTCGCCTGCAGGAAGTCGCAGCCCTGCGCGATCGCCAGCTCGAACGCGCGTGCGGGTGTCGACGACCCGCTCCTCGGCCGCGCCGCCCTCGGCGATGATCGCCGGCTGCCGGTCGTCGGCGAAAGCCGGGAACGCGGACGTCGCGCCCAGCCCCGCCGCCGCGGCGGCGAGCGCGAGCTCGCGGCGCGTCAGCCCGTTCAGGCGGCCGCCCTCAGGCGCTCCAGCACCAGCGCGTGCAGGCTCGAATTGGCCGCGCAGATCGATCCTCCGGCCAGCATGTCATCGCCCCCGTCGGCGTCGGTGACCATGCCGCCCGCCTCGCTGACCAGCAAGACCCCGGCCGCCATGTCCCAGGCGCCGAGGTCGCGCTCCCAGAACGCCTCGTAGCGCCCCGCGGCCACCCAGGCTAGGTCCAGCGCCGCCGAGCCGAAGCGGCGCACGCCGGCCACGCGCTGGCTGATCTGGTGCAGCTCCTTCAGGAACCTGGCGTGCTGGCCGTGGCCCAGGAACGGGATGCCGGTGGCGATCACCGCCTCGTCGAGCCGCGCGCGGCCCGAGACGCGCAGGCGCTTGTCGTTCAGGTAGGCGCCGCGTCCGCGCTCGGCCCAGAAGAGGTCGTGGGTGACCGGATTGTAGGTGACCGCCGCCACGATCAGCCCGTCGCGCTCCAGCGCGACGTTGATCGCGAAGTGCGGGATGCCGTGCAGGAAGTTGGTGGTGCCGTCGAGCGGATCGACGATCCAGCGGTGGGTCTTGTCGGTGCCGGCCTCCTCGCCGCGCTCCTCGCCAAGGAAGCCGTAGCCAGGCCTGACCCGCGTCAGCTCCTCGAACAGGGTCTGCTCGGCCTTCAGGTCGGCGGCGCTGACGAAGTCCGCCGCGCCCTTGCGTCGAGACCTGCAGCTCGCTGACCTCGCCGAAGTCGCGCGTCAGCCCCCGCGCGGCCTTGCGGACCGACGTCGATCATCACCTTCAGCAGCGCCGACGGCGTCGTCACGCGGGTCTCTCCAGCCTGTCGCGAAAGGGCGCGGACCCTAACGGCGCGCCTGCGGCGAGGCAAGCAAACGCGGGCGTGGTGAAACCGCGGCCCGCCCACGGACGAATTACATAGTTTTAACCGTCAGGGCGCGCGGGGCTCGGCTAGGTTCCTGACGGAACGATGTTCCTCCGCGGGCCAGAGGCAACGTTCACGAGGGAGTTGAAACCATGGCCGATCGCGGGCCGCCATTCGCCGCGTTGCGCGCCCTGGAAGCGGCCTGCCGGCTGAGGAGCTACAGCCTCGCCGGCGACGAGCTCGGCGTCACCCACAGCGCCGTCAGCCAGTCCATCCGCCGCCTGGAGCAGACCTACGGGCAACGCCTGTTCTGGCGCCAGGGAACCGGGATGTCGCCGAGCCCGGCTGCGGTGGCGCTCGCCCAGGCCTACCGCGAGGCCGAGCGGGTCGTGATGCGCGCCGCCGAGGACCTGAAGGTGAAGGAGGGCGAGGGCTCGCTGGTGCTCTCGACGCTGCCGAGCATCGCCAAGCTGTGGCTCGGTCCCAAGCTCGGGCGCCTGCAGGAGGCGATGCCGGGCGTCATGGTCGAGGTGCGCACCACCCGCGAGCTCGCCAACCTGCACGCCGACGGCGTCGATGTGGCGCTGCGCGTCGGCTTCGGCCACTGGCCGAACCTGCGCTCCGAGCTGCTGTTCGAGGAGTACGTCTTCCCGGTCTGCAGTCCGGAGTTCCTGGCCCGCCATCACGCCCACAACTGTACCGACGAGTGCATCGGCCTGGGCCCGCTGATCCTCGAGGACGTCAACCTGTGGCCGGCCTGGTTCGAGGCGGCGGGCATCACCGCGCCGGTCCCGCTGCGCGGCCAGGTGTTCGACGACTCCTCGCTGTGCGTCGAGGCCGCCGCCGCCGGCCTCGGCATCGCGCTGGTGCGCCGCCTGCATGCGCAGGAAGCGCTCGCCGCCGGCCGCCTGGTGCGGATCTCCAATATCCGCGTGAAGGACCCCTACTCCTGCTACCTCGTCTGGCGCGACGACAGCCCAAGGATCGCCGCGATCCGGCGTTTCTCCGATTGGGTGATGGCGGAGTGCGACCGCGCGGGCCTCTTGAAGGCGGCCTGAGCGCGCAGGTCAGGGCCGCTTCATCGTCTTGCGCTCCACGAAGCCCGCAGCGATCGCTTCGTTGAAGGCCGCGACCGCGGCGCGCGGCCCGTCGGGATGGGTCCATACCGCGGCCGAGGCGGCGATGAAGTCGGCGCCGGCGACGACCAGCGGGCCGCAGTTGACGGGCGTGATCCCGCCGATCGCCACGCACGGCGTCAGCATGGTCTCCTGCCAGATCTCCAGGATCTCGATGTCGGCGCGGGTCGCGGCGTCCTTGGTCGCGGTGGGAAAGAAAGCCCCGAACGCCACGTAGTCGGCCCCGGCCTCGGAGGCCTGCATCGCCAGGTGCCGGCTGTCGTGGCAGGTGACGCCGACGATCCGGTCCGGCCCCACGATGCGCCGCGCCTCGGCGTACGGCGCGTCGTCCTGACCGATGTGCACGCCGTCGCAGCCGAACGCCACGGCAAGGTCGGGGCGGTCGTTGAGGATCAGCGGTATCTCGCGCGAACGCACCATGGGGAGGATCACGTGCGCCGCCGCCTCGACGATCTCGTCCGGCGCGCCCTTCAGCCGCAGCTGCAGCGCCCCGACGTCGCCGCCCTCCAGCGCCTCGCCGAGCACGCGCCCGAACGCGGCCAGGTCGGCGACCGCCGGCGGCGTGATCAGGTAAAGGCGGCAGTCGGGCGGGGCCATCGCCGCCAAAAGCCGCGCGGCGGCGGCAAAGACAAGAGCCAGAGCGGTTGACGCTGGTTAGCCAAGTGCTTAGCTAACCAGCATGATCGTCAAGGTGCATCAGGCCAAGACCCAGCTTTCGAAGCTGATCGCCGCGGCGCTCGCCGGTGAGGAGGTCGTGATCGCGCGCGGCTCCGAGCCAGTCGTGAAGTTGACGCCGATTGCGCCAGTGAAGAAGAAGCGCACCCCCGGCGCATACAAAGGACTCTTCGAGCTGACGGACGCTTTCTTCGAGCCGCTGCCCGAAGAGGAACTGGCGCTCTGGGAAGGCAAGGACGATTGAGGCTTCTGCTCGACACCCACGCGGTGCTCTGGTGGTTCCTCGATCATCCCGCGTTGTCGGCGGCAGCGCGGAGCGCGATTGAGGCTGAGGATGCCGAGGTCTTAGTCAGCGCGGTCTCCGCAATGGAGGTGACCACCAAGTTCAGGCTTGGAAAACTCCCGCAAGCGGCTGCGCTCGCCGACCGGTTCGAGGAGATGGTCGAGGGCTACGGCTTCGGGCCCCTGCCGATTGCGCTGCGCCACGCGAGCCTGGCCGGCAGCCTCTCGCTGCCACACAAGGATCCGTTCGACCGACTGCTGATCGCCCAGGCTCTCGTCGAAGACCTCCTGCTGGTTTCCAACGAGCGGCTGTTCGATGCGTCGGGCGTTCAGCGCTTGTGGTGAGACTATCCGGGCGCCCCTCTAAGCCGCCTTCTCCAGCGCGCCTTCCCACTTGCCGAGGCTGGCGAGGCTGTTCATCCGGGCGCGGTGCGCGAAAGCGCGCTGCGCGGCCGCGACGTTGTCGTAGCGGCCGGCCCAAGTGGTCAGCGGCGAATGCTGCAGCGCGCGGCCGTAGGAGAAGGTCAGCCGCCAGGGCAGCGGGCCCATGCGGTTCATGGCGTCGAGGTGGGCGGTCGCCTCCTCGTCGTCCTGGCCGCCGGACAGGAAGGCGATGCCGGGCACGGTCGCGGGCACGCAGTCCTTCAGCACCCGCAGCGTGCGCTCCGCCACCGTCTCGACCGACGCCTGCTCGCCGCTCTCGCCGCCGCAGACCACCATGTTCGGCTTCAGCACCATGCCCTCCAGCGCCACGCGCTGCTCGTAGAGCTCCTGGAACACGGTCTTCAGCACGAAGCGGGTCACCTCCTCGCAGCGGTCGATGCCGTGCGCGCCGTCCATCAGCACCTCGGGCTCGACGATCGGGACGATGTCGTGCGCCTGGCAGATCGCTGCGTAGCGCGCCAGCGCATGGGCGTTGGCCTTCACCGCGCCCCAGGTCGGGATGCCGTCGCCGATGCTGATCACCGCCCGCCACTTGGCGAAGCGCGCGCCGCGCTCGCGGTCGCGGTCGAGCCGCGGCCCAAGGCCGTCCATGCCTTCGGTAATGGTCTCGCCCGGGAAGCCGGGCAGCGCAACCGTGCCCTTGTCGACCTTGATGCCCGGCGCCGCGCCGGTCCGCTCGATCAGGTCCACCAGCGGCGTCGCATTCGCGTCGGCGGCGTTCTGGTAGAGCGTCTCCTCGTAGAGGATGACGCCGGAGACGTAGTTGCGCATCGCGTCTTCGGCGCGGAACAGCATCTCGCGGTAGTCCCGGCGGCTGGTCTCGGTGGATTCCAGCCCGATCGAGTCGAACCGCTTCTTGATAGTGCCGGTGGATTCATCCGCCGCAAGGATGCCCTTGCCAGGCGCAGTCATCCTCTCGGCTATCTCGTGCAGGGCCTTCAGGTCCATTCTCGCTCGTCCCTCGTCAATCGCGACCCGCTCTCAGCGCCTCGACGCCGGGCAGGCTCTTGCCTTCCATCCACTCAAGAAACGCGCCACCGGCGGTGGAGACGAACGTGAAGTCCCCCGCCACGTGGGCCGCGTTCAGGGCCGACACCGTATCACCGCCGCCGGCCACCGCCACCAGTTTGCCCGCCTTGGCGAGCTCGGCCGCATGGCGCGCCGCGGCGACCGTGCCCTCGTCGAACGGCGGCACCTCGAAGACGCCCAGCGGGCCGTTCCAGATCAGCGTGGCGGCGTCGTCCATCGCCCTGCAGAGCCGATCGATGGTTTTCGGGCCCGCATCCAGGATGCGCTCGTGCGGATCGATCTCGCCGAGTTCGCGCACCCGCGCCGCGGCGCCGGGGGCGGCCTGCTCCGCAACCACGATGTCGACCGGCAGCAGCAGCTCGCAATGCCGCGCCTCGGCGAACGCCATGATGCCGCGCGCGGTGTCGGCCAGCTCCTTCTCGCAATAGGACGCGCCGACCTCCCAGCCCTGCGCGAAGAGGAAGGTGTTGGCCATGCCGCCGCCGATCGCCAGCTGGTCGAGCTTGATGATCAGGTTGTGCAGGAGGTCGAGCTTGGTCGACACCTTCGAGCCGCCGACGATGCCGAGCACCGGATGCTTGGGATCGTCCAGCGCCGCATGCAAGGCCCCCAGCTCGCGTCGCATCTGCTCGCCCGCGTAGGCCGGCAACAGATGGGCGAGGGCGTCGGTCGAGGCGTGGGCGCGGTGGGCGGCGGAGAAGGCGTCGTCCACGTAGAGGTCGCCGAGCGCCGCCAGCTCTCTGGCGAAGGCCGGATCGTCGGCCTCCTCGCCGGCGTGGTAGCGGAGGTTCTGCAGCAGCAGCACATCGCCGTCACGCATCGCCGCGACAGCCTTCTCAGCGGTCTCGCCGACGCAGTCCTCGGCGAAGGCCACCGGCGCGCCCAGCAGCTTCTGCAGCGGCGCCACCACCGGCTTCAGGCTCATCGAGGGCACGCGCTTGCCCTTCGGCCGGTCGAAGTGGCTGATCAGGATCACCTTCGCGCCGCCGTCACGCAGCCGGCGGATGGTCGGCAGCGCGGCCTCGAGCCGCGTGTCGTCGCTCACCTGGCCATCCTGCAGCGGCACGTTGAAGTCGACGCGCACCAGCGCGCGCTTGCCGTTCACGTCGACCCCGTCGAGCGTGCGAAAACCGTCGGTCACCGAATTCGCCTCAGCCCAGCTTGCCCATCGCCACGGCGACGTCGGACATCCGGGTCGAGAATCCCCACTCGTTGTCGTACCAGGAGAGCACCCGCACCAGGCCGCCGTCGACGACCTGGGTCTGCGGCAGCGCCGCGGTCGACGAGGCGTCGTTGTGGTTGAGGTCGATCGAGACCACCGGGTCTTCGGTCACCGCCAGGATGCCCTTCAGCGGCCCCTGGCTGGCGGCCGCCTGCAGCGCCGCGTTGATCTCGTCCTTCGATGTGGCGCGGCCCGGCACGACCTTCAGGTCGACGACCGAGACGTTCGGGGTCGGCACGCGGATCGCGCCGCCGTCGAGCTTGCCGGTCAGCTGCGGGATCACGAGGCCGATCGCCTTGGCCGCCCCGGTCGAGGTCGGGATCATCGAGACCGCCGCCGCGCGGGCCCGGTAGAGGTCGCTGTGCAGCTGGTCCAGCGTGTGCTGGTCGTTGGTGTAGGCGTGCACCGTGGTCATGTAGCCGCGCTCGATCCCCACGGTGTCGAGCAGCACCTTGGCGATCGGCGCGAGGCAGTTGGTGGTGCACGAGCCGTTGGAGACCACCAGGTCGTCGGCGGTCAGGCTGTCGTGATTGACGCCGAAGACGATGGTCTTGTCGGCGCCGTCGCAGGGCGCGGAGACCAGCACGCGCTTGGCGCCCGCATCCAGGTGCGCCTTGGCGGTCTCCTTCTTGGTGAAGAAGCCGGTGCACTCCAGCGCGATGTCGACGCCGAGTTCCTTGTGCGGCAGCTCGGCCGGATTGCGGATCGCCGTCCACCTGATCGGGCCCAGGCCCCCGTCGATGGACTCGCCGTCGACGCTCACGACGCCCGGGAAGCGGCCGTGCACCGAGTTGTAGCGCAGCAGGTGGGCGAAGGTCTCGATCGGCCCAAGGTCGTTGATCGACACCACCTCGATGTCGCGCCGGCCGTGTTCGATGATCGAGCGCAGCACCAGCCGGCCGATGCGGCCGAAGCCGTTGATGGCGACGCGCACGGTCATGCGGCGAGATTCCTTGTGAAGTTTGCGGGTGCGGCGGTTTTGCGGGCGCACGGACGCAAGTCAAGTCTCCGCCGCCGGCCAATGTTCCGCCTGACGCGTCCCGAGAGAGAGCCACGCGTTCCCCTCCCCCTTGCGGGGAGGGGTTAGGGGTGGGGGTGTCGGCTCGGTGTCTGCCGCCGATCGGCGCGCCCGAAGCGACAATCCCACCGATCCAGCTTGCACCCCCACCCCTACCCCTCCCCGCAAGGGGGAGGGGGAGTCTGCGGCGGATGCAGCGCGGGTGGATTGTGCGATAGCCTGAGCGTATGGGGACCGGAGGCGAGCGGGGCGGCGGCGCGGGCCTGGCGCTGGCGTTGCTGATGCTGGCCGGCGCGGTGAACTACGTCGACCGCGTCACCCTCTCGGTCGCCGCGCCGCTGATCTCGGCCGAGCTGCATCTGAAGGCCGGCGCGATGGGCGTGCTGCTGTCGGCGTTCCTGTGGACCTATGCGGCCGCGCAGGCGCCGGCCGGCGCGCTGATCGACCGGCTGGGCCCGCGGCGGCTGCTCGGCGCCGCGCTGGCAGTGTGGTCGGCCGCGCAGGGCGCGACCGGGCTCGCCGCCGGCCTGCCGCAGCTGATCGCCGCGCGGATGTGCCTCGGCGTCGGCGAGGCGCCGCAGTTCCCGGTCGGCGCGCGGGTGGTGCGCGGCTGGTTCGCCGAGCGGCGGCGGGGGCTGGCGAGCGGCGTCTTCAACTCCGCCTCGACGCTCGGGCCCGCCGTCGCGCCGCCGATCGTCACCGCGCTGATGCTCGGCTTCGGCTGGCGCGGCGCCTTCCTCGCCACCGGCCTGGCGGGCCTCGTCGCCGCGGCGCTCTGGATCGGCCTCTACCGCGACCGGCCGGCGTCCGCCGGCGCGGATCCGGCGCCCGCGCCGATCCGGCTCGCCGACCTGGTGGGGCTGCTGCGCGCGCCGACGCTGTGGGCGATGGCGGCCGGCAACTTCGGCTCCGGCTACATGACCTGGTTCTACGCCGCCTGGCTGCCGTCCTACCTGGAAACCGAGCGCCACTTCAGCGTGCCGCAGGCCGGCTGGGCGGCGTCCGTGCCCTACCTGTTCGGCTTTATGGGCAGCCTCGCCGGCGGCTGGGCCTGCGACCGGCTGGCCGCCGCCGGCCTCTCGCCGCTCGCCAGCCGCAAGGCGCCGATCGTGGCGGGCCTCACCGCCGGCGCGGCCGCGACCGCCCTGGCGCTGGCCGCGCCCACCAGCGCCTGGGCGCTGGCGGCGATCTGCGCCGCGCTCTTCGGCGCCAACATCGCCACCGCCGCGATCTGGGCGCTCGCCGTCGCAGCGGCGCCCGCCCGCCTCGTCGGCTCGGTCGGCGCCGTGCAGAACTTCGGCGGCCTCGTCGGCGGCGCTCTGGCGCCGATCGTCACCGGGATCACGGTCGAGGCCACCCACGGCTTTGCGACCGCCCTGGCGGTCACGGCGCTGGCGGGCCTCGGCGGGGCGTCGATCTATCTGCTCGGCGTCAGCGCGCCGCTGGCCGATCCCGCCGCGCCGGCCGCGCGTTAAAACGTCCCCGGTCTCGGGAACTGACGGGGCCGCAGCTCCTTAAGTCACCGCAGTCGCTCTCAGGTCGCCAAGCCTATCATGTTCCCCATGCATCACCGGACCGCGTCGGCCTTCGTCTGGGGCGCCGTCGCCCTGTCGCTGGTCCCGTTCCTCGTCGCGGCGCAGATCGCCGTCCCACCCCCCGTGCCGGCGCCGCAACCCGGTCCGGCGCCGCTGAGCCTTGCCGACGCTGCCGCGATCCAGGCGGTGCTGCAGGGCGCGCCGGCGCAGGGCATATCCGCGCCGAACCTCGCCAGCGACGTCGCCCAGCTCGCCGGTCCCGACCCGGCGGTCCAGGCTGCCGCGCAGGACCGGCTGGCGCGCGCCGCCATCGCCTACGCCCGCGCCGAGCACGGCATGGCGATCGATCCCGCTGCGATCGACGACGATTTCGCCCTGCGCGCCCCGTTCGACGCGGCGGCCGAGTTCGCGGCCGCAAGCGCCAGCGGCCAGGTCGGCGCCTGGCTGGCCGCCCAGACCCGCAGCGATCCGGCCTACCTCGCGCTGGTCGAGGCCCGCGCCCGCTATGAGGACATCGACGGCCACGGCGGCTGGGAGACCATCCCCGCCGGCCGCGCCGCCCGCGCCGGCCAGCGCGATCGCCGCGCGCCGGCCCTGCGCCAGCGTCTCGCCGCCGAGGGCTACGATGCGCCGGCGCCGGCCGATCCAAAGGCCGCGGGCGTGGTCGATCCGGCGCTCGCCGAGGCGCTGGCCGCCTTCCAGGACCACCATGGCCTGAAAGCCGACGGCGTGCTGACGGCGCAGACGCTCGAGGCGCTGAACGTGAGCGCCCACGACCGGCTGGTCGCCCTCGACGTCAACCTGGAGCGCGCGCGCTGGCTGCCGGTCGCGATGCCCGCGACCCGCATCGAGGTCGACACCGCCGGCCCCGACGTCACGCTCTTCCAGGACGGGCAGCCGACGCTTGCCATGCGCGCCGTGGCCGGCGAGACCAAGCGGCCGACGCCCATGTTCGCCTCCGAGATCACCGCCGTGGAGTTCAATCCGCCGTGGATCGTGCCGAACGACATCGCGCGCAAGGAGCTCTATCCGAAGGGGCGCGGCTATCTGGCCCGCGCCGGCTTCCACGTCGTGAACGGCCGGCTCATCCAGCGCGCCGGCCCGAAGTCGTCGCTCGGCTACGTGAAGTTCGAGATCCCCGACCGCTTCACGGTCTACATGCACGACACCCCGGCCCGCAGCCTCTTCGCGCTGGATGCGCGCTGGCGCAGCCACGGCTGCGTCCGTCTGGCGAACCCGCGCGGGCTGGCCGCGATCCTGCTCGGCTGGGATCCCGCCAAGATCGACGAGGCGATCGCCGCGGGGGCCACCCGCACCTACGCGCTGAAGACCCACATCCCGGTCTACGTGGTCTACCGCACCGCCTGGGTCACGCCCGACGGCCACGCCAGCTTCCGCGCCGACGTCTACGGCTGGGACGCCGAGATCGCCACCGCGCTGGCCGGCAATCCCGAGCCCAAGCGCACCCACGTCGAGGGGGCGGGGGTTTAGAGCCCCTTCCCCCGCGAGGGGAAGGGGTTGGGGATGGGGGGCTCTCGGGGATTGGCCGCGCGTCGTGCGGTGCGCCGACCGCGGCTTTGCTTGCGACAGCCCCCCACCCCCGACCCCTCCCCTCGAGGGGGAGGGGAGGGACGGTCAGAGCGCGGCGACCTTCTCGCGGTAGGCGTCGCGGGCGGCCTTGAAGCGCTCGAACGGGAACTTGATCGGCACGCCCTCCAGCGCCGCTTCCAGCATCTCCAGGTGCGCCTCCCAGCCGGCGCAGGCGCGCCCCGGGTCCTCGCCCGCAGGCGTCCGCAGCGTCAGCGTCAACCGCGAGCCGTCGCCCGCCGGCTCGATCTCCCAGCGCACCGGCCGCTGCGGCTCGCCGGGCGAGCTCCACGAGTATTCGAGCATGCGCCCCGCGTCGTAGGCCGTCACCTGGCTGTCGATCACCGTGCGGCTTTCGGCGAAATCGAGCCGCGCCGCGCCGCCGACGCTGGGCTCGATGCGGCCGGGCGCCAGCCACTCGGGCAGCTTCGCGGAGTCGGTCAGCATGCGCCAGATCTGCGCCGGCGGATGCTCGGAGAGGCGCGTCATCACGCCCACCACCTCGCCGCCGTCCTTCGACAGGGCCGCCGTCGCGTCGTCGCTCATCGATGTGTCTCCCTGGTGGGATGTTCTTAAGGGCCTCGCCGCCCGCAGCCTTGAGGCGGATCAAAGCCTCGAGGGCGCGTCCGTCGAAATGGCGTGCGGAACGCCGCCTCGCGCCCCCTCCGTCTCGTCGCGCTGGTAGCGCGCCGATCCACCTCCCCCGTCGTCTGCGCGACGGTGGAGGAGTGAGGTCGCCCAAGTGCTCTCCTGCCCCGCACCGCAGAGTGCGGGGGAGGGGGACCGCCCGGCGCAGCCGGGTGGTGGAGGGGGCGCAAGGCCGCCGCTACTCGCCCGCCGCCGGCTCTGCCGGCTCGAAGCCGATCTCCTCCAGCACCTCGCGGGTGTGCTCGCCCAGCAGCGGCGCCGGTCCCCGCGGCCCCATCTCCAGGCCGGGGAAGCGGATCGGCGTCGCCGGGCCTTCGAAGGCGCCGCCCAACTGGTCGGGGGTCACCACGAAGCAGCCGGCGGCCCGGGCCTGCGGGTCGATCGGTCACCTCGTCCAGCGTCGCCATCGGCGCCCAGATCACGTCGGCCTGCGTCAGCATCGCGCCGGCCTCGTCCAGCGTCAGCTTGGCGAACGCCGCGTCGACCTTGGCGCGCAGCCCCGGATGATCTCCAGGTCGCCGTAGGGCGGCGTCCCCGGCTCGGCCATCACGCTTTCCAGCCCCAGCCCCTTGATGATCGCCGGAAAGCAGGTCGGCTCCACGCGGCGCGACGCAGACGTAGCGCTCGTCGGCGGTGCGGAAATAGCCGCCCACCGCGCTCGGCCGGTCGCGGCGGGCCTGGGCGGTCGTCGCCTCGCCGTAGCGCAGGTGGATCGAGGCGTCCCAGCCCAGCGCGTAGAAGCCGGTGCGCAAGAGCGAGGCCTCGACCATGCGGCCCTTGCCGGTGGTCTGCCGCTCGTGCAGCGCCGCCAGCACGCCCGACAGCGTCGCCAGCGCGGTCACGTGGTCGCCGAAGCCCGGGCGGCAGGTGAACGGCTCCTGGTCGGGCGGGATGGTGGAGGCGGCGATGCCGGTGCGGGTCCAAAAGCCGGTCAGGTCGAACGCCGGCCTGTCCGCCTCCTCGCCCTCCAGCCCGAAGCCGGTGACGCAGGCGTAGACCAGCTGCGGCGCCTCGTCCTTGACGGCCGTCGTAGTCGAGCCGCGTGCGCTTCAGCGCGCCGGGCCGTAAGTTGGTGACGAAGACGTCGGCGCTCTTCAGCAGCTCGATCAGCGCCGCGCGGCCCTCGGGCTTATAGACGTCCAGCACCACGCCGCGCTTGCCGCGGTTCTCCATCGAGAAGATCGGGTTGCCGGGGCTCTCGGGCGTGTCCGGATAGAAGCGCCGGATCGCGTCGCCCTCGGGCGCCTCCACCTTGATCACGTCGGCGCCCCACTCGGCCATGATCATCGCGCACCCCGGCGCGGCGACCCAGGTGGACATCTCGACGACCTTCAGTCCGGCCAGCAGCATGGCGCACGCCTTTCACATTTGTGTCTTCGAACCGATGTTAGCCCAGGCGCCGGGCGCGGGGCGAGGTTTGGAGCTGTGATGATGGCGGGAACGAGGGGCGCGGTTCTGGCGCTGGCCATGAGCGCCGGCGCGCTCGCGGCGACGACGGCGTCTCGCCCACGCCGATCCCGCGCCGCTTCACTTCCCCTGGGCCTCGCACGTCGATCCGCGCACCGGCGACTACGCCGCCCAGCAGTTCGTCGAGAAGCGGCTGCCGGCTGGCCTGCCGATGAGCGAGGCGGTGGCCCGAGCCCGCGCCGCGCGGTCGAGCTGCCGCGACCACCGAAGCGTCGTGATCTGCCGCTACTCGATCAGCGCCGCCACCGACCAGGCCTCGCTCGGCGAGGAGACTGGACCCTGACCCTGACCCCAGGCCCCGACGGCAAGCTCGCGACCGCCGCCATCGACCGCAGCCGCGCCGGCCTCCCGGGCGAACTAGGCACGCGGGCGGTGTTCCACTGGCAGTTCGGGGAGTAGCGCCCTTGGCCGCGGCTACCTGGCCAGCAGTGCCGCCCGGAAACGGGACTCCCCGAGACCGAAGGGTCTATTACGGTGAAGATCAACCAGGGGCGTTTCCGGCATGGTGGCTAATGGCAGTCGCGCGAGCCGTGGGCGCGCATACGCTACACTTGGAGTAATCGCCTAGAAGGCCGCGCTTAGAGAGGGGGCTGTGATGGTCGGGCGCCCAAAGGACTATTGCCAGTTGGGTGAAATAGTCCTCCTAGCCGTGGATTGTTTCTTATCTTCTCGTATTGAAGCACCATATCGGCATGGCGCGCACGCCACATCTGCACAACTTGGTCAAACTCAGCGAGGGACCAGATATCGCCGTCACAGTCTTGTGCGACCAACATTTCAGTTAGCGCGCAATAAGATATGTAGTAGCGCACTACACTCTCCACCGCGCCTATCATTTCGGACAACGGAATAAATTGGGTTGGGCTTCGCTTGAGCGTAAAGAGCAGGCCCAGGTCTCGACTCGAAATTACTGCCGACGTTATTACCCTCCATTCCTTGACTGGCGAAGGCCGCCAGGCGCTTGCTGGCGATGGCGTGGTTTACGACGCACCGCCGGATAGCCTGTTGGGCCTCAATGGTCGGGATGAGTTGGCGCGCGACGAACAGCATCAACTCTTCGTGGTCGCCTTCGTATGTCGAAGACGTGGGCAATTGTTTTGCTGGCAATTCAACAGCGGCAGAGGCCTGCGGTGCCGGCGCTTTGATGGCCTCGATACGCGGCGTCGTGACGAGGGAGCGGATTAGCAGCGCGAGCAGCCGCGCAAGCCACGCCAACAAGATGAGTGTTACTAGGATTGCGACGACGTAGGAGAACGGCGCGAAGTAAGCCAATACGGGGTTGGCCTTCGCCGTCACATACGCAACGAAGCCGCCAAGGACGCCCACGGTGGCAATCACAAAGGCCCAGAAGGTGATGTGCGACGAAGCGCCATCGACGAAGCGATGGAACGCATGCGCTCTTTCCTTCCAGCCCATCCTCTGATCCTGCCCGGACTCTGGGCTCGGCGCCAATGGCGTAGGTTGTGCGGTTGTCGGAGATGGCGGGTATTATGGCGCAAACACAGGAAGGGCCGGGCAGCCGTGAAAACATGGCGTAGCGGGTTGCTAGCGGCCGGGTGGCTATGCATGGCTGCACCAGCCGCCGCCGAGCCACCACACAACGGCGCCGGCGCCGCAACAGCAGGCGCCCCAGCCCAGCAGCGCATACAAGATCGCAGTGACCCAAGCTCGCCGCCGCCCGTCGATAGCGCGGCCCAGCGCATCGCCGCCGCGCTTGAAGCTAAGAACAGCTACGACCAGTCCCCCAAGGGCCAGCAGGACGCACATGAGGCCGCTAAGGGCGCCAAGGACGCCGCTTGGTGGGCCCGGGTTATGGTGGGGGTCGCAGGTGTCGAAACGCTTATCACCGGCGCCGGCGTCTTGCTGGTCGGCTTGACGCTCCGCGAGGTCAAGATCACCGCCGAACAGACCCAGAAACAGGCGGATGCTACGGCACAGATGCTTGAACTGACTCGCCGTCCCAGGATTCACGTCCGCCAAGTCGCTGCCGATATCAGCGAAACCGAAATTAGAGCCGTCGTCGGCTATGCGAATAAGGGCGAAGAAACGGCCAATATCCACAGGCTCGACTGTGATCTTTTCTATCGAAATATGCAGACCAAACGCTGGCGTCAGCGTCCAGTTTGGCGGGATATTCAAGGCGACGCCACGACGCCCACTCACGTTGAAAACGGCGTATTCGTGGAGCGGCCATTCACTTTTCCGAGGCCGAGCGGCGCCGACTGGCGAGACGTTGAGCGTGGATTCACTCAACTTTGCTTGGTAGGACACGTTCGGTATCAGGATCAGCGGCACAAGATCACACGCCGAACCGGCTTCATGTGGGCTTGGGACCGGATGGAACGGGATTTCGTACCGGTGCCCGATTCCCGCTGGTCCTTTGAAGACTAAGGCGGCGCACAGCGCCGCGACCCGGAACACAGCCGGCTCCTAGTCATCGCCCCTCCCTAAAGGTGGCGATGGCGGCCGGCGAACGCCCGTGGCGTTTGCGCCACAATACCGGACCTTTCCGGCGTGGTTCATGCTGGCGGTCATGCGCGCGATTGGCGCCCAAACATTGCGGCTGCATGAGGCAGATTAGATCGGCAAATCTTCCTCGCTCTCGACTTCTCCGACCACGCCAGCAGGCTCCGTTTGTATATGAAGCTTCAAGCGTACCCTGTACTTTCTCTCAAACGCTTCCTCTGCAGGGCCGTATTGCAAAATCATATCTAGGTGCCCCACCGTCAGCGCCTCGTCGTCAAGTACTTCTCTAGCAAATGCCCTGGATGTTACACTTCGAGGTCCTATACGCGGCAATACTATGGTCTTCATCGGCTCTTCCGGCGGATAGGTGCGCCCGGATATGATCAATCTAAATTCCAAAACTTGCAACGCGATAGCACCGTTTGCGACGTTTCTGAGATTAACGGTTACTTGAACCGCCGGGTCTTTCGCGCTCGCCTCTTTGTTGATCCCGATAGTTAGACCATCTATAATGACCGCATATTTGTAATCTACTCGCGTGCTTACGGTTAGGCCGTTGTGCAATCTGTAAAGAAGCGACAAGCCGATGTACGACCAGAGTGCCCAGATAAAGACGCTACCGAACATCTGAACGTGAACGTCGCTTAGGAAGGCGAAGGCGTGACGTGAAACGGTCGCGCCAAGAGCTAGCGCTAACGCCAAGATTGCCCCCCAATTTTGGGTGGCAACAGTGAGCAGATCCGCCAGGAAACCCAGCGGTCCAAGGGCGGCGCGCAGGCGTTTGAATCGTTCAGCCATTGGCCGATCTTGCGCGTACTCACGGCGCGGCGCCAACAGCGAAGGTTGAGTGTGAGATTGCATCTGTGACCCTCTGGTTTCGGCTTGAGCCGAATTCCAGCGGTCTGACGGCCACCTAGTGAGGTGGCGTTTGCGCCATAATACCGCAGATGACCGCGAATTAAGTTCCCAGGCCGCCTTCGGCGCGACACAAACCGCGGCGATCCAGCGTCAAGCGCGCCACAGGAAGCTGATTCGTGATCGGTCTCGTCCTCGCCCTCTCGCTGGGCCTGCCGCAGCTCGACGTTCCGCAGCTTCCGCCGATCACCCGCGATCCGCAGGTGACCTTCCTCGACCGCAACGGCGCGGTGATCGGGGTGCGCGGCGGCCGCTATGGCGCCGCCGGTCGACATCGCCAAGCTGCCGAACTACGTGCCGGCCGCCTTCGTCGCCATCGAGGACCGGCGCTTCTACGAGCACCAGGGCTACGACCTGCAGGGCATCGCCCGCGCGCTGGTCACCGACCTCGGCGCAGGGCCGCGCCACGCAGGGCGCCTCGACCATCACCCAGCAGCTGGCGCGCAACCTCTTCCTCACGTCCGACCGCACGCTGGAGCGCAAGGGCGTCGAGCTGATCTACGCGGTGGAGCTGGAGCAGACCTACTCGAAGCACGCAGATCCTCGGGCTCTACCTCAGCCGGGTCTACTTCGGCTCCGGCGCCTACGGCATCGAGGCGGCGGCCGAGCGCTATTTCGGGGTCTCGGCCGAGCATCTGACCGTCCGCGAGGCGGCGATGCTGGCGGCGATCATGAAGTCGCCCACCGAGTACGATCCGGCCGACCGAACCGGAAGCGCTCGGCCGAGCGCACCAAGCTGGTGCTGGACGCCATGGTCGAGACCGGCGCGATCACCGACGCCCAGCGCGAGAAGGCGCTGGCATCGTCGCCCAAGGTCTACAAGTCCGCCCCCGACGCGGCCTCGCAGTATTTCGTCGACTGGGTCGACGCGCAGTTCAAGGCGATGGGGCCGCCGAAGCTCGACCTGATCGTCGAGACCACGCTCGACGCGCGCGACGAGGCGGCGGCCGACGTCGCGGCCAAGTCCACCATCGAGCGCTTCGCCCACGCCGACGTTCGAGAGGCCGCGCTGGTGGCGCTGGACCCGGCCGGGCCGGGTGCGCGCGATGGTCGGCGGCGCCGACTATGCCGGCGAGCGCGTTCAACCGCGCGGTCGACGCCCACCGCCAGGCCGGCTCGTCGTGGAAGCCGTTCGTCTACCTGACCGCGCTGGAGACGGGCCTGCACGCCCGACACGCCGGTGGTCGACCAGCCGGTGACCATCGACGGCTGGTCGCCGCAGCGACTTCGAGCCGGGCTACCTCGGCCCGATCACGCTGCAGGAGGCGCTGGCGCAGTCGATCAACACGGTGGCCGCCAGCGTCGCCGACGAGGTCGGCCGCCCGAACGTGGCGGCGACCGCGCGGCGGCTCGGCATCCTCACCGCCGATCAACACCGATCCGGCGATGGCGCTCGGCACGTCGCCTGGTGACGCCGCTGGAGATGGCGCAGGCCTACGACGCCTTCTCCAACGGCGGCGACCGCGTCGCAGCGCCTACGGCATCGAGCGCATCCGCACCGGGCTCTCGCACCGGATGCATCTGGCAGCACCCGGCGCCGGCGACGCCGCAACGTGATCGGCAACCCGCCGCTCTCGGAGCTGAACCTGATGCTGCGCCAGGTGATCGCCGTCGGGCACCGGCGTGCAGGCGGCGATCCCCGGCTACGACCTCGCCGGCAAGACCGGCACCACGTGCGACTTCCGCGACGCCTGGTTCTGCGGCTTCACCGGCGGTCTCACCACGGTGGTCTGGATGGGCCGCGACGACAACGCGCCGATGCGCGGCGTCACCGGCGGCCTCGCCCCGGCGGAGTTCTGGAAGAGCTTCATGCGGGTGGCGCTGAAGCACACGCCGGTGACCGCGATCCCCGCCGGCCCCGCCGCGCCGCTGCTTGCCCCGCCAACGATCCAGACCGCTGCGCCGCAGAGTGCGCCGCCGGGGATCACGACGCAGCCAGCCTCGCCCCCGCCCGCCGACAGCAACGCCGCGCCGATCTAATCGCCCACGACACACCCAAATCCGTCATCGCCGGCCGTCGAGTGCCGGCGACCCACGTACACAACGGTTCGAGTGGCCGCGCCCCGAGCGCGGCCATGGCTCGCAGGGTGCTCATGGGTAGCCCCGCCCGGACGCTGCGCCGCGACCCTGACGCGTCGAGGGTGGAGGACGGCGGACCTACGCCGCCGCCCGCGTCGCCAGCTTCTCCCGCAGCTCGCGCTTCAGGAACTTGCCGTTGGCGTTGCGCGGCAGCGGCTCGGTGAGGAACCAGATGTGGGCGGGGATCTTGTGGCGCGCCAGGTGGTCGGCGCAGTGGGCGCGCAGCTCCTCGGCGGTCAGGTGGTAGCCCTCGCGCAGCACCACCGCCGCCGCCACGTCCTCGCCCAGCCGCACGTCCGGCACCCCGAACACGCAGCATTCGGCGATCGCCGGATGGTGGTGCACGGCCGCCTCGACCTCGGCGCAATAGACGTTCTCGCCGCCGCGCAGCACCATGTCCTTCTTGCGGTCGACGATGTAGATGAAGCCGTCCTCGTCGATGCGCGCCACGTCGCCGGTGTGCAGCCAGCCGTCGGTGATCGACTCGGCGGTGGCCTCGGGCCGGTTCAGGTAGCCCTTGATCACCGAGGCGCCGCGCACCCAGAGCTCGCCGACCTCGCCCTCGCGCCACCTCGTGGCCGTCGTCGTCGACGCACTTGATCTCGAAGGTCGGCATCGCCGGGCCGACGCTGGACGGCCGGTCGACGAAGAAGTCGCCGCCCACCGCGGTGATGATCCCGCAGGTCTCGGTCATGCCGTAGCCGGTGTTGGGCCGCGCGGTGGCGACCTCGGCGTCGATCTTGGCGACCAGGTCCGGCTGCAGCGGCGCGCCGCCGCCGCCCAGCGCCATCAGGCTGGAGGTGTCGCGCTTGGCGAAGTCCGGGTGGCAGCAGATCTCGCGCGCCATCACCGGCACGCCGCGACATCGCAGGTGACGCGCTCGCGCTCGATCAGCTTCAGCGCCTCGCCGGCGTCCCAGCGGTACATCAGCACCAGCGTCCCGCCCGCCGCGGTCGACCGCATAGGCGCCGCAGTTGTTGGCGGTGACGTGGAAGAGCGGCGTGGTCAGCAGCGCCACCGGCGTCGGCGGCGTCGTCCGGCGGGGCCTCGCCGGCCGGCCCGCTGCGTCGACAGCGCCTGCACCTGGCCGGCGAAGCTGAGGTTCATCAGGTTGTTGATGCAGCCGCGGTGGGTCAGCTGCGCGCCCTTCGGCCGGCCGGTGGTGCCCGAGGTGTAGAAGATGCAGGCGTCGGCGTCGGGATCGACGTCCACCTGCGGCATCGCGGCCTCCTCAGCGACCACGTCCGACCAGGCGGTGACGCCCGGCGGCAGGCGTCTCGGTGCGCACGGCGACCAGCCTGGGCGCGGTGCGCGCTCGCCGGCCGCTCGAGGATGCGCTCCAGCCGCTCGTGGTCGCAGAAGACGATCTTCGGCTCGGAGTCGTTCAGCGCGTACTCGACCTCGTCGGCCACCCACCAGGCGTTCATGCCGACCACCGCGACGCCGATCGAGACCGCGGCCCAGTAGGCGAGCAGCCATTCCGGGTAGTTGCGCATGGCGATGGCGATGCGGTCGCCGGGCGTCACGCCCTCGCGCAGCAGCCAGGCGGCGATGGCGGCGGTGCGCTTGTGCGCCTCGGCGTAGGTGATCCGCTCGTCCTGGTAGACCAGGTAGTCGCGTCGGCCGAACTGCGCGCTGGAGAGCCAGAGCTCGCGCACGTTCGCCGGCGCGTTCTTGAACGCCTTCACCGGCACGCCGCCGACGTCCACGCTCGCCACCTCGAACGGCGCCCCCGGCGCGGTCAGCTCGCCCCAGACTTCCTTCAGCGCCTCGTAATGCATCGAACCAAAGTCTCCCTCGCGCCCAACCGGCGCGGTTGATCCCCTATAGAACTCCCCTCCCCCGTGCGGGGAGGGGTTGGGGGTGGGGGTGTCGGCTCGCTGTCTGCCGGGGGGCGATGTTGGGGACGCTAGTCGTCGAGTTCCAGCTAGCACCCCCACCCCTGGCCCCTCCCCGCAAGGGGGAGGGGAACCCTAGGCCCGCAGCGCCCGTAGCGCCGCCTCCGCCCGCTCCACCGTGCCGGAGTTGTCGCCGCCGGCGTCGTGGGCGCCGATGCCGTCGAGGTTGCGCTTGAAGACGCCCTGGCCGATCGAGGCCAGGCGGAACGCCGAGAAGGCGAGGTAGAAGTTGAAGTCCTCGATCTTGCCCCGCCCGGTGCGCCGGCAGTAGTCGGCGACGAACGCCTCGCGGGTCGGCAGGCCGGAGGTGGCGAAGTCGACCCCGTCGAACGTGCCCCAGGCGGGCGACTTGGAGTCCCACAGCATGCAGATGTAGCCGAGGTCGGCGAGCGGATGGCCGAGCGTCGAGAGCTCCCAGTCGAGCACCGCGATGACGCGCGGCTCGGTGGGGTGGAACATCATGTTCTCGGGCCGGTAGTCGCCGTGCGCGATGGTGGTGGTGTCGTCCGCCGGCATCCGCTTCGGGCAGCTCGGCGATCAGGATCTCCATCGCCTCGATGTGGCCGGTCTCGGCGCCGCGGTACTGCCTGGTCCAGCGGTCGAGCTGGCGGGCGAAGTAATTTCCCGGGCGGCCGTAGTCGCCGAGCCCGATCGCCTGGTAGTCGACCTGGTGCAGGCGGGCGAGGGTGGCGTTCACCTCGTCGTAGATGGCCGTGCGCTCGGCGGGCTCGCAGCCCCGGCAGCCGCGCGTCGCGGAAGATGCGGCCCGCCAGATAGTCCATCACGTAGAAGGTGGTGCCGATCACGCCCTCGTCGAGGCAGAGCGCGCGCATGTTGGGGACCGGAAAGCCGGTGGTCCCCAGCGCCTTCATCACCCGGTACTCGCGGTCGACCTGGTGGGCGCTCTGCAAGAGCTGGCCGGGCGGCTTCTTGCGCAGCACCAGCCGCTGGTCGCCGGCGAACACCATGAAGGTCGGGTTCGAGGCCCCGCCGTGGAACTGGCGCACCTCGATCGGCCCCGTTGCAGCCCTCGACGTTGTCGGCCAGCCAGCGGGCCAGGCTCGCCTCGTCGAAGCGGTGGTTGGCGCGCACCTCGCCCAGGTTCGCCGGCAGGTCAGCCGTCAGCGGATCGGCCATTGCCTTCCCTCAAGTCAGCAGCCGGCAGATGATCGGCCGCCGACGCCGCTTAGCACGCTGACGAGGCGGCAGGCCAAGAGGAGAGCGAAGATCATGGCCATCGCCCCGGAGGAGTTCACCTGCGCCCTCTACGACGTGACGGACCACGTCGCCCGCATCACCCTGAACCGGCCCGAGCGTCGCAACGCGCTGAACCGGCGCGCCTACGCCGAGCTGGAGGCAGGCCTGCGCCACGCCGACGCCGATCCCGAGGTGCGCTGCATCGTGGTGACCGGCGCCGATCCGGCCTTCTGCTCCGGCGACGACGTGCGCGAGATCATGGTCGGCGGCGCCGCCGACCGGGCCGCCGCGCCGCCGCGCGTGCGCTTCGAGCCGACCCCGGCGGCGATGGCGGCGATCGAGTGCGGCAAGCCGCTGATCGCCGCGGTGAACGGCTCGGCGGTGGGCTGGGGCATGGAGCTGGCGCTCTACGCCGACATCCGCATCGCCTCGGAGAAGGCGGTGTTCGCCGAGCTCTTCGTCAAGCGCGGCCTGGTCTGCGACGTCGGCGGCTTCTGGAAGCTGCCGTCCATCGTCGGGCCGGCGAAGGCCGCCGAGCTGCTGATGACCGGCGATCCGATCGACGCCAAGGAGGCCGAGCGCATCGGCCTCGTCAGCAAGATCGTCCCGCACGAGGCGCTGCTCGCCGAGGCGAGCGCGCTCGCCGGCCGCATCGCCGCCAACCCGCCGCTGGCGGTGCGCTACTTCAAGGAGGGCCTGCGCCGCGTCCACGCGCGGCGATCCGCGCGAGATCGGCGCCTGGGCGATCGAGACCATCTACCGCCTGTTCGCCACCGAGGACCACAAGGAGGGCGTCGCCAGCTTCCTGGAGAAGCGCGCGCCGGTGTTCGTGGGACGCTGAATGGCGAGCTACGACCTGGTCATCGTCGGCGGCGGCATCGGCGGCTCGGCGCTGGCGACCGTGATGGCGCGCGCCGGCAAGCGCGTGCTGCTGCTGGAGCGCTCCGAGGTGTTCGAGGACCGGGTGCGCGGCGAGTGGATCGCGCCGTGGGGCGTGGCGGAAGTGCAGCGCCTCGGCCTCTACGACCTGCTGCGCGCCGCCGGCGGCCACCACCTGACGCGCCACGTCACCTACGACGAGTCGCTCGACCCGGTTGCGGCCGAGGCCGCCACGCTGCCGCTCGGCGTCTTCAAGGAGGGCGTGCCCGGCCCGCTCTGCCTCGGCCACCCGAAGCACTGCCAGACCCTGATCGACGCGGCGGCGGCCGCCGGCGCCGAGGTGCGGCGCGGCGTGAACGTCATCCAGGTCGAGGCCGGCGCGGCGCCCGGCGTGACCTACGAGCACGAGGGCGAGACCATCGCAGGCGCGCGGCCGGCTGCTGGTCGGCGCCGACGGACGCACCTCGCAGGTGCGCGAGGCGTGCGCAATCCCGCTGCATCAGGATCCGCCGCACCACTGGTTCGCCGGCCTGCTGGTCGATCAGGTCGATGGCTGGAGCGACGACCTGGAGGCGATCGGCAGCGAGGGCGACTTCGGCTTCCTTGCCTTCCCGCAAGGCGGCGGGCGCGTGCGTCTCTACGGCGGCTATGCGCTCGGCGAGACGGGGCGCTTCAAGGGGCCGGAGGGCGCGCGCCGCTTTCTCGACGCCTTCAGGATGGGTTGCAGCCCCAATAACCGCAGCCTCGCCGAGGGGCGTCCGGCCGGCCCGCTGCTGAGCTACTTCAACAACGATAGCTGGACCGACGAGCCGTTCGCGCCGGGCGTGGTGCTGGTGGGCGACGCCGCCGGCTGGAACGACCCGATCATCGGCCTCGGCCTCTCGATCACCTACCGCGACGTGCGCATCGTCAGCGACCTGCTGCTGGGCGCCGACGACTGGCGGACGTTGAGCTTCGCGCCGTACGCGGAGGAACGCCGCGAGCGCATGCGCCGCCTGCGCTTCACGGCCGGCTCTGCAGGCCAGCCTCGACATGGAGTTCGGCGAGGCCGCCAAGGCGCGCCGCGCCGGCCTGCACGAGCGCGCGCTGGCCGATCCGACGCTGCGCATGCACGCCCTGGCGGTGATGGCGGGCCCGGAGGCCCTGCCGCCCGAGATGTTCACCGAGGCGCACCGCGCCCGCGTGCTCGGCCTGGAAGCTGCGAAGTAGCTCCAGAATGACGGTGACTGTGCGTCCCGACATCCGCGCGCCACAGGCGATCGACGCGGCCTGGCTGACGGCCGTGCTGCGCCAGGGCGGCGTCGACGCCGTGGTCGACGGCGTCCGCGCCCGCCAGATCGGCACCGGCCAGATCGGCGACAGCATCCGCTTCGAGCTGAGCTACGCCCACGCGCCGGCCGATGCGCCGGCCTCGCTGGTCGGCAAGTTCCCGTCGGCCGGGGCCGAGAGCCGCGCCACCGGCGTCCGGCTCGGCAACTACCTGCGCGAGGTGCGCTTCTACCAGCAGCTGGCCCCCACCGCGCGGATCAGCACGCCGCGCTGCTGGCACACCGACGTGGACGAGGCGAGCTGTGACTTCGTGCTGATCATGGAGGACCTCGCCCCGGCCGAGCCCGGCGACCAGCTGAAGGGCGTGACGCTCGATCAGGCGCGGCAGGTGATCGTCGAGGCGGCGAAGCTGCACGCCTCGCACTGGGCCGACGATCGGCTCGATGCGCTGCCGTGGGTCTCGGGCTCGAAGGCCGCGCCGGCGAGCGCTGCGTCCAGCGGCGCGGTGACGATGCTCTGGCAGGCCTTCAAGGCGCGCTACGGGCAACGGCTGCAGCCGCGTGGGCCGAAGTCGGCGACCGCCTGGCCGCCAACTTCGGCAGCCTGCAGGCGCACCGCGACGGGCCGCGCTGCCTGACCCACAACGACTTCCGGCCCGACAACATGATGTTCGCAACGCCCGCAGGCGGGCGGCCGGTGACCGTGCTCGACTGGCAGTCGTTCGCCTACGGGGTCGGCGCCACCGACGTCGCCTACTTCCTCGCCGGCGCGCTGCCAGCGAAGGTGCGGCGCGCGGCCGAGCCGGAGCTGCTGGGCCTCTACCACCGCACCCTCATCGCCGAGGGGGTGCGCGGTTACGGCGTCGACGAGCTGGCGCACGACTACGCCCGCGGCGGCTACCTGCTCTTCCTCACCGCCTTCTTCGCCGCGATGATCGTCACGCAGACCCCGCGCGGCGACGACATGTTCATCCAGATGCTGAGCTCGGCGGCCGAGCACATGCTCGAGCACGGCGCGCTCGACGACCTGGGCTAGCCTCCGCCGATCTTCGGGATCAGGCAGACCTCGCTGCCGTCCCGGAACACCGCGCCGTTGGCGTCCTGGAAGATCTCGCCGTCGATGGCGATGGCCATGCGGCGCTCGACGTAGTCGCCGAGCCCGGGATAGCGCGGCTCCAGCTCGCGGATCATCGCGCCGACGCTGCTCGCCGCCACCTCGAACTCCGCGGCGCCGCCGGTGAAGCGGCGTCACGTCGCCGCCCATGGCGACGACGTGCGGCATGGACGCCTCTGCCTCGGCGCCTTGCGCGTCGAGCGCGGCGCGGATCTTCGGCGGCGACAGCGGCAGGTCGGACATGCGCACGCCGATCGCGGCGCTGCACCGCGTTGGCCACCGCCGCCAGCGGCGGCACGATCGGCACCTCGCCGACGCCCTTGGCGCCGAAAGGGTGGCGCGGGTTGGGCACCTTCGACCAGCACCGTGTCGATCATCGGCAGGTCGGAGGCCACCGGCACCCGGTAGTCGAGGAAGCCGGCGTTCTCCATCTGCCCCTCGGCGTCGAAGATGTACTCCTCGTTCAGCGCCCAGCCGATGCCCTGCGCGGCGCCGCCCTGCATCTGGCCCTCGACGTAGGACGGGTGGATCGCCCGGCCGACGTCCTGCGCGGCGGTGTAGCGCAGCACGGTCACGTGGCCGGTCTCCGGGTCCACCTCGACGTCGCAGACGTGGACCGCGAAGCCGGGCCCGGCGCCCTGCGCGTTCAGCGACACCTCGGCCGAGATCGGCCCGCCGGTGCGCGCCGACTGGCCGGCGAGGCCCTTCAGCGTCAGCGGCTTGGCGTCGGCCTTGGCAGGGTCGAGGCAGATCGCCTGGCCGCCCTTCCACTCGACCTGGTCCTCGGCCACCTCCCAGATGCTCGGCGGCGCGGCGCTTCAGCTCGGCGACCACCTTCTCGGCGGCCCGGACCACCGCCATGCCGGTGGCGAAGGTGGTGCGGCTGCCGCCGGTCAGCATGGAGTAGCCGATCGAGGCGGTGTCGGCGACCATCGGGCGCACGTGGTCGACCGGCACGCCCAGCACCTCGGCCGCCATCATCGCCATCGAGGCGCGCGAGCCGCCGATGTCCGGGTTGCCGGTGGCCACGGTCGACGTGCCGTCCTCGCCGACGTGCACTGCGCCGCAGTCGATTCGCCGCCGACGTTGAACCAGAAGCCGGCGGCGACGCCGCGGCCCTGGTTCGGGCCGAGCGGGACCTGGTAGTGCGGGTGCTGCTTGACGCGCGTCCAGGGTCTCGAGGAAGCCGATGTTCTGGAACGTCGGCCCGTAGGCGGCCTTCACGCCGTCGCGCGCGCCGTTCTTGATGCGCAGATCGATCGGATCCATGCCGAGCTTGCGCGCCAGCTCGTCCATGCGCGCTCTCGACCCCGAAGGCCGCGATCGGCGCGCCGGGCGCGCGGTAGGCGGCGACCTTCGGGCTGTTGGTGACCACGTCCCAGCCGACGATGCGGAAGTTCGGGATGTCGTAGCAGGCGAGCGCGGTCATGCAGGCCGGCGCCGACCGGCGAGCCGGGGAAGGCGCCGGCCTGGTACTTCAGCACCACGTCGGCGGCGGTGATCGTGCCGTCCTTCGTGGCGCCGAGCTTCACCTCGATGACGCCGCCGGAGGTCGGGCCGGTGGCGCGGAACACCTCCTCGCGGGTCATCACCATCTTCACCGGCGCGCCGGCTTCGCGCGAGAG
Source organism: uncultured Pseudomonadota bacterium (assembly GCA_963837235.1). Lineage (GTDB taxonomy): Bacteria > Pseudomonadota > Alphaproteobacteria > Caulobacterales > Caulobacteraceae > Acaudatibacter. The sequence continues at coordinate 183,794 of CAWIMM010000002.1, read as the reverse complement.
CGCCAGCGCCACCGGCTCGAGGTAGACGGTGGTCTTGCCGCCGAAGCCGCCGCCGATCTCGGCCGGCGTCACGCGGATGTCGGAGATGTCGATGCCCAGCACCTTGGCGCAGTAGGTCCGCACCATGAACTGGCCCTGGCTGGAGCTCCAGACCTGGCCCTGGCCGTCCGCGGCATCGAGGCGACGCAGGCGTGCGGCTCGATGTAGCCCTGGTGCACCGCCTTGGTGGTGTAGCGGCCCTCGACCATCACGTCGGCCGCGGCCAGCGCCGCGTCGACGTCGCCGCGCACGAACTGGTGGCGGCCGGCGATGTTGGACGGCTTGGTCGGCTTGCGGATCGACGCCCTCGGTGAACAGGTGGTCGTGCAGCACCGGCGCGTCCGGCGCCATCGCCGCCTCGACGTCGATCACGTGCGGCAGCACCTCGTAGTTCACCTCGATCAGCTCGCAGCGCCTCCTCGGCGATCGCCGGCGAGATGGCGGCCACGGCGGCCACGGCGTGGCCGTCGTAGAGCGCCTTGTCGCGCGCCATCACGTTGAGCGCGAGGTCGCGCATGTTGGAGGCCGCCTCGCCGCCCTCGACCAGCTCGGAGGCGAGGTCGGGGAAGTCGGCGCCGGTGACCACCGCCTTCACGCCGGGCAGCGCCAGCGCCTTCCTGGTGTCGATGCCGAGGATGCGGGCGTGGGCGTGCGGGCTGCGCTTGATGCGGCCCCAGATCATGCCCGGCATGACGAAGTCGGCGCCGAACGCGGCGCGGCCGGTCACCTTGTCGACGCCGTCGGGGCGGATCGGCCGGGTGCCGACGCTGGCGAAGTGTTCGGCTGCGTCTCGGGCGATCGAGTACGTCGCTCATGCGACCCTCCGTTCCTGTCTGAGCTCCGCGGCGGCATCCAGCACGGCGCGGATGACCTTGTCGTAGCCGGTGCAGCGGCAGAGGTTGCCGGCCAGCCAGTAGCGCGCCTCTTCCTCGGTGGGGTCGGGATTGGCGTCCAGCAGCGCCTTGGAGGCGACCAGCAGGCCCGGCGTGCAGAAGCCGCACTGCAGCGCGGCGTGCTCGAGGAACTTCTGCTGCAGCGGGTGCAGCTCGCCGCCGTGGGCGATGCCCTCGATGGTCTCGATCCGCCGGCCCTCGGCCTCGGCCGCCAGCATCAGGCACGAGCAGACCAGGCGCCCGTCGACGATGACGCTGCAGGCGCCGCAGTCGCCGGAGCCGCAGCCTTCCTTGGAGCCGGTCAGGCCCAGCTCGTCGCGCAGCGCGTCGAGCAGCGTCGTGCCCGGCTCGGACAGGAACTCGGCCGGGTCGCCGTTGACGGTGGTGGTGACGTGGAGCTTGCTCATGCGCGGGCCTCCGCCCGGTCGTAGGCGATCGCGGCGGCGCGGCGGGCGAGCACGCCGGCGATCTTGGTGCGGTAGTCGATGGTGCCGCGCTTGTCGTCGATCGGCTTGCAGGCGGCGCGGGCCGCCGCGTCCAGCTGCGTCCAGCGCCGCCTCGTCGAGCTTGCCGCCGACCAGCGCCGTCGCCGGCCGCCGGCGACCAGCAGCACGGTCGGCGCCACCGCGCCGAGCGACACGCTGCGCCTCGGTGATCATGCCGCCCTCGTCCAGCGTCAGGCTGACGCCGCCGCCGACGACGGCGATGTCCATCTCGGTGCGCGGGATCAGCCGCAGATAGGCGTCGCGCGGCGCGCTTCGGCCGCGGCGGCAGGCGGAACTCCAGCACGAACTCGCCCGGCTGCAGCGAGGTGCGGCCCGGTCCGGCCTGGATCGTCCTCCACCGGCGCCTCGCGCCGTCCGGCCGGGCCCGACGATCACGCACGACGGCGCGCGCGGCGATCAGCGCCGGCACGCTGTCGGCGGCCGGCGAGGCGTTGCAGAGGTTGCCGCCCAGCGAGGCGCGGCCCTGCACCTGGGTCGAGCCGATCAGGTTGGCCGCCTCGACCACGCCCGGCCAGGCGCGCGACCAGGGCGGCGTGCTCGCCGATCGCCGCGCCGGACGTCGCCGCGCCGATGACGAAGCCGCCGTCGGCCTCGCGCCGGATGCCGATCGCGCCGGGGATGCGCTTGAGGTCGACGACCGCGCCCGGCCTGCACGCGGCCGGCGCGCATCTGCACGATCAGGTCGGTCCCGCCGGCCAGCATCCGGGCGGTCGGCGCGCTGCGTCAGCGCCTTGACCGCCTCGTCGACGCTCGTCGGCGCCACGTAGTCGAACTGGGGCAAGCATCCTCCGGAAGTTCGCCGCCCGGGATCGCCCCCCGCGGCCTTCCTTAGATTAGTGACCGCCGTTCAGGCAGCGCAATGGTCCCGCGGCGTAAATCGACGCGAGGGCGGCCGGATCGCGGGGCCGAGGCTTGTCTCAGGGACGCAACCGCACCGTAAAATCGCCGCTGATAACGGCGCCCGAACTGTGGCGGCGGCGGCTCATCCGGCCGCTTCCGGCCAGCTTCGCCCGCCTGGGCCAGCTTCGCCCGCCTGGGAAGGAATCCTGCGTTCACGATTGCAAAGACCGCCGGCGCAAATCCCTTCCGGAACGAATAGGGAACACTACCGGTGAATTGCCGTCAAGACCTGCGGGGCCGTCAGAGCGAGGCGATGAAGGCCTGCAGTTCGGCGCTCACCTCGCGGTCCTCGGGGGTGAGGCCGCCGAAGCCGGCGTGCGGCATGCCCTCCCAGACGTGCAGCTCTGCGCGGACGCCGGCGGCTCGCAGCTTGCGATGCATCCTGACGGCGTTGGACAGGAAGATGTCGCGCGTGCCGGCCTGCAGCAGGGTCGGCGGGAAGCCCGCGACGTCGCCGAACAGCGGCGACAGGTACGGGTGCGCCAGGTCCGCGCCGTCGGCGTAGAGCAGGTTCATCTCCATCAGCCGCGCGGTCAGCACCACGTCGAGCCCCATCAGGGTGTCGAAGCTGTCGCCACTCTCGGTGAGATCGAGCTCGGGAGTCAGCAGCATGGCGCCGGCCGGCGCCGCGAGGCCCTCGTCGCGAGCCCGCAGCAGCAGCGCTCCGGCAAGGTTGCCGCCCGCCGAGGTGCCGCTGACCACCACCCGCTCGGCCGGGACCTCGGCCAGCAGCGCGCGGTAGGCGGCGACGCAGTCGTCGAGCCCCGCCGGGTAGGCGCCGTCGGGCGGCACGCGGTAGTCGACGCCGTAGGCGACGCGGCCGGTGCGCAGCGCGATCGCCGCGGTCGAGAAACGGACGTTGGCCTCGCCGCCGCCGAACAGCAGCGCGCCGCCGTGGATGTCGAAGACGACGTGCTCGTTTCCGATCAGTCGCTCGGCCCGCGGCGTTGCGCGGCAGACCGGCACGCCGCCCAGCGGATGCGCCTCGACGTCGGCCTTCAGCCTTGCGGCGAACGGCGCCGACATCTGCGCGGAAGCTTCGTTGCGCGCCGCGATCAGCCGTCGCCAGCCGTCCTTGTCGGCGAGCGCCGGATAGGCGCCCTGCGCCGGGCGCGGCATCGTCAGCATCGCCTTCGCCGCGTCGGAAAGCGCGGCCGGCAGCGGTACGCGCCGCGACGCAAGCTCGATCGCCATCGGCCCCTGATCGTCCGCCATCCTGCGCCTCCCGCTCGCTCTTTCGGTGACCATGCCGCCGCCGGGGCGACGCGATCAAGCCGGCGTCGCCTCGCCCCACTCGTTCCAGCCGAGCGGGCGCGGGGTCCCCGGCAGGTACATCGACTCCAGCCGGGTCATGTGGAAGCCGGCCGCCTGGATCGAGGCAGCGACGGGCCGGGTCAGGTGGCAGCCGCCGGCGAACGGGGTCCAGAACGGCTCGATCCGCCGCTGCCACTTCACCACGTCGGGGTCGGGCGCGAGACCGTGCTCGCAGAAGAGGAACCGGCCGCCGGGCTTCAGCACCCGCTTGGCCTCGGCCAGCACCGCGGCCGGATCCTGCACCGAGCACAGCGTGAAGGTGCAGACCACGCAGTCGAACGCGCCGGTCTCGTAGGGCAGCGCCTCGCCGCGGCCGTCGACGATGCGGGTCGGGATGGCGGCCGCCGCGCCGGCCGCATCGCCCTTCTGGCGCAGGCCCTCGGACGGCTCGACCGCATCGATCGAGGTCACCTTGGCGGCGTCGTAGAACGGCAGGTTGAGGCCGCTGCCCAGGCCCAGCTCCATCACGCGCCCGCTAGCGCCCGGCACCACCTTCTGGCGCTGGAGGCGGATCGGCTTCATTCCGCACGCGCAGTTGATCAGCGGCGGGACGACGTAGCGCTCCCAGAGTGAAGGCTTGGGCGAGGGCTTGGGCGAGGGCATCAGGCGGACCTCAGACGGGCGATCTCGCGCGCCCGCTCCTGCTCGTGCGCCACCGCGTCCCGCGTTTCCTTCAGCAGCCGCGCGGCGATCGGATCGCCGGCGATGGCGCCCCAGTAAGCCGCCAGCCTGGGATGTTTGCCCAGCGGGCTCGGCGCGTCGAACAGGGCCGGCGCCCATTCGTAGGCCAGCATCAGCTGCGGGATCAGCGCGCCGTCGGCCCAGGTCAGCCGCTCGCCCACCGCGTAGCCCGCCTCGCCGATGTAATGCTCGATGTAGCCGAGCGCGGCCTCCACCTCGGCGAGCGCGCGATCGATCGCGGCCTTGTCCCAGCGCCGGCGCGACATTCCCGACGCGGTGAACAGCGGCCGCATCGCCATCACCAGGTAGAAGTCGCAGAGCCGCGAGATCAGCCGCACCTGGGCGCGGCCCCAGGCGTCGGACGGCAGCGTCGGCGGTTCGGGATAGGCGTCCTCGAGGTACTCGCAGATCACCTCCGATTCCGGCAGCGCGCGGCCGTCGTCGGTGACCAGCGCCGGCACCCGCCCGATCGGGTTGATGGTGAAGTAGTCGCCTTTCGACTCAGTGGTGGCGTGGAAGCCCGGCGGCTCGATGATCTCCGGCGCCAGCCCCTTGGCGTAGAGCACGAGCCGCACCCGGGTCGGGAACGGCGAGGTGTAGGTCTGGTAGAGCTTCATGGCGGCGATCGGGCTTCGGGCGCCAGAGCGCTAGTTGCGGCTCGGGATGACCACCGGCAGGCTCTCGTAGCCCTTCACGAAGACCGAGTGGGTGCGGGTCGGCTCGCCGGCCAGCTCGATGACCGGGAAGCGCCTCAGGATCTCCTCCCAGATGATCGTCAGCTGCAGCTCGGCCAGGCGATTGCCGACGCAGCGGTGGATGCCGAAGCCGAACGAAAGGTGCGTGCGCGGCCGCGCCCGGTCGATGATGTAGGCCTCGGGGTTCTCGATCACCGCGTCGTCGCGGTTGCCCGAGACGTACCACATCGCCACCAGGTCGCCCTTCCTGATCGTCTTGCCGCCGAACTCGAAGTCCTGCGTCGCGGTGCGGCGCATGTGGGCGAGCGGCGTCTGCCAGCGGATGGTCTCCGAGACCATCGACGGGATCAGCGCGGGGTTGTCGCGCAGCTTGGCGTACTGCGCCGGGTAGTGGTTCAGCGCGAAGACCGAGCCGGAGATGGTGTTGCGGGTGGTGTCGTTGCCGCCGATGATCAGCAGGCCAAGGTTCCCGTTGAACTCGTTGACGTCCATGTTCCGGGTGGCCTCGCCGTGGGCCAGCATCGAGATCAGGTCGAACTTCGGCGGCGCGTCGACCCGCTCGTTCCAAAGCTGGCGGAACGTCGAGAAGCAGACGTCCAGCTCGGCGCGCTTGTGGTCCCAGCTCTGCACCGGTCCGTGGCCGGGCTGGTTGGTCATCATGTCCGACCAGTAGGTCAGCCGCCGGCGCTCCTCGAACGGGAAGTCGAAGAGCGTGGCCAGCGTCATCGCCGTCAGCTCCTTGGAGACCAGGTCGACCCAGTCGAATTCCTCGCCGATCGGCAGGCCGTCGAGGATGATCCCGGCGCGCTCGCGGATCACCGGCGCCATCCGCTCCAGGTTGGCCGGCGCCACGACCGGGCTGACGGTCTTGCGCTGCACGTCATGCTTGGGCGGGTCCATCGAGATGAAGCTCTGGCGCTGCGGGCGCTTGGCCATCTCGGCTTTCGATTCCAGGCTCTGCAGCGTGATGCCGTCTTCCGACGAGAACACCTGGTGGTTGGTGTCCACCGCCATGATGTCGTTGTAGCGGCTGATCGACCAGAACGGGCCGTAGTCGCTCTCGGGCGTGTAGTGCACCGGCGCCTCGGCCCTGAGGCGCTCGAAGATCGGCCAGAAGGCGTCGGCGGCGAACAGGTCGGGCTGCGCGGGGTTCAGCGTCTCCAGCGGCTCGGCGTAGACCTTCGCGCGCGCCTCATGCCGGATATCGATCGACCCATCGCTCATGGCCGCGCTCCTGTTATCGCCGATCACCTGACGATGAACTTTTTCGCGGCGAAGTGAAAGCGGCTTCCCACCCCGACCGTCATGGCCGGCCGTCAGTGCCGGCCACCCAAGAACACCCCAGCGAGCCGTGGCCGCGCGGTCGCGCGGCCAGTCGCGAAACCGTGTGCATGGGTCGCCGGGACTGACGCCCGGCGATGACGGAGTAGGGGTGCGTGGTTGACTTTCCCTGGGCGGAGCGTGGCTTGATGCGACCCTCGCCAACCGGGACCGCCGCATGATCAAGACCCGCGTCACCGAGATGCTCGGGATCGAGTATCCGATCGTCCAGGCGCCGATGGGCTGGATCGCCCGCGCGCAGCTCGCCTCGGCGGTCTCCAACGCCGGCGGGCTCGGGATCATCGAGACCTCGTCGGGCGAACTGGACGCCGTGCGCGAGGAGGTCGGCAAGATGCGCCGGCTGACCTCCAAGCCGTTCGGCGTCAACATCGCCCAGGCCTTCGTGCGCGACCCGGACATCGTCTCCTTCGTGGTCGACCAGGGCGTGAAGTTCGTCACCACCTCGGCGGGCGACCCCAACCGCTACTGCAGCGCGCTGAAAGAAGCCGGCCTGACGGTCTTTCACGTGGTGCCCTCGCTGGCGGCGGCGCTGAAGGCGATCGACGCCGGCGTGGACGGGCTGGTGGTCGAGGGCGGCGAGGGCGGCGGTTTCAAGAACAGCCGCGAGGTCGCTTCGATGGTGCTCCTGCCGCTGGTCTGCTCGAAGGTCGGCGTGCCGGTGATCGCCGCCGGCGGCGTCACCGACGGGCGCAGCATGGCCGCGGCCTTCGCGCTCGGCGCCGAGGGCGTGCAGATGGGCACCCGCATGGTCTCCGCGGCAGAGAGCCCGGTGCACTCAAACTGGAAGGACGCCATCCTCGCCGCCCGCGAGACCGACACGGTGTTCCTGAACCGCTTCGGTCCCGGCCCGGCGCTGCGCGCGCTGCGCACCGAGAAGACCACCGAATACGAGAAGGCGCCGCCCGAGAACATCATGCGCGAGTTCGGGGCCGCCAAGGACCTCTACTTCGGCGGCGACATGGAGGCCTCGATCGCGCTCTCCGGCCAGGTCGCCGGGCGCATCGACGAGGTGAAGCCCGTCGCCCAGGTGATCGCCGAGACGGTCGCCGAGTTCGAAGCCGTCACCGCCGAGCTCGGCCGGCGCTATGGCGCGAAGCAACTGGCCTGAAGGAGGATATCCGATGGCGGACGTTCAACACGACGCGGCCTCGATGCGGGCCCTGCTGGAGAAGCAGAAGGCCGCGCATCTGCGCGACGGCGCGCCCAGCGCCGAGGTGCGGGCTGAGCGGCTCGACCGCTGCGTCGGCCTCTTGGTCGAGAACCGCAAGGCGATCGAGGCGGCGCTGAACGAGGATTTCGGCTCGCGCTCGCCCGAGGCCACCGCCTTCACCGATGTCGCCGCCTCGATCGGCCCGCTGCAGCACGCCAAGGCCAACCTCAAGAAATGGATGAAGACCGAGCGCCGCAAGACCTCGCCGGCGCTGCTCGGCCTCTTCGGCGCCAAGGCCGAGGTGCGCTACCAGCCGAAGGGCGTGGTGGGGGTGATCAGTCCCTGGAACTTCCCGGTCAACCTCACCTTCACGCCGCTGGCCGGCATCCTGGCGGCCGGCAACCGGGCGATGATCAAGCCGTCGGAGTACACGCCCGCCACCTCGGCGCTGATGGCGCGGATGTTCGGCGGCGCCTTCTCCGAGGAAGAGATCGCCGTCGTCACCGGCGGCCCGGACGTCGGCCAGGCGTTCGCGGGCCTGCCGTTCGACCACCTGATCTTCACCGGCGCCACCGCCATCGCCCGCCACGTGATGAAGGCCGCGGCGGAGAACCTGACGCCGCTGACCCTCGAGCTCGGCGGCAAGAGCCCGGTGATCCTCGGGCGCTCGGCCGACATCGCCACGGCGGCCGCGCGGATCATGAACGGCAAGACGCTGAACGCCGGGCAGATCTGCCTCGCCCCCGACTATGTGCTGGCGCCGAAGGAGAAGCTCGACGCCTTCGTCGGCGAGGCCGAGGGCGCGGTGAAGCGGATGTTCCCGACCCTGAAGGACAATCCCGACTACACCGCCATCGTCGCCCAGCGGCACTACGAGCGCATCATGGGCCACATCGACGACGCCAGGGCCAAGGGCGCGCGGGTGGTCGAGCTGAAGCCGGACGGCGAGGACCTCACCCAGCAGGAGCATCGCAAGATCGCGCCGACGCTGATCATCGATCCCACCGACGAGATGACGGTGATGCAGGAGGAGATCTTCGGGCCGGTGCTGCCGGTGAAGACCTACCAGGGGGTCGACGAGGCGATCGCCTACGTCAACGCCCATGACCGGCCGCTCGGCCTCTACTACTTCGGAGACGACGCGGCCGAGCAGGAGAAGGTGCTGAACGGCACGACGTCGGGCGGCGTGACGGTCAACGACGTGGTCTTCCACGTCGCGCAGGAGGATCTGCCGTTCGGCGGCGTCGGCCCCTCCGGCATGGGCAGCTACCATGGGCTCGACGGCTTCCGCGAGTTCAGCCACCGCAAGGCGGTCTATTCGCAGCTGAAGAAGGACATCGGTCCGCTCGTGCAGATGCGCCCGCCCTACGGCGCCGGCTTCCGCAAGTACCTGGACGGCGCCATCAAGCGCTGACGGGCAGGCAAGGGGGGATTGGCGATGCCGGCGCGACGCGAGGTGCTCGGCCTGATGGCCGCGGGGCTGGTCGTGGGACCGGCCGGCGCGGCGGCGGTCCCGATCTGGCGGACGATCCCGCCGGCGCGGCCGCTGCCGCCCACCACGGCCTCCGGCTACGTCGCTGGCGACGGCGCGCGCATCTACTACGCGACCTTCGGCCATGGTCCGCCGGTGATCCTGCTGCACGGCGGCTTCGGCAACACCGAGGTCTGGGGCAACCAGGTCCCGGCGCTGGTGCGCGCCGGCTACCAGGTGATCGCCATCGACAGCCGCGGGCATGGCCGCTCGAGCCGCGATGCGCGCCCGCTGACCTACGAGCTGATGGCCTCCGACGTGGTCGCGGTGATGGACCGCCTGATCCTGCCCAAGGCGGCGGTGGTCGGCTGGAGCGACGGGGCCATCGTCGGCCTGGTGCTCGCCATCCACAACCCGGACCGGCTGACCCGCGTCTTCGCGTTCGCCGCCAACATGGACCCCAGCGGCGTGATCCCCGGCGTCGACCAGAACCCGATGTTCGTGCGCTTCATGGCCAAGGCCGCGCGCGACTACCGGCGCCTGTCGCCGACGCCGGACGGCTTCGCCGACTTCCAGCGCGCGGTCGAGCGCATGTGGGACACCGAGCCCAACTACACGGCGGCCGACCTCGCCCGCATCACCACGCCCGTCGCCATCGTCGACGGCGACCACGACGAGGCGATCAAGCGCGAACACACCGAGTATCTCGCCCGCTCGATCCCTGGCGCCGAGCTGATCATCCTGCCGAGGGCCAGCCACTTCGCCATGTTCCAGCGGCCGGAGGCGTTCAACGATGCGATGCTCGCGTTCCTGCGGCCGACGGGATCCTGACCGTCGCTCCAGGATGATCGGCAATCTTGCCGCTCAGGGGCCGTAGGCCCCGCCGTTCTCCAGCCAGCGGGCGCAGTCGGGCGGCAGCGTCCTCGCCATCGCCGCTTCGTACTGCGCGAGCTCCTCGTCGGTCAGCACGTCCTTCCAGCGGCCGTTGGTGCCCTTGTGGATGAAGGTGTGCGCGCCGCCCTTCCAGACCTGGTCAGCCATCGCGCCCATCACCTTCTCGGGATTGGCCTTGACCGTCTCGAACCGGCAGGCGTCCACCACCGCCGCCCAACGGTCTTCCGGAACGTCGATGTTCAGCCAGGCGGCCAGCGAGCGCATCTCGCCCTCGAGGTCACGGCGCAGGTCGGCGTAGTGGATCAGGCGCACGTTCGGCAGGTGGCGGAACTCCCACCAGGTCTTGGCGTGGTGCAGGTGCGACCAGTAGGGGTAGCCGTCGCTCTCCCAGTCGAACCAGCCGCGGCTGATCCAATTGCGCCACAGCCCATGGATGTCGCCGTCGTACTCGGGGAACGGGTCGCCGACGCGGCCGGGCTGGCCGTTCAGCATCTCGAAGAAGCCGGGCGTATGGTTGGAATAGTGGTTGACCAGCGACATGAAGACGTCGCGCGGGTCGCGCCCCACCATCACGTACTGCGCCTCCTCGAAGAACGGCAGGCCGTCGAGCGGCAGGTGGGTCTTGATGCAGCGGCGATGGGTCTGCGCGTCGAGCGCGGCCAGCACCTCCTCGACAGGTCCGAAGCGCGCATCGACCCACGGGGAGAGGTCGCCGACGGTCGCCGGCAGGCCGTTCGGGAAGAGAAGGTTGGCCACGATCGTCTGGGTGAGCGTCGTGCCCGCCTTGTAGGAGGTGGAGATGATGATGTCGCCGCGCCGCGGCTTGAAGTCGTCCCACCGCGACGTGTCGAGGTGGTGATTTTGGTAGATATGCCGCACCTGCGGCCGCGCTGTCGCAACGTCCATGCCCGCCCCCTTTTGGCCCTTCCACTTCAGCAACAACCGCTCCGTCCTGACAAGTCCGCCCGGGCGTCCTCTACGCCGCCAGGGCGGCGGCGGATCAGGCGCGGAGCGTCGGCGGCGCGCGGGACCGCCTTGCGCGGCTGGCGACCGACCCGCCCCTCCGCGCAGGACTGAAATTGCCCCCGATCGGCGGCGGGATGCGCAGACGATGCGGGAGCCTTGCCGTTCCTCGGGAATTTCTAGCGAAACGGTTCCGCAATCACGCTAGAATTGCCCATGCCCCAAGCCGCTTCGAAGCTGCCGGCCGGCGCCGCTGACGACTGGACGATCCCGCAGGACTGGGCGGCCTACACCAGCGCCGAGCACGCCCTCTGGGACCGGCTCTTCGCCCGCCAATCCGAACAGCTGGTCGGCCGCGCCGTGCCGGCCTTCCTCGACGGGCTCGACGTGCTGCACCTCGCCCGGCCCGGCATCCCCGACTTCGCCGACCTCTCCGAGCGGCTGACCAGGCTCACCGGCTGGAGCGTCGTCGCCGTGCCGGGCCTCGTTCCGGACGAGGTGTTCTTCGACCACCTGGCGCATCGCCGCTTCGTGGCCGGCCGCTTCATCCGCCGGCCGGACCAGATCGACTACCTGCAGGAGCCGGACGTCTTCCACGACCTCTTCGGCCACGTGCCGCTGCTCGCCGACCCGGTGTTCGCCGACTACATGCAGGCCTACGGCGAGGGGGGCTCAAGGGCCGCGCGGCTGGGCGCGATCGAGCGGCTGGCGCGGCTCTACTGGCACACGGTGGAGTTCGGCCTGATCCGCACGCCCGAGGGCCTGCGCATCTATGGCTCGGGCATCGTCTCCAGCCACGGCGAGAGCATCTATGCGCTGGACGACCCGCGGCCGCCGCGCATCGCGTTCGACATGCGCCGCGTCATGCGCACGCGCTACAAGATCGACGCCTACCAGAGCGCCTACTTCGTCATCGACAGCTTCGAGGGGCTGCTGAAGCTGACGCTGGAGACCGACTTCGCGCCGCTCTACCGCGAGCTGGCGGGGACGTCGGACATCGAGCCCGGCGAAGTGATCGCCGAGGACCGCCTGATCACCCCGGAGGGAAGCTCCAGCCGATGACCCGCGACCTCTACGAGAACCCCCTGGGGACGGACGGCTTCGAGTTCGTCGAGTTCACCTCGCCCGAGCCCGAGCAGCTGCAGCAGCTCTTCGAGCGGATGGGCTTTGCGGCGGTCTCCAAGCATCGTTCGAAGAACGTGCTGCGGTTCGCGCAGGGCGACATCAACCTCATCCTCAACATGGAGCCGGCCGGCCAGCCGGCGGCGTTCCGCGCCGCGCACGGGCCGTCGGCCAACGCGATGGCGTTCCGCGTCAAGGACGCCGGCCAGGCGCTGAAGCTGGCGGTGGAGCGGGGCGCGAAGCCCGTGAGCGGCCCGGTCGGCCCGATGGAGCTCAACATCCCGGCCATCGAGGGGATCGGCGGCTCCAACCTCTACCTGGTGGACCGCTATGGCGCCGAGGCGATCTACGACGTCGACTTCCGGCCGATCGAGGGCGCGCCCGAAGCGCGTGACCGGGCTTCGGCCTCACCTACATCGACCACCTGACCCACAATGTGCACCGCGGCCAGATGGACAACTGGGCCGCCTTCTACGAGCGCATCTTCAATTTCCGCGAGATCCGCTACTTCGACATCGAGGGCGAGCAGACCGGGCTCTTCTCGCGCGCCATGACCAGCCCGGACGGCAAGATCCGCATTCCGCTCAACGAAAGCCAGGACGACCACTCGCAGATCGAGGAGTTCCTGAAGGACTACCGCGGCGAGGGCATCCAGCACATCGCGCTCGGGACGAACGACATCTTCCAGGCCGTCGAGGCGATGCGCGAGGCGGGCGTGAAGTTCCAGGACACCCCCGAGACCTACTACGAGCAGCTGGACGCGCGCGTGCCCGGCCATGGCGAGAGCCTGCAGCGCCTGCGGGCCGACCGCATCCTGGTGGACGGCGCGCCGACCGAGGGTCAGGGGCTGCTGCTGCAGATCTTCACCGAGACGATGATCGGCCCGATCTTCTTCGAGATCATCCAGCGCAAGGGCAACGAGGGCTTCGGCGAGGGCAACTTCAAGGCGCTGTTCGAATCGATCGAGCTCGACCAGATCCGCCGCGGCGTGCTCCCGGCGAAAGCCTCCTGATGGCGCGCAACTGGATCCCGGTGCGGGGCGCGCGAGGGCACGCACTCTCGCCAGGCGCACGCCGACATGCCCGAGGGCACCTTCGAGCGGGAGATGTCGAAGGAAGGCTTCTTCGGCCCGGCCGCCTTCTTCCACCATCAGCGCCCGCCGACCGGCTGGACCAGCTTCGAGGGGCCGCTGAGGCCGCGCGCGTTCGATCTCTCCGCGCTGAACGCCGCCCCGGCCTCGCCCTGGGACGCGCCGCTCGTGCTGGACAACGCCGCCCGTCGAGCTGCGCTTCTGGAAGCTGACCGCGCCGATGCCGGCGCTGGCCCGCAACGCCGACGGCGACACCTTGCTTTTCGTCCACCAGGGCCACGGCGATCTCTTCTGCGACTTCGGCCATCTCGCGTTCGAGGCCGGCGACTACCTCTACCTGCCGCGCGGCACCATGTGGCGGCTGGCGCCGGAAGCGGACGCGGCGTTCCTGTGATCCAGGCCACCGGCGCCCACTTCATGCTGCCCGAGCGCGGGCTGCTCGGCCCGCACCGCCATCTTCGATCCGGCGATGCTGGACACGCCGAGGCTGGACGAGGCGTTCAAGGCGCAGCAGGCGGCGCCCGGCGAGGTCCGGTGGAGGTGAAGAAGCGGGGCGAGGTCTCGGTGGCGACCTACCCTTACAATCCGCTCGACGCGGTCGGCTGGCACGGCGACCTCGCGCCGGTGCAGCTCAACGTGCGCGACATCCGCCCGGTCTCCAGCCACCGCTACCACATCCCGCCGTCGGTCCACGCGACCTTCGTCTCCGACCGCTTCGTGGTCTGCACCTTCGTCCCCGCGCCCGTTCGAGACCGATCCGGGCGCGCTGAAGGTGCCGTTCTTCCACAACAACGACGACTACGACGAGGTGATCTTCTACCACGCCGGCGACTTCTTCAGCCGCGACGACATCAAGCCGGGGATGCTCACCTTCCACCCGTCCGGCTTCACCCACGGGCCGCACCCGAAGGCGCTGAAGAACATGCTCAGCCAGCCCAAGCCCGCCACCGACGAATACGCGGTGATGATCGACACGCGCGATCCGCTCGACGTCGCCGAGCCAGCCACGGCCGTCGAGAACACCCGCTACGTCGAGAGCTGGAAGGGGACCTGATCGTTCGCCGCTGTAGCGGCGCTTGCCTACTCAGGCGCCGCGCACGATGCGGCGCCGGAGCAGCCGGTCGCGCCAGGCGTCGGCGTCGTCGACCCGCAGCTGCGCCGCGCGCCGCATCACCGCGACGACGTGATGGTAGGCCGCCCCGCCGACCGGCCCGAGCCGCGCCTTCTCGGCCTCGAAGGCGCCGGCGAGCCGCGCGTTGCGCTCCTTCAGCTCGCGAAAGCCGTTGGTCGCTTCCAGCGCCAGGCAGCCCGCCGCGACGGCTGGCGCGAAGGCGCTCACCAGCGTGACGAGGCCGGCAAACCAGTGCGGCGAGCGCGCCCCGAGCACGAGGTAGGCGGCGAGCACGCCCATCAGCAGCAGGAAGGCGATGTTCTCGGTCCAGCCGAGGCTGCGCTCGATGTGCTCGGCCGTCCCGTGCTGGCGCCGGTGATAGTCGATCTGGCCGTCGATCAGCTCGCCGGCCGCCCACGCCGCGGTCTCCTCGAAGCGGGGACGGGTGATCCACCCGCGACGGGGACCCGCGGCCCGCAACACCGCCTGCGCCCGCCACTCGGTCCAGGCGTACGCCGGCGCGACGTGGACGTCGGCGATATCGAAACCCAGCGGCCACGTGGTGGTCGCGCTCCTCAAGCGCTCCGCCAGCCGCCGCGCGTCGCTCCAGCGCCGGTGCCGATGCGCGCCCTGCGCCGCCACCGTCACCCCGAAGGCGATCAGGCCGAGCCCGAATTCGATGCCGGCGAAAACCAGGTGGAAGTCACGGACCACCTCCAGCGCCGGCAGCGCGCCGAAGAACACCGCCAGCGTCGCGATCACGATCAGCAGCAGCTGCTCGGAGCGGTGGATGTTGCTCAGCTGGCTGGCGCGCGCCTCGGCGTCGTCGGCGGCCTGTTGCAGCCGCGCAAACCCCGGCTGGGCGGCGACCGCGGCGGGCGGCGGCCGGCTCTGCCGCGCCGGCGGCCGTCGGCCCCCCGCGACCCGCTCGAACAGCTTGAACGAGCGCCAGAGGCTGCGGTCGGCCAGCCGGCGCGCGAGGCCGACCGGGCCGGGCCGCGGCGCGGTCGGATCGAGGCTGGCGTAGTCGCGCCGCGCCGCGGCGTCGGCGTGGTCGGCCTCCGGGCCCGCCTCGGGCGGCGGTCGCAGCGCCGGCGCCAGGATGTCGGCCAGCGCGGCCGGCGTCAGCGGGACGGCGACTGACTCGGGCTCGGCGAGCGCCTCGGTCGCGTCGGCCTGTCGGCCGGCGTCCGCGAGGCTGATCAGCCGCGCCGCCGGCGCGCCCGGCGCCAGCCAGACCACCGGCAGGCCGCGCTCCAGCGCCCGGCGGATGGTGTCGTTGGCGCCGCCGAGACCGCGGCCTTTCTCGCCGTCCCACCAGGCCACCAGCAGGTCGGCGTGCCGCACCAGCCAGCGTCCGACCTCGGCGTGCGCCTGGTCGGGCTCGAGGCCCAGCCCGAGCGCGTCGAGCCCGGTCCAGGCCCCGAACTCGGGGCCCGGATCGACCAGGGTGGCGGGGTCGCCCTTGGCCGGATCGTCGGTGGCCGCGCCGCCGGTCGCCGGATCGTGGAACGGGTAGATGGCGTGCAGCTCGCCGAGCTTGCCGGCGCGCCAGGCTTCCTGCGCGAGCCGGTCGGCGCCCGGCGCGCCGCCCGCCAGCAGCCGCAGCCGCGGCCTGCCCTCGTAGGCCTGCGCCAGGGGCAAGGCAGCCAGGCCCTCGAGCGCCGCCTTCACGTCGTCGAACGCCGCGGCGATCAGCCGGCTCGCCGCCGCCGCGTCAGCGAGCGAGCGGTGGCCGGTGAAGCCGACCGTGAGGACGAGCGGCAGCCGGCCTTCCGACTGCCCGCCGCGGTCGGAATGCGCGGCGCCGGCCGGCGCGCTGTCGGAGTCTTCGCCCATGCACCGCCGATTGTATGGAAGGCGCGCCCGTGCGTTAAGATCGCCGCCGTCGGATCGCGCAGGGAAGCGTGATGGGTGGCTGCAAGCGAACGGCGCTGCTTGGCGCGGCGATCGTCGCCGCGCTCGCCGCGACGTTCCTTGGCGCCGGGTCCGCCGACGCCGCAGCGATGGTCGATCCGCACGCCGAGGTGGCGGCCGCCCTCTTCGCCGCTTCCGCCACCCAGGCCGCCGAGCAGCGCTCGGCCGACGCCGCGATCCGCGCCGACCGCGCCCAGATCGACCGGCTGACGGCGCAGGTGAAGGCCGGCGCGGCCCAGCGCGCCGCGCTGGTCGCCGCCCAGGACCACTATGTCGCCGAGCTCGCGGCCAAGGACGAGGCTTACTCGGTGGAGATCTCCGTCTTCCGCGGCGCCGTGACCGACATCGCCTCGACGCCGGACGGCGCGGCGGCGCTGGCGAAGTTCAACGACGGCGACGAGGTCGGCGCCCTCTCGATCCTCGACAAGCTCAGGGAGGCGCGCGACGCGGCGCGGCGCAAGGCCGAGGATATCTCCAGCGCCGCCGAGGGCCGGCGGATCGCCGAGCTGGCGCTGGAGGCGCGCGACCGCGGCAAGGTCGACACCGCCTCGGTGATCGCGCGTTTCGAAGAGGTGGCCAAGCTCGATCCCGGCGAGAACTGGGACTGGGTGGAGCTGACGCGGCTCTACATCCAAGCCGGCCGGACGGCCGACGCCGGCGCGGCGGCCGGCGAGGCCGCGAAGACCGCGGCCACCGACCGCGACCGCTCGGTGGCGCTGATGGAAGTCGGCGACGTCAAGCAGACCGAGGACGACCTCGCCGGCGCGCGCAAGGCGTTCGAAGCGTGCCTGGAGATCGACCGCAAGGCCGCCGCGGCCGCGCCGGCCTCTGAGCTCGCCCAGCGCGACGTCGAGATCGACCTCGTGCGCCTGGCCTATGTCGCCCAGCTGCAGGACGACCTCGCCGGCGCCCGCGCCCAGGACGAACAGGCCGCGGCCATCGCCCAGAAGCTGGCGGCCGCCAATCCGACCGGCGTCGGCCTGCAGCGCGACGTCTCGGTGACGATGACCAAGCTCGCCAACGTCGAGGCCGCGCAGGGCGATCTGGCGGCGTCGCGCAAGGTCTACGAGGCCAACCTCGCGATCCTCGGCGAGCTCGCCGGCGCCGATCCCGGCTCGATGGAGGCGCAGCGCGACCTGGCGGCCAGCCTCGACCAGCTCGCCGACGTGCTGGTGCGCCAGTCCGACCTCGCCGGCGCGCGCAAGGACTACGAGCAGGCGCTCGACATCGATCGGAGGGCCGCCGAGGCCGATCCGAAGTCGGCCAGGGGCCAGCGCGACGTCGGCGTGGTGCTGGAGAACCTGGGCGAGCTGGTCGCCGCGCAGGGCGACCTGGCGGCCAGCCGGCGCGACGAGGAGGAGGCGATCGCCTTCCTGCGCCGGGCCGCCGCCATCGATCCGAGCTTCACCGGCGCGCAGGTCGACCTGGCGACGGGAGAGGAGGAACTGGGCGACGCGCTGATGGGGCAGGGCGATCTCGCCGGCGCGGAGACCAACTACCGCGCCGCCCTGGCCGAGTTCCAGAAGCTGGCCGCGGCGAGCCCGGGCTCGACCCAGGACCAGCGCGACCTCGCCGCGGGCAACGAGCGCCTCGGCAGCCTTGCGGTGATGCGCGGCGATCTTGCCGCGGCGCGCACGTCGTTCGAGGCGACGCTGGCGATCGATGCGAAGCTGGCGGCCGCGTCGCCGGGCTCGACGGAGGCGCAGCGCGACCTGCTGGTCGACCTCAACAAGCACGGCGGGGTGCTGCAAGTGCTCGGCGACGCGACCGGCGCGCGCAAGGACTTCGAGGCCGGTCTGGCGATCGCCCGCAAGCTGGCTGCGGCCGACCCCAGCTCGTCGCTCGCCCAGCGCGACGTCTCGATCGGCCTTGGCTTCGAGGGTGGGGCGCTGATCGGTCAGGGCGACCGCGCCGGCGCGCAGGCGGCCTACGCCGAATCGCTCGCCGATTTGCAGGCGCCTGGCCGCCGCCGATCCGAGCTCGGTCGAGGCCCGGCGCGACATCTCGATCGGCCTGATCAACGTCGGCGACACGGCCGCCACGCCCGCCGATGCCGTGAAGGCGTTCCAGGAGGGCTACGACATCATCGCCAAGCTGGCGGCCGCCGACCCGAGCTCGGCGCAGGACGCGCGGGTGCTCGACCTGGTCACCCAGAAGCTCGGGGCCGCGCTCTTGCAAGGCGGCGACCTCGCCGGCGCGCGCAGGATGTTCGAGGCGGCCGTCGCCGCGAGCCGCAAGCGCGCGGACGCCGCGCCGGCCGAGGCCGGGCTGCAGCGCGACCTGGCCGTCAAGCTCAACCAGCTCGGCGACGTCGCCATGGCGCAGAAGGACACGCACGGCGCGCTCGGCGACTACCAGGAGAGCCTGGCGATCTGCCGCAAGCTCGCGGCGGCCGCGCCCGGTTCGGCGCAGGGCCAAGCCGACGTCGCCTATACGCTCGCCCGCATCGGCGATGCGCAGGCGGCCGCGGGCGACGCCGCCGATGCACAGAAGAGCTACGCCGAGGCGCTGCCGCTGCAGCGCGTTGTCGCGGCCGCCAATCCGGGCCTGGCGCCAGTGGCACGCGCCGTGGTGGTGCTGATGGCGCGGCTTGCCACCTATCCCGGCTCCGGCGTGCGCTGGGCCGACGTGGTCGCCTATCTCGAAGGGCTGCAGGCGAAGAACCTGCTGGCTGCCGACGACCAGAAGTGGCTCGAGGTCTATCGCCAGCGCGCCGGCGGGGGAGGCCGGCAAATGAGCGACGTCTTCATCTCCTACAAGCGCGAGGACGAGGTGCGCGTCGGCCGGCTGGCGAAGGCGCTGGAGAAGGCCGGGCCTTTCGATCTGGTGGGACCGCGGCCTGCCGGGCGGCGAGAGCTGGCGCGAGAACATCGCCGACGCCCTGCACTCGGCCAAGTGCGTCGTGGTGGTCTGGTCGCAAGGCAGCGTCGGGGTCGAGGGCGCGTTCGTGCGCGACGAGGCCGGCCGGGCGATGGGCCGCGGCATCCTGGTGCCGGTGATGATCGACAAGGTCGCCCCGCCGCTGGGCTTCGGCGAGCTGCAGGCGATCGACCTGACCGGCTGGCGCGGCGCGCCCGCGCGATCCGTTCTTCCAGGACCTCGTCGCCGTGATCCGCGCCAAGCTGGAGAACGGCCCGACGCCGGCGCCGAAGGGGCCGACGAAGCGCGTCATGCGGCGGCTCGTCTACGGCGCCACCTCCAGCGGCGCGCTGGCGGCGGTGGCGCTCTTCGCCTTCAACACCTTCGGCGTCGCCTCGAACATCTGCACGCTGCCCGGCGCGCAGCCCGCGCTCTCCGACTTCTGCGGCGCCTGCCGGATGGGCGAGCGGCCGACGCGGCGCGGAGCGGCTGGCCTGGGCCGCGCGCCCGGCCGGCAGCTGCCAGGCGCTGCGCGACCACATCGCCCGCTTCCCGGAAGGCGCGTACCGGCGCGAGGCGGCCGACCTCCTGACCGCCCGCCGGGTCACCAGCGAGGACGTCTGGAGCCCGAGCGTGCGGCAGCTGGCGCTCTTCCAGCCGCAGCTGGCGGCCGCCGCGCCGGACGAGGCGGCGGCGCACGCGCGGACCCTGGCGGCGGCGCAGACGCAGGCCGACAACCTCTGCCGCGGCTTCGCGGCCGCCACCTCGTTCCGCTTCCACGCCGCCACGCCGCAGCCGGCGACCTGGACCTGCGCCCACGGCGGCGGCGGCGTGGTCTGCGGCTTCGAGGGCATGGCCAGCCTGCCAGCTCGACGAGAAGGCGACGGTCGAGCACGAGACCTGCGGCCCCATCGCCCCGACGCGGGCGGGCGCTTAGGCCGCTGGCGGGTCGAAGGCGTCGGGGAAGTGGTCGGGATTCACCAGCCGCTCGCCGACCTTCAGGCCGATGTCGTAGAGCGCCGGCACCTGGCGGTCGTCGTCGAGCCGCGAAAGCTTGGGCAGCAGATCGTCCGGCGGCGGGATCGGCCATGTGCTGGGCCAGCCAGTGCGCCTCCAGCGGGGCGTCGTAGCGGATGAAGGTCCACAGCGGCGGCCCCGGCGAGGCGCCCTGCAACGAGCCGATCTCGCTGTTGATGATCCAGGGCTGCGGCGAGGTTCCCAGCCACTGCAGCACCGAGATGGCGAGCTGGCTGGTGTCGTAGCTCAGCGACGTCAGCGCGTGCAGCGCCTTCCAGATCGCCAGCCGGGCCGGCCGCTTCGCCCATTCCGGCCGGATCGGGCGGTGCTGGCCGGTGCCGACCGAGACGATCAACAGCTTGTCGGCGCCCGCTTCCCAGCCGAGCCCGTAGGCGGGCGCCAGCGCGGTCATCGCCAGTTGCAGGGCGGGATTGCCGTGCGGCGTCACCGCCCCGTCGAAGAAAGCGCCGGCGTCGCCGCGCGTCACCTCGATGCGCACCATGTCGAAATAGAACGGCGCGGCGGCGCTGGCCTGTACGACGCGGGCGAGCGGGTAGTCGCGGTTGGGCACCGTCTTGCGCTTGGCGGGATCGGGCTCGCGGGCGTTCTCCTCCGGATCGCCCTCCCAGTACTTCGCCCGCGGACAGTTGGTCAGGATCCAGGACGAGCCGGTGTCGACCCGCTTGGCGATGGCGGCGAAGCCGGTCTTCCAGTCGGCCGTGCCCAGCGTCGCCTGACCCAGCTCCTCGATGATCACTTCCTCCAGCATCTTCGGGTCGAACCGCGGCTGGATCAGCGGCACCCGGAACCCGCCGCCGTGGAACACGCGCGGTCCCAGCGTCCGATAGAGCTGGGCGAGATCCTCGGCGCTGCGCCCCAGCGCCAGCCCCGCGGCGACGATCGCGCCGGTCGAAGTGCCGCCGATCAGGTCGAAGTAGTCGGAGAGCACCAAGTCCTTGCGCCCGAGCTTCTCGCGCAAGGCGGCCTCGATCCTGGCGATCAGGCCCACCGCGAGCGCGCCGCGGATGCCGCCGCCGTCGATCGCGAGGATGCGCTTGGGCCCGGCCTTGGTCTCGAAACTGCGCAGCATCAGCCCGCCCCCGACCGCTGCGGTTTAGGCGAAGCGTCTGCCAGCGTCCACGCAGCCGCGGGCGCACTTGACTCGAAAGGCGCCGTGAGAAAGCTGGCCGATGTGCGCCGGGGTGGTCCGGCTGCAGACCAGGGGTCGTCCACGGATGACCGCACAAACGCGGGCGCGTCCCGCCAGCAGGGCTGGATCATCTGTGTGACCGGAACCGCCGGAAGCCTTACGGACGAGGCGGCGGCCGCCGGACCGGGCCAGTCGCCAGGGAAGTCCAGTCGGCCGCGCTACGACTGGGCGCGCGCGGTCCGCGCGCTGCAGCGCCTGTTCAAGAACAAGGAGGACACCGCCGAAGTCTTCGAGATCATGTTCGCACTGAACGGCCGGGCGTACGCCGAGGACTACGCCCGGCTGTTGGAGACCGCCGAGGGCGGACGCATCGCCTACGAGCGGGTGGAGTTCTCCGATCGGCTCCTCGATCCTGGTTGGGTCGCCAGTTTCCCGCCGGGCAGCGTCGGGGCGGCCTACCGCGACTTCCAGGCCACCCAGCATGTGTCGGCAAAGGGTCTGATCGACGAGAGCCACAAGGGCGTGCCCGAGCAGGAGCTCGATCAGCGTCATCCCTACGCCTGGTGGTTTCGGCGCATCCGCGATCTGCACGATGTCTGGCACGTGCTGACCGGCTACGGCTGCGACGCGCTCGGGGAGATGTGTCTGGCCGCTTTCTCCTACCAGGAGGTGCGCGGGCCGGGCTGGGCGCTGATCGTCACCGGCGGGTTCCTGCGCTGCCATGGGCCGGCGGCGGCCAAGGCGCGCCTGGCCATCCTCGAGGCGCGGGTGCGCGCCAGGCGCGCGGCGTGGCTGCCCGGCGAAGACTACGAGCGCATGATGTTCGAGCCGCTGGAGGCGGCCCGCGCGCGGCTGC
The DNA here is from genome assembly GCA_963837235.1 of uncultured Pseudomonadota bacterium. Taxonomy (GTDB): domain Bacteria; phylum Pseudomonadota; class Alphaproteobacteria; order Caulobacterales; family Caulobacteraceae; genus Acaudatibacter. The sequence goes on along the minus strand of CAWIMM010000002.1, from coordinate 161,825 downwards.
GGCTGTCGCCGCCGCGCGCCTACGCGGCGGTGGCGCCCGAGTTTCGCGACCTGGCGATCGTCTGAGGGGTCGGCGATCGCCTATTGCAGGAGAACGGCCTGCGGCGTCGGCAGATCTCCCGGCGATTGCTTCAAGGCGATCAGCGAGATCAGGATGTTGAAGACGTCCTTGGTCATGTCGAGATCCTGACCGCCGTTCGGAACGCAATAGCGACGGTTCGAGTAGGTGACCGCCGTGAAGCAGGTCTCGGCGACGCTGCCGGGTTCGACCCGAAACAGCGGACCGATCGGCGTCGGCGTGTCAGGCATCGTGTAGTCGCAGATCGTCGGCGCGGCGTGGGACGGCTGGTTCGCGCAATCCCGAGCGTCCTTTGTGTCCTGCTCGTTGATGAGCGCGCCGAGATACCGGAATATCTCGTAGGTCGATCTGAAGACGATCTCTATCTGCTGGGCTTCGACCTGGCCGTTGCTGTCGCGCCAGAAGACGACGTTCTTCTGCGGTCCGGCGGCGGCCTCCCCGCAGAGGTGCACGGGCTGGTGCTGCGCTTTCAGCGCCTTCACGAAGGTATGCCCCCGCGTCGACTGCAGCGCTTCGTCGAGGCACTCGACGACTCTCGGCGCCGGTTTCGCCGCGGCTTTGACGACGAACTCGACGCCGCCGCTCTTCGCGCCCGGCGCGGACGGCGGCGCCGGCGCGGCCGCAATCACCTGGTCGGCCGAGCCGCTCTCGTCGGCCTTGGGCTCGACGGCCACGTCGGTGGTCAGCCCGGCCTCCATGGCCAGTTCGATGTGGCCCACGAATTCCTGGTAGTTGGTCTGCGCGCCGTCCGGGTCGTTGTAGAGGTAGTAGGGTGGGCGGTTCGGATCCGGCTTGAAGTCTGGTCCGAGCGGCGTGATCTTGGCCTTCGCGATGGTCAGGAAGAACAGCAGCTGTCGTTGATAGCCCTGGTGCAGCAATAGGTTGATCTCATCGAGGGTTAGAGGCGACATCAACCCTTGATAAAAGTCGTGCGTACTGAACACGTTCATTTGCGTGTTGGTGTACGTCTGGTTGTCCCAATAGGTCGATCCGCCGGGACTGAATGTATAGGCGTGCAGTGTCGGCGTCAGTTTGGGCCCTTCTTCGAAGCTCGGCATGCTGGCCCTGAAATCCGACAGCCCCTGAGCGTTCGTCGTTCCGACCGATACGAAATACATCGGCTCCTTGAGGCTGGCGCGCGCCAGATTCAGCAGGATTGCGCGGTTCTGGAACGAGCCCACGCCCTGGTCGAACGTGGTCGCGCGGTGGTCGATGTCGCCCATGGCGAGGCACCCGCTCAGCAGCGTCGGCAGGCAGACAGTCGCAAGCTTGGCAAGCCCCTGGCGCATTTCGCTCCCCCCGGTTCCCAGCCAGAGACAACATCGAAAAGCGGCGGCGGACAACGGTTGATGCCGAAGAGGGCGCGGCGGGCGCGGCTCGCGCCTCAGACGACCCCGACGTCCATGACTCCATGCTGGACGATGCCGCCGTCCAGCGCGCTCTGCTGGGCGATCAGGGCGTCGCGCGCGTCGAGTTCCTCGCGGATGGTCGCGTGCTTGCGCGCATCGAGCTTCCAGCCGAGGAAGCAGAGGCCGCCGAGCGCCACCCAGAAGATCGGCCCGATGATGAAGATCGCCTGCAGATGGTCGATCGCCGCCGGCGTGTTGTGAGCGCCGGCCTTCGGCTGGTAGCCGGCCCATTGCAGCAGCGGATAGGCGATGATCACGGCGCCGGCCGCGGCCAGCTTGGCGGCGAGGCCGGTGAGGGCGAACAGCAGGGCCATCCGCTCCTTGCCCTGCTCCAGGCGCACCTGGTCGCCGACGTCGGCCATCATGGCGCTGGTCATCAGGTCGAAGCCGATGGCGTTGGCGCCGCACCACATCATCACCGGCGCCGTGGCCCAGAAGTTGGCCTTCGGCAGGATCAGCACCGAGCAAAGGCCCACCGAATAGAGGATGGTCGCGCCGATCATCGTGCGGTGCTTGGTGAAGCGCGAGCCGATCAGCCCGACGAAGGGGGCCGCGGCGACCCCGGCGGCCACATAGAAGATCAGCAGGCCCGAGGCGGTCTGCTCGGTGAAGCCGCGCGCGTCGGTGAAGAAGAAGAGGTAGAGGTTGCCCATCCAGAACGGACCGAGCGTCAAGGCGAACGCCGAGAACGACAGCCGCATCACCTCGGGCTTGGTGGCCAGCTCCCAGTAGTCGCGGGCGGCGAAGCGCCGCGACGGAACGTCGACGTTGATCTTCTCAGGCACCAGCAGCCCGGTGATCAGGCCGCCGATGGGCATCAGCGCCAGGATGGTCCAGCCGATCAGGTGGACGTTGTTCGGCGCCTGCATGTGCAGCAGCGCGGCGATCGGCGGCGCCAGCACCGGGATGAACAGCGCGACGAAGGTGCCGACCGCGCCGAGCGCGGCCTGGTAGCCGTAGAAGCGCGAGCGCTGCTCGTACTGGGTGACCAGATTGGCGCTCCACGCCGCGCGCGACAGGCCGATCAGCGACCCGCCGAGCGCCTGCACGAAGAGCCAGATGACCAGGTATGTCTCGCTGATGCCCGGCTTGGCGAAGTAGAGCGCATAGACCGCGACCGCCAGCACCGGCATGCCGACGAACATCCACAGGCGGTAGCGCCCGATCCTCGAGCGGGTGCGGTCCATGATCAGCGCCAGCAGCGGATCGACGCCGAGGTCCACCATCCGCACGATGAAGAAGGCCGCCGCGATGGTGACGAGGCTCAGGCCCAGGTTCTTGGCCATGTAGGGCTGCAGGTAGATCTGCCCCGCCGTGCCCATGGCCGACAGCGGCAGGGCGCCCGCCGAGAAGCTGAAGATGACGCCAAGCGTCATGCCACGTGCAGGTTCCGACGAAGCGCGCACTGACTTGGCCGGATCACTCAATGCTGGCGGTCTCCCAACGGCGCTGCTCGGTCGCATGCGCAGTTGAGGGCTATTCCGCCCGGGGAAAGCAAGCGCTTCCAAGCCCGCGGCGCGTGACAAATACGCAAGGTTTGGCCCCGCCTCGCATGGAATTGTGCGCCGACTTACGTTGGGGAGCCGTTGTCAATCGCCCGCCTGGGTATAGTTTGCCGGCCAACTCGGGCGCGCGCCGCCCGGACGACCGGAGGGAGCCGATGCCGGAAGCCGAGACCGCGACCAAGCCGTTGCCCGTCGTGCCCTATCTGAAGATCCCGGATGGCGGCGAGCCCTACCTGGAAGGCTACAAATGCGGCGCGTGCGGCGAGATCTTCCTCGGCCAGCGCATGGTCTGCGCGGCCTGCGGAACGCGCAACCAGATGAAGGCCGTAAAGCTCTCCAACGACGGCAAGCTCTACAATTACACCGTCGTGCACCGGAACTTCCCGGGCGTGCCGGTGCCGTTCATCTCGGCCATCGTGGACCTGGACGGCGGCGGCTGCCTGAAAGGCAACCTGGTCGACATGGTCCCCTCGCCCGAGGCCATCAAGTTCGACATGCCCGTCAAGGTCGTCTTCCGCGACGCCGGCCGGAAGGACAAGGACGGCAACTCCTATCTCTCCTACTTCTTCGTTCCGGCCTGAGGAGCCAAGCGCCATGACCGAAGTCTACGTCGTCGGAACCGACATGATTAAGTTCGGCCGCTTTCCGGACCGGACCGTCCCCAACCTCGGCGCCGAGGCCGCCCTGATGGCCCTCGATGACGCCGGCCTGACCATCCAGGACATGCAGGCGCTCTATTGCGGCAACCTCGGCCAGGCCAGCGGCATGGTCGGCCAGCGCGTGCTGCAGGAGATCGGCCAGACCGGCATCCCGGTGGTCAATGTCGCCAACGCCTGCGCCACCGGCGCCACCGCCTTCCGCGAAGGCTTCATGGCGATCAAGGCCGGCCAGTACGACGTGGTGCTCTGCGTCGGCGTCGAGCAGATGGGCAGGGGCCTCTTGGGCGGCGGTGGCGGCGGCGCCGGCATCCCGACGGAGGGCCTCCTCGGCTCCGGCACCATGCCGTCGGTGTTCGCCCACGTCGGCATGGAGCACACGCGCCAGTACGGCACCAGCTTCGAGCAGTTCGCCAAGGTGTCGGTGAAGAACCACCACCACTCCACCCTGAACCCGAAGGCGATGTACCAGATCGAAACCCCGCTCCAGGAAGTGATGGGCGCGGAGATGATCTCGTACCCCAACACCAAGCTGATGTGCTCGGTGAACGTCGACGGCTCGGCCGCCGCGGTGATCTGCTCTGAGGACTACGCCAAGAAGCATGGCCTGACGAAGCGGGCGGTGCGGGTGCGCGCCTCGGCGATGACGTCCGACCCCTACACCCCGCGCAACCTGGTGATGCCGGACTTCAACGCGGTGACGCGCCTGGCGGCCAAGGCGGCCTACGAACAGGCCGGCGTCGGGCCCGAGGACGTCAACCTCGTCGAGCTGCACGACTGCTTCGCCACCGCCGAGATCGTCCACTACGAGAACCTCGGACTCTGCGCCGACGGCGAGGGCGGCCGGATGATCGACAGCGGCGAGACGGCGCTCGGCGGCCGCGTGCCGGTGAATGTCTCCGGCGGCCTGCTCTCCAAGGGCCATCCGCTCGGCGCCACCGGCATCGCCAACATCTACGAGGTGACCACGCACCTGCGCGGCGAAGCCGGCAAGCGCCAGGTCGAGGGCGCCCGCATCGGCCTCACCCACGTGGTCGGCATGGGCTCGGCCTGCGCCATCCACGTGCTGGAAAAGGTAAACTGAGGCAAGGGGCGGGGAGGGTCATTCCCGTCCCCGCCCTCATGGCCGACCTACCCGGCGATGGCGCAGTGTGAGAAAGCGTCGAAGCAGGTTGTGTCCGGCGCTCGCCCCCTGATGGTGCGGGACCCTTAATCGTTCACGGTATGTCGCCAGTCGTCGCGCTGGCGGCGTCGCTGAGACACGACCGGCCGACGGTGACTTCGGGCAAAGCGCCATCGGGCTGAGCGGCTTGACGCGGAGAGAGCGGCCGGCGCGTATGCCCCCGGCGAACAGTCGGGAGGATCCCATGCGCCTCATCACCTTCCAGACGCCGGGCGGAGCGCCTGAGCTGGGCGCGGTGGCGCCGGACGGGCGGATCGCGCCGATCTCTCGCGCCGGCCTGCCGCGGGACATGATCGAGCTGATCGCGCGCTGGCCGCAGCTGAAGGCCGACGCCCAGGCGGCGGCGAGCCGCACGGACACGCTGATCGCGGCCAATTCCGTCACCTGGCTCGCGCCGATCCCGCGCCCCGGCAAGATCATGGCGATCGGGCTCAACTACGCCGACCACATCGCCGAGACCGGGCAGCAGACGCCGGAGCGGCAGATCTGGTTCTCGAAGGCCGCCACCGCCGCGCACGGCCCGTTCGCCGACGCCCAGTTGCCGAAGGCCTCGGAGCGGACCGACTACGAGGCCGAGCTGGTGGCGGTGATCGGCGTCAAGGCCCGCCACATCTCCCGCGCGGCGGCGCCCGCCGCCGTGTTCGGCTGGTGCGCCGGCAACGACGTTTCCGTGCGCGACTGGCAGATGCGCACCAGCCAGTGGGTGCTCGGCAAGTCGTTCGACACCCATGCGCCGTTCGGGCCCTGGATCATCACGTCCGACGAGGTCCCCGATCCGCACGCGCTGCCGATCCGCGCCTTCGTCAACGGCGAGAAGCGCCAGGAATCCAACACCCGCCACCTGGTGTTCGACGTCTGGGCGCAGCTGGAAGAGCTGTCGCAGGTGATGACGCTGGAGCCCGGCGACCTGATCTACACCGGCACGCCCTCCGGCGTCGGCTCGGCGATGCGCCCGCCGCAGTTCCTCAAGGACGGCGATAAGGTGCGCATCGAGATCGAGGGCGTCGGCGCGATCGAGAACACCTTCCGGCCCGAGGCCTGATCAGCGGCGCGCGGCCGGTCCTCGTCGCCGCATTGCAAGTCCCCCCTGTTACAACCTTTGCTTGGAGGACGCGGGTTGCGGCGCTACCCGCACCGCCGTGTACAGCGCCGGCGCGGGCTTCGGCGGCGCGACGAGGACTTCATGTCGTCCGCGGCCCTGATCGCCCTTTACGACGACGTCACCACGCGCGGCGGCAACCTGCTGATCAACGTGGGCCCGCGCGCCGACGCCTCGATCCCCGAGCGGCAATCCGCGCCGTTGCGGGCGCTGGGCGTCCATATCCGCGGCGGCTAGGGCCTAAGCGCCTATGCCCGCTGAAAGCTGAAACGCGTTTCACTTTCCCTCACGTCTACGTTGACGAGAGGGCTCGCGGCGCCGACCATGGCGCCATGACCCTTGCGCCCCTCGCCCGCCAGCGCCGCTTCGTCACGCCCGAGCCCGACGAGACGCTCGAGGCGCTCGCGGCGCGCGCCCTGCCCGGCGAGCCGCTGGAGGCCGCCATGGAGCAGATCCGCGGCTGGAACCTGCACATCTTCGCCATGCGCCGGCCGCGCGGCCTGATGCTCGGCAGCGACGTGGTGTTCGTGGAGCCGCCGCCGGCATGAGCGCCGGCGGTCCAGCTTGCGCCGGCCACGGCGCTCGACGACGCGGTGGTGGCGGGCGCGGAGATCGTCGCCGGCCACGACGGCGCGGCCGAGCTGATGATCCGCCTTCGCCACGTCAACGGCGCGACCAGCGTCGTCACCCTCGATCCCGAGACCGGCTTCGACCTGTTGCGCGCCGGCGGCGCCGCCAGCCTCGCCGACCTGGTCGGCCGGCCCTGGCTCGCGCTCATCAAGGACCTTTAGGACCATGTTCGATCTTCTCATCAAGGGCGGCCTGGTGGTCGACGGCTCGGCGCGCGCCGGCGTCGCTCGGCGACGTGGCGATCAAGGACGGGCGCATCGCCGCGGTCGGGCCGAGGATCGAGGGCGAGGCGGCGCGCACGCTCGACGCCGCGGGCCGCGTCGTCGCGCCGGGCTTCATCGACCCGCACACCCACTTCGACGTGCAGCTGCTGTGGGACGGCGCGGCCAAGCCGGCGCTGGAGCACGGGATCACCTCGGTGGTGCCCGGCAACTGCTCGCTGTCGCTGGCGCCCTTGAAGGCCGAGCGACCGCAAGGCGCTGGTCGGCATGTTCCAGCAGATCGAGGAGCTGCCGCCGGAGGCGTTCACCGAGGCGTTCGACTGGACCTGGGAGGACTTCGCCGGCTATCGCGCGCGCCATCGAGCCGAGCCTCTCGATCAACGTCGCCCCGCTGGTCGGCCACAGCGTCATCCGGCTCTGGGTGATGGGCGCCGACGCCCACCAGCGCGCCGCCCGGCCCGACGAGATCGCCGCGATGCAGGACGTGCTGCGCGCCATGCCTCGACGCCGGCGCGGTCGGCCTTTCCACCAGCTTCGTCGACGTCGACGAGAACGCCCGGCCCGGTGCCGTCGCGCTTCGCCGCGTTCGAGCGAGCTCGACGCGCTTTCGGCGGTGCTCGGCGAGCACGGCCGCATGCTGCAGATCGTGCCGGAGTTCTACGCCACCGACATCACCATCGCCCGCATCGACCAGCTGGCCGAGCTCTCGCTGAAGCACGACATCCCCACCACCTTCTCGCCGCTGTTCGACAGCGCGCTGGCGCCGGAGAACGCGCCGCGGGCGCTGCGCCGGGTCGGCCGAGCAGTTCGCCCGGGGCGCGCGGGTCTGGCCGCAGATGCAGACCCGGCCGATCGACATCAGCTTCTCGCTGCTGCGCCCCAGCCTCTTCTTCGGCCGCCTGCCGCGCTGGGTGCGGGTGCTGCGCCTGCCGCTCGCCGAGCGGATCGCCGCGCTGAAGGACGCCGAGACCTGCCGAAAAGATGGTCGAGGACGCCGGGCCCGACGGCGGCATGGCGATCCTGGGCGCGCTGGTGGTGCGCGGCGGCGACGAGGCGCCGGCGCACCTGGCCGGCCGCACGCTCGGCCGAGATCGCCGCCGAGCGCGGCGAGACGCCGGCCCGCGCGCTGATCAACGTGTCGCTGGAGCACGGCCTCGACGTCGGCTTCGTCGCGGCGAGCCGCGGCCACGACGACACCGGCCGCATCGGCCCGATGCTGGCCAACCCGCTGGTCCACATCGGCGCCAGCGACGGCGGCGCGCACCTGGCCTCGTTCGCCACCTACGGCGACACCGGCTACCTGTTCAGCGAGTTCGTCCGCAAGCGCCGGCGCGCTCAGCCTGGAAGGCGCGGTGAAGAAGATCACCTCCGACACCGCCGAAGATCTGGGGCCTGAAGGACCGCGGCGAGCTGCGCGCAGGCTACGCCGCCGACGTCGTGGTGTTCGACTCCGCCACGATCGGCCGCGGCCCCGAGCGGCCCGCCTTCGACATGCCGGGCGAGGGCATGCGCTACGTCCGCGACGCCACCGGCGTCGAGGCCGTGGTGGTCAACGGCGAGGTCGCCTGGGAAGCCGGCCGCTACACCGACGCGAAGTCGGGCGCGTCTGCGCGCTGAACTGATGCCAGCGCCGGCCCAACCCAGTGTCATCCCGGAAGGCCGCGCCAGCGGCCTGTCCGGGATCTGCCGTCATCCGCGGTGCTGAGCAGATCCCGGACGACTCCGCTTCGCCGCTCTCCGGGATGACAAGGTAGGGAGTGAGGGTCATGGCCGACGACGCCGCCCACGATCGGTCGCCTCGAGATCCCCGAGATGGTCGGGATCGCGCTCTCGCCGCAGCGCAAGCCGCAGGCCGCGACCACGGCCTGGCCCGAGGGCACGGTCATCGTCTCCGCCGACAGCCACATGCTGGAAGCGGACTACTGGTACGACCGCTTCCCCGAGACGCTGAAGGACCAGGCGCCGCGGATGGAGTTCAAGGACGGCGGCTACCAGCTGACCGTCGCCGGCAAGCAGATGACGCCGCCGCCGGTCGCCGCCGCGCTCTGCACGTCGCTGGAGTGCACGCCGGGCTTCACCGACATCGACGCGCGGCTCGCCGACCTCGACATCGAGGGCGTCGAGAAGGAGCTGATCTTCCCGCAGCGGCTCTTCGGCCTCTTCATGTTCGGCAAGATGATGAACCGCGCCGAGACCTTCGGCGCCTACAACGAGGCGATCGCCGAGGCCTGCGCGGCCGGCAAGGGCCGGCTCTTCCCGGTGATGGTGCCCAACTACTGGGACCCGGCGCTGGCCAAGGAGTGCGTCGAGCGCTGCCAGGCGCTGGGCGCGCACTGCCTGATGGTCCCGATCAAGCCCGGCGAGGACGTCGACGGCGAGCCGATCCTCTACTCGAACCCGAAGCTCGATCCGTTCTGGGATGCTGTCGCGGCAAGCGGCATCCCGCTCTGCTTCCATATCGGCGAGGCGATCCCCACCGCCGCGCCGGGCGCGGCCGGCACCTTCGTGCTCACCCAGATGCAGGGTTTCCGCCACATCTGGGCGCAGCTGACGTTCGGCGGCGTCTTCGACCGGTTCCCGGGCTTGCGCGTCGTGTTCGCCGAGGGCGGCATCTGCTGGGTCGCGTCGATGCTCCACGACGCCGACATGATCTACAACTCGTTCCCGACCGTGATGAACCCCAAGCTCGCCCACCCGCCGAGCTGGTACTGGTTCAACCACTGCTACGCGACCTTCATGACCGACCCGGCCGGCCTGGAGCTGCTGCACCGCATCGGCGCCGACCGGGTGATGTGGTCGTCCGACTACCCGCACCAGGAATTGACCTTCGGCTACACCCGCAGCGCCATCCAGGCGGTGTTCGACGCCACCACGGTCGAGAACGCCCAGAAGATCGTCGGCAAGACGGCGCTGGAAGTGTTCCAAATGGGGTGAGGAGCGGGCCCCCCGAGCGCGGACTTTTGGAACCACGGAAAACACGGAAGGCACGTACGCGCTCCACCTTTTCCGCCACCACAATGTCATCCCGGACAAGCCGCGCAGCGGCGCAGATCCGGGATCTGCTTCCTGCGCTGGTGCAAGTAGATCCCGGACAAGTCCGCCTGCGGCGGGCTCTCCGGGATGACGCCGCAGAGGGGAAAGGGCGCGCCTTTCCGTGTTTTCGGTGTTCTCCGTGGTCACCTTCCGGTGCGATCGCCCCCCGTTGTTGTCCGGATCGCCGCCTGTCGGCGGCGGCGCTGCAGGCGCATCTTCAGGTCACGTTAGAGCGAAGGAGCAAGCGATGACCTTGAAGAAGTATGTGATCGAGCGCGACATTCCCGGCATCGAGCAGGCCTCGGCGGCCGACCTGAAGGGCGCGGCGGCCACGTCGAACGCGGCGCTCGCCCAGCTCGGCGAGCGGGCGCAGTGGCTGGAGTCGTTCGTGGTGAAGGACAAGACCTACTGCATCTACCTGGCCGAGGACGAGGACGCGATCCGCGAGCACGCGCGTCTCTCGGGCTTCCCGGCCAGCCGGATCACTGAGGTCGCCGCCGCGATCGGCCCCGAGACGGCCGGCTGAGCGGCGGCCGGAGCGCGAGGAGCTAAGCGCCATGCTGCAACGGATCGGAGAGCCCCGCGATCGCGGCCGGCTGGACGTCACCGTTGTGCTGCTCGATGACGGCCACGCCTCCACCGGCATCGTGCCGGTGGAGGTGTTCGACGCCGCCGGCGCGCTCTGGCAGGCGCTGCGCCGCGAGCCGGGCGCGCCAGCCTTTCGCGTGCGGGCCGTCTCGCTCGACGGCGGGCCGGTGCGCAGCCCCTACGGCATCGAGATCACCCCGCAGGGCTCGATCGACGACGTAGACCGCACCGACGTCGTGGTGGTCGCGAGCTCGGGCCTGGAGATCGACCTGAAACTCGCCGAGAACAGCGCCATCCTGCCCTGGCTGCGCCGCCAGTATGCGCAAGGCGCGCTGGTCGCCGGCGCCTGCGTCGGCGCGGCCTACCTCGCCGAGGCGGGCCTGCTGGACGGGCGGCTCGCCACCAGCCACTGGGCGCTCTGCGACCAGCTGGCGGCGCGCTTCCCGAACGTGCGCTGGCGGCCCGACCTGTTCGTCACCGAGGACTCGCGGCTGCTCTGCTCGGGGGGCGTCTACGCGGCGATCGACGTCAGCCTCTACCTGGTCGAGAAGCTCTGCGGCCACGAGGTCGCCGTGCAGACCGCCAAGGCGCTGCTGTTGCCGATGCCGCGGATCAGCCAGTCCGGCTATTCGGTGACGCCGGTCGCCCGGGCCCACGACGACGCCGAGGTGCGCCGCGCCGAGGCCTTCCTGCAGGATCATCTCGGCGAGGCGGTCTCGACCGCGCGGCTGGCCGATGCGGCCGGCATGACCGCCCGCACCTTCACGCGGCGCTTCAAGGCGGCGACCGGGCGGATGCCGGCCGCCTACCTGCAGGCGCTGCGGATCGCCGAGGCCAAGGCCATGCTCGAGCGCGGCGAGGGACCGCTGCAGCGGGTGAGCGAGAAGGTCGGTTATGACGACCTCGCTTTCTTCCGGACCCTCTTCAAGCGCGAGACCGGCATGACCCCGGGCGAATACCGCGCCCAGTTCGCGCCGCTGCGCATCGCCGGCCAGGCGGTGCTGGAGGGCGCGTAGGGGCGCGGCAAAACCGCTTCGTGGTTTCGCCTGATCGCCGTGCGCGGCGCGAGGGTACAGCTTGTATGGGCGGCTGGGGCCGGGTCCCGAGGACGGACATGAGAACCCATGCACCGCACTACCGCCTGGCCGCGGCGCTCGTCGGCGCCGGGCTGACGATCGGCGGCTGCGCCACCGAGGAATACGTCGACCAGCAGATCGCCGCAACCAACGCCACGGTCGAGGGCCGCGCCGAGAACCGCCGCGTCGTCCTGGTGGTCCTCGGCTAAGGCGACACGCCCGCGACGCCTAGGCCCCGATCTTCTCCAGCGCGCGCCTGAAGAGGCCCAGCGTGTTGTTGTGCAGGTAGTCGCCGGTCACCTTCGGGGCCTTGCCGGCGCAGGCGCGGGCATAGGTGCCCTCGAGGATGCAGCCGATCTTGTAGCAGGCCAGCACCTCGTACCAGTCGGCGCGGCTGACATCCCGGCCGGTGATGGTCGCATAGTGGTCGATCAATTCGGCGCGCGTCGGAAAGCCGCTCCACGGCTTCACCGGGCCGGCATCCGCGCCGTCGGGCGGCCAGCCGGAGAGCACGCCGCCCAGGTCCACCAGCGGATCGCCGAGCGTCGTCAGCTCCCAGTCGACCATCGCGGCGATCTGCGGGCCGTCGCGCCGGAAGAGCACGTTGCCGAAGTGGAAGTCGCCGTGGATCAGGCCGGGCTCGAACGACGGCGGCCGGTGTTCCTCCAGCCAGCGCCCGATCTCCGTCGACGCCCGGCAGGCCGGCGAGGCCCGGCCAGCCCGCGTGCTCCTGGTAGCTCTCCAGCTGGGCGCGCCAGCGCGGGACCTGGCGCTCCAGGAAACCATCCAGCCGGCCGAGCCCGTCCAGCCCCTTGGCGCGCCAGTCGACCTTGGCGAGCGCCGCGATTGCGCCGAACATCTGCAAGGCCCATCTCGTGGCGGATCGCCGGATCGCCGGCGTGCAGCGCCGGCATCTCGTCGCGCGGACAGAAGCCCTCCACCGGCTCCATCAGGTAGAAGGCCGCGCCGATCACGTCTTCCCTGGGCTCGCCGGCGATCAGCGCCGGGTGGCGCACGTCCGTGCCGGCCAGCGCCGCCAGCACCCGCGCCTCGCGCCGCATCGTCTCGTTGGAGTTCGCCCGGAGGTGCTTGGGCGGCCGGCGCAGCACGTACTCGCGGCCGGCGCGGGAAAAGCGCAGCAGGATGTTCTGCGTGCCGCCGGGCAGCAGCCGCGGCGCCTCGATCGGCCCTTCGCCGAGCCCGCGCGCGTCCATCCAGGCCACCAGCGCCGCCAGCGGGACCAGCTCGGCCCAGTCCTGGTCGCCGCCCGGCACGGCCGAGGCCGCGCGCTCCGTATTGGTCGTTGTCTCAGCCACTTGCCTTCCTGCACGTGAGGCGCCGACTATCGCCTGCCATGTCGCTGCAACGCCAGTACGAAGAGGATGGCGTCGTCCTCCTGAAGGACGCGCTGGGCGCCCCCGCGCTGGCGGCCGCCGAGGCCGCCTACGAGTGGAGCCTCGCCAACCCGGGCCCCGGCGCCAGCCGCCTGCCGTCGAAGACCGAGGGCGTCTTCTTCAACGACCTCTTCAATCCGCGCTGCCTGGAAGGCTATCGGCCGATGCTCGAGGCCTCGCCGCTGCCGGCGCTGATCGCCGACATCTGGGGCGCGCCCGACGTCTGGTTCTTCTACGAGCAGGTGTTCCTGAAGGAGGGCGGCGAGACGCGTCGCACGCCCTGGCACCAGGACTCATCCTACCTCGCCATCGCCGGCCGGCACCTGGCCGTCGCCTGGATCACCTTCGATCCGACCACCGCCGAGGACTCGCTGGAGTTCGTGCGCGGCTCGCACAAGGGCGTCCTCTACAACGGCTCGCGCTTCGACCCCGACGACGACACCGCGCCGACCCATCCGGGCTCCTCGTTGCCGCGCCTGCCCGACATCGAGGCCGACCGCGCGGCGTGGGACATCGTCTCGTTCGCCACCCGCGCCCGGCGACGTGGTGCTGTTCCATCCGAAGACGCTGCACGGCGGCGCGCCGACCCATCCAGGCGCGCGGCGTCGGACGCTGACGCTGCGCTTCTTCGGCGAGGACGCCGTCTACGAGGCCCGCGACGGCCGCGCCGGGCCCAGCACGTCCGGCTTCCACAGCCGCCTGAAGACCGGCGATCCGTTCCGCGATCCGGCGTTCCCGAAGCTGAGGTGAGGCCGCGGCCGCGCTAAACGCAGGCCGGACAAGACACGGGGAGGCGAGCATGCCGGCGTCCAGGACCCACGCGGAGCGGCGAGCCGACGCCGCCGAGAGCTTCCGCATCTTCTTTCCCGCCGGCGAGCCGGAGCGGGTCGCCGACGGCCTCGCCCGCCGCCAGGGCGCGCTCGGCAGCATGGCTTATGACGTGGTCGGCGAGATGTGGGCGCGCCCGGAGCTTTCCCGCCGCGACCGCTCGCTGATGGTGATCGCCACGCTCGCCGCCCAGGCCCGCGAGGACGAGCTGGTGCTGCACACCCAGATCGGCCTTCGCAACGGCCTCACCCAGACCGAGATCGAGGAGATCCTGCCGCACGTGGCCGCCTACGCCGGCTTCCCCGCCGCGATGGCCGCCAGCCGCAGAGTCGACGCGGGCCTGCGCGAGGCGCTGAAGGTCGAGACCCTGCCGGATCGGCAGGCTTCCGCCGCCAAGTCCGACGCCGAGCGCGACCGCGACGGCGCCAGCGTTCTGACCACCATCGCCGGCGCCGCGCGGCCGATCGACGCCGGAGGATGGGCTTGCCCGCATGCAGGCGCTGCTCGGCGAGCTCGGCGTCACCGCCTACCGCTGGGCGTTCGGCGAGATCTGGAGCCGGCCGGAGCTCTCGCGCCGCGACCGCTCGATCGTCGTCATCGCCATCCTGATCGCGCTGGGGGCGAGCGCCGAGCTCGACGTCCACTTCCCGGCGGGCCTGCGCCACGGCCTGACCCGGATCGAGCTGGAGGAGATCGTCAACCACCTGGCGCTCTACGCCGGAATCCCGCGCGCCGTGGAGGCGATGCGGACCTTGCGCGCCGCGTTTGCCCGGCTGGACGAAGCGAAGTGAGCGCCGAGGCGCTGGTCCTCACCTCGCCGCGCCATTTCGAGCGCCGGCGCTACGACGTCCCCGACGTCGGGCCGCGGACGGGCCGTTTGCGCGTCGAGGCCTGCGGCCTCTGCGGCACCGACCACGAGCAGTACACCGGCCATCTGCCGGCGCGGCACGCCTTCATCCCCGGCCACGAGGTCGTGGGCGTACTGGAGGAGGTCGGGCAAGAGGCGGCGGACCGCTGGGGCGTCTCGGCCGGCCAGCGCGTCGCCGTGGAGGTCTTCCAGTCGTGCCGCGAGTGCGCCGCCTGCAAGGCCGGGCTCTACCGGCGCTGCGAGAAGAACGGCCTTCGCACGATGATCGGCTTCGTCGACGCCGACGCGCCGCCGCACCTCTGCGGCGGCTACGCCACCCATCTCTGCCTCGGCTTCGACGCGATGCTGCTGCCGACCCCGGCGGCGCTCGATCCCGTGGTGGCGACGCTCTTCAACCCGCTCGGCGCCGGCATCCGCTGGGGCGTCGAGGTCCCGGGCACCAAGCCCGGCGACGTGGTCGCCATCCTCGGGCCCGGCGTGCGCGGCCTCTGTGCGGCGGCCGCGGCGAAGGAGGCCGGCGCGGCCTTCGTGATGGTCACCGGCCTAGGGCCGCGCGATGCGCCGCGGCTCGCGCTCGCCAAGAGCTTCGGCGCCGACCTCGCCGTCGACGTCGCCGTCGAGGATGCGGTCGCGGCGCTGCGAGCCGCGACCGGCGGCCTCGCCGACGTCGTGGTCGATGTCACCGCCAAGGCGCCGGCCGCGTTCGCGCAAGGGATCGCGCTGGCCCGCACCGGTGCGACCATGGTGGTGGCCGGAACCCGCGGCGAGCCCGGCGCGCCGGGCTTCCACCCGGACCACATCGTCTACAAGGAGCTCAAGGTACAGGGCGCGCTCGGCGTCGATGTCACCGCCTACAGCGCGGCGCTGAAAATGCTCGACGAGGGCCGCTATCCGTTCGCCGAGCTGCCGCGGCAGGTCGCGGGGTTCGACGATCTGGAGGGTCTGATTCAGGTCCTGGCCGGCGAGGCCCCCGGCGCGCCGCCGGTGCACGGCGTCTTCGCGCCGACGGCAAAGGGAGGGCAGGGGTGAACCCACCGACATTCGAGCATTTCAACGAGGCCTGGGGCAAACGGGTCGTCGGCGCCAAGGGCAAGAGCGGCATCGACGGCTTCCTCGGCATTGTGGTCACCGAGGTTCAGCCGGGACGGCTGGTCGCCGAGATGGAGGTGACGCCGCAGCTGCTGACCTTCATCGGCAACATGCACGGCGGCTGCCTCTCGGCGCTGTGCGACCATGTGCTGGGCACGGTGATGTACCCGATCATGCCGCCGAACCACTGGGCGGCGACCACCGAGTTCAAGATCAACCTCCTCGCGCCGGTCACCAAGGGCGTCTGCCGGGCGACCGCCGAGGTCATCGCCATGACGCGCCGCATGTCGGTGGTGCGCATCGAGATCGAGAACGAGGGCCGCCTGGTCGCCGCCGCCCAAGGCACCTGCACGATCGTCGAACCACGTCAGGCGCAGCCGGCCGCGCCAGGCTGAGGCTAGCGCAGCAGGTCGCGCAGCTTCTCGAGGAAGTCGCCGGTGCGCAGGCGCCTGAGGTGCGCGGCCCAGAGGCTCTCGGCGTGCGTCGAGCGCTTCAGGCGATTCTCCTCCTCGCGCATCAGCGCCAGCACCCGGTCGTCCTCGCCGGCGTCCAGCCAGTAGCCATGGCCGGCCTCGCAGTATTCCAGCGCCAGGTCGTAGAGCCGGTACTGGAAGCCGCGCAGCGGCTTGCCGCACTCGGGGCAGGCGCGGTCCGACGGCTCGGAGGCGAACACCAGCGTGCCCTTCTGCGTGTCGCCGAGGTCGAAGGCCTCGTCCTCCAGCTGGTCGAGCTCCTGGACGTTCAGCCAGAGGCCCTTGCACGACGGGCAGGCCTCCACGTCGACGCCATGCCGCTTGGCCGAGGCGAGCTCTGATCCGCAGTTCGGACATTTCATGGCGCCTCTTTACCGACCCCGCCGCAGCGGACCAAGCGTAGCCGCAGCTGCTACAGCAGGAACGGGATCAGGCGGCCGCGGACGCGCCGGGCATAGGTGGCGTAGGCGGGCAGGCGGGCGTTGAGGTCGCGTTCCTCGATCCTGATCCGCCCCAGCGTCGCGGCGAGGTAGACGCCCATGCCGATCAGCGCCGCCGCGGTGCTGCCGAGCCAGATCGCCGCGCCGCCGATCAGCAGGAAGTAGCCGAGGTAGATCGGGTGGCGGACGAGGCGGTAGACGCCGGTGTCGACCACCTGCTGGCCGCTGCCGCTCTGGTCCTGCACGTTCGGCGTGGCGAAGCGGTTCTCCCAGACCGCCAGCATCGTCAGGCTCGCGCCGAGCGCCGCCATGGCGCCGCCGCCCCACGCGATCCACGGCGGCGGGGTTGGCAAGAGATGCAGGCGGAAGACGTCGAGCGGGATGAAGGCGAGCCAGGCGACCGCGAAGCCCACCAGGACTGCCGAGCCGACCGCATCGGCCACCGGCTGCCCCCGCCCCTTGGCGGCGACAACGCCCTGCTGGCGGACGCGCAAGTGCGCCGGCCGCCAGGTCGCCAGCGCGAGGTTCCCTGTCAGCTGGATGGCCGCGTAGGCGGCGACGAAGGCGAGGCCGGCCGGCCAGACCAGGGCGCCCAACAACGCCGCCGGTCCCAGCAGCAGGACCGTGGAGACCGCTGCGTCCCTCAGCGAGGCCCGCACCGCTTGCCCGATCGGCGCGCGCTCTCCCGCGGGGCCAGCCATCGGGAGCGCGCTAGCTTTCCACCGGATACCCGGCGTCGCGCCAGGCCTGCATGCCGCCGTCGAGCGCTGCGGCGCGCAGGAAGCCGAGCTCGCGCAGCGTCGCGGCGGCCAGCGTCGAGATCTTGCCGAACTCGCAGCAGGTCAGGATGCGCACCGTTGGGTCGGGCAGCTCGGTGTTGACCCGCAGCTCCAGCTGGCCGCGCGGCAAGTGGCGCGCGCCCGGAATGTGGCCGGCGGCGAAGGCGTCGCGCTCGCGCAGGTCGAGGATGACGAGATCGCGGCTGTTGCCGCCCAGCCGGCCCGCCAGCTCGGACAGCGACATGAACGGCACCTTCTCGGCCGCCTCGGCCAGCATCTGCGCCACCGACTTGCCGCCGCTGAGGTTCACCCTGAGCGCCTCGGTCAGGTGCGTCGGCGCGGCGAGGTCCAGCTTTTCCATCATGTCGACGAACTCGGCGCGCGCGGTCTTCTGCAGCCGCGGATTGCTCTCGATCTCGGCGCCGATCGTGGTGTGGCCAAGGCCCTTGTAGTCGTGGGCCGGGAAGACCAGCGTCGCGGCCGACAGCTTCAGGAGCTTGTCGAACAGGCTCTCGTAGAGCGCATGCGGATCGCCGGTCGGCAGGTCCGTGCGGCCCGTGCCGCCGATCAGCAGCGTGTCGCCGGTGAAGACGCGGTCGTCCATGACGAGGCACATGGAGTCGCGCGTGTGGCCGGGCGTGTGCAGCGCCTTCAGCCTGAGGTTGCCGACCGCCAGCATGTCGCCGTCGTCGAGGCGCAGGTCCGCGTGGGGGGTCGGCGCGAGGCGGTGCATCACCAGCGGCGCGCCAAACCGCCGCGCGAGGTCGCGGCTGGCGGAAAAGTGGTCGGCGTGGGTGTGAGTATCGACCACGTAGCGGACGGCGAGGCCGTGCTGGCCGACCGCGCCGACGTAGCGGTCGGCGAGCGATATCTCCGGGTCGATCAGCACCGCGGAGCAGGTCGCCTCGCACCCGACCAGGTACGATTTGCAGCCGCCCGCCGCGAACGTCTCGAAGATCATGCCCTTTCCCCGATCAGCCCTTCGGCTGCGGGGCGATGCGGAGGTAGGGCTTCAGCGTCTTCCAGCCGCCCGGCCACTTGGCCTTGGCCTGCTCGTCGGAGACCGAGGTCGGGATGATGATGTCGTCGCCCGGCTTCCAGTTCACAGGCGTCGCCACCGGCTCGCGCGCGGTCAGCTGCACCGAATCCAGCGCCCGCAGCACCTCGTCGAAGTTGCGCCCGGTGCTCATCGGGTAGGTGAGCATGACTTTGATCTTCTTGTCGGGCCCGATGATGAACACCGACCGCACCGTGGCGTTGTCGGCTGGCGTGCGGCCCTCCGATGTCGTGCCGGCGCCTTCGGGCAGCATGTCGTACATCATCGCGACCTTCAGCTCGGGATCGCCGATCATCGGGTAGTTCACCGCGTGGCCCTGCGTCTCCTCGATGTCCTTCGCCCACCGCGCGTGGTTTTCCACCGGATCGACCGAGAGGCCGATGATCTTGGTGTTGCGCTTGTCGAACTCGGGCTTCAGCCCCGCCATGTAGCCGAGCTCGGTGGTGCAGATCGGCGTGAAATCCTTCGGGTGCGAGAAGAGGATCGCCCAGCCGTTACCAATCCAGTCGTGGAAGTTGATGCGCCCCTGGGTGGTGTCGGCGGTGAAGTTGGGGGCTTCCGAATTGATCCTCAGCGACATGGCTTTCCTCCGCTTGCATCGGCTCGGCCCAGCGGGCGCGGAACCTAGCCCAACTTCAGAGGCCGACCAATGGGCGCCGGGGCGCGAGGCGCCGGGGGTCAGGCCCGCGGATCGCCCGGGCCGCTGGAGGCCACCCGCAGGCGACCGGTGACGCGGCCGCTGCGCCGGCGGGCGATCGTCTTGGCGGGCGCCGGCTGCGCCGCATCGCCGTCCAGCACCGCGTCCGAAACGCCGAACTCGCCGCCCTCATAGCTTGCCGTCAGTGAGCTGACGAAGCCGGCGCGGCCCCTCCACGAACAGAAGATGTGGGCGCCGATCTGGGTGATCTTGTCCACCGTGCCCTCCCAGTACGGGCGCACGTACTGAGCATAGTAGTGGGTCGCCGAGCCGACCTCGGGGACCACGTAGCCGTTGAGCGCCTGCTCGGCGATAGGCTGCAGCTGGTCCCACATCGCCCGGTCGGCATGGCGGCGGCGGATCGAGCCGTCGCAGACGAACGAGAACTGGCAGCCGGCGCGCCGCGCCCAGCCCTCGTAGACCACCCCGCAGACCGATTTCGGGAAGTGCGGATCGCGCAGCCGGTTGACCACCACCTGCGCCACCGCGCGCTGGCCCTCCTCGGGCTCGTTGGCCGCCTCGTAGTAGATCGCGTCGGTGAGGCAGCGGACGGCGCGGGCCGCCTCCGCCGGGCTGGCCGCGTGCAGGTAGAAGGGCGGCGCTGGGACGAGGTTGGTGTCCTCGTCGGCAGCCGCTGCTGACGGCGCGCCGCCCAGCAGCGGCGACAGGTTCGCCAGCATGGGCGCCGGCGTCAGGGCGACGACAGCGGCCGCGAAGACGAAGAAGAGGCTGAACGCAATGGAGCGCGCGTGGGGCTCGGCCCACGCCGCCGTGGCGGCCGGTGTCGTCGTCATGGAGCCTCATCGGGCTTGCGGGTTGTCGAGGCCCCCGACGGGAGCGGCGCCGGCGCGCCAACCTCCCCGCGGGTCCGCACGCCGGGGGTCGTTAACAGGTCGCTAACCATGACGCGACCTGCGTCCCCTGCGGCAAACTGTTAGCTTACGGCTGGTCCCGGCGGCCGATCACGCGGTTGTCAGACGATCAGGCTGCGTTGTTGCCGGCGCCGTGAGGGCGCCGCGTTTCGCTAGTCGCCCAGTTCCATCGGCAGCGCATGATCGCGGCTCCACTCCGACATCGAGCCGTCGTAGACAGCCACCGAGGGGTGGGCGAGCCGGGTCAGAGCCAGCGCGTCCATCGTGGCCGAGATGCCGCCGCCGCAGTAGCAGATCGCCCGCGGCCGCTCGAGCGCGCCGACGCCTGCGAAGAGCGCCCGCAGCTCCGCGTCGTCCCGCCAGGTTCCGTCGGGCGTCAGCAGCGCCGCGTAGGGCACGTTGCGGCTGCCCGCTATGTGCCCCTTGCGTCCGTAGTTGGTCCCGGACTCGCCGCTGTGGACGCTCGGCGACAGCGCATTGATGGTGCAGACGCCGCCATCGTCGATCGCCGCCAGCACCTCGTCCTTGTCGGCCCAGGCGCCCGGCCGCGCGGCCAGCGTCGGTTGCGCCGACGGGTAGTGTCGCTCGCCGGTCTCCACAGGGCGGCCCTCGGCCTTCCATTTCGCAAACCCCCCGTCGAGCACGGCCGCATTGTCGAAGCCGGCGGCGCGCAGCAGCCACCAGAGCCGCGTCGCCCACATCGGGGTCGTGGTCGAATAGGCGACCACCATGCTCTCGGGCCCGACGCCGGCCGCGCCGAGCGCCGCGGCGAGACGCTGCAGCGAGGGCTTGGTGAAGGTCAGGCGCGCATCGGGATCCGAGAGGTCGCCTGCCAAGTCGAGGAAGGCCGCGCCCGGAACATGGCCCGCCTCGTAGTCCGCACGCCCGCTCTCGATCGCGTAGGGGCCCGGCGTCGCCGGCCGCAGGTGCACGGTGACGTCGAACACGCGCAGGTTCGGATCGGCGAGGCGCTCGGCCAGCCACTCGGTCGAGACGAGGCCGCGTCCGTCGTAGTTCGCCATCGCGTGCGTCCTTTCAGATCGCGCGGCCGCTCCAGTAGCGGTCCTTCAGAATGCGCTTGTAGAGCTTGCCGGTCGGCAGACGGGGCATCTCGTCGATGAAGTCGACCGAGCGCGGGGCCATGTAGTGGGCGAGGCGCTCGCGGGCGAAGGCCAGCAGTTCGGCGGCGAGGTCGTCGTCGGGCGCAACGCCCGGCGCCGGCTCGACCACCGCCTTCACTTCCTCGCCCATCTCCTCGTTCGGCACCCCGAACACCGCCACGTCGCCGACCTTCGGGTGCAGGATCAGCGCGTCCTCGATCGCCTGCGGATAGATGTTCACCCCGCCGGAGATGATCATGAAGGCCTTGCGGTCGGTGAGGTACAGGTAACCCTCGTCGTCGACGTAGCCGACGTCGCCGAGGCTCATCCAGTTCTCGTGCGCCGGATGCTGGGCGGCGCGGGTCTTGGCCTCGTCGTTGTGGTAGGCGAACGTCCGCTGCTCGCGCTCGAAGTAGATCAGTCCGGACTCGCCGGTCGGCAGCTCGTCCCCCGCCTCGTCGCAGATGTGCAGGATCCCGAGCGCGGGACGGCCCACCGAGCCGGGGTGCGCCAGCCAGTCCGCGCTGTCGATGATCGTTGCGCCGGTGCCCTCGGTGCCGGCGTAGTACTCGTGGATGATTGGCCCCCACCACTCGATCATCTGCCGCTTGACGTCGACCGGGCAGGGCGCGGCGGCGTGGACCGCCGCCTGGTGGCTTGAAAGGTCGTGGGCGGCGCGCGCGGCGGCGTCCAGCTTCAGCATGCGGACGAACATGGTCGGCACCCACTGGCTGTGGGTGATCTTGTACTTGTCGATGAACCGCAGCGCGTTTTCGGCGTCGAAGTGCTGCATCATCACCACCGTGCCGCCGAAGCCCAGCACGCTGGTCACGTAGCCCAGCGGGGCGGCGTGGTAGAGCGGCGCGGGCGACAGATAGACCGTGTCCGGCGAGAAGCCGTAGCGGTTCATGCCCTGGCGCATACCGAAGCCCTGGTCGACGGTGATCTCCGGCAGAGGACGGAGGATTCCCTTCGGCCGCCCGGTGGTGCCGGACGAATAGAGCATGGAATCGCCCATCCACTGCGGCTCGACCGGCGTCGCCGGGTAGGGCGCGATGGCGCTCTCGTAGGCTTCCCAGCCGGGAATCGTCCCGTCTGCCATCAGCCGGATCGGGCAGTCCGGGATCAGCGGCGCGAGGTCCGCGGCGGTCTCGCGGCGGTCGTAGGAGGTGAAGATCGCCTTCGCCATGCAGTCGTTGACGATGTAGGCGGCGTCGTCCGGCGGCAGGTAGCGGTTCACGGCGGTGAGGTAGAGGCCCGAGCGGAACGCGGCCCACACCACCTCCATGAAGCGCAGGTTGTTCTCCATCAGGATGGCGATGTGGTCGCCGCGCCTCAACCCCTTGGCGTGCAGGAACTGGGCGACCTGGTTCGAGCGGTCGTCGAGCTCGCGGTAGGTGATCTGCTCGCCGGTCTCGGCGATGATGATGGCCGGTTTCTCCGGCGTCGCTGCGGCTTGGTCGGCGATGAACATGCGGCTTCCCGAAACGCTCCCACTTCTCGAAGAACCTCCACCGCCTCACGCGGCGGGAGTCAAATGCGGGGCGCACGCTTTCCTGTCGCGCGACCGCGAGTAAGAAGGTGCGGGGAGGAACGCCGGATGGACGCACCCAAGGACGCCACCGCCGCCACGCGTGCCGCGCTGGCCCGCGCCGCCGCGGCGCTACCGCCCGAGGACGGGGCCGACTTCGAGCGGGTGCGGCGGGGGTTCATCGATACGCTGCCCGACGCCCGGATCGAGAGCCCGACCCGCGGCGTGGCCTGGGATCTCTCGACGTTCGCGTTCGAGGCGGCCGAGGCGGCGCCGGACACGGTGCATCCGGGCCTCTGGCGCCAGGCGCGGCTGAACCTCAACCACGGCCTCTTCAAGGTGACCGACGGCGTCTACCAGGTCCGCGGCTTCGACATCTCCAACGTCACCTTCATCGAGGGCGAGCGGGGCTACGTGGTGATCGACCCGCTGACCACGGCCGAGCCCGCCGCAGCGGCGCTCGCCCTGATGCGCCAGCACCGCGGCGACAAGCCGGTGACCGCGGTGATCTACACGCACAGCCACGTCGACCACTACGGCGGCGTCATGGGCGTCCTGACCGAGGCGGACATCGCCGCCGGCGCCCGGATCATCGCCCCGGAAGGGTTCCTGATCGAGGCGGTCAGCGAGAACGTGCTCCTGGGCAATGTCATGAACCGGCGCGCCACCTACATGTACGGCGCGCTCTTGCCGCGCGGTCCGAAGGGCCACGTCGACGCCGGCCTCGGCAAGGCGGTCTCGCTCGGCCAGCCGGCCCTCGTCGCGCCCACCGAGAGCATCGTGCGCACCGGCACGCGCCTTTCGATCGACGGCGTCGAGGCGGTCTTCCAGGTAACGCCCGGCACCGAAGCGCCGGCGGAGATGAACTTCTACTTCCCCCGTCTGCGGGCGCTCTGCATGGCGGAGAACTGCACCTGCTGCCTGCACAATCTCTACACGCCGCGCGGCGCGCAGGTGCGGGACGCCAAGGCCTGGAGCTTCTACATCGACGAGGCGATCGACGCTCTTCGCCGCCGACGCCGACGTGCTCTTCGCCAGCCACCACTGGCCGCGCTGGGGCCGCCGCGATGCCGAGCGGTTCCTGACCACCCAGCGCGACCTCTACAAGTACGTCCACGACCAGACGCTGAGGCTCGCCAACCACGGCCTGACCCCGAAGGAGATCGCCGAGGACGCTGGCGCTGCCGCCGACGCTGGCGGCCGAGTGGCACACGCGCGGCTACTACGGCACGCTCAACCACAACGCCAAGGCGGTCTACCAGCGCTACCTCGGCTGGTTCGACGGCAATCCGGCGAACCTGCATCCGCTGCCGCCGACCGAAGCCGGCGAGCGCTACGTGGACCTCGCGGGCGGGCCCGAGGCGCTCCTCGCCAAGGCGCGCGCGGCGTTCGAGGCCGGCGACTACCGCTGGGTGGCCGAGGTGGTGAACCACCTGGTGTTCGCCGATCCGGACAATGTGGCGGCGCGCGCCCTGCAGGCCGACGCGCTGGAGCAGCTCGGCTACCAGGCCGAGTCCGGCCCCTGGCGCGCCTTCTACCTCACCGGCGCGCAGGAGCTGCGGAGCCGCCGCCCGCCAGCCGCCGCGCCGCGGCAGGCGGCGCTCGCCCAGCTGCCGCGCCTGCCGGGCGCCTTCCTGCTGGATGCGCTGAGCGTGCGGCTGAACGGGCCGAAGGCCGGCGCACGCGGCGCTGAAGCTCGGGGTCGTCCTCAGCGACACGGGCGAGCGCTTCCTGGTCGAGGTCGAGAACGGCGTCATGCGCCACTATGCGGATCGCGCCGATCCGGCCTGGCCGGTCGTCACGCTCGCCCGCCCGACGCTGGTCGAGCTGATCTCCGGCGCGACGACGATCGAGGCGGCGCAGGCCGCCGGCTCGCTGGCGATCGCCGGCGATGTCCAGCCCCTCGCCGACCTCCTGGCCCTGCTCGACCGCTTCGACTTCTGGTTCGAGATCATCGAGCCCTGAGGACCACGATTGGCCCGGCGCGCCAAATGCGCGACAAACCGCGCCATGACCGACACCGCTCCCACCGCCCGCGAGGCGCACGCCGAGGCGCGGCCCGCCGTCTGGGCCGACGCCGACGAGGTCGCCGCCACGCTGGCGCGCGCCTTCCACGACGACCCGCTGATCTGCTTCCTGCTGCCGGACGAAGCGAGCCGGCCGCAGAAGATGCCGCGGCTCTTTCGCCTGCTCTTCAAGCTCGGCCTGCCGCACGGCTGCTGCGACGTCACCAGCGGCTACGAGGCCGTGGCGCTCTGGCGTCCGCCCGGCGCCTGGCACATCCCATTCTACCAGTACATCACCAACGGCGCGGCGTTCCTCGGGCTCTTCGGCTTTTCCGGCGCCCGGCAGGTGACTTACGTGATGGACATCATCGAGAAACAACACCCGCGCGAGCCGCACTACTACCTGCAGGCCATCGGCACCGACACCGCCAAGCAGGGCAAGGGCTACGGCGGCGTCGTCATCCGCCGCCAGCTCGCCTCGGCCGACGCGACGCACATGCCGGCCTATCTGGAGAGCTCCAAAGAGACCAACATCCCGATCTACAAGAGCTTCGGCTTCGAGGTGACCGGCGAGATCAAGCTGCCGAACGGCCCGACGCTGTGGCCGATGTGGCGACCCGCACGGTAGTTGCCTTCCTAAGGGCGCCGTCCGACGCGCCGGCCGTAGCCGCATCGCTCGTATCGCCGACGGCGACGGGACCTGGATCTCGCTGCTGCCACCCGCGCCGGTTGTCCGCATTTCCCGGCTCGCGCTCTCTTGCAAGTAGTGTCGACGCTGTACACAGTACCAGGCGGAGAGCCATCGTCCATGAAACAACCTTTGCCATAAACCGAGAGTATATCTCGGGATGACCTATTTTCCGTACGCCTTTGCAATGTGTGCCATCGTACCGGATGACCTAAGATAGCGCGACGCAAGGCGCGTTAATCCTACTTACGAGCCGCAATTATCTGTCTTGACGGCATTTCCGGTCGAGCGGAGAACATCGTTCTACGAGTAGCTGGGGGGCTCCGGGCGACGGGAGGCCAGCTGATGTTCACGTCGAGCTTGCGCGTGATGTCGCGCCGTCGGGCGCTGCTCGCGACGACGGCGGCTACGGTCATTCTCGGCTTCGGTGCGGCCGCGCAGGCCGGCGTGCCGATCACCGGCACCCAGCTGCAATCGAACGTCGGGGGCACGGTGAACCCCGACTTCCAGGGCGGCACGCTGCGGGACAACGTGAACGCGGTCACCGACAGCCACGGCTATAACGTCGAGGCCTTCCCCAACAACACCATCGACGAGTTCGGCGACACCGTCACCTTCACAGGGACGTTCTCCGGCGCCGGATCGCTGACGTTCGTCGACAGCGTCGGCGGCGGCAACGCCATCTTCACCGGCACCAGCGCGATCGGCGGGTCCGTGAACATCAACCCCAACGCGACTCTGACCTGGGGCAACGGGGGTGGCGGCGCGTTCCTGATCGGCCCGGGCAACGGGGTGGTCGACAACGGCTCGCTGGTGATGAACTTCGGCGGCGCCTCCGGGGTGGTCGGCGACGTGCCGATCTCCGGGACCGGCAGCGTCACCGTCCATACGGGCCTCTTCGAGGAGCTCGGCCCGGCCACCTACACCGGCGGCACCACCGTCGACGCCGGCGGAACCCTCACGCTCGGTAACGGCGGCAGCACCGTCGGCGCCCTGGTCGGCGCCATAACCGACAACGGCCACCTGAAGTTCGACTACGCCGGCGCCGCGCCGGTCACCGCGCCGAACCAAATCTCTGGCGCCGGCTCAGCGGAATTTGTCAGCGGCGACACCGTCATCACCGGCTCGAGCGTGATCAGCGGGACGGTCACGATCGACACCGGCGCCACGACGCAGTGGGGCGATGGGACCGCGGGCGCCTTCCTGGTCGGCGGCGGCAACGCGGTGACCGACAACGGCGCGCTGGTGATGAACTTCGGAGGCAGCGGAGTCGTCGGCGACGTGCCGATCTCCGGGGCCGGCACGGTCGAGATCCAGTCGGGTATCTTTCAAGAGAGCGGCGCCATCACCATCACCGGCGCCACCACGGTCGACAGTGGCGGCACGCTGGAGCTCGGCGCAGGTGGGGCCACCGGCACCGTGGCCGGCGCCATCGTCGACAACGGCCTGGTGCAATTCGACCATAGCGGTTCGGTGACGCTCAGCTCGGCTGGCATCTCGGGCTCCGGCTCGGCGGAGATCGTCGCCGGCACCTTGATCGACGCCAACACCGATGTTGTCGGCGGCGCGGTCACGATCGACTCCGGCGCGACGCTGCAGTGGGGCAATGGGACCGGCGGGGCGTTCCTGATCGGCGCGGGCAACGGGGTGGTCGACAACGGCTCGCTGGTGATGAACTTCGGCGGCGCCTCCGGGGTGATCGGCGCAATCCCGATCTCCGGGACCGGCAGCGTCACCGTCCATACGGGCCTCTTCGAGGAGCTGGGCCCGGCCACCTACACCGGCGGCACCAAGGTCGACGCCGGCGGAACCCTCACGCTCGGCAACGGCGGCAGCAGCGTCGGTACGCTGGTCGGCGCCATCACCGACAACGGCTCCCTGAAGTTCGACTACGCCGGCGCCGCGCCGGTCACCGCTGACAACAGCATCTCCGGCGCCGGCTCGGCGGAATTTGTGAGCGGAACCACGGTCATCACCAACACGAGCTTGATCGGCGGGACGGTGACGATCAACTCCGGCGCGACCATGCAGATGGGCGATGGAGTCGTCGGCGGCGCGTTCCTGGTTGGCGGCGGCAACGCGATCACCAACAACGGCGCGCTGGTGATGGACTTCGCCTCCGGGATCGCCGGCACGCTTCCCATCGGCGGGACGGGAACCCTCGAGATCGAGAAGGGCCTGTTCGAAGAGACCGGGGTCTCTACCTACTCCGGGACCACCACGATCGATGCGGCTGGAACCCTCGCCCTGAACGGCGCGGGCTCGATCTCGAACTCGGGCGGCGTCATCGACAACGGCGTGTTCGACATCTCGGGCACGACGGCCGGGACCTCGATCACCACGCTGAGCGGGTCCGGCGGCGTGTCGCTGGGCGCAAAGACGCTGACGCTGACCAACGCCTCTGGGACCTTCTCCGGCGTGCTCTCCGACGGCGGGTCCGGCGGCGGTCTGACCCTGGCGCTCGGGACCGAGACGCTCACCGGGACCAACACCTACACCGGCACGACGACGATCAACGGTGGGGCGACGCTGGCGCTCGGCAACGGCGGGACCACCGGCTCGGTGGCGGGCGCCATCGTCGACAACGGCCTCGTGCAGTTCAACTATGGCGGCAGCCCGGTCACGGCGCCCAACGCCTTCAGCGGGTCAGGGTCGGTCGAGGACGTCGCCGGCACGGTGGTGGTGACCGGCGCCGGCTTCGTCGGCGGGACTGTCACCATCGACAGCGGCGCCACGATGCAGTGGGGCGCCGGCGGACCGGCGTTCCTGGTCGGCGGCGGCGACGCGGTCGTCGACAACGGCGCGCTGGTGCTGAACTTCGGCGGCGGCGGCATCGCCGGCGCGATCCCGATCTCGGGCTCCGGCACGCTGGAGGTCCAGTCTGGCTCGCTGAACGACAGCGGCGCCAGCACCTACACCGGAACCACCACGATCGACCCGGCCGGCTTCCTGGTCCTGAGCGGCACGGGCTCGATCGCCAATTCCTCGAGCGTGATCGACAACGGGACCTTCGACATTTCCGGCCTTGGCGGCGCGGGAACCTCGATCGTCTCGCTGGCCGGCACGGGCGGCGCCGGGCTGGGCGGCAAGACCCTGACGCTGACCAACGCGTCCGGGACGTTCGGCGGCGTGCTGGCCGACGGCGGCGTCTTCGGCGGGACCGGTGGCGGCCTCACCATCGGAGGCGGGACCGAGACGCTCACCGGAACCAACACCTTCACGGGCGCCACCACGATCAACCTCGGCGCGACGCTGCAGCTCGGCGCC
Organism: uncultured Pseudomonadota bacterium; assembly: GCA_963837235.1. Taxonomy (GTDB): domain Bacteria; phylum Pseudomonadota; class Alphaproteobacteria; order Caulobacterales; family Caulobacteraceae; genus Acaudatibacter. The sequence goes on along the minus strand of CAWIMM010000002.1, from coordinate 133,258 downwards.
GGCGGGGCGACCGGGACGGTGGCGGGCGCCATCGTCGACAACGGCCTCGTGCAGTTCAACTACGGCGGCAGCCCGGTAACGGCGCCGAACGCCTTCTCGGGAACCGGGTCGGTCGAGGACGTCGCCGGCACGGTCGTGGTGACCGGCGCCAGCTTCGTCGGCGGGACTGTCACCATCGACAGCGGCGCGACGATGCAGTGGGGCGCCGGCGGACCGGCCTTCCTGGTCGGCCCGGGCAACTCGGTGGTCGACAACGGCGCGCTGGTGATGAACTTCGGCGGCGGCGGCATCGCCGGCTCGATCCCGATCTCGGGCTCCGGCACGCTGGAGGTCCAGTCTGGCTCGCTGAACGACAGCGGCGCCAGCACCTACACCGGAACCACCACGATCGACCCGGCCGGCTTCCTGATCCTGAGCGGCACGGGCTCGATCGCCGACTCCTCGAGCGTGATCGACAACGGCGCCTTCGACATCTCCGGCCTCGGCGGCGCGGGGACGTCGATCGTTAGCCTGGACGGCTCTGGCGGCGTGTCGCTCGGCGGCAAGTTGTTGACGCTGACCAACGCCTCCGGGACCTTCGCGGGCGTGCTGGCGGACGGCGGCGTCTTTGGCGGAACCGGCGCGAAGCTGACGGTCGCCGGCGGCACCGAGACCCTTACCGGCGTCAACACCTTCACCGGCCTCACCACGGTCAACCTCGGCGCGACGCTGGCGCTGGCGGGCGCTGGGTCGATCGCGCAGTCCGACCCGCTGGTCAACGGGACCTTCGACATCTCCGGCTCGAGCGGCGGGGTCTCGTCGATCAGCCTCTCGGGGTCAGGGCATGTCATCCTCGGGCCCGAACACGCTGACGCTGACCAATGCGGCAGACCTCTTCTCCGGCTTCATCTCCGGGGCCGGCGGCTTCACCATCGGCGCCGGCACCGAGATCCTGACCGGCGTCAACACCTACACCGGCACGACGCTGATCAACACGGGCGCGACGCTGCAACTGGGCAACGGCGGCGGCATGGTCGGCCTCTTGGCCGGCCCGATCACCGACAACGGCCTGCTGGTCTTCGACGGCGGCGCCGGCTCGGACGCCATTTTCGCAACCGGCATCACCGGCACGGGCGCCGTGACGCTGGACAACGGCACCTTGGGGCTGGTCGGGACCAACACCTACGCCGGCCCGACCACGGTCGACGTCGGCGCGACGTTGCAGCTGGGCGAAGGCGGGACCACCGGGACGGTCGTCGGAAACATCGTCGACAACGGCCTCGTGCAGTTCAACTACTCGGGCGCGGTCACCACCCCGAACACCTTCACGGGCACCGGGGCGGCGGAGGTGGTGGCTGGGACGGTCGTCATTACCGGCGCCAGCGCCATCAACGGCAACGTCACGATCGACCCTGGCGCGACCCTGCAGTGGGGTAACAACAACCCCGCCTTCCTGATCGGCGGCACGGGCGTCGTCGACAACGGCGCGCTGGTGATGAACTTCGACGGCGGCGGGGTCGGCACCACGGCGGCGATCACCGGAACCGGCAGCGTCACGATGCTGTCCGGCTCGTTCAACAGCGGCGGGGTCAACACCTACACGGGGACCACGACGATCGACCCCGGCTTCTTCTTCCTGCTGAGCGGCGGCGGCTCGATCGCCAACTCGTCGAACGTGATCGACAATGGCGTGTTCGACATCTCCGGAACCACGGCGGGAACCTCGATCATCACGCTGAGCGGCGCCGGTGGCGTCTCGCTGGGCGCCCAGACCCTGACGCTGACCGCGGCGTCGGGGACCTTCTCCGGCGTGATGGCCGACGGCGGCCTCTTCGGCGGGACCGGCGGCGGCCTGACCATCGCCGCCGGAACCGAGACCCTCACCGGGACCAACACCTTCACCGGTCCGACCACCATCAACGCCGCCGCCACGCTGAAGCTCGGCAATGGCGGGGCGACCGGCACGGTCACGGGCAACGTCGTCGACAACGGCCTCGTGCAGTTCAACTATTCCGGGTCCGCCACGCTGCCGGGCGCCTTCTCAGGCAGCGGATCGGCCGAAGCGGTCGCCGGCACGGCAGTGATCACCACCGGCGGCGTCCTCGGCGGCTCCGTCACAATTGACCCAGGCGCCACGCTGCAGTGGGGCAGTGGCGGTCCGGCGTTCCTGCTCGGCCTCGGCAACACGGTGGTCGACAACGGCGCGCTGGTGCTGAACTTCGGCGGCGGCGGGATCGCCGGCCCGATCCCGATCTCCGGGACCGGCACGCTGGAGGTCCAGTCCGGCTCGCTGAACGAGGCGGGGGCCAGCACCTACACCGGCGTCACCACGATCGATCCGCTCGGCATCCTGGCCCTGAGCGGCGCGGGCTCGATCTCCAACTCGTCGAACCTGATCGACAACGGGATCTTCGACATCTCCGGCCTCGCCGGGGCGGGAACCTCGATCACCTCGCTGGCCGGCTCTGGCGGCGTGTCGCTCGGCGGCAAGCTGCTGACGCTGACCAATGCGTCGGGGACCTTCGGCGGCGTGCTCGCCGACGGCGGATTCTTCGGCGGCACGGGCGGCAAGCTGACGATCGCCGGCGGGACCGAGACCCTCACCGGCGTCAACACCTTCACGGGCCTCACCACGATCAACCTCGGCGCGACGCTGAAGCTGGCGGGCCCTGGGTCGATCGCCCAGTCCGATCCGCTGGTGAACGGGACCTTCGACATCTCCGGATCGAGCGGCGGCGTGTCGGTGATCACCCTCTCGGGGTCCGGGCATGTGATCCTGGGCGCCAACACCCTGACGCTGACCAATGCGGCGGACCTGTTCTCCGGAGTGATCTCCGGCGCCGGCGGCTTCACCATCGGCGCTGGGACCGAGATCCTGACCGGCGTCAACACCTACACCGGCACGACGCTGATCAACACGGGCGCGACCTTGCAGCTCGGCAATGGCGGCGGCGTGGTCGGCCTCTTGGCCGGTCCGATCACCGACAACGGCCTGCTGATCTTCGACGGCGGCGCCGCCTCGGACGCCATCTTCGCCACCGCCATCACCGGCACGGGCGCCTTGACGCTGGACAACGGCACCCTGGGGCTGACCGGGACCAACACCTACACCGGCCCGACGACCGTCGACGTCGGCGCGACGCTGCAATTGGGCGAGGGCGGGGCCACCGGGACGGTGGCTGGCGCCGTCATCGACAACGGCCTCGTGCAGTTCAACTACTCTGGGTCCGCCACCGTGCCGGGCGCCTTCTCTGGCAGCGGATCGGCTGAGGTCGTGGCCGGGACGCTGGTCGCGACGGGCGCCGGCGCGCTTGGCGGCAACGTCACGATCGACCCGGGCGCCACGCTGCAGTGGGGCGCCGGCAATCCGGCGTTCCTGATCGGCGGCACGGGCGTCATCGACAACGGCGCGCTGGTCATGAACTTCGGCAGCGGCGGGGTCGGCACCACGGCGGCCATCTCGGGAACGGGCAGCGTCGCGCTGCAGACCGGCTCCTTCAATACCGCCGGAGTGAACACCTACACCGGGATCACGACGATCAACTCCGGCGGTTTCTTCGCGCTGAGCGGCACGGGCTCGATCGCCAACTCGTCGAACGTGATCGACAACGGCGTCTTCGACATTTCCGGAACCACGGCCGGCGCCTCGATCGTCACGCTGAACGGCTCGGGGGGCGTCTCGCTGGGCATCCAGACGCTGACGCTGACCAACGCCTCGGGAACCTTCTCGGGCGTGATATCCGACAGCGGGGGGCTCGGTGGCCGACTGGTCATCGCGGCCGGAACCGAGACGCTGACCGGGACGAACACCTTCACCGCCCTCACCACGGTCAACCCCGGCGCGACATTGCAGCTCGGGAATGGAGGGACCACCGGCACGTTGGCCTCGAACGTCGTCGACAACGGTCTCGTGCGGTTCGACTACGGCGGCGCCGTCACCGACGGGGTCTCAGTTATCGGAACCGGGTCGGCCGAAGTGGTCGCTGGAACGCTCGTGGTGACGGGCGGCGGCGCCATCGGCGGGACTGTGACGATCGACAATGGGGCCACCATGCAGTGGAGCTCCGGCAGCGCCGGCCCGCAGGTGCTGGTGGGCGCCTCGAACAGCGTCGTCGACAACGGGTCGCTCGTCGTGAACTTCGGCAATCCTCCTCCGTTCTTCACGCCCGGCACCCGTGCTGGCTCGTTCCCGATCTCCGGGACCGGCAGCGTCACCTTCATGTCCGGGGTGCTGATCGACTCCGGCGTCAGCACCTATACCGGCACAACCACGATCAACACGGGCGCCGCTCTGCGGCTGAGCGGCTCGGGCTCGATCGCGAACTCGTCGAGCCTGACCGACAACGGGACGTTCGACATCTCCGGAACCACAGCGGGAACCTCGATCATCACGCTGAACGGTACGGGCGGCGTCTCGCTGGGCGGCAAGATCCTGAGCCTGACCGCCGCCTCTGGAACCTTCTCCGGCGTGCTCGCCGATGGCGGGGCCTCCGGCGGGACGGGCGGCGGCCTCACCATCGCCGCAGGGACCGAGACGCTCACCGCGAACAACACCTACACGGGCGTCACGTTTATCAACACCGGCGCGACGCTGCAGCTTGGGAACGGTGGGATGACCGGTAAGTTGGTCGGCCCCGTCGTCGATAACGGCCTCGTGCGGTTCAACTACGCGGCGTCCGTCACGGAGCCGAGCTCGTTCATCGGGACGGGATCGGCCGAAGTGGCCGCCGGCACCCTCGTCGTAACCGGCCCCGGCGGGCTCGGCGGCGCCGTGACCATCGACAACGGCGCGACGATGCAATGGGGCGCCGGTAATACGGCGTTCCTGGTCGGAACATTCAATACCGTTGTCGACAACGGCGCGCTGGTGATGAACTTCGGCGGCGGCGGGCTTGGCGGCTTGTTCCCGATCTCCGGGACCGGCAGCGTCACGCTCCTGTCCGGTTCGCTGAACAACTCCGGGGTGAGCACCTACACCGGGCCGACCACCGTCAACACGGGCGCCCTGCTGGCCCTCAGCGGCGCCGGCTCGATCGCCAGCTCCTCGAACGTGATCGACAACGGGACCTTCGACATCTCCGGCACGACCGCGCCAGGGACGTCGATCACCACGCTGACCGGCGCGGGCGGCGTCTCGCTGGGCGCCCGGACGCTGACGTTGACGGCTGCTTCTGGGACCTTCTCAGGCGTCATGGCGGACGGCGGCCTCTCCGGCGGGACGGGCGGCGGCCTGACCATCGCCGGCGGGACCGAGACGCTGACCGGGACCAACACCTTCACCGGCCCCACCACCGTCAACGGCGGCGCGACCCTGAACCTGGGCAACGGCGGGACCACCGGCTCGGTCGCCGGCAACATGGTCGACAACGGCACGCTCAATTTCGACCGCAGCAACACGCTCGTGATCTCGCAGAGCATCTCCGGCGCCGGGGCGCTGAACCAGGTCGGAACCGGAACCACGGTCCTCGACGCCGTCAACCCCTTCACCGGGCTGACGACGATCTCGGCCGGCGCGCTGGAAGTGGGCGACGCGACCCATGCCGGCGCGACGCTCGGCGGCAACGTCGTGGTGGCCCCGGGCGGCACGCTGATGGGTCACGGAACCATCGCCGGATCGGTCAGCAACAACGGCGTGGTGGCGCCCGGCGGCACCATCGGCGTCCTGACGGTCGGCTCCTACGCCCAAGGGGCGGGCGGCACGCTGGCCATCGAGGTCTCGCCGGCGGCAGCTTCGCAGCTGAACTCGCTGGGTCCGGCGAGCCTCAACGGCAGGCTCGCGCTGACCTTCGATGCCGGGACCTACAGCAACCACATCTACGACATCCTCAACGGCCATCCGGTGACCGGGACCTTCTCGACCGTCAGCGCCGCCGGCTCGCCGGGACCGGGGATAGCGTTCGGCGTCTTCTACGCGCCGACCCAGGTGGACCTGGTGACCGAGGCCACGGGCGGGGCCCAGATCTACGGCGCCCTCTCGTCGTCCACGCTCGACCGCGCCCAGAACTTCGCCACCCTGGTGGAGGACCGCTTCGGCGACGCCGGCTGCCCGGACGGGTCGGCCGACAAGACCGCGCCGGCCTGCGCCGGCTACGGCGCCTGGGCCTTTGCGATCGGCTCCTGGAACGACCAGAGCGCCGATGGCGGGGCCTTCGGCTTCAGGAACGACGGCGTCGGCGTCGTCGGCGGCATCGACCGCTCGTGGGAGAACGGCTCGCTGGTGGGCGGCGCCTTCGGCTACGTCCACAACGACCTTTCCATGGACGCGGCGGCCGCCAAGGCCACCGGCCCGTCCTACTACGGCGCGCTCTACGGCCGGCTGGTCGCTGAACACGGCCTCTGGTTCGACGGCGAAGTCTTCTACATGCACACCGGCTGGTCGGTGGACCGCGCCATCCCCGGCATCGGGTTGGCGACGTCGCGACCGAACGCCGACAGCGAAGGCGTGCTGCTGCAGGCCAGCGCCCCGATCGGCGACAGCGGCCTGCGTCCCTACGCCCGGGTCACCTACGTGCTCTCCAAGCGGGGTGATGCGTTCGAAGGCGGCGCCGGTCCGTTAGGCTTTGCGATCAACTCGGTCACCCAGAGCGCGGCGGTGGGCGAGGTGGGGCTGCTCTACGCACCCACCTTCACGACGGGCGGCGGGATGGTGGTGCGGCCGGCCCTCGAGCTCGGCGTGCAGGAGAACGGCGGCGATCGCGGCCAGCTGGTCACCGGCAGCCTCGCCGGCGTGACGGGCAGTGCGTTCGACGTGGCCGGCCCGCGCCTCTGGGGCGTCGCCGGGGTGGTCGACGGCTCGCTGAAGGTGAGGGTGAACCAGAGCTTCGAGCTGTTCGGCGACGTTCGCGGCCGCTTCGGCGACCACCAGACCGACGGCGTCGCCAGCATCGGCGGCGTCTTCCGGTTCTGAACGCGGTTCGACGCGGCGGGCTGAAAAACCGCCGCAGCGGCCGCTTTTTGTCCGACGCAGCGATCGCCTTGCCTGGCGCCGCTCAATGGCGGCGCGCGCGTAAAAGTGCGCGCTGCGGCGGCTTTTTCGGGCGCAGCGCGGCCCCTTGAGCGTCCGCGCCGCGGCGCTGCCGCGCCGCCGCGGCCTAAGCCCCGGCCTCGTGGGGCCGCGTCGCCGCCCTGAACGTGGGCCGGGCCAGGCAGGCCGCCCGATCCTTACCTCCGAGGTCATTGAACCGGCGCCCGGGGCGGGTCTATCGAGCGGCATGTCCGAGGTCATGTCCCAGGTCGCGCCCAGTGGCGGCGCCGCGGTCGGCGATCACCTGCGCGAATGGCGACTGCGGCGGCGCCTGAGCCAGCTCGATCTGGCTTGCGAGGCCGAGGTCTCGTCGCGGCACTTAAGCTTCGTCGAGACCGGCCGGGCGCAGCCGAGCCGCGACATGATCCTGCGGCTTGCGGAGCGGCTGGAGGTGCCGATGCGCGAGCGCAACGTGCTGCTGGTGGCGGGCGGCTTCGCGCCGGTGTTCCCCGAGCGCAGCCTGGACGCGCCCGAGCTCGCCGCCGCCAAGGCCGCGCTCGACATCCTGCTGGAAGGCCACAAGCCCTATCCGGCCCTCGCGGTCGACCGGCATTGGAACATCGTCGCGTCCAACGGCGCGCTGCCGCAGCTCTACGACGGCGTCGACCCGTCGCTGCTCGCCGCCCCGGTCAATGCGCTGCGCCTCAGCCTGCACCCGAAGGGCCTCGGCCCGCGGATCGTCAACTTCGCCGAATGGCATGCGCATGTGGTCGACCGCCTGCGCCGGCAGATCGACCTCACCGCCGACGCCGGCCTGATCGCGCTGCTGGACGAGGTGCGCGGCTACGGCCGGGCGCTGGCGCAGCCCGGCCGGCCGCGACCCGCGCCGTCCGCCGCGCCCGAGATGATCGTCCCGTTCCGGATCAGGCTCGCCGGCGAGGTGGCCAGCTTCTTCACCACCACCATGGTGTTCGGCACGCCGGTCGAGGTGACGCTCTCGGAGCTGGCGCTGGAGTCGTTCTTCCCGGCCGACGCGGCGACGGCGGCGCTGGTGAAGCGGCTCGCAGGACTACCTGCCGGGTAATCGCGCCGCCTACGCGCGGCGGCCATCCTTGCGCATCAAGCCAAGGAGGCCACCAGATGCCCTACGTCACCACCCGCGATGGAACCCAGCTCTTCGCCCGCCGCTGGGGAGAGGGGCCGCCGATCGTCTTCTGCCACGGCTGGGCGCTCAATTCCTCGCTCTGGCATTCGGCGATGACGCTGGCGGCGCAGGCGGGCTTCACTGCCATCGCCTACGACCGCCGCAGCCACGGCCGCTCCGACGATCCGGGCCGCGGCTACGACTACGACACCCTGGCGGGCGATCTCGCCGACGTCATGCAGACGATGGGCGTCACCGGGGCCACGATGGTCGGCCACTCGATGGGGAACGGCGAGATCGTCCGCTATGTCACTCGCCATGGCGCCGGGCGGGTCGACCGCATCGTGATGGCCGCGCCATCGCTGCCGTTCGCGCTGAAGACGCCCGACAACCCCGACGGCCAGAGCGATCCGAACGTCGTCGCCGAATGGCACAAGGCCTGGGCGACGAACTGGGTCGAGTGGCTGGGCGCCGCCGTGCCGGGCGCCTACGGCCCGGACGCTTCGCCCGACCGCGTGCAGGCGACGCTGCGCGCCATGCTGCGGTGCCCGCCCTGGGCGGCGATCGAGGTCAACGCCTCGGTCGTGCACACCGACTTCCGGGACGAGCTGCGGCGCATCGCGACGCCCACCCTGGTGCTGCACGGCGACGCCGACCGGTCCTGCCCGCTCGAGGCCACCGGCGCCAAGCTGCCGGCGCTGATGCCCGACTGCCGCCTGAAGGTCTACCCCGGCTCAGACCACACCTTCATCGGCGCCGCCGCCCGCCAGATCGTCGACGACGTGCTCGCCTTCATCGCCGAGGGGCCGGACGCAAAAGCCGCCTGACGCAAGCGAACGCGGCGGCGCGATGGACGCCGCCGCCGCGGTCTGCTCATGCTCGTTGGATGATCGTCCAACTCGCCGTCGCCACGGCAATGGTCCTGCTCACCGTGACCATCCACGGCGCCGGACTCGCCGTCTGCGGCCGGGTGTTGCGCATCGAATCGCGCCAGGAGACGGCGCATCACGTGCCGCCGCTCTCGACGCGCGCGCTGGTCTTCACGCTGTTGCTGGTGTTGGCGCTGTTCGCGCTGCACGGCGTGGAGATCTGGCTCTACGCCGGCCTCTACCTGTGGCTCGGCGCGGTGCATAACCTTGAGACCGCAGTGTTCTTCTCGACGATCTCCTATGGCGGGAATGGCTTCAGCGAGACCTACGTCGATCATCACTGGCGACTGCTCGCGGCGCTCGAATGCGTCAACGGCGTGCTGTTGCTGGGTTGGTCGACGGCTTTCTTCGTCACCGTGCTGACGCGATTGGGCGCCCGCCGCTGAGCGGGCGACTTAAGCGGCCGGACCGACGAAGCCGTGCGAGGTCCGCGCCGCCGCGTGGGCGCGCTCCGCCACCTCCGCCAGCCAGTTGCGGTAGAGGCGGAGCGCCCAGGGGCGCCAGGTCTGACGCGGCGCGGCTTCGTCCAGCGCGGCGGCGTAGAGCGGCAGGCGCTCGGGGCTTGGCGCGGTTTGCGAGGCGGTCGCCAGCGCGCCGAGCGCCGCCTCGGTCTGCGCATCGAAGTAGCCGGTCGGCGGCCGCGGATGGTCCGGGCGCCGGCCGTTCAGGAAGCGGCCGACATCGCGTAGGTATTCCCGCGCCAAGGTGTCGGCGTCGTACTCCGGATGGCCCTGCAGGAAGAGCGCGAGGCCGTTCTGCCGCCCCACGAAGGCGTCGACCCCCGCGGCGGGCGAGCGGGTGAGGACCTCGTAGCCGGCTTCGGCCAGCTCCGCCTCGGCAAGGCCGTTCTGACGCGAGTGCGGCGTCAGGATCGTCGCCGGCGCGCCGGCCGCCAGCGGATCGTCGCTGACCGGCTCGCTCGCGAAGACGCCGCTCAGCTTGGCGGGCAGCGGCCGTCGGCGGACGCCGGTCAGACGCAGCACCGCGGCGTGGGCCGCCAGGCACGACCAGACGGTCGGAAGACCGGCGTCCTCGGTCCAGTCGATCACCCGCGCCAGCGCCGGCCAGTAGGGCTCGTCCCGCAGGTCCGCCGCGCGCGGCTCCAGACCGGTGACGATCAGGCCGTCGAGTCCGGCTTCCGCCAGGTCCACGGCGCGCTCGTAGCGGCTGGCCATCAGCGCGCACGCCTCGGGACCGCGCCGTACCCGCGGCAGCGCGAAGAGCCGCAGCTCGATCCGGGCGTCGCCCGCCGCGTCCGCCAGCAGGCCGGCGAACTGCCGCTCGGTGGCGCAGAGCGCCGCGTCCGGCATGTTGTTGAGGAGGCCGATGGTCAGCCGCGGCGCCTCGGCCAGCCAGGCCGGCGCGGCCGTCTCGCGCCGCAGCGCCAGCGCGGTCACCGCCGCACCGCCTTCAAAAGCGTCTTCAGCGGCACGACCCGTTCGTCGGTCGCCGCCAACGCCTGGTCGAGGTCGGCGATGATGTCGCCCACGTGCTCGATGCCGACGCAGAGACGGATCATCTCCGGCGTCACGCCCGCGCCCTTCGCCTCGTCCGGCGTCATCTGCCGGTGCGTCGTGGAGGCCGGATGGCAGGCCAGCGACTTCACGTCGCCTATGTTGACCAGCCGCTTGATGAGACCCAGCCGATCGTAGAACGCCTTCGCCGCCTCGTAGCCGCCGACTACGCCGAAGGTGAGCAGCGAGGGCGGCTGGCCCGCCAGGTACTTCTGCGCCAGCCCGAAATAGGGGCTCTCTTCAAAGCCCGCATAGTTCACCCACTCGATGCGCGGATCGGCGCGCAGGAATTCCGCCACCTGGCGGGCGTTCTCGACATGCCGCTCGACGCGCAGCGCCACCGTCTCGATGCCCTGCAGCAGCAGGAAGGCGCTCATCGGCGCCAGCACCGCACCGGTGGTGCGCTGGTAGACGCTGCGCATCCGCGCCGCATAGGCCGCCCGCCCGAACCGCTCGGCGTAGACCAGCCCGTGGTACGAGTGGTCGGGCTCGCAGAACATCGGAAAGCGCTCGGCGTTCGCCGTCCAGTCGAAGCGGCCGGAATCGACGACCATGCCGCCCATCGCGGCCCCGTGGCCGCCCATGAACTTGGTCAGCGAGTGCACGACGATGTCGGCGCCGTGCTCGATGGGCCTCAGCAGGATCGGCGTCGCCACCGTGTTGTCGACGATCAGCGGCACGCCGTGCCGGTGAGCGGCCGCGGCGATCGCCTCGATGTCGCAGATGTTGCCGGCCGGGTTGCCGACGCTCTCGCAGAAGACGGCGCGGGTCTGGCCATCGATCAGCCGCTCGATGTCGGCGGCGGCGTCGCTGGCGGCGAACCGCGCCTCGATCCCTTGCCGGCGCAGCACATGGTTCAGCAGGGTGTGAGTGGTTCCGTAGAGCTGCGGCGTGGCGACGATGTTGCCGCCGTGGTCGGCCAGCGTGACGAAGGCGTAGTGCAGCGCCGCCTGGCCCGAGGCCAGCGACACCGCCGCGACCCCGCCCTCCAATTCGGCTACCCGCTCTTCCAGGATGGCGTTGGTCGGGTTGCTGATGCGGCTGTAGCGGAAGCCGTCTTCCTCGAGGTTGAACAGCGCCGCGCCGTGGTCGGCCGAGTCGAAGGCGTAGGCGACCGACTGGTAGATCGGCGGGGAGACCGCCTTGGTGGTCGGGTCGCAATCGAAGCCGGCGTGGACGGCGATGGTCTCGCGGCGCATCTGAAAAGCCTCCTCGCGCCGGGTCCCGAATTGCGTCAGTCCACCCCCCGCGCGCGGGTCTAGCTGCATGCCCTGTGCCGAGCGCGTCTCCTTCCTGCCCCAGCTCTCCTTCCCCGTTGAAAGCAGAGGGAGGCGACTCGCCGCAGGCGAGCGGGAGGGGGCAACCCCGCCTGGCCTCCGGCTTGCACCTCGGACGGCGAACCGCGCCGCGCCGCGCCAGGCTGGGACCCATGACGCTCGACACCCTCGCGCCCCCGGCTGCGGTCCGAGAGCCCGCCAAGGCCTCCGCCAACCGCCACTGGCTGCGCGCGCTGCAGCTCACCGGCCGCCTCGAGAGCGAGCCGCATCGCACTTTGCCGGCGGTGATCGACGAACTGGCCGCACGCCAGCCTGACGCCCCGGCGCTGCTCGCCGATGCCGAGCGCTTCACGTTCGCCGGCCTCGCCGAGCGGGCGCGGCGCTACGCCGCCTGGGCGATCAGCCGGGGCCTCGGGAAGGGCGACGTCGTGGCGCTGATGATGCCGAACCGGCCGGAGTACCTGGCGGTCTGGCTCGGTCTCTCGCGGTTCGGCGTCACCACGGCGCTGATCAACACCCAGTTGCGCGGGGCCTCGCTGGCCCACTGCCTGAATATCGCCGGCGCCCACGCCATCGTCGTCGATGCATCGCTGGAAGCCGCGCTGGCGCCGGTGTTGCCGCTGCTCGACCAGCCAGAACCCTGGCTGCACGGCGAGGGCCGGGCGGACTGGCCGCGGATCGACCTGGCGGTCGAGGCCTACTCGCTGTGCGCGCTCGCGGCCGTCGGACCGCCGGCCGTCAGCCTCGCCGACCGCGCCCTCCTCATCTACACCTCCGGCACCACCGGCCTGCCGAAGGCCGCCAACGTCAGTCATCATCGCGTGATGAGCTGGGCGGGCTGGTTCGCCGGGCTCATCGACATTCGGCCTGCGGACCGGATCTACGACTGCCTGCCGCTCTGCCACAGCGCCGGCGGGGTCGCGGCGATCGGCGCGGCGCTCAGCGCCGGCGCCTCGGTGGTGGTCGCCGAGAAGTTCTCGGCCCGCGGCTTCTGGGACGACATCGAGCGCTGGGACTGCACGCTCGTCCAGTACATCGGCGAGCTCTGCCGCTACCTCCTGGCCGCGCCGGCCCACCCGAAGGAGCGGGCGCACGCCCTGCGCCTGGCCTGCGGCAATGGCCTGCCGGCCGACGTCTGGGAGGCGTTCCAGGCGCGCTTTGCGATTCCCCGCATCCTGGAGTTCTACGCCGCCACCGAGGGCAACTTCTCGCTCTACAACGTCGAGGGAAGGCCCGGCGCGATCGGCCGCTTGCCGCCGTTCCTCGCGCACCGCTTCCCGGCCGCCATCGTCCGCTTCGATCCGGCGAGCGGCGCGCCGGCGAGGGGCGCCGACGGCTTCTGCGTCCCCTGCGCCCGCGGCGAAGCCGGCGAGGCGATCGGGCGCGTCTCGCTGCGCGGCCCGGGCCGCTTCGAGGGCTATACGGACGCCGCGGCGAGCCAGCAGAAGCTGCTGCGCGGCGTGTTCGCGCCGGACGACGCCTGGGTGCGCACCGGCGATCTGATGTACACGGACGAACAGGGCTTCTGGTGGTTCGTCGACCGCATCGGCGACACCTTCCGCTGGAAGGGCGAGAATGTCGCGACCGCCGAGGTCGCCGCGGCGATCCGCAGCTGCCCGGGCGTGGCGGACGCCGCGGTCTACGGCGTCGAGGTTCCCGGCGCGTCGGGCAGGGCCGGCATGGCCGCGTCGTGGCGGGGCCAGGCTTCGACCTCGCCGCCTTCCGGGCCCACGTCGCCGCGGGCCTGCCGGACTACGCCCGCCCGGTCTTCCTGCGGCTCGTCCCCGGGCTCGAGATGACCGAGACCTTCAAGCAGAAGAAACAGGCCCTCGCCGCCGAAGGCTGGGACCCGGCGCGGATCGACGGTCCGCTCTACGTCGACGACCGCGCGGCCGGAGCGTACGTGGCATTGGACGCGGCGACCGCCGAGCGCATCCTCGCGGGCGGCTTGCGGCTCTAGCCGCCTCTCCCAAAAACGCGGGCAGGGCTCACGCCGCTAGGGACGCCGCCTCGGTCAGCTCCCGCATCTGCGCGCCGATCATCGCCGCGGCGACGGCGGCGTGGGGGATCGCTCGGGCGAGCGCGTAGAAGTAGTGGATCATGCCGGCGTGGCGGTGGGCGCGCAGCGGGACGCCGGCCGATGTCAGCCGCGCAGCGTAGGCTTCGCCCTCGTCGCGGAACGGGTCGAACTCGGCGGTGTGGACGATCGCCGGCGGCAGTCCGGCAAGGCTCGCGGCGGCGAGCGGCGAAAGCCGCGGATCGTTGACCGCGACGCCTGACCCGTAGTCGCCGAGGTCGCGCGCGAACGCCGCCCGGCTGATGAAATGCCCCTCGGCGAACGCCGCGCGCGAGCCGCCGCGGCGCCCGACGTCGAGGATCGGGCAGACCAGCACCTGCAGCGCGAGCCGCAGGTCGCCGGCGCCCCGCGCCGCCAGCGCCACCGCCGCGGCCAGTCCCCCGCCGACCGAGTCGCCGCCGACAGCGAGGCGCGCCGGATCGATCCCGAGCGCGGCGGCGTTGGCGGCGGCCCAGCACGTCGCCGCCAGGCAGTCGTCGAGCGCCGCCGGAAAGCGATGTTCGGGGGCGCAGCGGTAGTCGACCGCGATCACGCGCCAGCCCGAAGCGGCGCAAAGCCGGCGGCAGAAGCCGTCGTGGGTGTCGAGGTCGCCAGCGACCCAGCCGCCGCCGTGGAAGAAGACCAGCGCCGGCAGCGGTTGTGATCCATTGTCCAAGGGCGCGTAGAGGCGCACCGCGATCGCGCCCTCCGGTCCCTCGATCTCCTGGTCACGGCTCACCGCCGGCGCGTAGGCGTCGTCGGCCATCGCGGCCAGCGAACGCAGCGCCTCGCGGCGGGCGGCCGGCGGCTGCGGCGCGTCGCCGGCGCCGCGCACGGTCGCCAGCATCGCCAGCAGACGCTCAGCGCGGCGGTCGAGCGGCACCCTTGCGCCCTCAGGCCGCCAGGGCGACGTGCGACACCAGCTGCTCGATCGCGGCGATGGTGCGGAAGTTGGCCGGCGTCATCCGGCGCTGCGGGATCTCGATCTCGAACGCGTCCTCGATGGCCAGCATCAGGTTGACCATGTCGAGCGAGGTCAGGCCCGCGTCGCTGAGGTTCTGGTCGGCGGCGACGGCCGCTGGACCGGCCCGCTTCGCGAGCATCGCCTCCACGATCTCGGTGATCTGCGTCCGCACCGGGTCGCCTCGCTCGCCCATCTTGGCCTCCGTCTCCTTTCGGGCTCCGCCCCAGGAAGGGACAGGTCCGCAATCTCATTTAGGGGCGCCGAGCCGGCTAACGGCTCTTCGCAGCGGAGAGGTTGCAGGCGCCGTGCCAGTCCTTGTCGGGCCGCCGAAATTGCTCAAACCGTCGAGTTCATTACTGATTTCGTGCGGGGTTAACTGGCGTTAACTGGCAGCGTAAGTCGTTTGTATACCATATGAATACTCTCGCACGTCGTGGCACGCCGATTGCTCCAAGTGTTGCTGCGGGGGGTCCGCGCCGCGCCGAGCTCGCCTCGGTCATGCTGGGCCTTGATGAAAGAGAGCGAGCCGACGCGATGACCGTGCACAACCTGATGCGGCTGACCGAGTTGCAAGCCGAACTCACGCCGCAGACGCCGTCCGACGCGGCCTTCGAGACGCCGCGGTCCATCGCCGACGACATCGCCGAGCGCACGGCGCGCGTGGCCAAGGTCGCCGCGCTGCACGCCGAGGAGGTCGACCGAGACGCCCGCTTTCCGCGCGAGGCGATCACCGCCGCCAAGGCGCTGGGCCTGATGGGGCTGATGGCCCCGCGCGAGCTCGGGCGGCGAGGGGGCCGGCCTCGGCGAGATCGCCGACATCTGCTACGCCCTCGGCCGCGCCTGCGCCTCCACCGCGATGATCTATGCGATGCACCAGGTGAAGGTCGCCTGCATCGTCCGCCATGGAATCGGCGGCGCCTGGCACGAAGACTTCATCCGCCGCCTGGTGCGCGACCAGCTGCTGCTGGCTTCCTCGACCACCGAGGGCCAGGGCGGCGGCAACGTCCGCTCCAGCGAGGCGCCGATCGAGCGCCAGGCCGGCGGCCGCATCCGCCTGGAGCGCGCCGCCAGCGTCATCTCCTACGGGGCCGAGGCCGACGCCGTCGTGACCACCGCGCGCCGCCATGCGGACGCCGCCGCTTCCGACCAGGTGCTCACCGTCTTCCCGCGCGCCGACTACAGCCTCGAGCGCACCCTCACCTGGGACACGCTGGGCATGCGCGGCACCTGCAGCGCCGGCTTCACCCTGCGCGCCTCCGGCGAGGCGGCGCAGATCCTGCCCGTCGCCTACGAGCACATCCATGCCCAGAGCATGGTTCCGGCGGCCCATATCCTCTGGTCGAGCGCTTGGGCCGGCATCGCCGCCGCGGCGGTCGACAAGGCGCGCCGCTACCTGCGCAAGGCCCGCGGCGCCGCCGGCGAGCTGCCGCCGAGCGCGCCCTACTTCACCCGCGCCAACGCGGCGCTGCGCCAGCTGCGCGCGCTGGTCGCCTCGAGCCTCGCGCGCTACGAGGCGATCGAGTCCGATCGCTGACGCGCTGATGGCGCCGGGCTTCCAGTCCGAGATCAACCTCCTGAAGGTCGATGCTTCCGAGCTGGCGGTGGCGGCGGTGATGCGCCGCCCTGCGCTGCGGCGGCCTTTCCAGCTACCGCAACGACAGCGACGTCTCGATCGGCCGCCACCTGCGCGACGTGCTCTCCTCGCCGATCATGATCAACAACGACCGCATCCTCGCCAACGTCGCCGCCTCGGCGCTGCTGGCCGAGGTTCCCGCGGCCATCAGGGGTTGAGTCCATGGACAGTTCAGTCCAAGTTCGTCCGGCGCCGGGACGAGCGGGCCAGCGCTGAAAGCGCGCTCTTTCTGGAGACCGGCGTGGACGGAGTTTACGCCCGCACCGGTCTCTACGAGAGCGTGGTCGAAGCGCTGGCGGCGCTGATCTCGGCCTATCGGCCGGCCGGCGCCGAGGTGCTGCGCTTTCCGCCGGTGATGAGCCGCGCCCAGCTGGAGCGGCACGGCTACCTGAAGAGCTTCCCGAACCTGCTGGGCGCAGTCAGCTGCCTTTGCGGCGACGAGCGGCACATCCGCGGCGTCGTGCAGCGCTTCACAGAGGGCGGCGAGCCCTGGACCGACGCGCTGGAGGCCGCCGATCTCGTGCTGGCGCCGGCCGCCTGCTACCCGGTCTATCCGCATCGCCGCCGACCGCGGCGCGGTGCCGGCGGCCGGGCTACACGTTCGACGTCGCCGCCGACTGCTTCCGGCGCGAGCCGTCGCACCGACATCGACCGCTTCCAGTCGTTCCGGATGCGCGAATACGTCCGCATCGGCACGGCAGGCGCAGATCCAGGCGTTCCGCGGCGAGTGGATCGAGCGCGCCACGGGCATCGCCGACATGCTGGGCCTCAGCTACCGCATCGAGCTGGCGAGCGATCCGTTCTTCGGCCGCGGCGGCCAGATCGTCGCGCTCGCCCAGCGCGAGCAGGCGCTGAAGTTCGAGCTGCTGGTACCGGTCCGCTCGGCCGAAGAGCCCACCGCCTGCATGAGCTTCAACTACCACCAGGACCACTTCGGCGTGACCTGGGACCTGCAGCTGAACAACGGCGAGGCCGCCCACACCGGCTGCGTCGCCTTCGGCATGGACCGCCTGGCCGTGGCGATGTTCGCCACGCACGGAACGGACCTGGACGCGTGGCCGGAAAGCGTGCGGGAAGCGCTGAAGCTGTAGGCCGCGTGGCCCCCTGCGGCGCTACGCGCCGCTTCACCCGGGGGGAAGAGACCGCGCGATATCTCTACTTGCCCCTGCGGGGGGAGCTGTCGCCGTAGGCGACGAGGGGGGCCTCGGACGCTAAGCGGTGTTCCCCGCGTCGACGGTCATCACCGCGCCGGTGATGTTCTTGCCGCCGTCGCCCATCAGGAACTCGACCATGGCGGCGACGTCGTCGACCTCGGCCAGTCGGCGCAGGGCGCTGCGGCGCCTGACCTGCTCGCGGCCGCTCTTCGCCGAGGCCTTGCGGTCATCTCGGTCTCGATGAAGCCGGGCGCGACGGCGTTGACGGTGACCCCCAGGCGGCCGACCTCGCGGGCCAGCGACTTGGTGAAGCCGATCATCGAGGCCTTGGTGGCGCCGTAGACCGAAAGGCCCGCTGTAGCCGGTCGAGCCGATGATCG
The DNA here is from genome assembly GCA_963837235.1 of uncultured Pseudomonadota bacterium. Lineage (GTDB taxonomy): Bacteria > Pseudomonadota > Alphaproteobacteria > Caulobacterales > Caulobacteraceae > Acaudatibacter. The sequence continues at coordinate 115,264 of CAWIMM010000002.1, read as the reverse complement.
AGGAAATGTTGACGATGCCGCCCGCCGCCGCCGCCCATCATGCCGCGCACGACGTATTTGGTCAGCACGATCGGCGCGGTGACGTTGAGCCGGATCAGCGCTTCGATCTGCGAGTTGTGCATGTTGGCGAGCAGCCCGTCGAGTGCCCATGCCGGCGTTGTTGACGAGCCCCCAGATCGGGCCGTGCTCGGCCTTCAGCGTGCGCACCATCTCGGGAATGGCGTCGATGTCGGAGAGGTCGAAGGCGACGAAGCCGATCCGTCCCCCCGAGGCCGCCGATGGCGGCCTCCAGCGCCGGCGCCCTGGGTGCGGGCGAGCGCGATGACGCCGTAGCCGGCGCCGGCGAGCCGCGTGGCGATGGCAAGGCCGATGCCGCGGCTGGCGCCGGTGACGAGAACGTGAGGCGGGGCGTCGCTAGGCAACCGCGCGCTCCAGCTTGCCGCCGGCGGTCATCGGCAGCGACGGGACGAAGCTCAGCATCGCGGGCACCTTGAAGGCGCGAGGTCCCGGCGGCAGGCGGCCAGGATGTCGGCCCGCAGCCGCCGCCTCGTCGGCCGGCGGATCGTTCAGCACCACCTCGGCGGCGACGATGGCGCCGGTGATCGGGCTGCGGCGCGCCGAAACGCGCGACATGCGCACGGCCGGATGGCGGTTGATCACCGCCTCGATCTCCTCCGGATGCACCTTCAGGCCGCCGACGTTGATGACCCCGCCGCGCCGGCCGACGAAGTAGTAGCGATCGCCGCGCAGCTCGACCATGTCGCCGGTGTCGACGAAACCGTCGTCGCCCGCAAGTGCCGCTGGCCGTCGCAGGTAGCCCGTCGCCGCCCGCGCGGACCGGAGCTGCAGCGCGCTGTCCACGACGCGCAACTCCACCTCGCCCGGCCGGCCGACGTAGGCGGCCGGAAAGCCTTCCAGGCCGTCATTGACCTCGAACCCGACGCCGGCCTCGGTCGAGGCATAGGCATGGCCGATCGGCACGCCGGGGAAGCGCGCCTTCAGCGCAGTCGAGCACCGCCTGGTCGGCGATCTCGCCGGAGAGCCGCACATAGGCGCGGCGACAGCTGCGCCGAGGCCGGGCGTCATCAATGCGCGGCGCCAGTGCGAGGGCGTGCCGGTGAGATGGGTGACGCCGAGCACGCGCCAGCCGCGCCAGGAAAGCCGCCATCGGCTCGCCGCGGCGCGGTGATGGACCAGCGAGCCTTCGCCGGTGCAGCGCGCGCAGCAGGATCTGCAGGCCACCGTAGCGGCGGATGTCGTAGAAGGTGCCCCATATCGGCGCGTCGCCGGCCGTGGGCTTGATCGCGCCGGTCAGCCCGCGAGGCTGTGGACCACCATCTTCGGCGGCCCCGACGTGCCAGACGTGAACATCACCCACTCGGTAGCGCGATGGGTGGGCCGGGCGCGGTGTCCAGAAATCGGACGGGCAAGGCGACGGCGTGCGTCGGCAGTCCGGCGATCGGCTGCGGGCCGTCGGATACCGACCGCCTCGATACCCGCGCGCCTCGATGACGCCGGGCAGCGCTTCGTCCGCCAGGTCGGGCGGCGCGAGCACGATGCGCCGCGCCATGCCGTCCAGCTCGATCGAGCGCCAGGGCGGCAAACAGCGGATCGGCGGCCCGCAGCAGCACCGAGCGGCCAGCCAGCGCCGGCAGCGCGCCGCCGAGCGCCGTACCGGCGGCGATATCGGCCAGCGCGACCGTCGCTCGCCGCGCCCCAGATGCGGCGTTCGGCCAGGCGCTTCGAGCGCCTCAGCGTCCCGCGCAGGGACAGTTGCTCAGCGCGCCGCGCTCATAGAAGCGCACGAAGTCGCCGAAGGTGACCGGAAAGAAGACATCCTCGGCCTCGGTGAACGGGTCGAAGCCCAGCTCGTCCTCCAGCGTCGCCACGATGATCGCGAAGCAGAGCGAATCGAGGCCAGACTCCAGCAGCACCATCTCATCGGTCAGCGGCGCCGATCGACTTGCCTTGCGCGGCGGCTACGGTGTGGAACTTCGCCAGGATCACGTCGCGAAGGGTCGGTCTTCAGCTCCAGCTCGCACGTATCTTGCTCGTGCGCCGCTCCGGCGCCACATCGATCAGGCTCATGTCTCTGTCTCCAATCTCGCCGCCCCCTCCGGTCCGCTGCCGCCAGATCCGGCCAGCCGATCTGGAGCCCGTGGCCGACCTCTTGACGCGAGGGTTTCCGGCCCGGCCTCGCAAGTATTGGACCAGGGCGCTGCAGCGGCTGGTCGGCACGCGGTGCGCCCGAGGGCTGCCCGCAGCTGGGCTACCTGCTGGAGGCCGACGATCGCGTCGTCGGTGCGCTGCTGCTGATCTTCAGCGAGCGCGGACGGGCAGGTCCGCTGCAACATCTCCAGCTGGTACGTCGAGCCCGAGCATCGCGCCCATGCTGCGATGCTGGCGGCGGTGGCGACCAGGCTGAAGCACGTCACCTACCTCAATACCTCGCCGGCGCCGCATACCTGGCCGATCCTTCAGGCGCAGGGCTATCAGCGCTACAGCGCCGGCCAGTTCCTGGCGCTGCCGGCGCTGGGCGGCGGCCGAGGCCAGGCCCGGCGGCTCTCCGATGCGCCGGCGGACCGCAGCTGCCCGAGTACGATCTGCTGCGCTCGCACGCCGAGGCCGGCTGCGAGACGCTGATCTGCGACACCGCCGCCGGCCCCGAGCCGTTCGTCTTCCTGCGCCGCCTCATCGCCGGCGGCGCGCTGCCGGCGATGCAGCTGATCTATCACGCGCGAGCACCGAGAGCTTCGCCGCCTGCGCCGCGCCGCTCGGCCGCTTCCTGGCGGCGCGCGGCGCGCCGCTGGTCGATCTGCGACGCCGACGCCGCCATCCCCGGCGTGCCCGGCCTGCTCTTCAAGCAGCGCGGCGCGCGCTTCTTCAAGGGACCCGAACGGCCGCGGCAGAACGACCTGGCGTTTACCGAAATGGTGGTGTTCGGGCCTTAAGAGCGCGCCCATGAAGCGCCCAACCCCGCGCAATGCCGCCCAGGCCCTGGTCGACCAGCTGGTCATCCAGGGCGTCCGCCACATCTTCTGCGTGCCCGGCGAGAGCTACCTGCCGGTGCTCGACGCCCTGATCGGCCGCGACATCGAGCTCACGGTCTGCCGCCAGGAGGGCGGCGCGGCGATGATGGCCGAGGCGGTCGGCAAGACGACCGGGCGACCGGGCGTTTGCTTCGTCACGCGCGGGCCCGGCGCGACCAACGCCGCGCACGGCGTCCACATCGCCCGCCAGAGCTCCAGCCCGATGATCCTCTTCGTCGGCCAGGTCGATCGGGCGGTGCGCGGCCGCGACGCCTGGCAGGAGCTCGACTACGCTGCCGTGTTCGGCTCGATGGCCAAGTGGGTCGCGGAGATCGACGACGCGGCCGCGGCTGCGCGAGATGGTCTCGCGCGCCTTCCATGTGGCGATGAGCGGCCAGCCGGGGCCCGGTGGTGCTCGCCCTGCCGCACGACATGCTGCTGGACGAGATCGAGACGCCGGACGCGGGCCGCGCCGAGGCCGCCGAGCCGTCGCCGGGCGCCCGCGGAGATGGCGCGCCTCGAGGCGCTGCTCGGCGCGGCGGCCTCGCCCTTCGTGCTGCTCGGCGGCAGCGGCTGGGACGAGGCGGCGCGCGGCCAGATGACGCGCTTCGCCGAGCGCTTCGAGCTGCCGGTCGCCACCGGCTTCCGGCGTCTGCCGCTGTTCGATCCGCTGCACCCAAACTACGCAGGCGACCTGGGCCTCGGCCCCAACCCGGCGCTGCTGGCCCGCATCAAGGCGGCTGACCTGGTGCTCGCGATCGGCGCACGGCTCAGCGAAGTCACCTCGCAGGGCTACACCCTCTTCGAGATCCCCGAGCCGTGGGCAAAGCTCGTCCATGTCTTTCCCGAGCCGTCCGAGAGCTCGGCCGTGTCTGGCGCCCGCACCTGGCCATCAACGCCGCCCCGACTCGCTTCGCCGCGGCCCTCGAAGCGCTTTCGCCGTCCACGAGCCCGCCCTGGCGCGGCGCGGCCGCGGCGGCGCACGCCGAATATCTCGCCTGGTCGGAGCGGCCGACGCCGCAGCCAGGCGCGGTGAACCTGGCCGAGATCATGATCTGGCTGCGCGAGCACCTGCCGGAGGGCGCCATCCTCACCAACGGCGCCGGCAACTTCGCCGCCTGGGTGAACCGCTTCTACCGCGTGCGGCGCCTCGGCGGGCACCTGGGCCCGAATTCCGGCTCGATGGGCTACGGCGTGCCGGCGGCGGTCGCCATGCAGCGGCTCTATCCCGGCGCCCGCGTGGTGGCGGTCACCGGCGACGGCGACTTCCTGATGAACGGCCAGGAGTTCGCGACGGCGGTGCAGTACGGCCTGCCGATCGTCGTCGTGGTGTTCGACAACGGCTCCTACGGCACCATCCGCATGCACCAGGAGCGCGACTACCCGGGCCGGGTGATCGGCACCGACCTGATGAACCCCGACTTCGCCGCCTACGCCCGCGCCTTCGGCGGCTTCGGCGCCACGGTTATGCGCACCGGCGATTTCGCGCCGGCGTTCGAAGCCGCCGTCGCCTCCGGCCAGCCCGCGATCCTCCACGTGAAATTCGACCCCGACGGCATCAGCCCCACGCAGACCCTCAGCGGCATCCGCGCCGCGGCGCTGCGGGGTTAGTTTCCTTCTCCCGCAAGGGGAGAAGGGCCCTACTCGCGGCTTGCCAGCGCGAACTCCCGGTAGAGCTCGCTCGCCTTGCGGAACAGCGGGCCGGGCTGCAGGTCGCGGTCGTCGATGCGGGTGATGGCGGACAGCTTGGCGAAGTTGCCGCTGGAGAAGATCTCGTCGGCGTTCTGGAAGTCGGCATAACGCAGCGCGGTCTCCACCACCGTCTCGCCCGCCGCGCGCAGCAGCTGGATGGTGCGCTGGCGGGTGATGCCGTCGAGGAACGTCCCGTTCGGCGCCGGGGTCAGCACGACGCCGTCCTTGACGATGAAGACGTTGGAGTTGGCGAGCTCGGCGACGTTGCCCAGCATGTCGGTGAGCAGGCAGTTGTCGAACCCGCGCGAGGCCGCCTCGAAGAGGGCGCGGGCGTTGTTCGGGTAGAGGCAGCTGGCCTTGGCGTCGACCGGCGCGGTCTCGATCGTCGGGCGGCGGAACGGCGAGAGCGTGATGGCGATCTGCCGCGGCCCCGGCATCGGCGCCTCGTAGAGGCAAAGGCACCAGCGGGTGGACTCCGGATTGAACATCACCCCGCCGCCGCTCATGCCGGCGTCGGCCCAGTACATCGGCCGGATATAGAGCGCCGCGCCGGGTGAGAAGCGGGCGATGCCCTCGCGGGCGAGCTCCATCCACCGCGCCTCGGGGACCACCGGCCTTAAGTGAAACCGCCGCGCCGACTCGTTCACCCGCGCCATGTGCAGATCGAGGTCGGGCGCGCCGCCGTCGTAGGACCGGGCGCCGTCGAACACCACCGAGCCCAGCCACGCCGCCTGGGTGCGCGGACCCATGATGGCGACGTTGCCCTCGCGCCAGGCGTCCTCGAAGAAGGTCCAGGTGTTCGAGACCGGGGCGAAAGTCGAGACGGCAGGGCTCATCTGGCTCTTATCCTTGCAACGCCGCCCGCCCGTGCAGCCATCGTGCCGCAATCTTCTTGGCCCCGGTCGGAACAAGTCGCCGAGCGTAGCCGTTGGCCATGCTGTCCCCCTTGCTATCCCGGTTCAAGGACGCTGCCGCATGCCGCTGGAGATCGCCGTCGGCCCGCAGAGGCTGGTGCTGAACCAGGGGAACTCCTTCATGGTCAGCGAGCAGAACGGCGAGATCGCCTGGCCGACCGACCAGGGCCTCTACTTCGCGGACACGCGCCTGTTGTCGAGCTGGCGCATCTACGCCAACGGCGAAAAGTGGAACCTGCTGAACGCGGGCAACACCGCCTACTACGCGGCGCGCATCTACCTCTCCAACCGCGCCATGGCGAGCGAGCGCGGCGACATCCCAGAGGGGGTCGTCAGCCTCGTGATCGGCCGCGCGCTGGTCGGCGGCCTGCACGAGGATCTCGATCTGTGCAATCACGGCCCCGAGACCGTGCAGTTCAACCTCGAGATCGCCGCGCGCAGCGACTTCGCCGATCTCTTCGAGGTGAAATCCAACCACATCGTGCGCCGGGGCCGCATCGTCACCGATTGGTCGCAGCGCAGTCAGCAGCTGCGCGTCTCCTACGAGAATGACGGATTTCAAACGGGGACTGACGATCCGGGTGCGCCGCGCCACCGCGAAGGCGGTGTACGCCAACGGGCGGATCACCTTCGAAGTGATCCTCGAGCCCGGCCAGAGCTGGCACGCTTGCGTCCTCTTCGAGATCTTCGACGGCAGCAGTCACGTGCTGCCGCCAAAGCACTGCGCTCAGGATGGTCCGCCGGAGACGAAGGCCTCACAGCGGCTGGAGGAGTGGCAGGCGCGAGCGCTGAAGATCCGCACCAGCAACGAGGAATTCTACCGTTTCTACCGCCAATCCGTGGAGGACATCGCCGCCCTGCGGCTGCCGATCCGCGGGACCGACCATATGGAGTTCGTGCCGGCGGCGGGGGTGCCCTGGTTCGTCGGCCTCTTCGGCCGCGACAGCCTGATCGTCTCGGTGCAGAACTCCATGGTCTATCCCGACTTCACGCGCGGGGCGCTGGACGTGCTCGGCCGCTGGCAGGCGACCGAACGGGACGACTACCGCGACGCCGAGCCCGGCAAGATCATGCACGAGCTGCGTACCGGCGAGCTGGCCTACTTCAAACTCATTCCGCATACGCCCTACTACGGCACCGCCGACGCCACGCCGCTCTACCTGATCGTGCTGCACGTCGCCTGGCGCTGCACCGGCGACCGCGCGCTGCTCGAGCAGCATCTTCCGACGGCGGAGCGTTGCCTGGAGTGGATCGACAAGTACGGCGACCGCGACGGCGACGGCTTCCAGGAATACCAGACCCGCTCGCCGGACGGCTACGAGAACCAGGGCTGGAAGGACGCCGGCGACGCGGTGGTCTACCCCGACGGCTCGCTGGTGAAGGGACCTAAGGCGCTCTGCGAGCTGCAGGGCTATGTCTACGACGCCTGGCAGCGGATGGCGGAGATCTACGACGCGCTCGGCGAGGCCGCGAAGGCCGGGCGCCTGCGCGCCAAGGCGCGGCGCCTGTTCGAGCAGTTCAACGAGGCGTTCTGGGACGAGGAGTCCGGCTTCTACGCATTCTGCCTCGACGGCGACAAGAAGCCGGTGCTCAGCGTCGCCTCCAACCCGGGCCACTGCCTCGCGACCGGCATCGTCCCGCCGGAGCGCGCCGGCCGCGTGGTCAGCCGGCTGCTGGCGCCCGACATGTCGAGCGGCTGGGGCATCCGGACGCTGTCGTCCAAGCATCCGGCCTACAACCCGCACTCCTACCAGAACGGCTCGGTCTGGCCGCACGACAACGCTCTGATCCTGCTGGGTTTCCGCCGCTACGGCTACGACCACGAGGCGATGCAGGTGGCCCGCGCCCTGAGCGACGCGGCCAGCTACTTCATTCGCCACCGCGTGCCGGAACTGTACGCCGGACTGGCGCGCGACGAGTTCGAGCTTCCCGGTCCTCTACAAGGGCGCCAACGCGCCGCAGGCCTGGGCCGCCGGCTCGTGCTTCAGCATCCTGCAGGCCATGCTCGGCTTCAACCCCGACGCGCCGCACAACCGCCTCTACGTCGATCCCTTCCTGCCGAGCTGGATGCCCGATCTTGAGCTGACCGACTTGCGCGTCGGCCAGGCCGTGCTCGACCTGCGGCTCTGGCGCGAGGGCGAAGCGACGCGCTGGGAGGTGACCCGCGGACCCGTGGACATGGTCGAGCAACGGCGGTTCGCGCGCCGGACGGACCTGTGGCCGGCGCAGGCGGAAAGCGGCGCAAAGACCTCAGCGGCCTGACGGCGTCCGTCAGTTACCGACGCGCACGCCCTGGCGGCTGCTGGCGACCGGGCGGCGTTCCTGGGCGATCACGTGGGCGAGATCGCGCTGCAGGAAGGGTTTGGCCAGCCTGGGCAGCTTCAGGTCGGCGCCGAGGCCGGCGGGCAGCTCGGCGTAGCCGGTGGCGAGCACGATCGGCAGGTCGGGATAGCGGTCGCGCACCAACTTGGCGAACTCGACGCCGGTCATCTCGGGCATGGCGTGGTCGGTGATCACGAAGTCGATCTCCGGCTTGGCCGCCAGCAGGTCGAGCGCCATGGCGGCCGAATTGGCCTCGATCACCGCGTGGCCGAGATCCTCCAGCATGGCGGCGGTGCCATCGCTGACCAGCACGTCGTCGTCGACCAGCAGCACCGTGGCGCGGGCGCTGAGGTCGAGATCGGCCCGCGCGGCCTTGCGCGCCAGCTTGCCCTTGGCGCGTTCGGCCTGGGGCAGGAAGAGGTGGATGCGCGTGCCGCCGCCCGGCTCGCTCTCGATCCTCAGCGCCCCGCCGGACTGGGCGGCCAGGCCGTGCACCATGGAAAGGCCGAGCCCGGTGCCCTTGCCGGTGCCCTTGGTGGTGAAGAAGGGTTCGGCGGCGCGCGCGATGGTCGCCGCGTCCATGCCCTGGCCGGTGTCGACGACGCTGAGCCGCACGTAGCGGCCGGGCGCGAGCCCGAGGCTCGAGCCCTTCTCGACCGCCTCCTCGCAGGCCGAGATGGTCAGCGCGCCGCCGCCCGGCATGGCGTCGCGCGAATTGAGCGCCAGGTTCATCAGCGCCAGCTCGAGCTGGTTGGCGTCGGCCAGCACCGGCGGCAGCCGGTCGGACACTTCCTCGACGATGGTGACGCCGGGGCCCAGCGAGCGGCCCAACAGGTCGCGCATGCCGGCGATCAGCCCCGGCAGGTCCACGGCTTCGGGGCGAAGCTCCTGGCGGCGGGCGAAGGCCAGCAGGCGCTGGGTCAGCGCCGCGCCGCGCTCGGCGCCCTTCAGGGCGTTGTCGAGCAGGCGCTGGGCGGTGGGATCGCCGGCCAGCCGTTTCTTCAGCAGCTCCAGGCAGCCCAGCATGGCCATCAGGAGGTTGTTGAAATCGTGCGCCACGCCGCCGGTCAGCTGGCCGATGGTGTCGATCTTCTGCGCCTCGAAGAGTTGCGCCAGCGCCTGCTCCCGCTCGCGCGTGCGCTGCTCGATGCGGCCCTCCAGCTCGCGGTTCAGCGCCTGCAGCTCGGCTCTCGAAGCTTCCAGAGCCGACGTGCGTTCCTCAACCCGCTGCTCGAGCTCGGCGTTGAGGCGCTCCAGCTCCCGGGTCTTGCGGTGCAGGTCGGCGAAGACGCGCACCTTGGCCTTCAGCACCTCCGGCACCACCGGCACCGGCACGTAGTCCACGCCGCCGGCTTCGTAGCCTTTGATGCGGTCGATGTCGGAGAGGTAGATCGCCGAGACGAAGATCAGCGCCACGTCCTGGTAGCGCGGGTGCTCGCGGATCATCGCCGCCAGCTCGAAGCCGTCGAGCTCGGGCATCTGCACGTCGATCAGCACCACGGCGATGTCGTGCCTGAGCAACTTTCCGAGCGCGTCCTGGGCGGAGGACGCCTTGATCAGGTTCTCGCCGAGGTCGCCCAGGATGACCTCATAGCTGAGCAGCTTGGCCGGCTGGTCGTCGACCAGCAGGATGTTGACTGGATCGGCTTGCGACAAACGGATCCCCCAGGCTCAGCGATGCAGCCACATCCGCAGGGCGGACAGGAGCTGCTCGGTGTTGACGGGCTTGGCGAGGTAGTCGGAGGCGCCGGCCTCGAGGCACTTCTCGCGGTCGCCTTTCATCGCCTTGGCGGTCAGCGCCACGATCGGCAGCCGGCGGAAGGCGGGGTTCGTGCGGATCGCCTCGATGGTCTCGTAGCCGTCCATCCCCGGCATCATGATGTCCATCAGCACGATGGAGATGGCGGGGTCGGATTGGACCATCGAGACCGCCTCGCTGCCGTTGGTGGCGGTCAGAACCTTCATCCCGCGTCGCTCCAGAACACTCGAGAGCGCGAAGATGTTGCGTGCGTCGTCGTCCACCAGCAGCACCGTGCGGTCGACCAGGTCCTCGTCGGACGAGTGCAGCCGCTCCAGCATCTGCTGTTTGTGCTTGGGCAGGTCGGAGACCACCCGGTGCAGGAAGAGCGCCGTTTCGTCGAGCAGCCTTTCGGGGCTCTCGACGCCCTTCACCACGACGCTGCGGGCCATGGTGTGCAGCCGCGCGTCCTCCTCGGCGGTCAGCTCGCGGCCGGTGAAGACCACGACCGGCGTGTCCGCGAGGCCCTCATCGTCGCGCATCTGCTCCAGCACCTCGAAGCCGGACATGTCGGGCAGCTTCAGGTCGAGCACCACGCAGTCGGCCGGCTCGGCCTTCAGGCGGCTGAGCGCCTCGCCGCCTGAGCCCACCATCTCGATGTCGATGTCGTCGTGGCCGAGAAGCTCGGTGACCGTCAGCTGCTCGGCGGGATTGTCCTCCACCACCAGCAGGCGGCGGCGGCGCGGGGCGGCGAACCTCTTGATCCGCATGAGCGCCTCTTCCAGCCCCTCGGTCGTGGTCGGCTTGCTCATGAACGAGAAGGCGCCGCGGGCAAGGCCGTGCTGCCTGTCCTCGTCGAGGGTGACGATCTGCACCGGGATGTGCCGGGTCTCCGGGTCCTGCTTCAGGTGCGACAGCACCGTCCAGCCCAGCATGTCGGGCAGGAAGACGTCGAGCGATACGGCGGTCGGCCGGTGCTCGCGGGCCAGCGTCAGGGCGTCGGCGCCGCGCGCCGCAGCCAGCACCTTGAAGCCGGAATTGCGGGCGAGGTCGACCATGATGCGCGCGTAGTGCGGGTCGTCCTCGACGATCAGCAGCACCGCATCGCCAGGCTGGATTTCGCGCCGGTCGTCGGCGACCACCTCGGCCGCCTCGCCGGTCCGCACGGTCGGCGCAGAGCCGGCGGGCAGGGCGCGCAGGTCGCTCCTGGGCAGCACCGCGGCGACCTGCGAGCCCAGGTAGGAGAGCGGCAGGTAGAGGGTGAAGGTCGAGCCTTCGCCGGGCGTCGAGCGCAGGGCGATCTCGCCGCCCAGCAGGCTGGCGAGCTCGCGGCTGATGGCCAGGCCAAGGCCGGTGCCGCCGTACTTGCGGCTGGTGCCGGCGTCGGCCTGCTGGAAGGCCTCGAAGATGATCTTCTGCTTCTCGGACGGGATGCCGATGCCGGTGTCCGACACCTCGAAGGCCACCACCTGCGGGGCGAGCGTCAGCACCGGATGGCTGGCGCTCCAGCCGCTGGTAGCCGGATAGACCTTCAGCCGCACCGCGCCGCGCGCGGTGAACTTGAAGGCGTTCGACAGCAGGTTCTTCAACACCTGCTGCAGGCGCTTGCTATCGGTGATGATCGACCGATCGAGGTCGGACGCCATCTGGACTTCGAACGAGAGGTTGCGGTTCTCCGCCTCGTGCCGGAACGGCCGCGCGACCGTCTCCAGCAGCGCGCCGAAGAACAGCTCCTCGGCCTCCACCGTCACCGTGCCCGACTCGATCTTCGAGAGGTCGAGGATGTCGGAGATCAGGTTGAGCAGGTCGGTGCCGGCGCCGTGGATGGTGCGGGCGAACTCCACCTGCTTGTCGGTGAGGTTGCCGTCCGGGTTCTCGGTCAGCTGCTGGCCGAGGATCAGGATCGAGTTCAGCGGCGTGCGCAGCTCGTGGCTCATGTTGGCCATGAACTCGGACTTGAACTTCGAGGTCAGCGCCAGCTCAGCGGCCTTTTCCTCCAGCGCGCGGCGGGCCTGCTCGATCTCCTGGTTCTTGGCCTCCACCTCGACGTTGCGCTCGGCCAGCTGCTGGGCCTTCTGCTCCAGCTGCTCGTTGGTTTGCTGCAGCTCGCGCTGCTGGGTCTGCAGCTCGGCGGCCAGCTGCTGCGACTGGGTCAGCAGCCCTTCGGTCTGCATCGTCGCCTCGATCGAGTTCAGCACGATGCCGATCGAGGTGGTCAGCTGCTCGAGGAAGCTGAGCTGCAGGTCAGTGAACGGCGACAGCGCCGCCAGTTCGATCACCGCCTTCACCTGGCCCTCGAACAGCACCGGAAGCACGACGGCGTTCTTCGGCTTGGAGCGGAAGAGGCCCGAGCGGATCGGCACGACGCTGCGCGGCAGGTTGTTGAGGATCAGGCGGCGCGCGTCCCTGGCGCACTGGCCGATCAGGCCCTGGCCCAGCCGCAGCTCTCCGGCGTAGCCCTCGGTCGGATGATCGGCGTAGCCGGCCAGCAGCTTCAGCGTGGTGGGCGCGTCGGCATAGGTCTGCACCTGGTAGAGCACCCCGTGCTGCGCCTCGACCAGCGGCGCCAGCTCCGACAGCAGCATGTGGCCCACGGCCGATAGGTCGCGCTGGCCCTGCAGCATGTTGGTGAAGCGCGCGAGGTTGGTCTTCAGCCAGTCCTGCTCGGTGTTGCGCTCCGTCGTCAGACGGAGGTTGCCGATCATCGTGTTGATGTTGTCCTTCAGCTCCGCCACCTCGCCGCGGGCCTCGACGTCGATCGAGCGGGTGAGGTCGCCCTTGGTGACGGCGGTGGCCACCTCGGCGATGGCGCGCACCTGGGTGGTCAGGTTGGCGGCCAGCAGGTTCACGTTGCCGGTGAGGTCCTTCCAGGTGCCGGCGGCGCCCGGCACGTGGGCCTGACCGCCGAGCCGGCCCTCGACGCCCACTTCGCGGGCGACCGTGGTGACCTGGTCGGCGAACGTCGCCAGCGTGTCGGTCATGTTGTTGATGGTCTCGGCCAGCGCCGCCACCTCGCCCTTGGAGGCGACGGTGAGGTTCTGCTTCAGGTCACCGTCGGCGACCGCGGTGACCACCTTGACGATGCCCCGCACCTGCTCGGTGAGGTTGGCGGCCATCACGTTGACGGTGTCGGTGAGGTCCTTCCAGGCGCCCGTGACGCCGGGCACCTGCGCCTGGCCGCCGAGCTTGCCTTCGGTGCCGACTTCGCGGGCGACCCGCGTCACCTCGCCGGCGAACGCGTTCAGCTGGTCCACCATGGTGTTCAGGGTGTTCTTCAGCTCGAGGATCTCGCCCTTCACGTCGACGGTGATCTTGCGCGAAAGGTCGCCGCGGGCGACGGCGGTCGTCACCTCGGCGATGTTGCGCACCTGGGTGGTCAGGTTGGCGGCCAGCAGGTTCACGTTGTCGGTGAGGTCCTTCCAGGTGCCGGCGACACCAGGCACCACGGCCTGACCGCCGAGCCGCCCCTCGGTGCCGACCTCGCGGGCGACGCGAGTCACTTCGCCGGCGAACGAGCGCAGCTGGTCCACCATCGTGTTGATGGTCTCCTTCAGCTGCAGGATCTCGCCGCGCACGTCGACGGTGATCTTCTTCGAAAGGTCGCCATTGGCGACGGCGGTGGACACCTCGGCGATGTTGCGGACCTGGTCGGTCAGGTTGCCGGCCATGAAGTTGACGCTGTCGGTCAGGTCCTTCCAGGTGCCCGACACGCCCGGCACCTGCGCCTGGCCGCCGAGCTTGCCTTCGGTGCCAACCTCGCGGGCGACCCGCGTCACCTCGCCGGCGAACCCGTTCAGCTGGTCCACCATGGTGTTCATGGTGTTCTTGAGCTCGAGGATCTCGCCTTTCACGTCGACGGTGATCTTGCGCGAGAGGTCGCCGCGGGCGACCGCGGTCGTAACCTCGGCGATGTTGCGGACCTGGCCGGTGAGGTTCGACGCCATCGAGTTTACGTTCTCGGTGAGGTCCTTCCAGGTGCCGGCGACGCCAGGCACGTTGGCCTGGCCGCCCAGCTTGCCCTCGGCCCCCACCTCGCGGGCGACGCGCGTCACCTCCGAGGCGAACCGGTTCAGCTGGTCCACCATGGTGTTCAGCGTCTCCTTCAGCTGAAGGATCTCGCCGCGCACGTCGACGGTGATCTTGCGCGACAGGTCGCCGTTGGCGATGGCGGTCGCCACGTCGGCGATGTTGCGGACCTGGTCGGTCAGGTTGCCGGCCATGAAGTTGACGCTGTCGGTCAGGTCCTTCCAGGTGCCCGAAACGCCCGGCACCTGCGCCTGGCCGCCGAGCCGCCCTTCGGTGCCGACCTCGCGGGCCACCCGCGTCACTTCCGAGGCGAAGCCGTTCAGCTGGTCCACCATGGTGTTCATGGTGTTCTTCAGCTCGAGGATCTCGCCGGAGACGTTGACGGTGATCTTCTTCGAAAGGTCGCCCCGGGCGACGGCGGTCGCCACCTCGGCGATGTTGCGCACCTGGCCGGTCAGGTTCGAGGCCATCGAGTTCACCGAGTTGGTGAGGTCCTTCCAGGTGCCGGCGACGCCCTTCAGCTGCGCCTGGCCGCCGAGCTTGCCCTCAGTGCCGACCTCGCGCGCGACCCGCGTCACCTCCGAGGCGAAGGCGTTCAGCTGGTCGACCGTGGTGTTGATCGTCTCCTTCAGCTGCAGGATCTCGCCCTTCACGTCGACGACGATCTTCTTGGAGAGGTCGCCGTTGGCGATGGCGGTCGACACCTCGGCGATGTTGCGCACCTGGGCCGTCAGGTTGCCGGCCATCGAGTTCACGCTGTCGGTGAGGTCCTTCCAGGTGCCGGCGACGCCCAGCACGTTGGCCTGGCCGCCGAGCCGGCCGTCGGTGCCGACCTCGCGGGCGACGCGGGTCACCTCGGAGGCGAACGCGTTCAGCTGGTCGACCATCGTGTTGATGGTCTCCTTCAGCTCCAGGATCTCGCCGGAGACGTTGACGGTGATCTTCTTCGAGAGGTCGCCGCTGGCGATGGCGGTCGACACCTCGGCGATGTTGCGGACCTGGGCGGTCAGGTTCGACGCCATCGAGTTGACGTTGTCGGTGAGGTCCTTCCAGGCGCCGGTCACGCCGGGCACCCGCGCCTGGCCGCCGAGCCGGCCTTCGGTGCCGACCTCGCGGGCCACGCGGGTCACCTCCGAGGCGAAGGCGTTCAGCTGGTCGACCATGGTGTTCATGGTCTCCTTGAGCTCCAGGATCTCGCCGGAGACGTCGACGGTGATCTTGCGGGAAAGGTCGCCGCGGGCGACCGCCGTGGTCACCTGGGCGATATTGCGGACCTGGGCGGTGAGGTTGCCGCACATGGCGTTCACGGAGTCGGTGAGGTCCTTCCAGGTGCCGGCGACGCCCGGCACGATGGCCTGCCCGCCGAGCTTGCCCTCGGTGCCGACCTCGCGGGCCACGCGGGTCACTTCCGAGGCGAACGAGCGCAGCTGGTCCACCATCGTGTTGGTGGCCTCCTTCAGCTGCAGGATCTCGCCGCGCACGTCGACGGTGATCTTCTTGGAGAGGTCGCCGTTGGCGACGGCGATCGTCACCTCGGCGATGTTGCGGACCTGGTCGGTGAGGTTCGACGCCATCGAGTTCACCGACTCGGTGAGGTCGCGCCACACGCCGGTCACCTCGACCACCTGCGCCTGTCCGCCGAGTTTGCCGTCGGTGCCGACCTCGCGGGCGACGCGGGTCACCTCGGAGGTGAACACCGAGAGCTGGCCGATCATCGCGTTGACGATCATCGCCGAGCGCATGAACTCGCCCTTCAGCTGGCGGCCGTCGACGTCGAGCGGCATCGTCTGCATCAGGTCGCCCTTGGCGACCGCCGAGATCGTCCGCGTCACCTGGGTGGTGGGCCACAGCAGGTCGTCGATCAGCGTGTTGACCGACTGCTCCATCTCGCCCCAGGCCCCGTTCGAGAGGCCGAAGCGGACGCGCGTCCGGGTCTGCCCCTCGCGGCCGACCACCTGGCCGACCCGCTCCAGCTGCTGGGCCATGCGCGCATTGGCGCCGACGATGTCGTTGAAGGCGTCCGCCACGCGCCCGGCCACGCCGGTGCGGTCGCCGGGCAGGCGCACCGAGAAGTCGCCGACCCGCATGGCCTGCAGCGCGGCCAGCAGCTCATGGACGTCGAGCGAGGCGAGGTCGTCGTCGGCGGGGCGCGGCCCAGGCGCATCGGCAGGCGCGTTGTCGGCGAAGCTCGCAGTCTCGCCAGGCGGAAGGGTGTCGAGCGCGGCGGCGCCATCCGATGCTTGCATGGTTCACGCTGGTGCTAGCAGTGGATCTCGTAAGAGGTTCGTCAGCGTAGACGTCGCGTCAGTAGCGAGCGCGCAACAACAAGCTTGGCTATTACTTAGCCCGTTGTCGACTGGTTGGTCTCGCTCCCTCACCAACGCGGAGATCATCAATTAAAGCCCGTAACACTTACTGGGGGCAACTGTGAACGGGGCGTGAATGCCACTGAACTGTGACTCAACGCAGTTTGTCTGTGGGTAGAATGCGCCGCTCGCGAGCGCTGCTTGACGCTGCGTCTCAACGGCATGGTGGGGCCCCTCCCGCGCCTACGCGACAGGCCCCAAACGCGCGACCTAATGCAAAGTTCCGCGCGTGGCGGCGTTGCGAATCCGCCGCCGCGCTGAGCGTCCTAGTCGAGCGACTCCAGCACCGCGCCCAGCATGCGGGCGAGGTCGGCGATCTCGCCTTCGCCGATGGTCAGCGGCGGCGAGAGCGCGATGGTGTCGGCGGTTACGCGGATCAGCAGGCCCGCCTGGTAGGCCCGCAGCAGCGCGTCGTAGCCGCGCGCGCCGACCGCGCCGGGCCGCGGCGCCAGATCGATGGCGGCCATCAGGCCGAGGTTGCGGATGTCGACGACCGGCCCGCGTGACCGCAGGCCATGGATCGCCGCCTCGAACACCGGCGCCATCGCCGCGGCGTTCTCGAAGAGGCGCTCGCGCTCGTAGATTCCCAGCGCCGCCAGCGCCGCCGCGCAGGCGACCGGGTGGGCCGAATAGGTGTAGCCGTGGAAGAGCTCGATGGCGTTCTCGGGCCCCTGCATCAGCCCATCGTGGATCTCGCGCTTCACCGCGGTCGCGCCCATCGGGATGGCGGCGTTGGTGAGGCCCTTGGCCATGGTGATGATGTCCGGCGTCACGCCGAAGTACTGCGCGGCGAACGGCCGGCCGAGCCGTCCGAAGCCGGTGATCACCTCGTCGAAGATCAGGACGAGGCCGTGGTGGTCGCAGATCGAGCGCAGCCGCTCGAGGTAGCCCACCGGCGGCGGCAGCACCCCGCCCGATCCCGCCACCGGCTCGACGATCACTGCGGCGATGGTGTCGGCGCCGTGCAGCGCCACGATCCGCTCCAGCTCGTCGGCGAACTCCGCGCCCTGGACCGGCAGCCCGCGCGAGAAGGCGCTGCGGGCCGGGTCGTGGGTGTGGCGCATATGGTCGACGCCGGGCAGCGTCGTGAAGGTGCGGCGGTTGTTGACGAGGCCGCCGACCGAGAGGCCGCCGAAGTTGACGCCATGGTAGGCGCGCTCGCGGCTGATGAAGCGGGTGCGCTGTCCCTCGCCGCGGGCTCGGTGGTAGGCGAGCGCGATCTTCAGCGCGGTCTCCACCGCTTCCGAGCCGGAGTTGGCGAAGAAGATCCGGTCGAGTCCGGGCGGCGTCAGCGCGGCGAGCCGCGTCGCCAGCTCGAAGGCGGCCGGGTGGCTCATCTGGAAGGCGGGCGCGTAGTCCAGCGTCAGCAGCTGGCGGTGCACCGCCTCGGCGATCTCCGGGCGGCCGTGGCCGGCGTTCACGCACCAGAGCCCGGAGGTCGCATCGAGCACCTCGCGGCCGTCCTCGGTGCGGTAGTAGAGCCCGCGCGCGGCGACGAACAGGCGCGGGTCGGCCTTGAACTGCCGGTTCGCCGTGAACGGCATCCAGTAGGCGGCTAGGTCGGGGCGGTTGGTCAGCGCTGCGTCATCCACCTTGTGATCCCTTCCTGAGGCTTGGCCGCAATCTGCCGGGCGCGCCGCGGCTCGACAACGACGAAGGGCCGTATAGCCGGAATATGGGCGGCCGGGGCGGAACCCTGCTGACGCCCGTTCCGTTGCGCACTAAAGGGCGGGCGCGCGTCACCATATGAAGGCGTGACCCGCCGGGCGCTTCGGGGCGCGCACTGGCGATGGAGGACGGCATGTCGCTCGATCAGGCAGTCTCGGCCCGCGCAGGTTCAGGCGAAACCGCGGCCGCGCCAAAGGGCGACGTCGACCAGATCGCCATCAACACCATCCGCACGCTGGCCGTCGACGCGGTCGAGAAGGCCAATTCCGGCCACGCCGGCGCGCCGATGGGCTTCGCGCCGGTCGCCTACACGCTCTGGACCCGCTTCCTGAACTACGATCCGGCCCGCCCGCGCTGGCCGAACCGCGACCGCTTCGTGCTCTCCAACGGGCACGCCTCGATGCTGCTCTATGCGCTGCTGCACCTGGCCGGCGTCGAGCGGGCCGACGTCCACGGCAGCCCGATCGGTCAGCCGGCCGTCAGCCTCGACGACATCAAGGCGTTCCGCGAGCTCGGCAGCGTCACGCCAGGGCATCCCGAGTACGGCCACACCACCGGAGTCGAGACCACCACCGGTCCGCTCGGCCAGGGCGTCGGCGCCAGCGTCGGCATGGCGATGGCCGAGCGCTGGCTCGCCGCGCGCTTCAACCGGCCCGGCCACGAGCTCTTCGGCTACCGCATCTATGTCGTCTGCAGCGACGGCGACCTGATGGAGGGGATCTCGGGCGAGGCCGCCTCGCTCGCCGGCCACCTGCAGCTCTCCAACCTCGTCTGGATCTACGACGACAACCACGTCACCATCGAGGGCGCGACCGATCTGGCGTTCTCCGAGGACGTCGAGAAGCGCTTCCAGGGCTACGGCTGGGCCACCTGCCACGTCGACGACGCCAACGACTGCGCGGCCGTCGCACGGGCGATCGAGACCTTCCAGGCGACCGGCGACAAGCCGACGCTGATCCGCGTGCGAAGCATCATCGGCTACGGCTCGCCGCACAAGCAGGGCACCCCGAAGATCCACTCGGACCCGCTGGGCGCGGATGAGGTGAAGCTCACCAAGCGCGCGCTCGGCTGGCCGGAGGACGCCCAGTTCCTGGTGCCCGACGGCGTGCGCCAGCGCTTCGACGCGACACTCGGCGTCCGCGGCCGCAAGCTGCGCGAGGCGTGGGACGCGGCGCGCGCCGCCTACGCCAGGGCCTTCCCCGACCTCGCCGCCGAGCTCGATCAGATCGAGGCGGGCGCGCTGCCCGAGGGCTGGGAAGCGGCCCTGCCGCACTTCCCCGCCGACGCCAAGGGGATCGCCACCCGCGAGGCGTCCGGCAAGGTGCTGAACGCGATCGGCCCGAAGCTGCCGTGGCTGCTGGGCGGCTCGGCCGACCTCGCGCCCTCGAACAAGACGATGCTGGAGTTCGACGGCGCCCGCGCCTTCGAGGCCAGCGACTACGGCGGCCGCAACCTGCACTTCGGCATCCGCGAGCACGTGATGGGCGCCGCGGCCAATGGCCTGGCGCTCGCCGGCCTGCGGCCCTACGTCGGCACCTTCCTGGTGTTCAGCGACTACATGCGTCCGGCGATCCGCATCGCCGCGCTGATGCAGGTGCCGATCGTCTACGTCTACACGCACGACTCCATCGGCCTCGGCCAGGACGGGCCGACCCACCAGCCGATCGAGCAGCTGGCGGGCCTGCGCGCCATGCCGGGCCTGACCGTGATCCGCCCCGCCGACGCCAACGAGACGGTCGAGGCCTGGCGCGTGGCGCTGGAGCAGTCGGGACCGGTCGCCCTGTCGCTCACGCGCCAGGCGTTGCCGACGCTCGACCGGGCGAAGTACGCCCCTGCCGCGGGCCTGGCGCGCGGCGGCTACGTGCTGGCCGACGCCGAGGGCGGCGCGCCCGACGTGATCCTGATGGCGAGCGGCAGCGAGGTCTCGCTGTGCGTTGAGGCGCAAGCGACGCTGAACGAGCGGGGCGTTCGCGCCCGGGTGGTTTCGATGCCCTCGTGGGAGCTCTTCGAGGCTCAGGGCGCGGACTATCGCGAGGGCGTGCTGCCGAAGGCGGTCACCGCGCGGGTCGCGGTCGAGGCCGCCGCGCCGCAGGGCTGGGACCGCTTCGTCGGCCCGACCGGCGAGATCATCGCCATGCGCAGTTTCGGCGCCTCCGCCCCGATCAAGGACGTGATGCGCCATTTCGGCTTCACCGCCGAGCATGTCGTGGCGGCGGGGCTGGCCCAGGCCCAAGCCGCCCAATCGAAGGGAGCCAAGCCGTCATGACCAATCCGCTTCGCCAGCTGGAAGCCGCCGGCCAGGCGGTGTGGCTCGACTACCTGCACCGCAAGATCCTCGACAACGGCGAGCTGAAGCGGCTGATCGACGAGGACGGGATCAAGGGGCTGACCTCCAATCCGTCGATCTTCGAGAAGGCGATCGGCGAGGGCGACGCCTACGACGAGCGGGTCGAGGCGGCGCTGAAGACGACCGACGGCGCGCCGATGTCGATCTACGAGCGCATCGCCATCGCCGACATCCAGGACGCCGCCGACATCTTCCGCCCCACCTGGGACCGGCTCGGCGGCCGCGACGGCTTCGTCAGCCTCGAGGTTTCGCCGAAGCTCGCCAACGACACCGACGGCACGATCGCCGAGGCGCGGCGGCTGTGGCGCGCGGTCGATCGCCCGAACCTGATGATCAAGGCGCCCGGCACTAAGGCCGGGACGCCCGCCATCCGCCAGCTGATCGGCGAGGGGATCAACGTCAACGTCACGCTCCTCTTCGGCGTCGGCGCCTATCTGGACGTAGCGCAGGCGCTACATCTCGGGCCTGCAGGCGGCGAAGGCGGCCGGCCACGACGTCTCGAAGATCCACGGCGTCGCCAGCTTCTTCGTCAGCCGCATCGACACCAAGATCGACAAGGCGATCGACGCGCGGCTGGCCGAGAACCCGGCGCCGGACGAGGCGCTGCGCCTGAAGCGGGTGCGCGGGCGGATCGGCATCGCCAACGCCAAGCGCGCCTACCAGCGCTACCTGGAGATCATCGAGACGACGCAGTGGAAGGCGCTGGCCGCCGCCGGCGCGACGCCGCAGCGGGTGCTCTGGGCCTCCACCGGCGTGAAGGACCCCAGCTTCCCGGACACGCTCTACGCCGACGAGCTGATCGGCCCCGACACCATCGACACCCTGCCGCCGGCCACCATCGACGCCTTCCGCGACCACGGCCACGTCAGCGAGAGCCTGACGAGCGGCGTCGCCGAGGCCGAGCACGACCTCGCGGAGGCGGCGGGGCTTGGGATCGATCTCGACACGGTCACCGACGCACTGGTGGTCGAGGGCGTCGACCTGTTCTCCAAGGCGTTCGACGCGCTTCTGAAGGCGGTCGCCGACAAGCGCGCCCAGATGGCCGGCGCCGCCTAGAACCGCCTCGGAGGGGATCGCATGCAGCTCGGCGTCATTGGCATGGGCCGGATGGGCGCGAACATCGCCCGGCGGCTGATGCGCGGCGGCCACCAGTGCGTGGTCTGGGACCGCGACGCCAAGGCGGTCAGCGATGTCGCCAAGGACGGTGCGGCCGCCGCGAGCGATCCGACCGATCTGGTCGCCAAGCTGGAGGCGCCGCGCGCGGTCTGGGTGATGCTGCCGGCCGGCGGCCCCACCGAGGCCACCGTCGCCGAACTCGGCGGCCTGCTGGCGAAGGGCGACATCGTCATCGACGGCGGCAACAGCTTCTACCGCGACGACATCCGCCGCGCCAAAGCACTGGCCGAGAAGGGGATCACCTATGTCGACGTCGGCACCTCCGGCGGCGTCTGGGGGCTCGAGCGCGGCTACTGCATGATGGTCGGCGGCGAGAAGGCGGCCGTCGACCGGCTCGACCCGATCCTGAAGACGCTGGCGCCGGGCCTCGGCGATGCGCCGCGCACCAGGCGCCCCGGCGGCGCCGATCCGCGGCCTGAGCTCGGCTACATGCACGCCGGTCCCGCCGGCGCCGGCCACTTCGTGAAGATGGTCCACAACGGCATCGAGTACGGCCTGATGCAGGCCTACGCCGAGGGCTTCGACGTGCTGCAGGGCAAGGGCTCGGACTACCTGGCCGAAGACGACCGCTTCGACCTCAACCTCGCCGACGTCGCCGAGGTCTGGCGCCGCGGCAGCGTCATCTCCTCGTGGCTGCTCGACCTCTCCGCCCAGGCGCTGGCGGGCGATCCGAAGCTCGGCAAATACACCGGCGCGGTGGCCGACTCCGGCGAGGGCCGCTGGACCATCGAGGCGGCGATCGAGGAGGCGGTGCCGGCCGACGTGCTCTCGGCGGCGCTGTTCGCCCGCTTCCGCTCGCGCCAGGAGCACACCTTCGGCGAGCGGCTGCTGTCGGCGATGCGCTTCGGCTTCGGCGGCCACGTCGAGATCCCGCAATGAACGGCCCGGGCGGCCCGTCCGGCGGGCCGAGCCTCTTCGTCTCCGACATCGACGGCACCCTGGTCACCACCGACAAGCGCCTGACGCCCGCCGCGATCGAAGCGGTCGCCGAGCTGAAGGCCGCCGGCGTGCCGTTCACGGTGGTCTCCAGCCGCCCGCCGCGCGGCATGCGGCGGATCGTGGACGCGCTCGGGCTGCAGCTGCCGTTCGCGGCCTTCAACGGCGCCAATCTCGTCGACCCTGTGAACGGCGTCATCGCGGCGCACCGGCTGTCGGCGCGGGTGGCGCGGACGGCGCTGCAGCTGATCGCCGCACGCAAGCGTCGCGCCATGGGTGTTCGCCGACGACGCCTGGTTCATCACCGATGCGCATGGTCCGAACGTCGAGCTTGAGCGGATGACGGTGAATTTCGAACCGACCGTGGTGAGCGACTTCGAGGCGGTGATCGAGCGGATCGACAAGATCGTGGCCCCTTCCGACGACACGCCGCGGCTGGATGGCGTCGAGCGCGAGCTGCGGCTCAAGGTGGGCGCGGAGGCGAACATCGAGCGCTCGCAGAGCTACTACGTCGATGTCACCCATCCGCTGGCCAACAAGGGCCACGCGGTGGAGGCGCTGGCCGCCCACGCCGGCGTCGACCTCAGGCGCACGGTGGTGATCGGCGACATGCCGAACGACATCTCGATGTTCCGCGTCGCCGGCTTCTCGATCGCCATGGGCCAGTCGCCCGAGGCGGTGAAGGCGGCCGCGCAGGCCGTGACCGGCCCCAACAACGCGGACGGCTTCGCCGCGGCGGTCCGCACGTTGGTGCTGCCGCGCCTGGCGCCGGCGACGGCGGGCTGACGCGGATGGGCGCGCCGGTCGTGCTGGTGGTGATGGGCGTCTCCGGCGCCGGCAAGACGACGCTCGGCGAGATGCTGGCAGGGCGGCTCGGCTGGCCGTTCAAGGAGGGCGACGAGCTGCATCCGCCCGCCAACATCGCCAAGATGAAGTCCGGCCAGCCGCTGAACGACGCCGACCGCGCGCCGTGGCTCAAGGCGGTCGGCGATTGGATCGACCGCTGGGTCACGGCCGGCCAGAGCGGCGTCATCAGCTGCTCGGCGCTGAAGCGCGCCTATCGCGACACGCTGGCGAACGGCCGCCCGGCGGTGCGCTTCGTCTTCATCGACCTCGACGAAGCCACCATCGCCGAGCGCCTGCAACACCGCAAAGGCCACTACTGGCCGCCGGAGCTGCTGCACAGCCAGTTCGAGGCGCTCGAGCCGCCGATGCCGGACGAGCCGGTGATCGTGGTGGACGGTAACACCTCCCGCGAGGCACAGGTGGAGCGGGTGGTGGCTGCATTGAACTTGGCCCACTAACCGGGGGAAGGGTGTGGCCCACCCTCCCTGTCGCACCCCACGCGGCGCTGCTAAGCCTGTCCCCCAAGACCCAAGCGAGCCTCGGGGAGGGGGTGCATGCCGATCGATCAGGCGCCGGCGGCCGCGCAGGTCGTGGTCACTGCGCAGCTGCCGCCGGCGGCGGGCGATCCGGCCTTCTCGATCGTCGCCGTCGACCCGCAGGTGCTGAAGGTCAGCGACCGGCTGGATGACGCGCTGGCCTCCGTGCCCGGCTTCTCGCTGTTCCGCCGCACCTCCAGCCTCGGCGCCAATCCGACCACTCAGGGGGTCAGCCTGCGCGGCATCGCCGGCTCCGGCGCCAGCCGCGCGCTGGTGACGCTGGACGGCGTGCCGCAGAACGACCCGTTCGGCGGCTGGGTGATCTGGACCGGCCTGCCGCCGGAGACCATCGCCAGCGCCGCCGTGGTGCGCGGCGCGGGCTCCGGCCCTTACGGCGCCGGCGCGCTGACCGGCGTGGTGGCGCTGCTAGAGCCGGCGACGATCGGGGGCGGCGTTGCGCGGCGACGTGGAAGGCGGCGAGCTCGGCTATGCGCGCGGCGCCGGCCTTGCCGAGATCGACACCGGGCCGGCCTCGCGGCTCTTCCTCGACGCCTCGGGCGAACGCAGCGACGGCTGGATCCCGGTCATCCAGGGCCGCGGCGCCGCCGACCGGCCACTTTCCTTGCGCGACTGGAGCGCCGGCCAGCGCTTTACGACCGAGCTCGGCGGCGGCGTGGCGCTCTCCGAGCGCGTTGCCGGTTACCAGGAGGACCGCGGCGCCGGCGCCCTGTTCGCGGGCTCCGAGGCCGAGGGCGCGCAGGGCAGCCTCACGCTCGCCAGGCAGCCGTCGGAGGGCGTGCTCGGCTGGCGGCTGCAGGCCTGGGCGTCGGGCTCCAACCTCGTCAACACCTCCGCCTCGGTCGCGCCGAACCGCAACACCGCGACGCTGGCCGACGACCAGTACGCCACCCCCGCCTACGGGGTCGGCTTCAACGCCGCGGTACGGCGCAGCGAGGCGGCCTACAGCTGGGAGCTCGGCGTCGACGCACGCGACTTCGACGGCGAGAGCCGCGACGCCCTCTTCAACCAGGGCAAGCCCACCGGGACCCGGATCGGCGGCGGCGGCGAGTGGATCGCCGGGGCCTACGCGGAGGGCAGCCGCACGCTCGGCCCGCTGCTCTTCACCGGCGGCGTGCGCCTCGACGGCTGGGAGACCTATGCCTCCAGCCTCGTGCAGACTGGCGCCAGCCCGATCACCCAGCACCCGGCCGACCGCAGCGGCGCCGTGCCGACCGGCCGCCTCGGCGTGCGGCGCGACCTCGCCGACGGTCTCTATCTGCGGGCGGCCGCCTACGCCGGCTTCCGGATGGTGACGCTCAACGAGCTGCACCGCTCGTTCCGGGTCGGCAACGACGTCACCGAGGCCAACGCCGGCCTCTCCCCCGAGAAGCTCTACGGCGCGGAGGCGGGCCTCGGCGGCCAGGGGCGCTTGCGCTGGGACGCGGACGTCTTCCTCAACCAGCTGGCCGACGCGGTCACCAACGTCACCATCGGCAAGGGTCCTGGCAATTTCCCGATCGCTGGGTTCGTGCCGGCCGGCGGCACGCTCTTCCAGCGCCAGAACGCCGGCACGGTGAACGCCTGGGGGCTCGAGGGCGACGCCGACTACGCGCTGGCGGAGCGCTTCGACCTTTCAGGGGCTTTCGCCTACACCCATGCCCGCGTCGACGGCGGCGCCGAGGCGCCGCAGCTCACCGGCAAGCGCCCGGCCGAGACGCCGGCTGTCGTGGTGACGGCGGACGCCAACTGGCGCGCGGCGGCGCAGCTCACCCTCACTGCCGAGCTGCGCTACGAGAGCGCCCGCTTCGACGACGACCAGAACACGCGGCTGATCGACGGCGGCGCCGGCCTCGACGTCCGCGCCGAGTGGCGCTTCACGCCCGATCTTGCCGGCTTCGTCGCTGCCGACAATGTCACCAACGCCAACCTGCAGACCGGCCGCAGCGCCGCGGGCGTGGTCACCTACGATGCGCCGCGCATGGTCCGCGCCGGCCTGACCTGGCGGCGATAAGGCGAGAACGTTCGTAGCACAACCTGGTAGCGAGAGCCGCTAAAAACGCGAGAGAAGCCCGTAGAGGCCGATAGTAACGTGACTGGTAGTACCCTAGCTCCCTACCCCGCGGAGGGCCTCCACGGGCCTTCCTGGGGGCTTTACGGCCCATCCTGAACGCGAGGGGTTCTCTGATCGTTGGACTCGCGGCCTGACCCCTCCGCAGCCTGCGACGCCGGTGTCCGGGTTCGGCGGTGCGGTTGCAAGGCTCCCCTCTCCTGCGGCATGTACTAAGCTGGCGCCAGGAACATCGGCCGGTCGCTCGAGGTTGGCCCGCCGACCGCAGCCTTGGAGGAGGCATGGCCGTGGGAGAGCGCGTCCTCGAGCGGGCGGTCCGCCGGATGTTCCCAGCCGCCGCCCTGGTCATGCTTACGGGATGTGCGGGGGTGCTCGACCCGGTCGGGCCGGTGGGCGCCGACGACGCGACCATTCTGATCGACGCCCTGCTGATCATGCTGGCGGTGGTCATCCCGACCATCGGCTTGGCGTTCTGGATGGCCTGGCGCTACCGCGCCTCCAACACCAAGGCCGAGTACCTGCCCTACTGGTCCTATTCGGGGCGCATCGAGGCCATCGTCTGGGCGATCCCGATCCTGGTGATCATGTTCCTCGGCGGCTTGATCTGGATCGGCTCCTACAAGCTCGATCCGTTCCGCCCGCTGCCGTCCAAGACGCCGCCACTCGAGGTGCAGGTGGTGGCCCTCGATTGGAAGTGGCTGTTCATCTACCCGCAGCAGGGCGTCGCGAGCGTCAACCAGCTGGTCGTGCCGGCCGGCACGCCCGTGCATTTCTCGATCACTTCGGGCAGCGTCTTCAACGCCTTCTTCATCCCGCGGCTGGGCTCGATGATCTACGCGATGCCGGGCATGGTCGCGCAGCTCAACCTGCAGGCCGACCGGCCCGCCGAGCTGTGGGGCCAGTCCGCCCAGTTCAGCGGCGACGGCTTCTCGGACATGGAGTTTCAGGTGAAGAGCGTGCCTGCGGCGCAGTTCGGCGCGTGGGCCCAGAGCGCCCACGGCGCAGGGCCGCTTCTCGACCTGACGAGCTACGCCACGCTCGCCCGGCAGAGCCAGCACGTGGCGCCCTACACCTACCGCGGGGTCGATCCGCAGCTGTTCCACGCGATCGCCACCATGAAGATCGCGCCGGCGCCCGGTCCGCAGCCCGAGAACCCGTCGCATGCCGGACGCGAAGTCTCGACCGGGGGAAGTTGAAGCCATGTTCGGAAAGCTCTCCTGGTCGGCGATCCCGTTCGACCAGCCGATCCCGCTGATCACCTCGATCGTGCTGATCGTGGTGGTCCTCGGGGTGCTGGCGCTGGTCACGGTGAAGGGCTGGTGGCCGTATCTCTGGCGCGAGTGGATCACCACCGTCGACCACAAGCGCATCGGCATCATGTACTGCCTGCTCGGCTCGGTGATGCTGGTCCGCGGCTTTGCGGACGCGATCATGATGCGCACCCAGCAGGCGGTCGCGATCGGCTCGCAGGGCTACCTGCAGCCCGAGCACTACGACCAGATCTTCTCGGCGCACGGCACGATCATGATCTTCTTCGCGGCCATGCCGCTGGTGATCGGGTTCATGAACTTCGTGACGCCGCTGCAGCTCGGCGTGCGCGACGTGGCGTTTCCGACCCTCAACTCGGTGAGCTTCTGGCTGACGGCGTCCGGCGCCCTCTTGGTCAACCTCTCGCTGTTCATCGGCGAGTTCGCCCGCACCGGCTGGCTGCCGTACCCGCCGCTCAGCGAGGCGGCCTACTCGCCGGGCGTCGGCGTCGACTACTACCTGTGGGCGGTGCAGATCTCCGGCATCGGCACGCTGATGACCGGGATAAACTTCGTCACCACCGTGCTGAAGATGCGCTGTCCGGGCATGAGCTATCTGCGCATGCCGATGTTCTGCTGGACCACGCTGGCTTCCAGCCTGATCATCGTTGCGGTGTTCCCGATCCTCACCGCCACGCTGGCGATGCTGAGCCTCGATCGGTTCTTCGGCTGGCACTTCTTCACGAACACCGCGGGCGGCAACCCGATGATGTTCTGGAACCTGATCTGGGCCTGGGGCCACCCGGAGGTCTACATCCTGGTGCTGCCGGCGTTCGGGATCTTCTCGGAGGTGTTCTCGACCTTCTCCGGCAAGCCGCTGTTCGGCTACCGCTCGATGGTCGCGGCCACCCTCTTCATCTGCGTCGTCTCGATGATGACGTGGCTGCACCACTTCTTCACGATGGGCTCGGGGCCGGCGGTCAACACCGCCTTCGGCATCTCGACCAGCGTGATCGCGGTGGGGACGGGGGTGAAGATCTACAACTGGATCTTCACCATGTACGGCGGACGGGTGCGGCTGACCGTGCCGATGCTCTGGTCGCTGGGCTTCATCTTCACCTTCGTCATCGGCGGCATGACGGGCGTGCTGCTGGCGGTCCCGCCCGCCGACTTCCTGGTGCACAACTCGATGTTCCTGGTGGCCCACTTCCACAACGTGATCGTCGGCGGCGTGGTCTTCGCGCTCTTCGCCGGGCTGGACTACTGGTTCCCGAAGGCGTTCGGGTTCCGGCTGCACGAGGGCTGGGGCAAGGCGGCGTTCTGGTTCGCCTTCTTCGGCTTCTGGGTGACCTTCACGCCGCTCTACGTGCTCGGCATCGAGGGCATGACCCGGCGGCTGCAGCATATCGACATCCCGGCATGGGGGCCGCTGCTGTGGGTCTCCGAGGCCGGCGTCGGCCTCCTGGTCATCGGCGTCGTCTGCCAGGTGATCATGCTGGTGGTCAGCATCCTGCAGCGTGACAAGCTGAGGGATGTCACCGGCGATCCCTGGGACGGCCGCTCGCTGGAGTGGGCGACCCCCTCGCCGGCGCCCTTCTTCAACTATGCCGTCATGCCTAACGTGGAGGGCGAGGAAGCCTATTGGGGCATCAAGGCGCGGGCGATCGAGACCCAGCAACTGTCGCCGGAGCCGGTCTACGAACCGATCGAGATGCCGGTGAACAGCCCCGTACGGATTCTACACCGCCTTCTTCGCCACCGTGACGGGCTTTGCGCTCATCTGGCAGATCTGGTGGCTGGCCGCGGTCGCCCTGGCCGGCGCCTACATCGGCTTCGTGGTCTTCGCCTGGCGCGACGTCCACGAGTTCCACATCCCCGCCGAGGAAGTCGCGCGCGTCGACAGAGCCCGGCGGGCGGCGCGCGAGGCGTTGCTGGAGCGGCTCGGCCGGGAAGGGGCGCTGCCGTGAGCCAGATCGAGCTGCCCGCCACCACCGAGGCCCTGCGGCGCGTCCGCGAGGACCCGCACCGGCTCGGCCATCTCAGCCATGGACGCGAAGGTCCTGTGGCTGGCGCCGGTCACGCGGACACCGGGCCGGCCAGCAAGCGGATCATCGTCGGCTACGGCTTCTGGATCTTCCTGCTCAGCGACATCGTCCTGTTCTCCTGCTTCTTCGCGGCCTACGCCGTGCAGCAGGGCGCGACCGCCGGCGGACCCGGCATCCGGCAGGTCGTCGACGTAAACCGGGTGGCGCTGGAGACCGGGGCGCTGCTCCTCTCCAGCTACACCTGCGGCCTGTCGTTCGCGGCGACCAACGCCAAGAGCCTGCTCTGGACCCAGGTGTTCCTCTTCGTCACCGGCCTCCTGGGCCTCGCCTTCGTGCTGATGGAGGCCCAGGAGTTCTACGAGCTTGCGATCAAAGGCGTCACGCCGCAGACGAGCGGCCTGCTCAGCGCCTTCTTCGGGCTCGTAGGCCTGCACGGACTGCACGTGACGCTCGGCGGGGTCTGGCTCGCCACCATGATGGCGCAGGTCCAGGTGAAGGGCTTCCGCCGCGAGATCGTCCACCGGCTGATCTGCTTCAACCTGTTCTGGCACGCGCTGGACATCGTCTGGATCGGCATCTTCACGATTGTCTACCTGCTGGGGAGCGGCGCATGAGCAATCCCGAGTACGATCCGCGCCTCTACGAAGCCGAGCTCGACAACCGCGAAGACCACGCCCCGGGCGACGAGCCCGAAGAGAGCGCCGGACACTGGGTCCGCAACGCCAATCTCGGTCTCGGCTTTTCGGTGCTGCTGACCGCCGCCGCCTTCTGGGTCGCCGCCGCCCACCCGGTGTGGGGCCCCGCGGTGCCGGTGGCGCTGGTCGTGCTGGCCATCGCCCAGATGGGCGTCCACCTGGTCTTCTTCCTCCACGTCACGACCGGCCCGGACAACACCAACAACGTGCTGGCGCTCGCCTTCGGCGTCATGGTGGTCTTCCTGATCGTCCTGGGGTCGATCTGGATCATGGGTCACCTGAACCACAACATGATGCCCACCGATCAGCTGATGCAGATGGCGCAGTAGGCGCCGCAATCTGCGGGGCTTTCGCCTGGCGCGTTCCGGGCCGACAATCGCGCCGGGCCCTCGCGGCCGGACTGGGGAGGTCTGGGGCATGTATCGGAAGATCCTGCTCGCCTACGACGGCACGCTCGAGGGCGCCATCGCGCTGCGCGAAGGGGCGATCCTCGCCCAGCAGTGCGGCGCCGAGGTCTTCATCCTCTCCGTCGTGCCCGACGCCAGCGGCGTGCAGATCGCCGAGGGCGTCGTCGGCGGCGCGGTTAGCCAGCACATGGAGCGCTACCGCGAGGTGCTGGAGCGCGGCGTGAACCGCCTCACCGCGCTCGGCCTGAAGCCCACCGCGCGCCTGGCGATTGGCGAGCCGGCCCGGGCCATCGGCGCCTTCGCCAGGGAGATGGGCGTCGATCTGGTCGTGGTCGGCCACCAGAAGCGCCGCCTGCTGGAGCGCTGGTGGTCGGGCCCCGCCGGCGCCTACATCAGCGACTTCATCGACTGCAGCCTGCTGATCGCCCGCAATGCGGTCAGCGACGCCGACTTCGAGGCGCGAATGAAGGCCGCAGGGGCGGGCGGATAGCGCTCCCCCGGCGCTACGCCTCCTGCTTCAGGTCGAACTTCTGCGCGTCGACGCCTTGCGTGGCGCGCAGCTCCTCGTCCTCCAGGCGCGCGTCGCCGAGGGCCACGCGGGCGGCGACGTCGATGTTGTGGACGATGTCGGCGATCTCGCCCTCGCTGTGGTCGGGGTGGGTGGCGACCATCACCGTGCGATCGAGGATCTCCAGCGACCTTGCGCACATGTCCTTCGAGTAGCTCTTCCGGCACTCGGCGTTGGCCGGCATCGTGAAGGGGTTCATGGCCGGATGCCCGGCCCCGGCGCCCATCAGCACCTGGTCCCATTCCGTGTAGTTGTGCCGGCCGGTGCGACCCACGACCACGCCGGGCGCGAGCTCGGCGAACCGCCTCGCCGTCTCGGCCGACGGCAAGCTGAACATCACCTGCGCGGCGCAGTCGTCGTCGGGGCTGTTCATCGGCGTCGCCCTGAGGCCGAGGTTGCCGAGGTGGCGCGTCCCGTCGAGGATCCGCCGCTTTTCGCTCCGCATCGCGGCGATCATCCCGTCCAGCCGGTCGAGCTGCACGTTCAGCATCGCGCCCATCAGCTCCGAGGCCCGCGCGCCGTTGCCGGAGAACGGCTGCACGGCGTCGCTGCGGCCCTGCCAGTAGAAGTGGCAGGGGTCGATCGCGCAGCGCACCCGCTCGGCGATGCGAGCGTCGTTCACCGCCACGCCGCCGCCCTCGCCGGCCGTCATGTTCTTGTAATAGTTGAAGGAAAACGCGCCGATGTGGCCGATCGCCCCGAGCTTGCGGCCCTTGTAGCCGCCGCCGACGCCCTGGCAGGCGTCCTCGATGACGATCAGGTCGCGGCGACGCGCGATCTGCATGATCGCGTCCATGTCGCAGGCCGCGCCCCACATGTGCACGGCGACGACGGCGCGGGTGCGCGGCCCGATCGCCGCCTCGATCGCCTGCGGATCGATGGTGACGCTCTCGTCGATGTCGACGATCACCGGGATCGCGCCGGCGGTCAGCACCGACGTGGCGGTGGCCATGTAGGTGTGGGCGGGGATCAGCACCTCGTCGCCGGGGCCCAAGCCCATCCCGGTCATCGCGGCGGCCAGCGCATGGCTGCCGCTGGCCGCCAGCGCGAAGTGCTTCACGCCGAGCCAGGCCGCGTAGCGCTGCTCGAAGCGCTCGCACTCGTGGCCGACCCCGTAGCGGAAGAGCGCGCCGGAGCGGATCACGCGGGCCAGCGCCTCGATCTCCGCCTCGCCGACCTTGTACATGTCGAACCTCTCCCAGCTCAGCTGCGCCTTGATGCGAGCCGTCCGGCCTTCTAGCAGGGAACCGATGAGCCCGTATGCGCAACGACGCCGCGCGATGGCGGCCACATGAGCGGCGCCCCGAAGGTCGCGCTGCTGGGCGCCGGGCGCATGGGCCAGGTGCATGGCCGCAACGCCGCCGCCAACCCGCGCCTGGATCTCGTCAGCGTCGTCGATCCGAAGCCCGAAGTCGCGCAGGCCATGGCCGCCGAGCTCGGCTGCGCGGTCGGCGCGGTAGATGGCGTGCTCGCCGATCCGGCGATCGACGCGGTCCTGATCGCCACCTCCACCAGCACCCACCTCGACCTGGTCCTGGCGGCGCTCGCGGCGGGCAAGGCGGTGTTCTGCGAGAAGCCGCTCGACCTCGACCTGGCGCGGCTCCGCGCCCACGCCGCAGCGCTGGAGCAGCCCGCCCAGCCGCTCTACGTCGCTTTCAACAAGCGCTTCGATCCGCACTACGGCGCGCTCAAGGCGCGGATCGCGGGCGGCGAGATCGGGTCGCTGGAGACGCTGCATCTGATCAGCCACGACCCGGCGCCGCCACCGCCCGCCTTCATCCCGACCAGCGGCGGGCTCTTCCGCGACTTCACCATCCACGACTTCGACATGGCCCGCTGGCTGCTCGATGAAGAGCCCGCCGAGCTGTTCGCCTGGGCCTCCTGCCTGGTCGATCCGGCCATCGCCGCGGCCGGCGACGTCGACACCGCGCGGCTCATCCTCACCTGCGTCTCCGGCAAGCTCTGCGTGATCTCGAACACCCGCCGCAGCGGCTACGGCTACGACCAGCGCGCCGAGGCCTACGGCTCGAAGGGCGCGGCGTTCGCCGCCAACCCGCGCGTCGCCACAACCGAGACCTGGACCGCGGCCGGCGCGCTCGCCGCGCCGATCTTCCCGGGCTTCCAGGCGCGCTACGCCGCCTCCTACGCGCGCCGAGCTCGACCACTTCGCCGCGGTGCTGGCCGGCGAGGCCGAGCCGGTCACCGGCTACGCGGCGAGCGTCGGCGCGCTGGCCCTGGCGGAGGCGGCCGCGCGCTCCGTGGCGACCGGCGCGCCGGTCAGGCTGGCGGACGTCTGATGGCCGACGCCGCTTTCCGCCTCGCCATCTTCGGCGCCGGCCGCATCGGCCAGATCCACGCCGCCAACGCCGCCGCGCATCCGGCCCTGACCCTGAAGTTCGTGGTCGACCCGATCGCCGTGCCCGCCCAGCAGCTGGCGGCTCGGTTCGGCGCCGAGGTCGCGAGCCCCGAGGCGGCGCTGGGCGATCCAGAGGTCGCCGGCGTCATCGTCGCCAGCGCCACCGACACTCACCTGGACTACTGCCTGGCGGCCGCGGCGGCCAGCAAAGCGATCTTCTGCGAGAAGCCGATCGACCTCGATCTGGCCCGCGCCAGGGCCGCGGCGCCCGAGCTCGCCTCTGCGCGCCTGCTGGTCGGCTTCAACCGCCGCTTCGACCCCAACTTCCAGGCCCTGCAAGCCGCGCTCGACGCCGGCGAGGTCGGCGTGCTGGAGACGCTGAACATCACCAGCCACGATCCCGCGCCGCCGCCGATCGACTACGTGAAGGTCTCGGGCGGCCTCTTCCGCGACATGGCCATCCACGACTTCGACACCGCCCGCTGGCTGCTCGGCGAGCCGGTGACCGAGGTGTTCGCCTCGGCGGCCTGCCTGATCGATCCCGCCATCGGCGCGGCGGGCGACGTCGACAGCGCCAAGACGCTGCTGCGCACGGGGTCCGGCAAGCTCTGCCTGATCAGCAACAGCCGCCGCAGCGGCTACGGCTACGACCAGCGGATCGAGGCGTTCGGCGCCGGCGGCATGGTCCGCGCCGGCAACGTGACGGAGAGCGAGGGTGCGCGCTGGACCGAGGCGGGCGCGCAGAGTCCGCCGTTCCGCAACTTCTTCCTCGACCGCTACGCTGACGCCTACCGCCGCGAGATGGCCCACTTCGCCGACGTGCTCGCCGGCGCCGCCCCCGCCGTCACCTACGCCGACGGCCTCGCCGCCCTGGCGCTCGCCGAAGCGGCCGCCGAGGCCGTGCGGACCGGCCGCCCGGTCAGGGTCTGACTTCAGGCCGGTTATCCAATTCCGGGCTTCTTGCCGCCGGCTTTGGCGAGCGCCGCGCCGACACGGGTCATCTGGCGCGCCTCGCCCATCTCGGCCCGCTCCTTCTCGGGGATCGCGAGCTCGCGGATCATGTAGTTGGAATGGGCGGCGTGCGCGGCGATCCGGTAGCCCATGGCGTCCTGCGCGAGGTTGATCGACTGCTTCAGCATCCGCAGCTCGAGCAGGCTGTTGGCCGCCCAGCGCTCCGCCTGCGCCATCACCGCGTCTTCCAGCTGATCGCGCGGCACGACCTCGGAGACCAGCCCCAGCGCATGCGCCTCCTGGGCCGGGACGAACCGGTTCTCGAACAGGATCCGCTTCGCATTGCGCACGCCGAGGTCCCACGGCGCGGTGTGCAGCTGCAGGTGGGAGGGCAGGAACTGCGCATCGTCGCTGGCGATGATGATGTCCATGCAGGACGCGATCAGGAACCCGCCGAAGATGCAGTAGCCCTGAACCTGCGCGATGGTCGGCTTGCGCACGTCGCGCCAGCGCAGCGAGTTCTCCACGAAGAGGTGCCAGGAACGGTTCACGCGCCCGAGGACCCCTTCGCCGAACGGCTTGGTGGCGCGATCCTCCAGCTCTTCCGGCGTGCCCAGATCGTGGCCGGCCGAGAAGTGATCGCCGGCGGCGGCCAGCACGATCACCTTCACGTCGTTGTCCAGGTCGGCGCGGGCGAAGGCCTGGGTCATCTCCTCGAGCAGGATGCGGGACTGGGCGTTGCGGTAGCGCGGACGGTTGAGGCGAATGATCTCGATCTCGTTCCGGCGTTCGACTTCGATGTGACGGTAGCTCATGCGGGCGCCTTTGCGGGCTCGGCGGCAAGCGCGCCGACCGGATGCTGGAGCACGACCCCGGCGTCGACCAGGGCGTCGATCTCGGCGCGGGTAAGTCCGAGCAGGCCCCCCAGCACGTCGTGGGTATGTTCGGCGAAGCAGGGGGCGGGCGAGCGGATGGCGCCGGGGTCCGCGACAGCCGGTAGGCCAGCCCGGGATACTCCGCCGTGCCCGCCGCCGGATGGGTGAGCTCCTGGATGAAGCCGCGGCTGCGCAGGAACGGGTCGCGCCAGACGTCCGCGCCGCTATTCACCGGCGCGGCGGGGACACCGGCCGCCTGCAGCAGGTCGCTCGCCTCGTGCTTGTTGCGGGCGCGGGTCCAGGCGCTGAGGGCCGCCTTCACCGCCTCTGCGTGTGCGCGCCGTCCGGCCAGCGTCGAAAACGTCGCGTCGGCCAAGTCTGCAATGCCGGTCGCGGCGGCCAGTCGGCGCCAGGTCTCGTCGTCGGGACAGGCGATCACCATCCACTGGTCGTCTCCGGCGCAGGGGAAGGCGTCGTGGGGCGCCATGTCCGGCCGGCGGTTGCCGTCGGCGCGGAACACCTCGCCGGTCCGCCCGGTCTGAAGGATGTATTCGCCGATCCAGTGCATGGCCGCTTCCACCTGGGCGACCTCGACATACTGGCCGGCGCCCGTGCGGTTGCGCTCGGCCAGCGCCGTCAGCACGGCGGCGGCGCCATGCAGCCCGCCGATCGGATCGAGATAGGCCGGCCCGGTCAGCACCGGCTCGCCGTCGCCGTAGCCGATCAGGCTGGCCATGCCAGCCGCCGCCTCCATGGTCTTGCCCATGCCGACATGACTGGACCAGGGCCCGTCGTTCCCGAAGGCCGGCATCTCCACCATCACCAGCTTCGGGTTGCCCTGGCTCAGCGCCTCGTATCCGAGGCCGAGCTTGGCGAGGGCATGCGGCGAGAAGTTCGCCAGCACCACATCGCACCTGGCCGCGAGCCGCCGCGCAAGGTCCTGCCCGCCGGGCGACTTCAGGTCGAGTGAGATCGACTTCTTGTCGTGGTTCTGGGTGTTGAACAGCGCATTGCGATCGTAGGGCCGCCCTCCGCCCTGGCGGTCGGGATAGCTCGCCGGATCGTTGACCCCGACCGCCGGGCCCCGCCAGGAATCGAGCCGCGCGCCGTTCTCGATCTTGATCACCTCCGCGCCCAGGAAGGCCAGCGCCCGCGCGCTCATCGGACCTGCCCAAGCCTGGGTGAAGTCGAGGACACGCAAGCCTTGGAGGGGCAGCCGATCGGGAAAGACCGGGGCCGGAAGGGAGCTGCGGCGTTCAAGGCTCTTGGTGCGGAACCGTGCGCTACCGCCCAGCGCCGGCGCCGCTGCCGGCGCGCGGTGCGGTGAGCGCGTCCGGAACACCGGCCCCAGGCTATCCTGCTTGCCGTCGCTATCCGCGCGGAACATGCCGCGGCCGGCGTACTGGGGCGTCTCGATCAGCTCAGGCAGGGTGGGGATGCGCGCCGAGCTCACCTTGGCCTGCTGTAGTTGGTCGATCAGCTCCCCGACGCCGCGGCCGGCAGCCCTCTCGCGCAGGATCGCCACCGCGTCGGCCCAGTTGCGGCGCAGGGCGGCGATGTTGGCGAATCTCGGGTCCTCGGCGACCTGCGGGACGCCAAAGATGCGGCAGATGGCTGGCCACCCGCGCAGGGCGAAGAGCACCAGCCAGCCATCGCGGCACTTCAGCTGGGCCAGCATGCCCGGATACTGCCGCCGCGAAGCGTAGGTGCGCGAGTAGGCGTACTGGGTGACCAGGTTCTGCGCCATCGCCGCCGTGGCTTCGGCGGTGACCGCCTCCACCGCCTGGCTCTCGCCCGTCCGGTCGCGCCAGATCAGTGCGGCGAGGCACGAGATGTAGGCGGTGGCCCCGCAGGCGTAAGCCGTCCGGCGGCCGACGCCGTAGAGCGGCTCGCGGTCCTGGGCGCCGGTCGTGAACATGACGCCGCTCAGCGCCTGCTGGACGATCTCGCCGCCGCGCCAGCCGCGGTAGGGGCCATGCTCGCCGAAATCGCTGATGCGGCAGACGATCTTGTTCTCGGCCCGCGTAGCGATCGGATCGCCGGCGTCCACCAGCACGATGTCGGCTTCGCGGAGCAGCTGGTCCAGGTCGCGTTCGCTCGCCGCGTCGCCGGGGCGCCAGGCGAAGCCGGCCTTGCCCTGGTTCAGGTGGCGAAAGAGCAGCGAGCCCTTCTCGTCGAACGGGCCCTCCAGCCGCGTCGCCGCCCCTTCCGGTCGCTCCACGAGGATCACTTCGGCGCCGTAGTCCGCAAGCAGCCTGCCGCAGAACTGGCCAGCCGCCGTGGCGGTCGCGTCGATCACCTTGACGCCGGCGAGCGCCGGCAGGTCCCATGCCATCGGGGCAGGCTCCCCTATTGCGCACCAGTGATCTAGCCAGTCCGATCGGCGCGGCGGCAAGCCAAATCGCTATCGGCGATGGGGCCGCTACGGGACAAGCCGCGGACAGCCGCCGTCAGCGTTCGCGGTGGGTGCCGGGTCTCACCTCACGACGACCCGTACGCGGCCGAGGTTCTGGATGCGCGCGAAGCGGGTCGCCGCGCTGCCCTGCCGCTGCGACGTCGCCCTGAGCGCCGGGAAGTAGGTCCCGGGCGCGGCGAAGGCGTAGCTCGCCGCCACCATGACGCTCGAGCCGTCCGGCGCCGCGAACTCGATCTGACCCGCCACCGGGAAGTCGCCCGCGCCCTCGAAGTCCCAGTCGGCCGCCACCACGACGCCGGTCCCGGGCGGCGTGTCGATCCGCGCCTCGAACGCCACGGTCTCGCCCGCAGCCACGTCGGCGCGCTCGGCCCCGTTCGCGGTCAGGGCGACCACAGGTTGGACGCCCTTGCGGGCCGCGGCCGTCGGCGGCGCGACCACCTGGCCGTCGACCACGGCATACTCGGTGCTGGCCGGCGGCGCGAGGCCCTGCTCCACCCAGGCGCTGACGTCGCGCAGCGCCTGCTGCAGCACGCCGACGTAAGGGACGACCCGCGTCGTCCGCGCCGGCCGGGCCTCGCTGCGCGACGGGAACGGCCCGGTGTGCATGGCCTTGTCGACGAACCAGAGGCGGAACTGCTCGTCCAGCCGCTCGCCCAGTACCCGCTTCACCTGGGTGCGGTACCAGTCGGCCTGCCAGGGATAGGCCGCCTCGTCCAGCATCGCCTCGACCACGATCATCTTGCCGGCGAAGCGGCCGGTCTGCAGCGTCCCCGTGCCGCTGAGCGCATAGCGCGGACCCATCTGGTGCGGCCGCTGCGGATAGATCGGATGGCCCGCTGCCCTGAACTGGTCCCACATCGGGAAGTCGTCGCCTGGCGGGATCTGGTGGCGGTGGTAGGTCTGGGTGGCGAGGTAGATGGAGTTGTCCATCCGCACGGCATCGCCCGTCCGGATCTGCGTCATCGCCTGGAAGTGCGCCTCGCCGAAGCTCAGCAGCACCAGGTCGCGCACCACGCCGGAGATCAGCACGCTCGATCCGGCCGCCGCGCCCGACGTCATCGTCAGCGTCGCGCCCTGCACGACGCCGTTCGGCATCTGCTCCACTTCGATCGCCGCCGGCGACTCCGCCTCGCTGTCGGCGAACTTGGCCGACATCGAGACCGGCAGCCCAAGCTCGATCGCCTCCTTCGACCAGACAATGCGCGAGATCTGGGTGTCGTGCTGCAGTCGGGCGCGCGCCAGCGACGCCGGCGCGTCGAAGCCAAGGTAGCCGGGCGTGGTCCAGAACTCGTCGAAGTAGCCCGGATCCCACTTGACCATGTTGTCGACCAGCGAGCCGAAGACGCCGGTGTAGCCCGTCGCGATCTGCCGATAGGCGAACCAGGCGCGCGGCGGGAAGCCCATACGGGTGACCTCGGCCAGCGCCTCGCGCTCCTCGCGGTTGAGGCCAGCGTACATGTCCCCGCTGCCGCCGGGCTCCAGCGCGTCGACGATCTGCGGGAACTTGTCCCAGAGCACGCGCATGGCGTGGGCCTGCACGGTGAAGACGTTGGGCATGCTGACCGGCGAGCCCATCACGAACGGCACGGCCCCGTCCCAGACCCCGAGCGCATTCTCGAAGCAGGCAATGGTCTTGTAGGCCCCGCCGCTGCCGCCGAACACGTACCCGTAAGGCCGGTGCGCGCCGTACATCTGCGCCGCCAGCACCCGCGAATAGCGCGCCGTCGCCGCGCTGGCGCGATAGCCGGGGATGGTCGGATCGTCGCCCGGGTACATCACCGTGCGGCCCTGGTTCGAACTCCACCAGATAGGCCCCGCTGTCGAAGGCGAACGGGATCATGTGGCCGATCATCGCTCCCATCATCGGCGGCATGGTCGCGGCGTGCTCGGTGCCCGAGACGGCCATCAGCGGCTGGAAGAAGCGGCCCTCGTAGCGCTCCGGCGGCGGGAAGTAGATCGAGAACCTGAGGTCGGTCTCAGCAAAGCCGCCGTGGACGTGGCGGTGCCGCACGGGCTCGTCGCGCCACTCGTCGATGTCGACGTAAGGCGCATCGTACAGTGCATCGGTCGATCCGCTCGGCCCGCCCATCCTCATCACCCCGTGCTCGTCAGACCGATCCGTCCGGACCATCGCAATACATCGCGCCGCCAGGCGTCAAGGCTGCGCGCCGACGCTCGCAGGCGCCGCGACCGACGGTTGCTGCCGACCATCTCCATCGCCTCTATGCGTTCGGGTCGTCTCGCCGGCCGGCGACCGGACGTTGTTTTTTCCGCGCGCGTCCACCGAACGTTAGGCTTTCTCATGGTATTTGGGCGCCGTGCGCCGAGCTTAAGCTTATGCAAAACGCCAATACTTCTCGATCCAGCAGCGAATTCGGCAACGTCCGCTATTCGCAAGCGCAACTCGACCAGTTCCTGGTGGCTCACGAGCGTTTCCAGCGCCGAGAGCCGCGCGGGCGCCGCGCCGTCATGCGCTTCCTGAAGGCCCGCGGGCTGGACTTCAGCCGGCGGTTGCTGATCGACGCGGATTTCACCGGGGCCGACCTGCGCGAGGCCCGTCTCGTGCTCGCCAACTTCGAAAGCGCCACCCTCTTCTGCGCGGATTTGCGCCAGGCGGACGCCCGCGGCGCCAACCTGCGACGCGCCGACCTGCGCGGCTGCAGCCTGCGCGACGCCAACCTGTCGTCCGCCCGGCTCGACGAGGCCGATATGCGCGAGGCCGTCCTCGTGCGAGAGGACCCGGAGAAGGAAGTGCAGCTTGGCGGTTGGTCTCCTCCCGCCCGCGCCCAGAAGGGCCGCTTCCAGACCTTCGCGGTCGACTTCACCAACTGCTCGATGAAAGGCGCCAAGCTCGGTTTGGCCAAGCTGAAGGGGGCGAACTTCAGCGGGGCGCTGCTCAACGGGGCGGACCTGAGCGGCGCCGTCCTCGACGACGCCAGGTTCGACGGCGCGGTGCTGACCGGCGTCGACATGTCCGGGGTGCGCATCCACCCGCTCGCCCTCGCCAAATGCGTCATGCCGCCTTCGCAGACGGCGCTCCAGCGCGTCGCCGAACTGAAGGGGCGGTTGGCCGCCGCCGCCCGCTGGCTGGCCACCGACGGGGCCGAGGGCCGCCCCGCGGTGCTCGATGGCGAGGACCTGAGGACCCTGGACGTGGCGTTCGAGAACGCGCGGCTTACGGCCCTGTCGGCCAAAGAGGCCTGCGCGATCGGCGTCTGCTTCAAGGGCGCTCAGCTGCAGGCGGCGAACTTCGAAAAGGCGGACCTTCGGGACGCCGATTTCTCCGGAGCGGACCTGCGCGGCGCGTGCTTGCGCGGCGCGAACCTGTCGCACGCCCGCTTCGAGGGCGCCGACCTGAGACCGCTCCCGCTCCCCAGCGGCGACCGCTCGGTCGACCTCGCCGAGGCGACCTACCTGGAGAGCGCCTTCGCCTCGAGCCTGCGCGAGTAGCGCACCGCGGCGGCGGTGAAGGCGCGCCGCGTCCCTCTCCTCACCCGCCCGAAGAGGCGGGGGAGGGGGACCGCCGGAGGCGGTGGAGGGGCGCTTTGCGTGGCGCACCCGCCCCATCCCGGCTTCTCGGCCTGACGCGACAGAACGCACGCCGTTGAATCGTCGTCAAACCCCGCTGCGGCCCCGATCGAGCGCGCGACCGGTCTCAGTGCGGTGTGACGATCGTCGGCGTTCCGTTGGTTCGGCCCTCGTGCTTCACCTCGTGCTTCTGCTGTCGGCACTCGGCCCGTGACTTCTCGCTGTGGGCGTTGCACGCATGCTTCACCTCGCGTGACGTCTGGCGTGTGTCGCGGCGTTCGCCCCGCCGTGTCATGCCCGGGGTCTGCGCGTGGGCGGTCAGGGCGTATGTCTCGATTGCGAACGTCGAGCCTACGGTGGCGAGCACCGCCAGTGTGCTCAGGAGCTTGAGCGTTCCCATCATCGTGACCCTTCGGAGCGAAGGGTCTAGTAGGCTTTCATCAACGAGCCGCGCACTCGGTTGAACCCCGGTCGCGCGACCCAATTCAACCTTGGGAGCATGCCAGCGTCGTCCGGGGGCGAGCCCAGAATCGCCCGTGGGATGCGGCCCAGGGGCCGGGCGGCGCTCCGCGCTGACGCGACAGAACGCACACGGTTGAAACACCCTCAAACCCGCCGTGGCGGCGCGCGCGAGCTCGCGATCTGACCGATTCCGCTTGCAACCTGAAGCTGGACCTCGCCAATAGCGGGCGCCCGATGGCGTGTCGGCGACGGGGCCAGCGGCGAGCCCGAGCGGGGAGAGGCCCGCCATTCTTCGTCATCCGATCCGCGTCCGATCACCGATCGGGCCAGAGACTTTGCGGGAGCGCCCAGAATGCCGAAGCTGTCTGATCTCGTGCCGATCGCCTCGATCGCCAACTTGAACGTGGGGCTGTCGAGCGCCCGCGAAGAAACGATGATTGCGTGCCTGGGCAGCCCGCAAATGCCGCTGACCACGGAGGACACGCCTGAGCGCGCCAGCCCAATCGTCAGGAAGTTGGAGAAGGTCAAGAAGATTGGCGGGGTCAACGCCGACGGCATCGCGCCCGCCGTGGACAGCCTTCAGGCGATCCTGACCCAGGCCTTCGCCGACATCCCCGGACTGCAGGCGGCGTTGCGGGGGGACGGCATGCTGGTCGTGAGGCTTCGCCGGCCCACCAGCCACAGGCCGTCGACCCAGATCAGCAACCATGCCTGGGGCACGGCGATCGACCTGATGCTCGACGGAATGGCGCCGCCCGCCGCGACCGGCGCCACGGTCCCCTACTTCATCGCCGCCCTGGCGCCCTACTTCAACAAGGCCGGCTGGTACTCCGGCATCGGCTTCGCCGACGACATGCACTTCGAGGCGGCCGACCAGACCATCCGGGCCTGGGCGGCGGACGGCAAATTCGGCGCAGCGCCCGGCGGCGCGGGGCTCTTGGCCAACGCCGCCCTCGGCCGGGCCGGCATACCGGACCATGCGTTGGTGCTCTCCGGGCACGATCACGAGGTGGCGGAGGCGGCCAAATACAAGTCCATGGTCGACGCCGCCGCGGCCAAGTATCAGCTCGATCCGCTGCTGATTTACGGGCTGGGCTCGCGCGAGTCGGACTGGGGCCTCACGCTCAAGCCGCCCGGCCCGGCGGGAACCGGCGACTGGGCGCCGCGAGATCCGGCCAAGTGGGGCTTTGCCATGCCGCCGGACGGGCTGGGTTGGGGGCGCGGCCTGCTGCAGGCGGACTATCAGCAGCCTTTCGCTCAGACCGGCGACTGGCGCGATCCGGCCGCCAACATCGATCACGGCTGCCAGGAGTTGGCGGGCGACATCGCCCACTTCACCAAGCTGGCCCGGCCGGGCGTCGATCCGAAGCGCGCCGGCGTCGCCGCGTACAACTGCGGGCAGGGCGGCGTCATGCGGGCGCTGAACGGCGGCCTGGACGTCGATCACTTCACCACCGGCCGGAACTATTCGGCCGACGTGCTGCATCGAACGGCGTGGTTCCAGTCCCTGGTCGGATAGCCGAGGACGGCGCCGCGCTGGCTCCCAGACCGCGACGGTCCGAAGACGAATCGTCAGAGACTTAGAGCGTGACCGTAGCGGACTGAATTGGGATTCCGGTTGTGAACGGATCGTGATTCAAGATGCGGGCTGGGCGGGAGGCCAGCTTGCATGGCGCGTCCGTACTCCAAGGATCTTCGCGACCGGGTGGCGTCGTTCGTCGTGTCGGGCGGAACCTGCCGCGAGGCGGCGGCGCGGTTCGGTGTGGGCGTTGCGACGGCGGTTCGCTGGT
The DNA here is from genome assembly GCA_963837235.1 of uncultured Pseudomonadota bacterium. GTDB lineage: Bacteria > Pseudomonadota > Alphaproteobacteria > Caulobacterales > Caulobacteraceae > Acaudatibacter. Next base: position 72,260 of record CAWIMM010000002.1, on the reverse strand, counting down.
CGCAGCGGCTGCGGACGACGGGCAGCGCAGCGGCCAAGCCGATGGGCGGGGTGCGGCGGGCGGTGCTGGCGGGCGAGCGGGACTGGCTGCTGGCGCGGATCGCCGAGCAGCGCGACCTGACCTTGCGGGCGATCCAGGCCGAGCTGGCCGATCGCGGGGTGAAGGTGAGCTACGACGCGGTGTGGCGCTTCTACCTGCGCGAAGGCTTCACCTTCAAAAAAAAGCCTGTTCGCCATCGAGCAGGACCGCCCAGACGTGGCGCGCAAGCGCGAGCGCTGGCGACGCCATCAGGCGAGGCTTGATCCGCGCCGCCTGGTGTTCATCGACGAGACCTGGGCCAAGACCAACATGACCCGCACCCATGGTCGCTGCGCCAGGGGCCAGCGGCTGGTCGACAAGGTCCCGCATGGCCACTGGAAGACCCTGACCTTCCTGGCCGCCTTGCGCTGCGACGCCATCACCGCCCCGTTCGTGCTCGACGGGCCCATCAACGGCGAGTGGTTCAGGGCCTACGTCGAACAGGTCCTCGTTCCGACCCTCAGGCCCGGAGACGTCGTGGTCATGGACAACCTGGGCAGCCACAAAGGCAAAGCCGTCCGCCAGGCGATCCGCGCCGCCGGCGCCCACCTGATCTTCCTGCCGCCCTACAGCCCCGACCTGAACCCGATCGAACAGCTCTTCGCCAAGCTCAAGACCCTTCTGCGCAAGGCTGCCGAGCGCTCCGTCGAAGACACCTGGCGGCGCATCGGCCAACTCCTCGACCACTTCACCGCAGCCGAGTGCGCCAACTACCTCGTCAACTCAGGATACGCTCCAAGCTGAGACGGTCACGCTCTAGGCGCCGCGCCTCACACGGCCGGCCGCTTCAGCATCCACTCGTGCGCCGGGTCGTTGTGGAAGATCCACTGGCGGCGGGGGCCGGCCATGACGTTGAGATAGTAGAGGTCGTAGCCGTGCGGGGCGCCGACCGGGTGGTAGCCGCGCGGCACCAGCACCACGTCGCCGTCTTCCACTGAGAGCGTCTCGTCGAGGCTGCGGTCGTCGGTGTAGACGCGCTGGAAGGCGAAGCCCTGCGCCGGCTTCAGGCGATGGTAGTAGGTCTCCTCGAGCTGGGTCTCGACGCGCGGCGTGTCGGTGTCGTGTTTGTGCGGCGGGTAGCTCGACCAGTGGCCGCCCGGCGTCAGCGCCTCGACCACCAGCAGATGCTCGGCGGGCTCGGTCTCCGGCAGGATGTTGCGGATGAAGCGCTGGTTGGTCCCGAGCCCACGCACCTCGCGCGACATCTGCGCCGGCGCGATCAGCCGCGGCGCGCCGACACCGGCGCCCGGCGCGGTGCAGACCGCCACCTCGGCGTCGGTGACGGCGGCGAGCGCGATCTCCAGTCCGGCCGGCACGTAGACCGCGCCCGGCGCAGCATCCTCGAACACCGAGGCGCGGCCGCCGACGCCGGTGAAGCGCGCCTCGCCCGCCGCGACGTCCGCCGTACCGGCGAGGACCACGACGCAGGTCTCGCGGTCCGGGAAGGCGAAGCTGGCCCGCTGGCCGGCCGCCAGATGGCGCACCTCGAAGCCCACGTACTTCCAGCCGGCGCTGGCGGGCGTGATGTCGATCACCCGGCCGCCCGAGTCCGGGGCTGTCGGTCTCACCTTCAGGTTCTTCATCCGCTACTCCGCCGCCCTGCTAGAGACCAGGCCCGCCGTAGCGGCCGCCTCGCGCAGCGTCGCCAGCCCCAGCCGGCTATAGACGCGGGGGTCGGCGAGCTTGGGGTCCTGCTCGGCCTCGATCACGATCCAATCGCCGTACCGGATGTCGGCCAGGGCGGCCAGCACCGGCGCGAAGTCGAGGTCGCCGTCGCCCGGCGCGGTGAACATGCCGGCCAGCACCCCGTCCAGGAAGCTGCGGCGCTCGGCCATGATCTTGTCGAACACCGGCCGGCGCACGTCCTTGGCGTGCACGTGGACGACCCGCTCGGGGTGACGGCGGATCAGGTCCACCGCGTCGACGCCGCCCAGCGCCGCATGGCCGGTGTCGACCACGAAGCCGACGTTGGCCGGCGTCGCGGCGATGAAGGCGTCCACGTCGGCCTGCCGCTCGACCACGGTGCCGAGGTGGAAGTGGTAGGCGAACTTGCAGGCCCTCGCGCCTCGACGTAGGCCGCCACGGCCGCCAGCCGCTCGCCGAAGCGCCGCCAATCGGCCGGCGCCAGCCGCGGCGTCTCGGCGAGCGGGCGATCGCGCATCGCCATGGATCGCGTTGCTGGTCTCGGCGGCGATGAACACGGTCGATCCCATCGCCTTCAGCAGGGCGAGGTGCGGCTGCAGCGCGGCGATCTCCGCCTCTGCGTCGCGCGCCAGCAGGTTCAGCGAATACCAGCCGCCGATCAGCGTCAAGGCCACGGCGCGCCAGCATCGGGGCGAGCGCGGCCGGTTCGCGCGGGAAACGTGCCGCCGAGCTCGACGCCCGTGAAGCCGATCTCAGCGGCGTCGCCGAGGATGGTCTCCACCGAGGTGTCCGCCGCCGAGCTCCGGCATGTCGTCGTTGGCCCAGGCGATCGGGCTGACGCCGAACCGGATGCTCATGACGCGCGCTGCCGCTCCTCGAGCTTCGCCTCGTAGGCCGCCCGCGCCGCCGCCACGGCCGCGCGATCGGACACTTCCGGCACGGCCACGTCCCACCAGGCGCCGCCGGCGGCCGTGCTGAGCGCCGGGTCGGTGTCGATGACGATCACGTAGGTGCGGTCCGCGGCGGCGGCGCGGCCCATCGCGGCCTCCAGGCCCGCGATGTCGTCCACCTTCTCGGCGAGCGCGCCGAGGCTCGCGGCATGGGCGGCGAAGTCGATCTCGGGCAGCGCCACGTGCGCGCGCGTCGGCGAGCAGGTTGTTGAACGGCGCGCCGCCGACCTCGACGCTGCAGCCGGTTGATGCAGCCGAAGCCGCGGTTGTCGAGCACCACGATGGTCAGCTTCAGCCCCAGCATCACCGAGGTGGCGATCTCGGAGTTCAGCATCAGGTAGCTGCCGTCGCCCAGCATGACGACCACGTCGCGCGCCGGGTCGGCCATCTTCACGCCCGAGCCCGCCGGCGATCTCGTAGCCCATGCAGGAGAAGCCGTACTCCAGGTGGTAGCCGCCGGGCTGCTTGGTGCGCCAGAGCTTGTGCGAGCTCGCCCGGCAGCCCGCCGGCGGCGCAGACCACCACCGCGTCGTCGCTCGCCTGGCGCCAGACCGCGCCGATCACCTGGCCATCGGAGGGCAGGGCGTTGCCGACCGGGGGCGCGGTCGCGACGTCCCAGTCGCGGTTCCAGGCCGCGACGCCCTCGCGCGCCGCCTTCGGCCAGGCGTCCGGCGCGCGCCAGCCGGCCAGCTTCGCGTGCGAGCGCTTCCAGCGCCGCGCCGGCGTCGCCGACCACCGCCAGCGCGCCGTGCTTGGCCGCGTCGAACGCGGCGACGTTGATCTGGGCGAGGCGGACGCCGGGCCGGGCGAAGAGCGCGCGCGAGCCGGTGGTGAAGTCCGAGCAGGCGCGTGCCGACGCCGATCACGAGGTCGGCCTCGGCGGCGGCGCGGTTCGCCGCGCTCGTGCCGGTGACCCCGATCGCGCCCAGCGCCAGCGGATGGTCCCAGGCGAGCGCGCCCTTGCCGGCCTTGCGTCTCGCCGACCGGAATGCCCGCCGCCTCGGCGAACGCCGCCAGCGACCGCCTCCGCGCCCGAATAGATCACCCCGCCGCCGGCGATGATCAGCGGCGCCTTCGAAGCGCGCAGCGCCGCCGCCAGCGCGTCGAGCTCGCGCGGATCGGGCGGCTGGCGGCCGATGCGCCACACGCGCCGCTCGAAGATCGCGGCCGGGAAGTCCGCCGCCTCGGTCTGCGCGTCCTGGCAGAAGGCGAGCGTGGCCGGGCCGCAGGTCGCCGGATCCAGCATCGTCGCCAGCGCCCGCGGCAGCGACCCGATCAGCTGCTCGGGGCGGGTGATCCGGTCGAAGTAGCGGGAGACCGGGCGGAAGCAGTCGTTGGCGCTGACCGTGGCGTCGGCGAAGTCCTCCACCTGCTGCAGCACCGGATCGGGCGCGCGGCCGGCGAAGACGTCGCCGGGCACCAGCAGCACCGGCAGCCGGTTGACATGCGCGACGGCGGCGGCGGTCACCATGTTGAGCGCGCCGGGGCCGATCGAGGTGGTGCAGGCCATCGCCCGGCGGCGCTTGCTTGGCCTTGGCGAAGGCGATCGCAGCGTGCGCCATCGCCTGCTCGTTGTGGGCGCGGTAGGTCGGCAGCGTATCGCGCGCCGCATGCAGCGCCTCGCCGATCCCGGCGACGTTGCCGTGCCCGAAGATCGCCCAGACGCCGGCGAAGTAGGGGACCTCGGCGCCATCGACCTCGACGAACTGCGCCGCCAGGTAGCGGACCATGCGCCTGGGCGGCGGTGAGGCGGAGCATCGCCATTGCCCGCTACTCCGCCGCCCGGCGCGAGCGCGCCGTCGCCGTGCGCTCGGTCCTCGCGGCGGCCCAGGCGCCAGCGAGCGAAGCAAGGCCGCCCGCGAGCCGCCGCGTCGCCTCCGCCGCGCCGATCTCGCCGGACAGGTAGGCGCGCGCCGGGCCTTCCCAGATCGTTCGCCCGACCGCGAAGCCCTTCACGACATCAACCGAAGCGGCGGCGTCGAACGCGGCGACGAGCGCGCCGGCGTCCGCGCCCTGGCCCAGCATCAGCACACCGCGGCAATAGGGATCGTGCGCCTCGATGGCCGCGGCGATCTGCGCCCAGTCGGCGGCGTCGGCGATCGGCTCCAGCTTCCACCAGTCAGGCCGCACGCCGATCTCGTAGAGCCGCGCCAGCACCGCGGCGACCGCCGCGCCGTCGCCGCCGGTGATCGGCTCGAGCATCAGCTCGTGGCGCGTGGCGCGGGCCGCGTGGAAGAGGCGCTTGAGCTGCCGCTCCTGGCGCGCCTTCAGCTCAGGCTCGTCACCCGGGTGGTAACGCACCAGGCACTTCACCACCTGGCCGAGCGGCCACTCGCGCAAGCTGACGCCGACGTCCGCGCCGCCCTCGAACGCCAGCGGCCGTGAGCCCGCCCGCTCGATCGGCCGGCCGACCCAGAGAGCACGCTGTCCAGGCGCGTCGTCGGCGCTGCGCTCCAGCGCGGCGAGGCCGAAGCGGTCGTCGAGCAGCACGCCGAAACCGGCGCCGCCCGCCGCGCAGCGCCGCACCGCCTCCAGCCCGGCCAGCTTGAACGCCTCGATCTTCGCGGCGTCCGCGCCGACCTCGGCGGCCAGCGCCTCGAACTGGGTGCGGTGGTCGAGCGCCAGCACGCAAAGCCGCGGGTGCTCGCCGCGCCGCGTCGTCGCCCAGTGCAGATACTCCAGCTCGGCGTCTTCCCGCAGCCGGCGCGGGCGCGGCCGGCCGTCGAGGAACGCCGCCAGCTCCGGCCAGGTCGGCATGGCGGGGGCGCAGCCGTGCCGCGAGACCACCAGCGCGCCGCAGGCGTTGGCGTAGTCGCAGCACGTCGCTAGCGGCGCGTCGGTGAGCCAGCCGCGCAGGAAGCCGGCCATGAAGGCGTCGCCGGCGCCCAGCACGTTGAACACCTCGATGTCGAACCCAGCCCGCGCCACGCCGCTCGCGAACCCCGCGCCAATCTCGCCGGCGAAGGCGACGCAGCCCTGCGGCCCGCGCTTGCAGACCAGCAGCGCCGGCGTGATCAGCCGCACAGCTCGCAGCGCGGCCTCCGCATCCGCCGCGCCGCCCAGGATGCGGAACTCCTCCTCGGTCCCGACGATGAGGTCGCAGAGCGCCGCGGCTTCGCGCAGCCGCGCCGTCACCGCGGCGTCGGCGACGAAGCGGTCCTCGCCGCGGTCGAGGCCGGCCAGGCCCCAGAGCACCGGCCGGTAGTCGATGTCGAACGCCACCTTGCGGCCCGCCGCCTTGGCCGCGCGCGCCGCCTTCAGGCTGGCGGCGAACGTCTGCGGCGTCGAAAGGTGGGTGCCGCTGATCACCGTCGCCTGCGCTTCGGCGATGAAGGCTGGATCGATGTCGGCCTCGGTGAGCGCCATGTCGGCGCAGTCGGCGCGGTAGAACAGCAGCGGGAACTGCTCGCGGTCGCGGATGCCGAGGATAGCGAGCGCGGTCAGCCGCCGCTCGTCCGACGCCACGGCGCGCGTATCGACGCCCTCGCGCCCCAGCCCCTCGCGGATGAAGCGGCCGAAGTGGTCGGCGCCGACCCGGGTGATCAGCGCCGCCTTCAGCCCCAGCCGCGCCGCGCCCACCGCCGTGTTGGTTGGCGAGCCGCCGACGTACTTGGCGAACGAGCCCATGTCCTCCAGCCGCCCGCCGACCTGCTCGCCGTAGAGGTCGACGCTGGAACGGCCGATGGCGATCAGATCGAGGCTAGGCCCCACGCGCGGGTCTCCGGTTGCGAGGCGAACAAGCGACGATGCGCGAGATACGTCAACCGGCGGACGCCGCAACGCCGCGCCAGCCGACTATGCCGGAACCAGCTCGATCACCCGCTCGGCCGCAGCTTCCACCGCGCCGCGGGACCACAGCATCGGCACGAACTCGCCCCTCGCCCACAGGGGGAACAGGTCCGCGTAGTGCGGGCTCTCCGGATCGCCCGATTGGCCGGGCGTGTTGATGATCAGGCTGTTGTCCCATTCGCCGACGTCGCAGACCATCCGCACCGAGGCGCCGTTGGTCACCGCGAAGTCATCCATCCGGTAGGTGGCGTTGCCCACCGTGAAGGCCGAGCCGGGGATCGGCGCAGGGCCGTGGCTGAGCTTGGCCTTCATGCCTGCGTCGCCGAACGCGGCGGCGGCGGGGACGAAGTGGGCGTGGTGCAGGTCGCCCCAGCGCCAGGCCGCCATGTCGGGCCCGAGCCGCTCGGAAAGCTCAGCCAGCGCCGAGGCCAGGCTCTCCAGCAGGATGTCGCGCCGCACGTCGGGGTTCGCGCCCAGCGCGTCGTCGGGCGACTGCAGGTAGGTGACGGCTGCGTAGTGCGAGGGCGTGGCCGCGGCGATGATCTCGGCGGCGGCCGGCGTCGTCACCCGCCCCGCGATCGTCCGCCCCAGGTGCTTGCTCAGCCACACCTCGGCGATGGCGGCCGGCGCGCTTTCCAGCGTCTCGTGGCCGTCCCAGCCGGCCAGCAAGTCGATCGCCCGCTGCACGTCGGGATCGGGCGACGAGAGCCCCTGCAGCAGCGTGATCCCGCGCAGCGCCGCGCGGCTGACGACGTCGACCTGCAGCGCCGCCGCGCCGGCCACCGTCATCCGGTCGTTGGCGTCCAGCACCTCGCCGATCCGCTGGGCGCGGCCGGGATCGGACCACTCGAAGCCGAGCCCCAGGCCAATGGCGGTATGATCGGCCGGCACGTTCAGCTCGTTGGCGGTCTGGATCCAGCCGCGCTCCGGGTTGAGCAGCGTCGGCAGCTCTTCCTGGGCGATGAAGCCGTCCCACTCGTAGCGGCCGTCGCCTGGCGCGCCCATCAGCCCGTCCCAGCCCTTGCGGCGCGGGATGAAGCCGGCCGGCTGCCAGGCGATGTTGCCGTCGACGTCGGCGTAGACGAAGTTCATCGGCGCCGCGCCCCAGTGCCTCAGCGCTTCACGGAATGTCGGCCAGTCGGTCGCCGTCTGGTAGCGCGCCGCACCGAAGTAGGCCGCGGTGCCCGGATGGGTCCACGCCGTGCGCAGCGCGAACGCGCGGTTCCGCTCGGGCTCGCTCTTCAGCACGGGGCCGTGCCGGGTGAAGGCGAGCTCGACCTCGCGCGGCGCTTCGCCCTTCACAGCGATGCGCTCGGTGACGATCCGCATGTCCTCCCATCCGCCGTCGTAGCGATACTGGCGCGCGTTCTCGGGGTTCAGCTCGTAGACGTAGAAGTCGGCGTGGTCGGCTGGGAAGATGGTGATGCCGAACGCCGCCTTGTCGTTGTGACCCAGCGTGACGCCGGGCAGGTGCAGTTCGCCCGCGCCCATCACTTGGTACCCGGGCGCGTCCAGGTGGACGACATAGCGGATCGAGGGCGCCACCAGCACGCGGTGCGGGTCGCTCGCCAGGATCGGGCGGCCGGTGGCCGTGCGGGAGGGCGCGATCGCCCAGTTGTTGGAGCCCTGCGCGGCGGCCGCGTCGACCAGCTCCGGCGCCTGGGCGGTCTTGGCAGGCGGCGCGCCCGGCGGGGTGAACTCCACGTCCTTGGTCCCCAGCGTGTAGTTGGCCAGGAGGTCGGCGGGGATGTCGGCGAGGTCGAGACCGTCGGGCGCCGCGAGCGCGTGGTCGGGCTCCAGCTTGCGGCGGATGCGGTCAGCGGCGAGCCCGCCGGCCGAGGCGATGCGCATGCGGATCGACTCCGACTCGGCGTTGTTGCTGATGCCGTGGCTGCGGATCCGCACCACATCGGACGCGTCCCAGAGGTCGGGTTGGGTGTCCGTCAGCCGGAACTCGACCGGCAGCGGCGCCTCGCCCGCGCGCACCTTCGCCACATAGGCGTTCAGCCCGGCGACGAAGGCCTCGGTCCAGGCTTTGGCGTCCGGCCCGTAGACCGCCCACTCGGCCTCCATGTCGCCCCGGTAGAGGAAGAGCCGCGCGGCGCGGTCCTTGGCGACGTAGGCGGGGCCGAAGCTCTCGGCGAGCCGCCCGAGCCCGCGCTTGCGCCACAGGTCCATCTGCCACAGCCGCTCGCGCGCCGCGTTCCAGCCTTGCGCGAAGAAGACGTCGTGCACAGTGCCGGCGTAGATGTGCGGGATGCCCCACTGGTCGACGATGACCTCGACCGGCCGCTCCAGCCCGGTCGCGCCGAGCCTCTCCCGCTCCGCCGTCGCGATCCCTGGCATAGCTTCCTCCGCAATCGTTCGGGCGAACAAGGCGACCGGACCGCGCCGCCGTCAACCTCGCGCCCCCTCCGTCACGCTCCGCGTGACACCCCCGCGAGCGGGTGAGGGAGGTCAGGCGTGGATCGGGAAGGTCGGCCACCAGTCGGCGATCTCGGCGCCGTCGTAGACGGCGATGTCGCCGAACTGCAGGAAGACGCCTTCGCTCTCGGTGGGCCGCATGAAGACGAAATCGTCCTCGCCGAGCGCCACCTTGGCCGAGCCCTCCAGCATTCCGCGTCCGCCCCAGATGGCGCTGAACTTCAGGCCCGGCGGCGAGACCGGCCTGGCGTCGCCATAGCCGCCGTAGAGGAAGAAGCCGCGGGCGCTGTTCGGGTCGAGCCGATGTAAGGCGTCGGTCAGCGCCTCGCGGCGTGGGAAGATCGCCGGGTTCATCACCTTCAGCACCGGCTGGGCAATGTAGGCGGCCGGCTGCAGGGGCTTCAGCGTCGGCAGGTCGAAGTGGGTCGGCTTGACGAACGCCGAGCCGATCGAGACCTCGTTGGCGGCGGTGCCGGCCAGATGCAGCGCGTAGGTCGGGCTGCCGGCCGAGTTCAGCGTCATACTCGAGACGTCGCCCAGCTTGTCGGCCAGCAGCTTCACGGCCGCGGCGTAGCGCTGCTGGACCAGCGCTTCCTCGGCCCGCGGGTCCGCCGCGCCCATCACCTGCGGGTCGTAGCCCATCAGGCCGGTGATGGTGACGCGCGGCTCGGCCTTCACGAGGTCTATCGCCTCGGCGAGCGCGGCGAGGTCCCGCAGGCCGCCACGGTGCAGGCCGACGTCGATCTCCAGGTTGACCTTGATCGGCGCGTCCGCCGCCCGCGCGATCTCGGCGTACTGCGCCATGCGCCGCGGGCTGTCGGCCAGCCACTGCGGCCGGGCGGCGGGCGCGGCGCTGTTGGCGTGGCGGCGCACGAAGTCGGCGACCTGCGCCGCCGGCAGCGGCCGGCCGGTCAGCACGTCGGCCTGCGGATGCCGCTCGGCCATCTCGTCCAGCATGACGCCGTTGAACACCATCAGCCGGTCCGCGCCGGTCCCGGCCAGCACCGCGTCCAGCAGCGCCGGCGCCGGCAGCGACTTCGAGACCACCCGCAGCGCCAGCCCGCTGGGAGCCAGCTGCCCGCGCACTGTTTCGACGTTGGCCGCCAGCCGCTGGCGGTCGACCACCAGCGTCGGCTGCGCGACGCCGGCCCGCTTCAGCGCCGCCTGCAGGCCGGCGAAGTAGGCGTCGTGCCCACCCGCGCCGCGGTCCGGCTCGCGCAGAGCCGGGAGGAACCGCGAGGCGAAGGCGACGGCGCGCAAGAGGCGTGGATCGCGCGGCAGCCGCTTCACGGGCTCACCGGATCGGCGTCGAGGCGGACGATGTGGCCGGCCAGGTCCGGCCGCGCGGCCGGAAAGCGGGCGAGCACGAGCGGGTCGTGGCCGGGGATCACCAGGTCGCCCGAGCTCGCAAGCGTCTTCAGCGTGCGGTGGCCCTCCAACATGGCCGCCACGTCGTGGACGATCGGGAACGGCCGGCCCTCGTCCATGTTGGCGTAGAAGTGCGCCGCATCGGAGGCCAGCACCAGCCAGCCGCGCCGCGTCCACACCCGCACCGCCTGCATCCCCGCCGTATGGCCGCCGATCAGATGCAGGGAAAGGCCGGGCGCGAGCTCCGCATCGCCGGCGTGGAAGGCCACCCGCCCGCCGAACACCTTGGCCGTCATCTCCTGCACGTCACCCAGGCCATAGGCGTGGCGGAGCGCGGCGTGGGTCATCGCCCGGCCGGTGCAGAACGCCATCTCGGCGTCCTGCAGGTGATAGCGCGCGGCGGGGAAGAGGTGGTGGTTGCCCGCGTGGTCGTAGTGCATGTGCGTGACGATCACGTCGCGCACCTCGCGGGGCTCGACGCCCAGCGTGATCAGGCCGTCGCCGACCGGCGCGATCAGCTGGCGCCCGCGTTCGGCCGCCGCGCGGTCGTCGAAGCCGGTGTCGATCACGAAGGTCCCGGCCTCGCCGCGCGCCAGCCAGACGAAGTAGTCGAGCGGCATCGGCCCGTCGTGCTCGTCGCCATCAACGAAGTTGGCGCGCGCCGTCCGCTCGTGCCGCGCGTAGCGGATCGCATAGACCTCGTAGGGCGCGGGCAATCGCCAATCTCCGCGGGCGGCGCTAACACCCGAAGCTAGCCGGAACCTTACGGGAGGACGAGCCATGGCTGACGACGCACTCTTCGAGGCGGGGATGAAGGTGAGGCGCGAGGTGCTGGGCGCCGAGTATGTCGACCGTTCGATGGCGCAGGCGAACGACTTCATGGCGCCGTTCCAGCGGATGACCACCGAGTGGTGCTGGGGCGGCGCGTGGACCAGCCAGACGCTGCAGCGCCGCGAGCGCAGCCTGATGAACCTCGCGATGCTGACCGCGCTCGGCAAGCCGAACGAGCTGAAGCTGCACGTGGTCGGCGCGCTCAACAACGGCCTCTCGGTGGCCGAGATCCAGGCGGCGCTGCTGCACGCCACCGTCTACTGCGGCATCCCGGCCGGGCTGGAGGCCTTCCGCGCCGCCAACCAGGCGCTGGAGGACGCCGGCGCGGTGGGGCCATGACCAACGTCGGCTTCATCGGCCTCGGGCGCATGGGCGCGCCAATGGCCGCCCGCCTCGCCGCTGCCGGGCATCGGCTGACCGTGCACGACAAGTACGCCGCCGCCGTGGAGCGGTTCGTAGCCGAACATCCCGCGGCTACCGCCGCCGCGACGCCGCGCGAAGCCGCTGAGGGCGCGGCCGTCGTCATCACCATGCTGCCGACCAGCGCCGTCGTCGCCGAGGTGCTGCGCGGGCCGGACGGGGCGCTGGCCGGCCTGAAGGGCGGCTGCATCGTCATCGAGATGAGCTCCGGCGTGCCGGCCGTCACCCAGGCGCTGGAAGCCGAGGTGGTCGCCGCCGGCGGCTTCCTGGTCGACGCGCCGGTCTCCGGCGGCGTGGCGCGCGCCGTCACCGGCGAGCTCGCCATCATGGTCGGCGGCGCGTCCGGACCGGTCGACTACGCCGAGATGATGGTGCTGAAGGACATGGGGACCTCCACCCTGCACACCGGCGGCGTCGGCTCGGCGCACGCGATGAAGGCGCTGAACAACCTGGTCTCCGCCGCCGGCTTCATGATCAGCGTCGAGGCCCTCCTGATCGGCAAGCGCTTCGGCCTCGATCCGGCGGTGATGGTCGACGTGCTGAACGCCTCGACCGGCGTCAACAACTCGACCCAGAAGAAGCTGAAGCCGTTCGTGCTCTCGCGCCGCTTCGACTCCGGCTTCGGCCTCGACCTGATGGTCAAGGACCTGGGGGTCGCGCTCGGCCTCGCTGACGACGGCGCCGTCATCGCGCCGCTGGCCGCGATGACCCGCGACCTCTGGGCCTCCGCCCTCGCCGAGCGGATCGGCCCCGACCACACCGACGCCGCCCGCTTCAGCGAGCGTCTCGCCGGCCTCGAGCTCTGAAGGAGAGCCCATGGTGCAGCACTTCGTCTGCCTGACGTTCGACTTCGACAACGCCTCGCCGATGATCGCCCGCGAGATGACCACGCCGACGATGATCTCGCGCGGCGACTTCGGCATGGTCGCCTCCGAACGGCTGCTGGCGTTGATGGCGCAGCAGCAGGTGCGAACCACCTGGTTCACGCCCGGCCACACCATCGAGACCTATCCGGCCCACTGCCGCGCGGTGTTCGAGGCCGGCCACGAGATCGCCCATCACGGCTGGACCCACCGCGTGCCGGCGACGCTGGGTCGCGACGAGGAGGAGCGCGAGCTCGTCCGCGGCAACGAGGCGATCAAGCAGCTGACCGGCGACTACGCCCGCGGCTACCGCTCGCCGGCCTGGGACCTGAGCCCCCACTCGATCCAGCTCCTGCTGAAGCACGGCTTTACCTACAACTTCGAGCCTGATGGGGCACGACTACCTGCCCTACCAGGCTCGCGACGGCGACGTCGTCAGCCTCACCGAGCCGATTCGCTACGGCCCCGACACGGCGCTCATCGAGATGCCGATCAGCTGGTCGCTCGATGACTATCCGGTGTTCGAGTACATGCGCACGCCGACCGGGATCAACGCCGGCCTGGCGAACGCCGAGCTGGTCGGCGCCAACTGGCTGGCGGACTTCGAGTACATGACCCAGCATTACGACTGGGGCGTCCTCACCTACACCTTCCATCCGCACGTCATCGGCCGCGGCCATCGGCTGATCATGCTGGAGAAGCTGATCGGCGAGCTGAAGGCGCGCGGCGCGATCTTTCTGACGCTGGAGGCGGCGGTCGCCGAGTACCGGACGAAATACCCGAACGGCCGCAGCGAGCGGGGCGGGTAGGGACGCCGGCTACTGCGCCGGGAGCTGGCCCGGTTTCAGCACGACGTAGCCGGGCGGCGCCGAGCCTGGCGGTCCGACCCAGTAGCGCGGGCCCTCGCGTGGCGCATGCGGCATGGGCGCCGAGGCCGGCTCCAGCGCATGCGGGCGCACCGTCGGCGGCGCGGCAGGCGCCGGCGCGGCGGCGGGGACAGCCGCGGGGGGCGCGGCGTCGGCTTCCGCTGCGGCGGTGGGCGGCGGCGGCGCCGGCCGCGGGCCGTAGAAGGCGAGCTGCATCGACTTGCCGCCAGCGCGCAGGGTGACGCTATGCGGGCCGATTGCGGCGAGCCGCCACTTGCCGACCTTGTCGCCGACCCGGGCGCGGACCGGCGCGCCGGCGTCCATGATGTAGGCGGTGCGCGTCCGGCCGGCGCCCGCCAGGCCCACCAGCACCGGCGGACCGGGCTTGGCCGGCGCGCCAGGGCCGACGGCGGCAGCCGCGGGCGTGAACTGGATGTAGGCCGCCGCCGGGGAGGCGGCGACCGCAGCCGCGGGGCCAGGGGCCGCGGCGCTCGGCGCGCCTGCGCCGGCGTCCTCGTCCCCGGGGCCGGGCAGCGGCGTCCAGACGATCGCGGCGGCGACCAGCACGGACGCGCCGAGGGCGGGGAGCAGCGGCCTCATGGCGCCGGCGCCTTCGATGGGCGCACCAGCGCGTCGAGCTCGATGCGCACGTCGCTCTTGCCGTCCGGGCCGGCGCTGGCGGTCAGCTGCTCCAGGATGGCCGAGCGGGCGTTCGCCTGCGTCCACAGCGCCAGCCGGTCGACCGCGGCCGGATCGGCGCGGCCCTCGACGACGAAGCGGGCGAGCACGAGGTCCCGGCCGGCGGGCGCGGCCGCCGCCACCTCGGTCTTGCGCACCTCGACGCCGAGGCCCCGCAGCCGCTGGCCGAGCGCGTCGCCGGCCGCGACGGCGCCGCCATCCAGCAGCGGCGGCCCGACCCCCTGCGCCGCCGTCCGCTCGAGGTCGGCGGCGGTGCGCCGGGCGTCGGCGAGGTCGCCCCGCACCGCGTTGAGGGCGCCCACTTGCAGGCCGAGCCGCACGCCGAGCGCCAGCACCGCCACCGCGCTGAGCGCGGCGAGCGAAAGGGCGAGGGCGGTGGGGCGCGGCGTCAGCGGCATTCGGCGGCGCTCGTATGGAAGTCCTGCGCCGGAGCGGCCGCGGCTGGAGCGGCGGCTGCATCTGGGGCCGCGCCCCCGCCCGCCGGCGCGCCGGGCGCGCTGGCGCTCTGGACGGCCGGGGTCGTCGCGGCCGCGGGCGTCAGGCCCAGCGCCTTCATCGCCGCGACGGCCCCGTCGCTCGGCGGCTCGGCGAGGCGCGCGGTCAGCTCGCCGCCGGCCATCGCCAGGCCCGCGACCTTCACCGGCCCGCCGCTCGCCTTCACGAGATTCGCCAGCGCGCAGTCGACCAGCCCGGCCTTGCGCGTCGCCGCCGCCGCGCGCCAGGCGCCGGCCACCCGGGCGATGGTCGCGACCTCGTGGCTGCGTTGCTGCACGAGCGCGTTCGCCGCGTCGACCTTGGTCTGCACGGCGTCGATCTCGCGGTCGACCCTGAGGTTCGCGCCGGCCAGCACGACGGCGAGGCAGGCGCCGGCGAGGGTGGCGATCTCCAGCCAGGCAGCCGGCCCGGCCTGGGCGACCTCGCGCGGCCGCTCGAAACGGAAGGCGATGATCTGGTCGTCGAGCCGCCCGATCAGGGTGACGGTCCGTCCCTCGGCGGGCGCCTCGGCCAGCAGCCGCCGCGGCGCGAGGCCGACGGCGTAGCGGTGGAGGCCCGCTTCGGTCGGGCCAAGCAGCACGACGCTCGCCGCGACCTCGGCCGGCGGCAGCGGCGAGAGGATATCGAGCTGATGAGCGACCGCCGCTCTCGCCTGGCGCAGTGACAGGGTGGGCAGGTCGATCGCCCGCACGAACACCTCGTCCTGCGCCGGCGGGCTGCTGAGGGTCCCGGTCGGCGCTACGGGCGGCGTCGTGCGGGGCGTCACCGGGGGCGCGTCTGTCTCAGCTGGGTTCGGCAACGGCCTGCGCCTCGTCCTGCTTGCACATCGCGTTGGTCGCATCGTAGTCGCAGACCTGCCGCAGCTCGCAGCGCGGCGAGACCACGCCCACCGTCGCCCCGCCGACCTCGATCGCCGCCATCGACGCGCCCCCGGTGGCGCCCTGGGCGGCGCCCGGCGTCGCGCCCTGGGCGGCGCTGTGCGTCTGCGCCGCCTCGACCACTACCCGCACCGGCCGGCGCGACGTCCCGGCGACCCCCGTGGGCGTGATCAGCTGGGTGGCGGCCCTCCGCGGGATGTCCGTATACTGAGGGACAAGCGTGAGGACCGTCGTCGTGTCCTGCGGGCCCTCGGCGACCACCTTGTCCTCACCGGCGGCCAGCACGCCGCCCGGCGCGGCGCACGGATCGAAGCGCTGGGCGCGGGTTCCCAGCGCGTAGGGGGCCTGGATATCGGCGACGCGGCGGCCGAGCGAGATGTAGTCGACGTTGAGGAACGTCAGCGTGCCGATGATCAGCCCGGCGATCGCGACGGCGACCAGCAGCTCCGACAGCGCATAGCCCCGCCTCCTCATGGCGTCGTCGCCTCGCCCGCCGGCCGCACGATCGCCTGCAGCTGTCGCCGCTCGGTCTTGCCGGCCGCCGTCCACTGCACGAAGAAGCGCACCGGCGTCGGCGCGTCGACGAATTTCGGGTCGGGCGCCAGGCCCGGCGCCTCGCCGAGTGGCCGGCCGGGGACGCGGACCCACTGGTAGCGGCCTAGGACGCCGCTGGCCGGACGGCCGAGTGCGTCGGGGCTCGCGAGCCGGCTCTCCTCGTAGAGCCGGTCCAGCACCCGGATCGCGCCGAGGCTGGACTGGGCCTTATCGATGGTCTGCGCCGACCAGATCAGCAGGGTCACGGCGAGCACGCCGGCCAGCGAGGCGAGCGCGGCCGAGACCAGCGCCTCGGCCAGTATGTACCCGCCGGCTCGCCCCCCGCGCCGGCTCACGTGTCGATGCCCGAGGTGATGGCCAGGAGACCCTGGAAGACCACCAGCACGACGCCGCCCACCACCAGGCCGACCGCCAGCACGATGGCCGGCGTCACCAGCGCCAGCGCGCGCTCGGTGCGCTCGTGGGCGCGCTGGGAAAGCATGGCGCCAGCCTCGGCGAACACCTGTGCGAGGTCGGCGGAGGCCTCGCCGACCCGCACCAGCCCCAGCAGCAGTCTCGGCGTCGCCGGGACTGCTTCCAGCGCCTGCGAGAACTTCACCCCCTCGCCGAGCCGCTGGCCCTGCGCCTGCAGCGCCGCGCGGATCCTCGACGGGCCCACCGCGTCGGCCGCGACGCGGAAGGCGAGCCGCGCCGGCACGCCCGCGGCGAGCGCCACCCCCAGCCGCTGCGCGAAGCCGGCGAAGGCGCTGTCCTGCAGGATGCCGAGGCCGACGGGCGTCGCCAGCAGCGCCTCGATCCAGCGGCCGACCACGCGGCGCACCGCCGGCACGAAGGCGAGCGCGACGGCGGCGGCGATCGCGGCGAGGAAGAACGGCAGCCCGGCGCGCAGCACATGGCCGGCGCCGAGCACGATCCGCGTGGAGAGCGGCAGCTTGGCGCCGACGCTCTCGAACGCCGGCTCCAGCGCCGGCAGCACCGCGAAGGCGAAGAGCCCGATCGCCCCGCAGGCCATCGCCAGCACGAACGCCGGGTAGATGATCATGGTGGTCAGCCGCTGCCGCAGCGCCGCGGACGCCGCCAGCGCCGAGGCGCCGCCGGCGAAGATCTCCGCCAGCTTGCCGGTCGCCTCGCCGGCCCGCGCCAGCGAGGCGAGGAAGCGTCCGACCTGGCCGGGAACCGCGCCGAACGCGTCCGACAGCGCGACGCCGGCCATCAGGTCGGCCCGCAGCCGGCTCGCCAGCCGCGCCAGCACGGGCGTCTCGGCGGTGGTCTCGACGATCGCGAGAGCCTGGCCCAGCGAGAGCCCGCTCTGCAGGAACCGCGCGAGCTCGGCGAGGAACGAGGCCGCGGCGGCGTCCGAGAGGCGCAGGTCCCCGGCGCCCCGCCGCCAGCCGGCCCTGACCGGCGCGATCGAGAGCGGCGTCAGCTGCTCGGCCAGCAGCCGGTCGCGCAGGCTCCCGGCGTCGGCGGCGTCGCGCCGGCCCTTGACCGGGCGGCCGCCCTGATCGATGGCGCGGAAGGCGAAAGCGGTCACCGGCCCCTCAACGCTAGAGACCCACCGTGCGGAACGCGTCCTCCGCCGCCACCTCGCCGGCGGCGGCGCGGCGCAGGGCGTCGTGCGACAGCGGACGGAAGCCGGGGACCGCGGTCAGGTGGGCGCGCAGGTCGGCCGTGGGCGCGCCGGCCGAGATCAGCCGCTCCAGCGTCTCGTCGACCGTGAAGATCTCGCCGAGCGGCAGGCGCCCGTGCCGCCCCGCGCCGTTGCAGGCCGGGCAGCCAGGCGCGCCGCGTAAGTGCAGCGCATCGTGGGCGAAGCCGTGCGCGGCGAACACCTCGGCCTCGCGATCGCTCGCCTCGCGGGGCGTGGCGCAGCGCTCGCAGAGCTTCGGCGCCAGCCGCTGCGCCGAGACCCCGATCAGCACGCCGGCCAGCAAGTAGCGCTCGACCCCGAGGTCGGCGAGGCGCGCGGCGGCGCTCGCCGCATCGTTGGTGTGCAGCGTCGCCAGCACCAGGTGGCCGGTCAGCGCCGCCTGCACCGCCAGCCGCGCGGTCTCGGAATCGCGAATCTCGCCCACCAGGATCACGTCGGGGTCGTGGCGCAGGAAAGCTCGCAGCGCGGAGGCGAAGGTGACGCCGGCCGCCTCGTTCACCTGCGTCTGGTTGATGGCGTCGAAGACGTACTCGATCGGGTCCTCGATGGTCAGCACCTTGCGGTCGCGCGTCGCCAGGCGCCGCAGCGCCGCATAGAGCGTCGTGGTCTTGCCGCTGCCGGTCGGGCCGGTGACGAGGATGAGCCCGAAGGGGCGCTTCAGCTGCGCCTCGAACGCCTCCATCAGCCCCGGCTCGAACCCGAGGCTGCTCAGGGTGAAATCGACGCCCTGGCGGGTCAGGATGCGCAGCACCGCCGATTCGCCGTCGACGGTCGGCGTCGTCGAGATGCGCAGGTCGGTGGGCCGCCCGCGCACCTGCAGCGTCGCGCGGCCGTCCTGCGGGGCGCGGGTGGAGGCGACGTCGAGGTCGGCCAGCACCTTGGCCCGGGCGATGACGCCGGCCCCGAATGCGGGGCTCAGCGGCTCCAGGTCGCGCAGCGCGCCGTCGACCCTGAGACGCACGACGCAGCGGCCGCCCTTCTGTTCGAAGTGCAGGTCGGAGGCCCGCTCCGAGACCGCCCGCGCCAGCACGCCGTCGAGGTAGCGCACCACCGGCGCATCGCTGGCGAAGTCCTTCAGCCGCTCGGCGTCAGCCGGCCCGGCGGCATCGCCCTCCGGCGCGACGCCGAGGCCGCGGTGGCTCGCCGCGCGCCACTGGTCGAACGAGACGGTGCGGAACTGGGCCGGCCGGCCCAGCGCGTATTCGACGCCGCGCCGCAGCTCCGGCGAGCCGGGATCGACCAGGCCGACCACGCAGCCGTCCGGCCCGTCGGCCAGGATCATCGCGTAATTCTCGGCCAGGAACTTGGCGTTCAGCCCTGCCGGCGGCGCGACCGGGGCGTCCGGCGCCGGACCGTCCCACAGCGGCGCGTCGTAGAGCCCGGCCATCGCCGTGGCGATCTCCGCGTCGGAGGCGAGGCCCAGCAGGCTGGCGGCGACCGCCGGACGCCGCGGCGCGCTCTGCACGGCCGAGGCGAGCCGTTCGGTCTGTAAAGGGTCCAGGTTTAGCGCCTGCGCCAACCTTTCCGCCGCGTCCACGTCGGCCTTGGCAAGAGCAGGCCGCAGGATCGCGCCGGTTGCAGCGGCAAATTGCTCCGGCTGGCGCGATGGACTCTTGGTAGAGGCCGGCGGCATATTGGCTCCGTGGCGCAGTCGGGGGCTACAATGCCGCGTTTGAGCTTGAGGCGGAAGCACGCTGCCTGCGGCAAATCTGGTCTCGGCGGCTATACGCTGACGGAAATGCTGGTGGTGATTGCGATCATTGGTCTTATCGCAGCGGTTGTAATTCCACAGACCATCGGACAGCTCGGCAAGGCGCAGTCGCGGGCGGCGAAGCTGCAGGTCCAGAGCATCGCGGCGGCGCTGGAGCTGTTCCAGGGCGACAACGGCCGCTATCCGAGTCCGCAGGAAGGCCTGCAGGCGCTGCTGGTTCGCCCCGCCGGCCTCGACAACTGGAACGGGCCCTACCTGCACAGTAAGGACCAGCTGAAGGACCCCTGGGGCCATCCGTACCGCTACGCCGTGAATGGCGAGGCCGTCACCGTCAGCACGCTCGGCGCCGACAACAAGGCCGGCGGCGACGGCGCGGACAAAGACATCGCGGCCAGCGCTCCGTGACGCTGGTGCGGGGGGATAAGGCGGTCTGGCGCGGCCTGCTGCTGGCCGCGCTCGCGTCATTGGCGGCCTGCGCGAGCACCCCGCGCCTTGCGCCGCGGCTGACCAGCGGGCGCCAGCCGCTGCCGGCCTCCTCGCCGGCCAAGCCGCCGCCGGCCGACGCGCCGTCCACCATGGCCCCCGAGGCGGCGACCGAGCCGCAGGGCTGGCGGCTCGAGGGCGCCCAGCCGCCACAGGTCCCGCCGTCCAACTCGACCGCGCTCAGGCTGCCGCCGCAGCGCCTCTCGGTCAGCGTCACGCTCGATCGCGCGCCGATCGCCGCGGCGGCCGAGGCCGTGCTCGGCGACACCCTGCAGCGCCCCTACCGGGTCGACCCGGGCGTCGCCGGCGAGGTGTCGGTGCGGCTGGTGGGCGACATGACCGAGGCGGAGATCCTCACCACCTTCGACCAGGCGCTGCGCGGCGCCGGCGCGGCGCTGATCAACTCGCCGGGCGGCGGCATCGCCGTGGTGCCGGTCCGGCAGGCGCCGATCTTCTCGCCGCCCGCCGCCGGCCAGCCTTCGAACACCTACGTGTCTGGCGGCATGGCGATCTACGGCGCGCGCTTCCTCAGCGCCGACCAGATCGCCAAGCTGCTGACGCCGCTCTCCCAGGGCCGCGCCGAGGTGCATGCCGATCCGGCCCAGCAGAACGTCTTCATCACCGGCGATCCGTCGGAGGTCGACGCGCTGTCGCGGGCGGCGGCGCTGTTCGACGTCGACTGGCTGCGCGGCCGCACCTTCCAGTTCTATCCGCTGCGCTACGCCTCGGCCGGCGCCGTCACCGAGGACGTCGAGAAGGTGCTGGGCGGTCCGGACGGGCCGATCGGCGGTCAGGTCGAGCTGATCACCATCGACCGGCTGAACGCGATCATCGTCGCGGCCAAGTCGCCCGACCTGCTCGACCAGGCGGTGCGCTGGATCGAGCGGATGGACCAGCCGGCCTCGCCGTCCGAGCAGCGCCTGCGGGTCGTCCACCTGAACAACCTGGTCGCCGCCGACTTCGTGAAGACGATCTCCGACCTTTTCGCCCGCGGCACGCCGCCAGCCGGCGCCGTGGTCGGGCCGAACCGGCCGACCTCGATGGCCACGATCACCGCCGATCCGCGCTCCAACTCGGTGATCATGTACGCCGACGATTCGGAGTACCAGAGCCTGCTGGCCATCGTGCGCGAGCTCGACGTCACCCCCCCGCAGGTGCTGATCGAGGCCACCGTCGCCGAGGTGAAGCTGAACAACCAGCTGCAGTACGGCGTGCAGTGGTTCCTGCAGAAGCTGCCGTACTTCCAGGGCAGCTTTTCCGGCGTCACCGCGGCCGGCACGGCGCCGACCTATCCTGGCCTCAACCTCGCCTATCTGGGCACCAACGTGCAGGTGGCGCTGAACGCGCTGCAGGGAGTGACCGACGTCGAGGTGCTGGCGACGCCCAGGATGCTGGTGCTGGCCAACGACACCGCCTCGCTGCAGGTGGGCTCATCGGTGCCGATCATCACCACGACCAGCTCCGGCATCCAGGCCAACAGCCTGGTGGTCAACAACGTCGACTACCGCGACACCGGTGTGGTGCTGACCGTGACGCCGCGCGTCGGCGCCAAGGGCGAGATCTACATCGACATCCAGCAGGAAGTCAGCGACGTCGCGCCCACGACAACCTCAGATATCGACTCGCCCACCATCGACCAGCGCAAGTTCCACACCCAGATCGCGGTGGAGAGCGGCCAGTCGGTGGCGATCGGCGGCCTGATCCAGACCAGCC
This sequence comes from uncultured Pseudomonadota bacterium, assembly GCA_963837235.1. GTDB lineage: Bacteria > Pseudomonadota > Alphaproteobacteria > Caulobacterales > Caulobacteraceae > Acaudatibacter. The sequence continues at coordinate 50,842 of CAWIMM010000002.1, read as the reverse complement.
GCAGCCGGGTCGATTCCGGCGTGCCGGGCCTCAGCCGCGTCCCCATCGTTGGCGCGGCCTTCCGCCAGCGCGACGACAAGCGCTCGCGGGACGAGCTGGTGGTGTTCCTCAAGCCCACGCTGGTGCGCTCGCGCTCCGAGGCCGACGCGATCACCGACGAGCTGGCGGCTGGCCTCAGAGCCATGGGCTATGGCCATCGGTAGGACGAGGCGCTCGGTCGGTTTCACGCTGCCGCTCACCATGGCGCTCGCCTTCTCGCTGATGGCGCTGGCCACGGGCATCGTCGGCATGGTGCTGGTCAGCGACAAGCAGGCGAAGGCGGCCGCCTCGGACATGGTCACGCGCGCCAGCCTGGAGTTCGGCGATCGAAGCCGGACTCTTCGACCTGGAAGAGAACGGCGAGCCGCAGGCGGCCGAGTGGACCGACCGTCAGACCGTCAACGGCCAGGACGTGGCGTTGACCATCGCCGATGCTCGCTACAAGCCGGACGTCAACCACGCCGCCGCCGACCAGGTCGGGGGCGTTATCGCCGATCCGGCCCTGCGCGGTCGGGCGCTCGCCGCCATGGCGCCGCCCGGGCCGGACGCGAAGCGGCCGGCCTACGACCGCTTCACGGATTTCGCCCAGGCCGCCGATGCGAGTGCGGCGGAGGAGGACTGCCTCAGGCGCCGACTCACGATCGGGCGCTCTGCCGACATGGCCCCGGCGCCGCCCGTCTCGGCGCTGACGCCGCCGCGTATGCCGCTCCCGGTCGGGGCGGTGGTCGACGTCCGCGCCGAGACGCGCGACTGGGAGGGACGCTGGGAAGTGCTCTGGCGGCGCATGCGCTACACTGGACGGCCCGAACGCCCGTGGCTGACGCACGACTGGCGCCAGCTCCGGCTCGGCCGCGCCGCCCCCGACTGCCCGCTCGTGGCGGCCGCCCCGACCATATCGAGCGCGTTTCACCGGCTCCCATGACCGCCGCCGCCATCGCCGCGCGCCTCTTTCTGCTGCTGAGCGGCCCGTTCGTCGGCGACTATGTCGCGACGCTTGCCGCCGCCTGGCCGCGCGCGCCCCGTCCCATCCTCGGCCGCTCGCGCTGCGCCCGCTGCGGCGCGCCGATCGCGCCGGTCCGGGCGATCCCGCTGGTCTCCTGGACCCTGCAGCGCGGCCGGCGCGGCTGCTGCGGCGGACGTATCCCGATCGTTTATCCGCTGGGCGAGGCGGCCGGTCTCGTCGCCGGCGTCGCGGCCATCCTCGCGCCGAGCCTGGGCGCGGCGGTCTGGGGCTACGCGCTCGGAATGACGCTCGCCTACGTCGCGCTGGTCGACCTGCGCCGCTTCAGCATCCCGACCTGGGGCCTGGCGGCGCTGGCGCTGGAGGCGGCCCTGGCCGTGGCCGCCCAGCCGCAGGCCGAGGAGAAGCTCGCCCGGCTGGCGACCGGCGCGGTGCTGGCGCTGGTCTTCGAGGTCCTGCGCCGCCTCGTGCGACGGGACGGCCGCCCCGGCCTCGGCGAGGGCGACGTTATGCTGGCAGGTGTTCTGGGCGTGCTGGTGAATTGGCGTCTGGCCGCGCCAATGGTATGCGCGGCCGCCGTGGCGCCGCTCGCGATTCAACTCGCCCGTCGGAGGTTTGGCCCGGCGCCTCTCGGCTTCTGGTTGAGTATATCGACCGGACTCTTCTTGCTGATAGCGGCCGTTAACCCTGCGCTGCAATAGCAAGCGTGACTATCCACCCGAAACACCCGTATACTTGAGCCTTCGGCGGGTCCGCGGGTCCTAGGTTGGGGGTTTCGCATGAATCGACGCACGTTCGTCGCGGTCGGCGCCAGCGCCGCAGCAGTCACTGCCGGCAGCGCCGCCGCCGGCATTCTGGACAAACACCTGCCAGGTGCAGGTGAACGAGTTACACTTTCTGGTTGGATACAGCCCGCGAGCCGCGGCCCCGGCCACTATTTCGTGCTCGGTCCGCGTGCGGAGATCGCCGATCCCCGCGCCGCCGACTTCAGCCAGTGGCCGGACGATCTGACGCTGGTGTTCCCAGCCGATCGATCCGCCATGCGCACCGGCAAGGTGACGCTCGAGGGCCGCTTCTATCGCGGCCGGTTCAAGGACGCCGCCACCGGCCACGCGGCCCGCGCCGTCCTGGCGGAAGCACGGCTAGTCTGAGCCCGGGCGGCTTGAGCGGCGGCCCGCGCGGCGCCATCAGTGCGCCATGGCCGAGACCGCCGCCCAGGTTCCGTCGTCGAGGAAATCGTCGTTCGCGCCGGTCGCCGACGCCGAGCGCGCGGCTGCTGATCCTCGGCAGCCTGCCGGGCGAAGCTTCGCTCAGGAAGGCGCAGTACTACGGCAACGAGCGCAACCAGTTCTGGCGGCTGATGGGCGAGGTGCTGGGCCGCGACCTGCCCGAGACGTACGAGGCGCGTCTGGCGGCGCTCAAGGGCGCCGGCGTCGCGCTCTGGGACGTGGTGGGCAGCGCCCATCGCGTCGGCAGCCTGGACGCCCACATCAAGGACCGCCAGCCCAATCCGCTCGCCGGATTCGTCGCCACGCTGCCGCGCCTCGAGGCGGTCGCGTTCAACGGCGGACAGCCTCGACGATCGGCCGCCGCGCCCTGGGCGACGTCCACGGAATCGCGCTGGTGTCGCTGCCGTCCAGCAGCCCGGCCTACACGCTGGCGTTCGCCCGCAAGGCCGAGGCCTGGGCGGTGCTGCGGCGCTTCCTCGAACTCTGAAGGCGTTCACAGAGAATTTCGCGCCGGCGCGGCGCCGCTGACGCCTTCGTGCGTTCCCATCTTGCAAGGTCGGCGGTCCGGGGCGCGTCCAGCATTGACGTGGGTCAAGGGCGGCGGTCCGGCGCGGACGCAGGGTCGCGATCGGTTAGCAGGAGCAGACTTAAGTGCAATTTGCGGCAATGGCGATGATCGTGGCGACGGTGGCGCAGCCGCTGACTTGCCCGCCTGCGCCGCAACCGACCCGTTTTGGGCCGCCCGCCGTGGCCGCCTGCACCGCCGCGCCGCCGGCGCGGGGCGAGGCCTTCACCGGCACCGTGCTGCAGGTGATCGACGGACGCACGCTCTGCGTCGCCTTCGGTCCCACCCCCGACCACTGGGTGCGGGTGCGCCTGACCGACGCCGTCCCCGGCCTGCCGCGCGGCGCGCTGATGGCGACCGCCTTCGCCCGCGAGGTGACCTGCGTCGCCGGCGCCCCGGACTCCGATGGCGTGGCCGCGGTCTGCATCGTTGACGGCCGCTCCGTGGGGCGCGCTGCCGCGCAGCCCGACGCCGTCGCCCAGGCCGCCGACTGGCGCTGAGCCGCTGCTGAACGCGCTCCGCTGAGCCGCGCCCGGTTGTGCCGGGCCGCGCTTGCCCTGTAGCCTGCCCGCGATGGAAAAGGTGCGGGTCGAGGACGGCGGCGCGGTCCGGCAGGTGGTGCTGGCGCGGGCCGACAAGCGCAACGCGCTCGACGCCGACATGCTGATCGCGCTCACCCAGGCGTTCACGCAGGCGCCGGGCGCCGATGAACGCGTTGTCGTAGTCCGCGCCGAGGGGCCGGTGTTCTGCGCGGGGCTCGACCTTCGGGAGCGCGGCGCCGGGGCGGTCGGCTCGGCCTCGATCGAGGCGATGCTGCACGCCATCGAGCTCTATCCGCTGCCGGTGGTGGCGGTCGTGCAGGGCGACGCGATCGCCGGCGGCAACGAGCTCGCCCTGCACTGCGACTTCGTGGTGGCGAGCGAGAGCGCGCGGTTCGGCATGTCGCTCGCCAAGATCGGCCTCGCGCCGAGCTGGTTCCTGGCCAAGAAGCTGCTGGAGGTCGCAGGTCCGGTCGGCGCGCGGGAGATGCTGCTGCTCGGCGAGCCGTTGCCGGCCCGCCGGATGGCCGAGCTCGGCCTTATCCACCGCTGCGTCCCGGCCCCCGAGCTGGAGCGCGCGTCCGGCGCGGTGATCGACCGCCTCGCGGCCAACGCGCCGCTGTCGCTGAAGGCCATGAAGGCGCTGATGGTGCGGGCGATGACCTTCCGCGAACTCGATCCCGCACGCCGACGTCGACGCGCTCGTCGCCGCCGCCTCGGCCAGCGCCGACGCCCGCGAAGGCATCGCCGCGATGCTGGAGCGCCGCGCGCCGCGGTTCGAGGGCCAGTGATGGGCGTGCGGCTGGACAAGCCCTGGCGCGACCTGACGGCGCGAACGTCGCCTCGCTGGCCGGCGAGCTCGGCGTCTACCAGCTTGGCGATGCGGACGGGCGGGTGCTGCGGATCGGCTACGCCGGCGGGCGCACGCTCTTCGGCCTCAGGAGCGAACTGGCCGCGGCGTTGGCGGCCGGCGAGGCGGTCAAGTTCCGCACCGAGGTCACCGCGGGGTACATGAGCCGTTACGACGAGCTGCTGATGGTCCACAAGGCCGACCATGGCGGTGCCTTGCCCCCCGGCAACGCCGCCGAATCCCGCCGCCGCCTCGGAAGGCTGAGCCCCGGATGAGGGCAGGGGAACGGAGCTAGCCAATGGACTTCGAGCCCACGCCCGAGCAGGTGCAGATCGTCGACCAGGTGCGGCGCTTCGTGCGCGAGGAGATCTGGCCGCTGGAGGCGAAGCTCGATCCGGACGCCTCGCGGATCGATGCGGAGGATCACGACCGGCTGACCTCGTTCACCAGGGCGATGGGGCTCTATGGCCTCGGCATCCCGCCCGAGTTCGGCGGGCCGGACATCGACATCGTCACCCAGACCCTGATCGCCATCGAGACCGCGCAGCACCGCGCCGGCCTCTATTCCCCCTGCTTCGGCGCGTTCGGCGGCGCCGGCCTCGCCCAGCTCTACGAGGCCAACGAGGACCAGAAGCAGCGCTACCTTTATCCGATGCTGCGCGGCGAGAAGCACGGCTTCTTCGGCCTCACCGAACCGTCCGGCGGCTCCGATCCGGCCAGGGCCATCCGCACCAAGGCCGAGCGCGACGGAGACGACTGGGTGATCAACGGCTCGAAGATCTTCATCTCGGGCGCGGACGGCGCCGACTTCGGCATCGTCTTCGCCCGCACCGACCCCAGCCAAGGGCGCGGCGGCATCACCTGCTTCATCGTCGACGCCGATACGCCCGGCTTCGCCGTTCGCCGCGTGGTCCATACCCTCCGGAGCGGCCACTACGGCACCGAGCTCTCGTTCGAGGACGCCCGGGTGCCGCACGCCAACGTGCTGGGCGAAGTGAACCGTGGGTTTGCGATCGCCAACGACCGGCTGACGCGCCAGCGCATCCCCTACGCCGCCGGCTGCCTCGGCGTCGCCATCCGCGCCCAGGAGATGTCGATCGCGTACGCCAAGCAGCGCCAGACGTTCGGGGCGGCGCTCTCCACCCGCCAGGCGATCCAGTGGATGGTGGTCGACAACGAGATCGACATCCGCACGGCGCGCTGGGCGATCCTGGCGGCGGCATGCAAGGCGGCCAAGGGCGAGCCGTTCCGCACCGAAGCGGCGATGGCCAAGCTCTTGGCGAGCGAAGGCGCCGGCCGAGTGGTCGACCGCGCCATCCAGATCCACGGCGGCTACGGCGTCACCAAGGACTTCCCGCTGGAGCGCTGGTACCGCGAGCTGCGCATCCGCCGCATCGGCGAGGGCCCGAGCGAAGTCCAGCGCATCGTCATGGCCCGCGACCTCTTCGACCAGGCGCTTTACTAAGCGATGGAACGGACGAAACGGCCCTTCAAACCCGCTCTTCCCCGCGAAAGCGGGGACCCAGGTCTTTTCTGCCGGCCGCAGCGCTCCAGGACAAAAAGCCTGGGCCCCCGCCTTCGCGGGGGAGAGCGGAGGTTGGCGTTTCCCACACGGGAGGGCCGTTAGTGGACGACCGTCCCCCGCCGCTCTCCGGCGTCACCGTGCTCGACCTCGGGCAGGTCTACCAGGGGCCCTACGCCGGCTTCCTGATGGCCAAGGCCGGGGCGAACGTCATCAAGATCGAGCCGCCGCGCGGCGAGCCGCTTCGGGCCCGCGAGGCGGTGGGCGGCATGGCCTCGCTGCCGCTCGCCATGCTGAATTCCAACAAGCGCGCCATCACGCTCAACCTGAAGAGCCCGCGCGGCGTCGAGCTCCTGAGGGCCATGGCGCGCAAGGCCGACGTGCTCTTGGAGAACTTCGCCCCCGGCGTCATGGACCGGCTCGGCGTCGGCGCGGCCGCGCTGATGGCGGAGAACCCGCGGCTGATCTACGCCTCGGCGACCGGCTACGGCCTCTCCGGACCGGAGCGCGACAACCTCGCTATGGACATCACCATCCAGGCTGCCTCCGGCGCGATCAGCGTCACCGGCTTTCCGGACGGGCCGCCGGTGAAAGCCGGCCCGGCGATCGCCGACTTCATCTCCGGCACGCACCTCTACGGCGCGATCGTCACCGCGCTTTTCGAGCGCGAGCGCACCGGCCGCGGGCGCCTCGTCGAAGTGGCGATGATCGAGACCATGTTCCCGACGCTGGCCTCCAACCTCGGCATGGTCTTCAACAATCCCGACCGGCCGCTGGGGCGCACCGGCAACCGGCACGGCGGCCTCGCGGTCTCGCCCTACAACGTCTATCCGTGCAAGGACGGCTGGTTCGCGATCATCTGCAACAACGACGACCACTGGGCGAGCTTGCTGCGCGCCATGGGCCGCGAGGACCTCAGCAACGATCCGCGCTTTGCCACCAACGCCGCCCGCGTCCGCCACATGGCCGAGACCGACGCAGTGGTGGAGGGGTGGGCCGCGGACCACACCCGCGCCGAGATCTTCGCCGCCACGGCCGAGCACAAGATCCCCTCCGCGCCGGTCCGCGACCTTCACGAGGTGCTCGCCAACGCGCACCTGCAGGGCCGCGGCATGATCGAGGTGATCGACCACCCGCAGCTCGGCCGCATCAGCGTGCCCGGCAGCCCGCTGCGCTACCACGGCACGCCGCAGACCCCCGCGGTCCCCAGCCCGGCGCTGGGGGCTGACACCGAGGCGGTGCTGGGCGAGCTGCTGGGGCTGTCGGCGGCCGACGTGGCGGCGCTGCGCGCTGAGGGGACGGTGTAGGTCTCAGGGGCGGCGAGGCGCGATCCCCTCAATCGGCCGCGCGGCGCGGCGCCCGAAAAGCCGCCGCAGCGGCGCTTTTTCGTCCGACGCGGGGATTGCCTGGCCTGGCGCCCCCCGCTGGCGGCGCGCACAAAAACACCCGCGCTGCGGCCGCATTTCGGTCGCCACGGCGCCATCGAGCGCCAATCATGACGCCGCGGCTGCCATGTCTCAATGCGGTCTAACGGCCACGCCGGTAGTCGGCGACCGCGCGGCGGGTGAGTTCGGCGGCGTGGCCGACGTCGTCGCCGACGCCCGCGGCGGCGAGGTTGCGGGCCATGGCGGCCACGTCGACCTCCAGCCCCTCGACCACGGGCCTGAACGCCGCGAGCGCGCCGTGGGTGAGCTCGAAGAGGCTCGCGAGCGCCGGGCCCTCGGCCTGCCAGCCGCCGAGACTGCGCTCATGCTCCTGTGGCAGGCCCGCGAGGATGCCGCTCGCCAGACCGGGCGCCCTGACCGCAGCCGAGAGCACGACTTGGCAGCCGGTCGGGTTGCGCTTGTGCGGCATCGCCGACGAGCCGCCGCGGCCTTCCACACGCGGCTCGAACGCCTCGCCGACCTCGCCCTGCGCCATCAGCGCGATGTCGCCGGCGATCTTGCCGAGCGCGCCGGTCAGGATCGCCAGCGACGCCGCGAGCCCCGCCACCGCCTCCCGCTGGGCATGCCAGGGCAGGGCAGGGGCGAGGCCGAGCTCGGCCGCCATCCGCTCGGCGACGCGCAGATCGAGACCCGCGAGCGTGCCGACCGGCCCGCCGAGCTGCACCCGGATCGCGGACGTCGCCTCGCGCTCGAACCGCCGCCGCGCATCCTCGAGGCCCAGCAGCCAGTTCGCCGCCTTCAGCCCCAGGGTGATCGGCTGAGCCGCCTGCATCAGCGTCCGGCCCAGCATCGGCGTTTCCGCATGCGCCTCGGCGAGCGCCGCCAACGCGTCGCCGACGCCGAGCGCGTCGGTCAAGATCAGCGCCGCGCCGGTCCTCGCCTGCAGCATCAGCACGGTGTCCGCGAGATCCTGGCTGGTCGCGCCGCGATGCACGTAGTCGGCCGCCGCGGGGTCCTGCGCCCGCACATGCTGCCGCAGCCGCCGCACCAGCGGGATGGCCAGCGTCCCGGCGTGCGCGACCTCCTCCGCCAGCGCGGCGATGTCGATCTCGACGCTCGCGGCCGCCACCGAGATGACGTCGGCCGCAGCGGCCGGGATCAGGCCCTCGGCCGCGCTCGCCCTGGCCAGCGCCGCCTCGAAATCGAGCGCGCCTTTCAGCAGCGCCGCGTCGCCGAACGCCGCCAGCATCTGCGGCGTCGACGCCGGCCGGTCTCGGATGAGGGAAGCCAAGGTCGCTCGCGCTCCGCTCAGACGTCGAAGAACACGGTCTCGTCCGCGCCCTGCAGACGGATGTCGAACCGGTAGGGGCCGCGCGGAGCGGCGCGCCGGGCGAGCAGGGTGTGGCGGCGGTATTCGGGAACCAGCGCCAGCACCGGGTCGTCGTAGTTGCCCTCCGCGTCCTCGAAGTAGATGCGGGTGACGAGCCGCTTCAGGATGCCCCGGCCCATGATGCTGAGCGCGGCGTGCGGCGCCTGCAGCGCGTTGCCGAGCCCGGGGACGCGGCCGGGGCGGATGGTGCGGAAACGATAGCTCCCATCGGCGCCGGTCGAGGCGCGGCCGAAGCCCGTGAAGTCCGCGTCGAGCGGGACCGCCGCGCGGTCGTCGGCGGGGCTGGCGTAGCGGCCGGCGGCGTTCGCCTGCCAGATCTCGATCAGCGCGTCAGGGACCGGCGCGCCCTCGCTGTCGTAGACGAAGCCCGCGATCTCGATCGTCTCGCCCGCGATCGGCCCGCGGCCGGCAGGTTCGCGCAGCAGATAGTGGCCTTCAGGAACGAGGTCGGGTCGCGCGCCGATATCCTGGCCGCCGACCAGGTCCGCGCCGCCCTTCCACGGCAGCGCGTAGTGGAAGAACGGCCCCACCGTCTGCCAGGGCGTCTGGCCGAGCCGCTCGGCGTCCGTTTCGCTCACGGCGCGGTCTCCGCCGGCGTGGCGTCCGGCCCGCGCAGCACGATGTCGAAGCGGTAGCCCAGCGCCCAGCTGGGCTCGGTAAGGCCGAGGTCGAAACCGGCGATCAGCCGGCCGCGGTAGGGCTCCGGAACCGCCCCGGCGATCGGATCGATGGCGATCAGCGGATCGTCCGGGAAGTACATCTGGGTCACCAGCCGCGTCGCAAACGCCGGGCCCATGAGCGAGAGGTGGATGTGGGCCGGCCGCCAGGCGTTGTCGTGGTTCTTCCAGGGATAGGCGCCCGGCCGCACCGAGACGAAGCGGTAGGCACCGGCGTTGTCTGTCACCACGCGCCCGGCGCCGGTGAAGTTGGGGTCGAGCGGCGCGTCCCACTGGTCGGCCGCATGGATGTAGCGGCCGGCGGCGTTGGCCTGCCAGATCTCGATCACCGTGCGCGGAACCGGCCGCCCCGCCTCGTCGAGCACGCGGCCGGCGACGATGATCCGCTGGCCGATCGGCTCGCCCGAATGCTGGCGGGTGAGGTCGGCCATCGCCGGGCCCATCAGCGCGTCCCAGTCGGCCGGCCCGGTGAGTTCGGTCAGCGTCTGCGGGATGCGCACCAGCGGCTGGCGGGGCGAGCGGGCCAGGGTGGATCGATACGGGGGATGCAGCGACGGCGGTTGGCCTTGGTCCTCGCGGGCGTAGGGGTCGGGCATCGCGCAGCCTCGCTGAGCTCGCCGTTCTGGCTTGGCCGCGAGCCTCGCACGAGTACCATGGTGAGAAAAAGCCCACGAAGGCTCTAGCGAGGAACGTCCGCCGTTGAGTCAACGCGCCCGTCCGCCGTTCCGCGCCGACCATGTCGGCAGCCTGCTGCGCCCGCCGGCGCTGCTCGCCGCCCGCGATCAGGCGGCGAGCAGCGAGATCTCCAAGGCGGACCTGCGCGCCGCCGAGGATGACGCGATCCGCGACGTCGCCCTCTTCCAGGAGGGCCTTGGCCTGCAGAGCGTCACCGACGGCGAGTTCCGCCGCACCTACTTCCACATCGACTTCCTGGAGCGCTTCGAGGGGATCGAGGTTTCCGAGAGCGGCATCGCCGCCCACTTCCACCGCGAGGACGGCGACCTCGATTTCGCCCCGCCGCGGCTGGCGGTCACCGGCAAGCTGCGCCGCCCAGGGCCTATCTTCGGCGAGGATTTCTCGTTCCTCGCCGCCGCCACGCGACGCACGCCGAAGATCGCCATCCCGTCGCCCAGCATGGCGCACTTCCGCGGCGGCCGCGCGGCGGTGGACAAGGCCGCCTATCCCGAAATCGAGGCCTTCTTCGCCGACCTGGCGCGGGTCTACGCTGAGGAGATTGCCGACCTCGCCGCCCGCGGCTGCCGCTACCTGCAGCTCGACGACACCAACCTCGCCTACCTCTGCGACCCGAAGATCCGCGACGATGTGCGGGCCATGGGCGAGGACCCGGACGCGCTGCCGGCGACCTACGCGCGGCTGATCAACGCGGCGATCGCCGACCGGCCGTCCGACATGACGGTCGCCATCCACCTCTGCCGCGGCAACTTCCGCTCCGCCTGGGTGGCCGAGGGCGGCTACGACCCGGTGGCCGAGGCGCTGTTCGGGCAGATCGAGGCGGACGCCTTCTTCCTGGAGTACGACACCGACCGCGCCGGCGACTTCGCGCCGTTGCGCTACGTGCCGGACGGCAAGTTCGTGGTGCTCGGCCTCGTCAGCACCAAGACGCCTCAGCTGGAGGCGAAGGACGCGCTGAAGCGGCGCATCGAGGCTGCGGCGCGGCTCGTGCCGCTGGAGCAGCTCTGCGTCAGCCCGCAGTGCGGCTTCTCCTCCACCGTGCACGGCAACGAGATCACGGTGGACGACGAGCGCCGCAAGCTGGAACTGGTGGTGGACCTCGCCCGCGACGTCTGGGGCGACGGCTGACGCCCGTGCGCACCCAGGTCGCGATCATCGGCGGCGGACCGGCGGGCCTGTTCCTGGCGCACCTGCTGCGTGAGGCCGGCGTCGCGGCGGTCGTGCTCGAGCAGCGCTCGCGTCCCTATGTCGAGGGCCGCGTCCGCGCCGGCGTGCTGGAGGAAGGCACGGTCCGGCTGATGGAGCGGCTCGGCCTTGCGGGTCGCCTGCGCCGCGAGGGACTGGTGCATGGCGGCGTCAACCTCGCCAGCGAGAACGGCCTCTTCCACATCGACTTCGCGGCGCTCACCGGGCGGTCGATTACCGTCTACGGCCAGCAGGAGGTGATGAAGGACCTCTTCGACGCCGCCGAGGCGCGCGGGCTCGAGGTGATGTTCGAAGCCGCCGAGGTCACCCCGCACGGGATCGACAGCGACCGGCCGCACGTCACCTGGCGCAGGGACGGCGCCGAACACCGGCTGGACTGCGACTTCGTCATCGGCTGCGACGGCTCGCACGGTGTTTCCCGCACCGTCGTCCCGCCGGCGGCGCTCAGGCTCTACGAGCGTGCGTATCCGTTCGGCTGGCTGGGCATGCTGGCCGACGTCCCACCGGCCGCGGCCGAGCTGATCTACTGCAACCACGAGCGCGGCTTCGCACTCGCCAGCATGCGCTCGGCCACCCGCAGCCGCTACTACGTGCAATGCCCGCTGGACGAGCCGCCGGAGGACTGGCCGGACGCGCGCTTCTGGGACGAGCTCACCTTGCGCATGCGTGCGGCCGGCGCCGGCGTGACGCGCGGTCCGGCGATCGAGCGGACCTTCGCCCCCTTGCGCAGCTTCGTCGCCGAGCCGATGCGCTTCGGGCGCCTCATCCTCGCCGGCGACGCCGCCCACATCGTGCCGCCCACCGGCGCCAAGGGGCTGAACCTCGCGGTCTCCGATGTGATCCTCCTCGCCGAGGCGCTGGCAGAGCACTATGCAGAGGACTCAGACGCCGGCCTCGACGCCTACTCGGGCCGGGCGCTCGCCCGGGTCTGGAAGGCGGAGCGCTTCTCCTGGTGGCTGACTTGGCTCACGCACCGTTTCCCGGGCGAAGACCCTACCCACCGCAAGCTGCAGCTCGCCGAACTCGACGACCTGGCCGGCTCGCGCGCAGCCCAGACCGCCTTCGCCGAAAACTACGTCGGCCTGCCCCAGTAGCTCTTGGCTCAGCGCACAGTGGTTCCGTCTGCCGTGCTAACCGTCCGCCGGTGGCGCGAAAGCGGGCGCCAGGCGCCGCGAGAATGACCCCGAGCGGCGCTGCATGCGCCGCCAGCCGCCCTGCGCGACGCGAGGCGGGTCCCGGGCGCCGTCGGCGACTAGGATAAGCCGACGGACCCCATCTCAGCGAGGCAATGACTAATGACAGGGGTTTTGCTCGAGGAAGCCCAGGACGATCTCCTTAGTCGGGGCTTTTCGCGCCGCCAGCTCGGCGCGCATTGCGGCGGTGTTCGGCCTTGGGGCCGCTGCGGCCGCGAGCATGGGGCGCCCCGCCTGGGCCTCAGCCGGCATCCCTGACCCTGCGCCCACCGCCAAAGTCAGGATCGGGGCCAACGAGTGCTGGACTGGACCGATGGCGCCGGGCGCCGCCGCCGCCGCGGCGATCATCCCCTTCGGGAACCGTTACGCCCCGCATGACGAGCGCGGCGACTTCATCCGGGCGGTCGTGACGGTTGAGAACGTGCCCTTCGACCACGTCGCACCCTGGCCTGGCTCCAGCGATCCGCTGTCGCGCGCCGTGGTCACGTTCTGCTCGCCGACGCGCGGCCTGGTCACGGCCGACCCCACTTTCGAGCTCGCCGGTCGGACCGCGAAGTGGCTGGGGGCGCCGGTGAAGCAGGTCCCCTTGACGCCGGACCTGACCCACGACGTCCGCGCGATGGTTGCTGCCGACCCCACTGCCGGCCTCTACTATGTCTGCACCCCGAACAATCCGACGGGCACCGTCACGTCGCTGGCCGATATCGAGTGGCTCGTGGCGAACAAGCCCTCCGGGTCGATGGTGATGATCGACGAGGCTTACACCCACTTCGCCGGCGTGCCCGTGGCCTCCTACATGGCGGCGGCGGACAAGGACGTCGTCGTCGTGCGCACCTTCTCGAAGATCTTCGGCATGGCCGGGATGCGGATGGGCTACATCATGGCCCGCCCCGACATCATCGCGAAGATGATGCGCTACGACGGCGGCATGCAGTCGGGCGCGCTGGCGCTGCCGTCGCTCGTCTGCGCCACCGCAAGCCTGACCGCGGAAGACCACATCCTCGCGCGGCGGCGGCAGATGCAGGAGGCGCGGGCGATGACGCTCGAACACCTGAAGAAGCGTGGCCTGACTGTGCTGCGGACCGACGCCAACATGCTGATGATCGACTGGAAGACGCGGCCGGCCAGCGACATGCACGCGGCCTTCCGCACGCAGAGCGTCGAGATCGGGCGCTCCTGGCCGATATGGCCGACGGTCTCGCGCGTCACAGTCGGCTCCATGGATGACATGACAGCCTTCTGCGCGGCCCTCGACGCCGTCTGGGCTTGAAGCCGCCGCCAGCCGGCGCGGGCCTTGGCCGGGAGTTTGAATGCCGATCGTGATCACCCCTGAGCTGTGTGTTGCGTTGGTCGCCGTTCTGGCGGCCTCGGCCCTGATGAGCGGGCTCTCCGGCTTCGGCTTCTCTGCGATTGGGGCGATCTGCCTGTGGCTCCTGCCGCCCAAGCTCGGTGTCCCCCTGCTCATGTCGCTGTCGACCGCCAACCAGTTGATGTCGATCGGCCAGCTCAAGGCCGACATGAAGCCCGGCCGCGAGTGGTGGCCGGACGGCCCGGCCCCCTATCTGCTTGGCGGCCTGGCCGGCGTGCCGATCGGGCTCGCCATCCTGCACTCAGTGCCCACCACGATCCTGATGCTGGCTATTGGCGGGTTTCTGGTCGCCTACGCCGCCTTCTCGATGCTGCGCTCGGAGAGCCTGCACGTGCCGCTCAAGGGCGGCTGGCTGTCGTCGTCACTGGTCGGCATGGCAGGCGGCGTTATCGGCGGCTTCACCGCCTTCCCGGGCGCGGCGGTGGTTGTGTGGAGCGGCCTGCGCCGCCAGCAAAAGGCGGAGTCGCGCGCCATCGTGCAGCCGTACATCCTCGGCCTGCAGGTGGTTTCGCTCGCAATCCTCGCTGTCGAGCGGCCGGAGACGTTCGGGGCCGTCTTCTGGATCCTGCTGGCTGTGACGCTGCCGGTCGTCCTGCCGTGCACGGTGATTGGCGTGAAGCTCTACCGGTCGCTCTCCGACCTCAACTTCCGGCGGGTCACTTTCATGCTGCTGGGGACCTCCGGCTGCGGCCTCCTCATCAAAGCCGTCCTGTCGCCGTAAGGCCCTGGTCTAGTCGCCGTCCAGGAAGATCGCCTCGATCGGCTGGGCGAACAGGCGGGCGATCCTGAAGGCCAGCGGCAGGCTGGGATCGTACTTGCCAGTCTCGATGGCGTTGACGCTCTGGCGCGAGACATCGAGGCGGTCGGCGAGGTCGGCCTGGCTCCAGTCGCGCTCGGCCCGCAGCACCTTGAGGCGGTTCTTCATCTGCGCCGCCCCTATCGCTTGGCCCACCACCAGCCCGCCCAGGCGATCAGGAAGCCAAGCAGCTGGAAAAGCGCCAACACCACCCAGCCCAGACCGAAATAGACGCCGGGCGGCGCCCCGTGCGGAAGCGGGAGCGCGCCCAGTCTGAAGAACAGCATGATCGGCGCGCTGAGGACGAGCGCCCCGATGCTGCCCACGAACCAGGCGAACTTCTGGGCCTCCTTGGCGGCCTCGTCGAGCCGACGCCAGTAGAGCCAGAGGAACCCCAGGGCCCACGCCATGGCGGCGGCGTAGGCGGCGGTCAGCATCCAGGCGGTCGATGCCTGCGCGAGCGCGGCGTGGCGCAGGATGGTGATCGCCGAGACCCCCCAGATCAGCAGCGAGCCGAGCGTCGCCGTCGTGTAGTAGCCCGCGATCATCAACGTCCGCCGCTGCGGCATAGCATGGCTTCCTTGTCGAAATGACAAGGTTCATTTACAGATGGATGCTCGCATGTCAAGGACCCTTGCCACCTGGGCGGCTGGGCTGTGACTTCGTCGCGGTCGCCTGGCCCGCCAGCGCCGCGGCCAGGAAGGGCAGGCTCACGTCCATGCGGTAGTCGACGGCGGTGTGGTTGTCGTCGAACTCCTCGTAGCGGTGCGCGACGCCCAGCGCCTCCAGCCGCCGGTGCAGCCGGCGCGCGCCGTAGACCAGGTTGAACTGATCGGCGCGGCCGCAGTCGACGTAGAGCCCCTTCAGCCCTTTCAGGCCCTGCCACTGCTGCTCGACCTTCACCACGGGATCGTGCGCCAGCCAGTTCTCCCAGCGCCCGGGAATGAGCTCGCAGGTGTCGCTGGTCACCGGCAGCCGCATGCCGAGGAAGGCGGCCGGGTCCGGGTCGTAATGGGCGGCCATGGCGAGGATGTTGAGCGCCTTGAACGACTGCTCCGGCGTCTTCGGCGCGGACTCGAACTTCTTCCACCAGGCTTCGATCGAGTCCTCGGTGCGGGCGATGGCGCGCAGCGTGTCGGGCATGTCGGGCAGGTAGCAGAGCTCGAAAGCCATATCGCCGGAATGGCAGGCGGCCGCGGCCCACACGTCCGGATGGTCGAGCGCGTGGACGATCGCGCCGTAGCCGCCCGAGCTCTTGCCGAAGATGCCGCGCCGCCCTGGGCCGCCGCAGCTTGAACTGACCCTCGACCGCCGCCAGCAACTCGGTGGTCAGGAAGTCAGCCCAGCGGCCGGTGGCGGCCGAGTTGATGTACTGGTTGCCGCCGACCCGGGTGAAGCAGTCCGGGAAGGCGACCACGACCGGCGCCATCGCGCCGTCGCCGATCAGCCGGTCGAGCCGCTCGGGCACGTTCTCGCGAAAGCCGGTCCAGTTGGTGTGGGCCGGGCCGCCGGCGGTGAAGCCGACGATGTCGACCAGCAGCGGCAGGCCCGCGCCGTCATGGCCCGCCGGCGTGTAGACGTCGACGATCCGGTCGGTCGGATCGCCCATCAGATTGCCCTTCAGCACCTCGCTCTTGACGACGATGCGGCGGACGGCGCCGGCCGGATGGCTGGTCTTCCTCATTATGGTCTCTCCGGTGGCGTCAGGGGCAGAAATTGCCCGCAATCGTGTTCACTGAGCAATCATTGGCAAGCAAATAGCGGTCTTCGCGTGGTATTCCTGCCGGATGGCAACTGCAACGGCCCTCAAGTCGGCCCCCGCGACCTCCACGGTCAAGCACCTCGCGCGGCTCGACGAGCGGCTGCGCTGGCTGTCCACCTGGACCATCCACCACGCCAATCATCTGAGGAACAGCCGCGACGGGCTGAAGGTCGGCGGCCACCAGGCCTCCTGCGCCTCGATGACCACTATTCTGGCGACGCTCTACTTCCATACGCTCAGGCCGCAGGACCGCGTCGCCGTCAAGCCGCATGCGGCGCCGGTCTTCCACGCCATCCAGTACCTCTTCGGCCGCCAGTCGCGCGAGCAGCTCGAGGGCTTCCGTTCGTTCGGCGGCGCGCAGTCCTATCCCTCGCGCACCAAGGACGAGGACGACGTCGACTTCTCGACCGGCTCGGTCGGCCTCGGCGTTTCCGTCACCGCCTTCGCCTCGCTGGCGCAGGCCTACCTGAAGGCGCACGGCTGGCTCGATCCAAGGCGCGAGGGGCGGATGATCGCCACGCTCGGCGACGCCGAGCTCGACGAGGGCAACATCTACGAGTTGCTGATCGAGGCGCACAAGCACGGCATCCGCAACACCTGGTGGATCGTCGACTACAACCGCCAGAGCCTCGATGCGATCACCGCCGACCGGATGTTCGACCGCTTCGACGACATCTTCCGCACCTGCGGCTGGCGCGTGCTGACGCTGAAGTACGGCAAGGCGCAGCAGTCGGCGTTCAGGCGCCCGGGCGGCGAGCACCTCAAGGCCTGGATCGACGCCTGCTCCAACGCCGAATACGCCGCTCTGACCTACCAGGGCGGCGAGGCGTGGCGGGCGCGGCTCGAGGCCGACATCGGCCGCCACAAGGGCGTCCCCGAGCTGCTGGGATCCTACGACGACGGGGCGCTGCACCAGCTGATGACCGGGCTCGGCGGCCACTGCGTCGAGACGCTGCTGGAGGCCTACGAAGCCGCCGACGACGATGTGCCGACTCTCTTCATCGCCTACACCGTCAAGGGCTTCGGCCTGCCGCTGCAGGGCCACAAGGACAACCACGCCGGCCTGCTGACGCCGGGCCAGGTCGACCTGCTGCGCCGCAGCCTGCGGATTCCCGAGGGCGAGGAGTTCGAGCCCTACGCGGGGCTCTCGGGCGCCGAGGCGGACGAGCTCAGCCGCTTCGTCGCCGCCGCGCCGTTCGCCGCCGACGTGAACCGCCGCTTCGCCGCGGCGCGCGTCCCGGTCCCGGGCCGCGCCGAGTTTCCACACCCCGCCGGCCCGGAGCAGTCCACGCAAGCCGCGTTCGGCCGCATCCTCTTCGACCTCGCCCGCAGCGGCCATCCGCTCGCGGACCGCATCGTCACCACCTCGCCGGACGTCACCGTCTCGACCAACCTCGGCGGCTTCGTGAACCAGCGTGGCCTCTTCAACGCCCGCGAGATGTCCGACGTCTTCCAGCTGGCGAGGATCCCCTCGGCGCAGAAGTGGACGGCCGGCGCGGCCGGCCAGCACATCGAGCTCGGCATCGCCGAGCACAACTTCTTCCTCAACCTCGCGGCGCTCGGCCTGGCCGGCCAGCTCTGGGGCGAGCGGCTGATCCCGGTCGGGACCATCTACGATCCGTTCATCGCCCGCGGCCTCGATGCGCTGAACTACGCCTGCTACCAGGACGCCCGCTTCCTGCTGGTCGCCACCCCGTCGGGGATCACGCTGGGGCCGGAGGGCGGCGCGCACCAGTCGATCGGAACGCCGCTGATCGGGCTCGCCCAGCCGGGCCTCACCTACATCGAGCCCGCCTTCGCCGACGAGCTCTCCGAGGCGATGCGCTGGTCGTTCGACCACCTTCAGGCCGAGGGCGGCGGCTCGGTGTACCTGCGGCTCACCACCCGCCCGATCGCCCAGATCGAGCGCGAGA
Source organism: uncultured Pseudomonadota bacterium (assembly GCA_963837235.1). Taxonomy (GTDB): domain Bacteria; phylum Pseudomonadota; class Alphaproteobacteria; order Caulobacterales; family Caulobacteraceae; genus Acaudatibacter. Next base: position 32,753 of record CAWIMM010000002.1, on the reverse strand, counting down.
GCGACGACTGGCGGGCGCCGGCGCTGGAGGGCGCCTACTGGCTGAGGCGGCCGGAGGGAGCGGCCGAGGCGGCGATCGCCTTCTGCGGCGCGGTGGCGCCCGAGGTGCTGGCCGCGGCCGAGATGCTGGCCGAGGACGTGCCGGGCCTTGGCGTTCTCAACGTGGTCTCGCCCGGCCTCCTGCACCGCGGCTGGACCGAGAGCCGCCGCGCCCGCTGGCAGTCGGGATCGAATGAGGTCAGCCACGCCGAGCGCCTGATGGGCGAGCTCTCGCCGACCGCCGGCCTCATCACCGTGATCGACGGCGCGCCCGCCGCGCTTTCCTGGCTCGGCGGCGTCGTCGGCCATCGCACGAGCCCGCTCGGTGTCGCCAGCTTCGGCCAGGTCGGCGACCTCACCGACCTCTACCGCCGCTATCGCCTCGACGCCGATTCCATCGTCGAAGCTTGCGCCGACCTCTTCCGCCTCTAGCCGCCAGCGGAGTGGAACCCAGCGGCGGCGGCGCAGCATGTCCTGTCGGCGACCGTCCTTGCCCGGCGGGCTCTCAGGTGTGCAGCCGATTGGCAGAGCGAGGCGAGCCGCCACTGTGACGCCTGCCCGCGAGGGCATGATCTGGAGGCTCGCCATGCGCAACGCAGACAATCGAGGCTTGCGGCCGGCCCTGGCGGTCGCGGCGGCGGTCGGGCTGGTCGTCGCCCCGTCGCTCGCCGTCGGGATGGGCGGCGGTTTTGGCGGTTTCCACGGCTTCAGCGGCGGCGCGCATGGCCAGGCCGCGCACGGCGGCTTCCACGCGCCGGCGCCGCCCGCCATCGACGTTCCGGCGCCGAAGCCGCCGTTCGTCTCGGCGCCGCCGCCGGTCCATGTGCGCAGCGGCTTCGTCCAGGTGCGCCAGGGCGACTTCTTCCACTTCCGCGACGACTTTCACCACCACGATCATTTCCACGGCCACGGCGCCTGGAACAACGGCGCGTCTTGGGGCTGGGGGTGGGGTTGGGGCGGCGGCGACGTCGCCTATGGCGGCGGCGCGGCGCAGCCGATCTACGTGGCGCAGCACGAGGCCGAGCCGGCCGAAGCGCCGCCGTGCCCCGAGCTCCTGACCTGGTCGCCGAAGCTCGGGCGGGCCACGCGCCAGCGACTCTGCGACTGAGCGGGCGCCGCGTTCGCGCGGCCGATCCCTGATACCGCCGAATAGCCCGGCGCCTCGGGTGTCCGCCGGAGGGGCGCGTAGGGCCGCGCGTGGTCAGGTCGCGGCGAGCAAGTCGGGAGGCTCGTCGATGAAGTCCCTGCCCATGGCGCTCGCGCTGACGCTCGCGCTTGGCGCCGTCGGCGTCGGGCCGCGGGCGCAGGCCGGGCCCGTCGGCGCGGACCCGATCCACGCGCCCTCGATCGACTACCACCTGCGCGTGCTGCCGAACGGGCTGAAGGTCTACAGCCTCGTCGACCGCTCGAGCCACAATGTCGCGGTGCAGGTCTGGTACGGCGTCGGCGCCAAGAACGATCCGCCCGGCCGCTCGGGGATGGCGCACCTTTGCGAACACCTGATGTTCAAGGGCTCGCGCGACATGCCGCCGGAGTTCATCGACCGGCTGACCGACGACGTCGGCGGCGAGAACGACGCCTCCACCGACGACGACGACACCGAATACGACGAGACAGTCCCGGCCAACTACCTGGAGCGCCTCTTGTGGGCGGAGGCCGAGCGCATGGCGAGCCTCGACGTCACGCCGGCCGACTTCGCCGCCGAGCGCAAGGTCGTCGAGCAGGAGCTGCGCCAGGACGTGATCGCCGACCCCTATCGGGCGCTGATCGAGATCGAGGCGCCGCGCGCCTCCTTCACGCGGGCGCTCTACAAGCAGTCGGTGATCGGCTCGATCAGCGAGCTGGAAGCGGCGACGCCCGCCGAGCTGCGCGCCTTCCACGCGCTCTACTACCGGCCCGACAACGCCAGCCTGGTGGTGGTCGGCGACTTCGACCCGCGCCAGCTCGACGCCTGGGCCGACAAATACTTCGGCGCCATCGCCCGGCCGCAGGCGCCGATCCCGGCGGCCAACGCCGAGGAGCCGCGCCGCACCGCGCACCGGGTCGTCGACAGCTACGCCCCCGACGCGCCGATGCCGGCCCTGGTGCTCACCTACGCCGGACCGCCCGCCGCCAGCGCCGACGCCGCGGCGCTGAAGGTGCTCGACGCGGTGCTGACGCTCGGCAAGACCGCGCGGCTCAATCTCGATCTCACGGCGCGCCGCGGCGTCGCCAACCACGTCTTCTCCGAGGTCGACCTGTGGCAGCGCGCCGGCCTCATCCAGGTGGGCGCGACGCTGGAGGACGGCGTCTCGATGGCCCGCGGCGAAGCGGCGCTCAGGGCCGAGCTTGCCCGCATCCGCGGCGGCGACGTCACCGAGGCGGAGGTGCGCGCGGCGCGAAACCAGCTGCTGGCCGGCGTGCTGCGCGACCGCGAGAGCATCGACGGCGTCGCCAATGCGATCGGCGAGGCCTCGATCCTCGATGGCGACGCCGGCCACGTGAACAGCGACCTCAGGGCGCTCGAGACCGTCACGGCGGCCGACGTGCGGCGCGTCGCCGAAGCCTATCTGGTCGACTCCCAGCGGGTCACCATCCGCTACCACGCCGCCGCCTCGCCCGGCGCCGCCGTTCCTGCGCCGGGCTACGTCCGTCCGGCGACGGACGCGGCGCGCGATGCGGCGACAATCGCGGCCGACGGCGGCGCGCCGTCCGCCCCCCGTGCGGCCTATGCCGCGCCGCCGTCGCCGGCGGGCGCAATCGGCGCGCCGACTGCGCCCAGGCTGCTCGAGCGCACCCTGCCCAACGGGCTCCGCGTCATCGTCGCGCGCACCGGCCGTCAGCCGATCGCCACCGCGGTGCTCAGTTTCAGCGGCGGCTCGGCGCTCGATCCGCCAGGCAAGCCCGGCCTCGCCTACATGACCACGATGCTGGCGGCGCGCGGCCGCGACGCCAGCGCCGAGATTGCCCGCGCCCGCCGAGTTGGAGAGCTGGGCGATACGATCGCGACGGCGACCAACTACGACTCCACCGGCTTCCGCGTGAGTGGGCTGGCGGCGTCGCTGCCGGCGGCGCTCGCAACCCTGGCCGATATGGTGCGGCGCCCGCAGGTTGGCGAGACGGAATTCGAGGACCTGCGCCGGGAACTGGCGCACGCGACGCAGGGACCCGACGTCGACGACGACACCATGTCGGACGCGGCGGTGAACCAGCTGGTGTTCGGCGCCGGCCCCTACGGCCACCTCGCGAACGGCGCGCCGCAGCCGTCGACGCGCATCATGGCGGCCGATGTGTCGCGCTCGGCGGCCCGGCTCTACCGGCCGAACAACGCCGTGCTGGTGGTGACCGGCGGCGTCGATCCCGAGGCCGCCGTCCGCCTCGCAGCGCAGGCGTTCGGCGACTGGCGCGCTTCCGGACCGACGCCGCCACAGCGCGCGCCGGCCATCGGTCCGTCGCGCCCCGGCCGCGTCGTCGCAATCGATGCGCCGGGCCTCGAGGAGGCTACCGTCACGCTCGCCGCCCGATCGATCGCGCGCTCGGCGCCCGCCTATTACGCCGCCGAGGTCGCCAACGCCCTGATCGGCGGCGGCGAGTCCTCGCGGCTCAGCATGGAGATCCGGGTTCGCCGCGGCCTCACCTACGACGCCTCCAGCGAGCTCGACGAGTACCGCGACGTGGGACTGTTCACAGCTGCCGCCCAGACCGAAAACGCCAGCGCCCCCGAGGTCGCGGCGCTGATGCTGGAACAGCTGCAGGCGCTGGCGCGCACCGCGCCGTCGGTCGACGAGCTCGCCGCCCGCAAGGCCGACGTGATCGGCGACTTCTACCGCGACACGGGCGCCAGCAGCGGCCTGGCGGACCTGCTGACCGAGGATGCGCTCAATGGGGTGGATCTCGGCGAGGTCGGCCGCTACGCCGACCGCATCGGCGCCGTTTCCGCCGCCGAGGTCCAGGCGGCCGCCGCGCGGCTGGCCGACGAGGGCGGCGTCGACATCGTGATCGTCGGCGACGCGGCGAAGTTCATGGGCGAGCTGCGTAAACGCTTCCCGCAAGCGACGCTGATCCATCCGGACGGGGTGCGGTCGGTCCTGGCGCTCGCGCGCTAGGGACTGTGAGGCGACGGCCCTAGGACTGCTCCGAGCGCAGGTCAGCTTGCCACGGGGGCGGCGTCGCTCGGCTCTGCCGTCCGCGCGCCGGACACCGGCTCGCCATAGCCCTCGATGACCAGGCGCTGGTAGACCCGCTCATCCGCGTCCTCGAATCTGAGGGTGACCTCGGGGTCCTTCTCCATGAAGAAGGTGTCCTTGGCGACCGGTCGGAAGCGGCTGCCGGGACTCGGCCAGTCGCCTTTCAGGCCATCGGCGTCGACGGTGAGCCTGAGCGGGCCGATGTCGAACCGGTAGAGGCCGGCGCAGGCTTCCAGCTGCGCGCTCTCCAGCGTCACTGGGGTCCGCGCGGTGTCGGCAAGGCCCAGGGCGCGGCGTGCGAGGCCGAAGGTCACCTGCTCGACCGGGAAGGGGACCAGGTTCGAGAGCACGAGAACGGTCAGGTCCTCGCCCGGCCAGTGCAGCAGGTTGGTCAGGAAACCGTTGATGCCGCCCGCATGGCCCACGAGCGGCCGGTCGCGATAGCGCGCCATCCGAAGGCCGAAGCCGTAGTCGACGGGCGAGCCGTCGTTGAGGCGGTTCGGCGTCGTCATGGCCGCGTAGCTCGCGGGCGAAACCACCGCTCCGCCGCGCAGGGCCGCGTCCCAGCGCAGGAGGTCGTTCACCGTCGAGCCCAAGGCGCCCGCGGCATGCGGCCAGCTCATCGAAATCGGCGCGGCGTTGAACACCGTATGGCCTTCCCGCTGGTAGCCCGCGGCGCGCCGCGGCGTCACCGGCCGCCCGTGCAGGTAGCGCGTGCTCGCCATGCCGAGCGGCGCGAAAAACGTCTCCTGGAGGAAGGTCGCGTAGTCCTTGCCCGAGCAACGCTCGATGATCGCGCCCAGCAACACGTATCCGGAGTTGTTGTAGAGGAACTTCTCCCCTGGCTGGAAGTCCGGCGGCAGGTCCTTGAAGACGTCGATCAGGCCGGAGAGCGTCTTCTCCCGGCTCATCTCCGGCACGTAGCTCGGCAGGCTCGTGAAGCTCTTGATGCCAGAGGTGTGGTTGAGCAGGTGGCGGACCGTTATGCGCCGCTCGCCCACCGGGTAGTCGGCGAGGTGGCGCTCGATCGGGTCGTCGATCTGCAGCGCCCCTCCCTCCGCCAGCTTGAGGATGGCGGCGGCGGTGAACTGCTTGGTGATCGAGCCGATCCGGAACACCGTGTCGGCGTCGTTCGGCGCGCCCCACTCGATGTTCGCCAGTCCGTAGCCGCCAACGTGGATCGTCCGGCCGCCCAAGCGAACCGCCACCGCCGCGCCGGGTCCGTCGGCCCGGAAATGCGGCGCGAGCACGCTGTCGAAGTCGTTCGTCGCCATGCGGTCACCATCCAGCGGTCGAGCTGGACCAACCTAGCGGTGGCGCGTGGTTGCGGGAACCATCCGCCGCCAGATCGCTCGCCGCCCCCTTGCCGCCGTCCGCCTATTCCCGCACATCGCAGGGGCTGGACGAGCAGGCCTCGCTCCCGCGGAAACGTCAGTCCAGGAGGGTGCGGTGGCGGCGGCTGTTTGCAATGGAGTCGATATTGGCTTTGTCGGGCTGGGCTTCGGCAAGGTCGCGTTCCTGGGCGTCGTCCAGGGCATAACCGAGCTGATGCCGATCTCGTCGACGGCCCATATGCGCGTCGTCCCGGCCCTGCTGGGCTGGCCCGACCCCGGCGCCGCCTTCTCCGCCGCCATGCAGGCGGCCGCCCTGCTGGCGGTGGTCACCTACTTCTGGCGCGACGTGGCGGAGATCGCGGGCGGCTCGGTGAGCGCCCTGGCCCGGCGACGGTTCGACGATCCAGATTTCCGGATGGCGGTGCTCATCGTCCTGGCCACCATCCCGATCGGGATCGCCGGGCTGCTGCTCGCCCCGGTCCTCAACGCCTGCAACTCGCCGCTGCGGTCGATCCCAGCCGTCGGGGCCGCCTGCCTGGTCATGGCCCTGCTGCTCGGGTGGGCGGAAGCGGCCGCCCGGCACCGCAGAACCATGGCTTCGGCGGGTCTCTGGGACGCCATCGCAGTCGGCGTTGCGCAGGTCGGCGCCCTGATCCCGGGCGTGTCGCGGTCGGGCTCGACCCTCACCGCGGCGCTGGCGCTGGGGTTCCAGCGGGCGGAGGCGGCGCGCTTCTCGTTCCTGCTCGGCCTGCCGGCGATCGCGCTCGCCGGCGGCAAGGAGATCTGGGAGCTGCACAAAGCCCATCTGCCGGGCCACGGCTGGGCCGTGCTCGCGGTCGGGCTGGCCTTCGGCGCGGCGTCTTCGCTGCTCGCGATCTGGACCCTGATGCGCGTGTTGGAGCGTTTCTCGGCCTGGCCGTTCGTCGTCTATCGGGCCGTGCTCGGGATCGTTCTGATCGCCGGGGCATTCGCAGGTCTTCTCCACTAAATCCCGAACGCCAAGCACCACCGCTCGCTGACGGAACCGCACGCGGGTCGGCGACGGTTCTTGCGCAAGGCGAGCGGCCTCGCCGCGCGGACCTGCGGCGCTCGATCTGCAAGCGGCCGTCCCGCGTCGCGGGCTGATCCGGCCGGGCCGGGGAAGCGGGCAAGGCCGCCGGAGCGGCGCGCGCGATCGCCGCCGCGGCCGCGTTAGGTCTGTTTCCGCTCGGGCTCCCGCCTTCACCCGATTTCTCGGCCGCTGCGGCTGATCCAAGCCTCGTTGCGCCAACGTCGGCGGATCGCGAGGCGGGAGATGCGGGCTCTTCGTTCATCGGTGTCATTGCTGACGACCTTGTGCCTGGGTCTCGCCTCGACGGCGCAGGCCGGACCCGACCAATCGTGGGCGGCGTGCCTGGCGGCGCGCGGCTACTCGGTCAAGTAGACCGGCCGCGCCGGCGGCGGATGAGCCAGGCCCTCCCGTTCCGAGCCGTAGCTCCGGGCGAAGTCCGGCTGGTGGCGCATCGATGACAGCGCCCGCGTCCGCCCGGTCCCCCACCGCCTCCGCACCGCAGGATTTCTCGCTGGTCGTCGGCGGCCCGCTGTTCCAGTTGCTCCGCCGGGTGCGCCTTTCCGACGCCGCGCTCGGTCTCGTCCATCGGCGCATCATCGGCGCCGTCGTCATCATGTGGGCGCCGCTCGTGGCGCTCTCGGCCGCGCAAGGCCCCCTGGTCGGCCCCGGCCGCGCCTTGCCGTTCCTGAACGACATCGGCTTCCAGCTGAGGTTCCTGGTCGCTACGCCGCTGCTGATCGTCGCCGAGCCGATCGTGCACCTGCGGCTGCGGCTGATCATCAGCCAGTTCCAGGTCCGCGGCCTGGTGCCGCCCAGCGAAGCCGCGCGCTTCGCCGGCGCGCTCGACGAGGCGACGCGGCTGCGGAACTCCGCCTTGGCCGAGGCGCTGCTGCTGGTGTTCGTCTATGCCGCGGGTCTGCTCTTCGCAGTGCGCCGCTATGAGACGCTCGGCGGGGGCGGGGCTTGGTTCGCGTCCGCTGCCGGCGGCGGGCGGCTCTCCCCGGCGGGCATGTGGCTGGTGTTCGTGAGCCTGCCGCTGCTCCAGTTCCTGTTGCTGCGCTGGTACTTCCGCCTCTTCATCTGGGCGAGGTTCCTCTGGCGGGTGTCGCGGCTCGACCTCAATCTGAACGTGACCCACCCTGACAGGGCGGCGGGGCTGGGCTTCCTCGGCGAGTCCCTGTTCGCCTTCGTTCCGATCGCCGCGGCGCACGGCGTGCTGTTGGCCGGGATGATGGCCGACCGCATCTTCTACGCGGGCGCCAAGCTGACGGACTTCCAGCTGCAGGTGGTCGCCGGCGCGGCCCTGCTGCTGCTTGTGTTTGCCGGCCCCTTGACCGTGTTCGCCGTGCGGCTGGCGCGGGTGAAGCGACTGGGTCTGCTGGAATATGGCGCGGTCGGGCAGACCTACGTGCAGGAGTTTCGCGACAAGTGGATGCGCGGCGGCGCGCCGCCCGACGAGCCCCTGATCGGCAGCGGTGACATCCAGTCGCTGGCCGACCTCGGCAACAGCTACGGCGGCGCCGAGCAGATGCGCATGGCGCCCATAGCGCCGCGCGCCATCCTTTACTTCCTCGCGAGCTTCCTCGCGCCGATCCTCCCGCTCGTGCTCACGATGATGTCCGTGGAGAAGCTCATCGGCCAGCTCATCGGGCTGGTTCTCTGAGCACGGGCGTCCAGACGGCGCGAGCCGGCGCCCTCAGGCGAATTCCGGCGCGTAGCTCGCCTCGATCTGGCGGCGGATCGAGGGCGGGATGTCGATCGCCCTGCGGGCGTCGAGGTCGAGCGCGATCGAGACGTTGTCGTTCAGCGACACCAGCTGGCCGCTCGTGACGTTGAACAGCCACCGGCGCGAGTGGCGCACCTTCGCGTGCAGACCGACCTCGGCGCCGATCGAGCAGAGTCTGTCGCCGGCCCGCGCCTGACTGACCCGCACCATGCGGGTCTCCAGCGAGGCCCAGCCGAGCCGGTGGCCGCCGTCGCCGACGAAGGTCATCGGGCCGTGCCGGCGCATCTCCTCGGCGCTCGGCTGGCGCCAGCCGCCGAACATCATCGCGCCGGTGTCCGCCAGGTTGCCGTGCTCGTCGCAGGCCTCCGCCGGCACGACCCATTCCGAGCGGCGCGACATCGGGTCGGACCCCTCTTCGGGAATGCGGGCGGCGACCGCCTGGTAGGTGAGGTCGAGGCGCGGCGGGGCGAGGTCGATCGTGCGCGCCTGGCCATACTCGGGCAGCTCGATGCGCGCGGCCTCGGCGGCCTTGAGGGCCTCGGCCGGCAGCGGCGCGGCGACGCCGGTCGCGCGGTCGGCCAGCGCCGTGACGATGATGAAGGTCGCCGCGATCTCGCCGCGGGCGGGATTGGCCACCTCGTAGAAGGCGCGCAAGCCCGCCGGGCTCGCCTCCAGTGCGCCGCCGTTCACGCTCAGCACCTGGCCCTGGAACTGCTCGCGGTGATAGCGGACGTAGGTGTCTGTCTGCGTCGCGCAGACGCCAGGCGCCTCGCCCTCGTCGGCGCCGACGCCCAGCTCGGCCAGCAGCAGGCGGTTCGCCCGCTGCGCCCGCTCCATGTAGAAGCGGACGTTCATGTGCCCGAGGCCGTCGATCTCCTCCGGCTTCACTTCAGATGTATCGAATGTGCGCATCGCGGCGGCCATGTCGCCCAAGTCAGTTAAATCAGTATGGATTTGCGGGATATGCACCGCAGGTACCAGCGGCGCCGTGGCCGGTCAATGCGCGCCCCGCCGCAGGCTCGGCGCTCAGGCGGGAGCCAGGATCCGCACCAGTTGCGCCGTGTCGAGGTTGCCGCCGGAGACGATGGCCGCGGCGTTCGGGCCGCCGAACCGGGCCGCGGCGGCGGGCGCGGCGGCGCCAGCGCCCTCGGCGATGACGTGGTGGTGGAAGGCGAGGGCGCGGATGGCGTCCTCGACGTCGGCGATGCTGACCACGACCACATCGTCGATCAGGCGGCTCAGCAGCGGCCACATCTCTTCCAGCACGCCCGCGCCGCCCATGCCGTCGATGAAGCTCGCCCGTCGTTCCACCGGCACGGGCCGGCCGGCGCGCCGCGCCGCCGTTAGCGGCGTCGAGGCCTCTGTTTCCACGGCGATGATCCGGCAGGCGGGCTTCAGGCGCTTGACGCCCTGCGCGACGCCGCTGGCCAGGCCGCCCCCGCCGATCGGCACGAACACCGCCTCCAGTTCCGGCGCCGCCTCGATCAGCTCCGCGCCGATGGTGGCCGCGCCGGCGATCACCTCGCGCTCGCACACCGGGTGGAAGAAGGTCCCGTCGTCGTCGGTGCGGCGGGTCTCAAGGATGCGCCACCAGGCCTCGAACGGATGTGCGCGCACCGTTGCGCCCATCGCGGTGAGCCGCTCGACCTTGGTCCGGGCGGCGGTGTCGGGCACGTGCACGACGGCCGGCAGGCCCGCGGCCCGCGCGGCCGCGACGATCGCCTGGCCGAAGTTGCCGGCGCTCGCCGAAACTACCCGCCCGCCCGCCCCGCCGCGCTCCAGCCAGGCGCGCACGGCGTTGGTCGCGCCGCGGATCTTGAACGAGCCGTAGGGCTGCAGGCACTCCAGCTTCAGCCGCGCGCCGCCGTCCGCCGCCGTCACCAGCGGCGAGCGGATCGCCACGCCCTCGATGCGCCGGCGCGCGCTCTCGATCTCTTCGGCGCTGAGCGGGATGCTGACGTCCGCCATGCGTTGATCCTTTGAAGCCCGGGCCCGCCAGTCGGCCAGACGCGGTTGAACGGCTGGTGGTTGACGGGCGTAGCACGACGGGCGAGGACCGCAGACAAAGCTGGTCCTGGTCGGCGCAAGGAACCCAAATTGACCCCCAAGCTAATTCGACCGAAGCGGTTCGTCGACGACCGGGGTTGGGTTTGCGAGACGTACAACGCGAGCCGGTGGGCGGACTTGGGGATCGACGCGGTGTTCTGCCAGGACAACCAATCAATGTCTCGGGAGGCGGGGGTGATCAGGGGGCTGCACTTCCAGCGTCCGCCGAGCGCCCAGGCCAAGCTGGTGCGCTGCGTTCGCGGCGCGATCTGGGACGTCGCCGTCGATATCCGCCGCGGTTCGCCGACCTATGGCCGGTGGGTCGCCGCGGAGCTTTCCGCCGAGACGGGTGAACAGTTCTATGTCCCGGTCGGCTTCGCGCATGGCTTCGTGACGCTCCAGCCGAACGTGGAGGTCGAGTACAAGCTGTCGGACTTCTACGATCCGGACGCCGAGAGCGGCGTCATCTGGAATGACCCGACGCTCGCCATCTCGTGGCCGCTGGACGGTCGTCCCCCGATCGTGTCCGACAAGGACCGCCAGCTTCCAACGCTCGCGGCCCTCGAAAGTCCCTTTTCGTTCGACGGCGATCCTCTTGAGGCGCTGGCGCAGGGCGGCGCATGACGGGCAAGCCCGATCCCGTCGGTCGGCCGGTCGACCGGCGGCGCGCTCTCGTCGAGCCGACGCTCGTTGGTGACGTGACGCCAGGGCGGACGCCGGTGAGTGGCCTGGGGAAGGAGTGCTCCGATCGTACGCCTGCGATCGCCGTTTGAGGTGCTGCTGACCGGCGCAGAAGGTCAGGTCGGCCATGGCGTGCGCCGGCGAGCCCCCGCCAACTGGCGGATCCACGCACCCCCTCGCGCCGAGCTCGACATTTCGGACCGGCAGTCGGTGGAGGACGCCATCGCCGCGCGGCCGTGGTCGCTCGTCATCAACGCCGCCGCCTACACCGCGGTCGACCGCGCCGAGAGCGATGCGGCGGCCGCCTGGCGCGCGAACGCCTCCGGCCCGGAGTTCATCGCTCGGGCTGCGGAGCGCCGCGGGGCGTCCATGATCCACCTTTCGACCGATTACGTCTTCGACGGCGAGAAGTTCGAGCCCTATGTCGAGGACGATCCCGTGCGCCCGCTGGGGGTCTACGGCGCCTCGAAGGAAGCTGGCGAGCGGGCCGTCCGGATGTGGTGTCCGCACCACGTGATCCTCAGGACCGCATGGGTCGTAAGCCCCTGGCGGTCCAACTTCGTGAAGACCGTTCTGAGGCTTGCGTCCAACCGGCAGCCGTTGCGCATCGTCGACGATCAACGCGGCAATCCCACCAGCGCCGACGACGTCGCCGACGCCGTCGTCGCCATCGGACGGGCGCTCGCCGAAGGACGAGACGCGTGCGCAGGGACCTTCCATTTCGTCAACCGGGGCGAGGCGACCTGGCGCACGCTTGCCGAGGAAGTGGTCGCGAGCGCCAGCTGGCTTGGCGCCGAACGACCCAAGGTGATCCCGATCACCACGGCCGAATACCCGACGGCGGCCCGCCGGCCGCGTGACTCGCGGTTGGCGTGCGCCAAGATAGAAGCGTGCTTTGGTATCGTCGCCCGGCCCTGGCGCGACGCGATCCGGGATGTCGTCGGCCGTTTGACACCCAATTCGCTGCAGCCGTCTTAGACTTCGGACGCTACGCTCGGGCCAAGCGCGCTATACGCAGGGTGATGTTCGGCTTGGCGCCAGCCGAGGGAGGACTTTCGTGAAGGGTATCATCCTGGCCGGCGGCAGCGGAACGCGGCTCTATCCGCTGACCCTGATGACGTCGAAGCAGTTGCTTCCCGTATACAACAAACCGATGATCTACTACCCCCTCACGACTTTGATGCTGGCGGGAATCCGCGAGATTCTCGTGATTTCGACGCCGCACGACCTGCCTAACTTCGAGCGCTTGCTGGGCGACGGCGGCGAGCTTGGCCTCTCGATCACCTATGCGGCTCAGCCCCGGCCGGAGGGCCTCGCGCAGGCCTTCGTCATCGGCGCCAAGTTCGTCGAAGGCGGGCCTTCGGCGCTCATCCTGGGGGACAACATCTTCTATGGGGCCGGCCTTCAGGAGCTGTTGCGCAATGCAGCGACGCGGACCGTCGGGGCCACCGTGTTCGCCTACCATGTGGCCGACCCCGAACGGTACGGGGTCATCACCTTCCGGCCAGACGGCCAGCCGCACGCCATCGAGGAGAAGCCGGCTCGCCCGCGGTCCAACTGGGCCGTCACGGGTCTCTACTTCTACGACCAGCAGGTCGTCGACATCGCCGCCAACCTGAGGCCCTCCGATCGGGGCGAACTCGAGATCACCGACGTCAACAGGGCCTACCTGGAGCGTCGCCAGCTTTCGGTGGAGCTGATGGGGCGCGGTTACGCCTGGCTCGACACGGGCACGCCCGAAAGCCTCATGGAAGCGGCCGAGTTCGTGGCCACGCTCGAGAAACGCCAGGGATTCTACGTTGCCTGCCCCGAGGAAGTCGCCTTTCGCCAGGGCTTCATCGATCGATCGCAGCTGCAGGCGAAGGCGGCGCGCATCGGAAAGACGGCCTACGCATCCTACCTGCTGAGCGTGGCGAATGCCGAGGAGGTTCCTGGGCGGCCGTTCGGGGCGAATGCGGGCGACGCGGGCTAGGCGGGGCTTGCGCTTCTCGGATTTGACGGCGCGCGTACGTCAAGCAGCGTCAACGCCGCCGGCTGTAAGCCGACGGCGCGGTGTCGTAGACGCTACGTGTTCCTTTACCCGGCGCGCCGCTACGAGCGCGCTCTGACGTCGCCTTACGGGCTGGCGGGGTGGTTGTTGCCCCGGTCGCTGGCGATGACCGCCACGGTGATGATCAACACAAGGCCGGCCGCGAGGAACAGCCAGGTGTTGCTGTTTGCGCCCTCGAGGTTGTCGCTCGCTGCGGCGCTCGATGCGACGCGATCGCCGACGCCCACTAAACCGCCGTCATAAGCTGCAGCCTGGCCAGCCATCAATGTGGCGCCGACCGCCGCCGCCGCTAGGTATTTCCGCATAGCGTTCCCTCCAGGCCTAAAATCGCAGATCAGCGTTCTTTCTCCTAGACGAGGTAAAAAGCGCTGACAAGGATCAAGTTCGCGGACTGCGCGCAGCGTCGTGACTCTGCCCACTCTGGGGATTGGCTGGGGGCCTGGAGACCGGCTCGATCCGGATGTTCCGATACCAGCTTACCGAAGCATCGGGCCGTTCTCCCTGCTGGACCGAAACGCCCAACCACTGGTCCGGGCAGCCATTGTCTGGCACGTCGAAGCCCACGGAAACGCTCGCCCAGGCGCCCTGGGTCGGGGTGGGGCGGCGAATCGCGCCCAAGACCTGCCCTGAGCCGGCGCAGGTCACCGTCCAGCTCAACAGTTGCGTGGCGTCGCCCATCTCGTCCATGGCGTCGAGCGTCAGTCGGTAGGCGCCCGGCTTTAGGACGATCAGCTCATGAGGCGGCGAGACGTCCGCGACGCCGTCGTACTCGATGCGCAACCCATTGCCCTGGGCCGCCGGCGCTGGATCGATCTCCGCGGACCAGCCATCGCTCTCGCCGGTCGACCAATCGAATGGGGTGCCATCCGACGGGGCCGAGAGATCGCCGTTGTCGACCAGCGAGACCGCCGGTCGAGGCCGTCTGACGGAGAGCCACATCGTTCGCGCCTCGACGAATTGGCCCTCCGATACGAGTCGCTTCAGATAGGGTCCGAGTTCCGTGCCGGCCGGCGGGTCGCTCGTGGCGGCCAACATCGTGATGAGGCGGCCCTCGACAATCTCCGCGTCGGGTCGTCGGTCCGACGCCATGAAATCGAAGAGCGGCGCGCGCCAGATCGGATTGGCCGCCAACCGTGCGGCTATGGCGGCGGCGCCGCGTGGATCGTGCGCCAACAGTTCGGCGACATTCAGCATTGTAGGCTGCACCGGATCCTCGCGCCGCATGATCGCATCCAGGTGCTGTGTCGCGCCGACAGCGTCCCCGGACAGCAGATGGCTGCGCAACAGCCAGATTTGAACGATGACGCTGCGCCAGCCCAGTTTGCCGGCTTCTTCGACCAGTTGGTTGGCGGCCTGCGTATTGCCGAGCCGCGCTTCGGCCAGGCCGTAAGTCGCCAGTGAACTTGGATTGAGTTGCAGCCGCTGCAGCGATCTGCGGGCGACGCGGGCGGCGCCCGAATTGTCGTTGGCGACCAACCTTGCTCTGGCAAGACTGCTCAGCGCGTCAGGCAACTCGGCGCGCCACAGGACCGCGAGTTCAGGCTGTTTCTCGATCAGACTGTCCGAGACTCCCTGCGTGACGAATTGTCCGCCAAGCCAGAACAGGCCGACTGCCAGGACAAATCCCGCCCAGTCTGGCAGTCGGCGGGGGCGCGGGCCCAAGCTCATCGTGGATGTGTTCCTCTTCCCCCGTGCGGCGTCACTGGCGCCGTGCGGACGCCGCCGGTGTAAGCCGCCACGCGAGAGCCCGTAAAGGCCGTCTCCGTCCCGCAGCCGGGTCTTGAGGCCATTGGCCGGCGCCGTTCGGCCCGACGCCGCTCCTCGCCGCAGCTTTCGATCAGCTCGTAGCTGCGGCTCAGTCCTTCGTGGGTTCGGGCGGCGTCCGCCGGGTCAGGCGCGCACGTTCTTGATCTTGCGCTTCTCGGACTCGCCGTACTCGTAGGCGTAGTAGCTGTAGCCGTAGCCGTAGCCGTAGCCGTAGGTGGCCTTGCGCACGTCGTACTTCGCGAGGACGACGCCGAGAATCTTGGCGTGGCCCATCCGCAGCCGGCGAAGCGCCGATCGGATCTGGCCGCGGCTGCTGCCACCGGCCTCCACGACGACCAAGGTGCCGTCGACCGCCGCCGCAATCATCGGGGCGTCCGCGAAGCCCATCACCGGCGGGCCGTCGATGATCACGATGTCGAAGTGCTTCTCGGCTTCGGCGATGAAGGCCCTCAGCCGCATGTCCGCAAGCAGCTCGGCGGGGGTCGGCGGCAAGGGCCCGCTGGTGATGACGGAGAGCGACGGATTGTCGGTCGGTTGCGGCAGGTCGGAGAAGGCCGCCGCGCCGGTCAGGAAATTCGTCAGCCCCATGCCGTGGTCCAGACCCAGGCGGGTGTGCAGGGACGGCTTCCTGAGGTCGGCGTCCACCAGCAGGACCTTCGCGCCAAGCCGCGCCAGGCTGTGGGCCAGCGCAATCGACGTCGTGGTCTTGCCCTCGCCCGGTCGCGAGCTCACGACCACCATGCTGTGCGGCACGCCGCTCGTACTCGAGAACTGCAGGGCGGTCCTGATCGAGTAGTACGCTTCCCAGAAACTGGACCGCGCATCCTGCATCGCTTCCTGCGGCGTGACCCCCTTCGTCAGCAGCGGAACCGCGCCCAGCAGCGGCAGGCCGATCTTTTGCTCGACGTCGCCGGGGTTGCGGATCGCCTGGTCGAGCGCCTCCATGGCGAAGGCGCCCAGGGCGCCGAGGCCCAGGCCGGCGATGAGAGCGATGGAGAAATTGACCAGCGGCTTCGGCTTCGAGGGCTTCAGCGGCGGCTCGGCGCGGTCGATGATCGAGATGTTGTTGGGCTGAACGCCGCCCGTCACGCCGACTTCCTTGTAGCGCTGCAGCAACCCGTCATAGAGAGTCCGGTTTGTGTCCACCTCGCGCTGCAGGAAGTTGTACTTGATGCTGCGGTCCTTGAGGTTCAGCACCTTCGCCTTCAGGTCGTTCACCTGTGCGGCCAGCTGTTGTTCACGGCTGAGGGCGGCGGCGTAGTTGGCGCGCAGCGATTGTTTGACGTTGCCGGCCTCCGCCTGGATCTTGCTGTTCAGTTCATCGATCTGCGCCTTCAGCTGCACCGCCGGCGGATAACCCGGGCGGAACAGACGCATTTCGTCCTGGTACTGCGCCTCGAGCTTGGCCTTTTCCTGGCTGAGCTCCTGGATGGTCGGATCCAGGAGATCCTGGGTAAGTCCAAGTCCCTGGGCAGCGTTCGCCTGCCGCCATTTCGCCTCTGCATCGATACGGTCGGCCTCGGCCGCCGCATAAGCCGTATCGAGGCTCGACAGGTTCTTCTCGACCAGGGATTCGGTCGCGCTGGGATCGCCAGCCGGCGCGTTCTCGTCGTGCAGGTTGATGATCTGTTGGTCGATCGCGTACGCGACCGCGGCGCGTTCGGAGTCCTCCAGATGGCTTTTGGCCAGCGCGATCTGTTGCTGCAGAAAGTCGCGCGCGTAGGACGAAGACTCGAAGTGCCGCTCCATGTTGGACTGAATGAAGTTGTCAGCGAAGCTGTTGACCACCATGGCGGCGATCTTGGGGTCGGGACTGTCGAAGCTGAGCGTCACCAACCGCGATCCGCGGATCGGTTCGACCCCGAAACTCGATGTGACCTTGTGGAAGACGGCCTGTTCGAACTTGGCGCGCCAGTTATCGCCAACTCTCGTGCTTGGGTGAGGCGGCGGCAAATTCTCTGCGTACAGGAACGGCGCCGACGTCGTGAGCCCTAGCGTGCGGATGACGCGGTTGGCGAGGCTGGGGCTGCGCAGAAGACCGTACTGCGTCTGATAGAATTCTTCCGAGCCTCCGGTCTCCTCCTGGGGTTCCACGCCTTGCAGATTGACGATCTTGGCGGCTTCGCGGTCGATCTCGAGCGTGGCGCTGGCCGTATAGGTGGGCGTCGAAAACGCGGTGAGCCCCAAGGCGATGGCGAGGCTGACCACAACCGTGCTCAACACCAGGAAGCGGTGCTTCCAGAGCACGTGCCAGTACTGCAGCAAATCCAAATCGGAAGTCGAGTCCTCGGCTTCGTCATGCTGGTCCGGCGTCCAGGGCGTTACGGCCCCGTCGTGTTCGGAATCGGCGCGCGCCAGTTGAAGGCGCCGGCGATCCGCGTCGCCATAGGCGCCGACATCGCGGCGTGCGTCTGAAGTCACTCAAGGGCATACAGCAGTCCTAGGGGTGCAGTATTGAAAGGATGTACAGCGCAGGGGCGAGATCGACGATCCGCTGCACTGCAGTCTTGGTTCCGGACTCGCCGACCACGATGAGATCGCCAGCGTGCAGTTCGGGGTCGCCTTGCCGGCCGGCCTGGATCGCCTTCGCGTCGAAGACCAGCTTCTGTCGCTCCCCATCCACCGTCCGGAAAAGCGTGACGTGCGCGAGGTCGGCGGTCTTCGTGACGCCTTTCGCCATCGCGATCGCCTGCAGGAGGCTTGCGCCGCCGTGAAGTTGGTAGACGCCAGCTTCTGTCACCGCACCTTCAACGGTGACCTTCTGATTCTGGGACTCGACGACCGTCACTGAGACTTGCGGGTCGCGCATGTAGGTGGCGTCCAGTCGACGCGCGATCTCCTCCGAGAGCTCTCGTGCGGTCTTGCCCTGAGCCGTTACAACCCCGATCAGCGGCAGGACCAGCTGACCGCTGGCGTCGACCTCGACCTTGTCGAAACTCAGGTCTTTGACCTCGAACACGGTGATGCTCAGCGTATCCAGCGGCCCTATGCGGTATTCGGCCGAAAGCGGCTGCGCCGCAGCATCGGTCGCCGAAACGTCGGCGCAAGCCAGCGCGGGAAACTCCGCCGCGACGGCTACCAGGAGAAGGCAGACGAGCCATTGCAGCAGGGCCAGACGCTTTCTGGAGACGTTCGAGTTCACAGCAATCACCTATTCCGCCCTACGCCGCGCGCGCCGAGAGTGCAGCGATCTCGCACGGGCGCGACCTTATAAGAGAACCGACAGCAGGAGAAGTGCGCGTTGGACGGCGCAAGAACACGAGGAAGGCCGCCGGTCAATGGCAGGATCGCGCCGGCGCGCTCCCCAACTTCTCGTCCCAGCGACTGCTCGATGGCGGCGCTCGGCGTGATCGCGATACGCTGCCCATTCGCAGGCAACGACGAAATACTCTGGTCCATCTTGAGCGGCTAAGTCGAGACGCCGAAAGTTGGAGAATGATCACCGGTCCTTGTGGACCTGCGCGACTCTATCCAATGTCGCCTTTGCCAACGTACCTGGCCCATCGCTTCCCTCCGCCGGGCGCAGCCCACCGGCGAGTTGCTGTGACTACGATGACGCCGACGATTGCCCCCAGACACTTGGCGATCGCATCGGGAACGCCGGCGTCACGGCCTGGAACGACAAGTTGTCCCAGTTCGAGCGCGATCGCCGTGATCACGAGACCGATCGCGACGAGGCGTGGCCGCGTGTACGCGATGCTGAAGAGCGCGCCGAGAACGCAGAACGCTGCAAAGCGCTCGAGCTGCGGCGGGCCCAGGCTCGGACGATCGGAGACCGGGCCTAGCGTCCAGAACGCCACAAGTCCCAGGAACAGCCAGGCGCCGAGCGCTGCTGCAAACTGCCGGACGCGATCCATGCGCGGGCGCCTCTCAATGTTTCTCGGCAGGCGCATCACCACGCGCTGCGGGCGTCGGTCTCGGAGGCTCTCCCGTCCAGACGCGCCGTCCGCCGGCGCGCCGCACAGTCCGCGCCCAATTAACATCTTGGACAATCGGGGCTTCTAAGATCTCCTCCTTAAGTGGAGGGGCTAGGTGAGTCGAGCCAGGCGGCAACCTCGTGACGACGGTCCTTGGCCGGATCCTGTCCCGCCTCGCCGGTTTGAGTTCGAGGTGGCGCAAGCCGACGCCCCAAGTAGACCCTCCCCGGCGCGGATGCTGCAGAACGCACTGGCGGACAGCTGGGACATGCAACCGCACGCCCCGTCTCAACGGTGGGCGCCGCGCGCGACGCTGCTCTTCAGCGGCGGCGTCTCGCTCTGGCTCTGGGCCGCCATCATCGGCGGCGGCCTCGAGGTGCTGCGGCTGTTGGACATGTGACGCCGCAAGAGGCGGCGCGCGCCTCGCGCGTCGACTCCGAGATCACGCGCATCCCCAGGAATCGACCCCGCGCGAAGCACTCCCACGCGGGCGCCAGGCGTCTGCCGCCGAAGGGCATCGTCCGGCAGGCGTCGCCGCCACAGCTGGCACGGTTGTTGCCGGGCGCGGCCGGGGCCCAGCCATCGCTCGGAGTGCTGTCACATGCTGGATCATCGGCATCGCAATTGCTCGCCGGCAACGGGACGGCTGCCGTTCCGCCTTGCGCGAAGGCCGGAAGAGCGCGTGCGCGTGCTCGGCGGTCTGATGGATCTGGTGAAGGCCGCCGAGGTGTTCCACTTCACTGACGCCTGCATCAAGGCGGGCCGCAAGGCGATCGTAGCCAACCACAATCTGCATAGTCTCTATCTGATCCGGCGCGACCCGGAGCTGCGCGCCTTCTATGAGCTGTCGGACCTCGTGGAGGTCGACTCCATCCCCCTCATTTTCTGGGCGCGCCTGGTTGGCCGTTCGAGCCGCCGCTTCCACCGCTGCACCTATCTCGACTGGCGCGACGATTTCTGGGCGCGGGTCGAGCGCGAGCGATATCGGGTGTTCTTTGTCGGCGGCCAGCCCGGCGTGGCGGAACGCGCCATCGAGCGCATCCGCGCCCAGTGGCCGTCCGTGCAGATCGGCGCTCACCACGGCTACTTCGATGCGCGCGCCGACGCCGACGAAAATCGGACGGTCGTGGACCAGGTGAGGGCCTTTGCGCCCGACATTCTGCTGGTCGGCATGGGCATGCCGAGGCAGGAAGCGTGGATCTATCGCAACTATGAGGCGTTGCCGGCGTGCGCCATGTTCACTGTCGGCGCCGCGTTCGACTATGAGGCGGGCGCGCAGGCGCCCTGTCCGCGCTGGATCGGTCAACTGGGGGCGGAGTGGCTGTTCCGCATGCTTACCAACCCCCGGCTGTCCGCTCGCTACGCTTTTGAACCCTGGTGCCTCATCGGGCCGGCCTTTGCCGACCTCGCGTCCGCGGCGGGTCATGCGGCCCGGCAGTCCGTCCGGCAGCGCAGCGTGGCCGAGCAACCGCCTCGGCGGGCCATGGCGGGCGCCGCCCAGGCCGGCGAGGGCGCTGTCCCGCAACGACCCCTCCTGCCGCGTCAGAGCGTCAGCGCCGAGCTCGGATCTGTCTCAAAGTAGAGCAGGCGGCGAGCGATCGCTCGTCGCCTGGGTCGCTTGGACTGCCTCGGCGCTCGTGCGGCGCTCCGGTTCGACCGCCAGGAAGCCTCGCAACCCCTCCACGTCAATCGGCGACCCCTAGGTTCACGCGCGCCGCGGGTGACCGCGCAACATGGCTCCTTCCTCGCAGTGCGGGTTGGGTCGCCTCGTTGCTGCGCTGCACAAGCTAGTGAAACGTTCAGCGATGCGTTAGGAGGCGAATGCGCGTTGACGGCGGCGCGCGCGCCGGGTGTTCTTCCTGAGGCGAGCTCGACGGGCTTCTGCACATTCTGGATAGAGGCGTGGCGCGCGAAGGCGGCGTAGGGATCCGACCTTTCTAACATTTTGGGGAAACTATGCCGGCTGGAAACGACAAGAAGGTTGCGTTGGTTACCGGTATCACCGGCCAGGACGGCGCTTATCTGGCCGGGCTGTTGCTGGAAAAAGGCTACAAGGTGCACGGCGTGAAGCGCCGGTCTTCGTCGCTCAACACCGGGCGTATTGAACACCTGTATCAGGACCCGCACGTCCCCAATCCGCAGTTCAGGCTGCATTTCGGCGACATGACCGACGCACGAACCTGCTCCGGCTTGTCCAGGCAGTGCAGCCTG
This sequence comes from uncultured Pseudomonadota bacterium, assembly GCA_963837235.1. Taxonomy (GTDB): domain Bacteria; phylum Pseudomonadota; class Alphaproteobacteria; order Caulobacterales; family Caulobacteraceae; genus Acaudatibacter. The sequence continues at coordinate 11,766 of CAWIMM010000002.1, read as the reverse complement.
ACGAGATCTATAATCTTGCGGCGCAGTGCGCACGTCCAGGTCAGCTTTGAGACGCCCGAGTACACCGCCAATGCCGACGCGGTCGGCACCTTGCGGCTGTTGGAGGCCATCCGCGTTCTCGGCCTAGGAGACAAGTACGCGCTTCTACCAAGCTTCCACGTCGGAGCTCTTTGGCAGCGTCCAGGCATTCCGCAAAACGAAACCACGCCGTTCCACCCCCGCAGTCCATACGGGGTGGCCAAGTTCTATGCCTACTGGGTCGGTGGTGAACTATCGGGAAGCCTACGGCTTGCACGCCTCCAACGGCATTCTGTTCAATCACGAGAGCCCGCTGCGCGGCGAAACCTTCGTGAGCGAAAGATCACGCGTGCCGCCGCAGCGATCCATCTGGGCGCCAGGATCAACTGTATCTCGGAAACCTCGATGCGAAGCGCGATTGGGGCCACGCACGCGAGTATGTCGATCGGGAATGTGGCTGATGCTGCAGCAACCGGCGCCCGGCGACTATGTGCTGGCGACCGGCGAAACCGCGTCGGTGCGGAATTCGTTGAGGCGGCTTTCGCGGAAGTCGGGCGGCGATCTGGAATGGCGCGGCTAGGGCGTCGGCGAGCAAGGCGTCGTCGCAAGAGCGACAAGTCCTCGTGGAAGTCGACCCGCGGTACTTCCGTCCGACCGAAGTCGACTTCCTTCTGGGCGACGCCTCGAAGGCGCGAGAGAAGTTCGGCTGGAAGCACCGGACCGACTTTTCCGGGCTCGTCGCCGAGATGGTCGATGCCGATCTCGTCGCGATGCAGCGGGCGGAAGAGCGCGATGTTGCACCCGACTTCGCAGTTTCGGCTCGAGGGGCAGCGGGTCTGGGTCGCCGGCCACCGCGGCATGGTCGGGTCCGCGCTGGTGCGCCGCTTGGCCAGCCGAGGGCTGCGAGGTGCTGACCATCGGTCACGCCGAGCTCGACTTGCGCCGCCAGGCCGATGTCGAACGCTGGATGAGGTCAGCGCAGCCCGGAGGCGGTGATCATCGCTGCGGCGAGGTGGGCGGAATCCTTGAGATAGCCGACGGCCCGCCGAGTTCCTCCACGACAACTCGCCATGCATCGGCAACGTCATCGAGCTGCGCAGCCGGAATCGGCGTCGACAAGCTCCTGTTCCTCGGCTCCGTCCTGCGTCTACCCGCGGTTGCGCCCCAGCCGATCGTCGAGGAATCACTGCTCACGCGGCGCTGGAGCCCACCAACCAGTGGTACTCGATCGCGAAGATCGCCGGCATCATGCTTTGCCAAGCTTATCGCGAGCAGATACGGCTGCGATTTCATCTCGGCGATGCCGACCAACCTCTACGGCCCCAACGACAATTTCGACCTGAACTCAAGTCACGTGCTGCCCGCGCTGATCCGCAAGGCGCATGAGGCGAAGCTTCGGGGAGATAGGGAAATGGTGATCTGGGGGACGGGCTCGCCCCGGCGGGAATTCCTCCACGTAGACGACTGCGCCGACGCGCTCGTCCACTTGATGAAGACCTACTCGCAAGACGAATACGTCAACGTCGGCTGCGGCAGCGACGAGACAATCTTGGATATCACGCGGCTGGTCTGCGAATGCGTGGGCTTCAAAGGCGACATCGTGCGAGATCTTTCGAAGCCGGACGGGACGCCACGCAAGTTGATGAGCTCGGCCCGGTTAAGCGCCACCGGATGGCGGCCGAAGATACCGCTCCGGGAGGGCCTGCGCTCGACCTACGCCTGGTACCTGGACCGGTTCGAGGGGGTCCGCACTTGAGCGCGGCGTCCAAAGCTGACACCTCGCCGGCCCATCGACGGCGCGTCGTCATCTACGCCATGAACTACGCTCCCGAGCTCGTGGGCGTCGGCCGTTATACGGGCGAGATCGGCGAGTTCTTTGCCTCGCGAGGGCACGAGCTGGTGGTCGTCACCACGCCGCCGCACTATCCGGACTGGCGCGCGGCGGCGTCCCACTCTTCCAATCGTTGGGGCCGGGAGCGGCTCGCCGAAGCGACGGTCTACCGCTGCCCGATATTGCTGCACCCGCAAATGAGGGGCGTGCGCCGGCTGATCGCGCCTTTCTCGTTCGCGCTCAGTTCCGCACCCGTGGCGCTGTGGCAGATTTTGACGCGCCGGCCCGATGTTGTGGTCGTCGTGGAACCTACGCTGCTCGTCGCGCCGATCGCTCTCCTCGCCGCCCGATTGACGGGCGCGCGCACCGTGCTGCACGTCCAGGACCTGGAGACGGACGCCGCGTTCGCCGTCGGACATCTCGGAGGCGGCGGCTTGCTGGAGCGGTGCGCCAGAGCCTTCGAACGGGCCGCAACGCGGTCCTTCGACCGAGTCATCACCATCTCGCAGAGGATGGCCGACAAGCTCGGCTCGAAAGGTGTCGCAGGCGCGAAGATGCGGGTGATCCGCAACTGGGTCGACCTCGAGAGCGTCAAGCCAATGACTTCACCCAGCAGCTACCGCCGGGAGCTTGGGCTGAAAGACGACGATTTCGTCGTCCTTTACTCAGGCACACTCGGGGCCAAGCAAGGGGTTCAGTTGCTGATCGACGCCGCGAAGGCGTTGGAAGGGCGCCCGAACATCGTCTTCGTCGTGGCGGGCGAGGGCCCGATGCGGCCGGACGTCGAGCGCGCCGCCGCGAGCCTGCCCAACCTTCGCGTGTTCGGGTTTCAGCCGGAGGCGCGCCTCGGCGACTTCCTGTCGATCGCGGACGTCCATGTGCTGCCGCAGCAGCGGGCGGCGGCGGATCTGGTGCTTCCGTCAAAGCTCGGCGGCATGCTGGCCTCGGGCCGCCGCATCGTGATCACCGCCGATCCTGGAACGGAACTGGCTGATTTCGCGCATTCGTGTTGCGCCCTGACCCCGCCCGGCGACGCGGACGCTCTGGCGCAAGCGATCCTCGCGTACAGCGAGTCTCCGGCGGACCCGGGAGAAACGGCAGAGCGCCTCTTGCGCGCGCAAGCGCTGTCAAAGCGGCGCATCATCCACGACTTCGAGGCCGCGGCGCTGTTTTACCTCAGCGCCGACGAAATTATTCACCCCGTGCGGCATGGGGCGGAGACGCAAGCTGCTTGACGGCGCCGAAGCTCGGGCGGGGCGAGGGCAATGGTGCGCAGGCGCACGTGATCGCCCGTTTGGAGAGGAAGCGGCGTGCTGAGGCGCCTGCCTGAACGAATCTCGCCAGTCTGCCGTCGCGGAAGCGCTTCGCCTAGCGAGCGGCTGCCCGCGCCCGCGACGGCGATCGACCGATAGGCGCGGGACCGACGGCGTGACTGGCCCCAGCATATCGACGCAACTGCGAACAACGATGCTCCGTCGTCTGAAGGGCGTTGTCGCCCGCCGCGAGGTCGGCGACAGCGCGATGCTGAAGGATGTGGGCGTCGTACTGCGTGGGTCTCTTGCCGCGCAGCTGATCGGCGTTCTGGTGCTGCCGCTGCTCTCGCGTATCTACAGTCCGGCGCAGTTCGGTGACTTCGCCTTTTACCAAGCTGTGTTGATGGTGCTCAGCGTCGTCGCCTGCCTGAGATTTCGACCAAGCCATACTGACGGCGGCGAGCGTCCGCGAGGCCGTGGGGTTGTTCCAGCTCAGTACGGTGGTCTGCCTGGCTGTTTCTCTGCTGACCGCGATCGGCGCGGCGCTGCTGCTCGGGATTGCGCCGGCGCGCTGGACCGCCAGAGGCTTCTCGTTCTTCTGGTTTGGGCCAGCCACCTTGCTCACCGGTGTGGCGCTGGCCGGAACATCCCTCTTGACGCGGTTGAACGCCTTCTCGACGAGCGCCTGGTCGAGGGGAGCGCAGGCCGTGGCCAACAGCGCCACGTCGCTCGGCCTCGGCGCCATCGCGCCCAGCGGACCCGGGCTGATCGTGGCGGACTTGTCGGGCAAGCTTGCCGCGATCGTCGTGGTCACCGGACGCGCACGGCAGGAAGAGACCAGCCTGTGGCGCGCTAAGCTCCCTGAGCTGGCCAGCCTCGGGCGCCGATTTCGCCGGTTCCCGCAGATTTCCGTGCTTGGGGGGCTGTTGAACAATGGCGGCACCTTCGTGCCCAGCGCCGCCGCCTACGCGCTGTATGGTCCGGCGATCGCCGGTGAGTTCGGGCTGGTCAACAGCGCCATTTCACTTCCGCTGGGACTCCTCATCCTCGCCCTGTCGCAAGTTTTCTCGTCGCACTTCGCCCGGCTGTTGCGTGAGACGCCCGACCTAGCCTTGCCGTACGCAAGGACCCTCGTGTGGCGTTGCGCCCTGCTCGGGACGCCTCTCGCCATTGGCGGGGCGTTCGCGGCGCCCTTCGTCTTCAGACTGGTGTTCGGCGCGAAGTGGGCGCTCGCTGGCGCGTTCGCCCAGGTATTGGCGGGGTTCTTTTGGTCGGGCTTGGTGATGGGCCCGATAAGCTCGGCCCTAGTCGTCGCGCGCAAATTGCAATGGCAGCTGTTCTGGGAAGCGACGCGGGCGGCTTTCATCTGTATAGGTTGGGGCGCCGCGGCGGTTCTATCGTTCTCTCCGGTGCTCGCATTGGGGACATATTCGGCAGTCACCGTATTGATGAATGGGTTGTTCGTAGTGATTGTGTTCGTGGTGCTCCGGACCGATGCTCCAGATCGAGCCGCCGCCAGCGAGGGGGAGACGATCTAGCGTGTGCGGAATTGCCGGAATCCTGACGACGAATGGCGAGCCGCCTTCGCGGCGACAGCTCGAGACGATGAACGACGCCCTGGCCCACAGAGGCCCCGATGGCGCCCACCTATGGTTCTCCAAGGAGCCCGGCTGCGGTCTGGCGCACCGCCGGCTTGCGATCCTCGACGTCGCCGAGCGCGCCGACCAGCCGATGCTCAGCCACGATGGTCGCTACGCGATCGTCTTCAACGGGGAAATCTACAACTTCCTCGAGGTGCGCGCCGAGCTGGAGGCGAAGGGGCGCCATTTCCACACCGAGGGCGATGTCGAGGTGGCGCTCGCGGGCTGGCAGGCCTGGGGCGCAGACGTCCTGTACCGGCTCAATGGGATGTGGGCGTTCGGCCTCTACGACAACCAGACAAAGGAACTCGTGCTTTGCCGCGATCGCTTCGGGGTCAAGCCGCTGTTGTACAGCGCCCGGGGCAATCGGGTCGCCTTCGCTTCGGAGGCGCGCGCACTGCTGACTCTGCCCTGGGTAAGCGGCGAGCTGGATCCCGAAATTGCCAAGCGCAGCGTATACGACCCGTTCTCGATCGAGGCATCGGCGCGCACGATTCACAGAGACATAGAGCGCCTGCCCGCCGGGCATCTGCTGCGCATCCGAGGCGCCCAGCGGACGCTGACGCGTTGGTGGAGGACGACCGACCACCTGCCGGCGCCGCCCTCGTCGCTCGCCGAGGCCGCGCCTGCGTTTCTCGAACGATTCCAAAGCGCCGTGCGCCTGCGCATGCGCAGCGACGTGCCAATCGGCAGCTGCCTCAGCGGGGGCTTCGATTCGACCGCTATCGTTTCGGCGATGCGCCTGGCCGCCGAGGCGCCGGAGACGGCGCGCGTGCGGGAAAATGACGATTGGCGGCATGCCTTTATCGCGTCCTTCCCAGGCATGCTGAACGACGAGACGGCCGAGGCGAAGGTCGCGGCCGCCTACGCCGACATCAAGAAGCCGACGCTGATCGACTTCAGCGGCGACGATCCTCTGAACGATCTGGAAGCCGTGCTCGACAGCCTGGAGGACATCTTCATCGGTTTGCCGACGGCGGTCTGGAAGATCTATCGCGCGGTGAACGCCAGCGGCGTACGTGTGTCGCTGGATGGTCATGGCGCCGATGAGATGATGGGCGCGTATCGCCAAGGCGGCGAAGACTTCATGTTTTCGATGGCGAATCTGTTCGGCACCTCGGGTGGTCGCCCGCCCGCCGTGTTGTCATCGAAGGACTTCCTCAAGGCGGGCTACCTGCGAAGCCGCGGCCAGTACTTTCTGCGCGGCCTTGGTCCTCCGCCAATTCCACCGATTGCGGCGCTCTCCGATCCGATGCCGAAGGGATGGGGGATCCTGAACCGGCGGCTCTACACCATGTTCCACGCAACCGTCCTGCCGACGCTGCTGCGCAATTTCGACCGCCTCTCGATGGCGCACTCGGTCGAAGTGCGTAGCCCCTTTATCGATTGGCGGCTGGTCGTCTTCGTTATGTCGCTGCCCGACGCTATGAAGTCCGACAATCGATATTCGAAGCTGATCGCGCGGGAAGCGCTGAAGGGGCGCATGCCCGAGACCATTCGCACGGCAACCCGCAAGGTGGGCTTCGGCTCGCAGATGCCGGAATGGCTGAACGGCGGTCTCGGCGGCTGGGCGCAGGATCTCTTGACCAGGCCGGATTCGTTTTACGACGAGATCGTAGATCGCAAGCGCCTGCTGGCGCGTGTGCGCAGCTTGAACGCCTCGAAGACCTGGGACTGGGCCGGGTCGGGGCGACTTTGGCCTTATATTCATCTGCGCTGGCAGGTTGATCGACAAGCCAGGCAATGCGCGAGCCAACCCGTCCTTTCCCGGTCTGGATCGCTTGACTATTCGCTCGCCGCATCCGAGGCAGGTCCGTGAAGCGGGACGGGCGTTTCGCTAGCACGGCGAGCGAGACATAGAACGTCGGGTCCACCAACGCGTATGAGAATGACAACCAACACCACCGTCGCTGCGGCGACCCTGGAGCGATTTCGCTCGAACCAAGCGGTCATCGGCGTTATCGGGCTGGGCTACGTCGGTCAGCCGCTCGCGCTTTGCTTCGCCGAAGGCGGACGCCGCGTGCTTGGCTTCGACATCAATGAACACGTCGTCGGGCTGCTGAATTCAGGTCGCTCGAACATCGAACACGTCGGCGATGCGCGGATCGCGCGAGCCAGAGAGGCGGGGTTCGAAGCCACCAGCGACTACAGCCGCATCGCGGAAGTCGACTGCCTGATCGCCTGCGTCCCGACGCCGCTGAACCGCAACCGCGAGCCGGACATGTCGTATATCCGCGCGACCATGGCGGCTGCGGAGCCCTACCTGCGCCCGGGGCAGCTCATTTCACTCGAGAGCACCACCTTCCCGGGGACGATCGACGACGAGGTGCTGCCGGTGGTGCGTCGTCGGGGCCTGATCCCCGGCGAAACGGTGTTTGTCACCTATTCGCCGGAGCGCGAGGATCCGGGCAACACCAACTTCTCCACTCGCAGCATTCCGAAGTTGATCGGCGGCGTCACGCAAGTCTGTACGCAAGTCGGCCTCGCCGCCTACGCCGCCGCGATCGACACGTTGGTGCCGGTTTCGTCGACCAAGGTCGCCGAGCTCGCCAAGCTGCTCGAGAACATCCAGCGATCGGTCAACATCGGTCTCGTCAACGAGATGAAGATCATCGCCGACCGCATGGGCATCGATATCCACGAGGTCATAGACGCCGCGGCGACCAAGCCCTTCGGCTTCACACCCTACTATCCGGGACCAGGACTGGGCGGTCACTGCATCCCGATCGATCCCTTTTACCTCACCTGGAAGGCGCGGCGAATTCGGCGTGAGCACGCGCTTCATTGAGCTGGCGGGGGAAATCAATCAGGCCATGCCGGAGTGGGTGTTCCGCAAGGTGGCGACCGCGTTGAACGAGCGCCAGCGGCCGGTGCATGGAAGCCGGATCCTGGCCTTGGGCATCGCCTACAAGCGCAATGTGGACGACATGCGTGAATTGCCGGCTGTCAGGGTGATGGAGTTGTTGCGCGCCGCCGGCGCGCGGCTCGACTACACGGATCCGCACGTGCCGGTGTTTCCCGAGATGCGCGAACACCACTTCGATCTATCGTCGGTCGAGCTGAGCCCGCAGGTCGTCCAGGGCTACGACTGCGTGGTGGTGCTCACGGACCACGATGCGTTCGACTACGACATGATTGCAGAGCACGCGTCGCTCATCGTCGACTCCCGCGGTCGCTACCGCGCGCCGCGCGACAACGTGGTGAAGGCATGAGCGGCGGTCAGGACCGCCCGCCCAGCGTCTGCGTCGTCGGCGTCGGCTATTGGGGCAAGAACCTCGCCCGCAACTTCGCCGAGCTCGGCGCGCTTGCGGCGATCGTTGACATGAACACTGGGGCCGCCGCCGCGGTTTCGAGCCAGACCGGCGCCGAAGTGCGAACCCTCGACGCGGTGCTCGGAGACCCGCAGATCGAGGGGGTGGTGATCGCCACGCGCGCCGAGAGCCACTACGCCGTCGCCGAGGCTGCACTAGCTGCCGGAAAGCATGTCTTCGTCGAGAAGCCGCTGGTGCTCGATGAAGCCGAGGGCGCGGCGCTGATCTCCCAGGCCGAGAACGGCGGGCGCGTGCTCATGGTCGGGCACCTGCTGCGCTACCATCCGCTCTTCCGAAGGATGCTCGACCTGGCGCGAGGGGGCGATTTCGGCGCGCTTCGCTACGTCTATTCGGACCGCCTCAGCCTCGGGAAGATTCGGACCGAGGAGGATGTCGTCATGTCGTTCGCGCCGCACGACATATCGATGGTGCTGGCGCTGGCGGGCGAGGAGCCGGCCGACGTCGCCGCCCAGGGAGCTGCATTCGTCACGCCAGGCATCGCCGACATCGGCGCTCTGCAGCTGCGCTTCCCGAGCGGCCTCAGGGCGGACATCCGCGTTTCGTGGATGCACTACAAGAAGCTTCAGCAGATCGTCGCCGTTTGCGACAGGGCGTCAATCGTCTTCGAAGACAGCGAGCCCGACTGGGGACGCAAGCTCTCGGTGATCGAGCACAGCGTCGATCGCGACGACGGCATGGTGACGCCGCGCCGCGGCGAGGCGCGTTTCATCGAGCTGCCCTACGCCGAGCCGCTCAAGGAGGAGTGTCGCCACTTCCTCGATAGCATCGCGAACTCAAGCCCCCCGCTTACGGACGGTAGAGAAGGCCGTGCGGTGCTGCGGGTGCTGCAGCGTGCGGGCGCGGCGATGCGGGAAGCTGCCAGGAGATGTGCGTGACCGACTATTTCGTCCATGAATTTGCCTACGTCGACCAGCCGTCGGAGATCGGGGCCGGCACCAGGATCTGGCACTTCGTTCATATCCTCAAGAACGTGAAGATCGGCCGCAACTGCGTGCTCGGCCAGAACGTCATGGTCGGTCCGGACGTCACCGTCGGCGACAACTGCAAGCTCCAGAACAACGTGGCCCTCTACAATGGCGTCGTTTTGGAGGATGGCGTCTTCTGCGGTCCGTCGTGCGTGTTCACCAACGTGCTGACGCCGCGCGCCGAGGTGGAGCGAAAGGACGAATTCCTCCCGACCCACGTCGGGAGGGGCGCGACGATCGGCGCGAACGCCACGATCGTGTGTGGGAACACGCTGGGTGAGTACTGCATGGTTGCAGCTGGCGCCGTGGTGACCAAGGACGTGCCGCCCTATGCCCTGGTCGCCGGCGTGCCGGCGCGCCAGCTGGGCTGGGTCAGCCGGTCGGGCGAACGCCTGGACAACTCGCTTGTCTGTCCTAGAACCAACGAGCGCTACCGAATCGAAAACGGCGCGCTCTCGCCCTTGGACGCCTGACGGCGGACCGAAGGCCCCAAAGGAGAATTTCGTGTCGGCAACGAGCAAGATCGCCTTCATCGACGTTGCACGGCAGCAAGCTGCGCTGCGGGGGCAGATCGACGAGGCAATCGCGCGCGTCCTCGACGAGGGCGCCTACATCATGGGCCCCGATGTGCGGCGGCTGGAGGCCGAGCTCGCGGCGTTCTGCGGCGCCAAGCACGCAGTCACCTGCGCCAACGGGACCGACGCCCTTCAGCTCGCGCTGATGGCGTTGGGCGTCGGCCGCGGCGACGCCGTCTTCGTTCCAGCCTTCACGTTCGCGGCGACCGCTGAGGTGGTTCCGCTGCTGGGCGCGACCCCGGTCTTCGTCGACAGCAACGAAGCGACCTTCAACATCGACGTGGACAGCTTCAAGCGCGCCATCGGCGAGGCGCGCGCCCAGGGGCTCAAGGCCAAGGTGGTGGTCCCCGTCGATCTCTTTGGTCTGGCTGCGAACATGCCCGCGATCGAAGCCGTTGCTGCATGCCGAAGGCGTCGAGGTGCTCTGCGACAGCGCCCAGGGCTTCGGCGCCGAAATCGAGGGGCGCAAGACCGGCACGTTCGGCCGCATCACGACCACATCGTTCTTCCCGGCCAAGCCGCTGGGCTGCTACGGCGACGGCGGCGCGATGTTCACGGACGACGCGGACATTGCGTCCTTGCTCGAACTCCTTGCGCGTGCACGGCAAGGGAGAAGACAAGTACGACAATGTCCGAATCGGGGCGAACAGCCGCTTGGATACGCTGCAGGCGGCGATCCTGCGCATCAAGCTTTCCGTCTATCCCGATGAGATCAAGGCGCGGAACCTGGCGGCGGCGCGCTATAGCGCGCGGTTGTCGAACCTCGTCGACACGCCCGTCGCGCCGAACGGCTTCACGTCGGTCTGGGCGCAATACACGGTCAAGCTGAGGTCTCCCGAGGAGCGCGCGGCGGTGCAGGCCTCGATGAACGCCGCGGGCGTGCCGACGGCGGTCTACTATCCACGCCCGCTGCACCGCCAGAGCGTCTACCGCGACTTCCCGGTCGATCCCGCCGGCTTGCCCATGGCCGAGAGCCTGAGCGCCCGCGTGCTGAGCCTGCCCATGCACGCCTACCTCGATGAAGCGATGCAGGATCGGATCATCGACGCGTTCGACACCGCGGTCGCCTCGGCGCGGAGCTGAGCCGACGTGGCGCAGCGAAGCATCGCCACGATCGTCGGCGCGCGGCCGCAGTTCATCAAGGCGGCGCCGGTCAGTCGGGCGCTCGCGGCGGCGGGGCTGGCCGAGATGCCTGATCCACACCGGCCAGCACTTCGACGACAACATGTCCGCGTCTTCTTTCGCGAGCTGTCGCTCCCCGAGCCCGCTACAATCTCGGCATCGGCTCCGTCGGCACGGCGCCATGACCGGGCGCATGCTCGAGGCGATCGAGGAGGTGCTGCTGCGCGAGCGCCCGACTGCGTCCTGGTCTACGGCGACACCAACTCGACGCTCGCCGGCGCCCTGGCGGCGGCGAAGCTGCACATTCCGGTCGCGCCATGTCGAGGCGGGCCTGCGTTCCTTCAACCGGCGATGCCGGAGGAGATCAACCGCGTCGTCGCCGACCACGTCGCACGCTGCTGTTCTGCCCGACCGACGGCGCCGGTCGACAATCTGCGCGCGCGAAGGCATCGTCGACGCAGGTCTATCTCGTCGGCGACGTCATGTACGACGCGACCCTCTATGCGCAGCGCACCGCGGCCGAGCAGTCCGACGTGCCGGAGCGGCTGGGCCTGCCGGCCGGAGACTATGTGTCTGGCACGTTCCACCGGGCCGAGAACACCGACGATCCGGCGCGCCTCGCGCCACGTGGACTACCTGAGGGATGTCGCGACGCGCCAGCCGCTGATCGTTCCGCTGCATCCGCGCAGCGTCGCACGCGCTGGCCCGCGCTGGCGCTGGACCTGGCGCCGGCGCGCGTCGATCGAGCCGCTGGGCTATCTCGACATGCAGCCCTGCTGGCCGGCTGCGCCGCGGTCTCCACCGATTCGGGCGGCCTGCAGAAGGAGGCCTACTTCCACCGCGTGCCCTGCGTGACCCTGCGCGACGAGACCGAGTGGGTCGAGACGGTCGAGCCCGGCTGGAACCGCCTCTGGCGCGGACCCGACTTCGTCACGCCGCGCCGGCCGATCAAGGGCTACGGTGCGGGAGACGCAGCCGACCGCATCGCTGGACCGATCCGGGGATTACCTTTGGCTGAAGACGGCCACAG
>CAWIMM010000001.1:327500-2197287 GCA_963837235.1 uncultured Pseudomonadota bacterium | reverse complement strand
GGTCCCGCCGTCAGCCGTTGCCCAGAGCCCGCCGGTAGTCGTCGAGGCGGATCTGCGACAACGAGTTCCAGCTGAACTTCTCCTCCATCTTCCGCGCGCCGGAGTTGCCCAGGATGCGGCGCTTTTCCGGATCCTTCAGCTCGGAGCAAAGCACGCTCGAGATCTTCCTGGGCGATTCAGCCGATAGGTGATGCCGTTGCCCTCAACGCGCTCGACCGCGGCGATCGTGTCGTTGACCACGATGGCGGTGCCGCACGCGGCGCAGTCGATCATTGAGGTCGACTTCTGGGCGGGCCACAAGCCCACATCGGCCGCACGATAGAGATCGCCGAGCTTCGTATAGTGCACGAACGGGTGGACGATGGCGTCCGGGACGCCCTCGATCGCCTGCCGCTGCGCTCCGTCACCGAAGAAGACCGCGCGGGAACGCTCGCCGGCCGCGCGCAGGCTGGCAACAGCAAGCGCCAGAAGCACGGGGTTCTTGTCCTCGGCGAAGCGGCCTGTGTAGACGCACATGATCTCGTCATCCGCCACGCCCAACGACCGCCGAAGCTGGGCGGCGGCTTCGCGCTCCTGATCGTCACGTGCGGGGTGGAAAATCTCGGTGTCCACGCCGAGCGGAATGGTTTTCAATTTCCGCGGATCGGCGCCGAAGAATTTGCGCGCCACGTCGGTGCAGTCCGCGGTGGCGCCGTAGCAGAGTTCGATCCGACTACTGATGAAGCGCCCGGGCAGGCCTCGTCTGACGAACTCCAGCAGCCGCCGGCGGTCCCAGGGTGGATTCGGCTGCTGGGCCAGCGGGAACACGCTGGCCGTGGTGTGGCAGCCGGTGAAGAGCTTGTATCCCAACTTCGGCTGGAAGCGCGCCGCATCGATGGGCAGCCATCCGGTATGGGTGAAGGTCTGGACCACGTCCGGCCGGATCTCGGCCAGCTTGCGGTCAAGTCCACGCATCCGCATTCCGCCGTAGGTCTTGTGGAAGTCGATGAAGTGGACCGTGTAGCCCTCGGGCGCGCGCACCGTGCCCCGCCTGATCCCTTCTCCCTGAAAGTTTCCGTAAGTCTTCTCGAAGTCATTCAGATAATAGTTGTGCGGCAAGCCGGTCGTCACATAGTGGACTTCGATGTCCGGGCGCCGCGACAGGGCGGCCGGCAGCAACGTGCCCGCGTAACCCATGGATTTGGCGTAGGTTGCCGCTAGGATGACTATCTTCATGAGAAGGAAATCTGCGCTGCGTAACTTGCGGGATGGATTGAGCCAGCCGCCTTGACAGCCGCAGGCCGGCATTCGATATAGCGCCGGCCGGGACCGGTCAAGGAAGCCTGGGCGCTCCCTGTTGGACAGTATCCTACAGTAAGGCCGGAGGCGAACCTACAAATGCTTCGCACCCTCGCTCGACACTTTACGCGCCGCTCCGGACACGTGAAGGGGCGAGATACAGTTCTCGGCAAGACTGCAAAAATCCTGAACCTTCAACGTCGCGCCGGACAAATTCGAATCGGGCGTGACTGTGTTGTGAATGGCGAGTTGCTCATCTTCGCTCACGGCGGCGAGATCGTGATCGGTGATGCCTGCTTTTTCGGCGAGAACACCCGGCTCTGGTCGGGCGCTCGTATCGAAGTGGGTGACCGCGTCCTGGTCTCACACGACGTCAACATATTCGACAACGATACGCATCCGTTTGATCCGTTGGAGCGCCATAGGCAGTTCATGCAAATCAAGACTATCGGTCATCCGACCGACATCGAGCTGAACGACGAGCCGATTGTGATCTGCGACGACGTCTGGATCGGCGCGAAGGCCATAGTGCTGAAGGGCGTTCGGATCGGCCAGGGAGCGGTTGTGGCGGCAGGCGCGGTCGTGACGCGGGACGTGCCCGAATTCGCGGTCGTCGCAGGAAATCCTGCCAAGGTCGTTAGACAACTCCAACCTTCCCTAAGTTAGCAAACAGGCGGAGAGGGCCGCGTCGGCAAAGTAATCGACGAGCGGACTCGCGGCGCGGCGGCCGCCGGAAATGGCGCCGCTCAACTACCACGATCGAGGCGACATGAAATTGACCGACAACCTGATCTACCGCTGGGGTCGTCGCTTGGCGCGTGCGGAGCGACGGTCCGAACGGATGCTGGTCAATCAAGGCAGAATGCTGGCAGGCCTGAATCGGGCGGGACGTCCGAGGATTTGGCGGACTTCGAGTTTCAGGTTTTCTCGCAATGGGGAGAAGACGGGATTATCCAGCGTCTCGTCGACATGTTGCCGGGTATCCCAAGAACGTTCATCGAATTCGGTGTCGAAGATTTCGAGGAGTCCAACTGTCGATTTCTTATGATGAAGGACAATTGGGCCGGTTTCATAATCGATGGATCAGAAGAGTATATACGTCGTATCCAACAACAGCCGTGGTATTGGAAGTACAGCCTGACGGCGATGAAGGCGTTCATAACCCGAGACAATGTTGCGGATCTGCTCGAACGGAGCCGCTTCGGTTTGGAGCCGGGGATTTTGTCGGTCGACATTGACGGAGTGGATTTCTTCATCCTCCAGGCGCTGGAAACCTGGCGACCTTGGATGGTGATTGTCGAATACAATGGCCTATACGGCTCGGAGAGGACGGTGAGCGTTCCATATGACGCGACGTTCAATCGCCTGGAGAAGCATTACTCGGGATTGTATTGGGGCGCGAGCCTGCGGGCGTTTGACGTATTGCTTGCCGGGCGCGGCTACCGGCTGGCGGGCGTCAACAGCGTTGGTTCCAACGCTTTCTTCGTACGCGCCGACAAAGCTCACTCGAACCTTCCAGCGCCCACCCTCGAAGAGGCTTTTCGGCCAGTCAGCTTTCGCGACTCGAGGGATGCGCGCGGCAAGCTCGACTTCCGAGCAGACGATCGGCTTGGGCCGATTTCCCACATGCCTTTGGTAGACACCGTCTCGGGCGAAGTCATCAAGGTGGCCGACTTGGACCGGAATCTCTCTGCGCTGCGAGGGGCGCGGTAGCGGGGGCCCGAAGCGAGCCTATGATGGGCGGCGAACAATCCTAGCTGCATGCGCAGCCCTTGGTGAGTGACGATGGACGCGGGGAACGAAGAACTCGGCACGTGGGAAGCTGCGGTTTGCTGGCTGCGCGATCAGCCGCAGAGTGAGGCTCTGGTCCTGGCCGCGTACCTGGACGACCCGCTCGACGCCGCGGCTGAGCGCTACTGGCGCAGCGAGGAGTGGGCGTGCGTGCGCGCGCTGATCGGCGCAAGGCGCGGGCGCGCGCTCGATGTCGGCGCGGGCCGAGGGATCGCAAGCTATGCCCTCGTCAAGGACGGCTTCGAAGTCACGGCGCTGGAGCCGGACCCCAGCGCCATCGTCGGCGCCGCCGCGATACGCTCCCTCGCCGAAGGTCAGGGGCTCGCGATCCAGGTCACGGAGGAGCTCTCGGAGAAGCTTCCGTTCGATGACCAGAGCTTCGATGTCGTCTTCGCCCGCGCCGTGCTCCATCACATCGGCGATCTCGACGCGGCGATGCGTGAATTCCGGCGTGTGCTGAAGCCCGGCGGGTTGTTCATCGCGATCCGGGAGCATGTCCTGTCCCGAGACGAGGACTTGCCGGACTTTCTGGCGGTCCACCCGCTCCATCACCGGTTCGGCGGCGAGAACGCCTTCAGGCTGGAGGTCTACACGCGCGCCATCGAAAAGGCTGGGTTGCGGCTGAGACGCGTGATCACGCCGCTGGAGAACCCGATCAACTTCTCGCCGCACACGACGGCGGAGCTCAGCCGGGAAATCGCCGCGCGGTTCGTGCCGGTCCCGTTGCTGTCGGACGCGGCCGCCTTGGCGATTCGCAGCCCGGTCCTCGGCGCTCGGCTGCGCAGAATGGCCGCGCGCTTCGATCATCGGCCGGGCCGGCCCTATTCGTTCGTCGCCGACCGGCCGGCCGGCGCGGCCTAGAACGCGTTGAGATCAGATCCGCTCGCCCGACGGGGCCCGCGGCGTCCGGAAGCGATGCGCGTCCTCTGCGCCGCTAAACTCACCGCAAAGCATCCGCAAACAACGGTCCCTCGGCCCGTCGGGCAGCGCCCATTCGTTGGGCATTCGCCCGGGCAAACGCCCGGCGCCGTTGACCGTAAGTCGCCGTTGATAACGGCGCCCCGACTGCGGGGCCGTGCGCCGGCAGGCATTTCGATGGAATTGACGATTTCAAAGACCGAGACACGCGCAAGCGCGCCGCTCCTTCAGTTACTCATCGTAATGAGAAAGCGCAAGGTCCCGCCCACCAATTCAGGGCGATTTCAACGCGCTCTAGTCGCCCGCCCGGTCCTCCGCCCAGACGCTTCCGCCGCCGTTGATCCACCCCTTGAGGCCGCGCCCGCTCCGCGAGAAATCCTGGACGTAGTCGCCGGCGTGGCCCTCGAACGCGGGTTTGCCGCCGCCGAGTTCGGCGCGGCCGGCTGCGATCCAGGGGGCCGTCGCGCCGGGAAAGCTGTTGCCGCGTGCGACGCCGGTGGACCCGGAAAGCTCCAGCGCGGCGGTTCTCGCCTGCTCGCGGAAGGTGTTGTCGTCGATCCTGAGGCCGTGTGCGCCGGCCAGGCTCAGCTGATGACCGGTCGCCGACGGAAGGAAGACGTTCGAGACGATCGCCACGCCTCCGAGGTCCGAACTCGCGGCCGCCCAGGTCGTTGACCGACCCTTGCAGGGTGTTTCCTTGCACGAGGATGTCGCCCTGATGGCAGGTCGCGAAGCCCTGCGGATCGAGGTCGATCGCTTCGAAGCCGACACGGAAGCTGTTGCCGGTGATCTGGACGTGACCGACCCCGTGGGTCGCGGTCGAGTTGATCATGACGCCCCTCGCCGACGCGGAAGAGGAGACGGTGTTCCCCTTGACCACGACGCCGGTCCACAGGGCGTTCTGCGGGGATGAATTGAGCGTGAGAAACGCCTTGCGCACGCCCTGAGAAACGTTGTTCGCGACGACGAGCCCGGCGACATTGGCCTGCTGGTCGCCAGGGGGCCCGTCGACGGTGATGTCGGCGAAGTTATCGTTGAACTGGTTGCCGCTGATCTCGACATCCACGCCGTTGACCACGGCGACGGCGGCTTTCGGGATGGTCTCGTCGGCCTGGTCGGCCTGGCCGCTGATCCGGTTGCCGGTGATGGTCAGACGCCGCGCGCTGGCGATGTAGACGCCCGCCGAATAGGGATTGTCGATGACATTGCCGGAGACGGTCACGTCGCTAGGCTCGGCGGCCGCGCCGACGATGTTGTAGATGGAGATCGCATAGCCCCCGACATTGGCCTTCCCCAGGCCGACGCCGGCGTCGTCGATCGTGTTGTCCTGGATGTGGATGTCGTGCGCGTTGGACCACAGCGAGACGCATCGCTTGATCCAGTGGTTCCGGCAGACATTGTTCGTGACCAGGAATGTGGCGACGCCGCCGGCGCCCGCGCCGTCGAGGCCAATGGCGTCGGCCGATTGGGTGATCCGGGGCTGGCCCCAGAAATCCCCCTGTTCGGAGACGAAGGTATCGTGGTCGATCTCGCCGTGTTCGATAGGGTAGGTGGCGTTCCCGTTGACGACGTGGATCCAGTAGTCGGCGGCGAAGTTCTCCAGCCGCATGCCCTCGATGCGGATGTCATGGATTGGGGCGGTGGCCGACGCGGTGAGCTCGACCCTGATCGCCTCGCCCTCGTTGTAGCCGTTGCCGCCGTTCCGAGCGTTGCCGCGCAACGTGAAATTCCGAAGCGTGATCTGGCCGGCGTCCTCGGCGACCAGGACGTTGGCGGGGGCGTCACCGGTGATCAGCAGCTCGGAGCGGGGTCCGGCGCCGCTTATCGCGACGCCGCCGGCGAGGCGGATGCCGCGTAAGCCCAGGACGCGGGAGTCGAGCCTGCAGGTTACCGCCGGCAGATAGCCGGGACGCTGCGGCCCCAGCTGCGCCGCCCATTTCAGCACGCCCTGCGTATCGTCGCCGCCCGAGCAGCTGGCGAAGTCCAGCACCGAGGACGCCGGCGCAGCCTGCCCGTTGGGCGTCGCCGACGTGCAGCTGATCCCAAGAACGACGGCGAGCGCATATGGCCGGGCCGCTAGCACGTTCGCACCCACGTCGAACCGAGAGGGCCTTGCCTGGAGATGGCTTCCCGGCTCGCTCGCGTCCCTGAACAACGGCGCCGCTCAGGTCAAGGGGCTGCGCTCTTCAGGTCCATGGGAACCGGATCGGTTCGGGGCCTGTGCCTCAGCGACGCTGCTGGGCGGCTTCTTCGACCAGATCCGCAAAGGCTCGAGCGAAGTTCGCGGCGTCCGACCGCGATCGAACGGCCGCCGCGGCGGCGGCCGCCTCTCGCTCCGCTTCAGGCACTGGCTCGAATCGCTCGATCCGGTCGGCGAGATCGGCCGGGTCGTGCGGATCGAAGTAGATCGCCCGCTCGCCGGCCTGTTCGCGATGCACCGCCAGGTTCGACAGGATCATCGGCGCGCCGATCGCCTTGGCTTCCTCGACCGTCGTGCTCCAGCCCTCGAACAGCGACGGATTGATGGTCGCCGCCGACGCCCGCATGAGAAAGGCGATATCCGGATAGGGGATGAGGTCCGAGGCGCCGGAAATCGTCCACGACCCCCAGAGCCTGGGCGCGGGCCATCAGGTCTTCGAAGTGGTGAGGGTGTCGCGGATCGTTGGGATTGCCGGTCGTTGCGACCACCACGCCGGCCCTGCGCGCTTTCAGTTGCGCCAGCGCTTCGATGACCACGATATGATTTTGTGGCGCCAGAACTGATTGGGAAGAAAGAAGAACCTCTCTGGCAGGCCGTGCCGCTCAGCCACTTCGCGGGCCTTGGCCGGATCGACTGGCCGATCCCTCGCGACGGCGTGCGGGACAATCCGCGTATGTCCCCTCGTCGCAGGATAGGCGCGCTCGCAACCGTCGCGCGCGTCCTGGCTGCTGAGCATGATCAGCCGGCCGCTCAGGGCCTGGGCTTGGTAGCCGAACGTGCGCCGCAGGCGCGTCGAGGCCGAGAACAGATGCGGCAACCCGATGTGCTGCAGGTCGGGGATCCAGGCGACCACCGAGACGCCGGCTCGCCAGCCATAGAAGTCGTTCGACTCGAACAGGACGTCGATCGCCGCTTCGCGGAGAACCCGGCTCACCGCCGCAACGCGGCCAAACGCCAGCGCCTCTGCCAGACGGCGCGTCCGCCGGCTATCGTCGAAGGCGGGGTCCACGTGGACCTCGACGCCCGACATGGCGGCGAACGCGTCACGCGTTGTTTCGGCGCAATCCTGCCCGAGCAGCACGACCGGCGACACCCGGTCGGGCTCGTAGGTTCTCAGCACGCGCACCAGGTTGAGAAGGTAGTTGTAGCCGCCCGTCCAGCCGCGGGCGCCCAGAATCGGAAATGCGACGCGAGTCATCGACTGCGCGCCTGGCCTTTGTACCAGTCGACATAGGCGGCGAGCCCCGCCGCGGCCGGCGTGCGCCATTCGAATCCCAGGTCCGTCAGCTTCGATCCGTCGCCGACCAGCATCTTCGGGTCGCCCGCGCGGGCGAGGCCCGTGAAGCGCGCCGGCGTGCTCGCGCCCCAGGCGCGCGTCAGGATCTCGGCGACCTGGGCGATCTCCAAGCCGCGCCCCGTGCTGACGTTGACCGTGGGCGCGGCGGACGACGCGAGCTCGGAGATTCGTTCCAGGGCGCGGACGACGTCGGTCACGTCGGTCCAGTCGCGCCGTTCGTCGCCTTCGCCGCCGAGTTCGAGCACGTCGACCTGGCGGGCGAGCCGCTCACAGATGTCCCACGGCAGTTGCTTGCGCAGCCCGCGCCCATAGACGGAGAACGGCCGCGCCATCGCCACGCGCAGACCGTAAGCCTCGGCATAGGAGCGGCAGACCTGCTCCATCATGAGCTTGTGGTGCCCGTAAGGGGAGTACGGTCGGCAGGGCGCAGTCTCGGGAATCGGCTCGGCGTGGTCGCAGCCGTAGACCGCGGCGCTCGACACGGTCAGCAGCGCTGCGTCCGGCGCTTGCAGTCGCAGCCATTCGCAAAGTGACGCCGTCGTCTCGACCGTTCGGCCGAAGTCCTCTCTCGGCGCAACGATCGAGGCGCCCACCGACGATCCGCCGGCCAGGTGGAACACGACGTCGGGCCGGCCCTGGTCACGCGCCAATAGGCTGAGGTTGGCCGGCGCGATGTCGCCGTTCATCCAGAAGTCGAGGCCCCACGCCGCCGCATCCGGCCACGCGCCATGCCCGATGCCGACCAGTTGATGGCCGGGCCGCCTGAGACTGAGGGCCAAATTCCGCCCAAGAAAACCGAACGCACCGGTAATCCACAGGACGCGAGATGTGTCGCTCACCTTGCGCACGCTGTTCGATCGCTCCCGATTTCACGTCAGTCCGCGCGCGCCGCACGGCGATGGCCCGACGTCGACTTCGTCAGACGACCCGGTTCGATGCGACCGTATCCACTGCCTCTCGCAACTGCAACATCCGCGCCCCGCCTTCTTCGGGCGGCGCGGGAGCGCGCCCGGCCCCTGTCTTGCGTGCGCCAGATTGTGCGACTATGCATCCGCTAGGAAATCGTGGCGACCGCGATCGCTCCGCGCCTGCACCGGTACCGCGCGTTATGCAAGCGCGCGCTGGGCGTCCATCGAAACAACGGCGGCCATATGACGCTCCGAGCTCACTTCTTGCTGTATATAGCCTGTGCGATCTACGGCTGTGCGCTGGTATATGTTTACGATAGCCTCTCGTATTATTGGGCTTACTTCGGCTACATCCACCATCTGAACTATGACGCCGTGGCCTACGCCGCGGCGTTCGCGGCGGCTTTGCCGAGCGTCTTGCTGCGCCTGAACACGAAGCGCGTCGTCGATCTTGCTGCGACGCTGGTTTACATCGTGATATTCATTCCATGCATGACCATGCCAATTATTCAGCAATATGTAAGCTTGGCGCATAGTGCGGTCGTATTTTCGGTCGTATTCGCCTCTACGATCATCTTCCTGCTTATTTGCAGAATTGACTGCTTACGCCGCTTAAGACAACGAAAGATATCGACGACGCGCCTTCTGGTTCGGTTTCTCGATAGCTTACGCTATCCTTCTAGGCTTCATACTATTTGTGGCGGGTGGTCACCTTTCTGTTGCGAACATCGGACAAGAAGCTGATATTTACGCCCAGAGAAGCGCCGGCTCCCTCGCCATTTCCGGAGGCGGAAAGTTGGCTGAGTACGCCATTGGCTTCCTGTCCTATGGCTTCAATCCCTTTCTCATCGCCTTCGGCCTCGAGACGAAGCGCTGGCAATTCGTCGTTGGGGGAATTGCCGGCCAGGTCTTGATGTTCGCCACCATGGCGCTGCGCTCGACTTTAATTTCTCCCATACTTATCATCGGGATCTGGCTCCTGATGGGGAGGCGTGGGAAGTATGGGACGCTCAAGATAGCAGGCGCCCTGGCTGCGTTGGCGACGGTGCTGCTTCCGCTGATGAACTACTACTTTGTCGGTCCTGGCTTGAACGACCTGTTGACCATCATTTACATGCGAACGATGACCTTACCGGGTGTCTCGTTCGGTGTTTATGAGAACGTCTTTTCGATGTATCCGCACACCTATATGTCGCACTCGATGGTCGGGCGGCTGTTCATCCACTATCCGTACGGCAACTACCAGGTCGGGGAAGTCGTCGGACTCTATCTGGTGCCGAGTTTCGGACAGTTCGCGCTCGACTACAATTCGAACTTCCTGGCGACCGATGGCTTGGCAGGTTTTGGCCTGATTGGCCTGCCGGCCGTCAGCGCGATCCTGGCCCTGGTGCTGATCGGCGCCGGACGGTTCGTGCCGGACGCCAGAACCCGCCTGGCGGCGGCCGCCGCCGTTCCCTTCGTCGTCAATCTCTCGAACACGTCCCTGTTCCAGTCGATGATGGAGGGGGGCGGTATCGTGCTCTTTGCGATCCTGTTCCTCTCGGATCACACCGTCGGGGAGGCCTTGGCCAGCGCCGCTCAGCGCGCCGGTTCCGCGGGTCGCAGGCAATTCCAGCGTAGGCCGATCAGGCAGGTCCAACGTACAACATAGGGCAGTCCAGGCGTCGACGAGCCCGCCGACCGGGCGACCGGCGCGCAACGCCTGGGAAGCGGAACGTTCCAAGCGACGGATAGCAAGTGCAGACAAACCGGCAAATGTCATTGGATGAGCGCTTCTACCCGGAAGTTGGCGCCGGCGGCTTCACCCGGCTGGACGGAAACGTCGAGTTCTATAGCCGCGTCAACGCGCTCCTGCGTCCCGACATGCGTGTGCTGGACCTTGGCGCAGGCCGGGGCGTGGCCGCAGAGGACACGGTGGCGTTTCGCAGACAGCTGGCGACCCTCAAAGGCAAAGTCGCGCACGTCGTTGGCGTCGACGTAGACGAGGCCGTCAAAGCGAACCCCGGATTGGACGAAGCGATCGTCTATGACGGTCGCGTGCTGCCGCTCGGCGACGAGTCCGTCGATCTCATTCTCTCGGACTGGGTGTTCGAGCACATCCAGGATCCCGAGGTGTTCGCGCGCGAGATCGAACGCGTCCTCAAACCGGGCGGATGGTTGTGCGCCCGCACGCCGTACCTATTCTCGCTGCTGGTGGTGGCCAGCTCGCTCGTCCCGAACCGGCATCACTCGTCCGTGCTGAAGCGCGTCCAGCCCGATCGCCAGGAGCAGGACGTGTTTCCCGCCGCTTATCGGCTCAACACGAAGACGGCGGTGCGGCGGTATTTCCGGCCGGAAAAGTGGCTGAACCATACCTATACGTGGACGCCATCCCCGGTATATCACTTTGACAATCCGGTCATATACAAGCTGGTGCAAATATATCAGACTTTGAAGCGGCCACTTAGCGGCGACTTTCTCTATATCTTCCTGCAGAAAGTCGGTTGAATTCGCTGCGGCGGCGACCGACCAGTTGCGCGGTCTGCGAGGAGCAGCGCCTCGAGCGTACGGATTGCGCCAGCGCCGCCGGCGCGGCCGCCTAGGCCGGAGAGTAGGTCTGAGCCTTGACCTTCGCCGCCGCCACGACGGTCTCACCATCGGGTTGCTGCACCAACCACGGCTGCAATGTCGCATCTTTGAAGATCACGAACGCAAATTCGTTCGCCTGCTTCGGAAATAGCGCGAAAGCGAGGTTCAGGATGGGCGTTGCGGCTCGAAGCAGCCAGCGCCGCAGCGGCCGGGCCGTGTGCTCGAAGCGCTCGTGAGGCAGCCGCAATGCGTAGAAGAAGCGGATCCTGGGAGCAAATCTTGGCTCGAAACACTTGATCGTCTTTGTGACTTCGCGCTCCGTCCAGCGGTAGACGAAGTTCGGGATGTGGCTGTTCTTCACACCACCGCTCTTGAAGCCGTGGTTGGTCACCGCCTCGATCTCATAGTCGGCAGTAAATCCCAAGCGGACCGCAAGCCTCATGACGGCGTTGTCGCGGTTTTCGATGACGACCACCGCGCGCCGCGCCACCCGATACATTTCCAGCAGCGCTCGATGCGGTGAGTGACAATGGTGGAGGCCTGCGTGAACAAATGTGACGTCGAAGGCGCCGTCGGCGTAGGTCAAGTTCTCAGCGTCTTGGAAGCACCACGCGTAGGGTTGAAGGCTTCCGTCGTATTGTTCATCTACGTTTGTAATCGTCGCATTCGTCAGCCCGACGGTTTCAAACAGGTCGCGCTCGAAAGTTCCACCGCAGACCGATAAGACAGAGTCGCCGGTCGATAGCTCACCGCTCCTAAGCAGCTCACGAAGCACTCTCTCTGCAATCACGCGTATCTTTCTGATGTGTTCGCAGGGTTTCTTGGGCCGAAATCAGCTGGCGCGAAGGGCCTCTAGCGCCGCCAGCCGGGCCCCCAGTAGCGCCGAGGCGCCCCCTTCGCAAGGTTATCGTCGCGAACCCGGCGAGTGGCGGCGGCCATACGCTTCGCGGTCCGCGGCGCGCCGGACGAGTGATACGCAGATGCAAGAGAAGGCTGCGTTCATACGCTGATCGCGCGTCTATGGTTGGCGCCGCTCGCTCGTCGCGCTATTCGACTTCGCAGGGGCGACAAGTGGTCGCGCGATCATGCGCCCCACCGCCGATCGGAGTGACAGGGAGGGGCCGTTGAGTTTTTTGTCGCCTAGATCGACGCGTACCGCCGTCGAGCCTAGCGAGCCTGCGTCGTTCTCCGTAGGGGATTCCCCGGTCCGCGTAGAATTTGATGGCGTGGCGCGGCTGGACTTGGCGCACGGACGCCGATCTCCGGTCCCGTTTGTTCCCGCGGCGACGCCGAAAGGTGAAGCGGGCGAGGTTCACAGTTTGGGCGTGCGACTGTCCCCCAAGGTCGTCGCGGAGATCGCCAGCGGCGCCTCTCGGTTGAGGTCCGCGCGCCTGAAGCGCGCCCTCGACGTGTGCGCATCGCTCGGCGGCCTCGTTCTGCTCGCCCCGGTCCTGCTGGTGATCTGCCTCCTGATCCGGCTGGAAGGCCCAGGTCCGGCCCTGTTCCGGCAATGGAGGACAGGGCGCAACGGCGTTCCGTTCCAGATCTACAAACTGAGGACGATGTGCGTCATCGAGGACGGCGCCTGCGTCGTGCAGGCGACGCGCAACGATCCGCGGATCACGCGGCTTGGATCCTTCCTGCGTCAATCGAACATCGATGAGCTCCCGCAACTGATCAATGTTCTTCGGGGTGAGATGTCGCTCGTGGGACCGCGTCCGCATGCGCTTGCCCACGACAGCCAGTTCGGCGCGGTTGTCGCCTACTACGACCTGCGCTTCGGGGCGCGTCCAGGCCTGACCGGTCTTGCACAGGTGTCGGGGCATCGCGGAGAGACACCCAACGACGCGTCGATAGCGCAGCGCGTAGATCACGACCTTGAATATATCCGCCGGTGGTCGTTCGCGCTGGACCTGTCGATCCTGCTGCAGACGCTGACGTGGGGCGCCTCCATCCGCCGGCCGACCGATCCGGTGCTCTAGACAACCGTCTGTGGCTTGCGGCGTCGATCGTCCGAGGCGTCTTGTCTGAGGCCACCCGGCGCTGTGCCAGCGTGTCGAGCGAACCTAGCCGACCCGAGCGCCTCGAGCCAACTGGGCCGCCTTCCCCGCCACCATGATGAGTGCGCGCCATAATGTCAGTGGAAGGAAGAGAACGAGCCACAGAAGCACCTGCGCCACGAGCCCAAGGCCGGCGAGAACACGCTCCCCAAGGGAAGTCTCTTCGGTCTCCATGCCCCCCGAGCCATGCGGCAGGTTTGAATGTTGAGGTCTAGGCTGTTCGGACCTTCCGATCAACTTGCGACCGCCAGCTGGCCAGCCCGCGGCTCTTGGGCGGGGACCTGACGTCCGATCGTGGGTCGCCTGGTTCCGGGCCAAGCGCCGCCATGACCAAGTCGAAGGTGACCTTTGCAGCGCAGCGCTGGCGTGACATAGGCGGCAATCCTGTGAAGCGGCGCCGAGGATCGACTTGCCTACGTCTGAACCGATTGTCGTTCCGGTGATCCTCTGCGGCGGCGTCGGTTCACGCTTATGGCCCGCCTCCCGGCCCTCGCGCCCCAAGCAGTTCCTGCCCTTGCTGGGAACCCGCTCGATCTTCCAGGACACCGTCTTGCGTATGCAGCGGACGAAAGGCGCAAGCGCGCTGGTCGTCGTCGCGGGGCAAGCCCACCTTGAGATAATCCGCCGGCAACTGGACGAGCTCGGCTCGGACGCCTTCGTGCTCGTTGAGCCAGACGGGCGCAACTCGGCCCCCGCGATGGCGGCGGCGGCAAGCTGGATCGCTGCTGAACACCCGGGCGCCGTCGTCGTCAGCGTCGCGTCCGATCACCACATTCCTGACGTGGATGCCTTCTGCGGGGCGGTCGAGACAGCCGTGGCCGCAGCCGCGAACGGCGCCATCGTCACCTTTGGCGTGCGGCCGAGCCATCCCTCGACGGCCTATGGATATCTGGAGCCGGGTGAACGCCTCAAGGACGGCGTGCGCAAGCTGAGCCGCTTTGTCGAGAAACCCGACGAAACGGCCGCCGCCGCGTATCTCGAGGCCGGCTACCTCTGGAACAGTGGCAACTTCGTCTTCACGGCCGAGCGGCTCCTAGGAGAGCTCGCACGGTTCGCGCCCGAGGTGCTGGAAAAGGCGCGCCAGGCACACATCTGCGGTTCCGTGAAAGACGGGACCCTGAGCCTCGGGGCCGCGTTCCTGGAGGCGCCCAGGATTTCCATTGACTACGCGGTGATGGAAAAGACCGCGCACGCGGCGGTGCTCCCAGTGGACTATGCGTGGTCCGATCTCGGGTCCTGGCAGGCGATACACGAAGCCTCCACGCACGATGAAACTGGCAGCTCGCTCAGGGGATCAGGGTTGCTCTGGGGCAGCCGCGACGTCCTGGTCCGCTCTTCGACCGACCAGCTCGTTGCCGTGTTGGGCCTCGAGCAGGTGGGCGTGGTGGTGGAGCCGGACGCAATCCTGGTTTGCAATCTCGCCTCCAGCCAGAAGGTCAAGGAGCTGGTCGATGGCCTGTCACCGTCGAGGCAGCCGTCGAAACCGGCGTTGGCCGAAGTCGGCGGCGAGCTTTGCGACTGGCTGCTCGCCACTGCGCTGCCGCTCTGGTGGGCGCTCGGAGCGGATCGCCAGAATGGAGGATTCTACGAGGCGCTGGATCGGGCCGGCCGCCCGGACGAGCGTCTCCGGCGCCTGCGCGTCCAGGCCAGGCAAGTCTATGCGTTCGCGACCGGCGCCGCGCTCGGTTGGCGCGGGCCGTGGCGCGAGGCCGTCGATCATGGCCTGGCCTACCTCGAGCGCCGCTACCGTCGCGCGGACGGCCTCTACCGCACCTTGGTGACACCTGATGGCGCGCCGCTCAACGACGCCGCTCTGCTGTACGACCAGGCCTTTGTGTTGATTGCCCGCGCGGCGGCCGCCCGCGTGCTGCCCGAGCGCCGCCGTGAACTCGAGGCTGAGGCTGCGGCGCATCTGGAGCAGATCCTCGCCGTCTTCCGCCACGACGGCGGCGGCTTTCGCGAGCCCGACTACGAACAGACGCCGCCGCGTTATGGCCTGGACTTCGAGGGCGAGTTCCAGTGCAACGCTCAGATGCACCTCTTCGAGGCGGCGCTGGGCTGGGCTGAAATCAGCGCCGATCCGCGCTGGGTGGCAGTCGCCGACGAGATCGGCGCCCTCGCCTGCGTCCGGTTCATCGATCCGGAGTCCGGGGCTCTGAGGGAGCTGTTCGACGCCGGCTGGAACCCAGCCGAGGGTGAGGCCGGCCGCATCATCGATCCGGGGCATCAGTTCGAATGGGCTTGGCTCTTGGAGCAATGGAGCTGGCAGAGCGGCAGGTCCGAAGCGGCTGGGGCCGCGGCGCGGTTGTTCGAGGCCGGAGCGCGAGGCGTCGACGCGGCTCGCGGCGTGGCGATGGACAGCCTGTGGGATGACTTCGCGCCGCGAGAGCGGACGGCGCGGCTCTGGCCGCAGACCGAGCGGCTCAAGGCGGCGCACCTGCTGGCGCAAAGGCCGGCGCAAGAGCTGAACGGCGTGCGCTGCGCCAGCGCCATCGCCGCGGCCGCCGCGATGCAGCGCTACCTGGGGACGCCCCTTCCGGGCCTCTGGGGTGACTGCATGGACGCCGACGGCCGCATCTCTGAGGGGCCCGCGCCGGCGAGCGCGATCTATCACATAGCCGGCGCCATCGCCGAGCTCATGGGACGCAGGATCGTCGCGGATCCAGGCGCCAAGGTGCGTTGACCCGCCCCACCACACGCAGGGACTTCGGACGGCTGGTTGTTCGCCGGGGTGTTCGTCGGGCCGGCGGCCACCAAACCGCGTCGAGGTCTGGCTGCCGCGGGTTGTGATTGGCGATCAAAACCCGCGCTGCGCCCCAAAAAGTGGCCGCAGCGCGGGTTTTTTTGTGCGCCCCGCCGGGGCGGGGGGCGCCAGGCCAGGCGATCGCCGCGTCGCATGAAAAAGGGTCGCTGCGGCGGGTTTTTGAGCCGTGGACGGCCGATTCCAACCCTCTCTAGGGTCTTATCCCAAGCTGACCGACGTCCATTTGCCTCTTGAAGGCGCCCGGCTCCTTGGAAAGCTGCTCTAACGTCCCGCACTGGATGACGCGACCCTGATCCAGCACGACGATCCGATCGCACTTTTGGACGGTCGACAGCCGATGGGCGACGATGATCACCGTCATCTTGTGCGAGAGGTTCGCGATCGCGTCACTCACGATGGCCTCGGTGACGTTGTCCAGCGCCGACGTCGCCTCGTCCAAGACGATGAGTTGCGGCCGGCGGTAAACGGCGCGCGCGATGGCCAATCGCTGTTGTTGTCCGCCGGAGAGGGACATGCCTCGATCTCCGATCAGCGTATCGTACCCGTGCGGCAGCTCCTCCTCGATGAATTCCTGAATGCACGCCGCATGCGCCGCCTCCCGCAGGCGCTGTGGGTCTATGTCCGCGTCGGCAATACCGAATGCGATGTTCCGCGCGACAGTGTCATCGATCAGGAACGGGTCTTGCGGGACGTAGCCGACCTTGGTCTGCCAGGCGCGGCGGCGGTCCGCAGTTAGCCTTTGACCGTCGACCACAATCTCACCCGACTGCGCAGGCAGAACGCCCAGCAACAGTTCGATCAAAGTGCTCTTGCCGGCGCCGGTTGCGCCGACGACGCCGATACTTTCGCCGTGGCTAAAGGCTACCGAGACGTCGTCGACTGATCGCCGGATCGCCCCATCGTACTGATAACTGACGTGGCGCAACTCCACGCAGTGTTGATAGTCGATGCCCCGGCTCTCGTCGGCTATAGCCGGCCCGCCGCTTCCAATGACTGACAAGTCCGGTTGGAGTTCTGCGACGACCGCCCGAAAGCCGTTTATCGTCGCCATCGCCGACGTCGCGCGGCTCGCAGATGCAATGAGCCTGAAGCTTGCAACTGTGAAGACAGCCGTGGTCGCAGCGACCAGCTCGATTGGTTTCCGCATCAAGACCTGTGCGGCGACCGCGCCCATCAGCGCCGTCACCGCAGAGAATTCGAAGACGTAGCGTGGAACTTCTCGCACCGTCAGCGCGGTCGTCTCGATGTGCGCCTGAGCTTCCATCGTGTGGCGCAGCCGCCGCAAGAAGTACTCCGGGCGGTCGTAGAGGATGACCTCCTTCGCTCCACGCAGGATCGCATCGGCGATCGTCGCGTATTGCGCGCGCGCGGTGTGGCTGCGAATGCTGGCGGCTTGAAACCATGGTCCCGCCGCCCGGTGGAAAAGCGCCGCGATCAGCAACAACAACGCGGCGATCGCCAGCGCGGCTGTCGGACTGATAAAGCAAAGCGCCACGCAGATGGCGACGATGACGCACAGTTCGTTGGCGAGCACCACGAATTCTGACAGAACGCATGTGGCGAGCATCGCACAGTGATTGATGACGTGATCGGTCAGCACGGTCGCGTTCTTCTTAAGGAAGAACGACCAGCCTTTGGCTAGGTAACGTCGCAGCAGCCGTTCGCTGAAGATGATCTGCTGCTGTTGAATGTAGCCAGCGCGCAAACGCGCCGTGCCGACGCCCAGGCATAGCTTCAGAAAATACGCTGCGATCACTGCGGCCGCGAGGTATGGCAACAAGGATGCCGGCGATGAGACGCGGTCTCCAAGCACACCCCGCATGAACTTGCTGCCATTGTACGCCGGCGCCAAGACGATGCGCGACAGCATGAAGACAAATCCAAGACTGAACAGTTCGCTGAATACATTCAGGAGCGAGCTCAGCAACACGAGGACGAGCCCAAGTCGCTGCCGGGCGTCGAGGATCGTCAAAACGCTACGCCACATGAGCCTGCCTCTTGAGCGCCGACGGCGAGCCGGACGCGCCTTTGCCGGTCGCCTTCGAAATCGGTCTATAACCTCTCACGGGGCCCACAAGGAATCCATCGGGAGACATGACGAGCGATCAGTCACGCTGTGTAGGGATTGGCGGCGTTGGCGGTAGCGGCACGCGCGTCGGCGCGACGCTCCTGCAGATGCTGGGCTACTATATTGGCGACGATCTGAACGAGGCTCAGGATAATCTCTGGTTCACCCTGCTGTTTAAGCGTCGGTCGATTGTACTTGAGGGAAACGAGGAGTTTCGCGACCTCGTTGCGCTGTTCTTTGCCCGCATGAACGGTGAAAGCAACTTCACTTCCGGCCAGCGGGAGCGGATCATGCAGCTCGCACGGTCGCCTCGCATTCAGCACCCGCAAGACTGGCTCGCCTTGCGGGCCCGGTCGTTTCTGGACGCCAAGAGCAGCCGGGGCGAAGGCGAACCCTGGGGCTGGAAAGAGCCCAACACGCACATCGTCATAGATCGCATCTTCGAACGTCTACCCGACCTGCGATACATTCACTTTGTACGTCATCCGCTCGATATGGCTTTGAGCGGCAATCAGAACCAGGTTCAGAACTGGGGCCCCGTGGTTCTTGACCGCGACATTGTCGCTAGCCCGCGCACATCGCTTGCCTATTGGTGCGCGGCTCATCGCCGCCTGCAGACGGTGGCGCAGCGGCGACCCGATCGCGTTCTGATGATCGACTTCGACGCCCTTTGCGCCTCGCCGGACAGCCATTGCGAACAGATTGCAGGCTTCGTCGGCGTCAGCCTGGCCGAAGATGTAAAATCGTCGTTCAGAGCGTTTTGCCGATCGCCCAAGTCCGCGGGCCGACATAGGCGGGTGAACCGGCGGAAGTTCGATCCGGAAGATTTGGAATACGTGACCGCGCTGGGCTACGCGGTGTGATCTGAACGAGCGCCTTGCGGCCATCGCAGGGCGGGCGCTGGCGACTTGCGCTCCGTTGCTCCACGCACTTGTTGACGCCATCGATGAACGTGCAGACCCGGCCGCGTATATCTCAAGGCATTCAGCAGCCTCGAGAGGGTCGGGACACGATCGGCGCCGCCGCGCTGCGCCGCCCAAATCGCGAACTCGTCGAAGACGCGGTCCATCCCCGCCGTGTCGACCTCTTCAGCCAACGCTCGTTTGAGGATCGCGAAAACGCGCGCGGCCCATAGTCCGGGCGTCGGGTCGTCGACGACCGGGACCGGGCTGGTGTGATGTCGGCGCTGGGGCGACAGAAACGCGCGCACCGAATGCGCAGACGGCAGCTCCAGGTTCAAATCCAATCGATGATTGGCGGTCTGTAGCGCCGCCTTCCAGTCTCCAAGTACTTTCTCATAGGAAAGGAACACGCGCTCACGGTTCCTGGCGTAGCGTTCCCCAAGTAAGTTGTACTTGATCCAAAGAAGGTATGAAGCATCGCGATCAAACTGGTCGCGTGTCCGCAGCGAAGCGGCGACTTCCTCCGGGTGCCTAAAGACGTGGATCACCTTGCAGCTGAACCCGGCCTGGGACGCGGCGGTCAGCCAGCAATCCAGCAGCACCGATATCCTGGGGTCCTTCAGGACAAAGAGGTCTCCGCGCCGCAGCTCGTGCTTCAAGAACCACTTTATCTTCTCGACGAATTTGGCCCGGTCGGATGTCGGCGTGCGTGGCGCACTCTGCAGCCGCAGACTGGTGTCCCAGAACGACGACCCGGCAAACGACAGGTATAGTTCATTTATCCGCAGCGCGAGCGAAGGCTCCCAGTGCCCGGTGGGATTGCCGACGCCTGGGCCGCTCACCGTGTCGGGCAGCGCGGCGCCGCTCATGGCGACGAGGCGCGTGAGGGCGGACGTCCCGCTCCGCCCCATTCCTACGACGAAAATCAGCGTGCGCATGGCGACGGCCTCACGCTTGCAATGCTCTGGTGTCTCCCGCACATTGCAGCGACTGTATACCGGCGGCTCGGGACGGGGAACGCTTCCAGTTCAGCGCAGGGCTAACTTCTGAGATCTCCGACATCTCGAGTGCAGACGTATCTTTCGTGAACGCGACGCATCCTTGGCGATGCGATCCGCAAACGGAACGTGATGACATTGCTGGATCCCAAAGTAATAGCGTTTTACCTGCCGCAGTTTTACCCCACCCCGGATAACGACGAATGGTGGGGCCGCGGTTTTACGGACTGGCACAATGTCGCCAAGGCAAGGCCGCGCTTCAGGGGTCACCATCAGCCACAGTTACCATCCGACCTCGGGTTCTATGATCTGCGCGTTGCGGAAACGCGGGCGGCGCAGGCGGATATGGCGCGGCAGCACGGCATCTATGGTTTCTGTTACTTTCACTATTGGTACAACGGCAAGCGGGTCATCGAGCGGCCGGTCGACGAGATCGTGCAGTTGGGTGAACCCGACTTTCCCTTTATGCTTTGCTGGGCGAACCACGATTTCACGCGGGTTTGGAACGGCAGCCATCATTCAGTCCTTCTGAGCCAGGACTACACGAACGAGGATTATCGGCGACACGCGCAGCATTTGATGCGTTACTTCAGAGATCCCCGTTATATCCGCGTCGACGGAAAGCCGTTCTTCATACTCTACCAACCCGATCAGCCGCCGCGCCTCGATCAATTCGTCGACGTGTTTCAGGAAGTCGCTCGCGAACAGGGACTCGACCGGGGTCTGTATCTGGCCTTTGCCTGCCCGGGCGTTCTCCATCACGACGATGCTTACTACCTGAAAGCTGGCTTCGACGCCTGCGTGGATAGTCAGCCGAACAAAGAGCGCGTCTGGTCGACTGCGGGTATCTCGAACGTCTACGAACTGCTGCGGCGCGCGTTGCCGGCGTCGCTCTATGAACAACTCAAGGCGAACAGACGCGCGACAAAGCGGCTGTCATACCGAAAATATGTCGATGGCCACGCCCGCGCCGATTGGCCTTCGAACTCTCTGAAGTTCCCGTGCGTCTTCCCGAGTTGGGATAATACGCCGCGGAGCTATGCGGCGGTCGCGATCCAGAATTCAGACGGCGCTGAATTCGCGCGCTTCCTCGATGCGCAAAAGCCGCGGCTGGCGAACATGCCTGCGGACCGGCAGTTCTTGTTCGTCAACGCCTGGAACGAATGGGCGGAAGGTTGCCACCTGGAGCCGGATACCAGACTGGGCCTGCTCTTTCTCGAGACCTTGCGCGACTGGGTCGAAGCGGCGCGCCGGAGCGGTTAGTTCGCCGTCCGGCGTCGGCAGATCAGGCGAGCGTATTTGAAGGAACCGGCGTTGACCGAAGTCACCGCGATCCTGGCCATTCGAAACGAAGCGGCGATGCTGGGCAACTGCCTTCGACACCTCGTGCGCAACGGGCTGCGCGTCGCCCTCCTCGACAACGGATCGACCGACGGCAGCCCCGACATCTACCGGTCGCCTGAGTTCGAGCCGCATATCGTCGAGGTGAGAGACATCCCCTTTACAGGCGCCTTCTCCCTGCAGGCTCAGTTGGACGCCAAGCTCGAGTTTGCGGAGCGCCTGGACTGCGACTGGGTCGTCCATGTCGACGCCGACGAGATGATGCATTCCTACAGGCCAGGCGAGACTCTGGCGGATGGCCTGGAGCGCCTTGGCGCGGAGGGTTGGAACGCGGTGAACTTCGACGAGTTCGTCTTCCTGCCGATCGAGCATGACTATGCGAGCGACGTCGACGGCTTCCCCGACCTCCGCTTCTATTACTTCTATCAGCCGACCACGCCGCGCCTCATGCGTGCATGGCGGGCCCGCGGCGGGTTCTCGATGGTCGAGAGTGGCGGCCACACGCTCGAAGGCCCCGGCTTGCGCCTCGCGCCGGAAGGCTTCGCCTTGCGCCACTATATGTTCCGCAGCCAGGCGCACGCGTGGGAGAAGTATCCCAGCCGGACATACGCGGAGGGCGACCTCAGGCTCGGCTGGCACGCCCAGCGCATCGGACGGCGCCGCGAACAGTTCCGCTTCCCGTCCGCCTCGCGGCTGAGGCGCCTGCCTCGGCCGGAGGACCGCAACCTCGACAAGTCGGCGCCCTGGCTCAAGCACTATTGGAACCGCCGGTGACGCGCCTCGCGGATCGCCGGCTCGAATCTCGCGCCTCGCTGGGCTATTTTCAACTTGTGCGCCAGCCATCCAACTACGTCACCGCGCTCGGATACGACGCACCCGCCGAAGGCCTCGCGGTTTGAAGTGGGGTCTTCGCCGCGGCGGCTGGGACCGCCTCGTCCGCGAGCTCGACGCATGGGCCGCAAATGGCGCGACCGCGACCTTCTGGTGGCGTGACGACGACGCCGTCGAGGCGACGCCGCAACTCGAGGACCTGCTCCGCCGGGCCGGCGCGGTTCCGGTCGCGCTTTCCGTTATACCGGCCAAGGCGACGCGAGGGCTCGCAGCGCGTCTTCGCGACGCGCGCAATGTGACGGTCCTTCAGCATGGATGGCGCCACGCTTCGCGGTCGGAGGGGCCTGAAGAGTACGCATCGCTTCGTCCCAGCGCGGAGGTCGCCGACGAGTTGGCGATGGGGCGCACGCGCCTGGAGGACCTATTCGGCGAGCAGAACGCGCCGGTCTTCGTTCCGCCCGCGCACGCTTTCAACGCCGCCTTCCTTCCACTTCTGGCGGCCAACGGACTGAGGGCGATCTCGCGCAAGGGCCCGCGGCCCTCGCCGTATGCAGCGCCCGGTCTCTATCAGGCCAACGCGCACGTCGCGCCGATCCGCTGGTCCGATCCCCCGTCGTTCGCCGGGGAAGACGCCTATGTCGCTCAGTTTGTCGACCACCTTCGCCGCCGGCGCATGGGGCAATACGATTGCGACGAGGCGACCGGATTGCTGACTCACCACCTGTCCCAGGACACCCATTCCCTTGCGTTCGTCTCGGCGCTGGTCGAGCTTGTGCTTGCCCATCCAGCCGCCCGCTGGCTCGACGTTGGGACGGTCTTCGCGCCGGCGCTCACGGCCGCCGCCGCTCGCCCGGGCCAATGGAGCAACGGGAATGCTTGAGCTACGGGAAGAAGCGTTCGCAGATTGCGGCGGCCCCTTCGATCTGACGCCGGAGGCGACGATCTCCTGCTGGGAGTTGGAACCGACCAGCGGCGCCGACCTGGCGGTGCTTGCTTACCTCAAGGCGCGGCGCGAGCGGTACGAAGGCAAGCGGCTGCTTCATGTAGGCGTCGGCAATTGTTCGGTGCCGCTCGCCCTTTCTGAGCGGCTGCGCGAATACGTCGGGCTGACGATCAGCCAGCCTGAGCTGGCCCTGTTCGACAGCCGTTGCGGCCACCTCGGCAACGCATCTGCGCGGCTGCTGAACAAGTATGACGCTCGCGCCCTTGCCACCCTGGAAGGGTGCTTCGACATCGTCTTCGACACTCTGCTCAAGTCGTACGCGTGTTGCGAGAAGCACTTCCAGGTCATGATGGAGTTCTTTGTGTCGCGGCTTTCGGAGGGCGGCGTCATCATCACCAGCAAGCGCGGCGTGTTGTTTGGGGCGCAGCCGCGTGAGACGAGGGCGTTCACGCCGGGGGCGCAGCGGGACCCCGGTTTCCGCGACATGAGGGTGCTTGGCATGGGCGGACTGGCCGCGCTGACCGACCGGCTGGGCATGACGATATCGGAGGCGCCGGCCCTGCGCACGCGCCTGCTCCGACGGGAGATTGACGCGCCGCTGATCCTGACAAAGTCACGCCCAACATAGCCAACTTAGCCGGAGCTGCGACGGTAGTGAACGGCCGACCCGCCTCGCCAGTCTCGGCAGTTCGAACGGCCTACTTCGACCGCGTCCCCAATGTGGGCGACCAGGTCAATCCGCTGCTGCTCGCGGCAATCACCGGCCGCCGCGCGGTCCAAGCGACCGACCTCTTCCAACCCCATCTGCTGGCGGTCGGCAGTCTGATGGCGCGCAGCACGCGCGTCTCGCAGGTCTGGGGGACCGGCGTTATCGATCCGGACGGCGGCGTTGGGGGCGTGATGAAGGCCAACGTCCATGCCGTCCGGGGACAGCTGAGCTACGCCGCCCTGCGCTCATCCGGCGTGTCGATGGGCGACGTGGCGCTCGGCGATCCAGCCTTCCTGGCGCCGGAACTGCTCGGCATCAGCAAGGCGGCGGCGCCGAGCTATGCGATCGGGCTGGTCCGCCACTACCTCGACCGCGACAACCCGATGTGGGCTCGCTGGAAGGCGGCGCCGGGCGTGGTCGATCTCGATGTCGGGGCAGCCCCGGGCGTGTTTCTGGCCCAGATGGCGCAGTGCGCCGTGGTCATCAGCACATCGTTGCACGGGCTTGTCTTCGCCGAGGCGCTGGGCATTCCCAATCTATGGGTAAGAGCGGGCGACGCGCTGATCGGCGGCGAGTTCAAGTTCCGCGACTGGTTCAGCACCACGCGGCGGCCGCAGGCGGCGCCGCACCTATTGCAAGCGAACGATGCGCCCGCGGACCTGGCCGCCGGGGCGGCGATCAGAGAGAGCGCCATCGATGCGTCCGCGCTGAGGTCCGCCTTCCCGCATCATCGGCTCGAGGAACTCCAGAGCTCGCCGCGGCCCGGGCTGTTCGGCCGCCTGTCCAGTCGTGCGACCGAGCGGGTGACACGAGCAGTCCGCACCGTCCGGAGACTCAAGCCGGGCCGCTAGGCTGGCGCGCAGGGCGCCAGTCAGGACGGCCGCTGTCGAAAGTCGAACATCCACTCCTCCCGCGGGCCTTTGAAACGGGACGCTCGGGCGACCCTGAAGCCGTGACTGGAGAAGATCGCCTGCAGTTCGGTCTGATCGAAGTGGTTCACCCATCCGTGGGCGAGACGGTCTTCCGGAGACTCGACGGGCCGCCGGAAATTGAACGTCGCCACCACCTGCTGATACTTGCCGCGCAGCGCAGCGGTGAGCGCCCCGACATCGTAGCAATACTCGAGCACGCCCAGCAGCGCGCTGGCTTCGGCCGTTGGCAGACGGGCGAGGTCAGACACGCAATTCAGGTCTAGGACCAGCGTGCGCTCGTCGCGGCGCACGACGTCAACCGGGAGATAGACCTGGCCCGGACGCAAGCTTCGCTGCAGCACCATGCTTCCGCAGCCGAGATCCGCCACGGACTGCGCCTTGGCGAGCCACTTGGCCGCCACGTTGGCCCGCGGCCGCCACCGGTCGTTGAGGTCGGCGTCGTCCGTCTGCGCCCATCGGACCATCAGAGGCTCGCCGTTGGCGCGAGCCTCACGCGTCATGGCAGCCCGCTGCTCCGGGCCAAGATCGTAGAACAACGACGACAGGTCCGCCTCCCTCTTCGGAAGACGGACCTGCCTGGACGGTATCGGCGCGATTTGCAAGGGCGGGCCAGCGCGGCCGACCCTCGCAAATCTCCGCTTAGACTATTGCGACGCGACCGTGGTGAGCGCGCCGACCACGGCTCCGTCGATGATGTTGCTGCTGTACGATACGACGGTGCCCGCGGAGTTGGTGATCGCCGTACCGGCCGTGAGCGACGTGCGCGTGAATTGGATCGTGGCGTTACCCCCGTTGGTGTCGAGGTTGTTGCTGTTGTTCTCGGCCAAGCCTCCGTCGATCACCAACTCGGCGACCCCGCCCGTGCTGGAGAAGACGCCGAAACCGCTTCCGTTCGAGTTGTTCACCGACTCGGTGTCCTGGATCGCGATCTTGAGACTGCCCGAGGGGTTGGCGTTGTCGTTGGCGATGATGCCGTCGCCGGTCCCGCTGAGCCCGTTGTTCGACATGACGCTGTCCTTGATCGAGCCGCGGATGGATGCGCCGCCGGTCGGCTTGTAATTCACGCCGTTGCCCTGATTGTCGTAGATCTTGGTGCGCACGATATCCACGTCGACGCCGCCGCTGCTCGGGTCCACGAAGACGCCGTTGGTGGTGAACCCGTAGATGATGCTGTCCGTGATCGTCACATGGTTGGCCGAATTGACCAGGACGCCATTGAGGCCAGTGGTGAGGCCGTCGATGTCCAGGCCGATCAAGGCGACCCTATCCGTAGAGGCCGCCTGGACGACTATGCCGTTCGTTCCAGAGACCAGGACGCCGCCGATCAGACCCGCCGCCGTACAGTCGATGGTGATCGCCTTGGTGATGGTGACGGCCCCGAAGCCGCCCGGATCGAGGCAATCGATCTCGCCGGAAGCCGCAGTCTTGGAGATCGCGCCCGCGAAGGTCTTGCAGGGCGCGGTGCGGCTGCAAGGGTTGGCGTCGTCGCCGACGCCGGAGACCCAGGTGCGGGTCGCTTGGGCATTCGCTGTCCCGACCCCGATCGCCAAGGAGCACAGGGCTCCTATGAAGCCAAGGAATGTCGCAGTCTTGATCATGATGATTAGCCCCCGCTGAGTTAGGTCAGCCACCGCGCGCGGACGATGTCTTGCCCCATCCACGAACCGCAATAACCTATGGCACGTTTAGTCGACGTTAGGCCACCCCCACTCGCCTCGCAATTGAATTTTCCTTCGGGAGAGCTACCTGCCTCGCCGGCCAATCAGTGCACGCCGGCAGGTAGTTTATAAGCCCGGTCGGGCAGTATCTCGCAAGGCAGCGGCAGTCTATCGGTGCGCCGGTCTCAATAACGAGGTCGTGCTACCAACGCGGCGGCCCGCTAGTGGGACATCAGTACGGCGCAAGGCGCGCGTTCCAGCATGGTCTGCGTGGCGCCGCCGAGGATCGTCTCTGAGGCCCGCGAGTGGCCGAAGGCCCCCATCACCAGCAAATCCGCCCTGAAAGACTTGCACTGTGCTATCAGCGCCTGGCCAACCAGACGTGGCTGTGAGGCGACGCGCACAAGCTCAGGATGTACGCCGTGCCGCGCGAGGTGCGTCAGCAGGCGGTCGGTGCTCGCCTGGTCGATCCAGGCGGTCTTTTCCTCGGCGGCCACGATCACGATGACGTCCGACGCGGCAGCCAGAAACGCCATTCCGTCCCGCATCGCCCGTGCGGCCTCGCGAGATCCGTTCCAGGCCATCGCGACGCGGCGCAAGGGCGCGCGCGGGGACGGTCGCGGCGGCGCGATCAGCCAAGGCGCGCCGCTTTGCAGCAGCAGGTCGACCGTCACGCGCCTGAAGTCGTGGCGGGACTGGGCGGCTGTCGCCACCACCAGGTCGGCGATGCGCGAAGGACCGGTCAGGACGCCACGCCAATCGTCCAAGGCCGCGAGGCTCCAGCCATCCGAGAGGCCACGGCTCGCAACGGCGTGCTGAAAGCTCTCGGACGCGCTCGCCGTGCGCTCGCGTATCTCGAGTCTCAGATGCTCGATGACGTCGCCGACGCCCTCCGGGCCTTCCGCGAAACACTCGGCGGTGGTCGGGTCGGGTTGGCGGAACAGGCAAACGCCCTCGACCCGGCCGCCCGAGCCGCTCGCGATCGTTGCGGCCAGCGACGAGGCGGTTTCGGCCGGCGCGTCGGCGTCGAGGAGGAGCAAGATCTGCTTGAGGACCATGGCGCAGCTCCCGGATGGGCGCCCCTGCATCGGCGCGCCGGCTGCGGGCCGCCTTGACGCGCATCAAGCCGCCCCGCCTGGTTGCTTGACCTGCGTCAACGCGTTTCGCGTTCCCGGCGTATTGATGGGGTTCTCGCGAGCCGGCGCTCGCGTTCTCGCTGCTGGAGGCGTCGCATGCGCCACGCGATCATCCTGGGCCATCCGGACCCTTCGAGCTTTAACGCCGGCGCCGCGGGCGCCTACGCCGAAGCCGTCGGGACGCTCGGTCAGCAGGCCGACCTGCGGGACCTCTATGCACAACGCTTCCAACCGTGCCTGCAACTCGGCGAGCTTCCCTGGCGCGACGACTTCGCCGTGCCCGCCGACGTGGCGGCGGAACGCGAGGTGATCGCGCGCGCCGACGTGATCGTCCTCGTCTATCCGTTCTGGTTCAATGCGCCGCCCGCCATCATCAAAGGCTATGTCGAGCGGGTTTTCGGGATGGGCTTTGGTTACGGGTCGGCCGCGGCTGGCACGCGGCCCCTGCTGGCCGGCAAGAGCCTGGTCTCGATCTCGACCTCCGGCGCTCCCGGCGCATGGCTCGATCAGACCGGGGCGCTCGAACGCCTGCGCAAGGGCTTCGACGAGCATGTCGCGACGGTCTGTGGCCTGGCGGTGCTGGAGCACCTGCATCTGGGCGGCGTGACGCCCGGGATCCGCCCCGACGCCGCCGAAGCGATGTTCGATGAGGTGCGGGCCATGGCGCGCCGACTCTTCGCGGCCGCCGCCTCCGGACCTGCCCTTAGGTAGCCGGCACGAATTTCCCGTGCGCCACCCAAGCCTTAACAAGGACGCGATCTAGCGAGCGTCGTTTCGGAGGGGATTCCAATGACTTATGCCGCCGTCATGACTCACGTCCAACCCGACGAGGCGGCCGCGCCGCGGCTGACCTGCGCGGTGGACGTGGCCAGGCGCTTCGACGCCGCGATCATCGGCGTGGGCGCCGAGATGATCCCGCCGCTGGCCGTCGATGGAGGCTTCTACAGCATCGAAGCCGACTGGCAGATCGCGATGCGCCAGGTGGTCGAGGATCACCTCAAGGCGGCGCGCAAGGCCTTCCGGGCCGCAACGTCGGACTTCGGCGAGCGCGCGCGGTTCGAGTGCGGCATCCAGTTGCCCGAGCCCGCCGTGTCGGCCGCCTCCAGAGCCGCGGACCTGATCGTCGCCGGCGGCGCCGCGCGCACGCTTCACGGGCCTTACAGCTGCGCCGCGCCGGCCGAGCTGGCGATCCGATCGGGACGGCCGGTGCTCGTTGCGCCGCCCACCGCCCCGCCGCTCAGCGCCAAGACGGTCCTGCTGGCCTGGAAGGATACGCGCGAGGCACGCCGGGCGCTCTCCGACGCGCTGCCGTTCTTCGAGCGCGCCGAGCGGGTCGTGGTCGCCGCGATCTGCGACAAGGTCGACGCCGCCAACGCGCGGATCGAGGTGGACGACGTGGCCGCCGCTCTGAACGCGCGCGGCGTCCGCGCCGAGGCGAAGGTCGTCGAACACGCCCATCCGGACGGCTTCCAGATCCTGCGTCTGGCGAACCAGGAGGGCGCCGACCTGATCGTCTGCGGCGCCTATGGCCACAGCCGTCTCGGCGAATGGGTGTTCGGCGGCGTTACGGCCGACCTGCTGTCACAGGATGAGGTGTATCTCCTGTTCAGCCACTGACGGCGCGACGCACGCGCCGCCGATTGCAGGCCGGACTGGATGACAACTCGCAACCTCGACGCGCTGTTCTCGCCGCGGACCATCGCCCTCATCGGGGCCAGCAACCATGCCGGCTCGGTCGGGGCCGTCCTCGCCCGCAACCTGATGGAGTCCGGGTTCAGCGGACCGGTGATGGCGGTCAATCCGCATGAAACCGCGATCCGCTCCGCGCTTAGCTATCCCAGCCTTGCCGAGCTGCCGGCGGCGCCCGACCTGGCGGTGATCGCGACGCCGGCCCCGTCCGCGCCGGGCCTCATCGCCGAGCTCGCGGCCAGCGGATGCCGGGCGGCCATCGTGATCACCGCAGGCTTCGGCGAAGCGGGCGGCGGCGGGGCGGACCTGCGCCAGCAGCTGCTGGACGCGGCCAGGCCGAAGCTGCTGCGCATCGTCGGCCCGAACTGCCTCGGCGTGATCTCGCCAGCCGACGGCATCAACGCGAGCTTCGCGCATCTGACGCCGAAGCCCGGCCCGCTCGCCCTGGTCGCGCAGTCGGGCGCCATCGCGACCGCCGCGCTCGATTGGGCCGACGCCCGCGGCTACGGCTTCTCGCGCGTGGTGACGCTGGGCGACATGGCCGATGTCGACTTCGGCGACATGCTGGATTTCCTCGCCCTCGACGAGGCGACGAAGGGGGTCGTGCTCTACGTCGAGAGCGTCACCGACGCGCGCAAGTTCATGTCCGCGGCGCGCGCCGTTGGCCGCACCAAGCCGGTCGCGGTGATCAAGGCCGGCCGCAGCGCGGCGGGCGCCAAGGCGGCGCTCTCCCACACCGGCGCGCTGGCCGGCGCCGACGCGGTCTATGACGCCGCGTTCCGCCGCGCGGGCCTGCTGCGCGTCTACGAACTGCGCGAGCTCTTCGACGCGCTCACGACGCTCTCGTCGGGAATGAAGGCGCAAGGCGACCGGCTCGCCATCGTCAGCAACGGCGGCGGGGCGGGCGTGCTGGCCGTCGACGCCCTCGATGCGCGCGGCGGCCGGGTCGCGCGAGCTGGCGCCGCAGACCCTCGCGGCGCTGCAGGCGGCGCTGCCGGCGGCCTGGTCGAAGGGCGATCCGGTGGACATCGTCGGCGACGCGGGTCCTGAGCGCTACGAGGCGGCCCTCACCGCGGTGCTGGCCGACCCCGACGCCGACGCGGTGCTGGCGATGAACTGCCCGACCGCGGTGGCCGACTCCACCGACGCGGCGCGGGCGGTGCTGAAGGTGATCGACCGGACGAGCCCGCGGCCGTGCGTCTTGACCGCATGGCTAGGGGAGAGGGCGCCCGCCGCCGCGCGCTCGCTGTTCGCCGCCGCGCGCGTGCCCTCGCACGAGACGCCGGACGAGGCGGTCCGCGCGTTCATGCATCTGGCCGATCACGCACGGAACCAGCGGCTGCTGATGGAGGCGCCGGGGCAGGCGACTGGACAGGCGCCGGACCGGCCACGGGCGCAGGCGATCGTCGCCGCGGCGCTGGCCGAGGGCCGATCGTTGCTGAGCGACGCGGAGGCCAAGGCGGTGCTGTCGGCCTATGGCGTCCCGGTGCTCGACACCCAGACCGCCGCCACGCCGGCGGCCGCTGCCGAGATCGCCCGGACGCAGGGCGCCCCGGTGGCGCTGAAGATCCTGTCGCCCGAGATCACCCACAAGTCCGACGTCGGCGGCGTTGCGCTGGACGTGCAGCCCGCCGCAGTCGAGGCCGCGGCCCAGGCCATGCTCGAGCGTGTCGCCAAGGCCGCGCCGACGGCGCGGCTCGATGGGTTCATGGTGCAGGCCATGGTGCAGAAGCCACGCGCCCACGAACTGATCGCCGGCATCGCCACCGATCCGACGTTCGGCCCGATCGTGCTGTTCGGCGCCGGCGGCACGGCCGTCGAGGTGCTCGCCGATCGCACCGTCGGATTGCCGCCGCTCAACGAGCCGCTCGCCCGCGACATGATCGCCCGCACGCGGATCGCCAAGCTGCTCGCCGGCTACCGCGACCGCCCGCCCGCCGACGAGGCGGCTATCGCGGACGTGCTGGTGCGCCTGGCGACGCTGGCGTCCGAGTTGCCGGCCATTGCCGAGCTCGACATCAATCCGCTGCTGGCCGACGAGACCGGGGTCATCGCGCTCGACGCCCGGATCCGGGTGGATGGCGGCGCGCGTCCGAGACCGGCGATCTCGCCCTATCCAAGCGAGCTTACCCAGTCGGTCGAGGTCGCCGGCGAGCCGATGACGGTGCGACCCATCCGTCCGGAGGACGCGCCGCGCCTCGTCGACCTGGTCGCCAAGACCGACGCCGAAGA
This sequence comes from uncultured Pseudomonadota bacterium, assembly GCA_963837235.1. Lineage (GTDB taxonomy): Bacteria > Pseudomonadota > Alphaproteobacteria > Caulobacterales > Caulobacteraceae > Acaudatibacter. The sequence continues at coordinate 2,166,064 of CAWIMM010000001.1, read as the reverse complement.
CGTCCGCCTGCGCTTCCGCGGCGGGCTGCGGCGCCTGCCGGAGGACTGGGCCGCCCGCCTGTCGCAGGTCGACTACGACCGCGAGATGGCGCTGGCCGCGATCGACGCGCGCGGCGACGTCCTGGGCGTGGCGCGCCTGGCGGGCGACCCGGAAGGCGAGACGGCCGAGTTCGCGCTGCTGGTGCGCAGCGACCACCAGCGGCGGGGTTTGGGCCGAGCTCTGATGGATCGCCTGATCGGCTACGCACGCCAGCGCGGCTATCGTCGGCTGTGGGGATCGGTCGAGCGGCGCAACGAGCGCATGCTCGACCTCGCGCGGCAACTCGGGTTCGCGCAGGAGCCTGACGCCAACGACGCCGCGGCGGAGCGCGTCAGCCTGGCGCTAGGGTAAGGGAGACAACGCTACAGCTGGGCGATCGCAGTCATCCCCCGGCGCGCGGGCGATGTATCAGCGGCGGATGGAGGGCGCGCGGCGGGCGGGCGTCACCTCACGCCGCGCCGGCTGCGTCTCTCGATCGGCGCGAGCGCCGAACGCGGCGGAGACTGAAACCGCCAGCAGGATCACGCCGAAGGCGCAGAACGCAACGACCGCGAACGACAGGATGGCGAGCAGGGCCGTCGCAAGATCGGACATCGCGTGCATGGCGGGGCTCCTATTCGCAGAGCTCTTCGAGAGCGTCGCGGTCCGGGAACCGCACCCGGCGGCAGTTCTGCAGTTCGACGAGCCGCTCGGCCTGGAGCTGAGTGAGCGTCCGCGACACGGTCTCGATGGTCAGGCCCAGAAAGTCGGCCATATCCTGGCGCGACATTGGCAGCTCGAACTCGTCGTCGGCGTCGAGGCGGTCGGCCAAGTGGATGAGGAAGCTGGCGATCCGCTCCGTCGCCGACCGCCGACCGAGCGTCAGCACGTGATCCTCGCTGCGCTGCAGCTCGCCGACGGCATGGCGCCATAGCCGCATGCTCTGGTCGACGTCGGAGGCGACGGTCGAGCGGCGGGCGACGATCACGACGGCGTCGCTCAGCGCTTCGGCGCCGGCGCGGCGCTCGCGGCCGAACTCGACCCCGAAGACGTCGCCGGGCAGGAAGAAGTGCGTGATCTGCCGGCGTCCGTCGGACAGCAGCCGGAACGACCGCACCGCGCCCGAAACCACCTTGTAGACGAGGTCCGTCGCGTCGCCTTCGCCGAAAATCTCGCAGTCCCGGCGGAAGGACTTGGCGACCCCGATCAGCTTGACGTCGTCCAGGCCTTCGCTGGCGCCGTTGATCGCCGGCGCGTGAATTGGTGCGGACTTCAGAGCATAGGCCTGGACTTGCATCGCGTCCTCCATCGGAAACTCGATGGTCAAGACGTACCCGCGTCGTCGCCGGCGCGAAATTCGTGCCGGCTCCCTAAGGGCCAGCCCGGAGGTCCCCGGCCGGTCCGCCGCGGGATCGAGTTTTGATGGACATCAATGCGGGCGCCGCCGCGGACGCCGAAGGTTCGTCCATGCCCGCTTTTCCAACCCGCGCAAGCGTCGTCATCGTCGAGGACGACGCCTCGCTGCTGGGCGCGCTGACGTTCGCCCTGCGAGCCGACCGCTACGACGTCAAGGGATATCGCAACGCCCGCCTCGCGCTGGCGGAGGGTCGACCCTGCGACTGCCTCGTCATCGATCAGAAGCTTCCGGACCTGGATGGGTTGACGCTGATCGATCGGCTACGCGACCTCGGCGTCACCGCGCCGGCGTTGCTGATCACCACCAACCCCGACGAATGGTGCCGCCGGCGTGCGGCGGCGGCTCAGGTGAAGATCGTCGAAAAGCCGCTGCTTGACGGCAAGCTCGGCGAGCACATCGCGGCGGCGATCGCTCACCCGACCAACGCAGGCTAGGCCGCGCCGGCCATCAGGGCCATCCGGACCAGTTCGGACAGGCTTCGGGCCTGGGTCTTGGTCATGACGTGCGCCCGATAGATCTCCACGGTCCTGGGGCTGATATCGAGGTCGTAGGCGATGACCTTGCTGGCCTTGCCCGCCACCAAGCCGTCCAGGACCTGGCGTTCGCGCGGCGAGAGCGTCTCGATCCGCCGCAGGTATTCGGCTCGCTCGGCCTCGCGGACGTCGCGCTGCTCGCGACGATCCAGCCCCGCGCGGATCGCGTCCAGCATCCGCTCGCCGTCGTAGGGCTTCTCGATGAAGTCGATCACGCCGGCTTTCATCGCCTCCACGGCGAGCGGGATGTCGCCATGGCCGGTCATCACGATGATCGGGATATCCACCTTCAGCGCGCGCAGACGCTGCACCAGCTCCATCCCGTCCATCTCGGGCATGCGCACGTCGGTGACCACCACGCCTTCGGCATCGGTCGCGACCGCCAGGAAGGCTGCGGCGCTGGGATAGGTCGCGACTGCGAATTTGGCCATCTTCAGCATGAAGGCCAGGGAATCGCGCGCATCGTCATCGTCGTCGATGACATGAACCAAGGCGGCGCCCGCGTCAGGCATGCGAGTCGGCGTCCGCGCGGGGCAAGGTGAAGACGAACGTCGCGCCGGGGCCAGCGTTGTTCGCCGCCGAGATGGTCCCGCCGTGGGCCTCCACGATGGTCCGGCAAATGGACAGGCCCACGCCCATCCCCTCCTTCTTGGTTGTCATGAACGGCTCGAACAGGCGCCCCCGCACCTCCTCGGCGATGCCTGAGCCCGTATCCGAAACCGATACCTCGGTAAATCCGTCCGGCTTCAACGCGACACGAACCTTCAGCTCAGCCGGCTTGGCCCCGCGCATGGCGTCGACGGCGTTGCGCAGCAGATTGATGATCACCTGCTGTACCTGAACGCGATCCGCGACGACCAAATCGGCCTTGGGATCGAGATCCATCGTGACCCGGACGCCGTACTCCTTCACCCCGACGAGCGCCAGCGCGCTCGCCTCTTCGATCAGCCTGGAGATGCTCTCGATCCGCCGGTCGGTCTCGCCCCGGCCGATGAAGTCGCGCAGGCGCTGGATCACGTCGCCCGCCCGCAGCGCCTGTCCTCCCGCCTTCTGCAGCGCCTCCTTCAGCAGCGCGCGGTCGACCTCCTCCTCCTCGAGCAACTGCTCGGAGCCGCGCAGATAGTTGGCGATCGCCGAAAGCGGCTGGTTCAGCTCGTGCGCCAGGGCGGAGGCCATTTCCCCCATCGCCGTGAGCCGGGAAACGTGCACCAGCTCGCTCTGTAGCTCCTTGACCGTCGCCTCCTGCTGCTGGCTCTCGGTCAGGTCGCGCACAAAGCCGGTGAAGAACCTGCGCTCGGCCACCTTCATCTCGCCGACCGAGAGCTCCATCGGGAACGTCGACCCGTCGCGCCGCTGTCCGACCACCACGCGCCCGATGCCGATGATCCGGCGCTCGCCGGTGGCGAGGTAGCGCGCCAGGTAGCCGTCGTGCGCATCGCGATACGGCGAGGGCATCAGCATGTCGACGTTGTGGCCGATCACGTCGCCGGCCCGCCAGCCGAACAGCCGCTCGGCCGCCACGCTGAACGATTGCATCATGCCTTTCTCGTCGATGACGATCATCGCGTCGGGGATCGTATCGAGGATCGATTGCAGGTGCGCCTCCCGGGCCCGCAGATCGCGCGCGCTCGCCTCACCCTCTCTGCGATCGACAAGGTGGCGCTCGCCGACCACCGCGAACCCAAGGCCGATGGCCATGAAGAGCGCGACGCTGGGGCCATCGATGGGTTGGCCGCTCATGCGCTCGATGGCGACCGCCGCCGCCGCCGACAGCGCCGTGCTCACCAGCGCCGGCGCAGCGCCGCCAAGCACGGCCGCGGCGAGCACGGCCGGCGTGAACAGCAGTAAGATCGTACGGTCGCCCAGATAGGGCGCGAGCAGCTCGCGCGCCGCCAGCGCCGCCGCCGCCCCCGCGACACCGACGGCGTAAGCCCAGAGATCCTGTCGATGTCGCCCCACGATCCCGATGGACTCGCACTCCCCGCGCCGGCGTTTCTATACGCCCTTTGGAAAACGGGGGCACACGCCGGCGCGGCGAGCTTTGATCTCGCGCAAATGCATCGCTTAGCCGCGCCGGATAGCGCCTTCTTCGCGGCGACAGCTGATCGCGTCGGTCCTCAGGCGCGCAGTTGCTTCCGCAAGCGCTCGATCAGCGCGGCCCGCGCTTCGTCGTCGGGCGCCGCCTCGAGCCGATCCTCGAACTCCCCAAGCAAAGCCGCCCGGGCGTTGTGCCAGTCGAGGTCCGCCGCGCCGGCGGGCGCCGTCCGCAGCCTCGGACGCTCGAGGCGCTCGGCCTGCGCCACGTCGAGCCGGAAGCTGTCGTCGATGGCCGGGCGCACCAGGCTGTCGGCGGCGAAACCGGCCCCGACCAACCGTTCGGCGAGCCCTACGGAGGCCGACGGCTCGCCATGGCAGATGAAGACCTTGCCGGCGATCGGGCGGCGCGACGTCGCCCAGCGCACCAGGCCGTTCGCGTCCGCGTGGCCGGAATAGATGTCCAGCGAGCGGACGCGCGCGTTCACCTGGATGTCGTCGCCCTGGACGCGCACGCGTCGGGCGCCGTCGGCCAGCAGCCGCCCCAGCGTGCCTTGCACCTGGAAGCCGGTCAGCAGCACGGTCGCGTCGCGGCGCCATAGCAGGCGCTTCAGGTGCTTGCGCACCCGCCCGGCGTCGCACATGCCGCTGGCGGCCATGATCACGTGCCAGCCGCGCAACGCCTCCAGGCGGTCGCTCTCCTGCGGCTTCTTGAGAAAGCGAAGCCGCTCGCCGGCGTGCAGAGCCTCGAAGGGATTGTCGCGCGAGCTCGGGTTGTAGCCGCGCTGCAGGAAGACTTCGGTCGCTTCGATGGCGAGCGGCGAGTCGAGAAAGACGTCGGCGGCGGGCGCGGCCCCTTCGTGCATCACCTGCAGCAGGTCGGCGAGCAGCTCTTGGGTTCGCTCGACCGCGAACGCAGGCATCAGCAAGGGCCCGCCGGCGGCGTGGGCATCGCGCAGCTCCGCCGCGAGCCGCGCGCGGCGGGATTCCGGCGTCATCGGCGGTCGCTCCCGATCGCCGTATGTCGAACTCGATGATGAGGTGGTCGATGCCCGCCGGGCCCTCGGGGTCGGCCAGGAAGTCGCGGCCGCCAGGCCCCAGGTCGCCCGAGAACAGCAGCCTCAGCGGCGTTTCGCCTTCGACGACGACCTCGATCGATCCGGCGCCCAGGATGTGGCCGGCGTTCCACCAGCGCGCGGTGACGCCGGGCGCGACCTCGACCTCGTCGCCCAGCTTTATCCGCCGGAACAGCTCCATCGTGCGGTCCGCGTCCTTCACCGTGTAGATCGGCTGCACGGTGGGGCGGCCGCGCCGCTGGTTGCGGCGGTTGAGCTGTTCGACCTCGCTCTCCTGGATGTGCGCCGAGTTCGGCCAGCATCACGGCGCAGAGGTCGCGCGTGCCGGCCGTGGCCCAGATCGGACCGTGGTAGCCGGCGCGCGCCAGCTTCGGCAGCAAGCCCGAGTGATCGATGTGGGCGTGGGTCAGGAGGACGCCGTTGATCCCCCTGGGGTCGAACGGAAACCGCTCGTAGTTGAGCGCTTTCAGGCTCTTGGAGCCCTGGAACATGCCGCAGTCCACGAGCAGCCGCGCTTTTGGGGTCTCCAGCTCGTAGCAGGAGCCGGTGACGCAGCCGGCGGCGCCGTGGACGGTCAGGGTGACGCTCATCGGTCCTCCAGCATGCGCCGCACGGCCTCCGCCAGGATCGGCGCCAAGGGCGCGGCGTTGGTCGGGTGGGCGATCGAGTTCGGTCGAAACGATGGTCCGCGCGCCTGCCTGCCTGACGCGAGCGGTCGCCTCGGGCGTCATGAGGGCGTGGGCGACGGCGACGTCTATCGAGGCCGCGCCGGCGCGGCGAGCCGCCGCGGCGGCGTGCGCCAGCGTCTCGCCGCTGGACGCGATGTCGTCGATCAGCACGACCGGTCGGCCCTGCACGATCGCGGCAGGCAGTTCGGCGACGCTGATGTCGCGGTCGCCGGCGCGGGCCTTCGTCAGGCTGACGGCGTCCCCGCGCAAGCACTGCGCCCATGCTTGCGCCCAGCCAGCCGACTCCGCGTCCGGCCCCACGACCAGCGGCCGCGCCTCATACCGCGGCAGCGCGCGGGCGAGCGGTTCGACTGGCCAGAGGTTGCACGCGGGCGCGCCGAGCGCCTGCGCGAGGTCACGGGTTCGGTGCAGGTGCGCCTGGACGGTGACGACGCCGTCGAACCGCGCGCCGATCAACGGGGCGATGACATCGCGGCTCAAGGGCTCGCCCGGCTCGAACACTGTGTCCTGGCGCAGGTAGCAGAAGTAGGGCGCCACCAGGATCAGCGTCTGCGCGCCGGCGCGTCGCCAGGCGTCGGCCGCTAGCATCAGGTCGATGAGCTTTTCGTTCGGCCGGTCCAGCGAGCGGTAGACCACCGTCACATTGGCCGCGGGGGCGGCGACGCGCGGCATCGTCTCGCCGTCCGGGAAGCGGTGCGGCGTCACCGGCGTCAGCGGCGCGCCGAGGGCGACCGCCAGCCGGCCCGCCGGCGCCGCCTCGTCCGGGAAGCAGGCGACCGCGAGGCTCATGGGCGCGCCACGAGGAAGCCGGATTGGTCCGCCGCCGCATCGACCGCGAAGCCGAACTCGGACGGCTCGTCGCCATAGATGCGGTAGAGCGGATCGCCGGCCCGCACGTCGTCGCCCACCGCCTTCAGCAGCTCCAGGCCCGCGCCCGGATCGGTCGGGGCCCCGGCCAGCCGCGCCACCCTCGCGATGCGCTCGCAGTTGATCGCGGCCACCCGACCGGCCCGCGTCGCGGTGACTTCATGAGTCAAGGTCCCGAGCTTGGCGTTCAGCGGGCTGGGACCTTGCGCCTCGATCATCTCGTCCAGCTTGCGCCGCGCCGCGCCCGAGGCGATCAGCTCGCGCGCCAGCCCTTCGCCGCAGCCGCCCCGCACCTCGGGATCGACCTCCAGCAGCCGGCCCGCCAGCAGGGCGGCCTTGTCGGCCAGGTCGCGCGGCGCATCGGGCTGGCCCTCCAGCACGGCCAGCACGTCGCGCGCCTCGAGCAGCGGACCGACGCCATGGCCGATGGGGCGCGAGCCGTCGGTGGCGACGATCTCGATCGCCAGGCCCATGCGGGCGGCGACGAACTCGAAGAGCTTGCGCAGCCGTAGGGCGGCAGCTGCGTCGCGGATCTTGGCCGAGGCGCCGACGGGCATGTCCACCACCAGGTGGTTCGAGCCCGCCGACACCTTCTTCGACATGATCGAGGCGACCATCTGCTCGGGCGTGTCGACGCCGAGCGGCCGCTCCACCGAGATCATCACGTCGTCGGCCGGCGAGAGGTTCACCCGGCCGCCCCAGATCATGCAGCCGCCGCAGCGCTCGACCACCGCCCGCATCTCGTCCTCGGTGAGGTCGACGCGGGCCAGCACCTCCATCGTGTCGGCGGTGCCGGCCGGCGAGGTGATGGCGCGCGAGGAGGTCTTGGGGATCAGCAGGCCGTGGGCGGCGACCACCGGCGCGACGATCATCTAGGTGCGGTTGCCCGGGATGCCGCCGATGCAGTGCTTGTCCACCACCGTGCGCTCGCCCCATGAGAGCCGGGCGCCGGCCGCCACCATCGCCTCGGTGAGCGCCAGCGTCTCGTCGGCGGTCATGAAGCTGGCGCAGGCGATGAGGAAGGCCGCGATCTCCATGTCGGAGCAGCGGTGGGCGGCGAAGTCGGCCACCACCTCGGCCATCATCTCCGGGGTCAGGGTCTCGCCGCGGATCTTGGCGCGCACGGCCTCCAGACTTTGCGGCGGCTTTGCGGGCGCGATCTGCACGGGATCGCCCGCCGCGATCCCGAGCCGGCGGAACGCCGGCTGCGGCAGTCCGATCTCGTCGCGGGCCAGACCCGCCAGCGCATCGGCGATCATCGGCGAGGCAAGCAGCGTGAGGCCGCGCGCCTTCACCTCGAGGCGGCGCACGCCGGCGAGCCGCTCGGGCCGCAGGACCACGTTGTCGCGCGCAAGCACGGCCACGTTCTCGCGGAACGTATCGTACGGCAAAGGGCGGGCCTTCAGTCGGCTGTCGCGCGCCTGCTTGGTCATTGCCCTGGCGCGTCCTTGCGGGCCGAGTCCGCCAGAGCGAGCAGTCCGGAGACCAGCAGGAGGAGACCCAGCAGCGCGGCGACGACCACGAGACCCTCGCCGAGCAGGCGCCAGATCCGGGCAACGGCGTCGCCGATGAACCGCTCGGCGAAGGCGGTCGCCGAGGCGAGCAGGAACGCGATGAGCGCGGCGATGATCCGCCAGAGCCAGGGCATCAGGAAGCCTCCCGTCTTGTGCGATGGTCGTGACTGTCCGCCAGCGCCGCCTTGATGCAGATCAGGGTTGGTGGGCCGACAGCGCGGCCCCGAGCTTGGCGTCCCAGCCATAGACGTCGGACCGGAAGCTCGCGCGGCCGGCGGCGTCGGCGACCACGGTGCGGTAGACTACGAAGACCGGCATCGGCGTCTTCAGGCGGACCGTGCGGGTCGCGCCGGCGGCGATGGCGGCGTCGACCGTCGCGCGGTTCCAGCCTTGCGGCGCGAGCAGGGCCGCGGCGAGGTCGCGCGGATTCTCGAGCCGCATGCAACCGTGGCTGAGCCAGCGCTTGTCCTTTGCGAACAAGCTGCGCGCCGGCGTGTCGTGCAGGTAGACGTCGAAGGCGTCGGGAACGTCGAACTTCACGTATCCAAGCGACGACTTCGGCCCGGCCCGCTGGATCAGCTGGCCGCCCGACACGTAGAAGTCGTTGCGGGCGAAGTAGCCCGGCGAGCGCCGCGCTTTCGGATAGAGCTCCTTGGCCGCGATGTCCGGTGGCACGATCCAAGGCGGGTTGAACTCCACGGCGACCACCTGCGAGGCGAAGGTCGGCGTGCGCTTCGTGGGCTGGCCGACGATGGCGCGCATGGTGAGCACGGGTGCGCCCGCTTCGATCAGTGTCGCGCGGGGCTCGCCGATGTCGACCTCGATGCGGTCCGCCGGCAGGTCGCGCGGCAGCCAACGCTCCCGCTCCAGGTTCGCGTCGATGGAGGCGATCCGCGCTTCGGGAGCGACATTGAGCGCGTCCGTGGTCTGCGGCGTAAGCACGCCGTCGGCCTTCAGGTCGTTGGCCGCCTGGAAGTCGCGCAGCGCGTCGGCCAGCACGACGTCGTACGGGGCCGGGGGGCCGGCGGCGCGCCGGCGGGCGGCGGCGTCGGCGCCGGCCCGGCGGCATAGCCTTCGACGTTCAGCCGTTGGCGCAGGATCGGCGTCCGCGGATCGTCGGCCGCGAGCTTCAGCGTCTTGCCGGCCGGCACGGTTGGCCAACCGCCGGCGGCGATGATCGCCGCGTATCTTGCTCTGGCCGCGACCAGGTTGGCGTACGCGGGGTCGGCGGGCGTCAGGCTCTGCGCCCAGACCGCGACACGCCCCGCCTGGCGGGCGGCGGCGAAGTCCTTCGAGGCGTCGTACGACTGTCGCAGCGCGAAGTTGTGGTCGACGCTCTGCGGAGCGATCCGCATGCCATGCTCGGCGCCGGCCAAGTCGGTGGCGAAGCCGCTCAAGGTCTGATCGGCGGCTTCCCGCGCCGCCGGGTCGGGACTGGCGAGGGCCGCAAGCGCGTTGCTGGCGTCTGGGGCAGCGATCCCTTCGCGCCGCCCGCGCTCCATGGCCTGGGCGATCGCCACGGCGTCGGGCCCCGTGAGCAACGGCTGAACCGTCAGCTGAACAGTCGCCTGAGCCGTCACGCTCTGCGCATGACAGACATTCGCTGACAGCGCCGCGATGCCTGCCGCAACTGACCAACAGAGAACACCACGAACACCGCGTCGCATTGCCAGCCCTTCTCAGCCTTGCGCCAGCCTGCCTCGCTCGCGGCCGGCCAGCTTTGAGGCGCATCAACCCGCGCCTCCGGACTTCTCCTGAGACCGCCGACGCAGCCAGGTTGACGTGGCTCAAGGCGGTCTCGGCGGCCGGCGGTCAGTATCCGCCCGCGTTTGTGACGGAGGATGCGGTGGAAAGACTCTCGGGCAAGGCGGCGGTGGTCACGGGCGCGGCGCTCGGCATCGGCCGCGCGATCGCCACCCGCATGGCCCAGGAAGGCGCCGCGGTCGCGCTGCTCGACCTGCATGACGACGTCGGCATGGACCTGGCGGCCGATCTGACGGCGCGCGGAGCGAAGGCGCGCTACTGGACTTGCGACGTCAGCCGCGAGGCCGATGTCAGCACGGTGCTGCAAGAGGCCGTCGCCGCGTATGGCCGCCTCGACGTGCTGGTCAACAATGCGGGCGTCGCGGGCGCCAACAAGCCCACGCACGAGCTCACCGAAGCGGAGTGGGATTACGTCCAGGCCGTCAACGTCAAAGGCGTCTTCTTCGGGACCAAGCACGCGATCGCGCCCATGCGCCGGGCTGGCGGCGGCAGCATCATCAACCTCTCGTCGATCTACGGCCTCGTCGGCGCGGGCGACGTCCCGCCCTATCACGCCTCGAAGGGCGCGGTCCGGCTGATGACCAAGAACGACGCGCTGATCTACGCGCCCGACAAGATCCGCGTGAACTCGATCCACCCAGGCTTCATCTGGACGCCCATGGTCGAAGGCTTCCTTGGAAACCAGAGCGATCTCAAGGAGGGCCGCCGGGAGCTGGACGCCCTGCACCCGCTGGGTCACGTGGGCGAGCCCGATGACATCGCCTGGGGCGCCGTCTACCTGGCCTCGGACGAAGCCAAGTTCATCACCGGCGCGGAGCTCGTCATCGACGGCGGCTATACCGCCCGCTAGGGCGCTCTGCGCCGTTGTCCGCTTGATCGACATCAAGGCGGCGGCAGCCTGACGCTCTAGCTTTCGTCTGCGCCGGTAATTTCGGTCGGCGCCCCGCGTTGTCGCCCTCGCCCTCCCCCCGCTAGGCGACGCCGCGAGGTCGCGCCCCAGGGCCCCTCCTGGGGCGCGCACCTCGGCCAATTCCCTACCGATCTGCCGGTTGATCTTCCGCAAGGCGCGGCTGCGGCCGCGCCGTGGGTTCAGACATCGAGGCAGGGCGCCCGTCCATGAAAGCGCATCTGGTTGGCGGAGGGCTCGCGTCGCTTGCGCTGGCGGCGGCCAAGGCGACGGCGTGAGCCGGGTGGTCCGCATGCCTTCGCACTACATCCGCCCACTTGAAGCGTTCCGCAGCGAGGACGTCGCTCTGGTCGGCGGCAAGAACGCGGCGCTGGGCGAGATGCAGGGCGCCCTGCGGGACGCCGGCGTGCGTACGCCGGTTGGCTTCGCCATCGTCGCCGACGCCTATCGCGACAGCCTCGCCGCCGCCGGCGCCTGGCCTAAGCTGCATGCGTTGATCGACGATCTCGACGTCACTGACGTGGCCGAGCTGGCGCGGCGCGGCGAGGCGGCGCGCGCGCTGGTCTACGAGGCGACCGACTTCGCGCCACTGATCGCCGAGCTGCGCGCCGCTTACGGCGAACTGTTGCGCCGGTGCGGCGATGTCGGCGTGGCCGTCCGCAGCTCCGCCACCGCCGAGGACCTGCCGAACGCCAGTTTCGCCGGGCAGCACGAGAGCTTTCTGAACGTCCAGGGCGAGGCGGCGCTGATCGAGGCTTGCCGCCGCTGCTTCGCTTCGCTCTTCACCGACCGCGCGATCGTCTATCGGACGACGAACGGCTTCGACCACTTCCGGGTCGCCCTCTCGGTGGGCGTGATGCAGATGGTCCGCTCGGATCTGGCCGCCAGCGGCGTCGCCTTCACCCTGGACACCGAGTTCGGGCTTCCGAGACGTGGTGCTGGTCTCCGGCGGTTACGGGCTGGGGGAGCTCGTGGTCCAGGGTCGGATAGATCCGGACGAGTTCCGCATCCACAAGCCGACGTTTCGCGCCGGCTACCGGGCGGTGCTGAGCCACGCGCTGGGCGGCAAGCAGGCGCGTCTCGCGCTGGGCCGCGGCGGTCGGCCGGTCGAGCGAGCGGTCGGCCGCGCCGAGCGGGCGCGCTTCTGTCTTGCCGACGACGAGGCGCTGCAGCTGGCCGAGATGGCGATGACGATCGAGGAGCACTTCTCGCAGCGCAACGGCGCTCTGACGCCGATGGACATCGAGTGGGCCAAGGACGGGATCGACGGCAAGCTCTACATCGTCCAGGCGCGGCCCGAGACGGTCGCCTCGCGCAAGGCGGCCGCGACGATCGAGTCCTACCGGCTCACCGGCGCCGGGGAGGTGCTGGCGGTGGGCAAGGCGGTCGGCGAGAAGATCGCCTCGGGGCCTGCGCGCATCGTGCGCGGCGCCCGCGACCTGGCGGCGTTCCGGCCCGGCGAGGTGCTGGTCGCCGAGATGACCAGTCCCGATTGGGAAGAGGTGATGAAACGCGCCGCCGCCGTCGTCACCGACCGCGGCGGGCGCACCTGCCATGCGGCCATCCTGGCGCGCGAGCTTGGCGTGCCGGCGGTGGTAGGGACGGGCGACGCCACCACCCGCATCGCCGACGGCCGGACGATCACCGTCTCCTGCGCGGAGGGCGCCGCCGGCCAGGTGCTGGCGGGCGAGGTCCCGTTCACCGTCGAGCGCGCTTCGGCGGACGCGCTGACGGCCACGCGCACCGAGGTGATGGTCAATCTCGCCAACCCCGACATGGCGTTCCGCGCCGGCATGCTGCCGGCCGCTGGCGTCGGGCTCGCCCGCATGGAGTTCATCATCAGCCAGTCGGTCCGCGCCCACCCGATGGCGCTGGCGCATCCCGAGCGGGTGGCGAGCGCCCGCGAGCGGGCGGCGATCGTGCGGCTGGCCGCCGGCGACGCCTCGCCGGCCGACTACTTCGTCCGCAAGGTGGCCGAGGGCGTCGGGACCATCGCCGCGGCCTTCTATCCGCGTCCGGTGATCGTGCGGCTGTCGGACTTCAAGACCAACGAGTACGCCAAGCTCCTGGGCGGCCGCGCGTTCGAGCCCCGTGAAGCCAACCCGATGCTGGGGTTCCGCGGCGCCGCCCGCTACGCCCATCCCGCCTACGCCGACGGATTCGCGCTGGAATGCCGGGCGCTCGCAAGGGTGCGCGAGGTCATGGGCCTGAAGAACCTCAAGGTGATGGTGCCCTTCTGCCGCCGCGTGGACGAGGGCCGTCGCGTGCTGGACGCCATGGCCGCCAACGACCTCGAGCGCGGCAAGGATGGGCTGGAGGTCTTCGTCATGTGCGAGATCCCCAACAACGTCATCCAGATCGACGCCTTCTGCGAGCTGTTCGACGGCGTCTCGATCGGCTCCAACGACCTGACGCAGCTGGTGCTTGGGGTCGACCGCGACTCCGACACCGTCGCGTTCGACTTCGACGAGCGCGATCCGGGCGTGCTGGAGATGCTCCGCCAGGCCATCGCAGGCGCGAAACGGCGCGGACGCCACGTCGGCATCTGCGGCGAGGCGCCGGCCACCTATCCCGAGATCACCCGCTTCCTTGTGGAGCACGGCATCAACTCGATCAGCGTCAATCCGCCGAGCGCGCTTGACCTGATGCGCCGCGTCGCCGAGGCCGAGGGCCGGAGCGCGGCCCAGCCCGCCGAGCCGGCGCATGGCTAGGCGCGAGAGCGGAGGGGGCGTCGTCACGCTGACGATGAATCCCGCCATCGACCTTTGCGCCACGGTCGACCGCCTCGATCCGACGCGCAAGCTGCGCTGCCGCGACCTGCGGCGCGACCCCGGCGGCGGCGGGATCAACGTGGCGCGGGCGCTGCGCCGGCTCGGCGGCCGCGCCGTCGCAGTGTTCCCGGCCGGCGGCCCCGCCGGCGCGCGGCTCGAGGCCATGCTGCGGGCCGAACGCGCGCCGCACCGGACGCTCAGCATCGCCGGCGAGACGCGGGAAGACTTCACGGCCCAGGTCGCCGCCACCGGCGAGCAGTACCGCTTCATCCTGCCGGGTCCGCGGCTCAGCCGCGCCGAGTGCGCCGCGGTGTTCGACCTGCTGGGCGCCCTTCAGCCGAAGCCGCAGCTCCTGGTGGCGAGCGGCAGCCTGCCGCCCGGGGCGCCGATCAGCTTCTACGGCCGCGTGGCCACGTTCGCGCGCGGCGCAGGCCTGCGGCTGGCGCTCGATGCGGCCGGTCCCGCGCTGCGCCACGGCCTCGCGGCCGGCGTCTGGCTGGTCAAGCCCAACCTCGCCGAGCTGGAAGAGTTGGCTGGGGCGGCGCTGCCCGACCTCGAAAGCCGCCTCGGGGCCTGCCGCCGCCTGGTCGAGGACGGCGCCGCCGAGATCGTGGCGCTCTCGATGGGCGCCGATGGGGCGCTGCTGGTCGGCGCGGAGGAGGCCTGGTTCGCGCCGGCGCCCCGGATCGCGCCGCTCAGCACCGTCGGCGCTGGCGACAGCTTCACCGCGGGGCTGGTGAGGGCGCTGGCGAACGGTGCGCCGGCGCCGAGCGCGCTCGCGATGGCCGTCGCGGCCGGCTCGGCGGCCCTGCTGGCGCCCGGCACGCAGCTGTGCCGCGCCGCCGACGTTCAGTCGCTCCTGGCGCGTATCCGTCCCGAGCTGGCCTGGCGCGCCGGGACGCCGTCTAGCGCCACTCGACCCCGCCCAGCAGCAGCCTGATCTGACCTTCGCCCCATGCCGGCAGCAGCAGCCTTGCGTAGGGCTGTTCGGACCCCGACGGTTGATGGCGATAGAGGGTAGGGGACAGGCCCTCCACCGTCGCGTCCGCCTGGGCGCGGAGGAACTCCAGCGGCGTCGGCAGATCGATCTCGTCGAGGAAGCGCCCGACCAGATTCGCCGCGACGTCGGGCGCAAACGGCGTGTGGGCGAGGTCCAGCCGGAACCGCTCGGGCCGCTCGAAGACGCCCAGCACGAACGTGTCGCTGCACAAGGGCTGCGCCTTGCCCATGTCGATGTCGTCGGCGAACGGCATGGAAGCCTCGCCGCGCAGCAGGCTTCGCCAGTAGTCCATCAGCTGTTCGAGCCGGGGACCCAGCGTGTCGACGGCGAAAGGTTTGCGGGCGAGCATGACGAACTCCTTCGGGACCTCGCACCTTTAGGCAGGGCCGCGCGAGACAGCCTTGATGCGGCTCAAATCGCCCTGCCGCGTTGCTGGCGTCCAATGAGCACGCGCCCCGGGCGGGGCACGAGGCGCGACTTCCCTCGAGATGGCGACGCCGGAAGGAGGCCGCGCCGGGGGCCGGCGGAACCTGGGCCGACCCGACTTGCAATCTAGAGCGCGAACGGTCGCCGGTGCTTGATCCAGGTCAACCCGAGACCGCGGCGCCGCCATCGGCCCGCGCTTGCGATCGCCTGACTGCAACGACGGATTGACGGCTCGACCCACATGGCGCCTTGATCTGGGTCAAGGCCGGCAGAGGTTCGCGCCGCCATCGTGCCGAGACGCCGGCTCCGGCGGTCGCCCATCGGGTGATCGCGCTGAGGTTTGTACGGCGATGTGCGGGGGCCGGCTGAATGGATTCCAACGACGACGGACTGACGCCCGAGGCGATCGACGCGGCCTTGAAACAGACGCCGCGCGGCGCGTTCGCACTGGCGGGGATCACCGTCGGCCTGCTGATGGCGGCGTGGCTGGCGGTCTACTTCTTCGTCTTCCTGCCCAGGGGCTCGGTCGGCTGACATGAGCGACGCCAGCGAGCGGGATGTCGCCCGGGCGGAGCTGCGATGGAGCATCGTCGCTATCGCCGCCGTCTCCATCATCATGATCGCGGTGATCTTCGCGGGCGTGGCGATGCACATCAATCCGCCCAGCAACATCGAGCGCCTCGACCCTCAGAGCCTGCACCTGTCGGCCGAGTTCACCGAGAGCAACCTCGGCACCAAGGTGGAAGCCAACGGCCAGATCACCGCGCGGATCGTCGCCACCCAGTTCGCCTTCGTGCCGCGCTGCGTGCTGCTGCCGGCCGACACGCCGGTGACGATCCGGCTCTCGAGCCCCGACGTGATCCACGGGATCCTGGTGTCCGGCACCAACGTCAACACCATGGTGGTGCCCGGCTACATCTCGCAGGTCCACACGGTCTTCCGGCGCACCGGCGACCTGCTGATGCCCTGCCACGAGTTCTGCGGCCTGGGTCACAGCGAGATGATGGCGACGGTGCGCGTGGTGCCGAAGAGCGCCTTCCGTCCTGGTCCCGATGGGAGGGCGACCTGTGCCGCGCAATAGACGCCTGATCCTTTCCCACTTCGTCGTGGCCTTCGCGGTCTTCGCGCTCGCGTGCGTCCTGGGCGTCTGGCAGATGTGGGTGCGCAGCCCGCTTTCCGCGCCGGGCGACCTGCCGCAGCGCTACTACCAGTCGGTCACCGCGCACGGTGTCTCGATGGCCTATGTGCTGACCACCTTCTTCATCATGGGGTTCGGCTACTTCGTGGCAGAGACCGCGCTGAAGCGGGAACTGCCCGGCCGGCGCTGGGCCTGGTTCTCGTTCGGCCTCGCGCTCGCCGGCGTCGTGCTGACCGTGCTCGCCATCGCCAGCGGTCAGGCCTCGGTGCTCTACACCTTCTATCCGCCGCTGACCGCGGTCGTCTGGTTCTACGTCGGCCTCGTGATGGTGGTGGTCGGCTCGTGGATCTGGTGCGTGTTGATGCTGGTCGCGATGACCGGGTTCAAGCGCGCCAATCCGGGCGTTCCGGTGCCGCTTGCCATGTACGCCACCGTCGCCAACGCGGTGATGTGGCTGTGGACGACAGTGGGCGTGACGGTCGAGGTGCTGTTCCTGATCCTGCCGGCGACGCTGGGCTTCACCCAGACGATCGACGTCGGGCTCTCGCGCACGCTGTTCTCCTGGACGCTGCACGCCATCGTCTACTTCTGGCTCTTCCCGGCCTACATCGCTTTCTACACGATGGCCCCGCGGGCGGCCGGCGGGCGGCTCTACAGCGACATGATGGGGCGCCTGAGCTTCGTGCTCTTCCTGCTCTACAGCCTGCCGGTCGGCATGCACCACCTGTTCATGGACCCGGAGCACTCCACCGGCTTCAAGTTCCTGCAGATGTCGCTGACGGCGCTGGTGACGGTGCCGACGCTGCTGACCGTCTTCACCATCTCGGCCTCGATGGAGCTGGCCGGGCGCCTGCGCGGCGGCAAGGGCCTGTTCGGCTGGATCGGCGCGCTGCCGTGGGACCGGCCGATGGTGCTGGCGACCGGGCTCGCCTTCTTCATGCTGTGGTTCGGCGGCTTCGGCGGCCTGATCAACATGAGCTACGGCATGAACGCCATGGTCCACAACACCTCGTGGGTGACCGCGCACTTCCACCTGATCTTCGGCGGCACGGTGGTGATCATGTACTTCGCCATCGCCTACGACATCTGGCCGAGCCTGACGGGCCGCTCCCCGGCGAGCCTTGCCCTGCAGCGCCTGCAGCTGTGGCTCTGGACGATCGGCATGATGATCATGACGCTGCCCTGGCACTTCCTCGGCCTGGGGGGCCAGTGGCGGCGGGTGGCGAGCTTCGACTACACCGATCCGCGCATCCACGGTTGGGGCCCGTGGGTGGACGTATCGCTGGTCGGCGGTGTGATCCTGCTCGCGAGCGCGATTCTATTCGTGGTCAACCTGCTGCCGCGGTCCAGCTGGAAGCCGCTCCCGAGCGGCCAGAGCTACGCGTACGCGCTGGCGGCGCATCCGGCCACGCACGTGCCGAAGGCCTTGAACGGCTTTGGTTTGTGGAACGTCCTCGTCGCAGTGCTCATGGTCGCCGCCTACGGCTTCCCGATCATGCAGTTTTTCATGGGGGCCTCGCCGCAGGCGATCATCCATCCGCTGGGAGGGCGCTAGGTCATGAGCGAAGACCCCCGTCCCGCAACCGAGCCCAGGCCAGAGGACCGGCCCGACGACCGGCGCTGGGGACTGGCCGCAGCCGCCGTCGTGGCCGGCGCGCTGACCTTCTCCATCGTCTTCGGCTTCATCGTCCTGCCGCTCGCCCAGGCGCCTGGCGCGGGCATCGACGCCTGGACCGCGATCTGCCGGGCGGTCGGGGTCAAGCCCGGCACGCCGGCGCAGCCGCAGCCGCCGGTCAGCGCCGTCGCCCAGCCGGTCTCGCAGGTGGTGTGGTCGCCCCACACGCTGGCGATCCTCGCCTCCGCCGACCAGCGGCCGGGCGCCGAGCTCGCCAGCGGCCTTTGCGCCTCCTGCCATGGCGAGGACGGGCTGACGGTCAGCGACCAGTTCCCCAAGCTCGCCGGCCAGTCGCCGGCGGCGATCTACAAGCAGCTCTCCGACTTCCGCTCCGGCGCCCGCGTCAACGACCAGATGACCGCCATCGCGCAGACCCTCACCCCGGACCAGCTGGCCCAGGTGGCGTCCTACTTCGGCCATCAGCGGGCGGGCTCGATCCTCGGCCGCGCCTACTTCGATCCGGACTCCGACTACGTCACGCGGCTGGTCGGACGCGGCGATCCCGCCCGCCGCATCCCGCCCTGCGAGGCCTGCCACGCGCGCGACTCCGGCGGCCCGATCGAGGCGCCGGTGATCGCGGGCCAGAACGCCGCCTACCTGGAGCGCCAGCTGATCGCGTTCCGCGCAGGGCAGCGGCGCAACGACGTCTACGAGCGGATGCGCGACATCGCCGCCCGACTGCGCCCGGACGAGATCCACCGCCTGGCGCAGGCGTATCAGGGCCTCTATTGACGGGCGGCTGCCCGGTCGGGACAGGCGGTTTGGGGGCCAGGCAATCGCCGCGCCGCGATCGCGACAAGATAGCAATCCACAAGGCCGCGCAGCGCGCTACACTATGTCTGGTCACGATGGCCGGCGAGGTCAGCCATGGATCGTTTCGTCGCGCGGCGGAACATCGATCACTTCCGCCAACAGCTTGAAACGGAGCGCGATCCGGCGAAGCGCGCCAACCTCGAGCACCTCCTGGAGGAGGCTCAAGAGCAGCTCAGGCAGGCCGAGGAAGCCCACCGGCGCGAAACGCAGCGCTGATCCTGCTGCGGAAGAGGGCAGCGCACGTTCCCGCCCGCTTCCGCAGCGGAGGACATCATCCGAGATGCAAGAGGCCCGAGAGCGTGAAGATCGCGAGGCCCACCAGGCCGCCGACGATCGCGCCGTTGATGCGGATGTACTGAAGGTCCGCGCCGACCTGCAGCTCGAGCTTCTCGACCACGCTGCCGACCTCCCAGGATGCGACCACGCCCGCGATCATGCGCCCTATCTGCCGGCGGCGCGGCGCGACGCTTCGCTGCAGCGCCAGCCGCGCCCAGTCGTTGAAGATCGCGATCGCCTCGTCCTGCTCGTACAGCCAGCCGCCCAGCCCGCTCAGCCAGCCCGCGAGCCGCTCGGTCAGGGCCTTCGCCTGCTCGTCGGTCGTTGGGCGCAGCCAGCTCTCCAGCGCGTCGCCGATGTCGCCCAGGCGGTCGGCCAAGATGGCATGGGACGTTATCTGTCGCTTGATCTCTTCGGCCTTGGCGCCGAGCACCGGGTCCGTTTCGAGCCGGTCGATGAAGTCGTCCACGTAACTGGAAACCCGATCCCGCCAGGCGTGTCCCGGCTGCCGCATCTCGGTGATGGTCTGGGCCAGGCCCTGCAGGATCGCATCGGCGATCTTCTGATCCACCCATCGTGGCAGCCAGCGGTACGTGCGACCGGCGACCTCGGCCCGGATCAGCGCTTCGTTCTGCGCCAGCGCCCTCGCGATGAGGTCCAAGCCGGCGTCCATGATCGCGGCGCGGCGCTCGTCGCCCCAGATGGCGCGCAGCGCGCCGGCGGCCAGGGGTGCGGCCGGCACGGCGGCGATGACGTCAGACGCAATGGCCCCGACGAACCGCCGGCGCGCTTCAGGTGTGGAGAAGGCGAGCAGTTCGGGCGCCAGCTTCACAAATCGCTCGGCGACCAGGGCCGCGTTCTTTCGCTGCCTCAGCCAGCCTGCGCCCCATCGTCCG
The DNA here is from genome assembly GCA_963837235.1 of uncultured Pseudomonadota bacterium. Lineage (GTDB taxonomy): Bacteria > Pseudomonadota > Alphaproteobacteria > Caulobacterales > Caulobacteraceae > Acaudatibacter. The sequence goes on along the minus strand of CAWIMM010000001.1, from coordinate 2,146,249 downwards.
ATTTCGAGCTGCCGCAGCCGGGCTTCGAGGACCGCGAGGGTCAGGAAATTGTCGGCGATGAAGGCGCCCAACGCATCCCCGATCCGATCCTTGTTGCGCGGGATGATGGCGGTGTGGGGGATCGGAAGCCCAAGGGGATGGCGAAAGAGCGCCGTCACCGCGAACCAATCCGCACAGGCCCCCACCGTCGCCGCTTCGGCGAACGCTCTGATGTACGCCAGCCACGGCGCGGCGCTCACCCAGAAGCCAAGCACAACGTAGAGCGCCGCCATGGACGCCAGGAGACCTGTCGCCGCCAGCCGCATGTTGCGCAGCCTGCGGGCGCGAAACAGATCTTGGGTCGCACTCAATCCGGCGCCCGCCCTGCCGGCGGCTAAGCGGCGAGCGCTGACCGCGCGCGCCAGCGGCGGCCGCGCGGCGGCCTGTCGGGTACGCCGAGCCGGCGATCGATAGCCTCGACGACCATGCTGGCCGCCCATTTGTGCGCTGTGAACAGGTCGGCGAACACGGGACCTGCGAACGGCACGGCGTCGCCGAATGTGCGAACGCCGAGAATCAGCGCCGCGCGCGCCAGGACGGTCGCCGGCACGCCGGCGCGGACGCCCTGCACCAGGATGAAGGCGCCCGCGCCCAGGCTGTAGATCTCGCCAACGGCCGGAATCCAGCTGAGCACGCCATCGACGCCAAGGCTGAAGGGGCCGAGCCGGACGATGCCGTCGGACAGCCGCCCGACCAGGCTTACGCCGTCGCGAATGGATCTGAGTTCGGCGTCGGTGCGGATCATCGGCGCAAGTCTCCAGGCGGCGGCCTTCTGTCGGCCGCGGTCAAATCAAGGTTGGAAGAGCCCGCTCACGCGGCAGGCGGCGGCTCAGGCCGCGCAGCCTCGGCGGCGGCCTTGCTGGCTTCGCGCCGCCGAGTCATGGCGGCCGACACGCTGTCCGCGGCGTTGCGCACACCTTCGTAGATCTGGTCGTCGAGCTCCGCCATCCGGCGGCCGAATGTCGAGTTCGGCCCGACGCTGTCGTTGACCTTCCGGACGAGCGTCCGCAACTCGTCCTGCAACTTGCGCGTCGCCGCCTCGAACTCCGGGACCGGCCCCCGTTCGCCGAGGCTGACGCGCACCGCCTGGGCGATGAAGCCCGAACGGGTCATGCCTTTGGCCTCGGCGGCGACGTCCAGGCGTTGAAGCAGCCGCTCTCCCAGCGAGATGTTCACGCGGACCGGCGTGTCTTCCACGGTCACGTCCACCAGCACCGGGATGACGCCGGGCGTGAGACTCATCTGCTCAATCGGCGTCGGCTTGGGCCAGGTTTCGCCGGTGTCGGCTGTCTGTTGCAGGTGAGCCGCGAGCGTCTGGCGTGCGCCAAGCAGCAACTCGGCGAGATCGGGCGCCTGGACCACGCGCTCTGGCAGGTCGGGAAACGTCGCACGGTACCCGCCTTGGGCATCGGCGGTCGCAAGGGCGACGAAAAGGATGGTGGTCATGGCTCACTTTCGCGGCTGAAAATCCACCACAGCAAATTGTGTAGTTTTGCGCAAAAACAAGTGCGACCTGCAAGCGCAGGGCTCAGCGGAGCCTATCGGCTCACGAAGGTCGGGGAGAATCGCCAGCGATAGAGAGAGCCCGCTTGACCGGGTCGCTGGCGGTGCGCGCAGTCAGCAGGCAAGCTCTCTCAGCGGGAGATTTTTCGTTGCGGCGCCCTGTTTTTCGGGCGGCCAGCCGGGTTCGCGCAGGTCGAGACGAGGCACAGGGACCGCCGACCGGCTCGGAAACCGGCGCCGGAACCCCAATGGCGAGTTCAGACTGACAATGCCCACCGCCCTCGTGGCCCCCGACGACAGTCCCTGGCGCCCCACCGCGCGACTCTTCCACCAGCCTGCGCCGCGCGATTGGGACAGCGTGATCGCCGCCGTCGCGGCCGCGCTAGGCGTGGTCGTCTAGGCGGTCCTTCGTCTTCGCCGCCATTTGCGCCAATGTTGCCGCGCGCCGGGACGAAGCTCGGCTGGAAAGCGTCTGGCGGCAGCAAGGGAGCTCTCGTGCCGGCGTTTTGGCCTACGTTTCCGTCGAACAGTGTCACCTGTAGATTAATGCGTATAGCCGGACATGTGCTGCACGCACCGAGAACTATGTGGCAACTCAATCCTCAGCACGAGCGAAACGCGCCCGTCGGGGCTGACCCTTCTGGCCTGCCGCGATCGAGGACACGAGTGCCCCCCTGATGATCAGAGTCCGAAGTCCGCCTCGTGGCGCCTGAGCGTCAGGCTAGCGGGCGCCACGACCACGCGCCTCTTTCAACCCAGCTCCAACGCACCTTACCAGTTAGACGGAATCGCGAGGCGCTGTCTGGGCGCGAGATCGTTTACGGGCGAGGGGAGGGGTACCATTTTGGGGATTGCTGGAGCCAAGGCCGGACTCATCGTAGGCGCCGCTGAGACGGCGGCAGTCGGAAGTGCCTGTTCAGATATCGCCGACACCTTGATCGGCGCGGTTGACGCGTCATCGGACGGCGCGGGACCAGCAACAGGGATCTCATTGCCCAGTTTGAGCGGCGGCGTTTCCACGCCGGCATAGCGACCGACGAACGCGCCGGGCAATCCCAGCGGGCCGTCCATTCGATAGAAGATGTGCGCGCCGATCTGCGCCACCTTGATGACGCTGAATTCCCAGTAAGGTACGACCCAGACCGTGTGAAAGTGCGTCGCCTCGCCCACCAACGGCTCGACGTAGCCGTTCAACGCTCGCTCAGCTACCTTGGAAGCTTGTTTCCAACCCGCGGCGTCCGGGCGCCGGCTGAGCGATCCATCGCAGGTGAACGTGAACTGACAGCCTGTCGGGAGCTCCGAGCCCTGGAAAACGACGCCGCAGACCGACTTCGGGAAGATCGGGCTTCTTAGTCGGTTGAGGACGACCTGCGCGACCGCCGCCTCGCCGACGACGCCCTGGTTGGCGGCCTCGTAATATACCGCCATCGTCAGGCAGGTCTGGGCGTTGGCCTGAACCACGGGATCGGTTGCGGCCAGCATGAACGGCTTGGCCGTGGGAATGGGCTCCAGCGAGAAGGGAATGCTGGCGTTGATCGCCTGGGCCTCCTCCGGGGTCACTTGCGCGAACGCCTGCGGGGCGACGACCTGCGCCGGCGCTGCGACCACGGGCGTCGCCGAAGAGCGATAGTGGGAGGCAACGACATGGCCTCGCGACGCATCAGAGGAAGTCGTCTGTGCAGAGAAGAAGGAGGCGCCAAGTATAAGCGGAAGGATGGTTGCGCCACACAACAGCGCCCGCCGCAGTGCAGTCGGCGCTTCGTCGTCGGCAGCCGTCAGGCCATAGATTTTTGACGAGCGAATCTGCATGGGTGAAGTGGCAAGACCGCCTAGACTAAGGCTATGCTCGCGTGAGCCGGTTTCGGTGTTAGCACCGGCTCCGGAGGAGTCAAACTCCAATGGGACATTCCTCGCCTTGCGAGCGAAATGACGAACAGGATGCGCAACTCTTCCGCGTCACGGTCGGCGCCATGCGCTCCGTAAAGTTGCGCCCGCTGTGCCGGCATAAGGCCCTGAATTAGGAAGCCCGACCCGTGTTCGCGCGAAAAAGAAAGCCGGAGCCTCCGCGGCAAGCATCCACTGACGGACGGATGGTTTATGCGGTGGGCGACCTGCACGGTCGGGAGGACTTGTTGCAGGCCCTGCTCTCCCAGATCGCCGCCGACGTGATCGCTTCAAAACCAGCCGCCAGGCCGGTGCTGATCTTTGTCGGGGACTACGTCGATCGGGGCCCGTCTTCGAAAGGCGTCATCGATCGCGTCCTCAGAGTACGCCGCTCCGGGTTCGAGGTCCGCACGCTGATGGGCAACCACGAGCGGACACTGCTCCAGTTCCTCAAGGACCCGGCTATGGGTCCGATCTGGGCGGCGCACGGAGGCGTCGAGACGTTGATTGACTACGGTGTAGCCCCACCGTCGATCGACGCGGGCCCCAGCGCCTGGGCTGGCGCGCGCGACGCATTCGCGACCCAGGTGCCGCCCCGTCACCTCAAGTTTCTGTCCTCCCTCGAGACACAGGTTGTTTATGGGGACTACGTCTTCGTACACGCGGGCGTCCGCCCGGGCGTTCCCCTGATTGAGCAGAGCGAACAGGACCTCCTCACGATCCGAGGTGAGTTTCTGGCGGCGGTTAGGCCGCACGAGAAGATCGTGGTTCATGGCCACACCCCGACTGAAGCGCCTTTCTCCGGCCCGCATCGGATCAACGTCGACACCGGCGCCTACGCGACGGGCGTGCTGACCGCAGTCAGGCTTCAGGACGGAGCGCGGCGCTTCCTCCAAGTCGAAGTTGAGAGGGCCCCCACGATTGGACGGCGGGCGCTGGCGAGAGAATTCCGTTCCCGCTGGCTCGACCAATAGCTGGACGTCAAGGCTCGCTCGGCTGGGACCAGGCGCGCGCCGCGTCGCCAATGACCCGGAGCGTCAGATAGCTCGCAAGGGCGCCTGTGAGGCCGCCAAGGATCTTGGCGACGACATCGGGCACGCCCGGGTCGCGGCCGGGCGCAACGAACTGTCCCAATTCAAGCACGACGGCGAAGGCCAATGCGCCAAACGCGATAAGGAGCGCCCTACGGGGGTAGCCCACGACGAACATCGCCGCCGTCAGAAAGAAGGCGCCGAACCGCTCGATGCCGGGGTCGGCAAGATGGGGCCGAAGCGGCTGAGGACACCAGGTCGCGAACAACACGAACGCCGCCAGCAGCCAAGCTGCCACCGCCGCCGCGCTCCGCATCGATAGCCTCCACATCATTACTTTGGCCCGATCGCGGCTCGAGACGCGCCTTGCGCGGAAGGGTAGGGGCAACCCGACCGGGAGGAACCCATCATTGACTCGCTTCAATGGGACCCTAGCGAGCGAGCGACCCGTTGCAGGCTGCGGCCAGTAGGCGGGTTTGCCGACGTGCGAGGCTGGCTGCGCGGGACCCCTAGCGGACAATCGGTGCGCGCAGCTGGCGTACTCGCGCTGCGAAACTTGACGTCGCCCTGGATCTTTCGGGCCGTGGCCCACCAAGCGGCTGGTCTGCGGTTTCGAGCCACAGACGACGTCGCTCAGCCAAGTGAGATCTGCTGCAAGCCGAACAGTAGAAGGCCACTCCGCCCTTGAGGCGCATCAGCGCCTCGATTGTCATCACGGCCTGCGTTGGCACAGTTTGTCCCGTTGTGGGGCAGACCGTTAGAACTCGGGGCATTGCTCCAACCACGCTCAAATCTCCAACCGAATCCCCGACCGAACTGCAAAACCGAGTCCATGAGCGCGCGACCCCACCTCCTGGGGCTTTCGAACATCGATTGTCAGGTCGAGAAGTGGACCGTGTCCGGGGTTCAACCCAGGTCGAGCGTGTCGCTGTTCGCAGCAAGGTTGTGGGGGAAGAAGGAGGGCTGCGCAGGCGGCAGCGGATTGCACACACGCTGCCGCCGAGGGTGAGATGTCCGTCCCCTCTCGCGCCGAACGATAGAAAAGCTATGGGGATTCAGATGAGGGCGACGGAAACGTGGGGTCGGAAGCTTTGCCATGGAAGATTGAGCGTTGCTAAAGTGTTACTTTCTAGCGTTAGGTGTGATCCGGCCCGGAAAGGCCCTGTCAGCTTGGCGTCGTCACCTATGGAACGCGTAACCACTGCACAACTGAGAGGCGCTGCGCCTGATCAATCTGGGACACTTGATAGATCAGACACGGAGGAGCGGAGAGGGGTCGTCGATGGCCCGGTCGATGAATTTCACGTTCGCCTCGGCCGCCGTTTACGCCTTCGTCGTCGCCTGCTCGGTTTGACGCAGATGCAACTAGCGGACGCGATCGGCGTCCGGTTCCAGCAAATTCACCGATACGAGGTAGGAGCCACCAAAATCTCAGCGGCTCGTCTCTGGACGCTCGCGACGGCGCTCGATGTTGAAGTTGGCTTCTTCTTCGAGGGGCTCGGCAACGACATTGTCGGGGCGGCCGCATGAACGCTCGATCGACGGAGAGCCAGGTAACCTCAGGGTCCGCGGCTCTAGCTTGCGGCATGCAACGCACGGCGTGCGGGCGCCGTGGCCGCAGGGCCGCCGGAATTGTTCGCAAAACGGGGCGTCTTACCGCAACGCGACAGAATGCGGTTGAACCTTGCCGCGTGGCCCGTTTCTTGTAGGAGACCCGGATAGTGAGGGGGCTCAAGTGAGAGCAGAGACTTCTAGTTCGGGACGGTACGGCCTTTGCCGAGGAGGTGCGCGTCCATAAAACCGGGGGCCTCGTGGCGCAGAGGGTCTTCGACCTTTTCGTTGCTGTCGTGGCGATGATCGCCCTGGCGCCCCTGATGCTCGCGCTGGCCGCCCTCATCTGGTTATGGGACGGCGGTCCGGCCCTGTATGGCCACGTTCGCGTGGGCCGGATGGGCCGGCTTTTCCGTTGCTGGAAATTCCGCAGTATGGTGGTCAACGCAGACAGAATTCTGGCGCAGCACCTCACTGAGCATCCCGAAGCGCGGGCGGAATGGGAGGCCTGTCATAAGCTGCGTCGCGATCCCCGCCTCACGCGACTGGGAGGCTTCCTTCGAGCGAGCAGCCTCGACGAACTCCCACAGTTGTGGAATGTTCTGGTCGGGGAAATGAGTATCGTCGGGCCCAGGCCGATCGTGATTGCTGAAATCGAGCGGTATAAGTCGAACTTTGGAGCGTATTGCGCGTGTCGTCCCGGAATCACTGGTCTGTGGCAAGTCAGAGGGCGCAGTGATCTTTCCTATGATGAGCGCGTCGCGCTTGATATCAACTACTCCGAGTCTCGATCTCTACTGCTCGACATTCGAATCGTGTTGTCGACGGTTCCGGCGGTGCTCGCGCGACGCGGGTCCTATTAGGTCAGCGCATCGACGCAGCCCATCGGGTATGGGCGCCGCGCCGGCCCAGATAAACAGTCGAAAATGAGTTCGTGAGGTCTGTTCAACGCAGAGTCCGAGAGGGTTTGGGCCGATTAATTGACTAGAGCAATCAAGAGTCTGAGCAGCGAGGTTCGCCGCGTGCAGTCATGGCACAGTTTGTGCTTTAGTCTGCGCATATGACGACGGTTCGAGAGCACGGCGCGCAAAGGTTCGCGGCGCTGGCGAAGCTGCCCTGGCGCGCAGCTGCCCTGTGGCTCGGGCTCGCGCTGGTGGCCATCCCGACGCTTGTCGCCAACGCCCGTCAGAGCTGGGCCAGCGAGCAGGGCGAGCAGGGCCCGGTGGTGCTCGCCATCGGCTTGTGGCTGCTATTTCGCGAATGGCCGCACATGCGGCGGGCCGGTAGACCCGGCTCGTTGGCGCTGTCCGTCGCGTTTTTTTTTGCGGCGGCCCTGGTCTATCTCCTGGGTCGGGTGTCGGATCAGTTCGAGGTCGAGAGCTATGGACTCTATGGGCTAGGTCTCGCAGGCCTCTACGCAACGGTCGGCGCTTCGGGGCTCGCCCGCGGCTGGTTTCCGGTCGCTTATCTCATCTTCGCCCTGCCGCCGCCCTACACGCTGAGCTGGTTCCTGACCGTGCACCTTCGGCTGCTGATCACCGAGGCTTCGGTGAGGATCTTCCAGGCCATGGGATTCTCGATCGTTCGGGACGGGCTCAACATTCTGATCGATCAGTACAATATCGCAGTGCAGGACGCGTGTTCCGGCATGAACTCGCTCTTCAGCCTCACCGCAGTCGGACTGGTCTACCTCTACCTTCGTCGGGGGTCGAAGTGGTGGTACTTGGCCTTGATGATCGTGCCGATCATCGTCTTCGCCATTGCCGGCAACCTCGCCCGGGTTATGGCGGTGATTGCCCTTACACACTATTTTGGCGATGCGGTCGCGCAAGGCTACCTCCACGAAAGCGCGGGTTTCCTCGCCTTCCTGGTGGCGCTGTTGGGCGTGGTCGGGGTCGACTTCATGGCGGCAAGGTTCGCGTTCAAGAAGGGGAGCTCTGTTGAGCCCGCCTGAGACACACGCGGTGGATCTGCGCTCCGAGAACCTCTCCCGGCGTTCGCTCTTTGTGGGGGCGGGCTTCGCCATGGTGGCCGGCGGCGCCCTGGCGATCACCCCGCGGCGACACGAGCAGACCCTGGGGAGCAGCCGGCTTGAGGATGTGATACCCGCGCAGGTGGGCCCCTGGAGCGTCGCAGGGGGGCATGGCCTCATCCTCCCTGACGCGGGCCAGCCGAGCGATGTTTACGATCAAGTATGTGCGCGCGCCTATCTTGGGCCGGGTCTGCCGACGATGATGCTTCTGGTGGCCTACGGTGCTGCTCAGAGCGGGCTGATGAAAGTACATCGGCCTGAAGTCTGCTATGCGAGTTCCGGCTTCTCGGTCCTCGATGACCGAGCGACCGACATCCCTTCCGCGACGGGCGAAGTCATCGCGGCCAAGTCATTCCTCGCGGTGCGGGAGGACAGAACGGAGCAGGTGCTCTACTGGACTCGCATATCCAACGCGTTTCCGCGGGATCTGACCGGGCAAAGACTAGTGATGCTGAACCTCGGCGTTCGTGGCATCATCCCGGATGGCGTTCTGGTTCGCTGCTCGACGTTCGGAGCGGATATGGGGAGAGGCGAAAAAGCCCTAGTAACGTTCACCCGCAATCTGATCGCCAGCTCCGGACCAACAGGGCGCGAAATATTGATCGGCGCAGCTAGGCGGACGGATCACGGTGAAAGGGCCGCAGCGCTATGATGGAAAACACCGCAACGGCCAAGAAAATGCCAATCGAGGCGATCGCTTCATCATGGTTGCCTAGATAATCCGCCAAGGCGCAACCGACTGCGGGAACACCATACTTCCATATCGGGATGGGATCCTCTTCGCGGCTCGCCGAGCGTTGCAGAAACAGGATCGCCAGGCCGGCAAACAATCCGATGGCGATCACGTCGTAAATCGTCTTCAACTGCTGCTCCGTTGCGCTTCGGCAGCACGCCCATCGATCGAGGAGGACACGTGGGTCGATCTTCTGACAGCCAGAACTCCCAGCCGCAATCGGATTCAACCGCCCGGCCGCCGCGCGGCGGGCAACTCTCCAACATCTTAGCGGTTGGTGCGCTGGCGCTCGCCGTCGTCGCGTGCAAGCCCGGAGGCCCGTCCGGCCAGGTTGTGGCGACCGTCAACGGCAAGGAAATCACAAATCAGGACCTGGTGTCCGAAGCCCAGGCGTCCGGAAGAAACCAGAGCGCGCAGGCGGTCCTCCAGCGCGTCATTGCACGGGTTCTGTTGGCGCAGTACGCCCACGAGCAGAAGCTCAACTCCTATCCCGGGTACCCCAGCGACCTCGTGCGCATTCAGCAGACCTTTCTTGCGGAAAAAGCCGTGGCGAAGTTAGTCAAGTCGAGCGGGCCGCCGACACCGGCGGCAATCGCGGCTTTAGAGGCTGCGCACCCCTACCAGTTCGCCCAGCGCGCTCGCATGCAGACGCAGGAGATCCGATTCGAGACGGCGGACGACCTCAAGTCGCTTCAAGGGGCGAATGACCTGCCCCAGGTTCTGTCGAAACTTAAGGCGCTCAACGTGACCGTCGATCAGAAATCGGTGGTGTTGGACACCGCGCAGATGCCCGATCAACTCTCCGCCCGATTGGTCGCCGCGCCGCTGAACCAGCTCCAGTTTTTCCGTCAGGGCAACGTCGTCCTCGGCATTGTCATCACAGCCCGTGAACCCGTGGTGGGCACTCAGGAGCAGGAAGCGGCTCTCGCCACTCAGCTGATGGGCAGGATGGCGGTGCAAAACCAGTTCGATGCGGCACTCAACGGGCTCAGAGCGAAGGCCAAGATCGTCTACCAAAAAGGCTATGCGCCGCCTGCGCCAACCGGTCCGCGTGCGCCCGCGAAGGGCTGACGTCGTGGGCCGGCGTTCGCCTCGCGACCCTGTGAACCGCAGGAGGAATCGATCATCGCACCCGGTTGCGAGGTCCGCATCAGGTCGGGCCTTCAGTTCATGCGGCGCGGCCCCTGTGCCTCGGCATGCGCTTGAGCGGGGCCCTTGAGTGCGTATCGCCTATTTCGTCATCTCTCCGACGCGGCCGTAAGCCGGCGGGTCCGCATGCTGCAGGCTGGGGGGACAGCTGGCGCGCCGCCACTGACGCCACTGGCTCGCTGTTGCGGCGAAAGCCGAAGAGCACCACTTCCGCGCCCCCCAGCACGGCATTGACTTGGGCGAGGCCCCGGGCTCCAGCTGCGCACGGCGGCCAGAGCACGCAGCACCGAAGTGCTACGGCTCGCGAGCCGCATATCGTGCGTGCGTCCGTCGAGCCAGAACTCGTTCGAAATCGCGCAGATCAACGTCGCCCCGACCCCCGAGCCGGCCGCTTGGTCGCGCTGTTGATCATGGGCGTCGGCCTGGCCGGTGCTGCGCTCCGGCTCTCGCGGCGCAACACAGGCCCGCTCTTCGCCGCCGTCTGAGGCAGTATTTTCTGGGCCCGCGAGGCTCACTCCCCTCGCATTCTGGACTTCTGCGCGGCGCGAGCCAGAACCAACATCTCGAGGTTTCGCGCCCGCAGCGGACAAAGAGAGCCGGAGATCGCGTCGCCGAGGCGGGGCTGCGCTGCCCGCCGTCCGGTCAGTCAAGGAAGGGCGCAGAATTGTCGGAGCGCTGCCGGGGCGGCCTTTCGAACTGGAAGCTGAAACGTCGCTAGGTCGCGGCGAACCCCGCGCCGTCTTCCCGACGCCGCGCCAGCCGCAGCGCGCCGCCGATAGCGCCGACGCCGAGGATCATCAGCGCCCAACTGGCCGGTTCAGGCACGCCCGCGATCAGTGTCACGTTGTCGAGCAGGTTGCCCCGATCGTCGGCCGGGCCGAGCTCCTTGAACTCCAAGTTGCCGCCCGACGACGAGAACACGAAGTTGTAGTGCGTGAACGGTTGCGTATTGCTCGGCGTGAGGGTGGCGATCAGGGTGCTGCCAAGCAACACGTCCAGCGTCTGCGCGGGAGTTCCGCGGAGATTGCCGGCCAGGAGGAACGAGAGATCATACGTGCCCGCCCCAAACGGCGCGTTCGATACGAGGTCGCCGGCGGGCGTGTTTCCCTCGGCTGTCGAACCGTCGAGGTCGACGTAGTTGCCGTGGCCCGGCTGAAAGTCAAAGGGGCCGCCGGTTCCGATCAGGTCGACGGACGGCAGCCCGTCCACGTTGCCTGGCGGCGGTTGCGAAGTGAACACCGCGTCGCCCGGCCAATTGAGGGTTTGCGCATCCGAGTCGAAGTTGTCGACGAGCACCACCGTCCCGGCGTGCGCGGAAACCGCGCTCAACGCCAGCGCCGCAGTTGCGACAAGCACCTTCTTAAGCATCGAAATCCCCCACGTCGTCGTCCAACTACGGCGCAGCGCGCCACAGCGAACACTGTAGCTTGCTATCAAACACGGCGCTGCGGCGGAGTCTCAACGAGATCGCGCGACAGGCGAAAATCGCGGCGGGTGATCGATAAGCGGGCCGCCGTCGAGGGTCTCGCCTCGCTCAAGGTCCAGCTTGACCGGAGCTCAGGGCATTCTGGCGGCCTGAGCGTCTCGACGGCGTCGCGATCGCTCGCTGGCGAAGTGCTTGCAAAGCGCTTCGCTTGCCCGCGCCCGTCGCCTATTGGGGCGGGTAAACGGGGATGGTTCGCGTGCGCGTCGCCTATTTTGTCCATGATCTGACCGACCCGGCTGTCGAACGTCGGGTGCGGATGCTGCGAGCCGGCGGCGCCGACGTCGCGGTGTTCGGGTTCCGTCGCAATGAGGGTGCGGTGACCTCGGTCGCAGGCGCGCCGGCGATTGATCTGGGGCGCACTCAGGACGCAAAGCTCCTTAGCAGAGCCGGATCGGTCGCGGGCGCGATCCTATCGTCCCGCAACTGGAGCGCCGACCTGCCCGGCGTGGACGTGATCCTAGCGCGCAATCTCGAGATGTTGGTGGTCGGTCGCGCGGCCAGGTGCAGAGCGCCCGGGGCGCGGCTCTGCTACGAGCTGCTCGACGTGCACCGCCTGCTGGTCAGCCGCTCGCCGGTCGGCGCCTTCCTGCGCGCCCTTGAAGGCGCGATCCTCAGCGACGTGGCTCTTACAATCATCAGCTCCGCCGCCTTCGCGACAAGCTACTTCCAGGCATGGTCGAGGCCGGTAGGACAGGTGCGCCTGGTCGAGAACCTCGCACTGGAGTTCGCGCCCTCGGGACTGGCAACCGAAGGCCGCCGTCCGCCAGGTCCCCCATGGCGCATCGGCTGGTTCGGCATGATACGCTGCCGTCGCAGCCTGGAAATTCTTCGGGCCCTGGCGGTCGCCGGCGACGGCTTGGTACAGGTCGAGATTCGTGGCCGACCTAGTCTCAATGAATTCGACGATTTCTTCGGCCAAGTGGCGAACACGCCGAACCTCAGCTTCGGCGGGCCCTACGCGCCCGCCGAGATTGCAGACCTCTATGGCGCCGTGCACTTCACGTGGGCGATCGACTTCTTCGAGGCGGGGCTGAACTCGGCGTGGCTGCTGCCCAACCGGCTCTATGAGGGCCAGCTCTATGGCGCCGTGCCGATTGCGCTGAAAACCGTCGAGACCGGGCGCTGGCTGGCCGCGCGGGGCGCCGGTCTCCTCTTGAACGACGCTGCGGCCGAACTCCTTCCGGCGCTGCAGGCGCTGACCCCGGCGGCCTATCTCAATCTGGCGCGGCGGACCTCGGACATCCCGCGATCCGACCTCGTCTGCACCGAGACCGATTGCGCAGCGCTGGTCCAGGCGCTGGGTGGGCGGGTGGCGTGACCCAGGCCGAGGCTTTTCTTTCGAGCGTACTAGTGGTCCTTCCGTGTCTCAACGAGGCGCGGACCCTTCCGGCGATCTTGGACGCCCTGATCGCCGACGAACCGGACGCGCCGCTGCTGATCGTGGTCGCCGACGGCGGCAGCACGGACGGCACGCGCGAGGCCGTGGAAGCGGCCACCCACAGGGATCCGCGCATCCGCCTGCTGGCCAATCCCCGCCGCGTGCAGAGCGCCGGCGTGAACCTGGCGGTCGAACGCTTTGGCGCTGGGCGCGACTGGCTGGTGCGAATGGATGCTCACGCGGGCTATCCGCCGAGGTTCGTGCGCGGCCTGGTCGAAACCGCGCAACGGGTTGGCGCGGATTCGGTCGTCGTGCCCATGGTCACCGAGGGCCACGCCTGCTTCCAGCAGGCGGTGGCCGCAGCGCAGAACTCGCGCCTGGGAACCGGCGGCGCGGCACATCGCCGGCTCTCCGGCGGCGGCTGGATCGACCACGGCCACCACGCCCTCTTTGCGATGGCCCGCTTCAAAGCGATTGGCGGCTACGACGAGACCTTCGTGGCCAACGAAGATGCAGAGCTGGACGTGCGGCTCGCCAAGTCGGGCGGTCGAATCTGGCTGGCTGACGAATTGGCGATCACCTACCACCCGCGCGCGACCGCCCGGTCCCTCTTCACGCAGTACCGGCGCTATGGCAGGGGTCGAGCCCAGACGCTTCTGCGCCACCGGACTCGCCCGAAAGTCCGCCAGCTGGCGCCGCTGCTGGTGGCCCCGGCCGTCCTGTTGCTCGCCCCGGCGCTCGCCTTCCCGCCGCTGGCGGTCCCCGCTGCGCTGTGGGCGGTCGCCTGCCTCGGTTACGGCCTGTTGCTCGGCATGCGCGCGCGCCAGCCCTGCGCCTTGGCCGCCGGCCCCGCCGCGATGATCATGCACGCCGCCTGGTCGCTGGGCTTCTGGAGCGAGGTGCTCGGCGGGCCGGGGCGTCGAGGTACGCCCGCGGAGCTGGCCGCGTCAGATCAGTAGAGTCGAAGGTCGGCGAAGCCCAGCAAGCTTCCCACGACGCCGCAGTGCAGTGCGCCGCGCACCAGCGCGCGGCTTCTCCGCGCTGGTGAGAAGGCGTTGAGCGCGGTAAGCGCAGCGCAGTAGCCGGCCTTCGCGGAGGCGATCAAAGCCTCTCCCACGCTCGATCTCCGCTGGGCTTTCAGGAGACGGGCATGCGTCTGGCCAGTGCGGAAACTTCGCTTCACTAGCCAACCCAACCGAGCCCGCGAGGCCGGCACGATCTCGGTCACCAGCGCCCCGGGGGCGTAGTCCAAAGCGGCGCCCCGCGCGCGCATCTGATGAAAGAACATCGTGTCCTCGCCGCCGCTGCGCCCAAGTTCCGGATCGAAAGCAAGCCCGTTCAGCCGGTCGCGCCGAAAAAGGACGTTGCACGAGTAGCCCGTCTCGATGCCGCGGCCAGGGCGGTCCACCGGGCGGATCGAGTGCAGCTCGGCGGTTTGCATCCAGCGCGGCGCATCGTCCTGGTAGACCGCATCAACCGGGCCGAAGACGACGTCGGCGCCCGTCTCCTCGAGGCGCCGCAGCAGACTGCCGAGCCAGGTCGGCGAGGCCTCTTCGTCGTCGTCGATGAAGGCCAGCAGCGGCGACCGGGCCGCCTCCAGGCAGGCGTTCCTGGCGATCGATATGTTGCGCGCCGGCGCGTGGACATACGCGAGGTCCAACCCGAGTTCCGCCCCCAGCCGCTCGACCATCGCCTGCGCGCTCGGCGTTTCGTCATTGTCGGCCACGGTCACCCGCATGCGCGTCTTCGCGGGCAGTTGCTGCGACGCTAGCGAACGCAACGTGGCCTCGAGCGAAGGACGGCGATAGGTGCACACCGCGACGTCGACGCTGGCGGCTTGCGACAGCATTTACCCAGGCTAACCCCGTCCCTGTAGACTGCCCGACATGACCGAGAGCCCTGACGTCAGCATCATAGTCCCCGCCTTCAACGCCGAACAGTACATCGGCCGCGCGCTCACCTCGGCGCTGACTCAGGCGGGCGTCTCGCTCGAAGTGATCGTCGCCGACGACGCGTCTACGGACGGAACGATCGGCGTCGTCGAAGATATCCGCGACGAGCGGTTGCGGCTGGTCAAGCTCGCCAGCAATTCCGGGCCGGGCGGCGCGCGCAACGCGGCGCTCGACGTGGCTCGAGGCGAATGGATCGCCGTCCTCGACGCTGACGACGAGATGGACCCGGGCAGGCTGGCCAAGCTGACCGACCTGGCGCGAAACGCGCGCGCGGACATCGTCGCCGACAATCTTTGGGTCGACACGTGCGGCGAGCGCAGCCTGCTCATCAAGGAGCGCCTTGACGACCAACCAGTCGCGATCGATTCCGTGACCTACGTGCTCGACAATCGGCCGACGAAGCCGGGTTTGGGCCTGGGTTTTCTCAAGCCGGTCTTCAGCGCACCGTTCCTCAGGCGGCACAGCCTTCGCTACGATCCAACGCTCAGGATCGGGGAAGACTTCATGCTCGTCGCCGAGATGCTCGCTTGCGGCGCCGTCTACGTCCGCCAACGGTCGGCCGGGTACCTCTATCGCAAACACGCCGGTTCGATCTCCCATCGCCTCGGCGCGGGGGCGGCGGAAGCGATGGCGGCCGCGGACGAGCGCTTTGTCGCCGAATATGGTCCGCAAGCGACGCCGGCGTTCAGATCGGCGATGGAGTCGCATTTGGCGAGCGCCAATGACGCAGCCGCGTTCGCCCGGTTCGTGGAGGCGATCAAGCTAAGGAGTTGGCGTGACGCGACCGCCGAGGCCGTGCGTCGACCGGCCATTCTGGCGATGTTGCAAGCACCGCTGAAGGCGCGCTTCGCCAAGGCCCGCGCGGTCTCACGGCCCCCAATCAGCTTGAACGCGCCTTGAGCCTGGCCCGAAGCGTCTGTTCGAGGACGTACGCGGCGGTGAGGGGCGAGCCAAAGAGGTGGCGCAACGCCTCCGGCCAGTCACCGTCTCGTTTCGCGTCCAGAACGCGACGGTATTCGAGGTTGCGCAAAACGCTGCGCTTGTGTGCTTCGAGCACGGCCACGGCGTCCGGCCTCGCGGTACGGGCCTCGTTGATGAGCCGCTGATCGGCCGCCAGCAGCTGACCCAAGTCAGCCGCGCTGTGAGTGCGACTAAGCGAACCGGTCCGCGCGACCGCCACGTAACCACAAGCCGGGACCAGGGTAAGCTGGGCGCCGCGCAGGAGAGCCTGGGCGTAGAGCGCGTAATCTTCGGCAAGGCGAAGTGTCTCGTCGTACCGCAGATTGGCTTGCTCCAGGAACCCACGTCGCATTAGTGGCTTGAGGTAACCCAACTCGCGTCGAGGTCGACGAGGATCGGGAATGTTGGCGGCGACGAACGTAACAAGGTCGATCGTCTGGTTCGTTCCACTGGGTACGCCGAGCAGGACCGAAGCGGGCGCTTCCGGGTCGTCTTCAGGCGCCTGCAAAATATCGTCCGCGAGCAGGTCCCATCGATGGTCCGCGGCGGCCGACATGCGCTCAAACCGGCGATCTTGAAACCAGTCGTCAGCATCGAGCACGCAGACGAGGTCGGCCTGCGTCTGCCCGAGAGCCTGGTTCCGGGCGGCGGCGGGGCCGACGTTCTGCGCCAACGTCATCAATCGCAGTCGTCCGGATCCGTCGTCCGCACCACGGGCCGCGCCGGCGGTGGCGTCGGTCGAACCATCATCGACGACGATGACCTCGCGAACCTCACGCTGTCGCAAGGCGCTGGCGACCGAGCGCCCAATCGTATCCGCCGCGTTGCGGGCCGCGACAATGACGCAGATGCCATCCATTAGCTGCATCGTGTTCGAGCGCTAGACTGCGAGGCCCGATGTAGGTGCGTCCTCACTTAGTTGCTTCCGAGAGACAGGTAGGCGGCCAGATATCGACGGGCCGCTTCCTCCATGGAAAGGTGCTGGGCTACATAGCTTCTTGGGTCAAAAAGCTTCAGGTCACTCCAGAAGCGATCGAGCGCCCCCTCGAAGTCTTCGAGCTTGAAGCGGCTGCCGCACCGCTCGTCGAAGTAAGGCACTGAAGAAACCTCAAGTTCTGGCAGTGCAAAGTTCTGCAGAAAAAGGATCAACCAAGTTACCTTCATCCCAGGCTAGGACGGGTATTCCGGTCGCCAGCGCCTCCTGATAGGCAAGGCCCTGAGTCTCGTGTTCGCACAGGAAAATGAGCGATCGGGCCTTGGTCAACGCCCTCCGGAATTCGCCCTGGTGATGCGCGCCGTACCGCAACGTTTGCCGCGTGAGGCCCCTTAAATCGAGGGCGCGCTCGACGCGATGCAGTACTGCGGGCACCAGTTGATCACGCTTCCATCGGATCTTGTCGTAGATGAGACAATCGACGTCTTTGTCTTGACGAGATGCGTCGGGCCAATCATCGAGGTCGATGCCTGCGAACCACGAAATAAGCTTGTCTCCACAGTAGGGGCGGTAGAAGTCTACAAACCATTCGCACGGCTGTATCAACAAACGAAAGCGTTCGTCGGTCGCGACGGTGCGCGCGGCCTCGGGAGAGCCGAAGTCGCCCGGACCAAAAATAACCGGATTGGGCAATCTCACGCGGTCAAGCACGCTCGGGTACCCTGCGAGGCCGATTGGATGGTTGGGCCGGGCGGCCGCGGCGGCGAAGTCGTTGACCCGCACGTCGCACCCCGCCGTCCGGAGGCATTGCACCAGAGAGAGAAAGGCAGTGTAGAAGCCTGTGCGCACCTGGCGTCCACGCGAGGTGCGATCGAGGAATCGCAGTGCGCGCCGAGCTTGCGAGTAGGCGCTTCCAACTAAGCCCGGGATCGCGAAACGCTCATATCCATCGTAAAAGAGAAGCACTAGCGGTTTGGGTTGCGATTTCTCTGACGCGTCGGCCATCATTCAATCCGGACGGTGAAGCAACTCCCGCGATTTCGAAGCACGCGTTCGGAAGCCCCTAACACACCTTCTATATCGGGTCGCGCGATGGCCAACTATCCACTGGCGTTTGGAAGCCCACTATGAACCAGCGAACCCGCCTCGATGTACGCCAGGTTCGTGCTGAGGGGGCAAGCATGAGGAAGCGCCGCCGGAGTGCGAGCGGGAGCGCGCTCATCGTCGGGGAGCGGCTTCTTGACTAGGAGCGCCAAGAGCCCCCCTCGTACGGCGTAGAATTCCGCGCACTTCTCAATATTCTTCGGAGGCCCAGGAATGACACAGGGATTGGTTCAGGGCATGCGGCCGTTGTTGCGCCGGGCTGTCAGGACCATCCCTCGGCCGGTCTGGGCGACGATCTATCCCGCAATTGCTCGCTTCGTTGCGCCGACCGTCCGCTACCCGGGCGATGAGTATAAAGACCGAGCCAGCGCGTTCGCATGGATCTACGAAGAGAACAGATGGCACGACAGCGAGTCCAAGAGCGGAATCGGGAGTACGCTAGCCTATACGCGAACGTTGCGCGGTGACCTCGAGGTCTTGCTCGCGGAATTGAAGGCTAATTCGTTGCTAGACGCCCCATGTGGCGACTTCAACTGGATGCAGCACGTCCGGCTGCCGGAAGGCTGTGCTTATATGGGGCGCGACATCGTTCCCCGGCTAATAGAAGACCTGAAAGAAAATTTCCCAGAAAGGGACTGGGCAGTACTTGACATTGTGAGTGATAGACTTCCTACAGCTGACGTCTGGCTGTGCCGTGACGTTCTCTTTCACTTGCCGCTTGAGGACTGCCAAGCGGTGCTTCGCAACATGGCCGCTTCGAACGTAGGCCATTTCTTATCGAAGACTTACGACTTCGTTCAAAGAAACGAAGACGTTCGGCCGGGAGGATTCCGCTACATCAATCTCCGGGCGCCGCCGTTCAACCTGCCCGCACCTATCCAGAGGGTCCCGGATTTCCACGTACCTGGTCCGCCCGGCTATCTGGACCTGTGGACTCTGGAACAGATTCAGAATGCCGTCGCTCAATGGCGGCCTCCGCTTGAACACCTAGCGGCCGGATGAGGCGAGGCGGCGACCGAGGCGCACCACATCGAAGAGGAGCGCGAGCGGGAGGCCGACCAGCTCAGCCCGGCCAAAGCCGAGGAGGGTCATCGCGCGCGCAATTGGCGATGCGGCCTCCATCCAGCTAGAATCAGGAAGTCGACCCCGGTACCGGCGAGCAAGCAGAGTGTAGGGCGAAAGGTCGTCATACAGATCCCTGAAAGCTCGCCGCATCGAGACGCGCGTCTTCGCCCGTTGCCACCAGGGTCGAAAACCCTGGGAGTGAACGAACAGCGGCATTCCGCCGAAGAGATTGCGGAGGCGCTCCGCGACCGTGTAGCCTGAGGTGCCAAAATACTGAACTATATGGGACCCGCGAAAAAGAAAAGTCAGCGGAACTGAAGCAAATTCCGAGCTGCAAAGAACGGCCGTAAGCACTTCCTGGTCACCCATCAGATGGGGCGGGCGATCGCGCCAGTCACAAGCTTGCGCCGCACGATACGAGGGCTCGAGGAGGAGTGACTCCCATTTCTCGAGAAGACTTCTGTGCTTGTAGCTGGCGCGGATTACAGCCGAGTTGGCGGTGAAAGGAAGCGCACGTCCGACGGGAAGCCCCCACAGCCGGGCACGCAGCGAGTCGGGATCAGCGTGGGCCTCGCACAGCGCCTCTTCCGCGGCTGCAAATACGTCTGGATCCATGCAAGAGAAAAAAGGTAGAAAATTTCTACACACCAAAATGTCCGAATCCAGCCAAATAGCTTCTGAATAGCCCCGGTCAAGAAGTTTGAGCAACGCACGCGGTTTTACGTCATACTTCGCCACCCCGTTCCCCGGTTGCTCTATATTCAGATTTACGAAAGGGTAACCGAGCAACCAGGTCTTCAACGCATCGGAGGCGTTTGGCGCGAACAGCTCTACCAGAACATCAGGACAATGTGTCGCGATGCTCGCGATCAGCACCATGATCGCAGGCTCACAAGAGCGCCGGTCTTCGGCGATACAGACGGCCATCCGGCGCGTTGGGCCCAGCGAGGCGACCTTGGCAGGCCTCTGATCCGGCCTGGAAGGGGCTTGGCCTAAGGACATTCAAAGTCGCCGCAAGGACGGACGTTTCAATCCGGCGCCGGTCGCGCGTTTGCTGGGGCGCGTCCTATGTGCGGTGCGGCCGCCGGTTGACGGGCGGCGGCTTAGGAAAGCAGCCACGGTCACCTGCCTCTAGCGTGAGCGCTGGTTGGCAAGCACGATGACGACTTGCAGAGGCCGGCTGCTGCCTGAACCATCGACAATTTTCTCGCACCCAGGTACCGCCGTGAGGCGAGCCACCATTTGGCCCTCTCATCGAAGCAAGACTAATCGGTGTTGTGCATACTCATCGACAAGAAATAGGCGAGACGACTCTGAAGAGGTTGCTGAACGGCCACCACGTCGTCTCGCCATCGTTCACAAAAATACCGCGCACTTCGAAGCCGTTCGACGCATTCTGATAGATCGGACGCGCTAAGGTGCTTCGCTTCAAACTTGACGACTTCGGGTCGATGTCTCTCTAAACAAACCATCCGCAAGATTTCAGCATCAAAGCCTTCAGTGTCCATCGCCAAAATGGATATCTTTTTCCCCGGTGCATATCGCTCTATCAATTGATCAAACGTCATACACGGGACCGTTTCCGCTAGCACGGCGTCTTCGTCAACGCCGAATTTGACCAGATGGTCACGCGAAAACGATGCAAGCCCCGCCTCCCAGCCGTTTCTGATCTTTGCCGGATCAGCCCAGTAAATCGTGGCGTCTTTCCTTGTAGGATGCAACGCTGCTTTTACAGGAGTGACGTTCCGATGCCGTTTGTAGGCCTCTACAAGGGAGTCATGGTAATATGACACCGGCTCCACCACGATGCCGGGTAGAATATAACGTTCAACCTTGCTGTACATATTGTCGAAATCGATGCCGTTATTTGCGCCGATCTGCACGAAGAAAGGATGTTGCCAGTGGGCAGCTATCATCCCGACAGCCCGGTCGAACAACGAGAAACGCTCGAGGTTGGCTCCAGCGGCTTGTAGGCCAATTTTCAACAGCTGCGTGGCGCGGTTTACCACTTTGGACCTCCGACCCCTTCAATGGCCGTCCTCAGAAGAGGCAGGCTCCTACATCTCGGGGCGTCGCAGGAGGGCCGCCGAAAGTCAGAGACTTGACGCCACTTTAGCCCCAACTCCGTTTTTTGGCCAAATCATCGCTCGACCCGCCCAACTCCGTCCGATTGGATTGCTTTAAATTCGCGCCAGGCGCCCCTGTTGATTGGGTTGTCCGGAAGCCACGTGATGTGTTGCGTGCTTAATGGCGGGGGATGAATGACTAGACACCACACAGAGCTGCTTGAGCCGCCCCTGCGTGCAAGGTGAGTCAACCTGCCGCAGTCAGCTGACGGCGAGCGGGACCCGGGTCCGGCGCACCGCGTGCGCGCGCCGCCAGTCGAGCCCTTCCAGCCGTCAACGCGACGCCAGGAACCGGACATTCGGATCGGCAGCGTGGGGTAGAACCCGGTCATTTCGCACCCTTGGCGAGCGCGCTGCCAACCATCAGGTCAGCGGCGCTCTAGAAGAGGGTCGCTAGATCAGGCTGCGGTCAGCGCCACGGGGTTATTGCGGCGCGCCATCCTCAGTCCTGCGCCGACCATGCCGACGCCGAACAGCATCAGCGCCCAGGTGGCCGGTTCAGGGACGGCTGTCATGTTGAACGTCCCTGCGTCCCCACCGTAATTGTTCGATGATCCAGCAGTAATATCGCCGTTGGGAAACACGCCTGGATAAATTATGCTGCAACAAGCACCGGTGGCATTGTAGATATTGACCTCCTGACCACCAGCGTCAAAAAGGAGACCCAAGTTATCCAAATGAGGTGTCGAGGTATAGACCACGTTGTCCCATGCGAAAATCCCATCATCTCCGGGACCCGGCGTGAAGCTGGTGATTGGTCCGTCGACCCCGACCGTCGGATCATTCACGAAACCATGAAGCGCTGTGACATCGAAACCGCCGTTATCGGGCGTGCTCGCCGTCAAGGTACCCGACGCCTCAACGACATTCGACGTGTTCGTAAACGTCCAGTCGTACACCTGCGCGGCGGTAGCCGGGGTAGACGCCAGAGCGCCTATCGCCAAGGCAAAGCCAATTCCTGCGACCCGTAGTTTGTTCACACTACCCCCCAATTCGGCCGCGCTTAGCGCCGCCTCACGACTGAACTTTTCGTGTCTGACCCATTTGGGTAGACGTGTCGACCTTGCTCGCCCGACACGGGAGCGACGTAGTGGCGCACTAACCGATTTGCCCACACCACCGCCTCCGGGCTGGCGTCGGCTTCGGCGGCCCTGGCGAGCGCCGCTGCGGCCTGCGGCGAGCGGTGCACCTCGGCGCCCACCACCTCGGCCGCCATTGCCCGCGCGTAGCGATTCGGGTCGTCGGCGAGGAGGGTGATCGCACCCGGAGCAGTTCGGTGTGGTCCGGCCGCATGCCGGGCGCCTTGCATCGGTCGCAAGCCAAGGTGTGGAGGGCGGCGCTGCGAACCGGCGCCGGGGGTCATCGAGCATGGCAAGAAGATCGCCGGTCATCGGCGGTTCGAAGAATTGGTCGAGGAGGCGGACGCGCCAAAGTCGAACAGCTGCGTTCGCGTGTTGGAGGCCGTGGCGGGCCCCCGCCAGCGAACTCGCGCGTCAGGTGACCGCAGTTGAAAGCGCGGCCGGATGTGAAACCCTAGCTTTGCTTGAGATAGCGAATTCGGGGTCGCATCGCCCGAGGGAGTGACCAGAGCTACTCCAGCCCCGGCCGCCGCAACCGGCCGGGGCTTCTTTTCGTGCGCTAATAGGGTTGGCCGAAGCGGATCGCGACGGCTTCGCTCACGTTGTGAGCATCGCGTAGGTGAGGCGGCAATGTCGCCTTCGGGTCGAAAGCCTCTGCCGCCGCGCCAGGAAGCGGTCATCGGCGGACGCGGAACGCGAGACGCGGACCTCACTGCCGGCTACAAGCGCTCCGCGAACTCCATGCTCCGCGAGCGGCTGTGAGTCATGACCAGCTTTCAACAGGACGAGCGCAACTTGACTGAAGAGACTGACTTCGCCGGGCTCACAAGCGAGATCGTCTCGGCCTATGTGGCGAGAAACTGGGTCAGCCCGAGCGATCTTCCAGCGCTGATAGAGAACGTCCACCGGTCGCTGATTGGCGCCGTCTCGCCGCCGCCACAGGACCTACTCGGCGGCCGCGCCGCGCCCACGCGCGCCCAGATCCGCCGCAGCGTCCGCCCCGACCACATTGTCAGCTTCGAGGACGACAAGCCGTACAAGACGTTGACGCGGCATCTTTCGGTCCTCGGCCTGACGTCGCAGACCTACCGCGCCAAGTGGGGGCTCCCGGCCGACTACCCGATGACCGCCCCCAGCTACTCCGCGCAGCGCTCCGAGCTCGCCAAGTCGATCGGATTTGGACAACGCGCGACGGCCCCAGTTGCAGCGGATCCGGCGGCCCTTCCCGCTGAGGAAGCGGCCATCGCGCCCGCACCGGCAAAGCCGAAGCGGATGCGCGCTCGCAAGGCGAAGGCAATGCCACCCCCCCCTCCAGCGCCCACGAGCGAGTAAGGCGAGCGGCCGCGGCGGATGAAGATCAGGCGGGGCTTGGATACGCAGCCCGCATCGCGTCACGCGCTGCTGTTCGACAGGCGGAATGGCGGAGCGGCCGCTTAAACTGGGGACGCGGACCACGGCGTTGCCATAGGAGCATGCCCTCAGGGCGCGCTTGGGGAACCCCTAAGGCGAGCGCAACGACAGTCCCCGCTAGCCAAACGAAAGACGGCCCCACCTAATCAGGGGTGGGGCCGTCGATCTCAAAGCGCGCGTTGGTTTCCCAAAGCCCCCCCCCGTTTCTCACGGCAAAGCTTCGTTAGCAACGGCCGGATTTCAAACTGCGGCGCGGCACCGTTGGGGGACTAACTGCTCCAAAGTATACGCGAGCCCACGGCTGCTTTGGGTCGTGAACTGCCGGTCGCACTCGGGCCGATAGCGGACATGCGACGGTGGGTCGAATTTCGCCTCCAGGGCCCTGGTCTCAAACCAGTGAGACGTCACCTCCGGCCTGCTGCTGAACGCGCCAGCTTTCCCAGGCTTCCCGGAGCGGCCCCGCCTGCGGGTGCGCGCTTCGTCGGATATCTTCGACATTGATGAACCTGAGACCGCAGAGGGGAAACCGCGCCCAGATCCGCTGGGCGTGTATGAGAAGCCCCTCGGACAGGATCAGCAGATGCACCTCGTCCGGCAAGCGCAGTACGGAGGGGGCAAGCAACTGGACGCCCGATGCGCTGACGTCCCTGATGGTGCAGTCGACGGCGCCGCCGCCGACAGCGACCTTTGCGGCCATGGACACCTTCTTGCGAGGCGAGGCTCGTTGCTCGACCTCGGCCTCACCGGTAAGCCACTTCAGTTTCAGTTGGGCGATCACGTTTCCATCCCCCTCGGGCGACCACTTTGCAGCGAGCACGGCGCAGACGCAGCGCTGGGAGCTCCGCAAATATTAGGCAGCACCCTTACGGATCTCTGAAGAATCGTGGTTCCAGGCGGGCAATCACGGCGGAGGATTTCCAAAAGACCTCAAGGTTAGTCTCGGTTCATCATTAGCCGCCGTTCACCGCTCCTCTTCGCGGCCTCTTAAGGCTGGGGTGCAATCATCCGGCTCAGTAGAAAGGCCGACGGGGGGAGCGGCGCGCAATGCGCCTCGCAGCTCGGGCGTCAGAGGAGGCGTAAGCATGACCAAGTTTATCGCCCGCCTGGCGCGGGACGAGTCTCGCGAGACTGCCATCGAGTTCGGTCTAATCGTGGCGCTTGTCGCAGTGGTGATTATCAGCGCGGTGAGCACGTTGGGCGCCAACCCGAACACCAGTTTCTCGAAGGCAGGCAGCGCCATCCACTAAGCAGCGCTTCCGGGGGGAAGCCTGGGGGCCGCGGCTCGCGCTGCGGCCCCTTCTTCGTTGAGAATCACCTCGCTCAAGGTCCGCTTCGCGTCGTGAGGCGTCGCCCGCGTGTAGGCGGGATGCGGACGCCGACGCGGATGACGAGCAGACCTCCGCCGCCTCCGGGCGCTTCAGCGGGAAGGTGACGCCGTCGTGGCGGCTCTCTATCTCGGCCACGGACTCCAAGCCTAAGGACTGATCTTCGCCCGTGGATGCCGCGCAACTATCCCGCAAGGATAGACCGCTATGACGGCGCCGCGCTGTCCATGCTCCCACTGAGGGCAGCGGCGTATGCGTCTAGAAGACCCCCGCAACTTCTCCCGTCGCGGGGGTCTTCGTTTTCAAGCTACTTGTCAGGACACGCGTAAGGTGCGCTAACTCCTTAGCCGGTTGCGCACGGGGGGCACTCCAACCCATGCCCTGCGACCGGCGAAGAAGGCCTCGGCCCTGTCCCCCAGCCCGCCGGGGCCTTCGCTTTGCTAGGCCAACTGGTGAAAGTGGGACGGGCGGCGAAGCTTTGGCACGCCAGCGGCGCCAATCAGGCGCCCGAAAGCGGCCGTTCCCAACTTCCGAGTTGGGTCCGATCCTTGGCCTTGGCTGTGCGCCCGAAACCGGACGCAACGGCCGGCACTATCTGATTGGGCCGCATCACTAGCGACACAGGTCGGCGACGAAGCGAACTGTGTGAGCGATGCAGCGCACCTGGGCCGTGACGGGGTGGCCGGGCCAGTTGTAAGGACCAGCCCACGCGGGCATGGAGTTGGTGTTCCATAGATCGAACATGATCTGCTGCGGTTCGGTAGGTAGCGGGCGGCCGGAGGCGGTTGACTCCGAGTGGACCTCTTTGTCGTCGACATACCACTTGATGAGACCACTTTGCCAATCGAAGCTATAGGTGTGGCTCTCGGCGGCAGCGTCGAAAGGCAGCGGGATACGTGTCGCTTTCTGTTGGTTGCCGACGTGATAGGTCACCTGCACCGCCCGCGTGTCCTTGCCGAGAAACTCGATGTCCACTTCATTCCAGATCTTGCCGCGCGAAGGACCGGTGTAGGTAAAGAAACCCGTGATGACGCCGGTCCCCCGGGCCGCGATCAGCCGCGTGGCGTAGTATCCGTATTGATAGGACGCGCGGGATTGGATTTCGCCTGACGAATAGCCCCGTGCGGAAGCTGGATTTCTATCAAGCGTCACGGTCAGGCCCGACGGACCGAATCTGAGCTGGGATTTGCGCCAGTCGTTCAGCCACATTGGCCCATTCGACCAGCCGTCAGAAATCGCCCATACGCGTGGATCAGGATGATCCAGGCGATCTTGAAATGTGTCCGGGCCGCAGGTCATGAGCGGGATCGCGCTCAGCGCAGCTGCGGCGCCACGAATGATCATGCTGATTTCCACCGTAGTCTCGGACGACTGGCCGCCACGGACGGCGCAGCCGATGCGCCAGTTCGCGGTTCCGCCACGTGACGCCCTAAAGCATCACGGCTCTTCAACTCGCCTCCCAGCACGTTGAGTGCCGCTACAATGAAGAGCGCGGTGTAAGGGTTCCAGATGCCGAGCAAAATGCTTTCGAGCGGCAGTTTCAGATAGAGGGCTGACAACGTCGTCAGCGCCCAGATGTTGCCGAGGGTGGGTTGCCGGACAGACCGAACGATCGCCGGCCCAATCACAGAGGCCAGCGTGACAATGAACAATGACAAACCAACGAAGCCCAATCCCACAAGTGTTTCTATGAACTCATTGTGGAAATTGAACCCAGTTCGACTGACGATGTGGAACCGCTGCCAAATCGCTTCGGCGTCCGAATTCCCTTGACGCCAGAAGGCTGCGAAGCCGTGACCGAGGACCGGTCGCTCAGCGATCAGCGACTGTGCAAACGACCAGATTTCGGTTCTGCCTGTGAGGGTTGCATCCTTGTGCAACACGTGGAGCTGAAAATCCTGAACCTGATCGACTACATCTTTGACGACGAAGATCAGGGGCGAGATCGCGATCAGGCCACCGATGATGAAGGCCAGTCGCTGGCTCAGTCTAAGTCGGCTGATAAGAAGCAGACCGCCGAAGACGCCCATCGCTAACACCGACGAGATTAGTCCGCCGGCGGACCGGGCCAAGTGAATCTCAAGTGCGGCGAGGGCGAAGCTTGGAATAGCTAACAGGCGCATCCAGCGCGGGAGCTCGCTGTTGAACAGGACTGCCGGTGAACTGATCAGCAGGATTTGCGCGATGAAGGAAAGCTGGTTCTTGCTCCCCATGAAACCGTGCAGGGAGGACCCGTGAAGGGCGCTGGGCTGCATTGCCAGCGAAAGCAGACAGCAAGCGAGTGTGCCAAGTTGAACTGCGGCCGCCATGTCAACAAGGCGAATACGGCGAAATAACACGATGGCAGTGCCGAAGAACAACAGAAACTCACCGGCCTGTTTCTTGGTAATATCAGGGGCGTCGGACCATTGGCTGGAAAACAGGGCGAACGCTGGGATCGCGAGAAGCGGCAGAAAGTGAATAAACGTTGTAGACGACGCCCGCATATGCCGGGCGAAGACGGCGATGCAACACAGAAAGTAAAAGAAGAGCGCGAGGTCGCCGGCCAGGCTGACCATGATGATGGCCATGAAGCCGACACCGGCGGCCCACCACTCGGCAGTGAAGGGAGCGCCTTCGTGGCGCGGGGCGTTGCTACGCACGGACTCCCGGAGGTTCGGCGTGGAGCGGGGGGGCGGCTCGGGCATTCCGGGAGCTACCGCCACGCGGGCCTGTAAGCTGTTTCTCACGTGTCGAGGTCCATCGGCGCAGCCGCGAATGCCCGTTTCGATCAGCTCACGTAGTACTTCGCGTAGGCCCTTTCGTACGCCCCGGCGCCTTCGCCGACGCGGGCCTGTTCCCTCAGGTTGACCTGGGTCAGCACGGCGCCGGCGATGAAGGTGTCGGGGGTGTCGAGGGCCTTCAGCGCGGCGAGCACGGCCCGGCGCGGCGTGCGCCGCCAGCG
The DNA here is from genome assembly GCA_963837235.1 of uncultured Pseudomonadota bacterium. GTDB lineage: Bacteria > Pseudomonadota > Alphaproteobacteria > Caulobacterales > Caulobacteraceae > Acaudatibacter. Next base: position 2,118,564 of record CAWIMM010000001.1, on the reverse strand, counting down.
GGTCAGCATCACCGTCGCGTCGGCGTAGGGGCAGACCACGCGGGTGTCGGTCAGCGCCAGCGCGGGCGCGGTGTCCAGGATGATGAAGTCGAAGCTGCGGCGCAGCTCGTTCAGCAGCTGCTTCATCGCCGGCGTGCCGAAGAGGTCTCTCGGCGTGAACGCGGACTTGGCGACCGGCAGGACCATCAGCCCGGTTTGGTCGTCCTGCACCAACGCCTCGCTGAGCGGAACCTTGCCGTTCAGCACCTCGATCAGTCCGTGCTCGGGTTCGATCGACAGCATGCGGTTGATCGAGCGCTGGCGAAGGTCGCAGTCGACCACGATGGTGCGCGCGCCGGCCAGCGCCGCGGTGCGGCCAAGGCACACGGCCGCCGTGGTCTTGCCTTCACCGGGCATCGAGGACGTGATCGCCACAACCTTGACCGTCATCCCGGGTCGGCAGGTTGCGATCGCGGCCCGCAGGCCGCGGAACGCTTCGGCGAAACGGGAGAGCGGCTTGGCGACCACATAGGCCACGGGATCGAGGCGTGGGCCGCGTTTGCGGAAGCGCTGCCGGGCTCCCTTGATCGTCGACGCGAGCGTGGGCAGCTCGGCGAGCGAGGGAAGGTCGAACGCCTCTTCCATCTCCGCGCCGCTGGAGACGCCCTGTCTGAGCAGCTCGGCGATCACCACCGCCGCGCCGCCGGCGAAGGCGCCCAGCACCAGGGCCATGGCGATGCCAAGCTTCTTGTTGGGCCAGGAAGGGTCGCTCGGAACCTTCGCCTGCGAGACCATCCGGGCGTCGGGCGCCTGCACGCCCTCCTTTGCCAGCTCCTCCTTGTAGCGGGTGAGGAAGGCGTCATAGATCGCCTTGGCCGCTTCGGCGTTGCTTTGCAGCTCGTTCAGGCGCACCAGCGCCCGGTTGTTGCCCGCCAGCGAGCCCTTGGTCTGCGACAGCGAGCCTTCCAGCGAGGCCGTCCGGGTACGGGCGGCCAGCGACTGGGCCTTCAATTCCGAGAGCACACGCTGGATCTCGAGCTGGATCTGAGATTTCAGGTCCGCCAGACCCTGTTTGGCCTTGATGACCTCGGGGTGCTTGTCGCCATACCGCGCTTGCAGGTCGGCCAGCTGGGCGCTGGCCTGGGCCTGCTGGGTGCTTAGGGCCTGGATGACCGGGTTGTTCAGCGCTTCGGCGATGTCGCCGCCGTTACTGCCGGCCGCGATCTGCTGCTGGGCCGTCGCCAGGCGAGCGTTCTGGGCGGCCTCGTCGGCGCGCGCCTGGGCCAGCTGGCTGGTGACGGTCGACACTTCCTGCTCGGTCAGGGTCGAGCCGGCGCCGCTCATCAGATTGTTGTCGATCTTGTACTGTTCGACCGCCGCGTCGGCGGCCTGCACGTCGCCGCTGAGCTGGGTCAGCCGCGTGTTCAGCCAGGAGGCCGCGCTGGTGCTGGCGTCGACCTTGGTGTCGAGCCCCTGGGTCAGATAGGTCTGCACCACCGCATTGGCGATCGCCTGCGACTTGACGGGGTTGAACGTGGTGAAGGTCACACCGATCGTGTAGGTGAGGCCGGTGCGCCGCACGTCCAAATCGCCGATCACCGCATTGACGATTTTCTCGTGCTCGAGCTGAGCGGCCAGGGCGGGGTCGTCCGGCGCCGGCGGCGACCCGCCGCCTAGCAAGCTCAGCAGGCGGGCCAGCCGGCCGGGCGGTCTGAGCGCGGCGTTGAATTCCGGGTCCTTGTCGAGGTGCAGCTGGTCGACCACCTGCGAGGCCAGCGCCCGCGAGCGCAGCACCTCGACCTGGGTGTCGACGGCGCTGGAGTTGTTCACCAGCTGCTGCTCCGCGGCGTCGGACGGGGTCAGCGCGGCCAGGTGCAGCTCATCCTGCTTATGTTCGTCGATCATCAGCGTGGCCGTCGCGGCGTAACGCGGAGGGCTGGTGATCACCAGGTGGGCCACCGCAACGAAGACGACACCGAGCGTGATCAAGAACAGCCGGCGGCGCCGGCGGAATACGAGCATCAGCCGCTCGAACTCGCTGGGCTTGCGCCCGACGAATCCCGCGTGCGGCTCGACTTCGAAGGTTTCCGCGTTCAAGGCGTTCATGACGAACTCACTGCGATCAGCCCTGGCTTCAGAGCTGGAAGACAAGGGAGAGGGATACCACGTTCGCCTGGTAGCTCCCAATCGCCGCCGCGCCCGAAGACTGCACGTCGATGAAGGAATAGGCGGGGGTCAGCCCCAGGCGCCGGTTCAATAGGTAGGTTCCCCGCAGCGAGACCGCCGTGCGCCTGTCGGTACGCGGCACGCCGGTAAAGTCATCGGTCTCATAGCTGGCACGGCCCGAGAGGATAACGTTCCGCAGTAGCTCGTGATCGATCTGCACACCGCCCTGCGTCTGCAAGAAACTGACCGCGACCGGATCGACATCGTCGACGACGGCCCGGTCGGCGTGGACGGTGATGGTGGTGAGGCCGGAGAGGAAGTACTCCACCCGGGCATGCACGCTAGGCCCCGCGACCTTGTGGTAGAGGGGAGACGCATAGCGCTGCGACAGGTATCCGAACTGCACCTGCCCCCGCACCAGCCGCGTGATGTCGAAGTCGGCGCCCAGCGTTGCGTCGTAGCCGCTGGAATTGCGGTCGATCGGCGCCACTGGCGGCAAAGTGTCGTAGCGGCGGACGTTGTATTGGCCAGACGCGAACACCGCGATATTCGGACTGATCGCCCAGCTCGCCCGCAGCGTGGCGACAGTCTGGTTGTTGTTCAATAGAGAGAGCCGGAGCGGATTGCCGAATCCATTAAGGGTATCTGCATAGGCCGTCCGATTGAAGGTGACCGACTCGGAAAATCTCAACCGGTTCAAAGTCTGCAGGCCACCGATATTAGCGTTGAGCCCGTCGTATTCGACGGGGGTCGCCGTAAACCCGAAGGTGGCCTCGGAGGTCCGTGGAAGCGAGAAGTGGCCGTAGCCGATCCCGCCGGAGAAGTTCGACTGGTAGGACGTGTCGAGCTGCCCGAACAGGTTGAAGTGGTAGTCGTTGGTGTTCTCCGAACTCGTGCGGGCGTAGATGTTCGATACGTCCGACGCCGTCAGCTCCACCGCATTGCGCGACCAGTTGGACCTCAGATCGAGGCTCGGACTGATCGTGGTGATCCAATCCGAGACACGGCCGTTCGTGGTCGCGAAGATGTTGTCGTTGTACGCTTCGGTCCCGGTGACGCTAGGGAAGAGTACGAACGAGCCAACATCGACCCCCTTCGCCTGATAGTCGGGCCGCGGGCGGTCCAGGACGCTGACGTTGTTGTTGCGGTCGAAATAGGACGCCGATTGCGCCGCCGCGAGGCTGGGCACGGCCAGCAGGCTGAGACCCAGCGCTGCCGCGCCCAGGCTCGAGCTGGCGGCGGCTGCGCCCCCGCGCCGTCCGGACGGCAGCTCCGCACAGGCCTCAGAAGTATCGCTCGGCGATGCGCACAGTGTCGCCAGGAGCGAGTTTGAGCGTGTCATTGAGGGGCACCTTATGTTCGACTGTTTCATTAGGCTTCTTAATGAACACATCATGGCTATTCGCCCGATAGGTGAATCCGCCGGCGGTCGCGATGGCGTTCATCACTGTAATGCCGTTGACATACGGATAATTGCCCGGTTTCTCCACTTCGCCCAGGATGTAATACGGCCGGAAGGTGATGACTTCGGCGCTGACCCTTGGATCCTTGACGTACCCGTCGGCCAGCGCGCTGACGATCTCGGCCCGCAGCTGCGGCACGGTCTTGCCCGCCGCCTGCACGTCACCGATCAGCGGGAATGAAATCTTGCCGTCGGCCGAGACGCTGAACTGGCCGGCGAGCGTTTCCTCGCCGAAAACGCTGATGCGCAGCACGTCGCCCACGCCCAGGACGTAGGTGGCGATCTCCGGATCGACGGACTGATCGGCCGTCGTCGGGGCGCCGACGGATGCCGTCGCCGTGGCGTCAGCCGCCGCCGGGGCGGCCTGGCCGGAACCTGCGCCGCCCGCCAAGAGAGCGGCGACCGTGGCGATCACCACGGCGAAGCGCGCAACATCAAGCATTGCGGGTCTCCAAACTCGGTCCGTTCAACTGTTCAAGAAGGTTCTCGTCGCGGGCGCGGTCCAGAGAGAAAGGCGCGCCCACAGCGGCGAGCCCGCGAGCCCTTAGCACGCGGCGGGCGCATCCACCAACGGCTGCGGCGCATCGTTCCTGGCCGGCGAAAAGCGCCGCAAACATGACCTTTCCCGGTGGAAATGATCGTCCGACTCACCCAAAGTTAAGCGTTGCGCCCTTAACGAGCGACAACGTCCCTAAGTGACCGATGCAACACGCGCGCCAAACAACCCCCCAGACCCGGCCCGCGCCGCGCAAGCGGACGCGCCTGCGCCCCGCCGGGCCCCAGGACGGGCCGGGGCCCGCCTCGCCGGCGCGCGACCTGCAGGACGCCCTGCGCACCGCCTACGCCGACGCCGCTCCGCTTCCCGGAACCGGTCGTCCCGAGCTGGCCCGGCTGGGCCAAACTCGGCGTGCTCGCTGCCGGCGCCGCGCTGACCTGGGCCGGCGTGATCGGCGTGGCGAAGCTGCTGCTTTAGGGGCCGAAGCAGCCTCGCAAGCGCCCTGCGCGTGCGAGATGGCCAAACTCGCCCGCGACAGCTGTCTGTTACGCGATCGATCCGCTAGCCTGCGTTCGCCGCCCCGTTGGCGCCGGTGCGCTCGCGGATCGCGGCGCGAGAGGCTTTCCACGACAGACTGGCGCAAGCGAACCCGCCGCGCCCGGCAAAGAGGTGGAAATGAATTCTTGGCGAGGGCCGCTGTGAGCCTGCGGAACAAATTGCTCCGGGTGGCCACGAACCCGCTCATCATCGCCGGGCTCGCGAGGGGTCTGCGTTTCGTCCACTCGCAATACGGCGAAGATCAGATCTTCCGGCTGCTCATGCAGCCGTCGTCCGAGGGAACCTTCGTTGATGTGGGCGCGCATCATCCGATCGAGGGCTCCAATACCTTCAATCTGTATCTGCGTGGCTGGACGGGCGTCACGATAGACCCGAACCCCGCTTTCGAGGCGCTCTATCGGCGGCTTCGACCGGGCCAGCCTCATCTCGTCGAGGGGGTATCCGGCGCCGCGACGGCTCTGTCCTACTTCGAATTCCGGGATAGCCGGCACAACACGCTGTCTGCGGATCGGGCTCGGGAACTGGCGGCGTTGGGGATCCAGAGCATAGCGCAGCGGCAGATCGCTTGCCGGTCGCTGCGCAGCATTGTCGAGGAATACCTTCCGGGGCGTCAGATCGATCTGCTCGCGCTGGATTGCGAGGGGCTCGACCAGGAAGTGTTGGAGTTGCTCGATCTGGCCTCGCACCGGCCAACCACGATATTGATGGAGGACTACGACCGCTTCATTTCGGTCAGGGACGGCGGCGGAACGAGCGCGATGCACGATTTCATGGTGCGGAATGGCTACCATCCGATCGCGCAGATGGCCTTTTCGGCGCTCTATGTCGCGCGCGACTGGCGAAGCCTGTTCCGCCTGAGCAAAGCCTTCAGCGAAGATCGCGTTCAGGGCGGTATCCTGCCGCGGGAGGCGGGCGCTGCGGCGACGACGGCTTGACGGCGTGTGGCTTGCATGGTCGCGAGGGTAATTGGAGTTCGATGCATTCGGGACGCGACCGGTGAAAGTGCTGATCGCCACGGATGACGACACCTTCAGCGTGGGCCTGCGCGACGAGTATCGCCGCCGCGGCTTTGAGGTAGACACCGGCCGGGCGGCGCTGCTGCAGCGCGAGGGCGCGTTCGACTTGGTCCATTGCCACTGGCCGGAGGAGCTGACCGACTGGCGGGCCTCGCCGAGCGACGCGGAGGCGGCGCGGGCGATCGAGGCGCTGGCCTGGTGGCGAGAGAGAACCCAGCTGGTGTGCAGCGTGCACAACCTGCTGCCGCACGCGGTGCGCGCCGGCGACGCCCGGGCGGCCGCCTACTATCGCGCCTTCTACGAGCAGATGGGCCACATCGGCCACTTCTCCGCGTACTCGCTGCGGCAGGTGTCGGAGGTGTTTCCCACGCTGCCGCGCGGCGCCCACTTCGTGCACGGCATGAACCTCTTCGACCACCTCAAGGCCCTCTCGCCAGGTCGCGAGGCGGCGCGCCGCGCGCTCGGCCTGCAGCCGGACGACTACGCGCTGCTGACGTTCGGCGCCCTGCGCACCCACGGCGAGGTCGCGCTGCTGCACCGCGCTATCGGCCGGTTGAAGCGGGTTTCGCCCACTGTTCTTTCCTACGCCCGCCCACCCGGCTGGCGATCCGTCGGCGGCGCGGCCGCGCGGGTACGGCACAAACTCTGGCACATGCGCACCGGCGCGCGCCGCCACGCCTGGCGGCTGGGCGATGCGGACACCGCAGCCGCCTTCGAGGCGGCCGACGCGTTGATCGTGCCGAGGTCCGGCGGGCACTTGAACTCCGGCCTGTTGCCGTTGGCCATGACCTTCGGCACACCGATCGTGGCGCCGGACTATGGCGTCTATCGCGAGCACCTGGCCGCCTCGCAGAACGAGCTCTACGCCCAGGGCGACGCGGCGGGGCTGGCCGCGGCGGTAGAGCGGCTGGCGGCCCGGCCGCAAGGCGCGGTGCGCGCGTCCAACCTGGCTCTGGCGAAGGACTGGGGCTGGGGCGCCGTCGTCGACCGCATCCTCGAGCGGACCCGCCCCTGCGGACGCACCGGCTGACATGCGGCCCGGCTCGATCTCGGCGATCATCCCGACGTTCAACCGCCGCGCCCTGCTGGCGGAATGCATCGAGTCCGTGCTTCAGGTCGGCGAGCGGGTGGGCGAGGTGATCGTCGTCAACGACGGCTCCACCGACGACACCAGCCGGTTCATGACGTCGCTCGGCGCGCCCGTCACCCTGATCGACAAACCGAACGGGGGCAAATCCAGCGCGCTGAACCTGGGCCTTGCCCGGTGCCGCGGCGACTATGTCTGGATCTGCGACGACGACGACATCGCGGCGGCGGACGGGGTGCAGCATCTCGCCGCCGCGCTCGACGCCGACCCCGAGGCCGGCTTTGCGTTTGGCGACTACACGATCTTCAGCGATACGCCCGCAGGCCGGAAAGAGTGGCCGAGCCCGCGCCTTATGCGCGAGGGCGAGCCCAGCGTTCACCTGCAGTTCCTGGAGGGCATGTTCACCTTCCAGTACGCGGTTCTGGTCCGCCGGGGCGTCTACCGGGCCGTCGGCCCCTTCGACGAGGCGCTGATCCGCTCGCAGGACTTCGACATGATGATCCGGATCGCGCGCGCGGCGAAGGGCGTCTTCGTGCCGAAGGTGATCTTCGCCCAACGCGCCCATGCCGGGCATCGGGGCTCGGCGACGCATTCCTTCTCCGCCGAGGAGAAGGCCGGCAAATGGTTCGAGTTCGACAAGCGTATCTTCGCCCGCATCCGGACCGACTATGCGCTGGAGGAGTTCACTCCCACCTTCGCCAAGGGCTGGCCACCGGTCCTGGCCCGCCGCGCCGCCCTGATCGAGCGCGCCTGCGTCTTCGCCGAGCGCGCCATGTGGGAAGAGGCCATCGCCGACTTCGGCGAAGCGGCCGAGGTCGGCCCGGACCCGGTGACGCCCGACGAGTTGCAGCTCGCCGGGGCGGTGGTCGGCAACGCCCTGGCCTGGGCCGCGCTCGGCCGCAACGGCCGCTGGAAGCGCGACCTGCGCCGCGTGAGGCGGGCGAACGACTCCGGCGCGCGCATCGTCGAGGCCTGCTTCCGGCCGCTGCTCTGGAATGCGCGCCTGCTGTTCCAGACCGGCGCCCCGCGCGCCGGGTCGGACCTGCTGAAGACGATGGTGGATGTGCTCGGCCCCTCCGGCAGCGTCCGTCGCGTTTCCGCGTCGATGCTGTCGTAGCGGCGCTTCGAAGCGCCGGAGGCGGGCGCCGCGCGAAGCCCGTCGCACGACCTTTATCCGCGACGCGGAGCGTGCCAAATGCGGCCGCATGTTGCTGTCGGTTATCATTTGCGCCCGCGATCGCGCCCCATCCCTCCGCCGAATGTTAGCCAGCACCGAAGCCGCGGACAGACCCTCGGGGCCGTGGGAACTGCCGGTGGTCGACAACGGATCGACCGACGAAACGCCCGCGGCGGCTGACGGCCGGGCGCGCGCAAACGAACGAAGTCTCAGAACGTGACCACACCCGAGCGCTCGGTCTCAGTGATTGTCTGCACGAGAAATCGAGTCGGCGTGCTGACCGCCTGCCTGGATTCTGTCGAAGCCGCCGCCGCGGTCGCACGCGAGATCGCCATCGAGCTCATCGTGGTCGACAACGGGAGCACCGATGATACCTGGGCGACTTTGCAGCAATGGGCCGAGAGGTCGTCACTCCCAACAATTTGTGTTCGTGAGGAGCGCGCCGGGCTGGCGATCGCCCGCAACACTGGTTTGCGCGCCGCGACGGCTGACTTGATTGCTTTCACGGATGACGACTGTCGCCTCGACAAGGACTACTTCCTCGACCTGGCCGATCATTTTTCGCGCGATAGGGAGCTGACTTTTCGCGGCGGGCGGGTGGAGCTCGGCGACCCGCGGGACCTGCCAATGACGATAAAGACGGCCGACGAGGTCTGCGACTTTCGACACCCAATGTCGCCCGGTGGATTCATTCACGGCGCGAACATGGCGACGTCGCGCGCCGTTGTGCAGAAGGTGGGGATGTTCGACGAGAGGTTCGGCGCCGGCACCCGCTACGGCGGCGAGGACACGGACTACTATATTCGTGCGCATGCGCTCGGTGTGCGCGTTCAGTACGTGCCGAACATGACCGTGTATCACTATCACGGGCGGCGTGATCTGTCGGACGCCAGGGAATTATACGCCAGCCATATGCGCGCCACCGGCGCTTTATACGTGAAACATCTTCGGAGCAGTCCGCAGCTGATCCGCCAGTTCTGGTGGGACCTTCGCGCCTGGGGCCGAGAGATCCAGGGCGGTCGCAGGCGAGCCGCATCGGAGCTCGACTTCGGGATGCGCCCGGTCGTGGTCGGCAAGGCCCTTGGCATGATCTCGTTCGCGATGTCTCTGGTCTGGGGAAAGCTCGGGCTGCATCGTCGCAAGACCGCTAGCCTCTAGGTTGGCGGTCAGCCGCGTCGGTAACTCTTCAGAGATCGCGGATTTTCCGTTTAGACAACAGTTTGACCAGTCCAGTGGTCGCTCAGCTCTGCGTCGTAGGCCAGTCTTACTGCCGAACGTCCTAAGCTCTGGCTGCTCTTGGCGAGAAGCCTTGCATGCCTCGAGAAGTTGTGTTGGCTAACGTCAATGTTTACTTTTTCGCTCTCCGTAGTCGTATGCACGCGTAACCGTGTCGATAAGCTGAGGCGCTGCGTCGAGGCGCTGCAGGCATCTACGGGGCCGAGCCTTGGCAACTCGTGGTCGTCGACAACGGCTCGACGGACGACACCGCCTCCTACCTTGCGACCGTTGCTGACGGCAATCGGATCTGCGTCCGAAATCTTAAAAAGCCAGGTTTGGGGCGGGCACGCAACGTCGGCTGGCAAGCGGCTTCGGGCGAGATCATCGCGTTCACGGATGACGACTGCTACGTCGGCGCCGGACTTCCTGTCCGCGACATTCCGGTGTCTGCCGACTATCCCCAAGTCGGCTTCGCGGCAGGCCGCATCCTGCTTTTTGACGAACGAGACAAACCGGTCACCATCAAGGAGAGCCAGGAACTCGTTCACTTCGCGCCGCACGAGTTTATTCCAGCCGGCTCCGTCACAGGCGCGAACATGGCCTTCCGGCGGTCGGTCCTTGAGCGGATCGGCGGGTTTGACGAGCGCCTGGGTGCGGGAACGCGCTTCCCTAGCGAAGACATCGACGCCGCGGCGCTCGCAATTTGGGCCGGGTTTCCCGGCGTCTATGACCCTCGGCCGGTCGTCTTCCACGACCACGGACGAAGGACCGACGACGATGTCGCGAAGCTCAGGCGCGCCTATGACGCGGGGCGCGGCGCATACTACGTCAAGCACATCTTCCGCCTCAGATCAGGGACGGCCTATTTGCGCGGTTGGTTGGGGTAAGCATCTGGAAGGAGCGCGAGGGAAAGCCGCTAGGCAGGGGCGGCTACCGATGCGTTCGGTCAGAGAAGTGATAGCGGCCGCTAGGTTCGCCTTGCGCTTCTAGCCGCCGCCGTCGCCCTCTTTACGTTGGCCCGGGTGACCCTTCAGAAGCCAGGTTCGTCTGCCGGCGGCGCCATCCGTTCCGCCTTAACTCATGGGGTTTGGGTTGCAGCCTCGATGTGACGTGCCAGCGACGCGGCACGATTGCCTGCGCAAAAGGCGACGGCGACCCGCATCTGCGATACAGCTGAACTCAAGGAGTGGTGAGCGCGACACTAGGCGCCACGGTCTTCCCATTCCCGCAGGAACGCATCAAAGTCTGGGATCATTTTAGCGGGGAACTCCCGAACTCGGTCTCCAGGTTGCGGCGAATTCGCTGATCTTGCCGTAGCTGTTGTCGGCGACGAAGTTCGAGAGGATACCAAGCAGCGTGGCCAGTATGTGCGCGTGGAGGCGATCGGTTACGACGGTCCGGCCCCTGGAAAGCAAGCTCAGGCCTCGATCTAACCGGTCCCGCGCGACTTCGCGATAGGCGATTTCTCGGAGCGCGGACCGGGTCACCCTGCCTGTCATGAGCCCTCTCGCCGATGCGCGCCACAGTGCGGCGCGCCAACGGTCCGGCGGTTCCTCGAGCCAGTCGAACTCCGTCCAGCCCTCGGGAAGGACTGCCACCGGAGGCACGGCCCGCTCGTGATCGCTGCGGTGGAGGAAGACAACCTCGCAGTTTGCTGGATGCGGGCGTTCGAGCTCGAGAATGAGGGCGAGTCGGGCACAAGGGCAGCCGTGCAGGCAGAAACTCGGCGACAGCAAAGCTGACGGTCCCTCGCGCAGACTACGAAGTTCCCGTGTCGGGCAATGATCGCATCAGTCCGGGCGAACGTCTGCCGGTCGCTGAATTGAATGGTCTGTGGAAGCTGAACGATGCGCCGTCCCGCAAGACGGTTGAGAACCTTTTCCCGGAAGGCATGATGAGCTGGCCACAGGTCTCCGAAGTTTCCCCCGCCGTGGAGGAATATCTGACCGTCGAAAGCAGCCAACCTCTCCCAATCGCAGTTGTTGAAGGTGCGAGACGTCAGTCCGGGCGTCGGCCTGTCAACCTGCGCAGCAGTTCAAGCTCGCCGAGCCAGATCGCGCTGTCCCCTACGTTCGGGTGCTGGGGAAAGTCTAGTATCGCAAATCTGCGACGCTCGACGAATGGGCGCAGCGTGTCGATGAGCGTGGCACGTAGCGAAGAAATAAGCGGGCCGGCGTCACTAACATTATCGATCAAAGAGGCTACTCCCAAGACTTGACGTCTTATGGTCGAAGCGGCTGGAGTTGTCGGCCGACAGTGTTGCCGATTATTCGCAACAGCTCGGTTTCTGGGCCGACCGGGCGCCTGGCGACCAGCCAAAGCACCCAGGTCGATGTGGCGTAAAACAGGACTCCAATTGAGGCGCGCGTGGCGATCTGCGTCGCAAGCCCGATCTGGCTGGCTGGCCCAGCGCCCGGGCCCCCGAGGACAAACACAGCAGCGGCCATGATACCCGTCGAGCATATGGCCCGCCAGTTGGCCCGGAACTGAGCCGCGAAGGTGAGGTCTGTAATCCGCTTGATGATGTTGAAATTAAGCAGGATTCCGAACGATCCGCTGGCGACCCTTGCATACAGCACGCCCGGCAGACCGAAGAAATACATCCCGGCGACAATGAAGGGGATGCGGAATACGAAACCCTGCAGGTCGCGCTTGAAAAGCAGTTTGGTTTCAGCCGCCGCCATTGCAAGCGATTGGGCCAGAGTGCCCAGGGTCTGAAGCGCAAAGACGGAAGCGAGCACCTGGATGACCTGGACGGCGCCGACCCACTTCGCGCCCATGGTCAGCCGCACTACGGGGTCGGCCACGAGAGCGAAACCGACGCCCAGTGGCAGCACGATCGCCGTTATGAGGGCCTGGGCGTTCTGATAAGCGGCTTTGAGCCTCTCCGGGTCTCCTTGGAGGCGCGCGAAGGCGGGGAACAGCGTCTGGAAAAGTGGAGCCGTTGTCTCTCGCGTCGGCATGACCGCCAGATTGTCGCCGACGGTATAGAGGCCCAGCTGTGTGCGGCCGAGGAAGCCGCCGATGAGCAGCTGATCGAAGCGCCAATTGATGGTGTTCACCACCTGCGCGAAGGTCAGCCACATCGAAAAGGACAAGAGCTCGCGCGTGTGCCGCCAGCCGAGCCGCGGGCGAAACGGAACGACAACGTAGGAAACAACCACGCCGACGAGTTGCCCCGCCACCGATCCAGCGATCAGCGACCAATAGCTATGGTAGATCAGCGCCACGGCGACGCCGACGACGAGCGATACTAGCTTCACCGAGGTCTGCAGCGCGAACTGCTGCCAGAACACCAGGTCTCTCGTCAGCATGACGGCGCGCGGATTGCCGAGGCCACCGATGACGACGCTGCCGGCGAGGGCCAGCATCACCAGGACGAGCCGAGGGTCGCGATACAAGGCTGCGGCTGGGTAGGCACCCAGTGCAAACAGGACGGCCAGCGCCACGGATCGGGCCAAGCCCAGCGTCCACGCCGTGTGCAGGTGGGCCTCTGTCGGATCTTCATGCTGGACCAACGCAGACCCGAGAGACAACTCGGTCGCCGCCATGATCACCGCCAGCATACTGCCGGCGAGCGCGACGATGCCGAAGTCGGCCGGCGTGAGAGCGCGAGCAAGGATCAACGTGCTGATAAGGCCGAGGAGATTGGTCAGCACTCGCGAGGCGCCGATCCAGATGGTGCCTCTCTGAAGCCGCGACTTGATATCCTGCAACGACGCCATCTCCACGCGTGGCGGCCGGCGGATCGTTCGCCTAAGCCCAGCAGCTAGTCGAATGGCGGCCAAGCCACAAGCGATCTGACCTCGTCCCTGCAATGAGCGCGCCAAGCGTCCGTGCGGCGTGTCCCTGCCGGCAGGGTGGCGCTAAAGGGCGGCGACCTGCATGCGTCCTTGCAAATCTGCCCGCGCAACGCAACGGTTCCTGCTTCGCTGACTTGAGAATGAGAACTTGGTGCCGTGGGCCTGCGATCGGGAATTCGGCGTCGCCTCGATGTGGCCATGCTGAGCATAGACGCCCGCCGGGTGCGCGCTGAGAACCTAACCTACCTCGAGCCTAGGAAGCTTCGGCGTCTGGAGAAGGCGTTGCGTGGATCGCTCAGAGCCACGAAGAGTGGGGACGTGCTTGAATTCGGCGTCGCCCTCGGCGGGTCAGCGGTCTTGCTGGCGAAGCGAGCCCGCGCGGCCGGTCGGCGGTTCGGCGGCTTCGACGTTTTCGGAATGATACCGCCGCCGACCTCGGACAAGGACGACGCGAAGTCAAAGGAACGCTATCAGACCATCGCATCCGGCCACTCGATTGGCATCGGTGGCGCTCAGTATTACGGCTATAGGTCTGACCTCTTTCAGGAAGTGTGTCAGACCTTCGATCGATATGGCGTGCCGGCGGATGGCGTTGAAATCAGCTTGGTCAAAGGATTGTTCGAGGAGACTTGGCCGACACACACTGTCGATTCCATCGCCTTCGCACACATCGATTGTGACTGGTATGATCCGGTGAAATTCTGCCTCGAAGCCGTTGCCGACAAGTTGGTGCATGGTGGCGCCATCGTGCTCGATGACTACAACGACTACGGCGGCTGCAGACCGCTACGGATGAGTTCCTAGCGGAGCGCTCGGATCTCACCTTCGAGAGCGGTCCGAAATCCAATCCTCAGGCGGACGTAGCTTCCGCCCGCGGGGCGCAGTGCCGCTGCTCTCGCTATGAGGAAGTAGTTTTTCGGGTGACCTGCCGAAGTGAACCGGCGACGCCCGTCAATCCGCTGGAAGATCTCAGCGCTCAAACCGAAAATAGCACGAAGGCCGATCATCGCGGGGCTGAGAAGATAGCCTCGCCATCCTTCGGCGATCTTGGAAGGACGAACGGGCAAGTGTTTCGCCATATTTGCGAGCTGGTAACCGGCCGTACGAAGCTACCCCTCCAGCCATCTTCGGCTCGGCAACCTCAAACCCTGCCTCCGCAAACAAATACTTTACGCCGAACTGCGTATATCGATAGAAGTCATACGGCATCTCATGTTCTTCATAGTAAAATGGAGCAGAAAAGAATATCTTTCCATTCGAATTCAGAGACTTCTTCGAAGTTCCTTCAACACCAGAAGGGGTTCGGCAAGATGTTCCATAACCTGATTGAACAGGACCACGTCAAAGCGCCCATCCTCGACCGGGATCGCCTGAAGGTCACAAACATACGTCTGCTCGGCATAGCGCTTATCGACCTTCATGAAGTCGGCAGTTTCGTAGAGGCACTTGCCGAAGAGCGATCGGTAGGGGGCGTCCCCGATCCCGCGTCGAGCACCTTGGTTCCTTCTGGCAGCGCAGCGGCGAAGGTTGCGACTTCGCGTTCAAGCCAAATGCGAGAAGCGTTGCTGGATACATGCTGATGCTCATGATGGCCTAACACGGTCGAACTGTGTCAATTCTCGGCGGCGGGTATGCAACGCAGCTAGTGCTGCGAGATCGAAGCCTGTTCGTTGTGCTGAGATGCCGCCGAACGTCGGGAGCCAAGGTCGAATGGACGATAAACTCATCTACGACGTTGGCGTGCACAACGGCGACGATACGGCCTACTACCTGCACAAGGGCTTTCGCGTGGTGGGGATCGAGGCGAACCCCGAAGCCGTCGCCCAGCTGACGGAGCGATTTGGCTCGGCCATCGCCGACGGGCGGCTGCAGCTGCTCGGGATCGGCGTCGCCGAGGTCGCCGGAATGATCGACTTCTACATCTGCAATGAGAACTCGGAGTGGAGTTCGTTCAATCCGCTCAAGGCCCCGAGTGGCGGCGCGACCAACCGGGTGGTGAAGGTGCCGACCGAAACGTTCGGCGCCATCCTGCAGAAGTATGGAACGCCGTACTACTGCAAGGTGGATATCGAGGGTAACGACATACTCTGTCTGGACGGGATCGCGCCGGACAGCCGGCCGCAATTCCTCTCGGTCGAGATGTCGCACGCGGTCGGCGACAGCCAGTTGGCGAAGATGCGGGACCTCGGATACGCCCGCTTCAAGCTGATCAGCCAGGTCACCTTCGGTCCCGCGGTTCCCGCGCTGGAGAGCTTTATCCGGCGCGCGCCGTGGCGAATTCGGAGCGTCATCAAGGACCGCGAGACCCGCTGGCTCGGCAAGGGCCGCGACGGCGACTGGACCTT
This sequence comes from uncultured Pseudomonadota bacterium, assembly GCA_963837235.1. Classification (GTDB taxonomy): domain Bacteria; phylum Pseudomonadota; class Alphaproteobacteria; order Caulobacterales; family Caulobacteraceae; genus Acaudatibacter. The sequence continues at coordinate 2,103,257 of CAWIMM010000001.1, read as the reverse complement.
CCATCGCGGGTCGTCCGGCGCGTTCGGGGACGCAACGCCCGGCCGCTGGCTGAGCTATGCCCAGACGCTGGCGGCCTGGCGTTCTCTGCACGAGCTCGACAAGAACCTGAACGCGAAGGGCTTCGGCGGCGACTGGTACGACATCCACGCAACCGGGCCGCTCTAGTCGGGCCGCGGCCGGGGTGCTCCGGGCGCGAGGGCGGCGCCGCTTGACAGCGACGCACCTGCGTGAGGCTCTGCTCGCTGGCGTCACCCCGGGCGCCGGGTGTTCGGCTGCGAGAAGCGCAGGAAAACTGATGGCGTCGGCCGGGGGCGCCACAATGAGGGTCACCGTCAATATCGGCGAAATAACGGTGACGACGGCCGGCACGTTCATGTGAAGCGCTTCTGGTAACGATGAAAGCTATGGCGGTGGCGGCGTCGCAGGCGCGAGGGCTTCAGGCCCAGGTCGGCCGGTTCGGGTCGGGGACGCGCGTTGGCGCCTGGCCCGGCAGTTACCGGCCTCCGGCGCCGATCCTGGAGCCCGGAGCGTCGATGGCGCAGACACAGGTCAAGCTGCCTTGGCCCTGAAGACGTCGCTGGCCTGGATGGGATTTGCGCAGCTGGCGGCGTTCGGCCTGCAGTTCGCGGCGTCCGTCGTGCTGGCCAGGCGCCTGACCCCGCACGAGATGGGCATTTACGCCGCCGCGGCGGCGCTGGTCGGCGCGATCTCGATAGTGCAGTCGCTGGGCCTGCCGGCGCTGATCGTGCGCGAGGAGCAGCTGACGCCGGAGGTGCGGGCAACAGCGTTCACGGTGAATGCGCTGATCTCGATCGGGCTCTGCATGGCGATCGCCGCCGCCAGCGTGGCGGGCGGGCGGCTGCTGGGCGACGCCCGCGTCGGGCGCGCGCTGCTGACGCTGTCGGCGCTGCCGCTGTTCGGCGTCTTCGGCTTCCTGCCGGCGGCGACGCTGGAGCGGCTGGGCCGGTTCCGGGCGATCTCGCTGTCGGGAATGGCGAGCGGGGCGGCGGGGGCGGCGGCCGCGGTGGCGTTCGCGCTCATGGGCTACAGCTACATGAGCATGGTCTACGCCAGCCTGATCGGCGCGGCGGTCAACGCGGCGGCGATGAACGCGGCGGGCTGGCGGCACGTCAACTTCCGCATCGGGTTCACCGCCTGGCGGCGGGTGGCCGATTTCGGGCTGCAGATGCTGGCGGTGTCCGGCGTCACGGCGGCCGGCTCGCGGCTCTCGGAGCTGGCGATCGCGCGGCTGCTGGGCCTGGGGCAGCTCGGGATCTACGGGCGGGCCAGCAACCTGAACGGCCTGATCTGGAACAACATCCATATGGTCGCCGGGCGGGTGCTGTTCGTCGACTTCGCCGAGCTCAATCGCCAGGGCGTGTCGCTGCGCGATCGGTACCTGCGCACGGCCGAGATCGGCTCGGCGGTGCTCTGGCCGGCCTTCGCGGGGCTGGGGCTGCTGGCGGGGCCGTTCGTCTACACCGTCTACGGCGCGCGCTGGCTGCCGGCGGCCGCGCCGCTGGCGTTGCTCGCGCTCGCGTCGATGTTGCTGGTGGCCAGCACGATGACCTGGGAGCTGTTCGCGGCGACCGGCAACCTGCGGGTCCAGACCCGCATCGAGTTCATCCGGTCGCTGGTGGCGCTGGCCGCGTTCGTGATCGGTTGCACGATCAGCCTGGAGGCGGCGGCGGGCGCCCGCGTGCTCGACGCGGTCTTCGCCTTCCTGCTCTACCGCCCGCATCTCAACCGCATGACCGAAACGTCACTGGCCGACTTCGCGCCGGTCTATGGCCGCAGCCTGCTGCTGACGGCTCTGGCGACCGCGCCCGCTGGGTTGCTGATGCTGGGCTACCGGTTCTCGCCACAGGTTCCCGCGCCGCTCGTGCTCGGGGCCGTGGGCTGCGGCGTCGTGCTCTGGGCGGGCGGCCTGTGGGCGCTGAAGCATCCGCTCGTGCAGGAAGTCCAAGAGGCCTCGGATGGCCTCGTCGGGCGCTGGCGGGGGCGGGCGGCCTGACATCGCCTGCGGATCCCGCAGGAGATGCCTCAGGCCGGCGCGGGTGGCGCGGGATCCAGGCTGCGGATCCAGGCCGGGCAATCGCCGAACCGTCGCAAGACGTAGTCCCTGACGGCGGCCCTGAAGACCCGGGCATGGCGCGCGCGGCTGGTCAGGAACGACCAAGCCCAGACGCCGTCTCGCGCCCCAGGCACGAAGGACCGGGCCCAACCGGAATAGACGCGCGCCAGCCGCAGGCGCTGGCGCGGCGTGCAGTGACGTTCGGCGAACAGCAAGCCGTTGCGCACCAGGAAGTACAGGTTCAGCGGCGAGGCCGCGCCGCCGATCGAGGCCGAGCCGGCGTGGCGGATGACGGCGTCGCGCAGCATCAGCGATTTGAAGCCGAGGGCGCGAGCGCGGAAGCACCAGTCCGTCTCGTCGTAGGTCAGGTAGAAGGCGTCGTCGAACCAGCCGATGGTCTCGAAGTGGCGGCGATGGGCGAAGAGCCCCGCACCCTTGATGTAGGTCGTCTCCCACGAAGCAGGCAGGTCTCCCGGCGCTACGGCCGCGCCAGGGACCAGGCGCGGCATGCCGGAGTAGGGGTCGATTTCGGCGCCGATGAAATCGTAGGCGTCGCCGCTTGGCTTCAGGTGCGCCGGGCCGAGGAGCGGCAGCGTCGCCGGGTCGTTTTGCTGGGCCCGGCGAAGCAGGCCTATTGTCTCCGGCAGCACGATGGCGTCGTTGTTGAGGATGAAGATGAGCTCATGCCCCGCCTCGAGCGCGTGCCTGACGCCGAGATTGTTGCCGCCGGTCCACCCCCCGTTAACCGGCGAACGCACCAGCACGACGTCGTCGCCGAGGTCGCCCAGTCGCTCGGTCGACTCGTCGGAGGAGGCGTTGTCGACGAGGAAGAGCCGCCAACCCGCATCCACGCTGGCCCGCAGCGAGTCCAGGCACGCCAAGGTGTGGCGCCAGCCGTTCCAGTTGACCACGACCACGGCGACCGTGTCAGCCGGCCTCAGCGCCGGAACGGTTACCGGCGGAGACCGCCTTCTGGCGGACGATCTGGCTCCCAAGAGCCCTGCGCTGCTTCCACTCACGATGGCTACTTCGGTCGATCGAGCTGAAGTACGACGCGGACTCGTTAGGAGTTGATTGATGTCTGAAGAACTCGCCGAATTTCGGATGATGGCGGCGAGGCGCTCCGGCGGCACCAGCTCCAGCAGCATCAAGGACAAGGTCCTCCAGGTCGTTGAGGCGCACGATCTGAAGGGCAGGATCCTCGATTTCGGCGCCGGCACGGGCGAACTCGTCAGGCTTCTCGCTGGTCTCGAGGGAGTCGAAGTCCATGCCGCGGATATCCTGCCCAAGCCGGCTGGCGTTGTCAGGGGTGGAATGGTTCGAGGGCGACCTGAACAACCAGATCGACTGGCGGCCCGGCTATTTCGATGCGGTGATCTGCAGCGAGGTGATCGAACATCTCGAGAATCCGCGGCTCACGTTCCGGACGATCAATCGGCTCTTGAAGACGGGGGGGCGTCTGCTGTTGACGATGCCCAACCAGGAGAACATCAGATCCTATTTGAACCTGATGTTCCGCGGACACTTCGCAGCGTTCCGGGGCGCCGAATACCCGGCCCATATCACCGCGCTGCTCAGGCTCGATCTGTCGCGGATCTGCGCCGAGACCGGTTTCTCCGAGCCTTCTTTCTTCTATGTCGACTACGGTTGGATGCCGATCACCAGAACAACCTGGCAGCGGTTCTCGTTCAACCTGCTTAAGGGCCGCCTCGTCAGCGACACCGTCGGGATGGTGGTCTCCAAGCAGTCCGGAGGGTCAGGCTCGACGGACAGGGCGACGTCTCACCCGCTTCGCGAGTGAGTGACGGCGCAAACACGCAGACCCCCAGAACGGGGGCCTGCGACGCTCATTTTGTGACGGAGACGCGCGGCCGCCTCAGACCGCGGCGACGACCGGGCCGGTGTTGCGCCGCGAGAGCCGCAGCGCCGCGCCGGTGAGGCCAACGCCGAGGATCAGCAGCGACCAGGTCGCCGGCTCGGGAGTTGGGGCGACGTTGATCTCGCCGATCTCGAACGAGTTCTGCTGCGATGAGAAATCGACCTCTTTGATCGGGCTGTCGAATAGGAAGGTGAAGTAGCCGTTCGTCTTACCGATGCTCTGGTTCCCATCGTCCTCGTGGGAGTACGTCGCAAGAGCACCGCCGTTGAACGTATCCGTTTGGCCGTCCTTCAGGGTGAACTTCAGCGTGTTGTACGCGTCGAGCGAGCCGACGTAGATCTGTATGTATTTGTCGATGTCGCTCGTGAGCTTCAGGGTCTCGGAGTCGCCGCCCTCGACCGTCAGGAAGTCGCCCTTGGCGTTACCCTTCAGGTACAGCGCCGGTATGCCGGTGTAAACGCCGGCGGGTATCGCGCCATTGCCATTGCTGACGTCTTGAATGTAACCGGTCCCGGACCAGTCAGTTACGCCGCCGAGGTCGACCGGGTGGTCAAGCGCCGTCAGGCTCACGCCGGGCGTCGCCGCGCCGAAATCGTCGATCTGGGTGATGCCATCCGGGTGATCGACCCCAGCGCCCAGCGGGAAGTAGAAGACGGAGACCGCGGCCTGCGCGGAGCCGGCGGCGGCGAACAGGGCCGCTGCGGTGGCGATGACGAACGACTTCTTCAACATTGGACCCTTGCCACTCTGTAGAGCGTGACCTGAACTTCGAAATTGTCCGTCTCATGCCGCGGCGCAACCGTCAAGTTGCAATTTAATTCTTTGTTATGAACACAATGCGTCACGAGCAGAAACAGACGTTGCCTTGCCCAAGCGGTGGGCGCCCTTGCACTTTAGGCGAGCAGGCCGCGGGGGTCGCGTCGCCGAGGGCTGCGGGTGCCCGCAGCCGCCGACGTCGCCGGCATTCATCGCCGCGATGGCGCCGATCATGGTCGGTCGCCTGCGAGAGGTCGCGGCGAGGCGGGAAGATGGCTAGAGGCTGGTTCACGGCGGGCGGGTCCAACAAGGCAATTCTCTGTCGGCGCGCATTTGCGTCGCGAGCCGGCTCCGGGCGATAGCGTGACACTCTCGGGTCGGTTAGCTTGTCGCGAGTCTAGCGACGGGCTGTTCGATACGAAACTGCTTAGAGCGGAGCATTCCTTAGGCAGGCGGAGGCGGATTGTTGAACGCTATGGTGGTCGTGAAGCCTAAAATTTCTCCGCTCAAGCAAATCGTGTTTGCCCCGATTGATTGCTGGGTTAAGGCTTTGGCAAGCTACGTTGCGAACGTCCCCTACGGAGGTGGGCAGTCATGGCAAAATTCGGGCTTCTCATTGCAGGCGCTTCGCTCGCAGGAGCGATGGCCACATCCGCCTGGGCGGACAACGTTTTCGTCGGCCTTCAACAGGGGGGGCCCATTACCCAGGTAGACAGCGGTACGGATAACTTGGTTTACTCCGGTAGCTTTGGCACGTTCAACGTCAACCTCGAAAGTGGAGATGTGGGCGTCTTGCCTGATCTGCTGGACAGCACGACGCAGAATAAAACCCGCTCCACCAGCCCTGGCACACTAACGGTGTGGGTAAGCTACACCGGCATCACCAATCCGCTCGGCGTCCTCGATTTTAAAAGCGGTCTGACGTCGAACACACTTCCGAGCGGTTGGTCGGTCCTGGAACAGACGTTCGCCGATAGCTCCGACGCAAAGTGGGGAACGACGACGCCTCTCGCTAGTGAGCTGTTCACATCCGACGGCGCCGTTGTACAAAATGATTTCGGGACTCTTCCCGCCGGTCCGTATTCCGTAACCGAGGAGTACACCATTACAGCCACCGGTGCCGGCAGCACCCTTGACACGATTGACCTTGGGGCGGCGGCGACGCCTGAGCCAGCTGCCTGGGCGATGATGCTGCTTGGCGTCTTTGGCGTGGGCGCCGTTCTGCGCAGCACTCGGAACCAGCGGGCTGGTTTGGCCGTCTGAGTTCGTTAGTTCGCCCCGAGTTGCAGGGGCGGATTTCGGCTGTCGTTCATCGTCAATGTTCATGACGCTCACGTTCATCGAGAAGGCGGTGAACGTGGGCTTCATTGCGTGCGGTCCCCACGAATTGGCCAGCGGGCTCTAGGTCGCCGCCGGTCTTACCCCTTGTCGCTCGACGCGGCCATTTCGCATCGCGCGAACGGACCACGAAGGGACAGTTCGAAATCCGTCGCTTCGAGAAATCGCGACGGTCCGCCAAGCAGACGGCGGCCAAGATGGAAGCCGGCCGCGTTGTGCTCACGAGGACTCGCTTCGAACTCTGTTGTTCTCGACGGTCGAGCTTGTTCGGAGGCGGCGGCCCGGAAACGGCGGCGGCGCGGCCGACGCTGAAATAGGTGAAGCCGCGGGGGCGCAACTCCTCGGGCTTGTAGATGTTGCGCAGGTCCACCATCAGCGGGCGCCGCATCACCTCCTTCACCCGATCGAGGTCGAGCGCGCGGAACTCGTCCCATTCGGTGATGATCACCGCGCAGTCGGCCCCCGCCAGCGCCTCGTAGGGCCCGTTCTTGAAGTCGACGCCGCGCAGCAGCTGGCGCGCCTCGTGGCCCTGCGGGTCGTAGGCCTGCACCTTCGCCCCCATCGCCTGCAGCGCCGGCACGATCTCAAGCGCCGGCGCCTCGCGCATGTCGTCGGTGTTGGGCTTGAAGGTGAGGCCCAGCACGCCGACCGTCTTTCCTGCGAGCTCGCCGCCCATCGCGCCCGCCACCTTGCCGGCCATCGCTTTCTTGCGCGCCTCGTTCACCTCGCAGGTGGTCTCCACCAGCCGCAGCGGCGCGCCGGCGTCGTTGGCGGTGCGCACCAGCGCCAGCGTGTCCTTCGGAAAGCATGAGCCCCCATAGCCGGGGCCGGCGTGCAGGAACTTCGATCCGATCCGCTTGTCGAGGCCGACGCCGCGCGCCACCTGCTGCACGTCCGCGCCGACCGCCTCGCAGAGGTCGGCCACCTCGTTGATGAAGGTGATCTTCATGGCGAGGAAGGCGTTGGAGGCGTACTTGATCAGCTCCGAGGAGCGCCGGTCGACATAGAGGACCGGCGTCTCGTTGAGATTGAGCGGGCGGTAGAGCTCGGCCATCACCGGCCGCGCGCGCTCGTCCTCCAGCCCCACCACCACGCGGTCGGGCCGCTTGAAGTCCTCGATCGCCGCGCCCTCGCGCAGGAACTCCGGATTGGAGACCACGGCGAACTGGGCGTCGGGTCGGGCGCGCTTCAGGATCGCTTCGATCTCGTCGCCCGCGCCGACCGGCACGGTGGACTTGGTGACCACCACCGTGAAGCCGCCCAGCAGCGGCGCGATCTCCTCGGCCGCGGCGTGGACGAACGAGAGGTCCGCGTGGCCGTCGCCGCGCCGCGAGGGCGTGCCCACCGCGATGAAGATGGCGTCGGCCTGGCCGATCGCCGCCGCGCCGTCGACCTCGAACGACAGCCTGCCGGCCTCGACGTTGCGGGCCACCAGCACGTCGAGGCCGGGCTCGTAGATCGGCATCTTGCCGGCCCTGAGCCGCTCGATCTTGGCGGCGTCCTTGTCGAGGCAGGTCACCTCGTGGCCGAAGTCGGCGAAGCAGGCGCCGGAGACCAGCCCCACATAGCCCGTCCCGATCATCACCACGCGCATGCGCTTAACGTCCCCGTCCGAGTGCGGTGTTGGTCGGAAGCCTTCAGACTTCCTGGTTGTAGGCGCCGACTTCGGGCTCGCGGGCCAGGCGCGGCTTCACCTCATCGCGGAAGAGCGCGCGCATGTCATCCTCCGACTTCACGCTCTCGACCACCGCCACCAGCTCCGGCTTGTTCGACGAGGCGCGAACCAGCAGCCAAGAGCCGTCCTCCAGCGTCACGCGGACGCCGTTGACGGTGTTCACGTCGGCGATCCTCCAGGCAAGCTATCCTACGGTGACAGGGAGCTCGAAAGGCGACGCCCCGAAATCTAGTGGTCCATCAAGGTCTGGTAGACCAGCACGTACGGGAAGTCATCGGCTATGACGTCGCCACGGAAGGGCTGGTCGATGTCGATGATCACAAAGATCACGATGCCGAGAAACAACGACAACACCGCAGTCAGAATGCCGTGGATACGGCTATCCATGTCCAGCATCCACACGAGTACAATGCTCAGGAATGCGCCAATCCATAGTACCCACCAGAGAAGGGCCGGGATGCCAGAGTTGATCGCTATCAACCGGTTGCTGCGCAGCTCGACTAGCTTTTCGAATTGCCCGAAGGACTCGGCGAAGGCGATCTCCTCGGTCTTCTCGGTGGGATGAATGGCTTCGAAGTCTCTCTGAATCGCCACTATGCGAGCCGTTCCGACCGTGGGTACTTGCCCCCTTGTTTGAGCCGGCCAGTCGTCTTCGATGGTCTCCTTTGCGTATGCGCGCAAATCGGTGCGCAGTGCTGAGCGTTGGGGCTCGGCGAACCCGCTGGTGTCGCTATAGAGGCCGGCCAGGGTGGACGCCTCCCGCGTGACATTGTCTCTAAGCTCCGCGTAGTTGGCGTAGACGCCGACAGCGACTAGGCCCAGCAATATCCCATAGATAACCGAGAAGCTCGCCATACTAAGCGAGACCATTTCATTGGTTCGGTCTGCCTTGTGAATCCACCGATGGAAGTGCGGTCGAACGACAACCATGCCGCCAAGGCCGAGTGCCAGGGCCGAGAGGCCGAAGAACAGCACCATCGCCCAGGTCGGAAAATTGAAGATCCAGGAAAACATATCGCCCCACGCCCCCTCGGCCCGGCCTTCAGCTCTGAAGGTGTTCGGACACACAGCCTTCCGGCAATCCGCTTGCTTGGCCGCGCCGTCGTCGAAGCGCCATGCCGGCCCCGCCAATTCCAAGGATCAACAGCAGCCAGGCGCTGGGTTCCGGCGCCCCTGGAGTGGGAGGAGCCCCGGTCGGACCCGGCTCAGCCGCGAGCGTCGTGAAAATGAGCGGCTGTTGCGGTGAGAAGAACGAGAATGGCTCCGGCGAATGCGAGTATGTGAAGTCCACGTCGGCCAGATCGCCGGATACCGCCAGCTCTTGAGGAGAAGCCTGAATGGAAATCAGGCTGATTTCGTCATCGCCGCCGCTATCCCCCCTGAGCGACATCTCGATCGCAGAGAACGCCAGGTCCGGTAGCGCGGACTTCTTCCCACGAGGCGGCGGCGCCAGCAGCAGCTCGAATAGGGACGGCGCGTCCGGAGGGAATTGGAACGTATCGTCCGCCAGTTCGGCGCGCACCGCGGCTTGTTTGACACCACCGCCGTCGTCGCTCCCACGGGCCCATAGTCGGCGCACGTTGGCAACCGGGCCTAGCACCTCGGCGCTCACGACACCTACGACGCAAATGACGGCGATCAGAGCCATAACACCGTTTAGTCGCATTCAGGCTTGATTCAATTATACGACGTTCGCGAGATCAGCCGCGTAGTCGCGTAAATCCCTCCTAAATTCGCATTCAAAGAACGTCCCTCCGAAGTAGCAGCCTTCGCTATTACCCAAGCTAAGCCGGGATGTATACAGGACTCTCTCGTCGTCATCTTCTACTGGGCGCGACGCTCCCACGCCGGCCATGCTACGGAAAATTGGGTGTCCAGAATCGGCCCAAGAATAGGGGATCAAGCCGTCTATCAGCTATCTGGCGATCGACGGTCAGTGGCTCCGCCTTCTCGATCTTCGTAATCGAGCCAGTTCGCCGACCGCTCCCGGCCTGGAGCCCGGGCCAACGTCTGTTTGCGGTCGCGCCGCCAACGACCGGGTTCGACCGAGAAGCTATGGGGACGGGTCGATTTCTCCCGCAGGGGCAATCCACCGATGACAACGCCGTTGGGGCGAATGGTGACACATTGGCTTCGGCCAAGCGCGAGACCAGCGGATGCCGCCGGCGACCCAGAGCCCGCTGGCCAATTCGGGGAGAGCGCGCGCGATGACCCCCACGTTCATCGCCTTCTCGATGAACGTGAGCGTCATGAACTTGACGATGAACCGACAGCCGCCGGCGCCGTTTGACCCAACTCTCGAAATCCGCCCCTGCAACTCGGGCGAACTGACGAACTCAGACGGCCAAAACAGCCCGCTGGTTCCGAGTGCTGCGCAGAACGGCGCCCACGCCAAAGACGCCGAGCAACATCATCGCCCAGGCAGCTGGCTCAGGCGTCGCCGCTGCCGACAGGTCAATCGTGTCATTGGCGCTGCCTACACCGGGCGCGATAATGCTGTATTCCTCGGTCACGGAGTACGGACCGCCGCCAGTCGCTGCGAAATCACTTTGTACAGAGGTCGAGGGCCCCGTTGTGAAGAACTGGCTCGCGAGAGGCGTCACCGTTGTAAAGAGGCCGTTGGCCGGGTCTACGAACGTCTTTTCCGTGACCGTCCAACCACTCGTTTAGTTTGTTCGACGTCAGAGCGCTTGTGAAGTCGTTGACGCCGACCGGACTGGTAATGTCGGAGGTCGTCACAAACACGTTCAGCGTGCCGCCGGAGATGTTGCTCGCATCGAGAGAATTGCTGTCCAACAATTCACCCAAGACGGCGGGGTCAACTCCGCTTGTGATGTTGGCGTTGAAGACGCCATAGCCCCCAGCGAAGGCCGCGAAAAGCGGACCGCTAATTCCCACCGGTGTTTTCAAGCCACCATTGACGACGGGGTCTTGGAAGGCGATCGAAACCGTCGCCCAGGCGGGCGCGGACACGGCGGCCATCGCTCCTGCGAGCGAAGCGCCTGCTATAAGAAGTCTCATTCTAGCCATAACTACCCAGCCTCTCCCGTTCCTGCCGAAGGGTGGCGAAACTAGGGCAGCCTCTGGGCGGAGCGGGCCATCAGGCGAAACCCTGTCCCGATGGGCAGAACTTACCCACACGCGGTCTTTGAGCCCGGATCGTGCGCCCCTGACGAAGGTCCGTTCTTCACTGAGAAGCTATGGGACGCGGGCAGGTTCTCTGGCGCCTTCGCCGACGTTTGAAGCGGCGCGGGCTCCCCATGGCCCAAGTGGATAGTCGATCGTTCCCTGTTACTCTGTTACGTTCGAGCAAGACGGCACGTTGGTGGCGGTGCTCGAGATGAGCCAATCCAGTTGGCTGGCGGCCGAGGTTGTCTCTGGCGTCGACCGGCGGCCGCTCAAGAAGCTGAGCCCCGATCTTACCGGGCTGCTGCACCTGCTGGAGACTTGGCGGGAGCAGGCGCAACGGGCGGGACGCGCTGGGCGTTGGCGGTCCGGCTCAACCTAACCGCCTCCATCACACCCGCTTCGGAGGCCATGTGACATGCATGGGGTCACGCATACCAGGCGGGGCAAGTACCGCCACGTCGGCCTGTCCTTAGCCTTCTGTCAACGCCGCTTTAGAATCCTCAGAACCGCCGCTGCGCCCGGCCTTGTCGATGGCCTCCAGCGCGCCGATCTCGCTCTGCTCGAGCCGTTGCACGATCTGGCCCAACGCCTCCAGCGCCCGCGGCATCTTCAGGCCGATTAGGTTGAGGCGGATGCGATCGAGCGTGGAATTGAGTGCGCCCGTCCATGCCCGGCTCTCCTGGGCCAGCCGGCGGGCGACCGCTTCGTAGAACTCGAGCGAGCGCTGGGCCACCAACTCGCCAGCCCGGGTCAGCACCGCGCCGCCGTGCGCCGCATGCTGGCACCGACCCGTCGGCGCCTTCCGGTGGCCAGGCGCCACGCGCCGCTGTTGACGGCCTTCCAGCACCTGATGCGCGGCGATGAGCGCGCCGTCCTCGAAGATCCGGATCTCTTCGGCGAGTGTGCACCTCGACCGCCCGGCGACTGGTGGCGTCGGGCACGCTATAGAAGTTGCCGCCGACGCTCACCATGAGCGACTTATCGCTGGTCAATCATCCCCGGCGGACGACGCCTCTGCGCTCCGGGTCGGCGTACTGCACCTTGGCGGACGCGCAGAGGCGTTCCTTTGCGGTCCGTGAAGCCGCCTCGCTGAGGTTGGCCGCGACCATCGATCAATCATCCGGCAGGCGCCATTATGCCGAAATTGCTCGGGCGATCTGCCTCACGCGGCTCTTCTCGCCCGAGCTGATCTGCGTAGAATTCTCAATGAACATGGGGACCACCCCGGCGAGGATGCCCGCGACATCGGCGCCGAGATCCTCCAAGTCGAACAACCGATGCCGCGGGATCGCCAGCCGCACCGTAGCCAGGATCACGGCCATCATCATTGCGGAGAACGTGATGTCATGCAGCTTGATGTTGGGTAGACCAGCCGCCGCCAGGATGACGATGATGTAGAAGGCGGCGAAGTGTTCGACGTGATACGAGTAGAAGACGCGCGGAACGTATTGCGACGGTCCGATCGACGCGAAGACAACGGCGATCAGGCCCCAGGCGAGGCCGCCGAGCGCCGCCACGGACCACAACCATAACAAGGAGCGCCTGGTGGGTGACATCACTGCTCCCCGGCTCGGATAATCGAAGATGGCTCTCGTCCGAGCCTTTCAGCGATTGTAGGGCGGGCGGCCGTCGCCACGCCACCGCGCCGGGGGCGTCTGAAGGTCGAGCCCGAAGCGCTCTCCGTCGCCGACGAAGTCGATAATCTTGTTGACGCGGTGGCCCTCGAAATGGTCCCGCTGTCGAAGTCAGCCTGCCGCGCAAGCCCCAACTGATGCAAGACCGGCTTGCCGCCCACCGCGATCAGCGCCTTCGGCGGCCCTGGAAGGCCTCGGCCATGCGCACGCCCTGGCCCCGCAATCATCGCCAGCTGGCGCACGCTCGGCGTTGGGGGTCCGCTCAACTGACTGCCTCCATCGCCAGCTCGTCCGCTGCGCGCCCCACGGCGTCGTTGGAGCCGGTGATCAGATCCGCTCCGGAGGCCAAAGCTATATGCATAGGATCACACATACGGGCGGGGCGAGCACCGGCAAGTCCACCCGAGCTCAGCGTTTGCCGTCCCTCCACGAGAGCGGATCCCGATAGAAGCCCCGCGACCTAATGGGCTGCTTCGAGCGGTTCCTCGCCGCGCAGGCGCCGTCGAATGCGCTCGGCCTTGCGGATCGCCTTGAGGTCTTTAAGGGTCTTGGCCTTGGCGCAGGTCGGGCAGCGCAGCTCCCGGTTCGAGAGGTCGTTCGAGCCGCCGAGCGCCAGCGGGATGATGTGCTCGTCGACCATCGCCCCTAGGACAACGCCGCCTTCGATCTCGAGCGTCAGCTTCGTGGGGCAGGCCGCGCAGACGAAGCCCTGCCGGTCGAGCAACGCGCGGCGCTCGGCGGCTGTAAGCCGGCGGCGCGGGGCGGTCTCGACCGGCGCGGGCGAGGGCGGGTCGATCATGCTCATGCCGCCGCCTCGGCGAGAAGCAGCGCGGGGCGCTGAAGGCCGCCGCCCCGCAGCCGCGTCCACCGTCTCGGCGATCTCGTCCAGGAACGCGGCGACCTCCGCCTCCAGCGCCGCGATGACCGCCGCGTCTCTTGGGATGTGGCGGATGACGAGCTGCAGGTCGAAGGGCAGGCGCGGGTCGTAGGAGACGAAGTCGCACCAGGCCCGGCCGGTGACCGCCATCTGCCACTGCATCTGGGCGAGGTATTTGGCCGGCGGCGCCTCGCCGCCGAGGGTCTGAAGGTGCGTGGCGGTCAGCGGACACTTGATCTCGACGAGACCGTCCTCGCCGATGAAGCCGTCCGGGCTCGCGCCGCACATGGCGAGCCTCGGATGGTCCGCAAAGCCGACGAGGCTCACCGCGACGTCCGCTTCGAACTCATAGCGGGCCCGCGCGTCCGCTTCATGCTCGACGCCCCAATGCATAGCCGGGCTGACGAAGCTCTCGGCCGGCACCCCCGTCAGCCGTTCGGCCACGAGCTGGGCGGCATAGTTGGCCCGCGAGGTCGAGTAGCCGCTCCGGGTCCGGGCGATGACGTCGGCGACGCGGGAGGCGGTGACCTTCCCGAGCCGGGCGGCCCGCCACTCAGGGCTGCGCTGCCCGATCATGACCGCGCCTCGCCGCCCGAGGCCAGATGGCGCTGGCGATCGACATAGCAGCCCACCACCGCCTTCGCATCGCCCGGCGCCAGCGCGGCCAGCCGGCCGCGGCTGCGGCGCTTCCAGGCCGCCAGCGCGGCGCCGTCCGGCGCGGCCCCGATCTCGGCGATGGCGTCGAACGCTTCGGCGCTGCGCGTCGCCGAGCGCGCGTCATCATCGCCGCCCCGGCTCGTCAGGCTCAGCAGCAGCCTGGCCACATAGCGCTGGCCATAGGAGAGCGCCGAGCCGATCGCCTGCACCGCATTCTTGCCGCCGGTGGTATCGGGCGGCAGCTCGAGCTCGCCCACCTCCTTATGGCCGCCGCGGTGGCGCAGAACCCCGGTCACCGTCGGATAGCCCATTCGGCGATCGGCCCGGTACGAAACTCAACGAGAAGCCGTGTCGGGCCAGGATCGGCCGGATCGCCTCGACCGTATCCTCCCAGGTGGCGTAGCTGGCGACCGGCTCGCCATCCGCGCCCAGGATCGCCCCGTTCTCGTCGATCACCGGCAGCGCCGGCTGCAGCTTGGCGAGGGCGACGCTGAACGCGCGCTCCGCTTGCCTGGCCAGCAGGCGTTCCTGCTGCACCAGAATGTCGCGTAGCTGTTCAAAATCACCAGAGGAACGATCCGCCGAACTGAGTAACTCCGAGATCGAACACCCAGGATCTAACGACTTTGGTCTTTCCACTATCTGAGCTCCACTAGCATATCGACCGAATGCACCCCCGCTGGGTGCCGCGATATCGAGAATGACTACTGCTCGCGGCGCGCTACTAGTCCAGTCCTACTTTGCGGGTTGCCGCCCTAGACTGCGCGCGGCCGCCCGCGGTCACAGCAGGTGGCCGCGGAGGCGGGCCGACAGCTCGGCGATCGACCCGCCAGGCCGATGGCTATCCTTGGGCGCAGGGTCGAACACCGCTGGACGAAAGCCGCACGGCAAGCCCTGGTCCATCTTGTCCTCGCCCGGTTTCGCGTCCGGGCTCGCGCTGGTAGGGGCCGCCGAGACGGCGCCCCAGACCAGAAGGGACGATGATCATGAGCAACATCACCGACGCCCAGCGCGAGCTGCTGATCCGCGCCGCCGCCGAGCCGCTGACGGACACCGCCGGCGTCAACCCCAACACCGCCTACGCCCTGATCAAGAAGAAGCTGGTCATGTGGCTGCCGCTCGAAGGCGGCGGCAGCCGGCTGCTCGTCACCCAAGCCGGCCTGGCGGTCCTCGCGGTCGCGAAGAAGCGGGCCACGGGCCGGCGCCAGGCGGCCAAGGCTGAGCCGGCGGAGCAGGGCCGACCGCCGCGACCGAAGTCGGTGAGCGGCGCATCGCCGGTGACCGACGAAACGGCTGCGGATGCCGCTGAGGACGCGAGCGAACCGGCGACTGCCCCTGCCGACGTCGAGCCGGCCGACGCCGACCGCGCCGGCGCCGCTCAAGCCGGTGCAGCCGGCGAAGTCCAACACCCAGGACGCCAACCACCGCCGCATCGCCGCCCCAGCGCAAGGCCAAGAAGGACGCCCCCGGCGGCAAGCTCGGGACGCTGGTGGAGCTGCTGAAGCGCCCCGAGGGCGCAACGGTGGCGGCGATGACGGAGGCGACCGGCTGGCAGGCCCACTCGGTGCGCGGAGCCATGTCCGGCTCGCTGAAGAAGCAGCTCGGCCTTACGATCGTCAGCACCAAGACCGACGAAACGCGGATCTATCGCATCACGAGCGGGGAGGCAGCCTGAAGGCGCCTGCGCGTCAGGACCGGCCCGCTTTCGCGGGCTCCGGCTTCGAATCGCGCCGCCCCCACCACCTTCGCCGTCTTCCTAACAATGCGAAGGCCCCGGCGGCTCTGGGGGAGTGGACCGGGGCCTTCTTCACCGGTTTCGGGGGAAATGGTTGGAGGCCCGCCCCCAGGCGCAACCGGCTATGGAGTTCGCACACCTTGAGCGTGTCGTGACAAGGGGCGCCGCGTCAGTCCTTAGCCGGTAAGCGTGGTGTGATTGCACGCCGCCCGGCTCTATGAGGCCGTTGCGGGGGTGTAGGGCAGGGGAGAGGGCGTCCGCAGCGCCGGCTGGTTAACTTGCCAGTTCCGACGGGGCTAATGCTGCTGGTGCCGCAGCCGATCTCTGACGTCGGACACCAGCAAGATGCGAGGATCGCGCTTCGGGCGGGGGCGGCCTTGTCGCCTCTCAGGCGAATGGGCTTGGGCGCGATCGCACCGGTGCGTTAAGAGGCTGTTAGCTGGCCTTAATGGCCGGCCCCGGGGGGTTCTGTGATTTCAATTCGTACTACGTTGTTCGGCGCAGCCGTCGCTGTGCTGATGGCAGCCGCCGCACCGGCCGTGGCCGCAAACGTCATCGTCAACGGCGATTTCGAGAACACCGGCTTCGGCTCGACATCCACCTACTATAATATCGGTGTCGACCACGGGACCCCGCCGGACTTTGGCTGGACTGTGGGCCCCGGCAACGTCGACATCGTCGCCAACAACGGCACTTACGGGACGGTTCTGCCCGACGGCGGCAACTACGTCCTTGACCTCGTGGGATATGGAGCCACTGGAGGCATCAGTCAGACCTTCAACACCGTCGCCGGCACGACCTACGACGTATTGTTCCAATACAGCAAGAACAACGGCATTAGCGCTCCGACGGCAAACGTGAACGGGGACAGTCTGATCGGCACGGTCACCGGGACGAGTAGCTGGCAGACATTTTCGGGCTCCTTTGTTGGCTCCGGATCGCCCACGACATTTTCTATCGACGAGGGAGTCGGCGGCAACAACGCAGGCGTCTTCCTGGACAACGTATCCGTCTCGGCGGCGCCGGAACCGGCCACTTGGGCAATGCTGATGCTCGGCGTCGGCGGCCTAGGCACGGCGATGCGAATGTCCAGGCGTCGCGAGCGCGGCGCCCTGGCGGCCGCCTAAGCCTTCCGGTCTCTCAGCCCCGTCCGAACGCCGCGGGACGCCTCCGGGGTCACACCTGGGGGTGTTTCGCGCCCTAAACCTGACGGGTAGTCCCGAGGAGATCGGGCATTTGGGGACCGAACGTCTTTCTCGGCACTGCGACCTTTGCTGCCGGAGTTCCGGAACCTGCCACCTGGGCAATGATGCTGCTCGGGGTCGGCGTGATCGGCGGCGGCCTGAGGATGACGCGTCGCAAGAATGACATGTCGCTTACCGCAGCCTGACCTCCCGAATAGACCCTCTGAAGCGCCGTCGGCCCAGCGGTCGGCGGCGCTTTCGTTTGACTGCTAGTGACCGGAATCCCCCCCCCGTGCCGACCTTGGGAAGGTCGGCTTAGCGGCGGGCGGGGCGAAGGTCAGCTGTCGCGTGCGATGCCAATGACCGGGTTCAACCCCGAAGCGGACCTTGAGCGAGGCGATCCGGCCGCCTCGCGGCCCGGCCAAGCCATGCCTCAGCCAGCTCAGCGGCGCCTGAAAAAAAGCAGCCTGGCGAAGATCCACCACAGGGCTGCCGCGACACCGTAGATCGCGGCCGCGGGGGCTAGAACCCACGGAACCACGCCCAGCGCTTGCCTGGTCGCCTCCGCCCTGTCTGCGGCCGTGTTCCTTTCCGTGGTCTGCGGATTGGACAGGGGGCCCGCAATCCGGTTGTCGGCGTAAGGGCGGCCCGGCTCTGGCGCTCGAGCATCGATCCAAGTGGCCGCCGCTCCCCGGACGTAGCCTAGCTCGTATGCCGTCTCGGATTTCACGACGGTAAAGCAGCCCGCGGCGGCGGCGAGGGCCATCCCCCAATAAATAGCGCTCAGCGCGATCTTCAGCCTGGCGACCGTCGGCGCTGCGGTTGGACGTGGTCTTGGCGTGGCGCCCTCGATCTCGCTGATCGGCCCGGAAGGTCAGCGCCGGCTCTTCCAGATCGTTTGGAGTTTGCGCGCGGCTCGGCTTGCGGGATCTTCGAGGTCGATCGACTGCTCGAACGACACGCCAATCCGCTCGTCGCGACGCCACCTCACGCTCGCCTCGTAAGCAAGTCCGCAACTCAGGGCGATCAACCAAAACCTTGCCGGCACGAAGTGCGGTTCGGACAGCCTTAGGCGCGCACCGGCTTCCGACGCGTTCTCGGCCCGGCACTGGATGACCATTTCCCTATCCAGATCGACGATCAGCGCACCGAGCAGGACGAGCCGGCGTTGTGAATTGCGACGGTCTGGCTTCGGCGCTCTGGCCGGGTATCCTTCAGCCGGTCCCTTCCGGCGGTCGTCGCATCCGTCGCCGATGATGGGCTGTGTCTCAGTCGCGGGAGCCGCAGCTTCGATTATCTTGCGCATGTTCGCGTCGCCATCGGTGGACTGACGACCACCTGGCGTAGAACGTACGGCCCAGTCGTTAACGCACATCAAACCTCGATTGCCCTGGCGTCGGCTTGCTGGACCGGCGGGGGCTTGGCGAGCAAAGCGGTGATGCGCACCCGGCCCCCGCACTTTTTTTAGTCGCGAAGACCGACGATCGCCCCAACCAATTCCTCTATCTCCCGAGCAAGCTGACTGCTGAAGACCTTGGCCCGGGCCAATGAGACCTCCACCGCAGCGCTAGCCTAGCACCCGCGAAAGGGCCCGCCGTAAGTCAGGACTGCTCGTGGGCGGCCCACCGAGAGGCACTCAGGATGGCCATAACAAAAGGCCGCCCGAACGGGCGGCCTGAATGTCCTGATGTTCCAGACTTAGGTCACGCGAGGGCAACCAAATTGGCTTTGCGTCGAGAGAGACGAAGGCCCGCACCAATCGCGCCTACGCCGAAAAGCGACAGCGCCCAAGTGGCAGGCTCAGGCGTGCTTGACGAAAAGGTGGTCACGTTAAGGGGAGTGAAATCGCGAGATCGGCCGGCGCTCCGCAGCACTCACCATACACCAGTTGGAAGGGGAGATTGCCGCTCGGGCCCGTATAGGTCTCGTCGTGTCTACGAAGCCCGTCGGCCCAGGCTCATTGATAACCGTGTCGCTACCGATAATTAACGTCAGACCATCGTCGTGGCCCGCCGTAAACGTCTCGCCGTTGGTCACGGAGACAGTTCCGGTAAAGTTGAAGAGGGTGTTGTCAAGGGTGTTACCCAATTCACCCGCGCCTGTCAGAATATTGGATCCGGATCCGCTCGAGAGGAATTCCCCGATCGTGTAAGCACCGCCGCTCGCAAAATTGATCGGCGTCGACGTTGTAAATGTCACATCGGGAGTAGTTCCAGGCACATTGGCCGGCGTCGCGTCGCCTGCCCCCGTGGGGTCATTCTCCCAGATCGATCCCTGAACCGTGTTGGCCATCGCGCTGCCCGAGACGGCGCCAAACATCATGGCAGCAACGGCACAGCTCAAAACCGAGACGTACTTCATCGCTAACCTCCTGGCTCGCCGGCATCCAGATATTGGATCGCCGCCCCGTACTCGCGCTCGCAGAGCCGCGACCCTACGCGCTACGACAATTGATGGATATTTAGGTTCTATGGGAAGGCGTAAATTCGATTCTCTTCTAGGCGAATTCTAGGCGAAAACCCGGTCGCTATCGAGCCACCAGCGACCAGACGGATCGCCCCTGGCTCTCACTACGCACCAAGCTCTGCCCGAGGTGGACGCCCGGGGCGGGCCACGGCCTTCGTCAACGTCCGCTGTCCACCACACCGATCTCTGCCGTTCCGAACGTCCAGTTGGCGGAAGCTTGCCTCGGCGCGCGCCGCGCCGTGGTTCAGGCCGCTGGCGGCCCCTCCTGGCCGAGCCCAGCTGAAGGCGCTGCCGGCGGCGGCCTGCGCCTTGGCTCTTGGCTTTCGGCGGCGGCACCAGCCGCAGCGGCGCGCCGCCGAGCAGCCCGCTGAACTTGCCGCCATCCTCCGGAGGATCGCCCATCACCAACCGGGTCCTGGCGCTCGGACTGAGCCCCAGCCGGTCGGACGCTTTCGCTCTACGAGGCGGCTCAGTCGCTGCTCACGCACGGCGGCGCACGCTGGTCCTGGCTGAAGGCATGGGGCCTGCGGGTGGCGCAGCGGCGCGGCATGCGCCGGGCGGCCGTGGCGGTGGCGCGCCGCCTGGCGGTGATCCTGCATCGCATGTGGGTCGACGAGACCGACTTCCGCTGGAGCAACAAAGCCCCTGCCGCCATGGCCGCCTGACGGCCCTGGAAGCAGCTGAAGCGAGTTCTGCCGCGGCAGACGGTGTCCCCACGGGGACGATGGACGGGGTGAGTCCGCAAGGTCCGCAGTCTCCGCTGGCAACCGACAGCGAGGACGCCCGTAAGATAGTTCCACCCCTCCTCTGATCCCATCATGAGGCGGCTCTGCGCCGACCTCGAAGAGAAGCACGAGCCTCGTGCGGCGACATCCAAGCCGGGCAGCTCAAGTCACGCAGGAGCTTGACCAATGCCACGATAGAGAAGCGGACCTTCCGAACTTCCGAGTTGGGGGGATTCCGGTCATTGCCGCTCAAACGAAAACGCCGCCGGCGATCAGGCCAGCGGCGCTTCGGAAGAGTCTTCGCGGAAGTCAGGCTGCGGTGAGCGCCATGCCGTCTTTGCGACGCGCCATCCTTAACCCGGCGCCGATCGCGCCGACACCCAGCAGCATCATCGCCCAGGTGGCGGGTTCGGGGACGGCCGCGATGGTCAACGTGCCGGCCTCAACGCCCTGACTAATGCCAGCCGCCGAGTCAAAGACACCGAGGTCAGCATTGTCGAAAACTCCATTGTTGGAGCTCGTCGCCGAGATCGGAAGATTGTTGGAGAACAGGTTGAACTCAACGGTCGGGTCAGAAGGCACCACGTAGAAGCCGCCGTTCGGAGTGCCGCCGTTCACCGGATAGGCGTTGTCGTAGTTGAATTCGCCCGACGGAGTGAGGTGCAAGGCGCCATCGCTGAGGCCCGCCAGAGTTACGATGTTGGAGCCGCTCCAGCGAGGATCAAGCGTCGCGGTATCGACGACGCCAGTCAACGAAGTGAGCTCACCCGCCGCATTGGTCGTGAACTGGCCGTTGAGGTAGTCGCTGTTGTCAGCTGCAAAGGTGAAATCGTAGACTGCTGCACTCGCGCCAGAGGCAACGCATAACAAGGAAAGAGCGGCCGCGACCGCAAAGGTTAGTCGGATATTCAAAACTAAACTCCCCCGTTTTGTTGGCGCTAGAACGCCGTGAAAGCACAGCCATATCAAAAGTCCGCTTGGAAGCAAAACACTACGCTACCCACGATTTATGAGCGGGCGACTTCAACCTACGCCTCATGATTGGACTAATTTGGCGTAACCGATTTGGCGGGATTGCGACAAATGATTTCGCCTAGTAGGCGAGCGTTTCAAGAAACATTCGATGGGAATAGCGCCTGGGGCTCGCTCTTTGTCGTTCTTCCCCGCCTGGAACGGCGCTGAGCGCGGCCAGCGTTGACTGCCCCTACTTTCCGCCCCCGGCCTCTGGGCGTCCGCACTACGATTGCTCATAGCGCTAGTCCGACTAGACGCCCATGAACATGTCGGCCGGCCGCTCGGGCGACGAGCGACTACCCCTAGTAGGCGAATCTGGTTTCGCGTCGTCGATCTTGGCTATAGGTCATTCCGTTGAATGGTCCGGGGGCAAGCGGCCCGAATACGGGCGCGGGAAGCAACGGCAGAAGCGAACCTGGAAATTCGCTGCACGTCTATGCCTTAGTTTTTGGACAGCCTCGAGTTTTTGCACGGCCTCGGTCGAACATCGCCGTTGCGGTCGCTCCGCAAACCGGACGCGGCAGAGGGCTGCTCGGGGTGGTCAGCGGGCGTCGTCGCTTACCGATTGGCAGACCTTCAGTGACGCCACCGAGCCAGATGTTTGCCACACACATAGCGCACAAAGAATAGCTCGCCCGGCCGGCGAATCCCCTTGCCTGAAACCCACGTCGGCATTCATGATTATTTAGCCAATTTCTTGGGCGAGGGGCGTGTTCGGACTGTGGCGGCTGTGGTAGAGGTGAGGCCGTCCGCAATTCGAGAGAGGGGGACTACCATGAGAGCTTTAGCGGCGGTGGCGGCGGTGGCGGCTCTGACGCTCGCGTTGGGGTCGATGCCGGCTGAGGCGGGCAGCGTCACTGTCGGCAGCCCGGACAACGGCAACTGTTATCCGTTCGAGTGCAACGACAGCGGCGCTTCGATTGGAGTGTCGATCGACTACTTCGAGATCTACAACTCAACGGCCTTCAGCGGCCCGATCGACTTCAACTCGATAACGTTTCAACAGTGGCCGAGCGGACCCGGCACGGTGTTGAACGGCGACTACACGATCAGCTTCTCGACGACTACCACACCGCTTGGGTCTGTATCCTATCCGGTTGCGCCGTTGAGCAACACGGCGTCGTTCTTCAGCGGAGCGCTAGGCGGTCAGACCGGAGACGTGACGATCACGGGCACGCCCTATGCCTATAATCCGGTCGACGGGAATCTTGTGATGGAGGTCATCGCCTCGAACCAGGCGAATGTTCCCAACGGTTCGGGGAACGGCTACAACCTGGCCGACTATACTGGAACAAACGTGCTGCGCGCTTATGATATCATCCCGACAAGCGACACTGCCTCCGGCACCGGCGCGCTCGTGACGACGTTCAACAGTGCGGTGCCTGAGCCCACGACCTGGGCCATGCTGCTGTTGGGGGTCGCTATTATTGGCGGCGGCCTGAGGATGGCGCGTCGTAAGGACGGCATGGCGCTTACTGCAGTCTAGCGATCGATCCAGCACCACGTCGAAGGGCCGCCTCCGGGCGGCCTTTCTCGTTTTGCGACCGCTGCTTCGGCGCAAACACCAGCGCCTCGGGGCAATTTTTCAGTGTTTAACAGGTACCTTGGGTTCCAATAACGAGGCCAACTCTGTCGCGAGAGCCTATATTGCCAACGTGGCGGCGTTTGCGGGGCCGATTGGCCCGCCCGGCGCCCAAGTCCATGGACTGACCCCGCATCCTTGTCAGGACACGCGTCAGGTGCGCTAACTCCGTAGCCGGTTGCGCATGGGGGCGCCCCTCCAACTTCACCCTCGCCCGAAACCGGTCAAGAAGGCCCCGCCCAGTTTCCCCCGAGCCGCTTGTACCCGAAAACGGACTCGCGCCCTTCGCTCCATCGCCATTGGGCGCGATCCAAACCGGCTAGCTAGACCGTCCTGATGCGTCAGGGGTTGACCTGATATCGGGGTCTGCGGCGACGTGGAATAGATCAAGACCTTCGCCGAAGTCGTGTTCGGCGAAGGTCTTTCTCAGAGGGGCGTCAATGAAGAGGCTTTTGCTGACCGCGGCCCTCCTGGCGCTGGCCGCGCCCGCCTATGCCGACACGGCGTTTCACGTCACGGGCGGTTCGGCCAGCGGCTCCGACCCGGTGCTCTTGAACGAGGACACGTCGTTTGAAATCCTCGACAACGAGAACGGCACGGCAATCGATTCGCCGTTGACCGTCTACTTCGCCGTGCCGGTTGGCGACACCGGGCCGAGCGTCACCGCGTATGACTTCGACAGCGGCCCGCTCACGACGACCGGCATCTCGCTGGTTTCGCTTGGCGAGTGGACTCCGACCAACGGCAAAGCAGGCGACCTTTACAGCTTCGTCGCCGCCAACTCGCCGACGCCATTCACCTGCACATCGTGCAACGCCTCGATTAACGAGGCTAACGTCGACGGGGTCGACGGCATTGGCACCGACTTCAATGTCTGGTCGCTAACGCTGACCCAAGGCTTCGCCACCAAGGGCGATAACGAGGTGATCGACGGCCTGTTCGCCAACGGCACGATCATCGCGCCGCTGGCAATCGACGCCAAAGGCAAGTTCGCTGACACCTCATGGACCAACACCGGGTTCGTCAACGTCAACTCCATATCGCCGGTGCCGGAACCGTCGACCTGGGCGATGATGATTTTCGGTGTCAGCCTTGTCTGTATGGGTATGCGGATGGCTCGCCGCAAGGACGGCGTGGTGCTAACCGCAGCCTAAGCGACCCTTCCAACAAGTCACTGAAGGGCCGCCTGCGGGCGGCCTTTCTCGTTTTTGCGGTCACGCCGTCGTCATGCCGAAAAGCTGGCCTGCCGGGCCCCCTGTCCAATCCGCAGACCACGGAAAGGAACACGGCCGCAGACAGGGCGGAGGCGACCAGGCAAGCGCTGCGCGTGGTTCCGTGGGTTCTAGCCCCCGCGGCCGCGATCTACGGTGTCGCGGCAGCCCTGTGGTGGATCTTCGCCAGGCTGTTTTTTTCAGGCGCCGCTGAGCTGGCTGAGGCATGGCCTGGCCGGGCCGCGAGGCGGCCGGATCGCCTCGCTCAAGGTCCGCTTCGGGGTTGAACCCGGTCATTGGCATCGCACGCGACAGCTGACCTTCGCCCCGCCCGCCGCTAAGCCGACCTTCCCAAGGTCGGCACGGGGGGGAGAGCTGTCATTGGCCTCCCACCATCAGGGCCAGCGGTCGGCCGCTTCTACCGCGTCGCCTGTTTACCAAGAGCTACGGCGGCCAGGAAACCGCGATGCCGCTGAAGCTTTTGGCGATTCGTGAGGGTCCGGACGACGCCGTTACCCAGTTGGCGCCGCGCCGCCCTCCGGTTCCGAGCGGTCGATTTGGCAACGAACCGGCATCCCGCGGGGATCAATTAGCTTGTCGAGAGCTTTCTCTTGGGCAAATCTCGCGCCGACACGTCCACAAACAAAGTGGGATGGGGGGCTTATCGATGGACGACTTGACGGACACGACTGCGCGAATTGTGGGAGCCTATGTCGAGAGCAACACGCTCAGCGTCTCAGACCTGCCGAGCTTGATCAACAGCGTCTACAAAACCTTGTCCAAACTGGGAGGGCCGGAAGAGCAGCCGCCGACTGATCTCGCAAAGCCCACTCCTGCGCAGATCCGCAGGAGCATAACCCCCGACTATCTTGTCTCGTTCGAGGATGGCCGGCGCTACAAGAGCATGAAGCGCCACCTTGGCCTGCGTGGCCTCACGCCGGCTCAGTACCGGGCCAAGTGGGGTCTCCCGCGCTCGTATCCGATGGTTTCTCCGAACTACAGCGAGGCTCGATCGGCCCTGGCGAAGAGCATGGGTCTCGGGGCCAAGGGCCGGAAGCCGCCCTCGGGTGCAAACGCGACGCGCAAGGCCCGACCAACGGTTGCGTGAGGGGCCGGTGTATAAGGTCAGGCGACCTTCCGCGCCCCCCCGAGCGGCCCTGAGCCGCGTCTGCTTCCCGGCAAGGCTGCAACGGGGACGTTCGACCCGCCGTGCGTCGCCTGGTGGGCGTAGCGCCTTTGGAGACCTCCGCGCTCACAATGCCGCGACCCCTCGGCCAGCGATGACGCCAGCGCTGATGATCAGGAACGCGACGACGAGCGCGAGTAGACCCGCAAGTGGCGGACCTCGCTGAGCGGACGGCGCGCGTGGCATCGCGTGCACGTGGCTTTCCCGTCGTGCTTTCGGCTCTTTGTCCATTTGTGACCGCTGAGGGCGCAAGTCGCCTTCCGCACGAAGTTCCGCCACGCGATCCTCAGCTCGTACCAGGACACCGCAAAACTCCGGCGCTCTCTCAACCGGCTCGTTAGCGCGAGACGCCGCGCTCGCCAATCCCGGCCGACGGTCAGATCCCGATCCTTGCGCCCACG
The DNA here is from genome assembly GCA_963837235.1 of uncultured Pseudomonadota bacterium. Lineage (GTDB taxonomy): Bacteria > Pseudomonadota > Alphaproteobacteria > Caulobacterales > Caulobacteraceae > Acaudatibacter. The sequence continues at coordinate 2,077,733 of CAWIMM010000001.1, read as the reverse complement.
CGCAGGCGGCAAGGGAAAGGTGGCCGCGCTCGCGACGCCCTCGGGGCCGACGAACGACAGCTCGGCCACGGGGGCCAGAAGCTGCGCGAGCGGTCGACGGATCAGGCGGGCGGCAAGAATGGGAACGAACACGGCCGCCGTCCCCGGCAATCAGGCGGCCTGTGTTGATGTTCAGTTCGATATGAGACGAGTGCAGGTGCTTTGGTCAGTGCGGCTACACTGGATGGCGCGCTAGTTCTTCTTGGTCGCCATTGCGGGGCGCCTGCATGGTCGGCGCCGCCCTTCGGCGGTCTCGTCAGGCGATCCGGCGGGCGGTCGTCGCCGTCTGAGCACCAGCCCGCTGCGAAATAGGCGCGAAGTCTCAAGAACGCGCAACGCTCGCTCGCAGGCTTACGCTTTCCTGGCAAGCATGCGGCCCAGCCAGGTGTCGGTCGGCGCGCCCTTGATGGCGGCGGCCTTGGCGGCGGAGCTGGCGCCGATGATCAGCAGCCGTCGCAAGCTGCGCTCCCCCATCTTGGAGATCTTGCCCAGCCGCTCCTTGCCGCCGCTGGATCGCTGAAGCGGCGTCAGTCCGAGCCATGCGGCGAAGTCCCTTCCTCGTCTGAACGTCTCGGGCGCTGGAGCGAGGGCCGCCAGCGCGGTGGCGACGACGGCGCCCACGCCCGGAATGGTCATCAGCCGCTTGGCGACGACGTTGGTCTTGGCGCGCCGGCGGACCTCCGCATCCAAGCCGGAGATCTTGGTCTGCAGGAACTGCAGCGCCTGCGCGAGCGCCTCAAGAACCGACCGAGCTTCCTCGGGCAGCCTCAGACGCGCACCGTTTTTCGAAGCGTTCACGGCTCGGGCACCGGTTGATCGTTCCCCCATCAAGATCGACGATCAGCGCACTGAGCAGGACGAGTTGGCGTTGTGAATTTCGACGGTCTGGCTTCGGCGGTCTGGCCGGGGATCCTTCAGCCGGTCCCTTCCGGCGGTCGTCGCATCCGTCGCCGATGATGGGCTGCGTCTCAGTCGCGCTAACCGTAGCTTTGCACACCTGTCGCATGTCCTGGTCGCCTATCGATGGTCTCACGACCACCTGGCGTAGAATTTACAGCCAGGTTCGTTAACGCACGGACCTCGATTGCTCTTGCGGCTTGGGCGACGTTCGCCTGACCGCTGGATGGGCGCCTAGCGGTTCCCGGACTGGTGGCGAGGACCGCGTCCTCGCCGAACCCGACTATCCCATCGAAGGCTGGCGTTGCGCGCTTCGAGCTGCGCCGCACTGGCAGCCGGCGCGTCTGCGGTCCGGCAAGCCGACGTCACGGCAATCACGGTTTGCAGTGATTTAACGAACTGGGCTGTACATTCGACGCTAGGTGGTTGTGCGACCATCGATAGGCGACCAGAACATGCGACGGATGATCGAAGCTGCGGTTAGCGCGACTGAGACGCAGCCCATCATCGGCGACGGATGCGACGAGCGACGGAAGGGACCGGCTCAGGGATTCCCGGCCAGACCGCCGAAGTCCGACCGTCGCAATTCGCAACGCCAACGTGTCCTGCTCGGTGCGCTGATCGTCGATCTGCCTAGGGAAACGGTCATCCAATGCCGGGCTGAGAACGTTTCGGAAGCCGGTGCGCGCCTAACGCTGTCCGAACCGCACTTCGTGCCGGCAACGTTCTGGTTGATCACCCTGACTGGCGGACTTGCCTACGAGGCGAAGCTGAGGTGGCGTCGCGACGACCGGATTGGGGTGTCGTTCGAACAGTCGATCGACCTCGAAGATCCCGCAAGCCGGGCCGCCCGAATACTGCAAACAATCTGGAAGACCCGGCGCTGACCTTCCGGCCGGTCAGCGAAATCGGCGGCAGCGTCCGAGACCACGCTTTGGGGGGAGCGGACCTCGCGTTCCCGCCTGATCGCGATGGGAACCAGATCTCTCGCCAGCGTCTTAGCGGGCATGTCGGAGCAAGATTCGCCCTGCAGCTAACAGACGCTGGCTAAGGTTTTTCCGCCTTGAGATCTTAGTGAGAACTTGCAGCGAACCCCTCTTGACCATAAGGCTCCTGGGTTCTTTGGTGAGGAGGTGGCCGTGTCGGAAGAAAAGAACCACAACTTACGCGACCTGGTGGCCGAAGTCGCCGCGGCGTACTTCGCCAATTCGCACGTCAGCGTTGCCGAGATCGGAACTGTCATTGAGCAGATCGCGAAGAGTTCTCGGCGCGGTCGGCGAAACGGCGGCGCCCGTCGCCTCGCCTGAAGAAGGAGCGCCTGCGACCCGAAGACTGACGTCCGCGCAGATCCGCAGATCGATCACGCCGGAGGCGCTGATCAGTTTCGAGGATGGCAAAGCTTACAAGACCCTGCGCCGGCATCTCGCGGTGAAGGGCCTGACGCCCGACCAATATCGCGAGAAGTGGGGCCTTCCGAAGGACTACCCCATGGTCTCAGCCAACTACAGCGCCGCGCGTTCGCGGATGGCCAAAGACCTGGGGCTCGGCGCCCGGCGCCGAGCTCCGTTGGCGCCTCCCCCGGCTAGGACCAGCGCTCGCCGCGCGGTCGCGCCGCCACCTGAGCAGTAAGCGTGGGGCCAGCTCCCAAGCGGCGCAACAGACCGGTCATTGACCAATCGCTCGGAAGCGGACTTCTGGCGGGCTTCCTGCCGTCGAGGTGGGGACGTCGCGTGCCGACCGCTCGCATCTTTGCTTCCGCAGCAATTCGCGACGAACGTTTCGGGCCTTTCGCGCGGACTACCGTCCCATCAAGCCGCTGTCGACTTTATCAGCCGTCGTCGCGGCTGGCTAAAGGTGGAAAGTAGATCGAGGCGCGAGGACGGTCCATATGGCCAGGGGTACGGTTAAGTTCTTCAATCACGCGAAGGGATTTGGCTTCGTTGCGCCTGACGGTGGCGGCGACGACGTATTTGTGCACGTGTCGGCCGTCGAACGAGCGGGCCTTGATGGCCTGAATGAGGGCGACCAGATCGCCTACGAGCTCGAGCAGGACCGCCGGTCAGGCAAACTAGCCGCGGTCGAGCTGCAATGGATCGGCGCCGGTTCGCCACCACCCAGGACCGCCCGGGCGAGCGGACCCGCCCGGGCATACGATCGCCCATCGCGGAACGGCCCGCCGCGGGGTGAAGGTCGAACTTCCGCAGGCCCAGGCTCCGGCATCGTCAAATGGTTCAACCCACAGAAGGGGTTCGGCTTTATTCAGCCGAACGACGGCGGCGGTGATGTCTTCGTGCACATCTCGGCCGTCGAACGCGCCGGCTTGCGGGGCCTGGATGAGGGCCAAGCCGTTTCCTACGAGATCGAACAGGACCGCCGCACGGGCAAGGCGTCGGCGACAAACCTACGGATCGATCGATAGGGCGGCTCGCCGCTCACTTACCGCATAGGCTCAGGGCTGCGGTCGCAGTCTCAAGCGCCCCTCAAGCAAGCGTCGTGACCCGCTCCACGCGCTCATCGAGGGAATCTCGTCAAGCCCTCGCGCCTTCGGAACCAGCCCGCTGACCATCCTGTCGTGGGCGGAGGCCGCCGCAGGCTGACGGAACCATGACGCAGGCGCGCCAGCCCGCGCGGCCTCAGCTCGTTGGCGTCCCGATCTTGGCGCCATGGCGGCCGGCGACCTCGACGAGCTTGGCGAGGTCCGGGTTGTCCGGAGCGATCTCGCGGTCCATGGTCTGACGTGGCGAGCAACCTCGTTAGCGACTACGGGCGCGTCCCCTGACCCTCCTGGTGCCGAGGACGAACATCAGCTCATCCGCCTCCCAGAGCTCTACACCGACGTGGTGCGGGGTCTCGTTGAAGGTCCGTTCGGCGATCTCCCGCGCCCGCATCTCGCTGCTGGCCTGCACCCATATGAAGTCGGTATGCCCCGGCCGGTCGTCGGTCACGAGCATCTTGAAATTTCGCATGTCGCTACCCCCGCCTGGCCTCAGCTTCGCAGACGTTAACCACCGGTTCAGGTGCAAGGAAATCGAAAAAGCTTGGCCGCCAGCGAAGACTGGGAGTCACTTGCCCGCGAACTCGCAATTCCGGTCTCGACAAGGCGGCGGAAGCTTCTGGGGTAGAAGATCTTGTCTCGGGGCCGGGAGCGTTCGAGCGCGGGTTCGGGAACCGCGGCAACGTTTGTGTTGTCATTATAGTAGCCAGGTGCGTTGTCGAACCCCAGCGCGTCTGGCAGCCCGAGACAAGGCTTGCTCTCCTGATCGCGGCGGGATGGCCGCGCTAAACGAAGGAAAGCGCTCGCCGACGCTGGCCGCGCATGGCAGCTCCGATTGCCCCGACCCCCACAAGCAGCATCGCCCAGGTGGAGGGCTCTGGGATCGCGCCGACGTTGAAGGTACGGCCGTCCGCGAAGACATCCGACGTGAAGGCGATACCCGCTCCGTCGTAGGTGGCGCCGGGCGTAAGGATGTCCTTCAGCGTCAGATTATTGGCGGCATCAGTGACCGTGAAATCCAGCGTCTGGGGCCCGCTGCCTTGCGCAATTCCGAGGGACTTGCCGAGATAGTCGATGGCGTAGTTGTAGCTGCCCGGACTGTTCACAAACGGGGGTTCCTTGAAATCCCCTGGCGCGAAAACGCTGTTGGCCGGCAGATAGCTCGTTTTCCCTTTGGAGAAGGTGCTGCCATCCGCGACTGCGAAATCGGTTTGGCCGGATACCGGGGTTATGTTGAAAGTCACGCCGGAGATGTCCGGGCCGATAAGGTTGAATGCGAAGGCGTCGTGATTGTCGTGGGCGTTGCCGTTCTTGTTGAAGTAAGCGGCCGTGCCATCACCGATGTTGCTGCTCAGGGTGATCGTGAAGTGTAATCCGTCCGAGGTCTGAACGACGGTCACGGTTCCATAGTCGTCGCCTTGCACAAAGCCGCCTTTGGTATCTCCGTAGACGAAGGGCTCTGTAAGGGTGGGATCACCCGCCCACGCGGGAGCGACGCCAAGAAGGCCAAGCGCTAGAGCTGTGATGACTGCGGAAATTCGCATACTTGCCCCCGGACCATTCAACGGAATGACCTATAGCTAAGATCGACGACGCGAAACCAGATTCGCCTACTAGGGGTAGTCGCTCGTCGCCCGAGCGGCCGGCCGACTTGTTCATGTTAGGAGCAATCGTTAGCTCCGCGCCGCCGGGCCGGCGTTCCGAACGGAGGAGTTGGGTTGGAGACTGTGTGAGAACCGGACGCAGCTTAGCGTCGATGTCCACGAGCTGACGGCTGTCGCTTGCGAGGCCGGATACCTTAGATGTGGTAGGTCTACGTCCGAGCTAACCGTCATCCAACATGGTTAACCGCCGGGTAACCGGTGGGACTCAACTTGTCCTTAACTCGGAGGATGAGTTGGTTGACTGCAGCCGTGAAGCGAAGTCCTGAGGACATCGACGCCTGGACACGGGCGTTCGCCATCGACCAGGCACAGCGGACTGGCGTGCCCATTCGTGATTGGCTCAACCAGTTTGTCGCCCTGGAAGCTGCCCGGGCAGAGGGTTGCTCGCCCAATCGCGATCTGGACCAGGCCCCTCTGCCGTCGAGCCATGACAGCCTGAGCGATCCTCGCCGGAAGGTCTCGGGCTCACTAGAAGAGCAGGATCTGGCGAGCCGGGTCGACGGATGGGGCCCTGCGCTCAGCGCCTTTGGGCGCCGCGCGGGAGCTCCCGAATCGCACGAGACCGCAGAGTACGCCCGGGAGACCGGAGGCCCTCGCCTTACCCAAGTCGTTGACGCCGCCCACGGGGAGCGGTCGCCGACGGCTGCCGCATCCGACCGCGCGCTCGATGAACTTCCCGTCGCATCTGCAGTCGTTCGCGGTCGTGCGCACGGGCCCACGGACGAGACACCACGAGAGCGCCTGCCGCAGGACGACGAAATCGATCGAAGCCTGGACGGCCCGCTGGCGCGCGCAGGTGGGTTCCGCGAGGCGACGCCCGCGCAGATCCGAGAGGACAACGCCCGGCCCTCGGACGGCATCGAAGTGGCGCTTCGGCAGCTACGCGAACAACTCGAAGCCGAGGAAGAGGGCGCCGGAACGGACGACCAGTTTGCAGCGGTCACCACTGAAGCGCAGCACCAATGGGCCTCCGCGTCGGGGCAAGCTTCCGCGGACGCCATCGCGCAGCTGGGTCTCGATATCGCGCGGTTAGTCGAAGCGATGGATTGCGGGTTCGAACGGATCGAGGCCTTCAGCGCCAAAGAATTGGCTGAACTGAGGGGCGAGGTCGCGCAGATGTTCGACGAGCTCTCATCCCGGATCGGGGTTATTGAGTTGCGGTCCAGCGATCCTACAGCCGACGTCGAGGTTCAGGCCTCGCCGTCGGTCGCCTCGTCTGAACCCGACTCCAATCTATTCGAAGAGCCTGCCGCCGACGCAAGCTTCGGCAGCTCGCTCGGCACGCCGGCAGCCGCCTCCGTCGATTCCGCAGGGTCGGCAGTGCGCGCCTCGCCTGCGCGCGAGCCGGCAGAACGTGAGGCGAGCGACCTCGATCTCGCCGTGGCGGAGGCCGACTGGAGCGAAGCCGACCTAGCGCCGCCAGGACCGAGCGATTGGCGCAGCACGATCGAAACGACAGGCCTCGAGCATTCTCCAGAGGCATTCGAGGTACTGCCTCAGGGGGGATCGGCGTTGAGGCCGTGAGCGCCACGGAGCAGTCAGCTGAGTTGGCTGAGGATCCTTTGTCAGACCGCAGCGAGAGTGCCAAATCCGGGATTGGAGATATTGGGCAGCGATCCACCGACCCGGCAGCCGAGGTCGACACCCGCCCTTCGCCTGTGGTCGATCCGTATGAACTCGACTCCGATCTGTTCGACGAACCTTCACAACCCGCAGACGCGAACGTCGGCGGTCCGTTCGGCATCGACGCCGCCGCTTCGATCGAACTCGTGGGTCCGGCCGTGTCGGCCTGGCCTGCGCGGGGCCGGGCCGAGGCAAGTGGCGGCGCGGACTTCGGCCTCGCCGCGGCACAGGATCGGAGCGAGACCGAGTCAGTGGAACCGGACCCGACCGATTGGCCTGATCGGGGGGAAATGACAGACCTTGAACACTGCCCCGAGCCGTCGGATGAATTGTCTCCGGATATGAGTGACGCTCGCCCCGCCGGCGCTACGGACCGTCTCACCGAACCAGTTCGCGAACCTCCATTGTCTCGCGGCAAGGCCTCCATGTTCGGATGGCTGCCGTTCCGTCATGGCCGGCCGGCACGTGAAAGCAGTAATCGCCAACGTTCCAAGAAGCGGACGCCGTGGCAAGAGGCCATCCGATCTTCGAAGTCCGGACACGACGCCCAAGCTTAACCTAATTTTACCTTGAACTTTTATTCACCGTTCGGTGTATCACTTCAGTCTCCCTTAAATCATCCTGTGACATCTTGCTCGCAATCAAGGGGGGTGAAGGGGCCGGTGGCTCCTGGCTCCACAGAAATCCGAGAGGAGTCACAGATGAAGTTCCTGTCGCGTTTCATCGCCAACGAGTTTGGCGCTACGGCCATCGAATACGGCCTGATCGTCGCCCTCATCGCGGTTGTCATCATCGGCGCCGTCACCACGCTGGGGACCAACCTGAACAACAGCCTGTCGACCGCCGGCAGCGCGATCCGCTAGGCGGAGCGCGCCCGGCCTTGCCGTACCGAGGCGCCTCGTGAGCTCGAGGCGCCTCGCGAGGTCGATACGCCTCAGGAGTTGGTCTACATGGCGAGTTGGTTGCTCCACGCGCTGTTGCACACGCCCACCGGCGTTGTGGTGGGCTGGGTCGCGGTGGCTTCAGCCGCCATCGCGATCGACGCCATCCTCACGCGGCGACGTCTGAGGCGGGACAAGGACCGCGGGCTGACGGTGATGAACGTCGTCAGCCGCACCGCCTCGGCCGCGGCGTTCGCGCTCGTCTGCTTCATCTTGCTGCTGGACCGCACGAACTTCGGCCTGGCCGCTGCGATGCTGGTCGGCTGCGCCATCACCCTCAACAACGCGGTGATGACCCGCGGCAGCGGCCGCTTCCTGAACCTGGTGGGGCCATCCGCCGGTATCCTGGTGGTCCTGCCGTTCACCGCCTACAAACTTGGCCATCTGGTGAGCATCTCCGACGTCGCCGTGCTGAGCATCGGCGCGGGGGCATATACGGTCGCCATCCTGCTGCTGGCCGCTGCGCTGCATCGGGAAAGCGAGGCCCTGCGCTCCGCAGTGGATGCAGCCGAGGCGGCGAGCCGGGCCAAGAGCAGCTTCCTGGCCATGGCCAGCCACGAGATCCGCACGCCGCTCAACGGCGTCCTCGGCATGGCCCAGGCCCTGGAGCGCGATGCGCTATCGCCTCAGCAACGCGAGCGCGTGGCGGTAATCCGCCGGTCGGGCGAGGCGCTGCTGGCTGTTCTCAACGACGTCCTGGACGTCTCGAAGATCGAAGCGGGCGGGCTGGAGCTGGAGTGCGCCCCGTTCAACCTGGAGGCGCTGGCGCGGACCGCGCATGCTGGGTTCGGCGCCAGCGCCGCCGAGAAGGGCCTCGCTTTTGACCTCCGCATCGAGGACTCCGCACGTGGCTTCTTCCTCGGAGATGAAGCGCGGGTGAGGCAGGTGCTGGCCAATCTGATCTCCAACGCCTTGAAGTTCACCGAATCCGGAGCGGTGGAGGTGACGGTGGCCGGCTCTTCGCGCGGCGTGCGCCTTGCCGTGCTCGACACCGGCGTCGGCATAGCGCCGGACCGCGCCGAGCAGATCTTCGAGAAGTTCGTACAGGCGGACGCCTCAACTACGCGGCGCTTCGGCGGCACCGGCCTTGGCCTCGCCATCTGCAAGGAGTTGTGCACGGCCATGGGCGGGACCATCGCCGTTAGGAGCGAGCTCGGTCTGGGCAGCCTCTTCACCGTGGACCTGTCGCTGGCCCAGAGCCCTGCTCCGGCGCCGGCGGCCGAGGCCCCCGCGGAGCCGCTGGCCCAACGCGCCGCTGTCGGCGCGATGCGGGTTTTGGCGGCCGAAGACAATGCAATGAACCAGATCGTCTTGCGCATCCTGCTGGACCAGATTGGCGTGGAGACGGTGATCGTCGACTCCGGCGTCGAAGCGGTCAGCGCCTGGGAAACAACCGACTTCAACCTGATCCTGATGGACATCCAGATGCCAGGGATGGACGGCCCGACCGCCGCCCGCGCGATCCGCGATCGCGAAGCGGCCACGACCAGGCCGCGCACACCCATCGTCGCGCTCACCGCCAACGCCATGACCGACCAGGTGGAGTCCTACGCCGCCTCGGGTATGGACGCCGTGGTCGCCAAGCCCATCGACGTCGCCGCGCTCTATGCCGCGATCGCAAAGTTCGGCGACGTCAGCAAGCCAGCGGGCGGTGCGGCGCCTGCGGAAACGTTACAAGCGTAGCGGGTGACGACCGCCTATCACGCTTTTTTTGCGAAGGTTCGGCCCCACTACTGCACGCGCGGGCGGCCCGCGATCACAATGTTCGTGTTTAGGTGGGTGAACAACGTTCGAACACAACCACCCGCGCACCGCCTGGGTCGCCGATTGGCTGAGGCCTTACGGCTGGCGTCAGGTGGAGGACCTCGGCTACGACGACCTGGCGCAGCGCTGCGTCGCGCCGGTGTTGAACCAGGGGCTCCATCCCGAGACCATCGTCACCTACAAGCTGGCTTCCTACCGCGCGGCGCTGCGCGATCTCGGTCTTGCCGACCGGCGCCGAGCCGGCGGCATGCGCGCCAACAACCGGGCTGAGAACGAGCCACCTGGCCATCCGACGACGAGAGGGGAAACAGCAGAAGTTCGAATCGCAGGGCTCAGCCCAAAGGTTCCTCGCCACCCACGCCACCGTCTACAACACCTTCAACACCCAGACCCACTTGATCCGTCGACCCACGCTGCGGCTCTTCCGGGCCGCGGCTCACGCGGTGTGGGCGGCAGCGACCCAAGCCGCCTGAGTTGAGGGCAGGGGAGGGGCGGTCCGCGACGAGCGCGACTAGCTTGTCAATTCCAGTCCCTCCGCTGACCGAGCCGGTTAACTTGTCAATTCCGTGCAGCGTGCTCTTCGAGTTCGTGCATTTCCCAAAGATCACTGCGCGAGAGCCGCAGGTGCTGCCTCACCCGCTAACACGGCGCTGCTGCCCAGCTTGCGCTCCAGTTCGTGCAGATGGCGGAATCGATCGCGCAGCCGCCGCTCCCGCTGCAGCGGCCGCGCTGGCCTGCTTCCAGCGGTTCCCGCCGGAGTTCGACGCGGCGGCTCTGCAGGAGCTCTACGCGATCTCGGCCCGCGCGGTCGGGATCGGGGCGGTCTGCGATACGCGCACGGCCGACACGGCGTTCATCAGCCTCTGCAATCTCCTCGACCACCTCTCGGTCATCCTGCGCTGGGACCTGGAGGCGATCGCCGTGCACGTGCAGACCCTGCAGCTGCTGGCGGCCAGCGCCGGAGAGCTGACGCCGCCGGCGATGGAGCAGATCCTGGCGGGCCTGGGGAAGGTGCGCGCCGCTATCGCGAGGAGGCCGCTGTCGTCCACGCCGCCGGCGGCTGACAGCGCCGCCGCGCGGCCGCTGCCGTGGATCAGGCCGACTTGCGGTGCTGCGTCGCAAGCAGGCCGCCGAGCTCTTTGGCGCATTCCTGGCTCGAAAATCGGCTGCGCTCGACGGCGGTGTCGAGGTAGGCCTTCAGCGTCTTGGCCGCGCCGGCCAGTCGTAAGTCTGCGATCGCAATGGCGGCGGCCTGCAGCTCGTCGGCCTCCACGCGCAGCGCCGTGAACGCTTGGCGCGGGTCGGCATCGATCAACTCGATGGCCTTCTTGATGATCCTCAGCGCCTGGTCGATCCGGGTGTTCTCCGGCGAGCTCGTCGTCTCGTGGTCGCGGCGGCGGCGCGGGCTATCGAACAAGGCCGAGTTGAAGCGACGGCGGTCCGGACCGACGTAGGCGTCGCTTTCCACCCAGTCGCGTCGCTTGTTCAGGACAATGTCGATCCGCAGCAGCAGGTCGTTCAGCGCGAAGGGTTTGAGCAGCACCTCGTGCACGCCAGCGTCGCGAGCGGCCATGATCTGGCTCTCAGTCGGGTCTCTCGCCAGCATCACGACCGGCGTCATGCGAGCGCCCAAGCGGCTGCGCCGCAGCTTGCGGGTCAGCTCGGGCGCGTTGATCACCGGCGGCGCGTGGGCGATGAACGCCACACAGGGATCGACTTGGCCGAGCAGCTGCCAACCGGCCGCCTCGTCCGCAGCGGCGATCGTGCGGAACTTCACGGTGCTGACGAGCAACGACCGCATCAGCTCTATCGTCGACCGATCAGGGTCAACGATGATGGCCGGTTGTCCTGAGCCCTTCGCGCCCATCAGCTCGTCCCGTAACTGCGTTAGGCATAACCGAGGCGTGTGAATGCAAGGTTGACGCTCTCGTCCAACTCACACCCTCAGGTCGCGGGCTGAGTGGGCAGGGAAAGCGCGCCTTAGCCGGCTCCGTGAGCCCCGACAGTCCCATTGAGACAGGCTCCGGGGCGAAAGACACGGCGGATCGTTTCCGCCTGGAAGCGAACCTTCTCAACGTCCGCAGTGACGAGGTGGAACGATGACACGGTGAAGCGCTCATGGTACCTCAGGGGGTCGGTTGCGGAAGGAACCAAGGGCACCGCGGCGCGGGGAGGCGTCGGGGCCCGCGGTGATCAGAGAGCGCGGGGGGTCGTGCGGTGTCCTGGTACGAGCTGAGGATGGCGTGGCCGTACTTCGTGCGGCAGGCGACGTGCGCCCTACGCGGTCACGAATGGACAAAGAGCCGAAGGTACGAAGGGAAGGCCACGTGCACGCGATGCGGCGTGCGCTGTCCGCTCGGCGAGGTCCGCCACTTGCGGGTCTACTCGCGCTCGTCGTCTGCAGGGCCCAGCAAGCGCACCTAGGCCGCACCCGCCGCGGAGATGGCGTAACGGGCGGGCAGGCCTGAACTCTTGAGGCGGGCTGGTCGTCTCTCAGGACGATGATGTCATCGACAACGGCGTCAGGATTACCAGATCGAGCGCGTCAGTTGGCCCGCGCTTGCTCCAGGACCTCGCCAACTGCCTCGATAACAGCGGCCGGGTTTTCAACCTGAATGAGATGCCCGGAACCTGCGACGTCTCTGCGGACGCCTTGTGAGGACTGCCTCGCATTAGGCGCCGTGGAGCCGGTTCCTCAGCTCCATCGCGCCCTCCATGACCCGTCGGCTCAGACCATCCTGTTGTCCGGCGCCATATGATAATTTCACTTGTCCTAGGTAAAGTGAATTATGAGTCAGGAAGACCCAACTCTGCCGTCGCACTTGGCGGTCACTCCCGAGCAGCTGCGGCTCATGTCGTTTGGATCACGGCGCGAGATCATCGCTGCCCTGGCGAACAATCCAGGTCTGTCGGCGCGCGAACTGGCCGTCCGTTTTCGCTGCCCAGTGACGGGACTCTACCGACACCTCACCCTTCTGCGTGATGCCGGTCTCATCCGGCAGAGCGGGCAGCGCCCAAGACCGAAACGCCCCGAGGCGCTCTATTCGCTCGCCTACGCCAGGTTCACCGCGACCGCGGCCACGGCAACCTCCGAAGGCAAAGCGGCGTTCGCTGAGGCGGCCTCGCGCTGCGCCGCCGCCACCGCAAGAAAGCTCAAACACGCCATGGAAAGCGAGAGCGTGCGGCTAGATAGCGCGGATGCGAATGCTGGGTTCGCCGCCATGGACCTCCAGCTCGACCGCGCCGGGGTCGTGCAGCTAAACGCCTTGATCGCGGACTTCGCGGCGAAGGCGCGTAAGCTTCGCGGCCGCGATCGAGCCGGGGTGGAGACCATTTCCGTGACGGTGATATTCGCCTCCAACCCGCGCTAAAGGAGTCGGATGTTGGCGCCATGCCCGCTCGCGAAGATTGGCTCCCACTACCGAGGAGCGGACCTTCCCAAGGTCTGCTGAGGGCTGTAAACCGGCGCGCCGTCTCGACGCCGATCAACACGCTGATCCATTGAAAATAGTCGCCGTAAGGGGGTAACGCATCGCGCCGATTTACCCCCCTTGCAGCCAGCCGCTACCGATGGTGCAGATTGGTCGGACAGAACCGCTCAGCGGCTCCTTGCGGCGAGTAACGCACTCTGAAGGGTGGTCAGGGTATCGGCCACGCCGACCAGGGCTCCATCCGGCAGCCTCCCGACAGCAACATTGACCCCGACGACCTTGCCGGCGCGAGTGACGATCGGTGCTCCGCTGATGTTGGCCGTGTGCAAGGTCGCGTCGTCGTAGACAAACGCAAGGTAGTCTTTATTGGCGATCACGCGCGCACGATAGAGGAATTGGTTGGGGCGATCGTCGGTCTTCGCGACCAACCAAACTATGTCACCGATTACGACCTCGGTTGGTGACAATTCCAAGTGCGACGGTGATCCTGCGAGCACTGGCAGCACCGCTACGTCATGGACATCGGACATCGCCTTGAACGCATGCACGCCCGGGATCGCCGCCGCCGATGCTGTGCGCCAGATACGGCTACCATCCAAGCTGCGGCAATCGGCGGACCTCACCCGACGCGGCGTGTCTTGCCAGGGCATGCCGTCACTGTTCGCGCTGGCGAGTCCGAACAGATGATGGGCAGCGACGAGGACATCGCCGCGAGCCAGAGACGGCGCCCGCAAGATAAAGGCTGTCCCAGCCGGGCTGCTGTGACCGTCGATCTGGAACACCGGCTTACAGGTGTTCTGCAAGGCGTTCGCCAGTGCCGGAGGCGGCGCAGACTGCGAATGCGCTTGCGTCGCCGCCCAGGCGAGAGCGACGAATAATAGCACGCTGATGTATCGCATTCGTCGCACTGTGATCGAATTCATGAACCACTAAACGGCATGATGATATTCGCGTTCGAACTTGCTGTTGCGAGGCAGATAACCGCAAAGCGGCCCTCCGTCACGGGTGGCGAGCGGTCCTCAGGATCTGGGGGCCGACTTGGTCTGCTTAACCCGCTGGACGCCGGCACCACCGTGGTGGACCACTCCGCAACGCCGACCACCACCAGCTGTTTCTAGCGGGGATTGCCATCGCGCGGGGCCAGCCAATCCTCCCCGCCGGCAGCCGAAGCCGGGCGTCCTGGAAGCAGAGGCAGGCCCGGAGTTGACGCGAGTGTCTGGCGTGGACTGGCTCGGCGCCGCTGGCTTCGCTTACAGCGCGGCGAACTGGACGGCGGTGGGACCGGCGAGGCAGACGACGGCGAGGCAGACGATAGCGAGGCAGAGGAACGCCGCGAGAGCGCCGTGTCGGGCCGGCGAGCGGTTAGACAGACGAGCCACGCGGGCGCTCTCCCGAATCACGCCTTCGTTGTCCCCGATGAGCCGCCCAAAATGTGCAGTATCGGCGGCTGAAACCAGACCGGAATCTGGCGCCGGGCCAAGCGACGACGCCAGGGAACCCGCCCCCGTCACATAGCTTCTCGGTGGATTCCGGACGTTAGGGCCGGGTGGAACTGACAGGTTAACGCGTGGCGAGGCGAGGGCGACGGATCTGCCAATTTACCCAATTTACCGCCGTGCCAGTAGCCACGCGACACCCAGCCAAAACTGCGCGCATCCCAACAAGCTGTAGATGAAGACGGCGCCCCGGAAGGACAGCTGCCTCGGGGCGGACGGCGAGCCGTGGATGTGCGGCTGTAGTGCTTCGATGCTCATATCAGCGCCTCCCTAAGAGGCAGTCGGCCATTTGCTTGTTTGGCCGAACGTTGAACGATTCGTGACCGTCGTACAACTGGGCGAATACCTCGCTTGGTGCGGCGAATATGGATTGTCCACAATCTCCGAACGATTTTCCACAGCCAAAGTTCCCAGCCGTGAACACGACAATCCCGCGTGCTCCGGCGACTGGGTGTGGATTGGTTACAGAGCCGGAGACCAGACGGCCGTCGCTGAGGCCGTTCCGGCTCCTGATGCTCACGCTCTGGGGTCGATCATTGCCATAGAGATCAGTTCCGAGAGCGGAACCTCGCCCAATGTCGCTTAGGCGCGGGCGTCGGTCAGGTACGGGATGCGCCACGAGCGGACTCTGAGCTGATGCCGGATCTCAGACCATCCCGCCGGCGATTCCTTTCCGCCTTGCGATCCTGGTCGTGAGAACCTGCAGCGAACGGCTCTTAACCATATCGCCCCCTGGCAAGCGGATCGTCGAGACACTAAGTATCGTTAAGCGCGCAATCCGTGCTGGCGGCTCTCACTGGCCCCCCCCCGGGAGCCGTTGTGAGCCCCCGGCGATTCCGCTGGGGGCTCACTCTTAAAACCAATCCGGACCTCGCAAGATTCGGCGGATGGTCCTGTTTAGCCCCACGGCCTTTCGCTGCTGACAGGGCCTGTCCGTGAGAGGCCGCAACCGGTCGCCTGCCGGGCGAGGGGCCTTGCCCCCGATTCCCCATTCGTCCGCGTTATAAGCCACCCACCTAGAGTTCAGCATCGATGGCCGGCATCCAGCGCGTGGCAAATGTCGGTGAAATGAAGCTGGGAGCGATCGACCCCGCTCAGGCCGTCAGCCACCACCACAAGGGAGGCTTGGCGGCTGTACGGTGCGCTTACGGAGTCTCCCTCTGGTTGGCCATTGCCGCCCTACTCGCGGCCGCGCCGATCCCGGCTGACAGTCAGTCCTCCGGCTGCAACCTTGGAGCATGGGTGAACGGCTACCAGCCGGGCGTTAAGGTCGTGCCCAGGCCGGACGACAACTGCAACGTCGACTACTCCCGCCCGCTCTTCACCCGCGAGGGAGCGCTCGCCTGTGACACCCGAGATCACTTCTCCCTGGCGTACAACTCGATGACGCACGGCTGGCGCTATGCACCTTCGGCAGGCGTCGCCGACGTCGATGGCTTTCTCACAGGAATGCCTGTCACGCCCGAGCAACTGGGCTGCACGATCGACCACGACGGAGTGCCCGTCCACCCTCTGGCGGATGGCCACGGCCTCTATCAGACCGACCGAGGATGGATCGACGCCGCGGCACTTCGCAACCAGCGCACACCGAGAAGCGCTCCGCCAGCGGCAGGCCCTATGCGACCAGCGGGGCGGTGATAGAGGGCGGTCATGACGACGGCTTGATCGGCCTCGCCGCCCCCTCAACGAATCTCGACACTTGACCGGACCTAATTGGTCCCGGCGGATCCAGGTGGACGAACCGCAGTCCAGCGTGTCCGCAACCCTCACCCGACCCGGACGCGTGCTGCTCCCGGCGCCCCTGGCCAGGCCACTGGCGACATCAACAGCGGCGCGCAGACGATATGGTAAAGTTGGACACTCGGCAGCCCGGCGGCCGCCAGAACGCGTGCGAGCAGAACACGCGTTGGATGTTTTGCGACGGTCCAATTGACGCGAAGACGATCGCGATCAGACCCAGGCGGCCCACCGAGCGCGGCCACGGTCCACAACCACATCAAGGAGCGCCTGCTCGGTGACGTCGCGGCCTGCCGCCTCGGCCTTTCAGCGACCGTAGGCGGGTGAGCGGCGCCAGGCCACCGCGCTGCTGACGACCTCCTCCAAGGCGGAGTGGGCCGGCCGCCAGCCGAGTTTGCTCATGGCGCGACGCGGGTCCGCGACGAGGGACGGCGGATCGCCGGGGCGCCTCGGACCGATCGCGTGTGGTAGGGGGACGCCGATCGCCGCGCCCACCGCGGCGACCACCTCAAGCACCGAGTGGCCGACGCCGGCGCCGACGTTGAAGGCCTCGAACTCACCCTCAACCTGGTCAAGCTGCAGTGCGGCCAGATGCGCCGCCGCTAGGTCGGTCACGTGCACGTAGTCGCGCACGCACGATCCATCCGGCGTCGGGTAGTCGAGGCCGTAGACAGTGAGCGGCGGACGCCGGCCGAGTCCCGCGTCGATCGCCAGTGGGATCAAGTGGGTCTCCGGATTGTGGGCCTCCCCGATCGCGCCGGAGGGATCTGAACCCGCGGCGTTGAAATAGCGAAGCGCAACGCCGCTCAGTCCGAACGCGGCGCAGTAGGCCGCGATCATCCGCTCCGCGGCGAGCTTGGTCTCGCCGTACGGGCTGACGGGCGCCTTGGGCGCGTCCTCGTCGATCAGCCCGCCCAGCGGCCCATCCACGTGCCCGTAGACGCCGGCGCTCGAGGAGAACACGAGTTTGCGGACGCCGACGTCGCGCATCGCGTTCAGCAGCACCTGGGTTCCCGCGACGTTGACCTCGTAGAAGAGGTCCGGCCGACACACCGAACGGGCTACTTCCACCAGCCCGGCGAAGTGGATGACCGCGGTGACGCCGTGCGTGGTCATCGCTACGCGCAGACCCGCTGCATCGCGGATGTCGCCCTCGACGAATTCACCCCAGAGCAGCGCCTGTCGATGGCCTGAGCTGAGGTCGTCCAGCACGACCGGCCGATATCCGGCCTCGGCGAGCGCCTTGACCGTGTGCGCGCCAATAAAACCGGCGCCGCCAGTCGCCAGCACCGCCTCCCCTGGTTCCATGCGGCTTGCCCCTCGCTTTGTCATGACCGGCCGGGTCGCCGCGCCCGGGCCTTGCTCGCCAGACGGTGGTGACAGCCCAGCGCTAACTTGTCTCCCACCAAGCACGCAAGGCGGCGGAGAATGACCTGCTTGCCCGGCGGCGCTGCGCGCAGTCTAGCGACCGAACGGAATTCAGGGTTCGGCGCGGAAAGGTGCGACTTCTTGGGAGCTCGGTAGGCGACGGCTCGGCGAGAGACACTTGGCCTGGAGTGTGACGGTGCTGACAGCCTAACGCTAACAAGTCTCCGGCTCGGGTCGCGCTGGCCGGGTTAGGATGCAATTTGGGAGCTCGGCGTGGGCCTGCGGATGTCGCGTCGCGCGACTGAAATGGGGCTTGCCGCACCCTAAGCTTAACGGCGGCACATGACGGCCCGTTGGGGTAGCACGCTCTGGACTCGGTTTTGCAGCTTGCTTGGGACGGAGCGGAGTAGCTGGAGCAATGCGCCGAGTCATAACGGTCTGCCCGACAACGGGACAAACTGTCCCAACCCAGGCCGTGATGACGGTCGAGGCGCTCAGGCGCCTCAAGGGCGGAGTGGCTATCTACTGCACGGCTTGCAGCAGATCTCACTTGGCGGAGCGACATCGTCTGTGGCTCGAAACCGCAGATCAGCCGCTTGGTGGGCCACCGACGGAAGAGATCATTGGCCCGACCGCCGCCCGCCCCGAGTTCCGCACCGGGTGGATGGCTGAGATCGCTTCGCCGCCTGGAGCGGTCAGCGGATGATCCCGTCGAGCCCCACAGCGTTTCGCCGCCGCCGGGCGGGGCCTCAGATGTCGTCGCCGACCTCGCGGTTTCCGCGAAGGACTAGGGCCAACCCCGGTAGGGCCGCTGCACACTGAGACGCCCAAGGGGCTGCCGTCCTGAACTTCCGATAAGGGGGGCGGCCCCTGTCTGCGTGGGGAGCGGACCGTCGCGTCATGGTTGCCGCTGATTTACTTTGATTATTAGCGGCGCGCTAACGTGGGCGGCCCATACTAGCGAAATGCCTCGCATGCTGTTCAACATGGTTACAGAGCCACAGATCAGACGGCCGTCGCTGAGGCCGTTCCTGCTCCTGACGCTCACGCTCGCGGTGTTGGCGTTCTACACGACGCTGCTCGCTAGAGCCTAGGTCGCCCCGCGGCGCCTCAGCACCATGACGGGCGGAGCGCTGTGGAGGCGGCCTGATGGCCGCGGGTGTCGATGCGACGGCTCTGGCGGCCGAGGTGCGGGCGCTTCAGAGCCTCAACATCGAGGCCTTGCGGGACGAGTGGCGGCGGCGCTTAAGCTCGCGGTGGTGCTGCACCGGATGGTGCGCGATCGAACCGAGGATCGCCGGCCTAGATGTCGAGATCACCAGGCGCGCCAAGAACAACGTCGTCACCAAGCGCGTAGGTGAGCGGGCTCACTAAAGCTACGTTTGTTCGTGATCCGAGTCCCGTTCGTTTCCCGCCATAATGTGACCTACCACTGAGCGGCGCCTGCTGCCTACTCGTCATACGGGAGTTGCTCCGGGACAGCGGCCGCGACGACGATGGGGCCGAAGCCGCCGTTTTCCCCAAACCTCGGTCTTCCAGGTCTTGTGGCTGGGCAGGACCCGGTTGAACATCCGTCGCCTCTCCCGCGTTGCAAGGGGTGATATGGGTTTTGGCGGCGTGGTCGGGTGCACTCTTGTGTCCGGCCTCTTGGTGCGCCGCGGACTCCGATCACCCGCGGATAACGATCTCGATCGCCGAGGGCGGGAGCCCGAAGAAAGCGGCCAATCCCAGCTTGGCGGCTTGAACGGAAAGTCCGCCGGACGGGACCGAGACTGCGGTCAACTCAGCGGCGGTGGGCGGCCGGGTGTCTGCAACGCGTTTGCGGCCGCTCGGATAGTCACGAATGATGTTGCCGACGTGTTGAGGCTGTATGCCAAGATAGTCTGCGATCTCGCGGCGGGTCAGTCCTCGCCCATGGAGGGCTCTGATTTTGTCAGATTTCGTCGCGAGCGTAGCTGTCACGGCGTCCATTTCTTCTCGCGTCATGCGGCGGAACCCCTGCTATACAGCCAAGCCATAGCTCCTGAGCCGTCTGTTACCTAGTCACTTCTCGGCCGGTGGCCAGCAGGCGCATCGGATGCTCGGGGCGATCGCGCGACGTAGGTGGATCGATGGCGAGTCAATCAATTGGGGAGCTGGTCAACTCCCCGATCGTTGTCCCGAGCGCCGTCGCCAGCTTCTCGACGACGGGATGGTGGGGTTCTGATCGACCCCGCCGATCTGTCCAGTGAGCTGAAGTCGGCCGGCTAGCGCCCTCAGCTCAGCGCTTCATTCAGCACCCGCGCCAGCCTCACTGCCGCCCGGGCCAGCTGCTCGCGAACGATAGGGTCGGCTCCGTCGAGATAAGCCTTGCTGATGGTCTGATCGGGCGCCGGCTGGCCGCACGCGGGCGGCTGGGCAAGCTTCGCGTAGACGTAAGCGACGGCGACCTGGTGCGTCTCGGCGAGCCAGTCGTCGAGGTCGCCCGCGCCCAGAGGGCGGCGTTGCGGGCGACGAGCGGCCTGAGCGCGGCCTCGGCGGCGCCTCGTCATTGCCGACCGCGTACCCCAGCGCTTCGGTGTCGCGGACATGGTGCAGGTTGGACGGGTGGCCGTCCGCGATCACAGGCACCTCGTTGCCGCCGCGGTCGTTGTTGTCGGCCGCGTGTAGCGGCTGGTGCATGTCGCCGACGAAGTGGGCGACCTCCCCCAGCGCTTGCAGCCGGGCGACGGGCGCCTGCCCGGGGCCTTTCAGGATCGCCAGCGCGCGCTTGGTCTCGTCGATCACGCATCGGCCATCCGGACAGTAGACCGGCTTCGGCGCCGTGCGCAGAGCGGGATGTCCACGTAATGCATGGCGGCCAGGTAGTCCCAGCGCCCGTGCAGCGGGCGGATGCAGTCCGGCCAGTTGAGGCGTCCTCCAGGCTCGCGACCGGGCAGAAGGGCGTTCCCTGCTCGCCCGTGTGGGCGATCAGCGCAGGGATCTCGGCCCTGGCCTTTGGCGTCCGGCGCGCGGAGGCAAGGTGGGCGATGATCCGGTGGCCCTCGGCGTCCCAGGCAGGGGCGGGCGACGAGGCTGACCAGGCCACGCTGCGCAGGGCGCGGCGAGCATCAGAACCAGCCATCGGGCCGCCACGGCCCCAATCGTAGACATCCGCGCCTCTCCAGGTCCGCTCACCCGCATCGACTTGCCCACCTCCGCGCGGGCCCGAGCGTGCCATGGGGCGGGCGGCGGGCCGACAAGCCGCCGCGATCCACGCCGAGGCCGACGGCGATCTTCTCGACGGCTGGGCCAAAAGGACTGAGGCGGGACGCCGGGCGTAGAAAAACCTCGGTGGGGCAGGTTGGAAGGGGGGCGGCGCCACTATTTGGAGAAGTGCTGCTCCCGAAGCCCCCCAGCGCGTCGAGCGGCGCCAGGCCCCGGTTGCTTTGTGTGAAGCGCCGGGGCCTTTTTCGCGCCTTGCCGGGGTTAGCCGCCCTGCCGATCTAGCTTTGAAGATCAGGCCGGCTCGGCCACCTCGACCTGCGCCTCGCCGATCTGCGGTCGCCCGAAGCTCAGGGTGCGGAAGCTTAGCCCGAGGTCTTCGTGCACGGCCTCCTGGCCGCTGATCGCCTCCCAGCGTCGGATGATGACGTCGGCATAGCGTGGATCGAGCTCGGTCATCCGGCAGCGACGGCGCGTCTTCTCCGCGGCGATCAGCGTCGTGCCGCTGCCGCCGAAGAGATCGAGCACCACGTCGCCCTTCTTGGTGCAGTCCAAGAGGGCGTCCTGCACCAGCGCCAGAGGCTTCACGGTTGGGTGCATCTCGCGCTCGCGGGCCTTATCGACGCCGAAGCCTGAGACCCCCTCATAGGCCCAGACGTTGGTGCGGTTGCGCCCGTTCCGGCCGAGCTCGACCGTGTTGAGGTGTCCGGCCTTGCCCTTCTTCAGCACGAAGACCAGCTCGTGCTGAGAGCGGTAGAAGCTCCCCATGCCGCCGGTCCCCTTATCCCAAACACAGAGATTGATCAGCGTCAGATCCGTCGCTTCGGCTGCCGCCAGCACGTTGGCCATATGCCGCCAGTCCATGCAGACGTAGGCGAGGCCGCCGTCGTCGAGGGCGTTCGCGCTCTGCTGCATCACCCTCGTCAGGAAGCCGGTGAACTCGGCATCGCTCATCTCGCCCGAGCCCTCGACGAACTCCCCGTGCGCCTTTGAGGACGTGACGTGGCCCTGGACGGGCACGTTGTACGGCGGGTCGGTGAAGACCACCCGGACCTGATCTCCCGCCAGCAGACGCTCCAGGACGGCAGGTTCGGTGGCGCTGCCGACGATCAGCTTGTGCTGGCCGAGCCGCCAGACGTCGCCGAGCTGGGACACGAAGGTCTCCTGCGGCGCCGGCACATCGTCATCGCCGGGATCGGCGCCGCCGACGCCGAAGCGGATCGCCTCGATCTCGGGCAGCGTGAAGCCGGTGACCTCGAGCGAGAAGTCCAGGTCCAGCTGGGCCAGCTCGTCGAGCTCCAGCTGCAGCACTTCCCTGTTCCAGTCGCCCAGCTCGGCCAGGCGATTGTCGGCTAGCACGAAGGCGCGCTGCTCTTCCGGCGTCAGATGGTCGATGACGACGGCCGGGACCGTCGTCATGCCGAGCCGCCTGGCGACTTCGACGCGGGCGACGCCGGCGAGCAGCCGGCCCTTGGAGTCGATCAGCACGGGGCTGACGAACCCGAACTGCCGGATCGAGGCCTCGATGCCGGCCAGCTGGCGTTTGCTGTTGTAGCGGGCTCTGCGGCCGGCAGGTTTCAGCTCGGCGACCGGGCGTTGCTCAATGTGAAGATCCAGGCTGCCGATCGGCGCAGCCGCCTTGGTGTCGTGGGTCATCTCTGACTCCTCTCAGTATGAAAGGCGCGCCAGCCGGCCGGCGCGAGCCGGTTTGGTAGGGATGGAGATCAGGGCTGCCCGCGCGGAACCGCGTGATGCCTGAGCGGCGCCGGAGCGCCGCGAAGCTTGAAAGTGGGGACGCACCGCCGCGACCGCAAGCTTCTGAAATGCTGCACGTTTCTACGTCAAACATCATTGTGCCGCCGACTGGACTTGCCGCGCGAACGGAGCGTCTGTGGCCTTCGTCAGAGGAGGGCGGGCGTGATCGATCGGGAGATGGCGGAGGAAGGCCTGGCGGCGCTGGCTGTCGCGATCGCCTCAATCCTGGAGGACGTCCACGACCGCGCCGTAACGGCACCCGCTGGCCTCGCGGACTACGGCCAGGCCGCGTCCGATCTCGGTGTCGCCGGCGCCGATGTGGCGACGCTGGCGGCCGCCATGAAGATCTTCGTCCGGCGCGCCGAGACCCTCGAATAGGCGCTGGACTAGCGCCGCACGGCAAGCACTGGTCCTGATCAACAAGCCCGGCTCCGGTCCGGGCTCGCCCTGGTAGCAGCCGCCGCTTCTGGCGGCCGCTTCAGACCAGGGAGACCAACATCATGACCAAGATCACTGAGGCGCAGCGCGACCTGCTGACCCAGGCGGCCGCGGACCCCGAGGGCGTCGTCGATGCGCCGGAGGACAGCAAGATCAGCCGACCGCTGATCAAGAACGGGCTGGCGATCTCGCTGCCGGTTACGGGCGGCGCCAGCCGGCTCGTCATCACCACGGCCGGCCGCGTGCTGCTTGGCGAGGCGGAGGCCGCTAGCGCCTCGCAGGCAGCGCCTGAGGAACATACCCCCGAGCCGGAGCCTAGCGGCGCCGCGGAAGGGGCCGGCGAGGCAGCGTCACCGCCAGTGAGCGCCGGCTCGGAGGACGCGGCGGATTGCGAGGGCAACGCGCCCGATGCCGAGAGGACGGCCGCCGCCAAGCCGGCGCTCGGCGGCAAGCTCGGCAAGCTGGCCGAGTTGCTCCAGCGCCCCGCCGGCGCGACGCTGGAGGAGATGGTCGCGGCGACCGGCTGGCAGACGCACTCGGTGCGCGGCGCGATGTCGGGCGGCCTGAAGAAGAAGCAGGGGCTCGCCATCACCAGCACCAAGACCGACGGGACGCGGGTCTACCGCATCGTGGCCGCGGAGCACGGCTGATGGAGGTCTCAGTAGATCAGACGGCTCTGGCGGCCGAAGTACGGGCGCTAGTGAGCCTCAACATCGACCAGCTTCGCGACGAGTGGCGGCGGCGTTTTCGAACGCCGCCGCCACGGCTGCGGGGACCCGATCTCATGCGCCGGGCGCTGGCCGACCGCATCCAGAGCGAGGCGCTGGGGCGCGACCTTGAGGTCGAGCAGAAGCTGGCCACACTGGTGCGCGCGCATGGCCGCGGCGAAGCGCCGAAGGCGCCCAGACCCATCAGTACGCCCGCGCGCTGACGCGGCTTGCGTTCCTATCGCCGCAGTTGAAGCGAGAGATCGTCGAAGGCGCTGAGCGGCACATAAACCTCCAGTGTTTCATGGAACAAGGCGTGCCGTTGGCCTGGGCTGACCAGGAGGCGCAGATCGATCAGCGGCGGCGATAGTCGGAGTTCTGGGATCCCGTCGGGATCGAGGCCCCGCATGAAGCGCCCGCGCGCGAGCCACTCCCCGAACTGGCTGACGCTGTCCGCCTGATCGTCGTAGCGTGAACCCGGGAATGCGATCAGCTCGGCCTTGAGGCCCGGCATGAACGGCGCGGACCGTGGGAATTTGATGAGTCCGGACTGGAACTTGTCGGCCTGACTCGCCAGACGGCTGATCTTGTCGGTCTTCGGGTGCCAGGCGACGACCTTCCAGAGCGGGTCTCTCCGCTCTGGTGTCTCGCGCCGCAGATCGCCACGCATGTCGTCGAAGAACGGGCGCCCTGCGCCAGCCGCCTCAATGAGGACGAGGTCTGGCTTCCACTCCTTCCGAATGAGTTGGGCGCGCGCCAGAAGGTCGGGATACTCCATGCGCTCACGAAAGAGGTCGAGCAGATACCAAGTCCCGGGCATGTAGCCCCAGGACGTGCAGACCGAATAGTCGCTCTGGGGCGTAGCCGTGACAGCGACGTCCCAACTTTGGACGATGTAAAAAAAGCGCTTTCGGTCGGGCGCCTCGTCGTAGAACTGGACTTTGTCCCAACGAATGAGATTGCCGTCAGGGGCGGTCGGGTTCTGCTGGTACTGCGCCTCGAATGCCGGCACGCCGATGGTGGCCCGGGTCTGCTCCAGGACGTCCAGGGGCTCGCGGCTCTCGAAGAGGGCCTCGCCGTGCCGACGGCGCCGTATGCGGCCACCTCCGAGATCCCAGCTCTCGTCCTCTTGGGCGATGGCGCGAAGATTGATGTGGGTGAAGCCGCCTTTCTCGATCAGATAGGCTGCCAGGTCGTCTTCATGGAGGCGCTGTTGGATCGCGATGATCGAACCGGTGCGCTTGTCATTCAGGCGGGTGAAGAGGGTCTGGTCGAAGAAGTCTTTGACGCGCTGCCGCTCGACCGCCGAATTGGCCTCGCCCGCCTTCATCAGGTCGTCGATGATCAGCGTGTCGGCGCCGAGGCCAGTGATCGCGCCACCCAACGAGACGGCGCGCCTGGAGCCGTTGTCAGACGTCTCGAACTCGAGTTCGACGTTCCGCTTCGGCGAGGCGACGGTGCGCGGGAAGAGGCGTCTATACCACGGCGCGTCAATGACCATCCGAAAGTCGCGCGCGTGCTTCGACGCGAGCTCGCCGCCATAGCTGGAGACGATGACCTTGTGGGTAGGGTCATGCCCGAGTTGCCATGCGGGGAAGGCAACTGCACATGTGATCGACTTCAGGTGACGAGGGGGGACGGTGACGAGAAGGCGTCGCTGTTCACCGGCGTGCACCTTCCGGAGCGCCTCAGTCATCACCTCAATGTGCCAGTTGGGCTCATAGACGTCCCCTGGACTGACCGTGGCGAAGACCCGCTCGGTGAAGAGGGTCAGGTCAGTCCGGAGGAGCGCCCTGTATTCAGCTGGCGTGACTGGGGCGGTCACGGCTCGTCCCTCCCGCCGGACAAGCGATCCATGAGGCGACGCACGATCTCGGCGTCAGTTTCATCGAGTTCGTCTTGCCGCGCGGTTTCGCCTTCGGCGTCGTTGAAGACGCCGAGCCGCTCAATCTGTCCCAGCAGGAAGACCACTGTCTTGTGGTCGCGCTTGGTCAGGGCGTCATAGACCTGTCCGCGGATCAGCGCTTCGAGGACGGTCTCAGTTTTGACCTTGCCGTTCACCCGCGACTTGACGCGGTCGTTGAAGCGCTCGGCCAGGATCGTCCTGATGTTCTTCGATCCCTTTGTTCGCCCCCTCGGGTTGCCCGACACGCCCTTCTTCCACTGGTGGGCCTTCGGCGGCTTGCCGTAGCCGACGTCATAGGTGCGGTCGCGATCAGGCCGCTCCGGTTCGCTGATCGGCGCCTCACCCTTTGGAAGCTCCGCCGGGGTAACCGGCTCGGGCTGTGACGGCGCGGCGATGCGAGACCGATGACGAACTGGCGGCAACGAGCGAGGCGGTTCGGCGGCGCTTGGCGCCGCCTTGGCGTTCTTCTTCATGGTAAAGCTCCTGCAGTTGGTGGACGGCGCCCACGGGATTGCGAGCGCGCATGCGCGAGCGGACTCGCGGCGATGGAATCTCTCGAGGGTTCAGCCAGGCTCTTTGCCAGTCAGGCGAGGCGGCTGTGCCGGCTGCGCCATCCACCAGGTACTTTACCAGTCAGGCGCCATGCGGGACTGAAGTCCCGGCGCCACCATCCTTGGCCCCTGCGGGCGTCACACCATGGTCTCTCGGACCGACACGCCACCAGCCTCGTCGTAGGTTCGCCCACGGTGCAATCGGCTGCACGGAGCGATGAACCGGACCTCCCAAGCCTACGCTTCAGATCTGGCGGGGCCGCGGCCCAAGCGACTCGACGGAGCGATGAACCGTGACAGGATCGGAAATAGGATCGCCCGTTCCCACCGCAATAGCCTCGCTGTCGGAACGCTACACTGACGCGCAAATGCAACAGATGCCGTCGCCAGGCGCCTGCAATTTCCCTGCTCGAGGATCCTACGGAATCGTCCGCTAGAAGGTTGGAATTCTCTGGGGACCCGGGAATGCCAGAGCGCCCGAACGCCGCCTGCGAGGCGCGACTACGGTGCAGATTCCCAGAAAATCAGCGAACTCCCGGTCTCCGCTGACCGGTGTTGGTCGAAACGGAACCGACGGGTCACCGCGCGGAGACGATAGCCCAGAATGGCCGACGTGCGGGTGCTATCCGGCGCCTGCCGGGGCGTCGAAAGTCGCTGTTTCAGGGAGAATAGTCGCGGCAGGCCTTGCACCGCTTGCTGGACTTGCTCTACCGACAAGCGACGCCCTCGCGTCTTTGTTCCAGCAATTCGCGGGCCTACTGTCGACCTGAAATTGTATACTGCCTAGCGCCGTTGGAGACCCCGGCTTCACAGTGCCGCGACTTCCGCAGGCTTCGGCCGGCGCTGACGCGGCAAGGCCGCGCCGCGGGCCGGTTCAGAAGGTCACGGTGACAACCGAGCCGACCGGCAGCCTTGGCGAAACCCCAGAGAGTCTTGGATCGCCAGAGACCGGGCGCATGCGCGAGATGCGGAGCATCGATCGCCTGAAGCGATAGCCCATCTCAAACATGCCGCTACCCGACCGCGTCGCAATGCCTTAGGGTTGCAGTGGAGATCACGGTCGCTGGCCGCTGGGCGGCTGGCTGCGCTTAGGGGACTTCGTTGCGCATCTTCGGGGTGTTAGCGGGGAGCCAAAGGCCCCGGCGCAGGGCAACTTCAGCCCGGCCCCAACACAGACGATCAGTCATGGGGGACATCGCCATTGTCGGCTAGCCGCAATTCCACCAGAACTCGAAATGCCGAGCGAGAACAGCGTTGCCGCCCACTGGGCGTGCTTCAACGCGACGAAGGCCGACCTGGATCGCAGGCCAGACACGCCAGAGGAGGAATGGGACCTCCTCTTCCAGATCGAGGAGTTGGTGCTCTGCGGCCCGATCCAAAGCAAGGCTGACGCGATCGCCAAGCTCCGGGCCGTCGCGCGCAGCGTCCGGATCGGAGAGCGCTACGACGGCGCTGACTGGCGGGCCATAGCCGACGTCACCCGCTGGCTGGAGGCGCACTGACGGGCGACGTTCTGCGCTTCTGATCCGGCTGTTCCCTAGCAACGCGCAGAGCCTGCCGCACAACCCCGGGCACGATAGCAGCGGCCGCCTGGTCGCACCCACCGATGCGTGTGAAGCGGCCCATCGGCCGTCACCCTCGGAAGACCTGCTCCCTTGCCAGGCTGTCCACCTGCGGCTCTCGCGAAGCCGGATCGCCTGTTCGTCAGGCAGCGCGCTGACCTGGTCGGGAGGAGACTGCCGCAGTCCCGGCGCTCGTGGCGGTGGTTCCGCGCGCCCACGCCGGGCTTCCTCGGCCAGCCGCAGCCACTTGGCCGCGAGCGCTCGATACTCGGCGGCGATGCTCGGGTCGAACGCTTTGTCGGCCGCCGCGCGCAGCTCAGCCGCAAGCTCGAGGTACGCGGCGCCTCGCCCGCGAGCTGTCAGGCGCTGGCTGGTCCGGCGAAAGTCCAGCCGTCGCCCAGCCGTTCAATCGGAATGCCGGGGTAGCTGGCAGCGAAGGAGGTCACTTCGCGGTTGGCCTCGGCGCTGTTCCCAACCGACATGCCGCGCTCCTCGAGACGGAGCCCGTCGCTCAAGAGGATAGAGAGCCGAAGCCTGTCGTACATGCCTTCCAGGGTGGCGCTGATGACAATGGGCTCAGGTCTTCCCGGTCCCGTTTCGCGCGATCCTCTGGCCATCGAGTCTCCGATTTTCGGCGCGCCGGGCCGAGGCCGGCGCAAGACACGCGTCTGTGCAGGTAGCGTCGTAGCGGTCGGATTTCTTGAGGGGAGTTACTCAAAACGGGTAGGAAACGGGGATTTGGGCGACCCGCCCAGCTACCACCTGGCGCTGAATCGTGAGCAATTGAAAGTTGCGCCGCGAGCCAAACGCGTCCCTGGTCCCCCCAAATCGGCGCGCTGTTCGTGCTCTTCGCGCACGGATGGCCATGGCTTCGCGGCGCACCCCCGCCGGCAAAGGAGATCCCCCCAGGACCTCCGCCGGAGAACCGGAGGTGCCGCATGGCGAACCTCAACAACCATTCGAACGACTGGGAGGCGCTCGTGGGCGACTAGCTGTCGGTCCTGGCGCGGCCTCAAAGAGGAGCCCCGCATCCGGGGTCGGACGCGGGGCTCAAGCCAGTTCGGTCGGTGGTCCGAACCGTAAGGTCTGTCCTCCGGGGGGAATGGTGAAACAGACAAACGCTAGTTGCCACAGCCGTGCTGCGCCGCCTATCCGGCCAAACCCTGACTAGACGTGACCGGAGGGTTAACGCCCGTTCGGCGACCGAGCCGACTTGGGTTATGTCGGGCCCGAAATGGCCCCGCGCGAGTGGCAAGCTTGGAAGGAACGATCAAAGGCATCCTCAACGCGATCGTCATTATCGGCGTCGTCAATTGGTTGCTGCAGGCTTTCGGAATACTTGGCTCACTGGGAAGCATCCATATCGGTAAACACCGGTAGCGCTGAACCGGTGGCTCGGGCTTGTCGACGAGTGACAGGGGCGGGCCCCCTTTTCACTCCCAGCGGTCCTGCACCGCGTCCCTTCCGGGCGCGCCAACGGCGACTTGGTCCCGATCGGCCCTGACCTCTGACGGCCGGCGAGCCGATGAGCGGAAGCAGCCTTCGGTCGCTAAAGCCGACGCCCGGGGCAATCGTCGGCGACCATTCGGGTTTTGGCCGAGATCGGATGCTGCACGTGAGCGCGTAGAAGGTCCGAAGCCTGGCGCGGCCGAGCGGCCCCTATCAGGGCCAGACCGGCGCGGCGCGCCACTACCTGGAGGGCAGAGATGGCTTGGCTTCCCCCTTACTTGGGATCATGGGACGGGCTGGTCCAAGCCCTGCTGCACAATCCTTTCCTCGGTTCCGGACAACCACCGCACCCCCACCTCCTAAGCGCCATGCGGACGGTCGGTTCGGGTGCGTTCCCGGATCCCGATGCGCCGGAGCCTGACCCGCATCCATGGCGGCACGTCGTCGCCAGCTTCGTCGCGGCCGTCAATGTCCAGGCGCTCGCGTCGCACGTCCAGGACAAGGCGACCCGCACGGCGATGGAGCAAAGCGCCGGACAGACCATCGCCCAGCTACTCGACGACTATTGTGGCACGCCGCCGCACAAGTGGCCGTGGCCGTGGCCGGGGACGCCACCCTGGGTCTACGTCATCGCCGGCGAGCTGAACGCGATCGCCGCGGGGCTACCCGAGGGCGCGATTCAGTCGGGCTTGCAGCAAGTCGCCGGCCAAGTCATCACCAAAGGCGTCGGAGCTCGGCAGTCTGGTATCGCGGACTAAGAGCCTCCGAAACGGTCCGGTAGTTGGCACGGCGGCGCTCAAGATCAGGCTCACTGAGTTCGAGGCCGACCAGTCGTCCCGAGGTTGTCACCTATGTCTTAGGTACGTTCTGTCACCCACGTGTCCGGGCTGGACAACAGACTGGGTGGCGGTGAGAGAGGGATTCGAACCCTCGATAGGCTTTCACCTATACACGCGTTCCAGGCGTGCGCCTTCAACCACTCGGCCACCTCACCATCCCGCCATGCGGGAGCGGCGGAATATAGCGACGGCGACCCCCTCCACAAGCGGGCGTGAAAGCCGCAGGCGAAGCGACTATGTTGGCGGCGCCACTTGGGTAAGGAGCGCCCGCCGATGTTCTTCCGCAAGACCCTCGAGCTGCCAGCCCGCGACGCCGCCCTGCCCGGTCGGGACCAGCCGATCCGGACCGCCGAGCGCCACTTCGTCAACGGCCGGCCGCTGAAAGGGCCCTACCCGGAAGGCGCCCAGCTGGCGCAGTTCGCGATGGGCTGCTTCTGGGGCGTGGAGCGGATGTTCTGGCAGGTCCCCGGCGTCTGGGTGACCGCAGCGGGCTACGTCGCCGGTTTCACGCCCAACCCGACCTACGAGGAGGTCTGCTCCGGCCGCACCGGCCATACCGAAGCCGTGATGGTGGTTTTCCAGCCCGAGGCGGTCACCTACGAGGACCTACTGAAGGTGTTCTGGGAGGGCCACGACCCGACGCAGGGGATGCGCCAGGGGAACGACATCGGCACCCAGTACCGTTCGGGCATCTACTATTACGACGAGGCGCAGAAGGCGGCGGCCGAAGCCTCGTGCGCGGCCTACGCGAACTCGCTGAGCGCGGCGGGTTATGGGCCGGTCACCACCGAGATCGCCGCGGCGGGACCGTTCTACTTCGCCGAAGACTACCACCAGCAGTACCTCGCCAAGAATCCCGGCGGCTACTGCGGCGTCGGCGGCACCGGCGTCACCTGCCCGATCGGCCTCGGCGTCAGGGCCTGACGCTCTCCTAGAATTTCGCCGTCGCCGAGAAGAACAACTGGCGACCCAGGAGGTCGTAGGTCGGGTAGGTGTTCGGCTCACCGGTCGTGACGATGACGCCTTGGCTGACGATCGGCGGATCCTGGTCGAGGATGTTGTTCACCCCCGCCCGCATCGTAAGGATCGTGTTGACCCGCCACGCCACCGATAGATCGAGGTAGTTGATCGCTGGAAGCGTTGCGTTGGCGGCGTCGAATTGGCCGTTCGACAGGCCAGGCTGGCTGGTGTTGCGGTCGAGCGAGCTGCCGCCGATGTAGCGCCACTGCAGCCGGGCCAGGATGTTCCACGGCGTGTCCCAGGTCAGGTCGAACGTGTGCCGCCAGGTCGGATCGACGATCTGGCAGGTCGGACCGAAGAGGCCGGCGCAGTCGTAGGTCGGCTGGCCTTTCACGGTCGTCGTCTTGTTGGTCAGCTGCCAGGTTCCGTCCAGATGGAACGCCAGCGAGCCCCAGCCGTGCACGTTCACGTCTTCCAGATTGAGGCGGTAGTCTCCCTCGAAGTCGATGCCCGAGACTTCCGCCGCGGCGACGTTCTGGTTGTCGCCGACGATGTAGCCGCCGCCGGCGACCGTGGTGCCGAACAGGTTGCCGCCCGGCGTCCGCACGACGTTCGGGCAGAACGTCGCGGTCTCGGATGCCGTTCAGGCAGTTGTTCAGCGACACCGACAGCGGAATGTTGGTGATGATCCCGCTGGATCGCTGATGTCCCAGTAGTCGACACTGAGGCTGAGCCCGCGGAGGAAGCTCGCCGGTCGGCCGGATGAGGCCGCCGATCGACCAGGTGTCGGCGACCTCGGGCGAGAGCGTCGGATTGCCCCCCTGCAGCGTGGCGCACTGATCGGAGGGGCACTGGAGGATCGTGTTGGTCGACCCGCCGTTGCCGTACTGGGCCGCCGTGACGCCGGTGCGGGCGCACTGTGCGAAGGTCGCCGTCGCGGCGGGAGCCGGCGGAGCCGGCGCAGGGGTCGACCGACACGATGCTGGTGTTCGTCACGACCTGCGGCGAGAACGCCTCGAGGATGCTCGCGGCGCGGATGGCGTGGTCGTAACGAGCCGCGGAAGCGGAAGTCCGCGATCGGCGACCACTCGCCGCCGACCTTGTAGCGTGCTGACGCCGCCGCTGGTGGAGTAGTCCGAAGTAGCGGTACCCCGCCCTCGAGGCTACATGTTGTCGGCGAACGGCTGCTTCTGGGCGATCGGGATGCGGGTCTCGAAGTAGCCCTCCTCGACGCGATGGCGTTGTTCACCGCCGCCGAGGCGCCGCCGAAGCCCGATAGGTCGCCTGAAAGCTCGGCCTGGTCGGGCTGTGAAGATCAGACTGGTCCCAGCGGCTCTCGGCGCCGAAGTCGAACGCCGATGCCGTCGGTCGCCCAGGGCGACTTCCAGCCATATTTGCCTAGGTCGCCGGTCAGGTTGCCCTCGAAGATGCTGCTCCTCGATCGATGCCGTGCGCCGTGCCCGCCCCGGCGAGGGCGTTGAGCGCGGCCTGCGTGACGCCGCCTTGCTGGAAGATGTTGTAGGGCACGCAGCCGCTCTGGCCGCCCAGACAGACCGGATCGGCCGCCGTGCCGCCGACCAGCAGCGCGTTCTGGATGCCCGAGATGCTGAGGTAGTCGCCGTTGGAGTTGAAGAGGCTGGTGAAATAGTACGAGCCGTAGCGCGTCATAGTGCCACGCGTCGCTGATATCGCCCTTCAGGCCGAGCACGATGCGGTAGTTGTCGTGCTCCCAACTGGACGTCCGCGGGCCGCCTTCGATGTTGCGGCGGCCGATGTTCAAGAGTGGCGTTCGTGGTCGACCGCCGGCGCACAGCCGATCACGCCCTGCTCCTGCGCGCTCAGGAACGGGTTGTTGCAGTTCACGAACCAGTTGCCATTCGAGCCGGGCGCCAGGCCGCTGCCCTGGAACAGGCCGGACGGCGCGACGGCCGAGCTCGATCTGGTCCTGCATGAACATGAACTCAGCGTAGGGCTGGGCCCACGGCGTTATCTCGTAGTGGGCGAAGAAGCCGGCGAGGTAGCGGGTGTCCTGCGCGCGACAGCGCGCTCGTACGGGCTGGAGTTGAACGTCGCCGGCGGCACGGACCCGGCCTGCGGCCGGGGCAGCAGCTGGTTGCCGACCGACCGACAACGCGGTGCCCGGAACGCCGCCGATGATCGGCGGGAACAGGTTCGAGTTCGACGAGTTCGCGCAGACGCCCTGCTCGGCGCGCCTGTAACGTCAGCAGGCAGCCCGAATAGTCGCGCTCGCCCTTGGGCGACCGGCGTCGGCGTTGCCTGAACTCGAAGTAGCCGGTGACGTTGCCTTTGCCGTCCGGCGCGTTGGCGCCGAAGATCACCGAGAAGTCGGTGTTCTGGCCGTCCCAGTTGTCTGCCCGTCGCCGGGTTGAGCCAGCTGGCCCGGATCGGCGTTCTGCATCCAGCGCTGTGCCGTTGTCGTGCTGGTCGATGCCGTAGTGGCCGTCGAGCTGCACGCCCTCGAAGTCGCTTCTTCATGATGAAGTTGACGACGCCGGCGATGGCGTCCGAGCCGTAGGTCGCCGAGGCGCCGCCGGTGAGGACTTCAACGTGGTCGATCAGCGCCACCGGGATCTGGTCGAGGTCGGGAGCGGGATTCGGCGTTGCCGGTGTTCGGGTCGCCGATGCCGAGGCGGCGGCCGTTGACCAGCACCAGGGTGCGCTGCGGGCCGAGGCCGCGCAGGTCGGCGGTGGTGACGCCGCCGGGCGCGTTCAGAGGGTTGGAGGTGTTCGAGAAATCCGCCACCGTGTTCTGGAAATTCTGACGGCAGCGTGTTCAAGAGGTCGATGACGTCAGTCGTGCCGGTGAGCTGGAACTCCTGGTGGCTGACCGACTGGATCGGGCTGACGCTGGTGAGGTTCGGCTGCGGGATGTGCGAGCCGGTGACCACGATTTCCGTGGTGGTCGCGGTGGTGTCGGCGGCGCTCGCATCGGTGGCCGCAGTGATTTGCTGGACAGGCGAGGCGTCGGCCGGCGTTGCGGCGTCCGCCTTGGCGGTGGTGGCCCCAATCGCGAGCAGCGTTGCGCCCAAGATCATGGTCGACGCCAACAGGCGCTCGCGCACGGTGGTTGTTTTCAAGGCGGAATCCCTCCGGGCCGCGAGCGCGACCCTTCGAGGGCGCTGCGCGGCGTGCGGTTGCAGTTGATCCCGGGCTAAGCCCCCCGGGTTGGCTGCAGTGTCGGTTCAGAGGAGCGGGCCGTCAGCAATCGCCAGGGCGCATATCCGGCCAATCACCCGGCAGTTCAGGCCGTCGCGGCGGCAGAGCGGGGCGCTGGCCGGCGATACGCGCTCGCCGGGTCCTTTGCTTCGGGATCGCACAGCGGACGGCTGAATTGCTCGCGGTATTGATCCGGCGTCACGCCCAGGCGCCTGAAGAAGGCGCGACGCAGGTGCTCGTCGTCGCCGAAGCCGCACATCGCGGCGACCCGCTTGATCGAAAGGTCGCCGCGCTCCAGCGCCTGTTGCGCCGCTTCGACCCGCATGCCCTCGACCGCCTTGGCCGGTGTCACGCCCATGACCTGCATGTAGTTCCGGTTGAAGGTGCGGCGCGACATGTTGGCTCGCTGGGCGAGCGCGCTGACGCTCAGGTCCGCCGTCAGGTTGTCCGCGATCCACGCCTGCAGGTCGTAGAAGCGCCCCTCGGGCTCCTGTGCCGCGGCGCGGGCCTGCGCCGTCAACGCGCAGCTGAACTGCGCCTGCCCGCCCGGGCGATGCAGGAACACCACCAGCTGCTTGGCGACGACCAGGGCGATGCTGCGCCCGAGATCCTGCTCCACCAGCGCCAGCGCCAGGTCGATGCCGGCGGTGACCCCGGCCGAGGTCCACACCTCGCCGTCGCGGATGTAGATCGGCCGCAGATCGAGGCGCACCTGCGGATACTTCGCCGAGAAGTCAGGTCCGACCTCCCAGTGGGTGACCGCGCGCCGGCCATTGAGCAGGCCGGCCGCCGCCAGGATGTAGGCGCCGGTGCAGACGCTGCAGACCCTCCGGCATCGCTCGGCGGCGCGCCGGACCCAGGCGACCAGCGGGTCCGTCGGCCCGCGCGTGGAGAGCCCGCGGCCGCCCGGGACGATGAGCGTGTCGATCCGGCCGAGCCACTGGTCGGCGTCGTTCGCGTGAAGTTCGATCCCCGAGGCGGTGCGGACGGCGCCGCCCGGCCGCGCCAAGACTTCCACGCGATAAGGCGGCGGCTCACCTTCGAGCGTCCGGTTGGCCATGTCGAACACTTCGGCCGGGCCGATCACGTCGAGGCCGACGACGCTGTCGAAAATGACGAAGGCGATAACGCGCAACTCTTCCCCCGGAGGCTGCACTGAGGAACTCGATCTCACTCGATCAGGCGCGCCCTGACCGCAGCCTGGTATGTTCGCGCCGGCGGACCGCCCCCCGCAAGCCTCGCCGCGCGTCCCTTTTGCCAAGTTGGACGCATTTTGCGCCAACGACGCCCGCGGGTCTCGGCCCCGGCGGCGGTGTGCGCCAGTCTGAGCGGCCTCTCCCATAGGGGTGAACGTGCGGCATGGACAGCGCGCAACGGTGGCTGAGGGGGAATGTGGCGCTGGCGAAGGACGTGGCGCGCGGCGCGAATGACGATCACCGCGCCCCCGCATGCGCAGCTGGTGCGCCGGCGAGCTCCTTTGCGGACGGCGAAGCGTTCGACGATCTGCCATCGCTCGGGTCGCTGCGCGTCCTGGAGACGCTGAGCCGCCAGGGTCGCGTCGGGTTGGCCGCCGAGGAGCTTGGTGTCTCGCACGCGGCGGTCAGCCGCATGCTGTCGCGCCTGGAGGTAAAGCTCGGGCTGCCGCTCTTCGAGCGCACCGGCCGCGGCTTCGAGCCGACGCCGGGCTGCGAGGGCCTGATCCAGGCGTATCTCGCGGCCGCCGCCGACCTGCGCCGCGCGCTGGCAGACGCCGTGCAGGGTCGGCGCTGTCGCGCCATGATACCGTCGTTGGCTTGGCGCTGGCTTGCCCCGGCGACGCTGGGGCTGCGATCGACCTTGCCGCACGTGAGCCTGCACGCCTTTCCCGACCGAGGCGCCGTCGACCTGGCCCGCGCCGACTTCGCCATCCTGCCCGGCGAGCACCTACCGCAGGCGGGGTTCGAGGCCACGCCGCTCTACGACGAGCGGCTGATCCCGGTCTGTTCACTGGCCTATGCGGCGCGCTTTCGGATGAGCACGCCGGCGAGCCTGGCGCGCGCCGACCTCATCATCGAACGGCCCGACCTCTGGCGGCTGTGGTTTGCGCACACCGGCCTGATGGGTGAGCCCGATCTCGCCGGCCCGATCATCGCCGACCCCTCGCTGGCGCTCGAAGCGGCGCTCGAGGGCCAGGGTGTCGCCCTCGTCTGCTCGCTCGCCGCCGCGCCGGCCTTGGCGCGGGGCACCCTGACCGCGCCGGTCGACGTCTCGGTGGGCTCGGGACGGCGCTGGTGGGCGCTCTGGCGTCGCGGCTCGGCCGGCGACAGAACCGCGATGGGCGTCCTGGAGTGGTGCCTGACCGAGCTTCACACGATCAGCAGCACTCACGCCGCGCTGGTCTGAGGACCGCGCGCTTACTCCGCCGCATCCGCCGTGTGCAGCTTGGCGTCGGCGCGGTTGATATCGAGCGCGTAGAGCAGTCCCACCACCGCGCCCTTGACGATCGGCAGGGCGATCAGCGTGATCGCGCCGACGGCGATGAGCGCGGCCGGCACCAGGATCGCCAGCGGCGCCTTCCAGATCAGCGGCGCGCAGAGGATCAGGAACGGCACGATCACCACGTGGCCGACGATCAGCACCGTGAAGTAGGCCGGCCCGTCGTCGGCCGGGTAGCGGTCGAGGTCATGGCCGCAGGCCTGGCAGACCGGCTCGACCTTCAGGTAGCGGTAGAACATTGCGCCCTTGCCGCAGTGGGGGCAGCGGCCGCGCAGACCCCGCAGCATGGATGTCGGAACCGACCGGGAAGACCATGGACCCATGGCGGCCATATGCGCTCTCCGGGCCCGGCGCGAAAGTGGGCCGCGGCCATATGCGCTTCAGGACGTTCCAAAGAGCATTAGAGAGAACCTCCCAGGCGATTGCGACGTTTCGCAGGCGCCGATCACGCGGGGCGAGGAGGGACGGCGGATGGTCTACGAGCTGCACTATTGGCCAGGCATCCAGGGGCGCGGCGAGTTCGTGCGGCTGGCGCTCGAGGAATCCGGCGTCGAGTACGTCGACGTCGCCCGCCAGCCGGCCAAGCAAGGCGGCGGCGCCCGCGCCATCGGCGAGATGATGCAGGAGCTCGATCCGCCGCCCTTCGCGCCGCCGTTCCTGGTGTCCGGGACCATGGTCATCGCCCAGACCGCCAACATCCTGATGTTCATCGGGCGCCATCACCACCTCGCGCCGAGGGACGAGGCCGGGCGGCTGTGGGTGAACCAGCTGCAGCTGACCATCGCCGATCTGGTGGACGAGGCGCACGACGTCCACCACCCGATCGCCTCCAGCCTCTACTACGAGGACCAGAAGGACGCCGCGAAGCAGCGCGCCGGGCACTTCCGCGACGAGCGAATGCCGAAGCACCTCGGCTACTTCGAGCGTATCCTTAAGGGCGAGGGCGAGACGGGCGCCGGGCTCGCCGGCGAGCAGCTCAGCTACGCCGACCTGTCGCTGTTCCAGGCCGTGCGCGGCCTGCAGTACGCCTTCCCCAGAAGGATGCAGTCACTGGAGCCGCAACTCGGCGCGGTCCTGGCGCTGGCCGAGCGGGTCGAGCGGCGCCCGCGCATCGCCAGCTATCTGCAGTCCCCGCGGCGCATTGCATTCAACCGGCAGGGCATCTTTCGCCACTATCCCGAGCTCGACGCGGCTTGACGGGCCCGGCGCACAGGCTTCGGCGTTGCGCCGCTGCAGGCGCGAAAGCCGGCAGAGCCCCGACCAGACCTCGATCGCCAGGATGCGCGGATAGTCGGTCAGGCGCTGGCGGGCGAAGTCCACGGCGCGCCGGTCGCTCGCCATCTGAGCGATGAGCTCGATCGGCTGCACGCAGCCGGTCTCGTAGACGAGCATCCGATAGAGTTTCATGGCCGTCGCCTTCGCGCCGCCCCGGCGCTTCGGAACTGCGCCCCCAATGTCGCCGGATTTAAGGCGAAGCTTGGCTCCAATTGACCACAATCGGCCCTCTGCCGCCGCGGCCTTGTCAGGACAGCGCTTGAATGATCTCGTTGGCTGCAGGCGAACCTCAGGGAGACCCGCCATGCTGAAGGAAAAGCCGCTCGACTACGCCACGGCCACCGCCGGTTCGCTGGCGAAGGCGTTGGCCGCGCGGCAGGTGAGCGCGCTGGAGCTCTACGAAGAGGCGGTGCGCGCCATCGAGGCCAAGGACGGACCGATCAACGCGGTGGTCGTGCGCGACTTCGACCGCGCCCGCGAGGCGGCCA
Organism: uncultured Pseudomonadota bacterium; assembly: GCA_963837235.1. Lineage (GTDB taxonomy): Bacteria > Pseudomonadota > Alphaproteobacteria > Caulobacterales > Caulobacteraceae > Acaudatibacter. The sequence continues at coordinate 2,039,514 of CAWIMM010000001.1, read as the reverse complement.
AGGCAGCCGACGCGGCGCTGGCCAGGGGCGAGACTCGGCCGCTGCTCGGCGTGCCGATGACGGTCAAGGACTCCCACCACGTCGCCGGGCTGCCCACCACCTGGGGCCTGGAGCCGTTCAAGGACTGGAAGGCCAGCGCCGACTCCACCGGCGTCGCACGGCTGAAGGGCGCCGGCGCGGTGATCCTCGGCAAGACCAACATCCCGCCCAACCTCGGCGACTGGCAGGCCGCCAACCCGATCTACGGCCGCACCAACAATCCGCACGACCTCGGCCGTAGCCCCGGCGGCTCGTCGGGCGGCGGCGCGGCGGCGCTGGCGGCGGGCATGGTTCCGCTTGAGTTCGGCTCCGACATCGGCGGCTCGATCCGCGTGCCGGCGCATTTCTGCGGCGTCTTCGGCCACAAGCCGACGTTCGATCTCGTGCCCCAGACCGGCCACGCGCCGCCGGGCATCGAGGGGCCGGGCGCCGGCGTCGAGTTCGGCGTCATCGGGCCGCTCGCCAGATCCGCCGCCGACCTGCAGCTGGCGCTGAACGTGCTGGCCGGGCCCGAGCGCGACCTCGCGCGCGGCTACGCCCTCAACCTGCCGCCGCCTCGCGGCGAGGCGCTGGGCGACTACCGGGTGCTGGTGCTCACCGCTCACCCGCTCGCCGGCGTCGACGACGAGGTGCTGGCGCCGCTCGACGCGCTGGCCGACGCGGCTGGAGGGCCTGGGCGCCGAGGTGTCGCGCGCCAGCCCGCTGCTCCCCGATTTCGCCGCCGTACACCAGACCTATCTCTCGCTCCTCGGCGCGATCATGGGGCGCGGGCGGCCCAGCGAGCAGCCCTCGATCAACACCTTCGAGTACATGAACGGGCTCGACACGATCGAGCGCGCGCCGGGCCGCCTGGGCCGAGCTGTTCGAGGACTTCGACGTGGTGCTCGCCCCGCCGTTCGGAACGGCCGCCTTCCCGCACACCGACGAGCCGGACTGGCCGAAGCGGACGCTCACCATCAACGGGGCGCCGACCCCTTACGGCGCCCAGATCGCCTGGGCGGGCATCGCCACCTTCCCGGGCCTACCCTCGACCTGCGCCCCGATCGGCAAGACCAAGGCCGGCCTGCCGGTGGGCGTGCAGATCATCGGCCCGGCCTACGAAGACCGCTCCACGATCGCCTTCGCGGGCCTCATCGAGCGGGAGTTCGGGGCCGTCTCCTAGCCCGCGAACATGTGCTCGAAGTTGCGGCGGTAAAAGCGGTCCTTGGTGTCCTCGTCGAAGCCGGCGAAGGTGCCCTCGAAACGTTCGATCGGGTTGCGCGTGCCCTCGGGGTGCGGGTAGTCGGACGAGAACAGGAAGAGCTCGGCCCCGCCTTCGCGGATGATCGTTCCCGGCGTCCTCGGTGGCGTAGGGCGTGAAGCGCACCGCGCGCCGCACCAGCTCGGAGGGCGGCATCGACAGCGAGGCGACCACCGGGTCGGTCTTGCGCCAGCCCTTCCAGGCCTGGTCGAGCCGGCGCAGGAAGTCCGGCACCCAGCCGGCCCCGAGCTCGATCACCCCGCCGCGCAGGGCCGGGAAGCGCTCGAAGACGCCGTCGAGCGCCAGCGCGCACAGGAAGTTCTGCGGCGCGAACGACAGCGAGAAGTAGTCCTTGGCCCGGAGGTTCTCGCCGCCGCCCAGCCAGTCCTTCGGGCGCGGATGGCCGTTCTTGTGATAGGCGGGCGGCAGGGTGGGCGAGGCCGCGCCGACGTGCAGCATGAACGGGACGCCCGCCTCGGCGAGCCGCCGCCAGACCGGGTCGAGGTCCGGATGGCCGGGCGAGATCTCGCCGGCCGGCGCCGCCGGCGCCCAGATCGCCCCGACGCCCGCCGCGATCGCCGCATCCACTTCGGCGAGCGCCCGCGCCGGATCGTCGAGCGGGACGACGCCGACGCCGATCAGGCGTTTGTCGGCCCGGCAGAAGTCCGCCATCGCCCGGTTCAGCGCCCGTGCGCCGCCGTACTTCACCTCGGGATCCGGCTTCGGCAGGAACTGCGAACCCGCGAAAGTGGTGAAGACCAGCTGGCGTGAGAAGCCGAGGTCGTCGAGCGCCTTGGTCCGCTCGGAAGGGTCGATCGCGCCGTAGGCCGCCCAACCCTTCGGGCCGGCCACCACGTTGGTCGCGATTTCAGCAGTCGCTGCCGGGTCCTGCTGGCGCGCCAGCGCCTTGGCGATCGCCTTCTCGGCGCCCGAGCCGCCGGCCTCCAACCGCATGCCGCCCAGCTTCTCGCGGATCCCCGGATCGGCGTAGCTCGAGAGCCAGTCGAGGCTCTCCATGATGTGGCTGTCCGCGTCGTTGATCACGCGCCCGGCGGCGTAGGGCATCTTCGGCGTCTCCTCTTTCCCTTGCGAGAACCGTACCCCCGCTTCGAACCGGGTCAAGAACCGTCTCATCCCTCCCCATGATGGGGAGGGATGCCGAGGGACGGACTGCGTTCGTGCTTTTCGTGTTTTTCGTGGTTCCGCCTTCGGTGCTAGGGAGCCGCCATGACCACCCGCCGTATCGCCGTCATCGGACTTGGCCAGCGCATCGCCCACGTGCTCGCGGCGATGCAGGAGGTGGGGTGGGACCTGCGGGTCGACGGTTATGTCGACGATGCGCCGGTCGGCGCGCCGATCCTCGAGCTCGCCGGCATCCTGCCGGGCCGCGCGTTCGCGAGCCCGCAGGCGCTGCTCGCCGCCGGTCCCTACGACCTGGTGATGATCGGCAGCCCCAACCACCTCCACTTCGAGCACCTGACCGCCGCCTTCGCGGCCGGCTATCCGATCTTCGCCGAGAAGCCGATCGTGCGCACCGAGGCGGAGTCGCTGATGCTGGCCCGGCGCCTGGCGGGCGGCGCCGTCCCGCCGCTCTTCATCGGCCTCGTCATGCGCTCGCTGCCGATCGTGCGCGAGGTGATCGCCCGCGTCGACGCCGGCGAGCTCGGCCCGCTGATCTCGATGGACGCCACCGAGCACCTGCCGCCCGAGCACGGCGCCTACCTTGCCCGCAACTGGCGCCGCCGCGCCGAGTGGGGCGGCTCGTTCATGCTCGACAAGGTCTGCCACGACTTCGACATCTTCGGCCGCCTCGCCGGCGCGCGGCCGGCGCGCGTCGCCAGCTTCGGCGGGCGGCGCATCTTCACGGCCGAGCGGGCCGAGGCGCCGCGCGCCTACGAGGACGGCGCGCCCGCCTACGCGATGCGCGACGCTGGCTGGCGCGGCGCCAACGACGCCTTCCAGTCCGACATGGACCTCGCCGACCACCAGACCGCCATCGTCGAGTATGCGAGCGGCCTGCAGCTCGCCTTCCATTCCAACAGCCATGTCGCGCTCTCCGAGCGGCGCTGGTACGTGGCCGGCGCCGAGGGCACGCTGATCGCCGACCTGGTGCGCAACAAGCTGATGGTCCGCCGCGCCCTCCATCGCGGCAAGCCGGAGCGGATCGACTACGGCGGCGTCACCGCCGACGCCCACAACGGCGCCGACCAGGCGATGGCGATCGACCTCGCCGCGGCCCTCGACGGCGAGCGGCCCTTCCCGGTCACCCCCTGGGACAGCCTCGAGGCCGGCCTCACCGTCATGGCCATCGACCGCGCGATGGAAGCCGGCCAGGTGATCGACTGCGGCCCGATGTGGGCCGCCTACGACGAGGCGAGGGGCGCGCTGGCGCCGGCCTGAATCGCCCTCATCGCCCTCATCCCGAAGGCCGAGGCCGGGTTTCGAGGGAGAGCTACCCCGCCGCCATGCCGCTCGCCGCCAGCGCGGCCTGCAGCTCGCCGAGCACCTTCGCGACGGCCGGGTGCTGCGATACGCGGCCGGCATAGGCCGCCAGTTTCGGGCGGCGCGCGAGCAATTGCGCATCGCCGAGCATCCCGCCCAGCGCCGGCACGCCGAACAGCGCGGGCCCGAGCACGCAGTCGGCGCGGGTGAAGGCCGGGCCGGCCGCGTAGCCGTCCGCCGCCACGAAGTGCTCCAGCCGGTCGAGGCCGAGGCCCAGCCGCTCGCGGGCCTTGCCGGCCGCGTTCGGATCGCCGGCGGTCATGTCGTGGAAGAAGTCCACCAGCGGGACCAGGATCCCGTTCTCGGCCAGCCGTTGCAGCAGCGCGACGCGCGCCCGGCCTTCAGGGTCGGACGGCATCAGCGGCGTCGCCGGGAACTTCTCGTCGAGATAGGCCAGGATCACCGCCGACTCCGGCAGCGGCGCGCCGTCGTCCAGGATCAAGCAGGGGATGGTCTTGGTGACGCTGATCGCCCGGTACTCGTCCGAGTGCATGCCGCCGGGCGGCGGCGCGATCTTCACGTCGAGCCCCTTGGCGTAGATCGCCGCGCGCACCGGCGCGCACCATGGTGAAGTGTCGTCGGAGTAGAGCAGCATGATCAGGTGTTCCTTCCCCGGCCCTCCGGCTCTGACATATTGGCCCGCGTGCAGTTGAAGCTAACCCCCCACCCGGACTTTCCTTGCGCCGCGGTCGACGCGATCGAGGTCGAGGTGACGCGGGCCTCGCCGTCTGGGTTGTCGCTTCGCTACCGGGCGGTCGGCCGCATGGCGGACGTCGCCCTGGCGCCGCCCGCCGCGCCGCTGCGCACCGACGAGCTCTGGCGCACGACCTGCTTCGAGGCGTTCCTGAAGCCGGAAGGCGGGGCGGGGTACGTCGAGCTGAACGTCGCCCCGTCGAGCGAATGGGCGGCCTACGGCTTTTCCAGCTACCGCGAAGGCATGGCGCCGCTGGAGATCACCATGCCGCGGATCGAGGCGCGCCGCGGCGACGATCGGTTCGAGCTCGACGTGGTCCTCGACTTCGCGGACATCCTGCCGCCCGGCCCTTGCCGCCTCGCGCTCTGCGCCATCATCGAAGAGCGGAGCGGCGCCAAGTCCTACTGGGCGCTCGCCCACCCCCCCGGCCGCCCCGACTTCCACCACGACGCGGGGTTCGCCGCCCTGCTCCCCTGACCACCACCGCATGAGAACGGTGTCATCCCGGAGACCCGCGAAGCGGAGTCATCCGGGATCTGCTTCTCACAACTGCGCCTAGGTAGATCCCGGCGCTGCGCCGCTTCGCGGCTCCGGCCGGGATGACAGGGTGGTTGGGGGTGGGTAATGCGAGCCACGACACGGGAACCCCCATGCGCTTCGGCATCGACCGCCTCGTCCAGGACCCCGCCCTCCGCGCGCCGCTCGCGGGCCGCAGGGTCGCCCTGCTCGCCCATCCGGCCTCGCTGACCGCGGACCTGACGCACTCGCTCGACGCGCTCGCCGCCTGTCCCGAGATCGCGCTCTCCGCGGCGTTCGGCCCGCAGCATGGCCTGCGCGGCGACAAGCAGGACAACATGGTCGAGAGCCCGGATTACCGGCGACCCGACGCTCGGCGTCCCGGTCTTCTCGCCTCTACGGCGAGGTCCGCGCGCCCACCGACGCGATGATTGACGACCTTCGACGTCATCCTGGTCGACCTGCAGGACCTCGGCTGCCGCATCTACACCTTCATCACCACGCTCAGGTACGTGCTGGAGGCCGCCGCGCGCCACGGCAAGGCGGTCTGGGTGCTGGACCGGCCGAACCCCGCCGGCCGTCCGGTCGAGGGCCTGCGTCTGCGCCCCGGCTGGGAGAGCTTCGTCGGCGCCGGGCCGCTGCCGATGCGCCACGGCCTGACGCTCGGCGAGCTTGGCCGCTGGTTCATCGCGACGCTGAAGCTCGACGTCGACTACCGCGTGATCGAGATGGAGGGCTGGGCGCCCGACGCCGCGCCCGGCTACGGCTGGCCGCTGGGCGAGCGGGCCTGGATCAACCCCAGTCCCAACGCGCCCAACCTCTGGATGGCCCGCGCCTACGCCGGCACCGTGATGCTGGAGGGAACCACGCTCTCGGAGGGCCGCGGCACCACCCGTCCGCTGGAGCTGTTCGGCGCGCCGGACATCGACGCCCGCGCGCGTGATCGCCGAGATGCGCGCCCTCGCGCCGCAGTGGCTCGCCGGCTGCGGCTTACGCGACTGCTGGTTCGAGCCCACCTTCCACAAGCACGTCGGCAAGCTCTGCAACGGCGTCCAGATCGTCACCGAGGGCCCGGCCTACGACCACGCCGCGTTCCGCCCCTGGCGCCTCCAGGCGCTCGCCTTCAAGGCCATCCGGCGCCTGGCGCCCGACTACGACCTCTGGCGCGACTTCGCCTACGAGTACGAGCTCGGCAAGCTCGCCATCGACGTCATCAACGGCTCGCCCCTGCTCCGCGAATGGGTCGACGACCCCGCCGCTATGCCGGCGGACCTCGACGCGCTCACGACGCCGGACGAGGCGGCCTGGGCCGACGAGCGGCGGGCGCACCTGATCTACTAGGGGCCCGCGCCCCCGACAGCTCCACTCTTGGTCTCGTCGGCGCGGGGCGGTTCGCCGGATCGGCTGCGCGTCCAGGAGGAGCGACAATGCGTCCCTCGCAATCTGCCGTAGGCGGAGGGAATGCGGCGCGTTTTGCGCTATTCAGGCGCGGGGTGATTCACCCTGATCAGGAGAGCCGATGCGCTGGTTCCAGGCGCTGTTGCCGCGCGAGGAGAGCTTCTTCGACCAGTTCGAGGCGCATGCCCGGCTGTTGGTGAAGGGCGCCGAGGCGCTGCGCGACCTGCTGAACGGCGGCGCCGGCGTCGCGGCCGCCTGCGCGGCGATCGTCGCCCACGAGGAGGCCGCCGACGAGGTGACCCGCGCCGTCTTCCTGGCCATCCGGCGCACCTTCATCACCCCGTTCGACCGCAGCGACATCCGCGACCTGACCACCGCGCTCGACGACGCCATCGACCAGATGCAGAAGACCGCCAAGTCGATCACCCTCTTCGAGGTGACCGAGTTCCAGCCGCAGATGCGCGAGCTGGGCGACCTCGCCATCCAGGCCGCCTACCTGACCCTCGAGGCCACCGAGCTGCTTGCGCGACATGCGCCGCAACGCCGCCCGCCTCAACGCCATCGCCGAGGCCGTCACCCGCATCGAGAACCGCTCCGACGAGGTCTACGACGCCGGCATGAAGGCGCTCTTCAAGAAGAGCCAGGCCAACACGATGGACTTCATCGTCGGCGCCGACATCCTCGACCACCTGGAAAAGGTCCTCGACCGCATCGAGGACGTCTCCAACAGCGTCAGCGGCATCCTGCTGGAGCATCTGTAGGGTGGGGTGGGCGGCGCCTTCTCCTCACCCGCGCAGAGGGAGAGGTGTCGCGCGGAGCGTGACGGAGGGGGCATATGGGAGACGCGGCCCGCGCCCCCTCCACCACTTCGTGGTCCCCCTCCCCCGCACTCTGCGGTGCGGGTGAGGAGAGGGACGTGGACACCGCCACGCTCACCCTCTGGCTGCTCGTCGCCACAGCGCTGGCGTTCGACTTCCTGAACGGCCTGCACGATGCGGCCAACTCCATCGCCACCATCGTCTCCACCCGCGTGCTGAAGCCGCGCTACGCGGTCGCCTGGGCGGCGTTCTTCAACTTCGTCGCCTTCCTCTTCTTCGGCCTGCACGTGGCCAAGACCATCGGCGCCGGCATCGTCGACGTCGCCCTGGTCACCGACCGGCTGGTGTTCGGGGCGCTGACCGGCGCGATCGCCTGGAACATCATCACCTGGCTGGCCGGCATCCCCTCCTCGTCGAGCCACGCGCTGGTCGGCGGCCTGGTCGGCGCGGGCCTCGCCAAGGCGGGGCCGCACGCGATCGTGCTGGGTGGGGTCGGCAAGACCGCCGCCGGCATCGTCGCCTCGCCGGCGATGGGCTTCATCCTGGCGCTGGTGCTGATCTTCGCGGTCTCCTGGATCTTCATGCGCGCCCGCCCCGCAGCGGTCGACCGCGTGTTCCGCCAGATGCAGTTCATCTCCGCCTCGGCCTACTCGCTCGGCCACGGCGGCAACGACGCCCAGAAGACCATGGGCATCATCGCCGTGCTGCTGTTCGCCCATGGCGGCCGGCACGGGAGCTTCGAGGTTCCCATATGGGTTGTTCTCAGCTGCCAGGCGGCGATGGCGCTCGGCACGCTGACGGGAGGATGGCGGATCGTGCACACGCTATGGGTCCCGCGATCACCCGGCTCTCGCCCATGCAGGGCTTCTGCGCTGAGACCGGCGGCGCGATCACCCTCTTTGCGGCCACCTACGTGGGCGTGCCGGTCTCCACCACCCACACCATCACCGGCGCGATCGTCGGCGTCGGCGCGGCCCGGCGCACCTCGGCCGTGCGCTGGGGCGTCGCGCGGCGGATCGTCGTCGCCTGGGTCATCACCATGCCGATGAGCGGCCTGATCGCGGCGATCGCCTACTTCGCCGGCGCGCCGGTGTTTCCCCAATGAGCGCCGTTTCGGGGAGCGCGTTCCGATGAAGCGCGCCAAGACCGCCGGCATCCAGTACGCGGCGCTGCCGTGGCGCCTGGCCGGCCGCCAGGTGCAGGTGCTGCTTGATCACCTCGCGCGGCACCGGCCGCTGGGTGATCCCCAAGGGCTGGCCGATGCGGGGGCTGAAGCCCCAGGACGCCGCGGCGATGGAGGCTTCCGAGGAGGCCGGCCTGGTGGGCGAGATCGAGGACCAGCCGATCGGCTCCTACCGCTACCTCAAGCAGCTGCGCCTCGGCCGCGAGATCGACGTGCAGGTGATCGTCTTCGCGTTCCGCGTCACCTACCAGGCCGACGACTGGAAGGAGCAGCAGCCAGCGCCGTCTTCGAATGGCGCCCCTACCGCCAGGCCGCCCACCTGGTCGCCGAGCCCGCCCTGAAGCGTCTGATCACCGACTTCGGCGCCGCCCGAACGCCAACGCTGCTGGCGCGCTCCTTGCGCACCTACCGCAGCTGGCGCCTGGCGCGCGCCTGACTCTCCTCACCCGCAGCGAAGACTGCGGGGGAGGGGGACCGCGAAGCGGTGGAGGGGGCGGCCGCCGCGGCGAGGGGCGTCCAGCCCACGCCCCACGCGGCCCCTTGCGCGCCCATGAACCGCAAAGCTATCCTGGGCGGTCGAAAGCGAAGGGGCGGATCATGCGGAAGTATCTTGTGGCGGGCGCGCTGGGCGCGATGCTGATGGCGGGCCAGGCGGCCGCCTATGACAACGGGGTCGTGGCGCTGGGCGATCGCATCGGCTCGCCGTCGGCCGCGTCCGACAACCTGGAGAACCTGGGCGCCCCGGTTGGGTGACCCTGTTGGCGGTCGCGACGATTGCGGGCTTGATCTTCTGGGCCATCTCTGAGGGCGACAACAACGGCTCGACGGCCAGCCCGTAAGGGCGCTCGCCCGGCTGACGCCTAACGCTGGACCAGCAAGCGAGGACCCGCGCCGAGCTTCTCCTCCCCCGCTGAAAGCAGGGGGAGGCGACTCGCCCCGCCCTGCGGGGCGAGCGGGAGGGGGCCAACCCTGGCGCCCCATCGCAGAAAACCTGACAGCTCGCCAGCGCGGCCGACCGTACTTTCCACCACAAACGATCCGCTATTAGCGGCGCCCTCATTCTGGCGACCCTGGCGCGCGCGTCCGCGCCCTTGCAGTTTTCCTGCAAGCCAACGATGTCAAAGACCCGCCGCGCCTCGCCGATGCAGCACCTTAAGTAACGCACGCAGGTGAATCGTCGTCAACCCCCTCCTCCACCGAGCCGCAGAGCGCGGGGGAGGGGGACCACGCGAAGCGTGGTGGAGGGGGCCGCTGGCGACGGATGCGTTCCTCACCCGAGCGCGATGTCATACCGGATGAAACCCCGGTTCACCGCCACCTTGTCGTAGAGCGCGCGGGCTGCCGCGTTGCTCTCGTGGGTCATCCAGTAGAGCCGCCCGCAGCCCTGGCCGCGCGCCCAGTCCGCCACCGCCGCGATCAGCGCCCGCCCGGCGCCCTGGCCGCGCGCCGCCGCGTCGGTGAAGAGATCCTGCAGGTAGCAGACGTCCGGCCCCGAGGTGCTGGGATGCACGAAGAAATGCGTGATCCCCACCAGCCGCGCCTTCTCTCCCCCCATCGGGGGGAGCCGCTCGTCGCCCCGCGACGAGCGGAGGGGGGCCTCCGGCCCCAGCCGCGCCCCCAGCGCATGCAGCCGCGCGCCGGCCATGAACGCCGCCCACGCCCGGTCGTACATCGCCTGCGGCTCGTCGCGCTCATAGAAGGCGATGTACCCCCGAAAAAGCCGCTCCCAGTCAGCGCGGTCGGCGGGGGCGAGGGGGGTGACGGTGAGCATGGGGCGAGGGGTAGCGCGGGCGGTCGGGCGGGGGAATGGGGCCGCGGTCCAGGCGTTGGCCGGAGGTCCTGGACAGCCGCAAAGCAACGCTGCCTAATTCACCCCGTGGCAGATGAGACCAAGATCGGCAGGGACTGGGACGACGCCGAACTCGACGCCATCGTCGCCGACTATTTCACCATGCTAGCGCTTGAGCGGGAGGGTCGGTCGTTCGTGAAGTCGCACCGCGCGGCGGCGCTGATGGAGCAGATTGGCCGCACGCATCGCTCGGTCGAGTTCAAGCACATGAACATCTCGGCGGTGCTCAGCGCGCTCGGCCTGCCGACGATCCGCGGCTACAAGCCGAAGTTCAACGTCCAGAACGCGATCTACGACGCGATCGATCGCTACCTGAGCGCCACCCCGGCGATTGCCCGGCCCGAGTTCATAGCGCCGGCGGGGGTGATGGAAGGCGCCGCGTTGTTCGAAGAGCCGCCGCCACCGCTCAGCCTCGCCAACGCGGCCCGGTCCGAGCGTCTGGAGCGCCTGGTCCGCAAGTTCGACCCGTCGGAGCGGGACTTCCGCAACCGGGCTCTCGGCAAGGCTGGAGAGGCATTGGTGCTGGACTTCGAGCGCGCCCGGCTGGCGGCGCTAGATCGCGCCGACCTCGCCCGCAAGGTGCGCTGGGTTTCCGAAGAAGACGGCGACGGCGCCGGCTACGACATCCACTCGTTCGACCCCGCCGGCCGCGACCGGCTGATCGAGGTGAAGACCACCCAGGGCGGACGCACCACCCCGTTCTTCCTCACCCGCAACGAGCGGTCGCTTGCGGACGAACGGCCAGAGGATTTCCGACTGTTCCGGGTCTATGAGTTCTCGTCGGCGAACCGCCTCTTCAAGCTGCGTCCGCCGCTGGAGGCGTTCGTCCGCCTGGAGGCAGAGACGTGGCGAACGTCGTTTGGCTAGGTTCAGCCTTTTCAAACAGTTAACCATGACCAGCGCATCTTGGATGGTGCGCCGAGCCGCTATGTTCTATATTTGTTCTAATGAGTGAGTTCTTCCATCGAGTGGACGGATGCGACCTGGAACCCTGTTGCGGGTTGCACCGTGCTGACCGCCGGCTGCACGAATTGCTACGCCATGCGGATGGCGGCGCGATTGGAGTCGATGGGCACGCCCAAGTACCGCGGCCTGACGCGCAAGAGCGGTAAGCGGTACGTCTGGACCGGCAAGGTCGCGCTCGATGAGGTTGCATTGCAAGCGCCGATCGCCTGGCGCAAGCCGCGGCTGATCTTCGTCAATTCCATGTCTGATCTCTTTCAGGACGCTGTACCGGCCGCCTTTATCCACCGCGTCTGGGCGACTATGGAGGCAACTCCGCACCATACGTATCAGATACTCACCAAGCGTCCGGCGCGGATGGCCGCGCTCTCCGAAGACCTTCCGTTGCTCCAGAACGTCTGGCTCGGAACAAGCGTGGAGAATGCCGAGGTTCTCGAGCGGCTCGATCACCTCCGAGTTACGCGAGCGGCCGTCAGGTTCGTATCGTTCGAACCACTGATTGGGTCCGTCGCGGACGCCGACCTGACCGGCATCCATTGGGCAATCGTTGGCGGCGAGTTGTGGGCCCCGTGCTCGGCCAATGTCGGAAGATTGGATCGACGAAATCTACGATCAGTGTGAGGAAGCGGGCGCTGCGTTCTTCTTCAAGCAGTGGGGCGGCCGTAACAAGAAAGCCACCGGCCGTACGTATCGCGGGCAGACCTGGGACGAATATCCAGCTGCAGCCTAGGCGGTCTCGAACTCTCACCATTTGACAAGTAGTAGTGGAATCTGCGTGTCCTCACCGCACGGATTCAACGCAGATAAGTCCTCTGGGCATGGCAGCTCCAAAGACTACGGTTTGGCCTCTTGATCCGCATACTGCGGCTAAGCACGCCATTTTGCGTCGCTATCTGTCCGCGTGGCTGCTGATCCTGAGCCAAGCGAGCTTTGCAAAGCTCGTCTACGTCGATGCGTTCGCAGGACCCGGCGCCTACGCGGGCGGCGAAGATGGCTCGCCTATCATCGCCCTCAAGGAACTGGTCGGCCATCGGACGCAGATCAAGGCCCGGGCCTGCTTCCACTTTGTGGAACTTGACGTCGACCGCGCAGCGATGCTCGCTCAGCAAGTGACCGACTTACTCACGGAGAGCCGCCTGTCCGGCCACGTTGAGGCGAACGTACACCAGTCGTCTTTTGAGGAAGCCTATCCCACAATTCAGCGTGCGATGTCGCCCGGTGTGGTTCCGACCTTCGCCTTCATCGATGCTTTTGGGTGGACCGGATTTCCGTTCGCGATCGTGCGCGATATTCTTAGACGGCGATCCTGCGAAGTACTCATCAATTTCATGTACGAAGAGATAAATCGATTCTTATCCCTGCCTGATCAAGAGGAAAACTTCGACAAACTTTTCGGATGTCCTGATTGGCGTGCATGCATTGCCGTTTCGCGCCCGGCCGAGAGGAATAGGGCTCTGCGGGAGCTTTACGGCGCTCAGTTGAGAAAGCACGCGAAGTACGTGCGCACGTTTGAGATGAGAAATCGTGCCAACACGGTTGATTACTATCTCTTCTTTGCGACAAACGACCTGACCGGCCTGAAGCGCATGAAAGAGGCAATGTGGAAGGTCGACACGGCAGGAGACTACGTCTTCTCAGACGCCACCGACCAAGCCCAATCCACGCTTTTTTCGGAGCCCGACTTTGCCTATCTGCGGCGACTTATCATCCAGCGGTTTCAAGGGCAGCAGGCCAGGATCGAAGACATCGAGACGTTTGTTCTCGCGGAGACAGCGTTTCGCGAGACCCACTTCAAGCAGCAGATACTCAAGCCGCTCGAAGCGGAGGGCAAATTGGAGATAGCGCGATCGCGAGAAGGCCGACGGACAGGAACCTTTCCAGCAGGGACGGTGATTAGGTTTCTCTAATCCGCGTCCATCTTCAGCGCCGCGATGAACGCTTCCTGCGGGATGTCCACCTTGCCGAACTGGCGCATGCGCTTCTTCCCCTCCTTCTGCTTGTCCAGCAGCTTGCGCTTGCGCGTGATGTCGCCGCCGTAGCACTTGGCGGTGACGTCCTTTCGCAGCGCCCGCACCGTCTCGCGGGCGATGATCTTGCCGCCGATGGCGGCCTGGATGGGGATCTGGAAGAGGTGGGGCGGGATCAGCTCCTTCATCTTCTCGACCATGCCGCGGCCGCGCGCCTCGGCGCGGGTGCGGTGCACCAGCATGGAAAGCGCGTCGACCGGCTCGGCGTTGACCAGCACCTGCATCTTCACGAGGTCGCCCTCGCGGTAGTCCTCGCAGCTGGTAGTCGAAGCTGGCGTAGCCCTTGGAGACGCTCTTCAGCCGGTCGTAGAAGTCGAACACCACCTCGTTCAGCGGCAGGTCGTAGACCACCATGGCGCGCGCGCCGACGTAGCTGAGCTCGCGCTGCTCGCCGCGGCGGTCCTGGCAGAGCTTGATCACCGCGCCCAGGTATTCGTCGGGCGTGAAGATGGTGGCGCGGATCCAGGGCTCGGCGATGCTCTCGATCTTCACCGGGTCGGGCATGTCGGCCGGGTTGTGCAGCTCGAGCGCCGAGCCGTCGGTCAGCGTGATGCGGTAGATCACGCTGGGGGCCGTCGCGATCAGGTCGAGGTCGAACTCGCGCGTCAGCCGCTCCTGGATGATCTCCAGGTGCAGCAGGCCCTAAGAACCCGCAGCGGAAGCCGAAGCCGAGCGCCGCGCTGGTCTCCATCTCGTAGGTGAAGCTGGCGTCGTTGAGGCGCAGGCGCCCGACCGCGGCGCGCAGGTCCTCGAAGTCGGCCGCGTCGACCGGGAAGAGGCCGCAGAACACCACCGGCTGCACCGGCTTGAAGCCGGGCAGGGCGGCGGCGGTCGGGCCGGCGCTCCTCGGTGATGGTGTCGCCGATCGCGGCGTCCGCCACCTCCTTGATCTGGGCGGTGATGTAGCCGATCTCGCCGGGGCCGAGCGCGCCCGTCTCGACCTGCTTGGGCCGGAAGACGCCGATGCGGTCGATCTTGTGGGTCGAGCCGCGCTGCATCATGCGGATCGTCTGGCCGGCCTTCAGCTGCCCGTCGAACACCCGCACCAGCACCACGACGCCGAGGTAGGCGTCGTACCAGGCGTCGACCAGCAGCGCCTTCAGCGGCGCGGCCGGGTCGCCCTTCGGGGCGGGGAGGCGCGTGACGATCGCCTCCAGCACTTCGTGGATGCCCTGGCCGGTCTTGGCCGAGGCCTCCACCGAGCCGGAGGCGTCGAGCCCGATCACGTCCTCGATCTGCTGGCGCACCCGGTCCGGCTCGGCGGCCGGCAGGTCGATCTTGTTCAGCACCGGCACGATCTCGTGGTCGTGGTCGATGGCCTGGTAGACGTTGGCCAGCGTCTGCGCCTCGACGCCCTGGCTCGCGTCCACCACCAGGATCGAGCCCTCGCAGGCCGACAGCGAGCGGCTGACCTCGTAGGCGAAGTCGACGTGCCCGGGCGTGTCCATCAGGTTGAGCACATAGTCCTGGCCGTCGTCGGCGCGGTAGTCGAGCCGCACGGTCTGCGCCTTGATGGTGATGCCGCGCTCGCGCTCCAGCTCCATGGAGTCGAGCACCTGCTCCTTCATCTCGCGCGCGGTCAGCGCCCCGGTCTCCTGGATCAGCCGGTCGGAGAGCGTCGACTTGCCATGGTCGATGTGGGCGACGATGGCGAAATTGCGGATGTGGGCGGGGTCGGTCATGTGAGGCGCGGGTGTTTAGAGCAATTCGGTCCCCCGCGGGAGAGCCCCGCATCGTCGCGGCTAATCCCCCCGCCTCTCTCTGACCGTCATGGCCGGGCGAAGTCCCGGCCACCCAAGCACACGGAGCCAGCCATGGCCGCGCCACGCGCGGCCACTCGTATCGCGGTGTTCTGGGCCGCCGGGACTGACGCCCGGCGGTGACGGTGTGGCGGAAGTGGGGAGGGGAGGCGCGAACCCCCCCAAGTCTTTATCGGCGTTAACCTTTTCGCCTCAATCCAGTCTCAGGATGGCGGCCATCGTTCTGACCAGTACCGGAGTGATTCGACATGGACCGCCGTAAAGTCATCGCCGCCGGAATCGCATCAGGGATCGCGTCAGGGATCGTCTCGGGGATAACGGCGGCGGGTGGGCCGGCGCTCGCGCAGGGCGACGACTTCCGCGATGCGCCGAAAGGCGGCGGCGACGGCTCGGACTACGGGCGCGCGCCCGACGATCACGACCGGCCCTATGGCGGCCCGTCCGACCATCCCGCCAGCACCTACACGCGCGAGGAGATCGTCCACAACGTCTCCGACTTCTTCGGCGTCGCCGCCGAGAGCGCCGGCGGGCTGATCGAGAAGGTCTTCCACGAGAACGGCCGCCCCACCGCCTACATCGCCGGCGAGGAGGGCTCGGGCGCCTTCTTCTTCGGCCTGCGCTACGGGCGCGGGCTGATGTACATGAAGGACCGCCCACGGATGAACGTGTTCTGGCAGGGTCCGACCGGCGGCTTCGACTTCGGCGGCAACGCCAGCCGCGTCTTCACCCTCTGCTACGATCTTCAGTACCCGGACGCGATCTTCCGCCGCTTCCCGGGCGTCGAGGGCTCGGCCTACCTGGTCGGCGGTCTCGGCGTGAACTACCAGCGCGCCGACGGCATCACGCTGGCCCCGGTCCGCACCGGCGTGGGCTTCCGGCTCGGCGCCAGCCTGGGGTATCTGGCGTACTCGCGGCAACGGAACGTCATCCCGCTGTAACCCCACGCATCTCTTCCCCCTGCGGGGGAAGCGTCGGCCTTTCTGGGCCGACGCAGGGGGCCTCGGGCGCCAAACCTAAGTCCGGCGCTGAAGGCCCCCTGGCTCGCCGCTGCGCGGCGGCCGTCCCCCCGAGGGGGGGACAGAAGCAGCACGAGGTGAGGGGCCCTGCCGCTACTCCGACGCTTCGAAGCTGTAGGTCAGCGTCGCGGTTCCGTTCGCAGGCACGGTCACCCGCCAGACGTCCGCGCCGTTCTTCAGCACGTGGCGGGCGCTCTCGGCGACGATCCTGAAGCCCTCGCGCTGCGGGTCCTGGCGCACCTCGACGCTGGCCGGCGCGCCGCCGGCGTTGGTCAGCGTGTATGCCATCGAAAGGCGCCAGCGCTGGCCTGCGCCCGCGCCCGCGCCGACGGTCGCGTCCGAGACCAGCGTCTGGGTCACCGTCACGTCGGACGCCGCGCCGATCTCCAGCTCGAACGGCTCGCCCACGGGGACATCGCGCACCCCGTGCTCGCCGATGAAGTATTCGTCGCCGCCCTGCGCCTGCCGCACCGAGACCATGCCGGCCGGCAAGGCGAGGCCGAGCCCGTCGGCGGGCTTGTTCGCAAGGCTCAGCATCACCGCCGCGGCGTGCGGGCCGTCGTTCTCGCCGGCGGCGGGGTAGGGGTCCACCCGCCAGACGTAGAGCTTCTCGAACGTCACGTCCGCCTGGTGCAGGAAACGGATCTGCTTGACCTGCCGCGCCGCCACGCTGGTCGGCTCGACGAGACTGTAGAGCTTGTAGTCGCCGAGCACGCCGGCCACCGCGTGGCGCATCCCGCCCGAGCCGACGGTCGTCTCGGTCACCGCGACCTTCTCCTCCGGCGGCGGGCGGCGGCGCATCCCGGCCAGCCCCAGCGGCGCGCG
This sequence comes from uncultured Pseudomonadota bacterium, assembly GCA_963837235.1. Taxonomy (GTDB): domain Bacteria; phylum Pseudomonadota; class Alphaproteobacteria; order Caulobacterales; family Caulobacteraceae; genus Acaudatibacter. The sequence continues at coordinate 2,022,684 of CAWIMM010000001.1, read as the reverse complement.
CTCCCGCTCGTCCGCCTGCTGCAGGTTCGAGGTCGTCGTCCCCATCGGCCAGCACGCCGAACTCACCTGCTTCGGCGAGATGTCCGGCAGGTCCGGGGCGACGCGCGCCAGGCGCCCGGCCACCACCGCCGTCTCGGCGTTCGCGAAGCTCACGCCGCTGCGGTTGGAGAGCGTCAGCCAGCCGGTCAAGTCGAGCGTGCGCCCGTCGGCGGCCACCCGCGCCACGTAGTCGGCCGACCAGTCGACGCGCACGGTGAGGTAGCTGAGCTTGATCCGGTAATGGCCGGCGCGCGGCGCATCGGCGATCACCGAGAGCGTCGGCTTGTCGGCCAGGCCCTCCGGCAGGTGGTCGAAGACGAGCGCTTGCAGCTCGCCGCCGCAGCCCAGCGCCTCGACCCCGTGGGTGGTCTCGACCACCAGGCCGTCCGGCCCCGAGCGCAGCATCGCCGGCTCTTCCGTCGCCTTGCCGGTCTTCGGATCGATCCGCCGGATCGTCACCTGGCCGCCGACGGACTTCTCGATCAGCGAGCCGGGATCCAGCAGGTCGTAGTCGAAGTTGCGCTCGACGAGCGCGCCAGGCAGGCCCTGCACCGCGGCGCTGGCCGGGATGATGTCGTCGGCGACGCCCGCAAAGCGGATGCGCGAGCGCCCGGCCGGCAGGTCGACCTCGCGCGTCTCGCTGATCATGGCGAGGCCGCTGGCGTCGTCGTCGCCGGCGCGCAACTGCGCCGCGGCCATCGGCCGGTCGCGGTACACCGTCACCGCCACGCTCTGCGGCCCCGCCGACACCACGTCCGCGGATGCGGGCGCGGCGAGGAGCAGGAGCGCGAGCAGGCCCCCCTCGGCGCTTCGCGCCGCTCCCCCCAACGGGGGGAGAGAGTCAGCGCGCGTCTCTCTCCCCCCATCGGGGGGAGGGCCGCCGCCAGGCGGCAGGGGGGCCCGCCACGCCTAGTCCCCCGTCTCCACCACGCTGGTCAGCGTCGCCTCGCCGTTCGGCGGCACGGGGACCGACCAGCCCAGTGTGCCCGCGTCGATCCGGCGGCTCGGCAGGCTCTCGGAGACCACCTGGGTTCCCCGCCCCCAGTAGCCGCCCTGCCGCAGCTCCACCGTCACCGGCTCGGCCTTGGCGTTGCGGATCAGGTAGCTCATCGAATAGCGCGTGCGGCGCTTCGTGCTCTTGTCCATCGAGATGAGGGTCGGCTGCACGGTGACGTCGAAGGCGTCGCCGAACTTCAGCGACAGCTCCGAGCCCTGCGGCGTGGCGGCGATCTCGCCCTCGCCGACGAACTTCGGCGCGCCGGCGACGTCGCGCTCGTAGATGCGCACCACGCCGGCCGGCAGCCCGGCCCCGAGCCCGCCGCCGGTGGAGTTGGCGAAGTCGACCGCCACCGCGGCGTGGGTCGGCTCGCTGGCGCTGACCAGCTCCTCGGCCTGCCACTGGTAGACCTTGTGGGCGGTGACGCCCTGCGCATCCAGGAAGCTGACCTGCTTGGTCTGGCTCGGGGCGATCGTGGTGCGCTCCGGCAGCGCGTAGATGTAGTAGTCGCCGAGCGCCTGGCCGGGGCCGGTGTGGGCCTCGGCGCCGCCGCGCGTCACGCCCGGCATCGGGTTCTCGCCGCCGCCGCCCTCGCCGGCGAGCTGCACCTGGCCTGCCACCAGCTTGGTCTCGGCCGCCTCGAAGCTGGTGCCGGACTGGTTGGTCAGCGTCACCCAGCCCTGCAGGTCGAGCTTCGCCGCGCTCTCGTCGAAGAGGGCGACGTAGTCCGCCTTCCACGACAGCCCCGTGGTCAGGTAGCTGAGCGTCGCCAGGCGCGCGCCGGCGTGGTCGCTGTCGACCGTCACCGACAGCGTCGGCTGGGCGCGCAGGTTGTCCGGCACCCTGGCGAAGATCACCCGCGTCGGCACGCCGTCGTCGCGCAGCACCTCGATGCGGTCGCCGATCTTCAGCACCACGCCTTCGTTGGCGGCCAGCACCGTGGCGACCTCGGTGGTCTGAGCGCCCGTGCCCGGGTTGGTGCGCACGATCGTCACCTGCTGGCCCACCGCCTTCTCCATCAGCTTGGAGGGGGTGAGGAGGTCGTAGTCGAAGTTCTGCTCGACGATGTCGACGCCGTCGGCCGCCAGCGTCACCGTCTCGGGCCGGATCGCCGAGGAAACGTCCTTGAACTCCAGCCGCTGGCGGCCCTTGGCGATGTCGAGCTGGCGCGCATCGCGCACCAGGGCGAGGTCGCCGTTGTAGATGGTCACCTCCAGGCCGGGCCCCTGACCGGGGGCCGGCTGCGCCCACGCCGGCAAGGCGAGCGCGATCGCGCTCGCCGCCAAGAGAGCCTTCCGCCACATCGCGCTGCCTCCGCGCCCATTCCGTCGCGCGTTCTGCCGCGCTTGTTCTGATACGGTGAAACACGCAGATCGGGGTTAGTCGAGCTTGGTTCCCCCTCCCCCGCGAGGGGAGGGGGCTAGGGGGCGGGGGGCTGTATCCGGAAGAGCCGCTCGGAGCGCAGCTTCAATTGCGGCGCGTCGATCTGCAGCAGCCCCCCATCCCCTGCCCCTTCCCTTCGAGGGGGAAGGGGTCACCCCGCGCAGCGCAGCAGCCGCGAGAACACCCACCTGGTCCCGACCACGCTCTCGGCGTCGTCCAGGCGCCAGCGCCCGCCGATGCGGCGGAAGGTGAAGCGCAGCTCGTGGGGGTGGCGCAGGCTCTCGAACCTGGCGACCACCACCTGGACGTCGGGCGTCGCGCCCGGCGCGACCGCCACGTCGGCGGACTTCAGGTCGTACTCCTGGCCATCGAACCAGATGTCGAAGTCGAGGCCGCACGGCACGTCTGTGCCGGCCGCCTTGCGCGCGGCGGCCTCCAGCGCCTTCAGCCGCGGCGAATAGAGGTCGTCGCCCGGATCGTAGCCCTCGCCGGTCTGGTTCGCCGCGATCAGGCGCTGGTAGACGTCGCGCACCATGTCGACCGGCGCGCGCGGCGCGGCGACGGCGGCCGACGCCGTGAGCATGAACGCCAGTCCCAGCAACCAGCGCATCGCTCTCCGGTCCATCGTCACCCCCGCAGCACCGCCCCGACGGCCTTGCTCGCCGCCGCCGACGATCTTCGCCGACAGCGCCTCGATCTCGGCGTCCTCCAGGGTCTTCTCGCGCGGCTGCATGCGTCACCTCGACGGCGACCGACTTCTTGCCCGCCGGCACGCCCGGGCCCTCGTAGACGTCGAACACCCGCGACGCCCGGCGATCAGCGGCCGGTCGGCGGACTGCACGGCGCGCACGATGTCGCCGGCGGGCGTCGTCGCGGTCCACCACGAAGGCGAAGTCGCGGGTCAGCGGCATCAACGGCGAGAGCGCCAGCGCCGGCCTGCGTCTTCACCGCCTTCTTCTTCGGCTCGGGGATGGCCTCGACCCAGACCTCGAAGCGCATAGATCGGCCCGTCCACGTCCAGCGCGGCCGAGCACCTTCGGGATGGATCTCGCCGAACTCGGCCAGCACCGCCTTGGGGCCCAGCTGCAGCCGCGCCGCGCGGCCCGGCCGCCACCAGGGCCGCGGCGCCGTCCTGCGCGACCTGCAGGTTGGCGACCGGCGCGCCGAGCTCGTCCAGCAGGGCCATCAGGTCGCCCTTGAGCGGCGAAGACGTCCGTCCGCCGGCGCGCGGTCCCAGCGGCGCGGACCGTGCGGCGCGAGCGATCGCGGCGATGGCGGTGCGCTGGTCGGCCGGCTCGGTCCCGGCGAACACCGGGCCGATCTCGAACAGGGCGCAGTCGGGAAAGCCGCGCCGGGCGTTGCGGCCCGCCGCCTCGATCAGGCCGGGCAGGACCGAGGGGCGCATGCAGTCGAGCTCGGCGGCGATCGGGTTCTCCAGCACCAGCGTCTCCTCGCCGCCGCCGAACAGCCTCGGCGGCCGCGCGGCGAGACGAACGACCAGGTCACCGCCTCTGCGTAGCCCGCCGCCGCCAGCGCGCGCCGGGCGGCGCGGATGCGCGGTCTGGCGCAGGGTCAGCACGCCGCTGGCCGGACGCGGGGCAGCGGCGGCAGCGGCTCGGCCGGCAGGGCGTCGTAGCCGGCGATCCGCGCCACCTCCTCGACCAGGTCGGCCTTGCCCTCGACGTCGCGCCGCCAGCTCGGCGGCTGCACCCGCGATGGGCCTGGCCCTCGAGCGCGAAGCCGAGCGTCTCCAGGATCGTCCGTATACGGCTCGCGCGGCAGCTCGAGGCCGGCCAGCCGCTTCACGTAGGCCGGATCGAAGTCGATCGCCGGCGGCGGCGCGGGGATCTCGCCGGCCAGCGAGACCTCGGAAGCCTCGCCGCCGCACATCTCCAGGATCAGCCGCGTCGCCAGCTCCAGCCCCGGAACCACGAAGCCCGGATCGACGCCGCGGGCGAAGCGGTACTGGGCGTCGGAGATCAGGCCGAGGTCGCGGCCGGTCTGGGCGGTGCGGATCGGGTCGAACCAGGCGCTCTCGATGAAGACCTCGGTGGTCTGCCAGCGTCGAGCCGGTGGCCTCGCCGCCCATCACCCCGCCGAGCCCGATCGCGCCGGAGCCGTCGGCGATGACGCACATCTCGGGCGTGGCCTCGTAGGTCTTGCCCGTCCAGCGCCGCGACCGTCTCGCCCTCGCGCCCGAGCCGCGCCTCGATGAAGCCGCCGCTGAGCTTGGCCGCGTCGTAGACGTGCAGCGGCCGCGCGCGGTCGTAGGAGAGGAAGTTGGTCACGTCGACCAGGGCGTTGATCGGGCGGAGGCCGATGGCGCGCAGCAGGTCCTGCAGCCAGGCCGGCGAGGGGCCGTTCTTCAGCCCACGGATCACCCGGCCGGCGAACGCCGGGCAGGCGTCCGATCCGTCGACCCGGATCTCGATCGGGCAGGGGAACTTGCCCGGCACCGGCGCGACCGACAGGTCCTTCAGCGTCACCGAGCGCCGGCCGCGGCGAGGTCGCGGGCGATGCCGGCGACGCCCAGCCAGTCGGGCCGGTTCGGCGTCACCTCGAAGTCGATCACCGCCTCCAGGCCCAGCGCCTGCGGCCGCCGGCGTCCCGACCGGCGCCTCGGCGAGCTCCAGGATGCCGTCGGATTCCTCGGCCGTCTGCAGTTCCGCCGCCGAGCACAGCATGCCGTTGGAGACCACGCCCCGCACCGGCGCGCGGCTCCAGGGTGATCCCGCTGCCCGGGATGAAGGTCCCGATCGGCGCATAGACCGTGACGAGCCCGGCCCGCGCGTTGGGCGCGCCGCAGACGATCTCCTTGCGCCCGTCCCTGGTCTCGACCTGGCAGACGCGCAGGCGGTCGGCGTTGGGGTGCTGCCCGGCCTCGACGACCCTGGCCACCGAGAAGGCGGCCAGCTTGGCGGCCGGATCCTCGACGTGCTCGACCTCCAGCCCCGCCATGGTCATGGCGTCGGCGACCTCGGCGACCGTGGCGTCGGTCTCGAGGTGCGTCTTCAGCCAGGAAAGCGTGAATTTCATCGAGGCGGCTCCGCGCCCTTCTCCTCTTGCGGGAGAAGGTGGCCGCGCAGCGGCCGAATGAGGGGTTGACGCGGCGGACGGAGGTTGGCGCTGCGGCAGCTTGTCCCCGCGGCCGGCGCGACCCCTCATCCGTCGAGCTGCGTCGACACCTTCTCCCGCAAGGGGAGAAGGGTGTCTGAGCGGCCGTCATCACGACAGGCCCGAGGCCGGGTTGGGGTCGGCGAAGGCGGAGAAGCCGTAGTGAGCCAGCCAGCGCGTGTCGGCGGTGAAGCTGTCGCGCAGGTCCGGCATGCCGTACTTCAGCATCCCCAGCCGGTCGACGCCGAGGCCGAAGGCGAAGCCCTGCCACTCGTCCGGATCGAGGCCGCAGATGCGCAGGATGTTGGGGTGCACCATGCCGCCGCCGAGGATCTCCAGCCAGTCGCGAGCCCTCGCCGATCTTCACGGCGCCGCCGGAGCGGTCGCACTGCACGTCCATCTCCGCCGAGGGCTCGGTGAACGGGAAGTGGTGCGGGCGGAAGCGGGTGACGACGCCCTCGATCTCGAAGAAGCGGCGGCAGAAGGCGTCCAGCGTCCACTTCAGATGGCCCATGTGGATGTCGCGGTCGATCACCAGGCCCTCCATCTGGTGGAACATCGGCGTGTGGGTGGCGTCGCTATCGCAGCGGTAGACGCGGCCCGGTCCGATGATGCGGATCGGCGGGTCCTGGTGCACCTCGAACTGCGGCGCGCCGATCGCGACGTTGGCGCGGCGCATCACCCGCACCTGGATCGGGCTGGTGTGGGTGCGCAGCAGCTTGCGTTCGCCGTCGGGCGCGGGCTTCAGGAAGAAGGTGTCGTGCATCTCCCGCGCCGGGTGGCGGGGCGGGAAGTTGAGCGCCGAGAAGTTGTGGAAGTCGTCCTCGATGTCCGGCCCTTCGGCCACGCCGAAGCCCATCTCGGCGAAGATGGCGATCATCTCGTCCATCACCTGCATGGTCGGGTGCACCGAGCCCTTGCGGCGCGGCGGCGCGGGCAGGGAGAGGTCGAGCCGGCCGGCGGCCAGCTGCGGCCTCCAGCGCGGCGTCCTCCAGCTCGGCCTTGCGGGCGGCGACGGCGGCCGGCGATGCGGTCGCGCAGGCCGTTGATCGCCGGCCCCTCGGTCGCGCCGCTGCTCCGGGCTCATCTGGCCCAGGCTCTTCAGCAGCGCGGAGACGACGCCGGTCTTGCCGAGCGCGGCGACGCGCATCTGGTCCAGCGCCTCCAGGTCCGCCGCCGCGGCGATCTGGGCGGCGAGGTCGTGTTCGAGTTCAGAGTGGTCGGTCATGGATGTTCGCTTTGTTTGACCACGAACCTCACGAACCTCACGAACGGCCAAGCCAGCCGCCCAACAGTGTCATCCCGGCCGGAGCGCAGCGGAGAGCCGGGATCTGCTCGGCGCGGCTGGCGGAAGTAGATCCCGGATGACTTCGCGCTCGCCCGGGATGACACGACTGGGGAACGCAATGCGTTCGTGCGGTTCGTGAGGTTCGTGGTCAATTCTTCATCGTGCTCTAGCGGTGGCGAGGGTCAGCAAAAAGCCCTCCGGCGGTTCCGCCGGAGGGCTTTTACGAGAGCGAAGCTCAGATCTCGTCAGGCCAGCGCGGCGCGAACCTTCTCGGCGATGGCCTTGAACGCGGCCGGATCGGACGCCGCGATGTCGGCAAGCACCTTGCGGTCCATCTCGATCCCGGCCTCGGCAAGGCCGTGAATAAATCGGGAGTAGGTGAAGCCTTCGAGCCGGCACGCGGCGTTGATGCGCTGGATCCACAGCGCGCGGAACGAGCGCTTGCGCACCTTGCGGTCGCGGTAGGCGTACTGGCCGGCCTTGTCGACCGCGGCCTTGGCCGCGCGGATGGTGTTCTTGCGGCGGCCGCAGAAGCCCTTGGCCTGCTCGAGCACCTTCTTGTGCCTGGCGTGGGCGACGACGCCCCGTTTTACGCGCGCCATTGTCATCCGCTCCTTACGGCAGGCCGTTGGGCAGGTAGGTCTTGATGATCTTGGCGTTCGGACTGCCGCTCATCACCTTGGTGCCGCGGTTCTGGCGGATGTACTTGGCGTTGTGGCTGATCAGGCGGTGCCGCTTGCCCGCCACGCCGGCCTTGATCTTGCCGGTCGCGGTGATCTTGAAGCGCTTCTTGGCGCCCGACTTGGTCTTCAACTTCGGCATTTCGCATCGGAGCCTGTGAGGCCCCGTCCTCTAGGGGATAGCAGAATGAGCCGCCATGGCATGCCTTGGGCCAGGCGGCTCGATGGAGCGCGGGCTTTTAGGGGAAGGGCCGCCCGAACGCAAGGGCGGCGGCGCGGGCCGCGCGCCTAGCCGCAGCCGGCGTGGGCGAACGGGCGCCAGGCGGCGGGGCTAAAGCCGGACTTCGGCTCGGCCGGACCGATGTATTTGACGCGGACCCGCGCCGAGCTGCGCCCGTAGATGCCGAGTTTCTGCGCCGCGGCGGGGGAAAGGTCGATGATGCGGCCCTCCACGAACGGGCCGCGGTCGTTGACCCGCACGCGCGCCTTCTTGCCGTTCTCCAGGTTGGTCACCTCGACGATCGAGGGCAGCGGCAGCGTCTTGTGCGCGGCGGTCAGCGCCTGCGGGTCCATCTGCTCGCCGTCGGCGGTGGCGCGGCAGCCGTAGCCGTCGCCGTAGCCGTACCAGGAGGCCAGGCCCACCTCATCGTAGCGCGGTTGCTTCGCCGGATAGTACCAGACCCCGCCTACCTCGTAGGGCCGCATCGTGCCGCTGGTCGGCGCGGCGCTCCGCTCGGGCCGCTGCGTGGCGCAGGCGGCCAGGCACGCAAAGCCCGCCAGCACGAAGACGCGCGCGCCCGCCTTGAACCGATGATCCCGCAACCCCACGCCCCGATCCGCATCCAACCAGCGAGCATCCTACGGGCCCCGCGTTTCCATCCGGTTTACCAAGGCTGCGTCAGTGCGCCGGGCCCGCCGCAACGGCGCCTGGCGCATCGCGCGCCAGTGTCACCAGCACGCCGTAGTGGTCGGAGCCGGCGCCCGGCAGGCGGCGAACGGCGAGCGTCTTCCAGGCCGCGCCGGCGTAGAGATGGTCGATCGGCAGGATGGCGATCGGCGAAGGGCGCCTGAGGCGCGCGATCAGCGCCGGCCAGGTGAAGAGCGCCTTTTCGCGCCGTGTCATCGGGGCGAACGCCGCATCCTGTCGCTTCAGCGCGGCGGTCCAGGGCGCGAGGTTGAAGTCGCCCGCGACGATCAGGTTGGCCTTCGGCAATCCTTCGACGGCGGCGGCGATCCAGCGGCGCTGCAGGGCCTGCGGACCCGGCGGCAGCGGCCACAGGTAGTGCAGCGTCATCAGGTCGACCGGACGGCCGTCCGGCGCGGTGGTCTCGCCCCAGATGGCGACGTCGTTCTGCGAGCGGTTGGCGGTGGCCGGCCCGCCGACCAGCCAGGGACGCTTGGAGAGCATGACGAGGTCGCAGCCCGCCGGACAGCCGGCGCGGTACGGGTAGGCGGCGAAGAGGCGCTGCTGGGCGTCCATGCTCAGCCCGTAGAACTCCTGCAGCAGGACGATGTCGGCGCCCGAGCCCACGATGGCGTCCACCGTGGCGTCCGCCTGACGGTTGTCGTCCCAGACGTTGAAGGTCAGCACGTTCAGCGGCGCGCCGAGGCCGGCCGGTCGCGCGATCGGCGTCGGGCGCAGGAACTCCGGGGCCATCAGCGCGCCGTTCGCAACCAAGCCGATCGCGGCGGCGACGAGGGCGGGCCGACGCATCTCGCGGCCCAGCGCCGGCCAGGCGAGCGCCGCGCCCAGCGCCGACATCGCCAGCCAGATCGGCGCGAACGCCGCGACCACGTCCAGCCAGCCGCTCAGCCAGCCGCCGAGGCCGGCCAGGCCCAGAACCGCGCCGCCGAGGCACAACTCGGCGACAGTGGCCTGGCCGATCGTGCTCAGAAGCTTTCTCAACCGCTCTCGGACCCGATCTCGACCTTGCCGCCTTGCCGGCGTGTTACGCCCCGGCCCTCAAATAGCCGATCTTCCGGCGCTGTCAGCCCTCGGCCGCATTTGGGGAGACCGCCGCCGCGATGAGGTTCAGGACCGCCTTGCTGGCGGCCGCCGCGGCGCTTGTCGCCGCGCCGGCGGGCGCCCAGCCGCCGCCGCGGACGCTCGAGCTCAGCTACTCGGGTCTGCTCAACGCCCTGCACCTGAGTGGCGACGTGAAGGTGCTGGCGCTGCACGTGGTCGAGCAGGCGGGCGCCAGCCACTTCGACACCCATGCCGAGATGCACAGCTACGGCATCCTCAGGGCCTTCAAGCGCATCGACATCCGCACGACGGCCGACGGGCCGGTCGAGGCCGGGCTGCCGCAGAACCATACCTTCGACTTCTACGAGACCAAGAAGGACGGCAGCGAGAAGCGCACCCTGCTCACCTGGGAACGGAATGCGGTGGTGGCCCAGCCGCCGCACCATCCGTTCGGCAATCCGCCGCCGACGCCGGCCCAGGAGCTGGCCGCATCCGATCCGGTCACCCAGATGTCGCGCATCGCCTACGCCGCGGGCGCCGGCGTGATCTGCGGCCACAGCTGGCGCTTCTTCGACGGCGTGCAGCTCTACGAACTGCAGCTTGGGCCGGGCGCGCGCGAGCAGCCTACGGCGCGCGACCGGTCGCTGGGCGTCACCGAGACCGTCGCGTGCGGCGTCCACTATGTCGAGGTCGCCGGCTTCCGCCACAAGCCGGGCGCGGACACCGGCATCCGCAGCGCCATCTCGGCCCAATTCGGCCGGCTCGGCCCGGGCGGCCCGTGGATCGCCCTGTCGCTGAAGGCGGACACGCTCCTGGGCTACGCGAAGATGCGGCTGGACACGGTGCGCCTCGGCCCGGCCTAGGCGCCCGCTTCGGCCGTCGCGCGCCAGTGCTTGCGGACGGACTCCAGGATCGGCAGCAGGTGTTCCAGGAAGGCTTCCGGGTGCTCCGACATCGGGAAGTGGCCGACGCCCGGCATGGCGGTCCAGGTCGAGCCGGGGATGGCCCGGTGCGCGGCCTGCCCCAGCTCCATCGTGCCGCTGCCGTCGTACTCGCCGTTCAGGATGTGGACGGCGACCCGCGAGGTATCGATCGCGTGGGCCTCGTCCGTCAGGTCGTAGTCGACCACGTAGTACCAGAGGTCGCCGCGGAACGCCGGCGGCCAGCCGGCGGCGTAGACGGCGCTGGTCTCCTTGCGGAACGCCTCCGGCGAGGCGGGGCTCATCAGCCCGTTCATCAGCCGCGCCTTGTACTCGTTGCCGATCTCGGGGCGCCAGAGCAGCTCCAGCGAGCTCCAGGCGGTGTCGATCTTCAGCGCGCCTTCCAGCGAGATCACCGCCGAAAAGACCTCCGGGTGATGGCGGGCGAGGTCGAGCGCCAGCAGGCCGCCGACCGAGCATCCCATGAACACCGGCCGCTGCAGGCCGAGCGCGCCGGCGAGCCCCACCGGCACGGCGCGCAGGAATTCCTTGGTCAGCCGGTATTCCTCGGCCCACCACGTCGGCCCGACCGGCGGCAGCGACTTGCCATGGAACGGCAGGTCGTAGGCGATCAGGCGGAAATGGTCGGTGATCTCGCGGCGCTCGAAAAGGTGACGCCACTGCGCGCCGTGGGCGCCGGCGGTGTGTTGCAGCAGCAGCGGGACGCCAGATCCGGCTTCCTCGAAATAGATCCGGTAGTCCTGCCCCAGCAGGTCGAGATGGACGTAGCGGCCGACGGGGCTGTCGAACTGGCCGGCCCGTCGCGCCGGCTGGCGGGCCGGCGCGCTGGCGGCGGGCGGCCGCAGCAGCTCGATCGCCCGCATTAGCGCGGGATAGTACTGGGCGTAGAGCACCGGGTCGGCGGCGCTCTCCATCTGGCCGAGCGCGATCAGCAGGAAGACGTCGTTGTGGAAGCGCTTCGGCGCGGCGGCCAACAGCTCTGCCCATACCGCGCCCGCCGCCGTCAGCGCGATGACGCCTGGCGCGCCGGCCTTTGGCGCGCCGGCCGTGGGACGGCCGTCATCCAGGGTGAGCCCGATCGCGCCGCCAGGGCTCTGCAGCCGCAGTCCGCCCGTCCAGTGGCGCGCCGCCAGAGCGAACTCGCCGTCGGCGGCGCAACGGGCGGCGAGCAGCTCCGAGGTGAGACCGGCCTTGCCGAGCATCGTCAAAGCGCCAGCGGCAGCGACAGCTCGCAGCGGACCCCCTCGGGCTCGAAGCGCAACGCCACCGCACCGCCGAGCTGGCCGGCGCGGGCATTGATCAGCCGCGTGAACGTCGACGTCATTGAGAGCTCCGCCCCGACTAAACCCCAACACTGCCATCCGGCCAAGGTCTGGGGCCCTTCCCGCCGCGCCTCGCAGATGGACGCCGCGCCGGCGCCTACCCCTGGCCTGGCGGCAGGGCGGCCTTCTTGAAGAGGTAGGCGCCCTGGCCGATGCCGAACCCGGCGAGGAGGGCCGTGTCGACGTCCGGCAGCGTCACCGGGCTCGCCAGCGTCAGCTTGCCGAGGAAATGGAACGACGTCGCCACGAAGATCGCCACCGCGGTCGCCGTCACCAGGATCATCTGTACATCGCCGAGGTCGGGCACGCCGCTGTCGTTCGTGAAGAGGTCGTAGACGCTCGCTCTTGGCGCCGGGCCAGGCGCGGCCGCGGCCGCGGGGGTCGCGTCCTTGTGGACGGCGATGGCCTTGGCGCCGCCAAACGAGATGGCGCTGAGGCCGGTCAGTATCATCAGATTGTCGGTCAGGCCGATGCCGCCGATGAAGTCCCAGCCCAGCCACTCCAGCCGCACCCAAAGGGCGGAGACATAGACCAGCGCGACGGCGCCGAACCACAGAGCCAGCTGCGTCTGGGAGTTGCTGACGCGGTTGTCGTTGCCGATCACGAGTTTCAGGGGTCTCAACTTCGTGACGGCGAAGGCGACGCCGACGAGGATGATCGCCACGACGACGAACGTCAGCGCCCGCGGCCCCTTGCCAACCCAGCGCGTCACCTGATCGACCTTGGTGATTGAAGTCGGCGCGGTCACGTCGTCGACCTCGACCTTGGCCACGTCGTCGCGAACGGCATGCGCGAGTATCGCTTGCGAGGCTGCGTCCGTGACCAGCAAGGTCTTCATGCCGATCGGCCGAGGAAACGCCAGCGTCACCTGGTTGTGGCCAAGCCCGAGCCCGGCGATGCGGACTTCGAAGACGCCCGGCTGCGCCGCGCGGGCGCTCCCGGCGGAGGCGACCAGCACGACGACGGCGAACGCTGCCAGCGCGACGGCTTGCGCGCGATCTATGAAGCGCATGGACGACCTCCCCCAGATCTGACGCGGCGACGGGTGTCCGGTTGGACCGGTTCGCCAGCCCCCTGACGCATCGCGCCGACGCACGGACCCGGCGAAAAGCGCCACTCTCTACCGCAGCTTGCGTCACTTTCGCCGGCCGCGCAACGGCCACGCTTGCCGTTACAGCGTCGGAAGGATCAGCCGATCGGGCCGCGAGAAAACCTCGAAGCCGTCGGGGCGGGCGACGGCGATCAGAGTGATGTCGTTGGCCTCGGCGGTGCGGATCGCCAGGGCCGTCGGGGCGGAGACGGCGGCGATCACCGCCGCGCCCATCACCGCGGCCTTCTCGACCAGCTCCACCGAGACGCGGCTGGTCAGCGCCAGCACGCCGTCGGGCGCGGTCCCGGCGCGCGCCATCGCGCCGGCCAGCTTGTCGAGCGCGTTGTGACGGCCGACGTCTTCGCGCAGCGCCACGAGCCCCTCGCCCTTACGCCAGAAGCCGGCGGCGTGGACCGCGCGGGTCTCGCGCCCCAGCGCCTGCGCCGCATCCAGCGAGGCCATGGCGGCGCGGATGTCCTCCGCCGTCAGCGGCCCTGGCTCGGCGAGTGGGCGCCGGCGCGGTCGCTGCAGCGCTTCGAGGCTCTCGATCCCGCAAAGCCCGCAGCCGGTCGGCCCCGCCATCGTGCGGCGGCGCGCGCCGAGCGCCTCGCCGCGCTCGGGCGCCAGCCACATCCGAAGCTCGATCCCGAGCTCGCTGCGGGCGATTTCCAGGCTCGTCACCTCGCCCGCGCGCTCGACGACGCCCTCGGTGAGGCTGAAGCCTACCCCGAAGTCCTCCAGGTCGGCGGGGGTCGCCATCATCACGGCGTAAGTCGAGCCATCGTGCACGATGGCGATCGGCGTCTCCTCGGCGACGGTGCGCGCGCCGCCGCTCACCGCATCCCCCTTCACGACGAGCCGCGACGCGGCGGTTGCAGGGCGGGGCGGTCCCGTGCCCATTAGCCGAACCTTGCCCGGCGTGGCGGGTTGTGTCCGCAGGAGGTCATGCGCGCATCATGAGCAACCAGGACAGGACCGAGAGCAAGTCCAACGGCAAGGCGAAGATCGCGCCCTACAAGGGGCCGGCGGGCGGCTGGGGCTCGCTGAAGGGCATCGCGCGCGTCGTCGCGGCCGAGACGCCGTCGCCGGCCACGCTGGTGCGCGAGCTTGCCCGGCAGAACAAGGCGGACGGCTTCGCCTGCGTCTCCTGCGCCTGGCCGAAGCCCGCCAAGCCGCATCCGGCCGAGTTCTGCGAGAACGGCGCGAAGGCGACCGCCTGGGACCTGACCAGCCGCCGCTGCACGCCGGCCTTCTTCGCCGCCCACACGCTCGCCGAGCTCACCGGCTGGAGCGACTACGACCTCGAGCAGGCCGGCCGGCTCACCGAGCCGCTGCGCTACGATCCGGCGACCGACCGCTACGTCCCCTGCGACTGGGCCGAGGCGTTCGCCGAGATCGGCCGCGAGCTGAAGGGGCTCAAAGCCCCCGAGGTCGCCTTCTACGCGTCTGGCCGCGCCTCGCTGGAAGCGTCCTACATGTACGCGCTCTTGGCGCGGATGTACGGCAGCCACAATCTAGCCGACAGCTCGAACATGTGCCACGAGTCGACCTCGGTCGGCCTGAAGCAGAGCATCGGCAGCCCGGTCGGCACCGTACAGCTGGAGGATTTCGCGCAGGCCGACGCGATCTTCTTCTTCGGCCAGAACGTCGGGACCAACAGTCCGCGCATGCTCCACGACCTGCAGGCGGCCGCCAAGCGCGGCGCGCCGATCGTGGTCTTCAATCCGTTGCGGGAGCGGGCGCTGGAGCGGTTCGCCAACCCGCAGGACCCCTTCCAGATGCTCGCCGGCGGCTCGACGCCGATCGCCACCCAGTACCTGCAGGTGAAGGCCGGCGGCGACCTCGCCGCCATCACCGGCCTTTGCAAGCACGTGATCGGCCTCGACGACGCCGCCCGCGCCGCCAACCAGCCGGAGGTGCTCGACCACGGCTTCATCGGCCTCCACACCGCCGGCTTCGAAGCCTTCGCCGCGTTCTGCCGCGCGACCGAATGGGCCGACATCGAGCGGCAGTCCGGTCTTGCCCGCGCCGACCTGGAGCGCGCCGCCGAGACCTACGCCAAGGCGAAGTCGGTGATCGCCGTCTACGGCATGGGCCTCACCCAGCACCGCCTCGGCGTCGAGAACGTGCACATGGTCTGCAACCTGCTGATGCTGCGCGGCAATGTCGGACGGCCCGGCGCGGGGCCGTGTCCGGTGCGCGGCCACTCCAACGTGCAGGGCCAGCGCACGGTCGGCATGACCGAGAAGCCCGAGCTCGCCCCGCTCGACCGCCTGAAGGCGCTCTACGATTTCGAGCCGCCGCGCGAGAAGGGCATGGCGACCGTGGAGATCTGCGAGGCGCTGCTGAAGGGCGGCGTCGCCGGCTTCATCGGCCTCGGCGGCAACTTCCTGCGCGCCATCCCCGACGGCGCGCGGCTCGAGCCCTACTGGCGGCGGCAACGGCTCACCGTCCACGTCGCCACCAAGCTCAACCACACCCACGTCGTGCCGGGCGAGGTCTGCTACCTGCTGCCCTGCCTCAGCCGCATCGAGCGCGACGAGCAGGCGACGGGGCCGCAGACGGTGTCGGTCGAAGATTCCTCCAGCGGCGTCCACGCCTCGTTCGGCGACAGGAAGCCGGCGAGCCCGCGCCTGAAATCCGAGCCCGCCATCGTGGCGGCGCTCGCCGCGGTGACACTGGCGCCGAACCCGAAGGTCCCCTGGGCGGACTGGGTCGGCGACTATGCGAAGGTGCGCGACGCCATCGAGGCCACCTATCCGCAGTGGTTCGAGGGCTTCAATGCGCGCTTCCGCGATCCCGGCGGCTTCCAGCGGCCCAACAAGGCGGCGGTCCGCGACTTCTCCGAGGCGCCCGGCGGCAAGGCCAACTTCCTGCCGCCCACGAAGCTCACCGCCACCGGCTTCGAGGACGCCGAGGGGGTCTTCCGGCTGATGACGCTGCGCTCCAACGACCAGTTCAACACCACCGTCTACGGCTACCAGGACCGCTTCCGGGGCGTGACCGGCACCCGCTCCGTGCTCTTCATCAACGCGGCGGACATGCGGCGCGCGGGCCTCGCCGAGGGCCAGATCGTCGGCCTCGCCACGGTCTACGACGACGGCGTCGAGCGCTCGATGGGCGGCCTGAGGGTGACGCCCTATTCGATCCCCGAAGGGTGCCTGGGGACCTACTATCCGGAGTGCAACGTGCTGATGCCGGTCGGCCACCACGCCAACGAGAGCCTGACCCCGGCGGCCAAGAGCGTGCCGGTGCGCATCGTTGCCGCCTGACATGGTTGAGCGCGTCGCCGGGCTGGTGCTGGCCGGCGGCCGCTCGCGCCGCTTCGGCGCCGACAAGGCGCTGGCCGACTTCCGCGGCCGCCCGCTGACCCAATGGAGTCTCGCGGCGCTCGCCCCGCACGTCGCCGTGCTGGGCGTCGGCGGGCCGCCGGCGCTCGCGGCGGCGCTGGGCGCGGAGGCCGTCCCCGACCCGCCCGGCGCGCCGGAGGGGCCGCTGGCGGGCGTACTCGCCGGCCTGGCGTGGGCCGAGCGGCAGGGCTGCGCGCTCATCGCCACCGCGCCCTGCGACACGCCGTTCCTGCCGGCGGATCTCGTCCCGCAACTCGTCGCCGCGATCGGCGAGCGGCCCGTCGTCGCCGCACGCGCCGCCCGCGTCCACGCCCTCTGCGGCCTCTGGCGCACCGACGCCGCCGCGGCGCTCGCCGCCCAGGTCCGCGAGGGCAAGCAGCTCTCGATGCAGGCGCTGATCGACGCGCTCGGCGGCGGCTACGCGGACTTCGAGGACGAGCAGGCGTTCGCCAACCTCAACACGCCCGAAGACTTCGCGGCTGCGGAGCGACGCGCCGCCGCGCTCTGCTAAGCTGCTCGCCGGGAGAGCGCCGATGTTCGAGGGCTGGGACAACTACTTCGTGCTGACCGGCACCGCCTCGGGCGGGCTGATCGGCCTGCTGTTCGTGGTGATCACGCTGACCGCGGGCATCGAGCGCAGCCGCGCGCTGCAGGCCAGCGGCGTCTACATGACGCCCAACCTCGTCCACTTCGCTGTCGCGCTGGTTGCGAGCGCGCTTGCCCTGGCGCCGCGCCTCTCGCCGCGGGTGACGGCGCTGGTGCTCGCCGGCGCGGCGCTGGCGGGGCTCGGCAACGCGGTGCGCACCTGCCGCGGCATCTCCGACTTCGCGAAGAGCAGCAACCCGCCCCACTGGTCGGACATGCCGCTCTATGCCGTCGCGCCGGGCGTGCTCTACGTCGTGCTGCTCGCCGTCGCCGCGGCGGTCTGGCTGCAGGCGTCGTTCGCGCCGCTGGCGCTGGCCGCTCTGGTGATGATCGCTGATGCTGCTGGCCATCCGCAACGCCTGGGACCTGATCACCTGGATGGCCCCCGGCCCGCCGCCCAGCGCGAACGCGGCCGCCGGGCGCGCTGACTGCTCAGCTGACCGTCTCGGCGCTGTAGCGGGCGATCAGGCCGGTGCGGATCGCGTAGCGGTAGACCGCGGCGAAGAAGGCGCCGGCCAGCACCAGGTAGATCAGCGCGAGGCCGCCGCCGATCGCCAGCTCGCCCCAGGGCGCCGGCTTGCCGGCCACCACCGCGCGCATGCCGTCGAACACGTAGGACGGCGGCAGGGCGCGCGAGACCACCCGCATCCACGCCGGCAGCACGCTGAGCGGATAGAAGACCCCGGCGAACGGCGAGAGCAGGGTCGGGATCGGCCAGATCAGCCACTCCGAGGCCGGTCCTAGCCGCAGCACCATGCCGGCGCCCAGCACGCCGAGCGCGATGCCGGTCAGGAACAGCACCAGCAGGAAGGGCACGAGGCGACGCCGTAGGCCAGGAACGACAGCCCGAAGATCGCCCAGGCCAGCGCGAACATCGCCGCCAGCGCCACCAGGCTGTTGGTCACGCCGATCGTCACCAGCCCGGCCAGGTACTCGGTGATGCGCATCGGCGTGGCGAAGACATTGAGGAAGTTGCGCGACCAGACGTCCTCGAAGAAGGCCATGGTGATCCCCTGCATGACCCTGGTCAGGAAATCCCACAGCAGCACCGCGCCCAGCAGCGCCGGCACGAAGTTGAAGCCGCGCGTTGCGAGACCTGGCCGAGGATAGCGGGTGATGAAGCCCCAGAGCAGGATGTCGATCACCACCCAGACGAACAGCGGCAGCACGCGCTGCGGGCTGCCGCGGTAGAGGTAGACTGGCGCAGCACCACCGCGGCGATGCGGGTCGGGTTCATGCGCTGCGCCCCCGCCGGCTGGACGCCTGGCGCCGCGCCGTCGTGCAGCGCCTCGTGCGCCACCGCGACGAACAGGTCGTCGAGGCTGGCCGCGCCGTGCTCGTGCGGCAGCGCCTTCGGATCGCCCTCCAGCAGGATCTTGCCGCGCGACAGGAACAGCACCCGGTCGCAGACCGCCTCCACCTCGTACATGTTGTGGCTGGTCCACAGCACCCCGCACTCGCCGGCGTCGACGATCAGCGAGATGCCGGCGCGGATGTCGCGCGCGGTCGAGGGGTCGATCGAGGCGGTGGGCTCGTCGAGCAGCAGCAGGCGCGGGCGGTTCAGCATCGCCTTGGCGAGCGCCAGCCGCGTCTGCTCGCCCGACGACAGCACGCCGGCGCTGGGTCTTGCGGAAGCGCGCCAGATCGAACTGCGCGAGCAGCTCGGCGATCCGCGCCTTGAGGCCCGCCACCGCGTAGATCATCCCGAAGACGCGCAGGTTCTGCTCGACGGTCAGGTTGCCCGGCAGCGGCGCGTAGACGGCGGCGAAGTTGGTGGCCGCCAGCGCGCGGCTGCGGTCGCGCGCCAGGTCGATCCCCTCGATCTCGATGCGCCCGGAGGTGGGCGCCAGCACGCCGAGGATCATGTTGATGGTGGTGGTCTTGCCGGCGCCGTTCGGGCCGACCAGCCCGACGATCTCGCCGGGCGCCACCTGGAAGCTGACGTCGTCCACCGCCTTCAGCTCGCCGAAGGACTTGCACAGGTGCTGGGCCGAGAGGACGGGCGCGGTCATCTTAAGCTGTAGTAGCCGTCGCCCCGCCGCCGCTCAAATCCCCGCCGCGGTTCTGGCGCGTCCGCGGGCCGCACGTTATGCGGGCGGCCATGAGCGCCCGGGTCCTGCAGTCCGACTACATGCACTTCGCCAAGTTCGGCGCCGACGCGCGCTTCAACCTGGCGACCAGCGGCGTGGCGGCCTGCGACCTCGCCGACCTTGGCCTGACGATGGACGACCTCGCCCTGCACGGCGTGAACGCCGGCGGCTATCGGCCGCTGATGGAGAAGGTCGCCGCGCGGTTCGGCGTCGATCCGGCCTGCGTCGTCATGCCGGGCGGCGGCTGCTCGTTCGCCAACCACCTGGCGCTCGCCGCGCTGATCGCGCCCGGCGACGAGGCGCTGGTGGAGACGCCGACCTACGAGCTGCTGACCTCGCTGCTCGGCTACCTGCAGGCGAGCGTGCGCACGTTCGAGCGCCGGCCGCGGGAGGCCTGGCGGCTCGATCCGGACCGCATCGCCGCGGCGATCACGCCGGCGACGCGCGTCGTCGTGCTGACCGACCTGCACAACCCGTCGAGCGCCAAGGCGGACGATGCGGCGATCGACCAGGTCGCGGCGGCCGCGGATCGCGTCGGCGCGATGGTGTTCGTCGACGAGGTCTACCGTGAGCTGACGTTCGGGGACGGGCGCGCGGCGACCTCGTTCCGCGCCGGAGCGCAACGTCGTCGCCGCCTCCAGCCTCACCAAGGCCTACGGCCTCAGCGGCCTGCGCTGCGGCTGGATCCTGGCGCCGGCGCCGCTCGCCGAGCGCATGCGCCGCCTCAACGACCTCTTCGGTGTCCACCCGCCGCACGTCGCCGAGCGGATGAGCGTCGTCGCCTTCGACCGCCTGCCCGAGCTGCGCGCCCGCGCCGCCGCCATCCTCGAAGCGAACCGCGCCGCCTACCGCGAAGTCCTCGGCGGCCATCCGAAGCTCGAGCAGGCGGTGTTCGACCAGGGCGCCACGGTGTTCCCGCGCCTCAAGGAGACCGACGGCGACGCCTTCTTCCGCCGGCTGACAGCTGAGTTCGAGACCAGCGTGGTCCCCGGACGGTTCTTCGGCGCGCCGGACCACATCCGCATCGGCCTCGGCCAGGACCCGGCGATGACGCGCGAGGGCCTGGCGCGCGTGGCGCAGGCGCTCTCAAGGCCCGGGCGGACGCGCGCGTCGGCAGCCAGGAAAACTGCTGCGCCGAGAGGCAGGTGAGCGTCGTCCGAGTGCGATCGGCGAAACCAAGCAGTGCTTGGCTCGTTTCCACGCAGAACAACGGCTGCTCGGGCCGGCGCGGTGACCGCATCGGGTTCGCAGCCGATAGAACTCGCATGCGGCTTGTGAAGCATTCGCGCATGGAAGTCCCAGGGACGCTCGCTGGACTGTGGCGCCGCCGCATCAGAGGCGATCCTGCGCGACAGCTGCCCTCGGCCAACAGGTTGTTGTGGTGGCCGGCCGATGATGACCGTAGGTTGACACCGTACACTTCGGTCCCTAGGCAAAGCTGGCCGTCGGGCGCAACTCGACGCGCTCGGGGCTTCCTTTTCTCAGTTCGCCGCCGCCCAGGCCCTGCGGGATGTTGAACGAATTCGCGACGCAACTCGGGTACGGAAGTCAAAGCTTCGCGGCCGCGGGCCGCCCAGCGAAAGGACCTCAAGATGCCCTCGGTCGGCGCTGAGACCAGTGGCTACGAGACGCCCGTGTTTCGGCGCGGCCTTGTCGTCCGCGCGGTGTCGGCCGGCGCGCAAGGCGGAAGCACGCCCATCAGACGGACCGCATCGGAGGCGCAGGAGCTGGGTCGGCTGATAGCCGACGCACTGCAGACCTACCTCGACGCCATCAAGGACGGCATTGTCGGCGGCGCGAGAGACATCGGGCTGGACTGCGACGTTCCCCGCGAGCTACCCGACCAGGTCGCCCGTGCGAGGTATGCCCCGGGGCTCATCATCGACTTTCCCGCGCACGAGACGACAATCGACGGAACTCGTCGTTCGTGAGCGCACCTGCATCACCATCTGCCAGTATGAGGACGCCTCCAAGATATGGACGCGTCTGTTGCTGCGCGGCTCGGAGACGGAGCCGGCCGACGTGGAGCGAACGCGCAGGTTCTTTTGGATCGCGAATGCCCTCTCACAGCGGGTGATCCAGGAGGTCCGCAAGATCTACCACGAGCACTTCGTAAGTCAGCCGTCCGCGGCCCGCGAAAGGGCCCAGTTCGAAGACGTCGGCCAGCTGGACTTCTACGGCTTTGACGAGCGTGCGCTGCGGCTCTCAGATGGCGGCGGGGGTGACGCCGCAAGCGACGCTGTGCACATCGACTTCTTGAAACGGAAGTTTGCGCCGCTAGTGGAAACCATCACAAAGACCCCTAAGGCGAGAGACCGTTTCGAGTCCCTGGGGCCCTCGGACATGAAATACTGCTCCGGCGGTACGTCGAAGCCGAGCCTGTACGCGACGCTATTCGAGCCGAAGCGCGCCATATTCCTCGTGTTGTCGGAGGCCGGCGCCGACGACGCCGAAAGCATTGCGGCCCCAGGCGTCGAGCGACCATCTGGGGCGCTAACAGCGATGAGAACGCTCGCCACGGAGGTCGGGCGGGAATTCTCGTCCTTAGGGTGACGCCGGGGGGGCGCCATTGGCTGACGAGATCGAGCAGGGCGTCAATCGCGCCACCTCGCGGGGCGGGCGCAGTCGCGCCCGCGACATTCCGAGCCTGCTGGAACGCCTAGTCGTTGGCGCAGGCTCCTTCTCCGAGGACGCCACCGCTTCCCAGGACGTTTCCACCGGCGTCTCGCCTGAACCCCCGTCGCCGGAAGACGGCGGCGCGGGGCAGGGGTTGAAGAACGTCAGCGACCCCCAGGCCGAACTGGAATTCGTCACCCTGAGCGCCCTGGTGATGGCCTCCAGGGATATGCGAAGCCTGATGTACTCGCACATGCGAGGCTCGTTGATGGACCCCGATATCGGTTCTTCCATATTGCAAGCGATCGTGGAGATCCCGACGACCCGCGTCGCCATGGTCAATCGGAAGCGTCAAGATGTGCCACGCGCAGAGTCAGAAGCACGCAGGGCGCGGCAGTTCGCGCTCGTCTGGGAAAAGACCGAGCTGACGACGTCGTTGCGCACGAATGTCGAGGCCGACCAACAACACCAGTACAATCACGGAGCCTGGAAGCAGGATCTGCTCTCCGCGCTGGATGAAGCCGTGAGACATGAGGCAAATCTCATATGCTTCGGCGAGTTCGACTATCCTCCCGGCTTCTCGGACGGGGACGACAGGGATGCGGACGAGGCTAGGTTCAAGCAGGACGTGTTCCGAATATTGGACCGAAGCAAGAAGCCTTGCGTGGCTGTGCTCGGTACGTCGCATCGCCGGATGCAGCTTCCGAACCAAGACAGCACCTCTGGCATAGTCTCCGAATATCGGGTGGAGAACATCGCCCAGGTATTCTTCTCATCATCGTTGCTAGATAGCGTAGAGCACAAGCGAATTCAAAATCCCAAGGGGGTGTGGAAGGTGACGCCGGCCTCCAAGGTCGGTGAGCGTCTATCGAGACCAAAGGACATCAGACTTTACGGATTCAACGCCGTTTTCGGTCGGGTGGCGGTGCTGGTCTGTTCCGACGCCTACGACCCGTCGATCATTTTCGAGCTGTTCGCACGAAGCCGGATTCCAACGAGAAGCCGGACTTCATCGTCGTGCCCTCATACAACGGGTCGGAGAAGTTCCCGGAGCTCTGTCAGGTGCTCAGTTTGATGACCAACTCCGTGGTCGTGATGGTCGACGCGCATGACGGGGACAACGAATACTGCGGCAAGACGCAAATCTGGGTGTGTGGAATTCCAGCACAGGATTTCAGCGGCGAGGTCTGGCGCGAACTTGACGTTTGCGCCTCCGCGGGGATCGCGACATTTCCGAATTCGCCGACCAGCATCGAGTTTTGGGACATCAATCGCGCCGGCCTCAGCGAACTAATCGACCGGCTTGATCACCTTGAGCCGATACCCGTCTTTCGCGATGTGAGGGAGCAGCTCAAGGAAGATGCGCGAGGGGGCGCACGCTCCTAGCCCAAGTCTGCCAGCCGGGCTTCAGGGCGACCGATCGGCGCCGGGTTGACGGACGGAGGGGCAGCCGTGGCCGGCTCCCTTCCCGACAACTCCATCGGAGCCTTCGATGTCGCTCAAAGGCAAGACCATCTTCATGACCGGCGGCTCGCGCGGGATCGGGCTGGCGATCGCCATCAAGGCGGCGCGCGACGGCGCCAACGTCGCCATCGCCGCGAAGACCGCCGAGCCGCACCGGCATCTGCCGGGCACCATCTACACGGCCGCCGAGGAGGTGGAGCGCGCCGGCGGCGACGCGCTGCCGCTTGTCGTCGACGTGCGGGACGCCGACGCCGTCGAGGACGCGGTGGAACGGACCGCGGAGCGGTTCGGCGGCATCGACATCCTGATCAACAACGCCTCGGCCATCGACCTGCGCGGCACGCTCGCCACCGAGATCAAGCGCTACGACCTGATGCATCAGATCACCGCGCGCGGCTCCTTCGTCGCCAGCCGCGCCGCGATCCCGCACCTGAAGCGGGCGGCGAACCCCCACGTGCTCAACATGTCGCCCCCGCTCGACCTCGATCCGAAGTGGCTGGCGCGGCACGTGGCCTACACGGCGGCCAAGTACCTGATGTCGATGTGGACGCTGGGCATGGCCGAGGAGTTCCGCGAGGACGGCATCGCCTTCAATTCGCTGTGGCCGCGCACCGGCATCGCGACGGCCGCGATCGAGTTCGCGGTGTCCGGCCAGGAGGGCCTCAGGCGCTGCCGCACGGTCGACATCATGGCCGACGCCGCCTACGTGATCCTGACGAAACCGGCGCGCGCGTTCACCGGCCAGTTCCTGATCGACGACACCGTGCTCTACGAGGCCGGCGAGCGCGACTTCGACAAGTACCGCGTCGACCCAACCTGCGACCTCGGAACCGGCGACTACATGATCCCGGCAAGCATGCCGCCGCCGCCCGGCGTCAGCCTGAAGGCCCTCCGCCCGGCCTGAGCCTTACCCCGAGCGCTGCGCCGGGTCGTAGAAGAAGGTCTCTTCGGCGATCTTCTCGCCGCGCCAGGTCTGCCAGGCGACCTCTTCCATCTTCATCTGCGTCCCGCCCTTCAGCTGGAAGGTGAAGCGCCAGCGGATGGCGACATGGTCGCCGCCGATCAGCGGCCCGCCGACCAGCTCGGTGGTCACCCCGTCGACCCGCGCCAGCGTCGCCGCCTCCTGCGCCATCAGCGCCTCGCGGCCGCCTTCGCGCGGCGGCGCCTGGTTCTCCTGCATCCAGGCGTCCTCGTAGTACCAGTCGCGGATCGCGCCGACATGGTCCTCGCTCAGCACCTGCGCGATGAAGGCGTCGACGCTCTGGCGGCTCGGCATCGGGCTCTCTCCCCTGGGTCGTGTCTCTGGCGGCGGTCGATTTTGGGCCGGAATTGGTGTTTAGCGCACCGCGTGATGCACGATCACTTGCCGCGGCCAGAGCCGACCGTCACGTGGCCGCCTTCGCCCGCCGCCAGGCCCTCAGCACGGCGTCGACGGTCAGGTCCGCGTCCGCCTCGGTGGTGGCCGCCGAGGTCACCGAGACCCGCATCACCCAGCGCCCGCGCCAGTCCGCGCCGCCGATGAAGGCGACGGCGTCGGCCTGCAGGGCGCTGATCACCGCCGCGGTCAGCGCATCGCCGGCAGCGTCGCCCGCGTCCGCGCCGAAGCGCAGCATGAACTGGTTGAGCGCGGCCGGCGCCGCCAGCGCGACGCCCGGCTCGGCGGCGAGGCGCTGCGCCATGCGCTCGGCGAGCGCGCAGCAGCGCTCCACTATCGCCGCGATCCCGCTTCGGCCGAGGTGGCGGATCATCGCCCAGGTCGCAAAGCCGCGCGCCCGCCGCGAAAGCTCCGGAACGTAGGCGGACGGGTCACGCTCGGCGTCCGCGGCGGGCGGCAGGTAGCTGGCTGAGATCGCCATCGCCCGCCGATGCGCCTCGGCGTCGCGCACGATCGCAAAGCCGGTGTCGTAGGGCGTCTGCAGCCACTTGTGCCCGTCGGTCGCCCAGGAATCGGCCTGCTCGACGCCCTCGGTCAGCGCCGCCCGCGACGGACAGGCCTGCGCCCAGAGCCCGAACGCGCCGTCGACGTGCAGCCAGGCGCCGCGCGCGCTCGCCATCGGCGCGATGACGGGGAAGGGATCGCAGGCGCCGGTGTTGATCTGCCCGGCCTGGGCGATGGCGATCACCGGTCCGCTCGCCGCGTTCAGCGCCCGCTCGAACGCCGCCGGCGCGATGCGGCCGGCAGTCGTCGGTCTCGACGATCCGCACCCGCCGCGCGCCGAGCCCCAGGTACTTCAAGCGCCGAATAGACGGTGGCGTGCGCGTCGGCGCCGATCAGCACCTCCACCGGCGGCGCGCCGAAGAGGCCGTCGGATTCCACATCCCACCCCACCCGGCGCAGCGCCGCGCTGCGCGCCGCGGCCAGGCAGACGAAGTTGGCGACCGTCGCGCCGGTCACGAAGCCCACCGAGGCGTCCGCCGGCAGCCCGAGCAGGTCGAGCAGCCAGCCGGCCGCCACGGCTTCCGCCGCCGCGGCCGCTGGCGCGGCGACGACGTTGCCGGCGTTCTGGCCCCAGGCGGCGGTCAGCCAGTCGGCGGCGACGCCGGCCGGGAGCGAGCCGCCGATCACCCAGCCGAAGAAGCGCGGTCCGGTCGAGGCGCGGATTCCCGGCGTCGCCAGCCGCACGAGGTTCTCGATGACGGCCTCGGCGCTCGCGCCTTCGTCCGGCGTCGGGCCGGCGAGGGCCGCCAGCATCGCCCCGTAGTCCGCCACCGGCGTCCGCTCGGCCGCCGCGACGCCGCGCCGGTAGTCGGTGGCCGCGCGCGCCGCCAGCGCCAGCGCCGCCGCGCCGTCATCGATGTCGTCCATGCGCTCCCCTTCAGACGAGGCCAATCTATCGCGCCGGTGCGCCAGCCGCTCGCGTTCGTCGGACCTGCAACCCGGCGCGGCGCCGGATTCGAGCGCGTTGCTGTCGAATTCCAGCCGCCGCCGCCCGTCATATGCGAAAAGACGTCCGCGCCGCGACCCAGGGAGACATCACGCCCATGTCCGTTCCGATCCTGACCTATTTTCCATTCCGCGGGCTTGGCGAGCCGATCCGGCTGTTCTTCGAGGACCAGGGCGCCGTCTACGAGGATCGCCGCGTCGGGTTCGACGAGTGGGACGCGGTGAAGCCGCAGATGCAGTTCCGCCAGATGCCGCGCCTGCAGGACGGCGAAGAGACCCTGTTCCAGAGCCAGGCGATCCTGCGCCACCTCGCCCGGCCATGCGGCCTCTGCGGCGAGACCGAGGCCGAGGCCATCCGCTGCGACATCAGCGCCGAGGCCGGCCGCGACCTGCAGCAGCGGCTCTGGGACCACTTCTGGCAGCCGGGCTCGAATACGCCGGAAGCGGCGGCCGAGTTCGAGGCGGGCGCGCTGGCCGATCAACTCGGCCTCGTCGCGGCCTGGCTCGGCGATGCGCCCTTCTTCGGCGGCGCGCGGCTGCTGTTCGCCGACTATTACGTGGCGACGGTGCTCGACGAGGCGGCCGCCTTCTTCCCGTCGGCGATGGCGCGCGCAGCGCCGCTGGCCGCCTACCGGCGGCGGATGTATGCGCGTCCCGGCGTCGCGGCCTACGCCGCGTCCGGGCGCCAGCCGGAAACCTACGGCTTCGATCCGATCCGCGGCATACGAAAGCCCGCGGGCGCGGCGGCGGCCTGAGGAACGACGGCCGGCTGAACAAAAATGTCGGGGCGGGTCCAGCCGCGGCGTCCTTCGGGGGTTCAATGGAGACGCGCCCATGACCCAACCCACCCTCCTGCTCGACGGCCGCGGCCTCGTGGAGAGCCCGCGCTGGCATGACGGGCGCCTCTGGTTCGCCGACTGGACCGCCGGCGAGATCCTGCGGCTTTCCGACGACGGCGCGGCCGAGGTGATGGCCCGCGCGCCGGCGCCGCCGCTGTCGTTCGACTTCGATGCCGAGGGGCGGCTGCTGGTGGTCTCGTCGGCGGCCGGCGAGCTCTTGCGCCAGCAGGCGGACGGCCGGCTCGCCGCCTTCGCCCGGCTGGGCGCCGGCGTCTGGAACGAGATCGTCGTCGACGGGCGCGGGAACGCCTACGTCAACGGCCCGCAGCTGGTGCTGGTGACGCCGGACGGGCGGGTCACGCCCCAGGCGGCGGACTTCGCGTTTCCGAACGGCATGGCGGTGACGCCGGACAATAGGGCTCTGATCGTCGCCGAGTCGCACGCCCAGCGGCTCACGGCCTTCGAGATAGCCGCGGACGGTTCGCTGTCGAACCGCCGCGTCTGGGCCGAGCTTGCCGGGCCGCCGGACGGGATCTGCATCGATGCGACCGGCGCCGTCTGGGTCGCCGACGTGCCGAACGCCTGCTGCCGGCGGGTGCGCGAGGGCGGCGAGGCGCCGGACGTGGTGAAGCTCGATCGCGGGGCTTTCGCCTGCATGCTGGCCGGCCCGGACCGGCGCACGCTCTATGTCACCGCCGCCCGCTGGTTCGGCATGGACCGGATGGGCGAGATGGGCGGAACCGGCCAGGTGCTCGCGGTCCCGGCGCCGGCTCCCGGCGCCGGCTGGCCGTAGCTACTCCGCCGGCGCCGTCACCGGCGCCAGCGCTTGCACGCCGCCCTTCGAGGCCCGGCCGGCGCCCAGCGCCAGGAAGATCGCCGGCGCCACGATCAGCGCGCCGAAATAGAAGGCGCCGTTGATGTTGACGCTCTGCAGGCCGAGCCCGAACTGCGGCCCGGTCACCCTGGCGAGCGCGCCGGTGGCGTTGTTCAGCCCCATGATCTGGCCCTGGTGGTCGGGATCGACGCTGCGGCTGAGGAGCGCGCCGGAGTTGGGGAAGGCCACCGACTGGCTGAGCGCCATCAGCGCCATCAGCGTCACCGTGAAGAAGCCGCCGTCGGAGAACGGCTGCAGCGCCGTGCAGATCACCGTGCCGGCCATGCCGACGGCCAGCATGTTGCCCTCGCCGAAGCGGCGCGACAGCGGCCCGGTCAGCAGGAACTGGCAGCAGGCCGATACCGCGCCGGTGATGCCGAAGCACAGGCCGATGTCGCGCGGGACCCAGCCGAAGCGGTGCTGCGCCCAGAGCGCGAAGGTGCTCTCGATGGCGGTGAAGGCGACCCCCACCGCGAAGGTCAGCAGCATCAGGCGCCCGACCACCGGGTGGCGCGCGGCGTAGCCGAACATCACCCAGCGGCTCGGCTGGCGTCCGACGTATTTGCGCCGCTCGCGGCTCTCCTTCACCACCAGCGCGATGCCGATCGCCGAACAGAGGCAGAGGCCGGAGGAGAGCAGCAGCGGCAGGTGGTAGCCGGCGGTGCCGGCGGACGGCTTGGCCAGCACGCCGCCCACGAACGGACCCAGGATGAAGCCGAGGTTGTAGGCCGCGCCGAGCCTCGCCATCCGGCCGGCGCGGAACTCCACCGGCGTCACGTCGGCGATGTAGCCCTGCACGACCGAGCCGTTGCCGGCCGCCATGCCGCCGATCACCCGGATCGCGATCGCCGCCCAGATGTTCGGCGCGAACGCCAGCGCCCCGTAGCAGAGGCAGTTGCAGAACACCGTCGAGATCAGGATCGGCTTGCGCCCGATGCGGTCCGACAGCTTGCCCCAGAAAGGCTCGCCGACGAACGAGCCCATCGAGTAGGCCGAGAACACCAGGCCGATCTCCCACGGCGTGGCGTGGAACGAGGCCGCGTAGAACGGCAGGAACGGCACGATGACGCCGAACCCCAGCATGTTGATGAACATCACCGACAGCAGGGTGTAGAGCGCGGCGGCCGACCGCCCGCCCGTCGAAGCATCCGGCTCGGCGGTCATCCGAGCGCAGATAGGCCGCCCCGCCCGCGCGGGCAAGGCAGGGCTTGCCCGGAGGCGCTGCGCCAAATCGACTGCGGCGCCGGCGCCTCAGGTGGGCGGCGCGGCCGGACGACGCGATCAACCCGCCGGCTGCAGCACCTTGCACATGTGGTCCTGCAGCTCCTCGGCGGAGCCGGCGTCGCCGGGCGAGGCGCGGTCGGCGATGAGGACGAAGCCGGGCGCGCCGTCGGCGAAGCTGACCGGGGCGACGAGCATTGTCTCCAGGCCCATGTCGGCGCGCGCGGCCGGATCGCCTTCGGCCAGCAGCTTGAACGCATTGCGGCCGCCGAGGTCGTCGCCGGGCAGCCGCATCGCCTCGTAGTGGCGGCCGGAGACGCCGACGTCGATTGGGCTCCAGGTGGGACCGATGTGGTCGAGGCTCGCCTTGAGCGCGGCGCGCACATCGGGGCGGATGCAGTCGACGTGGATGTGCAGCTGGTTCTGGCTGCGGCCGTACATGGAGTTGACCGCAAGCGACAGCTCGTCGGCCGGGATGATCTGGCCGGCGAGCGCCTGCACGAAGCGCCGCGCGCGCCAGGCGTCCTCGAAATAGTTCGGCGCGGCCGGGGCCAGCACCGCCGGGTCCTCGATGCCGGTGACCTTCGCGGTGGGGATCAGCAGCACCTGGGTGGCGCCGCTGCGGTCCTTCAGCACCGCGTAGCCGGCCGCAAGATCCACGGCGAGGCAGGGCGACGGATCGCCCTTGGCCGCCTCGCTGGGCGCGCACTGGGTATGGACGATGGTCCAGAGCGCGTTGGGGTCGGCGCAAGCCGAGAGCGGCGCGGCCAGCGCCACGAGGCCGAGCGCCGCGGCGAGCCACGCAAGTCGGATGCTAGGAAAGTTCACCGGCGCCCTCCCAGATCGAACGAACCTCGGGAGGCAGAGAGCCCAGGATTCACGCGCCGGAGCAAGCCGGGCCCGATGACCTCAGGCGGTCAGCGGGGCGCCAGGATCATCACCATCTGGCGGCCTTCCATCTTCGGCTCGTGCTCGACCTTGGCGACCTCGTCGAAGTCGACCTTCACCTGGTCCAAAAGCTTCATGCCGAGCTCGGGGTGCCGCATCTCGCCGCCGCGGAAGCGCAGCGTCACCTTGACCTTGTCGCCCTCCTCGAAGAAGCGATGCATGGCCTTGGCCTTCACCTCGTAGTCGTGGTGATCGATGTTAGGGCGAAGCTTGATCTCCTTGATTTCGACCAGCTTCTGGCGCTTGCGCGCTTCGTTCTTCTTTTTCTGTTCCTGGAACTTGTACTTGCCGTAATCGAGGATCTTGCAGACCGGCGGATCGGCGGTCGGAGAGACTTCGACCAGATCGAGACCCACTTCCTCGGCAGCCTCCAGGGCGGAGGATGTGGGCATGATCCCCTGCTTTTCGCCGTTGTGGTCGATCAGCAGAACGCGGGGGACGCGGATGTCTTCGTTGATGCGCGGCCCGTCCTTCGACGGGGGCGCGGCCATGGGACGACGAATAGGCAGTGCTCCTTAAGCAGTTTCGAGTGGGTCCGAGCCAAGTAGAGTGCCTGGACCAGGTTGAAATATGACCAACGCCCCTGGCGCAATCAAGCCGGGGCCCGCGCAAGAATCCGCGCGGCGCTGACCACGCTCTCCACCGGCAGCTCTTTTAGCGTCGCTGCGTGCACGACGGTCACATGTCCGCGGGGCGCGATGGCGGCGGCGTCGACGTCGCTGGAGAAGAGCACGATGGTCGGCGCGCCGGCCGCCGCGATCAGCGTGAGGACGCCCAGATCGTTGCCCACCGCCAGCGCCGCGCGCGCGCCGAGCGCGGCGATCTGGACGAGGTCGGTGCGGCCGGTGAGGTCGCGCGCCCGGGGCGCCTGGCGCTGGATGGCGTGGGCCAGCGAGCTTTCGCCGAGCGCGCCGATGATCACGATGTCGTAGCCGGCGTCCTGCATGCGCTTGGCGAAGCCGCCGTACTGCTCGGCCGGCCAGCGCTGCTCGGGATGGTGGGAGTCCGCGCCAGGGGCGAGGAGCACCAGCGGGCGGTGCGCGCCCGCCACCGAGATCGAGCGCGGCTGGGCGCTGCGGGCCAGGATCCAGGAGATGTCGGGCGGCGCCGCCGACCAGGCGCCGGTCGGCGCGTCGGGCCAGATGCCGGCGTCGTGCAGCTGTTCGGCCTGCCGCTCCAGCGGATGCATCTCGCCGCGGTGGCGGTTCTTGTGCGGCAGCGAGCAGCCCAGCGCCGTGCCGGACCAGTCCGGCGGCGCCGGGCCGCAGCGCCTGGAAGATCAGGTTGGACGCCGCATCGTTCTGCAGGTCGTAGACACGGTCGTAGTGGGCCCTGCGGATGCGCAGGATCAGCGAGGTCCAGTGGCCGGGATCCTTCGGCGCGCCATCGGCCTCGACCGCGTTGAAGAACGGGCTCGACTTGGCCAGCGCCGCGAACGGCTCGGTGGTCAGCAGGGTGATCTTCGCCTTGGGGTGCGCCTGGCGGATGCGCTCGAAGGCCGGGAACGCCAGCACCATCTCGCCGACGCCGCCCAGCTTGATCACCAGCACCTTCTGGATCGGCTTCATCGGCGCAAGGTTGCGGTCTCGACGCGGTTTCGGGGTCCAGACCGTTAACTAGTCGAACGCGCCCGATGGCGCCACGGCGCCGGCTGCCACAGGTCAGCTTTTCATCAGCGCCGCGATCGCCTCGCGCGCCTGGGCCCCCAGCACCGGGTGGGCGAGGGCGAAGGCGACGTTGGCGCGCAGCAGGCCGATCTTGTCGCCGCAGTCGAAGGTCGCCCCGTCGTAGGCCAGCGCGTGGAAGTCCTGGCGCTGCATCAGCCGCACCATGGCGTCGGTCAGCTGGATCTCGCCGCCGGCGCCGGCGTCCTGGCTGGCCAGCAGCTCGAACATCGTCGGGCTGCAGGATGTAGCGGCCGGAGATGAAGAGGTTGGAGGGCTCGGTCCCCGGCGCGGGCTTCTCGACCATGCCGGTCATCCGCGCCAGCCGCCCGCCGAACCCCGCCGCCGTCTCGTCCAGCGCCACGATGCCGTACTTGTGCGCCTCGCCCTCGGGCGCGGGCTCGACGACGACGATGTTGCCGCCGACCGCGTTGTAGGCGGCGATCGCCTGGGCGAGCGCCGGCGGGCTGGCGCGCATCAGCATGTCGGGCAGGATCACGGCGAACGGCTCGTCGCCGACCACGTCGCGGGCGCACCAGACCGCGTGGCCGAGGCCCAGCGGCGACATCTGGCGCACGAAGCTCATCTCGCCGGGCTTGGACAGGTCGGCGCGGATGTCGGCCAGTAGATCGCGTCTTGCCCTTGGCCTCCAGCTGCGATTCCAGCTCGAAGAGGTGGTCGAAGTAGTCCTCGATCGCGCCCTGGCCGCGGCCGGTCACGAACACGAAGTGCTCGATCCCCGCCTCGCGCGCCTCGGCCACGACGTGGGCCAGGATCGGCCGGTCGAAGACGTTCAGCAGGTTCTTCGGGGTCGTCTTCGCGGCCGGCAGCACGCGCGTGCCGAGCCCCGCCACCGGCAGGACCGCCTTGCGGACAGGTTTCATGAGCGCAGCCCCTAGCGGAGGCAGGCGGGCAAATCCAGCGCCCAGCGCCGCTCTCGCATTGACAATCGCCCGCGCGCAGCGACAGTTGCCCCCGTTTCAGCTTAAGCTTGAGTTCGCGCTCTTCGCGATCGCCATCGGGGGACATCGGAAATGACGAACATGCGTACCTTGGCTCTGGCCTCGCTCGCCATCGTGGCGGCCGCGAGCCTCGGCGCCTGCAAGCAGAACGCCGCCAACACGGCCAACGCGACCGAGACCAACACCAGCACCACGACGACCAACGAAGCCACCAACGGCGTCGAGACCAACACCACCACCACGACCAACACGACGACCACCAACACGGCGTCGAATTCCGCCGGCTGAATTCCAAGCCCGGCTGAGCACTGCGCCGCTCTCCCCGCCGGATGGTGGGGAGAGTAGCTCTGTCGCCTATTCCACCGTCACCGACTTGGCGAGGTTGCGCGGCTGGTCGACGTCCGCGCCCTTCTGCACGGCGACGTGGTAGGCCAGCAGCTGGATCGGCCCGGCGAACACCAGCGGCGCGATCGAGCGGGTCGCAGGACGGGCCGATGATCAGCCGCGCCCCGGGCGGCGCGTGCCGGGCGCCCTCGCGCATCGGTGATCAGCACGATGTTGCCGCCCCGGGCCAGCACCTCGCTCATGTTCGACATGGTCTTTTCGAAGAGCGCGTCGGTGGGCGCGATCACGACGATCGGCGTCGCCTCGTCGACCAGGGCGATCGGCCCGTGCTTCAGCTCGCCGGCGGCGTAGCCCTCGGCGTGGATGTAGCTGATCTCCTTCAGCTTCAGCGCGCCTTCCAGCGCCAGCGGGAACATCGGCCCGCGGCCGAGGTAGAGCACGTCACGCGCCTTGGCGATGTCGGACGCGATCGCCCGCACGGTCTCCTCGACGCTGCAGCGACTCGGCGATCAGCCGCGGGGTCTCCAGCAGCAGCGTCGCCAGCCGCGCCTCCTCGGCGGCGTCGATCTTGGCCGCGCTGGCGGGCGGCGGCGAACGCCAGCGCGGTGAGCGCGGCGACCTGCGGGGTGAAGGCCTTGGTGGAGGCGACGCCGATCTCGGGGCCGGCGTTGGTCGGCAGCATGACGTCGGCCTCGCGCGCCATGGTCGAATTCATGCACGTTGACCAGCGCCGCGGTGGCGACGCCGCGCGCCTTGCACCAGCGCAGCGCCGCCAGGGTGTCGGCCGTCTCGCCCGACTGCGAGACCGCCAGCGCCAGCGCGCCCGGGCGCAGCGCCGGCTCGCGGTAGCGGAACTCCGAGGCGATCTCGACGTCGGTCGGCAGGCCGGCCAGCCGCTCGAAGAGGTAGCGGGCGATCATGCCGGCGTAGGAGGCGGTGCCGCAGGCGACGATCTGCAGGCGCTCGAAGGTCGCGAAGTCGAGCCCCGGGCGCGCGCAGATCGGCCGGTCACCGGATCGACATAGGCCGACAGCGTGTGCTGGCATGGCGTCCGGCTGGTCGTGGATCTCCTTCTCCATGAAGTGGCGGTAGTTGCCCTTCTCGACCAGCGCGGCGAGCCGCCGGCACGGTGATGATCGCCCGCTCCACCGGCGCGCCGGACGCGTCGAAGATGCGCGCGCCCTGCCGGTCGATCGCCACGTAGTCGCCGTCCTCGAGATGGGTGACGCGGCTGGTGAAGGGGCCCACCGCCAGCGCGTCCGAGCCCAGGAACATCTCGCCCTCGCCGTAGCCCACCACCAGCGCCGGCCCGTGCCGCGCGCCGAGGATCAGTCTCGGCCTCGCCCTCGATCATCAGCACCAGCGCGTAGGCGCCGCGCAGCCGGTCGAGCGCCGCCTTCAGCGCCTCGAGCGGGGCCAGCCCGTCCTGCAGATGCTGGTCGATCAGGTGGGCCACCACCTCGGTGTCGGTCTCGCTCTCGAAGACGTGGCCCTTGGCGATCAGCTCGGCCTTCAGCTCGGCGAAGTTCTCGATGATGCCGTTGTGCACCAGCGTCACGCGGCCGGCCGTGTGCGGATGGGCGTTGCGCTCGGAGGGCACGCCGTGCGTCGCCCAGCGCGTGTGACCGATGCCGACGGTGGCGGCGAGCGGCGCATCGCCCAGCGCCAGCTCCAGCCGGGCAAGCTTGCCCTCGGCGCGGCGCCGCTCGATGTGGCCGTCCACGACGCCGGCGACGCCGGCGCTGTCGTAGCCGCGGTACTCGAGCCGTTTCAGGCTCTCGATCAGCCGCCCCGTCACCGGCCTCACGCCGACGATGCCGATGATGCCGCACATTGCAGGATGCGTCCTTTGTGGTTAGCGCCGCGCAGGATTACAGTAGCGCCCCGGATGTCCGGCGAGCGGCTTTAGCATTCGCAAACCGGCGGTCACCTAAATCTCGGTTTCCTTACGTTTCGGGACTTCCCCATGAAATCGCGCGGCTATTTCGGCACCGACGGCATACGCGGCCAGGCCAACGTCCATCCGATGACAGCCGAAGTCGCGCTGCGGGTGGGGCTGGCCGCCGGCAAGCTGTTCACCAGCGCCTCGCGACCGCCGCCACCTGGTGGTGATCGGCAAGGACACCCGCCTTTCCGGCTACATGATCGAGCCGGCCCTGGTGGCCGGCTTCACCAGCGTCGGCATGGACGTGCGCACCTTCGGCCCGATCCCGACGCCGGGCGTCGCGATGATGACCCGCTCGATGCGCGCCGACCTCGGCGTGATGATCAGCGCCTCGCACAACCACTTCGCCGACAACGGCATCAAGCTGTTCGGCCCCGACGGCTACAAGCTTTCCGACGAGCGCCAGGCCGAGATCGAGGCGCTGATCGACGAGGGCCTGCAGGAGGGCCTGGCCGGGCCGAAGGCGCTGGGCCGGGTCGTACGCATCGACGAGGCGCGCGGCCCGCTACGTCGAGATCGCCAAGGCCACCTTCCCGAAGAACCTGTCGCTCAATGGCCTCAGGGTCGCCGTCGATTGCGCCAACGGCGCGGCCTACAAGGTGGCCCCGACGGCGCTGTACGAGCTCGGCGCGGAGGTGATCCCGGTTGGCGTCAATCCGGACGGCTTCAACATCAACGACGAGTGCGGCTCCACCTATCCGGCCGCCATCAGCGCGGCCGTGCGCCAGTACCGCGCCGACATCGGCATCTCGGTCGACGGCGACGCCGACCGGCTGGTGATCTGCGACGAGAAGGGTCAGATCGTCGACGGCGACCAGATCATGGCGCTGATCGCCGCCGCCTGGGCCAAGCACGGCGCAGCTCGCCGGCGGCGGCGTGGTCGCGACGGTGATGTCCAACCTGGGCCTGGAGCGCTTCCTGGCCGAACGGGGCCTGGCGTTGCACCGCACCGCCGTGGGCGACCGCGCCGTGATGGCCAGGATGCGCGAGGGCCGCTTCAACCTCGGCGGCGAGCAGTCGGGCCACATCATCCTTTCCGACTATCTCGACCACCGGCGACGGCCTGATCGCCGGCGCTGCAGGTGCTGGCCGAGCTGGTGCGCTCCGGCAAGCGGATGAGCCAGCTCGCCCGCCAGTTCGAGCCGGCGCCGCAGAAGCTGGAGAACGTCCGCTTCGCCGGCTGGCGCCAAGCCGCTCGAGCACAAGGCCGTCAAGGCGGCGATCGTCGAGGCCGAGCAGCGCCTGAACGGCGCCGGCCGCGTCCTGGTGCGCGCTTCCGGCACCGAGCCGATCATCCGCATCATGGCTGAGGGCGACGACGAAAAGCTGGTCGGCCAGCTGGTCCGCGAGATCGCCATCGCGGTCCGCCAGGCGGCGGTCTGAGCCCGCCCGCCCCCGAACCGGCGCGCGTCCAGTCAGACCCCTAGCTGCGCGGCGGCGATCTCGCCGATCGCCAGCGCGCGCCAGGGATCGTCGCCGTCGCCGAGCGTCCATGAGGCCGAGAGGCCCGCATAGGCGACGATCCAGGTCAGCAGCCGGCGCGGCTCGACGCGCGCGGCCTCTGAGATCACCTCGACGCGCCGCGCGAGGCGCCCGGGCGCGGTCGCCGTTTCGACGTCGGGGTTCATGATGATGTGCGGGTAGTCGTAGGACCGTTCGCCGATCAGGCCCTTGGGGTCGATGGCGAGCCAGCCGCGCTCTCCGAAATCCAGCACGTTGCCG
This sequence comes from uncultured Pseudomonadota bacterium, assembly GCA_963837235.1. Classification (GTDB taxonomy): domain Bacteria; phylum Pseudomonadota; class Alphaproteobacteria; order Caulobacterales; family Caulobacteraceae; genus Acaudatibacter. The sequence goes on along the minus strand of CAWIMM010000001.1, from coordinate 1,986,295 downwards.
TGGTGCAGGTCGCCGTGCACGACGCTCACCTCGCGCGGCTCGGCCAGCAGCGCCCGCGCCGCCGCCGCCGCCCTGGCGTAGAGCCCGCCCTGCGCCTCGGCCGTCGGCCAGAGCTGCCGGAACCAGGTCTCCAGCGGCACGAGCGTCGGCGGCGGCGGCGAAGACCGCGCGGCGTGCAGCCGCTCGCCGGCGGCGCACAGGATCCGCGTCGCCTCGTTGTCCGCGCCGCCGCGCGCCATCTCGGCCAGCGAGCGCGCGCCGGTCGCCCGCTCCAGCAGCAGCGCCTCGCCCTCGCGCGCCAGCACCCGCGCCGCGCCGTCGCCGCCCCACCATTCCATCAGCGCGCCGCCGGCGATCTCCTCGCTCGAGTGGCTCACCTTCAGGATCGCCGCCGCGCCCGCCTGGCGCACCGGGAGCAGCCGGCCGGCGAGGCTGGCGAACGGCGCGCCGTCTGGCGTCAGGCCCCAGCGCGCCAGCCAAGGCGCGAAGACGTCGGCCTCGCCGCTCGCCATGTCAGAACATCCCCTCCGGGCGCTGCTTCTTCTTGCGGGGGCGCTCGCGCATCACGCCGGGGTAGCCTTTCAGCGGCGCCAGCGGCTCGCCCAGATAGGTCCAGTCGGCCGCCTCGCTGAGGAACATGTGGTAGCGCGGCTCGCGGCCGGTGCGGCCGAAGAACAGCGCGCGTGGGATGTTGACTATCTGCGGGGCGCGCGGCCGTTCGTAGGTCAGCGGCGTGCCGCAGCGGGCGCAGAAGCTGCGCACCGTGCCGAGCTCAGGATCGCTGTAGCGAGTGACGTGTTCCTCGCCCTCTAGCAGGCGGAACTTGCTCTTCCAGCTGCCGACGTAGGTGGCGTAGGCGCAGCCCTGCGCGCGGCGGCTGGCGGCGGAGTGGTCGTGCCAGGCCCAGACCGCCGGGACGACGATCTCGAGGCGCACGGCGCCGCAGGCGCAGGCGCCCTCGGCGGTGACGCGTGCGCGCTTGGCGTGCTCGGGCAGGGCGTCGGACGCGGACATGGCGGGCTCCTTTGCGCCGCCGACTATCCCGCGCCGCGCCCGGCCTTGTCAGCGGGCGCGTTCAGCAACGGGCGAACCAGGTGCTCAGGGAGGACCGTCCGTCTCGTTGAGCGGCTTGGTCTTGCCGGACTTCAGGTCGGCGATCTCCTTGATCAGCACGGCGCGCAAGGAGGGGTCGGACATGGTGCCCATGTCGTGGATGCGCCATCCCGCCGGCGTTTTCACCAGGTCGAAGGTGTCGCGCCGGGCCGACTCTTCCTTGACCTCGGTGTCGTGGAAGACGGCCACCGCCTTGGCGTCGGTCGGGGTCGCCGAGGTGACGGTGACGGTGGCGGCGATGCTGCCCCAGTCCTGGCAGTCGCACAGCCAGTCGCCGTCGATCTCGCCGAGGTCGCCCTTCAGCGCCTTGGTATCGGCGGCCATCAGCTTCACCATGTCGGCGTCGAACACCTCCTTGATGTTGGCGTCCATCGGCGCCCAGGTCGTGCCGGTCGAGCTGGAGGCCTTGTAGTGGGCGTAGAGGCCCTCGAGGAATGCCTTGGCGGCGGCCGCGTCCGGGCTCTCGGCCGCGACCGGCGTCGGTGCGGCGGGCGCCGCCGCGGCCACGTTGGCGGGCGCTGGCGCCGCGTTGGTCGCGTTCGCCGCCGGCGCGGCCGCCTTCTGGCAGGCGCTGAGCGCGAGCGCCGCCGACAACCCGATCACCGATCCGATCGCAAGCCCGACGCGCCGTTCCATGTCCGCCTCCGCTCGGTTCGCTTCTCCCGGACAAGCTTAGCATGGGAAACATTACAGACTGGACAGGATTTGCGAACCGTCCTTAACCTTCAGGCCCAGGCGCGCCGCTCGACCGGCGCGCTCGCGAACGAGAACATATCCTCTAGGGAGGAGGCGAGATGGCGCACGAACCCACCTGGGCTCGGCAGGCTGCGCCCAAGGCCCAGCCAAAAGGCGCGGGCGCTCCGATCGCTTGCATCCTCTTCGTCACCGGCATGGCCGCGGCGTTCTGGATCGGAACGGTCTGGGCCTCGCAGTCGTGGTTCGCGCTGAGCCGCTAAAGCTAGGCGCGGCCGACGCTGAAATAGGTGAAGCCGCGCGGGCGCAGCTCCTCGGGCTTGTAGATATTGCGCAGGTCCACCACCAGCGGGCGGCGCATCAGCTCCTTCACCCGGTCGAGGTCGAGGGCGCGGAACTCGTCCCATTCGGTGATGATCACCGCGCAGTCGGCGCCCCGCCAGCGCCTCGTAGGGCCCGTTCTTGAAGTCGACGCCGCGCAGCAGCTGGCGCGCCTCGTGGCCCTCGCGGGTCGTAGGCCTGCACCTTCGCCCCCATCGCCTGCAGCGCCGGCATGATCTCCAGCGACGGCGCCTCGCGCATGTCGTCGGTGTTGGGCTTGAAGGTGAGGCCCAGCACGCCGACCGTCTTGCCTGCGAGCTCGCCGCCCATCGCGCCGGCCACCTTGCCGGCCATCGCCTTCTTGCGCGCCTCGTTCACCTCGCAGGTGGTCTCGACCAGCCGCAGCGGCGCGCCGGCGTCGTGGGCGGTGCGCACCAGCGCCAGCGTGTCCTTCGGAAAGCAGGAGCCGCCGTAGCCGGGCCCGGCGTGCAGGAACTTCGAGCCGATCCGCTTGTCGAGGCCGATGCCGCGCGCCACCTGCTGCACGTCCGCGCCGACCGCCTCGCACAGGTCGGCCATCTCGTTGATGAAGGTGATCTTCATCGCCAGGAAGGCGTTGGAGGCGTACTTGATCAGCTCCGAGGAGCGCCGGTCGATGTAGAGGATCGGCGTCTCGTTGAGATTGAGCGGGCGGTAGAGCTCGGCCATCACCGGCCGCGCGCGCTCGTCCTCCAGCCCCACCACCACCCGGTCGGGCCGCTTGAAGTCCTCGATCGCCGCGCCCTCGCGCAGGAACTCCGGATTGGAGACCACGGCGAACTGGGCGTCGGGTCGGGCGCGCTTCAGGATCGCCTCGATCTCGTCGCCCGTGCCGACCGGCACGGTGGACTTGGTGACCACCACCGTGAAGCCGTCCAGCAGCGGCGCGATCTCCTCGGCCGCGGCGTGGACGTAGGAGAGGTCCGCGTGGCCGTCGCCGCGCCGCGAGGGCGTGCCCACGGCGATGAAGACCGCGTCGGCCTGGCCGATCGCCGCCGCGCCGTCGACCTCGAACGACAGCCGGCCGGCCTCGACGTTGCGGGCCACCAGCACGTCCAGGCCGGGCTCGTAGATCGGCATCTTGCCGGCCCTGCAGCCGCTCGATCTTGGCGGCGTCCTTGTCGAGGCAGGTCACCTCGTGGCCGAAGTCGGCGAAGCAGGCGCCGGACACCAGCCCCACATAGCCCGTCCCGATCATCGCCACGCGCATGCGCTTAACGTCCCCTCCGAGTGCGGTGTTGGTCGGAAGCCTTCAGATTTCCTGGTTGTAGGCGCCGACTTCGGGCTCGCGGGCCAGGCGCGGCTTCACCTCATCGCGGAAGAGGGCGCGCATGTCATCCTCCGACTGCTGCTCTCGACCACCACCACCAGCTCCGGCTTGTTCGACGAGGCCCGCACCAGCAGCCAGGAGCCGTCCTCCAGCGTCGACCCGCACGCCGTTGACGGTGTTCACGTCGGCGATCTTCCGCCCCAGGATCGATGCCGCACGCCGCGCCGCCAGCGCCTGGTAGTCGGCGACGATCCGCGCCGACCACGTCGTACTTCGCCTCGTCCGCGCAGTGCGGCGACATGGTCAGCGATGTGTAGGCGACGGGCAGCGCCTTCCTCAGCTCACTGAGCTTCTGGCCGGGATGGCGGTCGAGCATGGAGAGGATCGCCGCCGCGGCCACCAGCCCGTCGTCGTAGCCGCGCCCGAGCGGCGGGTTGAAGAACAGGTGGCCGGACTTCTCGAACCCGGCCAGCGCGCCGATCTCGGCGGTCTTGCGCTTGATGTAGCTGTGGCCGGTCTTCCAGTAGACGGTCGAGGCGCCGGCCGCCTTCAGCACCGGGTCGGTGGCGAAGAGGCCGGTGGATTTCACGTCGACGACGAACTTCGCGCCCGGATGAGCTGGGCGCCAGGTCGCGGGCGAGCATCAGGCCGATCTTGTCGGCGAAGATCTCCTCGCCGGCGTCGTCCACCACCCCGCAGCGGTCGCCGTCGCCGTCGAAGCCCAGCGCCAGCTCGGCGCCGCTCTCGCGCACCGCCCGCGTCATCGCGCTCAGCATGGCGTGGTCTTCCGGGTTCGGATTGTAGTTGGGAAAGCTCCAGTCGAGTTCGCAGTCCACCTCGATCACCTCGGCGCCCATGCGCCGCAGCGCGTCGGGCGCGAAGGCGCCGGCGGTGCCGTTGCCGCAGGCGCAGCCGCCACGCGGATCGGCCGGGAAAGCCGGCAGTGCGCGGCGGCGTCGGCGATGTAGCGCTCGGCGACGCCGTCGACCTGCGTGACCGTGCCGCCCGAGCGCCTCGCGCCAGGCGCCGGTCAGCACGATCTCCTTCAGCCGGCCGATCTCGTCGGGGCCGAAGGTCAGCGGCGGGGCCGCGCCCATCTTCACGCCGGTCCAGCCGTTCTCGTTGTGGCTGGCGGTGACCATGGCCACGCAGGGCGCCTCCAGGTCGAACTGGGCGAAGTAGGCCATCGGCGTCACCGCCATGCCGATGTCCAGCACCTCGCAGCCCGCCCCGACCAGGCCCAGCGTCAGCGCCTGCTTGATCGACAGCGAATAGGACCGGAAGTCGTGGCCGACCACGACGCGGCGCTCGCCGCGCTCGGCGAAGTAGGTCCCGAGCCCGAGCCCCAGCGCCTGCACGCCCATCAGGTTGAGGTCAGGCCCGAGCAGCCAGCGCGCGTCGTACTCGCGAAAGCCGGTGGGCCTTGACCAGCGGCGTCGTCTCGTAGGCGACGCTCATCGGCGCAAGATCGGCGCGGGGCGTGGGGAACAAGGGCGGCTCCAGGGCGCGACGGGTTAACGCTTGTGGGCGCGGCGCGGATGCGGCGGCCGGGCGGCGGCGAGGCTCGCGACCGCCTCGCGGCCGCGCAGCGCCAGCGGCGCCAACGCCTTGGCCACGGGTGATTCGACCGGCGCCAGCGGATGGCCGAACGGCGCCGGCGAGCGGCGCGCCCTCGCCCTGCGGCCACACCAGCGCCAGCGCGACCAGGCCCGCCGCGACGACGGCGAGGGCGGGCAGGGCGATGCTGTCGGGCATGGCGGCCCTATAGCCCGCCGGCTGCGTCGCCGCAAAGAGGGCGCGCGGCCTTGCGCGGACCCGCAGCGGCGTGCAAGCAGGCGCCCCATCCGATCAGGAGGCGCCGCCCAACCGATGCCGACCCTCGTCCTGCTGCGCCACGGCCAGAGCCAATGGAACCTGGAGGACCGCTTCACCGGCTGGGTGGACGTAGACCTTTCGGCCGCGGGCGAGGCCGAGGCGAAGCGCAGCGGCGAGCTGATCGCCGAGGCCGGCCTCGAGCTCGACCGCTGCTTCGCTTCGGTGCTGACCCGGGCGATCCGCACCGCCGACCTGGCGCTCGCCGCCGCCGGCCAGCTGTGGATCCCGATGGAGAAGCACTGGCGGCTCAACGAGCGGCACTACGGCGGCCTCACCGGGCTCAACAAGGCCGAGACCGCCGCCCGGCACGGCGCCGAGCAGGTGATGGCCTGGCGCCGTTCCTACGACATAGCGCCGCCGCCGCTGGCCCCCGGCGGGCCTTACGACCTCTCGAGCGACCGTCGCTACGCCGGCATGACCGTGCCCGCGACCGAGACCCTGAAGTCGACGCTCGAGCGCGTGCGGCCCTACTGGGACGGCGAGATCGCCGGGCGGCTGACCGTGGGCGAGCGCGTCCTGATCGCCGCGCACGGCAACTCGCTGCGCGCCATCGTCAAGCTGCTGTTCGACGTCTCCGATCAGGCGATTCCCGGCGTCGAGATCCCCACCGGCAATCCGCTGCTGATCGAGCTCGACCCGGCGCTGCGGCCGGTCGCATGCCGCTACCTAGACGAGAGCCGGGCCCAGAAGCTCCCCGCCGCCGCGTAAAAACGCCCCAGATTGGGGCGAACGGCGGTGCGTCGGCCGTCCGTGGCGTGAAGGGCTCATTAATGAAGTCCGGTAAGCTTAACGGAACGTTCAGGCTCTCAGATTCGCGCAGACCGGAATGGGCGAGGCCGCCGCACAGTTCATCCAGCATCGTCGGCTGACCCAGGCCGAAGTGGACGCCATCTGCCTCGGCACGACCGGCTGTGGTCGTCGCGGATGGGCGGCGCGCGGGCGGTCTTTACCTGGAAAGACCTCTCGGGCCTCGATCTGTCCGGGCGCAATCTCTGCGACGCGGACTTCACCGGCGCCATCCTGGCCGACTGCAAACTCCCGCATGCGCGGCTCGACAACGCCAACCTTTTCGGCGCCGACCTGCAGAACGCCAACCTGCTCGAGGCATCGCTGCGCCGGGCGGACCTTCGCGGCGCCTGCCTGCGGGGCGCGGACCTGACCGGCGCCGACCTCTTCGAGGCGGACCTGCGCGAAGGCACCATCGCCGCCGCCGACCGCGACCTCGGCCTCCGGATCATCGAGCCGATCGAGCGGGCGGCCAACGCGCAGGGCGCGATCCTGGCCGGCGCCAACCTGGAGCGCTCGCGACTCTCGGGCGTCATCGCGCTGAAGGCCGACTTCTCCGACGCCGTCCTGAAGGACGCCAAGCTGGTGCGCGCCAACCTGAAGCAGGCGACGCTGTCGGGCGCCAACCTCGCCGGCGCGGACCTCTCCGGCGCGGACCTCTCCGGCGCGGACATGCGCGACGCGGTGCTGGTGGGCGCCAAGACGGTGTCGTGGAACGTCCAGAACGCCAACATGGCCGGCGTGCTGACCGACGATCCGGCCGGCAAGAACGCCGCCGAGCTGCCGATCGACGAGATGCTGCGCGCCCACGCCGTCTGGTGCGAGAGCGGCGGGCGGCAGGGCAAGCCGTCGATGTTCGACAACGCCGACCTGCGCGCCCTGAAGTCGATCCGCGGCCTCAACCTGACCGCGCTGTCGGCCAAGGGCGCGGTGTTCTACGGCCTCGACATGTCCGGCATCCAGCTGCAGGGCGCGCGGCTCGAGGGCGCGGACCTGCGGACCTGCAACCTGCGCCACGCCGACCTGCGGGGCGCCAAGCTCACCGGCGCCAAGCTCTCCGGCGCCGACCTGCGCGACGCCCAGCTCGGCCCGCTGCTGATCGCGCCCGAGCGGCCGCTGGCCTGCGACCTCACCGGCGCGGCGCTGAAGAGCGCCGATCTCTGCCGCGCCGACCTGCGCCAGGCGATCCTGGTCGGCGCCGACCTCAGCCGCGCCAACTTCAGCGGCGCGCTGCTGAAAGGCGTCGACGTCCGGGACGCGATCCGCACTGGCGTCCGCGGGCTCGACGCCCTCTAGGCCCTCGCCGCGGGCGTGAAAAGGACGGCGCCTGGCGGCGCCGCCCTCTTCAGTTGACGACGAAGGCTGCGCGGTTACGCGGCCTTCTGGTTCTCGATCAGGGTCGAGGACGCGCCCGCGCCGATCTCGATGCGGCGGGGCTTCAGGGCTTCCGGCAGCTCGCGCTTCAGGCTGATCGAGAGCAGGCCGTCGGCGAGGTTCGCCTCGGTCACCACCACGTACTCGGCCAGCTGGAAGCGGCGCTCGAAGTTGCGCTCGGCGAGACCGCGATGGACGAAGCGGCGCTCGCCGTCGTTGGCCGCCTTGCGGCCGGTCACGGTCAGCACGGCTTCCTTCACTTCGATCGAGAGCTCGTCGGGCTTGAAGCCGGCGACGGCGATCTCGATCCGGTACTCGTTATCGCCGGTCCGCTCGATGTTGTAGGGCGGATAGCCGGTGGCGCTCTCGTGCGCGGCGGCGTCCAGCAAGTCGGCCAGCCGGTCGAAACCGACGACGGAGCGATAAAGCGGGGAGAAATCCAGGGTACGCATAAGCATCCTCCTTCAGGAGCAAGGTTGCGATGTGTACGGATCGGCCGCGAGCCGAACTGGCCTCGCGCGTGACCCGGAAGGCCCGGACATCCAGCGCCTTCGCATCGTGAGGTAGGGTCAGAGCGCCCGAGTTCAAGGGAGAGCTCCACCTCCGCTCTCCCCCGCGAAAGCGGGGGCCCAGGTGTTTTATCGGAGGGCGCTGGCTTGCAGAGAAAAGCCTGGGTCCCCGCTTGCGCGGGGAAGAGCGGAATGAAGGTGGCTAGCGCCGGAGCAGAAGCGTCGCCGTCAGCGCCACGGCGAGCGCGGCGGAAAGCGCCTGCCAGACGCGCAGGCGATGGCGCTCGTAGAAGGTCGGCGGGCGGCGATCGACCGGGGCCTGGGCGGTCGGGCCCTCCTCCATGTCGTCGGCGAATTCCAGCGCGTCGGCGTAGCGCTCGTCCGGCGCGCCGGCGATCGCGCGGCCGATCACCGCCTGCAGCCAGGCCGGCAGGTCGGGCCGCAGCGTCGTCAGCTCCTTCGGACGCTCGAGCCGCGGCCGGCTCACCGCATCGAGGTTCCCGTACGGATAGTCGCCGGTGAAGGTGCGAAACAGCGTCACGCCCAGCGCGTAGATGTCGGTGGCCTCGTTCCCCGCCTCGCCCTCGAACATCTCGGGCGCCATGTAGGCGGCCGTGCCGGGTATCTCGGTCGGCGGCGCGTCCTCCAGGCCAGGGATCCGCACGACGCCCAGATCGAGCAGCTTCAGCGCGCCCTCGGCCTCCAGGATGACGTTGTCCGGCTTGATGTCGCGGTGGATGACGCCGACCCGGTGCAGCGCGGCGACCCCGTGCGCGAGCCTGATCGCGATGCCGCGGCCTTCCTCCAGCTGCACGGCCGGGCGGCGGGCGATGCGGGTGGCGAGCCGCTCGCCGGCGTAGATCGGCATGACGGTGTAGAGCGAGGTCTGGCGGCCAGGCGGCAGCTCGATGACGTGGCCGACCCAGGGGCTGCGCACCCGCGCGCCGACCCACGCCTCGCGCACGAACGCCGCATGGTGGCTCGCCACCTCGCCGACCGACGGCTTGGGGAACTTCAGCACCACCTCGCCGCCCTCCAGCGCGTCGACCGCGGCGAAGAGACGGCTGTTCGGGCCCTCCGAGACCAGCGCCTTCAGCTCGAAGCCGTCGACGGTCTCGCCGACCCGCGGGGTCTCGCGGATCGGCAGCCGCATGATCGCCCCGCCGATGTCGTCCGAGCGCGCGCTCGGCAGCCCCACCACGTCGAGCACCAGCGCGGTGCAGTTGTCGGCGCCGCCGGCGGCGAGCGCGGTCTCCACCAGCCGGCGGCTCGCCTCGCCCGGCGCCTGGCGCAGGCGCAGGATGTCGGCGATCGCCGCGTCCGGCAGGAAGCCGTGCAATCCGTCGCTGCAGATCAGGAAGCGGTCGTGCAGCGCCATCGGGTGGGCGGCGTAGTCGAGCCTGAGCTCCGCCTCGATGCCGAGCGCGCGGTAGAGCAGCGGCGCGCCGCCGTGGCCCTCGCGCACGTGGTCGTTGCTGAGCTGGGTCAGCCGGTCGCCGCTGAAGCGGTAGGCGCGGGTGTCGCCGACGTGCAGCAGATGGGCGATGCGGCCGCGCAGCACCAGCGCCGTGAAAGTGCAGCCCATGCCGGAGAGGTCGCCGTCCTGCTGGCCCTGGGCGTGCAGCCAGCGGTTCAGGGAATCGAGGATCTGCGCGCCGGCCTTGCGCACCTCCAGCGTCTCCGGAACGTCCCAGAAGCCCTCCAGGAAGCCGCGCACGGCGGTCTCGGCGGCCACCCGGCCGCCCTTGGCGCCGCCGATGCCGTCGGCCACCGCCGCCACGATGTCGCGCCGCTCGTCGCCCGGGCTCTGGCCGCCGATCACCGCGCCGACGAAGTCCTCGTTGCGTGGCCTCGGGCCCGGTCTCCGACGCGAAGCCAATGCTGACGCGCGCCTCGTGCGGAGCCTCGATCATGGCGCCGCCGCTGGTCGGCAGGCGAAGAACACCTGGTAGCCGCCGGTGCTGGAGGCGCGGGTGACCGTCAGCGCGCCGGTGGCGAGATCGAGCGCATAGGCGCCGCCGTCGCCGAGGTTGCGCCAGGCGACGCGTCGCGGGCCGAAGCTCGCCGGCTGCCCGTCCGCCAGGCCGCGCGCGGCGTTAAGCGTCAGCGTCCAGGCGCGCGCGTCGGCGCCGACGCACCGCACCGCCGCCGCGCCGGGCGGGACCGCTGGATGCGCCGGCGGCGCGTCGGCGCCGCAGGCGGCCACGAGTAGCATCAGGCAGACAAAGAAAGGCCGAGGCGGCGAGGACGCCCCGGCCCAGTCCCCTCGGGACGAGGGATCTGACGGAAGATCAACCGCCTTCGAAATTGTAGGCCGTCTCGCCGTGCACCGCGTCGTCGCCGACCGCCAGCGTTGCATCGTCCATCCGCAGTTTCACGAAGAGGCCGATCACCCGAAGGATAACGAACGTCATCACCGCGTTGAAGACGATGATGAAGGCGGCCGCGCCGGCTTGGTGGATCAACTGGTTCCAGCCGGCCGAGCCATAGAGCACGCCGGTCACCGAGACGCCCGGCGCGTCCTTGTCGGTGCCGATGTACTCCAGCACCGCCGGGTTGGAGACGATGCCGACCATCAGGCCGCCGGTCAGGCCGGCGACGCCGTGGGTCGAGAGCACGCCCAAGGTGTCGTCCACGCGCCGGAGCAGCTTGGTCGACTGCACGTAGTTCATGAAGGCCCACGGGATGCTGCCGGCCACGACGCCGATGATCAGCGCGCCGACGCCGTCCACGAAGCCCGCGCCGGGCGTGATGCCGACGAGGCCGGCGATCATGCCGTTGATTGCCCCCACCACCGACGGCTTGCCGTTGAAGAGCGTGTCGAGCAGCACCCAGACCAGCAGGGCGGTGCAGGTGGTCAGGTTGGTGTTGATGACCGCCACGCCCGCATCGACGTTGGCGAAGTAGGGGTCGCCGCCGTTGAAGCCGTTCCAGCCGAGCCACAGGATGCCGGCGCCGACCAGGGCCAGCAGCAGGCTGTTGGGCTCGAAACTGTCGCGGTCGGCCTGCAGCCTGGGCCCGATGACGGCCGCGGCCACGAAGCCGGAGACGCCCGCCGCCAGGTGGATGACGTAGCCGCCGGAGAAGTCCTGCGCGCCCCACTGCGAGAGCCAGCCGCCGCCCCAGAGGCTGAAGGCCCCCACCGTGTAGTCGAGCACCATCCACAGCGGCACGAAGATCACCCAGGCCTTGAAGCTCATGCGGCCCAGGAGCGAGCCGGCCAGGATGATCACGGTGATCGCGGCGAACACAAACTGGAAGAACATCAGCGTCGCCATCGGGAAGGCCATCGGCGGCATGCCGGCGGCGATGCCGGGGACGGTGGCCTGCTGCGAGAGGAAGCCCGCGTCGAGCGCGAGCTGCGGCCTGCCGATGAAGTTGAGGTTCGGGAACCAACTGGTCCCGAAAGCCATGTTGTAGGCCAGCAGCACCCAGACGATCATCACCGCGGCGAAGGCGTAGAGCGCCATGAACGAGGAGTTCAGGGCCCATTTCTTCTTCACGATGCCGCCGTAGAGGACGACCAGTCCGGGGATGCTTTGCAGGCCGACGAAGGTCGCGGCGGCCAGTTGCCAGGCGTTGGAGCCTGTATCGAGCCACTTCGGTGATGGCACCAGCATGTGAAACCCCCCGACCGAGAGGTCCCACGCCTCGGGCTACTCGCGCGAGGAACACCAACGAAACTCCGAGACGCGGATACGCCCTCGACTCGTTTAGAAGTTATTAACTCTCCTCGCTGGCTCAGCCGTTAGCCGGCCAGCGCCGCCAGGTGAAAGCGCAGAGCGAGTTTCGGCGCCACCTCTCGCGCGTCACGACGCAACTGCCGGGCAAACGGGCGCCGGCCGCCCGGAAATTGGGCAGGCGGCGTGCCGCATTCTCGCGTGGTCAGGCCCGAAGGTCGGGGTCGAGGGTCTGGCCGGGGTCGAGCTGCACGCCGAAGGTGTTCAGGAACATCGACACCTGCGTGTACTGGCCGACAGTGAAGACCACATCCATCCGCTGCTTGTCGTCGAAATGCTCGCCGAGCGCCTTCCAGGTCGCATCGCTGACGAAGTGGTCCTTCACCAGCTCGTCCGCCGCGCGGATCAGCGCCGCGTCGGCGGCGGACCAGCCGGCGCCCGCGCCCTGCTTGATCGCGGCGATCTCGCCCTGGCTCAGGCCCTCGTTCAGGCCGATCCGGGTGTGCTGGGTGAACTCGTAGCCGGACTTGCACAGGTAACCGACCCTGAGGATCACGAATCTCCCGCTCGCGCGCCGGCAGGCTGTTGCGGCGCGAAAGCACGTAGGAGCCCCACTCGTTGAAGCGGGTCAGCGCCTTCGGCGCGCGGGCCAGCGTGCGGAAGATGTTCAGCGGCCGTCGCCCATCGGCGCTCATCGGCTTCAGCGCCTCGCGCTGATCGTCGGTCATCTCGGCGTCTTCGAGCGGGGCGATGCGGGGCGCGGAAAGACGCATGGGCTCTCGTCCTTAGGGGCGGCGGGTCTGGAGGGGGCGACGATAGGCGAGGCGGGCGCCTCGCGTCGAGGCTTCCCAGACCCCGCGTCCCAGACCCCGCGTCCCAGACCCCGCGTCCCAGACCCCGCGTCCCAGACCCCGCGTCCCAGACGCCGCGTCCTGGGGCCGAGGTCGCGGCGGCGTTTACAATTGGCCGCGCGCCGGCCAAATACGGCGCAAGCCATGGCAACGAAGAGGGAGGGCGATGTCGCGCCTCGAAGAAATCACGGACCGGATGAAAACGGCGGTCGGCGCCGGCTCCGGGCTCGGCAAGACGTTGAAGTTCAACCTGAAGGGCGACGGATTCATCTTCATCGACGGCGGCGACGTGAGCAACGAGGATGCGCCGGCTGATCTTACCATGACCCTCACCATGGACGATTTGGTCGCGATCGGCGAAGGCACGCTCGACCCGATGACCGCGGTGATGACCGGCCGCTTGAAGCTCTCCGACATGGCGGCGGCCATGGCGCTGCAGGGCAAGATCCGGGCGCTGTTCTCCAAGGTGCAGTAGCAAGCGCGTGGGCGATCCGGCCCCGCTTTACGGCACTCACGCGGCCCCCGTTCCGGCAGGCGCGGCCGAGTGGTTCACCGGCGCCGGCGGGGCGCGGCTGCGCGCCGCGCTGCTGCCGGCCGTCGGCCCGGCGCGCGGCTCGGTGGTCCTGAGCGGCGGTCGCACCGAGCCGATCGAGAAATACTTCGAGGTGGCGGGCGAGCTGGCCGGGCGCGGCTTCACCGTGCTGCTGCACGACTGGCGCGGGCAGGGGGTCTCGCAGCGCCTGCTGCCGGAGCGCCTGAAGGGGCACGCGAGCGGCTATCGCGATTTCCTGACCGACTATGCGGCGCTGATCGAGGCGTTCGAGGCGCGGCTGCCGAAGCCCTGGATCGCGATGGGCCACTCGATGGGCGGCTGCCTGACCGCCCTGGCGCTCGCCAAGGGCGAGGACCGGTTCGCGGCGTCGGTGCTCTCGGCGCCGATGTTCGGGATCCGAACGGCGCCGCTGGCCCCGGCCCTGGCCCGCGTGGTGGCCGGCGCCCTCGCCGGCGTCGGCCTCGGCGGGGCGCTGGTGGCGGGCGCCAAGCTCGTCGCGCCGCCGGCGCCGTTCGAGGACAACCTCTTGACCCACGACCCGCGCCGGTATGCCCGCAACGTGCAGATCGCCCACCAGCCGGAGCTGGCGCTCGGGCCGCCGACCTGGGGCTGGCTGGCGTTCGCCTTCGCCGCGACCGGCGAGCTGCAGCGTGGCGACGGGCCGCCGAAGGTGGCGACGCCGGTGACGGTGGTCGCCGCGGGCGCCGACCGGATCGTCGACAACAGCCTGCTACGCCTGGTCGCCGGCCGCTTCCCGCACGGCCGCTATCTCGAGATCGCCGGCGCCTACCACGAGATCCTGCAGGAGACCGACGAGATCCGCGCGCAGTTCTGGCAGGCCTTCGACGCGGCGACGGCGGGGCTGTAGCTACTTTGCGGCGCGCCGCAGCGCCACCAGCGCCTCGTCGAGCACGGCGCGGTCGCCGGCGATCGCCATCTGGCCGCCGTGACGGCCGATCGGCTCGCCGCGCCAGTCGGTGACCAGGCCGCCGGCGCCGGCGATCACCGGCACGGCCGCCTCCACGTCCCAGCTCTTCAGGCGCGCCTCGACCACCAGGTCGATCGTGCCGGCCGCCACCATCGCGTAGGCGTAGGCGTCGCAGCCCATGCGGGCGAGGCGCGCGGCCGCCCGGACCTGGCGCCACGCGCCGAGCTCGGCGCCGTCGAAACAGCCCTCGGCGTCGGTGGTGGCGATGATCGCTTCGCTGAGACGGACGCCCTTGCGCGCCTTCAGCGGCCTCTCGCCGGCCGCCGTGACCAGCCGCGAGCCGCCGGCATGGCCGACGAACACCTCGCCCAGCACCGGCTGGCCGATCGAGCCCAGCACCGGCTCGCCCTCGAAGCGCAGGCCGATCAGCGTGGTCCAGACCGGCAGGCCGGCGACGAAGGCGCGGGTTCCGTCGACCGGGTCCAGAACCCAGACGAACTCGGCGTCGGGGCGGTCCTCGCCCATCTCCTCGCCGATCACGCCGTGCTCGGGGTAGCGCTGGGCGATCAGGCGGCGGATCTCGGCCTCGCCGCCCTTGTCCGCCGCCGTGACCGGGTCGTAGTCGCCGCGCGCCGACTTGTTCTCGAGGCCGTGCTCGGCGCGGAACAGCGGCAGGATGACGGCCGCGCTGGCGCGGTTCAGCTCGAGGGTGAAAGCCGTCGAGCTCGGCGAGGCGCTGGGGCGCAAGCATGCGCTCCCTTAGCTTAGAAAGAACCCGGCGCGGAAGCTTGGACGGGCGGCTCAGGCCGCGTCGGTGTCTCGCGTGCCCTGATGCAGCGATCGGGCGAGGTCGAGCAGGCGCTGGCGCGGCTGTTCCCCGAGCTGCCGGTAGGTCTGCACGAGATCGGCGGACTCGTCCCTGGTCGGGCCGGGCAGCATCACCTGGCCCTCCAGCCCCTCGAAGAAGTAGCCCACCGGCACCTCGAGGGCCCCGGCGATCCGCCACAGCCGCGCCGCCGAGACGCGGTTCGCCCCGCACTCGTACTTCTGGATCTGCTGGAAGCGCACGCCGCACGCCATGGCGAGCTGCTGCTGGGTCAGGCCCAGCAGGCGCCGTCGCCGGCGCATGCGTTTGCCCAGATGGAAGTCAATGTCGTCGCTCATACGGCCCACCCCGCTTGGCAATCCGCCCGTGTCGTTTCGGCACGGCTCGCCGGGGGCGCGGCAAGGCGCATGCCGTTTGCTTAATGTCGACGAGCGGTTAGGAGAGCGCCGTGGCGAGCGCGCTTCGGCATTTCCAGTGGCGTCTCGAGGCGGCGGGGTTCGACCTGGTCGCCGGCCTCGTCAGGTTGCTACCTGTTGACGCGGCGTCCGCCGCCGGGGCCTGGCTCTTCCAGCGGCTGGGCCCGCTCACCGGCTGGCACCGCACGACGCTGCGCAACCTCAGGATCGCCTTCCCCGAATGGGACGAGGCCGCGCGCCAGCGCCTCGCCCGCGCCCAGTGGGAGAACGTCGGGCGGGTGCTGATCGAGTTCTTCATGATGGACCGGATCATGGCCGATCCGACCCGCGTCGAGCTGATCGGCCGCGAGAAGCTCGACGCCATGGTCGCCGGCGGCCGTCCGATCGTCTTCGTCAGCGGCCACTTCGCCAACTGGGAGGTGATGGCGGCGGCCAAGACCATCGCTGGCATCGAGGGCGTGCTCGCCTACCGGGGCGCCAACAACCCCTACATCGACGCCAAGATGCGCGAGAGCCGGCGGCGCTACGGCGTCAGGCTGTTCGCGCCGAAGGGCGCGCAGGGCGGCCGCGAGGTGATGTCGGCGCTGAAGGCCGGCCTCTCGGTGGGCGTGCTCAGCGACCAGAAGTACCACGAGGGCCTGCGCGTCCCCTTCTTCGGCCATCTCGTCCCCACCCAGCACGCGCCGGTGCGCTGGGCGATGCGCTTCGACGCCCACCTGCAGCCGGGCTGGGTGGAGCGCACGAAGGGCGCGCGCTTTCGGGTCTACGTCGCCGACGAGATACCGCTGCCGCGCAGCGGCGGCGCGCCGAGCGACGTCGAGGCCGGCGTGGCGGCGATCAACGCCTTCATCGAGAGCCGCGTGCGCGCCCGTCCTCACGAGTACTGGTGGGTCCACCGCCGCTTCCCCAACCCGCTCTACGAGGCGCTGGCGAAGGAGGGGTACTGAGCGTCTAGGAGAGAGGACGCGCGCCCTCGTCGATGTTGAACGACTGCAGGCCCTGGGTGGTGAGCGCCTTGTAGGTCTCGGCCGCGTCGGTCCCGCCCATCAGGTCGAGCGGCCGCAGGAAGTTGCCCACCAGGTCGCACCCCGCCTTGGACTGCAGCGCGCCGCCGCCCTTCAGGGCGTCGCGCTCGTCGAACGAGAGGCCCCAGTAGGCGTCGCGGATCCAGATCTTGATCCTGCCGTCGAGGTCGTCGGTCATCTTGGCGGGCTGCGGCGCGGTCGCGGTCTGCTCGAGCATCTTCACGGTCAGATGCGCCTCGCGCGCCCTCAGGTCCGGCGGCAGCTTCTGCTGCAGCTGGTCGAACGCGTCGGGGCTGGGCGCGATCAGCACCTGGTAACAGAGGTCGGGGTCGGCGGACAAAACCTCCTGCTCGTCCTTGGCGATGTCGAGGTAGGCGAGCGCGTTGTCGGTGCTGGCAAGCGGCATCTGCCGCTGCATCAGCGACATGGCGACCTTCCGCAGCGCATCCCTGACCTGGACGTCGGACGCGCCGGTGGCCTTCAGCGTCCGCTCCGTCGCGGTCGCCTGGGCGTAGTCGTCGGGATAGTAGGTCTTCAGCACCCGCTCCATCTCCGCGTCGTCGGACGCCAGGCCGATTCCGGCCGCGAACGAGGCGAACTCTGGTGTCTGCAGACCGAGGGTGACGGTCTTGCCGAGCAGGGCGCCGGCGACGGCGCAGGCGGCGATCCCGCCCTGAAGGCGCACGCCGCTCCAGTTCGCCGCGAACAGCGCGAACCCGCCGACCGCCGCGCCGAGCACGCCGCCCCAGATGAGCGCCAGGTCCGGCGCAATGAGATCGACCACGCCCGCCATGCCGCGAGGTTAAGCTTGCGGTGGTGAAGAGGCCGTGAAACGCGGCCCGAAAGCGCTAAGGGTTCAAGTCGCGCCAGCGCTGCAGCGCCTGCGCGGGGCCGGCGTAGGCTTCCTGCAGGCGCGGGTTCCAGTAGCGCAGCGCCTCGAGCGGGATCTTCTTGCCGCTGACCGCGCAGATCACGTAGCGGCCCGGCCGCAGCACGGTGATCTCGCCGTCGCCGTAGCGCACCATGGCGATCTCGCCGGGCTTGCCGAGATCCTTGTCGAACGCATTCATGCGCAGGGATTTAGCGCGTCGGGCGGCGGTTTAGAAGAGATCGCCCCGAACAGATCGACCCAGAACAACGCCGCCTTAGAAGAGGTCGCCCTGGTCGGGACCGTGCGGCGTCGACCGCGGCCGCCGGCCCGGCGCGCCCTCGACGATGGCGTCGCGCTTGCCGTCCTGGAACTCCATCCGCACCGCCTGGCCGGCCCTGAGCTCCGTCGACGACCTGCGCCAGCCGCCCGTCGCCCTTGAACACCAGCGCGTAGCCGCGGCGCAGCGGGCCCTTCGGGTTGAGCGAGTCACGCAGCTTGCCGAGCGCGGTGATCCGCTCGCCCTCGCGCTGCAGGCGGCGCGACATCGCCGGCGCCAGGCGCGCCGCCGTCTCGACGAGGCGCAGCTGCTTCTGCTCGGTCTCGCGCTCCAGCAGGCGCGGAATGAGCCGGCCCGCCGCGCTGGCGAGCGCCTGGGCGTGCACCGCGACGTTGCGCTGCAGCCCGGCCGTCAGCCGACCGGCGGCGATGTCGAGACGCTGCGTGGCGATCTCCAGCAGCTCCTGAGGCCGCGGCAGGCCGCGCGCCGCGGCCTCCAGCCGCGTGCGGCGCTGCTCGATGGCGCGCGAGCCGCTGGTGATCAGCCGGCGCTCGTAGTCGGCGAGCGCGGCGGCGAGGTCGGCCAGCACCGGCGTCGCCATCTCGGCCGCCGCGGTCGGCGTCGGCGCGCGCCGGTCGGCGACGTAGTCGATCAGCGTGGTGTCGGTCTCGTGCCCCACGGCCGAGATCAGCGGGATGGCGCTGGCGGCCGCGGCGCGGGCCAGCGCCTCGTCGTTGAACGGCCAGAGGTCCTCCACCGAGCCGCCGCCGCGCGCCACGATCAGCACGTCCGGGCGCGGGACCCGTCCGCCCGGCTCCAGCGCATTGAACCCGGCGATGGCGGCGGCCACCTGCGCCGAGGCGATCTCGCCCTGCACGACCGTGGGCCACACGACCACGCGGCACGGCCAGCGCTCGCGGATGCGGTGCAGGATGTCGCGGATCACCGCGCCGGTCGGGCTGGTGATCACCCCGATCACCGCCGGCATCGCGGGCAGCGGCCGCTTGCGCGTCGTCTCGAACAGCCCCTCGGCGGCCAACTTGGCCTTCAGCCGCTCGAGCTGCGCCAAGAGGGCGCCGACGCCGGCCGGCGCCATCGTCTCGATGACGATCTGGTACTGCGAGCGGCCGGGGTAGGTGGTGATGCGGCCGGTGACCATCGACCTCCATGCCGGTCTGCGGCTTGATGGCGAGGCCGCGCACGCTGGTCTTCCAGATGACGCCCGAGATCGACTGGCGCGCTCGTCCTTGATGTCGAGGTAGATGTGGCCGCTGGAGTGGAAGGTGACCTTGGACAGCTCGCCACGCACCCGCACGAAGCCGAACGCATCCTCGATCGTCCGCTTCAGCGCGAACGCCAGCTCGGAGACGGTGAACGGCTGGGCATTGGAGGATTGCGCCGACTCAGGCGCAGCGACGTCTGTCATCGTCTCAATCTAGCGCTCCTTCTCCCCTTGCGGGAGAAGGTGTCGGGCGGAGCCCGACGGATGAGGGGTCGCGCTGATCGTGGTGATTGGCCCGTTGGGCGCCAGTCTCGAGCGCTAGTCGACCCCTCATCCGGCGCTTCGCGCCACCTTCTCCCGCAAGGGGAGAAGGACGCGCTGCGGCGATCAAAGCGTCAGATATACCGGCGCAGCGACCGCGTGAGCTCGGCGACCGTGGTCTTCTTCTTGCCCTGCGGCGGCTGGTAGGCCATCCGCGCGTGGTCGGCGCAGTAGGGGCCCTCGTCGACCGCGCGGCGGCCGCAGAAGGTGAAGTCGTCGCTCGACGGATCGCCGATCGGCCACTTGCACATGTGGGCCCCCAGCGTCAGCACCGTCGCGGTGCCTGGCAGCTCCACGTAGGGCGTCGTCGGACGCGGCGTCGGCGCGTGGTGGGCGCGCGGCTCCAGCGACCGTGGGCGCGGTGCGGGCATCGAGATCGGCCGCGGCGGCCTCGGCGCCTTGAAGGTGGTGCGGCTCGGATGCGACGGCGCGGCTCTGCCCGAGAGCCCCAGGCGGTGCACCTTGCCGATCACCGCGTTGCGCGTGACCCCGCCGAGTTGCTTGGCGATCTGACTGGCCGAAAGCCCGTCCAGCCACAGCTTCTTCAGGGTCTCGACCCTGTCGTCCGTCCAACCCATGGCCCGCCTCCGCCCGCGTGCTCGCGTCCGGGCCCGTCCCCACGGGTCAGACGCAAGATGTTGTGCCCTTGGCCGCGTCCTCGAACAACGACCTACCACATATCGTAAAGAAACCGTAAAGGACCACAATAGGCGCCGGTTGAACTGTCCACAGAATCTACATCTTGTTTCAGGGGGCGAGGCGTCGGGTCTGGCCGCTTGCGCGTGCGGCCGCGCCGGCGCACATCAGGCCCATGCGAGACATGCCGATCGCCGACATCGCCTTGCCGCCAGTCCCGCGGGCCTACCGCGGCGTGAACTGGGACGGGCTTCGCGCCCTCTACATCCGCGAGGTGCGGCGGTTCTGGAAGGTCGGGTTCCAGACGCTCGCCGCGCCCATCGTCACCGCGCTGCTCTACATGATGGTGTTCGTGGTGGCGGTCGGCGGATCGCGCAACGTCGGGGGCGTGCCGTTCGGCGCCTTCATCGCGCCCGGCCTGATCATGATGCAGATCCTCAACAACGCCTTCTCCAACTCCTCGTCGTCGCTGCTGCAGGCCAAGATGAACGGGCTGATCGGCGACTTCCTGACCCCGCCGCTGTCTCCGGGCGAGCTGGTGGCGGGCTTCGCGCTGGGCGCCCTGACGCGCGGCGTCCTGGTGGGCGCCGTGGCGGCGTTGGCGGTCTGGCCCTTCTCGCACTTCGGCTTCGCCCATGTCTGGGCGATCTTCTACTTTGCCGTCGGCGCGGCGCTGATCATGGGATTGCTGGGCGCGATGGCGGCGATCTGGTCGGACAAGTTCGATCACATCGCGGCGGTGACCAACTTCATCGTGGCGCCGATGACGTTCCTGTCGGGCACCTTCTACCTGGTGAAGAACCTGCCGGAGCCGTTCCGCACCATCTCGCACTACAACCCGTTCTTCTACCTGATTGCCGGCTTCCGCTACGGCTTCACCGGCCATATGGACGGCTCGCTGGAGATCGGCGTGGCGCTCACCGCCGCGCTGACAGCGTTCCTGTGGTGGGGCGTCTGGCGGATGTTCGCGACGGGCTACAAGCTGAAGACCTGAGCCGCCAAGCCGGGCCCTCCGCTTTTCTCTGAACCTTCGATGCGAAGACCGGGTGGCCGATGGAGTGATCTGCGCTTGACATAATGTTAAAGATAGCGAACATTGTGTCAGAGGTTGATGACATTCGGAGCCCGTCATGTCACCACTGGAAAAGCGCGCCTGGCTGGCGCTGTGGGGCATGTGCCCGGCCTACCTGGTCTATTTCACGGTGCTGATCGCCTGCCCCGGCTGGTTCACCACGGTGACGGCGCGCTTCGTCGCCCTCGCGGCGGCGTCCGGTGTGCATGCGGTGGTGTACGTGAGCGGGCTGCTGCTCTTCAAACGCGCCGAGCGCGGCGACGGGCTGCTGAGCGACGAGCGCGACCGCACCATCGAGGGCCACGCCACCCGGGCGGCCTATCTCGTGCTGATGGCCGGCGCGATCGTGGTCGGGATCATGATGCCGTTCACCCACGGCGGCTGGGAGATCGTCAACGGAACGGTGCTGGCCATCGTGCTCGCCGAGGCGGTGCGTTACGCCCTGGTCGTGCGCGGCTACCGGGGCGCGTTACGCCTTGCCCACTGAGACCCTGACCAACAACATCCGCCTGCTGCGCTTCCTCGCTGAGGACATGACGCAGGCGGAGCTTGGCCGGCGCGTGGGTCTGACGCGCCAGACCATCGCCGCCAT
The DNA here is from genome assembly GCA_963837235.1 of uncultured Pseudomonadota bacterium. GTDB lineage: Bacteria > Pseudomonadota > Alphaproteobacteria > Caulobacterales > Caulobacteraceae > Acaudatibacter. Next base: position 1,965,045 of record CAWIMM010000001.1, on the reverse strand, counting down.
CGAGCAGGGTCGCTACGCGCCGTCGCTGGACGTCGCCTTCCGCATCGCCCACGTGTTCGGCAAGGGCCTGGAGGAAGTGTTCCAGTGGGCGCCGCCGACCGCGCCGTGAAACGTCCCCACGGTCTCCCCCGCGATTGACAACGACATCGCTTCGGACCCATACGCCGCGCTTTCCCAAAACGTCCCCGTGCGCCCCGTGCGGGGACTTCTCGCTTTTGGAGGCTGCAATGGCCGAGGGAGCCGCACCGACCGCAACGAACGACCACATCATGGGCGTCTACAACCGCGCCCCGCTGGCGTTCGAGCGCGGCCGAGGCTCGCGCCTCTACACGGCCGAGGGCGAGGCCTACCTCGACTGCCTGGCCGGCATCGCCACCACCGGTCTCGGCCACGCGCATCCGAAGCTCGTGCAGGCGCTGAAGGACCAGGGCGAGAAGCTCTGGCACGTCTCCAACATCTTCCGCATCCCCGGCCAGGAGAAGCTGGCCGCGCGGCTCGCCGAAGTGACCGGCCTGGACGTCGCCTTCTTCACCAACTCGGGCGCCGAGGCGATCGAGTGCGCGCTGAAGACCGCCCGCAAGTATCACTGGGCGAACGGCCAGCCCGAGCGCGATCGAGATCATCGGCTTCGAGGGCGCCTTCCACGGCCGCACCTACGCGGCGGTCTATGCGGCCGGCAATCCGTCCTACACCGAGGGCTTCGGCCCGCCGCTGCCCGGCTACACGACGCTGCCTTTCGGCGACATGGCGGCGCTGGAGGCGGCGGTCACCGATCAGACCTGCGCGGTGCTGGTCGAGCCCGTGCAGGGCGAGGGCGGCGCGCGCGCCCTCTCGGAGGCGGACCTCACGCGGATGCGGGCGCTCTGCTCGGAGAAGGGCGCGCTACTGATCTACGACGAGATTCAGTGCGGTCTCGGGCGCACCGGCAAGCTCTTCGCCTATCAGTGGGCGCAGGACGCGGCGCCCGACATCATGTGCATCGCCAAGGCGCTCGGCGACGGCTTCCCGGTCGGGGCGTGCCTGGCGACCGCCGAGGCCGCCAAGGGCATGACCGTCGGCTCGCACGGCTCGACCTACGGCGGCAATCCGCTCGCCATGGCGGTTGGCCTGGCGGCGCTGGAGGAGCTGACCAAGGAAGAGACGCTCGCCAACGTGCGCGACATCACCGGCTACTTCGCCCAGCAGCTCTCGGGCCTGAAGGACCGCCATCCGGACGTGATCGCCGAGATCCGCGGCAAGGGCCTCTTGATCGGGCTGCGGCTGCACACCAACAACCGCGAGTTCATGGGCCTGGCGCGCGACGAGAAGCTGCTGATCGCCGGCGGCGGCGACAACTGCGTGCGCCTGCTGCCCTCGCTGCTGATCACCCGCGAGGAAGCGCGCGAGGCGGTCGAGAAGCTGGAGCGCGCCTGCGAGGCGGCCAGACCCAAGGTCGCCGCGGCATGAACCGGCCGCGGCATTTCCTCGACCTCTGGAGCCTCGAGGCGGCCGACCTGCGCAAGATCCTCGACGACGCCAAGGCCCGCAAGGCGGCGCGCCGCGGCTGGCCGAAAGGCAGGGCCGACGCCGACGCGCCGGCCAAGGACCGCACGCTGGCGATGGTGTTCCAGAAGCACTCGACGCGCACCTGGTTCTCGTTCGATGCGGCGATCCGCCAGCTCGGCGGCGCCTCGATCATCTCGACCGGCGCAGACATGCAGCTCGGCCGCGGCGAGACCATCGAGGACACCGCCAAGGTGCTCTCGCGCATGGTCGACGCCATCATGATCCGCGCCAACCGCCACGAGGACATCGAGGCGCTGGCCGACGCGTCGGACGTGCCGGTGATCAACGGCCTCTCGGACGCCGGCCACCCCTGCCAGATCATCGCCGATCTCCTGACCTTCGAGGAGCATCGCGGGCCGCTCGAGGGCAAGACGCTGGCCTGGGTCGGCGACGGCAACAATGTCTGCGCCAGCTTCATCCAGGCCGCGCCGAAGTTCGGCTACAAGCTCAACATCGCCTGCCCGGAGGCCTACGCGCCCGACCGCGTCGACCTCGCCAGAGCCGCCGAGCAGCAGGGCCGCATCGAGGTCGGCGACGATCCGAAGGCGGCGGTCGCCGGCGCCGACCTGGTGATCGCCGACACCTGGGTCTCGATGGGCGACACCGATGCGGAGGCCAGATACGCCGCGCTCGAGCCCTTCCAGGTCGACGAGCCCCTGATGGGCTACGCGGCGCCGAACGCCATCTTCATGCACTGCCTGCCCGCCCACCGCGGCGAGGAGGTGACCGAAGACGTCATCGACGGCCCGCGCTCGGTGGTGTTCGACGAGGCCGAGAACCGCGTCCACGCCCAGAAGTCCATCCTGGCGTGGTGCTTCGAGGCGATCTGAGCGGCCGCGCCGAGGCAACTCGCCGCGGGCCCGGTAGCCGCACGCGACCGAAGCCCCCATATCCGCTTCGTGTCCCAAAGAACCCTTCCGCTCGACGACCTGGCCGCCCCGTTCCAGATCGAGAACCAGCCCGTGCGCGGCCGCCTCGTGCGGCTCGGCGTGGCGGTCGACGAGATCCTCACCCGCCACGACTATCCGGCGGCGGTCGCCAACCTCTTGGGCGAGACCTGCGCGCTGGCCGCGCTGGTGGGCGCCAGCCTGAAGTTCGAGGGCCGGCTGATCGTGCAGGCGCAGGGCGCCGGCCCGGTTTCCTACGTGGTCGCCGACTACGACACCGAGGGGCTCTTGCGCGGCTACTGCAGGTACGACGCCGAGCGGCTCGCGGAGGCCTCGGCCGGCGTGGGCCTGAAGCCGCTGGGCGCGCGCGCCCTGCTGGGCGAGGGGGTCTTCATCATGACCATCGACCAGGGCCCCGACACCGAGCGCTACCAGGGCGTCACGCCGATCGAGGGCGAGACGCTGGCGCTGTGCGCCGAGCGCTACTTCGCCCAGTCCGAGCAGACGCCGACCCGGGTTCGGCTGGCGGTCGGTCAGGCCGACGCCGGCGAGGGGCCGAAGTGGCGGGCCGGCGGCGTCCTGCTGCAGAACATCGCCGAGGACGAGGCGCGCGGCGCCACCGCCGAGGCCTGGCGCGAGGCGCAGTTCCTGTTCGAGACGGTCGGCGAGGACGAGCTGATCGACCCGGTCCTCACCCCCGAGACGCTGCTCTACCGGCTCTTCCACGAGCAGGGCGTGCGGCTGTTTCCGGCCCGGCCGCTGAAGGCGTTCTGCCGCTGCTCGGAGGAGCGCATCCTGACCGTGCTGAAGTCGTTCGGCCAAGCTGAGCGCGCCGACATGGTCGAGCCGGACGGCCGCATCCACGTCACCTGCGAATACTGCTCGCGCATCTACAAGGTCGAGCCCGCGTCGGTGGGCTGAGGCCGCGCGACCAGGTCGTACTCACAACCGCGGGGCGACGCGACGCGCCGGGCGCCGACGCGACCGTCTGGCAAGCGAGGTGGACTGCATTGACAGACCCCGGAGCTGGCGCGCAGTCTCCGGTGAGGCTGATACGGCCCGCCGCTTGCGGCCCCTTGGGGCTATGGTGAACGTATCCAAGTCGCTTCGATCCTTTGCTCCATGAGCGAACGGGTCAGCAACGCAAGCCCCTGACGCGCTTCGGTTCGCTCACTGACAAAGGATGGACTCTGCATGCGCGACTTCCGCGACGCCAAAGCCATGGCGCGCACGCTCCGTGAGGCGCTGGCCGCCAAGGGCGTGAAGATCAGCAACAGTGAAGCGCTTGAACTGGCAGCCAAGATGCTGGGGGAGCGGGACTGGAACACGCTCGCCGCCGCCATCGACGCGTCGCGGCGCCGCGAGGCGGCCTGGACGCGCCTCGAGGACGTCTACGCCAAGAAGGAGCCGGTGACAGGCTCGATCGTCGGGCGCGTGAGGGGCGGCTTCACGGTCGACCTCGGCGGCGCCTCGGCCTTCCTGCCGGGCACGCAGGTCGACGTCCGGCCGGTCCGCGACTACGGCGCGCTGATGGGCCGCGAGCACCCGTTCGCCATCCTCAAGATGGACCGTCCGAACGGCGCCATCGTCGTCTCGCGCCGCGCCATCCTGGAACAGCCCGCCCGCTAGCCGATCTCGGCCAGCGCCGCCGAGAGGTCGGAGGTGAGGAACGGCTTGGTCAGCCGCGCGAGGTCGGGCTCGATCCCCTCCATGTCGGCGTAGCCGGAGACGATCAGCACCGCCGTTCCAGGGAACCTCGCCTCGACCGCGCGCGCCAGGTCGACCCCGCTCATGCCCGGCATCAGGTGGTCGCTGATCACGATCGCGGGCTTGAGGCCGGCTTCCATCCGCCCCAGCGCCTCCTCGGCCGAGCCCGCCTCGGCGACGCTGTAGCCGAGCTCGGCCAGCATGTCGGCGGTGCTGGCGCGGACCAGCGCCTCGTCGTCGACCAGCAGCGCCAGGCCGCGCTGGCCCGGCGTCTCGACCGAGGCATGCGGCCGCCCGGCCTCCGACGGCGTCTCGCCGCTCTGCGGCAGCCACAGCTCGATGTTGGCGCCGAGGTCCGGAGGGCGCGTCGGCCCTCAGGCCTTGTCGAGCGCCTGTTCGATGTCGCGGGCGAGGTCGCCGGCGCCTTCGAGGCCGGCCGAAAGCCGCACCCAGCCCGGCGTCAGGCCGATCTCCAGCCGCTGTTCCTCGGTCATCGCGCGGTGCGTCGTGGTCGTGGGATGGGTCGCCATCGAGCGGGCGTCGCCGAGGTTGTTGGAGATGTCGACCAGCTCCAGCGCGTTGAGGAAGTTGAACGCCGCCTCGCGGTCGCCGAGGTCGAAGGCGATCAGGTTGCCGCCGCCGATCATCTCGTTGCCGCCACCGGTCAGCTGGCGACGGGCGATCTCGTGCTGCGGGTGGTCGGCGCGGCCGGGGTAGCGGACCTGCTTCACCTTCGGGTGAGCAGCGATGCGGTCGGCCAGCGCCGCGGCGGTGGCGCTCTGCGCGCGGACCCGCAGGTCCAGCGTCGTCAGCCCGTTCAGCAGCACCCAGGCGTTGAACGGCGAGAGCGCCGGGCCGGTGTGGCGGATGAAGTCGCGGTAGGCTTCCTCCAAGCAGCGCGTGCGCGCCCAGCACGGCGCCGCCCAGCACCCGGCCCTGGCCGTCGATGTGCTTGGTGGCCGAATAGACCACGATGTCGGCGCCCAGCAGCAGCGGCTTCTGGAAGATCGGCGTGGCGAAGACGTTGTCGACCACCACCTTGGCGCCGGCCTCATGGGCGATCGCCGCCACCGCCGCGATGTCGGTGATCTCCAGGAGCGGATTGGCCGGGCTCTCGATCAGGAACACCTTGGTGTTCGGTCGCACCGCCGCCTTCCAGGCCGGCGTGTCCGCCGCGTCCACGAAGGTGGCCTCGAGGCCGAAGCGCGGCGCCCAGTTGTTGAGGATCCAGCGGACGGAGCCGAACAGGGCCTTGCCCGCCACCACATGGTCGCCGGCGCGTAAGCAGGCCGGTGAGCGCCAGGTGCACGGCCGCCATGCCGGAGGCGGCGGTGCGGCAATCCTCGGCGCCCTCCAGCAGCGCCAGTCGGTCCTCGAACATCTTCACGGTCGGGTTGCCGTAGCGGGTGTAGATGAAGCCCGGATCGTTGCCGGCGAAGCGCGCGTCGGCCGCCTCGGCGGTGTCGTAGATGAAGCTCTGGGTCAGATAGAGCGCCTCGGCGGTCTCGCCGTACTGCGAGCGCGTCGTGCCGCCCCGCACCAGCCGCGTGGCGACCTCCCAGCCCTTCGGATCGTCGGCTTTCGGATCGTCGGTCATCGTGCTGCTCCGCGGGCGGGGAGGGGCGGCATAGAAGGCCGCTGCGGACGGGGTCAAGCGCCTTGCCAGAACTCGAACCCGTCCGCGAACCTCGCGCGCCCATGCCAGACGCCTCCCATCCCGGCATCCTGCCCTGCCAGTCGATCGAGGCGCTGATCGCCGAGCGCGCCATCGCGGCGGCGCTGCCCTTTGCGTCGGATCAGGTGCAGCCGGCCAGCCTGGACCTGCGGCTTGGGGAACGGGCCTGGCGGGTGCGGGCGTCGTTCCTGCCAGGACTCGGGCGCCGGGTCGCCGATCGCATTGCCGACGTCGCCATGCACGAGCTCGACCTGACGAAGGGCGCGGTGCTGGAGCGCGGCTGCGTCTACATCGCCGAGATCGCCGAGCGGCTGGCCTTGCCGGCCGACGTCTCGGCCCGGGCCAATCCGAAGAGCTCCACCGGCCGCGTCGACGTCTTCGTGCGGGCGCTGACCGACCATGGTCCGGCGTTCGACGACATCGCCGAGGGCTACGCCGGGCCGCTCTACCTGGAGATCGCGCCGCAGACCTTCTCGGTGCTGGCGCGGGCCGGCACCCGGCTCAACCAGCTGCGCCTCAGGCGCGGCGAGCCGCCGGCGCTCTCGGTGCGCAGCGTCGGCGTCGACCTCAGCGAGCGGGCTGGCCGGCTACCGGGCGCGCCGCCACGCCGGCGTCATCGATCTCGACCGCGAGAACGGCCACGACCCGCGCGACTTCTGGGAGCCGCTGGAGCCGCGCCGCGGCGAGCTGCTGCTCGACCCCGGCGAGTTCTACATCCTGGCCTCCAAGGAGGCGGTGGAGATCCCGGTGCTGGAGGCGGCCGAGATGACCCCGATCGACCCGGCGGTGGGCGAGTTCCGGGTCCACTACGCGGGCTTCTTCGATCCCGGCTTCGGCGCCGAAGAGACCGACAGCGCCGGCGCCCGCGGCGTCCTGGAGGTGCGCAGCCACGAGACGCCGTTCCTGCTTGGAGGACGGCCAGATCGTCGCCCGCCTCGTCTACCAGCCGCTCACCGAGCGGCCGGCGCGGCTCTACGGCGAGAACGGCAGCCACTACCAGCGCCAGGGACTGAAGCTCTCCAAGCACTTCCGGCCCTGGGCCTGAAGCCATGCGTCAGCCGCGCAGGAAGAGCGCGTTCATCGAGACGTAGAGCGGCGCGTGGACCATGTTGTTGGCGTAGGTCGCGACCAGCTTGAAGCCGAGCGGCTCCAAGAGCTCGGCGCAAGGCGTGAGCGCGCCGCCGCTGGCTTCAGCGATCGGCAGCACCGTCTCGAACTCCAGGAGGACGAAGCGCACGCCGCCCCGCGCCAGCGTCTGGCTCGCGCCGGCCAGCACCTCGCGCTCGTGGCCCTCGGTGTCGATCTTCAGCAGCTCGAGCGCCTCGATGCCTTCCTGCTCGCAGACCAGGTCGACGGTCGACTTCTGGACCGTGATCGAGCGCGTGTACTGCCCGGCGATCAGGCCGAACTGCCGGCGCTCGACGAGGCTGTTGTTCATCGAGGCCGGCGTCGCGTCGGTCGGGTCGACGACCTCGGCGTGGACGAAGAAGCGCCCTTCGCCAGGCGCGTCGCTGAGCGCCAGCTGGTGAAGGCTCAGCCGGTCGGACCTCAGCTGCTCCAGGCAGGCGAAGCTGTTCGGGTGCGGCTCGAAGGCGTGCACCTGAGCCCGCGGGAACGCACCCAGGAACGCCCGGCTCATCAGGCCGACGTGGGCGCCGACGTCGAAGGCGCGCCGCACCTCGAACCCGTGCCGCGCGGCGAGCCGCTGCATGTCCCAGATCGCGTCGACGCCCAGCGGCAGCACCGAACGGTGCGCCGACCAGTAGCCGGCGCGCTCCAGCAGCCGCCGAACGGTGGCCTTCGGCGAGAGCACGCGCCTTCGCCTATCGCGCCCGGCGGCGGGCAACGCCGGCGCCCATCAGCGCTTCGCCTCGCCTGACGACGCCTGCACGCTTTCGGCGTGCGAGATCAGCGCGCGGCCGAGATCGGCCGCTGGCCCCGGATCGAGGTGCAGCTGGATGCGCATGAGCTTCTGCGCCGCGGCGTCCTCGGCGTTGGCGTAGTAGTCCGCCGCCAGGCCGACGGTGCGGCCCTGCACCATCCAGACGCCCCAAGCCATCACCGGCAGGAAGCTGACGAGGCCCGCCGCGTCCGTCTCGAGTTCCATCCTTCACTCCTTCACTTCGCAGGGGTCAGCGGCGCTGCGGCGGCCTCGAAGGCCGGGTCGGCCTCCAGCGAGGCCAGGTAGGTCGGCGGCCGGCGCGCCTGGGCCACCGTCTCGAACGCATGGCCGAGCGCCAGCAGCGCCGCATCGCTCCAGGCCGGTCCGACGAACGAGAGGCCGACCGGCAGCCCGTGCACGAGGCCCATCGGCGCCGTGAGGTGGGGATAGCCGGCGATCGCCGGCAGGCTCGAGACGCGGCCCGACCCGTGGTCGCCCGCGCCGATGTCGATCCGCCACGCCGGCCCGTAGCTCGGCGCGATCAGCGCATCGAGGCGGTGCTCGCTCGTCAGCCGGTCGATCCCGTCCGGACCGGCGGCGGCGAGGCTCGCAGCGCGGGCGGCGAGATAGTCCGGATCGTCGAGCCCCGCCGTCGCCTCGGCCGCCTCGAAGAGGTCCTGGCCGAACAGCGCGACCTCGCGCGGCGTCCGCCGATTGAAAGCGATCAGGTCGGCAAGCGTCCGCGTACGGACGGCGGCGGGCGTCGAGGCAAGGTAGGCGTTGAGGTCCGCCTTGAACTCGGTGAGCAGCACGGTCTGCTCCTGCCGCCCGACGCCTTCCGGCGGTCGGTAGTCGGTCAGCTCGATCACCTCGGCGCCCTCGCGCCGCAACAGATCAAGCGCGGCGCCGAACAGCGCATCGACCCCGGGGACGAAACGGCCGCACGCGTAGGTCAGCACGCCGAGCCGTTTGCCTTTCAGCGTGGCTTCGGCCAGGGCGGCGGCGTAGTCGATGCGGCGCGCGTCCGCCTCGGCGGTTGCCGGATCGGCCGGATCTGCGCCGGCCATCGCCGTCAGCAGCAGCGCGGCGTCCTCGACGCTGCGGCACATCGGGCCGGGCGTGTCCTGGCTGTGCGAGATCGGCACGACGTGGGTGCGCGAGACGAGGCCCAGTGTCGGCTTCAGTCCGACCAGGCCGCAGAAGGACGCAGGCGCGGTCACCGAGCCGTCGGTCTCGGTCCCGACACCCGCCGCCGCCAGCGAGGCGGCGATCGCGGCTCCGGCGCCGGAGGAGGAGCCGGCGGCGCTGCGGTCCAGCGCGTAGGGGTTCTTCACCAGGCCGCCGATCGCCGACCAGCCGCTGATCGAGTGCGCGGAGCGGAAGTTGGCCCATTCCGAGAGGTTGGTCTTGCCGAGGATCACCGCCCCGGCATCCTTCAGTCGGCGGACGACCGGCGCATCGCGGCCGGTGACGTTGTCCTGCAGGGCCAGCGAGCCGGCGGTGGTGGCGGTCCCGTCGTCGGTCTCGATGTTGTCCTTGATCAGCAGCGGAACGCCGTGCAGCGGCCCGCGCACCGCGCCTGCCCGCCGCTCGGCGTCCAGGCGACGCGCCTCCTCGTCTGCACGCGGATTGAGGCAGATGACGCTGCGCAGCGTGGGCCCGGCCCAGTCGACCGCCTCGATCCGCGCCCGATAGGCCTCCACCAGCGCCTCGGACGTGACCTTGCCGGCCGCCATCGCCGCCGCCAGCTCGGCCACCCCGGCCTCGACCACATCGTAGCCCGCCATCGTCCGCGCTCCGCCAAGCCGAGGTTGGCAGCGTTTCACACGCGTGGCGGCGGCGCACAACCCGCGCGAGGCGACGTCCGCCGCACCCCGCGCCTGCAGCGCATCTTGCGGCCGATCCCGTAATGCACCCGATGGTGGCGCCGCGCCGGGCGGAGCGAGTTGCGGCCATGATGGCCCAGCTTGCTTCCCGCCACGCATGAGCACGCTCGTCGACTACCCGCTCGTGCTCCTGGTGGTTTCGCTGTTGCTGCAATGGCTCGCGGCCTTCGGCGGGAGGCTGGCGCGCAGGAGCCGGTTCGCCGGCGACCCGGAGCGCGAAGAGATCGCCACCGTGCTCAACGCCTCGCTGACCTTGCTGGCCCTGCTCATCGGGTTCAGCCTGGCGATGGCGGTCGGCCGCTACGACCAGCGCAAGAACTACGAGGAGGCTGAAGCCAACGCGATCGGCACCGAGTACGTGCGCGCCGACCTGCTGCCCGCGCCGGCCGCCGCCCGCGTCCACGCTCTGCTCGTCAGCTACACGCAGCAGCGGATCCTCTACTACGAAGAGCGCCACCAGGGGCGGCTGAGCCGGATCGGCGCGGAGACGGCCCGGCTGCAGAACGAGCTGTGGAACACGGTGGCGCCGGTGGCGGCCGCCCAGCCCACGGCGCCGATGATGCTGGTCGTGTCCGGCATGAACGACGTGATCAACGCGCAGGGCTACACCCAGGCCGCCTGGTGGAACCGCATTCCGCTGTCGACCTGGGTCCTGCTCCTCACGGTGGCGATCACCTGCAACGCCCTGCTGGGGCGGGTCGAATCCCGTGTGAGCGTGGTCACCCTGCTGGTGCTGCCGCTGCTGCTGTCGATCTCGCTCTTCCTGATCGCCGACATCGACAGCCCGCGCTCGGGCGTCATCCGGGTGGCGCCGCAGAACATGATCGCCGCGTTGCGATCGCTGCCGCCGCGGCCGCCGCCGCCGGCCGCCGGGGGCTAGGCGCTTGCGCGAGCGTCAGCCCGCCGCGTGCGCCGCGCGCTTGCAGACCGAGTGATGCAGGTCCGTGCGCCAGACCCAGTCGCTGCATTCGTTGGAGGCAACCTCATGGCGTGGCGGATCGGCGGGCGGCGGGTCGCTGCACGCGTTCGGCGCCCAGGCGTAGCGGCCGCCGCGCCGCACCCAGCCGCCGCAGGACGCCTCGGGCGGCGGCGGTCCTTCGGTGTAGCCATAGTCGTCCGACGGCGCGCCGGGATCGCTCTCATCGCCCCAGTTGCAGCTGTCGCCGTCGGCGCCGCAGTCCGGCCAGCCCCAGTAGGGGTACCAGCCCCACACGAACCCGTGGTCGTGGAAGCGGCCGTGGAAGAAGTGATCGTGGTCGAAGCCATGGCCGAACCCGGGGCCGAAGCCATGGCCAAAGTCCGGTCCGTGGAAACCCGCGCCATGCCACGCGCCGGCGTGTCCCCACCCGGGGCCGCCGTGCGCCGCGGCGACTGCCACCGCGCCGCCATGACCCCCGGCCATACCGCCGTGTCCCTGAGCGCCCGCCGCGACGGGCGCGGCCAGCAAGAGCACCGTTGTCAGGACGCCACTCAGTCTCATGTCAGCCTCCAGTCCGCGCTTCCGCTACCTAGCTAAACCCTCGACCGCTGATGACTAGGGGATTCCCCGAATTGAGCGGCGTCTACCCCGGTCCTGAAGTCCGCGGCGTCGAACTGCCCGGAGCCGATCATGACCTCGAGCCTGAACGCCGCAACCGGCCTCGCGGATGCGAAGGCCGACAGCCCGCCGCCGCCGGGCGCGACATCCTCGCGGGACGAAGGGGTGACGGCGCTGTCCAGCCGCCTTGTCGGCGAAGCCGCGCTGCGGCCTGCGCCCGCCAACTGGCGCGGCTGCGGCTACCGCCGGCCCTGGGCGACGCTCCACGGCGGCCGCGCTGCCTGAGCGCGGCCGCCGCGCGAGGGCGACTAGAACTTGTAGTCGATGCCGGTGCGCACGACGTTGGCGCGGATGTTCGCCGACGAGGTGAAGACGGCGAAGTTGCCCACCGGCACGCTTCCGCTCGCCTTGCCGAAGTCGCTGTAGAGGTACTCGATCTTGCCCGACCAGCCCGGCGCGAACATCCAGGCGCCGCCGAGGCCGACGACGCCGCCGGTCCGCGTGCTGGAGAAGGTGAAGCTGGCGACGTTCGCCGGGACCCGGGTGTCCGCATAGGCGGCCGAGATCCGGGCGTCCGTCACCGCCAGGCCGCCCGTGATGTAGGCCAGCCACGGCCCCCAGGCGTAGCCGACCCTCGGCCGCAGGGTCCACATCCAGTCGGTCTTCACGTTCTGGCTGATGGTGAAGAAGATCGGCGGATTGACAAGCGCGGTCGACTGGAAGGTGTGGTTCCGTTGCTGACGGATGTCGAAGGCGCCGCCGTCGGTCTCGATGCCGAGCAGCCAGTGGTCCTGCTGCCAATTGTAGCCGAGCTCGCCGCCGATGGTGAAACCGGCCGTCGACGAGTTGGTGGTGACTGGCGTGCCGAGGATCTCGGCGACGTCGCCCGGCGGTATGACCACCGCGCCGCTGCCCGGGGCCGCTGTGGCGCGAAGCGACGTGTCGCCCCAGGTTCCGCCGACGTTGGCGCCGACGTAGGGTCCGGTCCAGATGTCCGGCGTGGTGGTCTGGGCGTCAGCGACCGAGGCCGCGGACGCGACCGCGATCGAAGCCGCGGCAGCGAATAGCAATCGCTTGTTCATTGTTGAACCTCCGACCTTTTTGGCGATGCATGAGCGGCGCGAACCTCGCAGCCGCCCTATCGCGCGGCTATCCGGTCGAGACCGGATGACGGAACGCTGTTGCGTACGAGAGATTGAGGCGGCGATCGGGCGGCTTTTGGGCGCCGCCGCCATCCTTCAATTGGAGTGGTCGCCGCGGACACGCCCCCGTCGCCACGTCCGCGGCCCGTCATCCGGCGTGCGAACAGGGCGGGCCCGATGCCGGACCCGCCCGCCGCTCGCCTGGAGGAGGATGGTCAGTGGGCGACGACGACGAGCGTCACCCGACGGTTCTCGGACTGCCCTTGCGCCGTTTCGTTGGTCGATATCGGGCTCGCCTCGCCGTAGGAGATCACCGACATCCGGTGCAGCGGCACGCCCTGCTCGGCGAGGTAATGCCGCGTCGCCTCGGCGCGCTTCAGCCCCAGCGCCTGATTGTATTGGGTCGAGCCGCGCAAGTCGCCGTGGCCGTGAATCTCCACGTAGACGTCCTGGTTGTCGGACACGAGCTTCTGGGCGAAGGCGGTCAGCGCCGTCTGGTCTTCCGACGACAGAGACCACTTGGCCGTTTCGAAGTTCGTCGAATTGTCCGTGCTCAGGACCTGATGCGCGAAGCCTTGCCCGGTCTCGTGCGCCTGGATGCGGGCTACGACGTCCTGCGCGTTCTTGGTGGAGTCCTGGACCTGCCCGTTCAGGGCTTGGATCTGGCTGCTGTTCCCGTCGACCTTGGCGTTCAGCGCATCGACCTGGGTCTTCACCGCCCCGACCTGCTGGTTGACGTAGTCTTCGGTGGCGCAGGCGCTGAGGCCGAGGCCACCTGCCACCAGCACAGCTGTGATCAGAAGCGCATGTTTGCGGCTGTTCATTTTGACCCCTCCAGGTCTCTACTCGGGTGAGGCGCCAGCTTCCTGCGGCAGCCGAAGGCTCGGCATCGGGTGGAATGCCCAGCCTGCTCGCACGTGAATCCCGAGCTTTGCCGGTGCGGCGCCTTACGGATCGCCCCGCCGGCGTTTCAATCCGCGGTAGGCGCTGCCGCAGCGAGAGGGCTGCAACCGTTGCGATCCCGGGAATTCACCCGATACCCGCCCCGCGACGTGTCGATACCGTGCCGTCCGGATGCTCCAAGATGTCGGGCGGGGCCCTAAGGATATGCGCCTTCAAGGACAGCTGAGCGCCCGCTGACGCAGGTTGAAGCGAGCCGCCCCAATGTCGAGACAAGTAATCATCATCATTGTTGCTGCCGTCCTCGTCATCGGCGGCGTTGGCGCGTGGTTCCTGCTCAGGAAGCCTCCGCTTCCGCCGGGCTTCGCCGGCGGCAATGGCCGGCTGGAGGCCAAGGAGATCTACATCTCCACCAAGTATCCCGGCCGCATCAAGGACGTGCTGGTCGACGAGGGCGACACGGTCGAGGCCGGCCAGGTCGTCGCTCGGATGGACACCACCGCGCTGGAAGCGCAGCTGCGCGAAGCGCAGGCGCAGATCAAGCAGGCGCAGGACGGCCGCGACGTCGCCCTCGCCCAGGTGCGCGTGAAACAGGCCGCCTACGACTACGCCGCCAAGGACTATGCGCGCTCCGAGGAGCTGGTCGGCAAGGGCGCGGTCAGCCAGCAGGAAGCGGAGCTCGACAACGCCAAGATGCTGGCGAGCCGGGCCGAGCTCGACAGCGCCAAGGTGTCGGTCGTGCAGACCGCAGCGACGATCGACGCGGCGAAGGCCACCGCGGATCGGTTGCAGGCCGAGATCAACGACGCCACCCTGGTCTCGCCGATCCGCGCGCGGGTCGAGACCCGGCTATCGGAACCCGGCGAGGTGCTGCCCGCCGGCGGCCGCGTGTACGCCGTCAACGATCTCAGCGACGTCTACATGTACGTCTACCTGCCCGAGGCGGTGACCGGGAAGATCCCGCTGGGCTCCGAGGCGCGTATCGTGCTGGACGCCGCGCCGGACTATCCGGTCCGGACCTACGTCTCCTTCATCTCCCCGGTCGCGCAGTTCACGCCGAAGACCGTCGAGACCGCCGAGGAGCGCCACAACCTGACGTTCCGAGTGAAGCTGCAACTCGACAAGAACCGCCTGCGCGAGTGGGAGCCGCTCGTGAAGGTGGGCCTGCCGGGCATGGGCTACGTGCGCTGGAACACCAGCGCGAGCTGGCCGACGAACCTGGAGTCCAAGGGAATGCCGCCGGCCAACCTCTGGCAGCCGACCGGCGGGGCCCCCGCCACGAACGCGCCCGCCAACGTCGCATCCAACGGGCAACCGTAATGGACGCCGCAACGGCCGAGTGGGTCGTGCGCGTCGGCGGCGTCACCCAGCACTACGGCAAGACCGTCGCGCTGGACGACATCAGCATCGACATACCGGCCAACAAGATGGTCGGGCTGATCGGGCCCGACGGCGTCGGCAAGTCGACGCTGCTGGCGATGATCGCCGGCGTGCGCAAGATCCAGTCCGGCACGGTGCAGGTGCTGGGCGGCGACATCGCCAGCCCACGCTTTCGCAACGAGGTCGCCTCGCGGATCGCCTACCTGCCGCAGGGGCTCGGCAAGAACCTCTACCCGACCCTCTCGATCTTCGAGAACATCGACTTCTTCGGGCGCCTGTTCGGCCAGTCGAAGGACGAGCGCGAGTGGCGGATCGACGACCTCCTGGCCAGCACCGACCTGACGCCGTTCAGGGAGCGGCCGGCCGGCAAGCTCTCGGGCGGCATGAAGCAGAAGCTGGGCCTCTGCTGCTCGCTGATCCATGACCCCGACCTGCTGATCCTCGACGAGCCGACGACCGGGGTCGACCCGCTGGCGCGGCGGCAGTTCTGGGAGCTGATCGATCGCATCCGCGAGCGTCGGCCGACGATGAGCGTGCTGGTGGCGACGGCCTATATGGACGAGGCCGAGCGCTTCGCCTGGCTGATGGCGATGAACGCCGGCAAGGTGATCGGCACGGGCACGCCCGACGAGGTGCGCAGCCGCGCCGGCGAGACGACGCTCGAGAAGGCCTTCATCAAGATGCTGCCCGAGGAGGCGCGGCGCGGGCACGTCGAGCCGGTCATCACGCCTTACGTGCCGACCGGCGGCCCGCCGGTGATCGAGGCCCACGGTCTGACGCAGAAGTTCGGGGCGTTCACCGCCGTCGACCACGTCAACTTCCGCATCGAGCGCGGCGAGATCTTCGGATTCCTGGGCTCGAACGGCTGCGGCAAGACCACCACGATGAAGATGCTGACCGGCTTGCTGCCGCCCACCGAGGGCGAGGCGCAGCTGAACGGCGTGGCGGTGGAGGGCGGCGACGTGAACTCGCGCCGCAACGTCGGCTTCATGACGCAGGCGTTCTCGCTCTACACCGAGCTGACGGTGCGTCAGAACCTGGTGCTGCACGCGCGCCTCTTCGACCTGCCGGCGGACAAGGCGCAGGCGCGGGTGGCCGAGCTGCTGACCGACTTCCAGCTGGAGACGGTGGCCGACACCTTGGCCCTCAGCCTGCCGCTCGGCATCCGACAGCGGCTGTCGCTGGCCGTGGCCGTCCTGCACGAGCCCGACGTGCTGATCCTCGACGAGCCGACCTCCGGCGTCGATCCGGTGGCGCGCGACGGTTTCTGGCTGCTGCTGATCCGCCTTTCGCGCGAGAAGGGCGTGACCATCTTCCTCTCCACCCACTTCATGAACGAGGCCGAGCGCTGCGACCGCATGTCGATGATGCACCGCGGCCGCGTGCTGGCGCAGGGGCCGCCGGCCGAGCTGGTCGCAGCGCGCAAGGCAGCGACGCTGGAGGAAGCCTTCATCGGCTATCTGGAGGACGCCGCCGCCGCCGACGCGGCGACGCAGGTGCAGGCCGAGCAGAAGGCCCAGGCCCAGGCCGTCGCCGCCCAGGAGCCCCCAAAGGCGCATAGGGACGCGCGGCCCGGCCGCTTCAGCCTCTCCCGGGTCTGGGCCTTCGCGCGCCGCGAGGCGATCGAGCTCAGCCACGACACGGTGCGCCTCGCCTTCGCGGTGGCCGGCCCGATTCTCCTGATGATCGTCTTCGGCTACGGCATCTCGCTGGACGTCAACCACGTCAAGTGGGCCGTCTTCGACCAGGACGGCAGCCAGGCCAGCCGCCTCTACTCGGACATGTTCCGGGGCTCGGCCTACTACGACGAGCGACCGCCGATCTTCGACTACCAGGAGCTCGACCGTCGTCTCCGGAACGGCGAGCTGCGCTTCGCCCTCGAGATCCCATCCGGCTTCGAGCGCGACCTGACTAGAGGCGCGCAGCCCACGGTGATGGCGTACGTGGACGCCGCCGTTCCGTTCCGCGCCGAGACCGTGCGCGGCTACGTGGAGACCTCGACCGACCAGTACGAAAGCCAGGTGCGCGACGGCAAGGGGCTGCCGCCGCAGGGTCAGCCGGCCCAGTACAACACGCGCGCCCTCTACAACCAGTCTTTCCAGAGCGTCTACGCCATGGTGCCGGGCGACATCATGCTGCTGCTGATCCTGATCCCCAGCATGCTGACGGCGCTCAGCGTGGTGCGCGAGAAGGAGCTGGGATCGATCGCCAACTTCTACGCGGCGCCCGCCACCAAGGCGGAGTTCCTGCTGGGCAAGCAGCTGCCCTACGTGGCGGTCTCGCTCGTGCAGTTCGCCACGCTGGTGCTCCTCGCGATCTTCCTCTTCCACGTGCCGATCAAGGGCAGCGCGCTGACGCTGATCCTCGGCGGGATCATCTATGTGCTGGCCAGCACCGGGTTCGGCCTCTTGATCTCGGTGTTCGCCGCCACCCAGACGGCGGCGATCTTCGCGGCGGCGATCATCACCATCCTGCCGGCGACGCAGTTCTCGGGCATGTTCGTGCCGGCCTCGTCGCTGACCGGGGGCGCTGCGCTGGCCGCCAAGATCTTCCCCAGCACCTACTTCCAGAAGGTCAGCGTCGGCGCCTTCACCAAGGCGCTCGGGTTTCCGGAGCTGTGGCCCAACATCGCCTGGCTGGCGGTGATCGCGGCCATCTACTTCGGGCTCTCCGTCGCGCTCCTGACCAAGCAGGAGAAGTAGCGATGAAGGCGATCGGGCACATCTTCCAGCTCGGCCTGAAGGAACTGGTCAGCCTCTCTCAGGACCCGGTGCTGCTGTTCCTGATCTTCTACGCCTTCACCTTCGCGATCTACACGCCGGCCAAGAGCGCGGTGATGGATGTCGTCAACGCCTCGGTGGCCATCGTCGACGAAGACGGCTCGGAAGCCTCTCGGACGGTCCGCGAATCCATGCTGCCGCCGCAGTTCCTGCCGGCGGCCGTGATCCCGTTCGGCGACATCAACCATGACATGGACCGCGGCCAGTACACCTTCGTGGTCGACGTGCCGCCCAACTTCCAGCAGGACCTCGAGAAGAACGCCAACCCGCAGATCCAGATCGTCACCGACGCCACCGCGATGAGCCAGGCCGGCCGCGGCCCCAGCTACATCCAGAAGATCGTCACGCCGACGCTCTCGCCCTACTGGTCGGCGGCGAACAACCCCAACAACCAGCCGCTGATCGGGCTCGATACGCGCGGGCGCTTCAACGCCAACTACCAGCAGGGCTGGTTCGTGGCGGTGAACCAGGTGATCAACAACATCTCGGTGCTGGCCATCTTCCTCACCGGCGCGGCGGTGCTGCGCGAGCGCGAGCACGGCAACATCGAGCACCTGCTGGTGATGCCGCTGCGGCCCTTCGAGCTGGCGTTCGCCAAGATCTGGGCGAACGGGCTGGTCGTGGTGGCCGCGGCGCTGGCCTCGATCTTCGTGGTCGTGCAGGGGGCCATCGGCGTGCCGATCGCGCTGGGCTCGATCCCGCTGTTCGCGTCCGGGCTCGGCATCTACCTGTTCTCGGTGACGGCGCTGGGGATCATGCTGGCGACGCTGGTGCGCTCGATGCCGCAGTTCGGGCTGCTGGCCTTCCCGGTCTTCATCGTCATGAACCTGCTCTCCGGCGGCAACACGCCGCTCGAGAGCATGCCGGTGGTGCTGCAGAACATCATGCAGTTCGTGCCCTCGACGCACTTCGTCGCCTTCTCGCAGGCCGTGCTGTTCCGCAACGCCGATTTCTCGATGGTCTGGAAGGATATGGCGCTGATGTTCGTCATCGGCTCGGCTTACACCGCTTACACCCTGTCCAGGTTCAGAAAAATGCTGGCCGCGGTCCAGTGACGAGGTGCTGCAATGAAGCCGAACATCTCTCTTAGATCGGCCGCGCGGCGGCTTCTGCTGGCGACGATTCCGGCGTTGCTGCTTGCCGACTGCACGATGGGCCCGAATTACAAGCAGCCGCCGGTCTCCGTGCCGACGACATTCCGCGATCAGATGACGCCGGCGGACGCCGCCTCGATCGCCGACCTACCCTGGTGGAGCGTCTTCAACGACCCGCCACTGCAGGCCCTGATCACCGAGGCGCTGCACAACAACTACGACCTGCAGGTGGCCGTCTCACGCATCGAGCAGGCGCGCGACATCGTCGCTCAGGCGCAGGCTCAGGGCGCGCCGCAGATCGGCTACAACCTCGGCGCCGGCGGCGAGGAGGCGGTGGTGGCGGGCCACAACAGCGCCGCCAGCGCCGCCTACGGCACGTTCGGCGGCCTGATCAACGCGGCCTGGGAGTTCGACATCTGGGGCCGGATCAGACGCTCGACCGAGGCGGCCGAAGCCAACCTGCTCGGCCAGGAGGACGTGCGCCGCGGCGTCATGCTGACGCTGGTGACCGATCTGGCGGCCGGCTACTTCCGGCTGCTGGAGCTCGACCGCGAGCTCGCGATCGCCCAGGACAGCGCCGCCGCCTACGGGCGGACGTTCGATCTCTTCAACGACCGCTTCAAGGCCGGGAAGGACTCGGATCTGCCGGTGCAGCGCTCCCAGGCGCTCTACCAGAGCAGCCTGGCCAATGTCGCGACCCTGAAGCGCCTGATCGCGCAGCAGGAGAATGCGCTGTGCGTGCTGGCGGGCCGCTCGCCCGGCCCGATCGAGCGGGGTCGCCTCTTGACCGAGCAGACCCTGCCGCCGACGCCGGTCGGCGAGACGACGGCGCTCTTGAAGCGCCGCCCGGACATCCTGGCGGCCGAGCAGACCATGGTGAACGCCAACGCCGAGATCGGCGTGGCCCTCGCCAACTTCTATCCGACCATCGGGCTCTCGACCCTGGTCGGCGGCGAAGGCGTCGGCTTCGGCCACGGCGTGCAGGGCTTCGGCCTCTGGAGCATCGCCCTCAGCGCCGCCGGACCGATCTTCACCGGCGGACGGCTGCAGGCCGTCTATCACCAGCGGCAGGCGTTCTGGGACGAGACCGTCGCCGAGTACAAGAAGACCATCCTGACGGCCTTCCAGGAAACCTCCGACGCGCTGATCGCCCAGCAGACGCTGGTCAGGCAGCGCGAGAGCCTCGAGGGCCAGATCACCGCGTTGCGCAGGTCGGAGAGCATCGCGCGGCTGCGCTACGACAACGGCCGCGCCAGCTACTTCGAGGTGCTGGAGGCCGAGCAGCAGCTCTACCCGGCCGAATACGAGCTCGCCCAGACTGAGCGCGACCAGCTGCTCGCCGTCGTCAGCCTCTACAAGGCGCTGGGCGGCGGCTGGAACGTCGAGACCGGCGCCTGGTCGAAGCCGCAGGCGGGCTGACCGGGCAATCGCATCGCCAGCGGGAGGCGTCATGAAGGACCAACCAGGCGGCCCCGGCCCTCGGCCGAAGATGAAGAACAAGGAATACCTGGCGGAGCTGCGCAAGCTGCAGGTGGAGCTCTGCTACCTGCAGGACTGGGTGAAGAGCACCGGCGCGCGCATCATCATCGTGTTCGAGGGGCGCGACACGGCGGGCAAGGGCGGCATCATCAAGGCGATTTCCGAGCGGGTCAGCCCGCGCACCTTCCGGGTCGTGGCGCTGCCGGCGCCGACCGAGCGCGAGAAGACCCAGCTCTTCATGCAGCGCTACTTCACCCCGTTCCCTGCGGCCGGCGAGATCGTGATCTTCGACCGCAGCTGGTACAACCGCGCCGGCGTCGACTATGTGATGGGGTTCTGTTCGCCGGAGGAGCACGCCCGCTTCCTGGAGGGCTGCCCCAAGGCCGAGGCCTGGATCATCCAGTCCGGGATCCAGCTGATCAAGGTCTGGCTCGAGGTCGGCATGGACGAGCAGGACCGGCGCTTCGACGCGCGCATCAACGACCCGCTGCGCCAGTGGAAGCTCAGCCCGATGGATCTCGACTTGTACTCGCGCTGGTACGACTACTCGAAGGCGCGCGACCTGATGTTGGAGGCGACCGACACCGAGGCCTCGCCGTGGTTCATCCTGCGCTCGGACGACAAGAAGCGCGCGCGCCTGAACGGCATCTCCCACATCCTCTCGCAGGTCCCCTACAAGCGCGTCCGCCGGGAGAAGGTGAAGCTGCCGAAGCGGTCGCACGCGCACAAGTTCGACGATAAGGCGAGCCTCGCCGGCCGCCGCTTCGTCGAGCAGCGCTACTGAGCGCGCGGCGCGGCTAGATCAGTCCGCGCCGGCGCAGCCAGACCAGGGTGGCGGCGACCACCAGCACGGGCGCGGCCAGCCCCAGCACGAGGAAGGCGGCGGGGCTTTCGACCAGGACCATCATCCACTTGAAGTTCATGCCGAAGAAGCCGGTCAGGAAGGTGATCGGCAGGAAGATCAGCGAGACCAGGGTCAGCCGGCTGATCTGCTCGCTCTGGCGCTGCGCGACGCCGGTCGCGTAGTCCTGCAAGAGGTCGAGGCCCCAGCGGCTTCGCTCTTGCAGCCGGTGCTCCAGGTGCTCGACCTGCCCGGCATAGTCGTTGAGCTCGCGGGCCGCGCCGGCGTCGACGCCGGGCAGCGCCTCGATGCCGATGATGGCGGTTCTCACCTCGCTCGAGTAGCGGTCGATCGCCGACCAGGACGATTGCAGCCGCTGCATCTGTTCGCTGAAGCGGACGAAGTCGGTCGGGCCGACGCCCGCGCGGAGCAGCGCCTGCGTCGCCTGCAGCCGCGCGTCGATCTCGCTGATCGCCATGTGCACCCTGGCGAGCAGCAGCTGCAGCAGGATCGCGCCGGCCTCGAACGGGCTCTTGGCGAGCTCGTCGAGCCGCTCGACGAAGTGCGCCCTGATCTCGTCCAGCACCCGCGCTTCGCCGTTCCACACCGTCACGATCCGCCCGCTCAGGCAGAGCAGGTGGACCTCGGTCAGCCCGCCGCCGAGGCGCTCCCACAGCCACGTCGCCGCGCACAGCCGCTGGCGGGCGATCGCCAGCCGGCCCGGCTGTCCGAACCGCTGCAGCCAGGCGGCGTCCGGCTCGCTGAGCCTCAAGGCCGAGAGATACGCGGCGCGCTCCGCCTCGAGGCCGCCGCAGAGGTCGAGCCAAAAGAAATTCTTTGTACGGATGACCTCTTCGAGCTCCTCGGTCGAGGCCAGCAACCGAACGCCTTCGACCGTCGCGGCCGTCACCCTGAACGGCCCCGCGGGTCCCGCTTCCTCGACCCGACCGAAGTCGAGTGGCGGCGCCTCGGCGCTGTCTGACGGGCGTCTCTCCAACCGCGCTGCCTCCGCCCGCGCAAGAGTGGCCCGCGGACGACGAAGCCGCATCGGGTGATCAGCCGATCGGACCGGCGCGGAGGCCCGAGGCGCATCGGGGGGCTCGATGCTCCCGACGCCGCGAGCGTGGAAGGTCCGCAGAGCCGCGATTGGAGCGCCGCGTCGCGCATGGGGTGCGGCCCTCAGGCCCCTGCGGGTTTGCGCCGATAGGCCGTCATGGGCCGGCTTGAGATCGTGCCAGAACGCCGCGTCGGGCGGGAACCGGCCTCACGAGCTGAAGGCCGCCGTCGTCCGGAGGGACCGCAGCGAGATCGCGAACCCTCGTTGGAGGAGGACGGCCCGATGTCCACGACCTTCGTCCAGCCGCAACGCGGAGCGAAGGCCGCCGCGCCCGCCACGCCGCAGGAAGCCGGGAAGCTCTCGCTGCTGCCGCTGGTCGGACTTGTCATCGGCTCGATGATCGGCGGCGGCGTCTTCAGCCTGCCGGGCGACATGTCCGCCCACGCCGCGCCCGGCGCCATCATGATCGGCTGGGCGATCACCGGCGTCGGCATGCTGATGCTGGCGTTCGTCTACCAGGGGCTGGCGATGCGCAAGCCGGCGCTGAACAGCGGCCCCTACGCGTACGCCCGCGCCGGCTTCGGGCCCTACGTCGGCTTCCAGTCGGCCTGGGGCTACTGGGTGAGCGCCTGGGTCGGCAACGTCTCCTACGCGGTCGCCATCTTCGGCTCGCTGGCCTTTTTCTTCCCGCTGTTCGGCAAGGGCAACAACATCCAGTCGGTGCTTGGCGCCTCGCTGGCGCTATGGACGCTGCACGCGCTGGTGCTGCGCGGGGTCAAGCAGGCGGCCTTCGTCAACGTCGTCACCACGATCGCCAAGCTGACGCCGCTGGTGGCGTTCGTGCTGATCGCCGTCTTCGCGTTCAACTTCAACAAGTTCACCCTGAACCTCTCGGGCGCGCCGCAGGGCGGGGCCGAGGGCCTGGGTTCGATCGCCGACCAGGTGCGCTCGACGATGATCGTCACCCTTTGGGTGTTCATCGGGATCGAGGGCGCCTCGGTCTACAGCGAACATGCCGCCAAACGCTCCGACGTCGGCGCGGCGACGCTGATCGGCTTCCTCGGCGCCCTGACGATCTACGTGCTGGTCTCGCTGCTCTCGACCGGCATCCTCACCCAGAAGGAGCTGGCGGGCCTGCCGGTGCCCTCGATGGCCGGCGTGCTGGAGAGCCTGGTCGGCAAGTGGGGCGCGGGGCTGATCAGCATCGGGCTCGTGGTCAGCGTCGGCGGCGCGTTCCTGTCGTGGACGCTGCTCTGCGCACAGATTCCCTACGCCGCAGCCAAGGACGGGACCTTCCCGCGCTGGTTCGCCGGCGAGAACGCGGCCGGATCGCCGATCAACTCGCTGTGGATCACCAACGGGCTCGTGCAGCTCTTCCTGATCGTCACGCTGTTCGCCAGCTCCAGCTACCAGTTCCTCTACACGATCGCCTCGGTCGCCATCCTGCCGCCCTACGTGTTCTCGGGCGCCTACGCGCTGAAGCTGGCGCTGAGCGGCGAGACCTACGAGGGCGACGGCGCGGCCCGCACGCGCGATATCGCCATCGGCGCGGTCGCGACGCTCTACGGGCTCTGGCTCTGCTACGCGGCCAACGTCAGGGACCTGCTGCTCACCACCATCCTCTTCGCCCCGGCGACGGTGGTCTACATGATCGCCCGCCGCGAGCGGCGCGAGCGGCTGTTCTCGCCCGTCGAGGCGATCGTCGCGATCGCGCTCACCGCCGTGGCCCTCTTCGCCGTCTACTCGCTCCTCACCGGCAACGGTCCTCTGGCGAACCATGAGGCCTGATTCCATCCGTCCACGGATCACACAGACTGTCGAGAGGCGTCATGCAACGGACATTCGGCGTTCACTCTGAGGTCGGCAAGCTGAAGACCGTGATGGTCTGCCGGCCCGGCCTGGCCCACCAGCGGCTGACGCCCGGCAACTGCCACGACCTGCTGTTCGACGACGTGATCTGGGTGCACGAGGCCCAGAAGGACCACTACGACTTCGTGCTGAAGATGCAGGAGCGCGGCGTCGAGGTGCTCGACCTGCACGAGCTGCTGGCCGAGACGCTGGCCGACGGCGAGGCGCGCGCCTGGGTGCTCGACCGCCGCATCACGCCGAACAGCGTCGGGCCGCTGGTCGCCGTCGCGATCCGCCCGTGGCTCGACGAGATGCCCGGCCGCCGCAGCTGGCCGAGATCCTGATCGGCGGCATCGCGATGCAGGACCTGCCGAAGCCTCGGAGGGCTCGAAGCTGCTGCTCGCACGCGCTGGGCGGCGACGAGTTTCATCGTGCCGCCGATCCCCAACTCGCTGTTCCAGCGCGACCCGTCGTGCTGGATCTACGGCGGGGTCACCTGCAATCCGATGTTCTGGCCGGCGCGCCAGCCGGAGACGCTGCTGCAGCGGGCCGTCTACAAGTTCCATCCCGACTTCAGGGACGGCGGCTTCGCCTTCTGGTTCGGCGACAGCGACGAGGCGTTCACCGGCGCCAGCATGGAAGGCGGCGACGTGATGCCGGTCGGCAAGGGCGTGGTGCTGATCGGCATGGGCGAGCGCACCACCCACCAGGCGGTCGGCCAGGTGGCCCAGTCGCGCTCTTCAAGGGCGAGGGCGCCACGCAGGTGATCGCCTGCATGATGCCCAAGGCCGCGCTCGGCGATGCACCTGGACACCGTCTTCAGCCTTCTGCGACCGCGACGCCTGCACGGTGTTCCGCGAGGTGGTCGACCAGGTCGAGTGCTACTGCGATCCGGCCGAACGGCGACGGCTATGCGATGGACGTGCGGCCTGAGAACCGGCCGATGCTCGACGTCGTGCGCGACGCGCTCGGCCTCAACGCGCTGCGCGTCATCGAGACCGGCGGCGACTCCTGGGAGGCCGAGCGCGAGCAGTGGGACGACGGCAACAACGTCGTGGCGCTCGAGCCCGGCGTCGTCGTCGCCTATGACCGCAACACCTACACCAACACGCTGCTGCGCAAGGCCGGGATCGAGGTGATCACCGTGCGAGGGTCCGAGCTCGGCCGCGGGCGCGGCGGCGGCCACTGCATGACCTGCCCGATCTGGCGCGAGCCGGTTCACTGACGACGCATCCCCCCGTTCCGGAGAACGCCCCATGAGTTTCAATCTGCGCAATCGGTCGCTGCTGACCGTGCAGGACTACACCCAGCGCGAGTTCCAGTATCTGCTCGACCTGGCCCGCGACCTGAAGCGCGCCAAGTACGCTCACACCGAGCAGCAGCACCTGGTCGGCAAGGAGATCGTGCTGATCTTCGAGAAGAGTTCGACGCGCACGCGCTGCGCCTTCGAGGTCGCCTGCCACGACCAGGGCGCGCACGTCACCTATCTCGATCCCTCCGGCTCGCAGATGGGCCACAAGGAGTCGGTGAAGGACACCGGCGCGCGTGCTGGGTCGGATGTTCGACGCGATCGAGTTTCGCGGCTTCGCCCAGGAGGCGGTGGAGGAGCTGCAGAAGTACGCGGGCGTGCCGGTCTTCAACGGCCTGACCGACGAATACCACCCGACCCAGATGCTGGCCGACGTGATGACGATGCGCGAGCACAGCGACAAGCCGTTGCACGAGATCAAGTTCGCCTACCTGGGCGACACCCGCTCGAACATGGGCCACTCGCTGATGATCGTCGGCTGCCTGGTGGGCATGGACGTGCGCATCTGCGGGCCCAAGTCGCTGTGGCCCGAGGAGAGCTACGTCAAGACGGCGAAGGGACTGGAGGCCAAGTACGGCGGCAAGCTGACCATCACGGACGATCCGAAGCAGGCCGTCGCCGGCGTCGACTTCATCCACACCGACGTCTGGGTGTCGATGGGCGAGCCCAAGGACGTCTGGGCCGAGCGCATCTCGACTGCTGAAACGCTATGCAGGTGAACGCCGAGATGATGCACGCCACCGGCAACCCGCGCACCAAGTTCATGCACTGCCTGCCGGCCTTCCACAATCTGGAGACCAAGACCGGGCGCGACATCAATGAGCAGTTCGGCATCACCTCGATGGAGGTGACCGAGGACGTCTTCGAGTCGGAGGCCAACATCGCCTTCGAGCAGGCAGAGAACCGCATGCACACGATCAAGGCGCTGCTCGTCGCGACGCTGGCGGACTAGGGGCGATGCGGATCCTGGTCGCCCTCGGGGGCAACGCGCTGCTGCGCCGCGGCGAGCCGATGACGGCCGAGGCGCAACGCGCCAACATCCGCATCGCCGCCGCCGCGCTAGCGCAGATCCAACCGGGCAACGCGCTGGTGATCACCCACGGCAACGGCCCGCAGGTGGGCCTGCTGGCCCTGCAGGGCGCGGCCTACAAGCCGGACGAGACCTATCCGCTGGACGTGCTGGGCGCCGAGACCGAGGGGATGATCGGCTACATGATCGAGCAGGAGCTGGGCAACCTGCTGCCGTTCGAGGCGCCGTTCGCGACCATCCTGACGATGGTCGAGGTCGACGCCGACGATCCCGGCTTCTCCAACCCGACCAAGTTCATCGGTCCGGTCTATGGCGATGACGGACGCGCAACGCCTGAAAGCTGAGAAGGGCTGGACCTTCAAGCAGGACGGCGACCACTGGCGTCGCGTGGTGCCTTCGCCGGAGCCGAAGCGGATCTTCGAGCTGCGGCCCATCAAGTGGCTGCTCGAGATGGGCGCCGTGGTGATCGCCGCCGGCGGCGGCGGCATCCCGACCGTCTACGGGCCGGGCCGCAAGCTGGGCGGCATCGAGGCGGTGATCGACAAGGACCTCTGCTCCGAGCTCTTGGCGCGCGAGCTCGGAGCCGACCTCTTCATCATGGCGACCGACGTCGACGCGGTCTATCCGCGACTGGGGCAAGCCGGACGCCAAAGCGGTGCGCCGGGCCAGCCCCGCCGCCCTGCGCGGCTTCGCCTTCCCGGCCGGATCGATGGGGCCCAAGGTCGACGCCGCCTGCCGTTTCGCCGAACGCACTGGCAAGCGCGCGGCGATCGGGGCGCTGAAGGACCTGGCGGGGATCGTTCGCGGCGAGGCCGGAACGACGGTCACCAACGAAGTCGAGTTGGTGGAATGGGCTTCGAGTTCCGCGCGCGCGCCTGCCCAGGGGTGAACGCCTCCTCGCAGGACGCCGACGCTGCCGTCGCCGTGGTCGGCGACGACTTCATCGCCAAGGCGCTGCGGCTCTCCGGCGTGCGCAAGAGCGACCTGATCAGCGTCGCCGGACCCGATGGCCTCACGGCGATCGTGCGGCTATGCCAGGCCGGCTTCCAGAATGCCGAATACGCCTGGCGCGCGACCTGCGTAGTGGCTGACCGTCCGCGCGACCTGCTGCTGCTGGCGGGCCGCATGGACGCCGAGGCGCTCGGCCAGACCGTGCGGCTGACCGCCCGGCTGCTGCGCGATGGCGGGCTGCTGGTCGCGGAGCTGGCGCGGCCCGAGGACCAGGCGGTGCTCGGCCCGGCGCTGGCGACGCTCGGGCGCTGCGCCGGTGCGATCGAGGTCTCCGAGGGCCTGGTCGCGGTCAGCGCCGTGCGCCGCCGGCCGCGGGCGGCGCGCTAGCGCAGGAAGTCCTTGCTGGTGAAGCTGTACTTCGCCGAGATCTGGATGCGGTTGTCGTTGCCGCTGGCCTTGTCGAAGTCCTGCCGCTGGCCCCACTGGTACTCAATCCCGAACAGGATGTGGGAGTCGGGCCGCCAGAGCACGTTGCCAACCGCGTACTGGCCTGAATGGAATGCCCCTGGCTCCTGCAGCGAAGAGTTGTTCACCTGGGTGGTCGAGTAGCCGATCGAGCTGGAGAACTGGCTGTTCCAGGCATGGTCGAGAAAGGCCACCACGCCCAGCAGCGGTTCGGCTTCGGCGTGCACCGGCTCGCCCGGCGGCGGTGGGAACGGCAGAGGGGCTGGCCCGATCGGCGAGCCGCCCGGCGCGAGGTCGGTGCCGCCGTCGTTCATGTAGCTGGCGATGCCTTCGCCGTAGACGACGCCGAGGTGCAGCAGATTGTCCTTGGTGACCTTGATGTTGGAGGTCACGTTGACGCCCCAGCCCAGCTTGCTGCCCTTAGGCTCGTTGTCGACCGTGCCGATGGTCTCGAACGAGACCTGACGCAGGATGCCGCCGACCTGGATGTGCCCCCACCCGGCCGTGTAGCGGTAGTGCCCGGTGAAGTCGGGAATGCGCTCGACGCCCTGCACGCCCCCCAGCGCCGGGTCGATCAGGCGCAACTGGCCCGGGTCGACGTCGTTGCTGGGCTCTTCGATGGCGCCGGCGAACTCGTGCGGGCCGGTCTTGTAGGTGAGCCGGATCTGCGGGTTGCGGAGAAAGACCATGCCGGGCGGACCCCAGTATTCGATGGTGTCCGGGAAGATGGAGATGTCCATCCAATTGCTGTCGGTCTTGCCGACCAGGAACGGGCCCCAACTGCCGTAGAAATGCTGGAGGTGGAAGGTGGTCTGGCCCTCGTTGTCACCGGTGCCGAACAGGTCGAACTCGAACTTCACGAACAGCGGCTTGCCGGCGATTTCCTGCTCGGCGGTCACGCCGAACTTGCTCTGCCGTACGCTGACGATGCTTTGGCCGTCCGAGCCGAACTCGCCGGCGATGGTCGGAATCTTCGAGGGCCGCAGCGCCGCGGTCCAATTCGGATCCACCCGGTTGAAGTCCTGGATGTAGTCGACCATTGCGGCGCCGTAGATCACGAACTCGGGCTTCTTAGCCCCAGGCTGCTCGGCCGGGGCTTCCGCCTGCGCCTCCGCAGCCGGCTCTGCCTTCGACGAGCCCGATGGGGTCTCGTTTTCGCTGGGCGAGCCGGTGTCCTGGGCGCGCGCGACGCTGGCGGTCGCCAGGCCACCAATGAAGATCGCCGCCGTCAGCCAGCGGCCGTTGCGGCGCAATTGCTCCGTCATCGTTCAATCCCCTTCGCGTGCGGCGCGCCCTTGGCGGGCGCACATCTGCGGCGAGTTTCTCGCGCGCCAGGGCCAAGCTGCATCGGGCGTTCCCCGGGGTCGCCCCAACGGCGACTCCCGCCCCGGTGGTCGTGGGCGACGGCTCTGCGCCGCAGGGCGCGAATTATCGCCTCCGAGGACAGACACCGGGCTGGTTATCCACACCCCGGCGGGCGCCGATGCGGCGTCGCAGTTGCCGTCAGAGCGAGAAAAACAACCCCGCCTATACACTCCACGGCTTCGATTGCGGGTTGCAGAATTCTGCCCTTAGGGGTTTTAACTGATACCGCCTGCCCGGGCTCTGATCGACGTTTGCCAACAGGCGTTTGGGTAAAGGTCGGAGTGGGGCATGAACCGTCGAGGTTTCGGGTTGGCGACGCTGGCCGCATTGGCGCTTGGCGCCGCGCCGGCAGCAGTCATCGCCGCCCCTCCAGAGAACTGGGACAATCTCGTCCGCGTCAAGTCCAAGCGGATGCAGCATGTCTACCTGCTGCCCGGTGCGGACTTCCGTCCGTATACGAAGGTGATGCTGGATCCAACCGAGGTCGCCTTCAAGAAGAACTGGGCGCGCGAGTACAACAGCCGCACGATGCGCTCGCTCTCCGGTCGCATCACCGACGCAGACATCGAGCAGATGGTGGATGAAGGGGGGAAGGCCGCGACCGAGGTCTTCGCCCAGTCGTTCGCCGCGGGCGGGTTCCCTGTCGTGAATGCGCCAGGCGACGATGTGCTCCGGGTGCGGACCGCAGTGATCAACCTGACCGTCTCGTCGCCCGACAAGATGACTGGGGGCCGCTCGCGGACCTACTCCGGCGAGGCCGGCACCGCCACCCTGGTGGTCGAGGCGCGCGACTCCGTATCCGGCGCGCTGCTGGGCCGCGTCGTCGACAGCCAGGTCGCCGGCGACTTGTCAATCATGTTGAATCGCACCAGAACCTCCAACCGGGCGGATTTCCGCGCCTTGGCCAAGGATTGGGGGCAGAACACCGTCCGAGGGTTGCAGGAACTGAAGTCGATGTCACCTGTGAGTGGTTAGGCTTAATTTGGAATAACCAATATCTTAAACGCTTGACCAAGCTTTCTGGAGCATTGTCAGGCAGTAACGGGAGCAAGCTCGAGGTCCCCAAAATAGGGACCTGGGGCGTCAAAATGAACCCAGGCCATGCCGCAGTCGGGCCGCGCGCTGCAGCCTCTCGCGCCGAAGCGCCGCCGCCGACGGATCAGTCCGGCGCCGACCCTCCGATGGCGAGCGCCAGCGATGCGGCCAAGCTGGCCAAGCTCAGCGGCGGCCACTATGGACGTTCCTGGCGCGATAGCCCCGACATCCTGTTCGCGCTGAGGGCCACCCCGGACGGCCTGGTCTTCGACTTCATCAACCCCGCCTGCGAGCGCAGCTTGCATCTCACGGCCGCGGCGGTTGCGGGACGATCGCCGATGGAGGCGCTGCCACCGGCCGCCGGCGGACCTTTCCTGGTGGGCTGCCTGCAGTGCGCCGCCAGCGCCAAGCCGATGCGTTTCACCCATGCGATGGCGCTCGAGCGCCGCCGCCGGCGCTGGGACACCACGCTGACGCCGGTCTGCGATGAGGACGGCGCGGTCTCACTGATCCGTGGCCGCAGCCGCGAGCTCTCAGCCGCGCCGCAGTCAGGCCACCTGTGCCCGCGGCGCGCCGCGGACGCGGCTGGCCAGGGCGCGCCGCCGCTGTTCGGCCTCCTGGAGTACAGCGGCGACGGCGACGCCGTCGAAATGGCGCTGCTCGACGCGCGCGGCGTCGTCGTTTCGGTCAACGCGGCCTGGCGCGAGACCTTCGCCGGGCTGCAGGCCGATGGCGCCGCGCTCGGCGTGGGGACGCCCTACGAGGTGGTCTGCCGGCAGATCATCCCCGACCTCGACGCCGGCGTCCTGCACGAGGCGATGCGCCAGCTGCTGGCGCGCGAGGTGCACACGCTGACGCACGCCTACGTGGCGGTCACGCCCTCAGGCCCCTGCTGGCGGCAGATCCGGATCACGCCGCTGCGGGCGGGCGTGGCGGACTTCATCGCGGTCCACGAGGATCTGACGGAGGTCGCCCGCGCCCGGGCGGAGCTGCGCCGCACGAGCCAACAGCTGCTGTCGGTCCAGCAGGAGGAGCGCGAGCGGATCGCGATCGAGCTGCACGACTCCACCGGCCAGCATCTGGCGGCGCTCGGCATGGGCGTCTCGCGCCTGCGGCGTCTGATCGGCCGGCGGGCCAAGGCGCAGGGCATCCTCGACGACGTGGCCATCTCGCTCGACGAGGCGGTCAAGGAGATCCGGGTGATGTCCTACCTGATGACGCCGCCCAGCCTGCATCGTGACGGCCTGGAGACGACCGCGCGTGCGTACGTAAAGGGGTTCGGCATCCGGACCGGCCTAAACACGGTGTTCCGATCGGAAGGGCCTGTGGATCGCGCCAACGCGATGGTCCAGCACGCGGCCTTCCGGGTGATCCAGGAGGCGCTCTCCAATGTCCACAGGCATGCGCACGCCAAAGGCGTGGAGGTCGAACTCGCCAGCCGCGAGGGAGAGCTGACGCTGCGCGTCGCGGACGACGGCAAGGGCATTGCGCCGCTTCGCCGGGCCCACCTGGAGGGCATCCCTCCTGGCGTCGGGATCGCCGGCATGCGCTCCCGCGTCGAGCAGCTGGACGGCTCGCTCAACATCGCCAGCGACCCAGCCGGAACGGTCGTCACCGCCCGGATCCCGGTCCCGGAGCTGGCGCTGCAGAGGATCGCCGCGCGCCAATAGCAAGGCGCGGGGACACTCGCCCTTGCTCCAGGTCGACGACGCTCATCGCACATTGGCGGATCAGCGGCCGCCGGCGCACCGCTCGCCCTGCGTGTAATTCCAGTTATACCCGGTGAACATGTTGTCGCCCTTTTCTACGATCTTTCCCGAAACGGAGGCGCCCGCGCTGCGCCAGGGCCTGCGCGACCTCCTCGCCGGCAAGATCGAGCGGTTCATGCACACCTGCGTCGGCGACACGCCGCTGGGTCCGCGCTCGCAGCGGTGGGAGGTGTCGCTGTTCAAAGTCGGCGCGGCGATGCACTTCATGGCGGTTCCCGAAGGGATCGCCGACGCGGCGACGGCGACCGCAGCACTTGGTCGCGCCCTGAAGGAAGCGGTGTCGGACCGGGTGAGGATCGCGCGACACTACACGGTGGACCTTCCGGACGGCGCGGCCCGGCGGGTCTGCGTCGCGCCGGTCCGCCTGGGGCGGCGCACCCACCTGCTGGCCTACCCCGATGATCCGCCAAGCCTCGGCGAGGTCCCGCCGCAGGCAGATCGGCTGCTGTTCGCCCAGGAGGAGGAGCGCCATCGGATCGCCATCGAGCTGCACGACTCGACCAGCCAGCACCTGGTGGCGGTCAGCCTCGGGCTGGCGCGGCTGCGCCGCTTCGTGCGGACAGGCCGCGCGGAGCGGCGCCTGCTGGAAGAGATGTCGCAGACGCTGCAGGCCGCGATCAGGGAGATCCGCACCTTCTCCTACCTGATGAACCCGCCGCAGCTGGAGCGCGACGGCCTGGAGGCGACCGCCCGCCGCTTTGTCGCCGGGTTCGAGACGCGGATCGGCGTGGCGACCAGCTTCGCCGTCACTGGCCGCCCGGATGTGGCGAGCGCCGCGGTCCAGCACACCCTGTTCCGGGTGCTGCAGGAGGCGCTGAGCAGCGTCTACCGGCTGGCGAACGCCACCCATGTCGACGTCGCGCTGGCCAGGCGGGGCGGCTGGGCGCAGCTGACGATCACCGACGACGGCCCCGCCGGCGCCGACGCCGAGGAGCAGCTTCTGCGGGTTCCGGTGGGTGTGGGGATCGCCGGGATGCACGCCCCTGTCGCCCAGCTCGGCGGAACGCTGAGCGTGGACCACGGCCCTGACGGCTCGCGGGTGACCGTGCGGCTGCCGGTCGGCGCGAGCGATCGGCCGGCGGCCCCGAACGGGCGCCGCGGACCTATCCGCCGACGCCTATCCTGACCCATCGCGCGTGGGTTCCCGCAATGCGGGCTTTCGGGGTTTTGCCCGATGCGCGCGAACGGCGCATCCGGCACACTGTCAGCGTCTGTCTCACCCTTTTCCCCCCGGGGACAGACCCTCTTGGTCCGGCGCCACCGACCGGGCCAAACGTAAGCCCCGCGCGCGGCCCCGCGCGCGGGGCGCTTTTATGGGAGCAGCGCCTCACGTTGAGCGCCGCGCAGCCATGACCGCGATGCCGGGCGCCCGGCGCAGGGCGATCATCACCAGCCGATGGGCGGCGCCCTGCTTCATCACCGAGGGCGTGTCGCTGATGGTCCTGGGCCTGGCCAGCGCGCTGCTGCCCAGGTTCGCGGACCTGGGCGCCGACCTGGTGCTGGGCTGGACGATGATCCTGGCAGGGCTGCTGGGCGCCGCCTCGGTGAGCGTGGCGCAAGGCGAGGCGCAGCCCGCCTCGAGGCTGCTCAGCGCCGCGGCTGCGGTTGTCGTCGGCGCGCTCGCGCTGCGCGGCGCGCCCGCCGGCGGGGCCGCCCTGACGACGCTCATCATCGGCTTTCTCGGCGTCGATGCGGCCGCACTCGTCGCGGCGAGCTGGCTGCGCCGCCGCCGCGCCGCGGCCGGCTGGGGATGGCTGGCCGCGCTGGCGGCGTTTGACCTGGTGCTCGGCGCCTGGCTCGCCGGCCTCACCGCCATGCTCACCCCCGCGGCCGTCGGCCTGGCGATCGCCGCGCGGTTCATCCTCGGCGGCATGGCGCTGGCGGCGATGGGTGTGGCCGCGCTGCAAGAGGCGTGAAGCGATCGATCACAATATGGCGGTGCAAATCCGCCACGCGCACGGGGCCGGCATTGCGCACCGGACGCCACGCCATACGGCTAAGACTTTGATAAAAAAAGGGAATAGTCCGCGCCGCGGGCGGACCGTTCTAGGGTGAAACCCTAAGCAAGGGCTAGGCGTCAGCCGGATGGATTTCGTCGGATTTGCGTGTGAACTGTGGCGCAGAGCTTTTGTTGGCCGCCCCGGAACCACTGATCGCGTTAGCACAATCTGCAACCTTCGAGACCTAATTTTGCAGAAAGCGGCCGAGCATTGGGACGGGTCGGCGCCGCATCTGGAGAGGTCATATGCTGCGCATCCTGGTCGCAGATGACCATGAGATCGTCCGCAAGGGCGTTCGTGACGTCGTCGAGAGCCATCCGGGCTGGGAGGTCTGCGCCGAAGCGGCGGACGGCCAGCAGGCGCTGGCGCTGGCGCTGAAGGAAAAGCCCGACATCGCGGTGCTCGACGTGTCGCTGCCGACGCTGAACGGCGTGGCGCTGACGCGTCGTCTGCGCAAGGAATGTCCGAGCATCCGGGTGCTGCTCTTCACCATGCACGACGACGACGAGACCATGAGCAACGGCCTCGCCGCCGGGGCGCGCGGCTACGTGCTGAAGTCGGACAGCGGCAACAATCTCGAGGCGGCGATCTCGGCGCTGAACGCCAACCGCCTCTACTTCTCCTGGCCGGTGTCCGAGCTGCTGCTCGACGCGGCGATGACCGAGCGCAAGCGCTCGAAGCTGGAGAGCTTCACGATCCGCGAGCTGGAGATCGCCCAGCTGATCGCCGAGGGCAACGGCAACAAGCAGATCGCGCGCCTGCTCAACATCAGCATCAAAACGGTCGAGAGCCACAGGGCCGCGGCGATGCGCAAGGCGGGCACCCGCACCGCGGCCGAGTTCGTCCGCTTCGCCATCAAGCACAATCTGATCCAGGCGTAGGTCTGGCGGCTCTCGCGGCTCGGGGTTTGAGCCGATGGTCCGCGAGCGTCCCGAAATGAACACTGAAGCTGTTCGTTAGCTCGGGGCCTTGTCTCCATGGACGCAGACGCAGTGCGCAGCGCCGCGGCGGCGCTGTTTGTCGACTGCTTTCCGCTGGTTTTGACGGATGTGGTGCGCGTCCATCACCCCGTTGGGGGACACGATTTTCGGGTGCTGACCGACGAGGCCGGCGCTCTGGCGCCCGGGTTAGACGATCAGGACGAGCTGATGGTGCTGACCAGCGCCTGGGTCGACCTGACCGATGGCCCGGTGGTCGTGCGGCTGCCGCACGTGGGCGGGCGCTTCCTCAATCTGACGCTGATCGACGCCGCGGGCGCGCCGTTCGGCAGCGTGGGAACCCGGACCGGCGACGACGTCGGGCTGTGGCTGGCGCTCGTCGGTCCGCGGTGGGAGGGCGAGCTTCCGAGCGGACTGCGGGCCAAGCGCGCGCCCGGCGCCCTGGTCTGGCTGGTGAGCCGGATTCGCGCCCACGCGAGCCTCGACGTCGGCGAGACCATCGCCCTCGCCAGGCGGCAGGGCCTGGCGTCGCTGCATTCAGAGCGGGAGGAGCCGGAGCCGATCGTCACGGACTCGGGACCGCCTTGCCCGCCCTGCCTGCGCCAGGTCGTCGAGATGGGCCCCGGGATTTTCTTCCATCGGCTTGGCGCGATCCTCGAACATGCGCCGCCCGCCAGCCAGAAGACGCTGCGCCCGCGGGTGGCGGCGCTCAGGGCCGAGCTGGGCGGTCCGCCGCCCGCGGCGGAGTGGACCGCCGACTTCATCGCCGCGCTCACCGGCGGGTTCGCCGATGCGGTCGAAGCCATCCGCTCGGCGGCGACGCCCGCGAAGAGCCCGGGGTGGCGCAGGCTGGGCGGCGGCGCGCCGGAGATCGGCGCGAACGCCCTATCGCTGGCCGCCCGGGCCTACGCGAGCCTGGGCGCGCCGCTTCCCGACGACCTGCTCAGCCTGGTGTGCGACCGCGACGACGCCGGCCTGCCGCTGGCGGGCGAGCAGCGCTACCGCCTGCACTTTTCCAGGAGCGGCCTGCCGCCCGCGCACGCCTTCTGGCGGCTCTGCGCCCGGCCGCCGGCGCGCGAGGACCACCGCGACGGCATCGGCGATCGCAGCGACCCCGCCCCGAACCCCGACGGCTCGCTCGACATCCTGCTGCAGCGATCGGCGCCCGAGGCAGGCCTGCTGGCGAACTGGCTGCCGCTGCCCGAGGGCCGGCTGTCGCTGTTGATGCGCCTCTTCTCGCCCGCCGCATCGGCCCTCGCCGGCTCATGGCGCATGCCGACGCCCCGCCGCATTCCGGCGTCCGCATCGGGACTCCGCTCCCGCACTTGGTCGCCGCCCGCGTCCGGCTCCGACCTGGGCGACGACCCCGTCCCCTCGGACCAGCCAGCTGGAGGGTAGCATCCGTATGAGACGCCGTTTCTTCGCCGCGGCCATCGGGGCCGGTCTCAGCTTCGTCGTCGCCTCCGCCGCGGTTCCCGCTTTCGCCGCCGATACGCCGAGCGCGATCTCGTCGCCGGCCGCCGGCGACTCGTCGGTCCAGCCCGAAACCCTGCAGGCGCTCAAGCGGATGAGCGACTATCTCACCACGTTGAAGACGTTAGAGATCACCACCCGCACGAGCCTCGATCTCGTCACCGCTGGCGGGCAGCTCGTGCAGGTCAACGGCGGCGCCACCTACAAGCTGCGCCGGCCCGACGGCTTCGTCATCGACGTCAGGAGCGACGCCAAGAACCGCCGGTTCATCTACGACGGCAAGGAGTTCACCGTCTTCGCGCCAGAGCTCGGCTACTACGCGACGGTCGCGGCGCCGCCGACCATCCACGAGACGCTCGACAAGCTCTACACCAGGTTCGGCCTGGCGCTGCCGCTGGAGGACCTGTTCCGCTGGGGCGACGCCACCGACGTCGGCGACGATCTGCTCGACGCTGGTTTCTACGCCGGACCTTCGACGATCGACGGCGTGGCCACCGACCACTACGTGCTGCGCGAAGGCAAGATCGACTGGCAGATCTGGATCCAGAAGGGCGCGCAGCCGCTGCCCCGCAAGCTGGTGATCACCGACCGCTCCGACCCGGCCGCGCCGACCTACAGCGCCGTGATCGACTGGAACCTCAGCCCGACCTTCACGGCGGACGAGTTCGCCTTCAAGCCCGGCAAGGACGCCAAGTCCGTCCGGCTCACTCTGGCTCAATAGGGGCCGACGATGTTGCGTAGATCAGCTTTCGGCATCGCGGCGCTGGCGGGGCTGCTGGCGGTGTCCGCGTCGCTGCCCGATCCGGGCTATGCGCGCGGCTTCGGCGGCGGCGGGCGCGGCGGCGGCGGTGGCATGCGTGGCGGTGGCGGCGGGATGCGCGGCGGCGGCGGCGGCCGCGGCGGCGGCAGCAGCATCCGCGGCGGCGCCTCGTCGAGCATCAGTCGGCCCAGCGGCGGCGGAACCCGCCCGAGTCAGTTGCCCAGCGGCGGCGGCGGCCTGGCCGGCGCCGGCGGCGGCGTCGGCGGCGGCAACCGCCCAAGTCAGCTTCCCAGCGGCGGCGTCGGCGGCGGCAACCGTCCGGGCGGCGGCGGTGGCATCGCCGGCGGCGATCGGCCGAACCGGCCTGTGGATCCAGGCTACGGCAACGGCTGGGGCGCCGGCTGGGGCGACGGCTGGTACGACCATCCGATCGGCGCCGGCATCGTCGCCGGGGCGGTGATCGGTGCGACCGCAGCGGCGGTTGCCTACGGCTCGTACTACTACGATCTGCCACCGGACTGCGGCTATTCCCCCTACTACGGCTACAGCTACTACAGCTGCGACGGGGTCTGGTACGAGCCGCGCTACGAGGGCGAGACGGTGGTCTACGTCACCGTGCCCGACCCCAGCCAGTCGCCGCCGCCGAGCGGCGAGGCGGGGGTGGCGCCGCCGGCGGCGCCCGCGCCGGGGGTCGCGCCCGCGCCAGGCGCGGCGCCCTCGATCGACCCCGCGGCGGCCGAACCGCCGCCGCGCAGCCGCCGGCTTAGGGGGCGCTGAAGGGCAGGGCAGGCCCGTCGCCCCCAGAGCGGGTCGGGTCTGCTTGGAATTGGCCGCGCGACGCCTGAAAAACGGCCGCAGCGAGCCTTTTTCACGCGGCGCCGCGATCGCCTGGCCTGGCGCCGCCCCGCCGGCGGCGCGCGCCAAAAAACGCGCGCTGCGGCCACTTTTTTGGGGCGCGCAAGGCCGAGGCCGCGAAGATCGCCGCCGAAGACGG
Source organism: uncultured Pseudomonadota bacterium (assembly GCA_963837235.1). Taxonomy (GTDB): domain Bacteria; phylum Pseudomonadota; class Alphaproteobacteria; order Caulobacterales; family Caulobacteraceae; genus Acaudatibacter. The sequence continues at coordinate 1,927,316 of CAWIMM010000001.1, read as the reverse complement.
CTCGCTTGCGGGCCAGATGGCCCTGTGCCAGAAGCCCGCTGACCCCTTTTCGTCATCCGACGAGAAGGGTTCGGGCGCCAGGACGACCAGCCAGAAGGCCCTAAGTCCTCGACAACGCGGGCGTAGTTCAGAGGTAGAACGTCAGCTTCCCAAGCTGAATGTCGGGGGTTCGATTCCCCCCGCCCGCTCCAACACTTACCTTTGCGCGATCTCAGACCTCTCCGAGGCGGCGCTATTGCACCATGTGCTGGTCGTCGAAGGAGAGGCAAAGCTCGTTAGGTCGCCGGATTTGGACGGGCCGGGTGGACGACGAACTCACCGCGCAGCTCCATCTCTGGGCCGTGGCGGACGCTATCGTTCGCGCTGCGCCAAGGCCCCTGTTTACGCTCATCGTTCCCGCCAGTTTTCAGGGCTAAGGCACGCCCGAGGGTATGCTCCTCCACGCATTCATCGCAGAAGTTGGTTAGCGCGGCATGCCAGCCGCTGCAGTGGAGTCGGAGCTCGGCCGAGAACTCCAGTCCCCGAGCGCGGCCGCCGGACTACGACGAGAGCTCAGCCCGGCGCGACCACCAGGCCTCGGCGGCGGTCATTGCGCTCTCGGCCTCCTGGATGCCGTCGCCCACGAGCCCTGCGGTGGCAGCCCAGTGCAAGGGTATAAGGGCGACAGCCCCGGGGAGCCAACGGTGCTCGTCGCGAGTCAGCGGTTCCGGAGCCGTGCTTTCGTAGGCGTCGAGCAGTCGTCGCGGCTCGAGCAATTCGCCGCTCGGTGCGACATGGTGCAGGCTGCCCGCGATGTCGTACAGCCGCTCCCTGACCCTCACGAAATCCAGGTCGAAGGTGACCAATGAGCCGTCTGACAGTTCTCCCATGTTGCCCAATTTGTAGTCCCCATGAATCGGAGCGCAAGGCAGTTCGACCTCCTTCCGGAGCTTGGAGAGCTCGCCAGTCAGTTGGCGCATCCGATGCACGACCGGCTCGCTGCGGGGTCCGAGCCTGCGGCGTGTGAAGCCGACCGAGTAACGCAGTTGGCCGAAGGTTCTGTGGTCGTCGAGGGGTTCGGGCGGACTGGGCTCCCAGACTGCTTTGAGCGCAGTGTGAACGCGTCCGAGCTCCTCGAATAGGCGGACGTAGGAGTCCTCGTCCGCCCGTGGCTGCACGTGATCGATGAACTCCTCAAGCTCAGCCCAACGATCAGCGACCCTCAGGAGGTCGCAGCCGGAAATCCGAATCGGCCGAGCGACGCGGACCTGCGTCCGCTGGAGCCGCTCCCGCAAGCGCCGCAGTCCCGCGACCCGCCCGCGGCGGACCCAGGGTCTGTGAACCCGGAGGACAACCGGCGGCTCAGCGTCTATCCGCACGTTGAGGTTGAACGCACCGCCAATGTCTGCCCATCCGGCCCCTCGCGCGACGCGGGCGATCAGGGCCGAGACGGCCGGGTCATCTGGGCTGGCTCTAGGTCCGAACCAGCGCGGCAAGGGCGGGGGAGAGGTCGGAGCTTCGATTCCGGTCACGGCAATGGCCCACCAGCGCACCCGAGGAAGGCTCCGCCGATCCTGCCGATTTTTCCGGGCGAGCGTAACCCGCTCCAAAGTCGAACACCTTGCAGAGGTCGCGCGCTCGCTCAACGGTTCAGCGTCTGCGGGCCGCTGACGAAGCGATTGCCGCGCAGGTAGAACCGCAAGGGACGCTCGGTTTCGCGCGAGAGGCCGATCCGTGCGCTGATCCCGATGTCCGGGGCGTCGTGGTCGTCGCGCGCCAGCCACAAGGGTCCTGGCCGGCAGAGGTCGATACCGTCCAGACGGCGATCGATATCGAGCGCAGCCGCGAGGCGTCCCGGCCCTCGGGCGAGGTCTCGCACATTCTGAACGCCACGAATGCGCTGCATCGAGGCGATGCCGTCCAACGGCTCCAGCGCCCGGATCAGGACGCCAGCGCCGACGCCGGCGGTCTCGCTCGAGACGTTGAGCAGGTAGGCGACGCCATAGGCCAGATAGACGTAGGCGTGGCCGCGGCAGCCGAAGAGCGCGCGGTTGCGCGGCGTCTCGCCCCGATAGGCGTGACCGGCGGCGTCGCCGACCGGGTAGGCTTCGGTCTCGACGATGCGCCCGCTGAGAGAGCCTTCGGGCGCCTCCCGCACCAGGACCGCGCCAATCAGACCCCGGGCCAGCGCGACCGTGTCGGACGGCAGTTCTGCGCGGGCGAGCGTCCTGTAGCCAGCTGTCACGGGCCGCACTCTTCACGGTTCGCCGAAGTCTTGCGTCTCCCGGGCCACCTTGCGCGTTGTGGGGGCAGGGAGCCAGTCATGAGGAGGCGCCAATGCCCGCCAAGTCCGCCGCCCAGCAGAAGGCCGCCGGCGCAGCGCTCGCCGCCAAGCGCGGCGAGGCCCCGAAGCGCAAGCTGAAGGGCGCGTCGAAGTCGATGCTGTCGATGAGCGAAAAGCAGCTCGAGGAATTCGCCCACACGAAGCGCAAGGGAAAGCCCGAGCACGTCAAGCACTGAGCGGGGCGGTGTCGGCGCGCTCAGGGCGGGGGATGCGCAGCGCCGCGCCGACAGCGCAGTGCGGGATGGACCAGATCGCCGCTCAGCCGCCGCTTCATATGGTCGCCGGGCCGCAGCCTGGACGCCACGCGAACGGCCCGATACTTGCAAGCTTGGGGACTTGACGTCGGCGTCCGCACGGGAAAGGTGTAGGCGTCCGATTGGGGGACGATCTAGAGTATCAGATGGTAAGCGCTGCTTCGGCCCAGCTGACGGAGGAGGCGTTCGCTGCGGTGCGCGCCATGCCGGGCTTCCGGCGCGCGTGCGAAGCGGCCTCGGCCGAGGCGGTCCGCCAGTTCGCCGAGCTCGACCCCGCCTATCAATGGATCACCAAGGATCTCGGCCGCGCGGGCATCTGCATGACCGCCGCGATCCTGCACTACGCCGGCGAGCTGACGGTGCAGAACCTGACCGCAATTTGCGTATCCAACGCCGTATCGAGCCCTGGGCGGGTCAATCAGGTCGTGCGGCGCTGCCAGGAGATCGGCCAGCTCACGGTGGACGACGGCCCCGGCATCTGGACGCGCCGCCGGGCGCGGATCGGATCCGGCCTGCTGGGGATGATGCACGAGCGCGCGCTTTGCGACATGGAGGCCGCAGTCTCGCTGACGCCGGAGCTGCGCGGCGGCTTCGAGGCGATGCGGACCGAGGCCGGCGCGATAAGCGCCCTGATGCATCTGGCGCGCGTCTCCAGCGAGCGCCGGGACCTGTTCGCCTTCGGCAAGAAGCGCCCGATGAACTTCTTCCTCGACCGCGAGGCCGGGATGTCGATCCTGTTCGACATGCTGGCGTCGCAGGCGCCGGATCGCAGCCGCCTGCTCGAGGAGGCGCCGCTGTCGCGATACGCGCTGGCGCGCCGCTACGGCGTCTCGCGCGCCCACATCAACAAGCTGTTCTCCGAGTCGGGCCACACCGAGGCGGTCGGCGACCGCGTGCGGTTCTCGCAGGCCCTGTCGGAGGCGCTGGAGGCGCACTACGCGCTGGTCTTCGCCCACAACCACGGCGCCGCGCGCATCCTGATGAGCGGCTGGCGCTTCCGCGAGCGGGGCGGCGAAGCGCCCGCCGCGGGGGGCGCCGCCGCCAGCGCCGCCTGATCGCGCAGTCCGGTCGGCGCATCTTCCACACGCTGGGTTCTTGATCGGCTCGTCCTCAGGACGGGCCCTGACCGACGCGCGCTAGACTAGCCGTTCGGCTCGCTGCCCAGGAACAAAGTATCACGCATGTTGGTTAACGGCCTCGAAAGCATGCGCGCTAATAAACGCTCAAGCATGTAGAATAACCAAGTTTCAAGACCAGATAACTAAGTCTGAACACAAGAATAACCAAGAATAAATCATATAGAATAACTAAGTCGCAAGCGATAGGCAGCAAGATGGCCCCGAAATACGGAGACCCTCATGTCGAAACTGCTGCATCCCGGTTGCGCTGGCACGCTTTCAAACTCTGTGCTCGCCGCCGGCGCGACGCTTCGTAAGGCGATCTCTGGGGCCGCCATCGCCGCTGTCTTCGCCGCGAGCGCCGCGCCAGCCTGGGCCACCGCCACCGGCGCCGCCACGGGCGGCTTCCAGCTCAAGCTGACAATCCCGATGCTTTGCCGCGTCAGCTACACCGCGGGCGCCGCGGCCGGTGACGTCGCCGACGGCGCGGTGGACCTGGGGAAGATCGGCGAGTTCTGCAACGACGGCGCGGGCTATAGCGTGGTGGTGGCCTATGCGCCTGGCACGCTGCGAGGCGCGGTCCTGCAGCTCGGCGACGATCACGTGGTGCTCGACGGCTCGGGCCAGGCGGTCATCTCGCACTCGCCGGGGGCGCGCATCCGCACCCGCGAACTCATCGCGACGCCCGGCGCGAACGGCTTCGACTCGCCGGACCTGTCGTTCCAAATTCAGCCGACGGCTTAGAGCGCCTGTCCAGGGCGGCGCGCTGGCTACTGCGGCGCCACGGTGATCGACAGGACGTCCGAGTAGGTCCCGGCGCGCCGCGTTCTGGTGTCGCCGATGACGAACCCGAGCGGCAGGCTGTCGTGCTGCAGCTGTTGGGGCCCGGAGCTCACGTACTCGCCAGATCCGCCGGCGAGGCTGACCAGGGTTCCGCCTAGCGTCACATTGTAGGGGATCGTCCAGTCGGTCCCCTGCAGCCGCAATCGGCCGCCCTCCTGCGACTGGAAGCTGACGTCATAGCGGCGCGTGCTGTCGATCTTGAGGTCGAGCGGCAGGTTCACCGGACCCTCCTTCAGGTCGCCGAGGTCGACGACAGGCTGGCCGCCGTGCATCGTGAACGCGCCGGCGAGGCCAAGACGCGCTGACGGGGCCACCTGGATGCCGAGCACGATCTGCTTGCCGGCGAGCTCGGTCCCGTCGCTGCGGTCGGCTTCGATCAGCGCGGGCTGCGAATAGGTCCCGTCGTGTTGGAGGTCGCTACGGACGACGGCGAACTGGATGACGACGATCTGCTGCTGGCCGGGCGCCAGGGTGATCTGCCGACGCGTCACCGATTGCGGGGTCAGGCCGGCGACCGGCGTCGCATTGAAGTGCGAAAAGGTGTCCAAGAGAGCGTAGGTCGCAGTATCTCCGTCCGGGCCGGCCAGCCCGAACGGCTCGCCCGATAGGTTGAAGTCGGTGACGAACACGCAGTTCGCAGCGCCGCTGTTCGTATAGGTGACGTCGAACGTCGCCTGGGCCGGCGTGTTGTCGAAGATGTCGAATCCCTGGATCAGCCAGTTCGTGGGTCCGGGGTTGACGCCCAGCTTGCAGCCATCGACGCTCGTGAGCGTGTTCAGGTTGGGGGGCGTGAAGGCCCACGCCGGTCCCGCAAGGGCCAGCAGGGAGACAGCAGCCAGGACGACGGCGCGCATCGCGACCTCTCTCAGTTGCTCTTCTGCATCGGGACGGCCTTCAACTCCAAGAGGCCCTTGGTGTCCTTGGGGACCGTGAACTCGAAGGCCGGAACAACCTTGCCGTCTTGGTAGACCTCAACTCGGTAGCGCAAGGACGGACGTAGGCCGAGCAGACCGAAGCGTCCAATGGAATTGGTGAAGAACGGCAGCGGCTCCAGATCGGGCCGGTCGACCGCTACGACGCGCCCCCCGATCAGCGACACCGGCTTGCCGCCCGGTCCGATCAGGCTGCCTGTGGCCGTCACGAAGGCGTCGGTTCCGACTTCGATCTTGTAGCCGCTGCGGTAGGACGGGTGAACGCGCACAACGCCAGGGCCGACATCGTAGCCGATCGGCGGATCGATGACGTTGTACTGCACGGACTGGGTCGTGTAGTCGACCAGCGCATTGTTCACGGCGGCGCCGAGCGCACCGCTCTTGCCGAGGTAGTTGTTGCCCTCGAGCGTCTGGCCGGCGAGCACCTGGTGGCCGTCAAGGGACGGATGCGGGTAGACGAGCGCGAAGCTGTCGGGGATGCGCCGCCCGACGCCCCAGACGCCATCGGCGAACGCGATGGAGGTGCTCGCCGTGACGCTGGTGACGTTCTGCGTGCCGAACCCGCCGAAGGCGCTGGCGCTCCCCGACGATTGAGTGACGCCCAGGTCGAAGCGGTTGCCGGCATAGTCGGCGAAACCGGCAAGCGTGAGCTGGCCCGAGTTCGCGGCTCAACAAGGCGCCGTAGCCGAGGCTGTTGATCATGTTGGGGCTGGCCTTGGTCACCGACAAGCTGGCGCTGTCGATGGTGCTATCGTAGCGGGCCTCGGCCCGCGTGAGAAAGTTGGGCTGCCAGACCAGCGAGATGTTGCCGCCGAAACCGCGGCCGAGCGCGTTGGGGATGGAGAAGTGGGCATAGTCGACGCCGGCGCGTACGCTCCAATGCTTCGAGAACGCATAGTTCAAATCGACGTCGGCGCGGTACTGGTCGCCATGTCCTTCGCGCTCGGTTGTGTAGGTGAGCTCAGACGTGACGGCCAGTTTCTGGGTGATCGCACGCGAATACTCGCCGCTCACCGTCAGAGCGTCGGTGTTGTCGGGAGCAGGATCGGCAAGTCCGGCGAAACGCTGTGACAAGTAGTCGGCGCGCAGCGTCAGCGAGTTGGACAGCCCGGCGCGGTTGAAACTCATTTCATACGAAGCGCCGAGCGCGAAGCCGGCGCCGCCCGACTGTGCGTGGCTGAGGCCAGCGTCGAGTAGAAGGCGCGCGCCACGCGGCAACAGGAACTGGGTCTGGCCGGTGACGTCCTGGACGTCCTTGGCCAGCTGCAGGCCAACCCCGATCGCCGGCAGGTTCAGAAACGCCCTGCGATAGAAGCCGGTGAAGGCGAGCGGGCCGTCATAGTTGGGGGAGTTGCCGAAGACGCGGCTGACCGGTCCGACGTAGGCGCCGTATTCATAGTCGCCCGGCTGCAGGTCGATGGGATCGAGGTAGCTCTTGAAGGCGAGCTGCTGCGTTTGTCCCGTATTGTCCCGGACCTGGACCTGCACGTCGTTGCTGCCGGCCAGCAGGGGCAGGGCGCTGAGGTCGTACGATCCAGCGCGCAGGTGCAGCTGCTGATAGATCACGCCGTTGCGCATGATGGTGACGTCGGAGTCGCTCGGCAGCAGCAACTGACGGTTGGTCTGCAGCACCGCGGCCTGGACGTCGTTGAACGGCGCGCGCGAGCGTAGGACCCCAACGCCGCCCATCTCGACGAAGCTCTGGTCGCCACGGATCTCGGGCGCCAGGTCGCCGAGGTACCATCGGCGATAGCTGTCAGGTTGATCGTACACCAGCCGGACGAAATCCCGCTGGAAGCCATAGGCCGATCCGCCGCTGGCGCCGCTGACGCCACCGGCGCCGCCGGTATCACCGAGTATGCCCTCATATTCGATGACGAAGTTCTGAAGCCGCACGGCGCCGTTCAAGCCGAGCGTCGGCAGCGCCGTGGCGCCGCCGCTCTCGTAGACGGCTTCGTTCAGGCTGAGATTCACATACCCGGAGAAGTGGGCGGGCCGAACATCCGCCGGCTCCTGGTCCTTGCGTGGCGTTTCGAAGAGGCGCTCGAGCGCTCTTTTCGACGGGTCGATCGACAGCACGACGATGGAAAGGCTGGCCGGATCGTATTCGAGCTGCACGCCGGTGCCGGCGAGGTCATTGCCCGAGAACATCGGCTTGGAGGCCAACGTCTTCGCGAGCTCTGCGTTCGCCGCAGGCGCCAGCTTCGGGGAGATGAGCTTGAGGAAGCCGTCGGTCTCGACGAAGAACTGGTCGTCGAAGGTGATCCGGACAGGCAGGTCGCCGAGCGGCTGGTCGCGGTACATCAGCGGCACCGTCATATCGATGTCGCGCTGATAGGGATTGATGTGCGGCCGCCCGTAGGGGCCGAGCGGGACCTCCGTGGTGACTGTCGGCGGGCCGCCGCTGGCCGGTGCGGCCTGACTGGGCGCCGGCAGAGCGGTCGGCGGCGGCGCAGCGGGGTGCGAAGCGGGCGGCGCGCCGGGCAATCGCACGGTGACCTGGGCCAGTTCCGTTTGTGTCGCATCGCCCTGCGCCCATGCGTTGGCCTCGGGTGCGTCGTCGCCCTTGGCGGCGGGCTGCGACTGCGATGGCTGCCCGGCCTGGGTCGGCGCCGGCGCAGGCTTGCTGTCGGCTTGGAAGGCGGCGGCGTGCGCGAAGCTCTGCGCCGAAGGCGGGTCGGCCTGTGCGAGCGCGGGCGGCGGCGCAGGCGGGCCGTCCAACAGCGCTTCGATCGATTGCGCCGGCTCGGGCGCCGGGGCGCCATCCGAGGCCGTTGGCCGCCGGCGCGGCTGCTTCGGCGAGCAGCGGCGAAGCGGCTGCGGCGGGCGCGCCGTACTCAGGCGGCGCGGTTGCGATCGGCAGGTCGGCGTTGTCGAGCGCGCTCTCGACCGGTTGGGCCGCTGCCGACTGGCCGTCGTCCGGGGCACGCGCAGCGACCCCCGCGAACGAGGGTGCGGCGGCGATCAGCGCGATCTCGGCGACCGCGAGGAACAGCCGCCGTTTCACTGACGGAAGCGGACCTTGAGCGGTCCGGGCCCGAACGGCGTCGGCGTCGGCAGCGAATAGGTGCGTTCCGCGCCGACGGGGGCGATGTAGCCGGACCCGATGTACTGATCGAGCTGCTCGAGGCTGTAGACCACCTGCAGCGGCTTGCCGTCCTTCCCTGTTCCGCTGACAACCCAGACCAGCCCGCCCATCATCGCGTGGCGTTTGCCGGTGTTGCGGAGCGTGACAGCGATCCCCGGCACGGGGGCTGGCGGCGGCTGACCGGGAAGCGCCGCCTTCGGCTGGTAGGGCGCAGCGTGCGCCTCGACCGTTGAGACGTTCGGCGTGGCGTTTGGCGGGGAGACCACCACCAGCGCCTTCATGTGATAGATGATCTGCACCTGCGCGCCGGGCGCTTCGCCTGGCGCTCGCGGCGCATCGAGCGGCACCGGCAGCTGGTTGATCGAAACGTAGTAGGCGCGTGACGAGTTGAGCTGCGGACCGACCCATTGGACGCGGATCACCTGGCGGGCGTTCGGGAGCAGGACGCCCTGCGGTGGAAAGATCAGGAAATCGTCATCCGCCGGCGTCTCGGTGATCGTGCCATCGTTGTGGTACTCGATCCGCGTGACCCGAACCTCGTACGGCAGCTTCGTCGGGTTGAGGTTCTGAAGCTCGATCCGCGCGACGCCATCGGCGCCTGTGATTCCCATTTCGACGACCATCGGCGAAACGCGCATCGCGTAAGCCGAGGGGGCCGCGAGCAGGATGGCCGCGAGCAGAAGGGCTGCTGCCAGGAGGGGGCTGCGAAGCAGGTGGGCGAACACGTGTGGCACAGGAGTTATCCGGAGGGCGCAGGAAAGGCAGGGGGAAGCGGCGCACCGCTTCCCCCCGGCTAACGCCAAGTCAAAGGTTTACAACGGCTAAAGCGCCGCCAGCGTCACCGTCATCGTGTCGCCGTAGGTGCCGGCCAGCAGTCCGAGGGACGGCTGAGCCGGAATCACCACGTGGAGGCCGATCAACGAGCGCCAGGCCCCAACGGTCATGGTGCCCTGCGACTGGGTGGTGCTCACCAGGAAACCCTGGAACGTGGGCGCGTGGGCGCCCTGACCCTGCGCCACGCCGGTGATGCCGACGCTGACGCTGTAGGGAATGTTCGCGGTGAACTGGGTGTTGTCGTAGTCGCCCGGGCTCGGGTTCACGAGACCCTGGGTGCCGTTCTTCTTGGTGAGCGAGATCGTGTTGTCCGTGTTGCAGCCAGCTTGGCTCGACTGGATGTCCGATCCGATCGTGTCGACCTGGGTGAACAGGGTGTTGTTGGGTTGATTGTCTCCGTTGTGGATGCCGATGGCGCCCAGGTCGATCGTCTGCTGACCGGGCGTGTTGGTCGTCCCGATGTAGTACGAGCAGTTCTTCGCGACCTCGCCCTGCAGGATGAACGTCCGCGTGACGGTTGGCGTGTCCGTCGTGTCGTCGTTGGGCGCGCCCGCCGAGCCGTCGTGATTGAACTCGTCGACGTTGAAGTTCGGACCATTCGGATTGGTGGTGCCGAAGCCGCTGAGCGGGCCGTGGCCGGCCGCCAACGCGTTGGTGGAAATGAGCAGTGCGCTGATCGCCACTGCCGAAAGTGCAAGCTTTTTCATGGTCGTGTCAGTCCTTCATTTTGGTTCAGGTTTGCTGAGAAAGGCCGGCGAGGCCCAAGTAGAGCTCCCCTCAGCTCGGAGTGACGGTGATCTCGATGGTTTCGGAATAGTGGCCGGCCAGCAGGCCCGCCGTGCCGACGGGCGGGCCGAGCGCGACGCTCAGGTCCATCCCGTCGACGGCGATGCCGTCGCCGGTGTTGACGGTCTGCCCCGCAGCGACGAGGTCCTGGCCGTCAAAGTTTCGGGTCACGACGTCGTGCTCGGGGCGCCGGACCGGGATCCGAACCTCGAGTTGGTAGGGGACGGAGCCGGCATAAGGCCCTTGTCCCTGCGGATAGCGCTCGTTGGCGATCGCGCCGTGGGCGGCCGAGATGTTGACGTTGATCGGCATGTTGCAGTCGAGACCCACGCGCGAGTTGGCGTGCATGCCCGGCCGCGTCAGGTCGCCGAAGTCAGCGTCATCGATCTTGCCGAGCGCGCAATGCTGGTCGAGGCGACCGAGCACCTGGAGCTTTACGCTGCGCAGGCCGTCGATCTCATCGGCGCGTGCGTGTGAGGCGAGCGTCAGCGTGGCGCCCGCGGCGAAGACGACGCCAAGCGCCGTGAGCGCACGCAGGGCCGCAGCGAGCGGCCGCGTCCGCGCCGGGGAGCGCGGGTGTTCGCTCGCAACGCGCGGTGGCAGCTCGAAAGCTCCCACCGTCGCGCACGGCGACACGTATCGATGGCGTGCGGGCCCCCGCATGCAGTCCCCCAAAGGAAGTCGGGCGACGTAAGAGCACGGACGGCGTGTGCCAACAATAGCTTATCTAAGCAACGCGGCAATATGTCTGAGCATGTTACAAATTACTTGCAAAAATGATTTCAGCTATAACTATGATAAAACTCATCGTTAACGTAGTAGTAACCGCGATGATCTCGGGTATATTGGGATGGCGTTGTCACCCGCCCGCGGCAGGCGCAATAAATCATGCCGCAGGGTCGTGGATCGTTCCACCAACGCCGGCGGGCAATGTTAAGAAGCGCTCAACGAAGACTACTTGCCTGCGTCAGGTTGACGCGTAGTTACGCCGCTACGTTGCCTCGAATAGAGGTCGCCCTGGGGGCGAATTGTCGAAAAATAATTTGTTACGCGCAGGTACATATTCGCTCTCTACGCGATCTATATCACAACCATGAGGAACAAATCGCTGAATCGAATGAATTTTTGCGGCTGTGAGATTGGCATAACGCAAATATCTACACATGCCCCTGTCGGGAATCGCAAATTGTGACAGGGAACTCCTGCACAACGTCCAAATTTCTACAGGGTGGATCAGGCGTCGCCCGCCGTGAAAACGCTTCAGGCGAAAACGTCCACCGAACAACCGGCGCGCTATATTTCTGAGTTCAGAACAGTGCTTGAAGACACGTTGATCTCATCGCTGCGTTGAACAACGAGTACTTGTATTGAGGTCTGGACGACCAGGGGTTCGGTGCGCGCCGGGCGTCGTCCTTCAGGCGCGTTGCAGCTCGCGGGGGCGGGCCTTCTTGGCGCGCGCCGCCTGCCGCTCGAGCAGGTGCTTCAGATACCGGCCGGTCCAGCTGGCCTCGTTGGCGGCGACGTCCTCGGGCGTGCCGACCGCGATGATCTCGCCGCCGCCGTCGCCGCCCTCGGGGCCGAAGTCGAGGATCCAGTCGGCGGTCTTCACCACGTCGAGGTTGTGCTCGATGACCACCACGGTGTTGCCCTGCTCGACCAGCTCGTGCAGCACCTCCAGCAGCTTGCGCATGTCCTCGAAGTGCAGGCCGGTGGTCGGCTCGTCGAGGATGTAGAGCGTGCGGCCGGTGGCCCGCCGCGACAGTTCCTTGGACAGCTTCACCCGCTGGGCCTCGCCGCCGGAGAGCGTGGTCGCCTGCTGGCCGACCTTGATGTAGCCGAGCCCGACCCGCTTCAGCGTCTCCATCTTGTCGCGGATCACGCGGCACCGCCTTGAACATGTCGGCGGCCTCATCGACCGTCATGTCCAGCACGTCGGCGATGCGACTTGCCGCGGAACAGGACCTCCAGTGTCTCGCGGTTGTAGCGGCGGCCCTGGCAGACGTCGCAGGTGACGTAGACGTCCGGCAGGAAGTGCATCTCGATCTTGATCAGGCCGTCGCCCTGGCAGGCCTCGCAGCGCCCGCCCTTGACGTTGAACGAGAACCGGCCCGGGCCGTAGCCGCGCGCCTTCGCCTCGGGCAGGCCGGCGAACCAGTCGCGGATGGCGGTGAAGGCGCCGGTGTAGGTGGCCGGGTTCGAGCGCGGCGTGCGCCCGATCGGGCTCTGGTCGATGTCGATCACCTTGTCGAAGAACGGCAGGCCCTCGATCCGCTCGTGCGGGGCCGGCGCGTCCGAGGCGCCGTTCAGCCGCCGGGCCGCGGCCTTGTAGAGCGTCTCGACCGTGAAGGTGGACTTGCCGCCGCCGGAGACGCCGGTGATGCAGGTGAAGGCCCCGACCGGGATCTCGCCGGTGACGCCCTTCAGGTTGTTGCCGGTCGCGCCGACGACAGCGAGCATCTTCTTGGGCGAGATCGGCCGGCGGTGCTCGGGGATCGGGATCGCCCGCGCGCCGGACAGGTACTGGCCGGTCAGGCTCTTCGGATTGGCCATGATCTCCGGCGGCGGGCCTTCGGCGACGATGTGGCCGCCGTGCACGCCCGCCGCCGGGCCCATGTCGATCACATAGTCGGCGGTGAGGATCGCTTCCTCGTCGTGCTCGACCACCAGCACCGAGTTGCCGAGGTCGCGCAGGCCCTTCAGTGAGGTCAGCAGCCGCGCGTTGTCGCGCTGATGCAGGCCGATCGACGGCTCGTCGAGCACATAGAGCACGCCGGTGAGGCCCGAGCCGATCTGGCTCGCCAGCCGGATGCGCTGGCTCTCGCCGCCCGACAGGGTGCCGGACGCCGCGCGACAGGTTGAGGTACTCGAGCCCAACGTCGACCAGGAAGCGCAGGCGGTCGTTGATCTCCTTCAGGATCCGCCGCGCGATCTCCATCTGCTTGTCGGAAAGCTCGCCCTCCAGCGAGGCGAACCAGTCGCGCGCCGGTCGGATGGCGAGCGTCGAGATCTGCGCGATGTCCCGGCCGGCGATCTTCACCGCCAGCGCCTCGGGCTTCAGCCGGGCGCCGCCGCAGACCTCGCACGGCGTCTCCGACTGGTAGCGGCCGAGCTCCTCGCGCACCCAGCTCGAAATCGGTCTCGCGCCAGCGCCGCTCGAGGTTGGGCAGCACGCCTTCGAAGGTCTTGTCGACCTCGTACTTGCGGGCGTTGTCGTCGTAGACGAAGTGGATCTTCTCAGCGCCGGAGCCGTGCAGCACCACGTCGTGCGCTTCGCCGGACAGCTTCCACCAGGGCTCGTCCATCGAGAAGCCGTAGTGGCGCGCCAGCGCCTGCAGCGTCTGGGTGTAGAGCGGCGAGGGCCCCTTGGCCCAGGGCGAGATCGCGCCCTTGTGCAGGCTCTTTTCCCGGTCGGGCACGACGAGGTCGGCCGAGAACTTCAGCTTCACGCCGAGCCCGTCGCAGGACGGGCAGGCGCCGGCCGGATTGTTGAACGAGAAGAGCCGGGGCTCGATCTCGGCGATGGTGAAGCCTGAGACGGGGCAGGCGAACTTCTCGGAGAACAGCAGGCGCCGGGGCTCGCTCGCCCCCAGAATCGTCCTCTGGGGCGTCCGCGAACTCGGCCACCGCGATGCCGTCGGCGAGCCTGAGCGCCTGCTCCAGGCTGTCGGCCAGCCGCTCGCCGATCCCGTCGCGGACCACCACCCGGTCCACCACCACGTCGATGTCGTGCCGGTACTGCTTGTCCAGCGCCGGCGCGTCCTCGATCGGATAGTACTGCCCGTCGATCTTCAGGCGCTGGTAGCCGGCCCGCTGCCAGTCGGCGATCTCCTTGCGGTACTCACCCTTGCGGTCACGCACGACGGGGGCGAGCAGGAAGAGCCGCGCGCCCTCCGGCAGCGCGGTGATCTTGTCGACCATCTGGCTGACGGTCTGGCTCTCGATCGGCAGGCCGGTGACCGGCGAGTAGGGGACGCCGACCCGCGCCCATAAGAGGCGCATGTAGTCGTGGATCTCGGTCACCGTGCCGACCGTGGAGCGCGGGTTGCGGCTGGTGGTCTTCTGCTCGATCGAGATGGCGGGCGACAGGCCCTCGATCAGGTCGACGTCGGGCTTGCCCATCAGCTCCAGGAACTGGCGGGCGTAGGCCGACAGGCTCTCGACATAGCGGCGCTGGCCCTCGGCGTAGATGGTGTCGAACGCCAGGCTCGACTTGCCGGAGCCGGAAAGCCCGGTCAGCACGACCAGCTCGCCGCGCGGGATGTCGACGCTGATGTCCTTCAGATTGTGCTCGCGCGCCCCGCGGACGCGCAGGTACCGGTTCGGATCGGACATTCGCCTCGCCGTCAACTCTTGAATGGGTCCCGCTGATCGGCGGCGGGACCCCCTAATCTAATACCGGGAGTCGACATAGCAGCAAGAACAAACACTGAACTCAGCAGGCTACTGCCATATTCTGCCGCGCCCTGCGATCCGACGTCGTCCTTTCGGGCGCGGGCCCGCTTGGGCTTCGGGCGCGGAGTGGGGTAGGCGTCGGCCTGCCCTCGCCCCGTCAGAAGACGCCGGATCGCCGCCATGTCCCAGTCCGCCATGTCCCAGTCCGCCAGGCCCCGCTACGCGATCGTCGGCGTCGGCGCGCGCGCCTACCTCTACCTGCAGGCGCTGACCGGCGAGCATGCGGCGGCCGGCGAGCTCGTGGCGCTCTGCGACACCAACCTAGGCCGGCTGCGACGCGCCGCAAGCTTCGCAGCGGACGCCGGCGTTGAGGTGACCCTCTACGACGCCGAAGACTTCGCGCGGATGCTGGAGAAGACCGAGCCGGACCGGGTGATCGTGACCTCGCCCGACTACACCCACGCCCGCTACATCGTGGCGGCGCTCGAGGCCGGCCGCGACGTCGTCACCGAGAAGCCGCTGACCGTCGATGCCGCCTCCTGCCGGCGCATCGCGGCGGCGCGCCGCAGATCCGGCCGCGCCCTGCGCATCACCTTCAACTACCGCTATTCGCCGCCGCGCACGCTGGTCAAACAGGTGCTGATGTCCGGCATCATCGGCCCGGTGCGAGCGGTGGACTTCGAGTGGCAACTCGACACCCACCACGGCGCCGACTACTTCCGCCGCTGGCACCGCAACAAGGCGGGCTCCGGCGGCCTCCTGGTGCACAAGGCCACCCATCACTTCGACCTGCTGAACTGGTGGCTGGGATCGACGGTGAAGAGCGTCCGCGCCAGGGGCGAGCGGGTGTTCTACCGGCCGCAGACCGCCGATGCGCTCGGGCTGATCCCGCGCGGCGAGCGCTGCACGGGCTGTCCGGCCTTCGACCGCTGCCGGGTCAGGCTGGATCTGAAGCGAAGCCGCGCGCTGACCGGCCTCTATGCCGACAACGAGGCCTACGACGGCTACTTCCGCGACCGCTGCGTCTTCAGCCCGGACATCGACATCGAAGACAGCATGCAGGCGCAGCTCGCCTACGAGAGCGGCGTCGTGGCGAACTACCTGCTCACCGCCAACAATCCGCGCGAAGGCTACCGGGTGGTCTTCCACGGCGAGCGCGGGCTCATGACCCTGGAGACGATCGAGCGGCCTTACGTCCGCGAGGACGGCGGCCTCGTGCGGCCGGCGCTGCCCGAGACCTCCAGCGTCGTCGTGCAGCCGCTGTTCAGCGCGCCCTACGATCTCGCGATCCCGGCCGCCCAAGGCGACCACGGCGGCGGTGACGCGGTGATGCTGCAGCACCTGTTCGGCGAGGTGACCGACGATCCCTACGAGCGCGCCGCCGACGAGCTCGGCGGCGTCTGGGCGGCGATGGTCGGCATCGGCGCGAACGCCTCGATCGCGTCGGGGGAGGAGGTCGAGCTCGCGGAACTCGCCGGCGACATTCCCCGCCCCATCCCTCGGACGCCGCCGTTCGGTGCGGCGACGCCGTGGGCGCAGTTCAACGCGGCCGACTATCCGTTTCTGGCCGGCGCGACGCGAGAGGCGTCCGCCTAGGCCGGCGCGGCCTGGGGTCCGCGGACGAGGCGGCCGGGGAGGGCGCCGGTGGGCTCGCCGCCCCGGCTGACGACCTGGCCGGAGACCACCATCGCCTCGTAGCCGTTCGCGGTCTGCGTCAAGCGTCGGCCGCCGGCGGGGAGGTCGAAGATCACTTTCGGCTGGCCCAGCCGCACAGCGTCATGGTCGATCACGTTGAGGTCCGCCTTGCGCCCGACAGAGAGCACGCCGCGGTCCATCAGGCCGACGGTGCGGGCCGGATCGGCCGCCAACGCCTTGATCGCCTGTTCGATCGAAAGTCGCTCGCCCTGCCGCTCGCGGGCCCAGTGCTGCAGCACGAAGGTCGGATAGCTGGAATCGCAGATCATCCCGTAGTGGGCGCCGCCGTCGCCGAGGCCGAGCACCGCGTTGGGGTCGGTGATCAGCGCGTGGATCGGCCCCAGCGAGCGGTCGCCGTAGTTGGCGATCGCCACCAGCAGGAGGCCGCGGCCGTCGTTCTCGAGCAGCAGGTCGTAGGCGATCTCGCCGGGCGACATGTTGCCCCGCGCCGCGACGGCGGCGATCGAGTCCTCCGCCTTCGGCTCGTAGTTGGGCGGATCGCCGAGCGGCCACATGAACTCGTAGCGCCGGCCGAGCCGCGAGAGCGGGATCAGCGCCTCGCCGGGCTCTTCCATCAAGAGGCGGGCCCGCACTTGCGGGTCGCGCAGCGCGGCGATCCGCTCGGCGAACGGCAGCTTCGCCAGCGGCTGCCAGCTGGGGCAGAGGCTGAACGGATTGATCGAGAGGTCGAAGCCCAGCACCACGCCGATCGGCCGCGGGTAGACCTGGGCGCGGATCGGCGGGCCGTTGGCGTTGGCCTCGGCCAGCCGCCGCATCGCGCCCTTCCAGGCGTCCGGGTTCTCGTTCGACTGCGCCATCGAGAAGCTGGCCGGCCGGCCGCTGATCTTGCCGAGCCGGGCCAGGAGGTCGATCTCGTCCTCGAACGTGCGGCCCGGGACGCCGAACACCGCCTGCAGCACGCCGCGGCCGGCGTCCTTCAGCGCCGTCGCCATCGCCTCCAGCTCGGTCTCGGCGGCCATGAAGGTGGGGATCGGATCGCCCTGGCCGGTCTTGTGGATGATCAGCCGCGAGGTGGCGAAGCCCAGCGCGCCGGCGTCCATCGCCTCGCGGACGATGGCCTGCATCTTCGCCAGGTCCTCCGCCGTCGCCGGCTCGCGGTCGGCGCCGCGCTGGCCCATCGCGTAGACCCGCACCGCCGAGTGCGGGATCTGCGAGGCGAAGTCGATGTCGCGCGGGCGCTTCTCGATGGCGTCGAGGTACTGCGGATAGGTCTCCCAGTCCCAGGTCAGCCCCTCGGTCATCACCACCTCGGGGATGTCCTCGACGCCCTCCATGACGCTGACCAGCAGCTCGCGGTGTTCGGCCCGGCAGGGCGCGAA
Source organism: uncultured Pseudomonadota bacterium (assembly GCA_963837235.1). Lineage (GTDB taxonomy): Bacteria > Pseudomonadota > Alphaproteobacteria > Caulobacterales > Caulobacteraceae > Acaudatibacter. The sequence continues at coordinate 1,909,711 of CAWIMM010000001.1, read as the reverse complement.
GCCGACCCCGCAGTTGCCGCCGACCGCGGTGGTGACGCCGTGCGACGAGGAGGGCGCCAGCCGGTCCGACCACACCGCCTGGCCGTCATAGTGGGTGTGGATGTCGACGAAGCCGGGCGTCACCAGCTTGCCCTTGGCGTCGATCTCCTCGACGCCGCGCGCGAGGTTCTTGCCGACGGCGGCGATGCGGCCATCTTGGACCGCGACATCGGCTTCGAACGCCTCGCCGCCGGTCCCGTCGACCACCGTCCCGCCGCGGATCACCAGGTCATAGCTCATGGCGCGTTCCTCGAGTTTCCTGCGCATGCTCCGCGCCTGCCCTTGGGGGCGTCAACGACTTTCGGCGGACCCGCTGAACGACCCAAGAGCCTGCAAGACTTCGCACCTTCAGTAGCCCTCTCCCCGCCGCAGGTGGGGAGAGGTGAGGTGAGGGGTGGACGCCGCCGCAGGATGCCGGCTAGAATGTTCCTGTTTTGTTCAGGGAGGACACCGATGTCAGCATCGTTGCCTCTGCAACGCGCGAGAGAACTGCGGCGCAACCAGACGCACTCGGAGGGTCGCCTGTGGGGTGAGCTGCGCGGACGCCGGCTTGGCGGCTGGAAGTGGCGGCGGCAGTCGCCGATCGGACCTTTCGTGGTGGATTTCTATTGTCCGGCGGCGCGGCTGGTCGTCGAGCTGGATGGGCCAAGCCATGACGGTGAGGACGTCCGCGACGCGCGTCGAACCAGCTATCTCGAACGCCGCGGATTGCGGGTGCTCCGGTTCCGGAGCGAGGAAATCTGGGGCGGTGGGCTTGACCATGTTTGTCGCTCCGTCCTCGCCGCCTGCGGCGGCGAGACCCCTCACCGGCCAGACGCTCTCGCGTCCGGCCACCTCTCCCCGCTGGCGCGGGGCGAGGGCTACTGAGCTTCAGCCGTCGGAGGCAGGGCCCTCTGCGCCGCGCCCTACGCACCTCTCTCGAACACCGGCTGCTGTCCCGGCCCTACCTGCACCTCGAAGGCGTTCAGGGTCATCGAGACCAGGGTGTAGTAGCCGATCACCGCCATCAGCTCGGCAAGGCCGCGCTCGCCGAACTTCGCCACGCCCCGATCGTAGAGCGGGCGGGGCAGGGCGTGGGTGGCGTGCATGGTCTGGCAGAGGTCGTAGACCAGCGCGTCCTCCGGGCGGCCCTCTGGCCGGCGCCCGGCAAGCACGTCGTCCAGCACGCTTTGCGCGACGCCGTACTCCACCGCCCGCGGCGCGTGGGCCACCCACTCGACGTTGGCCTCCCAGAACTTGCCGGTGATGCAGATGGCGAGCTCGACGAGGCCGCGGTCGAGGCTGGTGCGGGCCCAGAGCATGCCGCCGAGTCCGGTCAGGCGATGGAAGAGCTCGGCGTTGGTCATCCAGGGATCGAACGGACCGCCCAGCGAGCCGTCGGCGCGGGCGGCCCGGCTCTGCAGGAAGCGGTCGCGCTCGGCGACCTGCTCGGGGGTGAGGGCGGCGAGGTTCGGCGGGGCCTGGCGGGTCATGGGAGGCTTCCTCGTGGGCTATCGGGGCGGGCTTTCGGCGGCGATCCAGGCGGCCGCCACATCGAGCATCTCGGCCATCACCTCGGCGTCCTTGCGACCGGTCCGGGCCGGGACGTGGAACGAATGGTCGGCGTCCTCGAAGAGCTGCAGGATGGCCCGGCCGCCGAGGTCCTCGACCACCGGTCGCAGCAGCTCGAGCTCGGCCAGCGTGTCCTTGGTCCCCTGCAGGAAGAGCATCGGGACCTTGACGTCGGCGAGGTGCTGGGCGCGGTCGATCGAGGGCTTGCCCGCGGTGTGCAGCGGGAAGGCGAAAAAGACCAGGCCGACGACGCCCGGCATCGGATCGGCGGCCTGCGCCTGCGAGGTCATCCGCCCGCCGAACGAGCGCCCGCCGGCGAAGAGCGGCAGGCCGGGCGCCAGGCGCCGCGCCTCAAGGGCGGCGGCGCGCACCGCCGCATGCGCCACCGGCGGCGGGTCGACCCGCCTGCCGCCTTTCTCCATGTAGGGGAACTGGTAGCGCAGCGTGGCGACGCCGCGCTCGGCAAGGCCGTCGGCGGTGGCCGCCATCGACCGATGCGTCATGCCGGCGCCTGCGCCGTGCGCCAGCACCAGCGCGGCCGTCGCTTGGTCCGGCTTCTGCCAGAGCCCCGAGACGGACGATCCGTCCGCCAGCGCGATCCTGATCGGTTCAGCAGCCATCGCCCGACCATAGCCCGGCCTCGCCGACCGCACGATGGACGATCGCCCGATGGACGATTTGACCGCGCGCCGCCATCTTGTGAGCGCGGCCGCGTCTTTGGCCGCTGGACCCGAAGCCCGCCCGACGATGCCCTCCGGCATTGAGACCTACCGCGCCAAACGCCGCTTCGCCGAGACGCCGGAGCCGAAGGGCGGCGCGCGCTCGACGGGCGCGCCGATCTTCGTGGTGCAGAAGCACCATGCGCGGCGCATGCACTACGACCTGCGCCTCGAGATCGGCGGGGCGCTGCGCAGCTGGGCGGTGCCCGAGGGACCCTGCCTCGACCCGAAAGTGCGCCGCTTCGCCAAGCTGGTGGAGGACCATCCGCTCGAATACGCCAGCTTCGAGGGCCGCATCCCGGACGGCAACTACGGCGCCGGCACGGTGATCGTCTGGGACACCGGAACCTACGTGACGCTGGCCGACGATCCGGAGGCGGCGCTGGCGGCCGGCGAGCTGAAGTTCCGCCTCGCCGGCGAGAAGCTGGCCGGCGGCTGGACGCTGGTGCGCCTGCCCGACGATCCGACCAACTGGCTCTTGATCAAGGAGCGCGACACCGAGGCCCGGCCGCTCGCCGACTACGACGTGCTCGCCGAAGCGCCCAACAGCGTCGTCACCGGCCGCGCGGTCGACGAGCCGCCGCCGGAACCGCGCCCTGCGCCGCGCAAGGCTGCGCGCCGCAAGCCCGCGGCGAAGATCGCCGGCGCGGTCGCCGCGCCGATGCCGCAGAAGTGGCGCCCGCAACTCGCCTCCGAGGCCGACGCGCCGCCGCGGACGGCGGGCTGGATCCACGAGATCAAGTACGACGGCTACCGCACGCTGGTGTTCTTCGAGGCCGGCCGAGTCAGGCTCGTCACCCGCAACGGCCACGACTGGACCTACCGCTACGGCGCGCTCGCCAAGGCGTTCGAGAAGCTGCCCTGCAAGAGCGCCGTCCTCGACGGCGAGGTGGTGGTGCAGGATCCGCGCGGCGTCACCTCGATCAACCTGTTGGAGCAGGCGCTCTCGGAAGGCGCCCAGCACGCCTTCACCTACTTCGCCTTCGACCTCGTCTACCTCGACGGCTTCGACCTCTCGGGCGCGAAGCTGGTCGAGCGCAAGGACGCGCTGGAGGGGCTGACCCGGCCGCTGATCGACGAGCGCAGCGCGATCCAGCTCAGCGAGCACGTCGAGGGCGACGGCGATGCGCTGTTCGCCCAGGCGAGCCGGCTCGGCCTGGAGGGCATCGTCTCCAAGAAGGCCGACGCCCGCTACGTGCAGGCCCGCTCGCCGGCCTGGGTGAAGGTCAAGCGGGTCGAGATCGCCGACTTCGTGGCGATCGGCTTCATGTCCAACCTGCCGAAGTCCGCCTCGTCGCTGATCGTCGCCGAGGAGCGCGACGGCGAGCTGGTCTATGCCTGCCGGGTCGGCTCCGGCATCGGCGACGCCAAGGCCCGCGAGCTCTACGCCATGCTGGTGAAACGCGAGCGCGATGGGCCGGTGGTGGCGGTGCCGAAGACGCCGGGCGCGCACTGGGTCGAGCCGGAATGGACCGTGCAGATCGGCTACCGCAGCCGCTCGGCGCAGGATGCGCCCCGCGCGCCGGTGTTCATGGGCATCTCGCCCCGCAAGACCCAGCCGCCCGCGAAGGCCACCAAGCCGAGGCTGATCGGCGACCGCGAGCTGGCGGCCATCCACCTGACCAATCCCGAGCGGGAGATGTTCGCCGGCAGCGGCGTCAGCAAGCTCGACCTCGCCATCTACTACGCCCGGGTCGGCGACTGGCTGCTCCCGGAGCTGATGCGCCGGCCGGTGACGGTGATCCGCTGCCCGACCGGCGATATCAAGGACCTGTTCTACCAGCGCCACGCCTTCGCCGGCCTGCCGCCGGGCGTCGAGACCATCGACCTCGCCGACGAGGAGGGCCGCGGCGCCTTCATCACGGTCACCGAGCCGAAGGGCTTCCTGGGCCTCACCCAGTTCGGGGCGGTCGAGTTCCACCTCTGGGGCTGCCGGATCGACGATCCGGAGCATCCCGACCGCCTGGTGATGGACCTCGATCCCGACGAGAGCCTGCCGTGGGCCAGGGTCTGCGACGGCGCGGAGATGCTGAAGGCCCGGCTGGAGCAGCTGGGCTTCCGCCCCTTCCTGCGCACCACCGGCGGCAAGGGGCTGCACCTCGTGATGGCGTTGGCCGGCGCGCCGGACTGGCCGCTGGTGAAGGGCTTCGCCGAGGCGCTCTCGCGGGCCATGGCCGCCGATGCGCCGCAGCTCTTCACGGCAAACGCGATCAAGGCGCAGCGCCGCGGCAAGATCTACCTCGACTACCTGCGCAACGCCCGCGGCGCGAGCGCGACCGCCTCCTATTCGCTCAGGGCCAAGCCGAACTTCCCCGCCGCGGCGCCGATCGCCTGGGAGGAGCTGCGCAAGCTGTCGGGCGGCGACGCGTTCGATCGTCTTAGCATCGTGAAGCGCTTGCAGACCCTGGCCGCCGACCCGTGGGATGAGCTAGGATCGAGCGCTGTAAAGATTACGCAAACCATGCGGCGTAACATCGGCATGAGAACATAAGGGGTGTCATCATGGCCGGACGTGCGAGTTGGAAAGGCTATCTGAAGCTGTCGCTGGTCTCATGCCCGGTGAAGCTCTACCCGGCGACGTCGGCGTCGGCCGGGAAGATATCCTTCAACATGCTGCACAAGGACACTTTGAACCGGGTGCAGCAGCGCTACCACGACCCTGAGCTCGGCGAAGTGGACCGCGCCGATCTGGTGAAGGGCTACCAGTTCGAGAAGGACAAGTACGTCGTCGTCACCGCAGAGGAGCTCGACGAGATCGAGATCGAGTCCAGCAAGACCGTCGACATCGACGGCTTCTGCGACGCCGACGACATCGACCCGATCTATCTCGACTCCACCTACTACCTCGCCCCCGACGGCCCGATCGCCGAGGAGACGTTCAGCGTCATCCTCGAGGCCATGCGGCGGGCGCACAAGGTGGCCATGGCGCGGATCGTGCTCTCCGGGCGCGAGCGGCTGGTGGCGATCGAGCCGATCGAGGACGGCTTTCGCCTGATGACGCTGCGCTCGGCCAAGGAGATCCGCGAACCGGCCAGCGCGCTCGACAAGCTGAACGCCAAATACTCCGACGACATGCTGACGATGGCCCAGCAGATCATCGCTTCGAGGGAGGCGGCGTTCGCGCCCGCCGACTTCGAGGACCGCTACGAGGAAGCGCTGCTGACGCTGGTGAAGTCGAAGATCTCCGGCGGCCAGCCGGTGATCACCAAGGCGCCCGAGCGCGGCAACGTGGTCAACCTGATGGATGCGCTCAGGCGCTCGATCGAGGAGGAGCGGCGTCCGCCGGCGCCCAGCCTCGGCAAGGCCGCCGTCGCCGCGGCGAAGGCCGCGCCCCAAGGCGCTGCGGCCAAGGCCAAGGCGCCCGCCAAGGCCGCCGCCGCGCCGGCCCAGGCTGCAGCCAAGAAGAAGAGAACCGCCTGACGCAATGCAGCTGCGTGGCCGCTCGGTAGCGCTCTACGGGAGGTTCTCGAGCGGCCAGCGTGACGAGTTGCAGCGCCGCGTGCTGCGCGGCCGCGGCTCCGTCACCCGCGACCTGACCCGCCGCAGCGACCTGCTGGTGGTCGGGTCCGAGGCGGCGCGGCTCGCCGACAGCGGCGCGCTGCAGCAGCGGCTGGCGGCGGCCAAGGCGCGCGGCACGCCGGTGCTGGGCGAGCGCAGCTTCGCCCGGGCGCTGGACGGCGCGGCGCCGGAGCCGGGGACGCTGCCGCTCTCCACCGCGCTGGCTGGAACCGGCCTTGCCCGCGCCGCCGCAGAGCTGCTGGCCGCGTTCGACCTGATCGGGCTGGACGGCGAGGCCTGCCGCTTCGGCGACGCCGGTGTCATCCGCACCGCCGGCGAGCTGATCGGCGGCGGACGCTCGCCCGCCGATGCGGTGCGCATCCTGGCCCGGGCCAGGGACATGGCGCCGGTCGGCCGCCACAAGATCGTGCTGACGGCGTCGGGCGAGGCGGCGCTGCAGTGGGACGACGGCCGCACGACGCTGGAAGGGCAGGGCGTGCTGCCGCTCGACGAGGACCACGCCGGCCTCGACGACCTCTTCGAGGCCGCGGCGATCGCCGAGGCCGACGGCGAGCTCGACGAGGCCGCCCGGCTCTACGACATGTGCGGGCGCGCCGACCGCAGCGACGCCATCGCCCCCTACAACTACGCCAACATCCGCCTGGCCCAGGGCGCCGGCGAGGAGGCGGCGCTCGCCTACCAGCGGGCGCTGGCCCGCGATCCGCGCTTCATCGAGGCGCGCTACAACCTCGCCCAGGCGCTGGAGGCAGGCGGCAAGCACGACGCGGCCGAGGCCGAGCTCGCCCGCGTGCTGGCCGCCGATCCCGGCTATGCGGACGCCCTCTTCAACCTCGCCCAGCTGAAGATGAAGGCCGGCGCGATGGGCGAGGCCAAGGCGCTCTACGAGCGCTACCTGGCCCTCGGCCCGCCCGACGACTGGGCCGCCACCGCCCGCAAAGCCATCGCCTACTGCGCCGCCTGCCTCGCGCCGTGAGGGCTACGAACCGCCCCCGATCCGCGCCGCCGCTTCCTCGATGAAGCCGCGCTGGTAGTCGAGGATCTTCACGAGCGCCTCGGCGGTCCCGACATAGGCGACGCGGTCGACCTCAGGGACCGTGATGCGGCGGCCGGAGCCGCGCGGCCATTCCATCTCGAAGGTGTTGCTGCGGAAGCCTGTCAGCTCGAGGTCGGCCTTGACGAGCCAGCAGAGCACCGTCTTGCCGGACTTCAGGCGCCGGTCGGCCAGCCGCGCGGTATCGCCGATGGCGAGGTCGATCGGGAGCGCGATCCCCACCTCCTCGAGGAACTCGCGCCGGGCGGCGGCGAGCGGATCCTCGCCGGCGTCGATCAGCCCCTTCGGGACCGACCAGGCGCCCGCATCGCGCCGCGCCCAGAACGGGCCGCCCGGATGGACCAGCAGGAACTCCGGCGCCGCCGGGCCGCCCCGCCAGACCAGCAGTCCGGCGCTCCTCTGATCGCGCACGCGGCTCGCCAAGCCGGTTCCTCCGCCGACGCCCGGGCTTCGCGGCGCCGGCCCGATCGGTCTACATGAAAGGCGCAAATGGACCACGCTCGATCCAAGGTCGGGGCGGCATGAGCGCCGAAGGCGTCTCGCGCCGGCTGCTGCGCCCCGTCGACAAGCGGCGCGACCATGTGCGCGGCGGCGCGGTGAAGCACGGCCGCGCCGTCGTCTTGATCTACGGCGACTACCTCTGCCCCTACTGCCGGCGGCTGCGCCTGGTGCTGGAGCGCCTGCGCAAGGCGCTCGGCGAGCGGATGACCTACGTCTTCCGCCACTTCCCCAACGAGCGGGTGCATCCCGGCGCCGAGTTCGCCTCGATCGCCTCCGAGGCGGCCGGACGGCAGGACAAGTTCTGGGAGATGCACGACGGGCTCTATGCCCGCGACCCGCCGCTGGACGAGCCGGTCGTGCGGCAGATCGCCAGGGACATCGGCCTCGACATGCAGCGGTTCGACCGCGACGTCGCCGATCCGAAGCTGCGCCGGCGCGTCGACGAGGACCTGGCTGACGGCCGCCGCAACGGCGTCACGGCCACGCCCACCATCTTCATCGACGGCGTGCGCTACGACGGCGCCTGGGACTTCTACTCGATGCTGGAGGCGCTGGAGCGGCCGGTGGGCGCGCGGGTGCAGCGCACGGCGCGCGCCTTCGCCAACCTGCCGGCTTCGGCGGGCATCGCGCTGCTGATCGCCGCGGCCGCGGCGCTCATCTGCGCCAACAGTCCGCTGGCGCCGCTCTACGAGCGCTTCGTCGACGCCCAGCTCGGCGTCGGACCGACCGGTGGCGGGATCTGGCTCAGCGTCGCCGACTGGTGCTCCGAAGGGCTGCTGGCGGTCTTCTTCCTGATCGTAGGCCTGGAGATCCGCCGCGAGATGGCTGGCGGCTCGCTGAGCGACCCGCGCGCCGCCGCTGCGCCGCTGCTGGCCGCGCTCGGCGGCGTGCTGGTTCCGGCCGCCATCTATCTGGCGTTCAATCCGGGGCGGACGGCGGCGGGCTGGTCGGCGCCCGCCGACACCGGCATCGCCTTCACGCTCGCCATCCTGGCGGTGTTCGGCCAGCGGATCTCGGCGGGGCTGAAGGTGTTCATCGCGGCCTATGCGGTGGCCGACGACATCCTCTCGATCCTGATCCTGGCGGTCTTCTATCCGCGCCAGCTGCATCCGGCCTGGCTGATAGGCGCGGCGGCGGCGGCCGGGCTGATGTTCCTGCTGAGCCGCTGGCGCATCTATGCCCGCTGGGCCTACCTGCTGGCGGCGGTGGGGCTGTGGCTGATGCTGCATCTGGCCGGCGTCAACGGCGCGCTGGCGGGGGTCGTGCTGGCCGCCGCGCTGCCGACCCGGCCAACGCCGGCCGCCGGCCCGCTGCTGGCGCAGGCGGCGACCGCGCTCGCCGAGCTGGAGCAGGCCGAGCGCGCGGCGCGGCGCGCCGGCGGCGACGCCAAGAGCGTCGAGCAGGCGCCGATCTGGGACTGGGCGAGCCGCAACCTCTCGGCCGCCGCCGCACGGCTGCTATCGCCGGCCGAGCGCGTGGAGCGCGACCTGGCGCCCTGGTCGACCTACTTCGTGCTGCCGCTGTTCGCCTTCACGGCCGCCGGCGTGCCGCTGGCGGCCGATGTCGGCGCGCCGGGCGCCTGGCGGGTGCTGGCCGGCGTCGTCCTCGGCCTCGCGATCGGCAAGCCGCTCGGCATCGTCGCGGCCACCTGGGCGTCGGTGAAGGCGCGGATCGCCATCGCGCCCGACGCCGTCGGCGCGGCCTTCATCGGCGCGGCCTGCCTGTGCGGGATCGGCGATCCGATCTCGATCCTGCTGGTCGACGAGGCGTTCGCCGGCCCAGGATCGGCCGCGCACGGGCTGGCCGCCGTGGCCAAGCTGGGCGTGCTGGCCGGCTCGGCGCTGGCCGTCGGCCTCGGCGTGCTGGCGCTGAGCCTCAGCCCGGCGCCGGTCACGCCGGTCGAGCAGTCCGAGCAAGCGGAAACCGCCGAGGCGGCCCTTGGGGCCGCCTCGGCGATCCGGTGATTCCCGCTACTGCGCGGCGGTGAGCGTCACGCCGGCGACGCCGGCGGCGACGTTGAGGCCGGTCTGCCCCTCGATGCTGAGCGGCTGCAGCGTGACGTTGTTGGCGCCGCCGACCAGCGCATGTGCGTTGGCGCCGACCCCGACCGCGGCCCCCGCGGTGACGCCGCCGTAGTTGCCTGCGAGCGCACCGGACGCCAGCGCGCCGGGCGCGAACACCGCCCACACCATGACGCCGCCCTTCGTGAAGCCGATGTCGACGCCGTACTTGTTGATCGTGCCGGCATAGCGCTCCGACGGGCCCGACGCCGGCGAGAAGGTGCAATTCATGTCCTTCGAGGAGCCGAACACGAAGCCCCAGCCGCCGCTGACGTCGCAGGAAAGCACGCCGGCCTTCACGCCGGTGGGATCCGCGCTCGCCGAGGAAACGACGGCGAGGGACGCGGCGGCCGCGAGGCCGATCAAGAGGGCACCCTTCATATGAACTGATCTCCGGTTGTCAGATGTCGATAGAGGTCGCACTGCAAAGCGTAGTGCGCTGACGTAGGCCGCAAATTGACCCGGCGCAACTTCGGGGTTCATTGCGGACGAGGCGCGGCGTGATAAGCGGCCGCGCCGCCGCTTCGAGGTGTCCGATGAAGTCCGCCCAACTCGCGCTTGCCCTGGCGCTGGGCGCCACCGCAGGTGGCGCCGCACGGGCTGACGAGGGGCTCTGGACCTTCGACAACTTCCCGGCGGCGAAGGTGAAGGCGGCCTATGGCGTCGACATCACGCCGGCCTGGCTGGCGCGCGTGCAGGCCGCGTCGGTGCGGCTCTCGGTCGGCTGCTCGGGCTCGGTGGTGAGCGCCGAAGGCCTGACGCTGACCAACGACCACTGCGTCAGCGACTGCGTGCAGGCCTTCTCCACCCAAGCGCACGACTACCAGAAGGCCGGCTTCCTGGCGGCCGCGCCGGCTGACGAGCGCCGCTGCCCGCAGCTTGTCGCCGAGATCCTCACCGGGGTGTCCGACGTCACCGCGCGGATGCAGGGCGCCGGGGCCGGGCTCTCCGGCGCAGCGCTGGTCGCGGCGCGCGAGGCCGAGCAAAGCCGTATCGAGGCCGAGGCGTGCGGAACCGATCCGAAGCTGCGCTGCGAGGTCGTCGACCTCTACGAGGGCGGCCAGTACAGGCTCTACCGCTACCACCGCTATGCCGACGTGCGGCTGGTGTTCTCGCCGGGCGACCAGGCGGCCTTCTTCGGCGGCGACCCGGACAACTTCAACTTCCCGCGCTACGACCTCGATTGCGCGTTCCTGCGCCTTTACGAGGACGGCAAGCCGGCCGCGACGCCCGGCCATCTGCACTGGTCGCCGCGCCCGCCGGTCGCCGGCGAGCTGGTGTTCGCCGCCGGCAATCCGGGCGCCACCTTCCGCGACGAGACCGTCTCGCAGCTCGAGGTCCAGCGCGATTTCGTCCTGCCGCTGAACATGACGGAGCACGCCGAGCTGCGTGGCCGGATGATCCGTTTCGGCGAGGAGGGGCCGGCGAACCAGCGCATCATCGACGAGCCGCTGATGGACCTGGAGAACGACTACAAGGTCGCGGTCGGGCGTCTCGCCGCGCTCGACGATGCGTCGTTCATGGCGGCCAGGCGCGCCGCCGAGGCCGACCTGCGCGCCAAGGCGCTGACGCGGATGGGACCCGGCTTCGGCGATCCGTGGGCCGAGATGGCCAAGGCGCAGGCGGCGCTGCCGGACGTCTACGTCGCCTACCACCAGCTGGAGATCGGGCCGCGCGGCGCCAACCTCTTCGACTACGCCCGCGACCTGGTGCGCGCCGCCGCCGAGCGCCAGAAGCCGTCGGCCGAGCGGCTGCCAGGCTACGCCGACGCCCAGTTGCCGGCGATGGAGAAGGCGTTGTTCGACCCGGTCGCCATCGAGCCGACGCTCGAAGAGCTGATCCTGGAGTTCTGGCTATCGAAGACGCGCGAACGACTCACCGCCGACGATCCGGCGACCCGGCTGGTGCTGGGGGCCGAGAGTCCCGAAGGGCTCGCCACGCGGCTGGCGACCGGCTCGAAGCTCGGCGATCCGGCGGTGCGCAAGGCGCTCTGGGACGGCGGCGCGAAGGCGATCGCCGCCTCGGACGACCCGATGATCCGCTTCATGCTGCGCATCGATCCGGAAGCCCGTCGCGTGCGCTCGGCCTACGAGGAGCGCTACATCGGGCCGACCACGCGGGCCGGCGAGGCGATCGCCAAGGCCCGCTTCGCCGTGCTCGGCGACAGCGTCTATCCGGACGGCACGTTCACGCTGCGGCTCAGTTACGGAACCGTCGCCGGCTGGACCTACCGCGGCAAGACCACGGCGCCCTTCACCGATTTCGCCGGGCTCTACGGGCGGGCCACCGGCGCCGCGCCTTTCGATCTCGACCCGCGCTGGATCGCCGCACGGCCGAAGCTCGATCCGGCCACGATCTTCGATCTTTCCACCACCAACGACATCATCGGCGGCAACTCGGGCTCGCCGATGCTGGACGCCAAGGGCGATGTGATCGGCGCGTTCTTCGACGGCAACATCCTCTCGATCGGCGGCGACTACGGCTTCGATCCGGCCGTCAACCGCGCTGTCGCGGTCTCAGCGCAGTCGATCGACGCGGCTCTCACCAAGGTTTATGGCGCGGACGCCCTCACGCAAGAGTTGGCGGCGCCTTGACGCGGATGGTTTCCGAATTGCCACCAAACCGCCTATAAACAGCCGGCGCTGCGCGCCGGGCGCGCGATTTCGCAGTGCGGCGCTGTAACCGGATTGTCTTCCAAGCGTTCAACGGCTGATGCAAAGCCTGCGGACGGCGGCGGAACGGCGGGGAGGGGCGGCCAGGATGAACCTCGATGGATCGCGCGGCCCCGCCTTCGGCGACATGCTCGACTTCGCGATCACCGAGAGCCCGACGCCCGCAACGCCCGCGATAAAGGGCATTTCCTGCGTCGTCTGCGCCTACAACGAAGCCGACCGCATCCGCAGCATCCTCGACGTCATCCACTGCCATCCGGCGCTCCACGAGGTGATCGTGGTGAACGACGGCTCGACCGACGACACCGAGGCGCTGATCCGCAAGTACCCGACCATCCGCGTGCTGTCGCACACGCCCAACCGCGGCAAGACCTATGCGCTCAGCCGCGGTATCGCCGCCGCCCGCTACGATCACCTGATGTTGCTCGACGCCGACCTCGCCGGCATCAAGCCGTCCGACATCGATGCGCTGGCCGCGCCGGTCATGCGCGGCGAAGCCGACGTGAGTATTTCCCTGCGCTCCAACAGCCTGTGGATCTATCGCCGCTTCGGCCTCGACTTCGTCTCCGGCGAGCGGGTCGTCCCCAAGCGCCTGCTGGAAAGCGCGGTGGAGGCCATGCAGCGCCTGCCGCGCTGGGGCGGCGAAGTCTACATGAACGACATCTTCATCCGCCGCGGCTGCCGCATCGCGGTGGTGCGCTGGCCGCGGGTGCTGAACATCCGCAAGTACGAGAAGGCCGGCTTCTGGCGCGGCACGATGGCGGAGGTGAAGATGATCGCCGACGCCGCCTCGGTGCTGACGCCGTTCGGGCTGCTGCGCCAGAACGTCGACATGCTGAAACTGGTCAACCGGCGCAGCTGGCGCGCCCGGATGCGTGGGCTCTTCGCCCACAGATTGGCTTCGTGACACTCACCGGGGGGTGACGTCCAAATGAACGCCAGGGACCAACTCAGCGCCATGCTGGCGCGGGTCGACGTCGAGGTGAACGGCCAGCGCCCCTGGGACATCCAGGTCCACAACCCCGATCTCTTCACCCGCATCATCGCCGAAGGCTCGCTGGGGCTCGGCGAGGCCTACATGGACGGCTGGTGGAACTCAGCCCAGCTGGACGAGTTCTTCCACCGCGTGGTGGCCGCCGGCCTCGGCGCGGAGCTGAAGATGACGCCCGCGCTGGCCTGGCTGGCGCTCACCTCGCGCCTGCAGAACCGGCAGAACCGCAAGCGCGCCTTCCAGGTGGCCGAGGCGCACTACGACCTCGACGTCGACGTCTTCGAGGCCACGTTCGACAAGCGCCTGACCGGCAGCTGCGCCTACTGGGAGAACGCCGCCAACCTCGACCAGGCGCAGGAGGCCAAGCTCGACCTGATCTGCCGCAAGATCGGCCTGCGGCGCGGCCAGAGCGTGCTCGACATCGGCTGCGGCTGGGGCGCCTTCATGGGCTACGCGGCCGAGACGTACGGCGCGAACTGCGTCGGCGTGACGGTCTCCAGGGAGCAGGCGGACTACGCCAGGCGCCGCTACGAGGGCTTGGCGGTCGAGCCCAGGCTGATGGATTACCGCTCATACCAGGGCGAGGTGGACCACGTGGTCTCGATGGGCATGTTCGAGCACGTCGGCCACCGGAACTACCGCACCTATTTCGAGAAGGCGCGCAGCGTGCTGAAGGAAGGCGGGCTTTTTCTGCTGCACACCATCTTCCAGCCGACCCGGCACGCCGAGATCGAGCCCTGGCTCAACAAGTACATCTTCCCCAACGGCGTGCTGCCCACCGTCGGCCAGATCGGCAAGGCGGTGGAGGGGCTCTTCGTGGTCGAGGACCTGGAGAACTTCGGCGCCTACTACGACAAGACGCTGATGGCCTGGCGCGATAACTTCACCTCCAACTGGCCGGCGATGGCGGCGCGCTACGGGGAGCGCTTCTGCCGCATGTGGGACTACTATCTCGCCTCCTGCGCCGGCGGCTTCCGCAGCCGCAAGATCAGCGTCGGCCAGTTCGTGCTCTCCCCGAACGGCGTGCCAGGCGGCTGGCGCCTGCAGCGCTAGACCCCGCGCGAATGCCTTGCCGGCGCTCGCCGTGAAGAAGAGCGCCCGAGCGATCCTGCCACCGCTGAAACCGCCGGCGGCGGCGCCTATATGAAATGCTGGCGCGCCCAGGGGACGGCCCTGCGAGGCGGCGCCCGGAGCCAAACACATGAGCCGAAAGACGCGCCTGGCGGCGACATTCGCCATTGCGGCCGGCTTGACGGCAGCCGGGGTGGGGCAGGCTCAAACCCAACCTGGGAGCGCGGCGCCCCCGGCCGCTCTGGCGCAGCCGGCGCCGCTGCCGGCCCAGTCCACCCCGCCGTGGGACCAGTCCGAGACGGCCACGGTCAAACCCTGGGTTCCGGACACCAGCCCGCCGACCTATTCGGTAAATCCGCCGCCCGACAGCCCGTCGGGCATCTACCTGCCCGCCGTGGTCCTCGGCTACGCCAAATCGGCGGCCGGCTGCGTCGTGATAGGATGTGATGACGGGCCGCAGGCGGGCGGCTCCTCCGGGCCGCCGCCGTCCGGGTCGGCCGAGCCGCCGCCGGCCAGTCCGGTTCCATCTGACCGGCGCTGAATCCGGAAACATCACCTGCGAGGCGGCGATCCGCGATGCGCCAGGAGCGGACGTTGGCTCCAGTCCGCAAAGCGGTCGTTCCGAACGGTAGAGATGGGGGGAAGCCGCCGTTGACGGTCAATGTGGTTGGCCGGGTATCATCGTGGGATGAAACCGCTCTGGCAGGTGGCTGTCGCCGTCTTGGTCGTCGCGTTGACCTCCACCTTATCGTTGCCGGTTAGAGGCAGCCCGTGGCCAAGCTCGAATTTCGTGGCCGAGAACCGTCGACAATGTCCTGGGATCGACCTGACGATGCTTACGGATGGCACGATGGAAACGGAAACCGACCAAGCGATCCTGCGCCTCTCCCCGGCTCAGCGGTCCATAGTACGGTCTCGAATTCACAGGGCCTGCGCTAGCGAACGGGCCGGCTTCTACTGCGAGAACCAGGTCACAATTCAGGGTCTCGACCAATGGGGTCTGACGCACTCCTTCGTCTCGTACCTCTGTCGACGGTATAGCCACTGTAGCGAGCCGGCGGCCTGCTGACTGACCAAGGCAGCTATGGGTCGGGACTCCCGTTCGCGTCATGCCCGGAAGCGGACACTCCGAACGACTGGGCGGGGCGGAAAGCCGCCGTTGAGCGGGCGATGTCGGCAGTCTCGGCGGCTGCGCGATCGGCCGCCGATCGGGGATAGATCGGGAGAAGATTGGATCGCTGTCCTGTCGGCCGGCGGCGATCGCAGGCTTCTTGCGGCCTGTCCGGCGCACCCCGCGCCGCCAACGCAAGAGACCCAAGACAATGTCTATCAAGGCCACTTTGATGATAGTCGCCGCTCTGGGGACCGCCGGCCTCGCCACGCGCGTCAGCGCCTCGCCTGTCGACACCCGGGCGTCCCGTGACGTGCAGGCAGAGACGGTGTCCCTGACGGGGCTCGATCTTCACAGCGAACGGGGCGCCAAACTCGCGCTCGCTCGCATCCGCCAGGCCGCCAAGGACGTGTGCGGCGTCCCGGTGGACACCGGTCCGATCTGGGCCAACGCCCGGCCGAACACCTGCGTGATCGCCGTTGTCGACCGCGCCGTCGCGAAGCTGGATGACCCGATGGTAAGCGCCCTGAACAGCGGTCCCGGCGGGCATAACGCCCAACTCGCCGCCGGACGGCGATAGGGCCGGCAGATCGCCGTCCGATGCGACCCAGAGCTTCGGGTCGTGTCGGGCGGCGGCTCGCCAGGGATCGACATTTCGCCAGCGCCGCCGTCTATAGGGGCCCCCGCCTCGGGGGTTCGGAACGGCGACGGCTCGAATGGGCGGCGCAAACGACACGTCGGCCGAGACGCGGTCTCACCCCGCCGGCCGCAACCTCGAGCCGATCAACCTGGCCGCCGAGGCGCCCGTCCGGCTGGGCGCGCTGACCGTCAGACCGGCTCTGCGCCAGGTCGTCCACGACGACGGCCGCGATGAGATCCTCCAGCCGCGGGTGATGCAGGTGCTGGTCGCCCTGCTGCGGGCCGACGGCGAGATTCTGACGCGGGACGACCTCGTGGCCTCATGCTGGCGCGGCGTCGTGGTCGGCGAGGACGCCATCACCCGCGTGATCGGCAGCTTGCGGCGTCTGAGCGAAGGCATCGGCGCGGGTGCGTTCAAGCTGGAGACGATCACCAGGGTCGGCTACCGGCTCGTTCACGGCGACCTGACGGCTGACGTCGGACCGCCCGCCGGCGCGCCAGTCGCCGGACCGCCTGCGCCGCTTCTGGCTGTCTTGGCCTTCGACAACCTTTGCGAAGGCGACGACATGGACTGGTTCAGCGACGGTGTGTCGGAAGAGATCCAGCAGACCGTCGCCAGGGCTGCCGACCTGAAGGTCATCGGCCGGACCTCCAGCTTCCGCTACCGCGGGGCCGACAAGGACCCGCGGCGCGTGTCGGCCGAGCTGAAGGCGACCCACCTGCTCGACGGCGCCATTCGTCACAGCGGCGGGCGCGTGCGCATCTCGGCCCAACTCATCGAATGCGACGGCGAGACCACGCTCTGGTCCGACCGCTTCGAGCGCGACCTCACCGACGTCTTCGCCCTGCAGGACGAGATCGCCGCCGCCGTCGCGGCCGCCCTGAAGGTGGTGTTGAGGCCAGGCCCGAAAGCCGAGCCTGTCGATCCCGCCGCCTACGAGCTTCTCCTGAAGGCGCGCAATCTCAAGAGCGGGAACTTCACCGACCCCACCGGCATCGTTGCGGCCATCAGCCTGCTGGAACGGGCCACCGGCCTCGCCCCGAGGTTCGCGCGCGCCTGGGCGAATCTCGCGGCCGCGCAACTCGATCTGCTTCGCCGTCACGGAACGGACCGACCCCACGCCGTGGCGCGGGCCGAGGTGGTCGCAGCCGCTGAACGGGCCCTCGAGCTCGATCCGAGCCTGGAGAATGTCCACCCGGTGCTGGCCGAGTTGGAGCCCGTCGGCCGCTGGTCCGAACGCGAAGCGGCCCTTGGCAAGGCGCTCGCCGTCGCGCCGAACGATGCGGACGTCCTCAGCGACGCGGCGACGTTCTGCGCCAAAGTGGGCCGGCACCGGGAGGGGCTGGGCCTGGCCAGGCGAGCCTTCGAACTCGACCCCATGAACCTGCGCGCAGCGAACTACTACGGGTGCCTGCTTGTCGCCACCGGACGCTACTCGGAGAGCCGAGCGATCTATGACCGGTTGATCGCCGAATGGCCCGACGCCACGGACATGCTTGCCAACGCCATCGCCCACACCGCCTACGGGCGAGATTGGGACCGGCGCGAACGGCTCATCGCGCGCGCCAAGGCGCGCGGCATGTATGAAGGCTATCTTCGGGATGTGGCGGGATTTGCAAGGCGACTGCAAACGAGCGATCCAACCTACGTCGCCACGTTCCTGCAGTACGCCCGTGACGAGCTCGCCCAAACCGGCAACGTGCGCGAGGACACCCTGGCGTGCATGTGCGAGCTCGATTTGAATGACGAAGCCTTCACCCTGCTGGAACGGTCGTCGTTCGACTACGTGACCGATCCCGAGAAACCCTGGCCGGGCGTTCCCAGAGCCTGGCAGATCTTCAGTCGGCACATGCGCTGGAACCTCATTCGCGATCCACGCTTCCCGCGGCTCTGCGCCAAGCTCCGCCTCTGCGACTACTGGGTGGAGACCGGAAAGTGGCCGGACTGCGCCGACGAGGTCTCCTACGACTTCCGCGCCGAGGCGCGGCGGCTAGCCGGCGCCGCGCAACGGACTTCCGAGAAGTTCGCTTAGGGTCGATTTCGGCCACCGGCGCGCTGCCCGGAAGCGGACTCCCTGTAGCAGCGGGTCGCTCAGGACGGAGGGCGGGTAAGCTTGGTCATGTAAACGACGCTGGGGACGAGAAGCATCGTCAGGGCCAGCATTGGGTGGACGAACGCAGCCGGGATAGCGGACGCGTGGGTGACTTGGGCCCCTGCGTGGATCAAGGACACTCTGCCGCGAAAGGCCGCAGGCATTTCTGCCGACTTGTATTGAAGCCGAACCGACACCGCCAAGGCCGCAAAGGCCAGGCCGGCCGCCAGCATGACCGCCGCAAACATCGCGATCGTAAGCGCAACCAGTTGGTTCTCCCCCACAGAGGCGGTGAAGAACGGGACTAGCGAAAGAAAGAAGAGCAGCGCCATGTTGGACCACATCACGCGCTCGTCCACCCGTCTTAGGTAGCTGAACAGATAGCGATGGTTCACCCAATAGGTGGCGAGGACCGTGAAGGACACGACGTAGATCGCAACATGAGGCCAAAGCGCGAGGTACCCCGCAAGCGTGGTGTCGTGCGGCGGACGAAGCTCAAGCACCATTATGGTGAGGACGACCGCGAATACGCCGTCGGAGACCGCTTCCAGTCGCGCTGGGCTCAGTTCGTGCTCAGCCATTAGGGGTCTCCCCGCCAGTCCTTCCCCTCGGCAAGGGTGTGCGCCACGTGCGACCCCGCTGCTGAGCTAGCAATGCTGGCCGAGCGGCTTGGCTTAGGCAACGTCCGCTATGCTCAGGGTCCGGTAGCGGTCATCGGCCCCGGCTCCGGAAGCGGACCTTCCGGTCCACGGCAGGCGGCCGACGCGGACACCTCGACTGTCCGAGAGGGTCGGGAGCGAAGCTAGCGGCGTCACCGAGAGGCGGGATGCGCCATCGGTGATCTGAGCTGCTTCCGTCGTCCCGAAGCGGGCTATGCGGTCTGTTTGGGCGCCCCCGCCCATTCCTGCGCACTAGGCGTGCGCTCGTACTTGAAGCTGACGCGCAACTTGGTGCGGAAGAGTTCGATCTGACCCTCCGCGTTCAGCGTAATGTCCTGTTCGACGACCTCGGCCACCCTCAGGTCGCGCAAGCTGCTGGAGGCGGCCCACAGCGCCTCCCGCGCGGCCTCCTCCCAGCTGGTCTTGCTAGTGCCGATGATTTCCGTGACCCGATAGACGCTCATGGAGCACCTCCTTCCACAAACCGGCCGCGAACTGTCGCGCCGAGTGACGCCCCGTCGTCAATCAAAACGTTCCCGCTCGACCATCGTCGAGGCGCGGTCCAGATGGTAGGGACGTTGGCGGTTCAGGAACGGGCGAAGCCCCGCCGCTTGACGAACTGAAGGGCTTCCCGCCGCTCGCCGGCGTTCAGGTGGCTGGAACCCCCACCCTCCGTCCACCGCCTTCCTGGCTTGCTTCGGCCGGACCGCATTGTATGGGTTCGCCCGCGGTCGGGTTGGATCGTCGCCGAATGTGCAAGGGGATGCGGCGCTTGGACGATTCCAGGCCGCGATGCGGTCGCTCAGCGCTGACCGGCGCCGTCCTGCGGCGACGCGGCGGCTCGGCCGCTGTGCTGGCGGCGCTGCTGCTCGCCGCCTGCGGGCCCCAGCGGTCCGGCGAGCGGCCGCCGCCCACGGTGGGCGTGGTGACGATCGCGCCGCAGCCGGTGACGCTGACCACCGAGCTGCCGGGCCGCACCAGTCCCTACGAGATCGCCGACGTGCGCCCGCAGGTGGGCGGGATCATCCAGGCGCGCCTCTTCACCGAAGGCTCGATCGTCCAGGCCGGCCAGGTGCTCTACCAGATCGAGCCGGCCCCGTTTCAGGCCGCCTACGACCAGGCCAAGGCGGCGCTCGCCAACGCCGAGGCCAACCTGGTCGACGCGCGGCTGAAGTGGCAGCGCGACGAAGGGCTCGTGAAGCTCAACTCGATCGCCAAGCAGGACGCCGACGACGCCGAAGCCGCCTTCAAGCAGGCCGAGGCCACCGTTCAGCAGGACAAGGCGGCCGTCGAGGCCGCGCGGATCAATCTGGCGTGGACGAAGATCACGGCGCCGATCACCGGCAAGATCGGCATCTCCACCGTCACCAAGGGCGCGCTGGTCACCGCCACCCAGACCACGGCGCTCGACACCATCCAGAGGCTCGACCCGATCTACGTCGACGTCACCCAGTCCGCCGCCGAGGTGCTGGCGCTGCGCCGGCAGCTGGCCGAGGGCGGCGTCCGGCCGGGCGGGGCGCCGAGGTGCATTTGACGCTCGACGACGGGTCGCAACTACCCGCTCGCCGGCCAGATGCAGTTCACCGACGTCACCGTCGATCCGACCACCGGCGCGGTGACGCTGCGGGCGATCGTTCCCGAACCCCTCCGGCCTGCTGCTGCCGGGCATGTTCGTGCGCGCCACCGTCGTCGAAGGCGTCAATCCGGCCGGCCTGCTGGTCCCCGAGCAGGGCGTGACGCGCGACCAGAAGGGCCAGCCGACCGCGCTGGTGCTGAACCGCCAGGGCGTCGTGGAGTTGCGGCGCCTGCGAGGTCGGTCAGACCGTCGGCGCCAAGTGGCTGGCGACGTCGGGGCTGGCGCCCGGCGACCGGGTGATCGTCGAAGGCGCTGCAGTCCGTGCAGCCCGGCGCGCGGGCCCGCGCCGTCCCCGCAGACAACCTTCAGTAGGGGCCGCCGGTGCTGTCCCGCTTCTTCATCGACCGGCCGGTCTTCGCCTGGGTCATCGCCATCGTGATCATGCTGGCGGGCGCGCTCGCCATCCGCACGCTGCCGATCGAGCAATATCCGACGATCGCGCCGCCCTCGGTCGGCGATCATCGCCAACTATCCCGGCGCCGACGCCGACGACGGTCGAGAACTCCGTCACCCAGGTGATCGAGCAGCAGCTCACCGGCCTGGACAACCTGCTCTACTTCTCGTCGTCGTCGCAACTCCGACGGCCGGCGCCCAGATCACCGCCACCTTCGCGCCCGGCACCAATCCCGACATCGCCCAGGTGCAGGTGCAGAACAAGGTGCAGCCGGCGCTGCCGCTGTTGCCCGCCCAGGTGCAGCAGCAGGGCGTCGGCGGTCGCCAAGGCGCAGGCGCAACTTCCTGATGGTCGTGGCGCTCTACGACACCAGCGGCCGCTACACCATCGATCGACATCGCCGACTTCATCTGCGCAGCTACATCGGACCCGCTGGCGCGCGTCACCGGCGTCGGCAACGTGCAGGTGTTCGGCGCGCCAGTACGCCATGCGCATCTGGCTGGATCCCTACAAGCTGCAGACCTACGCGCTGATGCCGTCCGACGTGACCAGCGCCGTCTCAGGCCCAGAACGTCCAGGTCTCCGCCGGCTCAGATCGGCGGCCTGCCGCGCCGCCCGGGCCAGGCAGCTCAACGCCACCGTCACCGCGCAGTCGCTGCTGCCAGACGCCGGAGCAGTTCCGGCAGATCATCCTGAAGACCCGCCCGGACGGCGCGGTCGTGCGGCTGTGGCGATGTCGCGCGGGTGGAGCTGGGCGCGGACGACTATTCGGCCACGACGCGCGCTCAACGGCCAGCCGGCGGCCGGCCTCGCCATCCTGCTCGCGCCGGGCGCCAACGCGCTCAACACCGCCGACGCTCGTCAAGGCAGAGGGCCAACGAGCTCGCCGCCAGCCTGCCGCCGGGGCATGAAGCTGAGCTTCCCGGTCGATCAACCGACCTTCATCCAGCTCTCGATCCAGCAGGTCGTCGTGACGCTGATCGAGGCCATCGTCCTGGTCATCGCTGCGTGATGTTCCTCTTCCTGCAGAACTGGCGCGCCACGCTGATCCCGGCCGTCGCGGTGCCGGTCGTGCTGCTGGGCACGTTCGGCGTGCTGGCGGTCGTTCGGCTACTCCATCAACACGCTGACCATGTTCGCCATGGTGCTGGCGATCGGCCTTCTGGTCGACGACGCCATCGTGGTGGTGGAGAATGTCGAGCGGATCATGAGCGAGGAGGGGCTGCCGCCGCGCGAAGCCACCATCCGCTCGATGAGCGAGATCACCGGCGCGCTGATCGGCATCGGCGCTGGTGCTGACGGCGGTGTTCCTGCCGATGGCCTTCTTCGGCGGCTCGACCGGCGTGATCTACCGCCAGTTCTCGGTCACCATCGTCTCGGCCATGCCGCTGTCGATGCTGGTGGCGCTGATCCTGACGCCGGCGCTCTGCGCCACCCTGCTCAAGCCGGTCGAGGCGGGCCACCACGAGCAGCGATCGGGGCTTCTTCGGCTGGTTCAACCGCACCTTCGACCGCCACCGTGCATCGCTACCAGAGCGGGCTCGGGCGGGTGATCGGCCGCCCGCTGCCGGCGCTGATCCTCTACGGCGTCGTGGTCGTCGCCCTGGCGCTGCTGTTCGTGCGCCTGCCGACCGGCTTCCTGCCGGACGAGGACCAGGGCTCGATGATCGGCCTGCTACACGCTGCCGGTCGGCGCCACCCAGCCGAGGACGGTCGCGGTCGGCAAGCAGATCGAGCGCTACTTCCTCGGTCCGGAGAACAAGAACATCGAGGCGCTGTTCACGGTCGCCGGCTTCAACTTCAGCGGCACGGCCAGAACCTCGGGCAGCGCCTTCATCCATCTGAGCGACTGGAAGGACCGTCCCGGCGCGCAGAACAGCGCCTCGGCGATCGCCCAGCGGGCGACGCGGATGCTGTCGCAGCAGGTCCACGACGGGCAGGTCTTCATCCTGGTGCCGCCGGCGGTGCCGGGGCTGGGCAGCTCCGCCGGCTTCGACCTGGAGCTGGAGGATCGCGCCGGCCTCGGCCACGATCGCCTGACGGCGGCGCGAACCAGCTGCTGGCGCTGGCGGCCAAGGATCCGCATCCTCTCCGGCGTCAGGCCCAACAACCAGCTCGACACGCCGCAGCTGCACATCGACATCGACCAGGCCAAGGCGAGCGCGCTCGGCCTGATCCCGGCCGACATCGACGCCACCTTCGCGACCGCCTGGGGCGGCTTCTTCATCAACAACTTCGTCGACCGCGGCCGCGTGAAGCGGGTCTATCGTGCAGGGCGACGCGCCGTTCCGCATCGCGGCCCGAGGACCTCGGCCGCTGGTATGTGCGCGGC
Source organism: uncultured Pseudomonadota bacterium (assembly GCA_963837235.1). Lineage (GTDB taxonomy): Bacteria > Pseudomonadota > Alphaproteobacteria > Caulobacterales > Caulobacteraceae > Acaudatibacter. Next base: position 1,886,673 of record CAWIMM010000001.1, on the reverse strand, counting down.
GCGACGGGGACCATGGCGCCGTTCTCCGCCTTCGCGACGACGAGCTGGACCGCCGGGCCGGCGCAGCTCGAGTCGCTACAACGGCCAGCCGGCGCTCGAAATCCAGGGCCAGTCGGCCCCCGGCCAGAGCTCCGGCGCGGCGATGCGCGAGATGGAGAAGCTGATCGGCCAGCTGCCGCGCGGCGTCGGCTACGAATGGACCGGCCTCTCCTACCAGGAGCTGCTCAGCGGCTCGCAGGCGCCGTTCCTCTACGCGCTGTCGCTGCTGGTGGTCTTCCTCTGCCTGGCCGCGCTCTACGAGAGCTGGTCGATCCCGCTCTCGGTGATCCTGGTCGTGCCGCTCGGCGTCTTCGGCGCGGTCGCCGCGGCGACGCTGCGCGGCTTCTACAACGACGTCTACTTCCAGGTCGGGCTGCTCACCACCATGGGCCTGTCCGCCAAGAACGCCATCCTGATCGTGGAGTTCGCCGACGTGGCGGAGGCCGAAGGCGCGCGATGCCGCGGCGAGGCGGCGATGACCGCCGCGCGGCTTCGGCTGCGGCCGATCCTGATGACCTCGCTGGCGTTCATGGCCGGCGTGTTTCCGCTGGCGATCGCCACCGGCGCCGGCGCGGCCAGCCAGCACGACATCGGCACCGGCGTGATCGGCGGCATGCTGGCGGCGACCATCCTGGCGATCTTCTTCGTGCCGCTCTTCTTCACCGGCGTGCGGCGCTGGGCGCTGGCGCGGCGGCGGCCCCGCCCGGCTCAAGAGTCGGAGAGTGGCCCGGCGTGAGCCGCGCCGACCGTTCACGCGCGAACATCGTATACGACCGTTCACGCTGATCCTTAAGGGCTGGTTAGCGGTCGGTAAGTAATAATCTGTCGAAACCATCAAGCCGCCAGATGTTTACTATGGACAGGCTGATGTACCGCCAAGGCAACAGTGTCGATTCTTTGCCGGCAGTCTGGTGCGCAGCGATCAATTTATAGGTTATTCTGAACTTGCTGGGCCGAGACGCCGAGCTTGCCTCTATAGGGGAAATCAAGACGATGGTTGTCTCTCATCTGACCACAGTATCGGATAACGGCGACGAACCGTCCAAGGGCGGTGTCGTCGACATCGGCCGAGGCGGCGGCGATCGAGGCGGCGGCGATGGGACGGCCTGGCGCATGCGGCAATTGCAGTTCGAGGCGCGCGCCCTGGGGCGCGAGCAGCTCGAGGGTCTCGCCAGGGATCTGGGCGCGCTGGCCACCCGCGCTGCCGAGATCGCCGGTGGCGGCGACGCCTACCCGGTGGGCGCGCGCGAACTCGCCTCCCGCCTCGCCGACGAGCTGCCGCGCAAGGCCCAGCTGATGCTCAGCCTCGCCCGCCGCGAGGACTAGGGCAGGGCCTGCAGCGGGTAGTGTTTCAGGGGCTCGGCGAGGGCGCCTTCCTCGAGCCATAGCTCGACCACGTCGCCGTTGCCGATGAAGCGCGGGAGCGGCAGCTCGGGGTCGAGCCGGCGGAGCAGCGCCTGGATGGCGTAGCCGTGGCTGACCAGAACCAGCGCCCCGTCGCTGGCGTCGATCGCCTCGCCCAGCGCCTCCCAGAACCGCTCGGCGACCGCCGCCAGGCTCTCACCGCCGTGCAGGTCGGCGTCCAGCTCCCGCGCCTTCCGCTCGGCCATGTGCCGGCCGACTTCCGTGTAGGGCAGGTCTTCCATCCAGCCGAGCTCGCCCTCGCGGATGCGGTGGTCGCTCGCCGCCGTCCAGCCGCACGCCGCGGCGATGGCGCCGGCGGTGGCGATGGCCCGCGCCTGCGAGCTGGCGATCAGCGTCGCGTCCCCCAGCGCCTGCGCGGCGATGAAGGCGGCGACCGCCTCGGCCTGCAGTCGCCCCGCCTCGCTGAGCGGGGAATCGCCGCGGCCCTCGATGCGGCCCTCGGCGTTGGCCTGCGACTGGCAGTGTCGAACGAGCAGGACGCGGCGGGGCATGCGACCGGCGGCGCCGCTAGCGGCCGATCGCCAGGAAGCGCTCGGCGCGCTGGGCCTTCAGCTCGGCGGCGGAGAGCGGCAAGAGGGCGTCCAGCTCCTCCTCGATCGCATCGCCCACCGCCTTGACCGTGGCGGCGGGGTCGGCGTGGGCGCCGCCGACCGGCTCGGGGATGATGCGGTCGACGATCTTGAAGCCGATCAGGTCCTGGGCGGTGATCTTCATGGCGTTGGCCGCGCCCTCGGCCTTGGCGCCGTCGCGCAGCAGGATCGAGGCGCAGCCCTCCGGCGTGATCACCGAATAGATCGCGTGCTCCAGCATCAGCACCCGGTTGCCGCAGGCGAGCGCCAGCGCGCCGCCCGAGCCGCCCTCGCCGGCGATCACCGCCACCATCGGGGTCGCGAGCGTCAGGCAGCGCTCGGTCGAGCGGGCGATCGCCTCGGCCACGCCGCGCTCCTCGCTGACGACGCCGGGGTAGGCGCCGTTGGTGTCGACGAACGACAGCACCGGCAGGCCGAACTGCTCGGCGAGGTCCACGAGCCGCACCACCTTGCGGAAGCCTTCCGGCCGGCCCATGCCGAAGTTGTGCTTGATCCGCGTGGTGGTGTCGTGGCCCTTCTCCTGGCCGATCACCACCACCGGGTGGCCGCGAAAGCGCCCGAGCCCGCCCATGATCGCCTGGTCGTCGGCGAACTTGCGGTCGCCCCGCAGCTCGACGAATTCCTCGATCAGCCCGCCGACATAGTCGACGAAGTGCGGCCGCTGCGGATGGCGGGCGATCTGGGTCTTCTGCCAGGCGTCGAGGTGGGCGTAGGTCGCGCGCCTCAGGTCGGCGACGCGGTTGCGCAGGGCCTCGATTTCGGTGTCGAAGGCCCCGGGGCCGGCGCTCTCCGAGAGCTTGGAGAGCTCCTCGATCTTCGCCTCAAGCTCGCCGATCGGGCGCTCGAATTCCAAATAGTGCGCCGCCATGGATGTTGAACGCGGTTCCCCCGGCAAAGGTCGCGCAAACTAGGCGGGATGGCTGGGCGGGGCAAGAACGTGCGCCCGCGACGGATCGAACCTGGGCGTCGCGTGTTTGACACGCGTGGGACTCGCATCGCGCTCGTTTCCGAGCGCGCCACTTCCAAATGGAGGAACGACATCATGGATGGCAAGATCGCCACCCTCGCCGGGGCCGCCGCCCTGATTGCCGCGCCCGCCCTCGCCGGCGCCCCGCCGGCGGCGTCGGAACCGGCAGTGCCGGTCGCGGCGTCCTACGCCGAACTGCTGAGCCCGATCCCGAACGCCCCCGAGCGTCTGCGGATCGCCGACGCACAGGACGCGGCGCAGCCGCAACTGATCGAGGCGCAGTACGTCGCGCACCACCATCACCACCACCATCATCACCAGGTCGATCGGCGCGCCTGGTATATATCGCACGGCTATTTCTGGTCTGGCGGGCGGTGGATGCTGCGGCCGCGGCCTCACCACCATCATCATCACCACAACCACTACTGATTCTTTCCCCTCCCCTTAGTGGGGAGGGCGGCTCGCGCAGCGAGCCAGGTGGGGGAGTCTGAAGCGACACCGCTGCTGATGTCTGGCCTTGGTTGACGCGTCGGGCATCCCCACCCGCCCGCCGCCTTGCGGCGGCCTCCCTCCCCATCATGGGGAGGGTTGCGAGGGCGTGATGACTTGAGGGACCGGACGGCTAGCCCGCCCGGTCCCTCGCCTTGGCGGCGCGGGCCATGTGGCGATAGGTGCCGTCGAAGACCGTGTTGGTGCTCGAGGTCCAGCGCGTGCCCTCCGCCAGGGTGTCGCGGCTGGCGGCGATGCGGCGCGCGCGCAGCTCGCGCTCGGCCTCCTCTTCCTCGTCCATCGGCTGCAGGTCGAGTTCCGGCTCGGCCGGCAGCACGATGATGCTCATGAAGGGCTCGCCCTTGCGGAAGATGTGGGTCACCCCCTTCGGCGGCGCCTTGAAGATGCAGAAGAACATCATCGGCCACCACTCGGACCGGATCAGCGCCGGCACCGCCAGCGGCGTCGTGTTGGTGGGGTCGGTGTAGTAGCGCGGGTGCGGCTCGGTGCGCACCGCCCAGCCCGGCGGGACCGCGAGGTCCAGGCAGAGCTGGTAGGAGTAGAAGTCCTCGCCGAACGGGCGGAACGGCGGCCACATCATCGTGGGATCGACCGGCTCGCCCCAGTCGGCCGCAAGGCGCACCTTGCCGCGCACTTGCGTCACCCGCAGCTCCTCGTCGAACGGGTAGAGCATCTCGACGCCATAGCGCGCGCCCTCGGAGAACGGGGTGCAGTGCCAGACCTGCTCGTGACTGCCGTCGGCGCGCGGCTGCGGCTCGCCGCCCCAGCCCGGGATCGGCAGCTGGATCGGCTGCGGCGGAAAGCGGTGGCCGTGGATGCGGTACTTAACCAGCGGCATGTGGGCCTCCCAACTTGGCAGTCGCCGGCAAAGCGAACGGCAGGCCGGGATAGTTCCAGCGATGGGGCGGCGTCTAGCGCCGCGCCAGCGGGTGCTTGGTTTCCACCACTTCGCGCAGGCGGCCCTCGGTGACGTGGGTGTAGATCTGGGTGGTGGCGATGTCGGCGTGGCCGAGCAGGGTCTGCACCACCCTAAGGTCCGCGCCGCCCTCCAGCAGGTGGGTGGCGAAGGCGTGGCGCAGCACGTGCGGGCTGACCTTGCCCGGGTCGACGCCGGCCGCGCGGGCGGCCTCGTCCAGCAGCTGGGCGAAGCGGCGCGGCGTCAGTCGGCCGCCCTGGCCGCGCGAGGCAAAGAGCCAGGGGTTCTGCTTCGCGCCCTTCGGCAGGAAGCTGGGGCGCACGTCGAGATAGGCCCGGATCGCCGCGCGGGCGGCGCCGTTCAGCGGCGCCAGCCGCTCCTTGCCGCCCTTGCCGCGCACCATCAGGTAGGCGGGATCGCCGGCGACGGCGGCCAGCGTCAGCGTGGTCGCCTCCGAGACGCGCAGGCCGGAGGCGTAGATCAGCTCGATCAGGCAGGCGAGGCGCAGGGCCCCAGGACCGCGCTCGCCGCCGTCCCTGGCGCCGGCCGCGGCGATCAGGCGCTCGATCTCCTCGCGCGTCAGCACCTTCGGCAGCGGGCGGCCGCGCCTCGGCGCATCGACGCGGCGGGACGGGTCGTCGGCGCGCCAGCGCTCGCCGAGCACGAAGCGGTAGAACTGCCGCACCGCCGCCCGGCGCCTGGCCGCCGTCGCCGGCGCGAGGCCGCGCGCGCCGAGCGCCGCGAAGTAGGCCTCCATGTCCTCGGCGCTCGCCGCGGCGAGGTCGGCGCGGCGCGTCGCGAGGAACGCCGCCGCGTCGGCGAGGTCCTTGGCGTAGGCCTTCAGCGTGTTGGCGGCGGCCGCCCGCTCGGCCGCCATCATCTCCAGGAAGGCGTCGACCCAGCCGTCGCCTGCGCCCGATCCCAAAGCGGAACCCTGCGGCGAAGTTGGCGAGGCCGGCGCCGCTCGTGTAAAGCCGCTGACGGTCATGTCGCCAACCTTGGGTCCCTTCGACAAAACCATCGCCCTCGTCGGACTGTCGGGCGTCGGCAAGAGCAGCATCGGCCGGCGCCTGGCCGCCGCGCTCGGCATGCCGTTCCGCGACGCCGACGCCGAGGTCGAGGCCGCCGCCGGCCGGCCGATCGCCGAAATCTTCGAGCAGTATGGCGAGGCCGCGTTTCGCGACGGTGAACGGCGGGTGATCGCCCGGCTGCTGGCCGAGCCGCCGCACGTGCTGGCCACCGGCGGCGGCGCCTTCATGCATCCGGAGACGCGCCAGCTGATCAAACAGAAGGCCATCTCGGTCTGGCTGAAGGCCGACATCGAGGTGCTGGCGCGGCGCGTCAGCCGCAAGGACAGCCGTCCGCTGCTGGCCGGCCGCGATCCCGCCGACGTGCTCGCCGCCCAGGCCCGCGAGCGCTATCCGGTCTACGCCGAGGCCGACCTGGCGGTGGAGACCGGCGACACGCCGCACCTGGTGGCGGTGGACGCCATCCTGAAGGCGCTGGCCGAGCGCGCGGAGGCGCAGCCGCAATGACCGCCCTCTCCGTGGGGACCGCCGTCCCCGTGGCGGTGGCGGGCAGGCCCTATGAGGTCCTGATCGGCCGCGGCCTGATCGAACGGGCCGGCCAGCTGATCCGGCCGCTGCTGAAGCGGCCGCGCGTGGCGGTGGTGGTCGACGAGATCGTGCAGGGCCTGCATGGCGCGCGGCTGGCCGCCTCGCTGCGCGCGGCGGGCGTCGAATTGCGGCCGGTGGTGATCGCACCCGGCGAAGAGGCCAAGAGCTTCGCCGGCCTGGAGGCGCTCTGCGATGCGCTGCTGGCGCTGGAGCTCGACCGCGGCGACCTGATCGTGGCGTTCGGCGGCGGCGTGGTCGGCGACCTCGCGGGCTTCGCCGCTGCGATCCTGAAGCGCGGGATCGACTTCGTGCAGATCCCGACCACGCTCCTGGCCCAGGTCGACTCCTCGGTCGGCGGCAAGACCGCGATCGACACGCCGCGCGGCAAGAACCTGATCGGCGCCTTCCACCAGCCGCGGCTGGTGCTGGCCGACCTGGACGCGTTGGCGAGCCTGCCCCGCCGCGAGCTCGCCTGCGGCTACGCCGAGGTGATCAAATACGGCCTCTTGGGCGACCTGGCGTTCTTCGAGTGGCTGGAGGCGAACGCGCCGGCGGTGCTGGCGCTGGGCGAGGCGGCGCTGTCCCACGCGATCCGGCGTTCCGTCGAGATGAAGGCCGAGATCGTCGCCGAGGACGAACGCGAGGCGGGCCGCCGCGCGCTGCTCAACCTCGGCCACACCTTCGCCCACGCCCTGGAGGCCGAGACCGGCTTCGGCGAGGCGCTCAAGCACGGCGAGGCGGTCGGGGCCGGCTGCGCGCTGGCGTTCCGGTTCTCCGCGGCGCTGGGGCTTTGCCCGGGCCAGGACGCCGAGCGCGCCGGCCGCGCCATCGCCGCCGCGGGCCTGCCGACGCGGCTTTCCGACCTCGCCGGCGCGCCGTTCAGCGCCGACGCGCTCCTGGGACACATGGCGCAGGACAAGAAGGCGGAGGGCGGGGCGCTGACCTTCATCCTGGCCAGGGCGATCGGCGAGGCGTTCGTCGCGCGGGGCGTCGACGCCGGCGCGGCGCGGGCGTTCCTGATCAGCGAAGGCGCGTCCGCATGAGCCTGGCCGACGCCATCCTGGCCGCCGCGCCGGTGATCCTGGCGCTCTTGGCCGTCTCGGCGGTGTTCTCGGCCGCGGAGACCGCGCTCACCGGCGCCAGCCGCGGACGCATGCACCAGCTGGAGCGCGACGGCGACCACGCCGCGGCCCGCGTCAACCGGCTGATCTCCGACCAGGAGACGATGATCGGCGCGGTGCTGATCGGCTACAACGTCTTGAATATCCTCTGTTCCGCGCTGGCGACGATGTTCATCACCCGCGTCGTGCCGGGCGCCTGGGGCGTCGCCATCGCCACCGGCGTCATGACGGTGCTGGTAGTGGTGTTCGTCGAGGTGCTGCCGAAGACGCTCGCCATCGTCCGCGCCGACGACGTGGCGCGCGCGCTCTCCGGGCCGATGCTGATCGTGGTGCGGCTGCTGGGGCCGGTGATCTACGCCATCCAGTGGATCGTGCGGCGCACGCTCAGCCTCTTCGGCGTGCGGCTCGACATGGGCGCCGACGTGCTGGCCGCGCACGAGGAGATCCGCGGCGCGGTCGAGTACCACCATTCCGAGGGCGCCGTCGAAAGCCGCGATCGCGCGATGCTGGGCGGCGTGCTCGACCTGGGCGAGCTCACGGTCAGCGACGTGATGGTGCACCGGCGCCAGATCGCCATGCTGAACGCCGCCGATCCGCCGCGCGAGATCGTCGACGAGGCGCTGCGCAGCCCCTTCACCCGCCTGCCGCTCTATCGCGGGGAACTCGAGAACGTGGTCGGCGTGCTGCACGCCAAGGACCTCGCCCGCGCCATCGCCGAGGTCGACAGCCTCGACAAGCTCGACATCGGCGCCATCAGCCGCCCGCCCTGGTTCGTGCCGGAAACCACGCACCTGAAGGACCAGCTCAATCTCTTCCTGAAGCAGCGCGCGCACTTCGCGCTGGTGGTGGACGAGTACGGCGCGCTGCAGGGCCTGGTGACGCTGGAGGACATCCTCGAGGAGATCGTCGGCGAGATCGAGGACGAGCACGACACCGACATCAGCGGCGTCAAGCCGCAGCCTGACGGCTCGGTGATCGTCGATGGCGACGTCGGGGTGCGCGAGCTGAACCGCGCGCTTTCCTGGGACCTGCCGGACGAGCACGCGGTCTCGGTGGCCGGTCTGGTCATCTACGAGGCGCAGGCCATCCCCGAGGTCGGCCAGTCGTTCATCTTCCACCACCACCGCTTCCAGGTGCTGCGCCGCCAGCGCAATCAGATCACCTCGCTGCGCATAACGCCGCTGCCGCGCGAGACGTGATCAGCCCACGCCCTTAAGGCGCATTGTTGACAGCCGCGCCGTGGCCTAGTGTGACGGTCATCGAGGCGACGCGACTTCGTTCGGGGAACCGACAGAAAATGCCTGACAATTCCGTCTTCGCCGGCCGCCGCGTGCTGGTGGTCGAAGACGAGATGATGATCGCCATGCTGGTCGAGGACATGCTTTGCGAGCTCGGCTGCGCCGTCGTCGGCCCGGTCCACGCGCTCGACGCGGCGCTCGATCTTGCCCGCAGCGAGAACGGCCTCGACGCCGCGCTGCTCGACGTCAACCTGGCCGGCCAGCCGGTGTTCGCGGTGGCCGATGCGCTGCGCGCGAAGGGCGTGCCGGCGATCTTCTCGACCGGCTACGGCGACGCCGGCCTCAGGGAGATCGACCGGGGCTCGCCGGTGCTGCAGAAGCCGTTCCGCGCCGGCGACCTCGCCCGCGCGCTGACGGCGGCGCTGGGCGCGTCCGCTTAAGCGCTGTCCGACGCCGCGGGTTTGCAGGCGGCGACGATCACCTTCTCGGCGTCGCGCAGCAGCACGTCGACCGCTCCGAACCCCGCCGACCGGGCCAGGTCCAGCCAGCCGGTGACGCAGAGGCGGTCGCCGATGCGGCTCTCGTCGGGCATCCCGAGTTGGCCAATGTGGTCGCAGCCCAGGAAGTCGTTCACGCGCGTCCAGAAGTTCAGCCAGTCCTGGCGATGGTGCTGCGGCGGCTGCGTCGCCTGCCACGCCTCGTAGCCCGGCGCGATCGGGGCCATGGCGCTGACCGGCTCGATGAAGACGAGCAGCCCGCCGGGCCGCAGCAGCTGCCGGGCGTCGACCAGCACCTCCCTGGCCCGCTCCGGGCGCAGCCAGTGCAGCGCGTTGCCGACGCCCACGACATCGTAGGGTCCGGCGAGCCCCGCCTGCCAGTCGGCGTCGTAGAGGTTGCGCAGCAGGACCTGGCCGCGGACGCCGTCGCGCCGGTTCACCGCCGCGCACAGCTGGGTCAGGAACGGGTCGCGGTCGACGCAGTCGATCTCCGCTCCGGGGAAACGCGCATGGATCGCGCGTCCGACGTCGCCCGGTCCGCAGCACAGGTCGAGCACGCGCAGGCTTGCCCCCTCGGCCGGGGCCGGAACCACCGCGGCCATCAGCTCCAGCGAGGGGCGCTTTGCGGGGCCCTGCTCGATCGCCCAGAGCTCGAGCCACGCATCCAGGTCCTCCGAGGCGAGCCGCCGCTGGATTTCCGCCAAGCTCGGGACCGTCATCTGCGCAAGCCCTCCTGCCGTCGCCCGTCACTAAGCGCCCGCGCCCGCGCCCGCGTATTGGAAGGAATTGACCGCCTAGCCCGCAGCCCGGTCCGGATCTGCGCCAAGGTCGCGGAGGAAGGCGGCCGGCGAGCAGCCGGAAAAGGCGCGGAACTCGTTGATGAAGTGCGCCTGATCGTAATAGCCGCAGGCCAGCGCCAGGTCGGACCAGGCCGGAGGTTCGGCCAGGTCCGGCTGCGCCCGCCCTTCCAGGAAGGGCTTGCCCTCCTGGTAGTCGAGACGGCCTCTCTGGTTGATCGCCGCGATCGCCCGGTTGAAGCGCAGCAGCCTCGCCATCGTCTTCGGCGGCAGGCCGACCTGCTCGCGGAACTGGGCGATCAGGTAGCGGTGGCTGCGGCCAAGCTCGGCGGCGAGGCGCCCGAGGTCGACCTTGCCGGCGTCGGCCGACAGGCGCCCAGCGCCCTCGGCACGAGCGGGTGGATCGCCGCCTCGTCGCCCAGCCGCTCCAGCAGGGTCGCTTCGAGCGCCTCGAGCCGCGCTTCCCACCCCCTGGCGTGGTCGACGCGTGCCAAGAGGCGGCGGGCGAAGCGCGGATCGATGTCCTCCAGGTCCACGATGCGATCGGCGAGCGCGCTCATCGGCGTCCTGAGCAGTCGCCAGGCGCCGGTCGGCGTCAACGCCAGGGCCAGGAAGTCGCGCTCGCCAACCGCCTCGCTCACCCGGTGGCGGGTGTGCAGCCCGACCACCCAGGCGCGCCTGCCCCATCGCATCTGCGAGGCGTCGGTCGCCACCAGGCGATGGGGGGACGAGAAGTTGACGACAAGCGTCACGCTGGCGATCGGCAGGTGGCGCTCGCGCAGCGCGGCCGGCAGGAACCCATCGCTCCCGAAGTAGCCGCGAACGTGCGGCTTAAGCGCGCTCGCCGCGCTTCGGCTCACCGTACGCCAGCGGCCGAGCTCCGAGACGCTCTCCTCGACCTGCATGCTAAGGGCGCTCGCCCGGCGCCAGCGCCTTCACCGACAGCGCGTGGACCGGGCCGGCGAGCTCGTCGGCCACCGCGGCGTAGACCATCCGCTGGCGCTGCACGCGCGACACGCCCTCGAAGGCGGCCGCCTCGATCACCACATTGAAGTGGCTCTCGCCGCCTTCGCGCGCGCCGGCGTGGCCCGCGTGACGCGCGGACTTGTCGTCGATCTGCAGCAGGCGAGGGGAGAAGGCGGCGGCGAGCTTGGTTCGCAGGGTTTCCGCAACGGCGCCCATCATTTCGCCTCCCTATTCGTCGCCTGTCAATTCTTGATCGGCAAAAGTTCCGCCGCATACTTCGGACGATGGCCACCGCCTTTCAATACCGACCAAGGTTCGTCGACATCCGGGTCCGGCCGCCGCCGCCGGAGCAGGATGCGGCTGCCGAAGAGGTGGGCCTGAAGCCGGGCGAGCGGCGCTGCGACCACCCGGGCTGCAGAGCGCCCGGCGTCGCGCGGGCGCCGAAGTCGCGCGACATGCTCGACGAGCACTACTGGTTCTGCCAGCCGCACGCGGCCGAGTACAATCGCAGCTGGAACTTCTTCGCCGGCATGACCGACGAGCAGATCCGCCAGCGCCAGACCGACGAAGCCTTCACCGGCGGGCGGCCGACCTGGTCGTTCAAGGCCGGGCGCGGCTCGCGCGAGGCGGCCGCGGCGGCCTCGCGCGGCTTCTTCCGCGACGCCTTCGGCATCTTCAGCCGCGACCGGCCGCCGACCGAGGCCGAGCGCGCCGCCTACGACAAGCGGCTGGGCCGCCTGGAGCGCAATGCGCTCGCCGACCTCGATCTCGACGCCACGGCCGACGCGGCGGCGATCCGGCGGCGCTACACCGAGCTGCTGAAGCGCTGCCACCCCGACGCCAACGGCGGCGACCGCTCGACCGAGCACAAGCTGCAACGTGTCATCAAGGCGTTCCGGACCTTGCGGAAGGCCAAGCTGGTCTGATCTTCCGGCGCTCCGGCCCGACTGAAACAGCCGTTTGCATCGCGTTCATTCCACGCTAGTGAACCCGCGCCATGACGATCCTTACCAGTCCCGCCGACGACGTCCTGCTCAACCTGGTCCCCGACCGCATGGTGGGCGTGCGCGAAACTTTCGGCGTCGATTCCGACATGCAGGTGCCGGCCTTTTCCGTGCGCGACAGCCACGTGCCGGACTTCGACGACGCCTACCGGTTCGATCCGCAGACCACGCTGGCGATCTGCGCCGGCTTCGCGCACGACCGCCGCGTGATGATCCAGGGCTACCACGGCACCGGCAAGTCGACGCACATCGAGCAGGTGGCCGCGCGGCTCAACTGGCCGATGATCCGCGTCAACCTCGACAGCCACGTCTCGCGGATCGACCTGGTCGGCAAGGACGCCATCGTGCTGCGCGAAGGCCGCCAGGTGACGGAATTCCGCGAGGGCATGCTGCCCTGGTGCATCCAGCGGCCGATGGCGCTCGTCTTCGACGAGTACGACGCCGGCCGTCCGGACGTGATGTTCGTGATCCAGCGGGTGCTGGAAGCGCAGGGCAAGCTCACGCTGCTGGACCAGAACCGGGTGATCCGGCCGAACCCCTACTTCCGCCTCTTCTCGACCACCAACACGATCGGGCTGGGCGACACCACCGGGCTCTATCACGGCACCCAGCAGATCAATCAGGGCCAGATGGACCGCTGGTCGATCGTCACCACGCTCAACTACCTCGCCCACGACGTCGAGGCGGAGATCGTGCTGGCCAAAGCGCCCGACTACGGCAAGACGCCGGAAGGCAAGCGCACGATCGCGGCCATGGTCCGCGTGGCCGACATGACCCGCAACGCCTTCATGAACGGCGACATCTCCACCGTCATGAGCCCGCGCACGGTGATCACCTGGGCGCAGAACGCCGAGATCTTCGCCGGCGACATCGCGCTCGCCTTCCGGCTGACCTTCCTCAACAAGTGCGACGAGCTGGAGCGGCCGACGGTGGCCGAGTTCTTCCAGCGCGCCTTCGGCGGCGACCTGCCGGAGAGCCCGGCCCGCGTGCGGGTGGTCTGAGCCGGCGCGACGGGCGTCACCGGGATGTCCGTCGAGATCCGGGTGCTCGGTCCGGAAGACGCAGGGCTGCTGCTGCAGCACGCGGCGGACGGCGTCTTCGACCATGAGGTCGATCCGAAGCTGACCAATGAGTTCCTCGCCGATCCGCGCCACGCGATCTGCGTGGCGATCGATGACGGGGTCGTCGTCGGCATGGCCTCGGCCGTGCGCTACGTGCATCCCGACAAGCCGTCCGAGCTCTGGATCAACGAGGTGGGCGTCGCGCCGACCCATCAGCGCCGCGGCCTCGCCAAGGCCATCCTCGCCGAGCTGCTCGCCTTCGCGAAGCGCGAGGGCTGCCACGAAGCCTGGGTGCAGACCGACGAGGCGAACGCCGCGGCGCGCGCCCTCTACCGCGCCGCCGGCGGCGAGGAGACGCTCGGCGTCCTGATGGTGACGTTCCCGCTCTGAGAGCCCTACGCTGCCGCGGCGGCGCGGCGGCGGACGATCTGGGCGGACCTCTCGTCGCGGGCGAGGCCGCTCGACGATGCTGCCGCCGCACCAGCCTATTGACGACGATTCACCCGTGTGGTTCTCTATTTGTTCCGGCACGCGACGCGTGGCGGCGGTCTTTGACATTGTGCATCGGTTGAAGGGGTGTCCAAACAGGGGCGCCACAATTCGGGCGCCGTAGTTAGCGGTCGTTTTGCGGTTGCTTTTACGGCGCCGGCCCGCGGGGACCCTACGCGGCGGCGGCGGCGCGGCGGCGGACGATCTGGGCGGACTTCTCGTCGCGGGCGAGGCCGCAGAACTCGGCTGCGATCTCCAGGAAGGCGCGCGCCCGGGCGGTGTCCACGCCGTCGTCGGCGCGGATCTCCTCCAGCACCTCCTCGACATACTTGTCGAGCCGCTGCTCGAGCACCTCGAGCGCCTTGGCGCGGGCCGAGGCGAAGCCGCCGGCAGCCGCGCTGGCGCGCACCTCGCTCATGAAGGTGAGCAGGCTCATCGCCTTGTCGACCGCCGCCGGGTCGGGATCGTGGGTCAGCCGCGGCACGCCGCGCTGGGTGCGCGGACCGAGCCGCACGGTCTGCAGCGGCAGCGCCTGGGCGACGGCCGTGTCGGTCTCCTTCAGGTGGCCTTCGATGGTGGCGGCCAGCGTCTTCTTCTGGCGCGCCAGGCGCCGGCCCCAGCTGCCGTCCGGCGACAGGGCGAACGACTGCTCGAGCTCGGCGATCTCGATGGTGGCGATGTGCACCGCCTGGGCGGCCGCCTGCGCGGCCTGACGGCCCGCGGCCGACTTGAACGCAGTCACTTCGCCGAGCCGCCGCTCGATGTCGGCCAGCACCCGCTCGCCGAAGCTGGCGAGCTCGGAGCCGGACACATAGGCCTCGGCCGGGCGGTCCATGACGCCGGAGATCACGCGCAGGATCAGCCAAGGTTCGGCGAGGTGGGCGGCCAGCATCTCGAAGAAGCGCGGGCCGGCGTCGTCGGCGATACCCACCGCGTCGCGGTAGGCGAGGCGCAGCTTGGCGGCCTTCTCGCTGGTCATCCGGCCCAGCCACTCGGGCATCTGGGAGAGCGCGCGGCGGGCCACCGGGGCGATGTCGAGGCAGGCGGCCAGCGAGCCGCGCCCGCCGCCCTGGTCGGCGGCGGCCGCCGCCGCGCCGAAGGTGCCCTGGGCGCCGCGCAGGCCGGCCGCGGCGCGCCCGCAGAGCATGTCGAAGAGCTCGGGCGTGCAGTCCGGACCGCCCCAGCGCGCCGCCATCGCCTTGGCTGCGGTGACGTCGTCGGGACAGTCTTCCTTCAGCGCCCGCCAGATCAGCGTCAGCGCCCGCGGCGGAAAGGAAAGGCCGCTGAACGGCCCGGCGATGGCGCACAGCGGCGCGATCGGGGCAAAGACGAGGTTGCGGGCGCGCCGGTCGCTGGCCTCCAGCTCGATCATCTGCTGGACCGCGCCGAGGCTCTCGTCGTGCCGGCTGTCGGACCTCAACGCCAACAACAGATTCTGGATCGCCATGTCAGGGGCCTGTTCGATCAGGCCCTTGACCAGCATCACCTTCACATCTGACAGCTGGCTCATGAGGTCCCGCCCGGACGCAGCGGCATCCGATTGCAGCATGCTGAACAGGTATTAAGCTTCTCCGAACGGGCCTTGAGCGGTTTCGGGCTGACTTGAATCAGTCGGCCGTTGCGAAACCGCTCAGACTCAAAAGCTTAGGGCGCGTTCGAACCGCAAAACGAGTTCCCACTTTTGCTGAACGCGCCCTTGTCAGGCCTCGCCGCGGGGCAGCGTCAGGCTGGCTTTCAGCCCGCCCAGCGGGGAGTCGGCCAGCGTCAGCTCGCCGCCGTAGGCCCGCGCCAGCTCGTCGACGATCGAGAGCCCCAGGCCCGAGCCGGGCGAGGTCTCGTCGAGGCGCGCGCCGCGCTGCAGCACCTCCGGGCGGTCCTTTGCCGCCAGACCGGGTCCGTCGTCCTCGACCGTGAGCCGGAACAGCGTCGGCCCCGTCGCCTCGGCGGTCACCCGCACCCGCGCCTTGCACCACTTGCAGGCGTTCTCCATCACGTTGCCGGCCAGCTCCAGGAGGTCCTGCCGCTCGCCGTGGAAGAAGAGGTCGTCCGGCGCGCGCCAGTCGACCTCGACGCCCTTGTCCTGGAAGATGCGCTCCAGCGTCAGCGTCAGCTCCTCCAGCAGCGGGGCCACTGGGGTGCGCTCGCCGCCGCCTTGCTGGCGCGCCGAGGCGCGGGCGCGGCGCAGATGGTGGTCGACCTGCTCGCGCATCACCTCGACCTGCCGGCGCACGAGGTCGGCCAGTTGTCCTGGGCGGGCCTGCGCCTCGGCGTCCATGACGGTGAGCGGCGTCTTCAGCGCGTGGGCGAGGTTGCCGACATGGGTGCGCTGGCGCTCGACGACCTCCTGGTTGTGGGCCACGAGCGCGTTCAGCTCGGAGGCCAGCGGCTCCAGCTCGGCCGGGTAGTCGCCGACCACGCGGTCGGTCTTGCCGGTGCGCACGGACGCCACCTCGCGCTGCAGCCGGAACAGGGGTCTGAGGCCTACGCGCACCTGCAGCACCACCCCGGCGATCAGCATCGCCAGCAGGGCCGCCAGCGCGATCGCCACCGAGACGGCGAAGGTGCGGATGTTGGAATCGATCGGCGAGCGGTCCTGCGCGACCATGAAGACGATCGGGTCCTTCACGCCGGCGATCCGCACCTCCTCGGCGGCGATGCGCACCGGCTCCTTGCGGATCGGCGCGCCCGGCTGCACGGGCGCCGCGCCGGCCGGCGCCGGACCTGTGCCATCGTAGTAGATCGTCTTGCCGGCCTGGCTGGCCAGCTCGGCCTCGCCGCCGGGCGGCAGCGCGAAGTCCGGGGCGTCCCACATCGAGCGCGAGCGGTCGATCGCCCGCACCTGGTTCGGCGCGGAAGGCGTCACCAGCTCCCAGTACTTGCCGGAGTAGGCGTAGCCGGTGCGCGCATCGGTCAGCGTCGGGGCGGCGACCTCGCCTGTCTCGTCGACCGAGGTGCCGCTGACCAGGTCCAGCACGTCGTCGCCCAGCCGCTCGTCGAACGCCGCGGTCGAGCGCTCGGCGAAGAAGGCCGACAGCGTGAAGCCGCCGGCCACCAGCACCAGCGCGCTCAGCGCCACGTGCAGCACCACCAGGCGGCGGACGAGCGAGGGCAGTCGCCGCGGCTTCGGCGGCGGCGTGGTGTCGGACGTCCGCGCCGCTGGCCCCGACGCGCCCCCCGATGCGCCCGCCGATGCGCCCTGGGCCCCGCGCCGGCCCCAACGCCCAAGCAGGGGCGGCGCGGACGGCGACGCGCCCGGCGAGGCGCCCGTCGAGGCGCCCAGGGCCTTCGCGTGGGCCTTCACGTCGTGGTCGCCTCGCCCTCTAGCGCCACCAGCCGGTAGCCAAGGCCGCGGACCGTCTCGATCCGCTCCGCGCCCACCTTCTTGCGCAGCCGGCCGATGAAGACCTCGATCGTGTTGGAATCGCGGTCGAAGTCCTGGTCGTAGAGGTGCTCGACCAGCTCGGTGCGGCTGATCACCCGGCCCTGGTGCATCATCAGGTAGTGCAGCAGGCGGTATTCCAGCGACGTGAGGCGCAGCGGCTCGCCGTTCACGGTGGCGCGGGCGGCGCGCGGATCGAGCCGCAGCGCGCCGCACTCGAGGCTCGGCGAGGCATGCCCGGCCGAGCGGCGCAGCAGCGCGCGTAAGCGCGCCAGCAGCTCCTCGGTGTGGAACGGCTTGGTCAGGTAGTCGTCGGCGCCGGCGTCGAAGCCGGCCACCTTCTCGCTCCAGGCGCCGCGTGCGGTGAGGATCAGCACCGGCGTCGCCACGCTGGCGCGCCGCCAGCGCTCCAGCACCGAGACGCCGTCCATCTTCGGCAGGCCGAGGTCGAGCACGATGGCGTCATAGGGCTCGGTCTCGCCGAGGTAGTGGGCTTCCTCGCCGTCCGGGGCATAGTCGACCGCGTAGCCGGCGTCGGCCAGCGCGGCCCTCAGTTGGCGGGATAGGTCGGGATCGTCTTCGACGACGAGAATGCGCATCGGGTCTGTCTCAGCCTCCGCTCAGGATGGCCCCGGTCGCCGCGTCGATCAAATAATCAACGCGCCGTCCATCGCGTGTCATCCAGCGGACCCTGTAGATCGGTCGGTCGCCCTGATATTCCAGGCCGGCGTCGAGTTGCCGGCCGGGCGAGCGCGCGTTGATCTGCTCGATCACCCGGGCGAGCGGCACGCACCGGCGTTGGCGCGCGCACTGGCGCACCTCGTCCTGTTGCAGCCGCCAGTCCGCGCCCAGCGAGTTGGGCTGGTGCGTCGGCGCGGCGGCCGGTTGGCTCGCCTGGGGATGCGGCGACGGGTGCTCAGGACTCTCGGCCATGGCGACGCTCGCCACGACAAGGCTTGCCGCGACGAGGGCGATCAGGGCGGGCAGGGTCCGCTGCATGGCGCGATCCCGTAGGAGAACCTCGCTGAATAGCGTCTGAACGTTGCCGCCGCTTTGCAGGTTGGCGCTAGACCGTTCAGGGCCGCCGGCGCGGGGCGTAGGGACGATCGGCGCGCCAGGTCTCCGCAAAGCGCGTGAGCTCCGGGTCGGGCTTGTCGGGCAAGCTGATCAGCAGGCGGGCCATCAGATCGCCGCGCCGCCCAAGCGGCCCCGGCATGCCCTTGCCCTTCAGGCGCAGGGTCGAGCCGGAGTTGGACCCCGGCGGAATGCTGAGCGTGACCGGGCCGTCGGGCGTCGGGGCCTCGACCTTGCCGCCCAGCACGGCGTCGGGCACCGAGATCGGCAGGTCCATCACCAGGTTGTCGCCGTCGCGCTTGAAGATCGGGTGGGGCCGGATCGAGAGCTCGATCAGCGCATCGCCCGGACCGGCGCGGCCCGGCGCGCCCTGACCCTTCAGCCGCAGCACCTGGCCGTCCGACGCGCCCTTCGGGATGGTGACCTCCAGCGTGCGGCCGTCCGAGAAGGCGATCCGCCGCTTGGCGCCGCTGATCGCTTCCTCCAAATCGAGTTCGACGCGCGCCCGGATGTCGGGTCCGCGTTGCTGAAAGTTGAACCCGCCGCCGCCACGGCCGCCGCGGCCGAACATCTCGCCCAGGATGTCGCCGAGGTCGACGTCGTCGAACTGCGCGCCGCCGGGTCCGGCGCGGAAGCCGCCGCCCTGCCCGAACGGACTGCCGCCGGCGAACCCGCGCATCGTCTCGCGGCCGTCGGCGTCGATCTCGCCGAGGTCGAACTTCTTGCGCTTGTCCTCATCGCCCAGCAGGTCGAACGCCGCCGAAATGCGCTTGAACCGCTCCTCGGCCGACTTGTCGCCCTGGTTGGCGTCGGGGTGGTACTGCTTGGCGAGCTTGCGGAAGGCGCGACGGATCTCATCCGCGCTGGCGGTGCGCGGCACGCCGAGTTCGACGTAGGGGTCTTGCGCCAAGGATGTCTTGCCAGCTGAGCCAAGTACCGATGCGCCCGTTTAAGCCGAAGCGCCCGCCGGGCTCAATCGTCGCTGCGATCGCGAGATAGGTCCGGCGCTTCGAAATCCAAGGCGTCTTCGGGATCTGTGAGCGAAAGCTCGGAGATCGTCTGCCCCCGCACCGAGACGCCGGCGCGGTGGGTGCTCTCCGGATCCCCGGTGATCAGCGGGTGCCAGCGGGGCAGGGACTTGCCCTCCCAGAGCCGCCGGTAGGCGCAACTTTTCGGCATCCAGCCCAGCGCCTCGATGTTGCCGGGCGTCAGCTTGATGCAGTCGGGCACGTGCCGGTGGCGGTCCTCGTAGTTGGTGCAGCGGCAGGCCGCAGGATCGAACAGCTTGCAGTGCACGCGGGTGGGGACGATCTCGCCGGTGATCTCGTCCTCGAAGCGCACCAGGCAGCAGAGGCCGCAGCCGTCGCAGAGACTCTCCCACTCCTGCGGGCTCATCTCGGCGAGCGACTTGGTCTGCCAGAACGGCCGTTCGGTCATCGCGGCCGTCCTAGGCCGATCCGGGGGCGGGGGCCAGCGCAGCAATGGATCCGGCCCGGTTTTCAGCGCCGCGCTCCGATTTCTGGGGATAAGCCAACCGGCTGAAATGACGCGCCAATCCGGCCGCGATCGGTGCTTGTCCACAGCTTCTGCACCGGTGGCGCGCCGCCGTTCCACAAAGCCGCTCCGCGGACCGCTTGCAGGGTCCGAAAGGCGCGGGCAATCTCCTGATCGTGGAAGGCGGCGAGACGGAGCCGACGGGGGAAACCCTGAAGGAAACCGACGCCGGGGAAGCTAAGCCCGAGAAACCCCCGGGGCAACCTGGGACCCCTGGGCCGGCTTTCTGGCCAAAGGACGACGAGGCGAAGGGCAACCGGAGCCGACGAGTTCGAGGCGTCACCTTCGACGCAGGTCCGACCAGGACTTGGGTGAGAGGGCGAGGCTCGGGGCAACCTGGGTGTCGCCCTCTCTCTCGTTTGGGCTGTATTTTCGCCGTTTCTGCCCCATTCACGGGTGAGACGATTCGCGCTTAGCCAATGTCCCGCGCAGGGCGGAAAATGTGCGCGACGGGACGGACGGGGGCGCAGGCAAACGTCATGTTGGGCGACAGGGCGCACGTGCGGCTTCACCGCGCAGGCCTCGCCGTGGTCTTCGTAGCCGGCTACGTGGCGAGCGTGCTGCTGAGCGTGTTCATCGGCCCGGCTGGCGGTCCGACTGCGAGCCTGTGGACCGCCAACGGGTTCCTGGCCGCCGCCTTCATCCTGCTGCCGCGGCGCTGGCGCGGCGGCGTGGCGGCAATCTGCGTGGCGGCCCAGGCCGCGATCGGCCTCGCCGCTGGCGACGGCCTGGCGCGCGCCACGCTCCATCCGCTGGTCAACCTGCTCGAAGCCGCCCTGACCGGCTGGCTGGCGATCCGTTTCTGCGGCGTGCGCGCCCGGCGCCTGTCGCTGCGCGAGCTCGCGCTGGTGCCGATCGCCGCGATCGCGCCGGCCACGGCGGCCGCCGCGGCGATCGGCGCGACGATCGACTTCGTCCTGCAGGGCCAGCCGTGGGTGGCCGGATGGCTGGGCTGGGCGATACCGGACGGAACTCGGCATGGCGATCGTGCTGCCGGCGCTGCTGCTGGCGGTGCGCAACGGCCAGTACAAGGAGTTCGATCGCTCGCTGGTCGAAACCGCCGCGATCCTGACCGGCCTCAGCGCGCTGGTGGTCGGCGTCTTCCTGGAGCGCGACCTGCCGCTGCAGTTCGCCATTTTCCCGGCGCTGACCGTGATCGCCGTGCGGCTCGGCCCGCCCGGCGCGGCGGCCGCCGGGCTCCTGACCGCGATGATCGCGCTGCCGCTGGCCATGCTGGGCCAGGGCCCCGCCACGCTTTCAGTGGGGCTGGACGCGGTCGGGCGGGTCTGGCTGACCGAGCTGGTCGTCGCCGCGGCGCTGATTTCCACGCTGGTCACCGCGATCGCGGTCGGCGAGCAGACCCGGCTGCGCCAGCTGATGCTGGGCCGCGACCGAGCCGCCAGGGCTGCGCGGCTGCGCGCCCGCCGCGCCGAGAACGCCGCGGCCGAGGCGCAGGGCAAGACCGCCGCGCGGCGCGAGCGCGTCGTCGGCCTCGTCTGAAAATCGGGCTCGAAAGGACCGTTCCCCTTTTCGCGGCCGCGCTTTAGGGTCCGCGGCCTTCGGGGAGGTCTCATGCGTCTGAAGATATTGCTCATCACCGCGCTGGCGGCGCTTTGCGCCTGCTCGCAGGGCCATCCGAGCGGCCCGCAGAAGACGGTGATCCGCTTCGCCACCGACTGGCAGGCGGAAGCCGAGCACGGCGGCTTCTACGAGGCCCTGGCCACCGGCGAATATGCCAAGCGCGGCCTCGACGTGCGGATCATCCAGGGCGGCTCGACCGTGAACGTGCCCGAGCTGGTGGCGTCCGGCGCGGTGGAGCTCGGCGACGGCTCCAACAGCTTCATCGTCATGAACCTCGTGGGTGCGCACGCACCGGTCAAAGCCGTGGCCGCCTTCATGCAGAAGGACCCGCAGGTGCTGCTGGCGCATCCGGACGTCGGCATCAATTCGCTGGCCGACATGAAGGGTCATCCGGTCCTGCTGTCGGACGCCTCGAAGACGGCGTTCTGGCCGTGGCTGAAGCGGCGCTACGGCTTCTCCGACGACCAGGTCCGCAGCTACGACTTCAACGACAACACCTTCATCCTCAACAAGAACGTGGTGCAGGAGGGCTACCTGACCTCCGAGCCCTACACGATCCAGAAGGCCGCGGGCTTCGCGCCGAAGGTCTTCCTGCTCGCCGACCAGGGCTATCCAAGCTACGCCGCCATGGTGCTGGCGCCGAACAGCCTGATCGCCAAGAATCCGGCCGCCGTGCGGGCCTTCGTCGAGGCCAGCGCCGTCGGCTGGAAGAACTACGTCTACGGCGATCCCCGGCCAGCCGACGCCCTGATCATGAAGGACAATCCGAACATGACCGCGGATGTCCTCGCCCAGGCGCGGGACAAGATGCGGCAGTACCACCTGGTGGACGGCGGCGATGCGGCGACGCTCGGCGTCGGCGCGATGAGCGACCAGCACTGGGCCAGCTTCTTCGCGATCGCCTCCGAGAAGGGCGGGGCAAGCTACAAGGACGCCTTCAGCCTCCAGTTCCTGCCCAACCCGCCGGTGAATTAGATGGCCGGGCCGGCCGTCGCGGCGCTCGAGGGCGTCGAGGTCGACTATCCGGGCCGCGGCCGCGCGCTGGGGCCGATCGACTTCAGCCTGGCGGGCGGCGAGATCGTCGCGCTGGTGGGGCCGTCGGGCTGCGGCAAGTCGACGGCGCTGCGGCTGCTGGCGGGCCTCGAGCCGCCCACCCGCGGCGAGGTGCGCCGCGCCGCCGGCCGTGGCGAGACAGCGGTGGTCTTCCAGTCGCCAACGCTGGCGCCCTGGCTCTCGGCTGCCGCCAATGTCGCCTTGCCGCTGGAGCTGGCGGGCGTCCCCGGCGGCGAGGCCCGCGCCCAGGCCGCCGTGGCGCTGCGGCGCGTCGGGCTGGCCGGCGCCGAGCGCGCGCGGCCGGCGCAGCTCTCCGGCGGCATGGCGATGCGCGCCTCGCTGGCGCGCGCCCTGGTCACCTCGCCCAAGGTGCTGCTGCTCGACGAGCCGTTCGCCGCCCTCGACGAGATCACCCGCCGCCAGCTGGCTGACGACGTTCTGGCGCTGTGGGCCGAGCACCGGCCGGCGATCGTCTTCGTCACCCACAATGTCGAGGAGGCCGTTTACATGGCCGGCCGCGTGGTGGTGATGACGCCGGGACCCGGCCGCATCGCCGGCGAGCTGCCGGTGGAGGGTCCCGCGCCGCGGCCGCCGGGCTTTCGCACCACCGAGGGCTTCCGCCACACGGCGGAGCGGCTCTCCGAGATCCTGCGCCGGGGCATGGAGCAGCCGGCGTGAAGCGCGGCGTCGCCATCGCCGCGCCGACGCTGTTCGTCGCGCTGATCCTGGCGGCCTGGGAGATCGCCTGCCGGGCGCTGGACGTGCCGGCCTACTTCCTGCCGACCCCGTCCGCCATCGTGCTGGCGCTGGTCGCCAACGCGCCGCTGCTGTTCGTCTCGGCCTGGCGGACGCTCTCCACGGCGCTGATGGCGTTCGTGATCACCGGCGCGCTCGCCAGCCTCGCCGCGCTCGGCGCCGCCTCGGCGCGGGTGGCGGAGGCCAGCTTCCGGCCGATCGCCATCGCCCTGCAGGTGACGCCCATCATTGCGATCGCGCCCCTCTTCACGGTGTGGGCCGGCATCGATCACCCGGAGCGCGCGGTCGTGGCGCTGGCCTGCGTCGCGGCCTTCTTCCCGATGTACTCCGGCGCGCTGGCGGGCCTCTCCGCGGCCGACCCGGAGCTGGAGCGGCTCTTCGACCTCTATGGCGCCAGCGGCTGGCAGCGCCTGACCCGGCTGAAGCTGCCGTCGGCCGTGCCGCAGGCGCTGGAGGGCTTCAAGGTGGGACTGGGCCTTGCCCTGGTCGGGGCGGTGATCGGCGAGATGCTGGCCGGCTCGGGCAACCAGCAGGGCCTCGCCTGGCGCATCCTCGAGGCCAGCCACCGCATGGAGATGCCGCAGAGCTTCGCCGCCGTTGTGGCGCTGGCGCTGATGGCAGGCGTCTTGCACGCCGCTTTCCAGGCGTTGGAGCGGCGGCTGATCCACTGGTGGCGCGGCCGCTGAACGGCGCTGCTGTTAGCGGCGAATTAAGCCGCGCCGCTTAAGGGCGATCAGATGGACTTCCTCCGGCCCATGACTGTGCGGCATGTCCTGGCCGTCGCAACGGCCGGCGTCGCGGTCGCTGCTTTCGGCGGCGCGTGCGCGGCCCAGGATGACCGCGGCGCAATGTCGCAGGACGGCTACCGCGGCGCCTACCTCAGCTGGTCGGGCAAGCGGGCGCCTGCGCCTGCTCAGCCGTCTCCCGATCTGTCGGAGGCCCGCTACGCGCCGGCGCCCAACTACGCGCCCAGCAGCTACGCGCCGCAAGCGCCGCGCGGCGCGCCGCCGCCGAGCGATGCGCCCGAGCTCACCGACGCGCCGGCCGACTTCGCAGCGCCCCCATCGCACGCCGCGCCGCCGCCGTCGGCGGAGCGTTACTCCGCCGCCGCCTATGCGCCGCCGCCCGCGCCAGAGCCGGCAGCCGCCCCGGCGCCGCCGCCCGCCACCGGCTACGTCCAGGCGAGCAGCGCGGCGCCGTCCACCCAGGCTGCCCAGGGAACGTCCAGCGTCAGGTTCTACTCGCTGCACCGCGCCTACGGCATGACGCCCGACCCGATCCCTGAGCCGACGCAAGGCCACACCGTGCTGATCGGCCCGCCCGATCACAGCGCGGCGGCCCAGGACCAGGGCGGCGACAACGATCAGGACGGCGCCGGCGACGACGGCAAGCCCGCCGCCCACGGCGACGCCTCCGGCGACGGCCAGAGCGGGGACAACTGACGACCGTGTCGAAGCTGAACGACCTCATCGCGCTTGCCCAGGAGCCCTCGAGCGAGAAGCGGCGGGTGCTGCTGCGTGAGTTGACTGACCTCTTCTTCGCCAACCCGGACCACCGGGCCGGCGAGATGGCGTTGTTCGACGACGTGCTGACCCAGCTGGCCGGCGAGATGGAGGCGGCGGTTCGCGCCGAGCTCGCCGACCGCCTCGCGCCGGCCGCCGAAGCGCCGGTCAAGCTGGTCCACAGCCTGGCCGCCGACGAGGCGATCGAGGTGGCGCGCCCGATCCTGGAAGGCTCGCGGGCGCTCACCGATGAGGATCTGCTCGCCGTGGCGCGGGGTCGCGGCCAGGAGCACCTGAAGGCCATCTCGCGGCGCGAGACCCTCTCCGCCGTGGTCTCCGAGGCGATCGTCGAGCGCGCCGACGACGAGACGCTCGGCGTCCTCATCGGCAACGACGGCGCGATGCTGTCGCGCGAGGCGCACGAGGCGGTGGTCGACCGCGCCGGCGTCAATCCGGCGCTGCACGCCGTCGTGGTCAACCGCAGCTCGCTGCCGATGGACCTCCTGAACGAGATGTACTTCGTGGTGGAGGCCCAGCTCCGCACGAAGATCCTGGAGCGCAACGCCGAGGTCGATCCGGCCGAGCTGGACGCCGCGCTGGCGGCCGGCCGCAACCGGCTCGCCGCCAGCGACGGGGCGCTGCCGCCCGACTTCGACGCCGCCGAGCGCGACGTGCGCTCGCTGGTGGCGCGCAAGGCGCTGACGCCGAAGGCGCTCGCCAGCATGCTGCGCAACCGCGAGTCCACCCGCTTCATGGTGGCGCTGGCCGAGCTCGCCGGCATCGATTTCCACACCGCGCGGCTGATCCTGGAGCGGCGCGAGCTCGACGCCCTGGCGATCGTCTGCAAGGCGGCCGACTTCGAGCGCTCGCTGTTCCTCACCTTCGCGGTGCTGGTGCTCGACCGCGACGCCGACGCCATGGGTCGCGCCAAGGAATACGGCGAGCTCTACACCGCGCTGCCGAAGGAATTGGCCCAGCGCACGCTGCGCTTCTGGAAGATGCGCCGCCAGACCACCGACCTCGCGGCTTAGCGGTTCAGCCGCTGCCGCGTCCGTTCCACAGGTTCTCCCAGTAGGTCCGCCACTTCGCGGTCACATCCGCTTCGCTCGAGCCGTCGTCGTAGGCTGGGGAGATCAGCGGGGCGGCCTTTTCCACCTCTACGATGACCACGCAGCGTTTCTCGCTGGTCGAGCCGCGGGCGCGGTAGAAGTCGAGCAGCGTGGCGAGCTCGGGCCCGTCCTCGACGATCCGGGCCGCGCCCTTGAAGCGGAAGCCCTTGCGGGTCAGCGGGTCGACGACGTTGATCTCCACCGCCGGATTGACGCGCAGGTTGGCCACCGTGCGCGGCGAGTGGACGTCGGCGAAGACCAGGTGATCGTCGTCGAGGACCGCGGTCGTGCCTTTCGGCGAGAGGTTCGGCGTCCCGTCCGGGCACACGCTCGCCACGAAGCCCAGCTGCTGCTCATCGACCAGCCGGCGCATGTCGGCCGTGATGACGCCCATCGCGGCTCACTCTCCGCGCCGGGTCAGCCCACCTTGGCCGAGGCGAGCCGCTCCAGGCCGTCGGCAGCGATGGCGGCCAGCGAGCGCAGGCCCTCCTCGCCAAAGACCTCGAGCGCCGACTGGAAGGCCAGCGCGGCGGCGGCGCGCTCGCCGCGGTCGCGTCGGGTGAGCGCCAGGCGCGTGGTGTAGACCTGCCCCAACTGCACCTGCAGCATCGCCCAGGCGACCGGATCGTGGCGGTGCGGGCCGCTCGCCAGCTCCTGCTTGAACGCGGCCTCGGCGGCGTCCAGCACCTTGGTGTCGCCGGTCAGTTCGGCGAGCCGGGCGAGCGCCAGGGCGCGGCCGTTGGCGGCCTCGGCGCGCAGCACCAGACCCGGCGCGTCCTTCAGCACCAGGCCGGCGCGGTCGTAGCAGGCCAGCGCCTTCTGGAAGGCGGTCTCGTTGTCGGTGGCCTCGCCCAGCTGCGCCAGCGCGCGGGCCAGCGTGGTCTGGCCGCGGGCCCAGTCGAGCGGGCTCTGGTCGCGGCCGAGCCCATCGAGCGCGGTCGCCAGTGCGCTGACGGCGCGGGCGAGGCGGGTAAGGTCGCCGGTCATCTCGCCGAGCGCGGCTTTGGCGGCGGCCTTGGCGATCTGGACGCGGGCCAGCATCAGTGGCTCGTAGGCCGCGTCCAGCCGCTCCTCGGCGGCGGCGAGGTCGCCGGCGCCGGCGCGGATCAGGTCCTCGTCCTTCAGCCTGAGCCCGGCCCCGACCAACAGGTCGGCGCGGATCATGCGCGCTTCGCAGGCGGCGAGCTTCAGATGCGCATCGCGCCGGCCGGCGCTTTCCAGCATGCCGATCGGGTCGTTGAAGAGCCGCGCGGCGGCCCGGGCGTCAGCCGCGCCGCCGGCGGCGACGCTGCGGCGGGCGCGGATCTGGGCCAGCGTCGCCAGGGCCAGCATGCCCGCCGCGCCGCCGGCGCGCTGGGCCTCGCCGGCCGCGGTCTCGGCCGCCGCTTCCAGGCCGGCGTCGCCGAAGAGCTCCGCCCCCATCAGCGCGCAGCTCGCCTGCTCCAGCCGGGCGCGGGCCCAGCCCTGCTGGCGATGGCCGGCGGCGTAGCTCTCGGCCGCACGCTCGGCGTCGGCGGCGGCCTTGCGCAGCGCGGTCGCCTCGCCGGAGCGGCGCGCGACCTCGCGCCAGACCATGGCGGCTTCCAGCTGGCGACGGGCGCGGTCGCGGGCGCCGATGCGGCCGGCGGCGACGTCGGCGCTCTTGGCCTCGGCGCGCAGCATTCTGAGATCGAGCAGCTCCAGCAGCGACCCGTCACCGCCGGTGAGTCCGTCCTTGGCCGGAAACTGGGGTCTCGCGACGCCGAACAGGCGACGCAGCTCTCGGCCAAATTCGAACATCCGGCGTCTGCTCCATCGGCGGCCCGCAATGGCACAAGCCGGCGAGCCTTCGACGGTTCCACAGCAAACCCGGAGCCGAATGGTTTGCAAGAGGTTAATGCGCGGCCGTGGTTAACGGTCTCGCGAGCGGATCGAGAGGACCCCTTCGTCGCCGCCGGCGACACTTCCCCCCAAAGGGGGAAGAGAACGGGGATTCTAGGCCCGCTCCTTGGCGCGCTCGAAGGCCACCTTCGGGAAGCGCTCGGTGACGTAGCCGATCTCCCAGGCGGACTTGGCGAGGAACACCGGCGCCTGATCGATGTCCTCGGCCATCGCGGTGCGGTGCTTGCCCGCGAAGTCCTCGACGTCGGCGCGCTCGCCGGCCAGCCAGCGCGCCTCGGCGTAGGGCGCGCTCTCGAAGGCGACGTCGAGCCCGTACTCGGTCTCCAGCCGGTCGGCCATCACCTCGAACTGCAGCTGGCCGACCGCGCCGACGATGAAGTCCGCGCCGATGGTCGGGCGGAAGAGCTGGGTGACGCCCTCTTCGGCCAGCCCCTCCAGCGCCCGCTTCAGGTGCTTGGCCTTCAGCGGGTCCTTCACCCGCACCCGCTGCAGGATCTCCGGCGCGAAGTTCGGCAGGCCGGCGAAGCGCAGCGTCCCGCTCTCGGACAGGCTGTCGCCGACCCGCAGGATGCCGTGGTTGGGGATGCCGATCACGTCGCCGGCGTACGCCTCCTCGGCGAGCTCGCGATCGGCGGCGAAGAACAGCATCGGCGAGTTCACGGAAAGCTGGCGGTGCGTGTTCTCCACCTTCAGCTTCATGCCGCGCGTGAAGCGGCCCGAGGTCAGGCGCAGGAAGGCGATGCGGTCGCGGTGGCCGGGGTCGATGTTCGCCTGCACCTTGAAGACGAAGCCCGAGACCTCCGGATCGCCCGGCGCCACGTGGGTCTCGGCGCCGGCCCGGCGCGCGGCGACCGGCTTCGGGGGCGGGGCGTAGGCGCCCAGGCCCTCCAGCAGCTCGTCGACGCCGAAGTGGCGCAGCGCCGAGCCGAAGAACACCGGCGTCATGTGCCCCTCGAGGAAGCTCTCCGGGTCGAACGGCTTGGCGGCCTCGGTGACCAGCATCGCGCCTTCCTCCAGCTCGCCCTGCTCGTCGGGGTCGAGGCGACGGACGATGGCGTTGGAGTGGAAGGCAATGGATTCGGGCTGCGTCTCGGCCCCACGCTCGTAGGGCAGGAAACGCTGCGTGCGCAGGTCGAGCACGCCCTTGAAGCGGTTGCCGGACCCCGCCGGCCAGTAGAGCGGGGCGGGATCGAGGGCGAGCTTGGCGCCGATCTCGTCCAGCAATGCGAACGGGTCCTGCGCCTCGCGGTCCATCTTGTTGATGAAGGTGACGATCGGGATGTCGCGCAGGCGGCAGACCTCGAACAGCTTCAGGGTCTGCGGCTCGATGCCCTTGGCCGCGTCCAGCACCATCACCGCGGCGTCGGCGGCGGTCAGCGTGCGGTAGGTGTCCTCCGAGAAATCCTCGTGGCCGGGCGTGTCGAGGAGGTTGAACATCAGTCCGGCGTGGTCGAACGTCATCACGCTGGCCGAGACCGAGATGCCGCGCTCGCGCTCGATCTTCATCCAGTCCGAGCGGGTGCGGCGCTGCTCGCCGCGGGCCCTGACCGCGCCGGCCGCGCGGATCGCCCCGCCGGCCAACAGCAGGTGCTCGGTCAGCGTGGTCTTGCCGGCGTCCGGATGGCTGATGATCGCAAACGTGCGCCGGCGCGCGGCCTCGGCGGCTGGAGATGAGGGCATGGCGCGCGTGCCTAAGGGGTTTTGCGCGCGGGGGGAAGCCGGCGCCTTACCGCGCCGGCGCCGCCTCGTCGTAGTAGCGGGCGAGGTCGGCCTTCATCGCGTGGAGCGCCTCGGGGTTCAGGTAGACCATGTGGCCGGAGGGGTAGTAGGCGAAGCGGACGTTGCCGCGCACCGCGGGGTCCAGCTGCATGTGGCCGAGGTCGTACTCGGTGCCGAAGAACGGCGTCGCCAGGTCGTAGATGCCGTTCAGCGAGTAGAGCAGCAGGTGCGGGTTCTCGCGCATGGCCTGCGAGAGGTCGAGCGCGACGTCGGCCTGATTGTTCCCGGCGCCGCCGCCGAGGCCGTCGGCCTTGTGGTCGAAGTCCCAGCGCACGCCGGACGCATAGTAGGTCGGCCGGTAGGCGAGGTTGGTCTCGTAGCCCAGCTGGCGGGTCAGGTAGTCGTGGAAGGCGGCCACGAACGCGCCGGTGATGCCGGTGTCGGAGGGGTCGTACTCCGGGTTCTCGCCCGCGGCGTCGAAGTCCTCGCCGGTGAAGCGCGCGTCGTAGCGGCCGAGCGTCAGGCGCTGGTCGCGCAGCAGCTCCTTGCGGAAGCGGCCGGGCGGGATGCGCAGGTCGCTGGCGAGGATGTAGTCCACCGGCAGCCCGATGTCGGCGGACACCTTGGCGGCGATTGCGCGCCGGTCGGCGTCGGAAAGGTCCTGGCCCTGGTTCAAGGCCAGCGCGTAGGGGCCGCGCGCGAAGTTGCGCACCTCGTTCAGGAAAGCCTGAAGGTCCGTGGGCGGATTGGCGAGCCGGTGGTGGTAGGCGGCGATCGCCGCATAGCTCGGCAGGTAGTTGACCATCTCCTGGTCGAAGCCCGGCTGGCGGCGGCCGTAGTTGAGGATCGAGGAGAGCAGCACGACGCCGTTCAGCTGCACGCCGTCCTGCTGCAGGCGGTAGGAAAGGCCGGCCGAGCGCGTGGTGCCGTAACTCTCGCCGAACAGGAACTTCGGCGCGTTCCAGCGGCCGTTGATGGTGAGCCAGCGTTCGATGCCGCGCGCGAAGGCGTCGATGTCCTGGTCGGTGCCCCAGAAGGCGGCCAGCTTGGTGTCGCCGAGCGGCCGCGAGAAGCCGGCGCCGACGGCGTCGAGGAACACCAGGTCCGACTTGTCCAGCAGGCTGTCGTTATTGTCGGCGAGGTCGTAGGGCGCATTGTGGGTGGGCTGCGGGCTGTCGGTCAGCACACGAACGGGTCCCAGCGAGCCCATGTGCAGCCACAGCGTCGATGAGCCCGGGCCGCCGTTGTAGAGGAAGGTCACCGGCCGGCGCGGATCGCCCGTCGTATAGGCGACGTAGAACATGCTGGCGGTCGGCTTGCCCTCGTCGTCGCGGATGGTGAGCGTGCCGGCCGTTGCGGTGTAGGCGACCGGCTTGCCGCCGATGGTCGCCGCGTGGCGGCTGGCGACGTGGGTCTCGCCGATCGGCGCGGTGGCGATGTCCGAATCCTTCAGCTTGCGGCACTGGGCGCGTTCGGCGCGCGCGTCGCCCTTGCCGCTCCCGGCGGACTCGCCAGGCTGCGTGCTGGCCGCGCCGCCGGCGTGGGTGTCGCAGTCCGGGTCGATCCGCAGGCCTTCGTCGCCGCCGGCCGCGGCCCGCTCGCTCAGCGTCGGCTGGGAGGGCCGCTCGGCGCGCGCGGCCGGCGCCTGCGAGGCGCGGCTCTCGGCGATCATGCCGCTGTCGGGCCCGGCGTCCTGCGCGGCCGCAAGGCCGGGCGCAAGCCAGACCACCGCGGCCAGCGCCGCAACCACGCTCGAACGCATTCGGAGATTCCTCCCGCCACCACTCTCGCGGTTCGCTATAGCACCATCGTGCTCGCGGCAAAGGAGAGGGCCGATGCAGACGTTGACCCCTGAGCTGGCCGAGCGCTTCGCGCGGATCGCGCTCGGCCACGTCGGCCGCGAGTTCCCGAACAAGCTCGACCAGGTGCTGGCCGGACCGGAAGACCTGGCGAGCCCCCGCGCCCTGCATCCGATCTTCTATGGCAGCTTCGACTGGCACTCGGCCGTGCACAGCCATTGGCTGCTGGCGCGGGTCCTGCGCCGCTTCCCGGACGCGCCGTCAGCTGGGCAGATCGCCGCGTGGCTCGATGCGGCCTTCATCGAGGCGAACGTCGCCGGCGAGCTCGCCTTCCTGGCGCGGCCATCCGCCGCCGGCTTCGAGCGGCCGTACGGCTGGGCGTGGCTGCTGATGCTGCAGGCTGAGCTGGAAGCGCACGCGATGGCCACGGGCCGCGCCAGGAAGGCGAATTGGGCGGCGACGATGCGGCCGCTCGCCGGCGCGTTCGAGGCGCGGTTCCAGGCCTGGCTGCCGAAGGCGACCTACCCGACCCGGGTCGGCACGCACGGCAGCTCCGCCTTCGCGCTGGCGCTGGCGCACCGCTACGCGCCGTTCGCCGCCGACCACGACTTCGGCCGAGTGCTGGCGGACGCGGCGCGGCGCTGGTTCGATCGGCGACGCCGACGCGCGGCCGTTCGAGCCGAGCGGCGTCGACTTCCTCTCGCCGACGCTGATGGAGGCCGAGTGCCTGCGCCGGCTCTTGCCGGCGGACACGTTCCGCACGTGGTTCGCCGCCTTCCTGCCGCGGCTGGCCGAGGGCGAGCCGGCGGCGCTGTTCGCGCCCGCCGAGGTCAGTGACCGCGCCGACGGCCAGATCGCCCACCTCGACGGCCTCAACCTCAGCCGCGCCTGGTGCTGGCGACATTTGGCCGAGGTCGCGCCGCCGGACGTTCGCCCGCGCCTCGAAGACGCCGCCGCGCAGCACTTGGCGGCGGCGTTGCCGCACCTGGCGGACCACTACATGGGCGAGCACTGGCTCGCGAGCTTCGCGCTGCTGGCGCTGGACGACTAGCCGCCTTAAGCCGAAGCGATGGCTCAGCTGACGACGCCGCGCCGCGCCCAGTTCGACCGCCGCCGGCTGCTGCAGGGCGGCGCCGCGCTCGGCGGCCTGAACCTGATCGGCCTCGCCGGCTGCGCCACGACGCCGGCTGCGTCAGATCGCGGCGCCCGCCGCGTCCGCCGCCACCGGCCATCTACCCGCCGCTCGCCCCGATCCGCGCCAGCTGGGACCGCGTTTTCGACATCACCGTCTGCCTGCGCCCGTTCCGCGCCGCGGGACCCAGGCTCGACACCGAGATGATTGGCGACACCCTGGTGGTCCACAACTACGGCCACGGCGGCAGCGGCTGGTCGCTGTCGTGGGGCTCGGGCACGGTCGCGGTGGAGAAGGCGATGGCGGCAAGCCCCGCCGAGATCGCGGTGCTGGGCTGCGGGGCGCTCGGGCTCACCGCCGCGATCCTCGCGCAGCGCGCCGGCGCCAAGGTGACCATCTACGCCCGCGACCTTACGCCCGACACCCGCTCGGCCCGCGCCACCGGCACCTGGACTCCGGACTCGCGCATCGCGCTGACCGACAAGGCCGCGCCGGGCTTCCCCGCGCTCTGGGAGCGGATGGCGCGCATCTCGTTCCACACCTACCGCAGCTACCTTGGCCTGCCGGGGACGCCGGTGGAGTGGCAGGACCGCTACTACCTCTGGGACGACGCGCCGCCCGGCGGCGCGGGCGGCCGATCCGCCCGGCGCGCTCGACTTCGCCAGCTACTCGGACCTGATCGCAGACATCACGCCGCACGCCGAGCGCCTCGACCCGGCGACGACGCCGTTTCCGGTGAAGTCCGTCCGCCGCGCGAGCTCGATGACCTTCAACATCGCCGACTACGCCCACACGCTGATGACCGACTTCCTCGCGGCCGGCGGGCGCATCGAGCGGCGCGAGTTCCATGCGCCGTCGGAGCTGGCGGGGCTGAAGGAGAAGGTGGTGATCAACTGTCCGGGCTACGCGGCGCGCGAGCTCTGGAAGGACGACAGCATCGTCCCGGTGCGCGGCCAGATCGCCTGGCTGATCCCTCAAGCCGAGGTCGACTACGGCGTGATCTGGGACGGCGTGAACGTGGTGCCGCGCCGCGACGGCATCGTGCTGCAGATGCTCGACGGCGGCGACATGCGCGGCTACGGCGACGCGAACGAAACCCCCGACCGCGACGAGGCGAAGACGGCGGTGGCGCGCATCGCGGCGCTCTACGCGAAGTTCAAGGCGTAGGGGGCCTACCCCTGCACGGCCTTGCGCATCGCCGGATAGGGGTCGTCCACCACGCGGCTCTCGAGGTTGAACACCATCGTGGCGCGCCGCCCCGGCTCGTAGGCCGGCCAGTCGGGCAGGGCGGACGTCGCCGGCTTGCCGGTGCGGGCGAAGGCGAGCCAGGCCTCGCTCATCTGCTCGGCGAGGGTCTGCGGCTCCTCGCCGTTGCCGACAAAGTTGCGGGCGGTCTCGACGTTATCGAACACCAGTGGGATCTCCAGCGCGTGCGGCGACCTGAGCTTGCCGCGGCCGCGCGGGGTCTCCCATTCGAGCAGGTACATGTAGGCCGGCGCGGCCCTTTGAGCGGCCTTGCGTTCGGCGAGCGTGATCGAGTCGCGCCAGAACATTCCCGCGGTCTGCACCGCCGAGGCGAGGTGGCTGGGCGAATAGTCGGGGAAGGTCTCGCGCGCCGCGGCGATCAGCGCGTCCGCCTTGTCGCCGACCGACTGCCTGGCGCGCTTGGCGAGGTCTTCCTCGGTGTAGTCGCCGAACTTGGGGTCGGCGAACATGAAGAGCGTCGCCTCGTCCTTGTTGGTGCCGATCATCACCGGCACGTCGGCCGAGATCGCCGGCGCGGCCGGATCGAACGGGCCGGCCGGCAGCGCGATCCCGTCGACCGAGGGACTGAAGCCGCCGATCACCTGCGCGCCGCTGGTCGCCGCCGCGGCCGCGGCCTGGATCTCGGCGGCCGAGAGCGCCTGGAGCTTCTCCAGGTTGCCGGGCTCGATGCCGAGCTGGTCGAGGAACGCCTTGGCGAACTTGGTCGCCGCCTCGCGGCTCACCGCCTTCAGCCAGGGCCCGCTCTGCACGATGGCGCGGTGGAAAAGGCCCTGGGCGGGCGGCATCGCCAGCAGCAGGCTGACCTTCATGCCGCCGCCGCTCTCGCCGAAGATCGTCACATTGCCCGGGTCGCCGCCGAACGCCGCGATGTTGTCCCGCACCCATTCCAGCACGGCGACGATGTCCAGCATGCCGGCCTCGCCCGACGACGGATGCCCGCCGAGCTCGGCGAGGCTCAGGTAGCCGAAGACGTTGAGGCGGTGGTTCACCGTCACGAGAACCGCGTCGCCGCGGCGGGCCAGCGCCGCGCCGTCGTACATGGCCGCGCCGCCGGAGCCGTTGGCGAAGCCGCCGCCGTGCAGCCACACCAGCACCGGCCGCTTGCCGGTCAGCCCCGGCGTCCAGACGTTGATGAAGAGGCAGTCCTCGTCGGTGCCGGGCTGGCCGGGCGCGGGCGGATCGCCGGCGCTGCGCCCGCCGGTGGTCTCGCCGGGCGGCACGCCCACCTGGATGGCCGGCGCGCCGAGCTCCGTGGCGTCGGCGGGCTCGGTCCAGGGCGCGGGCTTCTGCGGCGGCGCGAAGCGAAGCGCCCCCAGCGGCGGGGCGGCGTATCGGAGGCCCTTGAAGATGTGCAGGCCTCCGTCGCGATAACCGCGCACCGGCCCGTTGGTGGTGGAGACGACCTCGGTGCGCTCCTTCTCGCGCACGGGCTCGGCGACATCGGTCATGGCGGCGTATCTCCCACGCTCACGCGGCCGCCTTCTTGCGGGCGGCGCTCGCCGATATTCCGCGCGCAAACGTGCGGGCGACGCAAGACCTATCCACATCCGCAGTGTCATCCCGCCGGAGCGCAGCGGAGAGCCGGGATCTGCTCAGCGCTGCTGTGGAAAGCAGATCCCGGATGACTCCGCTTCGCGGGTCTCCGGGATGACATCGACGAATGATGAGAAGTCAGGCCGGCGTGTCGGTGGCGAGCGCGCCGCGGAGCTTGGCGTAGGCGCCGGCGTGCGGGTCGGCGGCGGGGGCGCCGCCGAACGGGGTGCGCATCGGGTCGAGCTTGATCCCGCCGAGGCTGACCTCGAAGTGCAGGTGCGGACCGGTCGCGAGGCCCGTGTGGCCGACGAAGGCGATCACCTCGCCGCGCAGCACCCGCGCGCCTGGCGCGATCCCCGGCGCGAAGCTCGAGAGGTGCGCGTAGCCGGTCGCCCAGCCGCCGGCGTGGCGGATGCGCAGGAAGTTGCCGTAGCCGCCGTCAGGCCCCGCTTGGGTGACGATCCCGTCGGCGGCCGCCAGCACCGGCGCGCCCTCGCGGGCGGCGAAGTCGACGCCCTGGTGCATGCGGGTGAAGCCGAGGATCGGATGGCGGCGCATGCCGTAGCTGGAGGTCACCCGCAGGAAGTCGAGCGGCGCGCCGGGGCGGTTCGGGTCGGGCGCCGGCGCGTCGGCCGCAGCCAACGGGTCGATGGTGACCGGCGCCGGGCCCGGATCGCTGTTCTCGGGCACGTAGTCGGCCGGCAGCGCATCGCTCGCCATCGCCGCAGCCCCGGCCGGCTCGGTGCTGGTCAGCTTCCAGCCGACGCCCAGCACCAGGAAGCCGACGCCGGCGATCAGAAAGCGCGCAAGCGGGAACGGTCGGCGGCGTGGCGGCGGGCGGCGCATGTGGAATTTTCCCCCGCGCCTAAGGTGGCCGAACGGGGTTAACGGCCGGTGTCGGCGCGGCTCAACTCAACGCCGGCGCGAGTCGCGTCATCGCCTCGGCCAGCACCTCGGGCCGCCGGCAGACGCAGGCCCTGAGGAACCCGTCCGAGCCGGGGCCGAAGAAGTAGCCGGGGGCGAGGCCGACGCTGGTCTTGGCCAGGATGTCGAGGCAGGCGGCGCGGCTGTCGGGCATGCCGTCGATCTCGAAGAAGGCGTACATGCCGGCCTCGGGCCGCGGCCCCAGCCTCACGCGCGGCAGCTGCTCCAGCGCATCGCAGACGATGCCCATGCCCTGCTCGCAATAGCCGCGCATCCAGGCCACGAACGGCTCGCCCTCGCGGATCGCCGCGACGCCGGCGTGCTGCAGGAAGGTGGCGACGCCGCTCGTCGTGTACTGCGTCATCATCGCCAGCGTCGGGCCGATCGACGGCGGATGGACCATCCAGCCCAGCCGCCAGCCGGTCATCGCCCACGACTTCGAGAAGCTGTTGACGACGATCAGCCGGTCCTCCGGCTCAGCGATGTCGAGGATGGTCGGCGCGGCGCTGCGGCCGAACGCCAGGCGGTTGTAGACCTCGTCGGCGATCAGCCAGACGCCGCGGGCGCGGCAGGCTTCCAGCAGCGCGCGCTGCGTCTCGATCGGGACCATCGCGCCGGTGGGGTTGCCGGGCGAGGCGAAGAAGACCGCGCGGGTGCGCCCGTCCATCGCGTCCACGACCTTGTCCGGATCGAGCGTCCAGCCGCCCTGGCCGTGCTCCATCCTGACCGACCGGACCTCGGCGCCCACGATCCGCGCCATGCCGCCGGCGTTCGGCCAGACCGGATCGACCACGATCAGGTTGTCGCCTGCCTCGCAGCTGAGCTGGATCGCCAGCATGATGGCGTTCATGCCGCTGAAGGTGACGGTGATGTTCTCTGGCCCGATAGGCTCGCGGCCCAGGACGGTCAGATAGTCCGCCAGCGTCTCGCGTAGCTCCGGGATGCCGTTCTGGTGCGTGTAGAAGACGTGGCCGTCACGGATCGCACGGGCCATCGCCTCGCCGATGAAGGCCGGCGCAGCGACGTCGCCCTCGCCGAACCACAGAGGGATGATCGACGGATCGCCGAAGCGGCCCTTGGCCAGGCCGGAGATGTTCTCCAGCGGGATCTCGCGGATCAGGGCCCGCGCGCCCTCCAGCGCCTGCATCGCCAGCCAGATAGCCCGCCGGCGCGTCTCTCCGCTATGGGCGCAGCGCGAAATCGAGCGCGCGGCCGACCGAGGCGGCCATGGCGCTGAGGTGGTCCTCGGCTTCGAAGCAGTGGAAGCGGGCGTCGTAGGCGGCGGCGCCTTTCAGCGCGGCGAGGCGCGCGCCCAGCTCCAGCGCATTCTCGACCATGCGCGCCTCGCCGATCAGCTTGGCGATCTCGTCCTCGCTCATGCCCGGCGGCGGGACTTTCGGAGGGTCCTGCTCGTGCTCGCCGATCGTCACCAGCACGCGCGGCGCGATCTCGCCGGCTTCGACGCGGGCGGCGAACTCGGCCTCGGCGTTCAGCACCGCGCGGCTGTTCCACCAGATCGACGGACTGGCGGCGACGTAGCCGCGGAACGCGGTCGGGTCGGCGAACAGCGAATGCAGCGTGAAGAGGCCGCCCAGCGAGTAGCCGTAGAGCGTCTGTTCGTCCGGGTTGACCTGCCAGCGGGCGGCGATCAGCGGGCGCAGCTCTTCGACGAGGAAGCGGCGGAAGAGGTTGGCGCCGCCATAGTTCTGCGGCTCCGCCGGCGGCAGGCCGGGCGAGAGGCGGATGTTCTCCAGCGGCGTCGGCGGCGTCAGGTCCCGCACCCGCAGGGTCATCAGGTCGAGCGGTGCGCTCGACGGGTAGCCGACGCCGACCACCATCGCCGCCTTGCCCTGCGCGGCGAACATGCCGGCCATCACCGCGGCCGTCGGGAAGTTCATGTTGCCGTCGGTGAGGGTGATGACCGGATAGCCGGTCTCCGGGGGCGGCAGCATCGACTGGTAGACGAGGACCCGGTAGGTGCGCCCGGCGATCTTCGAGGCCAGGTCGAACCGCACGGCGCCGGGCAGCGTCACCGGCTCGTCGGCGGTGGCTGCGAGGGCGGCGGGCGGCGCTTCTGCGACGAGTGTCATGATGGCCTCGCTATGCTGGGTTTTCAGGCGGCCCGCGCGACGCTCACATTGCCGCTCACGGTCGAGAGGACAAGCTCGATGCGCTTCTCGCCGTCGGCCGGCGCCGAGCTCGCCTCCAGCTCGGAGCGGACCCGGCCGCTGACCGTGTGCAGGTCGAGGAGCGCCGCGACGCCGTTCGCCACGCCCACCGAGACGCCGCCGGAGACGGTGCGGGCGCGCACGTAGCCGTGGTCGGCGCGGGTGACGCGGACGTTGCCCGACGCGGTGAAGGCCTCGAGACTGTCGCCGGCCGCGCCGACCTCGATGTTGCCGTGCGCGGTCTTCATCCGCGCGGCGCCGGCGATCTCCTCGATGCGGGCGTTGCCGGCCGCAGTGACGATCTCGGCGTTGGCGCCGACCTTGCCGATCCTGACCGTGCCGGCGCCGGTCTTGGCGTCGACCGAACCGGTGACGGCGGCGATGTCGATGTTGCCCGAGCCGGTGTTGGCGTGGGCGTCGGCGCATTCGGCGACGTGCACGTTGCCGGCGCCGGTGCTGGCGCGCACGCTGGCGAGCCGGCCGGTGGTCTCGACGCGGCCCGCGCCGATCGAGAGCGTCGCGTCGGACCCCAGCGGTGCGTGCACGATCGCCTCGATCGAGCCGCCCCAGAGGTTGAACAGCGAGAACCGCAGCCGGGGGCCGCGCACGACGATCTCTTCGCCGAGCTGGACGATTTCCGCCTGCTCGATCCACTCGCGGGCGTTGGCGTCGCCGTTGGGCGCGGAGAGGTCGACGCGGGTGACCCCCGTCTCCTCGGCGACAATGCTGATGCGGCCGAAGGGCAGGCCCACGCGCAGCTTGGCCGGCTGCGGGGTGTCGAAGCTCATGGTGCGGTCGGCGGTCATTTGGCCCATCCTCTGATGCGTCTGCCGGCCAGGCCGTGGCGGCCCGGGCCGTGGGGGTGGTCGTGGCGAGGTCCGTCCCTAGACCCGTCTTGGGCGGCGGCGCGGGCGGCGGCCACCAGCCAGGTGTTGAGCGATTGCCCGCGCGCGGCCGCGAGGGCCTCGGCGCGGGTCTTCAGGGCTTCGGGGAGGCGAAGGGTGATGCGGGTGACACCGTCGTCGGCGTCGGTGTCGAAAGGCTCGTCGGCGGGCGCGGCGGCGCCAGCGGCCGCGTCCTGGGAAGCATCTTGGGGCGCGCCGCTGACAGCGAACTCGGGCTCGCGGCCCTTCAGCCGCACGTCGATGGCGACGCCGGGCAACTGCTCGCTGATCTCGGCGGCCGCCTGGGAGAGCACGTCCATCAAGGCGAGCCGCAGCGCGGGCTCCAGGGCGCCCAGCAGCCGCTCGGCGGCCACCTCGACCTCGATCCCGCCGACTTCGGCGGCGCGGGTCAGGTCCTGGCGGAGGGCTTCGACGTGGGGTGTGATGTCCATGGGCGCCGATGTGACACCATTATGGTGTCATGTCAACACCACGCCCAAGTCACGGCCCCCAGGGGTCTGGCGGCGCCCATTTCTACCCCTGCAAACATCGCTGGTTTGTCTCGACCCTCCCGTGACGAGGCAAACCTGGAGTCTAGGGTGTCTCCAGCGCGTCGCCGAGGGAACCGTCGCATGCCATCCCCGCGCGGGACGCGCCAATCTGCTCCCGTCACGACGATCGGGAGCGATCCATGCGCAAGACACTTCTGCTCATGGGGCTGGCGGGCGCCCTCTCGGCATCACCTTCCTTCGCAAACGCCCAACCTCTCTTCGGGCACTCCTGTTGGAGTCATCGCGTAGCGGGTACGGTGCTTGGCGCCGGCGGCGGCGGCGCCATCGGCGCCGCGTTGGCGGCTGGAGTTCTCGGTGACACCGTGGGCCTGGGCGGCGGCAGGCGTGGGCGCCCTGATCGGACACGCGATCGGGGTCCACGCCTGCCACAACCACTGGCGCCAAGCCTACTATTACGGCGACTACGACGGGCCG
This sequence comes from uncultured Pseudomonadota bacterium, assembly GCA_963837235.1. GTDB lineage: Bacteria > Pseudomonadota > Alphaproteobacteria > Caulobacterales > Caulobacteraceae > Acaudatibacter. The sequence goes on along the minus strand of CAWIMM010000001.1, from coordinate 1,847,137 downwards.
CCGCCTCCGCATCCTCATCCTTACGCCTACTACCATTACCCTTACGCCTACTACGAACCTGGGCCCGGCTACTACGGCGCTCGGTACGACTACTATCGGCGGGTTCCTGTTGCTCACCATCACCATTGCAGGTGCCACCACGACTACGCTGGACGGTACACTGCGCTGTATGCGCCGCACCCGAGAGGCTAAGTGGGCGGGGCTGTCCGACCTCCGACGTCTGAGCCGTAGAAGTGCGACGACAGCCTATTGCGGAAGCGCTGCGACCGAGAGGTCGTCGGTGACGTGCGTCACGTCATGGGCGAACGTCTGCAGCTTGCTGACCTGGTCGCGATAGAGCCGGCTCGACCGGCACGCTGGCGCTGGCCGTTCGCTGGTCACCTTCTGGACCAGGGCCACCGAGTTGCCGACATCCTGGAGCGCCAGCCGCGTGAAGCTCACCGACGTGTTCAGATCGCGCTGGTCGTTGGCGAGGCTCGCCGTCGCCGCCGCCACCAGCAATTCCTTCAGATTGCCCGTCAGCTCCACAGTGGCGCCCTCGAGCACCTGAAAGCACTCGATATTCAGAACCGGGCCACTCCCGTTGCCGCCTCGTCGGGGCATCTGGCCTCCCGACACCGACGCGATCGCAGCGTTCAGGTCGGCCTGGATCGACAAGCCGGTCTTGGCGAGTTCCGCCACGGCCTTCGCCTGATCAGCCGTGATCGGGCTGACTACGGTCCTCGTCGCGGGCCTGGCGCTGGTCCGCGCATGGTGCGTCGTTTTCGCGTCTGAGAGCCCGGGACAGACCGCAAACGCCAGGGCCGCGATGGCAATGGCGAAGGTGCGCATGGCGGCTCGCTTCGATGTCCCCGGCCGACGGCTTGGCCGTTCGCAACCAGAACACGCGCTTTGGGGCCGCAATGCGCCCACTGCCCGGGTGAACGCGTCGAACGGCGGCGCCCGTTGCGGCTAGAACGCCGATCCAGTGCGCCCTCCCCCGGCAGGCGCCGCGCTAGCGGATCCACCCCGCGGTGGTCGCGACGCCGACCACGCCGAGGATCAGGTAGAGCACCGCGGCGGCGATCCTGAGCGCGTTGATCGGCAGCACGCGGGTGACGGCGTGGCCCAGGAAGACGGCCGGGATGTTGGCCAGCATCATGCCGGTGGTGGTGCCGGCGGCGACCACCAGCACGTCGTGGTAGCGGGCCGCCAGCGCGACCGTGGCGACCTGGGTCTTGTCGCCGATCTCCACCAGGAAGAAGGCGACCGCCGTGGTCAGGAAGACGCCGTGACGCCAGCGGCGCGGCTTTTCCTCGTCGTCCTCCTTGTCAGGGATCAGCGCCCAGAGGGCCATGGCGATGAACGAGATCGACACCGCGTACTTGAACCACGCCGCCTCCAGGATGCTGGAGAGGTAGAAGCCGGCCAGCGCGGCCAGCCCATGGTTGGCGATGGTGGCGACGAGGATGCCTGCCAGGATCGGGACCGGCCGGCGGTAGCGGCTCGCCAGCATGATGGTGAGCAGCTGCGTGCGGTCGCCCATTTCGGCCAGCGCCACCAGCAGCGCCGAGACGAGGTAGGTTTCCATCCGCCGGTTAAGTCAGGCGCGCGCCGGGCCGTCCAGCCCCAGTAGAACGAGCCTCTTGCCAGGCGCCCGGCGGCGTATGCGAGAAGGGCGGACATGCTCGATCCGATTCATGCCGAGCGTCCCTGGGCCGCTCCGCGCCTTGCCCGGCTCCTCCTGGCCGGCCTCGTCGCCCTGCTGCTCACCGCCGGCGCCGCACGGTGCGAGACCACCGTCTCGTTCTACTCGCATGGCTGGGGCGCCGGTCCGAACGGCATGGTCTATTTCCCGCACGCCTTCGTGGTGATCCGACGCGACGCCAAGCCCGGCGATCCGCCGCAGGAGGAGGCCTGGGGCTACACAGCCGCCGATCCCAACGACCCGGGCGTCTTCATGCGCCCGAGCAAGGGCATGGTCGACCAGCCGAACCCGGCCTACCGCGGCAAGGCGGTGCTGCACTTCGCGGTCGCCATCAGTGACGACCAGTACGCGGCCCTGCATCGGGTGATCGACGCCTGGGGCGGCGCCGGCGCGCCGCTCTACGACCTCAGGCGCCACAACTGCGTCGGCTTCGTCGCCGAGCTGGCGACGACGCTGGGGCTGACGATACCGACGACCATCGGCGAGGATCCGACCAAGTTCCTGGAGGGCGTGCGCCGGCTCAATCCGGGGCGGCTCATCGAGGCGTCGGCCGCAGCTTCGCCCGCCTCGGCCACGCTGCATTGAGCGCGCCGAGCGTGGCCGGCCGCCCGATCGGGCGCTCGCCAGGCCCGGCGCCGCCCGCGCCATCCAGACCGCCAGCCAGCGCAAGGGCGCGGCCCCGGATCGGCGCTGCGCGGAACGGCGCCGCCGGCGGCGCCAGGCTGACCAGGACCCGCTTCGGGCTGAGGGTGATTGCGGTCTTGTAGTCGAGGCGCTGGCCCGGCTCGACGCGCAGCCCCCATCGCGTCCAGACAGCCTCCAGGGCGGCGCTCAGCGCGGCGACAGCGAAGGTCCGGCCGGGGCAGAAACGCGGCCCGCCGGAGAACACCAGCGTCTCGGTCATCGCCGGCGCCGCCTCGCCCGTCCAGCGGCCCGGCCGGAAGCGGTCCGGATCGGGCGCGAAGACCGCCGCGCTGCGGTTCATCACGAGGGCGGAGAGCACCACGGTGTCGCGCGGCCGCAAGGTCAGGTCCGTCGCCGGCAACGCCATGACGTCCGCCGCCTGGCGCATCTGGAACGGCACCGGCGTGATCAGCCGCATCGCCTCCTGGATCGCGTCGAGCGCCGCCTGCGGCGTCTCGCCGGCGCGCCGGGCAGGATCGGCGAACGCTGCGCGCACCGCCTCGGCATCCTCGGGGTGCTGCGCCAGCAGCACCAGCAGCCAGGAGAGCGCCGCCGAGAGTGTGTGGAAGCTCGCCCCGTAGAGGGTCCAGAGCTGGGCGGCGACCTCGCGGTCGTCGAGCCTCGCCCCGCCGTCGCCGCGATCCGCCGCGAGCAGCAGGCTCAGCATATCCTTGCCGCCCGGCTGGGCCCGGCGGGCGGCCACCCAGCCCATCAGCGCCGCCTCGGCCCGCTCGGCCCGCGTCATCAGCCGGCGGAAGTCGAGCCCGGGCAGGTCGAAGGGCAGCAGCATCGCCTGCAGCGACAGCGACAGATCCGCGTGCGGCTCAGCGATGCGGGCGACCTCCAGGCCGCGCGCGAGGTCGCGCTCGCCGAACAGCAGCTCCAGCGAGAGGCGCCGCAGCAGGCGTTTGACCAGCGGAACGAGATCGGCGGGCGCATGCGCCGGCCAGCGCGCCACCTCATCGGCGCAGATCGCCGTCATCGCAGGGCGCAGCCGCTCGATGGCGGCGGGCGCCAGCGGCGGCAGCACCCGCCGACGCTGGCAGGCGTGTTCCTCGCCGCGGGCCAGGATGATCCCCTCGCGCAGGCGACGGTGGGCGCAGCCCGGCGGCCCAAGGCGCGGATAGGCGCCAGGATCGGTGAAGCCGGCAGGGTCCATCAGCACGCCGCGCGCGACAGCCGGGTCGGCGACCAGGACCACCTGGCCGTAGCGTTGGCGGCGCTTGGGGTAGCGCAGGACCACCAGCGGCCCGTGGCGCGCGTGGACCTGCTGCAGGGCGCGCACGAAGCCGCCGCGCAACGCCGCCGCCGCCGCCAGCGCAGCGGCCCCCTCGAGGATGACCGTCTCGGACATTTCGCCCCCCGAAACGTCGCCGCAACAACCTTAACGACGGGAAACCACGACGAGTACGTCGCCAGGGATGTTGTTGGCGGAGGGTCCGCAATCGCGGCGAGAGTGACGCGCTGAGTGCGGCTACGGTGGCGTGGCGTGCGCCCAGGCGCCGGCGAGTGAGGAAGTCGCGGACGCCCTCGATCCCCACCTTCAGGCCCATCAGCCCGGTCGAGACCCGCTCGATGAACCCCCAGCGCCGGCCAGCACGTCGCCGAGCTCGAGCGTCCAGGCGCGAGCGAGCTCGGCGGCCTGGCCGGGCAGGCCGGCCAGCCAAGCCTCGCCCGCCGCGCCCTGCAGCAAGGCGCGGGCGCGGACCGCGTCGGGGATACGCATCGGGACCGTCGGCGACGCCTAGAGAGCCTCGGCCAACCGGTCCGCGGGGCGGCAGAGGAAGACGCCCTTCTTGGTGATGACGATCGGCCGCTCGACCAGGATCGGATGGTCGACCATCGCGCGCAGGATTTCCGCATCGCCGACGTCGGGGTTGGTGAGGCCCAGCTCCTCGGCCGGCGTGCCCCTCACGCGCAACATGTCGCGCGGCTTCACGCCCATCTTCTCGAACAGGTCGGCGAGCTGCACCTCGTCCCAGCCGTCCTTCAGGTACTCGACCACCTTCGGCGCATGGCCGGCGTCGGTCAGCGCCTGCAGCACGGTGCGCGAGGCGCCGCACTTGGGGTTGTGGTAGATGGTGATCGTCATGATTGAGGGCTCTCGGATCAGCCCGGGATGCGCACCGGCAGGTGGGTGTAGCCCTTGACGAAGTTGGACTGCAGGCGCGTCGGCTCGCCGGTCACCTCGATCACCGGGAAGCGCTTCAGCATCTCCTCCCAGACCACGCGCAGTTGCATCTCGGCGAGGCGCTGGCCGAGGCAGCGGTGGATGCCGAAGCCGAACGCGGCGTGCTGGCGCGGGCGGGCGCGGTCGACGATGAACTCGTTGGCGCGCTCGATCGCGGTCTCGTCGCGGTTGCCCGAGACGTACCACATGGCGATCTTCTCGCCCTTCTTGATGGTCTTGCCGCCGATCTCCAGATCCTCCAGCGCGGTGCGGCGCATGTAGGCGACCGGGCTCTGCCAGCGGATGATCTCCGGCACCGCGCTCTCCAGGAGGGCGGGGTTGTTGCGCAGCTTCTCGTACTCGGCGGGGTGCTGGTTCAGCGCCAGGAGGCCGCCGGTGATCGAGTGGCGGGTGGTGTCCGAGCCGGCGACGATGAGCAGGATGATGTTGCTCATGTACTTCTGCGGATCGCCGCCGCCGTTGGTGGCCGGATCGTTGGCCAAGAGCGAGATCAGGTCGCGTCCGGTCTGGTTGCCGCCGCGGCTCTCCCAAAGCGGCACGAACATGTTGAGCGTCATGAACATCTGCGCCTGGCGGGCCTGGTTCTCCTCAGGCGTCTCGGCCGGGCCGGAGAGCAGCATGTCGGAGAACTTCGGCAGGATGCGGCGCTGCTCGAACGGGAAGTCGAACAGCGTCGCCAGCATCTGGCTGGTCAGCTCGATCGCCACCTTGTCGACGAAGTCGAACTCCTCGTTCACCGGCAGCTCGTCGAGGATCGTGGCCGCGCGCGAGCGGATCAGCGGCTCCAGGTCCTGCAGCGAGGGAGTCGAGAAGATCGGCGCCACCACCTTGCGCTGGGCGTCGTGGCGCGGCGGATCGAGCGCGATGAAGTTGGCCCGCAACTCGTCGCGCTGGGCTTCCCGCTGCGCGGGGTCGGCGGCCTCCGGCGGCTCGAACAGGGTGATGCCGCCATATTTCTGCGACGAGGAGAGCCGCGCCACATCGCTCTCGCAGGCCACGATGTCGGCGTAGCGGGTGACCGACCAGTAGGGGCCGTACTCGCTCTCGGCCGTGTAGTGCACCGGGTCCTCGGCGCGCAGCCGCTCGAACCAGGGCCACAGCGTATCCGAGGTGAAGTGGTCGATGGCGTGCACCTGGAACTCGTCCAGCGGCGTCGCGTAGGCCTGCGCCCGCGCCTCTTCCGCCCGCGTCATTCCAGTGTCGGCCATTGTGATCTGCTCCATCGCCCCACGCGTAAGCATGGACCGTCGATCGGGCGACGCCAAGCGCGGCCTTCGGTCCGGCGGTCAGTGTCCAGGGGAACATCGGGGGGACCATTCGATGACCGAAACCAACCACGACGTCATCATCATCGGCGCCGGCATCGGCGGCTCGGCGCTGGCCGCGGCGCTGGCGCGCGGCGGGCTCGACGTGCTGCTGCTCGAGAAGTCCCCGACCTACGCCGACCGGGTGCGGGGCGAGGCGCTGGCGCCCTGGGGCGTGGCCGAGGCGCGGCGGCTCGGGCTGCTTGGCGCCCTGCTGGCGGCCGGCGGCCACTTCGTCGGCAAGATGGTCGGCTACGACGAGGTCGCGACGCCCGAAATGGCCGAGGCGGCCGCCGCGGAGATGGGCGGGTTCGCGCCCGAGGTCCCGGGCGTGATGACGCTGGCGCATCCCACCCATTGCCAGGCCCTCTATGACGCGGCCGCCGGCGCCGGCGCGACCGCCCGGCGCGAGGTGACGGTCACCCACGTCGAAGCCGGCGCGGCGCCCAAGGTCGCCTATGCGGTCGCCGGAGAGCCCCACACGGCGACGGCGCGGCTGATCGTCGGCGCGGACGGGCGCCCGTCGGCGGTGCGCGAGGCGTTCGGGGTCGAGCTGCAGGCGAGCGCGCCGCGCAACTGGATGGGCGGTCTCCTCGCCGACGGGACGGCGGCCTGGGACCGCGACGTCTGGACGCTCGGAACCGAGGGCGACCTCGCCTACGCCATCTTCCCGCTGCCCGGCGATCAGATGCGCGTCTACGGCCTCTGGCCGACGGACCAGCGGCAGCGGTTCGCCGGCGAGGACGGCGCCGCAAGGTTCCTCGCCGCTTTCGACCTCGACTGCTGCCCGAACGGCGGGGTGATCACCGGCGCCAGGCCTGCCGGTCCGATGCTGAGCTTCCTCAACAACGAGACCTGGGCCGACCGGCCGATCGTGGAGGGCGGCGTCCTGATCGGCGATGCGGCCGGCTGGACCGACCCGGTGATCGGCTGCGGGCTTTCCAGCGCATACCGCGATGCGCGGATCGTCGCCGAGACCTTGCTCGCCACTCCCGACTGGTCGCCCGAAGCCTTCGCGCCCTACGCGGCCGAGCGGACCGAGCGGCTGCGGCGCCTGCGCCTGGTCGGCGACATCACGACCGGCCTCTTCTGCGAGTTCGGCGAGGACGGGCGTCGGCGTCGGCGGCGCTTCAACGCGAGCGCGCCAACCGATCCGCTGATCACCGCGCACCTCGTCGCCATCCTGGCCGGCCCCGAAGCGCAGCCGCCGGAGATGTTCACGCCCGAGCACCTCGCTTATGTACTGGAGGCGTGAGCCTCCAGAGCCTCGACCGCATCGACCCGAAACTCGCCGAGCTCGCCCGGCGCCTGCAGGCGTTGAGCGCCGGACGCGCGCCGTTCCTGGTCGGGATCACCGGCGCCGTGGGCGCCGGCAAGAGCACCTTCGCGGCTCACCTGCAGGCAGCCTTGTCGCCCGAGGCGGCCGCCGAGGTCGTCTGCACCGACGGCTTCTTGATGGACAACGCCACGCTGGGCGCCAAGGGCATCCTCGGCCGCAAGGGTTTCCCCGAGAGCTACGACATGGGCGCCCTGCGCGCGGCGCTGGCCGCGATCCGCGCGGGGCCGGCCGAGGTTCCGGGCTATTCGCACGTGATCTACGACATCGACCCGGCGCTGACGCGGCGCGTCGAGCCGGCCGACGTGATGATCGTCGAGGGGCTGGCGCTGCACGACGGCGCCGCCGCGCTAGGGCTCGACGCGCTGATCTACCTCGACGCCGACGAGGCGCACCTGGAGGGCTGGTTCACCGAGCGGCTGGTTGGCCTGTGGCGCGCCGCCGAGCACGATCCGACCTCGTTCTACGCGCAGTTCCGCCACTTCACCGAGCCAGAGGCGCGCGCCTTCGCGGTGCGGGTCTGGCAGGCGATCAACCTGCCGAACCTGCGCGAGCACATCGTGCAGGGCCGCGCCGTTGCCGAGATCGTCGTGAGCAAGGGCCACGACCACGCTATCCTGGGCGTGGAGGAGCGGTAGGGCCCCGGATAGCGCGCAGTCGCCCGCTGCGCCTCGACAAGTCTTAGCAGGGACGAGCTAAGAACCGGGCGGCGAACGAACACCGATAACCTGGCCACCCTCATCGACCACGAAGTCACCCTTCGTTTGGTCCAAGATCGTCAACGTGTTCCCGAATGGGTCGCGAACGACGGCACACCTGCCGATTGGAATGTCGAATGGGGGTTCTATCGCGGCGCCGCCTGCTGAAATGAACCGATGAAACGCCGCATCGACATCAGCGACAAACAGGTCCGTCTCGGGCCCGTGCTGGGTGTGCAGCACTAGTTCGGCGGCGCCGCCAGGAAGTCGGAGGCCGACCGCGATTGGTGTTCGCCAGACAAGTTCTTGCCCCAGCTGATCCCGATAAAAGCTGAGCCCGGCCTCAAGATCGGGCACCTTCAGCAAGAGGCAGTCGATGCCCTCGAAGAGTGCTTCAGTCATGCGCCGTCCCTGGCCTCAAACCTCGACCGGGATCCACCACTCGATGCGGCTCGGCCGGTCGGGCTGGAAGCCCGGCGGGTAGACCTCCAGGTCGGGGGCGTTGGCGAGCTTCAGTCCCGATTGCGGCACGCGCTCGCCCCAGATCTGGCGCTGCGCCGCCTGCATCTGGGTGTGCAGGTCCGACGTGTCGGTCTCCAGGCGGAAGACCAGGTAGGTCTGGACCGGGATGTCCTTGGCCTCGAGGCCCTCGGGCACGGGCGCGTCAGCGGCGACGGCGACCGCGGCCATGTAGCTGAAGCAGCCTTCGACCGCCGTTTCGGTGGGGCAGCCCACGCCGAAAGTGCCTTCGCCGATCTGGCCCGCCAACGGCAGGCGCGGGACCAGCTTTTCCCACAAGAGCGGGATGCCGGCCTTGTTGCTCTCGTCGAAGACGGCGGACACGCCGGCGACGCGGAAGCCGGGCTTCCTCACCGGCGCGGGGTCCTGGGTCACTCTGGCGACGGCGGCGGCGTCCGACATGGCTGTGGCCTCCATGGGCAGGGCGACGCCCCGGCGATAGCGGCCGGGGCTGACGCCGAAGGCCCGCTTGAAGGCGCGGGTGAAGCCTTCCTGCGACTCAAAGCCGGCGTCGAACGCGAGATTGACGAGGCTCGGCGGATTGGGGCCGGCGAGCAGGCGGGCGGCCAGCCCCAGCCGCCGCGCGCGTACGAAGGCCATCGGCGTCAGGCCGTAGCGGGCGTTGAACTGGCGGGCGAAGTGGTAGGGCGAGAAGCCGGCGACGGCGGCGAGGTCGGCCAGCGCCAGCGGCTCGAAGGCGTTGGCCTCAACGTAAGCCATTGCCCGCTCCAGCGGGTCGGCGCGCGAGGCGGACCGGATTGGCGCGGCGTCGTCCATGACCGCAACATGGACCCGCCGCGCCGCCCTGTCTTGACCGCGATTGCGCCGGCGCCTGAGCGGTTCCTGCCGTCGATGGGTGGGGCGGCGGCTAGATCGGCTTCAATTGGGAAGGAGATCGCATGATCCGGATCGGCATCGTCGGGGCCGGCGCGATGGGGGCCGAGCATGCCTATGTGTTCGGCGAGATGGCGGATGTCGAGGTGTTTGGCGTCTTCAGCCGGACCGAGGCGCGCGCGGCGGCGGTGGCGCAGAGCTGCGGCGCGGCGGCCTTCACCGACGCGGCGGCGCTGATCGAAAGCCATGCGGTCGACGCCATCGACGTCTGCACGCCGAGCGAGGACCACGCGCCGTTCGTCCTGGCGGCGCTGGCGGCCGGCAAGCATGTGTTCTGCGAGACCCCATTCGCGCTGACGCTGGATGAGGCGCGCCAGATGCGCGATGCGGCGCGCGCCGCCGGGCGCCTGCTGCAGGTGGGGCTGCTGATGCGCTCGGTCGCGCCCTATGCGCACGTGAAGGCGCTGGCCAACTCCGGCGCGCACGGCCGGCTCCTCAGCCTCTCGACGTGGCGGCTCGGCTCGTACCTGCGACCCGGCTCGCCGGAGCACAAGGCGCACTACAGCGATCCCTCCACCGAGCTGATGACGTTCGATCTCGACTTCGCCAACTGGCTGTTCGGGCCGCCGGCGCGGCTCTCGGCGAGCGCGGCGGGCGAGGCGAGGGGCGGGCCGGGGGAAATCTCGGCGCTGCTCGCCTACGCCGACGGCCGGTGCGCCACGGTGCAGGCGAGCGGGCTGATGCCGGCCGGCTGCCCATTCATGGCGGGCTTCAGGGCTCTCTTCGAGGGCGCGGTGTTCGAGCTGCGCAACGTCTTCCGGCAGAACGGTCCGCCGCTGAGCAGCTTCACGATCGGCGACGACCGCTCGGCGCCCGAGGACGTCGGGCTGGCGGACGACAACCCCTACGCCGTCGAGTTGCGGCGGTTCGTGGCCTGCATCGAGGGCCGCGCCGACCCGGCGCTGCTGGACGCCGACCGCGCGATCGAGGCGCTGGCGCTGTCGCACGCGACGCAGGCGTCGCTTGCCGGCGGCGGCCGGACGCTGGAGCTGAGCGGCTCGGCGGAAGCGCGGCTTTAAGGTGCAGCGGCGACGAGGGTCACGTTCGACATATGCCAAGGCATATGCTATGTTAGTTGTATGTTGAAGCGCACGGTGAAGCTGTTCCGCAACGGCCGCAATCAGGCGGTCCGGATTCCGCGCGAGTTCGAGCTGCCCGGCGACGAGGCGGTGCTGACCAAGGAGGGTGATCGGCTCATCCTGGAGTCGCCGCCGAAACGCGGTCTGCTAGCGGCTTTGGCGCAAATGACGCCGTTGGAAGAGGGCGACTTTCCTCCCATCGAGGATTTGCCTGCCGAACCGTTCGATCTCTAGTGGCTGGCTACCTTCTGGACGCCAACATAATTTCAAGGCTGATGCACGCCCCTGTCGGGCGCTTGGCCCAGCGAATCGCCAGGGCTGGCGAGGGCAACGTCTTCACGAGCGCCATCGTCGCGGCGGAGCTTGCGTATGGCGGCGCAAAGAACCCGTCAGCGAGGTTGACGGCTGCTCTCGCCACTGTGTTCGTCGAGCTCGACATCAAGTCGTTCGATGCCGATGCGGTCCAGCACTACGCTCGCCTTCGCCATCGGCTCGAGCAGATGGGAACGCCGATCGGCGGCAATGACATGCTGATCGCCGCGCACGCTTTGGCCCTGGACGCGACGTTGGTGACGGACAATGAGCGAGAATTCGGCCGGGTCGAAGACCTGCGTCTCGAGAACTGGCTCCGCTGAGGCGCCTTAAGCGGCGACCGCGCTCTCCTGCGGGTCGCGCAGCACGTAGCCGCGGCCCCAGACGGTCTCGATGTGGTGCTTGCCGTTGGCGGCGGCGGCCAGCTTCTTCCTGAGCTTGCAGATGAAGACGTCGATGATCTTCAGCTCCGGCTCGTCCATGCCGCCGTAGAGATGATTGAGGAACATCTCCTTGGTCAGCGTGGTGCCCTTGCGCAGCGAGAGCAGCTCGAGCATCTGGTATTCCTTGCCGGTCAGATGCACCCGGATGCCGTTCACCTCCACCGTCTTGGCGTCGAGGTTGACGGTGATGTCGCCCGTGCGGATCACCGACTGGGCGTGGCCCTTGGATCTGCGGACCACGGCGTGGATGCGGGCGACCAGCTCCTCCTTGTGGAAGGGCTTGGTCATGTAGTCGTCGGCGCCGCCGCCCAGCGTCTTGACCTTGGTGTCGATCTCGCTGGTCCCCGAAAGGATCATGATCGGCGTGTTGACTTTCCCCACCCGCAGCGTGCGCAGCACCTCGGATCCGCTCATGTCCGGCAGGTTGAGGTCCAGCAGGATGAGGTCGTAGTCATAGATCTTGCCCAGATCTATGCCTTCCTCACCAAGATCAGTGGTGTAGACGTTAAAGCCTTCCGACTTCAGCATCAATTCGATGCCTTGCGCCGTCGCGCTATCGTCCTCAATCAACAGAACGCGCATCTACCCCTCCCCGCTCATCTGGCGGAAACTTTTCGTGAACGGCCCGAATCTGCCCCAATGCTCGTCCACCAGATTACCGACGAGTTAATTTAAGACAGGTTAATGGTGAAAGCTGACGAAGCCGAATCGTTAAGCTGATTTGCGAATCGCGAGCAAGCGCGGGCCATGCGCGCATCGTCGCGGAGGCGATGACTCTTTCGTGAATCGCCGCGCGCCCAGGGTCCGCCCTGCCAGGAACCGCCGCCGCGCGGGGGTGTTCTTTCCCCGGCGCCGCCGTCTCTGCGATTCGGAAGATCGTCAGGGAGAAAAAGCATGTTCGGCAAGAAAATGGGCCCGGCCCACCGCGTTTCGGTGGGGCTGGCGCTGGCGGGCGCGTCGCTCGCGCTCGTGGCGCTCTCGGCCCGCGCCGACCCCTACTCGCCCTACGGCGGCACGACCGCCAGCTCAGTGGAGGGCGTCACCGTCTACGCGCCGCAACGGTACATAACCCAGCCGACCACCGGCGCGCGGGTTCGCATGGACCAGGTCTCGATGACCGTGCCGCTCGGCGACCTGGACCTCTCGACCGGCTATGGCGCGCGTGTCGCCAAGGCGCGGATCGTGCGGGCCGCCAAGGACGTCTGCCAGGAAGTGGAAGACGCCTATCCGGGGTCCGGCGAGCCGCCGGGCGGGTGCTACAGCATGGCGGTGCGCACCGCGATGCGCCAGGCGCAGGATCAGGCCGGCTATCCGATCGTGGCCTGGGGCTATCGCTAGCGGTCAGTAGGCGAGCCGCCCATAGAGCTCGCCGAACGGCCGCATGACGTGCTCGCGGTAGGGCGCGCGCTCGGCCAGCCGCGCGCGCCACGCCGCCACGGCCGGCGCTTCCGGCCGCGCGACCTCGATCTCGAAGTAGCGATAGACCAGCACGCCGGCGGGGATGTCGGCCATCGAGAAGGCCTCGCCGGCCAGGAACGGGCGCCGGCGCAGCCACAGGTCGAGCGCGCCGATCGCGCTGGCGCAGTCGGCTGTCAGCGCGGCGACCCGCGCCGGGTCCCGTTGCGCGGCGGGCGTCCGGTAGAAGGCCCAGAAGAGGCCGCCGATCGCCGGCTGCAGCGTGGCGCAGGTCCAGTCCATCCAGGCCTCGGCCGAGGCGCGCTCGGCCGCGCCATTCGGACACAGGCCGCCGGGCGCATAGGCGGCGGCCAGATAGCGGACGATGACGTTCGATTCCCAGATCGCCGCCTCGCCGTCTTTCAGCACCGGCACCTTGCCGTGCGGGTTCATCGCCCGGAAGGCCGGCGCGTCCAATCCGCCGGCATCGCCGCCGGCGTCGACGTGGGCGTAGGCGAGGCCCACCTCACCCAGCGCCCAGAGCGCCTTCTGCACGTTGATCGAGTTGCGTCGTCCGTAGAGCGTCAGCTCTGGCATCCGCGTCCCCTCAAGCCGCGCTCTCTTCGACACCGACGTCGCCGAGCCAGCCCAGCGCCCTCAGCCGGCCGACCTGGCTGCGGCTGATCGGCGCCTCCAGGCCGCCCACGAGTTGCAGCCGCAAGTTCCGGCCGTCCGCCACCACATCGGTCACCGCGTCGCGCGCCACCCACCACGAACGATGCACGCGCTCGCCCTTCCGCGCGCCCAACTGGGCCACCGCCTCGCGCATCGAGAGCAGCACGAGCTCCGACCCCGACCGCGTATGGACGCGCACATAGTGGTCCTCCATCTGAAGGCAGATCAGCCCGCGGGTCAGGCGTTCGGGGAGGGTCCCGGGCGGTCCGGCGCCGGCCCGCTCGGGCGTCCGGCGCGCAAATGGCGCCATTCGCCGGGTCAGAACGCCCCAAGTCATCACCAGCGGCAGCGAGAGCGCCACGGACTGGCCGTACCACTCCAATGCGCTCATCGCCCTGAGCGGCGGCCAGAAATGCGTTGCGACGACCGCCGACATCGCGCTCATGGGCCCCGACGCGACGAGGCTGAACGCCGCCAGCCAGAGGGCGGCCGGAACGCGGCTGTGACGGGCGGCCCACAAGGCCGCGCGGATCGCGAGACCGTAGAAGGTCATCCCGGCCCACAGCAGCCCGGTCCAATAGACCAGGCGGAATGGCAGCGGGCTGAGGTAGGTGGCGAACGGCCCGATCAGTCCGAGGCAGAGCCCGACCGAGGTCGCGAACGCCGCGTCACGCGCCCAGCCGCGCCAGCCGGTCCATTGCTGCAGGTGAGCGGCCATCGCGGCATCTATAGGGCGCGTCGGCAGGGCTGAGAACAGCTCGGCCGTTCGCCCGTTCGCCCATCGGCTCGCCCGCCTGCGAACCGCTTCGCCGGCCTGCGAAAGCGGACTAGCGCGCCGCGCGGCCGGAGCCGTTTTGAGGAGCCCTCTTCATCCGGGATCTTCTCTCCATGCCGACTTTCAATCCCCTCGCCGCGGCCACCCTCGCGGCGACCTTAGGCCTCGCGACGGCTTGCGCCGTCGCCAAGCCGCCCCCGAGCGCCGATGCGTCCACGCGGGCAGTCATGCTCATGCCGGCGCCGCCGGTGCAGCGGTATCGCGCGCGCGACGGCGCCCAACTCGCCTTCCGCGAATTCGAGCCCGCGCCGCGCGCCGCCGAGCCGCCGGTGGTCGCCATCGTGTTCCACGGCTCCGCCGGCGACAGCCGCAACATCACTGTGCTCGGGCAAGCGTTGGCTGGCGCGGGCGTGCCGGCCTTCGCCCCCGACGCGCGCGGCCAGGGTCTGTCGGGCCGGCGTGGCGACATAGACTACATCGGCCAACTCGACGACGACCTCGCGGATTTCGTCAGGGTGGTGCGGGGAAGGTATCCGAACGTCAGGCTTGTGCTGGCCGGTCACTCGTCGGGCGGCGGCTTCGTGTTGCGGGTCGCGGGCGAGCCGCTTGGCCGCCAGTTCAGCCGCTTCGTGCTGATCTCGCCCTACCTCGGCATCCACTCGCCCTCGACCAATCAGGCCAGCGGTTGGGCCGAGCCCGACGTGCCGCGGATCGTGGCGTTGGCAGCGCTCAACCAGCTGGGCGTGACTCAGTTCAATGGCCTGACCACCATCCGCTTCAACCTGCCGCCAGGCGCGGTGCGCGAGCTCGGCGTCACGCCGTCGTGGTCGTTCCGGATGATGAACAACTACGGGCCGCGCGGCCAGCTGCAGATGGGCGGCGAGCCGGCCTACCGGGCGGACGTCGCGCATGCGGCCGCGCCGATCGCGGTGGTGGTTGGCGGCGCCGACGAGCAGATGAACGCGGACCGCTATGCCCAGGCGTTCAAGGGTCTGACGCACCCGCCGATGATCGAGCTCGCACCCGGCGTGCGCCACATGGAGGTGCTGAGCGATCCCCGCTCCGTGCCGCTGATTGTCGCGGCCATCAAGGCGGGCGGCTGAAAGGCCGTCCGCGCGCGCTCCGCGGTTAGCCAAAGCTTAAGGCGCGGCGCGCCACCATCGCGGCTGATTTCCGGGGCAGCTTCTCTTTGCGCAATCTCATCGCCGCCGTCGAGCGTGTCGATCCGTTGGTGGTTTCCGGCCGCGTGGCCGCGGTCAACGGCCTCCTGATCGAGGCCCGCGGCGGCCTGACGCGGCTCGCCATCGGCGCGCGCACCGTGGTCGACCGCCGCGGCGCCCCGCCGCTGGAGGCCGAGGTGGTGGGCTTCCGCGAGACCCGGGCCCTCTTGATGCCGTTCGGCCCGCTGGAGGGCGTCGCGCCGGGCGCCGAGATACGCATCCGGCCGGAGGGCGCGGCCGTGCGCCCGACGCTCGGCTGGCTGGGCCGGGTGGTCGACGCGTTCGGCCAGCCGATCGACGGCAAGGGCCCGCTGCCGCAGGGGCTCGCCGCCTACCCGCTGCGGGCCGCGCCGCCGGCGGCCCATTCGCGCGGCCGGGTGGGCGAGCGCCTCGAGCTCGGCGTGCGGGCGATGGACGTCTTCACCACCTGCTGCCGCGGCCAGCGCCTGGGCGTCTTCGCCGGCTCCGGCGTCGGCAAGTCGGTGCTGCTCTCGATGCTGGCCCGTCATGCCGCCTGCGACGCGGTGGTGGTCGGTCTGATCGGCGAGCGGGGCCGCGAGGTGCGCGAGTTCATCGAGGAGACGCTGGGCCCCGAGGGCCTCGCCCGCGCCGTCGTGGTGGTCGCCACCTCCGACGAGCCGGCCCTGAAGCGTCGCCAGGCCGCCTACATGACCCTGGCCATCGCCGAGTACCTGCGCGACCAGGATCTCGAGGTGCTTTGCCTGATGGACAGCGTCACCCGCTTTGCGATGGCGCAGCGCGAGATCGGGCTGGCGGCCGGCGAGCCGCCGACCACCAAGGGCTACACGCCCACCGTCTTTTCCGAGCTGCCGAAGCTGCTGGAGCGCGCCGGCCCCGGCCCGGTCCGTCCTGACGGCGCGGTGGCAGGGCCGATCACCGGCCTCTTCACGGTGCTGGTCGACGCCGACGACCACAACGAGCCGATCGCCGACGCGGTGCGCGGCATCCTGGACGGCCACATCGTGATGGAGCGCGCGATCGCCGAGCGCGGCCGCTATCCGGCCATCAACGTGCTGAAGTCGATCAGCCGCACCATGCCCGGCTGCCAGACCCCGCTGGAGCGCGAGACGGTGAGCCGCGCCCGCACGACGCTGGCGTCCTACGCCAACATGGAGGAGCTGATCCGCATCGGGGCCTACCGGGCCGGATCGGACGCCGAGGTCGACCGCGCCATCGCGCTCAATCCCGGGCTCGAGGCTTTCCTGGCGCAGGACAAGGACGACTACACGAGCCTCGTCGACGCCTTCGATCGGCTGGACGGCGTGCTGGAGCTCGACCGCGCATGAGGTGGGCCGACCAGCTGATCAAGATCTCCAGCTTCGAGCTGGAGCTGCTGCAGACGCGGCTCGCCGAGGTGGTCGAGCGGCGCACGCGGGCCGAGCTGAAGCTGGCCGTGCTGATCGCCGGCGGCGAGGCGGAGATCGCCATCGCGCGAACCGATCCGGAGGCCGCGCGCAGCCTCGGCGCCTACGCCGAGGGGCTCAAGCAGCGCAAGGCCGCCGTCCAGCGGGAGATCGATCTCGCGGCGACCGAGGAGCAGGGCGCCCGCGAGGCGCTGACCGAGGCGTTCGAGACGCTGAAGAAGTACGAGCGGGTGGCCGAGAGCGCCAAGGCCGTCGCGGCGCGCGAGACCGCCCGCCGCGAGAGCGCCGTCCTCGACGAGATGGGCCTGAGGCGCGCGGCGGGGCGGCGGTGACCCTCGCGAGCCGCCGCGCGTTCGTCGGCGCGGCGCTGGCGCTCGCGGCGTGCGGCGAGAAGGCCCAAAGTCAACCGCCGGGCCAGCCGCCGGTCTCGATCCCGCCCTTGAAGAGCCTCGCCCCGTTCCCGGTCGGGAGCTGCGTTCAGGCCGGCCAGCTCGACGATCCGGCGCTCTCGGGCCTCCTGGCGTCGCAGGTCTCCCAGCTCACCCCCGAGTGGGAGCTGAAGATGGAGTACGTGCTGCAGGCTGACGGATCGTACCGGTTCGACGCCCCTGACCGCATCGCCAGCTTCGCCGCTGACCACGGCATGCGCCTCTTCGGCCACACGCTGGTCTGGTACGCCCAGAGGCCGGCCTTCTTCGAAGCGCTGGAGGGCGGCGCGTTCCGCCAGGCGTTCGGCGCTTACGTCCAGGCCGTGGTGGGCCGCTACCGCGGCCGCGCGGTCGGCTGGGACGTGGTCAACGAGGCGGTCACCGACGATGGCCAGGGCTGGCGGGACAGCCTCTGGAGCCAGCGGCTCGGGCCGCTCGACCACATGCGCATGGCCTACGAGCTCGCCCATGCAGCCGACCCCGGCGCGGTGCTCTTCCTCAACGACTACAATCTGGAGACCAATCCGAAGAAGCGGGCGACGTTCATGCAGCTGGCAGAGGCGCTGCTGAAGGCGGGCGCGCCGATCGGCGGGCTTGGAACCCAGACCCACGTCCCAGCCGACCTCGCGCCGGGGGCGATCGCCGCGACGCTGAAGGATCTGGCGAGCCTCGGCCTGAAGGTCCGCATCTCCGAGATGGACGTCTCGCTGGCCCGCGCGCGGGCCTTCCTGGCCTCGCCCGACGATCTGCGGCGTCGCCAGGCGTCGGTCTACGCGGAGGCGGCCGCGGCCTTCGCCGCGCTGCCCGCGCGCCAGCGTTTCGACTTCACCTTCTGGGGGCTGGAAGACTCGCAGTCATGGCTGCGGCGCGAGAACGCCGGCGACGCCCCGCTGCTGTTCGACGACCGGGGCCGCCCGAAGCCGGCCGCGCAAGCCTGGGAGAGGGCGCTCAGGCGCTGAAGCAGCTCCCTTATCCCGCTTTCGCGGGGAAGAGCGGGGGAGGGCGGTGCGGCCCTTGGTTGTGTCGCCCTTCCCGTGCAGATTGCGATGGCTGTGCAGGACCCGGAAGGGGCCTGGAGCGCCTTGGTACCGGTACCGGTAGTACCCTACCTGCCATCCCCTGCGCGGGGCTGTACGACCCCTGCGCCGGCCCTGGCGACCCCTTCCAGCGACACCCCGAGGCCCTAGGCGGGCGGCTGGCCGGCGCGGCGCTGTTCTTCCTCGGCGACGCGGCGCAGCGCGCCGAGGTCGTCGCCGATGCGGAAGATGACCACGTAGAACTCGCAGAACGCGCGCCAGAGCAGGCCGCCGGCCAGCACGATCAGCAGGCCGCCGACCAGGCCCGGGATGACCACCAGCAGCGTCTCCCAGCTGCGCTCGCTGATCGCGCGGATGCCGACCCCGAGCGACGCGCCGATCACGCCGAACGCCGCCAGCAGGATGACGCCCAAGCCCGCCCAGTAGACGAGATGGATCACCGGACCGGTGATCATCGTCTCGAAAGTCAGGATGTTCGAGAGCCAGCCGCGCCGATACCCGCGCGCGACACCTCTGGCTGGTCCCATGACCGATTGTCCCCGTACGGCGCTCGAGCCGCCCATGGCCGGCATGGCTACCAGCGCCCGCGCGCCGCCGCAATGGCGCGGCGGCCACGCCTGGGGCGGGACCGATCGCCTCAGTCGGGCTTCCACCCGTGCTTCAGCGCGTCCAGCGAGACGGTGCTGAAAGCTGCGCCGCTGCGGGCGTAGAGGTATTCGATCGGGATCACGTAGACGCGCTCGCCGTCGCGCAGCTCGGCCACCTTGCGGCCCGCCGCGTCGGTCGTGAGCCGGGTCACGTGGCCGATGTCGGCGCCGGCCGAATCACGCACGTCGGCGCCGATCGCCAGCGGCCCCAGCGTCGCGGCCGAGTCGTGCGCGCCGCTCTCGGGCGGGCGCGCAGGCCCGGCTTGCGCGGTGACGGCCTGCACGGCGGCGACGGCTGCGGCCGGCAGGGCGGCTGCGGCCAGCGCCGCCGCCCATACCAGACCGCGGCCGGCTAGGCAGCGGCGCGGGCCGGCTCGGCTCACTTCGCCGACGGATGCAGCATGGCCGTGATCTGCGCCTTGGTCATGTTGATCTCGGCCGCGCCGTTGTCCGAGCCCAGGCGGCTGGCCTGAACCTGGAAGCTCTGGTCGCCCATCTTGATGACGGCCATCTGGGTGGCGCCCGAACCGCTGAGGTTGGCGATCGTGCCGATCGTGGCGCCGGTGTTGTCCTTCACGGTCTCGCCGACGGTGAAGCTCGGCGGCGTCGCGGGTTGGGCGGCGGCGCCAGGCGCCGTGGCGCTGGCGGGCGCGCCGGAGCCCTGGGCCGACGGGGCCGACGGCTGGCTGGGCGCCGCGGAGGGCGATGAAGGCTCTGACTGGGTCGAGGGCGTCGACGGCGTCGACGGCGCCGTGGCCGGCGGGTTGGTGTCGGTGGCAGCCGGCGGTTGCGAGGTGGTCGGCTCGGTCGCCGGGACGGCGCCGTGCGACGAGGTCGAACCGGCCTGGGCGAAGGCCGGCCCGGCGATTGCGAGAGCCAAACCAGCCGCGATGAGGGGTGAGCGCATCAAAGTCTCCCTAAGGTGTTCCCCCCAGGAGAGCGAAACAGCTTCCGGCCAAGATCGTTCCAGCTTCGAAACAGAGCCGGCGCGGCCTTTTTGCGGCCCAGCTAGATGCTGCCGACCGTCTTCAGCCGCGCTTTCGGGTGGATCTCGTTCTGGCTCAGGACCACCGTCTGGCCGCGGAAACGCTCGACGATCGAGCGGATGTAGGGGCGCACCAGCGGGCTGGTCAGCAGCACCGGGCTTTCGCCCTGCAGCGCGGCGCGCTCGAAGGTCTCGCGCACGCCGCGGATGAACTCCTGCAGCCTGGAGGGCGCCAGCGCCAGCTGCTTGTCGTCGCCCTGGCCGATCAGCGCCTCGGCGAAGGCGGCCTCCCAGTCGGGCGACAGGGTGACGATCGGCACCGAGCCGTCGTCGGCGCGGTTGGCCCAGCAGATCTGCCGCCCCAGCCGGGCGCGCACCTGCTCCACCAGGCTGACGATCGAGGAGGTGTGCGGCGCGGCCTCGGCGATGCCCTCGAGGATGGTCGGCAGGTCGCGGATCGAGACCCGCTCGCGCAGCAGCGCCTGCAGCACCCGCTGCACCGTGCTCGCCGTCGCCACCGACGGGATCAGGTCCTCGACCAGCTTCTTCTCGTCGGCCGTGAGGTCCTTGAGCAGCTTCTGCACCTCGCCGTAGGAGAGCAGGTCCGGCATGTTCTCCTTGAGGATCTCGGTCAGGTGCGTGGTCAGCACCGTGGCCGGGTCGACCGTGGTGTAGCCGCGGAACGCCGCCTCCTCGCGCATGCTCTCGTCGATCCAGGTGGCCGGCAGGCCGAACGCCGGCTCGCGCACGTGCTCGCCGGGCAGCTCCACCTGGCCGCCGCGCGGGTCCATGGCCATCAGCTTGCCGAGCCGCACCTCGCCGGTCGCCGATCTCCATCTCCTTGATGCGGATGGCGTAGCCCTGGTTGGCGCAGGCGCATGTTGTCGAGGATGCGCACCGGCGGCATCACGAAGCCGAACTCGGCCGCCAGCGTCTTGCGCAGCGCCTTGATCTGGTCGGTGAGACGCCGGCCGTCCAGGTCGTTGATCAGGTGCAGGAGGCCGTAGCCGAGCTCGATCTTCACGTCGTCGATGGCCAGGCTCGCGGCGATCGGCTCTTCCTTCGGCCTCGACGCGGCCTTCGGCGGCTCGAGCTTCGGCCTGGCGGCGGCCTGCGAGCGTCGCCAGGCCAGCGTGCCGGCGCCGAGCGACAGCGCCGCGAACGGGAAGATCGGCATGCCGGGGATCAGCGCGATGACGCCGGAGGCGGCCGAGACCATGCCCAGGCTGATCGGGTTCATCGCCAGCTGCGCCACCAGGGCCTTGTCGGCCGAGCCTTCGACCCCGGACTTGGAGACCAGCAGGCCCGCGGCGATCGAGATGACCAGCGCCGGGATCTGGCTCACCAGGCCGTCGCCGATGGTCATGATGGTGTAGCTGGAGAAGGCCTGCTGCAGCGGCAGCTTGTGCTGCACCACGCCCGACCAGGATGCCGCCGACGACGTTGATGGCGACGATCAAGCAGGCCCGGCCATGGCGTCGCCGCGCACGAACTTCGAGGCGCCGTCCATGGCGCCGAAGAAGGTCGACTCCTGCTCCAGCTCCTTGCGCCGGCGCTTGGCCTCCTCCTGGTCGATCAGGCCGCTGCGAGAGGTCGGCGTCGATGGCCATCTGCTTGCCGGGCATGGAGTCGAGGGTGAAGCGGGCGGCCACTTCGGCGATGCGCGACGAGCCGCGGGTGACCACCACGAAGTTCACGATCACCAGGATCGCGAAGACGATGACGCCGATGACGAAGTTGCCGTGCATCATCAGCTCGCCGAAGGCCTGGATGATGTGGCCGGCGCCGTCGGTGCCCTCGTGGCCGTGGCCCAGGATCAGCCGCGTCGAGGCGATGTTCAGCCCCAGGCGGAACAGCGTCGCCACCAGCAGCACGGTCGGGAAGGCGGTGAACTCCAGCGGCTTCTTGATCAGCAGCGAGGTCATCAGGATCAGGACCGAGCTGGTGATCGAGATCGCCAGCAGCATGTCCAGCATGAAGGCCGGGATCGGCAGGATCAGCAGGACGATGATCCCGACGATGCCGAGGGCGAGCGCCACCTCGCCACGCGCCACCCAGCCCCAGACCTCCCGGGCGCTGGGCGCCGACCGAAGCGGAGGGAAGGGAAAGGTCAGCCAGCTGCGAGCCGGGCCTGAAGCTTGCGGCGACGAGGCGGCCGACGTCGGCGATGGCCGCGTCGCGGCCTCCGGCTGAGGCGCGCGTCGCGACCGGTCAGGTAGCAGGCGATCACGATCGGGCCGTGCGGCGTCCAGGCGACCGCGATGTCGTTGGCCGTGCCTGCTCGCCCGTGCCGGTCTTGTCGGCGACGTGCCACAGGCCTTTGGCACGCCGGCGCGCAGGCGCGTCAGCCCGGTCTGGCAGGCCCCCATCCAGCCCGCGCAGGCCGCGCGCGTGATCGGGCCGAGCATGCCGCCCAGCAGCACTGCCGCGCAGGTCGGCCAGCCATGGCCGGCGGCGTCGTGGTGTCGCGCGGATCGCCCGGGAGTGGCGGTGTTCAGCGTCGGGCTCGTTGCGGTCGAGGCGGCTCGACTGGTCGCCGAGCGAGCGCACGAAGCCGGGTCCAGCCGGCCGGGCCGCCGATCGAGGCCAGGATCGAGGTTGGCCGCGGTGTTGTCGCTGATGCTCGATCGCCGCGGCGCAGAGGTCGCCGAACGGCCATGCCGCCGTTCGCCAGGTGGGCGCTGGTGACCGGCGCGTGCTCCAGAAGATCGGCCTTGCCGTAGCGCGACGAAGCGGTCGAGCCGCTCGTCGCCGGAGTCGACGCCGCGCCAGCGCCGCCGGCACCGCCATCGCCTTGAAGGTGCTGCACATCGGCAAAGCGCTCGTCGGCGCGGTGGCCGAGCTCGGCGCCGCTAGCGCACGTCGAGCGCCGCCACGCCCAGCCGCCCGCCGACGCTGCGCCTCGATGCGCGGCGAAGGCGTCGCGCGGCGAGCGCAGGGCCCGGCCCAGAGGCCCGCGGCCGCGACGGCGATCAGGCCGCGACGGGTGAAGCGACGCGAGATCATGCGTCAAGCGGCGCTGGCCGCGCTCTGCTGCTGCGGCGGCGGCACCGAAATGCCGGCGTCGGAGTATTCCTTGAGCTTGTTCCGCAGGGTGCGGATCGAGATGCCGAGGATGTTGGCCGCGTGGGTGCGGTTGCCGAGGCAGTGGCTCGAGCGTGTCGATGATCAGCTGCTGCTCCACCGCCGCCACCGTCTGGCCGACGAAGGCGCGGCTGGCGGCCTCGGCGGCGATCGAGGCGGCCCGCGCGGTCTCGGCGCCGGGCGAGGCGGGCATCGGCGCGCCGTCCGGCAGCCGGATCGCGAACTCCTCGATCTCCGGGCCGGCCGCCAGCAGCACCGCGCGGTGCATGGCGTTCTCCAGCTCGCGCACGTTGCCCGGCCAGCGGTGCGCGACCAGCCGGCTGGCGCGCCTCGGCCGAGAGCGGCCGCTCCGGCGATGCCGTTGGCCGCGGCGTACTTCTTCGACGAAGTGCTCGGCGAGCGCCACGATGTCGCCCGGCCGCTCGCGCAGCGGCGGCAGGCGCAGGTTCACGACGTTCAGGCGATAGAGCAGGTCCTCGCGGAAGGTCCCGTCGCGCACCGCCTGGGCCAGGTCGCGGTTGGAGGTGGCGATGACGCGGATGTCCACCTTCACCGGCTTGGCGCCGCCGACGCGGTCGATCTCGCGCTCCTGCAGGGCGCGCAGCAGCTTGGCCTGCAGGCGCCCGTCCATCTCGCAGATTTCGTCCAGCAGCAGGGTGCCGCCGTTGGCTTCCTCGAACTTGCCGATGCGCCGGGCGACCGCGCCGGTGAAGGCGCCCTTCTCGTGGCCGAACAGCTCGCTCTCCAGCAGGTTCTCGGGGATGGCGGCGCAGTTGACCGAGATGAACGGGCGCGCGGCGCGGCGCGACTTGTTGTGCACGTAGCGGGCCATCACCTCCTTGCCGACGCCGCTCTCGCCGGTGATCAGGATCGAGGCCTCCGAGGCGGCCACCTGGTCGGCGAGCGCGATGACCGCCTGCATGGCCGGGTCGCGCGCCACCATCGGGCGGTCGTCGTCGGCGAC
The DNA here is from genome assembly GCA_963837235.1 of uncultured Pseudomonadota bacterium. GTDB lineage: Bacteria > Pseudomonadota > Alphaproteobacteria > Caulobacterales > Caulobacteraceae > Acaudatibacter. Next base: position 1,823,395 of record CAWIMM010000001.1, on the reverse strand, counting down.
CGCCGCCAGCACCGCGGCGATCAGGTCGGCCTCGGGCGGCAGCGGGATGAACTCCTTGGCGCCGGCGCGGATGGCGTCGGCGGCGCGCTTGGAGTCGGCGCCGACGCCGCAGGCCACCACCGGCACGCGGATGCGCTCGGCCTCGTTGGCGGCGATCAGGGCGGCGATGTCGAGTTCGTAGTCGACCATCAGCAGGTCCGCGCCCTGGCCGGCGCGCAGGGCGTAGGTGGCCGCCTCGCAGGTCTCCACGTGCGCCACCTTGGCCCCGGCCGCCATCGCCAGCTTCACCGCGCTGGAGAGCTGCCCGCTCAATCGTCCGACGACCAGCAGCCGCATTGTCGTTCTCCCTTACGAAGCCGCGCGCCCCTCTAGGCTGCGGCGTCCCCGTCCTTGATGATTTCCGTCATGGTCACGCCAAGCCGGTCCTCGACCACCACCACCTCGCCGCGCGCGACCAGGCGGTTGTTGACGTAGATGTCGATGGCCTCGCCGACCTTGCGGTCGAGCTCCAGCACGCTGCCCTGGCCGAGCTGCAGGAGCTGCGCGACCGACAGGTGCGCGCGGCCCAGCACCGCCGAGATGTTGACCGGCACGTCGAACACCGGCGCCAGATCGCTGGCGGTCTTCTCCTCGATCTCGCGTCGGCGTCGCGACCAGCGCGTCGCCGGCGCGAACTCGTCGAGCTTCAGTTCGGTCGTTCGTCAGCCATGATCGGACCTCCGGGTCGGATTGGAAGAGGGCAGGGCGAGCGCCTCGGCGTGCAGGCCCTCGGCGGCCAGCGCGCCTTCCAGCGCCTCGGCGACGCGGGCGGCCGCGCCGGCCGGATCGAATGCCGCCGAGCCGTCGCCCCAGTCGAGCACGAAGGCGGCGAGCGGCAGGTCGGGGTCGGCGCCGGGCGATGATCTGGCCGGCGTAGCCGATCGCCTCGGCGGTCTCGGCGAGCGCGGCCTGCAGCCGCTCGATCAGCGCGGGCGGGGCGCGCAGGATCAGCTTCGGCGTCGCCTCCACCTCGCGGGCGAGGGCGGCGAGCGCGGCCTGCAGCGGCGCGTCCGGGAAGCGCTCGCAGGCGGCGTCGGCGATCTGCCGCGCGCAGGCCAGCGCCAGCTCGGCCGAGCCCCTGCGCGGTGCTGGTGGGCGGCGACGGCCAGGGTGGGCAGCGCGGCCTTGGCGGCGTCGGCGAGCTCGGCGAGCGCGCGGGCGGTCTGCGCCTCGACGCGCTGCATGGCCGGCGGCCTCGCCCTCGGCGCGGGCGCCGGCGGCCAGCGCCTCGACCTCCTCGGCCGTGTAGAGGCGCTTGTAGGCGCTGGCGCCCGACGGCCGGCCGCCTTCGAACTCGGTGTCGAAGGTGAACCTGCGGTGCGATGTCTCGGAGGGCGCGGCCATCAGTAGATCAGCTCGTCGTCGCCGCCGGCGCCGGCCAGCATGATCTCGCCCTTGGCGGCGAGGTCCTTGGCGACCTGCACCATGCGCCATCTGCGCCGCGTCGACGTCGCGCAGGCGCACCGGGCCCATGCTCTCCATGTCCTCGCGCATGATCTTGGCGGCGCGCTCGCGACATGTTGGAGAAGAACATCTCCCGCAGCGCGTCCGAGGCGCCCTTCAGCGCCAGCGCCAGCTGGTCCTTCTCGACCGCCCGCAGCAGCGTCTGCACGCCGCCCGGATCGAGCTTGGAGAGGTCCTCGAAGACGAACATCAGCGCCCGGATGCGCTCGGCGCTCTCGCGGTTGCGCTCCTCCAGGGCGGCGATGAAGCGGCTCTCGGTCTGGCGGTCGAAGCTGTTGAAGATCTCCGCCATCATCTCGTGGCTGTCGCGCTTGGAGGTGCGCGCCAGGTTGGACATGAACTCGGTGCGCAGCGTCTGCTCGATCTTGTCGAGGATCTCGCGCTGCACCGGCTCCATGCGCAGCATGCGCATGCACGCATTCCAGCGCGAAGTCCTCGGGCAGCGCCGCCAGCACCCGCGCGGCGTGCTCGGACTTGATCTTCGAGAGGATGACCGCGACGGTCTGCGGGTATTCGTTCTTCAGGTAGTTGGCGAGCACGGCCTCGTTCACGTTGCCGAGCTTGTCCCACATGGTCCGACCCGCCGGGCCGCGGATCTCCTCCATCAGGGTGTCGACCTTGTCGGCCGGCATGAAGGCGGCCAGCAGCTTCTGGGTCTGCTCGAACGAGCCCATGATCGAGCCGGCGCCGGACATGCCGGACACGAACTCCACCATCAGCTCCTCGACCACGTGCGCCGAGACGTTGCCGAGGCCGGCCATGGCCTGGGAGACTTCCTTGATCTCCTCCTCGTCGAGCGCGCGCCAGATGGTGCCGTGGTCCTCGCCCAGCGACAGCAGGATGACCGCCGCCTTCTCCGGCCCGGTGAGCCGCGAGGCGTCGCTGATCGACTTGCCCTTGGTGCGCGGGCCCAGGCTCATGCCGACTCATGCAGCCAGCCGCGGAGGATCGAGACCGACTCCTCCGGGTGCTTCTCGACGAACTCGGCGACGCGCTTGACCGACGACGCCTTCACCTGGCCCTCGATGCGGGCGATGTCGATCTTCTGCTCGATGTCGGGGCTGGGCAGCGCGAGCGGCTGGCCGGTGGCGGCGTCGACGCTGATGGTCTGGCCGTCCGGCATCGACACGACGCGCGCGGCGACCGGCGCGCCGCCGCCGGCGACCGGGACCAGCGCCGTGCCACCCACCGCGGCGAAGCCCGCCGAGGCGCTGCGGATCATCGGGCGGATGACGAAGAACAGGATCAGCCCGGCGACCACCGCCAGCACGCCGAGCTCGACGACGCGCATGATGTCGTTCTTGTCGAAGCCCATCAGCGGGCTGGCGGCGCTGACGCCCTCGGCGTCCGCCGCGTTGGGGAAGCGCACATTGACCACCTGCACCTGGTCGCCGCGGTCGGCCGAGAAGCCGATCGCCGCCTTCACCAGCGTCGTCGAGCCGCTGCATCTCGTCGGCCGAGCGCGGCGTGTAGGGGCCCGGCTTGCCGTCCTTGCCGGGGGCGGTCATCCCGTCCACGGCGACCGCCACCGAGAGCCGCTTGATCGTGCCGGGCTGCTGCACCTGGGTGGTGACGGTCTTGGAGATCTCGTAGTTGGTGGTCGACTCCGAGCCGGTGTTCTCGCTGCCGTTGGCCGCGCTGGTCTGGGCGGCGGTCTGGGCGGCCGCCGGGGATGTTGGTCGAGGCGGAGGCCGCCGCCGTCGAGCCGCCGGCGCCGCCCTGGCTATCCTTGGCGCTGGTCTCGTTGGTCTGCTCGGAGCGCACCACCTGGCCGTCGGGGTCGTACTTCTCCGACTGGGTGGTGACCTGGCTCATGTCGACGTCGGCGCTGACCTGCACGCGCGCCTTGCCGACGCCGACGACGCCCTCGACCAGGCTCTTCACCCGGGCGCGGATGGCGTCCTCGATCGCGGCCTTGGCGTCCTCGGCCTCCTTGCCGCCGAGCGCCGTCGCTTTCGGCCGACAGCGTCTTGCCGTGCTGGTCGATCACCACCACGCGCTCGGGCTTCAGGTTCGGCACCGCGCCGGAGACCAGGTTCTGCACCGCGCGCACCTGGTCGGTGGACGGCTCGCGCGCGCCGACGCCGATGGTGACCGAGGCCGAGGCCTGGTCGGTGGCGTCCTGGAACAGCTGCCGCTCCGGCAGCACCAGGTGGACGCGGGCGAAGGTGACGCCGTCCAGCGCGCGGATGGTGCGCGCCAGCTCGCCCTCGGTGGCGCGCTTCATGTTGAGCTGCTGGATGAAGTCGGTCTGGCCGAGCGCGTTCTGGGAGTCGAAGATCTCGTAGCCGACCGAATTGGCGGTCGGCAGGCCCTTGCCGGCCAGCATCAGGCGCGCGGTGGCGACCTTGTCGCGCGGCACCATGATTGTCGAGCCGTCGCCCTGCACCTGGTACTTGATGTTGGCCTGGTCGAGCGCCTGGGTGATCGAGCCGGCCTCGCGCAGGTCGAGGTTCGAGTAGAGCAGCCCCATCGGCGGGGCGGCGAGGTTGATGAGGATGGTGATCAGCAGCGCCGCGCCGCCGCCGCCCACGCCCAGCAGCACGGCGAGCCGGCCGATGCCGAATCGTTGCAATGCCGCGAAGAAAGAGTTCACGCGCCCGCCCAAGGTCGTTAGCCCACAAAATGCGGCTCGGCCTTCTAGGCGCCCTCGCTAGGCAACAATTTCCGGGTGCAAGGTAAACGACCCGTTTAAGCGGAGCCGCGCGGAGGTTACGAAAGGTCGCAGATGGCCTCGCACTCGTTCGAAATCCGCCCGCGAGGCGACCCTCGCCGCGCTTTCCGAGCACGCAGACGCCGATCCGCGAATCGAGGCGCTGTGGCTGCAGGGCAGTCTGGCGGCCGGCGGCGCCGACCCGTTTTCCGACATCGACGCCTACCTGGCGATCCGCGACGCCGACTACGACGCGGTCTGGGCCGACCGCGGCGGGCTGTTGGCGGGGCTCGGCGGGGTGCTGGTGTGGTCGGACGCCCCGGCGCCCGGGCTCATGGCCGTGCATGCGCTGATGGCGGGCGGCGCGCGGCTCGACCTCTTCTTCGAGAAGGCCTCCGCCGTGGACGCTGCGCCGCGGCCGGCCGTCAAGGTGCTGGTCGACAAGGGCGGGATCGCGGAACGACTGAAGCTGGGCTGGCAAGCGTCCGCCCCAGTCGTGGCGCGCAGCATCACGACGATCATCCGCATGACCCGCCAGGGCGCCACCTGGCCGCTCAGGGTGCTCGGCCGCGGCCAGTGGCCGACGCTGGCTGCGATGGAGCTCGACCTGATCAACCGCCAGCTCGCCCAGCTGATGGCGGTGAGCCGTGGGCCCGCCAACTTCTACAGGAACCCCAACGCGCTGGCGCAGCTGCTCTCGGCCGGCGAGCGCGCCCAGCTGGCCGACCTGACGATCGCGGCGCTGACCGCGCTGGCGGCCCGGGACGTCGCGGCGCTGAAGGCCGTCCACCTGCGCATCCAGGACGCCCTCGTCGAGGCGGGCCAGGCCGCCTGCGCGACGCTGGGCGTCGACTATCCGATCGACCCGGCCAGCGAGCGCGCGGTGCGCGACCTGGTCGAGCGCAGCTGGCCGGCGGGCTGACGGCGCCGGCGTTCCGAAGTTCTGAGAAGTCGAAAGCGGCCCGAACGCGAGTCGTCCTCTGGCGTCTGGACATCGCGCGCGTATCCCGATCAGCCGGCGATCGAGGTGGCATAGCCGGCCACCAGCTTGACGAGGTCGGCCTGGCGCGTGGCGCCGGTCTTTTCGAACAGGCGGTTGACGTGGGTTCTGACCGTCGTATCGGCCACGCCGAAGGCCGTGGCGACTTCTGGGATCCCGCCCACGTCGATGATCGCCATAAGCACGCGCAGTTCGGTCGGCGTGAGCTTGAACGCCTCGCCGATCACCTGCGACGTCGCCGAAGCCGCCAACTCCGCCTTGCGCACGAAGAGAGCCGCGACGGCCGTGTAGACGATGCCCGCGCGGCTGCGCGCGCCTGAGGTCAGGGGCAGCACGTGGGCGATGTAGCGCTCGTCCCTCTTGCTGGTCATCGGGACGGCGATGCCGCGTGCGCCCAGGGCCTCGTCGCCTCGCTCCGAGGCGGCGAAGGCTTCGCGCAGCGTCCCGGTGGTCCGGGGGTCGCAAGCGGCCAGCCGCGAGGCGACGGTGGTGAGAATGTCGCGCTCCGCCAAAAGGGCGGCGCCGGCGGCGTTCGAATGGATAAGGCGTCCGTCGGCGCCAACCAGAAACATGCTGGTGGTGAGCCCATCGAAGGCGTCGACAAAGGTCGCCACCTCAGCGTCCTTGAAATCGAACATTTTGCCGATGAGGACCGCGCGGCGGACGTGCGGCGCCAGCAGGCTTAACTGGCGGCGGGCCCGCTCGTCGACGATGCCGTCCCGCTCGTGGCGGAACACACCGAAGATCGCCGCACTGACGGCGGTGCGGTCGATGACGGCGCTCACGAAATCGACGAAGCCCTGCGGCTTGCCCCACTGGCGATAGAGTTCGGTTCGGTAGAGATCGCCGCCGGGAAGCAAGTCCGTGGTTGCGATCGGCTGCTCGAGATCGCCCTGGAAGTGCCGGTCAAGCGGCTGAAAATCCAGCTGGAAGAGGTTGGCCGGCGGCGGCGTCTCGAGGCCGACATGGTGCGCGCCGGACGCATGATCGGCGCCGACATCTTTCGAGAGCAGCGCCGCGGCGCGGCCGCCGACGATGTCGGCCGCCTGCTGCATGGCTTTCGGCCACAGTCCGGGGTCGATGGCCGCGTCATAGATCAGGCCGATCACGTCGCTGAGCCGCTGCTCGCGCGAGCCGCTGGCCGATGCAACGACCGAGATCGGTCGCAGACTGAGCGCCGCGTTCATTGCAAGAACGTCCTCCAGAGCGCCGCCACCGAACCCATGCGGGTCTGGTCACGTCAGATTGGCCCCAGCCTCATCGATCACGTTCGCACGAGGGGCGCTCCGCGTAACAAACCGACATTCTACTTCGGGTCGATCCGGCGGGTCCTCTGATCGGAAGAGACCGGCTACCGGCTGGCCGCCATCCGAGCGCCCCCCGCGGCTCTACCGTGCCGTCAGCGTGGCGGCCTCGCCGGTGTGCCTGCGATCCGGAAGCGCCATGTGATGCTCGGCGCAGAAGAACGAGACCTCTTCGCTGCCGCGCGCGCCCAGCTGGTGGTGGAAGGCGATCGCGCGGCGGTTGGCTGCGCGCGCACAGGACCAGATCTCACGCACGCCGAAGAGTTCGCGGCAGCGCAGGATCGCCGAGGCGTTCAGCCAGGCGGCCGGGCTCAGCGAGCGGACCCGCTCGCCCGCCGGGGATACCCCGGCGCGACGTGGCCGCACGGTCGAGTTCAGACCGCAGGCGATCGCGTCGAACCCCGGACCGACGCCCGCCAGCTGGTGGTACATCGTGGCGCCGATCGCCTCGCCGTCCTCGTCCAGCAGGACGCTGGTCAGCACCCGATCGTCGCCGCCGGCCATAAAGTAGGGCGGCTGCGGAAGCACGTTGGCGTCGGCGTAGAGCGCCTGCACCTGACGTAGGCGCCGCGGATCGGCATTGGCCGTCAGGTGGACGATCGAGGCGCCGCGCAAGCCGGGATTTCCATCGCGCGCCAGTCGCCGGCAGTGGTCGAGGCCGTCCTCGCGCCCGACAAGGACGGCGTAGGGATAGGCGAAGTGCCCGGCGCTGCTCACGGCCTGCATCCAGTCAGGCCTGGCTTTCGGGGCGACGTAGACGAAGACGCGGAGGAACCGCTCGATCAGGTCGATGAGATCGTTCGGCGCGGTCTTGGGCCCCACGAACAGACAAACCGCACGCCCCTGCGCGACCATTCCGGGCTGGGCGTCTATCCAGCCGCGCTCGGCGAAAATGCGCTGCTGCGCAAGGCGATCGAAGGCGGAGCCAAGCCACATGGTCGAGATCTCGATGGTTTGGAAGATCAGTGAGGTATGCGAACGGGGCGGGCCGCGCGGCCGTCCCGCGCGAAGAGCAGCGCCGCCAGCGGGCAGGCCAGCGCGAGCACGATCGCCAGGCCCATCCCCGGATCGCGCGAGACGGCCGCCGCGAGCGCCGTTCCGCAGGCAGCGCCGACCATCTGGACGAAGCCGAACAGCGCGGCCGCAGACCCGGCCTGGGCCACGAACGGCGAGAGGGCCATGGTGCTGCACAGGGGGCTGGCTACGCCCACGCCCAGCACGAAGAGCGCAACGGCCAGCAGGAAGGGCGGGAACGCGCCGTACGCCATGAGGACCGCGGCAAGCAGCGCCGCAGCGCCCGCCACGGTGACGCCGAGCCCGAGCAGCGTCGCCCGATAGACGCCCAGCTTTGCTGCGAGGCGCGGGGCCGAGATGCTGGCGCATAGAACCAGCATGACCACGCCGGCGAACAACAGGCCGAGCGCGACAGGCGAAAAGCCGAAGTGCTCCAGCAGCACGCGCGGCGTCGCGGAGAACACGGCGAACAGGGCCGCCATCAGGAGGCCAGCGGTCCGGGCCGGGGCGACGAAACGGCGGTCGCGCAGCAGTTCGAAGTAGACGCGGCCGACCGCGAGAGGGTCGCTTCGCCGCACGGATGAGCGGTTGGTTTCACCGAGCAGGGTCGCATAGGCGAGGAGCGCGCCGACGGCGACGACGGCGACGAAGGCGAATTCCGAGCGCCAGCCGAAGGCGTTGGCGAGGCCGCTGCCAAGCAGGGGTGAGAAGCCCGGCGCCGCCGCCGTGGCGATGGTGATCGCCGCCATCACCTTGGCCAGGGCCTGGCCCTCGAAGAGATCGGCGGCGATGGCGCGCGCCAGCACCGACGCGGCGCAGGCGCCGACGGCCTGGATCGCGCGGCCGGCGAGCAAACCGCCCAGGTCGTGCGCCTGAGCGCACCAGGCCGCGCCCAGCACGAAGAGGACGAGGCCCACCAGCACCGGGACCCGCCGCCCAACGCGATCCGACAAGGGTCCGACCACGAGCTGCCCAACGGCGAAGATGGCGAGGAAGAGGCTGATGGAGGATGTCACCGCGGCGCTGGAGACGCCCAGGTCCGCGGCCATCGCCGGGAGCGACGGCAGGAAGATGTTGGTCGCCAGCGTCCCTAACGCCGCCAGCGCGCAGATCACGCCGATGCGCCAGGCGGCCCGCGGATCGCCGCGCCCTGCGCGGTCGCCGGCAAAGTCCACCCTCGAGCCGATGTCCGCCAGCTCGTTCGCCAGCTCGTTCGCCAGCTCGTTCGCCAGTTCGTTCGCCAGTTCGTTCGATTGTAGACGCATCGTGATCGTCCTCCCGGGCCGCCAGTCCCGCAGTGACGGTTCAGATACCGGCGGTGTCCGAAGCCCGCGTCCTTCGATCGGAGGACGCAGGCTGGGATCGTTCCTCGTAGATCGCCCCCATTGAAGCCTTTGGAGGTCGCGATGCTCCGTCGACTGACTATGCTGCTGGGCGCCGCGGGACTGGCCGGCGGTCTCTCCGGATGCGGCGGCGCCAAGCCCCCCGCGCCGCCGCTGCCGCCCGCGATCCAGCTGGCGTCCGCCCGCGACGGGTCCGCCGCCTCGGTGCTGCAGGCAACGGGCGCCCTGCGCCGCGAGCGCGAGATCGCGCTGTCGTTCCGGATCGGCGGCGTGATCACGCGGCTGGCCGTCGACGACGGCGACGCTGTCCGCCAGGGCCAGGTGCTGGCGGAGCTGGACGACGAGGCGGTGGGCGCGCGCTATCGCCAGGCCCAGGCGGACCTCGCCCGCGCCGAAGCCGACGACCGTCGCGCAGCGGTCCTGGTCGAGAACGGCGCGGTCAGTCGCCAGCAGGCCGATAGCCAGCACGCGCAACTCGCGGCCGCGCAGGCTGCGTTCGCGCAGGCGGCGTTTGACCGCGGTGGGACCCGCCTGGTCGCGCCCGTCGACGGGGTGGTGCTGGCGCGCGTCGCCCAGGCCGGCGAGGTGGTGCAGCCCGGCCAGGTCGTCCTGTCGGTCGCCGACACGAAGAGCCCGATGGTGCTGCGCGCGCCGCTGCCGGATCGCGACGCTGCGCGGCTGAGGCTGGGCGCCCCCGCGCAGGTAACGGTAGACGCGTTGCCAGGGCAGGTGCTGGCCGGCCACGTCAGCCGCATCGCCCAGCGCGCGGGCGCGCTGAGCGGCGCCATAGACTTCGAGGTGACAATCCCAGAGCGGCCGGGCCTGCGCAGCGGCATGATCGCGCGGGCCACTCTACCGGTCTTCGCAGACCCCGGCGCCGCGTTCGGTCGTCTGCCAGCGGAAGCCGTGCTCGAAGCCGACAAGGCCCTGGCCTACGTCCTGGTCTACGACGCCGCCCACGGCGTGGTGCGCAAGACGCCGATTCGCTTCGGCGGGTTCGAGGGCGACGACGCGCTGGTCTCCGGCCTGCCGCCTGGCGCGCGCGTGGTGACGGCGGGCGCGGGCTTCGTCAGCGACGGCGAGCCGGTGACGGTGGTCGCCGCCCCTCGGAACGACAGCCAATGAGCTTCAATCCAGCCGCCTTCTTCGTTCGGCGCTGGCAGTTCACGGTCGTGGCGCTGGCGCTGCTGGCGCTGCTCGGCCTGAACGCCTTCATCAGCATTCCGCGTGCGGAGGACCCGCACTTTCCGATCCCGGTGGTGCTGGTCCACGCCGTCGTTCCGGGGGCCAGTCCCGCCGAAATGGAACAGCTGGTCGCCAAGCCCATCGAGGACGCCCTCGATGGTCTGGCTGACGTGAAGTTCATCTCGTCGGCGAACCTGGACGGGACGACGACGGTGCGGGCGGAGTTCAACTGGAGCACCGACCCGGAGCGCAAGTACGACGAGGTCGTGCGAGAGGTGAACGCGCTGCGCGGGTCGCTGCCGCAGGGCCTGACGCGGCTGACCGTCCAGCGCACTCAGACGACGGAGGTCTCGGTCTTCCAGGTCGCGGTGACGAGCGACACCCTCCCCATGCGGCGACTGGAGAAGGTGGCGCGGCGCCTTCGCGATCGCCTGAACCGCATCCCCGGCGTTCGGCAGGCGACCTACTGGGGCGCGCCGCCGTCGGAGATGCAGGTGGCCCTCGATATGGCCAAGCTGGCGGCGCTTCGCCTGCCCGCCACGGCTGTCAGCGACGCGCTGCACAGCGCAGGCGACGAGGCGCCGATCGGCGCCATTCACGCGGGCGACCGACGGCTGGACGTGAAGTCCGGCGGCGCCTTCGCCTCGCCCGAGGCGGTGGGCGCTGTGCCCGTGGCCAGCGCGGGCGGCGAGGTCGTGCGCGTGCACGACGTCGCCAGCGTCGGCTGGGCGCAAGCTACGCCGCAGCACCTGACCTGGTTCAACGGCCGCCGCGCCCTCTTCGTCACCGCGACGCAGAAGGAGGCTGCCGACGTCCGCCAGCTGACCACCGCCGCGCGCCAGGCGATGGACGAATTCGAGAAGACGCTGCCGGCCGGCGTGAAACTGGAGCGCGGCTTCTTCCAGGCCGACAACGTCAATCACCGGCTGGGCCTGCTCTATCGCGACTTCGCGATCGCGCTGGGGCTGGTGCTGCTGACGCTGCTGCCGCTCGGCCTGCGCGCCGGCTTCGTGGTGATGCTGTCGATCCCGCTGTCGCTGCTGATCGGTCTGGCGGCGCTGCAGGGGCTGGGATTCAGTCTGAACCAGCTCTCCATCGCAGGCTTCGTGCTTGCCCTGGGCCTGCTGGTCGACGACTCCATCGTCGTCACGGAGAACATCGCCCGGCGCCTGCGCGGCGGCGAGGACCGCCGGTTCGCCGCCGTGGCCGGGACCGGCCAGATCGGCCTGGCGGTGGCTGGCTGCACCGCCTGCCTCATGCTGGCCTTCCTGCCGTTGCTGGCCCTGCCGGAGGGCCCCGGCGCCTACATCCGCTCCCTGCCCGTCACCGTGCTCTGCACTGTGGGCGCCTCGTTCATCGTCTCGATGACGATCATTCCCTTTCTCTGCAGTCGGGTCCTGAGCGCGCACGAGCCCGCCGAGGGCAACCGGCTGCTGCAGGCGCTCTCCGGCGGCATCCACCGGCTCTATGCGCCGCTGCTGCATCGCGGCCTCGCGCGGCCCTGGCTGACGCTGGGCCTGGTGGGCATTCTGTGCCTGACCACCGTCCCGATGCTCCGGGCGATTGGCTCCAGCCTGTTCCCCAAGGCCGAGACACCGGAGTTCCTCGTGCGCATCGAAAAGCCCGGCGGCGCCGGTCTGGCTGAGACGGCGCGCGCCCTGCGGTTCGTCGAAAGTCGCCTGGCCGCCACGCCGGAGGTGAAGTGGTACGCAAGCAATCTCGGGCGCGGCAATCCGCCGATCTTCTACAATCAGGCGCAGCGGGAGACCGACCCGGCCTACGCCGAAGTCGCGGCGGCGCTGAAGCGCTGGGAGCCGGGCCGCAGCGCGGCGGTGCTTGACGGCTTGCGGCGTGCGTTCGCCGCCTTTCCCGGCGCGCGACTGACGCTGGTGGAGTTCGAGAACGGCCCGGCGATCGATGCGCCGATCGCCGTCCGCCTGTCGGGCGAGAACCTCGACGTCCTGAAGGATCTGGCCGCGCGCACCGAGGCGGTGCTGCGCGAGACGCCTGGAACGCGCGACGTGTTCAACCCGCTCAGGTTCGACCGCACCGACCTGAACCTGGGGATCGACGAGGCCAAGGCTGCGGCGCTGGGCGTTCCGGCGGGCGCCGCGCGCCGGGCGGTGCGGCTGGCGCTGACCGGCGAGGAGGCTGCCCGGTTCCGCGACGACGATGGCGACGACTATCCGGTGACCGTCCGCGCGCCGATGAGCCACGACGCCGCCGGCGCGCGTCAGGATCTCTCGCAGCTCAACGACATCTACGTGCCGGCCGGGCAGGGCGCGGTGGCGCGACTGTCGGCGATCGCGAACCCCGTCGCCCAGTCGAGCCCGGCCCGCATTGACCGCTACGATCGCGTGCGCACGGTGACGGTCGCCGCCGGCGTGCAGACCGGCGCGCTGACCTCGGCGGTGACAAAGCTGGCGCTGGAGCGGATTCGGGCGCGCGTGCCGCTGCCGCCGGGCTATGCGCTGGCGCTTGGCGGCCAAGCGCAGGTGCAGTCGTCCAGCTTCGCGGGCCTGGGCGCGGCGGTGCTGACCGCGGCGCTGGGAATCATGGCGGTGCTGGTGCTGGAGTTCGGGCGCTTCCGCAGCGCGCTCGTGGTGGCCGGTATCATCCCTCTGGGCGTCTTCGGCGCGGTCGCGGCGCTGTGGCTGACGGGCAATTCGATGTCGTTCACGGCGGCCGTCGGGATCGTCGCTTTGCTGGGCATCGAGATCAAGAACTCCATCCTGCTGGTGGACTTCACCGAGCAGTTGCATCGCCAGGGCCTGGGTTTGCGCGACGCGATCGAGCGCGCAGGCGAGATCCGCTTCCTGCCCGTGCTGCTGACGTCGGTGACCGCGATTGCGGGGCTGCTGCCGCTCGCGCTGGAGCGCTCCGGCCTCTACTCGCCGCTGGCCATCGCCATCATCGGCGGTCTGGTCGTCTCGACCCTGCTGTCGCGGCTGGCGACGCCGGTCTTGTACTGGCTGGTGGCGCGCGGCGCGGACCACGCCGTCCCGGCGGCCCTGCCCGAGGCGATGGCGGCATGAGGTCCAAAGTTCTCACAGCGCCACTCGCGCTCGGCCTGCTGCTGGCGGGCTGCGCCGTTGGCCCCGACTACCGCGCGCCCGACCTCGCTCTGGCTGAGCACTATCGCGCGGGCCCAGCCGAACCGGCGGCGTCGACGGCGGAAGCGCCCTGGTGGCGCAGCTTCGCCGACCCGCAGTTGGACACGTTGGAAGCTGCGGCGATGGCGCAGAACCTCGACCTTGCCCAGGCGACGGCCCGGCTCGATCAGGCGCGAGCCGCGGCGCACAAGGCGGGTGTTGCGCGACTGCCGGCGGGGGAAGCCACATTGGGGGCGGCCGGGGTTCGCCAGTCGGTTGTCGACAGCAATGCGGTGATCGCGCGAGCTTTCCCGTTCCTTGGGCGCGATGTCGAGTTCTACGGCGCTGGCGTCGGCGCGAGCTGGGAGCTCGATCTGTTTGGTGGGCTGGGACGAAGCGCCGAAGCGGCTCGCGCGGAGCTGGAGGCCGCACATGCTGACGTCGACGCTGCGCGCCTGATGCTCTCGGCGGAGGTCGCCGACGCCTATGTCAGGTTGCGCGGCGCGCAGCAGCGGCAGGCTATTCTCGACAAGCAGATCGCTCTCCTCAGGAACACGGCGGCCCTGGTCCAGCTCAAGGTCGACCAAGGCGTGGCCCCGCGACGCGATTTGGACGCGGCCGCCGCGGAATTGGCCCAGGCGAAGGCCGCGCGTCCGGTGCTCGCGGGCGAGGTCGAGGCCGAGCTCGATCGCCTCTCCGTCCTGAGCGGGCGCTCGCCCGAGGCCGATCGGGGTGACTTGGCCACGGCCGCGGCCATCCCACGCCCCGCACCTGTACCCGCCGGCGCGCCAGCCGATCTGCTGCGCCGCCGGCCGGACTTGATCGTCGCCGAGCGACGTCTCGCCGCCGCCAATGCCCGGATCGGCGCTGCGATCTCGGAATACTATCCGAAGGTCGACCTGCAGGGGGTGCTCGGCGCGAGTTCGCTCAACACGGGGACCCTGCTCGCCGGCCCCGCCGGCCTCGCGGCGGTTGGCCTGCGCTGGCGGCTATTCGATTTCGGACGGGTCTCAGACGAGGTCGCTGGTGCGCGCGGCCGCGACGCCGAGGCGTTGGCGGCCTATCGGCAGGCTGTGCTGCGCGCTGCAGCGGATGTCGAGGCGGCGCTCACCGCGCGCCAGCAGACCGCCGAGCAGGCGGCGCGTCTGGCCGACGCAGAAGCGGACCTGAAGCGCCGGACTGCGGCCACGGCGGACGCGTACGCCGCCGGCGGGACAAGTCTGCTCGAACTGATGGACGCCCAGCGACAGCTGCTGTCCGTCGAGGACCAGGTGATCCAGGCGCAAATGGCCCAGGCGCTGGCCGAGACCGCGCTCGCTCGAGGGACCGGCGGCCGCGTGGGGCCGGACTGACCTGGGGATGATGCTTCGCCCACGCCTGCTGCAACGGTCGCGCACGGCTCGGTGACAGCGATGAGTACAGGGCCTGAACCGCCTGCGACCTTGACGACGATTCACCTGCGTGCGCTTATGCCGGGTCGCCGGCACTTTCGGTGACTGCTGTTTGACAACGTAGATCCAGAAAAACTCATCGGCGCCCCCAACCAGGGCGCCGTTGATAGCGGATGCTTTGCGGTGCGTTTTGCCGCTACCGAAGCAATCGCGCCGCAGGAAAACTGCAAGCGCCGGCGCACCGAACGTGAAGCGGCCGCGCCCTCGGGGGAAGGCGCGGCCGTTTGGTCGCTCAAATCCTTGGGGAGGGTTTCAGCGATATTGCTGCAGGCGGGTCGTGCGCAGCCCGGCCATGCCGTGACGATCGATCGACTGCTGCCAGCCGAGGAATTCCTCGTTGGTCAGCGAATAGCGTTCGCAGGCGTCGTCCAGCGACAGCAGTCCGCCACGCACGGCCGCCACCACCTCCGCCTTGCGGCGGATCACCCAGCGCTGGGTGTTGGCCGGCGGCAGGTCGGCCAGCGTCAACGGCGCGCCGGTCGGACCGATCACGTACCTCTCGCCGCGGCTGTTCGTGCGTTGCTGTTGCAACATGGGTCTTAAGCCCTTCTCACCACCATCGACGGCGGAGAATAGGGGTCGGGCGATAACGACGGCTTAATCGCAGTAGTTAATATCGATTTAACCATCGCGGCTGCGCGTTCGGATAGTCTGTAGGGTTTCGTACACCTTAGTTAACTGCCGGTGAATACACGCCTCTACTGGATGATATTGAGTAAGGATTGCATCATCTGGTTGGCGGTAGTGATGATCTTCGACGACGCAGAGTAGGCGCTCTGGCTGGTGATGAGTTCCGTCAGTTGTGACGAGAGGTCGACGGTCGAGGCTTCGAGCGTCGAGGGGTCGATCTGCCCGGCGCCGCCGGTTCCCGGCTGCTCCAGGGTGTAGGTGCCGCTGTTCTGGGAGACCTGGAACGCATCGCCGTTCACCGCCGTGAGCCCATCCGGGTTGGGGAAGGTGGCGATGGCGACCTGCGCGATCGGGCGGGTGACGCCGTTGGAGAACACCGCCGTGACGATCCCGTTGGGGTCGATCTCGACGTTGGTCAGGTTGCCGAACGCGGTGCCGTTGGTGGTGATCGACTGGGTGACGGACTGGCTGTCCAGCTGGGTGATGCCGCCGGTGCTGCCGGCGCCGCCGTTGAGGTTCAGCGTCACCGTCTGGGCGGCGATGCCGAGCGCCGGCGCCCAGTTCACCTGCCCGGCGCCTGGCGCGCCGGCGCTGGAGGCGCCGAACGTCAGGCTGGGACTGGCCATGTTGAAGAGCGTGGTCTTGGTCGGGTCGATCTGGCCGGTGGAGGTGAAGGCGACCATGCCGGTGGCGATCTGGCCGCTGGCGAGGCCGGCGCCGGTGACGACGTCCGACGCCGGGTTCGCCACCAGCTCGGCGTACCACTGGTTCGGCGTCGACGACTTCAGGAGGTCGAGCTGCACGGTGTGCTGCCCGCCCTGCGAGTCCGAGATCGGCACCTGGATGCTGTAGTCGGGCTGCACGCCGGTGGCGGGGTTGGCCTGGTTCATCGCCATGCTGTTGGTGGTCGGATCGTAGGCCCCGACGCCGGGCGGAACGGCGCCCGCCGCGGTCGGCCGCAGCCGAGACGGTCTGCGCCGAGTTCGAGATTGGCGTTGATGCCGATCGTAGTGGTCGGCTCGACCGCGCCGCCCACCTGCGAGACGTTGATCGACTGCAGGCTGGTCAGGGCCGACGGGTTGGGCGTGATCTTGCCGTTGGGGTCGGCGAGCCAACCCTGCAGCACCAGGCCGGCGCTGTTTACCAGGTAACCCTGGTTGTTCACCGTGAACGAGCCGGCGCGCGTGAACGAGCGCGGGTCGGTCGGCGTGACGTTGGTAGCCTGGCTCGTGGTGACGAAGAAGCCCTGCCCGGAGATCGCCAGGTCGAGCGGCGAGCTGGTCTGCGTCAGCTGGCCCTGCTGGTCGACGAGCTGGCTGGGTGGTGGCCATCACGCCGCCGGCGTTCAACGGCGGAGTCACCGCCCGCGTTGGTCACCAGGCTCTCGAATTCGGTGGCGCTCTGCTTGTAGCCCACCGTGTTCACGTTCGCGATGTTGTTGGAGATCGTCGAGAGCGCCACCGAGTTGGCGACCAGACCGGCGACGCCGGATTGCATTGCGCTGTTGAGGCTCATGGCCCTTCGTCCTTCTACTTAAAGTCTCAGTCGGTTAGCCGCCCAGCAGGGAGGCCAGTGGGTTGGAGGTGCCGGTCACGCTGGTGATGGAGGACAGCGGCACCTGGTTGGCGCCGACGGTGAGCAAGGTCTGGCCGTTCGACTGGGTGACCGCGCTGACGACCTGCCCGGTGATTGGCGGGTCGCTCGACTTGTCGCGCCTGGCGCGGTGATCTGGTCGCCGATCAGCCCCGCGGCGGCGCTGACGCCGGTCTGCTGCGGCCACCAGTTGCTGCAACAGCTGATTGGAGATCAGCTGCTGCTCCACGCCGGTCATCTGGGTGATCTGCTGGGTGAACTGGTTGGTGTCGGTTGGGTTGAGCGGATCCTGGTTCTGCAGCTGCGTGGTCAGCAGCGACAGGAAGCTCTGGAAGTTGTTCGCCAGCGACGCCAGGCCGCCGTTGACGCTGATCTGGCTCGCCGCGGCCGAGCTCGTGCCGATGGCGCCGCTGTCGCCGGACGAGCCCTTGGTCGGCGCGGTGAACTGGGCGGCCGCGGCGGTGGTCGGGGCGACGTTGGTGGTGGTCATGGCGTGACCTCAGATCGTGATGTCGAGGCCGCCGGCGCGAAGAGCCGGCGGCGAGGGTTGCGGCAATGGCGGTGAGCTCGGGCGGCAAGGCGTCGGCCAAGCCCGGGGCCTGGACGGCGTAGGACGGCTGGCCGGCGCTCTGGAACGCCGCGCCCTGGCCCTGCCCGCCGCCCGCGGTGAAGCTGAGCCCGCTCTGGGAGACGTCGAAGCCGGCCTGCTGCAGCGCCTGATGCAGGTCGCCGGCCCGGCTGTCGAGCCTCGGCGGCCGCGGCGGGATTGTCGAACGACAGCACCGCCGACAGGCTGCCCTGCGCATCGATCTTCAGACTGACGTCGACGCGGCCGAGCCCCTGCGGATCCAGGCTGAAGTCGAAGCTGCTGCGAACGGCCCCGGCGCGGTTGGCGATCTGCGCCGCCAGCTGGGCGGTGATCTCCGCGCCGTGCGCCTGGGCGAGCGCGGCGGCGGCCGGCGGAAGGTTGGCGGCTGCGGCGCGCCGCGCCGGGCGCGGCGCCGAGCGGCAGGGCGGACGACCCCGGTCCTGCCGATGGGTCGCCTGACGCCTGGCCGCCGCCGGCGCCGGACTGTCCGGCGTCGCCGCCGGCGGCCGGGGCGGCGTCCGCCCCGTCATCGGTCGGGTCCAGCGCCGCGAGGCTCGCAGACCGAAGATCGGGGGTCGGGCTGGCCGGCTTGGCGGCGACGGCGGCGTTCGGCGACGGCGCCGCGGCCGCGACCCGGGCCGCGTTGGCGCGCGCCGCGGCGGCGGGGTTCGGCGACGGGACTGGCGCGGCCTGGCCGGCCGGGTTGAACACGATGAGCCCAGCTGCGGCGGGGTTTGCCGCCGCAGGGGACGGCGCGGCGGAAGCGCCCAACCCGGCCTGGGCGTCGGGCGCGCCCGCGGCCGGTTGCCCGGCCTGCGCGCCGCCTTGTCCCAGGCCCGCCGTCGCATCGGCGGCCGCGCTCGCTGCGTCGGCGGTTCCCGGCGCGTCTGGCGCCGCGGTCCCGCGCGCCACGAAGCGGATCAGCTGCGGGTCGAGACCGGAGGCGGACCCGGGGTCGGAGGATGCCGCGACGGCCGCGCCGGCGGAGGTTGAAGCCGGGTCGGCGCTCGCTGGACTGGCGCCGGCCGGCGTCAGCTCGGCGAGCAGCGCGACCAGCGGATCGTCCGGCGCGCCGGTCGCGGATGTCTGTGGCGCATCGGTGTTAGCGTCCGACGCAGCTGCATCGGCGCCGGTCAGCTGGGCGGCGACCGACGCCAGCGCCTGCAGCGCATCGGCGAGCGCGCCGCCGTCGCCGGCGCTGAGCACGCCAGCGGCCGCCGACGCCGTCGCCGCGCCGCTCGCGGCGGGCCCGGCCGTAGGCTGGAAGAAGGCGCTCGGCGCGCTGGCGCCCGGAGCGCCGCCAGAACCGCCTGGCGGCGCGGGGCTGGTCGGGTCGGTGGGCGCGGGCCGCGGCTGGCCGAGCACGCCCATCAGCGAGGCGAGCGCGCTGGTGAACGCGTCGCCGCCGCCGGCGTCGGGCGCAGCGCCGCTCTCGCCGCCGGCGGCGGGGATGGCGTTCGCGAGGAGGGCGGAAGCGGCCTGCATGGCGCCCGGTGACTGTTGCGGGAGGTCGGCGCCTGCTGCGCCCGAGTATTCGGCCTGCCCAAGCAACCGCCAGGCCACCGCCCGCATTTGTCATTAACTATATGAAACTACGGGGTTATTCCAAATGGCGTCCGGCGCGACGGCGCCGCGTGCGGCGGAATTTGCCGAGGGGCGATAGGCAAGGTCCGCCGACCGCTCCGGCCCGCGCGCGTCGGGCTGGCGCCGCTCTTGCGCACGCAGCCTGCGCCATGCAGTCGGCGACAAATATGAAGTCCAGTCGGATCAATGGGTTAGGTCATCGCCAGGGTCGCGCCATGCGCGCGCGGGCGGCAGTTCTTGCCCATGAGTCCGGCGCGGCTTGCCGGGCGGGGAGGTAAGGCGATGCCCGTCAACGCCCTGATGTCCGCCGCCGCTTTCCGGCCTGCAGACCGCGCAGACCGCCCTGACGACGGTCTCCAACAACATCACCAACGTCAACACGCCCGGGCTATGCGCGCGAGATGGTGCGAACAGAACCCGGTGGTCGCCGGCGGACAGGGCGATCGGCGTCACCGTCGACGACATCCAGCGGGTCACCAACCAGTTCCTGGAGTCGGCCAGCTACAAGCGCCGCTTCGTCGGCGGGCTCGGCCAGCATCATCTCCAACCTGCTCGACCAGGCGCAGGGCGCGTTCGGCGATCCGAGCCAGGCCGTCGAGCTACCTCAACCAGCTGAGCACGCGTGTTCAGCGACTTCGCCGCGGCGGCCAACGACCCGGCCTCGAGCCTGCCGCGCAGCCAGACGCTCGACGACCTCAACACCTTCCTCGACACGACGCAGAACGTCGCCGGCACGCTGAGCAGCATCGACGCGCCAGGCCGACGCGCAGATCAGCGCCGACGTCGGCCAGATCAACCAGCTGCTCTCGCAGATCAACACGCTGAACACCGACATCAGCACCACCGGCGGCATCGGCGCCAACGTGTCGGGCTCGCAGGACAGCCAGAGCCAACTCTCTGGGCAAGCTGTCGTCGCTGATGTCGATCAACGTCAGCAGCCCAGACCGACGGCTCGGTGGTGGTGCGCTCGGCCACCGGCCAGCTGCTGGTCGGCTACGGCGAGCGCGGCGACGCTCGCCTACACGCCGTCGGTCAGCGGCCGCGGCGACGGTCACCGATCACCTCGGCCGGCAGCCGGCCATGCGACCACGCTGCAGGTCGGCGACGGCGAACTGCAGGGCCTGCTGACGCTGCGCAACAGCCATCATCCCCGGCATTCAGCAGCAGCTGTCGCGGTATGTCAGCGGCGCGGCGGCCGCGATCAACGCCGCCCACAACGCCAACACCGCCGTGCCGCCGCCGCAGACGCTGAGCGGGCGCAACACCGGCCTCGACCTGCCGACCATCGTCGGCGACTTCACCGGCAAGACCAACATCGCCATCGTCGATCTCGAGCGGCCAGCTGCAGCAGCAGGTGGCGATCGACTTCTCCGCCGACACGATGAGCGTCAACGGCGGTCCGGCGACGGCCTTCACGCCCGCGACGCTTCCTGGCCTCGCTCAACACCGCGCTCGGCGGCGACCGGCACGGCCAGCTTCTCCAACGGCGCGCTCAGCATCAGCGCCACGACGGCGGGCTCGGGCGTCGCCATCGCCGACGATCCGACCACGCCGTCGCAGGACGGCGGCCAGGGCTTCAGCCAGTTCTTCGGCCTGAACGATCTCGTCACCTCCAGCGAGATCGCCAACTACAACACCGGGCTGAAGCCCACCGATCGCCAACGGCTTCACGCCCGGCGGCACGATCACCTTCCAGATCGCCAACGCCGTCGGGCACGCCGCTCACCAGCATCACCGTCACCGTGCCGCCGGCCGGCTACGCCGACGATGCAGGACCTGCTCAACGCGCTGAACGCGCCGATCGGCGGCGTCGGCCAGTACGGGTCGTTCAGCCTGAACGCGCAGCGGCGCGCTGACCTTCACGCCCAGCACGCCCAACGTGACGCTGGCGGTGGCGTCGGACAACACCCAGCGCGGCGCCGCCGGCCCGTCGCTCAGCCAGCTGTTCGGCATCGGCGTCGCCCAGCAGGCCAGCCGCGCCACCACGTTCCAGCTGCGCCCCGACATCGACGCCAACCCTTCAACCTGGCCCTGGCCAAGCTCGATCTTGCCGCGCCGGCCGGCGCGCCGGTGGTGGCGTTCGGCGACGGCTCCGGCGCGACGGCGCTCGCCAAGGCGGCCAACGCCACGACCAGCTTCGGCGCCGCCGGCGACCTGCCGGCGATGACCACCAGCGTCGGCCAGTATGCCGCCAACCTCGGCGGCGCGCTCGGCCAGCAGGCCAGCGCCGCGGCTAACGCCAACACCGCGGCCACCGCCGTGCAGAGCGAGGCGCAGACCCGCCTGCAGTCGGTCGAAGGCGTCAACCTGGACGAGGAGCTGGTGAACCTCACCACCTACCAGCAGGCCTACAACGCCTCGGCGCGCCTCATCCAGGCGAGCTCCAGCATGATCAACACTCTCCTCGACGTGGTGCCCTGATGGACAACCGGATCTCGACCGGCGAACGCCTACAGCTCGATCCTGGCCAACCTGATGTCGGCCCAGGTGGCGCAGACCAAGGCGGGCAACCAGCTGTCGTCGTCGGAAACGGCGACCGACCTGCAGGGCTACGGCGACCGGCGCGGAGACGCTGACGGCGATGCAGGCGACGGCCACGCAGGTCACCGGCTACCTCACCAACACCCAGACCGTGGCGCGCCAGGCTCGCGACGCAGGACAGTGCGCTGTCGGAGGTGGCCGGCGCGGCCGACAGCGCCCTGCAGGCGATCACCCAGGCCGTGGCGCCGGCAGCGGCGCCACGCTGATGACCGTCGCTGCAGGACGCGATGTCCAGCGCCGTCGAGGGCCTGAACAGCACCTACAACGGCGAGTACCTGTTCGCCGGCGGCCAGGTGAACACCCAGCCGGTCAGCGCCTCGTCGCTCTCCGACCTTACCGGCCGGGCCGATCGCCAATCTCTTCCACAACGACCAGCGCGTCACCTCGACCCAGCTCGACCAGAACACCAGCGTGAGCACCGGCTTCCTGGCCGACCAACGTCGGCACGCCGCTGTTCCAGGCGCTGGCGGCGATCGAGGCCTACGACCAGGGCCCCAACGGGCCGCTCACCGGCAACGCTGACCACCGCTCAGGCGGCGTTCCTGACCAGCCAGCTCGCCAACCTCGACACCGTGCAGGCCAACCTCAACAACGTCGTCGCCCAGAACGGCCAGGCCCAGAACGAGGTGACCAACGCCCAGGGCGACCTCACCCAGCGGCAGACCATGCTGCAGGGCCTGATCGGCAACGTCACCAGCGCCGACCTCGCCAAGGCCACCACCGACCTGCAGCAGGCGCAGCTGTCGATCCAGGCGGCCGGGCAGGTGTTCCAGGCGCTGAACGCCTCGTCGCTGCTCAACGCGCTGTCTGCGACGCCGGCGATCCACTGAGGCAGGGCGCCGCACTCGAAATCTCGGCCGCGCGGGGCTACATGCGCGGCCGAGCGGCTCGACGCCAGATGTCCATCGCCGAAATCGACGCCGGCGCGGCCGTGCGCGCGGCCCGCGAGGCAGTGGGGCTGACGCCCGGCGCGCGCGTGCTGGCGGCCATGTCGGGCGGGGTCGATTCCACCGTCACCGCGGCGCTGCTTGCCAGGTGCCGGCTACGACGTGGTCGGCGTCACGCTGCAGCTCTACGACCACGGCGCGGCGGTGCAGCGCAAGGGCGCCTGCTGCGCCGGCCAGGACATCCACGACGCCCGCGCCGCGGCCGCAGGCGCTGGGCGTGCCGCACTATGTGCTCGACTACGAGAGCCGGTTCCGCGACGCGGTGATGGAGGACTTCGCCGACGCCTACCTGCGCGGCGAGACGCCGGTGCCCTGCATCCGCTGCAACCAGACGGTGAAGTTCCGCGACCTGGCGGAAGTGGCGCGCGAGCTGGGCGCCGAGGCGCTGGCCACCGGCCACTACGTGCGCCGCCTCGAAGGGCCGGCCGGACCGGAGCTGCACCGGGCGGTCGATCCGGCGCGGGACCAGAGCTACTTCCTGTTCGCCACCACCCGCGAGCAGCTCGCCTACCTGCGCTTCCCGCTCGGCGGCCTCGAGAAGCCGGCGGTGCGGCGCGTCGCGGCCGAGCTTGGCCTCTCGGCGGCCGACAAGCCCGACAGCCAGGACATCTGCTTCGTGCCGGAAGGGCGCTACACCACGATCGTCGATCGGCTGCGCCCGCATGGGCGCGCTGGCCGGCGACATCGTGCACCTCGACGGCCGCGTGCTCGGCCGGCATGAGGGCGTCACCCGCTACACGGTCGGGCAGCGGCGCGGACTGAACGTCGCCGTCGGCGAGCCGCTGTTCGTGGTCAGAATCGACGCCGATCGCCGCGAGGTGATCGTCGGTCCGCGCGAGGCGCTGCTCACCGCGTCGCTGACGCTGAAGGAGACCAACTGGCTGGGCGATGCGCCGAGCCTGGCGGCGGCGGCCGCCGCCGGGACCGCCGGTGCTGGCGCGCGTGCGCTCGACCCGGGAGCCCGCGCCGGCGCGCCTTGCCATGCTCGACGGCGTCCCGGGCGTGGTGTTCGACCGCCCCGAGGAGGGCGTCGCGCCCGGCCAGGCCTGCGTGCTCTACGATGCGGCTCAGCCCAGCCGGGTGCTCGGCGGCGGCTTCATCGCCGCGGCGGTCCGGGACGCGACCCTGGACGGGGACGGGCCGTTGTCCTGACTAGCCGAAGGCGATAACCCTCGGCCCAGAGTTGGTGCGGAGGGCGTCATGGGCGCGAGACTGACGACGATCATCGCGGGCGCCACGCTTCTGCTGTCGCCGGTCGCGGGGCTCGCCCAGTCGTCGGACGACGGCCCGATCGCCACTGCGCCGGATGCGCCGCGGACCGCCCAGCCACCGCCGCCGGACCAGCCCGACCAGCCGCCACCGCCGCCCGCCGCCGCCTACGCGCCTCAGCCTGAGGCGCCGCAGCCGGCAGCAGCGCCGTCGCCGCCCCAACCGCCGGCCAACGATGCGCCGCCGACCGCCGCCTATGCCGCCCCGCAGGCAGCCGAAGCGCCGCAGCAGGCGGCCGCCGCGCCGCCGGCCGCCGTCGCCTTTGCGGTCCCGTCCCACCGGGTGTCGTTCGTCGCCGACACCGCCTCCAAGGATGCGATGGGCGGCGCGCTCGCCTTCGCAGGCGCCGCCATGGCGATCAACGCGGAGATGCAGGCCGGCGACAAACTGATCAGCGCCGACGCGATCGACGATCCGGCGTCGGCGATCGCCCATGCCGTCGCCCGCGACTTCGCCGCCGCACAGGGCGGCTCGGCGGCCGATGCGCCGACCGACTGGGACGGCGCGGGCGCCGGATGGGCGCGCTATTTCGTCAAAGTGTCGACCACGGCGTGGGGCTTCACCTACTATCCGCTCGACTGGCGCCACTACCACCTGACCTACGACGCCAAGCTCGAGCTGGTCGACTTCGCTTCCAAGCGCGTGTTGGCGAAGGCGACCTGCAGCCACAAGCCCGACGCCGCCAGCGAGCGCTTCACCTACGAGGATCTGACCGGCAACGGCGGCGCGGCGCTGAAATCACAGCTCCAGGCGATCGCCGACGAGTGCGCGGCGCAATTCAAGGCCGAGCTGGCGAAGAGCTGACGGCGGGCCAGGAAAGTCGGCTAAAGGCTCGGCGCAGCAACGCACTATCCGAGCGAGTCGCGCCCTGCCTTCGATTGTCGATCAGCCGCCCGTCACCGTGCTGTGCATGAAGTGGGGCGCCAAGTACGGCCCCGAGTACGTCAACCGGCTCTACGGCATGGTGGCGCGCAACCTGCGGCGGCCGTTCCGGTTCGTCTGTCTGACCGACGATGCGGCTGGCGTCCGTGCCGAGGTCGCCTGCGCGCCGATCCCGGCGCTGCCGCCGATCCCGCAGCCGAAGGAGCGGGGCTGGACCAAGATCGCCGCCTTTTCGCCCGCGCTGACCGAGCTGCTCGGCGAGACGGTGCTCTACCTCGACCTCGACATCGTGGTGATGGGCGCGCTGGACCCGCTCATCGAGCACCCTGGCGCCTTCCCGATGATCCACGACTGGTACCATCGGCGGCGGCTGGTCGGGAACTCGTCGGTGTTCCGCTACCGCCCGGCCGAGCGAACCGCGCTGTTCGAGGCGTTCTGCGCCGACGCCGACTCCATCGTGCTGCGCATCCGCAACGAGCAGGAGTTCGTCTCGGAGTACCTCGAGGCGCGCGGTGAGCTGAGCTTCTGGCCGGACGCCTGGTGCCAGAGCTTCCGCGTCAGCTGCCTCGCCCCCTGGCCGATCCGGGCGTGGGCGACGCCGCGCCGTCCGGACGACTGCCGCGTGCTGGTGTTCCACGGCGAGCCGAAGCCGCCCGAGGCGCTGCGCGGCCGACCCGGCGCTCTTCCAGACCTTCCGCCCGGCCCCCTGGATCGCCGAGCTCTGGCAAGCCTGACGCCAGGGGCGCCTTGCAGTATCGGATCGGGCCTCGCTAGGCTGCGCTTGCCGGGAAGTGCGCAGGTCGGCGCCGCGGCTGCGAGAAGGAGGGAACATGGAGCCTGACGCTGAGACCGCCGGAACAGATGTCGACGTCGTAGTCGTTGGCGCGGGGTTCGGCGGCCTGACGATGCTTTACCGGCTGCGCGCGCTCGGCTTTTCCATGCAGGGCGTGGAGATGGGCGATAGCGTCGGCGGCACCTGGTACTGGAACCGCTACCCCGGCGCGCGGGTGGACGTGCAGAGCGTCGAATACTCGCTCAGCATCTCCAAGGAGGTCCAGGACGAGTGGACCTGGACCGAGCTGATGGCGCCGCAGGAGGAGCTTGAGCGGTACGTCAACTTCGTCGCCGACCGCCTCGATCTCAGACGACACATCAAGTTCGACACGCGCGTCACCGCGATGACCTGGGACGAGGCCAGCGCCACCTGGCTGGTGGAGACCGACCAGGGCGATGCGTGGCGCGCGCGCTTCGTGGTGACGGCCGTCGGCTGTCTGTCGGCGCCGCTTGAGCCAGCCATCGAGGGACTGCACAGCTTCGGCGGCGCCTCGCTCTACACCAACCGGTTCCCGAAGGAGGGCTTCGACTTTTCAGGCAAGCGCGTGGCGCTGATCGGCACCGGCTCGTCCGGCGTGCAGGCGACGCCGGTGATCGCGCGGCAGGCCGAGCACCTCTATGTCTTCCAGCGCTCGGCGGCCTACACGATGCCGGCCGGCAATCGCCCCTGGGCCCCCGGCGAGTTCGAGGCGCTGCGCGAGAACTACGACCAGGTCCGCAAGGCTCAGTTCGCCTCGCCGCTGGGCGCCGCGCGCTTCGGCGCCGTGGCGATCGGCGACATGCGGTTCCCGCCGCCGAAGATCCTCGAGACGCCGATGGAGGAACGCCTGGCGCGGCTCGACCGCGAAGGCTGGCTGGCGGCCACCGCGTTCGCCTGGGCCGACGCGGCGCTCGACATCGAGGCCAACCGCGCCGCGCAGGCGCTCTATGCCGAGATGATCCGGCGCGAGGTGAAGGATCCGGAGACGGCGGCGGCGCTCGTTCCTCACTACCCGATGGGCTGCAAGCGCCCGATCATCGACATCGGCTACTTCGAGACCTTCAACCGCGACAACGTCACCCTCGTCGATCTGCGCAAGGGCGCGATCAGGCGCGTCACGCCGGACGGCATCGAGACCGAGCAGGGCTTCTTCCCGCTCGACGTCATCGTCTACGCCACCGGGTTCGACGCGATGACTGGCGCGCTCAACCGGATCGACGTCCGCGGGCGTGACGGCGTGCTGATGCGCGACGCCTGGCTGGCCGAGGGCCCGCGCAGCTACCTCGGGCTGATGGTGGCTGGCTTTCCGAACCTTTTCACGATCACCGGCCCCGGCAGCCCGTCGGTGCTCACCAACATGATCTCCTCGATCGAGCAGCACACCCAGTGGATCGTCGCGTGCCTCGACCACATGCGCGAAAACGGGCTGAAGACGATCGACGCGGAGCCCGAAGCGCAGGAAGACTGGGTGACGCACGTCGCCGAGCTCGCCCAGGGCGGCGTGCGCGTGCACGAGAGCTGCACGTCCTGGTACTTGGGCGCGAACGTGCCCGGCAAGGTGCGCGTCTACATGCCCTACGCCGGCGGGCTCAACGTCTACCGCGACCGTTGCGATGAGATCGCCGGCAGCGGCTACGCGGGGTTTGCGCTGGCGTGAGAGCCGCGCGCGCCGGCGCCGTCGGCAAAGCCCGCGAAACGGCCGGCCAACGGTGCCCGCGAGGGGCGCGCCTTGCGACCGCCGACCTTGCCGTCCGCCTATTTAGGCGAGGCGATACGGCGGGGCGGGCGGTTGCGGTCCTGCAGGATGACCGGGCTGGCGATCAGCGCGCGTCGGCCGACGCGCGGGCGGCGCTTCATCCAGAGCGCCTGCGCCTCGGCCAGGTGCGGCGGCGCGGGGCGCCGGAGGTCGCGGCTCGACGCGAACGCCACCCCCAGCTCTTCGCTTTGGCGCCAGCGCACCTTCGCCTCGAACGCCACGCCGCTCGACCAGACAACCATGACCATCCGGTCGCCGTCGGGGGCCGGCCCATCGAAGCGCAGGCGCGCGCCGAGCTTGGTGAAATCGGTGACGAGGCAATCGACCGCGCCGGGGAAGACTTTGCCGCGCAGCGACGTCGCGATGCGCTCCGCGGCGCGGCGGTCCTTGGAAGCGAGAGCAACTGACTGACGCATGGCGCCGATCGTAGGCCGAAATCGTTAAGGGTACCCAAAACTCAGGGTAGTCGCGCGCGCCTCACGGTTTCGCGTCGCCCTCGGCCATCGCCGCCATCGCCTCGCCCACGCTGATCGAGTTCAGCCGTCGCGGCTTCAGGCGGCCCTGCACCGGCTCGCCGCAATGTTCGCAGACCAGCTTGGCTTTCAACGGGGCGCCGCAGTCGTGGATCAGGTCGAGCGGCTGGCGCCCCTCGCCATAGACGTACTGGTCGCCCCAGGCCTTCAGCGCCACGATCACCGGCGCCAGGTCGCGGCCCTTGCGGGTCAGCACATAGTCTTTGCGCGGCGGGTGCTCGCTGTAGAGCTTGGTCTCGAGAATCCCCTGCTCGACGAGGCCTTTCAGCCGCGCCGCCAGCACGTTGCGCGCGACGCCGAGACGCGACTGCCACTCGTCGAACCGGCGCACGCCGAAGAAGGCGTCGCGCAGGATCAGCAGTGTCCAGGGGTCCCCCACCACCTGCAGCGCCGCCGCAACGGGGCAACGCTCGTTGGAGTAGTCAGCCGTCCTTCCCATGCATCCGTCACCGTCCTTCCCGCCTGGAAAGGTGCGACCTCGGACGACCGATGGCAAGCGTTGCGTTTGGAGACTCAAAATCGGTTCGCGGACTTGCGCGCCGCCGGCGCTCGCCGCACATGCACTTTCGCACCCCAAAGGAGCGCGCCATGTCCGCCGATCCGATCGTCATCGTCTCCTACGCCCGCACGCCCATGGGCGGCTTCCAGGGCGCACTCGCCGGGGCCTCGGCGACCGAGCTCGGCGCGGTGGCGGTCAAGGCGGCGGTCGAGCGGGCGGGCGTCGAGCCCGAGGCGGTGGAGCAGATCCTGATGGGCTGCGTGCTGCCGGCCGGCCTCGGCCAGGCGCCGGCCCGGCAGGCGGCGCTGAAGGCCGGGCTGCCGCTGTCGGTCGAGGCGACCACGGTCAACAAGATGTGCGGCTCGGGCATGCAGGCGGCGATCCTCGGCCACGACCTGCTGGCGGCCGACACGGCGAAGATCGTCGTCGCCGGCGGCATGGAGAGCATGACCAACGCGCCCTACCTGCTCGCCAAGCATCGCGGCGGCGCGCGCATCGGCCACGATCGGGTGATGGATTCGATGTACCTCGACGGCCTCGAGGACGCTTACGAGAGCGGCAAGCTGATGGGCGCCTTCGCCGAGGAGACCGCCGCCGCCTACCAGATCGGCCGCGCCGAGATGGACGCCTACGCCATCGAGAGCCTGGCGCGCGCCAGGCGGGCCGTGGAGAGCGGCGCGTTCGCCCGCGAGATCGCGCCGGTGGAGATCGCCGGCCGCGGCGGCGTGGTCACCGTCAGCGACGACGAACAGCCGCTGAAGGCCGATCCCTCGCGCATCCCGGCGCTGAAGCCCGCCTTCGCCAAGGACGGTGCGATCACCGCCGCCAACGCCTCCTCGATCTCCGATGGGGCGGCGGCGCTGGTTATGATGCGCGCCTCGACGGCCGCGGCGCTGGGCGTGACGCCGATCGCCCGCATCGCCGGCCACGGCGCCCACGCCCACGAGCCTGGCCGCTTCACCACCGCGCCGGTTCCGGCCATGCAGAAGGCGCTGAAACGCGCCGGTTGGACCATTGCCGACGTCGATCTCTTCGAGGTCAACGAGGCCTTCGCCGTTGTCGCGATGATCGCGATGCGCGAGCTGGGGCTCGAGCACGGCAAGACCAACGTCAACGGCGGGGCCTGCGCGCTCGGCCATCCGATCGGCGCGTCCGGCGCGCGGATCCTGGCGACTCTGCTCTCGGCGCTGGAAGCGCGGGGCGAGAAGCGCGGGCTCGCCTCGCTGTGCATCGGCGGCGGCGAGGCCGTCGCCATGGCGGTCGAGCGGGTCTGAGCTTGGGCGGCCCTTGGGCTCGGGGGCTACTGGCCGCCGCCGCCACCGCCTCCTGGGCCGCCGCCGCCACCCCCGCCAGCGCCAGCGCCACCGCCGCGGCCGCCGCGCAGCGAGGCCATGTCGACCACCTCGCCGCTCGGCGTCTGCACCTGACCGGCGGCGATCTCGGGCGGACAGGCGCCCTTGTAGACCCAGGTCTCCGTCGCCTTGTGTTCGCCGTTGCGGGACGGATCGGGCGAGTTGACGACGTTGATGGTCCTGACGACGGTGTAGCGGGTCGTGTAGTCGCCGCTGACCACGCCATGGTTGGTGATGGTCGCGCCGCCGAAGCTGCACTGCGAGTCCATCACGTAGCTGTCGCCGCTCTTGGACATCGACATCTTGCTGCAGGCGGCGGCCATCGGCCCGCTGCGACGTTGCCGCCGACCAAGCACAGGCATCTGCCGGTCGGCGGCCGCGTCGAAGCACCACTCGCTGACGATCGGCTTCGGGGTGCGGTCGCTCTGCACCGTCTGCTCCCAAAGACCGGCCTTGCGCTGCGGCGAGGTCACCTTGAAGAACGGCAGCTGGTCGCAAGCGCCAAGACCGAGCGCCAATACGCCCGCGCCAAGCAAGACGACTTTCTTCATCTACAAATGCTCCAGAACATCCGCTGTGTGTGAAATCAGGTCCGGCCCTTAAGCGCTCGCCGGCAGGTCGCTCAGGCGGCCGCGTGCGCCGCCGGGCAGGATGACGTCGCCGGGCTTCATGTCCTTCGGGCAGTCGCCGAGCCGCTTCACGTCCGCGGTGACGTGCGACATGCCGGCCACGGTCTGCTGCGACGCCTGGACGACGTAGTGGCTGGCGAAGTCGCCGCGCATCGCTCCCTCGGTGACCACCTTGCCCCAGGCGGTGTCGCAGGCGGTCCTGAACCGCCACGCGCCGTCGGCCGTCAGCGCCATCTGATGCTCGGCGCAATGGCCGCTGAGCTGCTGGTTGAACGAGGCGAGCGCGCCGGCGGCGCCGGCGTCGAGGCAGTAGCGGGTGACGCTGACGCCGCGGTCGCCCGTGACGCGCTGGCGCCAGAGGCCGGCGGCCATCTGCGGGCCGGCGGGGGCGGTGTCGGCGGCCGGGATGGCGACCTTGGCGCTGGAGTGCGTCCGGTTGCAGGCGCCGAGCGCGGCGAGCGCGGCGAGCGCCAGTATCGGCGTAGCTGCACGCATGGCGGCGGGCTCCTCGAAGCTCTATCTTTGACTAGGCGAGAATAGTCGCGATCGTCGCCAGGCGCGAGGCGGAAGAAGTTTCATGTCTGAAGTCAAAGACAACCGGCAGCAGAGCCGGTTCGAGATGGTCGAGGCCGGCCAGATGGTCTTCGCGGACTATCGCCGCGATGGACCGCGTCTCTACATCGACCACGTCGAGGCGCCGCCGAGCCTGAGGGGCTCCGGCGCGGCGGGGCGCTTCATGCAGGGCCTGGTCGAGGCCGCGCGGGCCGAGGGCGCGACCCTCGTGCCGATCTGCAGCTACGCCGTCCACTGGCTCGCCCGCCACCCGGAGGCGGCGCGCGGCGTCGTCTGACCGCGAGCGGTCCTCGGAGCAGTCCTGGGCTCAGTCGTCCGGGGCCGCGCCGGCGGGGCACGGGCCGATCCAGCGCGACACCGAGTGGGTGCTGAAGTTCGACGCCGGCCGGCCCTGCATGACGATCGAGACCTGGCTGTCGGCGACGTAGGTCGAGTTGAAGTCGCCGCTCGCCGTCATGTGCATCTTCGACGAGACCGGCCCCTCGGCGCAGTCGGCGTCGACGACGATGGCGCCCAGGAAGGTGCGCTTGAACGAGAAGGTCGAGCAGCCGCGGCCCATCTGCGCCGGTGGCGAGACCGGCTTGCCGCTGGAGCAGAAGCGGTGGACCTCGGGGCCCGCGCCGTTGGTGGTCGTAGTCTGTTCCCAGTAGCCGGCCTTCAGGTGCGGCAGGTCGCTGGCGGCGATGTTCACGTCCGGGCCGCTCGCCGGCGGCGCGGCCGCCGTACCGCCCGCCGCCCCGTTGCTGGCCGCCCCGCCGCCCTTCGAGCAGCCCGCTAGCAGCGTCAGTCCCACAGCCACGCCAAGCGCCGCGCAGGCGGCCGGTTTGGATACACGCATAACAACCCCCCGCCAGCCACTCGCCGGTCCAAATCCGCCGCGAGCTCTAGCATGGGCAGGCCACAGCGGCGAGCACGCGGGCTTGACAGGGACGTAAGTCACCGCTTACGGTAAGTCATGGCTTACGGAAACGCCGCCTTCGCCGCGATCGCCGATCCGACCCGCCGCCGGGTGCTGGAGCGGCTCTCGGCGCGGCCGATGGCGGTGGGCGAGATCGCCGCGGGGATGCCGGTCAGCCGGCCGGCGGTCTCGCAGCATCTGAAGGTGCTGAAGGAGGCGGGGCTGGTGAGCGACCGCCAGGACGGATCCCGGCGCATCTACGCCATCGATCCCAAGGGACTGGGCGCCATGCGCGCCTGGCTCGACCAGTTCTGGGACGGCGCGCTCGTCGCGCTGAAGGCCGAGATCGAGCGCGATGCGCTCACCCATCCTGCAAGCGAGAAGGACGAAGACCAATGAACCCGGAAAAAGCGAACCTGGCCATCAAGCCCGCGCCGGTGCGGAAGTCCGTCAGCGTCAAGGCGACGCCGGAGCGCGCCTTCGCCGTGTTCACCGAGCGGTTCGACGCCTGGTGGCCGCGCAGCCACTCGATCGGCGAGGCGCCGCTGCAGGAGGCGGTCATCGAGGGCAAGGTCGGCGGCCGCTGGTACGGCCGGCTGGAGAACGGGACCGAGGCCGAGTGGGGCGACGTGATCGCCTGGGAGCCGCCGCGCCGCGTGCTGCTGGCCTGGCGCATCGGCTCTGACTGGAAATACGACCCCGAGCTGCTCACCGAGGTCGAGGTCACCTTCACGCCCGAGGTCGGCGGCGCCACGCGCGTCGAGCTCGAGCATCGCCATCTGGAGCGGATGGGCGAAGGGCGCCGAGGGCGCGCGCGCGGCGTTCGACAGCGACGGCGGCTGGCAGGGCCTGCTGAAAATGTACGCCGAGCTTGTCGAAAAGCCGTCCTGACAAGCGTCTCACTGAAGTCTCATAAGCAAGGGAGAGCGCCATGCTCACCGTCCACACCATTCCCGGCAGCCCTTACGGCCGCGCCGTGCTCGTCGCCTGCCACGAGAAGAACGCGCCCTATCGCCTGGCGCCGGTGACGCCCGGCCAGCACAAGCAGCCGGCCTACCTCGCCCACCACCCGTTCGGGCGCGATCCCCTGCCGTCGAGGACGACGGCTTCTGGCTCTACGAGACCCAGGCTATCGTCCGCTACATCGACGCCACCCACGGCGACGCCGCGCGCGCTGACGCCCAAGGACCCCAAGGCCGAAGCGCGGATGAACCAGGCGATCGGCATCGTCGATGCCTACGTCTTCGCCGACAATGGCGCCAAGACCCTGGTCTTCAACCGCGTCGTCGCGCCGAAGCTCGGGCTTCCCGATCAACGACGCGGCGGCGATCGCCGCCATCCCCGCCACGCGCCACGCGGTCGAGGTGCTGGCCGGCTTCCTGGAGACGAGCCCCGTACCTGGCGGGCGAGACCTTCACGCTCGCCGATGTCCATGCCGGTCCGCATCTCGACCTGCTCTCCGAATGCGCCGAGGGCGCCGAGATGCTGAAGGGCGCGCCGATCGCCGCGCTGGCTGGCGCGCCTGAACGCCCGCCCCAGCTTCGCCGCCACCACCTGGCCCCGCCTCGCCGAAGCCGCCGCCGCGGCCTGAGCGGAGAGGGAACCGCGCGGTTAAATTGTCGTCAACCGCGCATCCCTCCCATGATGGGGAGGGAAGGTCAGCCCTGCCCGTCGAATTCCGTGTCGATGATCAGCTCGATCGGGGTCATGAAGGGCGGCAGTCCGTAGGCTTTCGGGTCGAGCTCGGTCTTCGCCGTCACCCCGATCACCGGGCCGCGGAAGCCCTTGCCGGCCCCCACCAGGTCGACGTCGAACGTCACGTGCTTGGTCACCCCCGCCACCGTCAGGTCGCCTTCCACCTTGCCGTGCGTGGCGCTGTCCGGATGGAAGGCGGTGGAGACGAAGGTCGCGCTCGGGAACTGCGCCGCCTTCAGGTACTTGTCGGCGATCTCCTGGCTGAAGCCCTCCACCGGCGCAGTGGTGATCGACTTCGGATCGACGGTGACGTTCAGCGAGTCCGCCTTCGGATCGGCCGGGTTCCAGGCCAGATCGCCGGCCACCGTCTGGAAGCGGAAGATCGAGTAGGAGAAGCCCAGGTGCGGGATGCGCGCCACGAGGCCGGTGTGTTGCGGGTCGATCGCATACTTGCCGGCCGGCGCGGCCTTGTAGTCGTGCTGCGGCGGTCGGCATCTGCTGCGAGCCCGCCCGGCCCGCCAGCGCCAGCGCCGCCACGGCGCCCAGGGCCGCTGCGCACAGCGCGGCAACCATCACTGAAGACTTGGGGATCATCATCGACAAAGCCTCCCGATGCGCGAGCGTCTTGGCCCCGCCCGTCGCGTGCCCGCCTTCCTACGCCCGCCCCGCCGCCACGGCCAAGCCAGGATTTCTGCCCCACGCCCACCCCGCTCATCCCGGCGAAGGCCGGGACCCAGGAAATAGCCAGACGGGTCAACCACGAAGGACACGAAGGACACAAAGGGCGCGCCGCAGGCGCGCCGGCTGATCTCTCTGCAGCGCTGGACGATCTCTTGCGCGCGAAGCGCGCCTTCGTGACCTTCGTGTCCTTCGTGGTTCAACTCCAGGACCACGACGCATCAAAGTCTTTCCTGGGTCCCGGCCTTTGCCGGGATGAGCGGGGTAGGCAGGGCCGTTCGTGAGGTTCGTGAGGTTCGTGGTCCCATTCCGGCGCCCGCCACGCCGCGACTGTCCGCCCCTTGCCCCCGGCGCACTCGCAGGGTGATATCGCGGCCGTCCTCGGGAGGTCGCGTGATGCGGTGCGGTGGTGCGGTGCTTGGCCTGGCGGGCGCGCTCGCCGCGGTTTCGATCGCCGCCCATGCCCAGACTGACGCGCCCGCCGCCAGCGCTGCGCCCCAGACTGCGCCGCCCGCCGCCGCGTCCGCGCCGAGCCACGTCACGCTCGTCGACCCGGTGCTCGCCTACTACCCCGCGGCCGCCAAGGCCGCCGGCGTCGAGGGCCAGGCCGTCATCCACTGCAAGCGCGACGACCACCTCGCCCTCGTCGGCTGCACGCTGATCTCCGAGGACCCGGCCGGCCAGGGCTTCGGCGCCGCCGCGCTCGCCATGGCCGCCAAGTCGCCGCCCAACCCGAAGCTGCTCCTGAAGGACGCCGCCAGCCAGCCCGCCGCCGACATGACGATCCATTTCACGCTGCGCGCGCCCTACATCGCCCCCGACATCACCCGCATGGCGCATGTCGTGAAGAGCGCCGAGATCGTCGCCAAGCCCTCCAACGCCCAGGTCCAGGCCGCCTACCCGCCGCGCGCGCTCGACGACCAGGTGCAGGGCGGCGCGCAGATCGAGTGCGTGGTGCTGCTGAGCGGCAAGCTCGCCGAGTGCCACGTCTACGACGAGCAGCCCACCGGCTACGGCTTCGGCCAGGCCGCCCTCGACCTCGCCGGCGACTTCCTCTTGAAGCCGCG
The DNA here is from genome assembly GCA_963837235.1 of uncultured Pseudomonadota bacterium. Lineage (GTDB taxonomy): Bacteria > Pseudomonadota > Alphaproteobacteria > Caulobacterales > Caulobacteraceae > Acaudatibacter. Next base: position 1,788,321 of record CAWIMM010000001.1, on the reverse strand, counting down.
CGTGATCGACGGCGAGCCGATCGGCGGCAGCCCGGTGCGCATCGGCGTCGCCTTCACCGCCAACGACCCCACCGCCCCCCTCAGCCTCCCGACCCGGCCCGCCGGCGAGGCCGGCCAGGGCGGCGGCGCGGCCAACGTCGAGCCCCCCGCCGTCGGCGCCAACCCGCGCTGATCCACCACAAACCACCACAAACAGCGGTGGTTCCCCTTCATTCTCCTCCCCCGCGCCGCAGAGCGCGGGGGAGGGGGACCACGCGAAGCGTGGTGGAGGGGGCGCAAGGCCGCGCCTCGATCTCGCCGACCGTGTCATGCGCCGCGCCCGTAAACCTCACCGCAAAGCACCCGTAAACAACGGCGCCCCAGTCGCGGCGCCGCGCCCACGCGCCGCCGCCCGCCGCTCATCCAGTTGCAGCTTCATCCGCCCGTCCTACCCCGCGCTTAAATCGCGGTCAAGCGTATCGTTACTTCCAGTGTTTCATCTCCTCCCCCGGCGCGCAGACGCCGGGGGAGGGGGACCGCGAAGCGGTGGAGGGGGCGCGGGGCCGGGGCTCGATCTCGTTCGGAAGCAGCGCGCCAAATCCCGCCAGATCCGGCGCGCATCCGACCGGCGAGCGCCTACTTCGAGCAGGTCGGCCCGACGTAGGTGTAGACCGAGTGGTTCTTGGTCGTCATCGCGCCGCCCGGGCCGCCGGTCATGGTCATCGTGGCGTCGGTGGTGAAGCTCTTCTTGAAGTCGCCCTCGCCCGCCAGCGTCAGCTTGGCGTCGACGCCGTTGTTGGGACAGTCGCCGCTCACCTTAAAGCCGCCCGTGGCCGTGCGCTCGGCGTCCAGCTTGGCGCAGGCCGTCGGCATCCCCTCGTTGGGATCGATCGGCTTGCCGTCGAAGCACTTGCTGTCGGTCTGCGCCGCGCCGCCGTCCTGGCTGGAGACCCGCGTCCACTGCCCGGCGGTCGGCGCCGGCAAGTCGCTGACCGCGATCGGCCCCGCCGGCCCGGCCGCCGCAGCCGCCGCTGGCGCGGCCGGCGCCGCCGCCGCGACGTTGGCCGCCGCCGCGCTGTTGTCCGCCGCGTTCCCAGTCGCGTTCGAGGCCGGCTTGCCGCACCCCGCCAAAGCCGCCGCGGCCACGACAGCCACGCCCATCAACACCCACCGCATCGCCTCGCTCCCGGGCCGTTGTTTCGACAACGTAACATCGATACGCCAGCTTCGCCGCAACCGAAAGCGCCCGCGCCACCGCGGAGCGCGGGCGAAGGCGCTTCTCCTCACCCGCGCCGCAGAGCGCGGGGGAGGGGAACCGCGAAGCGGTGGAGGGGGCGCGGGGCAGGGCTCGTTCGCGCTGGATTCGCGCCAGCGACCGAGCGGGTGGGGGCCTCCGGCGCCTGTTCCTGGATCGGGGCGCCGACTACCCTCTCGGCGCCCGTGCATACGGCGCCGGCTCCGGCGCATACTGCCCCTGCTGCGGCGCATACTGCCCCTGCTCCGGCGCATATTGCCCATCGTCCTGGCCGCGGCCGTCGTAGCCTGGCCCAGGGTAGCCGGGCCCGGCGTCGTAGCCGTACGGCGGGGGAGGCGGGGGAACGCGCCGCTCGTAGACGTACCCGGCGTCGTAGTAGCCGCGCCCGTACCCGTAGTACCCGTAGGGGTAAGGACGGGGCGGCGGCGGCGGATAGCCGTAGTAGCCGCGGTAGTAGGGGCGGCCGTAGTAGCCGCCGTAGCCGTAGTAGTGGTTGCGGCACCTCGAGACCCCGATCGCATGGCCGATCAGCGCGCCGATGCCGGCCCCCGCCCAGGCCCACGGCGTCACCGCCACGCCGGCGGCCGCCGCGGCGCCGATGGCGCCCCCGCCGAGGCCGCCAAGCACCGTGCCCGCCACGCGATGGCTGTAACAGTCGCCGTGTCCGTAATAGGGCTGGGCGCTGGCGAGGGACGGCGCCGCCGCGACGGCGCCCGCCAGTCCCACGAGAAGCAGTGTCTTGCGCATCGAAAACTCCGTGCTGCCCGGTACTCCAGGAGGCGCCGCGCGTGGGGCCGAAATGCGACCACGCCAGGCGCGCCGCAAACACCCTAGGCCCCAGGTCGCCGCCTTGACAGGTGGGAGGGCCAGCGGATCATTCCACCGCCCCCCGCACCCGATACCGCCCCCGCCCCAGGAACTCGAGCCAGCCGCGGTCGCGCGGCGCCTGCAGCTGCTGGCGTATCTTCGGGCGCACGTTGTTGTTGCCGGGATAGAGCGCGGCGAGCCGCGGCTCGAAGGCGTAGACGTCCGCCAGCTCGAAACTCTCCCGCGCTCCTCCCTCGCACCGCAGAGTGCGGGGGAGGTGGCAGACCGCGGAGCGGGCTGACGGAGGGGGCGCGCCTCGGCGCACTTCATCACCTCGATCAGCCAGCGGCGCGCCGCAGCCCCCGCCTCGCGCAGGAAGAGCGTCGAGCGCCACTGCGCCAGCACCGCATCACGCCCCAGCGCCTCGCCGCCCCGCACCAGCCAGACCTTGCCGCGCTCCTCCACCGTCGCGAAGACGACGGGGGAGGGGGACCACGCGCAGCGTGGTGGAGGGGGCTGGGGCACGTCGCGCAGCAGGATGTTCGAGCCCACCCAGCCGGCGCGCCGGGCGGTCGGCGCCAGCGGCGGCCGCTCACGGATGATCGCCGGCGTGAAGGTGTGGGTCTCGATGTGACAATGGCTAAGCTACACGTAACGCGCAACTTTGAGTGTTTCCAGGGTGTCTCTTACAAACGTAGCGGCGGTGCTTCGGCTGGTCCGCGGTTCGGACGTTAGGGCCACCGCCGCCGCCGGCCCCGCGCGGATGTTGCGCCGCCTCCGCGCGCCAGCGCGGCGGTCTCGGCGATGTCGGCGTCGAGCGGCACGGTGCGCCATGGCTCCAGCACGGCGCGGCAGCGGCGGGCCAGCGCCTCGTCGCCGGCGCTCAAGGCGCGGTCGGCGTCGCGGGTTGGCGCGCGCTTCGGGAGGTGGTCGGCTATTCGCGCAGCCTGTGCAGCGTGTCGGTGCTGTCGTCGCCCCAGAGTCCGCGGCCGGAGCCTTCGAGCGGCGTCAGCGGCGCCTGTTGCGCGCCGCCATTCGGGGTGGCGCGACCCAACTCGGCGGCCTTGGCCAGCCAGCCACGCTCGCGGTCGAACAAGCGAAGGATGCAGTCGTCCGCCAGGGCATCGGGGTAGATCGCGAAGTGTTCGTGTTGCTTCAGCAGCGGGACGGCGCCGTAGCCGGGGACCAGGCATTCGGGCTTGCCCTTCGGGCACGTTGCGAAGCTGCAGAGCCGGCCGAGGTAGGCGTTCGTCGCCGGCGCGAACAGGAACACGTCGACCTGGTGGTGGGCGACGCCGACGGCCGACCGCACGTGCAGGTCTGTCACTGCCCGGTTGCGAGCGCGGCCGAGGTCGGCGAGGCGATCCGTGTGGTCAAGCCACACCGCGAGGTCGACGTCCTTGCACTCGTGCAGCAGGAGCGACCCAGATCGGCATGTAACCCAAGAAGTAGGCGCAGAACCTCTCACGGCACGCTACCGCGCGGCTGCTTTGCGCGGCCGACGCCAAACAGATACCGATTAGCGGTAAGCTGGCCGACATCCGAGCAATGCCCCCACTCGGGAAATACGCCCCGTCTGCTCGGAATTACCCGAGGTTGTCTGGAACGGCGGTCGGCATGTCTGTAGCTGTAGATGTCCCCACGCCCGCTAGCGCCTTTCTCCTCGCCGACACCGCTCCGCCGCCTCGGCCCGCGTTTCAGCCCCGGCCAACTTCGCTGCGCTTCGGTCCGCCGTCTGGCCTTCCGGCGTCATGCCTTGTTGGCGAACTCCAGGTCGAGCATTTATTCAAGCGCTGCCTCGTCGCGCGGCCGCGCGGCTTCGGACCCCCAGTCGGCGGCGCCTCCGTGCGGCCATGGCGCCGCGGCGGTCGGCGCCGGGCGGCCCAGCGCCTCCCGCGCCGCGCGTTCCGCTGCGCCGAGCCTCCGTTGGCGCGCCGCGTACCACAGGGTGAAGCCGCCCAGGGCGCCCATGGTGGCGTAGCCGAGGATGGGGCTGAGGATCAGGTAGGTCGGGATCGGCACGCTGAACACCAGCACGCAGGCCGCCGCCGTGCGGCCGACCAGGCCGAGGCCCCAGACCAGGGTCATCACCAGCATGGTGTGCTTGAAGCGGTCGCTGTCCTTCATCGCCTCGAACGAGGCCGCCTCGTCGGCCGAGTTGCGCGTCATGGTGGCGCGCGCCAGGTAGAAGATCAGCGGCCGGCCGACGGCGATCGAGCCCAGGAAGATCAGGCCGATCGCGCCGGTGACCAGGTTCTCGCGCAGCTGCAGGAACTTCGCGCCGCCGCCGCCCATCAGGGCCAGCAGCGAGAGCACGATGCCGGCCAGCACCAGCATCGAGAGCGCGTCGACGCGCCGGCGGCGCACGAACTCGGCGAGCGCCCACAGGGTCGGCGGCGCCGCCGAGGCGATCAGCGCGCCGACGTCGCCGAGCCTGGGGTCGGCGAGGCTGTAGACCACGAACGGCAGCACGGCGTTGACCAGCAGCTCCATGCCGGTGTGGGCGCCGTTGCGGCGCAGCCAGGCCACCGTTTGCGCACGCCTCGACGTCAATCCGCTCATCCGCGCCGCCGACTTCCTCTTCCCCACGCGCTAGCGTAACACGCGCGGCGCCCGCAGGTCGTCGAAAGTATGGCCACGGAAAACACGGAAAACACGGAATGCCGGGCGCCTCGTTGGCCGCAAAGCGTCCGTGCTTTCCGTGTTTTCCGTGGCTGAACAACCTTGACCCCCGCTTTGACTGCTTCGCGTCTCCGCTCCGCGGTCGCGGGAGGGTCTACGGCCCGCGCCGCCGCCTTCCGCCGCGGCGATAGCGCTCCGCCGCCTCGGCCCGGGCTTCCGCCCGCGCCAGCTTCACCGCGCCGCGGTCCACCGGCTCGCCCTCCGGGGTCAGCGCCTCGTTGGCGAACTCCAGGTCCAGCATCTTCAGGCGCTTGATCTCGTCGCGCAGCCGCGCGGCCTCCTCGAACTCCAGGTCGGCGGCGGCCTTGCTTCATGCGGCTTTCCAGCTCGCGCAGGGTGGTCTGGAAGTTGTGGCCGAGGAACGGGCGTGGCGTCCTCGGCGACGCCGGCGTCGACGGTCACGCGGTCGCGCTCGTAGGGGCTGGCGAGGATGTCCTTGATCTGGCTCTTGATGCTCTCCGGCGTGATGCCGTTGCTCGGCGTTGAAGGCGGCCTGCTTCTCGCGGCGGCGGCTGGTCTCGGCCATCGCCCGCTCCATCGAGCCGGTGATCGCTGTCGGCGTAGAGGATCACCTTGCCGTCGATGTTGCGCGCCGCCCGGCCGATGGTCTGGATCAGGCTGGTCTCGGAGCGCAGGAAGCCCTCCTTGTCGGCGTCGAGGATCGCCACCAGGCCGCACTCGGGGATGTCGAGGCCCTCGCGCAGCAGGTTGATGCCCACCAGCACGTCGAAGGCGCCGAGCCGCAGGTCGCGGATGATCTCGATGCGCTCCAGGGTGTCGATGTCGGAGTGCATGTAGCGGACCCGCAGGCCCTGCTCGTGCATGTACTCGGTGAGGTCCTCGGCCATCTTCTTGGTCAGCACGGTGACCAGGGTGCGGTAGCCGCGCAGGGCGACGTCGCGGCACTCGGCGATCACGTCGTCGACCTGGCTGACGCGCCGCCCTTGCGCGACCGGGCGCACCTCCACCGGCGGGTCGATCAGGCCGGTGGGGCGGATCACCTGCTCGACGAAGACGCCGCCGGTCTTCTCCAGCTCCCAGGGGCCGGGCGTGGCGGAGACGAACACGGTGTCCGGCCGCATCGCCTCCCACTCCTCGAACTTCAGCGGCCGGTTGTCCATGCAGCTGGGCAGGCGGAAGCCGTACTCGGCCAGGGTGAACTTGCGGCGGTAGTCGCCGCGGTACATGGCGCCGATCTGCGGCACGGTCTGGTGGCTCTCGTCGACGAACAGCAGGGCGTTGTCGGGGATGTATTCGAAGAAGGTCGGCGGCGGCTCGCCGGGGCGCCGGCCGGTGAGGTAGCGGCTGTAGTTCTCGATGCCGGCGCAGCTGCCGGTGGCCTCGATCATCTCCAGGTCGAAGGTGGTGCGCTGCTCCAGGCGCTGCGCCTCCAGCAGCTTGCCCTCGCGCACCAGCCAGTCGAGCCGCTCCTTCAGCTCCGCCTTGATGCGGCCGATCGCCTGGATCAGCGTCGGGCGCGGCGTCACGTAGTGGCTGTTGGCGTAGACGCGGATCTGGCCGAGCTCGCCGGTCTTCTTGCCGGTCAGCGGGTCGAACTCGCTGATCTGCCTCCACCTCGTCGCCGAACAGGGCGACGCGCCAGGCGCGGTCCTCGTAGTGGGCGGGGAAGATCTCGATGGTGTCGCCGCGGCGGCGGAAGGTGCCGCGCTCGAAGGCGTTGTCGTTGCGCTTGTACTGCTGGGCCACCAGGTCGGCCATCAGCTGCTTCTCGCTCGACCTTCTGCCCCGGCTTCAGGGTGAAGGTCATCGCCGAGTAGGTCTCCACCGAGCCGATGCCGTAGATGCAGCTGACCGAGGCGACCACGATGACGTCGTCGCGCTCCAGGATCGCCCGGGTCGCCGAGTGGCGCATGCGGTCGATCTGCTCGTTGATCGACGAGTCCTTCTCGATGTAGGTGTCGGTGCGCGGGACGTAGGCCTCGGGCTGGTAGTAGTCGTAGTAGCTGACGAAGTACTCGACCGCGTTCTCCGGGAAGAACGACTTGAACTCGCTGTAGAGCTGCGCGGCCAGGGTCTTGTTGTGCGCCAGGATCAGCGCCGGGCGCTGGGTCTCCTCGATGATCCGCGCCATGGTGAAGGTCTTGCCCGATGCCGGTGACCCCCAGCAGCACCTGGTCGTGCTCGCGCGCCTCGAACGCCCGCCGTCAGCTCGCGCGATCGCCTCCGGCTGGTCCCCGGCGGCGGCATAGTCGCTGACCAGCCTGAACCGCTTGCCGCCCTCCATCTTGTCGGGGCGCGATCGGCCGATGCGGCGTCCACAGCGCCGGCGCCTGGTCGCCGTCGTACACGAACACGCCGGCCGCCTCGGACACGCCGCTGGAGGGTCTCGCCATGCCCGGCAAGGTAGGCGCGGGCGAGCGGAAAGCCAGCGCAGCCCGTTCAGTGCTGACAGCAGGCTGGCAGCAATGCGTCGCCCACTCCTCACCCGTAGCGAAGCGTACGGGGGAGGTGTCACGCGGAGCGTGACGGAGGGGGCAAACAACCTTTACTTTATTCCGCATGCGCTCGCCGAGACGCGACATGTCCCGCTCGGAGGTCTTGCTTTGGGTTCGTCTGCGCGCCCGCGTTCCCGGCCAGCCGACCTTCCGCCGCGCACCCGATCGGCCCTACATCGCTGACTTCTTCTGCTCGGCCTCGAAGCTGGTGGTCGAGGTGGACGGCGGCGTGCACCGCGACGAAGATCGTCAGCTCCGTGATGCCTGGCGCGATGAATACCTTCGCGAGCGCGGTTGCCGGGTGCTGCGGATCACCGATCGCGAGGTTCTGCACGATCCGGACGCAGCGGCGGAGCGCGTGCGGGCTGAAGCGCGCTTGCCCCCTCCGTCACGCTCCGCGTGACACCTCCCCCGTACGCTTCGCTACGGGTGAGGAGCGGTGGTGCGTACGTCGTTCGTCCGGTCCCGGTACATGCACTGGCCCAGCATGCCCGCCGCGCCCCAGGTCTGGTCGACGTAGGTCATGATGCCGAGCGAGCGGGTCTCGCTGATCATCTCGCTTTGCGGGGTGTAGCGGATGTAGCCGCCGAAGGTGTGGGCCTTGTCCACCGTGGCGTGCAGCACCCGCTGGTTCGGCAGCACCAGCGTGTAGCCGTAGGTCTCGAAGCCGCCGCGGGCGGAGTTGTTGAAGTTGTCGAACTGGCTCTGCGGGGTGTGCGCCTGCGCCTGCTCGCCGGTGGCGATCTGGCGCACGCTGAGCCGCGAGGCGATCGCCTCGGTCCCGTAGATCGACATCGGCCGGCGCGTGCGCGCGGAGGACAGGAAGTTGCCGGCCATCGGCCCGCCCACCGGGTCGGCGTCGCGCACCTTCGAGCCGCCGGAGACGCTGGCCTGCCGCCCCGGCGAGGGCCGCCGCGAGGCGAGGATCTGGCCGTCGGAGTGCGACCAGCCGATCATCCAGTCGCGGCTGTGCCTGAGGTTCGCCTCCACCGCGTCGCGGTATTGGGCGCCCTCCTGGAACGCCGGCGTGAAGATCGTCGAGCAGAGCTGGATCGCCCAGCGCCCGTCGTTGTTGGTGACCGCGTAGATCCCCTCGCAGGTCTCCAGCTTCTCGCCCCACGGCGCGTGCCGCGTGAAGCTCAGCGCGACGCCGACGTTGATCGGGTTGAAGGTCATCAGCTCCAGGCCGGCCAGCATGTCGTAGCTCCCCGGCATGACGGACAATCCGCCATGTCCCTTCACCGGCTGCTCGCCGGAGAAGTCGAACTGATACGGCGGCGCCTCGATGAAGGCCTTGGGCGTCTCGTAGACGTCGGCGTTGATCGCCTCGTAGATCGCGAACGGGAAGTGCAGCGTCGCGGCGATCGCCTTCAGGTCCCGTCGCACGAGCGCCGTGAAGTAGGCCATCATCACCTGCATCGCCGCGGGCGCCGAGGCCTCGAAGGCGACCGGGAAGCGGCCGTCCAGCATGCCGCCGTCGCGCCAGCCGGCCGGCGGCTCGGCGGCGGCCAGATCGCGGTCCATCACCTCGTCCATGGCTCTGCTCCCTAGGATGGTTCTTGACGCGCGCGGGGTTGCTGGTCACCCCTGATCACCGAAACCATAGCGCCAGAAAGCCCCAGAAAGCCAAGGACACAGGGAGAGCCCCGATGGAATTCACCGGACGTGCGCACCGACGACGGGGTTACCCGCCGCTCCTTCACCGTCAGCGTGGCCGGCGAGAGCGTGCCGGCGGTGATCTGGGCGCCGGACGGCGCGGCAGGGCCGCGGCCGCTGGTGCTGATGGGCCACGGCGGCTCGCAGCACAAGAAGACCCCCGGCATCCGCACCCGCGCCGCGCACTACGCCAGGCGCCTCGGCTATGCGACGCTCGCCATCGACGCGCCCGGCCACGGCGACCGCATCTCGCGCGAGGAGGCCGTGACGCTGATGCGCGACGTCGGCGCGCGGGTGCGCGGCGAGGCGCCGGCCGGCTTCACGCCCGAGCGCATGCGCCAGATGGGCGAGCGCTCGAAGCTGGCCGCGCCCGAGTGGAAGGCGGCGCTCGACGCGGCGCAGGGCTTCGACTTCGTCGGCGCCGGCGGCCCGGTCGGCTACTGGGGCGTCTCGATGGGCACGGCGATCGGCGTGCCGTTCGTGTCCGCCGAGCCGCGCATCACCTGCGCCGTCTTCGGCCTGGCGGGCCTGCGCGAAGGGGCGAGCGACATGGCCGAGGCCGCCGCCAAGATCGCCATCCCGGTGGAGTTCGTCTTCCAGTGGGAGGACGCGGTGGCGCCGCGCGAGGCGGGGATCGCGCTCTTCAACGCCTTCGCCTCGAAAGAGAAGACGATGCACGTCAACCCCGGCGGCCACATGGACATCCCCGACTTCGAGGGCGCCAGCTGGGAGCGCTTCTTCGTGCGCCACCTCGGCACGGCGGTGGCGGCCCGGCAGGCGGTGGCGGCGGAGTAGCTACTCCGCCGCGGCCCGCTGCGGCTTGGCGACGGCGTCGGCGCCGAACACGCGCTCGAAGATCGTGTCCACGTGGGCGAAGTGCCAGGCGGGCTCGAAGAGCGCGGCGAGCTCGGCGTCGGTGAAATGCGGGCGCACCTCCGGGTCGGCCTTCAGCACGTCGATGAACTGGCCGCCGTCGCGCCACACCGTCATCGCATTGCGCTGCACGGCGGCGTAGGCGGCCTCGCGCGACAGCCCCTTCTGGGTCAGCGCCAAGAGCACGCGCTGCGAGTGGACGAGCCCGCCGGTGCGCTCGAGGTTCCGCGCCATGTTCTCCGGATAGACCAGCAGCCGCTCGACCACGCTCGCCAGGCGCCGCAGCCCGAAGTCGAGGTGCACGGTGGCGTCCGGCGCGATGCCGCGCTCCACCGACGAGTGGCTGATGTCGCGCTCGTGCCAGAGCGCCACGTCCTCCAGCGCCGGAACCACCGCCGAGCGGATCAGGCGCGCGAGGCCGGTGAGGTTCTCGGTCAGGATCGGGTTGCGCTTGTGCGGCATCGCCGACGAGCCCTTCTGGCCCTGATCGAAATACTCCTCGGCCTCCCGCACCTCGGTGCGCTGCAGGTGGCGGATCTCCACCGCCAGCCGCTCCATCGACGAGGCGACCACCGCCAGCGCCGCGAAGTAGGCCGCGTGGCGGTCGCGCGGGATCACCTGGGTGGAGATCGGCTCGACCGCCAGCCCGAGCTTCTCGGCCACGTGCGCCTCGACCCGCGGATCGACCGAGGCGAAGGTGCCGACCGGGCCGGAGATGGCGCAGGTGGCGATCTCGAACCGCGCCATCGCCAGCCGCTCGCGGGCGCGGACGAACTCGGCGTAGTGGCTGGCCAGCTTCAGCCCGAAGGTGGTCGGCTCGGCGTGGATGCCGTGGCTGCGCGCCGACGCAGGGCGTCAGCCTGTACTCGAACGCCCGCTTCTTCAGCGCCGCCAGCACCAGCTCGACGTCCTCCAGCAAGAGGTCGGTGGCCCGCGTCAGCTGCACCGCCAGCGCCGTGTCGTTGACGTCCGACGAGGTCATGCCCTGGTGCAGGAAGCGCGCCTCTTCCCCGACGATCTCGGCGACGTGGGTCGTGAAGGCGATGACGTCGTGCTTGGTCTCCCGCTCGATCTCGTCGATGCGCTCGACGTTCCAGATCACGCCGCGCCCGCGCTCCCAGATGCGCTCGGCGGCGGCCTTCGGGATGACGCCCAGCTCGGCCATGGCGTCCGCCGCGTGGGCCTCGATCTCGAACATGATCGTGAACCGGGTCTGCGGCGACCAGATCTCGGCGGCCTCCGGCCGGGCGTAGCGGGGGATCATGGCAGTTAGATAATCCGTCGCGGCCTCGCGGGAAAGCCGCCCCACCTTGCGCGCCGGAGCGGGCGTGGCGCGCCCGTCCGGCAACCAGCGCCTGGTCCAGGAGTTTTTGATCAGTCGTTCCGCCGCAGTGGCCCGCACTTGAGCGTGCTGTCGTCGGCGAGGGCGGGCGGCGCCGGCGGTGACGTAGATTCAACGTACTTTACGTCGTTCGATATATCTTTGCGCATGCCTTCCGGCCCCAGCATGGCGGGATCCTGCTCCAGCACCGCCAGCAGCGCATCGAGCCCGGCCTCGCCGCGCTCGGCGGCCTCCAGCGCCCGGCGCGCCGCCGCCAGCACCCGCGCGGTCTCTTGCGGCGCATAGTCGGCGAAATCGGGCCGCGGGCGGGCGGCCTCGCGCGGGATGAAGCGGGCCATCAGCTGCACGTACTGCGGGAAGAACCAGCGCCGCAGCCGCTCGATGTTGGCCTCTTCGTTCAGGGCCATGTCGTCCAGCAGGCCCAGCGCCAGCTGGTTGGTCATCCGGTTGCGCGAGCCCTTGCGCCGGCCCGGATTGCCGTGGGCGAAGCGGCCGTTCGCATCGTGCAGCGGCCGCGCTCGGCCGGTCATCGGCGCCTCGCCATCCATGTCGCTCGCTCCTTCTCGCAATCCCAAAGGAAAGGCGCCGATAGTAACGACACTTTCGGTGAATCGTCAAGCCTTTTCGTGCGAGAAGTTGAGGTCGCGATAGGTTAGCCCATCAATGATTGGGGGGGTCGATGCCTCCCGGCGCCGGATTCGCTCGGAAGCGGACCATGATCTCGACACCGTCAGGCCGTTCGGCCAGCGCCTGACGGAGGATCGCCAACAGCGTCTCGGGCGAGAGGTGGAGATCGACGATCTGAGGCGGCTGCTCATAGACCAGGTGAGAATGCGGCTTGGGGTCGGTGTCGAACACAGGCTCGGCCGCCGTGGTTGGCAGCCGGCCGAGCAGCCCGTGGTCAGCGAGTGTCTCCAGCTGGCGGGCGAGCTCCGGGGGCGTCGCGGCGAGCCCGGTCTCTGCGGCCATGCGCACTACCTCCCCCAGCCCGAGATGCGTCTCCTCCGCGGCGCGCAAGAGCGCGAGCAGACGAGCCAGCGTCGGGTGCCTGGAAAGGCCAGCGCTGCGTAGCTCCTCCCGACAGTCACCTTCCGCCGCATGAGGCATGCGAGCCTCCTCTCAGGCGTCCGGGCGCAGACGTGCATGGCTGCGATCTGCCCCGGACCTGAAGCCCGAACCCAGCTGGAAGTTAGCGGCCCTTCAGCTGAAATCAGGCAAGGTCGAAGCGATCGGCGTTCATCACCTTGGTCCAGGCCGCAGCGAAGTCTTTAACGAACTTCTCTTGCGCGTCGGCGGAGCCATAGACTTCAGCAAGGGCGCGCAGCTCAGCGTTCGAACCGAAGATGAGATCGACACGCGTGCCGGTCCATTTCGGTTGGCCGCTCTTGCGGTCGTGTCCCTCGAACACATTTTCGTCCGAGGTCGCCTTCCACTCGGTGCTGATGTCCAAGAGGTTCACGAAGAAGTCGTTGGTCAGCGTCTCTGGCCGCCTCGTGAAGACGCCGTGCTGCGACTTGCCGTGGTTCGCGCCCAAGACGCGCAGGCCGCCAACGAGAACGGTCATCTGCGGCGCGGTCAGCGTCAGGAGTTGCGCCTTGTCGATCAGAAGCTCCTCCGCCGACACGGCGTATTTGGCCTTGAGGTAGTTGCGGAAGCCATCCGCAGCCGGCTCGAGATAGTCGAATGACTCTACGTCGGTGTGCTCCTGCGAGGCGTCCGTGCGGCCGGGCGCGAATGGAACGGTCACGTCGTGCCCGGCCTTTTTCGCGGCCTGCTCGATGGCGGCAGAACCGCCGAGAACGATCAGATCGGCAAGCGAGACTTTCTTGCCGCCAGTTGCCGCGCCGTTGAACGCACTCTGGATGCCCGCAAGCGTTTCGAGCACCTTCGCCAACTGGGCAGGCTGGTTGACTTCCCAGTCCTTCTGCGGCGCGAGACGGATGCGCGCCCCGTTCGCCCCGCCGCGCTTGTCGGAACCGCGGAAGGTCGCCGCCGAGGCCCAAGCGGTCCCGACCAGCTCGGAGACGGAAAGTCCCGAGGCGAGGATCTTGGCCTTGAGATCCACGATGTCGTTGGCGTCGATCAGCTTGTGATCGACGGCGGGAACGGGGTCCTGCCAGATCAGCTCCTCCGCCGGGACCTCCGGGCCGAGATAGCGCGCGCGCGGACCCATGTCGCGGTGGGTGAGCTTGAACCACGCGCGGGCAAACGCGTCCGCGAACTCATCCGGATGCGCTAGGAAGCGCCGGGAAATCTTCTCGTAGGCCGGATCCATCCGCAGCGAGAGATCCGTGACCAGCATGGTTGGCGCGTGTTTCTTCGAAGCGTCGAAGGCGTCCGGAATTGTCGCGACGTCGCCTTTCGCCTTGAACTGATTTGCGCCGGCCGGGCTCTTGGTCAGCTCCCATTCGTTGCCAAACAGGTTCTCGAAGAAGGTGTTGCTCCACTTTGTCGGCGTCGTGCTCCAGGTGACCTCCGGGCCGCCGGTGATCGCGTCCTTGCCTTTGCCCGTGCCGAACTTGCTGTTCCAGCCGAAGCCCATCTCCTCGATGGGCGCGGCCTCAGGGTCTGGACCGACAAGGGCCGCATCGCCGGCGCCGTGGGCCTTGCCGAAACTATGTCCGCCGGCGATCAGCGCAACGGTCTCCTCATCGTTCATGGCCATGCGCTTGAAGGTCTCGCGGATGTCGACGGCGGCAGCAACGGGATCCGGCTTGCCGTTCGGCCCATTCGGATTCACGTAGATGAGGCCCATCTGCACGGCGGCGAGCGGATTCTCGAGCTGGCGGTCGCCGGTGTAGCGCTCATCGCTATGAGGATCAGGGAACCAAACCTTCTCCTGGCCCCAGTAGACGGCTTCGTCAGGCTCCCACACATCGGGGCGCCCGCCGCCGAAGCCGAATGTCTTGAAGCCCATCGACTCGAGCGCGACGTTGCCGGCGAGGACCATCAGGTCGGCCCAGGAGATATTCTGGCCATATTTCTGCTTGATCGGCCACAACAGCCGGCGCGCCTTGTCGAGGTTCGCATTGTCCGGCCACGAGTTGAGGGGCGCGAAGCGTTGTTGGCCGGCGCCCGCGCCGCCGCGGCCGTCGCCGATGCGGTAGGTGCCGGCGGCGTGCCACGCCATGCGAATGAAGAGCCCCCCGTAATGACCGAAATCCGCGGGCCACCAGTCTTGGCTGTCCGTCATCAGCGCGGTGAGATCACTCTTCAGAACCTTTAGATCGAGCTTCTTGAACGCCTCGGCGTAGCTGAAGGCTTTGCCCAGGGGATTGGACTGGGGCGAGTTCTGGCGGAGAATCCTGAGGTTCAGCTGGTTCGGCCACCAGTCGCTGTTCGACCTCATTCCAACATTTGTCGCGCCATGTACAACCGGGCACTTGCCCGCCTGTTCGTCAGTCTTTGCGTCCATAATTCTTTCCGATCGTGTTCCAGTTTTAATCGAATTGTTCGTATGGAACCGCTTAGATCAAAGCGCGTGAAGCGCCTTTTGGAAGCGGCCGGCATGCGACTTCCCGGCCTTGGCGAGCGTCTCGAACCAGTCGGCGATCTCGTCGAAGCCCTCCCGCCGGGCAACGCGGGCCATGCCCGGATACATGTCGGTGTATTCGTGGGTCTCGCTGGCGATCGCGGCCTTTAGATTGTTGCCGGTCGGGCCGATCGGCTTGCCGGTGGCGGGATCGCCGATCTCCTCGAGATACTCGAGATGGCCATGCGCGCGCCCGATTTCGCCCTCGGCGGTGGAGCGGAACACAGCGGCTACCTCGATGTAGCCCTCGACATCGGCCCTCTGGGCGAAACAGAGATATCGGCGGTTCGCCTGGCTCTCAGCAGCAAACGCGTCCTTCAGATTCCGCTCGGTCTCGGTTCCCCTGAGAGAAGGCATGTCCCCTCCTCAAGCTTGGTCGGAAAAGCCGCTGACCGCGAAAACTCTGCGCCGGCCGGAGCCGGGAGTCCATGCTGTTCGTGGCTCGACTGATGAAGGACCGTGTTGACAGGTTAGGCGCGTGCGGTCGGCCGGGCGTAGCGAGGGATCATGGCCGCTAGATAGTCCGTCGCCGCCCCGCGGGAAAGCCGGCGAGGCGCCCTGGCGCCGGTCCTGCTCGCATCCTTACCAAAGTGTTTCATTCCGGGGCGGGACCAGGTTGGCAGGCGCGACAACGGACTGGCGGGCGGTGCGCGAGCGACTGCGCGCGCCCAAGGAGATCCGCTCGCTGAACGCCATCCGCGGCCTCGCCGCGCTGATGGTGGCGAGCTTCCACGCGCCGATCCTGTTCGGCGTCACCGGGATGCTGCCGCACGCCTACCTGGCGGTCGACCTCTTCTTCGTGCTCTCCGGCTTCGTGCTGCTGCACGCCTACGAGGCCCGCATCGCCGGCGGCCTGAGGCTCGGCCGCTTCTTCCAGCTGCGGCTCGCCAGGCTCTATCCGCTGCTCGCCATCGCCACCGGCCTCGGCTTCCTCGTCGCCATGGCCAAGCTCGCGACGACGCATCAGGCGCCGGGCGCCGCGACGCTGGCCGCGCTGCCGCTGAGCCTGGTGCTGGCGCCCGCCGCCGGCGCCGCGTCGGAGCAGCACGCAGCCTATCCGTTCGTCACCCAGAGCTGGTCGATCGTCTGGGAGATCGCGCTCTGCCCGATGCTGTTCGTCTGGGCGAAGTGGGTGCGGCGCGGCGCCTGGGCGATCGCCGCGGTGGGCGCGGTGGCGCTCGCCTGGGTCGCTTTCACGCGCGGCGGCATCGACGGCGGCTGGACGACCCCGACCTTCTGGATCGGCGCCCTGCGCGCCCTCGTCGCCTTCTGGGCCGGCGTGGCGGTGCGCCAATGGACGCGCCGCGGCGTGTCTCAGATCGTCAAGCTTGCCGGGCTGGCGGCGGCCGCCGCCGTCCTGGCCTACGTCACCCTGGTCCACGCGACGCTCTGGCAGGCCGAGGTCGCCGCGGCGGTCGTCGGCTTCCCGCTGATCATCGCCGCGGCCTGCGATTGCCGCGCGCCCTGGCTGGAGAGCTGGGTCGGCGACCGCCTCGGCGAGGCGTCCTACGCGGTCTACATGCTGCACAACATCACGATCGAGGTGCTGCATTCGATGCTGAAGCGCCTCGCGCATGCCGACGCGGTCGGCAGCCTGCCGCTCGGCTTCGCCTGGCTGGCGGGCCTCATCGCCCTGGCGTGGCTCTCGTGGCGCTACGTCGAAAGCCCGCTGCGCCGCCACTTCAGCCGCACCGACCTCATCCGGCCGCTGCCAGCGCGCCCCAAACCTGCGGCTGCCAGCGCTTAAGCGGACGCGTCGCTGTTCGGGGAGCCGAGCAGAGCGCGTCACAGGTCCGACGCGAGGCGCAGCGATTTCACCCACTCTCGAAACGGGGGCTTGAACAAATGCTGGTTTTTGTCTGCCTGGAACCACGCCAGATGGCGGCTGCCATCGTTGCGAATTGTGGCTTCCCAAGTCGCGAACAGCTTGACCTTCCTTATGCGCTCCCAGGAGCGACCTGAGATTTCGAACCGGCCCTGTTCGTCGCAGCACCTGTCGAAGACCGTCTCGATGAAGTTCCACACCATCAGGCAGTAGGCGTCGTACTGGGGGTCGCTTGTGGGGCTGGGGCGCTGCTGGCATTTGGCGGCCAAGCCATTCGCCGTCAGCAACAGCGAGGTAAGGTCGAAGTAGAGCCTGTCGATCTCGGCGTAGTACGCGGCGTTGAGTTGCCGTCTCAGGGCCCTGACCGACAATGCAACCGCGGCGCCCGTGACGAGGATGCTGATGACCCCGGCCATGACGCCGAGGGCGGTCCACTGGGCGAGCGCCACGGCGGTGTGGTCGGAGGGGGGAAACGACTCAGAGAAAATCCGCAGGAAATCCGGCATCGGTCGCTCCGTCGAGGCGCTGCTCAGGCGAGGGCTCCTTCCCGGCCCAGCGGCGCCAGCATGGCGAGGATGCGGGGATCGTCGCGCGGCTGTCCATAAACTTCGCCGTAGAGCTCCTGCAGCCAGACAAGCAGCGTAACCCGCTTGACGGCCGCGTCGGGCCAGCCGTCCACCATGAGGTCCATCGTCGGGGGCCCGGTTGGAGAGGGCAGCGGCAGGACGTAGGTCAGGCCCACAATCTGCCGGGCGCCCAGGCGCCGGTAGAAGTTGATGCGTCGAATCCGGATCGCTCGGTCGGGGGAGGCCCCTCGCGCAGAATCCACCTCGATGAGCAGCGGAACGTCTCGCCCCCGATCGCAGCGCGCCGCGCGGTACAGCCGGGCGCCAACGCCCGCGCCGCGCAGCCCGGCGCCAACCGCCATGTATTCCAGAATATCGGCGCTCTTTCCCAGCCGCACGACGGCGAAGCCGACCAGTTCCTCGGCCATCCGCGCAACCGTGATCCGCGCCGCGGGGTCGCCCAACAGCACCGTCAACGGCTTCCGCTCGGACGCCGGAATCCCTTCCTCGTAGATCTTCGTCAACTTCGCTTCATCAGCCTCGCGGCCGGGCCGAAAGCGTTCAATTCGAAGCCCGCCGTCTTTGTCCACGCGCGCTTCTATATCACTGGTCGTGCGCGCCTGGGGGGTCGGGCAAAGGGCATGGCTTGGCGGATTGAGCACAGGCGCTAGCCCTCGCCGCGCTCGGCGGCGGCCTTCTTCAGGTCCTTGGCCAGCGTCAGCGCGGCCAGGAAGTAGTGCAGCGCGCCCCAGCCGTAGAAGAAGAACACCACGATCAGCCCCTCCTGCGTGGCGCGCACCAGCGTGGGCTTGCAGGCGGCGGTCAGCGCCGCCGCGGCGCCCTTCTTCGGCAGGCCGCCGGGGCAGAGGTCCTGGAACAGCGAGCCCGCCGCCTCGCCGTGCAGGATGCGTCCGAGCGTGGCGAGGATCGACTGCGGCCCGGGATGCGTGAAGTTGAACTGCGCGAACTGGTCGATCAGCCAGCCGGTGAACGGCGGCCCGCCGCCGAGCGCGATCAGGTTGAGGAACAGGAAGAGCAGCGCGGTGGCCGTGGCGCGGCGGCGGGTGTCGACGGCGTTCTGGATCACCCCGAACGTCGGCCCCAGGTAGGTGTACTGGAAGATCCCCGGCAGCAGCAGGATCCAGGCCGCGGCGCGCCAGTCGGCGCGGGTGAAGGCGAGGATGTAGATCGGCAGCGCGACCGCCAGCCCGACGCCGGGCACCAGCGCGTACCAGGCGGCGCTGCGCTTTGAGAGCCAGTCGGTGACGAAGCCGCCGACCAGGGTGCCGGAGCCGGACGAGACGCCGCCGATGATGCCGAACAGCACGCCGACCAGCGCCAGCCCCAGGCCGAACGTGCGGATGAAGTAGGGCGAGGAGAACGCGCCCGCGCCGTAGCCTGCGAACGAGGCCAGCGTGACGCCGAGCGCCATGTTGAGGAACGACCAGGTGCCGAAGATCCGAGCGCCGACGATCCAGAGCTCGCTGACCTCGTGCCAGATCTCCTCGGCGAAGCTGCGGGCGGGCGGCGCGGAGGGTTCCTCCTCGGGCGTCACGTCCTCCGGCAGGACCGGACGCGCCTCGATGTCGGCGTTGCCGCGCGGCGGCTCCTTGACGATCAGCTTCAGCGCCAGCGCCACCAGCACGCCCGGGACACCGACGATGAAGAAGGCCATCCGCCAGTTCAGGTACTGCGCGATCAGGCCGCCGAAGATCGCCCCCAGCATGCCGCCGACCGGGATGCCGAACGCGTAGACCGACAGCGCCGAGGCGCGCCGCTTCGGCTCGTAATAGTCGCTGATCAGCGAGTGGGCGGGCGGCGAGCAGCCGGCCTCGCCGATGCCGACCCCGACCCGCATCGCCAGCATCATCGCGAAGTTCGGCGCGACGCCGCAGAGCGCCGTGAAGCCCGACCACAGCGTGATGCAGACCGCCATGATGTTGACCCGGCTGAACCGCTCGGCCAGCCGCGCGATCGGCACGCCGAGGATGGTGTAGAGCAGCGCGAACGCCAGGCCGCCCAGCAGGCCCAGCTGGTTGTCGGTGATGCCGAGGCTCTCCTTCATCGGCTGGCCGATGATGCCGATGATGGTGCGGTCGATGAAGTTGAGCGCGTAGACCAGCGTCAGCGTCGCCAGCACCGCGCGCTTGTAGCCCTCCGAGAACAGCGGCTTGCGCGCAGGGGCGGCGAGCTCGGGCGCGGCGGCGACGTCGACCATCTAGCTCACCACATCCTCGCGCACCGTGCGTCGCGCCATCCAGAAGAGGCCGGCGGCAAGCAGGTTGAAGCAGCCGGTCACGATGATCGCCCAGCGCAGGCCTTCGGCCGTGCCGAGGTGCTGAGCCTTGGCCAGGAAGTCGCTCGCCGCGCCAAGGAAGGTTGGCCCGAGGCCGAGCCCGATCAGGTTGAGGATCAGGAGCAGCAGCGCGGCGGCGGTCGCCCGGCGGTGCGGGGCTACGACGCTCTGCGCCGTCGAGTAGACCGCGCCGTACCAGATCGTCAGAGCGACGTTCGGAATGAGCAGCAAGGCCAGCGCCGGCAGCACGTGGGGCGTGAGGTAGATCACGAAGACCGCGGGTACGGCGATCAGCGCCGCGGCCGCCGGCACGCTCGCGAACAGTCGACGGTCGCGCATCGCCGCGCGGTCGGCGATCCACCCGCCGATCACCGTGCCGGCAAAGCCGCCGACGCCGTTTACGGCCCCGAGCGCCAGCCCGAGGAAACCCTTCGACTTGAGCCCGAATCCGGCGGCGATCTGCGCAAGCTCGGCGGTATGGCAGCGCAGGAAGAACGAGGCGTTGAAGAACAGCAAGCCATAGCCGACGAAGGCCGAAAAGCCGGTGGCCAGGGCGGCGAACCAGAAACTGGGCTTGTCCCGAAGCGCCTTCACCGTGTCGGCGAGGTCGCGCAGCGGCTGCACCAGGCTTTGCGCGAGCGCCGCCGGGCCGGGCGCGGGCCGCGCCCGCGGCTCCCTGACCGTCAGCCCGATCACGGCCGCCAGCACCAGTCCCGGCGCCCCGGCCACCATGAAGGCGGCGCGCCAGCCGTAGGCGTCGGCCACCAGGCCCCCCATGGCGAGGCCGATCAGCGTGCCGACCGGCACGCCCAGCGAATAGAAGGCCAGCCCCGAGGCGCGCTGCGCCGGGGTGCTGATGTCGGCGATCAGGGAGTGGGACGAGGGGTTGCAGCCGGCCTCGCCGAAGCCGACGCCGAGCCGGGCCAGCGCCAGCGGGATGTAGCTGCTCGCAAGGCCGCTCAGCGCCGTGAAGGCGCTCCAGAGCGTCAGGCAGACGGTGATGATCACCGGCCGGCTGCGGCGGTCGGCCAGCCAGGCGATCGGGATGCCGAGGAAGGTGTAGAAGATCACGAACACCGGGCCGGTGAGCACGCCCATCGCGGCGTCGCTGACCTTCAGCTCGTTCTTGATCGGCTCGACCAGGATCGACAGCACCTGCCGGTCGAGGAAGCTTAGGGTGTAGGCGATCATCAGCAGCGCCAGCACGTAGCGGCGCGGGCCGGCCTCGAGCGGCGCCGTCGCCACCGCGCCTGCGGCCCCCACGTCGTCCATCGCCGGCGCGGCGGCCTCGACCATCCTGGAACGTCTCCCAAACCGCGTCTCAGGGCGCGGGCGCGCCACGCTTGTTTATTTGGCGGGTCAGCCTAGACGGGCCGGAGGCGAACTCAAGGGCGCCCCGAGGGCGTTTTCAAGCGTCACCATGGAGGCGCAGCATGGAACTGCTGATCGGCGACAAGCTCTGGTCCACCTGGTCGATGCGGGCGTGGCTGGCGCTGAAGCATACCGGCGCGCCCTTCACCGAGACGCTGATCCGCCTGCGCACCGAGCGCACCAACGCCGACGCCCGCGCCGCCGGCTCGCCGAGCGGCAAGGCGCCGGTGCTGAAGGACGGCGACGTGGCCGTGTGGGACTCGATCGCCATCTGCGAATACCTGGCCGAGAAGTTCCCGGACGCGCGGCTCTGGCCCGCCGATCCGGCCGCCCGGGCGCTCGGCCGCGCGGCGGCGGCCGAGATGCACTCCAGCTTCGCCTCGCTGCGCGGCGAATGCCCGATGGATCTGTCGTTCCGCCAGGAGGTGACCGTCTCGGAAGCCAGCCACAACGACCTTCGGCGGCTCGTCGAGCTCTGGGGCGGCCTTGCTCAAGCGGTTCGGCGGCCCGTTCCTGGTCGGCGAATGGTCGATCGCCGACGCCTTCTACACGCCGGTGGCGACGCGGATCAGGAGCTATGGCCTGCGGCTCACCGACTACGGCGACGCCGGTCCCTGCGGCGCCTACGCCGAGCGCCTCCTGGAGACGCCCGAGTTCCTGGCGTGGGAGAAGGCGGCGCTGGCCGATGTGCGGCCGGCCTAGCCACGGTCCTCAACCCCGCTCTTCCCCGCGACCGCGAAGCGGAGGCGCGAAGCAGCCAAAGCGGGGACCCAGGCTTTTTTGAACCACGGAAAACACGGAAAGCACGGACGGTGCGATTGAACTGACGCCGTCCGTGTTTTGCCGTGTTTTCCGTGGACAACTCTTCTCGGTCTCGCCGAGCGAGGACCCTCGGAAAAGCCTGGGCCCCGCTTTGGCTGCTTCGCGCCTCCGCTTCGCGGTCGCGGGGGAGAGCGGAGTTTGAGGGCAATCAGTGGGACGCCGGCGCGCTGGCGGGCGCGCGCACGCCCGCCTGCTGGGCGTTCCAGGAGACGCCGAAGTCGCCAGTCGTGGCGCCGACGCGGTCGATGTAGACCAGCAGGCAGAGGCACAAGCCAGCTTGCGCCACGCAGAGCAGCGCCAGCGTCGGCCGGGCGAATGGCCGCCGCGCCCCCCTGTCGGTCCAGAGCGCGAAGAGCGCGGTCCACAGCGCCATGATCGGCGCGATGATCTCCATGTAGTGGCGGTAGGAGCCGGCGCCGGCGAAGGTGATCAGGGTCAGGAGGCCGCCGTAGCCCCAGAAGGCGGCCGCGGTCAGCACGGTCTCGGGGCTGTCGCCGAGCAGGAGGGCGCGCAGCGGCACGCCGCGGTCGCGCAGCAGCTTCTGCGCGGCGCGCAGCGACAGCAGGGCGGCGGCGGCCAGCAGCGCCGCCTGCAGCGCGGCCGCCAGCCGCGTCGGCGATCCGCCCAGCAGCGGTCCGTTCAGGAAGTCGGCGAACCCGGCGCGGTTCAGCGTGTACTGCGGTCCGTTGCCGAGCAGGAAGTTCGGCCAGCGCAGATAGAAGCTCGCCGCCGGCGCCCGCGGCGGCCCGTGCGGCCAGGCGTGCTGCGCCAGCTCGAGCGCCCACGGAATCGCCGGCAGCGCGCCGACCAGGCTGCCCGCCAGCCAGCCCAGCCATGGGAAGGCGCGGCGGTCGGCGACCAGCGTCCAGACCATCAGCGCCGCGGCGAAGAAGCCGGCGCCCAGGTGGATCTGCGCCATCAGCGCGCCCAGCAGCCCCCAGGCGAAGGCGGCGGCCGGGCGGCGGCGGTAGCGCCAGGCCCACAGCATCCCCACCGCCGGCAGCGGCAGCACGCTGGGCGGCCAGATCTTGCGCTCCAGGATGATCGAGGCCGGGTTGGCGGCCCACAGCGCCGCGGCCCAGAGCCAGGGCTCGCGCCGTTCCTTCGGGATCGCGAAGAGCCCGAACGCGGCGAAGGCGGCGAGCGCCACGACGTTGAGCATCTGCACGGCGCGGGCGAGGTCGGGCGGCGTGCGCGCGCCCAGCTCCACCAGCCAAGCGAACACCCAGAGGCTGAGGCCCGGATTGGGCGCGCCGACGCTGCTCGCCATCCCGATCGGCGGCCATTGGCTGATGTTGGCGCCGCTGGCCGCCATCGCCTGCGCGTGGACGAACGTCCACTGCTCGTCGCCCTTCCACTCGATGACGCCATAGAAGCCCAGCCGCAGCGCCGCGCCGACGACCAGCGCCAGCGCCATGCCGCCCAGCGGCCCCCAGCGCCGCATCCACTCCCGCCAGCGCTCCAACGCCGCCCCGCAATGACCTACCGACCACAGCGATGCTAGCGGCGGCGGGCGCCAGATCAATCCCGGCGGGATCGGACACGGCAAGTCACATCAGCCCCAGCGCCTTAAAGCAGGCGACGCCGCCGCTGCCGACCCGGTCCTCAGCGGTCCTCCTTCCCGTGCCAGAGTTGGAGCACCCAGATCGTGTCGCCAGCAACCTCGTAGCGGATCTCGTAGTCGCCCACGATGATCCGGCGCACCTCGCGTTCCTCGAACTGCTCGAGGCGCATCCCGATCCGAGGGTGCTCGAGCAGCCGTTGTGGCGCGCGCGCCAACATCCGACGCACCTGATCGGCGGCCCGCGGACTCTTGTCTGCCAGGAAGTTGTGGAGCCGTTGCAGGTCGAAGACTGCCCGCGGCGTCCAGCGCAGGATCATCGCGGCCTAGGCGTTGGCAGGGGCGCCGGACCGCCAAGCGAGTCTGCCCACGCGACCACCTCCGCGTGATCGATCCCGACGCCCTGCCGCGCTTCTTCCAACGCCTCCCGCGTCAGCCGATCGCGTAACTCGTGCTCGTCAACCCAGGCCGCAAGCGCCTTTTTCACGATCCACCCACGAGGCCGCTCCAGCTGCTCCGAGAGTGCGTCGACCTTGTCGGCCAGCTCGATCGGGATGTGGGCGGTAATGACCTTGGTTTGCATGCCGCGGGCCTCGTTAATCGCGTTCAATCTATCTGATTGCGAGCGATGCATCAAATCAGCCCCAGCGCCTTGAAGCTGGCGACGCCGTCGCGGCCGACGACGAGGTGGTCGTGCACGGCGATGCGCAAGGTGCGGCCGGCCTCGACCACCTGGCGGGTCATGTCGATGTCGGCGGCCGAGGGGGTGGGATCGCCCGACGGATGGTTGTGCACCAGGATCACCGCGCTGGCCGACAGCTCCAGCGCGCGGCGGGCGACCTCGCGCGGATAGACCGGCGCGTGGTCGACGGTGCCCTCGTTCATCACCTCGTCGGCGATCAGCTGGTTCTTCTTGTCGAGGAAGAGCACGCGGAACTGCTCGCGCGGCGCATGGGCGAGCGCGGCCTTGGTGTAGGTGACGAGCGCGCTCCAGGACGAGATCACCGGCCGCTTGGCCACCTCGGCGCGGCCGACCCGCAGCGTTGCCTCGTGCAGCAGCTTCAGGTCGAGCGCCACCGAGGCGCCGACGCCCTTCACCGTCTTCAGCGCCTCCGCATCGGCGCCCAGCACCGCCGGCAGGCCGCCGAAGCGGTCGAGCAGCGCCTTGGCCAGCGGCTTGACGTCGCCCTGCGGCAGGCTGCGGAACAGGAAGAGCTCCAAAAGCTCGTAGTCGGGCAGGGCGGCCAGCCCCAGGTGCGCGCGCTGCCGCAGCCGCTCGCGATGGCCGATGTGATGCGGCGGCGTCGGCTTGGAGGCGGCCGCCCACCAGTCGTCGGCCCGCATGGGCGCTTCCTCGAGCGCGGCGGCTTTGCTTCGGCTCATGCGGCTATGTTCATCAAATGTTCCGGTTAGGCAAGACCTCAATCGGGCGGATAGCTTCCGAACTGAGCATCGATTAGATTGCGCCCCATGCCCGATGACACTTCCCCACCGCCCAACGCCGGCGTCCTGCCGGAGATCTTCAAGCTGACGCCGTACAACCCGGCCTATCGGGAGGATCCGTACGCCGTCCTGGCTGACCTGCGGACCAACTGCCCGGCGCTGCGCGACGAGGCCTGGGGCAGCATCGTCTTCACGCGCTACAACGACATCCGCCCGGTGGTCTCGGACCTCACCATGTGGCGCGATCCGCTGAAGGGCGACGAGACGGTGATCGCCCGCCAGCTCGGCGATCAGCCGATGCCGGAGGGACCGCGCGGCGAAACCACCAGCATCCTGACGCTCGACGATCCGGACCACGCGCGCATCCGCCAGCCGCTGGCCCAGGCGCTCTACGCCCGCGTCGCCAAGTTCCGCCCCGAGGTCGAGCGGATCGTGAGCCAGACGCTGGACAGGATCGACGCTTCAAAGCCGTTCGACCTGATGACGACTTTCTGCATCCCGATCCCGATCGACGTGATCGCCTCGATCCTCGGAGTCGACGGCACGCGGCTCGGCGAGTTCCGGGCCTGGTCGGAGGGCATCATCCAGACCTTCAACCCGTTCCGCTCGGAAGAGCAGACCAAGGCGATGGAGGCCGCGAGCGAGGCGCTGAACGACTACTTCAGCCGGCTGATCGAGGAAAAGCGCGCCTCGCCCGGCGACGACCTGATCAGCGACATGGTGGGGCTGCAGGCCGGCGGCGCGCCGCTCTCGAGCCTCGAGCTGCAGATCAACCTCCAGGCGCTGCTGATCGGCGGCAACCTCACCACCACCGACCTGATCGGCAACGCGGTGCGGCTCCTGCTGCTCAATCCGGCCGAGCTCGCCAAGCTCAAGGCCGACCCCAAGCTGATCAACGCGGTGGTCGAGGAGGCGCTGCGCTACGAGCCGCCGGTGGACATCACCGGCCGCATCGCCTCGCGCGAGATGGAGATCGGCGGCTGCCCGGTGCATCAGAAGCAGAACCTGACGCTCTCCCTGCGCTCGGCCAACCGCGACCCGGCGGTGTTCGCCGAGCCGGACAAGTTCGACGTCAGCCGCGAGAAGAAGCCGCACGTGGCGTTCGGCGGCGGCGCCCACATCTGCATCGGCGCGCCGCTGGCGAGGCTCGAGGCGCAGGTGGCGCTCGTACGGCTCTTCGAGCGCTTCCCGAACCTGCGCCTCGCCAACCCCGACGAGCCGCCGCAATGGCGCATGCTGCCGTTCTTCCGCGGCCTGGAGACGCTGGCGCTGCGGGCGGATTAGCCGAAGACCCTCACCTCACCTCTCCCACTGGCGTGGGAGAGGGCTACTGATAGGGCGGTAGAGCGGAGCGGTGGTGACGCCGCCGCGCGCTTTCCGTAGCCCTCGCCCCGCGAAGCGGGGAGAGGTGAGGTGAGGGGCCGGCGCCGCCGCCTCACAGCGGCGCGCAGGCTTCTTCCAGCCAGGCGCGGGTCTCGGCGTCGACCTTCGGGCCGATCACGGCGAGGACGCGCGCGTGGTAGGCGTTGAGCTGCGCCAGCTCCTCGGCGCTCAGCATTTCCCCCACCACCAGCGCGCGGTCGATCGGCGCCAGCGTCAGCGCCTCGAAGCCCAGCATCGGCCGCTCGCCGCCGGCGATCGGCTCTGGCGGCGTCACCACCTGCAGGTTCTCGATGCGGATGCCGTAGGCGCCTTCCTTGTAGTAGCCGGGCTCGTTGGAGACGATCATCCCAGGCTTCAAGGCAACGGTGTTCGGCAGCTTGGAGATCCGCTGCGGCCCCTCGTGGACGCCGAGGTAGGAGCCGACGCCGTGGCCGGTGCCGTGGTCGAAGTCGAGCCCGCGCGACCACAGCGGCGTGCGCGCCAGCGCGTCGAGCGCCGAGCCGGTGGTGCCGGCCGGGAAGCGCACGCGGGCCAGCGCCAGGTGGCCCTGCAGCACCAGCGTGAAGCGCTCGCGCATCTCCTGCGATCGGCGTCCCGATCGCGACCGTGCGGGTCACGTCGGTCGTGCCGTCCATGTACTGCGCGCCGCTATCGACCAGCAGCAGCGAGCCGCGCTCCAGCTGCCTGGCGAGCCGCTTGGTCGGCCGGTAGTGGACGATGGCGCCGTTCGAGGCCGCCCCGGCGATGGTGTCGAACGACAGGTCCTTCAGCGCGCCGGTGGCCTCGCGGAAGCTTTCCAGCTTGCCGACCACCTCCAGCTCGCTCGGCAGCGTCTGCGCCGCCTCCGTGCCGACCCAGCGCAGGAAGCGCGCCAGCGCCGTCCCGTCGCGGACGTGCGCCTGGCGCGCGCCCTCGATCTCCACCGGGTTCTTGCAGGCGCGGGGCAGGGCGGTGGGGTCGGCGCCGCGCACCACCTGCGCGCCGGCCCGCTCCAGCGCCTCGAAGTACCAGGCCGACGAGGTCGCCGGGTCGACCAGCACGCGCTGGCCGGAGAGCGCGGCGAGCGCGCCGGCGAGGCGCTCGGGCGCCTCCAGCGTCACCCCGTTGCCGAGCCAGGCCGGCAGTTCCGGCGTCACCTTGGCCGGGTCGAGGAAAAGGCGGGCGGAGCCGTCGGCGGCCAGGATCGCCTGCGACAGCGGCAGCGGCGAGCGGATCACGTCGCCGCCGCGGATGTTGAACAGCCAGGCGTTGGAGGCGGGCGCGGTTATCAGCGCCGCGTCCGCGCCCTGCTCGGCCAGGCTCTTGCCGACCCGCTCGCGCTTGGCTGGCGATGGCTCGCCGGCGAACTCGGTCGGATGCGGGCTGACCGGCGCCTGCGGCTGGGCCGGCCGCGCCGCGCCCCAGGCCGCGTCCAGCGGATTGGGCTCGACGGCTTTCAGCGCCGCGCCGGCCTTGGCGGCGGCGGACTTCAGCCGCTCCAGCGCCTCGGGGCTGTGCAGCTTGGGGTCATAGCCGATGGTCCAGCCGGACTTGGCCTCGGACTGCAGGTAGGCGGGAACGCCGCCCTCGACGAGGTCGCGCACCTCGAAGAGGTCGGTGTCCACCTGGTCGCGCACCTGCAGGGCGTAGCGGCCGTCGACGAAGATCGCCGCCTTGTCCTTCAAGCAGCACGGCCGCGCCGGCCGAGCCGGTGAAGCCGGTCGCCCAGGCCAGCCGGTCGTTGGCGGCGGGCAGGTACTCGTTCTGGTGCTCGTCCTCGTGCGGGATCACGAAGCCGTCGAGCCCCTGGGCGGCCATCGCGGCGCGGATCAGCGGCGCGTGCTCGCGGCCGAAGGCGGGAGTGGTGGTCTCGTCGAACGTCTGGCGCATGCCGCCGATTTAGGACGTCGGGCGGCCGGAGGCAAAGCCGGCCGATCGACCCTGCAGCCGCTAGGGCTGCGGCTGTTGCGGCGCCGGCGGGGGCTGGCTGCTGGAGTCGGGCGCGCGGGCCGAGGCGTCGCGGCCCTGCTGGTCGGCGGCGGTGGCCGCGCGGTCGGCCTGGGCCTGGGCGCGGGCGCGGTCGGCGGCGGCCTGATCGGCGGCGCCGGCTTGCGTCTGCGCGGCCGACTGCTGGGCTGTCTGGGCGGCCATCGCGGCGTCCTGCGCAGCCTGGGCGCTGGCGGCGCCCTGGGCGGACGCGGCCGCCTGCTGGCTCTGCTGGGCGAGCGCGGCCTGCTGCTCGGCCTGGTCGTTCGAGCGGTTGGTGACCATGTAGGCGATGGCCACGATGGCGACCACGGCCACCGCCGCGGCGGTCATCCAGCCGGCGTAGGAGCGGCGGGCGGGCTGCGCCGGCGGCAGCGGCTCGGTGGTGCGGGTGGTCGTCGTTCTGGTTTCGAAGTCCGGGTCGATGTTGGACATAGGGTTCGCCTCGGGCGGTTGACGGGTCGGGGGGCAAACGTCCCGCCCAGAGGCCGGTTCCTGCGACCGCTAGCGGCGCTGCAGCACCAGGGTCGCCCAGGCGTCGCGGTGATAGCGGCGCACGATGCGGAAGCCGCGCGCCAGGTAGGCGGCCGCGACGTAGCGCTGCTGATGGCGCAGCAGGCCCGACAGGATGGCGAGTTCGCCGGGCCGCAGCGCGCGGCCGATGCTGGGCGCGAGGCTCACCAACGGTCGGGCGAGGATGTTGGCGAAGACGAGGTCGTAGGGCCCGGCGCCCGCCACCGCCCGGTGTGCCAGGCCGTCGGCGCGGACGAAGCAGGCGCGCGCCCGGTTGAGGCCGGCGTTCTCGCGGGCGATCCGCACCGAGACCGCATCGATGTCGGTGCCGACCGCGACGCGGCTGCCGGTGCGCGCCGCGGCGATCGCCAGCACCCCGGTGCCGGTTCCCACGTCCAGCACGCGCCCGAAGCGCCGCGCCTTCAGCGCCGCGTCGAAGGCGACGAGGCAGCCGGCGGTGGTGCCGTGGTGCCCGGTGCCGAACGCCGCGCCGGCCTCGATGCGAAGGCCCACCGCGTTGGCCGGGATCCGGCCGCGGTCGTGCGCGCCGTAGACGAAGAAGCGGCCGGCGCGGACCGGCGGCAGGCCCGACAGCGCCATCGCCAGCCAGTCGGCGTCGGCCAGCGCCTCGCTCGCCACCTGCAGCGCTGGCCGGCTCGTCAGCAGACGGACGAATGCCTCAGCTTCGGCGTCCGTGGTCGGATAGGCGTCGATGCGCCAGACGCCCCGCGCCTCGTCCTCCTCGAG
Organism: uncultured Pseudomonadota bacterium; assembly: GCA_963837235.1. Lineage (GTDB taxonomy): Bacteria > Pseudomonadota > Alphaproteobacteria > Caulobacterales > Caulobacteraceae > Acaudatibacter. The sequence goes on along the minus strand of CAWIMM010000001.1, from coordinate 1,759,247 downwards.
GATCGAATAGGCGCTGGCCTCCAGCGCCGGGTCGGCGTCGATCGCCGCGGCCGCCGCCTCGGCCTCGGCCCGAGGGCCGCGCGCGGTGATCTGCTGGTTGGCGTCCGGCATCGCCCGCGCCCTCTAGCGGCTGCGCCGCGGCCTGGCGAGCGGCGACATGAGAACTCAAGGGGTCCGCGATGCGCCAGCAGTGCGGGAGGGTGAGGGGATGGAGCCGGCCGTTCTAGCGCGGGGCTTCCGGCGGCGGGACGCGCTCGCCGCTGGTCGCCTCGTAGGCGGCGGCCGCCCGAGGGGCGGCGCCCTTCAGGATGTCGCCGCCGACCGAGGGATAGTTGGCATCGCCTCCGGCGTAGGCGGTTAGCTCGGCGGGCTCGGCCGCGGGGCGCGCCATGCGCAGGGCGGCGACCTCCTGGTGATAGTGGGCGCAGCCCCCGAGATTGAGCGCCGCGAACGCCGCGCCTGCCGCCAGGATGCCCCGCATGCTTGCCTCCAGCCCCGAACGCGCCAACTGAACGCGCGCCCAAAAACGCACCGCGATGATAGCTGCGCCGCACGCCCGCTCACGTTAACTCGCGGACATGCGTTGGGGGGCGCCGGTCAGCCGAGCCGCGTCAGCCCCAGCGTCACCAGCCGCACGCCGAGGATCAGCCCGGCGATGGCTGTCGCGAAGACCCCCGAGACGCGCCAGAGGTTGACGGTGTTCGGCTGCGACAGGCCGATCGCGTGGACGATGCGCCCCAGCACGAAGAGCGCCGCCAGCGCCACGACGAACACCCGAAGCGCGCCCAGCATCTCCAGCAAAGCGAGGCTCGCCACGAAGATCGCGGCGTTCTCGGCGTAGTTGCCATGCCGGCGGACGGCGCGGGTCAGCGCCGGATCGCCCGCCTCGCCCAGCGACTGGCGCACCCGCCGCCGCGTCGCCACGGTGGCGAACATCAGCCCCATCTGGCCGATGATCAGCACGCCGGCGGTGATCGCCGAGACCACCGGCAGCGCGACGGTTGTCGGCATCGGCCTTAGGCCTTCGGCTTCTTGAACTTCAGGACGAACTGGTCGGTGTGGGCGCGGATCGCCGGGTCGAAGATCCGCAGCGCGTGGGTGTCGGCGGGGTTCTTCAGCACGTCGCTCTCGCCGACCAGCTGGAAGCCCGCCGCCTCGACCTCGCTCTTCACCGCCGCCTCGTCGATGCGGTGCAGGGTGTTGGTGTCGCGAAGGCCGGAGCCGGCCTCGGCGCGGTGGTCGACGATCAGGTAGACGCCGCCCGGCTTCAGCGCCTTGAAGACGGCCGCGTTGATCTTCGCCAGGTCGGCCGGCGCGAAGAACGGGTCGTGCAGGTCGTGGTAGTTGTCGGAGATCCACACGAGGTCGAGCGGCGCCGGCGCGGCGAACTCGTTGGCCGGCGCGACGACGGCGGAGACGTTGGCCGCGCCCAGCCACGGCGTCGTTCCGTTCGGCGGCAGCTGCGCCTCCTTGCGGAAGTTGGGGATCTCGCTCGGGTAGAAGGCGTAGACGCGCCCCTTCGGCCCCACCACGCCGGCGAAGATGCGGTCGTAGTAGCCGGTGCCGGGGATGTAGTCGGCGATGGTCCAGCCCGGCTTCATGCCCGAGAAGGCGATCACTTCGGCCGGATGGCGGTCGCCGTCTCGCTTGACGTCGTCGGCCGGCCGGCTGGTGTCGGCGACGGCGGCGGCGACGTAGGCCGGAATGGCCGGCGCGGCTGTCGCCGAAGTGAGTGCCGCAACCGCCGCGGCGGCAAGGGTGAACTGGAACAGCATTCGCATGGCGTTTCCCCAGGGTGAAGCAGACGTAGCTGTTTGCCCGAGGCCGCTTGAGTTTTCAATAGCAACTTTCAATGCCGCCGCGAAAGTCACTCTTCCTGCCAATTGCCGACACAGAGGCGCGCTAGCGTCCGGGCTCCGGCAGCAACGGAGACAGCCGATGAATACGCAGGAAGTCGCCCAGGACCTCGTGTCCCTCTGCAAGGCGGGCAAGTTCGACGAGGCCGGCGAGAAATACTGGGCCGAGGACGTGATCAGCGTCGAGCCGATGGGCGACAACGCCGAGAGCCGCGGCAAGCAGGCCGCGCGCGCCAAGGGCGAGTGGTGGTCCACCCACCACGACGTCCATGAGGTGAAGGTCGAAGGCCCCTACGTGAACGGCGACGATTTCACCGTCCGCTTCGTCATGGACGTCACCGACAAGGACAACGGCCAGCGCACGAAGATGGACGAGGTGGCGCTCTACCGCCTGAGGGGCGGCAAGATCGCCGAGGAGCGGTTCTTCTACTCGGCGTAAGCGCAAACCGCCGCGGGCGATGCTAGGCTGAAGGCGCCTGAAAAGGGGGGCCTTCATGCTGAAAGCATCGCTCGCGGCGATCGCCGCTCTGGCTCTGACGGCGGGCGCAGCCGCCGCGCAGCCCGACGCGTCGCATCCGATCCCGCTGAAGATGAAGCGCGGGGCAGACACGATCGTGGTTCGCGGCGTGCTGCGGCAGAACGTCGACTGCTGCGCCTACGTCTTCAAGGCGGAGGCGGGCCAGAAGCTCTACTGGACCGAGACCGGCGCGGCGGCGCGGATGGGGATCGTCTATCCGGACGGAGACGGGATCGATCCTGGCCTGCCGAGCCCGACCGACCTGCCGCAGACCGGCGCCTACAAGCTGCTGGTCAGCCCCGACCTGATGGCCGACGGCGCGTTCGGCCCGTTCACCCTGAAGCTCCGCATCCCGCCGCGGCGCTAGCGCGGGTTGAGTGCTTCCGTGGAGGGGAGCGCTAGAGCGTGACCGTCAGCGGACTCAATTGGGATTCCGGTTGTGAACGGATCGTGATTCAAGATGCGGGCTGGGCGGGAGGCCAGCTTGCATGGCGCGTCCGTACTCCAAGGATCTTCGCGACCGGGTGGCGTCGTTCGTCGTGTCGGGCGGAACCTGCCGCGAGGCGGCGGCGCGGTTCGGTGTGGGCGTTGCGACGGCGGTTCGCTGGTCGCAGCGGCTGCGGACGACGGGCAGCGCAGCGGCCAAGCCGATGGGCGGGGTGCGGCGGGCGGTGCTGGCGGGCGAGCGGGACTGGCTGCTGGCGCGGATCGCCGAGCAGCGCGACCTGACCTTGCGGGCGATCCAGGCCGAGCTGGCCGATCGCGGGGTGAAGGTGAGCTACGACGCGGTGTGGCGCTTCTACCTGCGCGAAGGCTTCACCTTCAAAAAAAAGCCTGTTCGCCATCGAGCAGGACCGCCCAGACGTGGCGCGCAAGCGCGAGCGCTGGCGACGCCATCAGGCGAGGCTTGATCCGCGCCGCCTGGTGTTCATCGACGAACCGCGCAAGCGGCGAGCCCCTCCCCCGTGGAGGGGAGCGCTAGGGGCGGCTAAGCCCGACGAGCTGCGGCCGGCGCATCGCAGGCGCGGCAGATCAGCGCCGGCCGCGAGAGACCACCGGTGGGGATCAGGGTCTCGAGGTCGGTCCTGACGGCGACGTCGCGGTCGCCGCAGAAGTCGCACTTGCCCCGCGCCGCCGTCTCGGGCCGCCGCATATGGCGCAGCGCCAGACGGTCGCGCTCGCCCAGGACCGGTCCGATGATTTCCTTCGCCAGCCGGCGCACGCCAGGATCGGTCTCCCGCGCCAGCCGTGCTTCGAGGCTCTCCAGCACGCCTTGCCCGGACGGGACGCCGCCGTCTTCGAGCGTGTGCCAGGCGGCGCCGCGGATGCGCGGATCCGCATCGGCCATCAGGGCGACGATCGCGTTCCACGTGTCCTCGGTGCGTCCGCGGACGTGACAGGGGCAGAGGAACTGGGCGGCGACGAGCCGGTCCTCGGCGCGCTCGCTCTTGGCCAGGGCAAGCAACTCGTCGGCCTGGGCGCGCGTCACCCTGCGCTCGCCAGCCCTGTGCGCGGCCTTCTGGTAGCTGTTGCGGCCGGCCGGTCGCATCGGCTGTCGCTCCTTCCGAGGCCCTTCGTCCGACAGATCGGCGAATTTAGCATGCGCCGGCCCTGGTCCGCCCAGCGCGCCGCTTCCCCTCGATGCTTCGGCTACTCGGGTGCGCTGTCCGGCGACCGTCGACCCGCGAGCGCGAGCCCGGCGCCGGCGATGGCGACGATCATGCCGCCGAGGCTGACGAAGTAGCCGTATTCGAGCTTGGCGCGGATGAGCTCGCTGGCGGCTTGCCGGGCCGAGGCGTCGCCGCCGGGCGGTCCCGCGGCGAGCTGCGCCTGCACCTCGGCGCTTGGCACTTCCTGCGAGACGCCGATCAGGCTGGCGGCGGCGGCGGCGGCTGCGGCGGCCATCAGGATCACCGCGCCGCGCCGGCCGCGCCCAGCAGCGAGCCCGCCAATCCCGAGGACGATGAGCCCCAACGACGCGGCGACCCAGAGGTCGTGGTGAGCGGGCGCGCCCGCGCCGACCTCGCTGGCGCCGGTGATGAGCTGAATGCCGGTCTCATGGGCCAGCGGCTCGCCCGAGCACGAGACCTCCGCCCAGGGCAGGAAGAAGCCGAAGATCGCGACCAGGGCGGCGAGGCGCGCCAGGTTGAGGACGGAGGTCATGGCGACCGATACAACGCACGAGGCGCCGTTTCGGCCGCGGGGCCGTCAGTCCGGCCAGGCGAGGCGGGCGCGCGTGCGCCGGGCGCGGCGCGCCGACACCGGCGTTGCGATGATCTCGTTCGAGGCGAGCGCGATGTCCAGTTCCTGGGCGAGCCGCGCGGCGACGATGGTCTCCTCGCCGGGATGCAGGTTGCACGGGTCCATCAGGAAGTAGCCGTGCTCGATCTCGTGGTCGCGCACGATCACCGGGCGGCTCCCGGAGGCAAGCCGGTCCGCCAGGTCCCAGGCCGTGATGTGCGCCGCGGCGGGCGCCACGGTCACCTGCAGCCGGTCGAGCGGATTGTCGGTGGGATCGGGAACGATGGCGGCGGTCACGCCGGGCCGGCCCTGCAGGGTGTCCCGCCACAGGTGCAGCGCCTGCGTCTCCCGGGCGCGGATGGCGGCGTGGTCGCGCCGCTCCCAGGCTTCCAGCGCCGCGATCGTCCCGGCGACGCCTTCCTTGCCGACCTTCATGCCGCGGCCGATCCCGCTGTTCTGCAGGAAGGCGGCGCGAACGAGGTCGCGGCGGCCGGCGACGATGCCGCCGGTGGGGCCCCCTAAGAACTTGTGCGAGGAGTAGAGGGCGAGATCGGCGCCGGCGGCCAGCATGCCGGTGAGGTCATATTCCGATGCGGCGTCGACGATGACGGGCACGCCGCCGGCGTGGGCGATCTCCCCGAACGCCGCCAGAGGGAGCATGCCGTGCTGCACGGTGTGGTGGGAGACGACATAGACGGCCGCCGCCGTGCGCTCGCTGATGGCGCCGGCCAGCTGGTAGGCGTGGGCCGAGGTCGCCTGCCCCACCGGCGTGACGCGTGCGCCGGCGAGCCGGATGGCCTGCTCGACGGGGGCGCCGTACGAGACCATGTGGCCCGCGAGGATCACCACCTCGTTCTTCAGGCCCGTCGTGTCAGGCAGGCGCTCGATGGCGGCGAGGTCGCTGCCGGTCATGGCGCCGGCCACGCTGATCGTGATCCCCGCACTGCAGGAGGCGGTCACGAACCCCGCCTCGGCCTGGCAGAGCCGGGCGATCACGGCGCTGGCCTTGCGCTGCAGGTCGTCGATCTCGACGAACTCGCGGAGGATGGCGCTGACGGCCTCCACCGCTTCGGGAACCACGATGCAGGCGCCGAGCGCCGTCATCGTTCCCGAGACGTTGATGACGGGACGCACGCCCAGCCGGGTGCGGATATCGGCGGTCATCGTCAGAAGAGCCTTCCCATGCCCCTTCACGTTACCGCCAGCGCTCGGCCGCGCGCAGGCTGGCCGGGTATTGGGTAACGTATTGCGCGAGCCGGGGGCGGTCGCCGGTGTTGGGCGAGGCGCCGTGCGCCAGGGCCGAGTGCCAGATGATGAGGTCGCCGGCGTTCGCCGCGATGCGCCGCGCCTCGGCCGAGAGGTCCACGCGGCGCGGATCGACGCCCTCGGTCAGGCCCTCGAGCCAGGCGTCGATGCGCTTGTGGAAGCCCGGGACCACCTCGAACGCGCCCTGCTCGGCGCTGGTGTCGGTGAGGTAGATCATCCCCTGCACCTGGAAGATCACCGGCGGCGCGAGGCTGATGTCCCAATGCAGGCGCGGGCCGGGGAAGGCGACGCCCGGTCGGACCGGCGGGTTGAAGCTCACCCGGTCGAGGCTGGTCCAGAGGTCGGCGGTTCCCCAGATCTGCGCGAACGCCTTCAGGAGCCGCGGCGAGGTCCGGGCCGGGGTCAGCGCCGGGTGCTGGAAGAGCTGGACCATGATGCCGTGGTCGGTGAGCCGCCAGGTCGCCGGGTCGTCGGGGTCGGCGCCGACGGTGCTCCAGACCACGTCGGCCAGCGCCTGCGCCTCGCCCGGCGTGATCACCGCCGGCACGATCACGTAGCCGTTCTCGTCCCAGAAGCGCAGCTCGGCTTCGCCCAGCACAGGCGCGGCGGCTTCGACCGCTTCGATGCGTCGGCGCACCGCCGCCGGCGTCGGCGCGCCCGCGGCCGCCGCCTCGAAGCGGCCCAGCGCCTCCAGGTCGAGGCCGCCGGCCCGCGCGTCGGACCAGGCGATGAGGTCGTCCAAGGAATCGAAGCGTGGCAGCACTTCGCGCAGCTCCTCGGTGGCGACGCCGAGCGTGTTGAGGGCGATGCGGTCGAGCGTGCGGTCGGCGCCGGTCAGCGGCCGCCGCTCGCCGCCCCTGGCCCTGCGCCAGACCGCCTCGACCCGCTGCGCCGCGGCCGACCCTGTCACCCCATTCGGCATGCGCGCCAGGTCCACTTCAATCCGTCCCCGCCGTTGACGATGGCGAGATCATAGACCTGCCTGCCCCCGTCCCGCGAGACCGTTGGAAGTGGTCGGCGGACATTGACAGGGCGGCGGGCATTGCCGCTGGCTTGGCCTCGGGGACCACGACCGTCTCTCGTCACCAACCAAGGTTCGCGATCAGCCGAGCGAAAGGGCGTCAAATGGAAAGCTCGACCACACTGCCGCAGGTGAGGAGCCTCGGCGGGCCCGCGCCGACGCCGGCCGGCGCCTACGACCTCAAGGCGCTGGGCTACGTCGAGGAGGAGTTCTTCCTGGAGGGCGAGGCCGCGTCGTTCGCCCTCGCTGGCGAGCGAACCGCCGACGGCCGGTGGGGCGCGCGGCCCGCCGAGACGGCGCCGTTCGTGACCCGCCTCGTCACGCGCCGGCCGATCGATGCGGCGCGGTTCAGCGGCGCGGCGATGGTGGAGTGGAACAACGTCAGCGGCGGGGTCGACGCCTCGCCCGACTGGACGCTGCTGCATCGCGAGCTGGTCCGCGCCGGCCACGCCTGGATGGGCGTCACGGCGCAGAAGGCGGGCGTCGATGGCGGCGGCTTCGTCGAGGGCCCGCATCTGAAGAAGGCCTTCCCCGAGCGGTATGGCGGGTTGAGCCACCCGGGCGACGCCTGGTCGTACGATATCTTCAGCCAGGCTGGCGCGGCGCTGCGGAGCGGCGGGCTGCTGGGTCCGCTGGCCGCAAGGCGCCTGATCGCCATCGGCGAATCCCAGTCGGCCATGTTCCTGGTCAGCTACATCAACGCCGTCGATCCGTTGGCCAAGGTGTTCGACGGCTTCTTCGTCCATGGCCGCGGCGCGACGGGCGCCGCCTTCGACGGCGTGCGGCGGCGGCCGGGATTGGCCGACGCGCCCGGCGAGCGCATTCGCGACGACGCCAGGGTCCCGGTCCTGGTGCTGCAGAGCGAGACCGACGTGACGGCGCTGGGCGGCGGGCGACCGCAGCAGCCCGACGGGCCCCGCGTGCGGCTTTGGGAGATCGCCGGCGCGGCGCACGCCGACACCTACATCATCGTCGCCGGCGCCCAGGACGATGGCTTCGCCACGCCCGCGCGCCTCGCCGAGCTGATGAAACCGACGCGCGACCTGATGATCGGTCAGACCGCCAGCCTCATCAACGCCGGGCCCCAGCAACACTATGTCGGCCAGGCCGCCGTCGCGGCGCTGGATCGCTGGGCCGGCGGCGGCGCGCCCCCCGCGACGGCGCCTCGGCTCGAGCTGACCGCGGATGGCGCGGCGTGCGCGCTCGATGCGCTCGGCAACGCCAAGGGCGGGGTGCGGACCCCGTGGGTGGACGCGCCCACGGCCGTGCTCTCCGGACTGGGCCAGAGCGGCGGGACGTTCGGCTTCCTGTTCGGGACGACGCAGCCGTTCGACGCGGCGACGCTCGAGAAGCTCTATCCAGGCGGCAAGGCCGACTATCTCGCCAGGTTCGGCGCGGCGCTCGACGCAGCGATCGCCGCTGGCTTCATCCTGGGCGACGACCGCGAGGAGATCGTCGGCCTCGCGACGGCCGCATATCCCTAGAGAGCCACTGGCCGTCCCTGGCGCCGCTCGGGGCCGGCGGGTCAATTGCCTCGGCGCCGGGTTTGTGCGACACCTGAAGTTGAAGCGTCGCCTTGTTCTCGGGGGCATGGCCTGACGCGGGCATCGGCGCGATAAGGATCAGTGTACGGATGAACTCGGCGCGGTAGGGCGAGGATGGCTCGCCCGTCGCGCCATCGGACAGGGAGGGCGCATTGGGCATCTGCCAGGACAACTCCAACCAGTACCTGCGGGACGTGGGCTACAACGTCGTGAGTTTGCCGCGCGACTTCCTACCGCCGCTCAGCCTGATCGGCATGCAAGGCGGGAGTACGGACGAGCTCGGTCCGCTCAACCTGCTGCTCGACCATCCGACCGGGGTCCTGCCCGGCGTCACGTCGGACCAGACCGCCGCCAACATCAACGGCAAGTCGACCAGCAGCCTCAGTCTGAACCTCGGGCTCTCCATCCTGCAAGGGCTGCTCGCCGGCCTCGGCGGCGGCACGCTGGGCGCCAGCGCCGGTTTCACCAACGCCCGCACGCTGACGTTCGAGTTCAACAACGTGGTGTTCGACAGCGTCGAGCCGCTCGTCGTCAGCAACTATCTGAGCGGCGGCGACGTCGACGCGAAAAGCCCGCTGCTCAAGCAGTACGTCACCGGCGACGGTTCGCTCTACGTCGTCACCGAGCGGCTGAAGTCCGACCAGATCACCGTCTCGTTCGAGACCAGCAGCGGCGTCAACGCCAGCGTCAACGTCCCTGTGATCGCCAACCAGGTCGGCGGCAGCGTTTCGGTCAAGCTGGACGGCAGCCGGACAAATGCGGTGACCTTCAAGGGCCCGCAGCGGCTGACGTTCGCGTTCAAGTGCTTCGCGATCGGCGTCAAGAACGGCCAGATCACCATGTTCTCGGTGAAGGCGGGGAGCGTGCCGCTGTCGCTGTCGGCCGAGGAGGCGACCGGCGCGCTGCTTTCGAGCGGCGGCCTGATGGACGTCACCGCCGGCGGGGGCGCAAGTGGCGGCGGCTGACAGCCCGGCCGGGACCAGCCTCCCTGGGACCAACCTCTACGTGCTGCTGCCGGCGCGCGGGCTGAAGGCCGCTCGGCCGGTGGAGTTCAATGTGCTGACGCGCTTCGCCGGCGTGACGAGCATGCTGCCGCCGGTGCGGATGGGCCTGGCGGATTTCCTGGGGCCGATCCAGTTGGGCGCGGAAGCGCCGCCGCCGCCGCTACCGGAAACCGTCCATGTGATCGACTCCGTGCACGAGGACGGACCGAAGCTGGTCGCCATGAGCGACGCCGCCGCCGGCGCGCTGGCGGCGACCGATTCCGGCATGCGGCTCGAGCCGGTCCGCTTCTACAAGCCCGCCAAGGCGCTCGACCGGAACCCGGGGTCGCCGCCGCCGGGCGCGGGCGCGCAGCCGCCGCTGACGTTGACGGTGGTCGGCGGCGGGCCGACCCAGGCGCCGATCGCGGGCGTCAAGGTGGTCGCCTTCACCAGCCTCGCGAACGACGAGGGCTCAGCCGGCGCCACCGACGCCGCCGGCCAGGTCTCGCTCGCCCTCGGCGGCGGCCAGCTGACGCTCGACAGCCTCTACATCGCCCCGCCGGAGCGCGACCATTGGGGCTTCTACCGCACCGGCTTCGCCGTCCAGCACGGCGACATCATCGCCCTGGCGCCGATCGCCGCGCCGTACGACGACTGCCTGCGCCGCGCCTGCGCGCCGACCTCGGCGATGGACGGCGACGGCGTGAAGGTGGCGGTGATCGACACCGGCGTCGGACCCAGCCCCGATCTGACGCTCGGCGGCGGCGCGAACTGCGTGCAGGGCGAGCTGCGCTCGGCCTACGAGGACAACGGCGTCGGGCACGGCACCCACGTCGCCGGCATCATCGGCGGCCGGGCGGCGTCCGGCGCGCCGCTCGGCGCGGCGCCGGCGGCGAGCCTGTGGAGCGGCCGGGTGTTCGGCCAGAACGGCGGCGATGCGACCAACTACAGCATCATGAAGGCGATGATCCTGGCGACGGAGAACGCCTGCGATCTGATCAACCTCAGCCTCGCCGCGGCCGACGCCGACTCGGTGCTGCAGGACGCGATCACCGATGCGATGGACCAGGGCGCCGTGGTGTTCGCCGCCGCCGGCAACGACGGGGTCCAGGGCCTGGCCTCGCCGGCCAACTGCATCGGCGCGGTGGCGGTGACGGCCTACGGCGATGCCGGCGCCTATCCGTCCGGCATCCCGCACGACGCCGAGGCTGGCGCGCCCAGCACGCCGCCGGAGTTCTTCGCCAACTTCTCGAACTGGGGGACGGGCGTCGGCTACATCGGGCCCGGCGTCGGGGTGATCTCGACCGCGGTGGGCGGCGGCTACGCCATCCGCAGCGGCACCTCGATGGCCTGCGCGGCGACCACCGGGCGAGCGGCGCGGCTGCTGGCGGGCGCCCCGGCGCTGCTCGCCCAGAGCCGCGACCGGCTGCGCTCGGTGGCCATCCAGAACATGCTGCAGGCCAACGCGAAGGCGATGCCGCCGGCGTTCGGCTTCAGCTACGCCGGCTCGGGGCGGCTGTGAGCGAGGCGGCCGCGCGGTGGGTCGTCAGCGGCTTTGACGGGTCGCAACTTGACGCCGTCAAGGCGGCGCTGGCCGATTGTGGGCTTGTGGTGCTTGACGAGGCGCCGCCGCGCGCGATGCTGGTCGCGGGGGGCGATGATGCGATCGCCAAGGCGGTTGCAAAGCTCCCGTACCTGAGGTTCGCGCCGGAGAAGACCTATCGGATCGCCGATGACGACTGAGAAGCGGCTGGCGGCGCTCGGGTTGGCCGCGTCGCTGGCGCTCGGGGCCGCGCCGCTCGGGCGCCGCTCAGCGCCGCCGCGCCGCCGATCGCCAGCGGCGTCTACGACAACACGCTCGTCCTGGCGGTCGATGCGAGCGGTCGCGTCAGCGGCTATTTCGACATGACCCAGGACGGGCCGCCGAGCATCAGCTGCATCTTCTATCTGCAGGGGAAGCTCGCCGGCGCCGCCGCGCCCGTCGCCACCTACTTCCCGGAGGATCCGAAGGGCGACCTGATCCGCGGCTCGCTCGCGGCCGCCGGCCCCGGCAAGGTGCGCATCACGCTGCCGACCGAGCACGGCGGCTGCGGCAACCTCTGGCAGTTCGCCGACAAGGCCAATCCGGCCGAGTTCACGCTGCAGCACGCCGAGCCCTGGACCGCGGTGCGGGTGGTGAAGGCCGACCGCGCCTACCTCTCGCCGACGCCGGGCGCAGCGCACGGACGCGCCTACCTCGTAAAGGGCGACGGCGTCGGCGTCCGCGCCGCGAAATCCGGCTGGGTGCAGGCAGACTTCGTCGGCGAGACCCGCACCAGCTCAGGTTGGCTCAGGGAGCAGGATCTCTATCCGCCCTGAGCGCTTGCGCCCAAGCTCCGCTCTTCCCCGCGAAAGCGGGGACCCCGGCGTTTTATCGAAGAGCGCCAGGCTGGCAGAAAAAGCCTAGGCCCCCGCTTTCGCGGGGGAGAGCGGGGGAGGGTTCACGCCTTCTCGACGAACGAGTCGATCACCTTCTTCTCGCCGGCCTTTTCGAAGTCGACGGTCAGCTTGTTGCCCTCGATCTGCAGTGACCGGCCGTAGCCGAACTTGACGTGGAAGACGCGCTCGCCGCGGGCGTAGTCGCCGACAGCCGAGGGCTCCGAGACGGCGACCAGGCGGCCCTCGCCCTCGATCACCTGGGTCACGCCCGCCGGCCCGCCGCGGTACTTGCGCTCCTGGGCGCGCCGCCAGCCGGGCGAGTCGATAGCCCGAGCCGAACGAGCCGGCCTCGTTCCCAGCGCGAGTTCGGCCTCGCGCATGCCCGGGCCGCCGCCGTAGTAGCCGGTCTCGGACGCCGCCTCGACGTTGGCCACCGGCAGCTCGTCGACGAAGCGGCTGGGCAGCTGGCTGGTCCAGCGGCCGTAGACCTGGCGGTTGGCGGCGAACGAGATGCGCGCCTCCTCGCGGGCCCGGGTGATGCCGACGTAGGCAAGGCGGCGCTCCTCCTCGAGCCCCTTCTCGCCCTTCTCGTCCATGCTGCGCTGGCTGGGGAAGACGCCTTCCTCCCAGCCGGGCAGGAACACCAGCGGGAACTCCAGCCCCTTGGCCGAGTGCAGCGTCATGATCTGCACCGAGTCCTCGCCGCTCTCGCGGTCGAGGTCCATCACCAGCGCCACGTGCTCCAGATAGGCCTGCAGGGTGTCGAAGGCGCCCATCGACTGGACCAGCTCCTTCAGGTTGTCGAGCCGGGTCTGGCGGTGGGCCCTTTGTCGAGCCGCAGCGCGTCGGTGTAGCCGCTCTCCTCCAGGATGGTCTCCAGCAGGCGCGGATGCGGCGTGGCGGCGGCCGCGGCGCGCCAGCGGTCGAGGTCGCGCAGGAAGTTCGCCAGCGCCGTGCGGGTGCGGGCCGGCAGCTCGTCGGTGCGCGACCAGCTCGCGCGCCGCGGCGGCGGCCGAGACGCCCGCGCCTCGGGCCACCGCCAGCAGCTTCTGCACGGTGGTGTCGCCGATGCCGCGCTTGGGGACGTTGACGATGCGCTCGAACGCCAGGTCGTCGTCCTCCGACTGCACGAGCCGCAGGTAGGCGTGGGCGTCGCGGATCTCGGCCCGCTCGAAGAAGCGCGGGCCGCCGATCACCTGGTAGGGGATCTGCAGCATCACGAAGCGCTCTTCGAAGGCGCGCATCTGGAAGGAGGCGCGCACCAGGATGGCGCACCTCGCGATAGCGGCCGCTTGTCCTTGATCCAGCGCTCGATCTCGTCGGCGATCAGCCGGCTCTCGGCCTCGCCGTCCCAGACCCCGCGCACCTTCACCTTCTGGCCGCTGCTCGCCCTCGGTCCACAGCGTCTTGCCGAGCCGGTCCTTGTTGGCGGCGATCAGGCCGGAGGCGGCGGCGAGGATATGGGCGGTGGAGCGGTAGTTGCGCTCCAGCCGGACCACCTTGGCGCCCGGGAAGTCGCGCTCGAAGCGCAGGATGTTGTCCACCTCGGCGCCGCGCCAGCCGTAGATCGACTGGTCGTCGTCGCCGACGCAGCAGAGGTTCTGCCGGCCCTGGGCCAGCAGCCGCAGCCACAGGTACTGGGCGACGTTGGTGTCCTGGTACTCGTCGACCAGGATGTAGCGGAAGCGGCTGTGGTAGTCGGCCAGCACGTCCGGGTGCGACGGTGAAGATGGTCAGGTTGTGCAGCAGCAGGTCGCCGAAATCGCAGGCGTTCAGCACCCTGCAGGCGCTCCTGGTAGAGCGGCGTAGAGCTTCGCGCCGCGATTGTTGGCGAAGTGCGCGCCCTCGGCCGGCGGCAGCTTGGCCGGGCGTCCAGCCGCGGTTCTTCCAGTGGTCGATCAGGCCGGCGAAGTGGCGCGGCGTCCAGCGCTTCGGGTCGATGTTCTCGGCCTCCAGCAGCTGCTTGATCAGCCGCTCCTGGTCGTCGACGTCGATGATGGTGAAGCTGGACTTCAGCCCCACCAGCTCGGCGTGGCGGCGCAGGATCTGGGCGGCGATCGAGTGGAAGGTGCCGAGCCAGCGCAGGCCCTCGGCGGCCGGCCCGATGATGGCGGTGATCCGCTCGCGCATCTCGCGGGCGGCCTTGTTGGTGAAGGTGACGGCCAGCAGCTCCCACGGCCGCGCCCGGCCGGTGGCGAGGATGTGCGCCAGCCGCGTGGTCAGCACCCGGGTCTTGCCGGTGCCGGCGCCGGCCAGCACCAGCACCGGCCCCTCGGTCGCCTCGACCGCCGCGCGCTGCTCCGGGTTCAGCCCCGCGAGATAGTCCGTCGCCGGCGCGTCGGCGCGGGCGAGATCGGAGATGCGGGGGGCGGGAATGTCGGACAAGAGGGTTTTGGGGCGCGGACTGATTCAGGGTTCGGAACATATGTAGCACGCGGGCGGCCGCGCAGAAGGTCGCCTTGACGCGGCCTTGCGCCCCCCCGTCCGCTGCGCGGACACCTCCGCTGTGGGGGAGGAGAGCCGGCTACCTCGCGTAGTCGCAGTCGCCCTGGGCGCGGCAGCGCAGGAAGCTGACGCACAGCGACGAGGCCAGCTCCGGCATGCGGCCGAGGTCGTCGGCGGCCATGATGTCGGCCATGTTCACGCAGGCCGCGCCGGCCTGGTCCGACGAGCAGTGGTCGCTCTCGGCCTTCTGCAACGCGGCGCGCACGTCGGTCGGCAGGCCGTCCATGTAGTCGTCCAGTCCATCGCGCAGGTCGCGCGACGGACAGCAGCTGCAGCTGCTTTGTCGGGCACTGCCGGTCGAGCTCGTTGAGGAACTGGGATTGCGCTTCATCGGCGCCGGTCTGCGCTTGCGCGCCCCAGGCGGCCGCGGCGATCACAAACGCAAGGAAGAGCGGACGAAGACGCATCCGATGAGAACCCCGGAACCGATGAGCTGGCAGCCTATGGCCGACCAGAGGGTGAAGATTAATGGCAAACTCGGCGGCTCACATTTCGAACTGGAAACGCGCCACAGGCAACTCCACGTTGGAACCCCATCCGACGGCCCCCGTTCCCTTGCGGGGCGGATCAGACGGAGAAGGCAGCGCAATGGGACCCGGCAGGTACGGGGGCATGGGTGCGACTCTCGGCGCGGTCGCGGTCGCGCTGGTGGTGGCGATCGTGGCGCTGGTGATTGTCTCGATCGGCGGCGGCATCGACCACCCGATCGTGGCCCACCCGCACGTGGCGGCGGCGGCCGCTGCGCCGAGCCAGGGCTGATAGAGCCCCCGCCGTCTGGCGGTTCGGAGACTCACGGAACATTGCGTCCGAGCGCCGCGCGGGGCAAACTTTCCGCGATGGGAGGGCGCATGGGCGAGGATCCGGACCGGCCTGGGCAGAGCGAAGCCGAAGCGCAGAGCGATGACACGATCATGCCCTGGATCTGGGGCGGGTTCGGGCTGCTGCTGATCGCTGTCTTCGTTGCCTGGACGATCTTCGGCGCGCCGCACACGCATGAGCGCCAGCCGGCGGCCGCCGCGCCGCTGACCAAGCCGATCTCGCAGCACTACTGAGGCGCGTTACTCAGGCGCGCTACTGAGGCGCGCTCTGGGCGAACACGAGCGCCGCCAGCCGGCAGGCCGAGGCCAGCGGCCGCGCGCCGCGCCCGCCGTCGATCTGCGCCACCAGGCCGGCCAGGCTGAGCCGGCGGGCGGCCGCCATCGCCTCCAGCACCCGCCAGAACTCCGGCTCCAGCGCCAGCGAGGTGCGGTGCCCGGCCAGCGAGAGCGAGCGCTTGGCGAGCCCCGCCATCAGGCGCGGCGGGCCGACGCGCTGCGGCGTGGCGCAAGGCAAGGGAACATCGTCATTTCGGACGGCAGCTAGGCCGCGCATGATGCCAGCGTCAACGCGACGGAGATTCGATCGATGGCCGACGCCCCGTTCCGCATCGTCGAGGCGATCTTCCCGGGGATGACCCAGCTGGACTTCACCGGCCCGCACACGGTGTTCAGCCGGCTGCCGAACTGCGAGACGATCGTGGCCTCCGCCGCCGGCGGCGAGATCGAGTCCGACGGCGGGCTGGTGTTCGCCCGCACCGCGCGGCTGGTCGACATCGATCGCTGCGACCTGATCTTCTTCCCCGGCGGCCTGGCGACCACCGAGGCGATGAACGATGCGGCCTTCATGGCCGAGGCGACGCGGCTGGCGTCGGGCGCCAAGTACCTCACCTCGGTCTGCACCGGCTCGCTGATCCTGGCGGCGACCGGGCTGATCAGGGGACGGCGGGCGGCCTGCCACTGGGCCTGGCGCGACCTCCTGAAGCTGTTCGGCGTCATCCCGGATCCCTCGCGGGTCGCCCGGGACGGCAACGTCATCACCGGCGGCGGCGTCACCGCCGGCATCGACTTCGCGCTGACGGTGGCCGCCGAGCTGGCCGGCGCAGATTTCGCGCAGGGCCTGCAGCTCAATCTGGAATACGCCCCCGCCCCGCCGTTCGACGCCGGCCGGCCCGAGACCGCGCCGCCCGAAGTCCTGGCGGCCGTGCAGCGGCGGATGGCGGCGATCCTGCCGAAGCGGCGCGCGGAAGCCGAAGCCGCCGCGGCGCGGCTCCCTTGATCCGCTAGCCGGGTCAGGGTCGTAGCAGCCCCCGGGCGGCCGGACTTCTCAGCGGAATCCAACCGAGGCTCCTCAGGGGAACACCTGATGTAGCGGCCTGGCCGCCGCCTCTACCGTGCCGCTTGATGGCGCGCGCCACACCGCGTGCGCGGCACGCAAGGGTGGCCCCATGCCGGCAATCACCGCATCCCGTCGCGAGCTCGCCAAGGGCGCGGCTCTCCTCGGCCTCGCCTCCGCGTCGTCGCTGGCCGCCGGCCGGCCCGCCCTGGCGCAGCCCGGTGGCCTGGCGCCGGGGGCGGTCGACGCCGCCGTGAAGTCCGCCTACGACCAGTTCAGGGGCCTAGCCGAAGGCAAGAACGCCGACTACATCCCGGCCCTCGCCAAGGTGCCGTCCAACTATTTCGGCATCGCGCTCGTCACCCCGCAGGGCAAGGTCTCCACCGCGGGCGACATCGACCCGGCCTTCTCGATCCAGTCGATCTCCAAGGTCTTCACCATGGCGCTGGTGTTCCAGGAGTCGAGCGAGCAGTTCGTCGAGGGCGACATCGGCGTCGACGCCACCGGCCAGGTGTTCAACTCGATCGTGGCGATCGAGCAGCACAAGGGCAAGGAGATGAACCCCCTGGTCAACCCGGGCGCGATCGCCACGACCGGGCTCGTCAAGGGCGCCAGCTCCGACGAGGTCTGGAACAAGATCATCGGCATCCATAGCGACTTCGCCGGGCGCAAGCTCGGGATCGACGACGAGGTCTACAAGTCCGAGTCCGCCACCAACCAGCGCAACCGCGCGATCAGCATGCTGATGAGCGCCTACGAGCGCTTCCCGAGCGATCCGGCCCAGGCGGTCGACCTCTACACGCGGCAGTGCTCGATCGCGGTCACCGCCAAGGACCTGGGCATGATGGCCGCGACGCTGGCCAACGGGTGCAAGAACCCCGTCACCGGCAAGCAGGTGATCGATCCGCGGCACACGCCGGCCATCCTCGCCGTCATGGCGACGGCCGGCCTCTATGACGACAGCGGGCGCTGGCTGTTCCACACCGGCCTGCCGGCCAAGAGCGGCGTCGGCGGCGGCCTGATCGCGGTCGCGCCGGGCAAGTTCGGGATCGGGACCTTCTCGCCGCCGCTGGACGAGGCGGGCAACAGCGTGCGCGGGCAGCGCGCCATCACCGCCATCTCCGACGCGCTCGGCGGCAACCCCTATGCGGTCCAGCCGGCCTGAGGCGCTGACATGAGCCGCTGCGATGACATGAAGCGCGCCACGGCGACGCCGGCGCCCCGACGGCGGTCCCATCGTTGCGTCCTTGCGCCGAGCCTGATCGGCGGGCTGCTTGCCACGAGCCTGCTCGCCGGGCCGGCCGCCGCGCAGACCAACGAGGCGCAAGCCGCCGCGCCGCAGACGACGGGCGACCCACCCACGGCCCTCACGCCGGCGGAGGCCGCGCAGTTGCGCGAGCAGCTTCGCGCGCTGCGGGATCAGGCCAGGAACCTGGGGCAGGAGGCCGACGCTCTCGAACGCCGGCTGGACGCGGCGGCGCCGCCTGGCCCGGGCGAGGCGACGGCTGACGAAATCCAGCAACTCCCCGCCGAACAGGCCCAGGCGGCGCCGCCGATCAAATGGGGCGGCTTCGAACCCGGCAAGGGTCTCATCCTCATGAGATCGGACCTTGCGGAGGTCGACGTGGGGCTGGTCAGTTACCTGCGGTATCTCAACCAGGGCGCGCTGGCGCCGACCTACACGGATTCGTTCGGTCGTCAGACCACGCTCGATCGCAGGCAGGATTTCCAGCTCGCGAAGGTCCAGGTCACCTTCAGAGGGTGGCTGTTTGATCCGCGTTTCGGCTACAATGCTTACGTATGGACCTCACAAGCCGCTCAGGGTGAGGGCGCCCAGGTAGTCGTAGCCGGCAACCTCAACTACACCTTCAACGACGCGCTGCAGGTTTTCCTTGGCGTCCAGTCTGTGCCTTCGACACGCTCCACCAACCGGACCTTCCCCTATTGGCTTCGCAACGACAATCGGCCGATCGCCGATGAGTTCTTTCGCGGATCGTACACTCAAGGAATCTGGGCGCAGGGAAAGATCATGCGCGGCCTGGAATACCGCGTCATGGTCGCGAACAACCTCAGCGCGCTTGGCGTAAGCGCCGCTCAACTCGACGCGAAAATCAATACCTACTCTGGCGCGCTGACCTGGATGCCGACGACGGGAGAGTTTGGGCCCGGCAACGGGAACGGCGACTTTGAAGATCACCAGAAGGTCGCCACCCTGTTCAGCGCCCACTACACCAGCAGCACGGAATCGGCGCAATCCCAGCCCGGCACCAACTCGATCGAAAACACCCAAATCCGGCTGTCAGATGGAACCCTGCTGTTTGCTCACGATGCCTTCAACACCCCGGGCAGTATAACCGAAGCTTTCTACCAGATGATGGCGCTCGACGCCGCCATGAAGTACCAGGGTTATTCTCTAGAGGCCGAATATTATTCGAGATGGCTCGACCACTTCAAGACTGAAGGCGTGATTCCCGTCACTCACTTGTATGACGACGGCTTCACGTTGCAAGCCTCCGCCATGGCGATCCCGAAGACGCTGCAGGTCTATTTCTCGGGGTCGAAGATCTATGGCCAGTATGGCGATCCCTATGACGCCGCCGTCGGCATCAATTGGTTCCCGTTCCACCGCCGGGACGTCCGGGTCAACGTGATGGGCCTCTACACCTACCGCTCGCCGGTCGGCTACACGGCCTATCCAGTGCCGGTCGGCGCAACGGGCTTCACCTTCCTAACCGATGTCGGGGTAGCCTTCTGATGGAGCGCCGCCGGTGATGAAAGCTCGTCCGTCTGCCAGGCCCCTGCGCCTCCGCGCCAGCGCGGCGGTCGCGGTGATCGCCTGCGTCGTAGCGGGCGCCGCCGCCGGCGGCCCAGCCATGGCCTGCGACTTCGACGATTCCCACTTCCATCTCACCAACTACATCCAGGAGGGGCCGTCCGCCGCCGACGTCCTAAAGATCATGGACGGCCGCGTCTGCCGCTCGACCCTGTTTGGCATCCCGCTGCAGCAGATGTGGTCCTACCGCGAGAGCGGCGACAACGCGCCCGACTACTACCTCGAGGCGGACGCGCCGCTCTACTACTACTCGTTCACCGACGCGGTGATCGCCATGGAGTACAAGGCGCTGCCGCCGCAGGACCAGGCCCGGTTCGACCCGATGATCACCGGCTTCAACCCGGCCGACATGTACGCCGCCGATCACGTGCGGCGCGTGCTGACCCTGTTTCCCGGCGTGTTCGAGGGCATCGGTGAGTTCTCGGTCCACAAGGAGTTCGTCTCGTCCAAGATCGCCGGCGGCGGGGCCAGCCTGAGGGACCCCGCGCTCGACCGGCTCTTCGACTTCGCAGGCGACGTCGGCCTCATCGTGCTGCTGCACAACGACATGGTCCGCCCGTTCACCAAGCAGCCCGACGTGCGGCCCTACTTCGAGGAGCTGACCGCCCTCTACGCCCGCCACCCGAAGACGACGATCATCTGGGCCCACATGGGCCTCGGACGGGTGGTCTCGCCCGTGAAGAACGAGGTCGGCTATCTCGAGGAGATCCTCTCGAACCCGGCGCTCAGCAACGTCTACTTCGACATTTCCTGGGACGAGGTGGCGAAGTACGTGGTGGCGAACGATGCGACCACGACCGTAACCGCCGACATGATCAACCGGTATCCGGATCGCTTCTTGTTCGGCACCGACGTCGTCGCGCCGAAGTCGCCCGAGCAGTATTTCGCGGTCTACGAGATGTACAAGCCGCTCTGGGCCAAGCTGACGCCAGAGGCGCGGCAGAAGATCCTCCGCGGCAACTACGAGCGCCTGTTCGACGCCGCCCGGCTGCGGGTCCGCGCCTGGGAGAAGGCCAACGCGCCGTAGCGCCGGCAAATTCCCTCCGTCCCGGTCAAGCGCGTGCGCTTCTGAGCGCGTGCAGAAGCGACCCCAACCCGCGAGCGTCGTCGGCTGCGCGCTGTCGGACCGGGCGGGGCGTCGCAAACCGTTCATCCTGCTCGGCGGCGCCGGCCTCCTCGTCTGCCTCTTCCTGATCCTGTTCGGCCAGCGCGTCAGGTCGCGGCCGGATGGGCCGGGGGATACAGCCGCTGGCGCTTCAGTCATCGACCTGACTCCTGCGAGAGCTTCGCCGTGACATAAGCTGGGTTGCCGGGGTCGCGCTCGAACCCGGCTTCGACGCGCATCCGCGCGAACGACCAGCGCTTCGGAGTCTCACGGTGATCGTTGCGGCTAGGATCGGCGTATTGGCGCTCATCGCTACCGGCGCACTCCTGTTGGGCGCTGGTACGACGTCCCGTATCTTTGCACTCTCCCCCGAAAACGTCGAAGCGCAACGCATCGGACCACTCAGCGCATACCTAGAGGCACAGGGTGCAGAGGGCGCTATCTGGCTTAGAATGCCGAACGGCCAGGTCCTGAAAGGCCGATTTAAGGTCAACGTCGGCGGTTCAGTTGGCGCTTTGGGCAGGGCGTACGGCATCGACAGGCCCGGGGGGGCGTACACGACGTCTGGTTACTCAATGGAGCACGCCAGTCCCGCCGTCATCGACATGCAGGGCTCTGGCGGCGCAACCGTTCACTGCGAGGTCATGAACGATGACGCGGACGCGCAGGGGAGCGGCGTTTGCTCGTTCTCCAACGGCGCCGTGTATCGGGTGCTGTACTAAGGCCAGTAGCTGCGGGCCGAGGGCCCGTGCCGCGTTGTCGCCAGCCGCGCCTGCTCGGGCTTCACCTTCCAGTGCAGGAAGCCATGGCGGGCGCAGGTGGAGCAGTTGCACTCGGTGAGGCGCTCCAGCGGCGCGTTGCACTCCAGCCGAACCCCCCGCCGTGGCAGGCGAGGGCGCGGATCACTTGGCGCGGTCCTTCGCGACAGTGCGGGCGAAGGCCGGGCGGCTCATGCAGCGTTGCAGGAAGCCCGTGATCGCCGGCGTCGCGGGGATCGCCTTGGTGAAGTTGACCGCGAAGTTGACGCCGCCGCAGAGCAGCAGGTCGGCCGCGGTGAACGTATCGCCCGTGAGGTAGGGCGTCTTGTCCAGCGTGCCATTGAGGTTCGCCACCATGTCGTCGAACGACCCGAACGAGACCCCGCGCGCCTCGTACTGCCAACCGCCGAACTTGGCGGCGATCACCGGGTCGAGCACGCCGTCGTTGTAGACCAGCCACGAGAGGTAGGGCCCGCGGCGCGGATCGCCGACCGGCGGCGCGAGGTTCGCGGCGGGGAAGGCGTCGCAGAGGTAGATGAAGATCGCCGCCCGCTCGTGGATGCGCACGCCGTCGTGCACGATCGCCGGCACCTTCCTGTTCGGCTGGATGGCGCGGTAGCTCTCCGGCGCGCCCTGATCGGCCGTGACCGGCACGATCTCCGTCTCGAACGGCGCGCCCAGCTCCTGGAGCAGCCAATGCACGCTCCCGGACCGCGTGCCGGGGCAATGGTAGAAGGTGAGCATCGGGCGTCCTCCCATCCCAACCGGATGGATAGGACCACAGGCGCAGACCGCCGTCAGCAGGCGAACGGTTTCGACGCTTGCGCGCACAAAAAACGGCGCGCCGCGGGCCGATTCCAGGTGGTCTGCGTGGGGCGCTACCCGAACACCTGAAAGGCTGGCGCCCTCGAAAATCGCCGCGCAGCGACCTGATTTTGGCCCGCGCCGGCCGCTTTCTAAGCCACCTGGCCGCAGAAGCGCTGGATGCGGGCGCAGGCGTCTTCCAGCACGGCGTTCGAGGTGGCGTAGCTGATGCGGAAGTGCGGCGAGAGGCCGAACGCCGCGCCGAACACCACCGCGACGCCCTCGGTCTCCAGCAGCTCCACCGCGAAGTCCTCGTCCGAGCCGATCGGCTTGCCGCTGGGGGCGGTCTTGCCGATCAGGCCGTCGACCGACGGATAGACGTAGAACGCGCCCTCCGGCGTCGGGCAGCGGATGCCGCGGGCCTGGTTCAGCATCGAGACCACCAGGTCGCGCCGCTCCTCGAACAGCTTGGCGTGCGGCTTGATGAAGTCCTGCGGCCCGTTCAGAGCCTCCACCGCCGCCCACTGCGAGATCGACGAGGGGTTGGAGGTGGTCTGGCTCATCACCTTGGCCATCGCCTTGATCAGCGGCTCGGGCCCGCCGGCGTAGCCGATGCGCCAGCCGGTCATCGCGTAGGCCTTGGAGACGCCGTTCATGGTCAGGGTGCGCTCGTAGAGCGCCGGCTCGACCTGGGCGATGGTCCAGAACTCGAAGTCGCCGAACACCAGGTGCTCGTACATGTCGTCGGTGAGGACCCAGACCTGCGGGTGGCGCAGCAGCACGTCGGCGACGGCCCGCAGCTCCGCCTTGGTGTAGGCCGCGCCCGAGGGGTTCGACGGCGAGTTGAGGATCAGCCACCGGGTCTTCGGCGTGATCGCCGCCTCGAGGTCGGCGGCCTGCACCTTGAAGCCGGTCGCCGCGCTGGTGGGCACGAAGCGCGGCTCGCCGCCCGCCAGCAGCACCATGTCGGGGTAGCTCACCCAGTAGGGCGCGGGGATCACCACCTCGTCGCCGGGGTTCAGCGTGGCGACCATGGCGTTGTAGATCACCGCCTTGCCGCCCGGCGAGACGTTGATCTGGGCCGGCGCGTAGGCGAGGCCGTTCTCGCGGCTGAACTTCGCGCAGACGGCGGCCTTCAGCTCCGGAATGCCGTCGACGTTGGTGTACTTGGTCTTGCCCTCGCGGATGGCGCGGATGCCGGCTTCCTTGATGTTGTCCGGCGTGTCGAAGTCGGGCTCGCCGGCCGCCAGCGAGATCACGTCCTTGCCCGCCGCCTTCAGATCGCGCGCTTTGGCGTCCGCCGCCAGCGTGGCGGAGGGCTTGACGCGGGCGAGCGCGGCCGACTGGGCGAACATGCGGAGCTCCCACTGTTTGGAGGGTTGAAAGCGGGCGGCTGTTTACGCGGGGTCGCGGACGGGAGCAACATCGGCCCAAGCTTGGCTTTGGGACAGTGCGGATGCGCAGAGTTGCAACGGGCGTCGGGGCGGTCGCGCTCGGGATCGTGGCGGCGTCGGCTGCCCCGGCGATCGTGGCGTCGGCCGATCCGCCGCTGCCCCCGGAAGTGACCGACGCCGTGCCGGGCCATCCGGGCGTCACCTACCTCCAGCTGCTACGCCAGGCGATCCCTGACCTTGCCTACAACGCCGCCGACAAGCAGGTGGAGGGCCACCTGAAGTCGCTGCGCCACATCTTCGGCAAGGTGTCCGAAGGCGATCCGCCCGACCCGCTGGTCGTGGATTTCGTCGAGGTGCGGCACATCAAGGCCGGCGGTCGTCCTCGGCTGGTGGTGCTGGCCGATCTCGGCGCCGACCCGGACCGCGCCCAGGACACCGCGCTCCTGGCGCTGTTCGACGACGCGGCGAAGCCGAAGCTGCTCGACGCGGTCGACGTCGGCGTCGACAAGGACACCGGCTTCAACGAGGACCCGTCGCAGATCGCGCTCGGGCCGGGCGACGACGCGCTCGTGACCCACTCAGAGCACGGCAACTCCAACCAGGGTTACGCGAACCGGCTCGTCATCTTCGTGCGCGGCGACCGCCTCCGGCTGCTCGACAGCTTCTTCACGCTCTCCGACGTCTACTGCGGCTACCGGCGCGACGAGAAGCCGGTGTTCACCCCCAAGACCGGCGCGCCCTACGCGACGTTGGAGGTGACGGTGACCGAGACGCTGACGCATCTCGACGAGGACTGCGGCGACCAGGCCGTTCCGGCGCCCTACGTCCACACCTACCGCGCCACCTATCGCTGGGACGCGGCCAAGGCCGCGTTCGTCAGCCACGGCGACCTCGCCAAGCTCGACAAGCTGAACCAGGGGCGATTCTGATGGACTTGCGCATCGCGTTCATCCTTCCGGCGGCCATGGCTGCGCTCGCCGCGGCGCCCGCCTTCGCCGACAAGCATCCGCTGAAGGACGCCGGCGATGCGGTGCCCGGCCACCCCGGGCTCACCTACGCGGACCTGGTCCGGCAGGCGGTCCCCGACCTGGCGAAGAGCGCCGACGGCCAGCAGGTCGAAGGCCATTTCGCCTCGCCGCCACGGCACCTGGCGGGCCAGGCGTTCGAGGGCGACCCGGCCGATCCGGCGGTGCTTGGCTTCATCGAGGACCGGCGCATCCTGGTCGGCGGCAAGAAGCGGATCGTGCTGCTCGCCGACCTGGGCGGCAAGGAAGGTCGCGTCGAGGGGCTGGCGCTGCTGATGCTGTTCGACGATGCGGGCAAGACGCCGAAGCTGCTCGACGCCGCCGACGTCGGCCTCGACAAGGATACGGTGTTCGCCGAGCAGTCGGTGCTGCAAGTCGGCGCCGGCGACGACATCCTCGTCACCTACAGCGAGCACGACGACGCCGATCTTACAATGGGCGGCTACATGATCGCCTCGCCGATACATGATCGGCTGCGGATGGTCGACGAGTTCGGCGTCACGTCGGTGCGGCTCTGCGGCTGGAGCGGCGTCCAGACGGCGCGCTTCTCCACCTCGGGGGACGCCGGCCACGCCCTCCACGGCGTCGAGGCGACGGTCACCTACGCGATCAAGCATCAGGCCGAGGACTGCGGCGAGGCCAAGCCGCCGAAGCAGCGCACGCTGACCTTCCACGCCGAATATCGGTGGGACGCGGTTCACGGGCGTTACGTCGCCGCCTCGAGCGACCTGAAGAAGCTGGCGGCGCTGAACAGCAAGGGCTTCTGAGCCGGCGCGCCTTGCTCGCGACCTAGCCTGCGCGGCGCGGCCACGCTAAGCCCCGCCCGTGGGCCGGCTCACCCAGTTTCTCACCAACATGGACGCCAGGGCGTGGCGCTCGCTCGCCGTGTCGTTCGTGCTGTTCGGCGGCGTGGGTTGCGTCTTCCTGCTGGGCGCGCCGGCGCTGGGCCTGACCGGCAAGGCGGGGGTCGAGCACTGGCTGGCGCTCGCCAGGGGGCCCTGGGCGCTGCCGATCGCGGTGGCGGCGTTCGCGGTGCTGGCCTTCCTGGGCGCGCCGCAGGTGGTGCTGATCGCCGCCGCGGCGGTGGTGTTCGGGCCGTGGACCGGCTCGCTCTATTCCTGGATCGGCACCTTCGTCTCGGCGCTGATCGGCTTCGAGCTGGGCCGGCTCTTCGGCGCCCGGCTGATCCGCGACCTGCAAAGCCGCGGCGTCGAGCGCTTCATGGCGCTGGTGGGCCGCAACGGCTTCATGGCCAGCCTGATCATCCGCCTGGTGCCCGCCGCGCCGTTCATCGTGGTCAACATGGCGGCGGGGACCGCCAGCGTCAGCCGCCGCGACTTCGCAGCTGGCACCGCCATCGGCATCCTGCCGAAGATACTGCTCACCGCCTTCGCCGGCGGGACGGTGACCGCGGCGTTCAGCGGCGGCGGCCTCCTGCAGCTCGCTTTGCTGGCGCTGGCGATCCTGGTCTGGGTGGGCTCGGCGATGCTG
This sequence comes from uncultured Pseudomonadota bacterium, assembly GCA_963837235.1. Taxonomy (GTDB): domain Bacteria; phylum Pseudomonadota; class Alphaproteobacteria; order Caulobacterales; family Caulobacteraceae; genus Acaudatibacter. The sequence continues at coordinate 1,733,335 of CAWIMM010000001.1, read as the reverse complement.
GCCCGCCGGTGGCTCAGGGCCCGGGAGGCGGCGGCGATGCACGCGCCGGCGCCGCCGCCTCCCGACAACGCGTGACGGCCGCCGCGGGGGGCGGCGGCCGTCAGACGGTCGGTCAGACCTGTTGCGCGGTCAGTTGCAGACCTGGACCTGCTCGTAGCGGATCTGGCCGTAGGGGCCGCGCACCGCTTGCGTCTGCCAGCCGCAGTCGCCGTAGCCGTAGCCGTAGTTCGGCGCATATGCGGGCTGGTTGGAGCTGGCGATCGCCGCGCCGAGGGCCAGGCCGAACAGGCCCGCCGCGATCGCCGCGCCGCCGTTGCCGCGGTTGTCGCCCCAGCCGGTGTAGCCGCCGCGCCAGCCGTTGTGGTAGGCGACCGCGGCCGGACGCCCGCCATGGAACGGCGCCGCAGAAGCGGCGATCGGGGCGGCGGCGGTGATCAGGGCGACAGCCCCGATGAGAAACTTCTTCATCTCGTGCACTCCTTCAGCGAGCGGCTCGGGAAGTCCCTCTGCTCGCGATTGACCGCAGATTGCGCCACCACGCCTGAACGCGGCCGGAGCGCCGCCGTTATCGCGCGTTCACGATCGCTGGGTTTCGCCCACCTGGCTTGCGAGTCTCCGCAAGTTCCCTTACTTTCCAGAATAAGTAAGGAGATGCCGATGGACCAGTCCACCGTTACCGCCAAGGGCCAGACGACGATCCCGAAAGCGATCCGTGAGCATCTGGGCTTGAAGCCGGGCGCGAAGGTGAAGTTCTTCGTCGGGCATGACGGGCGCGTGACGATCCTGCCGGTGCTGCCGGCGGCGGCGTTGCGCGGGGCGGTGAAATACGACGGTCCTCCCGTCAGCGTCGAAGAGATGGATGCGGGGATTGGGGAGGCGGTGGCCGAGCGGAACGAGCGGTCGCGACAGCGGTGATCGGGCTCGACACCAACGTCCTCGTCCGCTTTCTGACTTTCGACGACCCAAGGCAGTCGCCGCGGGCGGCGCAGATCCTCGAGCAGGAGCTGAGCGAGGATGAGCCTGGGTTCGTCAGCGTGGTCGTGCTGGCCGAGCTCAGCTGGGTGCTTGCAAGCCGCTATGGACGCGGGCGGGCGGCCATCGCCGAGGTGATGGAGGGGCTGTTGCGCCTCGATTGCCTGCAGTTGGAACATCCGCGCGCGGTAGCTACGGCGGTGACGGCGGCCGCCGAAAACAACGCCGACTTCGCCGACGCGCTGATCGTCGCCATCGCGGCCGAAATGGGCTGCGCTAAGACGCTGACCTTCGACCGCAGAGCCGCGCGTCTACCCGGGTTCGAGCGCGCCTGAGGCGGCCGCCGTGAGATACATTTGCGAATACATACTCTGCCAACACATACAATTGCGAATAGCGTGTCGTCGGGGCACACCTTCGTTCGTCTAACCGATGAGCCGCCGATGAGCGGCGGCCGCGAACCCGAAGGAACCTCACCATGCACGCTTTCCTCACCAGCCTCGGCAATGCCGGTCTGACGATCCTGATCAGCGTCTCGATCCTCAGCTTCAGCCTGGCGGCCTACAACATCACCGGCTTCGGCGCGTGACGCCCGAGGTCCGGTTCGAAAATGACATTCAACCAAGCCCGGTCAGCGTCCGCGGGCGGATCATCCGCAGCGCGGACGCTGGCTGATCGGCAGGTTTCCACGATGCGCGCGGCGGGCCGGCGCCCTTGCCGCTCTACCCGGATCAGTCTACACGCCCCGGTAATGCGCACGTCTCGCGACAGCCTGCTTCTTATCGCGCTGGGGCTTAGCCGCCCCTGGGCGCACTCTTAGGCGCGCGTTCTTCGCGGGCCGGGCGCTCAGGGGATTTCTCCCGCCGCCCCCAAGGCCTCCTGGCCAACTGAATGCGAAGAGACTGAAATTCCAATGACTTCCGACGTACGCGGCCCCAGAGGCCGACAAGATTGGCGCCGACAAGAACCGCGTCATCATCTTCGACACCACCATGCGCGACGGCGAGCAGTCGCCCGGCGCCTCGATGTCGTTCGACGAGAAGCTGGAGCTCGCCAAGATCCTCGAGGAGATGGGGGTCGACGTCATCGAGGCCGGCTTCCCGATCGCCTCCAACGGCGACTTCGAGGCCGTGCGCGAGATCGCCAAGATCGTCACCGAGAGCACCGTCTGCGGCCTCGCCCGCGCCGGCGTCGCCGACATCGAGCGCTGCGCCGAGGCGATCCGGCCCGCCAAGCGCGGCCGCATCCACACCTTCCTGTCCACCAGCCCGCAGCACCGCGACTACATCCTGCGCATGACCCAGGAGGACGTGCTGAACGCCGTCACCGGCTCGGTGACCCACGCCCGCAACCTCTGCCGACGACGTCGAGTGGTCGGCGCAGGACGCCACCCGCACCGAGCGCGACTTCCTGGCCCGCTGCGTCGAGGCGGCGATCAAGGCCGGCGCGACCACCATCAACCTGCCCGACACGGTGGGCTACAGCTATCCGTCCGAGTACGGCGAGATGTTCCGTGACCTGATCGAGCGGGTGCCGGGCGCCGACGCCGTGGTGTTCTCGGCGCACTGCCACAACGACCTCGGCCTGGCCGTCGCCAACAGCCTCTCGGCCGTCCAGGCCGGCGCCCGCCAGGTGGAGCTGGCGGTCAACGGCATCGGCGAGCGGGCCGGCAACGCGGCGCTCGAGGAGGTGGTGATGGCGCTTCGGGTGCGCAGCGACAAGCTGCCGTACCCCACCCGCATCCGCACCGAGCACATCACCCGGGCCAGCCGCTACGTCTCGGCGATCACCGGCTTTCCGGTGCAGTTCAACAAGGCGATCGTCGGCAAGAACGCCTTCGCCCACGAGGCCGGCATCCACCAGGACGGCGTCCTGAAGAACGCCGAGACCTACGAGATCATGCGGCCCGAGGACGTGGGGCAGGGCGGCTCCAACCTCGTCATGGGCAAGCACTCCGGCCGCCACGCCTTCCGCGAGAAGCTGAAGGCGCTGGGCTACGACCTCGGCCAGAACGCGCTCAACGAGGCGTTCGGCCGCTTCAAGGACCTCGCCGACAAGAAGAAGCACGTGTTCGACGACGACATCATCGCGCTCGTCGACGACGCGCTGGCCCGCGGCCACGACCGCATCCAGGTCAAGGCGCTGCGGGTGATCGCCGGCACCGAGGGCCCGCAGGAGGCGCAGCTGACGCTGATCGTCGACGGCGTCGAGAAGTCGGCGACGGCGACCGGCGACGGCCCGGTCGACGCGGTGTTCAACGCCATCCAGGAGGTGACGCCGCACGCCGCGGTGCTGCGGCTCTTCCAGGTGCACGCGGTGACCGAGGGCACCGACGCCCAGGCGCAGGTCTCGGTGCGGCTCGAGGAGGACGGCCGCATCGCCACCGGCCAGGCCGCCGACACCGACACCCTCACCGCCAGCGCCATGGCCTACGTCAACGCGCTCAACAACCTCTCGGCGCGCAAGGAGAAATCCGCCCCCGAGCCGATCGTGGCGAGCGGGTTCTAGCATCAGCCTCTCTTCCCCTCCGGGGGAAGGCGGACTGCGGCGCTCTTGAGCGCCGAGCGGCGAAGGCGGGCCGACGCGGCGCTCCGAGGCCCCCTCCGGCCCTTCGCGGCCGCTTCCCCCGGAGGGGGAGAGAGGAGCACTAGCCCATGCTCTGGATCCCCATCACCATCGGCGCGGCCGGGTTTCAGGTGGCGCGCAACGCCCTGCAGCGGGGGTTGCTGGGCGATGCGGGGCCGTGGGGCGCGACGCTGGTGCGGTTCCTGTTCGGGCTGCCGTTCTCGCTCGCGGCCTGGGCGGCGATCGCCGCCCTGTCGCCCGGCGCGCGGCCGAGCTTCGGGCCGGCGTTCTGGCTGGCGGCCTCCACCGGGGCGTTGAGCCAGATGCTGGCCTCGGCGGCGCTGCTGGTGGCCATGCGCCGCGCCGGCTTCGCGCATCGGCACCGCGCTGCAGCAGAGCTCGCTGCCGCTCTCGGCGGTGATCGGGCTGGCGGTCTTCCACGACAACCTGCATCCGCTGGCCTGGCTCGGCGTTGCGATCACCACGGCCGGGCTGGCGGTGCTGACCTGGCCGAAAGGCGCGAGCGGCCCGCAGCCGGTCTCCGGCGCGCTGTTCGGGCTGGTCTCCGGGGTCGTGCTTCGGCTTCTCGCTGAACGCCTTCCGCCATGCCGAGCTCGCGCTCGAGCCGGTCCACCGGGTCTACGCCGCGGTCAGCTGCGTGGTCATCGCGCAGGCGCTGCAGTCGTTCGTCGCTCTGCGTCGCGCTGGCCTGGCGCCGGCCGCAGGCGCTGCAGGCGGTGGTCGCCAGAGCTGGCGCCAGTCGCTGGGCGCGGGACTTTGCGGCGCGATCGCCTCGCTGGGCTGGTTCACCGCGCTCGCCTTCGCGCCGGCCGGGCCGGTGCGCGCGGTGGGCATGGTGGAGATGCCGATGGCCGCGATCGCCGGCCGGCGGGTGTTCGCCGAGCGGCTGACCGTCTGGCAATGGGCCGCGCGGCGTCGCGACCGCGCTCGGCGTCGTGCTGGCGGCGCTCGGTTGAAGGCTTCGCGCCTGCGGCGAACCCGCGCCCTTTTGCGCGCTTGCAATCGTCCCCGCATCACGGCACACCCGGTCATGTCCGTCAAGGCCTTAGGGCTAAAAGCAGCGCTGGCGTCGGAGGGGGCGCTGGCGAAATCGCGGCCCGGGGCTCGAGGGACGACAGTTGCGCGTTCTTCAGCCCTCTTTCCTCAGAGTCCGGAATGTTCTCGTCCCTCTTCGGCGTCATCTCCAACGACATCGCCATCGATCTCGGCACCGCCAACACCCTGATCTACATGAAGGGTCGGGGCATCGTGCTGAACGAACCCTCCGTGGTCGCGCTGCGCAACGTCGGCGGGCGCAAGCAGGTCCACGCCGTCGGCATCGAAGCCAAGATGATGCTCGGCCGCACGCCCGGCCACATGGAGGCGATCCGCCCCATGCGCGACGGCGTCATCGCCGACTTCGAAGTCGCCGAGGAGATGATCAAGCACTTCATCCGCAAGGTGCACAACCGGCGCGGCTTCACGAATCCGAAGGTGATCGTCTGCGTGCCGTCCGGCGCGACGGCGGTGGAGCGGCGGGCGATCAATGATTCGCTGCCTCAACGCCGGCGCGCGTCGCGTCGGCCTGATCGACGAGCCGATGGCCGCGGCGATCGGCGCCGGCCTGCCGATCCACGAGCCGACCGGCTCGATGGTGGTCGACATCGGCGGCGGCACCACCGAGGTCGCCGTGCTGTCGCTCTCGGGCATCGTCTACACCCGCTCCGAGCGGGTCGGCGGCGACCGCATGGACGAGGCGATCATCAGCTACATGCGCCGCCACCATAACCTCCTGATCGGCGAGACCACGGCCGAGCGGATCAAGAAGGAGATCGGCACCGCCCGCACGCCCGAGGACGGCCATGGCCTGGCCATCGACGTGAAGGGCCGCGACCTGATGCAGGGCGTGCCGCGCGAGGTGCGCATCTCCGAGAAGCAGGCCGCCGACGCCGTCGCCGAGCCGGTCGCCCAGATCGTCGAGGCGGTGAAGGTGGCGCTGGAAGCCACGCCGCCCGGAGCTGGCCGCCGACATCGCCGACAAGGGCATCATGCTCACCGGCGGCGGCGCGCTGCTGCGCGGCCTCGACCTGGAGATCCGCGACCACACCGGCCTGCCGGTCACGGTCGCCGACGATCCGCTGTCCTGCGTGGCGCTGGGGTGCGGCAAAGTGCTGGAGCACCCCAAGTGGACCAAGGGCGTGCTGGAATCGACGTTCGCCTAGACATCGTTGAGACTTCCGAATTCGCCGTGGAACCGGTTCAGACGTTCCGGCTGGCGCGGGGCGGGGGCTCCGGGAGGCGGGTGATTGTCCCTCAGGGATGGTCCGTTCGGCGATATCAGAGTTCCGCTGACCTGGTCGGCCGCGGCGGCGCTGGTCATCGCCACGATCATCGCCGCCGCCCTGCTGATGAGCCATCAGCGCGATCCGATGAAGGCCGGCGCCTACGATGCCGCGCACCGGGCCGTGGATGCGGTGGCCGCGCCGGTTGGCGGCGTGCTTACGACGCCGGTGCACTGGACGCACGGCGCGCTCGACTACGTGCGCGGCTACTTCTTCGCCGTCTCCGAGAACCGCCGGCTGAGGGCGGAGCTGGCCCAGGCGCAGACCACGCGCGAGCAACTGGTACAGGCGCAGGAGGAGAACGCCCGGCTGAAGGCGGTGCTCGGCATCAAGCACCGATCCGCCGCTGCCGCAGGTGGCGGCCGAGACCATCTCCGACTCGCGCGGACCGTTCGCCAACACGCGGCTCGCCAACGCCGGCCGCGACAAGGGCGTCACCGAAGGCAATCCGGTGCTCTCCGAGCACGGGCTGGTCGGCCGCATCGTCGGCGTCGCCGACCATGTCAGCCGCATCCTGCTGCTCACCGACGCCGAGAGCCGTGTGCCCGTGCATCCTGGTGCGGACGAACGGCCGGGCGATCCTGACCGGCGACGGCGGCGGCTCGCCCAAGCTCGACTACGTGCGCACCGCGCTGGCCTTAAAGGAAGGCGACCGCGTGCTGACCTCCGGCGACGGCGGCGTCTTCCCGCGCGGCCTGCCGGTGGGCACGGTGGTGAAGGGCTTCGACGGCGGCTGGCGCGTCGCGCTCGATTCGCGACGCCGCGCCGATCGACTACGTGCAGATCCTGCTGCTTCACCGACTTCTCGCAGCTCGCCAACGAGCAGGCGCTGGCGCCCAAGGAGCTGCCGACGGCGATGACCGAGGAGCCCAGCCCGTCGATCGCCCCGCCGATCCCGGTCACCGGCGCCAAGGGCGGCGCAGGCGCGGCGGCCAAGCCCGCCCAGGCCAGCACCGCCAAGCCGGCGGAGAAGCTCACCGCCGCCGAGGTGGCCGCCCGCGAGAAGGCGCGGGCCGACGCCAAGCGCGCCGCCGCGAAGGCGGCCGCGCCGCCGCCCAAGAAACACCACTTCGGCTTCCTATGACCGCGGCGGGGTCCGGTTTCGGTTCGGTGAAGCCGATGAACCCGGTCGGGTGGCTCGGGCTGCCGATGCTGCTCGCCATCGCCGCGACGGTCTTCCTGGCGACCCCGATCCGCATCTTCGGCTTCGCGTTGCCGGAGCCGGTGTTCCCGCTGGCGCTGGCGTTCGCCTGGGCGCTGATCCGGCCCTCGGTGCTGCCGCCGTTCGCGCTGTTGCTGCTCGGGCTGTTCCTGGACGTCTTCTGGGGCGGGCCGCAGGGGCTCTGGCCGCTTTGCCTGCTGACCGCCTACGCCTCGGTGCTGACCGTCCGGCGCCTGATCACCGGCCATGAGTTCGTGGTGGTCTGGGCCTGGTACGGCGCCGCGACGGCGGCCGCGTTCGCCGTCGGCTTCCTTCTGATGGGCATGGCGGCCGGCGAGGCGCCGAACCTCTTCGCGGTCGGCTGGCAATATCTCGCCACGCTGATCCTGTTTCCTTTCGCGCACCGCCTGATCGAGCGGTACGAGGACGCGGACGTGCGCTTCCGATGAACCCGCAGATCTACTTCAACGAGGTCAACGAGCGGCAGGGCGTCTTCCACCGCCGCGCCTTCCTGATGGGCGGTGTCGCCGGCGTGGGCCTCGTCACGCTGGCCGGGCGGCTCGCCTACCTGCAGCTGGTCGAGGCCGACAAGTACAAGACCCTCTCGCTCAACAATGAGTTCGAGTCGCGCCTGCAGCCGCCGCCACGCGGACTGATCCTCGACCGCAACGGCATCGTGCTGGCGTCCAACCGGCCGGACTTCCGGCTCTACGTCAGCCGCGACGAGAACAGCGACGTCGACCTGCTGCTCGACCGGCTACAGAAGCTGGTGCCGCTCGACGACGACCACCGCAACCGCGTGCTGCAGGACCTGGTCGACGCGCCGCGCCGCGCGCCGGTGACGGTGATGGAGGACCTCACCTGGGAGGAGTTCTCCAGGATCAACGTCCGCGACGCCCGAGCTGCCCGGCGTCACCGCCGACATGGGCGACATCCGCGTCTATCCGTTCTCGGCCGCCTTCGCCCACGTGATCGGCTACGTGGCCAAGGTCTCCAAGGACGACGTCACCAAGGACGGCCCGAACTCCGACCCGATCCTGCTCAATCCGGGCTTCCGGATCGGCAAGGCGGGGATCGAGAAGACCTACGACCTGCCGATGCGCGGCAAGCCGGGGGCCAAGAAGGTCGAGGTCGACGTCAAGGGCCGCGTGGTGCGCGAGGACCCCGGCGGCGACGTGCCCTCGACCGCCGGCCAGGCGCTGCAGCTGACCCTCGACGCCGACATCCAGAACCGCGCGCTGGAGGTGTTCGGGGCCGACTGCGGCGCGGCGGTGATGATGGACTGCCGCACCGGCGACGTGCTCTGCATGCTCTCGGCGCCCAGTTTCGACGCCAACCGCTTCGTCAAGGGGCTGACCGGGCCCGAGTACCAGGCGCTCGCCGACTACGACCACAAGCCGCTGCTCAACAAGACCGTCACCGCCACCTATCCGCCCGGCTCGACCTTCAAGACCATGGTGGCGCTGACGGCGCTGGAGATGGGCATCCCGCCCAGCACCCAGTACACCTGCAACAAGGCCTGGAGTCTGGGGCGGGCGGGTCTGGCACTGCGACTACGCGCACGGCACGCTGGACATGAAGGGCGGCATCTCCCACTCGTGCGACATCTACTTCTACCAGCTGGCGCTCAGGATCGGCGGGCCCGACGCCATCGCCAAGACCGCGAAGACGATGGGCCTCGGCCAACTCTACGACATCGGCGTGCCGAGCCAGCGCGCCGGCCTGATCCCGACCACCGAGTACAAGCGCAAGGCCTTCCCCAACGACCCCGTCTGGCACCCTGGCGAGACGCCCAGCATGGGGATCGGGCAGGGCTACGTGAACGTCAATCCGCTGCAGCTTTGCGTCATGTGCTCACGCATCGCCAACCGTAAGACCGCCCTCTATCCACGGCTGGTGCGCTCGATCGGCGGCGTCGAGCAGCCGGCGCCCGGCGCGGTCAATCCGCTGCCCTACAGCCAGGAGCACATGGACTTCCTGCATGAGGCGATGATCGCGGTGACCAATGGCGGCGGCACGGCCTCCGGCGGCGCCGCAAACCTCAACCTCGGCCCGATCCTGATGGCCGGCAAGACCGGCACCGCGCAGTCGCACGGCTACAGCGGCGGGCGTCGGCGCGCACGGCGCGCAGGGCGCGTGGAACGAGCGCGACCACGCCTGGTTCATCGCCTTCGCGCCGGCCGACGACCCGCGCTACGCCATGGCGGTGCTGACCGAGCATGGCGGGTTCGGCGCCGAGGCCTCGGCCCCGAAGGCGCGCGAGATCATGCGCGTCGCCCTGCTGAAGGACCCCGAGGTGCGCGCCCGCATCGTGCAGCCGACCCCGACCGTGACGTCGTCGCCCCCGCCCGCGGCCGCCGCGCCGGCGGGCCAAGCGCCCGGCGTCCAACCTGCCGCGCCGGCGCCCGCCGCTCCCGCGGTCGCACCGCCCTCATCCACGAACGCCGCGACATGACAACCGGCGCCGCCTTCACCGCGCCTGGCGAGCGCCAGCGCCTCATCGTCCGGCTCGGCCAGATCGACTGGACCTATTGCGCCGCCATCACCGTCATCGCCGCCGCCGGCGGGGCGATGCTCTACTCGGTGGCCGGCGGCAAATGGCACCCGTGGGCGCTCGAGCACATCGAGCGCTACGTCTTCTGGTTCGCGGTGATGATCGTCCTGGCGATGGTCGACCTGCAGATCTGGTTCGCGCTCGCCTATCCGGTCTACGGGCTCAGCCTCATCCTGCTGGTGGCGGTCGCCGCGCACGGCCACTCGTCGCTCGGCGCCCAGCGCTGGCTCGATCTTGGCCCCATCCACCAGTTCCAGCCCTCGGAGCTGATGAAGATCGGCCTGGTGCTAGCGCTCGCCCGCTTCTACCAGGGGCTCTCGGCCAAGAGCGCCAAGCTCTCGTTCTGGCTGCTGATTCCCGCCGCGCTGATCGCCATGCCGGCCGCGCTGGTGATGAAGGAGCCCGACCTCGGCACCGCGCTTTTGATCTGCGCCACCGGCTTTGCGATCATGATCCTGGCCGGGCTCGACCTGCGCATCGTCGGGCTCGGCGCGCTGCTGGCCGGCGCGGTCGTGCCGTTCCTGCACCTCGTGCTGAAGCCCTACCAGTACACGCGCCTGGTCAGCTTCATGAACCCCGAGGCCGAGAAGTCCGGCGCCGGCTACCACATCGTGCAGTCGAAGATCGCGCTGGGCTCCGGCGGCCTCTTAGGCAAGGGCTTCGGGCTCGGCACCCAGAGCCAGCTCAACTTCCTGCCCGAGAAACAGACCGACTTCATGTTCGCCTCGCTGGCGGAGGAGTTCGGCTTTGTCGGCTGCGTCGCCATCCTCATCCTCTACGCGGCGGTGATCTACATGAGCCTGCGCATCGCCTCGGTGGCGCACAGCCACTTCGGGCGGCTCGGCGCGGCCGGCGTCACCGCCACGCTCACCTTCTGCGTGCTCATGAACGGGGCGATGGTGATGGGCCTGGCGCCCGTCGTCGGCGTGCCGATGCCGCTGCTCTCCTGGGGCGGCACCGTAATGATGAGCATGATGATCGGCTTCGGCCTGATCATGGCCGTGCGCGTGCAGCGCTACGCCGAAATCTCCAGCGGCAAGGGCTCGGTGCTCTAGGCCGCCGCCCTGGCGTGGGTCGGCGGGCGGATGCGGAAGCCGACGCCGAGCTGGTTGAAGGCGTTGATGCAGCCGATCATCAGGGTGAGGTTGACCCGCTCGGCCTCGGTGAACTGGGCCTCCACCGCCGCGTAGACCTCGTCCGGCGCGCGGGTCTCGCTGAGCTTGATCAGCGCGTCGGTCCAGCCCAGCGCGGCGCGCTCGCGGTCGGTGTAGAGGGTCGACTTACGCCAGGCGTCGAGCATGAGGATGCGCTCCTCGCGCTCGCCGGCCGCCCGCGCCTCCTGGGTGTGCAGCGACAGGCACTGGGCGCAGCCGTTGATCTGCGAGGCGCGGATCTCCACCAGCTTGGCCAGCGCCGGCTCGAGCCGGGCTTCGATGTTGTGGGCGTAATCGATCAGCGGCTTGACCAGATCGAGGTTGGCGTAGGGGTTGATGCGGGACTTCATGGCTGATCTCCGTCTTGCCCCCTCACCGCCTCAAGAACGAACCGGTGGAGGCGTTTGTGACATCGCCGGCAGGATTTAATCTTCCGCCACGACAGTCTGGCCCCGGCGAAAGAACGGCGCCTTGATGGCCGAAACGCCAATCGGGAGCCCGCCATGACCGCCCATCACATCCGCTTCGAGGTCGAGGACGACGGGATCGGCGTCGTCACCATCGACCGGCCCGAGAAGCGCAACGCGATGACCTACGCGATGCTGGGCGCCTTCATCGCGGCGGTGCGCGAGGCCGGCGAGGACGAGCGAGTGCGGGTGCTGATCGTCACCGGCGCGGGCGGCGCCTTCTGCGCCGGCACCGATCTGGCCGACCTCGCCACCGTCCCCGGCGAGACGCGTGGCGTGCGGGGCGAGGCCAGCGAGCGCGGCGTCTGGTGGCCGATCACCTCGTGTCCGAAGCCGGTGATCGGCGCGATCGACGGCTACGCGGTCGGCATGGGCGCGGAGTTCACCAGCCAGTGCGACGTGCGGATCGCCACCGACCGCGCGCGTTTCGCCTGGAACTTCGCCCATCGCGGCCTGGTGCCCGACACCGGCGCCGGCTCCTGGCTGCTGCCGCGGCTGATCGGCCCGTCGCGGGCGCTGCGCCTGCTCTACTCCGGCGCTTTCCTGGAGGCGGCCGAGGCCAAGGAGATCGGCTACGTGGCCGAGGTCGTGGCGCCCGAGACGCTGATGGACGCCGCCCGCGCCGAGGCGCGCCGCTACCTCGCCTCCTCGCCGTTCTCGCTCACCCGCATGAAGGAGCTGGTCTGGCGCGGGCTGGAACGCGACGTCGGCGCCCACATGGCCGCGCACGTCGAGGCGCTCTCGGCCTGCTTCAAGTCCGAGGACCACAAGGAGGGCGTCGCCTCGTTCCTGGAGCGCCGGCCCGCCCGCTTCGTCGGCCGCTGACCCGGCGGCCGCGATGGGCGTCGAGGCGCGGGCGATCGTCAGCGACGGCAGGGGCGGCTTTGCCGACGCGTCGGTCTCGCTGCCCGACCCCGAGGGCGGCGAGGTGCTGGTCCGGATCGAGGCCAGCGGCGTCTGCCACACCGATCTGGACAGCCTCGGCTGGGGGAGCCCGCTGATCGTCGGCCACGAGGGCGCCGGCGTGGTGCTGGCCTGCGGGCCCGACGTAACCCACGTCGGGCCAGGCGACCGGGTGCTGCTCAACTGGGCGATCCCCTGCGGGACCTGCGTCCAGTGCGAGCGCGGCGCCGAGAACCTCTGCGAGCAGCGCCCCTACGTGCCGTCCGCCCGCTACGGCTGGTCCGGCGGCAAGCTCAGACCCAGCTTCGGGCTCGGGACCATGGCGACCCACGCCCTCGTCCCGCGCCAGGCGGTGGTGAAGATCGAGGTGGCGATCCCGTTCGCGTCCGCGGCGATCCTCGGCTGCGGGGTGATGACTGGCTTCGGCTCGGTGGTGAACGCCGCCAAGGTGGCGCCGGGCTCGACCGTGGTGGTGCTGGGGTGCGGCGGGGTCGGGCTCTCCTGCCTGCAGGGCGCGGCGCACGCCGGCGCGCGGATGATCATCGCGGTGGACGTCAGCGAGCACCGGGTCGAGCTCGCGAAGGCCTTCGGCGCCACGCACACGTTGCTCGCCCGCCGCGACGACGCTGGCCTGCTGGACGCGGCGAAGCAGGTGAAGGCGCTGATCGGCCGCGGCGCGGACTATGCGTTCGAATGCACCGCCGTGCCCGCCCTGGGCGCCGCGCCGCTCGCGATGGTGGCCAACGGCGGCGTCGCGGTGGCCGTCAGCGGGATCGAGCAGGTGGTGCCGATCGACATGCAGCTCTTCGAGTTCGACAAGCTCTACATCAACCCGCTCTACGGCCAGTGCCGCCCGTTCCGCGACTTCCCGATGCTGCTCGGCCTCTATGCCGAGGGCCGCCTGAAGCTCGACGAGATGGTCACGCGCGCTTACCCGCTCTCGGCGGCGGGCCTGACCGCCGCCTTCGCCGACATGAAGGCCGGCGTCGGCGCCAAAGGCGTGCTGCTGCCGGAGAAGTGAGGGTCTGCGCTCGCGGCGCGCCCCTCAATCCGTCATGGCCGACCGTAAGTGTCGGCCACCCATGAACACCGTGCGAGCCATGGCCGCGCCCCAGCGCGGCCACTCCGACCATCGTGTGCATGGGTCGCCGGGACTGCCGCCCGGCGATGACGGAAGAAAGGTGGATCGGCAGTCAGCGCAAGCCGACCTGGCTGGGGGAGCAGGCTACGATCCTGCATTTCATGGTTCAGAGCCACGCGTCCTACCAGTTAGACGATCCCCCACCGGCTGGCCGGGTCTGCACTGAGGCTTGAGCCTCGCGGCGTCACCCTATCTAAGTTGCGGACAGCGTTCCTCAACCACCGTCGGAGGCTCTGATGGCGACGAGCGAGCTCGTACCCACGCGCACCCTGGGACAGGGCGGCGCCGCCGTCTCGGCGCTCGGGGTCGGCACCAACCGCTGGCGGCAGGGCGCCAACGACGGCGCGGTGCTCGAGACCTACAAGGCGCTGCTGGACGGCGGCGTGGACTTCATCGACACCGCCGAGGTCTACGGCTTCGGCAAGTCCGAGAGGCTGATCGGCGACTGCATCCGCAAGGACGGGCGGCCGGTGAAGGTGGCCAGCAAGTTCGCGCCGTTCATCGCCCGCATCTCGCCGCGCCAGCTGGTCGGCGCGCTCGACGCCTCGCTGGCCCGGCTGGGCCTGACCAGCCTCGAGCTCTACTACGTGCACTTCCCGTTCCCCTTCACGCCGCTCGAGACCTTCGCCGAGGGCCTCGTCGAGGCGGTGAAGAGCGGCAAGGCGCGGCAGGTCGGGGTCAGCAACTTCAGCGCCGACCAGATGCGCCGCATCGCCGACATCCTCGCCCGCTCCGGCGTCAAGCTCGCCGCCAACGAGGTGCAGCTACAGCCTGATGAACCGCAAGGCCGAGACCAACGGCGTGCTCGAGGCCTGCAAGGAGCTTGACGTCGCGCTGGTGGCCTACTTCCCGTTGGCGTCGGGGCGGCTCACCGCCTCGGCCGACGGCGGCAAGCCCGACCGCGCCGCGGTGCTGCGGCGCACGCTGGCGGAGGTGGCGCAGGCCCATCAGGCGAGCGTCAGCCAGGCGGCGCTGAACTGGCTCTTGGCGCGCGATCCGCACGTCATCCCGATCCCCGGCGCGTCGAAGGCGGCGCACGCCGAGCAGAACGTGGCGGCGCTGGGCTGGCGCCTCACCGACGATGAGTTCGCGGCCATTGACGCAGCTTCGGCGCACCTGCCGAACTAACCTTAGTGGTCATTGGGCTTGCGGCGAGCGGCCCGCAGGTATTGCATTCGGGGTCCGGCCCGGCCGTGAAGCTCCTCCGGGCCCCAAGCTAGGAGGTTGCATGGGCGCCCATTCCCCAGGACTCGTACGCGCCGTCGCCTTGGTTGGGCCGACCGCGACCGGCAAGACCAATCTGATGGAAGCCCTGCTGCTGGCGGCCGGCGCCAAGGCGACCCGCGGCGGGGTCGGCGATTCCAGCCCCGAAGCCAAGGCGCGAGGCCACTCGGTCGAGCTCAACATCGCCGGCTTCGACTACATGGACGACGCCTACGCGGTGATCGACACGCCCGGCGCGGTCGACTGCGCGGGCGAGGCCGACTTCGCGCTGCCGGCCGTCGACCTGGCGGTGGTGGTGGCCGCGCCGGACTCGGCCAAGGCGATCCTGCTGCAGCCGACGCTGAAGGAGCTGGAGCGGCTGGGCATCCCGCACCTGATCTTCGTCAACCGCATCGACCAGGACCGCGAGCCGCTGCCGCAGCTCTTGGAGGCGCTGAGCTCGGTCAGCGAGCGGCCGGTGGTGGCGCGGCAGATCCCGATCTGGGACGGCGAGCACGTCTCCGGCTACATCGATCTCGCCCTGGAGCGCGCCTTCGCCTACCGCGAGAACGGCCCGTCCGAGCAGCTGCCCTCGCTGGGCGACGCCGAGGCCGAGGAGAAGGACGCGCGCTTCCACATGCTGGAGCAGCTGGCCGACTTCGACGACGAGCTCCTGGAGCAGCTGGTCTCCGACGTCACCCCCGAGCAGGAGCTGGTGTTCGCCGACCTGGTGCGCGAGCTGAACGAGGGCCTGATCTGCCCGGTGTTCTTCGGCGACTCCGCCAAGGGCTGGGGCATGCGCCGGCTCCTGAAGGCGCTCAGGCACGACGCCGGCACGCCGCAGTCGACCGCGCAGCGGCTCGGCGTCAGCGGCACGGGCGCCTACGTCATGAAGACCGCCTACGCCGGCCAGGCCGGCAAGCTCGCCTTCGCCCGCGTGTTCGGCGGCGAGCTCTCGGACGGCGCCGAGCTGGTCGGTCTGGATGGCGAGAAGAGCCGCGCCGGCGGCCTCTTCGCGGTGCAGGGCGGCGCCACCCGCAAGATCGACAAGGCCCGGGCCGGCGACGTGATCGCGATCGGCAAGCTCGAGCACGCCCGGCCCGGCCAGTTCCTCAGCGTCGGCGGCGCGCCGAAGCCGCTCGCCGTCGAGATCGGCCCGCGCGCCGGCGTCTACGGCCTGGCCATCGCCGCCAAGGTGCGCAACGACGACGTGCGGCTGGCGAGCGCGCTCGCCAAGCTGGTCGAGGAGGATACCGCGCTCACCGTCGAGCACGACGCCGACACCCACGAGCTGGTGCTGACCGGCCAGAGCGACGCGCACCTGAAGCTCGCTTTGGAGCGGATGAAGCGGCGCTTCGGGGTCGACGTCTCGACCGCGCCGCGCACCACCCCCTACAAGGAGACGATCACGGCGCCCGTCACCCAGCACGCCCGCCACAAGAAGCAGACCGGCGGCCACGGCCAGTTCGGCGACGTGATCGTGGAGATCAAGCCGCTGAAGCGTGGCGAGGGCTTCCAGTTCACTCAGAAGATCACCGGGGGCGTGGTGCCCAGGCAGTGGATCCCGGCGGTCGAGCAGGGCGTGCGCGATGGCCTGCAGCGCGGTCCGCTCGGCTTTCCGGTCACCGACGTGTCGGTGACGCTGATCGACGGCAGCTACCACGCCGTCGACTCCTCCGAGATGGCGTTCCGCCAGGCCGGGCGCCTCGCGATGGACGAGGGCCTTCGCAAGTGCAACCCGCAGCTCCTGGAGCCGATCGAGCGGCTGAGCATTCACGTGCCCAACAACTGCACCTCGGCGGTCACCTCGATGCTGTCGGGCAAGCGCGGCCAGGTGCTGGGCTTCGGCCCGCGCGACGGCTGGCGCGGCTGGGATTCGGTCGAGGCCTACCTGCCGCGCTCCGAGCGCGGCGCGCTGATCGGCGAGCTGCGCTCGCTCTCGCAGGGGCTCGGCGTCTTCGAGTTTGCCTTCGACCACATGACCGAGGTCACCGGACGCGTCGCCGACGACGTCATCCACGCCCACGGCGCGGAACGGGAAAGGGCGTAAGGGCGAAGTCTCCGGACCCGAGCCCACGCCCAAACGGTGTCATCCCGGAAGCTCGCGCCAGCGAGCTGTCCGGGATCTACTTCCAGCGAAGGCGCAAAGCAGATCCCGGACAAGCGCTGCGCGCTTTCCGGGATGACATGCTGGAGGAAGGTGAGGGCCTCAGCGGCTCGCGAGACCGCGCATGGCGGCGTAGCTCGCCTCGGCCTTGGCGAGCGTGTGGCTCACGCATTCCGGCGCAGCGTAGAAGCGCACCAGCGCGCTCGAATCGGCGAATTCCGCCGCGCAGGTCTGCCGGGCGGCGCGGGCGATGGCCTTGTGGACCGCCGGGGCGTCCAGCTTGGCGACGTTGATGGTGACTTCCGTGCCGGCGAAGGCCGGCGCGGCGACGGCGCCGACCAGGGCGGCGAGAGCGAGGGTGCGAAACATCGATGAAATCCAGACTTGAGGTTTGACCAAAAAGGCCCCTGGCCTGGACGCATCCCCGCATCGGCCCTTTCAAATCGGGCTCTTGGCAAGGCGCTTAGCCGGCGCAGGGCATCGCCGCAACCCGCATGCCGCGTCGCAGCGCGCGCTACGGCGCCGCAGCATGATCGTTGATCACTTATGGCGGCGGCCGACCGCTTCGCGAGCATCGCCGGCCTTGCGGCGCGGATCGCAGTCGGCCAACGATCGGCCATGGCCGCCGCCTTCAGCCTCGCCGACCTGCCGTCCTGGGCCTTCGACAAGGAGGACGCGGGCAGCGACCTCGACTTCTACGCCGAGGCGCGGCTCGTCACCCACATCGACGACGGCGCGATCGCCGCGCTGACGGAGTTCTACCGCGCCGCGCTGCCGCCCGGCGGCGTGATCTGCGACCTGATGAGCAGCTGGGTCAGCCACCTGCCGGATCACGTCACCTACGCCGAGGTGATCGGTCACGGCATGAACGCCGAGGAACTGGCCGCCAACCCGCGGCTCACCCGCCGGTTCGTGCAGGACCTCAACGCCGATCCGCGCCTGCCGCTGGCGGGCGCCAGCCTCGATGCGGCGATGATCTGCGTCGGCGTGCAGTACCTGCAGGACCCGGTCCCGGTGCTGGCCGACGTCGCGCGCGTGCTGAAGCCCGGCGCGCCGCTGATCGTCAGCTTCTCCAACCGCTGCTTTCCCACCAAGGCGGTCGCGGTCTGGCTGCGCCTCAACGACGCCGGTCACGCCGCGCTGGTGCAGCTCTACCTGGAGGCCGCCGGGTTCAACGACATCGCCACCCACGTCCTCAGCGACGGCAGCCGCTGCGACCCGATGTACGCGGTGGTCGGGCGGGGCTGAGCTACGCCAGCGCCTGGTCGGTCGCCCGCACCAGGGCGTCGATGATGCCGGGCTCGGTGGAGGCGTGGCCGGCGTCCCAGATGATCTCGAAGCGGGCGCCCGGCCAGGCCTTCTTCAGCGCCCAGGCGCTCTCCAGCGGCGTCACCACGTCGAAGCGGCCCTGCACGATCCAGCCGGGGATGTTCGCCACGCGGTGGATGTTCTTCAGGAGCCAGCCGTCCTCGTCGAAGAAGCCGCGGTTGGCGAAGAAGTGGCACTCGATCCGCGCGAAGGCGATGGCGAAGTCCACCTCGTTGAACTTGGCGGGCCGCGCCTCGGGACCGCGCAGGGAGATGGTGTCGCCCTCCCACTGGCTCCAGGCGGCGGCGGCCTCGGCCTGCACGCGCCGGTCGGCGTGCACCAGGCGCTTGTGGTAGGCGCCGATCATGTCGCTGCGCTCGGCCGGCGGGATCGGCGCGCAGAACCGCTCCCAGGCGTCCGGGAAGATCATCGAGGCGCCGTCCTGGTAGAACCAGCTGAGCTCGCGGTCGGTCAGCAGGAAGACGCCGCGCAGGATCAGGTTCTCGACCCGGTCCGGGTGCTTGATCGCGTAGGCCAGCGCCAGCGTCGAGCCCCAGGAGCCGCCGAACACGGTCCACTTCTGCACGCCGAGCCGCTTCCTGCAGCCGCTCGATGTCCTCGACCAGGGTCCAGGTGGTGTTGTCCTGCAGGCAGGCGTTCGGGCGGCTCTTGCCGCAGCCGCGCTGGTCGAACAGCACCACCCGCCAGCGCGACGGATCGAAGAAGCGGCGCATGGTGGTGTTGATCGCCCCGCCCGGCCCGCCGTGCAGCACCACGCAGGGCTTGCCGGCCGGATCGCCGCATTCCTCGTAGTAGATCTCGTGCAGGCCGCCGGTCGGCAGCCAGCCGCTCGCGAACGGCTCGACCTCGGGGTAGAGGCCGCGCCGGCCGGCGGCGGACATGGCGGCTGGCGCGGGCGTTGAGCGTTCCATCGCCATCGCTTCTAGCCTGGAAAGCGCCTCGCCAGCCAGTCCACGATGACGCGGCTGGTCTCCTCCGGCTTTTCCTGCTGCGTCCAGTGGCCGGACCCCTCGATCAGCACCTTCTCGAGGTCCGTGACGTGGTCCTCCATGCCGTCGGCGGCGGAGGGCGGCAGCACCGCGTCGAGCTCGGCCATCACCATCAGCGAGGGGACCGTCACCTTCTCGGGCAGCCCCTCGGCGAGGCGCCAGTTGCGGGTGAAGTTGCGATACCAGTTGATGCCGCCGGTGAAGCCGGTGCGCTGGAAGGTGTCGACGAAGACGGCGAGCTCCTCGGGGGTCAGGAACTGCGGCCTGGGATCGAACTGACCGGGTCGTAGGCCTCCAGGATCCGCACCAGCGGGAAGACCGACGGGTCGCCCGGCTTGCGCTCGGTGGCGAGGCCCGCGCTGGGCTCGGCGGCCTGGCCCGGCAGCGAGCGGCGCAGGAAGAAGCCCATGGTCTTGCCGACGTCCGCCGCCAGCGCCGCGTCCGCCTCGCCCGGCTTCTGGAAGTGGACGATGTACATCTCATCGCCGAGCCGCCGGCGCATCACCGCGATCGGGTCCTCGTGGCTGCGCGGCATGAAGGGCGTGTTGACGCCGATGACGCCGGCTGTGCGGTCGGGATGGCGCAGCGCCATCTGCCACACCACGATGCCGCCCCAGTCGTGGCCGCAGAACACCGCCTTCTCGACCTTCAGGTGGTCCAGCAGCCGCGTCAGGTCGTCGGTCAGATGGACGATGTCGTAGGCCTCGACCGGCTCGGGGCGCGAGGTGAGGCCATAGCCGCGCTGGTCGGGCGCGATCGCCCAGCGGTGCGCGTCGGCGCAGGCCTTCAGCTGGTGGCGCCAGGAGAAGGCGAGCTCCGGAAACCCATGGCAGAACACCACCGGCGTCCCGCTATGCGGCCCGGCCTCGTAGTAGGCCATCCGCACGTCGCCGAGCTCGGCATACTTCACCGGCGGCATCATCGTCTCGAGCGCGGACATCGGCGGGTCTCCCTGGCTGCGCGGCGAGGTTGGCCACGCTGCGCCGGTTGGGGCAAGGCTGACGCAGCGTCGAGATTTGCTGAGCCACCGGCCTAGGCGCTCCGGTCGGCCCAGGCTGATGGGTTGTTCCCTATTTGTTCTTGACCGACGCCTGTCAAAGGCGACTATGTTGTCGGGCCGAAGCTGTTCCTTGGGACAGGGTCTGGCAAACGTGACGATCCCGTATGAGCCGTAGTAGCGCAGCGGAATGCTTTGATTGGGCAGCGCTCGCCCGTCACGCGGCGGAAGCGGCGGGATACGCGCGCGTGCCGTTCCCGACTGCGGAGCCTGCATTCCGACTAGAAGGCGAAGTCGCGCCCTATCTGGAGGTCTTTTTCGAGCACGTGACCAATACTCATGTCGCGCCGGAGGCTCTTCTGGGCATCTATGTGGAGGAGTTCGAACGCGATTGGTGCGAGCGGCTTCAGCGGACATCAAAGCCGCTTGCCGGCGAGCGTCCGCCCTTTCTTCTCCTCGCCGCCAACGTCAAGCCGTTGATGCAACGGCCTTGGTCACCAAAATCTCCGTCCCCTCAGGATGTTGCCGCAGTCCGCGACTATCTCGAACGAACCTTCGAATATGCAAAGCGGCTGCCGTCGAGCATTGACGGGCTCACCGCGGCGATTCAGGCGAACAAGATCGGAGATCACGAGGTTTGGTTCTATCTCGGGCATGCGGTCAAGGTGCGTCGGTTCGTTGAGTGGATGCGCCGCGTACGCGGCATCGATCTCGGCGACCGACTGCTGGCGGGTCTAGGCGACGAGACGGAACCTTACGACGTGAAAGTAATGCTTGATGCCCCTGACTGAGCCTCGTTCGGCTAGTTAGCGTTGCGTATGGAATAGCTCCTCCTCTAATCCGCCGGCTTCGCCGCCGCCGCCGCCCAGGCCAGCACCGCCCAGCCGACCAGGAAGGCGAGGCCGCCGAACGGCGTGACCAGGCCGACGAGCTGCGGCGCGCCGAGGGCCAGGGCGTAGAGCGAGCCGGAGAAGAGCAGGGTCCCGCCCAGGAACCAGGCCGGCGCGAACCTCGCCCGCGGCAGGCCGGCGCCCGCCAGCGCCGCGCAGACCAGCGTCGCCAGCGCATGCGCCAGCTCGTAGGTCGAGCCGGTGCGCAGCAGCTCCTTCGCCGTTGGGTCCTGAACGCCGTGGGCGGCGAACGCGCCGGCCGCCACCGCGATGAATCCGCTGACTGCCGCCAGCGTCACCCAAAGTGGCCGCGTCCAGCGCATTGACTGCCCTTCCGTTATCGGGTCCCAACAGCAGCCGACCTTAGGGCCTCGGCCGGCGCGCCAGAAGCCGGCGGGGCGGCCGATCAGGGAGATGCGGCGATGGTGCTGACCAAGGGCGACGACTTTCCCATCCACCAGACCAGCGAGCCGATCGCCTACGCCGGCACCGACCGCAACTTCTACGACCGCTACTTCTTCAACGGCTACGGTTACGAGGGCGAGCTGTTCTTCGCCGCGGCGATGGGCGTCTACCCGCACCTCAACATCGCCGACGCGGCCTTCGTGGTGGTCCGCGACGGGGTCGAGACCGCGCTGCACGCGAGCCGCTGGCTCGGCATGGAGCGGATGGACATGCGCGTCGGCCCGATCAGCATCGAGGTGATCGAGCCGCTGCAGAAGCTGAAGCTGAAGGTCGAGGCGCCGGACAAGGGCATCCGCGCCGAGATCGTCTTCGAAGGCCGCGCCTTCCCGATCGAGGAGCCGCGCTTCATCCGCCGCAACGGTCCGCGCACCTTCATGGACTACACCCGCCTGACCCAGAACGGCCGCTACACCGGCTGGCTGGAGGTGGACGGCAAGCGCGAGAGCGTCGACGGCTTCGTCGGCACCCGCGACCGCTCCTGGGGCATCCGGCCGGTCGGGGCGCGCGACGCGCAGGAGCTGGCGCCGCCGCAGGCCGGCCAGTTCTTCTGGATCTGGTCGCCGACCAACTTCCCTGCCGGCTCGTTCTTCTTCCACACCAACGACGAGGCGTCGGGCGAGCCCTGGAACCGGCGGGCGGTCTGGGCCCGCGACGGCTCGAACGCCACCCAGCACGCCGAGACCAAGGACTCGCGACATCCAGATCGAGTGGAAGAGCGGCACGCGGCACGCCAAGAAGGCCGTGGTCACGCTGAGCGGCGAGCGACGGGGTGCGGAAGATCACCTTCGAGCCGCGAGTACGAGTTCTACATGCTGGGCCTCGGCTACGGGCACCCGAAATGGGGCCACGGCCAGAACCACGGCGAGCTGGCGGTCGAGCGCGAGGACTTCAAGCTCGCCGACATCGATCCGCGAATGCCCCATCACCTGCACGTGCAGGCGCTCTGCAAGGTGACCTACGAGGGCGGCAACGCCTTCCACCAGGAGGGCAGGGGCGTGCTCGAGCAGCTGGCGATCGGGCCGCACGCGCCCTCGGGCTTCAAGCAGATGCTGGACTACGCGCCTTGAGCGGGCCGCTTTCGCCGAGCGCGCTCGCGCGTCTATCTCGGCCGCGCCTGGGGCGAACCGGTCGGCGATCGAGGACGCTCGCGCGCATCTCCGGCGGCGCGAGCCGCGAGACCTACCGGTTCGACGCGGTGGTCGGCGTCCGAGCGCCGGCCGCTGATCCTGCGGCGCGACCCGCCCGGCAGCCTGATCGAGACCGACCGGCGCTCGGAGTTCCTGGCGCTGAAGTCGTTCCATGGCGCCGGCGTCGCCGCGCCCGAGCCGCTGATCCTCGAGCTCGAGGGCGCCGAGCTCGAGCGGCCGTTCTTCATCATGGCGCGCGTCGACGGCGGCGCGCACCGCCAGCCCGTTCGCGCCCGACCCCTACGCCCCGCACGCCGCCAAGCTGGGCGAGGACTTCTTCGGCACGCTGGGCCGCATCGCCGGCGCCGATCCGGCTAGCGCTGCCGATCGCCGAGGTCTGCGAGGCGCCGGCGCTGGATCAGTGCTGGAAGCGCGAGCTCGACTACTGGTCGGGCGTCATCGAGGCCGACGAGCTGCATCCGCAGCCGATCGTCCGCGCCGCCATCCGCTGGCTCTACCGCGCACCCGCCGCCGCCGGCGCAGAAGCTCTCGGTGGTGCACGGCGACTATCGCTCCGGCAACTTCCTGCATGACGGCGAGGGCCGGATCCTGGCGGTGCTGGACTGGGAGATGGCGCACATCGGCGATCCGCTCGAGGACCTCGGCTGGGCGCTCGATCCGCTCTGGCGGCACACCGAGGACGGCCGGGTCGCCGGCATGCTGCCAGCAAAGCCGAGGCCTTCCGGATCTGGGAGGCCGCCAGCGGGCTGAAGGTCGATCCGGCCGCCTTCGTCTGGTGGGAGCTGTTCGCCTCGGTGAAGGGCCAGGCGATCTGGATCTCCTCGGCCAAGGAGTACCGCGACGGCGGCTACCGCGAGCCGATCCTCTGCTTCTCCGGCTGGTACACGGCCCGCCGGCAGGACGAGATCCTGGCCGAGCATCTGACGAGGCTGGCGGCATGACCCCGAACGTGCGCGACGTGCTGCAGGGGGTCGCGGTCGCGCTGGCGACCCCGCCGTCGCCCGACGTCGGCATGGCCTACACGATGGGGCGCATGGGCATGGTGGGCATGCTCGCCATGCTGGCCGCCGCCGAGGCTGACCGCGCCGCCCGCGACGCCGTCGCCGAGAACGCCGCCATCCGCGCCGCTGTTCGCCGAGGCGGGCGCCTACGATGCGGACTGGCGGCCGCTCGCCGCCGCCTCGAAGGAGGCCGACGCCGATCTTTACCGTCCCGGCGCTCGACGCCGCCAACGCCCGGCTGCGCCGCCTGCTGATCGCCCTGCACGAGCGGGTCGAAGCGGCCGGCGACGCGGCCATGAACCGCAAGATCCTGGCGCTCTACGTCCGGATGGCCGCAGATTCGTCGGATGGCGCTCGGCGGGGGCTGAACATGAGAACGTGGCTGATCGCGGCGGCGGCCGCGCTGGCGCCAGCCCTGGCGCTTGGCGGCGCGGCGCACGCGGCTGGGACCAAGACGGTCAAGGACTGGACCGCGGTCTGCAGCAACCTCGGCGACTGCACCGCTTTCGGCTTCTCGGAGGAAGGCGGCGACACCGACGCCTACCTGAGGATCGAGCGCGAGGCGGGTCCCGCCGCCCAGCCGCGCGTCACGCTCGTCTACGACAGCGGCGACAAGCAGCCGGCCCAGACCTGGACGCTCAGCCTCGACGGCCATCCGATCGCCGGGATCGGGCCGGTGCACGCCGACGGCAGCGACAACGGCGCCCGCGCCAGCCTGACGGGCGCGGCGGCGGAGCACCTGATCGACGCGCTGCGCAACGGCCAGGGGCTGGAGCTGGATGCGGGCGGCAAGTCGCTGGAGGAGATCTCGCTGGCCGGCAGCGCCGCCATCCTGCTCTGGGTCGACGACCAGCAGGGCCGGGTCGGCACGGTGACCGCGCTCACCAAGAAGGGTCCCGCGCCGGCTTCGTCCGTGCATCCGCGACTCGCGCCGCCCCTCGTCCGCGCCGCGCCGCCCGTGAGCCAGGCCGGGCTGCCGAAGCACGCGCCGAAGTCGATGATCAAGGGCGTCGAGGACTGCGACTACGACGCTTCGACCGGCGAGCCGGACGACACGATCGCGCGGCTGGCGCCCGGCGTCGTGCTCTGGGGGCCGGAGTGCGAGATGGCCGCCTACAACGAGACCACCGTCTTCTTCATCGGCGACGAGCACGCCGGCCGCCTGAAGCGCATCGTCTTTCCCGAGGCGCCGGGCGCCGGCCAGCCGAGCGACGACCTCCTGATGAACGTCGGCTTCGATGCGCAAGACCAGACGCTTTCGAGCTTCTCGAAAGGCCGCGGCATCGCCGACTGCGGGTCGACCGAGGCCTGGGTGTGGGACGGCAAGGCGTTCCAGATGGCCGCGCGAGGAGATCATGCCCGAATGCCGCGGCGTGCCGCCCGACGACTGGCCATCGCTGTTCGTCTCGCGACAGAAGTGACCGTCCGCGGCGCCGAGCGGGCTTGACGGCGGCGCGCCGAAGCGCGAGGGCGATCACGAACGCGTGTTCACGTCTTAGGGCGAGTTTGTTCGGATGAGCGGGGCCAAGGCCTGGGGCTGGCTGCGGGTCGTGGTGATGGCGGCGGGCGTCCTGTTCCTCGCCGCCCAGGCCTGGGACCACGTCAACCGGCTGCTCGCCTACCAGCCGCTGGGCATCGACTTCATGCCGATGTGGACGGCGGCGCGCGAGGCCTTCTCGCATCCCAGTCGCGTCTACGACTTCGTCCGCCTGACCCACGTCGAGCGCCCGATGCTGGAGCACTTCCAAGGCCTGCGGCCGTTCGTCTATCCGCCCTCGGCGCTGCTCGCCTTCCTGCCGTTCAGCCGCCTGCCGTTCGACCTCGCCAACGCGCTCTGGACCGGGCTCGGCCTCGTCGCCGCTGATCTGGGTGATGTTCGCCCACGTGAAGTCGCCGCGCACGCTGACGCTGCTGGCGATGGTGCTGGCGCCGCCGTCGGTGCTGGTGCTGGTGACCGGCCAGGTGACCTTCCTGGTCGCCGCCCTGAGCGTGGCGGCGCTCTACTGGCTGAAGCCGCGCCCGGCGCTGGCCGGCGTGCTCTTCGGGCTTGCCGGGGCGATCAAGCCGCAGGCCCTGGTGCTGCTGCCGCTGGCGCTGCTGTCGACCCGCGAGTGGCGCGCGCATGCTCGCCGCCGCGGCGACGGTGGCGCTCGCCGTGCTGGTCTCCGCGCTGGTGTTCGGCCCGGGCGCCTGGACCGACTGGATCGCCGCCGTGCCGCGCTTCCAGCGCATGGTGATGAGCTCGCGGGGCCTGGAGCGCGGCATGATCACGCCCACCGCGCTCGGCCATACGCTGAAGCTCGACCCGGGCGCGCTCGACGTCTGGCGCGCAGCCTTCGGCCTGGGCGCCGCGGTGATGGCCTGGATGGTGTTCCGGCGCAGCACCGATGCGGCGCGGCGCATCGCGGCGCTGCTCGGCGGCGGGCTCTTCGTGACGCCCTACGCGATGCACTACGACGCAGCGCTGCTCGCCCCGGCGGCGGCGCTGATGCTGACGCACCGGACGGCGCCGATCGCCTGGATCCTGGCCGTGACCGCCGGGGCCGTGCTCTGCTGCGCGGCGATCCCGCTCTGGGGCGCGGCGGCGGTGACCGCCTTCACGCTGTGGACCGCGCTGACTCCGGAGACGCTGATGGCGGGGCGGCTGGCGTTCAGCGCCGGCGAGGGCCAGCCCGGCGAGACTTTAGCCGGCGACCCGGGACCGCTCGCGGATCGGGAATTGGGCCCGGCGTGATAAGCTCCTCCCTAGAGTCCCGCCGGCCCGGCGTACCTTGGAGGCGAGCGAGAGTGACGGCCCTGGCGCCAGCGCGGCGGATCGACGGCGAGACGCGGGCCCCGCGCATCGCGGTGCTGATCCCCTGCCACAACGAGGCGGCGACGGTGGCTGGCGTGGTGGCCGACTTCGCCCGCGCGCTGCCGGGCGCTCAGGTCTGGGTGTTCGACAACCGCTCCACCGACGACACCGCCGCCAGGGCCGCCGCCGCCGGCGCGCTGGTCCGCCAGGCGCCGCTCAAGGGCAAGGGCAACGTGGTGCGCCGGATGTTCTCGGACGTCGAGGCCGACGTCTATCTGCTGGTCGACGGCGACGGCACCTACGATGCGGCCGCCGCGCCGATGATGGTGCGCCGGCTGATCGAGGACGGGCTCGACATGGTCAGCGCCGCCCGCATCTCCACCGACGCCGAGGCGTTCCGCGCCGGCCACCGGTTCGGCAACCGGGCGCTCAGCGGCGCGGTGCGGATGGTGTTCGGGCGCCAGTTCAAGGACATGCTTTCCGGCTACCGCGCCTTCAGCCGCCGCTTCGTGAAGAGCTTCCCGGCCCACTCGCGCGGCTTCGAGATCGAGACCGAGCTCACCGTCCACACGCTGCAGATGCGGCTGCCCGCGGCGGAGGTCGAGGCGCCCTACGGCGCGCGCCCGGAGGGCTCGGAGAGCAAGCTCTCCACGTTCCGCGACGGCTGGCGGATCCTCAGGATGATCAGCCTGATGGTGCGCGAGGAGCGGCCGATGCAGTTCTTCGGCGTCTCGGGGCTGGCAGCCGCGCTGCTGGCCGCGCTGCTGGCGACGCCGGTGCTGATGGCCTACTTCCGGACCGGACTCGGTGCCGCGCCTGCCGACCCTCGTCGTCGCCGTGGGCCTCTTGGTCGTCGCGCTGCTTTCCTTCGCCTGCGGCCTCATCCTCGACACCGTGGCGCGGGCCCGGCTCGAGCAGCGCCGGCTCGCCTACCTGGCGCTTGAGGGACCGGAGGCGCTGGCGCGGCCCGATGCGCACCTGGCCGCGGCGCCGCTCAGGTCGGTGGAGGGGTGAGCGCTCCCATAAGATTGCTGACCGTCTCCAACTTCTTCGACAGCCATCGGGGAGGGCTGGAGATCGTCGCCGGCCGGCTGGCGCGCGAGCTGGCGCATCGCGGCTTCGAGGTGACCTGGCTGGCCAGCGACGCGACGCCCGCGCCGAACGACCCCGCTCTGCGCTGCGTCGCCGCGCGGGTCTGGAACGTCGCCGAGCGCCGAGCGGGCGTGCCGTGGCCGGTGCTGTCGCCGGGGTCGACCCTGCGGCTCTGGCGCGAGGTGAGGGCTGCGGACGCCGTGCTGCTGCACGATGCCTCTACATGGCGAGCATCGTCACCTTCCTGGCGGCCAAGGCGCATCGACGCCCGCTGGTGATCGTCCAGCACATCGGCCAGATCCCCTACCGCAGCCCGGTCCTGCGCGGCCTGATGGCGCTCGCCAACCGCCTCGTCGCCGCGCCGGTGCTGAGCGGCGCCGACCAGGTGGTGTTCATCAGCGAGTTCGTGCGGGCCTTCTTCGGGCGGCTGAGGTTCCGCGCGCCGCCGCGGCTCGTCTTCAACGGCGTCGACACCGAGGTCTTCCGGCCCGCTTGCGGCGAGGAGCGCGCCGCGGCGCGCGCCCGCTTCGGCCTCGCCGGCCCGACCGCCCTCTTCGTCGGCCGTTTCGTCGAGAAGAAGGGCGTCGAGATCCTGCGCCGCGCGGCGGCGGCGCGGCCCGACGTGACCTTCGCCTTCGCCGGCTGGGGCGTGATCGACCCGGCCGCCTGGGGCCTTGGCAACGTGCGGGTCTTCTCCGACCTGGCGGGGCCCGGCCTCGCCGACCTCTACCGCGCCAGCGACGTCTTCGTGCTGCCGAGCCAGGGCGAAGGCTTCCCGCTGGTCGTGCAGGAGGCGCTGGCCTGCGGCCTGCCGGTGGTCTGCGGCGCCGAGAGCACCGGCGCGGACGCCGAGGCGGCCGATTATCTGACCGGCGTGGCGGTCGAGGGCGCCGACCAGGACGCTGCGGCCGCGGCCGTGGTGACGGCCCTGGAGCGCGCGCTGGCCGGCGCCGCGCCCGGCGCGGCGCAGCGCCGCTATGACTTCGTTCGCCGCCGCTACGCCTGGTCCGCCGCCGCCGATCGCTACGCCGAGATCATCCGCGAGCTGGCCCGGCCCGCGCCCGCGCCCGCCGCAGCGGAGCCGTCATGAGCGGCGCACGGATCACCTCCGAGACCAACGACCCGGTCCGGCGGCTCAATCCGCGGATGATCGATTCCGACTGGCTGGTGATGCGTGGCATGGCGCGCGAGATCCGCGCAGCTGGCCGCATGAGCTCGGCGCGCCCGGCGCTGTGGTGATCGACTTCGGCTGCGGGAACATGCCCTACCGCCCGCTCTTCGAGGCCGCCGGCTGTCGCTACCTCGGCGCCGATTTCGCCGACGCCTTGGGGCGCGCCGGACCTCGCCATCTACGCCGACGGCCGAATCGACGCGGCCGACGCCAGCGCCGACGTGGTGGTCTCGTTCCAGGTGCTGGAGCACGTGCGCGATCTTTCGCCCTATTTCGCCGAGGCGCGGCGGGTGCTGAAGCCCGGCGGGCGGCTGGTGCTCTCGACGCACGGCGTCTGGCTCTACCACCCGCACCCGGAGGACCACCGCCGCTGGACCCGGCAGGGCCTGATCGCCGAGATCGAGGGCTTCGGGTTCGCGGTGACGGCTTGCGAGCCCGTGGCCGGGCCGCTGGCCTGGACCACGGTGCTGCGGCTCACCGGCTTCTCATTCGTGCTGAAGCGGATCCCGGTGGTCGGCGGGCTGGCGGCCGCCGCGCTCGCCGCGCTGATGAACGCCCGCGCCTTTATCGAGGACGCCCTTACGCCGGCCGACATCACCAGGGATAATGCCTGCGTCTATGTCACGCTCTCGCACCCTGCGGCCCCACCAGACCCGTCGTCATGAGGTTTGACCGCATCCCGCGCTACGTGGTGGTCGGCGCCCTCTGCGCGGGGCTCTACAACCTGATCATGATCGCCGGCGACGCGCTGGGCGTGAACTTCGTCGCCTCCAGCATCTTCGCTTTCGTGGTCAACGTGCTGGTCGGCTATACCCTGCACTGCCGCTTCACCTTCTCCGAGCCGATGACGGCGCGGGGCCTCGCCCGCTACACCGCCGCGATGCTGCTGAACCTGCCGCTGTCGATCGGCGGCGTCTGGCTGCTGAACGGCGTCGTGCGGCTGCCGATGTGGCTGGCCTCGCCATTGGTGACGGCCTTCCTGTTCTGCTGGAACTACGTCGCCACCCACTGGGCGGTGGTGACGCGGGCGCTGACCCGCAAGAAGGGCGCGCCGGGTGAGCTCGCGCCGTAACTCACCTCTATCGCAACGGTTGCGTCCCTGGGCTATGGCCCTGCGAGACAACCTTTACAGGAGCCCAACTTGCCGCGCGCACTGATCACTGGCGTCACCGGCCAGGACGGCGCCTACCTCAGCGCGTTGCTGCTCGAGAAGGGCTACGAGGTGTTCGGCATCGTGCGCCGCTCGTCGCCCCTCGGGTTCGCCGAGCATCGCCTGCGCTGGCTGGGCGTCGCTGATCGCGTGCACATCGTCGACGGCAACGTGGTCGATCTGTCGTCGCTGCTGCGCATTGTCGAGCGGACGCAGCCCGACGAGATCTACAACCTCGCGGCCCAGTCGTTCGTGGCGACCTCGCTGGGACCAGCCGACCGCTCACCGGCGAGGTGACCGGCCTCGGCGTCGTCAACATCCTGGAGGCGCTGCGCTCGGCGGCGCCGACGGCGCGCTTCTACCAGGCCTCGTCGTCGGAGATGTTCGGCCTGTCCGAGGAGGCGGTGCAGAGCGAAAAGCACGCCGTTCCACCCGCGCTCGCCCTACGCCGTCGCCAAGCTCTACGGCCACTGGATCACGGTGAACTACCGCGAGAGCTTCGGCCTGCACGCCTCGTCGGGCATCCTCTTCAATCACGAGAGCCCGTTGCGCGGCATCGAGTTCGTGACCCGCAAGGTCACCGACGGCGGTGGCCCGCATCAAGCTCGGCCTGCACGAGCGAGCTCAGGCTCGGCAACATCGACGCCAAGCGCGACTGGGGCCACGCCCGGGACTACGTGCGGGCCATGTGGCTGATGCTGCAGCAGGACGAGCCGGACGACTACGTGATCGCCACCGGCGTCTCCACGACCGTGCGCGACATGTGCAAGATCGCCTTCGACTATGTCGGCCTGAAGATGGATGACCACGTCAGGATCGACGAGAGCCTCTTCCGCCCGGCCGAGGTCGACGTCTTGCTGGGCGATCCCTCGAAGGCCAAGGCCAAGCTCGGCTGGGAACCGAGCTCCACGCTCGAGGATGTCATCTGCGAGATGGTCGACGCCGACCTCGCTCGCGTGCGGTTGGCCAACCTGCGCGGCGAGGGCTAGAGCACGATGCGATCAGGCGGAACCGCCTGATCGTTGAATTGTGCTTCAGATTCAAAACGTTGGCGCGCGTTCGAACCGCAAAAGCGATCCCACTTTTGCTGAACGCGCTTTAGCGTGTCATCACCCTGTAGCAATCCAGGCTGATCATCAGCCGCCGGAGCTCGGCGCTGTAGGGGCTGCCGCGCCATGGGACGGTGTCGACGCCCCAGTCCCTTGCGCTCTCGCCATTGAACACCAGCACCCGCTTCGTCGCGCAGAGCTGGCGCACGCCGGTGTCCGTCAGGGCGATGAGCGCCATCACCCGTGGCGCGCGGGCGAGGAACGGATCGTTGCGGGTGAGGGTGCCCATGTCGAAGAGGACGTCGGAGTTGTGGTCGATCAGCACGACGTCAGCCTTGGCGCTCTGCACGGCGCCGTTGGCGGCCGCGAACGGGCGCACGTAGTCCCAGGCCTGCCACGCGCGGACCGGCGTCAGCACGAGGAGCGACAGGACGCTGGCGATGGCGAGCGCGCCCGCTGCGGCGGCCCGGCGCGGCGCGGAAAGCGCATCGGTCAGCCGCGCCCAGCCCCAGGCCCCGACCAGCGCGATCGAGCCCAGCAGGCCGTGCAGGTAGCGGTAGCCCCAGCCGTGCGTCTGGGTCGGCGTCGCCACGAAGACGGCCAGCAGTGTCAGGAAGACGCCCAGCGCCAGCGCGCGCAGATAGCCCTTCGTGCGGATCACCGAGACCGCGCCGATCAGCGCCAGCGGCGCGGCGAGCGGGTTCTGCCAGGTCGAGAAGCGGACGATGCACTCGGCGAACACGCCGACGTTGCGCCAGTACATGTTGTCCAGCACGTCGCCGATGCGGTCCATCAGGTAGCCGCCGCCGGTCGAGTCGCTGTCGCCGGGCCGCACGCCGCTCGCCCAGCTCGCCAGCGGCCAATACTCGATCCAGAAGAGGCAGATCGCGCCGTAGGCCAGCGTGTAGAGGGCGGCCAGGCCCCAGCGCCGCCGCAGCCACAGCTGCAGCACGAACGGGGCGACGAAGATCGGATGGAAGATCAGCTGGTGGATTCCGGCCGCCAGGAACCCCACCGCGATCGCGCCGGCGTGGCCGAGCCTGCCGCCGCGCAGGAAGAGCCACAGCCAGGCGAGGTTGAACGCCAGGTGGGCCGGCATCGCGTAGGCGCCCATCGACATCACGATCAGCTGCGGCGAGGTCCCCATCAGCGCGGCGGCGATCAGCGCCAGGGACGGGCGCTCGGGCCACAGCTGGCGGCCGACGCCCCAGACCGCGACAACGGAGAAGGCGCTGAGCAGCGGGTTGACCAGCGCCTCGGCGTGCGCGAGCCGCCCCAGCGCCCTCAGGCCCGCGTTCACGGGCAGGTAGGACGAGGCCCAGACATCGTTCGGCAGCGGCAGCATGTACATCGGCTGCAGCGCGGGGACGTAGGGCCGCCAGGCCGGCGCGACCGGCGCCATCAGCCGGCCGCTGGCGAAGATCTTCGCGTCGAAGTTGGCCAGGAACTCGTCGAGCGAGAAGGCGTAGCCCTCGAACACCAGCCGCCAGCCGATCCAGCCGGCGATCAGGCAGACGGCGGCGAGCAGGCCCACCCAGACCCGCGCCGAGGGCTTGCCGCGCCAGGCGGCGCGGGCGAGCCAGGGCGCCGGCGTGAGCCCCAGCGCGGCGGTGAGCGCCAGGCAGGCGGCCAGCACCGGCATGTCCTGGCGCCAGAAGAAGAAAGCCTCGGTGGTCCAGTCCCGGTAGGTCAGCGAGCCGAAGGCCGCGATCACCAGGCCAAGGCCGAGCGCCAGGCCGATCCAGACCAGGAGCAGGCGGCCGAACGGCGGACCGAGCCGCAAGCGCCGCTCGGCCGCGGACGCGGGGTGGGGACCTGGCGGGACGGGCGGCACGTCCTCCGCTCTAGCGGCTGGGAAGCGGACCGCCCAGAGGCGAAGCGGGCGCGCCGCAAGGCTTCGCTAGGAAACGCGGCCTAGGCTTCACCCGCCGCCTGCCGACCGGAGCCGCGCCTTGAACCTGCCGAACCGCCCTGCGCTCTCCGACGCGTTCCGGCTTCGCGTCCTCTGGGCGCTGGCGGTCACGCTGGCGGCGCTGGCGGCGGTCCAGGCCTGGACCCTGTTGCGTTTCCAGCCGCCGGGCCTCGATTTCCTGCCGCTGTGGACGGCCGGGCGCATGGCCTGGACCGACCCCGACCGCGTGTACGACTTCGCCGCCGTCACCCGCGCGCAGGGCTGGATGCTGCCCGACTTCCATTGGCTGCGGCCCTACGCCTATCCGCCGACCGCGCTGCTGGCGATGGCGCCGCTCGGCGCGCTGCCGTTCTGGGCGGCGCTCTCGCTCTGGACCGGCCTCAGCTTCGCCGTCTTTCGCGGCGGCCGGCGCGCGGCTGGCGCGAGGCCGCACGCAGCTGGCGCTCGGGCTGCTGGTCCTGGCGCCCGCGGTGATGCTGGCGGCGCTGGCCGGCCAGACGGTGGTGATGGCGGCGGGCCTGATCACGCTGGCGATCACCTGCCTTCAGAGCCGCCCCCGGCTCGCCGGCGTGCTCTTCGCGCTTGCCGCGGCGTTGAAGCCGCAGGCGGCGCTGCTGGCGCCCGTCGCGCTCCTCGCCTGCGGCGCCTTCGACGCCCTCGCCGCGGCGGCCCTCGCCGGCGCCGCGCTCATCGCCGCCAGCGTCATCCTCTTCGGCCTTGCCCGCTGGCCCGAGTGGCTCGCAAGCCTCGGTCCATTCCAGGCGGTGATCGAAAGCGTGCCGCGCTTTCAACTTGGCCTGATCACGCCCGCCGCGCTCGGCCGGGCGCTCGGGCTGAGCGGCCTTGGCCTGACCGCCTGGATCGCCGCGTTCGCCGCTGGCGGCGCCGCCATCGTCTGGCGCGCCTTCGCCCGCTCGAACGAGCCGCCGCGCCTTGCGGCCGCGCTTGCCATCGGCGGGCTCCTCGCGACGCCTTATGCGCTCTGCTACGACGGAGCGCTGCTGGCGCCGGCGGCCGCCGCGCTGCTGCTGGGGGCCGACGCGCGGCGCTGGCCGATGCGGCTGGCGGCCTTCTGCGCCGTCTGCCTCGTCACCACGCCCGGACTGGGCTTTGCCGCGGTCGCCGCATTCGGCCTGCTGGCCAGCCTCGACGACCCGGCGCAGGCGCGCCTGCGAACGGCGAGGGCGGCCGCGTGACGGGCGCCGCCGCTGGCCGCATCCGCATCTGGCCGTTCGCGGCGCTCGCGCTGGCGGCGCTCGCCGTCTGGGCGCCGACCCTGGCGATCCCGTCGCCGGGCAACTCGTTCGGCTACGACCTCGAATGGTCGACCCAGTTCTCGCGGCTGGTGCTGGCGGGCGATCCCTATCCGCGCTGGATGCCGGCTTCGTTCGACGGGCTCGGCAGCCCGGCCTTCTACTTCTACCCGCCGCTGCCGTTCTTCGCCGTCGCGCTGGTCTCGGGCGTCGCCGGCGGCTTCGCGTCGGCGGCGCTGCAGCTGAAGCTCGCGGGCCTCGGCTTCTTCGTGCTCTCCGGCTGGACCATGTTCGCGTGGCTGCGCGCCGTCACCACGCCGGCCAGGGCGCTGATCGGCGCGCTGGTCTTCTTGGCCGCGCCCTATCACTTCGACGACCACTTCCTGCGCGGCGACCTCGCCGAGTTCGCGGCGACGGCGTTGCTGCCGCTGGTCGCGCTCGGCCTGAAGCGCACCGCCGACGGCGCCCGGTTCGGCCCGCCGCTGCTCGCGGGCGCCTACGCCGCGCTGATCCTCGCCCACCTGCCGCTGGCGCTGCTGGCCTCGATCCTGATGGTCGGCCCCTACGGCCTCTTCCTCGCCTGGCGAGCCCCCACCGGCCGCTGGCGCACCGTCGCCGCGCACGCGGCCGCGCTGGCGGCGGGGGCGGGGCTCGCCGGCGCCTATCTGGTCCCGGCGCTCGGCCTGCAAGGCGCGATCTCGGCCGACTACTGGTGGAGCGCGCGCTTCCAGGCGGTCGACGGCCTGCTGACCAACCCGCACGCCTGGTCCTCGAGCCTGCTGGTGTTGCTGGGCGCCACCGCCATCGCGGAAGGCGCGCTGGCGCTGCTGATCGCGGCCCAGCGACGCAACGCGGAGACGCTGTTCTGGGCCGGCGTCGCGCTCGGCGTGCTCGCGCTGCTGGCCGGCGCCTGGCCCGGCTTCTGGACGCTGCCGCTGATCTCCAAGGTGCAGTTCCCCTGGCGCGCCATGGCGGTGGAGGAGTTCGCGCTGGTGAGCCTCGTCGCCCTCGCGCCAGGTCTGACGCCGCGGCGCATGGCGCTGGCAGGCGCGGCGCTGGTGGTTGCCAACCCCGCCTTGCTGACGACGGCGCGGCAGCTCGCCCAGCCGCCCGCCCCGGTCGCGGCGGCCGCCGCCACGCCCGCAGCGCCGCTCTACACGCCCGAATATCTGCCGGCCGGCATGTTGCGGATCGAGCGCGGCATGCCCGTCCCGCGGGTCGGGTTCGACGCGCTGAGCCGCGCGCCGCTGGTCTTAGGCGCCGTGCGCCGCGTTGAGGCCGACCCGGTGACCGGCGCGCTCGCCATCCGCCTGGCGCCCGGTCCTGCGCAGACGCTGGTGGCGCGCCGCTTCTACTTCCCGAGCTGGCGCGCGAGCTGCGATGGGCGGCCGGCGCTCGTCCGCCCCGCCGGCCCCGCGCGCCTGGCCGCCATCGAGGCGCCGGCCGGCGCAGCGTCGTGCCGGCTCGCCGTCGGCCTGACGCAGGAAGAGCGCCTCGGCTGGTCGCTCAGCCTGGCAAGCCTGCTGGCGCTCGCCGCCTACCTCGCCTGGTCCGTGGCCCCACTGACCGCCACGCCGCGCCGCCGGCCTGGCGGCGCGCTGGCGGCGACATCGTAACCCCGCCTCACACCCCCTTGTTCGGGACGACCAGGTACTTCTCGCCGGTGGCCTTCTTGTTGATTGCGACGAGTGTCGCGGGATCGAGCGCCTCGGCGAGGCTGATCTCGGCGGTGTAGTGGCTGGCGAAGGTGGTCTTCAGCTCGTCGGCGACGCGTTGGCGCAGCTTGGCGGCTTCCGCGGGACCGACCTTCTGGATGAAGTAGGTCAGCAGCCAGCCGCCGAGGCCCCAGGCCATGCCGAAGGCGCGGTTGAGCTCGGTGGGGCCGGTGTCGAGGCCGCCGTAGATGTAGACCTGCTTGTGGGTGGTCGAGCCGTAGCGCGTGAAGGCGCCGCCGCCCTTGCGCGCGGCCACCACCTCCATGCCGGTGAGGATCTGGCCGGCGAGCCGGCCGCCCCCGATCGCATCGAAGGCGAGCGTGGCGCCGGTGGCGTCGAGCGCGGCGATCAGGTCGTCCATGAAGCCGGGCTGGCTGGAATCGACCACGTGCTCGGCGCCCAGCCCCTTCAGCAGCGCCGTCTGCTCGGGCTTCCTGACGATATTAACCAGCGGCACGCCGTCGGCGCGGCAGATCTTCACCAGCATCTGGCCGAGGTTGGAGGCCGCCGCGGTGTGGACGAGGCCCGAGTGGCCCTCGAGCCGCATGGTGCCGACCATGCCGAGCGCGGTCAGCGGATTGACGAAGCAACTGGCGCCGTCCCGCGGGGTGGCATCGTCGTGCAGGAGGAGCGCGTCGGCGGCCTTCACGGTCCGATATTGCGCGTACATCGCCCCGCCGAGGATGGCGACGGTCTTGCCGACCAGCTCCTTGGCGCCGGCGCCGGCGTCCACCACGACGCCCGCGCCCTCGTTGCCGACCGGCAGCGACTGGCCCTCGCGCGGCGCTGTCATGCGCAGGAGCTGCGGCGGGATCTTCGCGGTGACCACCGCGTCCGTCGCCCGCTCCCGTCACCTTGGCGGTGGAGAGGTCGGCGGGGCCCAACAGCAGGCCGAGGTCGGACGGATTAATCGGCGAGGCCTCGACGCGGACCAGGATCTCGTCCTCGTCCGGCGTCGGGATCGGCACCCGTTGCAGCGAAAGCTGCAGCTCCCGCGTCCTTCACCAGCGAGCGCAGCTGCAGGCCGGTCCCTTGGTTGCTGTCAGCCATGTCTCTCTCCCATCGTTCTCAGACGCTCACATCACCACTCAAACTCTCGGTGTCATGAAGCTCGCGTCAGCGAGCTGTCCGGGATCTACTTCAGACCATCGCGCAGAGCAGATCCCGGACAAGCGCTGCGCGCTTTCCGGGGATGACACTGAAAGCAGGGCGCGCGCAATCCCGCACCGCCACGGGCGTCAGATCGAGTAGTCTTCCCGCCCGTCCATCTGCTCGACGATCAGCTCGGCGGCGTCGGCGGCCGACATGCGCCGTGGTGTCGATGCGGATCTCGGGGTGCTCGGGCGCCTCGTAGGGGCTGTCGATGCCGGTGAAGTTCTTCAGCTCGCCGGCCCGGGCCTTCTTGTAGAGGCCCTTGACGTCGCGCTGCTCGGCCACCGCCAGCGGCGTGTCGACGAACACCTCGAGGAACTCGCCCGGGCGGCATCAGCTCGCGCGCCATCCGCCGCTCGGAGCGGAACGGGCGAGATGAACGAGACCAGCACGATCAGGCCGGCGTCGGCCATCAGCCGCGCCACCTCGGCGACGCGGCGGATGTTCTCCACCCGGTCGGCGTCGGTGAAGCCGAGATCGCGGTTGAGGCCATGGCGGACGTTGTCGCCGTCGAGCATGTAGGTGTGGCGGCCCATCGCCTGCAGCTTCTTCTCGACCAGGTTGGCGATGGTCGACTTGCCGGCGCCCGAGAGGCCGGTGAACCACAGCACCGCCGGCTTCTGGCCCTTGGCGGCGGCGCGGCTCGCCTTGCTGACGTCCAGCGCCTGCCAGTGGATGTTCTGGGCGCGGCGCAGCGCGAAGCGGATCATGCCCGGCGCCGACCGTGCCGTTGGTGATGCGGTCGATCAGGATGAAGCCGCCGGTGTCGTGGTTCTCCGTATAGGGATCGAAGGCGACCGGCTGGTCGAGGCTGATGTTGCAGACCGCCGATCTCGTTGAGCTCCAGCTGCTTGGCGGCCAGGTGCTCGAGCGTGTTGACGTTGATCTTGTACTTCGGCTCGGTGACCGTCGCCGAGACCGTCTTGGCGCCGATCTTCAGCCAGTAGGGGCGGCCGGGCAGCAGCGGCTCCTCGGCCATCCAGACGATCGTGGTCTCGAACTGGTCGGCGACCTCCGGCGGCGCGTCGGCCGCGGCGATCACGTCGCCGCGCGAGCAGTCGACCTCGTCCGTCGAGCGTCAGCGTCACCGACTGGCCGGCGACGGCGGTCTCCAGGTCGCCGTCCTTGGTGACGATGCGCGCGATGCGGCTCTCGCGGCCGGAGGGCAGGATGCGCACCGCATCGCCCGGCCGACGCGCGCCGGCGGCGATCTCGCCGGAGAAGCCGCGGAAATCGAGGTTGGGGCGGTTGACCCACTGCACCGGCATGCGCAGCGGCCCGGCCTGCAGCCGCGTCTCGTCGATCTCGACGCGTCTCCAGATGCTGCATCAGCGTCGGGCCGCCGTACCAGGGCGTGTTCGTCGCTGGCCGACGGTGATGTTGTCGCCCTTCAGCCCGGAGATCGGGATGGCGAGCACGTCGTTGAGGCCGATCTCGGCGGCGAACGCGCGGTAGTCGGCGACGATCCGCTCGAAGACGCCGGCGTCGTAGCCGACCAGGTCCATCTTGTTCACCGCCAGCACGATGTGGCGGATGCCGATCAGGCTGACCAGGAACGAGTGGCGGCGGGTCTGGGTGAGCACGCCCTTGCGCGCGTCGATCAGGATCACCGCCAGGTCGGCGGTCGAGGCGCCGGTGACCATGTTGCGCGTGTACTGCTCGTGGCCGGGGGTGTCGGCGACGATGAACTTGCGCTTGTCGGTGGAGAAGAAGCGGTAGGCGACGTCGATGGTGATGCCCTGCTCGCGCTCGGCGGCGAGGCCGTCGACCAGCAGCGCGAAGTCGATCTCGCCGCCCTGCGTGCCGATCCGCTTGGAGTCGGCCTCCAGCGCGGCCAGCTGGTCCTCGAAGATCAGCTTGGAATCGTAGAGCAGCCGCCCGATCAGCGTCGACTTGCCGTCGTCGACCGACCCGCAGGTGATGAACCGCAGCAGCGACTTGCGCTGATGCGCCGCGAGGTAGGCGTCGATGTCGGTGGCGATGAGGTCGGAGACGTGGGCCACTAGCCGACCCCTCTCAACACCCGCTCTTCCCCGCGCAAGCGGGGACCCAGGTGTTTTATCGAAGGGCGCGGAGGCTGGCAGAAAAAGCCTGGGCCCCCGCTCTCGCGGGGGAGAGTGGAAAACAAGATGCTCCGCTCCATCAGAAATACCCCTCGCGCTTCTTCTTCTCCATGATGGCGCTCTGGTCGTGGTCGATGACGCGGCCCTGGCGCTCGGAGGTGGTGGCGAGCAGCATCTCCTGGATGATCTCAGGCAGGGTCTCGGCCTCGCTCTCCACCGCGCCGGTCAGCGGGTAGCAGCCCTGGGTGCGGAAGCGGATCTTGCGCATCTGCGGCGTCTCGCCGGGCAGGAAGCGGCAAGCGCTCGTCGTCGACCATGATCAGCTGGCCGTCGCGCTCGACCACCGGCCGCTCGGCGGCGAAGTAGAGCGGCACGATCGGGATGCCCTCCAGGTGGATGTATTGCCAGATGTCGAGCTCGGTCCAGTTGGAGATCGGGAAGACGCGGATCTCTTCGCCCGGGCGCTTCTTGGTGTTGTACAGCTTCCAGAGTTCGGGGCGCTGGTTCTTCGGATCCCAGGCGTGCTGGGCGTTGCGGATGGAGAGAATGCGCTCCTTGGCGCGGCTCTTCTCCTCGTCGCGGCGCGCCGCCGCCGAACGCCGCGTCGAAGCCGTACTTGTCGAGCGCCTGCTTCAGGCCCTGCGTCTTCCACATGTCGGTGTGCAGCGGGCCGTGGTCGAACGGATTGATGCCCAGCGCCTTGGCCTCGGGGTTCTGGTGGACCAGCAGTTCGAAGCCGAGCTCGCGCGGCATGCGCTCGCGCATCTCGTACATCGCCCTGAACTTCCAGGTGGTGTCGACGTGCAGCAGCGGGAACGGCGGCTTCGACGGATAGAACGCCTTGGCCGCCAGGTGCAGCATCACCGACGAGTCCTTGCCGATCGAGTAGAGCATCACCGGCCGCTCGCACTCGGCCACCACCTCGCGCATGATGTGGATGCTCTCGGCTTCGAGCCGCTGCAGGTGGGTCAGCGTCGCCGCTGAGGGGGGCGTCGCGCCGATCGGATCGGGAACGGCGCGCAGGGGCTGAAGTGACATCGAACGCTTGTTCCGGCCTTGCCTTGACGCTCCGCCGCCCGTCCCTTCGAGGTCGCGGGTCGGCCGGCCAGCCCTATGGGGCGTTGAGTTAAGGGACGCATCCGGCTTGCGCAAGAGTCCGCCCAGTCTGCGCTCGGGCGCTCGGCCTGGACGCGTCGTCCCACACTGGAAGCTCGACAGGGGAAGCTGCTTTGCCCTGGATCACGCTCCGCGTTATTGAAAAGATGGCGCAATCCTTTGCGCGCCCTACTGCCCTGACACGTCGTGCCAGGGACTTTGCGTCGGCCTGGAGGTTGGATCCCTAAGCGAATGGCTCCCCGGCGACCGACGCCTTTGATCTTCACCTCCGGCGGCCCGGCGTCGCCGACGCCGGCTACGCCTGCGCCGCAAGGCGACTCGCCCGCGACCGAGCCGCCAAAGGACGAGGCGCCAGAAACCGAGGCGCATGGGGCCGAACCGCCGGCCAGCAAGCCGGCGGGGAGCGAGCCGGCAAACTCAGCGGACGCCGGCGAACCGGGCGCCGCCGCGCGGCCGGGCGCGGAGCTGACCGGGCCGCTGTCCGAGCCGGACGAGGCTCCGCGGGCCAGGTGGGTGGCGACCGCGCCGCCCGTCGAGCTCACGCCGGCGCTGCAGCCGGGCGCGATCCTGGACCGGCTCGGCGAGCCGCAGCCGAGCAAGACCGGGGTCTATCTGGTCGCCGTCGCCGCCTGCCTGCTCTGGGCCGGCGCGGTGGGGGCGTTCGCCTACGGCTACATCTCCAAGAGCGGCTTTGCGCTGGCGCCGCTGACCGTCGTCTTCCTGACCCTGCTGGCGATCGCGCCGATGGGGCTGATCCTGGCCGGCGCCTACGTGGTCTCGCAGGCCCGCACGCTGGCGTCGGAGGCGCGCCGCGCCAAGCGTCTCACCGACGAGCTGATCGGCCCGACCGCGCTCGCCGCGGCGCAGACCGGCGCGGTGGTCGAGGCGATGCGCGGCCAGATCGCCACCGCCGCGGAGGTCGCCAACCAGGCGCGCGAGCATCTGGCGGCGCTGCGCCAGGCGCTCGCCATGGAGACC
Source organism: uncultured Pseudomonadota bacterium (assembly GCA_963837235.1). Taxonomy (GTDB): domain Bacteria; phylum Pseudomonadota; class Alphaproteobacteria; order Caulobacterales; family Caulobacteraceae; genus Acaudatibacter. The sequence continues at coordinate 1,692,501 of CAWIMM010000001.1, read as the reverse complement.
GAGCGACTGGCCGAGGCCACCGCGCACGCCTCGCGCACGGCGGTCGGCCTGGTCGAGTCGCTGAGCCGCGAGCGCGGCGAGCTCAACACCCTGGCGCTGACCCTCGACGCCCGCTCGGCCGCGGTCACCGACGCGATCAACCGCCAGGCTCACATGGTGGCCGAAGCGTCAGACCTCGCCGAGACCCAGTTGCGCGAGGCGGAGGCGGCGCTGGCGGCGCGGGCGGCCGATCTGGCCGCCGCCGCCGGCGAGGCGGTCGACGCCTCGCGGGTGGCCACCGAGGACCTCGGCCGCCAGGTCGGCCGGCTGGAGACCGCCAGCGGTGGTGTCGGCGACCAGATGCGCGCGCTGGAGGAAGGCCTCACCCAGCAGCGCGCGGCGTTGGTCACCGTCGCCCATGCCCTGCGCGCCGAGCAGGAGGACTTCGCCACTCTGGCCGAGAGCCGCACCGCGCAGCTGGCCGAATTCATCGACTCGGCCCGCAGGGACGTCACCGATCTCAACGAGGCGACCACCATCGGCGCCAGCGCGCTCAGCGAGCTGATCGACGAGGCGGGCGGCAAGTTCCGCGAGCTCGCCCAGGCGGCGGGCGCGGAGCGGGACGCCTTCGCCCGCTCGGCGGAGGGCACGCTGAAGGACCTTTCCGAGGCCGGCGCCCGCGAGCGCGAGCACCTGGAATCGGCGATGCGCTCGACGATCGAGGCGCTGTCGGCCGCCGCGGTCGAGGCGCGCGAGGCGGCCGACGTGCACGCCGAGGCGGCCCGTGCGCGGGTCGACCTCCTCAACGAAGCGGCGTTCACCGCCGGCCAGAAGGCCGATCAGGTTTTCGAGAACCGCCTCGACCAGGCGCGCGGCCTGATCGAGGCAGTCGGCGCAGCTGGTGGAGGACGCCGGCGACCAGGCGGTCAAGCGCCTGGAGGCGCAGGTCGCCACCGCCCGCGCCGCGCTGGCCAGCCTGAACGCGATGATGGACGAGGTGACGGAGCGCGCCGCGCGCCTGCCGCAGGAGACCGGCGCCAAGGCCGACGAGATCCGCACCGCGGTCCAGCAGGGGCTCGACGACCTGCTCGACCTCCGCCCGCCGCGCGGCCGAGGAGACGCAGGCGATCGACCAGGCGTTCCAGGAGCGGGTGCGGCGCAACTACGAGATGCTGAGCGAGGCGGTCCAGCTGATGGGCGTGGTCGCGCAGGGAGGGCAGGGCGCGTCGGTGCTGCAGCGCTCGTCGCCCGCCGACCGCGCCAAGAGCCGCGTCGCGGCCGCGCAGACCGAGCGCGAAAGTGCGCCGCGCCGGGCCTCGAGCGGGCCGCCCGGACCGAGGCGCCGACCGCCGCGGCCCCGACCGCTGAGGCGCCGACAGGCCCGGACGCGCCCGAGGCCGCCGAGCCGCAGCTGCGCGGGCGCCTGAAGCTGACGCCGACCGCGACCGACGATGAGTTCAAGGCCGCGTTCGACGCTGCCGGCGGCCAGCCGCCCGCCGACGACGCCGGCTGGACCTGGAAGGAGCTGCTCAACACGCTCGGCGACGGCGAAGCGAAGGATGGGGCGACCGAAGCCGGTTCGGGGGACGCGGTCGGTAGCGTCGCTGCCAGCGCCGGCGACCTCGCCAGGCTGGGCGAGGGTCTGTTCGACGAGATCGAGGCGATGGCGATCGACCCTGGCGCGCTGCTCTCGCGCGGCCGCATCGAGGAGATCGCCGCGGCGATCCAGACCGGCGACGCGGCCGGCGCCCGCGAGGTGGTGCGCACCCTGGCGCCGGCGGCGATCCGGCGCATCGCCCGCCGCATGCTGTCGGACGGCGGGTTCCGGGCCCGCGCGCAGACCCTGATCGAGCGCCAGCGCGCGCTGGTGGCCGAGGCGGCCCAGCGCGACAAGCAGGGCTTCGAGACCGCCGCCGTGCTCGCCACCAAGCCCGGCCGCGCCTACCTGCTCCTCGACGCCGCCGCCGCAGGCCAGCCGCTCGGGTAGAGCGGGCTCGCAGCCCGTGCGCTCCCCAACAATCCGCTCTTCCCCGCGCAAGCGGGGACCCAGGCTTTCTCTGCACAGTTCCGGAAGGCTTAGGGCGCCCCTGGAAATTGACCACGAACCTCACGAACCCCGCGAACGGCAGCTCCGGGTCGCGAAGTAACGTCACCTGTTCGCGAGGTTCGTGAGGTTCGTGGTTCAAAAGACCTGGGTCCCCGCTTCCGCGGGGAAGAGCGGGATCGGAGTGTTTCGCTACGTCCTGCGCCGGCTCCCTACGCCGCTTCGCGGAAGCGCAGCGGCATCGACTTCGGGCCGGAGATGAAGTTCGAGGGGAGCCACTCGACCTCGCCGGCGAGCTGGAAGTCCGTGAGGCGCGTCAGCACCTCGCGGAACATCGCGTCGATCTCGATGCGGGCGATGTGCTGGCCCAGGCAGACGTGCGGGCCGGCGCCGAACGCCAGGTGGCTCTCGATCGGCCGCGCGAGATCGAGCTCGTCGGGCTTGTCGAAGTGGGCCGGGTCGCGGTTGGCCGAGCCGAAGTACATCACCACCTTGTCGCCGGCCTTGATCTGCGCGCCCGCCAGCTCGGCGTCCTTCTTGGCGGTGCGGCGCATGTAGATCACCGGGGTGGTCCAGCGCAGCAGTTCCTCGCGGGCCGCCGGCAGGCGCGCATCGACGTCGGCCGTCAGCCAGGCCAACTTCTGCGGCTCTTCCATCAGCGCCAGCAGGCCGCCGGCCAGCAGGTTGCGGGTGGTGTCGCCGCCGGCGTCGACCAGCAGCAGGAAGAACAGCAGGAACTCCATGTCGTCGAGCCGGCGCCCGTCCACCTCGGCGGCCAGCAGCTTGGAGGCGAGATCGTCGGCCGGGCGCGCGCGCTTCTCGGCGATGACGCCGGTGGCGTACTCGAACATCTTGCCGACCGCCTGGCCGCCGGCGCCGGGCGCCTGGGCTTCCGGCGAGGTGTGGATGATCTCGGTCAGCTTGTAGAGCTCGCGCCCGTCGTCCAGCGGCAGGCCCATCAGCTCGGCGATCACGAACGAGGGCATCTCGCCGGCGACGTCGGCCACGAAGTCGCACTCGCCCTTGGCCGCCACCGCATCGACGATCTGGCGGGCCAGCGCGGCGATCCGCTCGCCGCGCAGCCGCGCCGAGGGCAGGGTGAACTCACTCCGGATCAGCTTGCGGAAGCCCGCGTGCTCGGGCGGGTCCATCATCAGCATCATCTTGTAGGGCCCGAAGCCGCCGGTCTCGCTGAGCGGGTCGGTGATCATGATGGTCGGCTCGCTCGAGTAGGTCTGGAAGTCGCGGTCGACGGTCCAGACGTCCTCGTAGCGGGTCACCGCCCAGAAGCCGGCGCCGTTCGGCTCCGCGTGCCAGTAGACCGGGTCGTTCTCGCGCAGCCAGCGGAACTGGTCGTGCGGCTGGCCGGCCGCGAAGCTCGAAGGTGAGAGCAGGTCGATGTGCATGGGCGCCGCCTCGTTTTGCCGCATGCTACGGCGCCGGAGGCCCCGCCCGCCAGAATCACGCGGCGTCAATCAGCGCGGCCCGGCCGAATAAACCTGAACACAACCTGAATGCGATCGTCTCACCAGAGGTAGTGTGACCTTTTGCCCGCCGCCCCAGATATCGCCACTATGTAGCAGGTAGGGTAAATTCTGCCTCGACGGGAACAGGGACTTTCGCCTTGCGAAGCCTCGATCGAAATCGACCTGCCAGCGCGGCTCGCGCCGGTGATGCCCATCTGGGTGGGCGAAGCTCTCACGGCGCTGATCTGCCTCGCCGCGACGGCCGTCGTCCGCGTCGTCATCGATGCGCTGTCGCCGGGCGTCGGGCCCTTCGTGTTGCTGTTCCCGACCGCGCTGGTCGCCACGCTGATCGGCGGTTGGCGCTGCGGTGCGCTTACGTTCCTCGTGGCCGAGTTCTTCGCCTGGTACTACGTCGTGCCGCCGCACGGGCTCTCGTTCAAGGGCGAGGCGCAACCCGCGAACCTCATGCTGATCTTCGCCGCCGGCATGGCGGTGGTCGCCGCCGCCCAGGTCTTCCGGGCCGGCACCCGGCGCGATGCGCACGAGCGCCAGACCAAGCTGGCCGAGCGCGACCTGATGCTGCGCGAGCTCGACCACCGGATGCGCAACAACTTCCAGACGGTCGCCAGCCTGCTCAGGTTGCAGCTGCGGCGCACCGCGGACGAGCCGGCCAGGGTCGCGCTGCAGGAAGCGCTGAACCGCGTGCTCAGCATCTCCGAGGCGCATCGCAACCTCTACGCCGCCGGCCACGACCTGGGCAGCGTCGACATGGGGGTCTACCTCAGCGACCTCTGCGCCAACCTGGCCGACGCGCTGCTGCTCGGCGAGCTGGTGCGGCTGGAGTGCAGCGTCGAGCCCGGCGCGCTGGAACGCGACCGCGCGGTCGCCGTCGGGCTGATCGTCAACGAGCTCGTCACCAACGCCGCCAAGCACGCCTTCATCGACGGCAAGCCGGGCGAGATCCGCGTCGCGTTCGACCGCCGCCCCGACGGCTACCGCCTGACGGTGCAGGACAACGGCCGCGGCCTGCCGGCCGACTTCGCGACCCGCGGCCCGGGCCTCGGCCGCGGTCTGGTGGAGGCCTTCACCCGCCAGGCCGGCGGCTCGCTGACCGTGGGCAAGGGCCCCGGCGCGAAGTTCGAGGTCGACCTGGCGGCGTGAGAAGCGCCGCAGGCCTTTAGTTTCACCACGGAGGACACGGAGATTCCACTGAGGACACGGAGGCTCTCTCCGTGACCTCCGTGCCTCCTCCGTGAACTCCGTGGTTGGGAGCGGCGCCTGCGGCGCCAACGTCAGCCCGGCAGCTGGTCGAAGAAGCCGGTGACCTCTTTCAGGCGGCCGGCTTCGACGAGGCCGAAGTCCGTGCCCTTGATCGGCGGGTCGCCAGCCTCGGGACCGAGGCCCCACGAGAGCCGCACGTAGTCGCCGAAACCGTCCGCGGCGCCGATCTGACGGAAGCGGAAGTCGGGGAAGCGGTTCTGCACGCCCTCGATCACCGCGTCGACGCCGGCCAGCCCGTCGCCGGCCGCGATCGGGTCGCGGAACGAGGCGTCGTCGGCCCAGAGCGCGGCGATCAGCGCGCGGCGCTTGGCGCCATCGCGCTCGTTCCAGGCTTCGATGTAGCGCGCCGCGATGTTGGCGGGATCGGTCTTTGCCAGGGTCACGGTGTCGGTCATGGGAAGGGGCTCCGTTGGATCTCCGCCTGGCGTTTTCCAGGCGCGCCGATCCTGAGCCCGCGAAGCGGCGCCCGCGATTATCCGCCAGGTAAGCGGCGGGGCGCCTTGACAAAGCTTAAATTGTAGCGTTTCTTTAGGTAACGCTCCTCGGAGCGCCGCTCTTTGACATCGTCAAGCCAAGCCTATCACCCCGGAAGCGACGGCTTCCGGGGCCGCAAGGCTTATTCACGCGGCGGCTTGCCTCGCTCAAGCCGAACCCGAGGCGCGGCGGACTGGTACGACCGAGCACGCCAGAATAGCCGCAGCATATCCGACGGCTTCGCCCTAGGTTTGGACACAGATCGTAACGTCGTCGGCCGTATTTCCGCCGAGGGTGTTGTTCTCGACTGGGTTGGTCTGCCGCCCGGGTAGATAAAAGACCGCCTTGATGGCGCCGAGCAGATCGGTCTCCGCGAGCTGTTGATTCAGCTTGTCCTGCAGCGGCTGCATTCCGGCGGCCACTTCTGGATCCAGCTGGCTGTGCACCTGGCCATTCTTCGCGCCGCCTTCGACCCAGCACTCCCAGTCCGCGACCCACGCGCGCAGGTGGCTATTGGAGTCGATGAACAGCACCACGTTGTAGTCCATGGAAGCCTGATAGTCTGGCCAATACCACGGCATGTGGACGTGCAACGGCTGGTGGATACGAATGTAGACTTGGTCGCTACTAAGCCACTGATCGCTGGTCGGGAACATCTGCCAGGTCAGCAGCGGGTCGACGTCGCGCGAGACTGAAGTACCTTGCAGCTTTTGGTCGATCAAGTTGACCCACTCGTCGTGCAGCGTGTCGTGGAGACTGACGCGGTGTTCATTCGTCCCAACGTTCTTCGACGCAATAAGCAGCGCGCTCTGGGCAGATCCAGTGTGCCAGTAAGTCGTGCTCTCATCGTGGGGGATCGATAACTGAAAGAAATCGCCGGTATAATCGCTGTTTGAGAACAGAATCACGTTCAGATCCGCGCCGTGAGAAATCAACTGGCCAGACGCCACCGAGTCGAGGAGACCATTCGCAGCGAGCTGTGCGTTGGTAACTTGGCTGTAGCGATCGTTGACGCCAAGGCCCGCCAACAAAGAGGAACCAGTCTGGTTCGGTCCACTATCGAGCCAAGCAGCGGCAAGAAGAGACATAACTATTTCTCCTTTCCGAGCACGCGGTGGAACTGCGCTGCGCCTAGGTGTTTGTGGAGTAGAACGCTGTGCTCGCCAGTGCGCGCAAGTTCATTGATGATCGCCTGCGCCTCGAGGAGGGGCCTTTCGGCGTGGTGATCAGTGACCCGCTGGAGGGCCGTCGTCAGCAGTTCCTCGGGGGACCCGCTGCGTTCAGTGATGTCGCGCACCCACTTGCGCTCGCAGACTTCATTGGGCGAGAGCGCCAGGCGCATGTTGGGGATCTTGACGCCGGCAGGCGCTTCCTCCCGCTTCGCGCCGGTGTCGCTGCGGTGAACCGGCTCAGGCGCAAGCGCGCGCGCAACCGCGCTCCCGCGTGCAGACACGCCCTTCAGAAGCCCACCCAGGTGACTCGTGGGTGCAGTCATGGAGCTACTCCTTCTGTAAAGACCGAGAGTTGCGTTGCCGCACGCCCGGAGGCGGTGGAATAGACGCCACGTGACGCATGCAGAACTGAGATAACCGGGTGCGGAACTAGCTCACGCAAAACGCCATTGGCGGTCGAAGCCGACTTACGCCGCGACCCGCCCCAAAGGGGAGCGATGCGCCCAAACAACAATGCTACGTCAACGTCGCCTGGTAGTAAACCAAGCTTTTCACCTTTTTCGTGCACTCAGGTGCTCCTTTCGCTCCTCGCGGCCTCGCGCGAAAGTCCGCTTCCTGGAATGGCGCCGATGTCGGCTCTTAGCGCGCGACAGACGCTGCTGCCCGAAGCCGGTTCGTGGCCGCGCTAACCGCCTGGGTGGCGGGCTCGCCCGGACCCTCGGCAAGCCGATCACGCCACGCGGGGGCGCGCCAGTCAGAGCCCGGCCGCCGCCTCGCTGATCTGGCCGCGCATCCAGGCGACGGGCGGCTCGGCTAGGCGGTCCTTGCGGTAGAGCAGGGTGACGTCCACCGGCGGCGTCTCGTAGGGCGGGTCGATCAAGGCCAGGCGGCCGCTTTCGGCGGAAAGCAGCGCCAGGCGGCGCGGGATGAGCGCGGCCATCTCCGAGCGGGCGACGATGGTCATCGCCGAGAAGGTGTCCGGCGCCACCACGCCGATGCGGCGGCTCAGGTTTCCCTTGGCGAGCTCGCTCTCGAACGCGCCGAGGTCCTCCCAGCTGGAGCGCATCGAGATCGGCGCGGGCCGGCCCATCGCCTCGCGGCGGCCGGCCACGACGACGTGCGGCACGCTGACCAGCCCCTCCAGCGTCGCCGGCGCGGCGCAGAGCGGGTGTCCGGCGCGCACCACCCAGGTCAGCGCCTCGGTCATCAGCCGGTCGCGGGCGAAGCGCTCGGGCGCCATCTCGAAGCCGGCGACCACGAAGTCGACCTGGCCTGAGTCGAGCTGCTCGACGAGGTCGGGCGGGTTCTCGGCGATCTGCAGCAGCACGCCGGGCGCCTGGGCCTGCAGGCGCGCCACCACCGCCGGCATCAGCACCGCGCAGGCATAGGCCCCCGCCACGACGCTGAAGCGGTAGTCGCTCACCGCCGGCTCGAAGTCGCCCGGGTTCAGCGCGCTCTGCAGCTGGCCAAGCGCCGCATGCAGGCTGGGGCCGATCTCCAGCGCGCGGCGGGTGGGCTGCATGCCCAGCGCGTCGCGCCGGAAGAGCTCGTCGCCAAGGTGATAGCGCAGCCGGCTGAGCGCATGACTGACCGCCGAAGGCGTCAGCCCGAGCCGCGCACCGGCGCGAGTCACGCTACGCTCCTCCAGCAGCACGTCGAAGACGCGCAGCAGGTTCAGGTCGAGGCTAGCGAGATGCATCGAATTCATCTGACGGGTGACAACTTATCATTTGGATCATGCGCGCGCGCCAACTACCTGCAACCCATACGACCGGCAGATTCCCGTGCGGGGCCAGCTTCCGCGCGGGCCTTCGCGCATTTGGGCCGACTGAGCAGCTTGGAGAACGTCGGCGTGGCGCGCGACGAGGCGACAACGACGGAGAAGATCGAGGCGGGTTCGTCCCCGCCGTCCGTGACGGTGGCGCCGCGCCGCGCCTTCCCCAGCGGCGGCATCCGCGCCTGGCGCTGGCCGCTGATGATCGGCGGCCCGGTGCTGTTGCTGCTCATCGCCGCCTATTTCGTGCTGACCGGCGGTCGCACCCAGTCCACCGACGACGCCTACGTGCAGGCCGCGCGGGTGCCGGTCAGCGCCAGCATCGGCGGCCGGGTGATCGAGCTCGATGTGCGCGAGAACCAGCCGGTGAAGGCCGGCCAGGTGCTGTTCAAGCTCGACACGCGCGACTTCGCCGCCACCCAGGACCAGGCCGCCGCCCAGCTCGCCGCCTCGAAGCTGCAGGTCGAGGCGTTGCAGGCCAACTATCGCCAGCAGCTCGACGCGCTGAAGACCGCCAACGACACGGCGGCGTACAGCGACCGCGAAGCGGCGCGCCAGAAGGCGCTGATGCAGGCCGGCGTCGCTTCGCGCGACCAGTACGAGACGGCGTGCACAACGCCGACATGGCGCACCAGAACATCGCCACCGCCCAGCAGCAGGTGGCCCAGGCGCTCGCCAACCTCGGCGGCGCGAACGTGACCGCCGCCAACCATCCCAGCCGTGCTGCAGGCCGCAGGCGGCGCTAGACCGGGCCCGGCTCAACGTTTCCTACGGCACCATCGTCGCGCCGCAGGACGGCGTCGTGACCCGCGTCGAGCAGCTGCAGGTCGGCAGCTACGTCAATCCGGCCCAGACGCTGTTCTGGCTGGTGGCCGGCCAGCCCTGGATCGAGGCCAACTTCAAGGAAGACCAGCTCGCCAAGATGCGGGTCGGCCAGCCGGCGAAGATCCACGTCGACGCCTGCCCGGGCTCGGACTTCGACGGCCACGTCGCCAGCTTCAGCCCGGGCTCGGGCGAGGCGTTCTCGCCGCTGCCGGCCCAGAACGCCACCGGCAACTGGGTGAAGGTGGTGCAGCGCCTGCCGGTGCGCATCGCCTTCGACAAGCCGCCGCCGGACGTCTGCGGCGCGGCGGGCCTCAGCGCCAACGTCACCGTCGATGTCCGCTCGGGGTCGGCTCGGCGCGCCCAGCCCTGAGTTCCTAAGTTTGAGTCGATGGCCACCTCACAGGACGTCGCCAACCGCGTCCCCATCACCGTCGGCCTGATGCTGGCGACGGTGATGAACTCGCTCGACACGACGATCGCCAACGTCGCGCTGCCGCACATGGCCGGTTCGGTCTCGGCCTCCCAGGACCAGATCACCTGGGTGCTGACCGTCCTACCTGATCGCCGCGGCGATCATGACGCCGCTCAGCGGCTGGCTCTCGAACCGGCTCGGCCGCAAGCTGGTGTTCCTGGTCTCGATCGCCGGCTTCACGATCGCCTCGATGCTGTGCGGCGTGGCCAACAGCCTGGCCGAGATCGTGGTCTTCCGGCTGCTGCAAGGGCTCTGCGGCGCGGCGCTGATCCCGCTCTCGCAGGCGGTGGTGCTCGACATCTATCCGCCCGCGCAAGTGGGACAGGTGATGGCGATCTGGGGCGCGGGCGCGATCCTCGGCCCGATCTTCGGTCCGCTGCTCGGCGGCTGGCTGACCGACAATTTCTCCTGGCGCTGGGTGTTCTTCATCAACCTGCCGATCGGGATCCTCGCCTTCGCGGCCGTCTGGATCTTCATGTCGCCGCGACCGCGGCGGCACGTCCAGGCCGTTCGACTTCCTGGGCTTCGGCGCGCTGGTGGTGTTCATCGCCGGCCTGCAGCTGATGCTCGACCGCGGGCCGACGCTGGACTGGTTCTCCTCGCCCGAAATCTGGACCGAAGGGCTGCTGGCGGTCGGCGGCCTCTATGTGTTCCTGGTGCAGACGCTCACCGCCCGGCACCCGTTCTTCGATCGCGCGCTGGCGCTCGACCGCAACTTCGTGACCTGCAACGTGTTCGGCTTCTTCATCGGCATCTTCCTGTTCTCGACCATGGCGCTGCTGCCGCCGGTGATGCAGGGGCCGATGGGCTATTCGGTGTTCGGCGCAGGCCTCGTCATGATGCCGCGCGGCCTCGGCTCGTTCATGGCCATGTTCGTCGTGGGACGCCTGGTCGGGCGGGTCGACACTCGCCTCATCCTGATAACCGGCCTCGGCCTCTGCAGCCTGGCGCTGCTGCAGATGAGCCATTTCTCGCTGACGATGGACGCCCGGCCGTTCGTGGTCTCCGGGGTCATCCAGGGGCTCGGAATCGGCCTGCTCTTCGTGCCGCTCAGCGTCACCGCGTTCGCGACGCTGTCGCCGGCGCTGCGCTCCGAGGGCACCGCGGTCTACACGCTGATCCGCAACATGGGCTCCAGCGTCGGCATCTCGCTGATGGAGGCGCTCGACACGCACCAGGCGGCCGTCGCGCACGCCGACATGGCCGGCCAGCTGTCGCCGGGCAGCCCGGTGCAGTCGGCGCTCATGCCGTCGACGGGCAGTGGCCCAGGCGGTGGTCTTGGGCTCGACATCCTGAACGGCGAGATCACCCGGCAGGCGTCGATGGTCGCGCTGGTGGATGTCTTCCGGCTGATGCTGCTGCTCACCATCTGCATCGCGCCGCTGCTGCTGATCATGCGCAAACCGAGAGCGCCGCCGCCGACCGGGGAGGTTGTGGTTGAATAGAACGAGACTTCTGGCCGGCGCGGTCGCCGCGGCGCTGGCGCTTGCCGGCTGCAAGACCGTGGGGCCGGACTTTCATTCGCCCGCGCCGCCGACGACCAGCGGCTACCTGATGAAGGGCGATGCGACGACCGACACCGCGCGGCTGAGCCCCGATCTCAGGCCCGCCGGCGCCTGGTGGAAGACGTTCGGCTCGGCCGAGCTCGACCAGGTGATGGACCAGGCGCTGGCCGGCAACCAGACGGTGGCGCAGGCCAACGCCTCGCTGGAGCGGCTGCGCCAGCTCGCCATCGCCGCGCACGGCGCGCAGGCGCCGCAGGTCGACCTCAGCGGCAACATCGCCGCCGAGCGGATCAACATCCAGTCGCTGGGCTTCGCAGGCTTTCCGAACCCGACCATCGGCCTCTATTCGCTGGGCCTCAACGTCAACTACGACGTCGACGTGTTCGGCGGCCTGCGGCGCACCACCGAGGCCGCCCGCGCGCAGGCCGAGAGCCAGGCGCGCCAGGCCGACGCCGCCTACCTGACGCTGACCGGCCAGACCGCCACGGCGGCGCTGCAGATCGCCACCGCGCGCGCCCAGATCGCCGCCGCCGAGCAGGCGGTGGCCGACGACCGGCGGCTGATCGACGTGGTCCACGAGGCCGAGGGCGCCGGCGGCGAGGCGCCGTCCGCCACGGTCAGCGTGAAGTCGCAGCTCGCCCAGGACGAGGCGCAGATCCCGCCGCTGCGCGCACAGCTGATGCAGGCGCGCCATGCCCTCGCCCAGCTGGTCGGCGAGGCGCCGGCCGACTGGACCGCGCCGGACTTCGATCTCGCCGGCTTCACGTCGCCGGCGGAGGTGCCGGTGACCCTGCCGTCGACGCTGGTGCGCCGGCGCCCGGACATCCTGGCAGCCGAGGCCAACCTGCACGTGGCGACCGCCGACATCGGCGTCGCCACCGCGGCGCTCTATCCGGACGTCAAGATCAGCGCCAACATCACCCAGACCGCCATCCCGCCCGGCAACCTCATCAGCTACGGGGCGAGCGGCTGGACGCTGGGCGCCGGGCTCATGCAGCCGATCTTCAACGGCGGCAGGCTGAAGGCGCAGCAGCGCGCGGCGGTGGCGCAGGCCAACGCCGCCTACGCCCAGTACCGCGGCACGGTGCTCGCGGCCTTCACCCAGGTCGCCGACGTGATGGCGGCGATCGCCGAGGACGAGGCGGAGCTGCACGGCGCTGGACGCAGCGGAGCGAGCCGCCGCCGACGCGCTGAAGGACGACACGGCGGCGTTCAAGCTCGGCGGCGGCGCGCTGCTGCCGGTGCTGGACGACGAGCGCAACCTGCAGCTCGCCCGCCGCGCCCGCGCCCTCGCCGCGGGCAAGCGCCTGGCCGACATCGCCTCCCTCTACGTCGCCACCGCCGCCGACTGGCGCGAAACGAAGAGCTGAGCGCTCGGATTACCCGTCGCACGACAATGGCGCGATCGACCCTCTGCGCTGCGGGCAGGCGTCCAATAGAGAGTAAGTGCGGGCGAACGCTGCATTGCTGCATGCCAGCATGAGGCGTATTTTACTTGCGGAGTACTAGCAGGAGGAATCGCGACCCATCTTAGGGGGGAATGCTATGCGCATTGGAACTATTGGGATTCTGGTCGCCGTCGCTTTCTTCGCCTTCGCAACCGGCGCGCATGCCGGGTTGCAGCTCATCAACAACGGGGCGCTCAGCGCCAAAGAGGCCCAGCAGAAGTTCGAGCAGGCGTGGAAGGCGTGCAGCGACGCCGAGAAGCCGGGCTCGGCTCACGCGGCGTTCGTCAAGTGCGTCAACCGAAGGCTGGCTCAGTACAAGCTTGAACTGATCGAGTAGTCGGGCGTCCGAAAGCGCAAGCCGCGGCTGGCGGGGAACGCCTTCTGCGCCGCGACCGGACAGACTTGTTGACTATATGCCCGGCTCGAACGCCCCGGCCTCGGTGATGATCACGTCCATCCGCTGATCGTGCGCTTCGGGCGCGATGCCGGCGAGCCGTCCCAGCTCGAAGCCGACGCCGATGGCCAGCGGCCGGGGCTTCAGCGCCGCCAGCGTGCGGTCGTAGAAGCCGCCGCCGTAGCCGAGCCGGTGGCCGGCGGCGTCGAAGCCGACCAGCGGGATCAGCAGCGCACGCGGCGCCACGGCCGGCCCGGCCTGCGGATGCTGCGTGTCCCAGCGGCCGGGCGCCATGCGGGTCGTCGGCGTCCAGGGCCGGAACTCCAGCGGCGCATGCAGCCCGACGACCGCAGGCAGGGCGGCCGCGCCGCCGGCCTCGATCACCCGGGCGAGGTAGGGGAGCGGATCGTACTCGCCGCGGATCGGCCAGTAGCCGCCGATGAGGGCGATGGCGCCCGGCGGAAAGCGCGCCTCCAGCGCCGCGCCGATGGCGTGGCCGGCGGCGGCGCGGGCTTCCGGGGCGAGGTCGAGGCGGGCCGCGATCAGCCGCGCGCGCTCGGCCTTGCGCCAGGCGGCCGCGCTGGCCTCAGGCGGCGGCACGGGCCGGCTCGGGCCCAAGGATCGCGGCCTCGAAGCGGCGCGCGTACTCCTCCACGGTGATGCCCTGCTGCAGCTTCAGCGCCGCCTCGTGCTGGTTGCGCCAGAGCGCGTCGTCGGTCATGAGCCGCACCGCCGCACGGCCGAAGGCGGCCGGATCGGCGTGGTGGAAGCCGGTGACGCCATCGATCACCCGCTCCGGCAGCGCCGCGACCGGCGCGATCACCGCCGGCGTCCCCAGCGCCTGCGCCTCGGCCAGCGACATGCAGAACGCCTCGCACTTGTGGCCCAGGTAGAGCATCACCCGGGCCGCACGCATCGCCTCCAGCAGCTGCGCCCGCGGCGCGCTGGGGTGCACGATCACCGAGGCCTTCACCGCCTCGCTCATGCCGGTCGGCAGCAGTGTTCCGGCCCACTCGGTCCAGGCGTCCTGGCCCTCGGCCAGCTGATGGACCCCATAGACGTCGAGCACCGCGTCGGGGACCTGCGGCAGGACGCGCTCGGCCCAGATCTCGACGAGGGCGCGCAGGTTGCGCTGCGGGTTGGAGGCGAAGATGGCGCGGCGCGGCGGCGGCGCCTCCAGCGGCGCCATCCCGCGCACGTCGGCCGGCAGCGGCAGGTGGATCACGGCTGATGTCGGCGCGCCTCGGCAGCACGGGCCAGTAGTCGTTCACCTGCGCCTGGCTCATCAGGATCGGGGTGGGCCGATGGCGCCACATGCGCCCGAGCTTCTTGTAGTGGCGCAGCTGGTTGGCGCCCCACAGCACCCAGATCGCGCGGCGCTTCGGGCGCGGCACGAAGTCCAGGAGGCCCACCTGCTGCACGGCGATGAAGACGTCGCAGGTCTCTGGCGGCTTGGCGCTGAGCGGGCGCCAGCGCACGCCCATGTGCTCGAAGTCCTCGTCGCCGTTGGTGTGCACGGTGACGTCGTGGCCCAGCCTGGCGAACTCGCGCGCCAACAGGATGACGTTGGCCTCGGTCGCGCCCAGCGGCTGCGTCTCGAGCGCGCGGCCGTCATAGCGGCCGGTCATGTCGGCGATGATGATGCTGGCCATCGCGCTCGCTCCTTGGACGAGCCCCCCGCTGATGTCCAGCCAAGGGAATAAACCGCCGCAGCTGCGCGTCCTGTCCTTCGAATGAAGGCGGAGACTTTGCGATGCGCGAACCCGACGACGACGCCGGCGACAGCCGCCGCGGACTGCTGAAGTGCATGGCCTGGGCCGGAACCGGCCTGGTCTGGACGCTGGCCGGCGGCGTGCCCGCCTCGCTCGGGCTGGAGGCGGCCGCAGCGACGCGGTCCGCGCGGCCGTTCAGCTTCGTCCAGGTCAGCGACAGCCACATCGGCTTCGCCAAGCCCGCCATCAACGCCGACGCGCGGGTCACCTTCCGCGAAGCGGTCGCCAGGATCGCGGCGCTGCCGCAGCGGCCCGACTTCATCATCCACACCGGCGACGTCAGCCAGCTCTCGAAGCCAAGCGAGTTCGACGACGCCGACCAGATCCTCAAGCAAGCCGGCCTGCAGGTCTTCCATGTCCCCGGCGAGCACGACGTGCTGGACGAGGGCAACGGCCAGGCGTTCCTGGCGCGCTACGGCAAGGGCGCGACCGGCGGCGGCTGGCATTCGTTCGACCATGGCGGCGTCCACTTCGTCGCCCTGGTCAACGTGATGGACCTGAAGGCGGGCGGGCTCGGCAGCCTCGGCGCAGCGCAGCTCGCCTGGCTGAAGCAGGACCTCGCCGCGCGCGGGTCTTCGACGCCGATCGTGGTCTTCACCCACATTCCGCTGTGGTCGCTCTATCCGGACTGGGGCTGGGGCACGGAGGAGTCGGCGCAGGCCCTGGCGCTGCTCGCCCGTTTCGGCTCGGTCACCGTTCTCAACGGCCACATCCATCAGGTGCAGCAGAAGGTGGAGGGCCGCGTCGCCTTCTACACCGCCCGCTCCACCGCCTTCCCGCAACCGGCGCCGGGGACGCCCGGCGCTTCGCCCGGCCCGGCCGCGCCGCCGGCCGGACAGCTCAGAAGCGTGCTCGGTATTCGCGACGTCCGCTTCGTCGCCGTGAACCACCCGCTCCCCGTCACCGACCAGACGCTCGCCTGATCCCGCGCGAAACAAGGAACCATGATGCCCAAGCTACACTTTGCCGTCGCCGCCGCGTTCGCAGGGGTTCTCGGCGTGGCGGCGGTCACCGCCGCACTGGCCGCCGGCCAAGGCGCGACCGGCGTCAGCATCGACAACTTCAGCTTCTCGCCGCCAACGCTCACCGTCGCGGCCGGGACCACGGTCACCTGGACCAATAACGACGACATCCCACACACGGTGCGGGCGGTCGACGGCGCGTTCCACTCCAAGGCGATGGACAGCGACGACAGCTACAGCTTCACGTTCGCGAAGCCGGGGGTCTACAGCTACTTCTGTTCCATCCACCCGAAGATGGTCGGCAAGGTGATCGTGAAGTAGCCGTCCGCCGTTCGAGCCCCCGCCGATGAACCTCCGCCCCCGCTGCTTCGTATGAGCGGACGGCTGCTCCCCTTCCGCAGCCGCCAGACCGGCGCGCGACCGGCCAGCCCCGCGCCGCTCGTTTCGGGTCGTTCGTCCCCCGGCGGCCCGGCCGGAACCGCGGCGCCCTTCCCCGTCCCTCCGGGGCGCCGCGGTTCCGCGAACTGATCGGACCGCACATCGATTCCGCCTATTCGCTCGCCCGCTACCTCGCCCGCGACGCCGCGGCTGCCGAAGATATCGCCCAGGAGGCGCTGCTGAAGGCGTTCCGCAACCTCGAAACCTTGCGCGGCGAGCCCAGGCCCTGGCTGCTCGCCATCGTGCGCAACGCCTATTTCGACTGGCGCCGGTCCTCCCATGCGCCGACCCTGACCGGTCCCGCCGCCGAGGTCGCGCTGGCCGAGACGCCCGACGATACGCAGGACTCGGCCGAGACCCAGCTGATCCGCAGCGGCGACGTCGCCGCCCTGCGCACGGCGATCGAGGGCGTGCCGGAGCCGTTCCGCGAGGCGCTGGTGCTGCGCGAGCTGGAAGAGTTGAGCTACCGCGAGATTGCCGAGATCACCGGCGCGCCGATCGGCACGGTGATGTCGCGTCTTGCTCGCGCCCGCCGGGTGCTGGGCGAGCGCATGGGGGTGGTGAAGGAGGCCGCGCCGTGAGCGCCTGTCCCGACAAGGAGCTGCTGCTCCACGCCCTGGCCGACGGCGAGCTCGACGCTGGCAACGCCGCCGAAGTAGAGGCGCACATCGCCGTTTGCGCGGCCTGCGCGGCCGAGTTCGAGCAGATCCGCGAAGTGAAGGCGCGGCTGGCCGCCCAGCCGCTCGCCTACGCAGCGCCGGCGAGCCTGCGCGCCCGCCTCGACGCGGCGCTCGCCGAGGCCGACGCACCGCCGCCGCGCCGCCGCGCCGGGGTCGAGACCTGGGTGATGGGCGGCGCGATCGGGGCGCTGGCCGCCAGCCTTGCGCTGCTCGCCCTCGTCCCGTCCGGCATGACCCTCGAGGGCCAGTTGATCGACGCGCAGGCGCGATCGCTGGAGGCCCAGCATCTCGTCGACGTGGCGACCTCCGACCGTCATACGGTGAAGCCCTGGTTCAACGGCAAGGTCGACTTCGCCCCGCCGGTGGTCGACCTGGCGCCGCAGGGATATCCCCTGGTCGGCGGGCGGCTGGACCGCGTGGACGGGCGGCGCGTGGCGGCGCTGGTGTTCCGCCGCGGGCCGCACACCATCAATCTCTTCATCTGGCCCGGCGATGCCGCGTCGCCGCAACTGGAGCAGCGCGAGGGCTACAACCTCGTCCGCTGGGGCGCCGGCGGCCTGGTCTTCTGGGCGGTCTCCGATTGCGACGCCACCGCGCTGACCGGTTTCCAGAAGGCCTTCTCAGCCGCGACGGCTGGCTGATCGCCAGCGCTCACCAGTACTTGCAGGCGCGATGCGAGTGGTGCCACGTGCACTCACGGTGATTGAAGTATTCTCCGTGATGGCGATACTTATAGTATTCGCCGTTGTGGATGAACTTATAGGTGACGCCATTGTGATAGTAGGTGGCGGCGCTGGCCGGGGCGGCGGTCGCGCCGAATAGGGCGACGGCGGCCAGCGAGGCGAGGAAGGCTTTCATCGGCGCGCTCTGGGGTCTCGTAGGGGCGGCAAGCCGCGGCGGGGGCCGGGAGTGTCCGGCGGGAACCGATCTTCGGCCGGCCGGCCACGCTTTCCATCCGGGAAACAGCCTAGGCGCGCAGGGTCTGCAACCTGATGGCGGCGCTGCGCTCTCGCTCCGCGGCCAGGCGTGCTAAGCTCGGACGTCCGTCACGGCTGCGGCGGGGGAGGGGGCGATGCTCATGCCCAAGACGCTATCCATTCTTTCGCTGGCGCTGGCGCTCGCGCGGTCTGGCCGGCGCCGCCGCCGCTCAGACCCTGACCGGTCACTGGAGTGGCGTCGTCAGTCAGAGCGGACCGGGGGAGAAGCCGCAGCAGTACGTCGCCTCGCTGACACTGAACGGCGACACCGGCGCGATGGACTATCCGACGCTGGAGTGCGGCGGCGACGTGGCCTTCGTCAGCCGTTCGAGCGCGGGCTACGTCTATCGCGAGACCATCAGCCACGGCCGGGGCTGCCTCAACGGTGGGACGATCACCGTGCAACCGGCGGTCGCCAGCGTCCTCTGGCGCTGGGACGGCGGCGCGGGCGTGACGGTGAGCGGGCGGCTCTACCGCATCGCGACCCCCAAGGCCGCGCACTAGACGCGGGGCCGCAGACGCTCCACCTGCGCGCGCTTGACTTGCCCGCCGCCGGACGAAAAGCTCGGCCGGGGCGAGTGGAGTTCGGGGTGTGATAGTCGCCGGACGGATCTTTAAGGCCCTGCTGGTCAGCCTCCTGCTGGGCGCTTCCGCTTATGGGGTCGCCAAGCTCAACCTGTTCGGGCTCGAATCGGCCTCGGACGACCTGGCTGACGGCGTCTACCAGCGGATCACCGCGGCCGACTATGGCGCCGACCGCAAGGGCCAGCGCCAGGTCAGCGTCGTCTACCTCGACGAAAGCTCGATGGAGGCGATGAAGGGCTACGGCTGGACCCGTTTCCCGCCGACCTACGACCAGCAGTGGCAGATGTTCGACGACGTCATGAGCGTCGGCGGCGCGCCGCCGACGGCGGTCTACGCCGACTACGTCTACACCGGCCAGGGCGGTCCGAACGAGGGTTGGCCGGCCTTCCTCGCCGGCGTCGCCAAGGCGACCAACGCCGCGGCCTGGAAGGACGCGCCCGGCTGCCAGGCCGACCCGCTGACCAAGATCGCCTGCATCGAAGCCACCGGCGGCACGCCGCTGATCTTCGCCAAGCCGTCGCCGGCCGAGCTCGACGTCTTCACCGACGTGCAGCGCCAACTCGACCAGGTCGCGGTGCTGTCGCCGGCGCTGGTCAACATCCGCGCCTACCCGATGGTCACCAGTTATGCGTTCGATGCGGCGACGGCGCGGGCGCGCGGCGTCCACCGCTTCGACGTCTCGCCGGCTCTGGCGCTCTACACGGCCAGGTGCCTGCATCAGGCCGACGCTTGCGGCGTCGTCGAGTTCCAGGGGCTGAAGGCGCGCGCCGAGGCCGCGCTGGCGCGCAGTCCGCTGACGCCGATGGACGCGACCGGCAGTTTCAACGCCCCGCTCGACGTGGTCTGGGGCTCGCGCCCCGATCCCGACTACCTGGCGATGACCAAGGCGGTGACCGGCCAGCCGGCGCCCTGCCGGGGGACCGGCTCGGGCTGGATCGAGCGGCTCAGCGAGCAGCTGGCCGGCCTGCGCGGCCCCGGCGTCGGCGCGCGCCAGGAGTGCCCCTATGCGCTGACGCTCGGCTACGACCGCATCGTCGCCGGCCTCGGGCTGCAGCAGAGCGACCTGCAGCGACTGCTGGCCGGCAAGCTCGTGCTGCTCGGCGGCCAGTTCCGCGCTTCCAACGACTGGGTCGAATTGCCGGTGCACGGCGAGGCGCCGGGCGTCCATTTCCACGCCATGGCGATCGACAACCTGATCGAAGACGGCGTCAACTATCGGCGCAGCGGGGCGCAGATGCTCGACTCCGATCTCCTGAAGAGCCTGCTGATCGCGGCGCTCGCCTTCTGCGGCGTCCTGGGCGTGATGGCGCGCAACAGCCTCCTGGACCACGCGATCGAGACGCGCATGGAGCCGAAGCTGCGCGCGGTGGTGTACGGCCCGCTCTACATCGCCATCTTCGGCGTCTCGATCGGCGTCGTCTTCCTGGCGACCTGGCTCGGCGTCTCCTACGCCCACCGCGCGCCGATCAACTGGATAGGCATCTCGTTCTGCGTGCTGGGTTTCCTGTTCTACGCAACCCGCGAGACGTTGCCGGCCGACATTCTAGGGTCCATCGAACACCTGCGCTGGGTGCGACGGGCCATGGCGGCGTTTCGACTTTTCCGCCAACATCTGAAGTTCGAGGAGGACAGGCTGGTGACTCGCCGCGTTTCGCGGTCCGAGCCCCAGCCTGAAAAGGCCGAGACGCCGCCAGTTCCGGCGCCGGCCCACAAGAGCCCGAAGGAGGCGCCTGCCCATGTTCAAAGCTAGTCTCGTTTCGCTCGTGACCGCGCTGGCGATCATGCTGCCGGCGACCGCCCTGGCGGGCGGCACGGTGACCAAGATCCTGCGCCCGCAGGTTCACGTGTTCGACGCGCATGGCCAGCCGGCCGGCACCCTCGACGCCAGCTCCGTGAAGACGCCTGCGCCGATCGTGGCGATGGGCATGGGCGGCAGCGTCGGCATCGACCACGACGGCAAGGTGGTCTTCCTGCGCGGGCTCGACGTGCAGACCCAGGGCGTGACCGCCGCCTGCAAGCCGGTGCAGAGCGCGGCCCGCACGTCGGGCAGCTCCTACGCCGCCACCAACATGGGTCTCGGCGGCGCGGCGGACTGCAAAGCCCAATGAAGCCGACCCGCAGGGCCGTGGGCCTTGGCGCCCTGGCGGCGGCGGCCGCGGCGGCCAGCGGCGCGCACGGTCGCACCCCCGCGTCCTCGGCCGCGCCCGCCGGCTACTCGGTCAGCGGCAAACCCGGCCCGTTCGTCAAGCAGGTGGCGGGCCGGCCGAACCTCGGCGGCGGCGGGCAGGGCGGCGGCTCGATGGGCCTGGCCGACGCCAACCTCGGCCGCTACCAGACCGCACGCATCCACATGCCGCAGACCGAGGCCAAGGTCGCCGCGCTGCTCAGCCGGATCGACTCGCATTGGCCGTACGCGAAGGGCCAGCCGCTGCAGGTGCACATCCTCGGCGTCGACTACTACAACGCCTTCTCGCTGCCGGACGGCTCGATCGTGGTGGCGTTCGGCCTGCTGGACGGGGCGCAGTCGGACGACGAGGTGGCGTTCGTGCTGGCGCACGAGCTCGGCCACGTGCGGCTCGGCCATTTCGCCGCCAATGCGCCTGAGCGCCTGAAGCCGTCGCTCACCAGCCGGATGGGCCAGCTCTACCTAGCCAGCGCCGCGGTCTCCGCGGCCGGCGCCAACAACAGCATTATCTCCGCCGCGGCGCAGGCCGGCGCCACCAACGACCTGATCCACTTTCTCTCCAACGTGATGGTCGAGCCCGGCCACACGCGCGAGCAGGAGGACGAGGCCGACTGCATCGGCTACGACCTGTCGGAGGGGTCGGGCTACGCGGCCGACTCGGCCTCCGCGAAGGTGTTCGACACCATCGTGGCGGACCAGCAGAAGCACCAGGCGGTGATCGACACGCTGGGCACGCAGCTGAAGAACCAGCTGGGCAACGCGCTGAAGAACGGATCCGCCGTCTCGATGCTGATGGGCGGCGCCTCCGGCCTGCGCTCCGGCCTGATGGAGAACGGCGCGCAGCTGGCGCTCGGCATGGCCATGGCGCACCAGAACGAGCCGCCGCCGCAGCACCGCCCGCCCGAGGAGCGCAAGAAGGGGATGGCGCAGTACTCGGCCGACGCCTACCCGGAGGGCGCGCCGCTCAGGGACGAGCAGCACGCCTGGCTGGACAGCGTCCGCGCCGCGCCGGAGTACGTCCAGGCGAAGGCGGCGGTCACGGCGGTCTCCGAGGCCAAGCGCGCCCGCGCCGACGGCAAATACCCGGACGCCCAGGCCGCCATCCAGCGGGCGCTGGCGACCAAGTTCGCGAACTCGCCGCTGGTGCTGAACGAGGCGGCGCGGCTGCACGACGACATGGGCGACATCCCCGGCGCCGAGCGGCTGTTCGGGCAGGCCAACGCCAGCCCCGACCAGACCGTCGACGGTTACGTCGACCATGTGCGGATGCTCTATCGGGTGAAGCAGAACGACCAGGCGCTCGCCGTCGCCGAGGCCGGCATCCGGCGGTTCAACAACGACGACAAGCCGTTCATCTCGCTGCAGATCGCCATCGCCAAGCAGGCGGGCCGCGACGACCAGATGGAGTCCTACTACCAGCAGTGCCTGAGCTACCAGAACCCGGCCCTGACCAAGGACTGCAACCTGGCGGCCGGCAAGAAGGCCGAGGACACCGGCAGTCGCCCCCGCACGCCGTCGCTCCCGTTCGGGATACCGCACTTTCCGTGAGGCTCGGCGGGGGGCTTGGGCTGGCGGTCTGGTTGCTGGGGGCTCAGGTCGGCCCCGGCGCGGCCTGGGCGCACGACGTCGACCTCACGCGCCTGCCGCTCGGCGACGGGCGTATCTCGAGCGCGCCGAAGGTCGGCTACATCTGGGCCTGCCGCGTCGATCCGGGCGGCGGCGGCGCGCAGGTCGACGGCCCGTGGATCGACAGGGCGGCCGGGACCTACGACTTCACCAAGAAGGCGATCGTGCAGGGCCACGAGACCTGGCGGCCGGACTTCAGGATGACGCTGGAGGGCGAGCGCCGCGTCTTCACGACCAACGACCTGCCGGACCACGCGACCGGAAGCTTCCCGATCAGCCCGTCGGATCCGGCCTTCCGGTACGACCGCAACCCCAACCGCATCCGGCCGCAGTCCGTCAGCGTCGCGCTGCCGGCGAACCCGGTGGCGGCCGACCAGCCGTCCTGCGCGCCGGGCGCGGTCGGCATCCTGCTGACCGGCGCGGTGCTCTTCAACGCGCTCGACGCGCCCGGTCGCGACGCCGTCGCCCACGAGGCGCAGGACGCTTGCCAGGGTCATCCGCAGGAGAGCGGCGTCTACCACTACCACTGGATCACCACCTGCCTGGACGACAAACGGCTGCCGGACGGCCACTCCGCCCTGGTCGGCTACGCGCTCGACGGCTTCGGCATCTTCGGCCGCTACGGCGAGGGCGGGAAGCTGCTCGCCTCCAGCGACCTCGACGCCTGCCACGGCCACACCCACGCCATCCCATGGAACGGCAAGCTGGTGGTCATGTACCACTACCACGCCACCTGGGACTTTCCGTACACGGTGGGCTGCCTGCGCGGCGCCTACGACCGCGAGAGCGTCCGCGCCATCAGCGGCCCGCCGCCCCGCCGCGGACCGCCCGGCGGGTTCGCGCCGCCGCCCTAGCCCTAGCGCGCCGCGTGGTCGGCCAGCACCTGGGCCACCGCCAGCGTGACGCCCTTGCCCATGCCGATGTGCAGGAATTCGTTGGGGCCGTGGGCGTTGGAGTGCGGGCCGAGCACGCCGGTGATCATGAACTGCGCGCTCGGGAATCTCTCGCCCAGCATGCCCATGAACGGGATCGAGCCGCCTTCGCCCATCAGCGCCGCCGGCCGTCCGAACGCCGCCTCGGAGGCGCGATCGATCGAGGCGCGCAGCCAGGGCGCCAGCGCCGGCGCGTTCCAGCCGCTGGCCGACTGCTCCAGCGCGAAGGATACATGCGCGCCGTAGGGCGGATCGGCCTCCAGCACAGATTTGACCGTCGCGGCGGCCGCATCGGCGTCGAGCGTCGGCGGCAGCCGGATCGAGAGCTTGGCGGCGGTGGCGGGCCGCAGCACGTTGCCGGCGTTCCGGATCTCCGGCGCGCCCTCCAGGCCGGTGACCGAGAGCGTCGGCCGCCAGGTGCGGCCCAGGATCAGCCCGGCCGGATCGTCGGCCATCGGCCGCATGCCGGCGACGAACGGGAACTTGTCCCAGACCGCCGAGCCCAGCGCCGCGGCGGCGGCCTTGGCTTCCTCGATGCGGCCGGGCGGGACCTGCACATGCAACTCCGGCAGCCGGATCTCGCCGCTCGTCTCGTCCTCGAGCCGCGAGATCAGGCTGCGCAGGATGCGGAAGCTGGAGGGCACGATCCCGGACGCATCGCCCGAATGAACGCCCTCGGTCAGCACCTCGACGCTCAGCGCGCCGCCGGCCATGCCGCGCAGCGAGGTGGTGAGCCAGAGCTGCTCGTAGTTGGCGCAGCCTGAATCCAGGCAGACGACCAGCGACGGCGCGCCGATCCGCCGCGCGAGATGGTCGACGTAGGCGGGCAGGTCGTAGCTGCCGCTCTCCTCGCAGGCCTCGATCAGGATCAGGCAGCGGGCGTGGCGGACGTCCTGGTCCTTCAGCGCCAGGATCGCGGCGAGCGCGCCGAACATCGCATAGCCGTCGTCGGCGCCGCCGCGTCCGTAGAGCCTGCCGTCCTTCAGCACCGGGACCCACGGCCCCAGCCCCTCGGCCCAGCCGGTCATCTCCGGCTGTTTGTCGAGATGGCCGTAGAGCAGCACCGTGTCGTCCGCTTCGCCCGGGATCTCGATCAGGATCACCGGCGTGCGGCCTTCCAGGCGCACGACCCCCAGCTGCGCGCCCTCGACGCCGGCGATCTTGGCTTTGGCCCACGCCGCGAACTGCGCCACCGCCCGGTCCATGTAGCCGTGCGCGGCCCAGTCCGGATCGAACGACGGCGACTTGTTGGGAATGCGGATGTAGGCCGTAAGCTCGGGAACGATCTCCGCGTCCCACACGCGGCCGATGAAGGCCTTCGCGGCGGCTACGTCCACTTCGGAGCTCCACTAATTCCGCCTCCCCCGCGAAAGCGGGGGCCTAGGTCATTTGAACCACGAACCTCACGAACCTCACGAACGATTTCAGGCAACACCGCGGTCTTGGAATGCCCGTTCGTGGGGTTCGTGAGGTTCGTGGTCAATTCTTGAGGCGCACCCGGCCGCCAGGCTCTGAGAAAAGCCCGGGTCCCCGCTTCCGCGGGGAAGAGCGGAATAGGGACGAACCCGCCTAGTTTTGTCCGATCGCCGCGTAAGCCATCTTCTGGAACACCGGCAGGGCGACGCGGGCGCCCATTCGCTGGCCGGTGGCGAGCTGGGCGGCGGCTTCGGGGCCGAGCGGCATCGAGTTCTGGATCAGGTAGAGCAGGATCATCCCGCTCTCGGGGTCCGCCTGCCACCAGGTGCCGAAGGCGCCCGGCCAGCCGAACGCGCCCTTGTTGCCCGCGCCCATCCAGGCCTGCTTCTCCGGGTCCATGACCATCGAGAGGCCGAGGCCGAAGCCCTGTCCGGCCCAGAACGGAATGCCCATGAACGGGATCTCGCGCTGCGCGTCGGTCAGCCGGTTGGTGCGCATCAGCTCGACCGTCTCGGCCTTGAGGAGCCGCACGCCGTCGACCTCGCCATTCCCCAGCAGCATGCGGGCGAACTTCAGGTAGTCGTCGAGCGTCGAGACGAGGCCGCCGCCCCCGCCGCAGAACTTCGGCGGCGCGTCGTGTTTCGCGAACGGCGCTTCCTCCAGCGCGCTGAAGTCGTCCTTCAGCCGGTAGACCTTGGCAGCGCGCCCGCGCTTCTCCGGCGGATGCCAGAAGTCGGTGTCGACCATGCCGAGCGGCTGGAAGATCCGCTCGAACAGCACGTCGCGGAACGGCTTGCCCTCGATGCGGCCGACCAGGAAGCCCAGCACGTCGGTGGCGTGGCTGTAGTGGAAGCGCTCGCCGGGCGGATAGGAGAGCGGCAGGCCGCCCAGCGCCTTCAGCCACTCGTCCGGCCCCATGTCCTGCGAGAGCACGTCGCCCAGCGCCTGCTGGTGGGCGTGGGCGATCGGCCCGATCGAGGTGAAGGCGTAGGCGAGGCCGGCGCGGTGGGTGAAGAGGTCCTCGAAGGTGATGTCGCGCGGGGCCGGATAGGTGTCTTCCACCGGCCCGGTGGCGCTCTTCAGCACCTGCATGTTCGCGAACTCGGGCGCCCACTTGGTGATCGGGTCGCCCAGCTTGAGCTTGCCTTCCTCCATCAGCATCAGCGCCGCGACCGAGGTCACCGGCTTGGTCATCGAGGCGATGCGGAAGATGGTGTCGCGGGTCATCGGCAGGCCGGCCTCGATGTCGCGCTGGCCGAGCGCCAGGAACTGGATCTCCTCGCCGCCGCGCCAGATCAGCGTCACGGCGCCCGAGAGGTCGCCGGCGTCGATCACGCCCTGAAGGGCGGGCGGGATCTGCGCCAGCGCCGCCTGGTCCACGCCCTGAAGGGTTCCGGTCTCGCCATCCATCGGTCTTCGTCTCCTTGCCGCGGTCCCGACGATAGCCGCTAACCGCGCGGCGGCCTACGGCGCCGCCGCGTCAACCCGCGATGCCGGCTTGCGAGGCGGCCGGGCGCCGGTCAATGGTCGGGCCGGCTGCAAGGGAGGACGCCGCATGGCCCGCACTTTGAGGACGCTGCTGGACGGGCTCGCGTTTCCGGAGGGGCCGCGCTGGCGGGACGGGCGGCTGTGGTTCTCCGACATGCACGCCCACGAGGTGGTCGCCATGGCGCCGGATGGAACGCGCGAGACGGCGTTCTCGGCCGCGGGTCCGGTCTCCGGCCTGGGCTGGCTGCCGGACGGGCGGATGCTGGTGGTCTCGATGGAAGATCGCCGGCTGCTGCGGATCGAGAAGGACGGGACCGCGGTCACCCACGCGGACCTCTCGGGCGTCGCCACCGGCAACTGCAACGACATGGTGGTCGACCAAGCCGGCCGCGCCTACGTCGGCAACTTCGGCGAGGGCTACCCCGGCCGCGAGATCAAGCCGGCGCGGATGGCCAGGGCCGATCCGGACGGGCGCGTCGTCACGGCCGCGGACGAGCTGGTCTTCCCGAACGGCACGGTGATCACCCCCGACGGCAAGACGCTCGTCGTCGGCGAGACCTTCGCTGCGCGGATGACCGCCTACGACGTCGCGGCGGACGGCGGCCTCTCCAACCGCCGGGTCTGGGCGCCGCTGCCGCAGGGCGCGGTTCCGGACGGCTGCTGCCTGGACGCCGAGGGCCGCATCTGGGTCGCCTCGCCGACCACCAACGACGTGATCCGCCTCGCCGAGGGCGGCCAGGTGCTGGAGCGGATCACGGCGGACCAGGGCGTCTACGCCTGCATGCTGGGCGGGGCCGACCGCCAGATGCTCTACCTGCTCACTGCCGCCAGCTCCGACCCGGCCGAGTGCCGCGCCAACCGCACCGGGAGGATCGAGGCAGTGCGCGTAGATGTCCGCGGCGCGGGGTTGCCATAGGTTACCGAGCCGAGCCAAACCAACGGTGTCATCCCGGTGACCCGCGAAGCGGAGTTGACCGGGATCTACTTAGCGCCGGCGGGAGAATTGGATCCCGGACAGCTCGCTACGCTCGCTTCCGGGATGACACCGAAGGGGGGTAGTGGGGCCCGTCACTGCCGCCCGGGCGCTGCGTAGGTTCCCACCAGTTCGCTGTCGGCCAGCACACGGCCCTGCATGGCGCCGACCAGGGCGCGGATGTCGGCGTCGTCGTGCAGGGTGAGCGGGCCGTCGAGGGCGAAGATCTGGAAGTGGTAGTGGTGGACGCCCGTGCCCGCCGGCGGGCGCGGCCCGAAGTAGCCGAAGGAGCCGTTGTCGTTCTTGCCCTGCACCGCGCCCTGCGGGGTGACCGGATGGGCGTTGTTGGAGATGCCTTCCGGCAGCCAGTCGACGTCGCCCGGGATGTTCCAGATCAGCCAGTGCACGAACGGCCGTTCCATCGGCGCATCCGGGTCCTCCAGGATGATGGCGTAGGCGCCGGCGCCCGGCACCGGCGTCCACCGCAGCGGCGGCGAGAGGTTGCTCCCGTAGGCGGTGTGGCGCAGGTCAATCGCGCCGGTCACCTCCACCGCGTCGGACAGCAGCTCCAGCGTCGCACCGGGCTCGCGCGGCGTGATCCGCTCCAGGCTCAGGGCTTCGGGGGAACGCTCGGGATGTTCCTGCTGGCGGTGATGCTCGGACATGGTCGCCTCCGTCGGGTTCTTGCCGCACGCCGCGAGGACAAGCGCCGCGGCCAGCGCGAGGGCAGGGCGCATGCTTCTCGTCTCCGCGCGCGGCCATCCTAGCGCTCAACCCGCGGCGGGTCCCTCCGGTTGCGCCTGCTCACGTCGTGAGCGCGGCGAGGATGGCGGCGATCTTGGCCTCGGTCTCGCGCCGCTCCGCGGCAGGATCGCTGTCGGCTGTGACGCCGCCGCCGGCGCGCGCCTCGAACCGCGCCGCCAGGCGTCGCCCGGATCGGAGGGGTCGATGACCAGACGCTCGGTCGGCTGGCGCGCCAGGTACGACCGGCGGCCGCGCTCGCCCTGGCCGTCGGAAACCAGGCAGAGCGCGAAAGGCTCGTCCGCGAAGGCGGACGCGACATCGACCGGGTCGCGCCAGGCGGCGCGCAGGATCGCCGGCGGACTATCGATGCAGACCGGGGTCCTCCTGCAGCATCCGGGTACGGATGGTGTAGACGGAGTCGCCGCTGAGCACGCCGCCGCGCGCCAGCAGCCGGCCGTGCTCCCAGTTCGAGAGGCCGAGCTCGGGCCGGTTCAGGGCATACTGGCCGTCGACCCAGCGGGTCATGCCGTCGCCGACGAAGCCGGCGTTGGCATTGGCCCAGATGTAATCGTGCGTCTCCGGATGGTCCTGGAGATCACGCGAGACGATGAACTGCGGGCTGTAGCGGTTGAAGAGCGCGACGGCCTCCTCGATCTCGCGGACGATCACCAGGCGTGACCTCCGGCGTCTCCTCCCACTCCCACTCGGTCCCGAGCGCGCTCTCGTCGCAGCGGCTCGACCAGCGGCTCGTCATGGTCGCCGTCGGCGCGGCGGACAAAGGTTCGGGCGCCGGTCCACTCATCGGGCAGCCAGCTCGTAGCCGCTCGACCACGTGCAGCTTGCAGCCGTGCCCGCCGCGTTCGCCCGCCGCCTTCAGGCGCGAGGAAAGCCGGCAGCAGGCGCCGACCGCCGACCAGGCAGCAGACGTTCAGGGTGTTGCAGACCTTGCGGTCGAGCGAGGCTTTCGACCGCCGCGGCGAAGCGCGCCGCGTCGGCGTCATCGTCGCGCGATCATCCAGGCGCCGCCGGTGCCGTGCAGCGACACCGGCACGCCGGCCTGCCGCGCCACCGCGCCGAGTTGGGCCACCGCCGGCGCCCGATCCGCGCGCCACCGCCAGCGCCAGCCGGGCGTCGGAGAACAACGCCCAGCCGGCCGAGCGCTCCTCGGCGCTCCAGCAGCACGGCGGCCCTGGGCGGCAGGCCCGCGGCGTAGAGCGCCGGCTGCAGCGCATGCTCGGCGATCGCACGGGCGGTGCCCAGCGCATCCGAGCCGATCCGGAAGACGACGGTGTTGCCGCCCCGGAGCACGCCGGCGGCGTCGGCGAACACGTTGGGCCGGCCCTCGAAGACGAAGGCGACCACGCCCAGCGGCGCGGTGACCTGCTCGACGCGCCAGCCGTCGTGATCGACCCGTCTCGACGATCCGGTCGCTGGTCGGCGCGGCGTCGCGCCAGCGCGCGCAGGCCCTCGATCATGTCCGCGCGCATCTTGGCGCGTGGCGACCAGCCGGGTGGTCGAGCGGCCGCGGGCCTTGGCGCGCGCCACGTCCTCGGCGTTGGCCGCGGCGATCGGCGCCCAGCTCTCGTCGGACTCCAGGCGCGCGGCGAATGCCTCGAAGAAGGCGCTGACCTGGTCTTGCGAGACGCCGCGCATGGCTTCGAACGCCTCGGCCGCCTGGCCCACCGCCGCCGCCGCCGCGGCGTGGACGTCGGCCGGCACGTGCAGCAGATCGCCGGTCTCCTGGACCACGATCAGCCGGTCGCCCGGCGGAACGCCGCCGCCAGCGCCTCGGACACGTGCGTCACCCGATCGCCGCCGAACGGGATCGGCATGCCCGCCGCAAGTTTCGTGAGCCGCTCGACCCGCATGCGCGCGGCCTTACCTCAGCGCGGGCGCCGGGTCACGCCCGTCGGGCTGCAGCGACGCTGCTGGGGCCTATCCTTGGGCGGCGATCTCGTCGGGCGTCAGCCGGCGCACCGAAGGCCTCGACTCCTTCCACCGCCCTGCGCGAAAACCTGCGGATGACCGGATTCCGCCGCGCCGCGCTGATCGTCGCGCTCGCCAACCTCGCCTATTTCGGCATCGAGTTCGCCGTGGCGCTCGGCATCGGCAGCGTCTCGCTCTTCGCCGACTTGATCGACTTCCTGGAAGACACGGCGGTGAACCTGCTGATCGTCGTCGCGCTCGGCTGGTCGGCGCGGCGGCGCGGCCAGGTCGGCGCGGTGCTGGCGGGCCTGCTGCTGGTCCCGGCCGCAGCGACGCTCTGGATGGCCTGGCGCAAGTTCATGGCGCCGGCGCCGCCGGAGCCCTTCGCGCTCTCGATCACCGGCCTTGGCGCGCTGGCGGTGAACCTCTCCTGCGCCTTCCTGCTCGCCCGGCATCGCCGCCATCACGGCAGCCTCAGCCGCGCGGCCTTCCTCTCGGCCCGCAACGACGCTATCGCCAACGTCGCCATCATCGCCGCGGGCCTGATCACCGTCGTCGTCCGCAACGCCTGGCCCGACCTCGTGGTGGGCCTCGGCATCGCCGCGCTGAACGCCGGCGCGGCCAAGGAAGTGTTCGAGGCGGCGCGCGAGGAGCGGCTGTCGCCGCAGCCTTGAAAGGAGGGCGCCCGAGATGCAGACCCGCGCAGCCCTCGCCTGGAAGGCCGGCGCTCCGCTCACGATCGAGACCGTCGATCTCGAAGGGCCGAAGGCCGGCGAGGTGCTGGTGGAGATCAAGGCGACGGGGATCTGCCACACCGACGAGTTCACGCTTTCGGGCGGCGACCCGGAGGGGATCTTCCCCGCCATCCTCGGCCACGAGGGCGCCGGCGTGGTGCTGGAGGTCGGCGCGGGCGTCACCTCCGTGAAGCCGGGCGACCACGTGATCCCGCTCTACACGCCCGAGTGCCGGCAGTGCAAAAGCTGCCTCTCGCGGCGCACCAACCTCTGCACCGCCATCCGCGCCACCCAGGGCCAGGGGCTGATGCCGGACGGGACCAGCCGCTTTTCGATCGGCGGCGAGAAGATCGCCCACTACATGGGCTGCTCGACCTTCGCCAACCACACGGTGCTGCCGGAGATCGCGGTGGCCAAGGTCCGCGCGGACGCCCCGTTCGACAAGATCTGCTACATCGGCTGCGGGGTGACCACCGGCGTCGGCGCGGTGATCTGGACCGCCAAGGTCTGGCCGGGCGCGAACGTGGCGGTGTTCGGCCTCGGCGGCATCGGCCTCAACGTCATCCAGGGCGCCAGGCTGGCCGGCGCCGACAAGATCATCGGCGTCGACCTCAACCCGGCCAAGGCCGAGATGGCGCGGCGCTTCGGCATGACCGACTACCTCAACCCGGACGAGGTCGGGCGCGACAAGGTCGTGCAGGCGATCGTCGACCTCACCGGCGGCGGCGCCGACTTCTCGTTCGAGTGCATCGGCAACGTCGCCACCATGCGCCAGGCGCTGGAGTGCTGCCACCGCGGCTGGGGCGAGAGCGTGATCATCGGCGTCGCCGGCGCCGGCCAGGAGATCGCGACGCGGCCGTTCCAGCTGGTCACCGGCCGGGTCTGGCGTGGCACCGCCTTCGGCGGCGCCCGCGGGCGCACCGACGTTCCGCGCATCGTCGACTGGTACATGGAAAGGAAGATCGAGATCGATCCGCTGATCACCCACACATTGCCGCTGGAGCGCATCAACGAGGCCTTCGACCTGATGCACCGCGGCGAGAGCATCCGCTCGGTGGTGGTCTACTAGAGCGTGCGCGTCTTGCTGGCCTTGCCGCCGCCACTCACCATGTCATCCCGGAAGCGCCGCGCTTGTCCGGGATCTACTTGGAACTATTGCTGAAAGCAGATCCCGGACAGCTCGCTGGCGCGAGCTTCCGGGATGACACCAGATGATTTAAGCGCATTTCAACCCGTTCTAGCGCGAACGGATCGCCTGGCACTGAAAGCAGATCCCGGACAGCTCGTGCGAGCGCGCCAGCATCCAGGATGACATCTCAAGTGACCATTCTAAGCGCATTTCAGCCCGTTCTAGCGCGAACGGATCGGACGGCCGGCCGTTCTCTGCAGCGAGGTCTTCGCGAGGAGTTCAGCCACATGACGATCCACACGCCGCCCAAGGCCGCCGCCGACGAAGGGCTCGGCCGTGTCGACCGCGGCCAGCGGATCGCCAGCGAATCGCGGCTGGTGAAGGCCCACGACGGCAAGGAGCGCGCCGAGTTCGTGCATCCCAAGCAAGGCGAGCTGCCGCCCGACACCGCCGGGATCGACAGCGCGTCGCCGGTGACGGTCGAGAGCGTTGTCGAAGCCCCGCCGAGCGCCTCGGCCTGGGAAGCGATCGAGGACGACGACTAATCCCTCCCCATGAAGGGGAGGGAGCCTGCGCTCCACCGGACTCATGCTCTAGACTGGCGCCCTGCTAGCGGAGGTTCCGCCAGATCGACGAGAAGGTCCTCAGCGCCGCCGAGGTGATCACCCAGCCCGACCCCGCCGTCGTCCAGGCGGCGGCGCGGCGGCGCTCGCGCGTCCTGCGGCTGGCGCTGGAGGCGCTGGTCTTCCTGCGCGGCGAGATCCGCGCCAGCGAGCTGTGGCTGGTGACGATCGCGACCCTGGTCGGCGCGGCCGCCGGGCTCGCCACCATCGGCATCGGCGTGGCCGCCCACGCGCTGCAGATGCTGCTCTACAACATGGACTTCGACGAGCGGCTCTCGGCGCTGCAGAAGGTCGATCCGGCGCGGCTGGTCGCGCTGCCGCTGGGCGGGGCGCTGCTGGTCGCTGCTGACCTGGGCCTGGTCGCGCGGCCGGGCGACGACGCCGGTCGACCCGGTGGAGGCCAACGCGCTGCGCGGCGGGCGCATGAGCTTCCGCGACAGCCTGTTCGTCGCCGCCCAGACCATCTGCTCCAACGGCTTCGGCGCCTCGGTGGGGCTGGAGGCGGCCTACGCGCAGATGGGCGGGGCGCTGGCCTCGGTCACCGGCCGCTTCCTCAACCTGCGCCGCTCGGACCTGCGCACCTACGTCGGCGCCGGCGCCGGCGCGGCGATCGGGGTGGCGTTCGGCGCACCGCTGGCGGGCGCCTTCTACGCCTTCGAGATCGTTATCGGCTCCTACACCGTCGCCAACGTCGCGGCGGTGATCGCCGCGGCCATCGCCGGCTGGCTGATGACGCGGCTCGTCCACTTCGAGCCGATGGTGATCCCGATCACCACGCCCGACGACTACAAGCTCGCCCACTACCTGCTCTACGCCGGCCTCGGGCTGGTCTGCGCCTTCTACGGCGTCGCGGTCATGCGGCTGGTGGGCTGGACCGAGATGCTGACCGGGCGGCTGACGGTCGCCAGGCCCTTCCGCCCGATCATGGGCGGCGTGCTCCTGATGGGGATCGCGCTGATCTCGCCCCAGACCCTCTCGGCCGGCCACGGGGCGATGTACCTCGACCTCACCGCCAAGCTCGGCATCGTCGCGCTGATCTTCCTGATCGTCACCAAGTCAGCCGCCTCGGTGATCTCGCTGGGCTTCGGCTTCCGCGGCGGGCTGTTCTTCGCCTCGCTGTACCTGGGCTCGCTGATCGGGCGGCTGTTCGCCGTGGTGCTCGACACCTACTTCGGCGCCAGCCTCGACCCGACCGCCGCCTCGCTGGTCGGCATGGGCGCGGTGGCGGTCGCCATCGTCGGCGGGCCGCTCACCATGTCGTTCCTGGTGCTGCAGACCACCGGCGATTCCGGCCTCACGGCGGCGACGCTCACCGCCTCGATCGTCGCGAGCCTCTTGGTGCGCGAGACCTTCGGCTACTCGTTCTCGACCTGGCGCCTGCACCTGCGCGGCGAGACCATCCGCAGCGCCCACGACGTCGGCTGGCTGCGCACGCTCACCGCGGGACGGATGATGCGCCCCGACCGCCGCACCATCGCCGCCACCGCCAGCCTCGAGGAGTTCCGGCGACGCTTCCCGCTGGGCTCGACGCAGCGCGTCATCGCGCTCGACGACGGCGACCACTACGCCGGCGTCGTGCCGACCTCGGCCGTCTACACCGACGCGGACGGCGAGGGGGTGGTCAGCGAGCTGGCGATCCACGCGGACGACTGGCTGACCCCGGA
This sequence comes from uncultured Pseudomonadota bacterium, assembly GCA_963837235.1. Lineage (GTDB taxonomy): Bacteria > Pseudomonadota > Alphaproteobacteria > Caulobacterales > Caulobacteraceae > Acaudatibacter. The sequence continues at coordinate 1,658,813 of CAWIMM010000001.1, read as the reverse complement.
GATGCCGATCAAGGAGATCATGGGCGTCTTCGACCGCACCGGCGCGGACGAGCTGGCGGTGCTGAACGAGAACCGCGAGGTGCTCGGCATGCTCTCGGAAGCCTACGCCACGCGCCGCTACGCCGAGGAGCTGGAGAAGAACCGCCGCGACCTGATCGGCGGGGATTGAGCGGGCGGGGCGCAGGGGGCACGCATTCGTCGGCCGCCGCGACAAACATGCCGTCACGCGTCATCAGGGTCGGGTCGCCTCCGAGGGCGCCAGTCGGGCGCCTCACCTTTGCGGTCTGGCGTTGTCGCGCCGAGGAGCAGTGCTTCGAAGGCGGTCGCAACGACGTCTTCGGTGACCTCGTCGGGCGTCTGAGCCCACTGGGCGGAAAAGCCCCGGATGAGGGCCTGGAAAGCCAGCCCAAGATCGCGAGCCGGAATCGTCAGGCGGTCGTTCAACTCGGTCCGAATGCCGCTCGCCAAGGCATCGATGAGGACCTTCTGGCTTTCCGATCGCAAGGCGCGAAGTTCCGGATCGGTCCGGGCGTAAACCTCCAGCTCGCTGAAGAAGGCCGCGTCGCGGGCGCTCTGCGGGAGCCCGGCCATGAGCGCCCGGGCCGCCGCGCGGGCATAGTCTCGCAGGGAATAGCCCGGTTCTGTCGCGGGGATGACGTAGCGCAGCTTGCGGCCCACCGCCTCCCAAAGCAGCTCCCCCTTGCCGCGAAAGTTGGAGTAGATCGCGCCTTTCGTGACCCCGGCGCGGAGCGCGACCTCGCTCAGCGTGACGGCGGCGAAGCCGCTTTCATCGATGATCCTCAACGTCGCTTCGACAAGCGCCGACCGTGTTCGTCGCCGCTTGGGACTGAGGGCCGGCTTGACCATGCGACCGTAATATACCACGGTATAAATATACCGCGGTCTTTTCCTGGATCCGCGCGCCATGGTTGGAAAGGCTCGCAGGATGTCTCGACTGCTCATCTGCCTTGCCATGGCCTGCGCCTTCGGGGCGCCCGCCCTCGCGCAGCCCGCTCAGGCGGTGAGCCTCGTGTCGGAGGGGCCCTACGAGCCCGCTGGCGCACAGCAGCTGACGGTGCATTCCGGGCGGCTGAACCGCGACTTCGTGGTGGTCGTGAGCGCGCCGCCGGCGAGTCCGCTCACGGCAGTCGGTCAGAAGCTGCCGGCGATCTACGCCCTCGACGGCGGCTACGGCGTCGCTGGACCCGTCGCCCAGATGATGGCTTGGGCGTTCATGATGTCGCCGGCCTACGTGATCTCGGTCGGCTATCCGCAAGGTCAGGAAGACAAGCGCGACGCCGATTTCCTGCACCGGACGACGATCCGGGACGGCGCTGAGGTCGGCGGCGGGGGAGCGGCGTTCCAGGCCTTCCTGACCGAGGACCTGCGCCCCTACCTCGAGTTCTCGATTCCCGCTCGATCCAGCCAAGGCCATTCTGTTCGGCCACTCCTATGGCGCTCTCTTCGCGGCCAATGTGCTGGCCGACGCGCCGGCGTCCTTCTCAGGCTACGTGATCGCCAGTCCATCGGTCTTCGCGGACCGGGAACTGCTCGCGCGGCTGCCGGCGGCTGTGTCCAAGGGCCTTGGGCGGCGCGTCTTCGTGGCGGTCGGCGGCGCGGAGACCAACAACGACATGGTCGCCGATGCCGAGCGGGTCGCCGCCATACTGAGCGCGCCGGCGTCCACGTTCGCCGTGCAGATGCGTGTCTTCGCCGGCGAAACGCACATCTCGTACTACCCTCAGCTGGTGCCGGCTGCGTTCGCCTGGATTCTTCCGCTCGGCCCCGCAGGGCAGCCGGTCCAGCGCAAGGCGATCGCCGTCACGCCGGAGCAGCTGGATCGCCTGGTGGGCGTCTACGCGCTCGCCGACGGGCGCGTGATCACGGTCACGCGGAAGGTGGCGGCGCTGTTCGCGGGGATGACGGGCTACCCCGGCGGTCAGGTGCTCGCCGAGACGCCAACCAGCTTCTTCGCGCCGGGCCTCGATGTTCAGATGACCTTCGAAGTCGGCGCGACCGGCCCGGCGAGCGCCGTTGTCGTGCGTATCAACGGCGCCGTGATTCACGCCGTGCGAAAGAGCCCGTAGATCATCGCGAACAGACCGCTGCGGGCGAGGTCTGACGCCGACGATCACAGCGCCCGTGCGCCCCCCCTGGGGCTGACGACGTTCAGGTCGACGAAGGTCCGGATGCCGGCGACGCGGCCGCGGCTGCGGTATTGCCAGAAAGCCCAGGTCGCGCCGGCGGCCGGCCTGGAAGCGATCGAGCGGCGCCACAATGGCCGCTGCGGCAGATAGCGCCGGTAGGCCCGGAGGAACGGCGGCGTCACGTAGAGCACGGCGCGCCGGCGCTCGCGCGCTTCGACCACCGCCAGGAAGGCGTCCAGCTCGCGGCGCATCCTTGCGCCGGTGAGCCGGCCAGGGCAGCTGCGCGGCGCCTCGAGATCGACCGCCGGCGGCAGCCCGCCCGCCCGTCGCGGCGCGACCGCCAGGAAGTTGTAGGCCTGCGCCTCGGCCGATCGGCAGAAGATGAAATAGTGATAGGCCCCGACCCGGATCCCCGCCCGCTCGGCGCCCCGCCAGTTGCGCTCAAACCGCGCGTCGCGGCCTTCGACGCCCTCGCTCGCCTTGATGTAGGCGAACCCCACGTGGTCGCGGGCGACGGCGGGCCAGTCGATGGCGCCCTGGTAGTGGGAGACATCGATCCCCTTCAGCGGATGTCCGTGGCGCGCAGGCTCTGCGTGCCGATGGTGGTGGCGGGGCGCCGCGGCGGCTGCCCCGGCCGCGACCATTGCCCCCAGCGCACATGTCGCAGCCACGGCGCGAACGATGCTGCGGATGCTGGCGCGGGAAGGCTGCATGCAGGCGCGTCGCCCTGGAGACGCCGCGCGAGCCGCGGCAGCGTCCGCTCAGGGCGCCACGCCCGGCCGGCGACGCCTATCGGGTCCAACCAGAGCTGCCGGCGCGGCTGGCGCCCCTGGTCCAGCTTGCCCGCGGCAATTGCGGTCACAAACGTCCGCCCCCAATCCGAGTACGGGTTCGACCGCCGGGCGCCAGGGTGCGTCAGGCGACGGCGCCGCGTCGGCCGAACATCAGTCGCAGCCAGGGCGGCGCGTGGAACGCGCTCATGAGGAGGTACATGGGGACCATGCCGCTCAAGAGCGCCCCGGCGCCGGACGCGCAGAGCCGGTCCATCGGGCTTCCGCCGAGCGCGGTCAGCAGCGCCATGAGCGCGAAGGTCGGCGTGGCCGCCAGGCAAAGCCACCTGGCGAGGCTCGCCGCGCCCCCCGCGAGGTCGTCGTCAGGGGCGCGCCCCCGCGGCCCGGCGCCGGCATGCATATCGATCTCCGTCATGACGAGCGCCGCGCGCTCGGGGCCGCCCGGTCCTGGGCGTCCTGGTCGCGGATCGCGGTCGCGCCGGCGGTCGAGATCTCGACCCATCTCGGATGCGGCGCAGCTTCGGCCTCATAGTTGTCGTGCCAGTTCCACCACTTGTAGGGCGCCGACTGCGGATAGCCCTCGGGCGAGTCTTCCCAGGTCTCCTGGCGGCCGAGCGGGGTGATGTCGAGGAAGCTCCAGGTGCTTCCCATCGCCTCGTCGCCGCGGCTCTTGACGAAGTAGGTCCGGAACACCCGCTCGCCGTCGCGGAAGAACACGTTGTGGCCGTGCCACTCGTCGACGCCGAAGTCGGCGTCGAAGCGGTCGGTGATCGAATACCAGGGCATCTCCCAGCCCATCCGCGCCTTCAGCCGGGCGATGTCGGCGATCGGCGCGCGCGAGACGTAGGCCAGCGTCGTGTCGCGGGCGTTCAGGTGGGCGAGGTGGGCGACCTGGTCGGCGCCGAACGAGCAGCCGCGGCAGGCATGGTCGGGCCAGCCGAACACCCCGGGCTCGAAGAAGGCGCGGTAGACGATCAGCTGCGGGCGGCCCTCGAACAGGTCGAGCAGGCTCACCCGGCCGTCCGGCCCCTCGAACGCATAGGCCTTCTCGACAGCCATCCACGGCATCCGCCGCCGCTCGGCAGCCAGCGCGTCGCGGGCGCAGGTCAGCGCCTTCTCCTTCACCAGCAGCTGCTGGCGCGCCGCCTCCCAGGCCTCGGGCGAGACGACCGGCGGGGTGCGCATGGCCGGCTGTTCGGCGTGGCGGTCGTGTTCGGTCGTGTGGGTCGTGGTCATGGTCGATCTCCCGATTGGGCGGGCTGGCGACGGCAGGGAGGCGGTCGCCCGATCCTCGCATCTCACCGATAGGACGATCCGCGACCCGCCGGTTCGACATGCCCGGCTGAGAAACTCGCGGAAGGGCGTCAGAGGTTCGTCCGTTGACAAGCGGCCTTACGCGGCGCGAGCATCCGGCCGCCGGGGTGCCTGCGCGGCAGGCTGAGATCACACCCGCTGAACCTGCCTGGGTAATGCCAGCGAAGGGAGCGACATGGACTACGACTCAACGACGATGCCCGCCGTCTATGACGCGGGCCGGGGCTATTCGCGCCACACGCTCGATATGTGGCTCGCGGCGATCGCGAACGCGGCGGGGCGGTCGAGCCGTATCGGGACCATCCTCGACCTCGGCTGTGGAACGGGGCGATACGCCGGCCCGCTCGCCGAGCACTTCGGGGCGCAGGTCATCGCGGTCGATCCCTCGGAGAAGATGCTGGCCGAGGCGCGCCGCAAGAACGCTCGCAACGTCACCTATCTGCGCGGCGCCGGCGAGCAGCTGCCGCTGGGCGAAGCCAGCGTCGACATGGTCTTCATGTCCATGGTGTTCCACCACTTCGCGCAGCCTCTGCAGGTGGCGCGCGAATGCCGGCGGGTGCTCAGGGCGGGCGGGGTGGTGGTGATGCGCGTCGGCGCGACCGACCGCATCGACGTCTATCCCTACGTGCCGTTCTTCCCGCGAACGGACCAGCTGATCAGGCGCTCGCTGAGCAGCCTGGACGAGATGACGACCACGTTCCGCGACGCCGGCTTCGATCTGTCGGCGCACGAGGTGGTGATGAGCGAGACGGCCGAGTCGTGGACCGAGTACGGGGAAAGGGTCGCGCTGCGCGCCGAACTCGATCCTGGTCCAGCTCAGCGACGCGGAGTTCGCCGCCGGACTCGCGGCGCTCCGGTCGCATGCGGCCTCGCAGCGGCACGACCAGCCGGTGATCGAACCGGTCGACCTGCTGGCCTTCCGGCGCGCCTAGCCCGGCCGCGCAGCCGCCGCGCGGATCAGGTTGTGTTGTTCGGGATCAGCCGCGGCTCGGTGAGGTTGGTCGAGAGGTTCGAGAACAGGCTCACGAGGTTTGCGATGGTGTTGGTCGCCAGTGCGTTCGAGCAGACCTGGCCGCTGTTGCCGTTCGAATAGAACTTCGTGAGGTCCGGCAGATGTCCTGGGCTGTTGGCGATGTTCGCCATCTCCGTGCAGGACGACAGAATTCGCCATCCCGGAGATGATCGAGGTCGTGTCGGTCGGGCAGTCGCCGCTCGAATTGCTGGCCCCGTAAGCGATCGAGTAGACCCAGGTGCCGGCGCTGGCGGCCGCTCTGGCGGCGTCGATCGTCTGCTGGCACTCGTCGAGGTTCGCCGGGTAGGTGTCGCCGTTCAATGACATCGTGGCGGCCGCGACCATCGAGACCGAGCTCGACGACGAGCCCACCTTCTGCGAAGTGCTGACCTGGTAGGTGCCGACGCCCCCAGCCGTGCAGGATCCGACCCCTACCGAGGTGCACCCGCCGGGGCCGGTGAGCTGGCTGACGATCTTGGTTCCCGACGCCGCGCCGCTGGTGATGGTCTCGCCGGCCGTCAGCGGCCCCTGCTGCGAGGTGGTCGACGAGCTGGCGCAGGCGCTCTGACAAGAGGTCACGTGCATCGTCGTGGACGCCGTACAGGTCGGGGAGCAGGTTCCGATGTAGGCGTTGTAATTGGTCTGGATTTTCGTCGCGTTGGCGCCGCCGTCACTGAGGAAGACGATGACGTTCTGCGCCGGCGGCGACTGCGACGACGAGAGCGCCACGAGCGCGGCCTGCGCCTGCGCGAACGCGTCGGCGAAGTAGGTGCCCTCGCCGCCGGGCGCGCTGATGCCGGAGTTGCACCCCGAGCCGCCCTGACCGATCGCCAGCGCGATGTTCGAGCTGGAGTTGAGCGTCGAAGCGGTGCTCGATGTCTTGAAGTTATTGTTCAGCGCGGCGATTTGGTAGACGGGCGAGTTGCCATACTGCTGCAGGTCGCTGGCGCCTGTGGATTGGCCGCAGGTGGTGGCCTGGCTGGCCTTGCTGGTCGACTGCAGGCCGGGGAACACCATCAGGCCGACGTAGTCCAGGCTCGGATTGAGCCCGGTCAGCAGCGCCTTGACGCCGCCTTCGGCGCACTGAAGGCGCGTCGAACTGGATCCAAGTCCGCAATTGCTGTCGATGTTGCCCGACATCGACTGCGTGGTGTCGAGAATGATCATCACGTTGAGCGATTTGCCGATGCCGCCGCGGGCGCTGGCGGTGGACGTCGCCGTCAGCGTGTAGCTGCCGAAGCCGAGGATCTGGGCGAACCACATCGGCACCGTCGCCTGCTCTTTCACCTGGATGGCGTTGGCGCCGCCGGCAAGCTCGGTTCCGACGCAGGTGACGTTGGTGGTGGTCAGGCACCTCAGCACCGGATAGCCGGTCGCCATCGCGCCGGTGACGCCGCCCGCCAGCGTGTTCTTGTCGCCGCTGCCGGCGCCGTAGGTCGTGGCGGTCGAGACAGCGGTGTTGACCGGGATGTTGTAGCCGCCGGCGAGCGCCGCCGCGTCGGTCGAGGCCTGCAGCTCCTTTTGGACCAGCGCCAGGTGACCGACGTCGACCGTGAAGCCGGCCAGACCGACCAGCACCGGAACGAGGAGCGCGACAGTGACCGCGGTCACCGCCCGCCGGTCGATCCAGAGGTCGCGAAGCGTGCGCAGCGGCGCGAAGACGAGCCGTTTCATTCGACGAGGTCCGAAGTTTGCGACTGCAACTGGCAGTTGGGCAGGAAGTTGAAGCCCATGACCGTCAGGTTGCAGGGATAGGTGGCGTTCACTGCCGCGGTCTCGCCGGCGGCGGTCGACAGGGCGGTCGAGCAGCCCGAGTCGGTCGTGCAGGCCGTGCCGTTGACGGTAATGGTGACCGTGATGTTCCCGGCGGTCAGGTTGCCCGCCGAGGCGTCGATGTTGCTGACCGTGCTCGTGTAGGGCGTCGCGCTGGCCATCGCCCGGCTGATCGCGATGCTTCGGGCGCCGGTGCGGACGGCCTCGGTGAGCTCGATGTAGTTGTTCAGGGTGATCGAGAACTGGACGATGCCCATGATCAGCATGAGCAACAGAGGCGCTATGAGTGCGAACTCGACCGCCGGAGCGCCAGAACGATCGCTCAGCAGATCCCGCGGGTCGCGCCGGAACAGTTCGCTGCGCGAAGCTTGCGCGTTGTCGCCTAGACTTGCTCGGCATCGGTGTTTGTGTCCCCACCAACGGCTCTTGTCTTGCGCATGCTGCCCAAGCGCCGCCGGACGCGTTTGCGAGTTGAATATCAACTTGGGGTTAGAGCTCTCTTACCGATTGAGCCTAGGACTTCTGTTAACGAAGCGAGCGCTCGCTGCCGGCCTGCCACCCTGATTGGTCGCCGCTCTCGGCCGGCGCGTCAGGCGCTACGGTCGCGGGCCGCCGCAGCTTAAGCCGCGTGGTCGGCCAGTTCGCAGGGGGCGCTGCCGCTCTCGATCTGCAGGGTCGCGTGGTGGATCGCAAAGCGGGCTTTCAACTCGGCGCAGACTTCGGCCAGCAGCGCATCGTCGAGCGCCGCGCCGGGGCGCACGAGATGGGCGGTGAGCGCCGTCTCGGTGGTGCTCATGCCCCAGATGTGCAGGTCGTGCACCTCGGTGACCCCCGGCAGGCCGGCCAGGTACTTCGCGACGCCGCCCTGGTCGACGCCGGCCGGCACGCCGGCCAGCGCCAGCGCCAGGGCCTCGCGCAGCAGCGACCAGGTGCCCCAGACGATCACCGCGCCGATGACGAGGCTGATCGCCGGGTCGAGCCACCGCCAGCCGGTGAGGAGGATCGCCGCGCCGGTCGCCACCACGCCCAGCGCCACCAGCGCGTCGGACGCCATGTGCAGGAAGGCGCTCCTGACGTTGAGGTCGCGCTTGCGGCCGCGGGCGAACATCAGCGCGGTCGCGCCGTTGACCAGGATGCCGACGCCGGCCACCGCCATCATCAGCACGCCCGCCGCCGGCTGCGGCTGCATCAGGCGCAGCACCGCCTCCCAGGCGATCGCGCCGGTGACCAGCGCCAGCAGCACCGCGTTGGCCAGCGCCGCCAGGATCGAGGACGAGGCGAGGCCGTAGGTGAAGCGGCTGGAGGGCGCGCGGCGGGCCAGCGTCGCGGCCAGCCAGGCGAGGGCGAGGCTCACTACGTCGCCGGCGTTGTGGCCCGCGTCCGCCATCAGCGCCAGCGAGTTGGCGAAGAAGCCGCATGTCGCCTCGCCGACCACGTAGGCGCCGTTCAGCGCGATGCCGACCGCGAAGGCGCGGCCGAAGTCGGCGTCATGGCTGTGATGGTGGTGGAGCGCCGTGCGCATGCCCATGGCCGTGCTCGGGTTCGTGGCCGGCGCGATGGTGTTGATGGGTATGGGCGTGATCGGACATGGGTCAGTCAAATGGGGGCTGGGTCAGTCGAACGCGTCGCGGCGGCGCGATCAAGCCCCTTCCGGCTGGCCGAGCGGCACGGCGAGGTAGCAGCCGAACTCCTTCGGGAAATCCACCGAGACGCGGGCGTGGACGCGGCCCTGCCGGTCGAGGAAGCTCGCCGCGTCGGCGTGCGGGACGAAGGCGCCGTGCCAGACGCCCGGCCGCACGTAGAGGCCGCGCGTCCCGTCGCACCAGAAGCTGACGAAGGCCTCGGGCGTCACGTCGTCGCCCGGCGGGGCGAGCGGGACCACGAAGCTCTCGCCGTTCATCGGCCAGATCATCTGGCCGCCGTCCGGATGGTAGTTGGCGCGCCAGATCAGCGCCCGCTCGCGCGGCGGCGCCGGTCCCTCGGCCGCGGCCTCCTCCGGCCACGTGCTCCAGCCGAACAGGTAGGCGTCGCCCACGGCGTTGTTGCGGGCATAGAGCGTCTCGCCGCGCCAGGCGAACTCGAAGAGGCCCTCGGTGGTCCCGCCCTGGTCGCCGGAGCCCGCGTCCACCGGCCGCCAGCCCTGCGCCGGCCAGCGCACGATCTCGATCTCGCAGGCGGCCGGGTCGTCCACCAGCGCGCCGAGTCCGGCCAGGCTGGCGTCGGTGGCGACGACCAGCGGCGTCTCGTGCGCGCGCCGCACGCCGGTGGTGGGCGGATAGGCGATCTGGTCCAGCTCGAGCGTCACGGGCGTCCTCGCACGGCCTCGGATGTGGCGCGCCGGCCCTGGCGAGGCGCGCTGGCGATGCTATCAGAACGGCGTCGGAGGTGGGATGTCGGTCACGACGAGAACGAAGCGGGGCGCGATGGCCGCCGCCTGCTGCGCCGCGGTCGCGCTGGCGACGTCGGCGTCCGCGGCGACGACCCAGCTGCTGGACTGGCCGGACCTGCTCGCCCGCCCGATGCCGGCGCCGACCGAGAAGATCGCCTACGGGCCGGGCGCCGCGCAGTTCGGCGAGCTCTGGCTGCCGCAGGGCAGGGGACCGTTCCCTGTCGTGCTGATGGTGCACGGTGGCTGCTGGCTCTCGGGCGTCGCCAAGCTCAGCATCATGAACTACGCGGCCGAGGACCTGCGCCGGCGCGGGATCGCGGTCTGGAACATCGAGTATCGTGGCGTCGACCGGCCGGGCGGCGGCTATCCCGGCACGTTCGAGGACGTCGCCGCCGGCGCCGACGCGCTGGAAAGGGTCGCGCCGGCCCATCATCTGCGGCTGGGCAAGGTGGTCGCCCTGGGTCATTCCGCAGGCGGCCATCTGGTGCTGTGGCTGGCCGCGCGGCCCCGGCTGCCGGCCGGCAGCGTGCTGAAGGCCGCTCGCCCGCTGCGCATCGCCGGCGTCGTCAGCGCCGGCGGCCTGCCCGACCTGGAGCCGGAGGCGGCCGACGAGGTCTGCGGCAAGGGGGTCATCGCGCGGCTGGTCGGCCAGCCGGCCCCCGGCCGTCCGAACGTCTACGCCGACACCTCGCCGGCCGAGCTCGGCGCCGGGCCTGAGCCGCAGGTGCAGATCAACGGCGAAGAGGATCCGATCGCGCCGCCGGCCTTCGCCCGCGCCTACGCCGCGAAGATGAAGGGCGCGCGGCTGCGACCACCATCGTCCTGCCCGCCACCGGCCATGTCGAACTGATCGCGCCCGGCAGCGCGGGCTGGGACCAAGTTGTCGAGAGTTTGAATGCATTGCTCCACTAGACACCTGCCTGGCCGGGGCCTGGCCGCCGTCCTCGCGCTCGCCCTCGCCAGCGCGCCCGTCGCCGCCCCCGCGCAGATCGCGCCCGACCGGCCCAACCTGGGCCCGCCGGCGAGGAACCTGCGCGAGCTGGTGGACCGCTACCGCGCCTGGCGCGGCCCGGCCTACGACCAGCTGCAGAGCCTGCACGAGCGCGCCTATTTCGAGAGCGCCGCGGGGCGCCGGCCGGAGTCGATCTGGATGGACCGCGACGGCCGCCTGCGCATCGAGACCGACGGCGCCGGCGGGCGTCAGATCGAGGCCGCCGCGCCGGACGGGGCGTGGCGCCTGGGCGCCGACGGCAAGGCCGCCGACGATCCCGGCGGCGCCGAGGCGGCGCGCCGCTACGCTGCGCTGGTGTTCGGCGACGCGCTGACCGGCCGCGACGGCGCTCAGGTCTCGCTGGCCGGGACCGCCGACGCGGAGGACCATACCTGGGCGGTGGTGCGTGTCACCTTCGGCGACGCGGACACCTACGATGCGCTGATCGAGCCGGTGGTGGGCGCGCTCTGCTGCTACCGCATCACCGAGCACGGCGTCACGCGCGAGGTGCTGTTCACCGACTGGCGGCTGGTCGACGGCGTGCGCGTCCCGTTCGGCCAGCTGACGCGGCGCGGCGCCGACGCCTCCGGCGTGCGGCTCGCCTCGGTGGAGATCAACCCGCCGATCGATCCGGCGCTGTTCGAAAAGCCGGCGGCCTCGAACTAGGGCGTGGGCTGACAAAGGCGGACGCGGCGTCGCGGGTTCGGACGCGGCAGTGCGACCGTCCAGCAAGCGGACGCTCCGAGGTTCCCAGAAGGGGGGAAGCTGCCCCAGCGAGTTGACACCGGCGGCGGGAGGGCGACGACTTAACGCCGTGGCTCGCTCAGCACAGGAGCTGGTAGTGGCCGATATGACCGAGGCGGCGTCGGAGCTGCCCACCGACGCGGCGATCAAGGACAACCTCGCCCTGCGCATCGACCGGCAACGTGACGGCGTTGGCATCGTCGTCGGCGTCATCGATCGAGATGGCCGCCGCGTGGTCGCGCACGGACGCTACAAGCGCGGCGGCAGGCGTCAGGTCGACGGCGACACGCTCTTCGAGATCGGCTCGAACACCAAGGTGTTCACGTCGCTCTTGCTGAGCGACATGGCGCGGCGGGGCGAGGTCAGGCTGGACGATCCCGTCGCCAAGCACCTGCCCGACGGCGTCACCATGCCCGAGCGCGGTGGGCGCAGCATCACCCTCGCCGACCTGGCGACCCACACGTCGGGGCTGCCCCGGATGCCTGCGAACTTCGCACCAAAGGACCGAGGCAATCCCTACGCGGACTATACGGTCGAGCAACTCTACGCCTTCCTGACCGGCCACACGCTCACGCGCGACATCGGCGCTCAGTACGACTACTCGAACGTCGGCGTCGGCCTCCTGGGGCACGTGCTCGCGCGGCGATGCGGGACGACCTACGAGCACCTCGTGCGCGACCGCATCACCGGCCCGCTCGGGATGCGCGACACCGCAATCACCCTCTCGCCTGACCTGAAGAAGCGGCTGGCGCACGGCCATGACGAGGAAGGGCGCCCCGTGCCCAATTGGGACCTGAAGGAGGCGACCGCCGGCGCCGGCGCGCTCCGCTCGACGACGAACGACCTCCTCGCCTTCCTGGCCGTCGTGCTTGGCTATCAGGAATCCCCGCTGAAGCCGGCGATGGACGCTCAACTCGCCTTCCCGATGCGGGTCACCGGAGAAGAAAGCCCAGGCGGCGCCGTATCGATCGGCCTCGGCTGGCACGCCGTCGAGAACGAACGTGGGCGGGTGGTCATGCACGGCGGCGGCACCGGAGGTTATCTGACCTTCATGGGCCTGAACCTCGCGCGCGGCTGGGGCGCGGTCGTGCTGACGAACATGTTCAGAACGCCTGCCGCCTTCATCGGCCTGCCGATCCTCACGGGTGCGCCGCTCGCGCCGGCGGCCAAATGGCGCCGAGCCGTCTCCGTCGAACCATCGGTTCTGGACCGATACGTGGGCCGTTATCGCTTCTTGGCCGGCGTTGGACCGAGCTGGATCGAGATCGCGCAATGGGACGGCGGCTTGGTCGCGAACCTGGAGGGCATAGGCGAGGCCCCGATCGTGGCGTCCAGCGCCACCTCGTTCTTCTGGAGGGTCGCCGAGGCCGAGCTTACGTTCGAGACTGACGCCGATGGCCGCGCCATCGCGCTGGTGACACGGAGCGCGGCGCGGGGTGAGAACCGGGCCGTGAGGGAATAGCCGCTTCGGGTCGATTTCGTCCGTTGGCGCGCCGCCTCGAGGCGGACTCTAAGCGAGCGTGACGGGCCCGTTCCCTGGCCAAAACGATGCACGACATGCTCAAGCGAGCCAGCTCGATGGGCGGGCGTGACGGACGATGCCGCGCCTAGAGTCGGGCCGCGCGGACGATCGGGATCGGCGGCTCCAGCATCTGGCCGCGGAAGACGCCTTCGCCCTTCGTCGGCGAGGTGGGCGCTGTCCAGATCCGGCCGACCACGTCCATCCCCTGGACCACCCGGCCGAAAGCCGCGAAGCCCAGGTTGTCGCCCGCCGCCGCCGGGTTGGCGTCCAGTTGGGGATTGGCGCCGACGCAGATGAAGAACTCGGCCGCCGCCGACCCAGGCGCGTAGCGCGCCATGGAGATCACCCCGTCCGCGTGGCGCAGGCCCGTCTGCGTCGTGCTTTCGTGGGCGACCGGCGGCAGCGCCCGCTCCGGGTGGCTGCCGGAAAGCCCGCCCTGGACGAGGCCGTCGTTTGGTCTGCCCTCGTAGTGGGCCGCCCGGTAGAACGCCGCGCCGTCGAGCAATTGCTGATCGACGTACCGGAGGAAGTTGCCGGTGGTGATCGGCGCCTTATCGCCGGCGAGCTCGAGCACGATCGCGCCCATGCCGGTGGCCAGCTGGACCCTCACCACCCCGGCGGCCGCGCCCGAAGCCGGCCCCGAAGCAGACCCCGAAGCCGACCCTGCGCCGAACGCCCGTCCCGCCGCGAGCGCCGCCGCCGTCGCCAGAAAGCCCCGCCGTCTCATTGGCCCCGCCTCAAATACCCCACCCACGGGATCGTAACCTCGCGCCTGAGCCCGAGCCAGAGGCCGCGCTCGCCGGGAGGCGTTCGCGACCCTTGCCAACGGTCATTACGATGAGTAACTACAGGGCGTCGCGCTTGCGCGGCCATCGGTCTTTGAAATCGTCAAACCCACCTGAATGCCAGCCGGCGCCCGGCGCCATGGGCGGGGCGCCGTTATCAACGGCGATTTACGGTCAACGGCGCCGATCGGCCTCTGCCGGAACTGGGCGTGGCGAAGCGCTTAGCCGGAGGCGTCGGACCGAACGACGTCTTTCCGCTAGCTGGGTCGTCAGTAAAGTCCGCCCAGGGTCGCTGGTTGGTGGGCACACGGCCTAGGCGGAGGCGAGGCTGGTGCGGCCGCGGCGCTGGCGGCCGGGCGCGGCGAAGCCGTGCGGGTCTTCGAGCAGCCGGTCGATCAGCCAGGCGACGCCGGGGCCGTCGTCGTGAGGCGTGACGATGTCGACCGCCGCCTTCACGTCGGGGAGCGCGTTGGCGACCGCGGCGGAGACGCCGCAGGCGGCCAGGAACGTGAGGTCGTTCTCGGCGTCGCCGACGCCCAGCACGTTCGCCGCCGCCAGGTCCAGCGCTTGCAGCGCCGCCACGAGCCCGCTCGCCTTGTCGACGCCCGGCGGCAGACTCATCACCGAATCCTTGTTGAGGATGGTCCGCCAGCCGAGGCCGAGCGCCTCGATCGTCGCCTCGACGACGACCGCATGTTCGCTGGCGGTCGCGACGATCGAGCGGCCGACCGCGAGCGGCTGCAGCCCCCGCGCCTTCAGCGCCTCTACGAACGCCGCCGGCGGGCCCGGGGCCAGCAGCCGCTCCTCAGCCGTTTCGGGCCGGTAGAGCAGCGCCCCGTTCTCCGCCACGATCGCATCGAAAAGGGCTGCGTGCGCGAACACCCGCTGCAGGTCCGCCAGCTCGCGGCCGGTCACCATCACGAGCTGGCGGCCGCTCGCCCTCAGGCGCTCCAGCGCCGCCAGCGTCGCCCCGCTCACCTCGCCGTGCGCGGCCAGCGTGCCGTCGTAGTCGGTCGCCAACGCTGCGATCAGCACTCAGATCAGCTCCACGCCAGCTCGTCCTTCTTGTCGTAGTCGTGGAAGGCCTTCTCGAGCCCGCCCAGCACCTCGGCGGCGGTCTCGAACAGCGCCCTGGCGCGCGGGTCCTGGATCGTCCGGATGTCCTGCCTGAGGTCGGCGGCGGTGTCGTGGAACACCTTCTCCATGCGCTGGGTGTGGGCGCGGGGATGGTTGGCGTCAACTCGAGCCATGACGGCGTCTTCCTTTCTCGTCGTGCCCCGACCTACCGAAGTCTTCCGAGCCCGATGCGGTTCCGCTATCTGGGGCCGCGAAGCGGGCCGGACGTCCCGCGCGGAGCGGCGTATGGCGGAGGTCGCGGCGGCAGCAACGCAGACGGCGCGGCCGGCGGGCTCGCCGCTCGAGGTGTTCCTCGCCTTCCTGAAACTGGGCTGCACCTCGTTCGGCGGCCCGGTCGCGCACCTCGGCTACTTTCGCACCGAGTTCGTCGAGCGCCGGCGCTGGCTGGGCGACGCCGCCTTCACCGACATCGTGGCGATCTGCCAGTTCCTGCCCGGCCCCGCCAGCAGCCAGACCGGGCTGATGATCGGGCTTTCCCGCGCCGGCTACGGCGGGGCCGCGGCGGCCTGGCTGGGGTTCACGACGCCGTCGGCGCTGTTGATGGTGCTGTTCGCGTTTGCCGCGCCGGTGTTGAGCGGGGTGATCGGCAGCGAGTGGCTGCACGGGCTGCGGCTCGCGGCGGTGGCGGTGGTCGCCCAGGCCGTGCTGGCGATGACCCGCACGCTGGCGCCGGACCGGGAGCGGGCGACGATCGCGGTCGCCGCGGCGCTGGCGGCGCTGTGGGCGCCTTCGGCGGTCACCCAGCTGGCGGTGATCGCCGCGGGCCTGGCGATCGGCTTCCTGCTGCTGCGCGCGGGCGCCGACGCGGCGCGGCCCGAGCTGCCCGTGGTGGTCGGCCAGCGGGCCGGCGCGGCGGCGCTGGCGCTCTTCGCATTGCTGCTGTTCGGCCTGCCGCTCGCGGCGAGCGCGACGGGGAGCCATGCGGTAGACCTTTTCGCGCGCTTCTATCGCGTCGGCTCGCTGGTGTTTGGCGGCGGCCACGTCGTGCTGCCGCTGCTGCAGGCCGAGGTGGTCCCGCCCGGTTGGGTGAGCGAGAGCGCCTTCCTCTCCGGCTACGGCGCGGCGCAGGCCGTGCCCGGCCCGCTCTTCACCTTCGCCGCCTACCTCGGCGCGGTGATGGGCCCGGCGCCGAACGGCTGGACGGGCGCGGCGCTGTGCCTGGCGGCGATCTTCCTGCCCTCGTTCTTCCTGATCGTGGGCGTGTTGCCGTACTGGAACGCGCTGCGCAGCCGGCGCGAGGCGCAGGGGGCGCTGAAGGGCGCCAACGCGGCGGTGGTCGGCCTGCTCGCCGCGGCGCTCTACAACCCGGTCTGGACCACCGCGGTCGCCACGCCCACCGACGTCGGCCTGGTGCTGGCGGCCTTCCTGCTGCTCGCCGCCTGGAAGGCCCCGCCGTGGGTCGTGGTGGGCTTGACGGCGCTCGCGGCCGGCGCGCTTGGGTGGGCGCATGCCTGAGGACACGACGCCCGTCGCTCGCGCCGAAGCGTTCTGCGAACGCTTCGGTCTGCGGATCCCGATCCTGATGGCCCCGATGGCCGGCGCCTGTCCGGCTTCGCTCGCCGCGGCGATCGCCACGGCCGGCGGCATGGGCGCCTGCGGGACGCTGGTGATGGCGCCCGACGCGATCCGTAAGTGGGCGGCCGAGGTGCGCGCGGCCAGCAACGGCCCGTTCCAGCTCAACATCTGGATCCCCGATCCAGCGCCGAACTCGCGACGCCGAGCACGAGGCGCAGGTCCGCGCCTTCCTCGCCCAGTGGGGCCCGGAGCCGCCGCCGGAGGCCGGCGATCTGGCGGTGCTCGACTTCGACGCCCAATGCGAGGCGCTGCTGGACGCCGGGCCGGCGGTGATCTCCTCGATCATGGGCCTCTATCCGCCGGCCTTCGTGGCGCGGATGAAGGCGCGGCGGATCTCCTGGTGGGCGACCGCCACCACGCTCGCCGAGGCCCGCGCCGCCGAGGACGCCGGCGCCGACGTGATCGTCGCGCAGGGGATGGAGGCGGGCGGCCACCGCGGCGCGTTCGATGCGGCGGGCGCCGAGCGCGACCTCGTCGGGCTCTTCGCGCTGGTCCCGGCCGTCGCCGACGCGGTCAGCGTCCCGGTGGTGGCGACCGGCGGCATCGCCGATGCGCGGGGCGTCGCCGCGGCGCTGATGCTGGGCGCGAGCGCCGTCCAGGTCGGCACCGGCTTCCTGCGCGCGCCGGAGGCGAAGCTGAACCCGGCCTGGGCGGCGGCGCTGGCCCAGACCGCGCCCGAGGGCACGATGGTGACGCGGGCCTTCAGCGGCCGGCCCGGCCGCAGCATCGCCAACGCCTACGCCAGGGCTGCCGCCGCGCCCGGCGCGCCGGCCCCCGCGCCCTATCCGGTGCAGCGCGGCCTCACCCGCGGCATGGCCATCGAGGCGGCGCAGGCCGGCGAGATCGAGCGCATGCAGGCCTGGGCCGGCCAGTCCGCCGCGCTCGCCAGCGACCGCCCGGCCGGCGAGATCGCCCAGTCGCTCTGGGACGGCGCGCGAGCGCTGCTGGGCGCGGGCGCGGCCGGATGACGGGCGAAAGTCGCTGGCGGCGAGCGTCCGCGATGCCCCTGACGCCGCGTCAGATTTGTGAACGAACTGTCGCGCAATCCGCTTAGGCCGCGTTGCTGAGCGCTGAGGGGGCTGGGTCCGGGATGAAAAGCCGAAACGGCGCGCTTGGCGCCGCCATCCTGTGGCTTGGCGCGGCGCCTCTGGTCGCTTTGGGGACCGCGCGCGCCGATCCGCAGCCGGCCGACGGCGCGCAGCCCGCGTCATCTCAGCCGTCCGACCCATCCGCCGACAAGGCGGCGGCGCCGGACCGTTGGTGGGCGATCCACGTCCAGGCGACCGACGTCTTCCAGTACAAGCCCGCCATGCGCTCGCCCTTCCAGGGCGCGAACAGCCTGCCGGGGCGCGACCGACCACCAACAACACGGTCGACGCCTCGGTGATCGTCGGGGCGCGGCCCTGGAAGGGCGGCGAGGTCTGGTTCGACGAGGACATGAACCAGGGCTTCGCGCCGGGGAACACGCTGGGCGTCGCCGGCTTCGTGAACGGGGAGGGGGCGAAGGTCGGCCACGCCTCGCCCTACTACCGCCCGCAGCGCTACTTCCTGCGCCAGACCATCGAGCTCGGCGGCGGCGAGGACGAGGTCGACCCGGACATGATCGGAGTTCGGCGGCAAGACCACCAAGAACCGCATCGTCGTCACGGTCGGCAAGTTCAGCCTCACCGACGTGATGGACGACAACGCCTACGCCCACGATCCGAAGAACGACTTCCTGAACTGGGCGCTGATCGATACCGGCTCGTGGGACTACGCCGCCGACGCCTGGGGCTTCTCAGAGGGCGGCGTCGTCGAGTGGTACGCGGGCGACTGGACCTTCCGCGGCGGCGTCATGAAGATGTCGACCATCCCCAACGCGCCGGAGCTCTCGCCACACTTTGGCGAGTTCCAGTGGGACGGCGAGATCGAGCTGCGCCAGAAGTGGCTGGGGCGCGACGGCAAGGTCAAGCTGCTGGCGTTCGACTCGCGCGGCCAGATGGGCCGCTTCGACGATGCGATCGCGCTTGCCGCGGCCACCGGTCAGCCCGCCGACGCGGCGCTGGTGCGCCATTACCGCAGCCGGTTCGGCGTCTCGCTCAACATCGAGCAGCCGGTCAGCGACAACGCCGGCGTCTTCGTGCGGACAGGCTGGGACCAGGGCCAGTACGAGCCCTATGAGTACACAGACGTCGACCGCACGTTCGCCGCCGGCGCCTCGCTCAACGGGGCCAAGTGGGGACGCAAGGACGACACCGCCGCGATCGCGCTCGTGGTGAACGGCATCTCGAAGATCCACGAGGCGTACCTGGACGCCGGCGGGCTCGGCATCCTGGTCGGCGACGGGCGGCTGCCGCATCCGGGCGCGGAGAGCATCCTCGAGGCCTACTACAGCCTCGGGATCGTCAAGGGCGTGCACGTCACCCTCGACAGCCAGACCGTCGTCAACCCGGCTTACAACCGCGACCGCGGCCCGGCCGAGGTCATCGGCCTCAGGATCCACGGGCAATATTGAACGGGCCGGGCGCGGCCCTCTCGCGCGTCCGGCCCGGCCCCGTCCCCCCGGACGATCTAGGTCTCGCGTCTAGAAGTGGCGTTCCACCCGGATGCCGTACTGGCCCGGGTTGCCGGCGTAGCGCAGGCCGATGTTGGTGCCGATGATGTAGTGCGAGTTGAACGCGTTGGTGGCGTAGAAGGTCACCTTGTAAGGGTCGGAGGCGAAGGCCAGCGTCGCGTTGACGAGGTTGCGCGCCGGCAGAAAGTCGCCGAGGTCCTGGTACGGCGTCGCCCATTGTCCGTCCACGTACGAATAGTCGATCCGCGGCGTCATTGTCTGGCCGTTCGGCAGGTCGATCACGTACTGCGCGCCGACGTTGGCGGTCCACGGCGGCGCCAGCGGCGCCTGGCGCCCGGAGAGCTGCACGGGCAGGCCGGAGACCGGATCGGCCACCAGCGTCGCGCCCAGCGAGCTGTGCTCGTAGGAGCCGCCGAGGTTGAACGAGAGCGGCCCGAACACCGCCTGCGCCTCCACCTCGACGCCGTAGAGCACGGTCGTGCCGCCGGCGTTGCGGATGAAGCTCATGGTCGGCGCGTTCGGCGTGCCGAACGACAGCTGGAAGTTCTTGTAGTCGTCGTAATAGAACCCGAGCTGGGCGCGCATGTGCCCGTCGAAGAAGGTCGGCTTCCAGCCCGCCTCGAAATCGGTCACCGTCTCCGGACCGAACGGAAGCGGCGCGGTTTGCGTGCCCACGGGCGTCGTGTTGATGCCGGCGGCCTTCCGGCCGGTGGCGACGAACGCATAGAGGAAGTTGTTCTCGTCCAGCGTCCAGTTCAGCGCCACCTTGCCTGTGAGGCCTGAGTTGCTGGTGTGGCCGACCGCAAACGCGTCCGAGAGCAACGTCGTCGTCCCGAACACCGTCAGGAAGGTCGGCGATTCGTCGCGCAGGCCGAACGTCTCGTTGGTGTAGCGCAGGCCCACCTGCAGCTGCAGCGCGGGGCTGAAGTCGTAGCTGACCTGGCCGAACGCCGCCTCGGTGGTCTTCGGGGTGCGGTAGATGAGGTCGAGATCCTCGAAGACGAAATTCGGCGGCACCACCACGACGTGGATGTCGAAGCCCGGCTGGCCGCCGCCCGGCAGCAGCGTCACATAATCGTGCTGGTAGTAGAGGCCGCCGACCCAGCGCAGGGGGCCGGTGTCCGGCGAAATGAGGTTGAGCTCCTGTGAGAAGATCGTCTCGCGGCCGTAGTCCTCGAACGAGCTGAACGGCAGGCTGAGCTCGTTGAGATCGACGTTGCCATTGCCCTGGCCGTACTGGTAGCCGGTAATCGACTTCAGGACGATGCCGTCGTTGAAGGTGTAGGCGACGTTGGCGACGAAGCGGTCGCTCTTGTTGGTTCCGTAAAGGTTCGAGAACGCCATGATGTGGAAGGGATCGGCCGGGTTCAGCCGGGTGGGGTTGGCCGGATCCAGCGTCGTGTCGGCGAGGTAGCTGCCATTGTCGACGTAATCGAGGCTGTACTTCACGTCGATCCGCAGGTGCGCGGTCGGCTGCCAGAGGAAGCCAATGCGCAGGTCGCCGTCCAGCAGGCTGCCGGGCTGCCGGCCGGAGGGCGTCGTGTAGGGCCCGCTCAGCTTGTAGAAGGTGTCGCGCCGCTCGCCGTTGAAGGCGATGCGCACCGCCGCGTCGTCGCCGATCGGCATGTTGACGAAACCCTGCAGCCGCACGTCGCTGTAGTTGCCGACCTGCACCTCGCCGTCGCCGGTCCAGCGGCCGAGCAGCGGATCGTTGGTGGTCACGAACACCGCGCCGGCGTCGGCGTTCTGGCCGGCGAAGGTGCCCTGCGGCCCGCGCAGCAGCTCGATGTTCGAGATGTCGAAGTAGGGCACGCCCCCGAAGAACCCCGGGTAGGCCGCGACGCCGTCCCAGTAGGTCACCACGCCTGAGGGCGTCTGGACGTTGGTGAGGTCCTTGCCGAGGCCGCGGATGTTGAAGAGCGCGCCCTGGCCGAAGTCGGCCACCACCACCGATGGGCTGTGGAACTGCAGGTCGTCGACGGTGTTGATGCCCTCCGCCTTCATCTGCGCGCCGCTGATCACCGTGGCGGCCAGCGGGGCGGTCTGCAGGTTGATGGTGCGGCGCTCGGCCGTGATCGTCACCGGGGGGACAGTGCCTGCCACCGGCGCGGTGGCGACCGGCGCGGTGGCGTCCGCGGCGACCGTGGCGTCGGCGTCGGCGGCGTGCGCCAGGCTGGCGATGGCGAGCGGCGCCGCCAGGGCCAGCGCCGACGCGGTGAGGCGGAATGCGCCCTTGTTCATGGAGTCCCCCCTATGGTGCGAAGGCGCTCACGAGTGAGCGGCTTCCATCATTCTCGCTCACGCTTGCATGTCAGTATTCGGGGGTCAACGCGAGCCTGTGGCTTTCTGAGCCGTTCTGATCGATCTTCGAAGCATTGTAGCCGGGAAGCGACAGAGCAAACATGCCAGCGCCGCCGATCCAAGGAACCTGCCAGCCGCGATTCGATGCGGTGCGCGCGGCGTTCGCCCAGAACTTCACCGCGCGTGGCGACGTCGGCGCGTCGGTCGCGGTGACGCTGGACGGCGCGCTGGCTGTCGACCTCTGGGGCGGCCACGCCGACGAGGCGCGCACGCGGCCGTGGACGGGCGACACGATCGCCGGCGTCGCCTCGACCTCGAAGACCGCGACGGCGCTCTGCGCGCTTCTGCTGGCCGACCGCGGCGAGCTCGACCTCGACGCGCCGGTCGCGCGCTACTGGCCGGGCTTTGAGCGGGAAGGGAAGGACGGCGTGCTGGTCCGCCACCTGCTCGGCCACACCTCCGGCCTCCCGGGCTGGACCGAGCCGCTCGGCTTCGAGGACCTCTACGACTGGGAGAAGGCAACCGAGCTCTTGGCGCGGCAGGCGCCCTGGTGGGTCCCCGGCGAAGCCTCGGCCTACCACGCCATCACGCAGGGCTTCCTGGTCGGCGAGGTGGTGCGGCGGATCAGCGGCCGCTCGCTCGGGCGGTTCCTGGCCGAGGAGCTGGCGGGGCCGCTGGGCGCAGATTTCCAGATCGGCCTGGGTCCGGCCGATGACGGCCGCTTGGCGCAGACGATCGCGCCGCCGCCCGCCGAGCCCGTGCAGGCGCAGGACAGCATGTTCGCGCGGATCGCGAACAATCCCCGCCTGCCGCCGCTCTCCGCCCTCGACGCGCGCTGGCTGCGCGCCGAGATTCCGGCCAGCAACGGGGTGGCCAACGCGCGCGGCGTCGCCCGGCTGATGTCGGTGCTGGCGTGCGGCGGCGAGGCGGGCGGCCGGCGGCTGCTTTCGGAGGCCGGCGCCCGTGCGGTGCTGCGCCAGCAGTCCGACGGCGTCGACCTCGCCTTCCTGGCGCCCGTGCGCTGGGCGCTGGGCTTCGCCCTGCAGCTCGGCGAGCTGACGTTCGGACCCCAGGCCTGTTTCTGGGGCGGCTCGGGCGGCTCGCTGGTGGTCGTCGACTTCGCCCGCCGGATGAGCTTCGCCTACGTGATGAACCGCATGGTCGGCGCGCCGTTCGGCGACCCCCGCAACGCGCGGCTGATCGCGGCGACCTACGCGGCGCTGGACGGCGTCACGCCGCCGCCGCCTTCGTCCGCTCGAACCTGATCTCGATCTCGGTTCCGGTCAGGCCCGGCCAGCCCTCGATCGCATGGCCCGGCGGCGGCTCGGCGCGGGCGCCGAGGCCTTTCGGCGTGCGATAGCGCGCGACGAAGCCGTGCCTGGTCCGCTCCAGCCGCGCCTCGACGTCGCCGTGCGGCGTCGGCACGACGCCTTCGGCATGCTCGAGGTCGGCGAGGTCCGGCGCGAGCTCGATCTCGGCGAAGCCCGGCGCGGCCGGCGCGACGCCCAGCACCCGGCGCGACAGCTGATAGGTCGGCGTGGCGGAGAAGCCGTGGCAGAGGCTGGCGGTGGGCTCGAAGCTTTCCCAGAGCGTCGTCGCGCCTCTGGCCAGCATCGGTCCGTAGCGCTCGCGCATCAGCCTCAGCGCGTCGCGCAGCCGGCTGTGCCGCGCCAGCGCCTCGTAGACGAAGTGGCTGTAGAAGGTGTTGGCCAGCACCACGCCGTCCTCCGGCTCCAGCGCCGCCCCGGTGGGCGCGATCGGCGGCGCGGCGGTGAAGGTCAGCCGCTGGCTCTCGGCGATGCGGCCCAGCGCCGCGGCCGCCCGCTCGGCCGGCGCATCGGCCCAGAGCGCGATGGCGGCGCTGGCGTGCTGCGAGGTCCAGGCCGCCTGCGCGCCGGTCACCGGGTCGACCATGTCGACATAGACACCGCGGCGCGCGTCCCAGTGCCGCGCGTTCAGCGCCTGGCCGATCGCCGCCGCCCGCGCCGCCAGCCGCAGCGCCTCCCGCTCCCACCCGACCGCGCGGGCGAGCTCCGCCGCCACGCGCAAGGCGCCGGCCAGCTGGGCGTTCAGCGCGCCGGCCTCGCCGTGGCGGCCGACGCCGGCCCAGTCCATGAAGTGCCAGTAGGGCAGGTCGGCCACGAGCCCGGACGGACTCGATCAGCCGCTCGAACCAGGCGAGCGCCTTCAGGATGGACGGGAAGACCGTCTCGATGGTCTCAAGGTCGCCGGCGTAGCGCCAGTGGTCGCCGGCGCAGAGGATCCATTGCAGCGTCCAGTCGGGGATCAGGAGGCCGTCGGTCTTGTGGTCGCCGGGCGCGAACATCTGGGTCAGCCCATCCGGCCGCTGGCTCTCGGCGGCCTGGGCCAGGTACTTGGCGGTCAGCGGCGCTACCGAGGGACCGAACGCCGCCCAGCCGGCCAGGTTCTCCACCGTCACGTCGCCCAGCCACTGGCGCTGCTCGCGGCTCGGGCAGTCCTCCCAGGCGTCGTGCATGCATTGGCGCAGCGTGTAGGCGCCGGTCGCCCAGAGCTTGTCGAGCAGCGGATCGGACGAGGCGAAGCGGCCGCGCGCCTCGACCGGATAGTTGACGAGGTTGGCGCCCAGGCCGCGGAAGACGACGCCTTCCGGCGCATTGCGCACCGTGAGCTGCATCCAGCGGATCGCGCACCATTCGAAGCGCTCGAAGGCTTGCACGCCGGGCTTGGCGCGGTAGCGGCAGAGGTGGCTGTCGGCGCCGAGCCAGGGCTTCGGCTTCGGCCGGGCGTCGGGACCGGGCCCGTCCGGCGACCATTCGCCGGGCAGGCCCTCGGCGCAGGCGATCTCGATCTCCTCGCCGCCACGCGCCTCGATCTCGAACCACGGCCGGCCGGTCATGATCTTCCCGAAGTCGAGCAGGATGGTGGTGTCGCGCCCGGGCTCGGTGCGGACCATGGCATGGCCGCCCTCGAGCTTGGTGAGATCGTCCCAGCCGCTCAGCGCGCGGGCCGGCGCTTCGGTCAGCGGCTCCTCGTAGGTGCGGCGATGGAACGGCAGGTCCGGGTCGGGAACCAGGCCGCGCACCCAGACGATCCGCTCGGCGGCCACCTTGTGCGTCTCCAGCATCGGGATGCCGCGCGGGATCAGCACCGGGAACGGCCGCGTCTCCAGCCCGCCGTACATCGCGTCCGGCCCGCCGCCGCCGGCGATCAGCCGCTGCGCTTCGTCCCAGCCGCCATCGTCGAAGCCGAGCTCGGTCCAGCCGGCCGGCAGCGCCGCGGCGTCGAAGTCCTCGATGAAGCCCAGCGAGTGGTTCGACTGCGGCGTATCCTGCGTCCAGGCGTGCGACTGTGTGCAGCGCCAGCCCTCGTGCGTCGAGAGCGAAACCGCGCAGGCCGGCGTCTCGGCCGCGCCCTCGGTCCAGAGGCCGCCGTCGCCGAAGGTTGGCTGCCACATGCCCTTGGTGGTCTCGTAGAAGGCGGTGTCGCGGCCATAGGTGTGGACCAGCACCGCGATCACGTTGTCGCCCGGCCTTCAGCGCGCCCGTCAGGTCGTAGTCGTCGTAGCGCTGGAAGAGCGGGCTGCAGCGCACCGGCCCGCGGCCCAGCTTCGACGCCGTTCACGTAGAGCACGTAGCGGCCGTCGACGGTGATCGAGAGCGGCGCGGCGGTGGGGCGCGCGTCCAGGCGCACGGTCTTGCGGAACAGGAACCAGCGGTTCTTCTCGTTCGGCCGCGCGTCGGCGCCCAGGTAGTGCTTGCGAAAGCCGGCCGGGTCGATCGCCTGGCGCGGGGTCCAGACGAACGGCGCTCTGAGCTTCTCGGTCACGCGAAAGTCCCCCCGTCCGGGCCTTACATCACCGCCCCGACCTGCCAGGGCACGAACTCCGCCCCGCCGTAGCCCAGCAGCTCGCTCTTGGTGCGCCGGCCGGAGGCCACCTCCAGCAGATAGTCGAGGATCTCGGCGCCCTTCTCCTCGATCGAGGCGGCGCCGGCGGCGATCGGGCCGCAGTCGATGTCGATGTCGTCCTCCATGCGCCGATAGATCTCGGAGTTGGACGACAGCTTGATCGAGGGCGACGGCTTGCAGCCGAAAGCCGAGCCGCGGCCGGTGGTGAAGGCGATCATCGTCGCGCCGGAGGCCACCTGTCCGGTCGCCGAGCAGGGATCGAATCCGGGGCTGTCCATGAAGACGAGCCCGCGCCCTGCGATCGGCTCGGCGTACTGCACGACGTCGGCCAGCGCCGAGCCGCCGGCCTTGGCCACCGCGCCCAGCGACTTCTCGAGGATGGTGGTGAGGCCGCCGGCCTTGTTGCCGGGCGAGGGGTTGTTGTCCATCTCGGCGCCGTTGCGGCGGGTGTAGTCCTCCCACCAGGCGAGCCGCGCGCGCAGCTTGTCGGCGACGGCGCCCGACGTGGCTCGTGCGATCAGCAGATGCTCGGCGCCGTAGATCTCCGGCGTCTCGGAGAGGATCACCGTGCCACCAAGGCCGACTAGCCGGTCGGAGGCGACGCCCAGCGCCGGGTTCGAGGTGACGCCCGACCAGGCGTCGGAGCCGCCGCACTGCAGGCCGAGGCTGAGCTCGGAGGCGGGCGTCTCCTCGCGGCGGGCCGCCCCAACCAGCGGCAGCATGGCCCCCAGTCGCGCCAGGCCCTCCTCGATGGCGCGCCGCGTGCCGCCGGTTTCCTGGATCGTGAACGACTGGAAGGTCGCGTCTTCGACGAGGCCGTAGTCGCTCTTCAGGCGTCCGATCTGCACCACCTCGCAGCCGAGCCCGACCAGCAGCACGCCGCCGAAGTTCGGGTTGGCCGCCGTGCCCCAGAGCGTGCGGCGCAGGATCTCGAAGCCCTCGCCCGAGCCGGCCATGCCGCAGCCGCTGGCGTGGGTGATCGGCACCACGCCGTCGATGTCCGGATAGTCGTCCAGGAGGCCGCTGCGCTCGGCGGCCTCGGCGATATGGCGCGCGACCGTCGCCGAGCAGTTCACGCTGGTGAGCACGCCCAGGTAGTTGCGCACGCCGACCTTGCCATTGGCGCGCCGGTAGCCTTCGAAGCTGCGCGGCGGCTCCTGGCGCTGGGCTGCGGCGCCGCGGCCGGCGTCCTCGCGCAGCGCCGACATGGCGAGGTTCTGGGTGTGGACGTGGCCGCCGGGCGCGATGTCGGCCGTCGCCGCGCCGATCACCTGGCCGTACTTGCGGATGATCTCGCCGGCCCGGATCGGCCGCGTCGCGACCTTGTGGCCGCTGGGGATCGCCTCGCGCGCCGCCACCCCCTCGCCGGCGACGGCCTCGCCCGGCGCGAGATGGCGCATCGCGACCACGACATTGTCGGTCGGATTGAGGCGCAGGGCGTTCGGGGCGGCGGTCATTGAAATATCAGCATAGACGCGTGCAATGCGGTTTTCTAGGATGGTGCGGCAATTCTCCACTCGCTGACATGCCAGCCATGCCCCGCGCCGCCGCCGCTCGCCGCATGTTCACCACCCCGACGGGGCGTTCGCTGGCGTTCTCCAGGCTCGGCTTCGGCGGCGCCCCGCTCGGCAACATGCACCGCATTCTGACGGATGACGAGAGTGTCGCGACGGTCACTGCCGCCTGGGATGCGGGCCTGCGCTACTTCGACAGCGCGCCGCTCTACGGTCACGGGCTCTCCGAGCAGCGGATCGGGCGGGCGCTGGCCGGGCGGCCGCGCGGCGAGTTCCTCATCTCGACCAAGGTCGGCCGCCGGCTCGAGCCTTGCGCGCCGGGCGACGAGGGCGGCGGCATCTACAAGGGCGTGCCGCCGCTGCAGGTGGTGTTCGACTACACCCGGGACGGCGTGCTGCGCGCGTTCGAGGCCAGTCTGGCGCGGCTCGGCCTCGACCGGGTCGACATCCTCTATGTGCACGACCTGGAGCGGCGCACGCACGGCTCGGACGGAGCCTACGAAGCGCGCTGGCGCGAGTTGGCGGACGGCGGCGGCTGGCGGGCGCTGGACGAGCTGCGGGCCGCCGGCGACGTCGCGGCGATCGGGCTCGGCGTCAACGAGACGGCGGCCTGCGAGCGATTCCTGGGGGCGCTGGATCCCGACCTCTTCCTGCTGGCGGGCCGCTACACATTGCTGGAACAGGCGCCGCTCGCGGGTCTAATGGCCGCGTGCGTTGACCGAGGGGTGGGCGTGGCGATTGGCGGACCGTTCAATTCCGGCGTGCTGGCGCGGCAGGGCGGCTCCTACGACTACGCCGACGCGCCCCCCGAGGTGCTGGCGCGGGTCGAGCGGTTGGCGGCGGTCTGCGCGCGCTTCGAGGTCCCGCTCGCGGCGGCCGCGCTGCAGTTCGCCGCCGCCCATCCGGCGGTGGCCAGTGTGATCCCGGGCGCGCAGACGGCGGGCGAGGTGGAGGCCAACGTGGAGCTGATGGACGTGGCGATCCCGCCGGGGCTCTGGGCGGCGCTGAGAGACGAGGGCCTCGTCGATCCGGCCGCGCCGACGCCCGCCCCGTCGCCAGACCGGCGCGCCGCGCCATGCTGAAGGGCATCGATCCGATCCTGGGTCCGGAGCTCCTGGCGACGCTGCGGGCCATGGGCCACGCCGACGAGATCGCCATCGTCGACGCCAACTTCCCCGCCGCGGCCAACGCCAGGCGGCTGATCCGCGCCGAGGGCGTCTCGGCGACGCGGATGGTGGGCGCGATCCTCTCGGTGCTGCCGCTCGAGCAGTTCGAGCCGGTCGCCGCCTTCCGCATGGCGGTCGACGGCGCGCCGGGCGAGCTGCCGCCAGTGATCGGCGAGTTCGAGCGGCTGCTGCGCGCGGTCGGCTACGAGGGTCCGATCGGCGCCCTGGAGCGCTTCGCCTACTACGAGCGCACCCGCGCCGCCTACGCCATCGTCTCCACCGGCGAGCGGCGCTACTGGGGCAACCTGATCCTCAAGAAGGGCGCGATCCCTCCAGCAGCAGCCGAGGGCGACGGCGCCTGATGCAGATCGACGCCCACCAGCATTTCTGGCGCGTGGAGCGCGGCGACTACGGCTGGCTGACGCCGGACGCGCATCCAGCGATCTGCCGCGACTTCGGCCCCGAGGACCTCAAGCCGCTGATGGCCGCGGCGGGCGTGCAGCGGACGGTGCTGGTGCAGGCCGCGCCGACCGAGGCGGAGACGGAGTTCCTGCTGGAGATCGCGCATGCCACGCCGTTCGTGGCGGGCGTGGTCGGCTGGGCCGACTTCGAGGCGCCGGACGCGGCCGAGCGCATCCGCGCCATGGCGGCGGACGAGGCGCTGCTGGGCCTGCGCCCGATGCTGCAGGACCTCGCCGACGACGCCTGGATCCTGCGCCCGGCGCTGGCCGCGGCGCTGGACGCGATGGAGGACGAGGGCCTCACGTTCGACGCGCTGGTCCAGCCGCGTCACCTGCCGCACGTCGCGCGGCTGCTCGAGCGCGCGGCCGGACCTGAGGCTGGTGATCGATCATGGCGCCAAGCCCGACATCGCCGCCGGCGAGCTGGGCGGTTGGGCGTCCCAGATGCGCGCGATCGGCCGCGGCTCGGCGGCGTTCTGCAAGCTGTCGGGGCTGGTCGACCGAGGCGCGGCCCGGCTGGCGCGCGGAGGACCTTCGGGCCTATGTCGAAGTGCTTGCTCGACGCGTTCGAGCCGGCGCGGCTGATGTGGGGCAGCGACTGGCCGGTGGTGAACGAGGCGGGCGGCTACGCGGCCTGGCGCGCCGCCGCCGAGGCGCTGACCGCCGGGCTCGGCGACCACGAGCGCGCGCTGATCTTCGGCGGAACCGCCGCCGGCTTCTATGGCATCGGCGCATGAGGCTCGCCGCCGCCGACATCCTGCCGGCCGACGGCTATGCCGGCGCGCTCGTCGGGCGCGTCTGGCTGGACGATGGCCCGCACGTGGTCGCCGCGCGCGAAGCGGGGCTCTTCGACCTCTCGGCGCTGGCGCCGACCATGAGCGACCTGATCGACCTGCCGGACGCGGCGGCGCGGGTGCGGGCTCACGCTGGCGTCCGGCTGATGAGCCTGGATGCGGCGCTCGCCAACGAGGCGCTGCTGGCGCCGAGCGACCTCGCCGCCATCAAGGCCGCCGGCGTCACCTTCGCGGGCAGCCTGATCGAGCGGGTGATCGAGGAGCGCGCCAAGGGAGATCCGCGCGCCGCCGAGGCGCTGCGCGCCGAGCTCGGCGCCCTGCTCGGCGGCGACCTGAAAGGCGTGCGGCCCGGCTCGGACGCGGCGATGGCGCTGAAAGCCGCGCTGATCGAGCGCGGGCTCTGGTCGCAGTATCTGGAGGTGGGCATCGGGCCGGACGCCGAGGTGTTCACCAAGGCCCAGCCGATGTCGGCGGTGGGCTGCGGCGCGATGGTCGGCCTGCACCCGAAGTCGGAATGGAACAATCCGGAGCCGGAGATCGTGCTCGCCTGCTCGTCGCGGGGCGAGGCGGTCGGCGCGGCGCTCGGCAACGACGTCAACCTGCGCGATTTCGAGGGCCGCAGCGCGCTGCTGCTCTCCAAGGCCAAGGACAACAACGCCGCCTGCGCCATCGGCCCGTTCGTGCGCCTGTTCGACGCCGCGTTCAGCCTGGACGATGTGCGGCGCGCCCGGGTGCGGCTCACCGTCGACGGGCCGGACCAGTTCCATGTCGAGGGCGGCTACGACGTCGCGACCATCAGCCGTGATCCGCTCGACCTGGTCGCCGCCACTTGCGGCCGCGAGCATCAGTACCCGGACGGCTTCGTGCTGTTCCTGGGCGCCGGCTACGTGCCGACCGCCGATCGCCGCGGGCCGGGCCAGGGCTTCACCCACCTGCCGGGCGACGTGGTGCGGATCGCCGCCGAGAAGCTTGGCGCGCTGGTCAACGTGGTCGGACTCTCCACCGAGGCGCCGCCCTGGACCTTCGGCGCCCGGGCGCTGATGCGTTCGCTGGCGGCGCGCGGCCTTCTGCAAACCCAAACGGAGCCCTCGAATGGCTGATTTCAACGGCCTCGGCCTCAACCTTGGCAACCTCGCCCGGCTCTCGAGCGCCAAGTCGCGCTCGATCTCGCCGGAGAACTTCACCGGCGAGAAGGGCAGGGGCGGCATGTCGACCGATGGCCCGGCCGCGCAGATGGCCCGCGACCTCGGCCAGGGCTGGAAGGTCTCGCCGTTCGTCATCATCCAGCCGGGCGAGACCTTCACGCTCGCCGACATCGAGGGCTCGGGCGCGATCCAGCAGATCTGGATGACGCTGGCCCGCGGCCGCTGGCGCCACACCATCCTGCGCGCCTACTGGGACGGCCAGGACCACCCCTCGATCGAGTGTCCGGCCGGCGACTTCTTCGCCTGCGGCTGGGAGAAGTACGCCCAGGTGTCATCGCTGGCGGTCTGCGTGAACCCGGGCCGCGCCTTCAACTGCTACTGGGAGATGCCATTCCGCAAGCGCGCCCGCTTCACGCTGGAGAACCTCGCCGAGGAGCCGATCTACGTCTACTACCAGATCAATTATTCGCTCACGGACGTGCCCGACGACGTCGCCTACTTCCACGCCCAGTTCCGGCGCAGCAATCCCCTTCCGTACAAGGAGGTCTACCGGATCCTCGACGGCGTGACGGGCCGCGGCCACTACGTCGGGACCTACATGGCCTGGGGGGTCAACAACACCGGCTGGTGGGGCGAGGGCGAGATCAAGTTCTTTCTCGACGGCGACGGCGAGTTCCCGACCATCTGCGGCACCGGCACGGAGGACTATTTCTGCGGCGCCTACAACTTCGATCCGGGCTCGGTCGATCGCACCCGCACGAGCGCCTACCAGGAGTTCACCACGCCCTACGCCGGCATGCCGCAGGTGATCCGGCCGGACGGGGTCTACGCCTCGCAGCAGCGCTTCGGCATGTACCGCTGGCACATCACCGACCCGATCCGCTTCGAGCAGGACCTGCGCGTCACCATCCAGGCGCTCGGCTGGCGCACCGACAAGGACCGCCGCTACCTGCCCCTGCAGGACGACATCGCCTCGGTGGCCTTCTGGTACCAGACCCTGCCCACCGCGCCGTTCCCGCCGCTGCCGGACAAGGACGCGCTGGAGGTGATCTGAAATGCCAATTCTCACCAGGCTCGGCCGAACTTCCCTCTCGCCAGTCACTCGGACGCCCTGCTAACATGCCAGTTGTGCCAGCCGCCGTCGTCGACATGCGTGAAGCTTCCAAGGCCGAGAGGGTCTACGGACACCTGCGCCGCCGGATCCGCGAGCTCGCCCTGCCGCCGGGCGCGCCGCTGCGCAAGGAGGAGATCGCCCTCGAGCTCGGCGTCTCGCGTGCGCCGGTCAGCGAAGCGATCGCCCGGCTCGCCGAGGAGGGCCTGGTCGAGGTCTTCCCGCAGCACGGCAGCTTCGTCGCGCCGATCAGAGCCGCCGACGTGCGCGAGAGCCTCTTCATCCGCACCGCGCTGGAGACCGAGGCGATGCGCCGCCTCGCGCCCATCGCCGACGCATCGCTGCTGGCCGAGCTCGACGACAACCTCGCGGCTCAAGGAGAGGCGCTGGAGGATGGCGACCTCGCGCGTTTCTCCGACCTCGACGAGGCGCTGCACGCGGTGATCTTCGCCGCGACCGAGACCCCGCGGGCGCTGCGCCTGCTCGACGTCGGCCCGCGCGCCGGTCGACCGCATGCGGCGCCTGGCGCTCCCCGAGCCTGGCCGTCCGCAGGACACCCTGGCGGAGCACCGGCGCCTCGTCGAGGCGCTGCGCACCGGCGATCCGGAGTTCGCCGCCGCCGCCATGCGGGTGCACCTGACCATGGTCGCCCGCACCATCGAGCGAGAACTCGACAAGCTTGAGGAGACGCCGGCCCGGCGCGCCTGACCCATGCATTTTCCCGACGCAACGCCGCAGCAGATCGACTTCTTCCGCCAGCACGGCTGGCTGGTCGTGAAGGACGCCATCCCGCAGGCCGACCTCGACGCGCTGGAGGCGCAGTGCGAGGTGCTGATCCGCCAAGAAGGACAAGCTCGCCAACGACTGGGCCTGGTCCGACAAGGAGGACCTGAAGGACCGCTCGTTCCGGATCATCCAGTCCTCGCCCTCCTTCGTCTGGAAGGAGATCAAGGAGCAGCCCTACCGCAAGTGGCTGATCCGCTTCGGCGATGCGCTGATGGGGATGGAGCTGAGCTACTGGTACGACCAGTTCCTGGCCAAGCCGCCGGGCAAGAGCGTGCCGACCTACTGGCACCAGGACGAGGCCTACTGGGGCCGCAACCTCGACGACAAGGGCGTCACCGGCTGGATCCCGCTGCAGGACGTCGACGCGGCCAACGGCTGCATGCACTTCATCGACCGCGGCCATCTCGACGGGGTGCTGCCGCACCACCTGGTCGAGGGCATGCAGAGCGACCTGATCACCTGCGACGTCGACGAGAGCCGCACGGTGGTCTGCCCGATCAGCGCGGCGACGTCACCTTCCACCACTCCAAGACGCCGCACATGACCACCGCCAACACCTCGCGCGGCTGGCGCAAGGCGGTCACCAACCACATGCAGAAGATCGGCGCCGGCGGCGAGGGCGACCACTATCCGTGGAAGGTGCTGGTCAACCAGCGCACCGGCGAGCGCATCGTCCCGCCGAGCCGCGAGCTCTGACGCCAACGGTGACGCCGATGACGGATCGATCACTCGACGCGAGCCGGCGAGCCTGTCACCAATAGGGCCGAATGGAGGCCCGCTCGAGGCCGGTCAGGGCAAGGAAGTCCAGGAACGCCATGTCAGTTACGGCCCCGGCAGACCCGCCCATCGACGGCGAGCGGCCGATCCTCGAGGCAACCATGGCCCCGCCGCCCGACAACCACGCGGCGCGTTCGGCGAAACTGGGGCTGGGCACGCTGAGCGTCTACGGCTCCGGCGCGCTGGTCGAGAACATCACGACGCTGATCGTCGGCCAGCTGCTGCTCTTCTACCTGACCATCGTCTGCGGGCTCTCGGGGACCGGCGCCGGGATTGCGCTCGGGGTGACGCTGTTCGTCGATGCGATCGTCGACCCGGTGGTCGGCTCGCTCTCGGACAACAGCCGCTCGCGCCATGGACGGCGTCACCCGTTCATGCTCGCCAGCATCGTGCCGATCGTGGTCGCGCTTGGATTGCTGTTCTCGGTCCCGGTCGGTCTGGGCGGTTTTGCGCTCTTCGCCTACGCGACGGTCACCCTGTTCGCGCTGCGGATCAGCATCTCGCTGTTCCAGGTGCCCTACTTCGCGCTGGGCGCGGAGCTTTCCGACGACTACGCCGAGCGCTCCACCATCGTCGCCGCGCGGGTGCTGTTCACGATCATCGGGCAGGTGGTCTTCCCGATCCTGGCGTTCGGCGTGTTCCTGGCAGGGCCGCATGGCCGGTTGAACCACGCCGCCTACTCGCCGCTCGCCTGGAGCTGCGCCGCGATCGCTGCGGTCGCCGGGATCCTTGCCACGCTGGGAACCCTGCGCGACCGGGGCAGGCTGCACGCCGCCCCGGCGTCGGCCAGCTTCACGCCGGCGAAGTTCACCGGCGAGGCGCTCGAGGTGCTGAGGAACCGCTCGTTCCGCAGCCTCTTCTTCTGCTGTCTGGTCCTCTTCGCCGGCCTCGGCTTCGCCGGCGCGCTGACGCTGCACGCCAACACCTTCTTCTGGAAGTTCTCCTCCCAAGCGCTGACGACGCTCGGGCTGGTGGCGCCGATCGGCTGGCTCAGCGGCATCTTCGTGGCCGCCCTGCTGGCGCGGAAGCTGGAGAAGCGCAACATCGCCATGCTGGGGCTGGGGCTGATCGGCCTGGCCCAGCTGGGGCCGGTGCCGCTGCGGCTGACCCATTTGATTGTCCCGGCCCAGGCGCTCGGAACCCTGATCGCCGCAACCATCCTCGGCGGCTTCGGGGGCGCGCTTTCGACGATCTCGTTCCAGTCGATGATGGCCGACGCCGCCGACGAGCATGAGCTGCTGTTCGCCGCCCGCCGCGAGGGCCTCTACTTCGCCGGCATCACCTTCTCGGCGAAGGCCGCCAGCGGCCTCGGCTTGCTGATCGGCGGGATCGCGCTCGACCTGATCGGCTTCCCGCATGGGCCTGCGGCGACGTCGGCCGCAATCCCGGCCGCGACGATCGTGCGCCTGGGCCTCACCTACGGACCCGGCGCGGCGCTTTTCACCGCCGTCTCGGTGGCGGTGCTGATCGGGTTCAGGCTGACGAGAAACGATCACGCCCGCATCATCGCGGACCTGAAGAGCCGCCGGGCGAGCGCCTAGGCCGCTTGCCGACAACGACCGCGGGACACGGATTTAAGATAAGGGCAGCATGACCGAAGTCGCTGAACTCGACACCTTCGTCAGCGGGCCCGAGCCCGACGCGGTCGGGACCGCGAAGCCGAAGCTCTCGTTCGGCGCCCTGGCGTTCTACGGCGCGGGCTCCCTGGTCGAGAACGCCACCGGCCCGGTGCTGGCCGTGTCGCTGTTTTATCTCAGCGCCCTTTGCGGCCTCTCCGGCTCGCAGGCCGGGTTCGTGGCCATGCTGACCCTGGTGGTCGACTCAGCCTGCGATCCGCTGGTGGGCTCGCTTTCGGACAACAGCCGCTCGCGCCACGGCCGCCGCCACCCGTTCATGCTGCTCTCGCTCTTGCCGATCTTCGTGGCGTTCGGGCTGCTGTTCTCGGTGCCGATGGGCCTGACCGGCGCGCCGCTCTTCGTCTATGCGCTCGTCACCCTGTTCGCCGCGCGGATCGGCGCTTTCGTTCTTCATCGTGCCCTACATGGGCCTCGGGGCCGAGCTGTCGGACGACTACGCGGAGCGCTCGACCATCGTCGCCGCGCGGGTGCTCTACAGCCTCGCCGTGGGCCTGGTGATGGCGGTGCTGAGCGCGGGCGTCTTCCTGGGCGGCCCGCACGGCCAGTATTACCGTCCAGGCTACACGGCGCTGGCCTGGACCGCCGGCGCCATCGCCGTGGTCGGCGGCCTCGTCAGCACGCTCGGCACGCTCTCGGCGCGCGGGCGGCTCAATCAGGCGCCCGTCGACCAGCGCACCAGCATGGCCAACTTCCCGGCCGAGCTCGCGGAGGTGTTCCGCAATTCCTCGTTCCGCTGGCTGTTCATCACCTGCCTGATCTTCTTCGTCTCGGCCGGCGCGGCGGGGGCGCTGACGCTCTACGCCAACTCCTACTTCTGGAAGCTGTTCGGCAAGCAGCTGCTGCCGCTGGGGCTGGTGGCCGCGCCGGCGGGCCTCGCCGGCGTGTTCGTCGCCGGCCTGCTGGCCAGGCGCCTCGAGAAGCGCACCACGGCGATGATCGGGCTGGCGCTGATCGGCGTGGGGCAGGGCTTCCCGGTGCTCTTCCGGCTCGCCGGGATCATCCCCCTGAGCGCCGCGATCCCCACGCTCTCGGTCGCGGTGATCTTCGCCTCGGTCGGCGCGGCGATGGCGCTGATCGGCTTCCAGTCGATGATGGCCGACGCGGCCGACGAGCATGAGCACATGTTCTTCGCCCGCCGCGAGGGGCTCTACTTCGCCGGCATCACCACCTCGGCGAAGGCTTCCAGCGGCATCGGCGCCTTCATCGCCGGCGTGGCGCTCGACCTGATCCACTTCCCCCACGGGGCGGCGGCGACCGCCGCCACCGCCCACATTCCGGCCGACACCATCCGCAATCTCGGGCTGGTCTACGGCCCGGGCGCGGCGCTCTTCACCGCCATCGCGATCGTGGTGCTGTTTAGCTACAGGCTGGACAAGGCCGGCCACACGAAGATCCGGGAGGAGCTGAACCAGCGCCGGGCCGCCGGGTCGAAGTAGCGGCCTGGCTTGCGTGGCCGCCCCAGCCCCCATCTCGTGATCGCCAGACGAGGAACCCGCCCATGCTGACGCTCGCCGATCCCAAGGTTCTGCAGCGCGACGCCTACGTCGATGGCGCATGGACGGCGGCCGGGGCAGGCGCGCGCTTCAAGGTGACCAATCCGGCCACCGGCGAGACCCTGGCCGAGGT
Organism: uncultured Pseudomonadota bacterium; assembly: GCA_963837235.1. Lineage (GTDB taxonomy): Bacteria > Pseudomonadota > Alphaproteobacteria > Caulobacterales > Caulobacteraceae > Acaudatibacter. The sequence continues at coordinate 1,622,873 of CAWIMM010000001.1, read as the reverse complement.
CGCCGACCTCGACGCGGCCGACGCGCGCGCCGCCATCGAGGCGGCGGCCGCGGCCTTCCCCGCCTGGGCCGCGAACACCGCCAAGGCCCGCGCCGCGATCCTGCGCAAGTGGTTCGAGCTGATCATGGCCGCGCAGGAGGACCTGGCGCAGCTGATGACCGCCGAGCAGGGCAAGCCGCTCGCCGAGACGCGCGGCGAGGTGGCCTATGGCGCGAGCTTCATCGAGTGGTTCGCCGAGGAGGCCAAGCGGATCTACGGCGACGTCATCCCCACCCACGCCGCCGGCAAGCGCATCCTGGTCCTGAAGCAGCCGATCGGCGTCGCCGCCGCGATCACGCCCTGGAACTTCCCGATCGCCATGATCACCCGCAAGGTCGCCCCGGCGATCGCCGCCGGCTGCACGGTGGTGGTCAAGCCGCCGGACGAGACGCCGCTCTCGGCCCTCGCGCTCGCCGAGCTGGCGGACCGCGCCGGCCTGCCGAAGGGCGTGCTGAACGTCGTCACCACCACCCGCGCCAGGGACGTCGGGCCTGGAGCTGACGACCAATCCCTTGGTGCGGAAGTTCTCCTTCACCGGCTCGACCGAGGTCGGCCGCCAGCTGATGGCGCAGTGCGCCTCGACGGTGAAGAAGGTGTCGCTGGAGCTCGGCGGCAACGCGCCGTTCATCGTCTTCGACGACGCCGACCTCGATGCAGGCCGTCGAGGGCGCGCTCGCCTCGAAGTACCGCAACATGGGCCAGACCTGCGTCTGCGCGAACCGCTTCTTGGTGCAGGACGGCGTCTTCGACGGCGTTCGAGGAGCAGGCTCGCCGAGCGGGTGCGCGGCATGAAGGTGGGCAACGGGGCCGACCCCGGCGTCACCCAGGGGCCGCTGATCAACATGGACGCGGTCGAGAAAGTCGAGCGGCTGCTGGCCGACGCGGTGGCGGGCGGCGCGAAGGTGGAGGTCGGCGGCCATCGCCATCCGCTGGGCGGGACCTTCTTCGAGCCGACCGTGGTCACCGGCGTGACGCCCGCCATGGCGATCTCCCGCGAGGAGATCTTCGGGCCGGTGGCGACGCTGACCCGCTTTGCGGACGACGCCGAGGCGATCGGCCTCGCCAACGACACCGACTATGGCCTCGCCGCCTACTTCTACGCCCGCGACATTGGCCGCGTGTTCCGCGTCGCCGAGGCGCTGGAGTACGGCATGGTCTGCGTCAACGACGGCATCCTCTCCACCGAGGTCGCCCCGTTCGGCGGCGTCAAGCAGTCCGGCATCGGCCGCGAAGGCTCCAAGTACGGCATCGAGGACTACGTCGAGATCAAGTACGTGCTGCTGGGCGGACTCGGCGCATGAGCGAGACCCCCGCCCCGCCGCTCGCGCCCGATCTCTACGACTACGACTTCGAGAACGACCCGATCGCGACGCTGAACCGGCTGCGCGAGGAGGACCCCGTGCACTGGTCGCGGCACGGTTTCTGGTACCTGACGCGCTACGACGACTGCGCCATGGTGCTGAAGGACCCGGTCCGCTTCTCCAGCGCGGCGGCCGGCTGGGGCGGCGGCAATCCGCTGGCGCGGCAAGGCGCAGGCGCCGCAGCCTCGGAGACCGAGCAGGGCCTGACCCGCACGCTCGCCCATTCGTTCAACCAGATGGACGCGCCCGACCACACCCGCATCCGCGCCCTGGTTGTCTCGGCCTTCTCGCGGCGCAGCGTCGAGGATCGGCGCGAGCGCATCCTCGAGGTGCTGGGCGCTCTCTTGGACGCCGCGGCCGCCAAAGGTCGCTTCGACCTGATCACCGATTTCGCCTTCCACCTGCCGATCATCGTCGCCAGCGAGATCATCGGCATTCCGACCGGCGACCGCGAGGCGTTTCGCGCCGCCTTCGAGCTCACCGGCCGGCTGATGGCGCCCAAGCGCTCGGAGGAGTCCTGGGCCGAGGCGCTGGAGGCGGGTCGCTGGGTCGGTCGCTACGTCCGCGACCTGGTCGCGGCGCGCCGCGCAGCGCCGCGCGACGACCTGATCAGCGCGCTGATCGCCGCCGAGGACGAGCGCGGCGCGCTCAGCGATCCGGAGCTCGCCTCGGCGATCAGCACCATCTACACCGCCGCCGGCACCACCACCGAGCGGATGATCTCCAGCGGCCTCTACCTGCTGCTCTCGCACCCGGAGCAGTGGCGCGCGCTGGTCGCCGACCGGTCGCTGGTCGCGCCGGCGCTCGAGGAGATCCTGCGCTTCCACCACCCCACCCAGTCCACCTCGACCAACCGGCGCTGCACGGTGGACGTGGCGCTGCGCGGCAAGACGCTGAAGGCCGGCGACACGGTGCGGGTCGGGCTCGGCGCGGCCAACCGCGATCCGGAAGCGTTCCCCGACCCGGATCGCTTCGACATCCGCCGCCAGATGTCGGTTCCGCCGCTCTCGTTCGGGGCGGGACCGCATTTCTGCCTCGGCGCGGCGCTCGCCCGGTTCGAGGCGCGGCTCGCCATCGAGACCGTCGCCGACCGCTGGCCGGACCTCGAGCTCATCACGACGGCGCCCGTGAAGGACCCCCGCCGCCACGACCGCTACCGCGAGCTGATCGTCGCGTTGGGGTAGGAAGCTTTGGCGCTAACCGCGGGGCGTTCGCCTGGGAGATTGACGGCGCGCCGCCGCCGCCATAGGTATATGCATACCTATGCGGAGGCCCCTTGCATGACCAAGCTGAAGCTCACGGCCGTCGGAACCTCTACCGGCGTGGTCATCCCCAAGGAGATGCTGATCCGGCTCAACGTGCGCAAAGGCGATGTGCTCTACGCCGTCGAGACGGCCGACGGCGGCTATCGGCTCTCGCCATACGATCCCGGCTTCGCCGAGAAGATGGACAAGGCCGACGAGATCATGCGCCGCTATCGCAACACGCTGAACGCGCTGGCTAAGTGAGCTTCGTTTGGCTCGAAGAGCCCGAGGCGTTGGCCGTGCATGAGCGTTTGTTGGTGCTGCATGGCGGCGCGGACGACGTCAGGGACGCTGCATTGCTGGCCTCGGCGCTGGCGCGACCCCGGCAGATCGCCGCCTATCGCGAGGACGCCGGAGTGGTCGATCTGGCCGCGGCCTACACCGTCGCCATTGTCCGCAACCACCCGTTCATCGATGGCAACAAGCGGACGGGGTTCGTCATGGGCGCCTTGTTCCTCGAGCTCAACGGCGCGCGCTTCGTTGCGGACGAAGCAGCGGCGACCCAGGCGGTCATGGGCCTTGCCGCGGGGACGCTGGACGAAGCAGGCTACACCGCATTCCTGCGAGCCAACGTCACGCCGCCTGAACCGTCCCCACGATGACCTCGCTGTTCGCCCGCAAGCCGCTGTCGCTGGACGGCCTCGCCGACCACCACCGGCTGAAGGCCACGCTCGACTGGCGCCACCTGATCCCGCTGGGGGTTGGCGCGATCGTCGGCACCGGCATCTACACGCTGATCGGGGTCGGCGCGCATCTCGCCGGCCCGGCGGTGATCGTCTCGTTCCTGATCGCCGGCGCGGTCTGCGCCTGCGCGGCGCTGGCCTATGCCGAGGTGGCGGCGATGATCCCGGCCTCCGGCAGCGCCTACACCTACAGCTACGTCGTGCTGGGCGAGATCGTCGCCTGGGTGGTCGGCTGGAGCCTGATCCTGGAATACTCGCTGGTGGTGAGCGCCGTCGCCGTCGGCTGGTCCGGCTACGCGGTCGGCTTCCTGAACGGGTGGGCGTCCACCTGCCCGCCGCGCTCTCGGCCGGCCTCTACGCCCACGGCCTCGTCAACCTGCCGGCCATCCTGATCATCGCGCTGGTGACGGCGATGCTGATGGTCGGCGCGCGAGAGAGCGCCACGGTCAACGGGATCCTCGTGGCGGTGAAGATCGTCGCCCTGGCGATCTTCGTCGCCGTCGCCGCGCCGCACTTCAGCCCCGCCAACTTCCACCCCTTCATGCCCGAGGGGATCGTGCACGAGGCGAACGGGGCGCGCCTCGGCGTGCTGCCGGCCGCCTCGATCATCTTCTTCGCCTTCTACGGCTTCGACGCCATCTCCACCGCCGCCGAGGAGACCAAACGCCCCGGCCGCGACATGCCGATCGGCATCGTCGGCTCGATGGTCGTCTGCACGCTGATCTACGTGGTGGTCGCCGCCGTCGCCGTCGGCGCGGCGCCCTACACGGCGTTCGCGGGCAGCCCCGAGCCGCTCGCCCTTATCCTGCGCAGCGTCGGCCACGGCGGCGTCGCGGTGCTGATCGGCGGGGCGGCGGTCGTCGCGCTGCCGACGGTGATCCTCGCCTTCCTGTTCGGCCAGAGCCGCATCTTCTTCGTGATGGCGCGCGACGGCCTGCTGCCCGCCGGCCTCGCCAAGGTCGACGCCCGCTCCGGCACGCCGGTGCGCATGACGCTGGTCGACCGCCGTGCTGGTGGCGATCCTGGCCGGCCTCGCGCCGCTGGCCGAGATCGCCTCGCTCGCCAACGCCGGCACGCTGACCGCCTTCGCCGCCGTCTCGCTCTGCCTGCTGGTCATGCGCCGCCGCGAGCCCGACCGCCAACGCCTGTTCCGCACGCCGCTCGCCTGGATCGTCGGCCCGGCGGCGATCCTCGGCTGCGGCTACCTGTTCTGGAACCTGCAGGCGAAGACGCAGGCTCTTCTTCGCGGCCTGGAACCTCCTCGGCCTCGCCTGCTACTTCGCCTGGCGCGCCGCCCGGGCTCGCGGGGCCACCGCCTGAGGCTGGTGGTCAGGCATAGAAGTTGTAGTCGCCGCCGGACTGCGTCAGCAGCGAGCCGTCCAGCGAGTGAATGAATATAGCGTAGTTGTTTCCAGTCCCCGTGTCGTGCACGGTGTAGTATTGGTAGGTGTCGTTCGGCGATCCATCGGGATTTCCGCCGAATCTTAGGAACGTCAGCGTCGACCCGGCACCGAAACCTTCCAATGCCAAGAAGTCGTTATTGTGCGCCGACCACCCTCCGGCGTCTGAGAAGTCGAAAATCACGGCGCTCGCGTGAATATTATCCGTCGGCCCGGTTGACTTCATCAGACTGTCGGCGGTGATGATGAACGTATCGTTGCCGGCGCCGCCGTAGTAGATGTTGTCGCCGCCATTGCCCTGCAGGATATTGTTGTGGGCGTCGCCCGCAATCCGGTCACCGTTGCCGAACGATTGCGTTATTCCCTGCGGGGTGCTCGGCGTCGGAACTCCATTTACTCTCGCAGTCATGGTTGCTATCCCGATCTTGGATGAAGGTGGGACGTGGTCTCCGACCACTCACGACACACAACGCCGTTGCGTAGGCAGCTCAGTACGGCTTTTTTGAGTCGAGATGATGGCGGAGACCGGGCATGCGCTCAGGCCCGCGCGCCAGGTTCGGCGACGATCACCTCGATGCCCTCGGCCTGCAGCATCGCCCGCTCAGCCTCGGTGATCCCGGCGTCGGTCACCACCACGTCGATCGCGTCCAGGGCGCAGACCACGAAGCTGGCCGAGGTGCGGAACTTCGAGGAGTCGACCAGCACGATCAGCTGGTCGGCGCGGCTCATCAGCTTCTGCTCGGCCTGGATCAGCACCACGTCGGCCTGCATCAGCCCACGGGGGCCGACCGCCGCGGCGCCCATGAACAGCTTGGCGGCGTGGTAGCGGGCGAGGCCGTCGTCCTCGAACGGCGAGAGGATGATGTTCTGCTCACGGAAGATCGGCCGCCGGGCACCGAGACGCCGCGTGCCGGCCTGCGGCAGGAGCTCGCCGATGATGTGCAGCGAATTGGTCAGCACCTGCAGCTCGAGGCCGGCCAGGTGCGCGGCACATCTGGAAGGTGGTGGTGCCGCCGTCGATGATCACCGCCTCGCCGGGCCGGCAGAGCGCGGCGGCGGCGCGCCCGATGGCGGCCTTCTCGGCGGCGTGGCGGGTGCGGTTGAGCTCGAACGGCGCGCCCACCAGGTGCTCGGCGGCGGTCGCCGCCCGCCAGCCGCGCGCCGCCGCGAACCCGGGCGATGCGGCCCTCGCTCTCCAAGCGCTCCAGGTCGCGCCGGATGGTGGCCGACGAGGCCTCCAGCCGTCCGCAGAGCTGACGGAACGACACGAAGCCCTGGCTCTTCAACAGCCTCAGGATCTCGACGTCACGCTGGCTGGCGTGCATGCGGCGCTCCAACCCGGTCGCACGGCGCTAGCACAGCCTGTCTCGGCCGCCACGGCGCGCGTCGAATGAGATCCCCGCGTCAACGCTTCACACGATCCCCGCCGAGGTCGAGGCGCGGCCGCGTTCCTGCGCCTTGCGGGGGCGCCATTCGGACGTGCGGTAGACCTCGATCGGGTCGATCGCGCCGCCCAGCTCGTAGCGGGCCATGGCGAGGATCGGCGCGACGTCGGTCTCGTAGGCGCGGCGCAGGTCCGAGAAGGCCAGCACCACGTCGTTGGCGCTCTGGTGCGCATCGAGCGCCTCGCGGTCGACCAGCAGCGCGCGGGCATAGCTGCCGGCGATGGCCGCGGCCGAGAGCAGCAGGCTCTCGATCGGGTCGGTGACGTTGTGCGACTGGTCGATCATGTAGGCGGGGTCGAAGCCGCCGTTGGCGCGGGCCTCGGCCTCCACCAGCTCGTTGAAGATCAGGAACAGCTGGTGCGGATTGATCGAGCCGGTGTCGAGGTCGTCGTCGCCGTACTTCGAGTCGTTGAAATGGAAGCCGCCGAGCTTTCCGAAGCGGGCCAGGCGCGCGACGATCTGCTCGATGTTCACGTTCGGCGCGTGATGGCCGAGGTCGACCAGGCAACGGGCCTTCTCGCCGAGCTGCTGGGCGGCGATCAGGTTGGTCCCCCAGTCGGAGATCACCGTCGAATAGAAGGCCGGCTCGTAGAGCTTGTGCTCCATGAACATCCGCCAATCCTCCGGCAGCGCCGCGTAGATCTGGCTCATCGAGTCGAGATAGCGGTCGAACGCCTTGGTCTGGTTCTGCTGGCCCGGGAAGTTGGCGCCGTCGCCGATCCAGACGGTGATCGCCTTCGAGCCCAGCGCGACGCCGAGGTCGATGCAGTCGATGTTGTGGGCGATGGCCTGGTCGCGCACCGCCTTGTCGGTATGGGTCAGCGAGCCGAACTTGTAGCTGCGGGCCTGGCCCGGCTGATCCTGGAAGGTGTTGGAGTTCACCGCGTCGAAGCCGAGGCCGAGGTCGGCGGCCTCTTCCTTCAGCGCCTTCGGATCGTCGACCTTGTCCCACGGGAAGTGGGGCGAGGCGGTGGGCGTCATGCGGCAGAGCTGGTTCACCACCGCCGCGTCCTCGAGCTTCTCGTGAATGCTGATCGGCTCGCCCGGGATCGGGAACTTGGCGAAGCGGGTGCCGCCGACGCCGAGGCCCCAGGTGGGCACGGCGACGGCGAAGGCCTTCACCTTGTCCTTCACCGCGTCGATCGAGCGGCCGCGGCGGTCCAGCGCGCGGGCCAGGCTCTCATACTCGTCCTCGAGCGCGGCAAGACGGGCGGCGTTCTCGCGCTCGATCAGGTCCTGGGGCAGGGGCGGGCGGTTGATGGCGCGGTTCATGGGCGCGCTCCGTCGTTGGCTATCGGGTGAAGGCGATCATCGCGTGAAGGCCTGGGCGTTGCCGGCGTCGACGTTCAGCATGTTGCCGGTCGACTTGGCGGAGCGGTCGGAGGCGAAGAAGGCCACCGCCTCGGCGACGTCCTCGGGCAGCACCTCGCGCTTCAGCAGGCTGCGGTCGCGGTAGTGCGCCTCCAGCGCCGCGCCGGGATCGACGCCGTAGGCGTCGGCGCGCTCCTTGCGCCAGTCGCCGCTCCAGATGCGCGAGCCGCGCAGCACCGCGTCCGGATTGACCACGTTGACGCGGATGCCGTGCGGCGCGCCTTCCAGCGCCAGGCAGCGGGCCAGGTGCACCGCCGCGGCCTTGGCCGAGGCGTAGGCCGAGGCGTTGACGCTGGCCGCCAGCGCATTCTTCGAGCCGACGAAGACGATCGAGCCGCCGAGGCTCTTCATCAGCGGGAACGCCTCGCGGCTGACCAGGAAGTAGCCCTCGGCCAGGACGTCGTGATTGCGCCGCCAGATCGCCAGCGTGGTCTCCTCGATCGGCGCGGCCGAGGCGATGCCGGCGTTGGCGACCAGGATGTCGAGCCCGCCGAACGCGCGGGCGGCGAAGGCGGCCCCGGCGACGACCGCCGCCTCGTCGGTGACGTCCATCTCGTGCGCCGCACGCGGTCCGCGCCGTATTTCGCCGAGAGTTCAGCCTCGGCGCTCGCCAGCGCCGCCGGATCGATGTCGGCCAGCACCACGCAGGCGCCGTCGGCCAGCAGCCGCTCGGCCGTCGCCCTGCCGATGCCGCCCGCCCCGCCGGTGATCAGCGCGATGCGGCCCTCCAGCGGCGCCGGCGGCGGCATGCGCTTGCAGCTTGGCCTCCTCCAGCGCCCAGTACTCGATGTCGAACGCTTCCTGCTCTGGCGAGGCCAAGGTAGCCGCCGACCGCCTCGGCGCCCCGCATCACGTTGATGGCGTTGCGGTAGAACTCCGAGGCGATCCGGGCGGTCGCCTTGTCCTTGGCGAGCGTGAACATGCCGACGCGCGGATGCAGCACGACGACCGGGTTGGCGTCGCGCAAGTGTGGGCTGTCCGGCCTGGCGCAGCGCGCATAGTAGGCCGGCGTAGGCCTTGCGGTAGGCCTCGAACGCCTCGGCGAGGTAGGCCGTCGCCTTCGCGCTCCAGCCGGCCCGGATCGAGCAGCAGCGGCTTCATCTTGGTGCGCAGGAAGTGGTCGGGACAGGAGGTGCCGAGCTCGGCGAGCCGCGCGGCGTCCCGCGATCCGACGAACTCCAGCGTCTCGGGCGCATCGTCGAAGTGCACGATCTTGCGCGGCGCTGTCGCCGGCCAGCGCCCGCAGCTGCGGCGCCAGCGCCGCGGCGGCCGCCGCGCGCTCGGCCTCGGCGAGCGCCGTCATCGCCTCGCCGCCGAACGCCGGCGCTTGCGAGAGCCGCGCGTTCAGCCAGGTCGGCGGCGCGGCCGATCAGGTCGATGGTGTTGGCGTAGCAGGCGGCTGAGGTCTCGCCCCAGGAGATCAGGCCGTGGCCGGCCATGATCACGCCGCGCAGGTCCGGCTTGGCGTCCACCAGAGCGCGCAGTCGCAGCGCCAGCTCGAAGCCCGGCCGCAGCCACGGCGTCCAGCCGACCGCATCGCCGTAGATCTCGCGCGTCGCCGCCTCGCCGCCCGCCGCGGCCGCCAGAGCGATCACCGCGTCCGGATGCACGTGATCGATATGGCGGTAGGGCAGCAGGGCGTGCAGCGGCGTGTCGATCGAAGGCGCGCGCGTCGCCGGGCTCGACCGCGGCGTAGGCGATAGAGCCCCGGCATCAGGTCCTCGTCGGCAGGCGAGCGGAAGCGCGGCGTCCATGGCGTCCAACGTCTCCAGCTTGAGGCGCGCGAAGCCGTCGGCGCGGATCGAGCCGAGGTCGCCGCCCGACCCCTTCACCCAGAGCACGCGGATCGGCGCGCCGCGTGATCGGATCGGCTCGCCTCGAGCTTGGCCGAGGTGTTGCCGCCGCCGAAGTTGGTCACGGCCAGGTCCGCGCCCAGCAGGTTGGAGCGGTAGACCAGAAGCTCGGGCTCGGACTTGCCCTCGGCGGCCGCCTCGGACCAGCGGGCGATGGGACGCTGCAGCGGCGATGCGGCGTTCACGCGGCTTGCGCCGTCCATGCAACCTCCTTGGAACCTGCCCGAAATCGCCCGAAAGCGCCTTTGCGGGCTCTAACACCGGCCGTTGCTGCGAACAATCACGTCGCATAAGATTCGCTCAACTTCGATCATCCGGTGTGGGGCCTTGGACCAGGCGATCGCCGTCGTCGACATCGGCAAGACGCGCAGCAAGCTCAGTCTTTGGGCGCCGGACGGCCGCCGGCTCGCCGTGCGCGACCATTTGAACGCGCCATCCGCTGGCGATCCGGCGCAGCTGGATCTGGCCGGGATCGAGGCCTGGCTGAAGCGTGCGCTGGCCGAGCTGGCGCGGGAAGCGGAGATCGTCGCGATCGTGCCGGTCGGCCATGGCGCCGCGGCGGTGCTGATGGATGGCGACACGGCTGTCGCGGCGCTCGACTACGAGGCCGAGCCGCCGGCCGAGCTGGTCGCCGCCTATTCGATCGCTGCGCGATCCGTTCGCCGCGACGCTCTCGCCGCGGCTGCCGGGCGGGCTCAACCTCGGCGCCCAGCTCTTCTGGCTGGAGCGGCTTTACCCGGACGCTCTGGCCGCGCGGCGGACAGGCGCTGCTCTGGCCGCAGTACTGGGCCTGGGTGCTCTCAGGCGAGCCGGCCAGCGAGGTCACCAGCCTTGGCTGCCACTACCGACCTCTGGCGTCCGGCCGAGCGGCGATTCTCCGACCTGGCCGACGCGGCGTGGCTGGGCCGAGCGGCTCGGCCCGCTGCGCCATGCCGCCGACGTGCTGGGGCCGGTGCGGCCCGGCGCTCGCGGCCGAGCTCGGCCTGCCGGGCGCCTGCGTCGTCCATTGCGGCGTCCACGACAGCAACGCCGCGCTGCACGCCGCGCGCGGCCTGCCGGAGCTCGCCGGCGAGCCGTTCGCGGTGGTCTCCACCGGCACCTGGGTGATCTCGATGGCGGTCGGCGGCGCGGGACCCGCCGCCTACGATCCGGCCGAGGACATGCTGGCCAACGTCGACGTCGATGGCCGCCCGACGCCCGACCGCACGCTTCATGGGCGGCCGCGACTACGAGGGCTGGATGGGCGATGCGCTGGGCGAGGCCGGCGATCCGACGCTGCTCTTCAGGGCCGAGGCGGCGGCGGACTGGACCCACCTGCCGCCGCCGCTGCGCGCCGCCCGCGCCGCGCTGGAGCTCGCCCGCCGCACCGACCGCGCGCTCGGCCTGATCGCCGCCGAGGGTCCGATCCTGATCGAGGGGCGCTTCGCGGCCGACGACGCCTTCGCTGCGGCGCTGGCGCATGCTGCGGCCCGGCCAGAGCGTCTACCGCAGCGCCATCGCCGACGGCGTCGCGGCTGGGGCCTTGCGGCTCGCCCGGCCGGACATCGTGGCGGCGGGCGCGCTGGAGCGGATCCTGCCCGGCGACTTGGTCACGCCTCAAGCCTGATGTCGCCGGCTGGCTCGCAGCGCGTTTGGCCGCCATCGCCTTTCTGTTCGCGGGGGCGCATATCAGAAGCCCCGCGAAGGCCTGACGGAGGCAGACGTGACTGGTCCCAAAGACGCGCCGGACGACGAGAAAGAGCGCGAGGACGAGGAGCTCGACGAGGCGCTGGAGGAAACCTTTCCGGCCAGCGACCCGATCTCCCCGATGCAGCCCGGCGACGACTGAGAGGGAGTATCCGCCCGTGATCCACGCCAAGCTCGCCGACGCGCCCTACCGGGTGGACATCGTGGCCGCCGGCCACGCTCTCGTCGGCGACGAGCCGAAGGACCACGGCGGCGGCGCAGCGGGCCCGTCGCCGTTCGACCTGGTGCTCTCGGGCCTTGCCGCCTGCACCCTCATCACCTTGCGCATGTACGCCGAGCGCAAGGGCTGGACCGGCTTTGCCGCCGGCCGGCCGCTTCCGGCATCGGATCGAGGACGGCCGCAACCTGATCGACCGCGAGCTGGAAGTGACTGGCGCGCCCGACGCCGCGGCGGTCCAGCGCCTCGCCGAGATCGCCGAGAAGACGCCGGTGACGCTGGCGCTGAAGGGCGGCTTCGCGATATCGACGCAGCTGACCGAAGCGGCCAGCGCAAGGACCTGAGCGATGACCCACGTCACCTACGAGATCGTCGAGCACGACAGCGGCTGGGCCTATCGGGTCGACGGCGTCTACTCGGAGACCTTCCCTACCCATGACGCCGCCAAGGCGGCCGCCCGCCGCGCGGCCGGCGAGCAGCGCGTCTCCGGCGACACGGTCGGCATCACCTGGGAAGACGCCGGCGGGCGCTGGCACGAGGAGGTCGACCCCGGCGACGACCGTCCGGACACGGACGTGCAAGGCTGAGCCTCGGAGCGACCGCCATGGCCGACGTCTATCTCGTCCCTGGCGTCCGCACGCCGTTCGTCAAGGGCGGCGGGCCCTACGCCCAATATGACGCCCTGGGCCTGTCGGCGCCGGTGGCCAAGGCGATGGCGGCGCGGGCCCGGCCGGACTTCATCGTCTGGGGCGAGGTGATTCCGGAGGCGACCGTCTCCAACATCGCCCGCGAACTGGTGTTCGAAGCCGGCCTCGATCCCACCATCCCGGCGGTCTCCACCGTGCTCGCCTGCTCGACCAGCTTCATGGGGGTGATCGAGGCCTCCGGCATGGTCGGGCGCGGCGGGACGCACCTGGCTTTGGTCGGCGGCGCGGAGACCATGAGCCACGTGCCGATCGCGCTGAAGCGGCCGGTCGCCGACCGGTTGGTCGCGACCTTCCCGCGCGATCCGGCCGGCGCGGCCGACATGCTGACCCACCTGACCGCCGCCGACTTCGACCTGCCGCTGAACGCCTGGGCCAACCGCGTCAGCGGCCGCTCGCAGGGCCAGCACACGGAGGACACGGCGCGGCGCTTCGCCATCAGCCGCGAGGAACAGGACCGCTGGGCGCTGCGCAGCCACCAGTCGGCCATCGCCGGCCAGGACTCCGGCTTCTTCGACGACCTGGTGATCGGCTTCGGCGGCGTCGAGCACGACACGCTGCCGCGTCGCGACACCTCGCTGGAGCGGCTGGCGGCGCTACGTCCGGCGTTCGAGGCGAACGGCACGCTGACCGCCGGGAACTCGTCTGCGGTGACCGACGGCGCGGCGTCGATCTGGGTCGGCGACGCGGAGGGCCTCGCGCGGCTCGGCGCGTCGGCGGCCGTGCGGCTGGTCGACTGGGAGATCGCCGCGATCGACTTCCGGCTCGACGAGGGCATGCTGATGGCGCCGGGCCGGGCGATCCCGCGCCTCCTCGCCCGCCATGGGCTCACGTTCGGCGAAATCGCGCTCTACGAGATCCACGAGGCGTTCGCCGCGCAGGTGCTGGCCAACGTCAAGGCGGCGAGCGACCCGGTCTATCGCCGCGAGCGCGCCGGCGTCGACGCCGAACTCGGCGACTTCCCGTGGGACCGGGTCAATCCGCACGGCGGAACGCTGGCGCTCGGCCACCCGTTCGCCGCCACCGGCGCCCGCATCCTCAGCATGGCCGCCAAGGAGCTGGCGGCGATGCCACAGGGCTCGAGGTGCGTCGTCTCGGTCTGCGCCGACGGCGGCCAGGGGACGGTGGCGCTGCTGGAGCGGGCGTAGCGAACTGGTCCGCCAACCAATTCAACAGGTCATGTCATCCCGGAAGCCGCGCAGCGGCTATCCGGGATCTACTTCATCGGCCGCGCCAGGTAGATCCCGGACGAGTCCGCTTCGCGGCTCTCCGGGATGACATTGTCGGTGAGGTGAATGGGGGGCGGACCTGCCCAAGCCGATCCTACTTGCCTAGCCCTTAGGACACCCGCTTATGGCGGCAGACCAACCCGGAGCCCTGCCATGCCCTTCCGCCCGTTCGACCTCGCCGGCAAGGTCGCCCTCGTCACCGGCGGCAACGGCGGCATCGGGCTGGGGCTGGCCGAGGGTCTCGCCCAGGCCGGCGCGGCGGTCGTGATCTGGGGCACCAACGAGCAGAAGAACCGCGACGCCGAGGCGAAGCTGCTCGGCCACGGCGTCAAGGTGCTGGCCCAGCAGGTCGACGTCAGCCACGAGCACGAGGTCGTCGCCGCGATGGCCGAGGCGGTCGCGGCGATGGGCCGGATCGACTTCGTGGCCGCCAACGCCGGCATCGGCGGCGGCGCAGCCTTCGCGGAGATGAGCACCGACCTCTGGCGCCGCGTGCTTGCGGTCAATCTCGACGGGGTCTTCTTCACCCTGCGCGAGGCCTGCAAGCACATGGCAGAGCGCGCCAAGGCCGGCGATCCGGGCGGCTCGCTGGTCGTCACCTCCTCGGTGTCGGCCGTGCACGGCGCGCCGCGCAACGAGGCCTACGCCTCCACCAAGGGGGCGGTGATCGCGATGATGAGGGGCCTGGCGGTCGAATACGGCCGCCACGGCGTGCGCGCCAACGTCATCCTGCCAGGCTGGATCCGTTCCGACATGACCGCGGCGGCGCAGAACTGGGACAAGTTCAACGAGAAGGTGATCGGGCGCGTGCCGGTCGGCCGCTGGGGCGAGCCGGAGGACTTCGCCGGCATCGCGGTCTACCTCGCCTCCGACGCCTCGCGCTATCACACCGGCGATCTCTTCGTGATCGACGGCGGCTACACCGTCTTCTAATCAGAACAACGCGTTAGGGCAGAGATTTACGAATGAAGATCGATCTTTCGGGGCGCGTGGCGCTGGTCACCGGCGGCGGGCGCGGCATCGGCCGGGCCATCGCGCTGTCGCTCGCCGAGGCCGGCGCCGACGTCGCCGTCAACTACCGCCGCGACGCCGAGGCGGCCGAAGAGGTGGTGAAGGAGATCGAGGCCATGGGCCGCAAGGCCAAGGCCTACCAGGCCTCGGTCGAGAACTGGGACGAGGATGAGAAGATGGTCGAGGGCGTCCTCCGCGACTTCGGCAAGATCAACATCCTCGTCAACAACGCCGGCATCGCCAGCCGCGGCCAGGCGGTGGTCGACACCGATCCGGCCGAGATGGAGCGCGTGGTGCGCGTCCACGCCTTCGGCCCGCACTACCTCTCCAAGCTGGTCGTGCCGCACATGCGCGGTGAAGGCCGGGGCGACATCGTGATGATCTCGTCGGTCGCCACGCTCGGCATGGGGGCCAGAGGCGCGCCCTACAACATGGGCAAAGCCGCGATGGAGGCGCTGGCGTTGACCCTCGCCAAGGAGGAGCGCGAGCACGGCATCCGCACCAACATCGTCGCGCCCAGCCTGACGGTCACCGAAATGGGCAAGCGCCTCACCCGCGCGACCACCGGCATCGAGGACATCCACCAGCTCGACGCCCGCTCGCCGTTCGGCCGCGTCTCGACGCCGGAGGACGTCGCAGCCGCCGTCACCTGGCTGGTCTCCTCCGCCAACCCGTACGCCAACGGCCAGAAGATCAACATCAACGGCGGGGGGTAGGGGCTGCCGGCCCAGCCCGCGCCCTCTCAACACAACCAGTGTCATCCCGCAGAGCCCGCCGTCAGGCGGGACTCATCCGGGATCTACTTCTCGCGCCGGTGAAGTAGATCCCGGATCTGCGCCCCTGCGCGGCTTGTCCAGGATGACATGGTTGGTTGGGCCGACAGGGTTGACGCACGTCCGCCGCTCAGATAATAACGACTGATCAGTCAGTTTTTATAGCCGATGCCCAAGATCACCGAAGCCAAGCGAGAGAGCCGCCGCCAGCAGATCCTGGACGCGGCGCTGGCGTGCTTCTCGCGGGACGGTTTCCACGCCACCACCACCGCCGACATCGTGCGGGAATCCGGGGTGAGCCAGGGAACCCTCTACCTCTACTTCGCCACCAAGGACGACATCGTCGTGGCGCTGGCCGACGACCGCCACCAGCGCGAGGCGTTCCTGCACGCGCTGGCCCAGAGCGAGCCCGACCCCGTCCACGGCCTCTTCCTGATGATCGAGCTCTACGGCAGATCGCTCGGCGATCCGCGCCGGATGGAGACGGGGCGCGTCGGGATCCAGGGCTGGGCCGAGGCGCTGCGCAATCCGCGCATCCACGAGAGCGTCACCGGCGGCCTCGCCACGATCCGCAGCGCGATCGTCCGCCTGATCGAGCGCGGCCAGCAAGTGGGCGAAGTGCGCGCCGACCTCGATCCTGACGCCGCCTCCCGGATCATAATCGCGACCTTCCAGGGCCTGATGCTGCAGGCCAGCTGGGGCGAGGCGATCGACCTCGCCGCCGTCGGCCGCGTCATGCGCCGCATGATCGAGGGCGCCTTCCTCACCGAGGCGGGCCGCGCCGCCGCAACCGCCGCCCAGTCAAAGGAGTAGAGTCCATGGCCATGACCGAAACCCTGCCGTCCGCCGCCGGGTCGGCCCCCAGCGCGTCTGCCGCCGCCCGACGGTTCGTGCGTCCGCGCCGCCAGTGGCTGAAGGCGCTGAAGGCGCTGCGCCGCCTGCTGCGCGACAAGGAGGACACGGGCCAGGTGTTCGAGATCATGGGCGCGCTGAACGGCCCCACCACCCAGCGCAACTTTGCGCGGCTGATGGCGACGCCGGGCGGCGGGCGCCTGGCCTACGAGCACGTCGAGCTGGCCCCGAAGCTGATGGACGGCGCCTGGCTCGACAGCTTCGCGTCCGGCACGGTGGGCGCCGCCTACCGCGATTTCGTGCGCAGCGAGCGGCTCTCGGCCGACGGACTCGCCGCTATCAGCCGCGAGCGCCGCGGCACGGCGGTCGACGAGCCGCATCCCTACGCCTGGTTCGGCCGCCGCATCCGCGATTCCCACGACATCTGGCACGTGCTGACCGGTTACCACCGCGACGGCCTCGGCGAGGCCTGCCTCGTCGCCTTCTCGTTCGGCCAGACCGGCAGCATGGGATGGGCGGTGATCGCGCTCGGCGCGGCGCTCAGGTCGCGGCGGCGCGGCGGCCATCCCTACAGGGCGGCCATCTGGCAGGGCTACAAGCGCGGCAAGGCGGCCAAGTGGTTGCCGGGCGAGGACTACGTCGCCCTGCTGGCCGAGCCGCTGGAGGCGGCGCGCCGGCGCCTCGGCATCACGCCGGCGACGCTCTACGACGCCATCCCGACCGAAGCGCGCGACCCCGCTGCACCCGCGGCGTGAACATCGCCCAAGCACGCTTGACGGACTTCGGGTCAGCGGTCGCTTGCGCTAGGCTCACATAAGAGCTGAGCGGAGGCGGTCATGAGTTACACGAAGATCAAGGTCAGCGAGGACGGGCCGATCACCGTCATCGCGTTCGCCGATCCGGCGACCATGAACGCGGCCGGCGTCGATACCGCGCAGGAGCTGACGGCCGCCTTCGACGCGGCCACCGCCGAGGGCTCGTCGACGCGGGCGATCGTGCTGACAGGCGAGGGCAGGGGCTTCTGCTCGGGCGCCAACCTCTCCGGCGGGGCCGGCGCGGGCGGCGTTAGCGGCGATGCAGGCTCGTCGTTGGAGACGGTCTACAACCCGCTCGTCACCAAGGTCCGCAACCTCAAGGTCCCGCTGGTCACCGCGGTGAACGGCGCGGCGGCCGGGGTCGGCTGCTCGATGGCGCTGATGGGCGACCTGATCGTGGCGGCCGAGAGCGCCTACTTCCTGCAGGCCTTCCGCCGCATCGGCCTGATCCCCGACGGCGGCTCGACCTACCTGTTGCCGCGGATGATCGGCCGGGCGCGGGCGATGGAGATGGCGCTGCTGGGCGAGCGGCTGCCGGCCGCCAAGGCGCTGGAGTGGGGCCTGATCAACCGGGTGGTCCCCGACGCCGAGCTGATGCCGACCGCGATGGCGCTGGCCGGCGAGCTCGCCCGCGGGCCGGCCTCGCTCGGCCTGATCCGCCAGACCATCTGGGACAGCCTCGATACGGACTGGGCCGACCAGCTCTCGCTGGAAGCCAAGCGCCAGTCCATCGCCGGCCGCACCGAGGACTTCCGCGAAGGCGTCGCGGCGTTCCTCCAGAAGCGCCCAGCGGAGTTCAAGGGGCGGTAGGGACACCCCTCCCCGAATGTCCGTCCCGCGCGGCGGGCTGAAAAACCGCCGCAGCGGGCCTTTTTCGTCCGATGCGGCGATCGCCTTGTCTGACCCTGCCCCGCCGGCGGCGCGCACAAAAAAGCCCGCGCTGCGGGCACTTTTTTGGGTGCAGCGTCGCCCTTGAAGCCGATCGCAGCGCGGCGTCAGCCATATCTCAGCGCGATCTGGCGGCTATCCTTCATGGACGACACGTCCGCCGATGAAAGTCGCGCGGACCAACTCGGCCGAGGGGTCGGCCAATGCCTCGGCGAGCGGAACCCGGCAGCAGGCACAGGTCCGCCGGCGCGCCGGTCTCCACGCGGCGCGGCGGGCCGCCGGGGTCATCCGCCGGCCCGACGTACAGCGCCAACGCCTCGGCGGCGTCGATCCGTTCGGGACCGCCCAGCGTCACGCCCGCCGCAGTCCGCCGGTGGATCGCGGCGGCCATCGCCGCCCAGGGATCGGGCGAAGCGTAGGGCGCGTCGGAGCTGCCCGCCACCGGCACGCCGGCCGCTTTCAGGCTGGCGCAGCGGTAGAGGTCGGCCTGCTCGGCGGGCTCGACCTCGGCGAGGTAGCGGTCGCCGCGCTCGGCGACGAAGGCCGGCTGGGTGACCACGGTCAGCCCCAGCCGGCGGATCTGCCCGATCGCCGCCGCCGGGATGACGCCGCCATGCTCGATCCGGTCGCCGGGGCGGGCGCCGGCCGCCTCGAACGCCGCCAGCGTCAGCGCCAGCTCGCCGGCCGTCACGCAGTGCACCGCCACCCGGCGGCCCTGGCGGCGGGCGCTGGCGATGCGGGCGGTGAAGTCATCCAGGTCGATCAGCGCGTGGTCGTCGAGCAGCACCTTTACCGGCCCGACCGCGAACGCGCCGTCCGGCGGCGCCGTCAGCGGGGCGCCGCTCATCAGCGTCAGCCGCTGCGGCAGGTCGCCGGCGCGGCGGGCGTGCGCCAGCCGCGCCGCGGCGTCGGCGTCGGTGGCGACCGTGGCGTCGGTCAGCTGGGTGACGCCGCTGGCCGCGAGCTGACGGCCGATGGGCGCCAGCGGCGGCGGCTCGGCGCCGATCCGGCCCCGCAGCCACGCATCGCCCCGCCAGATCCGCCCGGTCGGACGACCGCCCGCGTCCCGCTCCACGCAGGCCGGCCCGTCGTCGGCGCGGACCGCCGCCAGCGCCGCGCTGTTCAGCACCCAGAGCGCGCCGGTCTGGTGCTGGACGCGCAGCAGATGGCGGGGCGCGAGGGCGTCCAGCGCGGCGGCGTCCAGCTCGCCGGCCATCCGCTCGTGGTAGCCGGTGGCGCGGACCCAGGCGCCGGCCGGTCGCGCCGCCGTCGCGTCGCCCATCCGCTGCGCCAGCTCGGCCGGACTGCGCACGTCGTCCAGCGCAATCGAGTCTCGCTGCGCGGCCAGGGCGAAGAGGTGGATGTGGTGGTCGGCGAGGCCGGGGATCAGCGCGCCGCCACGCCCGTCGACCTCGTCGCCGCTACCGCGGGGCAGGCGGGTCGCGATCGCCGCGATCCGCCCGTCCGCCAGCCGCACGTCGACCCGCCGGCCGGCGACCTCGACGTCGCGCAGGACGAGCGTGTTCACGCCGCCGCCTCGAGGCGCGCCATCGCCGCTGCGGCCGCCGCGGCCTTCGCCATCGCCGCATCGACCAGCACGCCGCCGCCGGCCGCGAGAGCCGTGAGCGCGCCCAGCGCCGCGGCGAGGCCGGTCACCGGATCGGAGAGGGCGTCGCCGGCGAAGCGCGGCTCGCCCCGCGCGGTCCAGCGAACCAGGCCGCCGGCCGCCGCGGTGTCGTCGCCGAAGCCGACCCGAAGGCAAGCCTCGCCGGTCCAGCCGTGGCCGGTGATTGCCACCCAAACCAGCGACGGGTTGGCTGCGAAGACGTCGGCCGGCTCGATCCCGAGGCCGGCGAAGGCGCGCGGCCGGGCGCTGGTGATCACCGCGTCGGCGGCGATGATCTCGTCCCTGAGCCGCGCGAGGTCTGCCGCGGACCTGAAGTCGAGCCGCAGCTCGGCCTTGGTCCCGTTCAGGCGGCGGAAGAAGTCGGGCGTCGAGGTGCGGGTGGGGTCCGGCCTGGCGGCGCTCTCGATCTTGGTCACGCTTGCGCCCATCGCCGCCAGCACCGCGCCGCAGAGCGGCCCGGCCCAGAGCGCCGAGAGGTCGACGACGCGAAAGGCCCCGGCGCGATCGCGGCGGCGCGGCTCGGCCATCCGCAGCGCCGGCGGCGCGAGGCGGTCGGCGCTTGCCTCGCCAACCCGTCCGGCCGGCAGGCCGAGCAGGATGGCGCCCTCGATCAGGTCGGCGGCCGCCCGCCGCCGCGCCTCCCGGGCCAGCGCCGTCCAAGGGTCCTCGTCCAGGCCGGCGCCCAGCCAGGCCGGGATCAGCTCGCGGTCCTCGTCGCGGGCGAGGTTGACGGCGATCCAGCCGTCGCTGGCGCGGAAGAGGCCGCAGGCGCGGTTGGGGGAGAAGCGGCCGGGGGCGCTGAGCTTCAGCTGCCCGCGGCGGTCGGTGGCGCCCAGCGCCGCCACGTCGACCCGACGCCCGAGCTCGCCAGTCAGCCGCGCGACGTCGGCCAAGAGCTGCGCCAGCGCCGGGGCGATCAGGCTCACGGCGGGCCTTCCGCGTCGACCAGGCCCCAGGCGAGCGCGGTCGCCAGGTCGACGTCGTCGCCGGAGATCGCCATCCAGGCGGCGCGATGGCGCCCAATGCGGCGTGGGATGGAGGCCGTGCCGCCAGCGCCGGGGATCAGCCCCATCGACACCTCCGGCAGGCGGAAGAAGCTTCCAGGCGCGGCCGTGACCCGACCCGCTGCGGCCGGGACCTCGATGCCCGCGCCGATGCAGGCCCCATGCAGCCGCGCGGTGATCCGATCGCCCAGCGCGTTCACGAGTGCGGCCGGCGAACGCAGCGTCCGGATCAGGTGCGCCACGCCCACATCGTCCGCCTGCCCGAACTCGTCGAGGTCGCCGCCGGCGCTGAACGACGGTCCGGCGCCCCGCAGGGTCACGGGCGGCGCGTCGGGGTGGTCCAATGCGTAAGCGAGCGCCTCGGTCAGCGCATCTCGCATGGCCGCGTCGACGGCGTTGCGGCGTTCAGGGCGGTTCAGCGCAATCGAGAGGCCCGGACCATCGTCGTCGATCAGCACCCGCGGGGCGCCCGTCTCGGCGTACTCGCGCCGGGGCCGCGCGTTGCGCCAGGCCTGGAACTCGCCCGACGCCAGCAGCATCGAGTAGGCGAGCGATTCCAGCGTCAGGGCTTCGGCGAACGATAGCTTCAGAGTCGCCCGCAGCACCTGGGCGGCCACGGCGCTTGCGACCGGATGCAGCTCGACCTGGGCCGCGAGCAGGGCCAGGGCCCCGTCGAAATCCGAGGCGTGAACCCACGGCGAGGGTGGCGAGCGCCGGCTCGTCAGCAGGATGTCGAAGCGCTCGACGTCGACGCGCGGCAGCCCGCCGGCGCGGTCAGCGCCGATCCACACCACGCCCACGCCTGCCGGTTTCGCCTCGTGCCCATAGTCCAGTTCCACGATGGCGTAGCCCGAGCCGCCGAGCAGCATGAGGTCGGTCAGCACCTCTTGCGGCGGTCGGCCCGGCGCCATCCGCGCCTCCGCTGCTAGACCGCCGCCAGCGCTTGCGCGGCGGGGTCGGACATCTCCGCCTTCAGCTGGCGGCGCAGCAGCTTGCCGGTGTCGTTATAGGGCAGCGCGTCGCGGAAGCTCCACACCTCCGGCGTCTTGGTGGAGCGCAGGCGCGAGCGCACCCAGCCGGCCAGCTCGTCGATCGGGGGATGGCCGTCGCGGGCCACCAGCGCGCAGGCCACCTTCTCGCCCCACTGGTCGTCCGGCACGCCGAACACCGCCACGTCGGCGACCTGCGGATGCAGGCGCAGCACGTCCTCGATCTCGCCGGGCGAGATGTTCTCGCCGCCGCGCACGATCACGTCGTCGAGCCGGCCCTCCACGAAGAGGTAGCCGTCCTCGTCCAGCCAGCCGGCGTCGTTGGTGGCGAACCAGCCGTCGTCCTGCAGCACCTTCTTGTGCAGGTATTCGCCGCTGATCTGCTCGCCGCGCACATAGACCTCGCCCGACTGGCCGGGCCGCAGCACCTCGCCGTCCGGCCCGCGGATCTCCAGCTCCAGCGACGGCAGCGGCCGCCCGACCGAGCTTAAGCGGCGGCGCACGTTCGGATCGTCCGAGCCGAGCGCGGCGCGATGGTCGTCGGCGGTCAGCACGGCGATCGTCGAGCTGGTCTCGGTGAGGCCGTAGGCGTTCACGAAATCGACGTTGGGGAGCAGGGTCAAGGCCGTCTCGATCACCGCGGCCGGCATTCGCCCGCCGCCGTAGGAGAGCGAGCGAAGGTGCGGCAGCGTCTCGCCGCGCTGCTCCAGCACGGTCAGGATCCGGCCCAGCATGGTGGGCACCACCATGGCGTGGGTGACGTGCTCGGCGGCGGCCATCGCCACCCAGTCCTCCGGCGTGAAGGTCGGCAGGTAGACGGTGCGCCGGCCGGCGTAGACCGAGGTCAGGATCGCGGCGATGCCGGCGATATGGTAGGGCGGCACGCTAGACCAGCGTCGCCTCGTCCTCCTCGGCGTGCATGAAGTCGACGGTCGAGATCACGTAGGACGCCAGGTGCCGGTGGCGCAGCACGGCCACCTTCGGATCGCCGGTGGTGCCGCTGGTGAACAGCAGAACGGCGATGTCGCGGTCCGGCTCCGGGTGCTCGCTGTCGCGGTTCTCGGGGTCGACGCAGGCGGCCTCGAAGGCGCTGCGCGGCTCGATGCGGACGCCTTCGACGCCGGCGACGCGACCCACCATGTCGTCGTCGACGATGGCGATCGAGGGCGCGGTGCGCGCCAGCAGCCGCCGCAGCTCGGCGTCCGGCAGCCGGTAGTTCAGCGGCGCGAACGGCCGGCCGATCTCGGCGGCGGCGAACAGCGCGGTCGGCAGCGCCGCGCCGTTCAGGCCGATGAAGACGACGTTCGCCGCATCGTGCCCGCGCAGCCAATGGCCGCCGGCGCGCGCCCTGGCCGCCAGCTCGTCATAGGTGACGCCGCCTCTGAGCGGGCCCGTCGCGATGCGGTCGCCGAGCGCGCCGGCCGCCATCTCCAGCAGGAGGGCCGTATGCATGGCCCGCTAGTCCGAGGCGGGAAGCTTCTTGGCTTCCTTGGCGCCGATCGGCCGGCCGCCGAGCGACAGCGAACCCTTGCCGCCCTTGGTGCAGAGCACTTCCAGGCCGGTCACATCGTCGGCGAACCGTTTGCCGGGCGCGGTGCCCTGCGCGTGGTCGGCCGACATCGCCAGCCCGGCCGGCTTGGCGTCGGCGTGCGCCACCATCGGATGGCCGCCGCACTCGAGCGCGATGTCGCCCGCCGTCGCGCGCACCACCACAACCTCGGTGTCGCAGACGGCGCTCTTCCAGCGCGATCCCGGTTTCAACTCCATATCGACTCCACTCCTTCCCGGCCCCTCCGGCCTGCTCCTTTTGCGCGCCTCGCTCGCCGGATGGCTCGGGACGCAAGCTCCTGGGCTTATGTTACGTGCGATAATTCATTCCGCGCCGCGCGTCGATCAGCATGGGCAGCCGCGGCGGGATGCGCAACCGATCGGCCACCCCGCCGAAGCGCGCCGTTGACAAGCATGGTGCGCGCACGGCGGCGGGGTTAACATGCGGCATGACGAATGCAGAAAACGCCATCGTCGTCGCCGAGCGCGTCGTATCCGATGCGGAGGCAAAGGGCGACGCGAAGCTCGAAGCCCTGGCCCAGGCGCAAGCGCAGACCATTCTCCTGAAGGCATTGCTCGTGGAGGTCGCCGATCTGGCGACGAAGCTCGCTAACCGCGCCTGAAGGCCCTCGCGTAGGCCTCACAAAGGTAGCGTCGCCCTCAGGTCGAATAGCGGCGTCCAGCCCTCAGCCTTCGCCCGCGCCTGCTCTTCCGAGAGCAACGCCATCAGCTGCTTACGCTGGGCCCTATCCGCCGTCGCCGCCAGTTGTCTGGTGCAAGCCTTGACGTTCTTCCGGTGAACGAACTCTTCGGTGGACTCGGTCATATCCCGCTCCTCTCAGGATCGGGGTTCGGTAAGCTCACGGTGCGCGCTTCAGGCCTGCAAGTCGACTCGCATCCGCGGCAAGGTCCCGTTCGCCGTCGCGGGGGCCATCAGCGCGAAGAAGACCCGCTTCGCCGCTTCGATTGTCACCAGGAAGCCGGCCACGGCGGCCGCCAGGAAGCCGAAGTAGGGCGCGGGCAGAGGCACGAACCGGAACCATTGGCCGACGATCGGCAGGAACGGCGGCGCCAGCGTCAGCCCCGCGCCGATCATCGCAGCCCTTTCACGGGGCGCCTGGCGGCTCGCGGCCGACCGCGCGGGCTAGGTCCAGCGCGAGTTGTTTCGCCCGCTGGGCCGAGGCGGCCAAGACGGTCACCAGCAACGGCCCGAGGAAATAGATCACCCGGTAGAGGATCAGCGCCGCGGCGGTTTCGTGGGCGTGGTGGCGCCTGGTCTGCAAGCCGAGCATGACCGCCTCGAGGATTCCGAGGCCGCCCGGAACGCCGGAGATGCTGCCGATGAGCGAGCCCAGGCAGAAGACGGTCATGAAGGCGTCGAATCCCCTCAAGTCCTGCGGCGACAGGACGAACGAGCTGAGGACGAAGAGGGCCGCGCCCGAGAACAGCCAATCGCCCAGGCCCGCCGCCAGGGCGATGAACCGGTCGCTGATGGTGAGCGCCGGGTTGCGCTCGGAGCCGGGCGCTCGGAAGAGCACGAACCAGAGGGCGACCGGCGCCAGGAGGGCGATGTCGCGCGCCAGGATGAGCCACCCGTCGGAGGACTTCTCGAGGGCCCGCGGCAGCCAGCGAAGCAGGCTGACGCCCAGGGCGACGACCCCGCTCGCGACCGTCGCGACCTGGACGAGCACGACCAGTCGCCCGATCTCCGAGGCCTTCAGCTTGGCGAAAGCGTAGGTCCGTAGGCGGACGGCGGTGCCGCTCACCACGCCGAATCCCATCACGATCGAGATGGCGTTGGAGGCGAAGGAGGCGATCGCCACCCGCCAGGGCGCCTGGGGCCGGCCGATGATCTTCAGCGCCTGCCACTCCACGACAGCCAGGCAGGCGAAGCTCAAGGCGGTGAACAGCGCCGAAAGCGCGATGGCGAAGGGCGGCGTCGCCCGCAGGGCGGCCAGGACGTCGCTGAGGCTGATCTGTTGCAGCTGATCGCGCACCAGCCACAGCGCGACGGCCACCGCGATGAACGCCAGCGTCACGCGCACCGCAGGAATGGCTGCGATGCGCGAGACGTTCGCGACAGCCTTGCGAGCGGCCGGCGGCACCGATCGATAGAGCGTCGACGGAGCCCTCACCGCTCTGCAACCCCCAGCTTCCTCTCGATCTTGCGTCCCCCGATATTCGCTACTGGCTTCAGCGGCGGCAATGCCAGTGGCGCCGCGAAGCCTCGCGAAAGGTGAAGTCGGTCGCGCACACGGTCGTCCGGCCCCGCCGAAGCGGGCTTCGCCGGGTCGGCGATCGGCGCTATAGCTGTCGCTTCATCGATCTAAGCCGCGCGCGCCCTGCCCGGGTTTGACCCCAGGACCCGTGAGGAAAGAGTGATGATGGGGACGGGCTGTCGCACGCTATCCAGGTCCAGGCAGCAAGGACGCGCGGTCGTCCGACGGTGTCTGGCCCGCGCCGCCGGCTGGGTTGGGCTGGCCGGCTCGGCGACTTCCACTTCCACAACTGCGTGGCCCTCGTGTGCGCTCTATCGCATTCGCGGCGCCGGATTGAAGTCTCCGCCCCGAATTCGCTAATGCTTTCCAGCGCGCCAACACGAAGCGCGCCGTCGGCGCAGTGTCGGACTGGACCGACAACTCTCGGAAAACATTTTGGATATCAGTGACTTAGATCATCGCCTCTGCGTCGCGCCGATGATGGACTGGACCGACCGGCATTGCCGGCGGCTGCATCGGACGCTCACGCGCCGCGCGCGGCTCTACACCGAGATGCTGACCGCCGACGCCGTGATCCACGGCGACCGGGCGCGGCTCC
This sequence comes from uncultured Pseudomonadota bacterium, assembly GCA_963837235.1. Taxonomy (GTDB): domain Bacteria; phylum Pseudomonadota; class Alphaproteobacteria; order Caulobacterales; family Caulobacteraceae; genus Acaudatibacter. The sequence goes on along the minus strand of CAWIMM010000001.1, from coordinate 1,597,257 downwards.
TGGGCTTCGATCCGGCCGAGCATCCGGTGGCGCTGCAACTGGGCGGCGCCGAGCCCGCCAAGCTGGCGCACGCCGCGCGCCTGGCCGAGGACCTCGGCTACGATGAGATCAACCTCAACGTCGGCTGCCCGTCGGACCGGGTGCAGAGCGGCCGCTTCGGCGCCTGCCTGATGGTCGAGCCGGCGCTGGTCGCCGACTGCATGGCCGCGATCCGCGCCGCGGTCGCCATCCCCGCCACGGTCAAGTGCCGCCTCGGCGTCGACGACCAGGACCCTGAGGCGGCGCTCTTCGCCCTGGTCGACGCCTGTGTCGCGACCGGCGTCACCCTGTTCGTGGTCCACGCCCGCAAGGCCTGGCTGCAGGGGCTGTCGCCGAAGCAGAACCGCGAGATCCCGCCGCTCGACTATCCGCTGGTCTGGCGGCTGAAACGCGAGCGGCCGGACCTCACCGTCGTCATCAACGGCGGGATCGCCAGCCTCGACGAGGCCGAGGCGCATCTGGCGCACGTCGACGGCGTCATGCTGGGCCGCGCCGCCTACCACGAGCCCTGGCGGCTGGGCGAAGCCGACCGGCGGCTGTTCGGGGAGGGCGCCGAGGTCACGCCCGAGGCAGCGGTGGCGCGCTACCTGCCCTACGTCCGCGCCGAGCTGGCGCGCGGGACGCACCTGGCCGCGATGACCCGCCACATGCTAGGCCTCTTCCACGCTCGCCCCGGCGCCCGCGCCTGGCGCCGCATCCTCACGGTCGAGGGGGCGAAGCCGGGCGCCGGCGTCGAGGTGATCGAGCACGCCCTGGTCGCGCTCGCCGAAGCCGCCGCGCGCGGCGCCGAACCGGCGAGCGAGGTCGCGTACTCCTAGGCCGCCGGGCGATGGCTGCTGGTCGGCGACGCGCCCACGACACAGCGTGACGCCGCGCGGGCCTTGTGGGCAACGATCATGCTCAGAAGGCCGGTGGATAACTCCGAGTCACCGTAGATATCGGCGGCGAGATTTGGGCGATCGGCATGTTTTTGCGCGCGAGCCCCCACCCCGAGGGGCGATTCTTCCTTTTCACGATTTCAAAGACCAGCCGCCGGGCGCGGCGCAGCTGACCCAACGCAGCGGAAATGACCACCGTCAAGCCTTGGCTGCGCGTCAGTCGTCGCCGGGGCTGTTCGCCTCGTCGCCGGGGCCTCATCCTCGCCGGACCCTGCGTCCGGGGCAGGAACCGGTCAAGCCTTCCGGCGGCGCCGCGCCGCGCCGGCTTCTGCGGGCCCAATATGATCGCGCTTCTGGCGGCTCACGTCAGGTCGGTGAACGGGTTCCAGGCCAGGCCCCAGACGTGGCCGTCCGGATCGGCGAACGCGGCCTCGTAGCCGCCCCAGGGCGCGTCCTCCGGCGCTTGCACCGACGTTGCGCCGACGCTCAGCGCCAGCTCGTACGCCGCGTCCACCTCCGCTTTCGAGGGCGCGTTGTGCGAGATCGCCATGGTGGCGGCGCCGGGCGCCAGCGCGATCTTCGCCGGATCGCGCAGCATCAGCGACAGCCACGCGCCTTCCAGCTTCAGCAGGATGAAGTCGTCGCCGTCGTCGTAGTTGTGGGTCGGAAAGCCGAGGCCGTCCCGATAGAAGGCCAGCGCCCGCCCGAGGTCGGCGACGCTCAACGACACGATCGAGATCTTCGGCTTCATGGCCGCGCTCAGCCTCCAGGCTGCGACTTCAGCCAGGCCTCGATCGCGTCGCGGGCGTCCTGGTGGGTGTCGACGCCGCCGGGAACCGCGGCCTGGGCCACGAAGTCTGTGGTGGCGACGGTGTAGGTCTTCGCTGGATCGATCGTGGCGGGATCGATGGTGGCGTGCATCACGCCGCCGACCCGGCTGGGCGTCTCCAGCAGCGCCTTCAGCTTCGCGCCGACGAGCTCGCCCTTCCAGACGGTGTCGTGGAACGGAACGATAGCGCGCACCTGGTAGCGGGTGACGTCCCTGGTGCGGAACACCTCGAACAGGTCGCCCTCCGGCTGCAGGCCGACCTCGGTCCCGGCCGCGGCCTTCCAGGCCTGGGCAAGGCCGTCCGCGGTCAGCGCCAGTCGTTCCTTCGGCGTGGCGCCGATCCGCCCGATCTCGCCGACCCGCACGTCGAGCGGGCGGGCGTAGCGCTCGGCCAGCGCCGCGAGCCGCGGGTCCGGCGTCAGGTCGCCGTTCACCGGCAGGAGCTCGTCGGCATAGCGGACAAGCCGCCAGCCGTGCGCGGCGTTGCTCTCGAACATGAGGTCGAAGCGGCCGAGCCGCACGCCGAACTCGCCGTCCTGCACGATGGGCGTATCCTGGCCGGCAGCGTTCTTCCAGACCAGCGGCTGGTAGAGGTAGGTGTGGCTGTCCCCGCCGACCACCGCATCGATACCGGTGGTCTCGTGCACCAGCCGCTGGTCGTCCGCCACGCCGTCGTGGGTCACGGCGATCAGTACGTCGGCCTCGGCGCGCGCCTTGGGGATCCAGACCTTGGCCGCCTCGACCGGGTCGATGATCTTCAGGCCCTTGGTCTGCGGGTAGGCGCCCGAGCGGCCGGTGGTCAGGCCCAGGAACGCCACCTGCAGCCTGCCGATGCGGATGACGATGAACGGCTTCACGCCCGGCAGCGGCGAGCCGTCGGCCTCGGTGGCGTTGGCGCAGATCCACGGAAAGCGCGACTGGCCGATCAGCTTGGCGAGCGCAGCCTGCGCGCCCGCCGCGTCATGGGCGTCAGCGGCGTCCTTGAGCTTGAACTCGTTGTTGCCGATGGCCGCCAGGTCGTAGCCGATGGCGTTCATGGCGGCGACCTCGTCGAGGCCCTCGTATTGGGTCACGAGCGGCCCGCGCGTCGACGTATCGCCGGAATCGATCAGCAGCACCGGCGCCTTGGCCTCCGCCCGCAGCCGCTTCACCAGCGTCGCCCGCCTAGCCGCCCCGCCGATCTCGCAGTGCTCGTCCGGCCCTTTCGCCACCTCGACGTAGCAGAAGCTGCGCAGGTGCCCGTGGATGTCGTTGTCGTGCAGGATGGTCAGCGACTGCGTCGCCGCGACCGCGCCGCCCGCCATCGCCAGCCCGGCGGCCAGCGCCGCAAGCCACGCGTGAATGCGCATGATGCCCCTCCCGTAATGGGAACCAACCCTAGCGGCTGCGACCCGGATTGTCGCGCCCGGCCCGGCCAAACCCGAGCATGAGGGGGCGCACTTCAGTGCGCTGGCGCCGGAGCGATCACGCGGCTCACGATCCAGGCGTGTTTGCCGACCTGCCGCCCGCGTGCGAACCCGAATTGCTCGAAAAGCTCGACGGTGGCGCTGAAGAGGAACCGGCCCTGCGCTTCGCGGTCGGCGGTCGTCTCGCTGATCGCCTCGACGCGCCCGCCGCCGGCCGTGGCGATCAGGTCGATCGCCCCCTCCAGCGCGGCCCGGGCGACGCCTTCCCCGCGATGGCGCTTGTCGACGAAGATGCAGGTGATGCGCCATTGCGCGCGGGGCGGGGGGTCTTTCTCGTAGGCCCGCACGTGCCGCAGGGCGAGCTCCTCCGGATCGCCATATTGGCACCAGCCCTGGACGAGGCCGCTCTCGTCGAACACCAGCGCCGCATGCGCCCGGTTCGTGCGCACCAACTGCTCCTTCAGTGTGCGCGGGTCGCTCACGCCGCGCTGATAGGCAGTGTGGAACGCGATGCACCAGCAGCCGCCGTAGATTCCGTTGTTGCGCTCGACCAGCTCTGCGAACGGTTCCCAGGTCGACGCCTCGAGCGGCCGGATCGTGTAGCCGTGCGCCGTGGACGGGCGGGCTGCTTGCGGCGGCGCGTCAGGCATTGGCGAGCCTTTCCAGCTCAGCCGCCGGCTTTCGCCCCGGTCCGGTAGTCGCCGAATGCCGCATCGCGGGCGGTCAGCGCCTCCTTCACGCCTTCGCGCATCTTGGCCATGTAGGCGCGCGAGGCGGCGGTCGACCAGCCGAGCGCGTGCAGGTCGGTGCCGGCCCGCAGGCCCGCGCGCAGCCCCATCGCCTCCATCTGGCGGTGCACGAGCCGCTTGTTCAGCTGCGCGAGCTCCGGGTCGACCTGGGCGATGCGCTCGGCCATCGCCAGCACCTGCGCCTCCAGCTCCGCGGCGGGAAAGGCGCGGTTGGCGAAGCCGACCCGCACCGCCTCGCGCCCGTCCATCGCGTCGCCCGTCAGCATCTGCTCCATCGCCGGGCGCAGGCCCATCAGCCAGGCGTGGTAGTGGTTGTCGGGCGGCGACATGGTGCGCACCGGCGGGTAGCCGATCTGGGCGTCCTCGGCGACGTAGACGAGGTCGCAGGCGGTCGCCAGCTCCGAGCCGCCGGCCAGGCACCAGCCGTGCACCTGGGCGATCACCGGCTTGGCGAGGTCCCAGATCTTGAAGCAGCCCTCGACCACGTGCCGGGCCCACTGACCCTGGCCGCCGGCGGTGTGGTAGGGCAGGGGTCCTGTGCCGGCGAGGTCGTAGCCCGACGAGAAGCAGGTTCCAGCGCCGCGCAGGATCATCACCCTCACCTCGGGGTCGGCGTCGCCCGCCTCCAGCGCCTTGAACATCTCGCCGCGCAAGGCATTGGAGAGCGCGTTGCGCTTGGCGGGCCGGTTCAGCGTGATCCGCCGCACATGCGGGGCCGGATCGTCGGTCAGCAGGATGGGTTCGTCGGCCATGGCGTCCTCCGGGCGTCTCTGAAGGCCGCATCTAGCGCCCGCGCGCCGCCGCCCGTCCAGATTCACCCGGCGGCAGCTCTGGCGATCATCGCCCGGGGTCGGCTAAGCTTGCCGTCATGACCGCGGCTCTCGATGCCGAAGCCGAACGTGCGGCGCTCGTCGCGCAGCTGCGCGCCGCCGGGAAGCCCTATCGCGGTGGCCAGCAGAACGATTCCTACACCGGCAGCGGCCACCCGTTCTTCAACGTCTCGGTTCCCGACCAGCGTCGCATCGCCCGCGCCTGGCTGGCGGCCCATCGCAAGGCCGCCGACGCCGACCTGCTCGCCGTGGCGGACCGGCTCATCCGTGGCGAGGCGTTCGAGGAGAAGATACTGGCGGCGATCATCATCGCCACGACCGCCCGGGTCCGGCGCCTCGTCACGCCGAGCATGGTCGAGGCGTGGCTCGACCATCTGAACGGCTGGGCGGAGATCGACAGCCTCTGCGCTGGCAGGCTCGTCGCCGAGTTCGACGGCGCCCGACTGGTCGGGCTGGCGCGGCCTGATCGAGCGGCTGGCGGGCGATCCCAACATCAACAAGCGCCGCGCGGCGCTGGTGCTGCTCGCCGCGCCGACCCGCACGTCGGACGACGCCCGCTTCCGCGACCTCGCCTTCGCGGTGGTGGAGCGGTTGAAGGCCGAACGGCCGATCCTGATCACCAAGGCGGTGTCCTGGCTGCTTCGCTCGATGGCGCTGCGGCACGGCCCGGCGGTCACGGCCTACCTCGAGGCCAACGCAGCGTCCTTGCCGGCGATCGCGGTCCGCGAGACGCGCACCAAGCTCGCCACGGGGACCAAGTCCGGCCGCTCCCGGCGCGCCGCCGGCGTCGCGTCCTAGAGGTTCAGTCCCTCACGATTTCAGGACCAGCGTGTCCGGCGTGGCCTCGAACTTCGACAGCCGCCCCAGATAGGTCATGCCGAGCAGCGAGGTCTGCAGGCCCTGGTCGATCACGAACGCCTGCACGTCCGCCACGTCGGCCCGGTCCACCGAGATGTCGCCGAGCTTCACGGCGGCGGCGCGCGCCGGGCCGTTCGCCGTCATCACCGTATAGGCGTAGTTGAGGCTGGAAGGGTCGATGCCGAGGCTCGCCGCGTCCCTCGCCGTCAACGCCACCGCCGTCGCGCCGGTGTCGACCAGGAAGTGGACCGGATGGCCGCCGTTGACCTGGGCGTCCGCCCAGAAGTGGCCGTCCGGCGACTTGACGATCGAGGCCTCGCCGTAGGTCGAGGTCGACGCGGCCTCGGCCGGGCCCTCCGACGTTGTGACCGCTGCCGCGTGTGGCGCGCCAGCGGCGCCCAGCCCGTTGAGCTGTTGCGCCGCGCCGATCGCGCAGAGCGCGGCGATCACGCCAATCACCAGGAACCTCACCATCGCGCCGCCTTTCCGCGCACCTTCGCCGGGCGCGCTTCTGGCGCCCGTTCCGGCCACCGTAGCGGTGAGCAGTTTGCAACGAATGAATGACCCAAGGGCTGTTGGGGGCGGCGCGTCAGCCGAACAGCGCGAGCTTCTCGGGGGAGATGCGGCCGCGCCGGGCCGCCAGGCCCGCCATGATCTCAGCGCGCTCGGCGTCGCTGAACCGGGTCCAACCCGCCACCTCGGCCAACGTCCGGCAGCAGCCGAGGCAGAGGCCGCTCTCGCCGTCCACGACGCAGATCTTCACGCAAGGGCTGGCGATCGGCGGCGATTCCATCGCCCCCAGATGCGGCGCCGCGCCGGCCATGGCAAGTCGGTTGACCCAATCTTACAGTGGCGGAAAGAAATACTTACACCGTGGCCAGTATATGGCACATTACATTGAGTTAATCTAAACATCTGTACTTTAATTAACTTGGATCGGCCGACCAGCGGCGGCATGAACAGCCGCCCAAGCAACGGGAGATTCCAAGTCATGCGTCCACTCACAGTCGCCGCGCTGATCGCCCTAGCCTGCGCCGCTGGCGCGCCGGCGCTCGCCGAGCAGCCGACCCACCTCAATGACGTGCAGTTCGTCGAAGCCAATCGCTGCCTCGGCCTGATGACCTCCAAGACGCTCGGCACGCAGGATGCTACGGCGATGTCGCAGCTGATCAAGGCGCAGACCGGCGGCCGCATCGGCTATATCTACGACCGCGCCGACCAGGCCCGCGATGACGCCCAGCGCCAGGCCAATCACGCCGGGCCGGACAACGCCAGCCTGGTCGCTGAGCGCGACGGGGTCTGCCATGCCCTGATCGGGTCCGGGAGCTCGGAGGCTTCAGCGCCGCACGGCGCGTCCCAGATGCTGCGCTGAGCCTCCCCCGCTCGCCCGACCGCGGCTAAGCTCCTGGCGTCCTTGGGGCGCCGGGAGCGGCCGGCGGGCGGCGGAACATCCGGGCTCGCCGGGCCTTCCTGAAGCTCCGAGGGCGATTGCCCGCGTGAGCGTTGGGAGGTCGGCGAGGCGAGATGGGGCTGCTGCGGCCCGGCGAGACCTGTTGGCGCGTCGCCCCGCGGGGGCGCGTCAAGTTCCTGGTCGACGGCCAGGCCTATTTCCGCGCCGTGGCGGAAGCGATCTCGCGCGCCCGGCGCTCGATCCACTTGCTCGGCTGGAGCTTCGACCCCAGAGCCGTGCTCGCGCCGGACGCGGACCCCGGGTATGGCGTCGGCCACGCGCTGATCGAGCTGGCGCGCGCCAATCCGGCGCTGGACATCCGCCTCTTGGTCTGGCGCTCGGCGCTGCCGATCAGCGCCACCCAGGACTTCTTTCCCCACCGCGCCAGGGCGTGGTTCCGGGATACGAACGTCCGTTTCGAGCTCGATGACACGGTCCCGCTCGGCGCCTGTCACCACCAGAAGGTCGTGGTGATCGACGACGCCCTGGCGTTCGTCGGCGGCGCCGACTTCGCCTCCGACCGCTGGGATACGACCGCCCACCTCGACGAGGACCCGCGCCGGCGGCAGGAGGGCGGTCCGACGCACGGTCCACGCCACGAGGTGATGGCGATGGCGGACGGGCCGATCGCCGCCGCGTTCGGCGAGCACTTCCGCGCCCGCTGGCGCGCCGCCGTGGACGAGCCGCCGCCCGCCGCGCCAACGCCGCCCGCGGAACTGTGGCCGCCGGGTCTCGCGCCCGACCTCGACGGCGCCCGGCTCGGCCTCGCGCGCACCGCGCCGGGCTGGCGCGGGCGGGCCGCGGTGCGCGAGATCGCCGCGATCACGCTGGAGGCGATCGCCGGCGCCAAGTCGCTGATCTACCTGGAGAACCAGTATTTCACCTGGCCGCTGGCGGTGGAGGCGCTGGCCGCGCGGCTGGCCGAGCCGGCCGGGCCGGAGGTGGTGCTGGTCTGCACGGGAAGGAGTCCCGAGCTACTTCGACCGGATCACCATGGACCGCGCGCGCTCGACGGCGCTCTGGCGGCTGAAGTCCAGCGACGTCTTCGGCCGCTTCCATGCGCTGCGCGCCCTACGCCGGCGGCGGGCGGCCGATCATCGGCCACGCCAAGGTGATGGTCGTCGACGACCGGCTGGCCAGGATCAGCTCGGCCAACCTCAACAACCGCTCGCACGGCTTCGACACCGAATGCGAGCTCGGCGCTCGAGGCCGACGCGCCGCGCGGACCGCGCCGCCCTCGCCGCGTTCCGCGACCGCCTGGCCGGCCATTGGGTGGACCGCTCAGCGGCCGAGGTCGCCGAATTTCAGCGTCTCAGCGGCGGGCTCGCCGAGGGTCTTTGGGCGCTCGACGAGGGCCGGCGCCTGCGCCCGCTGGAGCCGAGGCGGCTGGGACCGGTCGGCGAGTTCATCGCCGAGTTCCACATCGGCGATCCCACCGACGTCTCGAACTCGCTGCGCCCGTTCCGCCGGCGCGAGCGGTCGCTGGCCGAGGCGCGCGCCGTCAGGCAGGCGTTCGCGCCGCCAGGCTGAGGTCCACCACCAGCGGCAGATGGTCGGAGGCCAGCCGCGTGAGCGGGTCGAGGGGCGTGCGCACCGCGTCGACGATCACCGTATCGCTGGCGAACACATGGTCGATGGCGAGCACCGGGAAGGTCGAGGGGAAGGTCGGGGCGCGGTGCGAGAACGGCGCGGCGCGCGCGCGCCTCGGCCAGCCGCGCGGCCAGGATACGGTAGGCGGCGTTGCGGGGCGTGGCGTTCATGTCGCCGACCAGCACCAGCGGCGCGCCGGCCGCCGCGCCGAGCGCCCAGTCCTCGCCGACCAGCGCGGCTGCCTGGATGCGCTGCTCGCGCGGCACCAGGCCCAGGTGGGTGTTGATGACGCTGAGCACGCCGGCTGGCGTCTCGATCTCCACCCAGATCGCGCCGCGCGGCTCCAGTTGCGGGAAGCGCGGATGGCCGGGGAGCGGGCCGGCCTTCACCAGGCGTTCCGGCAGCGTGGTGAGGATGGCGTCGCCGAACTGCTCCTCCTCGACCGTGAAGGCGGCGTTGAAGTGGAAGGCCATCCCGAGCCGCTGCGCCAGCCGGTGCGCCTGGTCGATGCCGCCGGTGCGCGCACGGCCGACGTCGAGCTCCTGCAGGGCGACGATGTCGGGCGACTGTGCGGCGATCACCTCGGCCACGCGGCCGACGTCGAGCCGCCGGTCGGTCCCGACGCAGCGATGGACGTTGTAGGTGACGAGGCGGACCATTCGCGTGGCCTTATCGTGATCCGGGCCGCCGCTTGGCAAGCCTCGCCTCGACCCTGGGCGCGCCGCGGCCTAGGTTGCGCACGCTGGATGGACCCGCCAGGAGAGGGCGCGCGATGGCCAAGGAGGCCGTTGCCGAAGCCCACAGCCTCGGCGGCGCCAAGGTCTGCGCCTTCTCGGCGGCGCGCACGGCGCTGCGGTTCGTCCGCCGGCGGAGCTGAGCGCCTCAGGCCGCCGCGCTCGGCCTCGCCTTCATGCGCGCGTGCCAGGCCGTCAGGTGCGGCCGGCCTTCGTCGAGGGGAAGGCCGATCCAGTGGGCGAAGTCGACCGTCGAGAGGGCGCAGATGTCGGCCATCGAGAGGCGTTCGCCGGCGATGAACGGCCGGCCGTCGGCCAGCTCGCCGTCCAGCCAGCGCTGCGCGTTGGCGTAGGCCTCGCGGTTCGATTCGCCGAAGTCCTTATACTGATGGATGAGCGCGGCGGTGCGCGGATGCGCGTGCCGCCAGTAGTTCGCCGACCGGCTGCATCAGAACGAACTCGACGCGCCGCACCCACATGTCGACCTGCGCCTTCTCGAGCGCCGTGCGGCCGAAGAGCGGCGGATCCGGGTGCAGTTCCTCGAAATAGCGGCAGATGGCGACCGTCTCGGAGATCGTGGCGCCGTCGTCCAGCTCCAGCGTCGGCACCTGGCCGAGCGAGTTCTTGGCGCGGTAGGCTTCCGACTTGTGCTCGCGGGTCAACAGATCGACCGGCGTCTCTTCGAGCGCGATGCCCTTCTCGGCCAGGAACATCCTGACCCGCCGCGGGTTCGGGGCCGGCTTCGGCGCGCCGTAAAGCTTCATGCGAGGCCTCCTGAAGGGGGGCCGCCACCTCGCACGAGCGCAACGACGCTTGCAAGAAGGCCCGCGCGGCCTCGTCGGCGGCGCCCGTCGAAGAGCCCTTCGCGTCAGCGGGCGCAGGGCGCCGGGATCCACTGGTAGGCGCCGCGGCCTTCACGCCAGACCCACTGGCCGCAGTCGACCGGCGGACCGCCGCCGCTCCAGCCGACGTTCGGCGCGGCCTCGTAGCTGTCGTCCGGCCCCGCGCCGTCGCGGTCGTAGGCGTCGGCGCCGTGGCCGGGGCCGCTCGCGTAGTAGGCGTCGTCGGGCGCCGAGTAGTCGTAGTCGAACGGCTGATAGGTCCCGTATCCGTCCGGGTACGAATAGACGTCGTAGGCGCCGTAGCCGCCGGCCGGATAGCCGTCGCCGTACGCGTAGTAGCCGCCGTACGGGTCATAGCCGCCGTAGCCGAAGCCAACGCCGAACTCGCCGCGGAAGCGGCCGCCGTCGCGGTCACGGTCGGCGAAGTCGCGCCGCCCGTCGGCCCGGCCGCGATCGAAGCGGTCGCGATCGAAGCTGCGCCCGCGCGCCGCCTCGCCCCGACGTCCATCCCGGTCGTAGACGCGGGCGCTGGCGCCGTAGCCGTGCTCGCCGGCCGAGCGAGCATAGCCGTCGCCCCGGTCGCGCCAGCCGTCGCGGTCCTGCGCATGCGTCGCGAGCGGGATCGCCGCCAGCGCGGCGACCGCCATCATGCCGAGGAGCTTCTTCATTCCAGCCTCCCGTAGGCCCGCGGCTGCGGCCGCAGGCTCACCCGCGCTGTTAACCATTGGCCGACGGCAAAGTTTCACGCATCCGAGCGGCGGCGCTTCCTTCAGCGACGCGGCTGACTTGTCGCCAAATCTCGCCTATCCAGCGCGGCCATGCCCGAGCAGCTTCTTGGCCCCACCTCGCAGTCGTTCATCTCCCAGCGTCTGCGGCTGAACTACGTCGACTGGGGCAACCCCGGCGCGCCGCCGCTGATCCTGGTGCACGGCGGGCGTGACCATTGCCGCAACTGGGACTGGGTCGCCGCGGACTTGCGGCGCGACTATCACATCATCGCCCCCGACCTGCGCGGCCACGGCGACTCGGCCTGGTCGGAGAGCGGCGACTATTCGATCAGCGCCTTCGTCTACGACCTCGCCCAGCTGATCCACCAGCAGCGCCTGGCGCCCTGCCGCATCGTCGCCCATTCGCTCGGCGGCTCGATTGCGATGCGCTACGCCGGGGCGTTCCCGGAGAACGTCGTCAAGCTGGTCTCGATCGAGGGGCTGGGGCCGTCGCCCACGATGATGGCCGAGCGCGCCGCGCGGGGCCCGGTGGAGCGCACCCGCGCCTGGGTCGCCGAGACCCGCCGGCTCGCCGCGCGCATTCCCCGCCGCTACCCGACGCTGGGGGACGCCTTCCACCGCATGCAGGAGGAGAACCGCCACCTCACCGAGGAGCAGGCGCGCTATCTCACCCTGCACGGCGCGATGCAGAACGAGGACGGCACCTACAGCTGGAAGTTCGACAACTACGTGCGCTCGTTCTCGCCGGTCGATCTGGCCGAGGGCGAGCTGCAGGACCTGTGGCGCAACATCGCCTGCCCGATCCTGTTCGCCAACGGCAAGGAGAGCTGGGCGTCCAATCCGGAAAAGGACGGGCGCATGCAGTACTTCCGCGACGGCCGCGTGGCGGAGTTCGAGGGCGCCGGCCACTGGGTCCACCACGACCGCCTGGACGAGTTCCTCCGCGTGGTGCGGGCGTTCCTGTGACCATCCTCCCCTGCAGGGGAGGATGCTGACTACCTCCCCGCGAACACCGGTGCGCGCTTTTCCACGAACGCCATCGACGCGGCCTTGTGGTCCTCGGTCATCATGGTGCGGACCATGTGCAGCGCCTCCATGTCGAGAAGCTCCGAGAGCGTTGCGTTGGCGGCGGCGTTGAGGTTACGCTTCATGTAGCCGACGGCGATGGTCGGCAGGCCGGCGAGGTACTTCGCGTAGGACCTGCCCTCGGCCTCGAGCTCATCAGACGGCAGCGCCTTGTTGACGATGCCGAGCCTGGCCGCCTCGGCGCCGGTGATCACGTCGGCGGTGAAGTAGAGCTCGCGGGCCTTGGCCGCGCCCACCAGGTGGGTCAGGAACCAGCTGCCGCCGTAGTCGCCGGCCAGCCCCACCTTCGAGAAGGCGGTGGTCATCTTCGCGCCCTCGGCGGCGATCCGTAAGTCGCACGCCAGCGCCAGCGACAGCCCCGCGCCGGCCGCTGCGCCCGGGATCACCGCCAGCGTGGGCTTCGGCATCTCGTGCAGCCACTTGACCACTTCCATGCCGGACCGCAGGCCCGCCACGCGCTGCTCGAAGCTCGGCCCCTGGCCCTGGCCGACGCCGGCGCCGCGGCTGGTGTCGGCCGCGAAGCCCTTGACGTCGCCGCCAGCGCAGAAGGCGCCGCCCGCGCCGGTCAGCACCAGCACCCGCGTCTTCGGATCGGCGGCATGGCGGCGCACCGCCTCGCTGAGCGCTGAGCCCATCGGGCCCGACAGGGCGTTGCGCGCCTCCGGCCGGTTCATGGTCAGCGTCGCGACGCCGTCCTCGAAAGTCTCGATCAGATGGTCGGTCATGGGCGTGTCCTCGGGCGTCTGCTCGCAGCCTCGCCCGGCCATCTAAGACAGAAAACCGACCCCCGCTCCAGGGCGCCCCGGCGGCACGTTCCTGGGCGCCCCGGCGGAGAGCGCTCAGGTCCGCCGCGTGTTGCTCCAGATCACCTGGCCGACGCCGAACGCGCGAAAATCGCGCCGTAGAGCGCCCAGTGCCAGTCGCTGACCATGAAGCCGCGCATGATCGCCGCCGGCCCGACGTGCAGCCCCTGGCCGATCCAGATCAGCCCCATCAGGATCACGATCAGGCCCAGCAGCGTGCTGAAGATCCGCATCACGATATTGAAGACGTTGCGCATCGGGCTCTCCCCAACCGATGTTGCCCCGACAGGGAGTTCGCGCCGCCTCGGAGCAGGGTTACAGCGGCGAACCCCAAGCGTCTTCTCGGGACGCTTTCCTGACGCAGCGTAGGGCGGCTAGGCTCCTTTGGCCATGACCGACCTCATCCTTCACCACTACGACACCTCGCCTTTCTCGGAGAAGGTGCGGCTGCTCTTCGGGCTGCGCTCGCTCGCGTGGCGTTCGGTGATCCAGCCGACGATCATGCCCAAGCCCGACCTGACGCCGCTGACCGGCGGCTATCGGCGTATCCCGGTGCTGCAGGCGGGCGCGGACGTCTACTGCGACACCCAGGTGATCCTCGCCGAGGTTGCAGCGCGGTCTGGCGGGCCGCTGGAAGGCGCCGGCTGGGCGGTGAACCTCTGGGCCGACCGGCTCTTCTTCGGCGTCACCGTGCCGATCATCTTCGGCGAGATCGAGGTCCCGAAGGCCTTCATCGAGGACCGCGAGAAGCTCTCGGGCCGCCCGTTCGACGCCGCGGCGATGAAGGCGGCCAGCGGCCCGATGCAGGGCCAGTGGCGCGCGCAGGCGGCCTGGCTCGAGGCGGCGCTCAGCCGCGCGCCCTACCTCGCCGGCGACGCGCCGGGCCTGGCCGACATCGCCGCCTACATGAACCTCTGGTTCCTCGGCGGCGCGGTGCCGAAGACGGCCGAGTCACTGATGGCTGGCTTTACCCGTCTTCAGGCCTGGCGCTCGCGCATCCGCTCGATCGGCCACGGCCAGCGCAGCGAGATGACGCCGGCCGAGGCGCTAGAGGTCGGGCGAACCAGCCGAGCCCGCGCCCTACGCCGAGCACGATGCCGGCCGATCCGCTCGGCCTCGCGCCCGGCGCGCCGGTGCGGGTGATGGCCGACGACTACGGCCGCGAGCCGATCGACGGGACACTGGTCGCCGCCAACCCGCATCGGGTCGTGCTGGCCCGCGAGGATGGTGCGCTCGGGCGCCTGCAGGTCCACTTCCCGCGGGTCGGCTACCTCGTGGTGGGTCGCTAGGCGCGGTCTATGCGGGCGGCGTAGCAGCCGTGGGCCGCGTTGTGGGCGTGCAGGTAGGCGACGGCGGGATTGTCGAACTGGCCGTCCGCCTTCGCCGCGACGTCGTCGGCGAGGGCTAGTTCCGCGCCCAGCAGCATGCCGGCAGTGTCGTAGGCCCGAAGCGCGATCGGGCGGCCGCGCAGCACCGGCGGCAGCTCGCCCGGCGCCAGCCGCCGCGCCTGCCGCGCCGCCTCGCTGACGAAGATCGCATAGTTGGAACGGTAGGGCGTCGGCGCCGACTGGTGCTGATAGTTGACGAGCAGCAGGCTCTGGCCGGGGGCGGCGTCCTCCAGCGTCACGCGGCAGGGATAGCGGCCGTCGGCAGCGGCGGTGACGCGCAGCGCGCCGGCTTCGGCGAGGGCTTGGTCGGACAGGCCGAACAGATGCTCGAAACGCTCGACCGGCAGGCCGGACACGATGAAGGACTTGGCGACGGACATGGCGGGGTCTCCTTGATCTGGAGGCCCTGAAGTAGCGGCGGCGGGCGCCGCATTCTGGCGGTTTCGGACTCCGCGCCGATTGCAGGTCCGAAAGCCGCCAGCCGTCTCAGGCGGCGCCGACCGGCGCCGAGCCGGCCGCTGCGTTTGCGCTCCGGCCTCGCGCCGCCTATCCTGTCGCCTGACCTTCGTAGGAGGCTTCCGCCGCCATGGATACGCAGACGAACCGCTTCGCCGCTCCGTTCGTCCGCTCAGCTCCATCAGCGACCATGTCCCCTGATCACCCTCGACGGCCTCACCCAACTCAGCCCTGACGGCCGCCTCCTCTTCGAGAACCTCACCCTCGCTTTCGGGCGGGAGAGGATCGGCCTCGTCGGCCGCAACGGCGTCGGCAAGACGACGCTGATCCGTCTCATCCTCGGCGAGGCCGCGCCCGCCGCCGGCGCCGTGGCGGTCAGCGGGCGCCTCGCGGCGCTGCGCCAGCAGCTCGCCGCCGCCGCCCGGCGCGACGCTGGGCGACCTGCTCGGCGTGGCCGAGCCGCTGGCGCGGCTGATGCATCTCGAGGCCGGCGAGGGCCGGCCCGGCGACCTCGAGGCGGCCGACTGGACGCTGCCGCAGCGCATCGACGCGGCGCTCATCGAGATGGGCCTGGCGGGCGCGCCGCTCGACCGGACGGCCGCGACCTTAAGCGGCGGCCAGGCGACGCGGGCGGCGCTGGCGGCGCTGCTGATCGCCGAGCCCGACTTCATCCTGATGGACGAGCCCACAAACAACCTCGACGCCGAGGGACGCGCGGCGGTGGCGGACCTGCTGGAGCGCTGGCAAGGCGGCGCCCTGGTGGTCAGCCACGACCGCAGCCTGCTGCGCCGCATGGACCGCATCGTCGAGCTGACCGGTCTGGGCGCCAACGTCTACGGCGGGAACTATGACCTCTACGCCGCGCGCAAGGCGGACGAGGAAGCCGCCGCCGCGCGCGATCTGGAGCGGGCCGAGCAGGCGCTGGCGCGCACCGAGCGCGGGATCCAGGTCGCCAAAGAGCGCAAGGCGAGGAACGACGCGGCCGGCCGCCGCTCGCGGCTGAAGAACGACATCCCGAAGATCATGCTCAACGCCCGCGCCGAACGCGCCGAGAACACCGGCGCCAGCCTGAACCGCCTCGCCGCGCGGCTGCGCGCCGAGGCCGAGCAGGATCTGGCCGACGCGCAGGCGCGCATCGAGCGGGTGCGACGGCTGTCGTTCGACCTGCCGCCGTCCGGTCTGCCGGCGGGCAGGCTGGCGCTGGCGTTCGAGGACGTGAGCTTTCAGTGGCCGGATGGGACGCCGGTGCTGGCGGGCGTCTCGTTCCGGCTGACCGGGCCCGAGCGGGTGGCGCTGACCGGCCCGAACGGCGCTGGCAAGACCACGCTGATCCGGCTCGCGGTCGGCGATCTTCGGCCGACCGAGGGCGAGGTCCGGCGCGGCGTCCCGGCGGCGCTGCTCGACCAGCGCGCCGCGCTGCTGCGTGACGACGAGACCCTGCTGGAGAACTTCCGCCGCCTGAATCCCGCGATGGACGACAACGGCGCCTACGCGGCGCTGGCGAAGTTCGTGTTCCGCAATGTCACCGCCCTGAAGCCGGCCGGCGCTTTGAGCGGCGGGGAGCGGCTGCGCGCGGCCCTCGCCTGCGCGCTGATGGCGGCCCGGCCGCCGCAGCTGATCGTGCTCGACGAGCCGACCAACCACCTCGACCTCGACAGCATTGCCGCCGTCGAAGCCGCGCTCGCCGCCTACGACGGCGCCCTGATCGTCGCCAGCCACGACCCCGACTTCCTCGCCGCGGTCGGCGTCGAGCGCGAGATCGCGATCAGCCCGCCGCGGGGCGCGGCCTCCCGTCCCGGCGCACCACCCTGAACGTCGCGTGCGCCTTGGCGCAGGGCGCGCCGTCGGCGCTGACCACCGCCTCGGCGAAGCAGAGCGTCGAGCCCAGCCGGTTCAGCCGCGGCTCGACCAGCACCCACTGGCCAAGGCTCGCCGAGCCGAGGAAGTCGAGCGCCAGGCTCACGGTGACCAGGCTCGCCGCCTCCCCGAGCTGCTCCGCGCAGGAGAGCCCCATGGCGTTGTCGGCCAGCGCCGAGATCAGGCCGCCATGCACGAACCCACGGCCGTTCGCGTGCGGACGATCGGCGTGAAAGCCGATCTGCACGACCCCGTCGGATCTGCGGCTGAAGAGCGGCTCCCAGGCGTCCGTCACCGGGCTCCTGCGGAAGTGGGGCGCGAAGCCGGCCGGCGGCGCTGCGGCGGTCGAGGCTGGATCGACGGTCATGGTCCGCTCCGTGGTTAGGAGAGGCTAAGGGCGCCCGAATGATCAAACAAACGTTTTAAACGTGTGATCGAGCGATCGTGACCCGCGGTCAGCCGATCGCCAGCGGACGCACGTGGGCGCGCAGCGCCTCCAGGAAGGCCTCGCGCATGAAGACGGCCGAGTGGCCGCCGCCGGCGATCAACGCCAGCTCCACGTGCGGCGCCTGCAGCGTCGCGGCATAGTCCGCCACCTCCGCCGTCGGCGTGTACAAGTCCTGGTCGCCCTGCAGGAAGAGCATCGGGACCTCGAACTCCGGTCCCAGCGCCCAGGCGTCGAACGCCGCGATCTCGCCGCGCAGCGCCGCGAACGCCGCCGCGGCGCGCGTGCGGCCGTCCGGCAGCTGGATCCCCGGCGGAACATAGCGGGCGCCCGCCGGCGGCGCGGCGAGGGCGGCGGCGGTCGTCGCGTCCAACGTCTCGAACGCGGCCTGCTCGGCCGCGGTCTGGGTGTTGATGTGCATCGCGGCCGCCGTCTCGGTCGCCAGGTCGGCGTAGGGCGGCGGGCCTGCGGCTTCCAGCGCGCCGACGGCGACCGCGTCGCCGCGCCGGCGGGCGGCGTCGAGCGCCAGCCGGTAGCCCAGCGCGGCCTGCCGCGCCCAATGGACGATCTGCCCGGTCCCGACGAACGCCGAGACAAGGTCCGGTCTCCCGTGCGCAAGCTTCAGACCGACGATCGAGCCGCCGGAGACGCCGAGCACGACCAACCTGGCGGCGCCCAGCCGCGCGCAGGCGATCTCGGCCACCGCCGCGGCGTCGTCCGCCAGCCGGTCCAGCGACAGCGCAAGTTCGCCGTTCTTCGCGAAGGTCGCCCCGCCGCCCGGCTGGTCCCATTGCACGAGCGTGAAGTCCGGCTCCCAAGGCGCGAAGAACGGCGCCATCCGGGTGAGGCTGGCGCCTGGGCCGAAGAGCATCAGCAAGGGCGGGTTGGCCGGGCTCGCGCCGCGCAGCGTGATCCACTGCGCCACGCCGCGCACGTCGGCGAAGAATCCTTCGTCGATCGGCGCGGGCAGCCGCCCGCTCTGGTCGGAAGCGTCCATCTCGATTTCCTTCTGTCGTCGTTCGCCGCAGGCAAGCAGGCGCTGCCGGCGCGCCGCGGCTCGACCTTCGAACTGTAGAAAGCGGCGCGGCGCGCTGTCAAGGCGAGGCGGAGCGCAAGTAATCGAGCCCAGAATGGGTAGAATAACGGCGGTTATTCTACTCAGACCGGGCGCCACCTGCATTGCGCTGAGCCAGCAAAGAGCGTGTTCATCGGCGGCCGTCAGTCGAGGAAACCGCCAATGAGCCTGCTGCAAACCCCGTCCCGACATGGTCCGTCGGCCCAGCGGGTCAGCTGGGCGCTCGAGCGCCCGCGCACCGCAGGGCCGCAGCCCGCGCGGCCGTCCCGGCTGTCCGGGCCGAGGCCGCAGCCGACGGTCGGCGAGCGCATCTACTTCGACGTCCGCGCCATGGTCGCGACCGGCGGCCGCCACGTGTTGCAGTACGGATTCGTGGACGCCCGCGGCAACATCGTGCTCAGCGTCGTCGGCAAGAGCCAGGCGCCGTTTCCCGCGCCTGAAGTCGCGCCGAGCGAGGATCTGACGGCGGAGCCGATGGACGAGGAGTGGCTTGCCTTGCTTGTCCGCACGCTTTGCCGCGGCGCCTCGCTGGTCACCTTCCACAAGGTGCTGAAGTCGGGCCTGCTGCCGGAGGGCGCCGTGCGGGAGGCGCAAGGCGTGGAGTGCGCGTGGCGACGTTACGTGCAGCTGGCGCGCCGCCGCGGCCAGTTCGGCCGCTCGCAGCCAGCGACCCTCGATGATGCGCTCGAGGCCGTCGGGATCGGCCCGGTCGGCGCCGCGGACGCGTCGCTGCGGGCGCTGGGCATCCGCGAGCTTTGGACCTGGATGGACCGCGTCGCGTAGGCTCGGACGCGACTGGCGAAGGTGGCGTCAGGCGTCTGCGCCTGGCCCCGCGGCGCTCTCGGCCGGCGGCGCCAGGCTCTCCCAGAACAGCGGCTTCAGGTCCCAGAAGAAGGCGTCCAGGCCATAGCGGTCGGCCAGGAAGTAGAGCCCTTCGCCCTCGCGGCGCAGATAGCCGTCCGCCACCAGCTGCTGCAGCTTGCGGCGGGCGGTTTCCCGCGGGATCAGCGTAATGTCGGAAAGGCTGAGGGCGTTCATGCCCTTGCGCCGGCGCTCGCGGGGCCTCTCGCCGCGGGCTTCCGCCTCGCTCGCCGCCACGACCTGCGCCAGGTCGCCCAGCAGGAAGATCAGGTACAGGAGGTACTGGTCCAGATCCCCGTCGAAGCGGGCGCGCACACGGATCAGGATCGACGAGAGCTCGCCGCCCCAGCGGTAGAAGAACCGCGTGGCGTCCTGGTCCAGGAACTCTGAGAAGGTGGGCTCTGTGCGGCGGCCCTCAGGATTTTCCGCCGCGAACGTACGGGACGATCCGTCCGCCTGGGTGATCATCGCCGGCTTTGTACTGAACATCGGACTTCTCTCGAAACTCGGGCTCCCCCCCGGTTTCGTGATGCACTGAAGATCGGCCGGCCCCGGATAAATTGCAATAATGAAAAGAGATGATTCGGTATCTTGGTTTCTACTTACAGTAAATCGACCATGTAACATTAACCATGGCCGGCTCTTTTCCGGCGAACCGCCATCGGTGACCTGACTCCATCGTGAAGAATTGCGGTTAAGCGCCGGGGTCAAGTGCCTTGTTCACGTTTTCTTGTACGGGTTGCGCCGCCTTTCACGGCGGCGGCAGCGGCGGGCCGAACGACACCGGGATCAGCATGCGGCTCGGGCCGTCGGCCGGCGGAAGCTCGATCGCCTCGAACCTCGCCACGAGGTCCTTCAGCAGCATCGGCCAGCGCTGGTCACCGGGGTCGGCGTGCGTCACCCGGTCGAGCACCACCTGGCAACTGGCTGCGCCCGTCTCGCTGACCTCGATGCGGAGCGTCACCGGCCCGTGGTAGTCGTCCAGGAAGGCGCCGGCGCGGAACGCGGCGAATGCCTGGCCGGCCGCGTTCAGCATCGCCTCGGCCGGCAGCGCGCCATCGGCGAACGCCGAGCCCTCGCGGATCAGGCCGTGCAGCACGATGTGGCCGTCGCGCGGGTCCATCGAGCCGGCCACCGCCGCCAGCGCGTGCGGCGTGCGCGCGTCGAACACGATCAGGCGGTTGAAGCTCGGCGGCACGATGTCGAAGAACCCGCGCGGGGCGGCCGGCCCGTGCGCCAGCGCGCGCAGCGCCTCGCCTTCGCGCTGCACGAGCGTCTCGCCGCCGACGGTGCGCCGCCCGTTGCGCGTCAGGCAATAGGCATAGCCGAACCGGCCGTTCTCCGCCTCGTTGTGCAGCCCCTCGTGGCAGCCGGGCGTGTAGAGGGCGAGGGTGGGGGCCGATACCGCGGCCAGGCCCAGGCACGCCGCCGACCAGTCCGCCAGCCGCTGCACGAACGCCTGCACCGAGCCGGCGTCGATCACCCGTTCGGGCCGGGTGCGCAGGTAGGCGTAGAGCTCGGGCACGAACCAGTAGTTCCAGATCTGATGCGTGGCGGGCGCATGCGCGGCGGGCTTGTCGAAGTGGTCGTCAAAACCGAGCCGTAGGATCTCAGCGAGCTCGGTCGGCAGGAAGTCGTCGACGACGATCAGCCGGTCCCGCAGCGCCGGCGGGGCTTCGGCGGCCATCTGCGCGCGCTTTCTCGCCATGCCGCCTCGTCCAGCTTGCCCCGCCCGCTATGGCGCGGCCGCCCGCCGATGTCGAGCGCCAGGCGATTGACGTTCCGCCCGCGCCCCGCCAAGGTTACGAGGCGGCCAGATGCGCGCCGCCCCAGATACGCATCGCCCTAGATACGCATTGCCCAGGGAGGCCGTCCGATGAATGCAACGTCTCGCCAGCGGACGATCCTCGCGACGTTGGCGGCCGGCTAGGGCCCCGCCTCCAGTCCCGTCGTCCCGCTCACTTTCCACGACCGGATCGCCTCCGCGCGAGCCGGCAATCTTCACGGGCCGCGGCCGCCCGACGCGATCGGGGCGCGGCCGAACATGCGAGACGTCATGTCTGATATCCACACCGCGCCGGCCAATGCGCCGGCTCAGGTCAACCGCTACGGCGAGCTCTGCGCCGAGGTCTACGTACTCGACAAGCCGCCGGGCGCGCTCGGCGACATCCAGTACTATCTCGACCATCTGCGCCCGCTGGGCGGCCCGATCCTGGAGGCCGCCTGCGGCTCCGGCAGGCTGCTGATCCCGATGCTCGAGGCGGGCCTGCCCGTCGAGGGCTTCGACCACGCGGAGTCGATGCTGGCCCGCTGCCGCCAGGCGGCCGACGCGCGCGGCCTCAACGCCATGCTCAGGCGCATGCGCTTCCAGGAGTTCGCTTACGATGCTCCGTTCGAGGCCATCGTCTGCCCGGTCGGCGCGTTCACGCTGATCGACGACTTCGCCGAGGCGCTGGCGGTGCTGCGGCGTTTCCACGCCCACCTGAAGCCCGGCGGCCGGCTCTTCGTCGACCTGATGCCGCTCGCCTACCTGACAGCGCCTCAGACCCACTACGTGCGCAGCTGGACGATGCCGGGCGGCGATCAGCTGACCATCACCTCCAGCCGGCTCGAGCTCGACCTCCTGCGTCAGCGCAAGGTCACGCTCGACCGCTACGATCGCTGGCGGGGCGGCAAGCTCGTCGAGACGGAGCTCGAGATGCTGGCCACCCGCCTGTGGGGGCTGAAGGAGTTCGAGCTTACCTTGAAGGAGGCGGGCTTCGCCGAGATCAGCGTCTGCGGCGACTACCGCCCCGGCCGCCCGCCGCGCGCCAGCGACGGCTGGTGGTGCTTCCAGGCGACGCGGACTTAGGTAGGGCGCTGGCCGCGCCCCCTCCGTCAGACCGCAGCACGGTCTGCCACCTCCCCCGTCGTCTGCGCGACGGGGGAGGAGCTAGGCCCGCTGGTTCAGCGTGATCGCGGTGGCCAGCGGGCGGCGGGACGCGCCGGGGCCGTAGGCCTGGCCGACGCCGCGGCGGGCGGCGATCTCCTCGGCGACGGCGCGCACCAGGCCCTCGGTCACCGTCTTCGAGGCGGCCAGCGAGCGGCCCTGGCGCTGCAGCACCGCCTCGAACGCTTCGGTGGCGCGCAGCAGCCGCGCGCGCAGCTCGGGCGAGGCGGCCGGCACCAGCTGCGGGTTGGCGCGCACGTGCGCCGAGCCGGCGCGGTAGTCGCCGGTCAGCCGCGTGACTTCCGGCAGGCCGGCGGCGGCGTCCTGCGGGCGGTGTTGCTCGAAGGCCCGCGCCTGGTCGGCCAGCAGCTGCGTGAGCCGCTCGGTGAGCGCCACCATGCCTTCCAGGCCAGGGAACACCGGTTCGCTCATTGGACTGCGCTCTTCTGGGGGGCAGCGCCTTGGGACACGCCCGGCTGGGCAGCGCCCTGGTCGCCGTGCTTCGAGGCGCCCGCCTGGGCGGCGTCCTGCAGGCCCTGCAGCTTCAGCATCTCGCGCTCGACCGCCGGGGCGACGCCGACGCCGCCGCGCCGCGCCATGTCCTTGGCCATCGCCTCGGCCAGGAACGACTTCCACATGTCCTCGCCCGGGCCGCCGCCGAACGGCGGGGCGGTCGAGACGCTCTGGAACATGGTCTGCAGGACCGAGGTCAGGAACGAGGCCTCGAACTTCTGGGCGGTGGCGTGGATCTGGCCGCGGCGGGCGAGGTCGGCGGCGGTGGCGGCCGGGCCGGACGTAGCGTCGATCTGGGGGGTCAGCAGCGAGAGCGCGGTCATCACATCACCGCGATGTCGGCCTGCAGGGCGCCGGACGCCTTGATGGCCTGCAGGATGGAGATCATGTCGCGCGGCGTGACGCCCAGCGCGTTGAGGCCGGTGACCAGGCTCTGCAGCGAGGCGCCGCCGCCGACCATCAGCAGCTTCTTGCCCTTGGCCTCCTCGACCTTCACCGTCGATTGCGGGACCACGGTGGTCACACCCTGGCTGAACGGCGCCGGCTGGCTGACTCTCGGCGTCTCGGTGACGGTGATGGTGAGGTTGCCCTGCGCGATCGCCACCTCCGAGATCCGCACGTCGGCGCCCATGACGACGACGCCCGACACCTCGTCGATCACCACCTTGGCGGGCGCTTCCGGATCGACGTCGAGGTCCTCCACGTCGGTGACGAAGCTCGCCATGTCGTGACCGGCCGGGGGCTTGATGGCGACGACGCCGGGGTTCTCGGCGATAGCCGAGTCCGGGTAGGCGGTGTCGATCGCCTGGGCGATGCGGCGCGCGGTGGTGAAGTCGGCGTTGTGCAAGGTGAGGCGCAGCACCGACATCTGGTTGAAGTTGAAGCCGCTCTCGCGTTCGATCAGGCCGCCGTCGGCGATGCGTCCCGCCGTCGGCACGCCGCGGGTGATCGACGAGCCGGACGCGCCGGAGGCGGAGACCGCGCCGGTCTGCACGGTTCCTTGCGCCACCACGTAGGTCTGGCCGTCGGCGCCCATCAAGGCGGTCATCAGGAGCGTGCCGCCGAGGAGGCTCTTGGCGTCGCCCATGGCCGAGACCGACACGTCGACCTGCGCGCCGGGCGCCGCGAATGGCGGCAGTCGGGCGGTCACCATCACCGCGGCGACGTTCTTGGTGTTGATCAGGCTGCTGGCGGAGGGATCGTGCGTGTTGACGCCGAGCCGCTCCATCATCGACTGGATGGCCTGCTTGGTGAACGGCGCGTTCTGGAGGGAATCGCCGGTGTTGTTCAGCCCGACCACCAGGCCGTAGCCGACCAGGTCGTTGTCGCGCACGCCCTCGAAGTCGACGATGTCCTTGATCCGGGAGCCGGCGACGGCGGGGGAGCCAAGGATCGCGCAGCCGAGGATCGCCAGCGCGGCGAGACGCAACAGGTGACGCATGCAAGGGCCTTCTTTCACGCCCGCGTCCATGCCAGAAGCTTGCCAGCCGCGGTGCAGCTGAAAATCTTGCAAAATCAGAAGCTTGTCGGCGGCGCCGCGGTCGGCGCGGCCGCGCCCGGCAGAAACTGCCCGGCATTAACCATGCCCTAAGCAAGCCACCCGAGAGTAGGCCCCGCTGGAGTTCGACAGGACTCGAAAGCCGAGGGGCAGATGAAAGTAAGCGGGCCGGCCGGCCCCAGCGCCGCCGGGAGCGCCAGGCCCGCCAGGTCGCAGTCGGCGGCCGGCGGGTTCGAGCCGATCATGACGCCGGCCGCGTCGGGCGCGGCGGGGGTCGCCGGCGCCGGCGGCGTCTCGGCCATCAGCTCGCTGGACGCCCTGATCGCGTTGCAGGAGGTCGGCGGGCCGCTGGAGCGGCGCCGCCGCGCCACCGGCCGGGCCGGCCGCATCCTCGACGCGCTGGACGAGCTCAAGCTTGAGTTGCTGGCCGGCGGGCTGACGGCCACGGTGGTCGAAGCGCTGGTCCGCGCGGTGCGCGATCAGCGCGCGCTGACCGACGATCCACGCCTGGAAGGCGTGCTCGACGAGATCGAAACACGGGCGGCGGTTGAGCTCGCGAAGCTGGAAGGGGCGGGGGTTGCGACCTAAGCGCGCCTCCCACGCAAGGCGCGTTGCCGCCTTCAGGGCTTTTGCCTATAAGCCGCCGGCCCGACGTTTGAAGCGGGACTTTGCTTTGGGGGCGTGAGGCGTCGATGCAGTCAGTTACCACGCTGCTGAATGGAAGCGGATACCATCCTTCCGAGGATGAGCCGTTCATGAACGAGCGGCAGCTCGAATACTTCAAGCAAAAGCTGCAGAAGTGGAAGGAAGACATCCTTCGCGAATCCCGGGAAACGGTGACGCATCTGCAGTCCGAGACCGAAAATCATCCAGACCTCGCCGACCGCGCCTCCTCCGAGACTGATCGGGCGCTGGAGCTCCGCACGCGGGATCGCCAGCGCAAGCTGATCGCCAAGATCGACGACGCCCTGCGCCGGATCGAGGAGGGGGCCTACGGGTATTGCGAGGAGACCGGCGAGCCGATCGGCCTGGCCCGCCTCGAAGCCCGCCCCATCGCAACCCTGAGTCTCGAGGCCCAGGAGCGCCACGAGCGCCGCGAGCGGGTCCACCGCGACGATTGAAATCCCGACCGAACGTCCCCAGCGGGACGTTTCAGGCCAGTGCGCGCCGCGCGCTCGCCTCGACCGCCTCGCGGGGGATCAGGCGGATCGTCGAGCTGGCTTTCGCCAGCACCTCGCCCTTCGGGTTCAGCAGACGTCCCTCGGCGAAGCAGGTGTTCCTGCCGCGCCGCTCGATCCAGCCCTCGGCGATCACCCGGCCCGGGCGCACCGGGGCGAAGTAGCTGACCTTCAGCTCCAGCGACATCGGCGTCATCTCGGGCAGCAGCGAGATCGACGCATGCGCCATCGCCGTGTCGATCCAGGCGCAGACGAAGCCGCCCTGCGCCACGCCGCCCGAGTGGCACATCTGCGGACCCACCTCATACTCGATCGCGCTGAGGCCGGGCTCGTCGCTGACGACACGCACCTGCCCGAGCGTGGTCTGAAGCGTGGGCGCTAGGGCGTCGGACATCGGGGCTCCTCGGGGTTGGTCGAGGTCCGCTCATAGAGGCGCTGGGGTCCCGAGGCTACGGCGGCGGGTGGAACGGCGCGGCGCCCGCGGGTTGTTTTGGGCTGCTATCGGCCGGCGGATCGCGGTAGGCTCGCCTCACCTTGAGGCTTTGGTGAGGTGCGCCCGTGGCGTCGCTATTCGCCGGTTACGAGGTCGACGAGGAGCTGCGGCCGGTGGCCCGGCTGCTCGACTACGACCTGGACACCCGCCTGGCGTCGATCGTGGCGCTGGAATCGCACATTCCGGACGACGCCTACTCGGCTCGCACGCTCCCCACCGACCGGGTCGGCAACGCCATCGTCATCGGCGCAGAGGGGTTGCTGCTGACGATCGGCTACCTCGTGACCGAGGCCGACGAGGTAATCGTCACCACCAACGACGGCGCGCGCATCGAGGCGCACGTGCTGGGCATCGACCAGGCGACCGGCTTCGGGCTGCTGCATGCGCTCGAGCCGCTGGGCCTGCCGGCGATGCCGATCGGCAATTCGCGCAAGGTGCGCCCCGAGGCGGCGGTGATCTCGGCTGGGGCCGGCGGGCGCAGCCATGCGCTCAGCGGCAGCATCCTCGCCCGCGAGCCGTTCGCCGGCTACTGGGAATACTACCTAGACGCGGCGCTGTTCGTTGAGCCGGCCCACCCGCACTGGAACGGCGCGGCGCTGATCGGCCCGTCCGGCGACCTGATCGGCGTCGGCTCGCTGCGGATGGAGCAGCTGGCCGAGGGCGGCGACGTCTCGCCGCTCAACATGTTCGTGCCGGCTGAGCTGTTGCCGCCGATCCTCGACGACCTCAGCCACGGGCGGCAGGCGCGGCCGCCGCGGCCGTGGCTCGGCGTGCTCTCCCAGGAGATCTCGTCGCACGTGGTGATCATCGACGTCTCGCACGGCGGCCCGGCCTCGCGCGCCGAGCTGCGCCGGGGCGACGTCATCCACCGCATCGCCGGCCATCGGGTGAGCGACCTCGGCGACTTCTACAAGCGGCTCTGGGCGCTAGGCCCGCCGGGCGTGATCGCGCCGCTGACGATCCAGCGCGAGCACGACGTGTTCGACGTCGAGATCAGGACGGCCGACCGCCTGGCGCTGCAGAAGAAGCGCCTGCTGAATTGAGGCGGCGGACTGGTCCGGCCCCGCGCGACCTCACGCGGCGCCGTTCTGACCGACCCAGGCGACGAGATCGCCCACCACCTTGGAGACCGCCTGGTCGTAGGCCTGGACGATCGCCCCGATGCGGTTGTCGCCGGCCGGAACGCTGGCCTCGAACGGCTGCTCGGCGATCAGGCCGCCGCCTTCCCGGCGATCCAAGGTCGCCCGCACGCGGACGACGACCGTCGGCGCCGCCTTCGGCCCGGAAAGATAGCGGGCCTCGAAGTGGGTCACCTGCAGCCGCAGCGAATACGCTTGCCTGCGTGGACTCGCCGATGTCGCACGAGCCGCATCCCGGATGCGTTGAAGCCGTGCTCGAGCGCCTCCTGGAACAGGTTGCTGGCCGGGAGCGCCCAGCGGCCGCCTCCACGTAGGCCACCTGGTCGCCGTCCACGGTGAGGATGCGGTCGCCGGCCGACGCCGGATCGAAGTCGAGCCCGCCTTCGCGGATCGCGATCGGCGGACCGGCGGCGGCGGGCGGCTGGACGGCGGCGTCGAAGCGGTAGAGCTGCGACGGCGCGGCCTTCGGGAACAGCGTGATGCAGCCGCCGAGCGCGGCCACCGCCGCGAGCGCCGCCAAGCGCGCAAGGACCGGGCGGGCGAGGGCGCGATGGATCATGGCTTCACCTGGATTTGCTTGGCGGGCGGCTTGTTGATGAAGCCGCGCGGATCGTGCTCGACCTCGTTGACCAGCCGATCGAGGTCGTTGGTGGCCTTGTGCAGGCTCTCGATCGTACGCGTCAGCTCCGGCAGGCCGTTGGTCGGCGAAGTCGGAGGTCGGCCCCTTGCAGCTTGGCCATCATGGCGCGCAGGTCGGCCGCTGCGCCCTGGATCTGATCGGCGGTCGTCGTCGATCTTGGTCGAGCGTCCGCTTGCCGTCGGTGTCGACCAGGCCCTGCGCCGACTTGGCGAGCTCCTTGATCTGAACGGCGGCGGTGTCGGCGTCCTGCAGCGCCTTGTCGGCGTCGGCGATGATCGCCTTGCGCTCGCGCAGCTCGGCGGTGACCGCCTGCACGTCGCTGAGGATGGCGGTGACCTTCTGGATGTTCTCGCTGCGAGAGCACCTTGTTGATCCGCTCGAGCGTCTCGAGCGCGCGCCTGCATGACGGTGCCGCCGCCGGAGAGCAGCGACGAGATGGCGCCGGGCTTGGCCTGGATCACCAGCGGCTGGCCGGACGCGGTGGCGTCCTTCAGCAGCGGCTTGGACGACCGTGCCGGCCGTGAGCTGGATGTAGTTGACGCCCGGTGATGCCCTGCGGCTCGAGGCGAGGCCTCGGAGTCGACCCGCACCGGCGTGTCGGAGCGCACCCGGCCGTAGGCGATGACCTTGTTGGGGTCCTGGGCGTCGAGGCGTGATGTCGGAGACCTCGCCGACCTTGATGCCGTTGAACTGCACGTCGCCGCCGCGGGTCAGTCCGCTGACCGGGCCGTGGAAGACCACGTGGTAGGTGTCGTACTTGGCGCTGAACGCGAAGTTGGCCAGCCAGAAGATGAAGACGATCATCGCGATCAGCAGGATCGTCGAGATCAGGCCCACCAGGGCGTAGTTGGCGTTGCGCTCCATCAGTGCGCTCCCCTCGTCGGCCCGCCGCTTCGTACTTCTGGGCGGCAGCCCGGCCGCGCGGACCCAGGAAGTACTCGCGGATCCAGGGATGGTCGAAGTGCTCCAGCTCGCGGACCGGCGCGGTGGCCACCACGTGCTTGTCGGCGAGCACCGCGACCTGGTCGGTGATCGTGTAGAGGCTGTCGAGATCGTGGGTGATCATGAAGACGGTCAGGTCGAGGCTGTCGGCGAGGTCGCGGATCAGCTCGTCGAAGGCCGCGGCGCTGATCGGATCGAGCCCGGAGGTCGGCTCGTCGAGGAACAGCAGCTCCGGATCGAGGGCCAGCGCGCGCGCCAGGCCGGCGCGCTTGATCATGCCGCCGGAAAGCTCCGAGGGCTTCAGCGCGCCGGACCCGGCCGGCAGGCCGGCCAGCGCGATCTTCAGGTCGGCGAGCTCGCCGATCTCCTTGGCGCCGCATGTCGGTGTGCTCGATCAGCGGCGCGGCGACGTTCTCCTTCACCGTCAGGTTCGACCAGAGCGCGCCCTGCTGGAAGAGCACGCCCCAGCGCCGCTCGATCGCGGTCCACTGCGCGGTGGCGCGCATGCTGGATGTCGGCGCCGAAGATGCGCACCGAGCCGCCCTCGGGCCGCTTCAGGCCGATGATGGTGTTGAGCAGCACCGACTTGCCGGCGCCCGAGCCGCCCACGACGCCCAGCACGTCGCCGCGCCGCACGGTGAGGTTCAGGTGCTCGTGGATCACGTGGTCGCCGTAGGCCGAGTAGAGGTCGCGCACCTCGATCGGCGGCGCCGCGTCGTCCAGAACCGCGTCGTCGCGCTCCGCCGCCGTCATATGTTCAGCTTCATGTAGATGACGGCGAAGATCGCATCGATCAGGATGGTCGCGAAGATCGCGTGCACCACCGCCGAGGTGACGCGCCGCCCCAGGCTCTCGACGTCGCCGCCCACCTCCATGCCCTGGCGGCAGCCGATGCCGGCGATGATCATCGCCAGCACCGGCGCCTTCGACATGCCGACCCAGAAGTGCTTGGGCCCGACGTTGTCCACCAGCTGCTGGACGAAGAACACCGGCCCGAGCCCCAGCTGGCTCCAGGCGATGACGAGGCCGCCCGCCAGCCCGGCGATGGTGGCGGCGAAGGTCAGCAGCGGAATGGTCATGACGAGGGCGAAGAAGCGCGGGAACACCAGAGCGTCGAACGGATCGACGCCCAGCACCTGCATGGCGTCGATCTCCTGGTTCATCTTCATCGCGCCGATCTCGGCGGCGAAGCTCGAGGACGAGCGGCCGGCCAGCAGCAGCGCGGTGATCAGGACGTTGAACTCGCGCAGCACCGCCACGCCGATCAGCTCGACCACGTAGACCTGGGCGCCGAACGTCGTGAGCATGTTGGCGCCCAGCAGGCCCGACCACCGCGCCGATGAAGAAGGTGGTGATCGTCACGATCGGGATGGCGTCGAGGCCGGCGCGCTCGGCCATCGAGAAGCAGGCGGCCCAGCGCACCTTGCGCGGGTTGGCGATGGCGCGGCCCACGGCCACCAGCAGGTGTCCGAAGAACACCATGGTGTCGAAGGCTTCGAGGCCGAGGTGGATGACGCCGCGCCCGATGCGCTCGAACAGCTCGTTGTACGGCCGGTGACGGACGTGCGGCGTCGGCTCGGCCTTGACCGCGTGCTCGACGAGCTCCAGCAGCCGGTCGATCTCCGGGCGGGCGATCAGCTTCGGCGGCGACTTGGCGGCCTGGGTGGCTCTCAGGATGCCGTAGGCGCCGGCCGTGTCGCAGCGGCCGATCGGGCGCAGGTCGACCGTCGCGTCCGCAACGCCGGCCAGAGCGTCGGCGAGGCGCTCGTTCGCCTCGCCCATCTCGATGGCCGTCCAGTCGCCGGAGCACACCACCATGCGGCCCGCGTCGGTCCGGCTGAGCGTGAAGTCGGCGGCTCGCGCCATGCTTCTCAGGTCTCCCGTCCGAGCCTGAGCCTAGCAGACGACACCCGGGGCCGGTAAACCCCCAAGCGAAGCTTCACCGCATCGGCGCCGAATTCTTTGCCCTACAGCCACGCTTCAAGGTCGCGACTCAACGCCGACCTGGTCTAGCAACGGCTTGTCGGCAGGGGGGCGAGATGCGGACGATCGCGGTCATTGCCCGCAAGGGCGGGTCCGGCAAGACCACGGTGGCGGTCCACCTCGCCATCGCCGCTCATCTGCGCGGCAGGAGGACCCTGCTCGCCGATTCGGACCCGCAGCGCTCTTCGAGCGCCGTGCTGACGCGGCCGCGCTGCCTGCGGGCCGGCGTTCTGCGAGACGTCCGGGATGGAGCTGCTCGGCCTGCAGACCAGCGCCGTGCGCGCCGGCGTCGAGGCCTTCTTCGTCGACACGCCGGCCGGCGCCGAGGACGAACTGGCGCACGCCATCGTCCTGGCCGACCTCTCGCTCCTGGTGATCCGCCCGACCTTCCTCGACTTCGCCGCCGCGATCCGCACCGCCGAGGTGCTGCGCCGGCTGAAGAAGCCGGGGCTGATCGTGCTCAATCAGGCGCCGGTCTCGCGCGCCGGCGCCGAGCCGCCGCTGGTCAAGAAGGCGCAGGAGGCGCTCAGGATCATGCGCCTGCCGGTGGCCCCGACCATCCTGCGCGCCCGCGCCGCCTACCAGTCGGCGCTCGAGAACGGCCGCTCGGCCGAGGAGCTCAGCGGCGCGGGACAGGCCGCCGACGAAGTGGCCGCGCTCTGGGCCTACGTCGAGCGGCTGACGTTCGGCGCGGCGACCTCGGCAGAGGAGCGGATGCGGGCTTAGCCCGACTCCGCCGAGGCTCAGCGGCCGCCTCTAGCGGGCGTCGCTGGCGAGCCGCTCCGTCCCGCGACCAAGCGCGCGCGCCACCAGTGGCGCGTGCAGGTCACGAATCGCCCGGTCGATGGCGGCGTCGCGGCAGTTGGCGAAGCCGTCGCCGTTCCTGATCGCCGGCGGGTCCACGTCGCCGCCGCAGACGGTCGCAGCCGCGACGCGGATGCGCAGCGCCAGCGCCTTGGCGCCGCGCGGCGTGCCAAGCTCGGCAGGGGTGGCCCGAACGGTCAGCGCGGCCGGCGCGCTGGCGCCGTAGGCGTCGACGTCGGCGGCCATCGCTGCGCCGCCGACCGAGAGGACGGTGACCGCCAGCGCCGCGAATCCCGCGCGAGACAGCCATTCATGGTTCCGGTTCATCATTGTAGCTCCACAGTGGTACCGAATGGTACCGGAGCGGTGGGTACCATTCGGTACCAATCCGGTCAAGCGAAATTGGTACTTGGCCGTACCAAGGGCCTGTGCGTCAGACTGCGTAGAGGCGGGCCAGCGCGGCGGCGGCCGCCGCGGCCCGGCGGCGGGCCTGTTCGGCGCTCAGCGCCTCGCCGCCGGTCAGCACGCGAAGCAGCATGCGTGGGGCGGCGACCAGATCGAGGAACACCTCGGCCATGTCGGCGGCGTCGCCATCGCCGATGAGGCCGCTCGCCTGCGCGTCGGCGAGGAACCCCGCCACCGCGGACCGGTTGGCTTCGGCCGTGCGGACGAGCTCACGGTGCAGCTCGGGCGAGTCGTGCGCCTCGGAGATGGCGAGCCGATGAATCCCAACCACGCTCGGGTGGCAAAGCTCGATGATGAGCCGTGCGCCAAATCGGGTGAGCGTCTCTACGAGGGCGCGGCTGTTCTTGGCGGGGGGCAGGGCGCCGGGCGGCGCCATGCGCACGGCCCGGCTTGCGACGCAGGCCCGCAGGATCGCCTCCTTGTTGCCGACCAGGGCATAGAGATCGCGCTTGGACACCCTGGCCCGCGTGGCGATCTCCAGCGTGCTCGTGCGGCGATAGCCATTCTCCATGAAGGCGTGAAAGGCCGCCTCCAGAATGCGGGCGCGCGCCTCCTGCTGCGCTGCTGCTTCGGGAGTCGGCTTGGTCGGTGCTTCCATGCGGTCCGATCTGCGGCTGTTGGGCCTAACGACGTCCCGCGACACTAGGTACTCTTGCGTACCAAGGCAAGCGGGCTTAGGCGGCCTAAGACCGACGCTCATCGGGCGACGCCCAGACTCCGCCCTGCATGTCCACAAAGGCGCGCCCAGTGTCCCAGGTGAGCTCGCAGAGCGGGTAGAAGGGCGAGCGGGTCGCGCGCGAGGGTCGCCAGACCAGCCGGGCGCCCGCGTCGGCGGGACAGCCGGCGAGCGCGACCGCCTGGGCCCAATTCGGCAACGCGTGGCGCGCGACCTCAACAAGCCTCGCCGAGCCGGTCACCTCGGCCGTGAGGGCGTCGACGATCGCCATCCCGCCCGCGCCGCTTGCGGTGCGCATCGTCACCAGGAAGTAGGGGTCGCCGCCGTCCAGCCGCTCCACCAGGGCGGGCTCGGTCGCCTCCGCGCCGGCCAAGCCGGCCGACGCCAGGGCGCTCGCGACCGCCTCGGCCGCGGTGATCAAGCGGGCAGCCTCCTAGAGCCCCCGGCCGGTCGTATGCAACTCGGTGAAGACGGCGCCATCAATGCGAACGTAGATCCGATGGCCGCCCACGGTGAAGAGGTGGAATGGGTAGAGCGGAGACAGCGATTCGCGGCAGGGACGCCAGACCAGGATCGGATATTGGCAGACGGCCTCCTCCCTGATGGGGATCCGGCCCATTTCGTTGGGTAGCTCGACGACCGTCCCGATCACCGACCGCGCCACCTCCTCGCGGCTGCGATGCGCAAACACGCTGCCGTCGCCGGTGTGCACCGCCGACTGCAAGTAGAGCCCGTTCTTGGCGTCGATCAGCACCGCCAGCGGCGTCACCGCGCCCGCGGCGGCCGGCACGATGTAGTAGAAGCTGTCGGGCAGATCGAGCCGCTGCACGAGGACACCTTCGCCGAGCTTGGCGCTGCCGAGCACATGCTTGTACGACTCGCGTCCGGACAGCCCGTAAGCGTGAAGCAACTCCTCGGCCCGCTTGGCCGCGTGCTCGCGCGTCAGGAGCCGGCCTTCGTCTTTCAAAGGCTCCAGCAACGGACGCGAGTAGATCCCCCGACCGGTCGGGGGCGGCGCAGGATCGGCCACCGCCACGAACTTGCCGCCCCAGTAGCCGCTCGGGACGCCGGTCATGTAGGTGCTCTGCCAAGCGGTGTAGCTGATGTTCTCGTCGACCACGCCGCGCGAGCCGCCGGTCCCGCAGCCGTCCGTGCCGTCCGCGTGCGGAGGCGGCGGCGCCTGAGACGGATCGTACCAGCTGGGGACGGGCGGCCAGGGGTTGTTCACGTCGAACGAGGAGATCGTGAAGCTGGTGTCGCCGACGCTGGTGGGCGCGGCGCTCGCCGTGTAGCCGCGCACGACGATCCAGTGATCCCAGCCGTAGACCAGGGCGATCGGCGCGGCCTGGTAGTGGTGGACGGTCCAGACGAGCTTGCGTGAGATCAGATCTTCGGTGTCGAGCGCGAACAGCACGAAGTCGTAGGAGCCGTAGTGCGGCGGCCCCGGCGGCGCCGGGGGCTCCAGGTTGTGCATTGTCCACTGCAGTCCGTCGGGGGCCGTCGACCAGCCGGACTCGCTCGTGCTGTGGCTGTGGTTGTCGTTGTAGAGCGTGTTCTGGTCCAGCAGGCCCGCGCCCAACGAATCCAGCACCATCTGAGCGCAGGCCGCGCCGCAATAGTAGTCGGTATCCTGCTGGTGATACGGAACTGACAGAGTCTCGGTGACAGGCATCTTCAGCCTCCGCCTCTAGGTCCGGGGGAAACGCGGCGCCGCGCTGGCTACTTGGCCGCCCCCGCCGGGTCAGCCCTCCAGCCAGCCGAAACTTAGCCGTCAGACGGTCGCCGCCCGAAATCAACTTAAGGTGTGATGACGAGCAAGTTCGCGCGTCCGCGGCGCCCGGTCATCGCGACAAGGCCGCCGGGCTGACGCGCGGATTCCGGGCGGCCGAGGCGGACGGCCGCCCCCTGGTTCCGCTATTGGCTGCTCCAGCCGTCGCGCTGTGGAGAGGCTTGCATGCACAAGGGTTCCTGCCTGTGTGGCGCTGTCACGTTTGAGGTCGAGGGGCGTCTGCCCGGACCCGACGCCTGCCACTGTCGTCTGTGCCGCAAGCAGTCCGGGCATTATTTCGCCTCGACGGACGTCCCGAGGTCGGCCGTGTCGATCCGTGGCGAGCAGAACGTCACCTGGTATCGGTCCTCTGAAAAGGCGCGCCGAGGCTTTTGCTCCGTCTGCGGCGCGTCGCTGTTCTGGGATCCGCTCTCGCGCGACTGGATCGGCCTGGCCATGGGCGCCTTCGACACGCCCACCGACACGCGCCTCGCGTTGCACATCTTCGTCGCCGACAAAGGCGACTACTACAACATTGCGGATGAGGCGCCGCAGTTCGAGGGTGCGCCACCCGCGCCGCACTAAGGTCGTCGCCTGGCGCACGACGAGCCGCCACTCCGGGCCGGTCAGCTCCGCGTCCTGGGCGCGTGGGTGATCCGCAGCAGGTTGGCGGCGCCGGGCGCGCCCAGCGGCGGGCCGGCGATGATCAGCACCCGCTCGCCGGCGCCGGCGAGACCCAGCTCGGCCGCCAAGTGCGCCGCGTCGTCGGTCATCGCCGCGATACCGCGCGGCTGGGCGGCGACGCGCGGCTCCAGGCCCCAGACCAGGCCGAGCCGGCGCGCCACGCGCTCGTCCGGCGCGATGGCCAGCACCGGGTGCAGCGGCCGCTCGCGCGCCACCCGCCGCGCGGTGCCGCCGGTCGTCGTGTAGGCGACGATGCAGGCGGTGGACCTCGCCTGCGCCGCCCGCGTCGCGGCCGCGATCAGCGCGTCGACGTCCTCGTCGGCGACCTCGCCATGTTCGGCCCGCATCAGGCTCGGCCAGCTGGGATCGGCTTCGACCTGGCGGATGATGGCGTCCATCATCGCCACCGCCTCGCGTGGGAAAGCCCCGGCCGCCGATTCCGCCGACAGCATCAGCGCGTCCGCGCCTTCGTAGACGCCGCCGGCGACGTCGGAGGCCTCGGCCCGGGTCGGGGCAGGGGCGCTGATCATCGATTCCAGCATCTGCGTGGCGATGATGACCGGCGCGCCGCGGCGCCGGGCGGCGCGGACGATGCGCTTTTGCACGACCGGCACCTCCTCGGGCGCCAGTTCGACGCCGAGGTCGCCGCGCGCCACCATGACCCCGTCGCAGACGTCGAGAATCGCCTCCAGCTCGTTGACCGCGGCCGGCTTCTCGATCTTCGCGAGGACCGCCGCGCGCCCCTCGACGATCCGCCGCAGCGCCGCCACGTCGCCGGCGTGCTGCACGAACGACAAGGCGATCCAGTCGACCCCGATCCTCAGCGCGATACTCGGCGTCGGCCTGGTCCTTGGAGGTCAGCGCCGGCACCGGGATCATCACGCCGGGCACGGCGAGGCCCTTGTGGTCGGAGAGCGCCTCGCCCGCCTCGACCTCCACCTCGGCGGAGTCCGACTTGTCGCTCCTCACGCGCAGCCGCACCTTGCCGTCGTCCAGCAGCAGCAGCATGCCTTCGCGCAGCACCCGGAAGACTTCCGGATGCGGCAGGCAGACCCGCCGACGGTCGCCGGGCGCCGGATCGAGGTCGAGCCGCAGCATCTGCCCGGGCGCGATCTCGATGCGCCCGTCCTTGAACGCGCCCAGCCGGAACTTCGGCCCCTGCAGGTCGGCGAGCACCGCCAGCGGCCGGTCGATTTCCGCCTCCGCCTTGCGCACGGCCCTCAGCGCATGGGCGTGGTCCTGGTGCGCGCCATGGCTGAAGTTGAGGCGGAAGACGTCGACGCCGGCCTCGGCCAGCGCCAGCACCATCGCCGGCGTCCGGCTGGCCGGCCCCAGGGTCGCGACGATGCGGGTTCGACGGCGACGGATCATTGATGACCAGAACCCGGGAGCTCGCGACAGGATGCGTCGGGTGCGGGCTCTATCCGCTCGCCGCGGGCCCTGCTAGAGCGCGTCCGGCAAAACCGGAAACGCTGCCGCGGTCCGAATGTGCTCCGATCCTGCCAATCCGGAGCACGATTGAGCTGTCACACGCGTTGCGCCGACATCATCGTGCTCTGGAGGGCTTCGCCCATGCGAATTGGCGTTCCCAAGGAAATCAAGACCCTGGAGTTCCGCGTCGGCGCGACGCCGGGCCTGGTCCAGCAGCTGGTGCATGAGGGCCACGAGGTGTTCGTCGAGGCGGGCGCCGCGGCCGGCATCGGCATCGCCGACGCCGCCTACGCCGGCCTCGGGGCGACCATCCTGCCGCACGCCGACGCGGTGTTCGACGCCGCCGAGCTGATCGTGAAGGTGAAGGAGCCGCAGCCGATCGAGATCGCGCGGCTGCAGCCGCACCACATCCTCTTCACCTACCTGCACCTGGCCGCCGACCGCGACCAGACCCTGGGGCTGATGAAGTCCGGCTGCACGGCGATCGCCTACGAGACGGTGACCGACCGCTGGGGCCGCCTGCCGCTGTTGGCGCCGATGAGCCAGGTCGCCGGGCGCATGGCGGTCGACGCGGGCGCCTACCACCTGCTGAAGCCGCACGGCGGACGCGGCGTGCTGCTGGGCGGCGCGCCGGGCGTGCCGGCCGCCAAGGTGATCATCCTGGGGGGCGGCGTTTCCGGCAAGCACGCGGCGGAGATGGCGATCGGCCACCGCGCCGACGTCACCCTCTTCGATATCTCGGCGGCCAGGCTCGAGGCGCTCGACGACCAGTTCGACGGCCGCCTGAAGACCGCCTTCTCGACCCGCGACGCCATCGCCGAGCTGCTGCCCGGCGCGGACCTGGTGATCGGCTGCGTGCTGATCCCGGGCGCGGCGGCGCCCAAGCTCGTCACCCGCGCCGATGTCGAGCGGATGAAGGAAGGCGCGGTGATGGTCGACGTCGCCATCGACCAGGGCGGCTGCTTCGAGACCAGCCATCCGACCACCCACGCCGACCCCACCTTCACGGTCGACGGCGTCGTGCACTATTGCGTCGCCAACATGCCGGGCGCCGCGCCGCTCACCTCGACCTACGCGCTGGCGGCGGCCACGAC
The DNA here is from genome assembly GCA_963837235.1 of uncultured Pseudomonadota bacterium. Taxonomy (GTDB): domain Bacteria; phylum Pseudomonadota; class Alphaproteobacteria; order Caulobacterales; family Caulobacteraceae; genus Acaudatibacter. Next base: position 1,560,116 of record CAWIMM010000001.1, on the reverse strand, counting down.
GCCCTACGTCTCGGCGCTGGCCGCCCGCGGCGTCGACCGCGCGCTCGCCGACGACCCCGGCTTCGCCCAGGGGCTCAACATCATGGCCGGCAAGGTCAAGCACCCGGCGGTGGCGGCGTCGCTGGACCTCTAGGCGGGTTGGGTTTGACTGGAATCGGCCGCGCGACGCCTAAAAAAAACGCCGCAGCGCGCCTTTTTCACGCGGCGCCGCGATCGCCTGGCCTGGCGCCGCCCCGCCGACGGCGCGGACGAAAAAACGCGCGCTGCGGCCACTTTTTGAGCGCAGCGCGGCTTTTGAAGGCCAATCGCAGCGCCACCCCAGCCATGTCTCAACGCGGCTAAGACCTCAGGCCGTCACGAGCTGATCGAGCGCCCGCTTCGCCGCGCCGATGCCATCCTCCATCATCGCGCCAACCGTGGCGGCGGCCTCGGCCGGGAGCACGTCGGCGATCCAGACGAGGCGGCAGCCGGCCCCTTCGGGCACGACCTGGAACGAGGCGTTGTGGTGGGTCATGCGCTCGTTGCGGACCGAATAGGCGAGGCGGCGGCGCGCCGCGTCGACGTCCACGATCACCTCGCGGGCGACGAAGCCGTTAGCGAAGGTGACGATCCGTTCGTCGGGCTTGTCCATCACTGTGTCGGTCACGAAGCCGGGCGCGAAGCGGGTGTGCACGGCGCCGACGTCGCGCACCACGTCCCACACCGCCGCGGGGCTCGCAGCGAGCGAAATCTCTTTGTGAATCGAAGCCATGTGCCGATCTCCTGATGTTCTGTGATGATCGCACGGACGCGCCGCCGAGGCTGGCGATATTCGGACCCGAGGTATGGCGCGAAGGCCTCAGACGACGTCGTCGACCGCCTCGATCCAATGCCGGACGGGGACCGGCGAGGTCTCGGCCAGGTGCATCCAGCAGCCGATGTTGGCCGTGCAGATGGCGGCTGGCGCTTGCTCGGTGAGCGCTTCCAGCTTGTTGGCGCGCAGGGCGTTCGCGAACGCGGGCTGGGTGAGGGCGTAGGGGCCGGCCGAGCCGCAGCAGAGGTGGGCGTCGCGGACCGCTTGCGGCTCGTAGCCCAGGCCGCGCAGCAGCGCCTCGACGCGGCCGCCGAGCTTGAGGCCGTTGCGCAGCGTGCAGGGATCGTGGACTGCGATCCGCGGCTCGCCGGGCGAGGCGTTTGGCGCGAACGCCGAACCCTCCAGCACCTCGACGGGGTCGCGCACGAGATCGGCGACGCGCCGCGCTTTCTCGGCATAGGCCGGATCGTCGGCCAGCAGGTCGGGATAGTCCTTGATGAAGGCCGCGCAGCCGCTGGCGGTGACGACGACGGCGTCTGCCCCCGCATCGAGCTCGGCGGTCCAGGCGTCGATGTTGCGCCGCGCGAGCGCCTTCGCCTCGTCCGGCGCATCGAGATGGAAGCTCACCGCCCCGCAGCAGCCGGCGTGCGGGCTTTCGGTGAGCGCCGACGCCGACCTTCGCGAAGACCCGTTTGGCGGCGGCGTTGAAGTGCGGCGCCGCGGCCGCCTGCACGCAGCCGGCCAGCAGCACCATCCGACTGCTCGCTCCGTCCGCTGCGAGGCTGCCTCGGCCGCTCTCTCCCCCCTCGGGGGGAGTGGCCCGAAGGGCCGAGGGGGGCCTTCGGCAGCTTCGCCTTCAGCGCGCCGGGCAATGCCCAGGCGAACGTCCGCCCGAGCCCCAGCGCCAAGCCGAACCGTCCCGCGTCGCTCGCCACCCACCGGATCAGCCGACGCAGTGCGCGGTCGCGCCAGGGCCGGCCGACCTTGGCCTCGACGAACGGCCGGCCGACGTCCAGCAGCCGGTGGTACTCGACGCCCGACGGGCAGGCGGTCTCGCAGGCGCGGCACTCCAGGCAGCGGTCGAGGTGCAGGCGGGTCTCCGCGCCGACCGGCTCGCCCTCCAGCGCGCCCTTCATCAGGTAGATGCGCCCCCGCGGCCCGTCGAGCTCGTCGCCGGTGAGTTGGAAGGTGGGGCAGACCGCGTTGCACATGCCGCAGTGGACGCAGGCGCGGATCACCGCCTCCGCCCTGGCGCCGGCGATGGTGTCCGCCAGCGGACCGGTGAGCGCCGCCCGCATCGTCAGAGCGCCCCGTACATGCGGCCGGGGTTCAGCACGCCGGCCGGATCGAGCGCCGCTTTCAGCCGCTGGTGCAGCGCGAGGATGGCGGGCGCGAGCGGCTGGAACACCTCTTCGCAGGCCCCGTTGCTGTCCTTGGGCGCGCGGCGGAACAGCGACGCGTGGCCGCCCGCCGCGGCCGCGGCCTGCCAGATCGTGGCGGCCGGCGCAGCGCTGCGCAGCCAGACCTGCGCGCCCGCCCAGTCCCAGGCGAGCACGTCGCCGACCGGCGGGATCGGCGCGGTCTGCGGCAGCGAGAGCCGCCAGAGCGCGGCGTCGCCAGTTAGCGCCGGATGCCTGTGATCGCGCACCGCGTCCCAGAAGCCGAGCGGCTCGGGCTCGGCCTCAAGCTCGCTGGCCAGCTCGCGCGCCGCCGCCGTCACGCCGGCCTCGCCGCCGGAGAGCCGCAGATGCAGACGCGCGCCGTCGTGGAAGGCGCCGCTGAGGGGCGCCGGCGCGGCGCATCATCTCGGTGAGCCGCGCGCGCGCCGCGCCGCTCTCCATCCCCAGCGCCAGCGCCGCCTCTCGGTGCGAGGCGCGGGCGTCACCCGCAGCGACACCTCGAGGATCACGCCGAGCTAGCCGAGCGCGCCGGCCTGCAGGCGGAAAGCGTCGAAGCCGGCGACGTTCTTGAACACCTGGCCGCCGAACCGCAGCCGCCGCCCGGCGCCGTCGAGGATGGTCGCGCCGAGCACGCAGTCGCGCACCGCGCCGGCGAACGGACGCCGCGGCCCCGCCAGCCCCGCCGCGACCACGCCGCCGATGCGTGCTGGCCGGCCCGAACCGCGGCGGCTCGAACGCCAGCCGCTGGCCGTGCTCGGCGAGCCGCGGCCTCGATCTCGGCGAGCGGCGTGCCGGCCCGCGCCGTGATCACCAGCTCGCTGGGATCGTAGCCGACGATCCCGCGATGCCCGGCGAGGCTCAGCGGCTCGCCCGCCGACCTTGCGCCCGTAGAACGCCTTGGTGTCCCCGCCGACGATCCGCAGCGGCGCGCGCGCCGCGGCGGCGCGGCGCACCTGCTCGGCGAGCGCGTCGGTGAGGTCGGCATCGCGCGCCTGGACAGCCACGCCGCCCATCAGAACCTCGGCAGGTCGGGGTGGGCCGTCTGGCCGGCGTGCACGTGCATCGCGCCGAACTCGGCGCAGCGGGCCAGCGTCGGCACCGCCTTGCCGGGGTTCAGGAGGCCGGCCGGGTCGAAGGCGGCCTTGATCGCGGCGAACGCGGCAAGCTCGTCCTCGGTGAACTGCACGCACATCTGGTTGATCTTCTCGCGCCCGACCCCGTGCTCGCCGGTGATGGTGCCGCCGACCGCGACGCACAGCTCCAGGATCGCCCCGCCCAGCGCTTCGGCGCGCGCCAGCTCGCCCTCGGCGCGCGGCGTCGTAGAGGATCAGCGGGTGCAGATTGCCGTCGCCGGCGTGGAAGACGTTGGCGACCGCCAGGCCGTGCTCGCGCGACAGCTCGGCGATCCTGGTGAGCACCGCCGGCAGCTGGCGGCGCGGGATGGTGCCGTCGATGCAATAGTAGTCGGGCGCGAGCCGTCCCATGGCCGGGAAGGCCGCCTTGCGGCCGGCCCAGAGCCGCGCGCGCTCGGCCTCGTCCTTGGCGACGTGGATCTCGCTCGCCCCCGCCGCGCGGCAGATCTCGGCGACGTGCGCGAGCTCCGCCTCGGCGTCGCCGGCCGCGCCGTCGCATCTCGCAGATCAGGATCGCGCCGGCGTCCGAGCGGATAACCCGCCTTGGCGTACGCCTCGGCCGCCTTCAGCGCGAGCGCGTCCATCATCTCCAGCCCGGCCGGCGTGATCCCGGCGGCGATGATGTCGGCGACCGCCTGCGCCGCGCAGGCGGCGTCCGGGAAGGCGGCCAGCATGGCCTGCACGTCGGCCGGCAGCGGCGTCAGCCGCACGGTGATCTCGGTGACGACCGCCAGCAGCCCTTCCGAGCCGGTCATCAGCGCCATCAGGTCGAAGCCCGGCGCGTCCAGCGCGTCCGAGCCGATCGTCAGCGGCTCGCCGTCGATCGTCAGCGCTTCCAGCTTCAGGATGTTGTGCACGGTGAGCCCGTACTTCAGGCAGTGCACGCCGCCGGCGTTCTCGGCGACGTTGCCGCCGATCGAGCAGGCAAGCTGCGAGGAAGGGTCGGGCGCATAGAAGAGGCCGTAGGGCTGCGCGGCCTCGGAGATGGCGAGATTGCGCACGCCGGGCTGCACGCGGGCCGTCCGCGCCGCCGGGTCGATCGCCAGGATCCGGTTCAGCTTGCCGAGCGCCAGCAGCACGCTGCCGGGGAAGGGCAGCGCGCCGCCAGAAAGCCCGGTGCCGGCGCCGCGCGCCACCACCGGCACGCCCAGCTCGCGGCAGACCTTCAGCACGCCCGCCGCCTCGCCCGCGTTGGCCGGCAAGGCCACGGCGGCCGGCAGGCTGCGGTAGGCCGCCAGACCGTCGCTCTCGTAGGGCCGCATCGACTCGGCCGAGACGATCAGCCGATCGCCCGGCAGCACGGCCTTGAGCCGCGCGATCAGGCGCGCCCGGTCGACCGCGTCGAACGCGCCGTCCAGCTTCGCTTCGAAACGATCGAGCATCCGCGCCTTGTAGACGGCGCCAGCCGAAGGGCAACCTCGCCGCCCGTTAAACGGCCGGGCGCTTCAGCGCCGGTCCTGCGCCTCGGCCCTGATCTCCGAGGGGGTCGCGCCGTAGCGGCGACGGAACGCGCGGTTGAAGTAGGAAAGGTCGCCGAACCCCACGTCATAGGCGATGGCCGAGATCGGCGCCGGCGCGCGCAGCGGCTCGGTCAGCAGGGCGTGGGCGCGGGCCAGGCGCCGATCGATCACGTAGTTGGTGAAGCTCATGCCCTCCGCCTCGAACAGCTTGCGCACATAGCGGGCGGTGACGGCCTGGCCTTCCGCCACCTCGTCGATCGACAGCGGGTAGGGGCCGATGCTGGCGTTGATGTGGGCCTTGATCGCCTGCAGGCGCGCCGCGGCGAGGCCGCGGTTCTCCGCAACATGGGCCCCGTCGCGGCCGGCGCCGATCGCCAGCGCGGCGAGGTCGCAGACGTGGCGTACGATCGGGAAGCTCGCCTCGGGGGACAGCGCCAGTGTCGGCGTCTGGCTGAGGGCCGAGACGTAGCTGACCAGCAGCGGCAGCGGATCGGCGCCGCTCGGGATCTTCTGTCCCAACGCCGCCTCGAGCTTGCATGCGTACTCGGCGAGTATCGCGCGCGGCATCCGCACGCAGAGCATCCGACCGGACGCGGGGCGCAGGAAGGCGCCGACCTCGCGACAATCGACCAGGAAGGCCTCGCCTTTGCCGAGACTGAGCTCGTCGTCGCCCAGCCGCGCAATGAACGGGCCATCGATGTTGACCAGCAGCGCGACGTCGTCGTTGTCGTCGGCGACGATCTGGCGGGTGCGATGGCTGAGGGTTGGCCCCATCAGGCCCAGGCCCAGGCGAATGCCGTGCTGGGCCCGGAGGCTCGCCTCTGCCCGGAACGGCCGGTCGGACAGCGGATCGATGGCGAGGCGCAACAGCTTGCGCGTCAGGACATCGCGCCACAGGTCCAGCCGCTCGCCAGGCTGCAGCCGGTCGGTCGAGAATTCAAGCAGCCGGAAATCGGCGGGCGCCTCGTCCAGCGACAAACCCCAGCCTCCTGCCCGCGCAGCCCCCAAAGCTCGCGGTGGAAAAGCCTCCCCCTATCGGGGCTGCAACATACAACATCTGAGTGCCGCTGAGTCCAAATTCGAGTTCCGCCCAGTCCAAGCCGAACGCCGCACTCGCCCATAGCCTGCACCGCCGCACTGCCACGCCCCGCTGGGCGGCCGTCGCCAGGGCTTTGGAGGACCTCAGATGCACGCGTTTCCCATCGCCGGACGGGCTCGCCGCACGACGCTGGGCGGTCTCGCCGCCGGGGCCTCGGCGCTCGCAATCACCGTGGCGGCCGGCCCGGCGCTGGCCGGCAACTTCTGCGATCCCGGCCCCACCTGCAGCCCGACCGCGACCAACGAGACTGGCGTCGGGACCGGCGCCGGCACGACTGCGGTCACGGGCGACTCCAACAGTGGCTTCGGCGTGAGCGCCTCGGCGGGCGTGACGGGGAGCAACAACACTGGCGCCGGCGCTGGGTCGTCGGCAGGCGTCACCGGCGACCTCAACTCCGGCTTCGGCTTCCAGTCGTCGCTGGGCGTGACGGGCTCGAACAACAGCGGCTTGGGCGCCTTCTCGTCCCGCTTCGTCGTCGGCAACGACAACACTGGCTCTGGGCAGAGCGCCTCTTCCCGCGTCACCGGCAACTTCAACACCGGGAGCGGCTCGGCTGCATCCGCGTTTGTGACCGGCGACTTCAATACCGGCGACGGCGCGTTTTCTTCGGAGAGCGTCACCGGCGACGACAACTCGGGCTTCGGCGCCAACGCCTCGCAGGGCGTCACTGGCGATCAGAACACCGGCGTTGGCGTGAACGCGTCGCAAAGCGTAACGGGCAGCCTGAACGTCGGCGTGGGCCTTTCAGCGTCGCAGGATGTCACCGGCGACAACAATACCGGAACTGGGACCAACGCAGCGTCCATCATAGTCGGCACGGGCAACACGGGCGACGGCGGGAACTCGTCGCTTCGCGTCACCGGCGATTTCAACACGGGCGCTGGGGTAGGCGCATCGTTCTCCGTCACCGGCAGCGACAATAGCGGGTTCGGCGCCCAATCGTCCGAGGCTGTCGCCGGCTCGAACAACACAGGGGTCGGCCATCAGGCGTCGCAGAGCGTCACCGGCGACTTCAACGTCGGCGTCGGTTCCGCGTCCTCGCAGTTCGTGACGGGGGCCGACAACAGCGGCTTCGGCGCCAACGCGTCGCAGAACGTTACCGGGTCGTTGAACACCGGCACTGGCGCCGGCGCCTCGCTGAGCGTGTTCGGCAACTTTAACGCCGGCTTCGGCCAGTCCGCGTCGAACAGCGTGTTCGGTAGCGACAACACCGGCGTGGGCCAGTTCGCCTCCAACGCCGTGACGGGCGGCAACAACAGCGGCTTCGGTGCGAATTCGTCCCAGTTGATCTTCGGTCAGGACAACACCGGCGTCGGCGCCGGGAGCTCGCAACACGTCACCGGCAACGCCAACATCGGGTCCGGGGCCGGCGCCTCGTTCTCGGTGACCGGCGGTTTCAATACCGGTTCAGGCGCGGACTCGTCCCAGTTCATCTCGGGCTCGGAGAACACCGGCGCGGGCAACAGCTCGTCGGTCTTCGTGACCGGGGACAACAACACCGGGTCGGGCGCAGGCTCCTCATTGTCGGTGACCGGCAGCAACAACACCGGCTCCGGTTGGGAATCGTCGGAGTTCGTTTCGGGCGACTTCAACACCGGCGCGGGCTCGAGATCCTCGCAGTCGGTGACCGGCTTCGGCAACAGCGGTTTCGGCGACGAGGCGTCGAACAACGTCACCGGCGGCTTCAACAGCGGCTTCGGGACGGCGGCTTCGCTCTCGGTCACCGGCGACAACAACACCGGCGCGGGCTGGCAGTCGTCGGAATTCGTCACCGGCAGCGACAACACCGGCGCCGGCGACACGTCGTCGAATTTCGTGACCGGCAACAACAACAGTGGTTTGGGCGTGAGCTCTTCCTTCTCGGTCAGCGGCGTCGGCAACACCGGCGCAGGCTGGTTGTCGTCGAATTTCGTTTCGGGAGACGACAACACCGGCGCCGGCGCGGGCGCGTCGTTCTCGGTGACCGGCTCGAACAACGTGGGCGTCGGCTTCGCTTCGTCCGGCGCCGTCAGCGGCAACGCCAACATCGGCGTCGGAGCGCAGGCCTCCGTTTCGGTCAGCGGCGATGACAACACCGGTCTTGGTCACTTCGCGTCGGTTGGGGTGACGGGCAGCAACAATACCGGCCTGGGCGCTTTCGCCGGGCAGGGGATCACCGGTTTCGCCAACATTGGGGCGGGAGAGAACGCGTCCAACTTCATAACCGGCAATGACAACGCAGGGTTCGGCGCGCTGGCTTCGAGCCACGTCGTTGGCGCCGCCAACGCGGGCGTCGGCGCGTTTGCGTCGCAGAACATCACCGGCAGCAACAACACCGGCGCCGGCGAGCGTTCTTCCGAGAACGTGAGCGGGGACCTCAATTCGGGCTTCGGCGCGCTTGCGTCCCAGAACGTCACCGGCAGCGGCAACACCGCGCTCGGCGCGAACGCCGGCCAGACGGTGTTCGGCAACAACAATCAGGCCTTCGGCTTTGCCGCCGGCCAGAGCGTGACGGGCGCCAGCAACATCGCGATCGGCGCGGGCGCCGGCGTCGGCGTCAACGCCAGCAACACCATCGCGCTCGGCACGGGGGCGCGAGCGACCCAGAACGGAGCGATGGCCTTCGGGCAGGGCGCGGCGGCCACCGGCGTCAACGCCATCGCGATCGGCAACAATGCGTTGGCGACCGGCTCGGTAGCGGTGGGCAATGGCTCCACGGCCTCCAACGGCGGGGCGGCGTTCGGCGACGGCGCCGCCGCGACTGGCTCGCTGGCCGCCGCGCTCGGTCCGAACGCCTCGGCAACCGCCCCGAACGCCACCGCGATCGGCGCCGGCGCGGTGGCGGACCAGGCCAACACCGTTTCGGTGGGCTTTGTCGGCGGCGAGCGGCGGATCGTCAACGTCGCGCCCGGCGCGGCGGGGACCGACGCGGCCAACGTCAACCAGGTGAACGGCGCGATCACCACGTCGGAAGGGTTCGCGACCAACGCCGCCAACACTGCCCAGTCGAACGCGGAGACCTTCGCGACGGGCGCGGCCAACACGGCCCAGTCGAATGCGGAGGGCTTCGCGACCAACGCGGCGAACACGGCCCAGTCCAATGCGGAAGCTTTCGCGAGCAACGCGGCGGCGAACGCGCAGGCCGCGGCGATCGCGACATCGGAGGCCTACACCGATCGGAAGGTCGCGGTGCTGAGCGCGGCGCTCAACTCGCAGGCGCGGCGCGCTGCTGCCGGAACCGCCGCGGCGCTGGCTTCCAGCTACATCCCGCAGGCCGTCACGCCCGGCAAAGGCATGGTCGGGATGGGCGTCGGCTACTGGGACGGCCAGGCGGGCTTCTCATTCGGCCTTTCGACACGGCTCGAGGACAACCGCACCACCTTCAAGGCGGGCGTCAACGTCACCACCGGCGGCGAGGTCGGGGGCGGCGCGGGGGTCGGCTTCGAGTTCTGAGCGCCGTTCAATCAGGCGCCCGGACCACCGGTTCCTCCCCTTGCGGGAGGAGTTAGGGGCGGGGGCGTCAGCGGGACAGCTGTCGTCCAACCTCAACCCCCGAGCGTCGACAGCGCCCGCTGACACTCCCGCCCCGTAACCGGATCATTGTGCGATCCCGCGTCCTGACGGGGTCGGCCCGCGGCCTCAGGCGAACGTGTCGGCGTAGCGCCGGCGCAGCTCCGCCTTCAGCACCTTGCCCATCGCGTTGCGCGGCAGGTCGGCGACGAAGATCACCCGCTTGGGGCACTTGAAGGCGGCCAGCTGCGCGCGCGCCGCGGCGATCATCGCCGCCTCGTCGCCCTCGCCGGCGACCACGGCGACCACCGCCTCGCCGAAGTCTGGGTGCGGCAGGCCGATCACCGCGCTCTCGACGACGCCCGCCAGCTCGTCGAGCACCAGCTCGATCTCCTTCGGATAGACGTTGAGGCCGCCGGAGATGATCAGGTCGCTGGAGCGGCCCGACAGCCACAGCCGCCCGTCCGGATCCTGGCGGCCGACGTCGCCGGTGATGAAGTAGCCGTCGGCGGTGAAGGCCTCGGCGGTCTTCTCGAGGATTGCGCCAGTAGCCGCTGGTGACGCTGGGGCCCTTGATCTGCACGATCCCGTCGTCGGCGACGCGCAAGTGCGACGCCCGGCAGCGGATAGCCCGACGCTGCCGGCGATCCGCGCGCCGTGCAGCGGATTGGTGGTGATGATCGCCGCCTCGCTCATCCCGTAGCGCTCCAGCATGCGGCTGGCCGATCGCGCGCCTCGAACTCGGCGAAGGTGGAGGGCAGCAGCGGCGCCGAACCGGAGATGAAAAGCCGCATGTTCTCAGCGGCTTGGCGCGTGAACTTCGGGTCGGCCAGCAGCCGCGCGTAGTAGGTCGGGACGCCCATCATCACCGTCGACCGGCGCATCGCGGCCAGCACGTCGGCCTCGTCGAACTTCGGCAGCCACAGCGCTCGCGCGCCGGACAGGAAGACGCAGTGCAGGGCGATGAAGAGCCCGTGCACGTGGTAGATCGGCAGCGCGTGCAGCAGCACGTCGCGCGCGGAAAAGCCCCAGGCCTCGGTGAGCGCCAGGCCGTTGGCCGCCAGCGCGCCGTGGCTCAGCATCGCGCCCTTCGAGCGCCCGGTGGTGCCGCTGGTGTAGACGATCGCGGCGAGGTCCTCCAGGCGCCGCTTCGTGGACGGTATCGAGCGGCGCCAGCCCGGCCGCCTCGGCCGCCAGCGCCACGGCGTCGGTCACGAAGAGGGCCGGCTCGGCGTCGCGCGACGAAATAGTCGATCTCGGCCGTCGTGTAGGCGGTGTTGAGCGGCAGGAAGACCGCGCCGATCTTGCATCGTCGCCAGATAGAGCATCACCGCCTCGGTGCTCTTGGCGGTCTGCACGGCCACGCGGTCGCCGAGCCGACGCCCTTGGCCTTCAGCAGGGCCGCGAGCCGTCCGGCGCCGGCCTCCAGCTCGCCGTAGCTGACCGAACCGCCGTCCAGCATCTCGAACGCGGCCTGCGTCGCGGTCGGCCGGAAAACGCGAGGCGAGGAGGGCGTAGAGGTTGCCGTTCATGGCCGCTTCGGTTGACGGAAGCCGGCGCTGCTTGTCAACGTGGCGGCGGGAGGACCCTTGATGGACCTGGGCGTCGAGAAGCTGATCGGCCGCAAGGACGGCGCGATCGGCTGGATGATCTTCAACAATCCGGAGCGCCGCAACGCCGTCTCGCTCGACATGTGGCGGGCGATCCCGGACGTGCTGGCCGCGTTCGAGGCCGATCCGGAGGTGCGCGTGGTGGTGTTCACCGGCGCCGGCGACCGGGCGTTCGTCTCCGGCGCCGACATCTCGCAGTTCGAGGCCGAGCGCAGCGACTCCACCGCCGAGGCGCGCTACTCGCGGCGTCGGCGGCGGCCAACGTCGCCATGGCGGGGCTCTCCAAGCCGTCGATCGCGATGATCCGCGGCTACTGCATCGGCGGCGGCCTGGCGGTGGCGCTGACCTGCGACATCCGCATCTGCGAGGACGGCTCGCGTTTCGCCATCCCGGCCGCGCGGCTGGGGCTCGGCTACGGCTTCGGCGGCATCAAGGCGCTGATCGACCTGGTCGGGCCGGCGATCGCCAAGGAGATCCTGTTCACCGCGCGCCAGTTCAGCGCCGAGGAGGCGCTGCGGGTCGGCCTCGTCAACCGCGTCACGCACGCGCGAGGAACTCGAGCCGCTGGTGCGCGAATATGCGGCGATGATCGGCGCCAACGCGCCGCTCACGGTCCGCGCGGCCAAGATGGCGGCCAGCGAGGCCCTGCGCGATCCCGACAAGCGCCGCCTCGCCGAGGTGGAAGCCGCCGTCGCCGCCTGCTTCGACTCCGCCGATTTCAAAGAGGGCCGTACGGCCTTCATGGAGAAGCGTGCGCCGGTGTTTCGTGGCGCGTAGGCGGCGCGACGTGAGGCCGGCGTCCGTCCGCGCCGCCCTGGCGTGCCTGGCGGCGGCCCTCGCCGGGGCGGCGATCGCAGCACAACCGGCGACGGCCGCCACGCACAGCTATCTGCGGATCGACGGCGTGCCGGGCGCGTCCGACGACCCCGCCCACCTGGGTTGGTTCGACGTGGCGAGCTGGAGCCCGGGCGCGCCGACGCCGGACGGCCGCGCCACCGCGCGGATCCGCATTGTCGGCGCGCCGCCACAGGACCTGGCCGCGGCGTTCACCAGCCACCAAAAGCTGCACGAGGCGCTGCTCCAGGACGTCCAGGCCGCAGATGACCGCCTGGTCCGCAATGTCTCGTTCTGGCAGTTCGTCATCACGGGGCTGGAGCCTGGCAAGGCGCCGGCGCGCACCTACGCGGTCACGCTGCAGGCGACGCATGTCGTCTGCGACGACTATGGCCCGCCGCCGGCTGGCGGGGGCCCATGCGCGTTACTGAAGAGCGGGCAGCATCCGTAGCGCCTGACCCGACGCGCTTGGCCTACTTCCGGCGCTGCTTGCGGGCGGCGTAGCGGGCGTCGCGGGCCGCCTTCTGCTTGGCGCGCAGCTCCAGCTCCATCGCCTCGGCGATCTCGGCGTTCAGCGCCTGCCGCTCGGCCTCCTTGCGCGCCGACTCCTCGCGCTTGGCCTGGCGCTCGGTGGCGCGCTTGGCGCGCAGCTCTTCCAGTTCGAGCTCGCGCTGCAGCCGTCGCTCCTCGAAATTCGGGTCGACGACCGTCGGCTTGGGCTTGAGTTTGGCCACAAGGGCCTTCTTGGCTTCAGCCGAGGCCGCCTGGCGGTCGGCGAAGCTTCCTAACTTCGATGGCTTCATGGTCGCGCGCCTCTTAGCGAGCCTGCCCCGCTGAAGCCAAGCGCAAAATCACCCTAGCCGGCGGCTCGCTCCTCTAGATCGCGCCGGCGCGACGCATCGCCGCGATCTCGGCCGCCGTGTAGCCGACCTCGGCCAGCACCGCGTCGGTGTCGGCGGCGGCGAGCGGCGCGACCGAGCGGATCGAGGTCTCCAGCCCCTCCAGGTTCAGCGGCGAATCCACCATGTGGGTCGCCCCGAGCCGCGGATGCTCGGTGGGCGTGGCCATGCGCAGGTGCTTGACCTGCGGATCGTCGAACACCTGGTCGATCGAAAGGATCGGGCCGCAGGGGATCCCGGCCGCCTCCAGCGTCTCCACCCACCAGTCGCTCGGCCGCTGCTTCGTCACCTCCGCGATGGCGGCGTTGAGCGCGGCGCGGTTCTCGCCGCGGCGTCGGGTGCTCGACCAGCGCTCGTCCTTCGGCCACTCCGGGCGTCCCGCCGCCTCGCAGAATCGCTCGAACTGCGCCGGCGAGGAGGCGGCGATGTTCACGTGGCCGTCGGCGGTGGGAAAGACGCCCATCGGGGCCATGGTCGGATGATCGTTGCCCATCTGGCCGGGCACCTCGCCGGCCATCAGCCAGCGCGCCGCCTGGAAATCCAGCAGGAAGATCTGCGCCTCCAGCAGCGAGGTGTGCACGTAGCGACCCTCGCCGGTGGTCTGGCGCTGGTAGAGGGCCATCATGATCCCCAGCGCCAGCAGGGTGCCGGCCATCACGTCGTTGACCGCCACGCCCACCCGCATCGGCCCGCGCCCCGGCTCGCCGGTGATCGACATCAGCCCGCCCAGCCCCTGCGCGATCTGGTCGACGCCGGCGCGCTGGGCGTAGGGGCCGTCCTGGCCGAAGCCGCTGATCGAGCCGTAGACTAGGCGCGGATTGATGGGCTTCAGGTCGTCGTAGGCGATCTTCAGCCGGTGCTTCACCGGCGCGCGCATGTTCTCCACCATCACGTCGGCGGTCCCGACCAGCTTCAGGAAGGCCGCGTGGCCCGCCTCGGACTTCAGGTCGAGGCTGACGAAGCGCTTGTTGCGGTGCAGGTTCTGGTAGTCGAAGCCGTCGCGGCTCATGAGCTCGCGCCCGCCGTCGGGCGGCGCCACCGCGATCACGTCGGCGCCCCAGTCGGCCAGGTGACGCACGCACGTTGGCCCGGCCCGCGCCAGCGTCAGGTCCAGCACGCGCACGCCTTTCAGCGGCAGGTCGGCGGTCATGGCGGCGCTCCCTCGTCGGTCTCCGCCACGATAGCGCGGCCGTCGTCCGCCGGCAGCAGCAACCGGAACATGGCGCCGCCGCGCGGGGCCGGCCGGTGCTCCAGCCGTCCGCCGTGGGCCAGCGCGATCTGCCGGGCGAGGCTGAGCCCGATGCCGGAGCCGCCCGGCTTGGTGGTGAAGAACGGCGTGAACGCCGCCTCTGCCTCGGCCGGCGCAAGGCCGGGTCCGTTGTCGACGACGGTGATCGCCACGCCGCCGTCTTCGGCGCGGACGGCGAGCCGCACGCGTCCGTCCGGCCGTCCGGCCACGGCGTCGAGCGCGTTCTTCAGGAGGTTGATGACGGCCTGCTCAATGCAGGTCCGGATCGGCGGCGAGCGTCAGGCCGGGCGGCTCGACCGCGCTCTCGTAGCGGGCGCCGCGCTCGGCGGCCAGCGCGCCGATCAGCGCGTCGAGGCCGGCGACGAAGCGGCCGGCGTCCATGCGGGAGCGCTCGGGGGCCGGCAGCTCGGCGAGGCGCCGGTAGCGCTCGACGAAGCTGATCAGCCCGGCGCTGCGCCGGCCGATCACCTCGACCGCCTCGCCCAGCGCCGTCGCATCGCCGCTCTCGCCCATAGCGGCGAGCGACTCGGCCAGCGAACAGATCGGGGTCAGCGAGTTCATCATCTCGTGGGCGAGGATGCGGGTGAGGTCGCGCCAGGCCTCCTGCTCCACCGCATCGAGGTCGCCGGCGAGGCTCTGCAGCGCGATCAGCCGGCGCGGGCCGGCGGCCGAGGCGAACGCGCCGACCGAGGCCAGCGCCCGCTGGCCGTCCGCCAGCGTCAGCACCAGCCGCGAGCCCAGCGGGGCGCCCGACAGGCGCGCGCCGGCGGCCGGCCCGAGCGCGGCGCAGCGCCGCCAGCGTCGGCGCCTCGCCGAGCCGCTGGCTCGCGGCGCGGTTGGCGAACTCGACGCGGCCGTCCGTCGGCGACGACCAGCACGGCGGCGGCCACCGTGTCGATCAGCGCCTGCAGGTAGTCGAGCCGGCGCTGGCGCTCGGCCCGCAGCGCCGCGAGCTCGCCGAGCGCGCGGTCGATCGCCGCGCCCAGCCGCCCGGCGCCCGGTTTGCGGCCGGGGCGGTCGTAGCCCTCGGCGAAGAGGCCGTCGACGAACTGCGCGAGGGTGCGGTCGGCGACCGCGGCGCTGCGCGCCAGATCGACGCCGACCAGCATCGCCACGCCGACCAGGATCGCGGCGGTGGCGTAGTAGTGCGGCCAGGCGGCCAGGGCGACGGCGGCGAAGGCCAGCGCGCCGATCAGCGCCGCCCGCACCGCGACGCCGGCGGCGAACGGCAGGGCGCGGCTAGAGCCCATGGCGGGCCATGCGGCGGTAGAGCGCCGGGCGGGTCAGTCCGAGCGCGGCGGCGGCGTGAGAGACGTTGCCCTCGTAGACCGCCAGGGCCCGCTCGATGGCGCGCTTCTCCAGGTCGTCGAGGTTGAGGCTGGCGGCGTCGGCGCGCAGGCGGCGGGTCAGCTCGGCCGCCTGCGCCATCACGCCGGCCAGCGCCTCGTTGCGCCAGGGCTTCAGCACGAAGTTGGCGGCGCCGCGGCTCAGGCCCTCCACCGCCAGCGCCACGCCGCCCCAGGTGGTCATCAGCACGACGGAGAGCGCCGGGTCGCGCTCGCGCAGACAGCCCCAGCGCCGCCAGCCCCTCGCTCGCCGCCGCGGGCGGCCGGCGCGAAGTTCATGTCGAGCAGCACGGCGTCGTAGCAGCCGGCCGCGGCGCGCTCGGCAAGCTCATCCAGGCTGCGGGCGACGATCGATGGCGGCGCCGGCGCGGCTCGAGCGCGACCTCGGCGGCCTTCAGCACGTCCAGATCGTCGTCGGCGACGAGGAAGCGGGCGCCCGGGCGGCATGGCGCGTCAGTCTAGGGCCGCCGCGCCCCGCCGGCAAGCTCAGGTGTCCGAAACCGGACAGTCGGCTGGCGGCTGCGGGCCGTGTTTTCTCGTAACTCGTTGAAGTCACGCGCGTTTCTTGAAACGCGCGGGCGGCGGGATACTTCGGCGCATGACTGCGATGGACCGCCCCATCAACCGACCGCCGCTCTGGCGGCGGCCGCCGCGCCCTGATCGCGCGGCGGCGCGGTCGGCGGCGTGCTGGCGCTGCTCGTCCTCGCGGTGCTGGCGGCCGGCGCGGTCACGAGCGTGCGCGTGCCGGCGGCGACCGTCACCATCGACGCCGTCCAGGCGGGCGTCTTCCACGACTTCGTGCCGCTGAAAGGCAAGGCCGCGCCGAAGGACGAGGTCTATCTCGACGCGCTCGACGGCGGCCAGGTGGCCGAGGTGCTGGCGCGCAGTGGCGATCAGGTGACGGCGGGCCAGCCGCTGGTGAGGTTCCGCAACACGGCGCTCGAGCTCGACGTGCTCGACCGCGAGGGGCGGCTGGTGGAGTTGATCACCCAGCTGCAGACCTACGAGAAGGAGCTCGAGCAGACCCGCGTCGCCAACGAGAAGGCCGCCGCAGGAGATCGCCTACAACATCATCCGCCTCAGCCGCGCCGACGCCCGCCGCGAGCCGCTGCTCGCCCGAGGCTTCGTGCCGCGCGAGGAGACCGACCAGCTGAAGGACGAGCTCGCCTACGACCAGCGCCTAGCGCCCGTGCAGGCCGAGAGCAACCGCCGGCAGGAGGCGCTGCGGCTGGCGCAGCTGCCGCAGATCGCCGCCGAGATGGCGACGCTCAAGGAGAGCCTCAGCGTGACCCGCAGCAAGCTCGACAGCCTCGTCCTGAAGGCGCCGGTGGCCGGCAAGCTCACCGAGGACGAGCTGCAGGTCGGCCAGATCCTCAAGCCCGGCGACCGGCGTGGGCGAGGTGGTGCCGGCCAGCGGCTTCAAGGCGCTGGCCGACATCGACGAATACTACCTCGGCCGCGTCGCCATCGGGCAGACGCGCCGACGTCACGCTCGACGGCCAGAGCTATCCGATGGTCGTCACCCGGGTCGACCCGCAGGTGAAGGACGCGACCTTCCAGGTGGAGCTGGCCTTCAAGGGACCGCAGCCGCGCCGGCCTGCTGCCGGGCGAGGCGCTGGAGGGCAAGCTGGCCGTGGGCGGCGACCGGCGCGCGTTGATCCTGCCGGCCGGGCCGTTCCTGGAACGCACCGGCGGCGACTGGGTGATGGTCGTCTCGGCCGACGGCGGCCACGCCGAGCGGCGGCGGATCAAGCTCGGCGCACGCAACGCCGAGCAGGTGGAGGTGCTGGCGGGGCTGAAGCCCGGCGAGCGGGTGATCACGTCAGACTACGCGGCCTTCGAGAAGGTCGGCCGCGTGGACCTGACCCGATGAGGGACGAACACGATGCTGAAGCTCGACAATGTCTCCAAGGTCTACCGGACCAGCGAGGTGGAGACCCAGGCGCTGGGCGAGGTCTCGCTCCAGATCGCCGACGGCGAGTTCGTGGCCATCATGGGCCCGTCCGGCTGCGGGAAGTCCACGCTGCTCAACGTGCTCGGCCTGCTTGGACAGCCCCAGCGCCGGCGCCTACTGGTTCTTCGGCGAGGACGTGGCCCGCTATTCCGAGCGCCAGCTGACCCGCTTGAGGCGCGAGCGGATCGGCTTCGTCTTCCAGAGCTTCAACCTGATCGACGACCTTTCGGTGGCCGAGAATGTCGAGGTGGCGCTGCTTTATCGGCGCGTGCCGGCGGCCCGAGCGGCGGCGGCGGGTGCGCGAGGCGCTGGAGCGGGTCGGCATCGCCCATCGCGCCCGCCACCGCCCGCAGCAGCTCTCCGGCGGCCAGCAGCAGCGCGTGGCGGTGGCGCGGGCGCTGGTCTCCGGCCCCAGCCTGATCCTCGCCGACGAGCCCACCGGCAACCTCGACACCGCCAACGGCGAGGCGGTGATGGCCCTCCTAAGGGATGCGGTGAAGGCGGCGTCACCGTGGTGATGGTCACCCACTCGCTGACCCACGCGGCCGAGGCCGGCCGCACGATCAAGCTGCTCGACGGCCACGTGGTCTCCGAGACCCTGCTGGCGGCCTGAGAAGGGACCTGCGCCGATGTTCCGCAACTACCTCGCCGCCGCGATCCGCAATCTCACGCGCAACGGGCCCTATGCGGGCATCACCATCGCCGGCCTCGCCATCGCCTTCGCCGCCGCCATCCTGATCGGCCTCTACGTGCGCGACGAGCTCAGCTACGACCATTGGGTCCCGGGCCACGAGCGCATCTACCTGGTGCAGCTCAGGCTGAGCGGAGCGCTTTCGCGGCCGATCACCGAGGACAACACGTCCGCGCCGCTTGCGCCCGCAATGAAACTCGAATTCCCCCAGATCGAGTACGCGGCACGCTTTGGTTTTCCGGGCTATCCGCCATCGATCCGTCGCGGCGACGTCAGCCAGGCGGAGCGGGCCTTCGAGTGGGCTGATCCGGACTTCTTCAAGATCTTCCGGGTCGCGGTCGTCGCGGGCGATGCGGCCCACGCCCTCGAGCCGGCCGGACTCGCTGGTCCTCAGCCGGAGCGCCGCCCGCAAGTACTTCGGCCGGGATGCGCCCGATCGGCGGCGTTCTGCAGGTGGACGGACAGCCGATGCGGGTCGCGGCGGTCATTGAGGACTGGCCGAAGAACAGCAACATCGGCGGCGACGTGATCGGATCGACGCTCGCCCCCCAATCACTCGTGCCCACGCTCGAAAAGGGCGGCTTCCTGTCCAACAGCTCCGACCTCTTCGTCCAATTGAAGCCGGGCGTTTCAGCCGCGGCGGTCAATGCCGCGATGCCTGGGTTCGTCGCGCGCCGCGTCATGCCGAGCGTTCGTCAGCAAGTGCCGAACGAGCGTGTCGGCATCGCTTTTCAGCTCGTGCCGATCGGTTCACTGCACCTGACCCCGACCGACTACGCGCTTGTGACACCCCACGCCGATCCGTCGGTTGTCGCCGCCATCGGCGTGATCGGGGCTCTCATCGTCATCGTCGCGGCGATCAACTTCGTCACCCTGATGACCGCCAGGGCGTCGCGCCGCGCCGTCGAGGTCGGCGTGCGCAAGGCGCTGGGCGCCAGCCGACGGGACCTCGTCGCCCAGTTCATCGGCGAAGCCATGCTCTACGTACTCACCGCGCTGGTCGCCGCCGTGGCGATCGCCGAGATCGCCCTGCCGGCGCTGAACGCCGTGTTGCAGCGGAGCATGCGGTTCGAGTATCTCGCCGATCCGGCGCTACTCGCTGCGATGGCGGTCACGGCTCTCGCCGTCGGCCTGCTGGCGGGCGTCTATCCGGCGCTCGTACTCTCGGCCTATCGTCCGGCGACCGTCCTCAAGGGCGGACCGGTCGAGGCGGCAGGTGGCAGGCGGGTGCGTCAAGGCCTCGTGGTCGCCCAGTTCGCCGTGCTGATCGCGCTGCTGCTCGCCGCCGTCACCATCGCGCGCCAGACGTCATTCGCGCTCACCCGTGGCACCCACGTGAACCAGGACGCCGTGCTGCTACTCGCCGCATCGCCCTGCACCGATACGCTGAGGGACGCGGTGCGCGCCGTGCCGGGCGTGCGCGGCGCGGCTTGCGCATCGCCCGGCGCCCTGCAGCTCAACAACAGCATCACGAACGTTATCGCCAAAGGCCGGCACACGAACCTTACCTATGCGTCGGTCGACCTCGGCTTCTTCGAAATCTACGGCATCAGGCCGCTGGCCGGTCGACTCTTCAGCGCCGACCATCCTACAGACGACGCGGCCAACATCGGCCATGGGATGCCGCCCATCGTCATCAACGAGACCGCGGCGCGCGCGCTGGGCTTCGTATCGCCGCGCGACGCGATCGGACAGTCCGTCACTTGGGCATTCGATCCCGACCTGACCTTCGCCACCGCGATCAAAACGAATGTCGTGCCGCCTTACCGCCCCTCGCAGATCATCGGCGTCGTGCCCGACTTCACCTTCGGCTCGGTCAAGTCGAAGGTGGAACCATCGTTCTTCTATGTCGGCAAGAAGCTCGACGTCTTCGGCTCCGCCATTCTCAACATCCGACTCGATCCGGCGCAGGTGACGGCGACGGTTCCGCGCATCGACAAGGTGTGGAAGGACGTCAGCCATGGCGAGCCGTTGCAGCAGTTCTTCGCCAGCCAGTTCATGCTGCGGCTCTATATCGACACGCTGATCCAGGGCGCCTTCATCGCGGTCTGTGCGCTAATCGCCGTCTCCGTCGCCTGTCTCGGGCTCTTCGCGCTCTCGGCCTACACCGCCGAGCGGCGGACCAAGGAGATCGGGGTGCGCAAGGCGATGGGGGCGAGCTCGGCCGACATCCTGCGGCTGTTGCTGTGGCAGTTCACCTGGCCGGTGCTGATCGCCAACCTGATCGCCTGGCCGCTGGCCTTCCTGGTGATGAACTGGTGGCTGCAGGGCTTCGCCTACCACGTCGACCAGGCGCCGTGGACGTTCCTGGCGGCCGGCGCCGCGGCGGTGGTCATCGCGCTCGGCACCGTGCTCTTCCAGGCCCTGCGCGTCTCCCGAGCCAAGCCGGTCGCGGCGCTGCGTTACGAGTAACCGGCGTTCGCCCCAAGCTTCGCCGCTGGACGAGGCGGACGAGCGGCGTATGTTCGCTTCGGGTTATTTCGGGGCGGAAACAATGCTGATCAGCGCGCCAGCTCGCCGCATCTCGGCGTTCGCAGTGACTTCGATCGCCGCACTGCTGCTCGCCGGCGCGGCGGCGGCCGACCCGATGGCCGACATGCCGGGCATGGGCGCGGGCGGCCACGGCGGCATGATGATGGGGCCGATGCTCGGGCCGATGCCGTCGATCTACGCCGGCGAAGCCGACAAGCCCGGCGCGCCGATTTTCCAGGGGCTGGGCGCGCACCGCCACCCGATCTCCACGAAGAACCCTAAGACCCAGAAGTTCTTCGACCAGGGCGTCAACCTGCTGTTCGGCTTCAACCACGCCGAGGCAATCCGCTCGTTCCGCGAGGCCGCCCGGCTCGATCCGGACTGCGCCATGTGCTGGTGGGGCATGGCCTTCGCGCTCGGGCCCAACATCAACATGCCGATGCCCGACGACGCCGTGGCGCCCGCCTGGGCGGCGCTGCAGCGGGCCAAGGCGCTGGAGGCAAAGTCGTCGCCCGAGGAGCGCGCCTGGATCGAGGCGCTCGGCGCCCGCTATTCGCCCGATCCGAAGGCCGACCGCCATGCGCTCGACGAGGCGTTCGCCAAGGCGATGGGCGAGCTCTGGCGCGCCCACCCGGACGACCTCGACGCCGGGACCTTCTACGCCGAGGCGATGATGGACACCCAGCCCTGGGACTACTGGGAGCTGGACGGCAAGACGCCGAAGGGCCACGCCCTTGCGATCGTCGCCACGCTCGAGGACATCATCAAGCGCGACCCCAACCACCCGGGCGCACTGCATCTCTACATCCATGCCGTCGAGGCGACGACGACGCCGGAGCGGGCCGAGGCGGCCGCCGACCGGCTGGAGACACTGATGCCGGGGGCCGGGCACATCGTCCACATGCCCTCGCACATCTACTACCGGGTCGGGCGCTACGAGGACGCCGTGCGGGTCAACGAGCTCGCGGCCAAGGTGGACGAGGACTACATCGCCGCCTGCAAGGCGCAGGGCTACTATCCGCTCGGCTACTACGGCCACAACATCCACTTCCTGTGGACCTCCTCGGAGATGCAGGGCCGCTACCAGGCGGCGCTCGACGCGGCGCGGCGCTTGGTGAAGGCGGTCGACGCGGTGAACGCGGCGCTGAAGTTCGGCCCGCAGGCCGAGATCTACGTCTGGACGCCGATCGCCACCCAGCTGCGCTTCGAGAAGTGGGACGCCGTGCTGGCCGAGCCCGCGCCGCCGAAGGCGCTGACCCTGGACTACGCTGTCTGGCTCTATGCGCGGGGGACGGCGTTCGCGGCCAAGGGCGACGTGAAGAGCGCTGAGGCGGCGCGCGACGAGCTGAACGCGCTGATCGCGGTCTCCGACTTCAGCCGCTACGAGAACCTCGGCGCGCCGGGCAAGGAGCTGGCTCAGCTCGGCCTGACGCTGCTGGACGGCGAGATCGCACGCGCCAAGGGCGACCTCGACGGCGCGGTGGCCAAGTTCCGCGCCGCCTACGACCTCTCCAACCACATCCCCTATAGCGAGCCGCCCTGGTGGCATCAGCCGGTGAGCCACGTGCTGGGCGCCGCGCTGCTGGCCGATCACAAGCCGGCGGAGGCCGAGGCCGTCTACCGCGAAAGCCTGAAGACCTACCGCGACGACGGCTGGGCGCTGTTCGGCCTGGCGCAGGCGCTGGACGCCCAGGGCAAGACCGCGGAGGCGGCCGAGGCGCGCCGCGCGTTCGACAAAGCCTGGTCACGGGCGGACGTGAAACTGGTCAGCTCCAGATCGCCGGCCTGAAGCAGGACACACTGCGTCGGCCTTGCGCCCCCTCCGTCTCGTCGCACTGGTAGCGCGCCGATCCACCTCCCCTTCGTCTGCGCGACGAGGGAGGAGAAAGATCGCCCAACCTCTCTCCTCACCCGTCGCGCAGACGACGGGGGAGGGGGACCGCGAAGCGGTGGAGGGGGCGCAATGCCGCGACGCTTCGCCAAGCTGGACGGCAGGGCGCTTCAACATATAAAGCAAAACGCATGTCCGTTTCCTACGACGTCGCCGCCATCGGCAACGCCATCGTCGATGTGATCGCGCCGGCCGACGAGGCCTTCCTGGTCGAGAATGCGTTGGCCAAAGGCGCGATGACGCTGGTCGACGAGCCGCGCGCTCACGATCTGTACGCTCGCATGGCGGCCGGCATCGAGACCTCGGGCGGCTCGGCCGGCAACACGGTGGCGGGGGTGGCGAGCCTCGGCGGCCGGGCGGCCTATGTCGGCAAGGTGGCCAAGGACCAGCTGGGCGAGGTCTTCATCCACGACACCCGCGCGCTCGGCGTCCACTTCCAGACCCCGCAGCTGAACTCCGGCGCCGCGACCGGCCGCTGCCTGATCAATGTGACGCCCGATGGCGAGCGCACCATGTGCACCTTCCTGGGCGCCTCGAACCAGCTCACCGCCGCCGACGTCGATCCCGCGGTGATCGAAGGCGCGGCGATCGTCTACCTGGAGGGCTACCTCTTCGATCCGCCGGAGGCGCGGCGCGCCTTCGCCAAGGCCGCGGGCCTGGCCAGGGCCTCCGGGCGCACGCTCGCGATCACCCTCTCGGACGCGTTCGTGGTTGAGCGGCATCGCCGCGGCCTCCTGGAATTCATCCAGACGGAGGTCGATCTCGTCTTCGCCAACGAGGCGGAAATCGCCTCGCTGTTCGAGACCGCCGACTTCGACGCCGCGACGCGGGCGATCCGCGGTATTGCGAAGATCGCCGCCGTGACCCGCAGCGAGAAGGGCTCGGTGGTGGTGACCGCCGACGGCATCGCGGCCGTCGAGGCCTTCCCGGTCGACAAGCTGGTCGACACCACCGGCGCGGGCGACCAGTACGCCGCCGGCTTCATGCTGGGCCTCGCGCGCGGCCAGGCGCTGACGACCTGCGCCAGGCTCGGCGGGCTCGCCGCCGCCGAGGTCATCTCCCACTATGGCCCCAGGCCGCAGGTCTCGCTCGCCGAGCTCGCCGCCGCCCACGGCCTCGCCTGAAGTTCTTGCTTAGGATCCTCCCATGACCCGCCGCACCAGCTACCTTTTCACGAGCGAGAGCGTCTCCGAAGGCCATCCGGACAAGGTCGCTGACCGCATCTCCGACGAAGTGGTCGACGCCTTCCTGGCCGCCGACCCCTACGCCCGCGTCGCCTGCGAAACCATGGTCACCACCAACCGCATCATCCTGGCGGGCGAGGTGAGGGGGCCGGAGGGGGTCGTGGACAGCCTGGAGCACAAGGTCCGCGCGGCGGTGAAGGACATCGGCTACGAGCAGGCCGGCTTCCATTGGAAGACCGCCGATTTCGCCTGCTACCTGCACGCCCAGTCGGCCGACATCGCCATGGGCGTCGACGCCGCTGGCAACAAGGACGAGGGCGCCGGCGATCAGGGCATCATGTTCGGCTACGCCACCGACGAGACGCCCGAGCTGATGCCGGCGACGCTGCAGTACTCGCACAACATCCTGAAGAGCCTGGCGGCGGCGCGGCACTCGGGCGAGCGGCCGGAGCTGGAGCCCGACGCCAAGAGCCAGGTGACGTTGCACTACGAGAACGGCCGCCCGGCGCGCGTCACCTCGATCGTGCTCTCGACCCAGCACCGCGAGGGCCTGACGCCCGCCGACGTGTCCGACCTCGTGCGGCCCTACATCCTCAAGGTCTTCCCCGACGGCCTCGTGACCGACGAGACCGAGTGGCACATCAACCCGACAGGCAACTTCGTGATCGGCGGACCTGACGGCGACTGCGGCCTCACCGGGCGCAAGATCATCGTCGACACCTACGGCGGGGCCTCGCCGCACGGCGGCGGCGCCTTCTCGGGCAAGGACCCGACCAAGGTCGACCGTTCGGCCGCCTACGCCTGCCGCCACCTCGCCAAGAACGTCGTCGCCGCCGGCATTGCGCCGAAGTGCACGATCCAGATCGGCTATGCGATCGGCGTGTCGCACCCCTTGAGCTTCTACGTCGACCTGCACGGGTCCAACAACGTCGACCCCGAGAGGCTGGAGAAGCTGCTGCCCGAGCTGATCGGCGGCGCGACGCCTAGAGCGATCCGCGAACACCTCGGCCTCAACCGGCCGATCTACGCCCGCACCGCCGCCTACGGCCACTTCGGCCGGGCGCCGGAGCCCGACGGCGGCTTCTCCTGGGAAAAGACCGACCTCGCCGACGAACTGCGCCGGGCGTTCTGAGGCCGCCCTCGCGCACGCTTGCGGCCAGGCCTTTGCCGGCGCCGTGAGCGCTTCAGCGGGTTGATCCGCTAGCGGCCGAGGGCCGGCGCTTGCCGGCGCGCCGCGCTCGGCCTACCCGTGGCGCCATGGCCGCCAATGTCACCGTAGACCTCGCCCCGGCTTCCGAGCAGCCGCTGCTCGAAGGGCTGTTGCAGTTCTACTTCTACGATTTCTCGGAGATGGAGCCCGACGGGTCGGACGCCATGGAGTTCGACGCGCGCGGGCAGTTCGGGCCGTACGTTCATCTGCCCGAGTACTGGCGCGAGGCGGGGCCCGCGCCGTTGATCATTCGGCGCGGCGGCAAGCCGGTCGGCTTCGCGCTGCTCAACCAGCATTCCCACCGCCACGGCGGCCACGTCGAGCGCAACATGGCGGAGTTCTTCGTCGCCCGTAAGCACCGCCGCCATGGCGTCGCCAGCGAGGCGGTGCGCCAGATCCTGGCGCTGTATCCGGGTCGCTGGGAGGTTGCGGTGGTGGCGCGCAACGCCGGCGGCCTGGCTTTCTGGCCGCGCGCCATCGCCGCGGCGCCGAACGTCTCGGACCTCGTCCGCCACGAAGGCGACGGGGCGCACTGGACCGGTCCGATCTGGTGTTTTGTGGCTGCGTAGGCGACGCTCGGCTTAGCGCACGCGCACGAACGGGAAGTTGTTGAGCAGCAGCGTATTGCCGTCGACGACGCAGGCGATGGCGACCGTGAAGCCGTTGGCATAGTGCAGGACGAAGCTGCCCTTCTTCACCTCGTAGGTTCCGAACCCGCGGGCCGGGAACTGCGGCATCACGAGCTCGGCGCCCATCACCACGTTGACCCCGTCGGCGGCGAAGTTCCCGTCCTGCGTGAGCACGATGCCTTGCGAGCGCAGGCCCGGACCCATGTCCCGCACGAATGCGCCCTGCAGGCGCAGGCCGTCGGCCAGGCGCCAGGGCTTGTACGACACGCCGCCGCCGGCCAGCCCATCGCCCGCCGCCGTCAGCACCTCAGGCGGGGCATAGTTCCACTGGATGCCGATCGTCTGTCCTTGCTGGGTCCAGCGGCCGAAGCCGCCCTGGCTGACGACGCCGGGGTCGGTGACGTCGAGCGTCGCGAAGCCCTCCGCCTGGTGATGGCCGGCGAGGTTGTTTCCGAGGATGTCGGCCTTCACCGCCACGCCGTTGGCGTAGAGGATCAGCAGCTGCTGCACCGCGTGCGAGCCGTAGGCCGAGCCGCCGACGCCGGCGTTCACCGCGCCGAACGCGATGCCGGTCATGAAGTAGGCGCCCTTGATCGGGATGTCGCGGTCGGGCGGCAACTGCGGGCGCGGCTGCATGATCGGATCGCCGGGCCGCGGGTACATCGGTTGGCCGGGCGGCGGGCCGAGCGGCGGCATCATCGCCATCAGCGGCGCGGCGGCCATCGGGTTGCCACTCGCGGGCGCGCCGCCCTGATCGGGGCGGGTGGCCACTGGCGCGGCGGACGGCAGGGACGCGACGTCGAAGTGGGCGTTCGATAGCTGCTCGATGTAGTCGGAGACCGTCTGCAGGCGCGGGTCGTTCTCGTCGACGCCGGGCGGGATCATCGTGACGGTCATCTGGAAGCCGTGCGGCGAGGCGTAGCCTACGAACACCGCCCTGATCTCCTGCCCGGCGGCGGTCTTCACCTTCGCCACGCGGCTGAGGATCGGGCCTTGCACCATCGTGTCGGTGACGCCGGTGACCTGTCCGAAGCTCTGCCCCAGCGCGATCGCCTGGTTCGCGAACCAGTCCTTCACGGGCGCCTGCGGCTGGACCACCGGCAGGAGGGTCAGCACGATGCGGCGGTGCTCGTCTTGCTCGGGCGACATCACCACGATGCCGCCCTGCATCTGGCCCGCGAGCCAGCCGGCGGGCGGCGGCGGCGGCCGGCCCGCCGCAGGGGCCGCCGTCGCCGTGGGCGCGCTGGGTCCGCAGCCGGTCATCGGAAGCAGGACCAGGGCGCACAGCAGTCGCAAGACCAGCGCACAGAGAGACCTCATGGGTCAGCCCCCTGACCGGTGGCGACCGGTGAGCGCCGCTCAACGGCCCCGCTGCGATCAGTTGCAGACGCGGCGCCTTCGCTGTCAAGGCGCGGCGGCGCCGGCGTGGGCGTCCGCAGGCTACCGCGCCTTGGCGTAGACATAGTCCTCGCGCGAGCCGCCGGACCCGCGCAGGCCGGCCGGCAAGGGCGCGCGGGTCGCGTTCAGCTTGCCGTGGGCCTCCAGCGCCGCTTCGTCCTCCCACAGCTCCAGCAGGGTGAGCTTGTCGGGATCGAGCGCGCTCTGAAAGATCTCGAACTGCAGGCAGCCGGGCTCGGCCATCACCTCCTGGCAGCGGCCCTTGAACGCGGCGGCGAACTCGGCGCCCTTCCCGGGCGCGGCGTTGATGGTGATGATCAGCCGGACGGCCATTTCCGCCCCCTTCAGACCGTCAGCGCCTTGGCGCCGAAGCGGTCCTGGAACGCCTGGGTGTCGATCTCCTCGAGCTGCAGGCGACCGGCCATCACGTCCGCCTTCCAGGACTCGTGGGCCGGAATGTTCGCATGGAACTCGCCCATCACCTCCTCGGCGAAGAGCTCGAGGCTGTCGCAGATGTCCTGGTGCGAGTTCCGGCCGGCCTGGTTCAGCAGGATCACCTGGTCGATATGGCTTTCCTCGAACTTGCGCAGCTTGCGCCGGATGGTCTCGGGGCTGCCGATCAGTCCGCCGGTCAGCGCCCGGTCGGCCTGCTCGCGGTTGGCCGCCTTCCACTTCTCGTACTCGTCCCACATGTTGACCGCGCCGGGCGGCGGGCGCGAGCGGTCGGGGCTGTTGTAATAGCGCAGGCAGAACTGGAAGAAGGTCGCGCCGTCGGCCTTGGCCCTGGCCTCCTCGTCGGTGCGCGCACACATGAACATCGAGACGAGGGCGATGTTCGGGTTCGTCGGATAGTCGGCGAGCTTGGCCAGCCGCTTGGTCATGCCGTTGTAGTAGGCGTGCACCCAGGCGTGCGCCGCGTCGGCGGAAACGAACTGGAAGCCGAGCGCGCCGATGCCCTTCTCGCCGGCATAGGCGATGGTCGGCAGCTGCGAGCAGGCGGTCCAGAGCGGCGGATGCGGCTTCTGGCGCGGCTTCGGCAGCACGTTCCTCAAGGGGAAGTCGAAGTACTGGCCGTGATACTCGACCCCGCCGTCGCCGAACATCGGGATCAGGCAGCGCACCGCGTCTTCCCAGATCGCCCGCTTGTCGGAGAAGCGCACGTTGAACGGATGCAACTCGGTGATCGAGGCGCTCTCGCCCATCCCGAACTCGACGCGGCCGTTCGAGATCAGATCGAGCGCGGCGACCTTCTCGGCCACCTTCGCCGGATGGTTGGTGGTCAGCTGGAAGATGCCGTGGCCGAGCCGGATGCGCTTGGTGCGCTGGCTGGCCGCCGACAGGAACACCTCCGGCGCGGACGAGTGGGAGTACTCCTCCAGGAAGTGGTGCTCGACCTCCCAGGCGTAGTCGTAGCCCAGCGCATCGGCGAGCTCGAGCTGGGATAACGCGTTCTGGTAGAGTTCGAACTCGCTGTCCGCGCCCCAGGGGCGAGGCAGCTGCAGCTCGTAGAAGATGCCGAACTTCATCCTCGTCGTCCTCCCTCACGTTCTTTTGCTTGGTCGCGGCTCTGACGGCCGGCGGGAAGCCTAGACCAAGGCGACATCGGGGCATAGCTGCGCGTCGCGCAGGCGCCCAGCGCCCTGTCGAAGGCTCAACCGTTAAGCAGTAGCCCCTCCAGTCGATGAAGCGCAGACTGTCCCGGAGGGCAAAGCGGGGGTGGGTGTGAACTTCCTGGCGTTCCTCGTCTGCCTGGTGCGGGGACACCGTTGGCGGATGAGCCGCAGCCGGCCGGGTTATATGACCTGCTCAAAGTGCAGGCTGCGCAAGCGCGTGGCTTGACCGAGGCTCGGCTCGCCTCGGACGCACGGCGCGTGTATGGGCCCAGGGGCGGCCGCAACCGGCCGGGCCGTTGGATCAACATGCCCGACTTCGGTTCGATCCGCCGCACGCTGAAGAGCGCCCGCCAGGTCGGCTGGCGGCGACGGGGGCTCATCCTCGAGGCGGCGGCCTGGCTGCTGATCGCGCGCCTGGCGTTGACGCTGGCGCCGTTCCCGCTGATCGCGCGGCGGCTGGGCGCCTTCGTTCCGCCGACCGATCCCAGGGTCGCCGCGGTCGCCGCCCCCACGACGCCGGAAGCGGCGCGGATCGCCAGGGAGGTCAGCTGGGCGGTGACGCGGGCCGCGGCGCACGCACCCTTCCGGGCCGTCTGCCTGCCGCAGGCGATGGCTGGCCGGATCATGCTGAACCGCCGCGGCGTCGCCAGCGCCATGCACTTCGGCGCCGCGAGGGGCAAGGACCGGCCGCTCGACGCCCACGCCTGGCTCGACGCCGCCGGCGTCAAGGTGACCGGCTATCCGGTCGGCCCGCAGTTCGCCGAGATCGCCTGTTTCGTCTGAGGGCGCGGCGCCGTGCAGGGGGTCCTGACTCGGCTTTCGCGAATGTGCTAGCGCTGGAGCGTCCGGCGCAGGGAGGGCCGATGGCGCACGACGTCTTCATCAGCCACTCGACCCTCGACAAGCTGGCCGCCGACGCCGTCTGCCACGGGCTGGAGGCGAGGGGCATCCGTTGCTGGATGGCCCCGCGCGACCAGATCGCGGGCAAGCCCTATGGCCAGCAGATCACCGAGGCGATCCGCGACGCACAGGTGATGGTGCTGATCTTCTCAGAGCACGTGAACAACTCGCAGGCGGTGCTCAACGAGATCAACCTCGCGGCGGCGGCCAACGTCACCATCGTTCCGTTCCGCATCGCCAGCGTCGAGTTCAACTCCGAGCTCAACTACTATCTCGGCCGCACCCATTGGCTGGATGCTTTCCCGCCGCCGCTCGACCCCCATGTCGATGCGCTGGTCGCTACGATCCGACGCAACCTGCCCGAGTCCGCATCCGATGCGGCGCCAGCCCCGCCGCCGACCCCTCGGCCGACGCCGCAGTCCGCGCCGACGCCGCATCGCAACAACTACATGCCGGCGGCTATCGTGGTCGCCGTCTTCGCCTTCGTGCTGATCATCGTGCTGCTCGGCATGCTCGGCGGCCGCAGGGCCTCTCCGGCGCAGGAGCAGGCGACCAATACCATCGCCCAGGCGGTCGCCAACGCGATCCAGGAGGGCGCCAAGGACGCCGATCAGGCGCCGGCCCCCGCAGTCGCTAATGCGCCGCCGCCGCAGGATGGCCAGCCGGTCGACCAGGGCGCCGATCAGGCGGCGGGCAACGCTGTCGGCGCATCGAACGCGCTCCCGCCGCGACACCGGGGCTTCTTCGACAGGATACTGCACAGATCCGCCCGGCACGCTGGCGCCGACTAATGACGATCGGTCGGTCCCGAACTGGAGGCCGGCCATAGCTCCGCCCGCGGCGGCCCGGCTGCGCGCGAGCGCCGACGGGCTGCTGATCGCTGACAGCCTGCCAGAGTTCCCGCTGATGGCCCCGCGCCTGCAGGGCGAGCTTGCAGCCGACGGCTCGCTCAGCCTGTCGATCTGGGGGAGCGGCGAGGCGGGCCGGCTGCGCCTCGCCGGCCTCAAAGGTCCGCTGGTGGTCGCGCCGAACCGGATCGAGACGATCGGCGGCGGCGGCCTCTTCGTGGCGCAGTCGGCGCCGATCCTGGCGCTGAAAGGCGTCAGCCCTGAGGAGATCTGGCCGAGCGGCGGGGCCGGCTTCATCGTCGAGCCGCGCGGCGCCGACTTCGTGGTGGCGGCCGGCGACGACGAACTGGAAGCCGGCGCGGCGCTCGACATCGACGTGGCGGCGATCGTCGCCGAAGCGAACGCCTACGCGGCCCGCTGCGACCTGGCGCCGGCCGCCGATCCATTGCTGCGCAGCCTCGTGATGCAGGCGGCGCACGCCGCGCTGTCGTCGGCGCGCAATGACGCCGGCGGCGGCTTCGCAGGGCTGGCGGCCGGGCTCGCCTACTCGAACCCGCCGCGCACCTACTACCGCGACGGCTACTGGACGCTGCAGCTGCTGATGCGCCTCGCGCCCGACATCGCCGCGGCCGAGATCGAGCTGCTGGCCCGCTCCGTCCAGGACGGCGGCGAGGCCCCGAGCGCGGTGATCGTCGGCGGGCGCCACGCGGAGGACTTCGAGCGCCGCCGCCTGGAGGAGGCCGCCATGGCCGCCGTCCACTGGCGCCTGGGCGAATGGTGGAGCGACCACTTCGACAGTCCGCTCTTCTTCGTGCTGGCGGTGGCCGAGCATGCGGCGGCGAGCGGCGACGACGCGCTCGCTCGGGCGCACTGGCCGCAGCTGGCAAGTGTCTTCCATCGCTACATGGCCCTGCGCGGGCCGGCCGGCCTGCCGGTCAAGCCGCGCAACGACCGCGACTGGGCGGACAACGTCTACCGTGACGGGCTGGTGGCCTACGACGTCGGCCTGTGGATCGGCGCGCTGGACGCGTTGGCAAGGCTCGGCAAGCGGCTGGAACCGGCGCTGGGCGCAGAGGCGCGCGCTGAAGCGGCCGCGGCGCGGGCGGCGGCGGACGCGGCGCTCTGGCGCGGCGACCACTATGCCGACTATGTGCGTCCGGATGGCTGGACAGAGGCCCACCTGGCGCTCGACGCGCTGATGCTGCTGCGCTTCGACGCGGTCCCCGAGGCGCGGGCTCTGACCGTGCTGGATCAGGTCCGCGCCAAGCTGGAGAGCCGCCGCAACGACGACCAGCCCTACGGCGACTTCGGCATGCTCTGCGCCTTCCCGCCGTTCGCCGACCACGCGGCGCTCCGGGCCAAGTCGGCCTTCGACTATCGCTACCATAACGGCGGCGAGTGGCCGTGGCTCGATGCGGTCTACGCCGCCGAGCGGCTGCGGCGCGGCCTGCCCGGCTGGCGCTATCCGTTGACGCGCTGGTGGTCCTACTCGCTGGAGCAGGGCTGGGCCGGCCCGGTGGAACACTTCTCGCGGCCCTACGGCCGCGGCTCGCTGCTGCAGGGCTGGTCGAGCCTGGCGGCCGCCGTCGCGCTGCAATACGCCGAGCGGACGCTCGCGGGGGATCCGGACGAGGCTTAAAGCGCGTCGCGGAGCGCCGACGGATCGCAAGGGCCATCTCGGCCGTTCTCGGCCATCGGACAACGAAGTTGCGGCTTGCGCGCCGCTTTGCGCAATGATGACCTCTGACATGCCTGCCGCACGCAAGATCGCTGCCGATTTCGGCTTCGGAGGCGCCCGTGACGAGCTTGCCGACGCCGCCGGCCGTGGCGTCCGCCCTGGACCTGATCGGCAAGACCCCGATGGTCGAACTGACCGAGTTCGACACCGGCCCCTGCCGGCTTTTCGTCAAGCTCGAGAGCGCCAATCCCGGCGGCTCGATCAAGGACCGCATCGCCCGCTCGATGATCGAGGCCGCGGAAGCGGACGGGCGGCTGAAGCCGGGCGGCACGCTGGTCGAGGCGACGGCCGGCAACACCGGGCTCGGCCTCGCCCAGGTGGGCCTCCTGAAGGGCTACAAGCTTCTGTTGGTGGTGCCCGACAAGATGGCGCGCGAGAAGATCCAGCACCTGCGCGCCATGGGCGTCGACGTGCGCATCACCCGCTCGGACGTCGGTAAGGGCCACGCGGAGTACTACCAGGACCTCGCCGCGACCCTGGCGGCGCAGATTCCCGACGCGGTCTACATCAACCAGTTCGACAACCCCGCCAATCCGCTGGCGCACGAGACCACGACCGGCCCGGAGATCCTCGAACAGATGCAGGGCGACGTGGACGCCGTGGTGGTGGGCGTCGGCTCCGGCGGCACGCTGACGGGGCTCGGCCGCTTCTTCGCCAAGGCCTCGCCGAAGACCGCGATGGTGCTCGCCGACCCCGTGGGCTCGATCCTGGCCCCGCTGGTGACCCGCGGCGAGCGCATCAAGCCGGGCGCGTGGGTGGTCGAGGGCATCGGCGAGGACTTCGTGCCCGTCAACTGCGACCTCTCGTTCGTCAAGCAGGCCTACGAGATCCCCGATTCCGAGAGCATCGCCACGGCGCGGGCGTTGCTCACCAAGGCGGGCATCCTCGGCGGCTCGTCGTCGGGGACGCTGCTCGCCGCCGCGCTGCGCTACTGCCGCGAGCAGACCGCGCCGAAGCGGGTCGTCACCCTCGTCTGCGACACCGGCTCGCGCTACCTCTCGAAGGTCTACAACGACAGCTGGGTGATCGAGCAGGGCCTCGCCGAGCGCGAGCTGCACGGCGATCTGCGCGACCTCATTGCACAAGCCGCCTCCGAGGCGGTCACCGTCGGGCCGGAAGATACGCTGCTGACCGCTTACAGCCGCATGCGGCAGGCCGACGTCAGCCAGCTGCCGGTGCTGGACGACGGCCGGCTGATCGGACTGATCGACGAAAGCGACCTTTTGGAAGCGGTCGAGGACCGTCGCTCGGAGGGGCGCTTCCGCCAGCCGGTGGCCGCCGCCATGACCGCCAAGCTCCACACGCTGCAGGCCGCCCAGCCGCTCGACGCGCTGCTGCCGATCTTCGAGCGCGACGAGGTGGCGATCGTGCTGGAGGGCCGCGAGTTCCTTGGCCTCATCACCCGCATCGACCTGATCAACTACTTAAGGCGCGCGGCGTGAGCGACGACGCGCCGGAGCCGCACAACCGTCTGCGGTTCGAGACCCGCACGATCCACGGCGGCCAGCAGCACGACCCGCTGACCGGCGCCGTGATGGTCCCGATCTACGCCACCTCGACCTACGCGCAGGCCTCGCCGGGCGTCCACAAGGGCTTCGAGTACTCGCGCAGCCAGAACCCGACGCGGTTCGCCCTGGAGGCGGCGCTAGCGGACCTGGAGAGCGGGACCAAGGGTCTCGCCTTCGCGTCCGGCCTGGCGGCGATCGCCACGCTGCTGGACACGCTGGACGCCGGCGACCACGTGATCGCCAGCGAGGACCTCTACGGCGGCACCTATCGCCTCTTCGAGCGTGTCCGCCGGCGCTCGGCGGCGCTCGACTTCAGCTTCGTCGACCTGGCCGACCTCGCGGCGATCGAGGCGGCGATCACCCCCAGGACCCGGATGATCTGGGCCGAGACGCCGACCAACCCGATGCTCCGGCTTGCCGACCTGGAGGCGATCGCGGGGCTCGCCAAGCGCCGCGGCCTGATCGCGGCGGCCGACAACACCTTCGCCAGCCCCTACGTTCAGCGCCCGTTGGAGCTTGGCTTCGACGTCGTCATGCACTCGACCACCAAGTACATCGGCGGCCACTCCGACGTAGTCGGCGGCGCGCTGGTGGTTGGCCAGAACGCCGAGCTCGCCGAGCAGCTGACCTTTCTGCAGAACGCGATCGGGGCCGTGGCCTCGCCGTTCGACGCGTTCCTGACGCTGCGCGGCGTCAAGACCCTCGCCCTTCGCATGCAGCGCCACTGCGAGAACGGCATGGCCGTCGCCGGATGGCTGGCGGCGCGGCGCGACGTGCGCCAGGTGATCTACCCCGGCCTTCCCAGCCACCCGCAGCATGCGCTGGCGAAGCGCCAGATGCGCGGCGGCTTCGGCGGCATGGTGACGGCGATCCTGGACCGCGACCTGGCGGGGACGCGCCGCATGCTGGAACGGGTGCGGCTCTTCACGCTGGCCGAGAGCCTCGGCGGCGTCGAAAGCCTGATCGAGCACCCGGCCATCATGACGCACGCCTCGATCCCGCCGGAGCTGCGCGCCCGCATCGGCATCGCCAACTCGCTCGTCCGCCTCTCGGTGGGCGTGGAGGCGGCCGAGGACCTGATCGCCGACCTCGATCAGGCGCTGGCGTAGAGCGCGTTCAGCAAGAGGGACTGGCGCGGCGTTGTGGTTGGCCCTCGAGGGGCGGCGTGGCGCTTCAAAAAGTGGCCGCAGCGCGGGTTTTTGGCGCGCGCCACCAGCGGGGCGGGGCCAGGCCGGGCGATCTCCGCGTCGGACGAAAAAGGGCCGCTGCGGCACGTTTTTTCAGCCCCGCCGCGCCGCCGGTTCCAATCAAGTCCAACCCAACCGGCTTTAGCCGCGACGTTCGCCGGATTCGGCGACGGCGCGCGTGCAAACCCCAAGCGGTCTGGCCAGGCTCGCCGGGTCCGCTTGCGCGGAGCGGGCAGGGCGGGCGAGACTGCAGCCAAGGGGTGTGGGCCGCGGCGCGGCCGGGGCGGATGGAGCTCGGGACACCGGTCATGCGCAGTGTGATGATCGCGGCCGCCGCGGCCGCGGCTTTCGGCGGCGTCAGCGCGCGAGCGGCTTCGCCGCCGGGTGAGGCGACGTCGCCGGTGGTGGTGCACCCGTTGCCGAAGGGCAGGGGGCCGCCGCCCGACGCCACCGTGAACGTGCCGATGGACGACAACGCCATCGGCGACTTCGCCTCGGTGTGGCCGCGCGCCGCCTACGAGGCGCGCATCAAGGGCGAGGTGATGCTCAGGTGCGATATCGACCGGCATGGCCTGGCCGAGCGATGCGAGGTCGCCTCGGAGACGCCGCCGGGCAGGGGCTTCGGACAGGCGGCGCTGTTGCTGCGCCCCACCTTCAAGCTGGCGCCGGCCCACGACGCCAGCGGCCCGATCGACTCGACGGTGCGGATCGCTATCGAGTTCACGCCGCCCGACCCGCAGCTCACCGTGCTGGGCGATAGCGGCGGCCAGGGCAATATCGCCGACTGCGGCGGCATGGGGAAACCCTGTCCGGAGTTCATGATCCGCGGCAACACGCTGAACCGCCGCAACATCACCATGGTCGACAACCCGGTCTGGGTCGCCGCGCCCACCTTCGACGACCTGGCGCATGCCTATCCGCCCAGGGCCGGCGGCATGGAAGGCTACGCCGTCGCCCATTGCGAGCTGCTGCGCTCGGGGGCGCTGACCAACTGCCAGGCCACCAAGGAAACGCCCGAGAACCACGGCTTCGGCAAGGCCGCCACGACGCTGGCGCGCAGGTTCAAGGTCGACCCCGACATCGCCACGGCGCGGCCGCACGACGACCTTTGGGTGGACGTGCCGATCCGCTTCCCGCCGCCCGGCCCCGCGCCGGACCGATCGGTGACTTCGCCCCGGTGGGTCGCCGGGTTCGACCCGGACGAGGCGCTGGCGCTCTATCCGCCCGAAGCCGCCGCCAAGGGCGTCGCCGCTGGACGCGGCGTCGCCCGCTGTGTTGTCGCGCCAGGCGGGACCTTGACCGACTGCGCGCCGCAGCCCGGCGATCCGGACGGGCTCGGCTTCTCGGAGGCCGCGGTGAAGCTGGCGGCCACGATGCGGATGAACCCCTGGACCGCCGACGCCTCGCCGGTGGACGGCGCGGTCGTCGACGTGGCGGTGCGCCTGAACCTGAAGGCGCCCTGAGAAAGAAGAAGGGCCGCGGCTGGATTGGCCGCGGCCCCGCAAAAAGTCCGACGACGAGCTCTCTAGTAGAACTTGTAGTGCAGCTCGACGCCGTAGGTGCGCGGCGGCGTCACGTAGAGGGTCTGGAAGACGCCGAACCGGTCGGCGCCGATGAGCTTGTTGTTGAAGCCCAGCGGCCCGTTCAGGCCCTGCACGTAGTTGGTGACCCCGACAGTGCCTGCCGCCCGCGTTGCGACAGCGCCTTGGTCGTAGCCGACCGTGTTGGCGATGTTCTTGATGAAGGCGATGACCTGGAATTTGCCGCTCGCCGAGGTGAAGCCGACGCGGGCGTCCCACTCATCCCAGGCCGGCGCGATCCAGGCCGGGTCCTTGAAGAACGCGCCGTACTGCTGGTCGCGCCAGACGTAGCTGATGGACGGCTCGATCTTCGCGCCGGTCGACGTCTTGTAGTCGTAAAGCACGTTGATCGCGATCTTGTTGCGCGGCGCGTTGGGCAGCGGGTTACCGGCGAGGTTCTGGAATACTTGGAAACCGGCATAGGGATCGTTGGGGATTCCGATGCTGTAGACGTCCGCCGAGCAGATCGCATTCGGCTTCCCCACGCTCGCTGCGCACTGCGCAGGGGTGCCCAACGGCTTGGCGCCAGGCTCGAGGGCGTTGGGGTCGGCGGAGTCGGCCCCTTGGCCCTTGGTGACGTAAGCGTCGCTGAACGAATAGTTGAACAGGATCGACAGGTTGTCGATCGGCGTCCAGGTCGTCTCCAGCTCGATGCCGCGCGAAACCGACGCCGGCACGTTGTAGAACGAGGTTGTCGACTGAGAGAGACCGCCACCCGTCTGGACCTGCGAGATCGGGATCTGCAGGTTGGTGTAGTTGTACCAGTAGGCCGCGACGTTGGCGGTGAGGTAGTGGCCGAAAGTGTGCTTGGCGCCGATCTCGAATGAATTCGACGTGCTCGGCATCTGTCCACGGTTGGAAGCTGAGGACCGTGAAGATGCCGATGTTGTAGCCGCCGGACTTATAACCGCGGCCGTACTTGAAGTAGTAGAGGCTGTCGTTGTCCGGCGTCCACTCGAGGCCCGCCGTACCGCTGGGATCTGCCCATGAGGCGTTATAGCTGCGCGTCGCAAGGGCGGTGTACTTGGTGCTGTAGGTGGTCAGGCCGGTGACGCCTTTTGGTATCCCGAACGGTGGCCCGCCGGAGGCGACGACCGCCGCATCCGAAGTCAGGTCGAAATTGGTGGTGCCCCCGGTACACACGAACCAGCACGTCAGCCTGACGCTCTCGGTGCCGTACTTGTTGTCGTAGGAGTACCGAATGCCGAGCGTGAGCTTCCATTCCGGCGTGAACTTCCAGTCGATCTGGCCGTAGGCGGCGTACGACGCGTCCTGCACGTCGGGACGGTTGTCAAAATACCGGCCCAGAAGCGTCGGCGCGCAAAGGCCGAACGACGGTGGGTTGGTGCCGCAGAAGCCGAACGCCGCGGCGCCGTTGTTCAGGCCGGGCTGCTCGAGGTTCTCGGCGCTGACCGGCTGCTGGTAATGCTGATAGAACTGATAGACACCGGCAACCCACTGCAAATTGCTGTTGCCGGTCGAGATGAAGTTCAGCTCGTCGCTCCAGAAGCCGTTGAGCTCCTGGTAGGTGAACGAATTCGGATGGGCGTATTGAGAGAGCACCCAAGCTGTACGAGGAGATCGGCGCGTTGTTGCCGCCGGTCGGGCCCCACAGCTTGTAGTGATAGTAGGTGCCGCCGCCGATGTACTTGATGTCGAAGCCGTCGGCGTGCCACGTCCACTGCGTGTTGATCGAATAGTACGACGGCAGACTGACCGAGTGGTCCGTCTGCATGGCTTCTTGCCATGGCGAGTTGATCGCCGGGTTGAAGCAGCCGGTCGGAGACAGGTTGACGACTTTGGTCACTCCGGCCGCGGCGGCCCCAGGCGCGCAGGCGAAGCCGGCATTCGGCACGATGCCCGCCACCGAATTAAAGTACGTCGGGTAGCTGCCCAGCCTCGTCCAGCCCGCCGACTGGTCGCCCGGACCGCCGCTGGGGTTGGACCAGCCCGCCGACTGGAACTTCGTCCACATGTCCAGGTGGTCGTTGAAGTGCGCCTGGATCTGGGCGTCGACGTACCACTCGTTGATGTTGTTGCCCTCGGACGCCTGACCGGGCACGACGTTGTTGATCCAGCCTTGCGACTGGTAGTCCCAGTTGCCGTAGATGCGATACTGCCACTTGTCGTTGATCGGGCCGGACACGGCCGCTTCCGCCGTCAGGTGGCCATAGTTGCCGACCGTCCACCTGAACTCTGCCTGCGGCGTCGAGGTCGGGTGCTGCGTGACTTCGTCCAGCGAGCCGGCCAGCGCGTTGCGCCCGCCCAGCGTGCCTTGCGGGCCGCGCTCGACGATCACCTGCGCCAGCTCCAGCGAGGAGCGGCCCGCCGCCACGGCGAATGTCTCGTAGAGACCGTCGTCGTAGTTGGCGACCGGCGCGTCGGCCGACAGCACGTTGGTGGTCCGGCCCACGCCGCGCAGAGTGATGCGGTCGGTGGACGTGGAATAACTCAGACCAGGCGTGAAGTTGGTCATGTCCTGGATCGAGTTGATCCCCATCTCGTCGCGCTTCGCAGCCGTGAACGCGGTGATGGCGATCGCCACGTGCTGCAGCGCCTGCTCACGCTTCTCGGCGGTGACGACCAGTTCGGTCACCGAAGACGTCGCCGCCGCGGCCGCCGATGCGCTGGCGTCCGCCGTAGCTGCATGGGCCGTCGTTGCGACGAGACCGATCGCCCCTGACGCGCAAGACGCCAGCAATACACGCTTGAACATAGTGCCCCCTTCCAGGTCTAGCTTGAGGTTTCCTCCGCGGAATTCTTTTTCTTTGGTCGAACCGGCCTACATCTCCGGTGACGGTTCGCAGACTTGAATCGTCACCTTAGCGTCGTCAACGATTCATTTTGGTCGGCGCCGCGAGGAATGCGCCAATATCGCCACAGTCTCGTGATCTTCGACTGCGGCGAAGGAGGTTAGTCCTTATTAGAAACTAAGGTAGCCTTTGTTGGCGACTAGCCGAGCCGTTCTCCAGCGTGCCGTCAGCACCAGCTGGCGTTGTCAGGATTGGGGTCGCGGAGCAATTCCTGGATGTTGGCCTCGATGATCTTGAACCCGACATTGCCGTAGAGCTTCTGGCGGCCGGCGTTGAGCACGAAGCTCGGGCTGCCCTGGATTCCCTGCTCGTCGGCTTCCTTGTAGTCGGTGGCGAGCGCGGCATGGGCTCGCCCGCACTGGATTAGCGCTTCGATCGGCGCCACGTCCGCGGTGACGGCGCGGGCGATCTCGCACTGGACGTCCCATCGGGCGACGTCGCGGGCCTCTTCGAAAAACGCCGCCCGCATCGCCTTCAGGACGCTGGCCGCCGCGCCGCCTGGCCACGATCCTTCGGCCTCGGCCAGCTGGGCGGCCTTCAGGAACAGATGCGGGCTCATCGACGAGGCTGGCCGCGTGGCGCGCCAGATGTCGGGATTGATCGGCGCCTCGGGAAACGCCTCGGCCGCATGCAGCAGATGGGCTTGGAACCGGTCGTAGCCACCTTTGGCGCCCCAGGCGGCGGCGATCTTGCGGGCGGTGTCGCCGAACACCGAGCAGAACCTGATGTCGAAGCTGACCCTGTCGCCGAACGCGCGCTCGATCGCATCGACGCGTAGCTGGGCGATATAGGCCCAGACGCAGAGCACGTCGGAGAAGTAGGTGATCTGGACGGTCTTCATTCAGCCCTTGAAGAGTTCGGCCGAGTCCAGCCAGCGGTGAAGCTCGTGGTCGGGCGTCTTGGTGAGGTCCTTGGCGAGGGTGTGGACCACCTGGACCCGGCCCTCCAGCGCCGCGCGGAAGACCGGCAGCAGCCGGGAAGGCGCCGCCACGACGACTCCCTCCCACACGCCGGCGGCCATCGCCTCGCTCACCACGTCGGCGGCATGCCGGGCGAAGTCGGCCTTGGCGCGGCGATAGACGTCCTCGCGTCCCACCGCGTGGCGCGCCGAGGTGGCGCTTTCGATGCTGCGCCCGGCGCCCTCGTCGCGCTGCTCTTCGCGCAGCGTCGCCAGCCGCGCCTTGCCGTCCAGCGTGCGCCTGGTCACGAAGTCGCCCGTTCCGGCGGCGCGCTCGGCGATCCGGGCGACGGCGCCGTCGGCGATGAGGTAGAGCAGGTTCAGATGTCTGGGCATGGCGAGCGACCTTTCGCGAGGTTGCGCCAAGCTCGATCGGCCGATCCGGAGCCTCGCGCCTTGAGCAAGGTCAACTCGATGGCCTGGTCGCCGGCCCCTAACGCGACTTGCGCCGAGGCCGGGTCGGTCGTTCAGTCCCGGCGGACGCCGGTCGCTTGACGGAGGTTCGCGACATGCCGGCCGACTGCCCGCACATGAGCCACATCCGCACCGTGACGCCCAGCGCGCTCGGCTGCGAGGAATGCCTGAAGATCGGCTCGGCGTGGGTGCACCTGCGGATCTGCCGCACCTGCGGCCACGTCGGCTGCTGCGATTCGTCGCCGCATCGCCACGCGACCGCGCACTTCCACGCCACCGGCCACCCGATCATCGAGGGCTACGACCCGCCGGAGGGCTGGGGCTGGTGCTACATCGACGAGCTGATGTTCGACCTCACCGACCGCATGACCCCCCACAACGGCCCGATCCCGCGCTTCGTCTGAGGCGGGCTCGAACCGGGCTCATTGCGGAGAACGGTTGCAGGAGGCGATCGCGTCAGGGGGCGACTGGGCCGGCTTCTGGGGCAACGATGCGATCGATCAGAAGCTGCACGAGATCGCGACCTCCGGTCTGGTCGTGCCGGCTTGACCGGCGTAGCCCGCCGTGAATCGTGAGTTGAATTTTGAGACAACACGATCAGAAGCTGTCGCCTGCTGGGAGGCAGCGAGGTGTGAGATGGCTATCAAGGTCTTGCTCGTCATCGACGGCGCTTTCCTGTTCCAAACCAATGTCTCGACGCCGGATTTCACGTTCAATACGCTGGTGAGCATCCTGACGGGCGCCGGCTTTCAGGTAACGAAGGCCAACCGCGAAGCCGACCCCGACGCCGACATCCAAGATTTCAACTTCGCCAGCAGCGCCAACCTGCTCGACTACGACGTCATCTGGATGGTCGGCGACGGCGGCTTGAACGACACCTCAGAGCCACCGGTGATGGAAGGCACGAAGCCGCCCCTCGACGCGGCGCAGCTCAACGCCATCGCCAACTTCATGGAGCAGGGCGGCGGCGTGTTTGCCGTAGGCGACCACTACAGCCTCGGCTCGTCGATGTGCGGCCAGATCCCGCGCGTGCGGTTGATGCGCAGCTGGTACGGCTCGGGCGACGCCAGCAAGCCGGCGGAGCTGGCTCTGGTCCCCGACAACTTCCCGGTATTCGGCATCGGGCGAGCGGACACGTCGCTCATCAGTCCGTCGGGGACCTATCCCGCGACCGACTCGGCGCACAACCCCACCGTCACGCCGTACGCCTATTTTGAAAATCAATCTGACGCTCGGCCACAAAGCATCTCGCCGACGTCGTCGCCCGCTCATCCGATCCTACGGAATAACGGGCACGATATTACTGTTTATCCAGACCACATGCACGAAGGCAATGCTTTGGATGTGGTGGGCGGCTGGGACTATACGCAGGCATCACCTTACGGCGATACCTCCAAGGGCGAGTTTCGCGAGATCGCAGGTCATCGCGAGATGCCGCAGATAATCGCCACTGGCCAGACCAAGTCGCAAGCCAGTTACTATGTCGGCGATCCCGCGCCAACCGTGATCGACTCCACGGTCTCTGGCGCTTTCCACGTAAATACGCTCAGCGTCTACGATGGCCGCGTGGCAGGCGTCGGCCGAGTTGTCACCGGCTCGACCTTTCATCACTATCTGGACATCAATCTGTCCGGGGCGAGCGACGTCAATACGGCGACGCTCAATTCATTCGTCGGCGGCGAGGCCGAAAAGGGCCAGGGCCTTCAGACCAATGCTTCGGCGTTCGCCGACATTCAGGCCGTATACATCAACATCACCAATTGGCTTGCGCGGCCGAAGCCCGCGATCAGCCTGATCCTCGAGCGCAGCACGTTCAGCCAGGACGAAGCTACGGCGACGCCCAGCTTCCCTGCGGCGATTTTCGTGACGGTCGATGGCCTCAAGCCCAGTCAGTTTCCCAACGGCGGCATCACGACGCTGTCGCCTTCCATGCCAGTGCTGGCGGGGTGGGCGCCGTCCGTCAGCGTCAGCGGCGGCTCTCCCATCAGCATCGTCCCGACCGCGGTCGCGAGTGACGACCCCACGCTCTCCGATCGTCTGCAGCGCTTCACCTTCACCTATCAGGTGAACTTCACCGGCAACGCTTTCGGCTTCGCCGGCAACGCCGCCACCGTGCCCGTCAATGCCTCGTTGACGACGAGCGCATCGCCGACACCGCTGACCGACATGGCGTGGATCGAGCTCATCAAGAGCGCGAACCCCTACATGCTCGACCTGGCGGACGGAAACACCACGTCCTGGCTCAGTTCGGACATCAAGGTGTTTCACGTCGTCGCCGGAGACAGTTTTCAGGGCGTGCCGCTGCCCGCCGGCGCGACCCGTTCGGATGCGCTGACCTTCCTGCGCAC
The DNA here is from genome assembly GCA_963837235.1 of uncultured Pseudomonadota bacterium. Lineage (GTDB taxonomy): Bacteria > Pseudomonadota > Alphaproteobacteria > Caulobacterales > Caulobacteraceae > Acaudatibacter. The sequence goes on along the minus strand of CAWIMM010000001.1, from coordinate 1,517,468 downwards.
CCTGGTGTCCACCATCAACTCGAGCCAGTTCACCGCCCTGCCTTCGACTGAGGAGGGATCGGTGCTCAGCGTGGCGGCGGTCACCACGGGCGTCCCCGCGAAGCTTGTCTACAATTTCGCGCTGGCCCGCGTGCGACTCAGCAGCGTCGGCGGCGACGCAAATCCGGTGCAGGTCTTCTTCAGGACGTTCGTCACGCAAACCACCGCCGCCCTGACGTACCAGCTCGACGGCGGTGGCAACCCGACGGGGGGTTACGTCCAGACATCAGGCGCTGCGCCTATCGCCCTTCCCGGCGCGCAGGACGGCGGGACACAGTGGCTGTCGTTCCCGTACTTCTCGGCGCTGCGCACGGAGCCGCCCAACAGCCAGATCGACCCCGACAATTCCAAGCTCGTTCAAGCGAGCGTCGGATATCGGATCTACGGGGCGCTGATCGACAACAACCTGGACGACCCCTACCTGACCCTGACGCCGGTGTCGGGCGGCTCGCTGGCATCCTTGCCGACGATCCTGATGGGCGAGCACCAATGCGTCGTCACCGAGGTCATCTTTTCAGGCGCGCCGATACCGAGCGGCGCCAACCCCGCGACGTCCGACAAGATCTCGCAGCGCAATCTGGCGATCAACACAGTCGCCAATCCCGGGTTGAGCGCTTCGCGTGTCGCCATGCACACGTTCGAGATCGAGGCGACGCCAAGCCCCATCACATCCGACCTCCCGCCTGACGAGTTGCTATTGGCTTGGTCCAGGACGATCCCCAGCAGCGCTTATCTCAACCTCCATATCCCGAGCTGGAGCGCTCAGGATGTGGTCGATCAGGCAGATCGCCTCTACGCGCGCCACGAAATCCGCGCGATCGATGCTCATACGATCGAGCTTCCCGCTGGCGGCGACCGCTACGTGCCGATCCCCCGAAGCTTGGGCCGCCAGACCGGCGTTCTCTCGGTCCACCTCCCGCTGGGGATTCGCGAGGGGCAGAGGTTCGACCTCGCCGTGCAGCAGATCACCAACCGCCGGCGGGTTGTCCAACCACCCCCGCCGCGGCTCGAAAAGATCACGCTCGAGCAGGCGAGCCAGCTGCTGGAGCGGCAATCCGGAGCGTCAGCACGAACGCAACGCAGCCGCGCGCCCCACAGCGCGCCGCGCGGCGTGTTCGACCTCGGCGATGGTCGATCGCTGATCACCGACCCGGCGGTGTTCGACGGGGCGGGCGGCTACGCGGTGATCGTCACGCACCCGGATCCCCAGCTGGTGCAAGCTGCGAAGTTGGATTCCGGACGCTGGCGCGAGCCTATCGGCGCATTTCAGCTCGGCATTCCGGTGTCCACCAAAGAGGACATGCTGCCCTACTATATCCAACTGTTGTCGATCACTTACTGGCGCGTCGAGCATCTCGGTCGCAAGAGTCCGTGGTATCCGACCATGGTCTGCTATCTCGATCTTCTGATCGAGAAGGTCAGGGCGCTGGGCGGTGATCCCTACAACGTTCCACCGACGCCCGGCGGCAACGTCCCTGGGCTGCACGGGCGCGGCAAGCACGGCGGCCGGGATCACGACCGTCAGGATGACGATGAGCGGGAGGTTGTCATCGTCAACATCTTCCCGCGGGGCAGAGATCACGAAAGGTGAGCGGTCGCCGAGACTGCGGCGGGCCGTATGTCGGCGGGGCTGCGCTCCCCTATTTTCCTGCTCGGTAAGGCAGCTCTTGGGGACAGGAGCCAACGCGACATGCGGCGCGTTTTGAGCCGCCGCCCGTTCGCCACAACTCTTTGACGTCAAACGATAAGCGTTGGAGGCCTGGCCGAGAATCGAACTCGGGTGCGCGGATTTGCAGTCCGCTGCGTCACCACTCCGCCACCAGGCCGGTTCGCGAAAGCGGGCGATGGCTAACAGAAGCCCCAGGGCCGGGCAAGGAACCGGGCGTCGCAAGCAACCGGGCGGATGGGGCCGAGGCGATTGCGTGTGGCCGGACCGCGGCCCTATAAGCCCGCCGTCATCCCAACCCGATCCCTCGAGGCGGCCAACCTTCATGAGCGTCGACTACGCTGCCCAGCGCGCCATCATGGTCGACAGCCAGGTGCGCACGGCCGACGTCACCGACTATCGCATCCAGGACGCCATGCGCGCCGTGCCGCGCGATGCGTTGCTGCCGCCAGACCGGGCCTACCTCGCCTATGCGGACGTCGAGGTGGCGTACGCGCCCGGCCGCTGGCTGCTGAAGCCGCGCGACATCGGCAAGCTGCTGCAGGCGTTGCGCCCGCATCCCGGCGAGCGGGCGCTGGCGATCGCCGCGCCCTACGCGGCGGCGGTGATGGAAGCGATGGGCCTGACGGTGGCGCGGCTGGACGGCGAGGACCTGACGCGTCCGGAAGGGACCTACGACGTGGTGATCTGCGAGGGCGCGGTCGCCAAGCTCCCGGAGGGCTGGCTGGCTGCGCTGGGCCATCCCGGCGCGCGGCTCGGGGCGGTGGAGCGCTCTGGGCCGGTCGGCCGGGCGGTGCTCTACCTGCGCACGGAGACCGGCATCGGCCGGCGCGACCTCTTCGACTGCGGTCCGCCGATCATGGCGGGCTTCGAGCCGCAGAGCGCGTTCACCTTCTAGCCTGGCGACGGCTCGAGCGCCCGCTCAGACGCGCCCCGACATGACGAAACCTTCACTGGCGCGCGGCGAAGCGGACTATACCTTTGGCGTCGCTACAGAAAGTCGCGGGCGTCGGGGATAGCAGGGACATGCGCGCGCTTGGTCGGGCCATCGCGGCTGGATGCTTCGTCATGCTTGCCGCCGCAGGCGCGCAGGTCGCGGCCGCCGAGACGCTCGCCGACGCCATCGCGCTCGCCTACCAGACCAATCCGACGCTGCAGGCCCAGCGCGCGCAGCTGCGCGCCACCGACGAGGAATGGGTGCAGGCCGAGGCGGGCCTCCGGCCCACCGTCAGCGTGACCGGCGCCTACCAGTATCAGCACGAGCGGATCAGCATTCCGAGCGGGCTGTCGGCTACCGTCGCCGGGCCGACCGGCAACGCCGTGGTGACGGTCAACCAGCCCCTCTACACCGGCGGCCAGGCCACCGCGAAGGTCGACGCCGCGCAGGCCGACATCCTGGCCGGCCGCGAAGGGCTGCGCCGCACCGAGATCAGCGTGCTGCAGAGCGTCGTGGGCGCCTACCTCGACGTGCGGCGCGACCTGGAGCAGCTGGCGATCTCGCAGGACAACGTCAACGTGCTGGCCCGCCAACTCGAGGAGACCACGGCCAAGGTCAACGCCGGCGTGCTGACCCGCACCGACGAGGCGCAGAGCCAGGCGCGGCTGGCGCAGGCCCGCTCGCAGCTGGCGACCGCGCAGTCGGCGCTGGCGCAGGCCCGGGCCGCCTACGCGGCGGTGGTGGGCCAGAGCCCCGGCGAGCTCGCGCCCGAGCCGCCGATCGCGGGCCTGCTGCCGCCCACTGTCGACGCCGCCTTCGACGCGGCCGAACGCGACAATCCGCAGCTGCGGCAAGCGGTCTATGTCGAAGCAGGCCAGCGCCGCCCACCTCGCGCAGGCGAAGGCCCAGATGCGGCCCACGGTCTCGCTGCAGGGCCAGTACGGCTACGTCGGCGCCGCTTTCATCGACCGGCTTCGGCCCGGCCGCGAGCCTGCTGGAGACCGAGATCGGCGGCACGGTCAGCGCCAACGTGAACGTGCCGGTGTTCGCCGGCGGCCTCTACGCCTCGGAGATCCGCCAGGCGGCCGAGCAGGACAACGTCAGCCGCATCGGGGTCGAGAGCGCCCGCCGCGAGGTGCTGCAGGCGGTATCGCAGGCCTGGAACCAGCTGCTGGGCGCCAGGGCCAGCCTCACCGCCGACGAGGAGCAGGTGCGCTCCGACACGGTCGCCTACGAGGGCGTTCGCGAGGAGCAGAAGGTGGGGCTGCGCACCATCCTCGACGTCCTGAACGCACAGCAGGAACTGGAGCAGTCGCAGCTGGCGCTGGTCGGCGCGCGGCATGACGAGTACGTCGCCGCCGCGGCGGCGCTGGCGGCGATGGGGGCGCTGGAGGCCAAGGACCTGATCCCCGCCGAGGTTCGCTACGACCCGAAGGCCAACTTCGACAAGGTGCGCCATGGCGTCGGCTGGGTGCCGTGGGAAGGCGCGGTTGGCGCGGTCGACCGCCTTGGCGCGCCGAAGCCGACGCCCGCGCCGCCGCCCTCGCCGCCGGGGGAGGTGGTGAAGACGGGAACGCCGTGACTTCGCGCCCCTGTTCGGGGGCCCCCAATTCGCCGCAGGCGGAGAGTTTGCAGGACGCCCGCATCACAGGTAGCCTAACCGTGATCAGGGATTCTCCGTGGGAAGTTGCGAGCGATGTCGGACCAGTCCGCCCCGGAACCAACGATGGAGGAGATCCTCGCCTCCATCCGGCGCATCATCTCCGAGGACGACGGCCGGCGGAGGCGGAAGCCGAGGCAGCGCCAGCGCCCGAGCCGGAACCGGAGCACGAGCCGGTGGCGGCGTTCGAGCCTGCGCCCGAGGCGCCGGCCGAGGACGTGCTGGAGCTGACCGACCGGGTGACGCCCGAGGCCGAGACGGTCGGCGACATCGAGGCCTACACCAAGGTCGACATGGAGCTCGAACCGGAGCCCGAGCCCGAGCCGCCTCCGCCGCCGCCAAAGCCGGCGCTGGTCGCGCGCGACGACGACCGGCTGGTCGGCGAGCCCAGCGCCACGGCCGCGGCGGCCGCCTTCAGTCAGCTCTCCGCCGGCGATCGCGATGCCGCCGGCCGGCCGCACGCTCGAGGACGTGGTGCGCGAGCTGCTGCGCCCGCTGCTGAAGGCCTGGCTCGACGAGAACCTGCCGCGCATCGTCGAGGCCAAGGTCGCCGAGGAAGTCGAGCGCATCGCCCGCAGCCGAGTACGCTAGACGTAAAATTCCGCTCTTCCCCGTGGAAAGCGGGGATCCAGGGAGTTTTGTCGTCGAGAGCCGGCGTTCCAGCAAACAAGCCTGGGTCCCCGCTTTCGCGGGGAAGAGCGGGTGGCTATAGATCAGCCCGCGAAAAGCCCATGCTCGACAAGACCTTCGATCCCAACGCCGTCGAACCGCGCCTCTACGCCAAGTGGGAGGCGTCGGGCGTCTTCGCGCCTGATCGACGATCCGGACGCCGAGCCGTTCGCCATCGTCATCCCGCCGCCCAACGTCACCGGCTCGCTGCACATCGGCCATGCGCTGAACAACACCCTGCAGGACGTGCTGATCCGCTTCCAGCGCATGCGGGGCAAGGCGGCGCTGTGGCTGCCCGGCACCGACCACGCCGGCATCGCCACCCAGATGGTGGTCGAGCGCCAGCTGGCCGAGAGCGGCAACATCGGCCGCCGCGACCTGGGCCGCGAGGCCTTCGTCGAGAAGGTCTGGGAGTGGAAGGGCCAGTCACGGCGGCACGATCGTGCGCCAGCTGCGCCGGCTCGGCGCCTCCTGCGACTGGTGCCGCGAGCGCTTCACCCTGGACGAGGGCCTCTCGGCGGCGGTCCGCAAGGTGTTCGTGACCCTGCACAAGCAGGGCCTGATCTACCGCGACAAGCGGCTGGTGAACTGGCAGCCCGAGCTGCAGACCGCGATCTCCGACCTCGAGGTGGAGCACCTCGAGGTGGACGGCCACATGTGGCGCTTCCGCTATCCGCTCGAGGGCGAGCCGGGCCGCTACATCGTCGTCGCCACCACGCGGCCGGAGACCATGCTGGGCGACACCGCCGTCGCCGTCCACCCGGACGACGAGCGCTACAAGGCTCTGGTCGGCAAGCAGGTGCGCCTGCCGCTGGTCGGACCGGCTGATCCCGATCATCGCCGACGAGCTACGCCGATCCGGAGAAGGGCGCCGGCGCGGTGAAGATCACCCCGGCCCACGATTTCAACGACTTCCGGGTCGGCCAGCGCCACGACCTGCCGCTGATCAACATCTTCGACGCCGGACGCCCGGCTGAACGACGAACGGCGCCGGCGAAGTACCGCGGCCTCGACCGCTTCGCGGCGCGCAAGGCGATCGTCGCCGACCTCGAGGCGCTCGGCCTGCTCGAAGGCGTCGACGCCCAACAAGATGATGGTCCCCTACGACGAGAAGTCGAAGCTGGTCGTCATCGAGCCGTACCTCACCGACCAGTGGTACGTCGACGCCAAGACGCTGGCCGAGCCGGCGATCCGGGCGGTCGAGGAGGGCCGCACCGTCTTCGAGCCCAAGATCTGGGAGAAGACCTACTTCGACTGGATGCGCAACATCGAGCCCTGGTGCGTCTCGCGCCAGCTCTGGTGGGGCCACCGCATCCCGGCCTGGTTCGGGCCCGACGGGACGCGTCTTCGTCGAGGAGACCGAGGAAGAGGCGCGGGCCGCGGCGCGCGCCCACTACGGCCGCGACGAGCCGCTGACCCAGGACGAGGACGTGCTCGACACCTGGTTCTCGTCCGGCGCTGTGGCCGTTCTCGACGCTGGGCTGGCCGGAACAGACCCGCCGACCTGGCGCGCTTCTATCCGACTGGCGACGCTGGTCACCGGCTTCGACATCATCTTCTTCTGGGTCGCCCGGATGATGATGATGGGCCTGCACTTCATGGGCGAGGTCCCGTTCCAGCAAGGTGTGCATCAACGCCCTGATCCGCGACGAGCACGGGCAGAAGATGTCGAAGACCAAGGGCAACGTGGTCGATCCGCTGGAGCTGATCGACGACTACGGCGCCGACGCGCTGCGCTTCACCATGGCCGCGCTCTCCGGCCAGGTGCGCGACATCAGCCTGTCGCGCCAGCGCATCGAGGGCTACCGCAACTTCGGCACCAAGCTGTGGAACGCCGCCCGCTTCTGCCAGATGAACGGCTGCGAGCGGGTCGAGGGCTTCGATCCCGCCGGCGTGCAGCCACGTGCTGAACCGCTGGATCCGCGGCGAGGCGCTGAAGACCTGGTCGCGAGGTCACCGCGCGCGCTGGAGGCCGGCGCATTCGACGAGGCGGCCGACGCCCTCTACCGCTTCGTCTGGAACGTGTTCTGCGACTGGCATCTGGAGCTGGCCAAGCCGCTGCTCGCCGCCGGCGGCGAGGCGGCGGCCGAGACCCGCGCGATGACCGCCTGGACGCTCGATCTGATCCTGAAGCTGCTGCATCCGATCATGCCCTTCATCACCGAGGAGCTCTGGGAGAAGACCGCCGAGGCCGGCCCGCCGCGCGAGTCGATGCTGATCACCGCGCCGGTGGCCGGAGCTGCCGGCGACGTTACGCCGACGCCGAGGCCGCCGACGAGATGGCGCTGGTGATCGCCGCGATCAGCGAGGGCCGCTCGGTGCGCTCGGAGCTGAACGTGCCGCCGTCGGCGCGCCCGCCGCTGCTGGTCACCGAGGCCGGGCCGCGCGAGCGCCGCATCCTGGAGGCCAACGCCGCCGCGATCGGCCAGATGCTGCGGGTCGACGGGCTGCGTTTCGACGGCGCGCGCCGACGCCGGCGCCGTGCCCTACCTCGCCGAGGGCGCGAGCCTTCGCCCTGCCGGTCGCCGAGTTCATCGACCTCGCCGCCGAGCGCGCGCGGCTGGCCAAGGAGCTCGCGGCGCTCGCGCAGCGACATCGAGCGCACCGCCAGGAAGCTCGCCAACCCCGACTTCGTCGCCCGCGCGCCGGAAGAGGTGGTCGACGAGAACCGCGAGCGGCTGGCCGACGCCGAGGCCGCCCGCGACCGCCTGGCCGCGGCGCTGACGCGGCTGGAGGCGGTGGGATAAGCCGCTCCGCGGACCCGCGGCGGGTCCTACGCGTCCACGCCGGTCTTCAGGAAGGCCAGCGCGCGGGCCTGGTAGGACGCCCAGGGCTCCCAGTTGACCGTCTCGCAGAAGCCGACGCCGGTGACCGCCTCGCCGATCGGTGACTCGCCGAGCGGGAAGAGGTGCAGCAGCTCGGCCCTGTTGACCATCGCGACGCTGACCGGAACCTCGCTGGGGACGGCGAGATCGGCGGTCTCGAAGCTGGCGTCGTCGATCCAGGGCGCGGTTGTCACCATGAGGTCGAACGGGCGCTGCGGGATCAAGGGCGGCGGAGACTGCGGGAAGCTGGTCGCCGTATAGGTCCAGCTCGTCGCCTGCATCACCTGGTGCAGCGTCGGGATCAGATGGTCCATCGCCAGGGCGCCGTAGAGCCGCTCGGGCGCCCAGCTGCGCCCGTCCGGCGAGCGGCGCAGGTAGAAGCCGTATGGCGTCTGCGCATTCACGGTGACCTGGCCGGTCTGGAAGGCGGCGGCGGTGAAGGCCTCCCCGTTAGCAAGGTTGAACTCGCACCAGTTCCAGCCATCGATCGGCAGCGGCGCCGTGCGCACGGTCGGCGTCTGCTGCATCAAGAGCTGGTGGTCGATCCAGGCCGTCCCCTCCTTGACCGCATAGTTCACGCCGTCGACGGTGACGGCGCCCGAGGCCCTCAACTGCGGCCAGCTGTAGTAGACGCCGGGCTTCGGGTTGGGCGTGATCCCGTCGATCCCCTGCAGGAAGAAGGCGGACTCCACCGGCATGTCGGTGGAGATCCGCAGGTCGAGGAACATGCCGGGCGCGTCCACGCTGACGCCCAGCGGCAGCACGTTCGGCGTCCCCACCAGCACGTCGGGCCCGCAGCGGTAGACGAACTGGTCGCCCGGAAACTCAACCTGGCCGCCGGTCTTCGCCCATTGGGTGTTGAGCTTGCGGCGGTAGATCCGGCTGCCGCCGGCGCCCGCCACGGTCACCGTCACGGCGTTCCACACCAGCTGGCAGTCGGCGTCGCTCCAGCCGATCTCGGCCTGCAGCTTGGTGGAGATCAGCCGGAAGCGCAGCATGTCGAGCAGCACGGCGATGCGCACCGGGCCCTCGGGACCGTCCGCGTCGAAGTGGCAGGCGACCCAGTACCATTCGTTGCCGCACCTCAGATGCATGCGGTGGTCGGCCGGGAAACTCACCTTGGCAGGCGGCGGCTCGTCGCCGTAGCCGGCCGCCGGCCCCAGCAGCTTGTAGATCACCGCCGCGCGCTGGGCGTCGGCCATGCCGCCGTTCGGCTTCAGCTTGCCAGCCGCCGCGAGCAGCGCGGCGAACACCTCCGGCTCGGGCCTTAGGTAGTCGGGCAGGGAGCTCAGCTGCGCCGTCATCGCCTCGGCGGTGTTCATCGTCACGGCCATCTGGTCCCTCCCGCGCTGCCGCCACACGGTCGTCCGTCACGCGCCGCGGTCAAGCTGTAACAATCAGGCGCAGCGCCGGCGTTTGCATCACGGGGTTCCTTGTGCTTGTTCACCCGCCGCCAGCGCGGGAACGCCCCGCGCCCGCCACCCGAAGAAGAGACGAGTCGATGAGTGAAACCCAAGCTGCGGCCAAGCCCTGGCCCGCCATGTCGATCGCCGAGGCCAACCGGATCATCACCGCGCCCGGCATGCCGTGCGAGATGGAGGAGCTGGTGATCCGCGGCATCCCGACCCGGGTCTGGAAGAACGCGCCGCCGAGCTGCGCTCCGTCGCCGAGGCGGCGCGCAGCCACGGCGAGAAGATCTTCCTCGTCCACGAGGACGAGCGGGTCAGCTTCGAGGCCTTCTTCCGCGCGGTCTCGGCCCTGGCGCACGAGCTCGCCGCGCAGGGCGTCGAGAAGGGCGACCGCGTCGCCATCATCATGCGCAACCTGCCCGAATGGCCGGTGGCCTTCTACGCCGCCGCGGCGCTGGGCGCGATCGTCACGCCGCTGAACGCCTGGTGGACCGGGCCGGAGCTGGAATACGGCCTCGCCGACTCCGGGACCAAGGTCGCGATCGTCGACGCCGAGCGGCTGGAGCGCATCAACGAGCACCTGGAGAACTGCCCCGACCTGAAGCGGGTCTACGTCAGCCGCGAGGACGAGGAGATCGCCAACCCGCTGATCGCCAGGCTGGAGGAGGTGATCGGGCCTCCCGACAGCTGGAAGGACCTGCCCGACCGGCCGTTGCCGCCCGTGGAGATCCACCCCGAGGACGACGCGACCATCTTCTACACCTCCGGCACCACCGGGAAGCCGAAAGGCGCGCTGGCCACCCAGCGCAACATCAACTCCAACATCATGGCCGCCGCCAGCGCCGGCCAGCGCTCGTTCCTGCGCCGCGGCGAGACCCCGCCGGCGCCCGATCCGAACGCGCCGCAGCGCTCGATGCTGCTCTCGGTGCCGTTCTTCCACGCCACCGGCTGCTTTGCGGTGCTGAACCCGCTCTGTCTCGGCGGCGGCAAGCTGGTGATGATGCGGCGCTGGGATCCGGTGCGCGCCTTCGAGCTGATCGAGCGCGAGAAGATCCAGGCGGCGGGCGGCGTGCCGACCATCGCCTGGCAGCTGATCGAGCATCCGTTGCGCAAGAACTACGACCTGTCCTCGCTGGAGAGCGTCGCCTACGGCGGCGCGCCCTCGGCGCCCGAGCTGGTGCGCAAGATCAAGGAGACCTTCCCGAAGTCGCAGGCCGGCAACGGCTGGGGCATGACGGAGACGTCCGCCACCGCCACCTCCAACGGCGCCGAGGACTACGAGCACCGGCCCGACAGCTGCGGCCCGCCGGTGCCGGTCACCGACCTGAAGATCATGACCGTCGAGGGCGACCGCGAGCTGCCGATCGGCGAGGTCGGCGAGCTCTGGTGCAAGGGCCCGCAGGTCGTGAAGGGCTACTGGAACAAGCCGGAAGCCACCGCGCAGACCTTCCACGAGGGCTGGGTGCAGACCGGCGACCTCGCCCGGCTCGACGAGGAAGGCTTCTGCTTCATCATCGACCGCGCCAAGGACATGCTGATCCGCGGCGGCGAGAACATCTACTGCATCGAGGTCGAGAACGTCCTCTACGACCACCCGGCGGTGATGGACGCCGCCCTGGTCGGCATCCCGCACAAGACGCTGGGCGAGGAGCCGGCCGCCGTGGTGACGCTGAAGCCGGGCGCCGAGGCCACCGAAAGGGAGCTGCGCGCCTTCGTCGCCGAGCGGCTGGCGGCCTTCAAGGTGCCGGTGAAGGTCCTCTTCCAGCGCGAGGCGCTGCCCCGCAACCCGCAGGGCAAGATCCTGAAGAACGAGCTGAAGAAGCTGTTCGCCGAAGACGCCGCTTAGAGAGACGCCATTCTCCGCTCTTCCCCGCGCAAGCGGGGATCCAGGTTTTTTCTGCCAGCGGCAGCGCTTTTCGATAAAACGCCTGGGTCCCCGCTTGCGCGGGGAAGAGCGGATTGGGGGGCATCAATGCGGAGGATAGGCCTCCTGGCGATGGCGCTGTCGGCTGCGCCGCTGCTGGCGCTAGCCGCACCCACCGAGCGCCGATCGGTACTATTCGAAGACCTACAACGACTGCATGAACGCGGCGGGCGGTTCGACGCTGCCGATGCGCGACTGCATGGGCGCCGAGCATGACGCCTGGGACAAGGCGCTGAACCAGGTCTACCAGACCCTGATGACGAGCCGCTCGCCGGCGGAGAAGACCCAGCTGCGCGACGACGAGCGGGCCTGGCTGAAGCGCACCAAGCACCAGTGCGACCACGCCGGCGACGACGAGGCGGGCGGCACGCTGCAGGGCGTCGAGATCGATCAGTGCTACCTCGACGAGACGATCCGGCGCACCGTCTACCTGCGCGGCCTGCACTGAACGCCGCGGCTCAGCTGCGGCCGCTCGGGCGCCAGACGCCGTCCGGGTCGCGGCAGACCTCGAACTGGTGGTCGGCGCCGTCGTAGGCCTGGCTCACCCAGCGGCAGCTGTGCTCGTGCGCCTCGATCCTGGGCGGATAGGGCAGGCACTGGACCGAGCTGCGGCCGATCGCGTGGCCCGCAACCGCGCCGACGCTGCCGCCGACAGCCGCGCCGGCCGCCCGATGGCCGCGCCCGGCCACCGCCCAGCCGAAGAGGCCGCCGAACAGCCCGCCAAGCAATGTGCCGCGCGCGCCGGCCGCATGCTGCTGTTGCTGGCAGACATCGCCGTTCCAGTAAGCCCCCGCCGGCTGGGCTGGCGCGGCGAGCGGCGCGGCGATGAGCGCCAGCGCGGCGGCAAGCGAGCGTAGGCAGGTCCACGAGATGCTTCTCCCCTTGAGGGTTGCAGCGCTTGACCCGGCGCTCCGGTTCCCGGAAGGCCTGCGGGATGGCCGTCCGAACGACGAGCAAGGCGCCGCGAACGCCGGGCCAGCCGCGCGAGCTGACGATCGAGCGGGTCGGCGCGCAGGGCGACGGCGTCGCGGCGGGCCCGGTCTATGCCCCGTTCGCGTTGCCCGGCGAGCAGGTGCGCGCGTTGGTCGCCGGCGAGCGGGCGGAGCTGGTCGAAGTGCTGACCCCGAGCCCGGAACGGGCCTTGCCGCCGTGCCCGCATTTCGGCGACTGCGGCGGCTGCGCGCTGCAGCACTGGGCGGGCGGGCCTTACCTCGCCTGGAAGGCCGAGCAGATCCGTCTCGCCCTGGCGCACGAGCGGATCGAGACCGAGATCCTGCCGCCGTTCGCGGCCCGGCCGGGCTCGCGGCGACGCCTGGCGCTGCATGCGCGGCCTGGCAGGGCCGGCGCCGCCGCGATCGGCTTCAAGGCGCGCCGCTCGTGGAAGCTGACGCCGATCGCGGCCTGCCCGGTGGCCGATCCGCGGCTGGTCGCGGCGTTCCCCGCGCTGCGATCGCTGGCCGCGCCGCTCTTCGAGCATCCGAAGTCCGCGCCGAGCCTGCACGTGACGCTGACCGAGACCGGCCTCGACATCGACATCACCGGCGTCGAGCGGCGCGCCGGCGGGCTCTCGGCTGACGCCCGCGCCATCGTCGCCGAGGCCGCCGCCGCCGCCGACCTCGCCCGCGTGACCTTGGGCGGCGAGATTCTCTACCAAGTCGGGCGCCGATGGTCCGCATCGGCCGCGCCATGGTCGCGCTGCCGCCGGGCGCGTTCCTGCAGGCGGTGGCCGAGGCGGAAGAGGCAATGGCCGCGTTCGTCCGCGACGGCGCTGACGGGCGCGAGGTCGGTCGCCGACCTCTACTGCGGGGTCGGCGCCTTCGCGCTGCGCCTCGCCGAGGACGCCGCCGTCGCCGCCTACGACATCGCCGGACCCGCCGTCGCGGCCCTCAGAACCGCGCATGGCGCGGCGCCTGGGCTGAAAGCCATCGCCGCCGAGGCGCGCGACCTCGTGCGCCGTCCGGTGCTGGCCGCGGAGCTCGCCCGGGTCGAGGCCGTCGTCATCGACCCGCCGCGCGCCGGCGCCGCCGAGCAGCATCGCGAGCTTGCGAAGTCCAAGGTGGCGCGCGTCGCCGGCGTCTCCTGCAATCCGGCCAGCTTCGCCAGGGACGCCCGAATTCTGACCGACGCCGGGTTCAGCCTCGCTGCGCGTGTTGCCGGTGGACCAGTTCCTCTGGTCACCCCATGTGGAGTTGGTGGGCGTGTTCGAGAGGAACCGGGCTTGAGCGAGGCGGACTCGAAACCGGGGCGTCGGCGGGCGTTCGCCGGCGACGCGCGGACCTACGCGGCCGCCGCGGCGGCCAAGGCGCTCTGGTGGGGCGCGGCCGGCGTCGCGGCGCGGGCGCTGACCCGGCCGACCGACGTGAAGCCCGCCGACTTCGTCCCCGCCGCCGACCCGCCGCCCGCCGGCTTCGTCCGCCGCGCCTGGCTCTCGGCCTTCGAGAAGGAGGCCGCCGACGTCGCCGCCGGGCTCTATCCGGCCATGGACGACCGGCCGGCCGATCCGGTCGCGCCATCCGCCGCACCGCCGACTTCATCGCCGACGCCATCGAGGTGGAGGCGCGCCGCCGGCGCGGCGACGGGGCGGAGGTGCGCGCCGAGGCGCCGGCGAGCTATCCGGCCTACTACCGGCAGAACTTCCACTTCCAGACCGGCGGCTGGTTCACCGCCGAGAGCGCCGGCCGCTACGAGGCGCAGGTCGAGGCGCTGTTCGCCGGCACGGCCGGGGCGATGCGCCGCCGCGCCCTCTCGCTGATCGCCAAAGCCTGGCGGTCGCGCGACCACCGCCGCCTCGCGGTCCTGGACCTCGCCTGCGGGACCGGCGCCTTCCTGAGCGACCTTTCGGTGGCCTTTCCCCGGGCGCGGCTGATCGGCGTCGACCTTTCGCCCGCCTACCTCGCCGAGGCGCGCGCCGCCGCGCCGGGCGCGGCTTTCGCGCAGGCCAAGGCCGAGCAGCTGCCGTTCGCCGACGCCAGCCTCGACGCGGTGAGCGCCGTCTACCTCTTCCACGAGCTGCCGCCGAAGGTGCGCGCCGCCGTCGCCGCCGAGATCGCCCGGGTGCTGAAGCCCGGCGGCCTCTTCGCGCTCGCCGATTCGATCCAGCCCGGCGACGAGCCGCGGCTCGGCGCGCCTGATCGAGGCGTTCCCGGCCTATTTCCATGAGCCCTACTACGCGAGCTACGCCAAGGCGGACCTCGGCGCGCTGTTCGCCGGCGCTGGCCTGCGCCCCTCCGGCGACGACACCGCCTTCCTCACCAAGGCGATGCTGTTCGAGAAGGCGTGAGCGCCTACGGCCGCGCCGGCTTGATGTAGATGACCTTCGCGCCGCCGCCGAACAGCAGCGCGCCGGCCAGGAGGCCGATCACCACGCCGGCCACGAGCGCCATGTAGGGCTGCTCCTTGACCATCGGATCGATGGTGTCGGCGAGGCGCTGCGCGTCGCCGCGCAGCATCTGGTAGGTGTCGGCCGCCTGGTCGGCCGCGTGCGACACCGTGGCCTGGGCCTGGCGGGCGGTGCTCTTCACCCTCGCCTTGGCCCGTCCGACCGCACGGTCCACGTTGCCGGAGAACGCCCGCGCCTCGCCCTTGGCCCTTGCCGAGGCCTCGTCGAGCGCGCCGGTCGCCGCCGACTCGAGCTGGTCGATGCCATTGTTCATCTTGCCCCCGAGCTCTTCGGAACTCATCACGACACTCCTTTGGCGAAACCGGGCGCAACGCAGGCGCGCTCGACGCCCCCAATCGCCGAGCGCGCCTTTCGTTCCCGAACGAAGCGGCGACTTCGGCCGCGCTCAGGCCGCCGCGCCGCCCTTTCGGATGCCGTGGGCGATGAAGTTGACCGCGTCCCATCGGTTCATCTTCTGCTGCTGCAGGAAGTAGGCGGCGTGGCTCTCGCGCTCCGAGAAGATCGCCACCAGCACGTTGGCGCTGGTGACCTCGGGGCGCCCGGCCGATTGCACGTGGATCACGGCCCGCTGGATCACCCGATGGAAGCCGGCGGTCGGCTCGGGATCGCCGGCGCCCAGATCGCCCATCTTGGTCAGCTGCTTGAGGTCCTCGTCGACATAGCGCGTCAGCGCGGCGCGCAGCGCGGCCCGGTCGGCCGCGCAGGCTTCCATCACTGCCGCTGCGTCCGGATCGTCGATCAGCGCCAGAAGCAAGTGCTCCAGGGTGTTGTACCCGTGCTTCCGTTCGGCCGCGAGCGCGACCGAGCGGTGCAGGGTCGCCACGAGCGCCGAGCTGAAGCTCCTGCCGGTGCGCGTTGAAGGCGGCGTCGGCGGCGCGGCGCCCTCGGCCGCCGCTCGCCGTCCGGGCTGCTCGGGGCTGACCGTGAGGAGCGCTGCCGCAAGCGCCTCCCAGTCGGTCCAGCCGAGCGCCACGGCGAGGCGATCCATAGCCAGGTTGCCCGTCGGTGGGGCGAGCGGCAGCGCGGCGCGGTCGCGAGGCGCTCGTCGGCCGGGTTGGTCCGGGCTGACCGTGCGCAGCGCCTCGGTGAGCGCGTCCCAGTCGGTCCAGCCGAGCCCAGTGGCGATGCGGTCCAGGGCCGCCGCGTTGTCAGGTGGCGGGGCCAGCGGCTCGGCCTCCGTCTCAGGCTCGCCGGCCTTGATCGCGGCCGAGAGCGTGTTCCAGTCGGCGGCGCCGAACGCCTTGGCGGTCAGCTCCAGGCTCTCGGCGATGGTGATCTTCACGCCCTTGGCGGCCAATGCCGCACGGATGGTGTGCGCCATGGCCTTGGCGTCGCGAAAGTCGCGCATGTCAGGTTCGTCCTCTGCTTCGAACGAAGGGATGAAGTCAGGGGCTTGCGTTGCTGACCCGTTCGTTCGGGGCAAAGGAGGGGCTTTCAGGTCGCCTCGGTGCGTTCACCATACCCTCGGGCTCGAGGGCGCAAGCAGCCGGTCGCACCAACCGAAGCGGAGGATGATCCCGTGGTCCGGCGCCTGTCAATCGTCGGGTTTCAGGGATGGACGAGAGGCGACGGACGATCCTAACTACGACCGTAGTTTTCAGGGCTCGCGATGAAGATTGTCCAGAGCGAGGCGCCCGGCCTCGGCCATCTCTATGCGCCGGCCGGGGAAGAACGCCACCCTGCGCTCCTGCTCCTGCATGGCAGCGAAGGCGCGCTCGGCTGGCTCGGCCACCGCGACGCGGCGATCTTCGCCGCGCATGGCTACCTCGCTTTGCCGCTCGGCTATTCGGCAGGCGGCAACTTCTGGATCGGCGGCGACATCTGGAACGTCCCGCTCGATGCGACCGAGCAGGCGATGGCGGCCCTCCGCGCCTATCCGCGCTGCAACGGCCGGCTCGGCGTCTACGGCTGGTCGCGCGGCGCCGAGCACGCGCTGCTGGCGACCGGGCTGATGGTGGAGGCCGGCTCGCCGCACCTGCCGGACGCCGTCGCTTGCCACGCGCCGCCGGATGTCGTCTGCGGCGCCTGGCGCAACCTCTTCTATCGCCACCTTGAGGCAGGCGACCCGATCCGCCCGCCGCCGGCCTGGGGCTTCATGGAAGAGCGCCACGTGGCGGGCCTCGCCGCCTGGACCTGGCGCGGCGAGCCAGTGCCCGAAGGCGCCGCGATCCCGATCGAGGCCTACGCCGGCCCGGTCTTCCTCAGCGTCGGCGAGGCGGACGAGCTCTGGCCCGCCGACATGGCGCTCCGTCTCGCCGAGCGCCTCCGCGCCGCCGGCCGCGACGTGACGTTCCACAGCTACCCGGGCCAAGCCCACATGCCAGACCCGGCCGCCTGGAACGCCCACCTCGAGAACCTGCTCGCCTTCTTCGGCCGCGTGATGCCCGGCTGATCGTCGCGCGCTCGTAGGATGCCGTTTCCCGGGCCTGGCAGGGGCGCCAGAGCGCTGCGCGAGGCGTGGGTGCTAGGGTACTACCTGTAACGTCACCAAGGCGCCGTACGGGGCTCCCAGGGGCCATAGCGACGATTTCGCTCTCAGCCGGCTTCCCGGCAGGTCTCGTCCATCTCGTGGAAGTGCTCGTCGGCTTCGGCCCGGACGGCGGCCGGGGAAGGCGGATCGGGGGCGAGCGGACCGGTTTCGATCCGGGCGCCGGCCTCCAGCGTGTGGTGCACCGGGCACTTGTCGGCGATCTCGAAGAGCCGGGCGACCTGCTCGGCGTCGAGCGGGCCGTCGAAGTCGATGCTCCGCTTGAAGACGTCGGGCGGCGTCTGGCCGGCGATCTTGTCGTGGCTGACCAGGACGCGGGTGCGCCGCAGCGGCCAGCCCTTGCGCTCGGCGTAGAGCCGCGCGGTCATCAAGGTGCAGGCGCCGAGCCCCGCGGCGACCAGCTCGTAGGGCGAGGGCCCCGAGCCGAGGCCGCCGACGTCGGCAGGCTCGTCGGCGAGGAAGTGCGCGCCGCGAACGCTGGCCTGCACCTGGAACTTGCCGGCGCCGGTCTCCTCCACCAGCACGCCAGCGGCGGGCGCCTCGGTCGGCGCCCCGGTCGGCGGCTGCGCGGCGGCGCCGCCGACGTAGCGGCTGGCCCAGGCGGCGATCACGTCGGCGGCGTAGTCCGCGTCGGCGTTCCTGGTCAGCAGATGGTCGGCGGCGTCCAGCGAGACGAAGCTCTTCGGATGCCGGGCGGCGAGGAAGATGTCGGTGGCGTTCTCGATGCCGACGACGGCGTCGATCGGCGAGTGCAGCACCAGCAGCGCGCGGTGCAGGGCGGCGATGCGCCCCTTCAGATCGTGGATCCGCGCGTCTTCCACGAAGTCGCGGCGCACGGTGAACGGGCGCCCGCCGATCCGCACCTCTGCCGCGCCGTCGCGCTCGATCGTCGCGAGGTCGGCGCCGAACTGCTTCAGCACGTGGGCGGGATCGGCCGGCGCGCCGATCACCGCGACCGCCTTCACCGAGCCGATGTCGCCGGCCGCCGCCAGCGCCGCCGTGCCGCCCAGGCTGTGCCCCACCAGCAGCGCCGGCGCCATGCCCAGGCCGGCCATATGGGCGGCCGCGTCGATCACGTCCTGGACGTTGGCGGAAAAGCCGGTGAGCTCGCCCTCGCTCTCGCCGAGCCCGGTGAAGTCGAAGCGCAGCACGGCGAGGCCGAGGGCGGCCAGGGCGCGGCTGATGCGGACCGCCGCCTTCGAGGTCTTGTCGCAGGTGAAGCAGTGGGCGAAGAGCGCGAAGGCGTGGGCCGAGCCCTCCGGCCGGTCGAGCCGCGCGGCCAGGCGCTGGCCGCGGCTGTTGGTGAAGTCGATTGGCTCGGTCTGCATGGCCGCTCCTGGGCAGTGACGGCGCCATCATAGCCGAGTTGCCGCGCTTGACCGCGCCGGAGCGCGCCGCCTAAGCCGTTCGCCAAGGGAGGACCACGTCATGGCCACGAAACTCGTCGCCGATCCGAGGATCGATCCGCGCATCAAGGCGGTGATGGGCGGCTGGCCCGACCTGCCGCCGGTCGGCGATGCGAAGGACCGCGCGCAGCTTTTGGCCGAGGTCTCGACGCCCGAGGCCAAGGCCCGCGGCGAGGCTCAGAAGGCGATGCTGGCGGCGATGGACAACGAGGAGGTGGCGCCCTCGGCGGGGCTGACGATCCGCACCGAGACCCTCACGTCCCAGCCAGACGGCAACCGGATCAACATCCAGTTCATCCGCCCCGAGGGCGACGCCGTGCTGCCCTGCGTCTATTACATTCACGGCGGCGGCATGCAGTCGATGTCGGCGTTCGACGGCATGTACCGCGCCTGGGGCAAGATCATCGCCGCGCAGGGCGTGGCGGTCGCCATGGTCGACTTCCGCAACTGCCTCTCGGCCTCGTCGGCGCCGGAGGTCGAGCCGTTTCCGGCGGGCCTGAACGACTGCGTCTCGGGTCTGAAATGGGTGGCGGCCAACCATGCGTCGCTGAAGATCGACCCGGCGCGGATCATCGTCGCCGGCGAGAGCGGCGGCGGCAACCTGACGCTCGCTGTAGGCCTGAAACTGAAGCGCGACGGCGAGCTTGGCCTCATCAAGGGCCTCTACGCGCTCTGTCCCTATATCGCCGGCCAATGGCCGCAGGACCGCTACCCGTCGTCCACCGAGAACAACGGCATCCTGCTCGATCTGCACAACAACCGCGGCGCGATCGCCTATGGGATCGATGAGCTGAACGCCAAGAACCCGCTGGCCTGGCCGGCGTTCGCGTCCGAGGACGACGTGAAGGGCTTCCCGTACACCGTGATCAGCGTCAACGAGTGCGATCCGCTGCGCGACGAGGGGATCGGCTTCTACCGCCTGCTGCTGCGCGCCGGCGTGCCGACCCGTTGCCGGCAGGTGATGGGCACCATCCACGGCACCGAGATCTTCGCCATCGCCTGCCCCGACATCAGCCGCGACGCCGCCCGCGACATCGCCAGCCTGGCGCGGGGGTAGGGCCTCACGCCGGCAGCACTTCCTGGATCACCTCGAAGCCTTCGAAGTTCGGGTGGCCGGCGTAGAGCGGGCGGTTGCCGCCGGCGTCCTTGTGGGCGGCGCGGAAGGCCGGCGAGCGCGTCCAGGCTTCGAAGTCGTCGTATGAGCGCCAGACGGTGTGGGACGAGTAGAGCGTGTGGTCGTCGCCCTTCGGTCCGCGCAGCAGGTGGAAGGCGACGAAGCCGGGCGCGTCGTCGAGGTGCGTCTCGCGGCCGAGCCAGACCTGCTCGAAGTCCGTCTCGTGGCCCGGCAGAACGCGGAAGCGGTTCATCGCGATGTACATTGGTTCGGCCTTTCATCGTCCAAGCCGGTTGACGTCCGCATGGTAACCCCGCTTGGGTAATCCGCGACGCCCACCAAGAGGCGGGGTGCATTCACGAGGACGCCATGGCCGCCAAAGAATTTCCCATCGAAGCCAGTCATATCCTGATGTTCGCCCGCTCGGTGGGCGACGACAACAAGGTCTATTCGGACGCCGACTACGCCAAGGGGACCGAGGCGAAGAGCATCATCGCCCCGCCGACCTTCGCGCAAGCCAGCGCCCAGTTCGATCCCGACTATTTCCTGCGGCCCAAGGTCGGCCAGCCCTGGTTCGGCTCCGGCAAGAACCCCACCGGCGCGGCCCCGCGTGGCGGCGGGGGAGGCGGCGGTGGTGGGGGCGGCGGCGGCGGCCTGCATGCCGAGCAGCACTTCGAATATCACCGGCACTTGAAGCCCGGCGACGTGCTGACCGCCACCAACAAGCCCGGCAAGACCTGGGAGCGGGAAGGCCGCCGCTCGGGCAAGCTGGTGTTCTCCGAGAGCGTCACCGAGTACCGCGACCAGAAGGGCGAGCTGGTGATCACCGCCCGCTCGGTCGGCGTGCGCACCGAGCGCCCGGTCGATCCGGCCGCGTCCGAAACCAAGAAGCAGGAGGCTTGAGGCGAATGGCTCTTTCCGCTTCCAAGCTGAAGGTGGGCGACACCCACACCGCCCGCATCGTCGAGGACCTGAAGCGCACCCAGATCGTTCAGTATGCGGGCGCTTCTGGCGACTACAATCCGCTGCACACGGACGAGATCTTCACCACCAAGGTGGCCGGCTATCCGTCGGTGTTCGCGCACGGCATGCTGACCATGGGCATGACCGGCAAGATGCTCACCGACTACGTCGGCGATGCGCGCCTCACCAAATACGGGGTCCGCTTCACCAGCCAGGTCTGGCCGGGCGACACGCTCGACGCCACCGCCACGGTGAAGGAGCTCAAGGACGGCCTCGTGGAACTCGACATCGAGACCAAGAACCAGGACGGCGTCGTGGTCCTCAGCGGCTACGCCGAAGCCCGGGTCGACCCGTAAAGGGTCGGTTGGGCGAGCCTCTCCGCACCGCGAGGTGTGGGGAGGCCGCCCGCCTCCACTCAACCGTCATGGCCGGGCGCAAGTCCCGGCCACCCAAGAACACGCCGCGAGCCATGGCCGCGCTTGTGCGCGGCCACTCGAAGCTTTGTGTTCATAGGTCGCCGGGACTCACGCCCGGCGATGACGGCGTGGGAGTTGCGAGACGACCGGTTACTCTCGAACCACGATCCCCGCCGGCCCCTCGGTCACGCGGCCGACGATACGGCTCGCCCCGAAGCCGCGGTCGTGGGCGAGGCCGAGCAGCGCCTGGGCGCGGTCAGCGGCGACGGCGATCAAGAGGCCGCCGCTGGTTTGCGGGTCGGTCATCAGGTCGCGGCGCCAGTCGGGGAGGCCGTCGGGCAGGCGCACCGCATCGCCGTAACTTGCCCAGTTGCGGGACGAGGCGCCGGTGCGCACCCCGGCCTGCGCCAGCGCCGCCGACTCGGGGAGCACGGCCGGCGCATCCGCGTCGATCTCGATCCCCCGGCCGGCGCCGCGGCTCATCTCCAGCGCGTGGCCGATGAGGCCGAAGCCCGTCACGTCGGTCACCGCGCTGACGCCGGCGAAGTCCGCCAGCTGGGCGCCCAGCGTATTCAGCTGCGTCGTCGAGGCGATCAGCGCGGCGTAGCCCTCGGCCGAGAGCCGCTCCTGCTTGAACGCGGCGCTGAGCACGCCGACGCCGAGCGCCTTGGTGAGGATCAGCGCGTCGCCCGCCTTCGCGCTCTTGTTGGTCAGCACCTTGTCCGGATGAACCAGCCCCAGCGCGGCGAGGCCGTAGATCGGCTCGACGCTGTCGATCGAGTGGCCGCCGGCGATGGGGATGCCGGCCGCCGCGCACACCGCCGCGCCGCCGGCCAGGATCCGGCCGATGGTCGCCGGCGCCAGCTTGCCGACCGGCATGCCGACGATCGCCAACGCCAGGATCGGCGTCGCGCCCATCGCGTAGACGTCAGAGAGCGCGTTGGTCGCGGCGATTCGGCCGAAGTCGAACGGATCGTCCACCACCGGCATGAAGAAGTCGGTGGTCGCCACCAGCGCCTGGCTATCGTTCAGCCGCCAGACCGCCGCGTCGTCGCTGGT
Organism: uncultured Pseudomonadota bacterium; assembly: GCA_963837235.1. Lineage (GTDB taxonomy): Bacteria > Pseudomonadota > Alphaproteobacteria > Caulobacterales > Caulobacteraceae > Acaudatibacter. The sequence goes on along the minus strand of CAWIMM010000001.1, from coordinate 1,495,493 downwards.
CTCGGTCCCGACCATCAGGTTCGCGAAACCGGCCGCCGCCGGCATGCCGGCCAGGATCTCGGTCAGCGCCGCCGGCGCGATCTTGCAGCCGCAACCGCCGCCGTGCGCGAGCGAGGTCAGCCGAACCGGGGAGGCGGCGATCGCGGCGTCATCTTGCATGGGCGCGGCTCCTGGGGCTTAGGCTCGGGGCGCGGGTATAGCAGAGGGCGCGTACTAAGGTTCATGTCGGACATCGAGGTCGTCAGCGCCGCCGATCCGGCCACCCTGGAGCCCTTCGACGCCGTCATCGACGTGCGCAGTCCCGCCGAGTTCGCCGAGGACCATGTGCCGGGCGCGATCAGCCTGCCGGTGCTTTCCAACGAAGAGCGCGCCGAGGTCGGGACGCTGTACGTGCAGGTCTCGCGCTTCACCGCCCGCAAGATCGGCGCGGCGCTGATCGCCCGCAACGTCGCCCGCTACCTGGAGACCGCGCTGAAGGACAAGGACGGGTCGTTCCGGCCGCTGATCTACTGCTGGCGCGGCGGCCAGCGCTCCGGCGCGATGGCGACCATCCTCTCGCAGGTCGGCTGGCGCACGGCGGTGCTCGCGGGCGGCTACAAGACCTATCGCCGCTGGGTGCAGCGGCGGCTCTATGACGAGCGGCCCGCCCTGCGGCTGGTGCTGCTGGAGGGCCGCACCGGGTCCGGCAAGACCGAGTTGCTGGGCCGCCTGGCGGTTCGCGGCGTGCAGACGCTCGACCTCGAGGCGCTGGCCGAGCACCGCGGCTCGGTGTTCGGCGGTCTGGTGGGTCAGCCGCAGCCCAGCCAGAAGATGTTCGAGAGCCGGCTGGTTGCAGCGCTGGATGGCCTGGACCTGGCGCGCCCGATCTTGGTCGAGGCCGAGGCCAGCAAGGTCGGCGACTGCATGACCCCGCCGTCGCTCTGGACCGCGATGACCGCCGCGCCCCGCATCGCCGTCAGCGCGCCGCCCAAGGCGCGGGCGGCCTACCTCGCCGGACACTATGCGGATGTGGTGGCCAACCGGGCGGTGTTCGAGGCCTCGCTGCAGCGGCTGCCGATCTTCCCGGGCCGCAAGGCGATCGCCCGTTGGCTGGCGCTCGCCGACGCCGGCGAGCTGGAGACGCTGGCCGGCGAGCTGATCGAGACCCACTACGATCCGTCCTACGACCGCGCCGCCCGCAAGGATCAGCGGCCGCGGCTCGGCGAGATCGTCCTCGCGGAGCTCGGTCCGGCGGCCCAGGAAGCCGCTGCGGACCAGATCGCCCGCCTCGTTGACGCCCTCTGAGCGATCCTGCACGGTTCGCCCAAGCGCCGCGTCAGACGGCGGCGGGATCGGGAAACGGACGGAGCGGGCATGTACCCTGGCGCTGAGGTCAAGGTCCGGCCGGACCAGCCGGCGGTCATCATGGCGGCTGGCGGCGAGGTCATCACCTACGCCGAGCTGGAGCGGCGCTCGAACCGGCTGGCGCACTGGCTGCGCCGCGCGGGCCTGGGGCGCCTCGACCACTACTCGATCTTCATGGAGAACCACGCCCGCTACGTCGAGGGCTGCAGCGCCGGCGAGCGTTCGGGCCTCTACTACACCTGTATCAACTCGTACCTGCAGCCCGAGGAGGTGGCCTACCTGCTGGAGAACAGCCAATCGCGGGTGCTGATCACCTCGATGGCCAAGCTGGAGGTGGCGAAGAAGGCGGTCGAGCTCACCCCCGCGATCAAGACCTGCCTGATCGTGGACGGGCCTGGCGACGGCGGGCGGTTCCTCAATCTCGACGAGGCGGTCGGCAATCTGCCGGGGACGCCGATCGCCGACGAAGCGCTCGGCACGCCAATGCTCTACTCGTCCGGCACCACCGGGCGGCCGAAGGGCATCATCCGGCCGCTGCCCGACGTCCCGCCCACCGACGGCATGGCGCTGTTCGACTTCCTGCTGAAGCTCTGGCGATACCGCCCGGGGATGGTCTACCTCTCGCCGGCGCCGCTCTACCACTCGGCCCCGCAGGCGGCGATCTCGCTCACCATCCGCGCCGGCGGCACGGCGGTGATCATGGAGCACTTCGACGCCGAGCATTACCTGGCGCTGGTCGAGAAGCATCGGGTGACGCACAGCCAGCTGGTGCCGACGATGTTCTCGCGCATGCTGAAGCTGCCCGAGGAGGTGCGCCGACGCTACGACCTCTCATCGCTCGAGACCGTCATCCACGCCGCCGCGCCGTGCCCGATCCCGGTCAAGCGCGAGATGATCGACTGGTGGGGGCCGATCATCCTCGAGTACTACGGCGCGACCGAGGGCCTCGGCTTCACCGCCTGCGATACGGCCGAATGGCTCGCCCACCCCGGCACGGTCGGCAAGGTGGAGCTGGGCGAGATCCATATCCTCGATGAGGAGATGAACGAGCTGCCGCAGGGCGAAGCGGGCACGATCTGGTTCAAGACCGCGACGCCGTTCGAGTATTTCCACGATCCCGAGAAGACCCGCGAGGCGCGCTCGGGCGACGGGACGATGAGCACGGTCGGCGACGTCGGCTACCTCGACGCCGACGGCTACCTTCACCTCACCGACCGGCGCACCTTCATGATCATCTCCGGCGGCGTGAACATCTATCCGCAGGAATGCGAGAACCTGCTGATCACCCACCCGAAGGTGGCCGACGCGGCGGTGTTCGGCGTGCCCAACGAAGACCTCGGCGAGGAGGTGAAGGCGGTGGTGCAGGCGATGCCGGGCGTTGCGACCGGGCCCGAGCTGGAGGCCGAGCTGATCGGCTTCTGCCGCCAGCACCTGGCGCACATGAAGTGCCCGCGCTCGGTCGACTTCGCCGACGAACTGCCCAGGCTGCCGACCGGCAAGCTCTACAAGCGCCTGCTGAGAGACCGCTACTGGGGCCGGCACGAGACACGGATCGTGTAGCCCCCGCTCTTCCCGCGAAAGCGGGGATCCAGTCGTCTGAACCACGGAAAACACGGAAAGCACGGACGGTCGGAGTGGCTCGGCGGCGTCCGTGTCTTTCCGTGTTTTCCGTGGCCAATTCCTTGGCCTGCCGGCCGCAAGGTTCGTCCAAAAACCGGCCGCAGCGCGCCGTTTTTCGCCGCGCCACGCGCGAGGCGGCGCCAGGTGCGGGCATCGCGCCGCTCGCCAAAAAGTGGCCGCTGCGAGGGTTTTTCAGGCCGCAGCGCGCCGCCTGATCGATGTGGCTACTGCGGCAGCACGAGACACGGACTATTTTTGGGGCGCGCTCCACCCCCTAAACCGTCATCGCCGGGCGTCAGTCCCGGCGATCCAGGCACACCCTGCGAGCCGTGGCCGCGCTGAGCGCGGTCACCCGAAGATCGTGTTCATAGGTGGCCGGCACTGACGGCCGGCCATGACGGACGATAGGGGAAGCGGTGAAGGCGCGCTCGCCCTAGCTGATCTCCAGCCCTTCCATCCCGCCCTCGCGCCAGGACTTCAGCAGCGAGAAGAAGGCGACCGGGCCGGGCCCGTACAATCCGGCGAAGAGGCCGTCGTTCCCGCCGGCCCGGCCCTCGCCGTTGTAATAGCCGGGCGTGCAGGCCTGCCGGAACTCGATGTTCAGCCGGGCGGTGTCGACGATGGTCTGCACCCAGCCGGCTTCAGCCTCCGCCGTCGGCTCCACGACGCTCGCCTGGCGCAGGTTCGCCTCGCCGACCACGTGGGCCATGTGGCGGGCCTGTTCCTCCAGCAGATGCGGGAAGTTCGGCGTCAGCGTCGACTGGTTGACGCCCATGTGGAAGCAGTTGGGGAAGCCGTGGCTCATCGCGCCGTGCAGGGTGCGCAAACCGTTGGCCCAGTGGTCGGAGAGCGTCAGCCCGTTCCGCCCGACGATCTCGAAGCCGGCGCGGCGCGTGTAGCTGGTGCCGACCTCGAAGCCGGTCGCGAAGATGATGCAGTCGACCTCGTACTCGACGCCGTCCATGACGAGGCCGGTCTCGGTGATCCGCTCGACGCCCTGGCCGCCGGTGTCGACCAGCGTGACGTTTTCCCGGTTGAAGGTCGGCAGGTAGTCGTCGTTGAAGGTCGGCCGCTTGCAGAACTGGCGGTACCAGGGCTTCAGCGCCTCGGCGGCCGCCTCGTCCGCGACGGTCGCCTCAACGCGGCCGCGAATCTGGTTCATCTTGCGGAAGTCGGCGATCTCCATCGCCGCCTGCGCCTCCTCCATCGTCATCGGCTTGTCGCCGCGCACCGCCGCGACCGAGATCAGGCTGCGGATGATGTCGGTCCAGCCGTCGTTGACCAGGTCCTCGTCCTGCATGCCGCCGGAGACCAGGATGTTGAAGTTCTCCATCCGGCGCTTCTGCCAGCCTGGCCCCAGCGAAGCGGCCCAATCAGGGTCGGTGGGCCGGTTGCCGCGCAGGTCGACCGACGAAGGCGTGCGCTGGAAGACGTAGAGCTGCTTGGTCCAGCGCCCAAGATGCGGCACGGCCTGGATCGCCGTCGCGCCGGTGCCGATGATCGCCACCTTCTTGTCGGCCAGCCTGGTGAGGTTCCCTGACGAGTCGCCGCCGGTGTAGGCGTAGTCCCAGCGGCTCGTATGGAACGAGTGACCCTTGTAGCTGTCGATGCCGGGGATGCCGGGCAGCTTCGGCCGGTTCAGCGGCCCGTTCGACATCACCACGTAGCGCGCCTTCATCGCGTCATCGCGGTTGGTGGTGATCAGCCAGCGCTTCTCGTCCTCCAGCCAGCGGACCTCGCGGATCTCGGTCTGGAAGCAGGCGTCCTTGTAGAGGTCGAAATGCTCGCCGATGCGCCGCGAGTGGTCGCGGATCTCCTGGGCGTAGCTGTACTTCTCCTTCGGGATGTAGCCGGTCTCTTCCAAGAGCGGCAGGTAGATGTAGCTCTCGATGTCGCACTGGGCGCCCGGATAGCGGTTCCAGTACCAGGTGCCGCCGAAGTCGCCGCCCTTCTCGACGATGCGGATGCGCTCGACGCCGGCCTCGCGCAGCCGCGCCGCGGCCAAGAGGCCGCCGAAACCGCCGCCGATCACCAGCGCGTCCACCTCGTCGGTGAGCGGCCCCCGGACGATCGGCGCCTCGATGTAGGGATCGTCGATGTAGTGGCGGAAGTCGCCCTTCACCTCGACGTACTGTTCGTTCGCGTCTGGCCGCAGCCGCTTGTCGCGCTCCTGCCGGTACTTCTCGCGGAGCGCGTCCGGGTCGAAGTCGAGTGTCAGATCGGTGGTGTCGAGAGGCATCAAGGGTCTCCTGCCGTCCGGATGAGTGAACGCCATTCACCCGGGGGAAGACAAGAGCCGGACGGCGACGCGGTTCAGCGTTTGGAGACGTGCGGGGCGATCGGCTCGCCGGAGTCGCGCTCGGCGACCGCCTGCTTGAAGCCGACCTCCTCGGACCGCTCGCGGAACCAGATCCCTTCGGGGCTGTGGCGCGCGACGCCGTCGAAGAAGGTGGCCAGCATCTGGGTGGTGGCCAGCCCCATGTTCTCGTAGGCCTGATTGACCACCATCTTGGTCATCATCAGCTGGTTGCGGGGCACGCCGCGCAAGCGGGAGACCAGCGCCTCGACCTCGGCTTCGAGCGCGTCCGCCGGGACGGCCCGCAGCGCCAAGCCCATCGCCGCCGCCTCGCGCCCGGTGATCAGGTCGCCGGTCATCATCAGACGCTTGGCCGCCTGCGGGCCCAGCCGATAGACCCACATCGCCGGCGTCGGCACGCCCCAGACGCGGGCCGGCGGATAGCCGATGCGGGCGTCCTCGGCCATCACGAGGAAGTCGCAGCAGAGCGCGATGTCCGAGCCGCCGGCCACCGCCGCGCCGTGCACCTGGGCGATGGTGGGTTTCCTCGCCCGCCACAGCGACATGAAGTCCTGGGTGTTGCGCCACATGCCGGCGAAATCCAGCGTCGGGTCCCAGGGCATCTCCTGGCCGCCGGTGTTGGCGCCCGCATCGGAGCGCTCGGCGTAGCGCTTCAGGTCATAGCCGCCGCAGAAGCCGGGCCCCGCGCCCTTCACCACGATCACATGCACGTCCGGATCGGCCTCGGCGGCCTCGACCGCGGCGCGGATCTCGCGTGGCATCCGCCCCTCGATGGCGTTGTAGCGCTCGGGCCGGTTCAGGGTGATCGTGGCGACGCGGTCCTTCGCCTCGTAGAGCAGGCTCTGGAAGTCCATGCCGTCGCGCTCCTGACCGTCAGGCAAAGCCGCGGTCGACCAGCCAGTCGCCGAAGAGGTCGATCCAGCGGTCGACTGGCCAGCCCTGACGCGCCATGCCAAAGCCGTGGCCGCCGCGGGCGAAGACGTGGAACTCGGCCGGCCGGCCCGCCTTCGACCAGTCGAGATAGAGCTGCTGCACGCTCCTCAAGAGCAGACGATCGTCCTCGGCCACCGCCGAGAACAGCGGCGGCGCGTCCTTCGGCACGGGTCGGCCGCCGGTGGCGCCGCCGTAGATCGGGGCGGCGAAGGCGAGCGGCGCGCCGCCTGGGTCCATCGCCACGTCGGCGGTCAGGAAAGCGCCCGCGGAGAAGCCAATCATGCCGACGCGGTCGGGCCCCACGCCCCACGCCTCCGCTCGCTCGCGAACCAGGGCGAGCGCCTGGCGCCCGTCGGCGTTCGCGGCGCCCTGGGCGGCGGTCATCCGCGGGTCGCGGATGATGTCGCCGAGCGACTTCGGCGCCTCCCCGGCCGCGAAGCGCGCCGCCAGTTGCTTGCTGGTCTCCTCCGACTGACGGGCGAACTCGGCCGGATCGGGCGCGGTGCCCATCAGGCGGTACTTCAAGAGGAAGGCGGTGTAGCCGCGCTCGGTCAGCCAGCGCGTCAGGTCAGTCCCCTCGTGCTCCCAGGCGAGGATGCGCCAGCCGCCGCCGGGGCAGACGATGACGCCGACGCCGTTCGCCTTGGCGGGGTCGGGTCGGAAGACGGTCAGGGTGGGCGTCACCACGTTGCGCAGCATCGTCGTCTGGCGTCCGTCCGGCACGCCCTGGCGGAAGGTCTGCTCGGGGCCGGGTCCGCAGGCGGTCGGCGCCGGCGGCGCGCCGGGCCACAGCTCCACGACCTCTTCGGCGAGGGCGGACGAGGGCTCCAGGGTGTCGAGGCTCATGGCGTTATCTCCCGCGGGCAGACCAAGGCGGGACTGAACGCCAACCGGCGGCGCCAGGCAAGGCGGCGCGCGGCGCGCGTTTCAGGAGAAGTGCTCGACCAGCTGCAGCCGGCGCAGCGCCTGGGCGGCGTTCATCGCGCGCCAGACCAGGTGGCTGAAGAACATCAGGCAGGCCATCAGCACCAGGTTCTGGCCGATCGCCGCGGCCGTCAGCTCCGCGGCCGATCCCAGCCGGAAGATGGTCGCCAGCACCAGCGAGACCACGAAGGCGCAGCAGAACAGCAGGATCAGCGCCGAGACCCAGGAGCGGGTCCTCAGCAGCAGCGCGGCCGCCGCGATGACGATGGCGACGAACGCCGCCTGGCCGATCACGTACCAGTTGTCGCCGAGATTCTCCCAGAACGGCTGCGCCAGCGCGATCTCCCCGCGCAGGGCGGCCAGGGCGAGCGAGGCGGCCGGCGCCGCGCCGATGATGATCAGCGACCAGGCCGTCCAGGCGATGATCTCGCGCGCCTGGCGCTCCGAGGTGATCGCCCCCCACCAGATCTGTGCGCTCCGGTCCATGCCGCGCCTCCGCCAAAACGTTACCAAACTCTTAACGCGGCAATCCAGCAGCAAGCGCCATGCCGGCGCAAGCGGGGACAATCGGGAGAGGAGGGTGTGCGTGAACCTAGATCTTGGCGGCGCGGGCGCGGGCCCGGGGCGTCCGCGCCAGGGTCCACTTGATGTCCTCGGGATCGAGGCCGTCGCAGACTTCGGCCATCCAGATGAGGAACGGCTCGAGCTCGTCGTCGATGGCCTCGTCGGTGAGCGGCCGCGGCTCGTAGCGGGGCCAGAAGGCGTAGACGATCGCCATCGACGGACGGCCGCGGCCGAAGTCGCCTAGCTCGATGGCGAAGAGGTTCCCCCGTGCGCTTCTCCAATAGGCGCGGCCGGCCCGGAAGCCGAGCGCGCGCTCCAGCGAGCTCGCCACTTCGGGGCACACGTCCAGCTCCTGCTCGAAGATGATCGGATCGGCGCGCAGCGCGGCGAGTTCGGCCTCGGTAGGCGTCACGAAGTTCATCGCGCCGGCCCCGCCGTGCGGTTCAGGAACGCCACGATGTCGGCGGCGATCTCAGGGCCGCGGTCGTCCTGCAGGAAGTGGGCGGCGCGATCGTAGGTCTTCGGTCCCTCGGCGTGTGGGAGCAGCTCCTTGAGCCGTTGGGCGTACTCGATCGGAAACACCTGGTCTTCCGGCGCCCAGATCAGCTGGATCGGGATCGCGGCGATCCGCGGCAGCTGACTCTGGATCCAGGCCATGTCGGCCCAGCCGCGGTCGCCTTCCTTCAGCGGAATGCTGCGCGGCCAGGTGAGGGTGACGGTCTCGCTCTCGCGCTCGTCGTAGACGTGGTGGTAGCCGCGCGCCTCGGCTTGGCTCATGCCGCGCCGGCTGGTCGCCGAGGGGCCGGCGTGCGAGAGCACCTTCAACCGCTTCAGGAAGTAGGGGCCGATGACCGGCGCGTGCCAGGTGGTCCAGGGTCGCGCGGTGGTGTGGAAGCGGCCCTTGTAGTCGGTGTAGAGCCAGGTGTTCATCAGCGTGATCGCGGCGACGCGGTCCAGCCTCATGAGGCCCGCGCCGACGCCCTGCGGGCCGCCCCAGTCCTGGCCGACGATCGCCATGTCCGTCAGGTCCAGCTGGTCGATCAGCGAGACGAGGTCGGCGATGTGGTGAGCGAGCGAGTAGGCGGCGTCGATGCGCGGCTTGTCGGAATAGCCGGCGCCGATGCAGTCGGGCGCGATCACCCGGTAGCCCGCCTCGGTCAGCGGCCCGACGAAGTCGCGGTAGAGAAAGGCCCAGGTCGGGTTGCCGTGCAACAGCAGCACCGGGCGCGCCTCCCTCGGCCCCTCGTCGATGAAGGCCATTCGCCGGCCGTTCACCTCCAGGCGCTGCTGCGGCCAGGGGAACAGCGGCTTCAGCCAGTCCGGCTTTTCGAGCGCCGACACGGCTCGCAGCCTAGTCGAAAGCGCGGCTGGCGCTGGCCGGCGCGCCGGCGGCCAGCGACTGATAGATCGAGGCCGGGGCGCACAGCGTGATCGGCGAGCTGAGCGCCGCGCCGATCGAGATGATCGCGAGGTAGAGCAGCCGCCACGGCGTCAGGATCGCCGCCACCGAGCTCACGTCCGACTGGAACGCGCTCAGCGCCTGCAGGCCGCCGCCGAGGATCGCCACCGCCAGCACGGCGATCGCGAACGTCAGGACGGTGACCACGAAGCTGAGCGCGAAGGCGATCAGGTAGGTGCCGAACAGCGGCCAGAAACGCCCGCGCGTCATCGTCCAGGAGCCGACGATGCTGATCCGGCCGCTCGCGAAGGTCAGCGGCGAGGCGAGCGAGATCCGCACGCCCAGGAAGATGAAGCCGCAGATCAGCATCGGCAGCACGACCGCCATCAGCACGCCGACCCCGGTCTCCGCGCCGGCGCCGAGCGCCGTCGCCAGCACCTGCACGACGATCAGGGCGACGATCGCCACCACGAGGTAGAGGGCCAGCGCCAGCCCGATCAGGATCACGAACAGTCCCAGCTGGCGCAGTTCGTCGGAGGCGAGCCGCAGGTAGCCGAAGCGGCTCTCGGCCGGCCGCATCACCGCCCGGTTCATCGCCGCGGCGAATACCGCCGCCAGCACCAGCGAGGCGATCAGCATCACGACGTAAGTCGGCGCGGCCTGGCTGAACAGCGCCATCACCTTGTCGGGGTCGGCGCCGGGCTGCATCCCGATCTGGGCCAGCTGGCTGAACGCCTGTCCGGCCGAGACCGCCATGAAGAGGTTCAGCGCCAGCGCCGCGACGAACTGCACGACCGCCCAGATCACCACGGCCAGCGGCCGCTCCCAGACGATGCGAAACCCGGTGAACGCCGCGTCCGCAGCCGAAAAACTCGCCACCTCGGCTCCTTAACCATGCCCGACGTCGGGCGGAGCTTAGGGCCGATTTCCGCGGCGGAGGCAAGCCGGCGGAAAGGTGGGGAAAGTGGGGGCCAGACCCGCAGGGCTGCACGTCGCGCCGCTGGCGACCCGCCCTACCGGATTTGAGTATCCCATCAAGTCGCGGGCCCCGCCTCGTTCCTGGCGTCCGAGCTGTTCATCTAACTTTTTGAAATATATTCAGAAATTCTCGGACGCACGGACGTCGCGCGGTGGGACGGCGGCCTCGCCGCGCGCGGCCACTCAGGGTTTCACCTGATGGACGCTGCGGGTCTACATCGGCAACTCACGCGTGCCTGTTCCCCATCCCCCCGGAGGACAGGTCCCATGGGTCGAAGTTACCGAACCCATTGACGCCCCGTCCACGGCCCCGTGGACGGGGCGTCTTCCTATGACAGGGCATCGGTCCGCCCTGACGCGGGTGGCTGCAGGCCGAAGGCTGTCGAGGGTCGCGCCAGGCTACGCGAACAGATCGAGTTGGTTGGTCGGCTGGGCGGGGACGCGGAACCGGGTCAGGTCGAGCGGCGCGCGGACCGCGTCCAGGCCGAAGCGCCGCTTGGCGGCGGAGAACCGCTGACCGATCAGTTCGGCGATCGGACCATCGCCCTTCATCCGCTCGCCCCAGCGCACGTCGTAGTCCTTGCCGTGCCGCATCTGGCGCACCAGGCTCATCACGCGGGCCGCACGGTCGGGCCGGGCGGCCTCCAGCCACTCGCGGAACAGGTCCTTGATCTCCCAGGGCAGCCGCAGGACCACGTAGCCGGCCGAGCGCGCGCCGGCCTCGGCCGCCCGCTCCAGCACCGCCTCCAGTTCGTGGTCGTTGAGGCCGGGGATCACCGGCGCGAACATAACCGTCACCGGGCAGCCGGCCTCCGCGAGCCCGCGGATCGCGCCGATGCGCTTTTCCGGCGTCGCCGCGCGCGGCTCCATGGCCCTGGCCAGCGCCCGGTCGAGCGTGGTCACCGAGACGGCCGCCCTGGCCAGCCGCGCCCGCCCCATCGGCCCGATGATGTCGGCGTCGCGCAGGATCAGCGCCGACTTGGTGATGATCGAGAACGGATGGGCGAAGCGCTCCAGCGTCTCCAGCACGGCGCGGGTGACGCGCAGGCGCCGCTCCTGCGGCTGGTAGGGGTCTGTGTTGCCGCCGATGTGGATGGGGCCGGGCTTGTAGGTTGGCTTGGAGAGCTCGCGCGCCAGCAGCCGCCCTGCCTCCGGCTTGAAGAAGATGCGGCTCTCGAAGTCGAGCCCGGGCGAGAGGCCGACATAGGCGTGGCTCGGCCGCGCGTAGCAGTAGATGCAGCCGTGCTCGCAGCCGCGGTAGGGATTGATCGAGCGGTCGAAGCCGACGTCGGGGCTGTCGTTGCGGGTGATGATCACCTTGGCGTGCTCGGGCGTCACCTCGGTGCGCAGCGGCGCCGGCGCCGCGTCGAGCTCGGTCCAGCCGTCCTCGAACGCCTCGCGCACCTGGCTCTCATAGCGCCCCGTCGCGTTCGACTGCGCGCCCCGCCCACGCGGCGCTGGCGGACCGTTGTGGGGAACCATGGGCATGGGCGAACCCATAGACCCGCGAGAAGAACAAAACAAGAACTTACGACGCGCGCGCTACCTCAACGAACCGCCGCACCGCCGCAGAGGTCTCGTTGCGACGCACGGCCAGATTCAGCTGGGCGCGGGGCTGGGCATCGCCGGCGAGGGGGCGGTAGGCGACGTTTTCGAGTTGCATGCGCTCGAGCGAGGCCGGGACGATCGAGACGCCGAGGCCGGCGGCGACCAGGCTGAGGGCGGCGATCATCTGCGGGGCCTCACAGCCGATCGCGGGGCTGAAGCCGGCGGCATGGCAGGCGGCGATGACCGCGTCGTAGAGCCCGGCGCCGTCGGAGCGCGGGTAGGCGACGAAGGTCTCGTCGGCGAACTCGGCGAGCGCCACGTCCTCTGCCGCAGCCAGCGGATGGCCGGCGGGGAGGGCGGCGACCATAGGCTCCTCGGCCAGCGGATGGATGGCGAGGCCTTCCGGGCGGGTCGTCGCGGTGCGGATGAAGGCAGCGTCGACTTCGCCGGCCTGCAGGCGCTCGATCAGCGCGGTGGTGCTGCCGATCTCGAATGAGAGCCCAACCTGCGGCGCGGCTGCGCGGAAGGCGTGGATGGCGGCCGGCGTCGCCGGATGAAAGCAGGCCGAGTTGGTGTAGCCGATCCTGAGGCGCCCGGCTTGCCCACGCGCCGCCCGCCTGACCGCCGCCTCGGCCTCGGCGATGCGGGCGAGGATCGCGCGCGCCTCGACGAGCAGCGCCGCGCCGGCGTCGGTGAGCTCCATGCCGCGCGGTCGCCGGCGGAAGAGCTGCGCGCCCAGTTCGCGCTCCAGCGTCTTGATCTGCTGGCTGAGCGGCGCCTGCTGGATGCCGAGCCGCTCGGACGCGCGGGTGACGTGACCCTCCTCGGCGACGGCGACGAAATAGCGGAGGCGGCGCAGGTCCATATGCAACTCATATGGAGATCATCGTTGCCATATGATGGACATCCAATCGCTGCTTGGCTATGCGCCCGCCATGCCGACCGCGCCGCCGCAGCTGATCCTCGACTTCCTGAGTTGGCTCGCCGCCGGTCCCAGGCCCTACGCCGAGGTGATGGAGGCCTGGCGCACCAGTTGCCCGCGCCTCACCGTGTGGGAGGATGCGGTCGACGAGGGCCTGGTCGTGCGCCGGGCCCTCGAAGGCGCCGGCGTCGTGGTCGAGCTGACGTCGAAGGGGCGGGCAAGGCTGAACCACGCGGGGGCGCCGGGTGAAGATCGCCATCCTGGACGACTGGTTCGACACCCTTAGGGGCCTCGCCTGCTTCAAGAAGCTGGCCGGCCACGACGTGACCGTCTTTACCGACCACACCGACGACGAGGCCGAGCTGGCGCGGCGCCTGGCGGACGCCGAGACGCTGGTGCTGATCCGCGAGCGCACGGCGATCCGCGCATCGCTGCTGCAGCGGCTGCCGCGACTGAAGCTGATCAGCCAGCGCAGCGTCTTCCCACACATCGACATCGCCGCCTGCGACCGGCTCGGGATCGTGGTCTCCTCGAGCCAGCATGAGGGGACCCCGTCCTACGCCGCCGCCGAGCTGACCTTCGGCCTGATCCTCGCGGCCCAGCGCCAGATCCCGCGGCAGATGGCCTCGCTGAAAGCCGGCCGCTGGCAGATGGGCGTCGGACGGACGCTGCGCGGGCGCACGCTCGGCGTCTTCGGCTACGGCCGCATCGGCGCGGCGGTAGCGGGCTACGCCAAGGCGTTCGGCATGCGGGTGCTGGTCTGGGCGAGCGAAGGTTCGCGGGCGCGCGCCGCCGCCGACGGCTACGAGGTCGCGGCGGACAAGGCCGCCTTCTTCGCCGGGTCGGACGTGCTGACGCTGCACATGCGGCTCGTGGCGGCGACGCGCGGGATCGTCACGCCTGACGACCTCGCGCTGATGAAGACCGACGCGCTGATCGTGAACACCTCGCGCGCCGGCCTGATCACGCCGGGCGCGCTGGTCGCCGCGCTGAAGGCGGGGCGGCCGGGCGGCGCGGCCGTCGACGTCTTCGAAACCGAGCCGCTGCGCGATCCGGCCGATCCGCTGCTGGCGCTGCCGAACGTGATCGCCACGCCGCACATCGGCTACGTCACCGTCGAGGAGTGGGAACTGCAGTTCGCCGACATCTTCGAGCAGATCGTCGCGTTCGCGGCGGGGACGCCGATCAACGTGGTCAATCCGGCGGCGCTCGGCGTCCGTCGATGAAGGCGGAATGCGAGCTGGCGATCAGCAAGCGCGCCGCAGGCGCTTAGTCTCAACGCGGAGGTCGCAGAAAAGGCGCAGAGGCCGCGGAGGGCCGCCAATCTCTGCGTACTCCGCGCCTCCTCGGCGGACTCTGCGTTAAGACTAGAGGCCTGCGGCTCGCTCGAACTCTCCGGTGAGCGTCCGGGCGCCGCCACTCTTCCAAGCCCGGCCCGCCGCGCTATGAATGCCGGTAACTTAGGGAGTAGGCCCATGTTGCCCGGCTTGATGCAGCCAACGCCGCTGCTGGTTTCGTCCATCCTTCGGTATGCCGCCACTGCGCACGGGACGCGGGAGATCGTTTCGCGGCAGATCGAAGGCCCGATCTTCCGCTACGACTACGCGGGCCTGGGGCGCCGCGCCGAGCAGGCCGCCAAGGCGCTCAGAGCGCTCGGCGTCGGCGAGGGCGACCGGGTCAGCTCGATCGCCTGGAACACGCACCGGCACCTGGAGCTGTTCTTCGCCGTGCCAGGGATCGGCGCGGTGCTGCACACCGCCAACCCGCGGCTCTTCGATGACCAGATCGTCTACACGATCAACCACGCCGAAAGCCGGGTGCTGCTGTTCGAGAAGAACCTCTTGCCGCTGGTCGAGCGCCTCGCCCCGCAGCTCAGCTCGGTCGAGGCCTACGTGATGCTGGCGGACGAGGCCGAGCATGAGGACGGAAGCGTCGGCGCGCTCTGCTACGAGACGCTGCTGGCGCGCGAGACGACGGGCCTCGCCTGGCCGAGCTTCGACGAGCACGCCGCGGCGGTGCTCTGCTACACGTCGGGCACCACCGGCGATCCGAAGGGCGTGCTCTACTCTCACCGGGCGATCGTGCTGCACGCGATGGGGGCCGGGCTCGCCAGCGCCTTCGGCTTCACGGCGTTCGACGTGGTGATGCCCTGCTCGTCGCTCTACCACGCCACCGCCTGGGGCCTGCCGTTCGTGGCGCCGATCTGCGGGTCCAAGCTGGTGCTGCCCGGCGACCGGATGGACGGCGCAAGCCTGCACGAGCTGATCGAGGCCGAGGGCGTCACCTTCTCCGGCGGCGTGCCGACCATCTGGACGATGTACCTCGCCTGGCTCGATCAGAACGGCAGGCGGCCCGAGACGCTGAAACGGGTTGTGATCGGCGGCTCGGCGGTGCCACGCGCGATGGCCGAGACCTTCAAGCGCCGCTACGGCGTCGACGTCCTGCAGATCTGGGGCATGACCGAGACCTGCCCGCTGGGCGTCGTCGCGACGCCGACCCCGGCGCTGATGGCGCATGGCGAGGCGGCCGCGCAGGAGGTGATCTGGACCCGGCAGGGGCGCTTGCAGTTCGGCATCGAGCTGCGCTGCGTCGACGACGACGGCCGCGAGGCTTCGCGCGACGGGGAGACGTCCGGCGCGCTGCAGGTGCGCGGGCCCTGGGTGGTGCAGCGCTACTACCGCCAGGCCAACGACGCGGCGGCCGAGGACGGCTGGTTCGACACCGGCGACATCGCCACGCTCGACGCCGACGGCTTCATGCGGATCACCGACCGCGCCAAGGACGTGATCAAGTCGGGCGGCGAGTGGATCAGCTCGATCGACCTGGAGAACATCGCCGTCGCCTATCCGGGCGTGAAGGTCGCCGCCGTGGTGGGCGTGCCGCATCCGAAGTGGGAGGAGCGGCCGCTGCTGGTGATCGAGCCGCACGAGGGCGCCAGCGTCACCCGCGAGGCGGTCCTGAAGCACCTGGAGCCCAAGGTCGCCAAGTGGTGGCTGCCGGATGACGTCATCTTCGCCGCCGTGCCGCTCACCGCCACCGGCAAGATCGACAAGAAGGTGCTGCGCGACGCCTACAAGGACCACCTGATGGAAAAGGCGTGAACCCGGCCGCTTCCTCGTTCCCCTCCCCCTTGCGGGGAGGGGTCAGGGGAGGGGGTGAAAGCTGGATGGTTCAGGCTGAACAACCGGCGCGCAGATCTCTGAGATCCAGCCAACACCCCCACCCCCAACCCCTCCCCGCAAGGGGGAGGGGAGCTTGATCTCCGTGATCATCTCCGCGTCGGATGACGGCGAGGCGCTGGCGCGGCTGCTGACCGCGCTGGTGCCGGCCGCGGCCGAGGGGCTGGTGCGCGAGGTGGCGGTGGTGGGCGCGGCCGGGACGGCGCTGAGCATCGCCGAGGACGCGGGCGCCGACCTCTTCGAGGCCGGCGCGTTCGACCAGGCGTTCGATCGGGCTCGGGGTCCGTGGGCCCTGGGCGCGCCGCTCGGGGCGGTGTTCGCGCCGGACTGGATGGAAATCGTCGCGGGTCACCTGCGCCGCGAGCCCGCCGAGCCGGCGCGGCTCGTGCCGCGCGGCTTCAGCTTGCGGGGCCGCGAGGGCTGGCTCGTTCCGAAGGCGCTGGCCGCCTCAGCTGGCGCGGTGGAGCAGGATCTCCAGCGCGTCGCGCGCCGTGGACGCCGCCTGCGTGTCCTGGATGGTCGCTGGCGCTGAGGGCGGCGCCGGCGCGGGGGTGTCGAGCCGCACGTCGACGCGCGCCAAGCCCGAGGCGGCGGCGTCCAGCGTGCGGGTCGCCGCGCCGAACTGGCGCCGGTAGGTCCAGTAGGCGGCCACCACCTTCTTCACGTAGGCCCGCGTCTCGGCAAATGGCACGCTCTCGATCACGAGCAGGCTGTCGGCGTCCGGGCCCAGCAGGGCCTCGGTCCTGGCCAGCGTCGTAGGCCCGCCGTTGTAGGCGGCGATCGTGCGCAGGAGGTCGTAGCCGCCGGCGTTCTCCTCCAGCCAGGTGATGTAGGTCTGGCCGAGGTCGAGGTTCTTGCCGATGTCGAAGAGGGTGATCGGGTCCGATTTCAGGGTCGGGTCGCCCGCGACGCTGGCGGCCGACGACGGCATCAGCTGCATCATCCCGACCGCGCCGACCGGCGAGACGGCCAGGCTGTTGAAGCGGCTCTCCTGCCAGACCACGGCGTAGACCAGCGCCTTGTCGATGGTGAAGCCGTGCGCGGGGTTGAGCGCCGGCGTCGGATAGGCCGAGAGACCGGCCGGGCTCATCGCGACTACCGGATGCAAGGCGATTTCGCCCGCCTGGCGGTCGGGCGCGAGCTCGAACATCAGATTCATCCAGAGCCCGCGCGTGGCGTCGTCGCGGGCTTCGGAAAAGCCGGCCCTGAGCTCGGCGCTGGCGTCGCTGGCGCGGGCGAGCTGCATCAGCGCGACGGCCCGGCGGGCGTGCGGATCGGTGCGCACCAGAGCGTCGAGCGGGGTCTCGCCAGCCGGCGCAGCGGCCTGGGCCGGCGGGGCGGCCCCTTCACGGCGGCGTCGATGACGCGGCCCAGCGGGTCGTCGGCCAGCTCCAGCTTGCGCTGGGCGATCATGCCGTAGAAGCCGCTCGGGTGGACGGCGGCGGCGATCTTCAGCAGCGGCTCGGCGCGATCGGCGAGCCCAGCCGCCACGGCGGCCTTGGCCGCCCAGACCCCGCCGGCGGCGCGCGTGGCGTCGTCCTCGGCGGGATTGGCCGCCAGCCGCTCGAACGAGTTCATGGCGTCGGCGTAGCGGCCCAGCCGATAGGCCGCGAGGCCGGCGATCCAGGCGTCGCCGCTCGAGCGCGCGATCTCCAGCGCCCGCGGCGCGTCGCCGCCGAAATAGGCTTCGCGCGCCGCCTTGGACTGGGTCGCCGGCGCGAGGTGGAACGATCCGTCCGCCGAGCCGACCAGGGTCGCCACCGGGTCCGGCGGCGGCGCGTCGGCGGGCTTCAGCCTGAGCGCCATTTCGTAGACCTGGCTCGCGCCCGGCATGTCGCCAAAGGTCTTCAGCCAGTTCGAGAGTTGCTCGTAGGTCGGCCCGCGGCTGCGGACGTGGGTCATCTCGACGTAGCGGACCTTGCCGGCCAGACAGGGGTCGGAGACCTGCGCCATCGCGGCGTCGGCGGCCGCGGCGTCGCCGCGCTCGGCGGCGTCGAAGGCGGCGGCGTAGAGCGAGAGGTCGTGGGACGAGAGCGCCGCCAGAGGCGCGGCGACGGCGGGCAGGGCGGTCCCGGCCATCAGGGCGGCGGTTGCGGCGGCAAGCGCGCTGCGTACTCGACCCATTGGCCCTCCCTCGATCACGGACGCGATCAGACGTCCGCGCTCCATCGCGTTGCTTCGCCCAATGGCCGCAACAAGCGTGCCGACAATCGCCTGCGTTCGCTTATTCGTCCGTAGAATCAAGCGGTTCGCATAACCGAGCGACGAGGCGCCGCAGCGCCCTATCCCCCGAAACATGCCCGGAGAACCTTAACGTTACGTAGGCCGGGCCGGGCGATCAAGCCTCTCGACCAGCATCAGAAGGTCTTCCCAGGCCTTCTTCTTGGCGGCGGGCTGGCGCAGCAGGAAGGCCGGATGCAGCGTCGGCAGCGCCGGCAGCTCCAGCGCGCCGTCCGCCGAGCGCCACTCGAACCAGCGGCCGCGCAGCGACAGGATGCCGTCGGCGGTCGCCAGCATGTGCTTGGCCGACGCGCCGCCGGCCAGCATCAGCATCTTCGGCCGCACCAGCGTGATCGCCCGCTCCAGGAAGGGCGCGCAGGCGGCCTGCTCGGTGCTGGTCGGCGTGCGGTTGCCGGGCGGGCGCCAGAACACCGTGTTGGTGATGAAGACCCGATCGGTCAGACCGGCGGCGGCGAGCATCCTGTCGAGCAGCTTGCCGGCGCGGCCGACGAACGGCGCGCCTTGCGCATCTTCCTCGGCGCCGGGGCCCTCGCCGATCACCATCACGGCTGCGTCCGGCGTTCCGCGGGCGAACACCGCCTGGCGCGCGCCCTGACGCTTCAGGTCGCAGCCCTCGAAGGCGGCGATGGCGGCCTCGAGCGCCGCGAGATCGGCCGCGGCGGCCGCTGCATCCCGCGCCGCGGCGATCGCCCCAGCGTCGACGCCGCGCGGCTGGGCTGGCGCGCGGGCGGCGATCGGCTGCGGCGCGGGCGCCGGCTTCGGCCTCAGCGCCGCCAGGCCCGCCGCCATCCGGTCGTTGGGCGCGTCCGCGTAGGTGACGTCGACCCCGGCCTCGACCCAGAAGGCGAGCAGACTCTCCACGGCGCGCGGATCGACGGGCATGGAGGCTGGGATAGCACCTCGGCCGAAGCAGTGGCAGGCGCCGCTAACGCCCGCCGAACGTGGCGGCGAGGCGCTGCAGCGTTGCCGTGTCCTGCTCGCCGGCGAAGTACCCGGCGAGCGCGGTCGCGAAGCGCGGCTCTTCGGGCGCGGCGCGGTGGAAGAGGGTCAGGCACGAGCGGAACTTCACGTCATCGGGGCCGAACACCTGCTGCGCCGAACGGCCGTCGAGCGCGTTCACCGCGTCGACGCATTCGCGCAGGCGCGGCCCCAGCAGCGGGTGCTCGAGATAGGCCACCGCCTCCTCGAGCGATCCGATCGAATAGCGCACGTTCATCGCGCTCGATCCCAGCCCGGCGATCTGCGGGAAGACGAACCAGATCCAGTGGCTCTGCTTGCGGCCCGCCCTCAGCTCGGCGAGCGCCTGCGCGTGGGTCGTCGCCTGCGCCGCGACGAAGCGCTGCAGGTCGAACGGGTCAGGATGCTCGCCCGACATCGGCGCGTCTCCCATCGCCCCCGCGCGACATCAGCGGGGCTGGCGGCGGCGGGTTCCCGCCTGCTAGATCGCCCGCTCGGATGGCCATAGCGGGGAGGCGGCATGCCGGTCCAGGTCCAGGCGCGCCAAGTGCAGGCGCCGACGCGGGAATATCGCACGCCCACGATGGATAGTCGCCGCTGGGAGGGCTACGCGCCGCGGCCCGACGACATCATCGTCGCCACCTATCCGAAGTGCGGGACGACCTGGACGCAGCGGATCGTCGACCTGTTGATCTTCCAGTCGCCGGAGCCGCGCCAGTTCAGCGCCGCCTCGCCCTGGATCGACGCCACCTTCTTCGGGCCCATCGAGGCCGACCTGGCCCTGATCGAGGCGCAACAGCACCGGCGCTACGTCAAGAGCCACATGCCGCTGGACGCGATCCCGGTCTACGAGGGCGTCAAGGTGATCCACACCGCCCGCGACGGCCGCGACGCCTGCATCTCGATGCACAACCACATGCTGGGCTTCCTGCCGCACCTGCGCGCGGCGATCGCCGGCAACGCGGCGGCGGACGGCGCGCCGCCGCCGGCGCGGCTGGAGACGCCGGCCGACCCGCGCGATTTCTTCCTGCAGTGGATGGCGACTGCCGAGGCGGGCGCCGACGATCCCGCCGGCGAGCTGCCCTACTGCGAGTTCGAAGAGACCTATTGGCTTAAGCGCCGCGAGCCCTGGCTGCTGATGACACACTTCAACGACCTGAAGGCCGACCTCTTGGGCGAGATGCGGCGCATCTCGAGCTTCCTCGGCATCGAGACCCCCGAGCCGCGGCTCGCCGAGCTCGCCGAGGCGGCCCGCTTCGAGACCATGAAGCGCCAGGGCGAGGAGATGCTGCCGCAGCTGCGCATGGCCTTCGACAACGGCGCCGAGCGCTTCCTAAACAAGGGCGAGAATGGCCGCTGGAGGGACCTCCTGACCGACGCGGATCTGGCGCGCTACGAGGCGCTGGTGAAGCGCCGGCTGAGCCCCGCGCTGGCGGCCTGGCTGGAGGGCGGCCGGCGCGCCGCCGGCGACCCGGAGGCGCTCGCCGACTGACGCGGCGTCGCCCGATCGCCGGCGCGCTAATCGCTTGACCACCCCGCCGGGCGCTTCGATTAAGGGCCGGGCTTGGACGGCAAGGGACGCGCCATGAGCGAAGACGTCGAACGCGAGGCGATGGACTACGACGTCGTTGTCGTCGGCGCGGGGCCGGCCGGGCTCGCCGCGGCGATCCGCCTGAAGCAGCTGGCGTCGGCGGCCGGATCCGAGCTCTCCGTCGCGGTGCTGGAGAAGGGATCTGAGGTCGGCGCGCACATCCTCTCCGGCGTCATCGTCGATCCCAAGGGCCTCAACGAGCTGATACCGGACTGGAAGGAGAAAGGCGCGCCGCTCGACACGCCGGTCACCGAGGACCGCTGGATGGTGCTGGGGCCGCAGGGCGATGTATCGGTCCCGACCTTCCTGATGCCGCCGTTCATGCACAACCACGGCAACTACGCCGGCTCGCTCGCCAACCTCTGCCGCTGGCTCGGCGCACAGTCCGAGGAGCTGGGCGTCGAGATCTATCCGGGCTTCGCGGCCTCCGACCTGACGTACCGCGAAGACGGCTCGGTGAAGGGCGTGGTGGTCGGCGTGGTGGGGATCGCGAAGGACGGTCATCACAAGGACGACTACCAGCCGGGCATGGAGATCAACGGCAAGTACGTGTTCATCGGCGAGGGCGTGCGCGGCTCGCTCGCCAAGGTGATCCAGGCCAAGTACGGCCTCGCCGACGGCCATGAGCCGCAGAAGTTCGGCCTCGGGGTGAAGGAGCTCTGGCAGGTGCCGGACGCGGTCTTCCGCAAGGGCCTCGTGCAGCACACGGTGGGCTGGCCGCTGAAGGGCGACACCCGCGGCGGCGGCTTCCTGTACCACTTCGGCGACAACTACGTGTCCGTCGGCTTCGTCACCCACCTCAACTACAAGAACCCCTGGGTCTCGCCGTTCGACGAGTTCCAGCAATACAAGCACCACCCGGCGATCGCCCGATACCTGGAGGGCGGCAAGCGCATCGCCTACGGCGCGCGGGCGATCACCGAGGGCGGCTGGCAGTCGCTGCCGAAGCTGGCATTCCCGGGCGGCGTGCTGATCGGGTGCTCGGCCGGCATGGTCAACGTGCCGCGGCTGAAGGGCAGCCACAATGCCATCAAGAGCGGCATGCTGGCGGCGGAAGCTGCGTTCGCGGCGATCGGCGCCGGCCGCGCGGGCGACGAGCTGGAGGGCTACGAGCCGGCGCTGCGCAGTTCATGGGTCGCCAAGGAGCTGAAGCAGGTCCGCAACGCCAAGCCGTTCCTCACCCGGTTCGGCGACGAGGTCGGCGGCTTCCTCGGCATGCTGGATATGTGGACCACCTACCTGCTGGGCGGCTTCTCCTTCTTCGGCACGCTGAAGCACGGCAAGACCGACGCCGCCTCGACCGGCCTGGCGGAGCACTACAAGCCGATCGTCTATCCGAAGCCCGACGGCGTGCTCTCGTTCGACAAGCTCTCGTCGGTGTTCCTCTCCTCGACCAACCACGAGGAGGACCAGCCGGCGCACCTGAAGCTGAAGGACCCCGAGATCCCGATCAACGTCAACCTGCCGCGCTACGGAGAGCCGGCTAGGCTCTACTGCCCCGCCGGGGTCTACGAGGTGCTCTACGACGACGCCGGCCAGAACCCGCGCTTCCAGATCAACGCCCAGAACTGCGTCCACTGCAAAACCTGCGACATCAAGGACCCGTCGCAGAACATCAACTGGACGACGCCGGAGGGCGGCGGCGGTCCCAACTACCCGAACATGTGAAAGGGCGGGCGCCGCTTGCGGGGCGCGCCGGATCGCGCGATGGCTGGGCCATGTTTCGCACGCTGACCATCCTGATGCTGGCGGGCGCCGCCCTGAGCTGCTTGGGCGCCTGCGCGACCGAACAGGCGGCCGACACGGCCGCGCCGCCGGCCGCGCGCCAGGCGGCGGCCGCGAAGCCGCCGCCCTTCGCGCCTGATCCCGACGCCTCGGCCTACGGATTGTTCCTCGCCGGCGAGACCGCCCGCGACGAGGGCCACCTGGCCGCCGCCGCCGCCTATCTCGCCCGCGCCGCCGCGGCCGAGGGCGAGCCGACGTATCTGCGCACCGACGCGTTCACGGCGGCGCTGGAGGCAGGCGACGTGGCGGGCGCCGCGCAGCTGGCGGCGGCCACGCCGGACAGTGCGGAAGCCCAGGTCGGCGTGCTCGTCCGCGGCGTCGAGGCGATGACCGAGGGCAAGGACAAGGAAGCCTACGGCTTCTTCACCAGCCCGGACCTGAGCTATCCGCCGAAGACGGCGGCCCTGTTGCTCGCCCCCTACGCCGCCGCCGCGGTGAACGACGACGCGCACGCGCTGGCCCGGCCGGTGCTGGACGTCGACCCCGTCTCGCAGTTCGTCGCCGATCTCGACCGGGCGGAGCTGCAGGAGCGGCTTGGTCGCCGCGCCGACGCCGAGGCGGGCTTCAAGGCGCTGATGCAGTCGGGCGACGAGAGCGGCATCATCACGCACGCCTACGGCGCTTTCCTGGAACGGCGCGGCCGCTGGGCGGACGCGACGGCGCTCTATCAGGCCCGGCTGTCGCACAGCGCCGATGACGTCGCCGCCGCGGCGGGGATCGCCCGGGCCGAGAAGCACGGCCGCGCGCCGCCGCTGGGCTCGATCCGCCAGGAGGCCGCCGAGGCGCTGCTGATCCCCAGCGCCGCGTTGATGGCGCAGAAGCAGGATGTGCTCGCGCTGGAGTATCTGCGACTGGCGCTCAGGCTCGATCCGGCCAACGACGAGGCGTGGCTGCTGGTGGGCGAGCTGCTGGCGCCCGCCGACGTCGAGGGCGCCCGCGAGGCCTACGCCAGCGTCGAGCCCGGCGCGCCCAGCTACATTGCGGCGCGCGGCAAGCTCGCCTGGAGCTACCAGAGTGGCGGCGACTCGGACACGGCGCTGAAGCTGGCGCGCGCGACGGCGAGCGCCGATCCGGCGAGCCGCGAGGCGCAGGCGAACCTCGCCGACCTGCTGCGCGCCAACGATCAGTATACGGAATCCGCGGCGGTGCTGACCGGCCTGATCGAAGCGCCGGGCGCGAAGCCCGACTGGCGGCTCTACTACCTGCGCGCCTCGGCCTACGAGGAGATCGGCGATGAGGCCAAGACCCAGACCGACCTCGACGCGGCCCTGAAGCTCAATCCCGACGAGCCGGAGCTGCTGAACTTCCAGGGCTACTTCTGGATCGAGCGCGGCGAGCACCTGAAAGAGGGGTTGGCGATGATCCAGCGCGCCGTCAGCGCCGAGCCGCAATCCGGCGAGATCATCGACAGCCTCGGCTGGGCCTATTACCGGCTCGGCGACTACAAGGACGCCGTCGAGAAGCTGGAGACGGCGGTGACGCTCGATCCGGGCATCGCGGAAGTGAACGATCACCTCGGCGACGCCTACTGGCGGGTCGGCCGCAAGACCGAGGCCGCGTTCCAATGGCGCCGCGTGCTGTCGCTCGCGCCGGACGCCAAGCTGAAGGCGTCGGTGGCGCGCAAGCTGTCCTCGCCGCTGGGGCCTGACGCGCCGGACGTCCAGCCGCCGACGCTCTCGACGCCCTGACTCACGCGCGTCTGATGAGCCTCGAGCGGTTCGCGCCGGCCAAGGTCAACCTCTTCCTGCACGTCGGGCCGCTGGGGGAGGACGGCTACCATCCGATCTCCAGCCTGATGACCTTCGCCAGCGTCGGCGACGTCGTGCGGATCGGCCCTGCGCAGGCGATGTCGTTCGCCGTGGAGGGGCCGTTCGCGGCGGAGCTCGACGGCGAGGCCGCTGGCAACCTCGTGGTGCGCGCCAGGGACGCGATGCTGGCGGCCTTCCCGGGCGACTGGGCGCCGTTCCGCATATCGCTCGAGAAGAACCTACCGGTCGCGGCGGGCCTCGGCGGCGGCTCCAGCGATGCGGCGGCGGCCTTGAACCTCATGTCCGCGGCGCTGGCGCTCACCGAGGACGGCGATGACGCGGACGAGAGGCTGACGGAGATCGCTCGCCAGCTCGGCTCGGACGTGCCGGCCTGCCTCGGGGGCGCGCCGGTGATGGCGGCAGGACGGGGCGACGAATGCGACTGGCCGCCGGTGTTTCCCGACCTCGACGCCGTGCTGGCGAACCCGCGTGTCGCCTCGCCGACCGGGGCGGTCTACCGCGCCTACGACGATGCCGGCGCGCCGGGCTCGGCCGAGCCGCCGCCATGGCCCGACCCGATGCAGACCGCGCAGGCCCTTGCCGCGTTTCTGGCGGGAACGCGCAATGATCTGGAGACGCCCGCCATCGGCCTGGCGCCCGCGATCGGCGACGTGCTGGCGGCGCTGAGGGCGCGACGCGAGACCCTGCTGGCGCGGATGTCGGGCTCGGGCGCGACCTGCTTCGCGCTCTGCGCCGACGCTGACGGGGCGCGCGACCTGGCGCTGGCCATCTCGGACGCGCACCGGGACTGGTGGGTGCGGCCGTGCCGCCTGGCCGGCTTTCGTGCGTAGCCGCCGCCGCCAAACGAAAACGGGGGCCCCGAAGGACCCCCGTTCCCGAACGGGCTGACGCCAGGAGGAGCCGTCAGCCTTGCACCACCTCGCCATGCAGGTTGATGTCGAGGCCTTCGACTTCCACGTCCTCGCTGACGCGGATGCCGATCGTGTACTTCAGGATCGCCAGGATGATGAACGTGCCGATCCCGCAGTAGACGAACACGGCCAGCACATCGATCAACTGCAGCCACATCTGGTGGAAGTTGCCGTCGATCAGCCACCCCTTGCTGGCGGAGTTGATCTTGTTGGACGCCAGCGCGCCGGTGAGCAGCGCGCCCAGCGCCCCGCCCACGCCGTGCACGCCCCAGCAGTCGAGCGCGTCGTCGTAGAAGCCGAGCATCTTCTTCACGTGGACGGCCGCGAAGTAGCAGACCACGCCCGCGGCGATGCCGATGATCAGCGCGCCGGTGGGGTTGACGAAGCCCGAGGCCGGGGTGATGGCCACGAGGCCGGCCACCGCGCCCGACGCCATGCCAATGACGGTGGGCTTCTTGGCGATGATCCACTCCATGAACATCCAGCCCAGCGTCGCCGCCGCGGTGGCGATCTGCGTCGCCGCCGCCGCCATGCCGGCCTGGCCGTCATGCGCTTCCACCGCCGAGCCGGCGTTGAAGCCGAACCAGCCGACCCACAGCAGCGAGGCGCCGATCAGCGCGTAGGCCGGGTTGAACGGCGCGAAGTTCTCGGTGCCGAGGCCCTTGCGCTTGCCGAGCATCAGCGCGGCGACGAGGCCGGCGGTGCCCGCGTTCAGGTGCACGACGGTGCCGCCGGCGTAGTCGAGCGCGCCCATGGTGCCGAGCCAGCCGCCGCCCCACACCCAGTGGGCGATCGGGCAGTAGACGAAGATCAGCCACAGGAACATGAACCACAGGAACGCCGAGTACTTCATGCGGTCGGCCAGCGCGCCGGCGATCAGCGCTGGCGTGATGATCGCGAACGTCATCTGGAAGAACATGTAGACGGTCTCGGGGATCGTCGGGGCCAGAGGACTTGCGATGTTGATGTCGGCGTTGAGCGGCGCCAGCAGGAAGTACTTGAAGCTGCCGAGGTAGGGCTGCATTCCCGTGGTGCCGCCGCCGGTGAAGGCGAGCGAATAGCCGATCACCATCCAGGCCACCGCGATCACCGCCGTCGCGCCGAAGCTCTGGGCGAGCGTGGCCAGGATGTTCTTCTTGCGCACCATGCCCGCGTAGAACAGCGCCAGGCCGGGGATGGTCATCATCAGGACCAGCAC
The DNA here is from genome assembly GCA_963837235.1 of uncultured Pseudomonadota bacterium. Taxonomy (GTDB): domain Bacteria; phylum Pseudomonadota; class Alphaproteobacteria; order Caulobacterales; family Caulobacteraceae; genus Acaudatibacter. The sequence goes on along the minus strand of CAWIMM010000001.1, from coordinate 1,469,313 downwards.
CGACGAGGTCAGCATCCAGGCGTCGTCGCCTGAGTTGACGCTGTCCTTCGTGTAGTCGTGGGTGGCGTCCGGGTTGCCGGCCGGCGCGGCCGCGGCCGCCGGAGCGGCGGCGTTCGTCGCCGCATTGGTTGCGGCGTTGGAGTCGGCGGCGTTGGTCGCCGTGGCGTTCGAGGCGGCCGCCGCATTCGTGGCCGCTGCGTTGGTGGTGTTCTGGGCGAGCGCGGCGAGCGGCGCGCCTATCACCAGCGCCGCCACGGCCAACCCCGCCCACCGCTTGAGAGCGAGTATCTTCATCATCTGAACCCCTTGTCCCGTAATCTTGTCAAAGCGCGGCCGCGCCGGTTTCGCCGGTGCGGATGCGGACGGCCTCCTCGACGGAGAGCACGAAGATCTTCCCGTCGCCGATCTTGCCGGTGCCGGCGGCCTGCTTGATGGCTTCGACCGCCCCCGCGGCCTGGGCGTCGTCGACGACCGCCTCGAGCTTGACCTTGGGCACGAAGGTCACCTGGTACTCCGCGCCCCGGTAGATTTCCGTGTGCCCTTTCTGTCGGCCGTAGCCCTTCACCTCAGAGACCGTCAGGCCCTCGACGCCCGCGGCCACCAGGGCTTCGCGGACCTCGTCGAGCTTGAACGGCTTCACGACTGCCATGATGAGTTTCATTCGCCTCGCTCCCGCGCGGGCCGCACGGGAGATGCCGCCGGCGCATACGCGTCTTGTTCAAGTGTCATCCCCTGCCGGCGAGGCGACCCTTCGTTTCGAGCTTTTGAGACCCGCACGCCGACGAGAAGCGACGCTATCGGCGGGCGCCCGCAAATGAGGCGGATCGGGGCGGATTTTGGCTGCAAGCTGGCTCGGCGCCCGCTTTCTGGTCAACTTCGGGCGGTCAGGCGCCCAAAATCGCGGCGCCCAGGGTCGGTGAGGCTCTCGCCGCCGATTTCGACCGGGTTGGCGTTCCTGGCGTGCCTCTGGCGTCGCAGGGGCGGCGAGAGCGATTGACGGCGCCTCGCTAGGCTATTCATAAAGCGCGGGCAGGGACGCCGTCCCACAAGCCGAGGACTTCAATGCAGCTGAACCGCTTTGTCACCACCGCTGTCGCGGCGGCCCTGATCGCCTGTCCCGCGGCCGCCCTGGCCCAGGGCGCTGCCAGCGCGCCGCCGCCGGCCGCGCCGCCGCCGCCCGCCCACAGCCTGCCGAGCATCCCCAAGGTCGCCGGCGGCCCGAACATCTACGACACCCTGAAGGCGTCCGGTCAGTTCACCATCCTTCTGAAGGCCGTCGACCAGTCGGGCCTCGCGCCGGTGCTGCAGCGCTACCCGGTGACGATGTTCGCGCCCACCGACGCGGCCTTCAACGCCCTGCCGCCCGACGTGCTCTCCAAGCTGATGGCGCCGAACGACACGTCCGCCAACCAGCTCCAGCAGATCCTGAAGTACCACCTGATCAACGCGCAGGTGGACGCCAGCAAGATCCGGGGCGCCAAGGGTCCGGTGAACACCGTCGAGAACACCCCGGTGCAGCTCGACGGCAGCAATCCCGACGACCTCATGGTGAACAACGCCGACATCATCCAGGCCGACGTGCGCACGACCAACGGCGGCATCGTCAACGTGGTCGACAAGGTGCTGATCCCGTCCGACAGCCCCTACGCGTCGGCCGTCTCGCCGGCGCCGCGGGGCGCCGACTGGGGCCCCGACGACCCAGCCGGGAAGCTGACCAGGTCGCCGTAACGAGAACCTCGAGGGGGAACCGTAAAGCGAGGCTTTGCGTTGGCTTATGCGAGGCGGCCCTGGCGGCCGCCTGCAGAAGGATCAAGTCATGCCCCTCGTTAGAACAGCCCTGATCGCGACGGTGGCGTGCCTCATCGGCGCGACCGCCTACGCCCAAACCGACAACACCCAGGCGCCGCAGCAGCCTCCGCCGCAAAGCTCGATGCCGTCGGACCAGAACGGCTCGATGCCTGCGGACGCCAGCGCGCCCACCGGCGGGGCGGCCAACGCCTCGGCCACCGTCGACGCCAGCGGTGTGCAGGTGATCGCAAGCCAGCCCGTGCCCGACACGAAGGCCAACCGCGCCGCCTATGGCCAGCCGCTGTCGCGCGCCGGCAAGAAGACGGCGCCGAAGGGGAACTAAGCGCCTCGTTCCGACCGGCCTCGCGGGGCCGGGCCGGTCAGCTTGAAGCAGAGGTCGGCGGGCCCTATAGGTCCGCCGACCTTTTCGCGCCCGCGATCCTAAAATCCAGCATGGCCGCCGCCCCGCCCTTGTCGTTCCAGGGACTGATCCTTGCGCTCCACGATTACTGGAGCCGGCAGGGCTGCGTGATCCTGCAGCCGCACGACGTCGAGGTGGGCGCCGGCACCCTGCACCCGGCGACCGTGCTGAGGGCGCTGGGGCCGAAACCCTGGCGGGCGGCCTACGTGCAGCCGTCGCGCCGCCCCGCCGACGGCCGCTATGGCGAAAACCCCAACCGCCTCCAGCACTATTACCAGTACCAGGTGATCCTCAAGCCGAGCCCGGACGACCTGCAGGAGCTCTACCTCGGCTCGCTGGCCGCCATCGGCATCGACGGCAGGCTGCACGACATCCGCTTCGTCGAAGACGACTGGGAGAACCCCACGGTCGGCGCCTGGGGGCTCGGCTGGGAGGTCTGGTGCGACGGGATGGAGGTCAGCCAGTTCACCTACATGCAGCAGGTGGGCGGCCTCGACGTCTTCCCGGTCGCCGGCGAGCTCACCTACGGGCTAGAGCGGATCGCCATGTACATCCAGGGCGTCGAATTCGATCTTCGACCTTGCCTTCAACGATCCCCAGGGCCCCGCCTTCAAGACCTACGGCGAGGTCTTCCTGGAGAACGAGCGGCAGATGTCGGCCTACAATTTCGAGGCCGCCGACGTCGCCACGTTGAAGCGCCAGTTCGACGATATGGAACAGCAGGTTCCCCGGCTGCTGGCGGCCAAAGGCCCGCAGGGCCAGGCGCTGGTGCTGCCGGCCTACGACCACGTGCTGAAGGCGTCGCACCTCTTCAACGTCATGGACGCCCGCGGCGCCATCGCGGTGGCCGAGCGCCAGAGCTACATCGGCCGCATCCGCGACCTTTGCAAAGCCTGCGCGGAAGCCTGGATCGCCGAAGAAGGCGAAAACGCGTGAGGGGGCGCTAGGCGAGATGCCTCAGCTTCTCCTGGAGCTGCTGTCGGAAGAGATCCCGGCGCGGATGCAGCCGGGCGCGGCGCGCGATCTGGAGCGCATGGCGCGCGAGCGGCTGAGCGCGGCGGGGCTGCCGTTCGAGCGGTTGCGCACGTTTGCCGGACCGCGGCGGCTGACGCTGGTGGTCGACGAGCTACCGGCCGCGCAGGGCGACCGGTCCGAGGAGCGCAAGGGCCCGCGCGTCGGCGCGCCGGAGGCGGCGCTCGCCGGCTTCCTGCGCTCGACCGGCCTCGCGCAGGACCAGCTCAGCGAGCGCGACGGGGCGTGGTTCGCCACGATCGCGCGCGCCGGACGCCCGACGACCGAGATCGTCGCCGAGATGGTCGAGGAGATCGTCCGCGGCTTCCCGTGGCCGAAGTCGATGCTCTGGGGCGAGGGACGGCTGCGCTGGGTGCGGCCGCTGCAGCGCATCCTCTGCGCCTTTGACCGCAAGGTGGTCCCGCTGAACATCGACGGGATCGTCGCGGCCGACCTCAGCGAGGGCCATCGCTTCATGGGCGAGGCGACGCCGTTCCGGGCGCGCGATTTCGACGAGTACCGCGAGGCGCTGGCCGGCCACTTCGTCATCCTCGACGCCGAGGAACGCAAGGCGCGCATCCAGTCGGCCGCCGACGCGCTCTGCCGGGCGCAAGACCTCGATCTCGTCGAGGACGAGGGTCTGCTGGACGAGGTGGCGGGCCTCGCCGAATGGCCGGTCCCGCTGCTGGGCGTCATGGATCCCAGCTTCCTGCAGCTCCCGCCCGAGGTGATCCGCACCTCGATGCGCACACACCAGCGCTACTTCGCCGTGCGCGACCGCGATGGCCGGCTCGCGCCGCACTTCGTGGTGGTGGCCAACATCGAGACCGCCGACGGCGGCGCGCTGGTCGCGGCCGGCAACGCGCGGGTGCTGTCGGCGCGCCTGAAGGACGCCCAGTTCTTCTGGGACGAGGACCGGCGCGCCGGCTTCGAGGTCTGGCTGGAGCGGCTGAAGGGCGTCACCTTCCACGCCAAGCTCGGCGCCATGGCCGAGCGCGTGGCGAGGCTCGAGCAGCTGAGCGAAGCGATCGCGCCGGCCGTGGGCGCCGATCCGAAGCGGGCGCGCGAGGCCGCCCGGTACGCCAAGGCCGACCTCGCCTCAGGCATGGTCGGCGAGTTCCCCGAGCTGCAGGGCGTGATGGGCGCCTACTATGCCCGCGAGGCCGGGCTTCCGCGGCCGGTCGCAGAGGCGATCGGCGAGCAGTACCGTCCCGCCGGACCGGCCGACGAGGTTCCGGACACGCCGCTCGCCATGGCGTTGGCGCTGGCCGACAAGCTGGACACGCTGGCCGGCTTCTTCGCGGTCGGCGAAAAGCCCACCGGCTCGCGCGACCCCTATGCCTTGCGCCGCGCGGCGCTGGGGGTGATCCGCATCGTGCTGAAGTCCGACGTGCGTCTGCCGATCCGCGAAGCCGTCAAGGACTGGTACCGCACGCTGAAGACCTACGTGGCCCCCGGCCGCGGTGTCTATGTGTCGGCGCCGCGCACCACCGGCTGGCTGGGGATCGACCCGGACGAGCCCGACCTCGGCATCGAGCCCTACCTCGAGGAGCTCGAGGAGGCGCTGGTCGCCGAGGCCGCCTGGGTGATCGAGGTCGACGAGGACCGGCCGGTCTCGTTCGACCGAACCGCCGTCGGGCGCCGGCCGCCGACCCAGCCGGTGATCTACAGCTTCCGCGCCGCCCGCGAGGTGGCCGAGGAACTGACGGCCTTCATGGTCGAGCGGTTGAAGGTCTCGCTGCGCGGCGAGGGCGCGCGGCATGACCTGGTCGATGCGGTGTTCGCGCTCGGCGACGACGACCTGGTGCGGATCGTGCGCCGGGTCGAGGCGCTCGAACGGTTCTTGGGGACCGACGACGGCGCGAACCTGCTGGCCGCCTACAAGCGCGCCTCCAACATCCTTTCGGCCGAAGCCAAGAAGGGCGAGCTGCCGGCCGGCGACCCCGCCTCGTTGGCCGGCGCGCCGCGCGAGGAGCAGGCGCTCCTGAAGGCGCTCGCGGCCGCCGAGCCGAAGGTCGAGATCGCGCTGGAGGCCGAGGACTTCGCCGCCGCCATGCGGGCGCTGGCGGCGCTGCGCGGCGCCGGTCGACGCCTTCTTCGAGAAGGTGCTGGTCAATTCCGAGGTCGCCGCCGAGCGGGCGAACCGGCTGAAACTCCTGGCCGCCGTTCGCGCTCTGATGGGGCAGGTGGCGGACTTCTCGCAGGTTTCGGGTTAGGAGCGGTCATGGTCGAGACACTGACCAGGAAGGGCTTCGTCTACGCGTTCGGCGGGGGCGGCGCGGACGGCGACGCCTCGATGAAGGACCTGCTGGGCGGCAAGGGCGCCAACCTCGCCGAGATGTCCGCGCTCGGCCTGCCGGTGCCGCCGGGCTTCACCATCACCACCGAGGCCTGCGCGCATTTCTACGCGAACGAGCGCCGCTATCCGGAGAGTCTGACGGCCGAGGTGGCCGAGGCGCTGTCGCGGGTCGAGAGCCTGACCGGCAAGCGCTTCGGCGATGCCGGCAATCCGCTGCTGGTTTCGGTGCGCTCCGGCGCGCGCGCCTCGATGCCGGGCATGATGGACACGGTGCTGAACCTCGGCCTCAACGACGAGACCGTCGAGGGCCTGGCCAAGCTCGCCGGCGACCGCAGGTTCGCCTTCGACAGCTACCGCCGCTTCATCCAGATGTACTCGAACGTGGTGCTGGGCCTCGACCACCACATGTTCGAGGAGATCCTCGACGACCATAAGGACGCACTCGGCGTCACCATCGACACGGACCTCTCCGCCGACGACTGGGAGAGCGTGGTCCGCGACTACAAGGCCGCCGTCGAGCGTGAGCGCGGCGAGCCGTTTCCGCAGGCGCCGCAGGCGCAGCTCTGGGGCGCGATCGGCGCGGTCTTCGCCAGCTGGATGAACGATCGGGCGAAGTTCTATCGCCGCATGCACGACATCCCCGAGAGCTGGGGCACGGCGGTGAACGTGCAGTCGATGGTGTTCGGCAACATGGGCGAGACCAGCGCCACCGGCGTCGCCTTCACCCGCAATCCGTCCACCGGCGAGGCGGCGCTCTACGGCGAGTTCCTGATCAACGCCCAGGGCGAAGACGTGGTCGCCGGCATCCGCACGCCGCAGTCGATCACCCGGGCCGCCCGCGAGGAGATGGGCGAGAAGGCGCCTTCGATGGAGGAGGCGCTGCCGGAGGTGTTCGGCGAGCTGAAGGGCGTCGTGGGTCAGCTCGAGCGCCACTACCGCGACATGCAGGACATCGAGTTCACCGTCGAGCGCGGGCGGCTCTACATGCTGCAGACGCGCAACGGCAAGCGCACCGCCAAGGCGGCGTTGCGCGTGGCGGTCGACCTCGCGGGCGAGGGGCTGATCAGCCAGGCGGAGGCGGTGATGCGTGTCGACCCGGCTTCGCTCGACCAGCTGCTGCACCCGACCATCGATCCGGCCGCCGAGCGCGACGTGATCGCCGTCGGCCTGCCGGCCTCGCCGGGCGCGGCGACCGGCAAGATCGTCTTCACCGCCGAGGAGGCCGAGCGGCTGGGAACGGCGGGCGAGGCGGTGATCCTGGTGCGCGACGAGACGTCCCCTGAGGACATCCGCGGCATGGACGCCGCGCGCGGCATCGTCACGGCGCGCGGCGGCATGACCAGCCACGCGGCGGTGGTCGCCCGCGGCATGGGCCGCCCTTGCGTCTCCGGCGCCGGCGAGATCCAGATCTACGAGAAGCAGGGCGAGATGCGCGCCCGCGGCCGGGTCTTCCGGGAAGGCGAGGTCATCACCATCGACGGCAGCAAGGGGGAGATCCTCGCCGGCCAGGTGAAGATGATCGAGCCGGAGCTGTCGGGCGACTTCGCCACCCTGATGACCTGGGCCGACGCGTCCCGGCGCCTGAAGGTGCGCGCCAACGCCGAGACCGCGACGGACGCCGCGGTCGCCCGCCAGTTCGGCGCCGAGGGCATCGGGCTATGCCGCACCGAGCACATGTTCTTCGACGACACCCGCATCGCCGCGGTGCGCGAGATGATCCTCGCCGATGACGAGCAGGGCCGCCGAGCCGCGCTCGCCAAGATCCTGCCGATGCAGCGCGGCGACTTCGTGCAGCTGTTCACCATCATGGAGGGCCTGCCGGTGACCATCCGGCTGCTCGATCCGCCGCTGCACGAGTTCCTTCCGCACACGGAGGAAGACCTGGTGGCGGTGGCCGAGGCGACCGGCCTCGACGCCGGCAAGCTGATGCGGCGGGCCCGCGAGCTGCGCGAGGCCAACCCGATGCTCGGCCACCGCGGCTGCCGGCTGGGGATCTCCTACCCCGAGATCTACGAGATGCAGGTGCGCGCGATCATCGAGGCGGCGCTGGAGGTGAAGGCCGCCGGCAAGACGCCGCCCTGCCCGGAGATCATGCATCCGCTGGTCGCCAAGGGCGAGGAGATGGCCTTCCTGCGCCGCGCTCACCGACCGGGTGGTGAAGGAGGTGCTTGAGCCGAGAAGGGCGGCGACCTCGACTACACCGTGGGCGCGATGATCGAGCTGCCGCGCGCGGCGGTCTGCGCCGCCGAGATCGCCGCCAACGCCGCCTTCTTCTCGTTCGGCACCAACGACCTCACCCAGACCACCTACGGCATCAGCCGCGACGACTCCGGCCGCTTCCTCGCCGCCTACATCGACAAGGGCATCTTCGAGAAGGACCCGTTCGTCTCGCTGGACCAGGAGGGCGTCGGCGAGCTCGTGCGCATGGGCGCCGAGCGCGGCCGCGCTGCGCGCGGCGACATCAAGCTCGGCATCTGCGGCGAGCACGGCGGCGATCCGGTCTCGATCGCCTTCTTCGACGCCGTCGGACTCGACTACGTCAGCTGCTCGCCCTACCGCGTACCGATCGCCCGCCTGGCGGCTGCCCAAGCAGCGCTCGAGGGCCCGGCGGCGAGCCATGCCTGAGCGGCGATCACGCATCAAATAGCGGGGGGCCATGTCCGACTCACCACTCGAAGAGCTCGAGCACCACGAGCACGCGGAACACGCCGCGCATGCGGCGGAGAGCGGTGACAATCTGATCCCGCAGGTCACCTTCACCATCGCGGTGCTGGCGGTGGCGGCGGCGATCTCGGCCAGCCTGGAGACCACCGAGAGCGATGCGGCGATCGTCGCCAAGAACGACGCGGTGCTGGCGCAGGACCAGGCGACCGACGAATGGGGTTTCGCCAACTCCAAGAGCCTGCGCAAGAAGGTCTACGAGATCGCCGCCGACGCGGCCGGCCCGAAGGCGCCCGGCTACGCCAAGTCGGCCGTCCACGAGGGCGCCGACGAAACCAAGGCGAACGCCGTCGCGAAGTCCTACGAGGCCAAGCGCGACGCGGCGCTGGAGGTCGCCGACCGGCACGAGATCCGCCATGGCCGGCTCACCGTCGCCTCGACGCTGCTGCACATGTCGATCGCCATCGCGACGCTGGCGATCCTGATGCACCGCCGCTGGCCCTGGTACACCGCGATCGCCCTGAGCGCCGTCGGCGTCGCCGTCGCCGCCTGGGCCTACCTCTGAGGCCCGCCACCGCGGGCGAGGCGTTCGGCGTTCTCGAGACTTTCATGCGGCGTTCCGTTTTCGCGTCCCGAGCGAGGGAGCGCGTGCGCGGATCGTTCCGGCGGTCAGTCCCGCAGCAGCGGCAGCGAGAGGCCGAGCGCCGGCCGTTCGGCCAGCAGCTCGCGGCGGAAGCGGAAGAGCTCGGCGGGCCGCCCGCCGGTCTCGACGTCCATCCGCCCCAGGCCTTCGACCAGGCCGGTGCGCTCGACCACGCGGCGGAAGTTCTGCTTGTGCAGCGCGACGCCCGAGATCGCCTCCACCGTCCGCTGCAGGGCCGACAGGGTGAAGGCCTCCGGCATCAGCTCGAAGATCACCGGGCGGTACTTCAGCTTGCCGCGCAGCCGGCCAAGGCCGGTGGCGAGGATGCGGCGGTGGTCGGAGATCATCGGCGCGCCGAGGCCGATGGCGGCCGGCTCGGCGGGCGCGCCGCCCAGCGCCCGCGCCCGGTCGCGCGCCGCCTCCGGCGCCAGCCCTGCCTCGTAGAGCAGCTCGTAGCGGTCCAGCACCCGCTCCTCGTTCCAGGGCGCGCCGCCCTCGGCGAACAGCAGCCGCACGCGGGCGAGCCGGGTCTCCGAGCGTCCGGCCCAGGCGGTCAGCGCCGGCAGGATGGACGCGTCGATGATCGCCGGCCGGCCCCTGCGCCAATCCTCCCAAGGGAAGAAATCCAGGAACGACGACCAGCTCGAATCCGGCGCCTCGGTCTCCACCGCCAGCGGCGCAAGCGCCAGGTAGCCCACTGAGATCACCCGCGCTGCCCCCGCGCCGACGTCGGCCAGCGGCGCCTCGCGGCCCTTGTCGCCGAAGGTGTAGAGCTGTTCGACGAAGCCCAGCTCGAAGCGGGTCTGGCGGGTCACGAACTCCCGAAGCGCGATCTCGAAGGTGCGGTGGCCGTCGGGGTCGAAGGGCCCGAACGGCAGGCCCTCCAGCGGCGACAGCGCGCCCCGCTCGCGCGGACGCACCGTCAGCGCCGCGGCCTCGCCGTCCTTGATGGCGATCACCACCGCCGACAGACCGATGACAACCTCGGTCGCCATCTAACGCCTGACCGGAAGGTCGAACGGAACGCCTTCGGCGACGAAGCCGTTGCCGCCCATGGCTTCGACCGCCTCCAGCATGCGGCCCTGGCGGCCGAGGATGTCGTCGGCAAGGGCGACGATGCGGCGGTTGGGGAAGGCCGAAGGCGAGGCCCGGCGCATGGCCAGCGCGATCTCCAGCTCGTCGGCGTGCGGATCGCGCTCGCAGGCGATGGCGAAGGCGCTGGCGGTCGAGCGGCTGATGCCGGCGAAGCAGTGGATCACCATCGGCGCCGCGCCGTCCCAGCTGCGGCCGAAGGCGAGAACCTGTTCCACCATCGAAGCGTCCGGCGCGACCAGCCCGTCCATCGGCGCTGAGATGTCGTGGCACCCGAGCCGCAGGTGGCGCTCCGGCGTGAAGCCTGGCGGCGTCGGGATCATCTCCTCCGGCGGCAGCAGCGTGACGATGTGCGACGGCGCCCGCGCCTGGATCACTTCGGAAAGCCGGCGCAGCGGAGTGACGATCAGAACCATGGCGCTATTCGGTGTCGAAGGCCTGGTCGGCCGGCTGCAGTCCCGCCGCCTCGGCCAGCACGTGATAGCGATCAAGATAGCGCGCCTGGGCGGCGGACGCTGCCATCGGCTCGATCGCCAGCCGGTAGCCAGACGGCGGCGCGCCGAACAGGCGCAGACTTTCGGCGTGCCCGAAACCGGCGATCTGGGTCGCCTCGAAGAAGGCGCAGGCCCGGTCGGCGGTCTTGATCAGCGCCTTGACCTCGCCAGGGATCCGCGCCGGCAGACCGAAGCGGACATGGATCGCGGCTTCCAGCTTTTCCTCGAAGGTTCGATAGTCGAGGCCGAGCGCCGCCTTGAACGGCGAGATCATGTCGCCGATCACGTATTCGGGGGCGTCGTGCAGCAGCGCCGCGAGGCGCCAACGGGGCTCGAGGGTGGGGCGGATGTGGGCGGCGATCTCCTCGACCACGAACGAGTGCTGGGCGACCGAGAAGGCGTTCTCGCCGGTGGTCTGGCCGTTCCAGCGCGCCACCCGCGCCAGGCCGTGGGCGATGTCCACGATCTCGATGTCGAGCGGCGACGGGTCGAGCAGGTCGAGCCGGCGGCCGGACAGCATCCGCTGCCACGCCCGCGGCGCTTCGCTCCTGCGGCTTCCGACGCCTCTCGCCACGTGGTTTCGTCGCTCCCGCAAGGCCCCTGGCCGCGCGCAGGGCCTTGCCGCGCCATGACCGATTGCTTGACAAATATCAATGCACGGGGCCGCGTTGAGACGGCGCTCAGAAGCACGAACGGAGGCACGCGATGATTTGGGCCAGGGTCATGGCGCCGCTATCGGGCGGGGAGGGGGATCGGCACATCGTCGCCGCGGCCGCGGCGCTGGCCGAGCCGTTCGAGGCGGAGATGGCCTGCGTGCACGCGCCGCCGGACGTCGCCGACCTGATCCCCTGGATGGGCGACGGCTTCATGGGCGGCGTGCAGGCGAGCGCGGTCGACGCGATCCGCGAGGCCGCGTCCGAGGGCGCGAAGGCGGCGGCCGCCATCGTCGACGCCGCCCCCTACGCCAAGAAAAGCTTCCGCACGCTGGCCTCGCCGGTCTGGGCGGCGCTCGCGCTGCACAGCCGCCTCTCGGACGTGGTGGTGTTCGATGACGCGGCGGCCAAGGGGCGCGGGCCCCTGGCCGAGGTGTTCCAGCAGATCGTCGCCGACGAGCAACGCCCGACGCTGGTGGCGCGCGAGGGGTTCTCGGTAGGCGGGGCCGTGGCCATCGCCTGGGACGGCGGCAAGGAAGCGAGCCGCGCGGTGCGCACCGCCGTCCCGCTGCTCGAGAAGGCCTCCAAGGTGGTGATCCTCTCCGCGCCGGCCGCCGCCGCGCGCCAGTTCGACCCGGCGGGCCTGCAGGGCTACCTCGCCGCTCGCGGCGTGAAGTCGGAGATCGAGAAGCTGGAAGGCTCGGCCGACGCCGCGCCGCGCCTGCTGAAGGCGGCCATCGACACCGGCGCGAACCTGCTGGTCGCCGGCGCGTTCGGCCATCCAAGGTTGCAGGAGTTCGTTTTCGGGGGCGCGACGCGAACTTTCTTCGCCGCGCCGGCTCCCTCCCTGTTCATTTCGCACTAGGATCGGTGAATGGCTGACGGCGCCCGCACCTCCAAAGTCCCGCTTTCGCGCATCGTCATGCGGATGGCGCGCAATCCCGGCACCGAGTTCGCCGACGGCGACGACCATCGCGGCTACACGCTAGTCGCGCCGCTGACGTCCGACGGCCACCTCGACTCGACGGCCTACGGCAAGGCCAAGGGCGCCTGCTCGGTGCGCCGCTTCGCGCCGGACGAGGACCCCAGCGACGGCAAGCTCGTCCACCAGGGGCGCACCTGGTACTTCGATTACGACAACGCCGAGGACACCGGCGAGGAGCCGGTGTTCCGGCTCGGCCAGCACCGCTTCGCGGTCGGCGAGTACGTCAGCATCACTGACGAGGACGGGCGTCTGCTGACCTACAAGGTCACCGAGGTGGCGCCGGCCTGAGGATATATCCGCGCGGATCGCCGCAGGGCGGTTGCCTCACGGCGTGACAGAGCCGAGATAGGCGCCATGCGCGAACAGACAGCCGCCGAGCGCCGCACGCTCTACGCCGACACGATCACCCGCGAGACCGGCGTCGACGAGGCGATGATCGCGGCCCTGGTGACGAGCTTCTACGCCGACGTGCGCGCCGATCCGCTGCTGGCGCCGATCTTCGAGGCGATCATCGACGACTGGGCGCCGCACCTGGAGCAGATGTGCGCCTTCTGGTCGTCGGTGGTGCTGATGACCGGACGCTACCATGGCCGGCCGCTGGAAAAGCACCTGCCGCTACCGATCGAGTCGGCGCACTTCGACCGCTGGCTCGGCCTCTTCGCGGCGGCGGCGCGCCGCGAGTGCCCGCCGGGCGCCGCCGAGCTCTTCGTCGAGCGCTCCCGCCGCATCGCCGAGAGCCTGGAACTCGGGCTGGCGGGCCAGCGCGGGCAGCTGCTGGGGCGGGTGAGCGGCTGACACGTTCGGCCGCGCCTTCATGGGCCGCGCTACTGGCGACAAGCTGTCAAAGCCGCAGGTCTTATCTGTGTATAGACAGACCGGGCCGTCGCCAGCCGTCGCTGGCGTTCGCGTCGGTGTGGTCGATCAGATCAGTTCCTCCGAGCGCAGGCTCGCTTCGACACGCTGGACCAACCGCTCGCGCACGGCGGGGCTTCCCACCGGCCCCAGGAGGGCCCGGACGCGGATGATGGGCAGGTAGGGCTCGATCGCCGCCGTCAGCGCGGTGGGGGATGTGACGGCCAGCCGGGCGTACTCCGACTGCACGGCCGCATTGACCGCGCGCGGCCGCTCTGGATCGTCGACGGTTTCCGGCGCCAGCTCTGTAAGAACGACGTGGCAGCACGCAAGGTCGAGGCCAGCGGGCGCACGGGTCGCACCCCCCCAGTCGATGAGTCTCGGACCATCCGCCGTCATGATCACGTTGCCGGCGTGAAGGTCGCCATGGCACAGCCCGTCGCCCGCCGCCACGCGGTCGATCAGGGTGAGGATGCCAGTGGCGATGTGCTCCGGAAGCACGCCGCTGGAGAGGCGCAGCTGGCCGGCCATTGAGTCGCGCAGGGAGGGTACGTCGGGCGGCGGGGGCGTCTTGTGAACGGACATGGCGAGGGTCGCGAGGATCACGCCCGTCTGCTCGCGCGTCATGGCGCCGCTCCGCGAGAGCTGCAGCAGAGTCGGTCCGTGGAGGCGCTGCAGCACGATGCCGAAGCGCCCCTCCAGGGTCACCTCGTCGAACACCTCCGGCGCCGGGGCGCCGGCGGAGGAGACGGCGCGGGTCATTCGCGCCTCCCACCAGCTGTGCCGCCGCGGGAGGCCGGACCTGAACAGCTTCAGGACCTGACCGGGCGCCCAGGCGTGGACCTCCGCGTAGGCGCCTTCGCCGATCTTCTCCCCCAGGGTTCCCAGCATCGCCCGTCCTCCGCCAGCGCGTTGAAATCGGCGTCAGATCACCGAGGACGGAGGGTCTTGCAAAGCAAGTTAGGTTGGTTTGTAACTGCCTTGTCGCGCTGGCGCGCTCGCGCCCGACAGTCTTCCCGCAAATCGGACCGTGAGGCTGCGCACAGACAAGACAGCTTGCCGCTTCGAGGGTCGGGAGCTCACGCCGCCCCGCGACTGAGCACCGGCCCCAAGCGGCTAGAAGTTCGCGCGCTGCGTGATGCCCCCGTCGACCACCATGTTGATGCCGGTGGTGAAGGCCGAGACGGGGCTCGCCAGGAACACCGTCGCCGCGGCGATCTCCTCCGGCGTGGCCATGCGGCCGGTGGGGTTGCGGGCGATCATCATCTTGAAGAAGTCCGGCGCGCGCTCCTCGGTGACGCCCCAGACGCCGCCCTTGAAGTAGACCGTACCCGGCGAGACCACGTTGCAGCGCAGGCGCTTGGGCGCGGCCTCGCGGGCGACGCCCTTGGCGTAGTGGATCAGCGCCGCCTTGATCGCCCCGTAGGCCGACGGCGCGCTGGTCTCGGCCGCCGAGACCGACGAGGTGATGATGAAGGCCGCATCGCCTTTCTCGGCGCCGGCCTTCTCCAGGAACGGCCGCGCCGCCTCCAGCGAGCGCACGGCGCCCATCAGGTCGAGGTCGTACATCCGCCTCCAGTCGTCCTCGCTGGCGCCGCGAGTCAGCGCGCTGGCGTTGGAGACGAGGACGTCGAGCCCGCCCATCGCTTCGGCGGTCTCGGTGATCCAGCCCTTCAGGGCCGGTCCGTCGGCGATGTCCACGGCCCCGCCGATCGCCGTAACGCCCTTCGCCTTCAACGCGGCGACCGTCTCGTCGACGCCGGCCTGGCCGCGGGCGCAGATGGCGACGTCGCAGCCCTCGTCCGCCAGCGCTTCGGCGATCGACCGGCCGATGCCGCGCGAGGCGCCGATCACGATCGCCTTCTTGCCCTTCAGTTGCAGATCCATCGCCCCATCCTCCCGCATCACCGCCAAGTTTCGGGGGTGCTTAGGCGAGCGGACGGCGGGCGCCAAGCGCCGACGGGACCTCAGTGGTGCTTGTCGTCCCCGTTCGCTTTGTGCTGCGCCGGGCTGGCGGGGGGCGCTGCGTGTGCGACCGGGACCGACGGGGCATGCGCGGCCGGCGCCGGGGGCGCGGCGGGCGCGTGGAAGACGTGCGGCTGGGCGATCTGCGGCGGCGGCGCGGCCGCAGGGTGCGGGGCGGGCGCCGCTGCGCCGGCGCGGAAGGCCGCGTCGCTGGCGTGCTCGCCCGCCGCGCGCGCCATGCCCGGCGGCCGCCCGGTCGGGGCCGCGGCGAACGAGCGCGCGGCCGGCGGCGCGCCGAGGGACGGCCGCGGCGCATGCTCGGCGCGCGCCTGCAGCGCGGACGGGGCTTGGTGCAGCGTCTGAACCGGTCGTGCGAACTGGGCCCGTTGCTCGCCCGGGCCGGTCGCTGGTCCACGGTGAACGGCGGCAGGCGAGGTGCGGACGGGCGCGGCCTCGGCGTAGGGGTTGAGGGCCTGCGACGGGACCGTGGGCTGCGTGGCCCGACCCCGTGCGATTCCGGCAGCAGCGCCGGGAACGCCGCCTTGGGCGATCGACTGCGCCAGACGCTGCTCGCGCTGGGCGCGGGCCGCCTCGCCGAGGCGCGTGTCGGTCTGCGCCGCCCACGCCTCGCGGCGGGCCGCCTCGCCGGCGAAGCGGGCCCGATCCTGCGCCTGGCTCCGGTCGTGGTAGGCGCGCCAGTCAGGGTCCTGGGCGGCGTCGCGCGCGAAGGCCGCGTGCTCGGCGGCGATGAGGCCGCGGCGGGCGTTCCAGTTGGCCGCCGCCACCGCCTGGTGCGGCTGGCTCGACGCCGCCTGCCGCAGCAGCCGGGCGCGCGTCAGGTACTGACCGGCAGTCGCCGCCGCCGTCGGATCGGCGGTCGGCGCGACTTCGCGGCCGCGGCGGTCGTAGATCGCCACCAGCTGGCCGTTCGCGAACCCGTAGCCGTAGCTCGGGTCCTGCACATAGAACGGCGTGTAGGCGCCCGGCTCGAAATAGTAGTAGCGCTCGCCGCCCGGCACCGGCTCGGCCAGGCATTCGCTGTCGTCGTCGGCGACCCACACCCACGGCGTCACCCCGTCGTCGTAGAAGGCGTAGTCGGGTGGCGAATTGCCGAAGGCCCAGCTCATGCCCCAGGCGAGGTCCGGGTAGGCGTAGGCGTCGTGATAGTCGGCCAGCGTGGCGATCCGCGCCGGCGGCCCGCGCAGGCCGCCAGGTGGCGGCGCTTCGCCAAGCGGCGCGGCGGGGCCGGTCTCCAGCGGCAGCGCGGCCACCTGCGGGGTGTTGCGCTGGCAGGCGGCGAGGCCGGCGCCGGCGGCGAGCGCGGCGGCCGCCATCAATGCAGTTCTCGTTCTCACGGGTGCGGCTCCTTTCCCGAACCGCTAACGGGCGAGCCGGCCGAAGGGTCCCGTGGCGCCCGGTGGCCACCGGCCCCGCGCTCGCCGTGGCGGGCCGGCCACACCCGCCCGGCATCGTCGCAGCGGGCCGGAACAATCGGCCTGAGCCAGGGCTTCTCGCGCCGTCACCGGATCGTCTCTCGCGGTGACGGGGAACCGAAGCGGGGGCTAGCCGGCCGCAGTGGCCGGGCCTCCGGTGGTCCGGACGCCACCTCGGAGGCGGCGCGAATCGGCTTCACCGACGACCAGGTGCTGGCGAAGGTGAACTTCCACTTCGGCCCGGGGATCTTCTGAACGTGACCGGCTGAACGGCGACGGGAGCGGCCCGACCAGGCCGCTCCCGCTTGCTTACGATCCTTGCGAGGATCGCGACTCTACATCTGGCCCGGTCGGGCGCCCGCTTCGCGGCGCGCCAGGAACGCCAGGCGTTCGAACAGCTGCACGTCCTGCTCGTTCTTCAGGAGCGCGCCGTGCAGCGGCGGGATCAGCTTGGTCGGGTCCTTCTCGCGCAGCGAGTTCTCGTCGATGTCCTCGACCATCAGCAGCTTCAGCCAGTCGAGCAGCTCGGAGGTGGAGGGCTTCTTCTTCAGGCCCGGCACCTTGCGCATGTCGTAGAAGATGCGCAGCGCCTCGGCGACCAGCTTCTGTTTGATGCCCGGATAGTGGACGTCGATGATCTGACGCATCGTCGCGTCGTCCGGGAAGCGGATGTAGTGGAAGAAGCAGCGGCGCAGGAAGGCGTCCGGCAGCTCCTTCTCGTTGTTCGAGGTGATGATCACCACCGGCCGGATCTTGGCCTTGATGGTCTCGTCGGTCTCGTAGACGTAGAACTCCATCCGATCGAGCTCCTGCAGGAGGTCGTTCGGGAACTCGATGTCGGCCTTGTCGATCTCGTCGATCAGCAGCACCGGCCGCACGTCGAGGTCGAAGGCCTCCCAGAGCTTGCCGCGCTTGATGTAGTTCTTGACGTCCTTCACCCGCTCGTCGCCGAGCTGCGAGTCGCGCAGACGGGTCACCGCCTCGTACTCGTAGAGCCCCTGCAGGGCCTTGGTGGTCGACTTGATGTGCCAGGTGATCAGCGGGGCGTTCAGCGCCTTGGCCACCTCGTACGCCAGCACCGTCTTGCCGGTCCCGGGCTCACCCTTGATCAGCAACGGCCGCTCCAGCGCGATCGATGCGTTCACCGCGATCTTCAAATCGTCCGTGGCGACGTAGTCGGCCGTGCCTTCGAAACGCTCGCTCATTCTCGCTCCCGGGCCCGCAAGTCGGGCTCGAACAAATGTTCAAATCGCTCCGCACCCTAATGGGCCGGGCGCGATGATCAAGCGGCTTTGGCGACGCGGGCGTCAGTTTGCGTGGATGGATCAGTCGGAGCGGCGAGTGACGGCGACGGGATCGCTGGCCGGGAAAGTCTCCCTCAGGCCCTCGTCGAGCTGGGCTTCGAGCGCGTCCTCGCCCTCAGCGCCGGCCGAATCGCCGCTTCCGTCGCCCAACTCCTCGATGGCGTCGTCGGCGAGGCTTGCGGCCTCGAAATCCGCCGGCCGGGCGTCGTCGGCGGCGACGAGATCGGCGTCGTCGCGGGTGAAGCTGCGGGGCTCGTCGAGGTCCTCGTCGGACAGGACCAGTTCCTCCAGCTCGGCCTCGTCGGCGGCGTCGGGATCGAAGTCGTCCTCTGGCTCGAGCGACTCGCGGGCGTCCTCGTCGGCGCTGGTCACGTCGTAGACGTCGCGCTGCAGGTCGGAGGTCGCGATGTCGCGGCCGTCGGCGGTGATGTTCTCCTCGTCGAACACCTCGGCCTGGTCCTGGGCGTCCGGCTCGACGCCGTCAGGATCTGGGTTCGGATCGGGCATGGCGCATCTCCCCTGAACAAGGGAAACGAGCGGCGGGCGCGCCGGTTCCGGCAAGATCAGAAGGCGGCGAGCGCCTCGGCGACCGTCGCCATGGTCGCTTCCCAATTGCCGAGCTTGGCCGGCGAGAACACCTGCGCCTGCGGATACCAGGGCATGCGGTCGGTGCCGAGCCGCGTCCAGGCGCCCGGCACGGAGATGATCCAGGTCGGCGCGCCGGCGGCCGCGGCGATGTTGGAGGTCGCGTTGGCGAAGCCCAGCGTCAGATCGAGCGCCGAGGTGAGCGCGGCGATGTCGTCGAGGTCCTGCTGCAGGTCGATCCCCGGCGGCGTCCAGATCTCGACGCCGAGCTCGCGCCTGGCCCATTCGATCTCGGCGTCGCAGTCGCCGTACTGGACGTTGACGAAGGTGACGCCTGGCGTCTTCAGCACCGGCGCCCAGAGCTCGAACGGCGAATAGTAGCGCGACCTGGCGAACTCGACCTTCATGCTCTTCCAGAGGATGCCGACCTTGCGGCCCGCCGGCGCGCCGGCCAGCGCCGCGCGCCAGTGGGCGAGGCGCGCCGGGTCGGGGGTCAGGAAGCCGGTGCGGGCGGGGAAGTCCTCCAGGCGGCGGCGGAAGCGCCTGCAGCAGCGAGGCCATCGGGACCCAGAGGTCGAAACGCTCGAAGTCGCCGGCCGCCGGCGCGGCGCGGAAGTTGCGGCCATGCTGGCGGAAGGTGACGTGCGGCACGACCTCGGCGGCCGGGAACGAGCGCTGGAAGAGCGGCGCCAGGCGCTCCTCAACCGCCAGCACCAGCTTGCCGTCGGGCCCAAGCGCCTCGGCGACGTCTGGCAGCATGCCGGCGAACAGCACCTCGTCGCCCAGCCCCTGCTCGCCCATCACCAGCAGCGTCTTGCCCGGCATCGGCGCGGTTGGCGTCCAGAGCGGCCGCTCGACCAGGAACACCGTCGCGCCGGCGAACTGCGGATCGAGCCGCGCCTCGTAGTCGTCCCAGCCCTCGCCGATACGGCCAAGCACGACCTTTATGGTCGACCTGGCGAGCCGCATCATCGCCAGGTCTTCCGCGGCGCGGGCGAGGCCGATCGCTGCCTCGCAGTCCGCCAGCGCCGTCTCGGTGTCGCCAAGCTCGAGGTGCGCGTTGCCGCGGTTGTAGCGGGCCTGCGCGAAGTCGGGATCCAGCCGCAGCGCTTCCTCGAAGAAGACGATCGCGGTCGCATGGTCGCCCTGCTCGGAAACCACGGTGCCCAGCGTGTTCCAAAGCATGGGGTCCGACGGCGCGCCTTTCACCGCCGCGCGCAGGATCTCGATCGCCTCGGCCGCGCGACCCTGGTCGCGCACCGCCGTCGCGAGGTTGTTCATCGTGCTGTAGGCGTCGGGGTGGCTCTCGAGGTAGCGGCGGAACAGCTGCTCGGCGACGTCCTTCATCCCCATCCGGAACGCGAGGCGGCCGAGGTCGTTGGCCACCTCCGACTGGTCGGGCAGCAGGGCGAGCGCCGATTCGTAGGCCTTGATCGAATGGGTGAAGTCGCCGGCCTTCTCGCGCGCCACCGCCAGCACGTACCAGGCCATCCCCGAGCGCGGGTCGTGGTTCAACGCCTTCAGCGCCCACTCCGAGGCGGTCTTGGGGTCCTCGACGCGCAGCGCGTCGATCGCCTGGCGCAGCAGCGAGGCGATGGTCAGCGCCTTCAGCTCGGAGATCGCGCCGTCGAGCTTGGCGAGCGCGCGCTGCGATTCGGCGTCAACGGCGACGGGAAGGGCGGGCTCGGGCGCCGAGGCGGGGTCCGGCGCGGCGAAGCCCATGGCGGCGGCCGATGCGGACGACTTGGCGGTGGATCTGGGCATGGCGACGCGACGCGATTCGGGCTGGCCAGAGCGGCTCGAGCGGAGTTCGCGCGCGGGAGTTTAAGCACTCGTAAAGGGCGTTGAGCGGGCCTCGCCGGGGGCGGTTCCTGGCCCGGCCCGGGGCAGGCGCAAGGCGCCGTTAACCATGTCGATTTAGCGTACCGAAACTTCGTGCGGTCTAAACCTTGAGTTGGGCCGGCCGCGCCAGACGACGTCGACGCATCCACGCCCCGGGGGGAGTTCCAGTCATGCCGCTCAAGCTGTCGTTGAAGCCGGGCGAGAAGTTCGTGCTCAACGGGGCGGTCGTGCAGAACGGGGATCGCCGCAGCGCGCTGCTGCTGCAGAACAAGGCCTCGGTGCTGCGCGAGAAGGACATCATGCAGGCCGACGAGGCGACGACGCCGTCGCGGCGGATCTACTTTCCGGTCATGATGATGTACCTCGACCAGGCGGAATGCGAGCGGTACCAGGACGCCTTCGTCAAGCGGTTGTCTGAATTCATGGGGGCTGTGCGCAATCCGGACGTGCTTACAGATTGCGTCAATATTTCCCGCTATGTGATGACCCGCGAGTACTACAAGGCGCTGATGCTGTGCCGCAAGTTGATCGAGTACGAAGACGAGAGGTTGGGGAATGTCGCTCCGCGCGTATCAGCAGGCGGCGCAGCGGTCTGAGACGCCCAGGGATGCGGAATACCGGCTCTTCGCCCAGGTGACCCGCGCTCTGATGGACGTCAAATCCAGGCCGCGCGAGGACGTCGCGGCCTGGATTGACGTGCTGCACTGGAATCGCCGCGTCTGGGCGACGCTGGCGGACGACTGCTCCAGCCCCGGCAATGCGCTCTCCGAGGCGACGCGGGCGCATATCATCTCGCTCAGCCTCTTCGTGCATCGCCACACCAGCCACGTCATGCGCCGCGAGGCCGACGTCGACACCCTGATCGACATCAACCGGATGATGATGCAGGGCCTTTCCGGACGCGCCGACGCGGCGTGATTTGCCCGGCAGCTTCTGCCGCAAGTCCGCTTCCCCGGCAGCTTTTGCCCTGAGGCAGGCCGCCGCGTTCTGAAGAAAATAGCAGTAGAATCAATCACTTGCGCGCTGGCACAGGCCGGGCGCGGCGCTTGCTTCTGATCCGGACGGGCAAAACGCCCCCGGCCGTCAAAACGACGTCGGAACACCTGGAAAGGAACCAAGCATGCTTAGCGTCAACACCAATGCGGGCGCCCTCATCGCGCTCGAGAACCTGAACAACACCAGCCAGCAGCTGCAGACGGCCCAGAACATCGTTTCGACGGGCCTGGCGGTCGCCAACGCGAAAGACAACGGCGCCATCTGGGCCATCGCCCAGAACGAACGGGCGACCATCTCCTCGCTGGACGCGGTGAAATCCTCGCTGCAGACCGGCCAGTCGATCATCGACGTCGCCAACTCGGCGGGCACCACCGTATCCAACCTGCTCACGCAGATGGAACAGAAGGCCCTGGCGGCCTCCGACCAGTCGCTGGACACCGCCAGCCGCGCGTCTCTCAACGCCGACTTCGTGGCGCTGCGCAACCAGATCACCTCGACCGTGCAGAACGCCGAGTTCAATGGCGTCAACCTGCTGAACGGCTCGCAGACCGAGATCACCTCGCTGGCGAACGCTCAGGGCACCTCGGTCTTGACCACCGTGGCGCAGAACCTGTCGCTGGGCGGCTCGATCGTCACCCTCTCCGCGACAGCGACGATCAGCACTTCGGCGACCGCGGCGACGGTGCTCACCACGGTGGAGGCGTCGCTGGCCGCCGTCGACAACGCGCTGGCGCAGCTCGGCACCTCGTCCAAGGCCCTCGATACGCACCTCAACTTCGTGTCGAACCTTCAGGACACGCTGACGACCGGTGTCGGCAACCTGGTGAACGCCGACCTCGCCAAGGAAAGCGCCACCCTGCAGGCCCTGCAGACCAAGCAGCAGCTCGGGATCCAGGCTCTGTCGATCGCCAACGCCGCGTCCTCGGCCCTCTTGGGCCTCTTCCGGTAAGCTCACCGCTGGCGGGCGGGCCCTTCGCGGGCTCGCCCGCTCGCCAATCGATTTCCGCTGCGGCGGCGACGGCCCTTGCGCCTCGCCGCCGTCGCCGTTTTCGGCGCACTCCGCACAGCTACGCCGCCCGCCTCGCCGAGGGCGCACATTCTTGCCTAGCAGGGTGGGCGCCGGGGCGCTTCGCGCTCGGCAACTTCTGCCTGTGGGCGCTGGCCGCTAGGCAAATGCTGCCCACCGGCTATGCCTAACGAGCTATTAATGCAATAAAATCAAAGACATACGGGGTCTTAGGCCTCGGCAATTCTGGCGCGGCAATTGCTTCCTCCCAGGTGGGCAAAACGCCCCCGGCCGTCAAAACGGCGCCGGACACCTGAAAAGGAACCAAGCTTATGTCGCTTAGCGTCAACACCAACTCGGGGGCGCTGATCGCGCTCGCGAACCTGAACAACACCAGCCAGCAGCTGCAGCAGGCCCAGAACATCGTTTCGACGGGCCTCGCGATCGCCACGGCCAAGGATAATGGCGCGGTCTGGGCCATCGCCCAGGGCGAACGCGCCACCATCTCGTCGCTGGATGCGGTGAAGTCGTCGCTGCAGACCGGTCAGTCGATCATCGACGTCGCCAACTCGGCGGGCACCACCGTCTCCAACCTGCTCACGCAGATGGAGCAGAAGGCGCTTGCCGCGACCGACACCTCGATCGACACGGCGAGCCGCCAGTCGCTCAACGCCGACTTCGTGGCGCTGCGCAACCAGATCACCTCGACGGTCGCCAACGCCAGCTTCAACGGCATCAACCTGCTGAACGGCAGCGTGACCAGCATCACGTCGCTCGCCAACACGCAGGGCACGTCGGTGCTGACCACGGCGGCGCAGACGCTGTCGCTGGGCGGCTCGATCGTGACGGTCACCTCGACCGCGACGATCGGCACCACCGGCTCGGCGACCACCGTGCTGTCCGCCGTGGAGGCGTCGCTGGCCAACGTCGACAACTCGCTCGCCACGCTGGGCACCGCCTCGAAGGCCCTCGATACGCACCTCAACTTCGTGTCGAACCTTCAGGACACGCTGACGACCGGTGTCGGCAACCTGGTGAACGCCGACCTCGCCAAGGAAAGCGCGACCCTGCAGGCCCTCCAGACCAAGCAGCAGCTTGGCATCGAGGCCCTGTCGATCGCCAACTCCGCGTCTTCGGCGCTTCTGGGTCTGTTCCGCTAAGGGCAGCCGGGTGGCGGGAGCCCTTTCGAGGGCTCCCGCCCGCTCGCGCTCTTCGGGAGACGCCGGCGCCCTTCGCCGGCGGTAAGGAGAGATGACCAGCACAGCCCCGATCTCCGGCCCCGCGCCAGAGCCGACGCCTGCGCAGCCCGCGCAGACTTCCGCCAAGGCGCCGCCCGCGCAATCCGCGCAGGCCACAGCGGCGCCGGAGACCAGCCAGGCTCCCACCACGCAGATCGACAACGACGCCGATCTGCGACTGGTGATCGAAGACGACAAGGCCGCTGGATCGTACGTCTACGTGACGATCAATTCAGTCACCGGCAAGGTCGTGTCGCAGATCCCCAGAGAGCAGCTGCTGAAGATGAGGGAAGACCCCGGCTACAAGCCCGGATCGATCACCGACTCGCGCAGCTGAAAGGGCCCTGGCGCCCGACATAGGCGGCGGCCAACGCCGCACCCGCGGGCCCTCGGGCCCGACGCCGGCGTCGCCCTGCAGCGACGGCGGTTTTCGCGCTTGGGGAAGCGTTAACCATAAGCTCACCAACTGCCTCCTAGCCTTCGGGCTGATTTGAACGGCGGCAAGAAAAGTCGTCGGGGGGCGCATAATGACCATCAGCATTCAGGGCTCGAACGCGGCTGTCCTTGCGACGTTGGACCCGCTGGCCAGCCAGAGCGGCGCGGCGGGCGCTGCGGCCAAGTCGCTTTCCGACGCGACGAGCGCCGACAACGCCAGCCCCATCATCGACCTCAGCGGCCTTTCGCCCGGCGCTTTCGGCGGCGGCGCGGCCAGCAGCCTCGCCAGCGGGGCCTCGATCGCCGACGCCGCCGTGGCCTCGGGAACCATCGTCGAAGGCCTGCTCGCCCAGATGCGCGACGCCGCCGTCAGCGCCACAGATCCGAACATCGACGGCGATACGCGCGCGGCGCTGAACGCCGGCTTCCAGTCGGGTCTCTCGCAGATCCAGGCGGCCGTCGCCGCGGCCAGCGTCGACGGCGTCAACCTGATCGACGGCTCGACGAACGGCCAGGCGCCGGGGGGCCTGGCGACCTTCGACCTGTCGCTCGGCGGGCCGGTCATCGGCGTCCCGGCCGGCGCCAGCCTCTCCGATCCCGCCACGGCCGCCAGCCTCGCCGACCAGCTGCAGACCGCGCTCGGCAATGTCGGCGCGGCGGTGAGCACGATCGCGGACCAGGCGGACGCGATGCAGGGCGGGCTCGCCGGGCTCGGCGCCTCGGCCGGTCCGGGCTTCGACCCGACGCTCGACGCCGACGGCGCGCGCCTCGCGGCCCTGCAAGTGCAGCAGCAGCTCGCCTCGAGCGGCGGGGCGATCGGCAACCAGTCGCCTACGGCGATCCTGGCGCTGTTCCGCTAGGCCGTCTTAACACCTCCTAAGCCGCTCGTGCGGCATCATCCTTGCTTGGGAAAGCCCGTCCCGAGGGCAAGGTGACAGTGGCGTGACCGTCAGCACCGTCAGCACCAACATGAACGTGTTGCTGGGCTGGTATCAGTCCTTCTTCGGCGGAAGCGGGACCGACCCCCGCGCCGGCGCCAACGCCGCGATCTTCAACACGTCCGGCTCCCTCTCGACGCCCGCTGCCAGCAGCAGCACGCCGACCGTGCAGTACGCCCCGACCGCGCCCTGGAACGCCTCGTCGCAGCCCAGCCAGAGCCAGCTGGTGCAGGCCGCGATGGGCGGCGCGCAGCTTTTCAACCCCGGCGCCGCCAAGCTCGACCTGCCGGGCGCCAGCGCCGACTACAAGAACCTCTTCGCCCTCTACTCGGGCCTCAACAGCCTCTACTCGCTGGCCAGGGCCGCCAGCGCGTCCAACGTCTCCAGCCTGCGGCTCAGCCAGCTTGCGGGCGCCTTCTCGAACGGCATGGCGCAGTTGCAGACCTATCTCGGGCAGACCAGCTTCTCGAAGCTGCAGATCGCCAGCGGCGTCGTCCGGCAAAGCGAGACCACCAGCGTCAGCACGCCCGCCCAGCCGACCAGCTACAGCACCGTCGCCCTCAACACGTCCGGCGATTCCGCCGCGGTGGTTCCGGCGTTCCAAGGCGCCGTCGCCTTCACGCTCACCGCCCAGCTCGGCAGCGGCGCGCCCACTGCCGTGCAGATCAACCTCGCGGACATGGGCTCGACGCCGCGCACGCTCGGCAACGTGCTCAGCTACATGAATGGCCAGCTGCAGGCGGCCGGCGTGTTCGCCAGGTTCTGCGTCCGACCCGATGCCGGCCACGCCCGACACCATCAACGTCGGCGGCAAGACGGTCACGGTTTCGTCCGGGCAGGAGACGTGGGGCCTGACGCTGACCACGAATCCGGCCGAGACGGTGACGCTCTCGGCGCCGACCACCGGGGCGGCCGTGTATATCGGCCAGATCGTCGGCAACCAGTCCTCCACGATCTCGAACGGCAAGACCGTCGCGCCGGACGCGCAGAGCCAGCTGCTGAAGTTCAACGCCAGCGGCGACGGAGTGACCGGCCCCGTCAAGCCGGCCGACGCGGCCTCCGACCAGCTCTCGACCACCGCGCTGGGCGCTTCGGTCAGCTCGGTGCGCGCCACCGCCGTCTCGCCGGACGGCTCGGTCTATGTGCTCGCCAACGTGAACGCGTCGCCCAGCGGCGCCGCGCCGTCCGGCGGCCAGGACGTGGCGCTGCAGAAGTACGACTCGACCGGCCATCTGCTCTTCTCGACCGACCTCGGCTCGGCCACGAGCGCGACCGGGCTCTCGCTTGCCGTCTCGTCCGACGGCGGGCAGGTGGCGGTGGCCGGTCAGGTGACCGGTTCGATGACCGCCGGTCAGACGGTCAACGATCCGACCGGCGCCAACAGCTTCGTGGCGGTCTACGACTCGCAGGGCGACCAGGTCTGGACCCAGCAGGACGACGGCCCGACGCCGAACCAGGCGAACGCCGTGGCGTTCGACGCCAACGGCAATGTCTACGTGACCGGCCAGTCGCAGACGACCACCGGCGTGCAGCCCGCGGGCGGCCCGTCGAACAGCTTCCTGCAGGTGTTCTCGCCGGCCGGCCTGAAGATCGCCAACACCCAGATCGCCAGCGGCGGCTCGAACACCAGCTCGGGCGTCGCGGTCGACGGCGCCAACGTCTACGTGGCCGGCGTGCAGAACGGCGATGCGGTCGTCAGCCAGTACGATGTCAGCAATCCCGCCGCGCCGAGCCTCGTGGCCACGCGCGACCTCGGCGCGCTGAACGGTGGCAACATCGTCGGCGTCGGCGTGCAGAACGGAACCGTCTACGTCGCGGGAACCGCGGCGGGCGGCGCGCTGAACGCCGGGACCGTCACCAGCGCCGCCTCCGGGAACGGCCTCAACGGCTTCGCCGCGACCCTGTCGACGGGGCTGGCGCCGTCGGGCGCCGACGCGGTCGCCTACTACGGCGGCTCGGGCTCGACGGTGGCCTCCGCCATGACCGTGGAGGGCGGTCAGGTCTGGCTGACCGGCTCGGTCACCGGCTCCCTGCCCGGCGAGGCGGCGATCGGGGCGCACGACGGTTTCGTCGCCGCGCTCGACGTCGGCGCAGGGACGGTGGGCTTCGCCCAGCGCTTCACCGGCCGTGACGGCCAGGTCGCACCGACCTCGATCGCCGTCTCGGGGACCGGCGAGAGCGTGCTCGACCAGCTCGGCCTGCCGCAGGGCGTGGTCGACGGGCCGGTCTCCGACCTGGTCGCCTCGACGACCCCGGTCAACGCCGGCGACAGCTTCAAGATCTCGGTCGGCGGCGGCGCGCCGGTCACCATCACCGTGCAGGCCGACGACACCATGGCCTCGCTGGCTTCGGAGATCTCCCAGGCCACCGGCTTCCAGGTCAACGCCAGCGCCGTCGCCGGGGCCGGCGGCGCAACGACGCTGAAGATCGCACCCGCCTATCCCGGCGCGAAGGTCACGCTGATCGACGGTCCGTCCGGCGCCGACGCGCTGGCTGGGCTCGGCCTGAAGCCGGGCCTGGTGGCCGACACGTCGTTGAAGAACGGCGCGACGGTGCTGCAGGGCAGCGGCACGCCGATCTATGGCCTCGGCCTGCCGGCCAGCCTCGACCTGAGCTCGGCCGCCGACATCCACACCGCGCAGGTGCAGCTCGCGGGCGCGATCGGCGTGGTCGAGAACGCCTATCGGAACCTCAAGAACGCCGCGACGCCGGCGGCCGTGCTGGCGCTGCAGAAGGCGCAGGCGAGCGGCGCGGCGCCGAAGTACATCACCGCGGAGATCGCCAACTACCAGAGTGCCCTGACGCGCCTGACCGCCGGCTCGTCGTCCTCGTCCCCGACCGGCCTGGGGACGCTGTTTCAGGCTTAGCCCAGCCGGCCCGGCGCTCCCGGGCGCCCAAGGGGCGCTGACGGCGCTCGCCCCACGGTTCGGTCCTATCGGCCGGAGTCGGCGCGCAGGTAGGCGTTCACCGCGGCGCTGATGGTCGGAAAAAAGGCGTCCTCGCCCAATCGTTCGAACAGACCGAAACGCTTGAGCGTGTCTTTCACCGGATCTTTGAGCTCGGCGAAGCACAGCTTGGCGCCGGCGCCGTGCAATGACTCAGCCAGCTCGGCGAGGGCGTCGCCTGCGGTGACGTCGACGCGGGTCACCGGCGCCGCCGAGACGACCAGCCACCGCACCGGAACGGCCGACCCCGCGGCAATTTCCAGAACGCGCTCCTTGAACAGCTCGGCGTTGGCGAAGAACAACGGGGCATCCCAGCGGAAGAGGACGAGGCCGGGGATCTGGCGGGCGTCCGGATGGCGCTCGATGTCGTGGAAGCCCTCGATGTCTTGGGTGCGTCCCAGGACGGCGGAGTGGGGACGCCACCCATCCCACAGGAACTCGGCGACGGCGATGGCGATCGCCAGACCGATGCCCGGGATCGCGCCAAAGACGGCCACGCCGACAAAGCACACGATCGAGAGCCAGAATTCCCAGGGCTCGATCCGGAACAGTCGGACCAGATCGGTGATCTCGATCAGGCCGATCGCAGAGGCGATGACCACGGCCGCCAGCGCCGCGTTCGGAAGATGCTGCAGCAGGTTTGGCGCCGCCACCAGCAGCAGCGCGACGCAGACGGCTCCAACGACTCCGGTCAACTGTGACTTGGCGCCCGCAGCCTCCGCCACCGGCGTGCGCGACGAACTGCTGCTGATCGGAAAGCCCTGGAACAATCCGGCCGCCAGATTGGCGGCGCCGAGCCCCACCATCTCCTGGTTGGGATCGACCTTCGCGCCGGTCCGGGCGGCGTAGGCGCGAGAGAGCACGCTGGTGTCGGCGAACGACACCAGCGCGACGGCGAGCCCCCCGATCAGCACCGGGACGACATCGGCGGACGTAATCCACGGTATCGCGAACGTCGGCAGGCCCTGCGGGAGTGGACCCAGGACGGACACATTGGCGCGCTGCGCCAAGTCGAATGCGCCGACGATCGCGGTCGCGCCGACGACGGCGACCAGGACGCCGGGGACGCGCAGGCTTTTCTTGAGCAGCAGGATCACCGCCAGCGCGCCGGCGCCCACCGCGAACGCCGTCCAGTTGGTCCTTCCGGCCAGGATAGCCTCGGCGATGGCCCACAGGCTCCTGCCCGGCCCCTCGGCCTTGATCTTGAACCCGAACAGCTTGGGAAGCTGGCTGACCAGCACGGTCAGCGCGATGCCGTTCATGTAGCCATAGCGGATCGGCTTGGAGAGCAGCTCGGTCACGAAGCCTAGCCGCGTCACGCCGGCCAGGATGCAGGCGGCGCCCGACACGAACGCCATCGCCCCGGCCAGGCCGATCGCGCGTTGCGGCTCTCCCGCCGATAGCGGCAGCACGACGCCGAGGATCACGGCGGCCAGCGACGAGTTAGGACCCAGGACCATGATGCGGCTGGGGCCGAACACCGCGTAGGCCAGGAGCGGCGTGATCGATGCGTAGAGGCCGCAGATGCCGGGCAACCCGGACGCCTCTGCGTAGGCGATTCCCACCGGCGCCAGCATGGTCGCCAGCACAACGCCGGCGGTCAGGTCCTTGATGAGCCAGGGGGCCTGATAGGCGCGCGCAGCCGCCAGGCCCGGCGCCCAGTCCGTCCAGCCGGTTTGGCGCGCCGCTTCCAAGTCAGCCCGACATCCGGCGCGCCCGGATGATCTGTGCTGAGCCCATTCGGCGGGCCTGACGCATCTCCTGATCGTGCATGGCGCCACAAACGAGCATCGCGCCGGTTGGTCGATCCGTTCGTGACCTGACAATATGACCGCCGCCAGCCCGCACTCGCCCATTCCTCTCCCCTGAATCTGGCCGCTCGGGCCGGCGCCCCCACGCACGGCGCCGGCGGCTGGGCTGGTCCGCGGTGCGGTTTGCGCGGCTGAAACAAAGCGTGGCGCGGCCGCGGGCGCGCGTGCGCCTTGGCCCGAGGCTTGCGCTGAACGTGGGCGAGGCGCGCCGCCATGCGGCGTGGCCCCGGTGATTGGGGCGGCCCGCTTCCGGGAGATAGGCGTGATAAATCCGTTACTTATGGGCGTCTCGAGCGCGGCGCAGGCGCTGGAGGCGCTGTTTGCGGCGACGAAAGCGAACCCGGCAAGCTCGTCCGCTGGGGCGTTCTCGACCGGGCAGGGCTTGCCCGCCCAGCCGGGCGCCAGCGCGCAGACCGCGCCTTCGAACGCCTCCAGCCAGTTCGCGCCCGCCGCGCTCGGCTTCCTGACCGCGCTGCAGGATCCGGACAGCGCCGCGGCCGGCTTCGTCCATGGCGCGGAGACCGCGATCGGCCAGGACATCCGCGGCCTCGGCTCGGTGTTGGAGAAGCTGAAGGACGCGCTGACCGGCGTCGGCCCTGGAACCGCCAGCGCCGCGGCGAGCGCGTTGGCGACCGGATCGGCCGCCGCCGGCGCGCTCGGCCAGCTGACCTCGGGCCTCGCCGGGCTGTTCGACGGCCACCATCACGTGCATCACCATCACGGCGGCTGGGGCGCGGGCGGTCCAGGCTCTGCAAGCGCGACCGCCTCGGTCGGCGCGAGCGCCCTGTCGCTGGCGGCCGGCGGTCCGAGCGCGACCGGCTAGCCCGGCGTCGAGGAGAGGAAGGACAGGATCACGTAGCGGCTGCCTTTCGTCACCGGCGCGGCCTCGTGCAGCAGCGAGGCCGAGAAGATCATCGCCCCGCCGGCCGGCGCCGAGTAGCCGTTGTCGTCGTATTCCGGAAACCTCAGCGCCCCGCCTTCGTAGGCGTGGGTGTTGAGGTTGATCGACACCGCGAACTCGCGGAAGGCGGTGTGGGGCAGGGCATTGTCGCGGTGCCGCTTGAAGTAACCGCCGGTGTCGTCGTAGCGCGCGACGAGGATGCGGTCGGCGTAGCCGACGACCTTCTGAAAGGCGCGCTTGATCTCGGGAACGCAGCGGCGCGCCATCACGTCCATCACCTCGCCATGCGCCGGGGAGCCCGCGGCGAGCTCGATGTCGCGGCGCGACTTCAGGCGCTCGTCGAGCTTGTGCACGGCGCCGTCGTCATACCCGGCCATCCGGCCGGCCTCGTGCGGCGAGGCCTCGAAGTGGTCGATGAAGGCCTGGCACCGGTCGCGGCTCAGCACATTGGGCACGATCAGCACCGGCGCGGCGAACGCGGCGGTGCGCGCCGGCTCGGCCGCGACGAGCGGCGCGATCGCGGCGGCGATCGCCAAGGCGCTCTGGGCGGCGTCGCAGGGCTCGCGCAGCGGCTCGAGGGCGACGATGCGGCCGCTGCGGTCGATCGCCATGACGCCGGGGCGGTCCTCGACCTGCCAGTTCTCCAGCCCGCCGGCTTCGGCGACGTGGACCAGGCCCTCCCGCGTGGCCTCGCAGGCCGAATACGCCGGGGCCAGCGGCGCGATCGGCACGAGGTCGAACCCGGCCGCCTCGATCGCGGGCCGCGCCGCCGCCAGTGCGTCGAAGGCCCGGCGGGCGGTTTCCGCGCCCAGCGAGCCCAGCGCGACGATCAGCGCCGGCCGGCCGGCCTGGGCGTCCAGCGACCAGAACCGGCCGCTGGCCGTCGCGCCGACGAACGCCGGCGCCCTGTCCCCGATCTCGGCCTGCACCTGGCTCGTCCTCCGATGCGCGCTCTGCGCCGAGCAACGCCGATTCCGGTTTGCGTCATGTAAACGCTGCGGTCTGCGAACGCCGCCCGGCGCTCAGACCGTGATGTCGAGGTGGTCGGGCGGGATGGGGGGCTGGCCGCCGGTCTCGCCGCTCTCCGGCGCCGGTGGGTCGGACGCGGGGTGACGCTCCGAGCCCTCGGGCTGGCGACGGGGCGGGCGATCCTCCCGGCGACCCGACGGTTGCAGGGGCTGAGGCAGCGGGATCAGTCGATCAAGGCGCATGAACGCGCCTCCCAGCGATCCGGCCCCAAGCAAACTTACTGGCGGGCCAGGGGCCGGACCGCATTTGGATACGCTTGGCGGACCCTGACCGCGGGCGGAGACGGATTTCAGCCGCCCGCCACGATCCGCTTCTCACTTGACGCGACGCTAGCGCGATTCGCACCGCCTGCCGTTCTCTGCGCCAGCCGCGCCCAGAAGGCCTCCAAGATGCGGGTGACGTAAGGGTTCTTGTGCGCCAGCGGACCTTCTGGATCCTCCCGATGCACCAGCATGGCGGCGTTGGCCTCGAAGAGCAGCGCGCGCCCGTCCGGGAGCACGGCAAAGTCCACGCCGGCGAAGTCCAGGGCCAGCCGCCGCCCGACGGCGCGCACCGCGCCCATCGCGACCGGGCCGAGCGCCGCCTCGGGGTCCTCCAGGAAGCGCAGCTCCTCGGCGCGGCGCTCAGCCCGCGCGGCGGTTCCCGAGGTCTCGTAGTGGACCAGCCAGCTCGACCCGATGGCCAGGTGATAGGGGTGAGGCTCGCCGCCGACGAAGATCATCCGATACTTGCGGAAGCGGCCGTCGGCGGACCGGGCGTCGCAAAACGCCGTTGCGTAGAGATCGCGCTCGTCCGGCGGCGGCGCCTGCGCCGGCCCGGTGACCAGGCGCGCCTCCTGGCCGCCATGCGAGCCGACCGGGCGCACGATGAACGGCGGCGCGAGCCCGGCGCGACGCGCCGCCTCGGCGAGGCCCAGGTCCGCCAGCCTCGGGGCGGCGAGCCGCGCGCAAGGCGGCGTGACCAGCCCGTCGATGTCGCCGAGCAGCGCCGGCGCCAGGTGGCGGCGGGTCCGCGCGATCGCTTCCGGATGGTTGAGGACGGGCGCGCCGCGGTCCTGCAGGAACCGCGCGACGCGCGCGGCGGTCGGGCCCATCTCGTCCGCGTCGCCGATCCCGTTGAACACCACGTCGAACGGCGGCAGCGCGCCCAGCTGCGCCTCGGTCGCGTAGTCGACGAACCAGAAGAGCCGCGTGAAGCGCTCGGCCGGCAGCAGGTGGCGGTCGGGGGTGTTGCCGAGCCCGGCCGCGGCCGGGATCAGCACGCGGGGCACGCCGGCCGGGCCCTCGATGACGAAGAAGTTGCGCGCGCCGTAGGCGAGGTCGCGCTGCCGCCTGGCTTCGGCGCGGCGGCCCTCGGCGGTCAGGGCGCGGGCGAGGTTCTGGCGCGCGGTCAGCAGCGTCGGATCGAGCGCCAGCGCGCGCTCGGCGTGCGCCCGGCCGAGCGCGAAGCGATCGGTGTTGCAATAGAGGGTGCTGAGCGCGGCGTGCGCCTCCTTGTCGTCCGCGTCGAGCGCCAGCGCCCGCTTCAGATAGCCTTCGGCGGGCTTGGAGCGGTCCAGCTCGATGTGGATCACCCCGAGGGCGAGCAAGGCCCTGCGCTGGCGCGGCGCCAGCGCCAGCGCGCGCTCCAGGGCGGCGGCGGCTTCGCCCAGCCTGCCAAGCCGGCGCAGCGCCGCGCCGAGCGTCAGCCAGCCGAGCGTGGCGGTCTCGTCGAGCGCGACGGCGCGCTCGGCGGCGGGGAGCGCCGCCGCCGGCTGGCCGAGCTGCAGCAGCTGCACGGCCTCGCCGAGCCAGGCCGGCGCGCAACGGGGCGCAAGCTCGCTTGCGGCACGAAAGGCGTCGGCGGCGTCGCCCGGCCGCTTCAGCGCCGCCAGCGCCGCGGCGCGCGCCAGTTGCGGTTCGGCGTCGCCCGGCGCGGCGGAGACCGCGGCATTGGCGGCCTCGAGCGCAGCGGCCGGCTCGCCGCACGCAACCAGGCTCTGGGCGCAGCCGACCAGGGCGGCGAGGTTCTGCGGCGCGAGCACGCTAGGCCCGTCCGAACGCCTCGGCCGCGCCGGCGGCGTTGCCGAGGTGCTGGCGCAGGTTCGCCAGCGTCAGCGCGATCTGCAGGTCGCCGGGGCGCAGGGCCGCGGCGCTGGCGACGAGCCGCTCGGCCTCCGCCGCGTCGCCCGCCTCGAAGCGCCCCAGTCCCACGAGCCAGAGCGCAGTCGCATCGCCGGCCGCGGCCGCGCGGCCGAGGGCCGCTTCCGCGCCGGCGCGGTCGCCCGCCCGGCGCAGCTCGAGGCCGGTCGTCAGGTCCGGGTGATGAGTCGCGCCTTGGGTGGGGTCGATGGCGGGCGCGGTGGCGTCGGTCATCGTGGGGCAAGTCCGTGCGTCGTTCTAGGGCTCAGCTTGGCCGCGATTCGTTAACCATGTTCCGCCGACCCTTGGGCGACTTCCGCAAGTCCCAGGACCCGCCCCGCGTGACGCCGGCCGCCGTATCCGCCGAGCCCTGCCTCGCCGATCTGCTGGCGCGCGGCCGCTGTCTCGCCGCGCACGCCGATGACGAGGCGGCCAAGCGCGCCTATCTGGATGCGCTGAAGCGCGATCCGGCCTGCCTGGAGGCGCTGCTGGAGCTCGCGCGCCTCGCCCTGCGCAGCGGTCATCGCTCGGCGGCGCTCACCTGCTGCCGCCAGGCGGCCTACTGCCACCCCGAAGAGCCGGCCGGTCACGTCAATCTCGGCGGCCTGATGATCGAGGCCGGGGAGTTCGAGGCGGCGCGGGCCGCCTTCGCCGCGGCGCTGGCGCTCGCGCCGAACCTCGCGGCCGCGCACCAGGGCATGGCGCGCGCGCTCACCGCGCTCGGCGATCCCGCCACGGCGGAGGCGCATTGGCGCGCCGGCTTCGCCGAGGGCTGGCTGGCGCCGCAGCCCTATCGCGGCGCGCGGCCGCCGGTGTCAGGTGCTGCTGCTGGTCTCCGCGAAGGGCGGCAACATCCCGACGCGCGCGCTTGCTCGACGACACGATCTTTGCAGTGACCGTCCTCTACGCCGAGGGCCATGACCCCGCGCGGCCGCTGCCGGCGCATGCGCTGATCTTCAACGCGATCGGCGACGCCGACCTCTGCCCTGTGGCGCTCGGCAAGGCGGCCGAGGTCGCCGCCCGGTCCGCCGCGCCGATCGTCAACGCGCCGGCCGCCGTCGCGCTCACCACCCGCGCCGGGACCGCCCAGCGCCTGGCCGGCGTCCCGGGCCTCGTCGCCCCGGAGATCCGCACGCTGCGCCGCGCCGAGCTCGGCGACGCCCGCCTGGGCTTCCCGCGCCTCGTCCGCGCGCCCGGCTTCCACACCGGCCAGCACTTCGTGCGCGTCGAGCGGCCGGAAGACCTCGCCGCGGCGATCGCCGACCTGCCCGGCGACGAACTGCTCGCGATCCAACCGCTCGATGCGCGCGGCGCCGACGGGCGGTTCCGCAAGTACCGCGTCATGATGATCGGCGGCGCGCTCTACCCGCTGCACCTGGCCATCTCGCCGGATTGGAAGGTGCACTACTTCTCCGCCGCCATGGCCGAGTGCGCGGCCGCCCGCGCCGAGGAGGCCCGCTTCCTGGCCGACATGCCAGGCGTGCTCGGACCTCGCGCCATGGCGGCGCTCGGCGCGATCGGCGCGCGGCTCGGGCTCGACTACGGCGGCGTCGACTTCGGGCTCTCGGCCAGCGGCGAGGTGCTGCTCTTCGAGGCCAACGCCGGCATGGTGATCCAGCCAGCCGGCCCGGAGCCGATCTGGGACTACCGCCGCGCGCCGATCGGGCGCGCCCTCGCGGCGACGAAGGCGCTGCTGCTCGCCCGAGCCGGCGCGGCCCTGGCGGCTTAGCCGGCGGAACTGGCGTTTCGTCCGTGTCGGGCGCTATGTTCGCCCTAGCGGGGGCCCGGCGGCCGCGGGGACAAGCAAGGCGGATGGAGTTCCTGAAGGATCGGCGCGTGATCGCGCTCGGCGGCGCGGGCGTGGCGCTCGTGCTCGGGCTCGCGGTCGCGTGGGTGATCTTCTCGCACAGCCGTGCGCCGGTGGGGCCGCCGCCGGCTTCGCAGGGCGGCCTGGTGGTCGTCTCCGGCCGCGACGACGACGCCAAGCTCGACCCGAAGCGGCCGCTACGCTGCTTCGTGGGCGGCCAGTTCGTCGGCGAGCTGCCGCTGGCGGTCTGCGCGCAGCGCAACGGCGTTGCGACCGGCGCGCTGGACGTCGGGCTCGATCCATCCGGCGCGCTGGCGGCCGCCACCAACGGCGCCTCGACGCTGACGCCGCTGCCGTCGCAGGCGCCGCCGCAGTCGCTGCCGGTGACCGAGGCGGCGGCGCCGGGCGCGACCAACGCGGCCCGGCCCGGCGCGCTCGCCGACGCCGGCGCCGGCCAGGCCTGCTGGCGCTGGCAGACCGGCGGCTGGCGCAAGTTCCCGACGCCGCTTGGCATGCAGGCCTGCGTGCAGGCGCTGTTCGCCGGCCGCTGCCCGGGCGCGGACGAGACCTTCTACGGCCGCTGGGGCGATCAGACCCTCAGGGTGATGGGCGGGCGCCTGGAGATCTCGTCGGACAACCGCGACTTCGCGAGCCTGATCGACCCCTGGCCGCCCTGCGCGAGCGCGGCGGGGTGACCGGCTCGCCTTGCGCGTTGTAGTGTCCGCGCGATGACTCGCCCCGCAACGCCATCGCCGCCGCCGCTTTCAGCCTCGCCGCGCTCATCGGCGTCCTGGCGCTTGCCGGCTGCAGCTCGCAGGTCCCGGCGCCGACCAATCCGGGCGTCTGCTACCACCTGGCCACGATGCAGAACGGCAAGCCGCAGTTCAACGTCGTGGCGAGCAACGTGCCCGACATGGAGCACTGCGCCGCGCAGCTGGAGGCGATGCGCGTGCGCTTCCTTTCGCTCGGCGGCGGTGCGCGCGACATCGTCGGCGCCTACCAGGGCAACTTCCTGTTCCTCGGCGAGGAGGGCGTCTTCACCGCCGAGACCTACCAGGGGCCGCGCTATCCGTTCCTGGTCCGCAGCGGCGACCAGCTGGTGCCGGTCGGCTCCGCCCCGCAGTAGCGGCCTCCAGCGACGGCGCGGCCGCCGCAATCACCTGTGGAGAGAGAACAAACGACGAACAAATCGCTTGCGTTGGCGATTTGGCCGGCGTAGCGTCGCGCCTGTGATGCCGGCGCGGTCTTTCTTGGGTCGCCGGGCGATGAAAGGAGGCCCCGATGTCGGGCAGCGTGAACAAAGTCATCCTGGTGGGCAACCTGGGGCGCGATCCCGAGATCCGCACCCTCAACTCCGGCGACCGGGTCGCCAACTTCTCGATCGCGACGTCCGAGAGCTGGCGCGACCGCAACTCCGGCGAGCGGCGCGAGCGCACCGAGTGGCACCGGGTGGTGATCTTCAACGACAACCTGGTGAAGGTGGCCGAGAACTATCTGCGCAAGGGCTCGAAGGTCTACATCGAGGGCGCTCTGCAGACCCGCAAGTTCCAGGACCAGTCGGGCGCCGAGCGGCAGATGACCGAGGTGGTGCTGCAGAAGTTCCGCGGCGAGCTCACCATGCTCGACGGCAAGGGCGAAGGCGGCAGCCGCGAAGAGGGCGACTTCGGCGGCTACGCCAGCGGCCCGCGCCAGGCCAGCGGCCCGAAGGAAACCTTCACCGCCGACCTCGACGACGAGATCCCGTTCTAGGGCCGCCCTCCGCTCATCCCGGCGTTCGCCGCGTGAGCGGGTATTCCGCGGGCTCAGTAAGGGGCCAGCAGCAGGCCGAGCACGGCGAGGATGGTCGCCCACTTCTGCGCTTCGTAGAGCGGGCGGTTCTTCGCCTTCAGGTGCTTGATCGCCTTTTGCACGCCGGCGACGCGGGCATAGAGGCGGTTGATCGCGCCGACGCGCTCGCCGTCCTCGTTCGGCGAGCCGGTCGCGCCCATCACGTGGCGCATGGCCCAGCGGTTGATCGGCCGCATCGGGCCGCCCAGCGGCCGCTCAATGTCGCACAGCAGGATGAGGCGGGTGACGTCGGTCCCGTTCCAGGCCTCGTGGACGAAGGTCTCGTCGAACACCACCGCCTCGCCATCGCGTCAGTTGTGCCTCACCCCGTCGACGGCGATCCAGCACTTCGGGTGGTTGGGCGTGCGAAGGCCGAGGTGATAGCGCAGCGCGCCGGCGAACGGGTCGCGGTGCTTGCCCAGGTAGGCCCTCGGCGGCAGCGTGGCGAACATCGCCCCTTTCACGCTCGGAACGCCGCGGAGGATTTCCGCGGAGCGCGGGCAGAGCGCCTCGGCCGAAGGGAGCGGATGGTCGTACCACTTCAGATAGAAGCGCTTCCAGCCGTGCTTGAAGAAGCTGTGGAAGCCGAGATCGTTGTCGCCGGTGGCGGCGCGCACCTTGCCCTCGTCCAGCAGCCGCAGGCCCTCGTCGCGGAACACCTGCCAGTTCTCGGTGACGCTCTTCAGCGCCGGGAAGTCGTCCGGATCGAGGAACGGCCGGGCCGGCGCCCGCGAGGCGAGGTAGACGAGCGCGTTGTAGGGCGCCGTGAAGGTCGAGTGGTCGGTGAGCTGGCGTGCGAACTTCAGCCGCGCCTTGCCGCGGAAATGCACCGCCGCGGCGGACACGGCGACCAGCCCCAGCGCGACGCGCGTCGGGCCCGTAAGATAGCGAACAACGTCCATGCGCCGCCCCTAGCGCCGCGGGCGAAGCCGCGTCAACGCGACGGTCGGGCCGCTCACCAGATCGCATCCTTGAAGTGCCGCAGGATCAATGTGTCGGCTGTCAGCAGCCGGACGCCGTCGGCCATGGCGTTGGCGACAATCAGACGGTCGAAGGGATCGCGGGTCCACGCAAAGGTGCGCGCCCTCCCCACGACGTCGATGAAAGGTGCGGCCGAGTGGATGAGATTGTAGTCGCGCATGGCCACACTAAGGATGCGTCCAGCGTCGCTCCTCAGCCGTCCGGCCTCGGCCAAGACTTCGAGCTCGAAGTCGACGGCAGGCGAGATGAACAGCGCCTCTCGTTCGGCGAGCCGCTTGGCCGTCTGGCTGAGCCGGGCCGATCGTTCCGCGAGCCACACAACCGCGTGCGTATCGAGGTGGATCACGAGTTCGAGCTCGGGCTCTTCATCCCACCGCCAATAAGCCCGGGAGGCCTCGTTGAGCTCATCAAGGCTGAGGTCTTCCTTGATCTCCGAGGGCTGGGCCCAGAATTTCGCCCAGCCTTCCTCGTCGTCCGGCGCCGGCCGGCCGCTCGGCTGTGTCGCTGCGTCAGGCGCCAGCGTCACCGTTCGGCCCTTGCGCTTCACCACGATCGGCTCGCCGGTCGCCAGCGCCTCGTCGACCAGGCGGAAGATGTTCCGGCGCAGCTCGGTCAGCGTCACTTCCTTCATGTGTACATGCTGGGCGGCCAATATGTACATGTCAAGGTCCGCGCGCCCGGGAATGGTGGCGTCGGGGGGTCCCGGATGCTAGCATGGAGTCCCTATCTAAGCGTCTGATTCTGACCGACTGAATTCCCATAAATTGACCGACGAAACCCAACCGCCTGCCGACGACGATCGGCGCGGCGCCGTAGCCCCCATCGCCATCGAGGAAGAGCTGCAGCGCTCCTACCTCGACTACGCCATGAGCGTGATCGTGGCGCGCGCGCTGCCGGACGCGCGCGATGGGCTGAAGCCCGTGCACCGCCGCATCCTGTTCTCGATGAACGAGCAGGGCCACACCTCGGACCGGCCCTACGTGAAGTCGGCCCGCGTGGTCGGCGACGTGATGGGCAAGTACCATCCGCACGGCGACCTGGCGATCTACGACAGCCTGGTGCGGATGGCGCAGCCGTTCTCGCATGGGGCTGATGCTGATCGACGGCCAGGGCAACTTCGGCTCGGTCGACGACGATCCGCCGGCGCAGATGCGCTACACCGAGTGCCGGCTGACCAAGGCCGCCGAGGCGATGATGGCGGACATCGACCGCGACACGGTCGATTTCCGGGCCAACTACGACGAGAAGGAGCGCGAGCCGTCGGTGCTGCCGGCGCGGATCCCCAACCTGCTGGTCAACGGCTCGGGCGGCATCGCCGTCGGCATGGCCACCAACATCCCGCCGCACAACCTCGGCGAGGTGGTCGACGCGTGCCTGGCGATGATCGACGACCCGACCGATCACGGCTCGAGGCGCTGGCTCGAGATCGTGCCCGGCCCGGACTTCCCGACCGGCGGCGAGATCATCGGCCGCACCGGCGCCCGCCAGGCGCTGATGACCGGCCGCGGTCCGGTGATCGTGCGCGGCGCGGCCGAGATCGAGACGCTGCGCGCCGGCCGCGATGCGATCATCATCTCCTCGCTACCCTACCAGGTGAACAAGGCCGCGCTGTGCGAGCGGATCGGCGAGCTGGCCCGCGAGAAGC
This sequence comes from uncultured Pseudomonadota bacterium, assembly GCA_963837235.1. Lineage (GTDB taxonomy): Bacteria > Pseudomonadota > Alphaproteobacteria > Caulobacterales > Caulobacteraceae > Acaudatibacter. The sequence goes on along the minus strand of CAWIMM010000001.1, from coordinate 1,429,606 downwards.
GCATCGAGGGCATCGCCGAGCTGCGCGACGAGAGCGACCGGCAGGGCCTGCGCGTGGTGATCGAGCTGAAGCGCGACGCCTCGGCGGACGTGGTGCTGAACCAGCTCTACCGCTTCACGGCCCTGCAATCGTCGTTCCCGGTCAACGCGCTGGCGCTGGACCACGGGGCGCCCGCAGCTGATGGCCCTGCGCGACATGATCGCGGCCTTCGTGGAGCTTCCGCGAGGACGTGGTGTCCGGCGCACCCGCTTCGAGCTCACCAAGGCGCGCGACCGCGGCCACATGCTGGTCGGCCTCGCCATCGCGGTGGTCAACATCGACGAGGTGATCCACATCATCCGCTCGTCGAAGGACCCGGCCGAGGCGCGCGAGCGGCTGGCCGGCCGCGACTGGCCGGTGGGCGACATGCTGCCGCTGATCGAGCTGATCGCCGACCCGCGCACGGCGCTGATCGATGGCGATCACGGGTGCGGCTCACCGAAGAGCAGGCCCGCGCCATCCTGGCGCTGACGCTCTCGCGCCTGACCGGCCTTGGGCGAGAGGAGATCTTCGCCGAGGCGCAGGGGCTTGCCGACGAGATCAGGGCCAACCTCGACCTGCTGTCGTCGCGCGAGAAGATCATGGCGGTGGTCCGCGCCGAGCTGGAGGAGGTGAAGGCGCAGTTCGCCGTGCCCGCGCCGCACCACCATCGTCGAAGGCGACGCCGACCTCGAGGACGAGGACCTGATCGTCCGCGAGGACATGGTGATCACCGTCACCCACGGCGGCTACGTCAAGCGCACGCCGCTGAACACCTTCCGCGCCCAGAACCGCGGCGGCAAGGGCAAGGCCGGCATGTCGACCAAGGAAGAGGACGCCGTGACGCGCGTCTTCTCCGCCTCGACCCACACCCCGATGCTGTTCTTCTCGTCGGGCGGCAAGGTCTACAAGCTGAAGGTCTGGCGACTGCCGATCGGCGCGGCCACCGCCCGCGGCAAGGCCTTCATCAACCTCTTCCCGATCGAGCTGGGCGAGACGATGACCTCGATCCTGCCGCTGCCGGAGGACGAGGCGGCCTGGGAAGGCATGGACGTGATGTTCGCCACCCGCTCCGGCGGCGTTCGCCGCAACCGGCTCTCCGACTTCGTGCAGGTGAACAAGAACGGCAAGATCGCCATGAAGCTGGACGAGGGCGACGCCATCATCGGCGTGGCGCTCTGTCAGTCCAGCGGACGACGTGCTGCTGACCAGCGCGCTCGGCCGCTGCATCCGCTTCCCGGCGGACGACGTGCGCGTCTTCGCCGGCCGCGAATCGGACGGCGTGCGCGGCATACGCCTCGCCGACGGCGACGAAGTGATCTCGATGGCCATCCTGCGCGCTGTCGAAGCGACGCCTGACGAGCGCGCGGCCTATCTGAAGCATGCCATCGCCGTACGCGCGGCGGCGAACGCCGGCGAGAACGGCGAGCCCGACGAAGCAGGCCCTGCCGACGACGAAGAGGAGCGCGACGTCGCCGATGTCAGCCTCAGCTTGGAGCGCATCGCCGAGTTGGGCGCAGCCGAACAGTTCATCCTGACCGTGTCGTCAGAGGGCTACGGCAAACGCACGTCTGCTTACGATTACCGGCGCGCCGGACGCGGCGGCCGGGGTCTGATCGCCCACGATCTCACGAGGCGCGGCGGCCGTCTGGTCGCGTCGTTCCCTGTGGAGGAGACCGACGAGATCCTGCTGGTCAGCGACCAGGGTCAGTTGATCCGCGTGCCGGTCGACCAGATCCGCTTCACCGCGCGCAACTCGACCGGCGTGGTCATCTTCCGCAAGGCGGAGGACGAGCATGTGGTCTCGGTCGAGCGCATCGAAGGCGACGGCGCGCCAGAGGACGGCGCGCCAGAGGACGGCGCGCCAGAGGACGGCGCGGCGGAAGAGGACGACGCAGCCGACGAGAACGGGGAGGCCGGCGAGTCCTGAGCCGGTCCGCTGGCTGCAGAAGCGACGCCCGGCGCCGAAATACCCCCGCAGCGGGCAGTTTTTGGAAGCCGGCGTAGCGGCCGCGTCTGGTCCCCCCGGCGAACGCGCGGCGGGCGAAAACGGCGCGCAGCGGCCACTTTTTTCGGATAGCGCCACGGCGCGGCGCTTGACGATGCTTCACCCTCGACCCATCTACGACACTATTAGTAACGATACGACAAGCGGCCGGCGCGCCGCTTCGCCGCTGCTGACGCCCTCGCCGCTCCCGGCCGACCGGGGAGAGCTGATCGGCCGCAATCCGAGGAATTCACGGCGGCGGATTTCGGCGCCGCTGGCGTGCGGCTTCGCCCCGTCATGGCGGCGATCCGCGCCCACTGCCTCGACTGCTGCTGCGGCGAGGTGGGCGAGGTGCGCCGGTGCGTCGCGATCCGCTGCGCGCTCTGGCCGCTGCGCCTGGGGGTCTTTCCCCGGCCACTGCGAACGGCGGCCAATCGACCGGCTCGCCGCAAGTCCAGTCAGATATAGATCATGAAGCGGCCGGTGGGCGGCTGACTGTTGCGTGCGTGCGACAGGCATACAACTGGCTTTGGCAATTGTCGCGCGATGGGCGTAAACGCGGGAACGCAAAGGGCTCAGCTTCGTTTGGAGCCTAGCCGTCACGGAGATTCGATCCATGCAACGCTTCGCACCAGTTCGCGTGCTCGCCGCGGCCGCCATGGCCGGCGGCCTTTTCGCCGCCACGTCCGCCATGGCCGCGCCGGATGCCACCATCAACTTCAGCGGCGGCCACGTCGCCTTCATCGCCGGCGTGAATTGGGGCAGCGGCACGCTGCACTACCGGGGCCGCAGCGTTGCGATCAAGGTCAGCGGCATTGGCGTGGGCTCGATCGGCGCGAACAGCTACAGCGCTCAGGGCGAGGTCTACAACCTGCACAGTGCGCACGACATCGTCGGCACCTACACGGCGATCAGCGCGTCGGCGACTGCCGGCGCCGGCGCCGGCGTGCTCGATATGACCAACGAGAAGGGGGTCGAGATCAAAGCCCGCTCGACGTCCGCGGGCCTCTCTTTGTCGCTGGCCCCGACCGGCATGTCGGTCCAGCTCAAGTAGCCCAGCGCTCTGATTGAATTCGGCCGGACGCCGGCGGCGGTCCTTCCGCCGCCGGCGTCCGCGCACCCGTTTCGCGCACCGGTTTCGCACGATTGACACGGGCGCGATTTCCTCGTGGAAGCTCGGCCGGCCAGCCCGCCGCCTTCACGAGGATGCTCGATGACCCGCACCGGCCTCTACCCAGGCAGTTTCGATCCGATCCACAACGGCCATCTGGACATCATCGGCCGGGCGGTGAAGCTCGTGGACCGGCTGGTGATCGGGGTCGCCGTCGACACCGGCAAGGTCCCGATGTTCAGCCTCGAGGAGCGGATGGAGATCCTGCGCGAGGAGACCCGATCGCTGAAGAACCAGGCCGAGATCGTGGTGCACGGCTATTCGGGCCTCACCATCAACGCGGCGCGCGCAGCTGGGCGCCCAGGTGCTGGTGCGGGGATTGAGGGCCTTCTCCGACTTCGAGAACGAGTTCCAGCTCACCGCCATGAACCAGCAGCTCGACCGCGAGATCGAGACCGTGTTCCTGATGGCCGACCCGCACCACCAGGCGATCGCCTCGCGTCTCGTGAAGGACATCGTCAGCATGGGCGGCGACGTGGCGCCGTTCGTGCCGCCGGGCGTCCAGCGGCGCCTGCTCGCCAGGGTCGGGCGCGGCTGAAGGATCGCCGGGGCGCAACAGACGCGCCTTGCGGTCGCCTTGCGGCCGCGCTAGCGCGGGACGACCGTCACCAGGATCTGGCCCGCCTCAATCGATGAAGCCCCATCTCGCCTACGCCGCCGCGCTTGCGCTCGCCGCCGGCGTCTCGATCGCCGCCGCCAAGCCGAAGGCCGCCGCGGCGCCCGCCGCGCCGCCGGCCCCGCCCACCGACGCCGATTTCCGAACCCCCGACCCGAAGGACCTGCTGGTGATCGAGACCACCAAGGGGCGCGTGCTGGTCGAGCTCAACGACCTGGCCGCCCCGCAGGCGGCCGACCGGGTTCGCCAGCTGGCGCACCAGGGCGTCTACGACGGCCGCGCCTTCTTCCGCGTGATCGACAACTTCATGGACCAGACCGGCGATCCGCTCGACACCGGCGTGGGCCAGTCGTCGCTTCCCAACCTGCAGCCTGAGTTCACCTTCAAGCGCGGCTCGGACACGCCGTTCGCGCCGGTCTTCAAGACCAACGGCGCCGAGGAGGGCTTCGTCGGCAGCCTGCCGGTGGTCAGCCAGTCGATGGATCTCGGCCTGCTGACCGTCGATCACCGGGTCGACGCGTGGGGAACCTACTGCGCCGGCGTGCTCGGCATCGCCCGCTCGGACGATCCGGCCAGCGGCAACAGCCAGTTCTTCATCATGCGCACCAACACCACCTCGGTGGATGGCGGCAGCCACGCGCTCGACAAGCAGTACACCGCCTTCGGCCGCGTGCTGGCTGGCCAGGACGTGGTCGACGCCATCAAGACCGGCGAGCCGGTGGCCGCGCCGCAGGACAAGATGGTCAGCGTCAAGGTGGTGGCCGACATGCCCGAGGCCAGCCGGCCCAAGGTACGGGTGGTCGACGGCGCCAGCGCCTGGGCCAAGGCCGCGATCCTGCGCGCCGGGGCCGCTTCCAACCCGGTCGACTTCAGCGTCTGCGACGTGAAGCTGCCGGTCGAGGTGAAGTAGGGCGGCGGCGCCCCAAACGAAAATCCCGCCGCCGAGGACGGCGACGGGATCTCGCAGGCTTTGGCTGTGACAGCCCTCGTTAGAGCGCTCGTCGCCCGATGAGGGCGTGGTAGATGAAAAGCACGACGACCGCGCCGACGATGGCCACGATCATCGAGTAGATGTTGAAACCGGTCACGCCGGTCGCGCCGAAGATCGAGAACAGGAAGCCGCCCACCAGGGCGCCCACGACCCCGAGCACGATGTCCATGATGATGCCCGAGCCGGTATGGTTGACGATCTTGCTGGCGATGAACCCGGCGATCAGGCCCAGCACCAGCCATACGATGATACCCATCAGTCACTCCTAATTTGCCGCCGCGCCTCAGCTTGGCTCCGAGCTTTAACGCGCGAGGCCGCCAATGGGGTGCAAACGACGTCAACCGATAAGATGACCTGCAGAGACCCGACGATGGTAACCGTGGCTGGCGGCCGAGGATGGACGCGTGACTGACCGGACCGCGCTCGGATGGCTCGCATGGCCCGGCGCGCCGATGGCGCTGGCCTCGGCCGCTCTCTTCGGCGCCAGCACGCCGCTGGCCAAGCTGTTGCTCGGCGCCGGCGTCGACCCCTGGCTGCTGGCCGGGCTTCTCTACCTCGGCTCCGGGGTCGGGCTCAGCCTGGCGCTGGCGGCGCGCAGCGCGCTGCGCCTGCCGGCGGAAGCGCCGCTGCGGCGCGCCGATGCGCCCTGGCTGGCGCTGGTCGTGCTGGCCGGCGGGGTCGTCGGACCGTTGCTGTTGATGATCGGGCTGGCCGCGACGCCGGCCTCGACCGCGGCGCTGCTGCTGAACGTGGAGGGGCTCGCCACCATGGCGATCGCCTGGGTCGTGTTCCGCGAGAACGTCGACCGGCGACTGCTGGTCGGCGCCGCCGCCATCCTGGCGGGCGCCCTGGCCCTATCCTGGCGGGGCGGGCCGGGCGGGCCAGGAACCGGCGGATTGGGGCTCGGCGCCGTCGCGGTGGTCGGCGCCTGCGTCGCCTGGGGCGTCGACAACAATCTGACCCGCAAGCTCTCGGCCGCGGACCCCGTGCAGATCGCTGCGATCAAGGGGCTGGCCGCCGGCGCCGTGAACCTGGCGCTTGCCCTGGCGCACGGGGCGCGTCTGCCTGGGCTCGCGGCCATCGCGGCCGCCGGCGCGGTCGGCTTCCTGGGCTATGGCGTCAGCCTCGCGTTGTTCGTGCTGGCGCTGCGGCATCTCGGGACCGCGCGGACCGGCGCCTACTTCTCGACCGCGCCATTCCTGGGCGCCGGGCTCGCCTTGTTGATGTTTCGCGAGCCGCCGAGCCTTCAGCTGGTCGCGGCGGCGCTGCTGATGGGAGCGGGCGTATGGCTGCATCTCTCCGAACGCCACGAGCACGAGCACGCACACGAAGCGCTCGAGCACGAGCATCGGCACGTCCACGACATCCACCACCAGCATGCGCACGGCGCTGACGATCCGCCCGGCGAGCCGCACACGCACCGCCACCGCCACGCGCCGCTGCGGCACGCACATCCGCACTACCCCGACCTCCACCACCGGCACGGCCACGGCGCCGGCTGAGCGGCCGCCTTCCTACGCTTCCTCCAGCGCGAAGGTCTGGTCGGCCTCGTCGTAGGTGAAGAGCTCGGCGAAGCGGCACCAGTCGACCACCGCCTTCAGGGTCTCCTCGGCGTAGTCCTCGCTCATGAAGTCCTCCAGCTCCTCGGAGAAGCGGGCGGCGCGGGCGCGGTGGTTGGGGCGCTCGTCGAGCACCCGCTTTATGAGGGCGGCGAGCGGCACGTAGGCCACCAGATGCTCGGCGAACAGGCGCTTGCGGTCTTCCAGGTCGCTCTCGGCGAACCGGCGGCCGGCGGGGGTGAGCTGGATGTCGCCCTGCGCCACTTCGGCGAACCGCAGCAGCTGCAGCGTCTCGGCGATCGGGAAGAGATCGTCGACCTCGAAGTTCAGCTCCTCGGCCAGCGCCGGCAGGTCGTCGCGGCCGTCCGGCGAGGCCGACAGGGTCTCCATCAGGCCGGCGAGCTCGCCCATCGAGACCGGCGGCAGCGCCATGCCGACGCCGACGCCGGGAAAGCCGCCCAACCCGCGCCCGTCGCCGCGGTCGCCCGGCGCGCGAGCGGTCATGCGTCCGTAGATGTCGTCGACCTGCTGGCGGAAACGCGGGTCGTCGCGATTGCGCGGGTGGGGCAGGCTGATCTTGATCTCGGCCATGATGCGGCCGGGGTTGGACGACAGGATCAGGATGCGGTCGCTCATCAGCACCGCCTCCTCGATGTTGTGGGTCACCATCAGCACCGAGCGGATCGGCAGGCGGCCCTCGATCCAGAGGTCGATGATGTCGGTGCGCATGGTCTCGGCGGTCAGGACGTCGAGCGCCGAGAACGGCTCGTCCATCAAGAGCAGTTCGGGGTGGACGACGAGCGCCCGGGCGAAGCCGACGCGCTGGCGCATGCCGCCCGACAGCTCCTTCGGGAAGGCGCTCTCGAAGCCGCCGAGGCCGATCAGGTCGATCGCCTCGCTCGCCCGCCGCGCCCGCTCGGCGGCCGGCGTGCGCTGGGCCTCCAGTCCCAGCTCGACGTTCTGCTCCACCGTCAGCCACGGGAAGAGGGCGAAGCTCTGGAACACCATCGCGACGCCCGGGTAGGGACCGGTGATCGGCTCGCCCTGCCACAGCGCGCGCCCGTTGGTGGGCTTCAGGAGCCCGGCGATGATCCGCAGCAGCGAGGACTTGCCGCACCCGGAGCGGCCGAGCAGCGAGACGATCTCGCCATCGTCGATCGCCACGTTCACGCCGTCCAGCACCAGCGGGCCCTTGCCGTCCGCGCCGTAGGCCATGCGGACTTCCTGCACTTCGAGGAGGCGCTGGGCGTCCGTCGTCTTGGGCATGGCGCGGCCCTCCTTCTCAAGCGAAACGGTAGCGGCGTTCAGCGAGGCGATAGAGCGGACGCCAGACCGAACGGTTGAAGGCGACGACGAACACGCTCATCACCGCCACGCCCAGCACGATGCGCGGATAGTCGCCCGCCACGGTGGCGTCAGCGATATAGGCGCCCAGCCCCGCCGCGCGCAGATGGTGGCTGCCCCAAGAGACGACCTCGGAGACGATCGCCGCGTTCCAGGCGCCGCCGCTGGCCGTCAGCGCGCCGGTGACGAAGTAGGGCAGGATCCCGGGCGCCATCACCGTGCGCCACCACTGCCAGCCTTTGACGCCGAACGACTGCGCGGCCTGCTTCAGGTCGGTGGGATAGGCCGACGCGCCGGCGATCACGTTGAAGAGGATGTACCACTGGGTCCCCAGCACCATCAGCGGGCTCAGGAAGACGTTCGGGTCGAGGTTGAAGGCGATGATGCCGGAGACGACGGCGCCGTAGAGCAGGTTCACCGGGAAGGCGGCCAGGAACTGGGCGACGGGCTGCACGCGCTCGGCCCACTTCGGCCTGAGGCCGATCCAGACGCCGATCGGGGTCCAGATCAGCGAGGCCAGCGCGATCAGCACCATGACCCGCAGCAGCGTGAGCAACGCCAGCGAGACGGCGTGCCAGAGGTCGGCCCAGGAGAGCTCGCGCGAGACGAAGCGGACGATCTCGAGCCCCGCCAGCGCCGCCAGCGCCAGCACCACGGCGATCCAGACGATATCCAGCGTGCGCTCCCCGCGCCGGGACAGCGCCGGCGGCTGCGGCAGCGCTCGCATGAAGCGGAACGATGCGACCCAGCGCGCGCCCTCGCCGAGCGGGCGGCCCACCCGCGCCATCAGCCGCGTGCGGCGCAGCACGTCGAGCATCCACGACCGCGGCGGGTCGGACGAGGCGGTGAGCTCCATGTGGAACTTCTCCGCCCAGGCGACCAGCGGGCGGAACACCAGCTGGTCGAAGATCAGGATGGTGACCGCCATCGCCGCGACCGCCCAGCCGACCGCGGCGAAGTCCTGCTTGGCGTTGGCCGCGGCGATGTAGGAGCCGACGCCAGGCAGGGTGACGGTGGTGTTGCCGACCGTCAGCGCCTCGGAGGCGGTGACGAAGAACCAGCCGCCGGCCATCGACATCATCATGTTCCAGATCAGCGCCGGCGCGCCGTAGGGCGCTTCCAGGCGCCAGAACTTTTGCCAGGGCGTCAGGCCGAAGGCGCGCGCCGCTTCGTCGAGGTCGGCCGGCAGCGTCTTCAGCGACTGGTAGAAGCTGAAGGCCATGTTCCAGGCCTGAGCCGTGAACACCGCGAAGATCGAGGCGAACTCCGCCCCCAGCACATTGCCGGGCGCCAGGGCCATGAAGCCGGCGACCGTGAATGACAGGAAGCCCAGCACCGGCACCGACTGCAGGATGTCCAGCAGCGGCACCAGGACCATCTCCGCGTGCCGGCTCTTGGCCGCCAGGGTGGCGTAGCCGAAGGTGAACGCCAGCGAGGCCGCCATCGCCGCGATCATCCGCATGCTGGTGCGCACCGCATATTCGGGCAGCCGCCAGGGATCGAGGCTGATCGGCGCTTCGGCGAGGCTGCGCAGCGGCGCCACGGTCCCGCGCGCCCCATGCGAGATGGTCAGGAACACCCCGACGATCAGCGCCAGCGCCACCAGGTCCCAGATGTTGAAAGGCGCGCGCAGGGCAGGGTGCGCGCGGCGCAGCACTGGCTCTGACACGCGTCCGCTCCCTGACGTCTGGCGATGGTCGGCGCGGCCCTCCTATCAAGCCTCCCAGTGACGCGCACGTGACAATCGAGCCGCGCCGCCCACGTTGCGCTGGACGCGATCGGGGCGCCGCGGCGGGCGAGGGCGCCTATCTGGCGGCGCGCTCCAAGAGCTCGACCAGCTCGGCGGCCTTGCGGCGCTGCTCGCCGGCGTCGCCGCTGACGATCGCCGACTCGATGCAGTGGTCGAGGTGGCCCTTCAGCAGCTCGCTCTCGACGCGGCTGAGCGCGGCGCGAACGGCCCGCAGCTGGGTCATCACGTCGATGCAGTAGCGGTTGTCCTCGACCATCCGCGCCACGCCGCGCACCTGGCCCTCGATGCGCTTCAGGCGGTTGAGCAGCTGGGGCTTGTCGTCGCGTCGCATGGGCGGCCTCGCAAGAGCTCCATTATTCGGGGCGTCTCTGGGTTTGCGTATACCATGCCAGGGTATATGTGCATACCCACCCAGGGTATGGAGCGCGCTTTGTCGGAAAACCAGGCGGCGGACGTCGTGGCGACGGATCCGGTCTGCGGCATGGCCGTCGATCCGGCCAAGACCGCGCACCACGCGATGCACGGTGGGCAGACGTTCCACTTCTGCGGCGCCGGTTGCCGCGCCAGGTTCGAGGCCGATCCGGCCCGCTATCTGAGCCCGCCCGAGCCGCGGGCCGAAGCGCCGGGGATGGCCGGGACCATCTACACCTGCCCGATGCACCCTGAGATCCGGCAGGTGGGGCCTGGCGCCTGTCCTATCTGCGGCATGGCGCTGGAGCCGGCGACGGTGACCGCCGACGCAGGCCCCAACCCCGAGCTCGCAGACATGACCTGCCGGTTCTGGATCGGGCTCGCGCTGACCGTCCCGGTGTTCGCGCTCGAGATGGGCGGCCACTTCTTCGGGCCGCCGATGCGCTTTGGCGCGGTGTCGAACTGGATCCAGTTCGCGCTGGCGACGCCCGTGGTGCTCTGGGCCGGCTGGCCGTTCTTCGTGCGCGGCTGGGGCTCGCTCGTCTCGCGGCGCCTCAACATGTTCACGCTGATCGCGATGGGAGTCGGCGTGGCCTGGGCCTACAGTGTCGTCGCCGTGCTGGCCCCCGGCGCCTTCCCGCCGGCGTTCCGCGACATGGACGGGATGGTCCCGGTCTACTTCGAGGCGGCCGCCGTCATCACCGTGCTTGTGCTGCTCGGCCAGGTGCTGGAGCTGCGGGCCCGCGAGCGCACCTCTGGCGCGATCAAGGCGCTGCTCAATCTCGCGCCCAAGACCGCGCGGCGCCTGCGCGCGGACGGAAACGACGAGGAGGTGACGCTCGATCTGATCCACGTCGGCGATCGCCTGCGCGTGCGGCCGGGCGAGAAGGTCCCGGTCGACGGCGAGGTGCTGGAGGGGCGGGTCTCGATCGACGAGTCCTTGGTCACCGGCGAATCCATGCCGGTGACCAAGGAGGCTGGCGCGAGGGTCGTCGCCGGCTCGATCAACAAGACCGGCTCGTTCGTGATGCGGGCCGAGAAGGTCGGCGCCGACACCCTGCTCGCGCGCATCGTCCAGATGGTGGCCGAGGCGCAGCGCAGCCGCGCGCCGATTCAGCGGTTGGCGGATGTCGTCTCTGGCTGGTTCGTTCCGGCCGTGATCGCGGTCGCGGTCGTCGCCGGGATCGCCTGGGGGACGGTCGGGCCCGAGCCGCGCTTCGCCTACGCGCTGGTGGCGGCGGTCTCGGTGCTAATCATCGCGTGCCCCTGCGCGCTGGGACTGGCGACGCCGATGTCGATCATGGTCGGCGTCGGGCGCGGCGCCCACGCCGGCGTGCTCATCAAGAACGCCGAGGCGCTGGAGCGCTTCGAGAAGATCGACACGCTGGTGGTCGACAAGACCGGCACGCTGACCGAGGGCCGCCCGGCGGTGACGGCGATCAAGACGGTGACCGGCCAGGACGAGGCCGAGCTGCTGCGGCTGGCCGCCAGTCTGGAGCGCGGCAGCGAGCACCCGCTGGCCGACGCAATCCTGCGCGCCGCCAAGGATCGCGGCCTGGCGCTGTCGGAGGCGAGCGACTTCGACTCGCCGGTGGGCAGGGGCGTCACCGGCGCGGTCGACGGCAAGCGGATCGTGCTCGGTGGCGCGCCGCTGATGGCGCAAGAGGGCGTCGACGCCGCGCCGCTGGCGGCCGACGCGGAAGCCATGCGCGAAGGGGGCGCCACGGCGATCTTCGCCGCCGTCGACGGCAAGCTGGCTGGCGTGCTGGCCATCGCCGATCCCATCAAGCCGACCACGCCTGACGCGGTGGCGGCGCTGAGGGCCGAAGGCGTGCGGCTGGTGATGATGACCGGCGACAACCGCACGACCGCGCTGGCCGTTGCCGGCCGGCTAGGGATCGACGAGGTCGAGGCCGAGGTGGCGCCGCAGGACAAGGCCAAGGTCGTGCGCAAGCTCCGCGACGAGGGCCGCGCGGTCGCCATGGCGGGCGACGGGGTCAACGACGCACCGGCGCTGGCCGCCGCCGAGGTCGGCGTCGCCATGGGCGCGGGCGCCGATGTCGCCATCGAGAGCGCCGGCGTCACCCTGCTGAAGGGCGACCTGCGAGGCCTGGTGAGGGCCCGGCGGCTCTCTCGCGCGGTGATGCGCAACATCCGCCAGAACCTTGTCTTCGCCTTCATCTACAACGCCGCCGGCGTGCCGATCGCGGCCGGCGTGCTCTATCCGGCCTTCCACCTGTTGCTGACCCCGCAGATCGGCGCGGCGGCCATGTCGCTCTCGTCGGTCAGCGTCATCGCCAACGCGCTGCGGCTGCGCGCGGCGAAGCTGTAGCGGCTACGCTGGGGGCTGCTCGACCAGCGCCAGCGGGCCGCCGGGGTGCTGCTGGGCCAGCACCTCGACCTCGGCGCCGCGCCAGCGGGCGATGTGCGCCAGCTTCAGCGCCGCCTCGACCGCGCTATCCCGGGTCTCGTAGGTCTCGAGCCGCTCCTCGTCCGCCAGCACCCAGCCGGCAGCGGTCGCGAATACGCCAAGTCTATGGGTCATGAAGCCGTCCTGAACGCCTACCGCCGCCCAACGCTCGCCCGCCCCTTGGGCCCGCCTGGGACCTCCGCATAACGCGGCAAGTTGGCGCCAGTGCGCCCGTCCTGTGACAGTTTCGCAGGCTGACGCGCCTGTGATCAGGATCAGGCGTCAGCGCTGACCACGGCCAGCGCCCGGTCGATGGCCGGGTCGCGGCCGGCCATGAAGTCGGCGAAGCTGGCGCCCGCCGCGATGTCCGGGTCGAGCGTCTTCACCCGCACCGGGAACAGCCGGTTCAGCCAATAGCAGGTCCGCCAGTCGTCGCAGGGGCCGTCGTAGCGATGCCGGCCGGTGGCGTAGTCGAAGCAGAGCCTGGCGTGCGGCAGGCAGCCGTCGCCGCCTTCCGAGTAGAAGTCGAGCCGGTCGCCGACCGGCGCGCCGACGATCGTCACCCGCGCGCCGCCGGCGTCCTTCACGAACGCGGCCGTGGTGATGCCGGCCGAGAACTCGTCCGGCCCGGTGATCAGCGCGATCCGGCCGGGCGGGCGCACCAGCCTGGGCAGCGCATGGGCGAACGCGCTGGTCAGCGTGTAGTCGCCGCCGCCGTCGTAGCGCAGGTCGAGGATCGCGCCGCAGGGCCGCCGGCGCTCGAGCTCGCGGCGGGCGGCGCCCAGGAAGCCGGCAATCGACTGCCCGTTCGTATCGACGTTGGCGCGAAGCTGCACGTAGGCGACGCAGCCGCCGCCCGGCCAGGCGAGGCGGAACGGGCGGTCGGGGTCGGCGAGCGCCAGCGGCAGGATCGTGGTCGCGGGCGGCAAGGCGCGCCAGCCGGCGCCCTCGCCGGCGATGGGCTGCGGCGAGATCAGGCGCGGCGGGTTGGTGGTCGGCGAGCGGTCGTCCTGCAGCTCGCCGACGAGCGTCCGCTCCACCAGCTGCCCGTTCGCGAGCCGGAAAACATAGGTCGCCTGCGTCGGATCGGTGGTCAGCCCGGCGCCGAAGAGCAGCTCGGGCGAGGTCACCGCTGTGATCGACCGCAGGCGGCGGTGTGCGGCGGTCCCGCCCCGGTAAGCGTCCAGCGCCTGCAGCACGGTCTCCGCCGGGCGGCCGCCGACGCCGACCAGCTCGGCGCCCAGCAGGTCGGCGTCGGACGCCTTGGCGCGCACCACGCGAACGCCGTCCGCGAACGCGTAGAGACGGATCGGCGCATCGTTCGGCAGGCCGCCGGGCGCCGAATAGACCGTCGTGTGGCCGTTGTCGGCCAGCGCGGCGATGCGCATCAGCGCCATCCGGAACTTCGGCGGCGCCAGCACGTCGCGGCGGGCGGCGAGCGCCGCGATCTCGGCCTCCGCCTCGTGGCGCGCCGCCGGAGAATAGGACCAGTCGAGCGCCATCAGCTTTGCGAACTGGCCGACATCCTCGCGCTGGCGCGTCAGCGCGTCGGCGCCGGCGCTCGCGACGGCTTGCGGCGGCGCGGGGTTGAAATGAACGTGCATGGCGAAGTAGGCGCCGCCGACCACGCTCACGATCGCCAGCGCCACCGCGCCGACGACGATCAGGAAGGTGAGCCAGCCACGCATCGCCGCCCCTCCGCCAGGCCGTCCAAGACGAGGCTAGCAGGGGGGCCGCAGGGCGCTCAGTTAAGGATGCGACAGGTTCGCCCCAGCGGCCGCCTGGGCCGCGGCGCGGGCCAGGGGGACGATGCGCCGCCGCACGTACCACCAGGTCCAGGTCGTCATCAGGCCGAGCGTCGAATAGCCGACCACGGCGCTGGCGACCATGTAGGCCTTGATCGAGAGCGTGAGGACGAGCGCGACGCTGACGGCCAACTCGGCAACCAGCACGGCGCCCCAGGCCACGGTGGCCACCGTCATCGTCCGCCGGAAGACCGGATGCTCGCGCACGCTCTCGAACGCCCCCAGGTGGCCGTCGGGCGCAGCGCGCCGGATCCGAGCTTTGGACAGTTCGTAGATCAGCGGCTTGCCGATGGCGGCGGAGGTCAAGAAGACCATCCCGATCAGCGCGGTGACCAGCCGTTCGCGGAGTTGCAGGAACCGCACCCCACCGCCGCCGAAGAAGGCGATCAGCGACAGCACGATGCCGGCCAGCACCAGCAGCGACATGGCGTCGATGCGGCGGTGGCGGGCGAACTCTGCGATGCTCCAGGCGAGCGGCGGCGCCGAGGAGGCCATCAGCGCCCCGACGTCGCCGAGCCGGCCGTGCGCGGCGCTGTAGACGAGGAAGGGCAGGGCGAAGTTGACCCCGATCTCGAGGCCGGCTTTCGGGGCGTTAGTCCGCGCCCAGGTCCAGGCGCCGGCGAAGCGGTCGGCGGTGGTGGTCATGGTCATCAGGTCTCCTCCTCTCGCATCCGGCACTCGAAGCCCCCATCGGCGAACAGGATCTGGCCGGTCATCTGGGTGTTCTCGGGCCCCGCCAGCCAGGCGAGCAGGGCGGCTGCGGCCTCGGGTCGGCCGGGATAGCTGCCGCGCAAGGGCGAAAGCTGCGCCATCGCCGCGCGGCGCTCGGGGTCGTCGAGCACGTAGGCGGCGGCGGGCGTGTCGTAGAAGCCGAGCGCCACGACGTTGAGGGGGATGCCGGCGCCGGCCCACGGCTCGCTGGGCGCGGTCTTGCGGCACCAGCGCTGCAGCGCCTGCTTGGCCGCCCCGTAGAGGGCGAGCGGCGCCTGCGCGGCGTCCGGCATGCCGTCCTCGGCGTTGCGGCCGAGCTCGCCTGCCTCGTAGGCGCGCCAGGCCGCGGCGAGCGCGGCCTCTTCGTCCATCGCGAGGCACGCCTCGATGAGGCCGGGCGGCGGCGCGCGCAGCGAACTGATCGACGAGACCGCGACGGCGCGTGGGCTCGCGCTCTTGGCCAGCAGCGGGCGCAGGCGCTCCAGCGTGGCGACTGCGCCGAAGAAGTTCAGCTGCAGCATCGTCTCCGGCGCCCCGCCGCCGGCGTTGGCGATCACCGCGTCGAGCTTGCCGCCCGAAAGCCGCGCCGCGCCCTCGGCGAGCGCCGCGCGGCCGGCCTCGGTCGCCAGGTCCGCAATGACGTCCGCGTCATGCAGGTCGCAGCCGATGACGCGGGCGCCGGCCTCGCGAAGCCGGCGCGCGGTCGCCGCGCCGATCCCCGACGCCGATCCGGTGACCACACAGGTCCGATCCATCACCCTAGTTCCGTCGCTTCAGGTGAACGACCATTTACTTGAAGCCGAATGGGAAGTAAACACCCATTCACTTGCAAGGCGGCGCAACGCGCCATAGTGAGGGTAAGATGGCGTACGAGAACGACAATTCCGCGCCGGCCGCTGGCGCCCCGGGCAGGGCCAGGGCCGGGTCGCCGCGCGTCCCGCGCCGAACGTCGGGCGGGGCGGCGACGCGAGAGCGGATCCTCGCCGCCGCCGAGCGGCTCTTCGCCGAGCGCGGGTTCTCCGGCGTCTCGATGCCTGCCATCGCCGCCGCCGCGGGCATCACGGCCGGCGCGATTTACAAGCACTTCGAGAGCAAGGAGCAGCTCTTCTTCACGATCGTGCGCCGCGCGGTGGAGGCGGCCCCGACCACCGCCGAAGCGGAAGGTCTGCCCGGGCCTGCGGCGCTGGCGGCGATCGTGGCGGCCTACACGACGCGCCGGCTGAAGCGCGTGCGCCAGCTCGCGGTCGAGATCCACTATGCGGCCGCCCAGAACGCCCAGGTCCGCCGGCTGCTGCGGGGCTCGCTCGATCGCGATATCGCCGCGATGGCCGAGCAGATCGCCGAGGCCCAGCGCGCCGGTGAGATCGACGCCGCCACCGATCCGCAGCTGACCGCCGCGGCGGTGATGAGCCTGATCATGGGCCTGATGCACGCCGAGACACTGACTCCGCAGCTAGTCGGCGACGCCGCCTGGCGCGACTTCATCGCCACGAGCGTGGAGCGGTTGCTGGCGCCCCGCTAGCCGGCCGACCGGGTTCTCGGGGTTCTACAGCCGCATGAAGATGGTGACGAACGCCGCGACGCCGATCAACATGACGGCCCCGGCGACGAGGTAGACCGGCGCCAGCAGCGGCCTGGCCGAGTCCCCCACCAGCAACGCGTACACACCCGTGCGCAAGTGGCGCACGGCGACGTTGTACTGCCAGGTGAAGACAGCCAGCGAGAGGACGCCCACGCCGATCAGCGCCAGCCCGAAGTCGCGGGGTCCTTCGGGGCGCATCACGCGCAGGCCCTCCGGCGCGCCCTCGCGCATCCCCTGGAAGAACTGGGCGACCGTGAAGCCGAAGCCGATCAGCGACACCGCCGTGCGCGTGGCAGCCATCAGCGTCCGCTGCAGCGACAGCATCGTGTTGATCCACGCGAAGTGGTTGCTGGCGGTCGGCTGTACGTCGAAGCGGGCGTCGGACGCCGTGGTCATGGGCGCGCCTTCCGGGACACTCGGCCGCGCAGGCCGCTGCGCGACCCTAGGTTGGCGCCGCCGGGGCGGGCATCGGCGCGAACCCTATGGCGGATGGCCGTCTTTGCCCCGCCCGGCGAGGCCGGCGTTAACCGCCGTCGTGAGCTGGGAAAAGCCGGTCTATGAGCGTGCCCAGAGCCTGCGCGCGGGACCCGTGCGGAGGATCAGGGCTCAGGGGCAGACGTGCGCGCCGTTGCGCCAGTAGCAGCCGCCGGGCCCGCGCGTGACCGGACCCTTGCTGGTCGCCACAGCGCCGTTCGGTCCGACGCAGCCCGCGTGATAAGCCCCGTTGGCGCAATGCACGCCGCGCGGCGCCGCGTGCGGCTTGGTCGCGACGACCGCCCCGTTCGGACCCGCGCAACCGGCGCGGTAGACGCCGTTGGCGCAGGCCGCTGCGCCGGCCTGCTCCGCCTGGAAGGCGAGCGCGCCCAACGCCAGGCAGCCGATCAGAAGCAATCGCATGAGACCTCCTGGAAGTTCGCACGCGGCCGTCCGGGCCGGGCGAAGGGCGGGCGAGCGTACGAGCCGCGGCGCCTGGCGATATCGGGTGAAGCACCGCGGCGCCTCGCCCCGACCATGCAGTCGACGATCGCCGCCGCGCCGGCGGCGAGACCACACGCTGCAGCCTGAACGGGTGGGCCTCGGCGGCCGAGCGGCGCCGCCTCAGGGAAGGACCGGGATCGCAGCGCGGCCCTACTGCAGCGGGCCGGTCCGCAGCAGCATGTCGGCGATGGCGATCAGACCTAGGATCAGCAACAGCAAGCAGACGACCCCCGTCACGGTGGGGCGGTAGGAGGGCGCGGTTCGCAGCAGGCCCTCGTCGTTGAGCCGTCCGCGCCGCGAACGCAGCGCGGCGAGCCCGCGGAAGTGCGCGTAGAGTCCGCCGATCAGCATGATGATGCCGGCGGCGATCAGGGTTGCGCCGAAGTTGCGCGCCAACTCGCGCGTCACCGCATTGTGCGTCCCCGTAAGCGAGAGCTTGCCAAGGAACTGGTAGATCGTGAAGCCGAAGCTGATCAGCGAAAGCGAGGTCCGCAGGACCGCCATCAGGGTGCGGTCCTCGGCCAGCAAGGTTCGGTCCAGCGCCAGGGCGGTGCGCGCGGAAGCGAGCTCGGTCGAAGCGTTTGCCGGGGGCTCAGGCGCCGTCATGTTGGCCTCCAACGTGGCCCAGGCATCGCTGACGACCCTCGGCGAGGCGCTCGCGGCAGGCCGCAGCGGGCGCCGACCGGCTAGAAGCGCACGCCGAGCGCCGCCATCGGGCCGTAGAGCAGGATGCTGGCGCTGCGCTGCGAGCCGTCGCGGGCCGCCGGCACGTCGTGGTTCAGCTGCGAGCCCATGTAGCCCAGCGTGAGGTCGACCCACTTGTTGAAGAGATAGCTCACGGCGAACTTGGCGTTCCAGCCGTTCCTGGCCTCGCCGACCGCGGTGATCGCGGCGGTGCTCTCGATGCGCCAGTGCGGGGTCGGATAGTAGTCGATGCGCTCGCCGAGCCACGCCTGGGTGAAGCTCGGGCTGAACGACTTCGCCCTGGCGAACTGTCCCACTGCGAACTCGGCGTCGGTGTTGAGCGCCGCGTAGGTGAAGCCTGCCCGCGCATCGATCGAGAGGTTCTCGGACCGCAGCAGGCGGTAGCCGATGCCGGGCGAGACGTAGATCACGTCGAGCTTGGAGTTGAGCACCGCGGGGGGCAGCAGCGGCGGAACCGGCGGGAAGCTCGTCTTCTGCTTGGTGGCGACGTAGAGAAACGACACCTCGCCGACGAAGTCGCCATAGCGGACGGTGCATTCGCAATCGAAGGCGAACTCGAGGCTGTTGACGACGTCGGCGATGGTCGGACGCGGACGGTCGACGCTGATGTCGACGCCCGGCGGGCGTCCGAGGCCGACCGCGGCGTTCACGGCCGGGAGCCAGAGCCAGAGTTGCGCCTCGAAGTCCGGCGTGGCCTTGCCGTCGGCGTTGAAACCCTCGCGCGTCGAGAAGAGATTGGTGGGGTTGTTCGGCGCGGTCAGGCGGCCGAGCCCGGTCGGCGCCGCGTCGCCCCCGCCATCGTCGTTGCTCGACCTGGCGACCACCGCAGTCTGTGTGGCGGACGCTGTCGGCGTGTCGTCTTCAATGCCGGCGGCAGAGACGATGTCGGCCTGGGATACGGGCGGCGGCGTCGCCGCGCGCGAGGCCGGCGCCGCGATGAACGCGACGAGCGTCGCCACGGCGAACAGGATGCGCGAGTCCATCGACCCCTCCTTGCGGTTGCATGACCGGGGCCGAACGTTTCAGGTCGCCGCCCGCGCGGCCATCGGGCGCTGACCCCAGGCCTCCCCGGCGGGGCGCTGGAGACCGACCGCTGGCGGGGCCGCCCGTTCGGGGCGCAGCGCGCCCCGCCGTTGACGACGATTCAACCGGCGGACCGGGCCGGGCGCGTGCACGGCCGGGGGTCATTGCTTCGATTGGTCGAAGACGACCTGGTCGTAGCGCCAGAGCTGCCGGAAGAAGCTCACGCGCCGCGCCGCGATTTGCCGTCTGTCCGGCGATCATCTCGCCGATCGTACGCTGGCCGTCGACGGAGGCCAGCAGGGCGTCCTGCGCGGAGTCGATGGGCAGGTAGAGATCGGTGTAGGTGTGGCCTCGGTTGATCAGCACGGCCGCCGCGCCGGGCGGCAGCCGTTCGCGAACCGAGATCGTGTCCGGCATTCGCACCGGGACGTAGCCGAGCCAGGCGTCGCCCTCGAAATCCGGGCCCGACGCCGGCTGGTCGCTGTGCCGAGCGACCAGGCTGTGGCGGACCATGGTCCCGCGGAAGAGCTCGACGGCCGCATACTGCTCTGCGGGCGCCAGCCGATCCAGCAGCGAGCGGTGCGGCGAGAGCGCCAGCGCGCCGCATTGCGGAAGGTAGGGCGCCTGGCGCACCCAGCGCCCGAAGGTCAGGCCGCCGTCGCGCAGGAACTGCAGCAGCTGGGGGACCGAATAGGACGCGGTCCTGCGGATGCAGCAGCGCGTCGGCCATACCGGCCGGCTCGCGAAAGTCGGGCGAGCTTCGCAGCAGCGGCGCGAGCGGATGGTCCGGCGGCAGTGACGCGAGGCTCGCGACGAGGTCGCCGATCTCGCTCGCCGTCGGGCGGATGCCGAGGCGCCGGCAGTAGTCCTGCAGCAGGTAGACGCCGGCGCGGCCGTAGGGCGCGTAGACCATCAGATGCAGCGCGCCGGTCGGCGACAGCACCTCGCGCAGGGCGCGAAGGCCGGCGTCGGGATCCGCCAGGTGATGCAGCACGCCGGTGCAGACCACGTGATCGAAGGCCTCGCCGAGCTCGGCGGCGCGCTCCACCGGCAGCTGGCGGACCTGCAGGTTCTCCAGCCGGTATGTCTGCTTCAGTTTCTGAGTGAACGCGATGCTGGAGGCGCTGATGTCGATGCCCGTCACCCGGGCGTTGGGCCAGCGCAGCGCGTACTTGGCGGCCTGCGTGGTGCCGCAGCCGGCCACCAGGATGCTGCGGTCGTCGCGGTAGGGCTCGCTGGGCCAGAACAGGTGGGCGTCCGCGCGCCGGCGACGGTCGTCCCAGCGCTCGCGATAGCCCTGAAGGTCGTCCAAGGGCGGCGGGTAGGGGTGGCGCTCGTAGAAAGCGCTCACCAGCGACGCGACGTTCGCGCTCGGGAGATCGTCGGCCATTTCACCGATCGGCTTTTCGCAGACCAAGGCCCATGCGCAGGGTGCTCCACGCAGGGGTCAGCCGGACGAGGGCGCCGCGAAGCGCCATCTGGCTCAGGTCGCCTCCACCTCGTCAGCTTCCGTGGGCGGTCGCCGCCTGCGCCAGGACGGCGTCGAGGTTGAACGAGGCCGGCTTCTGGCGCGGTGGGAACTTGGTGAAATTGGCGATCTCCGACGCGATCACCGCCTGCATCTGGTACATCTGCGGCACGTGATTGACCATCCAGTCGAGGTAGGTGTTCGAGTTGAACTCGGCGCGCTCGAACGGATCCCGGCGCAGGTTCATGATGTACGGCAGCCGCAGCTTGACGAACGGCTCGGCCCACTGGCGCATCTGATTGGCGCGCTGTACCGCCAGGTGGAATTTGTAGTCGCCGATCCGGACCGCGATGATGTCGCCGTCATCGCTGAAGTAGATCACGGAATTTCTTGCGCTGTCGGCCGACTCGCCAGTGAGGTAGGCGAGCTGGTTGTCGCCGTCGAGATGGACGTTGAAGTGCTTGCCGTCGACCGTGCAGCCGTCGACGAGCTGCTGGGCGACGTTTGGGTTGCCCGCCGCCGCCAGCAGCGTCGGGAACATGTCGATGTGGCAGACGATGCCGTTCAGCACCAGACCGGCCTTGATCTTGCCAGGCCAGCGCATGAAGCACGGGACCCGCCAGCCGCCCTCCCAGTTCGAGTCCTTCTGGCCGCGGAACGGCGTGTTGGCGCCATCGGGCCAGGTGTCGTTCTCCGGCCCGTTGTCGGTGGAGTACATGACGATGGTGTTGTCGGCGATGCCGAGCGCGTCGAGCTTGTCGAGCATCTGCCCGATCTGCTCGTCGTGAACGACCATGCGGTCGCTGTATTCGTCCTGCCCGCTCTTGCCGCGATTTTTCTCAGCGACGTGGGTGCGGAAGTGCATGGCCGTCGAATTGTACCAGAGGAAGAACGGCTGATCGGCCTTGGCCTGCTTCTCCATCCAGGCGAGGGCCGCGTCGGTGATCTCCTCGTCGATGGTCTCCATCCGCTTTTTCGTGAGCGGGCCGGTGTCGGTGACCTTCTGCTTGCCGACCCGGCCCCAGCGGGGCTCGTCGGTGGCGTCGTCGACGTCGGTCGCCCAGCTGTGCAGCACGCCGCGCGGCCCGAACTGCCTCCTTGAACCGCGGGGTCCTTCGGATAGTCGGGCAGCTCCGGCTCTTCCTCGGCGTTGAGGTGATAGAGGTTGCCGAAGAACTCGTCGAAGCCGTGCACCGTCGGCAGGTATTCGTTGCGGTCGCCCAGGTGGTTCTTGCCGAACTGGCCGGTGGCGTAGCCCAGCGGCTTCAGCAGCTCGGCGATCGTGGGGTCTTCCTTCTGCAGGCCGACGGTGGCGCCCGGCATGCCGACCTTGGTGAGGCCGGTGCGGATCGGGTTCTGGCCGGTGATGAAGCAGGCGCGGCCGGCGGTGCAGCTCTGCTGCGAATAGTAGTCGGTGAAGGTCACGCCTTCTTCGGCGACCCGGTCGATGTTGGGCGTCCGGTAGCCCATCATCCCGCGGCTGAAGTGGCTGACGTTCCAGATGCCGATGTCGTCGCCCCAGAGGATGAGGATGTTGGGCTTTCCGTTCGGCATGTCGACCTCCGCTCGCTGCCGCGGCATTCTTCAGGCGCGGGCTGGGGCCGCCATCGGGCGAACAGCTGAGGCGGCGTCTGGGTGACCCTGCCGGACCGCGCCTCCAGGCGAGCTCGCGCTCACGAGATCGGCAGCATCACGACCCTGACGAGGGCCCACAGGCAGGTGAGGACGGAGACCGTCATCAGCGCCAGGCGCACACGGCGTATCTTGAACACCTGCCCGATGCCGCCGAAGAACATCGCGCTGGCCAGCACCACGGTGATCTGGATGAAGGCGTTGCTGTCCGTCTTGGCCTGCTCGCCGCGGGTGAAGGCCTGGGCTGCCTGACGCTCCGCCGCCGCCGACTGGTCGCTGGTCGCGAGGCGGTACTGCGGCATGACGAAAGGCGATGCCGGCGCGTTGGGATTTTGGAGCGGCTTTGAGGCCAGCCAGGCGTCGAAGGCCGGCTTGAACTCGGGGCGGACGCGGGCGCGGTAGAAGTCCTGCAGGCGCTGGTTGCCGTCGGCGTAGGCGTTGAGCCACTGGCCCGTCACGAAGATGTCGAAGCCCTGCAGCTGGCCGCCGCGGGTGGCGAGCTGCGCCGACTGGGTGCGCAGCGCCTCGGCGCGGGTGAATTGGGCGGACTCGACGCCGTCCCAGATTGCCGCATGGTAGGCCGACCAGGAGGTGAGCAGCGCCGCCACTGAGAGGCTGACCGCCGTCACCACTTCGACGGGATGCTCGATGATCTCGCCGATCACGCTGGTTGCCGGCTCGCGGGCGGCGTTACCGGCGTGGGCGCGCTGCTCGATCATGCGGGCGTGCCAGCGGCTGCAGCGGACGGCTCGATCGCGACGTGCACAACCGATCGAATGTCGCGCTCAAGGAAGAAGTTGAGGCCGGTCCGGATCGTCGCGATCGCCGCCAGCTGGCCGATCTCGTTCCACGTCGGCGTGATGGCTGTGTCCACGATGTCGGCGGCCAGCGCGAATTCCAGGGCCAGCACGATCCAGGACGCGAAGCGCACCCAGATGCGCCGCTTCAGCGCGGCGTCGCCCAGCCGAGGCAGGGCGCGCGCAACCAGCACCGCCGCCTCCAGCGCGGCGATCGCCAGGATGATGACCGTGCCGGCCTCGCAGCCCAGGGCGACGTAAGACGCCAGCGTCTTGAACGCCGCCTGCATCCTACTGCGGCCCGCCGCCGCCCCTCATAGCGCGACCGGCGCCTGGAAGGTGGTCCAGTGGCTGGACGTCGGCTTTTCCCGCTGCCGGATCCTGATCGCGTCCTGCAGCGCGTGGGCGAGGCTGATCTCGCGCGGAGTCTCGAGGTCGAGCATCAGGCAGAACACCGCCATGACGCGGCGCGCGCCCAGCCGGTCGCGGCTGAGGGTGTGGGTTCCTGGGCCGTGGTAGACGGCCTGCAGGGCATGGCGCTCGTCCATCGCCGTCAGCGTCATCTGCCGGCGGCCGGCGTCGGGCAGGGTGATGGTGACCGGACCGGTCTCCACGTCGAAGACGGCGATCGAGTAGAGCGCGGCGCGCCCGCCGCCCGCCGCCGCGCGGGCGTCGAGGAAGATCGGCTCGCGCCGGTGCAGGAACCTGCCGAGGCTGTCGGGCGCGCGGATGCCTTGGAAGCTGCCCGGTTCGCGCACGGCGCAAGGGTAGTCGTCGACCGCGGCGGCAGCCGTCGCGGAGGTCGGGCTGGCAGGCATATGGCATCCTTCTGCTGAACGCGCGTTGTCGCCGGCGCGCCCAGTCCAACCTAGGCAGGCCCCGCCTGGTGCGGCATCGGGCCGAGACCTGAGGTGGGACGCAGGGTTCGCCGGTCAGCCAGACCGCGACATCGCGCCGGACTGCGAACCGCCCCGAACGCGCGCTAAATCCCACGGTGGCGCTTTTGCGAGGGGGAGGGTGAGACCATGGCGTACGATGCCGAGCCTGGCGGCGATCCGCGCGGGCCGCGGTGCAAGCGGTGCAAGACGCCGATCCTGGAGCACCAGGCTTCAACCCACATGCACGTGTGGCAGGATCCCGAAGGCAAGCTGGGTCTCACCGGCCTCTGGCACGCCGAGTGCGCGCGCCCCCACTGGGACACGATCACCCCGACCCTGAAGCGGCTCGGCTGGCGCTGACTTTCAGCGCGCGCCGCCGATCACGGCGGGGCCTCCGGCCTGGGGCTTGGCCAGGCGCATCAGCCCGCGCTGGTAGATCGTGACGACGACGAAGGTGACCAGCACGTAGAGCAGGATCATCGCCGTGACGCGCGGATCCGGCGCAAGGCCGCCCGCGACCATCAGCGCGATGCCGGGATGGCGGATCGCCGCGGCGGTCGCCAGCGCGACCCGGTCGCGCGGGTCGGGGCCGCCGAGGAAGTGTCCGGCAGCGATCGCGGCGACCGAGATGACCACGACGGACAGCACCGTGCCGTTGCCGATCAGCGTCATCATGGCCGGCCAGACGCGGACGACCAGCAGGACCACGATGAGCAGCAGCACCGCCATGCTCGCGGTCGAGAGGATCGGCGCCATGCGGGCCGCGAGGTCCGGCCAGCGCGCGTTGATCAGCATGCCGATGATCAGCGGGACCAGCACCGAGAGCAGCACCGTGCGTCCCAGCACCGCCAGCGAGACCTCGGCGTCCGCGCCGAAGAAGCGGTTCAGCACCGCGACCGTCGCCGGCACGACGACGACCGTCAGGACGGCGAACGCGACATAGAGTCCGTAGGAATACGACCGGCGGCCGCCGGCCTTGAGCTGGGACCCCGGCACGAAGGGCGGCAGCGCCGCCAGCGACATCAGGATGACGCCGACCTTCGCCGGCAGGGCGAGCGGCAGCCAGCTGACCACCAGCACGGCGACGGTCGGCACGACGAGGCTGATGGCGATGAAGGCGCGGGCAAGCCTGGCCGGCCGGCGCAGGACGTAGAGGGCGTCCTCCAGCTCGGAGTTGAGGCCGATGGACAGCACCAGCAGCGCCAGGCCGCCCTGGATGACGAGCGGCAGCACGGTTTTCAGGGCTTCCATCGGACGCCTCCTTTGCCGTCGTCACATTCGCCCTACGGCGCGCCGGAGGGGATCGGGCCGAGCCCCCGCGCGTCGCTCCCGGGACTACCGAGGCCGACGCACGCAGCGGAAGCCGACGTGCGAGGTCGAGGTGTCGATCGGGTGGGCGTGGCGCGCCGCGGGGCGATAGCGCCGGCAGTAGCTGGGGGCGCACAGATGCGATCCGCCTTTCAGCACCTTGCGCGGGATCCGCGCCGGCAGCTCGCGCGGATCGCAGCTCTCCTCTTCGGCGCCGCCCCGCGGATTGCGCGGCGCGCAGCAGCCGTGCGTGGGCGCGCCGGCCGACCACCAGTCGCTCGTCCACTCCCAGACGTTGCCGATCATGTCGTAAAGGCCGAAGCCGTTCGGCGGATAGCGGCCAACCGGCGAGGTGCGCGCCCAGCCGTCGAGCGCCAGGTTCTCCCACGGAAAGCGGCCTTGCCAGACGTTGGCCATGTGCCGTCCGCCGGGCGTCAGCCGATCGCCCCAGGCGTATTCCGCCCCGTCGAGCCCGCCGCGACAGGCCAGTTCCCACTCCGCCTCGGTCGGCAGGTCGAGACCGGCCCACTCGGCGTAGGCGGTGGCGTCGCGCCAGGCGACATGGACAACCGGGTGGTCCGCCAATCCGTCAAGGCTGCTGTCGGTTCCGAGCGGGTGGCGCCAGTCGGCGCCCGGCACGTAGCGCCACCACGCCAGCGGATCGGCGAGACTGACCGGGCCCGTCGTGGGCGTGAAGACCAGCGAGGCGGGCTTCAGCATCTCGGGCAGCGCGCCGGGGTAGTCCTTCGGGTCCGGCGCGATCTCGGCCGAGGTGACCCAGCCCGTGGTCTCGACGAAGCGGGCGAAGGCGCGGTTGGTGACCGGGCGGTCCTCGATCCAGAACCCGTCCACCTCGACGCGGCGGGCCGGCGCCTCCTCCGGATAGTGCACGTCCGAGCCCATCCGGAAGCGCGCCCCCTCGACCCAGATGAGCCGCGCCTCCGCGCCGTGCGCCGGCGCCCGCGTCTTCAGGGCTTGCCGCATCCGATGCTCGATCCCAGGCCGCATTGCCGGCCGCAGCCAGCATGCCGGCGAGAGGGCGGGCGTCGATGCGGGATATCCCTGAGCGGCTGGCCGGCGAGCACCCCCGCTGCAGGCCTGCTGCGCGGGAAACCCCGGCCGGCCGCCGCAGGTCCCACGACCTCGCCCCCCAGTCGCACGCGGCCCGGCCGCCCTGGGTTCTTCGGCCGGCCGCATAGGGGTTGGCGCCATAGGACGCGCGCCTTGCGTCGTGTTCTATCGCGCCAGCTTCCGCCAAGGCGCCCCCACCGGCGGGAGCGGTGCTTCCTCCCAACTGCAGAGGCTCCGCCTAGGCGGAGCCTCTGCTTCTTCGCGTGGCTTCCAGTCGGTTGCGGCGCCGGCCGAAACGTCGCCCGAGGCTGGCTTCGTTCTTGGCCTTGCGGCATGCTGACGGCGCGGGCGGCGATCCCGGGCGGCGGCGCCCAGGCGGCCCGCATCGGACCAGGACCCGTGCGCCAAGTCCCCATTGCGCTGAAGGATTCCGGACGGGCGCTGTCCGGGCTCCAGGTGTCTGGGCTCGACATATCTGGGCTCGAGGTGTCGGGAGATCGCCGCCGCGTCGTCGCGACCTGGGGCGACGGCAGGATCATCGCCGCGCCGGCGCAGTGGCTTGCCGACAATGCAGAGGGGACGTGGGATCCGGCGAGCGGTCATCGCCTGCGCGGGGCGCTGGAGTTGGCCGGCGCGCAAGTCGTGCTGGACGCCCGGATCGACGGCGACGCGCTGGTCGTGCGCCTGGGGCCCGGCGGCGAAGAGCGGCGGGTGTCACTCTCGGTGCTCGTGCGCGCCGCCGCCGGCGCGGATGACCCTGCGCCGACGCCGCGCCCGCAGCTTTGGCGCACGGCCGACGCCCTCGCCGCCGAGCCTGCCGTGGCCCTCGAGGCCTACCTGGCCGACGACCGGTCGCTCGGCGCGGTGCTGGCGCGGGTCGCGCGGCTGGGGATCGCCTTCCTGACCGGGGCCGGGACGGCGCCCGGCGCGGTCGAACGCGTAACTGCCCGCTTTGGCTACATCCGCGAGACCAACTACGGGCGGCTGTTCGACGTGCGCGAGGAAGCCGCGCCGACGCATCTGGCGTACACAGCTGTTGGGCTCGATCTGCACACAGACAATCCCTATCGCGATCCGGTCCCGACACTGCAGATCCTGCACGCCATCGAGGCGGCCGAGGAGGGCGGCGAAAGCCAGTTCACGGACGGCTTCGCGCACGCCGCGGCGTTGCGGACCGAGGCGCCGGATCGCTTCGACGTGCTGGCCGCAACGCCGGTGGCGTTCGCCTACGTGGGCGCGGCCGGCGAGCGCTTCGCGGCGCGCGCCCCAGTCATCGAGACGTCGGCGACGGGCGAAGTGGTCGGCGTGCGGGTCAACCATCGCGCGCTGCGCTCGCCGCCGCCCGGCGTGGCCGAGGCCTGGTACGAGGCCTACCTCGACTTCTATGGCCGTCTGCACGCGCCGTCGGCGCGGCTGGAGCGCCGGCTGGCGCCCGGCGAGCTCGTGATCTTCGACAACCGCCGCGTCCTGCACGGCCGGGCGGCCTATGGCGGAGCCGGACGGCGCTGGCTGCAGGGTTGCTACGCCGACATCGATGGCCTCAGGGCCACGCTCAGCCGGCTGCCCGAAGCCCGTGACGGCGGGTCGGGCGGCGAATGACGGCCGAGGAGAGCGTCGAAAGGGTCCTGGCGCTCTACCGCCAGCGCGGCCACGAGCGCTACGGCGAGCGGGTGACGCAGCTGGATCACGCGCTGCAGTGCGCCAGCCTCGCGGCAGGCGAGGGCGCGCCCGACAGCCTCATCGCCGCCGCGCTGCTGCACGACTACGGTCACCTGATCGACGACCGCGGCCACATGGCCGAGCGCGACGGCCTGGACGGAGCGCACGAGGCGATCGGCGCGAACGCGCTGGCCGCCTGGTTCGGGCCGGCGGTGACGGCGCCGATCGCCCTGCACGTGGCCGCCAAGCGCTACCTCTGCGCAGCCTCGCCTGGCTACCTGGAGGCGCTGAGCCCGGCCTCGCGGCTGAGCCTCGACCTGCAGGGCGGCCCGTTCGCGCCGGCGGACGCGGCGGCGTTCGCCGCCCTGCCGTTCGCCGACGACGCCATCCGGCTGCGGCGCTGGGACGACTGGGGCAAGGCGGTCGAGCCGGAGCGCCGCCGGACGGTGGAAAGCTTCCGCGAAACGCTGCTGCGCGTCGTCCGCACGGCGGGACCGGCCGCCTAGTCCCGGTAGCGCTCCAGCGCGTCGCCGAGCGCGGCTTGCAGCGGGCCCAGCCAGCGTTCGTACTTGCGCCACGCATCGAGGCCGTCGCGGAAGATCGGCTGGCGCACCTGCTCGGAGCTTGGCGTGCGCACGCTGCGCTCGGTGCGGTGGAACTCGACGCAGGCCGGCTCGAAGGGCAGATCGCAGTAGTCCAGGATGCGCCGGACGGCTGCCCTCCAGGTCGCCGACCACGTCCTCGTGCTGCACGCGCAGCACCCGTCCGGGCAGCGCCGCATCCCAGTGCCGCATCAGCTCGAGGTAGGTGCGGTAGTAGCGGGCGATGTCCTCGGCGCTGTAGGCGAACTCCTGCCCTTGCGCGAACAGCTGCTTTAAGTTGCTGAAGCAGCACGACATCGGATCGCGGCGCACGTCGATGATCCTCGCGTTCGGCAGCATCAGGTGGATGAGCCCGACGTGGCGGAAGTTGTTCGGCATCTTGTCGATGAAGCGCGGGGCCTCCGCTCCGGTAGACCTGGGTCTCCGCCAGGTAGCGCGCGCCGAGCCGCCGGAACTCTGCCTCGGTCAGGTCCGGCCAGCGCCGCGGGGTAGCGCGGGATCGTCGAGATCGGGCTCGCGGCCCTGCAGCTCCAGCACGATCCGCTGGACTTCGGCCAGCTCCTGGGTGCCTTCCACGCAGGAATGCGAGGCGAGGATCTGCTCGACCAGCGTCGAGCCGGAGCGCGGCAGGCCGACGATGAAGATCGGGTCCGGCCGCGGATCGCCCCAGCCGGTCCGGCGCCGCGAAGAACGCCGCCGCGCAGACTTCCTTCTGCCTGCGCGTGTTGGTCTCCAGGATCTCGGGGCGATAGCGGCTCTCCGCGCGCTTCAATGCGTTGCCGCGCTCGTAGTAGGCCCAGGAGGCCGCCGTCTCGTCCCGGTCCTCCAGGGCTTTGCCGAGCGCGAAGCAGAGGTGGTAGCGGTCGACGTTCGCGCGTGGCCGGCCGATGCTTCCTCGGCGCGCATCCGCTCGATCTCGGCGTCGGTGAAGCGGTAGGTCTTCAGGTTCGCGAGGCTCCACCAGGCGTCGCCGAACGTCGGGCCGGGCCGCCGCCGCCGCGCGGTAGGCCGTCGATCGCCTCGGGAAGCCGGCCGACCGTCTTCAGCGCATGCCCCATCCAGAGGTTGAGGTCGGGCGAGGCGGGCGCGGCGGCGAGCAGGTCACGGTAGATCGAGATCGCCGCCTCGTTGTCGCCGAGCCCGACGGCGGCGGTCGCCGCCAGCGCGCGGTAGTCGGCGTTGTCCGGCGCCAGCGCCAGCAGCCGCCGCGTCTCGCTCGCGCGCCTGGGCGTACTTGTGCCGCCGCGCCAGCACGTCGGCGTAGTCGTAGCGCGCCGCCTGGTAGTCGGGCGCGATCTCCAGCGCCGCCTCCAGCAGCTCTCGGCGTCGTCGAGCACGTCGCGGGCCATGCCGATCCTGGCCAGGAGCCGCATCGCCTCCGGCATGGTCGCCGTGCCGGATGAGGAAGGCGCGGACCATCTGCTCGGCCGCGTCGAGATCGCCGTCGGAGAACAGCGACGTCGCCGTCACCACCTCGCGCGGCAGCGCCTTCAGCGCCGCGAGCTGGGCGGCGCAGGTGGCGGCGTTCGCGGGGATCGCGCGTCAGTCGATAGAGGCCCTCGAGGGTGCGCCAGCTCGTCGGCAGGGCCGGGTTGATGTTCACTGCGCGCAGCAGCGCGTCGATGGCGCCGGGCGCATCCTTCTGCACGACGCGGCAGAGGCCGCGCTCCTCGTGGAGGCGGCTGAAGCGCGGCTGCAGCGCTTCGAGCCGCCCCAACGTCGCCAGGGCGTCGTCGATCCGCAGCAGGTGGCGCTGGCTGATCGCCCGGGTCAGCAGCAGGTCGCGGTTCTCGGGCCAGTCGGCAAGCAGCGCCTCGGCCCCGCGGAGCGCCTCGTCGTGGCGGCCGTCCTTCTGTAAGGCGCGCAGCCGGCGCAGCTCCGGCGCCACGGTGGACGAGGACGCGTTGGCGATGGTGAGGTCCATGAGACGAAAGGCGAAGAGCGGGCGGGCGTCGCCGCCCGCCTCACCCTAGCATGAAGCGCCGCTCAGAAGTTGGCCCCGACCTTGAGCATCAGGATGCGCGGCCTGAGCGGCACCTCCGATTTGATGAACTGCTCGGAGTTGGTCAGCGTGCTGGCGTGATTGTCGGTGAGGTTCTCGGTGTAGAACTCGACGTTCCAATTGTCCTTGGTGACGCCGATCGCCGCATCGACGGTGGCGTACCCGGGCATCTCGTAGCGCAGCAGCGTCGTGTTCGGCACGATTACGCCGGCCCCGGACGAATAGGTGGCGGGCTGGTTGAACATGCTGCCCATGTATTTCACGCCGCCCTGCACGTAGGCCTTGTAACCATTCCCGACCTCCCAATCGTAACGGGCGCGAAGGCTGCCTTCGAACTTCGGCGAGAAGGCCGGCACCGTGCCAACGAGGCCGAACGGGTTCTGGAAGGGCACCAGGCCGACGCCCTTCTGCACGACCTGGGTGATGCACTGGCCAAAGCACCGGCGTGCCCGGGATGTTGCCCTTCAGGCAAGGCGAGGTGACCTGCTGCGCGTCGTTGTAGGTGCCGGCGCCGTCGATCGACAGCTGGTCGGTGATCCGCGCGTCGAACTGCACCTCGCCGCCATTGATCGAGTAGTCCGGACCGTTGACGCCGAAGGTGGTGTTGCCGAGCTCCGTCGGGTTGAAGAACAGCAGCTGAACGTTCTGCCACAGCATGTGGTAGCCGGTCAGATTGACCAGCAGGCGGTGGTCGAACCACTCGGACTTGATGCCCCACTCGTAGTTGGTCAGCGAGTCCGGCATGTAGCCGTTCGGCTTCTCGAACTGCGCGGCGCCGGTGGGGCCTGGCGCCACGGCGCTGACCGAGCGGTTGAAGCCGCCCGGCCGGAAGCCTTCCGAGAAGGTGAAATAGGTCATGAGGTCCTGGTTCACGTGCCAGGTGATGTTCGCGCGGCTCTTGAAGCCGGAGTAGGTGATCCGGTCGTTGTGGGAGTCGATGTTGACGGTCCCGCCGGCCCCGCCGGGGACGCACTGGCCGTTCGGCACGTTCAGACACTCCGTGCCCGTCGAGTACTGCGAGCCCACCAGGAACTCCTTGTACTGATACCACCTCGTCCCGGCACTGATGGTCAGCACGTGCGGGATGATGTCGAAGTCGGCCGACCCGAAGAACGCGAGCTGGTCGTAGCCGCGCTGGGTGTCCTCGCCGAAGGCGGTCGCGTCGCTGCGGATGTTCGGGATCGTTCGTGGTCGAACCGGGCGCCGGTGATCACGTTGGCGAGGCACACCTGGCCGCCTCCCAGCGCGATGGCCAGATTCTGCGGGTTACAGGCCGGGATGGTCTTGTAGTTGAAGTTCATGTTGTCGTAGATGCGGAAGTTCTCCTGGAAGACCCCGCCGATGCCGCGCACCCGCCAGTCGTCCGGCGTGGTCACCCTGAACTCGTTGGAAAGATGGGTGTTGCGGACAATGTCGCGCCAGTTGGAGACCGGCGAGAAGCACACCGGCGCCGCTGCGCCAAAGCCGGTGCCGCCGCCGGTGCACTGGTAATACATGCCGCCGACC
Source organism: uncultured Pseudomonadota bacterium (assembly GCA_963837235.1). Taxonomy (GTDB): domain Bacteria; phylum Pseudomonadota; class Alphaproteobacteria; order Caulobacterales; family Caulobacteraceae; genus Acaudatibacter. The sequence goes on along the minus strand of CAWIMM010000001.1, from coordinate 1,397,622 downwards.
GACCGCGAGTAGTTGGAGTAGTCCATCTGCTGGTCGATGTGGCGGTCCATCCAGCCGCCGGTGTAGACGGCGTGCAACGGCCCGATCTTGCCGTTCACGGTCCAGGCGGTGTTCTGCCAGTTGTCGTGATCGAACGAGGGACTGAACTGGGTGATCTGCAGCGAGCCGAGCGGCTGGAAGTCCGAACCCACCGGGTATTCGGCCGAGATGCCTTCCGCATCCAGATCCTGGAAGGTCTGGCTGATCAGCACGTCCCAGTCGTCGTTCACCTGCCACTTCAGCGAGAAGCGCGCGCCTTGGTAGGTCGTCGGGTTCGAGTTGGCGCCGGCGAGCGCGAAGTTGTTGCCCTGTGGGGCGCCGACCAGCGTGCAAAGGTTGTGCGGGCCGCCCGCCGGCAGGCCGTTCGGGCAGACGCCCAGTCCGTTCGGATGGATATTGAAGTAGGTGTTGCCGAGGTCCTGGTTGGACCGCGTGAAGGTGCTCGCCACGTTCGTGATGTAGCCGCCGCGATGGTCGTCGTAGATGACCGCGCGTAGTGCGAGCTTGTCCTTCACCAGCGGGATGTTGATCACGAAGTTGGCGTAGTAGTTGGCCCCGCCGCCGGCCGTGCCGCCGTAAGCGGCCTCGGCGGTTCCCGAGAAGACGTTCAGGTCGGGCTTGTTGGTGATGTAGCGGATCGCGCCGGCCTGGGCGCCGCCGCCGAACAGCGTGCCCTGCGGCCCCTCCAGCACCTCGATGCGGTCGAGGTCGACCGTGTATACGTCGACATTGCGCCCAGGGAACTGCATCGACTGGTCGTCCAGGTAGAGCGCCACGTTCGGGAAGGTGGCGATCGTCGCGCTCGACTGCTGGCCCTGAACGCCCGCGCTGAGGCCGCGCATGAAGATGACGCCCTGGCCCGCGCCGTTGCCGCCGAAGGTGACGTTGGGCGTGTATTTGATGATGTCGTCGAGCGTCGTGATGTTCTGCTGCGAGATCGCCTTGCCGGTGATGGCGGTGACGGTCATCGGCACGGCCTGGACGTTCTCCGAGCGGCGCTCGGACGTCACGATGATCTCGCCGACGGCCGAGGTGGTGTCGGCGGCGGCCGTGTCGGTCGAGGCGTCCGTGACGGTTGCGAGACGGGCGATGTCGCCCGCGGCGACATCCGCGCCCGCCGCATGGGCGGCCAGCGCGCCGCTGCTGACGATCGCCGCAACGGCGCAGGAGAGGAGATATTTGGCTTTCATGACGACCCCCAACGCGTCGCCCGAGGACCGCCTGGGCGGGCGCCCTGGAGCCCTCGACCGCCCCTGTCGCGCACGCCAAAGCCGGCCCAGATGAGAGGTATGCGGGCGAACAGCTACGCTGGTGATCTATGGCGTCATCGCGTGACGCTCCGGTGATGCAAAATCTTCAGATCGTTGAATAAATCGCGACGGTATCGTGACGCTTGTTGGCGGCTCCGGAGCCCGCCGGCGCCGGTCCTAGGCGGGGCTGGGCCGCTCGCCGGCGCGGATGCGGTCTGCAATCGCCTCCAGCGCCGGGCCGAGCTGCGCCACCGTGTTCGCCACATGGTCGGCGCCGGCCGCCTTCAGCGAGCGCGCCGCGTCCGCCGTCAGCGCCCGCCGCGCCGCCTCCGGCAGCGCTCGGAACTCGTCGAGGCTGAGGCCGACGCCGTTGCCGGAGGCGGCGACGCCGATCGTCCAGCAGCCGGCGGCGCGGCCCTCGCCGATCCCCACCTCGGCGTCGTCCACCTTGACGCAGGCCCAGGCGGGCCAGGCGTCGAGGCTCACCAGCGCCTGCCAGAGCATCAGCGGCGACGGGCGGCCGGACGGCGTCTCGCCGGCGCAGACGATGACGTCCGGCGCATAGCCCTGCGCCGCCGCCAGCGGCGCGACCTCGGCCATCATCGGCCGGGTGTATCCCGTGCACGAGCCGACCTTGACCCCCTGCGCGCGCAGCGAGGTCACCAGCTCGACGGCGCCCGGGATGAGGTCGGCGCAGCGGGCCGCCTGCACCCGCATCAGCGGCTCCAGCGCCGCGAACAGCCGGTCGCCGTCGGCCTCGGTGGGGGCCGCGCCGTTGGCGCTCGCCCAGGCGGCGGCGATGCGCGGCATGGCCATGAGGGCGCGGACGTGGTCGCGCTTGGCCCGGCCCATGTCGGCCCGCGCCTCGGCCGGCGTGATCACGACGCCCGCGCCGGCGAAGGCGTCGATCAGCGCGTCGACCGGCGCCATGCAGCCGAAGTCGACCATGGTCCCGGCCCAGTCGAACACCACCGCCTTGATCGCGCCGGTCAGCATGCCGCGCCATCCTCCTTCAATTCAGCCACGCCGCAATGACGCGCTCGGCGAGGCCGAAGCCGATCGAGGCGCCGCAGCCGGCGGTGACCATGACGAGCCGCACGTCGTCCGACGGCGCATCGACGAGCCAGGTTCGGTCTTCGGCGACCGCGTAGGTTCCCGTCCAGCGCTCGACCACCGGCGGCGGCGCAAGGCCGGTCGCGCGCTGGAACTCGTCGAGGATCAGCGCCTCGGCCTCGGCCGGCGCGAACGGGGCCGGCGCGTCGCCGTAATGGTGGCTGTCGCCGACCACCAGGCTGCCGTCGGCGCTCTGCACGGCGATCAGATGGACGCCGTTCGCCAAGTGCCGCGGCTGCTCGGCCTCCAGCCGCCGGCGCAGCGCCTCGGCCTCAGGCAACGCCGCGTAGCCGGCGTAGCGCGCGAGCCCGAGGTCGGACATCACGCCGGCCGGCAGGCGGAAGCCGGGCGACGCGAGCCGCAGCATGGAGAGCCGGCAGCGCGTCAGGCCGTGCGGCGCGAGCCGCTCGGGGAACAGGCTGGCGAAGTCGTCGCCCGGGCAGACCACGGCGCGGCGGGCGCGGACCGGCCCGAGCGAGGTGCGCACCACCGGCGGCTCGATGGTGAGCGCCGCCGCGCCGAAGCGGAAGTCGACGCCGTGCGCGTCCGCGAGCCACGCCGCCAAGCGCGGCAGGGCGGCGCGCGACTCCACCCGCAGCTCGTGCGGGCTGGCGAGGGCGCCGAGCGTGTCCGGCGCCGCGATCGCCGCGTGCCGCGCGGCAAACGCCGCCGCGTCCAGCAGCTCGCAGGCCTCGCCCATCTCGGTCGCCAGGAACGCCTCGGCGAGCGCGACCGATTGCGGCCGCCGCAGCGTCAGCATGAGGCCGCGGTGCTCGATCGGAACGCTGGCGGCGGGCGCGACCTCGGCCCAGAGGTCGCGCGTGCGCATCGCCAGGCGCCAGACGTCGCCGCGCGCCTGTCCGGTGACGGTAATGAAGCCGAAGTTCCGGATCGAGGCGCCGCGGGCCGCCAGATCGCGCTCGGTCACCACGACGCGCGCGCCCAGCCTCGCCGCCGCATAGGCGTGCGCCAACCCGACGATGCCCGCGCCCACCACGGCAAGGTCGTAGTCGCCGTCGGTCGCGGAGCGCCTGGCCATGCCGAGCCGCTACGGGCAACCCCGCCGCTCGGTCAAGCGGCGCGCGCCCAGGTCATGAAAACTTCACCGTGCGGCCACCGGGCGGCAGCCGGCGGCGCGTCAGTGGCGGCTGAGCTCGGCGCGGCCGACCACCATGTGGTGCACCTCGTCCGGGCCGTCGGCGATCCGCAAGGTGCGCTGGCTGGTGTACATGCCGGCCAGCGGCGTCCACTGCGAGACGCCGGTGGCGCCGTGCATCTGGATCGCCTGGTCGATGATCTGGCACACCCGCTCGGGCACCATCGCCTTGACCATCGACACCCACACGCGCGCCTCGCGGTTGCCCATCACGTCCATGGCCGCGCGCCGCCTTCAGCACCATCAGCCGCATCGCCTCGATCTCGATGCGGGCGCGGGCCACGACCTCGAGGTTCTTGCCGAGCTGGATGATCGGCTTGCCGAACGCGGTGCGGGTGGAGGCGCGCTTCACCATCAGGTCGAGCGCGCGCTCGGCCTGGCCGATCGAGCGCATGCAGTGGTGGATGCGGCCGGGGCCGAGGCGCACCTGGCTGATCTCGAAGCCGCGGCCCTTCGCCCAGCAGGATGTTCTCCTTCGGCACCCGCACGTTCTCGAGCTTCAGGTGCATGTGGCCGTGCGGGGCGTCGTCGTGGCCGAACACCGTCATCGGGCCGACGATGGTCAGGCCCGGCGTCGGGATCGGCACCAGGATCTGCGACTGGCGGAACTGCGTCGGCGCGTCGGGGCTGGTCTGCACCATCAGGATCATGATCTTGCAGCGCGGATCGCCGGCGCCGGAGATGTAGTACTTCTCGCCGTTGATCACCCACTCGTCGCCGACCAGCTCGGCGCGGCAGGCGATGTTCTTGGCGTCGGAGGAGGCGAGGCCCGGCTCGGTCATGCCGAAGGCCGAGCGGATTTCGCCGTTCAGCAGCGGCTTCAGCCACTTCTCCTTCTGCTCGGGCGTGCCGACCTTCTCCAGCACCTCCATGTTGCCGGTGTCGGGCGCCGAGCAGTTCAGCGATTCCGACGCCAGCGGTTGCTTGCCGAGCTCGGCGGCGATGTAGGCGTAGTCGAGGTTGGTGAGCCCGCGGCCGATCTCGGAGGTCGGCAGGAAGAAGTTCCAGAGCCCGCTGGCCTTGGCCTTGTCCTTGGCGGTCTGCAGCAGCTCCAGCTGGCCCGGCGCCCAGCTCCAGCGGTCGGCGCGGCCCTCGCCCAGCCGGTAGAACTCATCGGCGATCGGCGCGACGTTCTCCTCGATGTGGCGCTTGACCGCGTCGAACAGCGGCCGCGCCTCCTTCGACATGCCGAGGTTGTTCAGCTCGGCTTCCAAGTCGAGCGCGCTGGTCCGCTCCGCTTCCCGAAGGTCCAGGTCATCCGCCATGTTGGGTCTCCTTCGCGCGCCCACCGCGCGGGCTCGCCTTGTGCCGCGCTTCAGGGCGCGTGTCCAACGGTTTCAAACAACTGTTCGAATTGCGCCGGCGACGCGCCGCGCCGCAGGGTCCGGGCGAAACCGATCCAGAGCCCGAGCGAGACCAGAGCGAAGCCGCCGAGCGTCGCGAGCGCGGCCGGATAGCCCAGCGCCTGGGCGATCCAGCCGCCGAGGGCGGGGCTGATCGCGCCGCCAAGCCCCTGCGCCGCCATGATCGCGCCCTGGGCGGCGTTCACCCGGCCAGTGCCGTCCATGATGCGCGCGATCAGCCCGGGCGCGGCGACGCTCAGCAGCCCGGAGGCGACGCCGTCCAGCGTCTCCACCGGCCAGACGCCCCAGGCGGCGATCAGCGAGCCGGCGACGAGCCCGCGGATCGGCAGCAGGGCGAAGGCGACGAGCAGCACCAGCCAGTAGCCGCGCCGCGCGGCCAGCTTCATCGCAATGAGCGAGGTGACCACCATGACGCCCTGCGCCACGACGATGGTGGTGGCGACGAAGCCGGCCGGATCGCCGCGGTGGGCGGCCACGACGGCCATGCCGTAGAGCGGCAGCATCGCCGCGTCGCCGACGTAGAACAGCATCAGCGCCGCGGCGGCGACCAGCAGCGGCTTGGACTCGAAGAGGCTCGCCCAGCCGCGCGGCCGGTGGGGCTGCCCGGTCGCGTCGGCAAGGCCGCGCGCCTCCGCATCGTCGATGACCGCCTTCGGGATCGCGAAGGCGCAGGCGATCGACAGGGCCGAGAACAGGGCCGCCAACCAGAACACCGCCGCGAAGCCGTAGCGCCAGCCCAGCACGCCGGAGAGCGCCGCGCCGGCCAGGTTGCCGGCGTGGTTGAACGACTGGTTGCGGCCGTTCTGGGCGTTGAAGCCTTCCTGACGCGCCACGCCCAGCGTCAGGCCCACCATCCCGGGGCCCAACGCCGCGCCGGCGATGCAGGCGATGATCTGCGAGGCGCCGATCACCCAGGGCTGCTGCGAGACCAGCACGAGACCCGAGGCGGCGAGGCTCATGAGGCCGGCGCCGGCGATCCAGCTGCGCTTGTGCGAGGTGGCGTCCACGAGGGCGCCGCAGGGGCCGACCGCGAGCATGCCGGCCACGGCGCCGACGCTGATCGCCGTGCCGATCGCGCCCGCCCGCCAGCCGTGCGCCAGCAACAGCACGCCCAGGAACGGGCCGATGCCGGCCTGCATGTCGGCCATGAAGAAGCTGAGCCCTTCCAGCGCGTTGCGCCCTGGCGGGCTGCGCCGGCGCGCCGCCACCCTCGACTCCTTGCCGTTCCTGACAGGCGAACAACGCGCGAGGCGCGGAACGGGCGCCAGTCTCAAGATTTGGCGCATGCCCGCGCCGGCAAGCGGGCGGGTGATCGAAGACGGCCCTACGCGCTTGAATGTCGAGGAAATCTGGTGCCGTCGGACAGGATCGAACTGTCGACCTCAGCCTTACCAAGGATGCGCTCTACCACTGAGCTACGACGGCGTCGCCCGCTGCGGGCGCGGAGGCGCGGGTTGTTAGCGGACGCACCCGGCGGTGTGAAGCGGAAAAGGGTTGACCGGCCGATCAGCCGCATTAGCTCGGGCCGCATGGACGAGGATCGAGACGGCCCGGCGCCACGCGGCCCGCGCAAGGACGCCACGCCGATCGACGATCGCGAGGCGCGGCTGGCCGCGGCGCTGCGCGCCAACCTCAGGCGGCGCAAGGCCGCCGCCGGTCCCGAGCGCAAGGACGATCGCAAGGACGAGCGCTAGGCGGGGGCCAGCGCGCGCCTCGGGCGCGTCGCCACGGCCACCAGCGCGAAGACCGCCGCCGCGGCGAGCGCCACGCCGAACTCCAGCCACAGCATGGCGTTGGCGCCGCCGCGCGTGTCGGCCCAGCCGTCCGCCAGCGGCATCAGCGTGACCGGGATGTTCGCGACCGAGGCGAACAGCGTGTACTTGGTGGCGGCCGCGCCGCGGCCAATCGCCTCCAGGTTCGCGGCGGCGTAGGCGGCGTAGGCCATGCCGAGCGCGGCGTTGTAGCCGAGGGCGAAGAGGACGAACCAGGCGGGCGTCTTCGGGGCGAAGGCCGCCAGCGCCGCGACCGCGCCGCCCAGCACGCCGAACACGACGTAGGCGGCCTTGCGGTCGATCCGGTCGCAGATGTAGCCGCCGGCGATCGAGCCGAGGCCGGTGGCGATCGCCGAGCCGAAGACGATGGCCGCCAGCAGGCCGGCATCCACGCGCCACTCACGGGCGATGCCGGTGAGCAGGTTGGCCGCGCCGCCGGAGCCCAGCGGCAGGACGAAGACCAGCAGGGTCAGCCAGCCCAGCCGCGCGCGACACACCTCCCAACAGTCCTTGCCGACCGCCTTCAGCGTCTGCAGGTAGCTCGGTTGCTTTGGAAGGCTGTGGGACGGCGGGGCGAAGATCAGCGCCAGGGCGCAGACGGCGCAGAGGCCGGCGACGCCCAGGCCCGCCAGCGCCAGCGAGTGGGTGTAGTTGGCGATGGCCAGGCTGGCGCTGGCGCCGATCCCCGCGCCGCCGAGGTTGCCGGCCTGGCTCCAGCCGCCCGCCGCGCCGCGCTGGGCGGGGGCCGTGTCGTGCGCCATCAGGCTGTCGGCCGCCATGCCCAGGAAGCTGGCGCTGACCGACACCAGGATCGAAAGCGCCGAGAGCGCGGGGAGGGACGCAGCGCGGACCGGCAGCAACGCAGCCGCCACGATAGCGATCGAGACCGCGACCGTCGCGACGACGTACCAGAGCTTCGGCGTCAGGGTGGTGTCCACCAGCGGGGCCCAGAGCACCTTGGCCACCTGCGGCGCGATCGCGATCGAGAGCACCGCGCCGAACGCGGCGGTGCTGACGCCACCGGTCACGTAGACGTTCTCGGCCGCGCCGGCCAGGAAGCCGCCCGCCGCGCCGAACGAGAAGTAGAGGAAGAAGAACAGCGCCGGATGCACGCTGCGGCCACGTTCGCTGACGCTCTCGTCCACGAAGACTCTCGCGTTTTCCGTGACCGCCCCGCGCTCGACCATGCGGCGCCGCCCGCCCCAGCGCAACCGAACCGGCCGCGTCCCCCTTATCGGGGCGGCGGGGCTTGGGCTATGTAACGTGTTCGGACGGCGCGCCACCTGGTCGGCGTCCGCGGGAGGCGCCGAATGGATCGCATCGCCATCACCGGCGGCGCGCGGCTGGAGGGGGTGATCCCGATCTCCGGCGCCAAGAACTCCGCCATCAAGCTGATGGTGGCGAGCCTGCTGACCGACGAGCCGCTGCGGCTCACCAACATGCCGCGGCTGGCCGACACCCGCTTCCTCGGCGACTGCTGCAGCGGCTCGGGGTCGAGGTCGAGGAGCGCGGACGGCGAGGCCGGGCGCGGAGACGGTGCTGACGACGCCGGAGATCGTCTCGGCGATCGCGCCCTACGACCTGGTCCGCCAGATGCGCGCCTCGTTCAACGTGCTGGGGCCGCTGGTGGCGCGCACCGGCCAGGCCAAGGTCTCGCTGCCCGGCGGCTGCGCGATCGGCGCGCGGCCGGTCGACCTGCACCTGATGGCGCTGGAGGCGCTGGGCGCGCGGATCGACCTCAACGAGGGCTATGTCTACGCCCAGGCGCCGCGCGGCCTGTGGGGCGCCGACATCCACTTCCCGTCGGTATCGGTCGGCGCGACCGAGCACGCGCTGCTGGCCGCGGTGCTGGCGCACGGCGAGACGGTGATCGCCAACGCCGCCTGCGAGCCGGAGATCGCCGACCTCGCCGAGTGCCTGAACAAGATGGGCGCGCAGCATCGAGGGCGCCGGCACGCCGGTGATCCGCATCGTCGGCGTGCCGCAGCTGCACGGCGCGACCCACGAGGTGACGCCCGACCGCATCGAGACCGGCACCTACGCGCTGGCCGCCGCCATGGCCGGCGGCGAGGTGCGCCTCACCCGCACCCGCGCCGGACATGATCGAGGCGCTGCTCGCCAAGATGGAGGAGGCCGGCGTCGAGGTGCAGCGGCTGAACGACGGCCTGGCCGTGAAGCGCAACGGCGCGCGGCTCTCGGCCGTCGAGGTCACCACCGATCCCTATCCCGGCTTCGCCACCGACCTGCAGGCGCAGTTCATGGCGCTGATGACGCTGGCGAGCGGCGAGAGCGTGATCCGCGAGACCATCTTCGAGAACCGCTTCATGCACGCCCCGGAACTGGCGCGGCTCGGGGCCGACATCGCCGTCTCCGGCGGCGAGGCGCGGGTGCGCGGCGTCGCCGGCCTGAACGGCGCGCCGGTGATGGCGACCGACCTGCGCGCCTCGGTCAGGCTGGTGATCGCGGCGCTGGCGGCGCGCGGCGAGACGGTGGTCAACCGCGTCTACCACCTGGATCGCGGCTTCGAGCGGCTGGAGGAGAAGCTGTCGGCGGTCGGCGCCCAGGTGCGGCGCATCCGCGGCGACGGCGAGGAGCTCGAGGACGGCCGAATGAGCAAGCCCGAACCGCTCCGGCTGCTGGCCGAGGACGCCGAGGACCTGGCGGTGATCTCGGCCGCCCTGCAGGACGCCGTCGCGCACGTCGGCGACCTGGAATGGGACGCCCGCGGCCGCCGCTTCACGCTGGCGCTGAACCGCTACCGCTGGGAGGCGCCGGGCGTGCTGCTGGGCGGGCGGGTGCGCGCCGGCCTGCAGTTCGGCTCGGTGCTGGCGGTGAAGTCGCGCAACCTGCGCCGCGAGGCGCCCGAGGCGGTGGTGGAGCTGCTGGCGGTCAGCTTCGAGCCCGGCGAGGCGCCCGGCGGCGAGATCCGCCTTGCCTTCGCCGGCGGCGGCGACCTGGTGCTGACGGTCGAGTGCGTCGACGCCGCCCTCGCCGACATCTCCACCCCCTGGCCGACGCCGTCGCACGCCGGCGCACGAGGGCTAGGCGAGGGCGTAGCGCGGCCCTTGAAGGACAATCACAGCGCCGCGTCAGCCATATGTCGACGCGGCCTACCGACCTCGCGTTCTTTGGTAGACGCCGGTGAAGCTGACGTTCATGCCGCCGCAGCCGAGGTTGTCGAACACCACGAGGTAGGGGCCGACCAGCCACAGCTCGGCGGCGCAGTCGTCGGCGCTGCCGATCGCCAGGCGGCCGTCCGCCGGCGTCGCCGCGCCGTCGAGGTCGCCGACGTTCGGGCCGTAGGGCAGCTTGCCGGGCGGGGTGTCGCAGGCCGGCCAGCAGGCCGCGCCGCTGACCGCGAGGCCGGCGCCGCGCAGCTTCAGGTCGATCGTATCGCCGCCGGCCCCCACCCAATGGCCGACCCAGGCCGACGCCGGCGCCGGCGGCGTGGGCGACGGTTCGATCTGGTGCTCGGTGACCCAGCCGGCGGTGTCGCCCTGCCGGTTGGGCTTGGCGACACAGACCGCGCCGCCGGCGCGGGCCCCGACGATCACCTCATCGCCCGGGATCACGTAGGGCGAGCGCGGCGGCTCGGCGCAGTCGGCAGCGCCCGGCGGGCAGCTCTTCAGGTAGACCTTCGGCGCGCCGACGATCCTGGCGAGGCCGAAGCCGCTCGCCGCCGGCCCGTTGGAGCAGAGCGTCGCCTCGATAGGGCTCGCCTTCGCGGCGCCGGCCAGGCCAAGCACCGCACACACCACGATCGCCCACCCCCGCATGTGCCCACCTCCCCGTCGGGTGCGGCCAGTCGACCACGCCCGGCGCGGTTGGTCGAGGCGGGCCTGACAACCCCCTTCCAGTTTCCGCCCGGAGTCGCCACAAGCGGCCCATGCGCCGCTTCGACGCCGCCGACGCCGATTTCGACGCCGCCTTCGACGCCTTCCTGGCCGAGCGGCGCGGCATGCCGGCCGACGTCGACGAGGCCGTGGCGGGCGTGCTCGAGGCGGTGCTGACCGAAGGGCTCGAGGCGGTGCTGCGCTACACCGAGCGCTTCGACCGGGTGCGGCTCACCGAGGCGACCATTCGCGTTACTCCGCGCGAGCTGCGGGCGGGGGTCGACGCCTGCCCGGCCGAGGTGCGCGACGCGATCGCCTTCGCCGCCGCCCGCATCCGCGCCTACCACGAGCGCCAGCGGCCCGAGGACGCGCGCTTCGTCGACGAGGCCGGCGTCGAGCTCGGCTGGCGCTGGACGCCGCTGGAGGCGGTCGGCATCTACGTGCCGGGCGGGCGGGCGGCCTATCCGTCGACCGTGCTGATGAACGCCGTGCCGGCCCAGGTGGCCGGCGTCGAGCGGGTCGCCATGGTGACGCCGCCGGGCCGGCTGGAGCCGGCGGTGCTGGCGGCGGCGCAGGAGGCGGGCGTCACCGAGATCTGGCGCGTCGGCGGCGCGCAGGCCTGCGCGGCGCTGGCGTTCGGCGCCGGGCCGATCCGGCCGGTGGACAAGATCGTCGGGCCCGGCAACGCCTACGTCACCGCCGCCAAGCGCCGGCTCTACGGCATCGTCGGCATCGACGCGCTGGCCGGTCCCTCCGAGATCGTCGTGGTGGCCGACGCGGCCAACGATCCGGCCTGGATCGCCGCCGACCTGCTCTCGCCAGGCCGAGCACGACCCCGCCGCCCAGTCGATCCTGATCGCCGACGACGCCGCCGTTCGCCGAGGCGGTCGCCGCGGAGGTGGAGCGGCAGCTGAAGGCGCTCGGCGAGGCGCGCCGCCGCGTCGTGGCGCGACCACGGCGCGGTGGTCATCGCCCCGCTGGACGATGCCCCCGGCCTCGTCGACCGCATCGCGCCCGAGCACGTCGAGTTCGCGATCGACGCGCCGGAGCGGCTGGCGAACCGCGTGCGCCACGCCGGCGCGATCTTCCTCGGCCGCTACGCCCCGGAGGCGATCGGCGACTATGTGGCCGGCTCCAACCACGTGCTGCCCACCAGCCGCGCGGCGCGCTTCTCGTCCGGCCTCTCGATCTACGACTTCCTGAAGCGCACCTCGATCATCGGCTGCGACGCCGCCGCCTTCCAGGCGCTGGCCGGCCCCCACCGAGACGCTGGCGATCGCCGAGGGCCTGCCGGCGCATGCGCGCTCGATCTCGATCCGCCGCAACCGGCCATCCGGCTCCGGAGGGGGGTGATGGCGGGCGACCACCGGCTCCAGAGCGTCGTCCTCGACGAGGAGTCGCTGTCGGCCGCCTCGCGCGACCAGGAGCAGGAACGCCAGATCGCCATCTTCGACCTGCTGGAGGACAACCACTTCGTTCCGGAGGGCGCGGAAGGCGGGCCCTACCAGCTGACCATCTCGCTGATCGAGAACCGGCTGGCGCTGGACATCACCGGGCCCGGCTACCAGCGCCGCCACATCCTCTCGCTCTCGCCGTTCCGCAGCGTCGTGCGCGACTATGCGATGATCTGCGAGAGCTACTACCAGGCGATCCGCAACGCGACGCCGCAGAAGATCGAGACCTTGGACATGGGCCGCCGCGCCCTGCACAACGAGGGCTCGGAGCTGCTGCAGGCGCGGCTGGCCGGCAAGGTGGAGACCGACCTCGACACCGCGCGGCGGCTCTTCACGCTGATCTGCGCGCTGCACTGGCGAGGCTGAGCGAGCATCGTCATGCCTGCCGATCCGCCTCCAGCCCTGCCCGGCGCGGTGCTCTTCGCCTGCAACCACAACCGCGTGCGCTCGGCGATGGCCGAAGGCCTGATGAAGCTGATGTTCGGCACGCAGGTCTACGTCGACAGCTGCGGCCTGCGGCAGGACGAGGAGACCGAGCCCGATCCGTTCGCCGTCGCGGTGATGGAGGAGCTGGGCGCCGACCTGCGCCGCCACCGCGCCGAAGACCTTCGACGACCTGGAGGACGACTCCTTCGACCTCGTGGTCTCGCTGACGCCGGAGGCGCAGCACCGCGCCGTCGAGATCGCCCGCGGCCACGCCGTCGAGCTGGCCTACTGGCCGATCCAGGACCCGACCCTGGTGTTGGGCTCGCGCGAGGCGGTGATGGAGGCCTATCGCGAGGCGCGCGACGCGCCTGGCGGCGCGCATCCGCGAGCGTTTCGGCAAGCCAGTGACGTTCGGGGGATGAAGCGGCGCCCCTTCTGGCGTATGTTCAAGGACGGCTGCGCCGCGCCCTTGAGTCTCGCGAAACCAGGTCCGGGCCGCAGCGTTCATGGGCGCGTCGCCCAAACCTGAGAGGCCGAATGGCGAAAGAAGAGCTTTTGGAGTTTCCGGGCACGGTCAGCGAGCTGCTGCCCAACGCCACCTTCCGCGTGAGGTTGGAGAACGAACACGAGATCATCGCCCACACCGCCGGCAAGATGCGCAAGAACCGCATCCGCGTGCTGGCCGGCGACAAGGTGCTGGTGGAAATGACCCCCTATGATCTCACCAAGGGGCGCATCACCTACCGGTTCAAGTAGCCATCCCCGCCTCAATGGCCGTCAGTGAGCCTGTGCGGCCGAAGCTCGTGCTCGCCAGCGCCAGCCCGCGCCGGCTGGAGCTGCTGCGCCAGATCGGCCTTGCCCCCGACGCGATCGACCCCGCCGAGATCGACGAGGCGCCGCTGGCCGGCGAGACCGCCAGGCTGCTCGCCATGCGGCTGGCGCGCGCCAAGGCCGAGACCTGCGCCGCCCGCCATCCCGACGCCTTCGTGCTCGCCGCCGACACCGTGGTCGCGGTCGGCCGCCGGCTGCTCGGCAAGCCCGACGACGAAGCGGGCGCCCGCCGCATGCTGGAGCTGCTCTCCGGCCGCGCGCACCGGGTGCTGACCGCGGTCGCGGCCGCACGCGCCGGGCGGCCGCGCCGGCGTCCGGCTCTCCGAGACCCGCGTGCGCTTCAAGCGCCTGACCGAGCGCCGAGCTCGCGGCCTACCTCGCCGGCGGCGAATGGGCGGGCAAGGCCGGCGGCTACGGCGTGCAGGGCCGCGCCGGCGCCTTCGTTGTCGCGCTGAACGGCTCCTACACCGGCGTCGTCGGCCTGCCGCTCTACGAGACCCGCGCGCTGCTGGCCGGGCTGGGGTATCCGGCGTGAGCGAGCGGCGGGCCTACCTGGACGTCGGGCGTCGGCGAGACGCGCGGCGTCGTCACCCTCGACGGGCGGCCCGAGCGGCTGCTGATCGCGCGCGACGCCGACGTCGACTGCCAGGCGCTGGGCGCCGTCGTGATCGGCCGCGTGCGCAAGCTCGAGCGGCAGCTGGCCCTGGCCTTCGTCGACCTCGGCGACGGGTCCGGACGGCGTGCTCAACCTGCGGCCCGACATGCTGCGCGTCGCCGAGGGCCAGGCGCTGCGCGTCGAGATCCGCGCCGAGGCGCGCGGCGACAAGGGCGCGCAGCTGCGGCTCGTGGGCGAGGCTGACGGGCGCGCCGCGCCTGGAGGCGCCGGCCCCGGCGATCGAGGCCGAGCTGGCCGCGCTGACCAGGCATCCGTTGAAGACCGGCGGCGGACGCCCGCGCCGCCGCCGACGCGGCCGAAGCCGAGGCGCTGGAGCGGGTCTTTCCGTTGCCCGGCGGCGGCTCGGTCGCGGTGGAGCGCGACGCGGGCGCTGATCGGCGGTCGACGTCGACGTCGGCGAGCGCGCCGGCGGCGAGGCCAAGCGCGCCACGCGCGCCGCCAACCTCGCCGCGATCGCCACGGCCGCACGGGTGCTCAGGCTGAAAGGCGAGGGCGGCCTCGTGGTGATCGACCTCGCCGGGCGCGGCCACGACGGGCCGGCGCTGCTGGCCGCCGCCCGGGCCGCGTTCGGCCCCGACAATCCGGGCGTCGCCTTCGGCCCGATCAGCCGCTTCGGCACGCTGGAGCTGACCGTCCCGCGCCGTCGCCGCTCGATCGCCGAGCGCCTGCTGGACGCGGACGGCCGCCCGACGCCGCAGACGCTCGGCTTGCGCCTCGTCCGCGCCATCGAGCGCGAGGCGCTGGCCGATCCCGGCGCGCGGCTCATCGCAGCCGCCGCGCCCGCTGTCGCGAGCGCCGCGGCGCCCTATCTAAGCGTGCTGACGGACCGCTTCGGCGCGCGCATCGAGCTCGCGGCCGACCCGGCCCGGCCGAACGAGGCGTTCGAGGTGAAGCCAGCGTGAGTGTCCGCAAATGCCCGATCTGCGGCCGGCCGGCGGAGGCGGACCATACGCCCGTTCTGCTCGCGCCGCTGCGCCGACGTCGATCTGCAGCGCTGGCTCTCCGGCCGCTACGCCATCCCCGCCGCCGATGACGGGCCCGAGGCGGACGCCGATCCGGACGCGTTCGGGGACGACGACTGAGCCCGGCGCGCCGCCGCGCTTTCGGGCCGGCGCCCCGCGACCGCCCGCCGCTGGACAGAGACCGCCCGGCTCCAATATAGACGGCCCTCCTTCGGCCGAGGGCCCCTCGGCGCGCTTTGGGCCTGGGTAGCTCAGTTGGTAGAGCAGCGGACTGAAAATCCGCGTGTCGGTGGTTCGAATCCGCCCCCAGGCACCATTCCCGCGCCGGTCCACACGGCTCGTCCGCCAGCCTAGTCGGACAGCGCCCAGCCGGCGTCGACTTTGGCGATGGCGCGGCCGAGCTCGGGCTCGAGGCGGCGCAGGCGATCGACGACGGACTGCAGCTCGGCCCGCACCGTCTGCAGCTGGCCGGCGTAGAGCCGGTCGCCGGCGCTCTCGCCCGGCCCGTCCTGCAGCGCCAGCATGGCTTGGTGGCCCTCGCCGAGCCGCTTCTCAGCGGCGGCGGCCAGCGGAATGAGCTCGTGCAGCGGGATGTGTCGTCTGAGGTAGAGACGCAGCGTCCGGCGCGAGGCGTCGAGCGCCTCGATGGCGGCCTCGACGGTGTCGTCGGGCACGCGGCCCGAGGTCTGCAGCGCGAGCCGCACGTTCTCGCAAAGCTGGATCGACTTGGCGAGCGTCACCGCCACGTCGACGGCGAAGCGCCGTGCGCTCTCGCGCCGCTGGCCTTCCTCCCAGCGGTCGATCCGACGCTTCACGAACCAGACGGCGAACGGGCCCACGACGATCGCCGCCACCAGGCCGAGGGTCTGCAGTCGGCCAAGCCGCAGGGGGCCGAGCGCCAGACCGTGGAGGGGCAGGGGGAAGGGCAAGTGGAAGGGCAGGCTTTGGACGATCAGGCCCTGGATCTGAACGAGCGCGTGCACGTGCATGCCTACCCAACCCAATCGCGGCGGTCGGCCCTCTGACTCGTTCGGGCGATCCGCACCACGAACCACTGCGCGCCTATCGCACAGTTTCGCTCTATGGCGGAGTCCCGCCGGCGTCCCGGACGCGCCACAGCGGCGAGGCGAGGCCGATCAGCGGCGTCGCCGCAAGACCGGCGGCGGCCAGCAGCAGCGTCTCTCGCGGTCCGATCCAGCCGCCAAGCGCGCCGCCGATCAGCGCCCCGGCGACGCCCGCCAGTCCCTGGGCGGTGGCGAACGCGCCCGCCGTGCGGCCGAGCTCGGCCGTCGGCAGCGCAACCTGGCGCAGGCTGGTCTGGGCGACCTCGAGCACGGTGCGCAGCGCATCGCCGGTCAGCTGGGCGGCGATCAGCAGCGCCATGGCGACGAGCGGCGCGCCGCCGGCGAGCGGGATCAGGAAGGTCGCCAGCGCCATTGCAAACCCCGCCGTCACGATGGCGCGACCCGGGCCCAACCGGCGCGAGAGGGCCGGCGCGATCGCGGCGCCGACCAGGGCGCCCACGCCGCCTGCTGCGATGGTGAGGCCCAGCTCCGCCGTGCTGAGCCGCAGCCCCCGAAGCGCATAGAGCGTATAGAGCGCGCCGAAGAACCAGCCGAAGAAGTCGCCGGCCACCGCCATCAGCCAGATCGGCCGCACCAGCCGGTGGGCCAGCACGATCCGGAAGCCGGAGAGCGGCGCGAGCGACCCGGGCTCGGCCGCCGGCGCGCCGCGGCGCTCGGGCGGCAGGCCGGCCAGGAAGACGGCGGAGCCCAGGTAGGTGAGGGCGCTGGCGCCCACCGCCACCGGCGCCGAAAGCAGCTGGAACAGCAGGCCGGCGGCCGCCGGACCGCCGATCTCGGCCGCCGCGTCGGTGGCCGCGAGCCTGGCGTTGCCGTCGACCAGCTGGGTCTGACCCACGATGCTCGGCAGGAACGCGTGGTCCGCCACGTCGAAAATGACGGTGAGGGCGCTGGTCAGCGCCAGCGCGCCGGCGAGGAGCCCGATCGAGAGGACGTGCAGCAGCGCCGCGGCCGGCACGGCGATCATCACCAGGGCGCGCCCGAGGTCGGCGGCGATCATCAGGGCGCGGCGCGGCGTACGGTCGGCGAGCGCGCCCGCCGCCAGGCCGACCAGCGCGTAGGCGGCCAGGCCCACCGCCGCCAGCGCCCCCATGGCGGCCGGCGGCGCGCCCAGCACCAGCACGGCGGTCATCGGCAGCCCCTCGCGGGCGATGCGGGCCCCGAAGCTGGAGACGGTCTGCGCCGCCCAAAGCTTCAGAAAAGCCGGATGGCGCCACAGGCTGGCGGCGGGCGCGGTCATGAATCCCCCTGGCGAGGGCATGACGCCCATGCGCCCTTGGCCAGTCAATCGGCGTCGCGGCTGGATCAGTTGAATATTGAGTATGCGAGGGTCGCGTCTTGCGCTGAGTGCACCGCGCCGCTCAACCGCCCATCGCGGCGGCGGGCGGCGGCACACTTGACTAGCGGGTCCACTCTTCCTCACCGCCCGCGGCCGAAAGTCTTGCCCGCGTCAACGCAAATTCCCGCCCTGCCAGGCGTCAACGCCCATGCTGCGATGCAACGGCAAAGTCGCATGCATGCCGCCGGAACCGTGAATCTGTCAGTAAATATGCGATGTTGCATTGCAAAACGACGCTCCCCGTCGCGGTTTTGTCGCGAAACAGCGATCCGCTACGCCCTCTTGACGGTGAGATTTGAGGTTGCCAAAGGACCCGGGCCGCAAGTCTAACAAAGCGGTAAGGACTTGCCGCGGTTAGCGCCGACGGCGGGTCGCATTGAGCGCCTCGAAACGTGAGCTTCTAAGGCCGACGAATGAGATTGGATCGAAGCGTGGCGGAACGGGCGTGGCGACTAGGGCTTTGGGTTTGCGAGGTCGCCGACGGCGAGTTCGCGCCGGGCCTCCACCAGCAAGGGCGGACAGGCGCCCCGCGCGACGATCCCTTCGGGTCCTAGGGCGAGCAAGACCAAGCAGGAACTGGCGAAACGATGCTTCACACGAAAAGAACCACCCCCATTCTCGCTATCGTCGGCGCGCTCGCGCTGATGACGGCGGCGCCCGCCTTCGCTCAGAACGCGGCGACACCGGCGACCGCCGCCGCGCCGGCGACCGCCGCTGCGCCGGCCGCCGCCCCAGCGCCCGAAAGCGCTCCCTCCGATCAATCCACCCCCACCCGCGTCGGCGGCGCGCACGCCGGCCACCTCGGTCCGTGGGAGATGTTCATCGACGCCGAGCCGCTGGTGAAGGTGGTGATGGTGGGCCTGGCGCTGGCCTCGCTGTTCTCGTGGACGATCCTCATCCTCAAGATCTTCGAGTTCAACAACCAGAACCGGATCACCAACCAGTTCCTGGAGACCTTCCGCGGCGCCAAGTCGATCGCCGACATGGGCAAGATCGCCGAGTCGGAGGAGTTCGCGGGCAACCCGATGGCCGACATGGCCGCCGCCGCCGCCTCCGAAGTGGAGCTGTCGCGTCAGGCCGGCCTGCAGATCACTGGCGAGCACCGCGACAACACCATCGACCGCGCCCAGAATGCGGTCAACGCGGTGCAGGCCTCGCTCGCCCGACGCATGTCGAGCGGCATGCAGTTCCTTGCAACCGTCGGCTCGACCGGTCCGTTCATCGGTCTGTTCGGCACGGTCTACGGGATCATGCACTCGTTCATCGGCATCGCGAACTCGAACACCACCAACCTCGCGGTCGTGGCGCCCGGCATCGCCGAAGCGCTGCTGGCCACCGGCCTCGGCCTCTTCGCGGCCATCCCCTCGGTGGTGTTCTACAACTACTTCCAGACCCTGATCACGTCGTACGGCTCGCGCACGGAAGGCTTCGTGGCCGAGCTCATGAACGCGATCTCGCGTCAGCTCGACAAGGGGGCGTAACCCCCCATGGCCGCCAAACTCGCAGGGCCTGGCGGTGGCAGATACCAGGTCGACCTGAACAACGAGATCAACGTTACGCCCTTCGTGGACGTGATGCTGGTGTTGTTGATCATCTTCATGGTGGCCGCGCCGCTCGCTTCGGTGAACGTCAAGGTCAACTTGCCGCCCGCCAACGCGAAGCCTCAGACCAAGCCGCCGCAGATCATCTACGTCTCCATCAAGGCGAACGGTGACTACTACGTCGGCGACGTTCCGACCGACCTCAGCGAGCTTCCGGACGCCCTGAAGCTGGCGGCGGGCCCGAGCCACGTGGGCTTGCGGATATTCATCCGCGGCGACGAGGACGTGGAATACGGCAAGTTCCTGGATGTGATGAACACCATGCAGGACAACGGCTTCTACAGCGTGGCGCTGGTGGGCGAAGACCGGTCAGGGGTGGGTGCCAAGAAATGACCGACGTCGATATCGCCCACCCCGCCCACAATCCGTTCGACGTCCCGCGGCGGGACAAGAACGCGACCCGGACCTTCATCATCGCGGTAGGCGTCGCGATCCTGTTCCACGTGATCGTCGGCTTTTACGTCTACAACGCCAAGTTCAAGCCGAACTACAAGAACTACTCGGAGGAGAAGGAGGAGGTGAACATCCTTCACCCGCCGCCTCCGCCTCCGCCGCCGCCACCGCCGCCTCCGCCGCCGAAGACGGTGAAGCCGCCGCCGATCCAGCCCAGGCCGCCGGCCAACGTGCCGGTGAACATCCCGGCCCCGCCGCCGCTGAACATCGCGCCGGTGGCCCACCCGGCCCCGCCGCCGCCGGCCCCGCCGGTGGTCGCGGTGGAGAAGCCGCCGCCGAGGCCGACGATCATCACGCGGCCGGACTGGATCCGCACGCCGAACGGCGACGACTACGCCCGCTACTACCCCGACCGGGCCTCGCGCATGAACGTCGGAGGCCGCGTGGTGCTCCACTGCGCGGTGTCCGTAAGCGGCACGTTGGACTGCTCGGTGGCCTCCGAGGAGCCGTCGGACCAGGACTTCGGCTCTGCCGCCTTGAAGATCTCCAAGCTCTTCAAGATGCGGCCGATGGCCAAGGACGGCGTGCCCACCGCGGGCGGCGAGATCAACATCCCGATCCGCTTCCAGCCGCCGTCGTCTTAAGGGCGCGGCGCAAGCCAGACCTGCAAACGTAAGGCCCCGGCGGCGACGCCGGGGCCTCTTCTTTCATCGCCGGGCGCGCCCGCTTGATCGAAGCAGCGGGCGCGCCTAAACGAGACGCCTTCGCGCGATAAGCCGCCTTAGCTCAGTTGGTTAGAGCGCCAGATTGTGGCTCTGGAGGTCCCCCGTTCGATCCGGGGAGGCGGTACCATCTTTTCAAGGACTTAGGTGGAGTTGGCGGGGCCGCGAAAAGCCGAGGTGATCGCTGGCCATATCGTGACGACGCTTCTTGCGATCTACGGCGCCGTTCTAAGCACGGGCGTCTTCACAGAGAGCACGGCAAAGGCAGACCGCCGAGACAGGCGACAACCCCGCAGCCTGGCCACCGCCCGAGCTGTTTAGACGCGCCTGCGCCGGTTCTCAGCGGCGATGCTGCGGGCCTTGGCGAGGCTCGCCTGCTGGGCCTCGCTGCGCTGTGCGGGTTCGCCGCCTCGCCGGGCGGCCTCTTTCAGTCGCCTGGGCTGCTAGGATTGGGCTCGGGTCGCCCGGTATCCACCTGATATCCGACGTTAGCTCTCCACAGTAGAAAAACGAGCGTCCGGTCTTGGCGCGTGGAGCCAGGCCGGTAGCGCTGTTGGATCGTCGAGGAGTTCCCAGGGAGATGCGACTATGAAGCAGACTGCGCTGCTCGTGGCGGCCGCCGTGGCCGCGCTATCGCTCGCCGCGGCCCAGGTCGCGGCCGCCGACCCCGCCAGCCCCATCGACGCCTCAACCCCCACTCCCAACGCCAACGGCACCGAGTTCGACCGAGGCGCTTATCACCGGCGTGACGCTCTCGGACATGTACCAGATCCAGGCCGGTAAGATCGCCGAGGCCAAGGGCCAGTCGCAGGGCGTGAAGGACTTCGGAACGATGATGGTCACCGACCACACCGCGATGTCCAACCAGATGAGGCACCTGTTCTCGGCCACTAACACGAAGATCCCGACCGAGCTCGGTCCACGCGGCAAGCGCATGATCGCCGACCTCAACGCGGCCAGCCCGGCGGACTTCGACAAGCTCTACCTTGACCAGCAACGAACTTCCCAGGCGGCGGAACTCACCCTGCTGAGCGCCTATGCCGAGGGCGGCGAGAGCACGGACATCAAGCCCGCCGCCGCGAAGGCCATCCCCGAGGTCCAGGCTGCCCTCGCCAAGGTCCAGGAGTTGCAAGCCGCGTTGCAATAGCGCGCTTGCCGCCGCACGCGGGTGCTGTGTGGCGCACACGGAGGAAGGCACGATACTCTGGCGACGCGAGCAGCGCGAACCAGGTCCCTCGCGGCGACCAGGACCGCTTCGCTCAGGCAGGTAGGGGCGAGTCCTCCACGCTTTCGCGAGACTCCGCCGGCCTTGGCCGGCAGGCGAAGGCCTGTTTACCGCTGACCTAGCCGGAGGCGCTGGCGCTGGAGAAGGCGGCCGGCGCCGGGCTGCGCGTCATAGAGGCCCTCGACCTGATCAGGAGCCTCAGGCGGGCGCCCGCCCCCGGCTTTGGTTGACCCGCCCCTGCCGCCGCCGATAGGCAGGCGCACCAAGTCATGACGACGCAACCGCACCCGCGCGAACTCTTGATCGTCGGGCCGAGCTGGCTCGGCGATGCGGTGATGATGGGCGCGCTCGTGCAGCGGCTGACGGCGAGCGAGCCGGCGCGGCGCATCACCGTGCTGACGCCGCCGCATCTGGAGGAGCTGGTGCGCCGGCTGCCGGGGGTCGATGCGACGCTCGGCAACCCGTTCGCCCACGGCGCCCTGAAGCTTGGCGAGCGCGCGCGCTTCGGCCGCTCGCTGCGGGGCTGGTTCGATGCGGCGATCGTGCTGCCGCACTCCTGGAAGTCGGCGCTCGTCCCGTTGTTCGCCGGCGTGCCGCGGCGGACCGGCTTCGTCGGCGAGGCGCGCTACGGCCTGCTGAATGACGCGCGGCGGCTGGACGAGGCGGCGCTGCCCCGGATGGTCGACCGCTTCAGCCTGCTGGCCGAGCCGCGCGGCGTCGTGACGCCGGCCGAGACGCCGGCGCCGCGGCTGGCGACCGATCCGGACGAGGTCGCCGCGACGCTGGCGCGTTTCGGGCTGGGGAGCGCCGCGCCGGCGGTCGCGCTCTGCGTCGGCGCCGAGTACGGACCGGCCAAGCGCTGGCCGGCGGCGCACTTCGCGACGCTGGCGCGGCGCCTGATGGAAATGGGCCGCGCCGTCTGGCTGATCGGCGGGCCGGGCGACGCCGCCATCGGCGCCGAGGTCGCCGCGCTGGCGCCGGGCGCCCAGCGACCTGACGGGCAGGACCACGCTTGGCGAGGCGATCGACCTGATCGCCGCCGCGCGCGCCGTGGTGACCAACGACTCCGGCCTGATGCACGTCGCCGCGGCGCTGGACCGGCCGATCGTCGCCCTCTACGGCTCGACCTCGCCGGCCTTCACCCCGCCGCTGAGCGAGCGCGCGGCCGTCCTGAGCGAGAATCTCGACTGCAGCCCCTGCTTCGAACGGGTCTGTCCGCTCGGCCACTTCCGGTGCCTGAACGACCTGGCGCCCGAGCGCGTGCTGGCCGCGCTGGAGCGCCAGCTGGCGGCGCCGGATCGCGCCGGCTTGCCGTAGGGGCTGCCGCGGGCTCTAAGCCGCCAGATGGCCCACGCCCCGACGCCCGCCATGCTGCTGCGCGCCGATGTCCGCCTGTTCGGCGACATCCTCGGGCGCGTGCTGGCCGCGGAAGAGGGCGAGGACGTCTTTCGCGCCATCGAGGCGATCCGCCAGGCCTCGGTCGCCTACCATCGCGAGGGCACGCCGGAGCGCGCCGCCCGGCTCGACGCGCTGCTGCGGGCGCTGAGCCTGCCCGACGCCCTGCGCTTCGCCCACAGCTTCGTGTGCTTCTCGCAGCTCATCAACATCGCCGAGGACCAGGGCGCGCGCCGGCGCCTGCGGGCCGGCCTCGACGCCGACCGCTCGCTCGTCGGCGCGATCGGGCGGCTTGCGGACGAAGGCGTGGACGCTGCGGCGGTGCGCCGGCTGCTGGACCACGCGCTCGTCATGCCGGTGATCACCGCCCACCCGAGCGAGGTGCGGCGCAAGAGCGTCATCGACCGGGTGAGCCGCATCGCCGAGACCTTCGACTCCTACGATCGGGCCGGCCCGGAGGCGCGCGGGCCGATCGAGGCCGACCTCGGCCGGCAGATCTTGATCCTCTGGGCGACGCGGCAGCTCAGGCCCGTGAGCCTCGGCGTCGCCGACGAGATCGACAACGCCGTCTCCTTCTTCGAGCACACCTTCCTTTCCGAGTTGCCGCGCGTCTATGCCGACCTGGAAGCCGCGCTAGGCGAGGGCGCGCGGATTCCGAGCTTCCTGCGCGTCGGCTCGTGGGTCGGCGGCGACCGCGACGGCAATCCGAACGTCACCGCCGAGACGCTGCGGCTGGCGTTCCTCACCCAGTCGCGGCTGGTCGTCGGCCGCTACCTCGAGGAGATCCACGCGCTGGGCGCGGCGCTGTCGCTCTCGACCGAGCACGTGCGGTGACGGCCGAACTGGCGGCGCTGGCCGACGGCTCGGGCGACGTCTCGCCGCAGCGCGCGCGACGAGCCCTACCGGCGCGCGCTCTCGGGCGTCTACGCGCGGCTCGCGGCCGCCGCGCTCGGCGCTGACCGGCGCGCCGCCCGCGCGGCCCTCGCCGATCGCACTGGCGCCCTACGCCTCGGCCGACCAGCTGAAGGCCGATCTGCAGATGCATCCAGGACTCGCTCGTCGTCCACCACGGCGAGACGTTCCGGCACGGCCGCCTGGCGGACCTGATCCGGGCGGTGGACTGCTTCGGCTTCCACCTGGCGACGCTCGACCTGCGCCAGAACTCCGACGTCCACGAGCGGGTGGTCGCCGAGCTGCTGCAAGACAGTCGGGGCGTGCGACGACTATCAGGGCCTCGCCGAGCCGCAGCGCGTGCGGCTGCTGGAGGCCGAGCTTTCGACCCTGCGGCCGCTGACCTCGCCGCTCGCGGACTACTCGGACGAGACGCTGAGCGAGCTGGCCGTGCTGCGGGCGGCCGCGACCGCCAGCGCGCTCTATGGGCCGAGGGCGATCGACACCTACGTGATCTCCAAGACCACCGGCGTCTCCGACCTGCTGGAAGCCTACGTGCTGATGAAGGAGGTCGGCCTCTTCGCGCCGGGCGATCCGGCCCGCTCGCCGGTGCTGGTGGCGCCGCTGTTCGAGACCATCGCCGACCTCCAGGCCGCGCCGGCGACGATGCGGGCGCTGCCTGGCGTGCGAGCCGATCCGCGCGCACCTGACCGCCCGCGGCGTCCAGGAGATCATGATCGGCTACTCGGACTAGCAACAAGGACGGCTGCTACCTCACCTCGATCTGGTCGCTGCACGAGGCGCAGCGCGAGCTGAAGGGGGTGGTCGAGGGCGCCGGACTTGGCCTGCAGTTCTTCCACGGCCGCGGCGGGGCGGTGGGGCGCGGCGGCGGCTCCAGCTTCGAGGCCATCCTCGCGCAGCCCCAGGGCACCGTGGCCGGCCGCATCCGCATCACCGAGCAGGGCGAGGTGGTCGCCAACAAGTACGCCGACCCGGCGATCGGCCGCGAGAACCTGGAAACCACGACCGCCGCGATGCTGCTCGCCAGCCTCGGGCGCCGGCAGGGCGACGATCACGCGGCCGGGGCGAAGGCGGTGGCGGCGCTCTCGGCGGCCTCGATGCGCGCCTACCGCGCGCTGGTCTACGACACGCCGGGCTTTGCCCGGTTCTTCCGCGAGTCCACCCCGATCAGCGAGATTTCCAGCCTCAACATCGGCAGCCGGCCGGCCTCGCGCACCCGCTCGGAGCGCATCGAGGACCTGCGCGCCATCCCGTGGGTGTTCTCCTGGTCGCAGGCGCGGGTGATGCTGCCCGGCTGGTTCGGCTTCGGCTCGGCGGCGGCGGGGCACGACCTGGCGGCGCTCGCCGACCTGGCCGAGGCCTGGCCGTTCTTCGCCTCGGCGCTCGCCAACATGGAGATGGTGATGGCCAAGGCCGACATGCGGATCGCGCGCCGCTATGCCGGCCTGGTCGCTGACGCCGGGCTTCGGCAGTCGGTTTCGGCGGCGATCGAGGCCGAGTTCGACCGCACGGTCGAAGCGCTGCTGGCCATCCGCCGCCGCAACGCGCTGCTCGAGGACAATCCGGAGCTCGCCGCCCACATCCGCTACCGCCGGCCCTACATCGAGGCGCTCAACCACCTGCAGATCGAGCTGATCGCCCGCCACCGCGACGGCGACGACGATCCGCAGGTGAGGGAAGGGATCCTGCTGACCATGAACGGCATCGCCACCGGCCTCAGGAACAGCGGCTGACCGCAAATAGTGCTGAGGCACAGAAACAGAGGGTGTCATCCCGGAAGCTCGCGACAGCGAGCTGTCCGGGATCTGCTTCCAATTGGTTCGCAAAGTAGATCCCGGATAGGCGCTGCGCGCTTTCCGGGATGACACTTGTCGGATGCCGGTGTGAAGTCGCCGAAAGTCGGCGATTTCCAGCCCTCACGGCGCGATGTGCCTAACCGCGATTCACCGCAATTCTTAACAGGGCGCTAACGCGGCAGGGCGAAGCTTCGCGCCATGCCACGCATGCCGATCCCCATGGCGGCCGAACCGGACATCCGACGTCCGCCCCTCAAGCCGTTCCTGCTCCTGGCGCTCACGCTCGCGGTGCTGGCGTTCTGCACGACCCTGCTGGTTCGGTAGGGTTCTTGAAGATCGCCGAAGCTCCCCCGCTCCTCCCACCGCGGGCGTGAGCCCAGGTTTTTCGGCAGGGTGCGGGCCGCTGGCGTCCCAGGCGTCAGCGGCCCGCTCCACCGGTCCTCGGCACGTTCTCCTCGAGCTCGGCGAGCCACGCCGCGGCGTTGCCGTCGGAGGGCGCGCGCCAGTCGCCGCGCGGGGAGAGCGAGCCGCCGGAGCTGATCTTCGGCCCGTTGGGCATGGCCGAGCGCTTGAACTGGCTGAACGCGAAGAAGCGCTTCAGGAACACTTCCAGCCAATGGCGGATCTCAGGCAAGTCGTAGGCGCGCCGCCCCGCCGCGGGGATGTTGCGCGGCCATTCGCCGGCCGCGGCGTCCGCCCAGGCGTGCTCGGCGAGGTAGGCGACCTTGGACGGCGCGAAGCCGTAGCGCGTCGTGTAGTAGAGGTTGAAGTCCTGCAGCGCGTAGGGGCCGACGATCGCCTCGGTGGACTGGATCGCGCCCGTTGTCGTCGGCAGGCACCAGCTCCGGCGAGATCTCGGTGGCGAGGATGGCGTGAGCAAGGCCGCGGTCTCGTCGCTGACGTCGCCGCTCGCCGCCACGAAGCGGATCAGGTGCTGGATCAGCGTCTTCGGCAGCCGAGGCGTTGACGTTGTAGTGGCTCATCTGGTCGCCGACGCCGTAGGTGCACCAGCCGAGCGCCAGCTCCGAAAGGTCGCCGGTGCCGACCACGATGCCGTGGTGGAAGTTGGCGAGGCGGAACAGGTAGTCGGTGCGCAGGCCCGCCTGCACGTTCTCGAACGTCACGTCGTAGACCGGCTCGCCCTTCGGCGAACGGGTGGCCCATGTCGGCCAGCATCTGGCGGGCGGCCGGGCGGATGTCGATCTCGCCGGGCGTCGCGCCGATCGCCTGCATCAGCGCGACCGCGTTGGCCTTGGTCCCCTCGGAGGTCGCGAAGCCCGGCAGCGTGTAGGCCATGATGTCGCTGCGCGGACGGCCGAGCTTGTCCAGCGCCCGGGCGCAGACGATCAGCGCGTGGGTGGAATCGAGCCCGCCGGAGACGCCGATCACCAGGGTCTTCGAGCCGGTCGCCTTCAGCCGCGTCGCCAGCCCCTCGACCTGGATGTTGTAGGCCTCGTAGCAGTCCTGCTCGAGCCGCGCCGGGTCGGCGGGCACATAGGGGAAGCGCTCGACCGTGCGCTGCAGCCGCACGGCTTCCTTCGGCGCCTCGAGGTCGACCGGGACGATCCGGAACGGCCGATCGGGCCTCAGCTCGGCCGCGGCGTTGTCGGCGAAGCTGTTGACGCGCATCCGCTCGGCCCTGAGGCGCCCGACGTCCACGTCGGCCAGCGTCAGCGCGTCGGCGATGAAGCGCTCGGAGGCGGCCAGCAGCACGCCGTTCTCGAACACCTCGGCCTGGCCGTCCCAGGCAAGGTCGGTGGTGGATTCGCCGAGCCCCGCGGCGGTGTAGAGGTAGGCGGCGATCGCCGCTGGCCGACTGCTAGGCGCAGAGCAGGCGGCGCACGTCGGCCTTGCCGATGGTGATGTTGCTGGCCGAGAGGTTGATCAGCATCTCGGCCCCGGCCAGCGCCGCGTGGCTGGAGGGCGGGATCGGCAGCCAGATGTCCTCGCAGATCTCCACGTGGAAGGCCGCGTCGATGTCGCCGCCCGCGCGGAAGATCAGGTCGACCCCGAACGGGACCTCGCCGCCGGCCACCGCGATCGTCTCGCCGCGCACGTTCGCGCCCGGCGTGAAGTGGCGTTTCTCGTAGAATTCCCGATAGTTGGGCAGGTAGGCTTTCGGCACGACGCCCAGCACGCGGCCGCGGTGGATGACGACGGCGGTGTTGTAGAGCCGCGCGCCGTGGCGCAGCGGCGCGCCGACCACCAGCACCGGGAAGAGCGACATGGAGGCCGCCGCGAGGCCGGCGATCTCGGCCTCGACGGCGCGCAGCAGCGCCTCCTGGTGCAGCAGGTCGTCGATCGCGTAGGCCGAGAGGCTGAGCTCGGGGAAGACGCAGATCGCCGCCTTCGCCTTATCGGCCTCGCGCGCCAGCTTGAGGATCGCCGCCGCGTTGGCGGCCGGATCGCCGACGCTCGCCGCCGGCGTCGCCGCCGCCAGCCGCACGAAGCCATGCGCATAGAGGCTGTGGAAGTCCTGCTTCACCGCTCCTCCCTTATGCTACAATTGAGCATAAGTCCTTAAGGCCGCATATAGGCGATCGAGCGGTTGCGGGCCAGCCCCCGCGGAGCGCCTCAACTGCCGAACGGGACTTTCGGCGTCGGGCAGCTCTTCGCCTCGGCGGGGCGCAGGGTGCGCAGGTTGGAGACCCAGCACTCGTCGAACACCGAGCAGTAGCAGGCGCGGGTCTCGACCTGGAAGCGGGCGGCGTTGAGCTTGGCCCACACCGGCGCGGTCTTGGCCGTCAGCGGCAGCACCAGGAAACTCGACTGCTGATGCGCCTCCATGACCCCGGTCGCGGCGGTTCCGATGCGGTCGGTGGCGATGCTCGACCGGTTCGCCTCGCGGGCCGCGGCGACCGCCTCCTCGCTCGCGCCGTTCAGCGTCACCGACTTGTCGGTCTGCAGGCTCTTCGGGTTGAGGCCGCAACAGCGCTGCAGCAGCTCGACATTGTCGCGCACCGGCTGGCCCTGCCAGAACACCTCGAAGCTCTCGATCTTGGCGGGGCCGACGCCGGCGTTGTGGACGCCGAGGTTGATGACGAGGTCGCCGCTGTCGTCCTGGTTCGCGGTCACATACTGCAGGAACGGCCAGGAGTTGGCCTGCACCAGCCGCGCGTTGGCCTCGGCCATCTGCTCCAGCGCCCGGCCGTGCAGCACCGCCACGACCAGCGACACGACCGAGATGAAGAGGGCGCAGACCGGCAGCACCAGGTCGCGTGGCCGCGGTCCGGTGCGGTGGAATTGCTCAGGGGGCGGCGGTTCGACCTCGGGCATCATCGGCGCACACGTCTCCGCGCGCCAGCCTGCCCGAGCTTCGCCCTCGAACCATAGGTCGGGCGCCCGGCAAACGCCGCCAAACATCCGAGAAAGGCGCCCGCCGCGCCCTCAGAACGGGAAGCGCGGCGCGGGCGGCGGCGGGGGCGGGGTCCAGGCGCCCGAGGCGATCTTGCCGCCCTTGGCCGAGACCGCCAGCGCCAGGATCGCGTCGGTCACGTTGGGCTCGTAGCCCTCGGTGTGGCCCTTGCCCAGCCGCACCACGTCGGCCACCACGCGGCCGTCGGCGCAGCTCGGGAAGACGTACACCTTGGCGCGGCCCGACCTAGGATAGTGGCCCCAGCCGTCGGTGCCCGGGTCCTGCCGCGTCTCGTCCCAGACGTAGCCGGCCTTCGGGTCCAGCACCTCGGGCTCCTCCACCCGCGCCGCACAGTGGAACTTGTCGGCCAGCGGCGAGGTGGCGGCGGGGATCGACTCGTTCTCGCCGTTGGAGAAGATGAACGAATAGTCGCAGGCGCCGCCGGGCGGCCCGGACGCCGTCCTGGGAAAGCGGAACGGCGGCGGCGGGCTATAGGGCTTGCCGCTCTGCCAGACCGGCGGCCCCCCGGCGCCGAAGCCCTTGCCGGCCGGCGTGACGTCGCCGACCCGTCCGCCCGAGAGGCTGACGCGCACGTCGACCTTGTCCTTGAAGTAGTCCGTGCAGACGATACGGCTGGAGGTCAGGCCGCCCTGGCTGTGGCCGGCCAGGATGAAGTGCTCGACGTTGTCCTTGCCGACCGCGCCGACCACCAGGTCGACGAGGTTGTGCAGGTATTCGTCGTCCGCCTCGCTCCACACCCGGATCGGCGACGACGGCGTGATGATCACGAGCCGGTACTTGTCCTTGAAGTCGACGGCCGGGAAGTAGTTGCGCTGCCAGTTGGCATAGGAGCCGGCGCCGTGCAGGCTGAGCAGGATGTTGACCTTCTCGCCCGGCTTGTAGTCCGACGGGCAGTCGAGGAAGAATGGCCGGCGCGTCTTCAGCTCGGTCGACGGGCCTTCCTGCGTGACGACCGCCGCCTCGCAGTCGCGGTCCGGGCAGTGCCAGATCGGCGGCGCCGCGCAATCCACCCCCAGCAGCGTGTGGTCCGGTGTTTGCGCCGCAGCGGCGCCGGCCGCGAATATGCCGAACGCAACCACAATCAGGGCTCGGGCGAGCCCCATCGAACGCATCATGAAAGCCTCCCCATACCGTATCTTCTAAAAGGTCACCTTACGGCAGATACCCGCGTTCGCGATAGTATTTTGCGGCGCCCGGATGCAGCGGCACGTCGCCGACCTTCGCCACCCGGGTGCGGTTGTACGAATACTGGCCCAGCGTCCACTCGAAGAGGTCCTGCTGCTCGTCGAGCGCCTTGGCGACGAGGTAGGCGAAGCTCGCCGGCATGTCGGCGCGGCCGTAGACGGCAGTGCCGGTGCGGGCGACCGTGTGGATCGGCGCATCCTGGCCGTGCAGCAGACCCATCGGCAGGTCGTGGCGCTCGAGGCCGAGGTCATGCGCCAGCTTGGCCAGCAGGTCGTCCGGCAGCTGCAGGTAGGCGAGGTCCTCGTGCTGGCTGGCGTCGTACCAGATGTTGAACTCGGGCGAGTTGGCGAGATTGCCGTAGTGGATGATCACGTCGGCGTCCTGGCGCTGGGCGGGGACCAGCGAGGGCGCGAACGTCGCCCCGGCCGCCTTCAGGCTGTCCATCGAGACGCCGTAGTAGGGGAAGATGACGCCCGCCATGTCGGCGTCGGCGACGATCTTCAACGGTCCCTTGTGGTCCTTCAGCTGGGCAAGGTCGGTGATCCCCGAGCCGCGCCTCACCGCCACGATCAGGTAGACGGGCGAGGCGATGTTGGCGAGCAGCCGCAGCTGCCGCCTGGGGCCGTCCTTGGCGTAGGCGCCGGTCCCGTCGTAGGCGGCGACCAGGAACTGGTCGGCCACCGCGCCGAACTCGACGTGGCCGTTCGGCGGCTCGGGGATGAAGCTATCGGGGATGACGCCGTTCCCCATGTGCGGGTTCCAGGGCGGCGGCAGCCGGGCGTCGCCGACGATCCGCGGCGCCTCGGCCATGAAGCAGTGGTAGCAGACCTGCACGTCGTAGCCGTAGGGCTTCAGCGCCGCCTTCACGACGTCGGCCACCACGCCCCACGGGCAGCTCTTGCAGGCGCCGCCGAACACCGGCCGGTGCGCGGCGATGCCGATGCCGGGAACCTGGGCTGGAACGGCCGCCGCCGTCGCCGTAGCCCCAACTGCGTCCTGGGCCGGCCAGCCCAGCGCGCCGGCCAGCGCCAACAAGAACGCCGCGATCGTAAGCACCCTCAGCGCGCGGAACATGCCCGGACCCCTCGTTTCCCTGGGGTCAAGCCTCGCCGCGCCGTGTGCGGCCTGTCAATCGTCGATCTGCGCCCGCCGGGCGAGCCTCCTAGCGGCCGCCCCTTGCGGCGCGTTCCTCGAGGCTGCGGCGGCGCAGCTCGCCGTAGACCGCCTCGGCGCGATCGGGCTTGCTGGGGCGCAGGTAGGGCCGCGTGAGGTCCTCCAGGCCGCGCCAGGCGTAGGGGTCCTCGCCGGCGATCATCACGATGTCCCGCGCGTCGGCGCGGTCGCGGGGGCCAGGCGCCATCCACGGCAGCAGCGAGCGCGCGGACATGTAGTGGGTGACGAGGGCGCGGCGGAAACCGGCCTTCGCCCGGTTCGGCAGCGAGCGGTGCAGGACGTAGCCGTTGAAGAAGGCGACGCCGCCCGCCTTCAGCTCCACCGGCGCGCCGCCCTCGCGCTCGTAGGGGTGGTCCTGGACCTCGTCGGCGGAATCGAAGCGCGCCTCGCCGTGCGGGCGCATCGGATAGAGGACGCCCGGCGCTTGCGAGCCCGGATGCATCCACATGCAGCCATTCTCGATGGTGGCGTCGTCGAGCGCGATCCAGGCCCCGCAAAGCGAGCGGTCGCGGGTGGGGATGAAGTGCTCGTCCTGGTGCCAGGCCTGGCCGGGCTGGCCGGGCGCCTTCACGAACAGCATGGTCTGCATCGACTTGACGTCGGGCCCGATGATCGCGCGGCAGCACCTCGACCACCTTCGGGTGGAACATCGCCTGGCGCATCAGCGGCGAGATCTTGTGCGGGAAGTGCACCGCGATGACCTCGGCCATCAGCGCGTCGTCGCTGCGGCCATCGCCCGGCGCCTTGCCGACGATGTCGCCGCGCTCGCCGCGCACGATGGCGACGGTCTCGCGCCGCAGCGCCTCGACCTCGTCCGCGCTCAGCAGCCCCTCGCAAGCGACGTAGCCGTCGCGCCGGTAGGCCGCGGCGATGCCGGCTAGGTCGCCTGGGGCGAGGGCGTCCGGCCCGGCCATTTCAGCCTCGCTCATGGGCGCCAGCTAAGGCCGAATCCGGCGCGGCGTCCACGCCCGCCTTGCGCGCCGCGATCGGTTGGCCGATGGAGGAAACGGCAGACCGACGAGGAGGCGAGACCATGGCCATGACAGGTCGCTGCTATTGCGGGGCGGTCCACTACGAGGCCGACGGGCCGCCGGCGTTCAAGGGCCAGTGCCATTGCCGCGAGTGCCAGTACATCTCCGGCGGCGCGGAGAACCTCTTCATGATCGTGCCCTCTGCGGGCTTCCGCTACACAAAGGGCGCGCCGAAGACGTTCACGCGCTCGGACCTGGAATTGCCCGGCACGCGCGAGTTCTGCGGCGAGTGCGGCACGCACCTCACCACCCGCGTTCCGCGCGACCCCAGCATCGTCATCCTGAAGGTCGGCACGCTGGACGATCCGTCGGTCTACGGCGGCCCGCAGGCGGTGATCTGGACCAAGGACGCCCAGCCCTGGCACCTGATGCCCGAGGGCGTGCCGCAGTTCCCGGGCTTCCCGGGCCGCTAAAGCGAAAGAGGGGCCGCGTGGGCTACGCCGAGAAGGTCCTGCAGCCGGGCGAGACCATCGCCTACCAGGCCCGACTGCACTGGATCGTCTACCTGGGCGGCATCGTGCTGGTGATCGCCGCGGTGATCCTGGCGCTCGCGGCGGTGGCGCTGCCGGGCGATACGCTCAAGCTCGGCCTGATGCTGGCGGCGCTGATCGCGCTGGCCCTCGGCCTCGCCCAGATGCTGCGCGCCTGGTTCGTGGTGGCCAACACCGAGATCATCGTCACCAACCGGCGGCTGATCTACAAGACCGGCTTCATCGCCCGCGACACCGTCGAGATGAACCTCGACAAGGTCGAGAGCGTGCTGGTCGAGCAGACCCTCATCGGCCGGATGCTCGACTTCGGGCGGGTGATCGTGCGCGGCGTCGGCTCCGGCCTGGAGCCGATCGACCGCGTCGCCGCGCCGCTGCAGCTGCATCGCAACATCGGCGCGCCGGCCGCATGAGCGGCGAGGCCCAGGCCTACTGGGACGCCAACGCCGAGACCCACACGTTCAGCCATCCACTGGAGCTCGGCTGGCTGGCCGGGCTGCCGAAGGACGCCCGCATCCTCGACTACGGCTGCGGCTATGGCCGCATGGCGGCGCAGCTGGCGGCGGCCGGCTGGCGGGACGTGGTCGGCGTCGACTTCGCGGCCGGCATGATCGCCCGCGGCCGGCGCGAGCATCCGGGGCTCGACCTGCGCCACGTGGATCGCCTGCCGCTGGATGAGCCGGACGCGGCGTTCGACGCAGCGCTGCTGTTCGCGGTGCTGACCTGCATCCCGGACGACGCCGGAGCAGCGCGCGCTGATGGCGGAGCTGCGCCGCCTGATCCGGCCTGGCGGTCTCCTCTACGTCAGCGACTACCTGCTGCAGACCGACCAGCGACACCTCGACCGTTATGCGGCCGGCGCGGCGCGTCACGGGATCTACGGCGTCTGGGACCGCGACGACGGCGGCGTCTTCCGCCACCACCGCCGCGAAGCTTTGCTTTCGCTGATGGCTGGGTTCGAGCCCGTCGCCGAGCGAGAGGTCGAGACGAGGACGCTGAGCGGCGCGGCCACCACCGCGATCCAGCTGCTGGCGCGGCGCGCGAGCTAGGGGGCCTGGTGATCGACCACGTGGCCGAGGCCGGAAACCGCGGCTAGCCGAGCGCCGGCCGCGCCCGCTGGCCCAGCCTAACGGCCCGCGCCGGTGATGGTCTTGATCAGCGCCTGCACCGGGGCCTTGCCGCCGGCGGCCCAGATCTCCTTCAGGTGCGCCAGCGTGTTGGCGGCAGCGTCTTCAAAGCGCCAGTCGCAGTCGTCGAACGTGCAGTCGTCGAACCTTGGCGGCTCGCCTCCGCGAAAGACCAGGCGGCACTCGCGGAACTCGCAGCCGGAGAACAGCTCCCCGTCGAGCGCCACGGTCTCGTGATTGAAGATGGTCGCGGTCTTCATGGCTGGACCTCTTCAGACTTCGCCTGGAGCGGGCGTTGTCGGGGACGCGCCGTCGGTCGCGGCGTCGGGCGCCGCGTCGTCGCTCAAAGCACGCTTGCGCTCGCGCTGCTCGCGCTTGGCCTCGGCCTTCTCGGCCAGCTTGATCGCCTTCGCCCGGTCGCGCTCATGGCGTTCGAAGGCGTAATTGGGCTTTCGCGCCATGGGGTCACTTCTGATGTGGTGGCGAACGGAGCGGGGCGGCCTTCGCTGCCCCGCCCGTCGGGTCGATCTTAGACGGCCTGAAGCTGGCCAGCCGACATCTTGCCGTTCTTCTTGTCCCGCTCGAGCTCGAAGCTGACCTTCTGGCCCTCGCTGAGCGAGCCGAGGCCCGCGCGTTCCACGGCCGAGATGTGGACGAAGACGTCAGAGCCGCCATCGTCGGGTTGAATGAAGCCGAAGCCTTTGGTGGCGTTGAACCACTTCACTGTGCCAGTCGTCATGTTCATTGTCCTTGCTGTGCAAGTGTTCGCGGGCGGCAGATGACGCTCGTGACCAAATTGTCGGAGAGGATCATGGCAGACTTGGGAGCTCGATCCGAAGAGCAAGCGTGGAGAGCAACCGAACCACAGCGATATTCGATCGAGGCCCTATGCGCTTTATTTCGCTCGAACGCAAGGAAATCGGAGGATTGCCCCGGACTTTCCGCCTTGGCGAGCCCCTCGCGTGGCCGAACGCGACGCTACGGCGGCAACCGCGAACGTCCGTTATGAGTTGCCGGTCCATGAACCCACGGCCTACGCGGGCTCGGTGACCTTCGCGGGCTCCAGCGCGGCGGCGACGGCGTCCTCGACACGCTCCAGCCAGATGAACTCCAGCTTGCTCTTGGCGTCCTTCGGGATGTCGTCGTAGTCGCGCTTGTTGCGGGCCGGCAGCATGACGCGCTCGAGGCCGGCGCCGGCGGCGGCGACCACCTTCTCCTTGATGCCGCCGACCGGCAGCACCAGGCCGCGCAAGCTGATCTCGCCGGTCATCGCTGTGTCGGAGCGGATCTTGCGGCCGGTGATCAGCGAGGCCAGCGCCATGTACATGGCGACCCCCGCCGACGGGCCGTCCTTCGGCGTCGCGCCGGCCGGCACGTGGATGTGGATGTCGCTCTTCTCGAAGAGGGTCGGGTCGACGCCGAGCTCGCTCGCCGCCTGGCTCTTGACCAGGCTGAGCGCGGCCTGCGCGCTTTCCTTCATCACCTCGCCGAGCTGGCCGGTGAGGATCAGCCTGCCCTCGCCGGGCGTGCGGGCGGCCTCGATGAAGAGGATGTCGCCGCCGACCGGGGTCCAGGCAAGGCCGGTGGCGACGCCGGGACTGGCGGTGCGCATGGCGACCTCGTTCTCGAACCGCGGCGCGCCCAGGATCTCCAGCACCTCAGCCGGCCCGATCTCGACCTTCTCGACCTTGCCCTCGGCGATCTGCACCGCCGCATGGCGCAGCACCCGGCCGATCTCGCGCTCCAGCGAGCGGACGCCGGCCTCGCGGGTGTAGTCCTTGATGATGTCGGCGACCGCAGCCGGCGTGACGACGGCCTGCTCGGGCTTCAGCCCGTTGGCCTCCAGCTGGCGGCGCACCAGGTAGCGCTCGGCGATCTGGCCCTTCTCCTCGGCGGTGTAGCCGGCCAGGCTGATGATCTCCATCCGGTCGCGCAGCGGCCCCGGGATGGTGTCCATCATGTTGGCGGTGGCGATGAACACCACCTTCGAGAGGTCGAACGGCACCGCCAGGTAGTTGTCGCGGAAGCTGTTGTTCTGCTCGGGATCGAGCACCTCCAGCATCGCCGAGGCGGGATCGCCCTGGATCCCGGCGCCCATCTTGTCGATCTCGTCCAGCATCATCACCGCGCCGCGCGAGCCGGCCTTGCGGATCGCCTGGATGATGTTGCCGGGCAGGGCGCCGATGTAGGTGCGCCGGTGGCCGCGGATCTCGGCCTCGTCGTGCACGCCGCCGAGGCTGGTGCGCACGAACGGGCGGCCGAGCGCTCTGGCGATCGACTGGCCGAGCGAGGTCTTGCCGACGCCGGGCGGGCCGACGAAGCACAGGATCGGCGCCTTGCCCTCGGGCGCCAGCTTGCGCACCGCCAGGTACTCGATGATCCGGTTCTTGATCTTCTCCAGGCCGAAGTGGTCGGCGTCGAGGATCTTGCGCGCCTCGGCGATGTCGATCGTCAGCGGCGCGGGGTCCTTCCACGGCAGCTCGATCAGCCAGTCGAGGTAGGTGCGGATCATGCCGTACTCGGCCGAGGCGTCCGGCATGCGCTGCAGGCGCCGCAGCTCCTTCTTGGCCTGCTTGTCGACCTCTTCCGGCATGCCCGCGTCGTCGATCGCCTTCTCGCAGCTCGGCGATCTCGGCGGCGTTGCCTTCGCCCTCGCCCAGCTGCTTCTGGATCGCGGCCATCTGCTCGCGCAGCAGCACCTCGCGCTGGCGGTCGTCGAGCGAGGCCTTGGTCTGGCGGCCGATCTCGGCCGACAGCTTCAGCACCTCCAGCCGGTGCGCCAGCAGATGCGAGACCTTGTCGAGCCGCGCCGCGAGGTCGACGGTCTCCAGGATTTCCTGCTTCTCGGGCGGCGCGATGTCCATGTAGGCGGCCGCCAGGTCGGCCAGCGCCGCCGGCGACTGCGTGCCCTCGATCGCCATCCGCAGCTCCTGCGGCGCCTGCGGCAGCAGCTGCAGCACCTCCAGCGACTGCTCGCGCAGCAAGAGGAACCGCGCCTCGATGTCCGAGCCGCCGCCGCTGGGCTCCGGCAGGTGCAGGCCCTTGGCGACCAGGTAGGGGAAGCCGGGCAGGAACTCGGTGATCCTGAAGCGCTGCACGCCCTGGCAGATCACGTGGTGCGCGCCGTCGGGGGCGGTCACGTAGCGCAGGATGTTGGCGACCGTGCCGACCTGGTGGAGGTCGTCCGGCCCCGGCAGGTCGACGCTCGGGTCCTTCTGCAGCAGCACCAGGATCTGGCGCTGCTCGCGCACCGCGGCCTGCGCGGCCTCGACCGACAGCGGCCGGCCGATGGTGATCGGAAAGACGATCTCGGGGAACAGCACGGCGCTGCGCACCGGCACGACGATCAAGGCGTCGCCCGGCGGGCCGGCGCGGCGCGCCTCGATTTCGGGCGCGGCGGGCTTGGGCGCTTCGGCTTGGCCGGCGTCCGGCGTCGGTGTCTCCACCTTCGGCGTTTCGAACTTCTGCGGCTCGGCGGCGTCTTGCGGGGTCATGGCTTCAACTTCGACAAACTGATCAGCAGGCATCCGTGGGCCTCGGCGCGGCGGACGTCGGAATAGCGGCCGGGCGGCAGCGGCACGCGCCGCTCGAACCGGCCTTGCGGGAGCTCCAGGCGGTGGATCACCGCCGAGTGCAGCTCGGGCGGCAGCACGCGCTGGCCGGCGATCACCAGCGTGCCGCCTTCGATGGCGGCCTCCACCTTGGCGACGTCGACGCCGGGCAGGGCGGCCAGCACCAGCACCTCGCGCTCGGTCTCCAGCACGTCGACCGGCGGCTCCCAGGCGGCCTGGCGGCGCGCGGCCACCGGCATGAACATCTGCTGGTGCATGCGCTCGGCCCGCGCCAGCATCGAGAGCGCCTCGGACCACATCCAGTCGTGCGGATCGTTCGTCATCCCGCTCCCTCTCCCGACCGCCCAGGCGCTCATCCGGAACGCCGGTCTTCGAATATGGTGGCAGGCTAGGCCCGTGTCAGCTTTGAGGCGGCTCAACGGCCGGCTTGCCAATAATTCGACGATGATCTAATTAGACGCTCATCGAACTTCAAGGTCCTAAAAGACCGCCCAAGACCCGTTACCCGAGCCGTCCGATGCCCGAAGCCGACCTCGCCACCTTGCTCGCCTTCTTCAAGGCCATGGCCAACGAAAGCCGCCTGCGCATCGTCGGGCTGCTGGCCGAGCGCGAGCGCAGCGTCCAGGAGCTGGCCGCGCTGCTGGAGCTGAAGGAGCCCACCGTCTCGCATCACCTGACCGCGCTGAAGGCGCTCGGCCTCGTCAGCGCACGGCCCGAGGGCGTGGTGCGCTGGCACGCGCTGCGGCTCGAGACGCTGACCACGCTCAACCGCAGCCTGCTCGACCCCAAAGGCGGCGTGGCGCTCGCGCAAGAGCCGGAAGATGCGTGGGAAACCAAGGTGCTGGCGAGCTATCGTCGATGCGCAGGGCAAGCTCGCCACCATCCCGGCCAGCCGCCGCAAGCGGCTGATCGTGCTGAAGTGGCTGGCGCGCCAGTTCGAGCCCGGCCGCCGCTACCGCGAAGCCGAGGTCAACGAGATCCTGCAGCGCCGCCACTGGGACTGCGCCACCCTGCGCCGCGAGCTGATCGGCTACGACATGATGGCCCGCGAGAGCGGCGTCTACTGGCTGCGGCCCGAGGCCGAGTGGCGCGGCGAGCCGGAGGGGCTGCGGAGCTGAAGATCGACGCCGCGACCGGCGGGGCAAGCCTCGCCGCTGGAATGGCCTCAGAACGCCCCAGGATGGCCGCTGGCGGCCGGCGCCGGGGTTCTGGCTAGAGTACTACCGGTAGCGGCACCAAAGCGCCGTACGGGCTTCCTGGTGGCCCTAGCGTCGATTTTGCATTTCGGGACTTAGCGGGCGGGCGGCCCAGAAGGTCAGGCGCCGCCCCAGTGGCGGACGCGGCCGATGTCGACGTGGACGAAGTCCGACTCCGGATAGTAGCCGACGCCGCCGAGGCCGAGGCTCATCGCCGCGTCGCGCAGGTTCGCCAGTTCGACGCCGGGCAGGTGGATGTCGATCGCCTGGCCGACCATGTGCAGGCTGTGGGTCGCCACTTCCGAGGAGCGGTCGTGCAGCATCGCGTTGGTGGCCGGCGAGCGGTAGCCGCAGATCACGTCGAAATGCTCGTCCTTACCCAGCCTCGCCTGCAGGGCGGTCAGCAGGTCGAGCAGCTTCGGCTCGATGACGTGCGTCTCGCCCGTACGCCAGTCGCGCAGCACGTGGTTCACGGCGCCGAGCGCGTCCGGCACGTAGGCGCCGTTCTCCCAGTAGGCGACGTCGAGCGTCTCGCCGGTGTGCAGGTGCTTGAAGCCCAGCCGGCGCGCGCCCTTGCTGTCAGCGAAGGCGAGGGCGGGGATTGCGTGGCTGAGGGTGGCGGCGCCGGCGGCCATGGCCAAGCCGGTGCGCAGAAGTCCGCGGCGCGCGAGCGTCACTTTCTAACCTCGATCTCGATGAACCCTTTTCCCAAGGTCCTGAAAATAGAGCTTTGCAACTCGACGCAAGGCGTCAGGACGCCGCGCCGTTCGAAATCGCGTGATACCTGCGGAACCAATCGCAGAATTGCGTCACCCCTTCGTTAAGCGGCGTGGTCGGACGGTAGCCGGTCAGCGCTTCGAGCAGCCGCGATGACGCGAACGTGAGCGGCACGTCGCCGGCCTGCATCGGCAGCTGCCGCCGTTCGGCCTGCTTGCCGAGCGCCGACTCGATCGCAGCGATCAGGTCGTCGAGCTTCAGCGGCTCGCCGCGGCCGATGTTCACCACCCGCCAGGGGGCGACGGGACTGAGCGAATCGATCGGTCCGACCGGCTCGCCTTTCACCGGCGGGCGAGCGATCAGCCGCACCACCGCCTCGACGAGGTCGTCCACGTAGGTGAAGTCGCGCCAGATGCCGGTCCCGTAGACCTCGATCGGGCGGCCGGCGTCGATCGCCTCGGCGAAGCGCCAGGGCGACATGTCCGGCCGTCCCCAGGGCCCGTAGACGGTGAAAAAGCGGAACGCGGTGGTCGGCAGGTCCGAAAGGTGGCTGACGCTGTGGCTCATCAGCTCGCCGGCCTTCTTGGTGGCCGCGTAGAGCGTCAGCGGGTAGTCGGCGCGGTCGGTCTCTTCGAACGGCTGCTTCTCGGAGGCGCCGTAGATCGAGCTGGTCGAGGCGTAGAGCAGGTGGCCGACCTTGGCCGCCTTCGCCAGCTCCAGCACGTTGAAGGTCCCGACCAGGTTGGCGTCGACATAGGCGCGGGGGTTCTGGAGGCTGTAGCGGACGCCGGCCTGGGCGGCGAGGTGGACCACGATCTGGGGCTGCGCACGCTCGAAGGCGGCGGTCATGCCGGCGAGGTCCTCCAGCATCAGCTTCTCGAACGTGAAGCCGGCGAGGGGAGACAGCTCAGCCAGCCGGGCGTCCTTCAGCGCCGGGTCGTAGTAGGGCGTCAGGCCGTCGATGCCGGCGACCTGGTGGCCGTCCGCCAGCAGGCGGCGACAAAGGTGGAAGCCGATGAAGCCGGCCGCGCCGGTGACCAGGATCCGCATCGGGCGACGCTGTTGCGCTGCGGCGGCGCGCCTGTCCAGCGCTCAAGCCGGACTGGTCTAGCCGCGCGGGCCGTGCAAGCCTTGCGAAAACAGCGAAGGAGGGAGGAATGGGCGTCCAGGGGCTCGCCGCGATCGTCGGGACGGCGCAGTACAGGCCGCAGCGGCGCCAGGACGCGCCGCGCGCCTTTCCACTCGACCAGGTGGCCGAGCTCGGCGGCATGGCGATGGCCGACGCCGGCCTCAGCCCCCAGCAGATCGACGGCCTGGCGGTCGCCAGCGTCGGCTTCTCCGAGGTGCGGATGTTCGTCCCGGCGATGGTCGGCGAATACCTCGGCCTGAAGCTGAACTACGGCGAGGTGGTCGACCTCGGCGGCGCCTGCGCGGTGGGCATGGCCTGGCGCGCGGCGGCGGCGATCGAGATGGGCCTTTGCAACGCGGTGCTCTGCGTGCTGCAGGCCAGGCCCGGTCCGCCCGATCCGACCGCGCAGGGGCCGACCGGCGTCGGTCCACGCCGGCTCGGCGCCACCAGCGGCCTCTACGGCGCGCCCGAGGCGGAGTTCGACGTGCCCTACGGCCACGTCGCCCAGAACACCGGCTACGCGATGATCGCCCAGCGCTACGGGGCGGTCTACGGCTACGACCCGCGCGCCATGGCCAAGATCGCCGCCGACCAGCGCGCCAACGCCTGCGCCAACCCCGAGGCGATCTTCTACGGCCAGCCGATCAGCGTCGACGACGTGCTGGCAAGTCGGA
Organism: uncultured Pseudomonadota bacterium; assembly: GCA_963837235.1. Classification (GTDB taxonomy): domain Bacteria; phylum Pseudomonadota; class Alphaproteobacteria; order Caulobacterales; family Caulobacteraceae; genus Acaudatibacter. The sequence continues at coordinate 1,356,613 of CAWIMM010000001.1, read as the reverse complement.
TGGTCGCCGACCCGCTGCACCTCCTGGAGATCGTCATGCCCTGCGTGGGCGGCGCGGCCTTCATCGTGGCGCGCAAGGACATCGAGCGCTCGAACGCGAACCGCCCGGCGGTGATCCGCGGCTTTGGCGAGCACATCCAGTGCAAGTCGCCGAGCTACGCCGACGACATGATCGTCACCCCGATCGGGCCGGCCTCGCGCAAGGCCTTCGCGCTCGCGGGGCGGACGCCCGCCGATATGGACATGGCGCAGGTCTACGACTGCTACACGATCACCGTGCTCTTGACGCTCGAGGACGCCGGCTTCTGCGAGAAGGGGACGGGCGCGCGGTTCGTCGCCGGCCACGACCTCACCTACAAAGGCGACTTCCCGCTCAACACCCACGGCGGCCAGCTGAGCTTCGGGCAGGCGGGAATGGCGGGCGGCGCCTCGCAGCTGGTCGAGGCGGTCCAGCAGATCCAGGGCCGCTGCGGCGAGCGGCAGCTGCAGCGCCACGACCTCGCCTACGTCTCCGGCACCGGCGGGGTGATGAGCGAGCAGGCGGCGCTGATCCTCGAGGGAGCCGCCGCGTGACCGACAAGCCGCTGCCGCACCCGACCCCGAAGACGCAACCCTTCTGGGATGCGCTGAGAGCGCACCGGATCGACATCCAGCAGTGCGACGCCTGCCACGCTTACGTGTTCTTCCCGCGCCTGCACTGCCCGCACTGCTTCTCGCGCAGCCTCAGCTGGAAGACCGTCTCCGGCGCGGGCGAGCTGCACACCTTCACGCTGGCCCGCCTGCCAACGCTGCCGGAGCTCGCCGACGAGCTGCCGCAGAAACTGGCGGTGGTGCAGCTCGACGAGGGCCCGCACATCAACACCACGCTGGTCGGCGTGACGGAGGATCAGATCAAGGTCGGCATGCGGGTGAAGCCGGTGTTCGACGACGTCACGCCCGACGTGACCCTGCTGCGTTACACGGCGGCCTAGGAGAGACCGCCAATAGTGGACGCGCTCAGTCCGGCGCCGATGCTCCGATCGTGGTCTCAGCGCCGCAGTGAGGTGAGCGAGTTGGCAACGGCCATGGCGGCGCGATAGCCGGACGCGACAGCCGTGTCGTAGGCCTTCCAATCCTGCAAGCCGACCCCCTCGACCTCAGGGACGATCGCGACCAGGTCTTCTTGCGTCTGCGCAGCCGCGGCGAAGCTCGGCAGGGTGGCTGAGCGAATCAGCACCGAGACGATTGGCGGGCCTTTCAGCCAAGCGCCCGAGGTCAACCATCTCCAGCCCGAGGGCTTGAGCAGCAGGTCGTCTGGCTTCAGTCCCTCAGCCGACGCGACGTCGACGCCGATCGTCACGCCGTCGTGCTGCTCGCGCACGAGGTCGACGGGCAGATTGCGCACCAGCGCGCCATCCACCAGCACGCGCCCGTCCTCCACGGCCGGCGGCAGCACGCCAGGCAACGAGAGCGACGCGCGCAGCGCCCGTCGAAGCAGGCCGCGCCGATGCACATGGATGCCGCCGGTCGTCAAATCGGTCGAGACGCAGAGGAACGGGCGCCAGAGGTCGGCGATCTCCACGTCGCCGAAGTGCTTAGCGAGGCGATGATCCACAACCCGCCCACGCGTCATCGCGAGGATCGGAAAGGCGATGTCCGAGAGCGGGCTCGATTTGACGAACGCGTCGCGGATGCGCTCGTCGAGTTCGGCGCCGTTCCAGCCCATGGCGACCCCAGCCGCGATGATCGCGCCCATCGAGGTGCCGGCGACGAAGTCGACAGGAACGCCAAGCTCTCTCAGGACGCGTATCACGCCGACATGGGCGTAGGCCCGGGCGCCACCGCCGGACAGCGCCAGTCCGACCGAGTTGCCCGTGTAGACCCGCGCCAGTCGCGCCTCGTCCGTCGAGTCGCCGGCCCGAGCCTGGAAGAGACGCGCCGGCGCGAACGCGTCGAGCCATTGCGCCGAGCCGCGCGGATTGGCGCCAGGCGGCTGGATGAGCACCACGTCGATCAGCCGCTGTGAGCGGATCGCCGGCGGGATGACGAGGGGCGGTCGATCCGGCGGCGGCCGTGCTCCGGCGCCGATCAGGATCAAGCGGTCCATCTGGCGAGCGCTCCAGGCGACAAAGTCCGCCTCGTCCCGCTCGGCCGCCAACAGGACGACGTCGTGCTCGACTTCAAGCGCGTGCAGGTGCGACGGTGCGCTGTCGACCGCCTCGGCGCCGACGACGGCCACTTCCGCTCCTAGCCCGCGCATGCTCGTCGCAAGGCGCTCAGCGAAGTCGTGGATGGCCAGGCCATCGCTGGCGGCCACCAGTCCCAAAATCAGGCTTTTTCGGCGCTCGTTCGACGGTGCGGCGCCGATCCGCTCGATCGTCGCCCGCGCGACCTCGGCAAGGAACTCGGGATTGTCGCGCAGCAGTTCCTGCGCCCGCTTCGCGTCGATCGCCTCGATCTCCGAGTCACGCAGTGCGGTCACGGTGGTGCGGTTGATGACGTCGCCCAGCAGTTGCGCGCCGCCGATCAAGGCGCCGGGCCGATGCACGCTCAGTAACCGGCCGCTTCCATCGCTTCCATCGCTAGCGGGCGCAAACTCGCCCAACCGCCCGGCCGCCAGCCGATAGAGGGCCTTCGTCGGTTCGCCGGCTGCGACCAGCGTCGCGCCGCCCGGCAGCCGCACGATCGCAGCTTCGGCCGCGAAGGCGTCAACGAGGGCGTTGGACATCGACGGCTGATCTGGGTGGCTCGGTCAAGCGCGACCATCTTCGCATCAACGCGCGTCGGCGCCAGTCCCCGTCGGCAAACTCGGACACGACCCAGCTTGAAAATCGCGGGGTCTGAGTTGGCAGCCCCCTTGGACCGGACCAAGCAATCGGGCGTCGCGCCCGACGGGACCCTGCTGCGCTACACGGTGGCGTAAGGCGCTCGCCGCTAGTTCGAGACCGACAGCCGGTTGCCGTCGGGGTCCAAGAACCAGGCGACGCCGTGGCCCGGCTCGGGCGACCAGATGCCCAGCTCGTCGTGCGGCAGCTCGCCCCGCTCGAACACCACGCCGCGCGCCGTCAGCTCCTGCACCGTGGCGCGCACGTCGGCGACGTGCCAGCCGAGCGCGGTTCCGCGCGGCGGCGTGATCGGCTGGTCGCTCTTCACCAGCGCCACCCGCGCCGCGCCGCTCTCGAAGATCATCAGGTAGTCGTCGCTCACGAACGTCAGCCCGAGCACGCCCTCGTAGAACTGGCGCGCCGCCTGCGGCTGCGAGGTCCAAAGGAAGCCCACCAGTGTCTCGTTCGCCAGCATTCGCCGTCTCCCTTCCAGGTCGAAGCCGCATCTTAGCTGTGGAGTAAGGCGGCGCGCTCGCGGCATTGCGCCAGACGTTGTCGCGAACGCGCCAAGCGGTCGCGCGCCTTCGGCGTGGAACCCGACCGCCGAGACGGTATAGCTTGGCGCGAGTGAGTTCTTGCCAGGGCAGCTTTCCATGGGGCTTCGCGACCAGGCCGTGCGCGCCGCCAAGTGGGTGGTCAACAGCCGCGCGGTGCTGTCGCGACGCTTTCCGGACCTCGGTCCCGAGACGCTGGACATCTATGAGCGCGTGAAGCGCTACACGATGACGACGCCGGAGCGCGTGGCGGCGCTCTGCGACGCGGTCCGCTACGTGGACGCCAACGGCATTCCCGGCGCTATCGTGGAGTGCGGCGTCTATCGCGGCGGCAGCGCCATGGCGGCGGCGCTCACCTGCACGACCTCCCGCGAGATCGTCCTCTACGACACCTTCGAGGGCATGAGCGCGCCGACCGCCGCCGACGAGCGGGCGAGCGACGGGCGAGCGGCCGCCGACCTGCTGGACGGCGCGGCCAAGGGCGACCTGATCTGGTGCTACTCGGGCGAGGGCGAGGTCGCCGCCAACATGCGCTCGACCGGCTATCCCGAGCACCTGGTGCGCCTGGTGAAGGGCAAGGTCGAGGACACCATCCCGGGCGTGGCGCCGGATCAGATCGCCGTCCTGCGGCTCGACACCGACTGGTACGAGTCGACCCGGCACGAGCTGACGCACCTCTATCCGCGCCTCGCGCCCGGCGGGGTGCTGATCATCGACGACTACGGCTACTGGGCCGGCGCGCGAAAGGCGGTTGACGAGTTCTTCGGCGGCTCGCTATTCCTCGGCCGCATCGACGGCACCGGCCGGATCGCCATCAAACCTGGCGCCGCGCCGCGGATTGGAACTTCCGCCAGGTGAAGCGCCGGGGGCCTCGCGCCCCACACGTCCAGTCCGCCTAGGAGCCTGTCTCGATAATCACCTGAGCCCATCGGTGGCGGAGGCGATCTGTCGATGGGGCGGCGGTCACGCAGCCGCCGCCAGCTTGAGCAAGTTATGGGCGGTGCAGATGAGCGCCCACTCGGCTCTGACCTTGTCCAGGCCCCGCAGGAGGAACTGCCGGAAGCCTCTGGCCTGCTTGATCTGACCGAAGACGGGCTCCACGACCTGCTTCCTGAGGCGATAGCGCGATCTGTGGCTGGCCCGCGTCAGGCGCTTGGCCATGGCGGTCATGCGGGGGCTGTTCTTGAAGATCACCTCGCCGGCGCCGCGATCACGCCCGTGCCGGCCGGGCGCCAGGTAGGCTCTGACCTTGCGGTCGGCCATGGCCTCGAGGTTCGCTTCGGTGGCGAACCCGCTGTCGCCGGAGACTTCCTTCAGCTTGCGACCCAGGTTGGCCCGGGCCTGATCGACCAGCGGGATCAGGCCGGCGTAATCGGCCGGGTTGGTCTGGAGCCTCTGGGCTACGATGATCTGATGGGCGTCATCGACGGCGACTTGGCCGTTGTAACCGGCGATGAAGCCGTCTCTGGTCGGCTGGATGCGGCTGTCGGGGTCGGTGAAGTTGCGCTGGGCCTTGTCCGGCGGGTCACCGTCCTTGGCTCGCTTGGGGCGCCCGCTCCTGTGCATGCCCGAGGAAGGGCCGGGACCGTCGGGATCGGCGTCGGCCGGATCGCTCTTGGCCTCGGCCTCCAGCTCCGCCTTGGCCTCGCGGATGCGTTCCAGCCGCTTCTGCTTGTCGGCCATCCAGTCCGGCGTCTCGTCGCCACGAAGATCGGCCCCGAACTCGGCGTCCTCGGCCGCATCGGCCGCCTCGGCCGCCTTCAGCCAAGCCGCCACCTCGGCCGCCAGCTTCGCCTCGCTCTGCTTCATGCGTCCGTAGCTCATCGCCTTGTGGCGGCTGGCGTTCGCCTTCAGCTTGGTCCCGTCCACCGCCACGTGACCCAGCTTCACCAGGCCCGCCGACTGACACAGCTTCAAGACCTGCACGAACAGATCCGACAGGGCGCCCAGATGCCGGCGGCGGAACTCGGCGATGGTGTGGAAGTCCGGACGGTTCAGCCCCGCCACCGCCATGAAGTCCACCCGCTCCTCGCACGCCTGCGCCAGCCGCCGCGAGGCGTAGACCCCGCGGCTGTAGCCGTAGAGCAGGAGCGCCGTCATCATCGCCGGGTGATACGGCGGCTGACCCCGCTCCTCCACGTAGGTCCCAAGGATCGCCGAAAGGTCCAGGCCCTCTCGCACCGTGTCCCGAACGAAGTGCGCCAAGTGGCCTGCCGGCACGAACTCATGCACCGAAGGCGGCAGCAGCCAGCCTTGGTCCACATCCCAAGCTCGGAACGTCTTGCTCATGACGGGAGTAAATCAACGTTCGCTCCAACCGTCGAGCCGATTACTCAGACAGGCTCCTAGCCTAGCTGCCGCCGAAACCTGCCCGGAGCCACTGGCTCCGACCCCCAAGTCATGCCTTGCTGAACATGAGCCGACGAGGAGAGCCGTCATGGTTGTCGCTGAGCGTCTGGTTGATCACCTGCATCCGTTGCTGGCCGGGTTGCGCGATGCGCCCGGCGGCGAGACGGCGTTCTGGGAACGGATGGCCGAGGCCCGCACGCCGCTGATCGAGCCCGACCCGACCTCGCCGGACCACAGCCTGGTGACCTACGTATTCCCCGACCCCGACGCCGGACACGTGGTTGTCCAGCCGGGCTTCGGCGAACTGGCGGACAACGTGATGGACCGCATCCCTGGCACGGGCGTCTGGCATGCCGCCTACCGCTACCGCAACGATGTGCGCGTCACCTACAGCTTCGCGGCCAACCTGCCGCTGATGTCCTTCCTCGACCCAGACGAGACGAAGTGGGTGCAGCTCAGGGAGTTCGTCCGCAATCATCCGCAGCCCGACTCGGACCCCAACGCCCGCGAGTCCTTCGTCAGCCGCGCCGGCGAGGGGTTGCCGGACAACGTCGCCTCGATCCTGTCGCTGCCGGATGCGCCCGACCCGTCGATCACCGAGAAACGCGCCGATGTCGCCCGCGGCTGGATCGACGCCCACCGCCTGAAGAGCCAGGTGATGGGGAACGAACGCCGCGTCTGGATCTACACGCCGCCGGGATACGCGCCGGGCGTGCGGAGCTACCCGATGATCGTCGCCTTCGATGGCGGCGCGGCGCTCACGCTGATGCCGACCCATCGCGTGCTCGACAATCTGCTGGCGGACGGACGCATCGGACCGATGGTCGCGGTGTTCGTCGACAACGCCACCGACACGTCCCGGGCATACGAGCTGCCCTGCAACGAGGACTTCGCACGGTTCATCGAGACCGAGCTGATCCCCTGGGTGCGGGGCAAGTACGCCGTCTCGCACGACGCGAAGGACGCCTTCGTCACCGGCGTCAGCTACGGCGGCCTCGCGTCGATGTGGATGGGTTTCCGCCTGCCGCACCTGTTCGGCAACGTGATCAGCCAGGCCGCGTCGCTGTGGTGGGGACCGGGGTTCGACGGGGAAAAGCCGCTGCCGCTGCAGACCTACACGCCCGAGTGGCTGATCGACCAGTATGCGGCGTCGCCGCGCCTGCCGCTCAGGATCTGGATGGAAATCGGCCTGATGGAGCCGGAGGATCGCATGGTCGGAACCAACCGGCGCATGGCCGCGGTGCTCCGCGCCAAGGGCTATGACCTCACCTACAGCGAGTTCGCCGCCGGCCACGACTATGCGCTTTGGCGAGTGACCATGGCGCGGGCGCTGTCGACGATGCTGCCGGCGCGCACGCCCTGACCTGCTAGCCGGTCGCGGCCAGCGCCGGGCGGGGTGAGCGCAGCGGGATCGTTGCGGTGACGGTCGTGCCGCCGGCGGCGCCGCCGCCGATCTCCAGGTTGCCGCCCAGCTGCTCGATCCTGGCCCGCATGCCGGGAATGCCCACGCCGAGCAGCGTCGCGCCGGCGTCGACCCCCGTCGCGCGGCGGATGCCGCGCCCGTCGTCCTGGATGCGGACGGTGACCGCGTCCGCCCGGCTGACCAAATTCACCGACACCCGGGTGGCGTGTGCGTGCCGGTAGACGTTCGACAGCGCCTCCTGCGTCACCCGAAAGAGGGTGTGCCGCGCCACGGCGCCGACCGCGTTCAGCGGACCCTCGCCCCGGAACGTCGCGCCGAGGCCGGTGCGCCGGCCGAAGCCTTCGACGAACCGGCGGACCGACAGCTCCAGGCCCTCTTCCTCGTCGCCGGCGGCGTTCATCAGGTAGGAGAGCACCCGCGTCTCCCGGATCGCCAATTGCGTCAGCTTGGCCATCTCGTCGATCATCAACTGCGAACGCTGGTCCGCCACGGCGCGCAGGCGCAGCTGCGCCAGGCCCATCATCAGGCCCGCCAGGTGCTGGCTCATGGAGTCGTGCAGCTCGATGGCGATCCGCTGACGCTCCCTCTCCTGGGCGTGCAGCAGCTGGTCGGAGGTCTCGTTCAGCGTGGCGAGAATCTTGGCGCGCTCGGTCAGGTCCTCGTGGATGGCCGCGAAGTAGGTGGCGTCGCCGATCCGCAATGGCGCGACCCGAACACGCCGCGGCTCCTGCCCGACCGGCGACTCGATGCTGTAGGTCGCCTCGAACTGCGCGGAGCGGCCGCTCAGCAGGTCGTCCAAGTCCTTCTCGAACGCGGCTGCGTTGACGTCCTTCACCGCAGCCTTGCCCACGTCGGCGTAGCGCGCGCCGATCCCGGCGTTGGCGAGCTCCAGGCCGTGGGCCACGACTGTCGCCCGCCAGGCGGCGTTCGCCGCGACGATGATGCCGCGCTGGTCGATGAGCACGATCTCCGCCGGGTCCAGGCCGGCGCCGAGCGCGCCGACGTCGTCGGCGGGAACGTTCGCGGTGATGTCCTCGAAGCGGATGCGAACGCCGTCGCCCGACGGCGCGATCTTGACCTTGACCCACCGGCCCGGGACGTGGGTGGACGGCTGCTCCAGCACCGTCGTCTTGCCGCGCCGCAGCGCCGCCTCGATCGGAACGCCGAGCAGCGTCGTCGCGGCGGGATTGACGTCGCGGCCGTTGCGCCCCAGCAGATCCTCGACCGACGAACCGCACCAGGCCGCGGCGGCTTTCGTGATGCTGGTGATCTGCCAGTCGCGATCGAGCGTGAACTCGAAATCGTCAGCAGTCTTGGCGCCGCGGGGCTGGCGCGCCCTTGGCGGCTCGGCGCGCGCTCGGGCCGGCCGCTCGCGCACGTCCCAGAACGACACTTCGACGCCGGCGCCATGGGGATGAAAGTGGGCTTCGACCCGCCGCCCCGGATAGAAGTCCGAGCCGAACTCCGACCGGGTCGGCTCGCGCGTGGCGAGGCAGGACGCCATCGCGATGAAGCCTGGCGATTGCGCGGGAAGCAGCTTGCGGGCGTCGAGGCCGATCAGCGTCTCCGATCCCGACGCGCCGAACCAAGCCGCCGCCTCGTTCGATACGGCGGTGATGCGCCAGGTCTCATCGACCGTCAGCCGACGCCGAGCGGGCCCGGTCTCGGCCGGCTGGCGCGCGGCCGAGGAGGTCTCCGCACGTGTGGCCGAGCGGCGGCGCTTCGCAGCGTCGGGCCCCCAAATCCGTCCCATTCTGCTCCCTCGTGCCCGGCCAGCAAAGCCGGGTCGAAATTTTGAACACACAACCTCAGCCAATTTATGAACACGCGCGGCCGGGATGAATCAGCAAAACACCCTAGGACGCGTCTAAGGGTGCGGTCGCCGGCGCGCCCCGGGCCCCGGGGGAAATCGCCTCGCCGGGCCGCCAGGCGTTGCGTGGCGGCGCTCCGGCGTATCTGCTTCGGCGCGCCAACCGAGGAGGACCGCCATGACCTCGTTTCCCTACGCGCAAGGCCGCCGCGCCCTGGTCATCCACGAGGACGACGTCGGCATGACGCACGGCTCCAACGTCGCCTTCCGCGAGCTCTCGGCGCGGGGCGTCGTCAGCTCGGGGTCGGTGATGGCGCCCTGCCCATGGTTCCCCGAGACGCTGGAGATGGCCGCCGCCGATCCGACGCTCGACCTCGGCGTGCACCTGACGCTCAACAGCGAGAAGCGGCCGGTGAAGTGGCGCCCGCTGACCCACCCGCCGCAATCCGCCGGGCTGACGGACGCGCACGGCTACTTCTGGCCGGACCCGGCGTCGGTGCGGCGCAACGCCCATCCCGAGGCGGTCGAGGCCGAGCTGCGCGCCCAGATCGACGCGGCGCTGGCCGGGGGCATCGACGTCACCCACCTCGATTGCCACTGCGGCGCCGCGCTCGCGCCGCCGTTCCTGCCGCTCTACCGGCGGCTCGGCGAGGATTACGACCTGCCGGTCGTCATGATGCGGCGCTTCGAGGGCGGCAACCCGCGCCCGCCGGGCCAGCCGGCGCTGGCGCCCAGCCTCATCGCGGCGGCCGAGGACGCGGCCGCCCAGGGCGAGCCGGTGTTCGACCTCTTCTTCGAGACCCCGTGGGACCGCACCGGCGAGGCCGAGGCGGTCTATCGCGACGCGCTCGGCCTGGTTGCCGAGGGGCTCAGCTTCTTCGCGTTCCATTTCAACGCGCCGGGCGACTTCGAGGCGGTCGAGCCCGAGTTCGCCCGCTTCCGCACCGATGAATACGCCCTGTTCGGCTCCGGCAAGGTTGAGCCGATGCTGGCGGAGCTCGGCCTTTCGCTGATCGGGATGCGCGATATCCGCGACCGCCGCCGAGCCCTGCGCGCCGCCGGCTGACGTCGGCCCATAGGCCGGCGCCGATCAGGCGGCCGCCGCGGCCTTGAGTTCGGCGGGGTCGCCATGCCAGCCGGCGTGGGCGGCGGCGAGATCGGCGTCCGCGCCGGGGTGGCCAAGCGCCTGACGGGCCGCCGCGCGGATGGCGAGCGTCACCGGATCGAGCCGCCACGTCGCAAGCACCGTCGTCGCTTCGCGCTCGGCGCCGGCCGCATCGCCCTTGGCGAGCAGGGCGGCGGCGAGACTGCGGCGCACCGGATACCACCAGGCGGGCGGATCGACGCTGCCTGCAAGTCGCGTCTCTTGCATGTCAGCGGCGTCGCGGAACGGGGCGATCGCCGCGTCCGGGCGGTGTTCCTGCAGCGCCGCGTCGCCGATCAGCGTCAGCCGCGCAATCCGCAGCACCGCCGTCTCACGCGACAGGACGTTATAGGCGCTGGCCGGCATCGCGACGAGCGCCGCCTCGGCGCGGGCCTGCGCCGGCTGGCCAAGGCGCAGATCGGCCTCGCCGCGGGCGTAGTGGCGCATCGCCTCGAGGAATGGCTGGGCGGCGACGCTGTCCGGCGCGGCGAGCACTGTCTCGGGCGGCGCGACCCGCCCGAGCGCGGCGTAGGTCTGGCCGGCCGCCATCTCGGTGCGCGGATCGTAGGTCGCCGGCGACGGGAAATCGCGGTTGAACGCCGCGACGAAGCGCAGCGCCGCCGCGGCGTCGCCCGCCATCAGCGCGCCGGCCAGGCCGAACTGGATGTCGTGGAAGTGGTAGGTCAAGCCGCTGAGCGGGGTCGGGAAGTCGGTCTGCTCGGCGTATTCCCGATCCACCCTGAGCGCCGCCAGGTTGGCCAGCGCCGCGTCCTCGTAGCGCCCGACGCGGTAGTAGGTGTGCGAGGGCATGTGGACCATATGGCTCGCCATCGGCGCGAGCGCGGCGAGGCGGTCGGCGTAGGGCTCGGCCAGCTGCGGCTGGCCGGCGTTCTCGGTGGCGTGGACGTAGAAATGGACGAGGCCGCTGGCGTCCGGATGCCTGGGCGATCAGCGGCTGCAGCGCCTGCATCGCGATCGTCGGGCCGGCCGGATCGCCGTCGTTCTCCATGATCAGCCAGGCTTCGGCGTCGAAGATCGCGGCCTCGACGTCGTCGGGATCGGCCTTGTGCAGCGCGTCCATCGCGTGGGCGAAGGCGGCGTCGCCCGCTTCCGGCGTCGCGGCGGCGTAGCGGCCGACCAGCGCCGCCTCCAGCTCCCGGATGCGCGGCGGGGCGTCCGGCGCGGCGAGCGTCTCAGCGGTCTTCGCCTCGGCCAGCAGCGCCGGGATCTGGCCGGGCTCGGCGCCGGAAGTTGATCGTCGGCCCGCGCGCCCAGGCGTCGCCCCAGACGCACAGCGAGCAGTGCGGATCGATGGCGTGGGCGCGCTGGAAGGCCAGCGCGGCGTCGCGGTGCTCGAACGAGCGGGCGAGGGTGAGGCCGTAGTCGAACCAGGCTTGCGCCTCGGGACTCGCGGTGTCGGCCGCCATGTGGTCGTCGCCCATGCCGGCCAGCATGACGAGGCGATGCGGCCCGGCGATCGGGGGCGGCGGCTCGCCATGGCAGATCGGCCCCAGCAGGCTCGGCGGCGGCGCCGGCTCGGTGAGCGAGGCGACCGGCGCCGCCGCCGCGAGGCCGACAGCCAGCGAGACGGCGGCCAGCGCTGGGCGCACCCTATCGCGCCTCCTTCATCGGCTGGCCGTCCTTGGAGATCAGCACCGCCAGCCAGCGCGCGCCGTCGAACTCGGCGGCGATGGCCATCACGGTGACGGTGAGCGGGGTGGAGAGCAGCGCGCCGGTGGGTCCGAGCAGCAGGCCCCAGAAGCCGATCGAGACCAGCACCAGGAGCGGGTCGATGTTCAGCTCGTCGCCCTGCAGCTTCGGCATCAGGATGTTGTCGATCACGAACACCGCCGTCCCGAGGCCGGCGAGGATGATGGCGGGCTTGGTGATGTCGCCGAACTGCGCCAGCGCCACCAGCGCCGGGATCGCCGCGCCGGCGAACGCGCCGACGATCGGCACGAAGGCGGCCAGGAACACCAGGAAGGCGACGAACAGCGCCGACTCGACGCCCAGCGCCAGCATCACGCCGAAGGCGATGACGGCGATCAGCAGCGCCTTGAAGGTGACGAGCCGCACGTAGTCCTCGACCGCCTCGCGGATCGAGTCGAACACCCGCCGCGCCTGCTCGCGGTGATGCTGGGTGTCGTAGAGCCGGTCCATCTTGGACGAGAACTCCGCCCGCGAGGCCAGCAGGAAGCCCAGGAAGATCATCACCAGGCCCGCGAAGGTGATGGCCCCGCGCGCCGCCGCGAAGGCGTGGCCGAACTCGATCGAAGGGTCGGCGTGGCCGAAGACCTCGTGAACGGTGAAGGAGGTCTGGCCGAGCATGGCCGTCACCGTCGCGATCAGGCGGTTGATCCCGGGCTCGACGCCGCGCAGCTCGATCGCGAACGGCGGCCCCTGGAACGCCAGGAGCACGATCACCGCCGCGAAACCGGCGACGATCAGCACCGCGGACCCAATCGCCCGCGCCAGCCGCGGCAGCTTCGGAAAGCGGGTGTCGAGGTCGCGCGACAAGGCGTCGATCAAGAGCAGCAGGAAGGTCGCCACCACGAGCGGCGCGAGGATATCCTTGAAGATGCGCACCAACGCCCCGGCCGCCACCACGGCCAGGAAGATGATCGCCGCCCGGACCGTCGCCTGGCCGCCGAGGCTGGAGAGCGGCAGGCCGGCCTCAGCCGGACGCTTCACGCGGCGATGAGATGCTTGGGACGGCGCAGGTCGACCGCCAAGCCCTCGCCCATCAGGTCGATGAAGTTCTCGCAGTAGAAACGGTCGATCTCGGAGCCTGAGCAGCCCTCAAGCGCATCGTTGAAGCGCTTCAGCGGATTGCGCCCGCCCTCCACGTGCGGGAAGTCGGACGAGAACAGCATCATCTCATCGCCGGAGTTCTTGATGATCCAGCCGGTGTCCTCGTGCGGGTAGGGCGTCACCCGCACCTGCCGGCGGGCGATCTCGCTGGGCTTGGCCGACAGTTTGGCGAGCCGCTCCTCATTCTTGATGAAGGCGCCGGCGGCCGAATCCATGAAGCGCATCCAGCTCGGCACCCACGAGGCGCCCAGCTCGATCGCGCCGAACTTCAGGCGCGGGAAGCGGTCCATCACCCCGTCGATGATCAGGCAGGCCAGCGTCTGCATCACCGAGTTGGGGATCGGCATGAAGCTCACCGAGGTGAAGTTCTCCTCGCCGCCGTGGAAGTCCTTCACGCGCGGTAGCCCGTTCACGAAGTAGTCGGGGTTCAGCTTCTCCTCGCCGCCGACGTGGAAGAGGATCGGCAGGCCGGCCTCCTCGGCCTGGCGCCACACCGGATCGAAGGCGATGTGGCTCGGCGAATGGCCCTTCGGGCAGCGCGAGGGGACGAGCAGAGCCTTGGCGCCGAGTTCGATCGCCTCCTTGGCCGCCGCCGCGGCGCGCTCGAAGTCCATCAGCGGCACGTAGCCGGTCCCGAGCAGGCGCCGGTCGACCGAGCAGAAGTCGGTCATCATGCGATTGTGGGCCGTGGCCGCGGCATAGGCGAGGTCGACGTCGTCGCCGTACTCGAGCTGGAAGTTGCCGAGGCAGAAGGTGGTGAAAACCAGCTGGCTCGCGAAACCGAGGTAGTCGACCGCCTTCGGCCGGTCGTCGCGGCGGAAAGCGCCCAGCGCCTGCTGGTTCTTGCGCAAGAGGATGTTGGCCTCCGCGCCGGCGCGGAACTCCGGGTCCAGGTGCTGGGCGCGCGCCTTCGCGGCCCAGCCGGGCGCGCCCAGCTTGTGCTTGTAGATCGGCAACGCGTGGTAGCGCGCCAGCATCGCCTTATCGAAATAGTCGTCCAGACAGTCCGGCAGCTCCATCAGGTGGCTGTCGGCGTCGTGGATGATCCGCCCCTCGACATAGGCCATGGCGCGCCTCCGCTTTCCTTGTGCTCGAAGCAGATATCAGCCCCAGCCGAGAACAAACTCAACTCGATTGTGCGTCGCGCCGGTTCGTGGTCCCTGACGCGTAGCGTGGCAGGGGAACGGCATGCGGGTCCTGCTGAACGGACTTGAGCTCTCCAGCCTCGATGGCGGACTCGAACGCCGGCTGGCGGGCGGCGTGCGCGGCGGACCCGTCGACAGCGTGGCGCTCTCGCCGGCCGGCTCGATCGCCGAACGGGCCCGACAGCTGCGCCTGCTGCTCGGCGCGACTGCCGCGGCCGTCGTGCTGCTGGTGGCGCTCAACCTGGCGATGATCGGCGCGGTCGCCTCGCAGCTCATGGGCTACCTCGCGTTGGCCGCCGTCATCGCCATCGTCTTCACCGGCGGCCTCGTGTGGGCGCTGTACACGCTGATGCTGGCTGCGCATCGACGCCGGGTCGAGGCGCGGCCGGACACTGGTTTGGCGGAAGGCGAGACGGTGCGGGTGGATGGCGCCGGGCTCACGGTCGGCGGCCAGCTCCTGGCCTGGACGGCGCTGCGGGTCGACGAGCTCTGGGTGCGCGAGCGGCTCGCCAACGAGCGCCGCGTCACCTACCCCGAACGCCTGACGCTCAGCGACGGGCGCCGCGCAATCGTTCTCGACGCAGTGATGCAGAGCGGCGGCCAAGCGCTGCTGGAGCAAACCTGGCGCCGGCTGAAGCTCGCCGAGGCAGGACGGTGAGGGCGCGCTGGCCCTAACCGGTCTGAGGCCCACCGCCGGTCCCAGAGCGCGGGCGCTAGATCTGCGATGGCGCCTTCGATTCCGGGCTGCTCTGCCCCAGGCGCGGCTCTGTCCCAGCCAGCAGCCGCTGAAGGTTGGCGCGATGTCGGGCCACCACGAAGATGGCGCCCGCAATCACCAGTAACCGGTAGGGCAATGGTTGCTGCAAGCCGCAGACGAGGGCGATCGCCGCCAACGCCGCGAGCATCGAACTCAGCGAGACGATCCGAGAAATCGCCAGCACAACGCCGAACACGGTCGCGGCGCCCAAACCGACCGGCCAAGACATCGCCAGCAACACGCCCAACCCCGTCGCAGCGGACTTGCCGCCCGTGAAATTCAACCAGACCGAACGGCTGTGCCCCACCAGCACGGCCAGGCCGGCCAGGCAAACGGTCCAGGGCGCCCAGGTTTGCAGATCGAGCGCCGGCGGCGGCGCGATCGACGGCGCCGCATAGAGCCAAGCATAGAACCAGCGGGCAAAGACGATCGCCCCTACGCCCTTCAGCACATCCACCAGAAGCACTACGAAGAACGGCCATACCCCCAGGGTTCGCAACACGTTCGTCGCCCCCGTGGATGCGGAGCCATGTTGCCGGATATCGATGCCCTTGAGCAGTTTCCCCGCCAGATAGCCGGTCGGCGTAGACCCGATGAGATAGGCGATCGCCAAGCCGGCCACGCTCGCTATCCAGAAGACCATGGGTTCCCCTTGACGCGTTGACGAGCCCGCGCCCTAGCTGGTCTCGGCGTCGGCGGGGCGCGCCGACTGCGCGATGCGGCGCGCGGTGAGCGCCCCCAGCAGCAGGAGCACGCCGAGCGCCAGGAACGAGCCGGCGCGGACCACGCCCGAGAGACTCGCGGTGTCGATCACGAACACCTTGACGGTCGTGACCATCAGGAGCGCGAGCCCGGCGCGCAGGAAGAGCCGCCCGCCGGCGCGGCTGACGCCGATGAAGCCGAGGCCCACCGCCGCCCAGACCGCCGAATAGCTCCAGGTCTCCAGCTCGCTCGCGCCCCGGCCGAAGTGTCAGGTCGATCCCGTGGAAGACGGCGCGCACGACGAGGCTCGCCAGGACGAGGCCGAACAGCATCGCGCCCAGCACGTGGGCGTCGGCCTCGATGGCCTTGCCGGCGTTGCGGGCGTCGACGGCGAGCCGCGCGGCGGCCAGCACGATCAGTCCGTAACCGAACAGAACGGCGAGCAGCTGCGGCCAGCCGCCGAACGGCGCGGCCGCCGCGCCCCAGCAGGGGTTGGACCATAGCCCGGCCATCAGCAACGCGAAGCCGACGGCGACGGCGCGCATCAGCGTCAGGACGCGCGCGATGTCCTCCTGGATCGGATGCGCCGCCGCCCCGCCGCGCGAGCGGAAACGATCGGCGACGAGGGCGACGCCGAGCAGCACCAGGCTGCAGGCGACCGCCTCGCCCGCGCCGATGCTGGTCAGGCCGCCCGCCAGGTGCGGCCCGTGGGTGAAACGGCGGATCTCCAGGAAGGCCCAGAGGAGGGCCCAGAGGAGGGCGATCACCGCATAGGCGCGCGCCGGCCCCCGTTGTCGCCGGTAGACGCGCCATGCGGCGGCGGCGAACAGCACGGCGGGAACCAGGTAGGCGGCGGCGAGCGCGTTCAGCAGCGGCGGCCCGCCGGCGAGGTCGCCGAAGAGGCCGAGCCGCGGGTTGAACAGCAGGACCTGGAAGACGAGGCCGTGCGCGGCGGCGGCGAACATCAGTATGTGGCCGCGCCAGCGGGCGAAGGCGGTGCTCTCCGAGCCGATCCGCGCCAGGCCGGCGAGGCCCGCGTCGGCGATCAGGAAAGTGCGGATCGCGGCCTCGGTCAGCCCGTCCAGCGAAAGCCCGCCGGGCCCGCCGGCGACCCAGCGCAGGAAGACGAACGCGCCGGCCAGCGCCGCCAGCGGCGAGAGCGTGCGCAGCGCCTCGGCCGCGCCGGTGTCGTAGGCGATCAGCCGGGCGCCGACGAAGGCGGCGACGGCCACTGCCAGCCCCGCGGCCAGCAGGAACCAGGCGTCGCCGCCGCCGTGCAGGGCGTGCGTGACGATGCTGGGGTTGAGCAGCGCGGCGAGGCCGAGCCCCGCGCCCGCCGCCGCGGCGACGGCGATCGAGCGCCACTTCAGCCGCCGGGCGATCAGCGCCAGCGCGAGGCTGGCGGCGGCGAAGCCCAGCGCCGCCCAGCGCCAGGAGAGGCCGAGCGCCACGGTCGCCAGCAGCGCGGCGGCGGCTCCGCCGCCCCAGATCTCCAGCGCCCGCTGCTCGGTCGGCCGACGCCGGTCGGTGGCGAGGCGCAGCGCGCCCAGCGCCAGCGCCACGCCGGCCACCGCCGGTCCGATCGCCGCCTGCGCCGCCGATCCCAGCCCGGCGCCGGCGATGAGCGCCAGCGCCAGCGACGACAGCGCGCCCGCGCCGCTCGCCGCCCGCTGCTCGTCGCGCCAGGCGGCCCAGAGGGTTGCGGCGTCGAGCGCCAGCATCTGCAGGCACCAGAGCGCCGTCTCGGTCGGCGAATGGTGGCCGGCGAGGCGCGCAGCGGCGGCGGCCAGCGTGAAGGCGATCCCCGGCGCGACCAGCGACCAGGCGGGGACCTGGCCCTTGCGCTGCAGGGCGGCGGTGAAGGCGGGCAGCGCGAGCCCGGCGATCAGGGCGACCGGCCACAGACGGTTGTGGGCGTCCGCCACCGCCATGGCGACGTAGGCCGCCAGCGACGCCACGATCGCCACGCCCGGGCCGATCGTCCGCCGCGGCGTCCGTGGGGCGAGCCAGGCGAGGGCGGCCGTGGCCGCGAGCGGCTCCAGGCCGAGCAGCAGGCACTTCATCGCGTCCTGCTGCACGGCCGCCAGCACCGACCAGATCGCCGCGCCGGCGAGGTTGGTCCAGGCCGCGGCGGTCCAGCGCCGCAGCCAGGCGATCGCCGCGCCGGCCGCGACCAGAATGCCGAGGTAGAGGGTGAGCGACTCGAACGACCAGCGGTCGACGCCGGCCAGCAGCGGCGCGGCGAACGCGCCGCCGAGCGCCAGCACCGCCAGGGCCTCGCCGTGCAGGAAGGCGAGGCCGAGGAGGCCCCAGGCGATCGCCGCCAGCAGGCCCGCGCAGAGCCCGCCGTCGATGAAGAGGTAGAGGTGGCCGGCGGCCCAGGTCGCGCCGTAGAGCACCGACGCGCCGGCCCCGCTGGCGACCGCCGCGGCCAGCTTGTGGCCGCCGAATCCCGCCAGCCGTCCGCGCCGGATCGCTTCGCCCGCGCCCAGCAGCGCAAAGCCGAGGACGACGGCGGCGATGATCCGCATGCCCGGCGTGAAGAAGCCCTGCTGCGCTGCGTAGCCGATCAGGAAGCCGCCGCCGATCACCAGCGCCGAGCCGCCGATCCAGGCGAGCCCGCGCTCCGCCAGCCACTTCTCGAGCGAGGCGCGGGTGAAGACGGGTCCACGGGCCGGTGCTGCCGGCACAGGGACAGCGAGCTGGGCGGCCGGCGGCGGGGGCGGCGCGATCGCCATCGCAGGCTCGGGCGCAGGCTGCGGCGGCGAGACGGTTGCGGTCTCAACCGCCGCGGCCGACGCGGCGTTGGCGGCGACGCGCGCGGCGGCCGCCATGGCCGGGGTGATCGGGCCGGGCGCCGGCCGTTCGGCTGCGGGCGGCGGCGATGCGCCCACGCGCCGCCGCAGCTCGCCGAGGTCGCGCGACAGGGTGGAGACGCGTTGCCGCTCGACGAACACCCAGATCGCCAGCGCAATGAGCGCCAACCAGACCATCGCTCGACCCCCCGCACCGGACGACAGGCTAGGTTGAGCCGGCTGCGAGCGCTATCGCCATCACCGCATCGTGCAGCGCCTGTATCGAGCGGCGCCTTTATCGTGCGGGTCTGGCGTCAGGCCGGATCGGCGTAGGTCGGCGCGCGCTTCTGCAGGTTGGACATCACCGCTTCGACCTGGTTGGGCGAGCCGATCAGGCGGCCCTGCTCGACCAATTCCTGGGTGAGGCCGGTCTTCGGGTCGACCAGCACCGCGGCGTTGAGGATGCGCTTGGCGGCGCGGATGGCGTCGGGGCTCTTGCCGGCGATCTCGCGGGCAGTGGCCAGCGCCTCGGCGCGCGGATCGGACGAGACCCGGGTGGCGAAACCGTACGCATACGCCTCTTCGCCGGAGAAGATGCGTCCGGTGTAGGTCAGTTCACGGACGATGTCCTCGCGGGCCAGGTGGCGCATCAGCTGGGTGCCGGCCAT
Organism: uncultured Pseudomonadota bacterium; assembly: GCA_963837235.1. Classification (GTDB taxonomy): domain Bacteria; phylum Pseudomonadota; class Alphaproteobacteria; order Caulobacterales; family Caulobacteraceae; genus Acaudatibacter. Next base: position 1,337,652 of record CAWIMM010000001.1, on the reverse strand, counting down.
GTCCGGCACCAGGCCCCACTTGATCTCCATCACGCACATCCGGGCGTCCGGCGCGACGTAGCGCATGTCGGCGCCCAGCGCGACCTGGAAGCCGCCGCCGAACGCGACGCCATGCACGGCGGCGATCACCGGCACGGGCAGCTCGCGCCAGACCCAGCAGGCGTACTGCGCGCGGTTGGCGACGCCGTGGCTGCGCGCGCCAAGCCCGTCGTCCGAGCCGGTGACCTGGCGCTCGGCGGCGGAACCCTGCCGCGGTCCCTCGGCCATGCGCCCGAAGTTGCCCATGTCGAGCCCGGCGCAGAAGGCGCGGCCTTCCCCGGAGAGCACCACGGCGCGCACGCCCTTCTCGGTCATCAGCCGTTCGCCGGCGCCCACCAGGCCCTCGAACATGGCGTTGTCGAGGGCGTTCATCTTGTCGGCCCGGTTCAGCCGCACGTCGGCGACGCCGTCCTGGATGTCGATGATGACGCGGTCGTTCATGGCGCAGGTCCTTTCGTTCGCCGCCTCTTTGCGCCGCGGACGCTAGGGGAGGGCAAGGGCCAAAGTGACAAGAGGCGCTCGGCGCTAGGACCCACCCCACAACATTCGTCATGGCCGGCCGTCAGTGCCGGCCACCCATGAACACTCAGCCAGCTATGGCCGCGCGGTCGCGCGGCCACTCGACCTCCGTGTTCATGGGTCGCCGGGACTGACGCCCGGCGATGACGGAGTCAGGGGGGTGAGGCCAAGCATGTCTCGGCTGCGACGCCTCGGGGGGAGGGTCCTACGCGACCGCTTCCATCTCGAACTGCGCCTTCGACATGCCGCAGTCCGGGCAGCACCAGCTCTCGGGGATCTCGTCCCAGCGGGTGCCGGGCGGGAGGCCTTCTTCAGGCAGGCCCTCCGCCTCGTCGTAGATGAACCCGCAGGTCCCGCACTGGTACTTTCGATACGCCTCGGCCAACCGTCCTAAGCTCCCATGCCGCTCGGCCGACCGTCGTCTCCGATCTGGTCGAGGTACTCGGAGAGGCCGTAGCCCACCAGGTCGCCGCAGCGGTACTCGGTGAAGCCCTCGGTGATGCGGGTCTGCAGCGCCTTGCCGTCGGGCGTGGTGCGGCGGTTCCGCAAGGGGATCAGCGAGATCACCTTGCCGTCGACCTCGTAAGACTTGCCCCCCCTGGTCTTCACCTTGGCGCGCAGCGCTGTCTGATAGCCGTTCTCGTCCCAGTCGGTGTCCATGACGCACTCGGTGATCGGGTCGTGCATCCCGTCGCGGAACACGACGCCGCCCTGGCGCGGCTCGCCGGCCTCGCCGGCGATCACCGAGAGCATCATCCCGAAGTCGCGGCCGAAATTCAGCGGGCACCAGCGATACCAGTTGATCGCCGACCAATGGCGCGGCCCCCACGACTTGTCGCGCAGGCCGAAGCCGTCGATCGGGAAGGTCTCCTCGCCGACCGTGAAGCTCCCCTTGGCGGCGACGTGCTGCTCGTAGTGGGCGCGGGCGAACGACTTCTCGGGATCGAGCTCGCGCGGCTTGCCGTCGGCCCGCACGGTCTCGCCGCCCATCATCGGGCTTACCCCCTCGTAGTCGAGGTCGATCTTGCAGGGCACATGCGGGTTGTTGCGGAAGGCCGTCGAAGGGTCGGCCATCTCGAACGGCCGCTCCAGCAGGCAGAGCTTGCCGTCGAAGGCCAGCTTCAGCTTCTTGAACGGCTCGACCACCTCGATCTTCAGGCCGCCGGCGTTCATCTCGGAATTGTCCTTGATCTCCGCCCGCCTGAACATGAAGGCCACGCGCCCTCCCGGCAGGTAGAGGCAGACGCTCATCTCGGCGTAGTGCTCGTTCGGCCGGTTGCCGAGCCGGAACCAGCCGCCGACCTGCGTCTTCGGATCGAAGACGTTGAAGTACATGCTCTCATTGTAGTTGGCGGCCGCCTCGGGGGTGTGGGTGTACTCGTCCTGCGGCAGCAGCCTCGTGATGAACTTCGGCGCGTCGTCGGCCATGGCGGAGCTCCTCTTCAGGCAGTGGCGGGCTGGGCGGCGCGGGAACGCGCCACCGCCCGCCAGATGGTGTCGGCGAAGATCTGGTAGAGGCCGGGCGGCAGGTCGTGGCCCATGCCTGGGATGACTACCAGTTCGGCGCCCTTGATGTTGGCGGCGGTGTCGCGGCCGGCCTCGACCGGCACCAGCGGATCGTCGGCGCCGTGCAGCACGACGGTGGGCGCGGTGATCGTGGCGAGCTTGGGGCGACGGTCGCCGCCGGCCCGCACCGCCGACATCTGGCGCCCGACGCCGGGCGGGTTGAAGGCGCGCCTGGCTTCCGAGATCACCCGCTCGCGGATGAAGGCCTCCTCCCACGGATAGGCAGGACTGCCGATGACGCGTGCGCTGGCGACGCCCTTGGCGATGAAGGCTTCCTCGTCGCTGGGATCGGCCGCCGGCTCGAGCAACACCGCCCAGGCCTCGGGCTTGGCCGGCGGCAGGTCCGGATTGCCGGACGACGACATGATCGAGGTGAGCGAGAGGGTGCGCTGCGGATAGCCGGCGGCGAACACCTGGGCGATCATGCCGCCCATCGAGATGCCGACGATGTGGGCGGCCGGCTTGCCGGCCGCGTCCAGCACCGCGGCGCAATCGGCGGCCATGTCGTCGGTGCTGTAGGTCTGGCCGTCCAGCCAGGAGGAAAGGCCGACGTCGCGGTTGTCGAAGCGGATGACGCAGAGGCCTTTCTCGACCAGCCGCGCGCAGAACGGCTCGGGCCAGCGCGTCAGCTGCGAGCCCAGCCCGTTGATCAGCAGCACGGCCTCGTCGGCCGGATCGCCGAACGTCTCGTAGTAGAGTTCGACCGGCCGTTCCTGGCTTTTGGCATGGCACTCCCTCCTCTGCCCGATCTTGCGCGCCGGCCGCGACGGCATGCAAGACTGCCGCGAGGGCAGGGGAGTTGACGGCGGTCACTCGTACGCTACTTAAGGTGCCGGCCCGCGCTGGCCAGCTCTTTGACATCGTCCAACCGACACCCAACCGACAGCCGTCGGCGAGCGCCCGCCACAAACCAGACTTCGTTGTTTGCGGTGACTTTGCGGTGAAATCTGCCGCCGGGCGCGCTGGCCCGGCCCGCCGTCAAGTGATCAGGCGAAGTCAGCGGTGAAGCGGATGTTGCCGGCCTCCAGGCCCTTCAGCACGATGTCGACGCCGCCGGACTTCATCATCCATTCGAGGCGGTGGTCGCGGTATTCGCGCTTGAAGAGACCGGAGGCGACCGCCTCGGCGACGCCGGAGCTGGCGGTGTTGAAGTTCAGCGCCTCGGCGTTGGTCTCGGCGACCGAGGGGCGGGCGAGCACCCGCCCCAGCCAGGCGGCGACGGCGCTGCCCTCGGGCGGGCGGTTGCCCATGCCGGCGGAGGCGGCGACGTAGGGCGCGACGCTTAGGTCGCCCCAGCCGAAGGCCTCGCCGTTGAACCAGGGCCGGTCGCCCAGCTGCCGCTCCAGCCAGGCGAGGAAGCCCTGGGTCTGCCGCGCGGCGACAGCCTTCAGCTGCTCGGCGAACGCGCCTTCGGCTCTACGGAACCAGTTGATCTCGCCCATCGCCCAGTTGATCGCTTCATAGTGGGTGTCCATCACCTCCTCGATCATCCGCACGCGGGCCCGCTCGGCGGCGCCGGCCGGCAGCAGGGCGGGGGTCGGATAGGCGTCCTCCAGGTATTCGAGGATGATGGTGGAATCGAAGATGCGCACCGGCCCGTCGATCAGCGTCGGCACCTCGGCGCGCGGGTTGGCCTCGGCGAACTCGCCGGCCGCGCCGCCGGCGCCGAGCCCGCCGGGCAGGGCGAGCTGGAACGGCACGCCCTTCTCGCGCAGGGCGATCCGCACCTTCTGGGCATAGGGCGACAGCGGGTGGTCGTAGAGGGTGATCATCAGCGCGGCTCCGGTTCGACGGTCCGCATAGGGGCCTCGCCGGGCCAGATCCGCAACCCGGATCGTGCGCGGCCAGCCGCGCCGGCGGCTGTTTGGTCGCCATGCATCAATTGGGCTTGATACATCAAATCCGGTTGATGTATGTTCGAAGCCATGCCCGCGCAGCTGCCTCACCCTGACGTCGCCCCACCCGAGTTCCTGCAGCTGGCCGGACATCCGCTGCGTTGGCGCCTGCTGGGCGAGCTGGCGCGCAGCGACCGCATCGTGCACGAGCTGACCGAGCTGGTTGGCGAGCCGCAGAACCTGGTGTCGTACCACCTGGGCAAGCTGCGGGATGGTCGCCTGGTGCGCGCGCGGCGCAGCTCGGCCGATCGCCGCGACACCTACTATGGGCTCGATCTCGTGCGGGTCGGAGACCTGTTGTCGGCGACCGGCGCGGCGCTCCACCCCGGCCTTCGCCTGGCCCGGCCGCCGCGTGACACCCTGGCCGGCGGCGTGAAGGTGCTGTTCCTGTGCACCGGCAACAGCGCGCGCTCGCAGATGGCCGAGGCTCTGGCGCGGGCCCGGTCGGGCGGCGCGATCGAGGCGGTGAGCGCCGGCAGCCATCCCAAGCCCCTGCATCCCAACGCGGTGCGGGTGATGCGGGAGGAGCACGGCCTCGACCTCGCATCCCAGGCGTCGAAGCACCTGGACGTGTTCGCGAGCCAGCGCTTCGACTGGGTGATCAGCCTGTGCGACCGGGTGCGTGAGGCATGCCCCGAGTTCCCCGGCTGCCCGCAGGTCGTCCACTGGAGCATCGCCAACCCCGCGACCGGCGAGTTCGACGAGGTCACCTACCCGCTGTTCCAGCAGACCGCCGCCGAACTGGCGACCCGCATCGATTTTCTGCTCGCGGCGCTCGCCGATCCGACATCCGCTCCCCCCAGCCAAGGACAGTCAGATGCCTGACCTCAGTGAGATGGTAAGCGTCCGTTACATGGTCGACGATGTCGAGAAGGCGGTCGCCTTCTACACGAAGTTCCTCGGCTTCGAGGTCCTGAACAGCTTTCCGCCCTTCGCCGACGTCGCCCGCGGCAGACTGCGGTTGCTGCTCAGCGGGCCGATGAGCTCCGCGGGGCGGCCCATGTCGGACGGCGCCAAGCCGGGACCCGGCGGCTGGAACCGCATCCACCTCATCGTCGACGACCTCGACGCCGAGGTCGCCCGCCTCCGCGCCGCCGGCGCCCCGTTTCGCAACGAGATGATCGAGGGGCCGGGCGGCAAGCAGATCCTGCTCCTGGACCCCTCCGGCAACGTCATCGAGCTCTTCCAGCCTGCCGCTGCGTTCGCCCCGGCGCGGTGAGACCCGGGCGGTGACGCGCTGACCGGGCGAGGGCGCATCGAGCCGCGGCGGCGCGAAAATCCGCAACCTGGATCAAGCCGTCGCGGCTAAGCTCTCGGCATGGTTCGCCCTGCGACAGCCCAGAGCCAGACGCGCCGCCTGACCAAGGTGGCGGCCCACATCGCCGCCCACCTCGACGAGCCGCTCGACCTGGAACGGCTGGCGGCGGTCGCCTGCCTGTCGCCCTACCACTTCCACCGCCTCTACCGCACGGCGTGGCGCGAGACGGCGGCCAGCACGCTGGCGCGGCTGCGGCTGGCGCGGGCCGCACTCGAGCTGGCGACCACCTCGCGTCCGTTGGCCCAGGTGGCGCGGCGGGCCGGCTACGGCTCGCTCGCCGCCTTCAGCCGCGCGTTCGCGGCCGTCTATGGCGCGCCGCCCAGCCGCTCGCGCGCCTCGGCGAAGCAACCGAAGGAGACCGCCATGCAGATCGAAGTCGCCGAGCGCGGGCCAATGCGCATCGCCTACCTCACGCACGTAGGTCCCCACCATGGGATCGCCCGCGCCTTCGAGCGGCTCTATGCCTGGGCGGGCCCGCGCCGACTGACCGGGCCGCCCGCCGTGGGGGTGGCGGTCTACCTAGACGACGCGCGCACGACGCCGGCGGCCGAGCTGCGCAGCCAAGCGGCGATCACCGTCGCGGACGACGTGGCGGGCGACGACGAGGTGAAGGTGCGCGAGCTGCCCGGCGGCCGCTACGCGACGCTGATGCTCAAAGGCCCCTATGCACAGCTCAACGAAGCCTACGCCTCGCTCTATGCGTGGCTGGAGGCCGGCGGCGGCAAGCGCGGCGACGGGCCGATCGTCGAGGTCTACCTCAACGACCCGCACGACACGGCGCCTGCCGACCTCGAGACCGAGATCCGGCTGCCGATCGCCTGACTATTTGCCGGGCAACTGGCCGCGGATCTCCCCGCCGGGATGCGCGGCGGTGTGGATGTTGAAGTACCACTTGCCGCCCTTCAGATCGGCGATCTGGTCGTCGGTGAGCGTCGCCGTGCCGTTCATCGGGTTGGCGAGGGCCGAAGCAGGCACCGGCACGACCGGCGGGGCGTTGGCGCCGGGCGCCGCCGGCCCGTGGAAGTGCGCCATCGTCGCGGCGCCCGTCAGGCCCGAGTAGGTGACCTTGTAGGTGAAGACCTTGGTCGCCGTGTCGAGCGTGGCGGTCACCTTGCCCTTTCCCGTCGTGGTGTTGGGCGGCACCTCGTCCGCGCCCTTCAGGTTCGTGGCGAAATGCAGGGTCTCCGCGCTGACGGGCCCCGCCGCCAACAGCACCGCCGCGGCGGCCCAGCCGATGAAACTTGCGCGCATGTTCAGGTCCTCCCTCGCGCCAAGCCAAAGATCGACGCCCCTCTGGGGTAGAGCCTTACGCGCCTGCGGCGAGGTTTCCAATCACTGCGAGCGGCCTTGGGCCGGCGGCCTAGCCGCCGATGCTGACGCCGATCAGGCGGCCGAGGCCGAAGGTGACCAGCGCCGCCAGGTAGCCGATGCCGAGCTGGCGGCCCGCCGAGACGAGGACGCCGCGTCCGGTGAAGCGGCTGGTCACCGCGCCGATCGCCGCCAGCACGGCGCCGCTCAAGGCCAGGCTGACGATCACCGCGGTCCAGCTGGAGGCGAAGGCGAACGGGATCACCGGGAAGAAGGCCCCGAACGCGAAGAGGCAGAAGGACGAGATCGCCGCGGCCCAGGCCGAGCCGCCGAGCTCCTCCGGATCGACGCCGAGCTCCTCGCGCGCCAGGGTGTCGAGCACCGCGTCCTGCGACTGGAAGAGCTTGCCGGCCAGCGCCTCGGCCGTCGCTGCATCCAGGCCCTTGGACTGGTAGATCACCGCCAGCTCCGCCCGGTCGAGCTGCGGCGAGGCCCTCAGCGCGCGCTGCGCCTCGTCGATCTGGCGCTGGTGCATCTCGCGCGAGGAGTTCACCGACAGCCATTCGCCCATCGCCATCGAGCAGGAGCCGGCGATCAGCCCGGCAAGACCGGTCAGGAGGACGGTGCGGTCGGAGACCGCCGCGCCGGCGACGCCCATCACCAGGCTGAGGTTGGAGACGAGGCCGTCGTTGGCGCCCAGCACCGCGGCGCGCAGCGCGTTGCCGCCGCCGCCGCGGTGGCGGCCCTCCAGCTGCGCCAGCGTCCCGCCCGGCAGGCCGCCGACCGACTTGGCGGCGCGCTGCACGGCGCGGGCGAAACCCTGCTGGTGAGCCTCGGCCGCCGGGCCGTCGCCGCGCTCGACCGCGCCGATGGCGGGCAGCACCAGCGAGGCGCCCAGGTTGCGGCCGACCAGCGCCAGCAGCCGCGCCCTTAAGCTCGGCGCCTGCGCCGCGCCGAGCATCTCGGCGTGCGCCGCCTCGACGCTCGCCAGCTTGCGGTAGACCGACGCCAGGCGCTCGTCGTGCTCCCCCTCGGCCAAGGCTTCGTAGATGGCGGCGCGATCGACCTCGTCCTGCGGGTCGTCCAACTTCGCCTTGCGCGCATTGTCGGCCATCGCGACGCCTCCCTGGCGGACGGGCTCCTCAATAGCGCAATTTCGGTCAAGCTCCGGCAGCCGCCTTCAACTACTTTGCGCCGCTCTCGTTCCATTGCGCGTGGAGGCGTCACATTGCGTCACCCAGTCTTCGCGGCCGTCCTCTGCGCGGCCCTGTTCGCGGCCGGCGCGGCGCTGGCCGCGCCGTTCACCGCCGGGGAGCGGCATCTGACCACCACCACCGCCAGCGCCGCCGCGCGCAACCACGGGAACGGGACGCTCCGGATCACGCTCTGGTATCCGGCGACGGCGGCCGAGCAGTCGCTCGACGTCGGACCTCCAGGACGGCCCATCTTCCTGGCCGGCAAGGCGGCCGCGGACGCGCCGTTCGCCGACGACGCGCGCCATCCGCTGATCCTGCTCTCGCACGGCTTCGGCGGCTCGGCGCGGTCGATGGCCTGGTTCGGCACGGCGCTGGCGCGCGCCGGCTACGTGGTCGTGGCGGTCGACCATCCGGGGACCAACGCGGTCGACGGCGTCACCGCGGAGGGCGTCTATTCGCCCTGGGAGCGGCCGCGCGACCTGCAGGGCGCCCTCGACAAGGTGCTCGCGGCGCCGGACCTCGCCGCCCACATCGATGCGGACCGGATCGGCGTCACCGGCTTCTCGCTCGGCGGCTTCACCTCGCTGCTGGAGATCGGCGCGAGGCCCGACCTCGACCAGCTCGTCGCCTTCTGCGACGGCCCGCATCGGGACGCGATCTGCGATCCGCAGATCGAGTATCCGGACGACTTCCGCCAGATGCCGAAGGTGCTGGCCGAGCCGGCGATGGCGCCGCTCGGCGCCGAGCGTCACGGCGACCTCAGCGATCCGCGCGTGAAGGCGGCGTTCTTGATCGCGCCGGCGGTGATCCAGGGGATCCGCTTCGAGAGCTTGCGCGCGATCCGCAAGCCGGTCGCCATCGCGCTCGGCGACGCAGACACCGTCGCGCCGCCGAACACCAACGGCGAGCTCGCCGCGACGCTGATCCCCCGCGCCACGATCGATGTGCTGCCGGGCGTCCGCCACTACGACTTCCTGCCGGAGTGCGGACCGGGCGGCTCGGTGCTCCCGGCGCCTATTGCGCCGAGACGCCCGGCGTCTCCCGCCAGGCGGCCCACGAAAGGGTGACCCGCGAGGCGATCGCCTTCTTCGACAGGACGCTGCGCCGCTAGCGGGGGCCGGGCTCAGCCCGACCCCGCTTCGCCGCTGTCACGGCGCCTCGTTCGACCAGATGATCGTCCCGGAGGCGGCGAACATGCCGCCGACGCCGTGGCTGATCGAGATCTTGGCGCCCGGCACCTGGGCCGGGCGCGATGCCGCGCAGCTGCCGGATGCTCTCCTGCATGGCGTACATGCCGTACATGCCCGAGTGCATGTAGGAGAGGCCGCCGCCGTTGGTGTTCAGCGCCAGGCTGCCGGGCTTGCCGGCGTTCTCGATCGCGGTGTTGCGCTCGCGGATGAACGCGGCCGCCTCGCCCGGCTTGCAGAAGCCGAGGTCCTCCAGGCCGTAGAGCGGCAGGTGGGCGAAGGCGTCGTAGATCATCAGGTGGTCGACGTCGCTGTGGCTGATGCCGGCCTCGTCGAACGCCTTCTTGCCGGAGACGCGGAACGCCTTCGAGGAGGTGAAGTCCTCCATCTGGCTGACCATCGGCGTCTCGACGCTCTCGCCGGTCCCCAGGATGTAGACGGGCTTTTGCGGGAAGTCCTTGGCCCGCTCGGCGCTGGTGAGGATGAGCGCGCCGCCGCCGTCGGTGACGAGGCAGCACATCAGCATCGTGAACGGCCAGGCGATCATCCGCGAGTTCAGCACGTCGTCGACGGTGATCGGGTCGTGGAAGCTGGCGCGCGGGTTCTTCGCCGCCCACTCGCGCTGGATCACCGCGACCCAGGCGAGGTCCTCGACCGACAGGTTGTAGGTCTTCAGGTAGCGCAGCACCGGGATGGTGAACATCGAGGGCGGGCCGACCGGGCCGTAGGGCTGCTCGAACTGGCCGGGCAGGCTGGAGTTGCCGCCGCCGCCGCGGAAGCCGCCGCCAGCGCCGACGCGCGAGCGGCCGCTCTCGCCGTGGGTGATCAGCACCGTCTTGCAGAGCCCCTCGTTGATCGCCGCCGCCGCGTGGCGCACGTGCAGCATGAACGAGCAGCCGCCCACCGAGGTGCCGTCGGCGTAGGTGGGCGTGATGCCGAGGTAGTAGGCCAGCTCGGTCGGGCTGGCGCCGGCGGTGGCGACGCCGTCGATGTCGGACGGCTTCAGGCCCGCAGTCGGCCAGGGCGTTGAGGGCGGCGTCCGCATGCAGCTGGATCACCGACATATCGGGGATGCGCCCCATTTCGGTCGTCTCGGCGGCGCCGACGACCGCGACAGTCTTCTGTTTCATGTGGGTCTTACGCCTTACGCCGGCTTGAAGAGGGGGAGGGGATCTGGGCGCCGAAGTCGGTGAACTTCACCTCGACCGGCATGTCGAGGACGAGCGCCTGCGGCGTCTGCGGGCAGTCCACGATGTTGGTCATCATCTTCGGGCCCTCGTCGAGCATGACGACGGCGATCGAGTGCGGCTCATTGCCCATGTCGGGGCGCGGCCGGTGGTTGATCACATAGCTCCAGAGCTTGCCCTTGCCGCTCGCCTTGAAGGTCTCGACCTTGCGCGAGCCGCAGACCGGACAGAACGGGCGCGGGGGGAAATAGGGCTTCGAACATTCGGTGCAGCGTTGCAGGCGCAATTCGCCTGCCTTGCAGCCGTCCCAGAATTCCTGGGTCTCCGGCGTTGGCTGCGGGAGAACACGGTCCATCGGTCAGAAAGATCCTTTTGAATAAGTCGGGAATGCCCAACGTTCATGGGCAAGCCGCGCGGACTTGTCGAGGCATGACGGCGCGAAAGCGAGGCTTTCAGGCGCCGAGCCGGTGGCCGGCGAACTGGACGACGTAGAGCGCCAGGAGCGCGGCGAGGGCCAGTGCGTGGATCAGCCGGTTGCGGATGAACGCCAGGGTGATTGCAAAAGCCGGGATGACGACGAGGGCGAGGGTCTGCCATCCGAGCCTGGCCCCAAGCGCCACGATCTGGATCCAGGTGCTGAAGGCGTTGATCACCAGGAACTGCGCGCAGAACAGCAGCCAGAATCGACGGGAAGCGCTCGCATAGTAGGCGCGCAGGTCGACACCCGCGTCGGCCACGCTGTCGGGCAGCGAAGCGGCGGCCATCAGGAACAGCAGCACGCCGCCGACGACCAGCAGGAAGAACATGTCGAACGTCACGTCCTTGGCAAGCCGGCTCGCCGCGAACCACACCCACCATTGGGTGACGATCTTCGCCAGCGCGACCATCGCCGCCATCGGGGCCAGCCAGTCCCAGCGCACCTTTGTTCCTGCGCCGAGCAGGCGATTGAGACTGACGCAGATGTCGGAGACCGCCAGCCCCAGCAGAATGCTCAAGAAGATCAGCAGGTACTCGAACGCGCTCACCGGCGCCTCCACGTGTCCCCTGCGCTCAAGCTTAGCAGGTTGGACCCGCAGCGCGGCTGTTCAGGTAAACTTGGCGCCGCGTCCGGCTTGGCCGCGGCCCGTTGCGTCGCGTCGCGGTCGGCGTGCTAGGGGAGGCGCATGTACGATCTCTTGAAAGGCCTCACCGTCGTCGAGGCGGCCGCCTTCATCGCCGGGCCGACGCTGCGGGCTCTACCTCGCCCAGTTCGGGGCCGAGGTGATCCGCATCGACCAGATCGGCGGCGGGCCGGACTTCCGCCGCTGGCCGCTCGCGCCGAACGGCGAGAGCCTCTACTGGGAGGGGCTCAACAAGGCCAAGAAGTCGATCGTGCATCGACCTGGCCCGTCCCGAGGGCCGCGAACTCGCGCAACGGCTGGCGACCGCGCCCGGCGACGACGCGCGGGCTCTTCGTCACCAACTTCCCGGTGGAGGGCTTCCTCTCCTACGAGCGGCTGCGGGCGCTGCGCGAGGACGTGATCTGCGTGCGCGTGATGGGCTGGGCCGACGGGCGCCCGGCGCTCGACTACACCATCAACGCCTCGCTCGGCGTGCCCTTCATGACCGGCCTCGCGGACGATCCGCGGCCGGTCAACCACACCTTCCCGGCCTGGGACTTCATCACCGGCGCCTACGCGGCGCTGTCGCTGGTCTCGGCCGAGCGCGGGCGCCGCCTGACCGGCAAGGGCTGCGAGGTGCGCATCCCGCTCTCGGACATCGCCGCCACCGCGCTCGCCAACTTCGGCATGCTGGCCGAGGTGATGGTTCAGGGCCGCCGACCGGCCGCGGCTGGGCAACGACGTCTTCGCCGCGTTCGGGCGCGACTTCGAGATCAGGGATGGCCGCCGGCTGATGGTGGTGGCGATCACGCCGCGGCAATGGCGCGCGGTCGTCAAGACGCTCGAGCTGGAGGCGCCGGTCGCGGCGCTGGAGGCCGAGCTCGGCGTCTCGTTCGCCGGCCATGAGGCCGTGCGCTACCAGCATCGCGACCGGCTCTATCCGCTGTTCGAGGCGGCGTTCGCGTCGCGCACGGAGGCAGAGCTGGCGCCCGCGTTCGAGGCCGAAGGCGTCTGCTGGTCGGCCTACCGCACGCTCGCCGAAGCCGCAGCGGACGAGACGCTGTTCGCGGCCAACCCGGTCTTCGGCCGCGCCGCCCAGCCCAGCGGCCTCGACTATCCGGTCCCCGGCCCGGCGGCGATGCTGATCGGCGCCGAGCGCAGGGCGCCCCGGCCGGCGCCGCAGCTGGGCGACCCACACCGACGAAGTGCTGGCCGAGCTGCTCGGCATGTCCAGCGGCGAGATCGGCCGCTTGCACGACGCGGGACTGGTGAAGGGGCCGGGCGAATGAGGGCCATGAAGATTGCTCCCCTCCCCCTTGCGGGGAGGGGTCGGGGGTGGGGGTGTTGGCGTGCGGGCTGCGGGCTTGGCGGCTACGGGGCTTGTACGCAAGCTCCCAGCTTGCACCCCCACCCCGCAACCCCCTCCCCGCGGGGGGAGGGGGCTCGATGACCGACGAGATCGAAGCCTGGATCGGCCGCCCGCGCACCCAGTTGGCGATGCTGGAGCCGGAGCTGGCGGTGCGCTACGCGGCGGCGATGGGGGCGAGCCTCGACGTGGCGGCCGACTTCCCGCCGCTCGGCCACTGGGCCTACTTCAACGATGCGGTCGCGCCGGCCGAGCTCGGGCCCGACGGGCATCCCCGGCGCGGCCTCTTCCTGCCGCCGATCGCCCTGCCGCGGCGGATGTTCGCCTCGTCCGTGCTGCGCTTCGAGTCGCCGCTGGACGCTGGGCGCGCCGGCCGAGCTCGACCTCGACCGATCGCCGACATCCGCCGCCGCTCGGGCCGGCAGTCCGGCGAGCTGATGCTGGTGGACCAGAGGCGCGAGCTGACCCAGGACGGCGCGCTGAGGCTCACCGAGACCCAGACCATCGTCTACCGCGAGGCCGGCGAGCCGACGCCGGCCGTCGTCGACACCGGCGCGGGCGGCGAGGGCGAGCTCTGGCGGCCGACCGCGGTCGACCTCTTCCGCTACTCGGCCGCCACCTACAACGGCCACCGCATCCACTACGACCAGGCCTACGTCGCGCGGCGAGGAAGGCTATCCGGACCTCGTGGTCCACGGCCCGTTCACCGCCGCCAAGCTGTTCGACCTGGCGGCCCGAACGGCCGGCGCGCCGCTGCAGACGTTCAGCTTCCGCGCGCTCGCGCCGCTCTTCGTGAACCAGCCGATCCGGCTGCGCGCCGGCGAAGACCCGAACACGGTGATCGCCGTCCGCTGCGACGGCCAGATCGCCATGAGCGCGGCCTATCGAGGTCTTGACGGCGACGCAGCGGGCTTTGCGGCCTTAGCCGCCGATGCCCGCCCGCTGGTCCGTGCTCGGCGTCGATAACGCCGGCTTCGCCTACCACAAGGGCTTCGTCTTCCGGCACGTCTCCTTCCTGCTGGACGAGGCCCGCACCGCGCTGGTGGGCGAGAACGGCGTCGGCAAGTCCACCCTGCTGAAGTGCCTCGCCGGCGAGCTGGAGCTCGACGAGGGCCACATCGTCCGCTCGCGCTCGACCAAGGTCGGCTACGTGCCGCAGGAGGTGCCCGCCCGAGTTCGCGCGGCTGACCGTCCGCCAGGTGATGCAGCGGGCGCTCGCCAGGGGCGGCGCCGAGGGCGAGGACTGGCGCATCGACGTGATGCTGGACGAGATCGGCATGGATCCGGCCATCGCCGAGGGCGACTACGCGCGCGCTCTCCGGCGGCTGGCAGCGGCTGGTGCTGGTCGCCTCGGCCGCGCATCCTCGAGGACCCGGACATCCTGGTGCTCGACGAGCCGACCAACCACCTCGACCTCGGCAACATCGCCACGCTCGAGCGCTGGCTGACCGAGGTGATCAAGCTGCCGATGCTGATCGTCTCGCACGACCGCGAGTTCCTGAACCGCGTCACCGGCCGCACCCTCTTCCTGCGCTCCGACGGCGCGCACGCCTTCAAGGTCCCGTTCTCGGCCGCCCGCCAGGCGCTGCTGGAGCGCGACGCCGCCGACGCACGGCGCCGCTCGCTGGAGGAGAAGGAGATCCGCCGGCTGGAGGAGGTCTGCGCGCGCTACAAGGTCTGGGCCCAGAAGAACGACATCTTCGACAAGAAGCGGAAGATCATGGAGCGCCGCATCGGGCGCATCGAGGCGGCCAGGACCCAGGCCTACATCGCGCGCGAACGGCGCCTGGAGCTGGCCGAGGGCGAGATGGAGGCCAAGGCCGCGCTGCGCGTCGAGGACCTGACGGTCGCCGACGCCGGACGGGCGGCCGCTCTTCGACATCGACCGGCTGGCGATCCGCGCCGGCGACCAGGTGGCGCTGCTGGGCGCCAACGGGGCGGGCAAGTCGACGCTGCTGCAGCGCGCTCGGCCGGGCGTTCCGCCAGAGCGCCGGCGCCCACTACGACGGCCAGGCCAAGGTGCGCTTCAATCCGGGCGCGCGGCTGGCGGTGTTCGACCAGGCGATGGCCGACCTGCCGCTGGAGGCGAGCCTCACCGAGTACCTCGCCGCCGTCGACGGCGTCACCGAGCGCGAGGCGATCCAGTCGCTGGTCAAGGCCGGCTTTGCCTTCCGGCGCCTCGGCGCAGCCGATCGCGCATCCTGAGCCACGGCGAGCGCGCGCGGCTGATGTTCCTGCAGCTGAAGGCCGAGCGGCCCAACCTCTACCTGCTCGACGAGCCCACCAACCACCTCGACATCGAGGGCCAGGAGGACCTGGAGGGCCAGCTCGCGGAGGCGGACGTCTCCTGCCTCTTCGTCTCCCACGACCGCTACTTCACGCGCACCGCGGCCACCCGCTTCCTGGAGATCCGCCGCGGCAGGCTGGTCGAGGTCGACGACCCCGACGACTTCTTCGAGGCGCAGGCATGAGCGCCGCAGGCGCCTAGTCTTAACGCGGAGGTCGCAGAGGAGGCGCAGAGGTCGCGGAGGAACTCGTTGTCTCTGCGAACTCGGCGCCTACTCCGCGGACTTTGCGTTGAAACTAAAGGCCTGCGGCCGGCTCGAACCCTCGGGTGAGCGCTAAACCTGGCCGCCGCCGGCGATGATCTCGTGGTGGCGGATCACTTCCTTCACCAGGAAATTCTGGAACTTCTCGGCGAACTCGGGGTCGAGGTCGGCGGTCACCGCCAGCGAGCGCAAACGGGCGGTCATCTGGGCCTCGCGCACCGGGTCGGCCGGCGGCAGGCCCTTCTGCGCCTTCAGTTCGCCGACCTTGCGGGTCAGCTTGAATCGCTCGGCGAGCAGGTGAACCAGCGCCGCATCGATGTTGTCGATGGAGTGGCGCATCTCCAGGAGTTCGGGCGGGGTCTCGTCGTGCATGGCGCGCCCTGTTGCGGGCGAACGGCCGCGAGGTCAAGCCGGAGGAGACGGCCGGCACGCCCCCTTCGGCGCTCCGCGCCGCTTCCCCCTGAGGGGGAAGAGATGCGTCAGTTGGTCCCGCGCCAGTTCACGTAGGAGGCCGGCTCGGCGGTCGCGTAGGCGCGTTGGGCGGGCGCGGACGGCGTGCGGCTCGGCCAGAACAGCAGCAGGATGGCGGCCAGCACCTGCAGGACGAGCCAGGCGGCCTCGACCGCGCCGTAAGTCTGCGGCTCGATCCGGGCCAGCGGCTGCAGCAGCTCGGTGTTGACCACCCAGAGCGCGGCGTAGGCCGGGACCACGTGGGCGGGCTCCAGCCCCATGTCGCGCAGCCGGCGGGTGGTCAGCGCGAAGCCGGCCCAGAGGCCGAGCAGGATCACCGCCATCGTCAGCCGTTGGGTCCAGACCTCGAGATCGTCCATGCCGCCGGGGCGCAAGGTGGTCAGCGCCAGCGCGCTGAGCGCCGCCAGCCCCGTCAGCCCGGCCCCCGCGGCGACCGAGCGCCACAGGTAGCCAAGCCGGTTGATGCGGCCGTCAAACCCGAACAACTCGCCTAAACCGCCCATGACGGAGCCTCGCGCCGACTGCAGAGCTGGCGCTAAGTTTTCGGCAACAAAGGTTAAGCCGAGGCTGAAAAACTTAGTGAATCCCGTTCACTAACGAATTCACGAGGCGTCGACGCGGCGGTGGATGGCGCTGAGGCTGCCCATCGGCAAGCCGAGCAGGCTGACGTCGGCGCGCTTCAGCGCGGTGTCAGGCGAGAGCAGGGTGAAGCGGCTGCGGTAGTGCGGCGAGAGCGGCCCCTTGGCGCGGCCGACCGGCCGGCGGAAGCTGATCACGTAGTCGTCGCCCTGGCGCTCACCGACCAGACCGCTGCCGGCCTTCGCCTCGGCGGCCACGTAGCGGCCGTCGCGGCCGGCCTGCATCACCCAGCGCCAAGTGTCGATCTCGCCGTCGTCGTAGGCGAAGGTCTCGTCGAACCGCAGCGCCTGCTGCGCCGGGCTGAACGCGCCGGTGGTGACGATGCGGCAGCGGCGGACGATCCGGCCAAAGGCGTCGCGCACCACGCCGGCCCCCTCGGTGCGGCCGATGAAGAACGCCTCCGGGGCGAAGGCCAGCGGGCCGAGCGGCCCGGCGCCGAGGTCGAGCGCCAGCGGCTCGGGTTCGTCGAACCCTACGCCGTCGCCACGCGCGCCCAGTCTCTCGATGTCCCCTGTGACCGCCATCACCCGTCTCTGACGTTCAAGCTTGGCTCTAGCCGGGATGTGGTGAGCCAAGCCTGTGCAAGAACGTTCAACCTGTGGGTTTGCTCACAGCCTGGGGTGCGTCATTGCGACACAGGTAACGGATCGGGTGCACGTCCACGTCGTTGTCGACCCAGCCGGTGATGTGCGGATCGACCAGGTTGAGGTTCACGCCGACCAGGATCGGGGCGACGTCGGCGTCGTCCAGCATCATCTGCTCGGCCTGGGCGAGGTAGGCGGCGCGCCTGGCGCCGTCCGGCTCGTGGTCCGCCTTGTCCAGCAGCGCGTCGTAGGCGGGGTTCTTGTAGTCGCCGTAGTTCTGCGCGCCGGTGTCGGACCGCATCAGGCCAAGGTAGGTCATCGGGTCGTCGAAGTCGGCGATCCAGCCCACCGTGCCGACCTGGAAGTCGCGGATCTCGAACGACTGCAAAGCGACGATGCCGTCCTCCTGTCGGATCGAAGTGTCGATCCCGATGCTCTTCAGGTCCGACTCCAGCGATTCCACCAGCAGCAGGGAGACGGGGCTGTTGAACGTCTTGATTTGCAGGTTCAGCGCGCGCCCCGGCCCGTAGCCGGCCGCCGCGAGCAGCCGGCGCGCCTCGGTCAGGCGCTGCGCGAGGCTCCAGTCCGCCCAGTAGGGTCGGGGGTGCGGCGCGCCCGGCGGCAGGTAGCCGGCCATGCCGAACGGCACGAACGAGGTGGTCGGGACCTGGCCGGCCCGGAGCACCTTGTCGGTCAGGAAGTGGCGGTCGATCGCCATCGAGATCGCCTGGCGCACCCGCACGTCCCGCAGCGCGGGAACGTCGCGCCGGTTGTAGATCAGGTAGCTGGTCGACAGGTAGGCGTGCGAGCGGACGTAGCGCGCCCAGTCCGGATTGGCGTGCAGCCGCGCCACGCGGCTCGACTGGACGCCGGCGTTGATGTCGAGCTCGCCGCGCAGCGTCCGCCGCTCGGCCGCCACCGGATCGCCGATCGGGTAGAAGTCCACCCGGTCGAAGCAAACGCTGGCCGCGTCCCGATAGAGCGGGTTCTTCTCGATGCGGATGTAGTCGCCGAGCCGCCAGTCCTTCAGCACGTAGGCGCCGTTGCCGACCAGCTTGCCCGGCGTCGCCCACTTCTCGCCCCAGCGCCGCACCGCATGCTCGGGTATCGGGAAGAAGCTCTGGTGCTTCATCAGCTGCGGCAGGTAGGGGGCAGGGTGCTCGAGCGTGAGCTGCAGCGTCTCGGGGTCGAGCGCCACGGCGCCCAACGCCTCGGGCGGCGCCTTGCCGGCGTTCACGGCCGCGCCGTTCTTCAGGACATAGAGCAGGTAGGCGTAGGTCGAGCCGGTCTTCGGGTCGAGCATGTGCCGGTAGGCGAAGACGAAATCATTGGCGGTCAGCGGCTGGCCGTCCGACCACACCTCGGGGCGCAGATGGAAGGTCCAGACCAGGCCGTCGGGGCTCACCTCGGCGCTCTTGGCCACGCCGGGGATCGGCCGCCCGTCCGGCCCGTCGGTGAACATCCCCTCGAACAGCTCGCGCAGGATCGTCGCCTCGGTGACGGCGGTGGCGATCTGCGGGTTGATCGAGACTGGGTCGGCGCCGTTGCCGTACTCCAGGCAGCGCTCGCCCGCCGGGCAGGCGGGCCGCGACGGGCTTTGCGGCTGGCAGCCTGAGAGGCTAATCCCGACGCCGAGGATCGCCGCGATGACGAGAAGGGGCCGGGACGGCATGTCCGGGCCTGACTATCGTCCCCGCGGCGCGAACGCCAGATGCGGAGGAGGAAACCCGATGACGCAAGCTCTCGCGCCGCTCGCGGAGGCCCTGGCCGAGCAGCTGAAGGCCCGCGGCCAGACGCTCGCGGTGGCCGAGTCGTCGTCCGGCGGGCTGATCTCGGCGGCGCTGCTCGCCGTGCCCGGCGCCTCGGCCTATTTCCTGGGCGGCGGCGTGATCTACACCGGCAAGGCGCGCATGGCGTTGCTGGGCCTTAAGCGCGAGGACGTGGCCGGCATGCGCTCGTCGAGCGAGCCCTACGCCGTGCTGCTCGCGCGCACGGTGCGCGAGAATCTCGGGGCGGACTGGGGGCTGTCGGAGACCGGCGCGGCAGGACCGACCGGCAACGGCTATGGCGATGCGGCCGGGCACACCTGCGTCGCGGTCGCCGGACCGGCGGAAATGGCGTTCACGCTGGAAACGGGAAGCCCGGACCGCGCGGCCAACATGGAGGCCTTCGCGAAAGCGGCGCTGGAGCTGCTCAGCTCTGCGATGGGGTGAAGCGGTCCTGAAGCGGACCGCCCGGGTCGAGCCCTCAGGCGGCGGCGCGCTTGCGGGCGGGCACCAGGCCCTCGGTGATGGTGAGCAGCGCGCGGCGCGACTCGCCATCCGAAATTTGCGCGTAGGCTGCCAAAAGTTCGGTAGCGCCCGGCGTGGCGAGCTGGGCGTAGATGATCGCTTCGACCGGCGCCTGGCCGTCTTCGCCCACCAGGGCGGCGACGGTGGTTTCCAGCTTGGCGGCGATCTTCACGAGCATCGAAGCGGAGACCCGGTTCGCGCCGCGCTCGTACTTCTGGACCTGCTGGAAGGTGATGCCGAGCGCGTTGGCGAGCTGGGTCTGGCTGAAACCCAGCCAGCGGCGACGGATGCGAATGCGCGCGCCGACGGCGACGTCAATCGGGTCAGGTCCTTGGCGCGTCATAGCCATCGGATTGAGTCTCCTGATGCTGAACTTTAGCGTGAACTAGCGCCATTCTGCCTGTGACGCTAGTGTGTCGGTGGGCTCCGTCAACATACCTTCCACAACTTTCAATACCTAGGCGGTTCGCCTGCCACGCTAGTTTTGCGCAGCGTTTGCAATGCAGTTAGCTGAACCATCAACAGAATAGCGCAGAGAAGAGCTTGAGCGTGCGGCAAGGCGTCGCTTGTTCCGGGATCGTCCCCGCGCGAGCGACCCCAGGCGGATCGGTCGCCAGGACCGCCGTCGGGCTGACGCCGTGGCCCACGCCGCGCCCCCCGCCAGCCGAATCACGCGCCGCTTGACCCGGCGGTCCTGACCGGCTGCAAGCGCCGGATGCGGGGCGCGAGGATCGTCGTGGCAGGCGCGGGCGCGGTCGGCTCGACGATCGCCTACGAGCTGGCGCGCGCCGGGCACGCCGTCACCGTGGTCGATCCGATGGCGGCCAACGCCTCCAGCGTCGCCGCCGGCATGCTGGCGCCGGCCTTCGAGTGCGTGTTCGACGCGCGGTCGGCCGGCCACTACCGGCTGCTCGCCGAGGCGCGCGACCTCTGGCCCGCGCTCGCCGCCGAGATCGGCCTGGCGCTGGCGCGCGACGGCGCGCTCGCCATCGGAGCTGCCCCTGAGGCGCGCGGCTGGACCGATCAACTCTCGGGGCTGGGGGCCGCGGCCCGCCTGCTGACGCCGGGCGACGTCCGCGAGCTCGCGCCCGGCCTTTCGGGGGACGTCTGGGCGGCGTTCACGTCGGAGGACTGGCGGCTCGATCCCCGGGCCGCACTGGCGGCGCTTCGGGCGACGGCCGAGGCGCACGGCGCGCGCTTCGTCGCCGCCCGCGTGGTCGGCTTTGCCGGCGGCAAGGTCGCGGTCGACGGCGCAGCGGATCTGCGCGCCGACCGCCTGGTGATCGCCACGGGCGCCGGCCGAGACCTCGCCGCGCTCGCTCCCGAGCTCGCGTCGCTGACGCCGATCAAGGGCCACATCTGGCGCGCCGAGGATGCGTTCCGGACCCGGCCGGTGGTCCGGGCGCGCGGCGTCTACCTCTGCACGGCCGAGGGCGAAGCGATCCTCGGCGCCACGATGGAAGTCGGGGTCGCGGACTCCGCCGTCGACCCGGAGGTGGCCGCCCGCCTGTTCGAGGCTGCGACCGCGCCGCTGGGCGGCTTGCTCGCGCCCCCGACGAGGCCGCTAGGGCCGGTCACTTGGAGCGCCGCCGCCGGGGTCAGGGCCGCGACCCCCGACGGCCTGCCGCTGGCGGGGGAGGGACGCCGCGGCGGCGTCGTCCTGGCGGTCGGCGCGCGCCGCAACGGCTGGCTGCTCGCCCCGCTGATCGCCCGCGCCGTGCTGGACGTCGTCGAGGGCCGGGACCTGCGCGGCGCCGCGGCGCGGTTCGACCCGCACCGCTTCGCTACGCAGCCAGGTTGAAGCGGATCGGGATGCGTACGCTGGCGCCGTCCACCGGCGCGCCGTCGCGCATCTGCGGCCGCATCTTGAAGTAGGGCGCGAGCTTCTTGGCCGCGTCGCCGAAGCCCAGTCCCTTCGGCGTCTCGGCCGCCACCTGGCAGCCCTGCACCGCGCCGCTCGCCGAGACCGTGCAGGCCAGCGTCGCCATGCCGGAGGCGTTCTGCTCCAGCGCCGCCTGCGGATAGAAGCGCGAGAACTCGTCGGCGCCCGGCCGCGTCAGCCAGTCCGGCGAGGTGATGACGCTGGGCGGCGCCGGTTGCGGCGGGGCGGGCGGGACCACGACGTTCGCCGCCAGCTGCGGCGGCTGGGCGAGGTCGACCTGGTGGGTCACGACCGGGGTGAACGGCGCCGTTGGCTGGGCCGCGGCTGGCGGCGCGGCCGGGGGCCGTACGGCGAGCTGCCGCGGCGGCGGGGGCGGCGCCCTCTTCGGGGTCTGCTTGACCACCACGTCGGGCGTGAAGATCGTGCTGATCGTCGGATCGGGCGAGATCGGCGTGGGCGGCGCGCCATACTTGGCCTCGTAGATGTAGAACCCCACCGCCACGTGCGCCGCCACGGAGACGGCGACCGCCAGCGCGGCCGTACGCGACAGGCGCCGGCGGTCGGGATCGGCGGTGGAAATGGCGTGGACGAGGGCGGGCGCCACGGCTTGCTGGACGACCATCGGACTGCTCCCTGACCGGAGCCTCTCCGAGCCCCGGATTTGTGCAGCCGGCATGATCCGTCCACCGCCAAGCTTGGGCCAGGGGACGCATTCCCGATCGCCGGGAACGCTTTCCCGATCTTCAGG
This sequence comes from uncultured Pseudomonadota bacterium, assembly GCA_963837235.1. Classification (GTDB taxonomy): domain Bacteria; phylum Pseudomonadota; class Alphaproteobacteria; order Caulobacterales; family Caulobacteraceae; genus Acaudatibacter. The sequence goes on along the minus strand of CAWIMM010000001.1, from coordinate 1,315,807 downwards.
CTTGGCCTTCCCGACCGAGAGGCGCGGCGCGCGGCGCAAGAGAGGCCGTTAAGAGCCGGTTAACCATGAATCTTCACCAATCCGGGCAATGTCCGTGCAATCGATCCGTGGAGTCGTCGAGGCGGCGATCCAGCGCGCCTCGAGCGCGACCGGCGTCGACTTCGGCTTCCTGATGGGCGCCGCCAAGCGCGAGAGCAGCTACAACCCCAACGCCAGGGCGCGCACCTCGTCGGCCGCCGGCCTCTTCCAGTTCGTCGACCAGACCTGGCTCGCCACCCTCAAGCAGCACGGCGCCAAGTACGGCTACGCCCGCTACGCCGACCTGATCCAGCAGGGCGGCGAACGGCCGCTACTACGTGCCGGGCGGCGAGGCGCGGGCGACGGTGATGGACCTGCGGCTCGATCCGCACGCCGCGGCGCTGATGGCCGGCGAGCTGGCGGCCGACCACGCCGCCTATCTGCGCGGCCGGGTTGGGCGCGAGCCGACCGCCGGCGAGCTCTACGTCGCCCATGTGCTGGGTCCGCAGGGCTCGGCGCAAGCTGATCGACGCGGTGCGCGTCTCGCCGGGCGCGAGCGCGCCGGCGCTGTTTCCCGGACGCGGCCGCGCCAACCGCCCGATCTTCTACCGCGACGGCCGGCCGGCGACGGTCGCCCAGGTCTACGCCAACCTCACCGCCGGCGCCCGGCGACGATGCGCCGGCGCGCGCCGGCGCCCGGCCAACCCCGCCGACCAGGGCTTCATCCAGTACGCCTCGGCGCGGCGCCTGGAGCGGATGCAGGCCGAGCAGAGTCGGTCGCGATGGTGCTGCGCGGGCCCGAGAGCACCGACGACGCCGGCATGGCGGCGCAGAGCGCCAGCAGCCTCTTCTCCACCGAGATGCTGCGCACGCTCTCGGAGGCCGAGACCAGCAAGTCCGGCGCCTGACGCAAGCTCCCGGTTGGGGGTTGCGCGTGAGCGGGTTGTCGCGCATCCGTTGCACCGCTCGCCGGCGGGACGCGCGGGGATCCACGCGTCCGAACGCGCCGGCTGCGAACGGGGGAGGCTTCAGATGCGGGCTTCGGCATGGGTGATGGCGGCCGCGTTGGCCGCCCTGGCGACGAGCGCCGCCGCGGAGACCAAGGTGGTTCCGACGGTGCTGGTGGCGTCGGCGAAATTGGCCGCCGTCCCCAACACGGTGACGATCAACGCGATGGTGCAGCTGAACGACAGCTGCTGGTCGAACCCGCGCTTCCAGCCGCCGCTGACCAGCGCCGCGCCGCTGGCCGGCGAGATCGCGCCGATCGAGGTCGTCGCCGACTATGCGACCGGCAAGATGTGCGCGCAGGTCGTGCGCGAGGTCGCGGTGCCGACGCTCGACTGGCGCATCTACCCGAACCCGAAGCTGACCGGCGTGAAGATCATCGGCAGCGCCCAGCCGGTGACCGTGGTGATCCGCAAGCGCTAGCGGCCGCCCAGCGAGGCTAGAAGCCCTCGTGGCTGGGGTTCGCGCCGCAGAGCTCGGCGGCGCGGGCGACGGCCGCGGCGATCCTCGGCGAGAGGTTCGGATCGCGGATGTAGAAGCCGCCGCTGTTGCCGGCCGCGAAGGTGATCTTGACGTCCAGGCCCGGCGGGTTGGTGACGACCGACCAGGTCGGATGGCCGCTGTGCGCGTTGTTCTCTTCCATGTTCTGATCGAGGCTCAGCAGCCGCACGGCGGTCACTTGCCCGAGCGCATAGGTCAGGTCGCCCGAAAAGATCGACTGGCCGTTCCGGGTGAATTCCGCATGGAAGGTGAGGCTGCAGGCGGCGAGGTCAGGCCGCAGATCCTCGTACAGCATCGTCCAGTTCTCGACCCATGACTGGCCGGTCGAGGTGTCGCGCACCGTCTCGCTCTCGGTGAGCTGGCCCTGGCCGCCGATGTTGTCGCGCAGAAAGCTGAGGGTGTCGCCCAGTGACTGGGCTCTGGCCGGCGAAGCGGCCAGGGTGATCATGGCGCAAGTGGCCGCCAGCGGGATCGATCCGCGCCGCATCTCGCCCTCCCAGATCCGGAGCGGCCAACAACGGCCGAGCTTGATCGAAAGTCAATCGACCGCCGCGGCCGATCCTTCGGCGATCAGGCGGTCGATCTCGTCCTCGGCGTAGCCGGCTTCGGCCAGCACCTCGCGCGTGTGCTGGCCGAGCTTCGGGGCGGGGCGCTTGGGCGTATCGTCGAAACCCGGGAAACGGGCGGGCGAGGCGGGCTGGCGGAACGCGACGCCGTCGGCGTCGGTGATGTCGACGAAGCAGCCGGCCGCTTCGGCCAGCGGATCGCTCGCGGTGTCGCGCGGATAGTTCAGCGGCCCCCAGACCAGGTCCGCGGCGGTCAGCTTCGCGCCCAGTTCCGCGAGCGTCACCCGGGCGAATCCCTCGTCCAGCGCCTCGACCAGGGCGGCGACGTTCTTGGCCCGCGCGCCGTGGGTGGCGAAGCGCGGGTCCTGGGCGAGGTGCTGCATCCCGAGGATCTCGATGATGTGGGCGAAGTCGTCGCGGCCGTCGCGCGGGAAGATGCCCACCCAGCGCTCGTCGGCGGTCCGGAAGTAGTTCTGGATCGGGTTCAGCACCTCCTTGCGGCCGCGCTGGCTGGCGAGGCGCCCCCACTTCAGCTGGATCGCCATGTCCCAGCCGATCGAATAGACGCCGGCGCGGATCAGCGAGGTTTCCACCAGCCGTCCGCGGCCGGTCGACTGCCGCTCGATCACGGCCGCCAGCGTGGCGGACACGGTCGACATCGCGCAGAAGGCGTCGCCGAAGGCCGGCCGGCAGAGCGGCGGCTCCTGGCCGCGCGCGGTGAAGGCGCCCGCCACCCCGGCGCGGGACCAGAAGGCGGCCGCGTCGAACGCCGGCAGGTCCGCGCCGTCGCCCTCGAGACCGTAGCCGGTGACGGAGACGTAGATCAGCTTGGGGAACGGATCCCTCAGGCTGTCGTAGTCGAGCTTCGCCCGCTTCAGCGACGCCGGACGGACATTGGTGACGAAGATGTCGGCGTCCTTCAGGAGGCGCAGCAGCGCTGCGTGGCCGGCCGGCTTGGCGATGTCGAGCACGACGCCGCGCTTGCCGTGGTTCTCGAACTCGAACACCGGATTGCCTTCGAGATGCGGCGTGGCGGCGAAGGTGCGCCGGGTCGGATCGCCGCGGCCGCTCTCGACCTTGATCACCTCAGCGCCCCAGTCGCTCATCACCGCCGTGGCGCTCGGGCCGGCGACGTAGGTCGCGAACTCGACGATCTTCAGTCCGTTCAGCAACGCTGCGCCCTCCCTCCGGCTTCGCGGCCATCTTAGAGGGAGGCGCGGCGCTTGGCTAAGGCGCCTCAGGCGATCGCGCCCGCCGCTTGCGCCGGGGCCGGCGGTCCGGTGGGCGAGCGCAGTGCGCCGGCGGCGGCCGTCGCGGCCATGAAGCCGAGCACCCCGACCGGGCCGCCGACTACGCCGCCGATCAGCGCCAGTCCCGCCCCCCGGCGGATCCAGTCCGCGGCCGTGCGCCCGCCTGCCACCCAGGCCAGAGCGCTCGGCGCCAGCGCCACGAGGTCCGGCCGCACCGCGTAGACCGTGCAGCAGAGCGATCCTGCAATGACGCCGGCGACCCGCTCGGCCGGCCCCTGCCGCAGGCAGACGAGCGCGAAGCCGATCCCGCACGCCACGGTCAGCGCCTTCTCGGCGAGGTTCAGGCCGGGGTTCAGCGGATTGATGAACCGCGGCGAGGTCATGTGCCGCACGATGACCTCGAAGCGCGGCAGCGCCTCGACCCACTCCAGCCAGCGCGACGGTCCGAACACCAGGCTCGCGGCGACGAGGGCGCAGCCCGCCAGGATCGCGGCGCGCATCGCGGGCCAGCTGCCGAGGAGCAGCAGCGGGCTCAGGATCATCAGCTGCGGCTTGATCAGGGCCGCCGCCGCGAGCATGGCGCCGGCGAGCTGCGGGCGCCGCTCGAGCTGGGCCGCCCCGGTGATCAGCGCCGCGACCGCGAACGGCGTCGACTGGCCATAGGCCATCGCCAGCAGCACCGGCAAGCAGATCGGCAGCAGCAGCGTGGCCCAGCGCGGCCGGACGATCTGCTGGGCGGCCAGCACCAGCACCGCGCCGGAGAGCCCGGCCCAGAGCAGGAAGGCGACCAGCGCCGGCAGCAAGCCGAACGGCCAGGCCAGCAGCAGGAAGGTCGGCGGGTAGACGAAGGGCCGCGGGTCGGTTCCCGGCATCCAGGTCTGCAGGGCGGTGAGATGGGCGCTGTCGTAAAGCAGCGGATCGGCCGCGTGGCGGGCGGCGGTCCAGAAGACCACGAAGTCCGGGAAGGCGTGCGCCCAGAGGCTGTAGGCCGCGGCCATGACGCCGACCGCAAAGGCGAACACCGCCGGCCCCGAGCGTAGTGCGGCCTCAGGTATCGTCAGGCGCGCTGCGAGCATGGCCGCGAGGCTAGGCCGCGCCCCTGTGGATTTGGTGAACGCGCCGACCGGCCCTCAGGCCGCGGCCTGCTTGCGCGAGGCGTCGGCCTCGGCGATCGCGCGGGCCACGGCGGCGACCGAGACGGGCTTGCGCATCACCGCATCGGCGCCGGCGGCGAGGCATTCGGCGGCCTCCTCGGCCGCATCGCCGCCGATCACCGCGATGATCGGCGCCTCGCCGACTGGCGCGGCCAGCTTGCGGATCGCCCGGATGGCATCGGGCGCAGTCATCTGCGGCATGCGCCCGTCGAGCATGATCAGGTCGAAGCCGACGGCGCGGGCGAGGTCGACGGCGCGTTTGCCGTTCTGGGCGTGCACCACCTGGTGCCCCAGCTGCTCGAGGATGGTGCGCAGCATGGCGGCGTTGAGGCCGTCGTCCTCGGCCATCAGCACCTTCAGCGCGCCTTCCATCATGGCGGGCTCGGCGGCCTCGGGATGGCGGTCGCCCACGTCGATCAGCGCGCCGGCGTCGTACTCGAGCTCCAGCGTGAAGCAGCTGCCGACGCCGACCGCCGAGTCGGTGGTCAGCGTCGCGCCCATCAGCGCCACCAGGCGCTTGGAGAGCGAGAGGCCGAGGCCCGCGCCAGGCAGGCCGGCGGCGGTGCGCTCCACGCGGCGGAACGGCTCGAACGCGTCGGCCAGCTCCTCGGCCGACAGACCCGGGCCGGTGTCGGCGATGGCGATCGCCAGCCGGTGCTCGCCGCGGCGCTCGATCGCGCGCCTCGATGCGGCCGCGCACGGTGTATTTGACCGCGTTGCTGATCAGGTTGGAGAGCACCTGGCGCACCCGCGCCGCGTCGGCGAACGCCGCGCCGGCCCGCCGGCTGTCCAGCGCCGGCTCGACGAAGACGTGCAGTTCCAGGCCCTTGGCGGCAGCTTGCGGACGCGCCTGCAGCGCCAGCTCGCGCACCATGCCGACCGGGTCGAACGGGGCGCTGTCGACCATCAGCCGGCCGGCCTCGGCGGTCTCGGTGTCGAGCGTGGCGTTCAGCACCCCGATCAGGTCGTTGGCGGCGGCCAGCGCCGCGGCCGACTGCTCGCGCGACGGCTGCTGGCGCCCGCCCTGGCCGGCGGCGGCGGCCAGCACGTGGGCGACGCCGGTCAGGCCGTTGCGGATCTCGTGGCTCAGCGTGGCGATCAGCGCCGACTTCGAGCGGGCAAGCCGCTCGGCCTCCTCCAGCGAGGCGGCGCGCTCGCGCGCCAGCTGCTCGCGCTCGGCGGCCAGCTGGTATTGGCGGCGCAGGTTGCGGTTCAGGATCAGGCACAGCATCGAGGCCAGCGCGAAGGCGCCCCAGGCGGTCTGGGCGACGGCCGACGACTGCGGCCGCGAGAGCAGCGCATAGAGCGGCCCGGCCATGGCGATCGGCCCGACGGTGATCAGCGAGGGCAGCGAAGGCGAGGTGAAGAAGAGGCAGATCACCGCCGCGCCGACCGTCAGCAGCAGCAGCGTCTCGCGCGCCGGGCCGGCGTGATCGGCGAAGGCCGCCATCTGCCAGACGGCCGCCGACCACAGGAGCCCGCAAAGCAGCTGCACCCGCGTGCGCCGGCCGGTCTCCTGCAACTCCGGCCGCTTCAGCTGCTGGACGACGAAATAGAAGCAGCCCCAGTTGATCGCGAAGATCGCGAAGCTGGCCGACATCCAGGCCGAGTCCCGCGCGAACGAGCCGGCCCAGACGTAGATCGGCAGGCAGACCCCGAACACGCCCAGCGCCTGCGGCAAGAGCGCCGCCTGTCCGGCCAGCGACTGGTCGGCGACGGAAGAGCCTTCGCGGGCCGGGAGGGCGGAGGCGGTCGGCATGGGCGCGTATCCTTAAGCGAACGAGCCCTGAGCGTAGCGGCGCCGAGGTTGTGCCCTGGTTACCTTTCAGCCTTAACGAGGCATGAGCGGGCCAAGGAAACATTAAGCTTAGCGTGGCGTAATCGGCGGCGAATCCCCTTGAGTTCCAGCCGGAGCCCGTTCGGCGCCATGACCACCACCCGTTCCGCGCTGACCGACGCCGACATCCGCGTGCTCGTGAAGGGCGCCGAGCCCGAGGAACGGGCGCTGATCGCGCACCGCCTCTGCCGCCACATCGACCGCACCGAACTCACCGACGAAGAGCGCGCCGAGGCGCATCGTATCCTTCGCGTCCTGGCGCGCGACGCCGCCGAACAGGTGCGCCGGGCCTTGGCGGTGACGCTGAAAGCCTCGCCGCTGGTGCCGCGCGACGTCGCCAACCGGCTGGCGCGCGACGTCGAGAGCATCGCTGTGCCGGTGCTGAACTTCTCGCCGGTGTTCAGCGACGAGGATCTCGCCGAGATCGTCCGGGTCGGCGGACCGGTCCGCCAGGGCGCCGTGGCGCGCCGTCCGACGCTGGCCGAGCAGGTGACCGGCGCGATCGCCGAGTTCGGCGCGCCCGAGGCGGTGCGCACGGCCTGCGAGAACAAGGGCGCGGCCTTCTCCGAGCAGGGGCTGCAGACCGCCATCGACCGCTTCGAGGCCGCCGAGAGCGTGCTGGAGGCCATCGCGCTCAGGAACGCGCTGCCGGCGTCGGTGAGCGAGCGGCTGGTGACGCTGGTGACCGGCGAGCTGCGCGAGCGGCTGATCAGCGGCCACGACGTCACGCCGCAGACGGCGCTGGCGGTGGCGATCGGGACGCGCGAGCGGGCCAGCCTCGACCTCGTGGAACAGGCTGCCCGCGCGGCCGACCTGCCGGCCTTCGTCGCCCACCTGCGGCGCGGCCAGCGGCTCACCGCCTCGCTCCTGCTGCGCGGCCTGGCGGGCGGCCATATGAGCTTCTTCGAATGGGGCCTGGCCGAGCTGTCCGGCGTGCCGCACCACCGCACCTGGCTGATGGTGCATGACGCCGGCGAGCTGGGGCTGAAGGCGATCTACGAGCGCGCCGGCCTGCCGGTGCGGCTGCTGCCGGCGTTCCGCGCGGCGGTCGACGCCTACCACGCGATGGACTTCGACGGCCGCCCCGACGACCTTGCCCGTTTCCAGCGCCGCATGCTGGAGCGCTTCCTCTCCCAGCCGCTGGCGATCTCGCGCGAGGACGTCGACTGGCTGCTCGACAAGATCGACCAGCTGTCGGTCCCGGCCGAGATCGAGCAGGCCGCCGCCCACGCGGCCTGAAGCCTCGAACGCGGGCGCCCGGATTCGGAGCTGGATCGGGACCGCAAGCGAGGCTGTGGCCGGCGCGCCTTCGGCCGGGGAAGTCCGGTCGGCCGCTAGGCCCGGCCTGCAGGCGCCGCGCCGAGGCGCAGGCCGTAGAAGTCCGCGATGCCGGTCAGCAGGAACTGCATTCCGATGCAGATCAGCAGGAAGCCGAAGATGCGGGTCATCGAGTCGATGCCCGCAGGCCCCAGAAAGCGGACCATCGCGCCGGACAGCCGCAGCACGACGTAGGTGAACACGAGCGTCACGGCCATGCCCGCGATGACGCCGGCGTAGGCCAATGTCCAGTCGTTGGGCCGCGCGCTGCGGATCTGGGCGGCGGCGCTCATGACCACGGCGATCGTGCCGGGCCCCGCCAGGCTCGGCATGGCCAGCGGACTGAAGGCGACGTCCTGGTCGGGCGCGGCGGCCGACGCGTCGGCGTCCCCCGCCGCCTTGGCGGGCGGGAACAGCATGCGGAACCCGAGCGCCAGGATGATCAGGCCCCCGGCGCAGCGGATGCCCGGGATCGAGATCGAGAAGAAGTCGACGATCGCCGAGCCGGCCAAGAGGAAGACCACCACGATGGCGAAGGCGTAGACGCAGGCCAGGATCGCCTGGGCATGGCGCTTGCGCGGCTCGAAGTTGGCGGTCAGCGACACGAACAGCGGCGCGGTGCTGAACGGGTTCATGATCGGCAGCAGCGCGGCGACCGTCAGGGCAATGGCGTCGACGAAGATATGGATGATCTGTCACCGCGCGACTTCGACCGCGCGGCGGACGCACGGACCGGGCGACCATCCGAGCGCCGGGCGATCGGCCCGCGCCATCCGGCGCAGCCCTGGCCAACTCTCACGTCGAGTCCCCGGTTCCGCCACCGACGCAAAGGCGAGCGATCCGCGCGAGGTCATAGGCAGGGCAATCCGTCAAAGGGCGGCCGGGTCAGCGGACGCGGCCTGGTGGAGCGCGAGGAAGCACGCGCGACGCCGGGCGCTTTCCCGCCGTTGCGGCAACCCGCTAAGGTGGGCGTCATGAGCGACAGACCCAGCGAACGACCCGAAGTTCCAATCCTCCCGGCCGCGACCATCCTCTTGCTGCGCGACGACCCCGAGTTCGAAGTGCTGATGGTGCGGCGCCACCACCAGATCGACTTCGCCGCCGGCGCGCTGGTGTTTCCCGGCGGCAAGACCCATGGCGGCGACGAGGACCCGCGCTGGGAGGCGCGGACGCTGGGATGGGGCGACGCGCTGCCGCACAAGCGGCCGCTGCGCATCGCCGCCATCCGCGAAGCCTACGAGGAGGCCGGCGTGCTGCTGGCCCGGCACGGGAACGGGGCGCCGTTCCGCGGCGACGAGCGCGCGACCGCCGCCCGCGAGGACGTGGGCCGCGACCGCCGTCCGTTCATCGACCTGGTCGAGGAGCTCGACCTCTTCCTCGACCTGGAGGCGCTCTCGGTCTTCGCCCACTGGATCACGCCGCCGCTGACGCCGCGCCGGTTCGACACCTGGTTCTATGTCGCCAGGGCGCCCGAGGAGCAGCTGGCGGTCTGCGACGGCACCGAGACGGTCGACGCCGAATGGATCTCGCCGCACGAGGCGCTGCGCCTCGGCGAGGCCGGCGAGCGAACGGTGATCTTCCCGACCCGGATGAACCTGAAGCTGCTCGGCGAGGCCTCGAGCGCCGAGGATGCGGTGCGGCGAGCGCGGGCGCGCGAGGTGGTGACGGTGCTGCCGCAGATCACCGAGCGGGGCGGCGAGCGCGTGCTGGTGATCCCGCCCAACGCCGGCTACGGCGCGGTCGTGGAGCCACTCTCGCGGGCGATGTAGGGGCGGCGATCAGGCAGGAGAACGTCGAGCCGCGCTGGGTTCAACCTACGATGTCATCCCGGAAGCGAGCGTAGCGAGCTGTCCGGGATCTGCTTCGAACGGACGACAAATAGATCCCGGACAACTCCGCTTCGCGGGTCTCCGGGATGACAATGGCGGGGTTCGAAAGCGGCGCTGTTTGGCCGCGAGGGGCCCGTCAGCCCGCCGCGAATTCCTGGACGCGCCGCTCGAGCTCGGTGACGAGCGCGTGGCCCAGCGGGTCGGCGTCGGTCTGGATGCCGCCTTTGACGGCCGCCTTGATCGCGTCGATGTGGGCGTCGACCAGGAAGAGCGGCGCCTCGGCGCGCTTGTCCGGATCGTCGATCAGCTTGCAGAGCGAGCCGGCGATGCGGGTGACGAGCGGGTACTCGTAGGTGGCGCCGAGGCCCTTCAGGTCGTGGGCGCGCAGGTAGAGGTTCTCGGCGGCTTCCGGCGTCAGGCCCTCGGCGCGCACGCGCTGGCGGGCGGCCTCCAGCTTGGCGACCTCGTCGGCCAGCCACTCGGCGAAATTGCCGGAAAGGCTCTTGAGCGCGGCTTCGGCCTTGGCGATGGCGGCCGGATCGATGGCGCCCAGCCGGCCGCCGACCTTCAGCCGCAGGGTGTTGGGCACCTGGATCATCTGGCCCGGACTGTTGTCGCTCAAAGGGCTTCTCCCCCATCACTCGTTCGCCAAAGACGGTATGGGAAAAGGCTTAACGAGCCATGAGCCGAGCTCGGGTCAGGCCGTGAACTGCTCGGCCAGCACCCGCTCCTCCAGGCTGCGGCCGGCGTCGAACAGCAGGGTGAAGCTCAACGGCGCGGTCCTCGGCGACATCCACTTGAATCACATCGCGAACTTCGACGTTGTCGGCCGCCGCGCTGACCGGCCGCTTGTCGGCTTCGAGGATCTCGAAGGTCACCTTGGTCCTTGTGCGACAAAAGCGCCCCGCGCCAGCGGCGGGGCCGAAACGCGCTGATCGGGGTCAGCGCCAGCACCTCGCCGCTTAACGGTATTATGGGTCCGTGGGCCGAGAGGTTGTAGGCGGTCGAGCCGGCGGGGGTCGACAGCAGAACGCCGTCGCAGATCAGCTCGGCCATGCGCACCTTGCCGTCGATCAGGATGCGCAGCTTGGCGGTCTGGTAGGTCTGGCGCAGCAGCGAGACCTCGTTGATGGCGATCGCCTCGTGGCGCTGCGCCGGCCGCATCGCGCGCGCGTCATCACCAGCGGGTGGATCACCGCCTGCTCCGCCGCGGCGATCCGCTCGAAGAGCCCGTCCTCGACGTAGTCGTTCATCAGGAAGCCGACCGAGCCGCGGTTCATGCCGTAGATCGGCCGGCGGCTGGGCGAGGTTGCGGTGCAGCGTCTCCAGCATGAAGCCGTCGCCGCCGAGCGCCACCACCACGTCGGCGTCGGCTACCGGGGTCTCGCCGTAGCGCGCGGTCAGCGCAGCGCGGGCGGCCTCGGCCTCGGGACGGTCGCTGGCGAGGAAGGCGAGGCGAGGGGCCATGGGTTCCGGCTAAGGCGTGCAGCGTCCTGAGTTTGTCAAACCCCAGTCGGCGCGTTGGGTCAGCGCATGGGGTCAGTGCGTGGGGGCCAGGGCCTGGCGGAAGGCGCTGGCGGCGATGTCGGGCGAGAACGGACCGAAGGCGCTGACCGCGCGGCGCGCGCCCTCCGCGCCGCCGCCGGGCAGGCCGTCCGTACACTGACGCACCATCTCAAGGATGGTCGGAAAGACGCTGCGGTCGATGCTGACCGAGGCCAGCGCCAGCGCCAGCAGCTCCGGACGTTCCGGGTCGGTGACCGCCTGATGCACCTCCTCGGCGGTGAAGCCGCCGAGCTTGGCGAGCGAGGCCTCGAAGAGGCCGAGCTGGTGCTCCTTGAGCACCCGCACCAGGTAGCCGGGCTGCAGCCGCCCGGCGCTGGCCAGCTTGTCGACCAGCTTGGCCTCGCCGGCGGAGGGGCCGGCCAGCTCCGGCCTCTTCGGCGGCTCGGACATCACCGCGGCGATCTGGGCGTCGAGCGCCGCGGCGTCGACGTCGAAGCGCGCGACGATGCCGTCGCGCAACGCCTGGCCGACCCAGAGGTAGAGCGACTGCGCCAGCTCGCTGGTCATGCGCGGATGGGCGGCGAGCGGCGCGCCGAGCGCGGCGATGCTCTTGGCGCGGTCGACCAGCCTCGCCATCGAGGCGGGCGTCAGCTCGGCGCTCGCGTTGCCCGCCAGCGCCGTCAGCAGGGCCGGCTCGCCGCACTCGATCACCTGCGCCACCACCCTGGCCGAGATGCGCGGCCGGCGCGCCACCTCGATGCGGTGGGCGAGCGTCGCCTCGACCAGCAGGCGGATCAGCGCCTCGTCCTTCAGCAGCGGGCTGGCGGCGATGATCGGCCGGGCGACCTCGATGTCGTCGCTGGCCAGCGTCTCGATCAGCCGCGGCGGCGCCCACGCGGCGCGCGCCAGCCGCTCGGCGAGCCTGGCGCGGATGTCGCGCTCGGCCTCGCCCGCCAGCGTCAGGAAGAGGGCCTCGACCTCGGCCGCCGCGCTCGGGCTCAGCGAGGGCCCTTGCGCCTCGCAGAGCTCCGCCAGGCGCGCCATCAGCCGCTCGCGATCCTTGGGGTCGCGCCGCCGCGCCAGCTCCAGCAATGGTTCGACCGCGGCGTCGGTGGTCACGCGTCGCCTTTCGAGTCTCCTTGGCGCCCCAGGATGGGCGCCTGCACGCCCAAGGACAAGCGCCGGATGCGGGCGGCGCGCCGCAACGCGTCCCAGCCCCGCGCCCCAGGCCGCTCCTTGACGATCCCGCGCGCAGGGCCGAGTCTCGCGCCGACAAACTGGACTGATCGGGAGAAGCCTCCATGGCCGACGGATCGCTGGCGGGCTCGGTCTCGCTGAAGGGCAAGGTCTCCGAGGAGGAGTGGAAGGCGCGGGTCGACCTGGCGGCGCTCTACCGGCTCGTGGCGCTCTTCGGGTGGGACGACATGATCTACACCCACATCTCGGCGCGCATCCCGGGCCCCGACCACCACTTCCTGATCAACCCCTACGGGGTCTGGTTCGGCGAGATGACCGCCTCGGCGCTGGTCAAGATCGACTGCGACGGGAACATCCTCGGCGAGACGCCCTACTTCATCAATCCGGCGGGCTTCACCATCCACTCGGCGGTGCACATGAACCGCGAGGACGCCCACTTCGTGATGCACCTGCACACCGACCAGGGCGCGGCGGTGGCGGCGCAGAAGGAGGGCCTGCTGCCGCTGACCCAGCACGCGATGATCGTGCTGCCGAAGCTGAGCTACCACGACTACGAGGGCATCGCGCTGAACCTCGACGAGCGCGCGCGGCTGGTGAAGGATCTCGGCCCCGATTACGACGCTGATGATCCTGCAGGAACCACGGCACCCTGGCGCTCGGCCAGACCGCGGCCGACTGCTGGACCGGCATGTTCTACCTGGAGCGGGCCTGCAAGATGCAGGTGATGGCGCTCTCGGCCGGCCGCGAGAACGTGCTCCTGTCGCCGGCGCCGGCCCGCCGCGAGGTCAACAGCCAGACCCGCCAGGGCGTCGGCGGCGGCCTCGCCTGGCCGGGTGCGTTGCGCAAGCTCGAGCGCGAAAGCCCGGGATACGACGCTTAACGCCAATCGGCCGGCGCCCGATCCCCTCACCCTCCCACGCTGCTCGCGCAGCGCGGGCCCCTCCCTCTCCCATTGGGAGAGGTGTTACTTCGGCGGCGGGCTGGTCTGCACCTTCAGGAAGGCGATCACGTCGCGTCGGTCGGTGGGGTTCGGCATGCCGACGAAGGTCATCTTGGTGCCCGGCAGGACGGCGCGCGGGTTTTCGATCCACTTGTCGATGCGGTCGGCGTCCCAGCTCCAGCCGGCGTTCTTCATGTCGTCGGAGTAGCTGAAGCCGGCCTTGGTCCCCGCCTTGCGACCGAAGATCCCCCAGAGGTTCGGCCCGGTCATGTCCTCGCCGCCCTCGGCGAGCGTGTGGCACGAGCGGCAGATGGCGAACTTGGCCTCGCCGTTCGCAAGGTCGGCGTTCTGGTAGGCGGCCGGCAGTTCGGCGACGAGCGCCTTCTTCTGCGCGTCGGTGAGCTCCGGCGGCGCGCCGACCGTCGTCGTCGCCGTCCCGGCGGCCGTGTTGGCCGTGTTCGCGCTCGGCTGCCCACAGGCCGCCAGCGCCAGCGCGCCGACGGCGAAGATCGAGAAACGCGCGGTCGCACTTACGCTCATGAGTCTCCCCCGGAAAAGCGGGGGCAAACTAGCCGCGCGGCTCCGCTTGGCAATGGGGGGTGGCGGCAGCGTTTGGACCATATTGCGCGTGGACCCAGCAAACGCGACCGCGCCCAGCGCCGCTCCCGCTCCGACGTTTTGCTTGTGGCGCAACCCTCGAAGGACCACGCTGATCTCGTCGGAGCCTAGGGGGGTCGAATGCGCACGGTCATGTTGTCCGCGGTGATCGCCTCGGCGGCTCTGGCGGCATGCCACAAGGCTGACGACAGAGCGTCGACCATAGCCGCCCTGCGCGCCGACGCTGTTCAGTGGCAGGCCGACATCAACCTGCGCGACGCCCGCGCCTACGCAGCCCGCTACGCCGCCGACGGAACGCTCTTCGACGCAGGCCAGCCGCCAGTTCCCGGAGCGGTCGCGATGCGGGCGTTGATGGAAGGCGCATTCAAAGGCGACCTCACGATGTCACTCGCGGCGGAGAAGATCGACGCTTCCGACGACGGGTCGATGGGCTACGTGCAGGGACGTTTCGCCCAATCCTACACGCCGCAGCCGGGCGCAAAGCCGGTCACGGAGCGCGGCTACTACGTGACCGTCTACCGTCGCGAGAGGGACGGCAGCCTGAAGGTGGTGCAGGACATCGGCACGCCTTCACCGGGGTTGTGAGAGCAGCGCCCACCCCTGTGGCCCTGGCGGCTGAAGGCCGCGGCGCTTGGAGGCCAGCGACGGCTGTCGAGGGACATCGAGCGGTATTCGCGCGTCGGCGCGCGCAGCAATGTGGGCATGACGTCGACCTCGCCAGGACGTCGCCAGATTGCACGCAAACCGGGGAACTTCCATCGCGCTCGGCGCCGGTCGGCGCGGTTGCGCGCCTGGCGCAAGAACAAGGCCCCGCGCTCGGGGCCGAGCGCGGGGCCTCGGCGGGACTGGTCGGTGGACCGGCCCGCGAAGTCTGGCCTCCGGGGGGCTACTGAGGTGAGGCAGACAAGCAGAGGTTGTCACACCGGCGCGCGGCCGAACATCCGCCGGAACCCTGAGGATAAGTGACCGAGGCGTTAACGGCGGCCGCGGCGCGCGGAGGCGCCGCTAGTCCAGCGGCCGGCCGCGCAGGCTCTTCACCTCGGCGCGGCGGCGCTTGGTTTCCAGGCGGCGGCGCTTGGAGGCCAACGGCGGGCGGGTCGGGCGGCGCGGCTTCGGCGCATGGGTCGCTTGGGCGATCAGCGTCACCAGCCGCTCCAGCGCATCGGCGCGGTTGCGCTCCTGGGTGCGGAAGCGGTTGGCGGTGATCACGATGACGCCGGCGTCGGTCATCCGCCGGCCGGCCAGGCGCCTCAGCCGCGCCTTCACCGCCTCGGGCAGCGAGGGCGAGGCGGCCGCGTCGAAGCGCAGCTGCACGGCGGTCGCCACCTTGTTGACGTTCTGGCCGCCGGGTCCGGAGGCGCGCAGGAAGCTCTCCTCGAGCTCGGCCTCGTCCAGGCTGATCTGGTCGGTGACGGGAATCATCGCTTCGCTTGGCTTTTGCGCGCCGGTCATGCTCCAAGCGAGGCGGGAAGGGAACGGGGTGGGACGGAGACTTAAGGCGATGAACGAGGAAGACTACCTGGCCGAGGACGCCGTCGGCCTCGCCGCGCTGATCGCGGGCCGCCAGATCAGCGCCGCCGAGGCGCTGGAGGCGGCGCTGGCGCGCGCCGCCAAGGTGAACCCCGCGCTCAACGCCATCACCATGGACCTCTCCGAACGCGCCCGGCGCGAGGCGGCCGGAGCCCCAGGCGGAACATTAAGCGGCCCGCTGGCCGGCGTGCCCTTCCTGCTGAAGGACCTCGGACCGAAGCTCGCCGGCGCGCCGACCACCGAATCCTGCAAGCTCTATGCGCAGGACATCGCGGCGGCCGACAGCCCGCTCACCATGCTCTACCGCGCCGCCGGCCTGGTCATCTTCGGCAAGACCAACACGCCGGAGCTGGGGCTGGAGCCGGTGACCGAGCCGCAGATGTTCGGCCCGACCCGCAATCCCTGGGACTTGGGCCGCACCTCCGGCGGCTCGTCCGGCGGCGCGGCCGCGGCGGTGGCGGCGGGCATCCTGCCGGCTGCGCACGCCAGCGACGGCGGCGGCTCGATCCGCATCCCGGCCTCATGCTGCGGCCTCTTCGGGCTGAAGCCGTCGCGCGGCCGCGTCTCCTACGCGCCGAAGGACGAAGGCTGGGGCGGCTTCTCGTGCGGCCACGTGGTCAGCCGCTCGGTGCGCGACTTGGCGGTGCTGCTCGACATCGGCGGGGCGCCGCAGCCGGGCGACCCCTACTGGACGGCGCCGCCCGCGCGGCCGTTCCTGGAGGCGGCCGGGGCCGATCCGCGCCCCTTGCGGATCGCCTTCAGCACCGCCGCGTTCGGCGCCGAGGCGATCGATCCTGAGTGCGCGGAGGCGGTGCGCGACGCGGCGAAGCTCTGCGAGGACCTCGGCCACCAGGTCGAGGAAGCCGACCCGCCGATCGACCGCGCCTCGCTGGCGGCCGCCGGCGTGGTGATCTCGGCCAGCGTCGCGGCCGACCTCGACGCCAAGGCGAGCGAGCGCGGGCGGCCGATCGCCGAGGACGAGGTCGAGACCGTCACCTGGCAGAGCTACCAGCGCGGGCGTCAGATCTCGGGCTCGCTCTACATCCAGTCGCTGCGCGCCGCCCATGCGCTCGGCCGCGCGATGGGCGCCTTCTTCGCCAGCTACGACATCCTGATCTGCTCGACGCTCGGCATGCCGGCCGTGCCGATCGGCTACCTGAAGGGCGGCGATCCGCCCGACTGGGAGGGCTACGCCCGGCGGCTCTTCGCCTTCATGCCCAACACCCAGGCCTTCAACATCACCGGCCAGCCGGCCGCCAGCGTGCCGCTGGCGATGAGCCGTTCCGGCCTGCCGATCGGCGTGCAGTTCGTCGGCCGCCAGTCCGAGGACGCGCTCGTCCTCAGCCTCGCCGGCCAGCTGGAGCGCGCCGCCCCCTGGGCCGCCCGCCGCCCGCCGATCTGAGGCCGCGCGCCGTCCGTCGCGCGAACCAGGTGACCCCAGTCGGACCGGCGCCATCGCTCAGGGAAAGTCCCGATGCGCCTGCGGCGCCCACCCGATGCGCCGGCGCGTCCGTTCGGTGTCAGTTGCCCAGGCTCGCAAGCTTGGGAGGCCGGCCGATGGCGACGTCAGATATCCGCACACCGGTCTGGGCCGCCGCGGTCATCGCCGCGATGTTCTGCGGGGCGATGGTGTTCAGCAACGCCGCGCTCGCCCAGCCCGAAGCCGCCTCGGCCCCGACCGGGTCGCAGGAGATCACCATCATCGCCCCCGAGGTGGTGCGCAAGACGACCGGCCGGGAGAGCCGCGGGCAGCCGATCGAGATCGTCACCACCACCCAGCAGGTCGAGTTCGCCGACCTCGACCTCTCCAAGCCCCAGGATGCGGACATCCTGAAGCAGCGCATCAAGGACGCCGCGCGCGAGGCCTGCCGCCGGCTCGACCAGTCCGCGCCGCTCGGGCGCACCTACAGCGACCCGCCGGGCTGCGAGGCGAAGGCGACGATGGAGCCGCTGGCGCTGGCCGACCAGCTGGCGGACGCGGCGCAGGGCAAATAGGCCGACTCGCCTTATGCGAGAAGTCGCGCGATAATCGCGTCGATCAGCTGTGGCGGGTGACGACCATGACCAACTCCACGACCTTTGCGCATCCGGCGACCGCGGGATGCGGCTGCGCGGCTTGCGCCGCGAACGGCGAGACGCGGGCAGCGCTGCCCCGACGCGCCTTCCTGGCGCTGGGCGCGGCCGCAAGCCTCGCCGGGGCGGGAACGCTGACGCCGCGGATCGGGTGGGCGCAGACGCCGCTTTCCCCCGACGCAGCGCTGGCGCGGCTGATGGCCGGCAACGCCCGCTACGTCGCCGGGAACATGACCTCGTTCAAGCTGGACCTCGCGGAGCTCAGGGCGAAGACCGTCGACGGGCAGGCGCCGTTCGCCTCGGTGCTCTCGTGCGCCGATAGCCGCGTGCCGGTGGAGATCGTCTTCGACGAGAGCATCGGCTCGATCTTCGTCACCCGCGTCGCCGGCAACGTCGCCGACGCCGAGACCATCGCCTCGCTGGAGTACGGCGCCGCGGTGCTCGGCGTGCCCGCTATCCTGGTGCTCGCCCACCAGAACTGCGGCGCCGTGAAGGCCGCGATCGAGAACCATGCGGCGCCGGGCCAGATCAGCGCCCTCTATGCGCCGCTACAGGCCGCGGTCGCGCAGGGCGGCCACGACCCGGTGATCACCGCCAAGCTCAACGCCAAGATCCAGGCCGGCATCCTTAGCTCAGCCTCGCCGGTGCTCGCCGAGCGGATCGCCAAGGGCGAGCTGAAGATCGTCGCCGGCTACTACGAGCTCGGCAGCGGCAAGGTGCAGCTGGTCTGAGCCTTGGGCTGTCGGGGCGGCCCCGATCGGAACACCCGACTTCGCCTCTCAATATTCGGTTGGGCACGGTCTCGCGCGCCTCTAACCTGCCGACCCGGCAGCCAAGGAGAGGGCATGAGCTGGGAGCCGGAGATCGACGAGCTGAAGCGGCTGCGTCGGCTACGCGCGCGGATGGGCGGCGCCGAGGGCGTCGAGCGCCAGCACGCACAGGGGCGCCTGAGCGTCCGCGAGCGCGTGGACCTGCTGGCGGACGCCGACTCGTTCCAGGAGACCTCGACCCTGGCCGGGACCGCCAGGTGGGACGACGAGGGCCGGCTCCAGAGCTTCCGGCCCGCCGCCTACGTCACGGGCCTCGCCAACATCGACGGGCGGCCGGTGGTCGTGGAGGGCGGCGACTTCACCATCCGCGGCGGCTCGGCGGACTCGGGCATTCCCTATCCCCGGGTGGAGGTGGCGTGGCTGGCCGGCGAGCTGCGGGTTCCCTTCATCCGGCTGCTCGACGGGGCCGGCGGCAGCGTGCGCAACTACGATCCCGAGGCGAGGAGAGCGGGCGGCGACGCCTCGATGCCGCCCGCCCACACGGCGGCGGACGAGGCCCCGCTGGTCGACGCGGCGCCGACCGGAACGCCCGGCAGCTTCGACCTGCCGCGGCGGCACGACTTCTCCGCCGTAGCGCCGGGGCCGGAGGACCATCTCGCGACCCGAATGGCCAAGGGCAACCTCATCGCCCAGGTGCCGGTGGTCGCCGCGGTGCTGGGCTCGGTGGCGGGCCTGCCGGCCGTGCACGTCGGCGACTGCCACTTCTCGGTGATGACCAAGACCGCCGAGACCTTCGTCGGCGGCCCCCCGATGGTGGCCCAGGCGCTGGGCCTGAAGGTGACCAAGCAGGAGCTGGGCGACTGGACGGTGCAGGCCAAGACGTCCGGCGTCGTGCACAACGTCGCCGAGGACGAGGCCGACGCCTTCGCGCAGATCAAGCGGTTCCTGTCCTACCTGCCGTCCAGCGTCTGGCAGCTGCCGCCGTGGATCGAGCCGGACGACGATCCCAATCGGCGCGACGAGGGTCTGATCTCGGCCATCCCGAAGCGGCGGACGGCGGCCTACGAGGTGCGCAGGATCATCGAGGCGGTCGTGGACCGCGGCTCGACGTTCGAGATCTCGGCCCTCTATGGCCGGGCGCTGGTGACCATGCTGGCGCGGATCGACGGATTTCCGGTGGCGGTGATGGCCAACGATTGCCGGCGCGACGGCGGCGCGATGACGCCTGCAGCCTGCATCAAGGCCGAGCGGTTCGTGGACTTCGCCGACACCTTCCACCTGCCGATCGTCTATTTCGCCGACGTGCCGGGCTTCATGGTGGGCCCAGCGTCGGAGGCGGCGGGCATCATCCGCTTCGCCAACCGGGCGTCCTACGCGGTGCGCGAGGCCAGCGTGCCCTACATCTCGATCGTGACCCGGCGGATGTACGGCGTGGCGAGCGTGATGGCCAAGACCGACGGCCTCGCGGTGCGCTACGCCTGGCCGTCGGCGGAGTCCGGGTCGCTGGTGGCGCAGGGCGGCGTGATGGCGGCCTATCGCCGCGAGATCGAAGCTGCGCCCGATCCCGGTCGCCAGGCGGCTGGAGATCGAGGACCGGTTCCAGCGGATGGCCTCGGTGCTGCGCCAGCCCGGGCTGGCCCGGCCGCTCGAGGTCATCGATCCGCGCGACACCCGGCCGGCGATCGTCGACTACATCCGCAAGAGCCATGCGGTGAACGCGACGAAACTGGGGCCGAAGCTGCGGGTGGGGATGCGGCCGTGAGAGGGGGGAGCGCGAGGTGGAGGTGAAGTCCGAGATCTACGCCATCGTCTGGAAGATCCAGGTGGCGGAGGGGGCCGACGTGGCCGCCGACGACGTGCTGATGATCCTGGAATCCATGAAGATGGAAATCCCGGTGACCGCCCCGCAGGCCGGCCGGGTGCGGTCGATCGCCGTCGCCGAAGGCGCGTCCGTCGAGGAAGACGACCTGCTGGTGGTGCTCGACCCCGGTTGAAACAAGGCGCCGCTCTTTCGGGTCGGAATGGCGCTGCGAGGCGCCTCGCTCAGAAGCCGCCGCCGCTGACCGTGATCCGCTCGTTGGTGATGTAGCGGGCGTCCTCCGAGCAGAGGAAGGCGATCGTGGCGGCGATGTCGTCCGGCGTGCAGACGAAGCCGAACGGGGCGGCGGCGTCGCGCTCGCGGATGTTGGCGACGCCGAAGGTGGACATCAGCTTGCGGCCCATGTCGGTGTCGACGAGGCCGGGCGCGACGATGTTCACCCGCATGCCGTTGGCGCGCTCCTCCTTGGCCAGTGTGTGGGCCAGCGCCTCCACCCCGGCCTTGGTGATCGAATAGAGCCCCATCCGCGCGCCCATCGACTGGGCGGCGACCGACGAGACCATGATCACGTCGCTGCGCGGCGCGGCGCGCATGTGCGGGACCAGCGCGCGGCAAAGGTGGATCGGGCCCCAAAGGTTGACGCCCATCAGGAGCTGGTACTGCGCGTCCGTCGCGCCGGTGATGGTCGGGCGGTCGACGTGCGAGGAGCCGAGGCCGGCGTTGTTGATCAGCGCGTCGATCTGGCCGAAGTCGGCGATCGCCCGCTCGCACATGGCGGTCACCGCGGCCGCGTCGGCGACGTCGGCCTGGTAGATCTCGGCGCGCACGCCATGCTGGCGCGCCTCGTCGGCTGCCTCGCGCGCCTGCGCTTCGTTGCTGGCGTAGTTGATCGCGACGCTCGCCCCCTCGCGGGCGAAGCGCAGCGCGACCGCCCGCCCGATGCCGCGGCTGCCGCCGGTGATGAGCGCCGTGCGCCCTTCCAGTTTCCCCACCTGCCGTCCTTCCGTCTCACCCATCTCTCTGCCGTCGGCTTAGGCTGCGGCCTTCGCATCCGCAATCGCGGGGCTATTGTCGCTGGCGCCCGCCCCGGCGCGAGACGGAGATCCCGAGTGCCCCTGCTCGAACGCCCGGACGGCGAGATCAACTACCTGACCTTCGGCGACGGCTTCCCGGTGCTGCTGTTCGCGCCGGGGGGGCTGCGCTCGGCGATGGGCTTCTGGCGCAGCCCGGCGGACGGACCGCCGCGGCCGTGGGTGGATTGGACCGAGGCGCTGCCGCGGGCGGGCTTCACCGCCGTCGCCATGGACCAGCGCAACGCCGGCAAGTCGAAGGCCGCCATCAAAGCCGACCACGGCTGGCGCACCTACGCCGCCGACCACCTGGCGCTGATGGACCAGCTGGGCTTCGAGCGTTTCCACGTGCTGGGCGGCTGCATCGGCGGCAGCTTCTGCATGATGGCGACGAAGACGGCGCCGGACCGCGTCGCCTGCCAGGTGCTGCAGAACCCGATCGGGCTGAACTCGGCGCATCCGGACTTCTTCCAGACCATGCACGCCGACTGGAGCCGCGAGATCCGCGCCGCCCGGCCGGAGGTGAGCGAGGCAGACCTCGCCGGCTTCGGCCGCAACATGTGGGGCGGCGACTTCGTCTTCTGCGCCGACCGCGCCTTCGTGCGCGGCTGCCGGACCCCGTCCTTCCTGCTGCCGGGCTCCGACACCCCGCACCCCGCCGAGACCAGCGCCGAGCTTGCCGAGCTGTTGCCCGACGTCGAGGTGCTCACCGACTGGCGCGGCCCGGAGCACCTCGCCGAGCAGGAACGCCGCGTGGTGGGGTTCCTGAAGGCGCACACGCCCTAAGCTCCAAGCAAGCGGTTGCCGCCTTTGCGCCCCCTCCGTCTCGTCGCGCTGGCAGCGCGCCGATCCACCTCCCCCGTCGTCGGCGCGACGGGTGAGGAGCGAGATCGCGCAATTTCGCTCCTGCCCCGTGAAGCGGAGCGGAACGGAGGAGGGGGACCGCCCGCCGCAGGCGGGTGGTGGAGGGGGCGCAAGGCCGCGGTCTGACGCTGGCGCCGGTTGAGGGACTCGAACCCCCGGCCTTTGGTTTACAAAACCACTGCTCTACCAGCTGAGCTAAACCGGCGCGTCGAGCCGGTTATGCCATCGCGCGGTGTTTTGCGCCAACGCGGGACCGGCGCCCTTGTTGCCGCGACCCGCTGTTGGCAAAGCTTGCGGCCGTGAACCCGCCCGAACTCGCCCCAGCACGGAGCGCCGCACCAGCCGCTCGGCCGCAGCATGCGGCATGTCGGCAATCTGTTGATCACCATCTCGGCGATCACGCCGGCTGCGTCGGTGTTCATCATGGGCCAGCAGGTGACGCAGCAGGCGGGCACCGGCGCCATCGTCTGCTTCCTCGCCGCCGGCTGCCTGGCGCTGACCACGGCCTATGTCTACGCCGAGCTCTCGAGCGCCTTTCCGCTGACCGGCGCCGAGTATTCGATGATGGGGCGCACGCTGGGGCCGAGCTGGGGATTCATGGCGCTGGGTCTCAACCTGTTCGGCGGGCCGGTCAGCCAGGCGGTGACCGCGCTCGGCCTCGCCGACTACCTCGGCGTGGTGATCCCGGGCCTGCCGGCGCTGCCGGTCGCGCTGGCGGTGACGGTGGCCACGGCGCTGATCGGCGTGCTCAACATCCGCCTCAACGCCAAGATCACCGGCGCCTTCCTGCTGGTGGAGCTCGCCGCGCTCTGCGTGATGACCGGGCTCGGGCTCGTCCATGCCCACAATCCGCTGATCGAGATGACCCTGCATCCGGTCGCGCCGACCGCGACGGGGGGTCTCGGCCAGGTGACCTGGGCGACGATGGGGCTTGGCATGGCCGGGGCGATCTACGCCTACAACGGCTACGGCGGCGCCGTGTACTTCGGCGAGGAGATGTACGAGGCGCGCACCAAGATGGCGTGGGTGATCTTCGGCTCGCTCGCCGTCGCCGGGATCGCCGAGTTCGCGCCGATCGTGGCGGTGCTGGCCGGCGCGCCGGACCTCAAAGCGGTGCTGACCGCGCCGCAGCCCTACCCCGCCTTCCTCACCGCCGCCGGCGGACCGCTGATCGACAAGGTCGTCAGCCTCGGCGTCGCCTTCGCCATCATCAACGCGATGATCGCCATCGGCCTCATCAACGCGCGGCAGCTGTTCTGCAGCGGGCGCGACGGGGTGTGGCCGGGCGCGCTGAACCGCTGGGCGGCGGCGGTGCATCCGCGCTTGCGCTCGCCGTGGATCGCCACGCTGGCGATGGGCGCGGCGACGATCGCCTGCTGCTTCGCGCCCTTGCCGCTGTTGGTGATCCTGTCGGGCACCAACCTCGTGATGCTCTACGCCGGCGTCTCGGCGGCGGCGATCGCCGGTCGCATCAACGGGACCACGGCGGTCGGCCACTACCGCATGCCGCTCTATCCGCTCTGGCCCGTCATCTCGCTGATCGGTCTGGCGGGCGTCGCCTTCGCCGACCTGCAGGACGCCGACTTCGGCCGTCCCAGCTTGCTTGCCAACCTCGCGGTGATGGCGGTCTCGGCCGCCTACTACCTCGTCTACCTGAAGCGCCGCGGCGGCTGGCAGCTGCGCGGCGCCGACGGCAAGCCGCTGGAAGAGCTGGAAGCCGAGGGCTTGGCGAGCGAGGCCGAAACCCTTATGTCGGCGCCGCCATGACGACGCGCTGGACGGCGAACTTCGAGCGAATGCCGGGCGGATGAGGGGTCGCGCCTCCTTATCCGGTTAGCCGCGCTGCGCCATCGGCCGACCATCCGTCGACCCCTCATCCGTCGCCTTCGGCGACACCTTCTCCCGCAAGGGGAGAAGGACGTAAGGCGCGTGATCAGCTAGGGGACCCGCCATGGCCCGCATCCTCATCACCTCGGCGCTGCCGGGGATCAACGGCGTCAAGCATCTCGGCAACCTGGTGGGCTCGCTGCTGCCGGCCGACGTCTACGCCCGCTTCGAGCGGGCGCGGGGGAACGAGGTGCTGTCGATCTGCGGCACCGACGACCACGGCACGCCCGCCGAGCTGGCCGCCGCCGAGCTCGGCCAGGACATCTTCACCTACTGCGAGGAACAGCACCGCATCCAAACGACCTCGGCCTCAGATACGGCCTGTCGTGGGACCTGTTCGGCCGCTCCTCCTCGCCGCAGACCGGCGAGCTCGTCCACCACTTCGCCGCCGCGCTGGAGGCGCATGGCCTCATCGAAGAGCGGGTCGACAAGATGGTCTACTCGCTCACCGACAAGCGCTTCCTGCCGGACCGCTACGTGGAAGGCACCTGCCCGATCTGCGGCTTCACGCCGGCGCAGAGGCGACCAGTGCGACAACTGCGGCTCGCTGCTCGACCCGGTGGACCTGATCGAGCCCTATTCGGTGATCTCCGGCTCGCGCGACATCGAGGTGCGCGAGACGCGGCACCTCTACCAGCTGCATTCGAAGATGGCCGACCGCATCCGCGCCTGGGTCGATGCGAAGACCGACTGGGCGACGCTGCCGCGGGCCATCACCTACAAGCACCTCGACGAGGGCCTGATCGACCGCGGCATCACCCGCGACCTCGCCTGGGGCTTTCCGGTGCTGAAGGACGGCCTGCCGCGGCCCGGCTTCGAGGACAAGGTCTACTACGTCTGGTTCGACGACGTGATCGGCTACATCGGCATCACGCGCGAGTGGGCCGACCAGGAGGGCCAGGACTGGGAGCGCTGGTGGCGGCTCGACAAGGGCGCGCGAGGACGTCCGCTACGTGCAGTTCATGGGCAAGGACAACGTGCCCTTCCACTCGGTCTACTTCCCCTCGACCATCCTGGGGTCGGAGGAGCCTTGGAAGCAGGTGGACGTGCTGAAGGCGTTCAACTGGCTGAACTGGTACGGCGGCAAGTTCTCCACCTCGCAGAAGCGCGGGGTGTTCATGGACCAGGCGCTGGAGCTGCTGCCGGCCGACTGCTGGCGCTGGTACCTGACCGCCAACAGCCCCGAGGGCTCGGACACCAGCTTCACCTGGGAGGTGTTCGTCTCGTCGGTGAACCGCGACCTCGCCGACGTGTTCGGCAACTTCGTCAACCGCATCTGCCGGTTCTGCGAGTCGCGCTTCGAGGGCGTGGTGCCGGCCGGCGGCGCGCCGGGGCCGCTGGAAGAAAAGCTCTACGCGGAGGTGGGCGCCAAGCTCGCCGAGCTGACCGAGCAGCTGGGCGCGATCGAGATGCGCAAGTCCGCCCAGGCGCTGCAGGGCGCTCTGGGTGCTCGGCAACGAGTACCTGCAGGAGGCCGCGCCCTGGACGGCGATCCGCACCGATCCGGAGCGGGCGGCCGTGATCGTGCGCACGGGCCTCAATCTCGTGGCGCTGTTCGCCCGGGTCTCGGCGCCCTTCATCCCGTTCGCGTCGGAGACCGTGGGGCTGGCGATGGGCGAGCCCTACCCGGCGCCGTGGCCGGGGGCCGACGTCGCCGCCGAGCTGGCGCGCGTGCCGGCCGGCCGCAAGATCGATGTCCCCGCCGTGCTGTTCCGCAAGATCGAGGACGCCCAGGTCGCCGAGTGGACCGAGCGCTTCGGCGGGGCGGACTAACCTGCACGGCGCCCGCTTCCTCCGCTCTCCCCCGCGCAAGCGGGGGCCCAGGCTTTTCCGAAAGGCGGGAGACGGCCGGGTCCAGAAGACTGACCACGGAAAACACGGAAAGCACGGACGCCGCCAGGCCACCCAGCCGCCCGTGTTTTCTGTGTTTTCCGTGGTTCAAAACGCCTGGGTCCCCGCTTGCGCGGGGAAGAGCGGTTTGGGGGGGCCTTATAGCGGCGCCCAGCCCATCTGGTGGGCGCCGTCCCACAGCATGCCGCCGGCGACGAAGATCACCACCGCCAGGCCGATGTAGCCGAGCCACGGCCAGCGGCGCAGCAGCCGCGCGACCCCGGCGGCGGCGAAGCCGGTCAGCGCCACCGACAGCGCCAGGCCGACGAACAGCACCCAGGCCGGCTGGCCGCGCGCCACGCCGGCGATGGCCAGCACGTTGTCGAGCGAGGTCGAGATGTCGGCGATGAAGATCAGGCTGAGCGCGCGCATCAGCGTCTTCGGCTTGCGCGCCGCGCGCTCCTCCTCGGCGCGGACGTTGCGGCGCGCGCGCAGGTCGCGCCACATCTGCCACGAGACCAGCAGCAGCAAGAGGCCGCCGCCCAGGATCAGGCCGCCGCCGCCGGCCTCCAGCAGCCTGACGGCGAAGAAGGCGAGCACGCAGAGCAGCACCACCGCGCCGCCCAGGCCCAGCACGATCGCATAGTGGCGCTGCGGGCGGGGCAGGCCCGAGGCGGCCATGCCGACCGCGACGGCGTTGTCGCTCGCCAGCGTGATGTCGATCAGGGCGACCTGGATCAGGGCGCCGATGAGGCCCGCCCAGTGGGCGCTCGCCGTTCCGCCAAGGAGGTGGGCCATCGCTGCCTGCGTTTCTGGCGCGAAACGGGCGGTCCGCGCAAGGGCCCAGCGTCAGCGTCGGCGTCAGCGCCAACGTCAGGGTCTGGCCCGGGTCGCCTCGTAGAGCGCGATCGCGGCGGCGGCGGCGACGTTGAGGCTCTCGAAGCCGCCCGGCATCGGGATGCGGGCCAGCGCATCGCAGTGCTCGCTGACCAGGCGCCTGAGGCCTTCGCCCTCGGAGCCCAGCACCAGCACGACCGGGCCCGCGCCCAGCACGGCGTCCAGCGGCTCGGCCGCGTCGCCCGCCAGGCCCACCGCGCGCCAGCCCAGGTGCTCCAGCTCGTCGAGCGCGCGGGCGAGGTTGACCACCCGCGCGTGCGGCGTGACGTCGAGCGCGCCGGCGGCGGCCTTGGCGAGCGCGCCGGTGAAGGGCGGGGCGTGGCGGTCCTGCACGATGACGCCGCGCGCGCCGAACGCGGCGGCGGAGCGGAAGACCGCGCCGACGTTCTGCGGGTCGGTCACCTGGTCGAGCATGACGAGCACGCCGAAGGCCGGGCGGGCGAGCTCGGCGAGGCTGTACGGCTCGATCGGCGCCGCCTGCAGCGCCACGCCCTGGTGGGCCGCGCCGGGCGGCGTGAGCCGGGCGATGGCGGCGCTGTCGGCGATCTCGGCGGCGGCGAGGTCGGGGAAGCGTTGGGCAAGCTCGCGGGCGCGCTCGGGGGTCGCGACCAGTCGCCGCGGGGCGCCGCGGGCCGGGTTGGCCAGCGCCGCGGTCACCGCGTGCCAGCCCCACAGCCAGTCGGCGCCGACGCCCGGGGTGCGGCGCGGCCTTGGCCCGCTGCGATCGGTCGCCGGCGACCAGCCCTTGGCGATCGGTTCGCCTCTCGGACGGCTGTCCTTGGCGGCGCTGGGCTCGCCCCGTGGTTTGGCCCGCGGCTTGCCGGCCGGCGCGCCCGTCGGCTTGCCCTCGTTGCGCCGGAAATGCCGGGCCACTATAAGACGCCCTCCGATTTTGGAGGCCCGCTTCGGGCCGCCGTTCCTGAGCGGGTCTTAGGCTCATCGCCCCCAAGCGCAATGGGCCCAAGAGCGCAACCGGGCGCGGGCGGCCTCTCAAGCGGACGGACAAGATCGGGCCCTGGCGAAAGGCTTGGGGGAATGTCCCGAGTGGCAAAGGGGGCGGACTGTAAATCCGCTGGCGTACGCCTTCGTAGGTTCGAGTCCTACTTCCCCCACCAGCCTTCGCCGGCTTCGCCGGCTACGGCTTGGCAAGCCAGCCAGAAGCAGGCGAAGGCTGCCGCGGCGTAGCCCATAGGGCGAAGGCGGGCTGCGGCCCCGCCGGCGCCCGGCCGCCGGTTACGGACCGGCGGGCGCGGCGCGACGCACCCTATTCCGCAGGCTTCGCCGTCGCCGATGTCTCGTCGGTCTTCTCGTCGTAATTGATCGTCACGGACTCGATCGAGCACAGATTGACGTTGCGCCATTCATGCGACGTGTCGTCGTTGTAGGTGACCTTCAGGTCCCACTCGCAGCCCTCGCCGCGGCCCTCCGGGAAGTGGATCTTCACCGACTGTCCGTTCGTCAACACGTCCTCGCCGAGGACGTCGTCGCCCCACTCGTTCTGGTCCGTCGGCGAGAGGTAGAGGTTCTTCAGGTCGTAGCCGGTGGCGTTGTCGAGCACGAAGTCCTGCGGGGCGGCGCTGGCCATCGTGGGCGCCAGAACCATGACCGCAGCGACGGCTGCAACGGAAGCAAGCGTGCGAAACCGCATTGTCGAAACCCCTGAGAATGAGTCTGCCCGGCCCCCCACGGACGAGCAGTCGTCCAAGCGTGGGCGCGACGGCGGCCGCCACCGGAAAGCGTGGCGGCCGCCATGACGCCGCTGCCCTAGTCGGTGCTGTTGGCCGGCTCGTCGTTGGACGCCGCGTTGGTGTCCGTCGCGGCGGCGGCCGGGAACTTGAACGAACCCAGGATCATCGGAAGCTGACCCTTCACCCCGAGATCGGCGATGCTGTGGAGCTCGCCGCCGACGTCGGTGCCGAGCATGATGAGGACCACGCCCTTCGACGTGCCCGGCTGCGGAACGATGATCATCCGGCCGAACAGGTTGCCCGGCTTGTCGCCAATCTGCGGCGTAGCGGTGAACGTGAGCTGGTAGCCCGACAGGCCGTTCACGGTCGTCGCTTGGTCGGTCGAGATCTGCTTGTAGCCGGCCATCGTCGAGACCTGGCGCTCGAGCTGGCCGAGCAACTGCGGCATCAGCGCCGCATCCTGGTCGGGATCGCCGGTCCCCTTGAACTCGCCGACCGCGAAGTTCTCGATCGTCAGGCCGGACGCGTCGTTGCGTTCGACCTTGACGAAGTTGGACGCCGTTGCCGAGCCGGTTTCCGGGTCGACCGTCCAGTTGGACGGGTAGTCGAACGAGAAGTCGACGAAGTTCGCCGACAGATTTGGCGACTTGGCGTCCGCCGGAGCATTGACGAAATGCGTAGGCGTCGACGCCGCCGCTGAATTCGTTGCAGAATTGCCGCCGCCGCCGCAGGCGGCGAGGCTCAGCGCCGCGGCGCACGCCACCAATCCCAAGCCAAGCGCGCGCGGCAGGCGCGCCAAAGCGACCATTGAAACCATGTTGATTGTTCCCCCAGCGCCGCGCGCCGACCGATTATTGATCGGGTCGAGAGGCTGAACCTCGAACTTATACGTATGTCCCGTATCGTCAACACGGTTAACTGACGCGGCCTCAAAGTTTTCGACCGAATTCCAGAAGTCAACTTTGGGTCGATATCCGTATTGCTCCACAGCCGAGCACAGGTGATGGCGCGGGCGCCGCTGACCGTCCCTCCGGCGCGAGCTTCGGCACGCGCGCGCGCCAATTGCGAGGGCGCGCCGCGTTTGCTCTAAGTGCGGATGTCACGACGACATCAAGCGAGCCGCGCAAAGGCGCCCTGCGCCTGGAGTACGAGCACGTAAGACGTTGATTTTCGCGGGTATAGCACAATGGTAGTGCAGCAGCCTTCCAAGCTGAGGATGCGGGTTCGATTCCCGCTACCCGCTCCAGCCTTCGCCTGGAGGGTCCCCGCGTTCGCGGAGAAGAGCGGGGGGAGAGGGTCCGTCCCGCAAACCCCATGACGGCGAATTAAGCTGCCAAGCGACTGCGGCGCGGCTAGTTTCCGGGCCAACGCCTTAGGGAAGGAACCGCGGGAATGCGCTGGTTTACGGGGGCCCTGACGGCGGCCGGCGGACTTGCCTTGGCGGGCGCCGCGATGGCCGAGCCGTCGGTGGACATCAACCACGCCGTCGCCCGTGTGGTCGTCTCGCCCGAGCCCCGCACCGACATCAAGGTCGAGATCGTCAGGGCCAATCCGAGGCTGCCGATCCGCGTGTGGAGTTTCCTCGGCCGCACCTATGTGGACGGCGGCTTCGCCGGCTATCGCGTGCACGGTTGCCGCGGGCCGGTCGCCCAGCCCAGCGCCTTCGTGGCCGGGATCGGCGAGGTGGGCCCCGACGCGATGCCGCAGATCCTCATCCACACGCCGATGGACGCCAGCGTCAACGCCGGCGGCGCGGTGTTCGGCCAGGTGGGGCGCTCAGGCTCGCTGGAGCTTGCCAACGCCGGCTGCGGCGACTGGCAGGTGGGCAACGTGCGGGGGAAGATGACGGTCAATGTGGCCGGCTCGGGCTCGGTGCGCACCGGCCAGGCCGGCGCGGCCGAGCTGAGGGTGGCCGGCTCGGGCTCGATCGTCACCCGCGAGATCGCCGGCCCGGTGGTCGCCATGAACGTCGGCTCGGGCGACATCGACGTCGCCTCGGTGCAGGGCGCCTTCAACGCCCGGATCGCCGGCTCCGGCCACGTGCGCGTGGCCGGCGGCCACGCCAGCGCCATGCAGGCCTCGATCGCCGGCTCCGGCGACATCGCGCTGGCGGGCGTCGCCGACTCGCTGAACGCCTCGGTGGTCGGCTCCGGCGACGTGCGGGTGCTCAGGGTGACCGGGCCGGTGCACAAGGCCGTAGTCGGGTCCGGCGACGTGCGGATCGGATCTTGAGGGCCGCGCGCGCCTCCCTCGTCCTTACCGCCGCGTTGGGCGCCAGCTGCGCGCTGGCCGGGCCCGCGCTCGCCGGCCCGAAGCTGGTCATCCGCCACGCCGCGATCAGCGTGGTGGTAGAGCCGGAAGATCGCAGCGACATCGCCGTCGAGGTCTTTCGTCCCAATCCGCGCCTGCCGCTGCAGGTCCTGCGCGAGGGCGCCGACGTGGTGATCGACGGGCGCCTGCCACAGTTCCTGACCGGCTGTCACGGGTCCGGCGAGGGGCTGCACGCCTACGTGTTCGGGCGCGGCGACTTTGCCGTCTCGCAGCTGCCGCAGGTGTTGGTCCATGTCCCGCTCGACGCGGTGATCGAGAGCGGCGCCATCGTGCACGGCGCCGTCGCCCGCTCGCGCAGCCTGACGCTCGACGCCGCCGGCTGCGGCGACTGGACGGTGGCCAACGTCGCCGGGCAACTGAACACCAGCATGTCGGGCGTCGGCGAGCTCAGGACGGGCGCGTCGAAGACCGCCCATGTCGACCTCTCCGGGGAAGGCCATCTGTCGGTCGGACAGGTGCAGAGCCATCTGGTCGCGCACCTGTCCGGCGCCGGCTCGCTGGCGGTGCGCGCCGCCGGTGATGCGGATCTCACCGTCTCCGGATCGGGCGGCCTCACCACCGGACCGATCGCCGGGCCGCTCACCGTCCACCTGTCGGGCGCGGGCGGGCTGAAGACAGCCAGCGTCAGCGGTCCGGTGGTCGCCGACGTCTCGGGCGTCGGCAACGTCGAGATCGCCGGCGGTTACGCGCCGAGCTTGAGCGCGCAGGTTTCCGGCACGGGCAACGTCGCCTTCCACGGCGTTGCGGGCGCCCTCGACGCCGATGTCTCGGGGGTCGGCAGCGTCCAGGTGGCCCGCGTCACCGGCCAGGTGAACCAGCACGTCTCCGGCATCGGATCCGTCCACGTGGGTAGCCGTTGAGCCGCTGAGGAGGAGGTCGGGATGCGCGCCCTGCTCGCCCTGTCTGCAGTATCGTTCGGCGCCCTCGCGACGTCGGCCGCCGCGATGACGCTGACCAGCCAGGACCTCAAGGACGGCGGCCCGATGCCGGCCGCCCACATCTACCCGCGCTGCGGCGGCCACAACGTCTCGCCACAGCTGAACTGGCGCGGCGCGCCGGCCGGGACCAAGAGCTTCGTCGTGACGATGATCGACCACGATGTGCCGCCGAACGACTGGTCGCACTGGATCGTCGTCAACCTGCCGCCGGCGACCGCGTCGCTGGCCGAGGGCGCCGCGTTGCCGGCCGGCGCGCGGGCGCTCCGGACCGACTTCGGCGATGCGGCCTACGGCGGCCCGTGCCCGCCGGCGGGGACGGGCGCGCACCACTACGAGATCGCCGTCTGGGCGATGCCGGGGACGAACGTCAGCCTCGACGCGAATGCGTCCGCCAAGGCGCTCGAGGCGCAGCTGAAGCGCGTCGCGCTCGACCACGCCTCGCTGACGGTGACGGCGCAGACGCCGTGACGGCCATCCCCGCCCGCCGCAGCTTCGCCGGCGGCGCGTGGGCGATCGCGAAGCGGAAGAGCGCCAGCCAGTCGTCGTAGCCGAGCTCGGCGAGGCGCGCGTCGGCAGCGAGGCCGAGGTCGGCGCGGAGCCGCCGCCATTGCAGGTGGCTGAGCAAGCTGCGGAACGCGCCGCGCGCGTCGGCGCGGCCGCGTCCGAAGGCGTGGCGCACGAACCCGGCCCAGGCCCCGCGCAGATCCGTGTCCAGGTCGGGGCGGGCGCGCCTGGCGATGCTCAGCACGGCGACGTCGACGGCGGGCGCCGGGGTGAAGTCCCGCCGCCGGAACGGCTCGTCCACCGCCAGCGCGAACCAGGGCGCCGCCGCCAGCGAGACGGCGGTCGGGCGGGGCAGCCCGGCCCACTTGCGGGCCGCCTCGCGCTGCAGCACGAGCGTCGCGGCCGCGGGCGGCGGCGCTTCGCCGAGCAGCCGGCGCAGCAGCGCCGCCGTGCGGTTGAACGGCGGGTTGGCGACCACCTTGAACGGCGCGCGGAAGCGGACGTCCGCGAGGTCGGCCTCGAGCACCCTCACGCCCGGCGCGGCGGCGAAGCGCGCGGCGAGCTTGCGCGCCAGGTTCGGGTCGCGCTCGACGGCCACGACCCGCGCGCCGGCGGCGACGAGCGCGCTGGTGATCAGCCCGGTTCCGGCCCCGAGGTCATAGACGAGGTCGCCGGGCGAGACGGCCGCTGCGGCGACCAGCCTGTGGGCCGGACTGGCTCCTGTGAAGAGATTCTGCGCGAGGGCGGCGCGCGTGCGCCGATGGGCGTTCTGTCCCCCGCTCACGGACGAACCGCATGATGTTGGTCATGACGTTCCCTGGGTTGGCGTGGACACGTCCCGGCCGGCCGCGACGGGCGCGGCGGCTAGGGCTGTTGCGGCTGACGGACGATCAGCGCCGCGCTAGCGGATGCGTGTGCTGTTCCAGCAAGCCAACACGGGAACACTCCCTCTGGGGAAGTCAGGGCGCGCTCGATAGCAGCCTGCCGCCCCGCTGTCACCGCCGTCTCATGGACCGCGCCAGATGAGGCCGGCGAAGAGCGCCAGGCCCAGCAGGACGACGCCGGCCCGCAGCGCCCGCTCGTTCACGCGGCTGAGCAGCCAGGCGCCGAGGAGGCCGCCGGCGATCGCGCCGGCCCCGAGCACCGCCGCGGCCAGCCAGTGGACGTCGCGCGAGAACGCGAAGATCAGCACCGCCGCGCCGTTCATGACGGCGGCCAGCACGTTCTTGGTCGCTGCGGCGGTGCGCACCGGCAGGCCGGCGATGGTCAGCGCCGCCAGCATCAGAAAGCCGATGCCGCCGCCGAAGTAGCCGCCATAGATGGCGATCAGGAACTGCGCGGCGCCGGCCGCGGCCGGACCGAGCGGCTTCGGCGCCTCGGGCGCGCGCCGCAGGAAGCTGCCCCAGGCGAAGACCGCGGTGGCGCCCAGCACCAGCCAGGGCAGCAGCCGCGCGAAGAAGCTCGCCGGCGTCGCCAGGAGCAGCAGCGCGCCGACCACGCCGCCGGCCAGGCTGATCGCGACGAGGGCCCGGAACGACAGCCGCTCGGCGCCCGACACCAGCTTGCGGACGGCGATCCCGGTCGTCACCTGGCCGGGGAAGAGGGCGATCGTCGAGGTGATGTTGGCCGCGCGCGCGTCGATCCCCGAGAGGATCAGCGCCGGCAGCGTTACGAACGAGCCGCCGCCCGCCAGCGCATTCTGAACCCCGGCCCAAAGGCCCGCGGCGAGGAGGAGGAGCCACATGGCTTGGCCGTATGGCGCAGCGGCGAGCCGACGCAAAGGCGCTCGGCGCTAGAGCGGTTTCGATCGCCGGTGAAAATCCCCCAGAGCCGCCAGGACGCGCTCGCGCACCGGCGGCGCGGGCCCGGGCGGCTCGAACGCGCGCCCGGTGATCCGCTCGTGCGCCTCGACGTAGGTCAGCGCGGTCTTCCAGATCAGCTCCGGGGGGACTTCCGGAACATCATCCTTGTACGGATCACACCGCGCGGCGACCCAGGCGCGGATCACGTCCTTGTCGAAGCTGTCCGGGCGCTCGCCGGCGGCGAGGCGCTGCGGATAGGTGTCCGCCCGCCAGTAGCGGCTGGAGTCGGGCGTGTGGATCTCGTCGGCGAGGCGGATGGTTCCCTCGGCATCGACGCCGAACTCGTACTTCGTGTCGGCGAGGATCAGGCCGCGCTCGGCGGCCAGCGCCTGGCCCCGGGCGAACAGGGCGAGGGCGGTTTCGCTCACCTGCCGCCACTGGGCTTCGCTGAGCAGACCGCGCTCCAGGATCTCGTCCGCGGTCAGCGGCTCGTCATGCGCGCCGTCGGCGGCCTTGCTGGTCGGGGTGATGATCGGCGTCTCGAGCGCCTGGTTGTCGGCGAGGCCGTCGGGCAGCCGCCGCCCGTAAACCTGCCGCTGGCCCGCCCGATACATGGTCAGGATCGAGGTGCTGGTGGCGCCCGCCAGGTAGCCGCGCACGA
This sequence comes from uncultured Pseudomonadota bacterium, assembly GCA_963837235.1. Lineage (GTDB taxonomy): Bacteria > Pseudomonadota > Alphaproteobacteria > Caulobacterales > Caulobacteraceae > Acaudatibacter. The sequence continues at coordinate 1,281,405 of CAWIMM010000001.1, read as the reverse complement.
CGATCTCCGCCGGCAGGATCTCGAGGCGCCGGCCGACGACGATGTTCGGGTCGGGGTAGTCCAGCACGTGGTTGGGGCAGAGGTCGGCGGTCTGCTCGAAGGCCCAGCGGGCGACGCCATTCAGCACCTGGCCCTTGAACGGGATGCAGCACAGCACCCGGTCGAAGGCCGACAAGCGGTCGGAAGCGACCAGGATGCGCCGCCCGTCCGGCAGGTCGTAGTTGTCGCGCACCTTGCCGCGGTAGAGGCCGGGCAGGCGCGGGTCGATCGCCTCCCGCAGCACCTGGTGGGCGCTGGCCGCCAGCCTGGTTTCGTCCATCGTGGACATGGTGGTCTCCCTAACTAGGTCGATGAGGTCTTCCAGGGAGAGCCGCCGGTCACGCGAGAGCTTCGCGCGGGCTGCTTGAACCGACTTACGAGCTCGCTGCAGGTCGTTGATGCGAGCGGTGAGCACATCCTCCTGCAGGGCGAGGAGGGCTGGCAGGTCCGCCACGCGCCCGCCAAGCAGTTGCGTGATGCGGGTCAGCGACAGCCCGAGCGACTTCAGCGTCAGCACCTGGTGCAAGCGCTCTATCTCGTCTGGGCCGTATACGCGCCAACCGGCCTGCGTCCGCCCAGGGCGTACCAGACCTCTCCGCTCGTACAGGCGCAATGCCCGCACCCCGACGCCGAGGCGCCGCGCGGTCTCGCTGGGACTGAGGAAGCGCTCGCTCATCCAATTCGGCGTCTCCATTGGACGCGCCCACCTATGGGGCCGGACCCAGGTTCCGGCTCAAGCCCCATTTTCAGCGTATCGCATCTGCGCCGCTTGCGGGCGCGATGGACGCCCGCACCAGTCATTGAGCAAAGGCGCCCTGCAGAAAGGTCCGCTCAGGGGTCGAACCCGGCCGGTTCTTGGGGGGACGGGTCCTTGCCCGTTGCGGGTCAGGGTCTAATCTTTCCCGCAGGGCAGTGACCTATGATCCCTAAGCGACACCATCGGGGAGGTCGACCGTGATCGTGGCGGTAGCCTTGACCTACTTCTATGGATGGAAGCTATGAGCGACGCTGTCGGCCCTGGCGATCTCGTCTTATGCGTCAATGCCGCCCCGAACCATGCCACGGGAAGGCCGGTGCCCCTCGTAGCCGGGGAGACCTACCGTGTCGTCGCGGTCATGGAATATGCCTGTCCCTGCGGACGTTCCGATGCGCTGCTGGATGTCGGCGTTGACTTCGCGTGGTGCCAGACGCGCTTCCGGCTCCTGCCCAAGCCCAAGGCCGAGGCCAAGACGCGCCGGGTCTCGGCGCCCAAGGAGAAGGAGACGGTGCGATGAACAGCCGGCTGCGGAGTCGGCCGTGGGCCGCGTTCGCGGGACCTTCGGCCTGCTGCGCCGGAGGCAGATGCCGTTAGGGGCTGCCCGGGGTGGTTACTTGCCGTTCGTCAGCCCTGATTGACAACGACCCCGCCCATGGCCGGGTGGAGGTCGACCCTCCAGCCGGCGATCAGCTTGGCTTCCTGACCGGCTTCGGCCGGCCAAGTGGAGAAAGCGACCCGGCGTTGCTGTAGTGCTTTGCGCAAGCCAACAAGTTGGGGCACGCCATGGCGGTGTTTATTCCAGACTTTGAGGACGTGCGACGCGCACAGGCGATTGTCAGTGGCTACACGCGAAGTCGGCACGCAATCATCGCTGCAAGGCCCGGCAATCCCAGGGGCGCCGAGTGCCGCACGTTCGAGGGCGGAGCGATCGCGCTGCGCACGCCCGGCTTCCCAGGCTCGGTCTTCTTCAATCGCGCCTCCGGCTTCCACGACGACCTGATCGACGAGGTTCCTGGCGTGATCGCATGGTTCGCGCAGGGCGTTGGCGGCGTCTTCGAGTTGACGCCGGGCGCACCGATAGCGAAGACAGCGCGCTGCTTGGCCGAGGCCGGCTACGCGCAGAGCGGCTTCCACGCGACCATGGCCGGCCCGATCGGCCTTCCCGACGCGCCGGCGCCCGGCGTAGAGATCGTGCGCCTAACCGACGCAGCCGAGCTCTCAGCCTTCTCCGGCGCCTATCATGCGGGCTGGGCGATCACCGGGCCTGGCATACCGATGGCCGCTTGGCTGGGCGCGCCAGGGTGGTCACTTTACCTGGCGCGGGTCGGGGGGCGGCAGGCGGGCGCGGCGATCCTCTATGTCGTCGGCGAGGACGCCTACCTAGCCGACGGCGCTGTCGACCCGGCGTTCCGCCGCCACGGGGTCCACCGCGCGCTGCTCGACCACCGATGCGCCGACGCCGCGGGGGCAGGGGCGACACGCATCTTCTCCGGCTGCGACTTCCTCTCCGCCAGCTACCGCAACCAGCTGAGAAAGGGTTTGAGCCTGCTCTACACAGAAGCCATCTGGGAAAACTGGGCGCCCGCCATTGATGGCCAAGCTTAGCAGCGCGGGTGCGAGACCCGGTGCGGAGCAAGCTGGAGAGCACGGAGCGCGCGTCGGCCGGGCCGAGTCGCCCGGTTGAGCAGCGACCTACGAGAACGCGCCTTGACGTCCGGCGCCAGCGGCGAAGCGGCTGGCGCCGGCGATGTGTTCGCCGGTGGCGAGGGTGGCTCGGCCAAGCTCGGCCTCGTGGCGCGTGGCGTCCTCCCAGGAGAGACTCCACTGGTCTATCGCCGAGCGGCGGTCGTTGCGCAGGCAGGTCTGTGGGAAGACGGCGATCTGCTTGCCGAGGGCGACAGCGGCGGCGAGCGTCTCGCCGTCGTCGACCACGCGGTTGGCGAGACCAATCGCCAAAGCCTCGTCCGACTTCACCGGGCGGCCGGTCAGGATCAGGTCCATGGCCCGTGAGGCTCCGATTAGGCGCGGCAGGCGCACGGTGCCGAGGTCGACCAGCGGCACCCCCCAGCGCCGGCAGAAGACGCCGAATACGGCGCTGCGTCCGATGACCCGCAGATCGGCCCAGAGCGCCATCTCAAGGCCGCCGGCCACCGCGTAGCCCTCGACCGCTGCGATGACTGGCTTGGAGAGTTGGAGCCGCGTCGGCCCCATTGGACCGAAGTCGTCGGCCAGCGCGACGCGGTTGGCCCCACCTTGCGCCTCGCGCGCCCGCCCGCCACTGGCGGAGATCGCCTTCAGGTCTGCGCCGCCGCAGAAATGGCCTCCGGCGCCGCAGAACACGGCGACTGCCGCCGCCTCGTCGGCGTCGAAGCGCTTGAAGGCGTCGTACAGCAGCCGCGCCGTGGGTCCGTCCACGGCGTTTCGTCGCTCGGGGCGGCTGAGCGTAACGATCGCGACCGGCCCATCCAAGGCGTAGCTGACGGCGTCCATGTGCTGGTCGTCCTGTCCTGACTGCTTCACGCGCAAGTAAGCAGAAAGCCTTGAGCGGGGGAACGCTCAGCGCGAGCCTCGAGCAGGCCGAACAGCGTCAAGGATCGGTTTGGGTTGTGGCCGACGACGTCATCCAGCCAGGTGACGGGGGGGGCGCGGCGCGGAAGTCCCGGCCCAATCACCGCTTTAGGTCGACAATCCCCGTGGCATCACGCCCGCAAGCTCAAGGCCTGGATGGGCGCGACACACTTCAAGATGCGGACGTTGGAGAAGGTCCGGACTGAGATGAGCCTCCACGTCCTGGCCTACAACCTGAAGCGCGTGATCGCGATCCTCGGCGTCCGGCCGCTCGTCGCGGCGATGCAGGCCTGACCGGCCTCATCGCGCTTCGCCTATCCCCCGCCGGGCGAGCACCGCGTTCTCACACAGCCTTGGTCGAATTTCGCCGCGCGCGCCGCGCCCAATAGCTGACGCTCGCCGCCTGATCCGAGGGGAGCCCGCTTGCTGGGCGCGACGCGCCGCAACCTTGTATTCGGTTGGGTCGCATGCAGGACCCGGACCATGAAGCAATCATTCGCTTCGGCGGCGAGGCTCCGAGGCGGCGGGCCCATTCTCGGTACGGCATCAGGGCCATGGCTGTGTTCGGGTCACCGCCACCTCGGATCTGATCCGTGCTGCCTGTCGACAGGCGCCGAAATCTGTGTCTCTGTTCCTCCGAAGCGTGCAGATCAGGCCGCACTGGCCGCAGTGTAACGCCTGCCGGGATCTCGCCGACCGTCACCATGCGCCACAGGGCGATGAGCAGCTTTCGTGCCAGCGCCACGATCATCGTCGTCTTGCGTTTCCCGCCGACCTCGGTCCGGTCCCGGTACCACTTCGCCAAGGCCTCTCCTTCTGGAACCGCAGGAACCGCCAGGCCAGTTGCATCAGGCCACGTCGGACCCTTGCATTGCCGGCCTTGGCCAAACCCCGTTCGCGGCGTTTGGCGCCGCTCTCATCGGGCGATCCCGTGACGCCGGCATAGCGGGCCACGGCTCTGCGGTCCCGCAGGTTTCGAGACAGGACCTCCTGCACCAGCATGTCCGCCGTCTCGACGCCCACGCCGACGACGCGCGCCAGGAGCCGCACCATCGCGTGCCGGCCACTCGGCCGGAGCATGCTCCAGGCGATCCACCCGAGCTTGCTCGATCGTCTCGATCTGCTTGCGCACCCACGCCAGCCGGGCCATGTCGCGTCGCATCTCGGCCAGCATGTTGGGCGGGATCGGCACCCCCTCCGGCGTACGCAGCGCTTCGAGGCGCTCCGGCGCCTTGCAGTAGCTCCGGCTTGAAGCCGCGGATGCCAAGCCGGATCAGCGCCGCCTTCATGCGGTTGATGATCCTGGTGCGCTCACCAACCAGGTTTTCTCGCTCGCGGCTCGGTCGCTTGGCGTCCTCCTCCTCAAGGGTCGGGAATCGCCACCATCTTGCAATGTCGAGGCTCCCCGCGCAGCCATCCCAGGAACACACGGATGAGCATCTCGGTGTCGAGCCGATCCGTCTTGGCTCGCCGGTGCTCACGCGACACCGCAACGCTCGTCGAATGCACGACGTGAGCTTCGACGCCGCGAGCCCGCAGCCACCGCGCCAGCCAGAACCCGTCCCGACCAGCCTCGAAAGCGAGGACCACCCGCGTCACCGTCCTGTCCGGCTTTCATCGCCTGATCCCGCCAACGTCTCCACCAGTTGCAGCAGCGCTGCAGGATCAGGACTCACTTCTTCGAGCGGCCGCCGCTCGACGCCAGGCACAACCCCGGCCGCCAGCCAACTCGACTGGCTCATCTCCAGAACCGCCACCAACGTGCCGTCTGCTCAAACGTCACCAACGATCGGCTGAGATCATCCACTTGGGCCATGGGGCACCTTCATTGGCTTCACACGCCGGCGACGGTGCCAGACCCCGCCGCCGTCCCCATAGCTTCTCGGTCGAGAGCGGACGCTGGGACCTGGCCCGGAAGCAGACCTTCGAGGCTACGGGCGCTGCAGAGCGTCAGAGCTTCGTCGCGACGCTGTGGAAGGCGCGGCCGAGATTCATCAATCTGCGATCGTCGAGCACTGGAGCGTCGAAGTTGTTCGGCGCGTAGCCCAAGCTCAGCTCTGTGCTCGGATCGGCGACGGCCCAAGACCCGCCCTGGCCACCCCAGGCCATGGCGGTCGGCATGGGCAGGGGAAAGGGGTCGCTGTGCAGGCCGAACACCAGGCCCATGTTCAGCCAGCCCATGAGCGGGCACTGCTCAAAGGCTTGGCTGCGTCCGGCCTCCGCCACAATCTCCTCCGAGAGGACGCGGCGGTTGTCCAGCGTTCCACGATTGGCGAACACCGCCATCATTCGGGCAAGCCCGCGTCCGTTGGCCAGGGCGCTGCTCGGGCAGGATAGGATCGCCCAGGATCCGCGATCCTCGGGGGCGAGTGGCGCAACGGACCGACGTATCCTGCCGGACAGGGTAGTCGGATCGGGCGCCGGGCCGCGAGCGGGGACCTTCGGCCGCGAGAGACGGGCCTCGTCGGCGCGGTCGGCAAGGCCCAGGTGCACGTCGGCGCCGATGGGTCCGGCGATCTCCTCGGCGAAGAAGACGCCCGGCAAGCGCCCGTCGATGCGACGGACGATCTCACCGATCAGGGGAACATACATCATGGCGTGATAGGCGAGGCGCGGCTTGCCAGCGAACCAGTGCGGTTCGGCGGCCAGTCGCGCGGTGATGATGTCCCACTGGATGAAGTCGGCCATGCTGATCCCGGCGTCCAGCCCAGGCACGCCCGCGCGGTGTGAGAGAGCCTCGCGCACCGTGACGGCCGCCTTGCCGCCCTGCGCAAACTCCGGCCAGTAGCGCGCCACGGGAGTGTCGAGCTCAGCGCGTCCTCGATCGATCAGCAGGAAGAGCGACATTGCAGCGACGATTTTGCCGCTGGAGGCGACCGGCACGATCGTGTCCTCGCCCCAGGGCCGTGTTGTGTCAGGCCACGTCGGCCCGGACCAGAGGTCGACGACCTTGCGGCCCGAGTGCGTCACCGACAGCGACGCACCCAGCTCCAGGCCAGAGTTCGAAATTGGCGCGGAAGGCGTCGGCGAACCGTCCGAACCCCTCCTCGCAGACCCCGTGAACGTCCCGATCCATAGCCATCCCCCGGCGAACTAATCAGCCACGCGTCCGGCGCGGCGTCCAGCCCCGCGAGACGGTCCGGCTGGGCTGGCTGAATGTCTGCTTAGGGTCGATTGTGTTGAAAAAGTCCCTGAAGAGTTTTCGGCGACTGAAAATGAGCAACGTCCTTGCTAACATTGAAGAAATGTTGAATTAATATTCCATAGATAGTGGCGAACGCCGCTGGATTGACCTCGGCATCATGGCTGTCGGGACTTTTTCAACACAATCGGTCGAAACCAGCCGCCAGCGCCGAGCCCGAAAAGCAGACATCTCAAACGGACCCGATGCTCGGCCTCCGGTGACCTTTGCCTTGCCCCTCTCTCGACAACCTGGATAGGGTCTTCACGGCGACGTGGGGCAGGACCGCACCGACATGTCGGACGTCTTCGTCTCCTACGCGCGATCCACCGAGCAGCAGGGGCAAGCCGTCGCCGAAGCGCTGAAGGCGCTCGGCTACAGCGTCTGGATTGACGATCAGCTGCCGGCCCACCGCAACTACTCCCACGTCATCGAGGAGGAGTTGGACCAAGCAAAAGCCGTGCTGGTGGTCTGGTCGGCTGAGGCAGCTAAGTCCGACTGGGTGATGGACGAGGCCGAGCGGGCGCGTGAACAGCGCAAACTGGTCCAAGTCCGCCTCGACAAGACCCGCCTCCCGATGCCGTTTGGCCGAATCCAGTGCGCGGACCTGACCGGCTGGACTGGTGATCTGGAAACGCCCAGCTGGCGCAAGGTAGCGGCCGGCATCGCCGACCTGGTGGGTGCTGCCTGGTCCTCGTCGCCCAGTGCGCCATCGCACCCCCGGGCGGTTGCAGAGCGACTGGAGCCCCTGCTGGCGGTGCTGGCGTTCGACAACCTCTCTGGGGACCCGGAGATGGCCTACTTCTCGGACGGCGTCTCCGAGGAGATTCTGCAGACCGTCGCCAGGGGCGCCGACCTGAAGGTGATCGGGCGGGCGTCCAGCTTCCAGTTCCGCGGCGCGGACAAGGCGGCCGCCAAAGTCGCCGGCGTGCTGAGAGCCACCCACGTGCTCGACGGATCGGTTCGCCGAGCCGGCTCGAAGGTGCGCATCGCCGCCAACCTGATCGAGTGCGCCCACGAGATCACGCTGTGGTCCGACCGCTACGACCGCGAGCTCACGGACGTGTTCGCCCTTCAGGACGAGATTGCAACGTCGGTCGCCGCTGCACTGAAGACCGCCTTCGCAAGATTGCCGGCGCCGTGGCCAATCGACCCGGCGGCCTATGACCTCTTCCTGCAGGAGCGGGCCTTCCAAGACTTCGAATTCGAGACTCTCAGACGACGTCTGAAGATGCTCGAGGAGGTGGTCGCCCGTGCACCGGCTTTTGCGCGAGGTTGGGCGACACTCGCCGACCTCGGCGCCATCACACTGCGGACCTATCGCGATGAGTGCGCGACGGTCGGGCTAACGCGCGTTCAGGTTGTTGGGGCCGCTGAGACGGCGTTGCGGCTCGATCCTCACATGGGGCGGGCCTATCAGGCCCTCGCCTGGCTGGAGCCGTTTGCGGCCTACCGGGACCGGGAGGCGTTGATGGAAAGGGCGCTCGCCGCTGCGCCGAACGACGCCCACGTGCTTTCAAACGTGGGAGCGTTCTGCGGCACCGTCGGGCGTCTGCGGGAAGGCTTGTCATTCGCTCGCAAGGCTTTCGAACTGGATCCGCTTCAACGCGAAGTCACGAACATGCTCGGCATCCTGCTCGTCTGCGCGGGCGAGATCGAAGAGGCAACGCGTCTGTACGCCGAGGCGCTCGCCCGCTGGCCCGAACGCTTCAACGTAGCCTCGATTGTTTCAAATGCCCGGGCGGGTAACCGAGCGAAGGTCGAAAGCCTGATCCGTACATGGTCGTCTGCGGCTCGGGACGCGTCGTCGCGTACCGTCATTCGATTCGCCCGCAACCTGCTCGATCCCGACCCGACGTCGATCGCTGGATGGCTCGAAGAGCAGAAAGCCGAACTGACGCTGACGGGGACCGTACCGCTCCTCGAACCGTGGGGGCTCCATGTGCTGGGGCTGAGGGACGAGGCCTTCGATCTGCTTGAGACCGCGTCGTTCGCACACATGTTTGAGCGCGACGGGCCCCAGCCTTCGGGGATGAACTACCCAGGTGAAATATTTGACCGCACTAACCCCGCATTCTACAGCGACTCACGCTTTCCGCGGCTCTGCGCCAAGCTTGGGCTCGCCGACTACTGGATCGAGACCAGAAAATGGCCGGACTGCGCCGACGACGTCCCGTACGACTTTCGCGCCGAAGCCCGTAAGGCGTCCGCGGCGGAGCGGGCGCTGCACGTGTGATCTGAAAGTGTTAGGCCGCCCGGTAGCGGACCTTCCCAGCGACCGCTTAGGGTCGCAAGCGGTCATTGGCTCCAGGCCGAGTTGCGGACATTGGAGGCGCGAGCCACAGCTTCGCCTTGCCGCGCGCGACCGTCGCTCGCTAGGGTGATTTCACCTGAGAGGCGCTGCAAGCGCCCGACAGCGTGATGGATCGCGCCTTTGGACAAGCTCGCGCGGATGCCGTCCACACCTGTCCTTTCGACGGACCGCCTCACTCTGCGCCCGGTCCGCATGGGCGATGTCATGGCGATCCAGGAGGGGTTCTCCCAGTGGGACGTGGTCAAGGACCTCGATGCAGCAGTGCCCTGGCCCCCTCCTCGTGATTGGGCCGCAAGCGATATGAGCGACACGCTGCAGGGCATGGCGCGCGGCGAGAAGTGCCGTTGGGCCATCACGTTGAAGGGCGATGACGAGCTGATCGGCGCCATCGAGCTGCGAAGGGACGACGGAGCGAGTCGAAACCAGCGGGCCTTCTGGCTGATGCCCACGCACTGGGGTCGGGGGTTGATGACGGAAGCCGCCGAGCGGGTCACGGCGTTCGCGTTTCTCACCCTCGGCTGGCCGCAGCTGTGGCTCACGAACGCGGCGGCGAATGTCGCTTCGCATCGCATCAAGGCAAAGCAGGGCGCGCACATCGTCGATCGGGGGCCTGGCCGCTACGTCTCGGGCGACGGCGTCGAGGTGACGTGGCTCCTGAGGCGCGAAGACTGGGTCGCCCGGCGGACGGACCCGGCATAGGCGCGGCGCGCGGGAAGACCTATAGCCGGCGCCGAGAAGCAGACATTGCGAACTTTAGGGTGTGGGTCGAAAGCCGTCATCGCTGGTCAGCCTGCAAGCGGACACCTGGGGGAAGCGGACCCGAAACAGGCTCTGTGTGACGTTTCCCTTGCCCCCACTCCGCCCCGGTCGATACGCTTGGCGCAGCGGCCAGGGGTGGCCCGAGCATGTCCGACGTCGTCATCTCTTATGCGCGTTCGACCTCGAAGCAGGCCCAGCTAGTCGCTAGCGCCCTGCGTTCGTTGGGTCATGGGGTTTGGTTGGACGATCAGATTCCCGCCCACCGGCCCTTCGCCGACGAAATCGATCAGCACTTGCTCACCGCCAAGGCGGTCGTGGTGATCTGGTCGACGGACGCGGTGAAGTCTCATTGGGTGCAGTCGGAAGCCGACCGCGCTCGCCAGGACGGCAAGTTGGTTCAGCTCAACCTAGATGGCGTCCGACTGCCCATGCCCTTCGACCGCATCCAGTGCGCCGACCTGACAGGCTGGACTGGTGACCTGGAGGCGTCAGGGTGGCGCAAGGTGCTCGCGAGCGTCTCCGAACTCACCGGCTCGACTTCACCGCCCGACCGGCTGCCGGCAGGCGTGGCCAAGCCGCGCGATCCTCTGCTGGCTGTGCTGGCGTTCGACAACCTCTCCAGCGACGCCGAAATGGCTCATTTCTCCGACGGCGTGTCGGAGGAAATCCTCCACACGGTGTCCCGCGGCGCCGACCTCAAAGTGATCGGACGGGCGTCCAGCTTCCAGTTCCGTGGTTCCGAAAAGGCCACAGCTCACGTCGCCAATGAACTGAAAGCCACGCACGTGTTGGACGGTTCGGTCCGGCGCAGCGGATCTAGGGTGCGGATTTCCGCGCAACTCGTCGAATCCGCCACTCAGACGACGCTCTGGTCGGATCGTTTTGACCGCGACCTATCGGACGTCTTCGCTCTGCAGGACGAGATCGCCGCCGCCGTCGCGGCTGCGTTGAAGGTCGCCTTCGCCCCGTCAGCAAAGTCCGAGACCATCGATCCGGCCGCCTATGACCTATATTTGACGGCGCTAAGGACAGGCAGGAGCTCGTTCCTTGCCGACCCAACAACGCTGGCCGCGGCAATCAGGTTGGTCGAGCAAGCCACCGTTCTGGCCCCGAGGTTCGCTCGCGCTTGGCTCTATCTTGCACAGCTGCGCGGCGAACTCCTGCACGCCGTTGCTCTTCGAGATGAAGAGCCGGAACAGCCCTACGCTGTCTTGCGATCCAGGGTGGTGGACGCTGCGGAGACGGCGCTTAGTCTCGATCCGAGCTTGGGGGAGACCTACCAGGTGCTAGGCGGCTTGGAGCCGTTTGCCGCGTTGCAGCAGCGCGAAGAGCTTCACAAACGGGCCCTGGCTTTCGCGCCCAATGTTCCAGCAGTGCTTTACCGTGCGAGCCACTTCTCCGGCGAAGTTGGCCGAACTCACGAAGCTCTAGTCTACGCAAAACAAGCGCATGAACTGGACCCCATGTTTGCCCAGGCCGCGAATTGGTACGCGTGTATGCTTGATTCCGAAGGACGCTACCAGGAGAGCCGCCCCCTGTGGGAGCAGTTCCGCACCCTATGGCCCGACTCTGGAGGTCATAGCCTGGAACGCCATTAGTAGTGCGGCGAACAATGCCGACTGGCCGCGGTTCGACAACCTCGTCAAGACAATACGTCAGGGCGGGCTGTACACGACCCTTGTGCGCCGCCTGGTCTGGTTCGGGCGCAATCTCCGTGACCCCGATCCAGGGTCGATGAAGGCCGCCTTGGACCACACCCGCGAAGATGCTGCTCGCACGGGGAACACACCGCTTGAGTTTTTGACAAGCTTCTATCGACTTGGATTCGAGGAAGAGGTCTTCGATTTGGTTAGTCAGGCATCGTTCGCCTACATTTTCGACCCCGAACTGGGTTGGGCAGGCGGCATCGAAGTCGCCACGCTTTTCAGCGGCATGCACAACAGCGGAATGATGCGCGACCCCCGTTTCGTTGGTCTCTGCGCCAAGCTGGGCCTGGTCGACTATTGGACCAAGACCGAGCGCTGGCCTGACTGTGCGGATGACGGCGTGCTGCCTTATGACTTCAAGGCCGAGGCGAGGCGGTTAGCGGCGTCGTAGAGCGCCGTGCGCCGGGAGTCTGCTTTGGGTCGAAACCAGTCGCTGACATCTTGCCCGGGAGCGGACGCAACGTGACGCAGGCGGACCGGTGCGGTAGCATCTGTCGCGACCCTGAGGAGCGTTGCCCATGCAGGACCCGAGAGCACTGGCGAACTCGAGAAACTTGCAGTCCTACAGAGCCTGGGAGCAAGAAGGTTATCGGGGGTCAGGGTTCCTCATGATCATCATGAGCGTCCCGGTGATCCTCGCGCCTCTGTTCATTGTCACCATCAACCTGACCACCATCCTGTTCAGGCACGCGATAACGGATGCTCGCGCCTCGGCGGTTGTGACTGCGACGGCCTTTGCCATCTACTTGGCGGTCGCCGGTGGATTGATGCTATTCTCAGTCGTCCGACTGAACGACTGGAGACGGGTCCACGCCTGGACGCCCCCAACCGCCCCGGCCCTTCACGTAAGGTAACGGACAACAGCCGCTTGGCTCGCGACGTCCGTAGTGGGTCGAAAATCCCGTTCGCGTCGTGCCGGGAAGCGAGCCAGTTCCTGGCGGCCGGGGAATGACGAGGACGTGGCTTAGTCCGCCTCGCCCCACAGCCTGGCGAAGGCGGGGTTGGACCGCAGCAGGGCGTCGAAGCCGCCGCGCGCCGCCACGCGGCCGTGTTCCATGAAGACGACCTCGGTGGCGCGGCGCAGAGCCGCGCGGCGGTGCGAGACGGCGAGGCAGGTGAGGCCCGCCTCGGCCAGGCCCGCCCAGATCTGCTGCTCGGTCGCCGCGTCGAGCCCGCTGGAAAGGTCGTCGAGCACCAGGAGGTCGGCGTCGCCGAGCAGCATGCGCGCCGCGGCGGCGCGCTGCAGCTGGCCGCCGGAGAGCGTGACGCCGCGCGAGCCCACCATTGCTTCCAGCCCGCCCGCGAGCGCCGCCACATCGCCGTCCAGCACCGCCAGGCGCACGGCGCGCGCCACGGCGTCGTCCGAGGCCGCCCGGCCCATGCGGATGTTGTCGGCGAGGCTCTCGCCGAAGAGGCGCGGCGCCTGCGGCGTAAAGGCGGCCCGGGGCGGGATCATGAAGGCGGCCGGATCGGCGATGCGCGCGCCGTTCCAGGCGAGCTCGCCGGCGTCGGCCGCGACGAGCCCGACGAGGCAGCGCAGCAGCGTCGTCTTGCCGGCCCCGACCTCGCCGGTGACCACGACGAAGTCGCCGCGGCGCACGTCGAGGTCCACGTCCGCAATGCCGCGGTCCGTGCCGGGGTAGCGGTAGCTCAGGCCCCGCACGCCGAGGGCCTGGAGCGGTCCGGCGGGCGCGCCGATCGGCGCCCGGACCGCCGGCGCGGCGGTCAGCGCGCCCGCGCCGGCGCCTTCCATCAGCGCGTCCATGCGGCCGATCGAGACGTCCGCCAGCCGCCGGCGGGCGAAGAGGAAGCCGATCCAGCGCGGGCCGCCGACCGCCAGCGGGATGTAGCTGGCGAAGAGGGTGAAGTCGCCGACCGTGAAGTCGCCGCGGCGCATGGCGCCGGCCGCCAGCAGCAGCGCCACGCCGACGCCGAGGCTCGCGAGGTTGGCGCGCAGGCCCTCGAGCAGCTGGCCGGCCAGCTGATCGCGGATCGCGGCGCGGCGGCGGGCCTCGTTCAGCCGGTCGAGATGGCCGACGACGCGCGCCTCGGCGCCCGCCAGGCGCAGGGCCTCGACCGCCCCGAAGACGTCGGCCACGAAGCCGGCGACCCGCGCGCCGGCCTGCCGGGCGGCCGCGCGCAGCCGCTGGACCCGCCGCGTCAGCCGGTCGGTCACGGCGACCGCGAGGATCAGCGGCAGCAGCACGATGGCCGTGATCCAGGCGTTGATGGCGAACATCACGGCGAGCGCGCCGAGGCAGAGCAGCAGCTCGCCGGAAAGGTCGATCCACGCCTCCATGAAGTCGTTCATCACCTCGACGTCGTCGCGCATGCGGCTCACCGTCTCGCCGGGCGGCGGCCGGGCCGCGCGCGCCGGCGGTCCGGCGACCAGCCAGCCCAACATCGCGCCCCTTAAGCGAGCTTCGACGCCGAGGTGGAAGGCCGTGCCGAACCGCACGGTCGAGGCGATCACCGCCAGCCGCGCCAGCTCGGCGCCCGCCACGAGACCCACGAACGTCCAGACGTTGGCGCCGGCCGGGGCATGGCCGCTCAGCGCGTCGAACACCGCGCGCATCGCGAGCCCGGCGGCGAGCGGCAGGGTGTAGAAGGCGAGGTAGAGCGCCAGGTAGACCCCGAACGTCGCCGGCGCCGCCGCCACGATCCGCGCGCCGTGCCGCCAGGCCCCGTAGCTCATGGCAGCACCCCGCCCTCGGCCGTCGCCAGCATGCCGGCGAAGCGCGAGGCCGGATCGGCTTCGAGCGCGGCAGGCGCGCCGGCCTCGACGATGCGGCCGCCTTCGAGGACGATGATGCGGTCGGCGCGGCGCACGGTCGCGAGCTTGTGGGCCACGATGATCGCCGAGCGCGCGGCGGTCTTGCGCAGCAGCCGGTCGGTCGCGCGCTCGATCAGCCGGTCGGCGGCCGGATCTAGCCGGGAGGTCGCCTCGTCGAGGATGACGAGGCCCGGGTCCTTCAGGAACACGCGGGCGAAGGCCAGCAGCTGGGCCTCGCCGGCCGAGAGGCCGGCCGCCGCGATCTCGGCGTCGAGGCCGCCCGGCAGCCGCGCCAGCCATGCGCCGAGCCCGAGCGTCCTGCAGCACCTCGACGATGCGGACGTCGGAAGCGGCCGGGTCGAAGAGGCTGACGTTGTCGCGCACGCTGGCGGCGAAGATGCGCACGTCCTGGGTCACCACGCCGATCCGCGCGCGCAAGGCGGGGAGGGCGGCCTCGCGGATGTCGCGCCCATCCAGCCGGATGACGCCCGCGCTCGGGTCGTAGAGGCGGCAGAGGAGCCGGGTCAGGGTGGTCTTGCCGGCGCCGGTGCGCCCGACCACGCCGAGGACCTCGCCGGGCGCCAGCTCGAAGCTGACGTCGCTGAGCACGGGGACCGGCGCCGGCGCGGCCCCATAGGCGAAGCTGACATGCTCGAAGCCGACGGCCGGCGCGCCGCCGGACCAGTCCGCCAGCGTCCCGTCCGCCAGCGCCGGCCGCAGCGCCAGCAGGCCCTGGACGCGCCGCAGGCTGGCGCCGGCGCGCTGCATCTCCTGCAGCTGCGAGCCGACCAGGTAGAAGGGCTCGCGCATCATCGCGGCGTACTGCACGAAGAGGTAGACCGCGCCGAGCGAGGCCTCGCCACGCTGGAAGAGCCAGACCCCGAGCGCCAGCGCCGCCAGCGAGCTTGAGACGAACATCGCCGCGGTCATCACCCAGACCGCGCGCCCGACGAGGCCGGCGCGCAGGTTGCGGGCCGCCAGCACGCCGGTGATCGCGGTGAGGCGTCGCATGACGTGCGCCTCGCCGGCGTTGGCGCGGATGTCGTCGAGGCCGCCGATCCGCTCCTCGAGGAAGCCGGCCAGCTCCGAGCGCGAGGCCCGCTCGGCCGACACCGCGCCGACCGAGAGGTTGCGGGTCAGGGCGAGCACCCCGAACGCGGCCACAGCCAGCGCGCCGATCAGCAAGCCCACGCGCCAGTCCTGGAGGGTGAGCACGGCGATGACGGCGGCGATCGTCAGCGCCGCGCCGGCGACCTGCAGGACGACATCGGAGAAGGCGCCGGCGAGCTCGCCGACGTCGCCGTCGATGCGCTCGATCATCTCGCCCGGCGGGTGGGCGTGGTGGAAGCAAAGGTCGAGGGCGAGGCAGTGCGCCGCGAGGTCGCGCCGCAGCCGATTGGTCGCCGCCCAGCCGACCTGCTGGGCCAGGTAGCTGGCCCCGAGACGCGCTCCTTGAGCGGCCAGCGTCGCCGCCAGGAAGAGCCCCGCCAGGGTCCAGAGGGCGGCGAGCGGCGCGGCCGCCCGGGGCGTCGAGACCGCGTCGATGAAGCGGCGGACGGCGAGCGGCGCGGCGACCCCGAGCCCGACCGCGGCGACGAGGCACGCGGCCAGCAGCGCGATCCGGCCGAGCTCGGGGCGGGCGTAGGCGCCGATCAGCGCAAGGCCGGCGGGCGTCGTGCGGGATGTGGTGGTCACGTGGGATTTCCAACCGGGCGCGCGAGAGAGGCGCGCCCTTGAGCCGCGGTGCGTCCGATCCGTCGATCGGTTCGAGGGGCGTCAGGTCAGGAAATCATCGGTCCGTTCGCGCGGGGTCTTGTCGCCCTGTCGCATACTACAGCCGCGGCGAAGTGGCGACAGCGCGTCGCCCAGCTTGCCGTTGACTTTGCGGCCCCTTCGGGGGTATCAGCCGCCCTCCTTTTGGGGCCGGGCTCGCGCCCGCTCCGATAGACCGTAGCGTCCCGCTCGAGGATCGCTGGCGCGCCGCGACGCATTCGCCATGCGTTCGGCGCCGTTTCGTGTTTATCGGGGCCAAGCGACTCCGCTCCGCAGCCGACGAGAAGTCAAAGGTTCGAATGCCGACGGTCAACCAACTGATCCGCAAGCCGCGCGTCACCCCGGTGTCGCGCAACAAGGTGCCGGCCCTGAAGGGCTCGCCGCAGCGCCGCGGGGTCTGCACCCGCGTCTACACGGTGACGCCGAAGAAGCCGAACTCCGCGCTTGCGGAAGGTGGCCAAGGTGCGCCTGACCTCGGGCATCGAGGCGGTGTGCTACATCCCCGGCGAAGGCCACAACCTGCAGGAGCACTCGGTGGTGCTGATCCGCGGCGGCCGCGTGAAGGACCTGCCCGGCGTGCGCTACCACATCCTGCGCGGCGTCCTCGACACGCAAGGCGTGAAGGACCGCAGGCAGCGCCGCTCGCTCTACGGCGCCAAACGTCCGAAGTAGGTTAGAACAGCATGTCCCGCCGCCGCAGAGCCGAAATCCGCAAAGTGCTTCCCGACCCGAAGTTCGGTGACCTCGTCGTCACCAAGTTCATGAATTACGTGATGTACGAGGGCAAGAAGGCCGTCGCCGAGAGCATCCTCTACGGCGCCTTCGACATCGTGGAAGCCAAGCGCCGCGACGTCGGCCCGCTGGAGGCTTTCCACGCCGCGCTCGACAACGTCGCGCCCTCGGTCGAAGTGCGCTCGCGGCGGGTCGGCGGCGCCACCTACCAGGTGCCGGTCGAGGTGCGTCCGGAGCGCCGCCGCGCGCTCGCCATCCGCTGGCTGGTCAGCGCGGCGCGCTCGCGCGGCGAGAACACCATGACCGAGAAGCTGGCCGGCGAGCTGCTGGACGCGTCCAACAACCGCGGCGCGGCGGTCAAGAAGCGCGAAGACACCCACAAGATGGCCGAGGCCAACCGCGCCTTCTCGCATTATCGCTGGTAAGCCCCATATAGGGACCCCTTCCAGCCTACCCTTTCACGCGCGGGCGGTTTGAGCTAAATCGCCCGCGCCGTTCGTTGACCACCTTTCAGACGTATCCGGCAGAGCCCCTTCCCATGCCCCGCACCCACAAGATCGAGGACTACCGAAACTTCGGCATCATGGCCCACATCGATGCCGGGAAGACCACGACCACGGAGCGGATCCTCTACTACACCGGCAAGAGCCATAAGATCGGCGAGGTCCATGACGGCGCGGCCACCATGGACTGGATGGAGCAGGAGCAGGAGCGGGGGATCACCATCACCTCCGCCGCCACCACCGCCTTCTGGAACGGCAAGCGCCTGAACATCATCGACACGCCCGGGCACGTCGACTTCACCATCGAGGTGGAGCGCTCGCTGCGCGTGCTCGACGGCGCCGTGGCGGTGCTGGACGGCAACCAGGGCGTCGAGCCGCAGACCGAGACGGTCTGGCGCCAGGCCGACCGCTACAACGTTCCGCGCATCGTGTTCGTCAACAAGATGGACAAGATCGGCGCCGACTTCGACAAGTGCGTGGAATCGATCCGCGACCGCCTGGGCGTCAAGGCCGTGCCGATCCAGCTGCCGATCGGCTCGGAGAGCACGTTCGTCGGGCATCATCGACCTCGTCCGCATGAAGGCGGTGATCTGGGAGAGCCGAGGGCCTGGGCGCCAACTACCACGACGACGAGATCCCCGGCCGACCTGAAGGCCGCGGCCGAAGAGGCGCGCCACTTCATGGTCGAGAACTCCGTCGAGCTCGATGACGAGGCGATGGAAACCTACCTGAACGGCGACGAGGTCACCGACGAGACGCTGCAGCAAATGCCTGCGCAAAGCGGTGCTGACCGGCGCCTTCTATCCGATCCTGTGCGGCTCGGCGTTCAAGAACAAGGGCGTGCAGCCGCTGCTGGACGCGGTGGTCGACTACCTGCCCTCGCCGGTGGACATCCCGCCGACCAAGGGCGTCGACTTCAAGACCGAGCGCCGAGGTGGAGCGCATCGCCTCCGACGACGCGCCGCTTTCGGTGCTGGCGTTCAAGATCATGGACGACCCGTTCGTGGGCTCGCTGACCTTCTGCCGCATCTACTCGGGCAAGCTCGAGAGCGGCATGGGCCTCGTCAACTCCTCGCGCGACCGGCGCGAGCGGGTGGGCCGCATGCTGCTGATGCACTCGAACAACCGCGAGGACATCAAGGAAGCCTTCGCCGGCGACATCGTCGCGCTGGCGGGCCTGAAGGAGACGCGCACCGGCGACACCCTGTGCGATCCTTCCAAGAGCCCGGTGATCCTGGAGAAGATGGACTTCCCCGATCCGGTCATCGAGATCGCCATCGAGCCGAAGTCCAAGGCCGACCAGGAGAAGCTGGGCGTCGCCCTGCAGAAGCTGGCCGCCGAGGACCCGACCTTCCGCGTCTCGACCGACCCGGAGAGCGGCCAGACCATCCTGCGCGGCATGGGCGAGCTGCACCTCGACATCAAGGTCGACATCCTGAAGCGCACCTACAAGGTGGAAGCCAACATCGGCGCGCCGCAGGTGGCCTACCGCGAGACGCTGGGGCGCGCGACCGAGATCGACTACACCCACAAGAAGCAGACCGGCGGCTCGGGCCAGTTCGCGCGCATCAAGATCAACTTCGAGCCGGGCGAGCCCGGCAGCGGCTACGAGTTCGATAGCAAGGTGGTCGGCGGCGCGGTGCCGAAGGAATTCGTGCCCGGCGTCGAAAAGGGCCTGCTGCGCGCCAAGGACAACGGCCTCCTGGCCGGCTTCCCGGTGATCGACTTCAAGGCGACGCTGGTCGACGGCGCCTACCACGACGTCGACTCCTCCGTGCTGGCGTTCGAGATCGCCGCGCGGGCCGCGTTCCGCGAGCTGCGCGACAAGGCCTCGCCGAGACTGCTCGAGCCGATCATGAAGGTCGAGGTGACGACGCCGGAAGACTACGTCGGCGACGTGATCGGCGACCTCAACGCGCGGCGCGGCCACATCCAGGGCACGGACCAGCGCGGCAACGCGCAGGTCGATCATCGCCATGGTGCCGCTCGCCAACATGTTCGGCTACGTCAACGACCCTGCGCTCGATGACCCAGGGCCGGGCCGCCAACCACATGGAGTTCGACCACTACGAGGCCGTGCCCCAGGCGGTGGCCGACGAGGTGGTCAAGAAGTACGCTTGATAACCACCCAAGACCCCACCTAAAGACCCGGATAACCCGAAGAAGTAGCCCGTCCGAGGGCTGGAGCTTAAGAAGAATGGCCAAGGAAAAATTCGCCCGCACCAAGCCGCACTGCAACATCGGCACCATCGGTCACGTCGACCACGGCAAGACGACGCTGACGGCGGCGATCACGACGGTGCTGGCCAAGGCCGGCGGCGCGACGGCCGAGCGCTCGTATGAGTCGATCGACGCAGCGCCGGAAGAAAAGGCGCGCGGCATCACCATCAACACCGCGCACGTGGAATACGAGACCGCGAACCGCCACTACGCGCACGTCGACTGCCCCGGGCACGCCGACTACGTGAAGAACATGATCACCGGCGCGGCGCAGATGGACGGCGCCATCCTGGTGGTCTCGGCCGCCGACGGCCCGATGCCGCAGACCCGCGAGCACATCGTGCTGGCCCGTCAGGTCGGCGTGCCGGCGCTGGTGGTCTACCTGAACAAGGTCGACATGGTCGACGACCCCGAGCTGCTCGAGCTGGTGGAGATGGAGGTGCGCGAGCTGCTCTCCGCCTACGAGTTCCCCGGCGACGACATCCCGATCATCCAGGGCTCGGCGCTGGCCGCGCTCGAAGGCCG
The DNA here is from genome assembly GCA_963837235.1 of uncultured Pseudomonadota bacterium. Classification (GTDB taxonomy): domain Bacteria; phylum Pseudomonadota; class Alphaproteobacteria; order Caulobacterales; family Caulobacteraceae; genus Acaudatibacter. Next base: position 1,261,555 of record CAWIMM010000001.1, on the reverse strand, counting down.
CGATCCGGAGATCGGCGAGAAGTCGATCCTGGCGCTGATGGACGCGGTGGACGACCTACATCCCGCAGCCCGCCCGGGCCAAGGACCAGCCGTTCATGATGGCGGTGGAAGACGTGTTCTCGATCTCCGGCCGCGGCACCGTGGTGACCGGCCGGATCGACCGCGGCGTGATCAAGGTGGGCGAGGAAGTCGAGATCGTCGGCCTGCGCCCCACCCAGAAGACCGTCTGCACGGGCGTCGAGATGTTCCGCAAGCTGCTTGGACCAGGGCGAGGCCGGCGACAACGTCGGCGTGCTGCTGCGCGGCACCAAGCGCGAGGACGTCGAGCGCGGCCAGGTGCTGTGCAAGCCGGGCTCGATCACCCCGCACACCAAGTTCACCGCCGAGACCTACATCCTGACCAAGGAAGAGGGCGGGCGCCACACGCCGTTCTTCTCCAACTATCGCCCGCAGTTCTACTTCCGCACCACCGACGTGACCGGGGTGATCCACCTGAAGGAAGGCGTCGAGATGATCATGCCCGGCGACAACGCCGAGCTGAACGTCGAGCTGATCACGCCGATCGCCATGGAGGAGAAGCTGCGCTTCGCCATCCGCGAAGGCGGCCGCACCGTCGGCTCGGGCGTGGTGACGAAGATCATCGAGTAGGCGGGGCGAGAGCCTCGAAGGACTAGCAACGGCCGCTGGGGAGATCCGGCGGCCGTTTTGTTTGGGGCGCAGGGACGGCTGAAATGCGCCGATAGCTGCCGTTGGCTTGCCGCCTTAGAGCGGACGTTCGCTGCGCCTGACTGGCGGCGGTGAACGCCCCTAAGCAGACTCCGGCGCCCCCGCCCCGTCCGCCGGTCTTGGCCGCCGCCAGCCGCGCCTCGGCGGCGGCGAGCATGGCCTGGAAGCGGGGATCGCCGCGCAGGCCGGCGAGATCGGGGTCGGTGGGGGCGATCGTCACCACCCTGCCGGTGTCCCGCTCCAGGACCGGCCCCAGCATGCGCAGCGCCGCGTCGGGGTCGCTACGCGACCTCGCGAGGGTGCAGGCGAAGTTGTAGCGCATCAGCAGGTTGTCCGGATCGATCAGCAGGGCGCGGCGCATCCAGTCCTTGGCCCGATCCGGCTCGTCCAGCGCCGCCAGGGCCGCGACCCCCGCACCCAGGGCGTTGCCATTGCTGCGGTCCTGGGCGACGGCCTTCTCGGCCCTTTCCAGGGCGACCCTGGCGATCCGCCGGGCGTTCTCCCCATCGCCGAGAGCGGTGTAGCAGCTGATCAGCATCATGGGCGTACCGGTGTCCGTCTGGTGAGCGCGGTGGCCTTCTCGAAATAGGGGACCGCCTGCGCCAACCGACCCTGGTTGTAGCTGATGGCGCCGGCGCGCCAGTTCACCTCGTAGGACTCGGGATCGAGGCGCAGGGCGACGGCGATCTCCGCCGACGCCTCATTGTGCCGGCCGGCTTCGGACCGCTTCAGCGCCTTCAGCGCGCGGGCCTCGGCCAGATCGGGGTTGAGGGCCAGGGCTCGGTCGAGGGCGGCCATGCCGCCGTCGCCGGGCCGCCCATGATTGCGCTGAAGGGAGTATTGCCCGCTGGCCAGCAGAGCCCAGGCCTGGGCGTAACCGGGATCGATCTCCACGGCCTCGGCGGCTCAGGCGCTCGATCGCCTCGTCCCGCCGCGGATCACCGTAGTTGCCAGTCAGATAGAATGAGCGGGCCAGAAGATAGAGGTCGTAGGCCTCGACGCTGTCGGTCCCGCGCCGCTCGATCGCCATCTTCTCCTGCGGCATCAGCTTCAGCTTCAGCGCCGTCACGATCGCTTCGCTGATCTCGTCCTGCAGGGCGAAGATGTCGGTGAGGTCGCGGTCGTAGCGCTCGGCCCAGATGTGGTCGCCGGCCGCGCCGTCGATGAGCTGGGCGGTGATCCGCACCCGATTGCCCGCCTTGCGCACGCTGCCTTCGAGCACATGGCTGACGCCCAGCTCCCGCGCCACGTCGGGGACTTTCACGCTCTTGCCCTTGAACGTGAAAGCTGTGTTGCGCGCCACGACCGAGAGCGCCGAGACCTTGGAGAGGTCGGTGATGATGTCCTCGCTGATCCCGTCGGAGAAATACTCCTGCTGCGGGTCGTCGCTCACGTTGGCGAAGGGCAGGACGCAGATGGAAAGCTTGCGAACCGCTGCTTGCTCCGGCGGCGGCGAAGCGCGATCGGCCGCCTGCGAAAGACGGTAGCCGATCCGCGGCAAGGTGCCGATGGTGAAGGCGCCAGGCGCTTCCTCCTCCGAAAGCCGCCGCAGACGCCCTATGCAGCGGTTGATGGCGTCATCGCCGATGGCCAGCCCGCCCCAGCAGCTCGCGAGCAGTTCGTCGCGCGACACCACCTCGCCGCCGGCGCGCGCCAGGGCCACCAGCACCTGCATCACCCGAGGCTGCAGGCGGATGGTCTGGCTGGCCACGACGACTTCACTCAACGCCGGACGCACCAGCGCCGACCCCAGGCGAAGGTCTGCCTCCCGCGCGAGATCGATCGGCGCGGAGCGGTCGGGGGACAACAGAGATCGCCTCCTGATGCTGTCGGACTGACCGAACGTGGCCGCCCGGTCACCTCATCGCAAGCCGCGGCTCGGCGAGATCGGCCATTGATCGGTCGAGGTCGGCAACAGATCGGCTCCCGGTCCTATCGGTCCGACGGCGCCTGGCCGCTCACTCATCCCATCGCAAGCCGCTGCCGCCACTCCGGCGACGGCCGCCGAAGGAGACTGAGCATGATCCGCTTCCTCGCCATCCCTGTCCTATGCCTCGCCGCAGCCGCCACACTGTCGTGCGCCACTGCCGCCCTTGCGCAGATTGCGGACACCGTCCCGAGCGTCACGGTGAAATACAGTGATCTGAACATCGGCGCGCGGCCCGGCGCCCAGCTGTTGCTCAGGCGTATCGAAAGCGCCGCCAACACCGCCTGCGGCGGTGCGCCGGACATCCGCCAGCTCGACCGACTGGCCAGCTTCGAGGCGTGCCGCAGGGCCGCGGTCGCCAGGGCTGTGGTCGCAATCAATTCGCCGATGCTGACGGCGATGGCGCACGGCGGCCATCCCGCCAGCTTCGCCGCCCGCTGACCCGCAGTCATGGTCGGCTTGCGAGAGGTGTTTGTGCGACATGAGCGCGTGTTGCCGGCGGCTCCGCCGCTCGTCACCTTGCCGATCGTCCTGATCGCGCTCCTGAAGTTCAGCGAGTTCGCCGTCCATCTCTCCAAGGCGCGGGATGGATCGAGCACCTGGTACTTCCGCTTCTCGCCAAGGGCGGTCCTGCAGGTCCGCGACGACGGCGACTGGTGTTGGCGGCAGGGCACCGCGCGCTGGCGGCGCGAGATCGCACCGTTCCTCGCCCGCGCCGAAGCGCTGCTGGCGGAGCGAGGTGATGACGGCGGCCTTGCCGAGGCCAGGATCGACGGCGGGGGAAGTGGCGGCTTGCCGTAGCTAAGCTTTCCAACCGAGGCAGACGCTTGGGTTGCGCCGCGGGTGCCTGTCGGATGCCCGCATGTACATCGCCGCAAAGCGGACGCTTCGAATGTCAGCTATGAGCCATAAGCGGTCGCCGTTGTGGGGTGGTTTGAGGTGGAACGCCTGTCCCTTGACGCCCGGGGCCCCCTCCCGCTCGCCCCTTAGGGGCGAGTCGCCTCCCCCTGCTTTCAGCGGGGGAGGAGAAGCGCGAGGGCGGGGGAGGCGAGCGCGAGAGCGGGGGAGGCGAGCGCGGGGGCTTGGGCGGGATTGGGGCTTGACGGCGGTCATTGTGGCTGCGTTTGCTGTCCGGTCACGTTACCGTAGGTGATCATCGACAGGAGCTGCCGACTTGCAGAAGGAAGACCACGGCCGCCCGTCCGCCGCCGAGCTGGCGGAGCGGGTTGTCCGGCTTGGGCGCGACGGGCTCGGGCGGGCGGAGATCGCGGCGGCGCTCGGGGTGGGGCTGGCCGAGCTGGCGCGGATGGAGGGGCGCAGCGAGCGGCTGGCCGCGGCGCTGGTGCGGGCGGCGGATGCGGAGCGGGCCTGGTGGGAGGCGCAGCCCAGGGAGGCGCTGGCGGCGGGGGCCAGGTTCAGCACGGGCGCCTGGCGCGATGCGATGCGCTGGCGCTTCGGCGACGCGGGAGCGGCGGCGGGCCGGGCGGCCGGCGCGGGGGCCGGCGTCCCTGGGGCGGGCGAGCCCGACCGGCCGCGGGCGATCTACCTGATCCCGGACAACGGCCGTGAGCTGATGCCGAACGGCAAGCCGCCGACGCCGGAGGAGCGGCGCGCCCGCGACGCCGCGCCGGTGCTGGCGGAGATCGAGCGCCTGGAGCGCCGGCTGGCCGAATGGCGCGAAAGGCTGGAGGAGGTGCAGGCCTACGACTACGACGACGACGAGGAGGACTGGGAGGAGGACGATTGGGACGAGGAGGACGACCCCGACGCGGACGACCCCGACGCGGACGTGCCCGACGAGGACGATCCCGAGGAGGGTGACTCCGGCGAGGGCGACGGCGCCGAGGACGACCTGCGGGACGACGACCCAGACCAGGAAGCGCGGCGCGCGGACGGCGGGATCGATCGCGACGCGTTCCGGGCCTACCTCGGCGCCATCTATCCGGACGGTCAGGCGGCCAGGGGAGGGCTAGAGACGCCGGGCGCCCGGGACGACGCCGGCGGCGCCGCCGAAGGCTGGCGCGGCGACGGCTTCACGCGAACCTGACCGGCCGGGCCGGAACCCCGCAACGGCGGCGTTTGTTTCGTTCCGTCTGCGTCCGACGCGCGAGCCCGCGCAGAGATCGGAGCGGGAGGACAGCATGAGCGTCTATCGCGTGACTGAGATCATCGGCACGAGCCCGACCGGCTGGGAGGACGCGGCCAAGGTGGCGATCGCCACCGCGGCGCGGTCGCTGCGCGACCTGCGCGTCGCCGAGGTGGTGGAGCAGGACGTCACGATCAGCGAGTCGGGCCAGATCGAGAGCTTCCGCACCAAGCTGCGGCTGAGCTTCAAGTACGAGGCGCCGCTCGGCGCGCCCGAGTGGGAAGGCGAAAAGGCGAAGGCCCACGCCTGACGCGGGGGCGGCGGAGCGGTTGGGCCGGTCGAAGCGTACCCGGTGCTCACACTCGCGGGTGTCCCAGGCACCGGTGGCCCCCTCCCGCTCGCCCTGGCGGGCGAGTCGCCTCCCCCTCTTTTCACGGGGGGAGGAGATGCTTTCAGCGGGGGAGGAGGACGCGCGCCTTAGAGCGCCACCTTGACAAATCACCTAAGGTAACGTAACTGCGGGTCCCGACGCTGTGGGTCGCGGTGGGCGCCGCGCGTCGGCATCGCAGCAAGGTCGAGGAGCGGGCGACATGGATGGATATGACTTCTCCGCCGCCGGTGCGGGAAGGCGACGCTGGCCGACCTGGAGAACGCCATGCCGGGGGAGGGTCGCTACGATCAGGGCGCCGTTGTTTACGGTCGCTTTGCGGTGCGGGCGCCGGTGGCCCCCGCCCGCTCGCCCCGGCGGGGCGAGTCGCCTCCCCCTCGCTTCACGGGGGGAGGAGAGAGGCGGTCGAGGGCGCGGCGGGCTTCGGCGGCGTCGGGCAGCGAGGGCGGGCAGCCTTGCAGGGCGCGCTCCAGCGCGGCGGCGGCGTCGGCGTGGCGGCCGTGGCCCACGTAGTAGCGCGCCAGGCTCAGCGCGGCGCGCAGGCCGAACACCTTGGTCTGTTGCGCCTCGGCGATCGCGATCGCGTCGAGGAAGGCCTGTTCGCACTCGTGGCTGGCGGCCAGCGGGCCGGCGGCCAGGGTCTCGGCGCGGGCCAGCATGGTCTCGGACGCGCGGACCAGCTGGCCGGACTGGGTGGTCTCGGCGATGACGTCGTCGAGGATGGCGAGCGCGCTGGTCTGGCGGCCGGCGGCCAGCTCGGCGCGCGCGATAATGGTGCGCAGCAGGGGGATGTAGAAGGCTATACCTTGTGCGCGGCATTCGGCGATGCCGCGGTGCATCTGGGCGATCGCTTCCTCCTGCCGGCCCCGCAGCCTCGGCCCAGTTGGCCCAGCCCTCGAGGAAGGCCCCGAACGCGCGCCACATCTGCAGGCCGTGGTCCCGCGCCAGGGCGACGAGGGCGCGCGCCCACTCAACGCCGGCCCCCTTGTCGCCGCGCCAGTCCGCATACATCCACTGGACGAAGAGCGTGGTCGCCAGCGATGGCGGATGCGCGATTCGCTGCGCGAGCGTATGCGCCGCGTCGATCGCCGCCTGGCCACGCTCGGTCTCTCCCAGCGGCCACAACATCACGGCCAGATAGCTCAAGGCCATGACGCCGACGTCCTGGCCGAACCGGAAGGCCAACTCGGCGTCGCGCGCCTGGTCGTAGCCATCGGCGGCCAGCTGCAGATGCTGCGCGGCGCGCACGTAGTCGCCCTGCAGGTGGTAGTTCACGCCAAGGATGCGGTGCGCCACGTACAGTTCGGGTGCGGCCTGCAGCTTCGCTGCCTCAAGCATCAAAAGGTCGGCCATCTCGCGCATCGGCTCGAGCTCGGAGCGCACGTAGCTGCCCACCCACAGGCCGTAGTAGATCGGGATGCGCGCGGCCGGGTCTTCGATGCTCGTGGCAAGGTCGCGGGCCCGAGAGAAGGCGGCCGCCGTCTCGCGGGCGCTGTAGCCGCGCGCCGACAACAGCGCCTGGCCGTAGGCGATCTGCAGCCGCAGCCGCGCGACGATGCCTTCCGGGCTCTGGTCGGGATCGCGGTCGGCGAGCTCGGCAGCCCGCTGGAAGTGGGTCAGCGCCTCGGCGAACGCCGCGCGGCGCAGCGCGCTCTCGCCGGCCCGGCCCCACCACTCGACCGCCTGGCGCGCGAGCCCGCCCTGCGCCAGGTGGTGAGCGACCACCTCCGGCTGCTGCGCCGCGAGGTCGCTGAAGCGCTCGAGAATGACCTCGGCAATCCGCCGATGGATGGTCTGGCGCCGGTTCTTCAGCAGGCTGTCGTAGGCCGCGTCCTGCACCAGCGCGTGCTTGAAGACGAACCGCTGCTCGGCGTCGGAGTGGGCGCGGAAGACCAGTTCGGAGGCTTCCAGCTGAGCGAGCGCCCCGTCGAGCATCGCCGCGTCGCAGCCGACGGCGGCCAGCAGCAGCGAGCGGGAGAACTCGCGGCCGATCGCGGCGGCGTACTGGACGACCTCGCGCAGCGGCGCCAGGCGGTCCAGGCGCGCCATCAGCGAGTCCTGCAGCGTCGAGGGAATGGCCAGCGGCGGCAGCGCCCCGTCCACCCGGTAGTGGTCGCCCTCGGTGATGAGGACGCCCGATTCGGCGACCGTCTTGGTCAGCTCCTCGACGAACAGCGGCACGCCGTCGGTCTTGGCCACGATCTGCGACATCACCTCGGCGGGCAGGGCGCGGCCGCCGAGCACCTGGGTGGCGATCCGCTCGATGTCCTCGCGGCGCAGGCGCGCCAGCGCGACCTGGGAGACGTTCTTCAGGCCGATCCAGGGCGGCTCGAACTCGGGCCGGAAGGTCAGCAGCATCATCACCCGCAGCTGCTTCAGCCGCTCGATCGCCAGGTCGAGCACCTCCAGCGTCGTCGCGTCGGCCCAGTGCACGTCCTCGCAGACGATCAGCAGCGGGGCCTGCCGCGCCAGGCCCTCCATCTGGTCGAGGATCGCCGCCAGCGTCTGGCGCCGCTGCTGCGCCGAGCTGACGCTGAGGGCCGGATAGCGCTTGCCCGGCGCGATGGAGAGCAGCGAGGCGAACAGCGGGGCGATCTCCTCGACGCGCTGGGTGGCGCGCCGCAGGCCCGCTTCGAGCTTGTCCAGCCGCGCCTCGTCGCTGTCGCCGGGCTGCAGGTCGAAGGCGTGGTGCAGCTGCTGGATGACCGGATAGAGCGGGCTCTCGCGGTGATAGGGCGAGCACTGGTAGCGCACGCGCGTCGGCGCTTCGCCGATCAGCTCGGTGAACTGCGCGACGAGGCGCGACTTGCCGATGCCGGCCTCGCCGGCGATCAGCACCACCTGGCCGTCGCCGGCGCAGGCGCGCTCGAACCCGGCGAGCAGGGCCCCGGTCTCGCTCTCGCGCCCGATGAAGTCGTCGAGCCGGCGGCTGGCGTGGGCGGCCTCGAAGCGGCTCTCCGCCCGCCGCTCGCCGGTCACCTGCCAGGCCTCGACGGGCTTGGGAAAACCCTTCAGCTCATGCGCGCCCAGCGACTGCAGGGCGAACACCTCGCCCAGCAGCCGGCGCGTGCCGCTGGAGACGACGACCGTCCCGGGCGCCGCCAGCGTCTGCAGCCGCGCGGCGAGATTGGGCGTCTGGCCGACGATCGCCTCTTCCTGCGCCGAGCCCTCGCCGACGATGTCGCCGATCACCACGAGACCGGTGGCGATGCCGACGCGCACCTGAAGCATCGGCGAGGCCTCGGTGTGCAGCGTCTTCAGCTGTTCGACGATCGCCAGGCCCGCGTGCGCCGCCCGTTCGGCGGCGTCCTCATGGGCGCGCGGGTAGCCGAAATAGGCCAGGATGCCGTCGCCCATGTATTTGGCGACGAAGCCGTCGTAGCTCTTGATGACGCGCGTGCAGGCCGCCTGGAAGGCGCCGATGATGTCGCGCAGGTCCTCCGGGTCGATGTTCCCCGACAGCAGCGTCGAATTGACCAGGTCGCAGAACATCACGGAGACCTGGCGGCGCTCGGCCCCGTCCGTCGCCCGCGCGGCAGCGGCTTCGGCGGCCGGCGGGGCGGGTTTCGGGGCCGGTGGCGCCGCGGCGCCGTTCAACGCGGCGATGGCGACCATCAGGCGGCGGCGATGTCCGACCGAGGCGACGCCGATCTCCTTCAGGTCCTGGTCGGTCAGGTCCCCCAGCACCGACGCATCGATGTCGTTCGCTTCGAACTCAGCGGCGTATTGCGCCAGGCCCAGGCCCGCCAGCCACTGCGCAATGTCGGTCATCGCCGCGCCCCCGCAGGACGACGGGCGTGCGCCGGCGATCCCGGCGCGCCGGATGGCGTCTCCGCTATTGGCAAGAAACCTGCCTCACGAGGCACACGCTCCACATTCCCCCGGCCTCAAGCTAGTTCTGCCGCCGTGGCCGATCAACGCGATGAACGAACAGAGTTCGGCCAGCCGGCCAAGAATCTCACAGCCCAGCTTGGCGGCCCGCGCCACTTGACGCCCGCAGCCCTGGTTCGGCAAGCTTGACTTTACTAAGCTCATTCGCCTTCCAATACGGCAGTACGCGCAACTGTGGGTAGACAAGACTGAGTTTGTAACCTGTTCACCTCGATAGCCGCCGACTTACGTGGCGGCAGCGCCATCTAACCAGTGCAATTCAGTGCGTTCGGTCCTCGAATACAGGAATTCGCCGATGAGCTCGGACATCGTCAGTGGCGATCGGCAGACGATCGACGATCCCACGACCTTCGAGCCGCGCCTCGCCCGGCCGGCCGCCGGAAGCGCGCGGTCGGGCCGCGGCCATTTCGCCTCGAAGTCCGAGCGGCTGGTCAGGGGGTTGCTGGCCGAGGCCGGCGTGGAAGCGGGCGGCGCCAACCCCTGGGATCCGAAGATCAGGCCCGAGGCGTACGACATGATCGTCGCCGAGGGCTCGGTCGGCCTCGGCGAAGCCTACATGCATGGCCTCTGGGAGTGCGACGACCTCGCGGAGCTGTTCGCGCGCCTCACCGCCGTCGCCATCTGGAACGAGGTTCCGTTGAACCCCTCCACCGCGCTGCTCTACCTGCAGGCGCGGCTGCAGAACCGCCAGAACAAGACGCGGGCGATGAAGGTCGGCCGCATCCACTACGACCTGCCGGCGGAGGTGTGGGAGGCGACGCTCGACGAGACGATGACGGGCAGCTGCGCCTACTACCGCACCGGCGCCGAGACCCTGGACGAAGCCCAGGCCGCCAAGAAGCGGCTGGTGTTCGAGAAGCTGGGTCTGCAGCCCGACCAGAGCCTGCTGGACATTGGGGTCGGCTGGGGGGCGTTCGCCGGCTACGCGGCCCAGCAGCATCGCGCGCGGCCGGTCGGCGTGACCATCTCGCCGGTGCAGCGCGACTACATCCATCGCCGCTATGGGCCGGACGCGATCGATGTCCGCGTGCAGGACTATCGCGACATTGCGCTGGCGCAGCCGGTCGACAGGATCATCTCCGTCGAGATGTTCGAGCAGGTCGGCTGGCGCAACTACCGACGCTTCTTCGAGATCGCCCGCAAGGCGCTGAAGCCGGACGGGCGTATGCTGCTCCATACGATCGTCGGGCACGAGCCGTCGTGGCACATCGATCCCTGGATGAACAAGTACATCTACCCGGAGGGGCACCTGCCGACGCTGGGCCAGATCGGCGCGGCCGTGCACGGGCTCTTCCACGTGGAGGACGTGCAGGACATCGGCGCGCACTACGATCCGACGCTGCTGGCCTGGATGGAGAAGTTCCGGTCCAACCGGGACGCGGTCAAGGCGCTGGGCGCGCGCAAGCTCGGTCGCGATCCCGAGGTGTTCTGCCGGATGTGGGAGTACCACTATCTGGCCAGCGCCGGCGGTTTCCGCTCGCGTTGCATAAGCGTGCACCAGTACGTGCTGTCGCCGAACGGCGTCCTGGGCGGGCTGCCGGGGTATCGCGAGGCTTGAGACGGGTGGCGCATGGAGGCCGTTGAGGACCAGCTCGAGAGCATCGAAGAGGATCTGCTCAGCGACACGTTCGTCGACTTCGAGCGCGCGGTCCTGCAGGACAACATCGCCCTCTTCGACACCAAGGCCGCCGCGGTGCTCGCCTTCTCCGGCGTGATGGTGCTCTACTCGGTCGACTCCCTCGTGACGTTCCATGTCGCGGCCGGGCCGCACGCCTGGCTGGTCGCGGCGGCGGCCCGGGTCCTCTTGGCGGTGGCGGCTGCGGGGTTCCTGCTGTCGGCGATGTTCTCGCTGTCGACCGTGCGGCCGCGGGTGGCGCGCGGCGCCGAGGGCCATGTCTTCTGGGATTTGGCGGTCTACAAGCTGCCGATCGCCGACTACCTCAAGGCGATGAAGGGGCTCGACCCGGCCCAAGCCCGCGACGAGAAGCTGCGGCACCTGCACCTTTTGGCCGGCATCTGCCGCAACAAGATCCGCGACTTCCGCGCCTCGCTCTACGTCGCCCAGGGCGCCTTCATGGCGCTGGTCGCAGCCGAGCTGGCCCGCCTCGCGCCCTAGGTCGGTATCGACTTGGAATTGGAGCAGGCGCCCGAGGCCCCCTCCCGCTCACCCCGGTGAGGCGAGTTGCCTCCCCTGGCTTCAGCGGGGAGGCGAAGGCCTGGAAGATTTTTCGCCCCTGGGGCGTGACTGGCGATAGACAACTTCCGGCCGAGACTCCTAAGCTGCTCGCGGGCCAGGTGGTCGGGGAGGCACGCGATGCAACGTACGCTCAGGACGGTCAGCGCCAGCGCTCAGGCGCCCAGGGATCCTTCCAACCAGAAGACCGACGCGGCGGCGCTCAGGGCCATCGCGCAGGCGGCGGTCGAGGTCGAGCTCTTCACCATCCCGCTCTACATGACGGCGCTCTACTCGATCCAGGGCATGCACCAGATCACCGGGGCGGGGAACAGCTTCTACGAAGGGCGGCTGTGGCCGGGGCCGGCGACCACCGCCAATCCGACCACCGCCAACGAGAAGGCGTTCAACATCGTCTTCTCGGTGTTCATCCAGGAGATGCTGCACCTGCAGCTCGCCGCCAACATGGCGACCACCATCAACCTGAACGGCGCGGCGCCGGACTTCACCAGCAAGGCGCTGATGAACCCGCAGACGCACGCCTGGACCTGCTACGGGCCGAGCCTGACGGTCATCCCGCACATCATCGACCTGAAGGACACCATCCATCAGCAGAACGTGAAGGTGAACATCGGCGGGCTGACGCGCGAGCAGCTGCAGCTCTTCCTGGTGATCGAGCAGCCGGACCAGATCGCCCGCGCCGACATCCAGCCCGGCAAGGTCGGCAAGTACTTCCCGAAGGTCCCGTTCGCCAGCTGGCAGGCCGGCCAGCCGCTGCCGATGTTCGGCACCATCGGCTGGATGTACCAGTGCTACTTCGACTACCTGAACCTGAAATACTCGGACGGCACGACGCTCTGGCAGCATGTCTTCTATGAGGGCGGCCAGCAGAACGACGAGTTCAACTCGTTCGCCGGCGCCGACCACCCGATGCGCGAGTTCATGGGCTTCGAGGCCTCGGTCGCGCAGACCTACCCGGACATCGCCTTCGCCCAGATGGGCCTGATGATGGACGCCATCACCGACCAGGGCGAGGGCTCGACGCTGGTCGAGAAGCTGCGCCTGGCGCGCACCGCCAACCTGCAGGCCGTCAAGCCGCAGTACCAGGCCGACGTCACCGCGCTGAAGTCCGACTATCCGAGCTATAGCGACGCCGGCGTCCTGGAGCCGTCGGCCGACGCGACAGCCCGCGGCGACAACGACATCCACGACCACTACGAGTGCTTCCAGGAGATCCTGGCGAGCTATGTGAACGAGGTGGTGATCTGGCCGCAGTGGCTCGCCAAGCACGGCCCCTGGACCGCCAAGGACCTGACGACATCCGCCTACAAGCCGCCGCAGAACGCCCAGATCCCGTCGCCGGCGGATGTCGCCGGGGCGCTCAACCTGCTCGCTAAGCCGCCGCCGGGGGCGCCCGACTACTACAAGCTGCTGAGCCAGGCTTCGGCCGGCTCCATCGCCGGCGTCACCACGGTGCTCGACGAGTTCTGGAGCGCGCAGGCGCAGTCGGCCTCGCCGGTGGCGTTCCCATTCCCGTCGATGTCGGGCTCGGGCGACCGGATGGCGATCTGCTGGGCGGTGTTCGGCAAGGCGCCCGACCTCTCGATCGGCCTCGATCCGCCCAAGGACGGCGTCCTTTACCACTCGTGCCAGGGCGTCGATTACAACGCCACGGGGGGCAATCTCGGCAAGAACAGCTGCGCCGAGGTGACCGTGTTCCACTCCTGCCGCGGCTCCAACGGCTGCCATGCGCAGGGTGGCTGCGGCTTCGTGCAGCTGACCACCGGCGGCGGCAACTGCAGCGCCGCGATGTCGACCGCTACCGCCAAGGCGATGCGCACCTTCAGCGATCCCAGCCGCTGCTCGCCGCCGCAGGGCCCGCACCTGACGATGGGCGGCTGCAATCCGTTCGCCGGCCCTGCCTATTCGGCGCCCGGCGACAACAAGTGCGCCACCTTCGGCGGCTGCGCGGTGCCGATCTCGGCCTCGCAGGTGTTCCCGAAGAGCGGCAACATGCAGCTGTTCGGCTTCAAGCAGGTGGACGGCGAGTGGACCTCGGTGCTGCTGGACAACCAGAAGGTGAACTTCGCGGTCGGCGAAAACGTGCATGACGTCGCCTGGAAGGCCTACTTCCAGGTGATGGACCCGGGCGGGACCGCCCCGCCGCCGCCGAAGCCGACGCCTCTGCGGCTGGCGTTCCCGCCCTCGACGTGACCGCGGGGCGCAAGCGCGACCTTGAGCCGACCGCGCGGCTCGGCCTGCCGGACCTCGGCGACGGCGTCGGCCTGCGCGACGTCCACTTCGCGCACCTGATGGCGACGCCCCCCGCCGAGTGGGGCGCCGATTGGTTCGAGATCATCAGCGAGAACTTCCTCGGCCATCACGGCTATGCCGCGCACGTGCTGGAGGTGGTCGCCGCGCACCGGCCGGTCGTGATGCACGGCGTCTCGCTCTCGATCGGCACCACGGACCCGCTCGATCGCGCCTATCTCGAGGCGCTGCGCGACCTCGCCGAGCGCGTGCGGGCGGTCTGGGTCTCGGACCATCTGTGCTGGACCGGGGTCGGAGGGCTCAACACCCACGACCTCTTGCCGATGCCGCTCACCGAATCCGGCCTCGCCCACACGGCCGACCGCGTGCGCGCCGTGCAGGACTGGCTCGGGCGCCCGCTGGTGCTGGAGAACCCCTCGAGCTACCTGGAATTCAGCGCCAGCCAGATGCCGGAGTGGGAGTTCCTCGGTCGGCTCGCGGAGGACACGGGCTGCGGCCTGCTGCTCGACGTCAACAACGTCTACGTCAGCGCCACGAACCATGGCTTCGACGCGACCGTCTACATCGACGCGCTGCCGCCCGAGCGCATCGTGCAGATGCACCTCGCCGGCTGCAGCGACTGCGGCTCGCACCTGATCGACACCCACGACCACCCGGTCGCCGAGCCCGTATGGCCGCTCTACGCACGGGCCCAGGCCCGCACCGGCCCCGTCTCCACGCTGCTGGAGTGGGACGCGCGGATCCCGGCCTACGAGGCGCTGCTGGCGGAGCTCGGCAAGGCCAAGCTCGCCCGCGCCGGCGCGCGGCCCGCGGCGGGGCCCGCGCCGGCCGCCGCCCATGACGCCATCCCGACGCCGATCGATCACCAGCTCAGTCTCGCCGATGCCTGAAGCGGGCGCTGGGCTCGCCCTGGCCGACCTGCAGGCCTGGCTGCAGACGCGCGTCACCGCCGGCGTCTGGGACCTGCCCGAGGATCCGGCCGCAGGCCCGCTCGCCGCCGAGGTGGTGGTCGGGTCCGGCCCACTTTCGCCCCGCGCGCGGCTGGCGATCTACGCCCGCAGCTATGTGCTGCGCCTCGCCGAATGCCTGCGCGCCGAGTTCCCGACGCTGGCGGCGCTGGTGGGCGACGAGGTCTTCAACCTCTTCGCGGGGGCCTATCTTGGGGCGCGGCCCTCGACGTCGCCGTCGCTCTACGATCTCGGCGGCGGTTTCGCCGATTATCTGGCGGCGACGCGGCCGCCGGGCGTGGGCGGCGCGCTGGCCGCGCTGCCCGCCGACCTGGCGCGGCTGGAGCGGGCGATCGCCGAGTCGGGCCGCGCCCTCGGCCTGGAAGGCGAGCCGCCCGCGCCGCCGCTCGATCCGGCGCTGCTGCTGCAGCCTGGGGTGCGGCTGCGCACGCCGGCGACGCTGCGGCTGCTGCGGCTCGGCTTCGACTTCACCGAGGCGCTGGCCGCCGCCCGCGCCGGCGCGCGGCCGTCGCCGCCGCCGGCGTGCGAGACGCTGGTCGCGGTGGCGCGGCGCCGCTACGCGGTGCGCGTCCACATGCTGGAGCCCTGGGCGTTCGCCTGGCTGGAAGCGCTGTCGGCGGGCGGCGACGCGCACACCGCGACGCGCGCGGCGGCGGAGGCCTGCGGGCGCCCGGTGAGCGAGGTGCTGGCGCGCCTCCTGGTCTGGCTGCCGGCGGGGGTCGAAGCGGGCTTCGTCGCTGCGTAACGCCCGACGTTCCGTTCTTTGCCGCGACTTTACTGTTGCTGCTGCTGCTGGTGGCGCTGCTGGTCGGCAAGGCCGACCAGTGAGGTGCGGCGGCGAGGGGCGGCGCCCGCGAAGGCGGGGCGGGCCATCCGCAGGAACTCCGGCTCGGCCGGCGCGGCCCGGGCGCGCCGCACCGATACGCCGACCGCCAGCTGGCTCTCGGCCTCGCCCTTGAAGACGCCGCGCGAGGGCGGCACGTCGCTGTAGTCGCGGCCGACCGCCACGCAGACATGCCGCTCGCCGGCGATGATCTTGTTGGTGGGGTCGAACCCCACCCAGCGCAGCGACGGCAGGAACGCTTCCACCCAGGCATGGCTGGCGTCGGGATCTGAGCGGTCGTGGGTGCGCGCCCGGTCGGTGAAGAGGTAGCCCGAGACGTAGCGCGCCGGCAGGCCCCAGTCCCGGCAGATGGCGATCATGATGTGCGCGAAGTCCTGGCAGACGCCGCGGCCCTCGTTGAGCGCGTGGTCGATCGGGCTGTCGGCCTCGGTGACGCCGGCCTCGTACTCGAACGATTCATAGATCACCTCGCTCAGGCGCCGCGCCGCGCTCAGGGGGTCGAGGCGGCGCAACGCATCGATCCCCTTTGCCTCGGTGAAGCGCGTGAGCGCCGCGGTGCGGCGGGCGTAGCCGTGCGGCCGCAGGAAGTCGAAGCACTCGCCCTGAATGAAGTCGCTGCGCAGCCGGTCCCACTCGCCCATGTCCAGCGCATGGGGCAGGGGCGCGGGATGCTGCGTCTCCACGGCCGAGCGCGCGAGGATCTGCAGTCGGTCGTGCGGCTGCGGGACGTCGAAGTGGTAGACCGCGTTGCCGAAGCTGTCGGCGTAGGAGAAGAGCTGCGCCGCCGGCTCGATCTCCAGCTCGAAGCTCAAGAGCCGCTGGGTCGCCGACTTCTGCGGCTGCATCCACAGCTCCATGACGCTTTCGCGCACCGGCGCGGCGTAGTGGTACTGGGTGACGTGCCGGATCTCTAAGAGCATTTGGGGAGCAGCATCAGGCGGGCAGGCCCAGTTCGAGGGGGTAGGCCACAAAGGTCGAGTAGATGGCCTCGTGGATGGCGGCGCACTCGCGGGCGACGGCGGCCAGCAGAGCGCCCGCGCCGGTGGCCTCCACTTCGGCGATGTCCGCGTATTTCAGGCGCGCGTCGAGCCGGCCGGCGAGGCGCAGGGCGTCGGAGCGCGCTGCGCCCAGTTCGCCGGCGAGCTGGCTCAGGAGCTCCTGGATGCGCGCCGTGCAAAAGCGCACCGAGCGCGGGAACGCCTCGTCGAACATGAGGAACTCCAGGATGAAGCGCGGATTGATGTCGGCCGTGTAGGTCCGAAGGTAGGGCTCCAGCGCGCAGGCCATGCGCAGCACGCTCATCATCGCGATCGGCTCGGTGACCGTCGGCGTGCGGCCATCGGTGAAGCAGACCTCCAGCAGCCGCGCGATCAGCTGGGCGCGCTCGATGTGGACGCCCAGCAGCAGGAAGCGCCAGCCCTCGCCGTGGCTAAGCGTGGTGTCGGCGGCGCCCTTGAAGAGGTGCAGGTCGGCGATGATCTCGGTCAGGAAGCCGGGGGGATCGTCATCGAACGCCGCCTCCGAGGCCGGCGCGGTGACGCGTAGGTAGAGTTCGTTGAGCCCCTCCCAGGTCTCGGTAGTGATCTGGTCGCGCACCTGGCGGGCGTTCTCGCGGGCGCGGGCCAACGAGACGACCACAGAGCCGTCGTCGGTGCGGTCGAGCGCCAGGTCGCGCGCGGCCTCGTAGGTATGGTCGGCGCGGCCGGTGTCGGTCTCGCCGAGGGCGGCGAGCCCGATGCGGCCGGTCTGCTCGGCGCCCTGCGTGCGGTCCAGCGTGGCGTTCAGCATGACCGCCGAAAGCCGGCTGACGTGCTCGGCGCGCTCGATGTAGCGGCCGATCCAGTAGAGGCTGTCGGCGACCCGGGCGAGCATCATGGGGCCAACATCATGGGTGGGCCGGTTCCTCGGCGAGCACCCAGGTGTCCTTCGAGCCGCCGCCCTGGCTGGAGTTGACGACCAGCGAGCCGCGGCGCAGGGCGACGCGGGTCAGCGCGCCCGGGGTCACCACCACCTTCTCGCCTGAGAGGATGAAGGGCCGCAGGTCCACGTGGCGTGGCTCGATCTTGCCCTCGATCACGCAAGGCGCGGTGGAGAGCTGGATCACCGGCTGGGCGACATAGTTGGCCGGGTCGGCCTTCAGCGCCTCGGCGAACGCGGCCCGCTCGCTGGCGCTGGCGTGCGGCCCCACCAGCATGCCGTAGCCGCCGGACGCGCCGACCGCCTTGACCACCAGCGTCTCGAGGTTGGCCAGCACGTGGCCCAGCTGGCTGTTCTCGCGGCACAGGAAGGTTTCCACGTTGGGCAGGATGGCGTCCTCGCCGAGGTAGTAGCGGATGATGTCGGGCACGTAGGCGTAGACCGCCTTGTCGTCGGCGACCCCGGTTCCCGGGGCGTTGCAGATCACCACGTTGCCGGCCCGGTAGGCGTTGAAGAGGCCGGCGGCGCCCAGCGAGGAGTCACCGGCGGAAGGTCAGCGGATCGATGAAATCGTCGTCGACGCGGCGGTAGATCACGTCGACGCGCCGCAGGCCCGCCGTGGTGCGCATGAAGACGTGGTTGTCGTGCATGACGAGGTCGCGGCCCTCGACCAGCGGCGCGCCCATCAGCCGGGCGAGGTAGGCGTGCTCGTAGTAGGCGGAGTTGTAGACACCCGGCGTCAGCACAACGACCTGAGGGTTGGATCGCCACTCGCTCGCCATGCTCTTCAGCGTCGCCAGCAACAGGTCGGGATAGCGCTCGACCTGGCGCACGCCGGCCTGGCGGAAGACGCCAGGGAATGTGCGCCGCGATGCGTCGCGGTTGGCGAGCATGTAGGAGACGCCGGAGGGGACCCGCAGGTTGTCCTCCAGCACCATGAAGGCGCCGTCTTGCCCACGGATCAGGTCGGAGCCGCAGACGTTGGCGTAGGCGTTGTGCGGCACATAGAGATGCCGCATCTCGCGCCGGTAGGAGGCCGCGCCCAGCACCAGATCGCGCGGCACGACACCGTCCATCAGGATTTTCTGGTCGCCGTAGATGTCGGCGAGGAAGGCGTTCAGCGCCGTGAGCCGTTGGGTAAGGCCGCTCTCGATCGTCGCCCACTCGCCGGCCGAGATGATGCGCGGGAAGAGGTCGGTCGGGATGATCCGCTCGGTGGCGCTCTCCGCGCCGTACACGGTGAAGGTGATCCCCTGCAGCAGGAACGAGCGTTCCAGCGTGCGCTGGCGCTCGGCCAGCTCCTCGGCGCTCAAGGAAGCGATGCGCTCCTGCAGCAGCTGGTAGTGCGGGCGAACGCCGCCGTCGGCTGCGAACATCTCGTCATATGCCCGTCCCCGCGGGTAGGCCGCGCCGGGCGGGGACGCGAGGTCCGCGAGGTTCATGTCCTTGGCCACGGTGGAATCGGAGCTCATCGTCCCGGCTTGGGGTCGTTCTTCCTTCCACCGCGCCGTCGCCTCGGCGCAAGCCGCGCAGCCGCCCGCAATCGCGCCGACGCCGCCAGCGCCCATCATTTGTGCAAAGTTCGGCTGGCGAGGGACGGCGCGGCCGCGCTGGCGACTGCGCCCCTCGATCATCACGGCGCCAATACGCCGCGCAAAACGCGTACCGCTGAGCTTGCAGCGGCCGGAATTTGCTCTATGTCCGTCCCGTCGAATTCGCTTTGGTTCGGCTGTCTAACCCTGCGCACAAGGTCTTCGCCTTCGCCGGTCCGGCTCCGCCCTCTTCGAGAATTTGATCTGAACAGCGCGCCGCCGCAGGGCGCCCGCGCCCCCCAACCCCGAACAAGGTGGAATACATGACTACCGGAACCGTGAAGTGGTTCAACGCCCAGAAAGGCTACGGCTTCATCCAGCCCGACGATGGCGGCAAGGACGTCTTCGTCCACATCTCGGCGGTCGAGCGCTCCGGCCTCGGCGAGCTCGCCGAAGGCCAGAAGGTCGGCTTCGAGCTGCGCCGCGACCGCAAGACCGGCCGCGAGTTCGGCCGTCGACCTGACCGCGGCTTAAGACACACCCGCGGGCGAGGCCGCCCGAGGCGCGCAGGGCGGCACGCCGGCCCTGCGCCGCCATGCCGCTTGCGCCAAGGTCCAAGCCCGGTGACACCTTGAACCGTGCGCACTAAACGGGATTCGGGGAGGCGCCGGGAAGAAAGACGGTGCGTGGGACGAGTTCAGGCTGCGATCCTTGCCTCGGTGGCGATCAGCCTGCTCGCGCCCGCCGCCGCCCTGGCCGCTGAGCCGAAAGCGGCCGTCCAGGGTGACCTCGACAAGCCCCTGAGGGGCGCGATCGAGCGCGCCATCGGCGTCTCCAAGACCCACCCCGAGAGCCGCGTCGACGCCCGCCGCCGCGCCCGCGAGGCCAGCGAGGCGGCGATCGCCGTACTGCGCGCGGAGGGCTACTACGACTACCAGGTCGAGGCCGACGTCGGCGAGGGCGACACGCCCAGCGCCATCGTGCAGGTGACGCCGGGGCCGCGGTCCGCGCTGGGCGCGAGCCAGATCGTCTGGGACGGGCCGCCGCCGGACGCCGCCACGCTCGCCGCCGTCGACAAGTCGCTGGCCCTGAAGGCTGGCGCGCCCGGCCGCGCCGCCGACGTGGTGGCCGCCGAGGGCCGGGTGGCGGCGACCCTGCGCGACCGCGGCTACGCCGACGCGACGGTGCGCCCGCGCCGGGTGGTGGTCGACCACGAGGACCACACGGTCCAGCCCACCTTCCATTTCGCCGCCGGCAAACTGGTCCGCCTCGACGGGGTGAAGGTGGTCGGCAAGGGCCGTACCCGCCCCGGCCTGGGTAGGCGGGCTCGCGCCCTGGAAGAAGGGCCAGGTCTACGATCCCGCCAAGGTGGCCAAGCTCGAGCAGCGGCTGCGCGATTCCGGCGTGTTCAACTCGGTGACGGTGTCGCTGGCGCCCGAGGACGAGAGCGTCGAGGGGCTGCGGCCGGTGGTGGTGAGCCTGGGCGATCGCCCACCCCACACCATCGAGCTCGGCGGCGGCTATTCGACCAGCGAAGGAGCGGGCGTCGACGCCAAGTGGAGCGCCTACAACCTGCTGGGCAGCGCCGACACGCTGAACCTGACCGGACGCCTGGCGCAGATCCAGCAGAAGCTCGACGCCGAGCTCGACCTGCCGGACTGGCGACGGGCGGACCAGATCTTCAAGGTCGGGGGCGATGTCTTCGGCGACGACACCGACGCGTACAACGACGACGGGCTCGGCCTGCGCGTGAACGTCGAGCGTCACTACACCCGCACCACCTTCATCACGCTCGGGACCGCCATCGACGCGGTGAGCACGCGCGAGAAGACCTCCATCAACCCGAACGGCGTCCCGGTCGGCGAGAAGCTGAAGCTGCTGATCTTCTCCGGGCTCGCCGGCTTCGCGCTCGACAGGTCCAACGATCCGCTCAACCCCACCCGCGGCTGGCGCGTGCAGGCCGAGGCCGACCCGACCTACGTGACGGGCGACCGCACGCTGCCCTACCTGAAACTGCAGGGACAGGCCTCGGGCTACTTCTCGCTCGACGCGGACGCCAACACGGTGGTGGCGGCGCGGGTGAAGCTGGGCTCGATCCTCGGCGGCACGATCCCCGACGTGCCGGCCGACCGGCGCTTTTTCGCCGGCGGCGGCGGGTCGGTTCGCGGCTTCGGCTACCAGAAGGTCGGACCGCAGCTGGCCGACGGCACGCCGCTCGGGGGCGCCTCGCTGTTCGAGTCCTCGGTGGAAGTGCGCCGGCACGTCACCGGGCCGTGGGGCGTCGTCGGCTTCATCGACGCCGGCTCGCTCGGCCCAACTTTCGTCCCCGACCTCAGCCACGTGGATGTCGGGGCGGGAGTCGGGGTGCGCTACAACCTGGGATTCGGTCCGCTGCGTTTCGACATCGCCACGCCGGTGACGCGTCGCAAGGGCGATCCCTGGGCGCAGTTCTACATCAGCATCGGGCAGAGCTTTTGAGCCAGGCTGCGCCAGAGCGCGAAACGCCCGCACCGCCGCGCCGCCGACGGTCAGGGCCGCGCATGGCCGGCGTTGCGATCGTCGCGCTGGTCGGCCTGGTGGCGGTGGTGGGGATCGTCCTTCGCTATGGCGTGCTGACGCCCACCGGCCGCGGTCTCGCCGCTTCAACCCTCGATAGCCTGAACCTCGCTGGATACGGCCGTCTGCACGTCGAGGGTCTCGAGGGCGACGTCTGGCGCGACTTCACCATCAGGCGACTGACCATCAGCGATGACAACGGGCCATGGCTCGATGCGAGAGCCGTCCGTATGCGGTGGGACTGGCCGCAGCTGCTGCGCCGGCGCCTCGCCGTCAGTGAGCTGGACGCCCGTCTGCTGACGGTGCTGCGGGCGCCCTCGCCAAAGCGAGCGGCCGCGGGGGGTGGCTCTTCGGTAACGGTGGCCGTCGACAAGCTCGCCGCGCGGGTCGAGCTGCTGCCGGCGTTCTCGACGCGCTACGGGCTCTACGACGTCGACGGCGCCTTCGAGCTGCGGCGCCTCGGCGGCATGGCGGGGCATGTCAACGCCGCCAGCCTGACCCACGCCGGCGACCGCCTGGACGCGGCCTTCGACCTTGGCCGCGACAAGACCATCCGGCTGGCCGTGGACGCCCGCGAGGCCGAGGGCGGCGCGATGGCCGGCGCGCTCGGGCTGGCGGCCGACAGGCCGTTCCTGGTCGAGGCCAGCGCCACGGGCACCACCAGCCGGGGACGCTTCGAGGTGGCGAGCCGCAGCGGCGACCTGGTTCCGGTGCAGGCGCGGGGGGCGTGGACGCCGCAGGGCGGCGAGGCGGACGGCCGGATCGCGCTGGCGGCCTCGCGCCTGCTGGCGGGCTATCAGCACATGCTCGGGCCGGAGGCGCGGTTCCAGATCACCGGCGCGAAGGCGCCCGACGGCCTCGATGCAGTGAACATCACCGCCGGCTCCGACAACGCCGACCTCGTGGCCCGCGGCGAGGCCGATTTCGCGCGCCAGATCGTAGGCGCCAAGGGCCTCGCGGTCGGCATCGTGGCGCGTCAGGCCCAGCGGATCATCGGCTGGCCCGCGATGGGCGGAGCGCGCTTTGCCGGAACCTTCAACGGCAAGCCGGGCCGCGGCGTCCTGGCCGGCCAGGTCGCGATCGACGGCCCGAACGCCTGGGGCTACCGGCTGGCGCGGGCGACCGGACCCGCCAGCCTCGGCTGGGGCGGCGGCCAGACCGTCGTGCAGGCGACGCTCGACGGCGACGGCGGCGAGGGCGCCGGCCTCTTCGCCGCGCTGCTCGGCGGTCGTCCTCGGGTGGCCGGGCAGGTGACCTGGCTGCCGGACGGCCGGTTGCTGGTGAAACAGGTGAACGTCGCCGGCCCGGGCCTGACGGTGGCCGGGACCGGCGCCAGCGGGCTCTTCGGCGGCCTGTCGTTCAAGGGCCAGGCGAGCTTCTCGAACTTCGCCGCTCGCCCACCAAGGCGCGAAGGGCGTCATGACGACCGGCTGGACCGCCAGCCAGTCGGGCCGCAACCCGTGGGGCTTCACCTTCGATGCGAACGCCAAGGGCTTCGCCAGCGGCTACGCCGACCTCGACCGGCTGCTAGGCGCCACGCCGGCGCTGAAGGGCCAGGCGATCTGGAACGGACGCGCGTTCGAGGTGACCAAGGCGGACCTCAGCGGCGCGGCCGGGGCGGCCAGCGCGACCGGCCTGGTCGGCGGCGACGGCACGCTGGCGTTGAAGGTCGCCTGGCAGGCCAAGGGGCCGCTCGAGGTCGGGCCGTTGGAGATCGCCGGCGCGGCCGACGGCGGCGGCGCGGTCACCGGCACGTTCGGCAATCCCCGCGCCGACCTCACGGCCACCTTCGCCGCGATCGACCTGCCGCAGCTGCGGCTGACCGACGCCCACGTCACCTTGAGCTTCCTCAAGGGGCCGGCCGACACCAACGGCGCCTTCACGCTCGCCGCCGCCAGTCCCTATGGTCCGGCGCACGCCGCGACCGCCTTCCGCTTCCAGGGCGACGGGGTGGACTTCACGGGGCTCGACATCGACGCCGGCGGCGCGCACGCCTCCGGCCGGGCCTCGCTGCGCCGCGGCGCAGCGTCGTCCGCCGACCTGGCGGTCAGCGCCGGCGCCGGCGCCTTCCTGACCCGGGGCGAGGCGTCGGGCCACCTCACCATCACGCAAGGGTCCGGCGGCGCGCGGGCCAGCCTCAAGCTGGTGGCGACCGATGCGCTCGCCAAGGTCGGCGGCCTGCTGGTGGAGAAGGGCGAGCCTGACGGCCGACGGGCCGCTCGCCGCCATGCCCTATCGCGTCAGCGCCGCCGGCTACACCTCGCACGGCAGCTGGCGCGCCGACGGCTCGGGCGAGCTGGACGGCGAGGCGCCGGTCTATGGCGCGACCTTCATCGGCGGCGGGCGCCTGCGCGGCGTCGACTTCAAGACCCTGAGCCCCGCCGTGCTGCGCTTGACCGACAAGGAGCGCTCGCTGACGCTGCTGGCCGACGTCGGCGGCGGGCGAGCCGACGTCAACGTGCGTCAGGCGGGCGAGAGCCTCACGGCGAAGGCGGCGCTCACCAACGTGGGGCTCGGCCTCTTGGACCAGGACTTCGCGGGCCGGTTCGACGCCGACCTGACGCTTTCGGGCGAGGGCGCGCACCTGGGCGGCGCGATGGAGGCCAAGCTCACCGGCGCGGGCGAGCGCGGCGCCAGCGCCGGCCAGGGCATCGACGGCGTGGTGAAGGCCGAGCTCGGCGGCGAGGCGATGACGCTCGACGCGCAACTCGGCAACGGCCAGGGCCTCTCGAGCCACGCCCATCTGGTGCTGCCGGCGGTCGCCTCGGCCGCGCCGTTCCACATCGCGCTGGTGCGCACCGCCCCGATGCGCGGCGACTTCGCGGCCGACGGCGAGATCAAGCCGCTGTGGACCCTCTTCATGGGCGGCGAGCGCAGCCTGGCGGGCAATGTCCACGCCACCGGGACGCTCGCCGGCACGCTGGCCGATCCGCAGGCGCGCGGCGAGGCGGCGATCTCGGACGGCGCCTTCAGCGACGCGGCGACCGGCCTGAAGCTGGCCAACGTCAGCATCGCCGCGCGGCTCGACCAGAGCGCCATCGACGTCAGCAACTTCACCGGCCAGGACGGCTCGGGCGGATCGGTGGCCGGGCAGGGCCGCATCAGCCTGGAGCGGGCCGGCGTCAGCTCGTTCCGGCTCGACCTCAACCGCTTCCGATTGATCGACAACGACATCGCCACCGCCACGGCGTCCGGCCAGACCACCATCAGCCGCGACGCCGACGGGGCCGTGAAGCTGACCGGCGTGCTGACCATCGATCGCGCCGACGTCGCGGCCAATCCGCCGAACCCCTCGGGGGTGACGCCGATGGACGTGGTGGAGCTCCACCGCCAGCCGGGAACCGGCGGGCGCACCGCGGGCCGAGTAGCGAACACGCGCCCGCCGTCACGCTCGACATGTCGCTGAAGGCGCCGCGCGGCGTCTTCCTGAAGGGGCGCGGGCTCAACCTGGAGCTCTCGCTGGACGCCACCGTCACCGGCACCACCGCCGATCCGGTCCTGGGGGGCACGGCCCACGTGGTGCGCGGCGACTTCGACTTCGCCGGCAAGCGCTTCCAGTTCGACAACCGCGGCGTCGTCTACCTGTCGACCGACGCGGCGAAGATCCGCCTCGACCTCACCGCCACCCGCGACGACCCCTCGCTGACCGCGGTGATCCGCATCGAGGGCACGGCCGACAAGCCGAGGATCTCGCTCACCTCGACGCCGGTGCTGCCGGCCGACGAGGTGCTCTCGCAGGTGCTGTTCGGCGCGTCGGCCTCGCAGCTCTCGCCGCTCGACGCGGCGACGCTGGCCTCGGCGGCAGCCTCGATGGCCGGCGGCGCCGGGTTCGACATCACCGGCAACCTGCGCTCGTTCGCCCACCTGGACCGGCTGGCGTTCGGCGGCGATACGCCCGGCGCCATCCTCTCGGGCGGCAAGTACGTGACCAACAACGTCTACATCGAGATCGCTGGCAGCGCCAACGGCCCGGCCGGCTACGTCGAATGGCGAGTGAAGAAGGACCTGTCGTTAGTCTCCCGCTTCGGAGGTGGCCCTTCGGCTCCCGCCTCCGGCAGCCCCGCCACCGCCAACGCCGGCGACTCCGAGATCGAGGTGCGCTGGCGCAAGGACTATTAGCGCCGGCGGCGGAACACCCAGAGGCGGTCCGAGCGCGCGTGCCAGCGGGGGATGTCGACGGCGTCGATCGGCTCGAACCCGGCGGCGAGGGCGGCGAAGAAGCCGGGCTCGGCGCAGCCCCCCATCCATTCGCCGACGTAGATCACCACCTCGCCGCGGAACGCGGCCAGCGCGCCGGCGGCCATCGGCGCGGCCCAGGGCGGCCAGCAGAGCAGCAGCGCCCGCCCCTCCGCGGCGCCCGCCTGCCGCTCGTCGCCGGCCTCGACCTTGGTCCAGGTGAACGCCGGCGGCGTCGTGTCGAACGCGGCCACGTCGACGCCCGCCTCCCGGAGCAGCCGGGCCCAGTAGCCGCTGCCAGCGCCGATTTCGATCACTGCGTCCGCATGGCGGCGGATGCAGTCGATCGCCGCCTCGTTGGGGACCGCCCACGCGAAGTGTCCGGCGATGGCGGCCTTCAGCGCCAGCCAGTCGGGCGAGTAGAGCTCGGCCGCCGAGATCCCAGGCGAGGTCTCGGCGCGGCACCAGGGCGGCAGGGCGTTGAAGAAGTCCAGGTAGGGGTTCGGCGCCGCCATGCCTGCGCTTGGTCCGGACCTCAGCCGATCGCAGCGCCCGCCATCGCCCCGCCCGGGGCGCCCGCGCCCGACATTACGCCCGCCGCCGACTGGATGGCCTGCATGCGGTAGTAGGTCGTCGGATCGCTCTGGGTCGCGTAGGCGGGCGGGATGTAGAGCGTGTAACCCGCCGACAAAGGTCCGTAAGCGAGCTCGGCCGCCGTCACCTGGCGGATCACCGGCTCGCAGCCGTGGAACACCGCCGCCTCGTAGAGGTACATCGGGTGGTTCGGCGGATAGATCGACAACAGCCGCTCGACGAGCAGCGGCATCGCCGACAGGTCGTAGCCCGCCTTCTTGAAGGTGGCGTCGCCGACCACGCCGATTTGCCACAACACCACCGAGCTGGTCGGATCGATCTTGCGCCCGTTCACCAGGAAGTCGGTCGCCTCGTACGACTGGCAACCGGTGATCCCCGGATCGACCCCAAGGTCGGCGAACAGGCAATCCTCCGCCGAGATGCCCGGCAGCATCCGCGCGACGAAGCCCTCGGCGCGGGCGCGGCGGATGGATTCATGCGACGGATAGACGAAGACGCCGGGGTGGCCGTAGCAGGCCATGCAGGTCACCATGCCGGCGCGCACGCACTCGAGCGTCCGCTCGATCATCTGGTTGTAGGTCTCGATGCGCTGCTTGCCTTCGGCGTAGAGGACCGTGAGCGATTCCGCGCCGTCGGGATTGAGCTCCTTGAGCATCGCCTCGGCGATCGGATCGCCGACCACGTAGAGCACCTTGTCGGCCTGCTTGATCCAGGCGACGGCCTCCATCGTCAGGTGGCCGACTGTTCGGATGCCGGTCCCGACCACGATGAGCGAGCCCTTGTGCGCGCCATTGCCCTGCGCGCGGTGAGTCTTGCCGTCCGCGCTGGCGGGCGCTCTGCTGCTGGCTGCGGCCATGCGACTGGTTCCTTGTCGTTGACGAAAGTGCGGCGCCCTGGCCGCGCGAGGGGAGGGAAGGTCCGCGCGACCAGGGGCCGGCCCTGCCGGGCGCGCTTACGTGCCGGCAGGCCGCGCGTACGGCGAATAGATCAGCAGCTGCGGATACACGGGGGGATAGAGCTGCTGGATCACCGGCGGCGGATAGATCGGGTGAATCTGCGGCGGCGGCCAGATCGGATGGATCTGCGGCGGCGGGTAGATCGGGAAGATCGGGTGCAGGTTGATGTACTGCGGATAGAGCGAATACTGCGCCCGCAGCGCTTCCACCTGCTGCGGCTGGTAGACCGGCGTGACCGGCGGCGGGAAGACCGGCTGGATCGGGTAGATCAGCGGATGGATCTGTGGGTGGACCACCACCTGCGGGTGGACGATCTGCGGGTGGATGACCTGCTGCGGCGGGACGATCACCGGGTGGACGACCTGCGGATGGATCACCAGCTGCGGATGCACCTGCGGGTAGACCACCGGGTACACCGGCGGCGGATAGATCGGGTGCACGGGCGGCGGGTAGATGGGATAGTTGGGATACATCGGCTGGCTCCCTTGCGGCAGTTGGCGGACGGTCGGTTGCCCGGCGACTTGGCCGCCTTCCGCAGCGGCCAGGTCGACGATGAGGAGGGTGATCGGCGGCGGCGTGACCAGCATCAGCTGGGTCGACTGACCGCTCAGGCGGCCGTGGATCATCCATGGATGACCGCTCTTCAGCACCGCCTGGTCGGCCTCCGAGAGGCCGGCTGCCGTCATCGCCGCGTCCGGGTCCTTGATGAAGGCGCCGAGCTTGGCCGGATCGGTGGCGAGGCTCACCAGGAACTTGTGGAAGTCGTCCGGCGGCGGCGGGGTCGCGCCGGCCTCGGCGAGCTTGTCCGCGTCATCGCTCTTCTGGGCTGGCATAGCTCACTCCCATTTACAGGGCGCAGGACGGCCTTCGGTATCCCGGCCGGATGAAACCATGAAGTGAATGTCGCCAGCCTACACCTACATCTCTCGATAGCAATCCAGAATATTTGCTATCAGGTTGTGTTCAGCTGCGCGGCGCAGGAAATGCCCCGCGATTCAGGCCGTTAGATGTCTGCCGCGCTCGCGTTCACGAGTTTGGGAACGCGCGTGCGGATTGCGTGAAGCTGGGGTCGGCTAGGCGAACGGCGATCCGGCGCCGCGCCGTTCGAGGACGCTCAGTGGGTGATGCGCGGGCGCAGGTGGTAGCGGCCGCGGTGGAAGCCGTCGAAGACCAGCGAGGTGTGCGGATTGCCGACCGGCTCGCCGGTGGTGTCCGCCAGCAGGTTCTGCTCCGAGACGTAGGCGACGTAGCCGCCTTCGTCGTTCTCAGCCAGCAGGTGGTAGAACGGCTGGTCCTTGTGGGGCCGGATCTCGGCCGGGATCGCCTGCCACCAGGCCTCGGTGTTCGCGAAGACCGGGTCGACGTCGAAGATCACGCCGCGGAACGAGAAGACGCGGTGTTTGACCACCTGGCCGATGCCGAACTTCGCGACGCGGAACGGCGAGGACGCCGCCTCGTCATCTATGTGGGCGACGACCTCGGGATGCGGGCCCTTGGCGCCCGGCTCCCATGCGGAGGGTGAATCGCGCATATCCATGAAGGCTAATTTACTCCCCCACCCTGACTGGGAAATGAACGTAGAGCCTTCTTCCTGTGGAGCAAGCTGCGTCTTCCGGTCGCGGACCGTGGTTGCTAAGTTGCCAAGAACGACGAGCGCGCCCCGGCGCCAGGGTGGCGCGCCCGCCGCAACGAAAGTCGAAGCGGACGGTGTGCCGAATGGCTGAGACGCTCGCGGCGTCCCAGGGTCGCGACGGAAAGCCAGCGCGGCGCGATCGCGCGCCCACCCACTTCGCGGCGCTCGATCTGGGCACCAACAACTGCCGCCTGCTGATCGCCCAGCCCACCCAGCGGGGATTCCGGATCGTCGACGCCTATTCGCGCATCGTGCGGCTGGGCGAGGGGCTCAGCCAGTCGGGACGGCTGTCGGAGGCCGCCATGGAGCGGGCGTTCGCGGCGCTCAGCGTCTGCGCCGACAAGGTGCGCCGCCGCCAGCCGGTGCGCCTGCGCGCCATCGCCACGCAGGCCTGCCGCATGGCCGCGAACGGCGCCGAGTTCCTGGCCGAGGCCCAGGCCCGCACCGGCATCGCCCTGCACATCATCAGTCCGCGCGAGGAGGCGCGGCTCTCGGTCGCCGGCTGCTCCAACCTGATCGACCGCGAGGCCGACGCGGCGCTGGTGCTGGACGTCGGCGGCGGCTCGACCGAGCTGGCGTGGGTCGATCTGCGCCAACGGCGCGACGAGACGCGCGGCGCGCCGCCGATCGCCGCCTGGCTCTCGATCCCGATCGGCGTGGTGACCCTCGCCGAGCGCTTCCCGGAGAGCGATGCGGGCGGCGACGGGGAAGGCGAGGAGGCGGCCTGGTTCCAGGAGATGGTCGACGCCGTCAGGACGCCGCTCGCCGCGTTCACCGACGCCGAGCCGCTGCGTCCGCTGTTCGACGCAGGCCGCGGCCACCTGATCGGCACCTCGGGCGCGATCACCAGCCTGGCCGGCCTGCACCTCGGCCTGCCGCGCTACGACCGCACGAAGGTCGACGGGCTCTGGATGACGCGCTTCGAGTGCGAATCGGTGCGCGCCAGGCTTGCGGCGCTCACCACCGCCGAGCGCGCCCGCCAGCCCTGCATCGGCCCGGACCGCGCCGACCTGGTGCTGGCCGGCGCCGCGATCCTGGAGGCGGTGCAGGCGGTCTGGCCGTGCGAGCGGGTGCGGGTCGCCGACCGCGGCCTGCGCGAAGGCGTCCTGATGTCGCTGATGAGCGAGCGGCGACGGCGCCGCCGCCGCCGGCGGCGGTGATGCCGAAGTCGACCCCTGGGCCGCCCCGCAAGCGGATGGTGCGTCCGCCGGGCGGCGGCGAGGCCCGGCCGGCGGCGCAGCGCCTGAAGACCGCCAAGCAGCGGACCGCCTCGTCGCAGGCCTGGCTGGAGCGGCAACTCAACGATCCCTACGTCGCCGAGGCGAAGGCGAGGGGCTACCGCTCTCGCGCCGCCTTCAAGCTGACCGAGATCGACGACAAGCTGCGGCTGATCCGCCGCGGCGCCGCGGGTGATCGACCTGGGCTCGCGCGCCCGGCGGCTGGATCCAGGTGCTGCTGGCCAGAGGCGCCGGCCAGGTGGCGGGCGTCGACCTGTTGCCGATGGGCGCCCTGCCGCCGGCCGAGCTCATCGAGGGCGACTTCACCGACCCGGCCGTCGCCGCGCGGCTCGCGGCGCTGGTCGGCGGCGCGGCCGACCTGATCGTCTCCGACATGGCCCCCAACACCACCGGCCACCGCCAGACCGACCACCTGCGGATCATCGGGCTGATCGAGGCGGCCGCCGACTTCGCCGAGCGGACGCTGAAGCCGGGCGGCGCGTTCGTCACCAAGGCCTTCCAGGGCGGCGAGACCGCCGACGTGATCGCGGCGCTGAAGCGACGCTTCGCAGACGTGAGGACGGTCAAGCCGAAAGCGAGCCGCGCCGAGAGCTCGGAGGTCTACCTGGTCGCGGCGGGGTTCCGCGGACCCTCGCCCGCCGGGTAGTCGTGCGTCCCGCCCCAGGGGTCCTCGACGCTGACGCAGGCGTCGAGGTCGCCGGCGAGGTAGCCCGGGCCGACCGGGACCTTGCCGTGGCCGCCGGGGATGTCGAGCACATAGGTCGGCTGGCAGAGGCCCGAGACGCGGCCGCGCAGGCTTCGCATCAGCGCCTGGCCTTTGGCGAGGCTGACGCGAAAGCGGCTCACGCCCGGGGCGGCGTCGAGGTGGTGCAGGTAGTAGGGCTTGATCCGCGCCTCGACGAAGGCGCGCATCAGCGCCGCCAGCGTCGCCTCGTCGTCGTTGACGCCGGCCAGCAGCACCGTCTGGCTCACCATCGGCATGCCGGCGTCGATGATCCGCGCGCAGGCGGCGCGGGCGGCGCGCGTCAGCTCGCGCGGATGGTTGGCGTGCAGCGCGACCCAGGTGGTCTTGCCGGGAAGGCGCATCGCCAGGACGAGCGCGGGCGTGATGCGGGCTGGATCGGCGACCGGCAGGCGGGTGTGGATGCGCACCACCTGCACGTGGTCGATCTCGGCGAGGCGCGCCATCAGGCCGGCCAGGCGCCGCGGCGAGAGCATCAGCGGATCGCCGCCGGTCAGGATCACCTCCCAGATCGCCGGGTCGGCGGCGATGTAGGCGAGCGCGGCGTCGAGCTCGGCCGGCGTCAGCGCCGCCGCCTTGCCCGGCCCCACCATCTCGCGGCGGAAGCAGAAGCGGCAGTAGACCGCGCAGGTGTGGGTCACCTTCAGGAGAACGCGGTCCGGATAGCGATGCACGACGCCGGCGACCGGGCTCATGGCCGCGTCGCCGATCGGATCGGCCGCCTCGCCGGGCGCAGCGGCCAGCTCCGCCTCGGCGGGCAGGAACTGGCGCGCGATCGGGTCGGCGGCGTCGGCCGCATCGATCAGCTCGGCGAGCGACCCGGTCACCGCCACGGCGTAGCGCGCCGCGACCGGCGCCAGCGCGGCGACGCGCTCGGGGGCGATCAGGCCGGCGTCGGCCAGGGCTTGCGGCGAACGGAGTGTCAAAGACGAATTCGGGCGGCTCATTGGGCTTCGGGGGGGACCTCAGGCAGCGGGGTCCATATCACGTCGTCGATGCGCGCAGCGCCGGTCGCCAGCATGACCAGGCGGTCGAAGCCCAGCGCCGCGCCGCTCGCCGGCGGCATCGCCGCCAGCGCCGCCAGGAAGTCCTCGTCGATCGGATAGCGCTCGCCGTAGAGCCGGGCCTTCTCGTCCATGTCGGCTTCGAAGCGGCGGCGCTGCTCGGCCGCGTCGGTCAGCTCGCCGAAGCCGTTGGCGAGCTCGACGCCGCACGCATAGAGCTCGAACCGCTCGGCGACGCGCGGATCGCCCGGCTTTGGCCGCGCCAGCGCCGCCTCCGGCAGCGGGTATTCGCAGAGGATCGACGGGCGGCCGATCCCGAGGTTCGGCTCGATCTTCTCGACGATGACGCGGCTGAAGACGTCGGACCAGCTGTCGTCCGCGGCCACGCGGATCGCCCGCCGCCGCGGCGGCGCGCGCCAAGCTGTCGCGGTCGGGCGTCCCGTCGGCGGCGAGGCTCGCCATCAGGTCGAGGCCGGCGAAGCGGTCGAACGCCTCGGCGAGCGTGATCCGCTCCGGCGCGGCGAACGGATCGCAGGCGCGGCCCGCGGAATGCGAAGCGCTTGGCGCCGGTCGTCTGAGCCGCCAGCGCGAGGAGCGCCGCGCAGTCGTCCATCAGCGCCTCGTAAGGCGCGTCGGCGCGGTACCACTCGACGAGCGTGAACTCCGGATGGTGCAGCGGCCCGCGCTCGCGGTTGCGCCACACCCGCGCGAGCTCGAAGATCCGCCGCTCGCCGGCGGCCAGCAGTTTCTTGGCGGCGAACTCCGGCGACGTCCGCAGCCAGAGTGGCGAGCGCTCGCCCTGCGGCGAGATGATCTCGCTGGCGAAGGCGTGCAGGTGCGTCTCGTTGCCCGGCGAGACCTGCAGCGCCGCGGTCTCCACCTCGGTGAAGCCCTGCGCCTCGAACCAGCCCCTGACCGCGCGCACGATCCGGCCGCGCGCCAGCAGCCGCGGCCGGCGGTCCTCGTGGACGTCGGCGCGCCAATACGCCGGTGTGGAAGCCTCTTGCATGTCGGCGCCGTCTAGCACGCAATCGGCGCGTCACAGCGCGATCGCGGGGCCGGGGCTCGAAGGACTTGGGATGATCCGCAACTTCAGCGACCATGCCGCCAACGAGCGCACGTTCCTGGCCTGGGTGCGCACCGCCGTCGCGATGATGGGTTTCGGCTTCGTGGTCGAGCGGTTCGACCTCTTCCTGCGCGCCACCCCGATCGTGCTCGCGTCCCACACGACGACCTCGCACAACCTGCGGCTCGGCGAGCTGGCCGGACTGGCGCTGATGGGCGCGGGACTGACCGTGGTGGTCGTGGCGATCGCTCGGTTCGTCACGACGGCGCGGCAGATCGACGATCCCGAAGAGCACAAGGGCCCGGGCGCGCGCTTCGACATCGCGCTGGCGGCGCTGCTGTTCCTCGTGGGCGCGGCGCTGTTCGGCTATCTCGCCTTCACCCTCGTCGTGCGCTGAGCGGCCGCACGCAGGCGATGCGGCTGGCGGTCGGGCGCCGTTTGCGATAGGTGCGCGCAACCTGATCGGCCGGCAGGGCCGCAAGATTCGAGGACTTTCGTGAAGGTAGCCGCCAGCCAGCTCCGGAAGGGCAGCGTCGTCGATATCGACAGCAAGCTCTACGTCGTGCTCACGGCGCAGAACATCCATCCCGGCAAGGGCACGCCGGTGACCCAGCTCGACATGCGCCGCATCTCCGACGGCGTGAAGGTGTCGGAGCGCTATCGCACCACCGAGCAGGTGGAGCGCGCCTTCGTCGACGAGCGCGAGTACCAGTTCCTCTACCACGACGGCGACGGCTACCACTTCATGGAGCCCTCGACCTACGACCAGGTGGCCGTGCCGGCCGAGATCGTCGGCGACATGCAGCTCTACCTGCAGGACGGCATGCTGGTGCACATCTCGACCCACGACGGCGTGCCGATCTCCATGGAGCTGCCGGCGCGGGTGACGCTGGAGATCGTCGAGACCGAGCCGGTGGTGAAGGGCCAGACCGCGTCCGGCTCCTACAAGCCCGCCGTGCTCAACAATGGCCTGCGGATCATGATCCCCACCTACATCACCGCCGGCACCAAGGTGGTCGTGAACACCGAGAGCGGCGAATACATGGAGCGGGCGAAGGAGTAGGGGGCCCCGCGCGCCATGCTCGCCTGCTACACGGACCGCCTCGGCGTCCGGCCTGGCGAGCGGTTCGCCCTGCACGCCAGCGCCGAGGCCGGTCCCTGCACGCTGGAGGTCGCCCGGATCGGCGCGGGGCGCGAGGTGGTGCTGCGGCGCGAGGGCCTGGCGCTGGGCGACCATCCGACGCCAGATCATGCCGACCGCGATGGCTGCGGCTGGCCGGCGGCGGCCGAGATCGAGGTCGGGGCGGACTGGGCGAGCGGCTACTATGACATCGCTCTGACCGACGCGGCCGGCGAGGAGACCCACCATTTCGTCGTGGTGAAGGCGGCGCGACCAGCCGCCAAGGCCGTGCTGGTGCTCGCGACCAACACCTACCACGCCTACAACCACTGGGGCGGCGCCAACGCCTATTGCGACGTCGCCGCGCTGATGAGCCGCCGCGCCGACCTTGCGACCGCGATGGCCGGCGCGATCGGCGTCTCCTCCACGCGCCGGCCGTTCCCGCAGATGCTGATCGCGCCGCCGCCGGACGTCCCCCGCCTGGTGAACCTGCGCACGCGCGGCTTCGAGGAACGGCCGTGGGCCGGCGACCGCAGCTGGCCGCGGCGGCGCGAGCTCTCGCCCTACGACAGCTCGGCCGGCTTCCTGCACAAGTGGGAGCACAAGTTCGTGGCCTGGGCGGAGGCCGAGGGCCTGGCGCTCGACTACCTGACCGACGCGGACCTCGACGGCGAGGCGGACGTGCTGGACGGCTATGGCGTGGTCATCCTGGTCGGCCACAGCGAATACTGGACCGCCGGCCAGCGCGACGCGATCGAGCGCTTCGTCGACGCCGGCGGGCGCCTGGCGATCTTCTCCGGCAACACGGCCTTCTGGAAGGTGCGCTTCGAGGAAGAGGGCGCCCGCTTCATCTGCCACAAGTGGCGCGGCTTCGAAGCCGATCCGGTCGCGGCCGCGAACGCGTTGCTCGGCACGCACCTCTGGTCGCACCGCGCGTTCGGGCGGCCGGAAGCCGCGATCACCGGCCTCAGTTTCCTCTTCGGCGGCTATCACCGGCTCGGCCTCTGCGTGGCGCGGGGCGCCGGCGGCTACACGGTCTACGACGAGCATCACTGGGCGCTGGAGGGCGCCGACCTCTTCTGGGGCGACGTGATCGGCGCCGACCTGCCGCTCTTAGGCTACGAGAACGACGGCTGCCGCTTCGAGTTCGCCGAGGATGGCCGGCTGAAGCCGGTGGCGACGCTGGGCGTGCCGGAGAATCTGGAGATCATCGCCGCTGCGCCCGCCGCCTTCGGCGAGGAAGACGGCCGCGGCTACGCCCCGATCATTCCGCCCGAGAACCTCGACATCATCGCCCGCGACGTCTTCGGCGACGCGAGCGAGGCGGCCCGCCGCCGCCTGCTGCGCGGCCACGCGGTGATGGCCTCGTTCCGCCGCGGCGCCGGCGAGGTCTTCAACGGCGGCACGACCGAATGGGCGCACGCCCTCGCCGCCCACGACCCCTTCATCGAGCGCATCACCCGCAACGTGCTGACGCGGTTCGGGGCGTACTAACGCCAGGCCCCCCTGCGTTTGACTTCGCCGCCGATTGCGACGATACGCGGCCCGCAAAACGGAGAGTCTCATGGAGATTCGCGAAGGGCTCACCTTCGACGATGTTTTGCTCGAACCGGGTCCGTCCGAGGTGATGCCGACCCAGGTCAACACGGCGACAAGGTTCACCCGCGAGATCGCCCTCAACATTCCGCTCGTCTCGGCCGCCATGGACACGGTCACCGAGAGCCGGCTCGCCATCGCCATGGCGCAGGCGGGCGGCATCGGGGTGCTGCACCGCAATCTCTCGGTCGCCGAGCAGGCCGACCAGGTGCGCGAGGTGAAGCGCTACGAGAGCGGCATGGTGATCAACCCGCTCACCATCCACCCGGAAACGACGCTGAAGGAGGTGCGCCAGATCAAGGCGCAGCGGCGCATCTCGGGCTTCCCGGTGGTCGAGCGCGGCTCGGGCAAGCTGGTCGGCATCCTCACCAACCGCGACATGCGCTTCGAGACCTCGGACAAGGCCACGGCGGCCTCGTTGATGACCAAGGAGGGCCTCGTCACCGTCCGCGAGGGCGTGACGCAGGACCAGGCCCGCCGGCTCCTGCGCCAGCACAAGATCGAGCGGCTGATCGTGGTCGACGACGCCTACCGCGCGGTGGGCCTCATCACCGTCAAGGACATGGAGAAGGCCGAGGCGCACCCGCACGCCGCCAAGGACGCGCAGGGCCGCCTGCTGGTCGGCGCCGCCTCCACGGTCGGCGACGCCGGCTTCGAGCGCTCGCTGGCGCTGATGGAGGCGGGCGTCGACGTGGTGGTGATCGACACCGCGCACGGCCACTCCGCGCAGGTCGCCGAGGCGGTGCGTACGGTTGGCGCGCGAGACCAACCGCGTGCAGATCGTCGCCGGCAACGTCGCCACCTACGACGGGGCGCGGGCGCTGATCGACGCCGGCGCCGATGCGGTGAAGGTGGGGATCGGGCCGGGCTCGATCTGCACCACCCGCATGGTGGCCGGCGTCGGCGTGCCGCAGCTGACCGCCATCCTCGAGGCGGTGCGGGCCGCGGAAGGCTCCGGCGCGCCGGTGATCGCCGACGGCGGCATCAAGTATTCGGGCGACCTCGCCAAGGCGATCGCCGCCGGCGCCTCGAGCGCCATGCTGGGCTCGATGTTCGCCGGCGCCGACGAGGCGCCGGGCGAGGTCTTCCTCTACCAGGGCCGCTCCTACAAGGCGTACCGCGGCATGGGCTCGCTGGGGGCGATGGCGGGCGGCTCGGCCGACCGCTACTTCCAGAAGGACGTCGAGGACCAGCTGAAGCTGGTGCCCGAGGGCATCGAGGGCCAGACGCCCTACAAGGGCCCGATCGCGCCGGTGGTCCACCAGCTGGTCGGGGGCCTGCGCGCCGCGATGGGCTACGTCGGCGGGGCGGACATCCCGGACTTCCAGCAGCGCGCGCGCTTCGTCCGCATCACCGGCGCGGGCCTGCGGGAGAGCCACGTCCACGACGTCATGATCACCCGCGAGGCGCCGAACTACCCGAGCCAGGTGTGAGGCCGGCGGTTCCCGCCGAGCTGCTGGTCCTGGCCGGCAGCGTGCTGCTCGTCGCGCTGCAGGTCGTCATCGCCGCCCAGCTCGGCAATCGCCAGTACGGACTGCGATGGGCGGCGAGCCCCCGCGACGGGACGGTCGAGCCACCCGGCGTGCTGCTCGGCCGGGCGCGGCGGGCGCTCGCCAACACGCTGGAGACCTATCCGCTGTTCGCGGTCGCGGTGCTGGCGGTGGGGCTCGCCCATCGCTTCGATCTCTGGAGCCTGATCGGCGCGCATCTCTATCTGTGGGCGCGGGTCGCCTATCTGCTGCTCTATCTCGCTGGCGTGCCGCTGATCCGCTCGCTGGTCTGGAATGTCGCGCTGGCCGGCATACTGATGGTGCTGGCGCAGCTCGTCTGACCCCGCAAGGAGGCGCCCGATGCGCGACGGCGGGCGGATCGCCGCGGCCATTTCCGTCCTCGAGGACATCGAGGCGCGCCATCGGCCGGCGCACCTGGCGCTGAAGGCCTGGGGCGAGGGCGCGCGCTATGCCGGGGCGAAGGACCGGGCGTTCGTATCGGGGCTGACGCTCGACGCGCTGCGGCGGCGTCGCTCGATGGCCTGGATGATGGGCGAGGAGAGCGACCGCGCGCGGGCGCTGGGCGTGCTGCGCTTCGTCTGGGACTGGCCGCCCGAGCGGCTGGCGGCGGCGGCCGAAGAGCCGCACGGACCGGGCGCGCTCACCGACGCCGAGCAGGCGCACCTGGCGCGGCCGGCGCCGCTCGAGGCTGCGCCGGCGCCGGTGCGGGGCGACTATCCCGACTGGCTGGACGCGCCGCTGGCGCGCGTCTTCGGCGAGGATCGCGCCGCTGAGCTGGCGGCGATGGCGGCCCGCGCGCCGGTCGACGTGCGGGTCAACACGCTGAAGACCGACGCCAACCACGTGATGAAGGCGCTGGCGCCGTTCCATCCGGCGCCGTTCGACTTCCTGCCCGACGCGATCCGCATCGCGGCGCCCGCGGCCAGCGAGCGCGCCGCCCCGGTCGAGGCCGCGCCGGCGTTCGCCAAGGGCTGGTTCGAGGTGCAGGACGCCGGCTCGCAGATCGCCGCCGCCGCGGCCGGCGATCTCCGCGGCCGCCAGGTGCTGGACTTCTGCGCCGGCGGCGGCGGCAAGACGCTGGCGCTCGCCGCGGCGATGGCCAACACCGGCCAGCTCTACGCCTACGACGCCGATGCGAGGCGCCTCGCCGAGACCGCCAAACGCGCGCAGCGGGCGGGCGTGCGCAGCCTGCAGGTGCGATCGCCGCTGGGTCCCAAAGCGCTCGAGGGCCTGGAAGCGCGCATGGACCTCGTCTTCGTCGATGCGCCCTGCACCGGATCGGGGACATGGCGACGCCATCCGGACGCCAAGTGGCGGCTGACGCCGCAGCACCTGGCGCGCCGCATCGCCGAGCAGGACGCCGTGCTGGCCGGCGCCGCGCCGTTCGTGAAGCCGGGCGGGCGGCTGATCTACGTCACCTGCTCGCTGCTGGCCGAGGAGAACGAGGACCGCGTCGCGGCCTTCACCGCGGCGCATCCGGACTTCGGCGTCGCGGAGGTCGAGCTGGCCGGCGCCGAACGCTGGCTGACCGCGGACGGCTTCCTGCGTCTGACGCCGCGCTCGGCGGGCACGGACGGCTTCTTCGTGGCGGTGCTGACGCGGCGCGCGGGCTAGCGTGGATCGGCGCGACCAGTCGCGCGCCGCGGCCGCGTTCCAGCGCGCAGCTGCCCTAGAAATGGTGCGTGCAGAAGGCGAGCAGCAGGATGATCGGGATCGGTACGCCCAAGAAGTAGAGCAGGATCGAGCGCATATCTCCTTTGCCTCCGGTTCTTGCGGTTCGGTCACGTGGGGGGCCTAACGCCCGCCGCGCAGCTCGCGTTCCCGGCTCTCGCTGCGCGCGCCGAGGCCGCGACGGGGGACTGGGCGCGGGGGCGCGACTGCCGCTAAGAGCCTCGCGTTGGCGGAGCTGAGCGGCGCATGACCTGGTACGACATCGCGGGACTGATCGGCGTCGCGGCGATCCTCGCCGGCTATGCGGCGGCGACGATGGGCAGGCTGGATCCGAAAAGCGCGCCGTCGCTGGCGATCAACTTCGCCGGCGCGAGCCTGATCCTCGCCTCGCTCACCCAGCGCTTCAACCTCTCGGCCGCCATCGTCGAGGGCGCCTGGGCGCTGATCGCGCTGGTCGGACTGGTCCGCATCGGCCTGCGGCGGATCACCTCTCCCAGGGGGAGAGGTCGGCCGAGCGCGCAGCGGTCGGACGGGTGAGGGGTTTCCCCACTCTGCAGGCTGGTTTCGGCGCGCGGCGGACATCGTAACCCCTCATCCTCCCACGACGCTCCGCGTCGCGGGCCCCTCCTTCTCCCTGTGGGAGAAGTGGTCCGCCCCATGACGGCGGGCCGATTCTCCCCTACATGCCCGCCATGGCGGAGCCCCACCACGAACGCGTCCTGATCGTCGACTTCGGCAGCCAGGTCACTCAGCTGATCGCCCGGCGCGTGCGCGAGAGCGGGGTCTACTGCGAAATCCATCCCTACGACCGCGTCGAGACGGTGCTGGAGGGCTTCGCGCCGAAGGCGGTCATCCTCTCCGGCGGGCCGGCCAGCGCGCACGAGGCCGAGAGCCCGGCGGCGCCGCAGGCGGTCTTCGAGCTCGGCGTGCCGGTGCTCGGCATCTGCTACGGCGAGATGACCATGTGCGCGCAGCTGGGCGGGGCGGTGGAGAGCGGCCACGCCCGCGAGTTCGGCCGCGCCGAGATCCGCATCGCCAGCGAGAGCCCGCTGCTCGCCGGCCTCGGCGACATCGGCCACGAGGAGCCGGTGTGGATGAGCCACGGCGACAAGATCACCGCCATTCCGCCGGGCTTCGAGGTGGCGGCGACCTCCGACGGCTCGCCGTTCGCGGTGATCGCCGACGAGGGGCGCCGGCTCTACGGCGTGCAGTTCCACCCGGAGGTGGCCCACACGCCGCGCGGCGCGCTGATGCTGCGCAACTTCACGCACGAGATCGCGGGCCTGAAGGGCGACTGGACGATGGCCCGCTTCAAGGACGAGGCGATCGAGCGCATCCGCGCCCAGGTGGGAGGCGGCCGGGTGATCTGCGGCCTCTCCGGCGGCGTCGATTCATCGGTGGCGGCGGTGCTGATCCACGAGGCGATCGGCGATGCGGCTGACCTGCGTCTTCGTCGACACCGGCCTGATGCGGCTGAACGAGGCCGATGAGGTCGTCGACCTCTTCAGGGACCACTATAACATCCCGCTCGTACACGTTGACGCAGCTGAGCAATTCCTGGGCGCTCTGGCCGGCGTCTGCGATCCCGAGGACAAGCGCAAGACCATCGGCCGGCTCTTCATCGAGGTGTTCGACCGCGAGGCGGCGAAGATCGAGGGCGCGGCGTTCCTGGCGCAGGGCACCCTCTATCCGGACGTGATCGAGAGCGTGTCGGCGCGCGGTGGTCCTTCGCAGGTGATCAAGAGCCACCACAATGTCGGCGGCCTGCCGGAGCGGATGAAGCTGAAGCTGGTCGAGCCGCTGCGCGAGCTCTTCAAGGACGAGGTGCGCGCGCTGGGCGTCGAGCTCGGCCTGCCGCCGGCGTTCGTCGGCCGCCATCCGTTCCCGGGTCCCGGCCTCGGCATCCGCATCCCAGGCGCCGTGACGCCCGAGAAGGTGGCCGTGCTGCAGAAGGCCGACGCGATCTGGCTCGACGAGATCCGCAAGGCCGGCCTCTACGACGCCATCTGGCAGGCCTTCGCCGTGCTGCTGCCGGTGAAGACGGTGGGCGTGATGGGCGATGCGCGCACCTACGAGGAGGTGCTGGCCCTGCGCGCCGTGACCTCCAGCGACGGCATGACCGCCGACGTCTTCGAGTTCCCCTGGGACGTGCTGACCAGGGCCGCCACCCGCATCGTCAACGAGGTCCGCGGCGTCAACCGCGTGGTCTACGACGTCACCAGCAAGCCGCCGGGGACGATCGAGTGGGAGTGAGGCGGCGTCGGCTAACTCTCGTCGCGTGGTGACCCAGTCTCGGAGGCGCCGGGGACCGCGACCACGCAGACAGTCAGCAGGATAGCGGCGTCGTAGACGAACGGAACCTTCCCGAAGGTGACCGCGCCGAGCTTCTCGTAGAAAGGAACGGCGGGCGGGTTCGCGAAGATCATCATCGCCACGCCCGACATGCGCCGCGCCCATTCCAGCGCGAACTCGAAGAGGAGCTTGCCGACGCCGCGACGGTGATGGTCCGGATCGACGAAGATCGTCTCGAGCAACACGACGCCCGCCCATTGGCTGCGCCGGAGCGCCACTTGGCCAAGCAGCGCCCCGGTCGAGTCCTCCGCGACGAAGACCTGGCCGCCGGCCAGCAGGGCGGCGTTCGTCTCGAGCGCCGGCATGATGCGCCCGATGGTCTCGGCGTCGTAGCCGTCGTTGCGCGTCGCGCGCACCGCCAGGAGCGTCAGCGCTTCGGCTTCGTCGGCGCGGGCTGGTCTGACCTTCATCCCATCCAAGCGCGGTGCGCCGCCTTCCTCATCGGGCGACCCCAAAGGGGTTGAGCCGCCCGCCTGACCCTTTGGCGCCGCCAGTGCTGGGGCTCACCCCACATGTATCGCAAATTGACGGCCGGGCTTGACGACAATTCACCCGCGTGTTCTCTGTTCGTTCCGGCGCGGCTCGCGTCGGCGGTTTTTGACATCGTGGATCAAGTGGGTGGGACGGGCGGCCACAACTGGGGCGCCGTTATCAACGGCGATTTACGGTGAACGGTGCGCGGCTGAAACGACGAAGCGGAGGACGGATGCCGGGTTGGTTTGGACTATTGATTGGTCTATAATGGTGAGCGATGAAAATCTCCGTCAGTGAAGCGAAGGCGCAACTCACCGAGCTGGTCCGCCGCGCCGAGGCCGGCGAGGAGGTCGTGCTGACCCGGCATGGACACCCGGCGGCGCGCCTCGTGGCGGCTCGGGCGCCCATGGACGCGGCCCAACGCCTGGCGATCATCGAAGCGGTGCAGGCGGCGGCGGCCGCCAAGATCTTGCCTGGTCCCGACGCCGCCCGGAGTCAGGACTTTCTCTACGACGACGACGGCCTTCCGGCGTGATCGTCGTCGATACGTCGGCTCTCCTGGCCGTCATTCTGAACGAACCGTCGGGGCGAGCATGCAAGGGAGCGCTCGCGGCCGAGAGCCAGGTGACGATCTCGGCGGGCACGCTTGCCGAAGCCCTCCTGGTGGCGGGGCGGCGCGGTTTCCGAGCAGAGCTTGAAAATCTGGTCGGTCAGCTCGGCTTGGAGGTGGACCCTGTCTCCGCCGCTGCGGCGGCCCGAGTGGCTGACGCCTACGGGCGCTGGGGCCGCGGCGCCGGAACGGCCAGCCTGAACTTCGGCGATTGCTTCGCCTACGAGGCGGCCAAGACGCGCGGCTGTCCGCTGCTCTACGTCGGCGACGACTTCGCGAAGACCGATATCGAGAGCGTGTTGTAGGAGACGCCGACCCTCGGCCCCTAAGGCTCGCGGCCGGCCTCGGTCTTGATCGCCAGCTGCTCGGCGCCGGTGTAGCCGTAGACGTCGTGCAGCACGGTGATCACCTCCTTGGCGATCGCCGCGTCGTCGTATTTGTCGAGCGGGTAGTTCTTCCAGTAGTTCGGCGCGCGGCCGGGGTCGGCGTAGCCGGCGGCGTGCAGCTTGGCGAGGCGGTCGGGCGTCAGCACGCTCGCCAGCGCCGGCCAGCTCGCGGGCGATTGGGCCTCGCAGTAGATCACGTCGGGCGCGGTCTGCGGCTGACACTGCACGTAGCCGATGCCGGCGTCGAAGACGACGAAGACCTTGCGCTCGAGGTTGACGCGCAGGCGCTGGATCTCGGCGGCCGCCCTCGGGCCGTAGAGGTCGACCAGCAACTCCGCCGTACCGGCGCTCGGCGGCGGTTTCGGCGCCGGCGCATAGGCGCAGGCGTGGATCGCGGTGGCCGCCATCTCGGGCGCGTCGTTGATCATGCCGGCGAGGTTCTGCGACGGTCCGTTGCGCGGCGGGCAAGGCTCGCTGGCAAGCCAGTCGGTTTCCACCTCGACGCTCGAGAGATCCGCGCCGTAGCCCTCCTGCAGCGCTTGCACGACCGCATCCGCCACCTGGCCGGGCGACATGGCGGCGGGAAATGTCTGGGCATAGTTGCCGAAGTGCGGATCGAGCCGCCATCCGAGCGCCGCGAGCCGGCCGACGCGTTCCGGCGTCAGCACGCTTTCCAGCGACGGCTGCAACAGGGCGCCGGCGGCCTCGCAGCGCAGGCCGCCGCGCGGCGCGCGGGCGCACTGCACGTACTTGTTGCCGTCCCACGCCGTGGCGTAGCCATCCTGACCTGGGCGCTGCAGCGCGAGGATGTTCTGCAGCGCCGCCTCCACGCGGACGACGGCCGGCGAGGAATCCGCTGCGGCCGCAGCCCCGGCGGCCATGAGGCAGAGCAGCAGCCCTGCGCAGAAGAGTCCCAGCGCTCGCATGCGTTCCTCTCCCACGACTGCACGCGTGTAGAGCATGCGCGAAGGGCGTGTCCAGAACAAAGTATGAACGGAGCGGCGCAGTCTTTTGCGGGACTGGACGTAAGCCACGCGCTGGCCTTCATGACCAACGTTTAATCCCCACCGCCGCATCCGCCCGGCCCCCCCACAGCCACTATCCATCGAAGCCAAGCTGCGTCAGCTTGGGACCGAAACGAAAGAAGCGGGGACGAGATGATGTACGGCGACCCGGGAGTGATGGTTCCGATCTTCGGAATCCTGATGATCATCGCGGTGGTGGTCGGGCCGGTGTGGATCCGCAGCTACTACCGGGAGAAGGAGCGCGCGCAACTGCATGAGACGCTGCGCGCCGCCTACGAGAAGGGGCAACCGCCGCCGCCGGAGCTGATCGAGAAGCTCACCAGCGGGGTGCAGGTGCAGGGCCCGTCATCGACGGCCGAAGGCGACCTGCGGCGCGCGGTCGTGCTGATCTCGGTCGGTCTGGGACTGGCGGGGCTTGGCTTTGGACTTGGGTATGGCATCGGCCTGGCCGACCACACCGCCGGCTGGATCGTGACCGGATCGATCGCCGGCGCCGGCGCCATTCCTGGCATGATTGGGCTGGCGTATCTGTTTCTCTGGCTGGGCAAGCGGCACACGCCTCCTCAGAGCAGCTGATCTCGAGCGGCGCGCTGACGACGGGAGCGGCCTTCCTTGACCAACCAGCGGACATTGGCAGGGGCGCACGACCTCGAGCTCGTGGCCCTGGGCCGGAGCGGCGACCGGGCGGCCTTCGGCGAGCTCGTGCGTCGGCACGGCTCGGCCGTCCGCGGCCTGCTGCGCCGCATGGGGGCCGACGGGGCGACGGCGGACGACGTGGCGCAGGACGCCTTCCTGGCCGGCTTCGAGCAGATCGCCGAGTTCCGCGGCGAGGGGGCGTTCCGCACCTGGATCAGTCGCATCGCCGCGCGCCTCTACGCTCGGCGCTGGCGGCGCGAGGCGCGCGCCGAGCTGCTCGCCGACGGGGCCGACGCGGACGATCCGCCGGCCGGCGTCGGGGCCGATGCGCGGATCGATCTGGACGACGCGCTGAAGTCGCTCTCCGATCCGGAGCGCATCTGCGTCTCGCTTTGTTACGGGGTGGGGCTTTCGCATGCCGAGGCGGCGGCGGCCTTGAATGCGCCACTTGGAACGGTCAAATCCCATGTCAAACGTGGTCTGGATAAACTCCGGTCGCGACTTTCGCCGGATGGCGACGGCGGCCAGCGGAGGCAGGTCGGTGGCTGAGTCCAGTTTCGAGTTCAGGCTGGAGCGGATGTTCGCCGACGCGCCGGCGGCGCCGG
Source organism: uncultured Pseudomonadota bacterium (assembly GCA_963837235.1). GTDB lineage: Bacteria > Pseudomonadota > Alphaproteobacteria > Caulobacterales > Caulobacteraceae > Acaudatibacter. Next base: position 1,216,881 of record CAWIMM010000001.1, on the reverse strand, counting down.
ACGCCGAGCTGTTCGCGCTGCAGGTGCTGGGGCGGCTCGATCGCGGCTGGAACGCCCGCCGCTTCCTGATCGGCGCGATGGGGGCGCTGGGCGGCCTGATCGGCGCCTACGAGATCCTCGGCTCGGGCGCGGCCGGACAGCTGACGGCTTACGTGGGCCACGCCAACGACTTCCTGGCGCGGCACGTCGCCGCCAGCCTCTCGGGCGCCCTCGCGCCCGGCGGGATTTATGTTGACGTACAGGCAATCTGGCTGGCAGGGGCGTTGGCGATCATCGCGGCCAGCTTCGGATTGGCCCGCCTGGTCCGGGAGATCTGAACCTCGCCATGTCGTCCCAGCGTCAGGAGACGGTCCGGCGGCTGACCGCGCCGGAGATCACCCAGCGCAAAGGCGGCGCGCCGCTGGTCTGCCTCACCGCCTACACCGCGCCGATGGCCGAGCTGCTGGACGACGTCTGCGACCTGATGCTGGTCGGCGACAGCGTCGGCATGGTGCTGCATGGCCTGCCCAACACCGTCGGCGTCACGCTGGAGATGATGATCCTGCATGGCCAGGCGGTGATGCGCGCCAGCCGCCGCGCGCTGGTGGTGGTCGACCTGCCGTTCGGTTCCTACGAGGGGCCGAAGGAGGTCGCCTACGCGAACGCGGTGCGGGTGCTGAAGGAGACCGGCTGCCAGGCGGTCAAGGTCGAGGCCGGACCGACCATTCCCGAGACCATCGCCTACCTCGTCGAGCGCGGCGTGCCGGTGGTCGGCCACGTGGGCCTCAGGCCCCAGGCGGTCAACGTCGACGGCGCCTTCCGCGCCAAGGGCCGCTCGCAGTCCGAGCGCGAGCGGGTGCTGGCCGAGGCGCAGGCGACCGCGGACGCCGGCGCGTTCTGCATCGTGGTCGAGGGCGTCGCCGAGGCGCTGGCGCGGCAGATCACCGAGCAGGTCGCCGTGCCCACGATCGGCATCGGCGCGTCGGCCGGCTGCGATGGCCAGATCCTGGTCACCGAGGACATGCTGGGCCTCTTCGACTGGACGCCGAAGTTCGTGCGCCGCTACGCCAACGTGAAGGCGGAGATCGCCCAGGCGGTGCGCGCCTACGCCGACGACGTGCGCTCGCGCAGCTTCCCGGCCGCCGCCGAGACCTACTTCGGCCGCGTCGGCGGCTGATCCGGACGCCTCACGTCGGCGCCGGGCGGGCCACTTCGCTGATCAGGGCGGCCGGCGAGATCGGCTTGGCGACGACGCCGTCGATCCCGTTCTCGCGATAGCAAGCCATCTGGTCGGGCATGACGTTGGCGCTCGTCGCGACGATCGGGGTGCGGCCTTTGGCGGCCCTTGCGGGGACAAGCGACGCGAGCGCCAGACTTCCTGCAACGCTGCTCACATAAAATCTATCGATTAAGTAGGAATAATAGATACGCTGCCTCGCGTCGGTCATTGGAGGGCTCGGGGCATGGCGTCTCCGCATCGCTTTCTCGTCGCACTCGCCGCCGGCGCCAGCCTCGGCGCGCTCGTGGCCGCAGACGCCGCGGCCGCGCCGGCGGACGAAGCGCAACGCGACGCCCGCATCGCCCGCCTCGAGGCGGCCGTCGCCGCGCTGCAGGGCGAGGTCGCCCAGAACCAGGCGCTCGCCAAGGAAAACGCCGAGCTGAAGGAGGAGGTCGGCGATCTGCAGACCCAGGTGGCCGACCTGAAGACCTCCACGGTCCAGCAGCTCAGCGACGTGCGCCAGAGCGCCGACAACCAGCCGCGCGTCAGCCTGGCGAACGGTCGCCCGAGCTTCTCGACCGCCGACGGACAGTTCACCGCCGCGCTGCGCGGCCAGCTGCAGCTGGACACCGCCGGCTACCTGCAGCCCGGCGCCGGCCCGATCGCCACCGACCTGCGGCGCTCCGGACCGGCGCTCGGGGCGTCGGCGACCAACGTCGACCTCGCCCACGCCCGCGACCTGAAGGACGGCGTGCTCTGGCGCCGCGCGCGGATCGGCGTCGAGGGCACGGCCTATGGCGATTGGGACTACCGGCTGCTGTTCGATTTCGGCGGCTCGGGCGTCGAGAACGCCGGCCAGCTCTACGAGGCCTGGATGCAGTATTCGGGCTTCCGGCCGTTCCACATCCGCGTCGGCGCCTGGCCGCAGCCGATCGGGCTGGAGGATCAGGCGTCGACCAGCAGCCAGCTCTTCCTGGAGCGGCCGGCGATCGCCGACGTCGCACGCAACCTGGCGGCCGGCGACACGCGGATCGGCGCCGGCGCCTTCGGCTACGACAAGTATTGGTTCGTGTCGGCCGACGTGACCGGCCGCACCATCGGCGTCGTCAACACCGGAACCGCCATCACCTCCATCACCACCGGCAACGTCGGCACGGCCCAGACCTTCGGCGACCAGCTTGGCTTCGTCGGGCGCGCGGCGGTGACGCCGTTCCACGGATCGGACTGGCGCGTGAACATCGGCGTCCACGGCAGCTATGTCGACCAGCCGGCCAATACGAGCGGACCCGGCCCGAGCGGCGTCACGCCGGTCAGCGGCTTCGCGGTGCGCCTGCGCGATACCCAGGAGCTGCGCGTCGACGGCACGCAGCTGATCGACACCGGCTCGATCCCGGCGCGCAACGCCAGCTCGGTTGGCGGCGAGTTCGCGGCCCAGAAGGGACCGCTGCTCATCCAGAGCGAGGTGGAGAGCGTCCACGTCTCGCGCGCCGACGGTCCGGCCTCGCCGACGTTCGGCGGCTGGTACGTCGAGGGCGGGTGGATGCTGACCGGCGAGCCGCGGGCCTACAACGCCTCGACCGCCGCCTTCGACGGCCCCACCATCGCCCACCCGTTCTCGCTGAAGGACCACGGCTGGGGCGCGTGGGAGCTGGCGGCGCGCTACTCCGACGCCGACCTCAACTTCGACGCCGGCGCGCCGGGAACCGCGCCCACGGCGAACGCCATCCGCGGCGGCGCGTCGCAGATCTGGTCGTTCGGGCTCAATTGGTACCCGAACCAGGTCTTCCGCGTGATGCTCGACGTCGACCACGTGCGGATCGAGCGGCTGTCGCCGAACGCTGCGCTCTTCCAGACCCCCACCGGCGCCCAGATCGGCCAGGACTACACGGTGGTCGCGGTCCGCACCCAGGCGGCGTTCTGAGCATCGATTGCCTGGTCGGCGGCGTGGCCGCGGAGCTGCTGGTGCGCACCACCGCCCTCCCGCCGGGGCTCGCGCCGGGCGGGGAGGCGAGGTTCGCGCCGACCCGCTTCAAGCTCTACCCGCCCGCCCGGCGGAGCGAGCAGCCCGCTTAGTGCTGCTGATCGAGCGCATGCTTCTCGGCGTGGGCCGAGTCGGTGACCGCCTGCTCATGCGCTTGCGCGCTGGCCGACACCGCGTGCTCGCTGGCCGCGACCGCGCGATGGTGGCGGCTCTCGTTGGCCGCCAGGCGATGCTTGCGAAGGTCGGCGCGCTTGTCGATCTGGTCCTTGTTGGACGTTGCGGAGGCGTCGATCGCCGACTTCGCATGATCGGCGGCGCTGCCCGCGTAGTGGGCGGCGCGGTCGCGGTCGGCCTTGGCGGCAGCCTCGGCCTTCTTCGCGGCCGCGGCGTTGTCGCTGGCCGCGTCGGCGAATGCGGCCGTCCCGATCGTCCCCAGCGCCAGAAGGGCGGCGCACCCCACGAAAAGCCGTTTCACTAGAAATCCTCCGTAAAACCAATGGTCAGGTGCGGGTAACGGCTAAGCCCGCGGCCACGTTTCACGGAAGGCAGGAAGCTCAGGTCGCCCGCAGCGCTTCGGCCACCGGCAGCCGGGCGGCGCGGATGGCTGGCGCAAAGCCGCCGATCAGGCCGATCACCAGCGCCCAGATCAGGCCCAGCACCACCAGATCCGGCGTTACGCTCATCTCGAACGAGACGCCGCCCATGCGGATGTCGTGGTTGTTGAAGAGCGCCCACGCGATCAGCGCGCCCAGCAGCGCGCCGGGGATCGCCAGCACCAGCGACTCCAGGATCACCGAGACCACCACGGCGGTGGCGCCGAAGCCGAGCGCGCGCAGGGTGGCGATCTCGCGTTTGCGCGCGTCGACCGCCGAGTACATCGTGTTCAGCGCGCCGAAGACGACGCCGACCGCCATCACGCCGCCGACGAAGTAGCCCACGAAGGAGAGCAGGGCGGTCAGCTGCTGCAGCTGGTCGCGGTAGTACTGCGTCAGGTGCTTGACCTGCACCTGCAGCTGCGGGTTGCTGGTGATCGTGTCCTTGAACTTCCGGAACGAGGCCGGCGAGTTCGAGCTTCACGCCGACGCTCTGGTAGGCGGTGCGGTTGAAGGCGGCGAGCAGCGTGTCGGCGTCGGTCGCGATGGCGTTCTCGTCGATGCCGCCCTGGTCCTCGTAGGCCCCGACCACTTTCCAGGGCATGCCGCGCAGCGACGACCGTGTCGCCCACCTCCAGGTGCTTGTAGTTCTCCTGCGCGCGCCGCCCGGCGATCAGCTCGTGCAGGCCGGGTGTGAAGCGACGGCCTTCGAAGATGTGCAGCGTGCGCTTGTTCATCAGGTCGCCCATCTCGCCGGTGCCGCGGAAGACGACGTTGTTGGTCCCGCCGCCGTTCTTGTTTTCCAGCTCGACGATGATGGCGGCCAGCGGCTGCACCATCGGCTTGCCGTCCGGCGCGCGCGGCGATGCCCGGCGCTTCGCTGATCTGGGCGACGTCGGACTGGCTGAACGAGCCCATGTACTCGGTGGCGCCCGTGGAGAGCACGACGGCGCGGTCGGGCTGGTCGTTGCTCATGATCGTGCCCATCACGCCCGCGCCGATGCCGAGCAGCGAGAGCATCACCGCGACCACCGTGGCGACGCCGATCGATCGTCACCAGCGAGGCGCCGGCGCGCGAGGGCAGGGCCGCGAGGTTCATCGCCGAGACGGCCCAGATCTGTCGGAAGAAGCTCATCCTCGCGCCCCTCCTACCGGCCGGCCAAGGCGTCGACGATGGAAAGGCGCATGCCGCGCACCGCCGGCGGCAGCCCGCTGATCGATGCGCCAGCGCGCGGCGAGCGCGAGGCCCAGCAGCAGCACCGGCCCGGCGTGCACCTTGAAGCCGATGTGAGCCTTGATCAGCGGGAAGAGCAGCGAGGCGAGGCCGAGCCCGATCGCGGCCGAGACGAGGCAGAAGACCAGCGCCTCGGCCAGGATCAGCGCCAGCACCGCGCCGTCGGTGAAGCCCAGCGTCTTCAGCACCGCCAGCTCCGGCGTGCGCTCGCGCACCGACTGCATCATCACCGCGCCCACCGAGAACAGCAGCGCGAAGAACACCGCGCCGACGATGGCGCGCACCACGAAGCCGATGTCGCCGATCTGCTTGATCGAGTCGGCCGCCAGCTGCTGCTCGCTCTCGGTCTTGGTCTCGTTCGGCGAATTGGCGAACAGAGCGTCGATCCGCTTCGCCACCGCGCTGGCCTGCGCCGGATCGGTCACCCGCACCAGGATAGACGCTGGTGGTGCCGTTCGACTGGGTGCGGCGCCTGGTCGACGTAGTCGTAGTTGGCCAGCAGCGAGGAGCCGAAGAAGATGTCGCTTCGGGTTGCGACTTGTAGATGCCGACCACGTCGAGCGGCCAGGCTTGGCCGCCGTCCTTGTTGGTCCACAGCATCGATTTCAGCGGCATCGTGTCGCCGATCTTCAGGCTCCAGATGCGCGGCGACGTTGGCCGGCAGGATGACGCCGGTGCGGGTGTGCTTCAGCGCGGCGATGTCGGCCGGCGGGATCGCCTCGTCCGGATTGCTGGCGCAGCGAACGAGTCGGGGTCGACCGCGAAGCCGCGGAAGTTCACCGGCTGCGGCGGTGCGGAAGGCGCCGTGGAAGATGATGATCGGCGCGGCGCTCCTGACGCCCGGCGTTGCGCGGATCTGCGCCAGCTGCGACATCGGCAGCGGCTCGAGCTGGCTGATCCGGTTGGCCGTGACCAGCACGTCGGCGTGGGTGGCCGCGACCGTGCGTCCCGATGCCTGAGACGAAACCCTGCAAGAGGCCGTAGAGCAGGAAGGCGTTGACGATCGAAAGCAGCGTCAGCGTCGCCCGGCCCGGCCTGCGCCAGATGCCCGGCCCAGACGAGGTGCAGGTACTTCATGCGGCCGCCTCAGCCGGGCGCGTCGGCCAGCGCGCCCTTGTCGAGGTGCAGGATGCGGCCGGCGAAGCTGGCGGCCTTCGGGTCGTGGGTGACCATGATCACCGTCTTGCCCTGCTCGCGGTTGAGCAGCTGCGATCAGCCCGAGGATCTCCTCGGCGGTCTCGCGGTCGAGGTCGCCGGTCGGCTCGTCGCAGACCAGCAGGGTGGGGTCGGCGACCATGCGCGCGGGCGATGGCGACGCGCTGCTGCTGGCCGCCGGAGAGCTCGGCCGGCTTGTGCTTGCGCCGGTCGGTGAGGCCGACCAGCTCGAGCGCGGCGCCGACGTTCTTCTTGCGCTGGGCGCCGGAGAGGTGGGTCAGCAGCAGCGGCAGCTCGACGTTGCGCTCGGCCGAGAGCGTCGGCATCAGGTTGTAGAACTGGAAGACGAAGCCGACGTGGCGGGCGCGCCATTTGGCCAGCTCGCCGCTGGAGAGATCGTCGATGTGCTCGCCGCCGACCACCACCTCGCCGTCGGTCGGCCGGTCGAGGCCGCCGATCAGGTTGAGCAGCGTGGTCTTGCCGGAGCCCGACGGCCCCATCAGCGCCAGGAACTCGCCGGCGGCGATGTCGAGGTCGAGGTTGTGCAGCACCTCCACCTGCTGGCGCCCGCGCTTGTAGCGCTTGACCACGCCCTCTCAGCTCGACCAGCGCCATGGTTCTCTCCCTGTCCGGTCCCTAACTGGTCTTGGCCTTGGCGACCTTCACGGCCGCGCCGTCCGTCAGCGTGCTCCGCGCCTTCGACCGCCACCACCTCGCCGGGCTGCAGGCCGGCGACGATGAGCTGGCCGTCGGCGTTGCGTGTCGCCGAGCCGCACGGCGCGCCGCTCGGCCTTGCCGCCCTCGATGACGAACACCACGCTCTGGCCGTTGTCCTCGGTCTGCACGGCGTCCGGCGGCACGATCACGGCTCGCGAGGCGCCGGCCGACGCGCTCGGCGTCGGGCTGAGGAAGGCGACGTGCGCGCCCATCTCGGGCACGATGCGCGGATCCCGGCTCTTGAAGCCCACGCGCACCGTCACCGTCGCCTTCGAGCGGTCGGCGGTCGGGATGACGGTGATCACCTGCGCGGGGATCTCCCAGTCCGGATAGGCGTTCAGCTTGACGCTGGCCGGCATGCCCGGGACCACGCGGCTGATGAAGCTCTCGGCGACGTCGACGTCGACCTCCAGGCTCGCCATGTCGACGATGGTGCAGATCCCGGTGCGGGTGAAGCCGCCGCCGGCCACCGGCGCGACGATCTCGCCAGGTTGAGCGGCCAGCGACGTCACCACGCCGTCGAACGGCGCGCGCACCACCGTGTCATCCTCGGCGCGGCGGTAGACCTCGACCGTGGCCCTGGCGGCGGCCGCCTGGCGCTGGACGAGCGCGAGGGTCTCGCGGGCGGTATCGTAGCTGGCCTGTGCGGTCTCCAGGTCGTCGTCGCTGACCCAGCCGCTGCCGTGCAGCGTGCGGCTGCGCTGAACCTTCGGGGTCTGCTCGGCGAGCGTCACCTGCGCGACGCGGATGTTGGCGTCGGCCGCCTGCGCCTGGGCGGCGGCCTGGTCGAGGGCGGCGCGGGCGTTTGAATCGTCGAGCGTCGCCATCACCTGGCCGGCCGTGACGTGCTCGCCCTCTTCGATCAGCACGCGCTCGACCTTGCCGGCCACCTTGGCCGAGACGGTCGCCTCGCGCCGCGCGACCACGTAGCCGGAGGCGTCCAGCAGCGCGCCGCCCTGCGCCGCGCCGCTCCAGGCCGACTTGGCGGTGGCGGTCTCGACGGTCGGGAGGTCGGGCCGCGCGACGAGGAACCAGACGCCGGCGCCGACGACGACAACCGCGAGCAGCGCGAGACCGATGATCAGCGGCCAGCGGCCGCCGCCCCGCCACGCCGTCGCCGGCGCGGCGGCTCGCCGTCGCGCTCGATCTTCAGCTGACCGACAAGGCCTTCCCGACTCATGCCGCGTCCTTAGACAGCGGACGCAGGCCAGGCGTCGCGCATCCGCGTCCGCCAACCCATGCTCGCCCCTCTCCCTACGATAGCAGCGTCGCGGAAAGTCGCGAGCGCTCCAAGTTAATTCGGCGCAAGCCGCACGCCGAAGCCCGCCGGCCCGGTGGCGGGCCGAAAACCCGCCGCAGCGGGCCGTTTTTGGCCGACGCGGCGATCGGGTGACCTGGGGTAGCCCCGCAGGCGGCGCGCGCAAAAAACCCTGCGCTGCGGCCACTTTTTGGAGCGTAGCTGCGAGCTTGAAGCGAGGCGCCGCGTCGGTCAGAACTCGAGCGCAGCCTTGGAGTGGGATGGAGTGGCCCGCAGCCGCCTGGAGCAGCGTCGGCGAACGTATGACCGGCTCGCCGCCCGGCTAGCGGCGCTGGGCGACGAAGAACTGGCCGCCTTGCTCGCCGAGACGGATGCGTGGCGCGCCAATAGCCACGGCAACCAGTCCGGGACGATCGAGATCGACGGCGCGAAGGTCTTCGTCAAGAAGATCGCGCTCACCGACTTCGAACGCCGACCTGAGAACCAGGGATCGACCGCCAACCTGTTCGGCCTGCCGCTGTTCTACCAATACGGCGTCGGTTCGTCGGGGTTCGGCGCCTGGCGCGAGCTCAGCGCCTGCCTGAAAGCCAGCGCGTGGGCGCTGTCGGGAGAGCACCTGCACTTCCCGCTGGTCTACCACTGGCGCGTCATGCCGAGGCCGGCGCGCCCGCCGCTCACGGCCGAGCAACAGGCGCGCCGGGATCGGCTGGTGGGCTACTGGGACCATTCGAACGCCGTCCGCGCCCGCCTCGAAGCGATCGTCGCGGCCACCTCGTCGATCGTGCTCTTCCTGGAACACGTGCCTGAGACGCTCGCCGCTTGGGCCGGGTCCAAGTTGACCGCCCAGTCTCCCCCGGACGCGAGCTTGGAGGCGACGATCCATCGGCTCAACGACCAGTGGCGCGACGCCGCCTCCTTCATGAACGAGCGCGGCATGCTCCATTTCGATCTGCACCAGCACAACGTGCTGACCGACGGCCAGGCGGTCTATGTCGCCGACTTCGGACTGGCGCTCTGCGCGGACTTCGATCTGTCGCCGGCCGAGCGCGCCTTCTTCGAGATCCACCGCCTCTACGACCGCGGCTACGTCCCCTGGGCCGTGGTCGAGTGGCTCGACCCCGAGGAAGAGCCGCCACAGCTGACGCCGGCCTTGAGCGCCCTGGTAGACCGCTATGCCGACGTTGCCGGCATCCTGCGGAGCTTCTTCAAGACGCTGCGCGACGAGAGCAAGAGGGCGCCCTACCCCGCCGCCGAGCTCGAGGCGGCGCTTTCCGCGCTATCCGATGTACGCTGACGACGGAGGCGTGAAGCCAACGCCGCCCTCGCTTGCGGCCTCGGCTGGAAACCTGCGGTTGCACGCGTCCGAAGCGGCGGTTGACCGGAGCCGCAGGCGCGTCCTGCAGGTCGACTACGCGGTTGACGAACTGCCCGGCGGCCTGAGGTGGCTCGGAGTCTGACCCGCGACCCACTCGCTGGCGACGCAACTGCGAAAAAGAGGTTCGGCACGGAGGTGACCCGACAGTTGCGTTCCGAGGGTGCGATTATTTGACAATTACTTTGCCTCTACAATCAAGAATTGCTATTTGTCGGCGCAGCAGGCCACCGACAACACGCCCAGACCGGGGAGAGCGATCGTGTCCTCAGTAGGGTCAGCGCCTACAAGGCGTAGCTTGCTCGGTGCTTCGGCCTTTGGAGGCGCCGTTGGCGCGGGTCTGTTCGCCGAGGTCGGCTATGCGGAACCGGCGGTCGGAGCGGGGACGCCAGCCCTGGCCAGCGACGCCGGACCAGCGCCGGCGAACGGCGCGTCGTTCGGCCCGCTGAAGCAGATCGACGCGGGCCTCTTGAACGTCGGCTATGCCGAGGCTGGTCCCGCCGACGGTCCCGCGGTCCTGCTGCTGCACGGCTGGCCCTACGACATCCACAGCTTCGTCGACGTCGCGCCGCCGCTCGCGGCCAAGGGCTTCCGCGTGATTGCGCCCTATATGCGCGGCTTCGGCGAGACGCGCTTCTTGTCGCCCGACACGTTCCGCAACGGCCAGCCGAGCGCCGTCGCGCTCGACGCGGTCGCATTGATGGACGCGCTGAGCATCAGGTCCGCCGTCCTGGCCGGCTTCGACCTCGGCGCGCGCTCGGCGGACATCATCGCCGCCCTCTGGCCGGAGCGCTGCAAGGGCCTGGTCTCCGTCAGCGGCTACCTGATCAGCAACCAGGCGGCCGGCGCAGTTCCGCTGGCGCCGGACGCCGAGTACCAATGGTGGTACCAGTTCTACTTCGCCACCGAGCGCGGCAAGCAGGGCTACGCGAAGAACCGTGACGAGTTCAACAAGCTGATCTGGCGCCTGGCCTCGCCGAAGTGGAACTTCGACGACGCGACTTTCGCCCGGACGGCGGCGTCGTTCGACAATCCCGACCACGTAGATATCGTCATCCATAACTACCGGTGGCGGCAGGGCCTGGCGCAGGGCGAGGCCAAGTATGACGCCGTCGAGGCCAAGCTTGCCACGTCGCCCAATATCGTCGTGCCCGCCATCACCTTGGAGGGCGACGCCAACGGCGCCCCGCACCCGCCGCCCAGCGCCTACGCCGCCAAGTTCACCGGCCGCTACGAGCACCGCACAATCACTGGCGGCGTCGGCCACAACCTGCCGCAGGAGGCGCCGGAGGCCTTCGCCAAGGCGGTGATCGACGTCAGCCAGGCCTGACCGGCCGCAGCCCTTTCAATCCCTCCGCCGAACGACGCGTGCGCCTGCTGGCCTGTCGTCGGGTTTCACGTTATGGCTCGCGCCCAGCGGCGAAAGCCTCCGTTGCAGGGGCGGGCGGCGGACGATAGGTTCCCCGCCTCATTTCATGGCCCCGCTCGGAGCGCCCGTTGGTCGATCTTTTCGATGAGGTGGAGGAGCAGCTTCGCTCCGACCGCTACGTCAGTCTTCTGCGCCGCCTCGCGCCCTGGGTCACCGGCATCCTGGCCGTGGTGCTGCTCGGCTACTTCGGTTTCTGGGGCTACAAGGCTTGGCAGGATCGCAACCTCGCCACCGCCTCGGCCGCCTACCAGAAGGGCGTCGACGCGCTGAGCCAGGGCGACGTGGCGGGCGCGCAAGGCGCCTTCCAGGCGACCGAGAAGGCCGGCGCGCCCGGCTACAAGACGCTGGCGCTCATGCAGCAGGCCGCGCTCAGCCTCGCCGACGGCAAGACCACGGACGCCGCGAAGCTGTACGACCAGGCCGCGGACGCCGCGCCCAACCAGCTGTTCGGCGACCTGGCGCGGCTGCGCGCCGCCCAGACGCTGCTCGACACCGCGCCGTTCGCGCAGCTGCAGACGCGCCTGACGCCGCTCGCCGACGCCAAGCGGCCGTTCGCCGCCTACGCCAAGGAGGCGCTCGCGATGGCCGAGCTGCTGGCCGGCAAGACCGCCGACGCGCGCCGCGACTTCACCGTCGTCAGCTTGAGCCTCGGCGCGCCGGACGACATGCGACAGCGCGCCCAGCTCGCGATCGCCGCCATCGACACCGGTGAGGCGCCCAGCGCCGTCGCGGCCGCCAAGGCCGCCGCCACAATGCCGCCTTCACCGCCGATAAATCTCGCGCCGCCGATCGGGGCGGCGCCTGCTCCGGCCGGGGCCCCCCCATCTCCAGCCGGAGCCGCTCAATGACGCCCCGACGCCACGCCCGCGTCATCGCCGCGATCGCGATCGCCGCTGTCGCGATCTCTGCAGGGGCGATCACCGGCTGCTCGACGATCCGCTCGCCGTTCCGGGCGCGGCCGAAGCCGGCCGAGACCGCCGCCGGCGAGCGCATCTCGCTCTTGGAGCTGAACGACCAGCTGAAGGTCTCCGAATCGCTGAAGGGACAGGACTTCTACCTGCCGGCGCCGCAGCCGCAGGCCGACTGGCCCTATGCCGGCGGCACGCTGGAGCAGTCGGTCGAGAACGTGGACGCCGCGCCGGACTTCCGCGTCGCCTGGCGGCGCAGCTTCGGCGAGAAGTCGACGCACCACGAGTTCGTCATGGCCCCGCCGGTGATGGCCGCCGGCAAGATCTTCGTGATGGACGCCAAGGCCGGGGTCTCGGCGCATGATGCGACGAGCGGCGCGCAGGTCTGGCGCACGGACCTGCGGCCAAAGGCGAAGTACGAGAAGGACGCCTTCGGCGGCGGCCTGGCCTACGCGGACGGCAAGCTCTACGTCGCCTCCGGCTATCGCCTGGTCGCCGAGCTCGACGCGAGCACCGGCCGCGTCGCCTGGCTCACCCGCACCGCCGCGCCGATCCACGACGCGCCGACCATCGCCGACGGGCGCGTTTACGCCATCGACGTCGACGACGAGCTGCTCACCTTCAACGCCGACAGCGGCACGCCGGACTGGACCTACCAGGCGCTGACCGAGCCGGCGCGGATCATGGCCGCCTCGAGCCCGGCGGTCTCCAACGGCACCCTGATCGCCTCGTTCGCGTCGGGCGAGCTGGTGGCGCTGCGCAGCGACAACGGCACCGAGCTCTGGAACCTGCCGCTGTCGCACACCACGCGCTCCAGCGCGCTGTCCGAGATCCGCGACATCGCCGGACGACCGGTGATCTACAAGGGCGACGTGTTCGCGATCAGCCACGCCGACGTGATGGCGGACACCGACCTTCGGACCGGCAACGTGCTCTGGCAGCTGCCGCTGTCGGGGATCACCACGCCCTGGCCGGCCGGCGACGTGGTGTTCGCCGTCGACCAGACCGGCCAGGTGATCTGCGCCTCGCGCGAAAGCGGCCAGCTCTACTGGATGACCGACCTCAACACGCCGCCGCCGCCGAAGAAGAAGGGCGGCAAGCCCGGCAAGCGCTCGCGCGAGGTCTGGTCGAGCCCGATCCTCGCCGACAACCGCCTGATCACCGTCTCCGACAAGGGCTGGGCGGTGGCGATCAACGCCAAGACCGGCGCGGTCGAGCAGCGGCTGAAGCTCGGCGACGACGTGCTGATCGGGCCGATCGCGGCCGGCGGCATGGTCTACGTGGTGAGCCAGAGCGCCGACCTGATCGCGATCCGCTGATCTAGAGTGCGCTCGCCATGGTGAAGATCGCCATCGTCGGGCGGCCGAATGTCGGCAAGTCGACCCTGTTCAACCGGCTGGCCGGGCGGCGCCTCGCGCTGGTCGACGACCGGCCGGGGGTGACGCGCGACCGCCGGTTCGGGACCGGGCGGCTGGGCGACCTCGAGCTGGAGCTGATCGACACCGCCGGCTTCGAGGACGTGACCGACGAGAGCCTGGAAGCGCGCATGCGCCGCCAGACCGAGCGGGCGCTGGACGAGGCCGAGGTGGTGCTGTTCGTCATCGATGCGCGCGAGGGCGTCACCCCGCTCGACGCGGCGTTCGCCGCGATCTTGCGCCGCAGCGGCAAGCCGGTGGTGCTGGTGGCCAACAAGTCGGAGGGCCGGGCCGGGGACGCCGGCGCCCTGGAGGCGTTCGGACTGGGCTTCGGCGAGCCGGCGCAGATCTCGGCCGAGCACGGCGAGGGCCTCTCCGAGCTGTTCGCGGCGATCGACGCGGCGCGGCCGGCGGCGGCCGCGGACGAGGCCGAGCGCGGCGAGGCGCCGCTGCGGATCGCCATCGTCGGGCGGCCGAACGCCGGCAAGTCGACGCTGGTCAACAGCCTGATCGGCGAGGACCGGATGCTGACCGGGCCCGAGGCCGGCATCACCCGCGACGCCATCCCGGTCGACTGGGACTGGGACGGCCGGCCGGTGCGCCTGGTCGACACCGCGGGCCTGAGGCGCAAGGCGCGCGTCAACGAGGCGCTGGAGAAGCTCTCCACCCAGGACGCCATCCGCGCCATCACCTTCGCCGAGGTGGTGATCCTGGTGATGGACGCGACCCATCCGTTCGAGACCCAGGACCTGCAGATCGCCGACCTGGTCGAGCGCGAGGGCAGGGGACTGGTCTTCGTGCTCGCCAAGTGGGACCTCGTGGAGGAACCCGGCGAGCGGCTGAAAGCCTGCCAGGAGACCGCCGATCGCATGCTGCCGCAGCTGCGCGGAACGCCGCTGGTGGCGCTGTCGGCCGAGACCGGGCGCGGGATGGAGCGGCTGATGCCCGCGGTCGCCAAGGCGCACGCCGACTGGTCGACCAAGGTGAAGACCTCGGACCTGAACGAGTGGCTGCGGCTCGCGGTCGAGCGCCATCCGCCGCCGATGGTGAACGGCCGGCGCATCCGGCCCAAGTACGTCGCCCAGACCAAGGCGCGGCCGCCGACCTTCGTGCTGTTCGCCAGCCGCGCCGCCGCGATGCCGGACAGCTACCGGCGCTACCTGATCAACTCGATCCGCCAGAGCTTCGATCTTCCGGGTACGCCCATCCGGCTGACCGTGAAGGCGGGCGCCAATCCTTATGCGGACGATCAGCCCAAGGGCAGGGCAGGGAGCGCCGGCCGCGCGCCGTTCAGGCCGAAGTCCCCCAAGTCGAAGGCCGCCAAGTCGCAGCCACCTAAATCGCCGCGTGGGCGGCCTTCCAGCTCGAAAAAGAGCGGGTCTCGGTCGGCAGGCCGAGGTCGGCCTGGGCCGCGATCTCCACGATCATAGGCCCGATCTCGGCCGGGTCGGGCAGGGTGTCGGGGTCCTCGCCCGGGAAGGCCTCGGCCCGCATGCGGGTGCGCATCGCGCCGGGGTTCAGCGAGCACGGCGCGCACGGACGTGTGCTCGATCTCGTCGGCCCAGGCGCGCACCATCGCCTCCATGCCGGCCTTGGTCGTCGCATAGGCGCCCCAGAAGGCGCGCGGCCGCGCCGCCGCGCCCGAGGTCAGGAAGATCGCCCGCCCGGCCTCGCTCTTGCGAAGCAGCGGCTCCAGCGAGCGGATCAGCCGGTAGGACGCCGTGAGGTTGGTGGCGACGATGCGGTCCCACAGCCTGGGGTCGACGTGTGCGACGGGCCACAGGCCGCCCAGCATGGCGGCGGCGTGGACCAGGATGTCGATCCGGCCGTGGCGGCGGGCGAGCTCGGCGCCCAGCGACGTCGAGGCCGTCGGGCTCGGTCAGGTCGATCGGCACCAGGGTCGGCTGCGGATCGCCGGCGGCTGCGATCGCGTCGTCGAGCTCCTCCAGCGCGCCTTGCGTGCGGCCGAGCGCGATCACCTGGGCGCCGGCGGCCGCCAGCGCCAGGGCGGCGGCGCGGCCGATGCCGCGCGTGGCGCCGGTGACGAGGGCGATGCGGCCGTCGAGCGGCTGGGCGGCGGAATTGTCAGGCATGGCGGGCTTCTAGCGGAATATGGCCGGCGCTCAACCCGGTCAGAAGTCGCGTCAAAGAGCGGGTTTGCGGCGGCCCGGGGGCGCCGCTGCCGCTGCCGCTGGGTCCCTGTCCAAAGCCGAGGTTGGTCGGGATGGAGCAGTGGCGCCGGTGACCCGGCCCCTCGAGGCTACAGCCCCAGTTTCTGCGCCAAACCAATGCGTTGCAGCTTGCCGGTGGGGCCCTTCGGGATCTCGTCAAGGATGATGACTTTGCGGGGAACCTTGAAGTCTACCAGGCGCGTAGCAACGTAGTCGCGCAGGTCGCGCTCCGCCACGCTCTGGCCCTCGCGCAAGACGACAGCCGCGCCCACCTCTTCGCCCAGTTTGTCGTGTGGAATCGCGAAGGTGACCACCTGGAGCACGGCCGGGTGGTCCATCAGGACCTCGTCGACTTCCCGCGGCGAGACCTTCTCGCCGCCGCGGTTGATGATCTCTTTCAGCCGCCCAGTGATGGTCAGGAAGCCATCCTCGTCCATCACGCCCTGGTCGCCGGTGCGAAACCAGCCATTGGCGAAGGCCTCCGCGTTGGCCTTCGGGTTGTTGTCATAGCCCAAAGTGACGTTGTCACCGCGGATGACGATCTCGCCGGTCTGGCCCTGGCGGAAGGAGCTGGCCAGCCTCGTCCATGATCGCCACCTCGGGCCCGGCGGCCACGCCGACAGTGCCGGGCTTGCGTTCACCGGGCGCGAGCAGGTTGCTCGTCATTTGGTGGGCGGCTTCGGTCATGCCGTAACTCTCGATCACCCGCGCCCCGAACGTCGCCTCCAGCTCGGCCAGCACCTGGGGCGGCAGCGACGACGACGATGAGCGGATGAAGCGGAGCGGGTTCGCGGCCACGGTCTCCCGGTTGTGGCCGGCGCGGGCCAGGATCGCCTGATGCATGGTCGGCACTGCCGTGTACCAGGTGGGCCTCGCCGCGCTGACCCAGCCGAAGAACTTTAGCGCATTGAAACCCGGCGAGCAGAATACCGACCCGCCGGCCGAAAGCGGCGCCAGTACGCCGGCGATCAGGCCGTGAATGTGGAACAGCGGCATGATGACGAGGCCCCGGTCGGCGCCGCTCAGGGCGAGCGTGCGGCTGACGTTGCGCGCGCTGGCGCAGATGTTGGCTTGGGTCAGCGGCACGATCTTTGGTCGGGAGGTGGTGCCCGAGGTATGGAGCACCAGAGCGACGTCGGAGGGGACAGCCGGGCCGGACGCCGCCAGAGCACGCTTTGGCGAGGCGCCCGTACTAAGCTCAAAGCGCCCCACCCCTTCCCCGGGCGTCGGGTCGGAGTGCGATCACCGGGACGCCGAGTTTTGCCGCCACGTCAGTCGCCGCCGACGGGGCGCCGGCCTCGACCACCAGGGCCTTGGCGGCAAGATCGGTCAGATAGAACTCGAATTCCTCCGCCCGATACTGCGGATTGAGCGGAGCCGAGGTCGCGCCGGCGGCGATGCTCAGGAAGGCGACGGCCATCTCCGGCCCGTTCGGCAAGACGATGGCGACCCGGTCGCCGCGGCCGACGCCGACGGCGTTCAATCGGGTGATGATCGCGTCTACCTGCTCGCGCAGACCGCGGTACGTCAGCGGAACCGCGGACGGGGCGGTGATCGCAATGGCGTCGTCTGCGCCTTTGGCGAGAACGTCTCGGATGGTCGCTGCTGCCGTCATCGGAGTTCCAGGAGGGGGGTTCGGTTCAGGCGCGGCGCTCGATGGCGAGGCGGCCATCATCGCCGAGCGTCGCGGCGAGCAGGCTCGCGCAGGCGTAGACGGCGTCGATCGCCGGCGTCGGCGTCTCGGTCAGGCGAGCGAGCTCGACCACCGATCCGACCAGGGTCTCGAGCTCGAGCGGTCGTCCGCTCTCCACGTCCTGCAGCATGCTGGTCTTATGGGCGCCAACCGCTTCGGCGCCGGCGATCCGCTTTTCGATCGAGATGCGCACGCGGATACCGAGCTTCTCGGCGACGACCTGAGCCTCGGCCATCATGGCCGCCGCCAGCGCGCGGGTGGGGGGAAACCGGCAGATGTCGACCAGCGTCGCGTGGGTCAGCGCGCTGACAGGGTTGAACACGACGTTGCCCCAAAGCTTCAGCCAGATCTCGGCGCGGATGTCGCTGGAGACCGGCGCCTTGAGTCCGCTGCGGGTCAGGGCGTCCGAGACGTCGCGGACCCGTTCGGATTTCGTGCCGTCGGGCTCGCCAAGCGAGAAGCGGTCGCCTTCAATCACCTTGACCACGCCGGGCGCGATCAGCTCGGCGGCGGGGTAGACCACGGCCCCGATGACGCGATCTGGCGGGATGTTGGCGGCGATGACGCCGTCGGGATCGGCGACATGGACCGGCCGACCCTCATATGGCCCGTCCAGCTCGTGGAAGAACCACCACGGGACGCCGTTCTGCAGCGTGACCACCACGGTCTTGGGGCCTAGCAAACGCGAAACATCCTGGGCCAGCGCCGCGACCTGCTGGGCTTTGACCGCCAGAAAGATGACGTCGTAGTCGCCGGGGGCGTCGATCGGCTTCGCCTTGGCGTTCGCCGCGATCCGTTCAGCGCCGTCCGCTTCGATCAGCTTGAGGCCATCGCGGCCGATCGCGGTGAGGTTGGCGCCGCGGACGATGAACGTGACGTCTTCGCCGGCCAGCGCCAGACGCGCGCCGAGATAGCCGCCGATCGCGCCCGCGCCGACCACCGCGAATTTCAAGATCGGTCTCCTTCAGCGGCATAGATGTTGCGCAGGGGAGGGAGGTCGCGCTCGGTGCTCAAGCGTCGACCAGGAAGGAGAGCTGGCGCTCGACCTGCTCGTTGCGGCCCTCGGCGATCTCCCGGTCGAGCAGGCGGGTGGGGTAGTCGCCGGTGAAATAGTGGTCGGTGAACTGCGGGCAGGCCGGATTGCGCGGGCCGGAGTCCATCGCCCAGTAGAGGCCGTCGACCGAGAGGAAGGCCAGGCTGTCGACGCCGAAGTACTCGGCCATCTGCGGCACGCTCATCCGCGCGGCGATCAGCTGCTCCCGCTCCGGCATGTCGATGCCGTAGAAGTCCGGGAAGCGGATCGCGGGCGAGGCCGAGCGCAGGTGAACTTCCTTGGCGCCGGCCGTCGCGCACCATGCGCACCACCTTGGCCATGGTGGTGCCGCGCACGATCGAATCCTCGACCAGGACCACGCGCTTGCCCGCCAGCACCGCGCGGTTCGGGCTGTGCTTCATCCGCACGGACAGCTCGCGGGCGTCCTGGTTGGGCTGGATGAAGGTGCGGCCGAGGTGGTGGTTGCGGATGATGCCCATCTCGAAGGGCATCCCGGCGGCCTGGGCGAAGCCGAGCGCCGCCGGCACGCCGGAGTCGGGCACCGGCACGACGACGTCGGCCGCCACCAGGCTCTCCTCGGCCAGGCGCTGACCCATGCGCTTCCTGAGGTCGTAGACCGAGCGGCCGTTCACCACCGAGTCCGGCATCGCGAAGTAGACGTACTCGAACACGCAGGGCCGCGCCTTGGCGGCCGGGAACGGCTTGATCGACTCCGACCCCCTCGTTGGAGATCACCACGATCTCGCCGTGCTCGACGTCGCGGACGAACGTCGCGCCGACCATGTCGAGCGCCCGGGTCTCGGAGGCGAGCACCGGCTTGCCGTTCAGGTCGCCCAGCACCAGCGGGCGGATGCCGAGCGGATCGCGCGCGCCGATCAGCTTCTTGTTGGTCAGCGCCACCAGCGCGTAGCCGCCTTCGATCTGGCTCAGCGCCTCGATGAAGCGGTCGATGAACTTGGCGCGCCGCGAGATGGCGACGAGATGGATGATCACCTCGGAGTCGGAGGTGGACTGGAAGATGTGGCCCTCGGAGACCAGCCGCTCGCGCAGGGTCAGGAAGTTGGTCAGGTTGCCGTTGTGGGCCATGGCCACGCCGCCGGCCTCGAGGTCGGCGAACATCGGCTGGACGTTGCGCAGCACGCTGGCGCCGGCGGTGGAGTAGCGGGTGTGGCCGATGGCCGACATCGCCCGGCAGGCGCTGTTCGAGGTCGCCGCCGGAGAAGGCCTCGGCGACGTGGCCCATGTGGCGCTCGGTGTAGAAGCCCTGGCCGTCGAACGAGGCGATGCCGCAGGCCTCCTCGCCGCGGTGCTGCAGCGCGTGCAGGCCGAGCGCCACCAAGGCGGCTGCGTCCGGCGTGTCGAAGACGCCGAACACGCCGCATTCCAGGCGCAGCCGGTCGTCGTCGCGCCAGTAAGCGTCCTGGGCAGCGCGTTTGAGGTCGGTCGGCAGGCGTCACGGCGTAGTCTCCGCGCCGTTCGTCGAGGCGCCATTGTAGCTGCGATTCTCGTCCGTCGCCGCCGCCGCCGGCGATCGCCTTGCCGACCACCGGCTCGACCTCGTGGGCGAGGCGCGCGCCCTGCGGGGCGAAGGCTTTCAGCGCGCCGCCGGAGGCCGACGAGAGGGGGTAGAGCCAGGCGCCCGAGATCCAGGTCGGCATGCGGTCGGACGGCACGATGGCGCTGATGACGAGGTTGGCGAGGCCCGAGGATCACCAGGGCGCGCGCGACCCCGAAGCCGGCCCCGACGGTGCGGTCGACGCCGCCCAGGCCGCTGGTGCGATGCAGCCGCCGGGTCAGCGCGGCGGCCAGCACCCGGAGCAGGATGTAGACGGCCGCGAAGACGATCAGGATGGCGGCGATGTTGGCGATCCAGGGCGTTGCGATCGCATGGCGCGCGATCGGGCCGGTGAAGCGCAGGGCGAACAGCGCCACGACCGCCGCGATGACGATCGCCGCCACCGTCGCCACCTCGCGCGAGGCGCCGCGGATCCACCCGACCAGGGCCGAGACGATCAGCACCAGCCCGGCGGCGAGGTCGAAGAGGCTCATCGCGCTCGTCCCACGCCCCGCCTCCGATCAACTCGACCGCGTCGGCCAGCCGCGCCACGGCGGTTTGCCGCACCCCCGCCGTCTCGGCCGCGGCCTGCAATCCGCCGCGAGCGCCGCTTGCGGCGCAAGCGCCCGCGAGAAGCCGAGCTTGGCGGCTTCCTTCAGACGCATCTCGGTCCTGGCGACCGGTCTGACGTCTCCAGAAAGGCTGATCTCGCCGAACACCACGCAATCCTGCGGCAGCGCCGCTTCCAGGGCCGAGGACACCAGGGCCGCGGCCGCGGCGAGGTCCGCCGCCGGCTCGGTCACCTTCAGGCCGCCGGCGACGTTCAAGTAAACGTCACGCGTCCCAAATCCAACCCCGCAGCGGGCCTCCAGCACCGCCAGGATCATGGCGAGGCGCCCGGAGTCCCAGCCGACGACCGCCCGGCGCGGCGTTCCGTAGGCCGACGGCGCCACCAGGGCCTGGAACTCGACCAGCACCGGCCGCGAGCCCTCGATGCCGGCGAACACCGCCGCGCCGGCCGCCCGCTCGCCGCCCTCGCCGCAGGAACAGGGCGGAGGGATTGCGCACCTCGACGAGGCCCGCGTCGCTCATCTCGAAGACGCCGATCTCGTCGGTGGCGCCGAAGCGGTTCTTGGCGCCGCGCAGGATGCGGAACGGATAGCCGCGCTCGCCCTCGAACGAGAGCACCGCGTCGACCATGTGCTCGACCACGCGCGGGCCGGCGATCTGGCCGTCCTTGGTCACGTGGCCGACGAGGACGATCGCCACGCCGCGGCGCTTGGCCAGCCGCACCAGCTCGGCGGCGCAGGCGCGCACCTGGGTCACCGAGCCGGGTCCGGCCTCGTGCATGTCGCTCCACAGGGTCTGGACCGAATCGATCACGACCAGGTCGAAGCGCTCGCGCTTCAGGCCGTCGACGATGTCGCGCAGCGCGGTCTCGGCCGCCAGCCGCACCGGCGCGGCGGCCAGGCCCATGCGCTGCGGCGCGGCGAGCGGATCTGCTCGACGGCTTCCTCGCCGGAGATGTAGGCGCACGCCGCGCCGCGCTGCGCCGCGCTCGGCGCAGACCTGCAGCAGCAGGGTCGACTTGCCGACGCCGGGATCGCCGGCGATCAGGATGGCCGAGCCCGGCACGACGCCGCCGCCGCAGACGCGGTCGAACTCCTCCAGGCCGGTGACGAGGCGACGGCGCCGGCGCGGCCTCGCCGGCCAGGCCCTCGAACGCCAGGCCGCGCGGCTTGGCGCCCCGGGCCGGCGCCAGCGCGCCCGGCGGCCGGCTCTGGGCCTCCTCGACCAGGCGTGTTCCAGGCGCTGCAGGCCACGCACTGGCCCGCCCACTTGGCGGAGACCGCGCCGCACGACTGACAGATGTAGACCGCGCCGTCCCGGGCCATGCCGCTCCCGAACTCAGATCACCGATGCGCCACAGAATAGTCGCGCCGGGACGCCGAAGCGTCGCGCAACTTTGATCTTGTGGCCCCGGAACATTGGTCTAGCGTCGGGCCCGGCCGAGGCGCGACTCCCGAAGCGCATTTCCTGGGGGAGGGACTTTCCGATGAGCGTGGCGGAAGCGCCGAGGTCGCAGGGCATCATCCAGCGGGCGACGAACATCCTCCTGCATCCGAAGGCGGAGTGGGACGTGATCGCCGCGGAGCCGGCCACCGTCCAGAGCGATCTTCGTCTATGCGGCGATCCTGGCGGCGATCCCGGCGGTGGCGCGGGTGCTCCATGGCCTGATGCCGCTCTGCTTCTTCGGATCGCCTGCTACACGCCGAACCCGGTCTTCGCGGTGATCAGCTCGGTGGTCTACTACGTGGTGTCGCTCGCCGGCGTCTTCGTCGTCGGCCTGATCATCGATGCGCTGGCGCCCGAGTTTCGGCGGCCAGAAGAACCAGGTCCAGGCGATGAAGGCGGCGGTCTACAGCTGGACCGCGGCCTGGCTCGCCGGGATCTTCGTCGTCGTTCCCTGGTGTTGGGCGTGCTGCTCTCGCTGCTTGGGCTCTACAGCTTCTATCTGCTCTACGTCGGGCTGCCGCGCACGATGAAGTCGCCCGAGCAGCAGTCGATCGGCTACACGGTCGTGGTCATCATCCTCGGCATCATCGTCTTCGTGGTCGGCGGCGCGATCGCCGGCACGGTGGCCACGATGGGCGCGATCGGCAGCGGCGCCATCACGACCGGCGCGGCGGCGCCGATCGGCGGCACCGTCCGCCTTGGCAACGGCGCCAGCGTCGACCTCGACAAGCTGCGGGCCGCCGGCCAGCAGGCCGAGGCCCAGTTGAAGGCGCAGCAGCAGGGCGGCCCGCAACAAGGTCGACGCCGTCGATCCCGAGCGCCTGAAGGCGCTGCTGCCCGACAGCGTCGCCGGCGCGGCGCGCACCGACGTCTCGGCCACCAGCGCCGGCGCGGCCGGTTTCGGCGGCCTCGAACGCCGAGGCGACCTATCAGAACGGCGACGCGCACGTGACGTTGAAGATCACCGATCTGGCGGCGGCGGGCGGCTTCGCGGCCATGGCCGGCGCGATCAACGTGCCAGAGCGACGAGACGACCGCCACCGGCTACGAGAAGGTCCACACCGTCGACGGCATGCTGACCACCGAGAGGTACGACAACCCAGAGCAAGAGCGGCGAATACAGCGTGATCGTCGCCAGCCGCTTCGCCGATCGAGGCCGACGGCGAGCGGCGTCAGCATGGATGCGCTGAAAGCGGCGGTCGCCGCGGTAGGTACGGACCGCGTGGCGGCGCTCGCGCATGGGTAGGGCGCAGTTCGGATAACAGCGTCTCGTCAGCTTGCCCAATTCGGGTTAGCTTTGCTGCCAAAGGCAGATCCTAAGGAGGGCGTCATGTCAGTTGTCGGTGGGGCCAGCAGCGACCGGTCTCGTTACCCGCGTACAGAATATGATTATGAAGCCGGCGGCCGAGTGGGACGTCATCGCGGCCGAGACGGCCTCGGTCGGCAGCATCTACACGGGCTACGCGATGATCCTCGCGGCGATCCCGGCGATCGCGACGCTGATCGGATCGATCCTGTTCCTGCACTCGCAACCCGATCGGCGCGGTCGTGACCGCGGTGCTGGGCTACGTGCTCGCCCTGGTCGGCCTCTTCATCACGTCCTTCATCGTCGACGCCCTGGCGCCCAGCTTCGGCGGCGAGAAGAACCAGGTCCAGGCGCTGAAGCTCGTCGCCTACGCGAACACGGCGGCTTGGGTGGCCGGGACGCTCAACATCATCCCGGTGCTGGGCGCGCTGGCGACCCTCGTGGGCGGCATCTACTCGCTCTACGTGCTCTACCTCGGCCTGCCGAAGCTGATGAAGTGCCCGGCCGACAAGACGCTGGTCTACTTCATCGTCACCATCGTCGTGGCGATCGTGGTCTACGCGTGATCGGCGCGATCGTCGGGCTGGTCATCGGCATGCTGGCGATGGGCGCCATCGCCACCGGCGCGGCGGCGACCGGCGCGATCCACTGACGTAGACGCTCGGTCCGGACGCCGGCTCAGCCGCCGCTCCGGCAGCCGGCCCTCGCGGGCCAGGTTCGAGAACTTGGTGATGTTCTCGTCGTAGTGCAGCTTCACGGTCCCGATCGGGCCGTGCCGCTGCTTGCCGATGATGATCTCCGCCTCGTTGCGGATCAGGTCCATCTTCTCCTGCCAGGCCAGGTGCTCCGGCGGTGCCTTCGCGCGGCTCGGTGCGGCTGAGGTAGTAGGACTCGCGGTAGATCGACATCACCACGTCGGCGTCCTGCTCGATCGAGCCGGATTCGCGCAGGTCCGAGCAGCTGCGGGCGCTTGTCCTCGCGGTTCTCGACCTGGCGCGAGAGCTGGGCCGCGGCGATCACCGGCACCTGCAGCTCCTTGGCCAGCGACTTCAGCCCCTGGGTGATCTGGCTGAGCTCCTGCACCCGGTTCTCGGGCCGCGAGCCCTGGCCCGGCGGTGATCAGCTGCACATAGTCGATGACGATCAGGTCGAGGCCGATGCTGCGCTTCAGGCGCCTGGCGCGCGCCACCAGCTTCGACGATCGAGATGCCGCCGGTGTCGTCGATGAAGAGCGGCGCTTCCTGGATCTCGGCGGCGGCGTCGCGGATCTGGCCGAACTCGCCGGCGCTGATCTCGCCCTTGCGGATCTTGTCCGACGGCACGCCGCTGACCTCGGCCAGGAGGCGCATGGCCATCTGGGCGGCCGACATCTCCAGCGCGAAGAAGGCCACGACGCCGCCGTTGACGGTCTTGCCGCGCGCCGTCCGGCTGCGGCTCCCAGGCGTAGTGGCGCGCGACGTTGAAGGCGATGTTGGCGGCCAGCGACGACTTCCCCATCGAGGGGCGCGCGGCCAGGATGATCAGGTCCGACGGGTGCAGGCCGCCCAGCTTGGCGTCGAGGTCGGTGATGCCGGTGGAGAGGCCCGACAGGCCGCCGTCGCGGTTGTAGGCCTCCGCCGCCATCTCGATGGCCGTGCGCCAGCGCGACGTCGAAGCCGACGCAGGCCGCTCGACGCGCCGCCGGTCTCGGCCAGGCTGTAGAGCTGCTGCTCGGCGGCCTCGATCTGGTCGCGGGCGGTGATCTCGGGGTCGCTGACCTTCGCCGCTCTCGGCGATGTCGCCGCCGATGCGGATCAGCTCGCGGCGCAGCGCCAGGTCGTAGATGGCCCGGCCGTAGTCGGCGGCGCGGGCCGCCGGCGGCGCGCGGTCGACGAGGTCGGCCAGATAGCGCATGCCGCCCAGCTCTGCGAACGCCGGCGTCGCGCTGGAACTGTTCGGCCAGCAGGGTCGGGATCGGCCAGCTGGCCGCGGCGGATGTGCGACTTCGATGGCCGCGAACAGGCGCCCGTGGAACGGCTCGTAGAAGTGCTGCGCCTGCAGCGCGTCGCTCAGCCGCTCGTAGGCGCCGTTGTCGTAGAGCAGCGCGCCCAGCAGCGCCTGCTCGGCCTCGATGTTCGCGGGCGCATGAGGTGGTCCGGCGTCGTCCGGCGAGCGACGAAGTCCAGGGCGGGAGCGAGGGCCATTGCTGGATTGATAGCTCAACCCACGCGCGGCGGCAGGGGCGCATAACGCCGCTCCACAGCTATTTTGCCGGTCTGTGGAAAGCTGTGCAGTTGCAGCGCGCCCGCGCCCTTCGCCCCACGCCCGTTGTCATCCCGGAAAGCGCGCAGCGCTTGTCCGGGATCTGCTCTGCGCTGCGGTATCAGTAGATCCCGGACAGCTCGCTGGCGCGAGCTTCCGGGATGACACGCTTGGAGTTGCTAGCGCCGCGCCGGCGACGCCGAAGACGAACCAGAGCGACCTTGGCTCGCTAGAACTCCTCGGCTTCCGCCGGGGCCTGCTGACCCGCGCCGCCTTCCAGGATGTCGGCCATGGCGCTCGGCGTCGACGGCGCGGTCCTCCTCGAACTGCGAGGTGATCACGTTCTCGCCGCGGGCCTGGCGATCGGCCTCGTCCTGGCTGCGGGCGATGTTGACGTTGACCGTGATGGTCACTTCCGGGTGCAGGCGCACCTGCACCGCATGGACGCCCAGCGTCTTGATCGGCCTGTCGAGGATGACCATCGCGCGGTCGACCTTGCCGCCGCCGGCGTTGACCGCGTCGGCCACGTCGCGGCCCGAGACCGAGCCGTAGAGCTGGCCGCTTTCGCCGGCCTGGCGGATCATCACGTAGGACGAGCCGTCGAGCTCGCTCGCCGGACTTGGAGGCCGCCTCGCGGGCCTTGGCGTTGCTGGCCTCGATCTCGCCGCGGCGTTCTTCGAACACCTTGAGGTTGGCGCTGTTGGCGCGCAGCGCCTTCGAGCGGGGCAGCAGGAAGTTGCGGGCGAAGCCGTCCTTGACGGTCACCACGTCGCCGAGCGCGCCCGAGGCGCTCGACGCGTTCGAGCAGGATCACTTTCATTGCGAGGCAGCTCCTACTTCACGACGTAGGGCAGCAGGGCCAGGAAGCGGGCGCGCTTGATCGCCTTGGCCAGCTCGCGCTGCTTCAGGGCCGAGACCGCGGTGATGCGGGAGGGCACGATCTTGCCGCGCTCGGAGATGTAGCGCTGCAGGAGCTTGACGTCCTTGTAGTCGATCTTCGGGGCGTTGGCGCCGGAGAACGGGCAGACCTTGCGGCGGCGCATGAAGGTGCGGCGCGGGCCGCCGGCGGCGGGGGCTTCGGGGGCGGTGGTGACGTCGGTCATATCGCGTGGGCTCCTTACACCGGCACGTCGTCGAAGCGCGCGCTCGCGCTCGCGGTCGCGGCGGGCCAGCACCGGCGAGAGCTCGAGGTCGAGCTGCTCGACCCGGAGCGTCAGGTAGCGCAGCACGTCTTCGTTGATGCGAGAGCTGCCGCTCCATCTCCTTCACCGCCGCCGACGGGGCGTCGATGGCGAGCAGCGAGTAGTGGCCCTTGCGGTTCTTCTTGATGCGGTAGGTGAGGTTGCGAAGGCCCCAGTACTCGATCTTGGCGATGTGGCCGCCGAGGCCTTCGATCAGGGCCTTGAGCTCTTCGTTGAGGGCTTCGGCCTGTTGCGGCGAGATATCCTGCCGCGTGATGAGCACGTGCTCGTAAAAAGCCATTGCTTTCCTTCTTCCGGCTCGAGGAGGGCGGCGCGGCCTGGCGGCGGAAGACGCTTCAGGCAGCGGTGGCTCTCTGTCGCGGCGGCGCGGGAAGCTCCCACACCCTTTGACGCTCCGCGAAGAGACCGCTCTCCGTTAGGAGGCGCGGTGCTTAGTGGAATGCGCCCGCGAAAGCAAGCGAGGGCTCGCTAGAACTGAGGCGGCTGTCAGGGGTCCCGGATAAGCCGCGCGCGCAGCTTTCCGGGATGACGAAGTGGGTTTTGCGGGCGTGCGGCCGTCTCACTTGCCGTGGTCGGCCCGCCACTTGGAGACCGCGTCCAGGGTCAGCGCGATGTGCTGGTCCGGGGCGAGGTTGGTGTAGGTGAAGAGCACCTCGCCCTTCGGCGAGATCACGTAGGAGGTGCGGTTGGTGACGGTCTTGCCGTCGTAGGCGAAGGTCGCGTCGTACTCCTTGGCGATGGAGTCGTCCGGGTCGGCCGCCACCGGGAACTTGCCGGAGCAGTGCTCGGTCTCGGTCGAGAAGGCGGCCAGCTGGTCGATGTTGCCGGCGGTGACGCCGATCACGGTCGCGCCCTGCGGCTTGAACTTGTCGATCGCGTCGGCGAACAGGTGCGCCTCGATGTTGCAGCCCGGGTGTGGGCGGCCGGGAAGAAGTAGAGCACCACCGGACCCTTCTTCAGCGCCTTGGCGAGCTCGAACTGGAACGGCTTGCCGGCCTGGAAGGCGGTGGCCTTGAATTCGGGGGCCGTCGCGCCGACGGGCAGCGCGGCCAGGGCGGGCGCTGAAATGAGCGCGGCCGCCGCGGCGGCGGCGAGTATCAAATGCTTCATCTGAAATACTCTCCCAAGCGTGCGTCCCTCCGAGCGGCTTAGCGCCGCCCGAGAGTCAGCGCCAGTCCAATTGGCCGGCGCCGGCGGCTGGCGCCCGCGCTTGAGCCGGCCGGGCGTCTTGACCTAACCACGGGCGCCTTTCGACGCGACAGGGACGGGATCCGCGCATGAGCCTCGCCTTCATCTTCCCCGGACAGGGCAGCCAGGCCGTCGGCATGGGCGCCGACCTGGCCGAGGCCTTCGCCGCGGCGCGCGAGGTGTTCGAGGAGGTCGACGACGCGCTGGGCGAGAAGCTCTCGCAAGCTGATGCGCGAGGGGCCGATCGAGACGCTGACCCTGACCGAGAACACCCAGCCGGCGCTGATGGCGGTCAGCCTCGCGGTGGCGCGCACGCTGGAGCGCGGAGTTCGGCGTGCCGATCGAGAAGGCCAGCTTCGTCGCCGGCCATTCGCTCGGCGAATACTCCGCGCTGGCCGCCGCCGGCGCGCTGAGCCTGGCCGACACCGCGCGGCTGCTGCGCCGCCGCGGCCAGGCGATGCAGCGGGCCGTGCCGGTGGGCGAGGGGGCGATGGCGGCGCTGATCGGGCCGAAGACCGACGTGGCGCTGGCCGAGGCGGCCGCGGCGGCGGGCGCCGAGGTCGGGGTCTGCGCGGTCGCCAACGACAACAACGCCGGCAACGTGGTCATCTCGGGCGCCGCGGCGGCGGTCGAGCGGGCGATCGAGAAGGCCAAGGAGCTGGGCGCCCGGGCGATCCCGGTGAACGTCTCCGCGCCCTTCCACTGCCCGCTGATGCAGCCGGCCGCCGACGAGATGGCCGAGGCGCTGGCCGCGGTCGCCGATCGTCGCCCCGCGGACGCTTCCTGGTCGCCAACGTCACCGCCCGGCCGACCAACGATCCGGAGGCGATCCGCCGCCAGCTGGTCGAGCAGGTGACCGGCCGGGTGCGCTGGCGCGAGAGCGTCGAGTGGCTGGCGGGCGAGGGCGGCGTCACCCGCTTCGCCGAGCTGGGCGCCGGCAAGGTGCTGACCGGCATGGTCAAGCGCATCGCGCCCGACGCCGAGGCCGTGGCGCTGAACGCGCCGGCCGACCTCGAAGCCTTCGCCAAGAGCCTGACTAAGGGCCTTTAAGGAGCGCGCGCGATGTTCGACCTTTCCGGCAAGATGGCGCTGGTCACCGGCGCCAGCGGCGGCATCGGCGGGGCGATCGCCCGGGCGCTGCACGCGCAGGGCGCGCACGTCGTGCTGTCCGGCACGCGCGAGGAGGCGCTGGCGGCGCTGCGCCGCGAGCTCGGCGAGCGCGCCTCGATCGCGCCGGCCAACCTCTCCGAGGCCGAGTCGGTCGACGGCCTGGTGGCGGCGGCCGAGGCGGCGGCGGGCATGGAGCTCGACATCCTGGTCTCCAACGCCGGCGTCACCCGCGACGGCCTGATCCTGCGGATGAAGGACGAGGACTGGCAGCCAGGTGATGACGGTCAACCTGGAGAGCTACTTCCGCCTCGCCCGCAGCGCCCTGCGCGGCATGATGCGCCGCCGCCGCGGGCGGATCATCGGCATCACCTCGGTGGTCGGCGTGATGGGCAACGCCGGCCAGACCAACTACGCGGCCTCCAAGGCCGGCATGATCGGCTTCACCAAGGCGCTGGCGCAGGAGATCGCCAGCCGCGGCATCACCGCCAACTGCGTCGCGCCGGGCTTCATCGAGAGCCCGATGACCGACGCGCTGACCGAGCAGCAGAAGACGCCAGATCCTCGGCAACGTGCCGCTCGGCCGGCTCGGCGTCGGCGCGGACGTGGCGGCGGCCTGCGTCTATCTGGCCAGCGACGAGGCGGCCTACGTCACCGGCCAGACCCTGCACGTGAACGGCGGCATGGCGATGATCTGAGCGGGCTCTGCGCCGCTGGCCTCCCCGAATGGAACATGATAGCGAGGACGCCGATTTTGCTAAGCCAGTATTGGCGCAGCCGGCGGCGGCGCCATATGGGTGAAGAGGTCCGTGCGGCCGCCGGATGGAGCAGTAGGCCGCGCGTCCAACCATCAACGAGGGACTTGGAGCTGAATGTCCGACATTCTCGAGCGCGTGCGTAAGATCGTCATCGAGCACCTGGACGCCGACCCGGAGAAGGTCACCGAAAAGGCCAGCTTCATCGACGATCTCGGCGCCGACAGCCTGGACAACGTCGAACTCGTCATGGCCTTCGAGGAAGAGTTCGACATCGAGATCCCCGACGACGCCGCCGAGCACATCCAGACCGTGGGCGACGCGGTGAAGTTCATCCAGGAGCGGCTGGGCGCCTGACGGCGTCCGGCGCTGATTCCAGGCCGCCGCGCGGCGTCTCTTCGAGGCGCGCGCGGCGGCTTTGTATTTGACGCGGCCTGCTGACGCGCACCGCACATTGCGAGGCGACGCGGACCAGGTGCGGCGCGTCTGCTAGTCGCTCGAGATTGCGAGGAGACTGATCCCGACGATGCGCCGTGTCGTCGTCACCGGAATTGGCATGGTCTCGCCGCTGGCCTGGGGCGCCGAGAAGACCTGGGCGGCGCTGCTGGCCGGCAAGTCCGGCGCGGGCCGGATCACCGCCTTCGACGCCGACCGACTACGCCTGCCAGGTCGCCTGCGAGGTGCCGCGCGTCGACGGGCGCGGCGGCGGCGGGCCGGACATCGACGGCTCGTTCGACCCCGACCAGGTGATGAGCGCCCAGGAGCAGCGGCGGATCGACGACTTCATCCTCTACGCCATGGCCGCCGCCGACGAGGCGGTGCAGGACGCCGGCTGGACGCCCGAGGACGAGGACGAGCGGCGCCGCACCGGCGTGATCATCGGCTCCGGCATCGGCGGCCTCGCCACCATCGCCGAGACCGCCATCGAGCTGCACGAGAAGGGCCCGCGGCGGCGTCAGCCCGTTCTTCATCCCCTCGGCGCTGATCAACCTGGCCTCGGGCCAGGTCTCGATCCGCTACGGCTTCAAGGGCCCGAACCACGCGGTGGTCACCGCCTGCGCCACCGGCGCCCACGCGGTCGGCGACGCCTCGCGGCTGATCCAGTACGGCGACGCCGACGTGATGATCGCCGGCGGCGCCGAGGCGGCGGTCTGCCCGCTCGGCATCGCCGGCTTCATCGCCTGCCGCGCCATGTCGACCAACTTCAACGACACGCCCGAGAAGGCCTCGCGCCCCTACGACAAGGACCGCGACGGCTTCGTGATGGGCGAGGGCGCCGGCGTCCTGGTGCTCGAGGAACTGGAGCACGCCAGGGCGCGCGGCGCGAAGATCTACGCCGAGGTGATCGGCTACGGCCTGGCCGGCGACGCCTACCACATCACCGCGCCCGCCGAGGACGGCGACGGCGGCTACCGCGCCATGGAGGCGGCGATCGGCCACGCCGGCATCGAGCCGGCCGACATCGACTACATCAACGCCCACGGCACCTCGACGCCGCTGGGCGACGAGATCGAGCTGGGCGCGGTCGAGCGGCTGCTGGGCCAGGCGGCCGGCAAGACGGCGATGTCGTCGACCAAGTCGTCGATCGGCCACCTGCTGGGCGCCGCCGGCGCGGTCGAGGCGGCGTTCACGGTGCTGGCGCTGCGCGACCAGATCGCCCCGCCGACCATCAACCTCGACAATCCGTCGGTCGAGACCGCGCTCGACCTCGTGCCCAACAAGGCCAAGCCGATGAAGATCGACGTCGCGCTGTCCAACAGCTTCGGGTTCGGCGGCACCAACGCCTCGGTCGTGTTCAAGAAGGCGCCGTGAGCCGACGGCCGACGCCGCCGGCGCGTCGAGCGACGCCCGCACGCGCCGCCGGCTGACGACCGCCTCCGGCCGCGCTGGCCACCCTGGGCGTCGCGCTGGCCGCCGGCGCTGGTGGTCGGCGCTGCTGCGTCTACTTCGGACCCGGCCCGGCGGCGCAGGCAGGGCGCGTCGACCGACGGTGATCCTGCGCCCGGGCGCCGGCCTGCCGGAGATCGCCGCCGACCTGCGGCGCGGCGGCGTCATCGGCTCGGACACCGCTCTTCATCGCTCGCCGCCGAGCTCACGCGGCGCGGCGCACAGGCTGAAGGCCGGCGAATACGCCTTCCCCTCGCGCGCCTCGCTGGCTTCGGTGCATCGACCGCGATCGCCGAGGGCCGGGTGGTGCGCCACTTCGTCACCATCCCGGAAGGCGTCACCTCGCGAGGTGGTGATGGAGACGCTGATGCGGGCCGACTTCCTGACCGGCGTCGCGCCGGCGCCGCCGGAGGGCTCGGTGCTGCCGGAGACCTACGAGGTGCGTGCGCGGCGACGACCGCTCGGCGGTGCTGCGGCGGATGATGGACGCGCGCGACAAGCTGCTCGCGAGCCTCTGGGCGCACCGCCGCGCCGACCTGCCGCTACAAGACGCCCGAGGAGGCGGTGATCCTGGCCTCGATCGTCGAGAAGGAGACCGCCAGGCCCGACGAGCGCCCGCGCATCGCGGCGGTGTTCATCAACCGCCTGAAGGCCGGCATGCGGCTGGAGAGCGATCCGACCATCGATCTACGGCCTGACCGGCGGCGCGCCGCTGGGCCACGGCCTGCGCCGTCTCGGAACTGCAGTCGCAGACGCCCTACAACACCTACCTGATCGCCGGCCTGCCGCCGACGCCGATCGGCAATCCCGGCCGCGCCTCGCTGGCCGCCGCGCTCGATCCGCCGCGCACCGACGAGCTCTACTTCGTCGCCAACGGCACCGGCGGCCATGTCGTTCTCCGTCGACGCTCGCCGAGCACCAGAAGAACGTCGCGCACTGGCGGGCGATCGAGGCCAAGCGCGACTGCGAGGCCGCCGCGCTCGCCGCCGGGAAGCCCGCCGACAGTGCTGAAGCTCTCCAGCATGACCGGCTTCGGCCGGCGCCGAGGGCGCGGCGGGCGCCTGGAGCTGGGCGGTCGAGGCCCGCTCGGTGAACGGCCGCAATCTCGAGGTCCGCTTCCGCGGGCCGCCGGGGTTCGACGGCCTGGAGCGCATCGCCCGGGAGGCGGCGCAGGCGCGCTTCCAGCGCGGCCAGATCAACGTCAGCCTGCAGGCGCGGCGCGCCGAGCCCGCCGGCGCGGTCCAGGGTCAACCGCGAGCTGCTGGAGCGCTACCTCGCGCTGGCGGCCGAGCTGACCGCGTCCGGCAGGGCCGCGCCGCGCCCAGCGCCGACGGCCTGCTGGCCCTGCGCGGCGTGCGTCGAGACGCCGGCGAGGCGGACGAGGCGCCCGAGGCCCGCGCCGCGGTCGAGGCGGCCATGGCCGCCAGCCTCGCCGAGGCGCTGGACGGCCTGAAGGCCTCGCGGCCAGGCGGAGGGCGCCGCGCTCGGCGAGCGTGCTGGCCGGCCTGGTCGACCAGATCGAGGCGCTGCGCGGCGAGGCCGAAGCCGAGGCGACGGGGCAGGCCGCCGGCGATCCGCGACCGCTTCGCCAAGCGCCTCGCCGAGCTGCTGGGCGAGGCCGCGCCGGCCGACCGCGATCGTGCAGGAGGCCGCGGTGCATGGCGGCCAAGGCCGACGTGCGCGAGGAGCTCGACCGGCTGGCGAGCCACGTCGCGGCGGCCCGGGCGCTGATGGCCGACGACGCCGCGGCCGGCCGCCGGCTCGACTTCCTGACCCAGGAATTCATGCGCGAGGCCAACACCCTGTGCTCGAAGTCGGCCACCACCGGCTTGACCGCGGATCGGTCTGGCGCTGAAAGCGGCGATCGATCAGTTCCGCGAGCAGGTGCAGAATGTCGAGTGAGCGGGCCGCGGCGCGGCCTGATGCTGGTGCTCTCCAGCCCGTCGGGCGTGGGCAAGACCTCGCTGTCGCGCCGGCTGGTCGCCGACCACGCCGACCTCGACCTGTCGATCTCGATGACCACGCGGCGCGCC
The DNA here is from genome assembly GCA_963837235.1 of uncultured Pseudomonadota bacterium. Classification (GTDB taxonomy): domain Bacteria; phylum Pseudomonadota; class Alphaproteobacteria; order Caulobacterales; family Caulobacteraceae; genus Acaudatibacter. Next base: position 1,183,413 of record CAWIMM010000001.1, on the reverse strand, counting down.
GCGGCCCGGCGAGCACGACGGCCGCGAGTACTTCTTCGTCAGCGACGCGGCGTTCGACGCCAGAGATCGAGGCGGGCGACGTTCCTGGAGTGGGCCGAGGTGCATCGCCACCACCGCTCCGGCACGCCCGCGGCGCCGGTGATGGCGGCGCTGGCCGCCGGCCACGACGTGATGTTCGACGTCGACTGGCAGGGCGCGCGGGCGATCGCGGCGGCGGCGCCCGAGGACACGGTGCGGGTCTTCATCCTGCCGCCCTCGATGGCCGAGATGGTGCGTCGCATCCACGCCCGCGCCGGCGACTCCGACGAGATGATCCGCCGGCGGCTGGAGACGCGCGCGCGACGAGTTCACCAAGTGGGGCGAGTACGACTACGTCATCGTCAACGACGACTTCGACCACGCCTACGCCGAGCTCGCGCACATCTATCACGCCGAGCGCCTGCGCCGGAGCCGCAACCCATGGCTGGACGGCTTCGTCGCCGACCTGATGGACCAGCGCGTGGAGTGACGCGCCCGGCGGGAGGCCCGAGCAGCTCCTCCCGGCCCGTCGCCGCCCCTCGGCTCGCCGCCATCGCCGTCATTGTCGCCGCCTGGGCGGCTTGCCTGGCGCTGAACTGGCCCGGCCACTTCACGTGGGACTCGGTGATGCAGCTCGCGGAAGGCCGGCGCGGGCTCTACAGCGGCCAGCATCCGCCGGTGATGTCCTGGCTGCTGGGGCTCGCCGACGCGGCTGCGCCCGGCGCGGCGTCGTTCGTGATCCTGCAGGCCGCGCTGGTGTTCGGCGCGCTCATGGCGTTCGCCATGCTGGGCCGCGGGTCCTGGCTCGCCGCGTTGCTGGCCGTGGTCGTGGCGACGTTTCCGCAGCTCGTCGTCTACCCGGCGATCATCTGGAAGGACGTGCTCTTCGCCGGCGCGGCCTGCGCCGGGTTCGCGTGCCTTGCCTGGGCCGGCGCGGCGTGGCCCCGGCCGCCGCAGCGCTGGGCGCTGCTGGTCGCGGCGGCGATGCTGCTGGCGCTGGCGACGCTGGCCCGCCAGAACGGCGCGGTCGTGCTGCCCTTGGCCGGCGCGGCAGTGGGATGGCTGGCGGCGCGCAACGAAGGCGCCGGTCGGGCGGGGATCACCGCCGCTGGATTCCTGGCCGTCGCCGCCGTCCTGGTGCTCGCCGCGTCGGCTGCGCTGGGCGCCCGGGTGACCGGATCGGACGGCGTCGCCGAGCAGTGGGAGCATCTGCAGACCTACGACATCGTCGGGGCGGCGGCGCGCGATCCCGGTTTCCGGCTCGGCGTGCTGAGGGCGCGCGCCCCGCGGCTGGAGGCGCTGCTGCGCGACGACGGGGTCCCGGTCTATTCGCCGAGCCGCATCGACACGCTCGCCGATCCGATCTTCACCGAGACCGACGGGCGCCCGGCGCTCGTCCGCCCGGTCGCCGACCAGTGGCGGGCGCTGATCCTGGGCCACCCGCTGCTCTATCTGCGCCAGCGCGCGGCGGCGTTCCGCTGGGTGCTGCTGACGCCCCGGCCGTCGGAGTGCGTGATGGCCGAGACCGGCGTCGACGGCGACCCCGACGCGCTCGCGGCCGCCGGCCTGAGGGAGCGGCAGACGGCGCGCGACAAGGCGCTCGATCACTACGCCGAGGCATTCACGGGAACGCCGGTCTACTCGCACGCCCTCTACGGCGCCGCCGCGATCGGGTTCCTGGTCGTGCTGCTGCGCCGCCGCCGGGACGCCGACATCGCCGTGGCCGCCATGCTGGGCGGCGCGCTCGCCTTCGCGGCCAGCTTCGCGGTGATCTCGATCGCCTGCGACTACCGCTACCTCTACTTCCTCGACCTATCGGCCATCGCCGCGGCGCTCTATCTAGCCGCCTCGGCGCGACCCCGCGCCAAGGCGCTGCACGACAGCCCGTGAGAGCCCATGGCCGCCATCCTCGCCCTCCACGCCCACCCCGACGACATCGAGACGCTGGCCGCCGGTACGCTGGCCCTCTTGGCCTCGCAAGGCCACGGGATCGTCATCGCCACCGCGACGGCGGGCGAGGGCGGGTCGACTGAGACCGGGCCGGAGGAGACCGCCCGCATCCGCCGGGCCGAGGCCGCCGCGGCCGCGGCGGTGATCGGCGCCGACTATCGCTGCGCCGGCCTGCCGGACCTCGGCGTCTTCAACGACGATCTGGCGCGCCGGCGGATCACCGAGCTGGTGCGCGAGGCCCGCCCCGACATCGTCATCGCCGCCTCGCCGGCCGACTACCACCCGGACCACGAGGCGGTGAGCCTCCTGGCGCGCGACGCCTGCTTCGCCGCCAGCGTGCCCAACTACCGGACCGGCCGGGCGGCGCCGCTCGAGACCATTCCGCATCTCTATTTCGCGGATCCGATCGGCGGGCGGGACCGCCAGGGCGTGCGGGTGAAGCCCGATTTCGGGGTCGACATCGGCGACTTCCTGGAGACCAAGCGGCGCATGCTGATGGCGCACGAGAGCCAGGTGGCCTGGGTCGCCCGCCAGCACGGCGTCGCCGACTTCACCGCCTCGATGGTGGCGTGGGCGGAGCGGCGCGGCCGCGACTTCGGCGTCCGCTACGCCGAGGGCTTCCGCCACTACCGCCACCAGCCCTATCCGCGCGACCCAGCCCTGCAGCAGCTGCTGGGCGACGCGGTGCGCGAACTCGTTGGCTGGGATCCGTAGCGCAGCTTGCAGTGCTGGCTCTCTACTCCGCTCTCCCCCGCGAAAGCGGGGGCCCAGGCTTTTTCTGCAGGCCTGAGCGCCCTTCGATAAAACACCTGGGTCCCCGCTTTCGCGGGGAAGAGCGGAGAAGGAAAGTCCCGAGCCTGGACCCACTCAACTCGCCGGGATCGCCACCCGCGCCGGGGCCAGCGGCAGGCCGGCGATGTCTACGCGGGTTCTGAAGATGCTGCCGCAGGCCTCGCTCGGGCCGCCTTCCGAGCCGGTGACGACGTAGAGGTCCTTCAGGTCGTCGCCGGCGAAGCAGAGGCTGGTGACCATCGGCAGCGGCACGTCGAGGTCCATGCGGTGCGCCCCGTCCGGCTCGAACACAGCAACCCGGCCGCCTCTGGCGTCGGCCACCCAGACCGAGCCGTCGGCCGCCACCTTCATGCCGTCGGCGACGCGGCCCTCGCCCAGGGTGCAGAACTGCCGCCAGGGACCGACCGAGCCGTCCGGCGCGACGTCGTAGACCCGAACCAGGCTGGCGCGGGCGTCGCAGTGATAGAGCCGCGCCCCGTCGGGCGAGAAGCCGAGCCCGTTGGTCAGCATCACCCCGTCGGAGAGCGTGCGCATGGCGCCGTCGAGGTCGATCACGTGCAGGAAGCCGGGCTTCGGCGGGTCGGCGAACACCCGGTAGCAGAGCGAGCCGACATAGACGCGCCCGGCCGCGTCGGTGGTCAGGTCGTTGAAGCCGATCGCGCCCTCGATGACGCCCGGGTCCAGCAGCACGCGGGTCTCGCCGTCCTCGCCGACCCAGGCGATGTTGCGTCCGCCGACCACGAGGCCGCCCGCCGCGTGCAGCGCCATCCCGCCGACGCCGCGGCGCTTGGGGATCACCGGCGAGACGTGGCCATCCAGCCCCAGCCGGAAGACCCCGCCGCCCAGCACGTCGCTGAAAAAGAGCCCGCGCCCCGGCGCCCAGACCGGCGCCTCGACGAGCCCGTAACCACTTGCGACCTCATCCATGTCGAAGTCTCCCTTTCCGGTTGGCGCCTGCGCACCATAGGATGGCGCAAACCATAGGAGGAGCCGCCATGCGCTCGGACGATTTTCTCACCGCCGTCGGGATCGGCGTCGCCGACCTGGAGCGCTCGGAGGCCTTCTACCGCGACGTGCTCGGCATGAAGCGCACCGGCACGTTCCACCTCGACTACATGGACGAGGTGATGCTGGCCCACGAGGGCCGCAGCGCCGTCGTGCTGATGCACTACACCGACGGCTCGGAGCACAACTACCGCGACAACCCGGTGAAGCTGGTCTTCTACGTCACCGACCCGGTCGCCTTCGCCGCGAAGATCAAGGCGGCGGGGCTGGAGGTGACGCACGAGCCGACGCCGAACGCCGGCCTCGGCGGCGCGGTGATCTGCCTCGCCAAGGATCCGGACGGCTACGTGATCGAGCTGATCCAGCGGCCCGCCGCGCCGGCGGCGAGCACGGTGGCGGCGCAGACGGCGGCCGGATAGCGCCCGATGACGGCCGTCCTCGTCACCGGGGCCAACCGCGGCATCGGGCTGGAGTTCGTGCGGCAGTATTCGGCCGACGGCGCGGAGGTGATCGCCTGCTGCCGCGACCCCGAAGCCGCGGCCGAGCTGCGGGCGCTGGCCGACGCGTCCGGCGGCCGCGTCCGGATGATGAAGCTCGACGTTGCGAGCGCGGCGGACATCGCGGCGCTGAAGCAGGCGTTGGCCGGCCAGCCCATCGGCATCCTGATCAACAACGCCGGGATCAGCGGCCCGCGGAGACAGTCGTCCGACGACATCGACCTCGAGGGCTGGCTGGAGACCTTCCGCGTCAACACCGTGGCGCCGGTGGCGGTCGCCCAGGCCCTGCACGCCAACCTGAAAGCAGGCCGGGAGAAGAAGCTGGCGGCGATCACCAGTGGACTCGGCTCGACCGCGGGCAACGGCGGCCAGCGCTACGCCTACCGCTCGTCGAAGGCGGCGTTGAACAACGCCATGCGCGGCCTCTCGCGAGACTGGGCCGGCGACGGCATCGCGGTCGGCATCTTCCATCCGGGCTGGGTGAAGACCGACATGGGCGGGCAGGGCGCGCCGGTGACGCCGGAGGCCAGCGTGCGAGGTTTGCGCCAGCGGATCGCCGAGCTCGGGCCGAAGAACAGCGGCGACTACCGCGACTACATGGGCGCCGCCATCCCCTGGTAGGCCGCGGGCGGCGTTGCCGCGTGCGCCTCGGCCAGATAGCGTTCATGCGACAAGCGAAAAGAGGAGGAGCGCGCCATGTTCAAAGGGGTCGATCACGTCGTCGTCGCGGTGAAGGACCTCGACGCCTCGGTGGGGCGCTACGAGAGCATCTACGGCACGGCGGTCAGCGACCGCAGCGAGGCGCCGCAGGCGGGGATGAAGATGGCCTTCTTCCGCTTCGACGATAGCTACGTCGAGCTGGTCTCCAACCTCGGGACCGAAGGCCCGATCGCCAAGCGCCTCGAGGAGCGCGGCGAGGGCGTGCACCTGATCGCCATGAAGGTCGACGATCTGGAGAAGACCGTCGCCGAGCTGCGCGAGAAGGGCGTGCGGCTGGTCGGCGACCCCGGCCCCGGCAATCCGATCCGTGGCCAGGTCTTCGTGCACCCCTCGTTCACCGGCGGGGTGCTGACCCAGCTCGTGCAGCGCTGACCCTGGGCGTCTGCCCCTTGGCGCCAGCTAGATCGGCAGGTTGCTGGCGTGGCTGGTGGAGACGGTGACCTCGTTGCCGTCCGGGTCCTTCGCCTTGAAGACGTAGTGGCCGAAGAAGCGCTGGTCCGGGATCGACTTTGGCGAGTGGCCGCGCTCGACCAGGTGGCTTCGGAACGCCTGCAGTTCCTCCAGCGAGCGGCCGGCGATCATCAGGTCGATGCTCTCGGCCTTGGCCCCATCGAACGGCCCCTCGCTCGGGCCGTCGGCCGGACCGCCGCGCTTGAAGAGCAAGAGGTGGGTGCCGCCGCGCATCTCGAGGATCGCCATCGCGTCGTCCTTGTCGAACGAGCGCAGGCCGAGATCGACGTAGAACCGGTAGCTGGCCTCGAGGTTAGCGACGGTGAGGGCGAGATGACCGATCGCGACCGGTGGAACGGCGTTGGACTGGGCCTCGGGCATGACGGGCCTCCCGGCTGGGGGTTGCGGCAGTCTACTGCACGCGCTCGGCGAGGGCGAGGTACTGCGCCACGGCGATGTCCTCGGCGCGGACGGTGGGGTCGACGCCGACCGCCTCGCAGAGCGCCGCGCCGCCGAGCGCCTTCAGGCTGGAGCGCAGCATCTTGCGGCGCTGGCCGAATGCGGCGGCGGTGACGCGCTGCAGCCGCTCGATCAGCGCGTCCGAAGGGCGGTCGGGCCGGGGCGTCAGCCGCACGACGGCGGAGTCCACCTTCGGCGGCGGGGTGAAGGCGCGCGCCGGCAGCTCCATGACGATCCGCGGCTCGGCGAGCGCCTGGGCGAGCACGGAGAGGCGCCCGTAGTCCTTGCCGCCCGGCGCGGCGACGATCCGCTGCGCCACCTCCTTCTGGAACATCAGCGTCATCGATTTCGGCCGCCAGGCGCCCGTCAGCCAGCCGACCAGGAGGGGCGTGGCGACGTTGTAGGGCAGGTTGGCGACCACCGGCGTTCCGGCCGGCGCGGCGTCGGCCCCCAGCGTCAGGGCGTCGGCCTCGATGATCGTCAGCCGCCCGTCGGCGCGATCGGCCAGCGCCTCCAGCAGCGGAACGAAGCGCGGGTCCTTCTCCACCGCGATCACCCGGGCCCCGGCTTCCAGCAACGCGCGGGTCAGGCCGCCAGGGCCGGGGCCGACCTCGACCACGGTCTCGCCCTCCAGCGGACCGGCCAGGCGGGCGATCTTCCGGGTGACGTTGAGGTCCAGCAGGAAGTGCTGGCCGAAGCGCTTGCGGGCGCACAAGCCCCGCGGCCGCCAGGCTCTCGCGCAGTGGCGGCAGCTCGTCGAGCGTCACCCCGAAACCATTCGCTTCGCGGTCTGGCGGCGCGCGGCGATCGCCGCGGCCATGCGGATCGCCGCGATCAGACTGTCGGGCCGCGCCACGCCCTTGCCGGCGATGTCGAAGGCGGTGCCGTGGTCGGGCGAGGCGCGCACGATGGGCAGGCCGAGGGTCAGGTTCACGCCGCCCCAGAAGTCCAGCATCTTCACCGGGATCAGCGCCTGGTCGTGATAGAGGCAGAGCGCCGCATCGTAGGTCGACCGCGCCGCCGCGTGGAACAGGCTGTCGGCGGGCAGCGGACCGCGCGCATCGATTCCGCGCGCCTTGCAGCGCCTCGACTGCCGGCGCCACCACGTCGAGCTCCTCGCGGCCCAGCGCGCCGCCCTCGCCGGCGTGCGGATTGAGCCCGGCGACCACCAGCCTCGGGTTGGCGACGCCGAAGTCGCGGGTCAGCGCCTCGGCGACGACGATCCCGGTACGGACGATACGGTCCTCAGTGACCAGCGACGGGACGCGGGCCAGCGGCTCGTGCACGGTGACGAGCGCGGCGCGCAGGTCGCCGGCGGCCAGCATCATCACCGGGCCGCGCGCCCCGGCCATCGGCGCGGCGCGGGTCAGCTCGCCGATGAACTCGGTGTGGCCGGGGTAGGCGAAGCCGGCCTCGTAGAGGCTCGCCTTGGCGATCGGCGCGGTGACCACGCCGGCGGCCGCGCCGTCCAGCGCCAGCTGCACCGCCGCCTCGATCCAGCGCACCACGAACGGCGCGGCCGCGGCGGACGGGCGGCCGGCGACCGGGCGCTCGGCGAGCGGCAGGTCGAGCACCGGCAGCGCCTCGGCGAACCGGCCGGCGGCCTCGCACGCATCGGCGATGACGGTCGTCGGCGCGCCCGCCGCGGCGAGGGTTTGCGCATCGCCGACGGCGAAGAAGCTCGGACCGGAAGACTGCAGCGCATGCCAGGCCGCCGCGACGATCTCGGGGCCGACGCCGGCCGGGTCGCCCAAGGTCACGGCCAGAGGCGTGACGGCGAGCGGGGCCGCTGCGCTCAACTCCCCTGGCTCGCCCGCACCTCGATGCTGGCGGAGTTGCGGAGGTCGCGGATGTAACGCTTGTTGATCATCTCCAGCTCCTCGCCCATCAGCCGGTTCTCGATCGCGTCGTGATCCAGCCCCTGCGCTGAGTTGCTGCGCTTGTTGCACACCGCCAGGATGTGCATGCCCTGGTCGCTGCGGATCGGGTCGGAGACCTGGCCGATCGACAGGGCCGTGGCGGCGTCGCGGAAGGCCGGCGCGAGGTCCTTGGCGTCGGCCTCGCCGAGGTCGCCGGCCAGCACGCCTTCGACCTTCGAGGCGATGGCCTCGAAGTTGTCGCAGCCGTGCAGCTGCGCCGCGCAGCGCCTCGAGCTTGACGCGGGCGGCGTCCACCTGGGCCTGCGGCGCGTTGGCCGGCAGGGCGATGGCCGCCTGCTTGAGGCTGATCAGCACGGCCGAGCCGCCGGCCTGCCGCTCGCGCAGGTAGATGATGTAGACGCCGTCCTTGACCGGGATCGGGGCTGTGAGCGAACCGGGCCGCAGGGCCTCGACCGCGTCGCGCACCGCCGGGTCCAGCTCGCCCGCCGTGACCCAGCCGGCGTCGCCGCCGTTGGCCGCGGTCGGGGCGGCGGAGAACTGCCGCGCCACGGCCTGGAACTGGGCGCCCTGGTGCAGCTGGGTGACCAGCTGGTTCGGCCTCGGCCTCGGCCTGCTGCTGGCCGCCAGCCCGGCCGGCGTCGATGAACACCTCGGAGATCAGATACTTGGGCTTCTCGGCCTCGGCGGCCATGCGCTGCTGGAAGGCCTTGATCTGGTCCTCGCCGACGCGGATGCGCGAGCCGTAGCGGCCGCGGATCCAGTCCTGCCAGCTGGCCTGGGCGCGGATCTGGGCCCTGAGCGTGTCGACGCCGATGCCCTGCTGGGCGAGCGAGCCCAGGAACTGCTCGCTGGTCATGTGGTTGTTCTTGGCGAGGTCGGAGATGATGTCGTCGACCACCGAATCCGTGGCGACGATCGGGGACTTCTGCTCCTTTTCCTCGCGGCGCAGTTCCTGCATCTCCAGCCGCTCGTCGACCAGGCTCGACAGCGCATAGCGCTGCAGCTCCGGCAGGTCGTCGCGGGTCGGCTGGATGCCGGCGGTGACGACCAGCAGGCGCATGCGCTGGATGATGTCGTAGTTGGTGATGACCTCGTCGTTGACGTGGGCGACCACGTCCTCGGTGAGGGGCTCCGGCGCGGCCGGGGCGGCGGCGGCCGGGGCCGCGGCGGCCGGCGGCGGGGCCGGGGCCGCGGCGGGCGCGGCGCCCTGCGCGTGGCCCGCAGCTCCGATCAGCAGCGCGGCGCAGAGCCCCGCAGCCGACCCAAAGAGGGCGCGTGCGTCCAAGAGAAGCGAGCGCATGCCTGGTGTTCTCATGTCCAAAATCGGGGGTCCGCCGTCACTGCGGCACGGGTTGGGTCTCGGCTTCGGAGCGGGCATAAACTGAATTGCCGAATGTGGCGAGTGAAAGGCGGAAGCCGATGCCCTGCGATGGTCCGAGCACGCCGTTGTTGGTGTTGTTGCGGTTGTACAGGATCTCCACCCGGATGCACTCGTCGCGGTAGACGATGCCGAAGTCGGACTGCCGCCAGACGCCGCTAACTCGTTCGCGCCGTAGGCCGAGACGCCCCAGTTCTTGAGGATGAAATACTCGCCGTGGAAGTCGACGTCCTTCACCGGCTGGCCGGTGGCGTCCTGCGCTTCCTGGATGTAGCGGATCTGGCCGTCGAAGCGCGAGGTCGTCCAAGTCGACGCCGGTCTCCGCGAAGTTGACCCCGAAGGTGCGGGAATCGAGCCGCCAGCGGGTGAAGAAGTTGACCCCGTTGAGGGGCGAGGCGCTGGCGGCCATGATCCAGTCGGACGACGTGCCTGAAAGCCCGGCGCGCGCCGGCAGGTTCGGATCCGGCTCGGCGCGGAAGCTGCGGCCGATCAGCGCGCTGGCGTAGTAGCCGTCGTCGCTGACCACCGTCGCGCGCCCGCCGACGTTGAAGCGCTGGCCGCTGTCGATCAGGTCGAAGCCGGGCGACTTGTTGAACTGGAAGAGGTTGGTCTCGTCGAACTCGAAGTCGACGCTGTCCTCGATCGGGATGCGCGGGTCCTGCTTGAGCACCGGCGACAGGGCGATCTGGGCGAGCGGCTCCAGCACGAAGGTCAGCGACCCGTCGCGCTTGACGAACGGCCAGCTGACGTCGACGCCGGCGGTCGGCAGGCCCCGCGCGATGGTGGCGTTGCGTGCAAACGGGGCTGGCAGTTCGGCAAGGCTGTAGAGGTCGCCGCGCACGTCGACGAACGGATCGAAGCGGATGCCGACGGGCGTGATGAAGGTCGACTGCCAGTTGGCGTCGAGCGTGCCGCGGCGGCTGTCGACGCCGGGGATGGCCGGGTCGGCCGGCGATTCGTCGCGGGTGAGCACGACGCCGCTGCCGTCGATCCTGAGCCGCCCGCCCAGCACGGCGAAGTCCGGCTCCCAGCGCGCCTCGATCAGCGGCGCGATCGAGCGGGAAGGTGCCCTGCACGTCGGTGGAGCGCAGGCCCTGCACGTCCATGGCCGCCACCGAGATGTAGAGGTCGGGGATCTGGTAGTTCGTGTAGAGCTGCGAGATCAGCCGGCGGTCGTCGGCCGAGTAGAGGCCGCGCTCGATGAACGGGTCGGCGATCGAGTAGCGGTCGAAGATCAGCGGGTCGGAGGCGCGCTCGGCGGTGAAGCCCCAGTCCCAGTTGTCGTTGATCGCGAACAGGCCCTTGGCGAGGATGTAGCTGCGCGAGGTGGCGTTGCCGAGCTTGTCGCCTTCCGAGTTGAAGTCCTGCTCGTAGGTGTAGCCGGCGCGCACGTCGATGGCGCCGGAGTAGAAGCGCTTGCGCCAGTCGACGTTCAGGAACGGATTGACCTTGGTGTTGATCTGCGGGCTGATCGATCAGGTCTTCCGATGGCGAGATCACCTGCAGGTACGGCTGTTCGTAGGAGACGCCGCGCAAGGACGAGATGTTGATCTCGGGGATCAGCAGGCCGGATTTGCGCTTCACCGCCGGGTCGGCGTTGACGATCACCGGCGCGTAGAAGATCGGCACGCCGCGCACCTGGATCACCGCGTCCCGGAAGATGATGATCTGGCGCTTCTTGTCCTCGATCACCTTCTTGGCCTTGATCGACCAGGTCGGCGTCGGGTTCTTGGCGCACACCGGGCAGGCGGTGAAGATCGCGCTGTTGAGCTCGGTGAGGGTGGGCGAGGGATGCACGGCGCTCGCCGCGGCGATCGACACCTCGACCGGGTGCGAGGCCGCGCCGCCGGTCTCGCGAAAGTTCTCCTTCAGCCGGGTCGAGAAGGCCATGGCGACGCCGGCCGACATTTCCCGATCCAGCACCGCCGACTGGGAGAACTCCGCCGTGCCGTCGGGATTGACGATGGTGACGTCGCCGTTGGCGGTGACGACGCCGGTCTGGGTGTCATAGACGACGTCGTTGGCGCGCAGCGTGCGGCCGTTGTAGCGCGCCTCGACCTGGCCGTGGGCGCTGATGGCGTGGCCGGTCTCGTCGTCGACCAGCTCGTTGGCCTCGATGTAGAAGCCGCCGTTCTCGAGCCCGTCGTCCGGCGGCGGCGTGATGACCGGCGGGGCGGTCGAGCGCTTGTAGGTCGGCAACGGCGGCAGCGGGTTCTCGCGCGGACTGGCCCAAGCGCACATCGGGACCAGCGCCGGGGCCAGCGCCAGCGCGCCCGCCAGCAGGGCCAGCTTGAGCGAATGCCGAGCGCAGCGGCCGGCGCGCGTCATCCCCAGGCGTCCCCCCATCACCATCCGCGCCGCCCTCAGCCGTCCTCGGTGTAGCAAAGCAAGGTGAAGCCGGCCAGGAGGGCCACGAGCGGCGGGGTCCAGCCCGCGAGCACCGGCGGGATCACCTCGGCGGCGCCCAGCGCGCCGCACAGGCGGTCGAAGAAGAAGATCGCAAAGCCCAGCGTCACGCCAGCGCCGGCGAGCCCCGCCAGGCCGCCCAGCCGCATCAGGCGCAGCGAGAAGGCGGCCGCGAGCACCGACATGCCCGCAAACAGCAGCGGCGTCGCCAGCAGCTCCTGGTAACGCAAACGGTACGGCGCCGACGAGAAGCCGGCGTTGTCGGCGCGCTGGATCGTCTCCGGCAGGCGCCAGAACCCGACCGCGTCCTTGGCCGCGAACTTCTCCATCGCCGTGCGCCGGTCGAGGCTGGAGGGGATCGAGAGCGTCTCCGAGCGCACCGACCCGGCGCCGGGCTGTGCCTCGCGCACGTCGCTCAGGCGCCAGAACCCGGGGTCGAGCCGCGCATCGGCCGCCTCGATGCGCCGGGTGAACTGCAGCGCGCCGCCCGTCGGTGACGTTCTGCAGGAACAGCGAGACGTGCTGCAGGCGCACCACGCCGCCGTGCATGTCGTGCGACTGCGCATGGATGACGATCTGGGTGTGCTCGTCGCCCTGCCGCAGCCAGACAGGCGACGCGCCGATGCGGCTGGCCTGACCCTCCTCGATGGCGGTCTTGGCGTCCTCGTAGCGGCCGTTGAGGTCCGCCGCGAGCGGGTTGAGCACGGCGACGTCGATCACGCCGATCACGAGGGCGGCGCCGGCCGCTGGGAGGATGAACCGCCAGGCCGAGACGCCGGCCGCCCGCATGGCGATCAGCTCGGAGCGGCGGTTCAGCGTCACGAACGCGGCCATGGTGCCGAACAGGAAGATGAACGGCAGCAGCAGCAGGATGATCGACGGCGATTGCAGCAGCATCAGCTCGACGAGCCGGGCGAACCCGACGTCGCTGCGCCCGCCATAGGCGCGCGACAGCTCCACGAAGCAGATCAGCATCACCACCGAGGCGATCACCACCAGCGCGGCGCCGAGCCCCGCCAGCGTGCGGGTCAGGACATAGGTCTGCAGCCGGCCGAGCACGCCCATCAGGCCGGGCTCGCGACGGCGGCCTGGCTGACCACCTGTCCAGGCGGCGCCGGCGCGCGGCGCGGGCCGCGGGCCGGATGCTGGCGCAGCACGATCAGCATGCAGACCAGGAAGCAGACCAGCGGCGGCGAATACTGCAGGAAGTTGAGATTGACGTTGCCGTCGGCCGCCGCGCCGGCGACGAAGCCCAGCACGCGCACGGCGACGCCCGCCCCGCCCGCCACCGCGATGCGCATCCCGTAGCCCAGCCGGCTGAACGCGCCGCCCAGCACCGCCGCCAGCGCCAGCGCCATGAACGCGAGGTCGTAGAGCGGCGCCGGCCAGCCGGCTGTTGCCCTCCGAGTAGAGCTTCTTGAGGTTGGCCCGCTCCCAGCTGCGCCGCAGGTCCGGGAAGAACAGCTCGTGCAGGTAGCGGTCGGACGGGTGGTAGAGCACCTGGCCTTCGATGGCGAGGAAGGGCCGCAGGTCCTGGATGTTCTCGTCGAAGTAGAGGACGTTCAGCGCGCCGGCCTTCGAGAACTGCTGGATCGAGCCGTTGTGCAGCAGCATCACCGGCGCGCCGTTGCGCTTGGCGATGCGCGCCTCGGCGGCCATGTAGGTGGTCGAGCCGCCGCCTGTCGTTGGACTTGTCGATGAAGAGGTTCTTGATCTCGCCGTTCTCGTCCATCGACTGGGCGAAGACGGTGAGGCCGGGACCGGGGTGGGTGAACTCGCCGGGCCGGATCATGGTGGTGGCGATGTCGGCCCGCACCGCTTCCAGCACGGTCCGCATCTCGCGGAAGCACAGCGGCTGGACCCAGAGGTTGAGGATCAGGTTCGACCACGGCGACGAAGCGCGGCGAGCCGGATCGCCGGAGCGGCGACGCGCCAGCGGCTCATGCCGCCGGCGAAGCAGATCACGATCTCCTGCTCGGTGTGCAGCCGGTTGAGGCCGACCAGCCCGGCGACGCAGACCGCCAGCGGCAGGATCATCGCGACGATCTGCGGCGTCGCCAGCAGGGTGATCTCGGCGAAGATCACCGGGCTCTGGCGGTCGTTGACCAGGACGTCGAGCGCCGAGAGGCTCGCCGTCAGCACCGCAACGCCCGGTCAGCGCGGCGGTGGCCAGCAGCGTGTGGCCGAGCAGCTGACGGAAGAGATAGCGTTGGATGAGGCGCATGGCCCTCGCTAGGAACTCGGACGGACGGGCGGCCGCGAGCGCCGCGCGCTTCCTTACATGCGGCCGACGCCGGGCGACAACATGGCGACGTCGTGGCGCGGCGCCGGCAATCGAGAGCGGCGGCGGCGCGTCGGCCACAGGGCCGAAGATGTCGACGAACGCCGCCTTCAGCGCCGCGTCGGCCTCGGCCATCGACGCCGCGCGTCCGAGCGTCGGCGAGGCTGGTGACGCCGTGCAGCGTCACGCCGCAGGGCACGATGCCGTCGAAGTGGCCGAGGTCGGGGTCGACGTTGAGGCTGACGCCGTGGAAGCTCACCCAGCGCCGCAGCTTCACGCCGATGGCGGCGACCTTGTCCTCGCGACCGCCGCCCGGCCGCGTCATCTCGCGCCACCCAGACGCCGACCCGGCCCTCGCGCACCTCGCCGGCGACGCCGAGCCTCGGCCAGGGCGTCGATGATCCAGGCCTGCAGCGCCTGCACGAAGGCGCGCACGTCGCGGCCGCGCTCGGCGAGGTCGAGCATCACATAGGCCACCCGCTGGCCGGGGCCATGGTAGGTGAACTGGCCGCCGCGGCCGCTGCGGAACACCGGAAACCGCTGCGGGTCCAGGAGGTCGCCGGGCTTGGCCGAGACGCCGGCGGTGTAGAGCGGCGGATGCTCCAGCAGCCAGACCAGCTCGCCCGCCGTCGCCGTCGGCGATCGCATCGGCGCGCGCCTCCATCGCCCGCTCCGCCTCGGGATAGGCGACCAGGCCCGGCGAGAGCCGCCCAGCCCGCGGGCGCGGCGTCCGGCCGCGGCAGGAGCAAGGTTGCCGATGTCTTGCCGCGGCAAGGTTTCGCTTAACGACCGGTCAAGCATACGGACTCAATGTGGGCCCCGGCGCGCGCTGATGGAAAGCGACGGCGGTCGTAGGGGTTGCCGAGCGGTTGAGCCAGATCAAGGCCGTCAATGTCGAGATCTCCGTGGTGCTGGGCCGCTCGACCCTGCCCATGCAGCAGCTGCTGCGCATGGGCCGTGGCGCGGTGATCCCGCTCGACGCCAAGGCCACCGACGAGGTGTGGATCCTCGCCAACAACCACCCGGTCGCCCGCGGCGAGATCCAGATCAACGACGAGAAGATCTCCATCGCCGTCACCCGCGCCGCCAACGTCTACGACTACATGGCCGGCGGCGCCTGAGGGCGCGGGGAGTCCGCTTCAGGGCGACCAGCCGAGGACAGCTATCGAGCCTTAGCTGCCCTTGCCGGCGCGATACCGATCACCCTGTCGATCCTCGCCAGCCGCGTAAGTATGGCGCCCGCGAGGGTCCGCTGTATGATGGCCAGATGGTCCAGGAGATCAAAACGCCTCGTGGCGGTCGCCCACGACCCTGACCCGCCCCAGATCGCACCATCGCGGTAGAGAGTTCCGAGTGTTTCGGGCCGCAGACGAGCGGCGTCACCGAGATGCCGCATCACCTCAGCCTGTGCAGGATACAGCGCAAGCATCGCGGCGATCTCGGTTGTGAGGTGCTCCACCTCGGCCACGAAGTCCTCGCGCAGATTGGTTGGGTCCATCCCTGAGACACTACCGCGAACCCAGTTGGCGACAATGTCTGCTTTCCCCCCATCCCGGACGTTCGGTGAGTCCGCTTCTCGGCCGCTCGCCGGCTAGGGCGAAAGCCGGGCCGCCAACATCGCCAGCACCGCCTCGACGACGGGCGCGACCGGGATCGCTTCGATCGCGGCTCCGCCGCCGAAGTCGCTTGCCCGGACGATGGTGTTGGCCGGCGCCACCGGGGCCCAGCGGGCGGGGTCGGTCGGGCCGAACAGGCTGACCACCGGGACGCCGGCGGCGCCCAACAGGTGCCCGACGCCGTTGTCGTTGGCGAGCAGCGCTGCGAAGCGCTGGCCCTCGGCGATCAGCAGGTCGAGCGCCGCGCCGGGCGCAGGCCTGCGGATCGGCCCGCAGCACCATCGCGCCGGGCGCGGCTACGTGGATGCGGGCCTCGACGGCGCCCTCTTGCGGCCCCAACAGGAAGACCGGCGTGACGCCGCGGGCGATCAGCGCCTGCGCGGCCTCGCAGAAACGCTCCAGCGGCCAGTTCTTGTCCGCCTGGCGGCTGCCGGGCGCGACGCCGACGTAGGTGTGGCCGTCCGCCAGCCGCTCGCGCGCCACGGCTTGCGACGCCGCCGACGCCTCCAGCCGGCCGGAGGCGTCTGCGGGCTGGCCGCTCGCGCAAGGGACCAGCGACAGCATACGCTCGGCGATGTGGCGGGGGCGGCGTCGGCCGGCGGGCGGACGGCCGTCGCAGAGGAAGTAGAGCGGCAGGCAGCAGTAGAAGCCGCGGTGCGTCAGCCCGAACCGGGCCAGCGCCACGGTGGAGATCTTGGTGCGCGAATCGAACACCCGCTCGAACGGCGGCAGCGCGGAGAGGCGCCGCAGCAGCGGCAGGGCCGGCCCGTCCAGCGCCGCATGGGTGATCACCCTGGCGACGTCGCCGGCGAACATCGCCCGACACTCGCCTTCCATCGACGACTGGTGGGTGGCGATCCACCAGACCTCGTGCTCGGGGAAGGCGCGGCGCAGCGCCCGCAGGAACGGCGCTTTCAGCATCACGTCGCCCAGGCCCTCGCGGTCGACCAGCACCGCGATCGGCCGGCGATCCCCAGAGGCGCTGTCATCCGCGTTATGGTCAGGCAAGCGGCCGTTCCGCTGCGACAGCAGGGCGTTGTTCCGCGTGCTTCACAAACTCTGGTCCCTCTGCTAACCCCCGCGCCTCACCACGGGCGGTCGTGGCGGAATTGGTAGACGCGCAGCGTTGAGGTCGCTGTGGGGCAACCCGTGGAAGTTCGAGTCTTCTCGACCGCACCATCGAATTAGGAAGAGCGCAAGCCGTCCGAATCCAGCGACGAGGTCCTTCTAGAGGAGAGGCTGATGAGCCGGGAAACGCGATCTCTCCGAGGAGGCCAAAGTCGCGGAGCGATCGGCCAGTTCCGACCTCGAAGACCTCGCCCTCGACGAGGACTACGCGCTCACCGCCGAATTCGTCGACATGGTGATCGACGCGGCCGACCGCGGCGACGGGCGGCGGCTGGCCGAGCTGGTCACGGCGCTGCGCCCCGCCGACGTCGCCGACCTGATGGGCTTCCTCACCGCGGACTACCGCGGCCGAGGTGGTCCCCCACATCCCGCCCGAAGCGCTGGCCGAGATCCTGGCCGAGCTCGACGACCAACATCCGCGAAGAGGTGCTGGAGATCGTCCCGCCGACGACGCTGGCGCGGGCGCTGGAGGACCTCGATTCCGACGACGCCGCCGACGTCGTCGACGACCTCGATGACGCCAAGCGCGAGAGCGTGCTGGCGGCGCTGCCGGCGCAGGAGCGCACCGCCATCGAGGCCAGCCTCGCCTACGAGGACGAGACCGCCGGCCGGATGATGCAGCGCGAGGTGGCGCTGGCCCCGCAGTTCTGGACCGTCGGCCAGGCCATCGACCATATGCGCAGCGCCGGCGACGCGCTGCCGGAGCTGTTCTTCGACCTCTACGTCGTCGACCCGGCCATGCGCCCGGTGGGCGCCGCGCCGGTCAGCCGCATGCGTGCGGGCGGCTCGCGAGACGCCGCTGACCGAGATCATGGAGCCGGTCACCGAGATCCCGGTCGACATGGACCAGGAGGAGGTGGCCTACATCTTCGACAAGTACCACCTGATCTCCGCGCCCGTGGTGGAGCCCGGCGGGCGGCTGGTGGGCCAGATCACCGTCGACGACGTGGTGGGCGTCATCGCCGACGAGGGCGAGGAGGACATGCTGGCGCTGGCCAACGTGTCCGACGCCGGCCGCGACGCGTCGGTCGCCGGCATCGTGCGCTCCCGCATGCCCTGGCTGCTGATCAACCTGGTCACCGAGACCGTCGCGGTCAGCGCGATCGCCATCTTCCAGGACGAGGTCGCCAAGGTGGTCGCGCTGGCGGTGCTGATGCCGATCATCTCGTCGCTCGGCGGCAACGCCGGCACCCAGACCCTGGCGGTGGCGGTGCGCGCGCTGGCCTCGCGCGAGCTCAACGCCTCCAACACCTGGCGGATCATCCGGCGCGAGCTGTTCGCCGGCGTGCGTCAACGGCGTCGGCCTGGCCGTGGCGATGGGGCTGGCGGTGCTGGCCTTCTATCACGACGGCAAGCTGGCGCTGACGGCGGCGCTCGCGCTGATCGTCGACCTCTTCGTGGCGGCGGTGGGCGGCATCCTGGCGCCGCTGATCCTGGAGCGTCTCGGCCGCGACCCGGCGGTCTCCTCCTCGATCATCGTCACATTCCTGACCGACTTGATGGGCTTCTTCTCGGTGCTGGCGATCGCCGCGCTGATCCTGCTCTAGGCGGCGCCAGGGCGGCGGCGGCCTTCAACTTGCGGGGCTGGCGCGAGCGCATTGCCGCTCGTGCCAATGTGGGTCAGATGGGGCCATGAGACCCAGGTTTTCCGTGTCCAGATCGGCGGTCGAGCTGATCATGGCGTTCGAGGGATTCCGCGCCAGGGCCGCCCGGCTCGACGATGGGCGCTGGACGGTCGGCTATGGCCACACGGCGACCGCCCGCGAGGGCGCCGAGATCACCGAGGCCGACGCCGAGGCGCTGCTGCTCTACGACCTGATCCAGGCCGCCCACGCGGTGAACGAGCACGTCTATGCGCCGCTGAACCAGAACCAGTTCGACGCGCTGGTGTCGTTCGCCTTCAACATCGGGGCGAGGTCGTTCAAGTCGTCGCCGACGGTGCGCCGCCTCAACGAGGGCCGCATGCTGGAGGCGGCGCTCGCCATGGAGCTGTGGCGCAAGGCCGATCTGGACGGCGAGCGGATCGTGATCGATGCGCTGGTGCGCCGCCGGGCCGCCGAGAAGGCGCTGTTCCTCAAGCCGATCGACGGCTGGGTGCCGGCGCCGACGCCGGTGCTGCCGCCGAAGATGGACTACGACGCGCTGGGGCTCATTCCGCTGACGACGCCGGTCGAGACCCGCACCGATCTGGACGGCGCAGCGCGCCCATGCCGAGCGTGCGCCCGACGCCGCCGCCGCCATCGCACGACGAGTCGTCGGCCAGCGAGGCGGCCGCCGCAGGCCGTGATCGACCGGCTGCAATCCATCCTCGGCGAGCCCTCAGCGGCGACCGATCCGGCCGCCCTGGCGCAGACCGAGACCCGGACAGAAGCGTCGCCGGCGTCGCCCGGACCGGCCGAGGCGGCTATCTTCGCGCCGACCGGCCTGACCGTCGGCCGCCCGCGCCGCCGCTGGCTGGCGCCGTTCGCCGTGTTGATGCTGGGCGTGCTGGGCGTGGTCCTGCTGGCGCTGGCGGCCATCTGGGGCTTCCAGCCGGACGTCGAGCAGGTATTGGGCGTTTCGCCGCGCACGGCGGGCCTGACGATCGGCTCGGTCGGCGTCGTCTGCTTCGGTGTCGCCGCCTATTTCATGCTCGAACGGCTCGGCATGCCGCGAGATCGCGTTTCGCGCTAGGTCAGACGCCGCCTATACCCATAGTGTGGGCGGAACACGCCGGGGGGTGGGTTGATGGACGAGACTGTAGTCCTGGGCCGCCGTTTCGGCGTGACGGCGGACACGCATGACGTGCTGGTCGACTGGCCGAACGTGGTTGCTGGCCTGAAGGGAGTTTGGGGTGAGGTCGACGGGGTGCTGCACTGCGGCGACCTGACGTCGCCGGCGGCGCTGGAGCGGCTCGCGGAGCTCGGACCGGTCTACGCCACGCGCAGCGACGATGACCCGCCGGCCCGCGCGCCGCAGCTCACCGACGGCCCGCGCGTGCTCAGCGTCGCCGGGGTGCGCGTCGGGCTCACGTTCGCGCTGCCGGACGATGCGAAGACGGCCGAGGGCGCGGCGCGGCTGTTCGGCGGGCCGGTCGCCGTCTGCATCTACGGCGGCACCCACGAAGCGCACGTCGGCCAGTCCGACGGCGTCGCGTTCGTGAACCCCGGCAGCCCGTCGCTCGCCAAGGTGCGCACCGCCGCCGTGCTCACCATCGAGCGCGGCCGCGCCTCGGTCGAGATCGTCGAGATCGCCTGAGTCCCGCGCCTGAGACCTCGCCGCGCCGCTGCGAGCCGTGCTAGGCGAGCGGCATGATCCCCAACCATGGCCCCGTGATGGATTTCGGCCTCGGCGAGGCGGCCGACGCCATCCGCGAGAGCACCGCCCGCTTCTCGGCCGACCGCATCGCGCCGATCGCCGCCGACATCGACCGCGAGAACACCTTTCCGCGCTCGCTCTGGCCCGAGATGGGCGCGCTCGGCCTGCACGGCATCACCGCCGAGGAGGAGTACGGCGGCCTGGGCTTGGGCTACCTCGAGCACGTGGTGGCGATGGAGGAGGTAAGCCGCGCCTCCGCCTCGGTCGGGCTCTCCTACGGCGCCCACTCCAACCTCTGCATCAACCAGATCCGCCGCTGGGGCTCGGAGGCGCAGAAGCGGCGCTATCTGCCCAAGCTGATCAGCGGCGAGCATGTCGGCGCGCTGGCGATGAGCGAGGCCGGCGCGGGCTCCGACGTGATCTCGATGCGGCTGCGCGCCGAGCCGCGCGGCGACCGCTACGTCCTGAACGGCACCAAGTTCTGGATCACCAACGGCCCGCACGCCGACACCCTGGTGGTCTACGCCAAGACCGAGCCCGAGGCCGCCTCGCGCGGCGTCACCGCCTTCATCATCGAGAAGGACTTCCCCGGTTTCCGCTGCGCGCAGAAGCTCGACAAGATCGGCATGCGCGGCTCCGACACCGGCGAGCTGGTGTTCGAGGACTGCGAGGCGCCGGCCGAGAACGTGCTGGGGCCCGAGAACGGCGGCGCGGCGGTGCTGATGAGCGGGCTCGACTACGAGCGCACGGTGCTGGCCGGCGGCCCGCTCGGCATCATGCAGGCCTGCCTGGACACCGTGCTGCCCTACGTCCGCGAGCGGCGGCAGTTCGGCAAGCCGATCGGGACCTTCCAGCTGATGCAGGGCAAGATCGCCGACATGTACGTCGCGCTGAACTCGGCGCGGGCCTACGTCTACGCGGTCGCCAGGGCGTGCGACGCCGGCCGCACCACCCGCTTCGACGCCGCCGGCGCGATCCTGCTGGCCTCGGAGAACGCCGTGCGCACGTCGCTGGAGGCGATCCAGGCGCTCGGCGGCGCCGGCTACCTGAAGGACTACCCGGTCGAGCGCTACCTGCGCGACGCCAAGCTCTACGACATCGGCGCCGGCACCAACGAGATCCGCCGCTTCCTGATCGGCCGCGAGCTGGTGGGGGAGGGATGACCTCGATCGGCAAATGGGGACAGGCTGGGCCCTCGCCACGGGCCCGGCGCTTGCTAGAGTGACGCCTGTTCGACCCAGAATGGGGGATTTGGTCTTGCGCCTGCCTGCCCTGATCGCCGCCGTCGCCCTGTGCGCCAGCGCCGCCTTGCCAGTCCCGACCCGCGCCTGCCCCGAAGGGCTGCGCACGGCGAACACGGCCCAGCTGTTTTTCGGCCGCGCCACCGGCTGGACCGGCGAGGTGAGCGACGCCGACTGGCGCGCCTTCCTTGACGGCCGAGGTCAGCCCGCGCTTCCCGGACGGTCTCTCGGTCAGCGACGTCTACGGCCAGTGGAAGAACCCGGCCGGCGACTTCGTGCGCGAAGATTCCAAGGCGCTGTTCATCGTGCTGGCCGGCAACCCCGACGAGCAGCAGCGGCTCGACCTGATCCGCGACGCCTACAAGCGCCGCTTCCACCAGCAGTCGGTGCTGCTGGTCGAGCAGAAGGCCTGCGTGGCGTTCTGAGCGCCACGCCGCAAGGCTACATTGACGGGTCGAGCTGGCCGAGCACTGCGACGGCCGCCAGCGCGCCCAGCCCCAGAACCTGCTCGGCGACGATCGTGCGGCGCAGGAGGCGGTGGGCGCGATCCGGTTCGCGCGCCATCAGCGGCGTCAGCCGGAAGCGGTTGATCGCCGCCAGGATCAGCAGCGCCAGCACGCAGGCCAGCTTGACGGCGAGCGTCTGCAGGTAGCCGCGGCCGAGGCCGCCCGGCGCGCCGAGCGCGACGAAGACCAGGGTCGCCGAGCCGGTGACCAGCATCAGCGCCACGCTCAGCGCGCCGACGGTTCCGAACCGGCGCAGCAGTTGCAGCGACTGGGGCGCCTGCGCCAGCGCCAGCCGGAGCGCCGGCAGCGCGCCGAGCCACGCCGCGACCGCCATCAGGTGCGCGGCGAGCAGCGCGAGCCGCAGGGCGCCGACGAGGCCGCTGCCGTCCGCGCCATGGCCGACGAAGGCGAGCGCGCCGAGCGCGATGCCCGCCAGCGCCAGCCTGGGCCAGCGCAACGGCCGGTCCGACGCGCCGAGCGCGGCCAGCGCCAGGGCGGCCGCCGCCGACACCGCCAGCGCGCGGCCAAAGCCGGTGGCGCTCCAGACCATCGCGACGGCCGTGAAGCCGGGCCAGCCCGTCGCGCCGACGGCCTCGCGGGCCAGCAACACCGCGTAGGCGACAGCGGCGAGCGCCAGCAGCGCGCTGGTCGCCGCCCGAAACGCACGATTCGGCCGAGGCGCAGGCGCGTAGAGGTCGAAGGCGGCGCGCCCGAAGGCGAGCATCGCCAGGCCGAACGCCAGGAAGCGAACCGCGACCAGGGCGGGATCGACCGTCTCGTTCAAGGCTTCACCTGGAAGCTGAAGTCGCCTTCGGTGACGTGGGTGTCCACCGAGAGCACCCGCCAGCGCACGACGTAGGTCCCCGCCGGCGCCTGGCCTTTCAGGTCGACCGCGAGGCTGAGCGGATCGCCCGCCACCGCATGCGGCGCGCCGGCGCCGCCGAACCCCGCCGGTCCGGTCACAGTGACGCGGCAGAACGGGACCACGAGGCCCTGCGTGAACTTCAGCCGGATGGCCGGTGGCGCCGCCGCCACGATCGAGCCAACGCGGGGATCGGCCCGTTCGAGGAAGGCGTGCGCCTGAGCGGCGAGCGGCGCCAGGGCGGCGGCGATCGCCAGCGCGACACCGAGGGGGCGCGTCACCATATCGGCCTCCCGATCGAGTGCGGGAACATGTCGTCCAGGAACCAATGGACCTGGAAAATGGCGCCGACGGTGCGGCCGCTGGCCCGGTTGATCGGGGCCATCGCCTCTAGGCCGAACTGGACGCGATTGCCCGACCAGACCAGGCCGGGATTGATCGTGCCGGTGCTGGGCATGCGGTCCGCGATCGGCGTCGTCAGCTGCACCTCGACGAGCGGCGTCAGCTGGTTGACCACCGACGGCAGGCCGATGTCGCGCACGTGCGAGGAGAGGTAGCGGAAGCTGTACTCGACCGCGAAGCCGGACTGCAGGGTGCGCGGCTCGTGCGCCAGCGGCACGGCGTAGCCGATGACCCCGGTCAGGGCGAACGGCTTGGCCCACCAGAGGCTGTCCGGCAGGTCGTTGGCCCCTTTGCCGAAGTAGAGGGTCGGCGTCAGCGTCGTGGCCGGGTCGGCCCCGACCCTCGGATCCCCCGTGCCGCCCCATTCGGCGCCGAGGCCGACCGAGATCATCAGCTCGTGCGGGGCGTCGGCGAGGACCTGGTACTTGAAGGTGGTCCCGAAGTTCTGGAAGCCGGTGACGGTTCCGTCCGGGGTCTTCAGGTCGGTCCAAGCGCCGTCGAACGAGACGCCGAAGTTGGGGGTGATCCGCTTCGACCACTCGCCGGAGATGTCGACCTCGGTGGCGGGCGGCTCGTCGCCGGTCTTGAAGCCGTCCGCCTGCGGCAGCGTCAGCTCGTCGGCCACCGCGGGATCGTCGGTGATGAGGGTGGCGGGGAAGAAGCGGTCGCCGACGATGCCGTGCGCGGCCGCCGGCGCGGCGGTCATGAGGAAGGCCAAGGCGGGCGCGATTGCGCCGGGCGCGGCCGATCTGAGATGCATGTGTCCATTGATCCTCGAGGCGGGGCCGGGAAGCCGCCGCCTGCCGTGACGATGGCGCGCCTGCAAAGGCGCGTCGCGTTCAGCTCGTCAGGATCGGGGAGGGCGGGCCGCGGGACCTCGGGCGGTCGACCGCGGCTGGGTTGGCGACGTCGTGGCGCGGCAGGGGCGCGAGGTTGGCCGGTTCTGCGAACGGAATCCGGGCGGTCGTGGTTGGGCTGGGGGGCGCGGCGGCGAGGCCGGCGAGCGCGCAGGCGAAGGCGCAGCAGTCGTGGTCGCGGCTGTTGGCAGGGGGCGCATGGTGCGGTGCGCTCCCCAGCTCGTGCGCTGAGCAGATGCCGAGCGCGGCCATGTCCGGCCGCATCGTCGCGGCCCCGGCCGGCGCGAGCGATTGGACCGCCAGCGCGATCAGCAGCCATGGCAGGGCGAAAAGCCGCCCGAGCCGGTTCATCCGCAGTCCCCATGCGTCCCGTGCACATTGGACGGGCAACCACGCCGCTCTATTCCCGGCCGACAGCCAAGCCAAACGAAAAGGGCCGCCCCGGTCCGGGACGGCCCCCATCGTCGTGACCGCGGTTGTCTAGGGAGGTGATCCCATCGATCCGCGACC
The DNA here is from genome assembly GCA_963837235.1 of uncultured Pseudomonadota bacterium. GTDB lineage: Bacteria > Pseudomonadota > Alphaproteobacteria > Caulobacterales > Caulobacteraceae > Acaudatibacter. The sequence goes on along the minus strand of CAWIMM010000001.1, from coordinate 1,159,158 downwards.
TTGTCCTTCAAGCGTCAAAACGCTGTCAGGCGCGAACCTCGCTCATGAGGCTCCAGGTCGCTTGCGACCGCGGTTGGAGACAATGAGACACTGGATCACCTCCTTTCAGCTGTTGAACAGGGACCTGCAATATGGGCCGGTTCGCCCCGTGGCGCAAAGGAAACGGCCGAACGCCGTTCAATTCGCTGGGGACTGAAGCTTTGCTGCGTCAGTTCGCGGCGCCCGGCGCCACGGCGACGACTTCGCCTTCGGCGGTCTGCGCGTGGTACTCGCCCATGAAGGAATAGCGGCCAGGCTTCAGCGGTCCGATCTCGAAGCTGGCGCTGCCGTTCGGCGTCACGTCCTCCTCTACGTCGAGGTCGCGGCTGTCGAACTCCTCGCCGGCCGGGTCCTGGTTGATCAGCCGGATCGTCACCTTGCGACCGGCCGGCACGGTGAGAATTCGAAGGCGTGAAGCGGTGGTTCTTCAACACCAGCGTCACGCTGTTCGCCGCCGGCGCCGCGGCGATCAGACCCAAGGCCGCCAGGGCGACCGCGCCCGCAAGAGCCACACGCATTGTCGTCATCTCCGATGTTGATCCGGCCGTGCCGGCAGACCTGATTAGACGCAATTGACACGCATTCGCAACAAGCTTTATGCGAACCACTCGCAAGAAGCAGGAGGATCGAGTGAAAGCGTGGATCTGGGGGGCCGCAGCCGGCGTGGTGGTCGGCGCGGCAGGGGCGGCGAGCGCGGACCCGCGTCTGGATGAGGTGGTCTACAGCCCCTACGTCGAGAACCACGTGCTGGAGCTGGAAACCCGCGTCGGCCAGGAACTGGGCCACGGCGAGCTGGCGAGCGACCGCACGACGTGGTCGAGCTCGAGGCAGGCCTGAACGACCGCGCCAGCCTGGCGCTCGTCACCTGCGATCGCACGCGAACCCGGCGTGTCCGACCGGCTGACCGGCGTCGGGCTGGAGGGGATCTACTACCTCGGCCAGATTCCGAAGATCGGCGTCGACGCCGGCGCGCTACGCCGAGGTGACCAAGGGCTTCGGCGGCGAGACCGACGGCCTGGAGGGCAAGCTGCTGCTGGCCAAGACCGCCGGCCGCTTCCAGGGCCTGCTCAACCTCATCGTCGAGCGGCCGCTGGGCGCGCCGGCCGGCGAGGACTTCGCCAGCTATGGCTATGCGGCCTCGGCCACCTGGCGAACCGTCGGCCGCCTGCGGCTGGGCGCCGAGGCGTTCGGCGACCTCGGCGACGACCACGGCTTCCTCAGCGGCCATCAAGGCGCCTACGTCGGCCCGCAGGTGAAGTGGGAGGGCCGCCCGCGCGGCGCGCCGTTCGAGATCGAAGTCGACGCCGGCTGGCTCGCCGCCGTCGGGCCCGACCGCCAGGAGGCCGCGAGCCAGGCGCGCATCGACGTGGAGCTGGAGCGGCCGTTCTGAGCGCGGACCTTGGCTGCGGTCCGTCGACACGTCCGCCGCGGCCGTGAATCATCGCTTCGCTGCTCGTAGGACGCACCGGCCAGGGGGCCGACTGGGCCATGCCCGCCTACTCCTTTTGAGAGGGAAGCAGCTGTCCAATCTGGAGAACCTGAAGAAGCAGGCGAAGGCGCTCGTGCGCCTGCACCGCGAGCGCTCGTATCACCTGGCGATCGTCGCCCGCAGCGTATTGCCGAAGTACGCCTCGATGAGCGACCGCGAGATGCTGGCGGCGGAGTTCAAGCTGGGCGACGCGCAGGAGCTGATCGCCCGCCAGCACGGCTGCGAGAGCTGGGCGGCGCTGAAGGCGGCGAGCGAGCGCGACGAGGCGCTCGCGCCGGACCGCGAGCCGCTCGCCGCCGGCGGCGCCGGTCCGCTCCTCGCCGTGCCGATGCTCTACGTGGCCGACGTTCGGCGCTGCGGCCGACCACTACGAAGCGGGTGCTCGGCTTCCAGCGAGCTTCGCGCTGGAGGGCGATCCGCCGTTCTACGCCGAGGTCTGGCGCGGCGGCGGCCGATCTGCGCTGCGCGGCACGCACCGGCCGGTTTTCGACGGCGGCTCCGCGAGGGCGCGAGAGAGCTGCTTCTGGCAGGCCAGCATCGGCGTCGGGCGTCAAGGCGCTCTACCTGGAATTCACGTTGCCGCCGGCGCGACCATCCACCACGCCGCTGCGCCGCGAGCCCTGGGGAACGCTGGTGACTTCGCGGTGGAGGACCCCGACGGCAACCTCGATCTCGGCTTCGCTCGAGGAGCGCGGACGCGGCATGACCTCCAAGACCCGCATGCTGGAGCTGGTGAAGGCGTTCGACGCCGACGCGGCCGCGAGCGCGCGCTCGCCGAGACGCCCGGCGTTGCTCGACTGTGCGCGACGAGCGCGGTCGGACCTGGCTGCACATCTGCTGCGCGACGCCGCCGAAGTCGACAGCCGAGCGCCGCCAGCCTCGATCCGCACCGCCGACGTGCTGATCGCCGCCGGCCTCGACATCAGCGACGCGGCCTTCACCGAGGAGCGACTGGCGCGCGACGCCGCTCTGGTGCGCGATCGGCCGCGGCGGCAACCTGGCGCTCGCCGAGCATCTGTTGAAGCTGGGCTGCGACCCGAGCACTGCCTCTGGGCCGCCCGGTTCGGCGCGATCTCGACGCCGTCCGCCTGCTGGTGCGCTACGGCGCCAAGGTCGACGCGACCACGAGGACGGCACGCCGTTCCTCGGCGCGGTCAAATGGAGCCACTTCGCGGAGGCCGAAGCTCTTCCTCGAGCTGGGCGCCGACCCCGACACCAAGGACCGCGACGGCCTCACCGCCCTGCACCTGATGCTGAAGAAGGGCAGCGATCCGGCCGCGATCCGCATGGTGGTCGACCACGGCGCGCGCGGCGACATCCCCGACCCCGACGGCCGCACGGCCATCGACATCCTCAGCCGCAAGAAGGACCCGGCGTTGCGGGCGCTGGCGCGACCAGTTGCGACAGCGGGTGCGGTAGGCGCGCTCGGATCTCAGCCGCCGCCGCAGCCCGGAACCGCGTTTCGGCGTGGCGCACACCTGCTTGCCCTTGACGATCGTGCACCTGGGGTGCGCGCGCCGCGCACGGGCTGCCAGACGGACCGTGAGGCGCACCCCGCGCCGGCCGCCATCGCGACGCCGCCAAGCGTGAGACTGGCGAGCATCGCCGCAACGGCAACGGCCGCAGGCTTCAAAGTCATTCGACTCCCTCTTTGAGGGAACAAGCGTAGCCTTGCCCAAGAGCTGTCGCCAAGCCCTCGCCTTGACATCGGCGAGGCTCATGCGCCCTTCCGCGCCTTTTCGCGAACCCCCTCCAAGAGACCCCTCCGATGCACCCCTATCGCACCCACACCTGCGGCGCCCTGCGGCTCGCGGACGTGGGCGCGAATGTGCGCCTGTCGGGCTGGATCCACCGCAAGCGCGACCACGGCGGCCTGCTGTTCGTCGATCTGCGCGACCACTATGGCCTGACCCAGCTGGTCGCCCACCCTGGCGATGCCGGGCTTCGACGTCGCTGGACCGCCTGCGCGCCGAGAGCGTGGTCCAGATCGACGGCGAGGTGGTCGCCCGCTCGGCCGAGACCATCAACCCCAACCTCGCCACCGGCGAGATCGAGGTCCGGGTGCGCGGCGCCGAGACGCTCTCGGAAGCCGCCGAGCTGCCGCTGCCGGTGTTCGGCGAGCCCGACTATCCCGAGGAGATCCGGCTCAAGTACCGCTACCTCGACCTGCGCCGCGAGAGCCTGCACCGCAACGTCGTGCTGCGCTCGCAGGGTGATCGACTCGATCCGCCGGCGGATGGTCGCCGCGGGCTTCACCGAGTTCCAGACGCCGATGCTGACCGCCTCCTCGCCGGAGGGCGCGCGCGACTACCTGGTGCCCTCGCGCCTGCATCCGGGGACAGTTCTACGCGCTGCCGCAGGCGCCGCAGCAGTTCAAGCAGCTGCTGATGGTGGCCGGCTTCGACCGCTACTTCCAGATCGCGCCCTGCTTCCGCGACGAGGACGCCCGCGCCGACCGCTCGCCCGGCGAGTTCTACCAGCTCGACCTCGAGATGAGCTTCGCGACCCAGGATGACGTGTTCGCCACCATGGAGCCCATCATGCACGGGCTCTTCGAGGAGTTCGCCGAGGGCAAGGCGGTGACGCCCTATCCGTTCCCGCGCATCCCCTACCGCGAGGCGATCGCCAAGTACGGCACCGACAAGCCGGACCTGCGCAACCCGCTGGTGATGCAGGACGTCTCCGAGCACTTCCGCGGCGGCGGCTTCGGCCTCTTCGCGCGCATCCTGGAGGAGCCGAAGAACGCGGTCTGGGCGCTGCCGGCGCCCGGCGGCGGCTCGCGCGCCTTCGCCGACCGGATGAACGCTTGGGCGCAGGGCGAGGGCCAGCCCGGCCTCGGCTACGTCTTCTGGCGCGCGCCGGAGGCCGGCGGACGAGGCCGGCGCCGGCCCCGATCGCCCGCAACATCGGCGCGGAGAAGGCCGAGGCGATCCGCGCGCAGCTGGGCCTGGCGGTCGGCGACGCGGCCTTCTTCGTCGCCGGCGATCCCGAAGGTCTTCTACAAGTTCGCCGGCCTGGCGCGCACCAAGGTCGGCGACGAGCTCGACCTCGTCGCCAAGGACCGGTTCGACTTCTGCTGGATCGTCGATTTCCCGATGTTCGAGTTCAACGAGGAAGTCCAACCACGTCGACTTCTCGCACAACCCGTTCTCGATGCCGCAGGGCGAGCTGGAGGCGCTGAACAGACCAAGGACCCGCTCGACGTGCTGGCCTACCAGTACGACATCGTCGTCAACGGCGTGGAGCTGTGCTCCGGCGCGGTGCGGAACCACAAGCCCGAGATCATGGTCAAGGCCTTCGAGATCGCCGGCTATTCGGCCGGGCGAGGTCGAGCGGCAGTTCGGCGGCATGCTGAACGCCTTCCGCTACGGCGCGCCGCCGCACGCCGGCATGGCGCCGGGCATCGACCGCATCGTCATGCTGCTGGCGGGCGCGGAGAACATCCGCGAGGTGATCGCCTTCCCGCTGAACCAGCAGGCGCAGGACCTGATGATGAACGCGCCGTCGCCGGTCGAGCGACAAGCAGCTGCGCGAGCTGCACATCCGCCTTGCGCTGCCGCCGAAGCGGCTAGGGCTAGCAGGGTCCGATCGATGTATTTCGGCGGCGCGCCGTGCACCGGCGTCGAGCGCAGCATGATCACGTTCGGCCCGCCTTGGCAGCTGCGGGCCGACGAGTCCGGCCGGCAGGCGTGGTGGAGGGCGCTGCTGCAGGCCTGGTCGACCTGGGCCTGGGTCAGCCCCTTGGCGCCGGAGAGGTCGGCGCCGGCCAGGTTGGCGTGGGTGAGGCTGGCGCCGGTGAAGTCCGCCCCGGTGAAGACCGCCGCCGTCAGGCTGGCGCCGACCAGGTTGGCGTTGCGGAACGAGGCGCGCTCGAAATGGCCCTCGTCGAGGTTGGCGCCGAGCATCGAGGCGCCGCTGAAGCAGCGCGTCGTGGCGCGTTGACCCGCTCCAGCTCCGCGCCCAGCAGGTTGGCGCCCTCGAAGTTGGCGCGGGTGAGGTTGGCGCCCAGTGAAGTTCGCGCCATGGCCCTTGACGCCGACGAGGTTGGCGTCGGTGAAGTCGACGTCCTGAAGTCGGAGCCGAACAGGATGGCGCCGTGCAGGTCGGCGTCGGGCGAGGTTGGCGTTCGAGAAGTTGGAGCCGAAGAACCAGGCGCCGTGCAGGTCCGAGCCCACCATGCGTGGCGCCGGAGAAGTTCGCGCCCATGAAGCGCGCGTCCGGCAGCTTGCGGCCCGACAGCTCGCAGTTGAGGCACATGCCGCCGAACGAGAAGACCCGCGAGACGTCGTCGCCCTGATCGAGGGCCCAGGCGTGGGTGGCGGCGAGGCAGGCCGCCGAAGCTCGCCATGCACAGGGCGAGCGACGATTCGGGAGAGGAAAGCTGGGCGGCGGATCGGGGCAACGGCGGGCGGTCCCAGACGCGGCGCGCAAGGCCAGCGCCGTTGCTCCTTTTCACCGCCAGGGCCCGCCGCCGCCACTTAAATCCCGGTAATGGCGAGACTTTAATCACAGGGCCGAAGGCGAAGTCCACGCGGAAGCGTGGTGGCGCCGTCGCCGCAGGCAGCGTCGAGCTGGCGCTGGGTGAGGCCGACCGCGCGCTCCATTTCGGCGCCCGAGAAGTTGACGCCGGACAGGTTCGCGCCCCGGAAGTTCGCCCCTTCCAGGTAGGCGCCGACGAAGCTGGCGTTGGTGAGGTTGGTCCCGGCGAAGCTCGCGCCCGAAAGCACCGCCCCGTAGGCGTTGACGTCGCGCAGGTCGCCGCCGGCGAAGGTGGTGTGGTTCATCACCGCAGCCGAGAAGTCGGCCTGGCGCAGGCGGGCGCCGGCGAAGTTGCGGTCCTTCATCTCCAGATTGGAGAAGTCGGCCTGGAAGAGGTTGCAGTGCGGGCAGCTGGCGCCGCCGCGGGCATGATCGATCTGCGCGGCGTTCTGCGCCTGCGCCGGCTGGGTGGCGACGACGGCGAGGACGCCGAGCGCGACCGCGGCGGCGGCGAAAAGGGTCAGCAGTTTCATTTCGGCACAAGCCCCGCAGGTTCAGCCATCGTTGGCCGCTTCCAGGCAAGCGCGGGGCCACCCCGTCCGGCTGGGTGCGGCTTCGGACTATCCGGCCTGTGGCGCGCGCTCGCCGCAGGTCTGGCAGATCAGCGACTGGCCCTTGCGCACCAGAGCGAGGTCGCCGCAGGCCGGGCAGACGTCGGCGGCGCGGCCGGCCGGACCGCCGTCGCCCGCGCCGGGCTTGGCGACCGGCAAAAAGACCAGGTTGTCGGGCGTCGAGCCCGCGCGAGAAGCCGCGCGAGATGAAGCGCGAGGCCGGCTGCGGCGCGGCCTCCTCGTCCTTGCCGCCGCCGAGGCCGTCGGCGTTGAGGCCCTGCGGGTCGACGTTGGCGAGGTCGTCGCGGCCCAGGTAGCTGACCCCCAGCTCGCGGAAGATGTAGTCGAGGATCGAGGTCGCCGAGCGGATCGTCTCGTTGCCGACCACCTCGCCGGCCGGCTCGAAGCGGGTGAAGACGAAGGCGTCGACGAACTCCTCCAGCGGCACGCCGTATTGCAGGCCGATGGAGATCGCGACGGCGAAGTTGTTCATCAGTGAGCGGAAGGCGGCGCCTTCCTTGTGCATGTCGAGGAAGATCTCGCCGAGCTCGCCGTCCTCGTACTCGCCCGTGTGCAGATAGACCTTGTGTCCGCCGACGGACGCCTTCTGGATGTAGCCCTTGCGCCGGTCCGGCAGCTTGCGGCGCGAGCGCTCGATCTCGATGAAGCGCTCGACGATCCGCTCCGTCGGCTCGGGCGCCGGCGTGGGCTCGGCCGAGCGGGCGGCGCGGGGCTGGGCGAGCGCCAGCGCGAAGTCGGCCGGCGGCGCGGCGCGGACGATCCGCACGGCGCGCAGGCCCGCCGCGGCCGCCTCGGCCAGCGCGGCCTGCGCGCGCTCTCGGGCCCGCCTCGAACGGCAGCGCGATCACCGCGGTCGCCGGGGTCGAGGTCGCCGCCTCGACCGCGCCGCAGCATGGCCAGGCGCGCCGCCAGCGGGATCTCCGAGGCCGGCGCGAGGACGGCCGCGAGGGCCGCCGGCAGCTCGGCGTCGCGCCGGCAGGTCTGCGCCGAGCGCGAAGGCCTCGGCGGCGGCGATGTCGGCGCCGGAGAAGCCGGCGTGCGCCAGGGTGTCGAACATCGGGATCGGCGAGCGCCTCGGCGCGACGCGCCCAGCACGTCGGTCACGAAGCCCGGCGCCGATCACCGCCGGCGCGAAGGCGGCCTTGAGGCCGGCGGCCTCGCGCGAGCGCGGCCTCGGCGGCGGCGATCTCGTGGGCGGTGAAGCCCTTGGCCGCCAGCGCGGCGTGGCTGACGCCGGGCGCGTCGGCGAGCGAGCCGCGGCCGAGCAGCGCCGCGCCGCAGGGCGTCCGGCCCCACCCCGGCGAGCCGCGCCGCGGCCAGCGCCGGCTCGGCCAGCGTGCCGCAGCAGCGCGCCGTCCGCCGTCTCGGCGACGCGTCACCGGCCCGGCCCAGGGCGCCGCGCCCAGCGACAGCGCGCCAAGTTGCAGCGAGATCTCGGCGTCCTCGAAAGCGCAGAGCGTCACGGCGTGGGCGCCGCCGAGCGCCGCCGAGACCGCGTCGGCGGCCGCCAGCGCCTCGGCGTGCAGGTCCGCCGCCAGCGCGCGGGCGGCGTCGCTGTCGTAGGCGAGGCCGCGTCCGACGATCAGCTCGGCGACGCCCGGCCAGCCCCAGTGCGACCGGGCGGGCGGCGTGGCGGCGATAGGCGTCGGCGGGATCGGCGACGAAGCCGGCGCGACCTTCGATGTCGAGCGCCAGGAACGCCAGGCGCACGGCGTCGGCGAAGCCCTCGCGCGTCGAAGCCGTCGGCGCCCTCGAACGCCAGCGCGTTGACGGCGCCGCTGGGCGCGGTCCCGGCCAGCGCCAGGCGCCACGCGTCGTCGGCCGAAAAGGCCAGCGTCAGGGCGGAGGTTTCCCAGGCGAGCGCGGCGGCCTCGCGGGCGGCGTCGGAACCGGCGGCCGCGCCGGCGCGCTCGGCGACGGCGATCAGCGGCGGTCGACCGGGCTTCGGCGGCTGCGCACGCCTCGAAGCCGGCGCGGCCGAGCGCGATGGCGTCCGCGATGGCGGCGTCGGCGAGGCCGGCCTCGCGCGCGGCCCAGGCGGCGCGGGCCAGCGCCTGGTTGCTCTCCAGGCTGGCGCAGGCCGCGCGGTCGCCCTCGCAGCGGATCACCGCCTGGGCGACGCTCGCCAGCCGCTGGGCATGCGCCGGGCGCGAGGCCGGCGGCGAGGCCGCGGCCGGCCTGCAGCGCGCGCGCCGCTTCCGCAAAGCCGGCGCGGCCGAGCTCGGGAAAGGTCAGCGGCGGCGGGCGCGCCGGGTCGGGCGCGAGCGGATTGACCCGCGCCCCGAACGGCAGCTGGCGGCCGGTCGCGATGACGCCAAGCGCCAGCGCGGCGAAGAGCTCAGCGCGAAAGATCGCGGCCTCGGGCACGTCGGCGAAGACGCCGAGCGCCAGCCCCCAGGCGGCGAGGCGGCGCGCGTAGCGGTCCGGGCCGCCCGCGAGCAGGCCGTCGGCGCCCTCGAGCGCCAGCGCGGCGGGGGCGCCGGGCGGCAGGTCGGCCGGCAGGCCGTCGGCCCAGTCCAGCCAGGCCTCGACGCGTGTCGTCGTCCAGTGCGGCGGCGCGGCGGCCTCGACCAGCTCGTCCGTGCGCTCGATCCAGCGAATCTCCGGCGCATAGGGCAGGGGACTAGCGGAGAAGCGGGCGGGAAGGCGCATGCGTGACCTGAGGGCGGCGACTGGCCTGGCAGGCTAGGCTGCGTCGGCGCGCGGCCGCAATAGATGTTGCGGGCGCGCCGCACCCGATCCACAACATCTGGCGCTTGGGCCGCTGTCCGGCTGCGTCAGGCGGCTCCCTGGACGGCGCCTGGAGGCGTCCCTATAAGAGCCGCGGTCGTCTCGCCTTCGCGGAGCCTCGAGCCCCCTTGCTGAAAGCCATCTTCACCTGGTGGAACTCCGCCACCATCGGCATCCGCTTCACGGTGGCGCGGCGCGGGGTGTTTATCGGCGAGGACGACTACGGCAACAGCTACTACGAGGCGCGCGACGCTTCCGACAGCTACGACGGGCGCAAGCGCCGCTGGGTGATCTACCGCGGCTATGCGGAGGCCTCGAAAGTGCCGGCCGAGTGGCACGGCTGGCTGCACTACACGTTCGAGGAGCCGCCGACGACCGCCCCGCTGACCCGCAAGGCCTGGGAAAAGGACCACCTGCCGAACCTCACCGGCACCACGCTGGCGTGGCGGCCGAAGGGCTCGATCGCGCGCGGCGGCGAGCGTCAGGCCGCGTCCGGCGACTACGAGGCCTGGAGGCCCGAATGACGCCCAAAGGCTGGCTTGGGGCGCTGGCTTGGGGCCTGGCGGGCGCTCGGGCTCGGCGCGGCGCTCGCCCTGGCGGCGGGCGTCGCCGTGCTGGCCCAGCCGTCCGACAACCAGGCGCCTAGCGAGCCGTCAGGCCCGCCGGCTTCGGAGACGCCGCCCGGCGTGCCGGTGATCCAGGCGCCGCCCGAGACCGCGCCGCCGCCGCCGCCGCCCGCCAACGCCACCGCCTCGGTCCCGGTCGCCAATCCCCGGGAAAACGAGGGCCCGACCAACGCGGCGCCGGCCAAGCCGGCCGAGGTGAAGCCGCCGCCGCCGCCGCCCCCGCCGCCGAAGCCGGTCCGCAGCCCCGCGGCCATCATTCAGGCGCTCGACAAGGTGACGGCCGAGACGATGCGCTTCGCCGCGCCGGTCGGCCAGCCGGTGCGCTACAAGAACCTCGTCTTCACGGTGAAGGCCTGCGAGAGCACCGGCCTCGGCGGGGCCTCGCCGCAGGCGTCGGCCTACGTGGTGGTCGACAACGCGCCGGTGGCGGCCGAAGGGGTGTCGCCGCCGCCGCCGAAGCAGGTGTTCAAGGGCTGGATGTTCGCCAACTCGCCGGGGCTGAACCCGCTGCAGAGTCCGATCTACGACGCCTGGCTGATCGCCTGCATGGCCGCCCCGCCGCCGGCGTAGGGGTCGATCCGCCGGAAGTCGGCCCGCACTTCCAGCGCGCTCGCCAGCCGCTGGATGTACTCGGCCCGGGATATCTCCTGCGCCCCGAACGTGGCGAGGTGCTCGGTGAGGAACTGGGCGTCGAGCAGCGTGAAGCCGCCCGCCTTCAGCCGCGCGATCAGGTGGACCAGCGCCACCTTGCTGGCGTCGCGCTCGACCTGGAACATGCTCTCGCCGAAGAAGGCGCCGCCGAGCGCCACCCCGTAGAGGCCGCCGACCAGCCGCCCGTCCCGCCAGGTCTCGATGCTGTGGGCGAGGCCGCGGGCGAAGAGGGCGTCGCACATGGCCTGGATCGGCTCGTTGATCCAGGTCTCCATCCGTCCCGAGCGCGGCGCGGCGCAGGCGGCGACCACCGCGGGGAAGGCGGTGTCGATGCGGACCTCGAAGCGGTCGGAGCGGACGGTGCGGGCAAGCCGCCGCGAGACGTGGAAGGTCGGAAGCGGGATGACGCCGCGGCGGGCCGGATCGACCAGGAACACGCGCCGGTCGTGCCGGGCGTCCGCCATCGGAAAGACGCCGCGGCGGTAGCAGTCGATCAGGTCCTCGATGGAAAAGCCCTGCAAGCCGGCCTCGCGAGCGCACATCTGCGGCTTTCATGTAGCGCAGTTCCGGCCGCCCGGAACAACCGTCGCTCGGCGCGCTGACCTGCTGCGGCGTTAGGACCGCTGCACGTGAGTCGCCGTGCTATAGCCGGCGCGCATGCTCACCGTTCATCCGCCCCACCCCGCCGGCGACGCCGCGCCCCACCCCAGCGCCGTCTGGATCGACCTCGTGAGCCCCGGCGAGGGCGAGGTGAGCCTGGTCGAGGAACTCACCGGCCTCAGGCTGCCCGACCGCGATGAACTGGCGAGCCTGGAGCAGTCGGCCCGGATGTCGTTCGATCATGATTGCCTCAGGCTCGCCGCGCCGGTGATCGCCGAGGCCGATACCGACCACCCGCGGCTGTCGCAGGTCGGCCTGATCGTGACGGGCTCGCAGCTGGTCTCGATCCACTTCGAGAAGCTGAAGATGTTCGAGACGGTGGCGGGCAAGTACGAAACGGCGGCGCCGGAGAGCAGCGCGGCCGTGTTCGCCGCGCTGATGGAGGCCTACGTCGCCCGCCTCGCCGACCTGCTCGAGCAGGCGCGCGCCCGGCTCGACCAGATCTCGCACCAGGTGTTCCGCAAGAGCGCGGCAAGCCCACGCCGGGCGATCCAGACCACCGCGGCGATGCGCGAGCGGCTGCAGTTCCTCGGCCGGATGGGCGAGCGCCTCTCGCTGATCCGCGAGAGCCTGCTGGGCGTCGACCGCGCCATCGGCTTTTCCCTGGAGTCGGCCAAGGACTGGTTCTCGCCGGAGCTGACGCGCCGCATCCAGGTGGCGCGCGCCGACGTCGAGGAGCTCGACCAGTTCGAGGAGCACCTGCTCGGCAAGGTGCAGTTCCTGCTGGACGCGGTGCTGGGCTTCATCAGCATCGAGCAGAACGACATCTTCAAGGTGCTGACCATCGCCTCCGTGGTCGGCATCTTCCCGACGCTGGTCGCCGGCTGGTACGGCATGAACTTCCACAACATGCCCGAGTACGGCTGGGCCTGGGGCTACCAGTTCGGCATCGGCGCGATCGTCGCCTCCACCATCGTGCCGCTCGTCTGGTTCAAGTGGCGGGGGTGGATCTAGGCGGCGATCGGGCGACGGTCGGAAGGCGAGCTGGCCTGGGCGAAGCGGCGCTCGGTAAGCTATTCGAGCCGCGCTGCTCCGGGAGGCCATTGACGATGACGCAAGCTCACATCCCCCATCCACAGATCGCGCGGCGGAAAACGGAAGGCGCGGCCCTCACGGCCGAGGAGCACGTCGGCTTCAACGGCCGGCTGGCGGTGCTGATCACCAAGACCGTCGGCTCCATGTGGTGCGCCTATGCCTTCGCCGCCCTGGCGTTGATCAGCTTGCCGGAGGCCATCCATCTGGGGACCTTCGCGCTCATAACCTGGATATCGCAGACCTTCCTGCAACTGGTGTTGCTCTCCGTGATCATGGTCGGCCAGCAGGTGCTGGCGAAAGCCTCCGATAAACAGGCGCTGCAGACGTACCGGGACGCCGAGGCGCTGCTGCAGCTCAGCGACGAGATTCACCGGCTGATCAAGGTCAACAACAGGCTGACCGACGAAATTCACGGCAGTGTCTGCCTCAGCCCGAAGCCCGCCGCTCCCTAGCCGCCTGCCGCCCCGGGGTCTGATCTTATCGGTGATAAGTTATCCTTGCGCCGGCCGGGGCGAGCGTCGATGATTGACGCTCCGGCAGGCCAGGGAAGCGACCCATGAGCGACGGCTCGATCGAGATCAAGGAAGCGGCGGAGGCGCGCGAGGCGGCCTACGCCGAGCCCCTGGAGAGCCTCAATCCGGCCCAGCCGGGGCTGTTCCAGGCGGACGCCATGTGGCCCGCCTTCGAGCGGCTGCGGGCCGAGGACCCGGTGCATTGGACGCCGGAGGGCGACAACGCCGCCCACTGGGGCGTCACCAAGTACAACGACATCATGGCCGTCGACACCAACCACGAGGTGTTCTCCTCGGAGGGCGGCATCACGCTGCCGCCGAGCGAGGCGCGCGTGCAGAAGATGATCGAAACCGGCGGCGGACCTGGGCCCGGCTCGGGCCTCTTCGGACCGCCGCCCGGCCAGGAGGGCCAAGGCGGCGGCGGGCCGCGCATGTTCATCGCCATGGACCCGCCCAAGCACGACGAGCAGCGCAAGACCGTCAGCCCGGCCGTCTCGCCAACCAACCTGGCGGTGATGGAGCCGCTGATCCGCGAGCGCGCCGCGGCGATCCTCGACTCATTGCCGATCGGCGAGCCGTTCGACTGGGTGGACAAGGTCTCGATGGAGCTGACGGCGATGACGCTGGCCACGCTCTTCGATATGCCGCAGGCCGACCGCCGGCGGCTCACCCGCTGGTCGGACGTCGTCATGGCCCAGCCGGGCCACGGCATCGTCGATTCCTGGGAGCAGAAGCGCGCCGAGATGTTCGAGTACGGCAGCTACTTCCTCAACCTCTGGAACGAGCGGGTGAACGCGCCGCCGGGCGGCGACCTGATCTCGATGCTGGCGCACGGGCCGGCGACGCGCGGCATGAACCAGTTCGAGTATCTCGGGAACGTCATCCTGCTGACGATCGGCGGCAACGACACGACCCGCAACACGATCTCCGGCAGCGTCTTCGCCCTCAACAAGTTCCCCGACCAGTACGCCAAGCTGCGCGCCGACCCGTCGCTGATCCCCTCGATGGTCTCCGAGACGATCCGCTGGCAGACGCCGCTGGCGCACATGAAGCGCGCACGCCAAGACCGACTTCGAGCTCGGCGGCAAGCAGATCCGCGCCGGCGACATCGTGGTGATGTGGTACGTCTCGGGCAACCGCGACGAGACGGTGATCGAGAACCCGAACGCCTATGTCATCGACCGGCCGCGGGTGCGCCACCACCTCAGCTTCGGCTTCGGCATCCACCGCTGCGTCGGCAATCGCCTGGCCGAGCTGCAGCTGCGGGTCATCTGGGAAGAGATCCTGAAGCGCTTCCCCGACATCCAGCTCGTCGAAGAGCCCAAGCGCACCTACTCGACCTTCGTGAAGGGCTACGAGCGCATGCAGGTGCTGATCCCGACGCGGAACTAGGGTCCTGTCATCCCGGAGAGCCGCGAAGCGGACTCGTCCGGGATCTACTCTCACCGCAGACGCCAAGTAGATCCCGGATCTTCGCCGCTGGCGCGGCTCGTCCGGGATGACAAACGGCATGGGTCAATTGAGAACGGACGCTAGAGCAGCTGCACCAGCATCATCACCAGCCCGACCGCTGATACGGCGAAGCAGAGGGTGCGTAGCCATGGCACGCCGGCGAGGTACATCGGGATGTAGGCGATGCGGCCGCCGAACCACAGCCAGGCGCCGGTGTCTGCCATGCCGCCGGCGCGCCCGCTGACCGCAAGCGCCAGGGTGAGCGCGATGTAGACCGGGTAGGTTTCCTTGAAGTTGTCGAACATGCGCTGGGCGCGGCCGGCGAGCACGCCGAGCGGCCTGGCCTCGTCGCGGGGGCCGGCGTTGTAGGCGAGCCCAGTCTCGCGGAGCCGCGCGGACGCCTGGGTCGCCATGTGGACGAAGAACAGCACGACCGACCAGCCCAGCAGGGCGAGTTCCGTGGTCAGATGAGGGGGCATCGGGGGTCCACCGGCTGACGGCGCGAAAGCTGCGCCGTTGCCAAAGGAAACCCTCATGGCGGCGAAGGTCAACGACGTCCGAGGTAGTCGCTGCGTGTCCTGGCTAGCGCGCGTTGAGATCGGGCGGCATCAACAGAGCTGGTTTCTGCTAGCTGACTACCGACGCCGCGCCCCCCGCCCCCTGGAGGGGCGGGGTTGGGGGTGGGGGGCTCTCTCCGACAAGCCGCGGTCAGCACCGCGGCGTATTCGCTAGCCAATCCCGCAGAGCCCCCCATCCCCAACCCCTTCCCCTCGCGGGGGAAGGGGCTCGCTATAGCGACTCAAAGAGAAATCAATCCGCTCTAGCGGCGAGGCTTGACGACGATTCACCGGCGAGGATGATCGGCATGCGTAGCGCGCTTGCGCCGCCGGCTCTTTGACATCGTCTGACGTAGAAAAACTGAAGACCGCCCTCGGCGGCGCCACAAGGAGGGCGCCGTAGTTAGCGGTCCCTTTGCGGTGCGATCTGCGGCTGCGCGCCTCGCCGGGCGCCCAAAGTACATCCAGAGAAACTTGAAGCGCAGCGTCCGACGCGTCACCGCGCGGCGGCGAGCCACTCCTCGAGCCAGTGGATGTGGTAGCGGCCCTCGAGGATGTCGGGCTCGTTCAAGCAGGTCTTGGAAGAGCGGGATCGTGGTCTCGATGCCGCCGACCACGATCTCGCCCAGGCAACGCTTCAGGCGGGCGATGCACTCGGTGCGGTCGCGGCCGTGCACGATCAGCTTGCCGGCCAGGCTGTCGTAGTAGGGCGGGAACGAGTAGCCGGCGTAGATCGCCGAATCGAGCCTGCACCCCCAAGCCGCCCGGCGCGTGGAAGTCGGTGATCAGTCCGGGGGACCGCAACGAAGGTGCGCGGGTTCTCGGCGTTGATGCGGCACTCGATGGCGTGGCCCTCGAACTGCACCTGGCTTTGAGTGAACGACAGCGGCAACCCGGCGGCGATGCGGATCTGCTCGCGCACCAGGTCGATGTCGGTGATCGCCTCGGTGACCGGGATGCTCCACCTGCAGGCGCGTGTTCATCTCGATGAAGAAGAACTCGCCGTCCTCGTAGAGGAACTCGACAGTGCCGACCCCCAGGTAGCCGAGCCTGGCGATGGCGTCGGTCGACCGTCTTGCCGATCGCGGCCCTCGTGGCCGCGTCGATGGCCGGGGAGGGGGCTTCCTCCATCACCTTCTGGTGGCGGCGCTGCAGCGAGCAGTCGCGCTCGCCGAGGTGGCAGACCGCGCCGAAGCTGTCGGCGATCACCTGCACCTCGATGTGGCGGGGCCGCGCGAGGTAGCGCTCCAGGTAGACCGCGTCGTCGCCGAAGGCGGCCTTGGCCTCGGCCCGCGCGGTGGCCAGCGCCACCGGCAGCTCCTCCGGGGTGCGCGCGACCTTCATGCCGCGGCCGCCGCCGCCGGCCGCCGCCTTGATCAGCACCGGAAAGCCGATCGCCTGCGCCGCCTGGCGATGGCTTCGGCCTCGGACGTGATCGCGCCGTCCGAGCCGGGCACCACCGGGATGCCGGCCGTCTTCGCGGCCACCTTGGCGGCGATCTTGTCGCCCATCATCCGGATGTGCTCGGGCTTCGGCCCGATGAAGGTGTAGCCGTGCGCCTCGACGATCTCGGCGAAGCGGGCGTTCTCGGAGAGGAACCCGTAGCCGGGGTGGATCGCCTGCGCGCCGGTGATCTCGCAGGCGGCGATGATCGCCGGGATGTTCAGATAGCTCTTCGCCAGCGGCGCGGGGCCGATGCAGACGCTCTCGTCGGCCAGCCGCACGTGCATGGCGCTGGCGTCGGCGTCGGAATGCACCGCCACCGTCGCGATGCCCATCTCCTTGCAGGCGCGGTGGACCCGGAGCGCGATCTCGCCCCGGTTGGCGATGAGAATCTTGTCGAACATGGCTTTCGAGCTACCCGATGATCGCCAGCGGCGAGCCGAACTCCACCGCTTCCCCGTCGGCGACCAGCATCTCCAGGATGCGCCCGGCGCGCGGGGCCGGGATCGGGTTCATGGTCTTCATCGCCTCGACGATGAGCAGGGTCTGGCCCTCGGTCACCATCTCGCCCACCCGCACGAACGGCGCCGCGCCAGGCTCCGGCTGCAGGTAGACGGTGCCGACCATCGGCGAGTTCACGACGTCGCCCTCCGGCTCGAGCGGCGGGCGCGGCCGGCGCGGGCGCCGCTGCGGCGAGCGCAGCGGGCGCCGGCGCGGCGTAGACGGCCGGAGCGCCCGCCGGCGCGCTGACGTTGCGGGCCACCTTGATCCGCAGGTCGCCGCGCTCGACCTCGATCTCGGTGAGACCGGTGTCGTTGAGGATGGCGGCGAGACGGCGCACGAGGCGCGCGTCGATGGGATCGGCGGGAGCCTTCTGGTCGGGCATTCGGCTTCGATACCTCGGTTGTTGCGCCGGCGCTCGTTAAGGAAACAGCGGGGTCAGTCGGCCGCGAGGCCGCACGCGGCCTCGACCGCCAGTTCATAGCTCATCGGACCGAAGCCCGACACCACGCCGGTCGCGGCGATCGACACATAGGAGGCGTGCCGGAACGCCTCCCGCGCCACCGGGTTCGAGAGGTGGCAGTCGATCACCGGAATGGCCAGCGTCTTCAGCGCATCGTGCAGCGCCACCGACGTGTGGCCGTAGCCGGCGGCGTTGATGACCAGCGCGCCGGCCGCCTCGCGCGCCTCCTGCACCCAGTCGATCAGCTCGCCCTCGTGGTTGGACTGGCGGAACACCACCTCGCGCCCCTTGGCGCGCGGCGCGCGCCTCGCAGAGCCGCTTGATCTCGCTGAGCGTGGCGCGCCCGTAGATGTCCGGCTCGCGCACGCCGAGCAGATTGAGGTTCGGGCCGCTGAGCACGTAGATCGGTTTCGACATCCGGCCCCGCCGCCGCTGAAGTCGCGCGCTTGTAGCCGCGCCGGCCCCCGCTCACAAGTTTGGCGCCCGCGCGGAAGGTCGCAGCGTCATGGCTGGCGCGTCACGTCGAACACCAGGTTCTCCGGCGCGGGGCCGAACGAGGCCCAGGGAACGCGCAGGGTTCGTCTCATCCTGATCCTCCCGGCCCTGGCCCCTGGTTTGCACCCGGCCGACCCGATGCGGCAATCGGTTCTGATTCACGCCAGGTTCGAAGCGCAGGCGCGCCTGCGGCCGGATGCGCTCGCCATCTCCAGCGCGGAAGGCACGCTGACCTACGGCGAACTGGAGCGTCTCAGCCGCCGCTTTGCCGCGCGAGCTGCTCGCCGCCGGCGCGGGGCCGGGCCGGGTGGTCGCCATCCTCGCCGAGCGCGGGCCGAAGGCGGTGGTCGCGGCGCTGGCCTGCGCCAGAGCCGGCGCGCCGTTCGTGATGCTCGATCTGGCCTATCCGCGCGACCGCCTCGCCGCGCTCGCGGCCGTCTGCCGCCCCAAGCTGCAGCTCATCGCGGGCGACACGGACGGCCTTGCCGGTTGCGGTCCGTCCATCGCCATCGACCTCGACGGCGCCGCGCCGGCGCCGGACATTCCGCCGCCCGCCGTCTCGCCCGACGCGCCGGCCTATCTGCTCTTCACGTCCGGCAGCACCGGTGCGCCGAAGTGCGTCGCCTGCTCGCACCGCCCGCTGGTCAATTTCGTGGACTGGCAGGCGCGCACCTTCGACTTGGGCGCCGACGACCGTTTCACGCTGCTCTCGGGGCTCTCGCACGACCCGGTGCTGCGCGACATCTTCACGCCGCTCAGCCTCGGCGCGTCGCTGCACATCCCGACCCAAACGACGCTGACCGAGCCCGGCGCGTTGGCCGCCTGGTTCGCCGAGGTCCGCCCGAGCGCCGCCCACATGACCCCGCCGCTGGGCCATTTGCTGACGGCGGGCGGCAAGTCCGAGCGGCTCGCCGAGCTGCGCTACGTCTTCTGGGGCGGCGACGTGCTGCGGCTTCAGCACATCGAGGCGCTGGCGGCGCTCGCGCCCGCCGCCGAGAGCGTCAACTTCTACGGCGCCACCGAGACGCCGCAGGCCGCGGCCTGCTTCCGCGTGCCGAAGGGATTCGCCGAGGATCGCGCGCCGATCGGGACCGGCATCGACGGCTTCGAACTGGAGATCCGGGACGAGGCCGCGCGCCGTGCGCCCGGCGAGGCCGCCGGCGAGATCGTCGTGCGCTCGCGGTTCCTGACGCTGGGCCAAGTGCGGGACGGCGTGCTGCCCTGGGGCCGCGCGGCCACCGAGAGCTACTACGCGACCGGCGACATCGGCCGCCGCCGCCCCGATGGCCACATCGCCATCCAGGGCCGTCGCGACGACCAGGTGAAGATCCGCGGCTATCGCGTCGAACTGGCGGAGATTACGGCCTGCGCACTCGGCGCGCCGGGCGTCGCCCAGGCCGTCACGCTGAACGTCGGCGAAGCCGGCGAGGCGCGGCTTTGCGCCTTCATCGAGCCCTCAGGGCGTAGCGCCGACGCCGCCGCGGTGCGCGCCCACCTCGCCGCGCGCCTGCCGGCCTACATGGTCCCCGCCGAGATCGAGGTCCTCGCAAAGCTGCCGCTGCTCCCGAACGGCAAGCTCGACCGCCAGGCGCTGATCGCCGGCGGCCGCGCGCCCGCCGCCGCGCCGGCGCCCGCCAAGGCGCCGCTCGGCAGGGTCGAAGCCGCGCTGGTGGAGAGCTGGCAGGCCTGCTTCGGCCGCCAGACCGTGACGGCCGTCAGCAGCTTCGCCAGCCTCGGCGGCGACAGCCTTTCGTATGTCTCGGCCTACCTCTCGCTCGAGGAGATGCTGGGCGAGGTCCCCGACCGCTGGACCACGATGACCATCGCCGAGCTGGCGGCGACGGCGCAGCCGGCCACGGCGAAACGCAGCGCGTTCGTGACGATCGAGAGCGCCATCCTGATGCGCGCGCTCGCCATCTGCGTCGTGGTCGGCAGCCACTTCCAGCTGTTCTTCTCCGGCGGCGCGGGGACCAGCGCGCTGCTCTGGGTGTCGGGCTCGATCTTCGGCGCGCTGCAGCTGCGCGAGATGGACCACGACGGCAAGCTCGCCCCGATCGGGCGGCTGCTGAAGAGCATCCTGATCCCGCTCTATCTGATCGAGCTGCCGCAGTTCCTCGCCAAGCTGGCGCTGCACGCCCACGCCCGGCTCTCCAGCGTGCTCCTGACCACCGACCTCCTCGACTACACCGGCCTGCCGAGCTCGGGCCCCGACGCCTACGGCGGCCACGAGTACCTGCTCTGGTACATCCACGCCGTCGTCCACATCCTGATCATCTACGCGGCGCTCCTGCTTGCGTGCCGGTACGTGCTGCGGCTGCCGCGACCCGCCACGGCAGCTGCGCTCGCCGCCGTCGCGCTGGGGCTCGCCGGCCGCTTCGGCCTGCCGGCGTTCTTCCAGCCGGGCTTCTGGACCCAGCCGGTCGATCCGATGTCCTACTTCAACCACGCGCCGACCACGCACCTGGCCACCTTCGCGCTGGCGGCGCTCGCGGGCCTGACGGCCGGCCGCTGGCGCTGGACGATCCTCGGCGTGACGCTGGCCTATGTCGCCGCGAGCGCGCCGATCTACGGCCTCGCCGACTCCGCGCCGATCGCCGTCATCGCCGCGGTCCTGTGCCTTGCGCCGAAGATCAGCGTGCCGCGCGGCCTCTCGACGCCGATCTACATGGTCGCCGGCGCCTCGTTCTTCATCTACCTGCTGCAGTTCAAGTTCTGGGCGGTGTTCAACCACTTCCACGTCCCGGCGCTGATCGCCTGGCCCGCCGCGGTGGCCGGCGGCGTTGCGGTCTGGGCCGGCTGGAACTGGACCTCGCAACGCGCCGGACGCTGGCTCGCCGCCCTGCGCGCCCCGCGCCGCGGCTGGCGGTTGGCCGGGCAGGAGGCTTGACCCGCGCCGCTTGACGCCCGGGCGCCCGGGCGTAGATTGGCGGCTCTTCTCCGGGGAGTTCCCGCCAAGGGACTGAGAAACCGTTCGTTGCGCGGTGACCCGCTGAACCTGATCCGGGTCATGCCGGCGAAGGGAGAGAGTTGGACGAGGGCCTAGGGCCCGTTTCAAGTCCGCTTTTCCACCGACGTCAGGCGGCCCTTCGCGCGTGGAGCTGACTGTTCGATGCGGCTGATGGTCAATGGCGAGGCGAGGGACGCGCCGGCGGCGACCACCGTCGCCGCGCTGGTGACCCTGCTCGGCCTCGACAAGCGCAAGCTGGCGGTGGAGCGCAATCTCGAGATCGTGCCGCGCTCGGCCTTCGCCTCCACGCTGCTTTGCGACGGCGACCGGATCGAGATCGTGGCGTTCGTGGGCGGCGGCTGAAGGAGATAGGCAAGATGGACGGCTCTCAGGTCGCCGCGGAGGACGCCTGGACGGTGGCGGGGCGCACCTTCCGCTCCCGGCTGATCGTCGGCACCGGCAAGTACAAGGACTACGCGCTGAACGCCGCCGCAGCCGAGGCGGCGGGCGCGGAGATGGTCACCGTGGCGCTGCGGCGCGTGAACCTCTCCGATCCAAGCCAGCCGATGCTGACCGACTTCGTAAAGCCCGACCGCTTCACCTACGTGCCCAACACCGCCGGCTGCTTCACCGGCGAGGAGGCGGTGCGCACGCTGCGGCTGGCCCGCGAGGCCGGCGGCTGGGACCTCGTCAAGCTCGAGGTGCTGACCCGCACCGCCCACCTCTATCCGGACATGGAGGAGACGCTGAGGGCGCTGAAGCTGCTGATCGCCGACGGCTTCTCGGTGATGGTCTACGCCACCGACGATCCGGTGATGTGCAAGAAGGCCGAGGACCTGGGCGCCGCGGCGATCATGCCGGCCGGCGCGCCGATCGGCTCGGGGCTTGGCGTGCAGAACCGGGTGAACATCCGGCTGATCGTCGAGCAGTCCAGCGTGCCGGTGCTGGTCGACGCCGGCGTCGGCACGGCCTCGGACGCGACGCTGGCGATGGAGCTGGGCTGCGACGCCGTGCTGATGAACACCGCCATCGCGGAGGCCAAGGACCCGGTGCGCATGGCCACGGCGATGAAGCACGCGGTGATCGCCGGCCGCGAGTGCTACCTCGCTGGCCGCATGGGCAAGCGGATGTACGCCGACCCGTCCTCGCCGCTCGCCGGCCTGATCTGACGCGATGTCCGAGCACTGCGCCGCCGTCGAATGGACGCGGGCGAGCCCCGGCTTCGGCTACCGCGAGTTCAACCGCTCGCACATCGTGCGCTTCAACGATGGCGAGCACGCCGTCCCGGGCGACGCGATCGCGGACTTCTTCGGCGGCGGCGAAGGGGCCGATCCCGAGGCGCTGTTCGCTGCCGCGATGGCGGCCTGCCACATGCTGACGTTCCTGGCCGTCGCGTCGCGCCAAGGGATCGTCGTCGACGCCTACGCCGACGAGCCGGTCGCCGTCCTGGAGAAGGGCGCCGACGGCAAGATGGCGGTGACGCGGGTCGTGCTGAAGCCGCGCGTCGCGTTTGCCGGCGAGGTCGCGCCGGCCAAGCTCGCCCAGTTGCACGACCTCGCCCACCGCAACTGCTTCCTCACCCACTCGGTGAAGAGCGAGATCTCCATCGAGCCGCCGGGTTAGCGCCTTGGTGGGGGAGCCGGAATCGCTGGACACCGACGAGAGCCTCGAGCGGCGGCGCCACCGCCACTGGTTCGACCGGCTGATCATGCTGTCCGACGGCGTCTTCGCGATCGCCATCACCCTGCTCGCCTTCGATCTGCATGGCCCGACCCGCTGGCGCGGTCTGGCGGACATCTGGGCGGCGCTCGGCCCGCAGCTCGACGCCTACGCGCTGAGCTTCGTGGTGATCGCGGTCTACTGGCTCGCCCATCGGCGCTTCTTCGCGATGATCGTGACGGTGGACGCGCCGGTGACGGTGCTGAACCTGGTGACGCTGGGGCTGGTCGCCCTGGTCCCGGCCGCGACCGCCCAGGTTCACGGCGGCGGGCCGCAGCAGGCGGCGATGCTGGTCTACTCGGGGCTCGTGGTGGCGATCGGCGTCTCGGTCGCAGCGGTCTGGGGCTATGCGTCCCTCGTCGCCAATCTGGTGACGCCGGAAGTCACCCGGCCCGTGCGCTGGTTTCTGCTGGCGCTGATGGTGGTGACGCCGCCGCTGTTCCTCGTTCTCGTCGGCGGCCTCCACAACCCGCCGAGCGGCGTCGTGCCGCTCGCCCTGGTGGCGCTCTTCCTGATCGGCTGGCGGATGCGGATGTGGGTGCTGAGACGGCTGCGGGGCGGCGGCGCGCCCCCGCACGCAGACGCCGGCGAGGCCGCCGCGCCGCTTGGGGAAGCACCGCCCTAGGGGCTAGTCTCGCCCCGAAATGGCTCAGACCACGGACGAAAAACGCTGGCCGGTCTTTCGGCCGCTGCAGGGCGCGGGGCTCTCCCGGCTCAGCGTCGATCTCGTCGCCGGACTGACGCTGGCGGCGATCGCGGTTCCCGAGCAGATGGCGACGGCGCGGCTGGCCGGGCTCGCGCCGCAGATCGGCCTCTTCGCCTTCGTGGCCGCGACGGTGGGTTTCGCCATCTTCGGCGCCAACCGGGTGCTTTCGGCCGGGGCCGATTCCACCATCGCCCCGATCTTCGCCCTCAGCCTGGCGGGCCTGGCAATGGCGGGAACGCCCGAGTACGCCGAGCTGGCGGCGGTGCTGGCCGTGATGGTCGGCGTCATGGTGGCCGTGGCCGGCCTCGCGCGGATGGGCTGGGTCGCGGACCTGCTCTCCAAACCGGTGCTCACCGGATTTATGGCGGGCATCGCGCTGCACATCGTGCTCTCGCAGGCGCCGGCGGCGCTCGGCCTGCCCGAGGAGTTGGGCAGCGTCTATCAGCGGCTGGGCGAACTCGCCGGAGCGATCGGCCAGGTCAATTGGATCGCCGCGGCCATCGCGTTTAGCGTCCTGGCCGTCACGATGCTCGCGGAGAAGCTCAGCCCGCGGCTGCCCGGCGCGCTGATCGCGATCGCCGGCGCGACGATCGCCACGACGACGCTGGGCCTCGCCCGCCATGGCGTGCCGGTGCTCGGCGCGCTGCCGAACGGCCTGCCGGGGCCGGTCTGGCCGCGGCTGCATCCCGAGAGCCTGCTGCCGCTGGTGGGACTGGCGGGCGTCGTCGGCCTGGTTGTGATGGTGCAGACCGCCGCGGTCACCCGCTCGTTCAGCCCCGGCGACGCCGATCCCGACGTCGACCGCGACTTCATCGGCGTCGGCGCCGGCAGCGTGCTGGCCGGCGTCTTCGGCGCCTTCCCGGTCAACGCCAGCCCGCCCCGGACGGCGGCGGTGTTGGAGGCCGGCGGGAGGAGCCAGATCGGCGGGCTGGCGGCTGCGGCGGCGGTCCTGCTGATGGCCGCATTCGGGGGCGGCCTGCTGGCGGACACGCCGACCGCGGCGCTGGCGGGCGTCCTGTTCTTCGTCGCCCAGCGCATCTTCAAGCTGCGCGATTTCCTGCATCTGGCGCGGCGCGCGCCGGCGGAGTTGGCGCTGGCGGCGCTGACCGCGGTGCTCATCGTGCTCTTGCCCATCCAGACCGGCGTGGCGATCGGCATCTTCCTGTCGCTGGCGAACGGCGTCTTCACCGTCACGCGCGCACGGCTGATCCCGTTCGAGCCCGTGGCCGGCAGCACCGTCTGGTGGCCGGCGACGCACGCGAGGCTTGGCCTGCGGCACGGGGACGTGCTGGTGGTCGGCTACCAGGGCCAGCTGTCTTTCCTGAATGCCTATGCGTTCCGGCGCGACGTGGAGCGCGTCCTCGCCGCGAGCCGCGGGGCGCGGCTGCTGGTGCTGGAGGCCAGCAACATCGTGGAGATAGACTTCACCGCGGCGGAGATTCTCAGCGAGGTCATCCACAAGGCGCGCGCCGAGCGTGTTGACTTCGCCATCGCCCGGCTGGAATTCGGTGCGCGCCCAGTCGGCGCTGCGGCGGTTCGGGGTGATGGACGTGCTCGGCGAGGGCCGACTTTTCCGCAGCGTCCACGAGGCGATCACGACATTGGCGCCGGGCTCAGGTCCAGGCGCCCACCACGCCAGCCCATAGGGCGATCTCGGCCGGCGGCAGCGCGGCGAGGCTGCCAGGACTGCCGAGGGCCTCGCCGATGGCGCTGGCGAGCGTCTTGGCTTCGACGGCGTGCGGGCCGCCTTGGTAGGCCTCGAGCGCAGCCTGGGCGCCGGCCAGCTGGGTCCTGAGCTCGCCGAGCCGGCCGCCCGAGACGGCCGCCAGCGCCAGCGTCAGGCTCTGGTCGGCGCGGATCAGCGGCAGGCTGGCAGGCGTCGGTCCATGCGCGCCGGCCTCGACGGCCAGCAAGTCGGCGTCCGCACCGGCCGCGTCGTTGGCCTGCAGCTTTGCCTGCGCGGAGATCAGCTTCACCTGCGCGTCGAAGGCGGAGAGCGCCTCATGCTCGCCCTGGCCACCGTGGCCGCCATGGCCGCCGCCCCCGCCGTGGTCGGCGTGGCCGCCGCTGCGCGCTGGCGGGGCGGCGGCGGGCTCAGGGGACGCGGCCGGCGGCGCCGGCGCCTGGGCGCCTGCCGCGGCGCGAGGGCCGCCGCCATGTTGGTGGTGACCGGACCCCAAACCGCCTTGCCCGCCCCCGTTCCTGCTCCCCGGCTGGGCGCCCGCGCTGCGGTCGGCATAGCCGGGCGGCGCGCCCTCGGGCGGGTAGAGCGCGGACTCGGCGCCCGGCAACCGGACCGCCGCGCCGAGGGCGAGATTGACGTCGTTGAGGGCGCCGACCGTATCGCCGGCCGCGATCGCCACGCGGGCGTTCTGGACGGCCGCCAGCACCGGCGCGCCGGCGTCGACCGGGGCCTCCGCCTGGGGCGCGGCGGCCGGCGCGCGCTGGGCCTCACCGCCCGGCTGGCAGGCGGCGAGCGTGACCGCGGCGGCGGCCAGGACGCTTCGGGAGAGGCGGGGAAGCAGCATGCTGCGCTCATGCGAGGCGCCGTGGCTCACTGCAACGGGGCTGGCTCGCCGGCGTTCCCGACGGCGCGTCGAAGCAGCCGCGCTGCAACGACCTGAGGCGTTGCGGATATATCCTCCTCTAGGAGGCCCGACATGAAGTCGAAGCTGGTCTGGGCGGCGGAACGCACCTTCGTCCTGGTGCTCGATCCCGGCGACGAGGCGCTCGCCGCGATCAGCCGGTTCGCGGTCGAGACGCGGCTGCAGGCGGCCTCGCTGACCGCGATCGGCGCCTTCGAGCGGGCGACGATCGGCTGGTTCGACCTGAAGCGCCGCGCCTACCGGCCGATCGCGGTCGACCAGCAGTGCGAGGCGCTCAGCCTGATCGGCGACATCGCCATTGGCGACGACGGCATTCCCACCCTGCATATGCACGCGGTGCTCGGCCTCAGCGACGGCACGACGCGCGGCGGCCATCTGCTGAAGGCGATCGTGCGGCCGACGCTGGAGGTGACGTTGGTCGAGACGCCCGCCCAGCTGCGCCGCCGTCGCCGCCCCGAACTGGGCCTGGCGCTGATCGATCTCGCCTAGGGCAGGAGCAATCGCGCCGACAGCGCGAGGATCAGCGCCGGCGGCATGACGATGAGGCCGGTCTTCAGGAAGCGCCAGGCGCTGACGTCCTCGCCCTCGCGGCGGATCACGGCGAGCCACAGGATGGTGGCGAGCGAACCGGTGACCGAGAGGTTGGGGCCGAGGTCGACGCCGATCAGCAGGGCGTCGATCACATGCCGCGGCGCCTGCGCCAGCGCGGCGGCCTGGGCCGCGAGCAGGCCGGTCGGCAGGTTGTTCGCCAGGTTGTCGGCGAGGGCGACGAGGCCGCCGGCCGCCCACGCGGCAAGGTCGGGGCTGCCTTGGGCGCCGCGCTGGAGGGCGCCGGCGATGGCCGCCGCCCAGCCGATACGGCCCACCCCCTCGACCATCACGAAGAGCGCCGCCACCAGCGGCAGGATCGACCAGTGGACCCCCCGCAGCAGCGGGAGAGGCGAGGCGCGCCGCGCGATCAGCGTCAGGGCGGCCACTGCGGCGCCGACCGCCGCGGTGGGCGCGCCGAGCGGCCGGTTCAGGGCCGAGACCGCGAGCAGCACTGCCACCGCGCCCGCCAGGCCCGCGATCGCCGCCCAGCCGCCGCGTGTCAGCCGCGGCTGCGGCGCGGCCGGCGCGCATGTCCCGGCGAGCGCTGCCTGCTGGGTCAGGCGCAGCATGAGGTAGGTGGCGGCGATCGCCAGCGCCGAGGCGAGCGCGAAACCGGCCAGCCAGGCGCCCAGCGCCGGCGGGTGGCTGGCGTAGAGCACCAGGTTGGCCGGGTTGGAGATCGGCAGCACGAAGCTCGCGGCGTTCGCCACCATGGCGCAGGCGAAGAGGTGCGGCAGCGGCTCGGTCCGCGCGCTGCGGGCCGCGGCGAACACCGCCGGCGTCAGCACCACGGCGGTCGCGTCGTTCGACAGGAAGACGGTGACCACGACGCCCGCCGCGTAGACCAGCGCAAAGAGGCTGCCGGGCGCGCCGGCGGCGTGGTTCACGGCGAACGCCGCGACGGCGTCGAACAACCCCTCGCGCCGCGCGGTCTCGGCCAGCAGCATCATGCCCGCGAGGAACAGGCAGACGTCGAGGCTCCTGGCGAGGCCAGCCAGCGCGGCGTCCAGCGGCAGGAGGCCGGTGATCACCAGCAGCGCCGCGCCGCCCACCGCCCACGCGGCCTCGGGCGTGCGTAAGGGGCGCACGATCACGCCGGCCGTCGCGACGATCACGATGCCCGCGGTCGCCGCCGCGCCGAGACTGACCATGCGCGAGGCTCTAGCGGCGCGCCGCCGCGCTTGCCAGCGCCGCCGCGCCCAGCCCATACTGGCCCAATGTCTGCTGCGAACTTCATTCGACCCGCTGTGATCAGCTAGCGCGCCAGCGCTCGATCCGCCGGCCTGCCCGCGCCCTGATGGCCGCGAGGCAGACCCACCCGTTCGCTCCAGCTGGTCTTCTTCACATGGCCTTCTTCGCCAACGACGCGATCAACCGCGTCAATCTGCACTACGCCATCCAGTCGCTCGCCCAGAACGCGGCCGGCGTCTTCTTCTTCGCCTACCTGCTGCACGCGGGGATCTCCGTACCGGTCACGCTGCTGGCGTTCGTCTCGATGGTCGCCGGCCGCTTCGTCCTGCGGCCGCTGATCATCCCGCTGGGCAAGCGCTGGGGCCTCAAGGGCCTGGTGATCGTCGGCGCGCTGCTGCACGCCGTGCAGTATCCGATCCTCGCGTGGGTGCACGGAGTCGGCTGGCCGCTGGTCGTCTACTGCGCCGTCGGTTGCCCCGCGAGCGCGCTCTACTGGCCGACGTTTCACGCCTACTTCGCCGCGCTCGGCGATGCGGAGCACCGTGGCCAGCAGACCACCGCCCGCGAGGCGGCGGCGGCCGTGATCGGCATCGTCGCGCCGCTGGTCGGCGCCTGGGGTCTGGTGACGGAGGGGCCGCTGGTCGCCTTCAGCGCAGCGGCGCTCGTGCAGGCGGCTTCGGCCCTGCCGCTGATCGGCGCGCCCAACGTGAAGCCGCCGCTCGACCGCGCCAGGCGCCTACAAGGCGGCGCGCGAGGGCGCGGCGATGTTCATGGCCGACGGCTGGCTGGGCGCTGGCATCAACTACGTCTGGCAGGTGGCGCTCTTCGTGTCCGTGGGGAGCAACATCGCCGCCTATGGCGGCGCGGTGGCGCTGGCGGCGCTGGTGGGCGCGGTGCTCGGCATGCTGCTGGGGCGGCATGTGGACACCGGTCATGGACGGCGCGCGGTGGTGATCGCCTACGGGGCGGCGACCGTCCTCGTGGTGACGCAAGCCCTCAGCTACGGTTCGCCCTGGCTGGCGGTGGGCGCCAACGCGCTGCTGTCGGTGGTGGGCAACCTGATCGTCGCGGCGATGTGGACGGCGACCTACAACCTCGCCCAGGCCTCGCCCTGTCCGCTGCGATTCAACTTCGCGACCGAGGGGGCCTGGGACATCGGCTGCGGCGCTGGCGTGCTGGCGGCCGCGGCGATCTCGGCGCTCGGCGGATCGCTGGCCGTCTCGATCCTGCTGGCGCTGGCCGGCGCCGCCGCGTCGGTCGTGCTGCTCTGGCGCTACTACGGCGCCCATCCGACCGCCGGCGGTGTCGAGATCGATCCGGCGCTGGCGACCGAGGCGCACACGCCGCCGTAGGGCTCCCGCAGCGCTCCAGCGAGGTCTATGGTCGCGGCGCCAGCCTCGCGAAAGGAGCCGCCGATGGCCATCGCCCAGCTCTCCAAGGTCCGGCTCGAGTACTTCCCGCACGGCGAAGGGCCGGAGCGCGTGGTGTTCATCCACGGCTTCCAGGCCTCGGCGCGGATCTGGCGGCTGGTGCAGGCGGCGCTGCCGGCCGACCGCTACACGTCGATCGCCATCAACAACCGCGGCGCCGGCGCCTCCGAGGCGCCGCCCGACGAGGCCGACTTCGGCGTCCAGCCCTTCGCGGCCGACGCTTTCGAGCTGGTGAGCCAGCTCGGGTGGCGCGATTTCACCCTGGTCGGCCACTCGATGGGCGGACCGACCGCCACGCAGTTCGCGGTCGACCACCCCTCGCTGCTGAAGGCCCTGGTGCTGCTGGACCCGGCCGATCCGGACGGCCGCGGCGCCGACCTCGCCCCGGAAGCGATCGACCGGCTGATCGACGCGCGGATGGCGGCGCGGCGCGAGCAGCAGGCGCGGGGCGCGGCGGGGGATGCGATCGACGCGGCCGCGAGCGGCGTGCCGGCCGAGCTGATGCGGGCGCTCGCCGAGGACATGCGCAATGCGCCCGAGCGGCGGCTCAGAGGCTCGATGCGCTCGATGATGACGGTGCGGCTCGGCGAGCGCGTGAAGACGCTTCCGATGCCGGTGCTGCTCGCCGGCGGCGACGCCGACGAGCTGATCCCGGTCGCCGCGATGCTGGCCACCTGGGCGAAGTACCCCGCGGGCACGGGACTGGCGTTCTGGCACGGCGTCGGCCACTCGCCCAACCTCGACTGCCCGGCAGAGCTCGCGGCGCTCATCCGCCGCTTCGTTGAGGTGACCATCCCCGGCCGCGCCAAAGCGGCGGCCGCAGCCTGACGCGCGGAGGTTCGCGATGCCCGAGCGCAAGGTCGCGGTGCTGGTCGGGAGCCTGCGCAAGGTCTCCTACAACCGCAAGATGGCGCTGGCGCTGGAAAAGCTGGCGCCGGCGAGCCTGAAGCTCGAGATCGTCGAGATCCGCGACCTGGCGCTCTACGACGAGGATCTCGAGGCCGCGCCGCCGCAGCCGTGGCTCGACTTCCGCGCCGCCGTCCGCGGCAAGGACGCGGTGCTGTTCGTGACGCCCGAGTACAACCGCTCGGTTCCCGGCGGCCTGAAGAACGCCATCGACGTCGGCTCGCGCCCCTACGGCCGGAGCGTCTGGTCGAAGAAGCCGTGCGCGGTGGTCAGTGTCTCGCCGGGCGCCATCGGCGGCTTCGGCGCCAACCATCACCTGCGCCAGTCGCTGGTGTTCCTCGACATGCCGGTGCTGCAGCAGCCGGAAGCCTACGTCGGCGGCGCCGCCAGCCTCTTCGCCGAGGACGGCTCGATCGCCAGCGACGGCACGCGCAAGTTCCTCACCGGCCTGATGGAGGCGTTCGCGGCGCTGATCGAGCGCGCGCTGGCCTGAACGCGCGGCGCCGCGCCGCTCAGCCCTTGTGCTCGGTCTTGTTGATGGCGGCGACCAGCCCGTCGAAGTCCTCGCCGCGGATGAAGGTCTCGCCGACCACGAAGCCTGGCGTGCCGTCGAAGCTGAGCGCCTTGAAGAGGTCGGAGATGTCGCTCAGGTGCTGGGCGATCCGCGGCCTGCGTCGCTGGCGCATTCATCTGTCGCGACGTCGACCCCCTTGGAGGCGGCGATGCGGTCGATCGCGGCGTCGTCCAGCGGCCGGGCGCCCATGAAGGCCTCGTAGAGGCCGACGTAGTCCTTGCCCTGCGTCCTGGCGGCGAAGGCCGCCCGCGCCGCGTGCTCGGAGGTGGGGCCGAAGATCGGCATCTCCTTGAAGACGAAGCGCACGTCCGGCCGCGAGCGGATCAGCCCGACGACCTTCGGGGCGATGTTGATGCAGTGCGGGCAGCGGTAGTCGTAGAACTCGGTGACCGTCACCTTGCCGCTCGGGTTGGCGACGAAGTCGCGCGGGTCGTGCTCCAGCGCGGCGCGCAGGGAGGGCAGGGCGGCCCTGGCCTTCTGGTCGGCGGCGGCTTCCTCGGCCGCTTCCTCCTTGGCCTGCATGTTGTCGATGGCCGCGCGCAGGTCATCCGGGTGGGCCATCAGATAGGCCTTCACCTTCGCGTCGAAGCCGGCGTCCGCTTTCTGGCAGCCGCCAACGCTCGAGCGCGACCAGCGCGGCGGCGACGCAGGCGTTGCCGCCTTCATCCCTGCGTACCCAGCATCCTCAGGTCGTCGGCGGAGGGGTTCGAGGTGAGCACGATGTCGGTGGCGCGGTTCCACTCCGGCGTGCCGCGCTTCAGGAACTCCCGGGCCCGCATGGCGAAGGAGCGCGCGTCCTTCATCTGGCCGAGGTGGAAGTTCTCCTCGGCGGCCGCCAGCCGCGCCATGCCCTCGTCGCCCTTCGCGTCATAGGCCTGCGAGAGGTATTGCCACGGCATCGGATCGTCCGGCTCGACCAGCAGTGCGCGGTTGAGCGTCACGATGGCGTCCTCGAGCTTGCTGTGCTCGTTCTCGGCCAGCAGGTCTTCGCCCAGCAGCAGCCGCAGCAGCGGCGCGTCCGGCTTCAGCTCCACGGCCTTGCGCAGGGGGACCTCGCCCTCCTCGGCGCGGGCGCTCTCCATCAGCGTCTGGCCCTTCAACTCGTAGAGGTAGGGATCGTCGGGCCGCTCGGCGATCAGCGCGTCGATCTCCTTCAGCGCCTTCTCGGTCTCCAGTTCGCGATAGTCGGCGATCGCCCGGGCGTAGCGGGCGGCGAACGAGGTGTCGCTCTCCGGGTAGTCGATGTAGGTCTGGAAGGGCCGGTTCATGAAGGCCTTGATCTTGGCCTTCATCAGATCGAACTCGGCGATCTGCTGCGGCGTGTCCTTGGCGTCCCAGTGCGACTGGGCGCTGGCGCGCACCGTCAGCGACTCGATCCGCTCGTCGCTTAGCGGGTGGTCGACCCAGTAGGGGTACTTCTTGATGTCGGAAAATACTTCTTCGTATCTGAATTTATTGAAGAAATCGACGATGCCCTGACCGGAGTAGCCGGCCTTCTCGAGATAGGTGACGGCCGCCTCGTCGGCGCGGCTCTCCTGGTCGCGGGAGAAGGCGAGGCCGTTGATCTCGCCGAAGTACTGGCCTGAGTAGATCAGCCCGGCGGCGGCGTCCGGCGCGCCGGCCAGCGCCGCCAGCACGCCGAGACCCAGGCCGATCAGCATCGGGCCCATGACGCCGCGGGTCGATTCGCCGACCCGCGCGACGTCGCCGCGCTCCATGTGGCCGGTCTCGTGCGCCAGCACCCCCTCGAGCTCGTTGGGGTTGTCGCACTGCATGATCAGGCCGGTGTTGACGACCATGTGGTAGCCGCTGCAGCGTGGCGGCGTTCAGCGTCGGGTCGTTGACGAGGTAGAGCTCGACCCGCTTCGGATCCATGTTCGCGGCGGCGAACACCGGGTCCATCAGGTCATGCATGATGGCCTCGATCTCGGTGTCGCGCTCGATGCCGGGGAACGCCGTCAGCTCGCCCTGGGCGCGGGCCGCCGTCGCCGGCGCGGCGAGAAAGGCCGCGAGCGACAGCGTGCTGACGGTGGCCCTAAGCCAGGCGGCTGCAGGGAACTTGCGGACGTTCACATCCCCACTCCGGAGTTAAGTCCAGCCCCCTGCAGCGCGACCTTAGCCCGTCACGCGCCGCGGCGCCACCAACCGCGACGCGGCGCAGCCGGCGGCGCGACGATCTCGTTCGGATCGTAGGGCTTCGGCGCCGGCTCGGCGGCTTCGGTCACCGGCGCGAGCGCCGGGGCGTCCGGCGCGGCGGCTTCCGCCACGACTGCCAGCGGCTCGGCGACGGTCTCGAGCGTGGGCGCCGCTGGTTCGGGCTCGGCTGGCTCGGGCTCGACTGGCTCGGGCTCGACCGTCTCGGGCGCTACCGCCTCCGGCTCGACCGCCTCGGCTTCGGGCGCCGGCGCTGCGGCGACCGCTTCGGCCTCCGCTGCCTTGCCGCGGCCACGGCGGTTGCGGCCACGGCGCGGCTTCTCCTCGGGCGGCGGCAGCTCGACCCAGATTTCCTCGGCCGCCTCGGCCGCGGCCGTCACCGGCTCGTTGGTCTCCGGCTCCAGGGCCTCCGGCTCGATGATCGCAGCTTCGGCGAGCGCAGGCTGCCGGGCGGCTTGCGGTTCCGGCGACGGCCGCTCGGGCGCCGTTTCGCTCGGCTGGGGCGCCAGCTGCGCCTGCACCGGTCCGCGCCACTGGTAGGGATCGTCGCCCACCGGCCGCGCCGGCCATGCCCAGGCGTAGACGTCGCCCGGCCGCGGCTCCTCGCGCGTGCGCCGGCCGCCGCGGCGGCCGCGACGGCGGCGGCGCCGCGCTGTCGCTGTCCGCGTCGGCCTGATCGGCGGGCGGCGGGGCCGGGGCGCGGACCGCGGGCGCCGCCGCTGCGGCGCGCGGCTCTTCGCCGCGCCGGCCTCTGCGGCGGCGACGGCGGCGGCCGCCGCGGCGACTCTTCGTCATCGCCGGCCTCGTGGCCTTCTTCCTCCTCGGCGTCGGCCTCGGCATAGGCGCCGGCGTCCTCCTCCTCCTCCTCGTCTTCCTCCTCGACCTCTTCGACGTAGTCCTCGTCCTCCAGCGCCTGCGGATCGGTCGGCTCGGGCTGCGGCGCCTCCCAGCCGCGCGCAGCGGCGGGCGCCTCGCTGGAGAGCCGGTCGATGGCGTGCTCGGCCGCCGCCAGCGCATCGTCGAGCGCCACGTTGACCCAGAGCCCGTGCGTCTGGCGGATGCGCATCAGGTAGTCGCGCTTGGCGTTCAGGATGTAGAGGCCGACCTCGCGCGGTACGCGCAGCACGATCTCGCCGCCGCCGCGCAGGCCCTCCATCTCGACCGCGCGCAGCGCCGAGAGGGCGCTCGAATTCGGTCGAGCGGACGCGCCCGGCGCCCTGGCAGTGCGGGCAGACGTGGGTGGTGCCCTCCAGGATGCCGGTGCGCCGGCGCTGGCGCGACAGCTCCATCAGGCCGAAAGCGGAGATCTTGCCGATCTGCACGCGGGCGCGGTCGTCCTTCAGGCAGTCCTTCAGGCGCTTCTCGACCGCGCGGTTGTTCTTGGCCTCCTCCATGTCGATGAAGTCGATCACGATGAGGCCGGCGAGGTCGCGCAGGCGCAGCTGGCGGCAGGCTTCCTCGGCCGCCTCCATGTTGGTCTTCAGCGCCGTCGCCTCGATGTTGCGCTCCTTGGTGGCGCGGCCCGAGTTGACGTCGACGGCGACCAGCGCCTCGGTCTGGTTGATCACCAGGTAGCCGCCGCTCTTCAGCGGCACGACCGGCGAATAGATCTGCGACAGGTGCTCCTCGATGCGGTGGCGCACGAACAGCGGCGTCGGCTCGCGGTAGGCCTGCACCTTCTTGGCCTGCGCCGGCATCAGGACGCGCATGAAGTCGCGCGCCTCCTTGTAGCCGGCCTCGCCCTCGACCCAGATGCCGTCGATGTCCTTGTCGTAGAGGTCGCGGATCGCCCGCTTCACCAGGTCCTCTTCCTCGTAGATCAGCGCCGGGGCGATCGAGTGCAGGGTGGTGTCGCGGATGTTCTCCCAGGTGCGCACCAGGTAGTCGTAGTCGCGCTTGATCTCGGCCTTGGTGCGCTTGGCGCCGGCGGTGCGGACGATCAGGCCCATGCCGGCCGGCGTCGTCGAGGCTCTGCACGATGGCGCGCAGCCGCTTGCGGTCGGTGGCCGAGGTGATCTTGCGGCTGATGCCGCCGCCGCGGTCGGTGTTGGGCATCAGCACGCAGTAGCGGCCGGCCAGCGACAGGTAGGTGGTCAGCGCCGCGCCCTTGTTGCCGCGCTCTTCCTTGACGACCTGCACCAGCATGATCTGCCGACGGCGGATCACTTCCTGGATCTTGTAGCGCTTGAGGATGCGGCGGCGGCGCCGTTCGATCTCCTCGTCGGCCTCGACCTCGTCGTCGAGCCCGCCGACCGCTTCGCCCTCGTCGTCGCCGTTCGGCGGCGGCGGCGTGGCCGTTGCCGTTCTCGTCGTCGCCTTCCTCGGCCGCCTCGCGCATCAGCGCTTCGCGGTCGGCGTGGGGGATCTGGTAGTAGTCGGGGTGGATCTCGTTGAAGGCGAGGAAGCCGTGGCGGTTGCCGCCGTACTCGACGAAGGCGGCCTGCAGGCTGGGCTCTACCCGCGTGACCTTGGCCAGGTAGATGTTGCCCCGCAGCTGCTTGCGGGCCTGGCTCTCGAAATCGAACTCCTCAACCCGGGTCCCATCCAGGACGACCACCCGCGTCTCTTCGGCGTGGGCGGCGTCGATCAGCATCTTTCTTGTCATTACGACGATCTCCGCGGCGCGCGGCGGGCGCGAGGCCCGGGCGCCGGCTAACGAATGGCGCGCCGTCCGCAGGTCGCGCGCCGCCGGCTTCGGCCGCGGCGTGGGCGATCATCGTTGGGGCGGAGAGGGCGCTGCCCATCAATATGTTGTTCCAATGCAGCGCCGCCGAGGGTCGGAGGCGCTATCGTCTTCGGGCGCGTCGATGCGCTGTCAGCGCTGGCCCGACGCGGGGCCTTTGCGCACGCCTTGCGAAGATTGTCCGGCGATCGGACGCCAGGGGCGCGCGAGCGCAATCTAGCAACATCGGCCCGCAAATGGAAAGCGCGGCGGGTTTGCGGCCGCCGCGCTTAACTGTTTCTGCTACGTGGGGTCGCCGATAGTCGTGTCAACCAAGACCGGCTGCTTAGGGTGTCGTGGGCTTTCAATGCGCGGGGCGCTGTCGCAGGGCCTGAAGGCGCGCTGGGTGCGCGCGGCGCTCGGGCTGGCGCTCGCCGCCGGGTGCGCCGCCGCGGTCGCCGCCGGCAGCCGCGATCCGGATCAGTCCGACGTGGTTTCGGTCCGGCTCGGGCGGCGACGCCGCCAGCACGCGCATCGTCATCGACCTGCGCCAGGCGGCCAGCGGCGCGCTCAGGGACAGCGAAGCCGCCCCGGCGAGGTGGCCGTGCTGCTGAAGGGGGCCTCGGCGCCCAGCGCGTTGCACGGAGATGGGCGCGGCGTGATCCGCGCTTGGCGAATCGAGGATGCGCCGGGCGGCGCCCGCCTGACCCTCGACCTCGCCGGCAAGGCCTCGATATCGCGGCGCTTCCTGCTGCCGCCGGCCGACGGCGTCCCCGACTATCGCTATGTGATCGACCTCGCGCCCGCCGGCCCAAGCGACGGCGGGCAGGGCGGCGGCGCCCGGTCGAGATCGCGCGCGCCTCTCTCCCTGACCCGCGCCGACGCCGGCCGCGACATAATCGTCGCCCGCCGCAGCGGTGCGGGCGTTCGGCTCCAAGTTGATTCCCCCGCCACGCTGACGCCGGCGGTGGCGGCCGAGGCGGACCTGCCGGCATTCAACGCGCCGCCGCGGGCCGCCCACATCCGCAAGATCATCGTCATCGACCCCGGCCACGGCGGCAAGGACTCGGGCGCCGTGGGCAGCGCCAGCTTCGAGAAGAACGTCACGCTGGCCGCCGCGCTGGCGCTGAAGGCGCGGCTGGAGCAGACCGGCCGCTACCAGGTGGTGATGACGCGCGCCACCGACGTCTTCATCCCGCTGGAGGAGCGCGTGCAGATCGCCCGCCGCGCCGGCGCGGACCTGTTCCTGTCGCTGCACGCCAACTCGGCCGGCGACGCCACCACGCACGGCGCCAGCGTCTACACCCTCTCCGAGCGCGGCGAGCAGCGGGTCGGCTACGTGCTCGACCGCAACGAGTGGTTCCTGAAGGAGGGCGTCAGCAGCGACGACCAGGCGGTCGGGCCAGATCCTGCTCGACCTCACCCAGCGCACCACCCGCAACCGTTCGGCCACCTTCGCGCAGACGCTGATCGAGCGGGTCGGCGACCGCGCGCCGCTGCTGCCGCGCAGCCAGCGCGACGCCGGCTACTTCGTGCTGCTGGCGCCGGACGTGCCGGCCGCGCTGCTCGAGATGGGCTTCATCACCAATCCGGCCGACGAGGCGCGCCTCAACGATCCGGAGCGACGAGCCGCGCTGGTCGGCAAGATCGCCCAGGCCATCGACGTCTATTTCGCGAGCCGCACGCGGGTCGCCGCGCGCTGAGCTCCGGCCCGCGCCGCGGCCGCCGCACGAGCGCGCTCAAGCTTGGTCGCTTTCCCTCCGAATTGCGGTACAACGTCCGGCAGGCAACCAGTCGGGGGTATGACAATGCGGCAGGTCAAGGCGCTGGCCGTCTTCGTGGCGGCGGCAATGGCGGTTCTCATCTTCGCGGCGCCGGCCGCTGCGCGGGACCTGCCGGAAGGCGGCATGACCGCCAGCGAGATCGCCGGCTGGCTGATCGGCAACGGCTATCCGGCGCAGGTGAAGCCGGATCCGACCACGCCCGGCGACCAGATCATCTCGACGACGACCGACGGCATCAACGTCGACATCTACCTCTACGACTGCTCGGGCAGTTGGCGATGCGCGGCGCTGCACCTCGATGCAGTACGCCTCCGGCTGGCCGGCGAGCGCCAACTACAACATGGAGCGGGTCAACAGCTGGAACCGCGGCAACCGCTACATCAAGGCCTACCTCACCGCGAAAGGCGGCCTGTTCGGCGAGTACGACCTGGATATCAGCCCCGGCGGCACCTACGAGATGCTGAACGACTGCCTGCAGAACTGGCGCTCGGTGGTGGTCGACTTCAACAAGTACTTCAACAGCTGATTGGGGGCGGGGAGATGCGGACATTGGGGCGGCGTAAGCCGCTCGCGGCTCTCGTCGCGACGATCGGGCTGCTGATATGCGCGGCGCCGGCCGCGGCGCGGTCGCTGCCAGAAGGCGGCATGACGGCCACCGAGCTCGCCGGGTGGATGATCGGCAACGGCTATCCCGCGCAGGTGAAGCCCGATCCGACCACACCGGGCGACCAGATCGTCTCGACAAGGACCGACGGCATCGACGTCGACATCTACCTCTACGACTGTTCGGGGATGGGCGACGCGCGGCGCTGCACCTCGATGCAATACGCCGCCGGCTGGCCGGCCAACTCCAGCTACAACCTCGAGCGCGTCAACAGCTGGAACGTCGCCCATCGGTACATCAAGGCCTACCTGACCGCGAGCGGGGGTTTGTTCGGCGAGTACGACCTCGACGTCAGCCCGGGCGGCACCTTCGAGATGCTGGACGACTGCCTGCAGAACTGGCGTCGCAACGTGGTCAGCTTCAGCAAGTACTTCAACGGCTGACAGCCGGGCGGGCGGCTCGCGCTCGGTCCCTAGCCGTCACCCTCCGGCCTAGCGCGACGCAAAAGCGCGGCGGCGGCTCTTTGTGAGCGGCGCGGCTCGCGCTAGACGAGGCGGGGGCGCGCCCTTCGCAAGGGAGTCTCTGGCTTGATCTCCATCGGACGCTGGTCCGCCATCGCCGGCGTGACGATCCTGAGCCTCGTCGCCGTGGCGGGGCTCTCGCTGGCCATCTACATGGCGTGGCTGTTCCACGACATGCCGAACGCCGCCGAGCTGGCGGACTACCACCCGCCGACCGGCGACGCGCGTCTATGCCTGGGACGGCACGCTGATCGGCGAGTACTCCACCGAGCGGCGCATCTACGTGCCCTACGACCAGATCCCGCCGCAGCTCTCCAACGCCTTCCTGGCGGCCGAGGACCACAACTTCTTCGGGCCCACGGCGGCGTCGACGTCGGCGGCGTCGGCCGGGCGATGTTCAAGGACGTGTTCAACATCCTGCAGGGCCGCCGGCCCGAGGGCGGCTCGACCATCACCCAGCAGGTGGCCAAGAACGTGCTGCTCACCAACGAGGCGACGCTGGGGCGCAAGCTGAAGGAGGCGATCCTCGCCACGCGCCTGGAGCAGGCGCTGACCAAGAAGCAGATCCTCGAGCTCTATCTGAACGAGATCTGGCTGGGCCACGACTCGCTACGGCGTCGGCGCGGCGGCCTACAACTACTTCGGCAAGTCGATCTCCGACCTGACGCTGGCCCAGTGCGCCTTCCTGGCGGCGCTGCCGAAGGGGCCGGACAACTACAATCCGCAACGCCAC
Organism: uncultured Pseudomonadota bacterium; assembly: GCA_963837235.1. GTDB lineage: Bacteria > Pseudomonadota > Alphaproteobacteria > Caulobacterales > Caulobacteraceae > Acaudatibacter. Next base: position 1,120,266 of record CAWIMM010000001.1, on the reverse strand, counting down.
ATGCAGGCGGCGCTGGAGCGGCGCAACTCGATCCTCGAGGTCGATGGCGCAGCTCGGCTGGGCGCAGCCCGGCCGAAGCCGAAGCGGCGATGCGCGAGCCGATCGTCATCCAGCCGCCGCAGCGGGCCAAGTACCACGACGCCGACTACTTCGTCGAAGAGGTGCGCCGCGAGGCGCTGGCGCACGCTTCGGCGACAAGGTGAACCAGGGCGGCTACTACATGCGCACCACGCTCGATCCGCGCCTGCAGACCGCCGCGCGGATCGCGCTGATGGACGGGCTGGAGACCTACGACCATCGCCACGGCTGGCGCGGCGCCTGGGGCCGGGTGGCGATCGCAGCCCGGCTGGGAGAAGGCGGCGCTGGCAGCACTCGCCGCCGTCCGAGCGCAAGAAATGGCACGTCGCCGTGGTCGAGGAAGTCGGCGGCGGCCAGGTGAAGGTCAAGCTCGCGGCCGACAACTCCGAGGGCTACATCGCGCCGGCCGACGTCGCCTGGGCGCAGGCCGGCAAGGGGCTGGCGGTCGGCGACCTGGTGTTCGTCGAGCCCGGCCGACGACCGGCGGCGCTGCGACCTGCGCCAGGTGCCGACCGTGAACGGCGCCATGGTGGCGATGGACCCCAACACCGGCCGGGTGCTGGCCATGGTCGGCGGCTATTCGTTCTCGCTGTCCAACTTCAACCGCGCGACCCAGGCCTGGCGCCAGCCCGGCTCGTCGTTCAAGCCGTTCGTCTATGCGACCGCGCTGGAGAACGGCTTCACGCCGGCCAGCATCGTCTCGGCCGGCCCGATCACGCTGCCGGGCGCCAACGGCGTCCCCTGGACGCCGGAGAACTACGAGACGGAACTTCCCCGGTCCGCTGATCTTCCGGCGCGGCCTGGAGCTGTCGCTCAACACCATGACCGTGCGCATCGCCGCTCAGGTCGGCATGCAGAAGATCGTCGCCAACGCGATCAAGTTCGGCGTGGTGACGAACATGGACGCCGGTGCTGGCGATGGCGCTGGGGGCCGGCGAGACGACGCCCTTCCGGATCACCAGCGCCTACTCGGCCTTCCTGAACGGCGGGCGCAAGATCAACCCGCACCTGATCGAGCTGGTCGAGGACCGCGACGGCAAGACGATCTACCGCGCCGACGATCGCGAGTGCCGCGGCTGCAACCACGACTTCACCGGCGACTTCGGCCCGGACTTCGAGCCCGAGGGCCAGCAGGTGCTCGATCCGATCACCGCCTACCAGATCGCCACCATGCTGCAGGGCGTGGTGCAGCACGGCACCGCCATCCAGGCGCGCGAGCTGAACTGGCCGGTGGGCGGCAAGACCGGCACCACCAACGAGTTCCGCAGCGCCTGGTTCATCGGCTTCACGCCGCAGATCGTGGTCGGCACCTTCGTCGGCTTCGACGACAACCGCTCGCTGGGGCATGGCGAGACCGGCGCGGTGGCCGCCGTGCCGATCTTCATCGAGTTCATGAAGGAGGCGCTGAAGGGCATGCCGAAGCTGGACTTCGTCGCCCCGCCCGGCACCGTCTTCGCCCAGGTCGGCCCCAACCGCGAGGCGTTCCGGCCGGGCACCGAGCCCCAGCCCAGGTCCGGCGCCGAGTCGGCGGTGGCCGCGTCGAGCCGTCACGCCGCCGGCCACGCACGGCGCGCCGGCCGCCGAACGGCCAGCAGCCGCCGACGCCCCGAAGGCGATCCAGAGCCAAGCAAGCCGGACGAGCTGAACGGATTGTTTTGAGGCCCGGCGCGGCTTATCTGCGCTGCCTCACGCCTTAAGACCCGCCCCCAGAGGACGTCATGAGAGCGATATCGAAGCGGCCGCGGCCGAAATCGAGCAGTCGATCGGACTGCTCAGGAGGCGTCTTTGACTGGGCTGCCGCGCTCCGCCACCTGGATGAGCTGAACGCGCGGGTCGAGGACCCGACCCTCTGGGACGACGCCGACGCGGCCCAGGCGCTGATGCGCGAGCGCACGCGCCTGGCCGACCAGATCGGCCGGGTGCAGAAGCTGGAGCGCGAGCTCTCCGACGCGGTCGAGTTCGCCGAGCTGGCCGACGCCGAGGGCGACGAGGCCTCGCTGGACGACGCCTCGCACCAGCTGGCGCTCCTGAAGGACCTGGCCGGCGCGCGCCGAGCTCGAGGCGCTGCTGTCGGGCGAGGCCGACGGCAACGACTGCTTCATGGAGATCAACGCCGGCGCCGGCGGCACGGAGTCCAACGACTGGGCGAACATGCTGCTGCGCATGTACGCGCGCTGGGCGCAGGCCCACGGCATGGGCGTCGAGTTCATCGAGGAGACGCGCCGGCGAGCAGGCCGGGCATCAAGTCCGCGACCATCCGGATCAACGGGACCAACGCCTACGGCTGGCTGAAGACCGAGGCCGGCATCCACCGGCTGGTGCGCATCTCGCCGTTCGACTCCAACGCCGCGCCGCCACACCAGCTTCGCCTCGGTCTGGGTCTACCCGGTGGTCGACGACAAGATCGAGATCGAGATCAACCCGTCGGACGTGCGCACCGACACCTACCGCTCGTCCGGCGCCGGCGGCCAGCACGTCAACAAGACCGACTCGGCGGTGCGCCTGACCCACATCCCGACCGGCATCGCGGTCGCCTGCCAGAACGAGCGCTCGCAGCACCAGAACCGCGAGCAGGCCTGGAAGATGCTGCGCGCGCGGCTCTACGAGCTGGAGCTGCAGAAGCGCGAGGCGGCGGCGGCCGAGGTGGAGGCGGGCAAGAGCGACATCGGCTGGGGCCACCAGATCCGCAGCTACGTCCTGCAGCCCTACCAGATGGTCAAGGACCTTCGGACCGACGTCGAGACCTCCGACACCGCCGGCGTGCTCGACGGCGACCTCGACCCGTTCATGGCCGCCTCGCTGGCTCAGCGGGTCGGCGCGACGCGCGAGACGGCGTAGCCGAGCGCCTGGACCGTTCGGGTGGCCGCGCCCTGGCGCGCGCCGACGCCGCTACTTTCCGTTCAGCAGGATGAGCAACCCCTTCAGCAGCGCGGTCGGGGCAGGTGGGCAACCGGGGATGCGCAGGTCGACCGGCACGACGGTGTCGACGCCGCAGGCGCAGGCGTAGCCGCCGGCGAAGAGCCCGCCGTCGATGGCGCAGGCGCCTGCGGCAATCACCCATTTCGGCGATGGCGTCGCAGCATAGGTCCGTTCCAGCGCCTCGCGCATGTTGAGCGTGACCGGGCCGGTGACCAGGAGCACGTCGGCGTGCCGCGGCGAGGCCACGAAGCGCAGGCCGAAGCGCTCGAGGTCGTAGTAGGGGTTGGAGAGGGCGTGGATCTCCAGCTCGCACGCATTGCACGAGCCGGCGTCGACGTGGCGGATGGCGAGGCTGCGGCCAAGGCGCCGGCGCGCCGCGCCCTGGAACTCCGCGCCGACGGCGGCGAGCTCGGAGTCCGCCGGCGCCGGCTCGGTGAGGGCGCCGCCCAGGACGGCTTCGGCGAGGAGCCTCGGCATGCTCATTTAGAGGTCGACCCCCGCGTAGGCGCAATTGAAGGATTTGTTGCAGAGGGGGAAGTCGGCGACGATGTTTCCCTCGATCGCGGCCTCGAGCAACGGCCACTGGAACCACGACGGGTCGCGCAGATGCGCCCGCTCCAGGCGGCCGTCGGCCAGCCGCACCCAGGCGAAGACGTCGCCGCGGAAGCCCTCCACCAACGCCGCGCCCTCGCCGCCGCCATCCGGCAGATCGGCCCGCGTCGGACCGTTCGGCAGCCTGTCCAGTATCTGGTCGATCAGGCCGAGGCTCTGGCGCGCTTCGTCGATCCGCACCCAGACGCGCGCGTTCACGTCGCCCTCCTCGCGGGTCGGGACCTCGAAGCTCAGCCGGTCGTAGGGCGGGTAGGGGAAAGCCGCGCGCGCGTCGAAGTCGCGACCCGATGCCCGGCCGACGAAGCCGCCGGCGCCGAAGCGCGCCGCCAGTTCGGGCCGCACCGCCCCGGTCCCGACCGTCCGATCCTGGAGCGAGGCGGTGTCGTCGTAGAGGCTGACGAGGCGCGGCAGACGTTCGCGCGCCATAAGGACGATGGCGCGGATCGCGTCGATCGCCGGCGGATCCAGGTCGACGGCCACGCCGCCGGGAACGACGCAGTCCATCATCAGGCGGTGGCCGAAGGCGGCGGCCGAGGCGCGCAGCACCTGTTCTCGCAGCGCGCCGCAATGGGCGTGCATCAGCGCAAAGGCGGCGTCGTTGCAGATGGCGCCGATGTCGCCGATGTGGTTGGCGAGACGTTCGAGCTCGGCCATCAGCGCGCGCAGCCAGTAGGCCCGCTCCGGCGCTTCAGTTTCGAGCGCCGCCTCGACGGCGCGGGCGAAGGCGACGGCGTAAGCCACGGTCGAGTCGCCACAGGCGCGTCCGGCCAGGCGCGCGGCGCGGGCGAGGTCGGCGCCGATCATGCGTCCCTCCAGGCCACGATGGACGAAGCCCAGGCGCTCCTCCAGGCGCACCACGGTCTCGCCGCTGGCGGTGAAGCGGAAGTGGCCCGGCTCGATGACACCCGCGTGCACCGGGCCGACGGGGATCTGGTGCAGGCCCTCCCCCTCGGCGGCGAGGAAGGCGTAGGGGGCGGGGCCAACGGCCGGCGTCGCGACGCCGAGCGGATGGCCCGCCGCCCAGCGCCCGTGATCGAGCCACGGCCGCCGGTCGGGCGCGCCTTCGGGCTCGAGTCCGTAGAGGTCGCGCAAGGCGCGCTCCAGGCGGATCGCCGGCGCGTGACGGGCGCCGACCGAGGGATAGGCGCCCGTGGGGCAGTCCAGCTGCAGGATGCCCAGGTCGCCGGGACCGCTCGTCGCCATGCGAACGGCGCCGGGCTCGCCCCACAGTGCGACGAGCGTCCGCCGGCCGTCGCTGAGGGTTTGGATGGCATGGCGCCAGTCGTCGGCCCCGACCTTCAGCGCAGGCCCGATCATCCGAGCAGCCTCGCCACGTGCTGGAACCAGCCGGTGATCAGCGGCGGGAAGAAGACGCCCGCGGCCAGAACCAGGGCCAGATGCCCGAACATCGGCAGATAGGAGGCTCTGGCGGGCGCGGCGTCGGGGCTCGGCTCGCCGAACGCCAGGCCCTGCACGCGCAGCACCAGCGCGCCGAAGGCGACGATCAGACCGAAGACCAGGGGAATGGCGAGCAGCGGCTGGCGCGCGAAGGTAGAGCTGACGACCAGGAACTCGGACGTGAAGATGCCGAAGGGCGGCAGCCCGGCGATGGCCATCACCGCCGCGACCAGCCCCCAGCCCAGCATCGGATGGCTGGCCGTCAGCCCGCGGATGTCGGCGATGGTCTGGGTCCCCTTGACCTGGGCGACATGGCCGACGCCGAAGAAGATCGCCGACTTGGTCAGCGAATGCATGGTCATGTGCAGCAGGCCGGCGAAGTTGGCGAGTGGCCCGCCGAGGCCGAACGCGAAGGCGATGACGCCCATGTGCTCGATCGAGGAGTAGGCGAAGAGCCGTTTGATGTCGCGGCGGCGATAGAGCATGAAGGCGGCGAAGATCAGCGAGACCAGGCCCATGACGATCATCAGTGGGCCTGGCGCGATCGCCGCCGCGTTGGCCGTCAGCAGCATTTTGAAGCGCAGGACCGCGTAGAGGGCGACGTTGAGCAAGAGGCCCGAGAGCACCGCCGAGACGGGCGTCGGACCTTCGGCGTGGGCGTCGGGCAGCCAGGCGTGCAGCGGGGCGAGACCTACCTTGGTGCCGTAGCCCAGCATCAGGAAGATGAAAGCGAGGTCGAGCAGGGCCGGATCGAATCCGCGCGCCTTGGCGATCAGCACCGTCCAGACCATGCCGGCCAGGCCTTCGCCGACCACCGGACGGGCCGCCACATAGACGAGTATGGTGCCGAAGAGCGCCAGCGCGATGCCGACGCTGCCCAGGATGAAGTACTTCCAGGCCGCCTCGATCGCCTCGTGCGTGCGGTAGACGGCGACCATCATCACCGTGGTCAAGGTCGCGAGCTCGATCGCCACCCACATCAGCCCGATGTTGTTGGCGATGAGCGCCAGGTTCATCGCGAAGAGCAGCACCTGGTACATCGCGTGGTAAAAGCGCAGGCGCGCCGGCGTCAGGCGCCCGGTCTCGATCTCGTGGGCGATGTAGCTCCAGGAGAAGACGCTGGTCGTGAAGCCGACGAACCCCGAGAGGATGATGAACACGATGCTGAGGTCGTCGACGCGCAGGTAGGCGCCGCCGGCGGGACGGACGACCGCGATCGAGAGGGCGGCCGCCAGGCTCGCGGCCGACGCCAGCACGTTGAGCGCGGCCGAGAGGCGGTAGCCCGGCGTCAGCGCGAGGACCACCGCAGCGAGCGCGGGGATGATCAGCAAGAGCGCCAGGCCAATGCTCATCGGCGCTCTCCACGGAAACGGTCGAGGGCGGCGACGTCGACCGTCTCGAAGCGCTCTCGTATGCGGAACAGAAAGACGCCGATCACGATGAACGCGATCAGCACCGAGAATGCGACACTGATCTCGACCACCAGCGGCATGCCCTTCGCGCCGGTGGCCGCCAGCACCAGCCCGTTCTCCAGCGACATGAAGCCGACGACGAGGCCGACGGCGTTGCGGCGTGTGACCATCATCAGCAGGCCGAGCAGCACCACGGAGAGGGCGAAGGCGAGATCCTCGCGCGCGATCCGGTCTGCCGCCTCCGTCGGCCGCAGCATGACGAGCAGCGAGAGCGCTACGAGCGCGACACCCGCCAACATGGTCGGGCCTACGCCGGTCACCTCGTCGATCTCACGGTGGATGCCTAGGCGCTTGATGATCCGGTGCAGCGCCAGCGGGATCGCGAGCGCCTTGAGGAACAGAGCGATGGCGGCGGTGACGTAGAGGTGGGGCGCCGCCTGGACATGCGCCTGCCAAGCCACCGAGAGCGAGAGGACCGCCGCCTGGGTCGCGAAGACGTTGATGAGGGCCGTCAGTCTGTCCTGGAACAGCATCAGGAGGCTGATCAGCACCAGGCTCCCGGCCAGGAGATGCGCGATGTCGAAGTTGAGCCCGCTCACGCCAGCCCTCCGCGGGAAACGAACAGCAACAGCACGCCGAGCACGCCCATCATGAACGCGGCCGCGAGGAAGGCCGGCGCGCGAAAGACGCGCATCTTGGCGACGGTGGTCTCGAAGAGCGCCAGCAGCCCGGCGGCCACGACGAGCTTGCCGACGTAGGCGACAATCCCGATCGCGTGCGCGGCGGCGCCTGCGCCGACGGGCGCCAGGCCCCAGGGAACGAAGACACAGGCGATCAGGGAGACGTAGAGCAGCAGCTTCAGCGCGGCGGCCAGCTCGATCACGGCCAGGTGGCGGCCCGAGTACTCGAGCACCATCGCCTCATGGACCATGGTCAGCTCAAGGTGGGTGGCGGGATTGTCGATCGGAATGCGCGCGTTCTCGGCTATCGCCACCATGATGAGCGCGAACAGCGCCAGCGCCAGCGTCACGCGCAGCCCGACGTTCGAGGACAGCATGTAACCGGCGATGGTGGAAAGCTGCGTCGAGCCGGCCAGCAGCGCCAGGGAGAAGACAATCATCAGCATGGCGGGCTCGGCGATGGAGGCGATCATCATCTCCCGCGAGGAGCCGATGCCGCCGAAGCTGGTCCCGACATCCATGCCGGCCAGGGCCAGGAAGAACCGCGCGCTGCCCAGCAGCGCGATGATGGCGATGAGGTCGGCCGACCAGGAGAACATCAGGCCGGTCGCGAAGGTGGGCACCAACGCGGCGGCGACCCACGCCCCGGCGAAGATCAGGTAGGGCGCGACGCGGAACAGCCAGGAGGCGTTCTCGGCCAGGACCGCTTCCTTCCGCATGAGCCGCCACAGGTCGCGGTAGGGCTGGATGAGAGACGGTCCCTTGCGGCGGACGAGGCGCGCCTTGACCGTGCGCACGAGCCCGGTGAGCGCCGGCGCGAGCGCCAGCACCAGCGCCATCTGGGCGCCCTGGATCGCGAGCGCGCCGATCAGCTCCATAGCGCGAGCGCCATCAGCAGGCCGACCAGGGCCAGGAAGACGAGGGTGAGATAGAGGCGGATGGTGAGGAACTGGAGCCGGTTCAACCGGTCGGCTGCGCGACCGACGAGCGCGGCGATCGGGGCGTAGATCCATTCCCACGCCGGGTCGTGGACCACCGCCTCGTACCGAGCCGGGCGCGGATCGCCGGGCGCCGGCATGTCGACCACCTCGCGCGCGGCGAAGAGCACGGTTCCGAATACGCGCCGGATCGGCTGGGCGAAGCTGGCGGCCGTGTACTGGGTGCGTGGGCTCGGGTCCGGCGCGCCGCAGTCCCAGGCCGGCGCGCGTCTCAGCTGGCGCGAGGCGAACTGGTGAATCGCCGCCGCGCACAGCCCGGCCGAGGCCGCGATGAAGGCGAGGACCAGCAACCCGTTGTACGAGCTGCGTGAGGCCGCGACAGGCACGATGGTGAGCCAAGCTTGCGTGGCCTGGACGGGCAGGCGGGTCCCGACGACGGCGCGGACGGCCGGGGCCAGCGCGTCCATCACGAAGCCCGGCAGCACGCCGGCCGCCAGGCAGAGGCCGACCAGCAGGAACATCGCCGTGCGCGACAGCATGTCGGTCTCGCGCGCGGCCATCGCGGCGTTCGAGCGCGGCCGGCCGAGGAAGGTGACGCCGAACGCCTTGACGAAGCAGGCGGCGGCCAGCGCCGCCGAGAGGGCGAGCAGCGCCCCTGCTCCGGGGACGAGCAGCTTCAGCGCCCAGGCCTGCAACTGCGGGCTCAGCAGGATCGCCTGGAAGGTCAGCCACTCGGACGCGAAGCCGTTCAGCGGCGGCAGCGCCGAGATCGCCACGCAGCCCGCCAGGAACGCAAAGGCGGTCTGCGGCATGCTTCGGATCAGACCGCCGAGCTGCTCCATGTCGCGCTCGCCCGTCGCGCCCAGCACCGCGCCCGCGCCGAAGAACAGCAGGCTCTTGAACAGCGAGTGGTTGAGCACGTGAAAAAGGGCGGCGGTCATCGCCAGCGCCGCCGCGAGCGGCAGGGCGTCGGCGCGGAAGGCGAGCGCCAGCCCGAGCCCGATGAAGATGATGCCGATGTTCTCGACCGTGTGATAGGCGAGCAGACGCTTCAGGTCGTGCTGCATCAGCGCCTGCAGCACGCCGATGAGGGCGGTGACCGCCCCCAGCGCCAGCACGACCAGGCCCCACCACCACGCGGGCGGGCCGTCGAGATCGAACGCGAGGCGGATGAAGGCGTAGACCGCCACCTTCGTCATCACCCCGCTCATCAGCGCCGACACGTGGCTGGGCGCGGCCGGGTGCGCGAGCGGCAGCCAGACGTGCAGCGGGACGATACCGGCCTTGGAACCCGCCCCGAGGATCGCCAGGGCGAGCACGGCGGCGGCTGTGCCGGCGGCCGGCGAATGCGCGCGGATGTCGGCGAAGGCGTAGGCGCCGCTGGGGCCGGCCAGCAGGCCGAAGGCCAACAGTAGGCAGAAGGCGCCGAAGCTCGCCATGACGAGGTAGACGAGCCCGGCCTGGGCGTTGCCGGGCTCGCGGTGACGCGACATCACCAGCGCCCAGGAGGCGAGCGACATCAGCTCCCAGGCGACCAGGAACGAGAAGGCGTCTGCGGCCAAGACCACTAGGATCATCGCCGCCAGGAAGGCGGGATAGAAGGGCAGCACGCGGGCGGGTTCGGGCTCGTGGCGGGCATACCCGAGGGCGTAGAGGCTGGCGGCGGCGCCGCCGAGGCTCACGACGACGAGGAAGGCCGCGGCCAGCGCATCCAGGTGAAAGCGGGCGCCGATCCAGGGCAGGCCCAGCGGCAGGACGAGGTCGTCAGGACCGGCGGTCAGGCCCAGCAGACGCGCGAGCGCGACAGCGGCGGCGACCGCGCTGGCCGCGAGCGCGCCGCCGTAGACAATCCAGCGCGCCTCAGGGCGCCTCGCCGTCGCCACGGCGGCGGGCGCCAGCGCCAGCAGCGCGCCGGCCGCGGCCAGGAGGGCCTGCAGTGCGCTCACTTCAGCCGCGCGCCCCTTCCGCCGGACGTGCTGGCCGCGCCCGCTGCGATCAGCTCAACGCCCGCCGTGTCGAGCGCGGCGATGAGTTTCATCAGCGAGTCCACATTGCCTCGGATGACGCCCTCGCTCGCCTCCATCCGCTGGATGGTCGGCACCGATAGCCCGCTGAGCTCGGCGAGCCGCTTCTGGTCGAGGCCCGCCAAGGCCCTCGCCGCGCGGAGCTGGGCGGCGGTTATCATGCGTCAGACATCAATATCCATGTGCAGTCGCTGATAGATCGAGTCTCGCGCATGTGCAAGCCGTTGCGCCGGGCCTTGACGGCGACGGGGTGGCGATTTGCGTCAAGGCCGCGGCGCGCCAATCATCGCAGCGACGAGTTGCGTCACACCAAAGCCGGCAGGAAACCGGCTAGGCGGCAAATTTAGAGAGCGATATCTTTCGTAAATGGCGACGACCATCAGCGCCGATAACAGCTGGAACGACTTCCTGGCCGAGGGGCGGGCGGCGCGGATGGCGCTGATCTGTCTCGGCGTCTGGCTGAACGCCGCCGACTCACTGGTCACCACCACCGTCATGCCCAGCATCGGCCGCCAGCTCGGCGGCTATGCCTACTTCAGCTGGGCGACGGCGGCCTACATGGTGGGCGCGATCCTCTCCGGCGCGACCGCCGCGCGGCTCTCGGCGATGATGGGCCTGCGCCGCGCCATGGTGGCGGCGGGCCTCTTGACCGCGGTCGGCTGCGCCGTGAGCGCGCTCGCGCCTGGCATGCTGCCGCTGGTGGCGGGGCGCCTGGTGCAGGGCCTGGGCGCCGGCTGGATCGTCGGCTCGTGCTACGCGGCGCTGGGATCGATCTTCCCGGCCGCGCCACCTGGCGCGGATCTTCGGCATGATGACCGCGTCTGGGGCGTGGCGACCGTGCTGGGGCCGATGGTGGGCGCGGCGTTCGCCGGCGGCGGTTACTGGCGCTGGCTGTTCTGGGCCTTCGCCGCGCAGTGCTTCGCCTTCGTGGCCGCGGCCATCTGGCTGCTGCCGGCGGACGCGCCGCCCGCCGCTCACCGGGCGCCCTGGACGCAGCTGGCGCTGGTGCTGATCGGCGTCGGACTCCTGGCGGCGGCGGACCTCTCGGCCCGCGTGACTCTGGCGCTGGCGCTCTGTGCGCTCAGCCTCGCCGCCTTCCTCGCAGCGGTCCGGCTGGCGCCGCGCGGGGAGGGCGGGCTCTTCCCCAGAGCCGCCGGCGACCTCACGACGGTGATCGGCGCCGGCTACCTGTCCTATTTCGCGCTGGCGGCGGCGGCCATGGGCTTCAGCGTCTACGGCCCGGCGCTGCTGCAGAAGCTGTTCGGCCTGACGCCGCTGCAGGCCGGCTACGCGGCCGGGCTGGAATCGATAGGATGGACGGTGGCCGCGCTCGCGGTGGCGGGCCGCAGCGAGCGCTGGCACGGGCCGATGATCCGGCTCGGCGGCGTCGCGATCGTGGTGGGCTTGGCCTGGCTGACGTCTGGCGATGAAGAGCGGCCCGGTGCCCTCGATCCTTGCCGCCGGAACCGTGCTCGGCGCCGGCTTCGGATTCTCCTCGGGCTTCACCGGCCGCACGGGTGATCGCCTCGGCCGGACCGGAAGGCGAGGTCGCCTCGGCCGGCCTCAACGCGTGCGCCAGGTCGGCAACGCCGCCGGCGCGTGCCTGGCGGGCATCGTCGCCAATCTGGTTGGCTTCTCGGCCGGCGTGAGCGAGGCGGCCGCGCAGGCGTCGGCCTTCTGGCTCTTCGCCCTGGCCTTGCCGCTGGCGATCGTCGGCGCCTTGGGCGCGTGGCGGGTCGGGGCGCCGAAGTTCGCTTAAGCGCCCCGCCTCGCAGTCGCTCGCAGCAGTGCGCCTCGACTAAGACGCCGGTGACGCGGGCGTCGTCGACGCCGACTTGGCGCTGTTCGTCGACGACGAGCCGCCGAGGTCGCGCGGCGCCGAGGGCTCCGGCTTCGGCGCAGTGGCGCTGGCGGTTGGCGCGGCGTGGGCCGGGCGCTGCAGGCGCAGCGAGCGGCCCTGGAAGAAGGCGCCGGTCTCCATGGCGAGCTGCTCGTGGGTGATGTCGCCGTCGACGTGGCAGGCGCCGTAGAGCCGCACCTGCTTGGCGGTGATCGAGCCCGACACCTTGCCGCGCACCTCGACCGCCTCGGCGTAGATGCCGCCTTCGACCGCGCCGCCGTCGCCGACCGTCACGTGCTCGATGCGCACGTCGCCCTTGATGGTGCCGTCGATATGGATCTCGCCGCCGCCGGAGATGTCGCCTTCCAGCGTCATGTCGGACCCGATGATCGACGGGGCCTTCTGCGGGCGCGGGGTCGGATTGCGCGCCGGTTCAGGCGTTGGCGCCGCGGCGGCGCTCGGCGCGCTGCTGGGCGCCCGGTCTGCGGCGCGGGCGGGTTGGTCGAGCCCGTCGGGGTCGAAGCGGGCTGCGGGGTGCTAGAATTGGGTTTGCTGAACATAGTCGCCGGCCTTTACGAATCGGAGGGGGTTCTGGGGACGGCCGTTCACCCACACCTCGTAGTGCAGGTGCGTGCCGGTTGAACGTCCGGTGGAGCCCATGGCGCCGATCCTTTGCCCGACGGCCACGTGCTGGCCAACGGTCACAGAGATCGCGGAAAGATGGCCATATCGCGTCTTGAATCCATGGCCGTGGTCGACCTCCACAGTATTTCCGTAGCCGCTGCGCACGCCGGCGTAGGAAACGATGCCTGGGGCGGTGACATAGATCGGGCTGCCGTAAGCGCCGGCGAAGTCCTGTCCCGGGTGATAGGCGGCGTGGCCGGTGAACGGATCGGCGCGGACGCCGAAGCCGCTGGTCTCGCGCGCGCCGGTCGCCGGCTTGGCGAACGGAATCGCCGCCTCGGACGAGGCGAGCGACTGCATGTCGGAAAGATCGGCCGCGGCGTGCTGCAGCCGGCCCGCGAAGTCCTCGTCGACGTCGAGCACGGCGGCGAGCGCGCGCGGGTCCTTGCCCTCGATCAGCGGGCCGCCGAGGCCGTCGCTGGCGCCGGCATAGGCGGCCGGATCGAGGCCGGCGAGGCGGAAGGCCAGCTTCAGGCGGTCGGCGCGGTTCTTCGCGAAGGTCTCGGCCTCGTCGATCAGGCGGTCCTGGTCGCGCTCCACGCTCTGGATGCGCTGGGCCGGCGAGGCCTGGGCGTCGTCCTGGACCTGAAGCGCCGGCGCCAGCGCCTGCTCCGCGCCCGGCTGGCCCTTCAGGTCGGTGAGCAGCATAGCCAGCGCCGCGTGGCGCTTCTCGGCAGTGTCGGCCAGTTCCTGGAACGAGCCGCCGCCGGTGTTCAACTGGGCGACGGCGCTGGAGAGCCGCGCGTCGCGGTCGGCGATCCAGCGCTCGTAGCGCGCCTGGATGCGGACGACCTCCTGGTCGCTCTTCGAGGGGGTCAGCGCGCCGACGACCAGCGCAGCGGTGGAGACGCCCATCCAGAGCGCCGCGGCCGCGACGCCGCCGGCCATCAGCAACTGCCGCTCGGTGGTCAGCACGTAGCCGCGCATCTCGCCGCCCGAGCGCAGATAGAGGTGACGTTCCGGAAAGAGCTCCTCGAGCCAGAGCGCTAGGCGCGCAAAGCGTCGTAAGCTCATGGCTCCCCGCGGCCCCGCGACTGTCGATGGCTGCGCGATATGCCCTTATCTGGGGAGGTTGCGCAACCATGTTTAGCCGCTCTTGCTGGTCCCCGCGCCGGGCGAAGCAAAGTCGAGCACGCGCCGGACCGGTCTCCAACTGGCTTCGCGCCGCACGCGAGCAAGCAAACCCGTTCTCAACATCAGTAGAAGGAAGTATTCGGACTTGATCAACTGACCAACGACGACTGCGGGCGGCGGCCGCCCGCCGCGGCGTTTCGCCCCGCCGCCGCCGGCAACTCTCGGTCAAGCCCCGGCCAAAGACTTGGCCTCGGCCAGCACCTCGGCGACGTGGCCCGGCACCTTCACCTTGCGCCACACCCGGCGGATGACGCCGTCCTTGTCGATCAGGAAGGTGGAGCGGTCGATCCCCATGTACCTGCGCCCGTACATGCTCTTCTCGACCCAGGCGCCGTAGCGCTCCACCACGTCGTCGTCCTTGGCAGAGCCCAGGGTCAGGTCGAGCCCGTACTTCGCCTGGAACTTGCCGTGGCTGGCGGCCGAGTCCTTGGAGACCCCGACCACCGCCGCGCCGGCCTTGGCGAAGTCCTTCGCCGCCGCGGTGAACCCTTGCGCCTCCGCCGTGCAACCGGACGTGTCGTCCTTCGGATAGAAATAGAGCACCACGCTCTTGCCCTTCAGGCCCGCGAGCGACACCCGCCCGTCAGCGGTCGGCAGATCGAAGTCGGGCGCCTTGTCGCCGGGCGAAAGGGGCATGGGACCGGTCCTTTGGGTGCGTGTCGCGTCTCACGGCCTTTACTAGGGGAGGTGCGTCGGCGCTAGCTTGCGTGGATGGTCGGAGCGGAGTCGTTCATCGCGGTCTACATGCTGGCGAGCCGACGTCACGGCACGCTCTACATCGGCGTGACGAGTGACCTCATTTCGCGCGTCGCCGCGCACCGCGATGGCTTGTTCAAGGGCTTCACGAAGCGCTACGGCGTGACGCGGCTCGTCTGGTTCGAGCGCCACGACTTCATCGTCGATGCGATCCGGCGCGAGAAGCAGCTGAAGAAGTACAAGCGGGACTGGAAGATCAATCTGATCGAGCGCGAGAACCCTGGCTGGGACGACCTGTTTCCCGCTCCTCCTCGCCCCCTAATTCCGTCATCGCCGGGCGTCAGTCCCGGCGACCCATGAACACCAACTGTTGGGTGGCCGTGCCGGCGCACGGCCACGGCAGGCGGCGTGTTCTTGGGTGGCCGGCACTTACGGCCGGCCATGACGGAGGAGAGGAGGTGCGGCAGCGGTCAAACCGCCTTCACCAGCACGATCTTCTTGCGGCCGGCGGCCAGCTTGACCACGCCGTCGGCGTTGCAGTCGGCCACGGTCAGCAGGCGCTGGCCGTCGGTCTCCGGCGCGTCGTTGACGCGCAGGCCCGCCGCCTTGGGCCAGCCGCCGGGCTTCGGAGCGCGAGGAGGCCAAGCCCGCGTCGGCGGCCAGCGTCGGCCAGCGGCAGCCCGCCTCCAAGCGCGGCGCGCGCGATCTCGATCGGTCGGCAGGTCCTCCGACAGCCGGCCTTCCTCGAACGCCGCCTTGGCCGCGGCCGCCGCCGCCTCCGCGGCCTCGCGGCCGTGCAGCAGCGTGGTGGCCTCGTTCGCGAGCACCTTCTTGGCCTCGTTGATCTCCGAGCCCCTGAGCGCGGCCAGCCTGCCGATCTCGTCGAGCGGCAGTTCGGTGAACAGCTTCAGGAAGCGGCCGACGTCGGCGTCCTCGGTGTTGCGCCACATCTGCCAGTAGTCGTAGGGGCTGAGGCGGTCGGCGTTGAGCCAGACCGCGCCGCCGACCGTCTTGCCCATCTTCTCGCCGGAAGCGGTGGTCAGCAGCGGCGTCGTCAGGCCGAAGGCCTGCGCCTGGTCCATGCGCCGGACCAGCTCGACGCCGTTGACGATGTTGCCCCACTGGTCCGAGCCGCCCATCTGCAGCGTGCAGCCGAAGCGCCGATGCAGCTCCAGGAAGTCGGTCGCCTGCATCAGCATGTAGTTGAACTCGAGGAAGCTCAGCGGCTGCTCGCGCTCGAGCCGCAGCTTCACGGAGTCGAAGGCCAGCATGCGGTTGATGGTGAAGTGCACGCCGAACTCGCGCAGGAACTCGACGTAGCCGAGCTTCTCCAGCCAGTCGGCGTTGTTGACCATCATCGCGTCGGTCGGCTCGTCGCCGAAGCGCAGGAACTTCTCGAACGCGCCCTTGATGCTGGCGAGGTTGGCGTCGATCACCGCGTCGGTCAGCAGCGGCCGCTGCTGGTCCTTGTCGGTCGGATCGCCGACCTTGGTGGTGCCGCCGCCCATCAGCGCGATCGGCCGGTGACCGGTCTTCTGCAGCCAGCGCAGCATCATGATCGAGATCAGGCTGCCGATGTGCAGGCTGTCGGCCGTGCAGTCGTAGCCGACGTAGGCCGTCACCACGCCGGCGCGCGAGCGCCGCGTCGAGCGCCTCGGCGTCGGTGACCTGGTGGATGTAGCCGCGCTCCTGCAGCACGCGCAGGAACTCGGACTTCGGCTTGAAATCGGCTGACATCGGGCAGAACGGCTCCTTGAGGCTGGCTTTCGGCCGGAGACCGTCTCTTGGCAAGAGCCCGACGCCGACCTGATGGCGGCTGGGCGTGAATGACCGGCCGCTCGCTTAGTGCGAGCGGTAGTAGCGGCTGCGGAGGCGGCGGCGCGGCGGTCATGGGCGCGCTGGCTACAGCGCGGCGGGTGTGGCAGTCAAGTATCGACCATGCGCGTCCTCGGCTTCATGACCGGCACTTCGCTCGACGCCGTCGACATGGCGGTGATCGAGACCGACGGCGAGGAGCTGCCGGAGCTGGGTCCGGCGGGCGAGAAGAAGCTCGACCCCGCCGTGCGCGCCCTGCTCGAAACGGCGATCGCAGACGCGTTGAAGCTGAAGGCAGGCGACCCGACGCCCGGCCAGCTTCGCCACCGCGGCGGCCGGCGTCGCCGCCGAGCACATCGCCGCAGCCGAGGCGTTCATGCTGGACGAGCGGCTGCTGCCGCAGGATCTCGACGGTGATCGGGCTGCAGGGCCAGACGGTGCTGCACGCGCCGCCGGGCCCGGACCGGCCGGCGGGCCGCACCATCCAGCTGATCGACGCGCCCGCCGTGGCGGCGGGGCTCGGCGTGCCGGTGGTCTACGACCTGCGCCAGGACGACATCGCCGCGGGCGGGCAGGGCGCGCCGCTGGCGCCCGGTCTACCATGCGGCGCTGGTGCGCTACTCGGGCCTGCACACGCCGACCGCGGTGCTCAACCTCGGCGGCGTCGCCAACCTGACGCTGATCCGCGCCGACGGCGAGCTGGAGGCGTTCGACACCGGCCCGGGCGTCGGCATGATCGACCTCGTCGTGCAGGAGCGCACCGACCGGCGCTGCGACGAGGACGGCGCGCTGGCCAGGGCCGGGCAGGTGAACGAGCGCGCGCTCACCGCCTACCTCGGCGATCCCTATTTCCAGCGCCGCGGACCGAAATCCCTCGACCGTTTCGACTTCCGGCTGGACCGCGTGGTCAGCCTGTCGCTGCCGGACGCGGCCGCGACGCTGACGGCGTTCGCGGCCGAGGCGGTCTGGCGCGGGTTGCAGGCCTGCTCCGAGATCCCGCTGCGGGTCGTGGTGACCGGGGGCGGGCGGCTCAATCCCGCCCTGATGGACGCCATCCGCGAGCGCTGTCCGCTGCCGGTGCTGAGCGCCGAGGACGCCCACTGGCGCGGCGACTCGGTCGAGGCCGAGGCGTTCGCCTTCCTCGCCGCCCGCTCGATGCTCGGCCTGCCGATCTCCTTCCCCGGCACCACGGGCGTTCCCCAGCCGATGACCGGCGGCCGGATCGCGATCCCGTAGAACCCCACCTTCCTTCTAGCGGTGGCTCAGATCGCGGGCTCGGCCTCCAGGCGGCGGTCGAGGTAGGCGCCGACGCGGCTCTCGACCTCGGGGAGCTGGTTGTTCCAGAAGTGGCCGGCGCCCTCGACGAGGTCGTAGTCGATGACGATGCCCTTCTGGGTGCGCAGCTTGGAGACCACGCGCTCGACCTCGATCGGCTGGGTGATGGTGTCGGCCGAGCCGTGCAGGATCAGGCCCGAGGCCGGGCAGGGGGCCAGGAACGAGAAGTCGTAGGTGTTGGTCGGCGGCGAGACCGAGATGAAGCCGTCGGTCTCCGGCCGGCGCATCAGGAGCTGCATGCCGATCCAGGCGCCGAACTAATAGCCGGCGACCCAGCACTGCGAGGCGGTGGGGTTGGTGGACTGCAGCCAGTCGAGCGCGGTGGCCGCGTCCGCCAGCTCGCCGATGCCGGCGTCGAACTCGCCCTGACTGCGGCCGACGCCGCGGAAGTTGAACCGCAGCACCGAGAAGCCGCGCTTCATGAACAGGTGGAAGAGCTGCACGGCGACCGGGTTGTTCATGTGGCCGCCCGCCTTCGGGTGCGGGTGCAGGATGAGCGCGATCGGCGCGGTCTCCTCCTTGCGCGGCGAGTACTGGGCTTCGATCCGGCCGGCGGCGCCGGTGAGAACCACTTCGGGCATGGCGTCCTTCAATGGGCCGCGCGGTAATAGTTGACCGCGGCGCTTGGTTTTCCTACATGCCCCCATGAGGGCGCGCTTGCAGGCCCGCCCCGGCGAGGGCGGCGGCTCTTAGCAAAGGCCGTCCTGGAAAAAGCGAGAAAATTGCGGCGGCGCTGCCGATGCAGCTTTCGACCAAGGGACGCTACGCGGTCATGGCGATGACCGATCTGGCCGGGCGACCGGGCGATCGGGTCGACGCCGGTGGCCGAGATCGCCGGCGCGCCAGCAGATATCGCAGGCCTACCTCGAGCAGTTGTTCGCGCGGCTGCAGCGGCGCGGGCTGGTGATCGGCCGCAGCGGGCCCCGGCGGCGGCTACCGGCTGGCGCAGGCCCGCCGCCGAGACATCCGTCGCCGACGTGGTGATGGCGGTGGACGAGCCGCTGCGCGCCATCCGCTGCAACGGCGGCCATGTCCGGCTGCATGAAGGACGGCGCCCGCTGCCTGACCCACGACCTCTGGGAAGAGACCGGCCGCCAGATCCGCGGCTATCTCGCCAGCGTCTCGCTCGCCGACGTGGCGAGCGGCAAGCTGCGCCGGGCGGCGTCGGCCGAGGCCGCCGCATGAGCATCTATCTGGACTACAACGCGACCGCGAAGGTGCGGCCCGAGGCCGCGGCGGCGGTGGCCGCGGCGCTGGCCGAGGCGGCAATCCCTCGTCGGTGCATGCCGCCGGCCGCGCGGCGCGGGCCAGGGTCGAGCAGGCGCGGGCGGATGTCGCGGCGCTGGTCGGCGCGCCGGCCGGCGGCGGTCACCTTCGTCAGCGGCGGCACCGAGGCCGATGCGCTGGCCATCGAGAGCGCCGCTGGCGGCCGGCTGCGAGCGGATCATCGTCGGCGCCACCGAGCACGAGGCGGTCGCCGAGACCGCCAAGGCGTCCGGCGCTGCCGGTCGAGGACTGGCCGGTCGACGAGGATGGCGTCGCCGACCTGGTCTGGCTGGTGCGCGCGCTTGCGGCGACAGCCGGCGCACGCTGGTCTGCCTGATGGCTGGCCAACAACGAGACCGGCGTGATCCAGCCGGTCGCCGACGCGGCCGCGGCTGGTGCGCGGCCGCCGGCGGCTGGCTGCACGTCGACGCGGTGCAGGCGGCCGGCAAGATCGGTCGTCGACTTCGGGGCGCTGGGCGCGGACACGCTGGCGCTCTCGGCGCACAAGCTGGGCGGCCCGCAAGGCGATCGGCGCGCTGATCGCCGGGCCGCGCGCGACGCTCTCGCGCCGGCTGCACGGCGGCGGCCAGGAGCGCGGCGCCGCGCGCCGGCACCGAGAACGTCCCCGGCATCGCCGGCTTCGGCGCGGCGGCGAAGGCGGCGCTGGCGGACCTGCCGGTCATGGCCGCGCAGAGCGCCTGGCGCGATGCGCTCGGCGCGAACGGTGAAGGCGGCCGGCGCGGTGGTGCTGGGCGAAGGCGCGCCAAGGCTGCCGCAGACGCTGTCGTTCGCCGACGCCCGGCTTTGCCTCCGAGTTGCAGGTGATGGGCCTCGACCTCGCCGGCGTGATGGTCAGCGCCGGCGCCGCCTGCTCGTCGGGCAAGGTGCAAGCCAGCCGCGTGATCGAGGCGATGGGCCATGCCGACCTGCGCCGTTCGGGATCCGCGTCAGCGGCGGCTGGGCGACGACCGCGGCCGACTGGACCGCGTGCGGCGACGCCTGGCTGCAGATCCTCGACCGTCACCAGGCGCGCTCGCGCGCCAAGGCCCTGGCCTGAGGAGCACGACAGACCATGCCCGCCGCCAGGCAGACCATCGAGCACGTCGAGACGCTGGAGCGCTACAAGCACGGCTTCGTCACCGACATCGCCCAGGAGTTCGCGCCGAAGGGGCTCTCCGAAGCGACGGTCCGCTACATCTCGGCCCAGAAGAACGAGCCGGAGTGGATGCTGGAGTGGCGGCTGGGGGCGTTCGAGCGCTGGCTGGCGCTGGAGGAGCCGACCTGGGCGCGGGTCGACTTCCCGCGCATCGACTACCAGGACGCCTACTACTACGCGGCGCCCAAGAAGAAGGACGGCCCGAAGAGCCTGGACGAGGTCGATCCGGAGCTGCTGGCCACCTACGCGAAGCTCGGCATCCCGCTGAAGGAGCAGGAGGTGCTGGCTCGGCGTCCAGGGCGCGCCGCGCTACGCGGTCGATGCGGTGTTCGACAGCGTCTCGGTGGTCACCACCTTCAAGAAGGAGCTCGCCGAGGCGGGCGTGATCTTCTGCTCGATGAGCGAGGCGATCCGCGAGCACGGCGAGCTGGTGCGCCAGTACCTGGGCACGGTGGTGCCGGTCTCGGACAACTACTTCGCCTGCCTGAACAGCGCGGTCTTCTCCGACGGCAGCTTCGTCTACGTGCCGCCGGGCGTGCGCTGCCCGATGGAGCTTTCCACCTACTTCCGCATCAACGCCGCCGAGTCCGGCCAGTTCGAGCGCACCCTGATCATCGCCGACAAGGGGGCGTACGTCTCCTACCTCGAGGGCTGCACCGCGCCGATGCGCGACGAGAACCAGCTGCACGCCGCCGTGGTCGAGCTGGTGGCGCTCGACGACGCCGAGATCAAGTACTCGACCGTGCAGAACTGGTACCCGGGCGACGCCGAGGGCAAGGGCGGCATCTACAACTTCGTCACCAAGCGCGCCGACTGCCGCGGCGACCGCTCCAAGGTGCAGCTGGACCCAGGTCGAGACCGGCTCGGCGATCACCTGGAAGTACCCGTCCTGCCTCCTGCGCGGCGAGGGCTCGTCCGGCGAGTTCTACTCGATCGCCATCACCAACAACCGCCAGCAGGCCGACACCGGCACCAAGATGATCCATCTGGGCGCGAACACCCGCTCGCGGATCATCTCCAAGGGCATCTGCGCCGGCCATTCGTCGAACACCTACCGCGGCCTGGTCTCGGCCCACCCGAAGGCCAAGGGCGCGCGCAACTTCACCCAGTGCGACAGCTTGCTGATCGGCAAGCACTGCGCGGCCCACACCACGCCCTACATCGAGGCGCGCAACGGCTCGGCCAAGTTCGAGCACGAGGCGACCACCACCAGGCTCTCCGAGGACCAGCTGTTCTACGCCATGCAGCGCGGGCTTTCCGAGGAGGAGGCGGTGCAGCTGCTGGTCAACGGCTTCGTCAAGGACGTGCTGCAGGAGCTGCCGATGGAGTTCGCCGTCGAGGCCCAGAAGCTGGTGGCGATCTCGCTGGAAGGGAGCGTGGGATGACCCTGGAGACCATCGATCACGCGCAGGTGGCGATGCCCGGCAGGCGAGGAAGCCAGGGCGCGGGCGTTCTATCGAGCAGCTGCTGGGCCTGCCCGAGCAGCCGAAGCCGCCGGAGCTCGCCAAGCGCGGCGGCTGCTGGTTCGAGAGCGACGCGGTGAAGGTGCACTGCGGCGTCGAGACGCCGTTCAGTCCGGCGAAGAAGGCGCACATCGCCTTTCGCGTCGACGACGTGCAGGGGCTGGCGAGCCGCGCCCAGCGCCGCCGGCTATGAGGTGGTCGACGACGACCTGCTCGAACGGCCACGAGCGCATCTACATCTACGACCCCTTCGGCAACCGCCTGGAGTTCCTGAGGCCGGCCGATTGAGAACCAGCTGAATGACGTCGAATGCTTTCCATCACAAGAACCTCAGCCGCCTCGGTCGACGGCAAGCCGATCCTCAACGGGCTCTCGCTGGAGCTGCCGGCGGGCGAGGTGCACGCGGTCATGGGGCCGAACGGGGCGGGCAAGTCGACGCTGTCCTACGTGCTCACCGGCCGCGCAGGGCTACGAGGTGACCGGCGGCAAGGTGACGCCTCGACGGCGAGGACCTGCTGGCGCTGACCCCGTCGGAGCGCGCGGCGCGGGGCGTCTTCCTGTCGTTCCAGTATCCGACCGAGATCCCCGGCGTGCCGGCGCTGACCTTCCTGCGCACCGCGCTCAACGCCCAGCACAAGGCGCGCGGCGAGGCCGAGGTCGCCGCCCCGGCGTTCCTGAAGACTGATCCGCGAGCGGGCGGCGGCGCTGAAGATCGACTTCGAGATGCTGCGCCGGGCGCTCAACGTCGGCTTCTCCGGCGGCGAGAAGAAGCGGATGGAGATCCTGCAGATGGCGGTGCTGGCGCCGCGCCTGGCCATCCTCGACGAGACCGACTCGGGCCTCGACATCGACGCCCTGCGGATCGTCGCCGAGGGCGTCAACGCCATGCGCTCGCCCGACCGCTCGATGCTGGTCATCACCCACTACCAGCGCCTCCTGGACTACATCCGCCCGGACCGCGTGCACGTGCTGGCCGGCGGCCGCATCGTCGCCTCCGGCGGGCCGGAGCTGGCGCACGAGCTGGAGCGCGAGGGCTACGACAAGTACGCCGCGGAGCGCCGCATGAGCCTCGCCACGCGCCATCGAGACCGGCGACCTCGCCGAGCTGCCGTCGCGCCGCGACGAGGACTGGCATTGGACCGACCTGCGCGGCCTGATCCGCGCAGCTGCCGCCGGCGTCGCCGCCGTATCGACGGCGCGGCGCCGGCGGGGCCGTTCGATGCGCTGGCGGACCGAGGTCTGCGTCATCGCCAACGGCCGCGGTCCGATCCGCGCAGCGCCGGCGAGGCGCGATGACGGCGCTGAGGATCGTCGGGCGCGGCGACGGCGCGCACGCGGCGACCATGCGATCGCCGTGCCGGCCGGCGCCAGCCTCGTGCTGCTGGAGACCTACGAAGGCGAGGGCGGCTCACATCGCCGAGTTCGACCTCGCGATCCGTCTCGGCGCCGGCGCGCGGCTGGAGCGCATCGTGCTCGCCGACGAGGACGCCGACGCGCGTGCTCGGTCTCACGCGCCGAGGTCGCCCTGGCGCCAGGCGCGACGCTTCGCCCAGACCGTGATCACCTCCGGCGCGCGCCGCCAGCGGCTCGAGACGCGCGTCGCCCATCCGGGCGGCGGCGCGTCCGCGCGGCTCGACGGCGTCTATCTGCTGGCGGACCAGCGCCACGCCGACATCACCACCGTCGTCACCCACGACGGCGATGGACGGGACCACGGACCAGCTGACCAAGGGCGTGGTGCGCGACCAGGCGCGCGGCGTGTTCCAGGGCCGGATCGTCGTCGCGCCCGGCGCGGACAAGACCGACGCGCGGATGGGCCACCATGCGCTGATCCTCTCCGACCGCGCCGAGGTCGACGCCAAGCCGGAGCTGGAGATCTTCGCCGACGACGTCGCCTGCGCCCACGGCAACACGGTCGGCGCGCTGGACGAGGAGGCGCTGTTCTACGCCGAGCAGCGCGGCATCCCCGAGCCCGAGGCCCGCGCGATGCTCACCGAGGCCTTCGTCGGCGAGGTGATCGACCGCATCGAGCACGAAGGCGCGCGGGATGTGGTCGCGCGCCTGGGTGGCGGAGAGGCTGCGGGGGTTGTGATGGCCTTCGACGTCGAAGCCGCGCGCGCCGAGTTCCCGATCCTGCAGCGGCAGGTGAACGGGCGCCCGCTGGTCTATCTCGACAGCGCCGCCTCGGCCCAGAAGCCGCGCGCGGTGATCGAGGCGATGAGCGCGGCGATGGAGACCAGCTACGCCAACGTCCACCGCGGCCTGCACACGCTCGCCAACGAAACGACCGAAGCCTACGAAAAGGCGCGCGAAAACGTCCGTCGCCTGATCAACGCCGCCAGCGCCGCCGAGATCGTCTTCACCAAGGGCACCACCGAGGCGATCAACCTGGTCGCGTCCTCGTTCGGCCAGTCGCTGCGGCCGGCGACGAGATCGTGCTCTCGGTGATGGAGCACCACGCCAACATCGTGCCCTGGCACTTCCTGCGCGAGCGCAAGGGCGTGGTGCTGAAGTTCATTCCGATCACGGACGCCGGCGCGCTCGACCTGGCCGCCTACCGCGACCTGCTGGGGCCGCGGACCCGGATGGTGGCGGTCAGCCACATGTCGAACGTGCTGGGCACGGTCAATCCGGTCGCCGAGATCATCGCCGAGGCCCATGCGGCCGGCGCGCTGACCCTGATCGACGGCGCCCAGGCGCGTCGTGCACGGCAAGGTCGACGTGCAGGCGCTGGACGCCGACTTCTACGCCTTCTCCGGCCACAAGCTCTACGGCCCGACCGGCATCGGCGTGCTCTACGGCAAGGCCGAGCGCCTGGCCGCCCTGCCGCCCTACCAGGGCGGCGGCGAGATGATCGGCAAGGTGACGCTGGAGGCGATCACCTACGCCGACCCGCCGCACCGCTTCGAGGCCGGCACGCCGCCGATCCTCGAGGCGATCGGCCTTTCGGCGGCCATCGAGTGGCTTTGCAGCTGGACCGCGAGGCCATCGCCGCCCACGAGCATGCGCTCTATCGAGCGGGTGAAGGACGCGGCTGAACGGCGCCAACTGGATCAGCGAGATCGGCCAGGCGCCCGGCAAGGGCGCGATCTTCGCCTTCACCATGGAAGGCGCCCACGCCCACGACGTCGCCCAGATCCTCGACCGCTATGGCGTGGCGGTGCGCGCCGGCACCCACTGCGCCGAGCCGCTGATTGCCCGCTTCGGCTTGACGTCGAGCGCCCGGGCCTCGTTCGCCCTATATAACACCCTCGAGGAGGCCGACTCGTTCGTCGACGCCCTCGAAAAGACCAGGACCTTCTTCAGCTGATGGACGACGCCAGCCTCAACGCCGACACCGCCGCCGCGGCTCTCAGCCAGGCCGAGCTCGACGCGCTGACCGACCAGCTGGTCGAGAAGCTGAAGACCGTGTTCGACCCGGAGATCCCGGTCGACATCTACGAGCTCGGCCTCATCTACAAGGTCGACGTCTCCGACGATAAGGACGTGGTCATCGACATGACCCTGACCGCGCCGGGCTGCCCGGTCGCCGGCGAGATGCCCGACTGGGTGCGGGAGGCGGTGATGTCGATCGAGGGCGTCAAGTCGTGCGCCGTCAACCTGGTGTTCGACCCGCCGTGGGACCCCTCGCTGATGTCCGACGAGGCGAAACTCGAACTCAACATGTTCTGACCCCATATCTTCGCCATGGAAGCCGCCGTACAGCCCCGAGCCCGCCGCCCGCGCCCCAAGATCGTGACGCCTGACCGACCGCGCCGCCGAGCGCGTCAAGGAGATCATGGCCAGGGCCGAGAAGCCCTACGCGGGCCTGCGCGTGGGCGTGAAGAACGGCGGCTGCGCCGGGCAGGAGTACGTGCTCGAGTACGCCGAGGCGCGCCGAGCCGCTCGATGAGGTGGTGGAGGACAAGGGCGTCACCGATCCTGGTCGACCCCAAGGCGGTGCTGTTCCTGATCGGCACCGAGATCGACTACGAGGTGACGCGGCTCGCCGCCAAGTTCATCTTCAGCAACCCCAACCAGACCGACGCCTGCGGCTGCGGCGAGAGCGTCACCATCGAGCCGGCCAAGCTGGACTGAGTTCCTTCGCGATCATCATTGTCATCCCGGAGACCCGCGAAGCGGAGTCGTCCGGGATCTCCTCAGGCGCATTCGTGACAAGCAGAGCCCGGACAGGCGCTGCGCGCCTTCCGGGATGACACGGTTGGTTGTCAGGGTCAGGCGGTCTGGGTGGATGCCGCCGCCGCCCGGGCGATCTCGTCCGGCGCCAGGACCTTGACCGACGGGCGGAAGTCCTCGCCGCGGGCGGCGCAGATCAGCTCCTGGCTGCGGGTCTCTATCGCATCTTCGAGGCGCGTCAGGAACGCGCCGCGCGAGAGCCCGGTCGGGATCGGGTCGAGGAACTCGACGGCGGCGCGGCCGGCGTTCTTGACGAAGTCCTGCTGCGGCCAGAACAGGCCAAGGTTGGTGGCGACCGGCACGACCGGCAGGTCGAAGTCGCGGTACATGTAGTAGACGCCGGTGCGGTAGCGGAACCGCTCGCCGGCCTTGGCAGAGGTGCCCTTCCGGAAAGATCAGGATGCGCCGCCCGTCCGCGTGCGCGGCGGCGGCCCTCTCGGCGAGCGCGCGCCGGGCTTCCGGCCCGCCGCAGTTGTCCACCAGGATCGCGCCGAACTTGGCGAGCACGCCCTTCAAGAGCGGAATGCGCTCCAGGTGGTCGCCGGCCACGAAGGCGAGATTGTCGAGGTGGGCGAACATCACGAAGCCGTCGCCCCAGGAATGATGCTTGGCCGCGACGATGAAGGCGCCCGTCGGGCAGACGGTCCTTCCCCTTCACGTCGATCTTGATGCCGGCGATCCAGTGCTCGCCCATAGCATGCGGCGCGTGTAGAAGCGCAGCACCGCGGCGACGGGCCTGCGGCCCGGCGCGAGCGCGGCGACGGCCGCGGCCGAGGCGTAGACGATCGAGAGCGTCCAATAGGCGGCGGCGAAGAGGACGCTGCGGACGGGGCTACGGCGCATGGCGGCGTTCCTCTAAGGCTCAGCGGGCGTAGAGCACGGCCCGCACGGCCGCCGACATCAGCGGCGCGTGGGCGCTCATGGGGGACTCGAAGCGGCCGTAGGCCCAATTCTGGGCGGTCTGCACGATGACCCCGATCGCCATGGCGGCGAGGACGCGCGGGTCGGCCGGCGGCAGCTCCGCTTCCACCATGGCGCGCTTGAGGAGGTTCTCGACCACCGAGACCGGGTCCCTGCCGTCCTCCTGATAGAAGCGCAGGAAGCGGTGCATCGAGAGCATGTGGAAGGTGAAGAGCGGCCAGTTCTCGTCGGCGGCCTGACAGTAGGCGCGGACGATGGCGTCGGCCTTGGCCCTGAGGTCGTGCTCGCCGGCCGCGGCCGCCTCGACCAGGCCCGAGAGCCGGCGGTGGGCGCCCATGAACAGCGTCAGCGCCAGCTCGTCCTTGCTGGCGTAGTGCCGGTAGATCGCCCCCTCCGACACGGCGGCGGCCTTGGCGATCAGCTTCGTGGTGGCCGCGTCGACGCCCATGTGGACGAAGAGCTCGATGGCGGCGGCGTCGATGCGCTCTTTGACGGACATGGATCGTGTCTCCATGGCCGCGGCTTATGGCACAGGTTGTCGGAGGATGCGAGTGAGCGCTCACTCACATATGTGTGAGCGCTCACTCGCAAGGCGCTATCCTTCTCCCGCAAGGGGAGAAGGAACCTAACCTCAGGCCGCGGTGGCCTTCCACTCGGCCTTGCTGACGCGGTTGCGGCCGGCGCGCTTGGATTCGTAGAGGGCGGTGTCGGCGCGGTCCATCAGCGAGGCAGGCGGCTCGGCCGGGCGGCGCTGGGCGAAGCCCGCCGAGATGGTGACCGTCCCCAGCTCTTCGTTGGTAGAGCGGCGTTTCAGGCGGCGCGAGGCGATCTCCTGGCAGATCTCGCGCAGGATGCCGTCCACCTCGATCGACGTCTCGGTCGAGAAGATCATCGCGAACTCCTCGCCGCCGTAGCGGGCCGCGAAACGCGGCGGCGCGCCGACGCGGCCGATCACGCCGGCCACGTAGCGCAGCACCTGGTCGCCGGTCTGGTGGCCCCAGGTGTCGTTGAAGATCTTGAAGTGGTCGATGTCGAGCACCGCCAGTTGCAGCGGCACGCCGCTCATGTCGGCGGCTGTGCAGGCGCGCTCCAGCTCGTCGTCGAACGCCTTGCGGTTGGCGAGGCTGGTCAGTGCGTCGGTCGTGGCGTCGCGCTTGGCCTGGGCGAGGTGGTCGCGCAGCCGCCCGACCTCGGCGTTGGAGTCGGCCAGTTTCTGCTGCAGCACCATGTTCTCGGTCTGCACCAGGTCGGTGGCCTGGGTCAGGCCGCGGATCAGCGTCTTTACTTCGGCCGGCTCACGGTCGTCGCGCAGCTCGTGGCTGGCGGCGGCCAGTTGCTGGCTGTAGCTGGCGTTGGTGCGCTGGGCGCTCTTGATCGCCTTGGAGACCGTGGCCAGTTCGACGGACAGCTGGTCGCCGGCGTCCTTGATCTCGTCCTGCAGCCTCACCTTGGGCAGGAAGGCGTGCGCCAACTCCTCGGCGACGAAGTCGCTGATCGGCTCACCGTTCTGCAAGAGCCGCTCGATCTCCACGGGCGAGCGGGCCGTCAGGATCGGCCACCATATGCAGCCACAGCTCGAAATTGAGGGCGGTCGGCCAGACGTTGGCCTGCTGCATCCGGTCGAGCGCGGCGCGCGCCACCTCGTAGGCCTTCGGGCCCCGCAAGGCGAGCTCGGTTTCGCCGGGCATTCGTCCCCCCAATTGCTGGGCGGGCACCATATGAGCAAGAGTTCAAACAGCCCGTTAAGGGCGCCGCCCCGCGGCGCCCAACCAGCGCCGGGGCGGTCTATTTGCGTGCGAGGAAGGCAGGCACGTCCGTGCCGAAGCCGACGACGCGCCGGTCGTCGTCGCCGCGGCCTTGGGAAGCGGAGCGGCGGGACTCGTGCCGCGCCTCGTGGCGGGGCTCATGCCGCGGTTCCGGGCGGGCTTCCTGGCGCGGCTCTGGGCGGGCTTCCTGACGCGGCTCGCGCCGCGGCTCTGGGCGGGCTTCCTGAGGCGGCTCGGAGCGAGGCTCATGACGCGCTTCTTGGCGCGATTCCTGACGCGGCTCATGACGCGACTCGGCGCGCGGCCGCTCGGCGCTCGCGCGATGCTCGCGGCGCGGGCGCCGCTCGCGACGCGGCTCTTCGGCCGGCCCAGGATCTGCGACGGCGGCCGTGACGGACGCCGGCTCGGCCCCGGCCGGACGCGGCGTCGGTCTGGTCGGCTCCATCGACGCGACAGAAGTCTCGCTGGCGGGGCGACCATAGCTGCGGTCGCGGCGTTCGGGCCGGCGGCGGGTCTCGCGCCGGCCGCCGCCCGACGTCGCCTCGCTCCAGTCGACGTCGAGCTTCAGCTCCTCCGGCGTCTTGCCGATCAGCCGGATCACCTTGTCGAGGTTGCGGCCGTCGGCGGGCGTGACGAGCGTGATCGAGTTGCCGTTCTTGCCGGCGCGGCCGGTGCGGCCGATGCGGTGCACGTAGTCGTCGGCGTGATGCGGGACGTCGTAGTTGAAGATGTGGCTGACGTCGGGAATGTCGAGGCCGCGCGCGGCGACATCGGAGGCCACCAGCAGCTTCAGCTCGCCCTTGCGGAACGCTTCCAGCGTCTTCGTCCGCTGGCTCTGCTCCAGGTCGCCATGGATCGGCGCGGCGTCGAAGCCGTGCTTCTTCAGCGACTTGGCGACGATGTCGACCTCGCTCTTGCGGTTGCAGAAGACGATGCCGTTGCGCACGTTGCGCCTGGCCGACCAGCGCCCGCAGCGCCAGCCGCTTGGCGGCCGGGTCGGCGACCGGAACGCGGAACGACGTGCTGGGCGATGGTCTCGGCGGTGGTCGCCGGCCGGGACACCTCGATGCGAGTCGGGTCCCTGAGGAACTGCTTGGTCAGCCGGGTGATCTCCGGCGGCATGGTGGCCGAGAAGAACAGCGTCTGCTTGGCCGCCGGCGTCAGCTTGAAGATGCGCTCGAGGTCGGGGATGAAGCCCATGTCGAGCATGCGGTCGGCCTCGTCGACCACCATGATCTGCACGCCGGTGAGCAGCAGCTTGCCGCGCTCGAAGTGGTCCAGCAGCCGCCCGGGGGTGGCGATCAGCACGTCGACGCCGCGGTCGAGCTTGGCCTCCTGGTCGCCGAACGAGACGCCGCCGATCAGCAGCGCCCAGGAGAGCTTCTGACCCTTGGAGTAGCGCTCGAACGAGGCGGCGACCTGATCGGCGAGCTCGCGGGTGGGCTCGATGACCAGCGAGCGCGGCATCCGCGCCTTGGAGCGGCCCGCCACCAGGCGGTCGATCATCGGCAGGGTGAAGGCGGCGGTCTTGCCGGTCCCGGTCTGGGCGATGCCGAGGATGTCGCGTCCGGCCAGCGCGACCGGGATGGCCTGTTCTTGAATGGGGGTGGCCTCGGTGTAGCCCGTCGCAGCGACCGCCTCGAGGGTCGCGGGGCTGAGGCCCAGTGTGGAAAAATCTGTCATGTCTCGAGTAATTCGAACCGGCGAATCAGGCACGGATGATGCGCGCCACGACCCGGTTCGGGCGAGTGGAACATAGGTATGCGACCTTGCAAGTCAATGCGGGGGAGGGCGGCCTCGATGTCGCGCCCGGGCCGCGCGCCCTCGCAAGCAAGGCGCGCTCCGCCACTTTGTCGAACGATGTTCGCCAAGTTGTCGTCCAGATTGGCCGCGTTTTCGCCTCCGCCAGCGGCTTGGTTAACGAAGATTAAGGTTGGCCGGAGGGGACATCTCCCTCCGCCAGGAGAGAGGCATGGGACCAAAATGCAAACCAGGATGATGGCTGGCGCCGCCCTGCTCGGCGCTGCCTGGCTCGGCGGATGCGCGACCCAGGACTACGTCGACAAGCACGTGGCCACGGTTCAGACCCAGGTGACCGACGTGCAGACCCAGCAGCAGGCGCAAGGGCAGCGGCTGGACCAGCTCGACCAGAACACGCGTGACGCGATGGCGCGCGCCGAGGCGGCCGGCAAGCTGGCGGAAGGCAAGTTCCTCTATTCGATGGTGCTCTCGGACGACTCGGTGAAGTTCCCGGCCTCTTCATCGAAGCTGTCGGACGAGGCGCAGACGCGGCTGACCGATTTCGTGACCAAGCTGACCAGCGACAACAAGAGCGTCTACGTCGAGATCCAGGGACACACCGACTCGACCGGCAGCGACTCCTTCAACATGCAGCTCGGCGAACAGCGCGCCGAGGCCGTGCGCCTCTTCATGAACCGCAAGGGCGTGCCGCTGAACCGCATGGCGACCATTTCCTACGGCGACACCTCGCCCGTGGCCCCGAACAACACCCGCCAAGGCCGGGCGCAGAACCGCCGCGTCGTGCTGATCGTGATGGCCTGACGCGTCGGAAGCCCGGGCGCCCGAACTCGGACCGGCGTGACAAGTCACCGGCGTGACAAGTGGGGCGTCGCTAGGCCCAGGCCTCCGCAAGGCCTGGGCCGAAGTGCGCTAGCGCAGCCCGAGCAGGTCGGACCAGCGCCAGTCGCCGGCGCCCAGCGCCAGGCGCGCCGAACCGTCGTTCAGCGAGAGCAGGACGAGGCCGCGCATCCGCTGCTGGCGGCAGGCAGGCGGGGCGAACGCCACCTCCCAGGTGATCGCCTCGCGCACGGCCGCCAGCCCCTTGCCGTCCTCGGCGCCCGACTGCACCCAGTCGCCGTCCCATATCCTGATCGCGCGGCCGCCGGCGGCATGGATCGCGGCCCTGGCCAGCGGATCCTTGCGCACCGCCGCCTGCACCCGCCGCGCCATGTCGCACGCGCCGCCGCCCTGCGCCCGCGCCTGAGCCTTCTCCGTCACCAGCTCCGCCACCGGCGATCTGGGCGCCGGCGAGTTGGGCCTCGCCCAGCTCGGCGCCTTCGCCGGCCGCGCTCGCCTGCACCGTCGCGGCGGGCGGCGAGGCCTGGACCGGCGGGGCAGGGGACGGCCGGGCGGCGATGCGTGGCGCCGCGGCGGGCCGCTTTGGCGCCTTGCGGCGAGCCGCCGGCTTTGCCGCGGCGGCCGGCGCCAGCGCGGGCGGCTTTCGCGCTGGCGCCAGAGGCGGGACGAGGCTGACGGCGATCGGGCTCTGAACGGCGCCGGGCGCCGTCGCGCCCCAGCTGATCAGCAGCGCCAGCAAAAGCGCCCCGTGGGCGCCGGCGCTGAGCGCCGTCGCGCTGAGGCGGCTTCGCCAGCGACGAGGGGCAGGGTGCGGCGGCGAACGGTCCATCCGGCGTCGAACCTCGGTCGGGAACCTCTACCGAAGCTTCAAGATCATGCGCTCACGTCAGCATCGTGGCGCCTGCACGCCCTGGAGTTGCTGGCGCCAGGCCCCGTCTACGCGGCCTGCTTCATCCGCATCGCGCCCATGAAGTCGCGCTTGCCGAGCGGCACGCCCTTGGAGCGCAGGATGTCGTAGGCGGTGGTGGCGTGGAAATAGAAGTTCGGCATCGAGAACGACATCAGGAAGTTCTCGGTCGTGAACGGCATCTCCATGCTGCGCATGCGGAAAACGATCTGGCCGCCCTCCAGCGCGTTCACCTCGGCCGGCGTCAGCTGCTGGAGCGCCGCGCGGGTGTCGGCCACCAGCTTCTGCAGGTCGGCGTAGGTGTGCGGCCGCTGATCGGCGGGCGGGGAAAAGACGCCGCTCTTGGCCGCCTCGATCGCGCCCAGCGAGTGGTGCGCCACCGAAACGATCTGGAAGCGGAACGGCAGCATGTCGTCCCAGAGCCGCGTCTCGACGATCGACTCCGGGTCGACGTTGTTGTCCTGGCAGTGCGCCAGCCCGCGCTCGAGGAAGCCGGAGACTCCGCCCAGCGTCTGCAGGTAGGACGCGACCGTCAGGTCGTAGAGTGGAATGGCCATGGCGATTTCCTTGCGTTTCGTTAGGAGACCTAAGGCGCTGACGCTGCGTGCGGCAAGGCGTTTCTGACCTTAGCGGCGGCCCCAGGGGGGCGCTGGCGGCGTCGGGATCGCGACGCGCCGCAACGGGGCGGCCGCAGGCGCCGGCGCGCGCCCGGCGTCGTCGCCGTGGATGGCGCGGAACAGCGCCACGTAGCCGGTCTGGAGCCAGAGCGCGACGAGCAGGACGCCGCCGGCGACGTCGAGGGTCGCGAGGGCGCCGTAGAGAGCGTCGTAGATGAAGCGGAGCATGCTGGCCCGCGGCGCGGCTGAGGCTTGCCTAACGCGCCGGCGCGGGGAGTCGTTGCGCGGGCAGCGGGCGGCTAGTCCGGATCCTTCGCGAAGGCTCTCGTTCCGGGCGGCAGCTGCACCCAGGGGTGGCGGCGGCAGTCGTAGACGGAGACCTTTGGCGGCGGGAAGCTCAGGTCGGCGAACGCGCCGACGGCCACGCCGACCGAGCGCTCGTTCTCGCCCTCCTCGGTGTGGAAAAGGTTGGTCCCGCAGACCGGGCAGAAGCGGAACCGGAACCGGGCGCCCGCATCGCCGGCGCGGACGTACTCGCTCGCCCGCCCGCTGACCTCGAACGGCGCGGCGAAGCTGGCCAGCGCCGCGAACACGCTGCCGGTGCGCCGCTGGCATTCGAAGCAGTGGCAGACGCCGACGCCGCGCGGCTCGCCGTGGACGGCGATGCTGAGCTGGCCGCAGCTGCAGGCGGCGGTTCGTGTGGTCATGGTCGCCTCGCGGGGATTGAGCGCCGCACCTTAGCTGCGGCGTGGGCCTGAAGCTGGCGCCAATCGAGGGCGGTGGCGGGCTTTGCTTGCGCCGCGTCATGCGAGGATGCTGGCGCCGCGCACTTCGCCAAGCAGGATGACGCCCCGTGAGCCTCGACCCGAAGATCAGGTCCAGCCTGACCATCCCGGCGATCTGCGCGCCGATGTTCCTGGTGACCGGCCCGGCGCTGGTGCGCGAGGCGTGCAAGGCCGGCGTGATCGGCGGCCTGCCGCGCCAGAACGCCCGCGACCAGGAGACGTTCGCGGCCTGGCTCGGCGAGATCACCGACGCGCTGAAGGCGCACCGCGACGCGCACCCGGAGGCGCGCATCGCGCCGCTCGCCGTCAACTATCCGACCCGGATGGCGCCCGACGACCTGGCGGCCAACATGGCGCTCTGCGCGAAGTACGGGATCGAGATCATCATCAGCGTCGGCGGCGATCCGACCGAGCTCGTGAAGCGCGTGCACGACTTCGGCGGCAAGGTGTTCCACGACATCACCTCGATGCGCTTCGCCGAGAAGGCGATCGCGGCCGGCGCGGACGGGCTCAACTGCATCGGGGCGGGCGGCGGCGGCCACTCCGGGACCATCAGCCACCTGGCTTTGATCCCGCGCATCCGGGCGATCTACGACGGAACGCTGGTGCTGGCCGGCGCGGTCTCGAGCGGCGCGGTGATCCGGGCGGCCGAGGTGCTGGGCGCCGACCTCGCCTACCTCGGCACCCGCTTCATCGCCACGCAGGAGTCCGACGCGCCGGACGAGTACAAGGCGTTGCTGGTCAGCCAGACCTCGGAGGGCCTCGCCTACACCGGCGACATCGCCGGCGTGCCCGCCAACTGGATGATCGAGTCGATGCGCCGGGTGGGGCTCGACCCCGACAACCTGCCCAAGCCCACCGGCCGCGGCATGCGCCACGACCACCTGCCGGAGGGCGTGACGCCCTGGAAGAACCTCTGGAGCGCCGGCCAGGGCGTCGATCTGATCGACGACATCCCGAGCGTCGCCGAGCTGGTCCGGCGCCTCAGGCGCGAGTACGTCGCCGCCTGCGAGACGCCCAGCCTGATCGAGGTCGCGCGGCTCGTGGAAGACGTGATGGACGCGGACGGGGGCTAGCGGTCAGCCCTTCGCCTCGACCAGGTGGATGAGGTTGCCGCAGGTGTCCTCGAACAGCACCGAAACGATCGGGCCGCGATCCTCGGGCTCGCCGCGGAACTTCACGCCCCTGGCCTTCAGGCGCGCGACGTCGGCGCGGACGTCCTTGGTGTTCAAGGCGAGAATTGGCGCGCCGGCCGCGAACATCGCCTTCTGGTAGGCGGCCTTCGGCGGAAAGTCCGTGGCCTCCAGGACGATCTGGCCGCCGTCGAAGCCGTCGTCGCCGGCCACGGTCAGGAAGCGGGCCCGGCCCATGTCGATGTCGGCGGCCTTCGTGAGGCCGAGCACGCCGGTGTAGAAGGCCAGCGCCTTCTCCTGGTCCTCGACCGGCAATCCCACGAACTTGATCTGCACCTTGGGTCTCTCCCACGCTCGCTCTGATGCGCCCCAGCTGGCGTCTGCCCGAGGACGCGCGGCGCCGCACTGGCCCGACAGAAAGTCGGTTCGCCTTGGCCCGACCACTGCTAGCCTCGCACCACATGAGCTTTCCGTTCGCCGCCGAGTTCCGCGAGATGATCGCCGCGCAGTGCCGCGCCTTCCCGCGGCTGGCGCACGACGACGCCGAGCTTCGGCGCGCCGCCGTCGTGCTGACGCTGGTCGCGGCGGACGACGGGTCCGGCGAGACCGCCTTCCTCTTGACCCGGCGCGCGGCTGAGCTGCGGGCGCATTCGGGGCAATGGGCGCTGCCCGGCGGGCGCTGCGACGCGGGCGAGACGGCCGAGCAGGCCGCCGCGCGCGAGCTGGAGGAGGAGCTCGGGCTGAAGCTGCCGGCCGAGCACATCCTGGGCGCGCTCGACGACTATCCGACCCGCTCCGGCTACGTGATCACGCCCGTGGTCGCCTGGCTGGCCGACGCCGCCGCGATCAGGCCCAGCCCCGACGAGGTCGCCTCGGTGCACTTCATCCGGCTCGACCACATCGCCCGCGACGACGCGATCGCCTTCCCGACCATCCCGGAGAGCCCGCGACCGCTGGTGCAGGTCTCGATCGGCGCGCAGTTCATCAACGCGCCCACCGCCGCGATGGTCTACCAGCTGCGCGAACTGATCGCCGGGCGCGTCACCCGCGTCGCCCACTTCGAGCAGCCGGTCTTCGCCTGGCGCTGAACGAACGCTTGGGCGCGGCGCGTCCGGGGTGTGTTAAGCCCGAGACGAGGCAAGCGAGAGGAGCACCAGGGGATGGACGCGAGCGGCTATGTGGCGCGCGGGTACGAGGGGGTGGGCGATGCGTTCGCGGCGGCGCAGGCCGCGGACGAAGAGGGCGGCGGGCAGCTCTGCGTCTATCGCCACGGCGAGAAGGTGGTCGACCTGTGGGCCGGCCGCGATGCGGCCAACGACCGTCCCTACGGCCAGGAAACCATCACCGTCATCATGTCGTGCACCAAGGGCGCGACCGCGGCTGTGGTTCACCGGCTCGCCGAGCGTGGCCTGATCGACTACGAGGCGCCGGTCGCCGACTACTGGCCCGGGTTCGCGGCCGGCGGGAAGGCTGACGCCCGGGTCTGGCACCTGATGAGCCACTCGGTCGGGCTGCCGGGTCTCGATCCCGAGAGCGGCGTTACCGCCGACGACATGCTTCACCCCGAACGCCACGTGCCGGCGCTGGAGGCGATGGTCCCGGTGTGGACGCCCGGCGCCTCGTGCCACTACCACCCGATCACCTACGGCTCGCTGCTGAACGAAGTGGTGCGGCGCGTGACCGGCAAGAGCATCGCCAAGCTGTTCGCCGAGGAGATCGCCGGACCGCTGGACCTGAGCTTCTGGATCGGGCTGCCGGAGGAACAGGAGCCGCGCGTCGCGCCGCACTTCTCGCCGACGCCGGGCCTGGACGGCGACCAGCTGACCGCGTTCCTGCAAGGCATGGGGATCGATACGTCGACACGCCTCGCCAAGGTGGTGCTGAACTCGTTCAAGCACACCGGCGAGCTGATCGTGGACATGAACAACCGGCCCGGCCACGCCGCCGAGGTGCCGGCCGGCAACGGGATCGCCGACGCCGCCTCGCTGGCGAAGATGTACGCGGCGATGATCGGCGAGGTCGACGGCGTGCGGATCCTCAAGCCCGAGACGGTCGAGCAGGCGCGCACGCTGCGCACCGGCGCGATGGTCCCGCCCGGCGACTTCGCCAAGCTGCAGTTCGGCGCGCCGACGCAGTACGGGCTCGGCTACGAGTTCGCCAAGCCGGTGCTGCCGATGCTGGGGCCGGGCTCGTTCGGCCACGCCGGCGCGGGCGGGCGGGTCGGCTTCGCGCATCCGGAGAGCGGGACGGCGGCGGCCTTCGTCGCCAACACCATGCTGACCGTCCCGAACGGTCCAGACCCGCGCTGGAGCTGGATGGGCGAGCTGGCCAAGGCGGTCGCGTAGCGCGGGTCCCCTAGGCTGGACGTGGGGTTGAAATAGTTCAGTTCAAGAATTGGCGGCGCGGCCGCCATGACTAGTCTTGCCGGCCCACCGGACCAGCGGGGAGGGCGGCGTGGACGAAACGTTTCCGAGGTTCAAGACCGACGAAGGCCAGGCGCGGTACCTGGCGGCCTACGAGGCCGCGCTGAGGGACTGGCCGGTTCCCTGCGAGGCGCTCGACATCGAGACGCAGCTGGGCGCCACGCGTGTGATCGCCAGCGGGCCAAAGGACGCGCCGCCAGTGATCCTGCTGCCGAGCTTCGCGGCCACCGCGCTCGTCTGGCGGCCCAACATCGCGGCGCTCAGCCAGGCGCGGCGCTGCTACGCGGTCGACGTGATCGGCCAGCCTGGCCACAGCCTGGCGCGGCGGCGCCTGGAAGGGCCCGACGACTACGCGCCCTGGCTGGCCGAGCTGCTGGATGGCCTGGGCGTCGGCCGCGCCGCGTTCGTCGGCTGCTCGTTCGGCGGCTTCCTGGCGGCGCGGCAGGCGCTCTGGGCGCCCGAGCGGGTCGAGCGCGTGGCGATGATCGGGCCGGTCGGCGTCTTCGCCGCCATGCCGTGGGCGCTGGCGCTCTGGATGCGGACCGCCCGGCTGCGACGGCGCCTGCGCCGGCTGCTGGGCGACCGGCGCGCGCCCAGCGCCCGCTCGCTGCATGCCCGCGCCGCGCCCCAGCACCCCGAGGACGACGGCTGGCGCAAGCTGATGGGCGTGACGATGGCCGAGAGCCCGGAGGTCAGCGTCACCCAGGCGCCGGTGTTCACGCCGGCCGAGCTGGGGCGGATCAAGGCGCCGATGCTGCTGCTGATCGGCGAGTACGAGCAGCTTTACGAGCCGCAGGCCACGCTGGTGCGGGCCCGCCGGCTGAAACCCGGCATCGAAGCCGAGATCATCGCCGGCGCCGACCACATCGCCGCCATGGCCCAGCCGGACCAGGTGAACGCGCGGCTGCTGGCGTTCCTGGGCGGCTGACCCGGGGTTCTTTCAACCACGAACCTCACGAACCTCACGAACAGGTTCGAGTCCCACCTCCACCGTCATCGCCGGGCGTCAGTCCCGGCGACCTATGAACACGCGGGTTCGAGTGGCCGCGCCGGGCGCGGCCATGGCCCGCAGGGTGTTCTTGGGTGGCCGGGACTTCGCCCGGCCATGACGGAACTGAGGGGAAACGAAGCGGACGTTCGTTCGTGAGGTTCGCGAGGTTCGTGGTTTCAAAAACTGGCGGACACAGCGCCCGCGCGCTAGCAGGTATGGCGGGAGGACGCCGGCATGCAGTTCACCTTCACCGAGGAGCAGCAGGAGTTCCGCGCCGTGCTGCGGCGCTACTTCGAGGAGACCTCGCCGACCACGACCGTGCGCCGGCTGATGGAGACCGAGGCCGGCTGGGACGCCGGCCAATGGCGCGAGCTCAACCAGCAGCTGGGCCTCTGCGGCGTCCACGCGCCCGAGCCATACGGCGGCCAGGGCTTCTCGTTCGTCGAGCTCTCGATCGTGCTGGAGGAGATGGGCCGCGCGCTCGTCTGCGCGCCCTACTTCGCCTCCGCGGTGCTGGCCGCGACCGCCATCATGAACGCCGCCAGCGAAGCGCAGAAGACCGCGCTGCTGCCCCCCATCGTCTCGGGCGAGAGCGTCGCCACGCTGGCGTTCACCGAGCCGAACGGGCGCTGGGACGCGTCAGGCGTCGAGGCCACGGCGACGCGGGCGAGCGGGAAGTTCACGCTCGAGGGCGTCAAGAGCTTCGTGCTCGACGGCCACACCGCCGACCTGATCGTCGTGCTGGCCCGGGCGCCGGGCTCGATCGGCGACGAGGGCCTCTCGTTCTTCACGGTGCGCGGCGATGCGGCCGGGCCTCACCCGCACGCCGCTGAAGGCGCTCGACCCCACCCGCAAGATCGCGCGGCTGGAGTTCGCCGGCGTCCAGGCCGAGCTCATCGGCGAGGAAGGCGCGGCCGCCGCGCCGTTCGCCAAGACGCTCGACCAGGCCGCCGTCTGCCTGGCCAGCGAGATGGTCGGCGGCGCCGAGCGGCTGCGCGAATCGGCGCTCGACTTCGCCAACCTGCGCATGCAGTTCGGCCGCCCGATCGCCTCGTTCCAGTCGATGAAGCACAAGCAGGCCGACATGCTGCTGGAGGTCGAGCTCGCCAAGTCGGCCGCCTATGTCGCCGCGCAGGCCGCAGCCGACGATACCGACGACATGCCGGCGATGGCCTCGCTCGCCAAGGCCGCCGCCTCGGAGGCCTACCTGCAGACCGCGATCCACACGATCCAGATCCACGGCGGCGTCGGCTTCACCTGGGACAACGACACCCACCTCTGGTTCAAGCGCGCCAAGTCGAGCGAGGTCTTCCTGGGCGACCCCACCTGGCGCCGCGAGCGCCTGATGCAGGCCTGGGGGCACTGATGGCTGAAGGTCTTCTGAACCACGAAAAACACGAAAAGCACCAACGCGCCCCGCCCTCTCGTCCCGTCATCGCCGGGCGTCAGTCCCGGCGACCCAAGCACACGATGCTTCGAGTGGCCGCGCCGGGCGCGGCCATGGCTCGGTGGGTGTTCATGGGTGGCCGGCACTTACGGCCGGCCATGACGGAGATAAGGGGTGCACGCAGCGTTCGTGCTTTTCGTGCTTTTCGTGGTTCCAATCTTCCGAGCACGGAGCACCGCCCATGACCCAGCCCACCGAGGAGTCCGTCCGCGCCGAAGTTCGCGCGTGGCTGGAGGCGAACTGGGACCCCGAGCTCGGCCTCGTCGAATGGCGCGGGAAGCTGATCGACGCCGGCTGGGGCGCGCCGGCCTGGCCCGAGCGCTGGGGCGGGCGCGACTACCCCGCACCGCTCGCCGCCGTGGTCGACCAGGAGATCCGCCGCATCGGCGCGGTCAACGTCGCGCGCGCCGGCATCCGCACGCTCGCCGCCGCGACGCTGCTGGCGCACGGCTCCGACCACCAGAAAGAGAAGTTCCTGCGCCGCAGCCTCACCGGCGAGGACGCCTGGTGCCAGCTGTTCTCCGAGCCCGGCAGCGGCTCCGACCTCGCCGGCGCCACCACCCGCGCCGACTTGCACGACGGCCGCTGGGTGATCAACGGCCAGAAGGTCTGGACCACCAGCGCCCACCACGCCGACTGGGGCCTGCTGCTTGGCGCGCACCGACTGGGACGTCCCCAAGCACCAGGGCCTGACCTTCTTCGTGCTCGACATGCGTCAGAGCGGCGTCGAGGTGCATCGCCTCAGGCAGATGAACGGCCACGCCTCGTTCAACCAGGTGTTCTTCACCGACGCCGAGATTCCGCCCGAGCACCTGGTCGGCGAGGTCGGCGGCGGCTGGGCGGTCGCCACCACCACGCTGATGCACGAGCGCCGCGGCGCCGACGGCGTCGGCGCGCTTGGCCGCGGCGCCGAGACCGCCGAGGCCCCCGAGCGGGTGGGGCGTATCTACGAGGAGGAGCGCGCCGAGGCCGCCACGGTGATGGAGCCCTACAGGTGGTATCCGCAGCGCGCCGGCCGCGTCGACCTCGTCATCCAGCGCGCCAAAGAGACCGGCAAGATCGCCGACCCGGTGGTGCGCCAGGAGATCGCCAAGCTGCTGATCCTGGCCCGCAGCGCCGAGTGGACCGCCCGTAGAGCCCGCGCCGCGCAGGCCCAGGGCCGCCCGCAAGGCCCGGAAGGCTCGCTCGGCAAGCTCGCCGCCAGCCACGTGGCCAGAGCCGCTGCCCGCGTCCACACGCTGATCAGCGGCGCCGACGCCATGCTCGCCGGCGACGACGGCCCCGAGAACGGCGTCATCGCCGAGATCCTGATCTCCGTCCCCGCCGTCTCCATCGCCGGCGGCACCGACGAGATCCAGCGCAACATCATCGCCGAGCGCGTGCTGCGCATGCCGAAGGAGCCCGGCAACGACGCCGACCGCCCGTTCCGCGAGGTGCCGCGCAACGTGGCGAAGTAGGGGAGCCGCGCGGCGCCGCGCGCCCGCGGCAGCCGGTCAGACCCTGCTTCTGCCCCGTCCCGCAGACCGTAAATCGCCGTTGACAACGGCGCCCCGCATTGTGGCGCCGCTTCGGTCACCTGGCCGTGCTCGCCCGCGCGAAAACGCGCGGCCGCGGGCCTGACTTGCGCTGCGCCCGCGAACACGCACCGCCGCGCCACCCCAAATCACCACAAATTAGCGTCCCCCTCCATGCTGCGCCGCCGAAGGGAGCCCGCTTCACCCGATCCACGATGTCAAAGACCGCGGCGGCCCAGGGCCGCCGGAACGAATAGAGAACATGCAAGTGAATCGTCGTCAAGCCAGTGCATCTTCGGCTGTTGGCTTATCTCGGACGTTGGCAGCGGCCGCTTTCGGGCTGGGAGCCAACGGCACGGTTCGACCCTAAGCCGACGTTCATCCGCTCAGGCCGGGATGGCGCCCGATTTCTACCTGGCGTGCGCCTCTCTCAGTGACCGCCCTGGGCGGTCAATGGAACGTCTCGGGGATGAAGTCCTCGAACAGGGGCGTCTCGTAGACGAGCTGTTGCGGCCCGACCGGCCCCTTGACGGCTTCGAAGATGGGGTAGCCCTCCGTGGTCGAGCCGATCAGCTTGTAGCCCTGGACCCGCATCGCCGCGGTGGCTGTCTCGGGCTCGAAGACGGTCTCGTAGCGGCGCAGCGCGCTCGGCCCCACAAGCTTGGCGACTTTGTCGTTCATGGGTCCTCGCTTCCGACAGCATCGGTGCGCGCCCTCTTGCAGGTTTCTCCCTTGCAGTAAGCACGGCCGTTTGGCGCGCGTCGGCACGCCGCACGGCGAGGCTGCGATGGCGCCGAACCATGGCAGCTTCCCGAACGGCCGCGTGCGATGTCCGCTTTCGGGCATGGGCGCAACGGGAAGTTTCGACCCAAAACCGCCCCAGGCGACGTCCGCTTCAGGGCGCCCAGGTAATTAGGGTCGTGCCTTCATCTCCCCCAGCCGGATCGACGACACGGCGGTAGAGACGGGCGCTGCTGCGCCGAGCGGACAGTCTTCTACTCTTGATTGACTTTTGTTGAGACTTGGCCGCCGAGGCCGTGTGGCTTGTATGAGTTCTGCTGCTTGTGGGAAGCCTGCGCCTTGTAGGAGTGCTGACCCTCGAGCTTCAGCGAGTGTTGGCCCGTCTGCGTCTTGGCCGAGTGCTGACTCGCCGGCTTCAAGTCCTTATGGTTGGACTGCGTCGCTGCATGCGCTACGTCGGCCATGCCCAGCGAGACCCCCAGCACCGAAACCGCGGCCAAGAGCTGGCGCCGCTGCGCGCTGCCCACCGTCTTGTCCATCACGCGCCTCCCTCGATCTTGTCCAGCCATTCGGCCAGGATCGCCAGATGGAGCGCCTTGCGCCTTGATGTCGAGCGGTTCTTCGACGCCCGTCTTGCGGCGGCGGGTGGCGATGACGCTATCCATGTCCACTGGCCGCCGACAGCCAAGGTCCGCTTGCGGGCGCGATGCCGACGACCGGGTTCGAATCGACCCAGCGCGGACCTTAAGGAGGTCAGCTTGTAGGCATCGGGTCGCATCCGCTCTCAATCTCGGGCGACCTAAGGCGACTGCCTGATTATCCCCATCCGTCGACCGAACTAGGGTCGGCAGATCGCTTACGTCCCGACTGCGCGCGCCCTTGGCGTTCAGCCACTCCACTGAGAGGCCGGGAAAATGCCACACCTCACCGTCGCCAAACTCCTGCTGCTCGCCGGGACGTT
The DNA here is from genome assembly GCA_963837235.1 of uncultured Pseudomonadota bacterium. Classification (GTDB taxonomy): domain Bacteria; phylum Pseudomonadota; class Alphaproteobacteria; order Caulobacterales; family Caulobacteraceae; genus Acaudatibacter. Next base: position 1,077,836 of record CAWIMM010000001.1, on the reverse strand, counting down.
TTCGCTGGCGCTTTCAGCTGGGGTCGCCGAGGCGCGGGGCAAACACACCTCCGGCGCCCACGCCAGTGGTGCGCGGGCTGGCGGTGCAAAGACCGCCGGCGCCCACAGCAGCGGCGCTCGCCGTACGACCGCGAGCGCGAACGGCAATCGCACGAACACGGCCAACGTGAACGTCAACCGCAATGTCAACGTCAACGGTGGCTATAACGGCTACAACGGCGTCGCCCATCCGGTGGCCGCCGGTGCGGTGGTTGCGGGGACGGCGGCGGCGATTGGCGCTGCAGCCTCGCAGCCGGCGCCGCCGCCGCCACCACCGCCGCCACCGCCTAATCAATAGTGCGGCCGCGCTTACACCTTCGCGGCAAACGCCCGCTTTTCCACCCTCTCGGGCCGTCCGGCGCGTCCGCTTCCCGGCGTGACGCCAACGGCGAATGGCGACCCTAAGCGGACGCTTCGGCGCCGAGTGGAATGACCGAGCGTAGCGTGGCGTTCTCGTGGCGCAGAGCGGCGGCAGCCTCCTCCAACTGCTCCATCTTGAGTGCGTGCAGGTCGAGGCCGACCTGGCGCGTCGCCCAGCCGAACAGCTCGACCTCGTCGGGGCGGTAGTCGAGCCCGAGGGCTTCGGGCCCAACACCACCGCGCCGATCACCTCGTTGCGGTTGACCATCGGCGCGACCAATGACACGGCCAGCGCGCCGTCGTCGGCCTCGACCGGCTTCAGGTCGGCGCGCAGGCGCACCAGCACGGGCAGGTCGGGATCGAGTGCCGCGGTCGGACCCTGTCTCTGCCCCATCCCGTAGACCGTAAATCGCCGTTGATGACGGCGCCCCGATTGTGGCGCCGCTTCGGTCACCCGGCCGTGCTCGCCCGCGCGAAAACGCGCGGCCGCCGGCCTGACTTGTGCTGCGCCCGCGAACACGCACCGTCGCGCCACCCCAAATCACCACAAATTAGCGTCCCCCTCCGTGCTGCGCCGCCGAAGGGAGCCCGCTTCACCCGATCCACGATGTCAAAGACCGCGGCGACCCGGGGCCTTCGGAACGAATAGAGAACACACGGGTAAATCGCCGTCAAGCCAGCGCATCTTCGCGCCGAGCGACGGATCGCGGACAAGATCTCCGAGCGGCCCCCATCTCTTCCTTGGCGCCATGCCAGGATAGACAGGACTTGGGCTGAGGACGTTTTGCGGGAGTCAATCAACGAAGGCCACGACGCGCGCGGGCGAAGCGCTGCACCGTGCCAGGGGGAGAGGGAAGAACCCCACCTTGAATCCGCTCTTCGGGTACGCCGGCGAGATTGAAGATCTGCTGAACGATGAAGACCTCTTTGTCGCGGCCAGCGAAGTGGCCGTCCCAGATCGTCGAGCGGTCGCCGGTCTCCCGGAAGCGTTCGTCGGATTACGTGGAAAGGCCGGTCCCAGCCCAGGGCGTCGGTGCAGAGGATCTTTGCGCCCAGTGTCCGCCAGGAAGAGTGTGCCTTCGCGCGTCATGCCCGGATACTGGAAAAACTCGGGATCGCCGAAGTCGTAGGCCTCCTGGCCGGTCCGCAGCATCAGGGCGCAGCCCGGCGTGATCGGCGCGCCGTTGTTGGCGATGGCCGTCTTCAGGGCTTCGATCTCTATGCCTTCGGCCGGCTTCACCAGGCCCCGCAGGTCGAGGACCAGACCATCGACATAGAGCTCTTCGAGCGCGATGTCGGTGATGGTGCGGGCGGGCTTGCCTTCGCACATGCGAGCCGTAGTGGAGCGGCGCATCCACGTGGGTGCCGAGGTGGGTGTTGATGTGCAGCCGCTCGGCGCCCCAGCCCTCACCGCCGGGCAGATCGTGCTTCTGGCAGGCGAAGGCCGCGCACACGGCCTCGGCGCCCTCGAACGCCGGGGCGCTGGTACTGGATCTCGGGCACCATCGTCGCGACGCCCTGGCGTCGGTTCTCAGGGAACTTCTCGATGTCGCGCGGATCGAGCGGACGGGTCAGATCGATAAGCTTCATCGCGCGTACCTCTAGACTTTGAAGACGACCTTTCCGGTGGTCTCGCCCTGCTCGAAGGCGCGCTGAACCTCGCGCATGTCGTCCAGCGCGTGGATCTGCGGTTCGATGAGCGTCTCGGTCCTCAGCCAATCCTCGGTGAAGGCCGTGGCGGCAGCGTGCTCGGGCGTGCCCGTCCAGGCGATCGAGGAGAAGGGCATGACTGTGATGCCGTCGTAGCCGAACTTCGATGTGTCGAGCTGGCCGCGCCCGGCCGAGTAGCCGTAGATCACCCAGCGACCGCGCTTGCGGATCACCTGCCAGTCCTTGCCGAGGGTGTCGCCCGAGACGCCGTTGAACGCCACGTCCACGCCCCCCGCCTGCTGGCCGCCGGTCGCGAATCCCGAAGCCTTCGGCCCCCAGATCTTCAGCACTTCCTCCACGTAGTCCTGCGTCTTGCGGTTGACGACATGGTCGGCGCCTTCGGACCTGAGCAGGCGAAGCTTCTCCTCCGTGCTGGCGATGGCGACGACTGGCACGTCCTTGAACTTGCGTTTGAGAATTTGCAGGGTGAGCAGGCCGACGCCGCCCGCGGCGGCATGCAGGAGCACCCGCTCGCCTTCCTGTACCTTCGCCCAGACGTAGACCATGTAGTAGGCGGTGCGCATGTTCACCGGATAGGCCAGCATCACCTCCAGCGGCACGCTGTCGGGCACGGCTAGCAGCCGGCCGGGATGCACGGCGACGTATTCGGCGAAGGCGCCGCCGTTGGGCGTCGCCATGACGCGCATGCCGCGGCTGCCAGTCCCGAACCTCAGGACCGACGGCCTCGATCACGCCTGCCGCCTCCTGCCCGCCGATGAACGGCGTGGGCCGCGCCCGGCTGGGCAGGCCGTTGCGCTGCATGACATCGCCCCAGCGCAGGCCCGCGAACTCCACCTTTATCAGGACGTCTTTCGGCCCGGGCTGCGGCTTCGGCGCGTCCCCGATCCTGAGGTTCTCGGTTCCGCCATAGTCGTCGATGAAGGCAGCCTTCACGCGCTTCGCTCCCTGCTGGAGACGCGACAGTAGTTGCGCTGGCTTCACAATCGTACTGAAAAGGACTCGTGGGCCATATCAGTCAGACTGAGATCAGGAAGCTCGACTTCACCCTGCTGCTGGTGATGCGCGGCCTCCTGCGCCACCGGCGCACCACCACGGTCGCCGAAGAGCTTGGACTCAGCCAATCCGCAATCAGCTACGCATTGTCGCGCCTGCGCTCGACCTTCGGGGACGAGCTCTTCATCCGTCGCCCGCATGGCCTCGAGCCCACGCGCCATGCCCTGGAACTTGGGCCGCGGATCGATGCGCTACTCCTGCAGGCGGAGGAGGCTATCGGACTGAGCGAGCACTTCGATCCGGCAACCTCGACGCGGGCATTCCGTATCGCCGCCCTCGACTACCTCGCAACGCTGCTCGCGCCGCCGCTCCTGCGCGCGTTCGAGCAGCAGGCGCCAGGCGCCCGCTTCGCCCTACGTGTCCTTCGTGGCGCTGAAGCGCTGGAGAGCCTGCGGCGCGACGAGATCGACCTTGCGTTGGGCCAGTTCCTCCGGCCCTTCGACGGGCTGCTGGCGACGCCCATGTTGGCGGATGACTATTGCCTGGTCGCCCGCTTGGGCCATCCCAGAGTGCGCAGCAAGGTCAGCCGGGCTCTGTTCGAAGAACTGAGCCACGTTGTGATCTCCGTCGACGGCGACTTTCGGAGCCTCACGGACCAGGCGATCCTGGACCTGAACCTGAGCCGGCGCATCTCCGCCACGGCGCCTACGTTCTTTATCGCCTTCGCAGTCGTTGGGCGGTCCGACGCGGTCTCCGTCGCCCCGAGGCGTCTGGCGAGCGCGTATGGCGCCCAGTTCGGCCTGGCGGTTTTCGATCTTCCCAAGGCTCTGCCGCCAATCAGGCTCTTTGCCGTCAGACGTGAGGGGCGGGATGACGGCGCGGATTGGTTGGCCGCGCTTGCCGCCGATTGCATGGGCGGGGAGGCTGACTGACAACGAGCCCACCTTCGCTGCGACCGCGCGATCAGACGACGCCTCGGCCTGGTTGTGTCCAAAGCACCGCTTCGCGGACACAGCTCAACTTCCGCTGTCCACCCAACTTCTCCGTTCGGAACGTCGGCTTTGCGGCGTGGAGCTAACGGCAGCTCTTGGCGCGAAGCCGTCTCAGCCTTCCGTCACCCTAGCCCCAGCACCTTCCGTGCGTTCTCGCGCAGGAACTTCGGCCACACTTCGTCCTTGAAGGGCACGGCCTGCATGTCCGTCATGATGCGCTCGAGCGAAAGGCCCATCGGGAAGTAGCCGGCGTAGATGATCTTGTCGGCGCCGCGGGTGTTGGCGTAGCGGACGATGGCCTCGGGGTAGTGCTTCGGGGCGAAGGCGCTGGTCGAATAGTAGAGGTTCGGCCACTTCAGCATCAGTTTGACGGCCAGGTCCTCCCAGGGCTCGCAGCCGTGGCGGGTGACGAACACCAGCTCGGGGAAGTCGTACATCACCTGGTCGATCAGCCGCACCTCCTGCGGCCACATCGGAAAGCGCGGGCCGGGCACGCCGGCGCAGGCGAAGATGGGTATGCCCAGCTCCACGCACTTGGCGTAGATCGGGTACATCAGCGCATCGGCGATGCCGACCTGCGGGTTGAAGCCGGCGTTGAAGGCGCCGAACGCGCGCACCCCGAACGCCTCGTACTGGCGGACCATGTCGCGGACGCCGTCCATGCCGCGGTTGGGGTCGACCGAGCCCTGCGGCACGAAGCGGTCCGGGTGGTCCTTCAGCGCCTGGCGGCTGACCTCGCCGCCGACGCCGATCAGCCCCTGCTCGACGCCGAAGCGGTCCATCTCATGCAGCGTGACCGAGATCGGGTCGGCGGCGCCGTAGAGCTCCTTCGGCACGTTCCGGAACATGTACTCGACCGGGAAGTCGAACTTCGCCGACGGGTCCTTCAGCTGGGCGCGGATGAAGTCGTACTGGCTGAAGTCCTCGGCCGGAAAGCCGATCATGGTGTCGACGATCCCGATCCCTGAGGGCGGCCCCATCGGTCAGGCCGCCGTCGTCAGGGCGTCGCGGAAGCGCTGGCAGACCGTGTCGCGCGGGATCATGGCGAGTCTCTCTTCGCGGGGCGCGTGGGCGCTTGCCGACAATGGCCCAGGCGCCGGGCAAAGCATAGGCGCGCGGGATTGGGACCGCAGAGTCCGAGATGGCGCCGCCGTCGCCCTGCTTGCCGCACCGTTCAATTGCGCCAGGTCAAGGCCGGGCAAGGCGCGGCGGCGTGGAGTGCGTCTCGCCACGGCAGCAAAAGGCGAAGCCATGCAGCACCCGCTCGTCATGCACCTCACGGACCTCGGCCCTGCCAGCGACAGCGCCTTTCGCCATGCGCTCAGGATCGCCCTGGCGGAGCAGGGGAGTTTGCAGCTGGTCCACGTCCACCGGCAGGACCGCGAGGCCGCGGCGCCGATCGACGCCTTCCCGCGCGTTCGCGAGACCCTGGCCCGGTGGGGCATGCTGGCGCCGGGCGCGCCGGCGACGGCGGTCGCCGCGCAGCTGGGTCTGCACGTCAGCAAGGTGGAGGTGGCCGCCGCGCGTCCGGAACCCGGCCTCGAGACGTTCGTCGACCACGCGGCGCCCGACCTGATCGTGCTGGGCACGCGAGGGCAGTCGGAGCGGGAGGCCCTGCGGCAGGGCTCGTTCGCCGAAGCGCTGGCCCGGCACGTCCATACGCCGGCGCTGATCGTGCCGGCCGGCGCGCCCGGCTTCGTGGGCGAGGCGGACGGGGCCGTCAGCCTGAAGAACATCCTCATGCCGGTCACCAGGCTGCCGCAGCAGGACCTGGCGCTGACCATCGTCGCCCGCCTCGTCAACGCGCTGCACGCCGATGCGCACCTCACCCTGCTGCACGTCGGTCCAGGCGAGACGCCGCGGCTCGATCTGCCGGAGGGCCACCGGTATGACCTGGTGGTCCGCGAGGGACCGGTCGTCGACGCCATCGTGGCGGCCGCCGAGGAGACCGCCGCCGACCTGATCGTGATGGCGACCCGGGGCCACAACAGCCTGCCCGACGACCTCCACGGCGACACCACCGAGCAGGTCCTGCGCCGCGCCCACCGCCCCCTGCTCGCCGTGCCGGTCGGGTAGGGCGAGGCGGCGCAGCCTCAGCGGCTCTGGATCAGTTTCCAGCCGTTGCCGGAGGGGTCGCGGAAGCTGGCGTCGACCGCGCCGTAGCGCTCGACCGGGCCTTGCGTGAACTCCACGCCGGCGGCGCTGAAGCGGGCGTGGGCGGCGCGGCAGTCGGCGACCTCGAGCACCAGCGGCGGCATCGCGCCCTTGGCGACGATCTCGTTGCACGGTCTCGACGGTGGCCGCATCGAGCACCGGCGGCTGCGGCTTGAAGAGCCCCAGCTGGAACGACGGCTGGTCCGGGTGCTGGACCGTGAGCCAGCGATAGTCGCCGTTCTTCGCGTCGGTGTGGACCTGGAAGCCCAGCTTGCCGACGTAGAACTCCACCGCCTCGTCCTGATCGCGGACGTACAGACCGACCACGCCTACTCCCTGGCTCATGACTTTGAGACCTCCGTTGCGTTTGCGGAGGCGCTTGTATCGGCCGCCTCGCGACGCCGCTTCTCCGAAACTGCGATTGTGAGGTGGGGGCGGTGGGCGGCGGCCAGGTAGCAGGGGGGCGTGGGCTCGGGCCGGGCGGGGGCGGCCTGATGGCGGGCGCGGAACTCGCCGGGGCTCTCGCCGACGATGTCGCGGAAGGTGCGCCCGAACGTGCCGAGGCTCTGCCAGCCGGTCGCAAAGGCGATCTCGGTGATCGGCAGGTCGGTGTCGCGCAGCAGGGTGGTGGCGCGCTCGACCCGGCGCGTGAGCAGGTAGCGATGCGGCGGCGCGCCGAACGCGGCGGCGAACGAGCGCGCGAAATGCGCCGCCGAGACCCCGCTGACGTCGGCCAGGCGCGCGACCGGCCAGGCCTCGTGCGAGGCGGCGTCCATCCGGTCCTTGGCGCGCAGCAGCCGGCGGACGAGGCGCGGATCCTGGGGGGCGTGGCGCGGCTTCATCGGCCGGCATCTTAAGCGCCCTTCGCCCGTCATTTCACCCGGCCTTCGGTCTTGGGCGCGGGGCCCCTCGTGGCCGCTGACGGCGGCGGCCGCTTCGTGATAGCAGTCGCGGCTCGCGCACCTGGACAATCGGCGCCGGCGGGCGCGACGGCGAGCGTGAGGGCGAGGCGACGGCATGGCGGAAATCAAGAAGCCCTGGGCGCTCATGCGCCATCACGCCGGATGGGCGGACGTCTTCCGCGTCGAGGCGGAGACCGCCGACGGCGTGACCGGCTTCTACCCCGATCGCGAGTTCGACGAGCGGGTCAGCTACACCAACTACGCCGTGCTCGCCCGCTTCGAGACGGCCGAGGCGGCCCGCACCGCCCGCGAGCGGGGCCTGATGGAGCGCCGCAAGCACGACGCGGCGGTCGATGCGGCGTTCGCGGCGCTGAAAGCCGCGGAGAAGGCCCGCGAAGACGCCTGGGTCGCGGGCCTGCGCGCCGGCGAAGACTGAACGCTGGGGACCGAACCCCGCGCCTCAGGCGGCCGCCTCCAGGAAGTCGGTGACCGCGTCCTCGTAGAGCGCGCTGCCGACCTTCTGCAGCAGGATGCCCGCGTTGCCCCGATGGTAGGTTCCGTGCAGGCAGACGTGCAGGACGATCTGGCCGCGCGTCATGCGGGCCGGCTTGCCGCTGGTGAAGGCGAAGTCGACGGGCTCGCCGAAGTCACGCCCCGATAGGCTGTCGACATACGAGACGTACCAGGCGTCCGTCTCCTTCGAGGCTTGCGCGAGCGTCCGGATGTCGGGCGTCGCCTCCGAGCGCGGCGCGTGGAAGCCGTGCGGGCGGCCCTGCAGATGATGCTGGAAGATCCGGTCGACGACCTGAATGTGGTCGAGGATGCGCGGCAGGATCGCCGCGTCCACGCCGTCCAGCCGGCCCCCGTCCCGGGCGATCGTCTCGTAGAGGCCGAGGTCCGCCCATTGCTTCATGCGGACGAGGAACGAGTAGGGGTGTGAGGGCATGGCGGGCTCTCCTTTTCCGATCTGAAGGCGCTGCGGCGATCCGCGGCGCGCTTGCCTTTGGGTCGCCCGCAGAATACGAGTGATCGCTCGCATTCCCTACTCGCATTCAGGGAGCCGGATGTTGGCGCGCGGGCCGCTCACCAAGCCGAGGAAGAGCGCCTCCCAGTCGCGATCGCGCGCGACGGTCGACGCCCTGGTCGAAGCGACCGCTCGCATTCTGGTCCGCGAAGGCTTCGACAAGGCGAGCACCAATCGCATCGCGCTGGCGGCCGGGGTCAGCGTCGGCTCGCTCTACCAGTACTTCCCCAGCAAGGAGGCGCTGGTCGCCGCCGTCATCGAGCGCCACAACCGCGACCTCATGCAGGTGGTCCGCGGCGCGCTGGCGGAGGTGGCGGCCCTGCCGGTCGAGGAGGCCGCGCGCAAACTGGTGGCCGCGGCGATCGCCGCGCACCGCGTCGACCCTGCGCTGCATCGCGTGCTGGCCGAGCAGACGCCGCACGTCGGCATGACCGCGGACGTCGGCGCACTCAACCGCGAGACCTTCGGCCTCTTCCGGGCCTGGCTCGAGCGCCACAAGGACGAGCTGCGCGCCCTCGACCTCGACCTCGCCGCCTTCGTCTGCGTGACCTCGATCGAGGCGCTGACGCACACCGCGGTGCTGCACAGGCCCGACGTGCTGACAGACGCAGCGGTCGGCGCGCTCGTCGACGAGGCCACGCGGCTGGTGGTCAGCTATCTGAGCTAGGCGCGCCGGACGGCCTAAACGTCCAGATCCTCCGCCGCGAACTCCGCGTTTTCCTGGATAAACCGGAACCGCCCCTCCGGCTTGCGGCCGGTAGATCGGCGCCGGCTATAGGTTGTCGGCCCGATTTCCGTCCCGCCCGGTCCGGCGGAGCTTGTCGCCGAGCCGGCTGCCGGGCCGCTTGCGGGCGTGCCGGGCGGCGCCGCCGGAGCGCCGCAGTGACTGTTTCCGTGACCGAGCCCCTGGCCGAGGCGCCCAGCGCGCCGCAGAGCGGCGCCCGCAGGCTCACGCTGCTGCCGCTGGCCGCCATGGTCATCGGCTCGATGATCGGCGCCGGCACCTTCAGCCTGCCACACGACATGTCCGCCCACGCCGCGCCGGGTCCGGTGCTGATCGGCTGGGCGATCACCGGTGTCGGCATGCTCGCCCTGGCTTTCGTCTACCAGGGCCTGTCGATGCGCAAGCCGGCGCTGAACAGCGGGCCTTACGCCTACGCCCGCGCCGGCTTCGGGCCCTACATCGGCTTTCAGTCGGCCTGGGGTTACTGGGTCAGCGCCTGGCTCGGCAACGTCTCCAACGCGGTGGTGATCTTCAGCGCGCTCTCGTTCTTCTTCCCGGTCTTCGGCCACCACGGCAACAACCTGCCATCGGTGATCGGCGCCTCGCTCGGGGTATGGCTGATGCACTGGCTGGTGCTGCGCGGCGTCCGGCAGGCCGCGTTCGTCAACCTGGTGGCCACCGCGGCCCGGCTCGCGCCGCTGATGGTCTTCGTCGTGATCGCCATCTTCGCCTTCAACTACGACAAGTTCACCCTGAACTTCTGGGGCGTCGCGAGGGGCGGGGACGTCGGCCTGGGCTCGGTCGCCGACCAGGTGAGGTCGACAATGATCGTCACCCTGTGGGGGTTCATCGGCATCGAAGGCGCCTCGGTCCTCAGCGCTCGCGCCGCCAACCGCGCGGACGTCGGCCGCGCCACCGTGATCGGGTTCCTCAGTGCTCTGACGATCTACGTTCTGGTCTCGCTGCTTTCCACCGGCGTGCTGACGCAAAAGGAACTGGCGGGCCTGGGGCCGCCGTCCATGGCCGGCGTGCTGGCCCACCTGATCGGCCCGTGGGGTGCGGCCGTGGTCAGCATCGGCCTCGTGGTCAGCGTCGCCGGGGCGTTCCTGTCCTGGTCGATGCTCAGCGCCGAGATCCCCTTCGCCGCGGCCAAGGACGGGACCTTCCCGAAATGGTTCGCCAAAGAGAACGCCGTCGGCTCGCCGATCAACGCGCTGTGGATCACCAACGCGCTGGTGCAAGTGTTCCTGGTCGTGACCTACTTCCGGGAATCCAGCTACAAGTTCCTCTACACCATAGCCTCGGTGGCCATCCTGCCGCCCTACGTGTTTTCCGGGGCCTACGCCCTGAAGCTGGCGCTGACCGGCGAGACCTACGAGCTCGACCCCTCGCGCCGCGCGCGCGACCTCGTCACCGGCGCCGTCGCCACGCTCTACGGCCTGTGGCTGTGCTACGCGGCGCGGCTGAGCGAGCTGCTGATGGCCACCATCCTCTTCGCCCCGGCGACCCTGATCTACATGGCCGCCCGCCGCGAGCGCCGCGAGAAGATGTTCACCCCCCTCGAGACGGTAATCGCCGTCATCGTCACCGGCGCCGGTCTCGTCGCCATCTTCCTTCGCGCCACCGGCCGCCTCCATGCGTGAGCCCGCGGGCGTCACTACGCGGGGATAGAGATTTTCTCCGATGGGGCGGCAATGATCGTCGACTGGATCTACAGCAACCCGACTTGGCTCTGGGGTAGCACGCTGGTGGCGCTCGTCACTGCGGCTGCGTGCGCCGGTCTGCTGCTCTTTCATCAATTTGTCCACGTCGACGTGCGCCGGCAGCACAACGATCTGGCTGGGTTCACTATTGCCGTCATCGGCGTGCTTTACGCAGTTCTTCTCGCGTTCATCGCAATTGCCACGTGGGAATCCTTCAGCAAAGCCTCCGACATTGTCGAGAACGAGTTGGACTATGCTGGGGGCATGTACCTCATCACCTCCGGCTTGCCAGATGAGACGGGACAGAAAATTCGAGACTCTCTGAGAAGGTACGTCAATGTCGTGATCAACGACGAATGGCCCACTCAGCGCCGAGGCGTCACGCCCGACCAGGGATGGAAACCCCTGCGAGACATCGCCACCGCCGTCGCCGCCGTCCAGCCTCACACGTCGGGCGAAGCGGTGATCGAGGCCCAACTGCTCAGGACATGGAACGATCTCTACGTGGCGCGGAGCTCGCGTCTATCGGCGGTCCAGGGACATATCCCTGGCGTCGTTTGGAGCATCGTCTTTCTCGGCGCGGCGATCACCATCGCCTACACCTACCTCTTCGGCTTCGAACGCTTCAGCATGCACCTGGCGATGACCGCCGTCGTCGCAGCCACGCTGGCGCTTGTCATAGTCATGATCATTGCGCTCGATTGGCCGTTCAGAGGTGAACTCAGCGTATCTCCCGAACCCTTTGTCGCGACCCTGAAGTCCTGGGACGCGGCGCCGACCCATCGGATGCTCTGACGGCGGTTCGCGCGCCGGGTCTACTTCACGGTGATATCCAGCGGCTCGCTGCTGCCATCCTTGAAGACCACCTTGAAGGTCGAGACGCCGGCGCTTCCCGAAAGCCCCGCTGGCTGGGCGACGCTCATGGCCGTGTTGCTCGTCAACAGGAAAGCCAGCGGCTTGCCAAGATAGTCGATCTCGCTGACGAGATTGAGATTGGACCCCCCGATGGTGATCGCGCCTGGGCTGCTCAACTGCAGCGTTTGGGGTGTGAGCGTCGCTTGTGCGGTGTCATCCCCAGCGGACTTGCCACCGCCGCCGGCGCTAGGGACCGCCACGACGAAGAATGCTTCGGGGTCGCCACCGGGCTGGAAGATCAGTTGTTTGACCGATTGTTCGGCCTTTGGAATCGTGAAGATGATGAATTGATCGCCTCGGTGATCAAGGTTGATTCCTTTCGGATAAATAAGTTTTGTGTCACCGAGCAAAGTGCCAGTTCCAAGATAAGTGATCGCGTTATCGTCGCTATTCAATACCGACAAGCTCGATATACTGGCGCGTGTGGAGTTGAGCGGATAAGAAATCTCGTATCTTCGGCTCAGAAACAGCCGCTTCACCTCAAGTGAGGACTGCCCTTGAAGCACCGTGCTCGGCACCAGCACCTTGATTGTGTGGCCGTCGAAGCTTTCAAGCGGTGCGTCTGACATGCCGAACGCCTTGCCAGCGACGATTACGATCGGCGGATGCTCCCCAAAATCCGGTGTGACCGCGTCGCAATAGGGATACTCGATCGTGAGCTCGGTCTGGGTGTCGCTGTAGTCGCTTGTGCTGACGGTCGGTCCCGGTTGTGGTGCTTCGAGCGGAACCTTGCAGCCAGCTGGGGGCGGGTGGCCCTCACTTACGAATGGTTCCAGAAAAAGTTTCGTCGACTCATCTGCATAGGCGAGTTCAACGTCCTGCTGGGCCCCATCCGGGCTGACGATCCGCACGCCGTGGGTGGCGGCGGCCTGAGCCGGCACAGTGAAGCGCAGATAGATGCGGTTGCGGTCGATGACTTGGTCGACGACCGCAATAGCCGTCTCGCCGACGTCGACCGTCGTCCCGTACGGAAAGGCGCCCGTTACCTGGACGCTGAGCGTCCCGTCACCGTTGTCCGTCTCGTCAATGTCGTCGATCCGAGTGGTGTCGAACACGATTGGCACCAGGCGGGCAACCACAGGCGTGCACGAGTTGCGGGTACGGCCGCCTACGATGCCGCTGTTGGCGTCGTAGGCGTACCAGCAGGTCTGGGTGGCCAGCTGAATTGTGCGCGCCTCGGGCGGGGCCGCGCCATCGGGTGGGAAGTAGGAAGGGGCCAAGGCGATCTGGGCGAACGTGGTCGTATCGCCAGGCTCCACGGACGTGTGCCCGAGCACTGGGAGAAAGCGCCACGCGAACGTGACGGGTTGTGAGCCAGCATCGCGTCCCGAGTGCGGCGCAGGCGGGGGCGCTTGCGCCGCCCCCTCGATTGGCGGCTCGCTTGGTTGGGCTATGGGACAACGCGCCCATCTTGTCGGGCCGCTCTGTGTTTGGAGCGCGACGGTGTCCTGGTCCTGCACCAAGTAGAAGGTTTGGTGCGACCACAGAAAGCTTGCGCCCAGCGACACCGCCGAGACGATCGCACCGGCGCCGAGGCCGGTGGAACGGTTAGTAACGCTTGTGACGTCGTACGACCGTTTCTGCGGGAGCAGTGTCTGTATGCTTGGCGGCGTGTCGTCGAGGCGAGCCGCTGGATTGCAGACGGATACCTCGACCTGGGCCACCTGCCCTTTGTGTCCAGCGCTGTCTATTTCGATGGGAAAGCCGAGCGTCACATGCCGCTTAGCGTAGCTGGTAACGGAGTAGTCGTCACCCAGCGAGCCCTGCAGCAGCAGTTGCAAGCCGAAGATCTGGTAGTTGAGCTCCATCTCCCTGGCGAGCGTTCCCAACGCGTTTGGCCCGACGTTGGAGGGCGCGGCAAAGGCGCCAGCCGTCGGCAGCGTCGGCGGCACGGGATTGAAGGTCGGCTGCGTCGTCTGAGTTCTGGACCGTGTTGCTGGGGGTTGTGGTGATGGTCTGGTTGGTGGTCTGCGATGTCGGCCCGGAGGGCGCGGTCCCCGTGACGAGTTCGTTGGTCTGGGCGATTTGCGGCGTTAAATTCGACGCGGTGGTCGTCACGCCGGGTATCGGCGCGCCTGCAAGTTGCAGGTTGAAGGCGGTCTGCGACAGCGAGCCGCCGGACACGTTGGCGATGCGGCTGAGCAGCGAGCTCTGGTCTACCCCGGCGACGCCGGCGAGCTGCGCGGACAGCGATTTCAGGCTGCGCTGCAGCGTGCGATTGTCGTAGAGTTTGGGTATGTCGACGTTGACCCCGTTGTCGTCCACGCAGTGTTCGCCCACCGCGCGTTGTGGACACTGGGGATTTTGCGCCTCGCCGTAGGCGACGTTCTTCTCGACCCAAGGCTCCGGTGTGCCGGCGGGCGCAGTCGACACGCCGAGAGCGCTCGCGACCAGCGCGGCTGCCGCGACGCCCCTGAGCCGCCCAGTCATGCTCGCACCACGTGCAGAAGCTCTTCGGTTCCGCCGGGCGGCGTCGCAATGAAGCCGACGACGTGGATCGTGCTGCCGTTTCCGACTCCCGGTTTATTCGAGAAATAGCGCCAAGCTGCGACGACCTCAGTGGGGTCGTAGGCTCCCGACGGCGAAGGATCCAGCATCATCAGGATCGCTTCAGGCTCGCCGGCCCCGCCGGTGTAACCGAGCCAAGCTTCCTCGTTCGGATCGTCGAGGCGCAGCGTCCCGACATAGGTATTCGCGCCGAACGGCGTCGGACCAGCCATTTGATTGCCCCCAGCGCTCCCCCGAGGCGGCCGTGACACAATCCGACATTGAGTGTCTCGGGGACACGCCTCAGCGTATGGTTGTCATCGCTGCGCGCCGCGGTCAATCACCTGTGCATCCACGCATCTATGCGTGCATCGCCAGCGCTAAACGTCCAGGTCCTCCGCCGCGAACTCGGCGTTCTCCTGGATGAAGCGGAAGCGGCCGCTCGGGCTTCCTGCCCATCAGCGTCTCGACCAGGTCGGCGACCAGCTTCCTCGGCTCTGGGCAGGCTGATGCGGGCCAGGGACCGGGTCTTCGGGTCCATGGTGGTTTCCTTCAGCTGGGCGGGCATCATTTCGCCCAGGCCCTTGAAGCGGCCGATCTCGGGCTTCTTGCCCTTGAAGACGGTGGCCGAGCAGCTCGTCCTTGTGGGCGTCGTCGCGGGCGTACTCGGTCTTGCCGCCGTGGCTGAGGCGGTAGAGCGGCGGCAGGGCGAGGTAGAGCTCGCCCGGCGCGGATCAGCTCGGGCATGGTGCGGTAGAAGAAGGTGATCAGCAGCGTGGCGATATGGGCGCCGTCGACGTCGGCGTCGGTCATGATGATCACCCGCTCGTAGCGCAGCGCCTCCTCGCGGTAGCGGGCGCCGGTCTCGACGCCGAGCGCCAGCGTCAGGTCCGCCAGCTCCTTGTTGGCCGCGCAGCTGATCGAGGCTGGCCGAGGCGACGTTGAGGATCTTGCCGCGCAGCGGGAGGATCGCCTGGGTGCGGCGGTCTCGGGCCTGCTTGGCCGAGCCGCCGGCCGAGTCGCCCTCGACGATGAAGATCTCGGTGCCGTCGGCGGCGGTGCCGGAGCAGTCGGCGAGCTTGCCGGGCAGGCGCAGCTTGCGGGTGGCCGAGGCGCGGGCGACCTCCTTGTCCTTGCGCCGCTTCAGCCGCTCCTCGGCGCGGTCGACGACGAAGGCCAGCAGCGCGTCGGCGGCCTTCGGCTGGCCGGCCAGCCAGTGGTCGAACGGGTCGCGCAGCGCGCCCTCCACCAGGCGCTGGGCGTCGGCCGAGGAGAGCCGCTCCTTGGTCTGGCCCTGGAACTCGGGGTTCTTGACGAAGACGCTGATCAGCGCGCCGGCCTCGGCCATCACGTCGTCGGCGGTGACGAGGGCGCCGCGCTTCTCGCCGGTCAGCTCGGCGTAGGCCTTCAGGCCCCGCGTGAGCACCGCGCGCAAGCCCGCCTCGTGCGTGCCGCCCTCGGGGGTGGGCACGGCGTTGCAGTAGGAGCGGATGAAGCTGTCGGCCTCGCCGAAGCCGGCCGGCGTCCAGGTGACCGCCCACTCGACCGCGCCGGCCTCGCCCTGCCGCTCGATGCGGCCGGCGAAGGGCTCGGGGGTGACGGTGGACCGCTCGCCGACGGTCTCGGCCAGGAAGTCGGCGAGGCCGTTCGGGAAGTGGAAGACCGCCTCGGCGGGCGTGGCGTCGCTGATCCGCTCGGGCGCGCACTTCCAGCGGATCTCGACGCCGCGGAACAGGTAGGCCTTGGTGCGCGCCATGCGGTGCAGGCGGGCGGGCTTGAAGGCGACGTCCTCGCCGAAGATCACCGGGTCGGGCGTGAAGGTGACCTGGGTGCCGTGCTTGCGGGTGGGGCCGAGCTGCTGCAGCTTCGAGGTCGGCTTGCCGCGTGAGAAGGTCTGGCGCCACTCGAAGCCGTCCTTCCAGACCGTCACCTCGACCCGCTCGGAGAGCGCGTTGACCACCGAGACGCCGACCCCGTGCAGGCCGCCGGAGGTCTCGTAGGCCTTGCCGGAGAACTTCCCGCCCGAGTGCAGCATGGTCATGATGACCTCGAGCGCCGAGCGGTCCGGGAACTTCGGATGCGGGTCGACCGGCATGCCGCGGGCGTCGTCCTTGACGGTCAGCGCCCCGTCGGCCGCCAGGCTGACCTCGATCACCTTGGCGTGGCCGCTGATGGCCTCGTCGACCGCGTTGTCGAGCACCTCGGCGAACAGGTGGTGCAGCGCCCGCTCGTCGGTGCCGCCGATGTACATGCCCGGCCGCTTGCGCACCGGCTCCAGGCCCTCGAGCACCTCGATGTCCTTGGCCGAGTAGCTGGCCGGCGGGGCGCGGCTCGTGCGCCTCGGCCAGCGGCGCGGCGGGCGCCGGGTTGAGGGCGTCGTCGAACAGCGAAGGCTGGGCCGCGGACTTGGGCATGAGGGGGATTTAGCAGAGATTCGAGCCGCCGAGCTTTAACGTGCGAACACCCCAGGCCGCAGGCCTTTAGTCTCAACGCAAAGTCCGCGGAGGAGGCGCGGAGTTCGCAGAGATAGCGAGCCCCTCCGCGTCCTCTGCGCCTCCTCGGCGACCTCAGCGTTGAGACTAAGCGCCTGCGGCGCGCGCCATGCCTGCCGGCTTCGCGAGCCTTCAGCTTCAGCCTGCCTGGGTCCCGACTTTCGTCCCGATGAGCGGAAGGCGCGGAAAGGCACGGGTCGGTTACGGATGATTCAACTCGTCGCGCGATAGTCGTTTCACGAGTCGTGGTCCAACGAGACCCGGGGGAACAGATGACAAAGCGCGTGAGGCTCGCGAGCGTCCAGGATTGTGTTCCGGAGCGGCCTCCGGAACGAACCCGGGTGCTCATCGTCGACGACGTCGCGCAGAACCGGGTCCTGCTCGGCATCCTGTGCGACCAGTTCGGGTTCCAGCACGAGCCGGCCGAGAACGGCTACGAGGCGCTGGAGGCGGCGCGGTCGGGTCGGTTCGACATCGTGCTGATGGACATCCTGATGCCGCGCATGGACGGCATGGCCGCGTCGCGGGCGATCCGCGCGCTGCCCGGTCCGGTCGCCGAGATCCCGATCATCGCGGTGACGACGGCCGCCGCGCCCGGCGAAGTGCTGCGCTACCTGTCGTGCGGGATGAACGACGTGGTGGCCAAGCCGGTCAACCGCGAGCGTCTCGCCGAGGCGATCCAGACGGCCCTCGCCGCGCGCCAGCCAGCCGACGCCGCCGCCGAGCGCAGCGCCGCCTAACTAGTTCCGCGGCGGGCCGGCCAGCAGGATGCGCGAGGGCGGCCTCTCGAGCGCCACGGCGGTCGCCGGCGGCAGCCGGCTGGGCTCGAAGTAGGGCGTCGGCCCGATCAGCTTGAAATTGAAGCTCGGCAACGGCCGCTCGCCGCCGTCCGCCAGGATGGCCCGGCCCGCGCCGGCGTCCGGGAAGTAGATGCAGGTGAGCCGCCCGACGGCGCTCGAATTGTCGCCCGCGAACGTCACGATCGCCGCGTTGACCTGCGCCAGCGTCGCGGTGAGCTCGCCGACCGGCAGCCGGTCGGCCGGCGCCAGGGTGGCGCGCAGCTCCATCGACATGTCGAAGGCCGGCCCGTCGACCTCGAACGTCTCGCTGGCCCTCAGCTCATCGAGCGTCGGCAGCTGGGTCACCCAGCCGTCGGCGTCGAGGGCGAGCGGCGTCGAGGTGCGGTCGCGATGGACGATGCGCGCATTGGCGTCGGGCGCCGGCTTGCCGCCCCGCACGGCGCGGTAGGCCAGGACGAAGCGGTCGCGCTCGGCCGGCTTCAGGGCGAGGTAGGCGTCGAGCAACAGGAAGGCGTCGGCGAGCCCGATGCGCGTCACCCGCGCCCAGGCCGGCGCGGCCGGGGCGGCGAGGGCGGCCGCGATGCCGGCGATCAGCGCGCGTCGTTGCAAGCTCGAACTCCGGGAATGGCCGCGCGGCGAGCGCCGCTCAGGGGCTGGGCCGTCATACGCCTTTCGGATGACCGCCCAGCAGGACGCGCGAGGGCGCCTTGGCCAGCAGCACCGCCTTGGCCCCGGCCGCCTTGGCGGGCTCGAAGAAGGGGACCGGCCCCAGGGCGGGGGCGTTGAACACCTGCAGCGGCGCCTGGCGGCCATCGGCGAAGAGGGCGTGGCCGCTGACCGCGTCGGGGAAGAAGGCGGCTGTGAGCTTCGGGATGATGACGGCGAGCGGGCCGGCGGCCTTGGCGATGGCGGCGTTCGCCTGCGCCAGCGCCGCGGCCAGCTCGGCCGCATCGATGTGGGTCGACGGCGCGATCGCGCAGCGCGCCTCGGGCTGCAGCTTGAAGGGCTGGCCGGCGATGACGAACTCCGCCCCGCCCTTCAGCTCGGCGAGCGAGGGCAGGCGGGTGACGAAGCCGGAGCGGTCGAAGCCCAGCGGGACCGCCGCGCCGCCGGCGCCCACGATCGCGGCGCGCGCGTCGGAGGTCGGGCGCTTGTCGCGCACCGCGCGGTAGGCGAGGTAGAAACGGCTGCGCTCGGACGCCGGCACGCCCAGATACTGCTCGAGCATCGGGAAGGCCTTGGAAAGCGCGAGGCGCTGGTCGTCGGCGAGCGCGGCGGCGGGGACGACGATCGGCGCGGCGGCCGAAGCAGCGATGAGAGCGAGCAGGTGACGACGGCGCATGGCGCGCGGTTCCTCCAAGGCCAGGTCCGTCCCCGCTCGGTGGCGAGCCTAGCCGAGATCGGGACGGCCCGCCATCGCCGGGCGCTGGCGCCGTCGCGTCAACCCGCTTAGGGTGAGCTCGAACGAGAAGGCGGGACGCGCCCGCCCGCATTTCAAGGGAGCGAATTTCATGGGTCATGTCAGCGCGGTCGACGAAAAGACCGGCCGCAAGTTCTACCTGGACGATCCGGACGACCTTAAGCGCGGCGAGCCGGTCACCTTCATCCTCAACCTGCACGGCGGCGGCTCGGTCGGCGCCTGGCAGCGGCTCTACTTTCCGGCCATCGACTACAGGAACCAGTATCGGCTGGTGATCGCGACGCCCTCGGCCGCGACCAAGGAGCCGGCCCGGCGCTGGGTGGGCGAGGCCGACGATGAGCACCTCCGCAACATCGTCGATTACGTCTTCGACAAGTATGGCCTTCAGAACATCCGCGCCTTCTGGCTGGCGGGCCACTCGCAGGGCGGCATGACCTCGCGCCGGCTGCTGGGCGAGGACCCGTTCTTCCAGGACCGCGTCGACGGCTGGCTCAGCCTCTCGGGCGGGCGGATCGGCCCGGCCGAGCGGGCGCCCAACGCCGGGCCGCCGGTGCGCCCCGGCCAGGCGCCGATGGTGCGTCCGGCCGCCGCCGGAGCCCGCCGCCGGTGGAGATGTGCTTCATCTACACCACCGGCGAGCACGAGATCGCCGCGGCTGCCGGAGACCTCGCCGTGGGCCGACAAGTATGACGCCGGCCCGCGCGAGCGGCGGCCCGACATCGTCGACACCGTAGCCTGGCCAGATCCACGACACCCGCTACGACCAGCCGGACGGGAGCTCGACCTCGACGCCGGCGTGGGGCCTGAAGCCGGGGCCGGGAACCGCGCAGGTGTGGGTCTATCCGGGGGCGCAGGGCGGGCGGGTGATCGCCGACGTCGTGCGCCTCGGCAAGGGCCACACCGAGGGCCTGGAGCCGAAGGTGACCGAGGCGCTGATCCAGCTGTTGGTCTCGGCCCCCGGCGGCAAGGCGCAGAAGGCCGCGGCGGCGAAGGTGAGCGCTTAACCCTCAACGCCCGTCATGGCCGGGCGCAAGTCCCGGCCACCCATGCACACCCTTCGAGCCATGGCCGCGCGTAGCGCGGCCACCCGCCGCGCCGTGTTCATAGGTCGCCGGGACTGACGCCCGGCGATGACGGGAGGGGGAAGGGGCTTGGCGCCGGGTAGGCGCTAGGCATACCGTGTCTTCGAAAAACGCGAGGGAGCGCGCCATGCCACACGCGAGCGTCGTGGACGAGAAGACCGGGCGGAAGTTCTACCTGGACGATCCGGACGACCTGAAGCCCGGCGAGCCGGTGACCTTCGTCCTCAGCCTGCACGGCGGCGGCTCGGTCGGCGCCTGGCAGCGCGCCTACTTCCCCGCCCACGACTACAAGGAAAAGCATCGGCTGGTGATCGCCACGCCCTCGGCCGCCACCAAGGAGCCGATGCGCCGCTGGGTGGGCGAGGCCGACGACGCGCACCTGCGCAACATCGTGGACTTCGTCTTCGACCAAGTATGGCCCCGAGCGGATCAGGGCCTTCTGGCTGGCGGGCCATTCGCAGGGCGGCATGACGTCCAACCGGCTGCTGCGCGAAGACGCGTTCTTCCAGGACCGGGTCGACGGCTGGCTCAGCCTCTCGGGCGGGCGGATCGGGCCGATCCAGCTGCCGGAGAGCTTCTTCTCGCCGCACCGGCCGCGGCCTCAGCTGCCGGAGGGCGCGCCCCGGCCCGGCCAGGCGGTCGCCGCCCGACTGCGACATCTCCTTCATCTTCGCGACCGGGGAGCACGAGATGGTGGCGCTGCCCGAGACCTCGCCCTGGGCCGAGAAGTATCGGGCCGGCCCTCGCGATCGCCGCCCGGACATCGTCGATACTGAGGCGGGCCAGATCCACGACACCCGCTCGATCAGCCGGACGGCGGCTCGACCTCGACGCCGGCCTGGGGGCTGAAGCCGCGTCCGGGAACCGCGCAGGTGTGGGTCTATCCGGGCGCCAAGGGCGGGCGGGTGATCGCCGACGTCGTGCGCCTGGACAAGGGCCACACCGAGGGCCTGGAGCCGAAGGTCACCGAGGCGCTGATCGAGCTGATGCTCACCGCGCCCGGCGGCAAGGCGCAGCAGGCGGCAGCGGCGAAGGTGGGGGCATAGGGACGCGCACCCCTTCGAACCGTCATGGCCGGGCGTAAGTCCCGGCCACCCAAGAACACCCGGCCAGCCATGGCCGCGCTCAGCGCGGCCACGCGCACCAGCGTGTGCTTGGGTCGCCGGCACTGACGGCCGGCGATGACGGTACAGGGAAGGCTGCTGACGCCATTGGGTGCGCGCGGCGTAGAGTTCGCCTCGAACAACGAGGACCTCGACGATGGACAACGCGTGGAAGCTGCCGTGGGAGGGCGGGTGCCGGTGCGGGGCGGTGCGGTTCCGGGTCACGACGGCGCCGATGCTCTCCAGCGCCTGCCACTGCACGGGCTGCCAGCGGATGACGGCGAGCGCCTTCACCCTGTCGCTGAGCCTGCACAAGGACGGCTTTGCGATCACCCGCGGCGCGCCGGTGCTGGGCGGGATGCGCGACCCGCCGATCCACTACCACTGCCCGGACTGCAAGAGCTGGATGTTCACCCGCGCCGTCGAGCCGGACTGGCTGGTGAACCTCAGGACCACCATGCTGGACGACCACGCCTGGGCGCAGCCGTTCGTGGAGATCTACCGCCGCGAGGGCTTCGGCTGGGCGGCCACCGGCGCAAAGCATAGCTTCGAGGAGCTGCCGGGCGAGGCGGACTGGCCGCGGCTGATGGGCGAATACGCCGCCGAGGGCGCGCGGCCCTAGAGCGAGTTCGATCGCAGTTGAATTGGGCGAGGACCGCTGCGTTCCCCTCCCCCTTGCGGGGAGGGGTCAGGGGTGGGGGTGCAAGCTGGCTGGCAAGCGATGGGCCTGCCGACCGCCAAACCCGAGAGGTGCGCGCCAACACCCCCACCCCCAACCCCTCCCCGCAAGGGGGACGGGAGTCTGCGCCAAGCTCGACTGAGTCTGCTCTTAGTCTAGGCCTTGCGCTCAGGCCGGAGGGCGCCGATGCTTGGGGTCCGGTGTGAAGACGCAGCGAGGCCAAGGACCCATGTGCCGAAACATCAAGACGCTGTTCAATTTCGAGCCGCCGGCGACCGAAGCGGAGATCCGCGACGCCTCGCTGCAGTTCGTGCGCAAGCTCTCCGGTTTCACCGCGCCTTCGAAGGCGAACCGGGCGGCGTTCGACCTGGCGGTGATCGAGGTGGCGGAAGCGGCCGGGCGGCTGCTCGCCAGCCTGGAGACCACGGCGGCGCCGCGTGACCGCGAGACCGAGGCCGAGAAGGCCAAGCGGCGTTCCGCCGAACGCTTCGGCCGGGTCCCCGCTTAGCCCAGCGCCCGCGCAGCCGCCTCCAGCGCGGCGTAGTCGGCAAAGCCGGTGGCGGGCGTCACCAGCTCGGCCCACTTGGCGTCGAGCAGCTCCCCGACGCTGGCCGGCAACTCGGCCTTGTGGCCGCCGACGCCGCCCTTGCGCACCTTGGCGGAGTTGCTACCGGGCGGCAGGTTGCAGCGCGCCTCGGAGACCTCGCGCATCATCGCATCGTCGAACTTGTCCTTGTGCGCCAGCATGTAGGCGATCGAGCTGCGCTCCAGCGTCAGGGCCAGCAGCTCGTCGTCGAGCGGCAGGCCGCAGAAGGCCGCCAGGCGCCGGATGTGGCCGGCCGGGTCCGCGGTCATCGCTTCGTAGGTGAAGACGCAGCACGCTCGGGTCGTCCCGCACGCCCCACCAGCCCAAGAGGTGCTTCCAGTAGCTGTCGCCTTGCAGCCAGTGCGCCGCGAAGTCCTCGATGGAGATCGCGCCAGGCTCGAAGAACCAGCCCTCCATGAAGCGGTACATCGAGACCAGCGCGTCCTTCGGGTCGCGGAAGGCGACCACGTACTTCGCCCCCTTCGGGATGGCCGGATGGCCGTCGTAGGCGAGGTGGCTCTTGAAGCCGCGCGGCTCGGCCCGCTGCGGCGCCTCGAGGTCCAGGCCCGCGACCTTCGCCGTCTCGATCCAGGGCACGACGCGCGAGATGTCGTCGAAGTCCATGTCGCCGCGGGTGCGCAGCGTGTGGAAGGTCTGCTGCAGCCAGGTCGCGCCGCACTTGCCGAACGGCGTGATGACGATGTCGGTGGGGCGCGGCCGGTACGACTTGATGCCCTCCGGCACGGCCTGCATGCCCATGCGACCCTGGATCTCGCGCATCTCGGCGAGGCTGCGCGCGCGGTGCGGCGCGATGGCGTCCATTCGGTAGATCCCCCCTCGTCCTGGACTGCGGCTCAAGCCCCGACCTTGGCCATGCTGCGGCGCCGGGCGGAACAAAGTCCAGCCAGCGGCGCTCGACAATCACTGTTATCCGGAATCTGATGCGCGCAATGCCTGAAGCAGCGCCGGGAGGCTGCCCGACATGATCCACTTCATCGTCTTCCTGATCACCGGCCTCGTCGCCGGCGTCATCGCCGACCACCTGATGGGCCGCCGGCATGGCTGGCTGATTGCGATGATCATCGGCATCGTCGGCGGCCTGATCGGCGGCTGGCTCGCCACCCACTTCCACGTCGTCGAACGCCTGCACATCCACGCGTCGGGCCTCGAGGGCTGGCTGGTCGAGGTGGCGATCGCCGTGATCGGCGCGGTGCTGCTGCTCTTCGTGCTGGGCCTCTTCCGACGGCGAGGCCCGTAGCGCCGTCGCAATAACGCCGCCGGCTCAGGCGGCGATGAGGTCCGCGACCGCGCGCTTGGCCATGGTGCGCACCAGCTGGGCGCGGAACTCGGCCGAGGCGGCGAGATCGCTGTTGAAGCGGCTGGAGTCGATCGCGACCTGATCGAGCGCGGTCGGGTCGAGCCGGGCGGCCAGCGCCGCCTCGAGCGGGCCGGCGCGGAAGGCGCAGGGCCCCGCGCCGGTGACGCCCACCCGCACGTCGCCATCGCCGAAGTCGGCTACGAAGACGCCGGCCACCGCATAGCGCGAGGCCGGGTGGGCGAACTTGCGGTAGGCGGCGCGGCGCGGGACCGGGAAGGCGATCTCGCGGATCAGCTCGCCGGGCTGCAGCGCGGTCTCGAAGAGGTCGCGGAAATAATTGCCCGCGGCGATCTCGCGGCGGTCGGTGCGGATCGTCGCGCCGAGCGCGATCACCGCGGCCGGATAGTCCGCCGCCGGGTCGCTGTTGGCGACCGAGCCGCCGAGCGTGCCGCGGTTGCGCACCTGCGGATCGCCGATGCCGCCGGCCAGCTGCGCCAGCGCCGGGATGGCGCGCTGCACGTCCGGCGAGGCGGCGACGGCCGCGTGGCGGGTCATCGCGCCGATCACCAGCGCCGCGCCCTCGGTCCGCACGCCGGCCAGGTCCTTCAGCGCGGCAAGGTCGACGAGGTCGCTGGGCTGGGCGAGCCGCTGCTTCAGCGTCGGGATCAGCGTCATGCCGCCGGCCAGATATTGACCGTCGGCCGACCCCTGGCGCAGCGAGACGGCGTCCTGGAGGCTCGCGGGGCGGTGATAGGCGAAGTCGCGCATCGTCCGATCCTCCTTTAGGCGCCCTGCAGGGCGCGCCAGACCCGCTCGGGGCTTGCCGGCATGGCGATGTCCTTCACGCCCAGCGCGTCGGTGACCGCGTTGATGATGGCGGCCGGCGCGCCGATCGCGCCGGCCTCGCCGCAGCCCTTGGCGCCCAGCGGATTGTGGGTGCAGGGCGTGACGGTGGTCGCCACCTGGAAGCTCGGCAGGTCGCCGGCCCTGGGCATCGCATAGTCCATGAACGAGCCGGTGATCAGCTGGCCGGTCTCGTCGTAGACGCCGTGCTCCAGCAGCGCCTGGCCGATGCCCTGCGCGACGCCGCCATGCACCTGGCCCTCGACGATCATCGGATTGATGATCTCGCCGAAGTCGTCGACCGCGGTGAAGGCGACCACCTCGATCCGCCCGGTCTCCGGATCGACCTCGACCTCGGCGATGTGGCTGCCGGCCGGGTAGGTGAAGTTCTTCGGATCGTAGAAGGTCTTCTCCGAGAGGCCCGGCTCCAGCCCCTCGGGGAAGTTGGCCGGCACGTAGGCGGCCAGCGCCACCTCGCCGAAGGTCATCTGCCGGTTGGTCCCCCGCGCGCGGTAGACGCCCTCCCCGAAGTCGATGTCCTCGGGGGTGGTCTCCAGCATGTGGGCGGAGATCCGCTTGCCCTTGTCGATGATCTTGTCGGCCGACTTGACGAGCGCCGAGCCGCCCACCGCGAGCGAGCGCGAGCCGTAAGTGCCGAGCCCGAACTCCATGCGGCCGGTGTCGCCGTGCACCACCTCGACCTGCTCGATCGGGATGCCGAACTTGCCGGCGACCACTTGCGCGAACGTGGTCTCGTGGCCCTGGCCGTGGCTGTGCGAGCCGGTGAAGACGGTGACCGAGCCGGTGGGGTTCACGCGGACCTCGCCGCTCTCGTAGAGGCCGACGCCGGCGCCCAGCGAGATGGCGAGCTGCGAGGGCGCAAGGCCGCAGGCCTCGATGTAGCAGGAGAAGCCGAGCCCGCGCTTGCGGCCGCGTGCTTCCGCCTCCGCGCGCCGCTTCGGAAAGCCGGCGACGTCTGCCAGCGTCAGCGCCCGCGCCAGGCTCTGCTCGTAGTCGCCGGTGTCGTAGACCAGCGCGACCGGCGTCTCGTACGGGAACTGGTCGGGCTGGATGAAGTTGCGCCGCCGGATCTCGACCGGATCGATCTTCAGCTCGCGCGCCGCGGTCTCGACCAGCCGCTCGACGACGTAGGTGGCCTCCGGCCGGCCGGCGCCGCGATAGGCGTCCACCGGCGCGGTGTTGGTGTAGACCCCGTCGACCTCGACCCAGATCGCCGGCGTCCGGTACTGGCCGGCCAGCAGCGTGCCGTAGAGGTAGGTCGGCACCGACGAGCCGAACGTCGACAGATAGGCGCCGAGATTGGCGCGGGTCTTCACCCGCAGGCCGAGGAACGTCCCCTGCGCGTCCAAAGCGAGCTCGGCGGTGGTCAGGTGGTCGCGGCCGTGGGCGTCGGAGAGGAAGGCTTCCGAGCGGTCGCCGGTCCATTTCACCGGCCGGCGCAGCTCGCGCGCGGCCCAGGCGGCGGCGGTCTCCTCCGGGTAGATGAAGATCTTCGAGCCGAAGCCGCCGCCGACGTCCGGCGAGATGACGCGCAGCTTGTGCTCGGGCGCCAGGCCGACGAACGCGGCCAGCACCAGCCGCTCCAGGTGCGGGTTCTGGGAGGTGGTGGTCGAGCGTGAGCTCGTCGGCGGCGGCGTCGTAGACCGCGACGCAGGCCCGAGGCTCGATGGCGTTGGGGATCAGCCGGTTGTTGGCGAACTCCAGCCGCGTCACGTGGGCCGCCGCGGCGAACGCGGCGTCGGTCTTGGCCTCGTCGCCCAGCGCCCAGTGGAACGAGCGGTTCGCATCGATCCCTTCGTGGATCTGCGGGCCTTCCATCGCGCTCGCGAGGCTTGCGGCGGCCTCCAGCTCCTCGAAGTCGGTCTCCAGCGCCTCGGCGCCGGCGCGCGCCGCCTCCACGCTGTCGGCGATGACGATGGCGTAGGGCTCGCCGACGAAGTTCACGCGGGTGATGGCGAGCGGCGGGCGCGGCGCGACCTTCATGTCGGTCCCGTCGGTCGACTTGACCAGCCAGCCGCAGGGCAGGGGGCCGATGCTCGCCGGCCGCGAGGTCCGCGCCGGTGAAGACGGCGACGACGCCTGGGCTCGCCTTGGCGGGGCCCACGTCGAGCTTGGCGATCCTGGCCCGGGCATAGGGCGAGCGGGCGAAGACGGCGTAGGCCTGGCCGGCGGCGGCGATATCGTCGGTGTAGCGGCCGCGGCCTGTGATGAAGCGGATGTCCTCGCGGCGGCGGACGGACTGGCCGATCATGGCGTTCATGGCTTCCCGTCCCCGCTAGGCGTTCGCGCCGGCGGCGAGCAGCACCGCGCGGACGATGTTGTGGTAACCGGTGCAGCGGCAGAGGTTGCCGGCGAGGCCCTCGCGCACCGTCGCCTCGTCGAGCCGCGCGCCGCTCTCGACGAGGTCGAGCGCGGCCATGATCATGCCGGGCGTGCAGAAGCCGCATTGCAGGCCGTGGGTCTCCTGGAACGCCGCCTGCAGGGGGTGCAGCGCGCCGGGCGCGCCAAGCCCCTCGATGGTGACGATCTCCGCGCCGTCGGCCTGACCGGCCAGCACCGTGCACGACTTCACCGCCCGCCCGTCCATCCGCACCGTGCAGGCGCCGCACTGGCTGGTGTCGCAGCCGACGTGCGTGCCGGTGAGCCGCAGCTCGCCGCGCAGGATGTCGACCAAGAGCGCGCTGGGCGCGGCGTCGATCTCGCGCGCGACGCCGTTCACCACCATCGACACCTGCATGCACGGCCTCCCGTTGTCTCGTTGCCGCGACCCTATCGCGCGATGAGCCGCCAGGCCATCAGTGCGAGGGCGATGAGCGTGGCCCAGACGATCATCCTGGTTGTCGACGCGGCCTTGGCCCCGGGTGAGGCGCCGGCAGCCTTTGGTGTGGTGGACGCGTCGGCGGGGGTCCCGAGCTCGCGGGCGAACGCCTCGAAGAAGTCGTCGGCGGTCTTGCGGGCGGCCGCATCGATCAGCCGCTGGCCGACCTGCGCGAGCTTGCCGCCGACCGATCCCTGCGCCGCGTACGAGAGCAAGGTGGCCGCCCCGGCCTCGGCGAGCGCGACCCGCGCCTGGCCCTTGGCGAAGCCCGCCGCGCCGCCCTTGGCGCTGACCTCCAGCGTGTAGCCGTTCGGCGGGTCGAGGTCCTTCAGGGCGATGTCGCCCAAGAAGACGGCGCTCAGCGGTCCCACCTTGACGCGCACCCGCGCCGTCAGCGCGTCCGGCCCGGCGCGCTCCAGCGCCTCGCAGCCCTCGATGCAGCGCTGCAGCACCGCCCGGATCGTTCAGCGCCGCCCAGACCCGGTCCCTGGGCGCTTCGATCCGACGCTCGCCAGCCTGCTCCATCGCGCCATATGGCCGTCGGCGCGCGTCGGGAGCAAGCGAGCGTCAGCCCTTCGGCGGGCCGGCGAGGTAGACCGCGTCCGGCACGTGCTCGGCCCAGGCGACGACCTTGCCGTCCAGCGCCTCCTGGATGGCGATGTGGGTCATCGAGGTGGTGGGCGTGGCGCCGTGCCAATGCCGGTGGTTCGGCGGGCACCAGATCACGTCGCCGGCGCGGATCTCCACGACCGGCTCGCCCTCGCACTGGGTCCAGCCGCAGCCGGCGGTGACGACCAGGGTCTGGCCGAGCGGGTGCGTATGCCAGGCGGTGCGCGCGCCCGGCTCGAAGGTGACGCTCGCGCAGGCGACCCGGGCCGGCGGCGGCGCGCTGAACAGCGGGTCGATGCGCACCTGGCCGGTGAAGTACTCGGCCGGTCCCTTGCCGGACGGCTGCGAGCCGCTGCGTCTGAGCTCCATGATCGTCTCTCTCCCGCGATGAGGCCGGCTTGCCCGGACAACCAAACGGATAGCCGTCATGTTCAGGCCCGCCCACCTGCTTTGCGGCAAAGCCCGCGGGGCGTAGAGGCCCGCGGATGGACCGGATCGCCGTGCGTCTCGTGATCCGCGGCCGCGTGCAGGGGGTCGGCTACCGCTGGTGGGCGCGCGAGGAAGCCCGGCGCCTCGGCCTCGACGGCTGGGTGCGCAACCGCGCCGACGGCTCGTTGGAGCTGGTGGCCGCCGGCCCCGCCGCCGTCGTCGCGGAGCTGGTCGAGCTCTGCCGCCGCGGACCGGTTTCGGCGCGCGTCGCTGCGATCGACCAGGACTCCACCGCGCCGGACGAGGTGACGCCGGGTTTCGACGAGCGCCCGACCGGCTAAGGCGGGTGCTCACAAACCCCGCCAGCTTGGGTCCGCTTCCGGCTAGGAAGTCGACGACCGGGTTCGACCACCCATTGCGGACGTTCGCGAGCCGCTAAGGCGTTATACGAGCGAGCCGGAAACTGCGCGCGATCTGGTCGAACGCCGTCTCGTCAACCCGGAGGTCGTGGCGGTTCGTCCGCAAGATCATTGTGTAGATGATGTCGGAGCCGCTGCCGCGCCGGGCCTGAATGACGCGCCAGACGGAGTCCTGGTTGGCAAAAGCGACCTCGCAGGCCGATAGATGGCCGAGGCGCGTGGGCGCTTCGAACTCTCTCGCCGCCGGTTCCCCGACCGAGAGCTTGCGCCCACACGGGACGCCCCAAAGACCTTCGCCATCCGTGTATTCTGGGAAGATCGCGATGCTCCTTCGCTCGCCAAGCACGACCACCATCCCATGGTTGGCATCGCCCCCATCGGTGACGTATCCGCCCAGGGTTCCGGAGCCGAGACGCTGAACCCATAGTCCTCCTGGGTGAACCGACCGCTGATGCGATGCATGTTCGCGGTCTGGGCCTGCTGCCACTGCGAGGGCTCGGCGTGAGCCGACGCGGTCAGAAGAACGCTGAGGGCGAAAGGGCACACGAGGCGCAGCCGGGCGGAAGAGTGTCTCATTCGCCGATGATCGCTCGAAAACGCCAGCGTTAGAACGTCCGCGGCGCGGGCGGATTGGTTGGGATGGGGTCGCCGCCGCGGCGGGCTTGCCAGCGAGGGGCGACTTGTCCTTCTCTTTCGGCATGACGCTGGCCGAGCCGATCGCCTCCGCAGACCTCGCCGCCGCCAAGGCGCAGCTCTTGAGCGAGGGCTTCGCGATCGTGCCCGGCGTGCTGGACGCGGCGGCCTGCGCGGACGTGCGCCGGCGGCTCTGGCGGGCGGCCGAGGAGAGCGAGCGCCGTGGCGCCCCGACCCGCAACATCGGCATCGACCCGAACGAGCACAACGTGCGGGTGTTTGGCCTCATCGACCTCGACCCGGTGTTCGTCGAGCTCATCCAGCATCCGCTCGGGATCGAGCTGGTGGAAGCGCTGCTCGGCCCCGGCTTCCTGATCTCCAACTTCACCGCCAACATCGCGCTGCCGGGCTCGCAGTCGATGAAGCCGCATTCGGACCAGTCGATCGTCGTGCCGGAGCCGTGGCTCGAGCCCTGGTCGATCAACATCATCTGGTGCCTGACCGACGTGCGCGCGGCCAACGGGGCGACGCGCTACCTGCCGATGAGCCACCGGATCGCCTGGGAAAGGGACGTTCCCGCCGACCCGCGCGCCGGCATGCGGCCGTTCGAGGCGCCGGCCGGCGCGATCATCGCGATGGACGGGCGGCTCTGGCACACCTCGGGCGCCAACGTGACGGCGGACGAGGAGCGGGCGCTGCTGTTCGGCTACTATTCGCGCGACTTCATCCGGCCGCAGACCAACTGGAACGCCGCCCTCTCGCCGGCGACGATCGCCGCGATGAGCCCTCGGATGCACGCGTGGCTGGGGCTCGGCCCCACCGCCAACATCAACCTCGCCGCGCCGCTGGCGATCCCGCGGCCGGCGTGAGCGGGCTCCTGCCGCCGTCGACCAACGCCGACTACCGCGGCGCCCGCGTCTCGGCCTGGTTCCTGGCGCTGGCGGCGCTCTTCACCATCGGGCCGGGCCTGATCCACAGCTTCCTGCCGGACGGCGGGGCCGGGGTGATCGCCGGCCTCGACTTAGGGAACAAGCGCGACCTGGCGATCGGCGTGTTCCGCTGGGAGGGCGCGACCCAGCTGGCGTTCGGGCTCGCCATGCTGGCGGTCGCCCTGCGCTACCGGCCGCTGACGCCGCTGTTCCTGGCGCTGGCGCTGCTGCAGGCGGCGCTGGTGGCGCTGCAGGGCTGGGTGCTGACAGCGCCGGCGAACGGCCATCACCCGCCGGCGCACTACGGCAGCGTCGCCGCCGTGGTTCTGAGCGCGATCTTCCTTGCGCTGTCGCTGCGGCGCGACGCGCCGCCGAGCGGCGGAGCGGACGCAGGCAGTCCCTGAGATCGGCGGAGCGGCGGCTAGTGGATTGAACCGATCGCCTCGAGTGTTGGGTGTATTCTGCGGGCTCGACCGAGGCTGACGCGGTCCGGCCGAGCGTCACCACGGAACGGTGCGCCCCTCACGGTCGAGAAATTGCAGACCGGGTTTGCCCTGCTGCGAGATCAAAACGTCCACGACCTTCGGAATGGCGTCCTCGACGCTGAACGGCGCGTCCGGTCCGCCCAGGGCGGTGCGAATCCAGCCCGGCGCCATCAACACCAGTGCGCGCGGCTCTCCGGCGTGACGGGCGGCGTAGCACCGCATGAACTGGTTCAGCGCGGCCTTACTGCCGCGATAGATTTCAGCGCCGCCGCGCTCGTTGTTGCTGATGCTCCCCATTCCCGACGACATGACGCCGATGAGCCCGTCCGCAGGAACAAGGTCCTGTAGTCCCTCGATGACGCGCATCGGGCTCAGGGCATTCGTGACCAGTACGCGAACGAACGCCTCCGTGGGCGCCTCCCCGACCAACTCCTGCGGGTCGGCGGTGGCGATGCCGGCGTTGTGAAACAGCATGTCGAAGCTGCGGCCGGCCAGACGGTCGTGCAGCGCGGTGATCTGATCCGGCTCCGTGACGTCGAGAGACTCGATCTCGATACGGCCCGGATGTTCGTCCGCCAGATCGTGCAACTCGGTTCTGGCGCCGCCTTGCACCGTCCCAACGACGTTCCACCCCTTCTTGAGGAATTCCGCGGCCATCGCGAGGCCAAGACCGCGCGATGCGCCGACAAGGAGGATCGTAGGGACGGAGTCGCGTGGTGCGGATGGACGCATGAGGATGCCTTCGCTGCAGGGTTCGGAAGCGAATGTGTGTGAACCTATCGGCGCGCGCCAGACGCATCCCATGCACAAGATAGTTGCGTCAGACGCTAGGGCTCATCATCCAGATCCAGTAGCGTTCGTTCGTGGACACTCTGGACATGAACCTGCTTGCCGCGCTGGACGCGTTGCTCGCCGAGGGCAGCGTGACAGGGGCGGCGCGACGCCTCGGCTTGAGTTCTTCCGCCATGAGCCGAACTCTGGCGCGGCTCCGGGCCGCGACCGGCGATCCGCTACTCGTGCGCGCCGGGCGCGGGCTTGTGCCGACACCGCACGCCACCGAACTGCGCGATCGGGTTCATCAGCTGACCCATGACGTGCGCACGGTCCTCGGTCCGCATGCCAGCCATCTGGACGTCGCCTCGCTCGAGCGAACCTTTACCATTCGCGCCGGCGAAGGCTTCGTAGAGCTGTTCTCCGCACCCTTGGTGGCTGCGATCACCGCAGCCGCGCCACATGCCCGCCTGCGCTTCGCGCCGAAGACCGACAAGGATGCTCTTCCACTCCGGGATGGACAGATTGACCTCGAGATTGGGGTGCTCGGAGCGTCCGCACCGGAGGTGCGGACCCGGCTCCTCTTCCGCGACGCCTTCATCGGTGCGGCCCGGATTGGACATCCGTTGCTGGAGGGACCCGTGACGCCCGAACGCTACGCGGCGTGCCGTCATGTCGTGGCGTCGCGCAAGGGGAACTTCACGGGGCCGGTCGACGACGCGCTGGAGGCGCTTGGGCTCAGACGGGAGATCGTCGCCGTCGTGCCAGGGTTCCCGGATGCTATGCGCATCGCGCGCGACACGGACCTGGTTGCACTTGTGCCCCGTTCGGGTCTCGCCAGCCCAACAAGCGTTGACCCGACTGCGCAAGGCCTTGTCGGTTTCGATCTTCCCGTTCGTACGCCGCCGATCGCGATTTCGGCGATGTGGCACCCCAGAATGGACGCTGATCCGCCCCATCGATGGCTGCGCGACACCGTGATGGCGGTGTGCCATGCGACAGCGCGGCCACGGTGAAGCGGTCCGGTGACGGGAACGGACTGCGGATCGCCGGGCAGGCCCGGATGATTGGCGGGTTCAGTGTGGGCTTTGGGGCCCGCTGCTCCGCCGGTCTCCGGATGGACGAAGATCCAGAGGCGGGCGGCGTGGCCCATCGGGGCGCCGTTGGCGTCCCTCTGATCACTGCTGCGCACCGAAGCTGGACCAGGCCTGATGGCGGTGTCCCCCCAACCCGGCCTTTCCGCACGGCCGCTTTCGACAGGTCGGCGCTCGAGGAACGCGGCGTGCGACGGGCCCGCAACAACCGGGCGGATGCGCGGTCGCTGGCCTAGTTCCGTTTGTCATGCGGATCCTTGTCGCCGGCGGTGCGGTCGATGTAGCGGACGGCGCGCTGGGTCTGCTCGGCCAGCCGGACCCACTTCGACGCGAGCGCCAGGTAGGCGGCCGCGATGGTCGGGTCGAACGCCCGATCCGCGGCCAGCCGCATCTGCTCGGCAAGCTTGAGGTATTCGACGACGCGCGCGGCCGCCGGCTCGTCGCTCATCGGACGCTCGATTCTCTCTGCCCCTTAGCTCCGCCAACCGCCAGGGCGGCGATGCGGTTCCAGGCCATGCCGCATTTGCGGCAGGTTCGCGGCGCGGGGCGGCCCGTTCGCGGGGCGGCTCGAGGGCGGGCGGGCGCCTAGCTAGAACCGGTAGGTCGCGCCGACCTCCGGACCGTTCATGTCGGTGTTGAAGACGAAGCCGCCCCGATCGTAGTCCCCTCGCGGCCCGCCCGAAGAAAAAGGGCCGGGGCAGGCGCCCCG
Organism: uncultured Pseudomonadota bacterium; assembly: GCA_963837235.1. Classification (GTDB taxonomy): domain Bacteria; phylum Pseudomonadota; class Alphaproteobacteria; order Caulobacterales; family Caulobacteraceae; genus Acaudatibacter. Next base: position 1,044,632 of record CAWIMM010000001.1, on the reverse strand, counting down.
GCCCTCAGGTCACATCAGGAGAAGAACGCTAGCACTTGTAATACATGTCGAATTCCACCGGGTGGGGCGTGATGTTCACGCGGTGGACCTCTTCCATCTTCAGCTCGATGTAGCTGTCGATGAAATCGTCATCCATGACGCCGCCGGCCTTGAGGAATCCGCGGTCCTTGTCGAGGGCGTCGAGGGCTTCGCGCAGCGAGCCGCAGACCGCCGGCACGCGCTTGGCTTCGCGCGGCGGCAGGTCGTAGAGGTTCTTGTCGAGCGCCGAGCCGGGATCGATCTTGTTGGCGATGCCGTCGAGACCGGCCATCAGCATGGCGGTGAAAGTCAGGTACGGATTGCCCATCGAGTCGGGGAAGCGGACCTCGATGCGCTTGCCCTTCGGCGAAGGGGCGAACGGCACCCGGATCGCTGCCGAACGGTTGCGGGCCGAGTAGGCGAGGTTCACCGGCGCCTCGTAGCCCGGCACCAGGCGCTTGTAGGAGTTGGTGGTGGAGTTGGTGAAGGCGTTGACCGCCTTGGCGTGCTTCATGACGCCGCCGATGTACCAGAGGCAGAGGTCGGAGAGGCCGGCGTACTTGTCGCCGGCGAACAGCGGCTTGCCGCCGTTCCAGATCGACTGGTGGCAGTGCATCCCGGAGCCGTTGTCGGCGAACATCGGCTTGGCCATGAAGGTGGCGGTCTTGCCGTAGGCGGCCGCGACGTTCTGGATCACGTACTTATAGAGCTGCAGGCGGTCGGCCATGATGGTCAACGGCGAGAACCGCAGGCCGAGCTCGTGCTGGGCGGGCGCCACCTCGTGGTGGTGCTTCTCGGGCTCGAGGCCCAGTTCGCCCATCACCGCCAGCATCTCCGAGCGCAGGTCCTGGGCGGAGTCGACCGGGTTGACCGGGAAGTAGCCGCCCTTGGCGCCGGGCCGGTGGCCCATGTTGCCCTCGGCGTACTCGATGTCGGAACTGGCCGGCAGCTCGGTGGAGGCGTACTGGTAGCCCATCTTCTCCGGGGTGGTGGACCACTTCACGTCGTCGAACACGAAGAACTCGGCCTCGGGGCCGAAGTAGGCGGTGTCGCCGACGCCGGACGACTTCACGTAGGCCTCGGCCTTGTGGGCGATCGAGCGCGGGTCGCGGTTGTAGGGCTGGTTGGTGTCCGGGTTCAGCACGTCGCAGAACAGGAACATCGTCGTCTGCTGGTAGAACGGATCGACGTAGGCCGTGGAAAGGTCCGGCCGCAGCTTCATGTCGCTCTCGTTGATCGCCTTCCAGCCGGCGATCGAGGAGCCGTCGAACATCTGGCCGTCGGCCAGCGTCTCCTCGTCGATCAGACTGAGATCGAAAGTGACGTGCTGCAGCTTGCCGCGCGGATCGGTGAAGCGGAAGTCGACGTACTTGACCTCCTTCTCCTTGATCTCGGCCAGAACCTGCTTCGGTGTCATGTTGGCTCCTATCCCCTTGAGCTTGGATGATGATGTGGTCGGCGCGGCCTATACCGCCGCGGCCCCCGTTTCTCCGGTGCGGATGCGCACCACCTCGGTGATCTCCGAGACGAATATCTTGCCGTCGCCGATGCGGCCGGTGCGCGCGGCGGCCTGGATCGCTTCGAGCGCGGGCGCCAGCTGGCCGTCGCTGACCACCACCTCGATCTTCAGCTTCGGCAGGAAGTCGACGACGTACTCGGCCCCGCGGTAGAGCTCGGTGTGGCCCTTCTGGCGCCCGTAGCCCTTGGCCTCGAGCACCGTCATCCCCTGGACGCCCAGCTCCTGCAGGGCCTCCTTCACCTCGTCCAGCTTGAACGGTTTGATCACCGCCTCGATCTTCTTCATCCACCCCGCCCAGGGACGCTGATACCAGGGACGCTGATACTAGGGACGCTGACACTGGCCGGCCGCCCTCGAACGGCGGGCGTGCGGCGCTTCTGCGGCGTCCCTGCATGGGCGGCGGAATGCGGGCAAGAGGGCGCCTGCCGGCGTTTTGTGGCAATCGACCCGCGCCGCAGCGAATGCCCAAGGATTAGGCGCCATGCGCTCAATTCGTACGCAGCGCCGGCCAGCGGCCGCTCGGCGCATTTCGAGCACAGGAATGCGCGTCGGGAGCGTCCTTGGGCGGAATGTCGGCCGCACAACGGCTCAAAGCGGCCCAAATCGCGCCGATTCTGCCAGGAAGCGGCGCGGCGACCCGGTCCGCGCCTGTTCACAATTGCGGCGACCTGGGCGCCGCGCGCGGCGACGCCCGAGGGTTGAAGGCGCGCGTCGAAGGGCGCATTGCGAGGCGCCTTTCGAGACATCGCCGGAGCGCCGATGAGCCGCGTCTATCTGATCCGCCATGCCAGGCCGTCGGCGACCTGGGGCGGCGACGACGACGATCCGGGCCTCGACGCGGTCGGCCAGGCGCAGGCGGAGGCGGCCGCGAAGGCGTTGCTGGCGCTGCCCGAGGGCCTGCGCCCGAGCCGCGTCGTCTCCTCGCCGCTGCGCCGCTGCCGCGAGACCGCCGCCCCGTTCGCCGCCGCGATCGGCGCCGAGGTGGAGATCGAGCCTGGTGTCGGCGAGATCCCGAGCCCGGCCGCGCTCGCGCCGGCCGAGCGGGGTCCGTGGCTGCGCAAGGCGTTCGGCGGCCGCTGGTCGGAGATCGAGGGCGATCTCGACTACGAGGCCTGGCGCGCGCGGGTCGTGGCGGCGGCCGCCGCGCGCGCGGACACGGCGGTGTTCAGCCACTTCGTGGCGATCAACGCGGTGCTGACCGCACTGGCCGGCGAGGCGCAGGTGATCGCCTTCCGGCCCGACCATTGCTCGATCTCGGCCTTCGAGCTGACCGACGGCGCGCTCAGGCTGGTCGAGCGCGGCGCCGAGGCGGCGACCCAGGTGCTGTAGCCAGGTGGCGCAGGGCCAGGTGGCGCAGGGAAGGCCGATGCCGGCGCCGCGCGCCATCCTGACCGTGGCCGAGATGGGCGCGGCCGACCGCGCCGCGATCGCCGCCGGCACGCCGGGGCTGACGCTGATGGAGCGGGCCGGCGCGGCCGTCGCCAGCGCCGTCACCGAGCGCTTCGCGCCCTGCCGCACGCTGGTGCTGGCCGGCCCCGGCAACAACGGCGGCGACGCTTACGTGGCCGCGCGGCTGCTGACCGAGGCCGGGTTCGACGTGCGCCTGGAGGCGCTCGGGCCGCCGCGCACCGACGACGCGAAAGCGGCCGCCGCGGCATGGGGCGGCGAGACCCATTCGGTGAAGGGCGTCGTCGGCGATGCGGAGCTGGTCGTCGTCGGCCTCTTCGGCGCCGGGCTCGACCGGCCGCTCGGCGGCGAGGCGGCGCGCCTGGCCAGGGCCTCGGCCCGGATGCGCGACCGCGTGGTCGCCATCGACCTGCCGAGCGGGCTTTCGGGCGATACGGCCAGGCCGGTCGGCGAGGACGCCTTCTGGGCCGCGCTGACCGTCACCTTCCAGCGCCGCAAGCTCGCCCACGTGCTGCAGCCCGGCCGCGAGCACTGCGGCGAGGTGGTGGTGGCCGACATCGGCCTGGGCGAGATCACGACCAACCTCTTCGAGAACGCGCCGGAGCTGTGGCTGGCGAAGTTCCCGTGGCCGAGGGTGACCGCCCACAAGCACGCCCGCGGCCGGCTGATCGTGGTCAGCGGCGAGGCCTGGCGCACCGGCGCGGCGCGGCTGGCGGCCCGCGCGGGCCTGCGGATCGGCGCCGGCCTCGTCACGGTGCTCTCGCCGCCCGACGCGCTGGCGGTCAACGCCGCGCACCTGGAGGCGGTGATGCTGGCGCCGTTCGAGACCGACCAGGAGCTCGGCGAGGCGGCCGAGGCGGCCGAGGCGGCGGTGATCGGACCGGCGGCCGGCGTCAACGACGAGACGCTGGCCAACGTGCTGGCGCTGGCGCGCACCGGCGCGGCGCTGGTCATCGACGCCGACGCGCTGACCGTCTTCCGAGGCGACCCGGACGAGCTGTTCAGCGTGCTCGACCGCGACGACGTGCTGACGCCGCATCCGGGCGAGTTCGAGCGGGTGTTCCCGGGCCTCTTGAAGTCGGCGCAGAACAAGGTGGAGGCGGCGCGCGAGGCCGCGCGCCGCGCCGGCGCGGTGGTGCTGATCAAGGGCGCGGACACGGTGATCGCCGCGCCGGACGGACGCGCGGCGGTGAACCTCAACGGCGTCCCATGGCTCGCCACGGCGGGCTCCGGCGACACGCTGGCAGGCTTCATCGGCGGCCTGCTGGCGCAGGGCATGGACAGCTTCGAGGCCGCCTGCGCGGCGGTCTGGATCCACGCTGCGGCAGGTGCGGCCTTCGGTCCCGGTCTGATCGCCGAGGACCTGCCGGGCCTTGCGCCGAAGGTGCTCGCCGACCTAACCATGCTCTCCTAGGTCCCCCGTGATTCATCTTTGGGGGGCGGACCTGATTCCCTGCTCCCGGCCGGAGAACCCCATGAGCCATCCGATCCGCACCTGGGCGGTCGCCATCGCCGTCGCCGCCGCCTTTGCGCTGGCGGGCGGGAGCGCCCAGGCCCGTGTCCACCATCGCCACGCCGCCGAGGCCGCCAAGCCGGCGGCCGAGGCCAAAGAGGTCTGCGACAAGCACCACCACCACTGCCACGCGGCGGCCCCGGCCAAGGCCAAGGAGGTCTGCGACCGGCATCATCGCCACTGCCACGCGGCGGCCGTCTCCGAAACCAAGCAGGTCTGCGACCGCCACCATAAGCACTGCCACGCCGAGGCCGTCGCGCCCGAAGCCAAGGAAGTGTGCGACCGCCATCATCGGCACTGCCACGCCGTGCCGGCGACCAAGACCAAGGAGGTCTGCGGCCGCCACCACCGGCACTGCCACACGGTCGCGGTGACGAACGAGGTCTGCGACCGCCACCACCGCCACTGCCACGCGGCGACGGCGCCCAGCCATCATCACCACGCCGCGCCTGCGGCGGCCGCAGCCGAGCAGGGCGGCGACAACGGCATGTGCAAGTCCGTCCGCATCCACGGCGAGTGGGTCCAACGCTGCCACTTCCCGGGGCAGTAGGGCGTTCGCTTAACTACGCCGGGCCTCCGCTGGCCCGGCTTCGGCCCCGCTCGCCCTCGGGAGGGCGGGGCTTGCCGGTTCACGTGGGCTTGTATCGCCGGTAGGCCGCGTCCGCGAGGCCGGCGATCGCCGCTTCCCGGCGCGCCTGGCGGCGTCGTTCGCGTTCCAGGGCTCGATCCACGACGGCCTCGACCTCCTCAAACGACTTGCACGCGCCCAAGACGTTTTTGAGCGCCACCTTGTCTTCCGGGGCAAGGGCCTCGACCTTTTCCTGCAACGCCCAGCGCGCCGCCGCCGCTAGAAAGCCGGAGCGGGTGAAACCCTGGCGCTCCGCGGCGATGTCGATTTCCCGGAGTACGTCTTCGGTGAGCGTAATGTTCACCCGCACGACCCGCGGCTCGCCTTCGGCGGCGGCCACGAGAACGGCCACGCCGTCCCGATTGGCGGGATCGGACATGATCGCCTCGAGCGAACTCGGCGGGGGCGCGGTGTCGCCCTCGGCCGCCAGCCCCTCAAGGTGGAACGCGAGAGCCTCGGCGCCCATCTCGAGGGCCTCGTCGAGGGTGTCGCCGGCCGAGATCACCCCCGGAAGATCCGGGAACGAGACGCCGTAGTCGCTGCCCTCGTCCTTGTGGATCAGGGCAATGTAGTTCCGCATTGCGCGAGCCTCCTATAGCTCAATACCGGCCTGCCGCGCGATCGAGCGCAGTGTGCCGAGCGGGATGTCCTTCTTCGGGCTGGGGACCGATCACCAGGCCACGCTTCGTCGAGTGTTTGAACTGCTTGTGCGACCCGCTCTGGCGCACCTCGAACCACCCGTCCGCTTCCAAGCGCTTGATGACTTCCCGGCTATTCACGTGCGCAGTTATACACACTCAGCGCCGAGTTCAACTCTGTTATGCATAAATACACACGATTGTGCCTCGACCGCCGCCTCAGTCTCAATTTCTGGGCTGTTGGGTTGGTGCGGGTGGAGGGATTTGAACCCCCACGGTTGCCCGGCAGAACCTAAATCTGCTGCGTCTACCAATTTCGCCACACCCGCACGGCGCGCCGCTTATAGCGGGGCCAGCCACAGCCTCCCAAGAGCATTGATCATCCGCGTGGCCGCCAGCGCCCGGGCTGAGGCGCCGCTATCCGCCGCCGCCCCTTGAGGCCCGGTCGGGCGCGTGACATAACGGCCGCCAGTTTCGCGCCGCCGGCCAGGACGCTACTGGCGGCGGCGTTCTTCTTTTCTAGAGGCGGCGTTCGGCCTGGGAGCCGGTCGCCGCCATGTCGAGGTTGGATCGATGCAAGTAACCCAGATCTCCGGCGAGGGCCTCTCCCGCGTCTTTGGCGTCACGGTGGGCGCATCGGAGCTGGGCGAGAAGCTGGAGGCGAAGATCGCCGAGATCGCGCCCCGCCTCAACCTGCGCGGCTTCCGCCCGGGCAAGGTGCCGCCGGCCCACGTGCGGCGCATCTACGGCAAGGCGCTGATGGGCGAGGTGGTCGACGAGACCATCAACGAGACCAGCAAGCAGGTGCTGGAGGACAACAACCTGCGCGTCGCCACCCAGCCGGACCTGAAGCCGCAGTCCAACATGGACGAGGTGATCGCCGGCCACGCAGGACCTCGCCTACGAGCTCAACGTCGAGGTGATGCCGGACTTCGAGCCGCTCGACGTCGACGAGCCTGAAGCTCGACCGGCCGGTCTACGCGCCGAGCGCGGCGGAGGTCGACGAGGCGCTCGCCGAGCTCGCCAAGCAGAGCCGCATCTACGAGCCGCGCGAGGGCAAGGCCGTCAAGGCCAAGGACGGCGACCAGGTGACGATCGACTTCGTCGGCCGCATCGACGGCGAGGCGTTCGAGGGCGGCACGGCCGAGGACGCGCAGCTGGTGCTGGGCTCGGGCCAGTTCATCCCCGGCTTCGAGGAGCAGCTGGTGGGCGCCAAGGCCGGCGACGAGACGCACCGTGAAGGTCGACCTTCCCGGAGGACTACAGCGTCGAGCGCCTGAAGGGCAAGGCCGCCGAGTTCGAGGTCAAGGTCAAGGAGGTCAAGGCCCCGGTCGAGAGCCCGCCGGACAACGCGCTGGCCGAGCGGCTCGGCATGGGCGACCTGGAGGCGCTGAAGAACGCGCTGAAGGTCAACCTGGAGAGCCAGTACGCCGGCCAGACGCGGATGAAGCTGAAGCGGGCGCTGCTCGACCAGCTGGACACCGCGCACGACTTCCCGCTGCCGCCGCGCATGGTGGAGGCCGAGTTCGCGCCGCATCTGGAGCCAGGTCGAGGCCGAGAAGGAGCGCGGCGAGCTGGCGCCCGAGGACGAGGGCAAGTCCGACGACGCAGCTGCAGGCCGAGTACCGCAGGATCGCCGAGCGGCGCGTGCGGCTGGGCCTGATCCTGGCCGAGATCGGCCGGCGCAACAACGTCAGCGTCACCGAGCAGGAGCTCGGCGAGGCGATGCGCCAGGAGGCGCTGCGCTACGGCGCGCAGGCCCAGCAGATCTTCGACCTGCTGAAGAACAATCCGAACGCCCAGGCGCAGATGCGCGCGCCGATCTTCGAGGAGAAGGTGGTCGACCTGATCCTCGCAGCGCGCCGAGGTCACCGACAAGCCGGTGACCAAGGACGAGCTGATGGCCGAGGACGACCTGCCGGAAGGCTACGGCGAGGCGGGCGAGCCGGCCGCCAAGCCGGCGAAGGGCCAAGGCCAAGGCCAAGCCGGCCGAAGCGGAGGCCAAGCCGGCGAAGGCGGAGGCCAAGCCCGCGAAGGCGGAGGCCAAGCCGGCCAAAGCGGAGGCCAAGCCTGCCAAGGCCGGCCGGCTGAGCCCGCGCCCGCCGCCAAGGCCGCGCCGAAGAAGGCGCCGGCCACGGCCAAGGCCGCGAAAGCCGAGCCGAAGGCCAAGGGCGCCGCGGCCCCCGCCAAGCCCAAGCGGCGCCGCCAAGGCCAAGCCGGAATAACGCCGGTCTCTTCGCGCCGGGGCGGCGAGGTTGCAACGGCGCCGCGGCGACGCGATATCTGCTGCGCCGACACCGTTGCGCCGGCCGCATCATCCCGAGGGTCACCGAATGCCTGACTACCCCGCCACCCACATGAACCTCGTGCCGATGGTGGTGGAGCAATCCAGCCGCGGCGAGCGGGCGTTCGACATCTTCTCGCGGCTGCTGCGCGAGCGGGTCGTGTTCCTGAACGGACCGGTCGACGATGGCCTGGCCGCCCTGATCTGCGCCCAGCTGCTCTACCTGGAGAGCGAGAACCCCAAGAAGCAGATCGACATGTACATCAACTCGCCAGGCGGCATCGTCACCAGCGGCCTCGCGATCTACGACACCATGCAGTACATCAAGAGCCCGGTCTCGACCGTCTGCATGGGCATGGCGGCCTCGATGGGCTCGTTCCTGCTGATGGCCGGCGAGCCGGACCTGCGGATCTCGCTGCCCAACGCCCGCATCATGGTCCACCAGCCGTCGGGCGGCTTCCAGGGCAAGGCCTCGGACATCGAGCGCCATGCCGAGGACATCATCAAGACCAAGCGGCGGCTGAACGAGCTCTACGCCAAGCACTGCGGGCGCACCTACGAGGAGGTGGAGCGCACCCTCGACCGCGACTAGCTTCATGAGCGCGGAGGAGGCCAAGGAGTGGGGCATCGTCGACCACATCTTCGAAAGCCGCTCCGAGACGACCTGAGCTGGAAGTAGGCGCGCGGATGACGTCCGGGGCGACGCCCGCTGAGCTGCGCCTGCGCCTGATCCGCGACTCGCGACGCGCCGGCCGACCAATCCGCTCGGCGAGGCCTTCGAGTTCGGGCTGCAGGACGCCAAGCAGCAGCTGGTCGCCGGCGTCCGGGACGCCGACGGGCGGCTCGCGTGGGACTTCACCGCTCACCGCAAAGCCGGGCAAGGACGCCGCCCGGCCGAACTTCACCGGCCGCTTCGCCAGCGGGCCGGCCGACGACCGCTTCGTCTATCTTGCCTGGCGCTCGCTCCCGCGCGGGGTCTGGATCAACCGCATCAAGGCGCGGCTGGCCGGGATCGACTGGGCGATGATCGAAAAGGCCCGCGCCGAGAACCGGCGGCTGGTCGCCGACATGTCCGGCTGGACCCCGCACGACGGCCGCCGCCAGGTCGAGTGGCGGCTGCAGTGAGCGCGGCGGCTTCGCCCCTGTCGCTGACGCCGCTCGAGCGGGCGCGGGCCGAGGCGGTGCTGGGCTGGCGGCCGGCGGCGTGGCGCCCGGTCTTCGGCGGCTATACGCCCGCGCGGCGCTTCGTGGTGACGGACGCTGGCCGCAGCGCCTTCGTGAAGGTGGCGAGCAACCCGACCACCGCCGACATGCTGCGGCGCGAGGCGCGCGCCTACGGTGCGGTCACGGGCGCCTTCATGCCGCGCTTCATCGGCTGGGCCGACGACGCCGAGACGCCGCTACTGGTCATCGAGGACCTCAGCGAGGCCGTTTGGCCGCCGCCCTGGACGAGCGCGCGCATCGATCAGGTGCTGGCCCAGATCGAGGCGATTCACGCGCTGCGCGTCGACCTGCCTGCGCTGATCGAGGAGGGCTGGTCGCGGCTTGCGAAGGATCCCGCGCCGTTCCTGTCGCTGAGGATCGCCTCGCCGCAGTGGTTGCGCGAAGCGCTGCAGACGCTGGTCGACGCCGAGGCCGCGCTGCAGCGCCGACGGCGAGGCGCTCACGCACTACGACATCCGCAGCGACAACATCTGCATCGCCGCCTCCGGTGCGAAGCTCGTCGATTGGGCGGCCGCGGCGCGCGGCAACCCGGCGCTCGACCTCGGCTTCTGGCTGCCGAGCCTGCAGCTCGAGGGCGGCCCGCCGCCCGAGGCGATCCTGCCGGGCCGGCCCGAGGTGGCGGCCGCCGTCTCGGGCTACTTCGCCGCGCGCGCCGGCCTGCCGATCATCCCGTCGGCGCCGCGCGTGCGCGACATCCAGCGCGCCCAGCTGACGACGGCGCTGCCGTGGGCCGCTCGCTCGCTCGGCCTGCCGCCGCCCGCCTGACCGCCCAGCCAGCCGGTAAGCAGACCCCTCCAATGTTCGCGAAGGGGGGAAAGCGGACAACCGTTAGCGCCGGCGACAGTGTGCGGCGGCGGACCCGTTTCAAGGTGGAGATCTCGTAGCGCCGCCCTGCAAGGGGGCAGGGCAAAGCCGCTCGGGGACATCGCTGTGGACGCCGCAATGCGGCGATCCTCGACGTCCGCGCCATCATCAACCTTCTGGCGTCGCATTTCCACGCCGCGGCAGGAGGACTAAGTCCGCCGCTTCCTCGGCGTCTTTGAGCAGCGTCTTGCGCGGCGTGCCCATCTGCGCACGCATGGTCAGACCACGGGAAAGGTCGAGGACCTGGCTCGCGCGCGCGGCTACGGGAAAGTCAGACGGGATTTCTCCCGCGCTGATCCCGTCGCAGAAACGGCGTTCCACGAGCGCCAAGCCGCCAGCTATGGCGTCCTTCAGGAACTGCCTGACCTCAGCGTCGTCTACGAGGGGCGCGACGCACACCATTAGACATCCTGGGGCGGCTCCTTCCTCGGTCGCGCTTTCTACGGCGTGCCTTAGGAAGCCGGCGAGCGAGTTGCGAAGAGTCGGCGCGGAAAAGAGCGCCTTTGCAGCGCGAGCGCCCTTCGCATCTGCGTACGCCCTAAGGGCGCGCAAGAATATCGTCCGCTTGTCCCCGAAGACGGAATACAGGCTTGGCCGTCCCACACCCATGCCTGCGACGAGATCGTCGATGGTCACGCCGTCGTAACCCTTCGAGCGAAAGACCAGCGTCGCCTTTTTCAGCGCGTCACTCTCGTCGAAGCTTCGCGGTCGTCCCCGCGGCCTGGCGGCATTCTGAAACATTCAGTCTAAAACTCCTTGACCGTGACGAATTACGCTAATAAATAACTAAATAGTTCGCAAATAGCAAGCCAGCCCCTGGCCTCGCGGGGGCTCACGACCACCTTCCCCTTCACCACGGAACCCCCCATGGGACATTCGATCGCTCTTGTCACCGGCGCCACCTCCGGGACTCGGTTATGCGGCGGCCCGCATGCTGGCCGCCGGGGGGTGCCGGGAGGTCATCGTAACCGGACGCAGCCTGGCCCGGAGCCAGGAAACGGCCGCTCAGCTCGCGGCTGAGACCAAGACTCAGGTCTTCACGCCGCTGGAGCTGGATCTGAACGCGCCGGCCAGCGTGCAGTCCGCCCTCGCCACGCTCGTCAAGCGAGATCGGCCGATCGACTTCCTACTGCTCAATGCCGGGCTGGTCCCTGGCAAGGCGCGCGTGATCACTGCGGCTGGCGTTGAGGCGTCTCAGGCCCCGCTGATCGGCCATCATCAACTGACTGTCGGATTGCTCCGCGCCAACCTGCTGAGCCCCAACGCGCGCATTGTTATCGCTGGGGCGGAGCCTGCCCGAGGGGGCGTGCCCATGTTCAAGTACACCGACGTGCCAGCCTTCGCCGCCACGTACTACCGGGGTGACCGTACCGCCGCTATTGAAGCCCTGATACGCAACGGGCCGAACGTGAAGTACGTGCCCAACAATGCGTATGCCGACGCGAAGCTCACTATCGCTTGGTGGGTCGCCGCGCTGGCGCGCCGGCTACCCTCCGGCATGGCCGTGTACGCTGTCTCGCCCGGTGGGGCGACCGCCACCAAGGTTGTGCGAAACGCTGGTCCGGCGTTGAAGTATCTGTTTATCCCAATGGCGAACCTCATTCCCGGCATGAATCAGACGCCGGAGACCGCGGCCCGTCGGTACCTCCAGGCGTCGGGGTTCGGAACCGACGTCTCGGGGCAATTCTTCGCCTCGGCTCAAGGGAAGTTCTCGGGCCCAATTGAGCTGCAGCGCCACCCACACCTCCACGATCGCGCCAGCCAGGAAGCCGCGTGGCAGGCCGTCGTCGAGGTCTCCGGCGTCGACTTGTCTAGCCCAGCATCCTTGAGCGCGTTGTCCTGAAGGCGCGCCGGTCGCGGCGAAATGGGCGCCGACGTCGAACCGACTCCGCGCTCGCTAGGCCCCTTCGGCAAACGGCTGGCAAAGCGAGGACCAGACCATGCCGGTGATCAAGCTCATCGCCGTCGGGCTTCCGATCGCACTTGGCGTCGTGATGATCGGGACTGGCGGGGTCAACTTCGCTGGTCCTGCGCTAGCCCATGAGAACTTCGCGCGCTGGGGTTATCCGGCCGGCTTTCACCGGGTGGCAGGCAGCCTCGGAGTTGTGGTCGGTTTACTTCTAGTGATCCCGGTGACGGCGCGGGTTGGAGCGATCGGGAGCGCCATATTCATGCTGGCCGCAGTCGCGACGCTGATCCGTCGTCGCGACTGGGGGCACCTGCCGGTCGCTGCGGTTCTGACGGCGGCGTCCGTCGCGGCAATAGTGATCCACAGGTAGTTGGACCTCATTGAACCTGGATACCGCAAACCTCGCGTGGAACGGCTTGGCGGCGGCTCGGTTCCTTAACCGGCCGCTCGGTCGGTTCGCGGGTGTCATTTCAGTATCCCGAGCCTTATCCTGACCCGCTTCGGCAGCTTGGCGGCCACCAGCGCATAGGCCTGCTTGACGTAGGCGAGGAGATCGGCGTCCTCTAGACTGTCGGGCGCGGTCATGATGACCCACTTGGCCCGGCCGAGATAAGGCGCCGGTGCGGCGGCGCCGGTCTCGACCAGCATCTCGAAGCCGAGCTCGGAGGCCTTGAACACATAGCGCGGCGCCTCCTCGCCGAGGCTGCCGGCCAAGACGAAGATCCTGTCGCCCACGCAAAAGGTGCGGCGGGTCTCCCATTTGATGTCGAGCGTCACGCCCGGCAAGACGCGCATGGCCTCTTCGAACGCTTCGAACTTCATCGCTCTTCCTTCGCGCCAAATCAGATTGGGCAGGAGACGCCCGCTTGAAACTGGAGCGCGGCTCTCGCCAGAAGCGACAACCCAGCAACGCTGCGCAGGAGGCGATGACCGCTCTCTGCGCTCCGCAGCTACGTGGTCGTCCAAGGGTCATTCGGAATTGTGAAATAACAAGTTCGAAAATCTCTTGACCGCAGCCTCCGCACCTAATTATCGTACGATATAGTTCAAAATCAGATGGCGCCTCCGGTGTCGCAAGGAGAGTACGCATGGAACGGTACGAAGCGAAGCGGGCGGTGGTCATCGGCGGCACGAGCGGCATGGGACTCGCGACGGCGAAGATGCTCCTCGATGGGGGTGCGAGCGTACTGGTGACGGGTCGCTCCCAGGCCGGCCTGGATTCGGCGCAGAAAGAGCTTGGGAGGGGCGCCGTCGTTGTTTCGAGCGACGCGCGGTCGTTGACGGACATCGACGCCCTTGCCTCTCGGGTGAAGGCCGAGTTCGGCACCTTCGACCTGCTTTTCGTCAACGCCGGGTTCAGCATCCGAGCGCCTCTGGAGAGCATTACTGAGGCCATCTACGACGAGATGTTCAACTTGAACGCCAAGGGACCGCTTTTCGCGGTGCAGAAGCTCGCGCCGCTAATAAACCGGGGAGGCTCCGTCGTGCTCACGACCTCGATCGCCAACGTCAAGGGAATGCCCGGCAACGCCACCTACGCAGGCGCCAAGGCTGCGCTGCGATCCTTCGCTCGGGTGCTCGCCACTGACCTTCTTCCTCGGGAGATCCGCGTCAACGCGGTGTCGCCCGGCCCCACCGACACGCCGATCTTGAGCAAGATGGGCCTCGACAAAGACACGATCGCCCAGATGCAGGAGCAAATGAAGGGCATGGTTCCCATGAAGCGCTGGGGGACCGCGGAGGAAATCGCCAAGGCCGTCCTCTTCCTCGCGTTCGACCCGACCTTCACGACCGGCGTCGAGCTGCCTGTCGACGGCGGTTGGACACAGCTCTGAATTCGACGAGTAGGCGGCATAGGCCGAACCTCGCGACCATCTTCGGAGGAGCCTCTGATGACTCACACAGCGAACCAATCGGTGCCAGAGCAGGGGAACGTTCGCGGCGCCCTCGCGGCCGTCTGGGCCTTCCTGCAATCGCTGGATTCCACCAGCTTCGACTATACGCTCGATCGGATCGAACTATTGGAACAGGAGGTGGGACGACTGAAGGAGGAAATGCGCCAAAGCCGAGATCCGCGGGCAGTCGATGCTCACAGCGCTAGCGCCGCTGCGCTCGAACAATGACTCGGCCGCTGAAGGACGTGACCTCGATCATGGTCCGCGGCGGCCCCGTTCGGGGCCTTCTTACTCTGGAAGAAGCCTGCGTCCGCTAGCGGCGTCACCGAGAGGCGGGATGCGCCATCGGTGATCTGAGCTGCTTCCGTCGTCCCGAAGCGGGCTATGCGGTCTGTTTGGGCGCCCCCGCCCATTCCTGCGCACTAGGCGTGCGCTCGTACTTGAAGCTGACGCGCAACTTGGTGCGGAAGAGTTCGATCTGACCCTCCGCGTTCAGCGTAATGTCCTGTTCGACGACCTCGGCCACCCTCAGGTCGCGCAAGCTGCTGGAGGCGGCCCACAGCGCCTCCCGCGCGGCCTCCTCCCAGCTGGTCTTGGTAGTGCCGATGATTTCCGTGACCCGATAGACGCTCATGGAGCACCTCCTTCCACAAACCGGCCGCGAACTGTCGCGCCGAGCGACGCCTCGTCGTCAATCAAAACGTTCCCGCTCAGGTCCGTGGCGCCTGCTGTGGAGCGTCCGTCTTGGGTCGAAACTCCCCTTGGCGTCACGCCAGGAAGCGGACGCGCCGGGCGCCGGTCCTGGGTGGAAACCTGCCGCTGCGCGGCCACTGACCTCGGTCCCGGCTGGAGTGTCGGGAGGAGACTGTACCTGGATCGAGCGGATCGCGCATTTGCGGCGACGGTGAGATGCGAGGTCGCAGCTGGGCGCGGGCGCGCCCATGCTGGAGGCCGCGGTCAGATGAAAGCCTTGAGCAACAACACTCTCTTCTGGTGTCTGCTCGCCGTTCAGTTCGCGGGCAACCAGCTGATCCTCTGGGGGGGATTGCCCATCTACCAGCGCCTGCTGACGCCCGGCGGTCACGGGGTGTCGGCTTGGGAAGTCGCTATCGCCATCGCCGCAGTGATCGTCATGCAGGCCGCGCATTGGCCGGCGACGCGGCTGCGACAGACACTGCGATTCCGACGCAACGTAATTTTGGGCCACATTCTGAACTGGCTCGGTGAGCTCAGCATCTTCTTCACGGCCGCCCTCTGTACGATCATCGCGTTCAATCGTTTCGGCGAGACGCCGCTGGCGTTGTGGAAACTGGTCGGTCTCGCGGCCATCACCTTCGCCGTGAGCGCATACAAGTATCAAATCATGTCGGTGGGCGGCGTGCTGATCGAGGGGGACAGAGGGGCGGAGCCGGGCGCTTGAACGGGCTCTGGGGAAGGCTCGCCTTGGAAGGATTGGCCCCCTCGCGCACAGCCGTCGCCGACTGCGAATCCGACCCAACGAAGGTCCGCTGTGGGTCGATTTCGGTGGTTGTCGCACTTCCGGCCAGCGGTCGCTCAACACAGGAGACGGGCGAGCCCAGGAATTGTAGCTTAGCCGCAAGCGGTCATCTGAACGGAGGGCTGGAATTGGCGACGTTTGCGCCGACCCTGGATGTCGATCCGTTCTCCGACGCGTTCCTGGCGGATCCCTATCCCGACCACGAGAGGCTGCGGGAGGCCGGGCCGGTCGTCTGGCTCGAGAAGTACGGCGTCTACGCTTCCGCGCGCCACGCGGAGGTGCAACAGGCGCTCCAGGACTGGCGCACTTTCTCTTCGGCCGCCGGCGTGGGGCTGGCCAACATTCAGAAGGAACCGCCGTTCTTTCGTCCGCCAAGCCTCGTGCTCGAGGCTGATCCGCCGCTGCACGAGCGCACGCGGCCGGTGCTGGCGCTCGCCCTCTCGCCTTCGGCTCTGCGCGAGTTGAGACCAAAGTTCGAGGCCGCGGCGTATGCGCTGGCGGATCGCCTGGTCGCGCGCGGTCGCTTCGACGGGGTCACGGACCTGGCGGAGGTCTATCCCATCCGCGTGTTCGCCGACGCGCTTGGGCTTTCCGAGGATGGTCGCGAGCACCTGCTCCCTTACGCGGCGTTCCTGTTCAACGCTTTTGGCCCGCGCAACGAGCGGTTCGAAGCGACGCTGCGCGCCGGGGAGGCGGCGCGCGAATGGGTGATGAGACAGTGCAACCGCACGGCCCTGCGGCCCGGAAGCCTGGGCGCCCGCGTTTTCGACGGCGTCGACCGCGGCGAGGTTTCAGAGGCGGAGGCGGCGCTCCTCGTCCGATCGTTGCTTTCGGCCGGCCTGGACACGACGGTTTACGGGCTGGGGAATGCGCTGTTCGCCGTCGCGACGCATCCGGAGGCTTGGTCGCAGCTGCACGCCCAGCCGGAGCTGGCGCGCTCGGCGTTCGAAGAGGCGCTGCGCTTCGAGTCCTCGGTGCAGACCTTCTTCCGCACGACAACGACCGCGACGGAGCTGGGGGGCGTGGCGTTGCCTGCAGAAGCCAAGATTTTGCTGTTCCTGGGGGCGGCCAACCGGGACCCGCGCCGATGGGACGAGCCCGACCGCTTCGACATTGCGCGCAAGACCTCCGGTCACGTCGCCTTCGGCTACGGCATCCATAGCTGCGTCGGCCAGGCCGTCGCGCGCATGGAAGGGGAGATTGTACTGAAGGCGCTGGCAGAGCGCATCGAGCGACTCGAACTCGCCGCACCCCCCGTTCGGCGGCTGAACAACACCCTTCGCGGTCTCGCAAGGCTCCCCCTCAGCGTCACGCCGAGCGTCCGCTAAGGGTCGGGGCCGCCGCCAGCCGCGGCAACCCGGCGCTCGACCTCGGATTCTGGCTGTCGAGCCTGCAACTCGAGGGCGGCCCGGCGCCCGAGGCGATCCTGCAGGGCCGGCCGGAGGTGGCGGCCGCCGTCTCGGGCTACTTCGCCGCGCGCGCCGGCCTGCCGGTCATCCCCGCGGCGCCGCGCGTGCGCGACATCCAGCGCGCCCAGCTGACGACGGCGCTACCCTGGGCCGCTCGCGCGCTCGGCCTGCCGCCGCCCGCCTGACTGCCCAGCCAGCCGGTAAGCGGACCCTTCCAACGTCCGCGAAGGGGGGCAAGGCGACCAAGCGCTAGTCGCCGGGGGACGACCGCAGTTGGCCCTTAGCCGCCGTTGGGAACGTCCGCTCTGCGGCAGCGAACCCACGGCAAGGTTCGACTTCGTTTGGGTCTCTACTATGGTGAGACCCCTCCCGTAGAGATTGAGTGCGGGCTAGGAGACTCAGACGACTGCGGAGGCGCCTGTCGCCCGCTGCTCTGCGACGAACTGGTGGATCTCGTCAGTCAGCTCGTTGTTGACCTCAAGGAGCTGGTGAATCTGGTCGGTCAATTCGAGGATGGCCTCGGCGTCCTTGAAGGTCTGGACCGCCTGCTTGTCGGACGCCGTCGCCAGCACCCGCTGGCCGACCATGATGACCGACAGCAGAACGAGTTGAAGGAAAGTCTGCGAAATCCACGACACCAGAGCGTAGACGCCGTTGTGAATCGCCTGGGGTAGGCTGATCATCGCCAACGCGGCGAAAGCATAGGCGCACCACATCGAGCCGACGATGTTGGTGATTTGCACCGCCAGCCAGCCATTGAACCCAACGTGTTCGTGGGCGACGAGGGCTGCGCCTTCGGACCGCCGTTGGGCGATGTGTGGGTGAGGGACGTGAGCGTGGGTCATGGCGTGGCCTCCCTTAGGCTGGGCTCGACGCGGTTAGGCGGGTGAGACTCCCAACTGACTGGCGAACGCCCGCTCCAAGTCCGCTGCGTGGCCGCCGCCGAAGACGTACCGATCGGGACGCACCAGCACCGCATCGATATCGCGCCTGTCGAGCCACGCCTCGATCTCGGCGCGGAAGGGCGCGAGACGCGGATCGTCAAGGCCGATGCGGAGCATGGTGGCTGGCCAGCCGCCCGCCTGCGGTGTTGCTTTGGCGATCAGCCAGGGTCCCGGCCCAAGAACCTCATCGAGACGGAGCGTCCGGCCGTTCGCCTCTGCCCAGGGCTGCGGGAACAGCTGCCCGGCCCCTGGGGCGCCCGTCGCCAGGCAGCCAGCGGCGAAGTCGGGCGGCGCCGGCAGCGGCGGCTGCTCGCCGGCTCGCCTTTGCGCCAGCATTGCGGCGTCGCGCGCAGCGGCCGCCTGCGCGTCGGCGGTGCAGACCACACGGCCCATGCCGATGGCCCGTTCGATCAGCGCGCGCGTGTGCGGCTCGCGCTCGGCCTGGTAGGTGTCCAGCAGGTCGTCGCCCGCGCCTGACCGCAGAATGGCGGCCAGCTTCCATGCCAAGTTCGCTGCGTCGCGCAAGCCCGAGCACATGCCTTGGCCCGCGAACGGCGGCGTCTGGTGGGCGGCGTCGCCGGCCAGCAGCACCCGCCCTTCGCGCCAGCGCTCGGCCACGAGGCCGTGGAAGCGGTAGACGGCTTTGCGCTCGATTTCGATATCGGCGGCGCAGTCCCACGCTTCCAGGCGGCGACGGATGTAGGCCTCGCCCAGCACCTCTTCGGGCGTCTCGCCGGGGCGCAGCATGAACTCCCAGCGGTGCCGGCCCGGCCCCATCAGCACGCAGGTGGTCGGTCCGGCGGGATCGCAGATCTGCAGGTTCACGTCGGGCATGCGCAAGGCCCCGACATGCACGTCGATCACCAGCCAGGGCTCGTCGAACTCGTAGTCGTCGAGACCGACGCCGCAAGCGACGCGGACGGGGCTCCAAGCGCCATCGCAGCCCACCAGGTAGCGTGCGCGCAGCTGGCGACGCCCGTCGGCGCCCTCGATCGTGACGTCGACGCCGTCGGCGTCCTGTTCGAAGCCGGCGAACGCCGCCCCGAGGCGGAGGTCGGCCAGATTGGAGGCGGCGAGCTTGGCGCGAAGCGCGTTCTCGAGTTCCGGCTGGTGGAACATGAAGCTGGCGGGCCACCCGGATGGGCTGCGCCTGTCGCCCAGTTCGAAACGCATCAGCACCTCGCCGGCCGCATTGCGGAACTCGTAGGCCGGCGCGATTCGCGCATGCTTGGCCACTTCGTCGGCGATGCCCAGCTGCTGGAAGATTCGCATGATCTCGTGGTCGAAGTGAGCGGCGCGCGGCAGGGGGTACACGCGCTGATCCTTCTCGACGGCGATCACGCTCAGGCCTTCCGCAACCAGCAGCGCGCTGAGGGCGGCGCCCACTGGCCCGAGGCCCACCACCACGACGTCGGCGTCGAAGTCGCGGGCCATCGTCAGGCCTCGTCCTGCATGACGTTCTCGATCGCCCCAAGATGGTCGATCTCCACCCGCACCCGGTCGCCGGCCTTCAGGAACCGACGAGGGTTCATTGCGGCGCCGACGCCGGCTGGCGTGCCGGTGAAGATCACGTCGCCCGGTTCGAGCGTGAGGGCTTGCGAGACATGCTCGACTTCGGCCCAGACGTCGAAGACCAGATGGCGGGTGTTGGACTCCTGCCGCTTTTCGCCGTTGACGAAGCAGCGAATGCCCAGCGCGTGCGGGTCGGGCGCCTCATCGGACGTGGTGATCCAGGGGCCGAACGGCGCGTGGGTGTCGAAAGACTTGCCGAGCACCCACTGGGTGGTGCGCATCTGCCAGTCGCGCACGGAGACATCGTTTCCGACGCAGAAGCCGAACACCGCGCTCTTGGCGCCGTCGCGGCTGATGTGCCGGCCGCGGACGCCGATCACTGCGACGAGCTCGGCCTCATAGTCGACAGCGGGCGAAGCCCTGGGCGCCTCGACCGGCGCGAAGGGACCGGTGACCGAAGTGACGGCCTTCGAGAACCAGGTCTGGTGCTCGGGCCTCGCCTGGCCGCTCTCGGCGATATGGTCGGCGTAGTTGAGCCCGATCGCGAGGATCTTGCCGGGGCGCGGGATCGGCGCGAGCAGCCGCGCAGGTTCCAGCGGGAGCGTCTCGGCCGCCTCGGCCACGATGCGCCGGACCTCTCCTTGCGCTTCAGGCCAGCGCGCGATGAGGCCGATCATGTCCGAGCCCAGCCCCGGCGCCGCTCGCGACAGCGGGACGATGCGATCTTCGCCGAGAACCGCGCCGAGCTCTGGCGCAGGGCCGGCCTGGAAGGTGACGAGCCTCATGATCTTCGCTCCTTCAGCCGAAGTCGGAGGGCATGGCCGGACCCCACTGGGCGCCGACCAGGTCCTTCACGAAGGCCCGGTTGGGGCCATCCTCGGCGGTGAAGAGGTCCCCATCCGTCCAGTGCTCGAGGATATGGCCATAGGGGTCGCGCCAGTAGTCGAAGACCTGGCTGCCGAGGACGTGACGACCGACGCCCCAGGCGCTCCTGTACGCGGCCGCCGACAGGTGATCGTGACCGCGCATCAGGTCGTCCAGGTCGACCACTTCGAAGGCGGCGTGGTTGAAGCCCGGCCCGCGCGGGCTCTGCAGCAGGAACAGCGTGTGGTGGTCCGTGGGCGCGGCCCCCCGGTCGCAGCGCAGGAAGGCGCCCACCGAGACCTCCGGGTTCAGCGCGATCTCGTCTGAGGTGAGGAGGCCGAAACGCTCCTTGTACCAGCGCTCGGACGCCCGGAAATTCGTGACGTTGAGCACCGCGTGGCCGAGCCGCAGCACGCGTGCCGGCCCGGGGGCGATGCGCCGGGTGGCCCGCAGCCGTTGGTGGAGCCGCGCATCGTTCCACGGCGTAGCATCCTCGATGGGTCCGGCGGCCGCCAGTCTTTGGCCGGCGACCGCCTCGACGACATGTCCGTCCGGATCCTGGAGGCGGACGACGAAACCGCCTCCCGGCGCCTCGGACGTCTGGACCGCGGCCTTGTCGAACTCGGCCAGGCGCTCGAGGTCGGCGAGGTCGGCGACCCGGAAGCCGACCGCGCGGAAACCCGGGTCGCCGCGCTCGGTGACGTGCACGAAAGGCGCCTGGCCAAGGCCGCGCATGAAGAGCCGCTCGGCCGGCGGCGCGGCCTCGACGAGGCCGAAGTCGAGCAGGAAGGCGCGCATCGCCTCCAGATCGGGCGCGGCGAAGCGCACGTGGGCGATGTCCTCGGCACGGGTGACGCTCATGTCGCTTCTCCATATGACTGTATGGTCAATACATCAACGTCAGCAGCCATGCAAGTCGCCCGGTCAAGAGGGGGCTTGCGTCCAACGTCTAACCGCGTTATTTGACCATATGGTCATTACAGCTACCCCCGAAGGCACGGACGGCGAGGCGAACGGCGCGGTGTCGCGCCGGGCCCGCACCCGGCAGGCGCTGCTCGACGCAGGGCTGAGGCTGATGGCGGAAAAGCCGATCGATGCGATCGCGATCGACGAGATCGTCCGCGCCGGCGGCGTCGCCAAGGGCAGCTTCTTCAACCACTTCGACGACAAGGAAGCGTTCGCCGAGGCCGTGGCCTCGCAGGTGCGCGGCGAGCTCGAAGCCGCCGTCACCCAGCTGAACGCGGGGATCGATGACCCGGCGAGCCGCGTGGCGCGGGCCGTCTGCCTCTATGTGCTGAGCGCGTTGAGCGATCCGCGCAGGGCCGGCGTGATGCTGCGCGGGTCATCCCAGGCGTCGCACGTGACCACGCCGCTGAACCAGGGCGTCGTGGCGGACATCTCGCAGGGACTGCTCGCAGGGCGGTTCGCGGTGCCGACCGCCGAAGCGGGCGTGCTGCTGGTGATCGGCGCCGCGCAGGCCATGCTGGCGCGCGTGATCGCCGAGCCGAGCCGAAGCGTCGCGGCGGTCATCACCCAACAGCTGTGCGCGCTACTGCTGCGCGGCCTCGGCCTCGCCGCAGCCGAGGCCGACGGGATCGCCGCGCGCGCGGTGCACGAGGTGCTCGGGCCCACCGGCGCGGCGTCGCCATGAACCCGCTGCCGTCCCCCGACGCGACAGCGCCAACGATCCGACGTTCTCGGCCGGAGCGCGCAACCCTTGATTTACCTCAATGCGCGGCGAGCTGGGCGGGCGCCCACTGCGCTGCAGAGTCTTCCTCAGCAAGCAACCCGAAAGGAGGGTGCGATGAGTACGACTTCAGTTGGTTTCCATCCATTCGAAGATCGCGTGAAGAGCGCCACGCGCTGGCTGACATGGACCGGCGCGGGCATGGTCGTCGTGGGTGTGGCGGCGCTGGTCTTTCCCATGGTCTCGACGCTCGCCATCACCCTGTTCGCCGGCAGCCTGTTCCTGATCTTCGGGATCATGAGCCTCGCTGTCTCATTCTCGATCCGGGGCGCCGGCCCGTTCTTCGGCGCGCTGCTGTATTCGCTCGCCGCTATCGGCGCCGGCGTCTACACGCTGTTCAACCCTGCGGCCGGCGCGCTGGGGCTCACGCTCATGGTGGGCGCGCTGTTCATGCTGCAAGGCGCGTACGAGGCGGTCTTCGCGTTCGAGATGCGGCCTGCCGCCGGGTGGGGCGCCATGCTCTTCTCGGCTGCCGCCAGCATCATCCTGGCCCTCGTGATTTTCGCGCGCTGGCCGGCGATCTCGGCGATCGTGCTCGGGGTGCTGTTCGGCGTGAACTTCATCACCAGCGGCATCGGCCTCATCATGGTCTCGCGCGCGGTCAAGTCCTGAGCCTGCGTACGGGCGAGCGCTGCGGAGCGTTCGCGACATGATCCCCCTGCGGGACGAGTCGCGGCGCCCCGTGCGCTTCCCGGTGGTGACGGCGACCCTGATCGCCGCCAACGCGGTTGTTTTTTGCTGCGAGCTGGCCTTCGGCGATCCGTTCGTCGCCCGCTGGGCGCTGGTTCCCGCCGACCTCGTCGCCGGGCGTCACCTGACGACCCTCGTCACCTCGATGTTCCTGCACGCCAGCTGGTCCCATATCGTCGGCAACATGGTGTTCCTATGGGCGTTTGGGCCCGAGATCGAGGACGCCATGGGGCGGCTGAAGTACGGCCTCTTCTATGTGTTGGGCGGCATCGTGGCGATGCTTGCCCAGGTCGCCGGCGATCCGGGCTCCACGATTCCAAGCCTCGGGGCCAGTGGGGCGATCGCAGCGGTAATGGGCGCATTCCTCGTCACATATCCGAATGACCAGATCCGCTCGGTGCTCATCTTCGGCTGGTTCGCGCGGGTGACCTTCGTTCCGGCGGCGCTGCTAATCGGGCTGTGGCTTGTCAGCCAACTGGTGAGCGTGGGCGCGATCACCGAGGCGCAAACCGGCGGCGTCGCCTACCTCGCCCACGTCGGCGGCGCGGTGTTCGGCGCGTTGACCGCGCGGTTCTTCATTGGCGCCGCCCGAGATCCCGCCACCTACGCTTGAAAGTTCGGCGCAGCCCCGGGCGCGCCTTTGACCTAGCTCAACGCGGAATGCCCGTGCGGGGCGGATGGTTAACGCAGGGACAACGAGCCGAGGCGCGAGGTCGCGGCCCGCGTCCCGCCTTTGGCCTCTGGGTCGGGCGGCGCGCCGCCGGTCCAGCGACAGGACAGGGATTTGGCCCCAGGCTTCGGCTCCCTGCCCGCACCTTCGAGCCTGGCTCCGAGAAGGAGAACGGTGATGGATGAGTTCGTGGTGGTGGTGTTTCCGGATGAAGCCAAGGCGTACGACGGCGTTCGCCGCCTGCGGCGTCTTCACGCCGAAGGTTCCGTTAGCCTCTATGGCTTCACGGTCATCAGGAAGGAGGCGCCCGGCGCGATAAAGACGCTCGAGGCTCGGGACGACCAACCTCCGGTCGGCATCGCCGTCGGCTCGCTCGTCGGCGTGCTCGTCGGCGTGCTTGGCGGCCCGGTTGGCGCGGCGCTCGGCTTGAGCGGCGGGGCGCTGATCGGCCTCGTGCAGGACGCTCGCGAGATCGACGTCAGCGACGAGTTCCTGCACCAGGTCGAGCGCGAGCTCAAGCCGGGGCACTACGCCGTCGTCGCGGAGCTCGCCGAGACCTGGGTGACGCCGGTGGACGTCGAGATGGACGCCGCGGGCGGCATCGTCATCCGCCAGATGCGATTGGTGTTCGAGGAAGAGCAGGCCGAACGCGAGGCTGCCGCACGCCGCGCCGAGCTCCAACGGCTGCGCGAGGAGTGGGCGCGCGCGGCGTCGGATCGCCGAGCCAAGCTTGACCAGCGGATCGACCAGGCGCGGTCCGACCTCGAGGCCGCCGTGCGCCAGCTCGAGACGCGCGCCACTCAGGTCAAGGACGAACTGACCCGCAAGATCGACGCGCTCAACGCCCAGCTCGTCAACGCCGAAGCGGGCGCCGAAGCGGACATCAAGCGGCGCATCACAGAGCTCAACGACGAGCTGACCAGACGCGCGGACAGGATGGACCAGTCCATCGCGCTCGCCCGCGAAGCGCTGGCGCCGTCGCCCTCGGCGAAGTCAGAGACACTCGCCGCCGTTCACTAGTGTGAGACGGGAGGGCCGGCCGCGGTCGGCCCTCCCACATCTCGGTCACACGTCCCGCAGCTACTCCAGGGCGCAGAGGTCCGCCCCGACTTCTCCGTTGGGAACGTCGGCTCTGTGGCTGGAGCCAACTTCCGCTCATGGCGCGGGGCGGTCGCCCGAGGCTAGCCGCCGAAACGGCCGCTCAGGGTCGTTCTTCCCCGTTGGCGGCGCTTCGGGAAGCTGACCTTCCACCCGGCGCCATCCTTCGATGGCCTGCAAGGTCCCCGCGTTCGGCCGGACGCCTGCTCGCCGGCGCCCGATAGCTCTGGCCAAACGGCGGCGCGCGGGCCACATCAGCCGCGGGCCGCCCAACATCGCTAGGAAGCTTGCCGCATGACCGACGCCGCCGAATACGTCCCGCCCCCAGAGTATGTCCCGCCGAAGGTCTGGACCTGGAACAAGGAGAGCGGCGGGCGCTTCGCCAACATCAACCGCCCGATCGCCGGCCCGACCCACGACGAAGAGCTGCCGCTCGGCGCGCCATCCGTTCCAGCTCTATTCGCTGGCGACCCCGAACGGCCAGAAGGTCACCATCATGTTCGAGGAGCTGCTGGCGGCGGGCCATGCGGGCGCCGAGTACGACGCCTGGACGATCCGCATCGACGGCCACCAGTTCGGCAGCGGCTTCGTGGCCGTGAACCCCAACTCGAAGATCCCGGCGCTGATGGACCGCAGCGGGCCCGAGCCGTTCCGCGTCTTCGAGTCCGGCGCGATCCTGCTGCACCTGGCCGAGAAGTTCGGCGCCTTCCTGCCGACCGAGCCCAAGGCGCGCGCCGAGGCCCTGTCCTGGCTGATCTGGCAGATGGGCAGCGCGCCCTACCTCGGCGGCGGCTTCGGCCACTTCTACGCCTATGCGCCGACCAAGATCGAATACGCCATCGACCGCTACGCGATGGAGGTGAAGCGCCAGCTCGACGTGCTCGACCGCCGCCTCGCGGAGGCCGAGTACCTGGCCGGCGACGACTACACGATCGCCGACATGGCGGTCTGGCCCTGGTACGGCGGCACGGCGCAGCGGGCTGATGTACGGCGGCGGCGAGTTCCTGGCCGTGCAGGACTACAAGCACCTGCAGCGCTGGACCAAAGAGATCGGCGACCGGCCGGCGGTGAAGCGTGGCCGCTGGTCAACCGCCCCTGGGGCGAGCCGCCGGGCCTGGCCGAGCGCCACAGCGCGGCGGACATCGACGCGCTGCTGAAGGCGCGGGCTGCGGCGGAATAAGGGACCTCCACATTTCCGTCATCGCCGGGCGCCAGTCCCGGCGACCCATGAACACCTTGGTGCGAGTGGCCGCGCCAGGCGCGGCCACGACCGACTGCGTGTGCATGGGTGGCCGACACTTACGGTCGGCCATGACGGACTAGGAGGGCTGGCGGGGCGCGCGGACGCCGCTATGGTGCGTCCGGGACGGTGCAAAGCGGAAAGTCGCTCATGAGGGGATGTCTCGCGTCCGCCGCGTCCGCTGCTGAAGGATCGCGCGCTTGACCGCCGCGCCGGCGCCCGCGCCCGAAGCCGCCGCCGCCGGCGCGGCCGAGGCGGCGGTCCACGCCCGGCGCGAGGTCGACGTGCCGACGCGGTGGCTCTACGGCGCCGGCTCGGTCGCCTTCGGGGTCAAGGACAACGGGTTCTCCTATTTCCTGGTGTTCTTCTACAACCAGGTGATGGGCGTGCCGGCGCAGTGGGTGGCGCTGGCGGCGCTGATCGCGCTCATCTTCGACGCCTGCATCGATCCCCTGATCGGCCAGCTGTCGGACAACACCCGCAGCCGCTGGGGCCGGCGCCATCCCTTCATGTATGCCGTGGCGCTGCCGTTCGGGCTGGCCTACCTGGCGCTCTGGAACCCGCCGCACTGGCACGGGATGGCGCTGTTCGGCTACCTGCTGGTCACCGCGATCGTGATCCGCACGCTGTCGTCGCTGTTCGAGGTGCCGAGCTCGGCGCTCTCGGCGGAGTTCTCCACCGGCTACGAGCAGCGCTCGGTGCTGCTCTCCTACCGGTTCTTCTTCGGCTGGGTCGGCGGGCTGACGGTGAACTACCTCGCCTATGCGGTCTTCCTGACGCCGGACGCGACGCACCGCGTCGGCCAGCTGAACCCGGCCGGCTACGCCCACTACGGCATGGCGGCCGCCGCGATCATTGTCGTCTTCATCCTGATCTCGGCGATCGGCACGCACCGGCACATTCCCAACCTGATGCCGCCGCCGCCGAAGCGCGGCCTGACGCCGGTGCGCGCGCTCGGCGAGATGCGCGAGACGCTGTCGAACCGCTCGTTCCTCTTCCTGCTGGCCTCCAGCGTCTCCGGCGCGATGGCCGGCGGCATGGCCGCCTCGCTGAACATCTACTTCAACACCTACTTCTGGGAGTTCACCTCCAAGCAGATCTCCTACCTGACGCTCGGCGTCTACCTCTCGGCGGTGTTCGCGCTGATCGCGGTGCCGATCCTCTCGCGCCGGTTCGCCAAGCGCACCGTCACGCGGCTGATGATGGTGCTGTCGGTGGCGACCGGGCTGACGCCGCTCGTGCTGCGGATCTTCGGCCTGATGCCGCCCAACCACAGCCAGCTGCTGCTTGAGATCATCTTCTGCACCTCGGTCGCCGGCGTGACCTTCGGGATCATTTCGGCGACCACCGGCTCGTCGATGATCGCCGACGTGGTCGAGGCCTCGCAGCTGCGGACCGGCCGCCGCTCGGAGGGCCTCTTCTTCGCCGCCTCGGCGTTCGTGGCGAAGGCGACCTCCGGCTTCGGCATCCTGACCGCCTCGACCATCGTCGCGGTCGTCCACCTGACCCCCGGCCTCGACCCGTCCAAGGTGCCGCCGGAGGTGATGCGCCACTTCGCGATGATCTACGTGCCGACCGTCATCGGCCTCTACGCGATCGCCTTCACGCTGCTCTCCGGCTACCGCATCACGCGGGCCAGCCACGCCGAGACATTGCAGCAGCTGGCGGCCGAAGCCGAGGCCGCCGGTCAGGTCGAGCCGGCGGCATGAAGCGGCCATGCGCCCGTTCACCACATACCAAATATGAGTGATTTAGCGACATGAGAACCTGACGGCCCTGGGGGAGGGAGCTCGATGGGATGGTCGGAGCAATACGAGAAGGACACCTGCGCCATCGCGGCGGCGCTGTCGGTGGTCGGCGATCCGTGGACGCTGCTGATCCTGCGTGACGCCTTCCTGGGCGTCCGGCGGTATGAGGACTTCCGGCGCGGCCTCGGCATCGCGCGCAGCGTGCTCGCGGCGCGGCTGAAGAAGCTGGTCGACTACGGCATCCTGAGGATCGGCTCGGACGAGCTGTCGCTCGGGCGGCGGCAATACCTGATCACGCCGAAGGGCGCCGACCTGTTTCCGATCCTGCTGTCGCTGAAGGCCTGGGGCGACGTGCACATCTACGGGCGGGGCGCCGAGCCGCACGCCTCGACGCACGTGTGCGGCCACGGCATCGATCCGAAGTTCACCTGCGCCGGCTGCGGCGAGGTGATCGAGTACGGCGGCATGAGGGTCGAGTATCGGCGCGCCAAGACGGTCGGCGAGGCGCTCGCCGCGGTCAGGGGTTAGGGCGCCAGCGGGCTTCCAAAGTCGCCCGGCTGTCGGCCGACGCGCTCCCCTCCCCCTTGCGGGGAGGGGTTAGGGGTGGGGGTGTCAGCTCGCAGTCCGCCCGCTAGGCGCGTGAAGCGACAATCCCCGTCGATCCAGCTTGCACCCCCACCCCCGACCCCTCCCCGCAAGGGGGAGGGGAGCGCTAGTCACCGCCCCCGGGCGCAGTTCACCGACCTGGCTCAATCCCCCCGGAACTTCGGCGGGCGTTTCTGCAGGAAGGCGGCGGCGCCTTCGCGGAAGTCGCTGGTCTCGCTGGTCAGCATCCACTGGTCGCGGTCCATCACCGACGTGGCGCGGTGCAGCGCGTTCGCCTGCGCGTTGATCGCCTCCTTGGTCATCCGCACCGGCAGCGGCGGCAGCGCGGCGACCTTGGCGGCCCAGACCCGCGCGGCCGCGAGCGCGCCGCCCTTCGGCGTCATCTCGTCGATCATGCCCCAGGCCAGCGCCTGATCGGCGTCGCAGGGCTCGCAGAAGATGGCGAAGCGCTTGGCCCTCGCGGGGCCCACCAGGGCGGCGACGCGGGGCAGGG
Source organism: uncultured Pseudomonadota bacterium (assembly GCA_963837235.1). GTDB lineage: Bacteria > Pseudomonadota > Alphaproteobacteria > Caulobacterales > Caulobacteraceae > Acaudatibacter. The sequence goes on along the minus strand of CAWIMM010000001.1, from coordinate 1,016,214 downwards.
CGCCCCAGCTCATGTTCATGCCGAGCGCGATCTCGGGCAGGCGCAGATAGGCGCCCTCGCCGGCGATGCGGAAGTCGAGCGCCACCGCCAGCGCCGCCGCGCCGCCGATGCAGTAGCCCTCGATCGCCGCGATGGTCACCTGCTCCAGCCCCTCCCAGGCCGCACACATGTCCGGCCCGATGCGCACCTGCTGACGCTGCTCGAGCCGGGTGCGCGGCTGCACGCGGTCCGGGTCGGCGAGGTCGGCGCCGGCGGAGAAGTAGGCGTCGGTCCCGGTGAGGATGATCGCCTGCACCTCGGTGGAGGCGCGGAAGAAGGCGGCCGCCTCGATCAGCTGGCGCCATCAGCCCCTGCGAGAGCGCGTTGCGGGCCTGCGGGCGGGCGAGCCGCACCTCGGCGACGGCGCCGTCGATGCGGATGTCGAGATCGGGGAGGGCGGGCGGCGCGGTCATGGGGGTCAGGCGCGCGCGGCGACGGCGGCGATGCGCGCCAGCAGCTCGGCCGCGCCGGCGGGCGTGTCGATGCGGATGCGATCGTCCTCGATGTCGGCGAACATGCCCTTGGGGTCTTCGTGGAAGTGCAGGAAGCCTTTCGACTTCAGATAGAAGCAGCCGCGCTTCTTCTCCTTCAGCCGGCCGGCGCTTGCGGCGCGGATCTGCTCCAGCAGAGGCTCGATGCGGTCGAGGTCCTCGTCCCTGGCGTGTCTCATATCGGACCGTTCCTGCCCTTGCCGTTGAAGACCTTGAAGCCCTTCTCGTCGGCGAGCGCCAGCATTTCGCGATCCCCGCCCGTGTCGCCATAGGCGGCCTCCAGCCTCACGTCGTCGCCGAACGCCTCGCGCAGGCGCCGCACCTTCTCCGGCGCCGCGGCAGTTCGCGCCCTCGAACGCGCCGGTGACGCGGCCCGCCGCATCGAAGGCGAGCCGCGTGCCGATCAGCCGGTCGGCGCCCAGCGCCCGGGCGATCGGCGCGACGATGGTCTCCGGCGAGGCGGTGACGATGACGAGCCGCGCGCCGTCGCCCTGCCAGCGCCGCCAGGCGCGCAGCGCGTCGGGCCGCAGCAGCGCGCGGCCGCGCAGCGTGGCGAAACGCTGCGCCTCGGCCTCCAGCTCGGCGCGCGGCACGCCGGCGAGGAAGCGGCGCGCCGCCGCCGCCTTGATCCGCCCGCGGTCGCGGTCGATCAGGTAGCGCGCCGCCGCCGGCGCCAGCGCGGCGAGGCCGGCCAGGTAGCCGCGGGCGCCCGCCCGCCAGGCCAGGAACGCCATGAAACTGTCCTCGGAGGTCAGCGTTCCGTCGAAGTCGAACGCCACCAGGGGCCTGAATGGGGTCTCCGGCTGGCGCTCCTGCGCGGTGTCCCCCATATCGGGATCGGGCCTTTTCTGCGATGCGCGCAATCCACCAGCTGCGGCGACTTACCCACGGCGAGTCTCCGCAGGGAGGCTTGTGATCCGTGGCCGGATCGGGGAATGTCAAGGATTAGACAACCCGCGGCGCGTATCCTGCAAGGCCTTGGAGTGCGCGTCGTCCGGTTTCCCGCCGGCGCTTGCGTGGCCCAGGCGCCGTTCGAGAGTGAGACAGGAAGATGACCAAAGCCGCGAGCGGCGACAGCAAGAGCACCCTTTATTGCTCTTTCTGTGGCAAGAGCCAGCACGAGGTCCGCAAGCTCATCGCCGGCCCCACCGTGTTCATCTGCGATGAATGCGTCGAGCTGTGCATGGATATCATTCGCGAAGAGCACAAGATCGCCTTCGTGAAGTCGAAGGACGGGGTGCCGACGCCGCGCGAGATCCGCGAGGTGCTCGACGACTACGTGATCGGCCAGGACCACGCCAAGAAGGTCTTGGCGGTCGCGGTGCACAACCACTACAAGCGCCTCAGCCACGCCCAGAAGAACAACGACGTCGAGCTGTCGAAGTCGAACATCCTCTTGGTCGGCCCCACCGGGGTCGGCAAGACGCTGCTGGCGCAGACGCTGGCCCGAATCATCGACGTGCCGTTCACGATGGCCGACGCCACCACGCTGACCGAGGCGGGCTACGTCGGCGAGGACGTCGAGAACATCATCCTGAAGCTGCTGCAGGCCGCCGACTACAACGTCGAGCGCGCGCAGCGCGGCATCGTCTACATCGACGAGGTCGACAAGATCAGCCGCAAGTCCGACAACCCCTCGATCACCCGCGACGTCTCCGGCGAGGGCGTGCAGCAGGCGCTGCTGAAGATCATGGAAGGCACCGTCGCCTCCGTGCCCCCGCAGGGCGGGCGCAAGCATCCGCAGCAGGAGTTCCTGCAGGTCGACACCACCAACATGCTGTTCATCTGCGGCGGCGCCTTCGCGGGCCTGGAGAAGATCATCTCCGGGCGCGGCAAGGGCACCTCGATCGGCTTCTCGGCCAAGGTGGCCGACCCGGACGACCGGCGCACCGGCGAGATCCTGCGCCAGGTCGAGCCGGACGACCTGCAGCGCTTCGGCCTGATCCCCGAGTTCATCGGCCGCCTGCCGGTGATCGCCACCCTCGACGACCTCGACGAGGAGGCCCTGGTCAAGATCCTGGTCGAGCCGAAGAACGCCTTCATCAAGCAGTACCAGCGCCTGTTCGAGATGGAGAACGTCGGCCTGACGTTCAGCGACGACGCGCTGAAGGCGATCGCCCGCAAGGCCATCGCGCGCAAGACCGGCGCCCGCGGCCTGCGCTCGATCCTGGAGGGCATCCTGCTGGACATCATGTACGAGCTGCCGACCATGCAGGGCGTCGAGGAAGTGGTGGTCAACGCCGAAGTCGTCGAAGGCCGCGCCCAGCCGCTGCTGATCTACGCCGAAAAGAAGGGCGGCGCGGCGAGCGCTTAGTGGCTCATTCTCGTTTGAACGCGAAACGCGAGGCTCCGGGTTGCGCGTCTAATTCGAGCGGGCGGACCCAAAAGGAGGGTGGCTAGCGTCGGCCTACGCAGGTGCGGTTAGACGAATGAACCGTACTGCCACGCCATACTGCATAGCCTCCATCGCACGGGTTTCATCGCGCAAGGTCAGCTTAGAGAAAAACGGGTATGTTAAAAGTCCCGTTGGCGCGCGGCATGTCCGCGATCTGAAATTCCACGGTCCAACGCTCTTCCAGAGTCGCTTCAAGCCCATGAGCGACGGCGTCACCGTACAGCTCTCGCACCTTTGCAACGAGGGCCGCGCGAAACGGCGGAAACTTCCGCAGCATCTGCGCTGCGTTGGCGCCTTGCTTAAAGAAATGGCTGAGCACGCTTGATTGGCGCGAGCTCTTCTTCACGTGGATGAAGCGTCGGCCCTGCACATCAAGGAGGTCGCAAGCCTCAATGCCGCGGCCGGCTCGTCGGGAATTTCGATCAACTTTTGGTCCATCAGGAGGTAGCCGGAAGCGGCGGCCCGCTCGGCGTTGTAGGTTTCCTCCGACTGATAGTAAGCCTTCGGCTTCTTTCCCTTTTGCCGGGCTTCGATGGTCTTCCTGAGTGGTATGAAATGAGGGTCGGGGCCGCCCCTTAGGCGTTCAAAGACTTGGTCGGCGGCGTCTTTGTATGCTTGGTCAATTCGATACCAGACACCCTCATTCAGGGCGTAGCGCTCTTCACCGTAGGTGATGGAGCCGACAAGCGCATGCCGCACGGACCAGGAGTCGATCTGAACATCGCCGCCATCAGAATAAGCAGCAATTCGGTGCTTCTTGATGTCTTCTGCTGTCAACGCGGCGAGTTCATCGCCGAGTTCGTCGCGATACAAGTCGAGCGACAAGTCGGGGTGGTATTCGCTGAAACCGGCTTTCTCGAAGCGAAATGTACCAACGCCGGTCGGTACGATGTCCGGAATTGCGATTTCGAATTCATCGCTGCCGTCCTTAATCGCCGTCACCAGCCCCGCGTCGAGCGCCGCAGCGAGCTCGCTGTCGAGCACTGGCGAAAGAAAGTCGATGATCTTGAAAGCAGTGTCTTGGTAGGTGTTCTGGCCGAACAGGTGGAGCGCCTCGACAGCAGCATCAGGCACGTCGGCTATTTCGATTTTCTTTGAGAAACGAAGGGCTCTGGCGCCCGTCACCAAGTCTGCAAAATCGTCGTCAGTCGCTCGTCCGCTGACCTTGCGGATCAGGTCCAGGGCTTCGTCGAAGCCGAAGGCTCGGAGTTCGCGCTGTCCGGCTGCCTGGGCGAAGTCTCGAATTGCCGCGCCAATGTTGGAGCGCTCAACGCTGCGGAGCTTGTCGGCGCTAACGGCGTTGATTGCCACCTTGAGGCCGAAGTCCGCCTCCGTCTTGGCATCGTCCAGATAAACATGGCCGTATGAGAAACTGAGGGCGAAGACGCGCGCGTCCTGTTTGAACACCACAACGGCGCACGGAGACTGAGAGGTCAGCCTGTCTTTGATGTCGAAAGTGCCTTCAAGGTGCTTCACCCATTTCGGCTTCACCGGAACGCCAGGAAAGATCAATAGCACGCTGTCGTCGGCGAATTTGTCGGACGTGATACGCTTCACGCGACCGCGTTCGACGAGGTCCTTCGCGTTTTCAGTCAGGATATCGTCGAGTTCTTCGACACCCGGCTTTGCCAGGTACAAGGAGAAGGTCTTTGTTGTTGGCATGCAGCCGCTGGCCTAGGTTTCAAGCTATGCCATCACTACACTCGCGCGCCGGTTGCCGGAAGAGCCGCGCTCTACGGCTGCGGTGTAATAGCGTGCTCGAAGTGTGAGCAGCTGAGAACGGGACCGATTGCGCGACTTGGCGATGTTCAGCTGGCGCTCTCGGGCTCCGTGCCGGGGTTGTCTGCCTTCGCTTCGAGCCGCAGTCCAATCGACGTGAACACCTTAAGGACCGTCGCGAATTCGGGGTTTCCTTTGGCGTCGAGTGCACGATAAAGGCTCTCGCGCGCGAGGCCAGTGTCACGCGCTACCTGACTCATTCCGCGTTCGCGCGCGACGAGACCCAGCGTGTTGGCGATCGCGGTGGCGTCGCCCTCGGCCAATGCGCGGTTCAGCACGATGACGACATCCTCGATTGCCGTCGGGAGGGGCACCGGCGGCAAAGGCTTGGACACAGTCTGCGATGCGACTTCGGTTGCGTCGAGGGACGGAAGTAAGCTCGGCTGATCATCGGACTCGGCAAGGCGCCACTCCTCCGGCGTCGCGCGTTCTTTGATGTCGAACTGGAGCGCTCCATCGCAGCGGGAGAAGAAGGTTTTCCATGTGTCGAGAGTTCTTGATGTTCACGACGTCCTTCGCGGGCACATCGAAGAGGACCGCGATCTTTCCGGCGGTCACTAGGCGCATCACGTTCAGGAGCGTGCCGGCGCTCTTTCCGTCCCAGATCATCAGCCCGAAGTCGGCCTCGCGCGCCATCTCGCGGTCCTTGGCCGCGTAGAAATGGAAGCCCCTGGCACTTTTGGGCGCATCGACATGGTGAGTGCGCCAAGTGCCGAGGTTGTTGCGTGGCGTGTCGCCCGTGCAGAAAACCACGACCTTGTCGTACTGTCTTTCGAGAAGATGCTTCTGGACGGCCTTGTCCGCGCCGTTGGCGTCTCCCACGATGACTTGGTGGCCGCTGGCGACGACGTTATCCAGCCGCTTCTTAACGTCTGACGGAAGACGCGAGACATGCCGCGAGCCCCCTATGAAGATCGTATTCATTGGTTGCTCCGTGTCTTGGTGATGGTCAGGGCGCGCACGACTGCTGCTTCGCCGGGATCCAGAAGAAGCTCGGTGATCGCATTCATCGTCGTTCCAGAGCGGAAGAGGTCATCGAAGAGAAGCACCTGCCGCCCACGCGTCTGATTAACGTCGACTTGATAGAGTCCCTCAACGTGCTTCTTCCGCTCCTCGGGATCGGTGACGTTCTTCAGCTGCGATGTCGGCCGGGTCGTGCCGATGCAGGCGAGAACTGGGACGTTCAGCGCCTGGCCGATCCCCTCTGCCAGAATGATGACCGGCTGGACGGCCCGCTCGTGCGAGGGGGGCACCGGAACGATCGCATCGAACTTATCCCGATGCCCGGCGAGGAAGTGCGCCGCCGTTTCGATGATCGGCGACGCCGCGTCGCGATCAGCCCGGTTCTTCAAACGATACAATAGCTCGGCGATCTCCGGCCGGACCGTATCGAACTGCATGTGGCCATATTCATTGTGGCCGATTGGTGTGCTGCTCGTTGTGTGCAGGTCGAGCGCCACTCCCGAATGCCACCGACCTTCGATCTCGATCGGGTTGATCTTGACGACCGCCATCGCGAGTACGAGTCCTTGCTCACTGTAACCTGTGGGCTACACGTGAGCAAGGATGACGGTCTTTTCAAGGGTCAGCTCCAAGGGACCGTTGCCCGCTGGCTTCAGCCGGGGGATCGCGCCGTGAATTGGTCGTTAACCGGATTAGCTTCGAACCGGGCGAGCGAGAGGAACAGCACGATGCAGCGGATCACTACGATCGGTTACGAGGGCGCGTCGCCCGAAGCGTTCGATGCAGCGCTGGCGGAAGCAGGCGTAGAATTGCTGGTCGACGTCAGGGCGGTGGCGGTCAGCCGCCGTCGTGGCTTCTCGAAAACCGCCTTGTCCCAGCGTGTCCGCAGCAAAGGATGCGACTACCTGCACCTAAAGGAACTCGGCGATCCGAAAGAAGGGCGCGAGGCCGCCCGGGCGGGTCGCGACGACCAATTCAGGCGAATCTTCGGGGCCCACTTGGAAACAGCGGCCGCTCGGGCGGCGCTGCGGCAACTCTCGGCGCTGGCGTCCAGGCGGCGCGTCGCTCTCCTGTGCTACGAGCGCGAGCCGTCCGGTTGCCACCGTTCGATTGTTGCCGCGCACGTTGCTTCGACGACGAATTTGTCGATTCTTCACTTGAAGGTCGAAGAGGCGCGAGGTGTCCGAACTCGAACAGACCATCGTGTTGGTGAAAGCGTGGCCGCAAGCTAGTCAGAAATACGGCGAGACTGTCTGCTGCGCCGGCGTCACGACTGATGGCCAATGGCGCCGTCTCTATCCGATCCGGTATCGGTATCTCTCCGGCGAGGCAAAGTTCGATCGCTGGGACGTCATCGCGTATCGTCCGGAAACGCCAAGGGACGACACCCGCGCTGAGAGCCGGCGCGTCAACGAGCCCACGCTCAAGAAGATAGGAAGCATGTCGAAGGCGGCCCGCGAGGGCTTCTTCGATCCGCTCTTCCGCGGGTCGGCCGCTGAGGCCACTGATCGAGGCGAAAGCTTGACCCTGGTGCGTCCGAGAGCGCTGCGCTTCAAGTGGAAGCGGCGGACTGCCGAGGACATCGCAGACGAAATCGTCCGTCGGGACAAGGCTCAGTCGCAAGCGAGCTTCCTTGATCCGGAGCTCGTGCGCCTTGAACCTTGTCCTTACGACCTGCGCGTCGAGTTCTCGGACGACGCCGGGGACCATGACATGGGCTGCGGCGATTGGGAGACGGGGGCCGCCTTCTTCAACCTCAAGGACAAGCTCGGCGAGGAGGGAGCGCTGAACCACCTCAAGGACACCTACGAACGCAACTACGACGCTGCGGGCGGCGTCGCGCTTGCGCTTGGCACGGTGAAGAAACGACCGAAGCAATGGCTGATGCTTGGCGTGTTGCGCCTGGACGAGACGCGGCAGCCACTTCTTCTCTGAATTGGCTTCAGCATATCAGTTGCGCTCCGCTCCCGCCGATCGCTGGCTTCCGCACTGGAAACGAGCTTCGCTGAACGCTCAATGCCGACCACTCACCCCGGCGCAGCCTCCGCCGCCTCCGACGCCCCCCGCTTGGCGAGGTAGTCGGCCACCGCCGCCAGCCGGGCCGCGCCCTCGGCCGTCACGTCCGGCAGCTGCAGGTGGACGGTGGCGGTCATGGCGAGGGGGAGGTCGCCCTGGTTCAGGGCGTTGGCGGCGGCGGCGAGGCCGCGGGTGAGGCGCTTGAGGTTGGCGATCTCGCCGTAGGCGGCGAGGGTGAGGGCGGCGAGCTCGTCTCGCGGCGGCGGCGCGAAGCCGGCGTCGGTCTTGCGCAAGAGCGGGGCGCCGGCGAGGGCGGGGCCTTCGGGCCCGCAGCTGAGGGTCAGGGGTTGCGGCGCGCCGTCAACAGGGGCGGGGGCCAGGCGGAAGTGTCGGATGAGGGGTGCGGCCACGTGGGTCTCCTTCTGGGAATGTGGACGCACCCTATAAGTGTTCCCGTTGTGTTCACCGTCAAGCGTTCTCTTTTCGTTCGATTTTGCTTGACGATTCACCGGAAGTGTCGTTACTGTCGGCGCCCCAAATTGCAATCGAAACGAGGCTTCGAATGACGACGACGGCGCGGCGGATGCGGAAGATGCAGACGCGGCTTGGCGGGAGGCGCTGGTCCTGCGGCTCGGCGCGGCCGGGCAGGGGCGGGCGGAGATCGCCACGGCGCTTGGGCTGAGCCCGGCAGGCGCTGGCGGCTGAGGCGGCCGAGGACGCGGGGCTGGACGCGGCGCTGCGGGCGGCGGCGGGCCTGGAGCAGGCCTGGTGGGAGGCGATCGCGCGCGAGGCCTTCGGGCCGGGCGGTTCAGCCTTGCGGCCTGGGGGCGCGAGATGCGGCGGCGGTTTGGCGAGGGCGGCCCGCCGGCGGCAGCGCCGCAGGACGCGGCGTCGGCGGTCGCCGCCTCGCCGAAGGCGCCGGGAAGGATGGTCTACCTGATCCCCTGCAACGGACGCAGGCGGAAGGGCGGGACCTGTCCCTGCAGCGGCTACGAAAACGACGCCGAGTGGCGGGCGGAGGTGGAGCGATACTACGCCGAACACCCGGGGTACCGGCTGGGCCTGGATATCCCGACGAAGACGACGAAGACGACGAAGTCGACGAAGTCGGGGACTGCGCGGACGAAGCCGACTGCAGCGACGAAGAGGAGACGTATGACGATGAGCAGCTCTGACACTACTCGCGCTTCTGGGACGCGCCGCGCGACGCCAACGGCCGCTTCCTGCCGGGCAATCCGGGGCGGGTGTTCGGCTCGCGCAACCGGATCTCGAAGCGGATCGCGCGCTCGATCCTCTTGAATTTCGAGGCCGACCAGGAGGCGACGCTGGCCAAGCTGAAGCGCTGGTACGTGCCGCAGTACGTGGCGCTGCTGGCGCGGCTGCTGCCGCGGGTGAGCGAGGGGGCGGACAGCCCCGAGCTGGACGCGCCGGGCGATGCGGACACGGCGCGGGTGGTGGGCGAGGCGCGGGCCGTGCTCGACCGCATCGAGGCCGGCGAGGCGAGCTTGGCGGAGCTGGAAGCGGCGCTGCTGGGCGAGGGGAGGTGAGCCGTAGTTTACGGTCGCTTTACGGTGAGATCAGCGGCGGGCGCGGGCGCGCCACGCGCCCGGACCAGGCGGCCTCGCCGCCGTCCGGAAGGCGGGCGCCCGCCCATCGGCTTTCGTCATGGTTGCTCCGGCGAAGGGTTCGGGGCGCCTGCCCGACGTTTTCGTTTCACGACCTTAAGGCGAGCCGTGCTAGTGAGATTCGGCTCGCTATGGGCGAAACCGTTGTCGAAGACGGAGCGATCGCATGACCCCCGCCAAGCCGCTCCGGATGATCTCGATGAAGGTGAGCGACCTTTGCGAACTGGGCCGCTGGCTGCTCGAGCGCGCCGGGATCGACTTCTACGAGGAATTCCACGTCCCGCTGCTCAGCGCGCCCGCCACGCTGCTGGCCGGCGGCGGCTTCGAGCCGCCCGTGCTGGTGCGGCCCGGCGAGGCGCCCTGGACGGCGAAGACGGGAATGATCAACGGCGTCGACGCCTACGGTCCGCCCGGCCGGCGCGTGTTCGGGGAAGCGGAGGACGAGCGGCAAAGGAACCAGGCGTTCCTGCAGAAGATCATCCCGCCGCTGAACCCGATCGGCACCTTCTGCTACCACTACATCCTGCCTCACAAGGCGCTGCTCTATCCGGTGGCGAGCTTCGGCGCGCCGGCCTGGGAGCTGGCCGTGCTCAAGTGGGCCTACCCGTTGTGGCGCGCCCTCCTGGCCCGCGCGCTCGACGGCACGCCCGCCCAGGTCGCCCAGGCGAAGGCGTCGATCGAGTCGGGGCTGGACATCATCGACCAGGAGCTGGCGGCGCGGGGCGGCAAGCCCTTCCTGTGTGGCGACGAGCCAGGCGGGATCGACGTCGTCGTCGCGGCCCTGCTGTCGCCGGTGACCTGGCCGCCGCAGTACGGCGGCATGCTGCCCCCGCTGGCGCAGACGCCGCCCGAACTGCAGGCGTTCGTGATGCAGACCCGCGCACGGCCGGCCGGCCGGCTCGCCATGCAGACCTACGAGAAGGTCCGCCAGCCCGCGGGCGGGTACGCGACCTTGTCGCCAGCCTCGCCCAGTTGAGAGCCGGCCCCGGTCAGACGCGGTCCCATTCGACCCGCATGTGGACGGGGAAGGGCGTGGCGGCGCTGTCGATCTGGCCGGCGGCGCCGGGCGCGCGGCGCAGGCCCGGCTGCGCCAGCAGCGGCGTCAGCAGGGCCGGCAGCGTGACGCGGTTGAGGTGATCGCCGAAGCAGGTGTGCAGGCCGAACCCCCACAGCATGTAGAGGTCCCACGGCCGCGCGGGGTCGAACCGGTCCGGGGCCGGCAGCTCCAGGCCGTCGAACATGGCCGACAGGTTGGAGGCCATCACCATGGCGCCGGCCTTCACGCGCCGGGCGCGCAGCGTGCCTTGCGCGATCCACGCCTGGCTCGCCGCACGCCGGTAGATCACCGGGTTGACCGGGAAGAAGCGCAGCGCCTCGAAGACGTGCCCGGCCACGGCGGCCGCATCGCCGGCCCGGGCCGCGGCCCGCGGCGGACGCCAGCGCCGACGGGCGCGCCAGCAGCTGGTCGAGGGCGCGCACCGCGGCGCAGGAGGTGGTCGGCAGCTCCCCGATCAGGAGGCCGACGAGGTTGTCGCGGATGCCGAGGTCGTCCATGCCGGGCGCGCCGGCGCCCTGCAGCTCCAGGCAGCGGCCCAGCACGTCGTCGCGACGCGCCCCCGAGGCCTTGCGGGCCGCGATGGCCGCGTCGATGTAGCCCCGCAGGCTGGCGGCGGCGGCGAGCGCCTTGGCGTCCAGGGCCGGGTCGGCGCCGAGGTCGATGAACAGGTACCAGAAGAGCGTCGTCGTCCAGTCGATCATCTCGGCCGGCGTCGGCCCCGGCAGCCCGAAGTAGACGTCCAGCAGCTGGTGCGCGACCGGCAGCGTCAGGGTCTGGGGGACGTCCAGTGCGCCCGGCGCGGCGGCGACGACGGCTGCGGCGGCCTTGGCGACGAAGGGACGCACGATCGTCTCCAGGTCGCTGCGCCGCACCGCCATGCGCATGTTGGTGACGTCGCGCACGTAGTCGGGGCTGTCCTGCATGCCGAGGAAGAAGTTGGCCCCGCCGGTGATCGTCTGCATGCGCGGCGCGTAGACCACCTCGAACACGTCGTCCCGCAGCAGCACTTCGCGCACGTCGCAGCGGCGCGAGACGATGACCGTGCCGGTGTTGGGGTACGACTTCACCAGACTGCGGCCGAGCACGAGATTGGGCTGGAAGAACGCGCAGCAGCGCAAAGCCATGGCGCTGCGTCTCGGGGTCGGCCGCGGCCGCGCCCAGGGCGCCTGGCGCGCGCAGCTTCGGAACGAGCCTGGCCGCCAGCCAGAGCAACGACCACAGGGCGGCGGCGAGCTGCGTCAGCCAGCGCCACAGCGCGACCGGCAGGTTGAGGACGAGGTTCATCGGCCCGCGGCTCCCCCGTTGGCGTCAAGTCGGGTCGACGATGCCCATCGCAATCAGGCGCAGCGCCGTCATCGAGGGGATGAAGAAGTACTCGCCGCCGCGCGGCTCCACGAACTGGGGCAGGCCATCGCAGATGAACGGCGCGTCGGGCCCGTCGGGCTTCACCGGGATCACGTATTTCGCCCCGGGACCATGGTTGCCCACGATCGGGCAGGTGTCGCTGCCGACGTTGAAGTCGAGCCCGTACTGGATCCACTGCTGCTGCACGAACTCGAATTGCCGGAAGAGGCTGGCGCAGACCGCGAGGAAGACGATGCCATGCTCGCCTGCGTCGCTCGGCGCGGCGGCGTCGACCACGCCATAGGGAAGACCTCGACGCAGGATGCGCCGACGATTGTTCAGCGCCGACCCTGCCTGGCCTTTCGGCGCGCTCACCGCGAAAGTCGGATCGAGCATGTCGCGCGTATTGCCCCGGCGCAGGTGCGAGGCCAGCGGGCAGGTCGCGCCGTCCGGGTCGCCGGCGTAGGTGAAGTCGACGTACTTCAGGGCGATCGCCGCAAGCGCCTGCTTGTCCCCGGCCGCCTTGGCCCTGGCGAGCTCGGCTTGGAAGGCTTTCCAGGCCGCCACATCCGGCGCCGCCATCAGCGGCACGCCGTCCGGCCAACGGCCCACCAGCTTGGCGGTGACCCAGGCCAGCGCCTCGTCCGGCGCCAGGCCGGACGTCGCCGCATAGAGCCCAGCCTGGCCTTTCAGATAGTTCGAGAAGCTTGCGACGTTCTCGTGCAGCTTCCGATAGGCCATGAACGCGCCGTTGCGGCTGAACTCGATCGGCATCGCCGCGCCGGCGATCTCCTGCGCCTCGTCGGGATAGCCGAGCAGGAACTCGCCGGTCGCCAGCGGCGCCCATTTTCCGGCGCCCAGCAGCTTGCCGCCGCCGACCGCCTTGATCTTCTCGCCTTCGCGGCCGAACTGGCCCTCGAACACGGGATCGCCGAACCCGTCCGAGAGGCCCAGGTGCTCCTTGTTGGTGGGCGAAAGCACCCCGTCGGTCTCAGCCAGCACGGCGGACATCGCCTGGAAGCTGTCGTTGTCGGGACTGACCCCCGACAGCAGGGCGACGCCGCCTTCCGAGGCGTCGCACAGGCCCGCCAGCCAGTCGCTGGCCTCACCCAGCTCGGGCACGGGATGGCCGTCCGCGTCCATCGCGCCGTTCATCGAGACCATCAGGTGCACGGCGCGCCCGCCAGCCGCGTCGCGCCAGACCTGGTCCCGGCCCGCCAGGAAGGGCGCGTCCCCCAGCATGGGCGCGCGCTTCTCCATCCCGTCGATGAACTCGTCGGGCATGCCTCGCAGCGTTCGCGTTGGAGTCTCCAGGGCCAGCAGCCCGAGGAAACTGAAGCCGACGTTGATCGCGACCTTCGGCTTGGTAAGCCGCACTTCGCCTGGGTAGTCGGCCACGCCGGCGCGGAACCGGATGACGTCCGCCACTTTGGGATGGCGCCCGCGCAGCAGCGCCTCGCCGCGGTGCGGGTCGGCCCAGCGCGAGGCGGTCGTTATGCGCGGTATCAGCTGCTCGACGAACCGGCGACCCTTGGCGGCGTCGCAGATGTTCAGGAAGAAGTAGCGAGCCTTCGGGAATCCCTGGCGCCCGTACGCCCGCAGGATGCCTCCCTGTATGTCGGCCAGGTCCAGCCTACGCATCGACGAACTCGGCGACGCGCACCACGCCCGGCGGCTGGGTCGGGCCCGCCGACTCGCCGGGCCGCGCGCGCGCCACGAACTCCGCGAAGGCGGCGCGCAGCGCGCCGGCGCCATCGCCCTGATGCTGCGCCGCGAAGCGCGCGAACGCCTGCTGCAGGTACAGCGCCTTCAAGACCTCCCGCAGTGTGGAGTTCGGCGCGGTCGGGAACGGCTTGGCCCCGGCCGCCATGACCAAGGCGTAGTCCACCCATACGGCGGAGATCAGCAAGGCCAGCCCCAGCAGCGCCCCGCCCCACCAGGGCCAACCGCCGAACACGACCGACAGCCCGCCGATCACGACGGCCAGCAGCGGCGGCCCCGCCAGTAGCCAGGGTGGCAGACCGGGCAGCGGCGGCGGGGTGGTCCAGTAGTCGTTGAACGGCATCGTCGTCTCGACCTGTCCGCGAATCACGAAGCTCGCGAAGGCCGCCGCGTCGCCCTGCTCGTCGAAGCCGTAGCAGTAGCGGAAGACACTGCCCAGCTCAGCGGCCGCGACGCCCCATAGCTCCTCGAGATAGGCGCGCGGTTCCTGCGCCGGGTCGAGCACGGGGTCGAAATCAACCGCGAAAACCAGATACGGACACGCCAAGCGGTCCGCAGGCTCGGGCGTCAGGGGATCCGTTCGCTCGATCGTGGCCAGAATCGAGTCGGTTGGATCGCGCCCGTTGAAGTGCGGTTGGTTGAGCACGAACAGTCGCGCGAAGTGATTCCTGAGGCTGCGCGCGAAGGGGCTCTGCACGCCGATTTCCTCCGAGGCCGGCGACTGCAGGGCGGTGGGCAGCCCCTCCAGGGCGTCGCGCACGAGGTTCACGGGCGAACTGACGATGCCCGCGTGCTCGAAGACACCCTGGTTGTTGATCGGCAGGATGGCGGTGAGGAAGTAATGGCCCCCGTCGAAGTTAGGCATCCACGGGCTCCGTTGGCGGCGTCGCGGCGCTTGCGGCGCGGATACCGTGCGTTGGAGCGGTCGCGCCCGAGGCCCAACGCTCCCGCACATAGCGGCAGCGATGCTCGTCCGCCCGCTCGGTGTCGAAACTTGCCACAGGCGCATAACCGGGCGCGCCCATCGAGCCTTGCACCGTGCGCAGCAGGCCGCGATAGGCGGCCAGGAAGGCTGCGTCGTCGGCCGGCATGTTCGCCGCCAGATCGCGGATCGCCGCCATCAACCGCAGCGCCTGCTTGATGTCCCGCTGCCCGCTGCCGGGAGTCGCGTTGTAGTAGTAGTTTGTGTCGACTTGGTTGTCGCGGATATAGTTCTTGAACCCCGTAATCGGGATCGAGTGCGGATACTTGGTGCTTGAGTACCAGAACAGATCCAACCCGGCCGGGATGCCGTCGGCGAAGGCGTCGATGTACTGGTCCCAGGTGCCGTTGAAGTTGGAGCAGAACAACACGTAGTCGTTCTTCAGCGCTTGCGGTCCCTGTCCCATGGCCGGCCACTGATCGCGTTTGATGATCACCCAGCGCGCGAAGTGGATCAGCGACAGTCCAAGCAATCCGCCCAGCGTCGCCGGGATCGCCCTCGCCGCCATGAAGATCAGCCGGTTGACCCAGGTCAGATACGGGCGCACCGGCGTCACCACGTTCATTGCGTAGGCTTTGCCGGCGGTGTTCGACATCGGCGTCCCCGCGGTTCCTCTCGAGGCGGTGTTTCTTCCCTAAGTTGTTCTCCTTAAAGACGAAGGTTGGCTGCGGCAAAGGTTTTGTGGGGCTTCGCGACGCCCACCGGGCCAGTTGGTCGAGGGCTTGTGGATCAAAGACCGGATGGCTGTTCGTGCGCTCTGGCGGGCCTCGGACTTGGCCGGCGGCTCACCGGCTGGCGCGGGAGGCGACTATCCGAAGGGCCGAGAAGAGCGGGCTTGCGACATTGGCCCACCGCCGGACGCGGACGTTGGCCGCGACCTGTCGGTGACCAGCCGTTCGCGCGCCAGCCCGTCCAGCAGCCGCCTGCGCTCGCGGTCACCCCTTAGCGGCAGGACCTGGGCGGCAGGCGCGGCGGCGGCGAGCCGCGCCGCCAAGTGGGGCGTCCAACGGCCGAAGCTGAGGACGGTGCGCAGGTACTGCCAGCCGAACACTTCCTCGCAGCCGTCGGGGCGGTCGGCGCGGGGGCGATCCCGGTGGCGGCGCGTCTTGCCCCAGGTGCGCAGCAGGCGCAACAGCGTGGGCTGCTCCAGCCACAGCACCAGGTCGGCGCGAGGCAGCACAGCCTCCTCGGACTCGCCATAAGTCCCATCGACGATCCAGCGCTCCGCACGCGCGGTTTCCGCCAGGCGTTGTCGGAAGAGCGTCGGCTCAACCAGCGTCCAGTTTGGGCCATACCGCAGCCGGTCGAGATGCACCGCGGGCAGGCCGAGCCGCTCGGCGAGCGCGCGGGCGAGGGTGGACTTGCCAGCGCCGGCGCCTCCCATGATCACGATGCGCCGCGCGGCCAGCGCCGCAGCGAGCGCCTCGCTTCCCGCCGTCGCCGCCAAGGCGCGCCGCCACCAGCCCACCCGCCAGAGCGCGGCCACGATTGCCGCCTCGATGAGGCTGCGGGCCAAGAACACCGCGGCGACGCCGGTCAGGCCGAAGCCGAGCCGTGTGCCCACATACCAGCACAGCGGCAGCTGGAGCGCCCATTGCAGGGTGAAGCTGACGGCCGAGGCCAGTCGTGTGGCGCCGGCGCCGGTCAGGGAGGAGATCAGCGCGACCGTGAAGGCGTCGGCAGCGACGGAGAGGGCAAGGATACGCAGCGGCAGGGTCGCCATCGCCACGCCCGCCGGGTCCTTCAGAAACAGCTCGAGCGCCTGGCCAGGCGCCAGCGCCAGCGCGACGGCCAGGGGCGCTACCACCAGGGCGCCGAGCCGCGCCGAACGCCAGCCGGTACGGGCGGCGACGGGCGCGTCGCCCCGACCCAGGGCCGCGCCGACATAGGTGGAGGCGGCCGCCCCGACTCCGCTGGCCAGCAACCCCGGGATCGCCAACAGGGCGCTGATCGCATTCAACCCCGCCACCGCACTCACGCCCATCCGCGCCACGATGGCGAAGTAGACGGCGAGGCCGACGCCGAGCATCGACTGTTGCAAGCTTATCGGCAGGCCGATCGCGAGCAGCATGCGCACGCCCGCCCAGGTGGGCCGGGCGCGCAGGAAGCCGGCGACGGGCGCCAACCGGGTCGCCAGGGCAAGATGCATCAGGCTGGCGCAGGCCGCCGAGAGGGTCGAGCCGAGGCCAGCGCCAAAAACGCCGAGCGCTGGCGCCCCGAAGTGGCCGAAGACGAGGGCGTAGTTGAGCAGGATGTGCAACGGCAACTGCAGCGCGCCGACATAGAGCGCGCGCCGGGGTGCGGCCGAGCCGTTCCAGTAGGCCGCGAAGGTCATGTTGACGGCCAGGCAGACGACGATCGGGCCGAAGCCCAGCAGGTAGCCGGCGCCGGCCGCAGCCGCGGCGGGGTCGTGCAGCACCAGGGGCAGCAGGGCGGCGCAGCCGAACATGGCCAGCGCGGCGAGGACGAGGCTCGCACCGCCCCCCAGCAACAGGCCCTCATTCAGCACCCGGCCGGCTTCCACAGCCCGCCCGGCGCCGAGCGCGCGGGCGGTGAGCGCCTGAACGGCCGCCACCGGGCCATAGAGCAGCGCGAGCAGCACGCCAAAGAGCGTTCCGGCCACGCCGACGCCGGCCAGGGCTGGCGCGCCCAGCCTGCCGACCATGGCCGTGCTGACCAGGACCATCAGGCTCTGGGCGAGGAGGCCGCCGCTTACCGGGCCGGCGAACAGCAGCAACGTGCGGGCGCCGGGGTCGGCGACGACGCCTGCGCTACCGCCTGTGACGCCTTGTCGGTCGGCTTCGGTCGATGTCAGCGCGCTGGCCATGGCCTGTTTTTCGTTCGGGACGCGGTTGCGCCCGCGACAAACCCCTAGCCCTGCGCCTCGATGCGCAATAGTGAAATCGGTCCATGGGTGAATTCGATTTCAACGATATCAGACGGCTCGATGGGGCCCTGCTGCTAGTGTTCCGCGAACTCCTGACGCACCGCCGAGCGAGCGAAACGGCCCGCCGCCTGGGGCTCAGCCAATCCGCCGTCAGCCATTCGCTCGGGCGGCTGCGGGAGTTGTTCAACGATCCGCTGTTCATCCGCCTGCCGCACGGCCTGGAGCCGACCCAGCGGGCGGTGGAGCTGGGGCCCAGGATCGAGGCGCTCATCGAGCTGGCCGGGGCCACCCTGTCTTCGAAGACCCGGTTCGACCCCGCCCGGACGCGGCGGCGGTTCACCCTGGCAGGGCCGGAGTTGATCGCCTCGATCATCGGCGCCGCGCTGGCGGAGATCTTCATCGAAGTCGCGCCCAACGCCACCTTCGCGATGCGGCCACTGCTGATCGACCTGGCGCTGAACGCCTTGCGCCGCGGCGAGATCGACCTGGCGCTGGGCCAATTTACCCGCATCCCGCCTGGGCTGGAGGCCGAGGTCCTCTACACCGACCGACTATGCGTGATCGCCCGCGAGGGCCATCCGACCATCAAGCCGCCGCTCGACTTCAAGACCTATGCGGCGACGCCTCACGTCTTCGTCGGCCTGCCGCCCCGAATGAACTTCAACGCCATTCCCTATGATCCGGAACAGATGGCTCAGGCCTACGGCGTTGTCCCCGAGCCGGATGTGGTGCGCACCGTGGCCTATGTCTCGCAGTGGGAGAACGCCATGCTGATCGTCGCGGCGTCGGACGCCATCGCCGAGTGCCCGGAGCGCCTTGCCCTGCGCTATGCCGGCAAGCTGCGGCTGCAGATGATCGATCCGCCCGACGAAACGGGCGCGGCGACGCCGCAGATCGTTCAGGCGGTACGGCGTGGCGGCGGCGCCGATCCCGGCATCGACTGGCTGCTGGACCAGGTGCGCGCCGCCGTGCGCTGATCCTCGCGGCGGGACCAGACGGCAAGAGCGCTTCCGAAGACGCAGCGGGTGTCCGGTTTCCGCACCGACCCGAACGGCAGCTAATGGCGCACGCCAGCTGCTCGGCATCATGTACGAGCTGCCGACCATGCAGGGCGTCGAGGAAGCGGTGGTCAACGCCGAAGTGGTTGAAGGCCCGCGCCCAGCCGCTGCTGATCTGCGAGGAAAGAAGGGCAGCGCGGCGAACGCCTGGGGTGCTGTCGGCGCGACAGGTTTCATGATACGCTGCGTGTCGTCATGACTGACGCGCCTATCCAGATTCGCAAACCCGAAGTGACGCGGGCGATCCGCGCGCTGGCCGAGAAGAAGGGTCAGCCGATCACGGACGTCGTGGCCGAGGCGGTGAACACCGAGCTCCAGCGCCTCGAAGCAGCGGGCGAGGCCGAGGTGCAGCGGCGGCTCGCTCTCATCGAGGATGCCGTCGCCCGCTTCAATGCGCTGCCCGTGCTTGGACCCCTGCTCACCGACGACGACCTCTACGACGAGGACGGCTTTCCGAAATGATGGCGGTCGACGCGTCGGCGGTACTCGCGATCTTCCTGAATGAACCGGACGGGCAAACGTACAAGAACCGGCTGGCGATGGCCGGTCAGTCAGCCATCTCGGCGGTGAACTATTGGGAGGTGCTCGCCAGGGCGCGGCTGCTTCGCAGCGACGCTGGCGCCCAGATCATCGCCGGACTGCTGGCGGACCTCCGGGTGGATGTCGTACCTGCTGACGCCGAGATGGCGGAAGCTGCGGTTGGCGCTTTCTTGCGCTACCGGGGCCGTCCGGCGCGGCTTAACCTCGGCGACTGCTTCGCCTACGCCCTGGCAGAGCGCGAAGGCGATGGCTTGCTGTTCAAGGGGAACGACTTTTCGAGGACGGACGTCAAACCGGGGGCCACCTGACCTCCCCCGCAGCGTGGGTTGAAGCGGAGAACAGGTCGTCGCTCGCGGCAGCGTGACGCTGCGGACTTCCGCGGTCTGGCGCTCGGCGGCCTGCCGGTACAGGGTCTGGGGCCACGCGGAAGTGTCCGAGGGGTGCGGCCACGTGGGTCTCGTTCAAGGATGTGGACGCCGCAAGAGTTCCCGTTTTGCAAGCACTGCCAGAGTGTTCTGTTTTCGTTCGAATTTCCTTGCGATTCACCGAAGGCGCCGTTACTGTCGGCGCCCCAAATTGCGATCAATGCGAGGCATCGAATGACCGACGGCGCGGCAGATGCGGAAGATGCCGACGCGGCTTGGCGGAAGGCGCTGGTTCAGTGGCTCGGCGCGGACGGCGGGGGCGCGCGCAGATCGCCGCGGCGCTCGGCATGAGCCCGGAGAGGCGCTGGCGGCGCAGGCGGAGCTGAAAGCGGCGCTGCTGGGCGAGGGAAAGGCGCCGTAGTTTGCGGTTGCTTTGCGGTGAGATCAACGGCGGGCCCGGCCGCCGCGCGCCGCCGCGGCGAGCGCCTCAGGCGGGCGCCATGCCCTTTTCCGCCAGCTCCTTGATCGCGCTCGGCGTCTTGGCGAGGTGGGGCAGGCCCATGCCTCGCAGGACGTTCGGGGCCTTGGTGAACTGGATGTTGTCGTAGCCGACGATCTCGATGCGGTTGCCCCAGGGGTCGCGGAAGTCGAGGAACGGGCCGGGCAGCACCTCGACGCCGGCGGCTTCCAGCGCCTTGCGCGCGGCGGCCTTGTCGTCGACCACGAGACCGAAGTGGCGGCCGTCGTCGGCGCCCTGGCGGCGGCCCTTCTGCAACGCCAGGAACTGGTCGCCGAGATCGATGAAGGCCATCGTCTCGCTCCTGGAACGCAGCTCGAAGGCGAAGAGGCGGCCGTAGAAGGCCAGCGCCTCGTCGATGTCGCCCACTTCCAGCGCGATGTGATTGAACCCCAAAGCACGCGGTCTAGGGGCGCGCGGTCTCGTGTCTTCCGCCATGATGGAGCTCCTGTGCCAGCCTTCGCCTTGAGAGGTGGGACGCGCGTCGCCGAGCCGCAATCGCCGCGCCTTTCGACCTGCCCGGCCGACTGGGATTCTCGCCCCGCGAGGCGAGCGCGCCGCGTCGTGTGATTTGCGCCACAGCTTGCGAGGGCAAGATCCTGCGCGGCCAATGCGATCCGCGCACGCCTCATGCGCGGTCGTGGCGAGGCTGGACACGTCCGTTCGACCTTCACCGGGCGGGCGCGACCCCTTGCCGCCGCATCGGCGCGCTTGCTTGAACGCGCATCGAAAGCATCCACATAATCGAGCCTACGGAGCCGCCGCCATCGGCGGACGGGCCGCCCGACTCGGCGCATCGTCGAGTGACCGTGGTCCGGATAGCGGCCAGGCGCGTTCCCGCCTAAAAGCGCCGGGCCAGGAGAAATGCGTCATGTCCGAGATCAAGACCCTGCCAGTGCTGCCGTTGCGGGACATCGTCGTCTTCCCGCACATGGTCGGTGCCGCTGTTCGTCGGCCGCGAGAAGTCGGTGCGCGCCCTCGAGGAGGTGATGCGCGGCGACAAGCAGATCCTGCTCGCCACCCAGCGCGACCGCGACCAGGACGACCCGACGCCCGAAGGACATCTTCGACGTCGGCGTGATCGCCAACGTGCTGCAGCTGCTGAAGCTGCCCGACGGCACGGTGAAGGTGCTGGTCGAGGGCAAGTCGCCGCGCCGCCGTGCTGCGCTTCACCGCCACGGACGCCTTCTACGAGGCCGAGGCCGCCGCAGATCGAGGAGGAGGGCGGCGAGGCGCACGAGGCCGAGGCGCTGTCGCGCGCGGTGATCGAGCAGTTCGAGAACTACGTGAAGCTCAACAAGAAGGTGCCGCCGGAAGCGCAGGCGTCGATCCCGCAGATCACCGAGCCCGGCGTCGCTGGCCGACAACATCGCCGCAGCACCTGGCGGTGAAGATCGCCGACCGCCAGCAGCTGCTGGAGATCTTCAACGTCGTGCAAGCGGCTGGAGAAGGTCTTCGCCCTGATGGAGGGCGAGATCAGCGTGCTGCAGGTCGAGAAGAAGATCCGCACCCGCGTCAAGCGCCAGATGGAGAAGACCCAGCGCGAGTACTACCTGAACGAACAGATGAAGGCGATCCAGCGCGAGCTGGGCGAGCAGGACGACGCGCGCGACGAGCTGATCGAGCTCGAGAAGCGGATCAAGAAGACCAAGCTTTCCAAGGAAGCCCGCGTCAAGGCCGAGGGCGAGCTGAAGAAGCTGCGCAACATGAGCCCGATGTCGGCGGAATCCACCGTCGTGCGCAACTACCTCGACTGGCTGCTGTCGATCCCGTGGGGCAAGGCCAAGACCAAGCCGATCGACGTGGTGAAGGCCGAGCAGATCCTCGAGGCCGACCACTACGGCCTGGAGAAGGTCAAGGAGCGCATCCTCGAGTACCTGGCCGTGCAGGCCCGCACCGGCTCGCTGAAGGGCCCGATCCTCTGCCTGGTCGGCCCGCCCGGCGTCGGCAAGACCTCGCTCGGCCGCTCGATCGCCAAGGCGACGGGGCGCGAGTTCGTGCGCCTGTCGCTGGGCGGCGTGCGCGACGAGGCCGAGATCCGCGGCCACCGGCGCACCTACATCGGCTCGATGCCCGGCAAGATCGTCCAGTCGATGAAGAAGGCCAAGACCACCAACACCTTCTTCCTGCTCGACGAGATCGACAAGATGGGCGCCGACTGGCGCGGCGACCCCTCCAGCGCCCTGCTTGGAGGTGCTGGACCCGGAACAGAACAACACCTTCAACGACCACTACCTGGAGGTCGACTACGACCTCTCGCAGGTGATGTTCGTCACCACCGCCAACACCCTCAACATGCCCCAGCCGCTGATGGACCGGATGGAGATCATCCGCCTGCCCGGCTACACCGAGGACGAGAAGGTGGAGATCGCCAAGCGCCACCTGCTGCCCAAGCTCGCCAAGGACCACGGCCTGAAGGAAGGCGAGTGGATCGTGCCCGGACGAGGCGATCCGCGACCTGATCCGCTACTACACCCGCGAGGCCGGCGTGCGCTCGCTGGAGCGCGAGCTGGGCAACCTCGCCCGCAAGGCGGTGCGCGACATGGCGGTGGAGAAGCTGATCTCGATCACCATCGATCGACGAGCGGCTCGAGCAAGTACGCCGGCGTGCGCAAGTTCCGCTACGGCGAGACCGACGAGGAGGACCAGGTCGGCATCGTCACGGGCCTGGCCTACACCGAGTTCGGCGGCGACATCCTGACCATCGAGGCGGTGAAGATGCCCGGCAAGGGCCGCATGTCGATCACCGGCAACCTCAAGGAGGTGATGAAGGAGTTGATCGCAGGCCGCGGCCTCGTTCGTGCGCTCGCGCTCGACCCGGTTCGGCATCGCGCCGCCCGACTTCGAGAAGACCGACGTCCACGTGCACGTGCCGGAAGGCGCGACGCCGAAGGACGGCCCCTCGGCGGGCGTCGCCATGGCGGTCGCCATCACCTCGGTGCTGACCGGCATGCCGATCCGCAAGGACCTGGCCATGACCGGCGAGATCACCCTGCGCGGCCGGGTGCTGGCCATCGGCGGCCTGAAGGAGAAGCTGCTGGCGGCGCTGCGCTCGGGCGTCAAGACGGTGCTGATCCCGCTCGAGAACGAGAAGGATCTGGCCGAGGTGCCCGAGAACGTGAAGGCCGGGCCTGGAGATCATCCCGGTCGCCACGGTCGACGAGGTGCTGGCGCGGGCGCTCACCGGTCCGCTGATCCCGATCGAGTGGAAGGCCGACGACGCCGAGCCGGTCTCGGTCGCCGACGACGACGACGAGGACGACTCCGACGGCGTGTGGCGGCGTGCGCCCGACCCGGGCGCGGGCCGTCCGCAGCCGACCCCGCCGGCGGCGCCGCGGCGCGGCTGACAGCGCCTCCGATCCCGATCTCAAGAAAGTGCGCGGCGCGGGAGCTTTCCCGCGCCGTCGTCATTTGACGGCAGCGTCGGCTGGGCATTTAGTCGCTCGCGGCGCAGGCGTCGGCCGGGCGCACGCACCGGCCAGCCTCGCGGGGGAGGCGAGCCATGACGAAGGCGCGAACTGATCGAGGACATCATCGAGCGCTCCGGCCTCAGCCGGGCGCAGTCGAAGGCCGCCGTGGAAGCCTTCGTCGCCTCGGTCACCGCCGCCCTGAAGCGGGGCGAGGAGGTGCGGCTGATCGGCTTCGGCAGCTTCACCCCGATCGCCCGCGCCGCCGGCCTGGCGCGCAACCCGCGCACCGGCGCCCAGGTCAAGCGCCCGGCCTCGAAGACCGCCCGCTTCCGCATCGGCGAGGCGCTGAAGAGCGCGCTTGAATTAGAGCGCCCTGAATTGACGCGCGCCAGGATGAGCCCGCTGGCGCCATCCGCGCCGGCTTTGCGCGGGGGCCGGCCGCCGCTAGAACGGGCGGCCGCGGGCGGCTAGCTCAGCTGGTCAGAGCGCCTGGTTTACACCCAGGAGGTCGGGGGTTCGATCCCCTCGCCGCCCACCATCGGAGCCGCGCCGCGGGGGCGCTAGCGGCGCAGCGCGGCAACCACTACCTTAGGGTCCGCACCGTCGGGGAAATCCATGCTCGGACTCATCATCCTTATCGCGATCGTCGTGCTGGTCGCCGTCCTGTTCGTCGGGGCCTACAACCGGCTCGTGGCGCTGCGCCAGAACGTCAACGAGGCCTTCGCCGACATCGACGTGCAGCTGAAGCAGCGCCAGGACCTGGTGCCGAACCTGGTCGAGACCGTGAAGGGCTACGCCGCCCACGAGCGCGGCACGCTCGACGAGGTGACGCAGGCCCGGGCGGCCGCCGCCAGCGCCGGCAGCCTGGAGCAGCGCGCGCAGGCGGAGAACGCGCTGACCGGCGCGCTGGGGCGCCTCATCGCGGTGGCCGAGTCCTACCCGGACCTGAAGGCCAACCAGAACTTCCTGCAGCTGCAGGCCGAGCTGGCGGACCTGGAGAACAAGATCGCCGCCGCGCGCCGGTTCTTCAACAATGCGGTGGGCGAGTACAACGCCTCGATCCAGCGCTTCCCGGCGGTGCTGATCGCCGGCATGGCCGGGTTCGCGCAGCGCGACTTCTTCGACGCCGGGCCCGACCGCGCGGCGATGCAGACGCGCCCCGCAGGTGAAGTTCAGCTAGCGAGTTCACGTGCCGGCGCTGGGTCTGCAGACCTACATCTGGAACAACAACATCCGCTCGGCGCTGCTGCTGATCGGCTTTCCCGTGCTGCTGCTCGGGATGGTGTTCTGCCTGACGCTGGGGATGATCTGGGCCGGCATGCTGCCGCCGGGCGACGAATACGGCGGCGACCTCGCCGAGGCCCTGTCGCTGATGTGGAGCGCCGCGCCGCTGGCCATCACCGTGGCGGTCGTCTGGTTCGTGATCGCCTACTTCTTCAACCAGGCGATCATCGACTTCGCCACCGGCTCGCGGCCGCTGACCCGCGAGGAGGCGCCGCGCGCCTACAACCTCCTGGAAAACCTCTGCATCTCGCGTGGCCTGACCATGCCGACGCTCGGGTGATCGAGACCGACGGGATGAACGCCTTCGCCAGCGGCCTGCACGAGGGCCGTTTCAGCGTCACCGTCACGCGCGGCATTCTCGGGGCGATGGACGACGCGGAGCTGGAGGCGGTGCTGGGCCACGAGCTCAGCCACATCATCAATCGCGACGTGCGCACGATGGTGATCGCCTCGATCTTCGCCGGCATCATCACGCTGATGTGCCAGATCATCTACCGCTCGATCATGTGGGGCTCGTTCGGCGGCCTGCGCGGACGGCGCGGCAACGTCGGGATCTTCATCCTCGTCGCGATGGTGGTGGGCGCGATCGGCTACCTGCTGGCCATCGTCATCCGCATGGCGATCTCGCGGACGCGGGAATACGTCGCCGACGCCGGCTCGGTGCAGCTGACCAAGAACCCCGACGCGATGATCAGCGCGCTGCAGAAAGATCAGCTGGCCACGCCCACCTCGACGCGCCGGCCTCGATGCGCGCGATGTTCCTGGAGGACGACGACGAGGGCGTCATGGGCCTCTTCGCCACCCACCCGCCGGTGGAAAAGCGCGTGCAGGCGCTGATGCAGTACGGCGGCGGCCGCGACGCGGCGCCCGCCCAGCCTGCGCCGCAGGCGACGGTCGCCGCCGACGCGCCCGACCCGACCCCGTCCGGTCAGCCCGGCCCCTGGGGCCAGCGCCGCGACGGCCCGCCCGGGCCCTGGGGCTAGCGGTTTCCCACCGACGCCAACTCATCGACACCGGGTGTCATCCCGGAAGCTCGCGCCAGCGAGCTGTCCGGGATCTGCTTGAAGCGGCGCATTGAGTAGATCCCGGACAAGCGCTCCGGGCTTTCCGGGATGACACGCGCTGTTTGGGGAAGGAGCTGGACCTACTCGTCCAGCCTCGTCCAGCCGCTGGGTCTCAGCAGCTCGAGGGGGCGGAAGCGGGCCTTGTAGTCCATCTTGTGGCTGCCCTCGACCCAGTAGCCCAGGTAGACGTAGGGCAGCCCGAGGCGGTCGGCGTGGCGGATGTGGTCGAGGATCACGAACGAGCCCAGGCTGCGGCGCGACAGGGCGGGGTCGTAGAAGCTGTAGACCAGCGAGAGGCCGTCGCCGAGCCGGTCGACCAGCGCGCAGGCGGTGAGCTCGCCCGGCCCGTGATCGGCGGAGGGCGCGCGGTATTCCACCAGGTGCGTGCGCACCGCGGTGTCCTCGACCATGGCCACGAAGTCCGGCCAGGCCATGTCGGCCATGCCGCCGCCCGGGTGGCGCGCGCTGAGATAGCGGCGCAGCAGCTCGAACTGCTCGACCGTGGCCTCGGCCTCCACCACGTGCCGGCGCAGCGCATCGTTGCGCGCCAGCGTGCGGCGCTCGGAGCGCGAGAAGGCGTAGTCGGTCGACGGGATGCGCGCCGACACGCAGGCCGAGCACTGCTCGCAGGCCGGCCGGTAGGCGATGTTCTGCGAGCGGCGGAAGCCGCCCTGGGTCAGGCGAATCATTGACCAGGGCGCCGTCCAGCAGCGGCAGGTGCGCGAACACCTTCCGCTCCTCGCGCCCAGGCAGGTACGGACACGGCGAGGGCGCGGTCAGGAAGAAACGCAGCTGGCGGGTCGGGAAGTGCTGGGTCAAGGGACTAGCGTCGCACCTTCCAAATCAGCAACGTTAACTTAGGGGCGATTAGGAGACATTCCGAGCCGCTAGGCAAGCCGCCAGAACACCCGAGCGCCTGCTTCGTCAGGGCCCCGCGTCGGAGCGGCAACACGGGCGCCTCCCGCAGCAACATGATGGTGATGCGCCGGTTGCCGGGCAGCAACGGGTCGTCGGGATAGAGCGGGTCGGACGCGGCCTTGCCCGCCACCTGGTAGATGCGGTCGGGGTCGACCCCGTTCGCCCTGCAGGATCTGGCGGGCGGCGTCGGCGCGGGCCGAAGACAGCGCCCAGTCGCCGGGCGGCTTGGCGCCGCCGGGCGCGGCGCTGGTGTGGCCGGCGATCGTGACCCGGTTCGGCAGCTGGCGCACCACGTGCGCGACCGCCGCCAGCAGCAGCTTGGCCCGGTCGTTGGGCGACGGCCGAGCCCTCGTTGAACATCGAGCGGCCCTCCTGGTCGACCAGCTGGATGCGCAGGCCCTCCGGCGTCTGGTCGACGATGATCTGCTTGGAGAGCTCGGCCAGCTCCGGCATGTCCTGCATCGCCTGGCGCAGCGATTGCGCGGCGCTGCTCAACGCAGCCTCGTCGGCCTTGGTCTCCGAGCCCTGCGACGACTGGTGGCTCTGGTTCTGGCTCTGGCCCGAATCGGTGACGTCCGGCGGCGCCTGCGGCGCGAGCTGCTGGATCAGGTCCTTCGAGCCGGAGGCGTTGGAGCCGGAGCTGCTCAGCGAGGCGCCGCCCAGGATGCCGCCGGACCCGCTGGTGGTCTGCGACACCGAGGCCGGCGCGAAGTAGTCGGCGATGCCGCGCTTCTGCTCCGGGCTGGTGGTGTTGATCAGCCACATCAGCAGGAAGAAGGCCATCATCGCGGTGACGAAGTCGGCGTAGGCCACCTTCCACGCGCCGCCGTGGTGGCCGGCCTCGCCGGCCTTCTTGATCTTCTTGATGATGATGGGCGCGTCGCCGGCCGCCATGGCGCGTGAAAGTCCTGCCGAACTATGGTTAGCGGAGCACTCGCGGCCACCGTGGCGGCGGTCAGTTAAGATGCGGTTGCGGGAGCGGGCGATGAGAACGGCGTTCATCGGGCTGGGAGTGATGGGCTATCCGATGGCCGGCCACCTGGCGCGGGCCGGCCACGAGGTCGCGGTCTTCAACCGCACCGCCCGCCAAGGCCGAGCGCTGGGCGACGGAATACGGCGACGTCGGACTTGGCGGCCGCGCCGCGCTCAGCATCGCCGACGCGGCCGCGGGGGCCGAGCTGGTCGGCGCTCTGCGTCGGCAACGATGACGACGTGCGCCAGGTGGTCGGCCTGGCGCTGCCGGCGCTTCATGCGGGCGCGATCATCGTCGACCACACGACCGCATCGGCCAAGCTGGCGCGCGAGATGGCGCACGCGGCGTCGCGGCGCGGGGCTGCGCCTTCCTCGACGCGCCGGTCTCCGGCGGCCAGGCGGGCGCCGAGAACGGCCAGCTGGCGATCATGGTCGGCGGCGAGCGGGCGCCGTCGAGCGGGCGCGGCCGGTGATCGGCGCCTACGCCAAGGCGATCCAGCACATCGGCGGCCCGGGCGCCGGGCAGCTGACCAAGATGGTCAACCAGATCTGCATCGCCGGCGTGGTGCAGGGCCTTGCCGAGGCGGTGCATTTCGCCGGCAAGCGCGCGGCCTCGACCGCGCGCTGGTCTACGAGGCGATCTCGAAGGGCGCGGCGCAGTCCTGGCAGATGGACAACCGCTGGAAGACGATGGGCGAGGGCAAGTTCGACTTCGGCTTCGCGGTCGACTGGATGCGCAAGGACCTCGGCCTGGTGCTGGACGAGGCGCAGGTCCAACGGCGCGAGGCTGGAGGTGACGGCGCTGGTCGACCAGTTCTACGCCGAGGTGCAGGCGATGGGCGGCCGGCGCTGGGACACCTCCAGCCTCGCCGCGCGGCTGGACCGACCGGACAACGCATGATCGAGCGATGATCGAAACGGCCCGCCTCACCCTCTCGGCCTGGACCGAGGCCGAGCGAGCGCCGTTCGTCGCCATGTGCGCCGATCCTGAGGTGATGCACGACTATCCGGCGCCGGAAGACGCGGCGACCGCGGGCGCGCGCTTCGATCGCTACATCGCAGCCCAGGCGCGCGACGGCTTCGGCAAGTGGGCGGTGCGGCGCAAGGCCGATGGCGCGTTCCTCGGCTGGTGCGGCGTCAGTCCGATCTGGCCGACGCTCAAGCCCGCGCCCGGCCTGGAGATCGGCTGGCGGGTGGTGCGCGCGGCCTGGGGCCACGGCTACGCCAGCGAGGCGGCCCGGGCGGCGCTGGCCGACATCTTCGCGCGCACCGACGCAGCCGAGGTGATCAGCTTCACGCTGCCGACCAACACGCGCTCGATGGCGGTGATGGCGCGGCTCGGCCTGACGCGCGACGCCGCGCGCGACTTCACCTACGAGACGGGCAAGCCGGCCGTGGTCTTCGTCGCGCCGCGTTCGCGCTATGCTCGGCGCCAGGCGGAGGGCGAGACATGAAACAGCTGATTTTGGCCGCGGCGGCGCTCGCCTATGCGAGCGGCGCGATGGCGCAGGTCACGCCATGCAAAGGGGAGCTCGACATTACCGACCAGGATCCGGCGGGCACCAACGTGCGCGCCAGCCCGGGCGGGCCGATCATCGGCAAAGTAAAGGCGCGGAGCCGCTGGGTGGAGGTCGAGGTGACCGGCCAGGCGCTCGACGCTTCCGGGTCAGCCTGGGCGCGCATCACGTCGGCGTCGCTCGAAGCCGACGAGAACGACAATGTCCCCGACCGTGACACGGTGCTTTGGAAGGGCGTCGGCTGGGTGGCCTTCTCGAAGCTCGGCGTCGAGGAATTCGACAGTCGCTCTCGCTTCCACGCCGCGCCCGACGAGCACGCGAAAGTGGTGCTGAGTCTCGAAAGCCATCACGACGAGGGCGTCGACCCCGAGGCGATCCTCGGCTGCGACGGCGACTGGCTGAAGGTGCGGATCAAGGGCATCGTCGGCTGGACGCACACCTGGTGCACCAACCAGCTCACCACCTGCGTCTGACGCCCGGCGCCGATGTTCCTCGACGCCATCCAGCGCAAGGCCGAGCCGGACCCGGAGGTGTTTCCCTGGTCGCTGCCGGTGTTCCGCTGGCTGGAGCGGCTTCAGTTCAAAGCGCCGGTGACCTTCCTGGTCGGCGAGAACGGCTCGGGCAAGTCGACGCTGCTGGAGGGGCTGGCCGCCGGCATGGACGCGGTCACCGCCGGCGGCGCCGACATCGAGCGCGACGACAGCCTGGCGGCCGCGCGGCGGTTCGCGGCCGGCTACCGCTTCTCGCGCCGGCACAAGCCGAGGGCGCGGCTCTTCGTGCGGGCCGAGGACCTGTTCGGCTTCGTGCGCCGCGTCGGCCGCGACATGCGCGACCTCGCCGAAATGGAGGAGAGCCTGCGCACCTCGATCAAGGGCGACTACGGGCGTCAGCTCGCGACCGGCGCGGTGCGCGGCCAGCGTCGCGCGCTAGCGGGGACCTACGGCGAGGACCCCGACGCGAAGTCGCACGGCGAGACCTTCCTGAACCTCCTCGAGAAGCGGCTGGTGGTCGAGGGCCTCTACTTCCTCGACGAGCCGGAGGCGCCGCTCTCGCCGTTGCGCATCCTCAGCCTGATCTCGCTCTTGAAGCAGGTGGTGGCCGACGGCAGCCAGCTCGTCATCTGCACCCACTCGCCGATCCTGATGGCGTTTCCGGGCGCGGAGATCCTGCTGTTCGAGGGCGATACGCTGACCCCGACGCCCTACGACGAGCTCGACCACGTGCGCCTGACGCGCGCCTTCCTGAACGATCCCGAGAGCTACTTGCGGCGGCTCTGACTTCTCCTCCCCCTTTGGGGGAGTAGCGCCGTGCTAAGCCCCAAGCATCGTCGCCGCGACCGGGGCGAAGTAGGTGATGACGCCGGCGCAGCCGGCGCGCTTGAAGGCCTGCAGGGACTCCAGGATGGCGCGCTCCTCGTCGAGCCAGCCGTTCTTCGCCGCGGCCATGATCATCGCGTACTCGCCGGAGACCTGGAAGGCGAAGGTCGGCAGCGCGAAGGCCTCGACGACGCGGCGGACGATGTCCAGGTACGGCAGGCCGGGCTTGACCATCACCATGTCGGCGCCCTCGGCGATGTCGAGCGCCACCTCGCGCAGCGCCTCCTCGGTGTTGGCCGGGTCCATCTGGTAGGTCTTCTTGTCGGCCGGATTGTCGACCGACCCGGTCCCCAGCTTCCCCGAGCCGATCGCCTCGCGGTAGGGGCCGTAGAAGGCCGAAGCGTACTTCGCCGCGTAGGACATGATCATCGTGTCCTGCAGCCCCTCGGCCTCCAACGCGGCGCGCAGCGCGCCCACGCGTCCGTCCATCATGTCGGACGGCGCGAGGATGTCGCAGCCGGCCCTCGCCTGCGCGATGCCCTGCTCGACCAGCCGTTCGATGGTGGGGTCATTGAGGATGCGGCCGCCCTCGACGACGCCGTCGTGGCCGTGCTCGGTGAAAGGGTCGAGCGCCACGTCGCACATCACGCCCACCTCCGGCGCGGCGTCCTTCATCGCCCGCACTGCCCGGCAGACGAGCCCGTCGGGGTCGGCGGCGAGCGAGCCGGCCGGATCCTTCTTCTCGGCGTCGATGTGCGGGAAGATGGCGATGGCGGGAATGCCGAGCGCCTTGGCGTCCTTCGCCGCCTTGGCGGCCTCCGCGACGCTCCAGCGCTCGATCCCAGGCATCGAGGCGACCGGCACGCGGCCCTCGCCCTCGTGCACCACCGCCGACCAGATGAAGTCGGCCGGCGTCAGCGTCGTTTCGCGCACCAGCCGCCGGATCCAGTCCGCCTGGCGCAGGCGCCGCAGCCTAAGTTGAGGGTAGGGGGCGAGCGGGGCTTTGGTCATCGCGCGCTCTATAGGCCGAAAGGCCGCGAAGGCGAATGACAGGGCCGAGCTGGCGGCGCTAGAAGCTTCGGCGCGGAGGAGACGCGAGAGAGACGAAACCAATAGGAGGGAGGCTCTCCATGAAGACCATGTATCTCGCTGTGGCCTGCGCCGCGGCGCTGGCGGCGAGCGCCGTCGCCGCAACGATCCCGCCCAACATCGCCGCGGCGGTCGCCAATCCGAACCGCCCGCAGGCCGACCGCGATCGCGACGCCGCGCGCAAGCCCGCCGAGGTGCTGGCCTTCGCCGGCGTCAAGGAGGGTGCGCAGGTGCTGGAGCTGATCCCTGGCGGCGGCTACTTCACGCGCATCCTGTCGGGCGCCGTCGGGCCGAAGGGCCATGTCGCCGAGGGGCTCCCGAACCTGACCGGCGCGGCTGACGTCGCGCAGAAGAGCAACGGCGTCGCCGCCGACCCCAACTTCGGCAACGTCAGCGAGGCGCGCTTCACGGTCGACGATCTGGCCAAGCTCGGCCCGGTCGACCTGGTCTGGACCTCGCAGAACTACCACGACCTGCATCTGGCCCGCTTCAAGCTCGACGTCGTCGGGTTCGACAAGGCGGTCTATGCGGCGCTGAAGCCGGGTGGGACCTTCTTCATCGAGGACCACGCCGCCGCGCCCGGCAGCGGCCTCGACGTGCCGGACAAGCTGCACCGGATCAACGAGGACATCGTCAAGCAGGAGGTCGAGAGCGTCGGCTTCAAGCTGGTCGGCGAGAGCGACATCCTGCGCAACCCCGCCGACGACCACACCCTGCTGGTGTTCAATCCGGCGATCCGCGGGCATACTGACCAGTTCCTTCTCAAGTTCAGGAAACCGCGCTAAGCCAGTGTCCCACATAGCATTTCTGGGCGTCGGCGCGATGGGCGCCGGCATGGTCGGACGCCTCGTTCAGTCCGGCCAAAAGGTTGTCGCGTTCGACGTCTCGGAAGCGGCGCTGGCCAACGCGAAAGCGCTCGGCTGCGAGACCGCGGCCTCCGCCGACGCCGCCGTCGCGGGCGCATCGACGGTGATCACCATGCTGCCGGCCGGCGCGCACGTGCGGGCCGTCTACGGTGAGAGCATCGTCCCCAACGCCGAGCGCGGGGCGCTGGTCATCGACTGCTCGACGATCGACGTCGAGACCGCCCGCGACGTCGCCGCGCAGGCCGCCGCCGCGGGGCTGAGGCCCGTCGACGCGCCAGTCTCGGGTGGAACCGCCGGTGCCGAGGCCGGGACGCTGACCTTCATGGTCGGCTGCGCGGACGACCTCTTCGAGACGGTGCGGCAGCAGCTGACGCCGATGGCCCGCGCGGTCGTGCATGCCGGCGGCGCCGGGACGGGGCAGGCGGCGAAGATCTGCAACAACATGGTGCTGGGCGTCTCGATGCTGGGCGTCTGCGAGGCCTTCGCGCTGGCCGAGAAGCTCGGCCTCGCGCCCGAGCGGTTCTTCGAGATCGCCTCGCAGTCGTCCGGCCAGTGCTGGAGCCTGACCAGCTACTGCCCGTGGCCGGGGCCGGTGCCGGCTGCGCCGTCGAACCGCGGCTACGAGGGCGGCTTTCTCGCCGCGCTGATGCTGAAGGACCTGAAGCTGGCGCAGGAAGCGGCCGCCAAGTGCGGCGCGGCGACGCCGCTGGGCGCGCAGGCCGAGGCGGTCTATGCGCTGTTCGACCGGCTGGGCTACGGCGGCAAGGACTTCTCCGCCGTGCTCGAGATGCTGCGCGGCCGGCTGGAGGCGCTGGGCTAAGTGATCCGCGGTAAGTTTGCGCGCGTACGTGGCGACGATACGCGAAACTCCCTAGATGACGGGGGCGTCACTCTGTGCGAAGAGACCCGCCGATTGTTGGCGCAACGTTTGAAGAACCGGTGATGGACTACAAGGACGCCATTCACAGGGCGCTGGAAGCGGTCCACGAAGAGGGCCGCTACCGGGTGTTCGCCGATCTGAAGCGCCATCGCGGCGATTTTCCGCTCGCCACCTGGACGGCGCCGTCAGGCGAGACGCGCGACGTGGTGGTCTGGTGCTCGAACGACTACCTCGGCCAGGGCCAGAATCCGGTCGTCATCGAGGCGATGCACCGGGCGATCGACGAGGCGGGCGCGGGCTCGGGCGGCACCCGCAACATCTCCGGCACCACCCACTATCACGTCGAGTTGGAGCGCGAGCTCGCCGAGCTGCACGGCAAAGAGGCCGCGCTGCTCTTCACCTCCGGCTTCGTCTCCAACGAGGCGACGCTGGCGACGCTGCAGAAGATCCTGCCCGGCCTGATCACCTTCTCCGACGCGCTGAACCACGCCTCGATGATCGCTGGCATCCGCAACGGCGGCGGGGCGCGCAAGATCTTCCGCCACAACGACCTGGCGCACCTCGAAGAGCTGCTGGCCGAGGCGCCGGCGGATGCGCCGAAGCTGGTGGCGTTCGAGAGCGTCTATTCGATGGACGGCGACATCGCCGACCTCAAGGCGACGGCCGCGCTGGCCAAGCAGTACGGCGCGATGACCTACCTCGACGAGGTGCACGCGGTCGGCATGTACGGCGTCACTGGCGGCGGCGTCGCCGAGCTGCAAGATGCGGCGGCCGACATCGACATCATCGAGGGCACGCTGGCCAAGGCGTTCGGGGTGATGGGCGGCTACATCGCCGCCGACGCGGAGCTGATCGACGCGATCCGCTCGTATGCGCCGGGCTTCATCTTCACCACCTCGCTGCCGCCGGCTCTGTCGGCCGGCGCGCTGGCCTCGATCCGCTGGCTGAAGGCGCACAACGAGGTCCGCATTCGCCACCAGGAGCGCGCCGAGGCGCTCAAGGTCCGGTTCGCCAACGCCGGCCTGCCGGTGATGCCGTCGGTCAGCCACATCGTGCCGGTGCTGGTCGGCGATCCGGTGCACTGCAAGATGGTGTCGGACATGCTGCTGGCCGACTTCGGCGTCTACGTGCAGCCGATCAATTATCCGACCGTGCCGCGCGGCACCGAGCGGCTACGCTTCACGCCGACCCCGTTCCACACCGACGCGATGATGGACGACCTCACCGGGGCCCTCTCGAGCCTCTGGTCGAAGTGCAACATCGCCCGCCTCGGCGGCGTGGCCGCCTAGACGTTCCAGGGCGTCAGTTGGTGCGGCGGCGCACGCCGCGACCCAGGCCGATCTCCTTGGCGAAGGCGCTGCGGCGCTCGGCGTAGGCCGGCGCGACCATCGGATAGTCGGGCGGCAGGCTCCACTTTCTGCGGTACTCCTCGGGGCTCAAGTCGAACCGCGAGCGCAGATAGCGCTTCAGCATCTTCAGCTTCTTGCCGTCCTCCAGGCAGACGATGTGATCGTGCTGCACCGAGCGTGAGATCGGCACCGCCGGTTTCTGACGCTGCGGCGGCGTGGTCGCGGCCGGCGGCTGTTCGAGCCGCCAGAGCGCCTCGTAGACCTGGCCGATCACGTCCGGGACGCCAGTCGGACCAACGGCGTTCCGCCCGACGTAGGACGCCACGATGTCTGTGCTCAATCTCAAGAGGTCGGTCTTGGAGAGGCCCCCCGTTTCGCCTTCGCTCACCATGCGCCCTTCCGATTGTGTCTGCTTCCACCCGTCGCTCGCCGGGCAGTTTTTTCCGGCGATTGCCTCAAACGCGCCAACCTTTGCCTTTGTTCCGAAATGGGATGCGGCCCTGGCCGCTGAGGGTGGTAATTGCCTCGCCGAGGGCCCATCATCTAAGGGTGGTATGACCCAAGCGGCCGGAGGGCAGATCATGCGGTGCCCGTTCTGCGGCCACCTCGAAAGCCAGGTGAAGGACAGCCGTCCTTCCGAGGAAGGCGCGGCGATCCGCCGGCGCAGATCGTGCCCGCAATGCGGCGGCCGGTTCACGACCTTCGAGCGCGTCCAGCTGCGCGAGCTGACCATCATCAAGCGCTCGGGGCGGCGCGCGCCGTTCGACCGCGAGAAGCTGGTCCGCTCGATCTCGGTCGCCATCCGCAAGCGGCCAGTGGACCCGGAACGCGTCGAGCGCCTCGTCAACGCCATCGTGCGCCAGCTCGAGAGCATGGGCGAGACCGAGATCGCCTCGACCGTGGTGGGCGAGATGGTGATGAAGGCGCTGAAGTCGCTCGATGACGTCGCCTATGTGCGCTACGCCTCGGTCTACCGCGACTTCCGCCATACCGACGACTTTGCGAGCTTCCTCAGCGCCGAGGGCCTCGCCGAGGAGCCGGCGGCTTAGGGCGACCTCTCCGTCCAAGGCCGAAATCGGTTCGCAAGAACCCTGGCCCCAAGAACTCTGGCCCCAAGAACTCTGGCTTTGGAGGCCGTCCGGTGGCAGGTAGCAGTCGATGAGCGGGTCGGCGCGGCAGGCGAGATCGGTGGCGCGCCTGGCGGCGGTGCAGGCGCTCTACCAGATGGAGACCGCCGGCGCGGGCGCCGAGACGGTGATCCGCGAGTTCTCCGACCACCGCTTCAATCGCGACCTCGAGGGCGTGCGGCTCGCCCACGCCGACGAGGGCTTCTTCGGCGCGCTCGTGCGCGGCGTCGTCGCCGACCAGGCGCTCGTCGATGCGGCCGTGCGTCGGCGACTCGCCAGCGGCTGGCGGCTGGAGCGCATCGACGCCACCGCCCGCTCGATCCTCAGGGCCGGCGCCTACGAGTTGATCCGCCGGCGCGACGTGCCGGCCGAGGTGGCGATCGACGAATACGTCGAGATCGCCAAGTCGTTCTTCGAGGGCCCCGAGCCCGGCTTCATCAACGCCGCGCTGGATGCGATCGCCCGTGACGAGCGATCCGCCTGACGAGTTCGACTGGATCGAGGCGCTGCGCCCCCTGACCAGGGGCGAGCCGGCGGCGCTTGGGCTGATGGACGACGCGGCGGTGGTGCCCGCCAACCCCGGCTACGACCTCGTGGTCTCCGAGGACGCCATGGTGGAGGGCGTGCACTTCCTGGCGGGCGAGGACCCGTTCATCGTGGCGCGGCGGCTCTTGCGCACCAGCCTCTCGGACCTCGCCGCCAAGGCCGCCGAGCCGTTCGGCTACACGCTGATGGTCGCCTGGCCGCCGGACCGCGACTGGAACGACCGGATGGCCTTCATCCGGGGCCTGGATCACGACGGGTCGCTCTACAACATCGCTCTCCTGGGCGGCGACACGGTCGCCACGCCCGGGCCCCTGACGGTGTCGGCCACCGTGCTGGGCTGGGCGCCGGTCGACGGCGTGGTGCCGAGGTCCGGCGCGCTGCCGCGGCACGAGCTGGTGGTCTGCGGCGTGATCGGCGACGGCTACCTGGGCCTGAAGGCCGCCCGTGGCGAGATCGCCGATACGAACGGCAAGCTCGCCCTGAAGTACCGGCTGCCCGAGCCCATGCTGGCGCTGCGCGAGGCGCTGCGTGCGCACGCAGCGGCGGCGGCGGACGTCTCCGACGGGCTGATCGCCGACGTCTTGCACCTGGCCGACGCCAGCGAGTGCGGCGTGGTGCTCGACCTTGGCCTGATGCCGGTCTCCAAGGCCGCCCGGAGCTGGGCGGCGCGCCGCAAGGACAAGGCCAAGGCGCTCTTGGAGCTGGCGAGCGGCGGCGACGACTACGCCCTCGTCTGCGCGGCCGCGGAAGGCCAGGCGCTGGTCAAAGCCGCCGAAGCCTGCGGCGTGCCCGCGGCCGTGGTCGGCGCGTTCGTGCCGCGCCCGGGACTCGATGTCCGCTACGAGGGCCGCCGGCTCACCCCACACCGGCTCGGGTACCGGCACAGCTAGCTTCGCCCCT
This sequence comes from uncultured Pseudomonadota bacterium, assembly GCA_963837235.1. Lineage (GTDB taxonomy): Bacteria > Pseudomonadota > Alphaproteobacteria > Caulobacterales > Caulobacteraceae > Acaudatibacter. The sequence continues at coordinate 979,196 of CAWIMM010000001.1, read as the reverse complement.
CCGCGTAGCTGCCTGGGTCCCAGCTTTCGCCGGGATGAGCGGATTGGAGATGAGTAAACTTACCCGCAACTGTTCGCGTATGTGATCGGGCGGTTCGCGAACTCACCGGAGCCGTCATGCGCCGACGCGCCTTCCTCGCCACCGTCCCAGCGCTGTTCGCCGCCGGGGCGGCGTTTGCGCAGGCAAAGGTGGCCGGAAACTATGTCGACCTGGCGCCGGTGCCGATGCCGGTCGTCGTGAACGGCCGGCTGGTGAACTACGTCTTCGTCTACATCCGCATCGATCTCGCGCCCGGCGCCGACACGCCGCGCTGGCGCGACAAGGAGCCCTACTTCCGCGATGCGCTGGTGCGGCTCGGCCACCGCACGCCGTTCACCTGGCCGACCGACTACACCCGGCTCGACGAGGCGCGGCTGAAAGCCGCGCTCTTCCAGGCCGCGTCCGCCATCACCGGCCCCGGCGTGGTGGCCGCGGTGGAGATCCTGCCCGGCGGCGGCCCGATGCGCCGCACGGGCCTGCCGAAGCCCGGCGCGGTCGCCCAGCGCTAGAAAATCCGCTGTTCGGCGCAGGCCTGTTGCGTCGCGCGGACGCTTTTGGCAGTTTCCGCCGACTTTTCGAGGCCCTTCGCGGCCTCGCTTAGCCCAAGAAGGAATTGGCCTTCGCCTTACCGCGCCGCTCTCGAGAGAGGCGGACGCGGCGATCTTGCGCAAGACGAAGAGGGGCGCACCGAATGAGTCCTGTTCTGATGCTGGTGATTCTCGCCGGCGTGCTGGCCGTGGTCTACGGGGCGGCCCAGTCGGCCGCGCTGCTGAGAGCCTCGCCGGGCAACGAACGCATGCAGGAGATCGCCGCGGCGATCCAGGAGGGCGCGCAGGCGTACCTTCGCCGGCAGTACACCACCATCGCCATGGTCGGCGTCGTCATCCTGCTGCTGGTCGGCTTCCTGATCAGCTGGACGGCGGCGATCGGCTTTCTGATCGGCGCGGTGCTGTCGGGCGCGGCGGGCTTCGCGGGCATGCTGATCTCGGTCAGGGCCAACGTGCGCACCGCCCAGGCGGCGTCCGAGGGCCTGGCCAAGGGCCTCTCGATGGCGTTCCGGGCCGGCTCAGTGACGGGGATGCTGGTGGCCGGCTTCGCGCTGCTCGGCGTCTCGGTCTACTACTGGGTCCTGACCGGACCGCTCGGTCACCAGCCCACCGACCGCGAGGTGGTCGACAGCCTGGTGGCGCTGGGCTTCGGCGCCTCGCTGATCTCGATCTTCGCGCGTCTCGGCGGCGGCATCTTCACCAAGGGCGCCGACGTCGGCGGCGACATGGTGGGCAAGGTCGAGGCCGGCATCCCGGAGGACGACCCGCGCAACGCCGCGACGATCGCCGACAACGTGGGCGACAACGTCGGCGACTGCGCCGGCATGGCCGCCGACCTCTTCGAGACCTACGCGGTGACCACGGTGGCCACCATGGTGCTGGCCTCGATCTTCTTCCGCGACGATCCGGCGACCGCCTCGACCATGATGCTGCTGCCGCTCGCCATCTGCGGCGTCTGCATCGTCACCTCGATCGTCGGCGCGTTCTTCGTGCGCCTCGGCAAGAACAACAACATCATGGGCGCCCTCTATCAGGGCCTGATCGTGACCGGGATCCTGTCGATCGGGGCGATCTGGTGGGTGACGCACGCGATGGTCACCCAGCCGTTCACGATCGCCGAGCGCACCTTCGACGCCAACACCCTGTTCTGGTGCGGCGTGGTGGGCCTCGCCGTCACCGCGGCCATCGTGGTGATCACCGAGTACTACACCGGCACCAACTTCCGCCCGGTGAAGTCGGTGGCCGCGGCGTCGGTCGCCGGCCACGGCACCAACGTGATCCAGGGCCTCGCGATGAGCCTGGAATCGACCGCGCTGCCGGCGCTCACCATCATCGTCGGCATCATCGTCTCCTATGACCTCGGCGGCCTCTTCGGCATCGCCATCGCCGTCACTTCGATGCTCTCTCTGGCCGGCTTCATCGTGGCGCTGGACGCCTTCGGCCCGGTCACCGACAACGCCGGCGGCATCGCCGAGATGGCCGGCCTGCCGCCCGAGGTGCGGGTCTCCACCGACGCGCTCGACGCGGTCGGCAACACCACCAAGGCGGTCACCAAGGGCTATGCGATCGGCTCGGCGGGCCTCGGCGCGCTGGTGCTGTTCGCGGCCTACACGCAGGACCTGAAGTACTTCACCGCCAACTCGTCGAGCCCGGCGTTCCAGGGCATCGGCGACGTCACGTTCGACCTCTCCAACCCCTATGTGATCGTCGGTCTGCTGTTCGGCGGCCTGCTGCCGTTCCTGTTCGGCGGGCTGTCGATGCAGGCGGTCGGCCGCGCGGCCGAGTCGGTGGTCGCCGAGGTGCGTCGCCAGTTCAAGGAGATCCCCGGCATCATGGAGTTCAAGGCCAAGCCCGAGTATGGGCGCGCCGTGGACATCCTGACCCGCGCGGCGATCCGCGAGATGATCGTGCCCAGCTTGCTCCCGGTCGCCTCGCCGATCGTGCTCTTCTTCGTAATCCGCGCCATCGCCGGCGGCGCCAACGCCTTCTCGGCGGTGGGCGCGATGCTGGTCGGCGTGATCGTCACCGGCCTCTTCGTCGCCATCTCGATGACCTCTGGCGGCGGCGCCTGGGACAACGCCAAGAAGCTGATCGAGGAGGGCCACTACGGCGGCAAGGGCTCGGAGGCCCACAAGGCCGCCGTGACCGGCGACACCGTCGGCGACCCCTACAAGGACACGGCGGGTCCGGCCGTGAACCCGATGATCAAGATCACCAACATCGTCGCCCTGCTGCTGCTGGCGGTGCTGGCGCGGGGTCTGGTGCACTGAGGGCGTGGGTCCCGGCCCCGCGAGGGAGGGACCTTGGCGGACAAGCGAAGCGCCTCGGCTGGGAACAGCCGGGGCGTTCTCGCGTCGTCCAGGTGCGGGTTGGGCAGTGGCCCCACGTCCCGTTTCATGCGCGAAATAGGCGTGTCGGAGCGATGCGTTCGAGTTAGCTCCTCCTCGCATCGCTCCGATGGAGGGCCGGCCCCGACTCCCGTCGGGGCCGGCTCTCGCCTGTTCCGTTGAACGGGCGGCGGCGGACGTTCCGGCGGCGAAGCGCCTGCGCTCGATGCGGGACGCCTCGCGCGGCTCGGTCTCGAAGGTGGCGATCCGGTCCTCGATGCCCTGGTTGTAGATGGCGGTGACGGCGGCGTCGTCGCGCCGCTCCGCCGGGCGCGCTCTGAGCTGCATCGCTTGACTCTTCGAGAATTCTGGAAATATTGAAGGGACGCATCTGCTGGAGGCCACCTTGAAGCGCATGCACCTGCACATCAGCGTGCCGGACCTCGCCGGCTCGATCGACTTCTATGCGACCTTGTTCGGCGCCCCGCCGTCGGTCGTGAAGCCGGACTACGCAAAGTGGATGCTCGACGACCCGCGCGTGAACTTCGCGATCTCGCAGCGTGGCGCCGCGGCCGGGGTCGACCACGTCGGCATCCAGGTCGAGAGCGCGGCCGAGCTCGGCGAAGTGGCCGGGCGGCTGAAGGCGGCGGGCGAGCGCACCTTCGACGAGGCGGCGACGACCTGCTGCTACGCGAGGTCGGACAAGAGCTGGGCGAGCGACCCGGCCGGCGTGCGCTGGGAAACCTTCTTCACGTTCGGCGAGGCGACCACCTACGGCGAAGACGCCGCCATGGCCGCCGAAGCGGCGCCCGCCGGCTGCTGCGGCTGACCACGATGGAAGCGCAAGGCGCCGTCGCCGCCCTCTCGGCGCTGGCCCATCCCGGGCGGCTGGAGGTGTTCCGACTGCTGGTCCGCGCCGGACCGCAAGGCGTGGCGGCCGGCGAGATCGCGAGGGCGACGGGAAGCCTCGCCAACACCCTCTCGGCCAACCTCAACGTGCTGGCGGGCGCCGGCCTCGTCGCATCGCGCCGCGACGGCCGCTCGATCATCTACGCCGCCGGCTACGAGCGCATGCGCGAGCTGCTGGCCTTCATGATGGAGGACTGCTGCGCCGGCAACGCCGAGATCTGCGCGCCGCTGGCCGCCATCGCCGAGCGCGCCTGCTGCTGAAGGAGCCTAGCCATGAGCGACCCGACCAAACCCCTGAACGTCCTCTTCCTCTGCACCGGCAACTCGGCCCGCTCGATCATCGGCCGAGGCGATCATGAACCGCGAAGGCCGCGGCCGCTTCCAGGCCTACTCCGCCGGATCGCACCCGAAGGGCGAGGTCAATCCGAACACCCTGCGCCTGCTGGAGAGCCTGCACTACAGGACCGACGCCTTCCGCTCGAAGTCGTGGGACGAGTTCGCCGGGCCTGACGCGCCGAAGCTCGACTTCGTGTTCACCGTCTGCGACGACGCCGCCGCCGAGGTCTGCCCGATCTGGCCCGGCCAGCCGATGACGGCGCACTGGGGCATGCCCGACCCCGCGGCGGCGACCGGCTCGCCGACCGAGATCGCGCTGGCGTTCGCCGACGCATACCGGATGATGAACAACCGCATCACGCTCTTCATGAACCTGCCGATGGCTTCGCTCGACCGGCTTTCGTTGCAACGACGGCTGGACGCGATCGGCGCTCGCCGCGAGGCGGCGGCGGATCAGCGGGCGTGAAAGACGACGTCGCGCTGTCGGCTGAGGCCAGCCTCGAGCCGCCGCTGCGTCCATTCGGGCTCGCCCACCGGCTGGCGGCCGAGGCGCTGGGCACGGCGCTGCTGCTGGCCATCGTGATCGGCTCGGGGATCATGGGCGAGCGGCTCGCGGGCGGCAACGTCGCCATCGCGCTCTTGGGCAACACGCTGGCGACCGGCGCCGGCCTCGTGGTGCTGATCACCATCTTCGGGCCGATCTCCGGCGCCCACTTCAACCCGGCGGTGACGCTGGCGTTCGTCATCCGGCGCGAGATCGGCTGGCCGCTCGCCGCCGCCTACTTGATCGTCCAGGCAGTCGCGGCCATCGCTGGCGTGTGGCTCGCCCACGCGATGTTCGCCGAGCCGATCTGGCAGGTGTCCACCAAGCTTAGGGCTGGACCCGCGCAGGGCCTCGCCGAGTTCGTCGCCACCTTCGGGCTGATCGGCGCGATCCTCGGCTCGCTGCGCTTCCGGCCCGACGCGACGGCCTGGATCGTCGGCCTCTACATCGCCTCGGCCTACTGGTTCACCGCCTCGACCTCGTTCGCCAACCCGGCGGTGACGATCGCCCGCGCGTTCTCCAACACCTTCGCCGGCATCGCCCCGGCGTCCGCGCCGCAGTTCATCGCCGCCCAACTCCTCGGCGCGCTGGCTGCGACGCTGGCGTTCGGCTGGCTGCTCGACGGGAAGCGACCGAGGGCCGCGCCAGCCCCCGGCTGAGCCGAGGGCACGAGGCGCCGCCGCTTCGACATCGGTTCATAACGATTCACCTCGTACTCTGGTCCCTCGTCAGGGAGCCGACCATCATGACGTCGCCTAGCCGCGCCTGCCTGCCCGCTTTGCTCGCGGGGCTTCTGCTCGTCGGTCTCGGCCTCCAAGGGTGCGTGGCGACCACGGTCGCCGGCGCCACGCTTGGCGTCGCCGGCGGCGCGGTGAAAACCGCAGCCAAGGTCACGGGCAAGGTTGCAGGCGCCGCGGTCCACCTCACCGCACGTGCTGCCGGTCACGCCCTCGAAAAACCGCCCTCGTCGCAATGACCGACGCTTGCGCCATTGACGGAAGTTGGCGTCCTTCCAGGCAGCGGAAACGCCGCTAGCCCGCTAAGGTAGGCTCTGGCGCCCACCGCATCGGAGCACAGCCCCAACATGGCGGGACTCAAGGACAAGCGCGGTTTCATCGACCGGAACAGGCTCGACCTTTCTGAACGGCAAGCGGTCGAATATTGGATGAAGCGCTGGGGCGTCACGCGGGAACAGTTGGCCGCCGCTCACCGCAAGGCGGGCCGTATGATCAAGGACATCGCCGCCGAACTGGGCAAGAAGCGCTGAACGGTTCGTCCCGGCGTCTGCCCGCGGCGCCGTTGGCCCCCGCCCGCTCGGAAGCCTGCGCGTCGCAGTCGTCTCCCGCTGCTTTCAGCGGGTGACGAGGAGCCCTGCGCTAGCGGCCGGGGCCGGTGTCGCCGGGGTGGGTGCCGGGGGTGGTGTTCTGGTCGGAGGGCAGCACGCCGCCGGCGCCGATCGAGCCAATCAGCTGTTCGAGCACGGTCATCTCGCGGCCGCGAGTGGGCGTCTCGTGGGTGTTGTAGGCGATCACGCGGCCGTCCTGCAGCGTGAAGGTGTCGACCGCCTTCACCTGCTCGGTGGCCGGATCGAAGGCGATCGCCACCACGTCGCGCTGCACGGTCTTGGGCGTGTAGAACGAGGTCTGGCTGCGCATCTGCGACATGTAGAACCAGACATCCTTGTCGAAGGTCGAGGTGGTGGTCGGCGAGCCCAGCTTCTGCAGCACCGTCGAGCGGGTGTCCGTGCCGACCTTGATGTCGGCGGGGCGCACGTCCACCACCTGGAAGCCCTGGTGGTAGACGATCGGCGAGCAGGCGCCGAGGCCGACGAAGGCGCCGGCAAGGGGGCCGATGACGAAAGCGAGAAAGGCGGATTTGCGGGGCATCGACTGAGGCTCTTATGAGGTTGCCCTTGACCTATCCGGCTCGCCTGCCCAGTGCAATGCGGCCCAGTGTAATCTGGTCGGGCGCAACGCGGCCGGCCTATTCGCCGCGGACGGCGAAATCGAGGCGAAGATGTTCCTGCAGCGATGGTTGAAACCCGGTCCGGCGCGGACCGCCGGCGCGCGGCTCTACGCCGCCGTGGTGGCGCAGGCGCGCCAGCCGGCGCTCTACGCCGTGCTGGGCGCGCCGGACACGCCAGACGGCCGCTTCGAGGTCTACACGCTGCATGTGCTCTTGGTGCTGGCGCGGCTCAAAGGGCAGGGGCCGCGCGCGGCGCACGCCTCGCAGGCGCTGTTCGACGCCTACCTGAGCGGGCTCGACCACGGCCTGCGTGAGCTGGCGGTCGGCGACCTCTCGGTGGGCAAGACCATGCGCAAGCTGGGCGAGGCGTTCTACGGCCGCGGCCAGGGACTGGACGACGGCGCTGGCGGCGCTGCCGAACCGGCGCGAGCTGGAGGCGCTGCTGCGGCGCACGGTGCTGGGCGGCGACGCGGACGCCAATGCCGGGCCGCTGGCCGACTACGTGACGCGCGTGCGCGCCGCGCTGGCGGCGACGCCGACCGAGCCGCTGCTGGAGGGCGAAATCGACTGGCCGGCGCCGGTTTAGCGCGGTGCGGCGGCTTGCTTAGGGACAAGCGGACTTTCTATATCTGGACGCCGCCCTATCGCGGCTGGCGGGGAGCATCGAGACGGCCTTGCCCGATCCGCTGGTGATCTCCATTGACGCGATGGGCGGCGACCATGGCCCCTCTGTGGTCGTGCCGGCCGTCGCGCGCGTGGTCAAGGAAGGCGTCCCCAAGGGCGGCGTCCACCGGGAAGCGCGCGGCGCCCTGACGGCGCTTGGGCACGGCCGGCCACTGCGCTTCCTCCTGCATGGCGACGCCGCGGCGCTGAAGAGCGCCGTCGCCAAGCTGCCGGCGCTCGAGGGCCAGGTCGAGATCCGCCACGCCGAGCGCGTGATCGGCCCTGACGAGAAGCCCGCGCAGGCGATGCGCCGCGGCAAGGGCACCAGCATGTGGAACGCGGTGGAGGCCATAAGGGCGGGCGAAGCGGCGGCGGCGGTCTCCGGCGGCAACACCGGCGCGCTGATGGCGATCGCCAAGCTGATCCTGCGCATGGCGGCCGACATGGACCGCCCGGCCCTTGTCGCCAACTGGCCGACCCTGCGGGGCCGCACGGCGGTGCTCGACGTCGGCGCCAACATCGCCTGCGACGCGCAGCGGCTGGTGGAGTTCGCCATCCTGGGCGCGGCCTTCCACCATGCGGTGAACGGCTCGACGCGGCCCACCGTCGGCCTGCTCAACGTCGGCTCCGAGGACGAGAAGGGCCACGAAGAGGTGCGCGAGGCCAACCGCATGCTGCGCCAGCTCAGCCTCGACCTCGAGTACCGGGGCTTCGTCGAGGGCGACGACATCGCCAAGGGCACGGTCGACGTGGTGGTGACCGACGGCTTCACCGGCAACGTGGCGCTGAAAACCGCCGAGGGCCTGGCCCGCTATTTCCGCACGACGCTGCGCAACACCTTCACATCCGATCCCCTCGCGCGGCTCGGCGCGCTGATCGCCTCGGCCTCATTGCGGCGCATGGCCCAGCAGTTCGATCCGTCCACGATCAACGGCGGGCCTTTCCTGGGATTGAACGGGATTGTAGTCAAAAGCCATGGCGGCGCCGATGCGCGAGGATTCGCCACCGCCATCCGTCTGGCGGCCGACCTCGCGGCCAGCGACTTCGTCGCACAGATCGATCGAAACTTGAGGACGATGACCGCCGCAATGCAGAGGCCCACGGCAGAGTCCCCGGAAAGAACCCAGGCGTGAGCTCCACTCTTCGTAGCGTCGTCACCGGCGTGGGCGACTACCTGCCGGCGCGTATCGTCACCAACGATGATCTGGCCAAGATCGTCGACACCAGCGACGAGTGGATCCGCGAGCGCACCGGCATCCGCCAGCGCCACGAGGCGGTGGAGGGCGAGACCACCTCCGACCTTGCTGTCGGCGCCGCCGCGCGGGCGCTGGCCGCACGCCGGCCGGTCGCCGGCCGACGTCGACCTGATCGTGGTCGGAACGACGACGCCGGACCTGACGTTCCCCGCTGCCGCCACCATGGTGCAGCGCAAGCTGGGCTGTCCGATCGGCATCGCCTTCGATGTCCAGGCGGTGTGCTCCGGCTTCGTCTACGCGCTGGCGGTTGCCGACAACTTCGTCGCCCGCGGCCAGTCGCAGTGCGCGCTGGTCATCGGGGCGGAGACGATGAGCCGGCTGATGGACTGGACCGACCGCGCCACCTGCGTGCTGTTCGGCGACGGCGCGGGCGCCGTGGTGCTGGAGCCGCGCGAAGGGCAGGGAACGACGGCCGACCGCGGGGTGCTGGGCGTCGCCCTGCGCGCCGACGGCGCCAAGCAGGACCTGCTGTACGTCGACGGCGGCCCGTCGACCACCGGCACGGTCGGCAAGCTGCGGATGCAGGGCAACCAGGTGTTCCGCCATGCGGTGGTCAACATCGCCGAGGCGGTGGTCGCCGCTGCGGAGAAGGCTGGCGTCTCGCTCGCGGAAGTTGACTGGTTCATCCCGCACCAGGCGAACCAGCGCATCCTGGAAGGCGTGGCCCGCCGGCTTGGCATCGACGAGAAGCGCGTCATCTCCACCGTCGCCGAGCACGCCAACACCTCGGCGGCCTCCATCCCGCTCGCCATGGCCCAAGGCATCGCCGACGGCCGGATCAAGCCCGGACAGCTCCTGCTGATCGAGGCGATGGGCGGCGGCCTGACCTGGGGCGCAGCCGTCATCCGTCTTTAGGCGTCGAATTTAGGGCGTGGACGAAGTCTTTGACTTGACGAAACATTCGCGAGCATGAACCCTAGCGGAAACGGGGTCGGGCGAGGTTTCATGAAGGGCCGGACTTTGACGCGGGCGGACCTGTGCGAGGCCGTGCACGAGGAAGTCGGCCTCACGCGGCAGGACTGTGCGGCGTTGGTGGAGCGCACGCTCGATCTGGTGGTCCAGGCGCTGGAGCGGGGCCAAACGGTGAAGCTGTCGGGCTTCGGCGTCTTCCAGGTGCGCGCTAAGCGCGAGCGCATGGGCCGCAATCCGAAGACCGGCGAGCCGGCGGCGATCGACCCGAGGCGGGTGATCGCGTTCCGCGCCTCGCAGGTGATGAAGGCGCGGATCGATCGCGCCCTGGCCAAGTAGGCGCCTCGTTGGCGAAGGGCCCGGAGGCTTTCCGCAGCATCTCCGAGGCGTCGGATGCGTTGGGCGTGCCTCAGCACGTGCTGCGGTTCTGGGAGACCAAGTTCTCGTTCATCCGGCCGATGAAGCGGGCCGGCGGGCGGCGTTTCTATCGCCCGCAGGACATCGTCGTGCTCGCCGAGGTGCGCCGGCTGCTGCACGAGGAAGGCTACACCATCAAGGGCGTGCAGAAGCTGCATCGCGAGCTGGGCGCCAAGCGCTTCGCGGCCGCCGGCGACGCGCCGGCCGAGCCGCCGCCGGACCCGGACGCGCCGGCGGCCGCGCCGCCCCCGGGGCCGATCACGCTCGACGATGCGGCGCGGCGGCGGCTGGCGGGCGCGCTGGAAGCGCTCGAGGCGGCAAAGGCGCGCCTGGACGGACTGCTCGGCGGCGACTGAACGGAGCGTCCTAGAGGGTCGCCTCGAGCATCGGTTCGGACGGCTGGAGCCGACGCTCGATAGCCGCGAACAGCTCCTCGACGCGGATCGGCTTGGCGACGAAGTCGTCCATCCCGGCGTCGAGGTAGGCCTGGGTCTGGTGGGTCATGGCGTTGGCGGTGAGCGCGACGATCGGCGTGCGGATGCGGCCCTCGGCGCGCTCGGCCTCGCGGATCGCCCGGGTCGCGGCGACCCCGTCCATGATCGGCATCTGCACGTCCATCAGCACGACGTCCCAAGCGCCCGTCCGCCACGCCTCGAGCGCCTCGCGGCCGTTGGAGGCGACGGTCAGATCGGCGCCGATCGGCTCTAGCAGGGCCTGCAGCACCAGTTGGTTGGTGGCGTTGTCCTCAGCGGCGAGGATGCGCAACGCGGCCGGGGCGGGCGCGGGCGCCGCCGGGCTCTCCCAACGCGGCGCGGCGCCGCGCAGCCGCGCCAGCGGCAGCACGACCCGGAACACGGTTCCCGACCCGACCTCGCTGGTCATCTCGATGCGCCCGCCCATCAGGCCGACCAGCTCGCGGCAGATGGCGAGGCCCAGCCCTGTGCCGCCGTGCGTGCGCGCCACCGTCTCATCGGCCTGGGCGAACGGCTGGAAGATGCGCTCGCGTTGCTCAGGCGAGACGCCGACACCAGTGTCGCGCACAACGATCTCGCAGCCGCCGTCCGCTCGCCGCGCCAGCACGTCCACGCCGCCTTGCGCCGTGAACTTGATCGCGTTGGAGACGAGATTGCCGATCACCTGGCGGGTGCGGACCGGATCGCCCAGGTAGATCCCGCCCAGATCCTCGATCGCGAGCCCGAAGCGCAGCCCTTTGTCCTCGGCGAGGCCCGCGAAGGTGGCGCAGGCCGAGCGCAGCAGCGCCTCGAGGTCGAACTCGGCCCGCTCCAGCTCGAGCTTGCCGGCCTCCACCTTCGAGAGGTCGAGGATGTCGCTGATGATGGCGAGCACCGCGGCGCCCGACTGCGAGATCACTTCCAGGCGCTCGGTGAGGTGCGACGGCAGCTGTGGATCGGCGGCGACCGCCTGCGCCATGCCCAGCACCCCGTTCAGCGGCGTGCGGATCTCGTGGCTCATGGTGGCCAGGAAGGCGCTCTTGGCGAGGTTGGCGGCCTCGGCTTCCTCCTTGGTGGCGCTCAGCTCGCTCATCGCGTTCATCAGCTCGCTGGAGCTTCTCAGGCTGACGTAGAAGCTGATCAGGGCGTGGCCCGCGCAGGCCGCCACGATGATGCTGAGAACCAACTGCTGGGCGCCGGCATAGTGCGGCTCGACCAGCATGATCGCGGGCGCCAGCAACACCCAGAGGCTGCCGATGAGCAGCGGCGGCGAGGCGCCGTGGTGGGCCTGGATGTACAAGAGGTGACCGGCGAAGAAGCCTACGGCGGCGATCTCATAGGCTGGCGAGCCGGTGCGCCACAGCATCACGCCGCCGACGGACCAGCCCAGCACGGCCACCGCGTGCACGCCGGCGAAGGCGAGCTCGGTGAAGCGGGACCGGCGCCTCTCCAGGGCGAGCGCCGAGAGGCAGTACACGGCCTCGACCACCAGGATCGCCAGCGTCCAGGCGATGGCGAGCGGCCAGGCGACCGCCAGCCCGAGGACGAGGCAGATGATTGCCGCCATCACGACGCGCAGCGGCCACAGCAGCAACGCCTGGTGCGCCGACTTCACGAACCGGTTGTCGAAGAAGCGGCTCATCAGACTCCCCACCGCGGCAGCGTAGGGTCGCCACGGCAAACGGCGGATTAAGCTTCGCTTCTATTCTTGTGTCGCCCCCAACTTAGGATGCGACCGCCTGCGACGCCGGGATTGCGCGCGCCGCCTCTAGAAGAAGGCGATCGTGCGGAACTCGATGCTTTCGCGCGGCGGCGTCCCAGGCGGCGTCGTCGGATCGTCGAAGCCGGTATGGGGCGTGAACTGGGCGACGCTGGCGTCCGAGGCCCAGCACTTGATCAGCACCGCCTCGTCCGGCGCGAGGTCGGGGGCGTAGAGCCAGCGCTGGTCCGCGTTGTACGAGACGCCATAGATCTCGCCCTTGCGGTGCGGAAAGATCAGGTCCTGGGCGATCAGGTCATCGGCGGCGATGCTCCGCGCGTCGGCGAACGCCAGCGGCCAGTCGCGCGCCACGTGGGCGATTGGGCGCCAGACGTTGATGATCGCCGCCCGGCGGGCCAGCAAGGCCTCGGCTTGCGCGCCCATCACCTGGTGAACGCGCTGCGGGCCGGAGAAGACGGTCTGGTCGACGTGGATGCGCGCGGCCGGCTGGCGCGCCGCGCCCGGCGTGCGGTCGGCGACGCCGTCGACGCGCCGGCGCAGCGTGTGGTCGAACACCACCACGCGCGAAGCCCCGGTCACCGCCTTCACCAACTCCGCGGTCTCCGGGTGGCCGAGCGCCAGCGTCTGCGCCTCGTCCCAGAAGTCGGCGACGGAGGTCTCGTGGCGCACCAGCTGAAAGCCCTCGACGTCAAGATCGGCGCGCGGCGCGGTGATGCGCAGGTTCTCGATCCGCACCTCGTGCGGGTCGGCCTTGATGTTGGTCCCGGCGACCCCTTCGGGCGGCTTGTAGGTGTAGGCGTAGAGCTTCTCAGGGTTGCGGGCCGTGAAATAGAGCCGACCTTCCACGAACGGCGGCGCGTCCACCTCAGGCCGGACGTCGACTTCGATGCTCATCTCTCACCTCGATCCTGGCCCCGAGCCTTGATGTAGGAAGCCTGCGAAACGAACCTACGCCCGGGCTTTTGTGATGGGCGCCCACTTATCCTATCGCGCCTGTAAGACTGGCTCCGAGCGCCATTGCCCACCGGGAGGGCCGTCCCTATAAGACCCATCCCCCGCGGGATCGGAGCGTGGCGCAGCCTGGTAGCGCACTTGACTGGGGGTCAAGGGGTCGCAGGTTCGAATCCTGTCGCTCCGACCATTCCGCGTGTGGATCGCCCAGCGTATAGGGCGGGCGGTAGCCGGGTGGATCCATGACATCGTTCCTGAAGGACGGCCGCTCGCGCCCGGTGGCGCTTTGGCTGGCCTGCGTCGCGCTCATCGTCTTCTGTATGGTGGTCGTGGGCGGCGCGACGCGCCTGACCGGCTCGGGCCTCTCGATCACCGAATGGAAGCCGGTCTCCGGCGTGCTGCCGCCGCTGTCGAACGCGGACTGGGCGAAGGACTTCGCGCTCTACAAGCTGACGCCGCAGTACCGTCAGGTGAACGCCGGCATGACGCTGGCCGAGTTCAAGTCGATCTTCTGGTGGGAGTGGTCGCACCGGTTGCTGGGGCGTCTCGTGGGGGCGGCGTTCGCCATCCCGTTCATCCTCTTCCTTGCGTTGCGGCAGATACCGGCTCGGCTGATCTGGCGCTGCGCCATCCTGCTCGCGCTCGGCGGCCTGCAGGGGCTGGTCGGCTGGTGGATGGTCAAGAGCGGGCTGGAGAATCGCGTCTCGGTCGCGCCGGAGCGTCTGGCGACACACCTCGGCCTGGCGCTGATCCTGTTCTGCGCGCTGATCTGGACGGCGATGGAGGCCTGGAGCGGGCAGGGCCGCGCCCGGGCCGCGCGCACCGGCGCGTGGGGGGTCGTCGCGTGGTCTTTCCTCGGCCTCGTCTTCTTCCAGGCGCTGCTGGGCGCGCTGGTGGCCGGCAACCACGCCGGGCTGATCGACAACGACTGGCCGCTGATGAACGGCTACATCGTGCCGCCCGACTATGCGGGGAAAACGCTCTGGGCCACGCTGGCGCACAGCCAGCCGGCGGTGCAGTTCAATCATCGCATGGTCGCCTACGCGGTGGTGATCGCGGCGGTGGGGATCACCGGCTCGGGCCTGAACTCGCGCCTGTTGATGGGCCAGAGCCGCGGGCTGGCGTTGGCGGTGGGGGTGGTCGCGGTGCTGCAGGCGATGCTGGGGGTGGCGACGCTGATGACCCGCGTGCCGCTCAACCTGGCGCTCGCGCACCAGGCGGGCGCCGCGATCCTGCTGGCGACCGCCACCGCGCTCGCATGGCGGGTGCGCCGGCCCTGATACGGTATGATATTACCGTATTGCCCAATGCGTTGAATTAGCACACTAAATTTTCGGCGCCGCCACGCAGCTGTTGACATGACGCGTGGGCGTCGCTACCAGCGCGCCCTTCGCTTTCAAGGCCCGACCGATGCAGACCAAGACGACGGCTTCGCTGAAGCCATCCGAGATCGAGAAGAAGTGGATCGTCGTCGACGCCGAGAACGCCGTCGTCGGCCGCCTCGCGTCGTTCATCGCCATGCGCCTGCGCGGCAAGCATCGGGCGGACTACACGCCGCACATGGACTGCGGCGACCACGTGGTGGTGATCAACGCCGACAAGGTGAAGCTGACCGGCCGCAAGCTCGATCAGAAGACCTACTACTGGCACACCGGCTATCCGGGCGGCGTCAAGAGCCGCACCGCCGGCAAGGTGCTCGGCGGCAAGTTCCCCGAGCGCGTGCTGGAGAAGGCGGTCGAGCGCATGCTGCCCAAGGAGAGCCCGCTGGCCCGCAGGCAGATGACGCATCTGCGCATCTACACCAGCGCCGAGCATCCGCACGACGCCCAGAACCCCGAGGTGGTCGACTTCAAGGCCGCCAACCCGAAGAACGTCCGGAGCCAATAGGCAATGTCCGACACCCACGGCCCAGAGACCCACGGTCTGGAGGCCCTGCGGCCCTCGCGACCCCGTCCGCCGAGAGCGCCGCCGCCCGCGAGCCGGTCCGCGACGCGCAAGGGCGCGCCTACGCCACCGGCAAGCGCAAGAATGCGGTCGCCCGCGTCTGGATCAAGCCCGGCAAGGGCAAGATCACCGTCAACGGCCGCGACCAGGAAATCTACTTCGCCCGTCCGGTGCTGCGCATGATGATCGCCCAGCCGCTGGAGGTCGCCGGCCGTCTCGGCGAGTTCGACGTGGATGCGACGGTGACCGGCTCGGGCCTTTCGGGCCAGGCCGGCGCGGTGCGTCACGGAATCGCCAAGGCGCTGACCAACTACGAGCCGGGCTTGCGCGTGGCGCTGAAGCCGCACGGCTTCCTGACCCGCGACAGCCGCGTGGTCGAACGCAAGAAGTACGGCCGCGCCAAGGCCCGACGCAGCTTCCAGTTCTCGAAGCGCTGAGGCGCAGCGACATTTCCTGTCGCCGCGAAGGGCGCTTCGGCTCGACCGAAGCGCCCTTTTCGTTTTGGCTGTAGGCTTGGAGGCGACCATGGCGCCCAGGGTGTTCATCGACGGCGAGGCCGGCACGACGGGCCTGGAGATCCGCGAACGGCTCCAGGGCCGGCGCGACCTCGAGGTCGTCTCGATCGCGCCCGAGCGCCGCAAGGACATCGAGGCGCGGCGCGAGCTCCTGAACGGCGCGGACGCCGTGATCCTCTGCCTGCCCGACGACGCCGCACGCGAGGCCGTGGCGCTGGTCGAGAGCAACAGCGTCAAGGTGATCGACGCCTCCACCGCCCACCGGGTCTCCGAGGGCTGGGCCTACGGCTTTGCGGAAATGTCGGCGACCCAGCGGGCGCAGATCGAGGCCTCGCACCGCATCTCCAATCCCGGCTGCTGGCCCACCGGGTTCATCGCGCTCGTTCGGCCGCTGGTGGACGCCGGGCTCGTCCCGGCCGACTGGCCGCTGACCGTGCACGGGATCTCCGGCTATTCCGGCGGCGGCAAGGCGATGATCGCCGAGTTCGAAGACGCGGCCGCCGCGAACCACACCGAGGTCCCGTTCCGCCTCTACGGGCTCGGGCTGGCGCACAAGCACCTGCCGGAGATGCAGGCCCACGCCGGCCTGAAGCATGGGCCGGTGTTTTGCCCTGCGGTCGGGCGCTATCGCAAGGGCATGCTGGTCGAGGTTCCGCTCGCGTTGGAAGCGCTGCCGGGCGCGCCGACGGTGCGCCAGGTGCATGCCGCGCTCGCCGAGGCCTATGCGGGCGAGCCGTTCGTCGAGGTGGCTTCGCTGGAGGAGAGCGCCGGCGTCGGCACGCTCGACCCGGAGGGGCTGAACGGGACCAACCGCATCAAGCTCTTCGTGTTTGGGGGCAAGGTGACCGGGCAGGCGCGGCTCGTCGCCCTGTTCGACAACCTCGGTAAGGGCGCCTCCGGCGCGGCGGTGCAGAACCTCAACCTGGCGCTCGGCCTGGAGGAGACCGCCGGGCTTTGCTGATCCGGCGCGCGAGCCTGGACGACATGCCGGCGCTCGCGCGGCTGCATCGCCACACGGTGGTCACCTCGCTGCCGTTCGTGCCGCATCTGCACACGCCCGAGGAGGACGCCTGGTGGTTCTCCGAACGGCTGTTCGCCGCCAACGAGGTGTGGCTGGCGGAGGCGGAAGGCGCGCCGGTCGGCTACATCGCCTTCCGGCCGGGGTTCGTCGAGCACCTCTTCATCCATCCCGACCGGCAGGGCGCGGGACTTGGCCCGCGGCTGCTCGAGAAGGCCAAGGCGGCCTTTGCGGAGCTGAGCCTGTGGACCTTCCAGCAGAACCAGCGGGCGCGGCGCTTCTATGAGAAGCATGGCTTCGACGCGGTGATGGAAACCGACGGCGCTGACAACGAAGAGAAGCTGCCGGACGTGCTTTACCGCTGGCGCCGAAGCGATCTGGGGTCCGATCCGGACGGGGCGGTGTAACGTAGGGAACGCATCTCACGTACTGGTAGGCGCCATGTCCCTCGATCGCAGAACCTTCCTCGTCTCCGCAGCCGCACTCGGCGCCTGCAGCCAGCACGCCGTCGCCAGGGCCACCGCGCCCGACCAGTACGCGGCCTCGCCCTGGCGCAAGCTGACGCCGGCCCAATGGCAGGGGCGGCTGCCGGCCGAGTCGTTCGCGGTGCTGCGCGAGGAGGCGACCGAGGCGCCGTTCTCCAGTCCGCTCGACAAGCTGTGGAAGCCCGGGGTCTACGCCTGCCTCGGCTGCGGGCTGCCGCTCTTCAAGTCGCAATGGAAATTCGACAGCGGCACCGGATGGCCGAGTTTCTGGACCGAGACGCCGGGCGCCCTGATCAAGAAGGCCGACTACCAGATCATCGAGCCGCGCACCGAATACCACTGCGCACAGTGCCTCGGGCACCAGGGCCACGTGTTCAACGACGGCCCGAAGCCGACCGGCTTGCGCTACTGCAACAACGGCGTCGCGCTGAAGTTCATCCCGGCCTGAGACCGTTGCGCCGCGAAAGCGGGGCCGCTATCGTGCCGGGGTGTCCGCTGAGCCGCGCTCGCGGACCGCTGGTCAAATCTCCCCGACAGACGGCCAAAGACCGGGCGCGATGACGCGCGCCCGCAACCCAATCTCGCGGAACCTCGATGCAACGCTACATCCTCACCGGCGCGCCAGGCGCCGGAAAGACCGTGCTCCTGCGCCGCCTGGAGCTGGCGGGCTTTCCCGTTGTCGAGGAGGCCGCCACCGACCTGATCGCGCTGGCGACCGCCCGCGGCGTCGCCGAGCACTGGAAACAGCCCTCGTTCATCGACGACATCGTCACCCTGCAGCGCGTGCGCCAGCAGCGCGCCGACGCCTGGCCGGACGAGGTGGTGATCTTCGACCGCTCGCCAGTCTGCACCTGGGCGCTCTGCGAGTTCCTCGGCCGCGAGCCGACGCCGGTTCTGCGTGAGGAGATGACGAGGATCGAACGCGAGCGCACCTACGAGCGCCGTGTCTTCTTCCTGGAGAACCTCGGCTTCGTGACCCCCACCGAGGCGCGGCGCATCACCTTCGAGGAGACGCTCAGGTTCGAGGCGGTCCACCGCGATGTCTACCGCCGCTTCGGCTACGAGCTGGTCTCGATACCCGCCGGAGACGTGGAGACGAGGTTCGGGGCCGTTATGGCCGGCATCGGGACCTGACTGCGCGTTGTGGCGCGCGGCGACTTCCTCGGCGGCGCGTGGCGTGGGTCCGCTACGATTTCACCTTCACGTAGCTGCCGGGCGCGTCCTCGATCGGCTTCAGCGGGCCGTTGGCGGGGTCGCGGGCGGGGACCTGGGCGCCGGAGCGCGCCTTCAGCCACTCGGCCCAGTTCGGCCACCAGGAGCCGGGGTGCTCGGTCGCGCCGGCCATCCATTCCTCGACGGTCGGCGGCAGCGCCGGATTGGTCCAGTGCTGGTACTTCTTGGCGTCCGGATGGTTGATCACGCCGGCGATGTGGCCCGAGCCCGCCATCATGAAGTTGACCGGGCCGCCGAACAGCCGCGCGCCCTTGTAGACCGAGCGGTAGGGGGCGATGTGGTCCTCCTTCGAGGACTGCACGTAGATCGGCGTCTTCACCTGCTCGAGGTCCAGCTGCACCCCGTCCAGCACCAGCTCGCCCTTGGCCAGGGCGTTCTCGCCGTAGAACTTGCGCAGGTAGTAGAGGTGCAGGGTCTTCGGCATCCGCGTCTGGTCGGCGTTCCAGAACAACAGGTCGAACGGCCGCGGCTCCTTGCCCATCAGGTAGTTGTTGACGAAGAAGCTCCAGATCAGGTCGTTGGACCGCAGCGCGTTGAAGGTGTCGGCCATGGTCTGGCCCGAGAGCACGCCGCCGCCGGCGTCCATCTTCTCCTCCAGCTCCCTCAGCCAGTCCTCGTTGGTGAAGAGCAGGAGGTCGCCGGCCTCGGAGAAGTCCTGCTGGGCGGCGAAGAAGGTGGCCGAGGCGACGCGGCCGTCGCCCTTGGCCGCCATGTGCGCCAGCGCGCAGGAGAGCAGGGTGCCGCCGATGCAGTAGCCGACGGTGTTCACGCGTGGCGACGCCGGTCTGCCGCTTCACTGCGTCGGTGGCCGCGTAGATGCCCTCCTTGCATGTAGTCCTCGAAGGTCTGCTCCGCGAGCCGGGCGTCCGGGTTGACCCAGGAGGCGACGAACACGGTGATGCCCTGGCTCGTCAGCCAACGGATCATCGAGTTCTCGGGGCGCAGGTCCAGGATGTAGAACTTGTTGATCCAGGGCGGGAAGATCAGCAGCGGGATCTCGCAGACACTCTCCGTGGTCGGCGTGAACTGCAGGAGCTGGATCAGCTCGTTCTGGAAGACCACCTTGCCGGGGGCGGTGGCGACGTTCTCGCCGACCTTGAACTGCGTGAAGTCGGTCTGGCTGATCGACAGCTGACCGCCGCCGCGGGCGAGGTCGGCGGCGAAGTTCTCCATGCCCTTGACGATGCTCTCGCCATGCGTCTGCATCGCCTCGCGCAGGGCCGCGGGGTTGGAGAGCAGGAAGTTGGACGGCGAGATCGCGTCGGTGAGCATCTTGGTGAAGAACTCGACCCGCCGCTTGGTCATGGCTCGACGCCCTCGACGCCCGACCACCAGCTCGTTCAGCCAGTCGGAGGTGATCAGGTACGACTGCTTGATCACGTCGAACACCGGGTTCTCGGTCCAGTCGGGGTCGGCGAAGCGCTTGTCGCCGCTGGGCCGGCTGGACCACCTCCTGCGGCGGCCTCGCCGCTGGACGCGCTGCGCGGCCGCCTTCCAGAGGTCCATGTAGCGGTCGAACAGGTCGGCCTGCGCGCGCATCAGCCGGTCGGGCTGGGCGGCGAGGCGGGCCATCACCTCGCCGAACGCCGGCGCGACGTGGAACGGATCGGGCGTCAGCGCGGCCGGCCGGTCGGCCTGGCGCAGCGCCGCCTCGGCGATCGCGCCCTGGGCGGTCATCGCGGCGCGGGCGAGGTTCAGCGACAGCTTCTCCAGCGCCTCGCGCTGGGCGGCCGGCAGGAGGTCGAGCGACGCGGACGCCGAGACGCTCGCCCCGGGCTGCGCCTTGGGCGATGGCTGCGGCGGCGGCGGCGGCGGCGCGGTAGCCGCGCTCGCCGCTTCGACGCGTGAAGCCGGCTTGGCGGCGCGCGACACGGGCTTGGGCTTGGAGGCCGCGGCCTTGGCCTTCGAAGCGCGCTTGCGACGGGGCGCGGCGTCGGCGGCGACAGGGGAATCTGTCATCCAGGTCTCCTCGAGCGTGGGTGCGAGGCGGTCCCCGGCCGCCGGCGGCATCGCGCCTTCCTTCCCACCCGATGATGACATAAGAGCCGGGCGAATGAACGGTTGCATGGCCAATTAATTCCGCGCTGGCGGCCGCGATGATGCTCTTCGTGGCGGATTCGCCGCGCCGGCCGCGCGCAGCCGACGCTCGCCCCGCCGCCCGTGCATCCCAATCCGGTGACCCTGCACGCCATCGCGGAGGCCGCGACAGAGCGCGCCCTATCCGACCTTCGCCACGATCCCGCCGCTGCCGACCGACGTGCGCTCGATGCAGGCCTGGAAAGCGTCGGTCGCTCGAGCATCAAGGCCGAGGGCGCGCAGCTGACCGAGTTGGCCGCCGCCGAGCCGTGGACGCTGGGCGACACCGAGGGCTGGGCCGGGCGCGAGCGGGGCGAGGCCGCACCGCCGCCGCCGATCACCCAGCCCTCCTCGGAGGCCGACACCGAGGCCTTCGCCGCGGCGTTGCGCGCCCGAGCTATACCGCCTCCGCGGAAGCGCTAGGCCGGCGGAGGCTCTAAAGACGCTCGCACCGACCCGCTTGGCGCGACCCCGCCGGCGGAGTCTATCCATGTCCTCCGATCACAGCCGCACGATCAGCGGCAGGCCGCCATGACCCCCGACTTTCCCCGCATCCGCCGCCTGCCGCCCTACGTCTTCGAGGAGGTGAACCGCCTGAAGGCGCGCCTCCGCGGCCGACGGCGTCGACATCATCGACTTCGGCATGGGCAACCCCGACATGCCGACGCCCAAGCACATCGTGCAGAAGCTGATCGAGACCGCCCGCGATCCGAAGTGCGGCCGCTACTCCGCCTCGAAGGGCATCCCGGGCCTGCGGCGCGCGATGGCCGGCTACTACGCCCGCCGCTTCGGCGTCAAGCTCGATCCCGACCGCGAGGTGATCGCGACGCTGGGATCGAAGGAGGGCTTCGCCAACCTCGCCCAGGCCGTCACCGGGCCGGGCGACGTGATCATCTGCCCCGATCCCGGCCTATCCGATCCACGCCTACGGCTTCATCATCGCCGGCGGCGTGATCCATCAGGCGCCGGCGCTGTCGCCCGAGGAGTACCTCTCCGGCGTCGGCCGCGCGGTGCGCGAGTCGCGCGCCGCCGCCGAAGGTGCTGGTGCTGAGCTATCCCTCGAACCCCACCGCCCAGTGGGTCGACCTGGAGTTCTACAAGGACGCCGTGGCGCTGGCGAAGAAGCACGACATGCTGGTGCTCTCCGACATCGCCTATTCGGAGATCTATTTCGACGACAATCCGCCGCCGTCGATCCTGCAGGTGGACGGCGCCAAGGACATCGCCGTCGAGGTCAACTCGCTCTCCAAGACCTACGCGATGGCCGGCTGGCGGGTCGGCATGGTGGTCGGCAACGAGCGGATGTGCGCGGCGCTGGCGCGGGTGAAGTCCTACCTCGACTACGGCGCCTTCACCCCGATCCAGGTGGCGGCGGTCGCCGCGCTGAACGGCCCGCAGGACTGCGTCGACGTGATCCGCGCCACCTACAAGTCGCGGCGCGACGTGCCTGGTCAGCGCGATGGCGCGCGCCGGCTGGGAGATTCCCGTCGCCGCCGGCCTCGATGTTCGCCTGGGCGCCGCTGCCCGAGCCGTTCCGGGAGGCGGGATCGATGATGTTCTCCAAGCTGCTGATCGAGAAGGCTGGCGTCGCCGTCTCGCCAGGCGTCGCGTTCGGCGAGCACGGCGAGGGCTACGTGCGGATCGGCCTCGTCGAGAACGAGCACCGCATCCGCCAGGCCGCGCGCAACGTGAAGCGTTTCCTCGACCAGGCCGGCCAGCACCTGCAGCGCGCGCGCGCGAGGACGAGGCCGTCGCCAAATGATCCGCGCCGCCTGCCACTGCGAAGCCGTCCGCTTCGAGATCGCCGAGCCGCCCGAGTGGGTGCTCGACTGCAACTGCACGCTTTGCCGGCGATACGGCGCGACTCTGGACCTACTTCAGAGAGCCGGGCGGCCAGGACCGGCTGCTGTTGAAGCCCGATCCGGGTGCGACCGACGCCTACACCTGGATCGACGGCGACCTGGCGTTCCACCGCTGCAAGGTCTGCGGCTGCGTGACCCACATCGTCGCGGCAAGAGCCGACCCGCCCTTCATCTTCGCCGTGAACGCGCGGATGATGGCGGGCCTCGATCCGGCGACGGTGCGCATCCGCCGGGTCGACAACAGCCACTCCGGCTTCTTCTGGACCCGGCCTGACGAGCCGGTGATCCAAAGCCGCCATCCGCCGATGCCGCCGCCCAAGTTCGAGGACTGGCGCTAGCCCCCCGGCCTTTGAGACAAAGCCTGTGGCGCTCTTCGGCGGAGCCGACTAATGCCTGCGGCCATGGCCAAAAGCGACGCGTGGCGCATCGGGGTGGCGGGGCTGGGCACGGTGGGCGCGGGCCTGCTGCGGCTCATCGACGAGCGGCCATGCTTCGCGCCGGTCGGCCGCGAGGTGGTCGTCACCGGCGTCTCGGCGCGTTCGCGCAGCCGGCCACGGCCGGTGAACATCTCCAATCTGCCATGGTTCGACGATCCAGTGGCGCTGGCCGCCTCGCCGGACAACGACATCTTCGTCGAGCTGATCGGCGGCTCCGACGGGCCGGCCAAGGTGGCGGTGGAGACGGCGCTGAAAGCCGGCAAGCCGGTCGTCACCGCCAACAAGGCGCTGATCGCCGAGCATGGCGCCGAGCTGGCGTTGCTGGCGGAGGCGAACCGCGCGCCGCTGCTCTTCGAGGCGGCGGTGATGGGCGGCACGCCGGCGGTGAAGATGCTGCGCGAGGCGATGGTCGGCGACGAGGTCGAGCAGGTGGCCGGCATCCTCAACGGCACCTGCAACTACATCCTGACCGAGATGGAGGCGACCGGCCGCGCTTTCGCCGACGTGCTGGCCGAGGCGCAGCGGCTGGGCTACGCCGAGGCCGATCCAACCATGGACGTCGGCGGCTTCGACGCGGCGCACAAGATCAGCATCCTGGCGGCGCTGGCGTTCGGCTGCGCGCCGACCTACGCGGCGGCCGAGATCGAGGGCGTCGAGGCGATCGAGCCGATCGACATCCGCATGGCCAAGCAACCTCGGCTACCGCATCAAGCTGGTGGCGAGCGCGGTGAAGGCGGGAGACGGCGTCGCGGTCAGCGTGCACCCTGCGCTGACGCCGCTCGACCACCCGCTGGCGCAGACCGGCGGCCCGCTCAACGCCCTCTTCATCCAAGGCAAGAAGATCGGCCGCATCTTCATCCAGGGTCCGGGCGCCGGCGCGGGGCCGACTGCGGCCGCCGTCGCCGCCGACATCGCCGACGTGATGACCGGCGCGGTGCGGCCGGTGTTCCAGCTGCCGGCCACCCAGCTGAAGCCGTTCGCGCAGGCTGGATGCGAGCCGCCAACTCGGAGCGCGCCTACATCCGCCTGCTGGTCCGCGACGAGCCCGGCGTGATCGCGGCGGTCTCCGAGACCCTGGCCGAGGCCGGCGTCTCGATCGACAGCTTCCTGCAGAAGCCCGTGGAGGATGTCGGCGGCGTGCCGATCGTGCTGACCACCCACGCCGCGCCGCAGGAGACGCTCGCCGAGGCGGTGCGGCGCATGGCGGGCCTGGCGGCGCTGATCGAGCCGCCGCGCATGATCCGCATCGCCCGCATCTGAGAATCCCATGAAAATGTACGTCCACGGCCTGGAGACCGCTCGATGAATTCGAACACGCTGGACCGCAGCCTGGTGATGGACGCGGTCCGCGTCACCGAGGCGGCCGCGATGGCGGCCTGGCGGCTGGCCGGCCGCGGCGACGAGAAGGCCGCCGACCAGGCCGCGGTGGACGCCATGCGCACCGCGCTCAACGAGCTGCCCATCGACGGCGTCATCGTCATCGGCGAGGGCGAGCGCGACGAGGCGCCGATGCTCTACATCGGCGAGAAGGTCGGCAAGGGGACCGGCGCGCGCATCGACATCGCCCTCGACCCGCTCGAAGGCACCACGCTGACCGCCAAGGCCATGGCCAACGCGCTGGCGGTGATGGCCTGGGCGCCGGCGGGCACCATGCTGAACGCGCCCGACACCTACATGGACAAGATCGCCTGCGGGCCGGGCTATCCGGAGGGGATCATCGACCTCGACAAGAGCGCCGCGCGACAATGCGCGCGCGCTCGCCAAGGCCAAGGGCGTCGATCCCTCGCACGATCACCGTCTGCGTGCTCGACCGGCCGCGCCACGCCGAGATCATCGCCTCGCTGCAGGGACGCCGGCGCGCGCATCCACCTGATCACCGACGGCGACGTCGCCGGCGTCATCAACACCGCCGACCCGGAGACCGGCATCGACCTCTACGTCGGCCAGGGCGGCGCGCCGGAAGGCGTGCTGGCCTGCGCGGCGCTGAAGTGCGTCGGCGGCCAGTTCCAGGGTCGCCTGGTGTTCCGCAACGCGGACGAGCGCGGCCGCGCCGAGCGGCTCGGGATCAAGGACCTCGACAAGAAGTACGACCTTCACGAGATGGTGCGCGCCGACGCGATCTTCGCGGCCACCGGGGTCACCAAGGGCGCGCTGCTGGACGGCGTGCGCATCGCCGGCGGCTTCGCCCAGACCCACAGCCTGGTGATGAACTCCGTCCACCCGCACGGTGCGCGAAGTGCGCATGAAGCGCGCGCTCTGATGGGCCTCGCCGCACCGTCCCGATCGAGCCCGACTCCGACGACTTCCTCGGCGTCGCCCGCTCGGTCAGCGGCCGGCGCTGGCGAAGCGCGACCGGCGGACGTCGCGGCCGTGCGCGAGATCGGGCTGCGCCTCGGCCTTGCCGAGCCGCTGGCGCGGGCGCTGGCCGCGCGCGGCGTCACCGCCGAGACCGGCCGAGACCTACCTCAAGCCCGACGCTCAGGGCGCAGTTCCCCGATCCGTCCAGCTTCCACGGCATGGACGAGGCGGCGCGCGGTGCTGATCGACGCCATGGAGCGCGGCCGGCCAACCGTCGTGTTCGCCGACTACGACGTCGACGGCGCCTCGAGCGCGGCCCTGCTGGTGCGCTGGTGGCGCGCGATGGGCCGCGAGCTGCCGATCTACGTGCCCGACCGCATGACCGAGGGCTATGGCCCGAGCCCCGCCGCGTTCCGCCATCTGCGCGAGGCCGGCTACGAGCTGGTCGTCACCGTCGACTGCGGCGCGGCCGCCTACGACGCGCTGGCCGCGGCCGGCGAGATCGGCCTCGAGGTGGTGGTGATCGACCACCACCTGATGCGCGAGGACGCGCCGAGCGCCCGCGCACTGGTCAATCCCAACCAGCCCGGACTGCGGCTCCGGACAGGGCGTGCTGGCGGCGGCCGGCGTCACCTTCGTGCTGCTGGCGGCGCTGAACCGCGAGGCGCGGCGGCGCGGCTGGTTCGAGACGCGCGCCGAGCCGGACCTGCGCCAATGGCTCGACCTGGCGGCGCTGGGCGCGATCTGCGACGTGACCCGGCTCACCGGCTTCAACCGCGCGCTCGCCTCGCAGGGCCTGAAGGTGATGTCCGGCTGGGCCAATCCTGGCCTGAAGGCGCTGGTCGAAGTGGCGGCGGCCAAGGGGCCCGCCAGCGTCTTCCACGCCGGCTTCATCCTCGGCCCGCGGATCAACGCCGGCGGCCGCATCGGCCGCTCCGACCTCGGCGCGCGCCTGCTGTCCACCGACGATCCGGAGGAGGCGCGGGCGCTCGCCGAGGAGCTCGACGCCCTGAACGCCCAGCGCAAGACGGTCGAGAACCAGATCCTGGAGGCGGCCGTCGCCGCCATCGAGTCCGAGCGACAACTTCGATCCGGCCGCGCCCGCCATCGTCGTCGCCCGCGAAGACTGGCATCCGGGCGTCATCGGCATCGTCGCCAGCCGGCTGCGCGAGCGCTATCGGCGTCCGGTCGTGGTGATCGGCCTCGATCGCGCTGGCCGACATCGGCAAGGGCTCCGGCCGCTCGCAGCCGGGCGTCAACCTTGGCCGCGCCGTGCAGGCGGCGTTCGACGCGGGCCTGCTGCTGGCCGGCGGCGGCCACGCCATGGCCGCCGGCCTGACGATCAGGCCGTCCGCCGTCCCGGAGTTCCGCGACTTCCTCTGCGAGCGGCTGGCCGCCGAGATGGCCTCCGCCGAGGCCGACGATGCGCTGGAGATCGACGCGCTGGTGACGCCCGGGGCCGCGGCCAGGCCGCTCTACGATGCGTTCCGTGCGCTCGAGCCGTTCGGGCCGGGCAATCCGGAGCCAGTCTTCGCCATCGCCGACGTGCGGGTCGAGCGCCTGACGCCGCTGCGCGGCGGCCATCTGCGCTGCGCGCTGGTCGACGCGAACGGCCGCTCGCTGCGCGCGGTGGCCTGGCGCGCGTCCGACACGCCGATCGGGCGGCGGCTGGAGGCCGGCGGCGGGACCCTGCATGCGGCGGGCAAGCTGAAGCCGGACGACTGGAACGGCCGCAGCAGCGTCGAGCTGGAGATCGAGGACCTGGCCGATCCGAGGATGCGTTAGGGCCACGCGATCGGCCGCAGGCCGGCCGCTTGCGCCGCCCGATCCCGGCGGATATATCCCCCGCTCCTCCGCCGGGCCCTTCGTCTATCGGTTAGGACATCAGATTTTCAATCTGGGAAGAGGGGTTCGACTCCCCTAGGGCCTACCAGTCTTCGCCGGCGAAGCAGGCGAAGGTTGGCGCGCCGTTGACCTCGGGCGAAGGCGGGCTCCGGTCCTCGCGCGACGACAGAAGGCTGCCGCGCCGAAGCCCAAAGGTCGGAGCCGGGCTCCAATTCAGCCGGCATTGCACGGCTTTTTCTCGGCAAGGTCCGCCACCTCGCCGGAACGCGTTGCTGCGAAGCGCCGCCTTTGCTCAACGTGAGCGAGGTTTGGCCGGTTAGTAGCTGAATTCATTACGTGATTGTAACGCACCGGGACCTATATCGGCGAAGGTCGTCACCGCAACCGCTGAGACTTGGCGACAGTCGACGCGCCTATTCCGCGTGACTTCGCAGGCGCCGAGCGGCCGTTCTCAAGACCCCGCAAGCGTTCACATCTGCGGCAAAATATTGACGGCTCTCCTCCTGCGAGAACAATGTTATAGTGCGGGTCTCGCCCCGAGCGATTTCTGGACGAGACGATTGAGGGGCGGATGTCGGAGCAGGTTCTCGGCGGAGAGGCTCAGCCTTTCGACGACCCAGTGAGAATCAGTGGGCGCGTCAAGTGGTTCGACGCCGGCAAGGGTTACGGGTTCGTCGTTCCCGACGATCCCAGCCAGACTGGATCGAGGGACGTGCTGCTGCACGTCACCTCATTGCGCAACATGGGCCGGGAGAACGCCCTCGAGGGGTCGACCATCGTCTGCGACGTGGTCAAGCGCCCGAAGGGCTGGCAGGTGGCTGACATCGTCAACCTCGACGAGACCTCGGCCTCGCCGCAGACCGAGCGGCCGCGCCGGCAGTTCGACGGCGAGCCGCACGGCGGCGGCTTCCGGCGCGATCGCGGCGGGGACGACGGACATCGGCGCAGCGGCGGCCGCTTCGAGACCGTCCGCACCCAGCGCCGGGCCCCGGTTCCGCGCGGCCCGCTGGAGCGCGCCAAGGTGAAGTGGTTCAACCGCACCAAGGGCTACGGGTTCGTGGTGCGCGAGACCGAGCCTGGCGACATCTTCGTCCACATCGAGACCCTGCGCCGCAGCGGCCTCGAAGACCTGCAGCCCGGCGCGGACGTGATGGTGCGCTTCGCCGAAGGGCCGAAGGGTTTGGTGGTGGCCGAGATCGAGGTCGATCGGGTATAGCCACGCCGCCGGAGGGTTTCACCGGCCGTCTCGCGAGCTGCCGATGATGTTGCGCTTGCCGTGGCTCGCGAGCCTGCTCGCCGCGCTTAGTCTCGCCTCTGTCGCCAGCTTTCCAGTCGCCGGCTTCGCCGCCATCCCGGTCTACGGGGTCAAGGTGGTGCGGACCTATCCGCACGACCGCGGCGCATATACGGAGGGGCTCTTCTACCTCGACGGCTGGCTCTACGAGAGCACCGGTCAGAACGCGAACCCGGCCATCCGCAAGGTCGATCTGGCGACCGGCAGGGTCGTCCAGGGCCGAGACATCGCGCCGATGTTCTTCGGCGAGGGCATCGTCGCGTGGAACGGCCGCCTGATCGAACTGACGTGGCAGAACCACATCGGCTTCGTCTACGACCTGAAGACGTTCAAGCCGCTCGGCAGCTTCACCTATCCGGGCGAGGGCTGGGCGCTCACCCAGGACGGCCGGCGCATCGTCATGAGCGACGGCACGCCGCAGCTGCGTTTCCTGGATCCGGCGACGCTGAAGGAAACCGGCCGCCTCACCGTCACCGCGGACGGCGTTCCGGTGAAGAACGTCAACGAGCTCGAGTGGGTAAAGGGGCAGATCTACGCCAACGTGTGGCTGACGAACCGCATCGCCCGCATTGACCCTGCGAGCGGCAAGGTGGTCGGCTGGATCGACCTCGCCGGACTGATGAGCCCGCACGCGGTGGGCGACGATCCGGATGCAGTGGCCAACGGCATCGCCTATGACGCGGCCCACGACCGGCTCTTTGTCACCGGCAAGCTATGGCCGCGGCTGTTCGAGATCAGATTGGTGCGTCGGCAGTGAGGGGTGACGGCTATGGCGGATGAAGGACGCGAGCTGGAAGATCAGGGCCCGCCGCCGCCCGACGGATTCGTGGAGTCCACCGAGCGCGGCGCCTTCAGCACCCGCAACGGGCCTTACTTCCACGATGCGACCGGCCGGCAGGCGTTCTACGCCCGCAAGCGCCACTGCAACTCCATCGGGCTGATCCACGGCGGCATGCTGTCGGCGTTCCTGGACGGCGTGCTGGCGGGCGCCGCGGGGCGGGGAACCGGCCAGATGGGCGTCACCGTGCACCTCTCGATCGACTTCCTCGACATGGGCCGGGCCGGCGAGTGGGTGATCGGCGAGGCCAGCCTCACCCGCGCCGCCAGCGATCTCGCCTTCGTCGAAGGCCGCGCCCACGTCGGCGGCCGCACCCTCGCCAGGGCCACCGGCGTCTTCAAGATGATGCGCCGCCGCGAGCGTTAGCGGCCTCCGGGCCGGCCGGCGCGCCACATTGCGGCGCGGGTGCGCTCGTGGCAAAGGAGCGCCTCGCCGACGGCCACGGGGCGTAGCGCAGTCTGGTAGCGCATCTGCTTTGGGAGCAGAGGGTCGCGTGTTCGAATCACGCCGCCCCGACCATCGGCGCCGGCGCGGGGGCCGCGATGGCAGCGGTGAGACTGGGTCAGGGCGCCGGACGTTTGCGCGCGCTGGCGTGGCGGTGGCCGATCGCCTTCCTGCTCTGGCTGACCCCCTCGATCGGACAGCTGATCAAGTTCCTGCACGCGCCCGCCGCAGCGGCGGCAGTCGGCGCGGCGGGGCTCGGCATCGGGGCCGTGCTCGTGTGGGCATCGGCGCCGCCGGCGCAGCGCGGGCGGGGCGCGCCGTGGCCCCTCCTGATCGGCGTCGCGCTCTGCGCGGTCTTCGCCGTGGCCTATCCGCTCGCCACCAGCGGCCTCTTCGGCGGCGGCACGGACCGGGCCGACGCGCTCGACGTCACCGACGCGGCGCTCCTCGCCGGCCGGCCGGTCTACGACGCCATGACCTATCTCGGAAACCCGCCGACGCCGATGCCAGGGGCGGTGCTGCTGGCGGCGCCGTTCCACCTCGTCGGCTCGGCGGCGTTGCAGAATGTCTTCTGGTTCCTCCTCCTCTGCGCGCTCGCGCCCCACATTGTCGGCGACCGGCGCGCCGGGGCGGCCTACCTGGCGATCTTCGTGCTCTTCTGCCCCGGCGTGCTGCTGGATTTCGCCACCGGCAGCGACTTCGCCACCAACGCCGTCTACGTGATCATCTCGGTCTGGGCGCTGACCTCGCTGGCGCCCGGCGAGACCTGGCCGGTCCGCTGCCTCGCCTGCGCGCTCTTCGCCTGCGCGCTGTCGTCGCGTCCGATCTACATCGTCGAGGCGCCGATCGTCGCCGCGGCGCTGCTGCAGAGGCAGGGCCTGCGCCGCTGCCTGGAGATAGGCGCCTGCGTCGCCGTGCTGCTGGCAATGATCAACGGCCCGATGCTGGCCGACAATCCGACGCGCTTTCCGCTGATGCTGCATGCCAACCTGGTCGGCTACTGGCCGCGTTGGGTTCACGCCACGATCGTCATTCCGACGCTTTCGATCGCGCTTGCCTGCACGGCCTTCTTCGTCGGAACCGAGCGCGGCCGCCTCTGGCTGCTGTCGGCGGTCAGCCTGACGCCGATGCTCGCGCCCCCGCTGTTGTTCCTGGCGCTGAGACGCGGGCTCGGGCCATGGCTCGTCATTATCGACGGCTACACGCTGCCGCTGGCGCTGTTCGGCGGGCTCTGGCTGCTGCGTGCGCCGACGGGCCGGACGACGTCCGGACCGGCCAGGGCGGCCCTCGCGCCCGCCGCACCCTGAGCGCCGCGGCAAATCGGGAGTTTTCCGGCTCGCCGCTCCTGGCTATTGGAAGGTCGTCTCGGCGGCCGGCGCGGTACGAGTCTCTCTTGCGCCGGCCGGCGGAACGCCGTTTCAAAGAGGACGACATGCTGGCGCGCATCTTTCGTCCGGCCAAGACCGCCATGCAGTCCGGCCGGGCCAACACCAAGGAATGGGTGCTGGAGTTCGAGCCGGCCAGCGCGCGGGTCTCCGACCCGTTGATGGGCTGGACCGTCTCGACCGACATGAACGGCCAGGTGCGGATGATGTTCGACACCCGCGAGGAGGCCGTGGCCTACGCCCAGCGGCACGGCATCGTCTTCGAGCTGCTGGCCCCGAAGGAGACTCGCCGCATCGTCAAGGCTTACGCAGACAACTTCGCCTATGGCCGTCGAGAGCCGTGGACCCACTACGGCCGCCCGTAGCTCAACCGGATAGAGCACGCGCCTTCTAAGCGCGGGGTTGCAGGTTCGAGTCCTGCCGGGCGGGCCACGCGCTGGGTCGGCTTCAGGCGCGCACACCTCAGGTTTACCGAAGCGGCCGACTCACGCGAGCCTCGAGGCGCCGCGAGTGCTGCGGGCGTTCCTCTTGGGGGCAGGGGAGGCTGCGCCATGTTCTTCCGGACCAAGGACGGC
The DNA here is from genome assembly GCA_963837235.1 of uncultured Pseudomonadota bacterium. GTDB lineage: Bacteria > Pseudomonadota > Alphaproteobacteria > Caulobacterales > Caulobacteraceae > Acaudatibacter. Next base: position 947,911 of record CAWIMM010000001.1, on the reverse strand, counting down.
CGCGCCTATCCGGTGAGCCGCATCCGCGCCATCCATCCGCCGAAGCCCGACGCCGTCAGCGTCGCGCTCGACGGCGGCGAGGTGGTCGAGGCCTGGCCCAGCGACATCGCCGAGCTGGCGCGCCGGCCGGTGCTGGCGTTCGGCGCGCAGGAGGGCGCCTACGTGGTGCGGATCGACGGCGCCAGCAACGGCGCGGAGGTCGGCAAGACGGCGATCGTCGGCTGGTGCGTCGGGATGGACGGCAAGACCTATCCGGTCACCGTCAACGGCGTGAACGACGGCGTCGCCGAGGCGCTGACCGTGCTGACGGCGGACGGCAAGGTCTCGCGGCCCGACGCCGAGCTGTGGGACAGCATCGACGCCTGCATCGCCAGCCTGCGCGCCGCCCTGAAGGCGGCCTAGAGGGGACGGCGCTAGGTCTGCTCGCGCGCCTGCTGGGCCATGCCGGCGCGCATGGCCGCCGAGCGCGCGATGAACTCCTCGCGCGAGTTCTCCGACGGATAGGGCTCCGCCGGCACGGGCGCGCCGAGGAACTTGCAGAGCCGGTCCCAACCCTCGCCGACCTCGTAGATCAAGAGCCGCTCGGGGGCGATCGCGGCCTTCACCTCTTCGGTGTGGCGGCGGAAGTAGTCGGTCATCCAGGCGCGATCGTGCATGTGCTCCCGGAACGCGCCCGTGACGCTCGCGAAGAAGGCGGCCTGCGGTCCTTCGGTCGCCTGCACGGCGGGGCTGGCCGGCGAAAAGATCGTCGCCTGGGTGGACTCGAACCATCTGTCGGGGTCGCGCACGGTGTGCAGCACCTTGGCGTCCGGATAGTGGTCGGCGATCTGGCGCCAGTAGGCGGCGCCCGGATAGTCCACCATCGACTGGTAGTCCTTGAAGATCAGGTCCCAGTCGGGCCGGCCGGCGCCCGCCTCGACCCAGAGCGCCATGCTCTCCGGGTGCATGAACACCTCCACCATGTGATGGCAGGGTCCGAAGCCCAGCATGTTGAGCGCGGTCTGCATCGACTTGGTGCCCGTGCGCCCAAGCCCCGACCCGACGACCTTCAGTGGCATGTCCGTCCTCCCGACAAGCGATGACTCTTACGCTGCCGCTCTACGGGCGATCAATCGGCCGCTGTCAGCATGTCGAGTCCCTGGCGCAGGTCGGCGATCAGGTCGTCGGGGTCTTCGAGGCCGATATTGAGCCGCACGACCGGGCCTTCGAACGCGGGCCTCTGCTTGCGCACGTCGAACTGCGGGTCGGCGGTCAGCGCCAGGCTCTCGAAGCCGCCCCATGAGAAGCCGAGGCCGAAGAGGCGCAAGCGATCGAGGAAGGCCTCGACCGCGGGGTCCGGCGCCGGCTTCAGCACGACGCTGAAGAGCCCGGCCGCGCCGGCGTAGTCGCGCCGCCAGAGCTCATGGCCGGGCGCGCCGGGGAGGGCAGGGTGCAGCACCTGTGCGACTTCGGGCTGCTCGCGCAGCCAGGCGGCGACCTTCAGCGACGAGGCGCCGTGGCGCCCCAGCCGCGTCGGCAGTGTCCGGAGGCCGCGCAGCATCTGGTAGGCGTCGTCGCCGGAGACCGACCAGCCGAAGTCGACGATGGTCCGCTCCAGCGCCTGGGCGAGGTCCGGCACGGCGGTTGCGGCCGAGCCCATGAAGACGTCGGAGTGGCCGCCGACGTACTTGGTCAGCGACTGGATGCTGAGGTCGACCCCGTGCGCCAGCGGCTTGAAGATCAGCCCCGCGCCCCAGGTGTTGTCCATCAGCGTGAGGACGCCGCGCGCCCTGGCCATGCGGGCGATGGCCGGGACGTCCTGCATCTCGAACGTGAGCGAGCCCGGCGATTCCAGCACGATCAGCCGCGTCGCTGGCGTGGCGAGCGCCATCACGGCCTGCGGCTCTGCGTCGGGGGCGAAGTAGCGGATGGTCACGCCGAAGCGGCCCAGCACCCGGTCGCAGAAGCGGCGGATCGGCTTGTAGATGGCGTCGGTGACCAGCACGTCGTCGCCGGCCTTGACCACGGCGAGGATCGCCCCGCCGACAGCCGCCAGCCCCGACGGGAAAAGCTTGACCGCACGGGCGCCTTCGAGCTCCGCGAGCGCGGAGGCCAACGTCTCCTGGGTGGCCAGGCCGCCGCGGCCATAGGTTGGCCGGCGGTCGTCGTAGAGCGCCGCGGCCTTGCCGATCAGCACCGTCGAGCCCTTCTGGATCGGCGGCCCGACGGTCCTCAGCAGGTCGGCTGGGGCCTTGCCGGCCCGGATCAGCCGCGTCGCCTCGCTGTCCCGCCGCTTCGTCACAGAGCCAGCCTCATGGCGCAGCGGTCGGTGAACCCGCGCCCTGCCTCGTCGGCCAGGTGCGCCGCCAGATGGGCTGGGGCGGCGCCTGGCGTCAGTTCGACAAAGCCCAGCGAGGCGTAGAAAGGCGCATTCCAGGGAATGGCGCGGAAGGTGGTCAGGCTCACCGAGCGCAAGCCTTCGGCGCGCGCCCAGTCGATCGCAGCCTGCATCAGGCGCCATCCGAGGCCCTGGCGCTGGCGCTCGATCACGACGGTGACCTGCTCGACGTAGAGATCCTTCTCCACGAGCTCGCCGGCTAGGAAGCCGACAGGCCCCGCTTGCGCGTCGTCGGCGATCCAGAGCAAGCCGGCGTCGAGCACGGCCGCCCAATGGCCCGGCGGCGCGGGCGGCGAGCCGTCCGCCAAGGGTTGGCCGAACCGGTCGAAGGTCTCGGACCCGGATGCATCGATCGGGTCGAGGCGCGGCAGGTCGGTCGGCCGCCCGGGGCGGATGGCGACGGCGCTCATGGCCCGGTCGCGACCGGCGCGCCCGACGAACTGGCCCCCCACTCAGCCCAGGAGCCGTCGTAGACCGGCGCATCCTCGCGGCCGAGGGCGGCCAGCGCCAGCGCCAGGATGGCCGCGCTGACGCCCGAGCCGCAGGTGGTGACGATCGGGGCGGCGAGGTCGACGCCTGCCGCCTCGAACGCCGCGCGCAGGGCCTCCGGAGGCTGCAGCGTGCCGTCGTCGGCGACGAGGCTCGCCCAGGGCACGTTGAGCGCGGCGGGCATGTGGCCGGCGCGCAGGCCGGGCCGCGGCTCCGGCGCTTCGCCGCGGAAACGGACGGCCGGGCGTGCGTCGACGAGCTGCCGCGCGCGGCGCGTCACCGCCTCGCGGACGCCGGCGAGATCCTCCACCAGCTCCGGCCGGAAGCGCGCCTTGAACTCGCCGTGCGCGGCCTCGCGCCAGCCCGCCTCGACCGAGTGGCCCTCGGCCAGCCACTTCTTCAGGCCGCCGTCGAGCACGAAGACCTGCCCCAGGCCCATCGCGCGGAAGCTCCACCAGACGCGCGGGGCCGAGAATATCCCCAGGCTGTCGTAGACCACCACCGTGGAGTCCGGCTCGACGCCGAGCCGCCGCGCGGCGGTGGCGAAGTCGGGCGGCGCGGGCAGCATGTGCGGCAGGTCGCTCGCGTGGTCGCTGATGGCGTCGATGTCGAAGAAGACCGCGCCCGGGATATGGGCTCGCGCATACTCGGCCTTCGGATCGCGCCCGGCGTCCGGCATGTGCCAGCTGCCGTCCAGCACGACGAGCCCGGGCTCGCCCAGGTGCTCGGCGAGCCAGTCGGTCGAGACCAGTGGGCCGGTCGGCGTCGTCATCACGCCACCCATCATGCGACCCAGGGCGGCACGGGCAGCCCCTTCTCCTTCAGGAACGCGGGGTTGAAGAGCTTGCTCTGATAGCGCGAGCCGTAGTCGGCGAGGATGGTGACGATGGTGTGGCCCGGCCCCATCTCGCGCGCCATCCGGACCGCGCCGGCGACATTGATGCCCGGTCGAGCCGCCCATCACCAGCCCCTCGTCGCCGAGCTCGATGATGGCGCGCATCATCTCCTCGTCGGAGACGCGATACGGGTAGTCGATCGCCAGCCCCTCGAGGTTGGCGGTGATGCGGCCCTGGCCGATGCCCTCGCTGATCGAGGTCCCCTCGGCCTTCAGCTCGCCGTGCGCATAGTACTCGTAGAGCGCCGCGCCGCCCGGGTCGGCGAGGCCGATGGCGATGTCGGGTTTCTGGGCGCGCAGGGCCTCGGCGACGCCGGCCAGCGTGCCGCCGGTCCCGACCGCGCAGATGAAGCCGTCGACGCGTCCGTGCGTCTGCGCCCAGATCTCGGGACCGGTCGCGTCGACGTGGGCCTGGCGGTTGGCGACGTTGTCGAACTGGTTGGCCCAGATCGCGCCGGCCGGCTCCCTGGCGGCCAGCTCCTCGGCCAGGCGGCCCGAGTAGCGGACGTAATTGTCCGGGTTCGAGTAGGGGACGGCGTCCACCTCGACCAGCTCGGCGCCCATCAGTCGGATGGCGTCCTTCTTCTCCTGGGTCTGGGTGCGCGGGATGACGATGGTGCAGGTGTAGCCGAGCGCGCGGGCGACCATCGCCAGCCCGATGCCGGTGTTGCCGGCCGTGCCTTCGACGATCCGTCCGCCGGGCCGAAGCTGCCCCTTGCGCTCGGCGTCGCGGATGATCCAGAGCGCCGCGCGGTCCTTCACCGACTGGCCCGGGTTCAGGAACTCCGCCTTGCCGAGGATCTCGCATCCGGTCGCCTCGCTCGCGCCGTTCAGGCGAATGAGCGGCGTATCGCCGATGAGGTCCAGCACCGAGCCCGCGATCATGGTTTTCGTCATCGCGGGATGAAACGGCCCGCGCAAGGGGGAACATGGCCAGCCCGGGTCGGCTAGGTGAGCGCCTTGCTCATGTGGACGCGGACGAGGCCGGGGGCGACCTGCTCCTCGCGGTCGATTCGGTAGCCGAGCTTCAGATAGAGGCGGATGTTCTCCGCCCAGAGCTTGTTGGTGTAGAGCCGGACCCGGTCTTTGCCTTCGCCGCGCGCGATCTCGTCGGCCAGCGCCAGCAGCCGGGTTCCGAGCCCGCCGCCCTGCTGCGCCGGGGCCACCGCGACGTTCTCGACCAGCAGTCCGTCGCCCTCGTCGACAGTCTCGATCAGCGCCGCCAGGACGCCGCCCAGATAGAGCAGGTCGAAGCGGTGCGTCCGCACCGCCGCGTCGTAGTCTGCCGTCATCGGCTTGGGCTCGCGCCCGCTCGCCGGAACCCACTTGGCGTAGGCCGCGCGAGTGAGCGCCCGGATCGCGTCGGCGTCGGCCGCTGTCGCCCGCCGCAGCTCGATACCGGCGCTCATGCGATCCTCCGTGGTCGGCATTGTCCCTGCCGGCAAAGAACCAACTGCCCCGCTTGGTCGTTGTCCAGCTAGCCGGCGCAGATGGCCGGCCAGGGTGGGAAGCGCCATGACGCAGTTTGCCGTGACCCAGAAGGATGGGGAATGGACCGTCTTCCGGGACGGCCAGGTGGTGGCGAGAGGGATGTCGCGCTCGCGCGCCGTCGAACAAGCGGAGACGCTGGCGCATGACGCCGCCGAGGCCGGGGAGGCGACGGAGCTGCTCGTGCAGGACTATACCGGCGAGCTCGTCACCCGCCGCACCTTCTGATCGCAAGAGGTCCCCGCTGCGCCAGGCGACCGGAACGCTCGACATCAAGACCCGCGGTCGCGGCCTCGTGGAGGTGACGCGCGAGGTCGAAGCGTGGGTCGACGGCGCGGAAATGCGCGAGGGCCTGCTGACCGTCTTCTGCCGCCACACCTCGGCCTCGGTGATCATCCAGGAGAACGCCGCCGCGGCCGTGCGCGCCGACCTCGAGGCCTTCTTCGAGACGATCGCGCCGGAGGACCCCGGCCGCTATCGCCACGACGACGAGGGGCCGGACGACATGCCCTCGCACATCCGCACGGCCCTGACCGGCGTCAGCCTGTCGATCCCGCTCGTGGGTGGGCGGCTGGCGCTGGGGACCTGGCAGGCGATCTACCTCTTCGAGCACCGCCGCGCCCCGCATGCCCGCCAACTGGCGCTGCACCTGATCGGCGAGTGAGGCGGCGGCCCGATTTGCTCCAGCCCCGTTAATCGCGCCGTAAAGCGCCCGCTAATCTACGGCGCCCGAATTGTGGCGCCGGCAGCCGGCCATGTCTCTTAATCCGATGCACAATGTCAAAGACCGCCGCCGCAAGACCCGCCGGAACAGACAGAGAACATCGTAGGTGAATCGTCGTCAAGGCTCAATCAGGCCTGTGCTCCAAGTCGTCGTCATCCCGGAAAGCGCGCAGCGCTTGTCCGGGATCTACTCAGCACCTCGGTGGGGAGCAGATCCCGGACAGCTCGCTGGCGCGAGCTTCCGGGATGACGCACGTTGGTGGACAGTGGCTGGCGATGCCGAGGCGGGGCCCAAGCCAATCCCGCCGCGCCTTAGTGGTGGTTGCGCACGTACTCCAGGAACTCCTGGCGGGTGCGGGGGTCGTCGCGGACGACGCCCAGCAGCGTCGACGTGGTCAGCTTCGAGCCGGGCGTGTTGACGCCCCGCATGGTCATGCAGCTGTGCTCGGCGGTGACCACCACGCCCACGCCCTTCGGCTGCAGTACGTCCTGGATCGCCTCGGCCACCTCGGCGGTGAGCTTTTCCTGGATCTGCAGGCGCCGCGCGAAGCCCTGCACCACGCGCGCCAGCTTGGAGATGCCGACGACGCGTCGGTCGGGCAGGTAGCCGACATGCGCGCGTCCCTGGAACGGCAGCATGTGGTGCTCGCAGAAGCTCACCACCGGGATGTTGGTCAGCACAACCAGCTCGTCGTAGCCGCCCACCTCGTCGAACGTGCGCTGCAGGTAGTCGCGCGGGTTGGCGTCGTAGCCGGCGAACAGTTCCTCGTAGGACCGGACGACGCGGCCCGGCGTGTCGAGCAGCCCCTCGCGCGCCGGATCGTCTCCGGCCCACTGGATCAGCGTGCGGACGGCGGCTTCCGCGTCTTCGCGGGTCACGGGGCGCGCGGCGGACTGGGTTCCGTGGCGGGCGGCTGACTTGACGGGATTGCTCATGCTTCCTCTTCGCAGCGAACGCCTTAGCCAAGGACGGCGGGCTCGGCAAATAGACGCCGGCGCGCGGCGAACATTCCCGGCTGAATGATCGATATATGGGGCCGCGCCGCGCGGCGGCTCAGACCTCGGCCGGCCGGACGGCCGCCAGCCAGTGGTCGACGCCCGCGAAGACGGTCTCGGCGTCGTTGTAGCCGCGGGTGACGAGGGCGTAGGTGCCGTCGGCGTTGGGGCCGACGATCAGGGTGGGGAAGCCGGTGGCGCCGGCCCGCTGCGAGACGGCGTAGTCGCGCCAGGTCTCCGCCTTGAGGCCCTCGTCGGCCAGCGCGGAGAGGAAGGCGGTGCGGTCGAAACCCTGCTCGGCGGCGATGTCGCCGAGCACCGCCTCTTTCGTGACGTCCCGCCCTTCCGCGTAGAAGGCGCGGTGCGCGGCTTCCAGGTAGTCGAGGCCGGCGTCCATCGAGGTGCGGCGGGCGAGCACCACGGCCCGGGCGGCGGGGTCGGTGTCGTAGACGAAGCCCTCCCGCTCGGCGAGGGCGGGATCGAACGGCTGTCCGGTCAGCGCGCCGATCTCTTCCCAGTGGTGCACGAGGCCGCGGCGGGCCGGCTCGGGCATCGGCTCGGTCGTGCCCGGCCTGAGGCCGCCCATGACGAGGCGGACGTGCGCGACGTCGCCGTAGCGGCGGCGCAGCTGGCGCATCACCGGCGCAAAGCCGTAGCACCAGGAGCACATCGGGTCGGCGAAGTAGATGAAGTGCAGGCCGTCCATGGCGAACTCCCGGGTTGCGCCCAGTTTAGCGCCGATCGCCGCCAAAAACCGCCCGCAGCGCGCCGATTTCACGTCGCTGGGCGTTTCAGCTGCATGGGTGGCGGCCCTACCCGCCGTCGGCCGAAAACTGGCCGCAGCGCGGGGTTTTCAGGGCAAGACGGGCGTTTTTGCGGCGCCTCAGCTCTTCGTCAGGCTGAGCTGCACCACGTTGGTCCGCTCGGTGCGGAAGCCGGCCTCGCAGTAGCCGAGGTAGAAGCGCCACAGGCGCCGGAAGCGCTCGTCGAAGCCCAGGCCGCGAATGTCGTCCCAGGCCCCCTCGAACCGCCGGGCCCACTCGGCGAGGGTGTCGGCGTAGTTCTGGCCGAAGCGGACGATGTCGCGCCACTCCAGACCCGCTCTGGCGGTTTCCTCGTGCAGCCGCCGCTCGGAGGGCAGCATGCCGCCCGGGAACACGTACTTCTGGATGAAGTCGGCGCGGCGCCGGTAGTGGGCGAAAAGCTCGTCGCGGATGGTGATGATCTGCAGGCCGGCGCGGCCGCCCGGCGAGAGCACGTCGCGGATCTTGCCGAAGTAGGTCGGCCAGTATTCCTCGCCGACCGCCTCGAACATCTCGATCGAGGCGACGCGGTCGAACTGGCCCTCGACGTCGCGGTAGTCGATCAGGCGGATGTCGGCGCGCTCGGCGAGCCCCTGCTCGAACATCCGCTGCTTGGCGAAGTCGTACTGCGCCGGCGAGATGGTGATGCCGGTCACCTTGGCGCCCACCTCGCCGGCGGCGAACTCGGCGAAGCCGCCCCAGCCGCAGCCGATCTCCAGCACATGGTTGTCGGGGCCGAGGCCGATCTGCCGCGCCAGGCTGGCGTACTTGTTGCGCTGCGCCTCCCTCAGCGGCTGGCCCGGCCGCTCGAACCGCGCCGACGAATAGGTCATCGAGGGGTCCAGCCAGCGCGAATAGAAGGCGTTGCCGAGGTCGTAGTGGGCGAGGATGTTGCGCTTCGAGCCGGAGCGGCTGTTGCGGTGCAGCGCATGGGCCAGGAAGTTCAGCGTCCGCACGAGGACACCGCCTTCCATCAGTTGCTGGATGCGGTCGAGGTTGGCGGTGAACGCCTCCAGCAGCGCCGAGAGATCGGGCGTGTCCCACTCGCCGGCCATGAAGCCTTCGCCGAACCCGATGTCGCCGCCGGCCAGGACGCGTTGCACGAAGCGGAAGTCGTTGACGATGAGCCGCGCCTCGGGCCCCGGCGCGGTTCCCTCGATCCGCAGTTCGCGGCCGGAGGGCAGCACGAAAACCAGACGGCCGTACTCCCAGTTGGCCGAAGCGATCTTGACGACCGTGCGGAACGCCGCCGGCGCCTTCTTGAACTCCGGGTCGTCCGGTCCGACGACAGCGGTGTTTTCACCGTTCAACGTCGCCTCCCACCCCAATTCACCCAATTCAAGCATAACACCGCTCTGCGACAAGGCGAATCAGTCGCCTGAGCGCGGCTTGCGCGCCTCTTCGCCGAGCGCCATGTCTACGCGCCAGCCGCCCAGCCGGATCGGAGCCGCGTCCCTTGTCCATCGAGCCGAACGCCGTCGTCGAGGTCGCCGGGCCGGGCGGAACCGTGCGCGTCGGCAACGCCGAGCCGCTTACGATCATCGCCGGTCCCTGCCAGATGGAGAGCCGCCAGCACGCGCTGGAGATGGCGCATGCGCTGAAGGAGATCGCGGCGCGGCTGGGAGTCGGGCTGATCTACAAGACCTCGTTCGACAAGGCGAACCGCACGTCGGGCGAGAAACCGCGCGGCGTCGGCCTAGGCCAGGCGCTGCCGATCTTCGCCGAGGTGCGCGAGGCGACCGGCCTGCCGGTGCTGACCGACGTGCACGAGATCGACCAGTGCGCGCCGGCCGCCGAGGTGATCGACGTGCTGCAGATCCCGGCCTTCCTGTCGCGCCAGACCGACCTGATCTTCGCCGCGGCGCGAACGGGCAGGGTGGTCAACATCAAGAAGGGCCAGTTCCTGGCGCCGGGCGACATGAAGCATGTGGTCGCCAAGGCGCTGGCGGCGGGCAATCCGAACGTCATGGCCACCGAGCGCGGCGTCTCGTTCGGCTACAACACGCTGATCTCCGACATGCGCGCCCTGCCGATCATGGCGAAGATCGGCTGTCCGGTGGTGTTCGACGCCACCCACTCGGTGCAGCAGCCGGGCGGGGCGGGCGGCGCGTCGGGCGGCGAGCGCCAGTACGTGCCGGTGCTGGCCCGCGCGGCGGTGGCGGTCGGCGTCGCCGCGGTCTTCATGGAGACCCACCAGGACCCCGATCATGCCCCCAGCGACGGCCCCAACATGGTGCCGCTGAAGGATTTCGAGCCGCTGGTGCGCGAGCTCATGGAGTTCGACGCGCTCGCCAAGCGCCGCGGCGCCTGAGCCGGTTTCAACCAATCCGCGCTTTTGTGCGTTGACAACCGATCTAGCGGAGAGGAAGCGTCGCCGTGGAAGAAGCACCTCCGCGGGGTCGTCATGTCGCTCACGCTCATCGGCCGGCTGCTCTGCGCCGCCCAGCAGACCTACGATATCCAGGCCTCGGGGGTGACGCCGCCTTCGCCGCCCCAGCCGGCCCCGCCGCCCTCGTCGCTGGTGGGCTGGCAAGGCGACGTGCCCTGCCAGGTGGGCGGCGACGAGGAGATCAACGCGGTGATGGTCGGCGAGACGGCGAGCGAGGTCGTCGTCGCCTACCGGGGCACCGAGCCGTTCGACAGCCCGGACAAGGAGCGGATGATCCTCGACTGGATCGACGACCTGATGGTCGACCAGGTCCCCGCGCCGGCCGGGCCGGGCCAGGTGCACCAGGGGTTCAACGACGCCGTCACCGAGCTCTGGGACTGGACGCTGGCGCAGGTCAAAGGCCGCCCCCAAGCCAAGCCGCTCTACGTGACCGGCCACAGCAAGGGCGGCGCGATGGCCAACATCGCCGCCACCCGCCTCATCGCCGCGGGCTTCAAGCCCTACGTCTGCACGTTCGAGGCGGCGCGCTGCGGCGATCCGGCCTTCGCCGCCGGCTACGCCAAGCAGGTGGTGAACGCCGTGCGCTACGAGTTCCAGGACGACGTCGTCCCGCTGCTGCCGCCCAGCGACACCTTCCTGGCCATGTTCCAGGCGATGCCGGGGTTTGCGGAAGAGATGACCCAGGCGAAGGCTAAGCTGCAGGGCGGCCTGATCCCGAACTACGTTCCGGTCGGCGACCTGCACTTCATCAACTGGCAGAACCAGATCGTGCCCGACAACTTCGCCCTCGAGGCGCAGCGGATCGCGCATCTGCTGGTGCTGATCTTCGAGCTCAACGCCCGCAAGATCATCGACGACCACTCGATCGGCCCCGGCTCGGGCGTCGCCAACGTGCTCTGCCCCGGCGTCTGGCCGCTCGCGCCCACCGCCTAGCCCCGCCCGGCGCGCTGGACTTTTCGCCGCCCGTCCGATTGAACATCGGGCCAGGGGCGCAACTTGAGTCCTTCCTGAACGGAGCGCCGATGGATCTGGCCGGCCTGCAGCAGCTGCTTCAGCGCGTCGCCGGCGCCCGGGTCGTCGCGGTGGGCGACCTGATGGTCGATCGTTTCGTCTACGGCGACGTCGGCCGCATCTCCGCCGAGGCGCCGATCCCGGTGATGGCCCGCTCGCGGGAAAGCGTGATGCTGGGCGCGGCCGGCAACGTGGCGCGCAACGTCGCCGCGCTCGGCGGCGAAGTGGCGCTGGTCGGCGTGATCGGCAAGGACGTCGGCGGCCAAAGAGGCCAAGGACCTGATCGCGGCCGAGCCGCGCATCGAAGGCTATCTGATCACCGACGCCGAGCGGCCGACCACGATCAAGACGCGCTTCGTCTCCGCCGGCCAGCAGCTGCTGCGGGTCGACGAGGAGACCACGCGGCCGGTCGCCGGCGACGTCGAGCGGCAGCTGGTGCGCACCATCGCCGATGCGGCGCGCGGCGCCGGCGCCATCCTGATCTCCGACTATGGCAAGGGCGTCATCACGGCGCCGGTGATCGAGGCGGCCCGCGCCGCCGCCGAGCGCGAGGGCGCGGCCCTGATCGTCGACTCCAAGGCGCGCTCGTTCGCCCGCTACGGCGCCGCCGATATCATCAAGCCCAACGCCGCCGAGCTCGCCTACGCGGTCGACCTGCCCACCGAGACCGACGCCGAGATCGAGGCGGCGCTCGAGCGGGCGCTGGCGCTCTGCGACTGCAAGGCGGTGCTGGTGACGCGCTCGGCCAAGGGCATGTCGCTGGCGGTGCGCGGCGAGGCCGTGCGCCATTTCCGCCGCCCGCCGCCCGAGGTGTTCGACACCGCCGGCGCCGGCGATACGGCGCTGGCGGCGCTCGGCACGTCGCTGTCGGCCGGCGCGCCGCTCGCCGAGGCGATCGACTTCGCGCTGCTGGCCGCGGGCGTCGTCGTGCAGAAGTCCGGCACCGCCACCGCCAGCCCCGACGAGCTGATCGAGGCCGAGATCATCGAGCGCGTCGCGCCGGTCGAGGCGAAGATCGCCACGCCCGAGCGGATGGGCCGCGAGGCCGAGCGCTGGCGCGAACGCGGCCTGACGGTCGGGTTCACCAACGGCTGCTTCGACATCCTGCACCGCGGCCACATCGCCTACCTCGCCCAGGCCCGCGGATGGTGCGACCGGCTGATCGTCGGCCTGAACACCGACCGCTCGGTCACCGCGCTGAAAGGCCAGGGGCGGCCGGTGAACGACCTGGAATCCCGCGCCCTCGTTCTGGCGGGCTTGCGCTCGGTCGACCTCGTCGTGCCGTTCGACGAGGAGACGCCGCTGGCTCTGATCGAGGCGGCGCGGCCCGACGTGCTGGTCAAGGGCGCCGACTACAGCCTGGAGGGCGTCGTCGGCCGTCAGCTGGTGGAGAGCTGGGGCGGCCAGGTGCGCCTCGCCGACCTGCGTCGAGGGCCATTCCACCAGCGCGACCATCGAGAAGCTCGCCAAGCGGGCATGAGCCGGCGGATCGCCTTCGTCACCGGCGGCGCGGGCTTCATCGGCTCCAACGTCGTCGCGCGGCTCTGCCGCGATCCGGGGCTCGACGTCGTGGTCTGCGACTGGCTGGGCGAGGCGGCGGCCGGCAAGTGGCGCAACCTCGCCAAGCACCCGATCGCCGACTTCACGCCGCCCGAGGAGATGTTCGACTGGCTCGGCCGCAACGCCGGCGACGTCGAGGTGGTGATCCACATGGGGGCGATCTCGTCGACCACCGAGCCCGACGCCGACCGCATCGTGAAGAGCAACTTCGTCCTCTCGCGCGACCTCTGGAACTGGTGCGCCGAGCGGGGGCGGCGGCTGATCTACGCCTCCTCGGCCGCCACCTACGGCGACGGCGCTTTGGGCTTCGACGACGACAACGACCTGGCCGCGCTGATGGCGCTGCGGCCCGCTCAACGCCTACGGCTGGTCGAAGGCGCTGTTCGACCTCCATGCGGTCCGTGAAGCCGCCCGCGGCCACGCGCCGCCGCAATGGGCCGGCCTGAAGTTCTTCAACGTCTTCGGCCCCAACGAGGACCACAAGGGCGCGATGAAGTCGGTGGCCGCGCAGATCTGGCCGGACGTGGCGGGCGGACGGGCGGTGCGGCTCTTCAAGTCCTACCGCGAGGGCGTCGCCGACGGCGGCCAGCTGCGCGACTTCGTCTACGTCCGCGACGTGGCCGACGTGATCGAGTGGCTGGCCGCCCGCCCGGACGTCAACGGGGTGTTCAATCTGGGCTCGGGGCGCGCGCGCTCGTTCAAGGAGATGGCCGAGGCGGTGTTCCGGGCCGCCGGCAAGGCGCCGCAGATCGAGTACATCCCGATGCCCGAGGCCATCCAGCGGCCGCTACCAGTACTTCACCGAGGCCCGCCTGGAGCGCCTGCGCGGCGCCGGCTACGAGGGCCAGTTCACCAGCCTCGAGGACGGCATCGGCGACTATGTTCGCGGCTACCTCTCGCAGCCGGATCCCTACCTGTGACCGACCTCCGCGCCGCCTGCTGCGTCGCCGGCGGCGGCCCGGCCGGCATGATGCTGGGCTATCTGCTGGCGCGCGCCGGAGTCGATGTCGTCGTGCTCGAGAAGCATGCCGATTTCCTGAGGGATTTCAGAGGCGACACCGTGCATCCTTCCACGCTGGAGGTGATGCGCGAGCTCGGCCTCTTGGACGATTTCCTGAAGCGCCCGCACCAGGAGCTGCAGCGGCTCGCCGCCCAGGTCGGCGACGACACCATCCACGCCGCCGACTTCAGCCGCCTGCCGCTGCAGGCCAGGTTCATCGCGCTGATGCCGCAGTGGGACTTCCTGAACTTCCTGGCCGAGAAGGCGCGGGCGTTCCCATGCTTCCGGCTGATGATGCAGGCCGAGGCCGTTGAGCTCATTCGCGACGGGGACCGCGTGACGGGCGTGGTCGCCAGGACGCCGGGCGGCGAGCAACGCATCGCGGCCGCCCTGGTGGTGGGGGCGGACGGCCGGCATTCGACGATCCGCGAGCGCGCCGGCTTCGAGGTCGAGGACATCGGCGCGCCGATGGACGTCCTGTGGATGCGGCTGCCGCGAAGGGAAGGCGACGATGATGTCGTGCCGCTGGGGCGCGCGGTCGCTGGCGGCATCCTCGTGCTGATCCCGCGCGGCGACTACTTCCAGTGCGGCTACGTGGTGAAGAAGGGCGGCGCCGAGGAATTGCGAACCAGGGGGCTCGAGGCGTTCAAGCGCTCGATCGAGGACATGGCGCCGGCGCTGCGCGGCCGCTGCGACGGGCTGACCAGCTGGGACGACGTCAAGCTGCTCACCGTCGCCGTCGACCGGCTGAGGACCTGGAGCGCGCCGGGCGTGCTCTGCATCGGCGATGCGGCGCACGCGATGTCGCCGATCGGCGGCGTCGGCATCAACCTCGCGATCCAGGACGCCGTCGCGGCGGCCAACCTGCTCTACGCGCCGCTTAAGGCCGGCGCGGTCACGCTCGCCGACCTCGAGGCGGTGCAGCGGCGGCGCGAATGGCCCACCAAGGTCACGCAGGCGGCGCAGGTCCTCATCCAGAAGCGCGCCATCGCCCCGACGCTGGCCGGCGCATCGCCCAAGGCGCCGTGGCCGGCGAAGCTGGTCGACCGCATCCCGTTCCTGCAGGGGCTGACGGCGCGCGCGCTCGGCCTGGGCGTGCGCTTCGAGAAGGTGCGGGCGCCGGCGGCCTAAGGCGCAGGCGAGCGTGGCGGCGGCGCGGGCCTGACCGGCGGCAGCGCGTTGCACACGTCGAGCGCGCCGGCCGGGCGCAGGAAAAAGCTGTCCTCGCGGTTGGCCTTCACGCGGATCCAGGCGCGGAAGGTGGGGGTCGCGGTCTTCAGCACCTCGAACCGCGGTCGCTCGGCCGACGGCAGGTCGGCGGCCATCCGGATGCTGCGGATCGGGACGCGCTCGGCCGTGCTGGCGTAGAAGCCGAGGTCGCCCTGGCCGCGCGGCAGCGCCGCCAGCAGCGGCATGCCGCTCAACACCCGGCCGACCAGGGCGATGTTGCGGTCGAGCGCCCGCGGCGCCTGGCCGATCACCGCATAGAGCTCGGCGCCGGTTCCGGTGTCCGGATTGACGTTACGCCCAACGCCGACCATGCCGTAGCAGTGGGTGAGCCAGGCCTCGTCGCGGCTTTCGGCGACCGGAAACGAGCCCCAGAAGCCCACCCGATCGGCGTAGGTGTCATCGAAGGGCAGCGGCGCCAGCGGAACCCCTGCGGCCTGGCGCGAGTATTCGGCCGGCGGTTTCTGGGTGACGCCGGAAGCCAGCGGCTTGACGCCGTCTGGATCGCCCCATTGGACGACGTAGTTGTCCTGCACGCGCTCGATGACGAGGCCGTCGTACCAGTGGGCGCGGGCGAGCGTCCTGATGTTGGCGACGTGGACCGGCGCGAAGGCGTCGGCGAGCTGGATCACGATCCGCCCGCCCCTGGCGAGGTCCATCACCAAAAGCTCGTTCGGATCGATCGGCGCCCAGTCGGTTGGCGCGGCGCTCGCCAGCACCGACTGCGGGGTGGCCGTCGGCGGCGGCTTCGCGGGCTGGTCGCCCTGGGGCTGGGCGTTCGCCGCGGCGGCGACGAGCAGGCTGGCGAGCACGACGGGGAGGCCTCTCATGGGCTCAGCCTGCCACGGAAACCGCGGAATCACACCCGTTTCAGCGGCCGCCCCCGCGCCGCAGCGGAGAAACCTGCGCACGTCTTCGTTTTCCGCCCGCCCTGTCCTGCGCTAACCGTCGGACATGGCCGATCGTCGCGGATGGAGGTTCTGGGCGCTGATCGCGGGCGGCGTGGCGCTGACGCTGATCACCGCGGCGCTCTACGTCTGGCGCGACGACGTCATCAAGGCCTTGCTCGACCCGAAGGTCCCGTTCGGCAAGGACCACCCGCCGCCGGCCGCCGACTACGCCGCGCGGGGCGCCTGGGCGCTGATTCCCGACCCGAACGCGGCGCCGCAGGGCGTCGATGTGTTCTTCATCCACCCGACGTCGTATCCGGCCTCCTTCACCTCGTACAACGGCCAGCGGCACTGGAACGCGCCGATCAACGACCACGGCGCCGGCGTCGTGCTTTCGCGGGTGATGCTGCCGAACTACGCCGCCCCGTTCGATGCGGTGGGCGACCTCTACGCGCCGCGCTATCGGCAGGCGAGCCTCTACACCAAGTCGACGCTCTGGGACGACGCGCTGGAGGCGCGCCAGTTCGCCTACGGCGACATCAAGACGGCGTTCGACACCTACCTCGCCCGCTACAACCGCGGCCGCCCGTTCATCCTGGCGGGCGCCGAGCAAGGCGGCGAGCTGGGCGCGCGGCTGCTCGCCCAGGAGATCGCCCCGAACCCCGAGCTGCGACGCCGCCTTGTCGCCGCCTACCTGATCGACACGGTCGTGCCGGCCGGCGCGTACGGCCCGAACGCCGCGACGCCCGCCTGCCGCAAGCGCGACGAGGCGGGTTGCCTGGTCGCCTGGGTGTCGGTGCGGGAAGGCGACTTCACCGGCGTGCGGCGCCTCCTGAGCCGGGCGATGGTGTGGAACACGCAGGACCAGCTGGAGCCGCTGGGCGCGCGCCGGCCGCTCTGCGTCAATCCGCTGCTGGGCGCGGCGACCGACGAGCTGGCGCCCGAGCGGCTCAATCTCGGCGCGGCGGCCGCCACCGGGCTGGAATGGGGGGTCAGGCCCGGCTTCCTGGTCCGGCAGGTCAGCGCCCAGTGCCAGGACGGCGTCCTGCAGGGTGAGCCGCCCGCGCTCGGCGCTGCTCCGACCCTCCGGCGACTGGATCGAGCGCATCCGCGAGCCCGGCTACAACCTCTTCTGGGCCGATCTGGAGGCGGACTCCGCAAGCGCGCTGGGCCGCCTGGCAGCGCCGCTCACCCCGCCTCGGCGCCAGCGCCGGGACGCCAGTCGAAGAGCTCCTGAACCAGGGCGACCGCGCGTCCGCGCTCGGAGGCGAGCGTCGGGTCGCGCGACAGCACCAGCCGCGCGTCGTCGGCCGCGGCGGCGATCAGGTCGCGATGCGCGGCGGGGTCGGCGAGCCGGTAGGCCGGAAAGCCGCTCTGCTTCAGCCCCAGGGGATCGCCGCCGCCGCGCAGCTCCAGGTCCTTCTCGGCGATCAGGAAGCCGTCGTCGGTGCGCCGCAGGATGTCGAGCCGCGTCTTGGCGATCTCGGAGAGCGGCGGGTCGTAGAGCAGCACGCAGGCGCTCTCGGCCTTGCCCCGCCCGACCCGGCCGCGCAGCTGGTGCAGCTGCGCCAGGCCGAAGCGCTCGGCCTGCTCGATCACCATGATGGTCGCGGCCGGCACGTCGACGCCCACCTCGACCACCGTCGTGGCCACCAGCACCGCGCAGCCGGCCCTCGGCGAACTCGGCCATCACCCGGTCCTTCTCGGGGCCGGGCAGCTTGCCGTGGACGAGGCCGACGCGGGCGCCGAACACCTGGCGCAGCGCCGCCGCGCGGGCCTCGGCGGCCGCCAGGTCGGCGTTCTCCGACTCCGAGACCAGCGGGCAGATCCAGAACGCCTGCGCGCCGGCGGCGATCGCGGTCTTCAGGCGCTCCACGATCTCGCCGACGCGCGACATCGGCGAGGCGCGGGTGGCGACCGGGGTGCGGCCGGGCGGCTTCTCGTCGATCCGCGAGACGTCGAGGTCGCCGAACACCGTGAGCTCCAGCGTGCGCGGGATCGGCGTCGCCGACATGGCGAGCAGGTGCGCGGCCTCGCCCTTGGCCTGCAGCCGCGCCCGCTCGCCCACCCCGAACCGGTGCTGCTCGTCGATCACTGTCAGGGCCAGGGCGTGGAAGGCGACGTCGTCCTGGAAGAGCGCGTGGGTGCCGACGGCGACCGCCGCCGAGCCGCCGGCCAGCGCCGCGAGCTTCTCGGCGCCGGCCGGCGCCCTTGTCGCGGCCGGTCAGCAGGATGGCCTTCACCCCGTGGCTGGCCAGCGGCCCGGCCAGCGTCTCGAAGTGCTGGCGGGCCAGGATCTCGGTGGGCGCCATCAGCGCCGACTGCAGGCCGGCCGCGGCGACGTCGGCCATCGCCAGCATCGCCACCACCGTCTTGCCGGCGCCGACGTCGCCCTGCACGAGCCGGCTCATCCGCTCGCCGGCCGCCAGGTCGCGCGCGGATCTCGGCTCAGGGTGCGAACCTGCGCGCCGGTCAGCCGGAAGGGCAGGTCGGCCTCGACCTTGGTCAGCCAGCGTGCTGGCGGCGATCGCCGCCGCCGGCTGGCTCTTGCGGGCGGACTTGCGCTGGGCCAGCGCCAACTGGTGGGCGAAGCAGCTCGTCGTAGGCGAGCCGCCGGCGCGCCGGCGCCTGCGGTGAGAGGTCCGCCTCGCCCTGCGGGTTGTGCAGCGCCTCCAGCGCGCTCGCGCCAGGCGGGCCAGCGCTGCTGCTGCAGCCAGGCCGCATCCTGCCATTCGGGCAGCGCCGGCGCCCGCGCCAGCGCTTCCAGCGCGAAGCGGCGCACGCCGCGCGAGGGCAGGCCGGCGGTGGCCGGATAGATGGCCTCGACCTCGGGCACCTCTTCGGCGCGCTCGGCCGGCACCGATGTAGTCCGGGTGGACGATCTGCAGCGCGTGGTCGAAGTCGTTGCGCTCGACGAGGCCGCTGACCACGCGCCGCGCGCCCTTCGGGTGCGCCTCCGCCAGCCGCGGGCCGTAGCCGCGGAAGAACACCAGCGTGACGAAGCCGGTCTCGTCGAAGGCGCGGATCTTCCAGGGATGGCCGGCGCGTCCGGGCCGCTGGTGGGCGTCGATGGTGACCGCGAGGGTCTGCTCCTCGCCGGGAACCGCGTCGGCGATCTTCGTCACCGTGCGGCGCACGAGCCGCTGCGGGGCGACGAACAGCACGTCGCGCACCAGCGGTCCCGCCACCCGCTCCAGGAGCGGCGCGATGCGCGGGCCGACCCCCTTCAGCGAGGTGATCGGCGCGAACAGGGGAAAGAGAATCTCCGGCCGCATCGGGGGAGTGTAGCGCCTTCAGCGGCCGGCTTGCGCGCGGCAGGGTTGCGGACAACAGTCGCCGCATCATCCGGGAGGATTGTTCAGTGTCCAGATTCGCAGCCTTGTTCGGCAGCTTCGCGCTCGCCGTCGCCCCGCTCGCCTTCGCGCCGAGCGCTTCCGCCCAGCCCGCGCCGGCGCCGCCGCCAGGTCCCGAGCCCCACGCGGGCGACTTCGTGATGCACGACGTCCGCTTCCAGTCCGGCGAGACGCCTGGCGGAGCTGCGCATCCACTACACGACGTTCGGCGAGCCCAGGCGCGATGCGGCCGGCCACGTGACCAACGCGGTGCTGATCATGCACGGCACCGGCGGGGCGGGGACCAGCCTGATCCGGCCGGAGTTCACCGGCGAGCTGATCGGCCCGGGCCAGCTGCTCGACGCCACGCGCTACTACCTGATCCTCCCCGACGACATCGGCCACGGGAAGTCGTCGAAGCCGAGCGACGGCATGAAGGCGCGCTTCCCGCACTACGACTACGGCGACATGGTCGAGGCCGAGCACCGGCTGGTCACCGAGGGGCTGCACGTCGACCACCTGCGCCTGGTGATGGGCACGTCGATGGGCTGCATGCATGCGTTCATGTGGGGCGAGGCCTGGCCGGACATGATCGACGCGTTGATGCCGCTCGCCTGCAACACCGTGCAGATCGCCGGCCGCAACCGGGTCTGGCGCGACATGGTCATCGACCTCATCACCCACGATCCCGACATGGAAGAACGGCGACTACGAGACCGAGCCGCTGATGGCGCTGCGCGCGGCCGAGGACATCATCATCATCGCCGGCAGTGCGCCGCACCAGATGCAGAAGGCGCTGCCGACCCGCGACGAGGCCGACGCCTATCTGAAGCGCGTGCTCGACGCCCAAGTGCCGCATCTGGACGCCAACGACCTGCTCTACCAGGTGGATTCCTCGCGCGACTACGATCCGTCGGCCAAGCTCGGCGACATCAGCGCCTACGTGATGTGGGTGAACTCCGCCGACGACTTCATCAATCCGCCCGAGCTCGGCATCGCCGAAGCAGCAGGTCAAAGCGATCAAGCGCGGCAGGTTCGTGCTGCTGCCGATCGGGCCTAACACCCACGGCCACGGCACCCACACCTACGCCGTCGCCTGGAAGCAGTACCTCGCCCAGCTGCTGGAGGAATCGGCCAGGTGATCGGTCCGCTCGGCGCCAGCCTCGCGCTCTGGGGTCTCTGGGTCGCCTCCTGGGCCGCCGCGGCGCTCTGGACCCGGCGGACGGCGGCGCGACAAGCGCTGCTGCTCGAGGCGCTCTACCGCGTGCCGACCGGGATCGGGGGCGTGATGCTGGCGATCGGCGTCGAGGCGCGGACCCGGGGGTGGCCGAGCGACGCCGGTCCCTTGCTGTGGCGCCTGCCGTTGTCGGCGGCCTGGGCGTTGACCGCGCTCTGCGCGGCGGGCTTCGTCTTCACCTGGTGGGCGCGGCTGACGCTCGGCGACCTCTGGTCGAGCGGCGTGGCGCGCAAGGAGGGCCACGTCGTGATCGAGAGCGGTCCCTATGGCCTGGTCCGCCACCCGATCTACACCGGCCTGATCGCCTCGGCGTTCGCGCTGGCACTCCAGACCGGCATGTTGGTGAGCCTCGTCGGGACGGTGCTGCTCGCCTTCGGCTTCTGGATGAAGGCGAGGCTCGAGGAGCGGCTGCTCGGCGAGACCCTCGGCCCAGCCTACGCCGACTACCGCCGCCGCACGCCGATGCTGGCTCCGTTCTGGCCGGTGGGGCGATAGTCACCGGGTCCTGAACTGGGCGATCGCCTTGACGTTCGGATCGTTGGCGAAGCTCGCTGGGGCGATGAAGCCGCGGCCGTCCCACGCGATCTTGATGCCGACCGCCTCGAAACACTTGGCGGCGTATTCGGAGCAAATGTACTCGTCGCGCGGTCCCAGGAACTTCGGCGTCTTGCGTCCGGTGCGGCCCAAGGCGATCCGCGCGGCGATCTTCAGGACCTCGCCCGGCGCGAAGCGGTCGCCGAACCGGTCGACCGCCGCGTCGGCCAGCCGCCGCATCGCTGCGCCCCCCGCCGCGCCGCCCTTGTCGGCATAGTCGGCGTGCCGGGCGAGGATGATCCTGCCCGGATAGGGCTTCTGGCCCGTGCTGGTCTCGCTGACGAAGCGCTCCAGCGACACGCAGCGCACGCCGAGCTGCTGCACCGCCTCGAACACCATGATCCGGCCGACCGAGCGCCAGCGGTAGGCGAGCGCGACGTGGCTCCAGGGACTCCTGGTCGCCCAGCGGATCAGCCGCGAGAACGGATCGGTGGCCGAGCAGAGCAGGATGTCGCCGTCGCGCACGCGCTTGGCGACGTCGCCGAACGGCTCGGGTTTCAGGGTCTTCAGCACGTCGTCGTCGATGGCCATCCGCGCGCCGCCATGCTGAGGCTTGCCGTGGCTGCACAAACGTGGCCTTGCGCCGCTTGGTTCCGCGGCCAAACGCGCCTATATCCGCAGCCCTCCGGCATGGACGAAGCGAGGCTGAAGCGGCTGCGGTTCCGCGCCTGGCGGCGCGGTTTCCGGGAAGCGGACCTGATTTTGGGCCCGTTCGCGGACAGCCATGTCTTGTCGCTGACCGAAACCGAGGTCGAAGCGTTCGAGCGGCTGCTCGATCGCCCGACCACGACGTCTACGGCTGGATCGTCATGGGCGGCGACGCGCCGACCGACGACGAGATCCGCCTCGTCTCCCGCATCCGCGCGTTTCACGGCTCGCCAGGCTCGCTCTCGGGCGGAACGCGCCTGACTTTACCGGAAGCAAAGCTTGTCCCTGGCTGAAGACATCAAGCGCGTCGCCGCCGCCCCGTGACGCCCTGGAGCTGACCGGCGTTCCCGAGGGCTTCGACGCCCTGGTCATGGCCGACCTCGCCCGCGCCCGCGGCGGCCTCAACGTGTTCGTCGCCCGCGACGGCTCGCGCGCCGGCGCCTTCGAGGCGGCGATGGGCTTCTTCGCCCCGGAGATGGAGGTCCTGCGCCTGCCGGCGTGGGACTGCCTGCCCTACGACCGCATCGGCCCTTCGGCCGGCGTCTCGGCCGAGCGGATGGCGACGCTGACCCGGCTGGCGCGCGGCGACTTCGGCAAGAAACCGGTGCTGCTGCTCACCCAGGCGCCGGCGCTGCTGCAGCGCCTGCCGCCGAAAGCCGCGGTGCTGGCGGCCGGCTACTCGGCCGCGGTCGGCGCCGACGTCGATATGGCGGTGCTGGAGCGCTACTTCGCGGTCAACGGCTACCACCGCGCCTCCACCGTCTCCGAGCGCGGCGAGTTCGCGATCCGCGGCGGGGTGATCGACGTCTTCCCGCCGGGCGCCGACGAGCCGGTGCGGCTCGACCTGTTCGGCGACACGCTGGAGACCATCCGCGCCTTCGACCGCGAGACCCAGCGCTCGACCCGGCAGCTGAAGTCGGTCGACCTCTTGCCGGTCAGCGAGGCGCTGCTGGACGCCGACGCCGTGTCGCGCTTCCGCAAGGGCTACGTGGCCGCGTTCGGCGCGCCGGGCGACGATCCGCTCTACGCCGCCGTCAGCGAGGGCCAGCGCCGCGCCGGGCTCGAGCACTGGCTGCCGCTGCTCTACCCGGACGATGGCGAGCCTCTTCGACTACCTGCCGAACGACGCGCTGATCGCCCTCGACCACCTGGCGCGGCGACGCCCGCGACGAGCGCCTGGCGATGATCGCCGACGCCTATGAGGCCCGCGGCCAGCGCCGAGCGCAAGGCGCACTACCGGCCGCTGCCGCCGTCGGCGCTCTATCTGACCAACACCGAGTGGGACCGAGCAGCTGGCCGCGCCATCCGCTGCGCCGGCTCTCGCCGTTCCACCAGGAGGCAGGTCCGGGCGTCGTCGACCTCGGCGCCAAGCTCGGGCGCAACTTCGCCGCCGAGCGCGCGCAGGACAGCGTCAACCTGTTCGAGGCGGCCGCGAACCACGCCCGGCGGCTGATCGGCGAGGGCAAGCGGGTGCTGTTCGCCTCCTGGTCGGAAGGCGCCTCGGAGCGGCTGGGCGCGATGCTCGCCGACCACGGGCTGAAGGACGTCCGCCTTCGCGCCCTACTGGCAGGCGGCCAAGGCCGCCGACCCGAAGCAGCTGCAGCGCGTCGTGCTGCCGCTCGACGCCGGCTTCGAGACCGACAACCTGGCGGTCATCTCCGAGACCGACATCCTGGGCGACCGGCTGGCGCGGCCGCGCCGGCGCCGCCGCGCCGCCAACTTCCTGGCCGAGGCCACCGCGCTGACGCCCGGCGACCTCGTCGTCCACATCGACCACGGCATCGGCCGCTACGTGGGCCTGAAGACGCTGGAGGTGCAGGAAGCGCCGCACGACTGCCTGGAGATCGACTACGCGGCCGAGTCCAAGCTCTACCTGCCGGTCGAGAACATCGACCTCCTGACCCGCTACGGCGCCGACAGCGAGGAGGTGCAGCTCGACCGCCTGGGCGGCGCGGCCTGGCAGGCGCGCAAGGCCAGGGCCAAGGAGCGGCTGCGCGAGATGGCCGAGGGCCTGATCGCCATCGCCGCCCAGCGCGCGCTCAAGCACGTCGAGGAAGTCGCACCCGCCGCACGGTGTCTTCGACGAGTTCTGCGCCCGCTTCCCCTACGAGGAGACCGACGACCAGCTGAACGCCATCACCGACGTGCTGGCCGATCTGGAGACCGGCAAGCCGATGGACCGGCTGATCTGCGGCGACGTCGGCTTCGGCAAGACCGAGGTGGCGCTGCGCGCCGCCTTCGTGATGGCGATGAGCGGGCGGCAGGTGGCGATCGTCTGCCCGACGACCCTGCTGGCGCGCCAGCACTACACGACCTTCAGCGAGCGCTTCCAAGGCTGGCCGGTGCGCATCGGCCGGCTCTCGCGCCTGGTGCCGACGGCGGAGGCGGCCAAGACCCGCGAGGGGCTGAAGAAGGGCGAGATCGAGATCGTGATCGGCACCCACGCGGTGCTCTCCAAGCAGGTCGGCTTCAAGGACCTTGGGCCTCGTCATCGTCGACGAGGAGCAGCACTTCGGCGTCAAGCACAAGGAGGCGCTCAAGGCGCTGCGCGCCGACGTGCACGTGCTGACGCTGACCGCCACGCCGATCCCGCGCACGCTGCAGATGGCGCTCTCCGGCATCCGCGAGATGTCGATCATCGCCACGCCGCCGGTCGACCGCCTGGCGGTGCGCACCTACGTCACCCCGTTCGACCCGATCTCGCTCCGCGAGGCGCTGCTGCGCGAGAAGTACCGCGGCGGCCAGAGCTACTTCGTCACCCCGCGCATCGCCGACCTGCCGGACCTGGCCCGCTTCCTGCGCGAGGAGGTGCCGGAGGTGCATTTCGTCATCGGCCACGGCCAGATGGCGCCGACCCAGCTCGAGGACGTGATGGCCGCCTTCTACGACGGCCGCTACGACGTGCTGCTCTCCACCAGCATCGTGGAGTCCGGGCTCGACATCCCGACCGCCAACACCCTGGTCGTCAACCGCGCCGACATGTTCGGCCTTGCCCAGCTCTACCAGCTGCGCGGCCGGGTGGGGCGCGCCAAGTCGCGGGCCTACGCCTACCTGACGACGCCGTTCGAGCGGCCGATCACGCTGACCGCCGAGAAGCGGCTGGAGGTGCTGCAGTCGCTGGACAGCCTGGGCGCCGGCTTCCAGCTGGCCAGCCACGACCTCGACATCCGCGGCGGCGGCAACCTGCTGGGCGAGGAGCAGTCCGGCCACATCCGCGAGGTCGGCGTCGAGCTCTACCAGCAGATGCTGGAGGACGCGGTCGCCGAGCTGCGGGCCAAGGGCGGGCGCCGAGCCGGTCAACCTCGACCGTGGCTGGTCGCCGCAGATCAACACCGGCGCGGCGGTGCTGATCCCCGAGGACTATGTGCCCGACCTCAACGTGCGCCTCGCGCTCTACCGGCGCCTCTCCGACGCCGAGAGGTCCGAGGACCGCGAGGCGCTGGCCGCCGAGCTGATCGACCGCTTCGGCCCGCTGCCGCCGGAGGCCGACCAGCTGCTGAAAGTGGTTGCGATCAAAGGCTTGTGCCGGGAAGCTAACGTCTCGAAGATCGACGTCGGGCCGAAGGGCGCGGTCGCCACGCTTCCGCGACGACCACTTCGCCAACCCGGCCGGCCTCGTCGCCTTCATCCAGAAGAACGCCAACCTCTGGCGCCTGCGCCCCGACCAGAAGGTGGTGGTCAAGGGCGAGTGGGAGACCCCCGCCCAGCGCCTCAGCGCCGCCGAGCGGGTACTGAAGGAACTGGCGCGGCTCGCGAAGGCGGCCTGATCCAACTCCCAGACCGCTCTTCCCCGCGAAAGCGGGGACCCAGGTGTTTTATCGAAAGGCGCTCGGGATTGCAGAAAAAGCCTAGGCCCCCGCTTTCCCGGGGGAGAGCGGAGAAGAGGAGATCCGCCTCAGCTTAACGCGTCGCGGCCATCTCCGCCGGCGCTTCCAGCGCGGCGTCGACGAAGCTCCAGAGCGCGGCGATCTCGCCGGAGGCGGCGGCATCCGACATCTCCTCGGCCGAGCGGCCGGTCTCCAGCGCGGTCTGGTAGACGGTCCGGGTGCGCAGGATCGAGGGCGCGACCGGCGCGCACATGTAGTCGAGGGCCCGGAGCGCGCGGCGCACCAGCGGCGACTCGGTCCCCTCGCGGGCGGTCGGCGCCTGGTTCATCACCACCAGCGCCGGCTTGCTCATCCGGCGCACCAGCGAGAGGCTGGGCGCAAGGCCGGAGAGGTCGAGCAGTGTCGGGCGCACGACCAGCACCGCGAGGTCGGCCAACACCACGGCCTCGCTGACGTCCTCGACCGCGCCGGCCGGCGTGTCGATGATCATCAGCTGCTTCTTCAGCCCGACCGCCGCGAACTTGGCGGCCATCAGCGTCGCGCCGGTGGAGATCACGCAGGCCGGCCCGTCGGCGGCGCGCGAGTCCAGGATGTTGTAGGCCGAGCGCTGGCGATCGATGTCGGCGATCAGCACGTCGAGCCCGCGCAGGTGCGCGGCGATGGCGAGGTGCGTCGCCACCGTGGTCTTGCCCGACCCGCCCTTCAGCGCGATCACCGCAATCGTCTGCAAGACGTCCCGTCGCCTCCGTTGCCGCCCGATTTGGCGCGCCGAGCCTAGACCCTCGAGCCAGCGACTCTGGGCCGAAATCCTCGCGCGTAAGATAGTGGGCGCATTCGCGGCGGAACTAGGTCTCGCGAATCCCCGCCTGCGGCGCGCCGGCGCAGCGGGATTGCATACCGCGTTTTCGAGCGTGTAACTGCGACGGACCTTGGCCGCACCGGCGTTCGAGGTGGCGACAGACCGAGGGGACGATGCCGCTAGACCAAGCGCCCGAGACCACCAGCAAGCGCGCAATCGACAAGGAAGCGCTGCTGGCGAAGTACCGCGCCGAGCGCGACAAGCGCCTGCGCCCCGACGGCAACGCCCAGTACCTGCGGATCGCCGGCCAGTTCGGCCGCTACCTCGACGATCCCTACACGCCGTTCGTGGAGCGCGCGCCGAAGACCGACCACGTCACCTTCGCCTTCGTCGGCGGCGGCTTCGCCGGCCTCGTCACCGGCGCGCGGCTGGTCGAGGCCGGGATCACCGACGTGCGCATCGTCGAGAAGGGCGGCGACTTCGGCGGCACCTGGTACTGGAACCGCTATCCGGGCGCGCAGTGCGACACCGCCTCGATGATCTACATGCCGCTGCTGGAGGAGACCGGCCACCTGGCCGACCGAGAAGTACGCCCACGCGCCGGAGATCCTCGAGCAGTGCCAGCGCATCGGCCGCCAGTTCGGCCTCTACGACAACGCCCTGTTCCACACCGAGGTCACCGACATCACGTGGGACGGCGCGCGTTCGGTCTGGGTGATCGCGCACCAACCGGGGCGATGCGTTCACCGCCAGCTACATCGGCCTCGGCACCGGCCCGCTGCACGTGCCGAAGCTGCCCGGCATCCCGGGCATCGAGCGCTTCAAGGGCCACGCGTTCCACACCAGCCGCTGGGACTACGACTACACCGGCGGCGATCCCGTGAGCGTGACCATGGAGGGCGCGCCGCTCGACAGGCTGGCCGACAAGCGCGTGGCGATCATCGGCACCGGCGCCACCGCGGTGCAGTGCGTGCCGCACCTCGCCCGCGCCGCGCAAGGCAGCTCTACGTCTTCCAGCGCACGCCGTCGTCGGTCGACGTGCGCGGCAACGTCCCGATCGATCCGGACTGGTTCGCCTCCATCGCCACGCCCGGCTGGCAGAAGCGCTGGCTGGAGAACTTCACCGCCAACCAGGGCGGCGGCTGGGCCGACGAGGACCTGGTGCAGGACGGCTGGACCGACCTCTCGCGCCGCATCCGCGAAGCATCATGGAGCTGCCGCCGCGACCGAGCGCACGCCGCAGAACATGTGGGCGGCGTTCGAGGACTCCGACTTCGAGAAGATGGAGGAGATCCGCGCCCGCGTGCGACGCCATCGTCGCGCGACCCCGAGACCGCCGCAGAGCCTGAAGGCCTGGTACCGGCAGCTCTGCAAGCGGCCCTGCTTCCACGACGAGTACCTGCAGGCCTTCAACGAGCCGGGCGCGCACCTCGTCGACACCGACGGCCAGGGCGTCGAGCGGATCACCGAGAAGGGCGTCGTGGCCGGCGGCCGCGAGTACGAGGTCGACTGCATCATCTACGCGTCCGGCTTCGAGGTCGGCACCGAGTACAAGCGCCGCGCCGGCTTCGACCTGGTCGGCCGCGACGGGCTGAAGCTCTCGGAAGCGTGGGCCGAGGGCATGCGCTCCAAGCACGGCATCCACGTGCACGGCTTCCCGAACGCCTTCTTCGTGCAGCCGACGCAGGGCGCGAACCTGATCTCCAACGTGCCGCACAACCTCACCGAGGCCGGCCAGACGATCGCCGCGGTCATCCGCCATGCGCAGGACGAGGGCGCCAAGGAAGTCGAGGTGACGCAGGAAGCCGAGGACGCCTGGGTGGCGCTGCTGCTCACCGGCATGGGCCGGATGATCGGCTCGCCGGACTGCACGCCCGGCTACTACAACAACGAGGGCCAGGACCCCGGCCCGGCGGCGCGGCTCGCGGTCGGCTACCCGGCCGGCGCGGCGGCCTACTTCAGGTACATCGACGAGTGGCGCCGGTCGGGCGAATTCGAGGGGCTGGCCTTCCGCTGAGGGAGCGGAGCGCGCCGGCCCGCCACCGCAGAACGCACCGCAAAATCACCGCAAACAACGGTCCCGCGCGCGATTCGGGGCTGGCGTTTCGCTGCGGGCGGCTCGTCGCGTGATGGTCTTCTCCGCCTTGCGGGAGAAGGTGGCGGGCGAACCCCGTCGGACGAGGGATCGCACCGATTTCGGTGACCTGCGTTGCGCCGGCTAGGTCCTGTACTCGTAGTTCGACCAGGTCCGCTTCCGGGCGCGAACCCAACGACCGCAATCGACCAAGGCAGACGTAGGCTAGGGAGTTCCGGCCCATCCGGCTGTTCAGTTCGCTGCGCGCCTAATCCACGGCTCCCAGGGCCCCAGCAGGTGGCGCCTTAAAACGAAGCCAGTATGGCTGCCGCCAAAGGCATAGGGTCCCCGGGGCGTTGATCCCGTCCCTTGGGTGCGAGGCCGCCTTGGAAAAATGAACGCTCGACTGGCCGCTCGGATCTTCGCGGTTCTGATCGCCGTCGTGGGCGTGTTCCAACTGGCGCTTGCTCTCGGTGCGCCTTGGGGAAGCTTCGCGATGGGCGGCGCCTTTCCCGGCGCCTATCCGCCGCCCATGCGCGTGGCTGCGCTCGTCCAAATCGGAGCCCTGTTGGCCATGGCCCTGGTGGTCCTGAGCCGCGCAGGCTTGGCCCTGCCCGCGTGGCGCGCCGTCTCGAAAGGGTTGGTTTGGGGGGTGGTGGTCGTGGCTGGCGCAGCGGTCATGCTGAACCTGATCACGCCGAGCCCAATGGAGCGCCTGATCTGGGCCCCGGTCGCGTCGGCTCTCCTTCTCACCGCGCTTCGTGTCGCCGTAAGCCGATGACGAGGGCGGCGGCTTTCCACGCAGGACCGACGCCCGGCGCGTCTGCTTCCCGGCATGGCGGCAATGGGGACTTTCGGACCCAAAGCCGACGTTCCGCGAGGGTGGGAAGAGGCACTGGCATTGGCCGCTCGTGCATGCGCACCCGCACTCTCCCTACCTACATCGGCTCGGGTCGCCGTATCGCTCATGGCAGCGATGGTCAGGCGCGCGCCGGGATGACGACGGGCAGTTTCTCGAAACCGTGGATGAAGCTCGAGTGGCTGCGCTCATGTTCGCCAACGACCCGGATTTCGGGAAACCGCTTCAGGATCTCTTCCCAGATGATCGTCAGCTGCATTTCGGCGACGCGGTTGCCGACGCAACGGTGCACGCCGAAGCCGAACGACAGGTGCTGGCGCGGCCGTTCGCGGTCGATGATGTAGCTGTTGGGGTCGTCGACCTTGGTCTCGTCGCGGTTGCCCGAGATGTACCACATGGCGATCCGGTCGCCCTCGCGGATCATCTTGCCGCCGACCTCGGCGTCCTTCAGCGCGGTCCGGGCCATGTGCGCCAGCGGCGTCTGGTAGCGGATGGATTTCGACACCATCGAGGGGATGAGGTCGGGGTTGGCGCGCAGCTTGTCGTACTCACCGGGGTTGCGGTTCAGCTCGAAGACGCTGCCCGAGATGGTGTTGCGGGTGGTGTCGTTGCCGCCGATGATCAGCAGCACGACGTTGCCCTGATACTCCTGGCGACTCATGTTCCGGGTCACCGGGTTGTGGGCCATCATGGAAATCATATCCATGGCGGGCGGGGCGTTCTTCTTCTTCTCCCACATCTCGTCGAACACGGCCTGGCGCTCGAGGGCGGCGCGCAGCCGCTCTTCCGGCGTCCGGTCCACACCGTCCCCGGTCGTCCAGTAGAGCAGCTTGCGGCGCTCCTCGAACGGGAAGTCGAGCATCGTGGCGAGCGTCATCGACGTCAGCTCTTTCGACACCAGGTCGACCCAGTCGAAGGTCTCGCCGATCGGCAACGAGTCGAGAATCTGACCAGCACGCTCGCGCACCAAGGGCGCCATCAGGGCAATGTTGGCCGGGGCCAGCGTCGGGCTCACCGCCTTGCGCTTGGGGCTGTGGTGCGGTTCGTCAAGGCCGATGAACGATGCGCCCTCGCCGCGCCGCGCGGCCTCGATCTGTTCCTCCTTGGTGCGCTCGCCCGGCAGCTTGAGGCGCTCGGCCGCCGCCTTCAGGTTCCCAAGCACGATCCCGCCGACAGAGCTGAACACCTCGTGGTTGGTGTCCACCGCCATGATGTCGTCCCACTTGGTAATCGACCAATAGGGACCGAACTCGCTGTCGGGCGTGAAGTGGACGGGGTCTTCGGCGCGCAGTCGCTCGAACACCGGCCAGATGGCGCCGCTCTGAAAGCGGTCGGCGTTGCCCGGATTGAGCTCTTCGAGCGGCAGAGCGTAGGCCTCGGCGGCGGCTTCAGCGGCTCCGACCTTCACGGCGAGGTTCATAGCTTCCCTCTAGGCCATCGAGGCGAATGCCGACGCTCCCCCTCCGGCATTTCGAGGTCTCGACGAGCGTCTCTGGACCAGAATCGTGATCGAGGCGGCGACGTAAGTCAATGCGCGATGACTTAGGGTTCCGATCTCGCGCGATGTCGGACAAGGACGAGGCGATCGACACCAGCGCGCGGCCCGTAGCCGAGTATCGGCGCGGACCGGCGGACGTCCGGTTTCCCCCCTTTCGCGGACCTCTGGAACGTCCGCTCCGGGGCTCCGACATTGCGCGCCTGTGGCTGCGTCAACGTTCATGAGTACACGACCTAGCCGACAGCCGTCCGTCTACCCCGCATCCGTCGCCTTCGGCGACACCTTCTCCAGCAAGGGGAGAAGGGCTTTCGATCCTCGGGGGCCGCTCGTTTCGCGGGCATTTCACCACAAATCACCACAAATGGCGGTCCCTCACCCCTTTGGGTGGCGCCTGATTTCTATGCATTGACGATGTCAAAGAGCCGTCGGGCGGCGGCCTGAGCGCCGTCCGACTCGGGATAGTTACTCATCGTAATGGACATCCGCAAGGGGGGCCGGCTCAAATATCGGCCGCCACGTAGACGAAGGCGCGGCGGCCGGAGACCAGCGTGACCGGGGTCCGCGCGTAGGCGGCGGTCTCGTAGACGTCCGCCTTGGCAAGGTCCGGCTCGGTGAGGCGCAGGACCAGGCCCTCGATCCGTCCGTCGCCGCCGGGCCTCAAGGCGCGATACTTGCCGCCGTCGATCGTGATCGCGCCGAGTTCGAAACCCTCCAGCGCGTCGCGAAAGCCGCCGACCACGCGGCCGAACACGCGGTGCTGCACTGCCGCCTCGCGCAGCGTGCCGTAGCAGAATAGCCAGAAGGTCTCGCCGCCGCTCAGAGGACGATGCTCAGCTGACGATGCTTTGCGGCGGCGGCGGGCCGCTGGCGCCCTTGGCCTCGGCCAGCATCCGCGAGGCGCGCTGCCAGACCTCCAGGCGCTGGGTCGTCAGCATGGCGATCGCCAGCAGCAGGAAGCCGTCGGTGATCGCCACGATCGGCAGGTGCAGCAGCGCCGCGTTGCCGGCCAGCAGGTCGCGCGCCGCGAAGCGCACCACCAGGATCGCGAAGATGAAGAGGAGGCCGATCGGCGAGGCGCGCGAGGTGAGGTCGTGGGTCTCGGGGTGGATGTGGATCTCGATGAAGCGGGCGCGCTGCCAGCCGATCGCGACGCCGATGACGAACGCGCCGACCAGGATCGCGATGCTGACCGGCGTCAGCGGCGGCGGCGCCTCGGCGAGCGCCGCGCCCATCAGCAGCAGGTAGATCGCCGGCGTCAGCCACAGCCGCTCGATCTTCAGCCGGCGCGGGCGGCTGTTGCGCAGCACCAGCACTACGGCGACGATGCCGAGCGGCACGAGGTAGCTGGCGAGCGACGCGCCGGGCGGCGGGACGGGCGGCATGAGTGTCTCCTAGCCGATCTCACCGCGCTGCATCAAATTACCGCTCTCCCCCGCGGAAGCGGGCCCAGGCTTTTTCTGCCGGCCCAAGGGCCTCTCGACAAAACACCTGGTCCCCGCTTCCGCGGGGAAGAGCGGATTGGGGCGCACGATTAGCTGGCCTGGCGCTCGCTGGCCTGGGCGGCGGCGCTCTCCAGCGCCTTGGCGGCGCTCTCGCCCGGTACCACCTCGGCGACCCCGATGTCGAACTCGGCCACGAACGGCTGGCGCTCGGGCCCGGCCTCGAAGGCGGTGCAGGCGATCACCGCGGCGATGCGCTCGGCGGTGAGGCGCGCGGCCGAAAGGCTGGTGGCGGGCAGGGCGAGCGCGAACACCTCGGGTCCGAGCCGCGCGGCGGTGTCCTCGGCGCGCACCAGCCGGCCGATCATCGCGCCGATCTGCGGGATCGCGCGGTCGAGCCAGCCGCCGGCCCGCGCCACCGTCACCTCCGGCCGCTCGGCCACCTTCAGCACGCAGACCGCCAGCGGCCGGTTGCGGACCCGCGCGGCGGCCGCCAGCCGCATCAGGTGGGCGGCGAACAGGTCGCGGGTGAAGAGCCCCGTGGCGGCGTCCATCAGGCCGGAGCTCTTGGCCTTCTCCAGCGCGCGGCGGATGGCGCTCTGGCGCCGGTAGGCCCTCGCCAGCTCCAGCACCCGCTTGGCGGTGTCGCTCTCCGAGACCTCCGGCGAGGCGACGTCGGTGACGCCCTTGTTGAACGCGTCGGCGGCGGCTACGTCCGGCGCGCCGCGCTGATAGAGCAGGGCGGGGATGTGGTAGAGCCGGGTGTTGCGGCGCATCCCGGCGATGATCGACAACGCCTCCTGCGGATTGTCGCCGGCCCAGATCACCACGGCGTCGAACGTGCGCTCGTGCAGGTAGTCGAAGGCGGTGTAGCTGGTGAAGGCGCCCACCACCTGCGCCTCGTAGCGGGCCAGCGCGTTGGAGAGCGCCAGGAACTGCGGCGCCGGCTCGCCGATGCAGAGCACCCTCAGCGCCCCGCCCTCCGCCTCCGGCAGGTCGAGCCGGCGCCCGCGCTCGGCGAAGGTCTCGAGCCGCAGCTCGAACTCCTCCTCGGCCACCGCCATCCTGACCAGGCTCTCCAGCCGCATGATCGCCTGCGCCGGGTGCAGCGGCGGGGCGAGCGTCAGGTCGAAGCCGTGCGAGGCGATCTGCGGGTCGGGTTCGGCGATGGCGATCACCGGCAGTCGGCGCGGCGCGCAGGCCGCCTTCAGGCGCCGCGCGAACGACAGCGCCTCGTGGCCGGCGCCGATCAGGTCGACGATCGCCGCCTCGATCTGCAGGTCGCCCAGCGCCGCGATCGCCGCGAACGGGCCGCGCGCGGTCACGGTGCGCCAGCCGAGCCGGTCGAGCCCCTCCGCCAGCGGCCCGGCCCGGTCGTCCTCGCGCGCTACGATCAGTATGCGAGCGTGAATCGCCACCTTGCACTCCTCGGGCGAGCTTAGGCGCCCGAGGAGCGCCGCGCCAAGGATGGATTTTGCCGCGCCCGCTAGCGGCCCTTCTGGGTCGCGAGGTAGGCGACGATGTTGGCGCGCTCGGCGGCGCTCGGCACGGTGACGCCGGTCATCGCGGTCCCGGGCACCAGCGCCTGCGAGTTCGCCAGGAACCGCTGCAGGTTGGCCGCCGTCCAAGTCAGGCCCGAGCCCTTCATCGCCGCCGTGTAGGGAAAGTCCGGCGAGGTTGCCGCCTTGCGGCCGACGACGCCGGCGAGATTCGGGCCCTGGCTCATGCCGCCGATCGTGTGGCACTGGCTGCAGCGGTCGTCGAACGCGTCGGCGCCCTTGGCCGCATCGCCGGCCGGCTGCGCCTGCAGCCCTCCGGCGGCCAGCATGACCGCGCCGAGCGCCGCTCCGATGGCGAGGCTACTTCCCCGCATAGGCCACCCGCCAGAGCATGTTGCCGCCGTCGTCGGTGACCAGCAGCGCGCCATCGTGCGCCACCGCCACGCCGACCGGCCGGCCCCAGACGCCGTGGTCGTCGACCACGAAGCCGGTGAGGAAATCCTCGTATTCGCCGGTCGGGCGCCCGTTCTGGAGCTTCACGCGGACCACCTTGTAGCCGGTGCGCTTGCCGCGGTTCCACGAGCCGTGCAGGGCGACGAAGGCGTCGCCGCGATATTCGGCCGGGAACGCCGCCGGTCCGCCGCGCGCCTCGTAGAAGGTCATTTCCAGCGATGCCGAATGCGGCTGGATCAGCACGTCGGGTACGGTGACCTTGTCCCTCAGGTCGGGCCGCTCGCCGACGCGGCGCGGGTCCTCGTGCGCGCCGATGTAGTACCAGGGCCAACCATAGAAGCCGCCAGCCTTCACCTGGGTCACGTAGTCGGGCGGCACATTGTCGCCCAGGAGGTCGCGCTCGTTGGTCGAGCACCACAGTGCGCCGGTGATCGGGTTGACCGCCATGCCGACGCAATTGCGGATGCCGGCGGCGTACACGTGCTGGCCCTTGCCGTCGGGGTCGAAGGCGAGCACGTCGGCGCGGTTCTCTTCCTTGCCCCAGGCGGCGCCCAGCGCGTGGCCCGCTTGCCAGGCGAGCGCCTCGGCCGGGGCCTTCTTCGCCATCCCCTCGGCGACGTTGCTGCCCGATCCCACCGAGACGAACATCGTCTTGCCGTCGAGCGAGAAGGTCACGTCGCGCGTCCAGTGGTCGCTGCCATGCGGGAGGGTGGGCACGATGGTCTCGGCCGGCCCGCGCGCCTTCAGGTCGCCGCTGCGATAGGGAAAGCGCACCACCGAGTTGGTGTCGCCCACATAGACCCACTGCGGATTCGGGCCGGCCGGATAGAAGGCGATCCCGAACGGATGGTTCAGGCCCTCGGCGAAGGTCTGATCCTCGGAAGGCTTGGGCGCGGCGTCGGCGGCGCGCAGCACCCGGATGCGGCCCGGATCGCTCTCGGCGACGAAGATGTCGCCGTTCGGGGCGACGCGCACCAGCCGCGGCGCGTCCAGCTTGGCGAACGCCGTGACCGTGAAGCCGGGGAGCGTCTTCAGCTCGGCGCCGGCGGGCCGCGCGACCACCGCCGGCAGCGCGACGCTGAGGCGCACCTGCGCCGGCGGCAGATCGCTCACGGTGATCTTGCGCCAGACGCCGGGCGCGTCGGTGCGCCAGTCGCCGTAGGCGCCGGCGCCGGTGAGGGTAGCCGCCAGGGCGGGCGCGCCGATGAGGCCGAAAAGCACGACCGCCGACCATCTGGGCATCATGAGTTCCTCCCAAAACGACCCTTTTCGCGGGTCCATTACGTTCCGGCGCGCACGCCTGCAACCGCAGGTTCGCCCCGGTGCTAGACCTCGAACGGCAGCTCGGCGCCGTGGGCCTCGGGGCGGCCCTGAACGCGGGTGTCGATAGCGCGGGTGTCGATGTCGAAGGGCCGGCCGATGCGGTTGCCGGCGATGTCCTCCAGCACCGGGTCGGCGACGAGGCTGTAGCGGCCGGCGCGCCAGCCGTGCTCGGGGGCGAGCAACAGGCGCGTCTCGTTGCGCTCCAGGCTGGC
This sequence comes from uncultured Pseudomonadota bacterium, assembly GCA_963837235.1. Classification (GTDB taxonomy): domain Bacteria; phylum Pseudomonadota; class Alphaproteobacteria; order Caulobacterales; family Caulobacteraceae; genus Acaudatibacter. Next base: position 912,269 of record CAWIMM010000001.1, on the reverse strand, counting down.
GCGGCAGAGGGTCTCGGCCGCGCCGCGCCGCACGGCGAACGCCCTCAGCGCCAGGGCGGCGTCGAGCGGATGCGGGAAGTCGACCACCAGCGGCTGGTCCAGCCCGGTCGGGGGCGTCAGGCGCCAGTCGGCGGGATCGAGCGCGCGCCGCAGCGGCGGCCCCACGGTGATCTCGCGGCGGAACGGCTCGGCGAGACCCGCGCCCGCCGCGTCGCGCCAGCCGGCGCCCACCTGCAGCGCGCAGCGGCCGCCGACCACCAGCGGCGGGCCCTCGTTGATGTTGTCCACCAGCCCGCGCTTGATGCGCGCCGGGTCGAACAGCACGGTCAGGCGCCGGCCTTGCGGATCCCAGAGCTCCTGGTCGATCTCGACGAACATGCCGCCCATCGGCGACCCGCTCGCGTCCAGCATGCGGATATGGGACCAGGCGACGCCCAGCCGCATCGGCGCGGAGAAGGTCAGGTAGAGCCGCAGCAGGTTCTCCGGCCAGACGTCGGCGCTCGGCGTCACCGAGACCAGGCGGGTCGAGGGCGCGCGCTCGGGCGCCGGCACGCCGCCGAACCAGGTGGTGACGGGCGGACCGTCCGCGGGCCGGAACACGGCGCGCAGCCGCACCGCCGGCGCGGGCGGGAAGCGCGGGCGGAACACCACGGCGTCGCCCTCTCGCGCGTAGGCGCCCAGCATCGGCGGCGCGGCCGGATCGTCGCTGGCGAAGACCGCCAGCGCCTCGCTCCAGCCGCCCGCCGGCGGCGGACCTGGCCAGGGGCCGGCCCGGAACGCCGCGCCGTCGCGGACGATCCGGGCCTCGCCGCCGGACACGTCAAGGCTTGGCGCGTCAGGGCAGCGCAATGGTCGTCAGGTTCAGCGCCTCGCCGGCCGCCACCATGGCCAGCGCCGTGGTGTCGGTCAGCTTGTCCAGCCGCCGCACGCCCTGCAGGCCCTCGATGGTGTCGTAGGGCACGCCGTGCGTGGCGGCGATCTTGTGGGTGATCGGGCCGTACGCGCCGAGGTTCTCGGCGTGGACCTTCATGACGCCGCGGTTGGAGTTGGCCATCAGGATGTAGTCCTTGCCGTCCTTGCGGTAGGCGATCATGTCCAGCGGCCGGTTCATGTTGCCGAGCTCGGCGATCGTCGTGCCCATCACCTTCGCGCCCGGCGTCAGCGCATCGACCGGCGATCCGCACCAGCGGGGTGCAGGTGTAGGAGGCGAGGATCTCCGGCTTGCCGTCGAAGTCGTAGGAGATGAACGTGCGGATCGGCGCGTTGGTCTCGTACTGGCCGTGGGCGCCGTGCCAGATCTCGATCGCCGCGCCCTTGGCCACGCTGGTGAACGGGTAGGGGATGGCGCGCAGGGTCGAGGCGAACTCCTCGTTGGAGAGCCCGGCCACGACCACCTTGCCGTCGACGTAGCCGAGGTCGGTGATGGTGTCGGTGCGCAGCGCGTTGCCGCGGCGGTCGACCTTGTCCGCGTCCGGCTGGTCGACCAGGGCGACGCTGCTGTGCGGCGTGGCGTCGAGGTCGAGCTCGGTGATGCGCCCGGAGGGCTCGGCTTTGAGGATCAGGTTCTCGGCGTCGGCGCCCGCGCCGCGCGCAACGGCGAGGTAGACGTTCCCGGAGTCCGGATTGACCGCGAGGTCGGGCACCCGGATCTGGTCCGGCGTCGTGCCGACGAGGGCGGCGATCTTGCCGGTCAGGTCCTCGATCTGCACGTCGCTGTCGCCCTGCCGGGTCGTATCGCCCGTCTCGTAGGCGTAGACCCGCCCGCCCAGGCCGTCGCCGACCAGCAGCACGCCCTTCGGCGCGAAGGCCAGCGCGCTCGCGGACTTCAGCTGGACGCCGCTCTCGGATTTCCGCTCGAGCGTGGTGGTGTCGCCAGATTGCGCCATGATGCGTCTCCCTTTGAAAATTGACTTGGTTGAAATCGGCGTTTCCGCCGCCGCCCTTCTACGCCCGTCCGGGCGCCATCGCCAGCCGAACCGCCCGAACCGGCGTGCTCGCCGCGGCCTTGCCTGACGTGCGGTCACGGCCTCTAGTGGCCGCAAGAGATTGTTCGAATTGGGAGCCGCGCCATGCGCCAGGGACCGCTCACGGGGCTGAAGATCGTCGAGTTCGCCGGCATCGGGCCAGGCCCGTTCTGCGGCATGCTGCTCAGCGACCTCGGCGCCGACGTCGTGCGCATCGACCGCATGGGCGGACGGGGCGGGGCGAAGACCGACATCACCTCGCGCGGCCGCCGCTCGGTGGCGCTCGACCTGAAGGACCCGGCCGCGGTGGAGACCGCGCTGAAGCTGATCGACCGCGCCGACGCGGTGTTCGAGGGCTTCCGGCCCGGCGTGATGGAGCGCCTCGGCCTCGGCCCCGAGGTGGCGCTGAAGCGCAATCCGAAGCTGGTCTACGGCCGCATGACCGGCTGGGGCCAGTTCGGGCCCTATGCGCAGGCCGCCGGCCACGACATCAACTACATCGCGCTCACCGGCGCGCTGCACGCGATCGGCACGGCCGACAAGCCGGTCCCGCCGCTGAACCTGGTGGGCGACTTCGGCGGCGGCGCGCTCTACCTCGCCTTCGGCCTCCTGGCCGGCGTGATTCACGCCCGCGCCTCCGGCCAGGGCCAGGTGATCGACTGCGCGATGACCGATGGCGCGGCCTCCCTGATGGCGATGTTCTATGGCATGGCCGCTACCGGCATGTGGACGGGCGAGCGCCGCGCCAACATGCTCGACGGCGGCGCGCCGTTCTACGACACCTACGAGACCTCCGACGGCCGCTTCATCTCGCTGGGCTCGATCGAGCCGCAGTTCTACGCCCTGCTGCTCGAGAAGGCGGGGCTGAGCGATCCGGCCATGCAGGCGCAGATGAACCGCGCCGAGTGGCCGGCGATGAAGGCCAAGGTCGCCGCGGCCATCAAGTCGAAGACGCGTGACGAGTGGTGCGCCATCATGGACGCCAGCGACGTCTGCTTCGCCCCGGTGCTTGGGATCAACGAAGCGCCCGCCCATCCGCACAACGCGGCGCGCAAGACCTTCGTCGAGATCGAGGGCGTTCCGCAGCCCGCCCCCGCGCCGCGCTTCTCGGCGACGCCGGGCGCGATCCAGGGCCCGCCGCCGGCCATCGGCGCCCACACCGCCGACGTGCTGGCCGACTGGGGCGTCACCGAACCCGCCACGGTTTAGCACGGCAGGGCGTTCGGCCTGGACCGGGTCGAACGGCGGCTTGCCTGCGAGAGAGCAGTGCGCTGCAGGCGCGGCCTTTCAACACGAAGAGCACGAAGGACACGAAGAGCACTAAGGGCGCTTCGCGCCCGCCGGTCGGTCAGCGATTGGGAGAGGTTAGCTTGCGCGACGAAGGCGCGCCTTCGTGACCTTCGTGCTCTTCGTGGTGAAAAAAGCAAAGCTTGCGGCAGCCACCATGCTTGCCACGCTGCAACGGGCTCTTTCGTTCAGGTTGGGTTCAGGCTGGAAGTCGCACTCTGGCCCTGTTGATCGGCCGCCGCGCTCTCCCGTCCCTCGTGGCGGCGGCCGATCGATCAGGAAGAAGACAAGGTCATCCTGGCGGCGCGTCGCTTAGGCGGCGCGCCGCAACCCTATCTGACATCCTTGTTAGCTGTCTTTACAACCAAAAAACGGAGCGACCCGTTCACTTCGCGGGTTTCGATGAGCTCGCCGCCGGCCTCGCTCAGGAAATGCGGGACGTCGATGCGGGCGAGCGGATCGTCGGCGATCAGGGCGAGGCGCGCGCCGGGCGGCGCCGCTTCCATCGCGCGCCGCAGCTTCAGCGTCGGCACCGGGCAGCGGTGGCCGCGCGCGTCGATCACGATCTCAGTCTGGTCTTCGTCCACGCCCCGCCGATGCGCGCGAGCACACCGTCCGTCAATGCGGCGGGCTGACCGTCAGTCGATCTTGCGTCCTTGGCCCTATTGCCAGGCCGGCTTATCCGACGCCTGCGCGACGGCGTGATTGATCACCGGACCGGCCGGGTGGCCGTTCACATAGACCCAGAACGCCGCGCCGGCGATGATCACCACCACCAGCGGCACGATCATCAGCCAGCTGTGATTGCCCGACCGGGGCGGCTCGTGGCTGCGGGTCAGGACGGGATTGTGGTAGCTGGTTTCGCCGGCCGGTTGTGCCGGCGGGGGCACTTGTTCACTGCTCATGACGCCCTCCTGGGGCATACAGATCGCTGCGCTGAAAGCGCAGCTTACAGTTATACTCCTGAGTTCAAGCTAACAAAATGTTGCAGAGTGATATTTTTCAGGCCGTGCGGCGCGCGTGCACGCCCAGCGTGATGAGCGCGATCCCGGCGACGGCCAGGTCGATGGCGATGATGAAGCCCAGCAGCAGCACGCTGGAGAGCGGCCCCATCGCCAGCACCACGATCGCCAGCACCAGGTCGACCACGCCGGAGGCCATCAGCCAGCCCCAGCCGCGGGCCGCGCGCCGGCGCTGGTCCCAGCCGAGCCCGATCAGCGCCACGCCGTCGACCAGCAGGTAGGCGCCGATGAAGATCGCCAGCGTCACCGCCCCGATCAGCGGGCGCCAGACGATCAGCGCGCCGATGACGAGCGCCACCAGCGCCGAGATGATGCTGAGCACGATATGGGCGTGGCGCCGCGCGCCCAGCAGCGAGCCGATCCCGAAGATGCCCGCCAGCACCAGCACCCAGCCGAACACCAGCGCCCCGGCGACGCCGGCGATCTCCGGCAACGCCGCGGCAAGGCCGCCAAGCACGATCAGCAGCACCCCCTCGACGATGAACCAGGGCGCGGCGAGGCGGCGCGGAAGGGCTGGCGTAGCGGCGGCGGTCATGATCGCCTCCTGCGGGCGGTGGCGGCGCGGACGATGGCGCCGCCGGAGCGGGCGGGCAACCTACACTCTCGTAGCACTCGGCGCCGAAAGCCCAGATCCGCCTTCGGTGCGGTCACCAAGGGCCGGTTCCAGGACGGCCTCGTCGACACGGTCGAGTACCCGCTCACGGGGCGCAAGCTCGGGGTCTTTGTTAGACTGTCAGCGTCCGCTGAACTAACATTGGCGCCTGAAGCGGCAGGCGCAGCTCATCCCGGCGCTTGCGGTCCTTTTGCGGAGGGCAGGGTGGGGAGCGATCCACACGCGATTGTGGGTTTCCTGGTTTGCCTCGTCGGCTTGGCCGCTCTGCTGATCCCGTTCTCGCGCGCAAGCGCCGTCCATGAAGCCAACGCCGACCGGGCGCCGCTCCCGGTTCCCGACCGCAGCACGCCCAGCACCCTGGGCTGGCGTTCCTGGATTTGGGACGAGAAGACTTGCGCACTGCTGTCGCCGACGCAGCAGACGCCGTGGCTCGACCCGGAACTTCGATGCGAGGCGTGGGACACGTCCGACGCGATACGCGGGGTCGCCGGCATCCACGCGCACCTGGTGCCCATGCGCTGGGAGTCCGTCGCATCGGAATATTCGGGAACGGCATGGGCGACCGGATCCGGCCAGACCGGCGCGGCGTCGCCGCTCGTCACCGGCGTCGTCGAACGTTACGGCCGCTATGTCCTCGGAACCGAAGGTTGGCGCGCCGAGTGGGTGGTCATCCGCAAGCTGCGGGCGCCCACGCCCGACGTCGCCCAAGCGCTGGCGCGCGTCTACCCGGAGGTGGAGATCACGCATGGATATTGGCAAGATCGTTGAAGTCGGCGACCGGGTCGTGGACTCCCCGCTGCGGCGACCATGGCCCCGGCCGACATCGCCCCGGCCATCGGCGACGCCCGCCCCGACCGAGCGGCTGTCTCCGGCCGAGGCTCGCCCCGCTTCGTCTGCGTCCGCCGCAGCGTCAGCGCCGCCGCCGGACCAGCGATGATCGTTCCGCGCGGCGCCCTCGGGTTCGATTGAGCGGGTCGGCCGCAGGCCTTGCAGGCTGCGTGAGAACGAAGCATGAGCGGCCGGCGTCCCTGCGCAGGATGGGTGGCCGAGTGGTTGAAGGCAGCGGTCTTGAAAACCGCCGTGGGTGAGAGCCCACCGTGGGTTCGAATCCCACCCCATCCGCCACGCGCCGACGCATTCCAGGGAGCGACGCTGGCGGCCGGCGGGCCGGTCGCAGGCAGCGCCGGCACCACAAACGAACGAGCCCCCGGCGGGGGGGACACCGGGGGCTCAGCGGCTGCTTTTGGGGGAGGGAAGCCGCTCGCGCGCGGCGAACCGCGCTCAGCCTCCTATGTGGGGTCGCGCCGGGCGCTTCGCTAGGTCCCGGCCGTCCGCGAAACCCCACCGGGCGGCGTCTCGAGTCCCGCGTTGCGGAACGCGGTCATCGCCAGCGCCGACCAGTCCTTGTCGGCGTCGCCGCTGGCGATCGCCGCGAGGAAATGGTCGCGCAGCAGCGAGCCGATCGGCAGCGGCGTGTGCGTGGCCTCGCCGGCGGCGAGCGCCAGCCGCACGTCCTTGAAGCCCAGCGGCAGCTTGAAGAGCGCCGGCTCGAAGCGGCGCTCGCCGATCAGCTCGCCGTAGATGCGGTAGGCCGGCGCGGCGAACGCCGAGCCGGTCATCACCTCGTAGAGCATGCGGGGCTCGACCCCGTGCGCCTTTGCGAGCGCGCCGGCCTCGCCGAGCGTCTCGATCACGGTGGCGAGCGCGAAGTTGCTGGCGAGCTTGACGACGTTGGCCATCGCAGCGCGCTCGCCGATCGGCCAGACCCGCTGCCCGATCAGCTCCAGCAGCGGCCGCGCCGTCTCGGCGCTGGCCGGATCGCCGGCGATCAGCACGTGCAGCTGGCCGGCCGCCGCGGCGTCCGGCCGGCCGAGCACCGGCGCGGCGACGTAGCCGAGGCCGAGCTCGCGATGCGACGCCTCGAGCTGCTCCGCCAAGGCGACCGAGACCGTGGCGCAGTTGACGTGGACCAGCCCCTTGCGGGCGGCGGCTAGCGCGCCCGAGCCGACCAGCGCCGCCTCGACGGCCGCGTCGTCGGCCAGCATCGAGAAGGCGACGTCGCCCTGCAGCGCCTCGGCCGGCGAGGCGGCGCGGCTTGCGCCCTCGGCGGCGAGCCGCTCGGCCGGTGCGGGCGAGCGGTTCCACACGGTGAGCGGCTGGCCGCCTTTCATGAGCCGCCCGGCGATGGCCGAGCCCATGTTGCCCAGGCCGATGAAGCCGACGTCCATGGCGACCTCCGTAGGAATGAGTGAGCGAAGCTTCAACTCGCGGCGGCGGCGCTTGTGTCCCGCCTGGCGCGCCGGGCCGCCGCCCTCCTGCGCGGCGCCGGCTCGCCCCGGTTGTCCACGCGCCGGTCTCCTCAGGCCGCGGCGGACAGGACGCCGAGCGCGCGCCAGTGGTCCTCCAGCCAGCCGATCACCTCCGGCATGGCGGAAAGATCGAACGGCCGGGTCAGGCTGAAGACGCCGGCCTGTCCTTGCAGGCGCGACGACCACTCGAGATAGGCCGCCTCCAGGCCGATCTTGGCGATCACGCTCGGCCGATAGGCGTTGCGCCGCAGCAGCAAGGCGGCGTCGACGGCGCCGAGCCGGCGCACGCCGGCCTTCTGCCGGGGGCCGGCCACGCGCAGCACGTAGACGGCCGCGACGGCTAGGTCGCGGTCCACCGCAATGCTCTCCGGCTCGATGTAGAACTTGTCCATCCGCTGGCGGATGGCCGGACCTTGCCGGCCATCCATCTCCAGATGGCTGACGGTGTCCGACCAGAGCTTCAGCATGCGCCCGTCCGGCAGCACCACCGGCGCGCCGGCGTCGAAGTCGATCCCGCAGACGTCGTCGCTGACGCACGGATAGCCGCGCCGGTTGAGGGCCGCGGCGAGGGTCGACTTGCCGGCCCCGGACGGCCCGGCGAACAGCGCCGCCTTGTCGCCCACCGCCACCGCGCTGGCGTGCAGCAGCATCCGGCCGCGCTGGTGCTGCAGGATGCCGAAGGCCGTGCCGAGCAGCCAGACCTGCGCTTCGGCCAGCTCGACGCCGGGCGCGAGGTCGATGCGGATCTCGCGGCCGGCGACGATCAGGTAGCGCGCCACGGCGGGCACGGTCAGCAGGAAGGTGTCGCCCGAGGCGACCCAGTTGGGCCCTTGGATGATCGCGCCGCTCAGCTCGGTCGGCGCCTCCGCCAACCGCACCACGACGTCCGCCGCGCCGGTCGGCGTCGCGGCGATCGCGCCCCGGAGGTCGAAGGCGCACTCAACCAGCAGACCGCCGATCCGGTAGTGTCGCACGGTGTCTGCGCGGCGCGGCAATCCGGGTCCGATCCTCATCCGACGTCGCGGCCAGATGCGGCAGGTTCGCCAGCCTTGGCAAGGGCGCGGGGGCGGGTCGAATCGTCAGAAGAGCCGCTGACGAGGCGACGTCGCGGGTGCGGACGTGAGCAGCCCGGGTCTAAGGGCGTGCACCCATAAAGCCCGAAGTGGGTGTGCCGTCCGACAACCGGACCTTCCGAACTTCCGAGATGGGGGAAAGCGGACGCTGGTCCGGGGCTGGAAAGCGGACAGTCGCGATCCTGCCAGACCGGAGGACAACGAATCTCAGCGGACGAGCTTAGTCCTCCGTCCTAGCCAGACTTCGGCACTCGGCCTTAAGTCGTAGAGCACAGCGTAAGAAATTCCACATTGCCTGGACCGTTGCGCGCCAACGCAGGCGTAGTGTGGCGGCGACCATGTGACGCCGCTATCGGACGTCAAACGCTGCGAGGGGCTTTGGCTGACGGGATGGAGACATACGCCCAGACCAACCAACACCTGATTGGTCGGCGAGATTAAGTCGCGGCCCTTGATCGCCCTGCCGTACTTTGCTTTGAGCCGGCGCCTGGTTGGGTGGCTGGCGATCGTCCTCGGCCTGGCTCTCGCCGCCCCGGCGGCCGCGTCTGCCCTGACCGGCTATCCGCAGGTCGCTGCGCCATCCGCAGCGGCCCACGCGGGGGACCTAGGGCTGCAACCTTGCGCCTTCCACTCCAAGGAAGACGGCAAGAACTATCTCGCCGACTGCGGTCAGCTGGTTGTTCCGGAGGACCGGCGCGGTACGCGTAGCCGGCTCATCGAACTTCCCTTGATCCGAATTCGCGCCACGGGCCCCAAGCCTGCCGAGCCAATCTTCACCTTCCAGGGGGGACCCGGCGCTTCCAACATCATCGACTTTGCCATCGACGGACTGCTTGCGCGCCACGATGTCGTCATGGTGGGCTACCGCGGCGTCGACGGCAGCGTGAACCTCGACTGTCCGGAGGTGTCCGACCACATCGCCGCTGCGAAGGGCCCGCTAATGGGGCCCGCGGCGCTGGCCAGCATCAGGGCCGGCGCCCGCCTTTGCGCCGCGCGGCTGCTACGCGCGGGCGTTGATCTAGCCGGCTATTCCATGCCCGAAACCGTCGACGACCAGGAACTCGCTAGGCGCGCGCTGGGCTACGGTCCGATCGACTTGCTCGGCGGCAGTTATGGCACGCGCCTGGAGCTGATCTATGAGTGGCGTTATCCGGCCAGTCTTCGCCGGGTGGTCATGATCGGCGCCAATCCCCCAGGCCACTTTGTCTGGGACCCGAAGCTCACCGACGCCAAGCTCGACCGCTACGCGCTGCTCTGCGCCGACGATCGCTATTGCCGTGCCCGGACCACCGACCTGAGGGCGAGCTTGCGGCGGGTTTCGGCCAACATGCCGACGGGCTGGATGGGCGTACCGATCGACCCCGACCGCGTGCGGTTTCTCAGCTTCTTCATGCTCCCCGAGTCGATCGACCCGAAGTCCGCGCCCGTCCCGCTCAGCGGCCCGGCGGCGATCGACATGTGGCTGAGCGCGGCCAGCGGGGACGCTAGTGGCATGGCCTTGTTGTCCGCACTCAGCCATCCGGTCCTGCCGCGATTGATCAACAACTGGGGCGAGTTCCTGGCCATGGGCGCCGGCGACTATGCGCGTCTGACGCCCGCCCAGGTCGACGATCTGACCCCGACGGACGTTATCGTCGGCGCGCCATCCAGGCTCTTTTGGGAAATGGCGCGCGACTGGCCCGCCAACGCCGATGCGGATGCCTATTCGGTCATGCAGCCTTCGGCCGTCGAGACCTTGGTGGTCGCCGGAACGCTCGACTTCACCACGCCGATCGAGACCGTGCGGAGCGAGCTGATGCCGAAGCTTTCCCATGGCAGCCTGGTGTCGCTGGCCGAGTTCGGACATACGGCCAGCTTCTGGGGCTCACAGCCCGCCGCGCGTGACCGCCTCCTCGCAACCTTCTTCGACAAGGGCCAGGTGGACGCCAGCCTCTATGTCCGCCAGCCGCCGGTGTTCCAGGTCGGCAATGGCCTGAGCGCGCTGGCTCATCGGATCCTGCTCATCGCTGTCTTCACCGCCGGCATCCTGATCGGCGCGGTCTGGTTTGTGGTCCGTCGCCTTGGACGTCGGCGGCGGATCGCTGAGCTCGGGTAACGAGCGGTTGCGACGACGCATCATTGAACGCACGGACCTGTCCGCGAAATCGTCCGGTTTGGGCGCGCGGCGATTTTCGGGTCCTATCGCTGGTAGCGGACCTTGGGATGGTCTCCTGCGGGTCGAACTCGGTCATTGCGAGCAAGCCCGGCAGCGGACCTTGGGCGCCTCTAGGTTATGAGTACACGACCTAGTCCTCGAGATAGATGACCGGCAGGCGAATGCCGCTCGGGTGCGTGGCTTCGCAATAGATCACGTTGCGGGCGACGCGCGTGACGACGTCGCGCCCGGGCAGCTCGCCGGTGTTCGGGTTGATGTCGAACCGCGGTGAGTTCGAGCTGGTGACGTGCACCGCGATCCGGTGGCCCTTCTCGAACGTGATCGCGGTATCCCAGAGGTCGAGCGTCAGCTTCTCCGGCGCGCCCGGCGTCATCATCGCGATGTCGTCGCGGTGGCGGCCATGGCGGTAGCGGGTGCGCAGCGCGCTATCGAGCACGATCGCCTCGTAGCCGTCCGGGTAGACATCGACGAGCTTGACCATGAAGTCCGTGTCCGGACCATCGGTCGAAGCCCAGAGCTCCATGCTGACCGGCCCGGCGATGGCGACGTCGCGATCCAGCACCGCGGTCTGGAAGCGCAGGTAGTCCTGCCGCTCGCCGATCGGCCGCTGGTCCATCGGCCCCTTCTCGAAGGTCAGGTTCGAACCGCCGTGCGTGGGGACCGGGTTGGCGGGGTCGAAATCGTAAGGGCGGGAAGCTGACGCGTCGGTCGGCGCCTTTCGCGACAGGCTGCCGTCCTCATTCAGGAAATAGTCGACGATCTGCGGCCCCGGCGGCCAGTTGGCGAACCGCATCCAGCGGTTCTTGGGCGAAGCATCGCCCTTGCGAGCCGAAGCCATCATGTAGATGCGCACCGGCGGCTCATCCATGATCCCGTTGTCGACGCCCTTCAGCCAGTGGTCGAACCAGCGGATCTCGCTGCGATTGCCCAGGAGCTCGGCGCCGTCCGGGTAGGCCAGATCGCCCGCCATCTCCCCGTGGCCGAACGGCCCCATCTCCAGCTTCTGATTGCCGCGCGCGCCGCGGCTTCCGTGGTTCTGCAGGTGCTGGAAGTTGCGCACGTTGCCGACGCTGAAGAGGTCGTACCAGCCGCCGTAGTTGTAGATCGGGATGTGGATGAAGCGCGCGTTGTGCAGGACGTCGCCGGTCACCGACAGGGCGGTGGCGACGTAGGACGCCGCGCTCGAGCGGATGCGCTCTTCGGCGACGCCCTGGCCGCGGTTCCAGTCGCCCATGTCCCGCTGTTTGAAGGCGCCGCCGACGAAGGCGGTGTCGTTGCCGGCCACGATGACGAACGCGGCGACCAGATGCGGCGGATTGGCGATCGCCGCCATGTTGGTCGTGATCCCCATGGCGGAGGCGCCGGTGACGCCGATCCTGCCGTTGCTCCAGCTCTGCCGGGCCATCCACTCGATGGTGTCGTAGCCGTCGTTGCGATCATCGGTAAAGCCGGCGTAGTGGCCCTCCGACCGCCCCTTCCCGCGCGTGTCCTGGACGAGGTAGGCGTAGCCGGCCTTGGTGTACTTGCGGGCGGCGCGCGGATCGGAGAACAGCTCCATCGTGTCCTTGCCGTAGGGCGTGCGGGTGACGATGCAGGGGAACGGCCCGTCGCCCTCCGGCAGGTAGAGGTTGCCGGCGAGCTTCACCCGGTCGCGCATGGGCGCGAACACCTCGGTCGCCCCCTCCGCGATCTTCTCGACCCGCAGCCCCCGCACCGCTGGCGCCGGCTGGGCTTGCGCAGGCTGGCTCGTCCCTTCCGCCGTGATGGTTTCGGCCGGGGCGTCGGACGATTGGTCCGCCATTGTTTCTCTCCCGTTGTCGCCACGCGGCGCGGCGACCAGTAAGTCACCAAGGCGCGGTTTCGTGAAGTTACCGACGATGATCGGGGGGCGACGGATCGGTGTCGCCCGCGCTCCGCGCAGCCAATTCGGAGACGCCGGCGGCCGTGATGTCCCAGCCCTCGCGACTGCGTTGGGCGAGGCCGAGTTCCGTCAGCGCGCGGGCATCCGCAATGTTGATCCAGCCGACGTCCTTGCCGGCCTTCTTGTCGGCCAGGTTCTCGAGGGCGGTCATCAGGCGGGCAGACAGGGTCATGCGCTAGGCCAGCACGGTGGCCAGGAACCGGCCGCCGAGCTGCAGTCCGGTCAGGTCGATGCTGTGGCCGAGGCCCGGCGAGACGTGGCTCTCCACCACGAAGCCGTTGCGGGCCAAGGCGGCTTTCGCCTGATGGAAGGCGGCTACAGGGATCATCGGATCGGAGTCGCCGTGGATCAGCAGGATCGGTGGCCGGCCCGTCGGAAGACCCTCCAGGCCGGCCTCGTCGGCCAGCATTCCGGAATAGCCGACGATCCCGGCCAACGTGCGAGGCCGCCGCAGGCCGACGTGCAGGGCCATCATGGTCCCCTGGCTGAACCCCACCAGGGCAAGTTGGGCCTCGGTAAGGCCGTAGCGCGCGAGCTCTGCGTCGATGAAGGCGTCCAACACCGGCGCCGCCCGCGCGACGCCGTTTGCCCGGGCGCCGCGGTCGGCGCTGGTCAGCGCCCACCACTGAAAGCCTCCCGGTGCGCCTGGGCAGGGCTCCGGCGCGTTGGGCGCGACAAACACGGTCGCTGGCAACACGCCGCGCCAATGCGGCGCCAGGGAGATCAGATCATCGCCGTTGGAGCCGTAGCCATGCAGCAGGATAACCAGCGACTGCGGCGACGTCGCGGGGACCACCCTCGGACCATCGATCATCGCGAGCGCCAAAGCCGGTCCCGGCGCGAGACTTGGGTCGCAGTCATCCCGACGTCCTGTCGCGCATCACGTTGCGCCATGCGGCGAGGACAAGAGTCAGCTAAGACAATGGACTGAATAGTCGAGACCGCCAATCTCGCTGCGGGGCGGCGGCGCACTTCCATCGTCCGCGTTGGTCGCACCCGGTCACTGCCTACTATGCCGGGAAGCGCTACAAGCTGGCGCTGGCTTGTGACCGTGCGGCCTAGGCGTGCGCGCCGGGATGCAGCGACTCTTCCTCGGTGGAATGGGCCAGGCCGTGCGTCAGCGCGTAGATCGCCACCGCCGCCACGATGATCGCGGCGATCAGGCCCAGGCCCCAGCCGGCGGGGGTGCAGAAGCTGACGATCAGGAAGGTCATGATCGTCGCCAGGCAGGCGCAGAAGATCTTCACGCCCAGCGTGAAGCCGTGAAACGTGCGTCCATGCGCTTCAAGGATGCTCTCTGGATCGGTCGCTACGTCGGCCATGGCCTAGCCTCCGAGGGTTCTAACGTCACCATAACCTGCGAACGCGCCCCGCAGTTTCACGTCTCGGCGAGCGCCGGACATGGAAACGGCGGAGCCCGCCTAGGGACTCCGCCGTCATCGGATCGTCAGGCGATCCGGATCAGAAGGCGATCCACACGCCGTTGCGATAGTAGCCGCGGTCGAAGCGGTCATCGCGCCAGCGCCAATGGCCGTGCCGGTGGGCGTCGGCCCAGGCGTCGTCGTGGAAGACCATGCCTAAGGCTGCCCGGGTAGTCGAGCCGGTCGTGCACGCGCCAGCATTCGTTCCAGCGATTGCAGACCACGTCCGCCGACGCGCTCGAAACGGCCGCCAGCGCGCCACTCGTCACAGCGGCGATAAGGGCCCCCTTCACGAGGGCGGATTTCACGAAAGTCACGCTTACTGCTCCCTTCTGCTTGCCGTCTCCCCGAGACTTGTTGAACGGCGCCCAGCGGGGTCAGTTCCTTCAATTTGCTGGCGTTTCCAGGGTCCCGAAGTCGATCGCCACCTTCACGTCCCCGTCGCGGCGCTCGAACGCTTCATGCCAGCGGTCGAGCGGTGTGCGCCGGCTGATCACGCGTCCCAGCCAGCCCTTGTCGGCCTTGGCGAGCGCCTCGGCGGCGGCTTCGTAGTGGGCGAGGTTGGCGTTGACCGAACCGAACACCACGTCGTTGCCCAGCACCGCTTCGCGGTTGAAGCCGCCGATGTCGAACGGCAGGCTGCGGCCGCCCGACGAGACGCCGGCCAGGCAGACGACGCCGTCGCGGCCGGCGGCATTCATCGCGTCGGCGACCACGGCGTCCGCGCCGGTGCACTCGATGATGACGTTGGGCGCGAGGTCCTTCAGGTCGGTCAGCTTGCCTGAGTGGTAGGTCGCGCCGAGGTCGGCGGCCAGCTGCGGCTTCGGTCCGCCGGTCGCAAGGTCGAAGATGTGCGTCTCCAGGCCCTGCTGGCGGCCGATCAGCGCCGCCAAGAGCCCCACGGGACCCGCGCCGGTGACCAGCACCCGCTCCGGCCGCCAGGAGCGGGCGCGCCCGCCGATCCGCACGATGTGGTCCCACGCCTTGGCGACGACGCTGGTCGGCTCGATCAGGACGCCCAGGAAGCCGAGCGCCGGGTCGACCTTGATGGCGAAGGCGGGCTCCAGCCGGTAGCGCTCGGCGCCGTAGCCATCGCGCTCCTTGATGCCGCACTCGGTGTAGCGGCCGTTGCGGCACATGTCCCACTCGCCGACCGCGCAGGCGGGGCAGGGGACCGGATCGGGCCGGCGCACGACGCCCGCCACCAGATCGCCGGTCTTCAGGTCGGCGCCCGGCGGCGCCTCGAGCACGCGCCCGAGCAACTCGTGGCCGAGGATCAGCCGGCTCTCACCCGGCGGCGCCCAGCCGTAGTCGCCGGCGATGATGTCGCGGTCGGTCCCGCAGACGCCAAGGGCGACGGCCTCGATCAGCGCCCAGCCGTCGCGCGGCGCGGGCTCGGGACGCTCGTCGAGCCGGATCGAGTCCTTCTGGCCGGGCGCGACAGTCAGGCAGCGCATCAGCCGGCCCGGTGGGCCGGACGTGCGCCCCGCGTGCTTGCGCGGCCGGCCGAAGGCGGCGCGCAGCTCGTCCTTGGCCCGCTCCAGCGTGCGGCGGCGCGCCCTCGGCAGGTTCGTGCCCGCGCGGTTGATGTAGAAGGTCAGCATCGACATCGCCGAGCGGAACGCCCCCGACTTGCGGCGGTTGCTCGACAGCGCCGACCGCTTCAGGGAGCGGGCGATCTTCTTCGGATCGCGCCACTTGAAGACATCCCGCTCCAGGTCGAGCGCGTCGGAGTGCTCGGTGACCTCGGCGGACCATTTGCGGGTTGTTGTCGACGTCATGGGCCTCGTCCGCGTCATCGGGTGCGGCAGCACTTCGTAACGCGGCTAGCGCGCTGGAGGTTCGCCTAAGCTTCGGAACCACAAGCGCATCCGGCGGTTGGCTAACGACGGGACACGGGAGGAAAGGACGCCGCGCGGACGCAAGTCGGAGTCGCGGTCAAACCGGAGCGCGACACCGAACGACATGACCGCCCTTGAGTTCTCCGACCCTCGCCGAACCGGCCTCGTTCACGGTTTCGTCGCCTCGCCTGCGGGGCCGAAACACAGCTGCGTCATCGCGGAACCAAACGGGACCATGGCGAATTTGCTGAGCGAGACGGGCGTGGGGCGCCGGCGGCGCATGCGTTGAGTTCAGAGGGACCACTAGTATGAAAATCGCTCAGATTTCGCCGCTCTACGAGGCGGTGCCGCCCAGGCTATACGGCGGGACCGAACGCGTAGTGGCGCAGCTCTGCGAGGCGCTCGTCGACCTGGGTCACGACGTGACGTTGTTCTCCAGCGCTGACGCGGTGACGCGGGCCAAGCTGGTGGCGGTGCGCGATCAGGCGATCCGCCTCGACGATGCGCCGCTGAAGTCGGACATGGCCTCGCACCTCACCATGCTGGCCGAGCTGCGCGAGCGGAAGGGCGACTTCGACATCATCCACTTCCACACCGACATGCTGCATTTCCCGTTCTTCGAGGACATGGCGCACCGCACGGTGACGACCCTGCATGGCCGGCTCGACATCAAGGACCTGCCGGCGGTCTACCGGCGCTGGTCGAAGTTCCCGCTGGTCTCGATCTCGGACGCCCAGCGCACCCACCTGCCGTTCGCTAACTGGGTTTCCACGGTCTACCACGGCATGCAGGCGGAGTTCGCGACCTGGTTCCATCCGCGGCCCGAGGGCTATCTGGCCTTTCTCGGGCGCGTGTCGCCGGAGAAGGGGCCCGCCGCGGCGATCGCGATCGCCAAGCGGCTCGGCATGCCGCTGAAGATGGCGGCCAAGGTGGACCCGCACAACTTCGTCTACTTCCGCGAAGTCATCACGCCGATGCTGGCCGATCCGCTGATCGAGTTCGTCGGCGAGATCGGCGATGCGGAAAAGCCCGCCTTCCTCGGCGGCGCGGCGGCGCTGCTGTTCCCGATCGACTGGCCCGAGCCGTTCGGCCTCGTCATGATCGAGGCGATGGCCAGCGGCACGCCGGTCGTAGCCTTCGGCTGCGGCTCGGCGCCCGAGGTCGTTGACGACGGCGTCACCGGCTACATCGTCAGCGACGAGGACGCGGCGGTGGCCGCAGTCCGCGCGATCGACAACATCGATCGGCGCGAGGTGCGGCGGCGCTTCGACCGGCGTTTCTCGGCCACGGCGATGGCGCGCGGCTACCTCGACGTCTACGCCGATCGGCTGGCCCGCGCGCCGTTCGCCGAAGAGCTCGTCGGGGATATGGAAGAGGCGGAGGAGGCATCGCACGCATTGACGTCGCTCGCCCAGATCGCCTAGGCGAGGGCGCATGGACGAGGGCGCCGAGCCACCACAAGCTTCGGCGGACGAGGCCACGGTCGCCAGCGGCGTCGAATTGGTTTCGCTCAAGGACGGCATGACGTTTGTCGTCGGCGATCACAATGGCGACCTGATCGGCGGCGCAGACGGCCTGTTCGACCGCGACACGCGCGTGCTTTCCCGGCTGGTCTTCCTGGTCGGCGACCGCCATCCGACACGGCTTTCCTGCACGCTTTCCCGCGACAACGCGGTCTTCACCTTCCACGGCACCAACCGCACCCTGCCGCCCGTGAACGGGCGCGGCACGCCCAGGGGCGCGATCCACATCGAGCGGCGCCGCGCGCTGTCGGGCGAGCGGCTCTATGAGCGCGTCCGCTGCACCAACTTCGGCCTCGACCAGGTGATGCTGCCGCTGGTGTTCGAGTACGCCGCCGATTTCCGCGACATGTTCGAGGTGCGCGGCGTCCGGCGCCGCCAGCGCGGCACGCTGCTGCCGCCGCAGCTGCTGGGCCGGCACGTGCTCTTCGCCTACCAGGGCCTGGACGAGGTGCTGCGGACCTCGACGCTGGCCTTCTCCGAGCCGCCGTGGCGGATGGACGACAGCCGCGCCGAGTTCATGTTCACGCTGGCGCCCGGCGAGCGCATCGACCTCTTCCTCGAAGCCGGGGCAGGCGAGGACGATCTGCCGTCGCAGGAGCGCTTCCGCCAGGCGCTCGCCAACGCCCGGCGCACCATCCGCAAGCGCGAGCGCCGCGGGGCGTTGCTGCGTTGCTCCGACGACAGCCACGCCGCCTGGTTCGAGCAGTCCAGGGCCGACCTCGGCCTGCTGGTCAGCGACATGCCGACCGGGCCCTATCCGTTCGCCGGCATCCCCTGGTTCTCGACCCCGTTCGGGCGCGACGGCATCCTGACCGCCTGGCAGACGCTGTGGCTCGATCCGACTCTGGCGCGCGGCGTCCTGACCTATCTCGCGTCCCGCCAGGCCACCACGACGTCGGCGTTCCAGGACAGCCAGCCCGGCAAGATCATGCACGAGACCCGCGGCGGCGAGATGGCGGCGCTGAAGGAGATCCCGTACGGCGTCTACTACGGCGGCGTCGACACCACGCCGCTGTTCGTCGCGCTGGCCGGCGCCTACCTGCGCCGCACCGACGACATCGCCCTGATCGGGGCGCTCTGGCCGGCGCTGACCCGCGCGATCGCCTGGGTGGAGGGCGCGGGCGACTCCAACGGCGACGGCCTCGTCGACTACAAGCGCGGCGCCGACACCGGCCTCGCCAACCAGGGCTGGAAGGACAGCGAGGACTCGGTCTTCCACGCCGACGGGCGCTTCCCGGTGGGTCCGATCGCGCTGGTCGAGGTGCAGGGCTACGCCTACGCGGCGTACCAGGCGATGGCGCGGATGGCCGAGCGGCTCGGCGAGCCGGGCGCGGAGCACTGGAACGCGGCGGCCGAGTCGCTGCGCTGGCGCGTCGAGGCGCGCTTCTGGATGGACGATCCCGGCTTCTACGGCATCGCCATCGACGGCGCGGGCGCGCTGTGCACCCCGCTCGCCTCCAACGCCGGGCAGCTGCTGTTCTCAGGCCTGCCCAGCCCGGAGCGGGCGGCGCAGGTGACCCGCTGCCTGCTTTCGGAGAGGTTCGACAGCGGCTGGGGGCTGCGGACGCTGGCCACCGGCGCCAGCCGTTTCAACCCGATGAGCTACCACAACGGCTCGGTCTGGCCGCACGACACCAGCTTCTGCGTCGCCGGCATGGCGCGCTATGGCGAGCGCAAGGGCGTGGCGCGGGTGATGGGCGACCTCTTCCGCGCCTCCCAGTACTTCGGACTGCGCATGCCCGAGCTCCTGTGCGGCTTCCAGCGCCGCGCCGGCGAGCCGCCGATCGCCTATCCAGTCACCTGCATGCCGCAGGCCTGGGCGGCCGGCTCGGTGTTCCTGATGCTGCAGGCCTGCCTCGGCCTCTCCATCGACGCCGCCCGGCGCGAGATCCGCGTCGTGCGCCCCATCCTGCCGCACGGCATCGACAACCTCTGCATCGAGCACATGGACGTGGCGGGCGCCGTGGTCAGCCTGGTGTTCCAGCAGCTGGAGGGGCAGACCGTCGTCAATCCCGCCCCTGGCTCCGACCCGAGCATCTCGATCGTGCTCGAGCGCTGAGGCCCGCCCGCCGAAGGCGGCGCGCCGGTCGCTAAAATAAGCGTGAGCTTCTCCTGCGGCGGGAACCAACCGGGACCGCATCCGCTTGGGAATTGCGCCGGGTCCGAACGGGGGTGCTGGCGATAGGTGGAGTTGTGTGCGTCATGGGCCGCTTGGTGGTCGTTTCCAATCGCGTGGTCGCCGCGGAAGATGCGGCGCGCGCGGGCGGCCTCTCGGTGGCGCTCAGGGCGGCGCTGAAGACCGGGCCGGCGCTGTGGTTCGGCTGGAGCGGCGAGCGGACCGCGGCTTTCACCGGCGAGCTGAAGACCCACCGCGTGGACGACATCGACGTCGTCACCCTCGACCTCGAGGACGCGGACTTCGAGGATTATTACAACGGCTACGCCAACGCGACGCTCTGGCCGATCTTCCACTCGCGCACCGACCTGGCCGCCTACGACCGTTCGTTCGGAGAAGGCTACGCGCGGGTCAACCGGCGCTTCGCCGAGGCGTTGGCGCCGCTGCTGCGGCCCGACGACCTCGTCTGGGTCCACGACTACCACCTGATCGCGTTGGGCCGCGAGCTGCGCCGGCTCGGCGTCACCAACTCGATCGGCTTCTTCCTGCACATCCCGTGGCCGGCGCCGCAGCTCTTCGCGACCCTGCCGCAGCACGCTGACCTCGCCGCGGCGATGTTCGCCTACGACCTCGTCGGCTTCCAGACGTCCGAGAGCGTCGACGCCTTCGCCGACTATGTGACGCGGGAGGCGCGCGGACGCCGCGAGGGCGACCGCCTGACCGCGTTCGGCCGCTCGACGCTCGCCGGCGCGTTCCCGATCGGCATCGATGCGCCCGAGTTCGCGCGCCTGGTCCGCTCGCCGGCCGCCGAGCGCGCCTGGGACCGGATGGCGGCGCACGGCGCCTTCCGCTCGCTGATCGTCGGCGTCGACCGCCTCGACTACTCCAAGGGCCTGCCCGAGCGCCTGCTCGGCTTCGAACGCTTCCTGCAGGACCACCCCGACATGGTCCGCAAGGTGCTCTACCTGCAGATCGCGCCGTCGTCGCGCGAGGGCGTCGAGGCCTACCAGGCGCTGCGCTCGCATGTGCTGGCGCTGGCCGGCCGCATCAACGCGACCTGGGCCGAGATGGACCACGCCCCGATGCTGTGCGTGAACCGCAACTACGCCCGCGCCGACCTCGCCGGAATCTACCGCGCCGCGCGGATCGGCCTGGTCACGCCGCTGCGCGACGGCATGAACCTGGTGGCCAAGGAATACGTCGCCGCCCAGGATCCCGACGATCCTGGGGTGCTGATCCTCTCGCGCTTCGCCGGCGCGGCCGAGCAGATGAGGGACGCGATGATCGTCAATCCCTACAGCCCCGAGGAGCTGGCGGACGCGATCGGCGAGGCCCTCGCCATGCCCCGGCGCGAGCGCGTGCGCCGATGGTCGCGGTTGATGGCCGACGTGGAGCGCTGCGACGTGCGCGCCTGGCGCGACGCCTTCGTCGCCGCGCTGGCGGCGGCGCGCGATCGCCGCGCGCCGGAGGCCGAGCGCCCGGTCCGCGCTGCGTTCGCGCCGCGAGGACGCGTTCGGGCAGGACGTCCTCAGCGCCCGGGACGGTCGCGCTGCGCTGACGCGCGGCCGCGATAGCGCAGCTGCAGGACCAGGATAGCGGACGCCAGGGCCAGGCTGATCAGGTTGGCGGCCACCAGCGGCCAGCTGCCGAGCAACAAGCCGTAGACGCTCCAGAGCGCGAACGCGCCGACGGTCAGCACATACATCCGCAGCGAAACATCGCCGCTCGCCTTCTCGCGCCAGATCTTCACGAGCTGGGGGGCGAAGCTGGTCGTCGAACAGACCGCCGCGCCCACGCCGATCGCATCGGCCAGGATCATGGTCATCGAGACGTTGCGGCTGGCACGGGCCCCTCCAGGCTGGTCGACACATAGCAACGGGCCCCGGCCGCATGGCGGCCGGGGCCCGGCGACGGCCCGATGGCGCCTCAGAGGCGTCCGAGCCGCGTTTTCCGTCAGACGCGCGGCTTCTTCATCGCGTCCTGCGCCTTGCCGGCGGCGCCCTGGGCCTTGCCGGCGGTCTTCTGGACCGCGCCTTTGGCCTGCAGGCCGACATTGCCGGTCACCTTGCCGGCGACTTCCTTCACGGCGCCCTTGGCTTGGTTCGCGGCGCCGTCCGTGCGGTTCTTGTTCATGACTTTGGTCTCCCGTTTCGTTCGGATTGAGGGTCGTCCGATGTTCGTCCGGCCGCGCTAGACTCGTCCGATGAGGACGAGCACCAGCACGATCACCAGCACGAGGCCGAGACCGCCGCTCGGGTAGTAGCCCCAACCGCGGCTGTAGCCCCAGGTCGGCAGCGCGCCGAGCACGAGCAGGACGAGGACGATGAGTAGTATTGTGCCAAGCATTGTCCGCGTTCCCTTCTTGAAGCTTGGCGCTGAAAAGCGCAGCTTGACACTAACGCTCGCTGATGTCGCCGGTTCCCATGGTAAAGATTGCTTGCGGTTTCTGTAGAGTCATGCGCAAGCGCCCGCGCGCGCCGGTCGGGAACTGCGCCGCGCCGCCCGTGCTTGGCAGGTCATGAAGCGCAAGCGCGCCAGACCGCGGCCGACGAAAGAGGAGGGCGCTCCTCGCGCCGTGTCGGCCGCCGAGGAGGCGTCGCGCTCGGCCGATCGGGCGCGCCCTGACCGACTCGGAGAAGGTCAGGCTCGCAGCCGAGGCCGCGCGGATCGAAGACGCCTAGCGCCTAGTCGGCGCCCCGGGAGATCGACACCGGGTCGCTGGCCGGGAAGGTCTCGTCGAGGCCCTGGTCGAGATTCGCCTCGGTGTGGGGATCGGCGGCCGCGCCCGGCTCGGCCTTGCCGGCCTTGTGGGGGATCTTGCCCTCGCCGCTTTCGCGACGGGCCTGCTCCAGCGCCTCGGCCTCGGGACCGTCGAGCGCCTTGGCGGCCTCGCGCGCCTTTTCTTCCACCGGTCCCTTCTCGGCGAAGCTGCGTTCGGCCTCCTGGAAGCGCCGGCCAGCGACGTAGTCGCCCTCGCCCTGCACCTTGCCCTCGCCGGGCGTCTCATCGCCGGGCTTGCCGGCGTTCGCGTCGGTATTCTCAGGCATCGACCTTGCTCCGATGGATTGTTCCGTCGCCGCGGGGACGGCGACGGCGACCCGCTGTGGAGAACGCGGCGAGCCGCGACTTGTTCGCCGGTCAGCCGCCGGAGTTGGCGGTGTTTTGCGCGCCCGCCGTTTGCTTGATGCGCTGGCCGGCGTTCTCGAGCGCGTCGCCGGCCCGGCCGGCGGCGTCGCGTGTCGCCTGGGTGGCGGGCTGCGCCACGCCAGCCAGCTTCTGGTCGACGACCTGGCCGCCGCGGCCGAACGAGCCTTGGCTGACGCCGAGGTAGATGGCGCCGGCGCCGATAACGGCGGCCATCAGCACGATCAAGGTCAAGAGCGGCGCGCCATGGCGGCGCGGGCGGCGCGCCCGCTCGTCGCGGCGCCCGCGGTCATAGGCCTGCCGGACGGAGGTGTTGCGCTCGTTCAGCAGGCCGCGGTCGGCCGCGTGCGCGTCGCGCTGGCCCTTCATCTCGGCCCTGGCGACGTCGTCATCGACGGTCGCGTCGGCCGGGGCGCGTGATCGGAACAGGTTCATGTCCGGATCCTTTCTCTCCCGCCGCCAGCGCGAGGATGCCCGCGTCGGTGGCTGTTGAATTCCGGTGAGGCTTGGTTTGACCGCCGAAGCAACTGCTGCGCCGGTCCCGTGCAACTGTCGCGTATAGGCGGGTCGGGTCGAACCACGCGCCTCTTGATGTTCCAAACACCCACGACAAAGCTGGGTTCCGCCAAGCTCGGCCATAATTTCAACGGCGCGCGCCGGCCGCTTTTCTGGGCGCCGGCGAACACCGGCCTGGGAACGGAAGCCGGTGGTGGTCGTTCTGGACGCACCGCCACAATGGAGACCCGAGGATGGTTGACGTCCAACCGACAGAAGACATGGCGATCCAACCGCCGCTACCCGAGAGCGATGCGCCGCTGATGGGCAATCCAATCCTGACCCGGTCGACCGGCCGCGGCAGGCGCACTTCGGGGACCCGGCGCGCGTCAGGGACGAGGTCCGGCTGGCAAGTCGCCCTTCCGGTTGCCGCCGTCGTGGTGATCGCCGGGGCCGCGGGCGCCTACTTCCTCGCGAAGTCGTCGCAGACCCAGCCGCTAACGGCCAACCCACCCGCCGCCGCGCCGGCGGCGAGCGCGCCGGCTGCCCAGATGCCTGCAGCCGTGGCCTCGACCGCCGCGCCGACCGAAGCGCCGGCGCCGCCCACCGAAGCCGCGCCGCCGCCCCCGGCGTCTGCACCGGCCGTCGCACCCCGTCACGAGCGCGTGACGCGCCTGGCCCGCGCCGCGCCGATCGAGCGTCACGCCACGGTGCGCCATGCACGCGCCGCCGAAGACCAGGGCGCCGACGTCAGCGCGACAGCGCCGGCCGCTGCGCCGCCGCCGAGCGCGCCGCCGGTCATCACCCCGCCGCCGGCTGCTCAGTAAACGAGGACGCGGCCGGCGCCGGTTGCCGGCCGCGGCTTCATCCCAAGTAACGTCAGGTGCGCCGCCCGCCGAGCTCCGGCGGGCGGCGCATTCGTTTGGAAGGGGCGAGGGTCAGGCGGCGGTGGAGACGGGCGCCGTCGCGGCCTGCGCCGACGGCGAGGGTTCTGGATGATGGTGCGAGGCGGTGTAGGTGACGTAGGCCGCCCCGAGCACGATCACGCCCAGCAGCAGGCCGAACACCAGCACCCAGCGCATGCGACCGGTCTTGGTTCCTTGGCTGGCTTCGGTGGCGCTCTTCTCGACGGCGTCGCCGGGCTGGGCCCCGTCCCCGGACGGCCGGGGGTCTTGGCTCATCGACATGGCGCTCTCCATTTCACTTTGAAGTCCGGAGCGTTGAGGTCGAACGCGCCAGCGTTGCCACGCGTTCCGGCCGAGCGCCGACGCCCAGCCTCGCCCGGAACCGCAGCCATGGAGCCGCCGTTGTTGCCCAGGATTGCAGCGGCCCCGCGCAAGATCGCCGGCTAACGCGCCAGGCCCCGTTGACCGAGGCCCTTGGTTTCAGTCCTTCAGGCCGCCGTGGCGCGTCAGCAGGTCGAGCATGTCGCGAGGCGTGCTCCTCCTCCTTGGAGAGCAGCCCTTCGATCATGGTCCGCGTCGCCGGGTCGTTGTCGCCGAAGTAGCGGACCAGCTCGCGGTAGTGCTCCACCGCGATCCGCTCGGCGATGAGGTTCTCGCGGATCATCGACACCAGATCGTCATGGGTCTTGTACTCGGCCGACGAGCGGGCGGTGAGCGTGTCCGGATTGAGGTCGGGGACGCCGCCGAGCTGGTTGATCCGCTCGGCCACCTGCATCGCATGCTGCTGCTCGTCGGCCGCGTGCTCGGTGAACTCGGCCTTGACGCTCTCGCTGGCCAGGCCCGTGGCGACGATGGCGTGCTGGGTGTAGCGCAGCACGCAGACCAGCTCGGTGGCGAGCACCGCCTGCAGGATCTCGATCGTCTTCTTCACGTCGCCCCCGTAGGACGGGGTGACCGGACCCTCCTTCAGGTGCTTGCGGGCCCGCTCGCGCAGGGTCTTCACGTCGGTGAGGAACGGCTCGGCCTTCCCGGTCGGGCTCGTGAGGTCGTTCATGACAAGGCTCCTGATGATGCGACAGTTGAGAGGGGGCCTCAGGCGCTCTTGCGCGCCGGTTCGGCGGTGGGCGACGGGTAGCGCCAGGCCTCGCCCGTTCCGCGCGCGGCGGCGAACTGGCGGGCGGCGAACGACCAGTTCGGCAGGGCGTCGAACCAGGCTTCGAGGAAGCCCTTCCGGTCGTTCTGGTGGTCCAGGTAGTAGGCGTGCTCCCAGAGGTCGCAGACGATCAGCGGCGTCCGGCCGTCCTTGGTGAGGGTGTCGTCGGCGTCGTGGGTGGAGCGCACCTCGAGCTTGCCCGAGCGGTCCGAGGCCAGCCACACCCAGCCGGAGCCGAAGTGGGCGGCGCCTTCCTCGACGAACTTCTGCTTCAGCCCCTTCAGGTCGCCGAACGCGCCGTTGATCGCCGAGGCCAGCTCGGCGGAGGGCTTCTCGGCGTTGGGCGTCATCGCGACCCAGAAGAAGGCGTGGTTCCAGGCCTGGGCGGCGTTGTTGAACAGCTTCTTGTTCCCCGACCGGGCGGCGCCGCGGACGATGTCCTCGAGGCTGCGGTGGGCCTCGACGGCCGCATTCACCAGCTCGTTGACGGTCTTGACGTAGGTCGCGTGGTGCTTGTCGTGGTGGAAGTGCAGCGTCCGGCTCGGAGATCACCGGCTCGAGCGCGTCGTAAGCGTAGGGAAGGTCGGGTAATTCGAACATGAGGGGGCTCCCGTTGGCGGTTGCGTAACTCGCCACGGGGCCGATGGGTTCACCGCGCGGGACGTGCGGCGTCGCTGCAGTGCGGCAAGCTTGATTTCGGCGCCTCGTTCGCCTATCTGGCCACCCATCACACACGCAGGCGTTCGGCGACGCGCGGGCGACATCCCGCGCGTTTCCGTTCCGGGCCCCAAGAACCAGGTTTCCTGGCGACGGGGGTTTTGGCCTGCGGAGGCGCACCGGAAGAAGGAGATAAGACCTTGGCGCTTCCCGATTTCTCTATGCGTCAGCTGCTGGAAGCTGGCGCCCACTTCGGCCACCAGACCCACCGCTGGAACCCGAAGATGGAGCGCTACATCTTCGGCTCGCGGGCCAACATCCACATCATCGACCTCTCGCAGACCATGCCGCTGCTGCATCAGGCGCTGGTCAAGGTGCGCGAGGTGGCGGCCTCGGGCGGGCGCGTGCTGTTCGTCGGCACCAAGCGCCAGGCTTCCGAGCCGGTGGCGACCGCCGCCAAGCGCTGCGCGCAATACTACGTGAACCACCGCTGGCTCGGCGGCACGCTGACCAACTGGCGCACCATTTCGGCGTCGATCGCGCGGCTGCGCGAATTGGAGACGGTGCTGGAAAGCCCGGAAAGTTCCGGCCGCCTGAAGAAGGAACTGCTGAAGCTGCACGCGCGAGAAGCGACAAGCTCGAGCTGTCGCTGGGCGGCATCAAGGACATGGGCGGCATCCCCGACCTGATGTTCGTGATCGACACCAACAAGGAGGCGATCGCGATCCAGGAGGCCCGCAAGCTGAACATTCCGGTCGTCGCGATCCTCGACACCAACTGCGACCCGGAGGGCATCAGCTTCCCGATCCCCGGCAACGACGACGCCGCGCGGGCGATCCAGCTCTACTGCGACCTGGTCGCCGACTCGGTGCTGGACGGCCTGACCGAAGGCCAGGCGGCGCTCGGCGTCGACATCGGCGCGGCCGAAGCGCCGGTCGAGCCGTCATTGCGGCGCTCCAACGCCAAGGCGGCCGCTGCTGCGGCGCCCGAACCGGCGCCGGAGCCGGAAGCTGAGCCGGAACCCGAGGCTGAGCCGGAACCGGTCGTCAGCGAGGCGGAGATGTCGGGCGAGCCCGATACCACCGCCGCGGCGGCGGACGAGGCTGCGCCTGCGAGCGAGCCCGCGGCGGAAGGCTGAGCTTTCTTATTTGCGGACCTCGGGCCCGAGGTCCGCGCGACTGACACTCTGATTGGAGGCATGACCATGGCCGACATCACGG
Source organism: uncultured Pseudomonadota bacterium (assembly GCA_963837235.1). Lineage (GTDB taxonomy): Bacteria > Pseudomonadota > Alphaproteobacteria > Caulobacterales > Caulobacteraceae > Acaudatibacter. Next base: position 885,450 of record CAWIMM010000001.1, on the reverse strand, counting down.
CTGGCATGGTGAAGGACCTGCGCGAGACGACGGGCGCGGGCATGATGGACTGCAAGAAGGCGCTCGAGGAAACCGGCGGCGACATCCAGGCGGCGGTGGATCTGGCTGCGCATGAAGGGGCTCGCCAAGGCGGCCAAGAAGGCCGATCGCGTGGCGAGCGAGGGCGTCGTGGCCGTCGCCACCGCACAAGGCCGGCGCCGGCACGACCGCGGCGGCGATCGAGCTCAACTCGGAGACCGACTTCGTCGCCCGCAACGAAACGTTCCAGGCGGCCGCGCGGCAGATCGCCCAGGCGGCCGTGCGCGTCGACGGCGACGTCGAAGCGCTCCGTAGCGCCAAGGTCGACGGCGACGAGACCGCCGACGACCTGATCCGCGGCCTCATCGCCACCATCGGCGAGAACATGACGCTGCGCCGCTTCGCGCGGCTGCATGTCAGCCAAGGCGCGGTGGGCGCCTACGTGCACAACAAGGCGCCCGGCGCGACCGACCTCGGCCGCATGGGCGTCATCGTGGCCGTCGAGGGCGCCGGCGATCAGGCGGCGCTCGAGGACCTGGCGCGCAACATCGCCCTGCACGTCGCCGGCACGCCGACGCCGCCGCTGGCGCTCGGGGCCGAGGCGCTCGACCCGGCCGCTGTGGAGAAGGAGAAGGCGATCCTGACCGAGCAGGCGGCCGAGTCCGGCAAGCCGCCCAACGTGGTCGAGAAAATGGTCGAAGGGCGCATCCGCAAGTGGATGGAGGAAGTCGTCCTCCTGAAGCAGGCCTATGTGAAGAACCCGGACCAGACCATCGAGCAGCTGGTCGCCGAAACCGCCAAGCAGGTCGGCTCGCCGATCAAGGTGGCCGGTTTCGTGCGCCTGGCGCTCGGCGAGGGCGTCGAGAAGGGGCCGGGCGGCGACTTCGCCGCCGAAGTGGCGGCAATGACCAAGAACTAGAACGCGCCGGCGCTCCCTCCCCATCGCGGGGAGGGAGCGCTAAGCTGCGCGCCGCACCGACTCGTCCGAACAAGAAGAAGAGTTCAATGGCTGACGCCGAGCCGCGCTACCGCCGGATCCTGCTGAAGGTCTCCGGCGAGGTGCTGATGGGCGACCAGGCGTTCGGCATCGACCTCAAGACCCTCGATGCGGTGGCGGCCGACATCGCCGAGGTGGTGCGCCATGGCGTCGAGCTCTGCCTCGTCATCGGCGGCGGCAACATCTTCCGGGGTCTTTCGATGGCCGGGCGGGGGATGGAGCGCGCCAGCGCCGACTACATGGGCATGCTGGCGACCGTCATGAACGCGCTGGCCATGCAGAGCGCGCTGGAGAAGATCGGCGTCGACACCCGCGTGCAGTCGGCGATCCCGATGGACGCGGTCTGCGAGCCCTACATCCGCCGCCGGGCGCTGAGGCACCTCGAGAAGGGCAGGGTGGTGATCTTCGCCGCGGGCCTTGGCGCGCCCTTCTTCACCACCGACACGCCCGCGGCGCTGCGCGCGGCCGAGATGGGGTGCGACGCGCTCTTGAAGGGCACCAGCGTCGACGGCGTCTACACCGCCGACCCCAAGAAGGAGCCCGGCGCCGAACGGTACGAAAAGCTGAGCTATCTCGAGGTGCTGGCGCAGGATCTTCGGGTGATGGACGCTTCGGCCATCGCGCTGATGCGCGACAACGCCATCCCGATCGTGGTGTTCTCGATCCGCGAACGCGGCAACCTGATGCGAGTCTTGCAAGGCGAGGGCGTCTTCACCACCATCGCCGAGCGAGCGTCAGGACCAGGCTTAGAGGAGGGCAAACCATGGCGCAGGCCGAGAAGCCCAATCTGGCGAAGTACCGGGAGCGGATGGACAAGTCCGTCGCCGCCCTGAAGGAGGAGTTCGCCTCGCTGCGCACCGGCCGGGCGAGCGCCGGCCTCCTGGACCAGGTGCACGTGGAGGCCTATGGCGCGAACATGCCGATCAACCAGCTGGGCGCCGTCAGCGTTCCCGACCCGCGGTCGATCTCGGTGAGCGTCTGGGACAAGGGGCTGGTCGTCTCGGTGGAGAAGGCGATCCGCTCGGCGGGGCTTGGCCTCAACCCGGTCGTCGAGGGCCAGAACCTGCGCATCCCGATCCCGGCGCTGACCGAGGAGCGGCGCAAGGACCTTGCCAAGCTCGCCGGCAGCTACGCCGAGCAGCAGCGCATCGCGGTGCGCAACGTCCGCCATGGCGCGATGGACGACCTGAAGAAGGCCGAGAAGGACGGGACCATCAGCCAGGACGAGCACAAGCGCCTGCAAGGCGAGGTCCAGAAGCTGACGGACGAGGCGGTTCGCCGCGTGGACGAGGCCTTGAAAACCAAAGAGCAAGAGATCATGCAGGTATGAGCGCGCGAGCCTCGCCGCGCGGCGCCCGAGAAGAGGCCAGCGCCATGCCCCGCCCGATCGCCCCTAGCGAGCGCGTCTTGCGCCCCGTTGGCGATGACGCGAGCGAGAAGCTGCACGTCGCGATCATCATGGACGGCAACGGCCGCTGGGCGAAGCAGCGCGGCCTGCCGCGGGCGCTGGGCCATCGCGCCGGCGTTGCGGCGCTGCGCCGCACCGTCGAAGGCGCCGAGGCGCTGAACGTCGAGCGGCTGACGGTGTTCGGCTTCTCCACCGAGAACTGGAGCCGGCCGCAGTCCGAGGTTTCCGAGATCCTCGGGCTGATGAAGGCCTACTTCGCCAGCGACCTTGGCCGGCTCGAGCGCAACGGCGTGAAGGTGCGCATCGTGGGACGTCGCACGGGCCTGGCCCCCGACATCCTCGCCATCGTCGAGCAGGCCGAGGCGCGCACCGCCCGGAACGAACGCTTCCACCTGCAGGTTGCCTTCAACTACGGCGGCCGCGCCGACATCACCGATGCGGCGCGCCGGTTCGCCGAGCAGGTGGCGCGCGGCGAGGCGAGCCCCGCGGACCTCGACGAGCAGCTTTTCGAGCGGCAGCTTTCCACTTCGCCGGCGGCCGCGCCCGACCTCGTGATCCGCACCGGCTACGAGCGGCGGCTGTCCAACTTCCTGCTCTGGGAGTGCGCCTACGCCGAGCTCATCTTCCAGGACGTCTACTGGCCCGACTACGGCCCCGAGCACCTGCGCGCGGCGATCCAGGAGTTCCAGTCGCGCGAGCGTCGTTTCGGCAGGGTGGCTGTCGACGACGTTCTGGCGGCGGGCTAGCGGCGCGAAGGCCGCCTTCAGGTCGGGCATGCCGCGCGCCAGGCGGTTCGATTGGGATAACCTCGCGCTTCGTATCGCCTCCGGGCTCGTCCTGGCGGCGGTGGCCCTCTATCTGGTCTGGTTCGACCCCTGGCATGCGGGCTTCCTCGTCCTGACGTCGGTCGCCGTGGCGCTGATGTCCTACGAGTGGGGGCGCATGGCGGCGCCGACGGCCTGGGTCAGGGTGACCGTGGCGATGGCTGTCGCGGTCGTCGCTGTCGTCCTGCTGACCTACGCCGGGCATGTCGTCCTGGCGGTCGCGATGATCGCGGTCGGGTTGGCGGCCGCCGCGATCGTCTCCCGGGGGGTGACCGAACGCCGCGCCGACGCGGCCTACGGGGTCCTCTATGTCGCCCCGGCGGGCTTGGCGCTGACCTGGCTTCGCTACGGGCCGCCGCCGCAGGAGCTGCACGGCGTCCCATGGCAAGGCGCCGGCTGGACGATCATGCTGTTCTGCACGACCTGGGCGGCCGACATTTGCGCCTTCGCAACAGGCAACGCCTTGAAAGGGCCAAAGCTTTGGCCTCGGTTCTCGCCCAACAAGACCTGGTCGGGGTTTTTCGGCGGCCTGATCGGCGCGGCGGCGGCGGCGGTCGGGGTGGCGGCGCTGCTGATGCGCCTCTCGCTCGCCGGCGCGGCGCTGATCGGGCTCGCGGGAGGGCTCGCCACGATGATGGGCGATCTCTGGGAATCGATGTTGAAGCGGAGGTTCGGTGTTAAGGATTCCGGCGACCTCATTCCCGGGCACGGAGGTCTGCTCGATCGGGTGGATGGATTGATGTTCGCGACCCTGGTATTCGCCGCCGCGCGGCTGATCGTGCATTTCGGCTGGGCGCACTGATGGCCACGCGCACCGTCACCATACTCGGGTCGACCGGTTCGGTCGGGGAATCCACGCTCGACCTGCTGGAACAGGCTGGCGCCGACGTCGACTTCCTCGCGTTGACCGGCGGACGCAACGTCGCGCGCCTGGCCGAGCAGGCCAAGAAGTGGAAGCCGCGGCTGGCCGTCATCGAGGACGAGAGCCTGCTGCCGGAACTGAGGGAGCGGCTGAACGGCTCCAACATCGGCGCGGCGGGCGGCACGGCGGCGATCATCGAGGCGGCCGCGATGGGCGCGGACTGGGTGATGTCGGCGATCGTGGGCTCGGCGGGCCTCGCGCCCACGCTCGCGGCGGCCAGGGCCGGCTCGACGATCGCGCTCGCCAACAAGGAGAGCCTGATCTGCGCCGGTCCGGCGCTGCTGGCGGCGGCCAAGGCGGCCGGCGGCGGCGTGATCCCGGTCGATTCCGAGCACTCGGCGATCTTCCAGGTGCTGCAGCCGGACTGCCGCGACCGCGTGGCGCGGCTGATCCTCACGGCGTCGGGCGGCCCGTTCCGCGGCTGGACCCGCGATGCGATGGCCGACGGTGACGGTCGAACAGGCGGTCGCGCATCCGAAGTGGAGCATGGGGCGCAAGATCTCGGTCGACTTCGCCCAGATGATGAACAAGGGCCTCGAGATGATCGAGGCGTCCTACCTCTTCGACATGCCGCCGGAGCGCATCGACGTGCTGGTCCACCCGCAGTCGATCGTGCACAGCCTGGTCGAATACGCCGACGGCTCGACGCTCGCGCAGCTCGGCGAGCCGGACATGCGCACGCCGATCGCGTGCGCCTGGTCGTGGCCGGACCGCGCGCCCTGGCCGGCGCCCAGGCTCGACCTCGCCGCCGTCGGCCAGCTGACCTTCGAGGCGCCCGACGAGGAGGCCTTCCCGGCGCTGAAGCTGGCCCGCAACGCGCTCACCGCGGGCGGCGGCGCGCCGGCGGCCATGAACGCCGCCAACGAGGTGGGCGTCGCCGCCTTCCTTGACCGCCGGATCGGCTTTCTCGATATTGCCGCGCTGGTCGCCGAGACGCTCGATGAGCTGGGTGGGGCCGGCGAACTGACAAAGGACGAAGCCGCCGATCCGCTCGAGTGGGCGATGGCGATCGATGCCGGCGCACGCCGCACAGCCGCCCAAGTGCTGTCGCGATTTGCAGGCAGAGGCTGAACGCTCAAGAAGGAACGCCCCTAGAAATGCTGGCCTTTCTCGCCGACGCGGCGGTCTACGTCATCCCGTTCCTGGTCGTGATTACCGTCATCGTGACGGTGCACGAGCTTGGGCACTTCCTCGTCGCGCGCGCCTTCGGCGTGAAGGTCGACCGTTTCTCGATCGGCTTCGGGCGCTCGATCGCTTCGTTCAAGGACCACTGGGGCGTCGAATGGCGGATCGCCTGGCTGCCGCTCGGCGGCTACGTGCGCTTCGCCGGCGACGACAACGCCGCCAGCGTGCCGGACCAGGACGATCTCGACGCGCTGAGGACGCGGATCGCCGCGCGCGAGGGCGTCGGCGCCGAGAAGCGCTATTTCTTCTTCAAGCCGCTGTGGCAGCGGGCGCTGATCGTCTTCGCGGGCCCGGCGATCAACTTCGTCTTCTCCATCGCGCTCTTCGCGATCCTGTTCGGGTCGATGGGCGAGGCGGTGGCTTCGATGAAGGTGCTGGACGTCATGCCGGGCTCGCCGGCCGCCGCAGCCGGCGTGAAGCCGGGCGACGTGATCACCTCGGTGGACGGGCGCAAGCTCGCGCGCTTCGACGACCTGGCGACCTACGTGCAGGACCGTCCGTCGACCCCGATGCTGCTGACCCTCGATCGCGCCGGCCACCCGCTCGCGATCCAGCTGACCTCGGGCGTCACGACCGAGAAGAACCTGGCCGGCGGCGTCATCAAGATCGGCCAGCTCGGCGTCGCCTCGATGCAGACCATGCAGCGCTACTCGCCGCTGCAGGCGATCGGCCGCGGCGCCGGCATGACGTGGACCATCGTCGAGCGCACCGGCTACTACGTCGGCCGCATGGCGCAGGGTAAGTCGGCCTGGCCGTTCTCGGGCTTCCTCGGCACCGCGCACGTGGCGGGGGCGCTGACCAAGGAGGCGGTCAGCATCTCGCAGACCGAGCATGTCAACCTCGGCCTCACCCTCTCGCTCCAGTACATCTATCTGGCGGCGTTCCTCTCGACGAGCATCGGGCTCGTCAACCTGCTGCCGATTCCGGTGCTCGACGGCGGCCACCTGCTGTTCTACGCCTACGAGGCTGTGGCGCGTCAGCCATTGCCGATCGCAGCTCAGGCGGCGGGCTACCGGGTCGGGCTTGCTTTGCTGATCGGATTGATGTTGTTCACCACGTGGCACGACCTGCAACGCTTGCAGGTGTTCCACTTCCTCGGCGCCCTTTTCTCGTAAATACGAAGAGTCACCGGCTAGTGATGACTGAACCGATGACCATATCTCGCGCCCGCTGCGCGGCATTGTTCTCGGGCGTCGCCCTTTGCGTGGGCTTGGCCGCCGTCGGCGCGGCGTGGCCTGAGGCCGCGCTCGCCCAGGCCCAGCAGCAGAGCGGCGTCGTCGGCCGCATCGTCGTGCAGGGCAACGAGCGCATCGAGCAGGACACCATCCTCTCGTACCTGCCGATCCAGGTGGGCGACACGGTGGACCCGGCCAAGCTCGACCTGGCGCTGAAGACGCTGACGCGCACTGAGCTGTTCTCCGACGTGCGGATCTCGCTGCAGGGCGACACCCTGGTGGTGCAGGTGGTCGAGAACCCGATCATCAACCGCGTGCTGTTCGAGGGCAACTCGAGCATCAAGACCGACAAGCTGCAGGACGAGGTGACGGTGCGCCCGCGCGGCATCTTCACCCGCGCCAAGGCGCAGGAGGACGTCGGCCGCATCATCGAGCTCTACCGTCGTTCGGGACGCATCTCGGCGACCGTGACGCCGAAGATCGTCAACCTGCCGCAGCGCCGCGTCGACCTGATCTTCGAGATCAGCGAGGGCCCCAAGAGCGGCATCCTCGGCATCAATTTCCAGGGCAACACGGCAGTTCTCGGCCAACGACCTGCGCGACGTGGTCGTGACCAAGGAGAGCCACTGGTACAAGTTCTTCGAGTCTAACGACAACTACGACCCGGACCGCATCGAGTACGACCGCGAGCAGCTGCGGAAGTTCTACCGCAACCACGGCTATTACGACTTCCACGTGGTGTCCTCGGTCGCCGAGCTGTCGCCGGACCACAACAGCTTCGGGGTCACCTACACGGTCGACGAGGGCGCGCGTTACAAGTTCGGCAAGCTGACCGTCACCACCGAGCTGAAGAAGCTCAACCCGGACATCCTGAAGCGCGCTGCTGCCGATCCGCGCCGGCCAGGTCTACGAGGACCAGAAGATCGAGCAGGCGACCGACGCGCTGACCTTCGCCGCCGGCTCGGCGGGCTTCGCCTTCGTCGACGTGCGGCCCGCAGTACCACGCCAATCCGGCGACCCACACCGTCGACGTGAACTTCGACGTGAAGGAAGGCCCGCGCGTCTACATCGACCGCATCGACATCGTCGGCAACACCGCGACTCTCGACTACGTCATCCGCCGCGAAATGAGCGCTCTCCGAGGGCGACGCCTACAACCGCGTGCTGGTCGACCAGTCCAAGAACCGCATCAAGGCGCTGGGCTTCTTCAAGGACGTCGACGTCACCACGACGCCGGCGGCCGAGCCCGACCGCACCAACCTGCTGGTCAAGGTCACCGAGCAGCCGACCGGCGAGCTTTCGGCCAGCGCCGGCTATTCGACCGTCGACCAGCTGGTGCTCGACCTCGGCTTCAACCAGTCGAACTTCCGCGGCCGCGGCCAGGACGTGCGGGCGCGCATCGAGATCGGCTCGCTGACGCAGGACATCGACTTCTCGTTCACCGAGCCCCGGTTCCTCGGCCGCAACCTGGCCGCCGGCTTCGATCTTTACGCCACGCGCTACGACTTCACCCAGTTCGCCTCGTACTCGCAGGCTGGCGCAGGCGGCGACGTGCACGTGGCCTTCCCGCTGACCGTCAACTCGACGATGAGCCTGCGCTACCGCCTGCGCACCGACGACGTGCTCGTGGCCAGCAACCTCTGCGTGCCCGGCGCGGAACTGGTGTCCGTGGTGCTCTGCGACGAGCGCGGCTCGTACCTCACCTCGTCGTTCGGCTACAGCGTGCGCCTCGACAAGCGCAACGACCCGGTCGTGCCGACGCGCGGCTACTATCTCGACCTCAGCCAGGACGTCGCCGGCTTCGGCGGCAACGTCCACTGGGTGCGAACCGAGGGCGACGCCGGCTGGTACCACGGCTTCAACAAGGACTTCGTCCTGAGCCTGACCACCTCGGTCGGCTATATCGACGGGTGGAACGGCGGCCAGGTGCCGATCGACGACCGCTTCTACCGCGGCGGCGACACCTTCGTGGGCTTCCAGCTGGCCGGCATCGGGCCCCGCGACACTCGGTTCGGTGACGCGCTCGGCGGAAAGCTCTATCTGCTGGGCGAAATCCAGCAGACCTTCCCGAACTTCCTGCCGGCTCAGTATGGCATCAAGACCGCTATCATCTCCGACATCGGCACGCTCGGGCTGCTGGACCGGGCCAGCAAGTTCGATCCATTGACCAACTTGCCGCTGACCACCGTGCGTGACGACCTGGGCCTTCGGGCTTCGGTCGGCATCAGCGTCTTCTGGAAGTCGCCGCTCGGGCCGCTCCGCTTCGATATCGCCGAACCGGTCGCGAAAGAACCCTACGACGTCACCCAGGTGTTCCGCTTCTCCACCAATACAAGGTTCTAGAGAACTCCCCCATGAATGCTCGCTCCCTCCTCGTCGCTGGCCTCGCCGCCGGCGCAATCCTGGCGCTCGCGTCCGCCGCCCTGGCGCAGACCCGCGGCGCCGCCGCGCCGGCCGGTCCGGCGCTCACCTTCGGCCCGGCCATCCCCGGTCTTTGCGTCTTCTCGGAAGGCCAGATTTTCGCCAGTCGAAGGTCGGACAGTCCGTCCAGGCCCGCCTGAAGATGCTGGCCTCGGCAGGTCAACGCCGAGCTGCAGCCTGAAGCCGACGCCATCAACACCGAGAAGAAGACGCTCGATTCCTCGGCCAGCACGATGGACCAGGCGACCCTGCAGCAGCGCGCCCAGGCCCTGCAGGTGCGCTTCACCAACTTCGAGAAGCGCGCCCAGCAGCGCAACGAGGAGCTGCAAGCGACCCAGGCCAAGGAAGTTCAAGAGATGGAGAGGGCGCTGCAGCCGGTGCTGACGCAGCTCTTCCAGCAGAACCGCTGCTCGATCCTCCTGGAGCGCGAGCAGGCCGGCGTCGCCGCGGTCAACCCGGCCATGGACTTCTCGGCGACAGGCCGTCGCCGGCCTCGACGGGCGCGTCCAGACGCTGACGTTCGACCGCGTCCACCTCGACACCCAGGCGAGCGCGCAGCCAGCCGCCGGGCGCTGATCGCGGCTCTAGGGAAGCAACCGGGGGCAAGCCATGTCGCGGCCCGACCCGAGGTTCTACGACGCGCTCGGGCCGGTCAGCCTGGGCGAACTGGCCGAACTGACCGGCGCGACGCTCGACGCTGCGGCAGCCGATCGGGCGATCGAGGCGGCCGCCGTGCTCTCGCGCGCCGACGCCGCCTCGGTCGCCTTCTTCAGCGATCGCAAGCTGGCCGATGCGGCGGCCGCCACCGCCGCCGGCGCCTGCTTCGTCGCGGAAAAGGACAGGGCGCGATTGCGCCGCGTCCTGCGTCGCGCTCGTCACGCCCGCGCCGGAGGCGGCCTGGGCGGCCGCCGCTGGACGGCTGCACCAGGGCAAACGCCTCGATCCCGCCGATCCGCCGCGGCATCCAGGCGTGCTCATCGAGGACGACGTCCGGATCGGTCACGGCGTGGTGATCGGCGCCGGCGTGCAGATCGGCTCAGGGACGGAGATCGGTCCGAATGCGGTGATCGGACCGGGCGTGGCCATCGGCCGGGGCGCGCGCATCGGCGCCGGCGCGGCGATCGGCTTCGCCCTGATTGGCGATGGCGTGCAGCATCGGCATGGGCGTGGTGATCGGCGAGCCCGGCTTCGGCGTCACGGCCGGGCCGAAGGGCCTGATCGACAAGCCCCAGCTCGGCCGCGTGATCATCCAGGACAATGTCGGCATCGGCCCGCAGACCTGCGTCGACCGCGGCGCCTACGAGGACACGGTGATCGGCGAGAACACCAAGATCGACAACCTGGTCCAAATCGCCCACAACGTCGTGATCGGACGGAACTGCGTCCTCGCCGGCCAGTGCGCACTCTCGGGCAGCGCGGTGCTGGGCGACTGGCGTCCAGATCGGCGGCCGCGCGGGGCTGGCCGACCACGTGACGATCGGCACGGGCGCCCGGATCGCCGCAGCTCGCCGGCGTGATGCGCGATGTGCCCGCAGGCGAGATCTGGTGCGGCATCCCGGCGGTGCCGGTGAGGCAATTCTTCCGCGAGGTGGCCTGGCTCCAGAAGTCGGCCGCGCGGAAGAACAGGGAAGGGGAGGCATGACGAAGCCCGCCGCCGCGGAGGAGAGTGTCTCCACCGAGATCGGGATCGAAGAGATCCTGAGGCGGATTCCGCATCGCCCGCCCTTCCTGCTGATCGACCGCGCCGAGGACTACCGCGCGCATCGCTCGATCGTCGGCATCAAGTCGGTGAGCATCAACGAGCCCTATTTCGTCGGCCACTTCCCCGGCCGGCCGGTGATGCCGGGCGTGCTGATCATCGAGGCGCTGGCCCAGACCGGCGGCGTCCTGATGAGCAAGTCGCTGCAGGTCGATGTCGAGAACAAGGGCATCATGTTCATCTCGGTCGACAACTGCCGCTTCCGTCATCCGGTCAAGCCGGGCGACGTGCTGCGCATGCCGGTCGAGGTGCTGCGCGCACGCGGCGACGTTTTCAAGTTCAGGGGGCGTGGACTGGTGGGCGACAAGGTCGCCGCCGAGGCCGAGTTCGCCGCCATGCTGATCGAGGTTGCCCCCGGATGAGCATCCACCCGACGGCGCTGGTCGCGCCGGGCGCGGAGGTCGCCGACCGACGCGAGGTCGGCCCCTATTGCATGGTGGGCCCGGGCGTCCGACTGCATCCCGGCGTGCGCCTGCGCTCCCACGTAGTCGATCCAGGGCGAAACCGAGATCGGCGAGGGAAGCGAAGTGTGGCCGTTCGCCGTCCTCGGCGCGCCGCCGCAGCACATCGCCTACAAGCCGGGCGATCCCTGCCGCCTGGTGATCGGCAGGCGCAACCTGATCCGCGAGCAGGTGACGCATCCACGGCGGCTCCACGATCGGGCGCGGCCTCACCAGCATCGGCGACGACTGCACGTTCTACGTCGGCGCACACGTCGGCCACGACTGCGAGCGTTGGCGACCACGTCACGCTGACCAACGCCGCCACGCTGGGCGGCCACGTACGGCTTGGCGACCATGTGATCATGGGCGGGCTCTCGGCGATCCAGCAGTGGGCGCGCGTCGGCCGCCACGCCTACATCGGCGGGCTGGCGGCGGTGAACAGCGACGTGATCCCGTACGGCATCGTCTGGGGCAACCACGCCCGGCTGGAGGGACTCGAATCTGGTCGGCCTGAAGCGCCGCGGCTTCTCGCGCGCCCAGATCAACACGCTGCGGGCCGCCTTCCGCGCGATCTTCAACGGCGAGGGCGCGTTCGCCGACCGCGTCGCGGCGGCCGCCGAGACCTACCGGGACTCGCCGCAGGTGATGGAGATCATCGAATTCATCCGCGCCGAGCCCACCCGGCCGCTGGTGCCGGCCGCGGGGCAGGGCTGACGGGCGCCTTGCGCAAGCTGGGCCTGATCGCGGGCGGCGGCGATCTGCCCCTCGCGCTGGCCGAGCACTGCCAGCGGACGGGCCGGCCCTACTACGTGATCCGACTGAAGGGCTTCGCCGAGCCGCCGCTGGACGCCCATCCGGGCGAGGGCGCCGGCATCGCCGAGATTGGCCGCATCGTGCGGCTGGCCAGGGCCGCCGACTGCGAGGCGCTCTGCTTCGCCGGGCTCGTGCGCCGTCCGGACTTCGCGGCCCTGAAGCCCGACATGCGCGGCCTCGCCTGGCTGCCGGGCGCGGTGATGGCCGCGCGCAAGGGCGACGAGGCGCTGCTGCGCTTCCTGATGAGCGGCTTCGAGAAGGAGGGCTTTTCCATCGAAGGCGCGCATGAGGTGATGGGCGAGCTGGTGCTGCCGGCCGGACCGCTCGGGGCCTGCGCGCCCGGCGAGGCGCATGGCGCCGACATCGCCAAGGCCGTCGAGATCGCCGGGGCGATCGGCGCGCTCGACATCGGCCAGGGCGCGGTCGTCTGCGACGGCCTGGTGCTGGCGATCGAGGCGCAGGAGGGCACCGACGCGATGCTGCGGCGGGTCGCCGAGCTGCCGGCCGACCTGCGCGGCGCGCCCGGTCGTCGCCGCGGCGTGCTCGCCAAGCTCCCCAAGCCGATCCAGGAGGAGCGTGTCGATCTGCCCACCATCGGGCCTGCCACCGTCGAAGGCGCGGCTCGCGCCGGGCTCGCCGGCATCGTCGGCGTGGCCGGCAAGATGCTGGTGCTCGACCGCGCGGCGGTGATCCGCGCCGCCGACGACGCCGGCCTCTTCGTCGCGGGCGTCCCGGACGCCGGCGTCTCAGGCCCGGACGCGTGAGGCCGAACCGGCCGCTGAAGGTGATGCTGGTGGCCGTCGAAGCCTCGGCCGATGCGCTCGGCGCCGGCCTGGCGCAGGCGCTGAAAGACCGGCTGGGCGAGGGCGTGACCTTCGTCGGCGTCGGCGGGGCGCGGATGGCCGAGCAAGGCATCGGCAGTCCGGTCGACATCGCCGGCCTCTCTCTGGTCGGCCTCTTCGAAATCGCCGCCGCCGTGCCGCGCGCCTTGCGAGACCTGGAGGCTACCGTCCGCCTCGCCGAGGCCGAACAGCCGGACATCGCGGTGCTGATCGACTCCTGGGAGTTCACTTGGCGGGTGGCGCGGCGGCTGCGCTTCCGGACGCCCGAGGTCGCCATCGTCAAATACGTCGCCCCGCAGGTCTGGGCGACCCGGCCCGGCCGCGCCCGCGTGCTGGCGCGCCTCGCCGACCACCTGATGACGCTGCTCGACTTCGAGGCGCCCTACTTCGAGCGCGAAGGCCTTCCCACCACCTTCGTCGGCAATCCGACCCTCAGCCGCGACATCTCCGGCGCCGATGGCGCGCGCTTGCGCGCCTCGATCGAGGCGGGGCCGGACGATCCGATCCTGCTGGTGCTGCCCGGCAGCCGGCCCGGCGAGATCAAGCGGGTGATGCCCGCCTTCGAGGACGCCGCAATGCGGCTGAAAGGCGAGCGTGCGGACCTGCATCTGGTCGTGCCGGCGGCTGAGACGGTCGCTGACCAGGTGAAGGCGCGCGTCGCCGGCTGGCCGCACCGCGCCTATGTGGTCGAGGGCGAGGCGGCCAGGCTCGACGCCATGGCGGCCGGCACGCTGGCGCTCGCCTGCAGCGGCACGGTGACCAGCGAGCTTGCCCGCGCCGGCTGCCCGATGCTGGTCGGCTACCGCGGCCACCCGCTGACGGCGCTGATCGCGCGCATGGTGATCCAGGTGCCGTACCTGACGCTGATCAACATCGCCGCAGACGCGGCGGTCGCGCCGGAATTCCTGCAAGGCGACTGCACCGGCCCGAAGCTGGCCGCCGCGGCCGCCCGGCTGCTGGACGATCCGGCCGCGCGCGCCGCCCAGGCCGCTGCCCAGCGCGCCGCCCTCGCCAAGCTCGGCGTCGGCCGCGCCGACCCCTTCGGCGCGGCCGCCGACGCCGTGATCGGCGTCGCGCGGGAGAAGGGGTTGTTCAACTGACGCGACCCGCCGCCTAGCCACTCGGACCACTTCCCTTACATCCGTCATGGCCGGCCGTCAGTGCCGGCCACCCATGAACACCGAGCCATCCATGGCCGCGCCGGGCGCGGCCACTCGAACATTCGTGTTCTTGGGTCGCCGGGACTGACGCCCGGCGATGACGGAAGGAAAGGAATCGTGAGGGCGGCTCACGAGCGCTGGGCCACTATTCCCTATGGATCGGGTCGATCCAGCGCACCGCTTCGGGCTTTTCCACCGGTTCGATGTCGAGGTTCACCACGACGGCCTCGTTGTCGCTGCGCACCAGCACGCACTCCAGCGTCTCGCCGGCGGAGGCGTTGATCTCCTGGTGCGGCACGAACGGCGGCACGTAGATGAAGTCGCCCGGCCCGGCCTCGGCGACGAACTCCAGCGCCTCGCCCCAGCGCATCCGCGCCTTGCCGCGCACCACGTAGATGACGCTCTCGAGCGGGCCGTGGTGGTGCGCGCCGGTCTTGGCGCCGGCGTGGATATGCACCGTGCCGGCCCAGAGCTTCTGGGCGCCGACCCGGGCGAAGTCGATCGCCGCGGCGCGGTTCATGCCCGGCGTCTGCGGCGTGTTCGTATCGAGTGATCCGGCCGGGATCACCCGCACGCCGCTGTGCTTCCAGCCGTCCGCCGGCGCCGCTTTCCTGATGTGCAGACATGTCCGAACCTCGCGCCTCGCCTTGCAAGGCGGAGGTTCAGCCGTGGGCGATCCAGTTGTCCAGATGGAACATCAGGTTGAACCACTCCTGGCGCGGCCAGGAGAGGAAGGTGCGGTGCTCCGCGATCCGCCAGTCGATGTCGGCGAGGCGGCTGCGCAGCATGCCCTCCTGGCGATCCAGGAAGTCGAGCTCGCCGGCGGCGAACACCCGCTCGTCGTCCTGGCCATGATCCACCAGCGCGTGCGCCTCGCGCTGCGCCTCGTGGATGTGGGCAAGGGCGAGGACGACTTCGTGACGGACGTCGGCGATGGCCATGGACAAGCGCTCCTTCCGCGATCGCGAAGGCCGCCCCCAACGGTCTGAATGGCCAGCATCGGCCCGAAGTTCCTTAGCTTCAAGGCGTTGCGTCGGGCCGCCCGGTCAAAATCCAGTCAAGTTGCTCGCCCCAGCCGTCGTAGACGCGCGCCATGGCCGGCCGCGCGGAACGCCGGCGCCGTCTCGGCGAGCAGGGCGCTCAGCGCCGGACCGCCGCCTGGCCCCAGCACGTCCATCGCCCGGTCCATCAGCGCAGCGCCGCCGGTCGGCAACTGGGTGAGCGGCCAGGTCTCCAGCTCCCACCGCAGGTACTTGTAGTAGGGCCTGAGCCGCCCGCAGTGCAGCGCGAAGGCCGCGTCGAAGAAAGGGTTCACGCCCTCGGCCGCCTCCAGGCGGCTGGCGGCCGGGTCGCCATCGCGCAGGCACTTCAGCGCGCGGTAGGCCTGGTTCAGCGCGTGGTCGAGCGAGTCGTGGATGAAACCGGCGACGGCGTCCGCCGGCACGCAGGCTTTCGCGTCGATCAGCGGCTGCGCGCGGCCAGTCTTGTCCACCAGCGCCGTCAGGTGGGCGAACATGTAGCGGTAGCCGCGCTCGGTGGACCCCCAGGCGGCGAAGGGCTCGAACATGGCGAAGGTGCGGACCGAGAGATCGATGCCCGGCCGCCAGTCGCCCTGGAACGAGCCGTCGAGGCCGAGCTCCTGGCGGAACCAGTTCATAGGCCTCGTCGGCGACGATGATCCCGATGTCGTAGTCCGAGTACTGCGTCGCGCGGCCCATGCCGCGCGAGCCGCCGAGCCAGAACGCCAGGATCGCCGGGTCTTCCCGCGCCCGCTCCAGCAGTGCTTCGTAGGTTTGCGCGCCTTCCTGAGCGGCGCGCGCCATGGGATCAGCCGCGCGTCTCGATCGGCGTGTACTCGCGCTGCAGCGGGCCGTTGTAGAGCTGGCGCGGGCGGCCGATCTTGCGGCGCGGGTCCTCGAACATCTCCTTCCACTGGCTGATCCAGCCGACCGTGCGGGCCAGCGCGAACAGCACGGTGAACATGGTGGTCGGAAAGCCCATCGCCTTCAGCGTGATGCCCGAATAGAAGTCGACGTTCGGGTAAAGCTTGCGCTCGATGAAGTACTCGTCGTTGAGCGCGATCTTCTCCAGCTCCATCGCCACCTTCAGCAGCGGATCGTCGATGTCGCCGATCTCCTTCAGCACCTCGTGGCAGGTCTCCTGCATCACCTTGGCGCGCGGATCGTAGTTCTTGTAGACGCGGTGGCCGAAGCCCATCAGCCGGTACTTGCGGTCCTTCACGCCCTGCACGTACTCGGGGATGCGGTCGACCGTACCGATCTCGCTTGCAGCATCATCAGCGCCTCTTCGTTGGCGCCGCCGTGGCTGGGGCCCCAGAGGCAGGCGATGCCGGCGGCGATGCAGGCGAACGGATTGGCGCCCGACGAGCCGGCGAGGCGCACGGTCGAGGTCGAGGCGTTCTGCTCGTGGTCGGCGTGCAGGATGAAGATGCGGTCCATGGCCCGCGTCAGCACCGGGTTGGGCTTCCAGTCCTCGGCCGGCACCGAGAAGGCCATGTGCAGGAAGTTCTCGGCGTAGGCGAGGTTGTTCAGCGGCGAGATGAACGGCTGGCCGACCGAGTACTTGTAGGCGCGGGCGGCGATGGTGGGCATCTTGGCGATCAGCCGGTGCGCCGAGATCTCGCGCTGGCGCGGATCATCGACGTTGGTGCTGTCGTGATAGAAGGCCGACAGCGCCCCGACCGCGCCGGTCATGATCGCCATCGGGTGCGCGTCCGAGCGGAAGCCGCCGAAGAACCGGTCGAACTGCGCGTGCAGCATCGTGTGGTAGGTGATGGTCCGCTCGAAATCGGCGAACTCCGCGGCCGTCGGCAGCTCGCCGTTCAGCAGCAGGTAGCAGACCTCCAGGAAGCTCGACTGGTAGGCCAGCTGCTCGATCGGATAGCCGCGGTGCAGCAAAACGCCGGCGTCGCCGTCGATGTAGGTGATCTTGCTCTCGCAGGACGCGGTCGAGGTGAAACCGGGGTCGAATGTGAAAACGCCGGACTCGTCGTAGAGACTTCGGACGTCGATGACGTCCGGCCCCGCCGTGCCCTTGATCACCTGCAGATCGTAGCTGTTGTTGCCGACCGTCAGCGTGGCGTTTTCGGCCATGCGCCGTTCTCCCACCGCTCGCCGCGCGTCTTCGCGCTGGCGGAGCTTCCGCCGCCTTATAGCGGCTTACTGCACTTGCGAAAGAGCATCCTCGATGCGTCCCGAGACTCTCGTCCGGGCCGAGCGCGGAGAGGGCGCTGGCGAGGTCGGGCGCGACCGCGCCGGCGGCCAGGATGGGCCGCAGCGCCGGCCCGAACTTGCCGAACCCGCCCTCGGCGTCGGCGAACGCCTTCAGGGCCGCGTGCAGCGCGCGCCGAGGACCAGTCGGGCGCTGTCCGGAGCGTCTCGGCGAGCCGCCGAAGCCGCGACCGCACCTCCTCGGTGAGCAGCGCCTTGGCCTTGTCGTCGAGCTGGATCGGCCGCGGCTTCAGCGCGAACAGGGTGAGGTCGGCCAGCTCCAGCGTGGTCTTGGCGCCCTCCTTCACCAGCGGGATCGTGCGCGCCAGCCGAGCTTCGAAGTCCGACGGCAGGTGCACATCGCGGCTGCGCAGGATCTCGGTGACCAGGCCTTGCAGCCGGCCGTCGTCGGCTTCGCGGATGTAGTGCTGGTTGATGTGGTTCAGCTTCGGCCAGTCGAGCCGCGCGGGCGCCGACACCACATCGAGCGATGTCGAACCAGGCCTGCGCCTGGGCGTCGGTGAAGATCTCGTCGTCGCCGTGGCCCCAGCCGAGCCGCGCCAGGTAGTTGCGCATCGCCTCGGGCAGATAGCCCATGTCGGCGAACTCGCGCACCGCCTGCGCGCCATGCCGCTTGGAGAGCTTGGCGCCGTCCGGCCCGTGGATCATCGGCAGGTGGCCGAACTTCGGCAGATCCCAGCCGAGCCCCTCGTAGATCAGGATCTGCCGCGGGGTGTTGGCGAGGTGGTCGTCGCCGCGGATGACGTGGGTCATGCCCATGTCGTGGTCATCGACCACAACGGCGAGATTGTAGGTGGGCGAGCCATCGGCGCGCAGCAGCACGAGGTCGTCGAGCTCGCGGTTCTTGAACACCACCGCGCCCTTTGACCAGGTCGCGCACCACCGTCTCGCCGTCCTGCGGCGCGCGCAGCCGGACGACGAAGGGCTGGTTGGCGCCGCGGCCCGGGCGCGGTCGCGCCAGGGCGAGCGGATCGGCCGCCCCTCGGCGCGGGCCCGCTCGCGCTCTACGCCGAGTTCCTCGACCGTCATGTAGCAGCGGTAGGCGCCGCCGCGTTCCAGCAGCTCGAGCGCCGCCTCCCGGTGCCGTTCGGCGCGGGCGTGCTGGAAGATCGGCTCTTCGTCCGGCTCCAGGCCGAGCCAGGCCATGCCATCGAAGATCGCCTGGACGGCGTCCGGTGTGGAGCGCTCGCGGTCGGTGTCCTCGATGCGGATCAGGAACTTGCCGCCCGTGTGGCGGGCGAACAGCCAGTTGAAAAGCGCGGCGCGCGCTGTGCCTATGTGCATCATCCCGGTTGGCGAAGGGGCGATGCGGGTGACGACGGGAGGGGCGGGGTCTGACATTGCTCTGCCGGGGCCGCGGGCGGACGTGCCCGGGGCGGGCGTGCTTAGCACGCGCTTTCGGCGGCTTCCTAGCATCGGCGCGCTGGCGCGCGGCGCAGCGGCGGAAGCGGCGGCGCAGCTGGATCGCCTCTTTATCTGGGTCCCGGTCGCCTTCGGGCTCGGCGCAGCGATCTACCTTGGCCTGAAGACCGAGCCGCCGCTCTGGCCGGCGGCGGCGGCAGCCATTGTGCTGGGCGCGGCGGCGACAGCGGTCGTCTGGCGCGCGGGTCCCATGGCGGGCTCGCGCGCGCTGCACGCGGCGCTGGTGCTGCTGGCGGTGATCGCCGCCGGTTTCGCCATCGCCAAGCTGCGCAGCGACCATGTGGCGGCGCCGATCGTGCCGCCGAATATCGGCGTCGCCGAGGTGGAGGGCTATGTCGTCGACATCGACACGCCGAGCCAGACCGGCCCGCGGCTTTTGATCGCGCCGACCGCGATCAGCCATCTGACCACGGATCAGCTGCCGCTCCGTGTCCGGATCGTCATGCCGACCCAGGAGATCGCCACGCCCGGCGCCGCGATCCGCGTGATGGCGCTGCTCGATCCGCCGCCGGCTCCGGCCGCGCCTGGCGCCTACGACTTCGCCCGCGACGCCTGGTTTTCCGGCGAGGGCGCAGTGGGGTTGGCGCGCGGCTCGCCGCAGCTGATCGCGGCCCCCCAGCCGCCCTGGCGCCTGCGGCTCGCCATGGCGATCAACGCATTCCGGTGGCGAACCGCCGAGCGGCTGGCGGGCGACATGGACAAGGTGATGGGCGGCCATGCGGGCGATGCGGCCGGCCTCGCGGTCGCGGTCACCACCAGCCACCAGGACTGGCTGAGCCAGCAGGTCAGGAACGACCTGCGCGCCGCGGGCCTCGCCCACATGCTGGCGATCGCCGGCCTGCACACCGCCGCGCTCTCCGGCTTCGTGTTCTTCGGCCTGCGGTTCCTGGTCTCGCTCTGGCCGTGGCTGGCGGTGCGAGTCTCCGGCAAGAAGATCGCGGCGGCCGGCGGGCTGGTCGCCGTCGCCGCCTACCTGGTGCTGTCGGGCGCGCACGCGCCGGCCCGGCGCGCGGCGATCACCGCCTCGGTGGCGTTCGCGGCGATCCTGATGGACCGCCAGGCGATCAGCCTGCGCTCGCTGGCGCTGGCGGCGCTGATCATCCTCTTGATCGAGCCGGAGGTGGTCGTGCAGCCGGGCTTCGAGATGTCGTTCTGCGCCACTGCCGCGCTGGTGGCGCTGGCCGAGATCTGGCCGCGCAAGCCGGCGCCGACGGGCCTGCCCTGGCCGATCGCCTTCATCCAGCGCGCCCGTGACTGGCTGATCGCGCTCTTCATGGTCAGCCTCGTCGCCGGCGCGGCGACCGGGCCGTTCGCGATTCAGCACTTCAACCGGATCGCCAACTTCGGCGTCTTCGCCAACCTGACCGCCGACTTCGTGGCGTCTGTGGTCGATGATGCCGGCGCTGGCCGTCGCGCTGCTGCTGGAGCTGATCGGCCACGGACTGGCCGCGCCGGCGCTGTTCGTCGCCGGCTGGTCGGCGAAGGCGATCATTGCGCTCGGCCACGTCTTCGCCACCGCGCCGGGCGCCGCGACGGCCGCCTCGACCGCGCCGCAGATCGCCCTCATCGCCTCCTACTTCGGCATCCTGTTCGTCTGCCTCTGGCAGGGCTGGCTGCGCTGGCTGGGACTGCCGCTCGCTTTTGCGGTGGCGCTTTGGCCCCGGCCGCCGGCCGCCTGTGGCCTGGATCGCCTCCGACGGCGGCGACGCGGCCGTGGCGTTCCAGGGCCAGGAAGTGGCGCTGAAGCCGGGCGTGCGCGGCTACGCGACCCAGCTCTGGGCGCAGCGCCGCGGCCTGGCGATCCCTTCCGACATGGCGCGGGCCAGGGGCGCGCTCTTCGACTGCGATTACTGGTCCTGCGCCGCGCGGCCGGGCGTCTCGCCGGCGCTCGGCATCTGGTGGACCCGCCGCAAGCCGAAGCCGGACCGTCTGGCCGAGCTCTGCGCCCGCGCCGACATCCTGATCATGAAGGCCGAGGTCGACCTGCCGCGCGACTGCCGCGGCGTGCTGGTGCTGCGCCCGGCCGATTTCGCCGCCGGCGGCGCGGCGGAGGTCTTCAAGGCCGAGAAGGCCGGCTGGCGGATCGCCTGGTCGCAGCCGCTGCGCGGGCGCCGTCCCTGGACCGCGCAGGAATAGCCGCGCGGGACGTATCCTGACCGCTGCACGCAGCGTCTAAGTGGCGATCAGAAGGAGAACCGCCCGTGACCGAGGCGATGACCGACGAGACCGCGCGGACGATGCGGGCGCTGTGGTTCCGGTTCCTGGACGAGATCGAGCCGCTGCGGCCGAAGCTGCACGCCTATTGCCTCAAGCTCACGGGCTCGATCTTCGACGCCGAGGATCTCGCCCAGGAGACGCTGCTCCGCGCCTTCGCCGCGATCGGGCAGGGCGACCTCAGCGCCGGCGCCAGCCCGATCGCCAACGCGCGCGCCTGGCTCAGCCGCATCGCCACCAACCTCTGGATCGACGGTCTGCGCGCCGCGGGCCGCAGGGCTGTGGCCGGCGAGCCGGACCGCCGGCCGGACGCGGTGGAGCCGGCGATCGTGACGGCCGCCGCCGCCGCCCGGCTCTTCGAACTGGCCGGACCGCAGGAGCGCGCGGCGGTCGTGCTGAAGGACGTGTTCGACTTCAGCCTTGAGGAGATCGCGGCGATTCTCGCCACGACCGTGGGCGCGGTGAAGTCGGCGCTGCACCGGGCGCGCGGCAAGCTCGCCGAGCCGCCGGCCGCGCCGTCCCGCCGGCTCAGCACGGCGTCAGCCGAACTGGTCGACCGCTTCGTGGCGGCCTTCAACGCGCGCGATCTCCCGACCCTGACGGCGCTGCTGCTCGACAGCGTGGTGTTCGAGGCGCGTGGCGTCGGCGGCGAGCGCGGGCGCGATGCGATCTGGCTGAACGTCAACGCCGACCGCCCGGCCGCCGTCTCATGGGAGCGCCGGACCATCGACGGGTGCGAGGCGATGCTGGTCTTCTTCGAGCACCAGGGGATGAAGAAGCTGACCAGCGTCTCGCGCTTCGAGGAAGCGGACGGGCTGATCTCCCGCCACGTGACCTACTTCTTCTGCGCAGACACGGTGAAGCTGGTCGCGGCGGAGCTGGGCGTAGAGGCCCTCACCGTCGGCTACCACCAGGAGCCGGAGACGCTCAGCCGGATGGTCGCCGATGCGAAGCTGCCGTGGGCTGGCCTCTGACGGCCGGAGGCCGGCGTCTGGTCCGCGCGGTCAGCCGTCGTTGAAGGCCGGCATGACGCGCTCGGCGAAACGCCGGAAGTTCGGCCGGTCGCTCAGGCCGTTGAGCAGCACGTAGGCCACGCCGAGCTCGCGTAGCGCGCGCAGCTGCTCGATGACGATATCGGCGGGGCCGATCAGCGAGTGGGCCTCGCGCCTGCCGTTGTCCGGGGCGTAGGCGAGGATGTGGGCGTCGCGGCTCTGCGATCCGATCGACAGGGCGTCGATCCGGGCGTGTTCGGCCGCCTGTCGCTCGGTGGCGGCCGCCGTCTCCGCGGCGGTGTCGGCGATCCACATGTTGCGGGCGACCGCCACCTTAGCGGGATCGAACGCGTATCCCGCGGCCTCGGTCTCGCGGCGGTAGAGGGCAATGCTGCTGGCCACCTCGTCGGGCGAGGCGAACTGGTTGAGCAGCATGTTGCAGCCCCGGCGGGCGCAGTCGGTCACGGACTGCGTGCGACCGGCCGGCAACCAGATTGGCGGGTGCGGGCGTTGCAAGGGCGAGGGTTCGACCGCTATCTCGCTGAACCGCCAGAAACGGCCCTGGTGGGAGAACGGCTCGTCGGACGAGAGTGCGCGCATCAGAAGATCGAGCGCCTCGTCGAAGCGTGGCTCGGCCTCGTCGGGCGGGATGGCGAAGCCGGCGAACTCGGTGTGGCGATAGCCTTTGCCGACCCCGAGATCGAGCCGTCCGCCCGACAAAAGGTCGATTGTCGCCGCCTGTTCCGCCAGCAGAACGGGGTTGTGCCAGGGCAGCACCAGGACGGCCGTCCCGAGGCGCAAGGTCCGGGTGCGGGCGCCGACCCAGGCGAGCAATGTAAGTGTGGCTGAGACTTGCCCTATCCCGGTGAAGTGGTGCTCGGTGACGAAGCTCGATCGATAGCCGAGAGCCTCCGCCTCGATGTTGAGGAGGACGAAGTCATGATAGCCGCGCGCGGCGTCGTCCGCGGGCAGACCGCGCGGCGCAAGCGCGCCGCCGAAGAGTTCGAATTGCATGGCAGGATCCAAGAGTGGAGTACGGGCGCGGCCGTGGCCGCGAGCGGCGCGTCAGGACGCCATGCGTACTCGGGCGAGGTTCTGGATCATGGCGCGCCCGTACCCGAGCGCCGCCCAACCTGTCAATCGCGCTCCGACCGACCGGCCGGGGCTTAGTGGTAACGGCGGATGAGGCCGACCAGCTTGCCTTGCACCTGCACCTGGTCGGGGCCGAAGATGCGGGTCTCGTAGGCGGGGTTGGCGGCCTCCAGCGCGATCGAGGCGCCCTTGCGGCGCAGCCGCTTCAGCGTCGCTTCCTCGCCCATCACCAGCGCCACCACGATGTCGCCGGAGTTGGCCGAGTTGGTCCTGCGGATCACCACGAAGTCGCCGTCGAGGATGCCGGCGTGGATCATCGAATCGCCCTGCACCTCGAGCACGAAGTGCTCGCCGGCGCCGAGGATGGTCTCGGGGACCTGCATGCGGTCGCGCTCGTGCTGGATCGCCTCGATCGGCGTGCCGGCGGCGATGCGCCCGAGGACCGGCAGCTCACGGACGTCATTGGCCGGATGGCGGCGCCGGCGCGCCGGCGCCTGGCTCGACCAGGGTGGGGCGGAACGCACCGCGGCCACGCGGCGGGGCGGCGGCGGTCGCCTGCTCGGGCAGCTTCACCACTTCCAGCGCGCGCGCCCGGTGCGCCAGCCGCCGCAGGAACCCGCGTTCCTCCAGGGCCGTGATCAACCGGTGGATCCCCGATTTCGACGCCAGGTCGAGGGCGTCCTTCATCTCGTCGAAGGACGGGGAGACCCCGGTTTCCTTGATCCGCTCATGGATGAACATGAGCAGTTCGTGCTGTTTGCGGGTGAGCATGTCGGCAGCCTCAAGAGTGTCACGCCGGCAAGCGCCGGAACAAATCAAAAACGCTTGTCGATGTTCTCTAGGTGTTCACGGTTAAAGTCAAGTGAACGAAAACGCCAGCCAAATCAGGCCCCTGAGCGACTGCATCGCGGCGTCCGGGCGCTGGATCGCCGGAATCGATTCCCGAATCGCGGCGACGCTTGACCGGCCCGGCCCGGCGCCGATCTCAGAACGACCCACACATGGAGGGCTCGATGAAGGCGATGGCGCTCACCGAGGTCGGACGGCCGCTCGAGGCCGTGGAGCGCGACGATCCGATCCCGGGTCCTGGCGAAGCGCGGCTGAAGATCCTGTCGTGCGGGGTCTGCCGGACCGACCTGCATGTCGTGGACGGCGAGCTGCCGGACATCCGCACACCGATCGTTCCCGGCCACGAGATCGTCGGCGTGGTCGACGCGGTGGGCGAGGGCGCGGCGCTGGAGGTCGGGGCGCGGGTGGGCGTCGGCTGGCTCGCGCGCACCTGCGGCGTCTGCCGATTCTGCCGCGCTGGCCGCGAGAACCTCTGCGATGCGCCGCTCTTCACCGGCTACACGCGCGATGGCGGTTTCGCGACCCACACCCTGGTCGACGCCCGCTTCGTCTATCCGCTCGATGCGGGCCCTGAGCCGGCCAGCCAGGCGCCGCTGCTCTGCGCCGGGCTGATCGGCTGGCGCAGCCTGGTGTTCGCGGGCGAGGGCGAGACGCTCGGCATCTATGGCTTCGGCGCGGCGGGCCACATCATCGCCCAGGTGGCGCGCTGGCAGGGGCGTCGGCTCTTTGTCTTCACCCGTCCGGGCGATGGACAAGCGCAGGCGTTCGCCAGGTCGCTCGGCGCGGACTGGGTCGGCGGCTCGGACGAGACGCCGCCGGAGCCGCTCGACGCGGCGATCATCTACGCGCCGGCCGGCGAGCTCGTGCCGGCGGCGCTGCGAGCGGTGGCGAAGGGCGGCCGCGTCGTCTGCGGCGGCATCCACATGAGCGACATCCCGTCCTTCCCCTACGCGATCCTCTGGGGCGAGCGGCAGGTGGTCTCGGTCGCAAACCTGACGCGGCAGGACGCGCGCGACTTTCTCGAGATCGCGCCGAAGGCGGACGTGAAGACCGAGGTGACGCTCTATCCGCTGGAAGCGGCCAACGAGGCGCTGTCGGATCTCCGCAGCGGGCGTCTCACGGGCGCGGCCGTGCTGATCCCGTAGACGGCCGCCCAGGGCTAGTGGGCCGGCGCGACGCAGTAGGCCGCGTGGTGGACGTGGTGGGCGACGTGATGGTGGATCACGTGGTGGTAGACGTAGACGTCATGCTGCTCGTAGGTCACGACTGGCGCCGGCTCGTCGTAGACTTCCGTCGTGTAGACCGGCGGGGCGTAGACGACTGGCGCCGGATAGACCGGGCCGCCCCAGTAGCCGCCCCATCCCGGGCCGCGCCAGCCCCAGCCGCCGCCCCAAGCCCCGCGCGCGTACCCACCGTGAACGTAGCCGCCATGCCAGCCGCCGCGCCACCCTTGCGCCGCCGCTTGCGTCGGCGCGGCCAGCAGGCCGACGGCGCTTGCGATCGCCAGAAACACGCCGAGGAGTTTCATGAGGCTCTCCTTTCGAGACGCCCATCCCCGAGCGGAGCAGAGAGTCACCCGAAAATCCACGCAGGTTGAATTGGGCGAGACACCGGACACGGCCGTCCCATTCACCCCAGAGGGAGGCCGACCGCCCTCAGCCGAGCAGGGCGCGCGTTGCGGCGGCCACGTCCGCTTGCCGCATCAGGCTCTCGCCGACCAGCATCGCCCGGGCGCCGGACGCGGCCAGACGCCGCACGTCGGCCGGCGCGCCGATGCCGCTCTCGGTGACCAGCAACCGGTCCGTCGGGATCCGCGTGGCGAGCCGCTCGGTCACGCTGAGGTCGGTGACGAAGGTGCGCAGGTTGCGGTTGTTGACGCCGATCAGGGTCGCGCCCAGCGCCACCGCGCGATCGACCTCAGCCTCGTCGTGCGCCTCGACGAGGGTGTCCATGCCGAGCCGCGCCGCCTCGGCGAGCAGTTCGGCGGCGAGCGCATCGTCGCTGATCGCCAGGATCACCAGGATCGCGTCGGCGCCCAGCGCCCGCGACTGCGCCACCTGCCAGGGGTCGACCAGGAACTCCTTGCGCAGCGCCGGCAGCCGGCTCGCCTCCCGCGCCGCGGCGAGGTAGGCGTCCGCGCCCTGGAAGCTCGGCCCGTCGGTCAGCACCGAAAGGCAGGCCGCGCCGCCGGCTTCGTAAGCCCTCGCGAGCGACGGCGGATCGAAGTCGGCGCGGATCAGCCCCTTCGACGGCGAGGCCTTCTTGATCTCGGCGATCAGGGCAAGGCGGCCAGGCGCGGCGGCGCGCTCCAGCGCCGCGATGAAACCCCGCGGCCCGGCGGCCGCCTTGGCGCGCGCCTCGACGGCGTCCTGGCTCTCGGCGCGCTTCAGCGCCGCCACGTCGGTGCGCTTGTAGGCGGCGATCTCCTCGAGGATGTCCATTATGGCCGGTTCGTCGCCTCGACGAGGCGCTCGAGCGCCAGGTGCGCTGCGCCGTCGTCGATCGCCTTGGCGGCCAGCTCGACCCCCTCGCGCAGCGTCTCGACCTTCTCGCCGACCAGCAGGCCGGCGGCGGCGTTGAGCAGCACGATGTCGCGATAGGGGCCGGTGCGGCCGCTCAGCAGCTCGCGGATCGCGTCGGCGTTGGAGAGCGGATCGCCGCCCGCCAGGTCGGCCAGCGTCGCGCGGGGCAGGCCGACCGCCTCGGGCGTCACGTTGAAGAGCCGCACGCCGCCGTCGCGCCACTCGGCGACCTCGGTGACGCCGGTCGTGGTCATCTCGTCGAGGCCCTCGCCATGAACGACCCAGGCGCGCTCGACGCCGAGCGCGCCGAGCACCCGCGCCAGCGGCTCGACCCAGCGCGGCGAGAAGGCGCCGAGCACCTGGCGCTGCGCCCCGGCCGGGTTAGAAAGCGGTCCCAACATATTGAAGATGGTGCGAAATCCGAGTTCCTGGCGGATCGGCAGCACATGCCGCATGGCGCCGTGGTGGGCCGGGGCGAACAGGAAGCAGACGTTCGCTTCGTCCAGCGCGCGGCGCTGCTGGGCGAGGTTGGCCTGGATGTTGACGCCGAGCGCGGTGAGCACGTCGGCGCTGCCGGAGCGGCGGCTCATGGTGCGGTTGCCGTGCTTGGCGACCTTCAGGCCCGCGCCGGCCAGCACGAAAGCGACGGCGGTCGAGATGTTGAACGTCGAGATTCCGGTGCCGCCGGTGCCGCAGACGTCGATCACCTGATGCGGGTGCTTCAGCACGACGGCGGCGCGCCGCATCACCCGGGCGCAGGCGGCGATCTCGCCGACGGTTTCGCCGCGCAGCCGCATGGCGGTGACCGCGGCGGCGACCTGGGCCGGCGTCGGCTCGCCGCGCAGGGCGGCGGCGAAGAAGGCCTCGGCGTCGGCTTCGTCGAGCGTCGCGCCATCGGCGAGCCTCGCCAGCAGCGGCTTGAAGTCTTCCGACATCGGCGCGCCGCCCTCAGGCCTCTTCGAGGCGCTTCACGCCGGCCAGCTCGAGGAAGTTGGCCAGCAGCTGGTGGCCGCCCTCGGTGGCGATGCTCTCGGGGTGGAACTGCACGCCGTGCAGCGGCCGCGTCCTGTGCGAGAAGCCCATGATCTCGCCGTCGTCGGTCCAGGCGGTGATCTCCAGCTCCGCCGGCAGGGTTTCGCGCCGCACCGACAGGCTGTGGTAGCGCGTGGCGGTGAACGGGTTCGGCAGGCCGGCGAAGATGCCCGCGCCCGTCGTGGTGGATGGGGCTGGTCTTGCCGTGCATCAGGCGTCATGGCGCGGATCACCTCGCCGCCCAGCGCCTGGCCGATCGACTGGTGGCCGAGGCAGACGCCGAGGATCGGCAGGTCGTCCGGCGCGCCGCGCGATCAGGGCGAGGCAGATGCCGGCTTCGTTGGGCGTGCAGGGGCCCGGCGAGAGCACGACGGCTTCCGGCCGCAGCGCCAGCGCGTCCTGCGGCGTCAGCGCGTCGTTGCGATAGACGAGCGTCTCCGCGCCCAGCTCGTTCAGGTAGTGGACGAGGTTGTAGGTGAAGCTGTCGTAGTTATCGATGACCAGGATCATGGGCGGGCCTTTCGGAACGGCGCTTCTTAGGCTGCAGCCCGCCCGCCCGCCAAGCGCGGCATTTGCAGCCGGGCGTGGTTCGCGGGCAGACTGGCGGCGATGGCCAATTCCTCGTTCGACCCGCAGCGCCTTCGCCAGGCCCGCGCATTGCTCGCTCCGTCGCCGCCGAAGGCGGAGGGACTGGGCGGCCTCGCCGCCGCGGCCGCCTTCTTCGCGATCAGCGCGCTGGCGCTGGCCGTCACCGTGATGATGATGCCGACGCCCTGGCCGACCTAGGCGGCGGTTTCAGGCGAAACGCCAGGCCTCGGTCGCGGCCGTCGCGGATGGCGCGGGCCTTGGCGAGGGTCTCCTCGTACTCGGCGACCGGATCGGAGTCGGCCACGACGCCGCCACCGGCCTGCACGTAGACCATGCCGTCCTTGAAGAGGGCGGTTCTGAGGACGATGCAGGTGTCGACCGAGCCGTCGGCGCCGAAGTAGCCGACCGCGCCGGCGTAGGCGACGCCGCGCTTCTCGGTCTCGAGCTCGTCGATGATCTGCATCGCGCGCACCTTCGGCGCGCCAGAGAGGGTGCCGGCGGGGAGGGCGGACATCACCACGTCGACCGGATCCAGCCCCTCGGGCGCGTCGCCCTCGACGTTGGAGACCAGGTGCATGACGTGGCTGTAGCGCTCGACGAAGAAGCTGGCGGTGACGCGCACGTGCGGCCCCTTGCGGGCGGCGGCGCGGCGCGTTGCGCCCGGCCTGGCCCAGCATGGCGACCCGCCCGACGTCGTTGCGGCCGAGGTCGAGCAGCATCAGGTGCTCGGCGTGCTCCTTGGGGTCGGCGATCAGCTCCGCCTCGAGCGCAGCGTCCTCCTCGGGCGTCGCGCCGCGGGGCCGGGTGCCGGCGATCGGGCGGATGGTGATCTTGCCGTCGCGCAGGCGCACCAGGATCTCCGGCGAGGAGCCCACCAGCTGGAAGTCGGGGAAGTTCAGGAAGAACAGGAACGGCGAGGGGTTGGTGCGCCGCAGCGACCGGTAGAGGGCGAACGGATCGTGCGGGAAGGGCGCGCGGAAGCGGTGGCTGGGCACCACCTGGAAGATGTCGCCGGCGCGGATGTATTCCTTCGCCTTCTCGACGATCTCGCCATAGGCCTCGCGGCTGACCGGCGAGGTGAACGCGTCGGGCGACGGCGCGGGCTTCGGCCCCGGCGGCGGCAGCGGGCGCTTCAGCGCCTCGGTGACGCGCGGCAAGCCGGGCCTGCGCGGCCGCGTAGGCCGCCTCGGCGCGACGCCGCTGACGGGCGCACGGTCGTGACCAGGATGATCTCCTGCGCGACGCCGTCGAAGATCGCCACGATCGAGGGGCGGATCAGCACGCCGTCGGGCAGGCCCAGCGGATCCGGGTTGATGTCCGGCAGCTTCTCGACCAGCCGGATCATGTCGTAGCCGATGCACGCCGAAGACGCCGGCGGCCATCGGCGGCAGGCCGGCGCGGCAGTTCCAGCCGCGAACGCGCCACGAGGTCGCGCAGCGACTCCAGCGCGCCTTCGCCGTCCGGCCGGAAGCGGCCGGCGGCGATGTCGTCGCCCTCGGCGATCTCGGCCGCGCCGCCCTGGCAGCGCCAGACCAGGTCGGGCGCCATCACCAGCGCCGAATAGCGGCCGCGCCAGGCGCCGCCCTCCACCGACTCGAAGAGGAAGCTGTAGGGCTGGCCGTGCGCGACCTTCAGGTAGGCCGAGACCGGCGTCTCCAGGTCGTCGACCAGCCGCTCGACGACCACCTGCACCTGGCCGGCGGCGTAGCGCTCGCGTGAAGGCGTCGAACGCCGGCTCGCAGGTCACTGGGCGAGCTCCGGCGCGCTCGGCCGCGGCCGCCTTGTCGGCCCGGGCCGCCATTGCGGCGTCGACGCCCATGGCCTGCGGGCCAGCGCAAGGTCGGTGTTGCGGCTTGATCATCTTCACCGCCGCCTCGCGGATCGCCTGCTGCAGGCCGTGCGACATAGCCCTGCGCCGAGCGCTGCCGGATGAGCTCCAGGATGGCGGCGACCTGCTTCGGATCGGCCGGCGTGGACGGCGTCGACCCGGGCGACCGCGAAGCCCTTCAGCGGATCGGAGCCGGCGGTGAACACCTGGCCGTGCTTGGCCTGGAACGCCGCCGCCAGGAACGCCTGCCCGAGCGCCTGCTCCTACTGCTGCGCATTGGCCCGCTGCAGGCCCAGCTGGTGGCGTGACCTTCGCGCCGTAGGTCGCGGCGACCGCCTCGAATGTCTGGCCCTTCTGCAGCGCCGCCTGCGCCGCCGACGCCTTCTGCTGCAGGCGCGGCGACGATGGCCTGCTGGATGTAGGCCTGGGTCATCGCCGGCCGCACGCCCGGCTCGTCGAGGTTTGGCAGTCGCGGGCGGCAGCACCTGGTCGACGTGGACGGCGTAGTACTCGCCCTTGTCGGCGTCCTGCTCGACGTCGCTGTCGCCGCCCTGGCTGAGCTGGAAGGCGGTGGTCAGCAGCTTCTGGCTGAGCGCGGGATTCGACCTGGCCGCTGACAGGTCCTTGCCGTCGGCGGCCACCGGCCCGATCGCGACGGCGTCGCGCCGACCTTGGCGGCGGCGTCGGCGAGGCTGGCGCCGCCCTGGCGCAGGTCATCGAACTTCTGGCTGAGGTCGTAGACCTTGTCGACCGCCTGCGCCTGCCGCAGGTCGGCCTCGATCTGCGCCCGGGCGGCGTTGAGGTCGGCGCCTGCGGCGGCGTGACCTTGGTGACCTTGATCACGACGGTCTTGAAGTCGCCCTGCACCGGACCGCTGACCTGGCCCTCCTTCATCGCGAAGGCGGCCGCGCCGGCCTTGCAGTCGGCGATCGCCGCCTGCGGCTGGTCGGCGTAGCTGACCGCATCGACGCCGACCGACTTGGCGACCGCGTTGCGGATCCTCGCCCTTGGCAGAGGCGCTGCGGCGACCTCGGTCGCCTT
The DNA here is from genome assembly GCA_963837235.1 of uncultured Pseudomonadota bacterium. Lineage (GTDB taxonomy): Bacteria > Pseudomonadota > Alphaproteobacteria > Caulobacterales > Caulobacteraceae > Acaudatibacter. Next base: position 854,652 of record CAWIMM010000001.1, on the reverse strand, counting down.
GCTCGGGTCGTTGAGCGGGATCTCGACCAGCGAGCGTGTCTCGGGCTTGCCGTAGCTCGCCTTCTTGGCCTCGAACTGCTGCTCGACCGCTTTCGGATCGACCGTCAGCGTCGGCGCCAGCGCCTTGGCGCTGAAGCGCACGACGGAGAGCCGGCGCCGCTCGGGCAGCATCAGCTGTTCCTTGTGCTGCTGCATCAGCGCCGTCAGCTGGGCGTCGGTGGCGGCGGCGGGATCGGCACGCTCGATTCCGGGATCACGAAGTAGGTGACGTCGCGGCTCTCCAGCGCAGCGCGCCTGCATCGCGCCGCGTAGATGCGCGGCGGCGCGAAGCCGTCGGCGACCGCGCCGCTGGAAGTCGCTGTCGGCGATGCTCGTCGGCCAGCTCGCGCTGGAATTGGTCCATGCGTCAGGCCGTTGTTCGCAGCAGCGCCGCCAGCGCCTGCGGCCGGAACTTGCCGGTGACCGCGTCGAACATCTGCGCGAGGCCCGGCGCCTGGCCCGACTCGGCCTGCCGCTTCAGCTCCTGGGCGACCACGTCGTCCGAGGGCCGGATGCCCGAGCTGCGACAGCATCTCGGAGTAGGCGGTCTGGGCGGCCAGCTGCTGCAGCATGTCGCTGGTCGGCGCCCTCCTTCACCGCCTGCTCGAGCGGGAAGGTCTGGCCGGTGCGCGCCTGGTAGGCCTGCCTCGTTGCGCTGGAACATCTTCTGGAACTCGGCCTGGGTGACCTGGCGCGAGCCGGCCTGAGACCACGGCGTTGGCGATCGCGCCCGCCGAGCAGCGTTGCGCACGCCGCCGGTGCCCAGGAAGGCCGAAGTGCGACGACCAGCGCGCCCATGATGGCGGGGCCGAACCACGACTTGGCGAAGGCGCGGAAGTAGCGAAGCATCGGCCGCCGTATAGAGGCCCGGCCGGGCGGCCGTCCAGCGTGCGCACTGCTGACCGGCCGCGTTGTCGGAACGGCGACGGCGCAGCTATGCGCAGGGGGTCGAGGGCCGAAGAGGCCCGGGAGAGGAGCGCTTCGAGTTGACCACGCCGCGGCCGCTGATCGCCGGGAACTGGAAGATGCACGGCCTTGCGGCCTCGCTCGACGAGGCGCGCGCCATCGCCGCGGCGCTCGACGAGCACGCCGCCGGCGCCCGGGTGGCGCTCTGCCCGCCGGCGACGCTGATCTTCCGCATGGCCGAGACGCTGGCGGGCTCGGGCGTCGAGGTGGGCGGCCAGGACTGCCGGGCAGAGCGGCGAGGGCGCGTTCACCGGCTGCCTCGTCGGCCGAGATGCTGGCCGACGCCGGCGCGACGACTGGTGATCCTCGGCCACTCCGAGCGCCGCGCGCTACTACGGCGAGACCAGCGCCGAGGTGGCCGCGAAGGTCGCTGCGGCGCTGCGCGCCGGGCTCGAGCCGATCGTCTGCGTCGGCGAGACCGCCGCCGAGCGCGACGCCGGGCGCGAACGCTGAGGTCGTGCTCGAGCCAGCTGCGCCGAGTCGCTGCCGGACGCCCTTGGCGGGCGGCCGTTCGCGGTGGCCTACGAGCCGGTCTGGGCGATCGGCACGGGGCGCACGCCGACCGTCGCCGAGATCGAGGTGGTGCACGGGGCCATTCGCGCGGCGCTTTGCCAGCGTTGGGGCGAGCAGGACGGCAGTGCGCCGATCCTCTACGGCGGCTCGGTCAACGGCGGCAACGCGGGCGCCATCCTGGCGGCGAAGGACGTCGGCGGCGCCCTGGTCGGCGGCGCCTCGCTGACCGCGACCCAGTTCCTGCCGATCGTGCGGGCGGCCTGACCCGCCTTACTGGGGGGTAGGCGGCGACGGTCGCCAGCGACGCGTAGCTCAACTACATATCGGTGTTCGTCCGGTTGGCGGAGGGGGACAACGATGAGACTGGCGGGGATGGCGGTGTGCGCGCTGACGATGGCGTGGGGCGCGGGCGCCGCCGCGCAGGGTGTGACCGTGACTGGCCTCGCGGGCCAGAAGCTCGAGTTCGGCGCCGCCGACATCGACGCCCTGCCGCACCAGCCGGTCACCCTGCAGCTCGAAGGCGGCAAGAGCGAAGCGTGCGACGGCGTGGCGCTGAACGCCATCCTCGCCAAGGTCGGCGCGCCGCAGGGCAAGGCGCTGCGCGGCATGGACATGGCCGACGTCGTCGAGGTGGGCGCCGCGGACGGCTATCGGGTCGCGCTGGCGCTCGCCGAGACCGACCCTCTGATGCGGCCGAGCCCCGTCGTCTTCCTCGCCGACCGCTGCAACGGCGGACCGATCGTCGCACCCGAGGGTCCCTACCGGCTGATCGTGGTCGGCGACGGCCGTCCGGCCCGCTCGGCGCGTCAGGTGACCTCGATCACGCTGCTGCGCCCGTAGCGGCTAGCGCACCTTCAGCACCAGCATGATCAGCAGGGCCGAGAGGCCCAGGTGCACCAGCATGAAGCGCACCAGCACCTGGCTGTTCGACCAGCCGCGCTCCTTGCGGAAGTGGTCGTGCAGCGGAAAGCGGATGCCGGCCAGCACCTTGAGGCCGAAGAAGCGCATCAGCGCCACTTTGACGAGGCCGGTCGCGCCGTTCAGCAGGATCACCGATCCGACCAGCAGCAGGAAGAGCGGGTTGCCGGTCGCCACGACCAGCATGCCGATCAAGAGGCCGAGGGGCCGCGAGCCGGCGTCGCCCATCAAGACAGCGCTGGGCGGGGCGTTGTACCAGAGGTAGCCACAGACGGCGCCCGCCATCAGGAAGGCCATGATCGCCCAGTCGGCGCCTTCGGGGTTGGTCGGGATGCCGAGGTGGCCGGCGACCACCTCGTTGCCGATCACCAGGTAGAGCAGGCTGCCGAGGATCGCGATGGCGCTGGCGGTGAGGCTGCCGGAGACCCCATCGACGCCGTCGGAACAGTTGGTGGCGTTGATCGAGAGCCAGATGACCGCGGTGGAAAGCGGCAGGCTGAGCCAGGGCGACAGCGTGATCGACGCCTTCAGGCCTGGCAGCCAGATCACCGCCGGCCCGAACCCCTGGATCACCATCGATGCGCCGAAGGCGATGACCAGGTCCATCACCGCCAGCTGGTATTCGGAAAAGCCGCCGCGGCGGTCGTCGAAGTAGCCGACCGCACAGGCCGCCGCCATCAGCGGCAGGGTGCGGATCGGCGGCGCGCCGGCCGGCACGAAGATCAGCGTCGCGAAGCAGAAGATGGTGACGAAGATCAGCCCGGCGCTGACCGGCTTGCCGACGCTCTGCTCGGCGTTGACGGCGAAGGCGCGCCCGCGGTCCTTCGGCAGATAGTCCCACAGCCGCGGCAGCAGGATCCAGGTCGCCAGAGCGGTGACCGCGAAGCCGACCCCGGCCAGGAAGAAGAACGAATTGAGCAGCCGCAGCGGCCCGAAGTAGCGCCCGAATGCGGCGTCCAGCCAGCTCAGCACGGGCAGGAGGCCAGGTCAGTCTTGGTCACGGGCGTCCTTGTCAGAGCAGCAGGCCGAAGATCTTGCAGTCGCGCCGCTCGCCGGCGCGCTGGATGTGGCCGCGCAGGTAACCTTCCTCCTCGAAGCCGAGTCGCTTCAAGCAGCCGCTCGGAGCGCTCGTTGCCTGCGTGCGAGCGCGCCCAGAGCCGCTTCAGCCCCAGCGCCGCCGCGTGGTCGACCACGGCGCGCATCGCCTCCAGCCCGAAGCCCTGACCCCAGGCGGCGCCGGCGAGCACGAAGCCCACCTCGCCGCGACGGTGGCGCCAGTCGATGTCCGAAAGGTCGCAGGCTCCCAGGAAGACCTGGTCCAGCGACCGCTCCACCGCCCAGTAGCAGGCGAGCCCGGCCGCCATGTCGCCGACCTGCGCGGCGATCATCTGCTCGACGGCGTCGGGATCCTCGATCTCCGAGGAGTCCCAGTGCGCCATCACGACAGGATCGCTCATGATGCGGGTAGAGCGAGCGCCAATCCCCCGGCTCGACCGGGCGAAGCACCAGACGTTCGGTTTCGAGAATCACGGGACTTGGACCGGGGAGGCAGCCTTCCTAGCTATGGCGCGGACGGACGGGCGATGCTAGAGGCCCGCCCGCCGCACCCGGCCCACATGCGGCGAATTAGAACCTGCTGATGCTTTCTGGTCTCCTGATCGTTCTCGACATTCTCGTCTGCATCGCCCTGGTCGGCGTCGTGCTGTTGCAACGCTCCGAAGGCGGCGCGTTCGGCATGGGCGGCGGCCCGACCGGGCTGATCACCGCCCGCGGCGCCGGCGACCTTCTGACGCGGACTACCTGGGTGCTGTTCAGCGCTGTTCCTGGCGCTCAGCATCGGGCTGACCCTGCTCGGCGCGCACGACCGGGCGACCTCCACGATGCTGTCGCGGCTGAAGCTGCAGCAGGCCAACCCCAACGCCCTCAACCAGCCGGTCGCGCCGCCGCCGACGGCGCCGACCGGCGCGCCACTGATGGCCCCGCCCCCGCAGGCCCCGGTCAGCGCCGCCGGCGTCCGCCAGGTTGCGCCGGCGTCCGCCCCGGCGGCTCAGGCCCCGGCGGCCGCGGCGCCCGGCGCGACGCATCAGCGCAGGGCGGCCGAGTCCCAGCCCGCCGCGCCGGCGCTCGAGGCGCCCGCGCCGAAGCCGGCCGCGCCGCCGACCTTGGAAGCGCCCCCGCCGCAGCCCGCGCCCGCCGCGCCTCAGCCCTGAGGTGGCGCCGCAGGTTCGCCGCGAATTCGGCGCGCGACGCGCTGATTCGCGGCGCGACTCACCCGGCGAATCGGCGCTAAGCTGGACTCCCATGGCCCGGTACATCTTCATCACCGGCGGCGTGGTCTCCTCATTGGGAAAGGGCTTGGCGTCGGCGGCGCTGGGCGCCCTTTTGCAGGCGCGCGGCTACAAGGTCCGGCTGCGCAAGCTCGACCCCTACCTCAACGTCGATCCGGGGACGATGAGCCCCTACCAGCACGGCGAAGTGTTCGTCACCGACGACGGCGCCGAGACCGACCTCGACCTTGGCCACTACGAGCGCTTCACCGGCGTGTCGGCCACCAAGGGCGACAACATCACCACCGGCCAGATCTACAAGACCATCCTCGAGAAGGAGCGCCGCGGCGACTACCTCGGGGCCACCGTGCAGGTGATCCCGCACGTCACCGACGAGATCAAACGCTTCGTGCTGGCCGATCCGGGCGAGGGCGTCGACTTCGTGCTGGTGGAGATCGGCGGCACGGTCGGCGACATCGAGGGGCTGCCGTTCTTCGAGGCGATCCGCCAGCTCGGCCAGGAACTGCCGCGCGGCCACGCCTGCTTCGTGCACCTCACCCTGCTGCCGTTCATCAAGACCGCCGGCGAGATGAAGACCAAGCCGACCCAGCACTCGGTCAAGGAGCTGCGCTCGATCGGCATCCAGCCCGACGTGCTGCTCTGCCGCTGCGAGCAGCCGATCCCGCCGGAGGAGAAGCGCAAGATCGGCCTGTTCTGCAACGTGCGCCCGTCGGCGGTGATCCAGGCGATGGATGCGCCGAACATCTACGCCGTGCCGCTCGACTACCACGCCCAGGGGCTCGACGCCGAGGTGCTCGACGTTTTCGGCATCCGCGACGCGCCGGCGCCGGACCTGTCGCGCTGGGAACGAGATCTCCGACCGGCTGACCCACCCGGACGGCGAGGTGACCATCGCCGTGGTCGGCAAGTACACGGTGCTGAAGGACGCCTACAAATCGCTGATCGAGGCGCTGATCCACGGCGGCGTCGCCAACAAGGTCAAGGTCAACCTCGACTGGGTGGAGAGCGAGACCTTCGAGGGCGACGAGAACGCCGCGGCGACCCGGCTGGAAGGCGTGCACGGCATCCTGGTGCCGGGCGGCTTCGGCGAGCGCGGCTCGGAGGGCAAGATCCGCGCGGCCAAGTTCGCCCGCGAGCGCGCCGTACCCTATTTCGGGGTCTGCTTCGGCATGCAGATGGCGGTGATCGAGGCGTGCCGCAACGTCGCGGGCATTGCGTGCGCCTCCTCCACCGAGTTCGGCCCGACCAAGCATCCGGTCGTCGGCCTGATGACCGAATGGACGCGCGGCAACGAGCGCGAGATGCGGGCCGAGGGCGACGATCTGGGCGGCACGATGCGGGTGGGCGCCTACGACGCGGTGCTGACGCCGGGTTCGCGGGTGGCCGCGATCTATGGCGCGTCCGCGATCAGCGAGCGCCACCGACACCGCTACGAGGTCAACATCGGCTATCGCGAGGCGTTCGAGGCGGCGGGCCTGAAGATGACCGGCGTCTCGCCGGACGGCGTGCTGCCGGAGATCGTCGAGCGCGAGGACCATCCGTGGTTCATCGGCGTGCAGTTCCACCCGGAGCTGAAGAGCCGCCCGTTCGCCCCACACCCCCTCTTCGCCAGCTTCATCGCCGCTGCGGTGGAGCAGAGCCGGTTGATGTGAGGCCATGGCCGCGCCGGCGCCATTCGAGCAGGACGAGCGGACGGACCTGGCCGTCCTGCGCGCGCAGGAGCGGGCGCAGACGCTGCGCCTGCTGATCTGCGCCGTGTCCGTCGTGTTCGCGGTCGGCTGCCTGATTCCGATCGCCAACGCCCGGCCGCGCTACCGGCCCCGCACGGACGGTCGACAGGGCTAGGCTGAGGACGGCCGGAACGCCTGGGCGATGGCGTCGGTGTCCTCGAGCGCCTCGTAGAACCACACGCTGCCGTCCCTGAGCTTCCAGGTCATCGCCCAGTTGCTGGCGAATGGCTTGCCGGTGGGCTTGGCGACGCCCGCCCACGCGCCGAGCGCCACGACGACGCCGTCCTGCTCGACGTATTCGCGAGGGGTGAAGTCGGTGACGTCCACGGCCGCCGCGAGCTTGCCGAAGAAGCCTTCCACCTCGGCCGGCGTGCGGTAGGTTCCGGCCCAGGGAATGTCGCCGCCGCCCGGCTGGATGAAGGTGGTCTCGTCGGCCATCCGTGCGACGATGTCGCCGATCCGCCCCTCGCCGAACGCCGCGTAGATTCCGCGCACGATGTCGGTGTTGCCGCCCATGGCTCCCGCTCCCAAGAGTTCGGCCCTGTTACGATGCGTCGGCGATGTCGGATCAGTTCGGGCGCCGCTTGTAATCGCAGGTGGCTTGCGGCATAGACGCCCGCTCCTTTTCGAGCGCCCGCCGCGCTCCTTTCAGACAAGCGCCCCAGATCCCGACATGGCCGTCCCCAAGCGAAAAACCTCCCCGTCGCGCCGCAACATGCGCCGCGCGCACCACGCCCTGAAGCCGAACACCTATGTCGAGGACACCGACACGGGCGAGCTGAAGCGGCCGCACCACATCGACCTGAAGACCGGCACCTATCGCGGCCGCCAGGTGCTGACGCCGAAGGAAGACTGAGCGCTCCTTCGCGCTCAAGCGCGGTTGCCCCCTGATGTTGCTCTGGGGCGGCCGCGCCGCTAAGCCTCGCGCCTTCCCAACCGGCAGCGGGGCCCCATGACCGAGATCGTCGACATCCTCGCGCGCGAGATCCTCGATTCGCCGGGGCAACCCGACCGTCGAGGTGGACGTCGTGCTGGAGGACGGCACGCTGGGCCGCGCCGCCGTGCCCTCCGGCGCTTCGACCGGCGCGCACGAGGCGGTGGAGCGGCGCGACGGCGATCCCGACCGCTATGGCGGCAAGGGCGTGCGCGGCGCGGTCGACGCCGTGATGGGCGAGATCTTCGACGCGCTCTCGGGCGCCGAGGCCGAGGACCAGCGCCGGCTCGACCGCATCCTGATCGAGCTCGACGGCACCGCCAACAAGGGCCGGCTGGGCGCCAACGCCATCCTCGGCGTCTCGCTGGCGGCGGCCAAGGCGGCGGCCAAGACCCGTGAGCTGCCGCTCTACCGGTACGTCGGCGGCGTCTCGGCCCGCATCCTGCCGGTGCCGCAGATGAACATCATCAACGGCGGCGCCCACGCCGACAATCCGCTCGACTTCCAGGAGTTCATGATCCTGCCCACCGGCGCGCCGACCTTCGCCGAGGCGCTGCGGATGGGCTCGGAGATCTTCCACGCGCTGAAGAAGGCGCTGCAGCGACGCCGGCCAGCCCACCAACGTCGGCGACGAGGGCGGCTTCGCCCCCAACTTCGGCAATGCCGACGAGGCGCTCGAGCTTCATCATGAAGGCCGGGGAGGCGGCCGGCTACCGCGCCGGCGAGGACTTCAACCTGGGCTGCGACGCCGCCGCCAGCGAGTTCTTCAAGGACGGCAAGTACCGCATGACCGGCGAGGGCAAGACGCTCGACGCCATCGGCATGGTCGACTTCCTCGAGGGGCTGGTCGATCGCTACCCGCTCGTCACCATCGAGGACGGCTGCGCCGAGGACGACTTCGACGGCTGGAAGCATGCTGACCCGGCGGCTGGGCGCCAAGGTCCAGCTGGTGGGCGACGACGTCTTCGTCACCAACCCGGAGCGGCTGAAGATCGGCATCGACGAGGGCTTCGCCAACTCGATCCTGATCAAGGTCAACCAGATCGGCACGCTGTCGGAGACGCTGGACGCCGTCGAGATGGCCCACAAGGCGGCCTACACCGCGGTGATGAGCCACCGCTCGGGCGAGACCGAGGACACCACGATCGCCGACCTGGCGGTCGCTACGGGCTGCGGCCAGATGAAGACCGGCTCGCTTTCCCGCTCCGACCGGCTGGCGAAGTAGAACCAGCTGCTCCGGATCGAGGAAGAGCTCGACGACCAGGCGATCTACGCCGGCGCCTCGGCGCTGAAGCGGCGCTGAGGGCCTACAAGCTAGACCGTTGAAAAGCCTTCATTAAGCACGAATCTGCGACAAGCGGGGCGTGCTCGCCCGCCTGACCACCTTCGTTCCGACGCTGATCCTGGCGGCGCTGATCTTCTATTTCGGCTTCAACGCGCTGACCGGCGACCGCGGTATCCTGACCACCCGCCAGCGCGAGGCGACGCTGGCCGAGGACGAGGCCCAGCTGGCGGCGCTGAAGGCCGAGCACGCCGAACTGGCGCAGCGCGCCGCGCTGCTGGCCGACGACCACCTCTCGCGCGACCTGCTGGAGGAAAGGGCCCACGTCGTCCTAGGCTTCGCCGATCCAAGGGATTATGTGATCCGCACGCCCGAGCCCGCACGCTGAAACGATGCATGGACCGGCGCGTTCGGTCCTGGAGTTCGATGTGGAGCGCGCCATGGCGAGGGCGGCCAAGCCCAGAACGAAGCCGGCCGGCGCCGCCCGCGCCGCCGCCACGAAGAGCGCCTCGTCGACGACCGCCAAGGAGCCTGAGGCTAGCGCCAAGCCCCTGGACAAGGACGGGCTGCTCGCCCTCTACCGCCAGATGCTGCTCATCCGCCGGTTCGAGGAGCGGGCCGGCCAGCTCTACGGCATGGGGCTGATCGGCGGCTTCTGCCACCTCTACATCGGCCAGGAGGCCGTCGCGGTCGGCGTGCAGTCGATCAAGCAGGGCGGCGACCAGATCATCACCGGCTACCGCGACCACGGCCACATGCTGGCCGCCGGCGTCGACCCGAAGGCGGTGATGGCCGAGCTCACCGGCCGCGCGCGCCGGCGCCTCGAAGGGCAAGGGCGGCTCGATGCACATGTTCTCGCTCGAGCATCAGTTCTACGGCGGCCACGGCATCGTCGGCGCCTGGGTCAGCCTCGGCACCGGCCTGGCGCTCGCCAACCGCTACCGCGACAACAAGGCGGTGGCCTTCGTCTACTTCGGCGACGGCGCGGCCAACCAGGGCCAGGTCTACGAGAGCTTCAACATGGCCGAGCTCTGGGACTGCCGGCGGTCTACATCATCGAGAACAACCAGTACGCCATGGGCACCTCGATCGAGCGGTCCTCGTCGGAGACCCACCTCTATCGCCGCGGCGCCAGCTTCAACATCCCCGGCAAGGAGGTGGACGGCATGGACGTGCTGGCGGTGCGCGAGGCCGCCGCCGAGGCCGCCGAGCATGCCAGCGCCGGCAAGGGCCCGTTCATCCTGGAGATGAAGACCTACCGCTACCGCGGCCACTCGATGAGCGATCCGGGCAAGTACCGCACCCGCGAGGAGATCGACGAGGTGCGCAAGCACCGCGACCCGATCGACCACGTCGAGGAGCTGCTGCGCTCGAAGAAGATGGCCGACGACGCCGCCCTGAAGGCGATCGACGCCGAGGTGCGCCGCGTCGTCGCCGACGCCGCCGAGTTCGCCCGCACCGCGCCGGAGCCCGACCCGGCCGAGCTCTACACCGACGTCTACGCGGAGAGCGCCGCGGCATGATCCTCCTTCGCCAAGGCTACGGAGGATGCGGCCCGGTCCTGCGAAGCTCCTTCAGGAACGAAGCAGGATGACCGACGTGCTGATGCCGGCCCTGTCGCCCACCATGGAGGAGGGCACGCTCGCCAAGTGGCACGTGAAGGTCGGCGATGCGGTGCGGTCCGGCGACGTGATCGCCGAGATCGAGACCGACAAGGCGACCATGGAGGTCGAGGCGGTCGACGAGGGCGTGGTCGAGGCGCTCCTGGTGCCCGAGGGGACCGAGGAGGTGAAGGTCAACACCCCGATCGCCCGGCTGAAGGGCGGCAATGGCGTTGCGGCGGCGATGCCCCCTCAGCCGCCTTCGGCGACAGCTCCCCCGGAGGGGGAGCACAGTCGAGATCTCCTCCCCCGCGGGGGGAGGTGTCCGCGCAGCGGAGGAGGGGGCAAGAGCGAGGGCGAAGCTTCCGCCGGCGATCCCGAAAAGCAGCCTCCGGAGAGCGCGAAACCGAAGCCGGAAGGGGAGGGCGCCGCGGCGGTTGCGCCCGCGCCGCCGCAGCCCGACCCGGAGATCCCCGCAGGCGCCAAGCTGGTGCGCGTCACCGTGCGCGACGCGCTGCGCGACGCCATGGCCGAGGAGATGCGGCGCGATCCGGACGTCTTCCTGATGGGCGAGGAGGTCGCCCAGTACCAGGGCGCCTACAAGGTGAGCCGCGACCTGGTGCAGGAGTTCGGCGACAAGCGGGTGATCGACACCCCGATCACCGAGCACGGCTTCACCGGCCTCGGCGTCGGCGCGGCGATGGCGGGGCTTGAAGCCCATCGTCGAGTTCATGACCTTCAACTTCGCCATGCAGGCGATCGACCAGATCATCAACTCCGCCGCCAAGACGCTCTACATGTCCGGCGGCCAGGTGCACTGCCCGATCGTGTTCCGCGGCCCGAACGGCGCGGCCGCCCGCGTGGCCGCGCAGCACAGCCAGGACTACTCCAGCTGGTACGCCCATGTGCCCGGCCTGAAGGTGATCGCGCCCTACGACGCGGCCGACGCCAAGGGCCTTCTGAAGGCCGCGATCCGCGACCCGAACCCGGTGATCTTCCTCGAGCACGAGATGCTCTACGGCCAGGAGTTCGATGTTCCGGAGGTTGACGACTGGGTGGTGCCGATCGGCAAGGCCAAGGTGCGCCGCCAGGGCAAGGACGTGACCATCTCGGCCCACTCGCGGATGGTCGGCTTCGCGCTGCAGGCGGCCGAGGAGCTCGCCAAGGAGGGGATCGAGGCGGAGGTGATCGACCTTCGCACCCTGCGTCCGCTCGACCACGGCGCGGTCGTGGAGAGCGTCAAGAAGACCAACCGGCTGGTCACCGTCGAGGAAGGCTGGGGCCCGATGGGCGTCGGCGCCGAGGTGGCCGCCCGCGTGGTGGAAGCGGCGTTCGACTGGCTCGACGCGCCGCCCGCCCGCGTCCATCAGGAGGATGTGCCACTGCCCTACGCCGCCAACCTCGAGGCCCTGTCGCTGCCGTCGGTCGCCAAGATCGTCAAGGCGGCCAAGGCGGTCTGCTACCGATGAGCGCGAGGGGCCATCCGAACGAGCTGGCGCCGCCGCCCGGCGCTCTGGTCGATCCGACGCGGGCGCACGAGGTGCTGCGCGCCTGGATCGTGGGCGAGGGGCTGCAGGTCTCCATGCAGCCGGCGTTCGAGGATCCGTCGGTCTGGGGCATCCTGCTGGTCGACGTCGCCCGGCACGCCGCGCGCATGTACGCCGACCAGGGCGGGACCACCTTCGAGCAGGCGATGACCAAGATCCGCTTCATGTGGGACGCCGAGACCGCCAAGCCGACCGACATGGGCTCGACCCAGAGATCGTCCCCGAGGTCGTCGCAGTGACGGACGGCGCGCTCACCTGGCGGGACGGCGGCTGCCATTGCGGCGCGGTGCGCTTCCGCGCGGCGCTGGCGGACGAAGTGGACGCGCAGACCTGCACCTGCTCGATCTGCGCCATGACCGGCTTCGTCCACGTGATCGTGCCGGCCAGCCGCTTCGAGCTGATGACCGGCGGCGACCTGCTGACCACCTACCGTTTCAACACCGAGGTCGCGGAGCACCTCTTCTGCTCCATCTGTGGCGTGAAGAGCTTCTACCGCCCGCGCTCCAACCCGGACGGCTGGTCGATCAACGCCCGCTGCCTCGACGAGGCGACTCGGCCGGCGCTGAGGCTCGCCGAGTTCGATGGCCGCAACTGGGAGGCCCACGCCAGCGAGCTCACGCACCTTTCCAGGGAGGCGTCATGAGCCTCGCCATGAGTGTCTATGGGGGCGCCTGCCACTGCGGCGCGGTCAGCGCTCGCTTCGAGACGACGATCGCGCCGGGCGAGATGGACGTGCGCGCCGACCAGTGCGGCTTCTGCCGCCGGCACGGCGCGAAGACGGTCAGCGACCCGGCCGGCCGGCTGGCGCTGAGCTTTCGCGAGGCTGCGGTGGAGCGCTACCGGTTCGGGACGCGATCGAGCGACTTCATCGTCTGCCGCGCGTGCGGGTCGTACGTCGCCGCGATCATCGAGGGCTTCGGCGTGCTGAACGTGGTCGCCGCCGACATCCGCCCCTTCGCCGACCGGCCGGCCCGCCCAGTGGACTATGCCGACGAGACCGCCGCGATTCGCCTGGCGCGCCGCCGCGAGCGCTGGACGCCGCTGACGCTGGAGGTCGCGGCATGACGGACGTGCTGATGCCGGCCCTCTCGCCCACCATGGAGGAGGGCACGCTCGCCAAGTGGCACGTGAAGGTGGGCGATGAGGTGCATTCCGGCGACGTCATCGCCGAGATCGAGACCGACAAGGCGACGATGGAAGTGGAAGCCGTCGACGAGGGTGTGGTCGAAGCGCTGCTGGTGCCCGAGGGGACCGAGGAGGTGAAGGTCAACACGCCGATCGCGCGGCTGAAAGGCGAGGGGGAAGACGCGAGGCCCCCTTCGTCGCCTTCGGCGACACTTCTCCCTAAGGGGGAAGAGAACGCGGACAAAGTCTCCTCCCCCGCAGCGGGAGGCGCCCGCGCGGCGGACGGAGGGGGCGCGAAGCGGACGCCGGAGACACAGGCAAGTCCACCCCCCGCGGCGCCAGCCTCTCAAGACGGCGAGGAACGCGTCCTCGCCTCGCCGCTGGCGCGCCGCATGGCGCAGCAGGCGGGGATCGATCTTTCGCAGGTGAAGGGCTCCGGCCCGCATGGGCGGGTCATCCGGCGCGACCTGGAGGGGCTGAAGGGCGCGCCGGCCGGCAAAGCCGCGCCCGCCCAAGCGCCTGCCGGGCCGAGGCCGTCAGCCTCGCCGACCGCCGAGCCGCGCCACGTCCAGTCCCTCGAGCAGCAGGGCATCCCCGCCGGCTCCTACGACCTCGTCCCGCTCGACGGGATGAAGAAGACGATCGCGCGGCGGATGACCGAACTCGTTCCGCGACGTGCCGCACTTCCCGCTGACCATCGACATCGAGCTCGACGCGCTGCTGGCTGCGCGGGCCAAGGTCAACGGCCTGCTGGAGAAGGAGGGCGTCAAGGTCAGCGTCAACGACATGCTGATCAAGGCCGCCGCCATCGCGCTGAAGCGCGCGCCGGACGCCAACGCCAGCTACACGCCGGAGGGCATCGCCCACCACCATCACGCCGACATCGCCGTCGCGGTGGCGATCGACGGCGGCCTGATCACGCCGATCGTCCGGGCCGCCGAGACCAAGGGCCTCGCCGAGATCGCCCGCGAGATGAAGGACCTCGCCGAGCGGGCGCGCACCCGCAAGCTGAAGCCGGAGGAGTTCCAGGGCGGCACCTTCTCGATCTCCAACCTCGGCATGTTCGGGATCCGGAGCTTCGCCTCGATCATCAACGAGCCGCAGGGCGCGATCCTGTCGGTCGGCGTCGGCGAGAAGCGGCCGGTCGTGCGCGGCGACCAGCTGGCCGTCGCCACGGTGATGACCGTCACGCTGACCTGCGACCATCGCGTGGTAGACGGCGCGATCGGCGCCCGCTGGCTGGCGACCTTCAAGGCGCTGGTCGAGGATCCGATCACCATGATCGTCTAACGAGGGGGCGAGGGCATGACACGTGCGTTTCCGATTCTGGGGCTGGCGGCGCTGGCGGCGCTTGGCCTCCTCGGCGGGTGTCTGAAGATCGACAAGAACCCGCCGAAGGATCTGCCGAGCTACGTGAAGCTCTATCCCGGAGCCCAGCCGACGGCGACCATGAGCATGGGCCCGATGACCTCCGAACTCGAGACCACGACCGACCCGCCTGAGACGGTGATCGCCTACTACCGCACTCAAGCGGCGGCGGACGGGCTGACCGAAAAGACGGTGGCCGCCCCCGCCAACGCCTCGCCTGGGCAAATGCAAACGACCTTCAGCGACGCGACGGGCGACAAGATGCTGATCGTGCTGGCCAAGCCCCAGAACCCGGGCACGCTCGTCAGCCTGACCTATCGGCCCGCGAAGGCGGCGGGGTCATGAGCGTCTACGACTTCCAGGCCGAGACCCTGGACGGCGAGCCGGCCTCGCTCGCCGACTGGCGCGGCCAGGCGCTGCTGATCGTCAACACCGCCAGCAAGTGCGGGTTCACGCCGCAGTACGCCGGACTGGAGCAGCTCTATCGGACGTACAAGGAGCGTGGCTTCTCCGTGATCGGCTTTCCCTGCAACCAGTTCGGCGCCCAGGAACCGGGGAATGCGGAAGAGATCGCCAGCTTCTGTTCGCTCACCTACGATGTGAGCTTCCCGATGATGTCCAAGGTCGACGTCAACGGACCGGCCGCCCATCCGCTCTACGCCTATCTGAAGCGCGCCAAGAAGGGCGTGCTGGGCAGCGAGGCGATCAAGTGGAACTTCACGAAGTTTCTCGTTGATCGCAAAGGAGAACCGCGTGCGCCGCTTCGCGCCGCTGGACAAGCCCGAAGCGCTGACCTCGGCGATCGAAGTCCGTACTCTGATGGCCGATGCGTTCGCCGATGCGTTCGATGTCGTGGTGATCGGCGCAGGACCGGGCGGCTATGTCGCCGCGATCCGCGCCAGCCAGCTCGGCCTCGCCACCGCCATCGTCGAGCGCGAGAACCTCGGCGGCATCTGCCTAAACTGGGGCTGCATCCCGACCAAGGCGCTCCTGAAGACCGGCGAGATCTACGACACGCTGGGTCATCTGGACGCCTACGGACTGGCGGCGAAGGAGCGCGTCGTACGACTTCGGCAAGGTGATCGCCCGGTCGCGGGCCATCGCCAAGCAGCTCTCCGAGCGGCGTCGCCTTCCTGATGAGCAAGCACAAGATCACCGTCGTCGACGGGACGGCGCGCCTGGAGAAGGGCGATCCGGCCCCGCAGGTGATCGTGACGCTGAAGGAGGGCGGCGAGCGGACGCTGAGCGCCAAGTCGGTGATCCTGGCGACCGGCGCGCGGGCGCGCACCTTTCCCGACATCGGCCTCGCGCCCGACGGCGAGCGGGTCTGGACCTACCGCGAGGCGATGGTCCCGGCCGATTGCCCGAAATCGCTGCTGGTGGTGGGCTCCGGCGCGATCGGCATCGAGTTCGCCAGCTTCTACCGGGCGCTGGGCGCGGAGGTGACCGTCGTCGAGGCGCTGCCGCGCATCCTGCCGGTGGAGGACGAGGAGGTCTCGGCGGCGGCCCAGAAGGCCTTCGAGACGTCGCAAGATCGCCTTTCGCGTCGGCGCGAAGGTCACGCGCCTTGCCAAGACCGCCAAGGGCGTCGCGCTGGAGCTGGAGGCCGCCGAAGGCAAGCCTGAGCGCCTGGAAGCCGAGCGCGCCATCGTCGCCGTGGGCATCGCCGCGAACGTCGAGGAGATTGGCCTCGAGGCGCTGGGCCTGAAGCTGGAGCGCGGCCACGTCGTGGTGGGCGAGGGCGGCGCCACCAACGTGAAGGGGCTCTACGCGATCGGCGACGTCGCCGGCCCGCCGTGGCTGGCGCACAAGGCCATGCACGAGGGCGTGCGCTGCGTCGAGGCGATCGCCGGGTTCGCGTCGCCGAAACTCAACGCGCCGATCCCTGGCTGCACCTATTCCACGCCGCAGATCGCCTCGGTGGGGCTCACCGAGGCGCAGGCCAAGGAAGGCGGGCGCGAGGTGAAGGTCGGTCGCTTCCCGTTCCGCGCCAACGGCAAGGCGATCGCCGCTGGCGAGACCGAGGGGTTCGTCAAGACGGTGTTCGATGCGGCCACCGGCGCGCTGATCGGCGCCCATATGATCGGCGGCGAGGTCACCGAGATGATCCAGGGCTTCGCGCTCGCCATGACGATGGAGGCGACCGAGGAGGACCTCTTCGCCACCGTCTTCCCGCACCCCACGATGAGCGAAGCGATGCATGAAGCCTCGCTCGACGCCTACGGGCGGGTGCTGCACATCTGATCCAGGTCCCCAATCCCGGTGGGATGAGCGGGTTGGGGTCAGGCCGCCGCCAGCTCGCCGCAGACGAAGGCGGTTTCGCCGGCATTAAGGAGGGCCGCCAGCACGGCCTCGGCGTCGCGGGGCGAGGCGATCAGCATCAGGCCGAGCCCGCAGTTGAAGGTGCGGCGCATCTCGGCCTCGTCCACGCCCCCCACTCCGGCGAGCCAGCCGAACACGGGGGGCGGCGTCCAGGCGCTCCAATCGAATCGGGCGGCGAGGCCCTCGGCGATCGCGCGCGGCGGGTTTTCGACGAGGCCGCCGCCGGTGATGTGGGCGCAGCCGCTGATCACGCCCGCCTTGGCGAGCGGCAGCACGCTCTCGATGTAGATCCGCGTCGGCGTCAGCAGCGCCTCGGCGAGGCTCTGGGCCGGCGCGAACGGGGCGGGGGCGTCCCAGGCCGAGGCCGGATAGCTCGACGATGCGGCGGATCAGCGAATAGCCGTTGGAGTGCGGCCCGCTACGAACCCAGGCCGATCAAGCAGGTCGCCGCGACGCTGGCGTCTGAAGCTTCGGCAGCACGCCGCCGCGGTCAACGGCGCCGACGCAGAAGCCGGCGAGGTCGAAGTCGGCGCCTGCGTACATGCCCGGCATCTCGGCCGTCTCGCCGCCGACCAGGGCCGCGCCCGCCTGCTTGCAGCCCTCGGCGATGCCCGCCACCACGCGCGTCGCCCCCGCCACGTCGAGCTTGCCGGTGGCGAAATAGTCGAGGAACAGCAGCGGCTCGGCGCCCTGGGCCAGCAGGTCGTTGACGCACATGGCGACCAGATCGATCCCGATCGCCGTCGACGAGCCCCGTCTCGATGGCGATCATCAGCTTGGTGCCGACCCCGTCCGTGGTGGAGACCAGCAGCGGGTCGTCGTAGCCGGCCGCCTTCAGGTCGAACAGCGCGCCGAAACCGCCCAGCGCCGCATCCGCGCCCCGTCGGCGCGTCGCTTTCGCCAGCGGCTTGATCGCCTCGACCAGCGCATTGCCCGCATCGATGTCGACGCCGGCCTTGGCGTAGGTCAGGCCGTTGCGGCGATCGGGCATGAGAACTGGGCTCCAGCGCGGGATGAAATCTGGCGGTTTCTCAAGCACGGAGGCTTGCAGAGCGGGCCGCCCGCGGGGCTATAGCTAGCCGATGACGCCGATTACCTCCACCGCCGACCTTGCGGACTTTTGCGCGCGGTTGGAGGGCCAGGCCTTCGTCGCCGTGGACACCGAGTTCATGCGCGAGACCACCTACTGGCCGAAGCTGTGCCTGATCCAGGCCGCCGCGCCCGGCGGGATCGAGGCGACGATCGACCCGCTGGCCGAGGGCCTCGACCTGACGCCCTTCCTGGCGGTGATGCGCGATCGCAAGATCCTGAAGGTGTTCCACGCCGCGCGGCAGGACGTCGAGATCTTCCACAATCTCGGCGCCATCCCCGAGCCGCTGTTCGACACCCAGATCGCCGGCATGGCGGCCGGCTTCGGCGAGCAGGTGGCCTACGACGCGCTGGCGCGGAAGATCCTCAAGGTCGAGCTCGACAAGAGCCACCGCTTCACCGACTGGTCGCGCCGGCCGCTGAGCGAAGCGCAGCTCTCCTATGCGATCGCTGACGTGACCCACCTCGCCGAGCTCTATCCGATCCTGCGCGCCCGGCTGGAGAAGGCCGGGCGGCTCTCGTGGGTGACCGAAGAGATGGCCGCGATGTGCGATCCGGCGCTCTACGACGTCGATCCCGAGAACGCCTGGCGGCGGCTGAAGCCACGCCGGCACTCGGCCAAGTACCTCGCGGTCTTCCGCGCCGTGGCCGCCTGGCGCGAGCGCACCGCCCAGCAGCGCGACCAGCCGCGCGGACGTATCCTGAAGGACGAGGCGATCGACGAGCTCGCCGCCCAGGCGCCGACCGATGCCGACGGGTTGAACCGGTTGCGCTCGGTGCCGAAGGGCTTCGCGGGCTCGCCGCTACGGGCCGGAGCTGACCGAGGCGATCGCGGCGGCGCTCGCCAGACCCGGAGGCCTATGCGCCGAAGATCGAGCGCGATGCGACGCCGCCTTCGCCGGCCGCCGGCGCGGTCGTCGAGCTGCTTGAAGGTGCTCCTGA
The DNA here is from genome assembly GCA_963837235.1 of uncultured Pseudomonadota bacterium. GTDB lineage: Bacteria > Pseudomonadota > Alphaproteobacteria > Caulobacterales > Caulobacteraceae > Acaudatibacter. The sequence goes on along the minus strand of CAWIMM010000001.1, from coordinate 835,988 downwards.
AGGCGCGGGCCGAGGACGCCGGCGTCGCCTCCAAGCTGATCGCCACGGTGGCCGATCTGGAGAAGATCGCCAGCGATGACCGCGCCGATGCCCCGGCGCTGCGCGGCTGGCGGCGCGAGGCGTTCGGCGAGGACGCGCTGAAGCTGAAGCGCGGCGAGCTTGCCCTGGTGCTGGACGGCACGCGGGTCAGGGTCGTGCCGGTCCGCCGCGCGGCGCGGGCGACGGCTTAGTCTAGCGCCGTATCCGATCCGTAGCCCTCGCCCCACCGAAGAGTGGGGGATAGGTCGACCGATCGACCGGCGGGTAAGCTTGCTAGGCCACCCGTTCGGATTTGCGCGCTTCGGCCGGGGCTGCGCCGAGCCGCAAGTCGCGCTCCAGCAGCGCGGCCAAGGTGGCGGCGCGCTTGGCGGTCTGCTCGCCCAGCAGGATCGGCCCGGCGCCGTCCTCGACCTCCAGCACGACGGCGTCCGCGGTGAACGACAGCGTCGAGCGCGCGAGCAGCTCGGGGCTGCGGCCGGAGAGGTCGCAGGCGAGGCGGATGGCGGCGCCGAGCGCCCGCGCCCGCTGCACGCCCTCGTGGGTTAAGCAGCCGCGCGATCAGGTCCGCCTGCGGCACCGTGCCGGCGGCGGTGTGGCGCGCGAAGAGGGCGGTCGCCAGGAAGACCCGTTCGGTGTGGTTCATGCCGGGGATCGGCGCGCGCAGCACCTGGGCGAAGATCAGGTCGGCGCGGTGATCGGGGTGCAGCCGCGCGCCGAGATCGGCCAGTCGGCAGGCGGCGCTGACCAGCACCGGCTCGCGGACACCGAGCACCGGCTCCAGGCCGGCGAACGCGGGGGCAGTCCAGGCCTCGACCGCCGCGCCGAGCTGCGGATTGGCGCCTTCGCGCCCGCTCCAGGCCGTGCAGCCTTCGATCAGCGGGTCCTGAACCTTGCAGGCCTCCGGCATCGCCTCGAAGAGCACGCCTTCGCGCAGGCCGTAGGCCGAGAGCACGACGCGCTCGACGCCCAACGCCTCGACCAGGCCCTCCAGCACCGCGGCGGCATGCGGCAGCGTCTCCAGGCGGCGCTTGGAGATGCCCTCGATCTTCTCCAGCGAGCGCACCGACTGGCGGGCGATCACGTGCGCGGCCTCCAGCGCCTCGCGGCGGGTCAGCTCGTACTGATGGACGATCTCCAGCGGGTAGGCCGACATCCGCATCGCGAGCAGCGCCACGTTGCGCCAGGCCCCGCCGACGGCGTGGAAGACCGGTGTCGCGAGGCGCTCCGCATGCGGCTTCAGGCGCCGCTCGACCTGGCTCTGGATGCGGTCGGGGTCGAAGCGGCCGGTGTCGCGGAAGGCGAAGGGTCCGAGCGGCAGGGTGACGCCGTGGTCAGGCTCGCCGAGCCGGATCAGCTCCAGGCTGGCGCCGCCGAGGTCGCCGGCGGTGCCCGCCGAGCCCGGCGCGCCGGCCAGCACGCCCAGCGCCGCGTAGCGCGCCTCCTCGGCGCCGCTCAGCACCCGAAGGTCGAGCCCGGTCTCCGCCCGCACGCGGCGGCAGAAGGCCGGGCCGTCCTCGGCGTCGCGCGCCGCGGCGGTGGCGACGGCGAACACCCGGTCCGGCTTGACGGCGGCCACCAGGGCCGAGAAACGGCGCAGCGCCGCCATCGCGGCCTCGACGCCCTCGGCCGAGAGCCGGCCGGTCAGCGCGAGATCGCGCCCGAGGCCGGCCAGGATCTTCTCGTTGAACACGGTCCACACCGCGCGGCCTTCCACGCGGTAGAGCACGAGGCGGACGGAGTTGGAGCCGACGTCGATGACGGCGGCGTCCCAGGCCGGCGCCTAACTTCCGGCGCCCACATGGTCGAACGCACGCGGGAGATCCTTCACCTTGTGCCCCCGGCCGGAGAGGCTTGGATTGGTCATGAAGTAGTCGTGGGCGGAGAAGGCCCGCTTCCGATCCCAGCCGGGCGTCCGATGATAGCGGCCTTCGCCGTCCAGACGCCAGCTTTGGGCTTCGTCGTTCAGATTCGCCACCATGATCTGGTCGAGCACCTGCTGGTGGACGGTCGGGTTCTCGACCGGCGTCATCACCTCGACGCGCCGGTCGAGATTGCGTGGCATCCAGTCGGCCGAGGAGATGAAGACCCGCGCCTGCTTCGAGGGCAATGGCGCGCCGTTCGCGAAGGCGACGATGCGAGCGTGCTCCAGGAAGCGGCCGACGATGCTCTTCACGCGAATGTTTTCGGAGAGGCCCGGGATGCCGGGGCGCAGGCAGCAGATGCCGCGGATGACCAGCTCGATCGGCACGCCGGCGCGGCTGGCGCGGTAGAGGCCGTCGATGATCTCCGGATCGACCAGCGCATTGAGCTTCGCCCAGATCCCCGAGGGCTTGCCGGCCTGCGCGTGCTCGGCCTCCAGCGCGATCAGGCGCAGCAGGTCGCGCCTTCATGCAGATCGGCGAGTAGGAGAGCTTCTCCATCTCGCCCGGCAGCGCGTAGCCGGTGATGTAGTTGAAGATGCGCGCCGAATCCCGCGCCAGCGCCGGGTCGGTCGTGAACAGCGACAGGTCCGTGTAGATCTTCGCGGTGACCGGGTGGTAGTTGCCGGTGCCGTAGTGGCAGTAGGTGCGCAGGCCGTCGCCCTCGCGCCGCACCACCACCGAGAGCTTGGCGTGGGTCTTGTACTCGACGAAGCCGAACACCACGAGCACGCCGGCGCGCTCCAGGTCCCGGGCCCACTTCAGGTTGGCTTCCTCGTCGAACCGCGCCTTGATCTCCACGAGGGCGGTGACGTTCTTGCCGTTCTCGGCCGCCTCGATCAGCGCGGCGACGATCGGGCTGTCCTTGCTGGTGCGGTAGAGCGTCTGCTTGATGGCGATGACGTTGGGGTCCTGCGCCGCCTGGCGGAGGAACTGCACCACGACGTCGAAGCTCTCGAACGGGTGGTGGACCAGGATGTCCTTCTCGCGGATGGCCGCGAAGCAGTCGCCGCCGTGATCGCGGATGCGTTCCGGGAAACGCGCCTGGAACGGCGGGAACTTCAGCTCCGGCAGGTCGGGCGGGATCAGCTGCTCGAGCTGGGCCAGGCCGAGCTTGCCGTCGACCTTGACCACGTCCTGCGGCTCGGCCTGCAGGCCCTCGATGATGAAGCCCCTGAGCTCGTCGGGCATCGAGGCCTGCACCTTCACCCGCACGACCAGGCCCAGCCGCCGGCGCTTCAGCCGCGCCTCGAACTCGCGCACCAGGTCCTCGGCCTCTTCCTCGATCTCGACGTCGCTGTCGCGGATCAGCCGGAAGAGGCCCTGGCACTCCACCTCGCAGCCGGGAAACAGCCGGTCCAGGAAGAGGATCAGGAAGCTCTCCAGCGCGAAGAAGCGGCGGGCGTGCTTGCGGCGCCCGCCGGGCGGCAGTTCCCAGAACCGGTCGACCTGGGTCGGCACCGGCACGAGCGCGTAGAGCTCCTTGTTGTCCGACAGACGCCGCAGCTTCAGCGCCAAAGCGAAGCCGAGGTTGGGGATGAAGGGGAACGGATGGGCCGGATCGATCGCCAGCGGCGTCAGCACTGGGAAGATGCGGCTGTTGAAGATCTCCTCGACCGCCGGTCGGTCGGCGGCGGTGATGTCCTTGGCGTCCAGGAGGACGAGGCCGTGGCCGGCGAGCTCGGCGCGCATCGCCCGCCAGATGCGCTGCTGCCCGGTCATCAGGTCGCTGGCGGCGGTGTTGACCCTGACCAGCTGCTGCGCGGCCGAGAGCCCGTCCTGGCTCAGCACCCGAACGCCTTCGCGGACCAGCGCCTTCAGGCCCGCCACGCGCACCATGAAGAACTCGTCGAGATTGTTGGCCGAGATCGACAGGAACCTTAAGCGCTCCAGCAGCGGATGGCGCGGATTCTCGGCCTCCTCCAGCACCCGCTGATTGAAGCTCAGCCAGGAGATCTCGCGGTTGAAGAAGCGCTCGGGCGAGCGCAGCAGATCGGGCGAAACCGCGACCGGCGCCGGCTGAGCGAGAGCAGGCGCCATGGGCGCAGCAACCTGGGCATCCAAAGGGAGGCTCATCGAAGCGACGGTGGGAATATGAATTTATCTGGCGTCCTTGCCGCGAAATAGCAAGACGTCATTTGAACAGGTCAAGAGTCCGTGAGTCGGCTTCAAGAATCTGCCGCGCCAGCGCGCGGGTGATATCTCGTTCTTCGGCGTCGGCCGCTTCGTCGAGACGCGACACGATCTCGCGGGCCATGCGTATCGAGCGCTCGATGCGCCGCATCAGATAAGGATAGACCTCTTCGGCGGGCTTTATGTTCCGTTCCCGGAAGAATTTGCGCAGCACGCCCTCCAGCACGGCATCGTCGGGCTCGCCAATCTCGGCCACGTGCAGGGCGTTTAGGCGCGAACGCAGGTCGGGCAGCTCGGCGGGCCAGGCGCGGGGGTGGATCCGGGAGGTCAGCAGCAGCCCGCCGCTGGCGCCGGCCATGTTGATCAGGTGGAACAGGGTCTCCGAATTCGCCCGCTCGGCGTCCTCCATCAGCACCGGCCGGCCGTGAGCGGCTGCAACATCTGTGCAGTTCGGACGAAGCACGGCCGCCTTCACGCGGCCCGCCCACTCCATCGCCAGATGCGTCTTGCCGCAGCCTTCCGGGCCCACCAGCGCCAGGCAGCCGCCGTGCCAGGCTGGCCAATCGTCCAGCGCTTTCAATGCCTCCCGGTTCGTCTCGGAGTGAACGAACTCCGCCCGCGCGTAGGAGGCCGAGCGCCTCAGCTTCAGGCTCAGTTGTCGCGCCAAGAGACCGCAACCCGACGAGGGACTTCCATGGCCCAATATAGTGTTTTTGCGCCGCAGCGTCGATGAGCCACCGCCAAGCTATCGTCCGACCGCAGACGTCACCGTCTGCCGTTTCGCGAGCGCCGCCTCGTCGAGGCTCTGTCTGCGTCGCAGATCGACGACCGGGCGCGTGAGGGCGTCGAGCGCGGCGATCGTGGCCACGTAGCCAGCCTTGACGCCAGGGTCGAACGCCTTCCAGTCGCGGATTTCGATGTCGTCCACTTCGGGCTGGATCAGCACGTCGGTGACGGCGTGGGACTGCGCCACCTCCGGTCCGCCGCGCACCGTCGCCGAGCGCATCAGCAACGATACGATCGGCGGCCCGCGCCGCCAGTCGCCCGACAGTATCCAGCGCCAGATCGACGCCAGTTGGACGTCCTTGGCCTCGATGCTGCGGCCGCGGCCGACGTCGACCCCGACGATCGGCCCGAGTTGGATGGCGCGCATCACGTCGGCCGGGTAGTTCTTCAGCACCGCGCCGTCGACCAGCACGTTGTTGCCGCACGTGACCGGCGGCAGGATGCCGGGCAGCGAGATGCTGGCCCGCAGCGCCTCGCGCACCAGGCCCGACTTGTGCAGCTGGTAGGCGCCGGTCGTCAGGTTGGTGGAGATGCAGAAGAACGGCAGCCACAGGTCGGCGATGCAGCGGTCGTCGAAATGCTCGGCGAGCCGCTCCCAGACCTTGTCGCCGCGGGTCATGGCGACCAGTGGCAGGGCAATGTCGTCGAGCGGGCTGGAGTCGACGAACGCCTTGCGGATGCGCTCGTCCATCTCGGGATCGTCCCAGCCCATCGCGAGGCCGGCGGCGATGATCGCCCCCATCGAGACCCCGCCGACAAAGTCGATCGGCACGCCGCGCTCGTGCAGCGCGCGGATGGCGCCGACGTGGGCGTAGGCGCGCGCGCCGCCGCCGGAGAGCACCAGGCCGACCGACTGGCCGGTCAGCACCCGCGCCAGGCGGTCGGCGTCCGCGTCGCTGCCCTCGCGCACGTGGAAGAGGCGCGCCGGTTGCATCGTCGCCACCCAGTCCTCCGAGCCGTGCGGGGCGGCGAGTCCGGCCGGGTGCGTGAGGATGAGGTCGACGAGTTGCTGGGCCTGCAGGGGCTCGGCGGCGCTCTCCGGAAGCGCGGGCGGCGGCTTGTCCGCGCACCGGGCGACGCGGAACAGCCGGTCGCCCTGGCGCCCGACCAGCGCCTTCCAGCCCAGTTCCTCGGCCTCGGCGACATAGAGCACGAAGTCGTGGTCGCGCTCGACGTTGGAGAACCACTCGGTGGGCGCCTGCAGCGCCTCGGCGCCCACGACGGTGACGCGGTAGCCGAGCTTGCCGATGCGTGACGCCAGATCGGCCACCAGCGGGCGTGTCTTCACCTGTGGCGCCACGCCGATGAAGCCGTACACCGACGGCTCGCCCACCACGCCGCCCGCCGCGCTCTGGCGGGTGCGCAGGATCATCAGCCGCGCGAGCTCGGTCATCACCTCCGGATCGGTCTCGACGGCCCGGAAGAACTCGTCGCGCGAAAGTGCGAGGATCTCGGAGTCGCGCAGCGCCGAGACGGTCGCCGAGTGAGGCGAGCCGGCGACCAGCGCCATCTCGCCGGCGGGCTCGCCCGGCCGGATGACGCCCAGGAACTGGGTCTCGTGGCCCTCCTCGTGGCGGAACGCGCCGAGCCGTCCGGCCCGCAGCAGGAAGAAGTGGTCGGCCTCCTCGCCGGCCTCGTAGAGCGGCGCGCCGCCCGGCAGCGAGAACCAGGCCGCGCGGCCATCGGCGACCTCACGCGCGAAAAGACGCGTCAGCGCTGTGTCCGGCAGCGAGTCGGTGAGGTTTGCCACGCATGAGAGACTAGCGGGCCGTGCAAGTCGTGACGATTGCCACGCTTGTCGCGCTTGACGGCGAGGGTGGCGGGCGATCTGGGACGGCATGCAGATACGACCGGTGAACGCCGGGGAGGCGCTGGCGGTGGCGCGCGTTCACACCCAGGCCGACGCCGAGACCTACCGCCCGATCTTCGGCGCGCGGTTCCTGGCCGTCTCGATCGAGACGTCGCTGGCGCGCTGGGATGCGGCGCTGACGGTGGGCGATGTGTTCCTGGCCGCGGAGGACGAAGGCGCCATCGTCGGCTTGTCGCATGCGCACGGCGACTGGATGAGCGCCCTCTACCTGCTGGCCGCGCACCAGCGGCGCGGCGTCGGCGCGCGGCTGATGGCGGCGCTTTGCGAAGCCGTTCGGGCGCGGGGCGTCGCCGAGATCCGCTTCCAGTGCGTGGCGGCCAACGAAAATGCGATCGCCTTCTACGAGGCGATGGGCGCTCGGCGGATCGGCCGCAAATCGGAGGGCGAGGGGGACGACGCCTGGGAGGAGGTCTTGTTCGCCCTAGCGACCGACGGACCCGTGGCTTTGCGGCGGGCCTGAGGCCGGCTATCGGTGCGCCATGCCCCGGCTCAGCACCGCCGTCGATCCGAAGAGCGAGGCCTTCGTCCGCAACGCCGAGCTGAACCGCGCGCTGGCGGCCACGCTCAGGGAGCGCGTCGCGGCGGCGGCGCTCGGCGGGCCGGAGGCCTCGCGCCGGCGCCATGTCGAGCGCGGCAAGCTGCTGCCGCGCCAGCGGGTCGAGCGGCTCTTGGACATCGGCTCGCCGTTCCTGGAGATCGGCCAGCTGACCGCCTGGGGCCTCTACGATGGCGAGGCGCCCGGCGCTGGGCTGATCTGCGGGATCGGCCGCGTCGTTGGCCGCGAGGTGATGATCCTCGCCAACGACGCCACGGTGAAGGGCGGCGCCTACTTTCCGCTGACCGTGAAGAAGCACCTGCGCGCCCAGGAGATCGCGCTGCAGAACCGCCTGCCATGCGTCTACCTGGTCGATAGCGGCGGCGCGAACCTGCCGCACCAGGCCGAGGTGTTCCCCGACCGCGACCACTTCGGGCGCATCTTCTTCAACCAGGCCCGGATGAGCAGCGAGGCCGTCGCACAGGTCGCCTGCGTGATGGGCTCGTGCACGGCCGGCGGCGCCTACGTGCCCGCGATGAGCGACGAGACGGTGATCGTGCGCGGGCAGGGCACCATCTTCCTCGGCGGCCCGCCGCTGGTGAAGGCCGCCACCGGCGAGGTGATCAGCGCCGAGGAGCTGGGCGGCGCCGACACCCACGCTCGCAAGTCCGGCGTCGTCGACCACGTGGCCAATGACGACACCCACGCGCTGGAGATCGTCCGCCAGATCGTCGGCCACTTGGGGTCAAAGCCCGCGCCGCCGCTGCTGCCGATCGCCCCAAAGCCGCCGGCCTATGATCCGGACGAGCTCTACGGGATCATCCCGCCGGATGTGCGCGCCCCCTACGAGGTGCGCGAGGTGATCGCGCGGCTGGTCAGACGGCTCGACGTTCGACGAGTTCAAGCAGCTCTACGGAACGACGCTGGTCTGCGGCTTCGCGCGCATCTGGGGCTATCCGGTCGCCATTCTCGCCAACAACGGCGTGCTGTTCTCCGAGAGCGCGCTGAAGGGGACCCATTTCATCGAGCTCGCCTGCCAGCGCGGCGTTCCGCTGATCTTCCTGCAGAACATCTCCGGCTTCATGGTCGGCGGCCGCTACGAAGCCGGCGGCATCGCCAAGGACGGGGCGAAGATGGTCACCGCGGTGGCCTGCGCCGAGGTCCCGAAGTTCACCCTCCTGATCGGCGGCTCGTTCGGCGCCGGTAACTACGGCATGTGCGGGCGCGCCTACTCCCCGCGCTTCCTGTTCTCCTGGCCCAACAGCCGCATCAGCGTGATGGGCGGCGAGCAGGCCGCCAGCGTCCTGGCCACCATCCGCCGCGATGGCGTGGAAGCGCGCGGCGAGACCTGGCCGGCGGCCGAGGAAGAGGCCTTCAAGACGCCGATCCGCGAGGCCTACGAGACCGAGGGCGATCCCTATTTCGCCACCGCCCGGCTCTGGGACGACGGCATCATCGATCCGGTCCAGACCCGCGACGTGCTGGGCCTTTCCATCGCCGCAGCCCTCAACGCGCCGATCCCACCGACGCGCTTCGGCGTTTTCAGGATGTGACGAGAGGAGCCAAGGACATGCCAAACCCGATCGCCGAGCCTTTCGTCGAGGTGCCCGACACCGACGCCACCTCCGAGCTCGTGACGCTCGAAGCGACGCCGGAAGGCGCCGTCACCGTGACCATGAACCGGCCCGCGAAGAAGAACGCCTTCAACGCCGAGCTGATCGGCGCGCTTCGCGAGACCTTCGAGACGTTGCGCGACCAGGAAGCGGTGCGCGTGGTGTTCGTGCAGGGAGCGGGCGGGACCTTCTCGGCCGGCGCGGACCTCGAGTGGATGCGCGACGCGGCCGACTTCACCGAGGAGGACAACCGCGACGACGCCATGCGCATGGCGGTGATGCTGAAGCACCTCTACGACATCCCGGCGCTGACCGTGGCGCTGGTGGAGGGCGGCGCGTTCGGCGGCGGGGTCGGGCTGGCGGCCGCCTGCGACATGGCGATCGCGGTGAAGGGCGCCCGGTTCGCCTTCTCGGAGGTGAAGCTCGGCCTCGTGGCCGCCACCATCAGCCCCTACGTCGTCGCGGCGATCGGCTCGCGGCGCGCGCGGCGGCTCTTCTCCACCGGCGAGGTGTTCAGCGCCGAGCAGGCGCAGGCGTTCGGGCTGGTCGACGAGGTGGCGGAAGGCGCCGCCGAGCTGGAGGCGGCCAAGCAGCGCATCAGCGCCGCCATGTTGGCCTGCGCGCCGGGCGCCGTCGGGGCGTCCAAGGCGCTGGTCAGCCACATCATCGGCCGCCACCTCGACCAGGCGCTGATGGACCATACCGCCAGGCTGATCGCCGCCCGGCGGGTCAGCGACGAGGGTCAGGCCGGCGTGCGCGCCTTCCTTGAGGGCAAGAAGGCGCCGTGGGCGGAGTAGCGGCGCAGTGATCGCATCGCTGCTGATCGCCAACCGGGGCGAGATCGCGCGGCGGATCATCCGCACGGCGCGGCGGATGGGCGTGGCGACGGTCGCCGTCTACTCGGAGGCCGACGCCAGCGCGCCGCACGTCGCCGAGGCTGACGAGGCGGCCCTGATCGGGCCGCCGCCGGCGCGCGACAGCTACCTGAACGCCGACGCCATCCTGGAAGCGGCGCGGGCGACCGGCGCCGAGGCGATCCATCCGGGCTACGGGTTCCTGTCGGAGAACGCCGACTTCGCCGAGCAGGTTGGCCTCGCGGGTCTCACCTGGGTGGGCCCGCCGCCGGCCGCGATCCGCGCGATGGGGCTGAAGGACGCCGCCAAGCGGCTGATGGCCGCGGCGGGCGTGCCAACGACGCCGGGCTACCTCGGCGACGACCAGTCGGCCGCCTCCCTGGCGCGCGAGGCGGGCGAGATCGGCTGGCCGGTGCTGATCAAGGCGGTCGCCGGCGGCGGCGGCAAGGGCATGCGCCGCGTCGACCAGCCTGCGGACTTCGCCGCCGCGCTGGACGCCGCCCGCCGCGAGGCCGCAGCGGCGTTCGGCGACGACCGGGTGCTGCTGGAGCGCTACGTGACCCGGCCGCGTCACATCGAGGTGCAGGTGTTCGGCGACACACACGGCGACGTCGTCCACCTCTTCGAGCGCGACTGCTCGCTGCAGCGCCGCCACCAGAAGGTGATCGAGGAGGCGCCGGCGCCGGGCATGGACGCGGCGACGCGCGAAGCCATCTGCGCCGCCGCTGTGCGGGCCGCCAAGGCGGTGAACTACGTGAACGCCGGCACCGTCGAGTTCATCGCCGACGCCTCGCGGGGCCTCAGCGCCGAGCGCATCTGGTTCATGGAGATGAACACCCGCCTGCAGGTGGAGCATCCGGTCACCGAGGCGATCACCGGGCTCGACCTCGTCGAATGGCAGCTGCGCGTGGCTTCGGGCGAGCCGCTGCCGCTGACCCAAGCCGAGATCGCGATGACCGGCAGCGCCATGGAGGCGCGGCTCTACGCGGAGGATCCGGCCAAGGGCTTCCTGCCCTCGATCGGGCCGCTGACCACGTTCTTCATTCCTAACGTCGGCGCGCGGGTCGATAGCGGGGTGGAGGAGGGCGGCGAGATCAGCCCCTTCTACGATCCGATGATCGCCAAGCTGATCGTGCACGCGCCGAGCCGGGAGGCGGCCGCCTCGCAGCTCGCCCTCGTCTGCGGCGCGGTCGAGGTCTGGCCGGTGAAGACCAACGCTGGCTTCCTGGCGCGGCTGGTCAGCGAGCCGGACTTCCGCGACGGCGAGGTCGACACCGGCTTCATCGACGCGCGGCTGGACCAGTTGACGGCCAAGCCCGAGCCGTCCGCCTTCCTGCTGACCGAGGCGGCGACCGCGCTCGCCGCGCCCGAGGACGGCGCGCCGTGGACGGCGGGCGCGCTGGCCGGCTTCCGGCTCGGCGCGCCGGCGGCGGCGGCGCTTGTGCAGGCGGATGATCGCACGTTCGAGGCGCACATCGACCTCGGCCTCGAGCCGGCCTGGACCGTGCATGACGGCCAGGTGGTGCTGTTCGAGCAAGGCGAGGCCTATGCCGTCTCGCGGCCGCGGCCGGCCGGCGGCGACGCCGAGCATGCCGGCGACGGCCAGGTGCGCGCCCCGATGCCCGGGCGCATCGTGCTGGTTCCCGTGGCAGCCGGCGAGAAGGTCGTGAAGGGCCAGCCGCTGGTGACGTTGGAAGCCATGAAGATGGAGCACGCGCAAGTTGCGCCGTTCGACGCGACGGTCGCCGAGGTGCTCTGCACGGTCGGCGACCAGGTGAGCGAGGGCGCGCTGCTGCTGCGCCTCGAGGCGGACGGGACATGACGCTGCACCTGATCAAGCTCTGCGTCGGCGCGGCGACGCCCGAGGATCTCGCCGCCTGGCGGGCCAAGCGCGCCGCCGCCGGCCATCGGCCGGTCGTCCACACTCGCCAGACGCCGAAGCGCGCGGACGAGATACTCGACGGCGGCTCGCTCTACTGGGTCTTCAAGGGCGTGATCCTGATCCGCCAGAGCGTGCTCGCCATCGAGACGATCGGCGAGGGGGCGCAGCGCCGCTGCGAGATACTGCTCGACGACGCGATGATCCCCACCGCGCCGCAGCCCCGCCGCGCCTTCCAGGGCTGGCGCTACCTCACGCCCAACGACGCGCCGGCCGACTTCGGTGACGCGGCCTCCGGCGACTTCCCGCCCGAACTGGCGCGTCGGCTGCGCGAAGCCGGGGCTTGGTGAGTTGATCGCGCGGCGCTCCAGCGCGGCATCGGAAGGGCGGTCAGAAGGTGGCTACCGCCGCCGAGCCTTCGCCAGAGCTTACGGGCGGCTTCTGCAGGCGACGTCGAATGGCCAGGAACAAGACCGACGCGATTGGCGGTGCGAACCCCACGCGCCACGGCGCCAACATGCCGGCCTTGACGAAAAAAGCTCCGAACAAAGTGAAGTTCAACAGCGTGAACCCCACCTGACCCGTGGACCAATCCACGAATACTTGACCGTAGCCAAAGAGGCAGGCCAGGGCCCAAAGCCATTTCAGTCGGATCCACTTCGTCCGGAAGAGCACGATTTCGGAGATCAGGATCGTAAGAGGCGACAGTACGGCCAGCGCCAGGAACACGTAGTGGATCGGGGATTTGCCGCTTAGGGTGAAGCGGCTGATTTGCTCGACGGAAGCCCGAAGTCGGTTGACGTAGAGACTGTCGACCCGAGCGACGCCGTTCTCGCGAACGATCCAGATTTGCACCAAGGCGCGCTCGTCGTTCGCCCCATCGACTTCGTACGCGAGAAACGTCTGCCGGGAGACGTGGCCGCTCGTGAATGAGTGGAACTCACGCACGTTGGCGTCGACCATGCGGCTTGGGCCCGCTGGCGTTGCCGCCCGGATCTTCGGCAACACCGCAACAAGCTTGTCGCGGAACTGTGGGTTCACCATCCCCGCGAGATCGACATCGCCACCTGGGCGACCCTGGAGATCAGCGATCACTTGCGCACCCACGGAACGGTCGTCCGCAGGTGCGATCTTCTCTAGCACCGCCTTCTGACTGCATGCCGCGAGCAACAGAACCGCCGCGGCGGCCACCAAGATCGCGGCCCCACCCGAAACCCGATACCGCATCGCCCCCTACCGGACAAATCCCCACCCCAGATCAATGCATGGTGGGCGAGATGGCACAAGCTAGAGCTGATCGAACTCTGTCGTTGCCAGCATGCCGAAAGCGGACCCTGGGGCCGCTGGCTTATGAGCACGCCTCAGACCGGCCAGTTGTCGATCAGACGGGCCTTGCCGAGCCGCGCGGCCACGAAGACTCGAGCCGGCGTGTCGACCGGGCCGGGGCCGAGGCGGGCGAGGTCGTCCGCGCCGCGCACCTCGAAGTAGTCGACCTCGCCGAAGCCGGCCGCGGCCAGCGCCGCCAGGCCGTCGGCCTCGACCTCGGCGACCGACGCGCCGGCCCTCAGCGCCTCGCCGGCCGAGCGCAGCGCCGCATTCAGCATCGGCGCCACCCCGCGCTCGGCGGAGGTCAGGTAGCTGTTGCGGGATGAGAGCGCGAGGCCGTCGGGCTCGCGCACGGTCGGGGCGCCGACGATCTCGACGGCGAGGTCGAGGTCGCGGGCCAGGCGCCTGATCACCAGCAGCTGCTGGTAGTCCTTCTCGCCGAAGATCGCGACGTCCGGCTGGCACTGGGTGATGAGCTTGGTGACGACCGTGGCGACCCCGGCGAAGTGGGTCGGACGGGCCAGCCCGTCCATCGGCGCCGAGACGGATCCCACGCTGACCGTGGTGGAAAAGCCCGGCGGGTACATCTCGTCCGGGGCGGGCGCGTAGAGCAGGTCGCAGCCGGCGCCGGCGAGCAGGCCGGCGTCGCGGGCCTCGTCGCGCGGATAGGCGTCGAAGTCCTCGCTCGGCGCGAACTGGGTCGGGTTCACGAAAAGGCTGGCGACCACCCGGTCTGCCCGCGCCCGTCCGAGCCGCACCAGCGACAGGTGCCCCGCGTGCAGGCAGCCCATCGTCGGCGCCAGGGCGACGCGATGGCCCTCGCCGCGCCAGCCGCGCACCGCCTCTCGCAGATCGGCGACCGTGCGGACGGTGGGCAAGGCGGGCTCGGACATGGCGGGCGAGACCTATGGTCACGGCGCGCCGATGTCCATGACATCCCCTCGTTCGGTGATTTGCCGGACGGGCGGGCGCAAGGCGTAGACTGCGCGCTGGCCGAACCCACGCCCGAACGCGCCGAAGAGCCGTCAGGATGCAGGAAAACTCCGAAGCCAAGCCAGCCGGCGAGACCGCGCCCAGCTTGCGGGCCCACGCCGTGCTGCTGGGCGAGCGGCTCAGCCGAGCCGCGCTCGACACCGATGGAGTAGTTACCGCGGCGCCGCTGTCGTTCAGGGTCGGGGAACGCGGCTTGGTGGCGCTGTTCCGCTACGGCGCGGTCGTGATGTTCGGCCTGAGCGAAGCGGAGGAGGCGAGCACGCTGAGGGGTCTGGCTGAGCGGATCGTCGGGCCGGAGGAACCGCTCGAGGACGAGACCGCGCAGATCCTCGTCCGGCCCGACGAGGAGGAGCACATCACGCCGAGCGGCGCCATCCAGCTGCGGTCGACGTCGCCTGAGCACCTGCTGGTGGTCGCCGACGCCTTGGCCAAGAGCATCGCCGTGGCGCACGACGAGCGACAGGTCGCCGCGGTCTTCGATTCGATCGAGCCGTTCGCTGCGGGTCTCGCCGCCAAAGGCAGGCCGCCCGGCGGTCGCAAGGCAATGCTGCAGATGATCGGCCGCGCGCTGCTCGTGCAGCACCGGCTCTCCGGCCGCGTCGCCGTGCGCGAGAAGCCCGACATCCTCTGGGACCGCCCCGATCTCGAGCGGCTGTTCGGGCGCCTGGAAGACGAGTACGAGCTCATCGAGCGCGCCGAGACGCTCGATCGCAAGCTGGTCTTCATCTCCACGACCGCCTCGGCGCTCGTCGACCTGAAGGACGCCGACCGGTCGCTGCGGCTCGAGGTGACGATCGTGATCCTGATCGTTGCCGAACTGGCGCTCGCGCTGGTCCAGCTCTTCGGCGTCCGGCTCTGACCGCCGCAACGGCCCGAATACCCAACTCCCAGGCGCCGCCGAAGCGACTAGACCGGCCGGCTGATCGTCGCAGGCCGCCGGCGCGCGCTCACGGCAAAGCTGCATTGGCCGACGATCTACGCTAGGTTGGCGGACCACAACTTGCCAGCGAAGGGGGCGCTCCGATGACCAGCTACATGATCTCTCTGCGGGCGCCTGCCCCCAACGATGCGCAGCTGGGCCCGACGCGATACCTGGCGCTGGACGATGCGGGCGCAGCCACCGAGATGGCCCAGCCCGCCTGGCTGAACGCGGTGCTGGCCCAGTTCCCGCTCGCGAACGGCCTGCCGACCGGCGATCTGCTGTTCTTCGTGCACGGCTTCAACGTCGGCTTCGCCAGCGCGGTGAACGACCACCTGAGCTACGCCAATCAGTTGAAGGCGGCGGGCTGGACCGGCCACCTCGTCAGCTTCGACTGGCCGTCCTACGGCGACGTGCTGAAGTACTACGACGACCGCAGCAATGCGCGGCAGTCGGCGAACCTGCTGATCGACACCGCGATGACGATGTTCGTCCGCACGCTCGACCCGCGGTGCGATCTGACCGTCTCGGTCATGGCGCACTCGATGGGGGCCTTCGTCGTGCGGCGGGCGTTCGCCAGCGCCTACCAGGACACCAAGGTCAACTCGAAAGCCTGGCAGATCGCCCAGCTGCTGTTCGTGGCCGGCGACGTGGCCGACGGCAGCCTGTCGCCCAGCCAGGACGGCAAGTGGCTCGACAAGTATTGCGGGCGCACCACCAGCTACTCGAACCGGTTCGATGGCGTGCTGCAGATCTCCGATATCAAGAACGGCGATCCCACGCCGCGCGCCGGGCGGGTCGGGCTGCCCGCCGATGCGCCCAGCTCGTTCGTCGGCGTCGACACCTCGGACTTCTACGCCAGCCTGCACCTCAGCCTGGCCGAGGATTTCAACCCGGCGACCCCGCATACCTACTATTTCGGCCAGACGCTGTTCTGGCAGGACGTCGTGCTGACGCTGGGCGGCGGCCTGGACCGCAACGTCTTTCCCACCCGCACGGCCCTGCCGACGCCCAATCGCTTTGACCTCAAGACGGCGGCGCCGACCCAGGCCGAGTACGAAGCGGCCCTCAAGCACGCCTCCGTCTAGGCGCTCAGCGGCCGCAGGCCGCGTTGACGGCTTCCGGCGGCCGGTGTCTCGTGGCGGCCCGGCGCCGGCGGCCGATTTGCGCCGACGGATCGTTGCGCCGCGGAGGGGCGTCTCGTTCATGCGTGTGATCGTGGTCGGCAACGAGAAGGGCGGGGCCGGCAAGTCCACCATCGCCGTCCACGTCGCCGTGGCGCTGGCGCACGACGGCGCGCGGGTCGCCGTGCTTGACCTCGACAGCCGCCAGCAGTCGACCGCCCGCTTCTTCGCCAGCCGCGCCCGCTGGGCTGAGGCCAACGGCGCGGCGCTGCCGCATCCGACCGCGCTCGGCGACGTCGCCGACGCGGCCGGCCTGGAGGCGGCGCTGGCCGGCGCGGCCGAGCACGACTTCCTGGTGATCGACACGCCCGGCGCCGACACCGAGCTCGCCAGAGCCGCGCACCAGCGCGCCGACCTCATCGTCACGCCGATGAACGACAGCTTCGTCGACTTCGACGTCCTGGGCGTCGTCGACCCGGTGAGCCTGGAGCTGGTGCGGCCCGGCCATTACTCCGAGACGGTCTGGGAGGCCCGCAAGCTGAAAGCCGCCGCCACCGGCCGCGCGCTGGACTGGGTGGTGCTGCGCAACCGTCTCGCATCGGTCGACCCGCGCAACCGTCGGCGCGTCGACGAGCGGGTGAAGACGCTTTCGCGCCGCGTGGGCTTTAGGCCGCTGCCCGGCCTGCGCGACCGGGTGATCTACCGCGAGCTCTTCCCGTTCGGGCTCACCGTGGCCGACCTCGGTCCCGGCGTGCGGCCGGTGCAGGTCTCGCTCGGCCACGTCGCCGCCCGCCAGGAACTGCGCGTCCTGATGGGCGACCTGGGGCTCGCCCCGCAAGCTGGCGCGGTGATGGCGGCGGAGTAAGCTCGCCTGCATCATGATCTTCATCGCCCTGGCCGCGCTCGTGCTGGCGGCGCTCGTCGCGCTTGGCCGCAAACCGTTGATGGCCAAGGCGCAAGGGCGCTACGCCGCCTTCGCCATCGGCGCGGTCGCGATCGCGGCGGCCGCCTGGGACGCGGTGCGTGGCGGCTGGCTGGGCGGCTCGATCCTGCTGACGGCGGCGCTATGGCTGGTGACATCGGCGACTTGCCGGCCCCTGCCGCGGCGGCCAGGCGGCATGCGGCTGGCGGAAGCCGCCGCCATGCTGGGCGTCGCCGAAAGCGCCGATGCGGCGACGATCGAGGCGGCCTACCGGCGGCTGATGTTCCGTGTCCACCCCGACCGGGGCGGCGCGGCCGGCCTTGCCGCGCAGCTCAACGCCGCCAGGGACGCGATGCTAGCGGCGAACCGCCCCGTTGGATGAACGCGTTCCCCGACGCGGCGGGCTGAAAAGTGGCCGCAGCGGCCCTTTTTATCCGACGCGGCGATCGGCTGGCCTGGCGCCGCCCGGTGGGCGGCGCCCAGAAAAAAGCCCGCGCTGCGCCTGCTTTTTCAGGCATAGCGCGGCCCTCGAAGGCCAATCTCTGGGCGCGTGACAGGGAACTCCGGTGGCGCCTTGCGGCGTTCACCGAACGTTGGCTGAGCAGGGGACCTTCGAGGCCGCAACGGCGGAGCAGGCGCTCTTGGCCTCGGCCTCGGTGAAGCCGGTGAAGACGGCGCGGTAGCTGCCGCCGACCCGGTCGACCTCGCCCTCGCGGTCGTCGAACAGCGTCTTGAAGCTGTCGGCCACGGAGTTGATCTGCCGGGTCGCGAGCTTGCTGGAGCCGTATTCGCCGACCTGGACCTGCCAGTTGCGCGGCGTCGCGGCGGCGGCCGCCGAGGCGCCGGCGGCGGATCCGGCCACGTAGCCGTAGTTGCGCGGCAGCTCGGCCGCGAGGCCCGGCCGCTGCGCCGCTAGCTGGGTGACCGGCGCGGGCTGGAAGGTGACCGGGGTGCCGTGCTCGGCGGCGGTCAGCACCATGTCGATCGGATCGGACCCATCGCCCTGGCCGACCTCAGGCGCCAGACGCCCCTCGGCCGGCGGCTGTTCGAAGAGGTTCTGCGCCACGGTGATCGTCTCGCCGCGCGCCCGGCGCTCCTCGACGTCGAAGCCGGTCAGCAGCAGGTCCTCGACGTTGGCGTTGCGCGCCCCGCCGGACGAGCCGCCCAGCACGACGGTGATCAGGCGCCGGCCGTCGCGCACCGCGGAGGCGGCCAGGTTGTAGCCGGCCGCGTTGGTGAAGCCGGTCTTGAAGCCGTCGACGCCGGGCATGTGGCCCAGCAGGTGGTTGTGGTTGCTCCAGGAGCGGCCGCGGTAGCTGAACTCCTCGGTGCCGAAGTAGTGGTAGTACTGCGGATAGTCGCGCAGCACCGCCCGGCAGAGCACGGCGATGTCGTGCGCGGAGGTGACCTGGCGGCTGTCGGGCAGGCCGTTGGCGTTGACGAAGCGCGTGTGGGTCATGCCCAGCTCCTGCGCCTTCATCGTCATCATCGCCGCGAAGCGTTCCTCGCTGCCGGCGCCGAGCTTTTCGGACATGGCGACCGCAATGTCGTTGGCCGAGATCACCGCGATCGCGTGCATCGCGTCCTCGACGTCGATCTCGTCGCCGGCGCGAAGGCCCAGCTTGGTCGGCGACTGGCCCGCGGCGCGCGGCGAGATCGAGACCATGTCGGTCTCGTGCAGCCGGCCGGTCGCGAGCGCCTCGAACGTCAGGTAGAGCGTCATGATCTTGGTGATCGACGCCGGGTAGCGGGGCGAGTCCGCCCGCATCTGGTAGAGGATCTCGCCGCTGGCGGCGTCCATCACGATCGCGGCATAGCGCGGCTCGTAGGAGGGCACCCTCAGGTCAGCCGTCGAGAGCGACGGCGCGCCGTAGTCGTCCTGCGCGATGGTTGGGGTGGCGGCTACGCATATCGACGAGGCCAGGGCGGCCAGGACGTACGAAACGCGTCGGGCGGGCTCGTTCATGGGCGGGCTCCGGCGTACACAACTGAAATTGCTGCGAGACTTGAGCGGGAAGACTCGCCTGCGAGGGGACTAGCATGGCTTAACTCATGTTGCGCCCTGGTAAACAGGCGAGGGGCGAAACGGTCGCAGTCAGCGATTTTCCGACCGGGCATGGCGTCCTCAATGGCCATGTTGCACTGCACAAAATTCGCTTGACTACCGCACTGCAACATGAAATTTGGAGCGCATTGTCGCGAGGCGACTACCGCCGCGCGATCCGTCAAGACCCTCCGCTTTCTCCCCTCCGCCCCTCCCATCCCCGCAGGAGACTCCTATGGCCGCCAAAGGCGCCGAAACCCTCAAGTCGACGGTGGAGCAGTTCACCACCGCCGGAAACCAGGCCTTCAAGGACTCGATCGAGAAGTCGCTGACCGCGCTCGGCGAAGTGAACGCCAACTCGAAGAAGAACCTGGAAGCCGTCGTCGCCTCGGCCACAGCCGCTGCCAAGGGCGCCGAGGCGCTCGGCGCGCAGGCGATGGCCTACTCGAAGAAGGCGATGGAAGATCAGGTCGCCGCAGCCAAGAGCCTGACCGGCGCCAAGAGCGTCCAGGAAGTGGTCGAACTTCAGACCGCCTACGCCAAGAGCGCTATGGAGGCCTACATCGCCGAGATGACGAAGGCCTCGGAGACCGTCTCCGCCTCGGTGAAGGAATGCTTCCTGCCGATCAACGAGCGCGTCACCGCCCTCGTGGAGAAGATCCAGGCCGCGCACTGATCTCGCGCGACCAATTTTAAGCTTTGCGTGAGCGCGGTCGGGCGCCAGCCCGGCCGCGTTTGTCTTATCCGCTTGGCGCGCAAGCCGCGGGCGCGGTAAGCCGTTGGCCATGGCCACGCCCGAAGAGCGCCTCGCCAGCCTAGGCCTTATGCTTCCGGAACCGGTGCGCCCGGTCGCCAACTACGTGCCGTTCGTGCGGACCGGGAACCTCGTCCACATCGCCGGCCAGGTCTCGACCGACGCCTCGGGCGGCGTGCGCGGCGTGGTCGGCGAAGACGTCAGCGCCGACGAGGCCAAGCGCGCCGCGCGGATCTGCGCACTCAACCTGATCGCGCAGATGCAGGCGGCGACCGACGGCGACCTTTCGCGGGTGCAGCGTGTCGTGAAGCTCGGCGGCTTCGTTCAGGCGGGTCCTCACTTTTTCGAGATTCCGCAGGTCCTCAACGGTTGTTCGGACCTCATGGTGGAAGTCTTTGGTGAAAATGGCCGCCATGCTCGCTCGGCGGTGGGCGTCTATCGGCTGCCGCTGAACTTCGCGGTTGAAGTGGACGCGGTGGTGGAGGTCCGGTGAGAGCCCGATTCGGCGAGGCCTGGGACTTGGTCTTCGCGCCGGCGATCGCGCATCGCGGGCTCTGGAGCCGGAACGGGCCGCCGGAGAACTCGCTGGCGGCGTTCGAGGCCGCCTGCGAGGCCGGCTACGGCATCGAGCTCGACGTGCAGCTCAGCTCCGACGGCGAGGCGATGGTGTTCCACGACTCGACGCTCGGCCGGCTGACCGGCCGCGACGGGCGGGTCAGCGACCACACCGCCGCCGACCTCGCCGAAATGAAGCTGCCGGGCGGCGAGGAGACCATCCCGACGCTCGCCGACACCCTGACCCTGGTCGGCCGCCGCGCGATGGTGCTGATCGAGCTGAAGACGCCCTACGGCGAGGTCGGCGCGCTCGAGCAGCGCGTGCACGACATAATCATCGACCACGCCGGGCCTTTGGCGATCATCGGCTTCAATCCCTATTCGCACGCCTGGTACGCCGACCGGCATCCGAACGTGCTGCGGGGCCTCGACAGCTATTCCTACCGCGGCCCGGACGCGGCGCGGTTGGCGCCGGAGCAGCGCAAGAGCTTCGCCAGGCTCGAGCATGTGGCGATCGCGCGCCCGCACTTCCTGGCGCTCAGCCTCGACATGCTGCCCAGCGAGCGGGCCGACGCCTATCGCGCCGACGGCATGCCGGTCGTCGCCTGGACGACCCGCGCGCCGGCCGAGTGGGACAAGGTGAGGGCCCACTGCGACAACCACATCTTCGAAGGTTTCCCGGCCTGATGTCGCTGAGGGCGGAGGTCAGCGTCCACCGCCGCATCGCGGAGATCGGCAAGGACGCCTGGGACGCCTGCGCCGGCGCGCCCGACTACCAGGCCAATCCGTTCGTCGCGTACGACTTCCTGGACATCGCCGAGGAGTCCGGCTGCGCCAGCCCCCGCACCGGCTGGGCGCCGCAGCACCTGGCGGTGCGCGACGCGGCGGGCGACGTCGCGGCGGTCGCGCCGGTCTATCTGAAGTCGCACAGCCAGGGCGAGTACGTCTTCGACCACAGCTGGGCCGACGCCTACGAGCGCGCCGGCGGGCGCTACTATCCGAAGCTGGTCGCCGCCTCGCCGTTCTCGCCGGTGACCGGGCCACGCCTGCTGGTCCGCCCCGACGTCGACCGTGCGGCCGGCCGGCGCATGCTGCTCTCCGGCGCGATCACGCTTTGCGACAAGATGGACGTCTCGACGGTCGGGGTGAACTTCCCGACCGAGGACGAGTGGCGGTTCATGGGCGGCGAGGGGATGCTGCTGCGCCAGAACCAGCAGTACCATTGGCTGAACGCCGGCTACCCCACGTTCGACGACTTCCTCGGCGCGCTGTCGTCGGGCCGGCGCAAGACCATCCGCCGCGAGCGGCGCGAGGCCGTAGCTGACCTCGAGATCCACGCGCTCACCGGCGACGACCTGCGCGAGGAGCACTGGGACGCCTTCTTCGCCTTCTACATGGACACCGGCGCCCGCAAATGGGGCCGGCCCTATCTCAACCGGCTGTTCTTCTCGCTGCTGGGCGAGCGGATGGCCGACCGGGTGCTGCTGCTGCTCGCGCGGCGCAGCGGGCGGTGGATCGCGGGCGCGCTGAACCTGATCGGCGGGGATTGCCTCTACGGCCGCAACTGGGGCTGCATCGAGGACGTGCCGTTCCTGCACTTCGAGCTCTGCTACTACCAGGCGATCGAGTGGGCGATCGACCACGGCCTCGCCCGCGTCGAGGCGGGCGCCCAGGGCCAGCACAAGATCGCGCGCGGCTATCTGCCGACCGCGGTCTACTCGGCCCACTACATCGCCGACCCGATGCTTTCGAACGCCGTCGCGAGGTTCCTGGAGGAGGAGCGGCGCGAGGTGCAGGGCCAGATGGACTGGCTGGCGGAGGAGTATTCGCCCTTCAAAGCGGCCTGAGGCGGATTACGAAACCCTAACTGGTGCGTCCGGGCGAGGCTGATAGTCCCTGTCCCCGCAGTTTCGGGGAGAACGTTGCGATGAGAGGGACGATCCTGGCCGGCGCTGGCGTGCTGGCGCTGTCGGCGGCCAGCCTGGCTTATGCGGACCCCGCATCTCTGGCGGTGTCCAGCCTCTGGACCGCGAACGATCCCTTCGTCGGCAAATGGAAGCTCGACGTCTCGCGCAGCACGATCGTCGACCAGATGGTGATCGAAGCCGCGGGCCCGAACCGCTACACCTTCAGGTTCGAAGGCGGGCCCGCCGAGACGATCGTGGCGGACGGGACTGACCAGCCCGGCTTGCCCGGAACCACGCTGGCGATAAAGGCCGAGGGTCCCCGGCGCCTGATGGTCGTGCGCAAGCAGGACGGCCGCATCACTGTTTCGGCGAGATGGAAGGTTTCCGAGGATGGCCGAACTCTGCGCGACGCCTTTACGGGCGTGCAGCCCGACGGCTCAAGCGCGACCATCGACTATGTCTATAGACGCACGTCTGGAAGGACCGGCTTTGTCGGCGCGTGGGAAAGCACGACCCAGCCCGTCGGCTTGAAACTCGAGCTCCAGATCCAGCCCGATGGCCGCGAAGGGCTGTCGTTCGCGACCCAGGGTTCCGTCAAGAGTGTCACGTTCGACGGTAGGGATCATGCGGTCCCCGGCTCCACCGAAAGCCTTACAAGGTCCGGCCGGCGCCAGAGCGAGCGGGCTTTGCAATATACGGAGAGCATCGGAGGCAAGATCAGCCGCACGCGAGCGCTCGAGCTTTCGCGCGACGGCGCGACCTTGACGATGACGGTCCGTATGGCCGGTCGAACGACCCCCGACGTTCTTGTCTTCGAGCGAGAATAGGGCCGTCGTTTCTTCATCCGTGCGGCCCGGCGCCCGCCTGGGCCCCCAGCTTTCGCCGGGATGAGCGGACAGAAAGGGAGACTAGGACCGCTCCCACGCCGCTCTCAGCAGCGCTTCGATCTCGGCGTCGACCTCGGCGGGCGACGCCAGCGCGAGCTTCGACTTCAGGCGTTCGGACCAGCCCTCGTTCCTGGGTGGCGCTAGTCGCGGACTGGCGTCCGGCGTCACCGCGAGCCCCAGCACGGCCGTTCCGCCCCGCACGGGCTTGAGCGCAGCGAACTGGAAGTTGCGCGACCAGGAGGTGAAGGTCTTGCGCTGGCCGGTGATCAGGCCCGGCAGGCCGGCGACCGCTTGCGCGACCGCCTCCAGGATCGCGACCCCGGCCGGATCGGTCCACAGCGCGGCCCGAAGCGTATCGGCGTCGTCCCAGTCGACGCGCGGGAAGGCGACCGAGATCACGTGGGCGGCGCGGTTCTGGCCGAGGCCGTAGCGCTCGCGCAGCCAGACGATCTGTTTGCCGGGCGTCGCCTCCGGGCAGGTTCTGGCGATCGTCACCCACTCGTCCAGCGACTTGCCGGTGTCGCGCTCCAGGCTAGCCTGCACCGAGGCGAACCACTTCTGCTGGCGCGGCGTCAGATGCTCGGTGATCGAGGTCTCTTCGGCCATCCTGGCGCTCCCTGATCGGGCGTGCTTTAGACCATCGCGCGACGGCTATGAGAGCGCAACGATGAGCCTCGACGGCGACTACGATCCCGACAACATCTTCGCCAAGATCGTGCGCGGCGAGGCGCCGGCGGCGAAGGTCTACGAGGACCACGACACGCTGGCCTTCATGGACGTCTTCCCGCAGGGCCGCGGCCATGTGCTGGTGGTGCACAAGCGCTCCCACGCCCGCAACCTGATGGACGCCGACCCGGCCGAGCTGCACGCGGTGATCAACACGGTGCAGCGCGTGGTGCTGGCGGTGCGCGCGGCGCTGAAGCCCGACGGCGTGTTCGTCGCCCAGTTCAACGGCCAGGCCGCCGGCCAGACCATCTTCCACCTGCACTTCCACGTGATCCCGCGCTGGAACGGAGTTCCGCTTGGCCGCCATGGCGCGGGCGGCATGGCGGACATGGCGGAGCTGACCAGGCTCGCCGAGCAGATCGCCCTCGAGATAGCCTGAGGCGAGATCGCATGGGCGCGTTCCTGACGCTGCGCTTCACCAAGCTGTCGGACGATCGCCACCGCTTCGAGTACCGCCGCGCCGACGGAACCGGCGAGGCGATCGAGATGGAGACGAGGAGCTTCCTGACGCACGACCTCGTCCACTACGCGGTGGAGAGCGAGGCGGACCTCAAAGGCTCGTTCTACGGCATCCTCGCCAGGATCGGCGGCTACGAGGAGCTCAGCGTCGCCGGCGGCGCGGCGCTCGGCGGCGAGATCGCCATCACCGAGCGGATCGTCGGCGCGCTGCAGGGCGCGCTGGCGCAGGAGGGCCTCGACGCGGCGGCGTTCCAGGCCGAGGTCGCCGACTACCTCGACCTCTTCGACGAGCGCGCCCCGCGCTGGTTCACGCCCGCGTTCGTCGCCGCGGTCCGCGAGCGCCTGCGCCAGCTCACCGGCCGCTGGAAGGCGACGCCCTTCGGCGAGACGATGGAACTGACGTTCCCTCCCCCGTAGTGGGGAGGGACGTCGGCGCGAAGCGTCGACGGGGTGGGGGAGTCTGTAGCTTCACCGGAGACGCGGGTGTGGCGTCGCACATCCCCACCCCACCGCTTCGCGGGCTTCCCTCCCCACGAGGGGGAGGCAGATCGTTGCGCTACTCCGCCAGCGCGGGCTCTTCGGATTCCGCCTCCGGCTCGACCGTGCGCTTGGCCGGCGCAGGGGCGGGGCCGTCGAACTCGAAGGCCAGCTTGCCGTCCTTGAGCACCACCTTGACGTGGCCGCCCTTGGAGAGGCGTCCGAACAGGATGTCGTCGGCGAGCGGCTTCTTGATCTGCTCCTGGATGGTGCGGGCGAGCGGCCGCGCGCCGTAGAGCTCGTCGAAGCCGTTCTTGGCCAGCCAGTCGATCGCTTCCTCGGTCGCGTCGATGGTGACGTGCCGGTCGGCCAGCTGCGCCTCGAGCTGCAGGACGAACTTCTGCACCACCATCCGGATCACCTCCGGCGTCAGCGCCTTGAAGGCCACCGTCGCGTCGAGGCGGTTGCGGAACTCCGGCGTGAACAGCTTCTTGATCGCCTCGTCGTCGGCGCCCTCGATCTTGCCGCGGCCGAAGCCGATCGAGTTGCGCTGCGAGTCGGACGCGCCCGCGTTGGTGGTCATGATCAGCACCACGTTGCGGAAGTCGACCTTCTTGCCGTTGGCGTCGGTGAGCGCGCCGTGGTCCATGACCTGCAACAGGATGTTGTAGACGTCCTGGTGCGCCTTCTCGATCTCGTCGAGCAGCACGACCGCGTGGGGATGCTGGTCGACGGCGTCGGTGAGGAGGCCGCCCTGGTCGAAGCCGACGTAGCCGGGAGGCGCGCCGATCAGGCGGCTGACCGTGTGCCGCTCCATGTACTCCGACATGTCGAAGCGCAGCAGCTCGATGCCGAGGGTGAGCGCCAGCTGGCGGGCGGTCTCGGTCTTGCCGGTGCCGGTCGGGCCCGAGAAGAGGTAGCAGCCGATCGGCTTGTCGCCGTCCCGGAGGCCGGCCCTGGCCATCTTCATGGCGGCCGAAAGCTGGCCGATTGCCTCTTCCTGGCCGAACACCGCGCTCCTCAGGTCGGTCTCGAGCTGCTTCAGCGCCTCGGTGTCGGACTTGGAGACCGACTTTGGCGGGATGCGGGCGATCTTCGCAACGACCGTCTCGATCTCCTTGATTCCGATCGTCTTCTTACGCTTGCCCTCAGGCAGCAGCATCTGGCTGGCGCCGGCCTCGTCGATGATGTCGATGGCCTTGTCGGGCAGCTTGCGGTCGGTGATGTACTTGGCCGACAGCTCCACCGCCGCCTTCAGCGCCTCGGCGGTGTACTTCAGCTTGTGGAATTCCTCGTAGTAGGTCTTCAGGCCCTGGAGGATCTTGATCGTATCCTCGATGGTCGGCTCGTTGACGTCGATCTTCTGGAACCGGCGCACCAGGGCGCGGTCCTTCTCGAAGTGCTGGCGGAACTCCTTGTAGGTGGTCGAGCCCATGCAGCGCAGGTTACCCGACGCCAGCGCCGGCTTCAGCAGGTTGGAGGCGTCCATCGCCCCGCCGCTGGTGGCGCCGGCGCCGATCACCGTGTGGATCTCGTCGATGAAGAGGATCGCGTTCGTGTGGTTCTCGAGTTCCTTGATCACCTGCTTGACCCGCTCCTCGAAGTCGCCGCGGTAGCGGGTGCCGGCCAGCAGCGCGCCCATGTCGAGGCAGAATATGGTCGACTTGGCCAGCACCTCCGGCACCTGCTTGCCGACGATCTTGCGGGCCAGGCCCTCGGCGATGGCGGTCTTGCCGACGCCGGGATCGCCCACCAGCAGCGGGTTGTTCTTGGTGCGCCGGCAGAGGATCTGGATGCAGCGCTCGACCTCGTTCATGCGGCCGATCAGCGGGTCGACCTTGCCCTGCCGGGCCTTCTCGTTGAGGTTGACGCAGTAGGCCTCCAGCGCCTCGCCGCCGGTCTTGACCGGGGCTTTCTCGTCGTCGCTGTCGGCGCCCGCGCCCTTGGCGGGCCGCGGCTCCGAGGCGCCCGGCTTCTTGGCGATGCCGTGGGCGATGAAGTTCACCGCGTCGTAGCGGGTCATCTCCTGCTGCTGCAGGAAATAGGCGGCGTGGCTTTCGCGCTCGGAGAAGATGGCGACCAGCACGTTGGCGCCGGTCACATCCTCGCGACCCGACGACTGCACGTGGATCACCGCCCGCTGGATCACGCGGTGGAAGCCCGCGGTGGGCTTGGCGTCCTCGCCGTCGTCGACCACGAGGCTCTTCAGCTCGTTGTCGACATAGCTGGTGAGGTTCTTCTTGAGCTCGCCGAGATCGACCTCGCAGGCCCGCATCACGCCGGCCGCGTCATTGTCGTCGATCAGCGCCAGCAGCAGATGCTCGAGCGTGGTGTACTCGTGCTTGCGCTGGTTGGCGTAGGCGACGGCCCGGTGGAGGGTCTCTTCGAGATTACGCGAGAAAGACGGCAAGCTGGGCCTCTCAATCCTTTTCCATAGTGCACTGCAGCGGATGCTGATGGCGTCTGGCGGTCTCGATCACCTGTGCAACCTTTGTTTCGGCCACCTCGTAGGTGAAGACGCCGCAGACACCGACTCCGTTTTGGTGCACGTGCAGCATTATGCGAGTCGCAGCTTCCGGCGATTTGTTGAAGAAACGTTCCAGGATGTAGACCACGAATTCCATGGGCGTGTAGTCGTCGTTGAGAATCAACACGCGATACATGGACGGCTTCTGGGTCTTCGGCTTCGTCTGCGTGACGACAGCCGTCCCAGTGCCGATAACTTGGTCTCCCTGATGCTTCTCCGCCACGACGGGTCTCCAACAGGCGGGGATGCAGACGACGCAGCCCCCGCCGCGATTAGATATGAAAACCTGGGCCCTTTGGAAGGGTTGAATTGCGACCTGCGTTCTTTCAACGCGATCAGCCCCGTTTGGTGGCGTCAGCGCTTCAGGGTTCGACCCATGATTATGGCTTCGGCGCCGAATCGGCCGCGCAGGGCGTCGATCGCCTTCTCGCCGCTGAGCGCCCGCGACTCGCCGGTGTCGAAGAAGTCGCCGCTGGCGGCGGCCGATTCGACGATGTCGGAGATGCCGACGCCGATCAGCCGCCAGAGCCGGCCGCGCGCCTCGGCGATCAGCATTTCCCGCGCTGCAGCGAAAGAGCGTCCGCGCGGTCTGGGTGGCGAAGGGCAGGGTGCGGCGGCGCGTCACGATGCGGAAGTCGGTCGCGCGCAGCTTCAGCGTGACGACGCGGCCGGCGATCGCCTCGCCGCGGGCGTGACGGGCGACCTTCTCGCAGAGCGGCCAGAGCATGTCCTCCAGCTCGGCGACGTCGCTGATGTCCGTCGTCGAAGGTGGTCTCGGCCGACATCGCCTTGCGCCGTTCGCGTGGATTGACGGCGCGCGCGTCGCGGCCATGCGCCAGCTGATGCAGGTGTAGCCCATGGGCGCCGTAGCGGTCGGCCAGCCGCTTCGGCTCGGCCGCGGCGAGGTCGCCGACCGTGACGTAGCCGTCGCTCGCCAGCGTCTGCGCGAAAGCCGGGCCGACGCCGGGCAGGATGGCGACCGGCCGCGGCGCCAGGAACGCCTCGGCTTCCGCGCCCGCCGATCACCGCAAAGCCGCGCGGCTTGTCGAGATCGGAGGCGATCTTGGCCAGGAACTTGTTGGCGGCGAGGCCGATCGAGACGGTGATGCCGACGTCGCGCTCGATCTCGGCTTGCAGCCGCGCCAGGGTTACGGCGGGCGTGGCGCGGTGCAGCCGCTCGGTGCCTGAGAGGTCGAGCCAGGCCTCGTCCAGCGACAGCGGCTGCACGAGCGGCGTGACGCGCCGCAGCTTTTCCATGATCCGCCCGCTCTCGGTCCGGTACTTGGCGAAGTTGGGCGGCAGGATCACCGCTTCCGGGCACAGCTTGCGCGCCTTGAACATCGGCATCGCCGAGCGCACGCCCGACATGCGGGCGATGTAGCAGCAGGTGGTGACCACCCCGCGCACGCCGCCGCCGACGATCAGCGGTCTGTCGCGCAGCGCGGGATCGGTCGCGCTTCTCAACCGAGGCGTAGAAGGCGTCGCAGTCGAGGTGGGCGATCGAGAGCAGGTCCAGTTCCGGATGGCGGACGAGGCGCAGCGAGCGGCAGCTGGGGCAGCGCGCAGGCTCGTCCGCGCCGGTCCAGAAGCAGTCGCGGCAGAGCGCCGTCATCCGCCGCCTCTGAAGCGCGCCCCCTGGCGCGCGCCGGCCTGGTCCAGCGGCCAGAGCCAGGCCGCGCCGCTCACGCCCGAGGAATCGCCGTGCCGGGACTTGACGATGCGGGTCACGAAGACGTCGGAGAAAGCGTAGCGGGCGGCGATCGGCGGGACGAGGTCGTAGAGCTCGGCGACGTTCGACATGCCGCCGCCGAAGACGATCACGTCCGGATCGACGATGTCGCAGATCACCGCGAGGCCACGGCCGAGCCGGTCGACGTAGCGCGCCAGCGCGGCGCCGGCGGCCGCCTCGCCGGCGCGCGCCCGCTCGGCGATCACGTCGCCGGTCAGCGTCTCGCCCGTCGCGGCTTCGTAGTCGCGGCAGAAGGCCGTGCCGGAGATCCAGGTCTCCAGGCAGTTGGCGCGGCCGCACCAGCAGGCGTGCGCGTCGTGCTCGGCGTCGGTCGGCCAGGGCAGCGGCGTGTGGCCCCACTCGCCGCCGATCCTGTTGACGCCCTCGACGGTGCGGCCGCGCACCACGACGCCGCCGCCGCAGCCGGTGCCGAGGATGGCGCCGAACACCACCTCCGCGGCCTCGCCCGCGCCGCAGAGCGCCTCGGAGAGCGCGAAGCAGTTGGCGTCGTTCTCCAGCCGGACCGGCCGCCCCAGCGCCGCCTCGAGGTCCGCCTGGAACGGCTTGTCGTTCAGCCAGACGCTGTTGGCGTTGCGCATGCGTCCGGTCTTCGGCGAGACCGAGCCCGGCACGCCGAACCCCACCGTCGCGCCGGCTGCGTCGGCCTGCCGCTCGACCTCGCCGACCAGCTCGCGCACGACCTGCAGCGCGGCCTCGTAGGCGCCCGGATTGGGCCGGCGCACCCGGACCGCGAACGCCCCGTCGGCGGTGAGCGCGGCGGCCTCGATCTTGGTGCCGCCGAAATCGACTCCGATGCGGATCATGGAGCGCATCTCGCGCCCGGCCTCGCCGCAAGTCCAGGCCTTGCCGCCGCGCCGTTTGCTGCATCCGCCGAACGCCGATATGGCCTAGCCCGCAAGTAAGGGGAGGGGCGTTCGCGTATGGGCTGGTCGCTGCAACGCAAGCCGGGGGTGACGGTCCACAACCCGGCCTACAGCTTCAAGGGCTACACGATCGTCACGCCGATCGGCGGCGAGGCGGTCTACCTGATCGACATGGCCGGGCGCGTCGTGCACGCCTGGTCGTTCCCGGACGCCAAGCCCGAGTACGGCTACCTGACCGACGAGGGGAGGCTGCTCTGCCGCTGCCAGGTTCCGGAGCCGCCGGGAACGCCGTTCAAGCCGGCGATGGAGGACGATCCGCCGATGCTGCTCGAGGAACGGGCGCGGAAGCTCCCGTCCAACTACCGCTTCCTGCGCGAGGTGAGCTTTGAAGGCGAGGTGCTCTGGCAGCACGAGGACCCGCTGCTGCACCACGACTTCTTCAAGACCCGCGACGACACCTTCCTGGTCACCCGCTTCGTGCAGATGGAGAAGGCGCTGTCCGACAAGGTGCGCGGCCAGCGGCGCGCCAAGGTGCGCCACCATCCGATGCTCACCGACGAGTTCCAGGAGATCGACCGCAAGGGCAAGGTGGTCTGGTCGGTGCGGCTCGACGAGGTGCTCGACCCCAAGCTCGATCCGCTGGGGACCCTCGAGCGGCGGATCGAGTGGACCCACACCAACTCGATCTGCCAGAGCGCCGACGGCAGCCAGGTGCTGTTCTCCTGCAAGAACGTCAACCGCGTCGGCATCATCGACAAAGAGACCAAGCAGCTGACCTGGCGCTTCGGCCATCCGACGACGTCAGGCCAGCATCACGCCCGCTGGCTGCCGAACGGCAACATTCACATGTTCGACAACGGCACGCGCCGCGAGGGGCTGCCGTTCTCGCGGGCGATCGAAGTCGATCCGAAGACCGACAAGGTGGTCTGGGAGTACCAGGCGAACCCGCCGTTCTCGCTCTTCAGCCCCAACATCTCGTCAGCCGACCGGCTCGCCAATGGCAACACGCTGATCTGCGAGGGCATGCCGGGGCGCGTGCTGGAGGTGACGCGCCGCGGCGAGACGGTCTGGGAGTGGCACAACCCGTTCGCCCAGTCGGTGCGCGGCTCGCAGGTGAGCTTCGCCCTGTGGCGCGCCCACCGCTACGCGCCCGACCATCCGGCGCTGAAAGGTCGGGACCTAAGCCCCGACCGGTTCGCGGCGCTGAACGCGATGCACGGGCTCGGCTGACGCCGAGCGGTCGTCGTAGACGAACTCCGCGCCCTCGAGGTCGATGGCGGGCAGCTCGTCCTTCTCGCGCCAGTAGTCCTGGGTGTGCTGCCACTCCGGCTTGTCGCCGCGCATCGGCATCAGGTGCATGGAGCGCATCAGGTAGCCGGGATTGAAGTTCTCCGGGTCGATCCAGCTCTCCAGCCGCATGCCGGCGTCCTCGGGCCGCAGCGCGACTTCGACCTTCTTCGCCTGGCGCGCGTCCATGTGCTTGACCAGCCGGCAGACGAAGTCGGCGACGATGTCGGCGCGCAGCGTCCAGCTGGCGCGGAAGTAGCCGAACACCCAGACCATGTTGGGCACGCCGGTGAACATCATGCCGCGGTAGGTGACCGTCTTGGCGAAATCGACCGGCGCGCCATCCACGTCGAAGGGGATGCCGCCCAGCACCGACAGGTGGAAGCCGGTGGCGGTGATGATCGACGTCCGCTTCGAGCGTCCCGCCAGACTTCAGGTTGATGCCGGTCTCGGTGAAGCGCTCGATCTCGTCGGTGACGACGCTCGCCTTGCCTTGCTTCACCTTCTTGAAGAGGTCGCCGTCCGGCACGAAGGCGATGCGCTGGCGCCAGGGCCGGTAGCTGGGCGTGAAGTGCTGGGCGGTGAGCTCGGGGCCGATGATCGCCGCGACGCCCGCCAGCAGCTGCTCCTTCGCCGCCTCGGGGTGCTCGAGCGCCATGCTGGTGAACAGCTGCCCCATCTTCAGCCGCTGGCGGCGCACGATCTCGTGGATCCACTCCTCCGGGATCTCGAGCGCGCGCAGCTGGTCGGCCATGTCGTCGACGTTGCGCCCCGGCACGAAGTAGGTCGGCGAGCGCTGCAGCATGGTGATGTGGGCGGCCTCGTCGGCGATCGCGGGGATCAGCGTCGCGGCGGTCGCGCCCGAGCCGATCACCACGACCCTCTTGCCCTTCAGGTCGAGGTCGTCCGGCCAGGTCTGCGGGTGGACGATGCGGCCCTTGAAGTCGGCGAGGCCCTCCCACTCGGGCGTATAGCCTTCGTCGTGGCGATAGTAGCCCTGGCACATCCAGAGGAAGTTGCAGGTGAAGCGCCGCGTCTCGCCGGTGTCGGTCCGGACGGCCTCGACGGTCCAGAGGTTCTCGGCGCTCGACCAGCTCGCCCGCGTGATCTTGTGGCGATAGCGGATGTGGCGGTTAAGGTCGTTCTCCTCGATCACCTCGCCCATGTATTTGCGGATCTCGTCCGCGGTGGCGATCGGCGGGCCGACCCAGGGCTTGAAGCGGTAGCCGAAGGTGTAGAGGTCGCTGTCGGAGCGGATGCCGGGATACTTGTGGGTCAGCCAGGTGCCGCCGAAGCTCTCCAGCGCGTCCAGCACCACGAAGCGCTTGCCGGGCGCCTGCTTGGTCAGGTGGTAGGCGGCGCCGACGCCGGAGATTCCCGCGCCGACGATCAGCACGTCGAAGTGCTCCGTCCGGGCTTCCGCCCGGTCCGCGCCCAAAGTCTCCGTGTCGCGCAATGCAGCCTCCTTGGACCAGCTTTGTGACGCCACTGTCGCGCGCCGCGCCGGCCGGCGAATTGATCAGGATCAACGATAACTTATCATTGATAACAAATCCGCCGCGACGCGCCAAGCCGCGATCGGCACGCAGCTGTAGAGAAGGGTGACGGACGTTTGAGTCTCGAGGGCGCTGACTAGCGTCCCCTCCCCGCAAGCGGGGAGGGGAGTCGTGCGTAGCCCGTCCTTAGCTCGCCGGCACGGGGATCGGGGCGGACTGGGAGCTGGTCATCGCCGAGCGGTCGAGCGGGGTGAAGTCCGGCTCGGCGCGCGGGAAGAAGTCCTTGATGATGCCCGGGACGTCCCAGCCGCCTTCGCGCTGGTAGGTCTTGATCGGCCGCGGCTGCGAATAGATCGAGAGGTTGTAGCCGCCGGCGCCGAAGATCTGGCCGGAGATGTGATTGGCCGCGGGGGTCAGCAGCGCCACGGTGAGCTCGGCCGGGCGCACCGGGCTTTGCAGCTCCCGCATCGCCTCGCGCCGCTGCGCCATCTCCTCGCTGCGCGGCACCGAGTCGGTCATCCGGGTCATCGCGCCCGGAGCAAGCGCATTGGACCGCACGC
The DNA here is from genome assembly GCA_963837235.1 of uncultured Pseudomonadota bacterium. Classification (GTDB taxonomy): domain Bacteria; phylum Pseudomonadota; class Alphaproteobacteria; order Caulobacterales; family Caulobacteraceae; genus Acaudatibacter. The sequence goes on along the minus strand of CAWIMM010000001.1, from coordinate 802,784 downwards.
TGTAGCGCGCGCCTTCCATGGCGATGATCCGCGAGAGGCCCGCGATGCCCATCTTGGCCGCGCCGTAGTTGGTCTGGCCGACGTTGCCGATCAGCCCGGAGGTGGAGCTGAACATCACGTAGGCGCCTTCGTTCTGGCCGCGGAAGTGGTTGATGGTGGCCCGCACCACGTTGAAGTGGCCTTTGAGGTGCACCTCGATGACGCCGTCCCACTCCTCCTCGGTCATGTTGGACATCATGCGGTCGCGCAGGATGCCGGCCGGGTTGGCGACGCCGTGCAGGCCGCCGAAGCTCGTCCATCGCCTGCTGAACCATGCGGCCGACGGCGCGAAGGTCGGTGACGCTCTCGGTGTTGGCGACCGCCTGACCGCCGGCGGCCTTGATCTCGTCGGCCACGTTCCTGGGCGGGCGCCCGGTCGGCGCCTTCGCCGTGCACGTCGCCGCCGAGGTCGTTGACCACCACCTTCGCGCCGTGCCTGGCCGCGATGAGCGCCGTCTCACGGCCGATCCCGCGCCCGCCGCCGGTGACCAGGATCACCTTTCCATCGAGCAAACCCATGGCGTTCCATCCTCAATCGTTTGTTTGAAATGATGCCGAGACTTAAAGCCCCAGATGCGCGGGCGGGCAAGCAGGGCGAGGCGGCAGGTGCGCCGGACGGTCAGCGAGGGGCCGGACGCGCTGCTGGCGGCGCTTCCCGCGTCTGAAGCCCTCCGACGACGCCACCTGCCTGGTGATCGCCTAGGCGCCGATCGCCGCGGCGATGGCTCTGGCGAGCTCCTCCCAGTCGTCGATGCGGGGGTGGCGCTCGGGCGCTGCGAAGGCGAGAGGGCGCAGGCGGTGATCGGCGATCATCTGGAAGGTGGCGACCGCCGGCGCGGTCTCGGCGACGGAGTCGAGGTTGGGCAGCAGGTCGTCGATGAAGGCGGCGCGGCCCATGGTCATGGCGGCTGATGGCGGCCACCGGCGGGCCTTTCAGGCCGGTGTTGACCACCATCGGATAGTCGAAGCCGTGCTTGACCAGCCAGCGGGCGCGCGGCTCGCGGCCCTGGGCCGGCGCGTTGGTGAGGATGACGATGCTGGCCTTGCGCGCGAGCGCCCTCAGCGCCTCGGCGGCGCCCGGCGCCGGGTCGATGTGCTCGACCTCGTCCTCGAAGAACCGCTCGAACAGCTGCCCGTCCCGCCGCGACGTCGAGGTGCTCGCCCTCGCCCGGCCGGAAGATGTTCTGGAACAGGGCGAAACGGTCGATGCGCATCTCGTAGCCGTGGCCGCCGAGGAAGCGCTCGAAGCCGCGCATGAACATCGCCAGCACCTCGTCCACGTCGACCACCACCAGCGGCGCCTCGGGGTCGAGCTCGAGGTCGGCGATCTCCGGGCGGCAGGGGGAAATCGGGCAGCGGGTCAGCTCCCGTAGCAATTAGCGCGCGTTTAAGGATATTGGTGTCTTGCTCCCGAGGCGAGGCGGGGGGCCCTTGCAGTTGCCTTGCCGGGTGGGAAAAGAATGATCGAGGCTGGTCGTGAGGCGAATGCCCAAGAAGGTCCTCATCGTCGAGGATAACGAGCTGAACATGAAGCTCTTTCATGATCTGCTCGAAGCCCAGGGCTACGAGACGCTGGAGACGCGCGAGGGGCTCTCGGCGCTCGCCATGGCGCGCCAGCACAAGCCCGACCTGATCCTGATGGACATCCAGCTGCCGGAGATCTCGGGTCTCGAGGTCACCAAGTGGCTGAAGGACGACGAGATCGCTGGCGCACATCCCGGTGATCGCGGTCACCGCCTTCGCCATGAAGGGCGACGAAGAGCGCATCCGCGCCGGCGGCTGCGCGGCCTATATCGCCAAGCCGATCTCGGTGGGGCACTTCCTCGATACCGTCCGGAAGTACCTGGAGCCCGCCGAGGGCGCGCCGGCGTGAGGTAGCGCCGTGACCGCCCGCATCCTGGTCGTCGACGACATCGAGGCCAACGTGCGGCTGCTGCAAGCCAAGCTGCAGGCCGAATACTACGACGTGCTGAGCGCCTCCGACGGCGAGACCGCGCTGGCGCTGGCGGCGGCGGAGAAGCCCGACCTGGTGCTGCTCGACATCATGATGCCGGGCATGGACGGCTTCGAGGTCTGCCGGCGGCTGAAGAACGATCCGGCCACGCGCCACATCCCGGTCGTGCTGGTGACCGCACTCGACGGCCGCGGCGACCGCATCACCGGCCTGGAGGCCGGCGCCGACGAGTTCCTGACCAAGCCGATCGACGACATGCTGCTCTTCGCGCGGGTCAAGAGCCTGACCCGGCTGAAGCTGGTCATCGACGAGCTGCGCCAGCGCGAGGCTTCCGGCCGGCGGATCGGCGTGATCGCCGGCGCCGCGGCTCGGCTCGGCGGCGGCGGCGGTCGCATCCTCATCGTCGACGACCACGAGCGGCAGGCGCAGCGCATCTCGGCCGAGCTCGCGGTCGAGCATCGTCCGGTCGTGGAGAGCGAGCCGGAGAAGGCGCTGCTGACGGCCCGCGGGCCGGTCGACCTCATCATCGTCAACGCCACTGCGCGCGGCTTCGACGGCCTGCGCTTCGCCGCGCAGATCCGCTCCGACGAGGCGACGCGCCACCTGCCGATCCTCGGCGTGATCGACCCCGACGACCGCCAGCGGCTGGTGAAGGCCCTGGAGATCGGCTTCAACGACGTGCTGACGCGGCCCATCGATCCGCAGGAGCTGTCGGCGCGGGTCAGAAGCCAGGTGCGCGGCAAGCGCTATACCGACTTCCTGCGCAACAACCTCGACCATTCGCTGGAGCTGGCGGTGACCGACCAGCTGACCGGCCTGCACAACCGCCGCTACATGACCGGCCAGCTGGGCGCCCTCGTCAACCGCGCGGTGCGCGGCGGCGATCCGGTATCGGCGCTGATGGTCGACATCGACCACTTCAAGAAGATCAACGACGCCTTCGGCCACGACATCGGCGACGAGGTGTTGCGCGAGTTCGCGGTGCGGCTGGCCTCCAACGTGCGCGCCATCGACCTGCCGTGCCGCTACGGCGGCGAGGAGTTCGTGGTGATCATGCCGGACACCAAGCTGGAGGACGCGCACCGCATCGCCGAGCGCATCCGGCTGCACGTCGCCGGCTCGCCGTTCCGCGTCGGCCCCGAGCGCGAGCCGCTGTCGGTGACCATCTCGATCGGCGTCGCCGCCACGGCCGGCCCCGGCGACAGCGCCGAGGCGCTCCTGAAGCGCGCCGACGAGGCGCGTCTACGCGGCCAAGGCGGCGGGGCGCAACGCGGTGATCGTCAAGGCGGCCTGACGGCCGCGCGGACGTCTCAGGCGGTCTCGGCGGGGCCGAAGCTCAGCGCGGCGAAGCGGGCGAGATGGTGGTCGGTGTCGCCGAACTGGGTCTCGATCACGGTGGCGCGCTTGAAGTAGTGCGAGACTGAGAGCTCGTCGGTCAGCCCCATGCCGCCGTGCAGCTGGATGGCGGACTGGCCGACGAAGCGGAGCGCCTGCCCGACCTGCGCCTTCGCCGCCGACGCTGCCCTCGCGCCTTGCAGCGGATCGGGATCGGCCAGCCGGATGGCGGCGAGGTAGGTCATCGAGACCGCCTGCTCGAGCTGGATGTACATGTCCACCATCCGGTGGCGGAGCACCTGGAAGGTCCCCAGCGGCTTGCCGAACTGCTCGCGGCCCTTCGTGTACTCGACCGTGCGCTCGTGCAGGGCGCGCAGCACGCCGATCGACTCGGCGCAAAGGCCCACCGTCGCCGCGTCGATGACCCGCTCGAGCAGGGGCGTCGCCGCGCCCGCATCGCCGATCAGCGCCTCAGCCGGCAGGCTGACGTTGTCGAAGCTGACGTCGGACGCGCGCTGGCCGTCGATCGTCGCATAGTCGCGCGTGGCGATCCCCTTGGCCGCCCTGTCGACGATGAAGACCGATATCCCCTGCGGCTCGCGCTGGCCGCCGCCCGTTCGGGCCGTCACGACCAGGTGGGTCGCCCAAGGTGCGCCGAAGACCATGGCCTTGGCGCCGCTGAGCAGGTAGCCGGCGCCGTCTTTGCGGGCGGTCGTCATCAGGTCGCGCCAGTCGTAGCGGGCATGCGGCTCGGCGAAGGCGAAGGCGGCCACGATCTCGCCCGCCACGATCCGCGCCAGCAACGCGTCGGCCGCCGGCGCGCCTGATTGCGCCAGGAGCCCACCGGCGATCACCGCCGTGCTCAGGAACGGCTCGACCACCAGCGCCCGGCCGAGCTCCTCCATGATGACGATCATCTCGACCGGGCCGCCGCCCGAGCCGCCGGCCGCGGCGGGCGCCGTCGCGCCGAGGATGCCGAGATCCTGCGCGAACGCCCGCCACACTTCAGGGCGCCATCCCGGCTCGGCGCCGACCACCTTGCGGCGGGTCTCGAAGTCGTACTGGTCGGCGAGGTAGGCCGCCAGGCTGCCCCGCAGCAGCGTCTGCGCTTCGGTGAAGGTGAAATCCATCGCGCGCAATCTGGCCCGCGCGACGCAGCGGAAGCAAACGCCGAAGCTTGGCGCCTGGGCTCGCATGGGCCATGCAAGGCGCTGGTCCGACCTGGGTGAAGCGAATGGATCTCGACCTGGCGCCTGCCGACCTCGCGTTTCGCGACGAGGTGCGCGCCTTCCTGGGCGCGGAGCTGACGGAGGAGCTGCGCCTGGCAGCGCGGCGGGCGACCAGCGTCTTCATCGATAAGGCCTACAGCCTGCCGTGGCAGCGGATCCTGAACGCCCGCGGCTGGGCGGCGCCCAGCTGGCCCAAGCAATACGGCGGCCCGGGCTGGAGCGACGTGCAGCGCTACATCTTCGCCGCCGAATGCGCCCGCGCCGGCGCGCCCGGCCTCGCCCCGATGGGACTGCGGATGGTCGGTCCCGTCATCATGCGCTACGGCACGCCCGAGCAGCAGGCTCACTACCTGCCGCGGATCCTCTCCGGCGAGGACTACTGGTGCCAGGGGTACTCGGAGCCCGGCGCGGGCTCGGACCTCGCCGCGCTCCAGCTCGCCGCGGTCGCCGACGGGCCGGACTACGTGCTGTCGGGCTCGAAGATCTGGACGACGCACGCCCACCTGGCCAACCGGATGTTCTGCCTGGTGCGGACGCGGCGCGACGGCAAGCCCCAGGCCGGCATCACCTTCCTGCTGCTCGACATGGCGAGCCCGGGGATCACGGTCCGGCCGATCGTCACGCTGGCCGGCGACCATGAGGTCAACCAGGTCTTCTTCGACCAGGTCCGCGTGCCGATGGCCAATCGCATCGGCGAGGAGAACGACGGCTGGACGGTCGCCAAGTACCTGCTCGAGTTCGAGCGCGGGGGCGGCGGCGCGCCGGGCCTGCGGGTCGCCCTGGAGCGGCTCGTCGCGATGGCGGGCGCGGCGCCGGCCGACGGCGGCGGCCGGCTGATCGAAGATGCATCGTTCAGGTTGAAGCTGGCGCGGATCGCGATCGCGCTGGAAGCGGCGGAGACGACCGAGCTTCGCGTGCTGGCCGCGCTGGGGGCGGGCCAGCCGCCCGGTCCCGTCTCGTCGGTGATGAAGATCCAGACGACCGAGCTGATGCAGAAGATCGACGAGCTCGCGCTCGACGCGCTGGGGATCTATGCGCCCGCTCACCAACCCGAGGCCCGCGCGCCGAACGCCAACGTGAACTTCGTGGGCCCGGAGGTGGGGCTGACGGCGACCGCGCGCTACCTCAATGACCGCGCCGGCTCCATCTACGGCGGCGCCAACGAGATCCAGCGCGACATCATCGCCCGCCTGATCCTGGGCCTTTAAGAGCCCTGCGCCCCGAACGGGCGACTAGCCGCCCGATGAGCCGGCCTTGGACTTCGCCTTCTCCAGGTCCGGGGTGTGGCCGCCGGTGGTGGCCATCATGGCGCGGCGGGTCTCCTTTAGCGCCTCGGCGGCTTTCTCGTTCTCCATGATCTTGCTCATGATCGCCTGGCCGGCGCGCTCGAACAACTCGCGGTGGTCGATCAGGTACTGGCGAGAGGTGCGCAGGCCCTCGACGTAGTTGTTGATCTCGGGGACGACGTAGCGGGCCACCAGATCCCAGCTGCGCAGCGTGTCCTCGCGATTGGCCCAGTCGTGCGCGAAGCCGATCACCACGCCGAAGCCGCCGGAGATCTCGACGCAGCTTCTTCAGCTGCGCGACGAGCTCGTCCGGCGTGCCGATGACGCTGACGGCGCCGTCGGCCCAGGCGGTCTTCTGGACCGCATCCTCGGGCGAGGCGTAGGCCACGGCGCCCGGGCGCTGCAGGGTGCCGACATTGTACTCGTTGTGCCAGCGCATCAGCCCCTTGCCGGCCTGGCGCGCCGCTTCCTCGCGGCTCTCCGCCAGGTGCCACGTAAGCACCACGCGCCAGTTCTTGCGGTCGACGCTCTGGCCGTGCTTGGCGGCGGCGTCCTCGGCGAAGCTCCACTGGGTCGGCAGGGCGTTGAGGCCCGCGGCCGACATCGAGCCGATGGAGAGCACGCCCGCGCCGTACTTGCCGGCCAGCGTCATGCCCGAGGGGCTGATCTGCGAGGCGACGACGAACTCCATGTCCTCCTGCACCGGGAAGAGCTGCAGGCGCGCGTCCTTCAGCGTGAACCACTCGCTCTCGTGCGTGACCCGCTCGCCCTTCATCAGGCGCTTGATGACGCCGATGGCCTCGTCCTGGCGGTCGCGCTGGACCATCGGGTCGATGCCGAGCGCGAAGGCGTCGGAGGGCAGGGCGCCGGGGCCGGAGCCGAAGATCGCGCGGCCGTTGGTCATCAGGTCGAGCTGCACCATGCGCTGCGCGACGTTGTAGGGATGGTGGTAGGGCAGCGAGATCACCCCGGTGCCCAGCTTGATGCGGTGCGTGCGCTCGCCGGCGGCCGCCAGGAACATCTCCGGGCAGTCGATCATCTCCCAGCCCGAGGAGTGGTGCTCGCCGCACCAGAACTCGTCGAAGCCGAGCTCGTCGAGCCGCTGGGCGAGCGCCAGGTCGCTGCGGAACTGCAGGATCGGGTTCTCGCCGATCGGGTGGTGGGGGGCGAGAAAGCAGCCGAACTTCATGCGCGACATAGGGTCCCTCTCCGGCCAGGGCGTCTGATTGCGGTTAAGCGCCGTGGGCAGTCCTCACGTCTAGAGCGGGAATTCGGACCTGGGAAGATCGGAAGCTTTCGCGGCGCGGCCAGCTTTGGCATGTCCTTCCGTCTGGACGCCGAGCCTGGTGGCGGGACCCGGAGCAGGAAAGCGATGAGGCTTTATCATTGCCGCGACGCGCGATCGTTCCGGCCGCTGTGGACGCTCGAAGAGCTCGGGCTCGACTACGAGCTGGTCAACATGCGGTTCCCGCCGCGGACGGAATACCCCGGCTATCTCGACATCAACCCGCTGGGCACGGTCCCCACCTTCGTGGACGGCGAGCTGACGATGACGGAGTCGACCGGCATCTGCCACTATCTGGCCGAGCGCCATGCGCCCAATGATCTGCGGGTGGACGTCGGCGACCCTGCCTACGGCGAGTACCTGAACTGGCTCTATCGCAGCGACGCGACGCTGACCTTTCCGCAGACCATCGTGCTGCGCTACTCGCGCCTGGAGCCGCAGGCGCGGCGCCTGCCGCAGGCGGTGGAGGACTATTCCATCTGGTACCTCTCGCGCCTGCGCTCGGTCGAGGCGGCGCTCGAGGGGCGCGACTTCCTCTGCGCGCAACACTTCACGATCGCGGACATCGCGGTCCACTTCGCGCTCTACCTCGGCGAAACGCTGGGCCTGCACGAGCGCTACCGCCCGAACTGCCGGCGCTACCTGGAGCGGCTGAAGCAGCGGGACGCATTCCAGCGCGCGCTCGCCCGCCAGGGCGACTCCGTCGGCTGACGCGCCCCGCGAGGCGCCTCTATCCAGGACGGGCAACTCAGCCTAAGCGCGTCATCGGCGTTGGCAGGGAGCCAAAGCGATGCTGCCCGATATCTGGTGGTACTACACGGTCGAGCGCGAGGACGGCGGCTTCTACAAGGGCGTCTACCCGGACGACATGATCCTCTTGCCGCGGGCCAACCTCGCCAAGATCGATCTGCGGGGCCGCAAGACGCTCGACGTCTGCACGATGGAAGGCCTGATGCCGACCCTGATGGCCAAGGGCGGCGCGGCCGAGGTGGTGGCCACCGACAACGCCCGTCCCTCCGGCTATCCGCTGACCGGCAACGACACCATCTCGGAGATGGTCCTGAAGATCGACGAGGTAAAGCGCCTCAACGGCGTCAACTGGCGCTACGAAGTGATCCCGGAGATGGTCCCGGTGGCGCGCCACCTGCTCAGCCAGGGGTTCGGCCAGTTCGACCTCGTGAACCTCTCAGGCCTGCTCTACCACGTGTTCTCGCCGATGCACTGGCTGGGCGCGATCCGGCCGCTGATCCGCGACGGCGGCCTGGCGATCATCTCCACCAACGTCGCCTACTACGACTTGCCGGTGATGGCCTTCAACGAGATGGGCTCGCTGCAGCCCAACCTCACCACCTACTGGTACCCGACGATCTCGCTGTTCGACTACCTGCTGCGCTACTTCCGGCTCTGCCCGGTCGACGCGCTCTATTCACGCTCGCAGCCGCCCGACAAGGGCTACGCCAGCATCATCTGCCGCGCGCTGCCCGACGTGATCCCCGATCCGGAAGACAAGTGGATGCGGGAGTCGGCTTGGCACTCGTGGGATTCGATGTGGTACGGCGGCCTGGAGATGGCCGGCCGCAGCCAGGCCACCGACATCGGCTTCAAGGTCCCGTTCGAGGAGCGCCGCATCGCGCTCTTCCCGTTCACCGAGCAGAACCCGGAGACCCCGTTCCAGGGCCACACCCGGCACACCGCGATCCTGCGCCGCGCCGACACCGAGTAGCGCCTGGACCTGGCCGGACGCGCCGTCCTCAGGTGGCGAGGGCTATTTGATTTTGCCTTCGCGGAACTCGACGTGCTTCTTGGCCACCGGGTCGTACTTCTTCAGGACCAGCTTCTCGGTCATGGTCCGGGCGTTCTTCTTGGTGACGTAGAAGTAGCCGGTGTCCGCCGAGGAATTGAGGCGGATCTTGATTGAGGCGGGCTTGGCCATGAGCGCGGGGTCCTTGCCGGCGCGGATTGGCCGGAAATTCGAAAGGCGCGGACAATACGAATCGCGGCCCTGAAGTCAATGCGTCGGCCGCGACGAGGCAGGCTCCGCAGGAGAGGCGATCAGCCCGATGCGCTTGCCAACCCGACCACATCGCTGGCGCGGGGGCCGCGATTGACCTTTCCCTTGCCGGGCTCCGGCCGATCTAGCTAGGGTCCCACGGCGGCCAGGACGGGGCCGGCGCCATGTCGGATGTGTTCATCTCCTACGCGCGGTCGACCGCCAGGCAGGCCCTTGCGGTGGGCGAAGCCTTGCGCGCGCTGGGCTACAGCGTCTGGCGCGACGAGGACCTGCCCTCGCACCGCGCCTATTCCGACGTGATCGAGGAGCAGCTGGCCTCGGCGAAGGCGGTGGTGGTCATCTGGTCGGCGGAAGCGGCCAAGAGCCATTGGGTGCGCTCGGAGGCCGACCGCGCGCGGGCGGACGACAAGCTGGTGCAGCTCGCGGTCGATGATGCGCGCGTGCCGATGCCGTTCGACCAGATCCAGTGCGCCGACCTGCGCGGCTGGACCGGCGCGTCCGATCACCCTGCGTGGCAGAAGGTGATCGCCAGCATCGCGGACGTGATCGGCGCGGGGCCGCGGCCGGCAATCTCAGCGCCGGCCGCGGAGGTCAGGCCCGCGCCGCCCGTGGCGCCGCCGCTCCCCGATAAGCCCTCGATCGCGGTGCTGCCGTTCGCCAACCTCAGCGCCGACCCGAGCCAGGATTTCCTCGCCGACGGCATCGTCGAAGCCATCACGTCCGCGCTCTCGCGGATCAAGTCGTTCTTCGTGGTCTCCCGCGCCTCCGCGTTCGCCTACAAGGGCCTGACGACCAACGTGCGCGAGATCGGCCGGCAGCTCGGGGTCGCCTACGTGCTCGAGGGCAGCGTCCAGCGGGCCGGCGATCGCATCCGCATCAACGTGGAGCTGGTCGAGACGGAAGGCGGCGCAAACGTGTGGACCGGCCGCCACGACGGCAAGGTCGACGACATCTTCGACCTGCAGGACCGCATCACCGAACAGGTGGCGGGCGCGCTGCAGCCGTCGATCCGCATCGCGGAGATCGAGCGCTCGCGGCGCAAGCGCCCGGAGGACCTCGGGGCCTACGACTACGCCATGCGGGCTATGCCGCACGTCTGGGCGCTGGAGGAAGAGGCCAGCGGCATAGCGCTCGAGCTGCTCGACAAGGCGCTCGCGATCGATCCTGACTATCCGCTGGCCCTGTCGCTCGCCGCCTGGTGCCACGCGCAGCGGTCGGTCTACACCTGGGCGGCGGACATCGACGAAAGCCAGGCGCTGGCGCTGGCGCTGGCCGAACGCGCCGCCCAGCTCAGCCGGGACGATCCGCTGATCCTGGCCGTGCTCGGCGCGGTCCACACCTTCGTCCACAACCTCGGAACGGCCCGCGTGCTGCTCGAGCGCGCCGTCGCCATCGACCCCAACGCCGCCTGGGCCTGGAGCCGGCTTGCCTGGGTCGACGTCTATTGCGGACAGCCGGAGATCGCGATCGAGAAGTTCGAGCGCGCGCTGCGCCTCAGTCCGCTCGATCCGATGAACTTCAACAACTACGTCGGCATCGGCTCGGCGCACGAAGTCCAGCAGCACTACGAGGAAGCCATTGCCCTCTATCGGCGCGGGCTTGAAGAGCAGCCGCACGCCCTCTGGCTGCACCGGCATCTGGCGTCGGCGCTGTCGGGCGCCGGCCGCATGGAAGAGGCGCAGCGGGCCTATGCGCAGATGCTCCGCGCCTATCCCGACATGACTGCGACGAAGTTCCGGCGCGCCATGGCGTTCTCGACGGACGCCACGGACCGAATGGTGGCGAACCTGAAGGCGCTCGGCCTGCCCGACTGAGCCGCGCCGCTTGGGTGATCAGCCCGAGACGCCCTCGGTCTGCGGGGCCATGGCGTCGCGTCCCGAGGCGCCTTCGGTCTGGGAGCTGATGGCGCCGCGCCCCAGCACCTCGCGGTAGGCGCGCCCATCGTTCTGCGGCGCGTGGACGTATTCATAGATGCGCACGAAGTCCGGGTGCTCGGTCTTGCAGAGCCGGTCCCAGAAACGGGTGTAGAGGCCGTAGTTGCCGCGCGCGGTGCGGTGATGGAGGTCGTGGTAGGTCGGCCCGGCGAGCCAGCCCCAGCGCCGATGGATGACGAGGGCGCGCGGGAAGACGTCGATGCCTGAATGGATCGCCAGGTTGTGGAAGATCTCCACGAACTGGAAGAAGATCAGCGTCGCGAAGGTGGCGGGGAACAGCGCCACGTAGAAGACGCCGAACAGGCCCTGCACGATCGCCTCCGGGATCGCGAACGAATAGGCGGTGAAGACGGTCGGCGTCTGGCTCTTGTGGTGCTCCCAGTGGAAGGTGCGGAACAGCGCCGGGTGATGCATCCAGCGGTGCGTCCAGTAGAAGTAGGCGTCGTGCACGACGAGCACGAGCGGGAAGCTCAGGGCGACTTCCCAGAGCGGCATCGGATTGCCCAGCGTCACCACGTAGCCGAACGCCAGGACGAAGACGCGGGTGACCAGCTGCACGCCGTTGTAGAGCACCACGCTGAGCGCCGAGTTGTAGACCTCGCGGTGCACCTGGGCGGGCTTCGGGCCCGGCGCGCGGATCAGGAAGCGGAAGACGCCGCGCCGGTGCAGATGCATCACCAGCGCGAACACCGCCGCCCCGACCACGAGGTAGGTCAGGAATTCCACCAGCGCCATGTCGCGCAGGTGGATGAGGTTGTGTCTCAGGAGCTCGGCGAAGGACGTCGAGCTGCGCTGCAGGATGTTCATCGCCCCCCCGGCATCGCGACGCGGCGATGTTCGCGGCGCCGCTCCGCAGCGTCAAGCGGCGAAACCGCGCGCCGCCGCGCGCTCCTTCTCCCCTTGCGGGAGAAGGTGGCGGGCGGAGCCCGACGGATGAGCAACTGTGTTGTTCAGGCGTGTGCGGCGTCCCAGGGTTGCCGGCTGCGGAGCAAGGCTTGGATGATGCCGAGCATTTTGCGCGCGACGGCGATGATGGCGACCTTTGGGGTCTTGCCGCCGGCGACCAGGCGCTGGTGGAAGGCCTTGAGGACCGGGTTGCAGCGGCTTGCGCAGAGCGCGGCCATGTAGAGGGCGTGGCGGACCTCGGCGCGACCGCCCCAGATGGAGCGCTTGCCGTGGCGCTTGCCGCTGTCGTCGTCATAGGGGGCGACGCCGACCAGGGCGGCCAGTTCGCGCCGATCGACCTCGTCCAGCTCCGGGACGAGGGCGATCAGGGTATGGCTGAGCACCGGCCCTGCGCCCAGGACCGACTGGATCAGCCGATCTTTGGCAGCCAGCCGCGTCTCGTCGGCGACGAGCTGGGCCAGGCGCTTGGAGATCGCCAGGATCTGCGTCTGCAGGCTTGCGAGCCGCCGCTTGCTCATGCGCCGCAGGACCGGATCGCGCAGGTGCTCGATCTGGTTGCCGAGGCGGACCTTGTCGTCGGTGAGCTGACGGCGGGCCGTCACCAGCTCGGCCATCTGCTCGAGCATGGGATCGTGGCGCGGCGGCCGGGTCGGCAGCTCGGCGACGAAGCGCGCGATCAGGCGCGCATCGACGGGGTCGTTCTTGGCCAGCTTGCCGACGGCGCGGGCGTATTGGCGCAGCCGGAACGGGTTGACCAGGCGCACCGGCAGGCCTGCCTTGGCCAGCGCCTTGGCCAGGCGCCGCTCATAGCCGCCGCTGGGCTCCAGACCGATCGCCCTGACCTCAGCCCTCTTCAAGCGCCGGACCAGATCGGCCCGGCCGGCCGCGTCGTTGGCCAGGCGCAACGTCTCCCCCGTCTGCAGCACCGCCACGTCGAGCCAGAGCTTCGATACGTCCACACCGACGTCCCAACCGCCCATCTTCCCTCTCCCATCCTTGCGTGCGGGGTCTTGCCCCCGGCAACTGTTCGGGCTCTAGAAAGAGGTGGCCGCGGCCCCAGCTCATCCACGGCATGCAGGCCCCAGGGGTCACGGGCTCACGGCCACCGCTGGTGACTAGCCTGCGACTGGCTGGCCTCGAGCGCCCGTTGACCCCTCATCCGGCGCTTCGCGCCACCTTCTCCCGCAAGGGGAGAAGGATTCAGGCCGCCGTCATGCCGCGCTTGCCGCGGCGCATGCGCCAGTCGGGGATCGGCCGGCCGGCGTCGGCCAGGCGCAGTGGGATCTCTTTCAGCACGTATTCGGTGACTGTCGGCAGGTCGAGCGCCAGCGCATCCTCCAGCTCGAACCAGGCAATCTCGTCCAGCTCGCCACAGTCCGCTTGCCGCTCCAGGCTGATCAGGCGCTCGGCGTCGGCCATGAAGAAGCGGGCGTCGAAGCGCTTGGGCACCATCGGCGGGGTGACGGCTCTAGCGATGAAGTCGAGCGCCGAGAGGTCGGGCAGCGCGCCCTGCGCCAGGAACTCGCGCCAGGGGCCGGCGACCACGCGATGATGGCTGCCCGGGCTTGGCCAGCAGCAGGCCGGTCTCCTCGAAGGTCTCGCGGATCGCCGCCAACGCCAGCGCGCGGGTGCGCCGGGGAGGGCCGGCCGCGGCGAGCCGGTCGGCCACCGCGGGGCGCAGCTCGGCGGCCGCCGGCGCGCGGAAGTCGCTGGGATCGATCCGCCCACCCGGGAACACCCACTTGTCCGGCATGAAGCTGTGCCCGCCGTGGCGCCGCCCCATCAGCACGCGGGGCTTGGGCCCATCGCGGCGGAGCACGATCAGGGTGGCGGCGTCGCGGGGTCGGACCGCGCGCCCCTGGCGCGGCGGCATGCGGGGCGTGTCGGGATGCGGTTCAAACGCTTGTTCGGCCATCCGCCGACCATGGCGTGCGCCGCCCGCCGGGGCAAGCGTTCAACGCCGCCGGCCGCGTGGATAGCGGGCGGCGCGGCGGGGTGGCGCGGGACCGCGGCGGCGGGGCGCGCCGGCTTCGCCAGCCTCTGGCTCGCTCAGCATCTCGAAGAGCAGGCCGCCGGTGATCGGGGTGGCTTCCCTCAGGCGCACCTCGACCTCGCGGCCAAGCCGCCAGCGCGCGCCGGAGCGCTCGCCGACCAGCGCGTGGGCCTTCTCGTCGTGGATGAAGTACTCGTCGCCCAGGCTGCTGATCGGCACGAGGCCATCCGCGCCGGTCTCCGCCAGCCGCACGAAGAGGCCGAAGCGGGTGACGCCGGTGATGCGGCCCTCGAACTCGGCCCCAACACGCTCGGAGAGGAAGGCGGCGACGTAGCGGTCGGTGGCGTCCCGCTCGGCCGCCATCGCCCGGCGCTCGGCCATCGTGATGCGCTCGGCGGTGTCCTTCATCCGCACGATGTCGGTCTCGGTGAGGCCGTCGTCGCCGAGGCCCAGCGCCCGGATCAGCGCCACGGTGGACGATCGAGGTCGGCGTAGCGGCGGATCGGCGAGGTGAAATGGGCGTAGCGGTCGAGGTTGAGGCCGAAGTGGCCGATGTTGTCGGTGTCGTAGATCGCCTGCATCTGGGTGCGGAGCACCACCTCGTTGACAATGTCCGCATGCGGACCGCCGCGGGTTTGCTCCAGCAGCTCGTCGAAGCGCTTGGTGGTCGGCCGCCTGCGCCCTTGCTCCAGGCGGATGCCGAGCGTCTCCAGGAAGTCGACCAGCGCCTGGATCTTCTCGTCGCTGGGCGTGTCGTGCACCCGGTAGATCAGCGGCGTGCGGCGCTGCTCCAGCGTCTCGGCGGCGCAGACGTTGGCCTGGATCATGAACTCTTCGATCAGCTTGTGCGCCGGCAGCGAGGCGCGCGGGACGATCGCGGCGATCCTGCCGTCCGCACCGAAGTGGATGCGCCGCTCGGCCGACTTCGATCTCCAGCGGCGCGCGAACGTCGCGCCCCGCCTTCAGCACCGCGTAGGCGGCGAACAGCGGCTGCAGCACCCGCTCCATCAGCGGCTGGGCGCGGTCGTCGGGCAGGCCGTCGATGGCGGCCTGCGCCTCCTCGTAGGAGAGCTTGGCGGCCGAGCGCATCAGGCCGCGGTGGAAGCGGTGGCTGCGCTTCCTGCCTTGCGCGTCGAACACCATCCGCACCGCGAGGCAGGCACGCGGCTTCGCCTTCGCGCAGGGAGCAGAGGCCGGCGGAGAGCACGCTCCGGCAGCATCGGCTCGACGCGGTCGGGGAAGTAGACGCTGTTGGCCTTTTCGCGGGCTGTCGTGTCCAGCGCCGAGCCCGGCCGCACGTAGGCGGCGACGTCGGCGATGGCGACCCAGGCGATCCAGCCGCCCGGATTGCGCGGATCGGTCGTCCGGCTCGGCGAACACCGCGTCGTCGTGGTCGCGCGCGTCCGGCGGGTCGATGGTGACCAGCGGCAGCTCGCGCAGGTCCATGCGGCCGGCGAGGGTCGGCGGCTTGGCCGCTTCGGCTTCGGCCTCGGCGTCCGGCGGGAAGCCGGTCGGGATGCCGCGGGCGTGGATGGCGATGAGCGAGGCGGCGCGCGGGTCGTCCTCGCGGCCGACCACCTCCAGCACCTTGCCGCGCTTGGGGCCATAACGCCGCTCGGCATTGCCGCCGACCTGGGCCAGCACCAGATCGCCGTCCTTCAGGTCGCGGCCCTCGAGCTCGGGGATCAGCAGGCTCTCCTTCGAGCGGCGGTCGACCGGCTCGACGCGCACCTCGCGCCGCGCCTTGCGCACGACGCCGAGGATGCGGTGGGCGCTCTGGCCGAGCCGCTTGATCAGCCGCGCCTCGACCTCGCCCGTCTGGCAGCGTCTCGAAGCGCACCAGCAGCCGGTCGCCCAGCCCCGGCGCGCCGGCGGCCTTTTCGCCGCGATCGGGCGCCAGGCGGGCGAGCGGCGCGGCGTCGTCGGCATTGGCCGGCCGCACGAAGAGGTCGCCGTCGGCGTCGCGCTCGATCACGTCGGCGACACCCACCGGCGGATAACCGCCGGCGCGGCGATCGGCGCCACGGCCGCGGCCGCCGCGAGCTTGTCGTTCCGGTTGTGGACGCCTGGCCATCCGCTTGGATAACGCCCGAACCGGCCCGCGCGCTACAGCTTCCGCCATTACAACCGTTGTCATCCCGGGCGCTCGCGCCAGCGAGCTGTCCGGGATCCACTTCCAACAGCCGCGCCAAGTAGATCCCGGACAAGCGCTGCGCGCATTCCGGGATGACAATGACGGTATGGCGTGCGGGTCAGCCGGCCTTGATGATGGCCGTGGCCGCTTCGATCCGCGCCCGCGCCGCGTCGATGGCGGCGGCCGTGCGGGCGATGAAGTCCTGCGCCTCGGCCCAGCGGCGGCCCTCGATCGCCTCGCGCACGCCGGGCAGGGTCTTCGCGCCATAGCCGGTGAGCATGCCTGGCGCGTAGATCAGGTGGACGTACCAGGGCCGGCCGGGCAGGCCGCGCGGGTCGGTCAGCGTTTGCTCCACACCGATGAGCACCGCGTCGAGCTTGGCCCGCGTCGCCGGCGGCAGCTCGGGCGCGGCGGCGAGCGCCGCGTCGTAGTCCGCCGCGCTCGCCTTCAGCCTGGCGATCGCCGTCTCCAGCGGCGCGAAGTCGATGGCCGGCACAGCGTCGTCGCGCGGCGGCGGCGCGCTCGCCTTGGTGGGGTCGGCGGCGAGCTCGAAGGCGCGTTGATCGATGCAGGCGGTCGGTGGTCGCCGAGCGCTCGCGCATCGCGTCGGTGAGCTTCTTCACCTCGTCGAGGTTGGCCGCCAGGTTGGCGGCGAGGTCGCCGAACTGCAGCGGCGCGACGTCGGCGTCGGCCGCGCGCAGCACCAGCCGCCCCGCCGTCTGCGCGAGCGCCACGCCGTAGCGCATGCCCGGATCGCCGAAGCGGGCGAAGTGCTCGTAGGTGTCGTACTGCGAGTGGTAGACGCCGGCCTGCTCGCCTTCGCCGGCGTACTCCAGATTGATCGAGGCGACGCCGAGGTGCTGGACGAACGGCGTGTAGTCGGAGCCGGAGCCCAGCGGCAGGATCGGCAGGTCGGGTCCGATCGCCGCCTCCTTGGCGCGGCGCTTCACCTCGTCGGTCGCGCCGTCGGCGAGGCCGGCGACCTGCAGCGCGGCGGCGGCGCGCGCTTTGGCGCTGGCGCCGGTCTCGGGATCCTTCACGTCGCCGGCGGCCTCGCTGATGAGGCGCTGGGTGTCATAGCTGGCGCTCGCGGTCAGGATGCCGCGCGTGTTGGAGTCGGAGTTCACGTAGAGCAGGCCCTTGGCCCTCAGCTCGTCGGCGTGCGCCTCGGCCCATTCGCTGGAGCCCAGCAGCCCCGGCTCCTCGCCGTCCCAGCTGGCGTAGACGATGGTGCGCCGCGGGCGCCAGCCGGTCCTGGCGAGCGCGCCGATCGAGCGCGCCTCCTCCAGCATCTCGCTCTGGCCCGAGAGCGGGTCCCAGGCGCCGAACACCCAGCCGTCGCGGTGATTGGCGCGGATCACCCACTCGTCCGGCCGCTCGGCGCCGCGCATCACGGCGATGACGTCGTAGAGCGGCTTTTCGCTCCAGTCGGACTTGACGACCAGGTGCGCCCGCGCCGGGCCGGGGCCGACATGGTAGGTGAGCGGCAGCGCGCCGCGCCACGACTTCGGCGCGACCTGGCCGGCCAGCGCCGCCAGGAACGGCTGGGCGTCGCCGTAGGAGATCGGCAGCGCCGGGATCTTCATCAGCGTCTCGGCCTCGCCGATCGGCAGCCGCTTGGCGTCGGCCGTCGCGCCGACGTTCGGGGTCAGCGGATCGCCCGAGCGCACCGGCACGTCGAGGATCGAGCCGCGCTGCACGCCTTCGTCCGGCCGCCAGGCGCCTTTCGGATAGGCGTCGCCCGGTCCGTAGCCGTCGTCGGCGGGGTCCGAATAGATGATGCAGCCGACCGCGCCGTGCTCGGCGGCGAGCTTCACCTTCAGCCCGCGCCAGATCTGGCCGTAGCGGACGATGACGATCTTGCCATGCACGTCGACGCCGAGCCGCGCCAGCGCCAGGTAGTCGGCCGGCGATCCGTAGTTGACGTAGACGAGGTCGGCGGTGACGTCGCCGTCGGCGCCGTAGACCAGGTAGGGCGGCAAGGCGCCGTCTCGGACCGCCGAGGTGGCGTCGCCGGCGACCGGCGGCTCGCTGAGCGTCGCCTTGAACGGCGCCGGCCCGACCAGCTCCAGCGACTCGCTCAGCGGGGTCGGGTAGAGCGCCTGGAAGGTCTCGATGCGGGCGTCCCAGCCCCAGCTCTTCAGCTGGCCGAGCACCCACTCGGCGTTGGCCTTGTCGTGCGGCGAGCCGACCTGGTTGGGCGCGGCCGAGAGCCGCTGCAGCCGCGCGTCGATCTCGCCGGCCGAGAGGCCCGCGTCGAACTTCGCCTCCAGCGCCCGCTCCGCGTCGGCGTCCTTGCCCGAGAACCCCAGCATGGCCGGCGCCGCGCCCGCCGAGGCCGGAACCAGCGCCGCCGCCAGCGCCGCCGACAACACCCAGTTTTTCATGCGTCTCAACCCCAAGCCGCCCGAAGCCTGTTAGCCCACCTTCCGGCGACTGTCAGGCGCGCCGGCCTGGACCGCTCGACAGCGCCTGCAGCACCATGAGCCCCGGCCGCTCGTGGTAGGCGAGCCGGACGGCGATCATCAGCGGCGGCACGAGCACCCAGCAGAAGCTGGATAGCATGTGCAGGCCGGCGAGGCTCAGGACCAAGCCGATCGCGAAGGCGACGCCGGGCGTGGCGCACCGCAACAGCCGGTACCAGAACCGTCCGTGATGATCTTCGTGGATCATGTTGGGCTCATCGCGGTGGCTGACCGCGATCAGCGTGCACAGCGCCAGGCTGATCAGGACGATCGTGAGGCAGTAGAAGCGCCAGGCGACGCCCTGCGTGCCGAACTTGCCGACCAGCGCTGTTGCGAACGGCGTCAGCGTGATGGTGAACAGGAAGAGGACGTTCACCGCAGCGACGACCCAGTCGAACTTGACCAGCGCCCGCATCGTCGACAGGTGCACGAGCCAGAAGACGCCGACGATCGCGAAGCTCAGCGCAAAGGCCGTGAGCGAGCCGGAGACCTGCAGCGCGGCCGTTGCAAGGTGCGCGTCGTTGGCGCCCGGCGGGAGCCGCAGGTCGAGCGCCAGCAGCGTCAGCACGATAGCGAACACCCCATCGGAGAAGTTCAGCATCCGCTCCATGAGCAGCGAGCGGGATGGCGTCCCGCCCCGTTTCGCCGCCTCGGACGTCTGCGCCGCCTCCGACATGGCGGAACGCTGTCACGCCCCGTCCGGCGCCGCAAGTTGGACAGCTGCTGAGGCTACCCGTTCAGGAACGCGGCGATCGCCGGGGTCGCGGTGCGGTCCTGGATCATGAAGAGGTGGCCGCCGTCGAAGAACTGCAGGTCGGCGCCGGTGATGCGGCCGGCCATTCGCTCCTGCGTCGCCGGCAGGGCGATGCCGTCGAAGCGGCCGGCGGCGATCATCACCGGGCAGGCGATCTGGTCGAGCCGGTCCCAGGTGTCGTGGCCGGCGCGGGCCTCGAGCTGGCGGCGCGCCCCCATCTCGCGGCCAGGCTCGCCGGCGTGGGGGTCGGCCGCGCCCATGGCGACGAACTGGGCGTAGGTCTCCGGGTTGGCGGCGGCCCAGGCGGCGTCCCGGCGGGTGTCGGAGATGGGCATCAGGAACTTGGCGCGGTCCTCGCCCTTCAGGTGCTGGATCTCGTGGAACGGGTAGGAGGCGCCGCCGGCGCCGCCGGGCGAGGTGCAGCAGAGCGCCAGCCGCTCGACCTTGGCCGGGTGCCGCAGCACGAGTTCCTGGGCGACCATGCCGCCGAACGAGACGCCGACCACCTTGGCGCGCTCCCAGCCGACGAAGTCGAGCAGCGCTGCTGCGTCGTCCGCATAGTCGGCCATCGTGTAGTCCACGTCCGGCTTGGCGGAGCGGCCGAGGCCGCGCTGGTCGTAGGCGACGAGGTCGAACGCCTTGGCGAGCGGCCCGTCGAACACGTTGGGCTTCACGCGCAGGTCGCCGCCCGTGCCCGAGATGAAGAGCAGCGGCGAGCCTTCGCCGACGCGCTCGTAGTAGAGGTCGATGGTCGGCAGGTTGGCGGTCGGCATATGGGCCTCGGTCAGTGGGGTTCGGCGGTCGGTGCGAGCTCGACCGGCTTGCCGTGCGGCGTGCGCAGGTAAGCCTCGGCCCAATCGGCCTTGCGCGCGGCCAGTTCAGGAAGGCCCGCGAGCCCTTTCGCGGCGACGAGGCGCTCCAGCGCCGCGACCCAGTGCGCGTAGTAGCGTGCCCCGTCGTCGGCCGGGTCGGTGGCGAGCTCAGCGGCAAGGGCGCTTGCCCAGTCGGGCCAGGTGAAGGCGCCGGCGGCGCTGAGCTGCACCGCGAGCGCGAACGCCTGCGCCTGCCATGGCTCGGCGAACACCGGGCCGCCGGCGTCGCGCGGCAGGCCCGGCAGCACGGCCAGCGAAGCGGCGTCAGGCCCGCTCAAGGTAGGGCTCCCAGAGGTCGAGGCTGACGCTGTCGCGCGCCGCTGCGTCCGGCCCCCAGAGCTCGCGGGCGGCGAAGCGCACGGTGTAGAGATGGCGCGGGTCCTCGCCGCCGCCGTGGGCGTGGACGTCCGGGAAGACGTGGGCGCCGTGCCGGCGCTCGATCACGCCGGCGCGGCCGCGGACATAGCGGGGCAGCCGCGTGTGGCCGGTCGGATGGATGTTGACCGCGCGGACGCGGTCGCCGACCTGGAAAGCGGGCTGCGCCGCGACCTCGCGCTGATAGGAGCCGCGCGTGGTCAGCGCCGGCGTCACCGCCGCAGGGGCCAGGCGCGGCGCGCCCTTCGGCGCGGCCGGATCGGGGCGCCCGCTCGCCAGCTCGTCCGCGCTCACCGCGCCGCCCTTCACCAGCATCTCGCAGAGCGCCGCGAACCACTTCTCGTAGTAGCTCATGCGCAGGTAGTCGGCGCCTGGGATCAGCTCGCGCTGGTGGCGGCCGGCGTCGATGTTGACGCGGGTCGGCGAGGCGATCACCAGGGCGTGCACGCGCCGCTCCCAGTCGGCGTGGAAGACCGGCTCGTTCGGCCCAGAGGCGTTACCTGGCGCAAGCGCGCCAAGGCCGTGCATGCCGCCCATGTCGTGGACGCCGTTCACAGCCGCGCCGTCCCGACCATGCCGTCGCGGGTGACGAGCGCCGCGAGCGCGGCCTCGTCCAGGCCTTCGGTCCCGGGCGGCCGCTCCGGGATCACCAGGTAGCGGACCTCGGCGGTGGAATCCCAGACGCGGACGTTGACGTGGTCGCCCAGCTCGGTCCCGAACTCGGCCAGCACGCCGTGCGGATCGATGACGGCGCGCGAACGGTAGGCGGGCGACTTGTACCAGACCGGCGGCAGGCCCAGCACCGGCCACGGGTAGCAGGAGCAGAGGGTGCAGACGACGAGGTTGTGGATGGTGGGCGTGTTCTCCACCGCCACCAGGTGCTCGCCCTGCGCGCCGGCGAACCCCAGCTCGGCGATGGCGTCCGTGGCGTTGGCCAGCAGCCGCGCGCGGTAGGCCGGATCGGTCCAGGCCCTGGCGACCACCCGGGCGCCGTTGCGCGGCCCGACCTTGGTCTCGAAGTGGTCGACGATCGCGTCCAGCGCGGCCGGATCGACCAGCCCCTTCTCGACCAGCAGCGACTCCAGCGCCTTGACCCTGAGCGCGATGTCGGACGGCGGCGCCTGGCCGTGGCCATGGTCGTGGTCTGGGTGGTCGTGGGCCATGGCGGCGCCTTGGCACAAATGCGCCGGCCGGTGAAGTCCGTCAGGCGTCCTTCGCCGTCCAGGGCAGCATGCGCTGCAGAACGCCGTCGCGCAGCACCAGCCCGTGGAGGATCGTCGCGCCGGCATGCAGCGCGATCAGCAGCGCAAGGGCGATCGCGCCGAGTTCGTGAGCCGCGTGCAGCGCATGGAACACCGCCTTCTCCGGCTTGAAGAGGCGCGGCGCGGTGAGGCCGAAGAGCACGAACGGGTGGCCGCGGAACAGGGTGTCGCCGAGCCCGGTCAGCGGCTGCAGGACGAGCAGCGCGTAGAGGCCGTATTCGTTGGCCTTGGCGATGACTTGCTGCAGCCTCGGCATGCTGGTCGGGAAGGGCGGCAGGTGGGCGAACGCAGCGCGCCACAGGAGCCGCCCCATGACAACGAACCAGGTGAGGACGCCGGTCGAGCGGTGGACCGCCAGCAGCAGCTCGGCGTCGGGGCTGTCCTCGCCGCCGGTGACCAGCATCAGCGCGGTGGTGAACTGCGCGGCCACCAGCAGCAGCGTCAGCCAATGCAGGCCGATGCTGACCTGGTCGAAGCGGCCGGCCTTGGGCTGCCCCCGCGGCACGGCGGCCGCCACGTCTGCGCGCATGTCAGGGATCTCCGGCGGTCATCGCTGCCAGGGAGACGCGGCGGCGCCCGCGCTTATTCCCGTCGAGCGTGCGCCAGGGGCGCGGGCGGAGGCGGGCTGAGGCGTAAGCTGCCGGCTTTGCGCCGCCCCGCGGGTTGGACTATGCGAGCGGGCGTCCTTCCCAGCCGGAGCCCTCCATGAAGATCGAGTTCGTCGACGCCGACGCCAAACCCGCCGAGACCACGGCGCTCGCCGTGCTGGCGTTCGAGGACGGCGAGTATTCGCCGGCCGCCGAGGCGCTCGACAAGCAGCTCTCCGGCGCGCTGAAGCGCGCGGCGGGCGCGAGCCGCTTCAAGGGCCAGATGGGGCAGATCGTCAGCATCCTCGCGCCGGTCGGCGTCGCGGCCGGGCGGGTGCTGGTGGTCGGCGCCGGCAAGCAGAGCGCGTTCGACGCCAAGGGCGCCGAGAACGCCGGCGCCCACGCCTTCAACGCCGCCAAGGATAGCGGCAGCGAGAAGCTCCTCCTGATGATGCCGCCGGCCGGCCCTGAGCGGCAGGCGCACGCGGCGTTCGGGATCAAGCTGGCGGCCTACCGGTTCGACAAGTACCGCACGACCGAGAAGCCGGAGAAGAAGCCGTCGGTGAAGCAGGTCGCGATCGCGGTCGCCGACAAGAAGGCCGCCGCCAAGGCCTACGAGACCCTCTCCAGCCTCGCCGACGCCATCTGCTACGCCCGCGACCTGGTCTCCGAGCCGGCCAACATCCTCTATCCCGAGGAATACGCGCGGCGGGTGCGCGACCTCACCAAGCATCGGCCTCGAGGTCGAGGTGCTGGGCGAGAAGGAGATGAAGAAGCTCGGCATGGGCTCGCTGCTCGGCGTGGGGCAGGGCAGCGTGCGCGAGAGCCAGCTGGTGGTGATCCAGTGGAAGGGGGCCAAGAGCGCCAGCGCCCAGCCGATCGCCTTCGTCGGCAAGGGCGTCTGCTTCGACACCGGCGGCATCAGCCTCAAGCCGCCCGAGGGCATGGAAGAGATGATCACCGACATGGCCGGCTCTGCCGCCGTGGTCGGGGCGATGTATGCGCTCGCCGCCCGCAAGGCGAAGGTCAACGCGGTGGGCATCCTCGGCCTCGTGGAGAACATGCCGGACGCCGGCGCGCAGCGGCCGGGCGACGTGGTGACCTCGATGTCCGGCCAGACCATCGAGGTGATCAACACCGACGCCGAAGGCCGCCTCGTGCTCGCCGATGCGGTCTGGTACTGCCAGGACCGCTTCAAGCCGAAGTTCATGGTCGACCTGGCGACGCTGACCGGCGCGATCGTGGTCTCGCTCGGCAAGGATCTGGCCGGCCTCTTCTGCAACGACGAGACGCTGGCGGCCAACCTGATGGCGGCTTCCGACGCCACCGGCGACGTGCTCTGGCGGATGCCGCTGCCGGCGCAGTACGACAAGCTGATCGAGAGCCAAGTCGCCGACGTGAAGAACATCGGCCCGCGCTACGGCGGCTCGATCACCGCGGCGCTGTTCATCAAGAAGTTCACCAACGGGCTCGCCTGGGCGCACATCGACATGGCCTCGACGGCGTGGAAGCCGAACTCCACCGTGCCGACCATCCCGAGCGGGGCGACCGGCTTCGGCGTGCGCCTGCTCGACCGCCTGGCCGCCGACTTCTACGAGGGCTGAGGCCCATATGGAGTGGGCTTGGGCCTTGCTCTGATCCATAGTCCGCTGGTCGGGCCGTCGAGCTGGCGACGCACGGCGGACGCGCTCGAAGTCCGCGGCCAGCCGGCGACCGCGGTCGACTATGGCGGCGTCAGCGGGCCTGACTGGTACGGCAGCGCGGCGGGGCGGATCGCGGCGGCGTTAGCGGGAGACGCGCCGGCGATCATCGCCCTCCACAGCGGCGCGGGTGGCTTCGTTCCCGCGCTGGCCGAGCGCCTCGGCGCCAGGGCGGCCGGCTTCATCCTGGTCGACGCCGTCATGCCCTATCCCGGCCAGCGCTGGCTCGACACCGCGCCGCCGGCGCTCGTCGCACGGCTCGAGGCGATCGTCGCCGAGGGCGTGCTGCCGCCGTGGGACGCCTGGTTCGGCGCTGAGGCGATCGCGCGGGTGCTCGGCGATCCGGCGCTCGCGGCCGGGCTCGCCGCCGACCTGCCCCGCGTCCCGTTCGCCTACCTCGAAGCGCCGGCGCCAGGCGGCGAGGCGTGGCGCGAGGTCCCAGCCGCCTATCTGCAGCTGAGCGACGCCTGCGCGGCCGACGCCGACGCGGCGGCGGCCCTGGGGTGGCCGGTGCGGCGCGAGCCGCTGCACCATCTGGCCATGCTGACCCATCCTGATAGGGTCGCCGACATGCTCTGCGAAATGGCGCGCGAACTGGCTGCGACTTGACCGAGACGTCCTGCGAAGTCTGGTTCTACCACCTGGAGCGCACCAGCCTCGATCAGGCGCTGCCGGAGCTCCTGGAGAAGACGCTGGCGCGCGGCTGGAAGGCGCTGGTGCGGTCGACGGCGCGCGAGCGGGTCGAGCACCTCGACGGCTGGCTCTGGAGCTATCGCGACGACAGCTTCCTGCCGCACGGGCTGGACGACGAGCCGCTGGCCGAGCGTCAGCCGGTGCTGATCACGCTCGGCATGGAGAACCCCAACGGCGCGGACGCGCTCTTCCTGATCGACGGGGCCGAGCCGGGCGACATCTCGCCCTTCGCGCGCTGCGTGCTCTTGTTCGACGGGCGCGACGAGGCGGCGGTGGCCGCCGCGCGCCGGAAGTGGTCTGGTTTCAAGGCGACCGGGGCTGTGGTTTCGTATTGGCGGCAAGGGGAGGCCGGGGGATGGCGCAAGGAAGCCTGAGGGACAGCTTGAAGATCTGGGCGGCCGCGGGCCTTGTCGCTGGCATGGTAGCCTGCGCCGAGCCGGCCAAGCCGCCACCCGCGCCGCCACCCGCCGCAGAGGCCCCGCCGCCGGTGGTGGCCCCGCCGCAGGCCCTGGGGTCCAAGGACAGCTGCGGCGCCGATCCCTTGCAGTACCTGGTCGGCCGGCCGCGCACCGACATCCCGGTGCCGGTCAACCCGAACCTCCGGCGCGTGGTCTGCTCCAGCTGCGCGATGACCATGGACTACAACGCCGCGCGCCAGACGATCGTCTACGACAGCCAGAGCGGGCTGGTTCGGTCGGTCAGGTGCGGATGATCGGAAGAAGCGCTGAGGGGCCAGCGGGCTGAGTCCCGCTAGCTCGAGCCCCCTCACTTTCGTCATCGCCGGGCGTCAGTCCCGGCGACCCAAGCACACGCCCTTTCGTGTGGCCGCGCTGGAGCGCGGCCATGGCTCGCAGGGTGTTCATGGGTGGCCGGGACTTGCGCCCGGCCATGACGGACGTTTTGGGAGAGCGGAGGTCAGCCCTCCGCGCCCTCGTACGCCTCGGCGGCTTCCAGCCAGGCGGCTTCGGCCCGGGTGAGGCGCTCGGCGAGGCGCGTGCGGCGCTCGGTCAGGCGCGCCGTCCCCGCCGGGTCCTTTGCGTAGAGCGCGGGATCGGCGAGCGCCTCGTCGAGCTCGGCCAGCAGCATGGTCTCGCGCGCCAGGGCCGCCTCGGCGGCTTCCAGCTTGCGCTTCAGCGGCCCAATGGCCGCGGCGGGCCGACGCGCCGGCGCTGACTCCGCGGCCGGCGGCTTGGCGGCCGGGGCCCTCGCGGCGGCGCGGGCGCGGTCGAGCACCAGCCTGGCGTAGTCCTCCATGTCGCCGTCGAACGCGGTGACCGTCCCCTCGCCGGTGAGCCAGAGCCGGTCGGCGACCATCTCCATCAGCGCCCGGTCGTGGGTGATCAGCACCACGGCGCCCTCGTAGTCGTTGAGGGCGTCGAGAAGAGCGTGGCGGCTATCGATGTCGAGGTGGTTGGTCGGCTCGTCCAGCAGGATGAGGTGCGGCGCCTCCAGCGCGATCAGGTTGATCAGGAGGCGCGCGCGCTCGCCGCCGGAGAGCTGGTCGATCCGCGTGGTCACCCGATCGACGCCGAAGCCGAAGGCGGCGAGCCGGCCGCGGCGCTGCGCCTCGGTGAGGCCGGGGAGGGCCCGTCCGATGATCTGCAGCGGCGTGTCGTCGGCGCGCGAGCACCTCGACCTGGTGCTGGTGGAACCAGCCCACCTTCATGCGCCGGTCGCGCAGCAGCCTGCCGCCGATCAGCGGCAGGTCGCCGGCCAGCAGCCGCGCGAAGGTGGTCTTGCCGGCGCCGTTGACGCCCAGCAGGCCGATGCGGTCGCCCGGATCGAGGCGCAGGTCGAGGCGCTCCAGCACCGGGACGCCGTCGTAGCCGACCGACGCGCCTTCGAGCCGCACCAGCGGCGGCGGCAAGGGCTTTTCCGGCGAGGGCAGCAGGAAGGGCGCGGTCGCCTCCTCGACGACCGGCGGGATCGCGCCCAGCCGCTGGATCATCTTCAGGCGCGACTGCGCCTGGCGCGCCTTGGTGCCGGCGCGGAAGCGGTCGACGAACGACTGCAGGTGCGCGCGCCGGGCCTCCATCTTGGCCCGCATCGAGCTCTGCAGCTCCAGCCGCTCGGCGCGCTGCCGCTCGAAGGCGGTGAAGCCGCCCGCGTAGAGCGTCAGCTTGGCCTGGTCGAGGTGGAGGATGAAGTCCATCGCCCGGTCCAGCAGTTCGCGGTCGTGGCTGATGACGAGCGCCGTGGAGGGATGCCGCTTCAGCCGCGACTCCAGCCAGAGCGCGCCTTCGAGGTCGAGGAAGTTGGTCGGCTCGTCGAGCAGCAGCAGCTCCGGCTCGGCGAACAGCGCCGCCGCCAGCGCCGCGCGCATCCGCCAGCCGCCCGAGAACTCGGCCATCGGGCGCTCGAGGTCGGCCTGGCTGAACCCGAGGCCGACGAGGATCTCGGCGGCCTTGGCCGGCTGGGCGTCGGCGCCGATCTGGGCCAGGCGCGCGTAGATGTCCGCGAGGCGTTCGGGCGGCGCGGTCTCGAGCTCGGCGGTCAGCGCGGCGCGCTCGACGTCGCCCGCCAGCACCGTGTCGATCAGCGGGACGGGCGTCGCGGCCTGTTCCTGGTCGGCCGAGCCGATCCGCGCGATCTTCGGCAGGACGATGTCGCCGGAGCCCGCGCTCAGCTCGCCCTTGATCAGGCGGAAGAGGGTGGTCTTGCCGGCGCCGTTGCGGCCGACGAGGCCGACCTTCGCGCCGGTCGGCAGCGCGGCGGAGGCCGAATCGAAGAAGCGGCGCCCGTAGGCGTCGAAGACAAGGTCCTGGATGCGGAGCATGGGGGAAGCGGGCTTCTAAAGCTGGGATCGGGGAGACGAGCAAAGGCGGCCGCCGGGCGTCGCCACGCCCACGGCGCCGGGGGCCGTTGGCCGGCCCGGCTCTAGCCTCGACTTCGAGTCCCTGCGCCGCTCGGCAAAACGCTTCGTCCCTTAAGGTGTCGGCCCGCCTTGGCGGCGCCGGCGCGGGCCGTTATATGCGCGCACTCCCCGATCCGCCAGATATCAAGAACAGACATCCAGAAGATGCCCGAACGCACGCTTTCGATCCTCAAGCCCGACGCCACGCGCCGCAACCTCACCGGCAAGATCAACGCCGTGATCGAGGACGCGGGCCTGCGCATCGTCGCCCAGCGCCGCATCCGCCTCTCGAGGGCCGACGCCGAGCGGTTCTACGACGTGCACAAGGGCAAGCCGTTCTTCGAGGATCTGGTGGGCTTCATGACCTCCGGCCCCGTGGTGGTGCAGGTGCTGGAGGGCGACGGCGCGGTGGCGCGCTATCGGGAAGTGATGGGGGCGACCAACCCGGCCAACGCCGCGCCCGGCACCATCCGCCAGCTCTACGCCGAGGGCTTCACCGAGAACTCGGTGCACGGCTCCGACAGCCCCGAGAACGCCAAGGCCGAGATCGCCCAGTTCTTCACCGAGGCCGACATCGTCGGCTGAGGGCGCGCATTAGGCGGGGACCAAGTCCGCGACGCCCGCGCGCTCGGCGACCAGTTCCTCGGTCGTCGCTGTGATGGCGGCCTGCGCCTCGGGTCCGTGCGTGATGCCGTCCACGACGCGATGTGTGCGGCCGTCGGACGTGACCGGGTAGCTGAAGACGAGGCCCTCGGGCACGCCGTACTGGCCTTCGCTGACGACGGCCAGCGACATCCGGTCGTCGCCAGTTCCCGCTTGGACCGCACGCACCGACGAGATCACCGCGTTGGCGGCCGAGGCCGCCGACGAGGCGCCGCGCGCCTTGATGATGGCCGCGCCGCGGTTCTGCACCATCGGCGTGAACTCGCTGGCCAGCCAAGCGTCGTCGCCGATCACCTCGGCGGCCGGGCGCCCGCCGATCAGCGCGTTGCGGTAGTCCGGGTACATGGTCGAGGAGTGGTTGCCCCAGATCGCCATGTGGCGGACCTCGGCCACCGAGACGCCGGCCTTGGTCGCCAGGGCGCTTTTCGCGCGGTTGTGGTCCAGCGCGGTCATCGCGAACCAGCGGTCGGCCGGGATGTCGGGCGCGTTGCGGTGCGCGACGAAGCAGTTGGTGTTGCAGGGGTTGCCGACCACCAGGGCGCGCACGTCGGACGCCGCCTTTGCATTAAGAGCCTCGCCGATCGGCTTGAAAATCCTGGCGTTCACGGCCAGCAGGTCGCCGCGCTCCTGGCCCTGGCGGCGCGGCACGGCGGCCACCAGCAGCGCCCAGGAGACGCCGTCGAACGCGACGGCCGGATCGGCGGTGGCGACGACGCCCTCAAGGGTCGGGAAGGCGCAGTCCTCCAGCTCCATCGCCACGCCTTCGAGGGCGGGCAGGGCGCTCTCCAGCTCCAGCAGATGCAGCGTGATGGGGGTGTCGTTGCCGAACACCTCGCCGGACGCCAGCCGGTAGAGCAGGGCGTAGCCGACCTGGCCGGCCGCGCCGGTCACTGCGATGCGCATGTTGCGGAACCTCCCTCAACCGCCGGCGGCAGGGCGGCCGCGGCGCGCATCGTAGGCGCCGGCGCCGCGCAGACCAAGGCCGGACCCTCCATGCCGTGAGGACGGCCGTCGGTCGCAAAGAAAACGTTTCACGTTGCGCGTGCGGCCGCCAGGGCCGACCCTCCGCAGCCTGAACTCTTCCGGGGAGGGGACTTCGACATGCGTTTCCACGCCTTTGCTGCGGCCGCCGCGGCCGTGCTCGTGACCGGCCTCGCAACTGCCGCCTCGGCCGCGCCGGCGCCGCCGCCGGCGCTGACCTACATCGGCGAGGTGCGCGCCTTCGCCTTCAACTACTGCCCGCAGGGGTGGCTGCCGGCGGACGGCCACAACATGCCGATCGCCCAGAACCAGGCGCTGTTCTCGCTGCTCGGCACGTCGTTCGGGGGCAATGGGGTCTCGTATTTCAGCCTGCCTGACCTGCGCGGCCGCACGCCGATCGGGACCGGTTCTGGCGTGACGCTGGGCCAGACGGGTTCGGCGCAGCCTGGCTCGTTGCCGCGGTTCCTGGGCTTGACCTGGTGCATGGCCGTACAGGGGACCTATCCGCCACGTCCGTGAGGGCGGCGTGGCCTAGAGCACGATGCGATCAGGCGGAACCGCCTGATCGTTGAATCGTGGCCTAGATTCAAAACGTTGGCACGCGTTCGAACCGCAAAAGCGGTTCCACTTTTGCTGAACGCGCGCTGGCTCCGCTCAGTAGGTCGTGGCGCCGCAGCGCTGGGCGACCGCCTCGAACAACCGCGCGATCCGAAAGGCGGGC
Organism: uncultured Pseudomonadota bacterium; assembly: GCA_963837235.1. Classification (GTDB taxonomy): domain Bacteria; phylum Pseudomonadota; class Alphaproteobacteria; order Caulobacterales; family Caulobacteraceae; genus Acaudatibacter. Next base: position 772,751 of record CAWIMM010000001.1, on the reverse strand, counting down.
GCCAACGTCAATAGCGCACGACGGGGTTCGCGCCGCACCTCGAGGCGGCCGCTTCGAGCAGCCGCCCGACGCGCCGCGCGGTCTCGAGACTGTAGAAGTCGAACTCGTTGAACTGGCCGTCGGCGCGGATCGCCTCGACGGCGTAGATCGTCGGCTGCAGACGGCTGGAGTAGGTCGGATGGCCGGCCTGCGCGTCGCGGACCTTGATGAGCTCCGCCAGGTTCGCCACGCGGATCGTGGTCAGGTTGCGCAGCGGGACGCCGACGTCGTCGTCGCTCGAGACCTTGCCGTCCACCGTCACCTTGAAGTGGTAGTCGAAGTCGCAGCTGTTGAGGTCGTAGGAGAAGTTCGTCGCCTCCGCGCGCTTCTGGTAGGTCCAGTTGGCCTCGTATCCGGACGGCGGGTTGGAGTCGTGCGCGAAGCCTTCCCAGGCCACCGCGCCTTGGCTGACGAGCTCCATCTCGACCTGATTGAGCGCATCGGAGACCGAGCCGGTCCGCTCGGCGGCCGGCGGTCCTTCCGGCGGGCGCTCGATCCGCGCCGACCGGCGCGGCCCGACCTCGGCGGCGCTCAGACGGGCGTGCGCCCGCGCCAGCAGCTGGGTGCAGACGGCGGGGATGGCGTGCATCGCCGAGCGCATCGCGGCCACGTCGCCGCTGGCGGCCGCCCGGTCCCAGCCGCCGCTGGCCGGGGCGCACGCCGTCACCGGATCGGCGGCGGCGGTCGAGGCGGCGGAGGCGAGCGCCAGCGCCGCGGCGGCGGCCGCCAGCACCCTGATCGGCGGGCGCGAGTCAGGGGAAGTTTTCAGGTCGTGCATCGCTGGTAGGTCATCGATCCGGTCGGGAAGTCGAGGGTGAGGGTGTCGCCGCTGACGCGGTCGTACTCCGTGTGCCCGTCGCCGCTGAAGTTCACTTCCAAGGACCCGTCCGAACGCTGGCCGACCACGTTGCCGACCGAGGGCGTGTTGGAGAGCGTCTCGCGGATGGTCTTCGCCGACGGGTCGAAGGCGACGGTGAGAGGGTTGGTCCCGCAGACGGCGCCGTTGCCGGACCAGTCGCCGACCATCGCCTGCGCCGCGGCGACCACGGGATCGGCCGGCGCTGGCGCAGGGGCCGGGGCAGGCGCGGGCTGCGGCGCGATCGCCGCATTGTCCGCCGTGTTGGCGACCGCGTTGTCTGGCGCCGGCCGAGGATGACCGGAGAAGAGCGCCAGGGCGAGCACGCCCACGACGAGGACCACCCCGCCGCCCAGCACCAGCGGCATCGGCGACGAGCGCTTGGCCGAGCCCGCGCCGCCGTCCGCGGCGCCAGCGTTTGCGTCGCCGGCGCCGCCGCCGCTGGGGCTCCCCGCGCCGCCGCTCCCTGGCGTGAGGCTGGCCGAGCCGCCGCTGCCGACCAGGGCGGTCGCCGCAAGCGTGGTGGCCGCGAGTGATCCTCGAGCCCAGCGCGCCCTGGCTCGTTGTTGCTGATGACGTTGTCGTCCGGGCCGTCGGCGTGGACGCCGCAGCCGACGCGTCAGCTGGCTTGGCGTCCGTATCGGCGGCGATCGAGTCCGCGCCCGAGTTCGGCGCTCGAATCCGCGCTCTGGGCAGGCTCGCTCGCCAGCTCGGGCGGAGACACGAACGATGCTTCGAGCGCGGTCTTGGCGCGGGCCAGCGCACGAGACGCATTCGTCAGCTCGCCGGCGGCGGCCTTGCGCGCCGCCTCGGCGTCCTTCACGCCGGTGCGCGCCTCGTCGAGATCGGCCTGCGCGCCGCGGATCACGTTGGGGCCGGCGTGCATGGCGCTGACCTGCGTCAGCTGCTCCTCGGCGCGGGTCAGGGCGGCTTTCGCCTGCGCCAGCGCGGCGTCCGCCTCGCCGTCGGCCGCCTTGGCGGCCGCGAAGGCCTCTTCCGCCGCAGTCAGCGTGGCCTGGCGGCGGCGCACGCCCTGCTCGCGGCGGCCGAGCGCGGCGACCAGCTGGCCCTGCTTGACCTCGCCGGCCTTGACGAGCTTGGCCTCCAGCGTCCGAACGAGGCGCGTCCAGCCCTCGTGCGGCTCGCGCCCGGTCCAGCCATCCAGCTGGAAGCCGTTGTAGAGGTTGAACGGCAGCGGCGGCTCGGTCGACGCCGACCATGATGTTGACCAGCTTCTCGCGGTCGAACGCCGGGATCGCCTCGGCGCGGACGTACTTCGACTCCTTCGAGGCGGCGGTCCAGATCACCACGAGCGCGCCCATCGAGTTCGATCTGCCGCTCGATCTCGCGCGGCCAGTCGACGCCCGGCATGTCGCGGTCCCACCAGCACTCGACGTCGAGGGCCCGCAAGCCGGCGACGATCCGCTCGCCAAGCTCTGCGTCGAACCGCGCGTAGGAAAGAAAAACCCCCGGCATCAGCCTCTGCCACCCCTTCGCGGATCGACGATAGCCCGCGCGGGCGCCGCTCGCCAATCCTCCCGCCGCCCCCTCGCGGAGGGCCGAACTTCCGCTTCAGTAGTTGGTGACCGTCGTTACGCCGCAGCGCTGGGCGGCCGCCTGGAACAGGCTCGCGACGCGGCGCGCCGTATCGAGGCTGTAGAAGGAGAATTCGTTCAGATCGCCGTTGGTGCGGATGACGTCGACGTCGTAGATCGCGGGCTGCAGGCGGCTCGAGTAGGTCGGATGGCCGGACTGCGCGTCGCGGATCTGCACGAGATCCGCCTCGGACGCCACCTTGGTGGCGCTGACCTGGCGCAATGGAACCCCGGCGTTTTCGTCGGAGGACACATCGCCGTTCACGAACAGCTTGAAATGGAAGTTCAGTTGGCAGTTCGCAGGGTCGAGGTTGATGTCGCTGTATTCCATCCGTTTCGTATAGGTCCAATCCGCCACCCCGCCGGGCTGTGGATTCGAATCGTGCGCGAAGCCCTCGAACGCCACCGGCCCCTGCGCGATCAGGGCGTTCTGGATCAGGGCGAGGATGTCGGAGAGGGACGTTGACGCGTCGATCGCCGGCGGGCCCGTGGCGGGCGCTGACCCGGGGCCCGCGGCGGCCGTGTTGTCCGCCGCATTGTCTGCTGCGTTGGCGAGCGCGTTGATCGGCGTCGGCGGGTGGTGACCGCCGAAAAGGGCCAGGGCGATGACGCCGACAACCAGCACCGCCGCGCCGCCAACCAGCAGGGGCATGGGCGATGACGGCTTGGGCGGCGCAACCCCGGCGCTCGCGCCGCCAGCGGCCGCGCCCGCTGCGAGGGCGCTCGCCGCCGGCGAGCCCGCCGCAGGCCCCGACGCCGCAACGCTCGCCGGTTCGCTATCGACCGCTGCGGACTGCGGCGCGTCCGCCGGCTCGGCGGCGTCGGCGGCCGCTTCGGCGCCGTCCGAGGCCGGATCGGCCGCGAGCTCCGGCGGCGAAACGTACGCCGACTCCACGGCCGACTTGGCGCGGGCCAGCGCGCGAGACGCATTCGTCAGCTCGCCGGCGGCGGCCTTGCGCGCCGCCTCGGCGTCCTTCACGCCGGTGCGCGCCTCGTCGAGATCGGCTTGCGCGCCGCGGATCACGTTGGGGCCGGCGTGCAGGGCGCTGACCTGCGCCAGTTGCTCCTCGGCGCGGGTCAGGGCGGACTTGGCGTGCGTCACGGCGGCTTCCGCCTCGCCGTCGGCCGCCTTGGCGGCGGCGAAGGCCTCTTCCGCCGCAGCCAGCGTGGCCTGGCGGCGGCGCACCCCCTGCTCGCGGCGGCCGAGCGCGGCGACCAGCTGGCCCTGCTTGACCTCGCCGGCCTTGACGAGCTTGGCCTCCAGCGTCCGAACGAGGCGCGTCCAGCCCTCGTGCGGCTCGCGCCCGGTCCAGCCGTCCAGCTGGAAGCCGTTGTAGAGGTTGAACGGCAGCGGCGGCTCGGCGACGCCGACCATGATGTTGACCAGCTTCTCGCGGTCGAACGCCGGGATGGCCTCGGCGCGGACGTACCGCGACTCCTTCGAAGCGGCGGTCCAGATCACCACGAGGGCGCTCATCGTGTCGATCTGCCGCTCGATCTCGCGCGGCCAGTCGACGCCCGGCATGTCGCGGTCCCACCAGCACTCGACGTCGAGGGCCCGCAAGCCGGCGACGATCCGCTCGCCAAGCTCTGCGTCGAACCGCGCGTAGGAGAGAAAAATCCCCGACATCAGCTTACGCCACCCCTTCGCGGATCAACGATAGCCCGCGCGGGCGGCGCCCGCCAATCATTGCGTGGCGTTCCGACGGCGAAGGGTCAGGCGCCGGCCGGGATCGCGGCGGCTTCGAGGCCGACGCTGGCGGCGGCCTCGCGGATCTGACCCCAGGTGTTGTCGTCGATCGGAATGCCCTCGGCCGTGCGCCGCGCCAGGCTCTCCCGCTCCGGCTCGCCCGGCAGCCGCACGTAGTCGACGCCTTCGGCCGGCGCGGTGGCCCGGATGTAGTCCAGCATCGCCTCGGCCTCGGCCTCGAAGCCCTCGCGGCCGCCGAACGCGTCCGGATCCAGGACGATCGCCAGCATGTTGTTGACCGCCGCGCCGAACGTGCGGTCCGAGCCCGGCTGCATGGTCCATTGGCCCGCGAGCGCGCCGCCCAAGAGCTCGCAGAGGATCTGCATGCCGCCGCCCTTGTGCAGGCCGAACGGCAGCAGGATCGAGCGCGCCGCGCCCTCGAAGAAGCTCTTCGGATCGTCGGTGAGGCGGCCTGACGGCTCGACGAGCGCGCCAGGCTGCACGCGCTCGCCCTTCATGTAGGCGACACGCACCTTGCCGATGGCGATGGCGCTGGTGGCGAAGTCGAGCACCACGTGCTCGCCGTTGCGGCGCGGGATCGCGCAGCAGTAGGGGTTGGTCAGCATGCGCGGCTCGCGCCCGCCGAACGGCGCCACCGCCGGGCCGGCGCCGACCACGTTGACGTAGTGCATCGAGATCAGGCCGGCGTCGGCGCATTGTTCGCCGTAGGTCCCGATGCGGCCGATGTGGCAGGCGTTGCGCAGCGCCACGCAGGCGACGCCGTGGGCGCGGGCCCGTTCGATGGCGATGTCGATCGCCTCGCGCGCCACCGGCTGGCCCAGCCCGAAGCCGCCGTCGACGACCAGCACCGCGCCGCGGTCGCTGACGATCTGCGGACGGGCGTTCGGCTTCAGCTTGCCGGCCGCGATCCAGCGCACGTACGACGGCGCCATGCCGACGCCGTGGGAGTCGTGGCCCTTCAGGTTGGCGGCGACCAGATGCTCGGCGCAGGTCCGCGCCCGCTCGGGCTCGGCGCCGGCGCGCTCCAGGATGCTCGCCAGAAGGTCGGTCAGCGGGGCGGCGTGGATGATCATGGCGCTTCCTCGGATGTTTTGACCCGACCATTCTTCGCCCGGCGGGGCGCGGTCAATCGGCGGCGCGACGCGCGAGAGGTTCTCCTCGGGGCCGCGCGGCCATAAGAGAGGCGGGCGATCGCGGGAAGGGGACGCCCCAAATGAACGGCGCTGAGAGCCTGGTGCACACGCTGCTGAAGAGCGGCGTCGACACCTGTTTCTGCAATCCGGGCACCTCGGAGATGCATTTCGTCGCCGCGCTCGACCGGATCCCCGGCATGCGCTGCGTGCTGGGCCTGTTCGAGGGCGTGGTCACCGGCGCGGCGGACGGCTACGCCAGAGCCGCCGGCAAGCCCGCCGCGACGCTGCTGCACTGCGGGCCGGGGCTGGCGAACGGGCTCGCCAACCTGCACAACGCGCGGCGCGCCTCGACGCCGATGGTCAACATCGTCGGCGACCAGGCCACCTATCACCGGCCCAACGACCCGCCGCTGACCGCCGACACCGAAGGCTGGGCCAGGGGCGTCTCGGGCTGGGTGCGTACGGCGATGGACGTGACGACGGTGGGCGCCGACGCGGCGGCGGCCGCGCAGGCGGCGCAGATCGCGCCCGGCCAGATCGCCACCCTGATCCTGCCGTCCGACACCTCGTGGAACGAGGGCGGCGTGGTCGCCGAGGCGCTGCCGCGGCTGCCGACGCCGCTCGCCGCGCCGAACCAGATCGACGAAGCGGCGCGGGCGCTCTCCAGCGGCGCGGGCGAGGCGGCCGTGCTGCTGATCGGCTGCGGCGGCCTTTCGGAGCACGGGCTGGCGTTGGCGCACCGGATCGCCGCCGCGACTGGCTGCCGTGTCATGGCGGACACGTCGGGCAAGGTGGCGCGCGGCCAGGGACGGTTCTCGCCGGGCGGCGTGCCCTACGTCGTCGACGCGGCGGTGCAGGCGATGGCGTCCACTCGTCACGTGATCCTCTGTGCGGCCAGGAAGCCGGTGACCTTCTTCGCCTACCCCGGAAAGCCGACCACCTCGATCCCAGAGGCCGCCGAGATCCATGTGCTGGCGCGCAAGGAGCAGGATCCGATCGACGCGCTGGAGCGGCTGGCGGACGCGTTGAACGCCCCGCAGGTCGCGGCGCCGGACCACGGTCCCAAGCCGGAGGTCGGGCGCGGGGCGCTGACGCCGGAGTCGTTCGCCTCGACAGTCGGCGCGCTGCTGCCGGAGGGCGCGATCGTCGTCAACGAAGCGATCACCTACGGGCGCGGGCTTGGCCCCTTCACCCGGGCCGCCGCGCCGCACGATCAGATGAGTCCCAGCGGCGGGGCGATCGGTGGCGGCATGCCGCTGGCGGTCGGGGCGGCGGTGGGCGCGCCCGACCGGCGGGTGGTCAACCTGCAGGCCGACGGCTCGGCGATGTACACGGTGCAGTCGCTGTGGACGCAGGGCCGCGAGCGGCTCGACGTGACGACGGTGATCCTCTCCAACCGCAAGTACCAGATCCTGCTGGGCGAACTCGCCAACGTCGGCGCCAACCCCGGCCGCACCGCGCTGGAGATGATGGATCTCGGCAACCCCGACCTGAACTGGGCCAAGATGGCCGAGGGGATGGGCGTCGAGGGCGCCAGGGCCGACACCGCCGACGCCTTCGCCGACCTCTTCGCCGCCTCGCTGAAGCGCAAGGGCCCGTTCCTGATCGAACTGGTGGTCTGAAGCGAACCGGCCTTGCCACGAACGCGGTATTCTGGCCGGGTGTGAGGCGGACGAAAGGAACTCCCGCATGGCCGACGACGCGCCCCAGGTGGTCCTGAGCTCGCCGGTCGCGACGGCCCAGGCGCTGGCCGGCATGAGCGCCGAGGAGCGGGCGCGCTGGCGCCTGGCCGACCTGCCGGGCCGCCCGACGCCGGCCGAGCGCGGGTTGGCGGACATTCCGTTCCCGTTCGGCTGGTACCCGGCGCTGCTGTCCGGGGAGCTGGCCGCGGGCGAGGTCCGGCCGCTGCGCTATTTCGGCCGCGACCTCGTCGTCTGGCGCGGCGAGGACGGTCGGGCGCGGATGCTGGACGCCCATTGCCGGCACCTCGGCGCGCACATGGGCCACGGCGGCCGCGTCGTCGGCCAGCGGCTGGAGTGTCCGTTCCACGCCTGGCAGTACGACGGCGAGGGCGTCGTGGCCGAGATCCCCTACGCCGAGCGCATCCCGCCCAGCCTCACCCGTCCCTGCGAGCGGCAGTGGCCGCTCGCCGAGGCCAACCGGATGATCTGGTTCTGGTATCACCCCGACGGCGCGCCGCCGATGTGGGAGGTGGCGACCTTCCCCGAGACGTCCGATCCCGGCTGGTGCGACTACGAGGTCCACGAATGGCGGGTGTTCGGATCGATCCAGAACATGGCCGAGAACGGCGTCGACGTCGCCCACTTCCGCTACGTGCACGGCACCGCGACCTTCCCAACTTCCGAGATGATCTGGGACGGGTTCGGCCGCACCTCGATCATCGAGGCCGGGCTCGATACGCCGCAGGGCAGGGTGGAGTCGCGCATCGAGGCGCGGATGTTCGGCCCCGGCCAGACCTCGACGCGCTTCACCGGACTTGCCGAGACGCTGCTGGTGGCGGCCGTCACGCCGGTCGAGAAGGACGAGGTCAGGGTGCGCTTCTGCTTCACCCAGCCGAAGGACCAGGTGGAGGGGCTGTCGGCCATGGCCGCGCGCGGCTTCATCGCCGAAGTCTGCCGCCAGCTCGACCAGGACAAGGTGATCTGGGACCGCCAGCGCTACCTGCCGCGGCCGGTCGTCTGCGACGGCGACGGCCCGATCCTGCAGTTCCGCCAGTGGTACCGCCAATTCTACGCCGAGTGGGCGGACGCCCGGGCGGCGGCAAGCTAGCCGGCGCGGGCGGGGCCGCGACTACGGGCCGAAGCGCTCAGGGCGCCTTGGCGTGGAAGGTAAGGTCGACGTTGATCGCCTGGCTGCCGGTGTCGTTGGCGCCGCCCGTGGTGAGGCGCCCGGACAGCACGCCGCCGGCGGTGCTGTAGTCCTGCAGCGAGAGCAGGCCGACCGCCGAGAGGTAGCCGCCCGACTTGTCGAGACCGTGGTGGACGAAGTCCGCGCCGATCACGGCGCCGCCGGACTGCACGCGGACGATGATCGCATCACCGAACTCGCCCTGATGCGCATCGCTGATCGCGTTGGCGTCGCCGTTCTGGGGCTTGACGGTGAGGACGAGCGCGATGACCGGCTGGCCGTTGAATGGCTCGTCATAGTGGGCGGTAACGTCGGTGAGCGCGGCCGGCTGGCCGCCCGCGCTGTAGACGCCGGACACGGCAGGCGCGGCCGCCGCGGCCGGGGCGCTTGGCGGCGCCGATGCCGCGTTGGCCGCCGGCGTCTTCGAGCAGGCGGCGACAAGCGCCAGGACGGCCAGGCAAGCGAGGACTTCGCGCATGCGGCGAAGCCTAGCAGCGGGCCGCGCGCCGGAACAGCAACTGTGAAGGGCGCCGGTTTCCGACGACACCGCCAGCGGGGCGACGCCAACTCCCGTCCTGCCGACGTCCAAGGTACGGTTGGCGAGCATGCCTGACACCTTGCGAATTGAGTACGAGCCCGCGCCCAGCGAGGCCGACATGAAATGGGTGGGCGACGGCCTCAATGCGTTCAACAAGGCGAAGGCGGGCCCCTCCGGTTTCGAGCGCATGTTCTTCTCGGCGCGGGATGCGGACGGCTCGCTCGTGGGCGGGCTCATCGGCGCAACCTACTGGGGCTGGCTCTTCGTGAGCGTGCTGTTCGTGGACGAGGCGCACCGGGGAACCGGGGTCGGCGCTGAGCTGCTGGCGCGGGCGGAGGCCCTGGCGCTCGAACGCGGGGTGACTCGCGCCTTTCTCGACACGTTCAGCTTTCAGGCCGAGCCCTTCTACGCCCGCCGCGGCTATACCGTGTTCGGGACTCTCGACGCGTTCCCTCGGGAGCATCGACGGATGTGGATGAGCAAGGTGCTTCGTGCGCCGTAGAACGGCTGCGGAGGGCTGAAAAACCGCCGCAGTGGCCGTTTTTCAGCCGACGCGGCCATCGCCTGGCCTGGCGCCGCCCCTCGAGCGGCGTGCGCCAAAAACCCTGCGCTGCGGCCACTTTTCGGGGCATGGCGCCCCTACGACACCGCCAGCGGCGCCTCGGCCTGGGCGAAGCTCTGCGTCTTGGGCAGCACCTGCTCGGCGAAGAGGCGCATGTTCTTTTCGGCGACGTCGACCGGCATCGAGCCGTAGGAGAACACCGCGACGAACTCGTCGGCGCCCATCATGTCGTTGACCCGCTGCAGCTTCTCCAGGCAGGTCGCGGGACTCCCCCAGATGTTGTTCTGCAGGTAGATGCCGGCGGTGTCGATGTTCTCGGGCATCGCGGCGCGCATCTTGGCCATCTGGGCGTAGTACTCGTAGCCCTTCAGCCCCTGCAGGTGCTCGCCGAGGAACTGGTAGTGGCGCATGGCGCTGTCGGCGTACTCGGCGATGTATTTGCGCGCGCCGTCCTCGGCCTCGGCGTCGGTCTCGGCGCAGTAGACCCAGCAGACCACGGTGGGCCGCTCCGGCCCCCAGCCGTGCTCCTCGACGCGGATGCGGTTGTACTCGCCGAGCTCCTTCTTGTGGTCTTCCCAGAGCCGCTGCGGGATGAACAGCGGCTTGCAGTTCTCGTGCGCGGCCACCGGCATCGACGAGGGGCTGCCCCAGGCGATGTAGAGGTTGTCGAGCAGCCGGGAGTCGGGGCGCGGGCGGGGCCTGAGCGTCGTGCGCGGGATATGGTGGTACTGCCCGTCGAACGAGAACCACTCGTCCTTCAGCGCCGCGCGCAGCACGTCGAGGCCTTCCTTGAAGAGCTCCCTCGACTTATCCATCGGCGCGCGGTGGCCGTTGTACTCGCGGATACCGAGCCCGCGGCCCATGCCGACCTTCAGGGTTCGGCCGCCCAGCATGTGGTCGAGCGCCACGAAGCCTTCGGCGACCATGATCGGGTCGTGCCAGGGCAGCACCACCACCATGGTGCCCATGTCGATCCGCTCGGTGCAGCCGGCGAAGTAGGCCAGGAACTGCGTCGGGTTGTTGATCATCGTGTAGGGCGTGAAGTGGTGCTCGACGGTCCACAGCGAATCGAAGCCCAGCGGCTCGACCAGGCGCCCGAGATGGAACTGCTCGCGGTAGATCTGGGCGTCGTGGATCGGCTGCGGACGGTTCGCAACGCCGCCCTCCTCGGCCTCGAAACGGTCCCAGTCGACGTAGTTCTGGGCGAACAGCGAGACGCCGACCTTCATGGCCCTTCCTCCGATTGGCCGCCCTTTGCGGGCTTGTGAGGCGGAGCCTACGCCGGCGCCGTCGGGGAACGTCAAAATCGACGATTGCGGGTCGGGAGAACGCAGCTAACGGGCGGCGAGGCGGCGGCGGGGCGGGCGTCTGGCCGGGGCCGCGCAGGCCGCGGACGGGGCGCCGGCGTGCTCGGCGATCGCACAGGCGAGGTCGCGCTGGAACGCCGGAACCGTCGCCTCGCGCGCGACGACGGCCGCTGCGAGCATGCGGCTGGCCTGAACGTCGGTCGGGAAGTGGGCGCCGCAGATGAGGCGGGAGAGCGCATAGTCGTCCGCCCGGGCCAGGATCGCCGCCGCGTGGTCGGGCGCGACCTGCGCCAGGATCAGCGCCGTCGTCCAGCCGGCCGAAGCGTGGCCCGACGGGTAGGAGCTGTGGTCAGTGGGGTCGGGCGGCGCCAGCGGGGCGCTGGGGCCGGCGAGCTCGCCGCAGACCCGCGCCAGATGCAGCCGCTCATAGGGCCGCGCCCGCGCGAAGTAGCCCTTGCCGGCGCTGGTCGGCAGCGAAACGTCGCGCAGCGCCTCGTTGAGCAGGTGAACCAGTTGCGGGGCGTGCTCGCGGTCGATCGGTCCGCCGAACGCCGTCTCGAACTGCGGGTAGAGATAGAGCGCGTCCTGCTGCGCCAGCGCCCAGCGCTCCGGTGTCACGGCTTGCAGCGCCTGCACGGCGGCGACGTCGACGCTGTCCTCGGCCGAGTTCTCCGCGGGCGGCGCGGCCAGGTAGGCGAGGTAGGTGATCTCGTCGCCCTGCAGGTAGCCTTGCGGGTGCTCGTCGAGCGGCCGCGGCGTGCCCTCGGCCTGCTGCGCAAGCGACGGCGCGCCGGCCACGACGCCCAGCGCCAAGACGGCGGCGGCCAGCCAGCGGTTGATGCCCACCATGACGCCTCCTCGGCTCAAAGGATCGATCGCCACTGTTAGGGACGCACCTTGACGCTGCCATGACAGTCGGCGCGCGGGCCTGACGGTGAGTTCGGCTAGGCGATCCGATCGCTGGCGCGCTAAAGGGGCGGCACGTCCAAGCCGGAAAGCACCGCCATGCGCAGAGCCGCCATCGTCGCACCGATCCGCACCGCCGTCGGCAAGTTCCAGGGCGCGCTGGCGCCGCTGACTGCCGGCGAGCTCGGCGCGGTGATCCTGAAGGCGCTGGTCGAGCGGACGAAGATCGACCCGGCGGTGGTCGACGACGTGATCTTCGCGCAGGGCTACGGCAACGGCGAGGCGCCCTGCATCGCGCGCTGGTCGGCGCTGGCGGCGGACTTCCCGATCGAAACGCCGGGCTATCAACTCGACCGCCGCTGCGGCTCCGGCCTGCAGGCGGTGATCGATGCGGCGATGATGGTGCAGACCGGCGCGGCCGACGTGGTGGTGGCCGGCGGCGTCGAGAGCATGAGCAACGTCGAGTACTACTCGCTCGACATGCGCAACGGCGCGCGCGCCGGCTCGGTGACGCTGCACGACCGGCTGGCGCGCGGCCGGGTGATGAGCCAGCCGATCAGCCGCTTCGGGGTCATCTCCGGCATGATCGAGACCGCCGACAACCTGGCGCGCGACTACCAGATCAGCCGCGAGGCCTGCGACGAATACGCCGCCATGAGCCACCAGCGCGCGGCGGCGGCCTGGGCGGCCGGCAAGTTCGCCGACGAGCTGGTTCCCGTCACCGTGCCGCAGAAGCGCGGCGATGCGATCGTCTTCGACATGGACGAGGGCGTGCGCGCCGACGCGACGCCCGAAAGCCTCGCCAAGCTCAGGCCCATCGAGAAGGACGGCGTGGTGACCGCCGGCAACGCCAGCCAGCAGAACGACGCGGCCGCCGCCTGCCTGGTGGTCGCCGAGGAGAAGCTGGCCGAGCTCGACCTCGAGCCGATGGGCTGGCTGGTCGGCTGGGCCGCGGCCGGCTGCGATCCTTCGCGGATGGGCATCGGCCCGGTCCCGGCGGTCAAGCGGCTCTTCGAGCGCACCGGCTTTGACTGGGACGACATCGACCTCGTCGAGCTCAACGAGGCCTTCGCGCCGCAGGTGCTGGCGGTGCTGAAGGGCTGGGGCTGGGACGAACGAGACCGGCTCAACGTCAACGGCTCGGGCATCAGCCTCGGCCACCCGATCGGCGCCACCGGCGGGCGCATCCTCGCCAACCTGCTGCGCGAGCTGAAGCGGCGCGACGGCAAGTATGGGCTGGAGACGATGTGCATCGGCGGCGGCCAGGGCATCGCGGCGATCTTCGAGAGCGCCTGACCGATGACGGATACGGAAACCAGCGCGAAGGCTGATGCGGCGGGCGGCGAGGGCGCCTATCCGCTCGCGGGCTTAAAGGTGCTCGACTTCTCGCGGGTGCTGGCCGGACCGTTCGCCGGGCGGATGCTGCGCGACCTCGGCGCCGACGTCGTGAAGGTCGAGCCGCCGGACGGCGACGTCACCCGCCAGTGGGGCAAGGTCACCGCCGGGCTGCCGGGCTATTACTTCCAGCAGAACGCGGGCAAGCGGAACATCTCTATCGACCTTCGGGCGCCCGGCGCCCGGGAGCTGGTGCTCGCGCTGGTGCGCCGCGCCGACGTGCTGATCGAGAACTACCGGCCGGACGTGATGCCGCGCCTCGGCCTCGGCTGGGACGAGCTGCACGCGGCCAACCCGCGCCTGATCATGCTGTCGATCTCCGGCTTCGGGCAGGGCGGGCCGGAGTCGCACCGCGCCGCCTATGCGCCGATCGTCCATGCCGAGACCGGGCTGATGGAGCGCGCCCAGCGGCGCAGCGGCGGGCTGCCGCGGCGCGACCTGCCGCTGTCGGTGGCCGACACCAACGCGGCGCTGCACGGCCTGGTGGCGCTGCTGGCGGCCGTGATCATGCGCCAGCGCACCGGCGTAGGCCAACACATCGACATCGCCATGGTCGACGCCACCATCGCGACCGACGACCAGCTGCAGTACGACCTGGACGGGTCCGAAGCGACCGCGCCGCTGCCGAGCGACACCTGGGAGACCGGCGCCGGGCCGATCCTGGTCTCCGGCGACTTCCGCTACATCTGGCGGCTGCTGACGAGCCGGCTCGGCGTCGCCGAAGTCTCGACGCCTGAGATGGACCTGCCCGCCAAGATCGCCGCGCGCCGCGCCGCCGTCGCCGCGTTCATGCAGAGCCTGAAGACGTGGGACGCGGTCGAGGCCGCGTTCGCGAAGATCAACGTCGCCTGGGGCCAGGTGCGGCCGGCCGCGAACGTGCGCGAGCAGGCGACGCTGGCGCATCGCGGCGCCATCGTCGAGGTCGACGACCGCGCCGGCGGCACGCGGCCGGTGGCGCAGTCGCCCTACCGCTGGTCGTCGGCGGTGAGCGGCGTGAAGGGCCCCGCGCCGCACCGGGGCGAGCACAACCGCGCGGTGCTCGGCGAATGGCTGCGGCTCTCCGACGCCGAGATCGGGCGCCTCGCGGCCGCCGGCGTCGTGCTGCAGGACGAGGCGGCATCGGGAGTCTGACCGCTTCGGCTCTTCCCCGCGAAAGCGGGGACCCAGGTTTTGTAGGCCACGGAAAGCACGGAAAGCACGGACGACGCGGAGCCTGCGCAGCTACCTTTCCGTGTTTTCAGTGTTTTCCGTGGCCAGTTCTCTACCCCGCAAAAAAAGCCTGGGTCCCCGCTTTCGCGGGGAAGAGCGGGGGGTTTGTGCGCGGGTCGGCTGGAGCGGTGGGCGGACAGCCTCGCGGATCGATTGCGGCTCCCCATCTGTGGCGGGCGGCGGGGCCAGAGACGCGAGGAATGAGATGATCCGTAAGGCGAACGCGGTGTGGAGCGGCCCGGGCCGCGACGGGACCGGCAAGCTGACGACGGCGTCCGGCGTGCTGAGCGACCAGAACTACGGCTACCGCAGCCGCTTCGAGAGCGGGCCGGGGACCAACCCGGAGGAGCTGCTCGCGGCGGCGCATGCCGGTTGCTTCTCGATGGCGCTGGCGTTCGGACTGCAGGCCGCCGGCTTCACCGCCGAGGAGATCCGCACCGAGGCGGCGGTCAGCCTCGATCCCGACGGGCAGGGGTTCAAGATCAGCCGCTCGGCGCTGACGCTGCGCGCCCGCATTCCTGGCATCGACGAAGCGAAGTTCCAGGAACTCGCCCACGGCGCCGAGAAGAACTGCCCGGTCTCCAAGGTGCTGAACGCCGAGATCACGCTCGACGCCAAGCTGGAGGGCTAGCCTTCCAGGAACGCCAGCAGCGCGTCGGCCGTCGCCGCGGGCTGCTCCTGCTGGACCCAGTGGCCGGCGCCTCCGATCAGCGTCGCGCCGCGGAACGCCCCGCAGGCGCGCGTCTGCATCGCCTCGAACGCGCCCGGCGACTGGAAGACGCCCCAGTCGGCCGCGCCGGCGATGAATGTGGCCGGGACCTCGATCTGCCGCCCGGCGAAGAGCCGCAGGTCCTTGCCGACGAGGCCGTTCGTCGCGCAGCGGTACCAGTTGAGCCCGCCTTGCAGCCCGGTCTCGGCAAAGGCGCGCGTGTAGACCGCCAGGTCGGCCTCGGTGAGCCAGGCGCACGCAGCGATCTCGGCCCGCGTCGGCATGAACGGCGCGACCGCGGCCGGCATCGTCGCGGCCAGCGGCATCACGTAGTAGTCCGGCAGCAGGGCCAGCTGGTCGGCGCCCCAGCCGGCCAGGCGGTGTGGGCGGTTGCCCGCCCAGTCGGCGCTCTTGGCGTGGTAGTAGGCGCGCAGGAAGTCGTGCAGCCCCTGCGGCGCGCAGAGCATGTCGCGCTCGGCGTCCGGACCGGAGTAGTACCACTGATAGTGCTTGCGCGGCGGGGCGCACGCGGCGAGCGCGGCGCCGAGGTCGCGGTTGCCGCGGCCGGCAGGCGGCGGTTCCGGCGCGGGCGTCCCGGCGAACGGCGCGCTCATCATCGCCACCGCGCGGAACAGGTCGGGCCGCACCAGCGCGCAGTGCGCCGCCACGGAGGCGCCGAAGTCGTGGCCGATCACCGCCCGCACGTCGGCAAGTCCGAGCGCGAACACCAGCTCGACGATGTCCTGGGCGAGGTTGAGCTGCCGGAACGAGGCGAGGTCGCCATCGAAGCGCGGGTCCCAGCCGGTCGTGCGGCCATATCCGCGCTGGTCCGGCGCGACGACATGGTAGCCGGCGCCCGCCAGCCGCGGCATCACCTTGCGCCACGACCACGCCAGCTCCGGGAAGCCGTGCAGCAGCATCAGCGTCGGGCGGCCCGGCTCGCCGGCCTCGAGCAGCGCGACGTTGAGGCCGTTGGCGCCGTCGATCCGGCGGCCGCGGATGCCGTCCGGCAGCTCCGCGCCGAAATAGTCCGGCTCGGTCAGAGCGCGGTCTCGCCGCGGAGCAGGCCGCCGGGCGTGGCGCCGGCCCACTCGCCGTCCTCGAACGTCACTTCGCCCGACTTGACGGTCCAGCGATAGCCGCGCGCCTTTTGCACCAGCCGCGCGCCGCCGGCCGGCAGGTCGCGGACGACCGCGGGCGGCGAGAGGGCGAGGGCGTCGATGTCGATGACGTTCAGGTCGGCGAGGTAGCCCGGCGCGACGACGCCGCGATCGCGCCAGCCGACGTGCCGCGCATTGCGCTGCGTGTAGCCGTGCACCAGCGCCTCGATCGGAAACGTCAGGCCGCTCTTGCTGCCCTTCGACCACAGCGCCAGCGTGGTGGTCGGGAACGAGGCGTCGCTGATCGTGCCGCAGTGCGCGCCGCCGTCGGAGAGCCCGTAGAGCGTGTGCGCGCCCTCCATCATGCCGTGGACGTCGTCGAGGTTGCCGTACGCGTAGTTGATCAGCGGCATGTAGAGGATCCGGCGCCCGTCGTCCTCCAGCATGACGTCGTAGCAGTGCGCGGCGGGGGACTTGTTGGTCCGCGACGCCTCGGCGGCGATCGAGGCCTCCGGACCCGGCTCGTAGTCCACCGGGTCGGTCATCCGGAACATGCGCTCGAAGCCGCCGGTCAGCTGCGCGCCGAAGCCGCCGAGCTTGATGCCGCCGTGCTCGGCAAGGATCCGCTCGCGCACCTGGACGTCGGCGAGCTGGCGCAGGCGATGGTCGACGCCGTCCGCGTTGATCGCGCGATAGGTGGGCGTGACCATGAACGGGTTGGTGGTCGAGGCGAAGCTCAGCATCGCGCCCACCGGCCGCGGGGCGACCTGGGCGCGCACGTCGAGCCCGTCGGCGACCATGGCGTCGATCTCGTCGAAGATGCCGCGCCAGCGGTCGGGGGCCTCGTCGGTCTGCTGCACCGTGAACGACAGGCGGCGGCCGGAGGCCTGCGCGAGGCCGCGGATCAGGCGCAGCTCGGCGGCGGCGAAGTCGTCGTCGGCGGTGAGGTAGGCGTCGGAGATCAGCTGGATCACGCCGCGGCCCGAGCGCTTCAGCGCGGCGACGATGCCGGTGAGCTCGGCCTCGGAGGCGCTCAGCGTGCCGATGTTCCGGCCGTCGCGGCTGCGGTGCACGTAGGTGCGCGAGGTGGAAAAGCCGATCGCCCCGGCGTTCAGCGCTTCCTCGGTGAGCGCGCTCATCCGCTCGATCTCGTCCTCGGTCGGCGCGGCGGTGTGGTCGGCCCCGCGCTCGCCCATCACGTAGGCCCTGAGCGCCGCGTGCGGCATGTGGGCGGCCAGGTCCATGGTGTAGCGCCGCCGCGACAGCGCATCGAGGTAGTCCGGAAAGCTCTCCCAGTCCCAGGTCAGGCCCTCGGCGAGCGCCGTGCCGGGGATGTCCTCGACGCCTTCCAGCAGCCGGATCAGCCAGTCGTGCTTGTCCGACCTGGCCGGCGCGAAGCCGACGCCGCAGTTGCCCATCGCGACCGAGGTGACGCCGTGGATCGACGAGGGCGCCAGCACGCTGTCCCAGGAGGCCTGACCGTCATAGTGGGTGTGGATGTCGACGAAGCCGGGCGTGACCATCAGACCGTCGGCGTCGATCGTGCGCCGGGCCGCGTCCGACACTTCCCCGACGTCGACGATGCGGCCGCCCGCGATGGCGACATCGGCTCGGAACGCCGGCGCGCCCGTGCCGTCGACGACGAGGCCGTTCTTGATTGTCAGATCGTGCATGGGCCGCCCTTACGCGCTTTGCGCCTGACGATACTGGCCGCGGGTGGGGCTCACAACGGCCGACTTCAGGCGCCCTTCGCGCTCGAGCCGCTCGCGACGTGACGGGGGGGCCGGAAAGGCCTAGTCGTTCGCGGCGCAACTGCGGGAGCCAGAGAGCATGACCTACGCGCCGGCCGGGCGGGCGATCTACGACGCCGACAGCCACATCATGGAGTTGCCGGACTTCCTGAAGAAGTACGCCGATCCGGCGCTGCGGGACGACATGCCGGAGGTGAGCTACGCGGCCTCGATCGTCACCGACGAGGAGGTGGCGGTGATCATGGGGCAGGGCGGTCGCCACAGCGCCGCGCACGTCGCCGCCCAGATCGCGCTCGGCGATGGGCTGATCGCGGCCTCGAAGGAGATCCAGGCGCTGGGCGCCTTCACGAGCGCCGACCGCTCGACGGCGCTGGACCTGCTGGGGTTCGAGAAGCAACTGGTCTTCGCGACCCACAGCGTCGCCATGCCGTTCTCGGCCAGCAGCAAGCTCGACCCCAAGCTGCGGTACGGCGCGGCGCGCGCCCACAACCGGCACATGGCCGACTTCTGCGCCGGCGATAAGCGGCTGATGGGCGTCGCCATCGTGCCGCTCGACGAGCCGGACCTGGCGATGGCCGAGCTGGCGTTCGTGCTGGAGCATGGCCTGGCGGCCGTCTGGGTGCCGCACCGGCCGTGCGGCGAGCGCTCGCCGGGCCACGTCGACCTCGACCCGTTCTGGGCGCGGCTCTCGGAGACCGGCACGCCGTTCGTGCTGCACGTCGGCGGCGCGCCGCTGCAGCTCGCCAAGGCCTGGATGAACAACGGCCGCGCGCCGACCAAGGACTGGATGGGCGGCGGCGAGAACCTGCGCACCAAGGACATCGCCCTGCTGCACGAGGGGCCGGAGCAGTTCCTCTCGATGCTGGTGCTGGACGGCGTGCTGGAGCGGCATCCGGGCCTCCGCGGCGCGTGCGTCGAGCTGGGGGCCGGCTGGGTTCCGGAGTTGCTGCGCCGGCTGGACTGGGTGGTGAAGATCTGGAGCCGCACCGACGCCAACCTCCAGGGCTGGTCGCGCACGCCCTCGGAAGCGATCACCGAGCAGCTGGCCTTCACGCCGTTCGTCTACGAGCCGGTCGGCGACCTGATCGACCAGTCGAACGACGACCTCTACCTCTTCTCGACCGACTATCCGCACGTCGAGGGCGGCCGCAACCCGATCGGCCGCTTCGAGGGCGCGCTAGGCGAGCGCAGCCCGGCAGTCCGCGCCAAGTTCTACGCCGAGAACTTCCTGCGCATCTTCCCGAACGCCCGCGTCCGGGCGCCCGAGCCGGCCCTCGGCGCGTAGGCTTCCGGTCGCGTATCCTAAGGGCCGTTCTACCAAGTGCCGTCAGCCGCTGCCCGCAGGGCTTCGGCGAACGCGGCCTGCGCGGCCCAGTCGGCGTCGTCGTCGGCATGCAGCCAGGCGGAGTTGATGGCGATCACCACGCGGTCGCCCGGAAAGACGATGATCTCCTGGCCGAAGATGCCCTCGGCGGCGTAGGCGCCCGGCGAGAGCCACCAGAAGTACCCGTAACCGCGCGCGCCTTCCTCGGGCGGCAGCCTTACATGTTCCGACGTTGCGTCGGCGACCCAGCCGGGCGGCAGCACCGCGACGCCGCCGGCCTTGCCGCCGCCCAGCATGAACTGGCCGAAGCGGGCGTAGTCGCGCAGCGTCATCGAGATGCAGCAGCCGCCGCGCTCGTGGCCGGCGACGTCCTCCACCCAGACGGCGTCCTCTTCCATCCCGTAAGGCGCCCAGATCTTCTCCGACAGGTAGTCCGCCAGCGGCTTGCCGACCGCGTTGGAGACCAGCACGCCGGCGAGGTCGGTCTCGCCGGTCTTGTAGAGCCACTTGCTTCCGGGCGGGTCGGCGCGCGGCAGCCGGCGCATGTAGCTGACGATCGGATTGACGCCGGGATCGAGGATGACGCCGCCGGCCTGGGCGACATCCGAGTGCGGGTCGGCGTAGTCCTCGTTCCACGTCACGCCGGAGGTCATCGTCAGCAGCTGGCGGATGGTGACGCCGTCGTAGGCGCTGCCCTTCAGCTCACCGATGTAGTCGGTCACCGGCGCATCGAGGCTCTTGATATAGCCGTCGCGGATGGCCGCGCCGACCAGGGTCGAGGTCACCGACTTGGCGACCGAGAACGACGTCCAGCGATCCTCGGGGCTGCGGCCGAGGCCGTAGCGCTCCAGCACGATCTTGCCGTCCTTCAGCACGATGACGCCGGTCGTGCGCATCGCGGCCATGTAGGACGCCACGTCCCAGGCGTGGCCGCGCCAGGTCCACTTCGGGTCGATCTGGGCCGCCGCCTTCGGCAGCGGATGGACGTGGGCGCCGCGGCGGATCACCCGCGTGGCGTCGATCTTCTCCATGTTCCGGTAGCCGACCAGCTGCTGCTCTGGCGTCCAGCTCAGGATCGCCGCCCCGCCGGGCGGCAGCGGCGGCAGCGGCGGCTCGGCGGTCGCGGCCGATGATGCGCTGGCGATGAAAACAGCGACGGCGGCGAGCACCGCCGTACGCACGTTCAGACCGACTTGCACTGGCTCCTCCTGGCATGCGGACGTCCGCCTCGGCGATATCGACCGTGTTTGGATCGCGCAACGTGCGCCGCCCCAGCGTTCCCCTCCCCGTTGCGGGCCGTTGCGGGGAGGGGGGTGGGGGTGTCAGCTCGATGTCCGTCGGCAGGCGCTCGAAGCGACTATCTCAGAAATCCAGCGTGCACCCCCCCACCCCCGACCCCTCCCCGCAAGGGGGAGGGGAGGCAGCGCGCCTAGTGACTTTGATGACTGTTGCGGGCGGCGGCTTGATCCCCGATGGTTGCCCCCGCGATGAAGTTCCTGCCGCTGATCTGGGCCGGGCTGTGGCGGCGGCCGGCGCGCACGGCGCTGACCATGATCTCCGTGATCAGCGCCTTCGTGCTGTTCGGCGTGCTGCAGGGGTTCACGTCCGGACTGGACCGGCTGGTCTCCGACGCCCACGCCGACCGGCTCGTGACGCAGAGCCAGGTCAGCAACATCGATCCGTTGCCGGTGGCGATGGCTGGCGACATCAGCCGCGTCCCCGGCGTGAGGCTGGTGGCCAAGGTGCTCTATTTCGGAGGGCCATTCCGCCGGCCCAGCGAGTTCATCGGGGCGCTCGCCATGGACCCCGACGAGCTCAGGGGCATCGACGACCAGCTGAAGGTCACGCCGGTCGAGTGGGCGGCGCTGAAAGCCCGGCGGACCGGCGCCCTGATCTCGACCGAGGACGCCAAGCTCTACGACATCAAGGTCGGCGACCGCATCCCCCTGAAGCCGCAGTTCTGGAGCAACAAGGACGGGACCCACCTCTTCCCGGTCGATATCGTCGGGCTCTACGAGGCCGACCCGAACGATCCGATGGTCGGCAGCGGCGTCGTCCTGAACTACGACTACGTCGATCAGCTGCGCGCGCCACCCGGCGCCGGCACGGTCAATGTGTTCGCCGAGCGCATCGCCGATCCCCGCCAAGCCAGCCAGATCGCCGCCGCCATCGACCGGCTGTCGACCAACTCCGCGCATCCGACCCGCACCTTCAGCGAGCGGCAGCTGGCGCAGGAGTCGGTGAGCTCGCTCGGCCAGGTGGGCTTGGCGGTGCAGATGATCGCCAGCGCGGTCTTCTTCGCGCTGCTGTTCTCGGTCGGCGCGGTGATGATCCAGGCCGGCCGCGAGCGGACTGCGGAGTTCTCCACCCTGAAGACGCTCGGCTACACCGACCGGATGGTGTTCGCGCTGATCCTGGTGGAGGCGCTGATCCTCTGCGCGCTGGCGGCAAGCGTCGGGCTCGCGGTGTCGCGCGGCCTCTATCCGATCGTCGTGAAGGCGACTGGCTTCAACCTGGAGGCCGGGCCGATCTTCGGAACCGGATTCGCGGTCGCGGCCGTGCTGGCGCTGATCACCGGCGCCGTTCCGGCCTGGCGCGCGTCGCGGCTCTCGATCGTCGACGGATTGGCGGGGCGCTGACGATGAACCCGATCATCCAGGTCTGGGTCGCGACCAAGCTGGCGCTGGAGGCGGTGCCGCAGCGCATCGGGCCGGCGATCGTCACGGTGATCGGGGTGACCACCGTCGTCGCGGTGATGGTCTCGATCCTGGCGATCGGCGCCGGCGTGCGCCACTTCATCGATATCACCGACCAGCCCGAGCGTGCGGTGATCCTGTCAGCGGCGTCGCCCTCCGAGTTCGCCGGCGCGTTCGACGCCGGCCAGGTGGCGATCATCGGCAACGCGCCGGGCGTCAAGCGGCTGCCGAACGGCCAGCCGATGGTGCAGCCGCTTTCGGCCGTGCCGGTGCTGCTGATCCGCAAGGCGGACGGCGTGCCGGGCTACGGCTTCTTGCGCGGGGCCGGACCGCTGCTGCTGACAATGAGCAAGCCTTCGCTGCATATCGTCGAGGGACGGCTGTATCGAACAGGCCTGCGCGAGCTGGTGGTGGGTCGCGGCGAGCAGGCGATTTTCAAGGGCCTGGATCTCGGCGACAAGGTGATGATCCACGGCGCGCCCTGGACTGTGGTCGGCGTCTATGTGGACCAGGGCGGCATCGACGAGACGGCCATGGCCGGCGACGTGGACATGGTGCGCGCCGACATCGGCTCGCCCACCTACCAGAGCGTCCAGGCCACGCTGCGCTCGGGCGCCGACTTCCCCCGCTTCCGTGACGCGCTGATGAGTAATCCGCAGCTGAACGTGCAGGTGAAGCGGCTGACCGACTACTATCGCGGCCAGATGGGCACGCTGCTCACCCTGTTCGACTTCGTGGGCTACTTCGTTGGCGCCCTGATGGGGATCGGCGCAGTCTGCGGCGCGGTCACCACGCTCTACGCGGCGGTCGACGCGCGGGCCCGGGAGATCGCGACGCTGCGTGCGATCGGATTTTCCGGAACGGCGGTCGTCGCGTCAGTGATGCTCGAGGCGCTGGCGCTGGCGATCCCGGGCGCGCTGATCGGGCTCACGATCGCGTTCCTGGGGTTTAACGGGCACAGCATCACGACCGGCGGCGTGATCTTCTCGTCCACGGTCACCTTGCCGATCGCCGTCACCGGCGCGGCGACGGGCGTGGCGATCGGCCTGATCGGCGGGCTGTTCCCCGCGGTCCGCGCCGGGCGGCTCACCGTGGCCGAGGCGTTGCGGGCGACCTGATCGAAGGAGAGACCCGAATGCTGAGCGGCGTTCACCGGCAGACCTTGCAGGACCGGGTCGTCTACGGGCGCCCAGCGCTCGAGGTCCTGGCCGAGCTGCTCGCGGCGTACGGCAAGAGCCGCGCGTTGGTGGTCTCGACCCGATCGCTGAGCGGCGCCCAAGGCCTGGCGAGCGAGATCGCCGTGGGCCTGGGGGCGCGGTGCGTCGGCCTCTATGGCGGCGTCTCGGCCCACTCGCCGCGCGATGACGTGATCGCCGCCGCGGCGGAAGCCCGTGGGCGCGATGCGGACATCCTGGTCGCGGTCGGCGGCAGCTCGGTGACCGACGCCTGCAAGGTCGTGCAGCTGGCGGTGTGGAACCGGCTGACCGACGTGGATGCGCTCGATCCCTACCGCGCCGGCGTCCGCGACGGCGCCAAGGCGCCTGCGCCCGGCGCCGATCCGCTCCGGATGATCGCCATCCCGACGACCCTCTCGGCGGCCGAGTTCACGCCGTTCGGCGGCGTCACCGACACCCGCCGCCATGCCAAGGAGGGCTACGGCCATCCGCTCTACGTGCCGCGCGCGGTGATCCTCGACCCCGAGATGACCTGCCAGACGCCGCCGGAGCTCTGGTTCTCCACCGGCATGAAGGCGGTCGACCACTGCGTCGAGACGCTCTGCAGCCTCACCCGCGCGCCGTTCGCCGACGCGCTGGCGACGGAAGGGTTGAAGCGGCTGGCGATCGGCTTGCGGGCCAGCAAGGGCGCGCCGGGCGATCTCGAGTTCCGGCTCGAGTGCCAGCTCGGCATGTGGCTGGCGATCAGCGGCGCCTCCGCCGGGCAGGGGCTGGGCGCCAGCCACGCCATCGGCCACACGCTGGGCGGCATGCTGGGGGTGCCGCACGGCATCACCTCCTGCGTCGCCCTGCCGGCGGTGCTCGCCTGGAACGCCGGGACCAACGACCCCGGCGACCGCCTCGTCGCCCAGCTGATCGGCCGCCCCGAGCTTACCGCCGCCGAGGCGGTCAAGGCGCTCTGCCGCGAGCTTGGCCTGCCGACGACGCTCAGCGAGGTCGGGGTGCGGCCCGACCAGTTCGAGGCGATCGCCGCGCACACCATGACCGACCGCGGCGTGCGTTCGAACCCGCGCCCGATCCGCTCGGCCGCCGACGTCGTCGAGATCCTGAGGCTGGCGGCTTGAGGGGCCGGGTGGGGGCCGGATCGGCTCCCCACTCAACAACAGCTGTCATCCCGGAAGCTCGCGCCAGCGAGCTGTCCGGGATCTACTTCCTGCGATGGCGCAAAGTAGATCCCGGACAAGCGCTGCGCGCTTTCCGGGATGACAGGTGAGGGGATAGGCGCCCGGCCAAACGCGCCGACAATTTCATCGCCAGCCGTTGCCGACGCGGTCCGCGTCTGTCTCACTGGCGCAACGCGTCGTTCGAAGGGGAGGGCCTCAGTGGCCGAAGAGGCTTTGGCCCAGGACGGCGCAGCGCCGCTCGCCGGGACGCGCGACCAGGCTTCGCTGGCGCGCCGCTCGGTCGCCGCGGCGACGGTCGGCAACGCGCTCGAGTTCTACGACTTCGTCACCTACACCTTCTTCGCCATCCAGATCGGGCACGCCTTCTTCCCGTCGCACTCGGCCTACGTGAGCCTGATGGCGTCGCTGATGACGTTCGGCGCGGGTTTCGTGACGCGGCCGATCGGCGGGATCATCATCGGCGCCTACGCCGACCGCGTCGGGCGCCGGCCGGCGATGATGCTGAGCTTCACCCTGATGGGGGTGGCGATCATCGCGCTGGCGCTGATCCCGTCCTACGCTCAGATCGGCCTCGCCGCGCCGATCCTCGCGGTGGTCGCGCGGATGGTGCAGGGCTTCTCGCTGGGCGGCGAGGTGGGGCCGACCACGGCCTATCTGCTGGAAGCCGCGCCTGCGCACCGTCGCGGGCTGGCGGTTTCCTGGCAGGGAGCCAGCCAGGGGCTCTCCGCGGCAGTCGGCGGGCTGGTGGGCTTTGGCCTCTCGAACCTGATGGCGCCGGCCGCGCTCGACGCCTACGGCTGGCGCATCGCCTTCCTGCTGGGCGCGGTGACGCTGCCGTTCGGCCTGTGGCTGCGGCGCAACCTGCCCGAGACCCTGCATGCGCCGGAGCCGGCGCCCGCGGCGGCCCCGAAGCCGAAGCCCGCGCCGGCGGCGACGACGGCGCCGGCCGCGGAGCGCACCGGGATGGGGCTGGTGCGCGAACTCGAGCCGCATCCTCGTGCTGGCGGTGGTCGTGCTCGCCTCAGGGACGATCAGCACCTACGTCTTCAACTACATGACCACCTTCGCGCAGCACACGCTGCACATGGCGCCCGGCCCCGCCTTCGCCGCCGGCGCGCTGGGCAATCTGGTGGGCGTGGCCGGCTCGTTGTTCGGGGGCTGGCTCTCCGACCGCATCGGCCGGCGGCCGGTGATGATCTGGCCGGCGCTGGTCAGCCTGGCGATGCTGATCCCGGTCTTCACCTGGATCACCACGGGCCGGACGGTGGTGGCGCTGATGGTCGGCACGGCGGCGGTCTCGCTGATCAGCGCGATCGGCGGCGGCGCCTTCTACGCGGCGGTGGCCGAGAGCCTGCCCAAGCGCATCCGCGGCGGCGCGTTCGCCACCGTCTACGCCTTCTCGATCGCCATCTTCGGCGGCACGACGCAGCTCGTCATCACCTGGCTGATCCACGTGACCCACAGCAACATGGCGCCGGCCTGGTACCTGTTCGGCGCCTCGACGATCGGGCTCGCCGCCCGCTGGCTGATCGTCGAAAGCGCGCCGGCGAAGACGCTGGCGGGCTGACCCGATTGCGCTCCCCGCCCCCTGGAGGGGCGGGGCTGGGGGTGGGGGGCTCTCACAGATGAGGCTGCGGTTAGCACACCGTACGACATTCGCGGCCAAACTCGCGGCGCCCCCCATCCCCAACCCCTTCCCCTCGCGGGGGAAGGGGCTCGAGCGGCGGCTCTAGCGAGGACGGCTGGCTGAACCGACGACTACCCGGCGGCGGCTTCGCTGGCGGCCTTGCGCGAGCGGGCGAGCTCGCCGCTCCAGCGGAAGAACTGGGGAATGTCGTAGGCGTGCTCGCGCCCGCTGGTCGGGTCCCACATGCTGCGCCGCGCCGCGACGAGGTCGCCGCCGTAGACGTGCAGGCCGAGCGTCGGCGTCGCCAGCGGGTTCTCGATGGCGTGGATGACGTCCTCGCCCAGCAGGATCGCCTCGCCGGCGTGGATGGTGCGGTGGTTGGACGCCTCCAGGTCATCGCCGGCGCGGCGGTAGAAGGTGTTGGCCTCCTCGCCCTCGTAGATGCCGATCACCGCCCACATGCCGTGGTCGTGCGGGATGCTGACGAAGCCCGGCCGCAGCGTCGCGTTGAGCACGGTCAGCTCGGCCGAGCGGAAGAGCGGCGCGTCGAGCGCGTTGGCCTTCCCCTCCAGGGGCGTCACGCCCTTGGCGACCGCCGACCGGTCCGCCAGCGCCTCGCGCATCAGCTCCAGCGCCAGGCGCGGCGCGTGCGGCTCGCGGACCAACCGCTGGCAGGATTCGATGAACGCCTCGAGATCGAACATCGGCCGAGCTCCTTTTGCGCGGCTCGATAGTAGTCACGGCGTCGGTCGGCGGCCTAGAGATATCGTCGGGGCGGGTAGAGCGCGGGAGGCAGGCATGGCGGACGCGAACCGGTACTGGACCTTGGCCGACGGGCCCGTGCCGAACTGGCCGCAGCCGGACACCTTCGTGCTGAAGGAAGGCGAGATCCCGCAGCCGGGGCCCGGCCAGGCGCTCTCGCGGACCATCTACGTCTCCCTCGACCCCTACCAGTGGGGCTACAAGAAGCGGCGCACCGAGCCTGCCGGCGCGCCCTGTCACGCGCGCACCGTCTCGCAGGTGATCGAGAGCCGGATGGACGGCTTTGCGGCCGGCGACCTCGTCTTCAACACCAACGGCTGGACCGAGTACGCCCTGATGGGGGAGGGGGTCTGGCGCCCCGCCTACATGGTCCCGCGCAAGCTCGATCCGGCGCTGGGGCGCATCTCGCAGGCGGTGGGCGTGCTCGGCATGCTGGGGCTGACCGCCTACGCCGGCATGGACCTGATGGCGGACCCGAAGGCTGGCGAGACCGTGGTGGTCTCGGCGGCGTCCGGCGGCGTCGGCCAGATCGCCGGGCAGCTGGCGAAGCAGCGTGGGGCCCGCGTCGTGGGGATCGCCGGGCGCGAAGCCAAATGCCGTTTCGTCGTCGACGAGCTGGGCTACGACGCCTGCGTCTCGCACCTCTCCGCCAGCCTGCCGGCCGACCTCGCCGCCGCCTGTCCGGCCGGGATCGACGTCTACTTCGAGAACGTCGGCGGCAAGGTGTTCGAGGCGGTGCTGCCGCTGTTCAACACCGGCGCGCGGATGACGATCTGCGGCCTGATCGCCCACTACGGCGACGACGAGGGCGCCGATTCCCGCGCGGCGCTGATGGCGCGGGCCGCGCCGGTCATCAAGGACCGCGACGTCGTCGTGAAGAACCTCTTCGTCGGCGACTTCGCGGCCGATCACCACGACGAGATGCTGGCCTACGTCGCTCCGCTGGTGAAGTCCGGAAAGATCAAGTACCGCGAGGACATACGCCAAGGTCTTGAGACGGTTCCGGCCGCCTTCGCCGAGATGCTGCGCGGCGACAATTTCGGCAAGATGCTGGTGCAGGTGGGCGAGGATCCGACCGCGCAGCGCGTTTGATCCGCGTCAAGGCGCAATCCAGGTGCGCGCATTAACATTGCCGCTGTTCATGGAGGGTGTGATGGCGGCCCCGCTCGAGACGCTGCAGGAGGATCATCGGAACATCGCGCGCCTGCTCGATGCTCTGGAACGGCATATCGGGATCTTCTCCGAAGGCGGCTCGCCGGACTATGACGTTGTCGCGGGCGCCGCGGCGTACTTCACCGACTATCCCGACCTCTGCCACCACCCGCTCGAGGACGCCATCGCCGCGCGCATGCTGGCCGCCTATCCGTCCGAGGCCGCCGCGCTCGCAGACCTCGCCGGCGAGCACAAGGTGGCCCACGAGCGGGCGCGGCGCTTCCGCCGCACGATGCACGAACTCCTCGCCGAAACCGACATCGCGCGCGACGAGGTCGTCGGGGCCGCGCGCCGCTTCATCGCCTTCCAGCGCCGGCACATGCGGATGGAAGAGGACTTCTTCTTCCCATTGGCGGAACGGCTTCTGGCCCCCGCGGACTGGCTGGCTATCCAGACCGACCATGCGGCAAGGTCGGACCCGTTGTTCGGCGCCGAGATCGCCGCAACCTTCCGGACGCTCAGAGAGCGACTGTTCCGGTGGGAGGCGGAAGACCTCGCGATCGAAGCCGGAGAACAGCGATGAGCGTCGACGAAGGCCCCTTCCCGCAGGCGGATCGGTTCCCCGCAGCCCAGGACGGGCCGGAGTTCCAGCTTCACGCGATCGGCCGCGCGCTCGACGACCTCAGCCCGGCGGAGCAGCGCAAGCCGCCGCGCGCCGTGCGCGCCAGGCTGACGTGGGCGGCGGCGGCTCTGGTCGCGCTGATGGCCTTCGTGGGCTGGCTGCTGTTCGGCCGCTGAGCGGCGCGTTCCGGCCTGTCCCGTTCAGGCCGCCACCACGCAGCCGTCGTAGCCGGCGGCGGCCACCTCGTTGCACTTGTCGCGGTAGACCGGGAAGCCGCCGATGTAGGGCATGAAGACGCGCGGCTTGCCGGGCACGTTGGCGCCCAGGTACCAGCTGTTGGCGAGCGGGAAGATGGTGGCCTCGGCGACCTCGTTGACGTGGGCCACCCAGGCGTCCTGCGCGTCCGGCGTTGGCCTCGATGCTGCCGGCCTGCCGCGCGCTCATCCAGGCGATGCAGTCGGCGATCCAGTCGACGTGCTGCTCGATGGCGACCGCCATGTTGCAGAGCACCGAGGGGCTGCCTGGACCGGTGACCAGGAAGAGGTTGGGAAAGCCCGCCACCATGCAGGCCGAGGTAGGTGGCCGGGCCTGCCGCCCAGGCGTCCTTCAGCCGCGCGCCGCCGCTGCCCCGGATGTCGATCTTGTCGAGCGCGCCGGTCATGGCGTCGAAGCCGATCGCGAAGACGATGGCGTCGACGTCGTATTCGCGCACAGCGGTCTTCACCCCGGCCGGCGTGATCCGCTCGATCGGCTCCTCGGTGAGGTCGACGAGGCTGACGTTGTCGCGGTTGAAGGTCGCGTAGTAGCCGGTGTCGACGCAGATCCGCTTGGCGCCGATCGGGTAGGTCTTGGGCGACAGCTTCTCGGCGACCTTCGGGTCCTTGACGATCTCGCCGATCTTGGCGCGGACGAACTCGGCGGCGGTGGCGTTGGCGGCCGGGTCCAGCACCAGGTCGCTGAAGGCGCCCAAGAGCGCGAAGCCGCCGTAGCGCCAGCGCGCCTCGTAGGCCGCCGCGCGCTCCTGCGGGGCTGGCCTCGAGCGCCGGCTGCTCGGCCATCGCGATGTAGCGGATGCCGAAGCCGGTATCGCGCGCCTCCTTGCGGTACTGCGCACGGTGGGCGGCCCAGTCGGCCTCGACGTCCGGATCGATCGGGCCGTTGTGGGCCGGCACGCTGAAGTTGGGCGTGCGCTGGAAGACCGTGACGTGCGTGGCCTGCGCGGCGATCTGCGGGATCGGCCTGGATCGCGGACGAGCCGGTGCCGATCACCGCGACGGTCTTGCCGGTGAAGTCGACGCCGTCCTCCGGCCAGCGGCCGGTGTGCCAGCTCGGGCCCCTGAAGGTGTCCGCGCCCGGCAGCTCGGCATCCTCCTTCGGGATCGACAGGCAGCCGGTCGCCATCACCACATGGCGCGCGATGACCTGATCGCCGCGGTCGGTGGTCACGGTCCAGCGGCGCGCGGCCTCGTCCCAGACCGCGGCCGTGACCCGGGTTTCCAGCTGGATGTCGCCGCGCAGGTCGAAGCGGTCGGCGACGTGGTTGAGGTAGGCGAGCAGCTCCGGCTGGGCGGCGTAGCGCTCGGTCCACTGCCACTCCGCGTCAAGCTCGGGCGAGAAGGAGTAGGCGTACTCCTGGCTCTCGATGTCCACCCGCGCGCCCGGATAGCGGTTCCAGAACCAGGTGCCGCCGACGCTGGGGCCGGCCTCGTAGACCCGCACCGTTTCGCCCGCCTGCCGCAGCCGGTGCAGCATGTAGAGCCCGGAAAAGCCCGCTCCGACCACGACCACATCGTAAGACTGCGCCTCGGCCACGGATGACCTCCCTTGTCGTTGGGCGGTCACGATACGCCTCGCGCCGACGATGGCGAGGGTGAACCGCCGCGCCCGCGATCGTCGGCAAGCAACGTCGCGTCATTCAACCCCAATCAGCGCGGCAGGTCGGGGTAGACCAGCCCCTGCGCGGCCTCGAGCGCGGCGGCGGCGGCCAGCACGAGGTCGTCGCGATAGTGGGCGGCGGCGATCTGCAGGCCGATCGGCAGGCCGTCCTCACTGGGCGCCAGCGGCACGCTGATCGCCGGATGGCGCGTCAGGTTGAAGAGCGAGGTGTTGGCCCAGGCGAGGTTCGGCTTGCCGTCGGGCCCCAGCGGCTGGCCCTGGCCGACCGGGAAGGGCAGCACGTTGAGCGTCGGCATGATGACGAGGTCGACCTCGGCGAAAACGAGGTTCCACGCCGTCGAGATGGTCCGCCGCTCCACCATCGCGTCGACCAGCGTCTGCACCGTGTACGCCTGGCCGGTGCGGGCCTGCTCGAGCAGGGAAGGATCGAACTCGCCGTGCCGCTCGGCCGGATAGAGCTGCAGGAGGCGCTGCAGGGCGCTGAACCAGTGGGTCACCCAGACGCGGCCGGCCTCCAGGCTCTCCGGCGGCGGCTCGATCGGCTCGACGACCGCGCCCAGCTCTTCGAGCAGCTTCACGGCGCCCGCGAGCCGCGCCTCGATCGGCGGTTCGACGTAGACGCGGCCGACGGGCGAGAGCAGGCCCACCTTCAGGCCCTTCACGCCGGCGGAGAGGCTGGCCGTCCAGTCGCGCGGGTCCGGCGGGGCCGGAAACGGGTCGCGGACATCCGGTTTGGCCATCTCGTTCAGCATCAGCGCGCAGTCGGCGACGGTGCGCGTCATCGGCCCGGTGTTGGCGAGGTCGCCATGCATCGACGGCGGCCAGGCCGGGATGCGCCCGTAGGTGGCCTTCAGGCCCACCAGGCCGCTGAACGCGGCTGGGATGCGCACCGAACCGCCGCCGTCGGTGCCGATGCCGAGCGGCCCGAGGCCGGCGGCCACCGCCGCACCGGTCCCGCCGGACGAGCCGCCCGGCGTGCGCTCCAGGTTCCAGGGGTTGCGGGTGATCCCGTGCAGCGGCGAGTCGGTGACGCCCTTGTGGCCGTACTCGGGGCTGGTGTTCTGGCTCCAGACGATGGCGCCGGCTTCCTTCAGGCGCGCCACCGCCGGGGCGTCTTCGGCCACCGGGGTCTTGTCGGCGAGGCGGCTGCCCATGCTTTGCGGCCAGCCCTTGACCCGCAGCAGCTCCTTCACCGTCACCGGCGCGCCATCGAGGCGCGACAGCGGCGCGCCGGCCGCCCAGCGCGCCTCCGACGCCTTGGCGGCGGCGAGCGCGGCCTCGCCGTCGACAATCGTCAGCGCGTTCAGCTTCGGATTGACCCGTTCGGCCCGCGCCAGCACCGCCTGCATGACCTCGACCGGCGAGGCGGCCTTGGCCTTGTAGAGCTGCGAGAGCTGGGCGGCGCTGGCGCGCGTCAGGTCGGTGGGGGCCTGGGCTTCGATGCTGTGCGTGTCGGCCATGCCGATCTCCTCAAGGTGCGTGGGGCGTCTAACGCGGCGCGTGGCAGACCGACCCGCGCGGGATGCAGACGGACCCGCATTGCTTCTGGGTGGCCGGGTTGCAGGCGCGCCTGGTCGGCGTCACGTGGCAGACCTGCGCCTTGGAGATGCAGACGTCGCCGCAGAGCTGCTGGTTCGCCCCGCAGTGCAGGATCGAGTTGGCGGCGCCGGCCCTGACGACGGCGAGCGCGGCGAGGACGACGATGATACTGCGCATGGCGTGGTCCCTCCCGTTGCGAACGTAGCGTTCAAGCCGGCCCGGAGTCCAAGCCTGAGCGCGAGGCTGGCCGCGCGACCTGACGCCGTCCGAAGGGACGAGGACGTCGATCGGGCGCTCCTCTCACCGCGCGCTCGGGGCGCGCACGCCGACGATCTTGAAGCGCCCGTCGCCTGGGCCGGCCGGCTCGAAGCTGCTTTCCCGCGTTGCGCTGAGCTCAGTGAAACCGGCCGCAGCGAGCATCTCCAGCGCCTCGTCCAGCGAATACCAGCGCAGGGTCGGTATGTGGCCGATCTCTTCGCTTCGGGTCACGACGCCGGCTTCGATCACCTCGTAGCGGAAGACCTCGTCCACCAGTTGCGCAGCGGCGTGGAAGCGGTTGCGGAACCAGCGGCGGACGAGCGAGCCGTCGGCGCGCACGGCCTTGCTGTCGATCGTCCAGTCGGACCAGGCGCCGTCCGGCGGCGCGGGCCCTGGACCGTCCCACAAAGGCGTCGTCCTGAACGAGAGGGCGAGCTGACCGCCAGGGACGAGGTGCGCGCGGAACGCCGCCAGCGCGCGCCGCGCATCCTCCAGGTCGGTCAGCAGCAGGAAGGAGGTCGAGGGCACGAAGATCGTGGCATAGCGGCGGGGCAGGGCGAGGGCCTGCATCTCGCCGAGGTGCAGGCGCCCGCTCACGTCGAGGCCGGCGGCTTCGGCCTTGGCGCGGCAGAGCGCCAGCATCTCCGGCGAGTTGTCGACGCCGTCGACGTCGAGCCCGGCGGCCAGGTAGTCGAGCAGCAGCCGACCGGTCCCGCAGCCGACGTCGAGCGCCGGGCCGCCGCCGCGCTCGACCACGGTGCGGAACCAGGCCCGGTCCTCCCAGCCGGAGGTGTCGCCGCGCAGCAGGTCCCACGCCTCGGCCATCAGGCCGCGATATTCGTAGTCGGCCGACGCGGTCATGGAAGACCGGCTACATCTCGAACGAGGGGCCGGCGAACGCGCGCTGCGGGCGGGGACGCTCCTGGCCGGCGCGGGGCGCCCCGGCGATGGCGCCGGCAGTCGCGCCGCCATCGACGACCAGGCAGTGGCCGGTGACGAACCGGGCCGCGTCGCTCGCCAGGAACAGCGCCGCCTGGGCGATGTCCTCGGGCTGGCCGGCAATCGGCAGGGGTTGCGCGTTTGCCAGCGCCGCGTCGGTGGCCGCCTTGTTGTAGTTCGAGCCGCCGCCGAGGATCGGGGTCGAGACGCCGCCGGGCGCGATCGAGTTGATGCGGATCTTGTCGGCGGCCAGCTCGATCGCGGCCGAGCGGGTGAGGTTCACCACCCCGGCCTTGGCCGCGCAGTAGGCGTGCAGGTTCGGATAGCCGTCGATGCCGGCGATCGAGGCGGTGGAGACGATGGACCCGCCGCCCTGCGCCCGCATCGGCGCCACCGAGTGCTTGATGCCGAGGAAGACGCCGCGCAGACACACGGCCAGTGTGCGGTCCCAGTCCTCGACCGCGATATCGGCGATCGAGCCCAGCGCGCCGCCGATGCCGGCGTTGTTGAACATCACGTCGAGGCGGCCGAATTCCTTCAGCGCCCGCGCCACCAGCGCCTCCACGTCGGGCTCGGAGGAGACGTCCGTGCGCTGGAAGACGCAGCGCTTGCCCGCCGCGCTCGCCTCCTCGGCGGTCGCCTCGCCGCCGGGGCCGTTGAGGTCGGCCAGCACCACGTGGGCGCCCTCCCTGGCGAACAGCAGCGCGCTCGCCTTGCCCATGCCGCTCGCCGCGCCGGTGATCACCGCCACCTTGCCGTCCAGCTGACCCATCGTTGTCTCCCTCGCTCGTGGTCGGTGATGCTGCACACAGGGTCGCCGCGTCAACGCAATCGCCGATAGCTGCGCCGCCGAGCTTCTGTCTTCACCCCGCTCTCCCCCCGTCGAGCGGGTCGACTTGGCGGTGAAGGTTATGTATTTGAACTTTATAACGCTTGGGCGAGGGGATGTCGGTGCGGCTGGAAGTGGGTGTGCGCGGTGTTGGGTGCGCCTCGCTGGCGGGGGTGCTGATGGCGAGCGCCTCGACGGCGGCGCTGGCGGCCAAGGCGACCGATCCACGCGAGGCGCGCATGGAGCAGCTGGAGGCCGAGATCCAGCAGCTGAAGGCCGACAACCAGCGGCTCCACGAGGAGGAGGGGGCGCTGCAGAACCGGGCGGATCGGCTGCAGGGCGAGGTCGAGGATCTGAAGCAGGGGCAGGCGAGCCAGACCGACGCCCTCAAGACCCAGCAGGCGCGCGTTCAGACCGTGGAGGCGGCGATCCCGCCGCCACCCTCGGTGATCGACAACATGCTGGCGGGCCGGCCGGTGTTCACCAGCGCCAATGGCCGCTTCAGCCTGACGCTGCACACCGTGATGCAGCTCGACTCCGGCGCCTACTTCCAGGGCGCGCCCGGGCCGGTCGCTACCGACCTCAGGCGCAGCGGCCCGGCGCTCGGCGCCAGCGCCGCCAACGTGGACCTCGTCCACGCCCGGGACCTTAAGGACGGCACGGACTTCCGGCGCGCCCGGCTGGGCATCGACGGGACCGTCTTCGGCGACTGGGACTACCGGCTGCTGCTCGACTTCGGCGGCAGCGGCGTGGAGAACGCCGGCCAGCTCTACGAGACCTGGATCCAGTACTCGGGGTTCAAGCCGCTGCGGCTGAGGGCGGGCGCGTTCTCGCAGACGATCGGCCTGGAGGACGCGGCGTCGACCAACGGCATGCCGTTCATGGAGCGCACGGCGATCGAGGACATGGCGCGCGGGTTCGCCGCCGGCGACACGCGGATCGGCGCCCAGGCCTACGCCTACCAGGACCATTGGCTGGTCTCCGGCGCGGTGACGGGCCGGACCATCGGCGTGATCAACACCGGGACGGCGGCGGCCGTGCCGCAGACGTTCGGGGACCAGCTTGGGCTGGTGGGACGCGGCGCGATCTCGCCGTTCTACGGCGACGACTGGCTGGTGCACCTCGGCGCGCACGGCAGCTACGTGGTCCACCCGCCGAACGCGTCGGGCCCGGCCGCCGACGGCGCGACGCTGGCCAGCGCCCGCGCGCTCGCCTTCAGCAACACCCAGCAGCTGCGCATCGACGGGACCAAGCTGATCAACACCGGCAACATCCCCGCCCGCAACGGCTACACGGCGGGCCTGGAATTCGCCGCCCAGAAGGGCCCGTTCATCCTGCAGAGCGAGTACGAGCAGTTCGGCGTCAGCCGCGCCGACATAGCCTCGCATCCGAACTTCCACGGCTGGTACGTCGAGGGGCTGTGGACGCTGACCGGCGAGCCGCGCGTCTACAACCGCGCCGCGGCGGCGTTCGACGCGCCCGTGCCGGCCCATCCGTTCAGCTGGAGCGACGGGACCTGGGGCGCGTTCGAGCTCGGCGTGCGGTACGCCGACGCGGACCTCAACTACCACCAGGGTCTGTTCGGCGCGCCGCAGCCGGCGTCCGGCATCCGCGGCGGCGACGAGCAGAACGTCAGCGTCGACCTGAACTGGTTCCCCAACTCGGTGGTCAAGTTCATGCTCGACTACGAGCACGTGGAGATCGGCCGGCTGTCGCCCAACGCCCTCGTCTACCAGACGCCGGCGGGCGCGCAGATCGGCCAGACCTACGACGCGGTCGCCGTCCGCTCGCAGTTCTCCTTCTGAGATGGGCGCCGCAGCCATGCTCGAAACGATCCGCGCCCGCCTCGCCGCCCTCCTCGTCGCCGTCGTCCTGGCCGCCGGCCTCGCCGCGCCGGCGCTCGCCGATGACGTGCCGGTGGCGGTGGCGGCCAACTTCACCGAGCCGGTGAAGGAGATCGCCCAGGCCTTCGCCGCCAGGACGGGGCACCATCTGGTGCTGAGCTTCGGCTCGTCCGGCCAGTTCTACACGCAGATCAGCCAGGGCGCGCCGTTCCAGGTCTTCCTGTCGGCCGACGCCGATCGCCCGGCGCGGCTGGAGCGCGAGGGGCTCGGCGTGCCCGGGACGCGGTTCACCTACGCGATCGGCCAGCTGGTGCTCTTCAGCCGCTCGCCGGGCCTGGTCGATCCGGCCGGCGCGGTGCTGAGTAAGGGCGGCTTCGACAAGATCGCCATCGCCGATCCGACGGCCGCGCCCTACGGCGTCGCCGCGATCCAGACGATGACGCGGATGGGCGTCTACCCGCGGCTCGCGCCGAAGATCGTCAAAGGCGCCTCGATCACCCAGGCGTTCCAGTTCGTCGACACCGGCGCGGCCGAGCTCGGCTTCGTGGCGCTCTCGCAGGTGATCGGCGTCCCGGGCGGCTCGCGCTGGACGGTCCCGGCCGCGATGCACGCGCCGATCGACCAGCAGGCGATCCTGCTCTTCGCCGGCGACAAGAAGCCGGCGGCGCGCGCCTTGCTTCAGTTCTTGCGCAGTCCCGAAGCGATCGCGATCATCAAGCGCTACGGCTACGAGGTGCCGCTAGAAGCGTGTGGGACGCGGTCTGGCTTACGGCCAAGCTGGCCACCGTCACGACAGCGGTCCTGATCCTGGCGGCCACGCCGCTGGCATGGTGGCTGTCGCGCCGGGGCTCGTGGCTGCGCGAACTGGTCGCCGCCGTGGCGGCGATGCCGATCGTGCTGCCGCCGACCGTGCTGGGGTTCTACCTGCTGGTGGCGCTGGGGCCGCAAAGCCCGCTGATGGCGCCGCTGCATGTGTTCGGCGTCCGCACGCTGGCCTTCACATTCTGGGGCCTGGTCATCGGCTCGGTGATCTACTCGCTGCCGTTCGCCGTGCAGCCGCTCAGGGCCGCGTTCGAAGCCGTGGGCGAGCGGCCGCTGGAGATGGCGGCCAGCCTCAGGGCATCGCCGCTCGACGCCTTCTTCACGGTCGAGCTGCCGCTGGCGCGGCGCGGCTTCCTCACCGCGGCGATCCTAGTCTTCGCCCATACGGTCGGCGAGTTCGGCGTGGTCCTGATGATCGGCGGGGCGATCCCGAAACAGACCGAGGTGCTGTCGATCAAGATCTACGAGTTCGTCGAGGCCTCGCAGTACGCCAGCGCCCACCTGATCGCCGCCGGCATGCTGGCGTTCGCCTTCACGGTCGTGCTGGCGATGCTGCTGGTCGGGCGCGGCCTGGGGAGGCTGGCGCCGTGAGCGGCGACGGCGGCGAGCGGTTGCGGGCGCGCCTGAAGGGTCGCCTCGGGGCCTTCGAGCTCGACGCCGAGCTCGACGTCCCCGCGCGAGGCGTCACCGCGCTGGTCGGCCCCTCCGGCTGCGGCAAGACCACCGTGCTGCGCTGCCTGGCCGGATTCTGCCGCCTGCCCGGACAGGTGGCCTTCGCAGGCGAGGCCTGGCAGGACGCGCACAGGTTCGTCCCGCCGCATCGGCGGCCGGTGGGCTACGTCTTCCAGGAAGCCAGCCTCTTTCCGCACCTAAGCGTGCGCGGCAACCTGGCGTTCGCGCTGAAGCGGGCGGCGAGGGCGGGCGAGGCGCCGGCGCACGGCTTCGACGAGCTGGCGGCGCTGCTGGACTTGGAACGGCTGCTGGACCGCGCAACCCAGAAGCTCTCCGGCGGCGAGCGCCAGCGCGTCGCGATCGCCCGCGCGCTCGCCGCCCAGCCGCGGCTGCTCCTGATGGACGAGCCGGTCTCCAGCCTCGATCCCGACGGCAAGGCCGAGGTGCTGGGGCGGCTCGAGCCGGCGATGGCGGTGCTTCGGATCCCGATGATCTACGTCAGTCACGACCCGGCGGAGGTCACGCGGCTGGCGGATCGGGTGCTGACCATGGCGGGCGGCCGGATTGCGCCGGCCCAGCCTGGGCGGGCGGCCGACGTGGCGGAGGCGGCCATCGACGCGATGGCGCCCGCCGAGGTGCGCCGCCTCGCCCTCGCGGCCCTGAAGGCTGGCCTGCGGCCGCAGTAAGGCGCCTGCGAGCAGAGCGACCCTGCGTCCTACGCACGGGCGCCGAATGGAGCGCGGCCGGCCGCCCCAAGCCGCCAGTGGACTCACTTCGCCGCCCGTGGCCGCACTCGTCCCCGCTGACGGCGAGTTGACCGGCCCGGCGGCGCCATGCTAGTTTGGCTGGCATGGGGTGGGGCCGGAAATCGGTTGTCTTCCGCACGATCGCGGCGAATGCATGCTTTGCTTTGGCGTTGATGAGCGCTGGCGTCCCCTGTGGGGCGTCGACGCCGGGCGATCCGGTGATCTGCTCGGCCTTCGAGGCGCAATGGACGTCGGCGCAAGCGAGCGGCAACCCTTCCACGATGCGTCGCGTGATCAGCGAAATCCCGTCACACTGCCAGAACCTGAAGGCCGAAGCTCGCGCCGGGCTTCTTCGTCTGTCCGCGCGGTCGAGAGCAGCGTCGCGAGAGCGCTCCACAAGGTCGCCGCCGCCGGACGCGTCGCCGGAGCGCTCTGATATATCGGGGTCGCCGCTGGACGATCCGGTAAACGGCATCCCCGCCTCCGGCCGGCGCTGACGCGTCGCCGATGGACGGCCTGATCCGGCTGCGAGTGTTCGTCTCCTCGCCCGGCGACGTCGCTGATGCGCGGGAGGTTGCGGCGCAGACGATCGAGCGGCTCGGGCTGGAATTCGGCCGCGTTTGCGCGATCGAGCCCTATCTCTGGGAGAATGAGGCGATGCTGGCCTCGGGTCACTTTCAGGACTCGATCGACCCGCCCAGCAAGTTCGACGTCGTGGTGCTGCTCTTGGGCGGGCGGCTGGGCACGCCGCTGCCGGAGAAGACCGCTGTGCGCGAGTACCGCGGCATTGACGGCCGCGCCCCGGTGACAGGCACTGAATGGGAGTTCGAAGAGGCGCTGGCGGCGGCACGCGCCAAGGGCGCGCCAGACCTGCTCGTCTATCGCAGCCGGCGCGACTTGAAGATCAGCGTCGACGTCGA
Source organism: uncultured Pseudomonadota bacterium (assembly GCA_963837235.1). Taxonomy (GTDB): domain Bacteria; phylum Pseudomonadota; class Alphaproteobacteria; order Caulobacterales; family Caulobacteraceae; genus Acaudatibacter. The sequence goes on along the minus strand of CAWIMM010000001.1, from coordinate 734,065 downwards.
GACGCAGCGGCGCCAGCTGCAGCAACTGGAGTTGCTGAACGCCTTTTGGGCGCGGCACTTCGCCGATCGTGGGACGTTCATCGGCGCCTTTGGCGTATTCGAGACGCTCGAGGAGCTGGCCGCGGCGATCGAGCGCGATCTCGCGAGCCTTGTGCGTCGCCGGCTTGAGCGGCTTGCGCCGGCGGGTTCGGGGGCGCCAGCGCCCGTCTGGATGAAGGCGCCGTTTCTCGGCCTCGCCAGCTACGAGTTCGAGGACGCGCCGATCTTCTTCGGCCGGGGTGCTGCGGTCGGCAAGGCCATGCTGCAACTCCTTGCCCGCGCCGACGCCGGAGAGGCCTTCCTCCTGATCCTGGGCGCCAGCGGCTCGGGCAAGTCGTCGCTGGCCAAGGCCGGCGTCGCGTCGAAGCTGTTCGAGCCCCGGCGGGTCCCGGGTGCTGCATTTCTGCGGCGCGTCGTTTTCCAGCCGGGCGCGGCGAGCGGCGGCAAGGACCTCTTCACCGCCTTCGCCAAGGCGATGACCACCGCCGGCGCCGACGTCGGCCTGCCTGAGTTGCTCGGCCCCTCCATGACCGTCACGCATCTCGCCGAGCACCTGCGCGACCCGCACGCCAATCCGTCGTTCGTGTTCGTCCGCACGCTCGACGAGATCGGCAGGCGAGCCCGGGCGCAAGGCCGGATGCTCGACTACCAGCGGCCGAAGCTGCTGCTGATCGTCGACCAACTGGAGCAGGTCTTCGCCGACGAGCGGATCTCCGACGTCGACCGGGCGCGTTTCGTGGCGGTCCTCCGCGCGCTGGCGCGTTCCGGATCGGTGTTCGTGCTCGCGACGATGCGCAGCGATCTCTGGAGTTGCGCCGCAGAGATTCCGGAGCTGGTGCGGCTGGCGGAAGGCGAGGGCCGGCTAGACCTCTTGCCGGCGTCGCCCGCGGAGCTGAGCCAGATGATTCGGCTGCCGGCGCGGGTCGCGGGGATCGACTTCGAAACGCACCCGGAGACCGGCATCCCACTCGACGATGTGATCGCCGAGGAAGCGGCGAATGCGCCGGGAGCCTTGCCGCTGCTGAGCTATTTGATGGAGTCGCTTACGGCCGAGTGCGGACAGAGGCTGACCTACGCAGGCCTCGAGCGGCTAGGACGGCTGCGCGGCGCGATCGCCGCGCGTGCCGACGCCACGCTGGCGGCGCAAACGGAAGCTGTGCGCGCAACGCTGCCGCGGCTGATGTTCGCCCTCACCGAGGCGCCGGGGGAGGACGGGCCCGACACCGCGCCGGTGGCCAAGCGCGCGCCGCTGGCGGCGTTTGCGGTCGGCGGGCCTGAGCGGCGGCTACTCGACGCCCTTGCCGAGGCGCGGCTTGTGGTGCTGGACGCGACGACTGCGCGCCTCGCGCACGAGGCGCTTATCTCGCACTGGGACGCGGCCCGCGGCGCGCTGGCGGAGGTTGCCGGCGCGCTCGCCGTCCGGCGCATGGCCGAGGAGCGCTTTCGCCGTCACCGGTCGCTGACGGGTCCTTCGGCGGAAGGGGCGATGCTGCAGGGAGCGGACCTAGCCGACGCCGAGCGCCTCGCCGTGGACTTCGCCGGACTGCTGGAGCCCGGCCTCACCGGGTTCATCTCGGAGTCCGCAGCGGCGGCGGGGCGGCGGAGAGCACGTGGGCGCCTCCAGCTCGTCGCCGGCTCGCTTGCTGCACTGGCGCTGATCGGGGCGGTGGCGCTGGCGACGGCGATCGCCGAACAGGCGCAGCGATCGGCCCAGGCACAGGCGCTGGACCGTAGTCTGCTGGCGAGCGAGGCGCGGGCCAACCTCGCCTTCGTTCGCGGCGATCTGGCAGGCGCGCTCGCCGGCTACCAGACCGACGCGCAGATCGCCGGCCAGTTGATCAGCATGGACGGGGAGAACCCGCAGTGGCGCTACAACCTCGCCGCGGCCGAAGCCCACGTCGCCGCCACGGCCGCGAGGCTTGGCGAGTCGGCGAAGGCGCACGCGGCCTACCTGCAGGCGCTGGCGGCGGCGGCCGCTGCCGCGCGACACGACGGCGCTGACGGAAAGCTCCGCGGCGACCGCGAAAAGCTGCAGGCTTATCTCAGGTCGAACCCGCTCTAGTCCACCGCCAGGATCACGTGGGAGGCTTTGATCAGGGCCTGGGCGCGCTCGCCGGGCGCGAAGCCGAGGTCCTGGCCGCTCTCGCGGGTGATGGTGGCCGTGATGCTCTTGCCCTCGCCGAGGTCGAGCACGACCTCGTCGTTCACGGCGCCGACCTCATGGCGCAGCACCGTCCCGACCAGACGGTTGCGCGCCGAGACGGCGAGCGGCGCCTCGCCCTTGGCGAGGATCACGAAGGTGGACTTGATGAGGGCGATCGCCTCGCGGCCGGGCGACAGCCCGAGGTCCGCCACGCTCTCGCGCGTGATGATGGCGACGATCTCGGTCCCAGGCGCGACGCTTAAGACCACCTCGGCGTTGACGGCGCCTTCCGAGATGCGCTCGACGACGCCCCTGAGCGCATTCCTGGCGCTGGTCCGCATGGCAAGGCTCCTGATGATGTTGTCGATCGGCGTGGCGCTGCCCGCCAGATGCTGCTCGAGCTGGGCAATGACGCCGGCCAGCTCGACCTCGACCTTGCGGTAGGCGAGCACCACCGCCTGGCCGACCGGCGTGAGCTGGGCCGCGCCGCCCGCGCGGCCGCCGGCCTGGGCGACGACCAGCGGACGCTCGAAGAGATTGTTCATCGCGCGGACCGCATCCCAGGCGCCCTTGTAACTGAGGCCCACCGCCCGCGCCGCCGCGCTGATGGAGCCCTCCGCCTGGATCGTCTCCAGCAGGCCGATCCGGTCGGGCCCCACGCCGGAGCCTGCGCCCTTGCGCAACTGGATCAGCGCCTTGATGGCATGCTCGGCCGTCATCTGCGGTTCAGGCGCCTCCGGGACCGGGACTTCAGACGGCCGCTTAGCACCTGCGCTTCATAGCGCCGACCGGCTGAGAGTTCGAGCGCGCCGCAGGCGCTGTCTTTCGAACCACGGAAAACACGGAAAGCACGGAAAAGGGCGCGTAGCTGGCGAGTCCACTTTCCGTGTTTTCCGTGTTTTCCGTGGCAAGAATGGACGCCTGCGGCGTCGATCCGGCTGGCAACTTAACCCCGCGTGACGGTTGCGGAGCCGCGGTTCCGGCCGCAACAATCGAGTCCGGGAGAACGCCAGGCATGAGTGACACCGAGATGGGCGGGCGGCCGCTCGCTGGAGTGCGGGTCGCCGAGTTCGGCGGCGGCCGCGCGCTCGCCTATTGCGGCAAGCTGTTCGCCGACTTCGGCGCCGAGGTGGTGAAGGTCGAGCCGCCGGGCGGCGATCCGGACCGCCGCCTGGCGCCGCTGGTCGACGTGGGCGGCGGCGCGAAGGAGAGCGCGCTCTTCGCCTGGATGAACACCAACAAGGCGAGCGTCACCGTGGCTGACGGACGACGCGGCGCGGCTCGCCGAGATCGCCGGCGGCGTCGACGTGCTGATCGACGCCCGGCCCGGCGCCTGGGACGCTGGCGGACCGGCCGGCCATGCGGCGCTGCGCGCGGCCAACCCGGGGCTGATCATCGCGGCGATCAGCTGGTTCGGCGAGAGTGGTCCGTACAAGGACTATGCCGGCGCCGACGCCGTGGTGCGGGCGCTGGCGGGACTGGTGCGCGGCGTGGGACCGGCCGAGGCGCCGATCATGCTCTGCGAGCACCAGTCCTACCTGCCGGGCGCGCTCAGCGCCTTCTCGGCCGCGCTCGCCGCGCTGATCGCCGGCGGGGAGGGGCGGCGCTTCGAGATCAGCCTCCACGACGCCAACACCCTGGTCGGCGAGTTCCAGGACGCGGTCACCACCCAGACCGGCTTTGCGGAGATGCGCTGGGGCCGCAACCACTTCTTCCCGGTGTTCCCGACCGGCGTCTATCCCACGAAAGAGGGCTGGCTCGGCGTCACCGCCTTCTCCGCCGACCAGTGGCGCGGGTTCTGCGACATGCTGAGCATGCCGGAGCTGGTCAGCCGGCCAGGGTTCGCCAGCGCCAACGAGCGGCTGATCGTCGGCGACGAGCTGGACGAGATCATCACCGAGCGGCTGGCGGCCCGCACCGCCCGCGAGTGGGCCGACATGGCGATCGCCCGCCGCGTGCCGCTGGTGGTGACGCCGGACATGGCCGGGCTGCTCGCCAGCGACGTCCACCGGGGCCACGGCGCGTTCGGCGAGGTGCGGATCGGCGCGGCGCGCTTCACGGCGCCGGTGCTGCCGCAGAAGCTGACTGCAACACCGCCGGCGGTCGCGGGCGTCGCGCCGCTGGCCGGCGCGCAGACCGGAAGCTGGCGCCCGTCGCCGCCGCAGCCGCGCCCAGCGCGCGTCGCAGCCGGCGCGTTGCCGCTGGAAGGCCTGCGCGTCATCGACCTGACGATGGGTTGGGCCGGGCCGGTGGGCACGCGCCAGGTCGCCGACCTGGGGGCGGAGGTGATCAAGGTCGAGGGCCGCGCCTACCCCGACTGGTGGCGCGGGGCCGACTACAGCGACGAAGGCATCGCCGCGTTCGGCTACGAGAAGCCGCTCTATTTCAACTGGGTGAACCGCAACAAGATCGGCATCACCCTCGACCTGACGCGGCCGGAAGGCGTCGCCCTGCTGCTGGGCCTGGTCAAGACCGCCGACGCGGTGGTGGAGAACTACGGGACCGGCGTGCTGGAAGGCTTCGGCCTCTCCTGGGATGCGTTCCGCGCGGCCAAGCCCGACATCGTGATGATGTCGATGCCGGCGTTCGGCGTCGCCAGTCCCTGGGCGCAGACGCGGGCCTACGGCTCGACGCTGGAGCACGCCTCAGGACTGCCGATCCTGACCGGCTGGCCGGACGATCCGCCGACCATGAACCACATCGCCTATGGCGATCCGATCGGCGGCCTTTCCGCCTGCCCGGCGCTGCTCACCGCGCTCTTGCATCGCCAGCGGACCGGGGAGGGGCAGTTCATCGACTTATCGCAGGTGGAGTGCCTCTTCCCGCTGGTCGCGCCCTGGCTGATCGAGCAGTCGGTGACCGGCGAGGTCTCGCCGCGCACCGGCAACCGCCATCCGAGCTTCGTCCCGCACGGCTGCTTCCCGTGCGACGGCGACGACGCCTGGGTGGTGATCGCGGTGACCAGCGATGCCGCCTGGCGCGCGCTCTGCGGCGTGATCGGGCGCGCCGACCTGGCGGCCGATCGCGGCGCTGGCCACGGCGGCCGGCCGCCGCGTCCGCGAGGACGAGGTGGAGGCGGCGGTCGCGGCCTGGACCCGCGGTCGCTCGCCCGACGAGGCGATGGAAGCGCTGCAGGGCGCGGGCGTGGCCGCCGGCGCGGCGCGGGGCCTCGTCGAGGTGCTGCTCTACGAGCCCCACCTGACCGCACGCGGCTACTGGCAGGACGCCCCGCGCCCGCACATGGACTGGCCGCAGCAGCCGTCGCCGGCGTTCCGCGAGGAGGGCCGCCCGTATCCGATCCGCCGCGCCGCGCCGACGCTCGGCCAGTCGAGCCGCGAGGTGCTGGGACGGCTGCTGGGCGTCACCGACGCCGAGCTCGACCGCCTGGAGGCCGCCGCCATCATCGGCGAGGCGCCCATCCCCCTCAGCCAGCGCAAGCCCCGCAGCTCAGCCCTCATCCACGCGGCGGCGAACGCCGGGGCCGGGGAGGGGTAGATGCAAGGCTCGACGCTATTCTATCCTAGGCTGTAGGAGACCACACATCCGGGGGCGGACGCTATGGACCTACAGACCGTTTCCGACGCCATGAAACTGGTCGGCAGCGTTGTCGGATCGGTGCTCGCAATTGCGGCTGTTGTGGGCCGCTACACTCGCGGCAGGAAACTGACGCGATTGGGCCTCGGGGTGGTCATCGGAATCCTGTTCGCGCTGAGCCTTACCATCTCATCGCTGTTCCTCGATTCTCAGATTACGAAGAAAGACAGCGCCAAGAGAGACGCCCAGGTGGCGGCGACGATCCATCAAGTGAACCGAGGATTGTACCCGTTGGACAAAATCTCGATTGCGTATGACCTAGAACTCCTGCCGGGCGATGCGCAACTCGATGCCTATAGTCGCGAGTTGGCGGCAAAGCTTGATCCGATCGTCGACTACGATCGCGCGGCGTTTGCCGCCTTGGGAAAGCCGCACCCGCCTGCTCCGTCGGTTCGAGGCATCGTTGGAAGCGGCGGTGGCTCGGACGGGGAGCTCAGCTACTCAATCGACCCGAGTTCGGCGCTTGGTCCGCCCGCGTCGATCAGACCGTTCCTGGCGAGACCGCCGATTTGGGTTGAGTTCTCGAGAGTTGCCGCGTCGGATGCGGAGCTTGAGCGAGGTGCGACGCACCCGAATCAAGAGGCCGATTTCGTTCCCGGAGAGGGACCTACCCGCAGCACGATCGCCTACACTGTGAACAAAACCGGCGCCGCGACCGTGGGAACGCAAAGCGCAGGCGACCTGGAGCGCGACGAAACCGGGCCTGCGCTCGTCTCTCTGTTGGACTTCGACGGCGGTCAAATTAGAGTTTGGGCGGGAGAAAGCGACGGTTCTGAGTGCACGGGAAGAGTCGATCCTGCTAATTTCAAGATAAATATGGTGCTGATCACTCTTTCGAGCGGACAACATCTGTATCTGACCGGCGACATGCTGCATCGCGTAGTAGGCAGCAGCGGATGCCCGATTTACGTCTACAACCTTCCGACGACTGACGATTCGATGTTGGCCGCGTTTAAGTAGCAACCGGCGTTCCTTGCCAGCCACGACGGGACGCCTGCCCCCGTTCAGCCGACCGGTTCGGCGCGCGCTGCGGCCGTCAACCGGCCGCCGCGACCGGAGCGGCGGCCGCCAGCGGTGCGCGCAGACGGCAGGTGAGGCCTTCCGGCGTGTAGGTGATCTCGGCGGGATGGCCGAGCTGGCCGGCCATCACGCGGCCGAGCAGCAGGGAGCCGAAGCCGGAGAGCTTCGGCGCCTGGGTGAGCGGCGGGCCGCCGCGCTCGCGCCATTCGAGCTCGATCTCCGGGCCGCGTCGCCTCCAGCGCAGGTCGACGCGCCCGCCCGGCGCCGAGAACGCTCCGTACTTGGCCGCGTTGGTGGCCAGCTCCTGCAGCCCCATGGCCAGGCCGATCGCCGCCCGCGGCGGGATCCGCGCCTTCGGCCCGCTCATCGAGAACCGGCCGGCGCTTTCGTAGGGCTGCAGAAGTTCGCCGATCACCTCGGTCACCTCCGCGTCACGCCAGTCCTCGCGCGAGAGCACGTCGTGCGCGGCCGACAAGGCGATCAGCCGCTCGGTCACCTCATGCTCCACCTCGCGCGGCACGGCGTGGTCGCGCAGGGTGTGGCGCACCAGCGCCTGCACCATGGCCAGCGTGTTCTTCACGCGATGGTTCAGCTCGTTGATCAGCAGCTGGCGGCGCTGCTCGGCATCGCGCGCCTCGGTGACGTCGGTGGCGATCCCCACGTGGCCGCGGAAGGCGCCCAGCGCGTCGAAGCGCGGGCGCCCGTAGAGCTCGATGATGCGCAGCGTCCCGTCGGGACGGCGGAAGCGCCCCTCGTAGTGGAACGAGCTGTGCGCGGCGCGCGATCTCGCCCGCACGGCCAGCAGGTGCGGACGGTCGGCGGGGTCGATGGCGTCGAGCCAGCCGTCGCGCAGCAGCTCGCGTCGCGGGCGCCCCAGCGCCTCCACCATGGCCTGGTTGATGAACTCCAGCTCGCCGTTCTCGCGGCTGAGCCAGGCGGCGGTGGGCAGGCCCTGGGCGATCTCGTGGTAGCGCGCCTCGCTGAGAGCGAGCCGCCGCTCGGCGGCGCGCGCGGCGGTGATGTCGCGCCAGACGGCCGCGACGCCGTCCTCGAGCGGGAAGGCGTGCACCGCGACCAGCCGCGGGCCGCCGCCGCCGGCGAAGGTCAGCTCGGCGTCCTGCGGCGCCTGCGTCTCGGCGACCCGCCGCACCAGCGCGGCGAACGGGCTCTCCCAGGCCAGGCCCGAGACGTCGCAGAAGCGGCGCCCGATCAGGTCCTGGCGCCCCTGGTCGAGCAGCGCCTCCGCGGCGGCGTTGCAGTCGACGAAACGCCAGTCGGCGTCGAAGCTGGCGAAGCCTTCCGCGAGCCCGGCGATGATCTGCCGCGACCGGTCGACCGGCTGCACGCCCGTCGCTGCGGGCGCAGGCGCCGGCGCGTTCATGGCGGGCCTCCGGACGCGCCGGTTGCCGGCGGACAGTGAAAGGCGATCTTTCGGCACGAAGCTGTTTTCCCGGAGAGCATCGCCCCGACCTTATCGACCCGCCGGGGGCGGCGGCATCGGGTTGGCACCCGACAACTGATCCGAGCGCCGGATCGACGGAACGAGCTTGGCGGTTGAGCGCGGTCTCGATGGCGGACGGACGGCGGCTTTTACGACCGCTGCGACTTGCCCGCTCGGGGGTCGTCGAACGAGTGCGCGCCGCCCTCGGTCGGCGTCATGTAGAGCATCGTGACTTCGTCCGGGGCGTTGTTGCGATGCCAGCGACCGCGCGGGACGAGGACCACCTCGCCCTCGCGCACCAGCCGGGTCTCCTCCGTCCCGTCGGCGGCCAGGACGGTGAGGGTGGATTGGCCGGCGAGCACGTGCAGCAGCTCGTCGCCGCCGTCGTGCCGCTCCCATGGCGGCTGACCGACGAAGCTCGCGACTCCGCAGGCGCACCCATGGAAGTCGAAGTCTCCGATCGCGCTCGCGGGCTCTTCGGTGACGGTCGCCAGGTCGACGCGGGCCATGCCGCGGACCGCGGCCGCGCTGAGATCGTAGACCTGCATGGCGTCTCCTTCGCCAGGAGCGCCGGCTCTATCCCGCGGCGCTCGCTAGAGGCTCGAAGGTACCGGACTGAGCAGCTCGATCGAAGCGGAGTTGGGCTCGATGTCGCGAATGGCGATGAGCGCCTCCTGCCCGTCGGAGAGCCGCAGACGCACGTTCAGAAGGGCCCTGCCGACGAGATCGGTCAGGTCGCCGCGCACGTCGCCGTCGCCCGACAGCCAGCGACCCTGCCCGTAGAGATCGACGCAGTAGCCGACCGAGCGGACCGAGCGCCGCCCCCATAGGAGCGCCCCATCGCCGCGCAGTGTCTTCAGCAGCCGCAGTGGACCGGCTCTGCCGTTGTTCATGGGGCTTGCTGCTCCGAGGGCCGGAGAGCCACGCGATTGCGCGGCGATTCCTGTGCTCCAGCCGGCTTAGGGTAGCACGCCGATGCGAAGAACGGGTGCGCATTCGATCATGCCGTGAGTTTCGAGCCATCGTACGACGTCGGTATGACCGTGGCGGGCGTCGCTTTCAGCCGCCTGCCGCCGAAATAAAATCCTGGCGCAGCTTGTATTTCGCGCCATATGCGGTATCTTCCTGCAATCGAATTTCGTCAGGTTCGGTCGCTCTCCTTAGCTCGATCTAGATTGAGCGCGGGCCTGCTCTCCGCCTTCTCGAAAATCTGATCGTCCGCACGGTGTGCGGATGTCTCTCTATTCTGAAAGACTTCCTCAATGACTACTGGAACCGTAAAGTGGTTCAATTCCACCAAGGGCTTTGGCTTTATCCAGCCCGATGACGGCGGCAAGGACGTGTTCGTCCATGTGTCCGCAGTCGAACGCTCCGACCTCGGCCGTTTGGCCGAAGGCCAGAAGGTCGGCTACGAGATCGAACGCGACCGCAAGAGCGGCCGCGAATCCGCAGTCTCCTTGCGGTCGGCCTAACGGCCGATCCGCCGGCGGGTCCCAAGATCGGGGTCCGCCGGCGTTCGTCGTTTCACGTAACCAGGAGCGCCGATGCCCAAGGAAGATGTCATCGAGGTGGACGGCGTCGTCGCCGAGATCCTGCCGGGCGGACAGTTCCGCGTGCAGCTCGACGAGCAACACCTGGTCCTGGTCTACACCGCCGGCAAGATGCGCAAGAACCGCATCCGCACCATGGTCGGCGACCGGGTCCGGGTCGAAATGACCCCCTACGACCTCACCCGCGGGCGTCTCGTCTATCGGCACAAGGGGGGCGATCCGTTGGCCCCCGCCCCGGCGCGCCACGTCTACAGGCCCCGTCGATGAACGAAGTCATCAGCCCCGTCATGATCACCTGCCCGAACACCGGCCAGGCGGTCGAGACCGTGCTTCGCCTGCGCGTCTCGGCGTTCGAGGCGCTGCGCGGCGACTACAGCTTCCGGTGCACGCGCTGCGGCGAGGTGCACACCTGGAACAAGGATTGCGCCTGGCTGAAGTCAGCGCCCGCCCTCCCGGCGGCGCCTGCCCCGGTCAAAACCGACAGCTAGCCACGGCCCCGCGGCGGCGTTTCTCGCAAGCGCGCCCGCCAACAGCGGCGCGCGGCTTCGGCCGTACGACCACGTCCCATCGTCGCTGAGCGCGGCCGTCTGGGAGAGACACATGTCCGAGAGCCCGATCGTGGCCCTGGCCAGGGCCTATCACTTCGCCGCGACGCGACACATCAACCAGCGGCGCAAGGGCGAGGCGGCCGAGCCCTACATGAACCACCTGACAGAGGTCGCCGAGCTGGTGGCGCAGGCCACGCGCGGGACGGACCCCGACATCATCGTTGCGGCCATCCTTCACGATACGATCGAGGACACCGACGCCACGCTCGACGAAGTGAGGGGCTTGTTCGGCGAGCGCGTCGCCGACCTGGTGGCCGAGGTGACAGACGACAAGTCGTTGCCCAAGCAAACGCGAAAGGACCTCCAGGTCGAACATGCGGCCGAGGCTTCGCGCGGCGCCCAAATCATCAAGCTGGCCGACAAGACGTCGAACGTTCGGGCGCTCGCCGCGAGCCCGCCTGCAGGCTGGAGCGCCGAACGCATCGCCCAATATGTCGGCTGGGCGAGCCGCGTCGTGGATGCGTGCCGGTCCGCCGAGCCTTGGCTAGCCGGACAATTCGACGCCGCGGTGAACGCCATGACGGTCGCATCTTCCACGGCGCCGACGGCGGCGTCACCGACGCCTTAACGAACTCTTCGGCCTCACCCGCACCGAGGCGTTTGACCGGCTCAGGTCGCGGCGGGCGCGCGGCTGGGCGCCGCGTTCTGCTGGACCATCATCGACGTCAGCTGGCGCGCCATCCGGATGAAGTCGTGCGGATAGGGGAGGTGCGGCTCGCTGGCCGCGTCGATGCGCTCGATGGCCTCGGCCGGGAGGTCGACCTCCAGCGCCGCCAGGTTGTCGCTCAGCTGCTGCTCGCTCTTCGGTCCGATGATCGGCGCCACGACGCCCGGCCGCGCCAGGTTCCAGGCCAGCGCGACGGCGAGCGGCGAGGCGTTGAGCTGGCGGGCCTCCTCCAGCAGCACCGAGACGATCGCGTGATTGCGCTCGTTCAGCGAGCGCGTGCGCCAGACGCTCTGGAAGGGTCCGGGCGCGGCGAAGCGCGTGCCCTGCTGCGGCTCCTCGCCGGGCTTGTACTTGCCGGTCAGCATGCCGCCGGCGAGCGGACTCCACGGGATCACGCCCAGGCCGAACTTGCGGCAGGCCGGCAGGATCTCGACCTCGATGTCGCGGGCGAGGATGCTGTACTGGGGCTGCAGGCTGACCAGCGGCTCCCAGCCCTTGGCGTCGATGATGAGGCAGGCCTCGACGACCTGCGACGCCGTCCAGTTCGAGACGCCGATGTAGCGGACCTTGCCCTGCCGAACGAGGTCGTTGAGCGTGCTCAGCGTCTCCTCGATCGGCGTCGCGTCGTCGTAGCGGTGCATCTGGTAGAGATCGATGTAGTCGGTCCCCAGCCGGCGCAGGCTGTCCTCGCAGGCCTTCACGACATGCTTGCGGCTCGAGCCGGAGTCGAACGGGCCGGGGCCGAGCGGCGAGGCGGCCTTGGTCGCGATGACGACGCTGTCGCGCCGGTCCTTGACGGCCTTGCCGACGATCGTCTCCGACTTCGTCGCGGAATAGACGTTCGCGGTGTCGATGAAGTTGTGGCCCGCGCCCAGGTAGGCGTGGATGATCCCGATCGAGGTCTTCTCGTCGCAGCCGAACTGCTCGTTGCCGAAGTTCATCGCGCCCAGGCAGAGCGGCGAGACGCGCAGCCCCGACCGGCCCAGATTCCGCAATCCCTGTGAAGCCATCGCCGTTTCCTCGTTGCGCGTTCGGAGCAAGTTCGCCGGACCACCCTTAGCGGGAGGCGGCTTGCCTGTCGCAGGTGTTCGAGCGTCAAGGGCGATACACGGCGGTTCGCGAACACGTTCCCCTCCCCCTTGCGGGGAGGGGTTAGGGGTGGGGTGTCAGCTCGAAGTCGGCCGGCTGGCGCGCTTCAAGCGACAATCCCAACAACCCAGCTTGCACCCCCACCCCCCGACCCCTCCCCGCAAGGGGGAGGGGGAGCAGGCGCGCCGGTCATGATCGGAGCCAAGCTAGTACGAGAGCTTCGGATGCCAGTCCGGGCCGCGGCCGGCGGGCGTCATGTCGAGCACGTTCCAGAGCGGCGAGGGGTCCGGCGCGCCTCGGGGGCCCTGGCCCGGGTCCATCGTTTCCAGCCACATCTCGTTGGCCCAGAAGTGGCGGATCTCGCCGTTCCGGCGGGTGAAGACGTTGGTCCCCGACCCTTCGTCCGCGGGGTCGGCGGGGATGCCGACATAGTCGCGCGTGAAGTTCCAGTCGAGGTCCTGGTAAAGGTTGAGGTTCTTCCAGCCGCGCTCCGACTGCCAGGCCGACAGCCGCTCGATCGGCGAGCGCGCGACGACCGCCAGCGACAGGTGCTGCGCCAGGCCCGGGGCGATGGCGTTCCAGGCGTCGAGCAGGTCCGTGCACATCGGGCAGGGACGCGCGCGCTCTGGGCCGTACATGTAGTTGAAGACGACGAGCGTCTCGTACTCGCCGAACAGCCCGGCCAGGTCGGTCTCGCCCGCCACGCCGACGAACCGGTAGTCGCCCTCAACCGGCGCGCCCTGCGGCAGCGCGCGGCGCATCGCGGCCACCCGCTCGATGTGGCGGCGCAGCTCGATCTCCTCGGCCAGCAGCGCCGTCCGCGCCGCGCGATACTCGGCGCTCTCGCGCGGCGTTCGCGCCGGGTTCGCCCGCGCCAGTTGGATGGCCGGGGTCAGGGTCTCAGTCTTGGCGTCCATGGACGGCCCTCCAGCGATGTCTCCCAACGATTAGACGATCCCGCCGGCCGAAAGCCGACAGCAGCCGGTGACTTTTTTCGCATCGGGCTCGGCAGCCTCGGCGTCGAGGGTGGCCCGTCGCGGGAGGCGATCAACGGACGGTGCGGTCAAAGCTGCGTCGGCGGCTCGACGACCGGCTGAGCAGGTGCGCCCTTCGAAGGCGCAGCCCGGGCGGAAGCGGCGCGGTGGCGGCCCGTGAGGGCGTGGCGGAGCCAGAACGCGGCGACTGCGATCGCGAGGCTGGCGAGCCCGGTCGCCAGCGGCGTGCGTTGGTCGGGAATGAACGCCATCGCCGCCAGGATGCCCAGCATCGCCACGATGGCCACGATGGTGAGCCAGGGGAACAGCCACATCCTGAGCACGATGCGCTCGGGGCTCTCGCGCTCGAGCCTGCGCCGCAGCCTCAGCTCGGACAGCGCGATCAGCAGATAGACGAACAGCGCCACCGTGCCGTTCGACTTCACCAGGAAGGGGAAGACCGCGTCCGGCGATATGTACGACATCATGACCGCGACGAACCCGATGACGGTGCCGGCCAGGATGGCCCGGACCGGCGTGCCGCGTTCGTTCACCCGCGCCAGCAGCCGCGGCGCGTCGCCCCGGCGCGTCATCGCGAGCAGCATCCGGGACGAGACGTAGAGCCCGGAATTGAGCGCCGACAGCACGGCCGTCAGGATGACGGCGTTCATGACGTGTGCGGCCGCCGGCAGGCCGACCGCGGCCAGCGCGCTGACATAGGGGGTGGTGATGGCCGGCGAGTTCCAGGGCACGATCGCCACGACCAGCACGATCGAGCCGATATAGAAGACGAGCACCCGGGCGATGACCGAGGTGGTGGCGCGCGCCACCGCGGCGGCGGGCTCGGCCGACTCGGCCGAGGCGACGGTGACGATCTCGGCCCCGAAGTAGAAGCCCGTGGCGGCCACCGCGCCGGTTAAGATCGGCAACAGGCCGCGCGGCGCGAAGCCGCCGTGGGCGGTGAGGTTGGCCAGATGCGGGCCGGTTCCGAACCACAGGCCCGTGACGTAGAGGCTGCCGACGACCAGGAACACGATGATGGCGCCGACCTTGATCGAGGCCAGCCAGAACTCGAACTCGCCATAGGCGCGGACCGAGCGCAGGTTGGCGCCGGTCATGATCAGCAGCAGGGCGAGCGCCAGCAGCCATTGCGGGAGCTGGGGCAGCCAGAAGCGGATGAGGTTGGCGCCGGCGATCGCCTCGAACGCCACCACGCCGACCCAGAAGTACCAGTACATCCAGCCGGTCACGAAGCCGGCGAGGTCGCCCATCGCCAGCCGCGCGTACTCGTAGAACGATCCGGCCGCGGGCAGGGCGGTCGCCAGCTCGCCCAGCATGCGGATGACGAGCACGACCAGGAAGCCGGTCAACAGGAAGGAGATGCTGGTCGCCGGACCGGCCGACCGGATCACCACGCCGCTGCCCACGAAGAGCCCCGCGCCGATCACGCCGCCCAGCGCGATCATCGTCATGTGACGGCGCTTCAGGCTCTGGCGAAGCCGCGCGTCGTCGAGGCGCTCGTCTGTCAATCGGATGCTCCCCCGGGCGGCGTCAGGCAACGGCAGCTACGATGAGCCCTCGTTGTCGCCAGCACGTGCGACACTATGGTGACGGTTGGTCCCCGGGCGGCGTCGAAACGCAGCCGCCGTCGTCGGCACAGCGTGCATCCGCGCGAGTTTGCGGGCGTGGCGCCTTGACGACGATTCACCTGCGGTGTTCTCTCTCCGTTCCCTGGCGCTCGCGCCGGGGCGGTCTTTGACATTGTGCATCGGGTGAACAGGGCTTCCTTCGGCGGTGCAGCGCGGGGAGGGGCGGCTGTTTGTGGTGATTTGTGGCGGCGGCGGGCGGGGTGTTCGCGGGCGCAGCATGGGTTTGCGGGCGCGGCGGCTGGCGGGCGCCACAGTCGGGGCGCCGTTGTTTACGGACGCTTTGCGGCGCGGTTTGCGGTGCGCGCGCTGGGAAGGACTGGCGCCGGGGGACCTTCTGCTCGGGTTCGAGCGCGCCCGAGTCGTCTGGCTGGGTTGGCCCCCTTCCGCTCGGGCGCGGCGCGCCCGAGTCGCTTCCCCCTCGCTTCACGGGGGGAAGAGATCACGGGACTATGAGATCACGGATGGGGCGAGGCGCTCACGCCGCCCGGGCTTCCGTTTCGACCATGCGCTGGATGGCGACGTAGTCGGTCTTGCCGCTGCCGAGGAGGGGGATCTCGGCGACGCGGACGATCTTGCGGGGGGCGGCGAGCTCGGCGGCGCCGACGGCCTGGGCGTGGGCGACGAGGGCCGTGACATCGGCGTCGCGCTGGTCGGTGACCAGGACGAGGCGCTCGCCCTTGCGGCCGTCGGGCTGGGCGATGACGGCGTGGCGGGCGTGGGGCCAGAGCGAGGCGGCCAGCGTCTCGGCGGCGGTGAGCGAGACCATCTCGCCGCCGATCTTCGCAAAGCGCTTCACGCGGCCGAGGATGGTGATCCAGTCGTCGTCGGTGATCTCGACGACGTCGCCGGTGTCGTGCCAGCCGCCTTCCGGCGGCTCCAGCACGCCGCCTTCGGAGAGGTAGCCGGCCATCACGTTGGGGCCGCGCACGAAGAGGCGCCCGCCGCGGCGGATGCCCTCCACCGGCTCGAGGCGGGTCTCGACGCCGGGCAGCAGGCCGCCGACGGTGCCGCGGCGGTTGTCGGCAGGCTTGTTCACGGCAATGACGGGCGAGGCCTCGGTGGCGCCGTAGCCCTCCAGCACCGGGATCGGGCCGAAGCGGTCGACGATCAGGTCGTGGGTCTCGTCGCGGACCTTCTCGGCGCCGCAGACGATGAACTTCAGGCCCTTCAGGTCGTCCGGCTCGGCCTGGCGGGCGTACTGGTTCACGAAGGTGTCGGTGGCCAGAGGATGCTGGCGCCGGTGTCGCGGATCAGCCCTGGGATGATCTTCAGGTGCAGCGGCGAGGGGTACTGGAAGGCCTTCATGCCGGTCAGCAGCGGCAGCAGGAAGCCGCCGGTCATGCCGAAGCAGTGGAAGACGGGCAGGGGATTGAACATCACCCAGTCGGGGTCGAGGTCGATGTGGGCGGCGATCTGGTCGACGTTCGCCAGCACGTTGGCCTGCGTGAGGATGACGCCGCGCGGCGCGCCGAAGCTGCCGGAGGTGAAGAGCACCACCGCCGGATCGTCGGGGCTGGTGGCGACGCGGAACCGCTTGCGGCGCCAGCGAGGCGGCGAGGGCGTAGAGCCGGTCGGCCAGGCCGATACTGGCGCGGACGTCCTCCAGGTAGGTGATGGCGCAGCTCTCCTCGAGCGCGTCGATCACGTCGTGCAGCTTGCCCTGCTCGACGAAGCGGTGGGAGGTGAGCACGCGCTTGACGCCGGCCAGCTTGACGGCGGCGCGCAGGTTGCGAAGGCCGGCGGTGAAGTTGAGCATCACCGGCGTGCGGCCGAAGGCGTGCAGGGCGAAGAAGGTGACGACGGCGGCCGAGCTGGTGGGCAGCAGCACGCCGACCATCTCGCCGCGCGTGGTGAGCCCGGCGAGCTTGCGGCCGAGCGCGAACGCGGCGCGGATCAGGTCGGTGTAGGTGAGGGGGTTGCGCTCCTGGTCCTCCAGGATCGGCTTCTTCGGCCCATAGGCGTGGGCCGCCTCGACCAGGGCGTCGAAGATGGGCCGGCGGCTCTTGGCGACGTCGAACGTGCGCTGCATGGCGCTCTTCGCACAGCCCTTCTTCTCGTTTCCCCACTTGGTTGGCCGGGAAGCTATCGCCGTGGGTGGGGATTGGGAAGCCGCCATGGGTCGAGCCCAGTCGCCACAAGTAACCCTCGCCCCGCGAAGCGGGGAGAGGTCGAGCGGACGCGAAGCGTCCGACCGGGTGAGGGGGCTCGGCGCGGAGCGTCGAGCGCGCGCCAACGCCACTCGGCTACGCCGGCTCGCCGCCTTCGGCGACGAGCGCCCCTCACCGGTCCGACCGCTCTGCGCTCGGCCCACCTCTCCCCACTCTGCGGTGGGGCGAGGGCTACCGGGGGGCGAGGGCTACTGGGACGGCAGGCCCGGCGTGGGGTGGGTGTGGGCGGCGGTCTGGGACACGAAGCGCTCGATGGCGGCGAGCCAGGGGGCGCGGTGGGGGTCGTCCTCCAGCTCGAGCGCGGGGTCGGCGCCGGCGATGGTCGCCACTTGCGCGCCTGGCGGGGTGAGGCAGGCGGCGGGCTTGCCGGCGCTCAGGACCAGCGTCGGCCGGCTGCGCAGCCTGGCCTGGTCGGCCACGGTCGGGCGCTGCAGGCGGTCCTTGGCGGCCTCGTAGTCGAGCGTCGGGCCGCCGAGGCGCAAGGACGGGTTGGCGAGCTGCCAGGCGTGGGTGACCGCGCCGCGAAAGCCGTCGTGGGTGCGGCGGGCGGCGGCATCGTCGGGGCCATCGCGGCGCCAGGCGTCGCCGCCGGGCGCGCGGAACTGGCCGAGCCCGAGGGCGACCAGGGTCCCGGCCGCCAGCCCAGGCCGGCAGTCCGGCGCGCTTAGGATCAGCGCGGCGGGCGCGGCGCCGGGCTCGTCGGCACGGGTCTCCACGACCCTGGCCGCGACGATCGCGCCGACGCCTTCGCCCATGAGCACGAGCGGGCGCTGCGCGGTGGGCCGGATGACGACGTCGATCATCGCCTCGGTCGCTGCGACGTCGGCGTCGAAGCTCACCAGCTCGCCGAGGTCGCGGCGCCCTGCCAGGCGCCCCGAGCCGCCCTCGCCGACGCCTTCCAGCACCCAGACCGTCTCGCCGGCGCCGGCAAGGTCGCGGGCGGTCTCGAACCAGGTCTCGGCGCTCTCGCCGTAGTCGGGCAGGATCAAGAGTTGGGCCTTGGCGACGCCGGTCGCCGCGCCGACGCCGTAGCGCTGGACGGGCCCGTTCCCGACCTCGATCTCGCCCCAGGCCCAGGCCTCGGGCGGCTGGAAGCGCTCGGCGAGGCCCGGCGGCGGCGCGCTCTCCATGAAGGGCGCGCGGTCGCCCTGGCCGCAGGCGGCGAGCAGCAGGAAGCCAAGGACGCCACTGGGGATGCAACCGGAACGGCGAAGCCGGGTTAGGCGTCCGATGGCCGAGCTTCGCCAGGACGCCGCGTGACGGCCGACACGCCCCACGAGGTGGTCCACACCGACGTGCCGGCCCGGCTCGACGCGCTGCCGTGGCGCCGGTTCCACTGGCTGGTGGTGACGGCGCTCGGCGTCACCTGGATCCTCGACGGGCTGGAGGTGACGATCGTCGGCGCGCTCTCCGGCGTGCTGACCAGCACGGCGGGGCTGGCGCTGACGCCGCAGCAGGTCGGCTGGACCGGCAGCATCTACCTGATGGGCGGCGTCGTCGGCGCGCTGGGGTTCGGCTGGCTGACCGACCGGCTGGGGCGCAAGCGCCTCTTCACCGCGACGCTCGCCGTCTACCTCATCGCCACGCTGGCGACCGGGCTCGCCTGGAGCTTCGCCAGCTTCGCGGTCTTCCGCGCTCTGACGGCGGCCGGCATCGGCGGCGAGGGCGCGGCGATGGACTCGGCGATCGACGAGCTGATCCCGGCAAGGCGGCGCGGCCAGTCGTCGATCATCATCCACGGCAGCTTCTGGGTCGGCGCGGCGCTGGGCTCGCTCGCCTCCGTCGTCCTGCTGAACGTGCTGCCGCCGGCGATCGCCTGGCGCTTCGCCTTCATCGGCGGGGCGCTGCTGGCCTTGATCATCGTCTACGCGCGCCGCTTCCTGCCCGAGAGCCCGCGCTGGCTGATCACCCATGGGCGCCCCGCCGAAGCCGAGGCGATCGTCGGCCAGATCGAGGCGTGGAGCGGCGTTGCGGAAGGGCAGGGCGGCGCGCATCCGCGCATCGCCCTTAGGACGCAGAGCCGGACTGGCTACGTGCAAGTCGCGCGCTCCCTGATCCTGAAGTACCCGAAACGAACCGCCCTGTGCGTCACGTTACTGGCGACGCAGGCCTTCTGCTACAACGCCGTGTTCTTCACCTACGGCCTGATCCTGAAGACCTTCTACGGCGTGGCGGACGCCAGCATCGGCTGGTTCCTGCTGCCGTTCGCGGCGGGGAACGTGCTGGGGCCGCTGCTGCTGGGGCGGCTCTTCGACACGATCGGGCGCCGGGTGATGATCGGGGCGACCTACGCGCTCTCGGGCGTGCTCTTGGCGATCACCGGCTGGCTCTTCGCGCGGCATCTGGTGGATGCGTCGCAGCTGACCTTCTGCTGGTGCGTGGTGTTCTTCTTCGCCTCGGCGGCGGCCAGCGCGGCCTACCTGACGATCAGCGAGAGCTTCCCGCTGGAGACCCGCGCGATGATCATCGGGATCTTCAACGCGTTCGGGAACGGGCTGGGCGGCGTCGCCGGGCCGATCCTGTTCGGCGCCGAGATCGCGGCGGGCTCGCGGCAGAACCTGCTGGTCGGCTACCTGATCGGCGGCGCCCTGATGGTGTTCGCCGCGGTCGTGGAGTTCGCCATCGGCGTGGACGCGGAGCGCAAGCCGCTGGAAGAGGTCGCCCCGCCCGCTGTCGCAAGTCGACGCGGGCGGCGCGGCTTGATCGAGGGACCGGTTCAGCCGATCTAGGGGGCATGACCGTGGTCCTCGAGCCCCGCACGGCCCGCCAGCTGCGCCACCCGGAGAAGCAGGCGCGGCCCGACACGCCGATCCTGCGCAAGCCCGAGTGGCTGCGGGTGCGCGCGCCGGGCTCGCCCGGCTATGCCGCGACGCGGGCGATCGTCCGCGAGCACGGCCTCGTCACCGTCTGCGAGGAGGCCGGCTGTCCCAACATCGGCGAGTGCTGGGAGAAGAGCCACGCCACCATGATGATCATGGGCGAGGTCTGCACGCGGGCCTGCGGCTTCTGCAACGTCGCCACCGGCAAGCCTGGCCCGCTCGATCCCACCGAGCCTGCCCGCGTCGCCGAGGCGGTCGCGAAGATGGGGCTGAAGCACGTGGTCATCACCTCGGTCGACCGCGACGACCTGGCGGACGGCGGCGCGCGCGCATTTCGCCGCGACGGTGGCGGCGATCCGCGCCGCCGCGCCCGGCGCCACGATCGAGATCCTGACCCCGGACTTCCTGCAGGAAGCCCGGCGCGGCCGAGATCGCCATCGGCTCGCGCCCCGACGTCTTCAACCACAACCTCGAGACCGTGCCGCGGCTCTACCAGCGGATCCGGCCCGGCGCGCGCTACTACGCCTCGCTGCGCCTGCTGGAGCGGGCCAAGGAGCTCGATCCGGACCAGTTCACCAAGTCCGGCCTGATGGTGGGGCTCGGCGAAGCCAGGGACGAGGTGCTGCAGGTGATGGACGACATGCGCTGCGCCGGCGTCGACTTCATCACCATCGGCCAGTACCTGCAGCCCTCGCGCAAGCACGCGCCGATCGACCGCTTCGTCGCGCCGGACGAGTTCGCCGCGCTGGAGACCATCGCCTATTCGAAGGGCTTCCTGATGGTGGCGGCGAGCCCGCTGACGCGCTCCTCGCACCACGCCGGCGAGGACTTCGAGCGGCTTAGGGCAGCGCGCTTGGGGGCCGCGCGCCGCGCCCGGCAGGCGCCTTAAGCGCCTCGCGCCCCGTTGCGCCACAGCCTGACGCACATCCTGCCCTATGCGCCGGCCAGCTCTTCGCGCTGGTGGGCGACGTCGACCGCTATCCGGAGTTCGTGCCGTGGGTCACGCGGCTGCGCAGCTGGAACCGGCGGGCAGGCGGGGAGGGCGGCGTGACCCTGCTCGACGCCGAGGCCGACGTCGGCTTCTCCATCGTCCACGAGCGGTTCGCGACGCGGGTGCGGCTCGACGAGCCGGCGCTCGCCATCGACGTCGACCTGATCTCGGGGCCGTTCCGGCGCCTGAAGAACCGCTGGCGGTTCGCCCCGCACCCGAAGGGCTGCGAGCTCAGCTTCGAGATCGACTTCGAGTTCAAGTCGCGCCTGTTGCAGGTGCTGCTCGCCGCCAACTTCCAGCACGCCGTCGAGCGCCTGGTCCGCTGTTTCGAGGACCGGGCGAAGGCGCTCTACGGTCCGGACGCCTGACGGGCGTGGCCGGCGCCCCCGACAGAGCGGGCGCTGGAAGCGCTGCTGCGACGCGGCGCTTGGCGCAGCCGGCGCATGTCGAGCGCTTCGAGCCGCTGCGACCGTGGTCGGTCGCCCGTTGCCGGGTGCGGCTCGGCGGCGGATCGGACCTGCTCGGTGATCGCCAAATGGCTGCGCGACGTTCCGGCGTGGGGCGGCCGGCGCACGGAGCTCGGGCAGACTCGCGACCGAGTGCGCGGCGTTCGAATTCCTGGCCGAGATCGGCTTTACCCGCGCGCCGCGGCTCGATCGCGGCCGATCACCGGGCGGGCGTGCTGGTGATGGAGGACCTCGCCCCACGCACGCCCGCTCGATGCGCGTCTGCGCGCCGAGGGCCTCGCCGCGATGACCGCGGAGATGTTCGACTACGCCCGCGCCCTCGGCGAGCTCGGCGCAGCGACCGCGGGCAAGGCGGCCCGCTACGAGGCCATCCGCGCCGCCTACAGACCGGTCGACCCGGCGGTTTCCGGCGAGCGGGGCTTCGGCCCCGACTGGCCCGCAGCCGCCCGGCGCCTCGCCGACCTCGGCCTCGCCATGCCGGACCCGGTCGAGCGCGAGCTCGCAACGCTGATCGGCGTGCTGCAAACGCCGGGCCCGTTTCTGGCGTTCTCGAATGGCGACACCCAGGTGAACAACTTCCTGGTCGGGGAGGGCGAGGGCAAGCTGATCGACTACGAGGCCGCCAGCTTTCGCCACGCCCTGACGACGGCGGCGCTGATCCACACCCCCGGCCCGGCGTGGATCACCGTCCGGAGCCCACTGTGCGCCGACCTGGAAGCCGCCTACCGGACGGCGCTCGCCCGCGGCGTGCCGGAAGCCGAGGACGACCGGCGTTTCGGGCTCGGCATGGCGGCGGCGTGCCTCGCCTACGCGCTCGACCGGCTCTCGCGCTTCGGCCTGGTCGACGGGCGTCCCGCCGGCGATGCGTCGCGCGTGCAGCTGGTGGCGACGCTGGAGGAGGCCGCTGCCGCCGCAAGGGGCCATCGCGCCTTTCCGGCCGCGTCGGGCTGGGCCGATCGCGCGGCGGCGTGGCTTCGGCGACGCTGGCCGGACGCCGACGTCGATCTGGGCGCCTACGCGCCCTACACGCCGCGCAGCTAGCGCAGCCGGTCGCGCAGCATCTCCAGGGCCACCTGCACCGCGGCGAGCTGGACCTCCTCGCGGGTCTCCAGCTCGAAGAACTCGTGGCGATGGATGACCGACTGGTTGGCCCGCGCGGTCGCGAAGTGGACCGTGCCGACCGGCTTCAGCGGCGTGCCGCCGCCGGGGCCGGCGACGCCGGTGATGGCCACCGAGACGTGGGCGTGGCTGTTCTCCAGCGCCCCTTCGGCCATCATCCGCACGATCGGCTCGGAGACCGCGCCCAGGTCGGCGATCAGGTCGCCGGAGACGCCGAGCTGCTCCTGCTTGGCGCGGTTGGAGTAGGAGACGAAGCCGCGCTCGAAGACGTCGGACGCGCCGGCGACGGCGCAGAGCGCGCCGGCCACCAGGCCGCCGGTGCAGCTCTCGGCGGTGACGATGCGCAAGCTGCGCTCGCGCGCATCGTCGATGATCAGCCGGGCCAGGGTCTCGATCTCGAGCGAAAACATCAGGGCTCCTTCACGATTGCGCGGCCTTACTACGCCGGCAGCTCGACCATCGCCACGGCCTGGGCCAGCAATCCTTCCTCGCGGCCGGTAAAGCCCATGCCCTCCATGGTGGTGGCCTTGACGCGAGACGGCGGCCAACTCCAGGCCGAGCAGCTCGGCGAGGCGCGCGCGCATCGCTTCGCGGTGCGGCTTGATCTTCGGCCGCTCGCAGACCAGCGTCACGTCGACGTTGGCGATCCGCCCGCCCCGCGCGGCCACCAGCTGGGCGGCGTGCAGCACGAAGACGTCGGACGCCGCGCCGCGCCACTTCGGATCGCTGGGCGGAAAGTGGTCGCCGATGTCGCCTTCGCCGATCGCGCCCAGCAGCGCGTCGGTGATCGCGTGCAGGCCGGCGTCGGCGTCGGAGTGGCCGATCAGCGCCTTGTCGTGGGCGATCCTCACGCCGCAGAGCCATCACGCCATCGCCCGCGCCGAAGCGGTGGGCGTCGATCCCCTGGCCGACCCGCATCGTCCGCGCCGCGCCGGCGATCATCTCGGCCATGGCGAAGTCCTCCGGATAGGTGAGCTTGGCGAGCGCCGGATCGCCGGGGACGAGCGCCACCGCGCCGCCGGCGCGCTCCAGCACGATGGCCTCGTCGGTGGGCTCCTCGCCGGCCGGCCAGGCCGCGAAGGCGGCCTTCAGCGCGCCGAGCCGGAAAGCCTGCGGCGTCTGCGCCCGCCAGAGCCCGGCGCGGGGCGGCGTCTCGGCGATGCGCGCCGCATCGCGCTGCCGTCGTCGCGCTTCAGGGTGTCGGCGAGCGGCAGCGCCAGGATCGCCGCCCGGCGCGGCTGCCAGCGCCGCAGCCAGCCGCTCGACATGCTCGCGCCGCACCAGCGGGCGGGCCGCATCGTGCACCAGCACGATCGCATCGTCCGAGGCCGCGCAGCGCCGCCAGCCCCGCCTTCACCGAATTCGGACCGCGCCGCGCCGCCCGCCGCCAGCCGCCAGCCCGCGAGGCCCGCCAGCGCCTCGCGGGCGCGGTCCTGCTGGCCGTCGGCGACGACCACCACCAGCTCGTCCGCGCCTGCGGCCAGCAGCGCCTCGGCCGACCAGCGGACGACCGGACGGCCGGCGAGCGTGCGCCACTGCTTGGCCTCGCCCGGTCCGGCGCGCACGCCGACCCCCGCGGCGACGATCACGGCTGAGAATCCCATCGCCGTCCTCTTCCAGGGTCCGGGCGCTCAAGTCCAGGCTTTACGGCATTGCACAATATGCCTAAAAAGCGGGCGACGGGGGTGTGCGGAAAATGAGCACCGCTCGGGGGTCGACCATAGGCATGAGCGATCGGCGTGCGCGATCGATGGCGGATAGGCGAGACCTCGAAGGCCTGAAGGCCGTCGCCTTCGACCTCAGCCCGGAGCCTGCCATGGTGGTCGACCAGGAAGGCGCGCTGGTGGCCGTCAACGAGGCCGCCGAGGCGCTGTTCGGCCAGGGCCTGGCGCTGCTGGCCCGCGGCCGCTTCAGGGCCGCCCTGCCGCCTGACTCCGCCCTGATTTCGCTGATCAACCGGGCGCTCGCCGAGGATGGGCCGGTGCGCGAGCGCGGCGTCGAGATCGCGCTCTTCGGCCATCCGCCGTTCGAGGCCGACGGCGCGGCCGCGCCGCTGGGCGAGGGCGCGGTGCTGCTCAGCCTGCACGTCAAGCAGCGGCGCGCTCGGCGTCGACCGGGCGAGCGACGTCGCCGGCCTGCGCTCGGTGGTGGGGCTGGGGCGCATGCTGGCGCACGAGATCAAGAACCCGCTGGCGGGCATCCGCGGCGCGGCTCAGCTGCTGAAGTCCGGCGCCCAGGCCGCCGACGCGCCGCTCGCCCAGCTGATCATGGACGAGACCGACCGGGTGCGGCGCCTGGTCGACCGCATGGAGGCCTTCTCCGACGACGCGCCGCCGGAGCGCTCGTGCGGTGAACATCCACCAGGTGCTCGACCGCGTCCGGGCGCTGGCCGCCAACGGCGTCGCCGAGGGCCTGGCGCTGAAGGAGAGCTACGATCCGTCGCTGCCGCCGGTCTGGGGCGAGGAGGACCAGCTGATCCAGATCTTCCTCAACCTGGTGAAGAACGCCGCCGAGGCCGCCCACAGCCGCCGCGACGGCCGCGGCGAGGTGCTGATCACCACCGCCTACCGCCATGGCGTCGGGTGCGCGCCGGCGACGGCAAGGCGGCGCAGGGCGCGCCGCTGGAAGTGCGCGTGCAGGACAACGGCCCCGGCGTGCCGCCGCACCTGCGCGACCACCTGTTCGAGCCGTTCGTCATCTTCGAAGGCCGAACGGCGTCGGCCTCGGCCTTGCCCTGGTCGCCAAGCTGGTCGCCGGCCACGGCGGCCTGATCGACTTCGAGTCGGAGCCCGGCCGCACCGTTTTCCGCGTCCTCCTGCCCGCCGCGCCGGCGGCGAGCGCCTACCAGGTGAGTCCAGATGAGCGCCCAAGCGCAGAAGATACTGATCGCCGACGACGATTCCTCGATCCGGCTGGTGCTCAGCCAGGCCTTCAGCCGGCTGGGCTACCAGGTGCGCGCCACCGGCAACGCCACCACGCTGCTGAAGTGGGTCATCGGACGGGGAGGGCGATCTGGTCGTCACCGACGTGGTGATGCCGGACGAGAACGTCTTCGACGTGCTGCCGCGCATCCGCAAGCAGCGCCCGAAGCTGCCGGTGATCGTGATGAGCGCCCAGAACACGCTGCTCACGGCGGTCAACGCCGCCGAGATCGGCGCGTTCGACTACATCCCCAAGCCCTTCGACCTCGACGACATGACCGCCACCGCCAGGCGGGCGCTGGCCAGGCCCGCCGACACCGAGGCGGCCAGAGCCCAGGCCCGGGCGATGCGCGACGAGCGGCTGCCGCTGATCGGCCGCTCGGCGCCGATGCAGGAGGTCTATCGCACCATCGCCCGCCTGGTCGGCGCGGACCTGACGGTGCTGATCCTGGGCGAATCCGGCTCCGGCAAGGAACTGGTCGCCCGCGCGCTGCACGACCTCGGCCGCCGGCGCGACGGCAAGTTCGTGGTGATCAACCTGGCCGCGGTGCCGCGCGAGCGGGTGGAGACCGAGCTGTTCGGCAAGGGCGACGGCGACTTCGGCAAGCTGGTCGAGGCCGACGGCGGCACGCTGTTCCTCGACGAGATCGGCGACATGCCGCTCGACGCCCAGACCCGGCTGCTGCGGGTCTTCGACGGCGGCCGAGCCCGCGATCAACCCGCGCACCGGCCGCAAGCCCAACGTGCGGGTCATCGCCGCCGCCAACCGCGACCTGCGCGGCCTGATCCGCGAGGGCCTGTTCCGCGAGGACCTCTACTTCCGGCTCAACGTCGCGCCGGTGCGCCTGCCGCCGCTGCGCGAGCGCACCGAGGACATCCCGGACCTCGCCCGCGCCTTCCTGCTGCGCGCCAACCGCGAGGGCCTGCCGGCCAAGACCATCGACGCCGGCGCGATCGAGCGGCTGAAGGCCCACAGCCTGGCCCGGCAACGTGCGCGAGCTGGAGAACCTGATCCGCCGCATCTGCGCGCTCTACGCCGAGGAGATGATCACCGCCCGGATCGTCGAGCGCGAGCTCTCCGAGCAGGCCACGGCGCCGCCGGGCGAGGAGGGGCCGCTGACCCTCTCGACGCTGGTCGAGCGGCACCTGGCGTCCTACTTCGCCGACCAGCCCGACGGCGTGCCGCCCGCCGGCCTCTACGACCGGGTGCTGGAGGACGTCGAGCGGCCGCTGATCCAGCTCACCCTGGCCGCCACCCGTGGCAATCAGGTTCGCGCCGCCGAGGTGCTGGGGCTCAACCGCAACACCTTGCGCAAGAAAATCCAGGAGCTTGGCGTCTCTATGACGCGTGGACGTCGCTGACGCTATTCGGGCCACATGCTGTTGAATTTGAGGGCACAGTCAGCCCTAGGGTCCGGCGCATGGAGTCCGACGCAGCGTTGTCCTACCCGCCGAGCTCTGCGCTCGGCCGCGGCTGGCTGAGCGAGCTGGAGTCGCGTCCGCTGCTGTCGGCCGGCTGTGGCTTCTCGGCGGCGCTGACCGCGGTCGGCGGTCGGTCTCGGCTCCTCGCCCAGTCTCTCCGGTCCGCTGGGTCCGGCCAGCCCGCTGGTGCTGACGCTGCTGGGCGTCAACTTCGTGCTGATCCTGGCGCTGGGCGTGCTGATCGGGCGGCGGCGTGGTGCGCTGGCCGGGCGAGCAGACCGGCGACGCCGGCGCGCGGCTGCACCTGCGATTCGTCGCCCTGTTCGCCGCCGCGGCGGTGCTGCCGGCCCTGATCGTCGCGCTTCTTCTTCGGCGCGCTGGTCACCCGCGGCGTCGACAGCTGGTTCAACGCCCGCGTCCAGACCGTGGTGGAGAACTCCGCCAAGGTGGCCAACTCCTACCTCGACGAGCAGAAGAGCTACCTCAGCGACCACATCCTGCTGCTGGCGCGCGACCTCAACAGCGCCGGGCCCTCGGCGCTGACCGATTCGCCGGTCGCCTTCTCGCAGTACCTGGCGGGCAGGCCGCCGACAACGGCTTCGTCGGCCGCCTACATCATCGACGGCGAGGGCCGAGTGCTGGCCAGCGTCCGAGTCGGTCGGACGCGCCGGCCTTCCTGGAGCCGCCGACCGCGACCTTCCGGGACGCCGACGCCGGCGGCGACGAGGTGGAGCTGCGCCCGTTCGAGCGCACCGACCTGCTGCGCGCCCTCTACCGCCTGCGCAGCTTCCCGAACGCCTACCTCTACGTCGTGCGGCCGGTGGAGCGGGGTGTCTTCGCCCACCTGCGTGAGACCGAGGCCTCGCTCGCCGACTACCGCGAGGCCAAGGCGAGCCGTACAGAGATCCAGGCCGGCTTCTTCCTCATCTACCTCGAGGTGGTGCTGGTGGTGCTGCTGGGCGCCGTGCTGATCGGCATGTCGGCCGCTTCCAGCATCGCCGCGCCGCTCGCGCGGCTGGTGCAGGCCGCCGGCCGGGTCGCCACCGGCGACCTCGCCGTGCGCGTCGAGACCAGCGACGGACCCGAGGAGATCGCCGGACTTTCCCGTGCTTTCAATAATATGACGCGCGATCTTGAAGCGCAGCAGAACGCCCTTCTGAGCGCACACAAAGAGGCCGAATCGCGCCGTCAGTTCGTCGAGACCATGCTGTTTGGCGTCAGCGCCGGCGTGATCGGCCTCGATCCAGCCGGACGCATCTCGGTGGTGAACCGCCAGGCCGCGTCGCTGCTGGAGCTGCCAGGGACGCGGCAGGGCCTGCCGCCTGCGCGAACTGGTCCCGGAGTTCCAGGACGCCGCGCAGCGCGCCGCCGAGACTTCGGCCTGCCGGTCGAGGAGGACGTCGACGTCGTGCGCGGCGGCGAGTCGCGGCGCCTGCGCCTGCAGGATCGGCCACAGCCCGGACGGCCTCGTGCTGACCTTCGACGACATCACCCGGCTCGTCGCCGCCCAGCGCAACGCCGCCTGGAAGGACGTCGCGCGGCGCATCGCCCACGAGATCAAGAACCCGCTGACCCCGATCCAGCTCTCGGCCGAGCGCCTGCGGCGCAAGTACCGCAAGCGAGCTGACCAGCGACCTGGAGACCTTCGACCGCTGCACCGACACCATCATCCGCCAGGTCGGCGACATCGGCCGCATGGTCGACGAGTTCTCGGCCTTCGCCCGCATGCCGGCGCCGAAGTTCGCGGCCTGCGACGGCGCCGAGCTGCTACGCCAGGCGGCCTTCGCCCAGCGCGTCGCCGATCCAGAGACCCAGGTCGATGTCGTGCTGCCGGATGGCGGGGCGCGGCTCTTCTGCGACGCGCGCATGATCGGACAGGCGCTGACCAACCTCTTGAAGAACGCCGGCGAAGCGATCGCCGCGCGCCGGCTCACCCAGCCGCAACCGCCCGGCCAGCATCACCGCGCGGCTCACCGTCGAGTCCGGCGGGGCGACGTTCGAGGTCGAGGACAACGGCGTCGGACTGCCGGCCAAGGACCGCGACCGCCTGACCGAGCCCTATGTCACCACGCGCGAGAAGGGCACTGGCCTCGGCCTCGCGATCGTCGACCGGATCATGGAGGAGCACGGCGGGTGCGCTCAGCCTCGCCGACGCCGCCCATCCGCCGGGTGCGAAGGTATCCCTGCGCCTGCCCACCGCGCCCGTTTCCGACGCCGAACCCGCCGGCGCCGCCGCTGAAGTCTTGAAGGACGCCTGAAGTATGACTGGTGACGTTCTGATCGTCGACGACGAGCCCGACATCCGCGAGCTCGTGGCCGGCATCCTCTCCGACGAGGGCTACTCGGTCCGCACCGCGGGGTCGTCCGAGGAGGCGATGGCCGCAGTCCGGGCGCGGCGGCCCTCGCTGCTGATCCTCGACATCTGGATGCAGGGGGCGGGGATGGACGGGCTGGAGTTGCTCGACCTCGTCAAGGAGCTCGACCGCGACATGCCGGTGGTGATGATCTCCGGCCACGGCAACATCGAGACCGCTGTCAGCGCCATCAAGCGGGCGCCTATGACTTCCTGGAAAAGCCGTTCAAGTCCGACCGGCTGCTGCTGGTGGTCGAGCGGGCGCTGGAGTCGGCGTCGCTGAAGCGCGAGAACCGGCGGCTGCGCACGCTGAGCGCCACGCCAGACGGCTTCCCCGGCGGCTCGGCGGCGGCCCAGCACCTGCGCCAGACCATCGCCAAGGTCGCGCCCGCCAACAGCCGCATGCTGATCACCGGCCCGGCCGGAGCCGGCAAGGAGACCTCGGCCCGGCTGATCCACGCCTCCAGCCACCGCGCGAAGGGCGAGTTCGTGCCGGTGAGCGCCGCCGGCATGACGCCTGAGCGGCTGGATCTGGAGCTGTTCGGCGAGGAAGGCGAGGGCGGCCGGCCGCGCAAGATCGGCGTCTTCGAGCGCGCGCACGGCGGCACCCTCTACCTCGACGAAGTGGCGGACATGCCGCGCGAGAGCCAGGGCCGCATCCTGCGGGTGCTGGTCGAGCAGCGCTTCCGCCGGGTCGGCGGCGACACCGACGTGCAGGTCGACGTGCGGGTGATCTCGTCGTCGTCGCGCGACCTTCGCGAGGAAATCGCCGCGGGCCGCTTCCGCGAGGAGCTGTTCCACCGGCTGAACGTGGTGCCGCTGCAGGGTGCCCGGCCTGGAAGAGCGGCGCGAGGACATTCCCGAGATGATCCGCGACTTCGTCGAGCGCCTTGGGGCGGCCCAGGGCCTGACCCGCCGCGCCTTCGCGGAGGACGCGATCGCCACGCTGCAGGTGCAGTCCTGGCCGGGCAACGTGCGCCAGCTGCGCAACGTGGTGGAGCGCATCCTGATCCTCGCGCCGGGCGACCCCGGCCAGCCGATCACCGCCGAGATGCTGCCGCCCGACGCCATGTCGCAGGCCCCCACCGGCGGGCTCGGCGCCGAGCGGATCATCGCCCTGCCGCTGCGCGAGGCGCGCGAACTCTTCGAGCGCGAGTACCTCGAGGCGCAGATCATGCGCTTCGGCGGCAACATCTCGCGCACCGCCGCCTTCATCGGCATGGAGCGCTCGGCGCTGCACCGCAAGCTGAAGTCGCTGGGTTTCGGCGGCGCGCGCCAGCTCGAGGAGGCGGAGGTCGAATGAGCCGCGTCGCCTATGTGAACGGCCGCTTCGTCGCGCACGGCGAGGCCGCCGTGCACATCGAGGACCGCGGCTACCAGTTCGCCGACGGCGTCTACGAGGTCTGGGCTGTGCTGGGCGGCGCGCTCGGCGACGCGGCCGGCCACTTCGAGCGACTGGAGCGGAGCCTCGGCGAGCTGCAGATCGCCGCGCCGATGGGGCGCGCGGCGCTGGAGGTGGTGCTGAAGGAGACCGTGCGCCGCAACCGGGTGCGCGAGGGGCTGGTCTACCTGCAGATCACTCGCGGCGTCGCGCCGCGCGACCACGCCTTCCCGAACCCGCCGGTCCCGCCGAGCGTCGTCGTCACCGCGCACGGCGTCGACCGCGCCGCCGCCGACGCCCGCGCCGAACGGGGCGCGGCGGTCATCACCGTGCCGGAAACCCGCTGGGCGCGCTGCGACATCAAGACGGTCGCCCTCTTGCCGAACGTGCTCGCCAAGCAGCAGGCGCGCGCCGCCGGCGCGGTCGAGGCCTGGTTCGTCGACGACCTGGGCCTGGTCACCGAGGGCGCCTCCAGCAATGCCTGGATCATCGACAAGACCGGCGCGATCCGCACCCGCGACACCCAGGCCAACATCCTGCGCGGCATCACCCGCCGCACCCTCTTCGAGATCATGGCGCGCGAGGGGCTCAAGGTTGAGGAGCGGCCGTTCTCGCTGGAGGAGGCCAAGGAGGCGCGAGAAGCCTTCATCACGGGCGCCGGCACGCTGCTGCTGCCTATTGTCAGCATCGATGGACGTAGGGTGGGCGATGGCGCGCCCGGTCCGGTGGCGAAACGGCTGCGGCGGCTTTATATCGAGGAGGCGCGGCGGACGGCGCTGTAAGCGTCCCGATCGCGCGCAAATTGAACTAGTGTGTGCCCCCGAGGGGCGGTCTGACGAAGACGAGAAAAAGGGGCTCGAACCCGATGAACACCGCAGCAGCCGTCGACAAGAAGCAAAACCTGCAGGACACCTTCCTGAACAGCGTGCGCCGCTCGAAGACCCCGCTCACCATCTTCCTGGTGAACGGCGTCAAGCTGCAGGGCGTCGTCAGCTGGTTCGACAATTTCTGCGTGCTCCTGCGCCGCGATGGCCAGTCCCAGCTCGTCTACAAGCACGCCATCTCCACCATCATGCCGGCCCAGCCCGTGCAGCTTTACGAGCCGGGCGCAGACGCCGCCGATTGACCGTTAGAAACGTCGACAGAAGCGTTCCCGTCCAGACCGCCCTCGTCCTTCATCCGGACCGGGGACGGCGCGAAGACTTGCGCGCGGCCCCGGCCCGCCTCGCCGAGGCGATCGGGCTTGCCGAGGCGCTCGACCTGAAGGTCGTGGAGGCGCGCGTCGCCCCGCTGCGCAGCCCGGCCCCGGCGACGCTGCTGGGGACCGGCAAGGTCGCCGAGATCGGGGCGCTCTGCGCCGAGCTGGAGCTCGACGTCGTGGTGCTCGACGATGCGCTCTCGCCCGTCCAGCAGCGCAATCTCGAGCGCGCCTGGAAGGTGAAGGTCATCGACCGCACCGGCCTCATCCTGGAGATCTTCGCCCGGCGGGCCCGCACCCGCGAAGGCCGCCTGCAGGTGGAGCTGGCCCGGCTCGCCTACGAGGCCTCGCGGCTGGTGCGCACCTGGACCCACCTGGAGCGGCAGCGCGGCGGTCTGGGGGCCATGGGCGGCCCCGGCGAGACCCAGATCGAGACCGATCGGCGGCTGATCGCCGAGAAGATCGTCCGCCTGAAGCGCGAGCTGGAGGACGTGCGCCGCACCCGCACGCTGGCGCGCCGCGCCCGCCGCCGCGTGCCGTTCCCGACGGTGGCGCTGGTGGGCTACACCAACGCCGGCAAGTCGACGCTGTTCAATCGGCTGACCCAGTCCGACGTGGCGGCCGAGGACATGCTGTTCGCCACCCTCGATCCCACCATGCGCCGGCTGAAGCTGGCGGGCGGCCGCCCGGCGATCCTTTCCGACACCGTCGGCTTCATCTCCAGCCTGCCGCACGAGCTCGTGGAGGCGTTCCGCGCCACGCTCGAGGAGGTGAAGGAAGCCGACATCATCCTGCACGTGCGCGACATCGCCAGCCCCGAGAGCGAGGCCGAGGCGGCCGACGTGCGCAAGGTGCTGGCGGAACTGGGCGCCGGCGAGGAGGCCGGCCAGCGCGTGCTGGAGGTCTGGAACAAGATCGATCTGCTGGCGCCCGACGCCCGCGACTTCCTGGCGGCCCGCGCGGCGCACAGCGAGGCGGGCGCCGTGGCGGTCTCGGCGGCGACCGGAGAGGGGATCGACCGGCTGACCGCACGCCTCGCCGCGCTGGTCGACGAGGGCCCGATCGTCACCCTGGCGCTCGACGCCGCGGACGGCGAGGGCCTCGCTTGGCTCTACCGGCACGGCCGCGTGGTCAGCCGCGAGGCGGTCGGCGACGCCGAGGTGATCGTCACCGCCCGGCTCGACCCGTCGGCGCTGGCCCGCTTCGAGCGGCTGCGCCCGCACGCCCTGACGGTGGCGGCGGCGGAGTAGGCGCGCTACTCGAAGGTGCGGGCGATGTCCTCGGCCGGGCCTTCCTTGGCTTTGCGCAGGCCCACGTAGGCCGCCGCGGTCCCCACTGTGGTCACCGCGGCGATCAGGGTCTCTGCGATTGGACCGAAGCCGAGGTTGGCCACCGGATCGATCGCCGACGTCGCGTGAGCGAGGCCAAGGATGGCGCCGACGACCACGCCGACCAGCACCACCGCCAGGCTGGCGACCAGCAGTAGGCCCGCCAGCGCGGTCAGTCGCCAGCGCTGACCTCGGCTGAGGTTCCACGCCCGCTCCAGCGCGGGCACCGAGTTCTTGTTCTCGGCCATCACGACCGCCGACGCGGCGCAGAAGCCGACGCCGGCGATGATCCCCGGCACGATCAGAAGAATGAGGCCAAGGACCGTGAGCAGACCCGAGGCGAGGGCGACCAACCACAGCGTTCCGAAGCGCGCGGCGCCCGCCCGGGTCGCATCGCTCGCGGTGACGCGCAGACCTCCGGTAAGCTCCTGATAGGTGATCAGGCTGCAGCCGCCGGTGAATACCAGCGCCGGGAGGTTCATCAGCAGCTGCAGCGGCCGGTTGTCCGGCGCGAACCCCGTGATCACGCTGGGCAGCCACAGGAAGGGCAGCGCGACCAGCAGAAGATCGACCGCCCTGGTGCGCAGGACGCGCCATGTCGCGCCGACGACCCACCCGACGTCGAGCCTGGCTTCGTCCGCCGTGATCGCGGCAGCGGTCATCCGGCCCCCTCTCGCGCCGCATGGAACCAGACCTGTGAGGGCGCGTCCAGTCAGCTGTTGTTGCTTGATCGTTCTCTTTTGTTCTTGCCAGGTCCGCCCGGGAGGCGCATGCTGCCAGCCGAACGAGGAGGCCGCCCGTGACCAGGCTGTTGACCAGAGCGCGGTTCGCCGCGGCCGAGACATTCGTGCGCGATCAAGGGCGGCCGCTCGACGCTGCATTGCTCGCCCTCACCTTGGGACGCGGCGCCGCGGACGAGGCGCTGGCGGCCCTGGTGGCTTTTCAGAACGCCGACGGCGGCTTCGGGCACGGACTGGAGCCGGACATGACCAGCCCGGCCTCGA
Organism: uncultured Pseudomonadota bacterium; assembly: GCA_963837235.1. GTDB lineage: Bacteria > Pseudomonadota > Alphaproteobacteria > Caulobacterales > Caulobacteraceae > Acaudatibacter. Next base: position 700,120 of record CAWIMM010000001.1, on the reverse strand, counting down.
GCGCGATCGCCACCAGCATCGGCCTTCGCATCCTGACGCGGCTCGAAACGCCCGCCCGGCGCCCGACGGTGGTCGCGGCGATCGACTGGCTTACGGCCGCGCTCGATCGCGAGGCGGGCGTCTGGCCGATCGTCGGCCAGGACGTGGAGCTCGCGCCGCATGCGCCGTGGTGGAGCTGGTCGGACGATCTCGCCGCCGACTGGAACGGCTTCCGCTTCAACCCCACCGCCGAGATCATGGCGCACCTCTACCGCTTCAGGGACCTGGCCCCGCCGGCGCTGATCGAGTGCGTGGAGGCCGGTCTGCGGTACTCGCTCGCCGAAACGACGCTGATCGAGACCGCCTTCGACCTGAAGTGCGCGATCCGGCTGGCCGAGAGCGACGGCCTGCCGCCCGACCTCGCGCGGATGCTGGAGGGCCTCCTGCGCCGCTCGATCGCCGCGCACGATCCGGCCGACGAGCACACCTCGCCGTTCGACGCGGCGCCGACGCCGGCGAGCCCGTTCGCGGACCTGGTCGACGGCCGGATCGAGCCCGCGCTGACGTCGCTGATCGCCGCACAGGCGGAGGACGGCGGCTGGACGCCGTTCTGGGACTGGGGCTTCGTCGACGCCAAGGCTTGGGCCAAAGCCAAGGCCGACTGGCGCGGCCAGCTGACCCGCGAGGCGCTCGAAACGCTGCTGGCCTACGGACGTATCGAGAATTGACCCCCAACCCGCTCCCAGTTCAAGGGATCGGTATGTGCAACAAGTACGGCTACAACGCGCCGCACCATCGCCTGCGGGAAATCTTCGGGCAGCTGCAGCTGCCGTTCCGGTGGCCTCAGGCCGCGCCGAACCTCGAGCCGCTCGACGAGATCAACCCGACCGATCCGGCGCCGGTGGTGCGCGCCTTCGAGGACGGCGTGCGGCTCGACCAGCTGCGCTGGGGCTTTCCGCCGCCGAGGCCGAAGGCCGGGCCGGTGATCAACTTCCGCTCCGAGGGCCGGCGCTTCACCCACGGCCGCTGCCTCGCGCCCGCCACCCACTTCTTCGAGTTCACCGGGCCAAGTATCCGAAGACCCGCTGGCGCTGCACGGTCGAGGGCGAGGAGGTGTTCTGCTTTGCCGGCCTGGTGCGCGACGACCGCTTCACGCTGCTGACCTGCGAGCCCGGCCCCGACATCGTCCCGCTGCACGACCGTCAGGTGGTGATCGTCGAGCCGGCCGACTGGCGCGAGTGGCTGACGTCCGACGGCGACGTCGGCCACCTGCTGCATCCCGCCCCGGCCGGCCACATCAAGGTGGAGCGAGTGAACTAGCCGGCGCGCTCGGCCGCCTTGGCGGCGTCCCAGAGCGCGTCCATTTCGGCGAGATCCGACTGCTCGGGCGACGAGCCGCGCGCCGCAAGGGCGGCCTCGATGTATTTGAATCGCCTGACGAACTTGGCGTTGGTGCTTCGCGAGCGCCGCCTCCGGGTCGACGTCGAGCTCGCGGGCCAGGTTGGCGCAGACGAACAGCACGTCGCCCAGCTCCTCGCGCGCCTTGTCGAGATCGCCCGCCGCGACCTCGGCCTCCAGCTCGGCGACCTCCTCGTGCAGCTTGGCCAGCACCTCGGCCGCCGAGGGCCAGACGAAGCCGACCCGCGCGGCGCGCTTGGAGAGCTTCACGGCGCGGGTCAGGGCGGGCAGGGCGCTCGGCACCTCGTCGAGCAGGCTGGCCGGCGCGCCAGACGCCCGGGGGCGCTTCGCCGCCCGCTCGCCGGCCTTGATCGCCTCCCAGGCGCGGGTCTGCTCGGCCGACGTCGCTGGTGGGCGACGTCGCCGAACACGTGCGGATGGCGGCGCACCATCTTGTCGTTGATCGCCGCCGCCACGTCCGCGAAGTCGAACGCGCCGTCCTCCTCGGCCATGCGGGCGTGGAAGACCACCTGCAGCAGGAGATCGCCCAGCTCGTCCTTCAGGTCGGCGAGGTCGCCGCGCTCGATGGCGTCGGCCACCTCGTAGGCCTCCTCGACCGTGTAGGGGGCGATGGTGGCGAAGGTCTGCTCCAGGTCCCACGGGCAGCCGCCCTCCGGCGCACGCAGCCGCGCCATGATCTCCACCAGCCGGAAGACGGGGTGGCGGTCATCGGCAGGGGGCGGCGTGCGGGCATGGCTAGGAATTGCTGGTCCGTGGAAGCGTCGCGCCTTTATCGCATGCCGCCCGCGCCGGCGCAGGCCTCTAGAGATGGACGATCCACGGCTTTTCCACTTCAGCGAGGACCCGACGATCGAGGTCTTCGAGCCGCGCCCGGTGCGCGTGCCTGTCGCAGCGGCCGCCCGGGCTCGATTGGCTGAACGGCCCGCTGGTCTGGGCGGTGGATGACTGGCATTCGCCGATGTTCTTCTTTCCCCGCGACTGCCCGCGAATCCTGCTCTGGCGCACGCCGCAGACGACCGAGGCCGACCTCGACCACTGGTGGCGCGGCGACCGCCGCCGGCGGATGCAGGCGCACGTCGAGACGGCCTGGCTGGAGCGGGTCAAGGCGGCCAGGCTCTACCGCTATGCGTTCGATCCCGGCGCGTTCGAGCGCGTCGACGCCGCCGGCGGCCCGGCCTACTACGTCGCCCGCGCCGCGGTGCGGCCGCTCGAAATGGCGCCGGTCGGCGACCTCATCGCGGCGCTGAAGGCGGCGGACGTCGAGCTGCATGTGATGGACGACCTGCTGCCGTTCAACGGCGCCTGGCAGTCCAGCCTCCACTTCAGCGGCAGCCGCCTGCGCAACGCGGTCGGCTGGGAGGCGCGCGACGCAGCCACGCCGCGCCCGCCGCGGCTCCAGCTTCGCACCGAACGGCTGACGCTGCGCCCGTTCGAGGTCGCCGACGCCGCGCGGGTCACCGAGATCGGCTCGGACTGGGAGGTCGCGCGGATGCTGCGCCTAGCGCCCTGGCCGACCAGCCTCGAACTGAACCGCGAGCTGGCTTGCGACCCATCCGGCCGAATGGCGCGCCGGAACGGCCTATCGGTTCGCGATCGTCCGCCGCGGGCGGCTGATCGGCTGCGTCGACGTCGACGAGATCGAGGCTGGCGAGGGGGTGCTGGGCTATTGGCTGGAGCGGGGCGCGTGGGGCCAAGGCTTCGCGAGCGAGGCCGCGCGCGCCGTCGTCCGGTTCGCCTTCGAGCGGCTGGGCTTACGCCGGCTCCGATCCGGACATGCCTTCGACAACCCGGCGTCCGGACTGGTGCTGCGCAAGCTCAGGTTCGAGCCGACCGGTGAGACGCGCATCTGGTCGCGGCCGCGCGGGCGGCAGATCGCGCCAGCTGACCTACGCGCTGGGCCGCCCGGCCGCGGCGTAGATCGCGTCGATCGCCGTCATGTTGGCGACAGCGTCCGCGCCGCCGGTCAGCGGCTGGGCCTTGCCCGCCAGCACCTCGCCGAGATGGATCAGCTGCGCCTCGTAGGTGCCCGGGCCGTCGGTCGGGCTGCGCCTCGGTCGCCCCGTCGATCGTGGTGGTGAAGCGGCAGCCGATCTGCGGGGCGAGGTAGTTGATGATCTCCAGGCTGCCGCGCTCGCCCTCGATCTTGAGCGGCGCGGTGAAGCCCGGCGAGACCATGGCGCAGGCCATCTGCGCCGGCACGCCGCCGGGGAATTCGAACTCGGCGGCGAGGTCGACGTCGACACCAGCCTCGAACTGGCCGCGCGCCGAGACGACGCGCGGCTCGCCGGCCAGCAGGGTGCGCAGCGCGTGTATCGGATAGCAGCCGAGGTCCATCAGACCGCCGCCGCCGAGGTCGCGGCGCCAGCGCAGCTCGTCCGGCGAGCGCTGGATCGTGCCCTTGAACTCGGCGCTCGCTTTCGTGATGCGCCCCAGCGCGCCGCCCTTCAGCAGCGCTTCGGCGCGGCGGATGACGTTGTGGAAACGGTAGTGGAACGCCTCGATCAGCAGGTTGCCGGTTCGCGTCGCCGCCTCGGTCATCGCCCGCGCCTCGGCGGCGTTCATGGCGAAGGGCTTCTCGCAGAGCACCGTCTTGCCGGCCTCCAGCGCGGCGATGGTCCACTCGGCGTGTCCGGCGGGCGGCAGGGCGTTGTAGACCACGTCGACGTCGTCCCGCCGCACCAGCTCGGCGTAAGAGCCGGCGACGTGGGCGATGCCGTGCTCGTCGGCGTAGGCGCGGGCGCGGCCCGGATCGCGGGCGCCGACGGCCACCACCTCGAAGTCGGGGTTGGACTTGGCGGGCGCGATCACCGCGCCGCGGGCGATCTTCGAGGCGCCCAGAAGGCCGATCCGATGCATCTAGCCAAGCCTCCGGCGGTAGAGCGCGTTCAGCCGCTCCCAGTGCCGCTCGGCCGCGGCCTTGTCGTAGGCGGCGCGCTGCGGAAAGGCGAAGCCGTGCTCCACCTTCGGGTAGAGCTCGACCTCGGCCAGCGCGGCCGAGCCGGCCAGGACTGCCGTCAGCGCCTCCACCGTCTCCAGCGGCGCCCAGCGGTCGACCTCGGCGCAGGCGAAGTACAGCTCCGCCTTGGTTTGCTGCGCCACGAGATGCGGGCTGTCGGGTTTGTCGGTGACCAGGAAGGTCGCCGTAGATCGAGGCCGCGGCCGCGACGCGGCCCGGGAACGCGGCCGCCGCGTTGATCGCGAACTGGCCGCTCATGCAGTAGCCGAGCGCGCCGACGCTGCCCGGGCCGGGCGGCCGGATCGGCGTCGACGAACGTCGAGCAACGCGCTCGGCGTCGCGACATCACCATCGCGATCGTCAGCCCGTTCATCAGGCGCGAACATCCGCTCGCGCGCCGCCTCGTCGGAGCAGCGGGCCGAGCTCCATCACGCCGGCGCGGTAGTAGAGGTTGGGCAGCATCACGTAGTAGCCGGCTGTCGCCAAGCCGCCGCGCCATGTCGCGCAGCTCCTCGCGGATCGCCGGCGCGTCCATGAAGAACAGGATCGACGGGTGCGGCCCGCCGCGCTCCGGGTGGCAGATGAAGGTGGTCGTCGCCCCGTCGGCGGTCGGGATGTCGATCTGGCGCTCGATCATGCGCGCTCCCACTCCGCCCAGGCCCTATGCTGGCGCAGCCACTATGCCCGTCCGCGCCGGCTGGACAAAGGCCGGGCGCAAAGCCCATTTGGCGGGCGTGGCGTTGGGACGATTCATCACACTCGAAGGCGGGGAGGGGGCCGGCAAGTCGACCCAGGCGCGCCGCCTTGGCGAGCGCCTGACCGGGCGCGGGCGCAAAACCGTCGTGACCCGCGAGCCGGGCGGCTCGCCGGGCGCCGAGGCCATCCGCGCGCTGCTGGTCACCGGCCAGGCCGACCGCTGGTCGCCGCTCACCGAGACGCTGTTGATGTACGCCGCGCGCCGCGACCACATCGAGCGCACGATCGCCCCGGCGCTGGCGCGCCGGCGACTGGGTGGTCAGCGACCGCTTCGCCGACTCCACCCGGGCCTACCAGGGCGCCGGCGGCGGCGCGCCCGGCTCGCTGATCCAGGCGCTGGAGCGCTACGTGCTGGGCGAGACGCGGCCCGACCTGACGCTGATCCTCGACCTGCCGGTGGAAGCTGGCTTGGCGCGCGCCGCCTCCCGCGAGCACGCCGAGACCCGCTTCGAGGCCAAAGGGCGCGGACTTCCACGCGCGGCTGCGCGAAGGGTTCCTGGCCATCGCCCGGGTCGAGCGCGACCGCTGCGTGGTGATCGACGCGGCGCAACCGGTCGAGGCGGTCGAGGCGGCGATCTGGGCGGCCGTCGAGAGCCGGCTGGCGCCTTGATGGCCGAGCTCGTCCATCCCCGCGACGCCGCGCGGCTCGAGGGCCACGACGGCGCGGAGAGCGCCTTCCTGGAGGCGCTGGAGCGCGGACGCCTGCACCACGCCTGGCTGCTCGTGGGACCCGAGGGCGTCGGCAAGGCGACGTTCGCCTACAGCGCCGCCCGCCGACTGCTGGGCGCGCGGCCCGAGCCCGGGTTTGGCCTGCTGGGTTCGGACCCTGGCGATCCGGTGTTCCGGCAGGTCGCCGGCCGCGCCCATCCCGACCTGCTGGTGCTGGAGCGCGACGACCCGGACGCCAAGGCGCGCAAGTCGATCCCGGTGGACGAGGCGCGGGCGCTGCCGGCGTTCTTTTCCAAGTCGCCGGGCCGCGCCGCCTATCGGGTGGCCATCATCGACTCGGCCGACGACCTCAACGCCAACGCCGCCAACGCCGTCCTGAAGACGCTGGAGGAGCCGCCGGCGCGCGGCGTGCTGCTGCTGGTCTCGCACCGGCCGGGATCGCTGCTGCCGACGATCCGCTCGCGCTGCCGCCGCCTGGTCTTCGCCGCCCCGCCAACCGAGGACGCCGCGCGCTGGGTGGCGACCGCGGCGGACGTCTCGCCGGAAGCGGCCCTCGCGCTGCTGAAGATGGCGCGCGGCGCGCCTGGGCAGGGCGCTGCGGCTGGCGAGCGCCGGCGCGCTGGAGATCGACGCCGCGGCGCGGGCGCTGGTGGCGAGGCTGCCAGCCATCGACCAGTCGGCCGCGCTGCACATGGCCGACAGCTTCCGCGGTCCGGAGGGCGCGCAACGCTTCGCGCTCGCCATGGACCGGATCGCCGCCGCCTTGCACGAGAGCGCCGCGGCCGCCGCGCTGCAGGGGCGCGGCGCGCTCGACCGCTAGGCGGAGGCCTGGAGCCTGGTCAGCGACGCTGCCGGGCGAGGCCGAAGCGATCAACCTCGACCGCGCCGACGCCTTCTTCACGGCGCTTGGCCGCCTGGCCGCGCTCGGCTGATGCTGATCGCCAAATGCTGATCGACAGCCACGTGAACCTGCAGCGCGCCGCAGTTCGCCGCCGACCGCGAGGCGGTGATCGAGCGCGCCAGGGTCGCCGGCGTCGGCCTGATGGTGACGATCTGCGACCGCGTCTCGCACGAGCCGGCGGTGCGAGCGATCTCGGAGGCCCACGCGGACATCTGGCACACGGTGGGGACGCATCCGCACGAGGCCAAGGAAGACCCGGAGCTGGCGGCCGAGACACTCGCCCGCGCTCGCTCGCCATCCGCGCGTGCGTGGGGATCGGCGAGACCGGACTGGACTTCTATTACGACCTCTCACCGCGCGAGGTGCAGGCGCGGGTCTTCCGGGCGCACATCGCAGCGGCGCGCGGGACCGGCCTGCCGCTGGTGACACACGCCCGCGACGCCGACGAGGCGATGGCCGAGATCCTGGAGGCCGAGCACGCCGAGAGGGCCGTTCAAGCTGCTGATGCACTGCTACACGTCGGGCCCGGCGCTGCTGGCGCGCATGGCGGCGTTGGGGGCATGGTTCTCGGTCTCGGGCATCGCGACCTTCAAGAACGCCGAGGAGGTGCGTGATCGGGTCCGGGCCATGCCGGCGGAGCGGATCATCGTCGAGACCGACTGCCCCTACCTCGCGCCGATCCCGCACCGCGGGCGGCGCAACGAGCCGGCCTACATCGGCCTGGTGCTGGCCAAGCTGGCGGAGATCCGCGGCTGGAGCCTTGGCGAGGCCGAGGCGCGCACCGAGGCCGCCTTCTTCGACCTGTTCGACCGGATTCCCGCGCCCGTCGATGAAGCGCTGGAAGTGACCATCCTGGGCTGCGGCTCTTCCGGCGGCGTGCCGCGCGCCGACGGCGCCTGGGGCGTCTGCGATCCCGCCGATCCGCAGCAACCGCCGCTCGCGCTGCTCGATGATGATCCGCCGGACGTCGGGGGAGGGCCCGGAGCGCTGGACGACCGCCGTGGTCGACGCCTCGCCGGAGTTCCGGCTGCAGACTGCCGACGCCGGCGCCAAGCGGCTCGATGCGCTGCTGCTGACCCACGACCACGCCGACCAGTCGCACGGCATCGACGACATTCGCGCCTTCGCGATGCATCCAGCGCGCCCGCATCCCGTGCTGGGCCGATCCGCCGACGACCGAGACCATGCTGCACCCGCTTCGGCTACATCTTCCACGGCGAGAAGGGCTATCCGGCCATCGCCGACCTCGTCGCCGTGCCGCCGCATGGCGAGGCGTGGGCGGTGCAGGGGCCTTCGGGAGCGATCCCGGTCGTCACCTTCGACCAGGACCATGGCCCGATCCGCAGCCTGGGCTACCGGTTCGGACCGGTGGCCTATTCCAGCGACGTGCTGGAGCTCGACGACGCAGCTTTCCGCGCACTGGAAGGGGTGGACGTCTGGATCGTCGACGCACTGCGCTATGCGCCGCATCCGACCCATGCCCACGTCGACCGCACGCTGGGCTGGATCGAGCGCGTGAAGCCGAGGCGGGCGATCCTCACCAACATGCACATCGACCTCGACTACGCGCGAGCTGCGGCGACGTCTGCCCAAAGGCGTGGAGCCGGCCTTCGACGGCATGCGGTTTGAACTCGAGGTTGACGAAGGAAACACGTGACAACACAGCGCCTTAAGCTCGGTTTCCTCGCGTCGAACAACGGCAGCGGGATGCGCGCCATCGTGCAGGCGATCGAGAGCGGCGTGCTGAATGCCGAGCCGCGCATCCTGGTGACCAACCGGCGCGGCGTCCCGGCGCTGGACTTCGCCGCCGAGCACGCCGTGCCGAACCGGGTGATTGCGACCCTGCCTGATCCGGAGGCCGCGGACGCGGCCCTGGCGGACGCGTTGCGGAGCGCCGGCGTTGAGATCGTCATCCTCTCGGGGTATCTGCGCAAGCTGGGGCCGAGGACGCTGGCGGCCTTCCCAAACCGCATCCTGAACATCCATCCGGCCTTGCTGCCGAGGTTCGGCGGGCAGGGCATGTACGGCCGGCGGGTCCATGAGGCGGTCGCCGCCGCCGGCGCCGGCGTTACCGGCGCATCGGTGCACCTTGTCGACGGCGAATATGACCAGGGGCCGGTGATCGCCAGCCGCAGCGTGACGCTCGCGCCGGGCGATGATCCCGAGACGATCGAACGCAAGGTCACCGCGGTCGAACCGGGGCTGTTCGTCGACACGTTGCGCAGGATCTGCCAGGGCGACCTGATCCTGCCTTAGAGAACTGGGGAGCATGATTGTTTCAGAAATTCATCGGCTTGCGGCCTTGATAACGCCGCGCGGTGCGCCGCCATCTGGCGCGCGCATGGGCTCGGCGTCGAGCATGCCAGTCTGGAGACGGGCCTAGCGTAATTTCCGATAATCTTCCTTAGGCGCGATTTAGAGATGCGCGTTGCAGCGCCTCCCTGCTGTGATCAAGGCGCGCCCAGCGCCGCCAGCGAGCGTCGCAGGTTGGCGCGGGCCCGCGCCTCGAACCGGGCGCGGCCCCACTCCGCGAGATAGAGCCGGTCGCGCGCCAGAAAGCCCGCCAGGATGGCCGCGCGCCCCTGCCGGAACTCGGCGTCCGGCACGTGGGCATACTCGTGGCGCACGCCGGCCTCGTAGGCGTCGAACGCGTCGTCCGCCGCGGCCAGCACCGAGAGATCCATGTCGAGGAAGACGCGCATGTCAGCCGCCTCTCGCTCCGGCATGTCCTCCGGAACTTGATGGCGTTCGGTCGCCTCGATGAGCCGGACGGCGCGCTCGAGCGTCGCTTCGGTCACGACGCCGGCCAGCAGCTCCCTGGCGAGCGCGGCGCTGCGGTGCTCGTTGTCCGTCCGGCGCGGATCGTAGACAGCGTCGTGCAGCAGGATCGCGCATTCCACGGCCAGTGGATCGGCAAGCCGGTCGCGCACCTCGGCAAGCAGCTCCAACAGCGCCAGCGGGTGGCTCCAGGCGTGATAGCCCCGCCGCGGATCATCGTAGAGGGGCCGGATTCGCCGGATCAGGTGCGTCGGGAGCATTCGCGTCTCCGCCCGGTCGGTCGAGGAAGCTTAGCACTGCGGCGTCGAAGGCGTCTGGCGCCTGCAGCGGCGCGAAATGACCGGCGTGCGACAGCCAGATCATCGTCGCCTCGGGGATGGTGCGGGCGAGGTACGCGGTGTGGCGATGCGAGATGACCTCGTCGTGGTCGCCATCGGCGATCGCGATGGCGGGCCCCCGGATCGCCGCGAGCTCCGCGGCCGCATAGTTCGGCTGGCTGAGCTGCATGCGGCGGGTGGCGGCCACGAGCGCGCCGAAGCCGGCCGGCGAGCCGGTGTCGCGGACGTATTCTTCCCTCTCCAGCGCGCGGGCCTGCGCGAGCACCGGGGCAAAGAGGCCGAGCGGATTGAGGCCGCCCACGTCCATGTTGGCGCCGAACGCGAACACGCGCCCCACCCGGTCGGGATTCTTGATCGCCATGACGAGGCCGATGATGGCGCCGTCGCTCCAGCCGACGACGTCGGCCTTGTCGAGGCCGATGGCGTCCATCACGGCGATGACGTCGGCTTCCATCCGCGCGTAGCCGAGCCGCCCGTCCCAGCTGCTGCGGCCACGGCCGCGGCTGTCGATGAGGATGACGCGGTGATGGTCGGCGACCAGCGCCGGAACCTGATTGCCCCAGACGTCGCTGCTGGCGACGCCCGGATGCAGCAGGATCACCGGCGGCCCGGCGCCGAACGCCGCGTACCAGATGCTGACGCCGTCGTGTGTGACGCGTCCCTCCTGGTCGGGCGCCGGCAGCTCGGGCGGCGTCGGCAGGACGTTGCTGGCGTGACCGGCCTGCGCGCGCGCCGGCGTCATGGACAGCGCCACGGCGCCCAGCACGAAAATCACCGACGCGAGCCAACGCACGGGGGATGCTTACGGCGGCCGCGCCGCGCCGCTCAAGCGTCTTCGAGGAAGGTCACGCCCGGCGCGGTCTTCAGCGCGCCTCTGGCGGCGGCGTCCAGCACGTAGCGGCCCGGCAGCTTCAGCTCGGCTTCGCGCCCGCCCGGAAAGCTCGCCACCAGCACCACGTCCCCGCCCCCGGCGGTCGCCCGCTTCAACCGCTGGCGAAGCGCGTCTGCGTCGGCCGCGCCCGACGTCAGGTGCACTCGCAGCGAGGCGGCGGCCTGTTCGATCGCGCGGTCGAGCGGCTCGGCGTCGTCGCCGAAGAAGCGCACGTCGCCGTCGGACGCCTTGGCGCGGACCTTCACCAGCACGTGGGCGCCGGCCTCCAGCACGTCGCGACGTCGCCGCAACGCCTCGGGCGGAAACAGCACCTCGTACTCGCCGGTGGGATCGGAGAGGCTGACGAAGGCGAACTTCTCGCCGCTGCCGGACGCCGCCCGCTCCTGGCGGCGGCGGATGACGCCGGCCATGCGGAACGCCTCGGCGCCCGCCCTCGCCTGCGCCAGCGCGTCGGCGAAGAGCGTCGTGCGCTTGCGGCGCAGCACCTCGAGCACATCGTCGAGCGGATGGCCGCTGAGGTAGAAGCCGACCGCCGCCAGCTCCTCGTCGAGCTTGGCCGCCGGCGCGAGCGGCGCCGTCTTCGGCAGGCGTGGACGGCCGGCGTCCGCATGCTCGCCGCCGAAGAGGCTCGCCTGGCCGCTGGTGCGCTCCGCCGCGACGCTCTGGGCGTAGGCCATCAGGTCGTCGGCGGCGGCCAGGATCTGTGCGCGGTTCGGATGGATGGCGTCGAAGGCGCCGGCGCGGGCGAGGTTCTCCAGCGCCCGCTTGCCGAGCTGGCGAGGGTCGATCCGCTCCAGGAAGTCGAAGAGATCGCGGAACGGACCGCCCTCCTCGCGCACCGCAACGAGGTGCTGCATGGCCGCCAGGCCCACATTCTTGACCGCGCCCAGGGCGTAGAGCACCTCGCCATCCGCCACCTCGAAGTCGGCGCCGGAGCGGTTGACGTCGGGCGGGCGGATGGTGACGCCGGCGCGCTTGGCGTCCTGGTAGAACAGCGCCAGCTTGTCGGTGTTGGACAGATCGAGGCTCATCGAGCCGGCGAAGAACTCCACCGGCGCGTTCGCCTTCAGCCAGGCCGTCTGATACGAGATCAGCGCGTAGGGCATCGCGTGGCTCTTGTTGAAGCCGTAGCCCGCGAACTTCTCCATCCGATCGAACAGCAGCGTGGCGGTGGCCGGGTCGACGCCACGCTCGGCGGCGCCGGCCTGGAACCTGGCCCGCTGCTGGTCCATCTCGGACTTCTTCTTCTTGCCCATGGCGCGGCGCAGCAGGTCCGCTTCACCCAGGCTGTAGCCCGCCAGGATCTGGGCGATCTTCATCACCTGCTCTTGGTAGACGATCACCCCGAAAGTCGAGCCCAGCACCGGCTCGATCAGCGGGTGGACGACGTCGATTGGCTTGCGGCCGGCCTTCACCTCCACGTACTCGGGGATCGAATCCATCGGGCCCGGTCGGTAGAGGGAGATCAGGTCCGACACCTCCTCCAGGTTGGAGGGCCGCAGCTGGCGCAGGATGTCGCGCATGCCCTGGCCTTCCATCTGGAACACGCCCAGCGTCTGGCCGGAACTCATCACCTCGTAGGCCGGCGCGTTGTCCAGCGGCAGCCCCTCCAGCGGAAAGTCGGCGCCGCGGCGGCGCAGGTAGCCCATGGCGCGGTCGATCACGGTCAGCGTCTTCAGGCCCAGGAAGTCGAACTTCACCGGCCCGGCGCTTTCGACCCACTTCATGTTGAACTGGGTGGCCGGCATCTCGGAGCGCGAGTCGCGATAGAGCGGCACCAGCTCGGTGAGCGGGCGGTCGCCGATCACGATGCCGGCGGCGTGGGTGGAGGCGTTGCGGTAGAGCCCCTCCAGCTGCAGCGCGATGTCGAGCAGCTCGGCGACGCCCTCCTCGCCCTTGCGCGCCTGCTGCAGGCGCGGCTCGATCTCGATCGACTTGGCGAGGCTGACCGGGTTGGCCGGATTGTTCGGCACCATCTTGGCGAGACGGTCGACCAGCCCCAGCGGCAGCTGCATCACGCGGCCCACGTCGCGCAGCACCGCCCTGGCCTGCAGCGTGCCGAAGGTGATGATCTGGGCGACGCGATCGCGGCCGTATTTCGCCTGCACGTAGGCGATCACCTCCTCGCGCCGTTCCTGGCAGAAGTCGATGTCGAAGTCGGGCATCGACACGCGCTCGGGGTTCAGGAAGCGCTCGAAGATCAGGTTGTAGCGCAGCGGATCGACGCCGGTGATCAAGAGCGACCAGGCGACCAGCGAGCCCGCGCCGGAGCCGCGGCCCGGCCCGACCGGAATGCCGTGCGCGACCGCCCACTTCATGAAGTCCGAGACGATCAGGAAGTAGCCGGAAAAGCCCATCGACTGGATGACGCCGATCTCGGTCTCCAGCCGCTCCCAGTAGGGCGCCTCGTCGGCCACCGCCGCGACGGCGAGCCGCGCCTTCAGGCCCTCGCGGGCCTGGACGGCGAGTTCCTCGGCCTCGCTGCGGCCGCCGGCGGTGGGGAAACGCGGCAGCACCGGGTCGCGCTTGGCGACCATGAAGGCGCAGCGGCGGGCGATATCGAGCGTGTTGTCGCAGGCCTCCGGCAGGTCGGCGAAGAGCCGCCGCATCTCCGCGGGGCCCTTGAACCAGTGTTCGGCGGTCACCCGCCGCCGCTCGTCCTGCCCCAGGAACGCCCCGTCGGCGATGCAGAGCAGCGCTTCGTGCGCGCGGTGGGTCTCGGCCCTGGCGAAATAGACGTCGTTCGTGGCCACCAGCGGGATGTCGTGCTCGTAGGCGTACCCGACGAGCCCCGGCTCGGCCGCGGCCTCGCTGGCCAGCCCGTGCCGCTGCAGCTCGATGTAGAAGCGGTCGCCGAAGACGCGATGCATCTCGCCCAAGGCCCGCTCCGCATCGGAACTCCGGCCGGCGGCGAAGAGCGGATCGACCGGTCCGTCCGGCCCGCCGGAGAGCAGCAGCAGCCCCTCGGCGTGCTCGGCGACCTTGGCCCAGGGCACGTGCGCCTCGTCCGTCGCCGCCACGTCCAGGAAGGCGGCGGAGGAAAGCTCGGTGAGGTTGCGCCAGCCCGCCTCGTTCTGCGCCAGCAGCACGATGGTCGGGATGCGCGCCCAGCGTTCCGGCGGCCCCTCCCCGATCCCGCTCACCGGCAGCGCGCAGCCGATGATTGGCTGGACGCCCGCGTCCTTGGTGGCGACCGAGAACTCCAGCGCGCCGCAGAGATTGGCGCGGTCTGTCAGCCCGACGGCGGGCATGCCCGCCTCGCGCGCCAGCTTGCCGATGACGTCGGCCTTGATCGCCCCCTCCAGCAGCGAATAGGCCGAGCGCGTTCGAAGATGGACGAACCCCTCGTCGAGACGCGCCATCATCCCTCCCCTCGCCGGCCGGCGCGCGACTCAGCCCGCCAGCGCCGCCACCTGGCAGACCATCCAAACAAACCCGACCACCGAGGCAAGCGCGAGGCCCTCGCGCGCGATGCGAAACATGGGGACAATCTCCGTCGTACCTGTTTTGTTCCGAACGGCGTTTTCCCGTTTTGTTCCATCCCTGTCAAGGCGCATCGAGCGCCAATCCCCATCGGCTCAGCCCAAACGTGTCAGCAGTGATGGCAGGCCAGCCAGCCGTTCGATCCGCAGGTCCGCGCGCGCCGCTTCGGGCGCGGCGGCGTGGATGATCCCCCACGGGCCGCGGCGGATGAAGACGGCGGTCATGCCGGCGGCCTTGGCCGGCAGCACGTCGTTGTCGAGACGGTCGCCGACATAGGCGATGGCGCCGGGCGGCTCGCCGGCCGCCTCGGCGACCTTGGCGAAGAAAGCGGGATCGGGCTTCTCGACGCCCCAGCGGGCCGACGAGGCGACGAAGTCGGCCGGCGCGTCCAGCGCCGCCAGCGCGGTCTCGGCGGCCTGCGGCTGGTTGCCGGCGATGCCAACGCGGAAGCCCGCCGCCCTCGCCGCGCGCAGGCAGGGCAAGGCGTCCGGATAGAAGTCGCCGGGCTCCAGCGTGTAGCGCCAGCCAGCCGCCTCGCGCCGGGCATGCTCGGCGGCGTAGTCGAAGCCCGGCTGGACGAGTTCGAACACCCGCCGGTGATTCCAGCCGCGTTCCACCACGGCCCCGAACGCCGCGAAAAAGGCGAACCTGGTGACGCCGATCCAGTCGGCCCATTCGCCCCAGTGGCGCGTCTCGTCGACCAGCGTCTCGCCAAGGTCGAAGACGACGGCGCGGATGCGGCTCATGCGCTTTTGGGCGCTGGCGCAGCGGTGGCGGGGTCGGCGGCCTCGCGGGGCACGACACGGCCGTCGCGCAGCGCCAGCACCCGATCCATGAAGTTGGTGAGCTCGAGGTTGTGGGTGGCGACCAGCGCCGCGACGCCGCGCTGGCGGGCGAGGTCGTGCAGGTTCTGGAACACCGCCCGCGAGGTGGTGGGATCGAGGTTGCCGGTGGGCTCGTCGCAGAGCAGCAGCCGCGGGCTGTTGGCGAGCGCCCGGGCGACGGCGACGCGCTGCTGCTCGCCGCCCGAGAGGCGGGCGGGCTGGTGGGTCAGGCGGTCGGCGAGGCCGAGGTCGGTGAGCAGCGCCGTGGCGCGCGCCTCGGCCTCGCGGCGCGGCTTGCCGGCGATCATCAGCGGCAGGGCGACGTTGTCGAGCGCCGAAAGCTCCGGCAGCAGGTGGTGGAACTGGTAGACGAAGCCGATCTCGGCCAGCCGGATGCGGGTGCGGGCGCGGTCGGAGAGCTGCGAGCAGTCCTCGCCATCGACGACGATGGCGCCGGCGGTCGGATGTTCCAGCAGCCCCGCGGCGTGCAGCAGCGACGACTTGCCGGAGCCGGAGGGCCCGATCAGGCCGACCAGCTCGCCGGGATAGACCTCGAGGTCGACGCCCTTCAGCACCTCGAGCGTGCGCTCGCCGGTGACGTAGGCGCGCTCGAGGCCGCGGATGACGAGGACCGGCTCACTCATAGCGGAGCGCCTCGACCGGATCGAGCCGCGAGGCGCGCCAGGCCGGATAGAGCGTCGCGACGAACGAGCAGATCAGCGAGAAGACGGTGATCTCGATCACCTCGAGCGGGTCGATCTTCTGCGGCAAGTGCGAAAGGAAGTAGATCTTCGACGAGAACACCGGGGTCTGGAACACCCACTCCACCAGGTGCTGGATGCCGACGATGTTGAGGCAGAAGAGCACGCCGATCGCCACGCCGCTGAGGGTGCCGAGCGCGCCGACGATCGCGCCGCACAGGAAGAAGATGCGCAGGATCGAGGACTGCCGCGCGCCGATGGTGCGCAGGATGGCGATGTCGCGGCCCTTGTTCTTCACCAGCATGACCAGCGCCGAGATGATGTTCAGCGAGGCGATCAGCACCAGCAGCGCCAGGATCAGCGCCATCACGTTGTGCTCGACCTGCAGGGCGTTGAAGTAGTCGGCGTTGTCCTCGGTCCAGTCCTTGATCACCGCGCCGTCGCCGGCGGCGGCGGCCAGCGCGGCCCGCGCCGCGGGCGCCTTGTCGGGATCGTCGAAGCGCACCCAGACGAAGTCGGCCGGCGCCTGGCGCATGAACAGCAGCTGGGCCTGGCGCAGCGGGATGATGACGACGCCGGAGTCGTACTCGCTCATGCCGACGTCGAAGACGCCGACGATCGTGTAGGCCTTCTGCACCGGCACGCTCCCCAGCACCGTCTGCTCCGGCGTCGGCCCGGTGAGCGAGAGCGTGTCGCCCGGCCCGACCCCGAGCTGGGCCGCCATCTTCGAGCCGATCAGGATGCCGTCGCCGCCGTCGGCCCCCTGCCCGAACGCCGCCAGCGACCCCGCCTTGATGTTGTCCGCGATCAGGTGGTTAGCCTTCAGGTCGGCGGGCGAGAGGCCTCGCACCAGCGCGCCGGTCGCCGCGCGGTCGCTCTGCACCAGCGCCTCGGATTCGATGGCCGGATAGGCCTCGACGACGCCCGGGATCGCCCGCACCCGCTGCAGCGCCGTCGGCAGGCTGACGTCGGCGATCGCGCCGCCGTAGATGCGCGCGTTCGGCTCGAAGCCCAGCATGATGTGGCTGAGGTCGGCGCGGAAGCCGTTCATCACCGAGATCACGATGATCAGCACCGCGACCGCCAGCGTGATGCCGACGAAGGAGATGATCGAGATCAGCGCGACGCCGCCCTCGTCGCGCCGCGCCCTGCAGATAGCGCAGGGCGATCTCGCGCTCCCAGGCGCTGAAGGCCGGCGCGGGCGCGTCGCTCATCGGCGGGACGGGTCCAGCTAGAAGTCCCTCAGCATGCCGAGCGAGAGCCAGTGGAAGTGCACCGCGATCCAGAACGGCGCGAAGATCAGCGCCGAGACCCAGGTCGTCGTGATGAACTTGCGCTTCAGCTTCGGATTGACCGGCGAGGCCGGATCGCCGCCGCCAGGCGCGGGCAGGCCCGCCTCCGCATGGCTGACGACGCCGATCGGCAGGATGGAGAACAGCACCACCCACCAGACGATCAGATAGACCGCGAGGGAGGTCTCGAGGTTCATGGATGCGTCCCAGAATGCGATGGGGCGTGGACCGGCTCGGCCATCAGCTCCACCAGCACGCCGCCCATGTCCTTCGGATGCACGAAGATCACCGGCACCCCGTGCGCGCCGATGCGCGGCTCGCCGGTCCCGAGCACCGTGGCGCCCTTGGCGCGCATCTCGTCGCGGGCTGCGAGGATGTCGGGCACCTCGAAGCAGACGTGATGCTGGCCGCCGCGCGGGTTCTTGGCGAGGAAGGCGGCGATCGGCGAATCCTCGCCGTAGGGCTCGATCAGCTCGATCTGGGCGTTGGGCAGGTTGACGAAGCTGACCCAGACGCCCTGCTCGGGCAGCGCGCGCTTCTCGGTGATCGAGCTCGCGCCCAGCACGTCGCGATAGAGCTTCCAGGAATCCTCGATCGAGGGGGTGGCGATGCCGACGTGATTGAGCTTGCCGATCATGGGCGGGTCCCTACCACCGCTGCGCGGTCGATTGAAGGCGGCCGTTGCGCACGACCGGGCTGGCGTGATACTTTGCAATGCAAAGCACTAGGCGAAGCACTTCGGGGGGCGACGAGCATGCAGGACCTGGATCGGGCCTTGGCTGAAATCGGCGCCATCAAGAGCCAGCTCGCCCAGGGCGAGAAATTCCACGGCCTGGGACCGACCGCCTTCGCGGCCACCGCGGTGCTGGCCGTGCTGGCTGCCGTCGCGCAAGCGATCTGGCTGCCGATCGCCTCGGCGCACATGCAGACCTTCCTGGCGCTCTGGATCGCGGTCGCGGCCGTCTCGGCCGGCGTGATCGGCTTCGAGATGACGGACCGCACGCGGCGCCTGCACTCGCACCTCGCCGACGAGATGATCGCCGCCGCCGTCGCCCAGTTCGTGCCCGCTGCCGTGGCGGCGGCGCTGCTGACCGCGGTGATCACCTTCTTCGCGCCGCAGTGCCTTTGGATGGCGCCGGGCCTCTGGCAGATCGCCTTCGGGGTCGGGATCTTCGCCTCGTGCCGCTTCCTGCCGCGGCTGATGGTGGTGGTGGGCGTCTGGTATGTCGCCACCGGCCTTGCCTGCATCGCGCTGGCGCAGGGGCCGCATGCGCTCTCGCCCTGGTCGATGGGGCTGCCGTTCGGCGTCGGGCAGATGCTGGTCGCCGCCGTGCTGCGCTTTTCGGAGGCGCAGAATGGCTGACGCGCCGTTCGCCTACGAGGGCCTCGACCGCATCATCCACGAGCGGGCCAGGCTCGGCGTGCTGACCTCGCTGGCCGCCAACCCGAAGGGGCTGGTGTTCGCCGACCTGAAGCGGCTCTGCGGCCTCACCGACGGCAACCTCAGCCGCCACCTGCAGGTGTTGCAGGAAGCCGGCGTCGTGGAGGTGACCAAGAGCTTCTCGCGCAACCGGCCGCAGACCCTCTGCCGCATCACGCCGGAGGGCCGGCGGCGTTTCCTGGATTATCTCGCGGTGCTCGACCAGGTGGTCCGCGAAGCCGCCGCGGCCGCCAAGACGCAAGCGGGCGAGGACCCCCTCCCCGGCCTCGCCACCGCCTGACCCCTTTTTTGCAAGGAGACTTTGCGATGCAGAGTTCGACGCAGCCCCCGGCCCCGCTTCACGTCGCCATCATCATGGACGGCAACGGGCGCTGGGGCCTCGGCCAGCAGCTGACGCGCGCCGACGGCCACCGCGCCGGCGTCGAGGCGCTCCGGCGCACCGTTGAGGCCGCGCCGGACCTCGGCGTCACCACGCTGACCGTGTTCGCCTTCTCCTGCGACAACTGGCGCCGGCCGGCCCCGGAGGTGGCGACGCTGATCGAGCTCCTGCGCGCCTACATCGCCAGCGACGCCGCGCGGCTGGTGCGCGAGGGCGTGCGGCTGGTCATGCTCGGCCGCCGCGACCGGTTGCCGGCCGACCTGATGGCCGAGATCGCCGCTACGAAGCGGCGAGCGCCGCCGGACGCCGCATGACCCTGCGCATCGCCTTCGACTATTCGGCCCGCGCGGCGATCGCCGCGGCAGCGCGGGCGCTGGGGCCGGACGCGACGGTCGAGGACCTCGACCGGCTGATCGCAGGCCCCGCCGGCGGCCCCGTCGACCTGCTGATCCGCACCGGCGCCGAGAAGCGGCTCTCCGACTTCCTGCTCTGGGAGTGCGCCTACGCAGAGCTCTCGTTCTTCGAGGGCATGTGGCCGTCATTCGGCAGCGATGACCTTGCCGCAGCGATCGCCGACTTCCGGCGACGGGAGCGGCGGTTTGGGGCGCTCAGCAATGATGGGGAGGATCTGTCGGGGCGCCCGAGCGTGCGGCGGCATGAGGACCACGCGCTCCTACTATGCCTGGTCGCGGCCGGCATCCTGTCTGGATGCGTGAGAGCGTCTCCGCGTCCTACGGACCTGTTTCGGCACATCGATGGACCTTGGTATCTAGAGTACACGGCCGACGAGTAAGCCGTGCGACCGGCGACTTCAGGAAGCGAGGCGCGACCTCCGCGCCGTTGAAATCACCGCAAAGCATCCGCAAACAACGGTCCCGCGGCCGATCGGGCGGCGCCTATTCGTCGGCCATTTTCGCCCGGCAGACGCCCAGCGCCGTAGACCGTAGATCGCCGTTGATAACGGTGTCCTTGTCGCGGCGCCGTGCGCCGGCAGGCGTTTCGTTGGGATTGACGATTTCAAAGACCGAGCGCCACGCGAGCGCATCGCCTCAGTTACTCATCGTAATGAGCGACCGCAAGGTCCCGCCCACCAATTCAGGGCGATTTCAACGCGCTCTAAACCCGCAGCACTGTCGTCTCGACGACGGGCCGGCGCTCCCAGATGCGGAAGGCGGCTTTCTTGACGGCGCGCGACAGCGCCTGCTCGACCGCGTGGTCGTTGTCGCGATCGCCCGCGGAGAGCTTCTTCAGCGCGGCCTCGGCTTCGGCCGCCAGGTCGTCGACGGCCTCCTCGAGGTCGTAGTCGGCGTCGCCGGGCAGGCCGAGCGCGCGGACCTGCGGGCCCGACGCGATGCGGCCCTTGCGGTCGAGCGCGACGGCGACGGTCAGCATGCCGTTGTAGGCGGCGTGGCGGCGCTCGCGCAGCGCCTCGCCGTTCTCGGGCGTGACCATGCCGCCGTCGACGTAGAGCCGCCCGGCCGGGACCTCGTCCACGATCTGCGCGCGGCCGGGCGCAAGGCGCACCATGTCGCCGTTGCGCGGCGCGACCTGCTCGGGGACCTGCATGTCCCTGGCGAGGTTGACGTGCTCCAAGAGGTGGCGCCGCTCGCCGTGGGTCGGCACCGCGATCTTCGGGCGCGCCCACTGGTACATCCGCTTCAGCTCGTCGCGGCAGGGGTGGCCGGAGACGTGCAGGCCCGGATGGTCGCGCTCGGTGAAGAGCCGCACGCCGCGGTCGGCCAGCTTGTTCTGCAGGTTGCGGATCGGCACCTCGTTGCCGGGGATCACCCGCGAGGAGAAGACGCAGGCGTCGCCCTGCCCCAGGCTGACAGGTGCGGATGCGTGCCGTCGGCGACGCGCGCCAGCGCCGCGCGCGGCTCGCCCTGGCTGCCGGTGCACAGGTAGAGGACCTTGTCGGGCGGAAAGTGGCCGGCGTCGGCGTCGGAGATGAAGGCCTCGACGTCGGTCAGCAGGCCCACCGAGCGCGCGGCGGCCGCCATGCGGATCATCGAGCGGCCGACCAGGCAGACGCGCCGGTCGTTGGCCTCGGCGGCGCGGATGATCGAGTCCATCCGCGCCACGTTGGAGGCGAAGCAGGCGGCGGCGACCTTGCCCTTCAGCGTGCCGATCAGCTCGGCAAGCGCGCTGCGCACGGTCGACTTCCGACCCGGCCTCGCCGTCGACGAAGACGTTGGTGGAAGTCGCAGACCATAGCCAGCACGCCCTCGTCGCCGAGCTTGCGGATCGCGTCTGGTCGGTCGGCGAGCCCAGCAGCGGGTCGGGATCGATCTTCCAGTCGCCGGTGTGCAGCACCGTGCCGAGCGGCGTGCTGATCGCCAGGCCGTTCGGCTCCGGGATCGAGTGGGTCAGCGTGATCAGCGTCAGCTCGAACGGGCCGAGCCGGATCGAGCCGGAGAGCGGCACCTCGATGATCCGCGCCTCGTCCAGGAGGTCGGCCTCGCGCAGCTTCTCGCGCAGCAGGAAGGCGGTGAACGGCGTCGCGTAGAGCGGGGCCTCTGATGCCGCGGCCACAGCCACGGCACCGCGCCGATGTGGTCCTCGTGGGCGTGGGTCAGCACGATGCCAAGGATGTCGTTGGCGTGCTCTTCGATGAAGGCGGGGTCCGGCAGGATGATCTCGACGCCGGGCGTGGTCTGGTCGCCGAAGGTCACGCCGAGGTCGACCACGATCCACTTGCGGGCGTGCGGTGGGCCGAAGCCGTAGAGATTGAAGTTCATGCCGATCTCGTTCGACCCGCCGAGCGGCAAGAAGACGAGCTCGTCGTCCGGGGAAGCTTTCATCCGCCCGGCAGATGGGTGTTGCGGCGGTGGATTTCCAGCAGGCCGCGGATCGTGAGGTCGTGGTCGAAATGGTCGATCGCGCGTGGTGGCGCCCTCGAACAGCG
Source organism: uncultured Pseudomonadota bacterium (assembly GCA_963837235.1). Lineage (GTDB taxonomy): Bacteria > Pseudomonadota > Alphaproteobacteria > Caulobacterales > Caulobacteraceae > Acaudatibacter. Next base: position 678,407 of record CAWIMM010000001.1, on the reverse strand, counting down.
AGGCGATGCCGCCGGTGCCGATCACCGTCAGCGGCCCTTGCCCCACTCGCGCCTTGATCCGCGCCACCAGGCCCTCGATCATCGCGATGTAGCCCCAGAAGACCCCCGACTGCATCGCGCCGACCGTGTCGACGCCCACCACGCGGTTGCCGGCAGGGCGGCGGATGGCGACGCGCGGCAGCTGGGCGGCGGCGTCGTGCAGCGCCTGCATGGAGAGGTTGATGCCGGGCGCGATCACGCCGCCCTCGAACGCGCCGTCGGCGGCGACCACGTCGAAGGTCGTGGCGGTGCCGGAGTCGATCACCAGCAGGTCGCCCGGATAGGCGGCGTGGGCGCCGATGGCGTTGACCAGCCGGTCGGCGCCGGCCTCCGACGGCTTGACGATGCGGACCTCGATGCCGAGGTCGGCGTTCTCGCCGATCACCAGTGGCTCCACGTGCAGATAGCGGCGCGAGAGGTTGCGCAGGTTGAAGAGCGACTGCGGCACCACGCTCGATATGATGCAGGCGTCGAGCTGGCCGAGGTTAAGGCCCGCCATCGCCAGCAGCTGCGAGAGCCAGACGGCGTACTCGTCGGCGGTGCGGGCGGCCTCGGTCGCGGCGCGCCACTGGGCGATCCAGGCCTTGCCGTCGTGCACGGCGAAGAGGGTGTTGGTGTTGCCCTGCTCGATCGCCAGCAGCATCAGAGGCTCCCGCCGACGCCATAAGAATTGGCCACGGAAAACACGGAAAACACGGACGCCACGGCTCTCACAGAACTAGTCTTTCGACGCGCGCCTTTGGCGCGCACCCGAAGTTGACCAGCAGAGCCACTTGGAGCCCTGTCGCCTTCAAATAGTTCAGTGTCTGAGCTCGGTGCTCGGGCGCCAGTTCTCGCACCGCCTTCAGCTCGACGATGATGTGGTCGAAGCACACGAAATCCGGTCTGTAGGTCTGCGTGAGCAGCCGGCCTTTATAGGTCACCCCCAAGGCTGGCGAGGCGAGAAACGGGATCCGGTGATCTTCGAACTCGATGGCGAGCGCTTCCTGGTAGACCGCTTCGAGAAAACCAATTCCGAGTTGGCGGCTGACTTCGAAGACAGCGGCGCGGACTTCGAAAGGTCTCTTCCTCGAAGAGCAGATTTCCGTGTTTTCCGTGTTTTCCGTGGTCCATTTCTTCTAACCAGGACCGAAGAAGACGTCGCCGGCGGTGATCCGGCGCACCAAGCCCGAGCGCATCCGGAGCCTGAGCGCGCCGTCGGCGTCCAAGCCCTCGGCGATCCCGCTCACCGTCTCGGCCGGCAGCCGCGCGGTGCAGGTCTCGCCGAGCCCATGGGCGCGCGCCGTCCAGGCTTCGGCGATCGGCGCGAAGCCCAGCCGCTCCCAGAGCTCGCGCCAGCGTTCGAACGCGCCCGCCAGCGTCTCGAGCGCCTCCAGCGGCTTCGGCGGCGGGCGCGCGCATGTGCTCGGCGAAGGCCGTGGCCGGTCGCTCGGAATTCTCGGGCGGGGTCGCCAGGTTCACCCCGCAGCCGACCGCCAGCCAGAGGCCGCCGTCAGGGTGCGGCCCGGATTCGACCAGGATGCCGGCGGCCTTGCGGCCGGCGATCAGCGGGTCGTTCGGCCACTTCAGGCGTGACGAGCGCTGGCCGGCACGTAGGCGCCGCCGAGTCGGCGACCGCCAGCGCCGCGACGAACGACACCTGCGCGGCTTCGGCGGCCGGCTTTGCCGTGTGGGCGAGGTAGGTGGCGGCGAGGTTGCCGGCGCCGGTCTCCCAGCCGCGCCCGCGCCGCCCGCGCCCGGCGGTCTGGCGCCTGGCGGTGATCCAGAGCGGGCCGCGCTCGCCGGCCTCGGCTCGTCGGCGCGCCTCGGCGTTGGTGGAATCGATCTCCTCCAGCGCCTCGATCGGTGGGATGGCCGCGCGGGGGCCAAGGCGATCAGCGCGCGAAGGCCGGCGGCGGTCGCCGACCAGGGGTCGAGCCAGATCAACGCCGCCATGACGACGGGCAGCGCGAAGAGCGCCGTGGCGTAGGCGATTGCGACCGTGGGTCCGCCGGCGCGGCTCGTCGGTGCCGCTCGGGCGCGGGGTCGAGCCACATCACCTTGATCAGGCGCAGGTAGTAGAAGGCGGCCACGACGCTGCCGACGAGGGCGGCGACCGCCGCCCAGGTGGCGAGCGGACCGGCGGCCAGCGCCGCCTTGAAGACGTAGAACTTGGCCCAGAAGCCGGAGAACGGCGGCAGGCCGAGCGCCGAGAGCGAGAACGCGGTCATGGCCAGCGCCAGGCCCGGCCGCTCGCGCATCAGGCCCGGCGAAGTCGTCGAACGATCTCCATCGGCCGGCCGTCGCGCTCCAGCGCCGCGAGGCAGGCGAAGAAGCCGGTGACGTCGATGGTGTAGAGCACCATGAAGATCAGCATCGCCTGCACGCCCGCCGGTCCGCCGGCGGCCAGCCCGATCAGGGCGTAGCCGATGTTGGCGATCGAGGAATAGGCCCAGAGCCGCTTCAGGTTGCTCTGCGCCAGGCCGGCGAAGGCGCCGACGGCCACCGACAGCAGCGCCATGATCAGCACCACCTGGCGCCATTGCTCGGTCGCGCCCGCCGAAGGCCTCGGTGAGCAGGCGGGCGAACAGCGCCATGGCCGCCAGCTTCGGCGCGCCGGCGAAGAAGCCGACGATCGGGGTCGGCGCGCCCTCGTAGACGTCCGGCGTCCACATGTGGAACGGCGCGGCCGAGACCTTGAAGCCGATGCCGCAGATCAGGAAGACCAGGCCGAACAGCACGCCGACCGCCGGCGCCGCCGTGGGTCGGCCGCGGCGATGTCGGCGAAGCGTGGTCGAGCCGGCGAAGCCGTAGACCAGCGAGGCGCCATAGAGCAGCAGGCCGGACGAGAGCGCGCCCAGCACGAAGTACTTCAGGCCCGCCTCGGAGCTCTTGGCGTCGTCGCGCTGGAAGGCGGCCAGGACGTAGAGCGCCAGCGATTGCAGCTCGATGCCGACGTAGAGCGAGATCAGGTCGCCGGCCGAGACCATGATGCTCATGCCGAGCGCGGCCAGGATGATCAGCACCGGCAGCTCGAAGCGGCGCGTCGCCCTGGCGGCGAACCAGCGGTCGCAGAGCGGGGATGGCGACGGCGCTGGCGGCGAAGATGGCCACCTTGGCGAAGCCCGCCCAGTCGTCGGCGATCAGCGCGCCGCCGAAAGCGCGGCCGAGCGGCGACCGATGGCGGCGGCGACAGCCGCGGCGAGCCAGCGCCAGCACGGCGGCGAGGGTGAAGAGCGGGCCGGTCCTCTTCGGCGTAGGCGCCCCAGACGATCAGCAGCAGCGCCGATCCGGCGAGGATCAGCTCCGGCAGGGCGAGCATGGCGTCGAGCGGAGAGGTTCATCGCGCAGCCCGCCCGTCAGCGGCCGTGGTAGGCGCTCGACCAGATGCGTCGCTCGCCGCGCTGGTCACCTGCGAACACCAGGTCGGGCGCCAGGCCCAGCACCAGCGTGCCGACGATCAGCGGCGCGAAGATCAGCACCTCGCGGCCAGTCAGGTCGGTGATGGCCGCCAGCGCGGTGTTGGTGATCTCGCCGAAGATCACCCGCCGATAGACGCGTCAGCATGTAGACCGCCGACAGGATGACGCCGGTGGCGGCGATGATCACCGTCCAGGTCGAGGCGCGGTAGGCGCCGATCATCGTCAGGATCTCGCCGACGAAGCCGCTGGTGCCCGGCAGGCCGACGTTGCCCATGGTGAACAGCATGAAGACCGCCGCGTACCAGGGCATGCGGTTCACCAGCCCGCCGTAGAAGGCGATCTCGCGGGTGTGCATGCGGTCGTAGACGACGCCGACGCAGAGGAAGAGCGCGCCCGAGATCACCCCGTGGCTCAGCATCTGGAAGATCGCGCCCTGCTCGCCCTGGATGTTGCCGGAGAAGATGCCCATGGTGACGAAGCCCATGTGCGCCACCGACGAATAGGCGATCAGCTTCTTGATGTCGGTCTGCCGGAACGCGACCAGCGAGGTGTAGACGATCGCGATCACCGACAGGGTGAAGATCAGCGGCGTGAACTGCGACGCTGGCCTGCGGGAACATCGGCAGCGAGAAGCGCAGGAAGCCGTACCCGCCCATCTTCAGGAGGATGCCGGCCAGGATCACCGAGCCGGCGGTCGGCGCCTCGACGTGGGCGTCCGGCAGCCAGGTGTGCACCGGCCACATCGGCATCTTCACCGCGAACGAGGCGAAGAAGGCGAGCCACAGCCAGGTCTGGGTCGCCGGCGCGAACCGGTAGGCCATCAGCGCCGGGATCGAGCGAGGTGTGCGGCGACGCCGATCATGAACAGGATCGCCGCCAGCATCAGCACCGAGCCCAGCAGCGTGTAGAGGAAGAACTTGAAGGCCGCGTAGACCCGCCGCTGGCCGCCCCAGATGCCGATGATCAGGAACATCGGGATCAGCTGACCCTCGAAGAACAGGTAGAACAGGATCAGGTCCAGCGCGCAGAAGACGCCGATGATCAGCGTCTCCAGCACCAGGAAGGCGACCATGTATTCCAGCACGCGGTTCTCGATCGACCGTCCAGCTGGCGAGGATGCAGAGCGGCATCAGGAACGCGGTCAAGAGCACGAACAGCACCGAGATGCCGTCGACGCCCATGCGGTAGTGCAGGCCGGCGAACCAGGGCGCGTCCTCGACGAACTGGAAGCCGGCGCTTGGCGCCGTTGAACGAGGCCACCAGCAGGACCGAGAGCGCGAAGGTCGCCAGCGTGACGGCCAGCGCGATCCAGCGCGCCGCGCCTGGCGCGCCCGGATGGTCCGGCCGGCGCGAAAGCCTTGAGCGCCAGGATCGCGGCGACGCCGACCAGCGGCAGGAAGGTGACGAGCGAGAGGATGCCGACCATCGGCTAGCGCCCCCCCCGCGAGAAGAACCACAGGGCGTAGGAGAGCAGCGCGACCACCCCGACCAGCATCACGAAGGCGTAGTGGTAGACATAGCCGGTCTGCAGGCGCCCGGTGCGGCGGCCGACGGCGTAGGAGAGCGCCGAGACTCCGTCGGGCCCGAGCCCGTCGATGATGCTTCTGGTCGCCGCCCTTCCAGAAGAGGTCGCCCAGCCAGCGCGCGGCCCGCACGAACGTCGCGTCGTAGAGCTCGTCGAAGTACCACTTGTTGTAGAGGAAGCTCCAGATCGGGCCCTTCCGCGCCGCGATCCGCGCGCCCATGCCCTCGTGGCGGATGTAGACCCACCAGGCGGCCACGAAGCCGATGGCGGTGAAGATCAGCGGCGCCCAGACCACCAACTCGGGCAGCGTCTTCGGCTCGGCGAGATCCGCGCTGGCCGAGGTTGAAGATCGCGCCCCTCCAGAACTTGTCGCGGTCGTCGCCGATGAACCAGTCGTCGAAGACGTAGCCGGCGACCACCGCGCCCAGCGCCAGCACCAGCAGCGGGACCAGCATCACCCAGCGTGCTCTCGTGCGGTTCGAAATGGCCGTGCGCATCGTGGCCGTGCTCGAGCGGCTCGTCGTCGGCCTGCGCGGACGACGCATGGTCGCCGGCGTGCGCGTCGCGCCCATGCGCCCCGCCGGCCTGCGCCCACTTCGGCGTGCCGTGGAAGGTCATGAAGATCAGCCGCCAGGAGTAGAAGGACGTCAGCCCCGCGGCGATCACGCCGATGACGAACGCGAAGTAGCCGTCCCAGCTGCCGTGCAGCGCGGCCAGGTACGAGGCGTCGATGTCGGCGTCCTTCGAGTAGAAGCCGGCAAAGCCCAGCTCCAGCCCCGGGATGCCGACGCCGGTGATGGCGAGCGTGCCGATCAGCATGACGGCGTAGGTGACCGGCATCCGCTTCCAGAGCCCGCCCATCGCGCGCATGTCCTGCTCGTGGTGCATGGCGGTGATCACGCTGCCGGCGGCGAGGAACAGCAGGCCCTTGAAGAAGGCGTGGGTGAAGAGGTGGAACATCGCGCCCTGGTAGGCGCCGACGCCCGCCGGCCAGGAACATGTAGCCGAGCTGCGAGCAGGTCGAATAGGCGATGACCCGCTTGATGTCGTTCTGGGCGAGGCCGACGGTGGCGGCGAACAGCGCCGTCGTCGCGCCGATCACCGTGACGAAGATCTTGGCGGTCGGCGCGTACTCGAACATCGGCGAGAGCAGGCAGACCATGTAGACGCCGGCGGTGACCATCGTCGCGGCGTGGATCAGCGCCGAGACCGGGGTCGGGCCCTCCATGGCGTCGGGCAGCCAGGTGTGCAGGAAGAACTGCGCCGACTTGCCCATCGCGCCGACGAACAGCAGCGCGCAGGCCAGATCGACGGCGTTGAAGCTCCAGCTTCCGAACCGCCAGGCGTCGTTCGCGTGGGCGGCCACCTGCGGGAAGATCTCGGCGAAGCGGATCGAGCCGAAGATCCAGAAGGTGGTGATGATGCCGAGCGCGAAGCCGAAGTCGCCGATCCGGTTGACGACGAAGGCCTTGATCGCGGCGGCGTTGGCGGTGGGCTTCTTGAACCAGAAGCCGATCAAGCAGGTAGCTCGCCAGCCCCACCCCTTCCCAGCCGAAGAACAGCTGCATGAAGTCGGCGGCGGTCACCAGCGCCAGCATGGCGAAGGTGAAGAACGACAGGTAGGCGAAGAACCGCGGCTTCGAGTCGTCCTCGGCCATGTAGCCCCAGGAATAGAGGTGCACGAGGGCCGAGACCGTGGTCACCACGATCAGCATCACCGCCGACAGGGTGTCGATCCGCACGCTCCAGTCCGACTGGAAGCGGCCGACGTTGATGAACGGCGCGATGTGGGCGGTGAAGTGCCAGCCGCTCCAGACGACGTTGGCGAACGTCAGCCAGCCGAGCGCGCAGGAGAGGAAGAGCAGCCCGGTGGTGACGCTCATCGAGGCGACATCGCCGATCCGCCGGCCGAAGAGCCCCGCGATCGCCGCGCCCACGAGCGGGGCCAGCACCAGGACGGTGACGATGAGCTGCGGGGTCATCGCGCCCTAGCCCTTCATCATCGAGGCGTCGTCCACGGCGATGTCGCCGCGGTTGCGGAAGAAGGTGACGAGGATGGCGAGGCCCACGGCCGCCTCGGCCGCCGCCACCGTCAGCACGATCATCGCGAAGATCTGCCCGGTGACCTCGTGCAGGAAGGCCGAGAAGGCCACCAGGTTGATGTTCACGGCGAGCAGGATCAGCTCGATCGACATCAGGATGACGATGACGTTCTTGCGGTTCACGAAGATGCCGAAGACGCCGATCGTGAAGAGGATCGCCGCGACGGTCAGGTAGTGGCTGAGGCCGACGCCGCTCATGGCGCGATCCCCTCGCCCGACTTGATTTCGACGACGCGCATGCCCTTTGCGCGGGTGCGCGCCACCTGGTCGGCCACCACCTGGCGGCGGACGTTGGGCTTGTGCCTCAGCGTCAGCACGATCGCGCCGATCATCGCCACCAGCAGCACCATGCCGGCGGCCTGGAAGTAGTAGACGTAGCTCGTGTAGAGCACCCGCCCGATCGTCTCGGCGTTGGTGACGCCCGCCGCTGCGGCCATCGGCGCGGCGTTCTTGCCGGCGGCCCCTTTGGCGACATACGCAACCGCCACGACGGCCATCTCCACCGCCAGGACCCCAGCCACCAGGCCGCCGAGCGGCAGGTAGCGGGTGAAGCCCTGCTTCAACGTCGTCGAAGTCGACGTCCAGCATCATCACGACGAACAGGAAGAGGACCGCGACCGCGCCGACGTAGACGATGACCAGCAGCATCGCCAGGAACTCGGCCCCCAGCAGCACGAAGAGGCCGGCGGCCGAGAAGAAGGCCGCGATCAGGAACAGCACCGAGTGCACCGGATTGCGCGCCGAGACCACCGCCAGCGCGCTGACGAGCATCACGGCCGAGAGCAGCATAGAAGGCGATCGCCTGCAGGTCCATGTCGGCGTCGCTACTCCTTCAAGGCCGGTGGACGAGGGCCGGCGCGGCCTGCCCGCGTGAATCGCGGCCTCGTCTTAGCGACAGCTTTCGCGCAACTCCACCCCGTATCAGCGCGGCTCATCGGCCCCCCGCATTGGCGGAAAGCGCCGCGTCGATCCCGGCGCAGCTGGCGTCGCCGAACCAGTCCGGCTGGCCCTTCGGCGGAACGACCTGCACATAGGCGCCGCGTTGCAGAACGAGGAGCGTGAAACGCGTGTGGCAGCACGAGATGCCGCCCACCTTGTAGGCGACGATCCAGTTCGGGCCCGAGCGCGCCGCCCACTCGAACCCGGCGCTGGGCAAACCGGGCGTCATGGCGTCGCCGCCATTCCAACGCTCGCCATGGAACGCGATCCACTTCAGGGGCGCGGTCACGGCGGCAGGGATGGCGTCGGCGGTCCGCACGGGGACCAGGGCGTGCCGGCATCCAGCCGGCGCGCCAGCATGCGCCAGCGCTGGGCCCACCAGAAGGATCGCGGCCAGCGCCGCCGCGGCGGCTCTCATCGATAGGGCGCGTCGAGCTCGAGGTTGCGGGCGATCTCGCGCTCCCAGCGGTCGCCGTTCGCGAGCAGGCGCTCCTTGTCGTAGTAGAGCTCCTCGCGCGTCTCGACCGCGAACTCGATGTTCGGGCCCTCGACGATGGCGTCCACCGGGCAGGCCTCCTGGCAGAGGCCGCAGTAGATGCATTTGACCATGTCGATGTCGTAGCGGGTGGTGCGGCGGCTGCCGTCCTCGCGCGGCTCGGCCTCGATGGTGATCGCCTGGGCCGGGCAGATCGCCTCGCAGAGCTTGCAGGCGATGCAGCGCTCCTCGCCGTTCGGATAGCGGCGCAGCGCGTGCTCGCCGCGGAAGCGGGGCGACTGCGGGTTGCGCTCGTGCGGATACTGCACCGTCGCCTTGGGCCGCACCATGTAGCGCAAGCCCGAGGCCCATGGCGCCCATGAAGTCCATCAGCGCCGCGCCCCTGATGGCCTGGCCGATCCGCTGCAGCATCAGTGTCCCCTTCGCCGTCACGCATTGGTAGTCGCCCAGGTGGGTCGGATCGCCGCCCTTCTTCAGCTGAACGTCCCGCCCTTGGCCTTGCAGGCGTCGTCGGCCGCCTTCAGCGCGTCGTAGTTGGCGTCGCCGATCTGGTACCAGGTGTTGCCCTCCGGGCCGTTGGCTCGCAGGCGGCGAGCGGCAAGGCCGGCGAGGCTCGCAGCGATGAGCGACGATGCGGATCATGGGGCCAGCCCGAAGACGCGCCAGGCGCCGATCAGCGCCACGGCGACCAGCGAGGTCGGCAGGAACACCTTCCAGCCCAGCCGCATCAGCTGGTCGTAGCGGTAGCGCGGCACCACGGCGCGGACCATGCCGTTGAGCAGGAAGAAGAAGATGGTCTTGACGAAGAACCAGACGAAGCCGAAGAGGCTGGCCAGGATCGGCGGCCAGAGCTGGCAGGAACGGCGTCGGGAACGGCGACTGCCAGCCGCCGAAGAACAGCGTCGCCGTCAGCGCGCTCATCAGGATGATGTTCGACGTCTCGGCCAGGTAGAACAGCATGTAGGGCGAGGAGCCGTATTCGACCTGGTAGCCGGCCACGAGCTCGCGACTCGGCCTCCGGCAGGTCGAACGGCGGGCGGTTGGTCTCCGCCAGGGTCGAGATGAAGAAGATCACCGCCATCGGGATCATCACCAGCGCCGCCGGCAGGCCCTTCCAGCCGCCGCCGCCCAGGAAGTTCCAGTTCCAGAAGCCGCCGGCCTGGCGCTCGACGATGGTCGTCAGGTTCATCGAGCCGGCCAGGCAGGATCACCGTCACGATCACGAAGCCGATCGAGACCTCGTAGCTGATCATCTGCGCCGCCGAGCGCAGCGCGCCCAGGAACGGGTACTTCGAGTTCGACGCCCAGCCGCCCATGATGATGCCGTAGACGCCCATCGAGGAGACGGCGAACAGGTAGAGGATGCCGACGTTGATCGTTGCGCGACCACCCAGCCCGGCGCCAGCGGGATCGCGGCCCAGGCGCCGAGCGCCAGGGTGACGCTGATCAGCGGCGCCAGCAGGAAGACGACCTTGTCCGCCCCCGCCGGGATGATCATCTCCTTCAGCAGGAACTTGCCGAGGTCGGCGAACGACTGCAGCAGGCCGAACGGGCCCGACCACGTTCGGGCCCTTTGCGCATCTGCACGCCGGCGAAGAGCTTGCGGTCGCCCCAGATCAGGAAGGCGCAGGCGAGCAGCAGCACCGACGGTGACCAGCAGGATCTGGCCGAGGGTGAGCAGCGTCCAGCCGGCCGGGCGTCGATGCAGGAGATCATCTGCATGCGGCTACTCCGCGGCGATCTTCTGGGCGCCGGCGGCCAGCGCGGCGCATTCGGCCATGGTCACGCTCGCCCGGGCGATCGGGTTGGTGAGGTGGAAGGCCTTGATCGGGCTGGCGAGCGGCGCATCGGACAGCTCGCCCGCGGCGCCGAGGCCGGCGAGGTCGAAGCGCGGCCGGCGTCGCGCCCGGCGCATAGTCGATCTGGCCGAAGCTCGGGTGGTCGGCGAACAGCTTGGCGCGCAGCTGGTCGAGCGAATCGTAGGGCAGCTTGGCGCCCAGCCGCTCGGACAGCGCCCGCAGGATCGCCCAGTCCTCCCGCGCCTCGCCCTTCGGGAACACCGCGCGCTCGCCGCGCTGCACCCGGCCCTCGGTGTTGACGTAGAGCCCGGCCTTCTCGGTGTAGGCCGCGCCCGGCAGGATGACGTCGGCCCGGTGCGCGCCGGCGATCGCCGTGCGTGCCGAGGTAGATGACGAAGGCGTCGGTGGCCGAGAGGTCGATCTCGTCGGCGCCCAGCAGGAAGAGCACGTCCAGCGCCGCCCTTCTGCACCATCTCCGCCGCGCTCTTGCCGCCCTCGCGCCGGGACGAAGCCGAGGTCGAGGCCGCCGACGCGGGCCGCGGCGGTGTGCAGCACGTTCCAGCCGTTCCAGCCCTCGCGCGACGACGTCGAAGGCCTTGGCGAGCGCCGGCGACGGCGGCGAGCATCGGCCGCGATCGGTCGAGCGCCCCCTGCCCGACCACGATCGCCGGCCGCTCGGCCGCCTTCAGCGCCTTCACGAACTCGCGACTTGCGCTTGGCCAGGCCCTTCAGCGCCGAGCCGCCGGCGCCCAGGTGCTCGTAGCGATAGGTGAGGTCCGCCGCCTCGCCGATCGAGGCCGAACCGGCGTCCTGCCCGACAGCCACATCTTGCGGAAGCGGGCGTTCAGCACCGGCGCCTCGAGGCGCGGATTGGTCCCGACCAGCAGGACGGCGTCGGCCGCCTCGATGCCGGCGATGGTCGAGTTGAACAGCCAGCTTTCGCGCGGCCCGGCGCCCAGCGGCGTTCCGTCCTGGCGGCAGTCGAGGCTCCTCACGCCCAGGCCGCCGAAGAGGTCGAGCGCGGCCTTCATCGAATTCGGCGTCCTGCAGGTCGCCGGCGATGACGCCGATGCGGTCGGGCGCGGCGGCCTTCAGCTTCGCGGCGACGGCGTCGAACGCCTCGGCCCAGGTCGCCGGCGCCAGCTTGCCGTTCCGGCGCACGAACGGCCGGTCGAGCCGCTGGCGCGAGAGGCCGTCGACGGCGTAGCGGGTCTTGTCGGAGATCCACTCCTCGTTGACCTCGTCGTTGGTGCGCGGCAGCACCCGCAGCACCGCCGGGCCCGCGCGCATCGACGCGGATCGCCGAGCCCAGCGCGTCCATCACGTCGACGCTCTCGGTCTTCTTCAGCTCCCAGGGCCGGGCGTTGAAGGCGTAGGGCTTGGAGGTCAGCGCGCCGACCGGGCAGAGGTCGATGATGTTGGCCGACAGCTCGCTGGTGATCGCCTCGTTCGAGGTAGGTGGTGATCTCCACGTCCTCGCCGCGGCTGATCAGGCCGATCTCCGGCGACGCCGGCCACCTCGGTGATGAAGCGCACGCAGCGGGTGCACTGGATGCAGCGGGTCATCACCGTCTTGACCAGCGGACCCATGAACTTCTCTTCGACGGCCCGCTTGTTCTCCTCGTAGCGGGTGGCGTCGCGGCCGTAGCCCATCGACTGGTCCTGCAGGTCGCACTCGCCGCCCTGGTCGCAGATCGGGCAGTCGAGCGGGTGGTTGATCAGCAGGAACTCCATCACCCCCTGGCGCGCCTTCTTCACCATCGGCGTGTCGGTGAAGATCTCCATGTTCGTCGCCGGCCGGCAGCGCGCAGGAGGCCTGCGGCTTCGGCGGGCCCGGCTTCACCTCGACCAGGCACATGCGGCAGTTGCCGGCGATCGAGAGCCGCTCGTGGTAGCAGAAGCGCGGAATCTCCTCGCCCGCCAGCTCGGCCACCTGCAGCACGGTCATGCCGTTCTCGAACTCGACCTCGACGCCGTTGACCTTGGCCTTGGGCATGGACTCCGCTCTGGCTCAGACGCAACGTTCCGCGACTCTGAAGCAGGCCGGCGGACGCCGTCGGCGGGTGCGCGATAACCCGTCTGGAGCCACAGGAACAGGGGCGTATCGCACGTGCAATGTGACGGTCCGGCGTCAAGGCGCCGCCAGTTGACGCAGCTTCGGCGGGCCGCCAAGACCCAGTGCCGAACCCGCGGCGAAGGGAGCCTCCCGCTGATGGCCGAACCCGCCTACTGGCTCGTGAAATCCGAGCCCGCCAAGTACAGCTTCCAGCGACCTCGAGCGCGACGGCCGCACCGTCTGGGACGGCGTGCGCAACAACCAGGCGGCCATCTGGCTGCGCGACGATGAAGGTGGGCGACGAGGCCTTCTACTATCACTCGCAGGAGGGGCTGGCGGTGGTCGGCATCGCCAAGCGTCGTCGCGCGAGTGCGTTCCCCGACCCCACGGACCCGAGCCGGCCGATTCGTGGCGGTGGAGTTCGAGCCGGTGCGGCCGCTGCCAAGACGCCGGTGACGCTCGCCGAGATCAAGGCGACGCCGGCGCTGGCCGGCATGAGGATGCTGCGCCAGTTCCGCCTGTCGGTGACCCCGATCACGCCCGACGAGTGGGCCGACGATCCGCCGGATGGGCGGCGACGCCTAGCGTTCAGAACGCCGAGGCCGCACCGCAAAACGAACCGCAAAGGAACCGTAAACAACGGAGGCTCTGGCGCTTCCGGCGGCGTGACCCATTTGTGTGCATTCAACGATGTCAAAGACCGGGCAGTCGCCTCGCTAGAGGCGACCGTCAGCCATAGTTACTCATCGTAATTGGTATGCGCAAGGGCGGCGGTCGTTTTCAGTCCTTCGTCGCGTCGCAGTCTGGGGTCGGCTGGACGAGCACCTCGGCGATGACGTGGCGCAGGCGGCACGAGTAACGCTTCTCGTAGGTGCCATGTCTCTGCAGGTAGCGGATCGCCGGCCCGTTGCAGCGGATGCGCTCGGCGATCCGGAAGCGCCAGTAGGGATCCTTCGGCGCCATCTGCAGCACCTGTTCGGAGGTGGTGATCACCAGGTTGCCGTAGGCCGTGTAGCGGTCCTGGAAGGTGCCGCCCGTCGCCGACTTCGGGTCCGCCGTGGTCAGCAGCTTCTGCAGCTTGGCGTCCGTGTCGGGACAATTCAGCTCGGGGTTGGCGAGGCTGGCCTGGTTCAGCTCGTTCCAGCTGGCGTAGGCCGCGTCCTGCAACGAGAGCTCGCGCGACTCGTGCAGCTGCTGGATGCCGACGATGACAGCGCCCAACGTCGTCAGCCCGGTCAGCAGCGACGACAACCCGCCCAGCACCGCCCAGAACGCCGTCGAGCGCAGCCACGACCGCTCCTCGGCGGCCGTCGGCGCGGCCTGGTTCTGGGGGTCGGGATCAGTAAAGGACATCGCGCGATCCTGGTACGGAACCTCAACGAGCGGAACCGTTATCTGATCGCAATACGCGTCCGACCGGGGCTCGGATCGCCGGGGCAAATTCGGGGAGGTCAGACCTTGGCAGTCGCTGCGAACGCGAGCGCGGCTCGGATATCCTCGACTTCCAGATCCGGAAAATCGGCGAGAATTTCGGCCTCTGTCGCTCCGCCCGCCAGCATCTCCAGCACGTCGGTCACGCGGATGCGCATCCCGCGGATGCAGGGCCGGCCGCCCATCTTGCCCGGCTCGGCGGTGATGCGGTCAGGAAGCGCCATGCAGACGGTATAGCACGAGGCGCCCGGCCATGCAGCCGGGCCTACTCCGCGGCCTGCAGGCGTCGCGCCCTGCACGTGGGGCTTGCGGGAGCGGTAGTTGGCGATGCGCTCCTCGATCTCGCCGCGGAAGATGCGGAAGAGGCCCTGGATCGGCCAGGCGGCGGCGTCGGCCAGCAGGCAGATGGTGTGGCCCTCCATCTGGCTGGCGACGTCCAGCAGCATGTCGATCTCTTTCGGATCGGCCTCGCCGGTGACCATCCGCTCCATGATCCGCCACATCCAGCCGGTGCCCTCGCGGCACGGCGTGCACTGGCCGCAGCTCTCGTGCTTGAAGAAGTAGGCGACCCGGGCGATGGCGCGCACCACGTCGGTGGACTTGTCCATCACGATCATGGTGCCGGTGCCGAGGCCGGACTTGAGCTTCTTCAGGCTGTCGAAGTCCATCAGCGCCTGGTCGGCCTCCTCGGGCGTGATCACCTGCATGGAGACGCCGCCGGGGATGATGCACTTCAGATTGCCCCAGCCGCCGCGCACGCCGCCGAAGTGCTCGTCGATCATCTGCCGCATCGGCATCGACATCACTTCCTCCACCACGCAGGGCTTGTTCACGTGGGCCGAAGCGCGAGAACAGCTTGGTGCCGGCGTTGTTCGGCCCGCCGAAGCTCGCGAACCAGTCGGCGCCGCGGCGCAGGATCTCGCCGACCACCGAGATCGACTCGACGTTGTTGACCGTGGTCGGGCAGCCGTAGAGGCCGGCGCCGGCCGGGAACGGCGGCTTCAGGCGCGGCTGGCCCTTCTTGCCCTCGAGGCTCTCCAGCAGCGCCATCTCGTCGCCGCAGATGTAGGCGCCGCCGCCGTGCGTCACGCGGATGTCGCAAGGCCAGCCCAGCTTGTTGTCCTGGCCGATCAGCCCGGCCTCGTAGGCCTCGGCGACCGCGTATCTCGAGGTGCTCGCGGCCCTCGACGTTCTCGCCGCGGATGTAGATGTAGGCAGTGTGGGCGCGCATCGCCCGGCAGGCGATCAGGCACGACTCGATCAGCCGGTGCGGCTCCCAGCGCAGGATCTCGCGGTCCTTGCAGGCGCCCGGCTCGGACTCGTCGGCGTTGACGACCAGGTAGTGCGGCCGCTCGCCCTCCTGCTTGGGCATGAACGACCACTTCAGCCCGGTGTTGAAGCCGGCGCCGCCGCGGCCGCGCAGGCCGGAGTTCTTGATCTGGTCGCAGATCCACTCCGGGGTCTGCGCCAGCATGTCGGCCGTGCCGTTCCAGATCCCGCGCTGCCTCGCCCCCTCCAGCCGCCAGTCGTGCTGGCCGTAGAGGTTGGTGAAGATGCGGTCCTTGTCCTCGAGAATGCCGGCCATGCTATCCGTGCGAGTTAAGTGGCGTGGGGTCGAAGGGGTGGGCGCGGGCCCAGTTGAGCCGCCGCACCACGGCGTAGATGAAGCAGCCCCAGCCGACGGCGACGACCGCCAAGCCGCTCCAGAGCAGCCACGCCGCGCCGCCCAGCCGGAAGCGGCCGATGACCAGGATCAGCACGCCGAGCAGGCAGGCGACGTAGCCCGCCAGCCGCGCGGCCCGCCCTGCGCACGCAGGGCGTCGAGATAGGCCGCCTGCCGCTGCAGCTGGACCGGTCGTCGCTCACGACACTTTCCTCTCGCGCGCCACGCCGAGGATCAGCCAGCCGTGCGAGCCGAAACCGACCACGATCGCCGCTGCGAACAGCCAGATCCCCCAGGCGGCGTGGAAGGCGAACGAGGCGACGATCGCCGCCAGCGCGACGATCAGGGCCGCGGCTGTCGTGCCGAGTGCGATGAAGAGGCGACGGCGCTGGAGAGCGATGTCCATCGTGCCCCGGCCTTACGCCGGCTCCGGCGTGTTGGGCAGCTTGAAGGGCTTGGCGCGCGAGCCGTCGTAGAGCGCCGGATCGGTCAGCGTCAGCGGGCCGCCGAGCGGCGCGGTGGCCTGGCGGCCGATGGCCGAGCCCGGCGGCGGCGTGCGCCCGGCGCGGAACTCGTCGAGGATCTGCTTCAGCGCCTCCGGCGTCAGGTCCTCGTAGTAGTCGTCGTTGATCGCGGCCATCGGGGCGTTGGCGCAGGCCCCCATGCACTCGACCTCCTCCCAGGAGAAGCGTGCCGTCGGCGCTCACGTGCTCCTTCGGGCCGATCTCCGCCTTCAGCACCTCCATCAGCTCGCCTCGGCGCCGCAGAGCGCGCAGGGCGGCGTGCCGCAGACCTGGACGTGGGCCACGGTCCCCACCGGCTCCAGCTGGAACATGGTGTAGAAGGTCACGCACTCCAGCACCCGGATCACCGGCATGCCCAGCAGCTCGGCGACCACCCGCAGCGCCGGCTCCGGCACCCAGCCTTCCTGCTTCTGCACCAGCCACAGCAGCGGCGATCACCGCCGACTGCTGGCGCCCGGGCGGGAACTTGGCGATCCACCACTTCGCCTTCTCCAGGCTCTCGGGCGCTGAAGGCGAAGGACGCGGGCTGCTCCTTGGCGAGGCGGACGGACGCTCACCGGTCGATCTCCCCGAAGACGATGTCGAGCGAGCCCAGGATGGCGGAGACGTCGGCCAGCATGTGGCCGCGGCACATCCAGTCCATCGCCGCCAGGTGCGGATAGCTCGGCGCGCGGATCTTGCAGCGGTAGGGCTTGTTGGTCCCGTCGGCGACCAGATAGACGCCGAACTCGCCCTTGGGCGCCTCGACGAAGGCGTAAACCTCGCCCTCGGGCACGTGATAGCCCTCGGTGAAGAGCTTGAAGTGGTGGATCAGCGCTTCCATCGAGCGCTTCATCTCGCCGCGGCGCGGCGGCGGCGACCTTGTGGTCGTCGGAGAGCACCAGGCCCGGCGTCTTCTTCAGCCGCTCGACGCACTGCAGGATGATCTTGGTCGACTGGCGCATCTCCTCCATGCGGCAGAGATAGCGGTCGTAGTAGTCGCCGTTGAGGCCGAGCGGGATCTCGAACTCGAGCTCGTCGTAGCACTCGTAGGGCTGGTTGCGGCGCAGGTCCCAGGCGACGTTCGCAGCCGCGCAGCATCACGCCGGTGAAGCCCCAGGCGAACGCCTGCTTCCTTGGTCACCACGCCGATGTCGACGTTGCGCTGCTTGAAGATGCGGTTGCCGGTGAGCAGGCTCTCGATGTCGTCGAGCACCTTCGGGAAGCGCTTCGGCCCAGCGTCTCGATGTCGTCGACCAGCGCCGGCGGCAGGTCCTGGCGCACGCCGCCGGGGCGGAAGTAGTTGGCGTGCATCCGCGCGCCCGACGCCCGCTCGTAGAACACCATCAGCTTCTCGCGCTCTTCGAAGCCCCACAGCGGCGGGGTGAGCGCGCCGACGTCCATCGCCTGGGTGGTGACGTTGAGGAGGTGGTTCAGGATGCGGCCGATCTCGCAGTAGAGCACCCGGATCAGCTGGCGCGCGGATCGGGATCTCCAGCCCCATCAGCTTCTCGATGGCGAGCACGAAGGCGTGCTCCTGGTTCATCGGCGCGACGTAGTCGAGGCGGTCGAAGTAGCCGATGTTCTGGGCGTAGGGCCGGGCCTCGATCAGCTTCTCGGTGCCGCGGTGCAGGAGGCCGATGTGCGGATCGACCCGCTCGACCAGCTCGCCGTCGAGTTCGAGCACCAGCCGCAGCACGCCGTGCGCGGCAGGGTGTTGCGGGCCGAAGTTGATGTTGAACTTGCGGACCGGGGTCTCGGCCGGCGAGTCGCTGGTGTCGATCGGCAGGTGGACGTCTGTCCCCTGATCGCTCATGGCGCCTTCTCCGGCGCGAGGCGGCCGGCGCTCATCAGCACCACGATCACGGCGGCGGAAAGCAGCGCCGCCTCGATCGCCATGCTCTGGTCCCAGCGCACCGAGAGCGACATCTCGGCGAGGCGGCGCGTCACCGGCAGGCCGAGCAGCCAGATCCACAGCACCGCCGAGCGGTCGGCGAGCGGATAGGCCCTGTTGATGTTGAGGCCCGGTGAAGATGGCCGCCAGGCCGCCCACGATGGCTGAACGCCATCACCGGCCCGAAGTGGCCGCCGGCAGCCTGTTCCGGGTGCGCCCAGCGTCGCCAGGATGCAGGCCGATGTTGCCCAGGAACAGCGTCGCCAGCACCGTCAGCCCGTAGCCGAAGTTGGGCGCCGCCGCCCGGATGAATCGCCTCATGCCCCCTCCCCGGCCTTCTCGTCGCCCGGCAGCTCGTAGGGATAGCCCTGGCCGGGCCGGGCGTACTCGGCGCCTTCCCAGGGCGACAGGAAGTCCCAGTTGCGGAACTCCACCGACTTCACCGGCTCGTAGACCACCCGCTTCAGCTCGTCGTCGTAGCGGACCTCGACGTAGCCGGTCATCGGGAAGTCCTTGCGCAGCGGATGGCCGTGGAAGCCGTAGTCGGTGAGCAGGCGCCGCAGGTCCGGGTGGCCCTCGAAGAAGATGCCGTACATGTCGAAGGCCTCGCGCTCGAACCAGTCGGCGGCCGGATAGACGCCGACGACCGAGGGCACCGGCGTGTCCTCGTCGGTCTCGACCTTGACCCGCACGCGCCGGTTCTTGGTCAGCGAGAGCAGGTGGTAGACGACGTCGAAGCGCCGCGCGCGCTGCGGATAGTCGGCGCCGCCAGGTCGATCAGCTGCTGGAACTGCAGGTCGGCGCTGTCGCGCAGCTGGGTCGAGCACATCCGACGATCCGGTGCGCCGGCGCATGGACGGTCAGCTCGCCGAACGCGACGTCGAAGCCGCTCGACCGCGCCCGCCGAGTCGGCCACGATCCGCTCGCCGAGCTCCGGAGCGCCTCGTCCGGCACGCGCCAGAGCGCTCATCGCTCGATGGTCCCCGTGCGGCGGATCTTCTTCTGCAGCTGCAGCACGCCGTAGACCAGCGCCTCGGCGGTCGGCGGGCAGCCGGGCACGTAGATGTCCACCGGCACGATGCGGTCGCAGCCGCGCACGACCGAGTAGCTGAAGTAGTAGTAGCCGCCGCCGTTGGCGCAGGAGCCCATGGAGATGACGTAGCGCGGGTCCGGCATCTGGTCGTAGACCTTGCGCAGGGCCGGGGCCATCTTGTTGGTCAGCGTGCCGGCGACGATCATCACGTCGGACTGGCGCGGGCTGCCGCGCGGCGCGAAGCCGTAGCGCTCCAGGTCGTAGCGCGGCATGGAGGCCTGCATCATCTCCACCGCGCAGCAGGCCAGGCCGAAGCGTCATCCACATCAGCGAGCCGGTGCGCGCCCAGGTGATCAGGTCGTCGGTCGGCGGCGGTGATGAAGCCCTTGTCGGCCAGCTGGTTGGAGACGCCGTCGAAGAAGGGATCGTGCTCCTTGGGGTCGTAGCCCTCGACCGACGGCGCGCGCCGCCGAGCCGGCCGGAACGATCACTCCCATTCCAGCGCCCCCTTCTTCCACTCGTAGATGAAGCCGACGGTGAGCACGCCGAGGAAGACCATCATCGACCAGAAGGCGTAGACGGCCGTCGGCGTGCGGCATCCGCAGCAGGCTCACCGCCCAGGGGAACAGGAACGCCACCTCGAGGTCGAAGATGATGAACAGGATCGAGACCAGGTAGAAGCGCACGTCGAACTTCATCCGCGCGTCGTCGAAGGCGTTGAAGCCGCACTCGTAGGACGACAGCTTCTCGGCGTCGGGCGCCTTGGGCGCGATGATCGTCGGCAGGATGATGAAGGCGATCGCCCAGCGCGCAGGCGATGCCCAGGAAGATCACGATCGGCAGGTACTGCAGCAGGAACGCGTTCATCGGCGCTTACAACGAACCCTCTGGCGGCGGCGGACGGGGAGTCGGGCGCCCTTCTAGCTCATGGTCCGCAACGGTTCAAACCTCGCCGCGCGCGGCGCGACGAAGGGCGTCGGCCCTCGTCCCAAAGCAAAGCTCTGGCGCTGGGCGGCCAGGGCGGTCACAGTTGGGCAGGCTCGCGTCCTAGCCAGCCGGCATCCGGGGGGAAGCCATGAAAACCGCCCTTCTCGCCGCCGCGCTCGCGGCGGCCACATTGGGCCTCGCCAACACCGCTGCGGGACACAGCCCGATCGACCCAGGCGTCTACACCCCCGGCGCTGCGCAGCTGCAGCCGGCCGCCCTCCGCGCTCACAGCTGCGTGGCTCGCAGCATCATCGCCGTCGGCTACTGGACCTCGACCTCGCTCGCGGTCGCGCGCCGGCAGGCGCTGGTCCAGTGCGCGGTTCGGACCCCGCGCGGCTACAACTGCTTGATCACCCGCTGCACCTAGCAGCGGCCGGGACTCGGGCCGGCGCGGCGTGCTGACCAGTTGACGGGCGCCGGGGGCGGACCTATCAGACCGCCTCTTTCGCCGGCCCGCCGGGGACGGCTGGTACGCGGGTGTAGCTCAGTCGGTTAGAGCGCCGGCCTGTCACGCCGGAGGTCGCGGGTTCAAGTCCCGTCACTCGCGCCATCCCCGAGATTGTCCAGTCCGGGTAGCTGAGGACCCGCCGTAGCGGCCGCGGGGCCCCTTCCGCCGAGCATCGTCGCAACTGCAACTCGCGCGATTTGCGGCGCGCGGATGTGCGGCCGGTCTGCGCGCCGGCCGCATCACTCACGGCATGACACAACCCCTTGTCGAACCTGCATATTTCGACTTGGCAATGCAACTGTCAGGTGTCATCGTGGAAGATGCTCGGGGGCGGGCGGAATACCATGGACGACGGCTACTCCATCGTCACCCTATTCGGATCGCTCTCGATCCGGGCCGCGAACGGCGGGTGGCGCACCTCCCTCTCCGGGTCTGCAGGCGAGGTGTTCGCTTACCTGGTGACCAACTCCGGTCGCGGCGTGCGCCGCGAGCGCCTGGCGGACCTGTTCTGGACCGAGGCGGAGCCGGCTCGGGCGCGCGCGGCGCTCAACACCGCGGTCTGGCGCATCAACAAGGCGCTCGCCCGCCTCAAGGGCATCGAGCTGCGTTCCGGCGCAGACCAGCTGATGCTCGAGACCAGCCCCGAGACACGCATCGACGCCCGGCTGCTGGAGAGCGCGGTGCGGGCCGCGAGCGGACCGGAGCGCAACGAGCCTCTCGAGCCTGCAGTGCGGGCCGCCCTGGCCGAGGCGGCGGACCAGTACAACGGCCCGTTCCTGGACGGCTCCGCTTCCGACTGGGCGATCGTGGAGCGCGAGCGGCTCAACACCCTTCACCTGCGGGGCTTGGGCATCCTCACGCAGGACGCCGCCCATCGCCGGGACTACGAGGAGGCGCTCGGCTACGGACGGCGCATCCTGGCGGCCGACCCGTTCCGCGAACGGGTGCAGTGCGAAGTGATGTGGCTCTACGTGCTGAACGGACAGCGACCCCAGGCGCTGCGGCAGTTCGAGGCGTTTCGGCGCCAGATCGCCCGCGAAATGAACGTCGCGCCGATGGCCGAGACCCGCGCGCTCGCTGAATACATCCGCCGCGGAACCGACCTCGACCTCGACTTCGGCGTCCTGCGCGAGCTGGCCAGCGGCGCCGACCCGGTGCGGCGCCTGCACGAGTTGGCGGAACGCGCCCGGCTGGAAGCCTACCGGTCCTCGGCCCGTCCGGCGCCCTAGGGTCCCGCCGACGCCGCCCTTCGCGGCCCTTCACCCCCAAAGTCGCCCACGCGCCCCGTGGCGGCGGCTCGGCCTTGCGCCCCGCCGCGTCGCCGGGCGCGCCCCGCGAAGAGAGCGGTTTCGCCGCGGGCGGTGATCGGCCGCCGAGGCTTTCGTGATGATCGCGTGAGCGCCGAAGCATCGCCGCGGCGCCCGCGAGGGAGCTTCGCCCAAGCATCCGGCCAGACCGCCGCGAGCGCCGCAGGATCGCGCCGTGAGGACGGCCTGTTTTGGTGCGCGCTTCTTGTGGCGGAGGCGCTCCCGTGCCCGACGGCCCGTGGGACATTCCCGGCGAAGGCTCGGCGTTCATCGTCCGGGCGCGGCTTGACCCGGCCCCGTTCCAGGGCGAGCCGCGCGTGCTGATCCGGCTGGAGAGCGTCGACAACCGTACGGTCCAGCACTTCACCGACATCGACAGCGCCCTGGCGAGCCTGCGCGCGCTGCTGTTCGGCGTCGTGCGGGCGGGGGGCGCCTGATGGCGACGCTCGCCGCTGTCAATCAGGTGGGCGAGAGCATCGCGGCCCTGCTGCGCACCCGGCGCGACCTGCTGGCGGCCGATGGCCAGCTCAACTCACTGCCCTCGACGTTCGACATCACGCATCTGTCGACCGGAAAGCTTGCGTCGAGCCCGCCCACCGCCGGGCTCTCGCTGACCTGCTATCAGGTCGGTCCCTCCGAGTATCAGCGCCAGCAGCCGGGCGTGCGCAGCGCCGCCCTCTCGACGGCGGTGCCGCTGGAGCTGCGCTACCTGCTGGCGGCCTGGCCGCCCGCCCCGGCCGACGAGCAGGCGATGGTCGCCTGGGCGCTGCTGGAGCTGGCCCGCCATCCGGTGCTCGATCGCTCGGTCCTCTTGGGAACCAACGTCTGGGGGCGCGACGAGATCGTCCAGGTGCTGCCCGACGCGACGCAGCCCGAGACCGTCTTCCGCATCTGGGACGCCTTCCATCAGCCCTACCGCCTCAGCTTTACCTTCGTCGCGCGGGTGGTGCGGATCGCCTTCGGCGCCGCGGACGAGTGGGGACCGGTGGTGGCGACCCGCTTCGGCTTCGCGGACGCCGATCCCCTCACCCAGGCGCCCGCCTGATGGGTCAGCTGGTCTACGATTTCCTGGATCGGCGGGCGCTGGCGGCGCTGCGTTTCGTGGACGCCACCGGCGCGCCGGTGCAGACGCCGGTTGCGGTGTCGGGCGGCGGGGCCAAGGTGGTCCGCACGCGAAGCGGGCTCGCCGCGGTGCTGACCGCCTCCGGCCTGGAAGCCCACGCCAGCGCCTTCGAGGCGCCGCCCGCCGCCCCGGCGGTGGGATCGGTGACGGTCCCGCTCGACGTGCTGCCCGCCTCGGTGGAGCTGGCGGCGCGCCGCTTCGTGCTGAAGCTGCCGCGCAACCCCGACCCGACCCAGGCCGCCTCGCCCAACTCCCTGTTTCAGCCGGTGGACGTGGCGCTGCTGCCGACGCCCCGCGCCCGCGTGAGCGGTCTCGTCGCCGCCCTGATGGTGACCGTGCGCCGGTCGGACGACCAGCGGCGCATCGGCGGCGCCCTGGTGCGGCTGCGTCCGGACGGCGGCCTGCCGGAAGCCCGCGCCATCACCAACATGGCCGGCGACGCCCTCGTCATCGTGGCCGGCGCGCCGCTCAGCACGCCGGGACCCGGCGCGACCACGCTCGCCGACCTCGGCGCGCAACTCGACGCGATCGTGGACCCCAATCTCGTGCAGTTCGCGTCGGACAGCGACGTGGCCGCCTCGCCCGCCGCGCCCTGGCCGGGCGCCCTCATCGACCCCGACGACATCGAGACCCGCCTGGCGGCGTCGGCGACGGCGGCGAGCGCCGTGCGCATCGCCTGCGGCCAGATCCGCACCGCCAGCGTCGCCTGGACGCCGTCATGACCCCAGCCGCCGCCGAACCGTCCGGCCTCCGAAGGAGCCCCCAATGGCCGAATACCTAGCCCCAGCCGTCTACGTCGAGGAGACGAGCTTCCGATCCAAGTCCATCGAGGGCGTCAGCACCAGCACGACCGCGTTCGTCGGCCTCACGGCGCGCGGGCCGGTGAGCGCCGGGACCGGCGCGGTGATACCGCCGCTGCTGACCTCCTTCGCCGACTTCGAGACCTACTACGGCGGCGTCGACAACCTGCTGATCGGCGGGAACTCGGCGCCGAACTACCTGGCGCACGCCGCCAACGCCTTCTTCGCCAACGGCGGCGGCCGGCTCTATGTCGCCCGCGTGCTGGGCGCGGGCGCGGCGGCCGCGACGAGCGGCGTCCTCAACACGCCGGCCGGTCCCGCCAACAAGCAGGTGACCTTCACCGCGCGCTACCCCGGTGGGGCGACGCTCGCGGGGCCAGGGACGATCAACTTCACCGTCCAGCTTAGCCAGAACAGCCTCGCCAGCACCAAGCGCCTGGCCCAGCGCCTGCCGGTCGGCACGATGGTCCAGATCGGCAACGACTACTACGTGCTGGGCACCAGCCCGATGCAAACGACCGCCGCGGACGCCAGCGCCTTCACCGGCCTGGCCGACGACGGAGCGCTGCAGATCATCAGCCTTTCGCTCGTCGTCAGCGACCCGTCCGGACCGGTGGTGGAATACGCCGGCCTCGGCTTCCACTGGCACCACCCGCGTTGGGCCGGGACAGTGCTCGGCGCGACACCGCCGACCTCGTCCGACACGCTGACCAATCCCATCCAGCTCAACATGGGTTCGGCGACGAACGCGCTCGACCTGCGCGCCGCCCTCTTCGGGACCAACACGCAGGTGACCGTGAATTTGACGGGCGGCGCGGACGGGACCGGCGCGCCCAGCACCGCCGACTACCAGGACGCGCTCGACCGGCTGCTGGCGCTCGAGGACGTCTCGATCGTCGCTTCGCCAGGCTCCTCCAGCTTCGCTGCGCCGACGCCGGCGGCGGTAAACCAGATGCTGATCGGGCACGCCGAGACGCGTCGTTCCTATCGCATCGCCGTGCTCGACACGCCGCCGAGCCTGGAGATCCAGGACGTCCGTGCACTGAAGAGCCTGATCGATTCGGAGTACGCCGCGCTCTACTATCCCTGGGTGGTGGTGGCCAATCCGTTGGCCGCGACCGATCCCACCCAGCCCACCGAGCTTGCGCTGCCGCCGTCCGGGTTCGTCACCGGCATCTACGCGCGCAGCGACATCAACCGCGGGGTCTGGAAGGCGCCGGCGAACGAGACCGTCACCGGCGCCCTGCAGCTGCAGCGCGAGGTGCGCTTCGGCGAGCAGGAGGTGCTCAATCCGCTGGGCGTCAACTGCATCCGCACCCTGCCGAACCGGGGCATCCGGGTCTGGGGCGCGCGGACCACGAGCTCCGACCCCGAGTGGATCTATGTCAACGTTCGCCGTTACTTCCTCTACCTCGAGGCGTCGATCGACCAGGGCACGCAGTGGGCGGTGTTCGAGCCCAACGGCGAGCGCCTGTGGGCCAACGTCGTCACCACGATCAGCGACTTCCTCTACGCGGAATGGCTGAGCGGCGCGCTGCTCGGGACCACGCCGCAGCAGGCGTTCTTCGTGCGCTGCGACCGCTCGACCATGTCGCAGGCCGACCTCGATAACGGCCGGCTGATCTGCCTCATCGGCGTCGCCGCGATCAAGCCCGCCGAATTCGTCATCTTCAGGATCGGCCAGAAGACGGCCGACGCTCGTGACTAGGGAGATCCGTCATGGCCGTCCGTGACACACCGTTCCCCGCCTTCAACTTCGTCGTCGAGCTCGGCGATGGCACCGATTCAGCCTCCGCGCTCGGCGGCTTCTCGGACGTCACTGGTCTGGGCACCGAGAACACCCTGATGGACTACCGTCAGGGCAACGACAAAGAGAACCGGGTGCGGAAGATTCCCGGCCTCTACAAGGCCGGCGACGTGACCTTCAAGCGCGGGATCATGGGCCTGACCACCTTCTGGGACTGGGTCAAGGCCACCCGCACCAGCCCGTTCACCGCGCGCAACGTGCAGGTGACGCTGAACGACGAGCAGGGTCATCCGGTGATGAAGTGGAAGCTCATCAACGCCAGGCCGAGCAAGTGGACCGGCCCGACGCTCGCCGGCAAGGGCGGCAGCGACGTGGCGATGGAAGAGCTGGTGGTGACCTCCGAGGGCTTCGAGTTCGTCGAGTAGGGCGACGCCGGTGCCTTATCCCCGCCTCATCGTGAACCCGGCGCCGCCGGCGAAGGTCGAAGTCGGCGCCCGCGCCGACGTCGCGCTCTTCGTTGGCTTCACGGCGCGCCGCGCCGGCGCCCTGCCGGCGGCGCTGCTCGCCTGGCTGCAGGCAGCGGGATGGGCGGGCGGCGGCGCTTTCGCCCGCTCCGACGCAGCCGTGCAAGCCCTGCTCGACGTGCCGACGCCGGTGGAGAGCTGGAGCGACTTCGACGCCCTGTTCGCCTGGGACCAGCGAGCTCAGGAGGCCGGCGTCGACGCGACCGTCCCCTGCCCGCTGGGCCTGGCGGTGCGCTCCTTCTTCGCCGAGGGCGGGGCCAAGGCCTACATCGTCCGCGTCGGCGATCCGCTGCCCCTGATCGACCGCAGGGATACGGCCACGGTGCTGGCCGCCAAGCGCAAGCTGATCTCCTGGGGCGCCCCGGCCACGGCGCCGCCCGACGCCGCCGACCGCGCGCCGTTGCTGTCCGGCTTCGGCGGCCTGGGAACCGCCGCCTCCGCGGGCGATCCCGCCACCTGGCGCGGCGCCGCCCACGTGCTGGGGCTCGACGACGTCGCGCTGATCGCCCTGCCGGACCTGCCGGAGCTTTACTCGGGTCCGCCGCAGCCGCTCCCGCCGCCGCCCGGTCCGCCCGCCACGGACGAACAGTTCACGCCCTGCGCGCCGCTCGCGACCGGCGTCTCCCCCCTCGCGCGCCCCGACGCCCTCAATCTGACCGCGCCGCGCCTCGACCGCGCCGGCTACGCGGGCTGGGCTTCGGCGATCCGCTACGCGCTCGGCCTGATGTCGCCGCCGAGCGGCGCAGGGCATCGGCGGGACGTCATGCTGGTGGCGAGCCTGCCGCTGCCATCCCTCGCCGAAGGCGCGGCGCCGGATCGGGCCGAGGCCTGGCCTCTCTCGATCCTGGACGAGGTCGGCCTGCCCGCGGCGAGCGCGCGGCTGCTCGACGTCGACTGGATCGGCAGTGCGCGGCTGCAACTCGCCTACCCATGGATCGAGACCGCCGCTTCCGCCGACCTGCCGGAAGGCGTCGAGGGCGCGGAAGGCGCTCTACTGGGCGCCATCGCCCGCACGTCGCTACGCTATGGCGCCTTCTGGAGCGCCGCCGGCCAGACCTTGCCGTCGGTCCGCCGGATGCTGCCGGAGCTTGGCTCGGGGGACCTGCAGCGCGGCTTGCCTGCCCCGCGCGCCGACTGGCTCGGCGACCGGCTCTGCCTCTTCGGGTCCAAGGTCGGCCAGACGGTCCTGCTCAGCGACGCCACCGTCTCGGCCGACGTGCAGTGGCGCGCCGGCGGCGTCTCGCGGCTGATGAACCAACTCCTGCGGTCGGCGCGGAACCTCGGGAACGAGCTCTTCTTCAACGCGTCCGGGCCACGGCTCTGGGCGCGCGTGGAGCGGCGGCTGCGAGACTTCATGGATCGCCTGTGGGCCGCGGGCGCGCTGTCCGGGGCGAGCGCGGCGGACGCCTACACCGTGCGCTGCGACGCCAGCAGCATGACCCAGGCCGACATCGACGCTGGCCGGGTGATCGCCACCATCGCCTTCACCGCCGCCCAGCCGGTCCAGCAGATCACCGTCACGCTCGCCCTCAGCCAGGCCGGCGTCGGGCCCTCGCAGGAGGCCGCCTGATGCTAGCCATTCCTGACGGCCAGGACCCGCTCGCCCCGTTCCCCGGCTTCGCCTTCTTCGTCGCGTTCAACCCGCCCGACGGCGGCGACTTCGCGCCGTTCGCGGACGTGGATGAGCCGATCACCGGCGGCTTCTCCGAGATCACCGGCCTCGAGGCCACCATGGAGCCGAAGGTCATCAAGGAGGGGGGCCGCAACTACGGCCCGGTGCAGCGCGCCGGGCCGGTGAGCTTTTCGACCGTGGTCCTGAAGCGCGGCGTGGTGCGCTCGCGGCACCTGTGGGCGTGGTGGGCGATGTTCGCCGGATCGGACGATTCGACGAACGGCGGTTGGGGTCCCTCCGGCCGCGCCAACGTCGACATCGTGTTCATCGCCGGCGGGCAGGCCGTGCTCGGCTGGGAGCTGGTGAACGCCATGCCGGTGAAGTTCCGCGTCGGTGACCTGAACGCCCGCAGCGGCGAGGTGGCGATCGAGGAGATCCACCTGGTCCATGAGGGCCTGAACACGGCGCAGGTGTCATGACCGTCCCCTCGGCCAAGGCGACGCTCTCGGCGCACGACAAAAGCGCCAGCATCACGGTGATGTTCAATCCAGCGTCGCTGAAGGTCACCCTCACGAACAAGATGCAGGACGACAAGTCCGGCGGCGCGCAGGGCGGTCAGCCGAAGCAGAACACGCAAGGGACGACCCGCAAGCTGGAGACCGAGCTGGTCTTCGATACCACCGACACGGGCGCCGATGTGCGCGACGCATACAAGCTATTGACGACCACGCTGGCGCAGGCCCCCGATCAGAGCAGCGGCGGCGCCAAGGGGGGCCCCGACCAGGCGCCCCCGCCGATCGTCGACTTCGGCTGGGGCAACTTCCTGTTCAGCGGGGTGATCGAGTCCCTGAACGAGACCCTGGACTTCTGGTCCTCGGAGGGGGTGCCGCTGCGCTCGACCGTGCAGCTCGTGATGCAGGGCGTCAAACCCGATGGCACGGCCACAACGGATCCGCCGCCGATCCAGGTGACGATGAACACGGCGCCGCCGAACGGCGCCGGCGCGACCGCCGTCGCCACCAACGCCGGCGATCCGCGCGCTGGCCGGGCGCTGGCCGCGGCGAACGGCGTGGAGAACATGCGCATGTCCGCCGGCGGCGCCCTGGCGGTGACCGGCGGCGTGCAGCTGCAGGCGGCCGCAGGCTTCAGCCTTTCGCTCAGCGCCGGCGCCGGCGCTTCGATCGGATTTGGCGTCGGCGCGTCGGCCGGCGGCGGGGCTTCGCTGGGCTTCGGCGCCGGCGCGTCGGGCGGAGTCGGCCTCAGCGCCGGCGCCGGCGCGTCGGCGGGCGTGGGCGCCTCGGCGGGGTTCGGCGGCGGCGTCGGCGTCGGCGGTGGGGCCGGGATCGGCCTATCGGCGGGCGCCGGGGCCAGCGCCGGGATCGGCTTCTCGGGCGGCGCCTCGGCCGGCTTCGGCGCTGTGGCCGGGGTGACGGCGGGCAGCACGACGACGGGCGCGTTCGCCGTGGTCCAGGCCGGGCCCACCTCGTCAATGCTGTTTGGCGGGCAGGCGACCGCGGGCGTGGCGGCGACGGCCGGCGCGTTCAACGGCCTCGGGCCTTCCAAGACCTTCGTCTCGGTCCAGGTCGATCCGATGCGGCTGCTGCCGCCGCCGATCATGCCGAGCCTCGGATCGAGCGCCCAGTTCGACGTCACCGGCCGGGCGATCGGCGGCGGCTCGGCGGGGCTTTCCGCCGACGTCCGCGGCGTCGTGCGCGTGAATTGAGGAGCGTTCGTGATGCCGGTCGTGATCGACGAAGTGCAGGTGGAGGCGGTCGAGGCCCAGGCGCAGCCGCGTCAGGACGGCGGTCAGCCCAAGAAGCCGAGTCGCCAGCCGCTCGACCCGAACGAGCTCGCCGTCACGATGCGCAGGCGCGATCAGCGCCTGGCGCGGCTGTGGGCTGACTAGCCATGGCCGACGGCAGCGCCCCCATCGTCAGCACCCGGCCGACGCTCCGCATCGACGGGCAGGACTACCCGCTGATCTCGGCCAACATCAATCTGCTGCTGATGCGCGAGCAGACTGGCGGGCTCTCCAGCCTGGAGGTGCAGGTGATCGACTGGCTGTCGCCGCCGGGCGGCGCGGCCGGCTACGGCGCCACCTCCGGCTCGCCGCTGAAGCTGGGCGCGAAGATCAAGGTGTACACCGGGCCCACCACCGCGCCGCAGGAGATCTTCGATGGCATGATCACCGCCATCGAGGGCGAGGTCGGGCCGGACGCGCCGCCCTCGTTTACGATCCTCGCCGAGGACGGTCTCTGGAAGGCGCGGCGGTCGCGCAAGAGCGCGACGTTCGAGAGCATGTCGCCGTCCGACGTGGTCAAGAAGATCGCTGCGGCCAATGGGCTCACGCCGCAGGTCGGCGACGGGCTCGACCAGCCAGTCCGCACCTGGACCCAGATGAACGAGAGCGACCTGGCCTTCCTGCGCCGCGTGCTGGAGGGCATCGACGCCGACCTGCAGGTGGTC
This sequence comes from uncultured Pseudomonadota bacterium, assembly GCA_963837235.1. GTDB lineage: Bacteria > Pseudomonadota > Alphaproteobacteria > Caulobacterales > Caulobacteraceae > Acaudatibacter. The sequence goes on along the minus strand of CAWIMM010000001.1, from coordinate 648,512 downwards.
GACCAGAATCTTGCAGGTGGTCCCCTTCGCCAGCGACAAGCGCACGTCGGTCGACCTCAAGTATGGCGACACCCTGGTGCGCGCCCGCGTCACCGCCGACCTCGCCGAACAGGCCACGGAAGTGCGGGTCGGCAGCTTCGATCCGGCCAGCGGGCAGCCGGTGATCGGGACCGCCAGCGACGGCGAGTACGGTCCCGGCCAGGGGCGCAAGGGCCAGGAGTTCCTGCAGCAGGCGCTGGGCGCCGTGCGCGAGCATGTCGGCGTGCGCCAGCCGATGGCGCAGGGCGAGGCCGACAAGCTGGCCAAGGCGATGTTCGGCCGGCGGGCGCGCCGCTTCCTGCGCGTCGACGGCACGGCGCAGGGCGATGGCGCCATCCGCGTCGGCAGCTGGGTCAACCTCAGCGGCCTCAACCCCTTCTTCGCCAACCAGTACGTGGTGACCGAGGCCGTCCACCGCTACGACCTCGCCGGCGGCTACGTGACCGACTTCCAGGCGGAAGGCGCTTTCCTGGGAGAGCCGGCATGAACAAGCCGCTGGGCGCCTTCGCCAACCCGCTGCACTGGCTGACCTCGCCGAAGCTCGGCAAGGTCACCTCGGTCCAGGACCCGCAGTCGCTCTCGCGCGTGCAGGTGCGGCTGCACGCGCCGGACGCCGACGGCCAGGCGCTGATCTGGGCCCGGGTCGCCGTGCCCTACGCCGGCGACGAGTACGGCGCCTTCATGATCCCGAACGTCGACACCGAGGTGCTGGTGATCTTCGTGGGCGACGATCCGGCCTGGCCGGTGGTGGTCGGAAGCCTCTGGAACGGCGCCACCCACATCCCCGAGACGATCGGCGGCTCGCAGGTCGACCGCTGGACGCTGACCGGCAAGAACGGCACCCGCATCGCCATCGTCGAGCAGGCGCAGGGTCAGGAGAAGGTCGAGATCGAGACGCCGGGCGGCGTGAAGGCGACGCTGACCGACGCTTCGGGCGGCTCGCTGACGCTGACCACCGGCCAGCACACCGCGACGTTCGACACCTCGGGCGTCACCATCGACACCAGCGCCAACGTGCAGGTGAACGCCAGCCAGGTGAGCGTGACGGCCGGCCAAGTCTCGGTCAACTCGGCGATGGCCCAGTTCAGCGGCGTCGTGCAGTGCTCGACGCTGATCGCCACCACCGTCGTCGGCACCTCCTACACGCCGGGAGCGGGCAACGTATGGTGACGACTGCGCTCGCCCTGCATCCGTCGGCCCAGCGCCGCCTCACCGAAGGCATGGCGCACCCGCCGGCGCACGACGTGATCCTGCGGCCGCTGGGCGGCGGCGGCTTGACCGCGATGATCGCCACGGCGCAGGAGCAGGCCTTCATCGCCGCCGTCCTGAACGACCTGAAGCGCCCAGACTGGCGCCAGGCGATCGCCGCCCGGCAGGGCGTGCGCCGGGGGTCGGACGGGCTGCTCGAGCTGCAGCAGCCGATCCACCGCCGCTTCCACCTCGCGCTCTTCGAGGCCGTGTGCCGCACGCCGGGCAGCCCCAGGCTGGATCCGAAGAAGATCGACGGCATGGGGCTCGTCCTGCGCCGCGACGCCGGCGCGCCGGCGCCCGGCCGCGTACGGCTGCGCCAGCCGCCGCAGAGCGGCCTCCAGCGCGTAGGGACGACGCACGACGGCTGGGACGGCTGGATGAGCGACGGGCCGATCCGCCGAGGCTGGCTGACGATCGCCGCCGAGGACCTCGACCCCGACCCGTCCGCTCAGAACACCCCGCGTCCCGCTAGCGCCCAGCAGACGCTGCAGGCCCTGATCGCCCAGAAGAGCGGCGCTGCGCGGCGTCTGACCGAGGAGGTGCTGCCGCTGTTCGCAGCCTCGCCGGATGTCTGCCAGGCGGTGGGAAGCACGGTGCTCTACGGGCTGGTCCCGGTGGCCAGCCCCGAGCAGTCCGACGCGCCGCCGCCGCCGCCCAACTACGCCGCCGACCCGGACGCCGCCGCCATGCGGCAGCACTTCGCGTCCTACCTGAAAGCGCGCGCCGGCCAGGCGATGCCGAACGCCGGCCAGACGCTCGATCCGGCCTGGAAACCGCTGCAGAACCCTGCCGACGGCGATTCCAACGCCGCGCGCCTCTACAACGTCGGCCTCTTCCTGCAGCAGATGACTGTCGAGCTGGCCGCGTTCGACGACACGCCCAGCGCGCAGCACCTGATGAGCCTGCTGGGCAAGATCCGCCTGCCGCTCGCCAAGGACATCCAGGGCGTCGTCACCGCGGACACTTCCGCAGCCGACTTCGCCAGGGTCGCCGCGCCGATCCTGGTCTCCAACCAGGCCAATTCGACGGGCGCGATCATGCCGCTCGAATGGCCGGCGGTGGACGCGACGCTGGGCGGGCAGCTCTCGGATGCGTGCCTGGCCTGCCTGGCCGACCGTTTCGCGGCGCTTTCGCCCAAGCTGCCGAAGTTCTACGGCGACAGCACCCGCTACGCCATCCGCGGCTTCATCCGTGTACAGCACGACCCCGCCTGCCCGCCGGAGCTGATCTGGAGCGACTACAGCGAGCGCTTCCGCATCGTGCCCTGGTGGGACAGCGACGGGCCTGCCGCGCGCATCTCGATGCCGGGCGTCGGCAGCCTGAAGAACCTGAAGCCGAACGTCTCGTTCGAGGTGCCGTCCGACCTCGCCACGCTGCTGCAGGGCGACCCCACGAAGCTCGCGCAAGGCCAGGGATCAACGACGCCCGACCTCGGCATCATGTGGCTCTGCAGCTTCTCGCTGCCGGCCATCACGATCTGCGCCTACATCGTGCTGTCGATCTTCATCGGCCTCCTCAACCTGGTGTTCTGGTGGAGCGCCTGGATCAAGATCTGCATCCCAATTCCGAGGCCCAAATGAGCGGCCCGATCGCCACGTCCAGCGATGTCACGCTGGCGCGTCCCGCCGTCGGCTGGCCGCTGCTGCCGCTGCCCGGCGCCGACGGCGCCCTGACCTGGCCCGACCCCGCCCTGTCGGTTCGCCAGATGCTGGAGGTGATCCTGCGCACCGCCCCGGGCGAGCAGCTGATGCGGCCCGCCTTCGGCGCCGGGCTCGAGACGCTGATCAACACCCCCAACACGCTGACCACCCGCGCCCGGGCGCAGCAAGCGGTGACCAACGCCGTCACGACCTATGAGCCGCGCATCATCCTCGACCGGGTGGACGTCGATGTGGGCGCCGACCCGCGCGAGATGGTCGTGACCCTGTCCTATCGCCTGACCCTGACCGGCGATCTCGGCCAGATCACCGCGACGGTGCCCGTGGGAGCCGGCTAGATGCCCATCCGACCGCCCGCCCTCGACGACCGCAGCTTCGACGACCTGGTCGCCGATCTCGTCCGCCGCATTCCCGCCCATACGCCGGAATGGACGAGCCCGCGCGAAGGCGACCCCGGCCGCACGCTGATCGACCTCTTCGCCTGGCTGGGCGACACCATCCTCTACCGCGCCAACCTGATCCCCGAACGCCAGCGCCTCGCCTTCCTGCGCCTGCTGGGCGCCGGCATGCGCCCGGCGACGCCCGCCTGGGGCGTGGTCCAGGTGAGCATCGACGACCAGGCGGTCACGGCGCCGACGACGCTGCCGCTCTACAGCCTGATCGCCACTCCGCAGCCGTTCGAGACCACCGGCGAGGTCACCGTCTTCGCCGTCGATGGCCCCTGCTACATCAAGCGCAAGACCACGGACGCCGAGGCCAAGCACCTGCGCAGCCTGCTGCCCGACCTGAAGGACCTCTACGGCGTGCAGGGCGATCCGGTGGGCTACGTGACGACGCCGGTGTTCGCCGGCGGGGCCGCCGAGCCGGCCGGCCGCGACATCGTGGCGGACACCCTGGACGGATGCCTCTGGTTCGCGCTGCTGGCGCCCAAGCCGCTCGCCGCCTCGGTGGACGACGCCCTCTCCGCGCTAGGCGGCGTCGGGGCCAACCGGCGCCAGCTTCTGAGTATCGGCGTCTCGCCGGCGCTCGCGCCATCGAGCGACTTCGCCTCCAGCTTCACCGATGTCGGCGTGCGCGCCCGCATCCCTCACATCTGGGAAGTGTCCTGCAGCCAGGGCGACGGGACGGTCTATCTGCCGCTCGACGTGCTCTCGGACACTTCGGTGGGCCTCACGCAACCCGGCGTCGTGCGCCTGCTGCTTCCGGGCAAGGACGACATGGGCGCGCCCACCAACGATGTCCTGCAGCAGGTCGCCGCCGGCGTGGGCGACCGGCCGCCGCGGATCGACGATCCCACCGTCGCCGCGCGCCTGGTCTGCTGGGTGCGCCTGCGTCCTGATCCCACGGCCAACGTCACCAGCCTCAGCCTCGCCTGGGCCGGCATCAATGCGGTGGGCATCGAGCAGCGCCAGTCGCTCGGCCGCCAGACCATCGGCCAGGGGACCGGCGCTTCCGGCCTGCAGCTGCCACTGGGCGCCGATTCCGTCGATCCGGTCACGCTCGCCATCGAGGTCGAGGAAGAAGAGGGCATGCGGCCCTGGCGCCAGGTGCCGGACGTAGCCGCCGCCGGCCGCGACGACCGGGTCTACAGCCTCGATCCCGAGGCCGGCTTGGTCGCCTTCGGGGACGGCGTGCGCGGCATGGTTCCGAGCGCGGGCGCGACGATCCAGGTCGCCTCGATGCGGGCCGGCGGCGGCGCGGCCGGCAATCTGCCAGCCGGAACCCTGAAGACGATCACCGCCCCGCCCGGCGCCCCGCGCCTGAAGGTCAGCCAGCCGCTGGCCACCTTCGGCGGCGCCGACTTCGAGGCCCTGGCCGACGCCGAGGTGCGCATCCCGGCGCAGATCCGCAACGGCGGCCGCGCCGTGACCAGCGCCGACTACCAGGAGCTCGCCCTGCGCACGCCCGGCGCGGCGATCGGGCGCGTGGAGGTGCTGCCGCTCTTCAAGCCGCAGCAGCGGCGCACCGACGTCCCGGGCGTGGTCTCGGTGATGGTGCTGCCGGCCAGGAACGGTCTCGATCCGCCCGCACCGCGGCCCGACCGGCCGACGCTGGAGACGGTCTACGCCTGGCTCGACCAGCGCCGGCCCCTGGCCACCGAGCTCTACGTCATCGGCGCGGACTACGTGCCGCTCGGAATCTCGGCGGCGGTGGAGCTGGCCGACGTCACCCAGCGCGAGGCGGTGCTGAACGCGGTCTCCGACGCCATCCGCCTCGCGGTCTGGTCGCTGCCGCCGGGCGGCCCGGACGGGACCGGGTGGCCGCTGGGACGGGCGGTCGACGACCGTCTGATCGAGACCGCCATCGCCCGCGTGCCCGGCGTTCTCGACGTCGCGCCTGTGCTTCTGTTCGGGCGGCGGACGGGCGAGACCCAGTGGCGCGCGCTGCCGCCGGACACGACCGGGCGCATCCGCCTGCCGCTGCTCTCCTGGCAGCTGCCGGAGCTGCTGATGCTGGCGGTGACCGACGCCGCCAGCGCGTCCCCGACGCTGCCGCCCGCCAACGGCATCGTCGGCGCCGGCGGGATCGCTGTGCCCGTCGTGCCGGAGACCTGCTGATGGACGCCAACGGGCTCCGCTTCTGGCAGGTCGCCGACGCCGCGGGCTTCGGCCTCGGCCCGAGCGCCACCGCCGCGACAGCGGCGCAGAACCTCTATTGGCGCGACGACGTGCGCCTGCTGCGCCTCGACCGCCAGCAGGCTGCCCCCACCCTCACCGAGGACGAGACCACGGCGCGCGCCTGGATGGCGCGGCCCTCGCCGGTGCGCGACGTCGGCGGCAGCTACGCCTGGTGGGACATTCCATCGAGCCAGATCCTCGCCGCCGGCTTCGCCCAGGGCTCGACGCCGATCACCGTCCCGCAGGACAACCCGCCAGGCGTCGCCGAGCCCACCGACATGGCGTTCGGCGACGACGACGTCCTCTATGTCGCACGCAACGGCGCGGTGCTGATGGTCGACCGGCGCGACCGGTGGGACACGGCGCGGGTCGCGCTCGACGGGTTTACCGCCACGCGCCTGGCGCCGGCGCCCGGCGGCGGGGTCTGGGCGCTCGACAAGGCGGCCGGACGCCTGGCGCGGCTGCGCGGCTACCCGATGCGCGTCGCCGGCTACCGGCCCCCGCGCGACGAGGCGTTCGCTGCGGTCGACCCCAACCCCCGCCCCCCACGCCTGCGTCCGCTGCCCTCCGCGAAGCTCCCGGCCGGGTGCGAGCCGATCGCGATCGCCGCCTCGCAGGGCGGGCGCCTGGCGCTGCTGGCCTGGCGGACAGGCGCCGACGCGGTGCTGTTCACGCTGGAGCAGCGCAAGTGGGTCCGCCGCTTCTCGACCCAGAGCGTCCGCTTCCCCTACGCCCTGGCCTGGGTCGGCGAAGACCGCGTGGCGCTGATGGCGGCCGACAAGGGCGCGCCCGCCTTGCAGGCGTTCGTCTACGAGCTGGACGGGCCACCGTCGGACACGGCCGCCGCCTTGCCGGCCGGCGACATCTACCGCCTGCTCAGTCCCTGGCGCGGCGGCTTCGCGGGCAGCCTCGCCGACACGCCATCCTATCCGACCGCTGGCGCCACCCCGGACGAGGCCGGCGGCATACGGCGCCTGCAGCCGCTGTCACGGGCGAGCTACGCCCGATCGGGCGCGGTGACCGTCGGGCCGTTCGACTCCGGGCGGATGGGGAACGTCTGGCATCGGCTCTATGTCGAGGCCTCGATCCCCGACCACGCGGGCCTGCGCATCTGGACCCACGCCGACGACCAGGGCGCCCGGCCGGACGCGCCCGGCGCCGTCAGCGCGCCCGATTGGGCGCCGCATGCCTTCGGCGCGGCCGCAGCGCTGCCCGACGCGCCGGATGCGCCGATGGGCGCCTGGTGCGACGAGCCGTCCGAGCTGCCGTACAACACCGGCCTGCTGCCCTGTCCGAGCGCGCCCGGACGCACCGGCCTCTTCACCGCCGCCATCCAGCATCGCGACCGCAAGGTGCGGCGGCTGGAGGGGCGGTATCTGTGGCTCAACGTCGAGCTGGTCGGCGACAGCCTGGCGACGCCGGAGGTGGCGGCGATCCGGGTCTACGGGGCGCGGTTCTCCTACCGCGACCGCTACCTGCCGGCCCTCTATGGCGAGCAGCTGACGGGGCCGGACGGCGAGGCGCCGGGCGCCGCCACCGCGCCCGACTTCCTCGAGCGGCTGCTCACGCTCTTCGAAGGACCGCTGACCCAGCTCGAGGACAGGGTCGCGGACAGCTGGCTGCTGACCGCCCCGGAGGCGACGCCGGACGATGCGCTGCCCTGGCTGGGCTCCTGGATCGGCCTTGGTCCCAGGCCCGGCGAGGCGGCCATCCGCTTCCGCCAGGCGCTGCACGCCGCGCCCTGCACCGCCCAGATGCACGGCGCGCTCGGCGGCTTCCTCGCCGAGCTGGAGATCGCCACCGGCGGCGTGATGATCGACGGCGGGCAGATCGATCGCTTCGGCGAGGTGCCGCTGCCTGGCCAGCTCGCGCTCGTCAATCTCGGCGGCGTCGAGGGGCGCGCGCTGATGATGTCGGTGGACGGTCAGCAGGCCTCGGTGCTCGCCGGCGGCGCGGTCACCCGCGGCGAGATCGTCGTGGTCGAGGGGTTCCGCCTGCGACGCACCTTCGCCACCATCCTGGGCGCCGACCTGTCGGACGAGGGCGATCCGCTGACGCTGGGGCTCGTGCAGTCCGGCAACAGCTTCGTCGGCGACACGCTGTTCCTGGGCGACGAGAAGCAGCAGCGCGAGCTGCTGGCGCTGTTCGACGCCAGCCTGCCGCAGACCGCCGCCGACCGCCGGGCCGTCGCCGACTTCTTCGCCCGGCTGGCGCACCGGGTCCTGGTGCTGGTCCGCAAAGGACCCAGGACCCGTGACCTCGGGCGCCTCAGCGACGTCGCCAACGCCGCCGCCCCCGCCCACGTGGAGGTGACGGTGGCCACCGCCAGCCTGCCGCTGATCGTGGGCGTGGCGTCCCTGGTGGGCGTCGACACCTACCTGGTCGCGCCGCCGACGCCGACGCCGGTGCGTGTGGACGTCAGCATCGTGGGCGGGGGCGACGAGGTGCTCGGCGACGGCGGCCTCGACCCGCGTTCCGACGGGCCGGTCTCAGCCAGTCCGGTCGCCGTGATCGATGCGCCGTCGGAGGTCTGGTCCGGGACCGGCTTCCTGGTCAGCGCCCAGCGCTCGGCCGCCGCGCCGGGCCGCAAGATCGTTCGCAACATCTGGACGTGGGCGTGAGGAGCCCCCGCGATGGCCAATTTCGTCAAGGACGTTCCAGTCTACCAGGGCGACCCGCAGTCCGCGTTGCAGGTGCAGGCCGACCCGCCATGGCCGGCAGGGACGAGCCGGTTGCAGCTCGTCGTGGTCGACGACGCGGGCAACCAGTCCGATCCCGTCTTCGTCGACATCACGGTCAAGCAGCGCCCGCAGCCGACTGCGGTGCTGTCGCTGGTCGACGGCCAGGGCAAGCCGATCGCGCCGCCGCGGGTCGCCGCCGGCGCCAGCTTCACGCTGTCGGCCGCCGGGTCGACGGCTGTCGCGCCCGCGAAGGTCGCCCAGTACCGCTTCACCCTGGTGAAGGCGCCCTGACCCATGGCCGTGCTCACGCCCGGAACGCCGTTCAACACCACCCAGCCGACGCTGCTGGTCGAGAACACGCTCGATCCGGGCGACCACCACTTCCAGCTCGTGGTGGTGGACGACACCAACACCGCGAGCGCCGTCGTCGATCTCGTCGTGACGGTGCTGGCGCCGTCGCCGCCACCCCCGCCCGCGCCGCCGCCGCCTCCTGCGCCGCCACCACCACCGCCTGCGCCACCTCCACCACCGCCGCCTGCGCCGCCACCACCACCGCCTGCGCCACCTCCACCACCGCCGCCTGCGCCGCCGCCACCGCCGCCTGCGCCGCCACCCGCGCCGCCACCGCCTCCCCCCGCGCCGCCACCTCCGCCGGCGCCGCCGCCACCGCCTCCGCCTGCGCCGCCACCTCCGCCACCGAGGCCACCACCTCCGCCCGCGCCGCCGCCGCCACCACCACCTCCGCCACCGAGGCCTCCGCCGCCGCCACCTCCGCCGCCCAGGCCGCCGCCACCACCGCCGCCTCGGCCCCCGCCGCCGCCCAGGCCGCCAGTTCCACCGCGTCCCCCCATCCGTCCGCCGGTTCTGCCTAGCTAGTCTGGATGTCCGCCATGAGCCTCGCCGACCCCTGGCCCCCGCCGACCCCCTCGAGGTGCAAGCGCCGCCGGAGCGCGTGAACTACGCCATCGGCGTGCTGCTCGACGCCGAGGACTTCCTGGACGAGCAGACCTACCACCGCGGCCGCCTCGCCAAGGCGCTCAAGCACCTCGTGGGCTTCGGTACGCTCGCCGGCCTGCGGGTCATTCCTCCGGCCGACGGCGACGCCGAGCTGGAGCTGCAGGTGGCGCCGGGGCTGGCGGTCGACCGCTACGGGCGGCTGGTCGAGATTGGCGCGCCTCAGTGCATCCGCCTGGCGCGCTGGTTCGCCGCCCAGTCCACCCCGGCGCTGCTGGCGGCCATCCAGCGCTCGCCGCGGGTGAAGGTCGACGTGGCGGTGGTCGTGGACGTGTTCCTCTCCGCCGACGCCTGCCCGGTCGGCAAGACCCCGGCCTTTGCAACCGGCCCGTATGACGCGCTGGACGCCGTGACGCCGGCGCGGCTGGCCGATGCGTTCCAGCTGCAGCTCGTGCCGCGCGACGAGGGTCCGCCGAACCCGATCCCGGCGCCGCAGAACTTCTGGCCGGCGCCCGGGGCCGCGCACGACACCCTGCTGCAGGCAGTGCTGGAAAGCTGGGAGGACGCGCCGGCCACCGCCGACGAGACCCTGGCGCCACCTGCAGGAGCACGTGGACGGCTACGATCCCAGCGCGGTGCTGCTGGCGCGCGTGACGGTCCCGGTCACCCTGGCCGCCGACGCGCCAGCCGGCACGCGGCCCGCCCTGGCGACCACGAGCCGCGTCTCCGCCGACAACAGCCTTCGTCCCTTCATCGCGCTGCCGGGCAAGTGGCTCGGCAGCGCCTTTCCGGCCCGACCCCTGATCGAGCCGTGATCCGCACCTTGAGGAAGCTCCGTCCATGGTGAATCTCACGAACGCCAGCGCCCGCACCTCGATCGAGGTCGCCGACGCGAGCCAGATCGCCAGCATGGCGAACGGCGGTCAGAACGTCCTCTCCACGCAGGACATGCAGCAACTGCTGGGCGCCTCGGCGTTGGTGCTCGATGGGCTGCGGCGACGGCCGCGCTATTTCGATGGCCGCTTCCTGACCGGCGCAGACCTGACCCGCGACCAGGACTACGTGCGCCAGCGTCAGGCCGACCTGGCGCGGGCGGGCGGCGCGGGGGTGGTGGCCGGGCTGCAGGTGTCCGAGGGCGACGACCCGACGGGCCAGACCATCACCATCCAGCCGGGCCATGGCGTGACGCCGGCCGGCGACCTCGTGAGCGTGACGACGGCGCGCACCTTCCCGCTGCTCGACCTGCCGAGCTCGCAGCGGCTCGACGCCACCTTCGGCCTCAGCCTCAAGCCCAGCGTGCCGCTCGGACGGCGCACGGGCTTGTTCATCCTGGCGCTACGCGCGGTGGAGTTCACCGCCAACCCGATCGCCGCCTACCCCACCACCATCTCGGGGCCGCGGCAGGTCGAGGACGGCGACATCATCGAAGCGACCGCCGTCAGCCTGATCCCCTACACCGACACCACCGGCGCGGCGACGCTGGACGATGCGCGCCGGTCGGTGGCGCGGGACATCTTCCTCGGCGACACGCAAGGCCTGCCGCAGGACGCGTTGCCGCTCGCCATGATGGCCCTCGAGCGCGGCGCGATCCGCTGGATCGACATGGCGCTCGTCCGACGCGAGACAGGCGCGGACACGCCGTTGCAGGTCACCCTGGGCGCGCGGCCGCGGGCGCTCGCGGAGGCCTTCGTGCTGCAGCACCTGACCCACCTGAATGACGTCCTCAGCGATCGGGCGGCCTCCGGCCTGCCGCCGGCGTTCGCCGCGGCCCAGTACTTCGCGGCGCTGCCACCTGCCGGCCAGCTGCCGGCGGCCGCGGTGCTGACCGACTCCCTGGGCTTTCGCCAGCTCTGGTTCCCGCCGCAGGTGGACGTGGACATCAGCTTCGTGCCATCCGACGAGATCGCCGCGGTGGTGGACGAAAGCCTCAGCCTGCCGCCGCTCGACCTGGCCCCGGGCGCCGACCTGGGCGCGGCCGGGGTTGTCGTGCTGGCCCCGGTCAGCCGGGCGACGCTGCAGCGGTTCGAGCAGGCGCTCGCCCAGCTGAGCACTCACGTCACCACCGACCTCGCGCAAGGCTACACGCGGCCCACCGCCGACGTGCTCGCCGGCATGCTGGCGCGGCGCAACGCCCTGACCATGACCCCGGTCAGCGATCCGGCGGCCACCGCCCAGGCGGCGGCGAGCGACGCCCAGACCAAGGCCTGGCAGGCGGCCTGGTCCGAAGCGGTCGCCGCCCTGCCGGTCCAGGACGGCCTGCCGCCGCGACTCTGGTACGTGCGCCGCAGAGCCCTGGCGTACGAGCCCAAGATCACCGGCATCGCCGTGCCCGTCACCGGCGCGGACCTGCAGCTGGAGATCGACCTCACCAAGCGGCTGGCCGACCTCGGCCTCGCCGACCGGGTGAAGAAGCTGACCGACGAGTTCGACTCCGTTCGCGGCGGCGCGCATCGCCGCCTTCCTCGGCTCGCCGAAGATCATGGCCTCGGACGCCTTCTTCTTCGCCGCCGTGCACGAGCTGGAGGCCGCCGTGCCGGCGATCGAGACGGCCGGCGCGACCACGACGACCCCCGCGCCCACTGCCGCCGCCACGACCGCCATGCTGGCCACCGCCTCCACCGCCGCGCTGGCGGCGGCGGCGCGGCCGACGCTGCCGCCGGGACGTATCGAGCGGACAGGCCTCAGCCGCCTCACGGTAAGCCGCGTGCTGACCAACGCCACGCTCGCGGCGGGCGGACCGCAGCTGCTCACGGAGGGCGACATCGTCGACGTGGCGTCCGACTTCTCGGACCCGCGCCTCGGCGAGGGCCTGGATCGACTTACCGGTGCGCTGGGCGCCCCGCCGCTGACCCGCGCCCAGCTCGCCTGGCTCGCCGACAACGGCGACATCCTCGATCTCGACGACCAGGCGCGCGGTCTCGACTCGGCCGACCTCACCACGTTCGCCGCCTCCCTGCGCACCGCCGTCAACGCCAGCGACGCATCCGCCGTCGGCAAGCTGATCGCCGGCGAAGTCTAGTCTCCCGGAGCACGCACCATGCGCATTGTCTCCACCATCGACCCGCCGCTGAAGGACGAGCACGTCATCCAGACCGACCCGCCGCTGCAGCCCGAGCTGCCCGGCGAGTGGCGTCGGCGGATCAATCCCTTCACGGGCAGGTCGCTGTCCGACAAGGCGCTCACCGCCGAGCAGGACTTTCGCGGCGGCGTCCAGCGGCTGCGCGGCCAGGGCCTCACCGCCGGCGCGGTGTTCGGTCTCGATCTGCAGCTGGAGCCCGGCGCCGCGGCGGCCAAGCCGTCCGACGCCCGCTTCCAGCTGCTGCCCGGCATGGGCCTGGCGGTCTCGGGCGAGGACGTGGTGATCTCGACGCCGCGTCGCCTGGCGCTCGGCGACCTGCTGGTCTACGCCCGCGCCGACTACCTCGATGCGCTGATTTCCGGCGCGGCGGGCTTGCCGCCGGATCCCGCCGGCCCGACCCAGGCCTCGCCCGACGCCATCGCCGGCGGCCTCTTCGCGCAGCTGCGGCCGGAGCTGCCGCGGCGCCTCGGGCCGACGCTGGGCGAGCTGCTGGCCCACCCGGCCGCGGGCGATCTGCCGCGCGCGGCGATCCTGCTGGCCGAGCCCGTCACCGCGACGATCCTGGCCAGCCCCGACGCCACCAACTGCCCGCACGACCCGCGCGACGACCCGTACGACGACCTGCAGATCATCGACGGCTGCCGCCTGACCCTGTTCTTCTGGCCGAGCGAGATGGTCGCCATCACCGGCCGCACCGACTATTCCCTGCCCGAAGCTGGGCCCGATTTCCGCAACCGGCTCGCCTACCGGGTGTTCGACGCCGAGCGTCACGCCCTGCCGGGCGAGGCGCATCCCTGGGAGCGCCAGGGCGTGCCGCTGGCGCTGATCGGCTTCAAGCCGGACTGGACGCTCGACTTCATCGACCGCGGCGCGGTCTCGCGGCTCGGCGGCCAGCCCAGGCCTCGCACCCCGCTCGCGCCGACCAGCGGCCAGGGCCTGCTGTGGCAGGCGCGCCTCGCCCAGTTCGTCGAGCACTACGCCGAGCTCGCCGACTACTCGCCCGCCGCGCTCGCCGCCACCTTCCGCGAGCTGCCGCCGATCGGCTTCCTGCCGCGCACGGTGATCAATCTCGACACCCGCCGCCAGACGTTCTTCCCGCCGGGGTTCGAGATCTCGGCCGCGCCGATCCCCAACGAGCACGTGGACGCCGCGGTGCGCGACTCGGCCTCGCTCATCCCGATCAGCCTCGATGCGGCCGACGAGGTGGAGCTGCTCGTGCCGGTGCCCGAGCGGGTCTACGAGCCGGGCCTGCTGGAGGTGGCGACCGTCGATCCGGCCTTTGCCCAAGCCGTGGCGCGCTACACCGGCGACCGCACCACCTGGCTGATCCGGCGCGAGATGGCGCGCCGGCGCCGCGACCTCATCGTCGACGGCGTCACCGGCTGCCGGCCGAGCTGGCCGGCCTCCGACCTGCCGCTGACCGAGGCCCTTCCCTACCCCCGCGACCGCGCGCCGGTGACCTGCACGCACATCCGCTCGATTGCGGCCGGCACGGCCGCTCAGTCGCACCGCTTCATCGGCGCCGGCAGCTCGCTGGAGATCAGCCCAGGCGATCGGATCTATGTGTGGGCGCGCATTGCCGACGCGACCGGCCTCGCGGGCCTGATGCTGCGGCTCGGCGTCGGCACGGCCGCCGACGGCAGCGGCGACTTCTCCCACATGGTGTTCTGGGGCGCGCAGACCAGCCTGCCGCTGCCGGCCGGCGCCGCCAGCACGGCGCTTCGCCAGGGCGACCTGCCGCCAACCGGCGTCTGGACGCGGCTGGAAGCGCCGGCGGCCGGCGCCTGGACCGTGACCGGCGGCGCGCTCGTCGGCGCCAAGGTCAACGCGGCGGAGTTCTGGCAGGCGGGCGGCACGGTGGAATGGGGCCCGCTCGGCAAGGTCAGCGCCGCCGGGGCCGAGACCGTCTACCTGGGCGACGAGGCGCCGCAGGACTCCACCTTGCAGGGCGTCGGCGCCGCCGCCGGCTGGACCTTCACGGCGACCGGCGTCACTGCCCCGCCGGTCGAAGACATGTTCGGGACCGTCGACACATCCGGCGTCGGCACGGTCGCCGCCATGACGGACTTCCGGGCCAAGTGGTCCCAGCCGTTCCTGGCCCCGCATTTCGTTGCGCTGGACGAGGAGGAACTCGACGGCTTCATCGCCGACCTGCAGGCGCGCGTGAGCGCCACCAACGACGCGCTGGACCTCGGATTCGTGCGCGCCCGCTCGGACATCTACCGGGTGCGCTCCTACGTGCTGGGCGCCGACGCCGCCTCGCGTCTCGTCACCTCGCCGACGCTGGCCGACATCGCGCTGCGCGACGAGGGCGCGCGCGCCAAGAGCGCCGACCTCGCCGACTTCCTGAAGACCGCCTACGAGAACGACGCCAACCGCGACCCCAACAACCCGCTGCTGCCGGCCCCGGCGGCGCCCTCCGGTTCGACGCCGCCCCCACCGCCACCACCTCCGCCGCCGCCGCCGGCGTCGCGAGCAACGCTCTTCAGCACCGATCTCACGCTGAGGACCACGCGGACCCTGCAACTGAGCACCACCGCCCTTACGTCGGCCCGGTTCACGGCTGTCGCCGGCCAGCCGGCCGCCGCCCTCTTCACGACGTCGCCGGGGCTGACGTCGGCCGCGGCGCACCCGATCACCAGCACGGTGGCCGCGCCGCGGGTCCCGGTGGCGATCGCGGCGACAACGTTCACCGCCTTCAGCGTCACCGCAGCGCAAGCGGCGCTCGCGCCCACGATCGGCATCCAGGACGTCCAGGGCCAGCTCGCGCTGCCGGGCCGCGTGGAGCGGACCGCGAGCGTCGCCGAACGCCTCACACCGTCGCCCGCCGTCGAGGCTCACGCCTACGCCCTGGACGGCAAGCAGACCGTGCTCGCCACCCTCGCCGGCCTGATCGGCCAGCCCGCGCCCGGCCAAACCCGGCCGCCCGGCCTTGCGCTCGGCGACCTTCCCTGCCCCGGCTACAACTACACGCCCACCAGCGATCCGACGGCGCCGCGCGTGAAGAACACTGTCGCCGACGTCATCCAGGACCAGCAGAAAGTCGCCAGCGCGCGCGAATACCAGGACCTCGACGACCTGCCTGCGGCGTCCGGGCGCCACGAGGCCGACTACTTCAACGCCGCGGTCGGCGCCATCGACAACACCATCGCGCTGATGCGCCTGGTCGAGGCGCGCGTGGATCTCTACCAGCAGCTGGTGGCGGACGCCGGCCAGCTCCGCTCCGACCTGGACGCGGTCGTGACGACCATCGATGCGCGCCTCAGGGCCATCAACGTGCAGGTTGAGGAAGCCCGCCACGACGTCGCCACCACCTCGGCGCTGCTCGCCGAGGAGACGCAGCGGGTGGACGACCTCAACGCCACCCGGGCCCGCATCCTGCAGGACAACGTCAAGGTGATCCTGTTCCGCCGGCCGCGGCGGGCCGCCGTCGGCGACCTGATCCAGACAGCGCCGGCGCCGTCGGCCCTCGTTGAGAGTGCGCTGACCGCCTGCCTGAAGGAGCACCCTGAGACGCCCGAAGAAATCCGGGACTTCGTCTCACTGTTCCGCGCCGCGCCGGTGATGTGGTTCCCGGCGGTCGCCCAGCAGGTGGTGCTGATCGACCGGCTGGACGCCGCGCGCGACCTGCTGGCCGCCATGCTGCTGCGGGCGCAGATGGCGGCGATCGCCCCACCGTCTCCGCCGGCCGGCACGCTGCCGACGCTGCTCGCGGCGGTGTGGGCGGCGATGGCGGCCGAACAGGCCGTGCTCGAGAAGTACCGGCTCGCGGTGCTGGCGATGGACGCCGGCCTGGCGGCCACTGCAGCGCTGGCCGAAGCCCGGCGGGTGATCAACGGGACCGCCAGCATCGCCGACATCATGGCCGGCGACCACAACCGCCCGGCGCTGGCGGCCGCCGCCGTGCAGGAGCTGCAGCAGCTCGGCCAGGTGGCCGGCTGCCTCTACTCGGCCTTCTGCGAGACCCCGCCGGTGATCCGCCTCGGCTGGGCCGAGGTCCTCTCGGAGTTCACGCAGCCGACGCCGCTCTCACAGCTCTCGGGCCTGCCGCGCTGGGGCGAGCTCACCGCCCAGCTGAAGCGCTCGCAGCAGAGCCTGGTCGACTGGCTGTTCAGTCGGATCAATTCGTCGGTTCCGGACGCCCAGGGCGCGATCAACGAGATCGTTCGCGTCTGCCTGCTGATGTCCGCGCATGCGCCGGTGGACCGGATTGTGACGGCTCAGCTGGTGGCCCCGGCGAAGGCCCAGCTCGGCGCGCGTTTCGACCTCGCCGTGGACGCGGCCGCGACGCGGATCGGCATGATAGCCACCGTGCGCGACGAGACCGGCGCACCCCTGGCCCAGGCGGTCGTCGAAGACCTCACCGATGGGCTGGCCCGCGCCCGCATCGTCAAGACCTTCAGCCCGTCCGCCGGCATCGCCGCCGGCGCCCGCGTCGAGCTCGGAAGCCGGAGGCTGGCTTGACCGCGGTGGCCGTGTCCCGCCTTCGCCTGCGGTCCCACCCCGACCGGGCGGCGCGGACGCAAGCCTGCGTGGAGGACGCGTTGCGCGTCGCCCCGGCCGCGCCGGAGCGCCTGCTGCTGGTGCGCCGGCTGGCGTTCGGACGGATCGCCGCCGATGCGCGGCCCGAACGCTGGCACGCCAGGGCAGCCGACGCTCTGGCGGAACAGGGCGCGCGGGCCTTGCACGGCGCCCACCCAGGCGCCGCCGAAGCGGGGGCCGTGTGGTTCCGGTCGGCCGACGAGGCGCGCGCGCTTCTGCTGCGCGAACTGGCGGCGGGACGCCGGCCGAGCGCCTGGTTCTGGCGGCTGGCCGTGCGCGACTGGGAGGCCACGCCGCTCTCCGTCTGGCTGCCGCGCTGGGTCGCGGCCGCCGACCGCGACCCCGAAGCGGCCGCTAGCCTGGCGCGCGCCGTCGTGGCGACCGCCGAGGCAGGGAACCTGCCGGCGATCATCGCCGCGCTGCCGTCGGACGTCGCGCATCGCCCCGCACCGCAACCCGGCGCGACGCTGCCGGCGCCGATCTCCGGGTCGGTCGCGCCCGGGCCGGACGCCGGTGACCCGGAGGCGGCAGCCGTCCTGACGCACGCCGCGCGCCTGGCGCGCCAAGCCATCCTGGCGCTGCCGGCGACGGCGCGTCTGGCTTTCCAGACGGCGTTCGTCGTCCATCGCCACAGGCCCGGGGTCGTCGCCTGGCTCGCGCGCAACCTCGTTATTGCGATGGCGTCCGAGGCGGCCTCCAATCCGGCAGCGCTCGCAGCGGCGACCGATGCCGTCGTCCGGGCAGGCGCTGAAGCGCCGATGCCGGCTTCGCCTCCAGAAGGCCGCTCCAGCGGGCCGCGCACCACCGACGCCGCCAGCGCGCCGACGCGGGCCCGACCGGAAGCGCCAGGGGTGGCGACCGCGATCCTCGATCGCGCGCAGACGCTCGCCAGCCCGGCCGACGCGGAGGCTCCGCCGCAGGTCGGGCGCCAGGGGGCCGAAGCTACCACGGCAGAGGCAGAAAGCGTTGAATCCCCAAGTGCTTACGCCGGACTCTTGCTGTTGGTTCAGCCACTGCATCGCCTCGGTCTGGGCAAGTGGCTGGACCAGCGTCCGGCGGCGGTCGTCGACGGCTTCCCGCGGCGGCTGCTGCAAGCCATCGCCCTCAGGATGGGCGCACACCAGGACGACGCGGTGCTGGACGCCCTTTCCGCGCAGCCCGGCGGCGGCTGGTCCGACGAGATCACCGCTTGGCGGGTCGGCCTCGACCGCTGGCTGCGGCGCACCGCGCGGATCAAGCTCGCCGACGTGGTGAAGCGCCAAGGCGGCGTGCTGGCAGCCGGCGACCGCGTCGAGGTCCGCTTTCCGCTGACGGCTGCCGACATCCGGCTGCGGCGGCGCGGGCTCGACGTCGATCCGCACTGGACTCCCTGGCTGGGCCTCTCTGTCCGCTACCACTTCCGGGATCAGCCTTTGCAGTGACCCTCAACGTCAAGCCGACCCTGGCCGACCTTCGCACCCTGGCGCTCGCCGCGGTCGGCCTCGTCGCGCCCGATGCGCTCGCGCCGGAGCGCGCCGGCTGGACCGCCGACATGCTCGGCGCGTGCGTGGCGGCCCTGCGAGCGGCGCCCGGCGTGAAGGACCGTCGGCTCATCGAGCTGGCCGCCGCATTGCGGCTCTCCGACGCCGAGCTGATGACCACGGCGCTCTGCGCGGCGGTGGAGGGCGACGCCGCCGCGGCCCGCGCCGTCGCCAGCGCGCAGGCGCCGCTCGGCGGCTCGCGCCCGCTGGTCGGCCTGGCTGCGGCGGCGTTTGCGCCGCTGGGCGCGACCGCGCTGGGACTTGCCGCCGGCGCGGCGGCCGACTGCGGGCTGCTGCAGCTTGGCGACGAGGCCGCGGCGCTGCCGGAACGCAGCCTGCGCACGCCCTTGCCGATCCTGGCGGCGCTCGAGGGTCTGCCGGCGGCCTGGCCGCAGCTCGGCCGCGTCGAGCCGCCCGATGTGCCGCTCCCGGCGGCGATGGCGCGGGAAGCGGCGGCGCGCGCCGACGCGCTGGCGGGGCGGGAGCGCCCGGGGCTGGTCATCCGCTCGGCGTCCGACGCCGAGGCGCTGGCCGTCGCCGCGGCGTTCGCGGGGGCGCTCGGGCTGGGGCTGGTGCGCATCGACGGCGAGCCGCCGACCGGCCTCGCGCCATGGCTGCTCGCGGCCGGCCGCGCCCCGGTCTTCGCCCCGCGCCTCGCCCCTGGCGAGCACTGGTCGCCGCCCAAGCTTGCGCCCTATCCCGGGCCCTGGCTGGTGGTCACCGGCCTGGAGGGCGTGGTCGACGCCGAGGTCCCGCCGGATGAGTGGACCCTCGCGGTTCCGGATGTGGCGGAGCGCGCGCGGCTGTGGCGCGAGGCCGGAGCGGCCCGCGCGACGGCGCGGCGCGCGGCCGAGAGCTACCGGCAAGGTCCCGGGCGCATCGCCGAGGCCGCGACGCGCGCCCGGCTGCGGGCGGCGCGGCGCGGGTCCGAGACGCTGGACTGGACGGACATCGCCGCGGGCGTCGCGCTCGGCGCCGGCGTCATGGCGGGTTTCGCGCGCCACAGCCCGGCCGTCGTGGGCGACGAGGCGCTGGTGCTTCCCGAGGCGGTGCGGGCCGGGCTGGATCGCCTGCTGGAGCGGGCGAGGATGCGCTCGCGGCTGCACGAGCGCCTGGGGCCGGCAGTGACCGGCCGCTACCGGCCGGGCGTCAGGGCGCTGATGGTGGGCAAGTCCGGCACCGGCAAGACGCTGGCGGCGCACTGGCTTTCGACACAGTTGGGTTTGCCGCTCTACCGCGTCGACCTCGCCGCCTTGACCAGCAAGTGGATCGGCGAGACCGAGAAGAACCTCTCCTCGATCCTCGGCGCCGCCGAGCACGCCGACGTGCTGCTGTTCTTCGACGAGGCCGACGCGCTCTTCGCCAACCGGACGGACGTGAGCGACGCCAACGACCGCCACGCCAACGCCCAGACCAACTACCTGCTGCAGCGGATCGAGGAGTTCGACGGGATCGCCCTGCTGGCGAGCAACAGCCGCGACCGTTTCGATCCGGCCTTCGTGCGCCGGCTGGACGCGATCCTGGAGCTGCCGCTGCCCGACGCGCCGGCGCGGCGCGAGCTGTGGCGCGCGCATCTCGGAAGCTTCCACGACCTCGACGAGGCCGACCTCGACCGGCTGGCGGTCAAGATCGACCTGGCGGGCGGCCACATCCGCAACATCGTCCTCGCCGCCTCGGCCAGGGCGGTGGCGGCGCGGCGGACCATCCGCCGGGCCGATCTCGCCGCGGCGGCCGCCGACGAATACGCCAAGCTCGGCCGGCCGGCGCCGGGCTTCTCGGCGTGAGCGGTCCCGGTCCATGCTTGCCCTGAAGGCAAGGCTGTCGCCGGACGCGCCGCTGATCCCGAACGGGCGCGCGATCTCGGCGCAGGTCCAGTTCAGCGCGTTCGTGCGACGGGAGCCGGACACCGTGCGCGCCCGTCCGCCAACGTCCAACTTCGACACATCCACCCTCCCCGCCTACCTGCGCCCGCCGACGCCGCCCCGGGATGTCGGCAAGGCCCAGCCGCCGCCGGCGAAGGACGCCAAGGCCGCCGACAAGAGCGGGAAGGACAAGCAGGACCAGGATCAGAAGGACCGGAAGGACAAGGACAAGAAGGACAAGGCCGCCAAGGACAAGAAGGAGGGCGGCGCCGGCCACGCGGCGGATGCGGCGGGCGGCGACGGCACGCACGGCGGCGCGGCGAAGGACAAGAAAGGTGGCGGCGGACGCGAAGAGCGGGTCGAGAAGGGTGACGCGGAGTCTGCGCCTGACCTCGAGGCGGCGATCCCCGAGTCCGGTTCGGTCGAGCTCGAGCGGGACCTCTTGCGGGTCTCCGACCCCTCGAACGCCTACGACGGCCCGACCGAGCTGACAGTGCGGCCGAAGGCGCGCGCGGGCGGGCCGAAGCCGAAGCCCGATCCCGATATCGACAGGTACGTCTCGGTGTTCGCCGAGGCGGCCGCGGCGGCGCGGCGCCTGCACGACGCCCTGATCGCCGACGCGATGGCCGCCGCGGACGCCGCCCGCGCCGCCGCCTCAGCCTCGGCCGACCGGCGCCAGTCCGAGCTCGACGCCAGCCTGCAGGCCCTCGACGACGGCCTCGACGACGCGCGCCAGCAGCTGACCAGCCTCACCGACGACGCCGAGTCGCTGGTGATCCAGCGCGCCGCGGAGGCCGAGCAGGCGATCCGACAGGCGGCGCGCGCCGCCAAGGGCGCGCTCGCCGCCGCCACGGCCAACGTCACGCGGCGCAAGGCCGGAGCCGAAGTCCAGCGCGCCGGCGCCGAGGTGATGGCGAAGGTCTACCAGGGCATGGTCGAGGCCGCCGGCAAGCAGGCCGGCCAGAGCCTGCAGGCGCTCAAGGACAATCCCCAGGGCGTCTTCCCCGATCCCGGCGGGGCGATGCCGAACGCCATCAACGAAGCGACCATCACCAGGGCGCCGATACGGGCCGACCACCGCATCCATGCCTTCGAGGACGAGCTCAAGGCTCAGACCGCCGCCATGAGCGCCAGCTACGGTCGCCTGCCCGACGCCTTCAAGGCGAAGTTCCAGGAGGTCGACAGCTGGATCGAGAAGACCAGCAAGCACGGACCTGCCGCCGTCGACCACGCCAGCGCGTCCTCGCTGAAGCAGCTGGCCACGATGCGCCAGCACATGCTGGCGGCGATCCATACCGGCCACGATCGCACGGAGGCGGCGCTGGTGCGCCAGCACAACGCCGCGCGCAAGCAGACCATCATCGCGCACAAGGCGCGCGCCAAGTCCGAGGCGGCGGTGGAGTCGCGGCGTTCCGAGCAGGACATCACCGGCCTCCGGGCGCTCGGCATCGCCCAGGGCGCAGCCGCGCGCGTGCTTTCCGACGGCTTCGCCAAGGAGACCGATCGCGACGAGAAGGCCTTCGCGAAGGCGGTCGTCACCGCCTCGCGCGGCTTCATGGGGCGCGTCGCCGCTACGGAAACCGGCCAGCGGCCGCGGCTGGTCGCCAGCGCGGCCAATAACCGGGACGTGACGGAGCGGCAATCGCGCAGCTCCGGCGAGGGCCTGATCCACTCTTCGGACGCGGTAGCCGAGCAGATCGGGGCGGCGGCCAGGGAGTCGGGCGACGCCCTCTACGCCCAGGCCAACGACGTCTCGTCCGGCTACGCCAAGCTGGCCGAGCCGGTCTCCAAGTCGATCCAGTCCTTCCTGCCGCCGGTCGGCAAGGCCTTCGAGGACATGATCACGCGGCTGAACACGGCGGTGGACGAAACCGCCAAGACCGTCACCGCCTACTACACGACCGGCAAGTCGGGCGAGAAGAGCGGCGGCCAGACGGGCGCGGACGGCGGCCAGACGGGCGCGACCCCGTCCGCCGGCGACCAGGCCAAAGCGCCGAAGATGGCGCCGCAGAAGTACGCCGAACTCGGCTTCAAGGTGGGGGGCGATGCGAAGACCGACACGCAGATCGCCGACCTCGACAAGAAGGCCCACGCCGAGATCCCCAAGAAGATCGACGACAAGGCGGCCGCCGTCTGGACCAACATCGGCGCCTTCCACGTCAACACCGAGGGCGTGCTCAGCGCGCTGCGGTCCATCACCCAGCGCCAGGGCGCCGCCATCAAGGAGGATTTCCAGGCCACCTACGGCCAGCCGATCGAACCGTTCATCCGGTACAACATGCCGAAGACGTTCTCGACCTACACGACCAACAAGAACAACGTCGACGCGGCGATCAACTACCTCAACGGCAACGCCGTCGAGGGCGCGCTCAACGAGCTGAAGGCGGCGGTCAACTGGTCGAACGAGAACGCCCGGGTCGAAGCGGTGGCGCGCTCGCTGACGCCCGCGCAGTGGGCGGCGCTGAAGGAGAAGCACCCGGAGGACGTGAAGGACATCCGGGAAGACCTCGACACGGTCAACCAGGACATCTTCAAAGCCCTCGAGACAGAGGGCGATATCGCCGCCGGCAAGGCGCAGAGCCTTTCCACCGATCCAACCATCATCAGCCAACCCGGCGAAGGCGTCGCCAAGGCCAACGCGCTGCGGCTTCGCCAGCAGATCGACGAGGCGCGGGAGAAGCGCGGCGACGCCGGCGCCGATGCGGCGGCTGACAAGGTCGAGACCGCCGCCCTCAACGCCGGCCAGGACGTGATCTCAGGCGGCGACGCGATCAAGGAGCTCGAGGAGCATCCGATCGACGCCATCGACACCGCCGATCCGTCGGCGGAGCGCAACAAGCAACAGTGGGACAAGACCAAGAAGGCCTTCGACCAGCTGGAGGGCGGCAAGCGGGAGGCGCCGAAGGTGGCGCAGGCCGGCTGGTCGATCGCCGCCTACGCCGCGCAGAAGAAGGACTACACGGTCTACGTCGAGGATCGCGGGTACGACGAATACGGCGAGCGATACGGCCACTACGAGACCAAGACAGAGGGGATCAGCGACAACCAGCAGCGGCTGATCCAAAACATCGTCCAGTACGGCCCCGACAGCGAGGAGGCCGCCGCCGCCCGCGTGATGGTCGAGATGGGCCGGGACGGCGGCAAGCCGAAGCCGGAGCGCCTCGACAAGGCGATGCACCTCACCTCGCTCGACGCCAAGGAGGGCGAGGACAAGTCGAAGCTCGACCCGGAGGAAAAGAAGCGGCGGTTCGCCGAGGCCCGCGACCGCCAGCGCCGCATCCTGGGGCTCGTCGGTCAGTACCAGCATCCCGACGTCTACGGCCCCGCCGATCCGGAAGCGGTGCGCAAGGACGTCGAGGGAAAGCTCACGGCGGCCCAGACCGGCGACAAGAGCGCTCAGGAGCTGACCAAGCGCACGATGCGCGGCCTCTCCGACAAGGACACCTGGGAGAGCGAGCAGATCCAGCGGCACGAGGACGCCAAGGCCGCCTTCGACTACGCGCTGGATCACGAGGGCGAGCGCGGCGACACGCTGAAGCGAACCTTCGGCCGGATGGACCGCCAGGAAATCAATGACTCGGTCGACGAGTGGAACAAGGCCCATCCTGGCCAGGACCCGCTCTACAAGCAGCTCAACCTGTTCGGCAAAGGCAGCTGGTGGACCGAGAAGCTGTCCGGCGACGAGCGCAACGACGTCGAGCTCGCCGCCATGGGCGTGGCGCGCAACCCCAAGGAGCGGGCCGAGATCGGCCGCTGGCGCGCCGAGCAGCAGATCCGCGACGCCGGCTTCCTCGGCAAGTTCGCCGGAACGATCACAGGCGACTGGACGCGGCTGAAGCAGTCCCGCGACAAGGTCGAGGAGCTGATGGGGCTGGACCACGGCTCGTTCGACGAGTTCGGCCAGGCGATCGGCGACGGCCACTTCGACGAGAAGGGCCAGTACAAACCGCCGCACCCGGGCGCCGAGGCCGAGCTCGAGCGGGCCATGAACATGACCCACCTCACGGCCGAGAGCTACAAGGTGATGACCGACAGCCTGGCGACGGCGGTCACCACGGCCCTCGTCGTAATAGCCGCGGTGGTCACCACGGTGCTGACCGGCGGCGCGGCGGCCTCGATCTGGATCCCAGTGCTGGTCACCGCTGCCGCAGGTCTCACCGGCATGGCGCTGTCGGCCGCAATCAAGGGCAATCGCTACAGCCGCGCCGAAATGGAGCGCGACCTCGTCATGACGTTCGTGCAGGCCGCGACCGCGGGCCTGGGCGCGGCGGCGGGCGTGGCGATGAAGGGCGGCATGCCGGCGCTGCGCGCGGTGGCGACCGAAATGGTGGTCTCGGAGAAGGCGCTCGAGGGCATCGCCAAGGTGGCGGGGACCCAGGCGCTCAGCAAGGGCTGGACGCTGGTCGCGGAGATGGGCGTCGCGGCCGGGTCCAACGCCATCAACTCGGCGGCTGGCGCGGCGATGGACCCCACCAACCGCGCCCGCGGCCAGAGCGGCGAGAAGGCGTTCGACGCCGGCCTGAAGGGCCTGTTCAGCGGCGCGCTCGGCGGCCTCATCATGAAGCCGGCCGGGGCGCTCGGCGGACGGGTGGGCGGCAGCTACGGGCAGCGGGTGCTCGGCAACGTGGCCAGCGGGGTCGGCCAGCGCGCCGCCGAGATCGGCTACGACCGCGCGACCGGCGAGCGCAGGATGGAAGGCTACGAGATCGGCGAGGAGCTGAAGAGCGCCGCCGTCCAGTCGGTGGTCCAGAGCTCGCTCGAGGAGGGCGGCGCCCACTACGGCGACGCCCGGCGCGCGCGGACGGCGCAGGCTGCGGCCGCGCGCGGCGGCCGGCCGCCGCCCGGCGAGCTGGAGGCGCCGGGCCGGCGTCCGCCCACCGAGACCGAGCGTCGCGCAGCGCCGCCGGAGGAGCGCCCCGGCGCGGCCCGGCAGCCGCCGGAAGCCGAGCCGGGCGCCGCGCGTCCGACCGCCCGCGAGCCGCCGATCGAGCCGGCCGCGCGCGCGCCGCCGCCCGAACCGATCGTCCTGCCGTTGCCGAGCGACCTCGCGCCGGTGGTGGGCGTCGCCAAGGATCTCCGCCCGCCCGAGTTGCCGCCGGTGGCCGCCAGCCCCACGGAGACCCCGGCCCGCCCGCCGGAGCCGCCAGCCCCGGCCGCGCCCGCACCGGCGGCGCCGGCCGGAGGACGCGCCTCGGACAAGGAAGCTGTGGCGCCGAGGACCAGCGGGCGACCGGCCGACGAGGACGGGCCGACGACCCAGCGGATGATCCGGCCCGGTCACGCTGCGGAGACGCCGGCGACGGCGCGCGGGCCTCGCGTGATCGAGGGTGCGGAGGCCCTGGAGGGCGGGGTGATGATCCTGCCGAACTCCACCAGCCGGGCGGAGATCGACGAGGTCTATCACCGGACGCTCCGGGAGGATCCGACCCGCGAAGTGGCGATCTACCGCAACCCCGAGACGGGCGAGCACATCCTGGTCTTCGGCAACGCCGATAAGGCGTACATCGGTCCCTTTCCGAAGTTGGGCGAGGCGCCGCACGCAGCGGAGTCGCCCGCCTTGCGCCAGGAGTGGAAGGAGATCCTGCCCGCCGACGTCGGCCGCTGGGAGCTGCAGGCGCACTACCATCCGGGCGCAGCCGGCCAGCACGACGTCGCGCCGATGTGGCGGCGCATCCCGAGCAGCGGCGAGCAGGCCGGCGACTTCCTGGCGCTGCAGCGGGAATCCGAGGCGGCCGGCGGGCAGCCGCGGGCCTCGGTGATCCATTACCGCGACGGCGAACGGACCGGCTACACGATCTTCGGGCACCAGCCCCCGGACGCGCCGTTCTGGATCAACGTCGAGAACCCGAACACCGGCGCCCGCGAGACCCACGTCTTCCCGGACCAGAAGAAGTACGAGGAATGGGCCGCCACGCACGGCGCCCGTCCGAACGTCGACCATACGGTCGCAGGCGGACCGAGCGCGACGCCGTTCGGCGGCGGGCCGCGCCGCGACGAAGCGACCACGCCGGCAGAAGGCGGGCCTAGCGGCCCGACGCCAGCCAGCGCCGCCCCGCGTCCCGACGAGTCGTTCACGATCCGCCATGGAACGTCCGAGGACGCCGCCAGGCGCATCGCCAAGACAGGGATCGATCCGCACCACTCGACCGGGACGGTCGACGACTTCAGCCGCGGCTTCTACACGACCCTGGATGAGCCGAGCGCCACCGAGTACGCCATCCGGGGCCGCGAGCAGCGGGACAGGATAAACAAGCGAACCCCCGGCGACCACGGCGCCATCGTCGAGATCAACGTCAAGCTCAGCGAGCTCGGGAAGGTCGTCGACGTCCGCCCGGGCGGCGAGCACAACGCGGCCTGGGAGGAGTTCCTCGAGCGCAAGCCACCGCCCTCCCCGCCGGTTCCGAAATTTCCCCCCGCCTGGGACACCGCGCGCGAGTACGGCCTCAACCGAGGCCGCCTCGCGCTCAAGGAGATGGAGCGCGGCACGGTCTTCGAAGCCTTCCTCAAGGAGAAGGGACTGGGCGACGCCGACGTCATCCGGGGCACGCTGGGCGACCCGAACTGGACCGGGGGGATCCAGGGCAAGCAGCCGGGCGAGCAGATCGTGATCCGCAGCCGCAAGATCGCGAACGTGCTGAACGAGCGGATGGGCTACCCGGCCATCCCGGAGGAGCCCGTGCCGCCGGGCGCCCGCAGGGCCGCGCCGCAGGAACCGCCGCAGGGCCACGACCATCCGTCGCTGCGCAACGAGCCGGATCCGTTCCCGCTCGACAAGTTCCCGGGGTTCGAGGAACCCATCCGCAAGTTCCGCGCGCCGCCGAGCGAGGAGGAAAAGGCCGCCTTCAAGGCCGAGCAGCGCGCGATCGACGAACAGGGCATCCAGGACTTCATGGCCGTCCGTCCGGAGGAAGGCGCGAAGCTCAAGGCGTTGCTGGACCTGGCGCCCGACGTGGTGATGCACGCGATCCGCGGCGATGAGCCCGCCCCGGCCTACCGCGAGGCCGCCCGGCTGGATGCGGCGTTGCGCCAGGAGACCGGCGAGGCCGGCGGCCGGGGACGCCTGCCTTCGGCCAGCGAGGCGCACGTGCAGGCCCTCGTTGCGGAGCTCACGGCCAGGGGCATGCCGGCCGAGGAGATCAAGGGCCACGCGGAGGCCCTCCGCGGTCTCCTGAAGACCGCGAGCGAGCGGCTGGCCGAGTACCGGGACTACGTCATGAAAGGGACGCTCCCCGAGGTTCCGAGCGTCGCCAAGGCGCGGGAGAACCTGAAGAACATCAAGGGCAAGCAGAAGCGGATCTCGGTCGACGAGGCGAAGGCGCAGGCGGTCGTCGACTTCTCCGACGCGCTGGCGGCGCGAGACCCGACGACGGGCGCATGGAAGGAGGCCGGCGTTCGCGAGTTCATCGGCGCGGCGCGCGAGCGGGCGGCCTGGCAGGCCGCGGCGGTTGGCCTCGACGCAGAGGCGCGGGCGGCGCTGACCCGCCAGATCGACGTCGAGGCGATCGAGGATTTTCGCGGCCTCGGCAAGACCGTGGGCACGTACAAGGACCGGGATGCGCTCAAGCAGCTCGATGCTGTCGACAAGGGCCTGGCCACCGACGTCCTGGCCAAGATCACCGGCGATCCGACCCAGCATCCGGCGCTGCTCGCCGAGTGGGAAACGGCCCGGCTCGCGAAGAAGGCCGATCCGGCCGCCGTCGCCGAGGAGCTGAAGCAGCTCGGCACGGTGCTGACCGAGGGGAATGTGGCGAAACGCCTGCTGGAGGCCCGCCAGACCCAGGCGGATCTCAAGGTCTCGTCGATGGACGTCGGGAAGATGGCGCTCGAGGACCCGGTGCTCCTGCAACTGGCCCTCACCAACCGTGAGGCCTTCATCGATCGCTACGTCAGCATGATGCGGCGCAAGCGGCCGCCCGGACAGACCCTGGGCGCCGCCGAGTTCCGCGCCGACGTCGAGATGAACATCTCCGCGGACGCCCTGTCGAGGGCCAGCGAGGCCGCGGCCACCTGGAACGTGGCGAGGGGGGATCCGAACGTCGATCCGGCGATGCGGCGCGAGTGGGGGATCATCAAGTCGAAGTCGACCAGTTCCGCCGGCAGAACCAACAAGCCCGGCATCGACATCGCGGCGTTCGCGCCCAGGACGGAGGAGCAGCGGCTGGCTGGTGAGCCCGTCCCCGTCCACCTCTTCGACGACAAGGCCGAGCGCAAGGTCAAACTCGGCAAGGTCTCGGCGCTCACCGAGAACCTGGTCGAGAACCTGCGCGATGCGATCAAGGAGCCGCGAAAGACGATCGCAGCCCTCGAGGCCGAGGGAAAGCCGGTCGATCCCGACTTCCGGGCGGCGTTGGATCAGATGGAGAAGGCGGCTCACAGAATCGCCACCGAGATCGACCCGTCGAAGCTACCGCACAAGGGCGGCCCCGGCAGCGGTAACGAGCCTTACCAGCGGGTCGAGTATGCCAGGGAGGTCGCCAGGATCCTCAAGGAGGAGGGCATCACGCTGCACATCACCTCCGAGTACGGGCAGATCATGACGCTCGCCGACTGGATCAAGGCCTATGGCTTCCAGCTCTGGGACCAGCAGCCGAACAACACTCCAGGCGTCAGTGCGGCGACGCTGCCGCCTCCACCACCTCCGCCTCCGCCGCCGCCCGGCCCCTAGGCGCGGCGGTTGGTTCGCGCCGCCCTCGGCTCGCGAAATCGTCAGGGAACCGGCGCGGCGCGCCGGCGATTTGCTGTCGCCAACCTTGAGCAAAGGAGCGGTGACATGGGCGGCGGCGCGATCGAGCAATCCAACCCGGGCGCGCAGCGCGCCATCGACCAGCAGCGCGCGATCCAGCGCGAGACGCAGCGCGCCGAGGAGGAGCGCTCGTTCGACCCGGGCCACGGCGGCGGCGCGATGCAGGCCGGCGCCCGCCGCTATCCCGAGCCGCCGTTCCCCGAGCAGCACCAGGAGAAGCCCGGCGTCGAGGCCCTGATGTCGCCGGCGCCGATGTACGATGCGCCCTACTACAAGGGCTCGGAGAAGCTCGCGGGCAGGACGGCGCTGATCACCGGCGCCGATTCTGGCATCGGCCGCGCGGTGGCGGTGCTTTTCGCCCGCGAAGGCGCCGACGTCGCCATCGCCTACCTCGATGCCGACGAGGATGCCGAGGAGACCAAGGCGGCCGTGGAGCGCGAGGGCCGCCGCGCCATGCTGATCAAGGGCGACGTCGCCGACCCGGCCTTCGCGCCGGCGGCGGTCGAGCACACCATCCAGACGCTGGGCGGGCTCGACATCCTGGTCAACAACGCCGCTTTCCAGGAGCATTCGACCGACCTGGAGCTCCTGAGTCTCGAGCACTTCGACCGGACGCTGAAGACCAACCTCTACGGCTACTTCTACATGGCCAAGGCGGCGCTGCCGCACCTGAAGCCGGGCGGCGCCATCATCAACACCGGCTCGGAGACCGGCATCTTCGGCGATCGCGAGCTGCTCGACTATGCGACCACCAAGGGCGGCATCCACGCCTTCACGCGCTCGCTGGCGGCGATGCTGGTCGACAAGGGCATACGGGTGAACTGCGTGGCGCCTGGTCCGGTCTGGACGCCGCTGAACCCCGCCGACCGGCCGGGCAGGCAGGTCGCCCAGTTCGGCGCCAAGACGCTGATGAAGCGTCCCGCCCAGCCGGAGGAGATCGCGCCGGCCTACGTCTTCTTCGCCAGCCCGCAGACTTCGAGCTTCATCACCGGGGAGATCCTCCCGATCCTCGGCGGCCCGGTCGGCGCCCAGTAGCCCTCAGCTCGCCAGCGCGTAGCCCGGCCCCGGCCGGGCGAAGGCCGGCTCGCCGGAGACGTCCGCGTAGAGGTCAGACAGCTGCTGGAACACCGCGTCCCAGCCGTGCCGCTCGCAGGCGCGCTGGCGGGCGGCGCGGCCCAGCTCACGCGACGTCGCGCTCGAAGAGGGCTTCGATCGCCTCGGCGAACTCCGGCCCGGTGGAGCGGCTGGCAAGCTCGCCCACCGCGCGGTCGACGCTCTCGCCCACCCCGCCGGCCGCCACGCCCACGACCGGCAGGCCGCAGGCCATCGCCTCCAGCACGACAAGGCCGAACGGCTCGTTGTCGTTGGCGTGCACGAAGGCGTCGCAGCTGGCGATGAGCGAGGCAAGGCGGGCCGGATCCTTCTCGTAGGGCAGCTCGATCACCTGGTCGGACGCCGGGGTGGTGGACCGCGCGCCGACTAGCAGCAGCCTGTAGGGCTCGCCGAGCCGTTCCACCGCCTCGACCAGCACGTCGACGCGCTTCTCGCGCGCCGGCCGCCCGGCGAAGACCAGCAGCCGGTGGTGAGCGGAGAGGCCGAGGCGGCGGCGAAGGCCGGCCGGGTCGGCGCCGTCCGGACGGAAGGTCTCGACGTCGACGCCGAGCGGCAGCGCGACCGGATCGTCGACGCCGGCGTCGGCCAGGCGGCCGGCGATATAGAGGCTGGGCGCCACGGCGCGGTCGAAGCGGCGATAGATCTCGCCCCAATGGCGGCGCACCGGCTTTTCGGCCCACTCGCCGATGTGCAGCGCCGCCAGCGCGCCGAGGTCGGTGTGGCAGAAGCCGATCACCGGCACGCCCAGCGCCTCACCGGCCTTCAACGCCGCCAGGCCCGGCGTATAGGGATCGCCCGCCTCGATCAGCGTCGGGCGCTGGCGCATCAGCCGCTTCATCCAGGCGGTCTTGCCGACCGGCCAGCGGTAGCCGTCGCCGAACGGCAGCGGCGCGGCGTAGATCGAAAGCCGTCCGTTCCCGTCGTAGGCGTGGCGCGGGCCGGGCACCACCAGGGTGTGGCGGATGTGCGGGCGGGCCCTGGCGAACCACGCGCGCTTGGCGGTGAGGTAGCGCTTCACCCCGCCGCTCTTCGGCGCATAGAGCATGGTGGTGTCGACGAGGCGCGGACTCAGGTCCATGACCGACCTTGCAAGCAGGTCAGCGCGCGACGAAGCCCAGTCGACGACGCCCCTGGCTAACACAGGCCGCACCTCCTTCACCCAGCCACCGGACGTGGCCCGCCAGGCCAGAACCGGTTCAACCGTGTTTTGCTCCCTTTGGCCGCGCTCGCCTCCGAGTCAAGGGCGGGCGGGCCTTCCGTTGCCTTGGCCAAGCCCGGCGGGTATCCGGCGGTCATGGCGCGATTTCTTTTCGCCACCTGGGAAGGCGGCGGCCACGTGCAGCCCATGCTGCTGGCGGCCAGGGGACTGATGTCCGAGGGTCATCAGGCGCTGGCGATCAGCGATGCGTGCAACGCGTCGGACGCGGCGGCGCACGGCGTGCCGTTCCAGCCCTGGCGGACGGCGCCGTCGCGCGAGGACCGCCTGCCGGAAACCGATCCGCTGAAGGACTGGCTGGCCAAGAGCCCGCTCGACGTCATCCAGGGCATTCTCGGCGGGGTGATGTGCGGGCCGGCGGACCGCTTCGCGGCCGACACGCTGGCGGCGATCGACGCCTTCGCGCCGGACGTCATCGTGGTCCATGAGCTGATGTTCGGCGTCATGGCCGCCGCCGAGGCGCGCGGCGTCAAGCTGGCGGTCTTCACGTCCAACGTCTGGTCGTTGCCGACGATCGACGGGACGCCCCCATTCGGCGCGGGAGTCGGCCCGGCGCAGACCGACGACATGCGGGCCTTTTATCGGCGCGTGCAGACCGCGACGCGGCGCGCCTACCAGGAGGCCCTGCCCGGCTACAACGCCATGCGCGCCGGGCTTGGCCTGGCGCCGCTGGCGGACCTCTTCGACCAGCTCCACGCCGCCGGCCGCATCCTGCTGGCCACCAGCCGCGCCTTCGACTTCGACCAGACGCCGCCCGAGCCCTACCGCTACGTCGGCCCCTACTTCGAGGACCCGCCCTGGACCGACGACTGGACGCCGCCCTGGCCGGCAGACGACCGCCGCCCGGTGGTGCTGGTCTCGTTCTCGACCATGTACCAGGGCCAGGAGGCCGCCCTCGTCCGCACGATCGAGGCGCTGGGGACGCTGCCGGTGCGGGGCGTGGTGACGCTCGGGCCGGTGCTGTCGCCCGCCGACTTCCCGGCGCCCGACAATGTGATCGTGACCGCCAGGGCGCCGCACGCGCCGATCCTGCCGCTGGCCTCGGCTGTCGTCACCCATGCCGGCCACGCCTCCGCGCTGCGCCCGCTGATGGCTGGCGCGCCGGTGGTGGCGATGCCGTTCGGCCGCGACCAGCCCGACAACGCCGCGCGCATCGTCGAACGCGGCGCGGGCCTGCGACTCAATCCGGACGCCTTTGTCGACGAGATCGCCGCCGCAGTGAGCCGGGTGATCGCCGAGCCGAGCTTTCGCGCTGCCGCCAGGGCGCTCGGCGCCCGCATCGCCGCCGACAGCGCGGCGAGGTCGGCGGAGCGGGAGCTCGTGGAATTCGCCGCTGAAGGAACCGTGCCGTGATCAAGCTGACGTTCGTCCTCAGACGCCTGCCGAGCCTCAGCCGCGAGGCGTTCCAGCGCTACTGGTTCGAGACCCACGCGCCGTTGGTGGCGAGCGTGAAGGACGTGCTGCGCATCCGCCGCTACGTGCAGCTGCACAGCCTGCCGGCCGAAGTCTCCGAGACGCTGCGCCAGACCCGCGGCGGCCCGGAAGGCTACGACGGCGTCGCCCAGCTCTGGTGGGACAGCTTCGAGGACATGGCGAGCCGCGATCCGAAGGCGGCCGAGGCCGGCCGCCTGCTGCTGGAGGACGAGCGCAAGTTCATCGACCTCCCCAACTCGCCGCTCTGGTGGGGCGAGGAGAAGGTGATCTTCTGATCACAGCCTGCGGGGACCCCCGACTTCCGCTCTCCCCCGCGAAAGCGGGGGCCCAGGCTCTTTCTGAAAGCCACGCGCTCTGCGACAAAACGCCTGGGTCCCCGCTTTCGCGGGGAAGAGCGGGTTTTGGGTTACCCGGCCCCGAGCGCCAGGGCGGTGCGGTAGGTGATGAAGGCGGCGACGTAGGCCAAGGTCACCATGTAGGCGAACATGATCGCCGGCCACTTCCAGGAGTTGGTCTCGCGCCGCACGACGCCCAGCGTCGAGGCGCACTGTGGGGCGAAGACGTACCAGGCGAGGAAGGCGAGCGCCGAGGCCAGCGACCAGTGGGTGGCGAGCGCATGGCCGAGGACGCCGGTCGAGTCGCCGCCGCCGCTGACCGCATAGACGGTGCCGAGCGCGCCGACCGCGACCTCGCGGGCCGCCATGCCGGGGATCAGCGCCACGCTCATCTGCCAGGAGAAGCCGATCGGGTGCAGCAGCGGCTGCAGCGCGTGGCCGATCATGCCGGCGAAGCTGTAGTCGATGGCGGGCTCCTTCGCGCCCGGCGGCGGCAGCGGAATCTTCGCCAGCGCCCAGACGATCACCATCATCGACAGGATGATGGTGCCGGCGCGCTTGAGGAAGATCTCGCCGCGCTGCCAGACGAGCCGCGCGACGTTCAGCGGATCGGGCAGCTTGTAGGCCGGCAGCTCCATCAGGAACGGCTCGGAGGCGCCGCGCCAGAACACCTTGCGGATCACGAAGGCGACGGTGAGCGCGCTGACGATGCCGGCCGCATAGAGCCCCAGCATCACGAGGCCCTGCTCGCTGATCCATCCGAACAGCCGGTGGTTGGGCACGAAAGCCGAGATGATCAGCGTATAGACCGGGATGCGCGCCGAGCAGGTGGTGAGCGGGGCGACCAGGATGGTGGTCAGCCGGTCGCGCCGCTGGTCGATCACCCGCGTCGCCATGATCCCCGGGATGGCGCAGGCATGCGACGACAGGAGCGGGATGAAGGCGCGCCCGTGCAGACCGGCGCCGCCCATGATCTTGTCCATCAGGAAGGCCGCGCGGGCCATGTAGCCCACGTCCTCCAAGAGGATGATGAAGAGGAACAGCACCAGGATCTGCGGCAGGAACACCACCACGCTGCCGACGCCGGAGATCAGCGCATCGCAGAGGAAACTCTTGAGGAGGCCGTCGGGCAGCACCGCGCCGACGCCGCCGGCCAGCCCGTTGAAGCCGGCCGTGATCAGGTCGTTGAGCGGACCCGCGGCCAGGAACACCGCCTGGAACATCACGAACAGCAGCGCCAGCAGCACGACAAGGCCGCCCACCGGGTGCAGCAGCACCGAATCGAGCCGGCCGGTCCAGGTGTCGGGCCGCTTCGGCGGCTTGACGTGCGCCTTGATCAGCCGCTCGGCCTCGCGGTGCAGGGCGCGCAGCTCGGCGCTGGACGGCTCGCGCCACGTGGACGCCGTAGGCGGGTTTCCGGCGGCCGTTTCGATCGCACTCGTCAGCACGTCGACGCCGCGCCGGCGCGTGGCCACCGTCGCGACGATCGGAATGCCCAAGTCGCGCGACAGGCCCTCGACGTCGATGTCGAGGCCCTGGCGGGCGGCGATGTCGATCATGTTGAGCGCCAGCACCATCGGCCGGCCGGCCTCTTTCAGCTCAAGCGCCAGCCGCAGCGCGACGCGCAAGGAGGTGGCGTCGGCGACGCAGACGACGACGTCGGGCGCGGCCTCGCCGGCCAGGCGCCCAAGCACGGCGTCGCGGGTGATCGCCTCGTCCGGGCTGCGGGCGCGCAGCGAATAGGTGCCGGGCAGGTCGAGGATGGCGAGCTTGCGCCCGCCCGGGGCCGCCGCCGTCCCCTCCTTCCGCTCGACGGTGACGCCGGCGTAGTTGGCGACCTTTTGCCGGGCGCCGGTCAGCGCGTTGAAGAGCGCGGTCTTGCCGCAGTTCGGAACGCCGGCCAGCGCGACCCGCACCGGGCGGGCGTCTGCCCCGTGAGCATCGACCGAATGCGTCTCGGACGGGCGCGTCTCGACGGCCGGCGTCGAGACGAGTTCGGCGTCGCTCATGGCTTTGCGGCCAGCCTCGGGCGGACCATGACGGCCCGCGCCTCGCGGCGGCGCAGCGCCACGGTGCGGTCGGCGAGCTTGATGGCGATCGGATCGCGGCCGAAGAGGCCTTCGTGGACGATCTCGACCGGGGCGTCCTCGACGAAGCCCATCTCCAGCAGCCGTCGTTCGATTTCCGCGCCGCCGAGGCCGCCGGCCTTCGCAGGCGCCTCGACCGCCACGATCACCCCGGCGAAGCCCTTGCGCCCGGACGACAGCGGCGCCGCGGCCTCGCCGGTCGCCGTCTCGGCGGCGACGGGCTCGCCGGCGCTCTGCAGGTCGAACTCACTCAGACGGCGCACCGACGGGGCCTCCAGTCGCGAACGATTATCAATATCAGAAATCTTCGGCCGCATTCAATGCGCATGCATGCGCTGCGTCGTCCGGCCACGCCATTCCGTAGAATTGCGGAGGCCGGCTACCAGACGATCGGCGCGAGCCGGTAGCGGACGCGGGCGCGGTAGTCGCCGTAGCCGGTGAGGTTGGCGACCAGGAAGGCTTCCTCGCGTGTCAGCCGCCAGACCAGCACCGGGAGCATCGCAGCGGCCGGTATCAGTCCCCACCAGGAGCCGAGTCCCAGGGGCAGGCCGACGATCATGACGAGCGCGCCGGCGTACATCGGGTGGCGCACGACGGCGTACGGGCCGCTGTCGACCAGGTTCTGGCCCTCGGCGAGCTCGATCGTGCCGGCGGTGAAGCTGTTCTCCCGGAACGTCAGAAAGACGACCAGGAAGCCCACAGCGACCAGCACGTCGCCGGCCACCGACACGGCCAGCGGAACGTGCGACCAGCCGAAGCGCCGGTCGAGGCCGGGCACGACGAAGATGGCCAGAAACACCAGCCCGGCGAGTGCCTGCACGACGTTCTGCATCGGGTCGGCCTCGGATCCCGGCCCCGCCTTCACGCGCCGCTCCAGCAGCGCCTTGTCGCGGAACCACAGCCAGACGCTGATGATCCCCGCCGAGCCGAAGAACACCGCCAGCACCGCCCAGGCGCGCGGATAGTCGAGCGTGCCCGCCGCGCCGAACAGGACGACGGCGATCACCGCGAACAGGAACGCGAATCCGACGAAGGCGCGCGCCAGCAACATGGCAGATACTCGCGCTTCGGACGGCCGAGTCCAGAACGAGATCGGAACTAGCGCGGCCTGAACCGCTTCGAGGCCGGGAAGCCCTTCGGGACCAGCTTGCCGGCCGCGCTGCGGCGGCCGAGCCAGTCGCGCCAGTCCGGCCAGGCGCGGCTGCGGCCGTCGGCGGTGGTCCAGGCCGCGCCCTCGGCGGCGGCGAAGACCAGGCCGTCGCGCAAGCCGCCCTCGCGGTAGCTCTGCAGCTTCACGCCCTTGCCGCGCGGCATCTCCGGCAGCTCGGCGAGCGGGAAGATCAGCGCCTTGCCGTTGTCGCCGACCACGGCCAGGTGGTCGCCCTCGGCGGCGAGGCAGAAGCAGGCGCCCTTGGCGTCGACGTTCAGCACCTGCTTGCCGGCGCGGCGCATGGCGACCGCCTCGTCCTCCGGCATCAGGAAGCCGTAACCGGCCTTCGACGCCAGCACCCGCTTGGCGCCCGGCCGATAGGCGAAGATCGCCAGGATGCCGACGCGGTCGTCGAGGTCGAGCATCAGGCGCAGCGGCTCGCCCTGCCCGCGCGCCGAGGGCAGCTTGTCGCCGGCCAGCGTGAAGAAGCGTCCGTCGGAGGCGAACAGCAGCAGCTTGTCGGTGGTCTCGGCCGGGACCAGGAAGGCCAGCGCAGTCGCCCTCCTTGAACTTCAGCTCGGACGGATCGTCGATGCGGCCGCGGGCGGCGCGGATCCAGCCCTTCTCCGAGAGGATGACGGTGATCGGCTCGCGCGCCACCAGCGCCTCG
The DNA here is from genome assembly GCA_963837235.1 of uncultured Pseudomonadota bacterium. Classification (GTDB taxonomy): domain Bacteria; phylum Pseudomonadota; class Alphaproteobacteria; order Caulobacterales; family Caulobacteraceae; genus Acaudatibacter. The sequence goes on along the minus strand of CAWIMM010000001.1, from coordinate 611,560 downwards.
GCCGCCGCGTCGACGTCGATCGTCGGCGCCTCGGCGAAGGTCGAGCGCCGGCGACCGAGCGCCGTGGTCGGCCCGAGGATCTCGCGCACGTGGCGCAGGCCCTCGCCGACCAGCTTCCACTGCATCTTGTCGCAGGCCAGCATGCCCTGGATGCCGTCGCGCTCCTCGGCGAGGTCGGCGTGCTCGCGCCGCAGCTCCATCTCCTCGAGCTTGGCGAGCTGGCGAAGGCGGGTGTTGAGGATAGCGTCGGCCTGGATGTCGTCGATCTCGAAGGCGGCCATCAGCTTCGCCTTCGGCTCGTCCTCGAAGCGGACGATGCGGATCACCTCGTCGAGGTTGAGGAAGACGATCAGCAGGCCGGCGAGGATGTGCAGCCGCTGCTCGATCTTGCCGAGACGGAACTGGGCGCGGCGGACGATCACCTCGCGGCGGTGGTCGAGGAAGGCCTGCAGCGCCTCCTTCAGCCCCATCACGCGCGGCGTCGCCTTGGCGTCGAGCACGTTCATGTTGATCGAGAAGCGCGATCTCCAGGTCGGAGAGCTTGAAGAGGCTCTCCATCAGCAGCTCCGGCTCGACCGTGCGGGCGCGCGGCTCCAGCACCAGGCGGATGTCCTCGGCGGACTCGTCGTTTACGTCCGCGCAGGAGTGGCGCGCGCTTGGCCTCGATCAGGCCGGCGATCTGCTCGACGAGGTCGGCCTTCTTCACCTGGTAGGGGATCTCGGTGACAACGATCCGCCAGGTCCCCCGGCCGGTGTCCTCCTTCGTCCAGCGGGCGCGGGTGCGAACGCCGCCGCGGCCGGTCTCGTAGGCTTCCAGCAGCGACTCCCGCGGCTCGACGATGACGCCGCCGGTCGGGAAGTCGGGACCGGGGACCTTCTCCATCAGCTCGGCGGTGGTCGCCGAGGGGCGGTCGAGCAGCAGCAGGCAGGCGTCGATCAGCTCGGCGGCGTTGTGCGGCGGGATCGAGGTCGCCATGCCGACGGCGATGCCGTTCGAGCCGTTGGCGAGCAGGTTCGGGAAGCCCGCCGGCAGCACGACCGGCTCTTCCTCCTCGCCGTCGTAGGTGGGGCGGAGGTCGACCGCGTCCTCGTCGATGCCGTCCAGCAGCAGCTGCGCGGCTTCGGTCAGGCGGCACTCGGTGTAGCGCATGGCGGCGGCGTTATCGCCGTCGATGTTGCCGAAGTTGCCCTGCCCGTCGATCAGCGGGTAGCGCTGGACGAAGTCCTGGGCGAGCCGCACCAGCGCGTCGTAGACGGCCACGTCGCCGTGCGGGTGGTACTTGCCGATCACGTCGCCGACGACGCGGGCCGACTTCTTGGCGGAGGTCTCCGGGTCGAGCCGCAGAGCCGCATGGCGTAGAGCAGGCGGCGGTGCACGGGCTTCAGCCCGTCGCGCACGTCCGGCAGCGCGCGCTGGGTGATGGTGGAGAGCGCGTAGGCGAGATAGCGCCGCGAGAGCGCCTCGCTCAGCGGTTCGTCGAGAATGCGCCCTGCCCCGCCATCCGGCGGCGCTGCAGGCGGCGGCACAGCGTCGTCCATCCGTCCGGAATCGCCCGACTCTCAGGCGCTGTCCAGCAAGTCCGAGAGACCGCGAAAGGTCAGGTCAGCAGCTTGCCGCCGACCAGCGCCAGGGTTCCGGCCAGGACCGGGCGCAGGACGCCGTCCGGCGTGCGGGCGGCGAGCAGGCTGCCGACGATGATGCCGGGGATCGAGCCGGTGAGCAGCGAGACGAGCAGCTGCCAGTTCACCGACCCCATCATCCAGTGTCCCAGGCCCGCGAGCAGCGTCAGCGGCACCGCATGGGCGATATCGGAGCCCACCAGCTTGGCGACGTCCATCTTCGGATAGAGGATCAGCAGCACCGTCATGCCGAGCGCCCCGGCGCCCACCGATGTCAGCGCGACCAGCACGCCCAGCACGGCGCCGAGCAGGATGGTGAGGCCCGCCGCGCGGCCGGGCGTCAGCTCGTTCGTCCGCCGCTGGAAGAAGGCCACGATCGCCTTCCTGAACAGGATCGCCACCGCGGTGACGAGCAGCGCCCAGCCGAGCGCGGTCGTGATGACGGAGTTGACGGCGGCCGCCTCTTTCGCCTGCGAGAGGATCCAGAGCGTCACGATCGTCGCAGGCGCGCTGCCGATCGCGAGGCGCCCGACGATGTTCCACTGCACGGTGCGCTTGTAGCCGTGCACGGCGGTTCCCACCGTCTTGGTGGCCGCGGCGTAGAGCAGATCGGTGCCGACCGCGGTGCTGGGATGGATGCCGAACAGCAGCACCAGCAGCGGCGTCATCAACGAGCCGCCGCCGACCCCGGTCAGCCCGACCAGCACGCCGACCACGAGCCCGGAGAGCGAATAGAGCGGATTGATCGAGCTGATGAGGTGCATGGCGAAGGTTGGCCACAGTCTCACGCCGGCCGAGCGGCTTCCAGAGTTCTTATTCCTAGAAATTCTATAGGCTATTGAAGAATTTAAAGCTGACCCGCCGCCTCGAGGCGGTCGGCGAGCCACAGCCGCGCCGGCGGCAGCGGCCGGTTGAGCGGGGCGAAGACGAAGCGATCCAGGAAATGGCCGGTGATCGCCAGCCCCGCAGCGATGTCGCCTGACCGCAGTCCGCCCTGGGCCGAGAGCAAGAACGGCGGCAGCGCCAGCAAGCGGTCCTTGTAGGCCGCGCCCGCCGCGGCGCTGACCGCGCGGCCGGTGCGGGGACTGACGTAGACGAGGTCGTCGGCCGAGCCGGTGACGGCGCACTTGGAAAGGTCGAGCCCGAAGCCGAGGTCGGCCAGCAACCCCGCCTCGAAGCGCACATAGACCGCCGGCCAGATGTCGGGCGCCACCAGGGACGAGATCAGCGCCTCCAGCCCCAGGAAGGCGCCCAGATGCGGCTCGCGCTCCGGCAGCGCGCCGGCGGCGACGGCGGCGGCCGACGCCAGCCCCGCCAGCGCCAGCCGGTCGTCGAAGAGCGCCGCGGGCCCCTCCCCGGCCGGCTCCAGCGCCGCGGCGCCCAGCTGGTCGGCGGTGCGGGCGCGGTAGCGCACGACGACGCGCGCGCCGGCCTGCAGGAAGGGCTTCATCCGCCGCGAGGCCGCGCCGGCGACGTGGGCGGCGTACTTGCCGTGCGCACGCGTCACCAGTTCCACGATCGCGCCGGTCTCGCCGAACGGCCGCGCCGAGAGCACGTAGGCGTCGTCCTCGAATTCCATCAGGCGATCTTAGCCACGGAAAACACGGAAAACACGGAAGAGGCCGCCGCCGGCGGGCAGATCCGACCGTCCGTGCTTTCCGTGTTTTCCGTGGTCAAAGGACTGCGCCGGAGGCGCCTCACACGTCGAAGTCCAGCCCGAGGTCGCGGTAGGTCGCGCGTTCCTCGGCCCAGTTCTGCTTCACTTTCACGGTCAGGAAGAGGTGCACGGGGCGGCCGAGGATTTCGGCCAGGTCCTTGCGGGCGGCCTCGCCGATCCACTTCAGCGTCTGGCCGCCCTTGCCGATCAGGATGGCGCGCTGGCCGTCGCGCTCGACGTAGATGGTCTGCTCGATCCGCGCCGAGCCGTCCTTGCGCTCCTCGAACGCGGTGGTCTCGACGCTGGCCGAGTACGGCAGCTCCTCATGGACGCGCAGATAGAGCTTCTCGCGGGTGATTTCGGCGGCCAGCAGCCGCGCCGGCAGGTCGGCGGCCTGGTCGGCGGGATAGAGCCAATGCCCCTGCGGCATCAGCTCGCCGAGCCGCCGCTTCAGGTCGGCGACGCCCGAGCCATCGAGCGCCGAGATCATGAAGACCTCCGTGTACGCACCGCTGTCGTTCAGGCGCTGGGTGAGCGCCAGCAGGTCTTCGCGCCGGACACGGTCGATCTTGTTCAGCGCGAGGATCGCCCGCCGGCCGGCGCTCTTCAGCCGGTCGATCACGGTGCGGACATCCTCCGCGGCCCGTTTGTCGGCGGGCTTGGCGCCGGTCCCGGCCGCGGCGAGCTCGGCCTCGGCGTCGACCAGGTGAACCACGGCGTCGGCGTCCTCGGCGCCGGCCCAGGCGGCGCGCACCATCGCCCGGTCGAGCCGGCGGCGCGGGCGGAAGATGCCGGGCGTGTCCACCAGCACGATCTGCGCCTCGCCCTCGATCGCGACGCCGCGCACCGGAAAGCGCGTCGTCTGCGCCTTCTGGGTGACGATGGTGACCTTCGAGCCGACCAGCCGGTTGACCAGCGTCGACTTGCCGGCGTTGGGCGCGCCGATCACCGCGGCGAAGCCGGCGCGGCTCGCAGCTTGGTCAGTCATCCCGCGCCCTCGCGTTCCAGCAGCGCCAGCGCTGCAGCCTTCTCGGCCCCGCGCAGCGACCCGGCAGTCGCCTGCGCCGGCGCTGCGTCAGCGATTACGACCTCGACAGTGAAGTGCGGCGCGTGGTCCGGACCGCCGCGCGAGACAAGGCGGTAGGCCGGCGCGCCTCGACCCGCCGCCGCCGCCCACTCCTGCAGACGCGACTTTGGGTTGGCGGACCGCTCGTCGTAGCGGGCGGTCGAGCTGCTCGCGACCAGAACGCCAGCACCCGCCCGCGGGCTGTCTCGAGGCCGGCGTCGAGGTAGATTGCGCCGATCAGCGCTTCGCAGGCGTCGGCGAGGAAGCGCTTCTGCTCGCGGGCGCCGCGTCGCGTCTCGCCGCCGGGCAGCCGCAGCGCCGGACCCAGGCCCAGCGTCGCGGCCGACCTCGGCGCAAGCTTCCGCGGCGACCAGCAGATGCAGTCGCTTGGACAGTGGTCCTGCCTCGGCCTCCGGATCGCGCGCCAGCAGCGCCTCTGCGATGACCAGCGCCAGCACCCGGTCGCCCAGGAACTCCAGGCGCTCGTTGTGCACGACCTTGCGCGCGCCTGAGCCGACGCTGGCGTGGGTCAGCGCGCGCTCCAGCAGGTCGCGGTCGGCGAAGACGTGGCCCAGGCGCCCTTCGAGCTCCGCGATGGCGGCGGCGCGCCTGTCCATGGGGGCGCTCAGGCGTGCGCCCCGTAAGCGCACGCCCCAGAAGCGCGCGTCAAGATCAACGCAGCACCTTGAAGAACCGGCTCGGCCGCGCGTCGGTGAACCAGGTCCATGGCTTGAAGAGGCTGGCGCCGCCGGGATGCTCCTCGTCGACGCCGGTGTTCCACGAGAGCAGGATGATGCGGGCGCGCCCGACCAGGTTCTCCTCCGGCACGAAGCCGACGCCGGCCTGGTCGCCGACCTTGTTGTCGAGACCGGAGTTCCAGCCGCAGCCGCCGAGCTTGGGATCGTCGGGCGACAGGCCCGGATCGAAGCGGCTGTCGAGCGAGTTGTCGCGGTTGTCGCCCATCATGAAGTAGCAGTGCTGCGGCACGACATAGACGCCGGTGTCGCCGGCGCTCTCGAAGCCGGGCGAGACCTGGATCTCGTAGCTGCGGCCCTCCGGATTGGTCTCCTGCAGCAGCTTCACCGGCTGCAGGCCGCCGGGCAGATCGCCCATGCCCGGGCCGAGCGGCTTCTCGGCCACCGGCTTGTCGTTGATGAAGAGATGGCCGCCCTTCATCTGGATGCGGTCGCCCGGCAGGCCGATCAGGCGCTTGATGAAGTCGACGTGGCCGCTGGAGGGGAGCTTGAACACGATGATGTCGCCGCGCTGGGGCGGCGCGGAGAAGAAGGTGTGATCGAAGAGGCGGCCGCTGAAGACCGGCGGGCTGAACGGAATGGAGTTCTTGCTCCAGCCGTAAGACCACTTGGTCACGATGATGTAGTCGCCGCGGTAGAGGTTCGGCTCGTCGGAGGCCGACGGGATCGTGTAGGGCTGGAAGAGGATCACGCGCAGCACGAGCGCGATCAGCAACGCGTAGACGACCGTCTTCACGATCTCGACCAACTCGCCGACGAAGCCCTGCTGCTTCTCGGGCTTGGCGCGCTTTCGGGCGCGGCTGGCGGCGGGGGCGTCGGTCATGCGGGGTTCGGCGGGCTCTGTCGGGGCGGCGGTTGGCGGCGGCGGGCCGTTGCTAGACGCTGGATACCGCCCCCGCAAGCGTCTCGCCCGTTAACTCGCGCTCATAGGGCGCGAGCGCCTCGATGATGACGACGGCGAGCGCATAGGGGTGGTCGTCGGTCAGGGTCAGATGGATGTGGGGCGCGAAGCCCGCCGGCGTGATGGCCGCGAGGCGTTTGGCCGCGCCCCCGGTGAGCGCCAGCGTGGGCGCGCCGGACCTGGCGTTGACCACCCCCATGTCGCGCCAGAAGACGCCGGCCCTCAGGCCGGTGCCGAGCGCCTTGGCGCAGGCCTCCTTGGCCGCGAAACGCTTGGCGTAGCTGGCGGCGCGGTCAGCCTTGCGCTCCGATCGGGCGCGCTCGACGTCGGTGAAGATGCGCGAGACGAACCGCTCGCCGAAGCGCTCGAGCGTCGCCTCGATGCGGCGGATGTCGGCGAGGTCGGACCCGAGGCCGATAATCAAGCGGCGGCCTCTTCCCGCGCCGCGTCCATCAGCGAGCGCATGCGCCGGATCGCCGGGTCGAGGCCGGTGAAGATCGCCTCGCCGATCAGGAAGTGGCCGATGTTGAGCTCGGCGAGCTCGGGGATGGCGGCGATCGCGCCGACGGTCTCGTAGTCGATGCCGTGGCCGGCGTGGACCTCCAAGCCGAGCTCGGCGGCCCGTCGCGCGCCTTCCTGCAGCGCTCTCAGGAGCTCGGCCGCCCGCGGCCGGCGCTCGCGCACCGCCAGGCAGTAGGCGCCGGTGTGCAGCTCCACCACCTGGGCGCCGACGGAGGCAGACGCCTCGATCTGGGCGGCGTCCGGCTCGATGAACAGGGAGACGCGGATGCCGGCCGCCTTCAGGCTGGCGACGCAGGGCGCCACGGTATTGTGATGGCCGACGACGTCGAGCCCGCCCTCGGTGGTGACCTCCTCGCGCCGCTCCGGCACCAGGCCGCAGGCGTGCGGCCGGTGGGCCAGCGCGATCGCCTCCATCTCTGGCGTTACCGCCATCTCGAGGTTGAGCGGCTTGCCGCGCCGGCGGGTGAGCTTGGCCAGCGCGTCGATGTCGGCGTCGGAGATATGGCGGCGGTCCTCGCGCAGGTGCGCGGTGATGCCGTCGGCGCCGGCGGCCATGGCGATCTCGGCCGCGCGGGCCGGATCCGGGTAGCCCTCGCCGCGCGCGTTGCGGATGGTGGCGACGTGGTCGATGTTGACCCCCAGCCGGAGCCGGCGGACCCCGTGCAAGGTTGTGGGCAGGGATGTAGGACTCGGGCTCATGGCCCCAATTTAGCGACGCCGGAGCCGCCGCGCGAGGGTGCGCCGTCGCGACCCTCAGCCGCCGTGCGCGCCGCGGCGATATTCGCTCGGCTGCATGCCGAACGCCTGGCGGAACCAGCGCGAGAAGGTGGACAAGCTGGAGAAGCCGACCAGCGCGGCCACCTCGCCGAGCTGCCGGTCGGTCTCCAGCAGCTGGCGGACGGCGACCTCGCGGCGGATGGTGTCCAGCAGCTGCGTGAACGACGCGCCCTCGGCGACCAGCCGCCGATGCACCGTGCGCCGATCGACGCCCATCAGCTGCGCCGCGCGATCGACGTTGCATTCGCCGCTGGGCAGCAGGCGACGGATCAGCGCGCTCACCTGCTCGGTGGCGCTGACGCCCTGCGGCTGGGCGTTGGCCTCGATGTAGAGCGCGATCTCGCGCGCCATCTGCGGATCGGCTTCCGGCAGCGGCGTCGCCAGGTCCTGCTGGGTCATCAGGAAACCCGTCGACGGCGCCCCGAACACCAGACGCTGGCCGAGCAACTCGTACGGGGTCGGATCATCCGGCGCGGCGCGGGCGAAGAACACGCACTTTGGGCGCCAGTCCTCTCCCAGCAGTCCGCGGAAGATCTGCACGTACATCGCCAGGGTGAGGTCGACCATCTGGCGGCTCACGGTGGTGCGCGGACTGATCAGCTCCGGGACCACCGCCAGGTCGTCGCCCTGCGGCACGATGCGGATGTCGACGTTGTCGTTCTGATAGCGAAGGTAGCGCTGCAGGACCTCGAGCGACTCCCGTACCGTCGGTTGTTCGCGCATGAGTAGTCCGAGCGGCCCCTTCATCGACAACCGGAAGGCCTTGCCGACCAGCAGGCCGAAGTCTTCGCTTGCCGCAGAATTGGCGCAATCGGCGAGCAGAGCCTGAACCTTGTCGGCGGGAATCTGATAATCAGGGTGATCGAGCGCGGCGACCGGCAGACCAGCGCGTCGCAGCATATGATAGGGATCGAGCCCTAAAGATCGGGCCGCTTCAGCAAAAGCGTTCAACAAGGCGCTGCGGATAAACCTCGGTCGCCGAACGCGGTTTTCGCTGTCACGTTTTGCAAACTTCACGTCTCGATTGGACAAGCGACGTGTCCTTGGCTGCGGCGCGCGCTCCTAGAACTATGGTTAACCGGAGCGTCACTCGCCTTAACAACTTGACTGGCGCGACCCACGTTTCGGGGGGTCTAACGCCACGTCCATCTTTGCCGAAAATGTGCCCTTCGTGTGGCAAATCCTCCTAGACGTACTGAACGCCATGTTAACCATGGACAAACAGGATTAACTCTTCCCGCGGAGACTTCAAAGCTGTGCCGAGGCGCCGCAGTCCTAACCTCTATCTTACTCAATAGGTACTTAATTTACCAAGCATTAACCCCGTCTCTTAAGCACTGCGGCAGCATGCTGCATCGGACGTGTGGGCTTCCCGAAATAGGGTAAAAATACACTGAACGGTTGGGCGCCCTGGAGGGCCGCAGGCGCACCGATCGACGACAAGCTGGCAGGTTTCACTCGGGGGTTGCATCATGGATTGGAGTGAGGAGCGCATCGAGGCGCTCACGAGGCTATGGCGGGAGGGGCTTTCCGCCAGCCAGGTGGCGCGGCAGCTCGGAGGGATCTCGCGCAGCGCCGTGATCGGAAAAGTGCATCGGCTCGGCATTGCCGGACGCGACGCCCCAAGCCGTCCGCACGCGTTGGTTGGCCGGCACGCCGGCAGGCCGCGGGCCAGCGCGGGCGGCGTGCGCCGACCGACAGCGCCGCGTTCGCCGCGGCCGGCCGTCCTGCCGCGCGTCGTATTCGAAGCACCGGCCACCGCCACCATCCACACGCTGACGCCGCACGGCTGCCGTTGGCCGATCGGCGAGCCGGACCAGGCCGGCTTCGGCTTCTGCGGCCGGCTGCGCGCCGGGGTCGGACCTTACTGCGCCGGGCATGCGCCGATGGCTGTTCGCCGCCGCGAGACGCCGCTGAAGTCGAAGGAGATCGACCGGATGGTCGTTCGCTTCGCTGACAGCCGCACCGCGGACGGGCAAGGCGGCGACATCTCCCTGCGCGAGATCGCCTGATCGCCGCGTCTCAGTGAACCGGCGATGACCGCGACCGTCCTAGAAGAGCTGCAGGTGCTGGTGACCGGCGTCGACGCCGCCATCGCCCGCGACGTGGCGCGCCTCGTCGCGGGCGAGGGCGCGAGCGTGACCGCGGCCGACCGCGACCCCGCCAAGCTCGCCCGCCTCGAACGCGATCTCGGCCTCTACCGCACGCGGATCGACACCGCGGCCGTCGATCTGGGCAGCCCGGCCGAGGTGCGGCTTTGGCAGAGGTCCTTGGGCGCCTTCGGGCGGCTGCCGCACGTGATGATCTGCTGCTGCGGCTCGCCCCCGCCTCGGACGGCGTCCGCCCGGGGCGCACGCTCGGCGGCCCCCGGCGCCGGCCAGCCGGACGACGTGAGCCTGAGCGAAGCGCGTCGCCAGCGCTGCCCTGCCACGATCGCCGCGCGGTCGCTGCAGCCGACGCTGTTCCTCCACGCCGAACCCACGCGGCGCTCGGTGTTCGACCGCGCGCTCGCGGTGCTGCGCCACCCGACGCTGCGCGGGCTCCTGGAGCGTGCGCCGGGCCGCAGCGTCTTCAGTCCCGAGCACCCGACCCCCTATGTGCGGATCGCCAGCCAGATCTATTCGCTGCGCCGCCAGATCGACGGCGAGACCCCGCCCGGAGGGCGGATCCGCCTCATTCCCCCCAACGATGCCCCGCCTCGTCAGGCGGATGCGGCCTGACGCAGGAGTAGAGCGCCATGACGACGCTGATCTTCATCGAGAATGTCCTGGGCAGTGGCCAGGTGGTGAAGCTGACCGAGGATTTCGGCGACTATTCGGTGTCGCGCGACCTCAAGCCCGGCGAGAACGCCCGCCTGGTCGTCAGCCCGTTCAAGAGCATCTCGGTCGAGGAGATCCCGATCAGCGCCATCGTAGCGGCCGCCGCCAACGAAGGCGGCCGGATCGCAACCTTTCCCGCACCGCACTCGCTGGAGCGCCGCTGCGGGTGAAAAGCTTGCGCCGGCGAACCGCCCCCCAGCCGCCGGCGCAAGAGCCTCCGAGTAGCCGGAGGCGTTTACCAAGGACGGGGCGGCGGCGGCAGTTGTCCCGACGCATCCGGCGCAGCATTTCGCGTCGCATGCGGCCCGTCTTGAGTACTCAGTAAGACGCCGCCGCCGCCCCGTCCGCTTTACTCGCACGCACTACTGGTGGCGTTAGCCGCATCGGCTAACGCTCTTTTTTTGCTCGCGACGAGCGCGAGGACCACCCCTCTCCCCGGAAACTCGGGTCCACATAGTGCTGAAGCTTGCTCGTTCGTCCATGCGACAAGCTGCAGCGTGGCCCGCCGGGCGCGCCACCGGCCTCGACAGACCCCCGCCGGCGGTTAAGCATGGACGCCTCGCTGAGGGGGTCTGCCATGGGTTCGCTGGTGGTGATCTCGGGGCCCGTCGGCGCGGGCAAGACCACGGTCGCGCGGGCGCTGATCGACGTGTGCCCCCCTCCCCTGGCCTACGTCGAGGGCGACGACTTCTGGCGATACCTGGTCAAGCCGCGCGCGGGTGGGCCTCGTCGCAACGTCCGGACCATCATGCCCGCCATGTTCCGCGCCGCGGCGGCCATCGCCGCCGACGAGTACACGGCGATCCTGGATTTCTCGATGCCGCCCTACTTCGTGGCCCCGGCCAACGCCCGGCTGAACGACACGCCGGTCCACTATGTGGAGCTGCGCCCCGCGCTCGCCGTCTGCGCGGCCCGGGCGGCGGGACGCGACGAGGGCGTGATCGCCGACTATGGGCCGTATGCGGACTTCTACGACGCGTTCAACGGCGAGGAGCGGTTCGTGATCCGCAACGACGCCGCCGACCCAGCCGACGTCGCCGCGGAGATCCGCGCCGGCCTGGCGGAAGGGCGGTTTCTGCTGTGACGGGGCGCCTCATCGCCCAGCGGCGGCGGCGGTCGTCACGTTGTTGAGCGTCCGGGTCTTCGCTGGCCCCAGACCTTCAGCTCCGTGTGGGCCGCCATGTGGCGGAAGTCGTTGTCGCTCGTGAGCATCGTCAGCTCGCGCCCCAGGCAAAGCTGGGCCAGGAGGACATCGATCGTTCCGACCTGAACGCCGCGTCGCCTCAGCTCGCCTCGAAGTTCGGCCGCCGCGACGTGGTCGTGGCGACTGGGCGAAACGAATGGCAGGGCCGAGAAGCGGTCGACGATCTGCTGCCGATTTCGCGGACCGGCGAAGCCCTGCAGCAGTTCCTGCAGGACGAGACCCGTGCTGACCACGGTCTCGCCCGCTTCCAGCGCCTGCTGCAGGCGCGCCACTTCAGGGACGTCCGGCGGACGATCACGCCGCAACGCGAGCGACCAGACGCTGGTGTCGACGAAGAGGCTCAATCGCGGCTGCGCTCGCGCTTGTAGTCGTAGCTTTCATCCCACTCGAGCTTGCCCATCAGCTCGAGCAATCCGCGTTGCTCGCGCCGCGCGATGAACTCCTCGAGCGCCCTGGTGACCGCGGCCTTCTTGGTGCGCTCACCGCTGAGCTCGAGCGCGCGATCGATCAGTGTGGGATCGAGTGACAGGTTGGTTGCCATGTGTGGACATCTACACATGTGTTGACACATTGCAAGCCGTTCCCCAACTCGCGCCCGCCCTCAAGAGGTTCTTCCTTCGCGCAATATCAGCCGACCGCTTGGCGGGCCAGGTGGAGCGCCGGGCCCTACCCCCTTGCCCGCTCCACGGTCTCGACTGACGGGCAGGCCCTCAGCGCGGCGGCGATGTGGGTGAGGTGGCGGGCGTCCTTCACCTCGATGTCGATGTCGGCGTCGAAGAAGGACGAGTGGCGGTGGTGCATCGAGAGGCCGATGATGTTGCCGCCGGCCTCGCCGATGATCGCGCAGGCCTGGCCGAGCACGCCGGGCGCGTCGAGGATGGTGGCGCGCAGCGTCGACTCCGAGATGGTGTCGCGCTCGGCCTCGGCCGTCCACTGCAGGTCGCGCCACAGCTCCTCGCGGTCCTCGAACTTGGCGAGCTCGGGGCAGTCGATGGCGTGGATCACGATGCCCTTGCGGCCCTGCATGATGCCGACGATGCGATCGCCCGGCACCGGCTTGCAGCAGGGCGCGAAGTGCAGCTCGGCGCCCGGACCGATGCCGCCGCCGCGCACATAGAACCGCGCCGACGGCCCATCCACGATCTTGCGGCGCGCGGTCGCGGCGGCGCGCTCGGTCTCCTTCAGGCCCGGGAACACCGCCTCCAGCACCTGGGCGGGCGTGATCCGGCCGCGGCCGACCGCGTCGTAGAGCTCGGTCTCGCCGGCCAGCGCAAAGCGCTCCAGCGCCGGGCGCCAGGAGACCCCCTCCTTCGGCTTGCCGGCCCGCTCCAGCGTGCGCTCCAGCGAGGCGCGCCCGAGGCGGGTGAACTCCTCCTTCTCGGCCTGGCGGATGTGGCGGCGGATCGCCGAGCGGGCGCGGCCGGTGATCGCCAGCGACGGCCAGTCGGCCGGCGTTACGGCGTTCGGCCCGCGGATCACCTCCACCACGTCGCCGTTGGTGAGCTCGGTGCGCAGCGGCCGAAGCTCGCCGTTGATCTTCACGCCCACGCAGGTGTCGCCGACGTCGGTGTGCACCGCATAGGCGAAGTCGAGCGGCATCGCCCCGCGCGGCAGGCTGACGAGCCGACCCTTCGGCGTGAAGACGAACACCTGGTCGAGGAACATCTCGAGCTTGGCGTGCTCGACGAGTTCCTCGCTGTCGCCGCCGTGCTCCAGCATCTGCACCAGCTGGCGCAGGTTCGCGAGCGGATCGCGGCCGCCGGCGGCCTCGGCCGCCTCGGGGTCGAAGCCGTAGCTCTGGTCCTTGTAGCGCCAGTGGGCGGCGACGCCCTCCTCGGCCACCAGGTCCATGGCCTCGGTGCGGATCTGCATCTCGATCCGCATGCCCTTGGGCCCCACCACCGTGGTGTGGATCGAGCGATAGTTGTTGCGCTTCGGGGTCGAGATGAAGTCCTTGAAGCGCTCAGGCACGCACGGCCAGGTGCGGTGCACGACCCCCAGCGCGCGGTAGCAGTCGACCTCGCTGTCGACGATCACCCGGAAGGCGAAGATGTCGGAGAGCTGCGAGAAGCCGAGCGACTTGCGCTGCAGCTTGCGCCAGATCGAGTAGGGGTGCTTCTCGCGGCCGTAGACGCGGGCCGGGATGCCCGACTCCTCCAGCTTGGCCGAGATCTCGCGGCTGACCATGGCGACCGCCTCGCCCTGGCCGGCGCGCAGCTGATCGAGCCGCCGCACGATCGCATCGCGGGCGACCGGGTTGAGCTGCGAGAAGGCCAGCTCCTCGAGCTCGATGCAGATCCGGTGGCAGCCGATCGAGCGGGCGAGCGGGGCGTAGATCTCCAGCGTCTCGCGGGCGATGCGCTCGCGCTTGGCGGCGTTCTTGATGAAGCCCAGCGTGCGCATGTTGTGCAGCCGGTCGGCGAGCTTGACCAGCAGCACCCGCACATCGCGCGAGATCGCCAGGATGAACTTCCTGAGGTTCTCGGCCTGGCGCTTGTATTCGGCGCCGAGCGCCAGCCGCGACAGCTTGGTGACGCCTTCGACCAGCTCGGCGATCTCCTCGCCGAAGGCGCGGGCGATCTCCTCGCGGGTGACCTCGGTGTCCTCGATGACGTCATGCAGCAGCGCGGTGACGATGGTCGCGGTGTCCATCCGGTATTCGGTGAGGATGCCGGCGACCTCGATCGGATGGGCGAAGTAGGGGTCGCCCGAGGCGCGCTTCTGGGAGCCGTGCGAGCGGACGGCGTAGACGTAGGCGCGGTTCAAGAGGCCCTCGTCCGCGGTGGGATCGTAGGCCTTGACGCGCTCGATGAGCTCGTACTGGCGCAGGAACTTGGGCGGGCCGGCGCCGGCCGCCCTGGCGGGCGCAGGCCCGGGTCTCGTTGGGCCGTCCGCGAGCGGGACAGCCGCCGGGATGGTCGGCGTCGTGGTTGTCGTGAGCGGGGTTAAACCTTCCGCGCTCAGTAGCGCTCCTCCTGGCCGCCGTCGCGGTCGCTCTGCAGCGCCCGCACGAGCTCCTGCTCGCTCATCTGCATATGCGAAGGATCGGCGAGCAGCGCCAGGGTCTCGGCCTCTTCCTCGGCCTCGGAGTGCTCGTCGACGCGCTGCAGCGTGCCGATCAGCGCCTCTTTCAGCTCCTCCGGATCGACGACGTCGTCGGCGACCTCGCGCAGCGCCACCACCGGGTTCTTGTCGTTGTCGCGATCGACGAGGATCTGGCCGCCGGCCGAGATGGCCCGCGCCCGGTGCGCCGACGAGCAGCACGAGGCCGAAGCGGTTGGGAACCTTGTCAATGCAGTCTTCGACGGTGACGCGCGCCATGAAAAGTCTCGCCTTGAGGTGGGAGCGGTAAAGATAGAGGCGCGCGCCCCGCAACGCAACGCCGCGAGGCGATTGGTCGCCGCGGCCCACTTGCTAGCCGGTCGGGAACATCGCGAAATACGGCTCGGCTTCCCTCAGCACACGGGCGAAGGCGGGCCGCGCCATCAGGCGATCGAGATAGACCCGGACGGCCGCCTGGCCGGTCCCGAACGGCTGCACGCGGTTAGCGTAGTAGAGCGCCGGCGCGGCCGCGCAGTCGGCGAGGCCGAATTTGTCGCCGGAGAACCAGGTCCGCGAGCCGGCCTGGCGCTCCAGGTGCGCGAGCGCCGCGGTGAGCTGCGCGCGGGCGTCGGCGACGCCCTGGGGGTCCTGCCTGCCGGCCGGGCGGATGCGGTCGCCCACGATCTTCTGCACCGCGCCCTGGACGTGCAGGTCGAAGAACCGGTCCCAGAGCCGCGTGCGCCAGGCCTGGTCCGGATCGGCCGGGGTGAACGGCGCGGGTCCCGGGTAGTAGCGGTCGAGGTAGTCGATGATGACGCTCGATTCCGGCACGGTCTCGCCGCGCGCGGCGTCGCGCAGCACCGGCATCTTGCCCATCGGCCAGAGCGCCAGATGGGCCGCCCGCGACGCCTCATCGCCAAGGTCGACGATCACCCGCTCGAACGGCGTGTCGTCTTCGTAGAGCGGGATCAACACCTTCCAGCAGTAGGCCGCGAGCGGGTGGTAGTGCAGCGTCAGCGACATGGCGGGGCCTATCGAGCGGTGCGGCGGCCGCCCGTCAACCCCGTTGCGCCGGCCCGGCCGGTCATTAGACTTCGCCGCGCCATGTCCGAGACCGCCGAGCCCCTCGCCCATCGCATCCTGCTGGTGACCGACGCCTGGGCGCCGCAGGTGAACGGTGTCGTGCGTACGCTGGAGCGGCTGGTGGCCGAGCTGCGCGCCACGGGCTGCGTGGTGGAGGTGATCTCGCCGGCCGACGGCTACCGGACCGTGCCGCTCGTCACTTACAGCGAGATCCGGCTGGCGCTGGGCGCCCGCGAGGACATCGAGGCGCGCTTCACCGGGTTCGCGCCGGACGCCGTGCACCTGGCGACCGAGGGCCCGCTCGGCTGGGAGGCGCGGGCGGTGTGCCTCAAGCACGGCTTCCCGTTCTCGACCTGCTACCACACCCAGTGGCCCGAGTACGTGACGGCCCGCTTCCCGTTCGTGCCGCTGGCGGCCGGCTACGGCTTCGTGCGCGCCTTCCATGCCCGTAGCGGCCGCGTGATGGTCTCGCTGGCCTCGATGCGCGAGCGGCTGGAGCGGCGCGGGTTCAAGAACCTGGCGCCGTGGCTGCGGGCGGTCGACACCGAGCTCTTCCACCCGCGGCTGCGTGGGGAGGGTGGCGGCGTATACCCCGGCCTGCCGCGGCCGATCTTCGTCAACGTCGGCCGCGTGGCGGTGGAGAAGAACCTCGAGGCCTTTCTCAGCCTCAACTTGCCGGGCGGCAAGGTGATCGTCGGCGACGGGCCCGACCGCGAGATGCTGCAGGCCCGTCATCCCGAGGTGCTGTTCACCGGCTACAAGTCGGGCGAGGACCTCGCCCGCTGCTACGTCGACGCCGACGTCTTCGTCTTTCCCAGCCTCACCGAGACCTGGGGCGGGGTTATGGTGGAGGCGCTGGCGGCGGGCGTGCCGGTGGCCGGGTTCGATGCGCCGGGCCCGAAGGACCTGGACCGCTCCGTGGTGGCGGTGAGCGATGACCTGCGCGCCGCCTGCCTGGAGGCGCTGACGTTCGACCGCGCGGCGGCGCGGGCTTACGCGGAGCGCTTCTCGTGGCGCGCCTGCGCCGAGGACTTCCGGCGCAACCTCGCGCCGTTGCCGCCGCCGCAGCGCCGCCGGCTGTTCGCAAGGCTGAGAATGCTGAGACGCCGGCGCTGGCCGAAGGCGGCCTGATGCGCAGCGCCTGGGGAAGTCGTGGCGTGGTGTTCGTCGGCTCGGTCACGCTGGCGAGCAGCGTTCTGGCCGAGCCAACCAACACCAAATGGCATGCTGAGCACGTTGGGTGCCTGACGGCGGACGCCGGGTCACCGCCTCCCATCGTGTACGAGATCAGAGGCTTAGGTGGAGGAGCCAGCGCGAAGCTGTTCTACGACGAGTGCCAACTCATGGTTTATGGACCAGCTTCTGCCCCAGCGATGCTATTGCCCCGGTGCGATTATGCGACCTTCGTCTGCATAGGCACGGGCTTCGGGCTTCCGGTACTGATACCGAGATACAAAGGCGGGGGTTTTACCCGGATCAAGCCGGACATTGCCGAGATGGATGTTGCCTTCTCCTCGGCACCATCGAACAAAGTAGGATGCGAGGATTATATCGTCGAGGGCCGAGTCAGCGGCGGTCCCTTCCAACGACAAACGTATCAGTATTGCGATGGCGTTGGAATCACGGAGTTCAATCTGCGAACTCTGCGCGGTGAACCTTCGATTAATTTTGCGGCCAAACTTGCCTCGCCCCGTGGCCTCTTGAGCAAAGCGAGACCCGCGCGGTCTTGAGCGGCCACCCGACGGCGCCTGTTCGCTCGTGGATGCAGAGACGGCGCTGGCCGAAGGCGGCCTGAGTTACGGGCAATACTAAGGTAGCACGAACAAACTTCAATTCAAGACTGCCGCAAGCAGCAAATTCTGCATAGTTTCCCTGCCCCACCACAGCATCGGGGCGCTCATGTCAGCAGAACACGAGATCGCCGCGCCGGCCGCGCTGTCGCGGTGCGAGGCTGTCTCTCCCTGGCGGAGCCCTCTGCCAGCCAGCGCCGCCCGCCGCTGGCTGGCGGGGCTCCTGGGCGCCTGGCGCGAGGGCATGGCGCTCTATGTTCGCGCCGGCTTGCGCCTTGGCCACTGGGGGTGGTTCGGATGATGGGGCGATGACCGTGACGAGCCCCAATCATGCGACAGCGGCGCCGGCCGCGCTGCGCAAGCTGGGGCCGCTGCTCTGGAAATACCTGCGTCCGCAGGGCGTGCGGGTGCTGATGCTGGCGCTGTGCCTCGTCGTCGGCGTCGGGTTGCAGATCACCGCGCCGCAGATGACCAGCCGCTTCATCGACCTGGTCGCGCGCCGCGGGGCGGCTGCGCCGGTGGGCCAGTTGCTGCTGCTCGCCGGCCTCTTCATCGCCGCGACGCTCATAGGCCAGCTGGTGCGGCTGGCGGGGTCCTACTTCAGCGCCTCGGTGGGCTGGAGCGCCGCCAACCGCCTACGCGAAGACCTCGCGCGCCACTGCCTGGCGCTCGACATGTCGTTCCACAACGCCCGCACGCCCGGCGAGCTGATCGAGCGCATCGATGGCGATGTCTCCTCGCTGGCCTCGGTGTTCTCGCAGTTCGTGTTCCAGATCCTGGGCTCGGGGTTGCTGATGGTCGGCATCCTGGTGGTGCTGACGGTCCGCAATGTCTGGATCGGCGCGGCGCTGACGGCCTTCGCGGCCATCGCCTTTTCGATCATCTTCTTCTCGCGCCGGCTCGGCATGCCGCTCTTCGCCGCCGAGCGGCAGGCGCGCTCGGAGCTGGCTGGCTTCGTCGAGGAGCGGATCGGCGGGCTCGACGACGTGCGCGCCAACGGTGGCGGCGCCTATGTGATGCGGGGCCTCGGCGCTCTGAACGACAACCTCACCGCCCGCGGCGTGCGGGCGATCCGCGTCGCGGCCGTCTACATCGTGCTGATCGCCAACGGCGTCTTCATCGCCGGCTTCGGGATGGCGCTCGGCCTCGGGGTCTGGCTCTACCTGCGCGGCCAGGCCTCGCTCGGCGAGGTCTACCTGCTGGTCCAGTACACCGCCATGCTGCGCGCGCCGCTGGAGACCATCGGCGGCCAGATCCAGGACCTGCAGCGCACGATGGCGAGCCTCGGCCGCGTGCAGGAGCTGCAGGCGATGGCCCCGCGCGTGCAGCCCGGCCCCGGCCTCGTCTGGGCGCGATCCGCGCCGCGGATCGAGCTCGACCACGTCAGCTTCGCCTATCGGGACGGCGAGCCGGTATTGAACGACGTCTCGTTCCGGCTCGATGCCGGCGCCACGCTCGGCCTCCTCGGCCGCACCGGCAGCGGCAAGACCACGCTCACGCGGCTGATCTGCCGGCTCTACGACCCGAGCGTCGGCGAGATCCGCTTCGACGGCGAGGCGATCCCGCGCGCCACCCTGGCGCAGCTGCACGCCCACGTCGGCGTGGTGACGCAGGACGTGCAGATCTTCCAGGCCAGCGTGCGCGACAACCTCACCTTCTTCGATCCAGGGGTGCCCGATGCGCGGCTGAACGAGGTGCTGGACGACCTCGGGCTGAGCGCATGGCTGGCGCGGCAGGCGGGCGGCCTCGATACGGTGCTAGTCGGCGGCGGCGGCCTCTCGGCCGGCGAGGCGCAGCTGCTGGCCCTCGCCCGCGTCTTCCTGAAGGAGCCCGGCGTCGTGCTGCTGGACGAGGCCTCGTCGCGGCTCGATCCGGCCACCGAGCGACTGCTCGAGCGCGCCATGGGCCGCCTGCTCGGCCGAGCGGCCGGCGGCGCGCGGCCCAGGACCACGATCATCGTGGCCCATCGCCTCTCGACCGTCCGCCGGGTCGACCGGATCATGATCCTGGACGCGGGCCGCGTCGTCGAAGAGGGCGCGCGGCCGGCGCTGGCCGCCGACCCGGGCTCGCGCTTCGCCGGCCTGTTGCGCGCCGGCCTCGAGGAGGCGCTGGCATGACCGCCGCCGGAACCTGGCGGCACGCGGCGGGCGTCATCCGCGCCAATCGCTGGTCGTTCCTCGCCAGCGTCAGCTTCTACGTCGTCTACTTCCTGCTGGTGCTGGCGCCGGGGCTGATCAACCGGGCGATCTTCGATTCGCCTCAGCGGCCGCGGCCCCGCCGGCGTCAACGTCTGGAGCCTGATCGCGCTCGTGGTCGGCCTCGAGCTCGGCCGCTTCGGCATGCTCTATTGCGGCGGGGTGCTGTTCAACGTGTTCCGCTACGGCGGCGAGGCGCTCTTCAAGCGCAACATGATGGACTGGCTGGTCAGCGCGCCGGGTCCGCGCGTGCTGCCCGGCTCGCCGGGCGAAGCGGTGAGCCGCTTCCGCGACGACGTGCTGGAGACGGTCGGCCTTTCGACCATCCTGATCGTCAGCCCGCAGGTGCTGACCGGCGTCGCGGCCTTCGCGATCATGCTGCACGTCAATGCGACGATCACCCTGGTGGTGGCCGTGCCGATGCTCGCCACCGTGGCGCTGACCTATCTGCTGACGCGGCAGATCCAGGGCTACCGCAAGGCGGCGCGCGAGGCGACCGCGGCGGTGACCAGCTTCATCGGCGAGACGTTCGGCGCGGCGCAGTCGATCAAGCTGGCCGGCGCCGAGGGGCGCGTGGTCGGGCGGCTGAAGGCGCTCAACGACCTTCGCCGCACCGCCTCGATCCGCGACCTGATGTTCTCCTCGGCGCTGGCGGTCACCAACATCAACATCGCCGCGGTGGCGACCGGCTGCGTGCTGCTGCTGGCCGCGCAGAGCATGCGGCTCGGCCACTTCACGATCGGCGACTTCACGCTGTTCGCCACCTACCTCGGCATGGTCTCGGCCGCGCCCAACATCGTCGGCCAGATCCTGGCGACCGAGCGGCAGTCGGGCGTCTCGCTGAACCGGATGCGCGAGCTCGTCGCGGACGCGCCGCCGCTGCACCTGGTGGCGCGGCCGAAGCGGACAGCAGCGACGGCCGCGGCAAGTGGCGACGAGGCGTTGAAGACGCTCACCGTTCGCGGCCTGACGCGGCGCCATCCCGACAGCGGGCGTGGCGTCGCGGACGTCGACCTCGACCTGAGGCGCGGCGGCTTCGTGGTGGTCACCGGACGGGTCGGCGCCGGCAAGACGACGCTGCTGCGCGCATTGCTGGGTCTGATCCCTCGCGACGCCGGCGAGATCCGCTGGAACGGCCGGCTGGTCGACGATCCGGCGACGTTCCTGGTCCCGCCGCGCTGCGCCTACACCGCCCAGGCGCCGCGGCTCTTCAGCGAGAGCCTCCGCGACAACATCCTGATGGGCGAGACCGCCACGGACGAAGCGCTGGCCGCCGCGGTGGCGCTGGCGGTGTTCGACGCCGACCTCGCCGGCTTCGACGCCGGCCTTGAGACGCTGGTCGGCGCGCGCGGCGTCACCCTCTCGGGCGGCCAGCTGCAGCGCGCCGCGGCGGCGCGGATGTTCGTGCGCGACGCCGACCTCTTGGTCTTCGACGACATCTCCAGCGCGCTCGACGTCGCCACCGAGCAGGCGCTGTGGCGCGGGCTCTTCGCGGACGGACGGCGCACCTGCCTCGCCGTCTCGCACCGCCGCGAAGCCTTCGCCCGCGCCGACGAGATCGTGCTGCTGGACGAGGGCCGCATCGCCGCCCGCGGCGACGCCGCCGCGCTCCGGCGCGAGAGCGACCTCTTCCGCGCGATCTGGCGCAACGAGGACGACTGAAGAGCGACCGTTCCGGGCATGATGGCGATAACTGAGTTCGACCCTGAGCAGGTCCGCGTTCCGGCAATTGGCGGTAGGCGCCCGCTCGCAACCCACGAGACCGCAATCCTATATTTCGCCGGCGCGATCGTCGTTGCGATCCTGCTCGTCGCAGCGCTGCTTTTCCTGCGCAATCGCAAGACAAACCGCCTGCGCGCCCAGTTCGGACCGGAGTACGACCACGCCGTCGAACAAAGTGGGCGGAGCAAGGCGGAGTCCGGGCTGCGCGCGGCCGAAAAGCGCGTCGACAAGCTCACGCTTCGCCCGCCGACCGCGACCGAGCGGGACTTCTACCTGGCTTCCTGGGCGAAGATTTCAGGCGAAATTCGTGGACGATCCGGCTATCGCGGTGACGGAGGCGGATCAGTTGCTCGGGCTCGTCATGTCCACCTGCGGCTATCCGTTGGCTGACTTCGACCAGCGCGCGGCGGATATTTCTGTCGACCATCCGGTGGTCGTGAAGCATTACCGCGCCGGCCACGACATCGCGGTGCGCCAAGCCGGCGGCCAGGCCACCACCGAAGAGCAGCGCCAAGCGATGCTCCACTTTCGGACCTTGTTCGATGATCTGATCGGCGTGCCTGAACTGGCGCGCGTCAAGCTCGCATCAAGATCTCGGCGCGGCGGTCCGACTAGGAACCGCCGCGTCCGCACCCGCGACGCAGGCCTCGCCACCCGTCTTTGTGAGTACGCGGCCTTAAGCGACCGGCGCGGCGTCCGCGCCGACGGTCGCGGCTGCCGCCAGCTCGGCTTGCCGTCACCATCGATGGTTTCACGTGTCGCGCGGTCTAGCCGTAAGTGAAGTCCGGCTTGCTTTGCCCAACTTCTATAATATAGCCGTCGGGATCACGAATGTAGCAGCGGGTCTCGCCGTACTTTTCCTTAGGCTCGGTGATAAACTCGGCGCCTCGACTGCGCCATAAGTCGTAGCAAGCCTGAATGTCGGCAACGCGGATATTCATGAAGCTGCTGACTGAATTGGGGTCGGCCGGGACGCTGAGCGTCACCGATGGCTTGTCGGGGGTCGGACCGCCGCCGACGTTGACAATGAGCCAAGTGTTCGCGATCTGGATGTACCCCGGCGCGCCGCTGCTGTCGCCTCTGCTCAGAACGCGCCCTCCGAACACCTTCTCGTAAAACCGAGCCGAGCGTTCGATGTCGGCAACGGTGAGAAAGTGCGCGATGCTGATCCCATCCTCTGGGGGCATCGCATAGCTCTTCTGCTCGACTTCTACTTGGCTCATCGGCGACTCTAGTTCGGACATTGTAGTTCTCCGCTTGAGATCCGCTTCAACGTCGGCGTCGAGGGGCTTCGGCGCCGGACAAGGGCCGCGAAGACGAGGGACAGGACCGTCGCCCGGCCCGATAAACCATTGGTCGCCAGCATGTAGGCATGGCCGCGCGTCTTTGGGAGCGGCCTTAGGCGGCCGGCGCAGCGTCGACCCCTACCGTCGCGCAGGCCGCCAGCTCAGCGGCGGTCCTGCCGAGCGTCGGATGGGTCCAGTCCGGCGCGATCTCGGCCAGCGGGCCCATCACGAAGCGGCGCTCGGCGGCCCGCGGATGCGGCAGGGCGAGGCCCGGCGCGTCGATCACCCGGCGGCCGTAGGCGATGAGGTCGATGTCGAGCGTGCGCGGGGCGTTGGCGGCGCCGCGCTTGCGGCCGAACTCGGCTTCCAGGGCAAGAATTCTCGCCAGAACCTCGGCTGGCGAAAGCGTCGTCTCGACAATGACGACCCCGTTGAGATACGCAGGCTCACTTGGATCGGGCCATGCGGCCGAGCGCCACCAGCCCGATCGCCGGACAACGCGCAATCCGGCGCGCGGGAAGCTTGAAAGGGCCGCTTCCAAAAGCGCTTGGAGGCTGGGATAGTCCCCGGCCAGATCTCCGCCGAGCGCGAGGACCACGTCCTCGTCATGGGGGGCGGAGCGAGATCCCGGAAGGATTGGCACGTCAGATGACCTTCTATCCCACCGAGCGACTGGCTCTCTTCATCGATGGAGCCAACCTCTACTCCTCGGCGAAGGGGCTGGGCTTCGACATCGACTACAAGCGCCTGCTGGAAGAGTTCCGCGCCCGCGGCGTCCTGGTGCGCGCCTACTACTACACGGCGCTGGTGGAGGAGCAGGACTATTCGCCGATCCGCCCGCTGGTCGACTGGCTCGACTACAACGGCTTCACGCTGGTGACCAAGTCGGCGCGCGAATACGTCGACGCGCAAGGGCGCAAGCGCTGGCGCGGCGACATGGACGTCGATCTGGCGGTCGACATGATGGAGATCACCGATCGGGTCGACCATGTGGTGCTGTTCTCCGGCGACGGCGACTTCCGCCGCCTCGTGGAGGCCGTGCAGCGCAAGGGCGTGCGGGTGACGGTGGTCTCTACCGTGAAGTCGCAGCCGCCGATGGCCTCCGACGACCTGCGCCGCCAGGCCGACGTCTTCATCGACCTCGCCGACCTCTCCGAGATCATCGGCCGGCCGGCGCGGCTGCCGCGGGTGATCCAGGAGGCCAAGGCGCAGGCCAGAGCCGTCCGCGAGCATCATCCCGACAACCATGTCGGCCATCGCCAGGAGGCAGATGCCGAGGACTGATCTGGCGCCAGAGCGGTTTCGAGCTTGCCGGAATCGGCAAGCTCTCTTGGAAACCGCTCCGGTTCGAAACGTTGGAGCGCGTTCGGACGCAAAAGATAGTTCCCACTTTTGCTGAACGCGCTCTAGCCGCGGCCGCCGACCCGGAGCCGCCGCGCGACTGCCCGATCTGCCCGCGCCTCGCCACGTACCGCGCGGCCAATCGCGCCGCCCATCCGGACTGGTGGAACGGACCCGCGCCCTCGTTCGGCGATCCGGACGCGCGGCTGCTGGTCGTGGGCCTCGCGCCGGGCCGCACCGGCGCCAACCGCACCGGCCGGCCGTTCACCGGCGATTTCGCCGGCGTGCTGCTCTACGAGACGCTGCTGAAGTCCGGCTTCGCACGCGGCCGCTACGAGGCGCGGGCGGACGACGGCCTGACGCTGGTGGACTGCATGATCACCAACGCCGTCCGCTGCGCGCCGCCCGGCAACAAGCCGGAGACCGCCGAGGAAGCCGCCTGCCGCCCGTTCCTCGCCGCGCGGATCGCCGCCCTGCCGCGCCTGAAGGTGATCGTGACGCTGGGCGACGTCGCGCGGCGCAACGTGCTGAGGGCGCTGGGCCTGAAGGCCTCGGCCGGCGGCGCCGGCCACGGCGCCCGCCTCGACGCCGGCCCCTACGCGCTGATCAACAGCTACCACTGCTCGCGCCTCAACACGAACACCGGCCGGCTGACGCCCACGATGTTCGAGGCGGTGTTCGCCGAGGCGCGCAGGCTGCTGGACGGCCGCTCGCGAGGCTGACGGTTTGGCGGAGCTCGCCGACATCCTTGTGATCGGCGCCGGGATGGCCGGCGCGTCGGCGGCGTACGAGCTGGCAGGCGAGCACCGCGTGATCGTGCTGGAGCAGGAGGCGCAGCCGGGCTTCCACGCCACCGGCCGCTCGGCGGCGCTGTTCTCCGAGACCTACGGCAACGCCGTCGTCCGGGCGCTGAGCCGCGCGAGCCGGCCCTTCCTGACCGCGCCGCCGGAGGGCTTTGGCGAGACGCCGCTGCTTGGCCCGCGCGGCGCGCTCTTCGTCGCCAGCGAGGCCGAGCGGCCGCGGCTGGATGCGCTCGCGGCCGAGGCGGCGGAGTCCGGCGCGTTCGCCTGGCTCTCCGGCGACGAGGTCCGCTCGCGCGTGCCGGTGCTGCGGCCGGAGGCCAGCGTCGCCGGACTCTACGAAGCCGGCGCGATGGATATCGACGTCGCCGCCCTGCACCAGGGCTACGTCGCCGGCCTGCGCCGCCGCGGCGGCCGGCTCGCTGCCGACGCCGGCGTCACGGGCCTGCGGCGCGAGGCGGGTCTCTGGACCACCGCCTCCCGCGCGGGCGAGTTCGCCGCCCCGGTCGTTGTCAACGCCGCCGGCGCCTGGGCCGATCAGGTCGCGGCGTCTGGCCGGCCTCGCGCCGCTCGGCCTCTCGCCCAAGCGGCGGACCGTGGCGCTGATCGATGGCCCGGCCATGGACTTCGCCGCCTGGCCGCTGGTGATCGAGGCGGGCGAGACCTTCTACTTCAAGCCGGACGCCGGACGGCTGCTGATCTCGCCGGCCGACGAGACCGACTCGGCGCCGACCGACGCGCAAGCGGAGGACCTCGACGTCGCCATCGCGGTCGACCGCATCGAGCGGGCGACGACGCTGAGCATCCGCCGCATCACGCACCGCTGGGCGGGCCTTCGCACCTTCGCGCCGGACCGCACGCCGGTCTGCGGGTTCGATCCGCCGGACAGACGGCTTCTTCTGGCTGGCCGGCCAGGGCGGCTACGGCATCCAGACCGCCGCGGCGCTGGCAAAGCGCGCCGCCCGCCTGATCGGCGGCGCGCCGGCCGCCGACGCGGTCGACGAGGCCTTGTCGCCGGGCCGGTTCAGCTGAGGTGATCGACCTCTGATTATCCCAATCCAGGTTGTCATCCCGGAAAGCGCGCAGCGCTTGTCCGGGATCTACTTAGCGCCGCTGCAGGCAGTTGATCCCGGACAGCTCGCTGGCGCGAGCTTCCGGGATGACACCCTTGATGTTGGTTGAGGTAGCGGGGGCCGGAGCATTCTGCTCACGCCCACGGATCGTCCACCTTCGGCCAGTACGGCGCCGTGAAGCGCTGGTAGGGAATGGCCGCGAAGTCGGAGCGGATCGCGCCCGGGCGTGTCGACATAGACGACGTCGGTGGCGATCGGATCGAAGCCGGCGCGGAAGTGGTTGGTCGACTTCACGACGATGGACCTGAGCGTGGTCGGATCGAGCCCCAGCGCCGTGAAGGCGGTGGGGTGGAAGCACTGGGTGCGCTGCGAGCAGAGGATGAAGTGGACGCCGTCCACCTCGATCCAGGCGGCGTCGCCTAAGCCCACGAGACCGGAGAGGCCGACCTGCGTGGCGTTCCGCGCCAGGCCGCGCACCGTGGCGTGCAGGTCGAGCGGATCGCCCGAGGACGGACCGAGCTTGCCGCCGACGCGCAGGTCGATCTCGGCGCCGACGCCGACCTCATGGCAGAAGGCCACCGCCTGCGGGTCGTAGAACAGCGCCAGGCCGACGTCGGTGAGGCCTCGCTTAAGGATCTCCCGGGCGACGAAGGTGGAATTGGCCGGCGCGCCGCCGCCGGCGTTGTCGGCGATGTCGGCGACGACCAGCGGCCCGAGGTTCACCGCCGCCATCCGCTCCAGCGCCGCGTCCAGCGGCAGCTGCCGGATCTTGGTCTCGTCCCTCAAGCCCCAGATCTCCTCGCCGAGCGTGCGGGCGAGCGCGGCGGCCTTGGCCTCGTCGCCGTCGGCGTAGACCAGCATCTTCGCGCCGGTCACCGGCGTGTCGCCCCAGGGAAATCCGTGTACGAACGAAATCGAGAGGACGCCATCCTTCCCCTCGCGATCCAGCATCCGGTCGACGAAGCCGCGCATCGGCCCGCTCTGGGTCGGCCAGAACGAGACCATCCGGCAGTCGTGCACGGCGTACGTCGGCCGCGCCTCGCCGGCCAGCACGCTGCGGCAGATGCGGAAGGCGTCGCCGATCCGCGCGACGCCGTCGATGTGCGGGTACTCCTTCTGGAAGCAGAGCACGGTCGCCTCACCCAGCATCGTCTCGGTGAGGTGGGCGTGCGGATCCAGCACGACGCCCACCGGCGTCTGCGGTCCGACGATCTGGCGCACCTTGGTCAGGATCTCGCCCTCGCAGTCCCAGCAGTCCTGCGAGATCATCGCCCCGTGCAGGAAGAGGATGACCATGTCGACCGGCATGGCGGCGCTCAGGTCGTCCAGCAGGATGTCGCGCAGACGCTCGTAGACCGACTGAACGGTGGGCGCGGCCGGCTGGGCGAAGGCGAAGAGGCCGGGGCTGACGCGCCCGCCCTCCGCCTCGACCAACTCGCGCAAGGCGCGGGCCATCTCGCCGTACATGCCGCGGTCGCCGAACACCGCCTCGCCGCGCCGCTGCCCGAGCGCGAAGGCGGCCTCGGCGGTGGGGATCGACGAAAAAGAGTTGGTCTCGGTCGCGAGCCCCGCGAAGAAGACGTTCATCGTCTCAGCCACTTCCCACCGCCAATCCAGACCAAGCCGTTGCGGCCCCCGGTCGCCCATTCATAGCGCAGCGGCCAGCGGTTTGGTCCAAGGCTCCGTTGGGCGCCACGGTCAGACGGCTGCGGCATGGTGGCGTCGGTGGCCTCTTCCTCGCAGTCCTCGGCCAGGTCGGAATTACATCAATTTGTCTTGATGTATTTTGCGACTGATATATGTCCAGCGGCATGAGCCCTCCGAAGACACCCATTCTGGACCACATCGCCCTCACCACCCCAAATCTGGATGCGTTGGTCGACCGCCTGACAAACGCGTTCGGGATGGTCGTCGAGACAAGATCCGAACACTTCGCCCTGGTCGCTGATCCTGGCTCGGGGTTGAAACTTGAGCTGGGCCGCTCGGGCGACGCCCAGGTCCACTTCCGCCACCTCGGCTTTCGAACCGACGACGTCGATAGCGCGCACGAGGTTCTGGTCGTCGCCGGCATGGAAGTCAGCGAGGCGCCCCACCGTCGCAACTTCGCCCGCATGTACACGTCGTTCTTGAAGCAGCCCGACGGACTCGAGGTCCAACTCGTCAAGTACGACTAGGCGTCCACTGGCTCGAGGACCGCACTGCGTGCTCTAGCCGGGCCTCAGCCCGCGTCGGTGACGTCTTCCTCGCAGTCCTCGGTCGAGTAGACCTCGAGCGAGCGCTCCAAGAGGTTGACGCACCAGTAGCCCCTGCCCTTCCAGGTCATCAGAGCGGCGGGCTTCAGGTCCAGCGCGGCCTGGTAAGTGGCCCCCGAGGCGGTGACGATCTTCAGGACGTGATGGCCGGCGGCGACGGGGAGGTTCGTCGAGCCGTAGCCCGGCGCGCGCACCGCCGGCTTGCCGTCGAGCGACGCCTGCGCCGCCTTCGGCAGGTGCGAGGAGATGTGCAGCACGCTCGGCGCGCCGGCGGCGACGGCCTGGCCGGCGAGCGCGGCGCAGGCCGCCAGTCCCAAAGCCCAGATCCGTCGCATCAGCCCCGCTCCCGCATCAGCCGCCCCTGCTCGCGCTTCCAGTCGCGTTCGGACTCGGCGGCGCGCTTGTCGTGCTCCTTCTTGCCGCGGGCGAGCGCCACTTCCAGCTTAACCATGCCGCGGTCGTTGAAATAGAGCCGGGTCGGGACCAGCGTGCGGCCCTCGCGCTGGGCGGCGCCGATCAGCTTGTCGATCTGCCTGCGGTGCATCAGCAGCTTCCGCTGCCGCCGCGGCTCGTGATTGAAGCGGTTGGCCGGGCCGTATTCGGGGATGTGGGCGTTGATCAGCGCGAGCTCGCGGCCGTCGACGGCGACGTAGGACTCGGCGATGTTGGCGCGGCCTTCGCGCAGCGCCTTCACCTCGGTGCCGGTGAGCATGCAGGCCCGCCTCGAGCTTCTCGTCCAGGAAGTAGTCGAACCGCGCGCGGCGGTTCTCGGCGATCAGCTTCGGCATCAATTGAGCTTGGCTCGAGGCCCGCCTCGCGCATCGCCGCCAGCACGCCGGCTTCACCGCCTCGGCGCAGGGCGCGATCGGCAGGCGCGTCTCGTCGGAGCAGAGCCCCAGCTGCGGCGAGCGCGAACTTGGTCGGCGACGGCGAGGCGTCGAGGAACAGCCCCTTGTGCAGCCGGATCAGCCGCCCCTGCCAGTCGCGCGCGCTCTCCCAGTCGCCGGCCAGGCAGGCGTTGAAGAAGGCGGCGCAGGCCTCCGGCGCCACGTTCGAGGTCACCGAGATGCAGCCGTGGCCGCCGTGCGCCATGTAGCCGAGCGCGCTCGGATCGTCGCCCGAGAGCAGCAGCCAGTCCGCGCCGCAGGCGAGCCGCTGCAGGCTGGCGCCGCGCCATGTCGCCGGTGGCGTCCTTGATGCCGACAATGTGCGGCAGCTTGGCGAGCCGCTCGATGAGCTCGTTGGAGAGGTCGACGATGGTCCGCGAGGGCACGTTGTAGACGATGATCGGGATGTCGACCGCCGCGTCCATCGCCGCGAAGTGGCGGTAGATGCCCTCCTGGCTCGGCCGGTTGTAGTAGCCGGTGACGGCCAGCACCGCGTCGGCCCCGATCTCCTTGGCGTGCTGGGCGAGCTCGATCGCCTCGGCGTCGAGTTGGAGCCGGCGCCGGCGATCACCGGCACGCGGCCGGCCGCGGTCTGGACGGCAAGCTCGACGACCCGCCGGTGCTCGTCGTGGCTCAATGTCGCGGTCTCGCCCGTGGTGCCGACCGGCACCAGGCCGTGCACGCCGCCGGCGATCTGGCGCTCGACCAGTTTCACGAAGGCCGCCTCGTCGAGGGCGCCATCGCGAAAGGGCGTGACCAGCGCGGTGAACACGCCGCGGAGCTTCGGAAGAGGCATGGAGCGCAAGAAGCCGTGAATTCACCGGGCGTTAACCCGGCTGTATGGGACGCTCAGGACAATTATGTCGGGGAGTCGCGGGCCCGCAACCTGCGCTTCTACGTCCGCTTCAGGTGCGTACGGAGGCCGCGTGGCATCGAAATTCAGTCTGCGTCGGGCGCTGATCAGCGCGGCGTGCGCCCTTGGAGCCGCCGGAGTCGCGGCGGCAACGGCGGCCCTGGCGAGCGACCCGGGCCTCGGCGGGGCCCAGACGCTCCAATATTCGTACCGCGCGCCGCTGAGCGATTCCGACTCGCGCATGCTGGGCGATGCCCTGGAGGCCGCCAAGCGCGGCGATGCGGCGCGCATCCGCGAGGCGATGAGCCAGCTCGCCGATCCGCTGGCGCGCAAGATCGCGCTCTGGGCGCTGATCGAGACCAGTCCGGACGGCATGAGCTACGCCGAGCTGGAGGGCGCGCGGCGCGACCTCGCCGGCTGGCCGGGCGCGGCGGGCCGCGAGTCGGCGACCGAGAAGGTGATCGAGGGCGGCGGGCTCAGCCCGAAGGCGGTGATCGACTGGTTCGCCGGCGACGATCCGACCACCGCGCAGGGCGCCGTGGCGCTGGCCGCGGCCTACCAGGCGACCGGCCAGCAGCCGAAGGCGGCCGAGGTGATCCGCCACGTCTGGCGCACGCGGCCGTTCGACGCGGCGAGCCAGCAGCTGATCCTCACCCGCTTCGCCGGGGTGCTGAGCGCCGACGACCATGTCGCCCGCGAGGACATGCTGCTCTACGGCAGCCAGGGCGAGGCGGCGCACCAGCTGGCGTCGTTCCTGCCGGCTGACCAGCAGGCGCTGGCGCAGGCGCGGATGGCGGTGCGCGAGGGATCGTCGAACGCCGACAGCCTGATCAACGCACTGCCCGCCAATCTGCGCAATGCGCCGGGCCTCGACTACGAGGAGGCGCTGAGGGCCGAGCGGCGCGGCGACGACGCCGGTGCGCTGGCGCTGATCCCCAACCTGCCGGCGGCGATCCCGGACCCCGAGGCGCAGCAACGCATGTGGAAGCTGCGCAAGGCGCTGGTCATCGAAGCGCTGAAGGCCGGCGACTCGCGCGCCGCCTATCGCGCCGCGGCCGGCAGCGGCGTGCGACCAGGGCCAGGACGGGGCCGAGGCGGAGTTCTACGCCGGCTGGATCGCGCTGACGCGGATGAAGGACCCCAGGCTCGCCGACGAGCACTTCGCCAAGCTGCAGCAGATCGGCGCCTCGCCGATCACCGCCAGCCGCGCGCTCTACTGGCGCGGCCGCGCGGCCGAGGCGCAGGGCGATGAGGTGAACGCCCAGCTGTTCTATGCGGGCGCCGCCAAGTACCCGACCGCCTTCTATGGCCAGCTCGGCGCGGCCAGGAGCGGCCAGACCACCCTCACGCTCGGCAAGGACCCGGAGATCACCGCCGCCGACCGCGCGCGCTTCGAGGACCGCGAGGAGATCCGCGCGGCGCGGCTCTTGGCCGAGATCGGCGCCAAGGAGACCTTCCAGCGCTTCGTGCTGGGGCTCGCCGAGGCGCTGCCCAGCGACGCCGGAGGCCGCCCTGCTGGTCGACCTGGCGCGCAACGCCGGCGACCAGTACCTCTCGATGAAGGTGGTGCGCGCCGCCGCCAAGCACGGCTACGTGCTGCCCGAGCGCGGCTATCCGCTGCACCCCACGCCCGGCGCCGGCGGCGTCGAGACCGCCTACGTGCTCGGCATCACCCGCCAGGAGAGCGGCTTCGATCCGCACGTGCGCTCGCCGGCCGGCGCGGCCGGCATGATGCAGCTGATGCCGGCGCACCGCCCGCACCCTCTCGCACAAGTACGGCTTCGGCGGCGGCGACCTGGACGACGCCAACTACAACATGCAGCTGGGCGCGGCCTACCTCGGCCAGCTGATGGACCAGTTCGGCGGCTCGTACGTGATGGCGACCGCGGCCTACAACGCCGGCCCGGGTCGGCCGACCGAATGGACCGCCTACTGCGGCGACCCGCGGATGTCGTCGGTCGATCCGGCCGACTACATCGAGTGCATTCCGTTCTCCGAGACGCGCGACTACGTGATGCGGGTGATGGAGGGGATGCAGGTCTATCGCGCGCGGCTCGCCGGCGGGACCGGCAAGCTGACGTTGCCGGCCGACCTGAAGCGTGGCGGCTATGGCTACGGCTACGCCGGCAGCGGCGCCGCGACGGCGCTGACCGCGGCCCTGCCCCGACCGGCGTCAGCTCGCCGCGCTGACGCCCCTCAAGCGCTGGGGGCGGCCAGGCGGCGCGCCGCCAGGATCGGGCCGGCGGGCGAGGCGATCAGCTCGCCTTCCAGCGCGAACACCTCGGCCAGGATCTGGCGCGACAGCGCCGCGCCGGGCGCTGCGACGATGCGCAGGGCGCCGTGGTGCAGCACGGCGAGGCGGTCGCAGAAGCGGGCGGCGAGCGCCAGGTCGTGCGAGGTGACGACGACCGCCGCGCCCGCGTCGGCGCGCCGGCGCAGGCGCTCCAGGATCAAGAGCTGCGCCTCCGGGTCGAGGCCGGCGGCCGGCTCGTCGGCCATCAGCAGCCTCGCCCTGGTGGCCAGCAGCCGCGCCAGCAGCACCCGCGCCCGCTCGCCGCCCGACATGTCGAGCACGCCGCGCCCGGCGAGGTCGGCCACCTCCAGCTCGGCGAGGCAGGCGAGCGCGACCGCATGGCCCTCGCGCGGCGCGAGGCCGGCGGCGCCCAGCGCGGCGACGTCGAGCGCCGGCATGTTCCAGGCGACGCGGCGCTCCTGCGGCAGGTAGCCGGCGACGGCGGCGCGCTCGCGCTCGCTCAAGGTTTCGAGCGGCCGGCCGTCGAGGCGCACTGCGCCGGCGGCGCGCTTCTGCAGGCCGAGCGCGGCCTTGATCAGCGTCGTCTTGCCCGCCCCGTTCGGGCCGACCAGCCCGACCATCTCGCCGGCCGCGACGCTCAAGCTGAGAGTCCGCCAGGATGTCGCGGCCGCCGCGGCGCACGGCGAGGCGCTCCAGCTCCAGCATCGCGCTCACGCCCGCCAGCTCCGCGCCGCGCGCCAGGCGATCAGCGCGAAGAGCGGCGCGCCGAAGAGCGCGGTGACGACGCCGAGCCGCAGCTCCTCCTCGCGACGGGATGACCCGCGCCAGCAGGTCGGCCAGCGTCAGCAGGATCGCGCCGGCGACAGCGGAGGGCGCCAGGGTGCGGGCCGGATCGTCGTACACGGAGCCGCGCACCAGGTGCGGCGCGGCCAGCCCCACGAAGCCGATGACGCCGGCCATCGCCACCGACGCGCCGGTCAGCAGCGCCGCGCCGGCGATGGCGGCGACGCGCAACCGCGCCATCGGCAGGCCGGAGAGCGCCGCGGTCTCCTCGCCGAGGGTCAGCATCCGCAGGCCGATCGCGGCGTAGGCGCAGAGCGCCGCGCCCGGCGCCATCGCGACGAGGGCGGCGCCGAGGTCGCTCCAGTCGCGGTTGGCGACCGAGCCCTGCAGCCAGGCCAGCACCTCGGCGTAGGTGATCGGCGAGGGCGAGAGGTTGAAGACCAGCGCGGTCATCGCGCCGCCCAGCGCCGCCAGCGCGACGCCGAAGAGGATCAGCGTCTCCGGCTCGCGGAACCGCGCCGCCAGCAGCGCGATGGCCCCGCCGGCCGCCAGCGCGCCGGCCAGCGCCG
Source organism: uncultured Pseudomonadota bacterium (assembly GCA_963837235.1). GTDB lineage: Bacteria > Pseudomonadota > Alphaproteobacteria > Caulobacterales > Caulobacteraceae > Acaudatibacter. The sequence continues at coordinate 578,309 of CAWIMM010000001.1, read as the reverse complement.
CACGCTCAGTGCGCCCGGCGCGGCGCCGAGGCCCGCGCGATCGCCAGCGCCGCCGCACAGCCCGACCAGGCCGAGACGCCGAGCACGCCGGGCTCGGCGAGCGGGTTGCGCAGCAGGCCCTGCATCACCGCGCCGGCGAGGCCCAGCGCCGCGCCGGTCAGCGCCGCCGCGGCCGCTCTGGGCGCGCGGATGCCGAAGAGGATGGTCGCCGGCGGGCGAAGCGGGATCGGCGAACGCGTTCGCGTACTGGCCGGCGGAAAGGCGCCGTCTCGCCGAACGCGACCGACAGCGCCAGCGCCAGGACCAGCAGGCCGGCGAGCAGGGCAAGGAACCGCATCGGCGCTCAGCGCGCCGCCGGCGCGCGCTTGGGCCAGCGCGAGCGAGCCCTCGGCCGCGAACCACGCCGGGCAGCCCAGCATCGAGCCCGGGCAGCGAGGCGATGGCGCGCTCGGCGACAAGGCTCTCGCAGGTAGCCGTTGCCGGCGATGGTCCAGCGCTGGCGCCCGCCGGCGAGGTCGCGGAAGAAGCCCAGCACCAGCGCGGCGCGGCGGATCGCAGCACCAGGCGCTCCAGCGAGACGGGCGCATAGCCCGGCGCAGTCGCCAGCGGTGGCCAGGCCCGCCGCGCGCCATCATCGCGCCGACCAGCGTGTCCGGCCCGGCGGTGAAGCCGCCCGGCGTCAGGTAGAGCGCCGCGGCGCCGCCCCAGGCGCCGTGGCTGCGGGCCAAGCTGGGCGTCCATGCGCGCGATCAGCGCCTCGCCGGCCGGCCGGCTCGCCCCAGCGCCGCGGCGACCTTGCGGATGTTGGCGCTGAGGCCGGCGAAGTCGTTCGCCTCGTCGATCTGCACCACCGTCACGCCGCGGCGCGCGCAGCGCCCCGGGCAGCCGCGCATCGGCGGTCCAGTAGCGCACGGCGAGGGTGGCGCCGGGCGGCCAGCATCGCCTCCAGATTGTCGCGCGCTGCTCGGGCAGGCCGACGGCGCGGTCGCGCTGGTGCGAGTCCGCGTTCAGCGCGCGCTTGGAGAGCCGCGACGATCTCGCCCCGCGGCGCCAGCGCCAGCACGTACTGGTCGGCGCACTGGTCGAGCGAGACGATCCGCGGCGCCGCGAACGCCGGCGCGGCTCAGCGCCAGCGATGCGAGCCACGCGCCTACAAACTGTCGAAGATCGCGCCTGGATCGAGCGCCCCTCACCTCACCTCTCCCCGCTTCGCGGGGCGAGGGCTACTGAAAGGCGAGCGACACCGCAAGGCGGTCGAGCCTGAGCGGCTTGGCCTAGTCGGTGACGAGGCCGTGCAGCAGGCCCTCGAGCATGACGGCGATCAGCTCGTCGGCCGGCCGCCAGTCGACGTTCGGCCGGGTGATCATCAGCGCCACGAGGCCGTGGCAGGCGGTCCAGAGCGCCTGGGCGGCGCACTCGGCGTCGGCGATGCGCAGGCGCCCCTCGGCGGCGATGTCGCGCACCACGCCCGAGTAGCACTCGTAGCACTGGGCGCCGATCTCGGCGGTCGCCGCCTGCATCGGGCTTTCGCTGATCGTCACGCGCGGGGTCGCGCAGTACACCAGGTGGTAGGCGTTCGGATGCTCGAGCCCCATCCGCGACGTAGGCGTCCAGCATCAGGCGCACGCGGGTGACCGCATCGGCCGGCCGGGCGGCGATCTCGCTGTTCTGCTCCAGCAGCGCCTGCAGCGCGCCGTAGGCAGATCTCGTGCAGGATCTCGTCCTTGTCGCGGAAGTGCATGTAGAGCGCGGTCGAGGAGACGCCGACCTCGTCGGCGATCTTGCGGATCGTGGCGCCCTCGTAGCCCTCGGCGACGAAGATCCGCTCGGCCGCCTCCAGTATCTCGGCCCGCCGCAGGTGGCCGTCGCCCTTGGCCTTGCGCGCCGATTTCGGCGGCTTCTGCTCGACGAACCTCAAGCTGGACACCCATCACTCAGGTTGAATTGCGGCCACTAAAGGCGCTTCGGGCCCCGCGGGCAAGGGCTGCGACGCTTAGCTGGACGGCGCACCTCGGCCGCCGCTAAGCCTTCGGAGATGACGCGCAAGGCCGCCCCGGACGTCGCCGCCGAGCCGATGGCGCTGCGCACCGCCGCTTGGGACGACTACGGACTGATCGACTCCGGCGGTGGCCGCAAGCTGGAGCGGTTTGGGCCCTATCGCGTCGTGCGGCCCGAGCCGCAGTGCCTCTGGCGCCAGGCGCTGGCCGACGAGCGTCTGGGCGCGGCGCCGACGCGGTGTTCGATCCCGACGGCGAGGAGGACGCGGGCCGCTGGCGCTTCGCCGGGCGCGGCGCTCGGCCCGTTCCCGCTGCGCCTGGCGGGGCGTGCGGCTTCCGCGGCCGGTTCACGCCGTTCCGGCATCTGGGCTTCTTCCCCGAGCAGGCGGCCAACTGGGACTGGCTCGACGGACCGTCTGCGGACTTCAGGAAAACCGCTGAAGATACTGAACCTGTTCGGATATACGGGCGTCGCCAGCCTCGTCTGCGCGGCGGCGGGCGCGTCGCGTGACGCACGTCGACGCCTCCAAGCGCGCGGTCGGCTGGGCGCGCGAGAACGCCGAGGCTGTCGCAGCCTCGCCGACCGGCCGGTGCGCTGGCTCGACCGAGGACGCCCGCAAGTGGGTGGAGCGCGAGGGTCGGCGCGGGGCGCGCTACGACGGAATCATCCTCGACCCGCCGAAGTTCGGCCGCGGCCCGGGCGGCGAGGTCTGGCGGCTGCTGGACGACCTGCCGGGCTGATCGCCGGCTTGCGCCGCCCTGCTCTCGGACGACGCCTCGCTTCCTGCTGCTCAACGCCTACGCCGAGCGCATCTCCGGCCTGGCGCTGGCGGGGCTGCTGGCCGAGGCGCTCGCGGGCCGCGGCGGGCGGATCGACTGGGGCGAGCTGGCGCTGATGGAGGAAGCCGGCGCGCGCGGCGTCGGCGTCTCGTTCTTCGCCCGCTGGAGCGCCTCGGGGAGCGCGCCATGAGCGCGCGATCACCTCGCTCGCCAACCCGGCCGTGAAGGCGGCGCGGGCGCTGCACATGCAGAAGGCCCGCGAGGAGAGCGGCCAGTTCCTCGCCGAGGGCCTGAAGATCGTCACCGAGGCGGTCGAGCTGGGCCGCGCGCCCCGCACCCTGCTCTTCGCGCCGAGGCGGCCGGCCATCCGCTGCTGCGCCGCGCGCGTCGCCGCCACCGAGGCGGCGAGCGGCGAGGTCGATCGAGGTCAGCCGCGAAATTCTCGAGAAAATCTCGCGCCGCGACAATCCGCAGACGGTGCTGGCGGTGTTCGACCAGGCGTTCACGCCGCTGGCCGCGCTGGCGCCCGCCGCCGCGCCCTGCTGGGTGGCGCTGGAGGCGGTGCGCGACCCCGGCAACCTCGGCACGATCGTCCGCACCGCCGACGCCGCCGGCTGCGGCGGGGTGATCCTGGTGGGCGACTGCTGCGACCCCTACTCGGTGGAGGCGGTCCGCGCGACGATGGGCTCGATCTTCGCGGTGCAGATTGCGCGCGCCCCGGCGGCCGAGTTCCTCGCCTGGCGGCGCGGCTGGCCCGGCTCGGTGGTGGGCACGCTGCTCACGGCCACCACCGACTTCCGCGCCGCCGCCTACGCGCCGCCGACGCTGATCCTGATGGGCAACGAGCAGGCCGGCCTGACGCCGGAGCTGGCGGCCGCCTGCGACGTGACGGTGAAGATCCCCATGCGCGGCCGCGCCGACAGCCTGAACCTGGCGGTGGCGACAGGGATCATGATCTACGCGGCGACCGGCTGAGCGGACAGGCGCAGCGCAACGGCTTCGAGCGCGTTCCTCCCGCAAAGGAGGACCCGCCGATGGCCGAACTCTCCACCAACGCCCGCAAGAAGCTGCCGAAATCGAAGTTCGCGGAGCCCGACAAGCGCAAGTATCCGATCGAGGACAAGCCGCACGCCCGCAACGCCAAGGCCCGCGCCAGCCAGGCGGTCAAGGCCGGCCGGATGTCGAAGGCCGAGGAAGCGAAGATCGACAAGAAGGCCGACGCGGTCCTCAAGAAGCACTGAGGCCCAGCCGGTCTAGGCCCTGGGCTTGGCGCGTGTCGTCGGCGCGGCGGCGGCCGGGTCCTCGGGCCAGACGTGCTTCGGGTAGCGGCCGCGCATCTCCTTGCGCACCTCGGCCCAGGCGCCGCGCCAGAAGCCCGGCAGGTCGCGCGTGAGCTGGATCGGCCTGTGCGCGGGCGAGAGCAGCGCCAGCACCAGCGGGACGCGGCCGCCGGCGACGGTCGGGTGCGTCGTCAGGCCGTAGAGCTCCTGCACGCGGACGTCGACACGCGGCCCGCCCTCGGCGGCGTAGTCGATGGCAAGCCGCGAGCCGGTGGGCGCCTCGAACTTCGCCGGCGCCTCGCGGTCGAGCCGGCGCTGGGCGTCGTGCGGGATCAGCGTCTTCAGCGCCGCGGCGAGGTCGTGGTCGGAGAGTTGGCCGAGCGCCGACTTGCCGGCCAGCGCGGGCGCCAGCCAATCGTCCAGCCGGGCGATCAGCGCCGCGTCGGCAAGATCGGGCGCAGTCAGGATCGAGGCTGCGCAGGAAGGCGGCGCGGGCGCGCAAGTCCTTCGCCGCCTCGCCCCACGGCAGCGCGGCGAGCCCGCGGTCCCGCACCTCGTCCAGCAGCGCCTGCAGGATCAGCGCCGGGTCGGGCCGCTCGATGAAGCGCTCCTCGAGCGCCAGCCGGCCGAGCGTGACCACCTCCTTGGCCTTCAGCCGCCCGCCGGCGTCGCGCTGCAGCCGGGCCTCGCGGGTCAGGCGATCGGCGAAGGCGGCCCTCAGCTCGGCGACGTCGAGCTCGGCGGCCAGCAGGATGCGGTCGCGCGCCTCGCCGCCGCCCAGCTCGGCCACCGCCAGCCACGCCGCCTTCGCGAGCGGCTCGGCGGCGTCCATGTAGACGCCGCGGCCGCTGGCCAGCTGGAAGTGGCCGGCGGCCCCGCGCGCCTTGGCGATCCGCTCCGGCCAGGCCTCGGCGAGCAGCAGCGCGTCGCCGAGGCGCGCACTGCGCTCGGGCGTGGCGGCGGCGCCGGCCTCCGCCGCCCAGCGGCGGGCGAGCTGCGCCGCATCGCGGGCGCGCTGGCCGCGCTCGCGGCGGAAGGCGTCGAGGCGCAGCTCGAGGTCGACGTCGCGCCCGCCCAGGCCCCGCTCGACGATCAGCGCGGCGATGCGGGCGGCGCGCTCGGCCTGCCCTGAGGCAGCGGCGCGCAGCACCATGTGCGCAAGTCGCGGCGGCAGGGCGATGTCGGCCATGCGCCGCCCGTGCTCGGTGAGCGCGCCGGCGCCGTCCAGCGCGCCCAGCCGCTGCAGCAGGGCGCGCGCCTCGGCCATGGCGGCCGCCGGCGGCGGATCGAGGAAGACGAGGCCCGCGCCATCGCCGGCGCCCCAGAGCGCCAGGTCGAGCGCGACGCGGGCGAGGTCGGCCTCCAGGATCTCCGGGCGGTCGAAGGGGGCGAGGCCGCGGGTCTCGCGCTCGTCCCAGAGGCGGTAGCAGACGCCGGGCTCGGTGCGCCCCGCCCTGCCCCGCCGCTGGTCGGCCGCCGCGGCCGAGACGCGCACGGTCTCCAGCCGGGTGAGGCCGCTGGCCGGATCGTAGCGCGGGACGCGGGAAAGGCCGGCGTCGATCACCACCCGCACGCCCTCGATGGTGAGGCTGGTCTGGGCGATCGAGGTCGCCAGCACCACCTTGCGGCGGCCGGCCGGCGCGGGGGCGATGGCGCGGTCCTGCTCGGCCGGCGCGCAGAGCGCCGTAGAGCGGCGCGATCTCGACGGCGGGGTCCCTCGACGCGCTCCGCCAGGCGCTCGGCGACGCGGACGATCTCGCCCTGGCCGGGCAGGAAGACCAGCAGCGCAGCCGGTCTCTTCGGCTGAGCGCGCGGCTGACGGCGCGGACGACCTGGTCCTCGATGCGCAGGGCCGGATCGCGGCCGAGGTAGCGGGTCTCGACCGGGAACATCCGGCCCTGGCTCTCGATGATCGGCGCGTCGTCCAGCAGCGCGGCGACCGGCGCCGGATCGAGCGTCGCCGACATCACGATCAGCCGCAGGTCGGGGCGGATGCAGGCTCTGGGCGTCGCGGGCGAAGGCGAGGCCGAGGTCGGCGTCGAGGCTGCGCTCGTGGAACTCGTCGAACAGCACCGCGGCGACGCCCTCCAGGCCCGGATCGCCCAGGATCATCCGGGTGAAGACGCCCTCGGTGACCACCTCGATGCGGGTCCGCGCGGAGACCTTGGAGGCGAGCCGCACGCGGTAGCCGACGCGTCTCGCCCACGCTCTCGCCGAGCGTGGCGGCCATGCGCTCGGCGGCGGCGCGGGCCGCGAGCCGCCGCGGCTCCAGCACGATCAGCTTGCCGCCGGCCGCCCAGGGTTCGTCCATCAGCGCCAGCGGCGTCACCGTGGTCTTGCCGGCGCCTGGCGGGGCCACCAGCACCGCGGCGCTGCGCTCCGCCAGCGCCGCCTTCAGCGCCGGCAGCGCCTCGTGGATGGGAAGCTGCTCGGACATCTACGGCGGGGGCGGCGCGGCCGGCGTTTTCGTCAGATCGAGATAGAACCAAGGGCCGATGCAGGGCCGGAAGCCCTGGCGGGCGTAGAAGCCTTCGGCGCCCTCGCCGACCGACACGAAGACGACCTCGACGCCCTCGGCCTTCAGCCAGTCCTCGCAGGCGCGGACGAGGTCGCGGCCAATCCCGGCGCGCTGCGCATCCTCCGCCACCGCCAACTCGTCGATCTGCCCACTGCGCGTGATCCCGTAGTCGCTGAACGTGCAGATCACGAAGCCGGCGACGGCTCGGTCGTCGCGCGCGACGAAGGTCCGCGAGGCCTGCCGCACGGGCCGGTAGGGACGCACGCCCTCACCGTAGAGGATGCGCGCCAGTCGATCGATCGCCGAGAAGTCACCGGCGGAGGCGGGCTCGATCTTCGCCATTCAGGCGCCCGATCCGGGCCTACGGCTCCGGCGCCGGGGCTTCCATGCCGGCCAGCTCGTCCGGCGGCGTGGCGATGCCGCGGCCGAGCTTGGAGAACCAGAGCCCGTAGAGGAAATACACAACCACGCCGCCGGCCATGTAGATCAGGAAGAAGTTCCTGGTCTCCGGCACCGCCATGAGGCTCAGCAGCAGGACCGCGCACATGATGACCCCGAGGATCGGCACGATCGGGATAGAGCGGCGCGCGGAACGGGCGCGCCATGCTCTTGTGGGTGATGCGCAGGTAGATCACCGTCCCGCAGACGATGATGAACGCCGCCAGCGTGCCGACGTTGGTGACGTTGGAGAGCGTCTCGAGCGACAGGAACCCGGCGCAAGCGGCCGCCGCGACGCCGACGATGATGGTGTTGATCCAGGGCGTCTTGAACCGCTTGTGCACGGCCGCCAGCTGCGCGGGCAGCAGGCCGTCATGGCTCATCGTGTAGAAGATCCGCGTCTGGCCGTAGAGCAGCACCAGCATCACGCTGGAGAGCCCGGCGATCGCGCCGAGCTTTACCGGCTTCGGCAAACCAGGTGATGCCGATGTGGTTGACCGCGTAGGCGATCGGCGCCGGACCGTCGAGCTGCTGGTAGGGCACGATGCCCACCAGCACCGCGCAGGTGGCGATGTAGAGGATCGTGCAGATGACCAGCGCGCCCAGGATGCCGATCGGCATGTCGCGGGCCGGGTTCTTCGACTCAGCGCCGGCGGTGGAGACCGCCTCGAAGCCGATGTAGGCGAAGAAGATCTGGGCGGCGCCGTGGATGACGCCGACGACGCCGTAGTGGGCGCTTTTCTTGCCGGTGACGATGTCCGCCAGCGCCGCGCCGATCTGATGCCAGATGTCGGTCGCGGCGCCTGGCGGCGGGGCCGGAACCTGCGCCGGGATCAGCGGCGACCACAGCGACGTCTTCACGTAGAAGGCGCCGATCGCGATGAAGGCGACCACGACGGTCACCTTGATGGCGACGACGATGTTGTTGGCAGTCGCCGATTCCGACACGCCGATCACCAGCAGCGTGCTCACCGCCCCGATGCCGATTACGGCCGGCAGGTTCACGGAGGGGTGCGACACCAGGTCTGTCAGCGTCTTGACGGCGCCACGGTCAGTGCGGCCGGGAGATTGATATGCAGGTCCTGCAGGAGCGAGACCAGGTAACCCGACCAGCCCACCGCGACCGTCGAGGCGGCAAGTCCGTACTCCAGCAGCAGCAGCACGCCCATGATCCAGGCGACGAGCTCGCCGGTGGAGGCGTAGCTGTAGGAGTAGGCCGAGCCCGAGACCGGCAGGGCGGAGGCCAGCTCAGCGTAGCAGAGCGCGACGAGGCCGCAGAGCACGCCAGTGATCACGAACGAGATCATGATCCCCGGCCCGGCCCACTCCGCCGCCGCGTGGCCGGTCAGCACGAAGATGCCGGTGCCGATGATGCAGCCGATGCCGAGCAGGATGAGATTGAGTGCGCCCAGCGAGCGCTTCAGCTCGCCATGCTGGGTCTCGGCATGGATGAGCTCCACGGGCTTGCGCTGGAAGATGCGCCCCACGACGCCGGTGCTGGCCATGATTGCTCCACTGCCCCCTGGACTCGGGCGAACCGAGACTTGCGCACGCTAGCCGGGCCGCCCAGCGGCGGCAATGCGGGCCGCGCCGCGCTCGCCGGCCGCATGGATGGTCCGCAACAGGGCCTGGCGCGAAGCGATCGCGCTCGCGAGCCGGCTGCGCCAGAATCCGTCGGTGGTCGCCGCCAGCGTCGCCCGGTCGGCGGCGATGCGGCGCAGCGTGTAGAAGCCCATGCCGGGCGGGAACGAAGCGGGCAGGCCCTGCGGATCGAAGAGCGCGTCCTTCTGCGCCGCCGCCAGCGGCGCGGGGCGGTCGCCGAGCGCGGCGAGGCGCGCGCCGAGCGCCGGAAGATGCGCGTAGCCGATCATGACCAGCGTGCGGCGATGGCCCGGCAGCCCGGCGCGGACATTCTCGAAGATCCGCTGCTCGCGCGTGTCGCTGTCGATCTGGTGGGCCGGGTTCATCGTCCACCAGTCGATCCCCGCCGCCGCTATGCCGTCCTCGCGGGCCGTCAGCTGCGCGTAGAGGGCCTCGATGGGCCCATCGCCGAGGTTGCCATCGGCGATCTCATCGGCGCGCGATTCGACCATCAGCAGGTCGGGCCGCAGGCGCCCGATCAGCGCGGCGAGGTGAACCAGCCGGTAGCTGGGCGTGGTCAGGTGGCGCGCATGGATGGTCCCCAGCAGGTAGACCTCGTCGCCGGCCGGCCCCACGAAACGCTGCAGCTTGTCGTCTCGGAAGTGGGCCGGCGCCAGGTCGAGCATGACCTCGTCGCGCCACTCGGGGATCGCCGCCACGAGGGCCGCGCCGCCGACAGTCAGGGCCGCGGCGCCGACGAGCGCGGCCACCCAACGCCAAGGCATCTGCGAAGCAACCCCGGGCTGCGATGACGTCCCCTGGCGCGGACCATGGCGCGCAAGGCGGCGGCCGGCAAGGCCGCGCCCTTGAGACGCCAGCTTTGCGAACCCGTCCGCCAGTCCCTATTCTCACCGCCATGAGCGAGACCCCTGAAACCGAGACCCCTGAAACCGAGACCCCTGAAACCGAGACCCAGGGAAGCGAGCTTCAGGGACCGCCGATCCGCGCCATCGTCGCGCCGGTGACGCCGCTGCAGCAGAACTGCACGATCGTCTGGTGCGCCAAGACCAAGAAGGCGGCGGTGATCGATCCGGGCGGCGAGGTGCCGCGGCTGCTCGCCATCCTCGCGGACCAGGGCCTGACGCTGGAGAAGATCTGGGTGACCCACGGCCACATGGATCACGCCGGCGGCGTGGCGGCGCTGAAGGCGGCGACCGGCGTTCCGATCGAGGGACCGCACAAGGACGACAGCTTCTGGATCGACCGCATCGGCGAGAGCGGCAAGCGCTTCGGCATGCCCGAGGCGCAGCCTTTCACGCCCGACCGCTGGCTCGACGACGGCGACACCGTCACGCTCGGCGAGACGGTCTGGGAGGTCTACCACTGCCCGGGCCACACGCCGGGCCACGTGATCTTCTTCAACCGCCAGGGCCGTTTCGCGCAGGTCGGCGACGTGCTCTTCGCCGGCTCGGTCGGCCGCACCGACTTTCCGCGCGGCAGCTTCCCCGACCTGGTGGCCTCGATCACCGGCAAGCTCTGGCCGCTCGGCGACGACGTGACCTTCGTGCCCGGCCACGAGCAGCTCTCGACGTTCGGCCAGGAGCGCCGCACCAACCCGTTCGTATCGGACGCGGCGCTGGCGGCGATGCGGGGCTGACGGGCGGCGTCATCGGGGGGTTCATGACGATCACCCGGCGACGTCTGGCCCTCATCGCCGCCGCCGCTGGCCTGGCGGCAGCGCCGCGCGGCTTCGCCCAGGAGGCTGCGCCGATGAAGAAGCTCCGCATCCTGATCCTTGGCGGCACCGGCTTCATCGGGCCGCACGAGGTCGACTACGCGCTGGGGCGCGGGCATCAGGTCACGGTGTTCAACCGCGGCCGGCAGGGCAACCCCTGGGGCGACAGGGTCGAGGAGCTGCTGGGCGACCGCAACAGCGGCGACCTCTCGGCGCTGGCCGGCCGCGAATGGGACGTCTGCATCGACAACCCGACCACCCTGCCCTTCTGGGTGCGCGACGCTGGCAAGGCGCTCAGCGGCAAGGTCGGCCAGTACGTCTTCATCTCGACGATCTCGGTCTATGCCAAGAATGACAAGCCGGCCGACGAGGGCGACGCGCTCGAGGTCTATCGCGGCGCCGATCCCATGGCCGAGACGCAGCAGAGCCTCGGCGCGAACCTCGCCCTATACGGACCCCTGAAGGCGGTCAGCGAGGCCGAGGCGCGCCGCCAGTTCGGCGCGGCAGTGACCGTCGTCCGGCCGGGCCTGATCGTCGGCCCCGGCGATCCCACCGACCGCTTCACCTACTGGCCGGTGCGGCTTTCCCGCGGCGGCGACGTGCTGGCGCCCGGCGACGGCAGCGACCCGGTGCAGTTCATCGACGCCCGCGACCTCGCCGAATGGACGATCCGCATGTGCGAACAGCGCGCGTTCGGGACCTTCAACGCCACCGGGCCGGCGCAAGCGCCGAGCATGCGCGAGATGCTGGCGGGCGTCGGCAAGGCGGTTGGCGGCGACGCGCACCTGGTCTGGGTCCCCGAGCGCTTCCTCGACGCGAACCAGGTCTCGGCCTGGAGCGACATGCCGGTCTGGGTCCCGGCCATGGCGACACCGCCGGCTTTCACCGCCGCGACATCCGCCGCGCGCTCGCCGCCGGCCTGAGCTTCCGCCCGCTGGCCGCAACCGCCGCCGACACGCTCGCCTGGTTCAAGACGCAGCCGGCCGATCGCCAGGCCAAGCTGCGCGCCGGCCTTGCGCCCGACCGCGAGGCGGCGCTGCTCGCCAAGTGGAAGGCCGAGGCCTGACGCGCGAAGGACGGCGCCGCAGCCAAGTCCGTTGACCGTCAGGCGAGTTCGGGCGACGATCTACCCATGGTCGCACTGCGTGCGGACGCGCCTCGCCCGCAGCGCTGCGGGTGGAGGGGCGGATGATCAAGCACCTGACGGCGGCTCTCGCGCTGGCGATGGCCTGGCTCGCGGCGCCGGCGTGGGCCTTCGACACCGCGCCACACGCCAACATCACCGAGCAAGCCATGTCGCTCACCGGCTATAACCGGCCCGCCGCCGACGCCGTGCAGGTCGAGAACTGGCTGACCGACTACTACACGTCCTCGCCGACCTTCCCGAAGTCGCAGCAGTGCTATCTCGAGAAGCTGCACTTCGACGACGTGTTCACCGACGCCGACGTGGACGCCTACTGGGACACGCTGCTGCGGAACACGCTGGCGGCCGCCGCCAAGGCCAAGGCCGACAACGACATCGTCGAGTTCTACGTGGTGCTGGGCGTCTCGCTGCACGTGGTGCAGGACTTCTACGCCCACTCCAACTGGGTGGAGTTCGAGCAGCTTCTCCGGCCCCGGCTTCGACACCACGACCTACTTCCAGTGGCGGCAGACTGCGTGGAAGCGGGCTGACGTCGTCCACACCGGCTGGTACCCGAACTGCCTGAACATCCCCCAGGACGGCCACGCGCCGCACGGCGGCTACACCAGCGGCATGAACCACGACTCGGTGGTGCGGCCGAACTACAACCGCGCCTACGTCTACGCCCTCGCGGCGTCCTATGAGTGGCTGAACCAGATCGCCCAGGCCGTCGCGGCGGCGCCGGGCGATCCGGCGTTCCTGAGCCGGGCGCAGGCCTACCAGCCTGGATCCGGCGACGCCGCGGCGCTGGCGTCGGACCAGCGGGCCTCGCTCTACGTCTCCGAATGGATCCAGAACCCGACCAATCTCGCCTCGCTCGACGGTCACTGGAACGGCAACCACAGCGGTTACATCGTCGCGTTCACGCCGTTCGTCGCCCGATGGGTCGCCTCTGCGAACTCGATCTACGTGCGCAGCTTCAGGGACCGCGCGGTCTATGTCGCCCTCAGCCAGGGCCTCTACGCCCCGTTCGCCGGACCCGCGCCGCCGGTGACGCCGGTGACCCTCGCCGGCACGGTGAGCGACATGCGCACGCCGCGCGTCTGCGCCAACTTCAGCGTCGGCGACGAATCCTACTTCGGACAAATTGTCGCGACCAACGGCGGCGGCGATGGCCACCCCGCCGGTGCGCCCGGCTACCCGATCCGCGACGCCTCCCAGTACCATCGGCCGTGCACGGACACGCCTTGGGAGTACCTGACGCTGGTTCCGGCGTGGAGCGACAGCTTCGACATGCGCTACTCGTTCTGGAACGAGTACGGCCTCCCGTCGCCCGGCGCCACGGCCGTGCCGATCAACGGCGGCTCGACCGAGCTCAAGTTCGCGTGTGTTCTGCGCGGCGGTCCGATGGGCTGCGTCTGGGGCAACCCCGGCGGCCAGATGCAGCCGATGCCCGCCACACTCGACGTCAAAGGCTCCGGCTTCTCCGGCGTCTCGCTGAGCGGCGTCTCCATCGAGCTCTCGCAGGGACGGCCTGTCCGGCCCTGAACCGCGGCGGGCGGCCGACGCGGCGTTACGTCGTTGTTGCAATTGCGACATTCGTGCGCCACAGCGGCCTACGAGCCTCCGGGGCATGCAAGCGACATCCGAAATGGCGACGGTCAGCGCCGAGCCTGTTGAGAAGATCCTGGTCGTCGACGACGACCCGGGCATCCGTGACGTGGTGGCCGAGTTCCTGCAGCGCCACGGCTACCACGTGGAGACCGCAGCCGACGGCAAGGAGATGGACCGCGCGCTCGGCCGCGGCGCCGTCGACCTGGTGGTGCTGGACGTGATGCTGCCGGGCGAGGATGGCCTCGCCATCTGCCGCAAGCTGGCGCGTCCCGACGGGCCGGCGATCATCATGCTGTCGGCGATGGGCGAGGAGACCGACCGCATCGTCGGCCTGGAGCTCGGCGCCGACGACTATGTGCCCAAGCCCTGCAATCCGCGCGAGCTGCTGGCGCGGGTGCGGGCGGTGCTGCGCCGCCGCCGCGAGCCGCGCAGCGACGACAGCCTGGACGCCGCGTGCGAGTTCGCCGGCTGGCGGCTCGACCTGGTGCGCCACGAGCTGCGCTCGCCCGAGGGCGCGGTGGTGAACCTCTCGAGCGGCGAGTTCTCGCTGCTGCGCGCGTTCGTGGAGCGGCCGCAGCGGGTGCTGAGCCGCGACCAGCTGCTGGAGTACGCCCGCGGGCCGCAGTCGGACGCCTTCGACCGCGCCATCGACGTGCAGATCAGCCGCCTCAGGCGCAAGCTCGACGACAGCGGCCAGGGCCAGGAGCTGATCCGCACCGTGCGCAACGAGGGCTACATCTTCACGCCGAAGGTCTCGCGCACGCCATGAGCGGCCCGCCCGCCCGCCTGAGCCGCGCGCCCACCACGCCGCTGTTCCTGCAGGCGCTCGGCCTCGTCGCCGCCACGCTGGCCGCGGTCTTCGTCGCCACCACCCTGGTGGTGATCAACATGCCGCCGCCCGCGCCGGACGTTTACACGGTCTCGGAGGTCGCCCAGGCGCTGAAGACGGGCAAGACCTTCCAGACGGTGGAAGGCCGCGACCTGGAGGTGCGTTCGGTCGCCCAGCCGCCCGACGCCACCGTGCCGCTGGGCCGGCGGCACCTGAACTTCCGCATGGGCCTGGCTCAGGTGCTGGGCGTGCGGCCCGATGACGTCGCCGTCGTTCAGAACCAGCCGCGGATCGTCTTCTTCGGCGGCCCGCCGCGCACCCTGCGCCGCGCCCAGACGCCGCCGCCGCACGCGGCGCCCGACCAGACCGTGCTGTTCGGCCCCTTCCAGGCCGCCGTGCGCCAGCGCGACGGCCGCTGGCTGGAGGCCGAGCCCCGGCGCGGCCTGATCGACCCGTGGGGGCAGCGCGTGCTGCTGGTGCTGGCCGCCGCCGCGCTGGCGGTGACGCCGCTCGCCTGGTGGTTCGCGCGCCGGATCGCGGCGCCGATCACCGCCTTCGCCCGCGCCGCCGAGCGCCTCGGGCGCGATCCGGACGCGCCGCCGCTCAACATCCGCGGCTCGACCGAGGTCACCGCCGCCGCGGTCGCCTTCAACCTGATGCAGGAGCGGCTGAACCGCTACGTCAGCAACCGCACCACGATGATCGCCGCGATCGCCCACGACCTGCGCACGCCGCTCACGCGCCTGCGCTTCCGCATCGAAGCCGCGCCGGACGAGCTGAAGCCCAAGCTGGCGGCCGACCTCGACGAGATGGAGGCGATGATCTCGGCCACCCTGGCCTTCGTGCAGGACGCGACGCGTCCGGGCGAGCGGACCAAGCTGGAGGTCTCCTCGCTGGTCGAGACGGTGATGGACGAGGCGGCCGAGACCGGGGCCGATGCGGCGGTCGAGCACGCCGAGCGGGCCGTGGTCGACGGCGATCCGATCGCGCTGAAGCGGCTGGTCACCAACCTCGTCGACAACGCGTTGAAGTTCGGCTCCAGCGCCCGCGGGCGGGTGTTCGCCGAGGCGGGCATGGCGGTGGTCGAGGTCGACGACGACGGCCCCGGCGTGCCGGAGGGCGAGATCGAACGCGCCTTCGAGCCGTTCCTGCGCCTGGAGGGCTCACGCAGCCGTGAGACCGGCGGCGCGGGACTCGGCCTCGCAGTGGTGCGGGCGATCGCCCGCGGCCACGGCGGCGAAGTGACCTTGCAGAACCGCGCCGAGGGGGGGCTGCGCGCCCGCGTCACGCTGCCGCTGGCGCTGCGCGCGGCCCGGCAAACCTCGCCGGCCGGCGCCTGAAGCGACGCCGCGCGCCCGGCGCATCCGCGCCGATCAACAACCTCGACTGAAACAATCCCGCGCCAGCGGGGTTGTGGGATTGCGACGCTGGGACTGGCCAGTTCTTCCGCCGCAACCCTGGCGCCCCGCAACTCTCGCGCTTCAGGGGCGTTAGCAAGCTTGAGGAGAGCCGTGCCAGACCCGAAGGACCCCGACGTGCCGCCCGAAATCCCGTCGCCGGAATATGAACCCGGACGCGCCCCGGAGGAGTTTCCCTCCGAGCCGCCGGACACCGGCGACCCCGACGACGGACGGCCGCGTGACCTTTTAGGGGACAGATCGCGATCTTCGACAGGAGAACAGTAAAGTCATGGACATGAACAAGGATGAAGGCGTGCGTCGTCCCAGCCGGCGCGGCTTTGCAGCGATGGATCCGGAGCGGCGGCGCGAGATCGCCCGCAGGGGCGGCGCCAGCGTGCCGAGCGAGAAGCGCAGCTTCGCTCAGGACCGCGACCTCGCCGCCAACGCCGGCCGCAAGGGCGGCGCGGCGTCCCGCGGCGGCGGCCGCCGTCCCTCCCGCGCGCCGAGCTAAGCAAGACGAAGCGCGGGGCGCGCCCTTCGCCGCATCGGCGGAGCGGCGCGCGCCCGTGTGTTCGGCCCCGAGTACTCGCCCAGGCTGGGGCTGCGGCTGAGGGCTTCGGCGTCCTCTACCCGAACAGGAAGATTGCGAACGCGGGCGGCGGTCCGATCCAGCGCTCGATCAGCCGCCAGCCGGCGCGCTTGGCCATGCCGGTGATGTCCTCGACGGTGAACTTGTAGGAGTTCTCCGTGTGCAGGCTTTCGCCGGCGGCGAAGTCGAACGCGCGGCCGGCCACGTGCGCGGTCTGCGCGGCGCGGCTGACCAGATGCATCTCGATGCGGCTGTCGTCCGCGTTCCAGACCGCCCGGTGGTCGAACGCGTCGAGATCGAAGTCGCCGTCGAGCTCGCGATCGATCCGGGCCAGCAGGTTCTTGTTGAACGCCGCCGTGACGCCGGCCGCGTCGTCGTAGGCGGCCGTCATCACCGCGACCTCCTTCACGAGGTCGGCGCCCAGGATGAAGAGGCCGTCCTCGCCCATCAGCCGCCGCGCCTCGGCCAGCAGCCGCACGGCCTCGACCGGGTCGAAGTTGCCGATCGTCGAGCCGGGGAAGAAGCCCACCCGTCGCCGCCCTGCAGCGGCGGCCGGCGCGTCGCCGCTGCGGGTGAAGTCGCGCGCCTGCGGCTCGACCACCAGCGACGGGTAGTCCCGGCGGATCGCCGCGGCGGCCGCCTCCAGCGCCGAGACGCTGATGTCGATCGGCGCATAGGCGCCAAGCTGCGGGGCGGCGTCGAGGATCAGCCGGGTCTTGGCGCTGGCGCCGCTGCCGTACTCGATCAGGATGGCCCCGTCCGGGATGCGCGCCGCCAGTTCCGGGGCGATGCGGGTGAGCAGCTGGGTCTCGGCGCGGGTCGGGTAGTACTCCGGCAGCTCGGTGATCGCCTCGAACAGCTCCGAGCCGCGCGCGTCGTAGAACCACTTCGGCGGGATCGACTTGGGCCGCCGCGCCAGGCCCTCGAGCACGTCGCGCTGGAAGGCGTCGGCGCCGTCCGCGCGGGTCTCGTCCCACCTGGCCTCGCCGGCCGCGTCTTCGGCCAGCCGCACGCCGGCGAACATCCAGCGCTGATGCGGGTAGAAGAAGTTGCGGTAGCTGGCGCGGGCATGCCCAGGCGGCGTGATCGAGGCGCCGCCGCGCAGCGTCATCTGGCCCATCATGAACTTGCCGTTGTACTCGCCGACGGCCCCGCGCGCCGGCCTGAAGCCCGGGTAGCCGAGGTAGGCGCTGGCGGTCCATTGCCAGGCGGCGTCGTAGAGCTGCTCGAACGCCTCGGCCCGCGTCACCGCCGCGTGCTCCCACTCCGCCTCGGTCGGCAGCCGCTTGCCGGCCCAGCTCGCATAGGCGTCGGCCTCGTAGTAGCTGACGTGCAGCACCGGCGCGTCGAGATCGAGCGGCCGCAGGCCTTCGAGCCCCATCGCCTGCCAGCCCGCCTCGCCGCGGGCCCAGTAGAGCGGCGCCTCCCAGCCCTCCTCGCGCACCCGCGCCCAGCCGTCGGCGAGCCAGAGGTCCGCGCGGGCGTAGCCGCCGTCCTCCATGAAGGCGAGCCATTCGCGGTTAGTGACCAGCCGGCTCGCCAGCCGATAGGGGCGCAGCAGCACGTCGTGCCGGGGCCCCTCGTTGTCGAACGCGAAGCCGGCGTCGGCCGCCCCGATCGCCACGCAGCCGCCGTGCAGCTCGATCCAGGCCAGCGGGGCGCGGGCGCTCGCCGGCTCGTAACCCGGCCCGTAGCAGGGGCTCAACGGCGACTGGGCGAAGAGGTGCAGCACGTCCATCAGCATCAGCTCCTGATGCTGCTCCTCGTGCGCCAGGCCGAGGACTGCCAGGTCGGCGACCTCGGGCGACGGGTCGCTGGCCAGCAGCCGGGCCATGGCGGCGTCGACGTGGGCGCGATAGGCGAGCACGCGCTCCAGGCCTGGCCGCGTAATGAGGCCGCGCGCCGGCCGCGGGTGCCGCGGCCCGACCGCCTCGTAGTAGGAGTTGAACAGGTAGCCGAACGCCGGATCGAACACGCGGTAGCCCGGCAGGTGCGGGATCAGCAGGAAGGTCTCGAAGAACCAGGTGATGTGCGCCAGGTGCCACTTGGTCGGGCTGGCGTCCGGCATCGACTGGCCCTGCTGGTCCTCGACCGAGAGCGGCGCGGCTCTGGCCAGCGAGGCGGCCCGCACGGTCCTGTACCGCTCGCGCGAGATCGCGCTCCTCGCCATCGGCGCGCGCGCCAGACGCGGTCCGTCCGTCGGTCGAAGCCATGGGGAAACTCTCCCTTACCAGCCTTATGTAGGGGCCGACCGACGCGGCGCATCCCAGGGCGCATCACACGCATCCCTGCGAGCAATGGGGCGCCAAGCGCGATAAACCCAGGGCCGGTGGCAATGTTCCACACTGCTGCCCGAATTTGTCAGGAACGGTTCCGGCAAGGCCGCGTTTTGGCAGGACCGAGGGAAGCGGCGCAGCTCGCACCATCGCTGGCGCCCTCGAGTGCCCGGGAGAGTGCAGTGGAAGCGGACGCCGACTGGCGGGACCAAGTGGTGGCCTTGATACCTGCCCTCAGGGCCTTCGCCTGGTCCATCAGCCGCAACGGCTCGGACGCCGACGATCTGGTGCAGGACACGCTGATCAAGGCCTGGAGCCACCGCGACAAGTTCGAGACCGGCACCAATCTCAGAGCCTGGCTCTTCACCATCCTGCGAAACACCTACTACACCGCCGTCGTCCGCCGACGCCGCGAGGTGCGCGACGAGGACGACCAGCACGCCCGCGCGCTGACCGCCGCGCCAACCCAGGAATGGGGCTTGGCGATCCGCGCCCTGCAGGCCGCGCTCGACCAGCTGCCGACCGAGCACCGCGAGGCGCTGATCCTGGTGGGCGCCGCCGGGCTCTCCTACGAGGAGGCGGCGCAGATCTGCGGCTGCGCGCTCGGCACCATCAAGAGCCGGGTCAACCGCGCCCGCAACCGCCTCTTGAAGGTCATGGAGATCGACCACGCCAGCGACGCCATCGCCGGCGCCGCGCACCGCATCCAGCCGGCGGCCTGATCCCCGCTACGGAATCAGCAGCACGCCGCCATCAGGCTGGAGACGTCGATCCGCATCGGCTCGCGCTGCTCGCCTTGGCTGGGCCAGACCTACTTCGTCCCAGGGGCCGCCTGGAGTTCCTGAGCCACCGGGCAGTTCTTCCGGATCGCCGCCTGGTCGAGGGCGTCATACTCGCCCTTGAGCTCGGCAAGCTCCCCTTGGTGGCTCTTGCCCGACATGAAGAACAACGCCGGCCAGAACACTACGATCCCGACCGTCATGGCGACCGCATCGCGGGTATGGTCCTTGGCCTGCTCGCCCGTGACCATGCGCACATGATCGGAGACGCTGACGAGCTCCCGCCTGATCTGATCGCACGACAGGTCGCTGTACTCGATCGGCGAGACATAAGCCGCCTGGACGCTGCTGGGCGCGGTGGCGCACGCAGTCATAGAAGCCGCCAGCACTGCCACGATGGCAGCGCCAGAGATGTACTTTCGCATTTGGCAGTCCCCCCGGTTGAAACAACCCTGATAGCACGGTTTGCGGGGACTTCAATCAAGGCGGGATTACGGTGACAGCGCACTCAATGGATCGCCCATTTCGCAGCCCCGCCACTCCTTGACAAGTCACCCTAAGTATCGTAACCATCGGTCCCGCCTCTGCCGGTAGCGACAGGCTGCCGCGCGTCGAGGCAACCGTGACAAGGAGCTGGTGGGATGGATGGATCGGACGATCCTGTGCGGCATACGCGGGGGCGGTTCGTGGCGGGGGGTCCGGGGCGGCTCATCGGCTCGCGCGAGCGGATGTGGAAGGGTTACGCGCCGGGCGCCGAAGGGCTTCGAGGCGACGTTCGAGGACCTGGAGAACGCCTTCCTCGGCGAGGGTCGCCACAATTAGAGACGCCGTTGTTTACGGCCCGTTTGCGGTGAGATTTGCGGAGGACGCAACGTTGCCGGGGCGGTTCGAGGCGGCCGTGCGCCCCCTTCGTCTCGTCGCGCTCGCGGCGCGCCGATTCATCTCCCCTGTCGTCTGCGCGGCGGAGAAGGAAAGCCCCCTCCGTCACGCTTCGCGCGCCACCTCCCCCGCCGTCTGCGCGGCGGAGAAGGAGAAGCCCCTACGGGATCAGCAGCACGCGGCCGACCGCCTGGCGGCTCTCGATGTAGGCGTGGGCCGCGGCGGCTTCCGAGAGCGGGAAGGTGCGGTCGATGATCACCTTGAACTCGCCCCTGGCGGCCTCGTTGATCAGGCGCTGGATGTTATTGTAGCCCCGCTCGGTGCCGATCTCGGCCCCCAGGAACACCCCCTGCAGGGTGCGGTTGCCGCCCATCAGACTGGAGACGTCGATCCGCATCGGCTCGCGCCCCGCCGCGCCCACCATCGAGACGCGTCCGCGGTAGCCCAGCGACAGGATCGAGCCCTGCAGCGTCGTGCCCCCGACCGGGTCGACGACCAGGTCGACGCCCTTCTTGTCGGTCAGCCGCATCACCTCGTCGCGGACGTCGTGGGTCTTGTAGTTGATGCCCTCGTCCATCCCGAGCGGCTTCAGCTGCTCGAGGCGCGCATCGCTGGAGGCGGTGGCGAAGACCCGCGCGCCGGCCCGCTTGGCGAGCTGGATGGCGGCGACGCCGACGCCGCTGGCGCCGGCCTGCACCAGCACCGTCTCGCCGGCCTTCAGGTGGCCGAACTCGAAGAGGCAGTCGTCCGCCGTGCCGAACGCCACCGGGATCACCGAGGCGAGCTTCACGTCGAAGCCCTCGGGGATCGGCCAGGCGGCCCTGGCCGGCACGGCGCGCAGTTCGGCGTGCGAGCCGAAGGCGTTGCTGGTGGCGACCTTCTGGCCGACCTTGAGGTTGCGCACCTCCGAGCCGACCTCGACGATCTCGCCCGCCGCCTGGTAGCCGACGATGTGCGGATGGGTGATCAGCGCGCCGCCGGCGCGGTTCAGCGTGTCGCCGCCTTCGATGCTGACCGCCTCGACGCGGATCACCACGCCGCGCGGATGGCACTGCGGATCGGGGGCGTCCTCGTACTTCAGGACGCTGGGATCGCCGTTCTCGTAGTAGACCGCCGCTTTCATGGGTGCGCCTCCCGGCTTTTCATACGACTGTTTGAGTGTCATGCAGGCGCGGCCGGCGCAAGCCGCGGAAATCTGAAGGGCCGACCAGCCATGGATCTCGCCAAGCCGCGCATCGACTTCGGGCTTACCACCACCAACCTCGAACCGATGCTGCGCTTCTGGCAGGACGAGGCGGGGCTGCCGTTCGACCATCTGCTGCCGATCCGCCGCGGCCACGACCAGCACCGCCACGACGCGCTGGGCTCGGTGATCAAGATCAACCACACCGAAGGACCGCTGGCCGCGGGTCCGCCGACCGGCTACCGCGAGCTCTATGTCGCCCGGCCGGGCCTCGCCGAGCCCAAGCCGATGGTCGATCCGGACGGCAACCGCGTCACCCTGGTCCCGGCCGGCTGGCGCGGGATCGGCCAGATCGGCGTGCGCCTGGCCGTGCGCGACCTCGCGGCGCACCGCCGGTTCTACACCGAGGCGCTGGGGCTGACCGAGGAGCCGTGGGACGGCGGCGCGGCGTTCCGCGGCGGCGAGAGCCTGCTGATCGTCGAAGAGAGCGCCGATGCGCCCTCGCCGGACGTGCGGCCGGGCGGCGGCGGCTGGGGCTACATCACCTTCCAGATCTACAAGGTCGACCGCGAGCACGCCTTCGTGCTGGCGCACGGCGGCGGCGAGGCGGTCGCGCCGGTGACGCTGGGGACCACCGCCCGCATCTCGATGGTGCGCGACCCCGACGGCAACCGCATCGAGCTCTCGCAACGCGCCTCGATCGTCGGCTCGCTGGCGCCGCAGACCTAGGCCGCGTCCTCAGTAGGGCGGGGCCTGCGCCGCGCGCTGGCGCCTGGCGGCCTCTGCCCACCACTCGAGATCTGCGGCGAAGCGTGGGAACCGTTGCTCGAGGAAAGCGCCGCTGGCCCCGATCGGGCGGCCTTCCTCGTCGAGCGCCTCGGCCAGCGGCCCGATCGTGATCGTGCTGGAAATCACCACCATGCCCATCTCCGAGAGCGTGCCGTGCCATGCGAAGTTCGATCGCGCGCCGCCGGCCCGTTGCGCCGAGTAGCTGGCGATCGCCGCCGGCCGCCAGAACCACTCTTCCAGGAAGTGGTCGGTCAGGTTCTTCAGGCCCGGCTGCAAACCCCAATTGTACTCGCCGGCCACGAACACGAAGGCGTCGGCGGCGCGGATCTTGGCGCCGAGCGCCTCCATCGCGGACGGCGCCTGGCCGGGCGGATATTCCTTGTACATGCGGTCGAGCATCGGCAGCCCCACCTCGCGCGCGTCGATCAGCTCGGCAGCGTGGCCGCGGGCGGTCAGCTCAGCGACGAGGTAGCGTGCGAGGCGGATCCCGATCCGGTCGCGCCGGTACGATCCGTAGAGGACGAGCGTGGCGAACGACATGGCCGCAGCAGTCGCCCACCGTCCGCCCGTGATGTCCAGATGCGCAAGAACCCGCCGCGGGCCGGCGAGCCGGCCGGTCAGCCGGCGGCGGCCGCCTCGTCCTCGCCGGGATCGAGCAGGGCGCTGAGGGCAAATCAGCCGCGTGGCCTCCAGCGGACGTTACCCGGAGTGTCCGAATTTGCTTGACCGTGAACAAAAAAGGAACTACGTTGCGCCGAGATGCTTCACCGAGAGAGGCCGATGCAAAAACGCTTTCGCTTAGCGGAATCGCCCGAAGCCGGCGTGTACTGCGACGAACGTGGGCTCTTCGTAGGAGGGACGCCGCTGTTGGAGCGAACGTCGGACGTCGCCGCATGGCGCCCTCGACCTCTAGCCCACCTCAATCGGACCCTGAGCCAAGTCTACGAACTCGAGATCGACGTCCTTGCCAAGCTGAACGGCATTGCCGCAGTCGCGAAGGCCCTTGAGCGGAATGATATCGCACACGCCCAACTCATCACGTTGTTTCTGAGGATACCTGACCCGCCAACGCTCTCGAAGGCATCGGGTCGGGCGTTCGAGCAGGAAGTGCTGGGCCTCGCGGCCAACTTGGGCGCTTGCAGACTGCTGAAGCTCGACTGGGATCCCGCCAAGCATCCGAGATGGCCGGCTGGAACGGCCGGCGGAGTCGGAGGGCAGTTCTCTCCCGAAGGCGAGGACACGGGGCCCTCAGGCGACCAATCTGCCGCTCATCTCACTCAGGGAGGGATTGCGGTCCCATTCCCCGGCGAGATACCGGAGGTGACGCCGAGACCATACCCGCTGCCATCAGAAATAGTCCCGCCACCGATAGCGATCCCAAACGCGTTGCCCCGGAATCCTTACCCGGATAGGCCCGAGTGCGCGCGGGAGTGGGAGGACGCCGAAAAATACTGCGCGGACCTTGCCAGGAGGGGGCTGCTCGGCAAGCACCCATACATAGGCCACGGCAATTTATACGATCAGTGCGTACGCGGCCAAGTCAGCGCCGATTGCGGCGGCAATGTTGTGAGGGTGTAGGAATGGCTGAGAAACCTCTCTACATGCCGGAACCCACGACGCCAGAGGGCGTCATGGAGACGCACCGGCTGCGACGATCAGACCCGCGACGCTATGTCGAGATGGCGACACGCTGGATTGAGGACAATCCAAACAGTTCGACTGCCTATTTCTCCAGGCATCAAGGATGGATGGCGTTAGGCGAGCCGGCGCGTGCGCTGGCTGATTTGTCAAAGTCAATCGAGCTCGATCCAGACCAGATAGGATATCGCTCGCGCGCCGACGTCTATCGACACCTGGGTGAGTACGATAAGGCCGTGGAGGACTACAGCCGCGGCGAGGCTTTGGACCCTAAGAGGTGGGAGAAGGACGCCTTTCCGCTGATCTATCAGGCGGATACCTACGCCCGCCTTGGCAACGAGACGAAGGCGCTCGACTGTTGTGCAAGGCTACCGGATGACTTCTGGACGCCTGGCCACAACGACCTTCCGCCGGGCGGTAAGGCAGAGATCGCGGCCGAGTTGAAACGTCTCTCCGCAGCGGCACGAGGTCGACAGACGCAAGATTAGGTCGTCAGCCGGCGGCGGCTTCCTCGTCCTCGCCGGGATCGAGCAGGGCGCTGAGGGCGCCCAGCAGGCCGGCGACGGTGACCGGCTTGGCGACGTGGCCGTCGGCGCCCGCCTGCCGCCCTGCCTCGCGGTGCTCGGCCAGCGCGTTGGCGCTCAGCATCAGGATCGGCGTGCGCACGCCGGTCGCCGCCTCGAACTGGCGGATGCGGCGCGTGGCCTCCAGCCCGTCCATCACCGGCATCTGCATGTCCATCAGCACCGCGTCGAAGCGCTCGCGCTGCGACCGCCTCGAGCGCCTGCGCGCCGTCGTCCACCACCACCGCCTCGATGCCGAACTGCTCGAGCATCATGCGCACGACGAGCTGGTTGGTGGCGTGGTCGTCGGCCACCAGCACGCGGGCCGGGCGGCCCTGCGCGACCGCCTCCTCGTCCTCGGCGACGGGGCGCGCGTCGACCTGCGGCGCCTCCGCCAAGGCGAACGGCGCCTCGAACCAGAAGCGCGAGCCGGCGCCGGGCGCGCTTTCGCAATCCACGACGCCGTCCATCAGCGAGGCGAGCTGGCGCGAGATCGCGAGGCCGAGCCCGCTGCCGCCGAATCGCCGGGTGATCGAGCCGTCGGCCTGCTGGAAGCGGCCGAACAGCCGCGCCTTCACCTCGGCGCTGAAGCCGACGCCGGTGTCGACGACCGAGAAGCGCAGCCGGCCGGGCGCCGGCGCTTCGCCGCGGATCGTCACCGGCGCCGCGCTCGGTGAACTTCACCGCGTTGCTGGCGAAGTTGGTGAGGATCTGGCGCACCCGCACCGCGTCGCCGCAGAACCAGCGCTCCAGCTCCGGGTCGATCTCGGTGGTGAGCGCCAGGCCCTTCTCGTCGGCCCTGCAGGCGGCAGAGCTCGGCGACCGCGCGGACCAGGTCGCGCGGCGTGGAAGGGCGCGGCCTCGATGGTCAGCTGGCCGGCCTCGACGCGGGCCAGATCGAGCACGTCGGACAGCAGCCGCTCCAGCGACTGGCCGGAGTTGCGGATGATCTCCGCCATCTTCCGCTCGCGCTCGGGAAGGCCCGAGACGGCGAGCATGTCGGCCACCGCGACGACGCCGTTCAGCGGCGTGCGGATCTCGTGGCTCATGTTGGCCAGGAACTCGGTCTTCGAGAGGCTGGCCGCCTCGGCCCGCTGCCGGGCGATCTTGCAGGCCGCGCGCCGAGCGCCGCTGCCAGATCAGCGCGGCGATCGCCACCGCGACCAGCAGCACGGCGAGCAGGCCCGCCCCACGCTGGGTGCGCACCACGCTTGTTCTCCAGGCTCGCCTCGCGCTGGCGCCGACTCCAGCTGGCGCTCGAGCTCGGCGGTGACCTGGCTGACGCCGGCGCTGGAGCGCTCGGCCTGCTGCTGGGCGCTCTGCTGCGCGTAGTCGCGCAGCAGCGCGAAGGCCGCGCGGTCCTGCCCCTCGGCGGCCATCAGCTCGGCCTGCAGCTCCGGCTCGCGGGCGAAGGCGCTCGGCGGCGAACTTGTCGGAGGCCTTCAGCGACTGCATCTGCGCGAGGTCCGCCTTTGCCGCGTCGATCCGGCCCTGGCGCGCCTCGGCGACGCCGCGCATCGAGAGCAGGCGCGGCGCCAGGAACTCGGCGCCGGTCAGCTTGGCGTCGATGCCGGCGAGGCAATCGGTAACGCCCTTCGGCGGCCCGAAGCTTCTCGGCCACCATGCGCGCAGAGGTATTTGTCCCACACGCCCAGGTGCGGCAGGTCCGAGCGCGCGGCGAGGCGGTGGTGGGCGGCGGCGAGGTCGCGGGCGAGATCGGCCTGGCCCAGCTGCGCGGCCAGCATACGCCATGTTGTAGACGTCGTCGAAGTCGGGGCGCGGATAGGCCCTGTCGGCCCAGACGAAGTCGGCCTTCTGGAACGCGTCGGCGGCTGCCTTCCAGGTCGTTGAGCTGGATCAGCGCCACGCCGATCGTGCCCCAGACGTCGAACTCGGCCATGCCGGTGTCCGCATCGTCGCGGGGGATCAGCTTCTCGGCCTGGAACAGCAGCTTCAGCGCCGCGCCGGCTTTCGCGCTGGTTGTTGAGGATCAGGCCCTCGGTCGCCAGCGCATGGACGCGGGCGCACCAGTCCGGCTCGACGTCGGCCACGCGGGCGATCTCCGCCTCGACCGTCGTGTCGCCGCGGTCGTAGCGGCTCTTCAGCTCGTCGATGCGGGCGATCTCGGCGTAGCGACGGTCGCCTTGCTGAACGGCCCTGGCGGCCAGAACGCCGTTCCAGCGCTCGAAATTGCCGAACTCCGACTGGTCCAGCATCACGAGGGCGACATGGTGCAGGCGCCGCAGGGCCTCGGGCCCGCGCTGCTGGGCGGCGGCGGCGCCGAAACGGTCGAGCTCGGCGAAGCTGGTGGCCGACGCGCGGCGCTCGATGGCGGCCACGAGACGGCGGGCGCTGGTGTCGGTCGGCTGGGCGTGCGTCGCGGGCGCGGCGAGCACGCCGACGACCAGGGCGAGCGCAACAGCCAAGGCCCCACGACAGCTCAAACCCGCCACCCCCCGTAACGTGCGGCGACGATACCACTCAATCGCTGAGCAAGTGCTTAACGGCGGAGCTTCGGCGCTTGCTCATCCCCCTCCCCCTTGCGGGGAGGGGAAGGGGTTCCGATCCCGCTACGCGTCGGCGAACGCGCGCTCCCTCGCCGGCCAGGCGGCCGGATGGGTCCCGAGCTTGACGACCGGCCGCTTCCAGCGCGCCGGCGTGCGGCTGAGGCGGACAGCCGGGCGCAGGTGGCTCATCGGCCCATAGCCGCCGTTGCTCTCGATGATGAAGCCGCGGATCTCGTCGCCCTCGAGCTTCTCGGCGCTCGCCACGCGGTCCTCGCCGGCGATGCCGAGGCTGCGCACCCACATGCCGGTCTGGCAGAGCGAGACCCGCACGAGATAGCTGCCGCCGTAGAGCGCGCGGCGCTGCAGGGCGATCAGGCTGCCGAAGGCGGCTAGGAAGCCGGTGGTGTAGTCGGTGACCGCGCCGGGCTGCAGCTTCGGCCCCTCGGCGCCGCCGTGCACGTGCGCCATGCCGGTGACCGTCTGGGCGAGCTGCTCCCAGCCGGCGCGGCCGCGCCAGGGCCCTTCGTGGCCGTAGCAGTTGATCGAGGTGTAGACGATGCCGGGGCGCAGCTGCGCCAGCTGCGCGGGTCCGAAGCCCATCCGCTCCATCGCGCCGGTGCGGTAGCCCTGCGAGAACACGTCCGCCTCGGCGAGCAGCGCGCCCAGCCGCTCCGCGGCCGCCCGGCTCGGCGAGGTCGAGCCAGGCCGAGAGCTTGCCGTGGTTGGTGTCCGGCAGGAAGCCGGTCGAGGCCGGCAGGTGCGGCGAGGCGAGGTACAGGACGTCGGCGCCGTACTGGGCGAGGGTGCGCGCGCAGGTGGGTCCGGCGAGCACCCGGGTCATGTCGAGGACGCGGACGCCGGAGAGCGGCATGTCGCCCTCGGCCGGCAGCGGCTCGGGCGGGCAGTCGCCGATCTTGATCACTTCGACCGGCGGGCGCGAAGCGAGGATGCGGCCCTGCTCGGAGGCGTCCCATTCCTCGGGCGTGCGCACGACGCCGGCGCAGCCGCGCTCGGCGGCCACCGCGTCCTCGATCTCCTGCGCGGTCCTGGATAGGCAGGCGGCCTCGACCGCCTCGCGCTCGGCCGGACAGCCCAGCGCGGTGAGGATGCGCTCGGTTCCCGGCGGGAAGCTCGGGTGCAGCAGCACGTGGCGGCCGTCCTTGGTGGGGTGGAAGCCCATCACGGCGCTGCGCAGCACCGACGGATCGCGCCCCGGCGGCGCCTCCTTCGGGTCCTCGATCCGCACGAAGGTGTAGCTGGTCAGCGAGGCGGCGGCCTCGCGCGTGGAAACCTCGACCGCTTGCGTCTCGCCGGTGCGCTGCTCCCAGAGGTCGGCCGCGACCGTCCCGCCGGCCGCCAGCGCCGCGCTCACCGCCTCGTCCGCGGCGAACCGCGTCGCGAGCGCGGTCGGCCCTTCGTCGAACCGCACGAAGTCGGGCCGCATGCGTCCGTAGATCCGCATCAGCTGTCCGAAAGCGTCCTCAGTCAGCGACATGCAACTCCTCCCACCGTCAGCCCCTTGGGCGGAATGATCGCGCATCGGGAGAGCGACCGCCAGCCGGCTCGATCAGCAGCGGATGGCGCGGGGCGTCGCGTTGAGACCGTTCTCGCGAACGCAGTGCGATGATAGATCGGGGCTCGCGCTTGAGGAGGAGAGCCATCATGACGGCCGAGAAGCCGATCGCGGTCATCCAGGGCGCCGCCACGCCGGTCGTTCAGGACCTGATGCGCCAGTTCATCGCTCGGCTGGACCCTGGCGTGCGGGCGGCCGGCGTCGTCGAGGACCCGGCGGGTGCGGACGACGACGGATGCAGCGCCGGCGAGCTGCGCAGCCTCGGCGATGGACGCCGCTTTGCGCTGCTGCAGGACCTTGGCGCGGACGCCGCCGCCTGCCGGCTGGATTCTGCCGCGGTGGTCACGGCTTGCGACGCCGTGCAGCGCGACATCGCCGCCGGCTGTGATCTCGTCGTGCTCAGCAAGTTCGGCAAGGTCGAAGCGGCGCGCAGCGGCCTCGCGCCGGCTTTCGCCAGCGCCATGGAGGCCGGCATCACGATCCTCACGTCCGTCGCGCCGAAGTTCGGCGCGGCCTGGGATAGCTTCGCCGCGCCGCTCTACGTGATCCTGCCGCCCGAGCTGGCCGCCGTCGAAGCCTGGTGGCGCCGCGTCCGAACGCCGGCGACGGCGGAGGCCTGACTCAGGCGGTCCCGAGATTGGCCGGCATCTCCGCGCAACCTCCCGAAAGGGCCGCATCGCCTTGGCAAAACCGCACGATTTCCACACCCCGAAGGCCCGCTACGCCAAGGAGGACCTGCTGCAGTCCGGCCGCGGCGGCTACTTCGGCCCCGGCAATGCGCAGCTTCCCGCGCCGCCGATGCTGATGATGGATCGGATCACCGAGATCAGCCTGGACGGCGGCGAGTTCGGCAAGGGACACGTGGTCGCCGAGTTGGATGTCACCCCCGACCTCTGGTTCTTCGACTGCCACTTCGTCGACGACCCGGTGATGCCGGGATGCCTCGGCCTGGACGCCATGTGGCAGGTGATCGGCTATTGGCTGGGCTGGTCGGGCTCGCCCGGCAAGGGACGCGCGCTCGGCGTGGGGGAGGTCCGGTTCCGCGGCTACGTCACGCCCGCCACGCGCCTGGTGCGTTACGAGGTCAGTCTGCGGCAGGCGCGGCGCGGGCGGCTGGCGATCGGGGTGGCGAACGGGCGGCTCTACGCCGACGGCGCCTGCGTCTACACGGCGACCGATCTTCGGGTCGGCATGATCGTCTGAAGCCGCTGATCCGTTGCGCTGGCCTGCGCGTAACGGCATAGGTTCCAAGAGGACGCCTTGGGGGAGGCTCATATCATGCCAACGCTTGTTCGCCCGCCGCTTCGGGAGGTGCGCTCGCGCGTGTTCGATTCCGCGCCGTGGGCCGACTACCGGCCGCGCGAGGGCGACATCGTGATCGCCACCTATCCGAAGTGCGGCACCACCTGGACGCAGCGGATCGTCTCGATGCTGCTTTCCGGCAGCGCGGCGCCTGCGCCCGCCTGGGGGCCGTGGCCGGATTTCCGCCTGGGCCCGCCGCCGGAGGCGGCCCTCGCGGAGGCCGAAGCCTTGACCGGCCGGCGCTACTTCAAGAGCCACCTGCCCTACGACGCCCTGCCGGTCTACGAAGGGGTGAAGTTCATCCACACCGCCCGCGACGGCCGCGACTCGGCGATGAGCTTCCACAACCATCTGCTCGGCTTTCGCGGCGAGATCTGGGATGTGATCGACCAGATCAACCGCGCCGACCCCAAGTTCGGCGACGGTCCGCCGGACATCCCGGAAGACGCCGGCGCGTACTTTCACTTGTGGCTTGAGGACGGCGGCGCACTCGGCGACGCCGGCGCCGGCTACTGGGAGATGGAGCGCAGCTACTGGGCCGCCCGGCGCGATCCCAACATGCTGCTGGCGCACTACAACGACCTGAAGGCCGACCGGGCCGGCGAGATCGCCCGCATCGCGCGGTTCCTCGAGGTCGAGCCGCCGCCCGCCACCATGGCGGCGATCGTCGAGGCGGCGGGGTTCGAGCAGATGAAGGCGGCGGGCCAGACGCTGATCCCCGAGGCCGACGGCATCTGGGTGGGCGGCTCGCAGACCTTCCTCAACAAGGGGACCAACGGCCGCTGGAAAGAGGTCTGCGACGCGGCGGACCTGGCCGCCTACCACCGCCGCGTGGCCGAGGAGTTCACGCCCGCGCTCGCCGCCTGGCTCGAAGGCGGGCGCCTGGCGGCCGGCGAGCCGGCGCGCGCGCCAGACTGACAAGCGCCGCGGGGCGACGCACGCCTAGTCGGCGTGCGGGCCGCACCAGCCCGGCAGGTAGACCGCGGCGTCCGACTTGGCGAGCGCCATCGCCTTCTCGAGCGCCGCCGAGAAGTGCTCGTTGATCTGCCTCGCCTTCACCCGGGGCCTGAGGAAATCCGCCCACAGGAACTCGCTGAACGGCGTGGTGTCCTTGGCGAAGCCGCCGACCCGACGCAGCTCGCCGGCCAGGCTCCGGTAGGGATCGTCGGCCAGATCGGCGATGCGCTTGGGGATTTCGTCGAAGGAGCGGCGCTTGCCGGCCGCATCGTACGGATGGCAGAGCGCGCGGTTGTCGAGGTAGGTCCAGAACGCCACTTTCGGCAGCGCCGAGAGGTCGGCCACCACCGTTGCCAGCACCTCGGTCTGCTTCTCCTCGTGCAAGGCGAGCGCCAGATGGTGGTGGTCGACGAGATAGTAGCGCCCACTCGGTCCCAGCACGGTCGGGACCATGTGGCGGCCGAGGTATTCGGCGGCCTTCTTCGCCGACGTCTCCGCGCGGTCGCGCCACTCGCGCCGCTTCTCGGCCACCTCCCGGAAGCCGACGGTGATCTGGGTGGGCCGAAGCTCGGCGATGGCGACGGGGTTGATGACCGGCTCGCGCGTGGTCAATAGCGTGTCTCCTCCCACTGGGGTCTTGGCGGCGCACGATGATCCGTCTGCGCACGTTCGTCACGCCTGTCCGCGCCTGGGAGGGCGCCGAGCTTGGCTTGAAAGGCGTCGCCGCGCGGCCCAAGGAGAGGCGAGCGCCAGCCTGGAACGGTCGATCGATGCGTCGCTGCGATATCAAGCTTGCCGCCCGCATGGCGGCGCTCGCCCCGGTTCTGGCGGCGCAGCTCTTCTGCGGACTCGCGGCTGGCGCGCAGGCGCAGTCGCCGCCCACGCGCCCCATCGCCGAGCGCGCCTGGGTGCAGCTGACCGACCGCGGGCCCGAGGCGCGCCTCGTCACGCCGGCGCCCGACTGCCCGGCCGTCGTTGTCGACGGCGCGACGCGGCCGATGCGGCGGCGCACGGCGCCCAACGCGGACTTCCCGGTCACCGTCTGCGAGGCGATGCTGCCAGTCGGCGCGGCGCGCGCAGCGATCGGCGGCCATCCGCTGCCGCTGCCGAAGCCGCCGCGGCGGATCGTGATCTTCGGCGACACCGGCTGCCGCCTGAAGGGCAAGGCCGTGCAGGCCTGCGACGACCCCGGCGCGTGGCCGTTCGCGCAGGTGGCGCGGCTGGCGGCCGGTCACCACCCGGATCTCGTGATCCACGTCGGCGACTACTACTACCGCGAATCCCCCTGCCCGGCCGGACGCGCCGGCTGCGCCGGCAGCCCCTGGGGCGACAACTGGACGACCTGGGACGCGGACTTCTTCGCGCCCGCCGAGCCGCTGCTCGCCGCCGCGCCCTGGGTGCTGGTGCGCGGCAACCACGAGGACTGCGCGCGCGGCGGCGAGGGCTGGTTCCGGCTGCTGGACGGCGCCGCCACGCCGCTGACCTGTCCCGCCACGGCGGCGCCCATGGTGGTCGATGTCGGCGGACTGACGCTCTACGTGCTCGACAGTTCGGGCACGGACGACACTGCGACGCCGCCGGACGCGGTGGCGACGTTCGCCGCGCAGCTCGACGCGCTGAAGACCCACCCGGCCGCGGGGCCGGCCTGGATCGTCACGCACCGGCCGATCTGGGGCACTCGCGGTCGGCAAGGTCGGACCGGCAGTCGTCGAGGTTCCGATCAACGCCACCGAGCAGGCGGCGGCGCGCGGCCGCGACCTATCGGCGTGGCGATGGTGGTCTCCGGCCACATCCACCACTTCGCCAGCTTCGACTTCGCCGGGAAGCGTCCGCCGCAGCTGATCGTCGGCACCGGCGGCGACATCGGCGAGCCGGGCGATACGCCACGCTTCCTCGACGGCGAAGTCGGCCTCGACGGCCATGCGCGCGCATCGTTTCGGCTTCGACCGCTACGGCTTCCTGGTGCTGGACCGCGAGCGGCGCCGGCTGGTCGGGGACCTTCTACGACGTCCATGACCGGCCGATCGCCGTCTGCCGCGTGGCGGGCCGCAAGCTCGCCTGCCGCGCGGCCGGCGCCTGAGCCGCGATGTCATGATCATCGAGATCGGCCCGCGCCCCTACGTCGCCGCCGCGTTCCCCGAGGAGTCGGCCTTCTTCTCCACCGGCGAGACCGTGCCGCCGCCGGGGCCGCGTCTCATCGGGTCCTTGGCCGAGCTCTGGCGGATGCTGGGCGCCGGCGCGGCGGAGCTGATCGTCTGCCACCCGAACTTCGTCTCGCCCTGGACGCTGCGCCACCTCAACCGCAACATCGTCTCGCGGCGGTTCATCGAGGGCCGCTCGCCGCTCGTCCGCGCCATCGGCCCGGAGCTGCTGCGGCGGCGCGCCGGCGCGCGGCTGATCGTCCTCGACCACGAGGACCTGCCGGTGATCAACCGCGACAACCTCTTCCTGCTGGAGCGCTGCGACCTCTGGTTCAAGCGCGAGCTGCCGGCCGACCACTGGCGCGTCTTCACCAAGACCGCGCACGCGCAGCTGCCGACGCCGCGCTTCCGCGAGAACGCCCGCCACGCCCGCTGGGTCGAGAAGCTGCGGCCGCTCTCGATCGGCCTGCCGCTGTACGGCGGAAGGCCTGCTGCCGCTGCCGCCCAGCGGAGAAACGCGCCGACGTCTTCTTCTCGGGCCGCGTCGCCGGCTCGTCGACGCTGCGGGCGCGCGGCCTCGCCGAGCTGAAGGCGCTGGCGAGCCAGGGCGTGACGCTCGACATTCCAGACGCGCCGCTGCCGCAGGCTGAG
This sequence comes from uncultured Pseudomonadota bacterium, assembly GCA_963837235.1. Lineage (GTDB taxonomy): Bacteria > Pseudomonadota > Alphaproteobacteria > Caulobacterales > Caulobacteraceae > Acaudatibacter. The sequence goes on along the minus strand of CAWIMM010000001.1, from coordinate 545,187 downwards.
TTCTACGCGCCGCTGCGCCGCCGCGCGGCTGGTCTGGTCGCCGGAGGGGCTCGGCTGGGACTGCTTCCGCCACTACGAGGCGCCGGCCTGCGGCTCGGTGCCGCTGATCAACCCCCGCCGCTCGACCGCCACGCGCCGCTGATCGCCGGCGAGCACGCGCTCTACTACGACGTCGAGCCCGGCGGCCTGACCCGCGCCGTGAAGGCCGCGCTGGCGGACAAGGAACGGCTCGCGCGCATCGCCGCTGCCGCCCAGGCGCACGTGATGGCGCACCACACGCCCGCGGCGCTGGCGCGCTACGTGGTCGAGACGGCGCGGGCCCTCTAGGCCGTCGCCAGCGCGGGCTCGAACGCGGTGACCAGGATGCGGCCGTCGTCCTGGTGGGCGACGGCGATCCGGCCGCCCAGCGGCTCCTCGTCGATCAGACGGCGGACGATCGCGTCGTCCTCGGCTGCGGCGGCGAAGCGCGCGCCGGCCGGCGTTCGTCCGACCACCACGCCGCGCGGCGTCTTGCCCGGCATAGTCGATCGTGTAGGTCTCGATCGCGGCCTCGCCCGAATAGTCGGGCGCCAGCGACGGGCGCGGCCCAGCCGTCGACCTCGCGCTGCAGCGGCGCGGTGTCGAAGCCGCGCCACGCCGCCGGCTGCGGTCGAATAGACGCCGACGGAGTATTTCGTCAGGAAGCCGCCGTTGGCGCCGACCAGGCCCAGCGCGCCGGGCATGCGCGGCGCAGCTTGCGCGACCATGCTGGCGATGGCGTGCATCGAGTAGTTGTTGCCGGCGCCGCCGAAGAACGGCAGGCCGCCGGTCACGGTCAGCCCGCGCGGATCGTCGGGCGCGAGGCCCAGCGCGTCGCAGATGTTGAACACCGCGATCGGGAAGCAGCTGTAGAGGTCGAAGGCGGCGATGTCGGCCAGCGATGCGCCGGCCGCCTCCAGCGCCCGCCGCACGGCCAGCGCGGACGCCGGGCCTGCGCGACAGGTCGGCGCGCTCCATCACGGTGCGCTCGCGCACGTCCGCGCCGCCGTGCAGGTAGACCCAGCGGTCCTCCGGCACGCCGAGCGCGCGCGCCTTGCCGACCGAGGTCAGCAGCACCGCCGCGCCCTGGTTGGCCTGGTCGCGCGCCACCATGCGGCGCGGGAAGGGATCGGAGGTCAGCCGGTTGTCCGGCGGTGATCGCGGCGAGGTCCTCCGCCGAGCGGGCCTCCGGCGACATCGCGTGCGGATTGCCGGCGGCGACCTCGGTGAACGGCGCGAAGAGCCGGCCCATCTCCAGCCGGTAGGCGTCGCGCGACAGGCCCGAGCCGGCCGCGGCGGGCGTTCTCGAAGAGCGCGTAGACGGTGATCGGCGTGCGGCGCGCCCTGCGTATGCGAGGTCGCGGGTCAGCAGGCCCTCGCCGCCGAAGCCGCGGTCCTCGAGCTGAGCCCTCGACCTGCTCGGCCCAGTCGCGCGTCTCGCCGCGCGCCGTCAGGTGGCGGACGGTGGAGATCGCCTCGGAGCCCGACCAGCAGCACCATGCCGGCCTCGCCGGCGGCGATGGCGTGGGCGAACTCGTTGACGAGGTGCTGCGGCCCCTGGCCGCCGACGATCTCCAGCACCGCGCGGGCCGGGTCGGCGCCGATCCGCTTGCCGACCGAGCGCGGGAAGTTGTTCGAGGCGCCGAACGGCGGCTTGGCGTTCGGGCCGGAGATCTCGAACTGGCGGATCGCCGGCGATGACGTCGATCTCGCGCCGCCAGGTCCGGCGCGCCGGCGTCGGCGCAGCGCCGCCTCGGCGGCCTTGGCGGCCAGCGCGACCGGCGAGAGCGCCGCATAGTCCGGCGCGTCGATCCGCTCGGAGGCCTCGCCGACGCCGATCAGCACCGGCGTATTGTCCGCGACGCCGCCAGCTGCACTCATCGTCCCGTCTCCGCTCGCCGCGTCAGCCTTGCGCGCGGCTCGCCGCGGGCTCTACTTCTTCAGACAAAGGCGTCGCCTTGTCGATGGTGACGCGACGGGAGGAGCGCATCGTGGCCGCGATCACGGCCGAGGACCGGACGGCGCTGACGGACTCGCTGCACCGGCTGCTGGCCGACCAGAGCGCCGAGGCGGACGTGCGCCGCACGATGGAGACGGCCGACGGGTACGACCCGGCGCTCTGGGCGGCAGCTGGCCGAGATGGGCGTGGTCGGGCTCGATCATCGACGAGGCATACGGCGGCGTCGGCGCGGGGCCGGTGGAGCTGGAGCGGGTGATGGAGGAGGCCGGCGCGGCGCTGCTCTGCGCGCCGCTGATCTCCTCGGGCGTGCTGGCCGCCGGCCTGCTCCAGGCGCTGGACGACGAGGCGGCCAAGTCGCGGCTGCTGCCCGCCGATCGCCGACGGCTCGCGGATCGCCACGGTCGGCGCTGACCGGGCGCGAGCGGCGGCTGGACCGCCGACGACGTGCGCCGTGAGCGCCGCGCCGGCGCGGCGACGCGCTGGACGCTGAACGGCGTCGCCTCGTTCGTCACCCACGGCCAGATCGCCGACGTGCCTGCTGGTCGCCGCGCGGACGCCGGACGGGATCGGCGATCTTCGAGGTCGAGCCAGGCGCGCGCAGGCCTCGCGATCAAGCCGCTGCCGACGTTCGACCACACGCTGCGGCTCGCCGAGCTGACCTTCGACGGCGACGCCCGGCCGCCGGCTCGCTGCCGACCCGGCCGGCCTGGGACGGCGGTCGAGAGGGCGCTCGATCTGGCCCGCGTCGCGCTGGCCGGCGAGCAGGCCGGCGGCGGCCAAGCGGGCGCTGGAGTTCACCGTCGACTACGCCAAGACCCGCGCCCAGTTCGGCCGGCTGATCGGCAGCTTCCAGGCCATCAAGCACATGGCCGCCGACCTGCTGCTGGAGAGCGAGTCGCGCCATCTCGGCCGCCCGCAACGCGGCGGCCCGCGCTGGCCGACGGCGCGGACGACGCGCCGGCGCGCGATCAGCCTCGCCGCCTTCGCCTGCGCCGACGCCTTCAGCGAGATCACCGCCGACGCCGATCCAGATGCATGGCGGCATCGCCTTCACCTGGGCCCACCCGGCCCACCTCTACCTGCGCCGCGCCCGCGCCGACGCCCAGCTGTTCGGGACGCCGGCCGCCTACCGCGAGCGCTATCCTCAAGCGCTGGGAGCCTGACCATGGCCGACGGCGCCGCTGACCCTCACCGACGAAGCCCTGCGCGAGGAGGTCCGCGCCTGGCTCGCCGCCAACTGGAAGCCGCTGCCGCCGCCGACGCCTGGCCCCGGCGGCGCCGGCTGGACCGTCTCGCCCGAGCAGCAAGGCCTGGCTCGCCAAGGTGGTCGACGCGCGCTGGGCGGTCCCGCGCTGGCCGACCGACTGGTACGGCCGCGGCCTCTCCGACGCGCAGGCGCCGCATCGTCGAGCGCGAGTTCGCCGCGGTCGGCGCGCCGGGAACCGGCCAGGACCGCACCAACCTCTGGGCCAACACGGCGCTCGCCTACGCCAGCGCCGACGTTCAAGCCGAAGATCGTGCCGCAGCTGCTGAAGAGCGAAGTCGGCATGTGCCTGCTCTATTCGGAGCCCGGCGCCGGCTCGGACCTCGCCGGCATCCGCACCCGCGCCGACCGCCAGGGCGACCACTTCGTCGTCAACGGCCAGAAGGTCTGGACCTCGCGGCGCGGCCACCGCCGACTACGGCATGCTGATCGCCCGCACCGACTGGGACGTCCCCAAGCACAAGGGCATCAGCTTCTTCTTCCTGCCGATGAAGCAGAAGGGCGTCGAGGTGCAGGCCGCTGCGCCAGATCACCAACGAGAGCCACTTCAACGAGGTGTTCTTCACCGACGCCATCGTGCCCGGAGGAGAACCTGCTGGGCCCGCTGAACGCCGGCTGGGGCGTGCTGCAGACCGCGCTGGCCTACGAGCGCTCGGTGATGGGCGAAGGCGCGCGGGGCCCGCGGAGCGGCGTCGCCGAGGCGACCAACGAGGAGCCGCTGATCGCGCTGGCCCGCGAGGCCGGCGTGCTCGGCGATCCGCTGATCCGCCAGGAGATCGCCAAGGCCATCGCCTACCAGCAAGCTCAACGCGCTCAACACCGCCCGCGCCAAGGCCGACCTGGCGCAGGGCACCTCGTCGTCGATCATGAGCCTCGGCAAGCTCGCCATGAGCCGCATCCTGCACGAGGAGGCGCGGGTGCGGACGATGATCCTGGGCGCCGGCTCGCTGCTGGAGGGCCCGGACTATCCGCGCGCCGAGGACGCCAACTTCCTGACCCTCAACGCCTATTTCACCTCGATCGGCGGCGGCACCGACCAGATCCAGCGCAACATCATCGGCGAGCGGGTGCTGGGGCTGCCGAAGGAGCCCGAGGTCGACCGCGACGTGCCGTTCCGGCAGGTGCGGGGCAACTGAGGAGTGCGGCGGTGGTGAGCGACGCGCGTCCCCTGGCCGGCATTGCGATCGCCGAGATCGGCGGCGAGGTGGCGACCCGCTACTGCGCGCGGCTCTTCGCCCTGATGGGCGCGGACGTCTGGCGCGGTCGGGACGGTGGCGGCGTCGAGCCCGCTCTTCGGGGCCTGGCTCGACCAGGGAAAGCAGATCGCCCGATCGCCCGAAGCGGCGCTGGCCGCGCTCGATGTGTCGGACGCGGCGCGCAAGCTGGTGATCTGCGGCCAGACGCCGGCGCGCATCGCCGAGGCCGAGGCGCTGCTCGGCGACCGTGACCTTCCGGTGCTGGCGATCAGCTGGTTCGATCCGCGCGGCCGCTACGCCGACTGGCGCGCCAACGATGCGATCATCCAGGCGATGAGCGGGCTCGCCTTCAGCTTCGGCCCGGTCGAGGGGCCGCCGACGTTGCCGCAGGGCTACGCGCCCAGGTCGTCGCCGGGATCACCGCCTTCATCGCCGCGCTCGGCGGCGCTGATCGAGCGATGACGATCCCGCGCCGGATCGAGATCCAGCGTCTTCGAGGCCGCGCTCTGCTTCACCGAGACCGGGGCGGTCGGCTCGGCGGCGTTCGGCTGGGAGGCGCGGCGGCTGGGCGTCAACCGCTTCTCGCCGACCTGCCCGTACAACATCTATCCGCACCACAGACGGCCATGTCGGCGTCACCGCCCTCACCTACCCGCAATGGACGGCGCTGGCCGGCCTGATCGGCCGGCCGGAGCTGGCCGCGCGATCCGCGCTTCATCACCTCGCTGCACCGGCTGGCGATCGCCGACGAGGTCGACGCCATCCTGGCGCCGCGATCGCCACGCGGCCGACCGCCTACTGGGTCGGTGAGGGCGACGCCCTGCGCATCCCGATCACGCCGGCGACGCCGCCGCGCGAGCTGCCGGACCACCCGCACTGGAAAGGCCGCGGCTCGTTCGCGCCGGTGACGCCGGGCGAGGCCGCTCAGGGCCCGACGCTGCCGTTCCGGTTCATCTTCGAGGGCGAGACGCAAGCCGCGGCCGCGCGGCGGGCCGGCAGGGCCGCTCGAGGGCGTGCGGGTGGCCGACTTCAGCATGGGCTGGGCCGGGCCGCTCGCCTGCCGCTACCTCGCCGACCTCGGCGCGGACGTGCTGAAGATCGAGTCCAGCGTGAAGCCCGACTGGTGGCGCGGCATGCGACTCCCAGCCGGGCGCGGACCTGACGCCGCTGGAGCTGCCGCGCAACTTCATGTGCGTGAACCGCAACAAGCGCGGGCTCGACCTCGACCTCTCCAATCCCGCCGACCTCGCCGCCGCCAAGGCGGTCATCGCCGCCTCGGACGTGGTGCTCGACAACCAGGGCCCCGGCGTCATGGAGAAGCTGGGGCTGGCGGCGCGCGCCCAGCGGGCCCTGAGCCCTGCCGTGGTCTCGATCGCCATGCCGCCGTTCGGCCGCGCCGGGCCGCTGTCGGGCCTTCGGGCCTACGGCTCGACCGTCGAGCAGGCCTCGCGGCATGCCGTTCGTCAACGGCAGGCCCGAATGGCCGCCCACGCAGCAGCACGTCGCCTTCGGCGACCCGGTGGCCGGGCTTTATGGCGCGGCGGCGGCGCTGGTCGGGCTCTTCGGCCGCGCGCGGCTGGGCGGCGTCGACATCGACCTCTGCCAGGTGGAGTGCCTGTTCCAGCTCGGCGCGGCCGGACTCATCGCCGAGCACGCGGCCGGCGCGCCCTATCCCCGCGCCGGCAATCGCGCGCGTCGAGATGGCGCCCTGCTGCGTGGTGCGCGGCGCCGGCGAGGCGGAGACCTGGCTGGCGGTCGCCGTGGACAGCGACGAAGGCTGGCGGGCGCTGGCCGCCGCCATCGGCCGTGCTGACCTGGCGGACGACCCGGCGCTGGCGGCCCTCGCCGGCCGCAAGGCGCGCGAGGACGAGATCGAGGCCGCGATCGCCGCATGGGCGGTGCGCGAAGACCCGCGCGCCGCGGCCGCGCGGCTGCAGGCGGCGGGCGTCGCGGCGACCGCGGTGATCCCCACCCACGAGCTCTTCCCCGATCCGCACCTGCAGGATTGCGGCTACTGGGCGCTGCAGTTCCGGCGCCTACATCGACGACCACTTCACGCCCGAGGCCCCGTTCCGCTACGACGGCGAGCGCCCGCCGGTGGTGCGCCCAGCCCCGACGATCGGCGAGCACACCGAGGAGGTGCTGGCTGAATTGGGGATTCAGCGCGAGGGGGCCGAGGCATGACTCCCCTCCCCCTTGCGGGGAGGGGTCGGGGGTGGGGGTGTCGGCGCCGTTGCTTCGTGACTGGCGCCCTCCGCAGGCGGCACTGCGCGCATCGAGCCAGCACCCCCACCCCTAACCCCTCCCCGCAAGGGGGAGGGGAAGCGCTTGCCGGATGCGCTGAGGACCTGATTGAAAGAAGCTCGACGAATTGAGGAAGTGCATTTGAAGAAGCTGCTCATCGCCAATCGGGGCGAGATCGCCATCCGGGTCGCGCGTTCGGCCGCCGAGCTCGGCTTGGCGACCGTCGCCGTCTACGCCGAGGACGACGCCGCCTCGCTGCATGTGCGCCGCGCCGACGAGGCCGTGGCCCTGACGGGCCTCGGCGCGGCGGCCTATCTGGATATCGGCCAGATCGTCGAGGCGGCGCTTGGGGTCGGGTGCGACGCCGTCCATCCCGGCTATGGCTTCCTGAGCGAGAACGCCGCCTTCGCACGGGCCTGCGCCGCGGCGGGCCTGACCTTCGTCGGGCCGAGCCCGGACGACGCTGGAGCTGTTCGGCGACAAGACCGCGGCCCTGACGCTCGCAGCGAGCCTCGGCGTCCCCACCCTGCCCGGCACGCGCGGCGTTACGAGCCTGGAAGAGGCGCAAGCGATTCCTCGCCTCGCTGGGCGAGGGCGGCGCGGTGATGCTGAAGGCGCTGGCCGGCGGCGGCGGGCGCGGCATGCGGCCGGCCTCCAGCGCCGCCGAGCTGGCCGAGGCGTTCGAGCGCTGCGCGTCCGAAGCGAAGGCCGCGTTCGGCGACGGCGCGCTCTACGTCGAGCAGCTTCTTCGCAAAGGCGCGGCACGTCGAGGTGCAGATCCTCGGCGACGGGACCGGCGCGGTGGTCCACGTCTTCGACCGCGAGTGCAGCCTGCAGCGCCAGCGGCAGAAGATCGTCGAGATCGCGCCGGCGGTCGGCGTCGCCGACGAGGTGCGGCTCGCGCTCTTGGAAGCGGCGGTGCGGCTCGGGCGCGCGGCGGGCTACAAGGGCCTCGGCACCATCGAGTTCCTGGTCAACGAGGGCGGCGCGGGTCCGCGGTTCGCCTTCATCGAGGCCAATCCGCGCCTGCAGGTGGAGCACACGGTCACCGAGGAGGTGACCGGGCCTCGACCTGGTGCGCCTGCAGCTGCAGATCGCCGGCGGCGCCTCGCTGGACGGGCCTGGTCGCTCGCCGACCAGGCCGCCGTCCCCGCCGCCGCGCGGCGTTGCGTTGCAGGCGCGGGTCAACCTGGAGACCATGACCGCGGACGGGCAGCGTGCGGCCGGCCGGCGGCGTGCTTTCCGCCTACGAGCCGCCGTCAGGCCCCGGCGTGCGGGTCGACGGCTTCGGCTACGGCGGCTATCGCACCAGCGCCCGCTACGACTCGCTGCTCGCCAAGGTGATCGTGCACGCGGCCGACCTGCCGGCGGCGGCGACCAAGTCGCGGCGGGCGCTGGGCGAGTTCCGGCTCACCGGCGTTTCCAGCAACATCGCGTTCCTGCGGGCGCTGACCGGCCGGATCGCGACCGGACGAGGCCGGCCTCCATACCCGCTACGTCGAAGAGCACATCGGAGTCGCTCGCGCGAGAGGCCGCCAGCGAGGCGGCCGACGCCGGGACCGGCTCGACCGGAGGCGCAGCGGCGCGCCGGCGCGAAGATCGACGCGGTCGATCCGCTGGCGGTGCTGGCGCACGGCAAGGGCGGGGCGCGCCCGCCGCCCTTCCCGCCCACGCGCCGACCCCTGCCGCCTTCGACGACATCGTCGGTCCCGGAAGGCACCTCGGCGCTGCGGGCGCCGCTGCAGGGCACCATCGTCAGCCTGGCGGTCGAGCCGGGCGACGCGGTCCGCGCCGGCCAGACCGTGGCGATCATGGAATCGATGAAGATGGAGCACGTGATCGCCGCCCACGTCGCCGGCTACGTGCGCGAGATTCACGGTCGGGCCCGGCGACACCGTGTTCGAGGACCATCCGCTGGCCTTCATCGAGGCAGCCGACGTCGGCGACGCCGGCCCGCCGAGGCCGAGGAGGTCGACCTCGACGACATCCGGCCCGACCTGGCGCTGATCCTCGACCGCCACGCCAAGACGCTCGACGCCGCGCGGCCCGACGCGGTGGCGCGCCGCCGCAAGACCGGCCAGCGCACCACGCGCGAGAACATCGACGACCTGCTCGATCCCGGACTCGTTCGTCGAATACGGCTCGCTGGTGGTGGCCGCGCGCCGGCGGCGCAACACCCTGGAGGAGCTGATCGACCAGACCCCGGCCGACGGGCTGGTGATGGGGCTCGGCCGCGTCAACGCGGCCCTGGTCGGCGAGGAAGCCGCCCGCTGCGCGGTGATGGCCTACGACTACACGGTGCTGGCCGGCACCCAGGGCGCCTACAACCACCACAAGATGGACCGGCTGATCGAGCTGGCCGAGCCACAATCGGCATCCCGACAGTGTTCTTCTGCGAGGGCGGCGGCGGGCGGCCAGGCGACACCGAGGGCGGCGGCGGAGCTTCATGCGCGGCTTCGAGCTCTGGGGCCAGATGTCGGGCGTCGCGCCGATGGTCGGGATCACCTCCGGCCGCTGCTTCGCCGGCAACGCCTCGGTGCTCGGCTGCTGCGACGTGATCATCGCCACCAAGGGCTCGAACATCGGCATGGGCGGCCCGGCGATGATCGAAGGCGGCGGCCTGGGCGTCTTCCGGCCCGAGGAGATCGGCCCGGTCGAGCGTGCAGGAGCCGAACGGCGTCATCGACATCCTGGCCGAGGACGAGGCCGACGCGGTGGCGCTGACCAAGCAGTACCTTTCCTACTTCCAGGGGCCGACGACGCGGACTGGACCTGCGCCGACCAGCGGCTGCTGCGCCGCGTGATCCCGGAGAACCGCCTGCGGGTCTACGACATCCGCGAGCTGATCCGCATCCTCGCCGACGAGGGCTCGGTGCTGGAGATCCGCCCGAAGTTCGGCCAGACGATGATCACCGCCTTCGCGCGCATCGAGGGCCGGCCGGTGGGGGTGATCGCCAACAATCCGAAGTTCCTCGGCGGCGCGATCGATAGCGACGGCTCCGACAAGGCCGCCCGCTTCATGCAGATCTGCGAGGCGTTCGACATCCCGATCCTGTCGCTCTCGGACACGCCCGGCATGATGGTGGGGCCGGAGATCGAGAAGACCGCGCTGGTGCGCCACTGCTCGCGGCTCTTCATCATCGGCGCGAACCTGACGGTGCCGATCCTCAGCGTGTTCGTGCGCAAGAGCTATGGCCTCGGCGCGCTGGCGATGACCGGCGGCAGCTACGCGAAGTCGGCGTTCGCCATCGCCTGGCCCACGGGCGAGTTCGGCGGCATGGGGCTGGAGGGCTCGGTGAAGCTCGGCTACCGCAACGAGCTGGCCGCCATCGCCGACCCGACCGAGCGCCGCGCCCGCTTCGACGAGATGGTGGCGCGCGCCTACGAGGGCGGCAAGGCGATCAACCAGGCGACCACCTACCGCATCGACGACGTGATCGACCCGGCCGACACCCGCCGCTGGGTCATGGCCGCACTGAAGAGCCTGCCGCCGCCGACGCCGCGCACTGAGAAGAAATTGCGCTGGATCGACGCCTGGTAGGCGCCGTCCGGCGACCCGCGCGCCCCGGCGCACAAACGTGTTGTGTTCGTGTACGGAGCGGGCGAACACTCGCGCCTCGAGGGGTGACGCTGGGGGCGCGGCAAGACGATGGTGGCTGCGACAGCCGAGGCGCTGAGCCCGGCGCGACCTGCGATCCGAACGGGCTTTGCGAGCGCCGCCGTGCTGGTGGTGGTCGGCATCATGTCGACGACGCTCGGCCAGGACGCCGTACTGGGCCGGCTGCCGCTGACGAATCTGCTGAAGAACAGCCTGCATGAAAGCCGCACCGCAACGTCGGCCTTCTTCTTCCTCGCCGGCCTTGCCTGGTACTTCAAGCCGCTGGCCGGCATCGTGACCGACGCCTTCCCGGTCTTCGGCAGCCGCCGAAAGGTCTACCTGGTCGCCAGCGCGACGCTGGGCGTGCTGGTGTGGCTCTCGGTGTGCTTCCTGCCGCCGAAGTACGCGTCGCTGCTGACGGCGATGGTGCTGCTGGGCGTCTTCATGATGCTGGCGAGCACGGTCGTGGGCGCGGTGCTGGTGGAGACCGCTCAGGGCAACGGCGCGTCCGGCCGCCTGACCTCGCTGCGCTTCGCCGTGCAGTACGGCTGCGTCATCATCGGCGCGCTCGGCGGCGGCTACCTGGCGACGCAATGGTTCGGCTGGACGGCGATGGCCTGCGCCGGCGTGCTGTTCCTGGTCGTGCCGACCGCGCTGATGTTCCTGAAGGAAGAGCCGGTGACGGCGGACGCCCAGGAGGTCCTCGCCGGGGCCGGCCGCCAGCTGAAGCGGATCGCGACGGCGGGACCGATGTGGGCCGCAGGCGGGTTGATCGCGCTTTTCTACATCGCGCCCGGCTTCTCGACGGCGCTGTTCTACAGGCAGCAGAACGAGCTCCACATGCTGCCGCCGGCGCAGGGCTTGCTCTCCACGGTCGCAGCGCTCAGCGGCATCGCCGGCGCGGTCACCTACGCCTTCGCCTGCCGCAAGCTGACCCTGCGCACGCTGATGCTGATCGCCCTGTCGCTCGCGACCATCACCACGCTCGGCTATGTCTTCTACGACTCCGTGCCCAAGGCTTACGCGATCGCCGCGGTGAACACCTACTGCGAGGCGCTGGCCACGACCGCGCTCGTGGACCTCTCGGTGCGGGCGACGCCGCGCGGCAGCGAGGGGCTGGGCTACGCGCTGATGATCAGCATCAACAACCTGGCCAGGCTCGGCACCGACTTCATCGGCTCGGCGATGCTCGACAAGCTGCACCTGCCGTTCTCGAGCCTGGTGCTGATGAACGCCGCCACCACCGCCATCGCCGTGCCGCTGGTGCTGCTGCTGCCGAGCGTGCTGGTCAGCCGCCGCGAGGAAGAGCTGCCCGACGCCGTCAAGCTGATGAGCGGCCTCGATCAGGACGGCGCGTTCGACCCGAGCTGAGCGGCGGCCGCCGCACGGAAGCCGCGCTCCTTCACCAGGGGCGCGCGCCTTTTCATACGACCGCCTCCTTCGAGATCGTGCACTTGGCGCCGTGAGCGTCTCGGTAGAGTGTGAGGGGCCAAGCTAGGGGCGGCCACGGTGTCGGGAGTTTTTCTTTCCTATTCTCGCGGCGACAAGGCGCTGGCCGATCGGGTGATCCGCGGGCTGCGGCCGATCGGCGTCGAGGTCTGGTGGGACGAGGACATGCCAGGCGTCGACTGGCAGGACGAGCTGGCGCGCCAGATCCAGCAGCTGGCGGCGGTCGTAGTGATCTGGACCCCCATCTCCTCGGCGAGCAAGAACGTCCGCGACGAGGCGCGGCTCGGCCAGCACACCGAGAAGCTGGTCAACGCACTGTTCGGCGTCGCCGCACCGCCGTTCCCGTTCGATCGCACCAACGGACTGCCGCTCGACGGCTGGACCGGACGCGAGCCGCACCGCGGCTGGACACGGCTGGTGCAGACCATTGAGGATCGCCTCGTCGCCGCAGGCGCGGCCAAGCCCGGGCAGCTCATGGCCGCCCAGGTCGAGCGCGAGACGGCGGTCCATGCCTGCGGCGAGCGCATCGCGTTGGCGGAACAGGCGTTCCAGCTCGCGAAGGCCGGCGAAGAGGCCGCCGCGGACGCGGTGGCGGCCGCCGGCGCCGCGCTCGAGACCGCCGAGGAGCTGCTACGGCTCGTCGTCGAGCGCCGCGCGAGCGGTCCTGTGCTGCGCGCCTCCCAGGCCGATGTGGAGGCGGCGCGAGAGACCCTCGCCGGCGCGACGGCGCAGAAGGCGGCTGCGGCGGCGTCGCTGGCAGCGGCGTCGCTCGGCCTGGCGCGAGCGCGGGCCGAACTGGAGCGGCTGCTCGGCTCAGCGCAGCCGGCAGACCACACACCCGCCGGTCATCCCGTCGCGCCGGCGCCCGCGGCCGCCGCGACGGCGCTCTCCACCGCCGCCGAGCGCACCAAGCCGCAGGCGCCGCCGGGCGCCGCCGCGACAGCACGCGCGGAGACCGCCCCGGCGCCAGGTCCCGCGATTCCATCGGCCGCCCGCAAACCGATCCCTGCGTGGGCGCCGATCGCTGGCGTGGCGGCGGTAGCGTTTATGGGTCTGGCGCTCATCGTCGGCCTGCACCGATCGGCGCCCGCGGCCGGCGCCGCGAAGGCAGCCGCGGCGCTGGCCCCGACAGCGGCGCCGACGGCTGACCCGATCGCCCGCGTCGCGCATTCTCTAGCCGGCGACTGGAGCGGCAACGGTGCGGCCTGTTGGTCCAACCCGTTCAGGATCGCGGTCGCCGGATCGGCACTCAACGAGACCTTGTCGGGCACGCCGTCGGCTGGCGCCATCACCGGCCTAGCCAGCGAGAACGCGGTGCGCGTCAAATTCCCTGGCGACGTGAACCCGCGCGGCGACCAGGTGTACGCGGTCGTCGGCGACACCTTGACAGTCATGGTTTCCGGGGACGCCATGACGTACCAAAGATGCCGAAGCTAGCCGCGCTCCTCCTGGCCGTCGGAACGTTCGCGGCGCCGACGCTGGCTCTCGCCGACCCGGCCACCCTCTGCGCGCCGTTCAAGAGCGCCTGGGCCAGCAAGGGACGCAGCGCGCCCGGCATTCCGGCGGTCTGTGTGGACTACTTCGCGAAGGCGCAACCCACGCACGTGGCGTCCGTGACAGCGCCGCCAGCCAAGACGCACGCTGCCACCGCCGCTCAGCCCAAACCGCAGCACATCGCGTCGGCCGCACCAGCCTCGGCCCCACCTAGTCCGCCCCGCCTGAGCTAGCCTCGTCGCCGCCCATCTCGCCAGAGTCGCCCAGTGCGCCCAGGCGGTCAGGGGGGACGCCGTGGGCGGCCGGTAACGCGGCGATGGCGTCGCAGGACTACGAAGCGGCGATGACGGCCTTCAGGAGGGCGGCCGCCAACGGAAACATCGCGGCCGAGGTCAACATCGGCATGCTCTACGAAAACGGTCTGGGCGTGCCGCAAGACTATGCGCAGGCGCTGAGCTGGTATCAGCAGGCCGCCGCGCAAGGGAACCCCAGGGCCGAGTGGAGCATCGGCGTGCTCTATGCAAAGGGCCTCGGCGTCCCGCAGAACGGCGTCCAGGCGCTAAGTTGGTACCGGCGCGCGGCCGCCGACGGAAGCCGCGCAGCGGAGTACGACATCGGCCTCTTCTACCTGAATGGCTGGGGCGGCTTGGCGGCCGATGCAGCCCAGGCGCGCCAATGGTTCACCAAGGCCGCGAACGATGGCAGCGCCGAGGCCAGGGCCTGGTTGGCCGCGCATCCTGGCTAAGCCACGGAACCGACTTTCCTGCGGGGCTAGAGGCAGCCCAGTTCGCGCAGGCGAGCTAACGCAGCGTCCTTCGAGCCGTTGAGGTCGATGGCGCGGCAGGCGTCCAGGGCGACCGTCACCTCGAAGCCGAGGCGGCGGGCGTCCTCGGCCGACCAGGCGACGCAGAAATCGAGCGCCAGGCCGGCCAGCCAGATGCGCCTGAAGCCGCGCTCGCGCAGATAGCCGGCAAGCCCGGTCGGCGTCGTGCGGTCGTTCTCGAAGAAGGCGGAATAGGAGTTGATCTCGCGCCGGAAGCCTTTGCGGATGACGAGCTCTGACCGCGTCGTCTCCAGCGCCGGGTGGAACGCCGCGCCGGCCGTCCCCTGCACGCAGTGATCGGGCCACAGGGTCTGGCGCCCGTAAGGCATGTCGATCACGTCGTAGGGCCTGGCGCCCGGATGCGACGAGGCGAACGAGGCGTGGCCGGGCGGATGCCAGTCCTGGGTCAGCACGACGTGCGCGAAGTCCGCCGCCAGCACGTTCACCACGGGCGCGATCTCATCGCCGCCGGGCGCCGCCAGCGCGCCGCCCGCGCAGAAGTCGTTCTGCAGGTCGACGATCACCAGCACGTCGGTCGCGTCACGCGTCGGCCTCACCCTCACGCGCTCCCAGCCCGCCGGGCAAGCCGGCGGTCGACCGCGTCCGCCAGTTCGCTGAGCGCCGGCGCGATCTCGACCGGATAGGTCGCGGGCGCGTCCAGGCGGCGCAGCGGCTCGGGCAGCCGCGCCAGTTCGGCGGCGGCCCGCCGGCGCGCCTCGGCGAGCGGCGCCATCGCCAGCCGCTTGCCGTCGCGCATCACCGGCGCCAGCAGCGGCTCGCCAGCTTGCGCATCGCCTTCGATGGAGATCACGTCGCCGGCCATGCGCCCCGCGGCGTCGTAGCGCCGCCAGACCTGCTTGCGGCCCGGCCAGGTCGCCTTGCCGGTCGAGCGTTTGCGGCGCGCGAGGCCGGCGTACTCCTCCAGCTTGTAGGCGCAGTCGAGCGAGGGCGCGTCGGAGGAGGTGGTGAGGCTCGTGCCGATTCCGTAGCCGTCGATCGGCGCGCCCGCTTTCGTGAAGGCCGCGAGGTCGTCCTCGTCGAGGCCGCCGCTGGCGAAGACGATCACCTCGGAAAGCCCGCCGTCGTCGAGGATCTTGCGCACCGAGCGGGACAGCGCGTCCAAGTCGCCGCTGTCGAGCCGCACGCCGTGCAGCTTCACGCCCATCGTCTTCAGCTTCGGCGCCAGCGCCACGATCTTCCGCGCCGCCGCCTCGGTGTCGTAGGTGTCGATCAGGAAGACGAGGTTGTCGGGCCTGGCGCGGGCGAAGGTCTCGAACGCCTGCGCTTCGTCGTCGAACACCTGAACGAACGAATGGGCCATGGTGCCGCTGAGCGGAATGCCGAAGCGCGCGCCGGCCAGCATGGTGGCCGTGGCCTCGAAGCCGGCGACGTAGGCCGCGCGCGCCGCCAGCAGACCGGCCTCGGCGCCGTGGGCGCGGCGGAGGCCAAAGTCGACAAGGCTCTTGCCCGGCGCGGCCAGCACCATGCGCGCCGCCTTCGAGGCGACGATGGTCTGGAAGTGGATGAGGTTGATCAGCCGGGTCTCGGCGAGCTGCGCCTGCGGCAACGGCGCGACGACGCGCAGGATCGGCTCGTCGGCGAAGAACACCGTCCCTTCCGGCATCGCGTCGACGTCGCCGGTGAAGCGGAAGCCGCGCAGCTCGTCGATCAGCGCCGGCGTGAAGCGGCCGCTGCCTGCCAGCCACGCCAGCTCTTCGTCGCCGAAACGCAGCCCCTCCAGCCAGTCCAGCGCCTGCTCGAGCCCAGCCGCCATCAGGAAGCCGCGGCGCGCCGGCAGGCGCCGCACGAAGAACTCGAACACCGCCGTCCCGGTCTGACCGCTCTCCAGGTAGGCCTGCAGCATGTTCAGCTGGTAGAGGTCGGTGAGCAGCGGGCTCTCGGCCGGGTCCATCGCCACCTCTCGGATGCGCGTTCGTGGCCGACAGCGCTTGCGCCGGCCTTGACCCACGTCAAGGCGTCATGTCGGCGGCGGCGGTGTTGTAGCCGCATGGCCCGCGATCCGACCATCTTCGCCGACCGCGCCGAGGCCGGACGAAGGCTTGCACAGCGTCTGGCTGGGCTGCAGCTGAAGGACCCTGTCGTCTTCGCGCTGCCGCGCGGCGGCGTGCCGGTGGCGGTCGAGATCGCCGAGCGCCTCGGTGCGCCGCTGGAGATCAGCCTGGTGCGCAAGATCGGCGCGCCTGGCGCGCCGGAACTGGCGCTGGGCGCCGTCGTCGACGGCGCCCAGGCGCAAACGGTCGTCAACGAGGAGGTCGGGCGGCTCAGCGGCGCGGATGCGGCCTTCCTGGAGCGCGCCAGAGCGCATGAGCTGGTCGAGATCGAGCGGCGGCGAGCGGCCTATCTCGGCGACCGGCCGCGGATCAGCCCGGCCGGCCGCACCGCGATCGTGGTGGACGACGGGCTCGCCACCGGCGCGACCGCCAAGGCGGCGCTCAGGGCATTGCGCCGCCAGGGCGCGAGCCGCACCGTGCTGGCCGTCCCGGTCGCGCCGACGACCACGCTGGCGCAGATGAGGGGCGAGGCGGACGAGATCGTCTGCCTCGCGCCGACGGATCACTTCGTCGGCGTCGGCGGATTCTACCGTGACTTCCACCAGCTGACAGACGCGGAGACCGTGGCGCTGTTGAAGCGAGCTTGGGCCGCCAGGCCCGACAGCCCGGTCCGCCGGCAAGCGGTGCGCATTCCGCCGCTCGATCTGGCCGCCGACCTCAATGTGCCGGCCAATGCGCGGGGCGTCGTGATCTTCGCCCACGGCAGCGGCTCGAGCCGGCTCAGTCCCCGCAACCGCGCCGTCGCCGACGACCTCAACCGGCGCGGCTTCGCCACCCTGCTGCTGGACCTGCTCACCGACGCCGAGGCCGCCGACCGCCGCAACGTCTTCGACATCGCGCTGCTGGCCGAGCGGCTGGCGGACGCGGCGGCCTGGGCCTGTCTGCACGACGAGCTCGCGTCGAAGCCGCTGGGCTTCTTCGGCGCCAGCACCGGCGCGGCGGCGGCGCTGCGGGCGGCCGCAGCGCTGGACGGGCGCATCGGCGCCGTCGTCTCGCGCGGCGGGCGGCCCGACCTCGCCGGCGAAGCGGCGCTCGCCACGGTGACCGCGCCGACCCTGCTGATCGTGGGCGCGGCGGACGACGGCGTCATCGACCTCAACCGCGCGGCCTTGGCGCAGCTTCGGTGTCCGAAGGAGATGACGCTGGTGCCGCGCGCCACGCATCTGTTCGAGGAGCCCGGGACGCTGGAGGAAGTGATGCGGCTGGCCGGCGACTGGTTCGACCGGCGCCTGGGCGCTGCGCCCGCGCCGCCGGCCGCAACCCCGGCGAGGCCACCGCTGCGGACGCCGGCCGAGACGCTGCGCGCCGCCGCCGAGCCGCTGCCGGACATCGACGATCCGGCCTTCGCAGCCGCCTTCGATCGCTACGCCGACGCCCGCGTCGTGCTGCTCGGCGAGGCCAGCCACGGCACATCCGAGTTCTACCGCGCGCGCGCGGCGATCACCCGGCGCCTGGTCGAGCGGCACGGGTTCAACATCGTCGCCGCGGAGGCCGACTGGCCGGACGCGGCCGCGGTCGATCGTTTCGTGCGCTTCAAGCCGCATCAGCCGATGGCCGTCGCGCCGTTCAGCCGCTTCCCGACCTGGATGTGGCGCAACGCCGAGTTCGAGGCGTTCGTCCGCTGGCTGCGGACCCACAACGCCGCACAGCCGGCGTCGGCGCGCGCCGGCTTCTACGGGCTCGACCTCTACAACATGCGCGCCTCGATGGCGGCGGTGCTCGACTACCTCGACAAGGTGGATCCGGACGCCGCCGCCGAGGCCCGCGAGCATTATGCCTGCCTGGCGCCCTGGAGCGCCGAGCCGGCGGCCTACGGCATGGCGGCGCTGAAGCGCGGCTACGCGCTCTGCGAGCGCCCGGTGCTGGCGACGCTGCGCGACATGGTCGGCCGCGCCAGAAGCTACGCGGCGCAGGATGGCGAGGAGTTCTTCAACGCGACCCAGAACGCCCGACTGGTGGCGGACGCCGAGCGCTACTACCGCGAGATGTACTTCGGCTCCGAGCATTCCTGGAACCTGCGCGACACGCACATGTTCGAGACGCTCGACCATATCCTGGCGGTGAAGGGCCCCCGCGCGAAGGCCGTGGTGTGGGCGCACAACTCGCACATCGGCGACGCCCGCGCGACGGCCATGGGCGCCGACCGCGGCGAGCTCAATATCGGCCAGCTCTGCCGCGAGCACTACGGCGCCGAGGTGGCGCTGATCGGTCTCGGCACGCACTCGGGGACGGTGTTCGCGGCCAACAACTGGGACGAAGAGGGCCGGCCGATGCGCGTCGAACCTTCGCGCCCCGACAGCTACGAGCGTCGGTGCCACGAGACCGGGATCGCGCGCTTCCTGCTCGACTTGCGGCCCGGCGAGAACGCGGCGCTGCGCGCCGAGCTGCTGCAGCCGGCGCTGGAGCGCTATATCGGCGTCGTCTATCGACCCGCCACCGAGCGGCAGAGCCACTACGCCCGCTCGAGCCTCTCCGAGCAGTACGACGGCTTCGTCTGGTTCGACGAGACGACCGCCGTGCGCCCGCTGCCGACCGAGCCGGCGGTGGAGGAAGAGGAAGAGACCTACCCGTTCGGGCTCTGACGACCGCCTGCGGCGCCGCGGGATTGGGACCCGATGGGCGTACGAGCGATCCTCCGGCGATCCGAGCGCCGGCGCAGCGCGGCGACACGCCTAAGCGGCGTCGCGCCACCCGACGTGACCCGCAGCCTCAGGCTCCGGTGTGGGCCGACCGCTGCGAGCGATGCCAGTGCGCCACGACGAGGTTCGCGGCGTCATCCAGGACTTGGCGCCCCGTACATTCCAACCCGTGCGCCGCCAGCACGTCTTCGGGCGTTCGCACCGGCACGCCCGGGAAGACCGGCCGTCCGCCCGGCAGCCGAATGCTTGGCCCCCTGGTGAGGTAGAAGGTGTCGTAGCGGTCGAGGAACAGCCCGAAGACGTCAGTGGCCCCGATCACGGCGACCGCGGCGCCCTGCGCGCCGATCGTGGCGATGGCTGCTTCGAACGAGGCGCCGGCCGGATTCCACAAGAGAGCGCGGCGGTTGGCCGGATCGGGCGCGAGCGCTTCGATCCGGTGGGTCACGATCAGCCGCCGGCGCTCGGCCGAGCGCCGCTGCTGCTCCTGCGAGTGACGTCCGTGGACCATGACGTCGGCGCGGTCGAGACCCGCTTCGAAGAAGCGCTGGTCGGCGGCCACCTGCAGCGCGTCGGGCATGACGCCAGTTGCGTCAGCGAGCATGCCGTCCTCGGAAACGATGGCGAAGCCTTCAATGCGCGCGACGACGGCCATGGTCCTTCGCCCGGTGTGGGTCGGACGATACCCTTGCGGACTCGGAAAACCCTACGACTGGTCGATTGGCGGGTGACCATCGACATGTGCTTAGCATGCTTCTATGCTGCCAACATGGGAATGGTCCAAATTCGCAATGTTCCCGAGACGCTGCACCGCCAGCTCAAGTCGCGCGCCGCCTTGGCCGGCATGTCGCTGTCGGACTATCTGCTCAGCGAAATCCGTCAGGTGGCGGAACGCCCGACGATCGATGAATTGCGCAAGCGTCTGCGCAGCCGCTCGGAGACGACACCTTCCGTGCCGCCGGCCGAAGCGGTTCGCGTCGAACGCGACCACTCGTGATCGTCATCGACGCTTCGGCCCTGCTTGAAGCCCTCCTGCGCACTCCAGCGGCGAGAGCCGTGGAGGATCGGCTGTTCGCCCCTCGCCAGACGTTGCACGCGCCGCATCTGCTCGATGTGGAAGTCGCGCAGGTGATCCGGCGCTACGCCGCGAACGGCGAAATCGACGACGAACGCGGCCGCATGGCTCTCGCCGACCTGGCGGACCTTCCCCTGCGGCGGTATCCGCACGATTTCCTTTTGTCCCGCATCTGGGACTTGCGGCACAACCTGACCGCCTATGACGCCGCCTATGTCGCGCTCGCCGAGGCGCTCGATTCGCCTTTGGTCACACGCGACCAACGGTTGGCCGCAGCTGTCGGCCACAGCGCGCGGATCGAGTTGGTCTAGTCTTCGCCCACCGCGGCCGGCTGTCAGGAGGCAACCGCGCGCCCTACGCCCTCAGTTCGCTCGCGATCTTCTGGCGCGAAGGTGGCGGTGACGGAGGGATTCGAACCCTCGATACGGCTTTACACCGTATAACGGTTTAGCAAACCGCCGCCTTCAGCCTCTCGGCCACGTCACCCCATCGGCAAGGCCCGCGTCGATAGCCTTTCCGCCCGACCGGCGCAATCGGACAGCCTGACGCTTGCCTGCCCGTGCCGCTGCCGGGCCCGTCTCGCCTGTCCCGAAATGCAAAATGGCCGCTGAGGCCCCTGAGAGGCCCGTGGACGGCCTTGGTAACGTTTCTGGTAGTACCCCAGCCGGAACCCACGCCGCGGGGCTCCAGCACCCCTCCCAGGCCGTTTAAGCGGCATTCCGTGGCCTCACCCTCGGCTGCGAAGCCGACGGGGGGTCTGCAAGATACGCCGCGGTGCGGGTCTTGCTAGTCCACGCCCAACATGTCGCTCACGGTGGGTAGCGCGGGGGAAGTGTACCAGGCCGGAACGCCTGAGCCCTTTGGCGCGTCCGAAACGCCCCCAGGAACGCCCCGCGTTGACGCAGACGTCGCCCGGCTGCCGCCGGCCGAGGTCGAGCGCAGCGACCGGCGCGGACCGATGCGGCCCTTTGCGCTGACGCCGACCCGAACGCGGCTGACGGGCTGGATGCTGGGCGCGACCTTCCGGCTGGCCGACGCCGGCGCGCTCGCCGCGATCGCGCTCGCCGCCGCGCCGCTGGCCGTCGGGCAGATCGAGCTCGCCTCGCTCTCGCCGTTCGTGGTCGGCGCGCTCGTGCTCGTCTGGAGCCTCTCGGCGCTCAAGGCCTACGCCTTCGCCCAGCGCGAGGGTCTGGGCCGGCACCTGATCCGGGTCGCGGCCGGGTTCGGGCTGGCGGCGCTGGGGCTCGAGCTGCTGCTCGTGGGCTTCAAGCCGGCGATCGTCGCGCCGCGGCCGTTCGAGCTCTGGTTCCTGGCGAGCTTCCTCGCCGTCTACGCGCTGCACGGCCTGTGGTGGGCGATGGTGCGCCGCTGGCGCGCGACCGGCCGCCTGACCCCCAACATCGTCGTCGTGGGCGCCACCGCCAACGCCGAGCAGCTGATCGCGCTGGCCCTGAAGAGCCGCGAGGCGGCCGTGCTGGGCGTCTTCGACGACCGCGCCGAG
The DNA here is from genome assembly GCA_963837235.1 of uncultured Pseudomonadota bacterium. GTDB lineage: Bacteria > Pseudomonadota > Alphaproteobacteria > Caulobacterales > Caulobacteraceae > Acaudatibacter. Next base: position 523,857 of record CAWIMM010000001.1, on the reverse strand, counting down.
CGCATCCCGGCCAGCATCGCCGGCGTGCCGGTGCTGGGCGACACCGAGGCGCTCCTGGCGCACCGGATCATGCCCTATGTCGACCGCATCGTGATCGCGGTGCCGCAGAACGCCCAGGCGCGGGTCCGCCAGCTGATCGAGCGCCTCGAGGTGCTGCCCAACCAGGTGATGCTGTTCATCGACCAGGGCCCGGCCGGGCGCGCCGCGGCGCTGTCGCGGATCGCCGAGGCGCCGCTGGCGCCGGTCTCCGGCGCGCCGAGCGACGAGCGCCGGGCGCTGGTCAAGCGCGGCCAGGACCTGGCCGTCGGTACGCTGGCGTTGCTGATCGGCTTGCCGGTGATGGCGCTGATCGCGCTGGCCATCAAGCTCGACAGCCCCGGCCCGGTGTTCTTCCGCCAGCGCCGCCACGGCTTCCACAACGAGGAGATCCTGGTCTGGAAGTTCCGCTCGATGCGGCACGGGTCCGACCGCTCCGGCGGCGCCCAGCAGGTGCGCTACGACGATGACCGCGTCACCCGCGTCGGCCGCGTCATCCGCCGCACCAGCCTCGATGAGCTGCCGCAGCTCTTCAACGTGCTGAAGGGCGAGATGTCGCTGGTGGGGCCGCGGCCGCACGCGGTCGGCATGAAGACCGGCGACACCCAGAGCGCCAAGCTGGTCGCCGAGTACGCGCACCGGCACCGGATGAAGCCCGGCATGACCGGCTGGGCGGCGATCAAGGGCTCGCGCGGGCCGGTCGACACGCCCGAGGCGGTGCGCCGCCGCGTGGCGCTCGACATCGAATACATCGAACGTCAATCGCTGGTGCTCGATCTTATGATCATGGCTCTGACGCATCCCCTGCCTGATGGGCGACGACGACACGGTGCGCTGATGTTCTGGCGCGGCGTGGTCGGCTACCTGCCGATGAACATCGTGCAAGGGCTGGTCGGGCTCTTCTCGATCGTGGTCTTCACGCGCTGGCTGACGCCGGCCGACTACGGCGTCTATGCGCTGGCCTTCTCGGCCATGAGCCTCGCCCACACGCTGATCTTCGCCTGGATGGAGGCGGCGATGGCGCGGTTCTATGCGTCGGAAGCGCAAGGCGAGCGCATCGCCGACCTCTTCGCCACCCTCTACCGCTGCTGGCTGATCGCCGCGGCCGCGTTCATCGTCGTGGTGGGCGCCCTGCTCGTCGCCTGGCCGGGCGGCGGGCCGGTGAAGATCGCCGTCGCCGCCGGCTTCGCCGCGATCCTGGCGCGCAGCCTCGCCAAGCTGACCCAGGAACGCCGGCGCGCAGCGGGCGACGTGCGGGGCGCGGCGCTGATGGACATGGCCCAGACGCTGGGCGGCTTTGCGGTCGGCGCCGGCCTCATCGTGCTGGGGCTGAAAGGCGCGGCGCCGGTGGCCGGCATGGGCGCGGCGGCGGCCGTGGTGCTGATCTTCGTGCTGCCCGCGGAGCTGCGGCGCGGCGCGCGCGGTTCGTTCGTTTCCGCCAAGGCGCAGGCCTACGCCGCCTACGGGCTGCCGGTGGCGCTGTCGCTGATCCTGGCGCTGGCGCTCGCCACCACCGACCGCTTCCTGATCGCCTCGTTCCTCAACGAGACGGCGGTGGGCGTCTACCACGCCGGCTACAGCCTCGCGAACCGCACGCTCGACGTGATGTTCATCTGGCTGGGCGCGGCGGGCGGGCCGGCGCTGATCGTGGCGCTGGAGCGCGGCGGGCACTCAGGCCTGCAGAAGGCCGCCCGCGAGCAGGCCGGCCTGATGCTGGCGCTGACGCTGCCGGCCTCGGTCGGACTGGCGTTGGTCGCGCGGCCGCTCGCCGAGGTGATGGTGGGTCCGGGCCTGCGCGAGGGCGCGGCGAGCGTGACTCCCTGGATCGCCGCCAGCGCGCTCTTCTCCGGGCTCACCACCTACTACACCCACCAGGCCTTCACGCTCGGCCGGCGCACCGGATTGCTGCTCTTCGCGATGAGCATCCCGGCCGCCGCCAACGTCGGGCTGAACCTCGTGCTGATCCCGCGCCTCGGCCTCACCGGCGCGATGGTCGCGACGACCGCCAGCTATGGCCTCGGGCTTGCCGCCTCGATCGCGATCGGCCGCCTGGCGCGCCCGCTGCCGCTGCCGCTCGGCGAAGCGCTGCGGGCCGGCGCGGCGAGCCTGGTGATGGCCGCCGTCGTGATGCGCGTGCCGGCGTTCGGCGGCGCGGCGGAACTCATCGCCAAGGCCGGGACCGGCGCGCTGGTCTATGCGCTCGCGGCGTACGTGTTCGACGTCGCCGCCTTGAGGAGCCGCTCGCGCCAGGCCGTGGGCCTGCTCCGCGCCCGGATGGCGACATGACCGGCCCGATGCGCGACACCGTCGTCGACAACGCCGCCTGGGCGGATACGCGGGCGCGGCTCTCGGTGCTGATCCCCTTCTTCCGCGACGATCCATCGCGCCTGCTTGCGGCGCTCGATTGCGGCGACGTGCCGGCCGAGATCGTGGTGCTGGACGACGGCTCAGGCGATGCGGCGCTGGCTGGCCGGGTCACCGAGGCCGTTCGGGCGCTCGCCATGCCGGCGCGCTTCGTGCGCCTCGCCGCGAACCAGGGCCGCGCCGCCGGCCGCAACCGGCTGGCCGCCGAGGCGCGCGGCCGCCACCTGCTGTTCCTCGACGCCGACATGCTGCCCGACGCGCCGGATTTCCTCGCCCGGTGGCTCGCTCTGGTCGAGGCGGACGATCCGCCGGTGGCGTTCGGCGGTTTCTCGCTCGACCAGGCGCCCAGGACCCCTGGCACCGCCGTGTGCCGCGCGCTCTCGCTGAAGAGCGACTGCATGCCGGTCGCGGCGCGGCGGCGCGCGCCCGAGAAGTACGTTTTCACCTCCAACCTCTTGATCCGCCGCGACATCTTCGAGGCCGAGCCGTTCGATCCCGGCTTCGTCGGCTGGGGCTGGGAGGACGTGGAATGGGGGATGCGCGTCTCGCGCCGCCATCCGATCGCCCACATCGACAACCCCGCCACCCACCTGGGCCTCGCGCCGGCGGCGGCGATGGCGGCCAAGTTCGAGCAGTCGGCCGCCAACTTCGCCCGCGTGGTGGCCGCCCACGGCGACATCGTCAGCACCTATCCGAGCTACCGCGTCGCCCGGGCGCTGAAACGCGCGCCGCTGCGCGGCGCTCTGGCGCCCGCTCCTGAAGGCGTTCGCGCTCGCCGACGCCCTGCCGGCGGGTCCGCGCGCCTTTGCGCTGAGGTTCTATCGTGCGGCGCTCTATGCGGAGGCGGTGTGATGGCCGACGTCTATCACTCTGACGTCTATCGGGCCGACGCCTCGTGGCGCGGCAAGCTCCGGCGCCGCACGGTGCGCCTCGCGGCCCGGCGGCCCGCCCGCGCGCCGGCCGGTCCGATGATCTCGTTCGCCTTCGACGACGTTCCCGCCTCCGCGGCCGAGACCGGCGCGGCGATCCTGGAGCGGCGCGGGCTGAAGGGGACCTATTTCGTCGCCGCCGCGCTCGCCGGAACCGATGCGGTGACCGGACGCATGGCGACGCCGGACCAGGTTCGCCGCCTCGCCCGGGCCGGCCACGAGATCGGCTGCCACACCTACACGCACCTCGACTGCGGTCAGGCGAGCGCCTGCGACGCGGTCGAGGACGTCGCCCGCAACGCCGAGACGCTGGAGGCCTGGGGCGTCGGGCGGCCGAGCACCTTCGCCTATCCGTTCGGCGACGTCGCGCCGGGGACCAAGCGCGCGCTTTCCCCGCGCTTTTCGCTGATGCGGGCCCTGCACCGCGGCGTGGTGAGCGCCGGCAGCGACCTCAACCAGGCGCCGGCGGTGGGCGTCGAGGGTCCGGACGGCGAGGCGCTGGCGATGGGCTGGCTGAGGCGCGCGGCGCAACGGAACGCCTGGCTGATCCTCTGCACGCACGACGTGGCGGACGCGCCTTCGCCCTACGGCTGCACGCCGGCGGCATTGGAGCGGCTGGCGGACGCGGCGCTAGCGAACGGCTTCGAGACGGTGACGGTGGCCGAGGGGGCGGCGCGGCTCGGCTGAGGACGCTGGCTGCGGCCGGCGTGGCGGCGGATCGGGCAGCGCCAGCTTCACGGCCAGCGCTACGAAGATCACCCAGCGCATGTCGTTGTACTGCACGGCGATGCTCTCGGTGAGGCTGGTCAGGCTGAACACCACGAAGAACGGCAGGGCCAGATAGGCGCCCTTCTCGCGGTAGAGGGCGACGACGTTGGCGACCAGCGTCTGGCCGAAGAGGCAGGCCCAGGCGGCCAGGCCCGGCACGCCGATCGCCAGCCACTGCTCCAGCCACGCATTGTGGGCGTGGCGCGGACGGAAGCCGGCGTCGTGGACGATCCAGGCGAGCGGACCCCACTGGCCGCGGGCCTCGTCCCAGATCGCCGCGTAGCCGAAGCCGAGCCAGGGGCGCTGGTCGATCTGGCGCATGATGGCCGCCCAGATCTGGGTGCGGCCGGTGAGCGTGGCGTCCTTGCCGAGCAGGCCGAACACCAGGTCCGACGCGAAGAACACCACCGCGCCGATCAGCATCAATCCGGCGACGGCGACCCAGCTGGCGGCGACGCCGGCCGCCGGTCCCCGCCGCACCGCCCAGACCAGCGCCAGCGCGCCGCCGGCCAACACCACCGAGATCAGCGAGGTCTTCGAGGTGCTCATCAGCACCAGCAGGAAGGAGAGCAGTGCGAAGCTCCACCAGAAGCCGGCGCGCCGCGGGTTGAGCAGCGCGGCCGCCGCGCAAATCGCCGCGCCCATCGCCATGTTGTCGCCGAAGGCGTTCTTCTCCTCCCAGAGGCCGCGCCAGGAGCCGGGGAAGATGTCGGTCATCCGGCCGATCGACGGCACGAAAAGCCCGGTGAAGAGCGAGGCGACCGCCAGGATCACGAAGCAGGCGCCCAGCGCCTCGGCGAGCCGCGCCCAGGAGTAGCGCGCGGCCAGCACCGCGCCGCCGAGCGTCGTGAAGACCAGCGCGAAGATTCGCCGCGAGGTCTGGTCGGGCGACACCGACCAGAACCACGAGAGCGCCGCCACGCCGACCAGCGCGATCAGGAACGGCTGGCGGACGAGGCCGCGCGCCAGGTTCAGCGGCGTCAGCGCCACCAGGAAGACGCCGGCGGCGTAGGCCGGCAGGAAGAGGTTGCGCAGCAGTTCGGAGTGGGCGGTCTCGTCGCCGCCGCCGACCAGCGGCAGCTCCCAGCCCTGGCTGTAGGTCACGAGCATGAAGACCGCCGCCGCGAAGGCGCAGATCTCGATGAGGCTCCAGCGCTCGCCCTTCGTCCGCTTCGCGCGCCTCGACCGCGCCCCAGAACGCGTCTCTGGAAACGGCGCGACGACCGCGGTCACGGGATCGCGCCCCGCAGGAAGCCGGGCGCATCGATCTGGACCCGGTTGACGAAGAGCCCCGAGCAGCGCGCGCCGACCGCCTCGAGGTCGTCGCGCAGCTGGACCGGCGCGCGGTGATCGGCCTCGTCGGCGGCCACCACCAGCACGATCTCGTCCATGAACGGCGCGACCGTCAGGCCGGCCTGCGAGCGCTGCGCGGCGGGCGCGTCCACCACGACGACGTCGGCGTGCTTCTTCAGCGCATTCCAGTAGGCCGGCGTCGGCGTCACGTGCACGCCTTGCCGGGGGCGAAGCGCCTCGCGCCGGAAGCGGGTGACCCAGAGCCCCGCGCCGCCGACCGAATGGGCGCCGATGTAGCGGGTGTCGGGCCACGGGCGCCCGTCGGGGCGTGTCAGCGGCGGCTGCACGGTGAAGAACATCGAGCCGTCGGGGCTCGCCTGCGCGGCCGGGCCGAGCTCGCCGAAGCGGACCGGGTCGTCGGCGAAGGCTTGCGCCTGCGTCTGGCCCATCAGGTCGAGGTCGATCAGCCAGACGCGCCGGCGCTCGCGGCGGGCCAGCGAGAGGGCGAACTCGCGCGCCACCGTCGAGACCCCCTCCCCGTCCCGGGCCGCGATGAATTCGATGGCGAGCGGGTGGCCGGTCGGCGGCGCGCCGAGCGACTCCCACAGCTCCGCCATCTCGGCGCTCAAATCCATTGGCAGACCGAATCGATCCTGGCGCGACTGGGCGTCAGGCTAGTCCAAACGCGATCCGACCGCACAACCCGCCCCTCAGGCCGGCTGCTTCAGCGGCGCGGCGCCCAACACGGGCAGGTCGAGCGTGCGCCCGGCCGAGGCCGGCGTCGGCAGGCCGGGGCGCGTGAACATCCTCAGCAGCCCCGCGCAGAGGCCCGAGAACGCGGCGAAGATCAGCCCCAGCGCCATCACCGGCTTCTTCAGGCTCTTGCCCTCGGCGGCGGGCTGGGCGCGCTCGACGATGCGGATGTTGTCGTTGGTGGCCGCGGCGATGCCGTCCGAGGCCTCGCTCTCGGCGGCCTTGGCGGCGAGGTCCTTGACGTTGTTCTGCAGGGCGTCGCGGTCGAGGCTGAGGGCCTGATACTGCGGCTCCAGCTTGGCGAGCCGCAGGCGCCGCTCGGTGAGCCGGCCCATCTCGTCGGCGAGCGTGGCGCCGGTCTGGCGCAGGCCGTCGATCTCGGCGGCAAGCTGCAGACGCTCGGTCTGGAAGGTCTGGTAAACCGGATTGACGCCGGTGCGCTCCACGCCCTTGCCCTGGGTGCGGCCGGCCGCGATGCCAGCCTCCAGCTGGGCGATCTGGGCATCCATGTCCTTCACCGGCTGCGCGTCGGCCTTGTAGCGCGACAGCAGCGACTCGCGCTGCACCTTCAGGTCGGCGAGCTTGGCCTGCGCGGTGGGATCGGCGTCATGGTAGAGCACCACCTCGGGCGCGAGGCCGGCAAGCTCCGTGTCGATGGCGGAGAGCCGCCCGGTCTTCTCCTTCAGCGCCGCGTCGTTGGCCAGCTGCTGCTGCTCGATCTGGGCCGAGAGCTGCGACAGCGAGGTCTTGTCGGCCTCGAAGTCGCCGATCTGGTTGCTGGAGAGGAAGTTCTGGTAGGCCGTGTCCTCCTCGTCGAGCCGCGCCTGGAACGCGCGCCGCTGGCCGGCGAGCGCGCCGGAAGTGGGGTTCATCAGGACATTGCGGCGATAGGCGAGGTACTCCTCGAGCAGCGTGTTGAGCACCTGCGGGGCGAGCTGCGCATCGGCGCTCTCGTAGCTGAGGCGCACGATCGGCAGGCCGGGCGCGGTGTCGATCTTCAGGCTGCGTCCGATCCCCTGCGCGAGCTTGGCGACGATCAGTTCGCGCTGCTCGGGGTTGCCGGCCGCGTAGGCCTTGGCGTCGGCCGGGGCGAGGCGCGCGACCCCGAGACGGCCGACGACGCGCATCTTCACCGCGTCGCTGCCCATGATCTCGGCCTCGGACTGCACCAGCTGGTCGTTGTCGGGCGCCGCGCCGCGGCCGGCGTCGCCGGAGCGCGGCTGGTAGACGTACTCCTGGCCGAGCTTCACCAGCACGCTGGCGTGGGTGGGATAGACCGTCTTCAGCGTCAGCGCGAAGGCGACCGCCAGCGCAGCGAGGCCGATGAAGACGGCCAGCATCAGCCAGCGCTCGCGCCACATGAGGGCCGGCAGATCGGACGCCGCATAGCGGGTGCGCAGCGCGACCTCGTCCGCCTCGGGCGGCTCGGGACGCCGCCACGCCGGTCTTGCCGGAAATACGCCTTGCGATGTCATGCTCTCGAGGGGCCGCCAGAGGATCAATTCCGATCCGTCGCGCCCAAGCTCGCCCGGCGCGATTAAACCTTCCTTACCCATTCTCCTTAACTTTGTGCGGCATGCCCGCTCACCGCTTCGCCTGCGCCCTCGCCGCCGCGGTTCTGGCCGTTGCCGGGCCGCTGGCCGCCCCGTCCGGCCCGGCCCGCGCGGCGCAGCCGTTCGCCAACATCCCCTACGCCACCTGGAGCGACGACGAGCCGTCCTACCGGCTCTATCCGGGCGACGAGCTGGACGTGATCGTCCCCTCCGCGCCGGAGCTCAACAAGACCGTCACCGTGCAGCCCGACGGGCGGATCATGGTGCCGCTGCTGGAGCCGCAGATGGCCGCCGGCAAGACTGCCGGCGAGCTGGAGCTGTCGCTGGCGGGCGCCTATTCGACCCAGCTGCTCAGGCCCGGCGTCGAGGTGGTGGTCAAGGCGCAGCCGCTGAAGGTGTTCGTGGGCGGCGAGGTCTCCAAGCCCGGCGTCTACGACATGCCAGGCGACATCGACGCGCTGCGCGCCATCTTCCAGGCCGGCGGCTTCATCTCCGGCGCCAAGCGCTCGCAGGTGGTGATCATCCGCCGCGGCCACGATGGCCGCCCGATGATGCGCACGGTGAACTTCGACCACCCGGATCACGGCGGCCACCCCGACCTGGTGCCGCTGCGCCGGTTCGACGTGGTGTTCGTGCCGCGCACCGGCCTGGCGGAAGTCGGCGACTTCATGACCCAGGTGCGCAACGCCCTGCCGGTCCAGTTCAGCTACGCCACCAGCGGCGTCCCGTTCTGAGCGGGCGCCTCAGCCGGCTCCTCGCCCTCAGCGAACCTTTAGCCTTCCGCGAGCCACTGGCGCGCCTGGCGCTGGGCCTCGGCCACGTCGGCCGGGTCCATTTCGCGGCTCAGCTCCTTGCGGTAGATCTTGGCTTCCTGGGATCCGCGCATGGCGGCCAGGTTGAACAGCATGTGCGCCGAGACGAAGTCGAGCGGCGCGCCGCCCTGTCCGGTCGAGTACAGGATCCCAAGGCGGAACAGCTCGTCGCCGGTCGAATTGGGTCCCGGCAGCGGCAAGACGCCTTCCGGCGCCATCTCCACAACCCCCAGCATGGTCTCCATTCCTTCCCAGGGGCCGGACGTGCGTCCCGTTCTGGAAGGCGCGCTCTCCTGCCCCGAGCCTTCATCAAAGCGGAGCTAGGTTGAACATATGGTTAAGCGGCGTTTCCCCAATATTGGGGCGGCGACGCCAAGATCGCGGGGCGGCGACTACTTGGGGCCGGCGACCGCCGCGCCCCCCACGCGTGTCCCCTACTTGCGCGCCCGCCGGCCGAACAGCACCGAGCGGGCGGCCCGGGCCTCATTGCCCTGCCGCTGCAGGCCCGAACTCGCGCGCCTTGCCCACCCCGCGCTGCACCGCCTAACTAGTAGATCCCGATAGGCCGGGGCATACGCTTCCTCTGGTGACTCCTCTGGTCGGGGCGAAGGTGCGGACCTACTTGCTTGCAAGGGGGCGCCCGACGCAAGCGATGCGCCGTTCAGGCGCGGTTCAGTGGCGATCGGCGCAAACTAGGACCGTGACACGCAAGAGGCGCCAGGGGGTATCCAGACTGCGGCGGTGGGCGCTGACGCTCGCCGCCGGCGCCGCGCTGCTGGCCGCTGCGGTGTCGGCGGGCGCCGATCCGCACCATGGCGAAGGCGGCGGACACGGCGGCGGCCCTGGGGGCCCTGGCGGCGCGCCGCACGGCGGCGGCTGGGGCCGTGGCGGCGGACCGCCCGGCAATGCGTGGGGTCACGGCGGCGGCCCGCCGCCGGGCTGGTCGCGCGGCGGACCCCCGCCCGGCTGGAGTCGGGGTCCGCCAGGCGCGGCGCCGTGGGGACCCGGCCCACCCGGCTACGCGCCCCGCGGCTACTACCCCGCGCCGGGCGCGCCGGCCCCGGCGGCCCGGTCCTGGCGCCGCGGCGGCTATCTGCCGCCGGCCGACCAGTCGTTCGTGGTCAGCGAGTACGGGCGCTACCACCTGCGCCGCCCGCCTTATGGCTACCACTGGGTGCAGATCGGCAACGAGTTCATGCTGGTCTCCAGCTCCACCGGCCTGATCTTCGAGGTGGTCCCGGCGTTCTAGCGGCGCGCGACGCTGGTTGACGCGCCTCGCGGCAAGCTGAAGGTTGTTCCGCCGAGCGCGCCAAGCGAGACCGCCTGCATGCCGCTGACCGAGAGCTATACGCCCGCCGCCGCCGACGAGCCGCTGGTCGAGACCACGGTCGGCGAGCTGCTCCGGCGCGCGGCGGCGCGCTGGCCCGACCGCATTTGCCTGATCGAGGCCGACGTGCGCGGCGCGCTCGGCCGGCGCTGGACATTCGCCGAGCTGAACGACGCGGCCGAGCGGCTCGCGCTGGCGCTGGCGAGCCGCTACGCGCCCGGCGAGCGGATCTGCGTCTGGGCCCCGAACCTGCCCGAGTGGGTGATCCTGGAGTACGCCGCGGCGCTGGCCGGCCTTACGCTGGTCACCGCCAACCCCGCCTATCGGCCGCGCGAACTGACCTACGTGCTGCAGCAGTCGCGCTCGGCCGGACTGTTCATCGCCCCGGAATACCGCGGCACGCCGATGGCCGAGATCGCGGCTGGCGTCGCGGCCCAGCTGCCGTCGCTGCGCGAGGTGGTCGACATCACGGAGCAGGACCAGCTTTTCGCAGCCGGCGCTGCGATCCGCGGCCTGCCGCAGGTGAAGCCCGGCGATCCGGTGCAGATCCAGTACACCTCCGGCACCACCGGCTTTCCGAAGGGCGCGCTGCTGCACCACCGCGGGCTGATCAACAACGCCCGCCTGACGTTCCGCCGCGCCAAGGTCAGCGAGGGCGAGATGGTGCTGAACTTCATGCCGATGTTCCACACCTCCGGCTGCGCCTGCCTGACGCTGGGCGCCATGCAGTTCGGCTCGCCGATGATCATCGCCGCGCTCTTCGATCCGGGGCGGATGCTCGACATCGTCGAGGCGGAGCGTCCCGGCCTGCTGCTGGGCGTCCCGACCATGCTGGTCGCCCTGCTGGAGGCCCAGGCTGCTCGGACCCGGGATGTCGGCTCGCTCAGGATGATCGTCTCCGGCGGCGCGATGGTGCCCCCCGACCTGGTGCGCCGGGTGCGCGAGGTGTTCGGTTGCGGCTTCGAGACCGTCTACGGCCAGACCGAGTCCTCGCCGGTCGTCACCCAGACCGCCGACGACGATTCGCTGGACGATCTCTGCGAGACGGTGGGCCGGGCGCTGCCGCAGACCGAGATCTCGATCCGCGAGCCGGCGACGAACGCGCTCACGCCAGTCGGCCAGGTCGGCGAGATCTGCGCCCGCGGCTACTGCGTGATGCTGGGCTACAACGACAACCCCGACGCCACCGCCAAAGCGATCGACGCCGAGGGCTGGCTGCACACCGGCGATCTGGGCGTGATGGACGACCGCGGCTACGTGCGCGTCACCGGCCGGGTGAAGGAGATGATCATCCGCGGCGGCGAGAACCTGTTTCCGGCCGAGATCGAGAACATCCTGCTGGAGCACCCGGACGTCGTCGAGGTCGCGGTGGTCGGCGTGCCCGACGCGCGCTGGGGCGAGGTGGTGGCCTGCTTCGTGCGCCTCGCGCCGGGCGCGGCGCTCGACCCGGGGGCGCTGAGGGCCCACTGCCGCGCCAACCTTTCGCCGCAGAAGACGCCGGCGCACTGGATCGCAATGACCGAGTGGCCGCTGACCGGCTCGGGCAAGATCCAGAAGTTCGTGCTGCGCGACCGCTTCGTCGCCGGCGAGTTCGACGCCGCCAGGACGGCCGTGTGAGCGACCGAAAGACCGCGCCCAGGACCGCGCTAGTCACGGGCGCCAGCCGCGGCGTCGGGCGCGGCGTGGCGATCGCGCTGGCCGACGCCGGCTACCGGGTGTTCGCCACCGGCCGCACGGTGGCGGGCGCCGACCTGCCGAGCGCCGTCGTCCGCCTGCCCTGCGACCATCTCGACGACGATCAAACGGCGGCAGCGTTCGCGGCGGCGACGGCGGAGGGGCGGCTCGACGTGCTCGTGAACAGCGCCTGGGGCGGCTACGAGGGCATGGTCGAGGACGGCGCCTTCACCTGGCCGGCGCCGTTCTGGGAGCAGCCGATGCGGCGCTGGACGGCGATGATGGACGCCGGCGTGCGCGCCGCATTCGTCGCATCGGCCCATGCCGCCCGCGTCATGACGCGGCAGCGCAGCGGCCTCATCGTCAACATCAGCTTCTGGGCGGCGCGCAAGCGGCTCGGCAACGCCATCTACGGCGCCGCCAAGGCCGCCACCGACAAGCTCAGCGCCGACATGGCCGAGGAGCTGGCCCCGTTCGGCGTCGCGGCGGTCTCGCTCTATCCGGGCCTGGTGCGCACCGAGGCGGTGCTGGCGGCCGCGGCGCAGGGCGCGTTCGACCTCGCCGAGAGCGAGAGCCCGCAGTTCATCGGTCGGGTGATCGCCGCGCTGGCGGGCGATCCCGGCCTGATGGCCAGGAGCGGCAAGGCGCTGGTCGCCGCCGCCGTCGCCGCCGAGCTCGGCGTCGTCGACATCGACGGCCGCCAGCCGCGGCCGCTGACGCTCGACGAGGTGTAGCGCAGTTCCTTCTCCGCAAGGGGAGAAGGGAACCTGCTCACCGCCTGAAGCGCATGTCCCAGCCGCGGGCTATCCAGCCGGCCTCGATCACGTCGATGTCGTGGACGCCGGCCGGGTTGGCCTTCGAGGGCGAGTTGCCGAGGTAGGGCGCACGCTCGCTGCGCCAGATCGTCAGCAGCCGGCGCAGTTCGGGCAGCGGCTCGGCGTGGTCGTCGACGCGGATCGAGAGGTCCGGGAAGTCCTCGGTGGTGGTCATCACCATGGCCGCCGACTGGCGTCCGCGCCGGTCCCCGCCGGCCGCCTCGCCGGCCTCCAGCGCCGCCAGCATGCGCTCCGGCAGCGGCGCGGCGGGGTCGGCCTTGAAGCCCGCCAGCGTCGCGGCCGCCACCGTGTCGTTGGAGAGCATGTTGCCGGCGACGCTGACGAACGGCTCGCCGCAACTGCCGGCCCAGTCGACGCAGTGCCTGCCGGTCCAGGCGGCAATGCGGCCCTCGGCATCGACGCAGTGCAGCTGGCGGATCTCCCGGCCCTCGTCGCCGGCGATCGCCGCATCGATGGCGCGCTGGGCGGGAAGGCCACGCGCCAGCCCCTGCAGCACGGCGGGGCCGAGGTAGCGGTTGGTCAGCGACTGGGTGCCGACCGCGCCGACGCCGGACTGCACGAACGGCACGAACGTGCCGGCCGCAAACGCCTTGGTGGCGACCGCCGCGCCGAACGCGCCGGCTGCAGGATCGTAGGCGACGATCGACCAGGTCATGGCTGCCCTCCGAAAGCGGCTCTGTTCGCAAGTCCGCTCGCTTGATAGGGACCGGCCGGGAGCCTGTCATGACCGTTCTCGTCACCGGCAGCGCCGGCCATCTCGGCGAGGCGCTGATGCGCACGCTGCGGGCCGCTGGACGCCCGGCGCGCGGCCTCGACCGGCTGGCCTCGCCCTGGACCGACGCGGTGGGCGAGGTCGGCGATGCGGCGTTCGTCGCCGAGGCGATGGCGGGCGTGAGCGCGGTGATCCACGCCGCGACGCTGCACAAGCCGCACGTCGCCACCCACGGCCGCCAGGCCTTCGTCGACACCAACGTGACCGGGACGCTGACGCTGCTGGAGGCGGCGGCGCGGGCGGGCGTCGGCGCGTTCGTCATGACCAGCACGACCAGCGCGTTCGGCGCGGCGCTGACGCCTGGCCCCCGCGAGCCCGCCGCCTGGATCACCGAGGCGGTCCAGCCGGTCCCGCGCAACATCTACGGCGTCACCAAGACAGCCGCCGAGAGCCTCTGCGAGCTCTTCCACCGCGCGGAGGGTCTGCCCGTCGTCGTGCTCCGCACCTCGCGCTTCTTCCCGGAGGCGGACGACGATCCGGCCGTCAGCGACGCCTACGCGCTGGAGAACGTGCAGGCCAACGAGCTGCTCTACCGGCGCGTCGACATCGAGGACGTGGTCTCGGCCCACCTGACGGCGCTCGAACGGGCCCCCGCGATCGGCTTTGCCCGCTACATCGTCTCGGCGACGACGCCGTTCTCGAAGGGCGACCTCGCCGAGCTGCGGGCCGACGCGCCGGCGGTCGTGCGGCGGCGCTTCCCCGACTGCGCGCCGCTCTATGCCGCGCGCCGCTGGCGGCTCTTCCCGAGCCTCGATCGGGTCTACGTCAACGACCGCGCCCGCGCCGAGCTCGGCTGGCGGCCGACATACGATTTCCGCCACGTGCTGGACTGCCTGGCGCGCGGCGAGGACTTCCGCAGCGAGCTGGCGCGCGCGGTGGGGTCAAAGGGCTACCACCGGTGAATCCCTCCCCTCGTGGGGAGGGTGGCCGCGCAGCGGCCGGGTGGGGATGTGCGACGCGACAACGGCGCCCGCCGGTTACTCGACCCCGAGTTTCGCCTTCAGGATCGCGTTGACCGCGCGCCGGGTTGGCCTTGCCCTGCGTCTGGCGCATCACCTGGCCGACGAACCAGCCGATCGCCTGCGGCTTGGTCTTCACCTGCTCGGCCTGGCCGGGGTTGGCGGCGATCAGCTGATCGATCATCGCCTCCAGCGCGCCGGTGTCGCTGACCTGGCGCAGGCCGCGCTTCTCGACGATCTCGGCCGCCGCGCCCTCGCCGGCCCACATGTGCTCGAACACCTCGCGGGCGATCTTGGAGGAGATGACGTTCGTCTCGATCAGCTCGACCAGGCCCGGCGATGTCGGCCGCGCCGAATCGGGCTATCGGTGATCTCCAGGCCGTCCTTGGCGAGGTGGCCCAGGAGCTCGTTGGCGACCCAGTTGGCCACCAGCTTGGCGTCGCGGCCCTTGGCGGCGGCCTCGAAGTAGTCGGCCCGCGCGCCCTCGATGACCAGCACGCCGGCGTCGTAGGCCGAGAGCCCGTACTGGCTCATCAGCCGCCGGCGCTTGTCGTCCGGCAGCTCCGGCAGGCTGGCCTCGATCGCCTTGATCCAGGCCGGATCGAGCTCCAGCGGCAGCAGGTCCGGGTCGGGGAAGTAGCGGTAGTCGTCCGCCTCCTCCTTCGAGCGCATCGAGCGGGTCTCGCCCTTGCCGGGGTCGAACAGCCGGGTCTCCTGGTCGATCTTGCCGCCGTCCTCGATGATCTCGATCTGGCGGCGCGCCTCGAACTCGATGGCCTGCTGGATGTAGCGGTAGGAGTTGACGTTCTTGATCTCGCAGCGGGTGCCGAGCGCGCCGCCGGGCCTTGCGCACCGAGACGTTCACGTCGGCGCGCAGGTTGCCCTTCTCCATGTCGCCGTCGCAGGTGCCGAGGTAGCGCAGGATGGTGCGCAGCTTCTTCACGTAGGCCGCCGCCTCGTCCGACGAGCGCATGTCGGGGAAGGAGACGATCTCCATCAGCGCCGTGCCGGCGCGGTTGAGGTCGACGTAGGTGGCGTTCGGGTCGAGGTCGTGGATCGACTTGCCGGCGTCCTGCTCCAGGTGCAGCCGCTCGATCCGCACCGTGAAGCTGGTGCCGTCGTCGCGCTCCACCTCGACCTCGCCCTCGCCGACGATCGGGTCCTTGTACTGGCTGATCTGATAGCCCTGCGGCAGGTCCGGATAGAAGTAGTTCTTCCGGTCGAAGCGGGACCAGGTGTTGATCTTCGCCTTCAGGCCGAGGCCGGAGCGCACCGCCTGCTCGACGCAGACGCGGTTGATCACCGGCAGCATGCCCGGCATGGCGGCGTCGACCAGGCTGACCTGCTCGTTCGGCCCCGCGCCGAAGCCCACCGCCGCGCCGGAGAACAGCTTCGACTTCGAGGCGACCTGGGCGTGCACCTCCAGCCCGATGACGATCTCCCAGGGGCCGGTGCGCCCTTCGATCAGTTTGGAATCTGCCGTGGTCATGGCGGCGATGTAGTCGATCCGAGCGGCGCGCGCATCTGCCAACTCGCGGTCAAAGCCGCTCTGACCCGGAGGCGTTGACAGAAACGGACGCCCGGCTCAGCGTGGCGTCAGGGTCGATACACCCGCCGCCTGCGCCCGATCGGGTACGGTGAACGTATCGCTTCAAACTCGGACCCTTCGATCCTCGACGCCAGACGGGCGAGAGAGATCGGCAATGCAGGCGCTGATCCCAAGCTCTCGTCCGCCCGCCAGGATCGAACCATGACCGACACCGAAACCGCAAAGCGGATGGCCCGCGCGCTGCGCCAGGCCCTCGCCGCCAAGTCGATCGACGTCACCCACAGCCAGGCGCTGGAACTCGTCGCCCAGAGCCTTGGCCACCCCGACTGGAACACGCTCTGCGGCGCCCAGCCGGCCGAAACCGCCGCGGCGTCGGCCTTGAAGGACGCCGTCCCCGTGCTGCGGATGTTCGACGTCGCCAAGGCCAAGGCCTTCTACGTCGATCTGCTCGGGTTCCGCATCGACTGGGAGCACCGCTTCGAACCCGGCTTCCCGCTCTACATGCAGGTCTCGCGGGGCGGCGTGCGGCTGCACCTTTCCGAACACCATGGCGACGGCACGCCCGGATCGGTGGTCTTCGTCGACATCGCGGGCCTCGATGCGTTTCACGCCGAGCTGCAAGCGAAGGGCAGCCGGGCGGAGATCGAGCCGGGCCCGAACCCCGCCATGCGCGTGCTTACCCTGTGGGACCCGTTCGGCGGTCGGCTCCGGTTCGCCGAGACGAGCCCCCGCGCCGAGGACGAACTGCCTGCAGGGTACGGCGCGCCTGCCGATCGATAGTGCGGTGATGAGCCGAGACCCCGCCGCCTGACGTGGCGGCGTCTGCGCTCAGCGGCGGCGGCCGGCGAGGGCCAGCAGGGCGACGCCGGCCTGCAAACCGGCGAGCGCCGCCACCGGCGTCGCGATCCAGCTGGTGGCCGCGACCCAGCCCGGGTCGCCGGTGCGTACGAACGGCAGCCAGCCGACGAAGTAGACGATCGTCACGCCCCACTGCAGGGCGCCGCCGAGCGCCGCGGACTCGGCCTCCAGATCAACCAGGCGGCGCCCGAACGCGGCGAGCGGCAAGGCGGCGTAGGTTGCGAAGGTCGCGATCAGGAAGGCGAACGCGGGCGCGGCCAGGAAGTAGGTGAACGCCAGCTGCCGCTCGAAGTCGATCGCGGCCAGAAACCCGGCGAGGATCCAGAGCAGCGACCAGGCGATCACCGAAGAGGTGTTCAGCCTGACCACGGGCTGCTTGGCGCTCGCCCGTATGTTGTCAAACAGGGTGAGATCCCTGTTCCACTTCCTGACGCCCAACGCTTCCGCCCCGTCTTATTCTTGACCCCGCAAGTGTCTGTCGGGCTCCGCTGCGGCGGCGCGATCGTCGCCGATTCGCCGCGAGCGGCGCTGTCACAGCACCGTTACGTTCGTGGCACTTTCACCGGGTTGTGTCGATAGGCGATGCTATTTGTGGTTAGCCCGCGCTAACGATGGGCGATCACGTTTCACGGCGCCGGCGGACGCGTCAGGCGCGCCACCAGGGCTCGGGCTTCGCCCGGAAGTCCGCCGCCTTTTCCAGCGCCCCGCCAAGCTGGAACAGCGTCCCCTCGTCGAGCGCCCGACCGATCAGCTGCAGGCCGAGCGGCAGCCCTTGCGCGTCCAGGCCGGCCGGCACGGAAAGGCCCGGCAGACCGGCGAGGTTCACGGTCACCGTGAAGACGTCGTTCAGGTACATCGCCACCGGATCGGCGGCGTTCTCGCCGAGCCCGAAGGCGGCCGACGGCGCGGTCGGCGTCAGCAGCGCGTCGACCTTCTCGAAGGCCTGCGCGAAGTCGTCGGCGATCTTCCGGCGCACCTTCAGCGCCTTCAGGTAGTAGGCGTCGTAGTAGCCGGCCGAGAGCACGTAGGTGCCGATCAGCACGCGCCGGCGCACCTCCTCGCCGAACCCGGCGGCGCGGGTCGCTCGTAAGTGTCCCTCAGCGTCGCCGCCGTCGACGCGAAGGCCGTAGCGCATGCCGTCGTAGCGGGCGAGGTTCGACGAGGCCTCGGCCGGGGCGATGATGTAGTAGGCCGGCAGCGCGTACTTGGTGTGCGGCAGCGAGACGTCGACCACCTCGCAGCCCGCCTCCTTCAGCCATTCGATCGCCCGAGGCCCAGAGCGTCTCGATCTCGGCCGGCATGCCCTCGGCGCGGTACTCCTTGGGCACGCCGATCCTCAGCCCCTTCACCGACTTGCCGACGAAGCCGGCGAAGTCGGGCACGTCGGCCGGCAGGCTGGTGGAGTCCTTCGGATCGTGCCCGCTCATCGAGGTCAGCAGGATCGCCGCGTCCTCGACGCGTCTTGGCCAGCGGCCCGGCCTGGTCGAGCGAGGAGGCGAAGGCGACGATGCCCCAGCGCGAGCAGCGGCCGTAGGTCGGCTTGATGCCCACCGTGCCGGTCAGCGAGGCCGGCTGGCGGATCGAGCCGCCGGTGTCGGTGGCGGTCGCGCGCCAGCGCCAGGTCGGCGGCCACCGCCGCCGCCGAGCCGCCCGACGAGCCGCCGGGGCTCAGCGGCCGGTTGGAGCCGCGCGAGCGCCAGGGGTTGACCACCGGTCCGAACGCGCTGGTCTCGTTGGACGAGCCCATGGCGAACTCGTCCATGTTGAGCTTGCCCAGCATCACCGCCCCGTCGCGCCAGAGGTTGGCGGTGACGGTGGATTCGTAGGGCGGCTTGAAGCCTTCCAGGATGCGCGAGCCGGCGGTGGACTGCACGCCCTCGGTGCAGAAGAGGTCCTTGATCCCCAGCGATGCGCCTTCCAGCGGCCGCGCCTCGCCGGCCGCCAGCCGCGCATCGGACGCCTCGGCCATGGCGAGCGCCTTGCTCGGGCGTCTCCAGCACGTAGGCGTTCAGCGCCCGCGCCGCGGCGATCGCCTCGATGTGCGCCTGGGCGAGCTCGACGGCCGAGAACTTCGCGCGCCTTCAGGCCCGTGAGCGCGTCCTTCAGCGTCAGCGACGTCAGCTCGCTCATTCGACCACCTTCGGCACGACGAAGAAGCCGCGGTCGGCCCTCGGGGCGTTGGCCAGGATCTTGGCCGGATCGCCGCCGTCGGTGACCACGTCCTCGCGCATCGGCAGCTTGACGGCCTCGGTCGAGGCCATCGGCGCGACGCCCTCGGTGTCGACCTCGTTCAGCTGCTCGATCCAGGCGAGGATGCCGGAGAGCTCGGCGGCCAGCGGCTCGAGCTTCGCCTCGTCGACCCGGATGCGGGCGAGACGCGCCACCTTCCTGACGGTGGCGGCGTCGATGGCCATCTGGAAACACCCTTTCGGAAACGAGGCGCGGGTTAGCCGGCGCTTGGCGGCGTTGGCAAGCCTTCTTAAAGCGTTGCGACATGGCCGTGATCGATCTGATGGACTTGCCGGGCGCGCTGGCGACGGGCGCGCCGGTCGCCGGGCTCGACCTGGGCTCGAAGACCATCGGCGTGGCGGTCTCCGACGCGGGGCGGATGATCGCCAGCCCCCTCGCCCTGATCCGGCGCACCAAGTTCACGGCCGACGCCGAGGCGCTCTTCAAGCTGATGGCGAGCCGCGGCGCCGCGGGGATCGTCATCGGCCTGCCGGTGAACATGGACGGCACGGAAGGCCCGCGCTGCCAGTCGGCGCGAGCTTTCGCGCGCAACCTGCTGCGCCTGAAGGATATTCCGATCGCCTTCTGGGACGAGCGGCTCTCCACCGAGGCGGTGAACCGCATGCTGATCGGCGAGGCGGACACCACCCGCGCCCGCAGAGCCGAGCTGGTCGACAAGGCCGCCGCCGCCTGGATCCTGCAGGGCGCGCTGGACCGGCTGCGCGCGGCCCGATGAGCGCGCGCCCATGACCGCTTACCCATGACCGCTCACATTGTGCTGCTGAACGGCGTCTCCAGCGTCGGCAAGGGGTCGGCCGCCAGGGCGCTGCAGCGGATCGCCGAGCGCCCGATGCTGCATGTGCAGATGGACGCCTTCCTGGAGATGATGCCGCCTGGCTCGTTCGGCGACCCTGAGGGCTACACGTTCGACACCCGCCTGGAGGGCGGCAAGCCGGTCACCGCCATCACCAGCGGCCCGATCCTGCGAACGGCGATGCGCAGCATGCGGGCGGCCGTCGCGGCGATGGCCGACGCGGGCGCCGACCTCGTGGTCGACGAGGTGATCTGGGACCCTGCGGACCTGGCCGACTATCGCCGCCGCCTGGCAGCCCACGCCTTCCACGCCGTCGGCCTCTTCGCGCCGCTGGAGGTGGTCGAGCGGCGCGAGAAGGCGCGCGGCGACCGCACGCTGGGCCTCGCCCGCTGGCAGTTCGAGAAGGTGCACGCCGGCATGGCCTACGACCTGGAGCTGGACACCTCCGTCGCCTCGCCGGAGGCGCTGGCCGGGCTGATCAAGGAGGCGTTCGGGCTCTGAGCGCCGTTCCGCGCGACGGCGGCTTGGCGGTAAGGTTCGACCACGCAGGCACGAGGAGGGCGCGGATGGGCCGGCTGAAGGGGAAGGTCGCGATCGTCACGGGGGCGGCGGCGCGGGCGGAGGGGGTCGGCAACGGCAGCGCGGTCGCCATGCTGTTCGCCCGGGAAGGCGCCAGCGTCGTGCTCGTCAACCGCAGCCTCGAGCGGGCGACGGCGCTCGAGGCGGCGATCCGCGCGGAGGGCGGCGAGGCGGCGGCCTTCGCGGCGGACGTGACCGACCCGGCGGCGACCGAGGCCATGGCCGCCTTCACCGCCGAGCGCTACGGCCGCCTCGACATCCTGCACAACAACGTCGGCGTCGGCGCCGGGGGCAACACGGTCACCGTCACGCTCGACGACTGGAACCGGATCCTCGAGACCAACCTCACCTCCGCCATGCTCTGCTGCCGCGCCTGCATCCCCCGGATGCGCGAAGGCGGCGGCGGGTCGATCATCAACGTCTCGTCCAGCGCCGGCATGCTCGGCCTCTCCGGAACGCCCGGCGCGGTCGCCTACACGGCGACCAAGGCCGGCCTGCAGGGCCTGACCCTCTCGGTCGCGGCCGACCACG
This sequence comes from uncultured Pseudomonadota bacterium, assembly GCA_963837235.1. Classification (GTDB taxonomy): domain Bacteria; phylum Pseudomonadota; class Alphaproteobacteria; order Caulobacterales; family Caulobacteraceae; genus Acaudatibacter. The sequence goes on along the minus strand of CAWIMM010000001.1, from coordinate 503,221 downwards.
CGGCGGAGGGCATCCGCGCCAACTGCCTGATCGTCGGCACGGTCTATACGCCGCTGGTCGCCTTCATGGGCGAGGAGGCCCGCGAGCGCCGCAGCAAGGCCGTGCCGCTGCAGACCGAGGGCACCGGCTGGGACGTCGCCTACGCCGCGGTCTACCTCGCCAGCGACGAGTCGCGCTGGGTCACCGGCGTGATGCTGCCCGATCGACGGGGGTTTCCAGAATATCCGCCCTTGGCCGCGGTGAGGAGTTTCATGGCTGATCGGCGTCGCGAGCGCCGCCCCTTCCCTGCTCCCCCGATCCCGCCTAGAACGGCGCTTTAATGACCATGATCGCGCCTGGCCCCGAGGAGGTCCGTCAGCGGACCTTTCCATTCCCCGCGCGCCATTTCCTTTCCGTCGGCGACCTCGAGCGCGAGCAGGTGGATGACCTCCTCGACCTCGCCGAGGGCTTCGTGGCGCTGAACCGCCAGAAGGCCAAGAAGCTCGACCTGATGAAGGGGCGCACGCTGGTGAACCTCTTCTTCGAGGCCTCCACCCGCACCCAGAGCTCGCTTCGAGCTGGCCGGCAAGCGGCTGGGCGCCGACGTCGTCAACATGAGTCCGCGCGCCTCTTCGATCTCCAAGGGCGAGACGCTGATCGACACCGCGGTGACGCTGAACGCCATGCAGCCCGACATCCTGGTGGTGCGCCATGGCGCCTCGGGCGCCGCGTCCCTGCTCTCGCAGAAGGTCACCTGCAGCGTGATCAACGCCGGCGACGGCCAGCACGAGCACCCCTCGCAGGCGCTGCTTGGACGCGCTGTCGCTGCGGCGCGCGTTCGGGAAGATCGAGGGGCTGACGGTGGCGATCTGCGGCGACGTGGCCCACAGCCGCGTCGCCCGCTCCAACGTCGGCATGCTGACCGCGATGGGCGCGCGGGTGCGGCTCGTGGGCCCGCCGACGCTGATGCCGGTCGGCGTCGAGCGCTGGGGCGTCGAGGTCTTCCACGACATGAAGAAGGGCATCGCCGGCGTCGACGTGGTGATGATGCTGCGCCTGCAGGTGGAGCGGATGCAGGGCGCGCTGATCCCCTCGACGCGCGAGTACAACCGCCTTTTCGGCCTCGACCGCGAGAAGCTTAGCCTAGCCGCGCCGCACGTGCGGGTGATGCACCCGGGGCCGATGAACCGCGGCGTCGAGATCGATAGCGACGTCGCCGACGACCTCGGCGTCAGCCTGATCCAGAACCAGGTGGAGATGGGCGTCGCCGCGCGGATGGCGGTGCTGGCCTCGATGTCGGCCCGACTGGATAACGACTAGTGGCCGCCCGCCCGATCGCCTTCGTCAACGCCCGGCTGGTCGACCCCGAGAGCGGCTACGACGGCCCCGGCGCGCTGATCGCCGAGAACGGCGTCATCGGCGCGGTGACCCGCGAGGTGGGCTTCGCGGACCTGTCGCCCGACATCCGCCAGATCGACTGCAACGGGGCGATGCTGGCGCCCGGCCTGATCGACCTGCGCGTCAAGACCGGCGAGCCCGGCGCGGAGCCGAAGGAGACCCTGAAGTCGGCGGCGCGCGCCGCGGCGGCGGGTGGCGTCACCTCGATCGTCGTGCAGCCGGACACCGAGCCCGCCATCGACGACCCGTCGGTGGTCGACTTCATCCTGCGCCGGGCGCGCGACATCGAGCTGGTGCACGTCTATCCGGCCGGCGCGGCGACCAAGGGCCTGGCGGGCGTCGAGATGGCCGAGATCGGCCTGATGCGCGAGGCGGGCTGCGTCTACGTCACCGACGCCGACCGGCCGATCGTCGATTCCAAGGTGATGCGGCGGCTCCTCGCCTACGCCAGCGGCCTCGACTTGCTGGTGGCGCACCGCCCCGCCGATCCGTGGCTGACCGCCGGCGCGGCCGCCACCGAGAGCGAGTTCGCCGGCCGCATGGGCCTGCCGGCCGCGCCGGCCGCCGCCGAGAAGATCATGCTGGAGCGCGACGCGGCGCTGGTGGAGCTGACCGGCGCGCGGCTGCTGGTCGACCAGGTGAGCGCCGCCTGCGCCCTGGACACGTTGGAACGATCGAAGGCGCGCGGCCTGCCGATGCTGGCCACCGCGTCGATCAACCACCTCACCTTCAACGAGCTCGACATCGGCGACTACCGCACCTTCTGGAAGCTGGAGCCGCCCTTGCGCGCCGAGGACGACCGCCAGGCGCTGATCGAGGCGCTGGTCTCGGGGCTGGTGGACATCGTGGTCTCCGCCCATGCGCCGGCCCCGGCCGAGGACAAGCGGCTGCCGTTCGAGGAGGCGGCGCCCGGCTCCATCGGGCTGGAGACGCTGCTGCCGGCGCTGCTCAGCCTGCATCACGAGCAGCGCGCGCCGCTCATCCGGCTGATCGAGGCGGTTACGCTGGCGCCGGCCAAGGCGATCGGCCTCGCCGCGGGGCGTCTGGCCGCCGGCGCGCCGGCCGACCTGGTGCTCTGCGACCTCGCCGCGCCGCGCGTCATCGACGCCGAGCAGCTGACCTCGAAGTCGAAGAACTCCGCCTTCGACGGCCGCCGCCTGCAGGGCCAGGTGCTGATGACGCTGGTCGACGGCCGCGTCGTCTACGAGGCCGCGTAACCCCCAATCCCGGGTTGAAGGGGCGCCGGGCCTTGCCCGAGCTCCGCCGCAAAGCCGCCTCGGGGATTAACCCAGTGCAGCTTTGCGGCCAGTTGTGTGCTTAGTTATCCGCATCGCGTTCAGGTTGGATGGCGGCCATGCTCAAGAAGCTCGCGGCGGAGTTCATCGGAACGGCCTGGCTGGTGCTGGGCGGATGCGGGGCCGCCGTCCTGGCGGCCGCCTTCCCCAATCTCGGGATCGGCTTCGTCGGCGTGGCGCTGGCGTTCGGCCTGACGGTGCTGACCATGGCCTACGCCATCGGACACGTCTCGGGCGCCCACCTCAATCCGGCGGTGTCGGTTGGCCTGTGGGCCGGCGGCCGCTTCAAGTTGAGAGAGCTGCCCGGCTATATCGCCGCCCAGGTGCTGGGGGCGATCGCCGGCGCCGGCATTCTCTACCTGATCGCCAGCGGCAAGGCCGACTTCAGCACGGCGGCCGGGTTCGCCAGCAACGGCTACGGCGAGCATTCGCCAGGCGGCTACAGCCTCGCAGCCTGCCTCGCCTGCGAGGTCGCCATGACCTTCGCCTTCCTGTTCGTGATCATGGGCGTTACCCACGGCCAGGCGCCGCGGGGCTTCGCGCCGCTAGCCATCGGCCTTTGCCTGACGCTGATCCACCTGATCAGCATCCCGGTCACCAACACCTCGGTGAACCCGGCCCGCAGCACCGGTCCGGCGATCTTCGCCGGCGGCTGGGCGCTGCAGCAGCTGTGGCTGTTCTGGCTCGCGCCGCTCATCGGCGGGGCGCTGGGCGGCCTCGCCTACCGCTGGCTGAGCCCGGAGAGCCCCGCGCCGGCGGAGGTCTCCGGAACGTAGCCGAGGGCCCGTCCCCGTCAGGGCGTGCGTCAGTCGCCGGTCGGGACGACGGTGGCCTTCTCGACCATCAGCACCACCGTGCGGCCGTGGGCGCGCGGGCAATGCTGGGTGGCGCGGGGAATGGTGACGCCCTGGCCGGGGCGCAGCTCGAACGCGGCGCGGCCCGCCACCTCGATCGTGAGCGAGCCCTCGATCACGTAGAAGAACTCGTCCTCCTCGTCGTGCTGGTGCCAGTGGAAGTCGCCCTCCATCACCGCCAGCCGCACGACCGCGTCGTTGACCTCGCTCAGCGTGCGGTTCCACCACGGGGTGTGGTCGTCGGCGACGCCCTTGACGTCGATCTTCTCCAGCGGGGCGAACAGCACCTGCTTGGAGATGTCGTAGCGGTCGGTCACATCGGTCATTGGGACGAGGTCCTCGGTCTGGGGCGGCCATACTAGGCCCCGAAGATGACGCTGCGTAGACTGCCGCGAATGGCGGGACCCGAAAGACGAGGCCGGCGGCGCGCGGCGATCGCGCTCGGCGCGGTCGTGCTCGCCGCCATCCCGCTGGCCGGCGCGGCGCGGGCCGCCCCGCACCCAGCCTCCGACCCGCGCGGCCCGTGCGACAGCCTCGACAGGCGGCCCTGGCGCCGCTCGCGGCCCCGCCGGCCGACGCAGACGACCTGGCGGCGCAGGCCGCGAAGGCGCCGGCCTTCTCCGTGCCGCAGCACTGGGTCGCCGAGACCTGGTTCGCGCTCGGCGATGCGATCCTGCTCTGCCGCTCGGACGCGCCGCTGAAGCGCGCCTGCGCCGGCGAGTGGTGGCGCTTCGAGCCCGCGCCGGTCGGCGGCCACGCGCTCGCCGACCACGACAGCTTCCTCTGCCTCGCCACGCCGGCTCGCGCTGAGGGCGAGCGTGGCTTTGCCGCCGCGGCGGCGGCGACTTAGAGTGGCGGTCATGTTCGCCGCCAGCCCGTTCATCTCGATCGCCGCCGTCTGCCTGGTCGGCGGCTACTTCCTGGGCTCGATCCCGTTCGGCGTGATCGTCACGCGGCTGGGCGGCGCGGGCGACGTGCGCCAGATCGGCTCGGGCAACATCGGCGCGACCAACGTGCTGCGCACCGGCCGCCGCGACCTGGCGCTGCATCACGCTGCTGGGCGATGGCGGCAAGGGCGCGCTGGCGGTCGGCCTGGCCTGGTGGTTCTTCCGCAGCGCCGAGGCGCAGGCGCTGGCGGGCGGGGCGGCGTTCGTCGGCCACCTCTTCCCGGTCTGGCTCCGCTTCAAGGGCGGCAAGGGGGTGGCGACCTTCTTCGGCACGATGATCGCCATCGCCTGGCCGGCCGGGCTGCTGGCCGGCGCGACCTGGATCGTGATGGCGGCGATCTTCCGGATGTCGTCGCTGGCGGCGCTGACCGCCGCGGCGCTGGCCCCGCTCTACGTCTTCCTCACCGGCCAGACGCCGGAGGCCAAGCTGTGGCTGGCAGCCTTCATGGCGGTGCTGATCTTCATCCGCCACCACGAGAACATCCGTCGGCTGCTGAAGGGCGAGGAGCCGCGCATCGGGGCCAAGGCGCCCGCGAAGGAAGCCGCCGCGCCCAAAGCCACCCCCAGCCCGTGAGCGAAGGCGCGCCGGGTCCGGCCGAGCGGCTCGCCTGGCTGCGCCTGGCGCGCGCCGAGACCGTCGGCCCGGTCGCCTTCGGCCACCTGACCCATCGCTACGGCTCGGCCCGGCGGGCGTTGGAAGCGCTGCCCGAGCTGGCGCGGCGCGCCGGACGGTCGACGCCGCCGCGGATACCCTCGGCGGGCGAGGCCGAGGCCGAGCTCGCCGCCGGCGAGGCGCTCGGGGCGACGCTGCTCTTGAGCCGCGAGGCCGACTTTCCCGCCGCGCTGAAGGCGATCGATCCGCCGCCGCCGGTGCTCTGGGCGCTGGGCGACGCCAGCCTCTTGCGCCGCCGCAGCTGTGGCGATCGTCGGCGCGCGGGTGGCCTCGGCGGCCGGCTGCCGCTTCGCGCGGGGCCTCGCCGCCGAGCTTGGCCGCGCCGATCTGGTGATCGCCTCCGGCCTCGCCCGCGGCGTCGATGCGGCCGCCCACGAGGGCGCGCTGCCGACCGGCACGGCCGCGGTGCTGGGCGGCGGGATCGGCGACATCTATCCGCCGGAGAACGCGGCGCTCTACGCCGCGATCGCCGAGCGCGGCTGCATCGTCTCCGAGAGCGAGCCGAACCGGCGGGCGCAGGCGAAGGACTTCCCGCGCCGCAACCGGCTGATCTCGGGCCTCTCGCTGGCGGTGGTGGTGGTCGAGGCCGAGCTGAAGTCCGGCTCGCTGATCACCGCGCGGCTCGCCGCCGAGCAGGGCCGCGAGGTGCTGGCGGTGCCGGGCTCGCCGCTGGATCCCAGGGCGCGCGGCTGCAACGACCTGATCCGCCAGGGCGCGGCGGTCTGCGAGGGCGCGGAGGACGTGCTGCGCGCCATCGAGCCGATTGCCGGCTTCCGCGCGCCGCCTCCCCCGCCCTACGCCGCCGACGCGGACGAACCGCCGGCCCAGCTGATCCAGCGCGTCTTCGACCTGCTCTCGCCGACGCCGGTCCACGTCGACGAGCTCGCCCGCCAGGTGGGCGCGCCGGCCGGCGAGGTGTTCGCCGCGCTGGTCGAGCTGTCGCTGGCCGGCCGCGCGGAGCTGACCGCCGGCGGACTGGCCGCGCGGGCTTAGTGTTCGTTGAGATCAGCTGGGCTCGTCAGTCGGCGTCCACCAATCCGCTCTTCCCCGCGAAAGCGGGTGAGGGGCGCATAAGTGGTTGATGTGCAAGACGTTTCAGCCAATTCGGAAGCAGTCTGCCCCTAACATTTGCCCCTAAAGTGGCGTGCGCTAGATAGCACGGCTGCGCCGATGTGGCGCAACCGCGATCACCGCTACGGGCTGTGTCTGACCCTGGCCACCATCGCCGCCGCCAGCAGGGAGGCTTGACCATCCGCGCCCGCTCCAGCGTTCTATCCGGATGGCCGAGATCGAGAGCCGCGATGACGGCGTGATCGTCCCGATGAAGCGCCCGGAGGCGGCGGCGCTAGCAGCGGTCGCAGAGATCGGCCTGGACGCCGACGACACGCTGGCGCGCATCAGGAACACCGCCACCGCGAACGCGCGTTGAACGCGCTCAGGGCGTCGCGCGGCTCGCTGTCGGTGCGGCGCCCGGAGGCTGCGGCGCTGATCGCAGTGGCCGAGACTGGACTGGCGCTCGCGAACGCGCCTCGGGGTCGGTTCGCGCTGCTGTACGAGGCAACCGACCTCGACGCCGCGCGGCGCGGGCTGGACGAACTGCGCGGCGCGCTGCGCTAAGTCAGGCCGCCGACAAGCGGACATTCCGAACGGCCGAGATGGGGGGAAGCTGCCGTTCCCCCGGGCGAACGTCCGACCGCTATTGCCTCAAGGCGAGGCCGAGCCAAGCCGCGGTGGCGGCGAGCTTCTCGTCCTGTCCCCAGGGAGGCCCGACCAGCTTGCCATAGGTGCTCAGCACCGCACGGCGGCTGGCTTCAGTGCCCGGCAAACGCTCGGCCAGTCTCGGAAGGTCTTTCTCGATGACCATCTCCGTCGCGATGCCCTCGCGCACGGCGGCCTCGCGCACCGCCTCGCGGTAGAACTCCCGCTCGGCGGCATGCTGCAAAGCGTGCGAGGCGACGATGGCGGTCAGCGGCGGCAGAGCTCTGGCCGGACCCGTCAGGATGCAGCAGCCGTCCAGCGCCCCGTGGGTGGAGACGATCTCGACGAGCGCGCGGCCCGCGAGATCCCGCGATGAGTCCCTGCATCGCTCGATGAAGGCCTCGCCCGAGTTGAGGTCCATCGGTTCGCTGCGATGGAACGGAAAGGTCGTTCCAACTCGGTGGAACGGCTGGTTCGACCCTTCGACATCGGCGTCACAGAGCTGCATGCGTCCGCGTCCGAGTATCTGCGGATCAGACATCGGCCCGCCCAGCGCCACATACGCCGCCCAGCCACCCACTTCGTCACCGTGCGCGGAGTGGGTGCGGACGCCCACTGATACGGGGCCGCGATCCTTTGATTGTTCGGTCATGCTGCGGGCTCGGCGCGGGTACGCGCATCCTGCACTCATGCGGTGTCGATGGCCACGGCAACTTGGGTCGGCTTAGGCGCGGCTGCCGTCATCGCCGGACTGTCCCACCCCGTCTAATGGGTTCGGTCCCGAGACTTCACGAGAGCACGTGGAGCAACTCGCCGCCAACGTGCTGAAGTCCGGCTCGCTGATCACCGCGCGGCTCGCCGCCGAGCAGGGCCGCGAGGTGCTGGCCGTGCCGGGCTCGCCGCTGGATCCCAGGGCGCGCGGCTGCAACGACCTGATCCGCCAGGGCGCGGCGGTCTGCGAGGGGGCGGAAGACGTGCTGCGCGCCATCGAGATGATCGCCGGCTTCCGCGCGCCGCCTCCCCCGCCCTACGCCGCCGACGCGGACGAACCGCCGGCCCAGCTGATCCAGCGCGTCTTCGACCTGCTCTCGCCGACGCCGGTCCACGTCGACGAGCTCGCCCGCCAGGTGGGCGCGCCGGCCGGCGAGGTGTTCGCCGCGCTGGTCGAGCTGTCGCTGGCCCGCCGCGCGGAGCTGATGGCAGGCGGAATGGCGGCGCGGGCCTGAGCCGAACCCCAGCTTCGCCATCACGCGATCGGTCATGGCCTGGCAGTCGAGGCCGGCGAACGGGAGCGTCGCGGCGCGCAACTCCGCCAACTCCGGCGCGAGCTCGGCCTGCAGCCGCAGCTTGGCCCGGTGCAGGCGGGTGCGGACTGTCGCCTCGGCGAGGCCGAGCGCCTGGGCGGTCTCGGCGACGCTGAGGCCCTCGATCTCGCGCAGCACGAAAGCCGGGCGGAACACCTCCGGCAGTCGGCCGATCGCGGTCTCCAAGAGGTGCGCGAGCTCCGTGCGCATCACCGCCTGTTCCGGACTTTGGGAAGGCTCGGAGCCTCGCATGAACGCCTCGCGATAAGAACTCGATGAAACTAACGCCCTGGCTCTCCAGCTCGCGCTTGCGCCGCCCGGCCTTGCGCCGCCGCTCCAGCGCCTCGTTGACGACGATGCGGGTCAGCCAGGTGGAAAGCTGCGCCTCGCCGCGGAAGGTCGGCAGCGCGGCGAAGGCCTTCAGGTAGCCGTCCTGCACCGCCTCCTCGGCGTCGGCGCGGTCGAGCAGGATGCTCCAGGCGGCGCGGAAGAGCCGCTGGTTGCTGCGCGTGATCAGGAAGCGCGCCGCGGCCGCATCGCGAGCGACGATGCGCCGGACGAGCTCGGCGTCGGTCAGGGCGGCGTAGTCCAGGGCGAGCACGGAGGCGGGCATGGCTGGTCCTATTTCTGCACCACGATCTGCCCCTTCATCCCGGGATGATAGCGGCAGATGTAGCTGATGACGCCCGGCTTCAGCAGCACCACGCCGGCGCTCGCGCCGGGCTGAGGACCACGTCGAAGTCGGGCGTGGTGGCCGAGTGCACGAAGATGTCGTGGTTCACCCACGCCACCTTGTCGCCGACGCGGGCGGTGATCGTCTCGGGCGCATAGGCGAGGTTGTTCATCGTCACCACGACGATCCTCGCGGGATTGGTCTTCGCCGCCAGCGGGGCCGCGACGGCGCAAAGACCCGCCGCGGCGACCCCGAGGGCGCCGCGCCATGGGAACCGCATGACAGCCCCCGCTACTTGAGCGCCGCGACGAGCTGCTCGGCGTGCTGCTCGTGCATCTGGAAGAGCTTCAGCCCCGTCTGCAGCAGCGACTTCAGCTCGGCGTTCTGGGCGTCCGGGATCAGCGTCTGCTGGAGCGCGCCGTTGACCATCTTGTGGTAGGCGACCTCGTTCGCCGCGTAGGCGACGTCGAAGGCGTGGCCGCTGAGCTTGGCGTAGCCGTCGCGCTTCTCCGTTTCGATTTCCGACATCGACTGGCTGGTCGGATTGTCCTGCGGCGTGACGCCCAGCTTCTTCACCAGCGCCAGCGCCTTGTCGTTCACCGCGGTGTGGTCGCGCTCCATCTCCTCGGCGAACTCACGCACCTTCGCGTTCTTCGACTTCGCCAGCGCCAGCTTGGCCGCCGCGATGTCGATCACGCCGGCCGTGTAGGCGATGTGGGCGATCTGCGCGTCATTGGGTTGCGCCGCCGGCTGCGCCACGGCGAAACCTGCGACGGCGAGCGCGGCGACGGCTCGCGGCGGCGATTCTGCTGAGCATTCCTGGCTTCTCCCATCCAGGCCGGCGCGGGGTGCGGCGGCGTCATGGCCCCCGGTACGCAAGGCCTCGCTCATTGGATGACGGAGCGCGCCGGGTGTTCCCGCCGGATCGGCGAAGAAACCTTCCCCCTGCGGGGGAACGAGCCATTGCGGTTGCCGACTGAGCCGGCGGCCGTTGACAGAGGGGGCGGTGCGCCCCCACTTTCCGCGCTCCCGTCGGTTCGGCGGACCCTCCCCGAACAAAGTCGCTCTTGCCCGCGTGAAGAACGTCGTCGTCGTCGAAAGCCCGGCCAAGGCCAGGACCATCAACCGTTACCTGGGCCCGGACTACCATGTCCTGGCTTCCTACGGCCACGTCCGCGACCTGCCGTCCAAGGACGGCTCGGTGCGCCCGGACGAGGACTTCGCGATGAGCTGGGACGTGGATGCGCGGGCCGCCAAGCGCATCTCCGAGATCGCCGAGGCGCGCCAAGGGCGCCGACCGGCTGATCCTCGCCACCGACCCCGACCGCGAGGGCGAGGCGATCAGCTGGCACCTGCTGGAGGTGCTGCAGCAAGCGCCGCGCGCTGAAGGACGCCAAGGTCGAGCGCGTGGTGTTCAACGCCATCACCCGCTCGGCGGTGACCGAGGCGATGAAGCACCCGCGCGACATCGACATGGAGCTGGTCGAGGCCTACCTCGCCCGCCGCGCGCTCGACTACCTGGTCGGCTTCACCCTCTCGCCGGTGCTGTGGCGCAAGCTGCCGGGCGCCCGCTCGGCCGGCCGCGTGCAGTCGGTGGCGCTGCGCCTCATCGTCGACCGCGAGATCGAGATCGAGGCGTTCCGGACCCAGGAGTACTGGTCGGTCGAGGCCGACGTCTCGGCCGGCGGCGATCCGTTCCTCGCCCGGCTGGTCAAGCACGCGCGGCAAGCGGCTCGCGCAGTTCGACCTCGCGAACGAGGCGCGCGGCGCATGGCGGCCAAGGCCGCGGTCGAGAGCGGCCGCTTCAAGGTGCGCGCGGTCGAAAAGCGGCCCGGCCGCCGCTCGCCGCCGCCGCCCTTCACCACCTCGACCCTGCAGCAGGAGGCCGCCCGCAAGCTCGGCTTCTCCGCCGACCGCACCATGCGCGCCGCCCAGAAGCTCTACGAGGGCGTCGACATCGGCGGCGAGACCGTCGGCCTCATCACCTACATGCGCACCGACGGGGTCAGAGCGCCCCGGAGGCGCTGGCCGAGGCGCGCGAGGTGATCGCCGGGCTCTACGGCCGCGCCTTACGTGCCCGAGAGCGCCCGCCACTACCGGGTCAAGGCCAAGAACGCCCAGGAGGCGCACGAGGCGATCCGGCCCACCAGCCTCGGCGCGCAATCCCGGCTCGCTGCGGCTGGAGCCCGACCTCGGCCGGCTCTACGAGCTGATCTGGAAGCGGATGATCGCCTCGCAGATGGAGGCGGCGCGGATCGAGCGCACCACGATCGACCTGGAGACCGCCGACGGCCAGACCGGCCTGCGCGCCACCGGCCAGGTGGTGCTGTTCGACGGCTACCTGCGCGTCTACGAGGAAGGCCGCGACGATCCGGAGGCCCGGCCGCCGGCGCCGAGCGCGCCGAGGGCGACGACGAGCGCGACTTCGCCGGCCGCCTGCCGGCGGTCGCCGAAGGCGCCGACGCCCGGGTCCACGCCGTGCGCGCCGACCAGCACTTCACCGAGCCGCCGCCGCGCTATTCCGAGGCCTCGCTGGTCAAGAGGATGGAGGAGCTCGGCATCGGCCGGCCCTCGACCTACGCCTCGATCCTCACGCGTGCTGCGCGACCGCGCCTACGTGCGGATGGAGAAGTCCCGCTTCGTACCCGAGGACAAGGGCCGGCTCGTCACCGCCTTCCTCGAGCAGTTCTTCCGCCGCTACGTCGAGTACGACTTCACCGCCGCGCTGGAGGAGAAGCTCGACCTGGTCTCCGCCGGCGAGCTCGACTGGAAGGCGCTGCTGCGCGACTTCTGGCGCGACTTCAACGCCGCCGTCGGCGAGATCGGCGAGCTGCGCATGGGCCAGGTGATCGAGGCGCTGAACGAGGCGCTGGGTCCGCACATCTTCCCCGACAAGGGCGACGGGACCGATCCCGCGCGCCTGCCCCTCCTGCGGCACGGGGCGGCTCTCGCTGAAGACCGGCCGCTACGGCGCCTTCATCGGCTGCTCCAACTATCCGGAGTGCCGCTACACCCGCCCGATCGCCCAGGAGAACGGCGAGGACGAGGCCGGCGGCGGCGGCGACCGCGAGTTGGGCGTCGATCCGGCCACCGGCCGCACGATCTGGCTGAAGGCCGGCCGCTTCGGCCCCTACGTCGAGGAGCAGGGCGAGACGCCCAAGCGCGCCAGCCTGCCCAAGGACTGGCCGCCGGCCGCCATGGACCTCGACAAGGCGATCCGGCTGCTGCGGCTGCCGCGCGAGGTGGGCGCGCACCCGGACGACGGCAAGCCGATCCTGGCCGGCATCGGCCGCTATGGCCCCTACGTCTCAGCACGACGGCGCCTACGCCAACCTGCCGAGCGTCGACGAGGTGTTCGAGGTGGGCCTGAACCGCGCGGTGGCCGTGCTGGCCGAAAAGCGCGCCGGCGGCCGCGGCGGACGGGCCGGGGCGAGGCGCAGGCGCTGGCGGAGCTCGGCGCCCACCCGGCCGACGGCGAGCCGGTGCGGGTGCTGGCCGGCCGCTACGGGCCCTACATCAAGCACGGCGCCACCAACGCCAACGTCCCCCGCGGCGCCGACCCCGCCGCGCTGACGCTGGACGAGGCGGTCAAGCTGCTCGCCGAGCGCGAAGCCAAAGGCCCGAGCAAGGGAAGGCGCGGGCGAAGCGCAGCAAAGGCGGCTGCGAAACCAGCCCCAGCGGCGAAGGCGAGCAAGCGCGCGCCCAAGACGAAGGCGGCTAGACCGCCAACCCGAAAATAGCGACCCGTAGCGCGCCATCATCAGCATCGGCCCCGTCGATGAAGCGGCGCGTGGCGACACGTCCTGCGGCGCGCCGCTTCATGGTGGGGAGCCGCTATCTGTGGTGATTTGTGGCGGAACGCCGCGGGATCAGGCGGCGCCGGCGAGCGGGCTGGGGCCGAAGCGGTTCGCGCCCGCCTCGCCCTGCATGGCGCCGAGCTCGATCGCCGCCCAGCCGAGGATCAGCGTGAAGATGCAGCGCGCCGAAGCCGTGCGGCGTGGGCCACACCGCGACCAGGGCGAACAGCACCAGCGCCGCCCACCAGCCGGAGCGGCCGCGGTCGTGCAGGCGCTTGGAGAGCACGCAGGCGCCCGAATAGAGCAGCGCCGGGTAGACGAACCAGCCGGTCAGCCAGTGCAGGGTGGCGCCGACCCAGGCCTCGTAGATCGCCGCGACGGCGATCAGCACGGCGCAGCCGACCAGGAACGGCGTGCGCGCCAGCCGCCCCGAGGCCGACCAGAAGAGATCCGTCCAGCCGATCCGCCCGTTCCACGCGCCGCTCCGCGCCTCGAGCCGAGAGGCTCGAACTTAGGCGCGAGAGCTGCGCGGCGGAAGGGCCGCCGGATAGGACGGTAGTCAGGCCGCTGGCGCGGCCGCGGGACCGGTGACGCCCTTCGGCGAGGGGCCGTACTTGTTCGGACCGGGCGTGCCGTCCAGGAAGCCGCATTCGATCAGCGACCAGATCGCGCCGACGAGCGGAATGAAGCTGATGAAGATCCAGACCCACGACTTGTCGCGGTCGTGCCAGCGCTTGATCTGCAGCGCCAGGCCCGTCCAGACGCATCACGATCAGCACGACGAGACCGATGATCCCGCCGATCGTGCGACATGACGCCACCATTGCGCATCAACATCATCAGGACCGTCGATCACGACGCCGTAGACGACGACCGACCTCCGATGAGCGCCCATCCAGTAGTGCAGACGCCGGATGCGGCCGTTGAAGCTGAAGAGAAGCTGCTGGTAGTTCATTCTGTTTAGCCCCCTGGGGTTTGCTCCCGCCGCGGAGCTAACACCCGTAAGGGCAACTCGGACAAGACACAGACTTGCGACGCGCCTCAATAAAGCTGAGCGCGCTCAGGCGAACTCGGCCAGAACCTCGTCGGCGCTGACGCTGTCGCCAGCCTTTGCATTGACCGCTTTTACCACCCCGTCGCGCTCGGCGCGGATGATGTTCTGCATCTTCATCGCCTCGATGACGCAGAGAGTCTCGCCGGCCTTTACTTCCTGGCCGGCGGCGACCTCGACCGAGACCACGAGACCCGGCATTGGCGAGAGCACGAGGCGCGAGGTGTCGGCGGCCTTCTTCGGCGGCAGGCGGCCGTGCAGGTCGGCGGAGACCGGGGTCAGCACCAGCACGTGGGCGCGGGCGGCGCGGTGGCGGATGCGGAAACCCTCGGCGCGCCGGCGCGACCTCGGCGGCGAACGGCTCGCCGTCCAGCTCGGCGCGGAACAGCGGCCCGGCCCGGCCGCCAGTCGATCGCTGTCGAGGCGGAAGGCGCGGTCCTCGTCCGGCAGCGCCACCTCCAGGCCGTCCTTGACCTCCGAGAGCCGCACCAGCCGCTGCTGGCCGGCGAGCACCACCACCCAGTCGCTGCGCGGCGTGGCGGGCGCCAGCACCGCGTGGGTGCGGCCGTTGCGGCGGGCCTGGACGCGCTGCATGGCGCAGGCGACGGCGGTCATCAGGTCGAGCTGGCGCGGCGTGGCGCGGAAGGCCGTGGAAGCCGTCCGGGAACTCCTCGGCGATGTAGCCGGTGGAGAGCCTGCCTTCCTGGAAGCGCGGCTGGTCCATCACCGCCGACAGGAACGGCGCGTTGTGGCCCAGGCCCTCGATGTGCAGGTCCTCGAGCGCGCCGGCCATCGCGTCGATCGCCGCCGAGCGGGTCGGCGCCCCAGGTCGCCAGCTTGGCGATCATCGGGTCGTAGAACATCGAGATCTCGTCGCCTTCGCGCACGCCGGAGTCGTTGCGCACGACCTGCCCTCGCCGCGCGCGCCCTCGGCCGGCGCCTGGTAGCGCACGAGGCGGCCGATCGAGGGCAGGAAGCCGCGGTAGGGGTCCTCGGCGTAGAGCCGGCTCTCGATCGCCCAGCCCTTGATGGCGAGGTCGTCCTGGCCGAACGCGAGCGGCTCGCCGGCGGCGACGCGGATCATCTGCTCGACCAGGTCGAGGCCGGTGATCAGCTCGGTGACCGGATGCTCCACCTGAAGACGCGTGTTCATCTCCAGGAAATAGAACGACTTGTCCTGGCCGGCGACGAACTCGACGGTGCCGGCGGAGTCGTAGCCGACCGCCTGGGCGAGCGCGACGGCCTGCGCGCCCATCGCCGCGCGGGTCGCGGCGTCGAGCAGCGGCGACGGCGCCTCCTCGATGACCTTCTGGTTGCGGCGCTGGATCGAGCATTCGCGCTCGAAGAGGTGGACGACGTGGCCATGCTTGTCGCCCAGCACCTGGATCTCGATGTGGCGCGGGTTCACGATGAACTTCTCGATGAAGATGCGGTCGTCGCCGAACGCGCCGGCCGCCTCGGCCTTCACGGCGCTCAGCGCCTCGCCGATCTCGCCCGCGCCGCGCACCACGCGGATGCCCTTGCCGCCGCCGCCGGCCGAGGCCTTCAGCATCACCGGATAGCCGATCTCGCCGGCGATCTTGGCGGCGTGCGCCGCGCCGTCGATCTCGCCGATGTGGCCCGGCACGCAGGAGACCCCGGCCTCGGCCGCGAAGCGCTTGGAGGCGATCTTGTCGCCCATCGCGTCGATGGCGTGCGGGTTGGGGCCGATGAAGACGATCCCGGCCGTCCGCGCAGGCCCGGGCGAACTCGGCGCGCTCGGAGAGGAAGCCGAAGCCGGGGTGGACGGCCTCGGCGCCGGTCGCCTTGCAGGCGGCGATGATCTTCTCGGCCACCAGGTAGGACTGGGCGGCCGGCGACGGGCCGATGGCGACCGCCTCGTCGGCCATCTCGACGGCGAGGCTGCCGGCGTCGGCCTCCGAATAGACCACGACCGACCGCGATCCCGAGGCGGCGGCACGTGCGGATGATGCGCACGGCGATCTCGCCGCGGTTGGCGATCAGGATTTTGGAGAACAAGCGGCTACCCGCGGCCGTCTTAGCCATTATCTTCGGGGGGGTTAGAGGCCGATGCGCGGCCTTGCAACCCGTAACGTCGACGTCAAGCCCGGAGGAGCATCCCATGACCGACGCCGCCGAGACCCGGACCGTCTCTTCCGCCGGCTTCGACCTGACGGCGCCGACCGCGGAGGAGCGCGCGCGGCTGGAAGCCGCCCTCACCGACGAGGAGCGCGACGTTCTGCTGCACCACGGCACCGAGGCGCCGTTCTGCGGCGGCCTCCTGGGCAAGAAGGACGACGGCGTCTACTGCTGCCGGCTCTGCGGCCTGCCGCTCTTTCCGCACAAGACCAAGTTCGAAAGCGGCACCGGCTGGCCGAGCTTCTACGCGCCGTTCGCCGAGGACCACGTCAGGGAAGTGCGCGATGTCAGCTACGGCATGATCCGCATCGAGACGCTCTGCGCGCGCTGCGGCAGCCACCAGGGCCACGTCTTCCCCGACGGCCCGCGCCCCACCGGCCTGCGCTACTGCATCAACTCGGTGTCGCTGCAGTTCGTGAAGACCGGCGATCCCCTCCCCGACCCGCTGCGTCGCGGCGACAAGCTGTAGCGGCCGCCTGCCTCACCGCGGCGGATGCGCCGAGCGCTGGTCGCGTTCCTCGCGCAGCTCCAGCGCCTCCTTGGGGTCCCGTCCAGGCATCGCGCGTTCCTCGCGGTTGGGGTGTTCCGACGCCTGAACAACCCCGGCCGGAGAGGCGGGTTCCTGGCCCCGTCAGAGCGGGATGTTGTCGTGCTTCTTCCAGGGGTTGGAGAGCTGCTTGTTCTTCAGGCTCTTCAGCGCCCGCACGATGCGGCGGCGCGTGCCGTGGGGCATGATCACGTCGTCGATGTAGCCGCGCGAGGCGGCGACGAACGGGTTGGCGAAGTGGTCGCGGTACTCGGCCTCGCGCTCGGCCAGCTTCTGCGGATCGCCGATGTCGGCGCGGAAGATGATCTCCACCGCCTGCTTGGGGCCCATGACCGCGATCTCGGCGGTGGGCCAGGCGTAGTTGAAGTCGCCGCGGATGTTCTTCGAGCTCATCACGTCGAAGGCGCCGCCGTAGGCCTTGCGGGTGATGACGGTGATCTTCGGCACGGTCGCCTCGGCGTAGGCGAACAGCAGCTTGGCGCCGTGCTTGATCAGGCCGCCCTGCTCCTGCTTGGTCCCCGGCATGAAGCCCGGCACGTCGACGAAGGTGATGATCGGGATCGTTGAAGGCGTCGCAGAAGCGCACGAACCGCGCCGCCTTGCGGCTGGAGTCGATGTCCAGCACGCCGGCCAGCACCTGCGGCTGGTTGGCGACGAAGCCCACCGGCTCGCCGTCCATGCGGCCGAAGCCGGTGATGACGTTCTTGGCGTAGTCGGGCGAGATCTCGAAGAAGTCGGCCTCGTCGGCGACCTTCAGGATCAGCTCCTTCATGTCGTAGGGCTTGTTCGGGCTCTCGGGCACGAGGGTGTCGAGCGACGGCTCGGCGCGGTCCGGGTCGTCGAAGCTCTCGCGCGCCGGCGGCTTCTCGCGGTTGGAGCGCGGGCAGGAAGTCGATCAGCCGGCGCACCTGGGTCAGCGCCTCGAGGTCGTTGTCGAAGGCGCCGTCGGCGACGCCGCTCTTCAGCGCGTGGACGCGGTAGCCGCCGAGCTCCTCGTGGCTGACGTCCTCGTTGATCGACGGTCTTCACCACGTCCGGACCGGTCACGTACATGTAGGACGTGTCCTTCACCATGAAGATGAAGTCGGTCATCGCCGGGCGAATAGACGTCGCCGCCGGCGCAGGGGCCCATGATCACGCTGATCTGCGGGATGACGCCGGAAGACAGCACGTTCTGCAGGAAGATGTCGGCGTAGCCGGCCAGGCTGTCGACGCCCTCCTGGATGCGCGCGCCGCCGGCGTCGAAGAGGCCGATGATCGGCGCGCCGTTGCGCACCGCCATCTCCTGCACCTTGACGATCTTCTCGGCGTGCGCCTTGGAAAGCGAGCCGCCGAAGACGGTGAAATCCTTGGAGAAGACGTAGACCACGCGGCCGTTGATGGTTCCCCAGCCGGTCACCACCCCGTCGCCGGGGAAGCGCTGCTCCTCCATGCCGAAGTCGTGGCTGCGGTGCTCGACGAACATGTCGAACTCCTCGAACGAGTCCTCGTCGAGCAGCAGGTCGAGCCGCTCGCGGGCGGTCAGCTTGCCCTTGGCGTGCTGGCTCTCGATCCGCCGCTCGCCGCCGCCGGCCCGCGCCTGCGCGCGCCGCTTCTCGAGCTCCTCGAGGATGTGCTTCATCGGCCCTGCCCCACTCGTTCACGCAAAACTGGCGCGAGGCGTAGCGGCGTGGGGCGGGGGTGGCAAGGCGACGCCGTTTCAGCCGCGCGGCTCGCCGACTTCGAGCCGCCGCGCGATCTCGCGAAGTCGCCTGTCTTTGGTCCAGAGCGTGGCGCCCGGCGTCAGCCTGGTCGAAGCTAGAAGATGGAGGTCGACGAAGCCGATGCCTTGGCCGTAGAGACGTTCGCGCTCCATGAGAGACATCGCCTCGTGGTCGGTAGCCGCCAGCGCCCGACGCAGCTTGTGCATTGCGTCGAGAAAGGTCTCACGCCGCGGCAGGTTGCCCATCGCGACCTCGCCGATGACGAAGGGGTGAGTGAGTATCTCTCCGGATTCCAGGAGCTCGGTCAGTTCTGGATTCCGATGGCGGACGTGGTCGACCCAGACGGATGTGTCGGTGAGTATCACCGGGGCCGTCGGCGGCGCCCGGCAACGAAGTCCGGCGCGATTCCGCCAAGACGCGCCAGCCTGCGCGCCGCCTCACGCTCGACCAAAGCTGTCAGCGCCGCGCGCATGAGCGCGGAGGTCTCTTTCAGTCCGGTCAGTTCCCGGGCGTCGCGAACCAGTTCGTCATCCAAAGTCACCGTGGTGCGCATGCGTTTCTCCTACCGCATCAGATTTGGCATCAGTTGATGCGAATTTCAATGCATCAGCCTCGAAGCGCCCCGAACCACGCGCCGAGCATCATCGCCTCCTTCGCCATGGCGTCGGCGCGCGCGGCGGCTTCGGCGTCGACGCCCCAGCGTTCTTCCTGGAAGGTCTCGTCGAGGCGGGAGAGCTCGAAGGCCGCCTCGGCGCGTCAGCTCGCCCTGCCGCAGGGCGAAGGCGAGGATCGCCGAGCCGAACAGGGCCGCGGCGGCGGCCAGGCCCGCCAGTGCGAAGTCGTCCTCGGCCGCGGCGAGCGGCCTCGATGCGGGCGAGGGTCGCCGGCGGCTGCGGCTGGTGGACGATGCCCTGCGTCCGGTGGAACGGCAGCGCCCAGCGCCGCCCTCGGCCCAGTCGATCACCGGCGCCCCACCGCCGCTCCTGGCGCTCCACCAGGCCGGCGGGGCCGTCGGCGAAGTAGCAGAGCAGGTCCGAGCCCGCGAAGCCGACCACGCCGCGACCGCGCCGGCGCGCGCGCCCTCGTCGCCCAGCGCCAGCGCGCCCCAGGCCAGCCGCGTCGCGGGCATCGTCGCCGGGCTGGATCTTCTCGCCCTGCGCGGCCCATTCCTCGGCCGCGAGCCTCGGCCAGCGGCTCGGTCGGCAGCGACCAGCGGCCGCGCCCTTCGGCGAGCGCGGCGTGCGCCCGTCGAGGCGCACCGCGAAGCCGCCGTCCGCCGGCGCGGTGTCGGCTTTGGCGTAGAAGCGCCGCGGCGCTCGGCGGCATGGCCGGGCAGTGGACATGCTGACGGAGCCTCCTGATGCAGCGTATCATGTCAGCGACGGAACCGGGCGGCTCCGCCCGTGCAAGCAGCAAAATCCGCCGAACCTGCGCAAGGAGTTCCCGCCTTGGCCCTCGATCGTGACCTCGCGGCCGCCATCGCCGTCACCCGCTTCGGCCTGGGCGCCAAGCCCGGCGAGATCCTCGACCGCCCGCGACGACCCGCAAGCCTGGCTGCTGGCCCAGATCCGCGCCGGCGCTCGGCGCCGACCAGCCGCAGCGCCGGCGCGCCAACGCCGCCCAGCGGTTGCTGGAGTTCCGCGACTACCAGCGCGAGCAGCAGCGCGGCCAAGACGGCGCGCCAAGACGTTCGACCCGGTGAAGGTCGTCGGCAAGCTGATCCTCGACGACACCGGCGCCGACTTCCTGGCCCGCGCGCAGCTGGCCGCGACCACCGACGCCGACTTCCGCGAGCGCTGGGCGCTGTTCTGGTGCAACCACTTCACCGTCTCGGCCATCAAGGCCCAGGCCGCGACGCTGGTGGGCCCGTTCGAGCAGGAGGCGATCCGCCCGCACGTGTTCGGCCGCTTCGAGGACATGCTGGTCGCCTCGTCCAGCCACCCGGCGCATGCTGCTCTACCTCGACCAGGCGCAGTCGGTCGGGCCCGACACCATGGCGGCCGCCGTACCTCTCGCGCGGCGGCAAGAAGGCCGGGCTGAACGAGAACCTCGCCCGCGAGATCATGGAGCTGCACACGGTCGGCGTCGAAGCCGGCTACACCCAGGCAGACGTCACCGAGTTCGCCCGCGCCATGACCGGCTGGAGCATCGGCGGCCTGCAGGAAGGCGACGACGCGCCGGCAAGTTCATGTTCCGCGCCGCCGCCCACGAGCCCGGCGTGCGCACGATCATGGGCAAGCGCTATCCGCAGGCGGGCATCGAACCAGGCGCTGGCGGTGATGAAGGACCTGGCCGCCAGCCCGCACACGGCCCATCACATCGCGCTCAAGCTCGCCCGCCACTTCGTCGCCGACGATCCGCCGCCGTCGCTGGTCGCGCAGGCTGCAGCACACCTACCTGGGAACCGGCGGCGACCTGGCCGAGGTGGCCAAGACGCTGGTGCTGGCGCCCGGAGGCCTGGTCGCCGCAGGCCGCAGAAGTTCAAGACCCCCTACGAGTTCGTGGTCTCGGCCTGGCGCGCCGCCGGCGTCGCGCCCAGACGCCTGCCGGAGGTCGGCCCGATCCTGAACGCGCATGGGCCAGAAGCCGTTCAGCGCCCCCTCGCCCAAGGGCTGGCCGGAGGAGGCCGAGGTCTGGTGCGCGCCCGACGCCGTGATCAAGCGCATGGCCTGGTCCGAGAACCTCGCCGCCGCAGGCCCTGAACGGGCGCGACCCGGCCAGCTCGCCGCCGACGCGCTCGGCGCACGGCTGACGCCCCTCGTCGCCAAGGCCATCTCCGCGGGCCGAGACCCGCGAGGAGGGCCTGGCCATCCTGCTGATGTCCCCGGAGTTCCAACGCCGATGAGCGACGCCCCCCCTTCGCCGTCCCCTCGCGCCGCCAGGCGCTCGCCGGCGCGCTGGGGCTCGGCGTCTCGATCGAGTTCCTCGGCCGCAAGGCCTTCGCCGCCGCCGACGGCGCGCTGGAGAACCGCAAGCTGGTCGTGGTGATCTGCCGCGGCGGCATGGACGGGCTCACCGTCTCGCCGCCGGTCGGCGATCCCAACTACGCGGCGCTGCGCGGCCCGATCGCCATCCCCGGCTTCGACCAGCCCGGCGGCGCGCTGAAGCTCGACGACACCTTCGGCCTGCACCCGTCCCTGGCCGTCGGTGCACCAGCTGGCGCTGAAGGGCGAGGCGCGCATCGCGCCGGCCGTCGCCACGCCCGACCGCGAACGCTCGCCACTTCGAGGCGCAGGACGTGCTCGAGAACGGCGCAGACCACCCCCTACGCCACCGATCGCGGCTGGCTGAACCGCGCGCTGCAGGCGATGGGCCCCGGCAAGGTGAAGGCGATCTCGGTCGGCGCCACCGCGCCGCTGATCCTGCGCGGCGGCGGTCGAGGCGGCGTCCTGGTCGCCGGGCCCCGGCGTCGGCCGCGATCCGCGGCTGCCCGGCATCCTGCAGACCTCTACGCGCACGATCCCGATGCTGAGCCGGGCGCTGGCCAGCGGCCTCGCCACCGAGGCGATGGCCAAGGTCGCCGGCGCCGACGCCATGGCGGCGCTGACGCCGGTGAGCGCCGGCCCGGGCGATGCAATGGGCATCGGCGGGCGCGACGCCGCCGGCTGGCGGCGGGCGGCGACATGGCTGCGGCCCAGACCGACGCCGGCGGCGCGGCGCTGCGGCCGACGCTGCGCCAGGGCCTGCCGGTCGCGCGCCAGCTCGGGGCGACGCTGGCCGGCTTCATGATCCAGCCCGGCGGCCCGCAGGTGGCCGCCGTCTCGCTCGACGGCTTCGACACCCACGCCAACCAGGGCTCGAGCCAGGGCCAGCTGGCCGACCCGCCTCGCCTACCTCGACGCGGCGCTGGACGGCCTCGCCGAGGGCATGGGGCCGGCCTGGAAGGACACCGCCGTGGTGGTGGTCACCGAGTTCGGCCGCACGGCGCGCATCAACGGCACCGCCGGCACCGACCACGGCACCGCCTCGACCGCGCTGCTGCTGGGCGGCGCGCTGAAGCGGGGCGGCATCGTCGGCGACTGGCCGACGCTGGCCCACGCCAAGCTGTTCGAGGACCGCGACACCGCGCCGACGCTCGACATGCGCGGCCTCTTCAAGGGCCTGCTGGTCGGCCAGTTCGGCGTCGACCGCCGCGCGCTCGACACCGCGGTCTTCCCGGGCAGCGCCGACGTCGCGCCGGCCGTGGGCCTGATCGCCTGATCGCCGTGGTGGTTCAGTCCAGCGCACCCGCGCCGTAGATTGGACCGCAAAGCGCCCGTTAACAACGGCGCCCAAATTATGGCGCCGCCTGATCGAGGCGCCCCAGCGCCTCCCTTTCGCACGCATCAGACGATGTCAAAGACCGCGGCCGGCGCCGGTTGGATCGGTTGGCCGGCAGTATAGATACTTACGGTAATGTTCATTGTCCAGCCCCGTCGGCCGCCCCAGCTTCCCGATCCGGAAACACGCTCGTCAGCCAGTCGCGGAAGGCCTGCATCGCCGCTGAGGGCGTGCGGGACTTGAGCCATGTCAGCCAGTAGCCGCCGACATCGGCGTCGATCGGGAACGGTCGCACAAGCTGACCCGCGTCGAGTTCGCGCCGAAACAGGCTGTATGGGGCGAGCGCGACGCCTTCGCCCCGGATCGCCGCCTGGACCATGATCAGCGAGGAATCGAACAGCGGGCCGTGCAGGTTCACCGCGTCCAATCCCGCCGCCTTGAACCAAGCAAGCCAGTCCTGCGGCCGGTAGGAACGCAGCAGCGGCAGCCGCAGCAGGTCGGCCGGCTCGCGAAGTTGCTGCGCCAACGGCGGCGCGCAGAGCGGCGACATCGGCGCTTCGCAGATCAACTCGGCCTCGCAGCCTTGCCAGGCCCCGTCGCCGAAACGGATCGCATAGTCCAATCCTTCGGCGACCACATCGACCTTGTTGTTGTTGGTCAGCAGGCGCAGATCGACCAGGGGGTTTGTCGAGCGGAAGGCGGGCAGGCGCTCCAGCAGTGCGCCGACCACGAAGGTGCCCACGGCGCTGACCGTCAGCACCTCGCGCATGCCGCCGGCTTCAAACTGCTCGAAGAGCCGATCGATGGCGCCGAAGGCCTCGAACAGGGTCGGCGCCAGCGCCACGCCTTCATCGGTCAGCTTCAGCCCGCGGTTCGAGCGCCGGAACAGGGCCACGCCCAGCCTCGTTTCGAGCCCCTTCACCTGATGGCTGATCGCTGTCTGAGTGACGCACAGCTCATCGGCCGCGCGGGTGAACGACAGGTGGCGCGCGGCGGACTCGAAGGCCCGCAACGCATTCAGGGGGATCGTGGCGCGCACCTGCTCAGCCCCAACTTTTCCTCATCCACCGTCTGCGTTCTTATCCTTTGCCGTGTGGGGCTGAAACAGGCGACCGTCGCTGCGCGCCTGTCCTGGGGGAGGGGTTCTCACATGAGTGAATTTGAGGGACGACGCCGTTCTCGCCAGGCGGCGTTTTCTCGCGTCATAGCGCTGGTGGGATGTCTAACTCTGGCGTTGGTCTGCAACAGGACCGCCGTTCGTGCGGCGCCAGCCATTTGGCAGCCGTCGCCAGGGCACACGCAAGTTCCGATCTGGCCAGCAGCGCCACCCGACCAGCCATCCATGCCGGGCCCGGAAACCGTGAAGCAAGGGGGCGTGACCAACGTCACCCGGCCAACGATGACGGTCTACGCCCCAAGCGGGAAGAACACTGGCGTAGCGATCGTTGTGCTCCCAGGCGGCGGCTTCCAGGGCCTGGCGATGGATCTCGAAGGCACGGAGATTTGCAGTTGGCTGACGTCCAGAGGCGTCACGTGCGTGCTGCTCGAAATACCGCGTCCCGAGCGTCCCCTATGTCTGGCAATGCGATTGCCGCCCTCACAACCACTCGCTTTCGACACCGTCGTTGGAGGACGTCCAGAGAACCCTGAGGCTGGTGCGCGCCCGCGCCGCCGGATGGCGCGTCGACCCTCACAAGGTCGGCGTGATCGGCTTTTCAGCGGGCGGGTTTCTGGTGGCGGAGGCGAGCACGTACTTCAAAACCCGCCTGTACGCGCCGGTGGACGCGGCGGACCAGCTCAGCAGTCGCCCCGATTTCGCCATCGCTGTCTATCCCGGACACCTGTCGATGGCCAAGAACAGCACCGCGCTGAATCCCGTTGTCGAAAGCCACATCACGCCCCAGACGCCGCCGACGTTCCTCCTGCAGAACGAAGATGATCATGTGGACCAGGTCGAGGATGCGCTGAGCTACTACATGGGGCTGAAAAAGGCGGGCGTTCGCGTCGAGCTGCACAGTTACGCGCAAGGCGGCCACGCGTTCGGCCTGCGCGCCACCAACCTGCCGATCGGCCGCTGGCCTGCTCTGGTGGAGCAGTGGCTGCACACGATCGGCATGCTGGGCCCTGAGCAAGGCCGCTGACGTAGGAGGGACGAAGGCCGAGGTCCGCAATCTCCCAACTCGCAAGTTCGGACGGTCCGGTTTCGGGCTGTCATGACGGCGCCTCGTGTTCCTCGAAGCCGAAGCGGTCGAAGCCGGCCTGCATCTCCGGGCTCAGCGGCGCCTCCAGCACCAGCTCGCCGCCGGACGGGTGCGGCATGCACGATGCGGCGGGCGTGCAGCTGCAGCTTCAGCTCGCCCGACAGCGCCGGCGGAAGCTTCGGTGCGGTACTTCGGATCGCCCAGGATCGGATGGCCGATCGCCAGCATGTGGGCGCGCAGCTGGTGGGTGCGGCCGGTGAAGGGCCGCAGCGCCAGCCAGGCGGCGGTCTGGGCGGCGCGGGAGATGGTGACGAACTCGGTCTCGGCCGGCTCGGCCTTCGGGTCCTTCGGATCCGCCGGCGCCACCATCTCGCGGTCGCCGAAGCCCTGTCTTGGCCAGCGGGATGTCGATCACGCCCTCGCCGGGCTTCGGTGTGCCCGCGACGATCGCCCAGTAGGTCTTCTGCGTGCGTCGGCGGGCGAAGGCGCCGGCGAGCTTGGCGGCCGCCGCCGGCGACTTGCCGAGCACCAGCACGCCGGAGGTGTCGCGGTCGAGCCGGTGCACGAGCCGCGGCCGCTTCAGACCCTCGCCCCAGGCGCTCAGCAGCCGGTCGATGTGGCGGCTGGTCTTGGTGCCGCCCTGCACCGCGAGGCCCGCGGGCTTGTTCAGCGCCAGCACCTCGTCGTCCTCGTAGAGCACGAGGCCGCGCACGAAGGCGCGGTCCTGGCTGGAGAGGCGCGTCCCGCGCTTCGGGCGGCGAGCGCGTCGGGCAGCGGCGGCACGCGCACCTGGGCGCCGGCCGCGAGCCGCGTCTCGGCCTTCGCCCGCGCGCCGTCGACGCGGATCTGGCCGCTGCGCGTCAGCTTCTGGATCTGGCACGTGGGTCAGGTGCGGCCAGCGCCGCCGGAACCAGCGGTCGAGCCGCACGCCGTCCTCGGCGGCGTCGACGGTCAGGGTGCGGACCTCGGCCACATGGTCACGCGCGGCCGCCGGCGTCGGCCGCGTCTGCAGGCCGAGCCGCGCGAGCATCGCCGCCATGTCGGCCGGAACCGGCGCCTCGATCGTCCGCTCGCCGCCGCCGGGATGCGGGAAGGCGAGCGAGCGCGGCGTGCAGCATCAGCCGCGGGACCGGCCGCGCCGCCCAGCATCAGCGCGCCGCCATAGCGGGCGTCGCCGGCGATCGGCCGGCCGATCGAGGCCAGGTGGACGCGCAGCTGGTGCATGCGCCCGGTGTGCGGCCGCAGCTCCATCAGCGCCGCCTCGTCGCCGCTCGCCAGCGTGCGGTAGCCGGTGGTGGCGCTCTCGGCGTCGGGGTGGTCGGCGGCGCAGGTCTCCATGTGGGCCTCGCGGCCGATCGCAGACGCGCCGCAGCGGCGTCTCGATGCGCCCGTCGCGCGGGCGCCGGCGCGCCCGGCGCGACGATCGCCAGGTAGGTCTTCTTCACCCGCCGCCCCATCAGCGCCTGGCCGAGGAAGGCCGCGGCCGGCTTGGTCTTCGCCGCCAGGATCACGCCGGAGGTGTCGCGGTCGAGCCGGTGCGACCAGCCGCGGCCGCTTGCCGTTCGACTTGGCGAAGGCCGCCAGCAGGTCGTCCAGCGTCGCCGCCGTGATCCGCCCGCCCTGGCTGGAGAGCCCGGCCGGCTTGTCGAACGCCAGGACTGCGGCGTCCTCGTAGATGAGGCGGCCGCGGACGAAGGCGTCTCCTCGGCCGTGATCGGCCGGCTCACGCGCCCGCCCTTCCGGGTCCGAAGCGCCGCCCAGCGCTCCAGCCGCTCCTTGATCCGCGCCTCGGCGCCCTCGCCCTTCGGCGCGTAGAACGCCCGCCGCTCGACGCCGTCGGGGAAGTAGTTCTGGCCGGAGAAGCCTTCCTCGGTTTCGGGTCGTACTTGTAGCCCTTGCCGTAGCCGAGGTCCTTCATCAGCCGGGTCGGCGCGTTGCGGATATGCGCCGGCGGCATCAGCGAGCCGGTCTCCTTGGCCATGCGGCTGGCGCCGCCGAAGGCGGTGTAGACGGCGTTGGACTTGGGCGCGGCGGCCATGTGCACGCAGACCTGGGCCAGCGCCAGCTCGCCCTCGGGGCTGCCCAGGAAGTCGTAGGCGTCCTTGGCGGCGATCGCCAGGATCAGCGACGTGCGGGTCGGCCTCGCCGATGTCCTCGCTCGCCATGCGCACCAGCCGGCGGGCGATGAACAGCGGGTCCTCGCCGCCCTCCAGCATCCGCGCCAGCCAGTAGAGCGCCGCGTCCGGGTCGGAGCCGCGCACCGATTTATGCAGGGCCGATATGAGGTTGTAGTGCTCCTCTCGGTCCTTGTCGTAGGCCGGGCTGCGCTTCTGCAGCACGCGCGGCCAGCTCGCGCGGTCGAGAGCGGCTCGGCGCGGCGATGTTGAACAGGGTCTCGGCCAGCGAGAGCACGTAGCGGCCGTCGCCGTCGGCCATGGCGATCATCGCCGCGCGCGCCTCCGGCGTCAGCGGCAGCGGCCGCGCTTCTCGAAGGCCTCGGCCTTGGCCAGCAGGCTCTCCAGCGCCGCGTCGTCCAGGCGCTTGAGCACGAACACCTGGCAGCGCGACAGCAGCGCGCCGTTCAGCTCGAACGACGGGTTCTCGGTGGTCGCGCCGACCAGGGTCACCGTCCCCTCCTCCACGAACGGCAGGAAGCCGTCCTGCTGGGCGCGGTTGAAGCGGTGGATCTCGTCGACGAACAGCAGCGTCGCCTGCCCGGCCAGGCGCCGCCCGCGCGCGGTCTCGAACGCCTTCTTCAGGTCCGCGACGCCGGAGAACACCGCCGACAGCTGCTGGAACTCGTAGCCGGCCTCCTTGGCCAGCAGGCGCGCGATGGTGGTCTTGCCGGTGCCGGGCGGACCCCAGAGGATCATCGAGGACAGCCGGTGCGCGCTCGGCCATGCGCCGGATCGGGCCGTCCGGCCCCAGCAGGTGGTCCTGGCCCACCACCTCGTCGAGGCTCTGCGGCCGCAGCCGGTCGGCCAGCGGCCGCGGCGCCTCCGGCGTCAGCCCCGCGGCTTCGAAAAGATCCGTCATGGCGGCAGGGTACCTAAGAACGCCGCCGGAGAACACGAAGAAGAGCTACGGCCCTCACCTGCGCCGTGATCACCTGGCCGCCGCGCTGGATGACGATCGTCCAGGCGTCGGCGGCGGCCGCGAGCACCGCGGCGAGCTGGCCGACGCTGGTGATGTTCTGCGCCGTTGACCTGGCGGATGAAGTCGCCCGGCTGCAGGCCGAGCTTGGCCGCGTAGCCGCCGGCGACGCCGGTGACCACCACGCCGGTCGCCGGCGAACGGGTCGAGGCCGAGATCGGTCGGCCGCGGCCGGCGACAGGTTGATCACCGTCGCGCCGTTCAACGGATTGCGGCCGGCGAGCGTGCGCTGGTCCTTGGCCGGGGTGTCGGGCGGCGTCGCCAGCGCGCGCGCTCGACGGTGCGCGCGCGCGCCGCCGGCCTTGCGCACCACGAGCGTCGCCGTGGCGCCCGGCGCCAGGGTGGCGACGGCGTAGTTGAGCGCGGAGGGATCGTTCACCGCGCTGGCCGTTGACCGAGACGATCACGTCGCCACGCGCCGATCGCCGGCGCGGGCGGCCGGGCCGTCCGGCCAGACGTCGGCGGCCAGCACGCCCTGCGGCGCGGCGAGGCCGAGGCTCTTGGCCATCTCGCCGGTCAGCGCCTGCGGCCTTCACCCCCAGCCAGGGCCGCACCACCACGTGGCCGCCGCCGAGCGCCGTCGTCACCACCTGCTTGACCAGCGCGGCGGGGATGGCGAAGCCGACGCCCGACGACGTGCCCGAGCCCGAGAGGATGGCGGTGTTCACGCCGATCAGGTCGCCGTTCATGTCCACCAGCGGCCCGCCGGAGTTGCCCGGATTGATCGCCGCGTCGGTCTGGATGAACGAGGAGACGCTGCTGGACGCCGATGTCCGAGCGCGCCAGCGCCGAGACGATGCCGTTGGTCACCGTCTGGCCGACGCCGAACGGATCGCCGATCGCCAGCACCAGGTCGCCGACCTGCACGTCGCTGGTGTCGTCGATGGCGATGGCCGGCAGCCGCTCGGCCGCCGGGATCGATCTTCAGCACCGCCAGGTCGGCGCGCGGATCGTCGAGCAGCACCTTGGCCGGCCATTCGCGCCGGTCGGAGGTCACCACGGTGATCTCCTGCGCGCCCTCGATGACGTGGTGGTTGGTCAGGATCACCCCGTCGGGCGCGCACGATCGAGCCGGAGCCCAGCGACTGGGCGATCCGCTCCTGCGGGATGCCGCCGTTCATGAACATGCCCCAGAACGGATCGACCTGGGTGCGCACCACGCGCCTGCGAGATAGACGTTCACCACCGCCGGCGCGGCCTTCCTCACCACCGGCGCGAACGAAAGCCGCATTGCGGCCGCGTCGCTTGGGACCTGGCGGTGATCGGGCGCCGGCAGGTCGGCCGGCTGGGACTTGGCGCAGGAGGCCTGGGCGAGCGCGAGGCCCAGCATGGCGAGGAGGATCGGTCGGTTCATCGGTCGGCTAGATCAGGAACGTTGAGGGCGCAAAAATGGCTTCAACTCGGCTGCGACGCCAGTGGCGTGTCGGACGGCGTGTCGGCCGGGGTGTCGGACGGAGCGTCGACCAGCGGATCGGCCGGCCGCGCATAGGCGAGCGACAGGCCGACGGCGCCGAGCAGCAGGGCCGATCCGACCAGCATCGGCAAGCCCGGCAGGTGCAGCCACGCGCCGCCGCGCACCGCCCAGGCGAAGACGTTGGTGTAGGCGATCGGGCCGATCAGCTGGCTGGCGCCGAAGAGGATCGCCAGCGCGCCCTGCAGCTGGCCCTGCTGGTCGACGTCGACGCGCTTGGAGAGCAGCGACATCAGGTTCGGGAAGGCGATCCCGGCCAGGATCAGCAGCGACATCGCGGCCCAGAACAGCGGCGCGGTCGCCGCCAGACCGATGCAGGCGAAGCCGGCGGCGTTGACCGCCATGCCGAGGATCACCGAGCCGCCGCTCGCCGATCCGCGCCGTCGCCCAGCCGGCCACGAAGCTCTGCACGACGATGCCGCTGCCGCTCAGCACCATCAGCAGCAGCGCGATCTGCGCCGGGCCCCAGCCGTAGCGATAGTGGGTGTAGAACTGGAAGACGCTGTTGAACGACGAGCCGGCGAACTGGGCGATGAACAGGATCATCGCCATACCGAGGAGCCCCTTGCGGCTGATCAGCAGACCCGCGGCCCCGATCGGGTTCGCCCTGCGCCAGTGGAACGGCGCGCGCCGCTCGTGCGAGAGCGACTCCGGGCACGATGAAGAGGCCGTAGAGCGCCATTGGCGAAGGCCAGAGCCGAGGCGATCCAGAACGGCGCGCGCGGGTCGATCTGGCCCGACGAAGCCGCCCAGCGCCGGCCCCAGCAGGATCCCCGCATTGGCCGCCGCCTGGAAGCGGCCGAAGTTGCGGGCGCGGTTCTCCGGCGTCGAGACGTCGGCGACGTAGGCGCCGGCCGCCGAGCCGCTGGAGGCGGTGATCCCGGAGATCACCCGACCGACGAAGAGCCAGGCGATGTTGGGCGCCAGCGCCATCACCAGGTAGTCGAAGGCGAGCCCGAACATCGAGACCAGCAGCACCGGCCGTCGCCCGAAGCGGTCCGAGAGGTTGCCGAAGACCGGCGCGAAGATGAGCTTCATCATCGCCCAGGCGGCGCCGAAGAGCCCCATGATCTGCGCCGCGCCGGCGTCGCCCTGCCCGGTCAGGCTCTTCACCAGCACCGGGAAGACCGGCACGATGACGCCCATCGAGACCGTGTTCATCATGATGGCGGCGTAGATGAAGCCGAGCGCCGCCGGGCGCCCGCGGCCGAAGGCGGGGGAACGGGAACGCGTCGTCTCGCTCACGACGCCCTCCCTTGCCTGGGTCGATCGCCCGTCGTCGCGGGCTCATAGCACCGCGCGCGCCCGCTCCGTAACCGGGGCCGGCGCTTTCTTAGGCCGCCTGTGGCGCCGCCGGCGCCGGACGCCTCGCGCCGGGCGAACCGCAGCGCCATGCACGAACGCCAGCGCCAGCAGCGCCGCGGCGATGAACATCGGCGCCCCGGCACGGCCGGCAGGCGCAGCAGCGCCCAGGCGTAAGCTCAAGGGGAAGATGATCGGCCCCAGGATGGCCGCGATGCCGCCGGTGGACTGGTTGGCGCCCTGCAGCCGACCCTGCTCGCTCGCCGTCACGTGCTGCGTCATCAGCCCCTGCAGGCCAGGCTGCATCAGTCCCATCAGGGCGAAGATCGGCATGCCGATGAAGTAGGTCGGTCCGGTCGGCGCGAGCGCGTAGATCACGAAGCCGGTCATGCCGGCCGCCGCGCCGGCGATCACCGCGCCGCGCTCGCCGATGCGACTGACCACCGGGCCGACCACGAACGACTGCACGGCGATGCCCAGCGCGCCGGTGATGAAGAAGGTGATCCCCAGGAAGCTCAGCGACCAGTGGTAGCGCAGCTGGGTGTAGAGCACGAAGATGTTCGGCAGCACCTGCTGGGCGAGCTGGAAGAGGAAGTTGATGGTGGCCAGCGGCAGCAGGTCGCGGTGCGAGCGCAGCAGCCTCAGGCTCTCCAGCGGGTTGGCGCGCCGCCAGTCGAAGGCGGCGATGCGCCGCTCCGGCGGCCAGCGACTCCGGCAGCACCAAGAGGCCGTAGAACCAGTTGATCGCGCAGAGGATCGCCGCCACCAGGAACGGCACGCGAATGCCGTCGAGCACGAAGCCGCCGAGGTGGATCGCGTGCGTGGTGAGGATGCCGCCCACGGTCAGGCCCGAGCAGGAAGCCGACGCTGAACGCCGAGCTCATCCAGCCGAAGTTGCGGGCGCGCTTCTCGGGCGTCGAGATGTCGGCGACGTAGGCGTTGGCGGTGGAGAAGCTGGCCGCGGTCGCGCCGTTCAGCACCCGCCCCAGCAGCAGCCACGCCAGCGTCGGCGCGAAGGCCATGACCAGGAAGTCGAGCGACAGCCCGAGGATCGAGATCAGCAGCACCGGGCGGCGTCCGAACCGGTCCGAGAGCATGCCCAGCACCGGGCCGGAGATGAACTGCATGCCGCCCCAGGTGACGCCGAAGATCGAACTGCCAGTAGGCGGCCGAGGCGGTCGAGGCGGCGCTGGTGGCGCCGAAGAACGAGCGGATCAGGCTCGGCAGCACCGGGATCATCAGGCCGAACGACAGCGCGTTCATCACCGCCGCGGCGAAGATGAAGCCGAACGCCGCCTGCCGGCCCCGCGCCGGCCGCGCCGCCGTCGGCGCCTGGCCGTCGCCGCCTGGTCCGCCGCCGCGTTCATCCGCTGCTCCCGATCCCGGCCTTGTACGACGCCAGCAGGGCCTGCCACCACTCGGCATGCCGGGTGAGGAAGAGCTGGTTGGCAAAGCCGTGGCGCGCCACGTGGGCGGCCGGCACGCTGTCCCAGCCGACATGCTCGACCGTGACGCGGGTCTCCTCGCCGACCGGGTCGAAGCGCACCTCCACCTCGGTGTCCATGCCGGGCGCGAACGTCGCCTGGCGCCAGCCGAACACCAGCCGCGTCGGCGGCTCCCAGGCGCGGATCCGGCCGATCTCGAACACCTTGCCGCCCGCGCGCGTCTCGATCAGCCGGCCCGCCCTCACCCGGCTCGAATGATAGGACGCCTGGCTCGCGCGGCGTGAAGGCGAACAGCGGATTGGATCGCCACCAGGCGCCGATCTCGCCGACGAACGCCTCGAACGCCCGCTCCGGCGTCGCCCTGACCCTGCAGCGCCACCATCACCTTGGAGCCGCTCACGCCGCCCCCTTCTCCAGGTGCGCCTTGAAGGCGCTGAGCTGCTCGGCCCACATCCGCTCGGTCTCTTCCAGCCACCGCTTCAGCTCATCCATCGCCTCGGCCCTCAGCACATAGACCCTGACGCGCGCATCGAAGTCAGGATGGAACTCCTCGACGACGCCGGAGCGCCGCAGCGTGCGCAGATGCCGGCTCATGGCGGGCGGCGCGAGGCCCACCTCGCGCGCGAGCTCGCCGGCCGGCCTGGGCCCGCGGCTCAGGATATCGACGACGTGGCGGCGGTGTGGATCGGCGAGCGCGGCGAAGATGCGGTCGACGCCCACGTTGTCGTCGCTGCGAGCCGGCAGCACGCTCATCCGCCCGCCTCCGGCGCGTGCGCCTTGCGCACCTTCGGCGGGGCGACGTTGCGCCAGGCCATCCAGAGCGCGCTTCGGGCGGTCGCCTCGTCGATGTTCGCGACCGTGATCCGCGTCCAGCCCTTCGCATGGCCCATGCCCTCGACCGGACGGAAAACATCGGGCTCGGCCGCGCAGAGCATCTCGCGCTGCTCCAGGGTCAGCTTGACGACGGCCGTAGCCCCGGGCCGCGTGGCCGGCGAGGCGAAGATCTTGCCGCCGACGCGCAGGTCCTCGCCGGCCTGGTGATGGCCGAGCGCCGTCTCCGGCAGCGAGAGCGCCAGCTCCAGGAACGCCTCGGGCGTCATGCGGCGCCTGCCTCGGCGGCGGCGCGGGCGCGGTCCGCGTCGGTGACCGGCCGGTGCGTCGTGCCGGGTCCGTAGGTGATGAAGAGGATCTTGTAGGGCTCGCCGCACTCGGCGCGGTGCCAGGCGCCCTTCGGGACGACGATCGTGGCGCCGGTTCGTGCATCGACCCGCTCCAGCCGGCCGTCCGGGTGCTCCAGGAAGACGCGCGGCGCGCCTTCGAGGATCACCAGCACCTCGGCGCCGTTCGGATGCATCTCCCAGCGCGCCCAGTCGCCGTTGCCCTGACTGGCGCTGATCATCGTATTGCCGGCGTTCGGGTTGGCGCCGATCTCGGCCCAGAAGTTCGGACCCACGTCCTGCGCCTCCAGGCCGCCGGCGCCGTCGATGAAGAGATAGGTCCTCTCGAGGTCGAGGTCGGTCATGGCTCACGCGCCTGCGTCGAGCTGCTTGACCAGCTTCTTCGTCGCGACGGCTCGGTAGCTCTGGACGATCCAGCCGCGGATGGTCTCCAGATCGATCGCATCGCCGTCGCGCTGGCGCAGCGCCGCCCAGCCGCCCTTCCAGAGGCCATGGCCCGCCGGCGACATGTAGGGCAGCGTCAGCGCCATCTCGTAGGAGATCGGCAGCTTCACGGTCAGCGACAGCTCACCGGGCGGCGAGGCGGCGCCGCCGAAGAAGACGAACACCTTCTTGCCGACCTTCATCACCGTGTGGTCCCAGGGGTGGTCCTCCCAGGCGCCGGGAAAGGTCGCGGCGAAGGCGATCAGCTCGGCCTCGGCGGCCTTGGCGTCGGATCTCGGCCACTCAGCCCTCCAGTCCGGTGGTGATCTTGCGCCCGGTCGACGCCGCCATCTCCTCGGCGGTCATCTGCTTGATGGTCTGGCCGAACGTACCAGCTGTGCCCCTCCGGATCGAGGCAGCCGAAGGTGCGGTCGCCGTAGGCCTGGTCGGAGGGCTCGCGCTCGATCACCGCGCCGGCGGCCCGCGCCCGTTCGCAGAGCGCGTCGATCGCCGTCCTTCACCTGCACGCAGATCGAGGCGGTGGCCCGGCCGCCGAGGTCGAGCGGCGAGGCGTACTTCTCCGGCGGCGGGCCCGACACCATCACCACGTGGTCCTCGAACACCGTCTCGGAGTGGATGACGCCGCCCTGGCCGTCATCGACCACCATGCGGGTCTCGAAGCCGAAGGCGCGCTCCAGGAAATCCAGCGCCGCCCTGGCGTCGCGATAGAACAGCAGCGGGCAGATCGGCGGGACGTTCATGGTCATTCTCCCGGCAGCGAGGTGGCGATCTTCAGGCCGCTGGCCGTCTCCATGTCGGCGGTCGAGACCTCGGCGATCGGCTGGTCGAAGTTCCAGACGTGGCCTTCGGGATCGAGCGCGCGGTAGACGCGGGCGCCGTAGAACTGGTCTTCGGGGCGCTGGGTGATCCTGCGCGCCGGCCGCCTCGGCGCGGGCGCAGTGCGCGTCGATGCCGCTGGCGAGCTCGACGCGGATGAACTGGGTGCCCTGCCCGTCCAGCGAGGCGGGGCTGCGCATCTTCGCCGGCCCGATCAGGTCGGCCGCGCCCCACTCCTCGCCGATGCCGACCCGGCCCTCGCCGAAGCCCATCTCGGCGTGGCCGACCCGGCCATTGTCGTCGGTGACCAGCAGGCTGGTCTCGAACCCGAATGCCTGCTCCAGCCAGCGGAGCGCGGCCATCGGGTCACGATAGAAGACGACGGGCGTGAACGGCGACGGCATGGCGGACCTCCATCTGGTGCGTTTGCGCGCAATATTTCACGCATATCGCAACTATCTCGTCAAGCGAAAAGCGCGCCGGCTGGCCGACGCGCTCACGTACGATTCAACGTAGTTTACGTGTTTCGATATATCGAAGTTTCGGGACCTTCCGGCCGGCCGGGCTTACCGGCCGCGGATCAGTCCTCGCGCGCCCAGCGCCTGGACCGGACCGGAGTCCTTGCCCTTTTCGGCGACGTCGCGGTCGACGAACTCGATCACCGCCATCGGCGCGTTGTCGCCGTGGCGGAAGCCGGCCTTCAGCACGCGGGTGTAGCCGCCGCTGCGGGCCTTGTAGCGCGGGCCGAGCGTCGCGAAGAGCTTGCCGACCTGGTCGACGTCGCGGACGCGGCTGATGGCGATGCGGCGCGCGTGCAGGTCGCCCTTCTTGGCCAGGGTCACCAGCTTCTCGACGAAGGGCCGCAGCTCCTTGGCCTTCGGCAGGGTGGTGACGATCTGCTCGTGCTTGATCAGCGAGGCGGCCATGTTGGCGAACATGGCGGTGCGATGGCTCGTCGTGCGGCCCAGTTTGCGGTGCGCGTAACCGTGGCGCATGGCGATCTATCCTCTTTCCTCTACGCGGGCCGTCTCGCGACGGGCCTTATACCTCAAAGACGCGTCAGATCTGGTCTTCGAACTTCTTGGCCAGCTCTTCGATGTTCTCCGGCGGCCAGTTGGGCACGTCCATGCCGAGGTGCAGGCCCATGTTCGGCCAGCA
The DNA here is from genome assembly GCA_963837235.1 of uncultured Pseudomonadota bacterium. GTDB lineage: Bacteria > Pseudomonadota > Alphaproteobacteria > Caulobacterales > Caulobacteraceae > Acaudatibacter. Next base: position 467,735 of record CAWIMM010000001.1, on the reverse strand, counting down.
CTTCCTTGATCTCGTTCAAGCGACTTGCGGCCGAAGTTCGGGGTGCGCAGCATCTCCGCCTCGGTCTTCTGGATCAGGTCGCCGATGTAGACGATGTTGTCGTTCTTCAGGCAGTTGGCCGAGCGGACCGACAGCTCCAGCTCGTCGACCTTCTTCAGCAGCGCCGGGTTGAACGGCAGCTCCGGCTTGGCCTCGCCCTCGAGCTTCTTCTTCGGCTCCTCGAAGGTGATGAACACCTGCAGCTGGTCCTGCAGGATGCGCGCGGCGTAGGCCACGGCGTCCACCGGCGTCACCGCGCCGTTGGTCTCCACTTCCATGACCAGCTTGTCGTAGTCGAGGCTCTGGCCCTGGCGGGTCGGCTCGACGCGGTAGGCGACGCGGCGCACCGGCGAATAGACCGCATCGACCGAGATCAGGCCGATCGGCGCGTCTTCCGGGCGGTTGCGCTCGGCGGGCACGTAGCCCTTGCCGGTCTGCACGGTGAACTCGATGCGCACCGAGGCGCCGCTCGTCGAGCGTCAGCAGCACGTGGTCGCCATTGAGGATCTCGATGTCCGACGGCGCCTCGATCTGGCTGGCGGTGACCGCGACCGGGGCCGGTGGCCCGCAGCGTCATGCGCTTGGGACCATCGGCGTGCATGCGCAGGGCCAGCTGCTTGATGTTCGAGCACGATGTCGACGACGTCCTCGCGCACGCCTTCGAGCGGCGAGAACTCGTGGACGACGCCGTCGATCTGGATGGCCGTCACCGCCGCGCCCTGCAGGGACGACAGCAGCACGCGGCGCAGGGAGTTGCCGAGCGTCACGCCGAAGCCGCGCTCGAGGGGCTCGGCGACGATGCGCGCCTTGCGCACGCCGTCCGCGCCGGACTCGATCAGCGGCTTCTCAGGGCGGATGAGCTCGTTCCAGTTTCGTTCAATCACAGGCGGATATCCCTCGGACGGGAGATCGCCGGCCGCGAGTGGGCCGCGCCGGCGACGGGGAGCGGGGTTGGGCGATTACTCTAGACGCGCCGGCGCTTAGGCGGCCGGCAGCCGTTGTGCGGGATCGGGGTGACGTCGCGAATGGTGGTGATGGTCATGCCGGCGGCCTGCAGCGCGCGCAGCGCGCTCTCGCGGCCGGAGCCGGGACCGGAGACGTTGACCTCGAGGGTGCGCACGCCGTGCTCGGAAGCCTTCCGGCCGGCGTCCTCGGCGGCCATCTGGGCGGCGTAGGGCGTCGACTTGCGCGAGCCCTTGAAGCCCATCATGCCGGCGCTTGACCACGAGATGGTGTTGCCTTGCGCGTCGGTGATGGTGATCATGGTGTTGTTGAACGAGGCGTTCACGTGCGCGACGCCCGAAGTGATGTTCTTGCGCTCGCGTTTCTTGACGCGGGCGGGTTCCTTGGCCATCGGGCGCCTCTTACTTCTTCTTGCCGGCGATCGGCTTTGCGGGGCCCTTGCGGGTGCGGGCGTTGGTGTGGGTGCGCTGGCCGCGGACCGGCAGGCCCTTGCGGTGGCGAAGGCCGCGGTAGCAGGCCAGGTCCATCAGCCGCTTGATGTTGACGGCGACTTCGCGCCGCAGGTCGCCTTCGACCTGGTAGTCGTGGTCGATGGTCTCGCGGATCTGCAGCACCTCGGCGTCGGTCAGCTGGTTGACGCGGCGGCCGTCATCGATGCCGACCTTGTCGACGATCTGGCGCGCCCTGGCCGGGCCGATGCCGTGGATGTACTGGAGCGCGACGACGACGCGCTTGTTGGTCGGAATGTTGACGCCAGCGATACGGGCCACGCGCGATCTTCTCCTGGTCACGCCAAGAAGCGCGAAGCACGCGCCCGGCCTCCGCGCCATTCAGGCGCGGCGCCGGCGCGGCGACGCGCCCTTTCGCGGAAGGGTCCCCATATAGGGACGAGGGGGGCGGCGTCAATGGCCTGCCTCCCTTTACGGGGAGGGCGGCGCAGCGGACGGAGGTGTTACGCCGGTACGCGGACGGTCGGCGGTGGCGAAGCGCCGCACCGCCCCGCGCTGCCGCCGCGTGACCCGGGCGCCCCTAGAACCGCGGACCGTCGATGGCGGCGTCGATGGCGGCGGCGACCTGCTCGACGGCGCCCATGCCGTCCACGCTCCACCAGCTTGTTGTGGTGCTCGTAGTAGGGCAGCAGCGGCGCGGTCTGGTCGTTGTAGGCCTGCAGGCGGACCTTGAAGCTCTCGGGATTGTCGTCCGGGCGGCCGGACTCGGCGAAGCGGCCGGCGACCCGCTTCAGCAGGGCCGTCGTCGTCGACCTTCAGGCGGATCACCAGGTCGATCGGGTCGGCGGCGGCGGTCCAGCATCGCGTCCAGCGCCTGCGGCCTGGGCGATGGTGCGCGGAAAGCCGTCGAAGATCGCGCCGCCGGCGGCCTCGGCCTCCGGCAGCCGATCCTCGATCAGCTCGATGACGATCTCGTCGGAGACCAGCTCGCCGCGCTCCATGATGCCCGTCGACCCGCTTGCCGAGCTCGCGAGCCCGAGGCGATCGCCGCGCGCAGCATGTCGCCGGTCGAGAGCTGCACCATGCCGCGGGTCTCGACCAGCCGCTTGGCCTGGGTGCCCTTGCCGGCCGCTGGCGGGCCGAACAGGATCAGGTTCATCTAGACGCCCCTAGACTTTCTTCTTCTGCCGCGTCGCTGACCGCGGCGGGGGTCGGTGGAGCTCGAGTCGTTCCCAGATTCGCTCGATCTTGGGCGCCCGCCGTCACGGCAGGCAAGCCGCGGCGGCCGGCTAGCGCTGGCGCCCGCGCAGCTTGGATTTCTTGATCAGGCCCTCGTACTGGTGCGCCAAGAGGTGCGACTGGATCTGCGCGACGGTGTCCATCGTCACCGAGACCACGATCAGGATCGAGGTGCCGCCGAAGTAGTAGGAGCTGACCTGGTTGGAGGCCATCAGCGCCTCGGGCAGCAGGCAGACCGCCGCGATGTAGAGCCGCGCCGATCACCGTCAGGCGGGTCAGCACGTAGTCGATGTACTCCGCCGTGCGCTTGCCCGGGCCGGATGCCGGGCAGGAAGCCGCCGTACTTGCGCAGGTTCTCGGCCGTGTCCTCCGGGTTGAACACCACCGAGGTGTAGAAGAAGGAGAAGAAGATGATCATCAGCCCGTAGGCGACCATGTAGGCCGGCCGGCCGTGGTTGCAGCTCGGCGGCGACGCCCGGCAGCCACTGCAGCCAGCTCGGCAGGTTGCGCATTGTTGAGGAAGGTGGTCGCCGTGTAGGGCAGCGCCAGCAGCGAGGAGGCGAAGATCGGCGGGATGACGCCGGAGACGTTGATCTTCAGCGGCAGGAAGCTGGTCTCGCCGCCGAACATGCGGTTGCCCGACCTGGCGCTTGGGATACTGCACCAGCAGGCGGCGCTGCGAGCGCTCCATGAAGACGATGAACACGATGACGGCGCAGCCGCCAGGCCGAGGACGAACACCAGCGTGCAGCTGTTCAGCCGAGCCGGTGTGCGCCTGGGAGAACAGCTGGAAGAGCGCGGTCGGCAGGCGCGCGACGATGCCGGCGAAGATGATCAGCGAGACGCCGTTGCCGACGCCGCGGCTGGTGATCTGCTCGCCCAGCCACATCAGGAACATGGTGCCGGTGGTGAGCGTCACCACGGTCGAGAGGACGAAGAACGGTCCGGGGTTGAGCACCGCGCCCTGGCTGGACTGCAGCGCGATGGCGATGCCGCCGGCCTGGAAGATGGCCAGCGATCACGGTCAGGTAGCGGGTGTACTGGTTGAGCTGCTTGCGGCCCGCCTCGCCGCCTTCCTTCCTGCAGCTTCTCCCAGGGCGGATACATCGTGCCCAGCAGCTGCACGATGATCGAGGCGGAGATGTAGGGCATCACGTTGAGGGCGAAGATCGCCATCCGCGACACCGCGCCGCCCGAGAACAGGTTGGCCATGCCGAGCATGCCGTTCTGCTGGCGGTCGATGATGTTGGCGATGGCCGCCGGGTCGATGCCGGGGATCGGGATGTAGGTCCCGAGCCGGTAGACGATCATCGCGCCCAGCGTGAACAGCAGGCGCTTGTGAAGCTCGGTGGCCTTCTGGAAGGCGCCGACGTCGAGATTGGCGGCGAGTTGCTCGGCGGCCGAAGCCATCTAGAACCCCTTGAGAGATGCGCGGCCACACATAAGGGCTCGCGCTGGCTTCGTCATCGCTGCCACGCTCACTTCCGGAGCGTGGCAAACGCGCTCAGGCTTCGGCCTGCCGCAGGCGCCTTGCGCGCGTGGTGAGCGTGCCGCCCGCCTTCTCGACCGCCGCGCGAGCCGAGGCGGTGGCGGGTAGACGGTGATGTCGAGCTTGGCCTTGATCTCACTGCCTGCCCAGCAGCTTGACGCCGTCCTTGGCGCGGCGGAGCACGCCGGAGGCGATCAGCGCCGCCGCGTCGATCGGCTTCTTCGCGTCGAGCTTGCCGGCCTCGATCGCCTGCTCGATCCGCCAGAGGCTCACCTCGGCGAACTCCTTGGCGTTCGGCTTGTTGAAGCCGCGCTTGGGCATGCGCATGTGCAGCGGCATCTGGCCGCCCTCGAAGCCGTTCGACCGCGACGCCCGAGCGCGCCTTCTGGCCCTTCACGCCGCGTCCGGCGGTCTTGCCCTTGCCCGAGCCCGGGCCGCGGCCGACGCGCATGCGGTTCTTGGTCGACCCCGGACGCGGGGCCAGTTCGTTCAGCTTGGTCATCTGTGCCTTCTCCTCAGGAGTTTGCGCCGGGCGCGACGCCCGACTCGGCTTCTCTTCCCCCTCCGGGGGAACCGTCGCGCCAGCGGCGCGACGCAGGGGGCCTTGAGGCCCCTACTCCACCACCTCCACCATGTGGGCGACCTTGGCGATCATGCCGCGGATGGCGGCGGTGTCTTCGAGCGTCGCGGTGCGGCCGAGCTTGTTCAGCCCCAGGCCCACGAGCGTCGCGCGCTGGTCCTTGGTGCGGCGGATCGGGCTGCCGGTCTGACGGACGGTGATCTTCGCCATGGAGCTTACGCCTCCGCCTCGGCGCCGGCCGCGTCGGCGCGGCGGCCGATGATGTCGGCGACCTTCTTGCCGCGCTTGGCGGCGACCTGGCGCGGCGAAGCCTGCTGCTTCAGCGCCTCGAAGGTGGCGCGCACCATGTTGTAGGGGTTCGACGAGCCCATCCGCTTGCCGACCACGTCCTGCACGCCGAGCGCTTCCAGCACCGCGCGCATCGGACCGCCGGCGATGATGCCGGTGCCGGGAGGCGCCGCGCGCATCATGATCTTGCCGGCGCCCCACCGGCCGTGGCCGTCGTGGTGCAGCGTGCGGCTTTCGCGCAGCGGCACGCGGATCATCGACTTCTTGGCTTCCTCGGTCGCCTTGCGGATGGCTTCCGGCACCTCGCGGGCCTTGCCGTGGCCGAAGCCGACGCGGCCCTTCTGGTCGCCCACCACCATCAGCGCGGCGAACGAGAAGCGGCGCCCGCCCTTCACGGTGGCGGCGACGCGGTTGATGAAGACGAGCTTCTCGACGATGTCGCTGTCGGCGCGATCGTCGGCGTTGCGGTCGCGTCGGTCGCGGCTCTCTGTTGTCCGGTCCACGGGCCATCGGTCAGGGTCCTCTAGAAGTTCAGGCCGGCTTCGCGCGCGGCGTCGGCCAGCGCCTTGACGCGGCCGTGGTACAGATAGCCGCCGCGGTCGAAGACGACGTCCTTGACGCCCTTGTCCATCGCGCGCTTGGCGATCAGCGCGCCCACGCTTGGCCGCGGCGTCCTTGTCGGCGCCCTTTTCGCCCTTCGCCTCGAGCGTCGAGGCGTGGGCGAGCGTGACGCCGCGGTCGTCGTCGATCACCTGGGCGTAGATGTTCTTGGCCGAGCGGAACACCGAAAGGCGCGGGCGGCCGGCGCCCATCTTCTTCAGGCGCAGGCGCACGCGCCGGGCGCGACGATCCGCAGGTTTCAGTCGGGAAAGCGCCATGGCTACTTCTTCTTGCCTTCCTTGCGGCGGACCTTCTCGCCGGCATAGCGCACGCCCTTGCCCTTGTAGGGCTCGGGCGGGCGGATCTTGCGGATGCGAGCGGCGGTCTCGCCGACCAGCTGCTTGTCGATGCCGGTGATCACGATCGCGGTTTGCCGCGGCGTCGCGAACGTGATGCCGTCCGGCGCGGGAATGTCCACCTCGTGCGAGAAGCCGAGCTGCATGGAGAGCGCCCTGCCCTTCATCGGCGCGCGGTAGCCGACGCCGACCAGCTCGAGCGTGCGCTCGTAGCCCTGGGTGACGCCCTGCACCATGTTGGCGACCAACGTGCGCGACAGGCCCCACATCGCCCGGGCGCGCGTCGTGTCGTTGCGCGGCGCGAAGCTGACGCCGTCGTCGCCCTGCGTGACCTCGATCTCGTCGACCACGGTCCACGAGAGCTCGCCCTTGGGGCCTTTGACGGCGACCGTCTGCCCTTCCAGCGTCAGGGTGACGCCGGCGGGGATCGGGACCGTCTTCTTGCCGATACGCGACATCGCTTCGAGCTCCTCCCCCCTGCCCTAGTAGACGCGGCAGAGGACTTCGCCGCCGACGTTGGCGTCGCGGGCGGCGGTGTCGGACATGACGCCTTTCGACGTCGACAGGATCGAGATGCCGAGGCCGTTCTTGATCGGCTTCAGGTCGCCGATCGACGAATAGACGCGGCGGCCCGGCTTGGAGACGCGCGCGATCTCGGCGATCACCGGCTGGCCGTCGTAGTACTTCAGCTCGATCTCGAACTGGGCGAAGCCCTGGGCGCTCTCGCTGCGGCTATAGCCGCGGATGTAGCCCTCGGACTGCAGCACGTCGAGCACGCGCTGGCGCAGCTTCGAGGCGGGCGTCACCACCTTGGCGCGCCGGCGCTCGGCGGCGTTGCTTGATGCGGGCGATCATATCGCCGATGGGGTCGTTGGCAGCCATCAGCCCCTCCTCACCAGCTCGACTTCACGAGGCCAGGTATCTGGCCGCGCGAGCCCAGCTCGCGCAGCGCGATGCGGCTCATCTTCAGCTTGCGATAGAAGGCGCGCGGACGCCCGGTCACCTCGCAGCGGTTGCGGATGCGCGTCGGCGACGAGTTGCGCGGCATCGCCGCCAGCTTCAGGCGCGCCTCGAAGCGCTCCTCCAGCGACAGGTTCTCGTCGTTGGCGACCGCCTTCAGCGCGTCGCGCTTGGCGGCCTTGGTCTTCACCAGGCGCTTGACCATCTCGTTGCGGTTGACGGCGCTTTTCTTGGCCATGTCGGATCTCTTCTCCCGCCTGACTTAAGCGTTGAACGGGAACTGGAATTCGCGGAGCAGTTCACGGGCCTCGTCGTCGGTCCGGGCAGTGGTGCAGACGACGATGTCCATGCCCCAGATCTGGTCGATCTGGTCGTAGTTGATCTCGGGGAACACGATGTGCTCGCGAAGACCGAGCGCGTAGTTGCCGCGGCCGTCGAAGCTGGTGGGCTTGAGGCCCCGGAAGTCCTTCACCCGCGGCAGCGCAATGGTGATCAGCCGGTCGAGGAACTCGTACATGCGGTCCTTGCGCAGCGTCACCTTGGCGCCGACCACCATGCCCTCGCGCACCTTGAAGCTGGCGATCGATTGGCGGGCCTTGGTCGCCTGCGGCTTCTGGCCGGTGATGGCGGCCAGGTCCTTCATGGCGGCGGCGGCCTTCTTGGAGTCGGCCACGGCCTCGCCGATCCCCATGTTCACCACGATCTTCTCGATGCGGGGGATCTGCATCTCGTTGGCGTAGGCGAACTTCTCCTTCAGCTTCGCACGGATGCGGCTGCGGTATTCGCTCTTCAGGCGCGGTTCGTAGGTCTGCGGTCTCAGCCATGGATCACCTCGCCGGTGGTCTTGGCCACGCGGACCTTCTTGCCATCGCGGGTCTCGAAGCCGACGCGGGTCGGCTTGCCGTTGGAATCGACGATCGCGACGTTGGAGACGTGCACCGAGGCTTCCTTGTGCCTGATGCCGCCCTTGCGGGTCGCCCTGCGACGGGCGCGTGTGGCGCTGGACCATGTTGAGGCCCGAGACCAGCACGCGGCTGTCCTTCGGCATCACGCGGGTGACGTTGCCGGTGCGGCCCTTGTCCTTGCCGGTCAGCATGATCGACGCGGTCGCCCTTCTTGATCTTGGCGGCCATGGCTAGATGACCTCCGGCGCGAGCGAGATGATCTTCATGTGGTTCTTGGCGCGCAGCTCGCGCGGCACCGGGCCGAAGATGCGCGTGCCGATCGGCTCGGACTGCTTGTTGACGATCACCGCCGCGTTCTTGTCGAAGCGGATCACCGAGCCGTCCTTGCGCTTGATGGCCTGGTTGGTGCGCACGACGATCGCCTGCAGCACGTCGCCCTTCTTCACCCGGCCGCGCGGAATGGCTTCCTTGACCGACACGACGATGCGGTCGCCCACCGAGGCGTAGCGGCGGCCGGCGCCGCCCAGCACCTTGATGCACATCACCCGCCGCGCGCCCGAGTTGTCGGCGACTTCGAGATTGGTCTGCATCTGGATCATGGCTTACGTCCTTCCAGACTCAGGCGCTGGCCGCGGAGGCGGTTTCCGGGGCGTCCTTCGGCAGGACCTCCCAGGTCTTCAGCTTCGATTTCGGGGCGCACTCGACGATCCGCGCCCGCTCGCCCTCGCGATAGGCGTTGGCCTCGTCGTGGGCGTGGTACTTCTTGGAGCGGCGGACGGTCTTCTTCAGCAGCGGGTGCAGGAAGGTGCGCTCCACCTTCACCACCACGGTCTTGTTCCCCTTGTCGGAGACCACCACGCCTTCGAGAATTCGCTTCGGCATCTTCTTCAAATCCTCAGGCGGCCGGCGCCTTGGCGCGCAGCACGGTCTTGATGCGCGCGATGTCCTTGCGGACCTCGTCCACGCGGTGGGTCTTCTCCAGCTGGCTGGTGGCGGCCTGGAAGCGCAGGTTGAACTGCTCCTTCTTCAGCTGCAGCAGCTGGGCGGCGAGCTCGTCGGACGTCAAGCGGCGGATTTCGTCGATCTTCATGCTGCGTGCTCCACGCCGGCGTCGAGGCGGGTGACGATGCGGGTGCGCACCGGCAGCTTGGCCGCGCCGAGCCGCAGCGCCTCGCGCGCGACGTCGTCCGGCACGCCGTCGACCTCGAACATGATGCGGCCGGGCGCCACGCGGGCGGCCCAGTACTCCACCGCGCCCTTGCCCTAGCCCATCCGCACTTCGGCCGGCTTGTCGGTGACCGGCACGTCGGGGAAGACGCGGATCCACACCCGGCCCTGGCGCTTCATCTGGCGCGTGATGGCGCGGCGCGCGGCCTCGATCTGGCGGGCGGTGACGCGCTCCGGCTCCAGCGACTTCAGCCCATGCGAGCCGAAGTTCAGCGCAAAGCCGCCCTTCGAGGCGCCATGGATGCGGCCCTTGAACTGCTTGCGGTACTTGGTCTTCTTCGGCTGACATCATGGCGGCGGTACCTTACGCATTCGCCTCGGCGCGCCGGTCGCGGCGGGGGCCGCGCGGCTCGCGCTCGGGGCGTTCGCCGCGCCGCCGCCTTCGCCGGCCGGACCGGACTCGCCCGCCAGGCGCTTGTCCTGCGCCATCGGGTCGTGCTCCAGCACCTCGCCTTTGAAGATCCACACCTTCACGCCGATGATGCCGTAGGTGGTCTGGGCTTCGGCGAAGCCGTAGTCGATGTCGGCGCGCAGGGTGTGCAGCGGCACGCGGCCTTCGTGGTACCACTCCATCCGCGCGATCTCGGCGCCGCCGAGGCGGCCCGAGACGTCGATGCGGACGCCCTTGGCGCCCAGGCGCATGGCGCTCTGCATCGAGCGCTTCATGGCCCGGCGGAAGGCGACGCGGCGCTCGAGCTGCTGGGCGATGTTCTCGGCCACCAGCTGGGCGTCGGTCTCGGGCTTGCGGACCTCGACGATGTTCAGCGCGACGTCGCCCTCGGTCATCGCCGCGAGGTCCTTGCGCAGCTTGTCGATGTCCGCGCCCTTCTTGCCGATGATCACGCCCGGGCGGGCGGCATAGATGGTGACGCGGCACTGCTTGTGCGGGCGCTCGATGATGATGCGCGACACGCCGGCCTGGCCGAGGCGCTGCTTCAGCACCTTGCGCATGTGGATGTCTTCGTGGAGCAGCCGCGCATAGTCGCCCTTGCGGGCGAACCAGCGCGAGTCCCAGGTGCGGTTGATGCCGAGGCGCAGACCGATCGGATTGACCTTCTGACCCATTACGCAGCCTCACCCAGTTCGCGGACCACGATGGTGATCTCGCTGAACGGCTTCTCGATGCGCGAGGCGCGGCCGCGCGCGCGGGCGGAGAAGCGCTTCATCACCAGGTTCTTGCCGACGAAGGCCTCGGCGACGACCAGCGCGTCGATGTCGAGGCTGTGGTTGTTCTCGGCGTTGGAGATCGCCGAGTTCAGCGCCTTGCGGACGTCCTTGGCGATACGCCGATGGCTGAACTCCAGCTCGTTGAGCGCCCGCTGGACCTTCAGGCCACGGATCGACTGGGCCACCAGGTTCAGCTTGCGCGCGCTGGTGCGCAGCGTGCGGACCTTGGCCATCGCCTCGGCCGGCTTCAGGCGTCGCTGTTTGGCTTGCTTGCCCATCGCTACTTCCTCTTGGCCTTCTTGTCGGCCGCGTGGCCCGGGAAATAGCGGGTCGGCGCGAACTCGCCGAACTTCATGCCGACCATGTCTTCGCTGACCAGCACCGGCACGTGCTTCTGGCCGTTGTGGACGCCGAACGTCAGGCCGACGAACTGCGGCATGATGGTCGAGCGGCGCGACCAGGTCTTGATCACGTCCTTGCGACCGGACGACTGCTGGGCTTCCGCCTTCTTCAGCAGATATCCGTCGACGAACGGGCCTTTCCAAACCGAGCGGGTCATCGCTTAGCGGGCCTTCTTCACGTGGCGGCTGCGGATGATGTACTTGTCCGTGGCCTTGTTGGTGCGGGTCTTGTGGCCCTTGGTGGGCTGGCCCCACGGGGTCACCGGGTGACGGCCGCCGGAGGTCTTGCCTTCGCCGCCGCCGTGCGGGTGATCGACCGGGTTCATGGCGACGCCGCGCACGTGCGGCCGGCGGCCCTTGTGACGGACGCGGCCGGCCTTGCCGAGCACCTCGTTCATGTGGTCGGGGTTGGAGACCGCGCCGACCGTGGCCATGCAGCTGTCGAGCACCATGCGCAGCTCGCCCGAGCCCGAGACGGATCTGCGCGTAGCCGGCGTCGCGGCCGACCAGCTGGGCGTAGGCGCCGGCCGAGCGGGCGATCTGGCCGCCCTTGCCGGGCTTCAGCTCGATGTTGTGGACCATCGAGCCGATCGGCAGGCTGCGCAGCGGCGAGGCGTTGCCGGGCTTCAGGTCCACCTTCTCGCCCGCGACGATCTCGTCGCCGACCTGCAGCGCGCTGCGGCGCCAGGATGTAGGCCAGCTCGCCGTCGGCGTACTTGATGAGCGCGATGAAGGCCGTGCGGTTGGGGTCGTACTCGAGCCGCTCGACGGTCGCCGACGACGTTCCACTTGCGCCGCTTGAAGTCGACCCTGCGGTAGAGCCGCTTGGCGCCGCCGCCGCGGAAGCGCACGGCGATGCGCCCGCCGCCGCCCCGGCCGCCGGTCTTGGTCAGGCCCTCGACCAGGCTCTTCTCGGGCTTGCCCTTGTGGAGCTCGTGCTTGTCGACCAGCACCAGGCCGCGGCGGCCGGGCGAAGTCGGATTGAACTGCTTCAGAGCCATGACCTAGAGCCCCGTCGTGATGTCGATGGACTGGCCTTCGGCCAGGGTGACGATGGCCTTCTTCACGTCCGAGCGCTGGCCCATGCGGCCGCGGAAGCGCTTGGTCTTGCCCTTCACGTTGATCGTGTTGACCTTGACCACGTTGACCTTGAACAGGCTCTCGATCGCCTCGGCGATCTGCGGCTTGGTGGCGTCCTTGGCGACGCGGAAGACCACCTTGTTGTGCTCCGAGAGCATCGTCGCCTTCTCGGTGATCACCGGCGAGAGGATGGTGTCGTAGTGACGGACGGCGGGCATCAGGCGGCTTCCTTGTCACTGGCGTCCTGGGCGAACCGCGCGGCGATGCCCTCGAGGGCCGCCTTGGTCAGCACCAGGGTGTCGCGGCGCAGGATGTCGTAGACGTTCAGGCCGGCGTTCGGCAGCACGTCGACGCTCGGGATGTTGCGCGCCGCGAGCTTGAAAGCGCCGTCCACCTCGGGGCCGGCGATCACCAGGGCGTTCGTGACGCCGATCTTGGCGAAGCCGGCGCGCAGGGCGGCGGTCTTGGGGCTGTCCAGCGTGGCCGCTTCCAGCACGACGATCGCGCCGTCCTTGGCCTTCGAGGAGAGCGCGTGGCGCAGGGCAAGCGCGCGGACCTTCTTGGGCAGGCCGATCTCGTGGCTGCGCACCACCGGCCCGTGAGCCTTGGCGCCGCCGACGAACTGCGCGGCCCGGCGCGAGCCGTGCCGGGCGCCGCCGGTGCCCTTCTGGCGGTACATCTTCTTGCCGGTGCGCGAGACTTCGTTGCGGACCTGGATCTTGTGGGTGCCGGCGCGGCGCTTGGCGAGCTGCCAGGTGACGCAGCGCTGCAGGATGTCGGCGCGGATCTCCTCGATGCCGAAGATGTCGTCCGGCAGCTCGACCTGAGCCGCCCTTCTTGCCGTCCAGCTTGATGACGTCGATCTTCATTGCGCTTCGCCCCCGGTCTCGGCTTCGGCCCCAGGAGCGGAGTTCGGGGCCGCATCTTCGGCTGGCGTCTCGGCCGGCGCTTCAGCTGTGGCGGACGTCTTGACCGCCGCCCGGCGTCGGCACGCCGTCGGGGGCCGGATGCTTCACCGCGTCGCGGATCTTCACAAACCCGCCCTCGGTTCCCGGCACCGCCCCCTTAAGAAGAATAAGACCGCGCTCCACATCGACGCGGAACACGGTCAGATTGAGGGTGGTGACGTTGTCCTGGCCCATGTGGCCAGCCATCTTCTTGTTCTTGAAGACCTTGCCAGGGTCCTGGCGCTGGCCGGTCGAACCGTGCGAGCGGTGCGATACCGAGACGCCGTGGGTGGCGCGCAGGCCGTCGAAGTTCCATCGCTTCATCGCGCCGGCGAAGCCCTTGCCGACGGTCACGCCGGATACGTCCACCTTCTGGCCGGCCACGAAATGGTCGGCGGTGAACTCGGCGCCCACTTCGATCAGATTGTCCTCCGACACACGGAACTCGGCCACGTGGCGCTTGGGCTCGACCAGCGCCTTGGCGAAGTGGCCGCGCTCGGCCTTGGAGGTGTTCTTGGGTTTCTTCGCGCCCGCGCCGAGCTGGAGGGCGACGTAGCCGTCCTTCTCCTTGGTGCGCTGGGCGGTGACCTGGCAGCCTTCGAGGGAAAGCACGGTGACGGGCACGTGGCTGCCCGCCTCGTCGAAGAGGCGGGTCATGCCGAGCTTGCGGGCGATGAGGCCGGTTCGCATCGCTCGATCCCCTAGAGCTTGATCTCGACGTCCACGCCGGCCGACAGCGCGAGCTTCATCAGCGCGTCCACGGTCTGCGGGGTGGGGTCGACGATGTCGAGCACGCGCTTGTGCGTGCGGATTTCGAACTGCTCGCGCGACTTCTTGTCGATGTGCGGCGAGCGGTTGACGGTGAAGCGTTCGATCTGGGTGGGCAGCGGGATGGGCCCGCGGATGGTCGCGCCGGTGCGCTTGGCCGTGTTGACGATCTCGCGCGTGGAATGGTCCAGCACGCGGTGATCGAAGGCTCTGAGCCGGATGCGGATGTTCTGACGATCCATGTCGCTCGCAATTCCTCCGGGTCCCGTTAGGGGCGCCGCGTGGTCCAGACCATTTCAAAGACCGACCGGCCGACCCGAAGGCCGTCCGGCGACGAAAGCCCGCAAAAACGAATGGCCCGCGCGAGAAGCCCCGCGAGGGCCGCTGGCCGGCCGCCGGGAGCCTTAAGGGGCCGCCAGCACCGTTCGTCTCGCGAACCGCGTCTGCCGCTTTTGGGAACGAACCCAGGGGCGACACAGCCGGTTCTCGAAGAGCCGGGGTCTCTACGCTGCAAGCCAAGGCGCGTCAAGGTCTGGCGGCGCCCCTCTTGCGGTGATCCGCGACGCGGCCGAAATTCCGCCCCAGCGCGCCGTCATGAGGCCATCCTGGGCGGACAGTTTCCCGCGCGTGATCGGAGGGGCGAATGGCTCAGCGGCGACGACGCCATCTGCGCCGCGATGTCCTGGTCTTCCTCGCCTCGACGCTCCTCCACGTCGGGCTGTTCTTCATCGCCGCCAGCGAGTTCACCTACTATCCGCCGCCGGTCGAGCAGCGAGCGCCGGTGCAGGTCGAGATCGTGCCCGAAGCCGAGCAGCCGATCCCGCCGCCGCCGATTCCGAAGATCGTCATCAAGCAGCACCTCGCCCCGACGCCGACCCCGGCGCCGCCGCCGACGCCGCAGCCACAGCCCCCGACGCCGCAGAAGCCGCAGCCGCCCGCCCCCGCGAAGGTCACGCCGCAGCTGGCGCCGGCGCCCAGCGCCCCGCTGCAGGCCAACCGCGCGCCGCAGCCGGCCCCGGCTCCCAAGCCGACGCTCGCACCGTCGCTGGCGCCGATCACGCCGGCGACGCCCGCGCCGAACCCCGGCCCGCCGCGCGTCGTCAATGCGCCGGCCGCACCCACCACCCAGTCGAAGGCCTTCGCCGCGCCGCATATCGTCCTGCACCGCAACCGCAACGAGGCCGGCGCGCCGCTGGCGCCGGGGGTCAGCATCCCGGGGGCCATCGAGGCGCCGCCGCAGCAGGCGAGCGGCGCGCCGGGCGGCGGGGCGCCGGCGGACCCGGCGGCGGGGCGCCGGGCGGCGGCCTGCCGTCCGGATCGCTGCCGGGCTTCGGCTCCGGTTTGCGCGGCAGCGTGCTGGGCTGCGCCAACGCCGCGGCCCTGCACCTCTCGAAGGAGGAACAGGCCAAGTGCGACGAGGCGTTCGGAACCGGCGCGCGCGAATCTCCGCAGATGGACCCGATCGGCGCCACCAAGCGCGCCGACATCGACCGTCAGGCCGCGACCGAGGAGGCGGCGCAACGCTACCGCGACTTCGACGCCCGCCGGCTCCGAGGCCGCGCCGATCGCCGGCCAGCCGCGCATCCTGCACCGGCCTGGCGAGCAGTAGGCGGTCTCGGCCGGCGGGACGCTGGGCCGCACCGTGCAGGTGTTGAATCGGCGCAACGCTGCCCCTAAGTCAGCGCCGCACTCGCGCGGCGGCCCCACGACCGACAGGGCGTCAAGCCAAACTTCAGCCCTTTTCGCCAAGCTCACGTCCCGCAGACGCCGCACAACGCCATGAAGAAGTTCGCCCCCCTCGCCCTCGCCCCTGTTGCGCTTGCCTTGGGCCCCGCGCCCGCCGTCGCGGGGGCGCAGCAGCCGGCGCTGATCAGCCCGGGCTACTGGGAGGCGACCACCGATTTCCTCGGCCTCTCGCATAAGACCGAGCGCTGGTGCGTCGAGCCGAAGAACATCGTGAAGTTCATGCTCGGCCCCTGCAACCATCACTACCAGTGCGACTACCCGATCCAGCAGGTCGGCGGCGGCAAGGCGCATTTCGAGGGCGTGATCCGCAACAAGAGCGAGCGCTATAGCGTGCACGGCGACGCCACCTACACGGCCGACACGCTCGACCTGAAGATGTCGGGCGCGGGCCATTGGAAGCTGGTGCCGCTGGCCGGCTTCGGCGCCATCCAGGCGCACCGGCTCTCGGCCGAATGCCCGGAAGGCGCAAAGAAGCTCTGACACAGGGCGCGGGCGCGCTACTCTGACGCCCGGTCACTTGCCGGAGCGCAACCATGGACGCCGTTGCCGCGCTGAAGGCGGCCGCCCAGGCGGGCGACCTCGCGGGCGCCGAGGCGCTGATCGCGAGCCATCCAGAAGCCGCACGCGACTGGCGCCCGATCCTGGAGGCCGCGCTCTACGGCGAGCCGGCGATCGCGCGCGCCCTGCTCGCCGCCGGCGCTGATCCGAACGCCCACTCGACGTCGGAGTTGCGCTACCGGCCGCTGCACCGCGCGATCGAGCCGAAGGTCTCGATCCGCCGCAAGGCGGGCCACCTCGAAGTGCTGCACGCGCTGATCGACGCCGGCGCCGACGTCGACGGGCTCGGCGGCTGGTACGACGGGCGCCCGCTGCAGACCGCGGCGCGCGACGGCATGGCCGACTGCGCCGAGATCCTCCTCGCCCGCGGGGCCAGGCGCGACATCTTCACCGCAGTGCTGGTCGGCGATCAGGCGCTGTTCGACGCCGAGCTGAGGCGTGATCCGGCCCAGGCGACGGCGATCGCGGAGAGTGGCGCCGAGCCCCTGCATCACCTCGCCTTCAGCCGCCTCGCCCAGCCGGTCGCCGTCTCCATGGGCGAGCGGCTGATCGCCGCTGGCGCCAGGGCCGACCGCGTCGCCAAGCTGCGGCACGGCGACTTCTCGGTGCTGTCGCTGGCGGCGTTCCGCGGCGATTGCGATGCCGCCCTGATCGAGCTCTTGATCGACCACGGCGCCGATCCGCAGGATGGCGTCTACGAGTCGCTCTGGCAGGGCGACTTCGCCACCACGGCGATCGTCGTGCGCCGGGGCGCCGACGTGAACGGGCCGTGGAAGCCCAGCGGCCGGCCGATGCTGTCGGAGATGATCCAGTGGGGCCGCAACCCGGCCGCGCTCTGGCTGCTGGAGGCGGGCGCCGACCCCAACCGCGCCGACGCCAGGGGCTGGACCGCGCTGCACTACGCCGCCTCCCGCGGCGCGCCGGATGGCGTGATCTCGCGGCTGCTGGCGGCGGGCGCAGACGCCGGCGCGCGAACCAAGGACGGTCTCACCGCGGCCGAGGTCGGCAGGGCAGCGGGCAAGGCCAAGGCGGTCGCGGCGCTGGCTTAGCCAGAACGAGGAACGCTCGGCCAAGGCGGCGCAAAGAAAAGCCCCTCCTGCTGAGGCAGGAGGGGCTCATTCTTCAGATCACCCGTCGGCTTAGGCCTGCTCGGCCGCGGCCTCCTCGGCGATCTCGATCGGCAGCGGCTCGATCGCCGGCGGCTCGCGGCTGGCGGCCAGCGCCTCGTCGCGCTTGGCGGCGACGCGCTGCAGGGTGCGCAGGTAGGAGCCGGTGCCCGCCGGGATCAGCCGGCCGACGATGACGTTCTCCTTCAGGCCCTCGAGGGTGTCGCGCTTGCCGTGCACCGCCGCGTCGGTGAGGACGCGGGTGGTCTCCTGGAACGACGCCGCCGAGATGAAGCTGCGGGTCTGCAGGGACGCCTTGGTGATGCCGAGCAGCACCGGCTGGACGATCGCCGCCCGGCCGCCGCGGGCTTCCGCCTTGGCGTTCTCTTCCTCGACCTCGAGCTTGTCCAGATGGTCGCCCTTCAGCAGGCCGGTGTCGCCCGGGCTCCAGGATCTCGACCTTCTGCAGCATCTGGCGAACGATCACCTCGATGTGCTTGTCGTTGATCGGCACGCCCTGCAGCCGGTAGACCTCCTGGATCTCGTTGACCAGGAAGTCGGCCAGCGCCTCGATGCCCTGGATCCGCAGGATGTCGTGCGGATCGGGGTTGCCGTCGATCAGGTACTCGCCCTTGCGGATCACGTCGCCGTCGTGGACGGCGATGTGCTTGCCCTTCGGGATCAGGAACTCGACCGCCTCGGTGGGCTCGCCGTCGACGCTTTCCGGGGTGATCTTGATCCGGCGCTTGTTCTTGTAGTCGCGCCCGAACTCGACCCGGCCGTCCATCTCGGCGATCACCGCGCAGTCCTTCGGCCGGCGCGCCTCGAACAGCTCCGCCACCCGCGGCAGACCGCCGGTGATGTCCCGCGTCTTGGCGCTCTCGGTGGGAAGGCGGGCCAGCACGTCGCCGGGCTTGGCCTCGTCGCCGTCGCCGACGGAGAGGATCGCGCCCACCGGCAGCAGGTAGCGGGCCTCGCCGCCGTTGGCCAGCCGCTTGTAGTTGCCGTCCTCGCCGAGCACCGCCATGGTCGGGCCGCAGGTCGCCGCCCTTGGTGGAGGCGCGCCAGTCGATGACGACGCGGTTGACGATGCCGGTGGCCTCGTCGGCCTCCTCGCGGAACGACACGCCCTCGACCAGGTCCTCGAAGCGGACCTTGCCGCCCACCTCGGTGATGATCGGCGTGGTGTAGGGGTCCCATTCGGCGAGGCGCACGCCGCGCTTGACGTCCTGACCGTCCTTGACGCGCAGGCGCGCGCCGTAGGGCGGGCGGTAGGCCTCGCGGTCCTTGCCGTCGACCTGCACCACGAGCTGCATGTTGCGGCTCATGACGATCAGGTCGCCCTCGGGCGTCTGCACCGTGGCGCCGCCGACGAAGCGGGCGACGCCGTCGTTGGCGGCCTCGTAGAACGACTGCTCGGCGACCTGCGCGGTGCCGCCGATGTGGAAGGTCCGCATCGTCAGCTGCGTGCCGGGCTCGCCGATCGACTGGGCGGCGATGACGCCGACCGCCTCGCCGATGTTCACCGGCGTGCCGCGGGCGAGGTCGCGCCCGTAGCAGGCGCCGCAGACGCCGACCTTGGCCTCGCAGGTCAGCACCGAGCGGACCTTCACCTGCTGGACGCCGGCCGCCTCGACGGCCTCGATCTGGTTCTCGTCGAGGTAGGTGTCGGCCGGCACCACGAGCTCGTTGGTGCCCGGCTCCTTGACGTCCTCGGCCGTGAAGCGGCCCAGGATGCGCTGGCCCAGCGAGACCAGCACGTCGCCGCCCTCGACCACCGCACGCAGGGTGATGCCGCGGGTGGTGCCGCAGTCCTCCTCGACGATGATGCAGTCCTGCGCCACGTCGACGAGGCGGCGGGTGAGGTAGCCGGAGTTGGCCGTCTTCAGCGCCGTGTCGGCCAGGCCCTTGCGGGCGCCGTGCGTGGAGTTGAAGTACTCCTGCACGGTCAGGCCTTCCTTGAAGTTCGAGATGATCGGCGTCTCGATGATCTCGCCGGAAGGCTTGGCCATCAGGCCGCGCATGCCGCCGAGCTGCTTCATCTGGGCCTGCGAGCCGCGGGCGCCGGAGTTGGCCATCATCCAGATCGAGTTGATCTCGGTCTCGCGGCCGTTCTCGTCGAGCTTCTTGGTCGAGATCTCGGCCATCATCTCGTCGGCGACGCGGTCGGTGGCCTTGTCCCAGGCGTCGACGACCTTGTTGTACTTCTCGCCCTTGGTGATCAGGCCGTCCGCGTACTGCTGCTCGTACTCCTCGACCAGCGTGCGGGTGGTCTCGACGATCTCGGCCTTGCGCTCGGGGATGACGATGTCGTCCTTGCCGAACGAGATGCCGGCCTTGGCCGCCTCGCGGAAGCCGAGACCCATGATCTGGTCGGCGAAGATCACCGTCGCCTTCTGACCGCAGTGCCGGTAGACGGCGTCGATCAGGTTGGCGATCTCCTTCTTGGTCAGGCTCTTCTCGACCAGCCGGTGGCCGATCGCCGGGTGCTGCGGCAGCAGGGCCGCGATCTTCATCCGGCCGGGCGTGGTGTCGATCACCTTGCGCTCGACGCACGCCCTCGGGGTTCATCTCCGAGAAGCGCGCCTTGATCTTGGTGTTGCACCGTGACGACGCCGGCTTCCAGCGCCGCCTCGATCTCGCCGATGTCAGCGAACAGCTTGCCCTCGCCAGGCTCGCCTTCCTTCGACATCGACAGGTAGTAGAGCCCCAGCACGATGTCCTGGCTGGGCACGATGATCGGCCGGCCGTTGGCGGGCGAGAGGATGTTGTTGGTCGACATCATCAGCACCCGCGCTTCCAGCTGGGCTTCCAGCGAGAGCGGCACGTGCACGGCCATCTGGTCGCCGTCGAAGTCGGCGTTGAAGGCGGTGCAGACCAGCGGGTGCAGCTGGATCGCCTTGCCTTCGATCAGCTTCGGCTCGAAGGCCTGGATGCCGAGGCGGTGCAGGGTCGGGGCGCGGTTCAGCAGCACCGGGTGCTCGCGGATCACCTCTTCGAGGATGTCCCACACCTGCGGCTGCTCGCGCTCGACCATCCGCTTGGACTGCTTGACGGTGCCCGACAGGCCCTTGGCGTCGAGCCGCGCGTAGATGAACGGCTTGAAGAGCTCGAGCGCCATCTTCTTGGGCAGGCCGCACTCGTGCAGCTTCAGCTCCGGGCCCACCACGATGACCGAGCGGCCGGAGTAGTCGACGCGCTTGCCGAGCAGGTTCTGGCGGAAGCGGCCCTGCTTGCCCTTCAGCATGTCGGCCAGCGACTTCAGCGGGCGCTTGTTGGCGCCGGTGATGACGCGGCCGCGCCGGCCGTTGTCGAACAGGGCGTCGACCGCCTCCTGCAGCATCCGCTTCTCGTTGCGGATGATGATGTCCGGCGCGCGCAGCTCGATCAGGCGCTTCAGGCGGTTGTTGCGGTTGATGACCCGCCGATAGAGGTCGTTGAGGTCGCTGGTGGCGAAGCGGCCGCCGTCCAGCGGCACCAGCGGGCGCAGCTCGGGCGGGATCACCGGGACGACCGTCAGGATCATCCACTCGGGCTTGTTGCCGCTCTCGATGAAGGCCTCGATGATCTTCAGGCGCTTGGACGCCTTCTTGAGCTTCATCTCGGAGGTGGTGGTGGTCAGATCCTCGCGCAGCTGATCGGCCTCCTTGGCGAGGTCGATGGCGCGCAGCATGCCGCGGACCGCCTCGGCGCCGATCTCGGCGGTGAAGCCGTCGTCGCCGTACTCCTCCTGGGCGCGCATGATAGTCGTCCTCCGAGAGCAGCTGGTTCTGCTTCAGCGGCGTCAGGCCCGGCTCGGTGACGATGTAGTATTCGAAGTAGAGGACCCGCTCGATGTCCTTCAGCGGCATGTCCAGCATCATGGCGATGCGGCTGACGGCAGGCTCTTCAGGAACCAGATGTGGGCGACCGGGCTGGCCAGCTCGATGTGGCCCATCCGCTCGCGGCGCACGCGGGCAAGGGTCACCTCGACGCCGCACTTCTCGCAGATGATGCCCTTGTACTTCATGCGCTTGTACTTGCCGCACAGGCACTCGTAGTCCTTGGTCGGACCGAAGATCCGGGCGCAGAACAGGCCGTCACGCTCGGGCTTGAACGTGCGGTAGTTGATCGTCTCCGGCTTCTTGATCTCGCCGAACGACCAGGAACGGATCTTCTCTGGCGAGCCAGGGAGATGCGGATCTGGTCGAAGGTCGGCGCGGCGACCACCGGATTGAAGATGTTCAGGACTTCCTGGTTCATCGACATTCTTTAGAACCTTGTCATTCCCGACCGACGCGCGCGTCGCATCGGGAAGCTATGCATGGGACGGCGGGTGCTGAGGGCCTCGGCGCGCGGCTCGCGCCGCGTCCCGAGGATGACGGCCGTCAGCGAGTTCTCGAGCTCCACGTTGAGGCCCAGCGAGCGCATCTCCTTGACGAGCACGTTGAAGCTCTCGGGGATGCCGGCCTCGAAGGCGTCGTCGCCGCGGACGATGCTCTCGTAGACCTTGGTGCGCCCGGCCACGTCGTCGGACTTCACCGTCAGCATCTCCTGCAGGGTGTAGGCCGCGCCGTAGGCTTCCAGCGCCCAGACCTCCATCTCGCCGAAGCGCTGGCCGCCGAACTGCGCCTTGCCGCCCAGCGGTTGCTGGGTGACCAGGCTGTAGGGGCCGATCGAGCGGGCGTGGATCTTGTCGTCCACCAGGTGGTGCAGCTTCAGCATGTAGATGTAGCCCACCGTGACCGGCCGCTTGAACGGCTCGCCCGACTGCCCATCGACCAGCTGCACCTGGCCGGACTCGGCGACAGCCCCGCCTCCTCCAGCAGCCGCTCGATGTCGTCGATGTGCGCGCCGTCGAACACCGGCGTGGCGATCGGCACGCCCTTGGTCAGGTTGCGAGCCAGCTCGGCCAGCTCCTCGTGGTCGTCCGGCAGGTCGACGCCCTTGCCGTAGAGCTCGTGCAGGCGCTTGACCAACGCGTCCTTCTTGCCGCCGGCCTGCCAGGTCTCGAACAGCTCGCCGATCTGGCGGCCGAGGCCAGCGCAGGCCCAGCCGAGGTGGGTCTCGAAGATCTGGCCGACGTTCATCCGCGAGGGCACGCCCAGCGGGTTCAGCACCACGTCGACCGGCGTGCCGTCCTCCAGATGCGGCATGTCCTCGATCGGCAGGATCTTGGAGATGACGCCCTTGTTGCCGTGACGGCCGGCCATCTTGTCGCCCGGCTGCAGCTTGCGCTTCACCGCGACGAACACCTTGACCATCTTCATCACGCCGGGCGGCAGCTCGTCGCCGCGCTGCAGCTTGTCGACCTTGTCCTCGAAGCGGCGGTCGAGGCGCCGGCGCGGTCGTCGAACTGGCGGCGCAGCGCCTCCAGCTCGGCCATCGCCTTCTCGTCGTCGAGCGCGATCTGCCACCAGAGACCCGGCGAGATGTCGGCCAGCTTCGCGGCCGTGATCTCGCCGCGGCCCAGGCCCTTGGGCCCGGAGACGGCGGCCTTGCCGACCAGGAGGTCGCGCAGGCGCGAGGTCATGTTGCGGTTCAGGATGGCGAACTCGTCGTCCCGGTCCTTGCCGAGCCGCTCGATCTCGTCGCGCTCGATGGCCAGCGCCCGCTCGTCCTTGTCGACGCCGTGGCGGTTGAAGACGCGCACCTCGACCACCGTGCCGGCGACGCCGGGCGGCAGCCGCAGCGAGGTGTCGCGCACGTCGGAGGCCTTCTCGCCGAAGATCGCGCGCAGCAGCTTCTCTTCCGGCGTCATCGGGCTCTCGCCCTTCGGCGTGACCTTGCCGACCAGGATGTCGCCCGGCAGCACCTCGGCGCCGATCGCCACGATGCCCGCCTCGTCGAGGTTGCGCAGGGCCTCCTCGCCGACGTTCGGGATATCGCGGGTGATCTCCTCGGGGCCCAGCTTGGTGTCGCGGGCCATCACCTCGAACTCCTCGATGTGGATCGAGGTGAAGACGTCGTCGCGCACGATGCGCTCGGAGATCAGGATCGAGTCCTCGAAGTTGTAGCCGTTCCAGGGCATGAACGCGACGAGCACGTTGCGGCCCAGGGCAAGCTCGCCGAGGTCGGTCGACGGACCGTCGGCGATGATGTCGCCGGCGGCGATCTTGTCGCCCACCCTGCACCAGCGGACGCTGGTTGATGCAGGTGTTCTGGTTCGAGCGCTGGAACTTCGAGAGGCGGTAGATGTCGACGCCCGGCTTGGTGGGGTCGGTCTCTTCGGTCGCGCGGATGACGATGCGGGTGCCGTCGATCTGCTCCACGACGCCCGGCCGGCGGGCCACCTTCACGGCGCCCGAGTCACGCGCCACCACCGACTCCATGCCGGTGCCCACCAGCGGGGCGTCGGTCTGGATCAGCGGCACCGCCTGGCGCTGCATGTTGGAGCCCATCAGGGCGCGGTTGGCGTCGTCGTTCTCGAGGAACGGGATCAGCGCGGCGGCGACGGAGACGACCTGCTTCGGACTGACGTCCATCAGGTCGACCTGGTCCTTCGGCAGCAGCGTCGGCTCGCCGTTGATGCGGCCCGGCACCAGGTCGTCGACGATCTCGCCCT
The DNA here is from genome assembly GCA_963837235.1 of uncultured Pseudomonadota bacterium. Lineage (GTDB taxonomy): Bacteria > Pseudomonadota > Alphaproteobacteria > Caulobacterales > Caulobacteraceae > Acaudatibacter. The sequence continues at coordinate 444,323 of CAWIMM010000001.1, read as the reverse complement.
TCTCCAGCGCGATGTTGGCCTGGGCGATGATGTGCTTGGCCTCTTCCATCGCCGACATGTAGACCACCTCGTCGGTGATCTTGCCGTCCTTCACGCGCCGGTACGGGCTCTCGATGAAGCCGTACTTGTTCACCACCGCGTGGGTGGCGAGCGAGTTGATCAGGCCGATGTTCGGGCCTTCCGGCGTCTCGATCGGGCAGATGCGGCCGTAGTGCGTCGGGTGCACGTCGCGCACCTCGAAGCCCGCCCGCTCGCGGGTCAGACCGCCCGGACCCAGCGCCGAGAGCCGGCGCTTGTGGGTGATCTCCGAGAGCGGATTGGTCTGGTCCATGAACTGGCTGAGCTGCGAGGAGCCGAAGAACTCCCGCACCGCCGCGGCCGCCGGCTTGGCGTTGATCAGGTCGTGCGGCATGACCGTGTCGATGTCGACGCTGGACATGCGCTCCTTGATCGCCCGCTCCATGCGCAGCAGGCCGACGCGGTACTGGTTCTCCAAGCAGCTCGCCCACCGAGCGGACCCGGCGGTTGCCGAGGTTGTCGATGTCGTCGATCTCGCCGCGGCCGTCGCGCAGGCCGACCAGCGTGCGCAGCACCTCGATCACGTCCTCCTTGCGGATGACGCGCTCCTCATCGGAGGTGTCGAGCTCGAGGCGCATGTTCATCTTCACGCGGCCGACGCTCGAGAGGTCGTAGCGCTCCTGGTCGAAGAACAGGCTCTTGAACATCGCCTCGGCGGCCTCGACCGTCGGCGGCTCGCCCGGCCGCATGACCCGGTAGATGTCGAACAGCGCGTCCTCGCGGACCGAGTTCTTGTCCACGCGCAGGGTGTTGCGCATGTACGGGCCCACCGTGACGCCGTCGATGTCGAGCACGTCGATGGTGGTGAAGCCGAGGTCCTCGAGCGTCGCGATCGCGGTCGCGTCGAGCTCGTCGCCGGCTTCGGCGTAGATCTCGCCGGTCTGGGCGTTGACTTCGTCGCGCGCCAGGTAGCGGCCGATCAGGGCCTCGGGCGACAGCAGCAGGGTCTTCAGGCCGTTGTCCTGCAGGCGCTTGGCCTGGCGGGCGCTGATCTTGGTTCCGGCCGGGGCGACCTCCTCGCCGGTGTCGGCGTCGATCAGCGGGAAGTCGGGCTTCACGCCGCGCCAGCGCTCGGGCTTGTAGGGCGTCGCCCAGCCGCCGGGACGCTTCTCGAACGGCACCACGTCGTAGAAGGTGGTGAGGATCTCCTCGCCGTCCATGCCGAGGCCGTAGAGGAAGGTGGTGGCCGGCAGCTTGCGGCGCCGGTCGATGCGCACGTAGACGATGTCCTTGGCGTCGAACTCGAAGTCGAGCCAGGAGCCGCGGTAGGGGATGATCCGCGCGGCGAACAGCAGCTTGCCGGACGAGTGGGTCTTGCCCTTGTCGTGGTCGAAGAAGACGCCCGGGCTGCGGTGCATCTGGGAGACGATGACCCGCTCGGTGCCGTTGACGATGAAGGTGCCCTTCTCGGTCATGAGCGGGATGTCGCCCATGTAGACGTCCTGCTCCTTGATGTCCTTGACGGAGCGGGCCTGGGTGTCCTCGTCGGTCTCGAACACGATGAGGCGCAGCTTCACCTTCAGCGGCGCGGCGTAGGTCATGTCGCGCTGGATGCACTCGTCCACGTCGTACTTCGGGTCCTCGAACTCGTAGGAGACGTATTCGAGCGTCGCGCGCTCGTTGAAGTCCTTGATCGGGAACACCGAGCGGAACACCGCCTCGATGCCCTCGATGCGCCGGTCGGCGGGGCGGACTTGACGCTGGAGGAACTGTTCGTAGGAGGATCGCTGAACCTCGATCAGGTTCGGCATTTGCACGGCTTCGGGGATGCGGCCGAACGACTTACGGATCCGCTTCTTACCAGTGAACGATTGCGCCATCAGGGCTCCCTTGGGCGCGCGCGGACGGAATCCGCGCGCCGATCATCTTCATCCGTGATGCGTCCGCCCTCGGGTCGGTCCTTCGGCCGGTAATTGGCCGCCAGGACCGCGGGACGCCGGAAACGCCGTCGCTGAGGGGGTCAGCGCCGGGGGCCCCTTCGTGCTGGTCGGAGGGCATGACCAACGCCTCGGAGCGAATGCAGGAACGCGCCTTTGCTGGAAGGAGCGCGCGCGTGCGGAATCACCGTCTCGGGTTTGAGAGAAACGCGTATTTAGGCGCTCGCGCCGGATATGAAAAGGGGGAATCCGCGCGATCTCTTTTTCGCCGCACTCAGCCAACCCCGGAAATCGCGGTTTGGCAAGCAGGTTCGCTCGCGCCGCCGCTAGGCGGCGCCGGCGAGCGTCCCCCGCCCATCACCGATCAGAAGTAGCCGTGATGGTGGTGGTGGTGATGATGATGATGATGGTGGTGGTGATGATAGTAGAAAGGCGCGACCGGCGCGTAGTACCGGTAGCCATAGTAATAATAGCGCCGCCGGTAGAGCGGGCGCCCGCGATAGTAGACGCGACGCCGCACCCAGACATAGCGATAGGCCGCCGAGACGAGCTTGGCGCCGTCCTGCACGGCGCCGCCTTGCAATGTCGCCTCCTGCAGTGTCGCCGCGTCGGCGAGCTTCAATCGTTCCGTCGCGTTCGGGATCGGCTCCAGCAGTTGCGCGAAGGAACGGGCCTGGGGCGCGGCGGCGCCCGTCGACGCGTCGGCAGCGCCCGCCATCGGCAGGGCGACCAGCGACGACATTGCGCCCATCACGCCAAGACTGATCGGTTTCATGAGGGTAACGCTCCTCAAAATCGTCCCCGGCGCTGCGTCCTTGCAGGCGAAGGCTCCGCAGAGGGAACGCCGCAACCTGGCGTGGGTTCAGCTTGGCCGCGGATCACGGCCCGCATGAGAAAAGCCCGGGCGTCGCCGCCCGGGCTTCAAGCTTATCTCAGCGGCATCCCGGATCGCTCGCTGTCGCGATCGTCCGGGATGAGTTCGACGGGAGCTCGCGCTCCCGTTCGCTCACTTCACCTGGACGGACGCGCCGGCGGCTTCGAGCTTGGCCTTTAGGTCGGCCGCTTCCTGCTTGGAGACGTTCTCCTTCACGTTCTGCGGGGCGCCTTCCACCAGGTCCTTGGCTTCCTTCAGGCCGAGGTCGGGGCGGATGGAGCGGACTTCCTTGATCACGTTGATCTTCTTGTCGCCGCCGCCGGTCAGCACGACGGTGAACTCGGTCTGCTCCTCGGCGGCCTCGGCCGGCGCGGCCCCGCCCGCGGCCGGCGCGGCGGCGGCGGCCACCGGCGCGGCGGCGGAAACGCCCCACTTCTCTTCCAGCAGCTTGGAGAGCTCGGCGGCTTCCAGCACGGTGAGCGAGGACAGGTCTTCGACGATCTTTTCGAGGTTGGCCATGGGCTTGGTTCCTTGGGGCGAAGGGTTGATGACTTAGGCCGCGTCCTTGGCGGCGTAGGCGGAGAGGACGCGGGCGAGCTGGGCCGCAGGCGCCTGGACGACGCCGGCGATGCGGGTGGCGGGGGCCTGGATGAGGCCGACGAGCTTGGCGCGCAGCTGGTCGAGCGAGGGCAGCTTGGCGAGCGCGTCGACGCCCTTGGCGTCCAGCAGCGTCTCGCCCATGAACCCGCCGACCACGACGAGCTTGTCGTTTTCCTTGGCGTACTGGCTGGCGACCTTGGCCGCGGTGACCGGGTCGGGCGCGTAGGCGATGCCGACCGGGCCTTTGAAGAGCGCGGCCGCGCCCTCGCTTTCGCCCTTGCCGTTCAGGGCCTTCTGGGCGAGGCGGTTCTTCACCACCTTGTAGGCCGCGCCCTCCTTGCGCAGCCGGCCGCGCAGGTCGGAGATCTCGGCGACGGAAAGGCCCATGTTGTGGGTCACGATCACGGCGCCCGCCCCGGCGAACACGCCCTTCAGGGTCTCGATCGACTCGGCCTTTTGCGCGCGATCCATGCCGCTCTCCGTTTCAGACGCCGGGACGCGGGTAGCGCGCCCCGATGGGACAAAACCAAATCCCCTGGCCGAGCTGGAGTGGGCGGAAAGCTGCGCCATGGCGCCCGTGAGCGCCGCGCGATCGCTTTCGCTGCCTGTCTCCCCGCGGTGGGAGTTTAAGCCGGAAGGCCCGCGGTTCTCGGACAGAAACCGGCCAGACCCGAAGGTCCGGCGCGGAAGGCGGGGCTTATGATGGCTCGTCCGCACCGTGTCAAGAACGCCGGGCGCGACCTAGCGAGCTTTGGACCTGTTCAGGGCCACCGCGTCGCGGACCAGCGCCTTGAAGGCGGCGGCGTCGATCTGCTCGCCCTCGTGGAAATCGATGGCGCGCCGGACATTGCCGTCGAGGCTGGAGTTGAACAGCCCTTTGGGGTCCTCGAGCATCGCGCCTTTGGCGAAGGTCACCTTCACGACGGCCTTGTAGGTCTCGCCGGTGCAGACCATGCCGTCGCAGTACCAGACCGGCACGCCACGCCACTTCCACTCTTCGACCACGTCCGGCGCCGCCTCTCTGATCAGCGCGCGCAGGTGAGCGAGCGCTTCGCCCCGCCAGTCGCCGAGCTCCGCGATCCTCGCATCGATCAGCTCAGACGGTGAGCCGCCCGTCGTCATTGCGGTCTTCTTCATGGGCTCCGCCAATAGCATCGGCGGGTTTCCTGTGCACCCGGCCGCCGGCCCTCACCGGCGCCGTCGGCTAGCCATTGAGGTAGATCGGGTTGCCGATCATGAGGGTGCGCTCGCCATCAGCTGAGCGGACGTCGGCCCTTATCCAGTGGCGCGCGCCATCCGATGTCAGCAGGAAGGTCGCGACCGCGTCGTCGCTGGCGAGCGCCGCGCCCTCCAGCGCCGCGCCGTGGCGGCCGTCGACGACCACGTCGAGCGTCGCGCCGGCCAGGCCGGTGACGTGCAGCGTGAAGGCGACGTCCTCGCCCGCCGGCGCAGCCAGCGTCTCGCCCATCACGGCGGCGGAACCGCCGCAGCGGGCGGTGAGCTCCAGCGCACGGCCGGCGACGCCCTCGACGTCGACGAAGACCCGGCCGGCGCGGATCGCGTCCAGGATGGCGCGCTCGCAGAGGCTCTCGGCGAAGACCGCCGTGGTCGGCGATCCGACCGCCGGGGCGCGGGTCGGGTGCTCGTCAGGCTTGTGGCAGTCGCTGCCGCCGATCGCGGTGATGCGATGGCCCTCGCCCAGCCGCGCCTCCCAGAAGGGCACGCCGCAGAGCGGCCCGTCCGCCTTGCCGCCCTGCACGCGCACCGCCCCGCCGTTCACCACCTCGATGGCGTCGACGCGGCCGTAGTCGGTCCCCTCGGCGGTCCAGCCGCAGCCCATGCAGAGCTCGTTCGACGGCATGGCCGGATGGTTGATCACGAAGAGGCCGTGCTGGCGCGCCACCGCGTCCTGCAGGTCGGTGACGTGCGGCAGATGCCGGCTGGTCAGGCGGAACTCCACGAAGCCGATCGCGCCCAGGACGCCGGCGTGGCCGCGGAAGGTGGTGATCTCGACGCCCGGGATCAGCAGCAGGCGGTCGAACGCCGGCTGCAGCTCGCGCAGCGCATGGTGGTGCGACACGGCGTTATGGTCGGTGACCGCGATGAAGTCCGCGCCCCTCGCCGCCGCCGCCGCAACCGTGCGGTAGACCGGGCCGGGCGCCCGCCCCGCCCCGGCTTGCGTCTCGACGCTGCCGTCGGAGTGGCAGGTGTGCATGTGGAGGTCGCCGCGGTACCAGCGCGGGCCGATCTCCAGCGGCGCCTCGGCGAAGGCCGAGACGGCGGTGGCCGCGCCGCGGCCGAAGCGGATGCGCGCCTCGTAGCGCGCCTCGACGCCCGGGCGGATGTTCGGCACGCCCAAGAGCAGCGTCCACCGGCCCGGGACGATCGGGCCGGGCAGGTAGGACGGCGTTGCGTCGATGACGCCCACCGTGAAGCTCGCCTTGTCGCCGCCGCTCCAGCCGCGGAAGCGCTCGGGGTCGAAGAGGCCGAGATCGATCGTCGTCTTCTGCTCGCGCGTCGTGTAGCTGAAGTCGACGGTGACGCGGTCGATACCGGTCGGCACGTCGAACGGCAGCTCGACATAGGTCTCGTGGTCGGCGCGGGTGAGGACGCCGGTCAGGACGAGGCCGCCGACCGCGGCCGTCTCGGCGTCCCTGAGGTCGGTCACGGCGGCGGCTCCCTCCTGAGGCTGACGCCGTGGATAAGCCCGTCCTCGCCGGCGCGGAAGACCACGCCCGCCGCCTCCACCGCCGCCTTGACCTTCATGACGGTCTCGAACCTCGCTTGGAAGGTCTCCTCGGCGCCCTCCAGCCGCTTGATCGTGATCGGCGAGACGCCGGCCTCATCGGCCAGCCGCTGCTGGCTCCAGCCGAGGAGGGCGCGGGCGGCGCGGATCTGCAGGTTGGAGATCATGCTTGACGATCGGGCTCGAGAAAGATACTTTTCGTATCATTCAAGATAGCAAGGGGTTCAACCGTGGTCCAGATCGCGAGCGTTGCGCCGGTTCTGCTGGTCCCAGACGTGTTCGAGACGGCGGAGTATTACCGCGACGTCTTGGGCTTCCATTTCGACCAGATCTACGGCGAGCCGCCCAGCTTCGTCATCGTCGAGCGCGACGGGGCGCGGCTGATGTTCCGACAGCCGCGCGAGGGCCCGCCACCGCCGGTCAATGGCAGCGTCGTTCCAAACTTCCCTGCCGACGTCTCCCTCATGGTCGACGACGTCGAGGCGTTGGCTGAGGAGTTGCGAGGCAAGCACGCGGATATCCTGCACGGCCCCACCTATCGCCCGATCTGGAACGGTAAGGAGCTCGACGTGCGCGACTGCAACGGCCGGGTGCTCTCCTTCGGCCAGGCGATGGGCTGACTAGGCGGCTACGCCTTCGGCCCCCGCACCGCGCGGCGCCGGCGGCGTTCCTCGCGGAAGTCGCGCAGCTGGGCGAGCTGGTTGAGCAGCAGCACGAGCTGGAAGGCGATCAGCCCGGCGACCTTCCACATGTCGACGCCGGCGCCGAGCTCCTTTTGGAGATTGGTGATCAGCGCGCCGATGCCGAGGCCCAGCCCGAGCCCGAGCACCGTGTTGTAGACGCGGCCGAGGCGCGCTTTCAGCCAGGCATCCAGCCAGTGTGCGCCGTCGAGTACGAAGCCCAGCATCGCGGCCCTCCCCTTCGCAAGCGACTGACTAGCGCGGCCGGGCTGCCGGCGCGACTGGCGTGGTGCAACGGTCTCCTCACCCGCGAAAACGGGGAAGGTGTCACGCGGAGCGTGACGGAGGGGGCATGTCGGAGAGAGCCCAGCGCCCCCTCCACCACTTCGTGGTCCCCCTCCCCCGCCTCTGCGGGCGGGTGAGGAGAATACGCCTTACGCCCCGATGCTGCCGGGCTCGACCTTGAAGCCGGGGCCCATCGTGGACGAGAGGCTGATGCGCTTCACGTAGGTGCCCTTGGCCCCGGAGGGCTTGGCGCGGTTCAGCGCGTCGACCAGCGCCTTCACGTTGGCCGTCAGCGCCTCTTCGGTGAAGCTCGCCTTGCCGACGCCGGCGTGGACGATGCCGGCCTTCTCGACCCGGAACTCGATCGAGCCGCCCTTGGCGTCCTTCACGGCCTGGCCGACGTTCGGCGTCACCGTGCCGACCCGCGGGTTCGGCATCAGGCCGCGCGGGCCCAGCACCTTACCGAGCCGGCCGACCAGGGCCATCATGTCCGGCGTCGCGATGACGCGGTCGAACTCCATGAAGCCGCCCTGGATGCGCTCCACCAGGTCCTCGGCGCCGACGATCTCGGCCCCGGCGGCCTTGGCCTCCTCGGCCTTGGCGTCCTTGGCGATGACGGCGACGCGGACGTCGCGGCCGGTGCCGGACGGCAGGCTGACGACGCCGCGCACGTTCTGGTCGGCGTGGCGCGGGTCGACGCCCAGGTTGACGGCGATCTCGATGGTCTCGTCGAACTTGGCGTTGGCGTTGGCCTTCACCAGCTTGATCGCCTCGGGCAGCGGATGGACGCTGTTGCGGTCACCCGTCCAGGCGGCCTCTCGCTTCGGTTGCTTCGCCATCGATCAGCCCTCCACCACGCGAAGGCCCATGGCGCGCGCCGAGCCTTCGATGATCCGCGAGGCGGCTTCGAGGTCGTTGGCGTTGAGGTCCTTCATCTTCTTCTCGGCGATGTCGCGCAGCTGCTGGCGCGTCACCTGGCCGACGGTCTCGCGGCCGGTCTTGCCAGAGCCCGACTTGATCTTGGCCGCCTCCTTCAGGAAGTAGCTGGCGGGCGGGGTCTTGGTGACGAAGGTGAAGCTCTTGTCCTGATAGACGGTGATCACCGTCGGCAGGGGCGTGCCCTTCTGCACGTTCTCGGTGCGGGCGTTGAACTCCTTGCAGAACCCCATGATGTTGACGCCGCGCTGGCCGAGCGCCGGCCCGATGGGCGGCGACGGCGTGGCGGCGCCGGCGGGCACCTGCAGCTTGATGTAGCCCAGGATCTTCTTGGCCATGATGTCCTCTAAGCCTTAAGCGCTAGGGCCGTGGTGCGGGCTTGGCGTCCCTCCCACGGATTTGGTCTCGCGATCGCGAGGGGCGGGCCTGTAGCAGGATGGGGCCGCGAGTGCAACGCGGCTTTGGAGGTGCGGCGTGGACTGGAAGACCTACGAGGCGCTCGGCCTGCACCTTTCGATGAACGACGAGACGACCCCGCGGGTGGTCAACGGCCGCTCCAACCGCGAGATCCAGCAGGCGCTCGCCACGCCCGGCGACCGGCAATACCACCCCAATCCGGAGGCGTTCCCACCTGCGGAGACGCCGCGCGGGGCGGTGCGCTCGCATCGCGACTGGGCCGACTCGACGGTCTACTTCGGCACGAAGCGCGACCTCTGGATCTACACGCCGGCCGGCTTCGATCCGGCAGGCCCGGCGCCGGCGCTGATGGTGTTCCAGGACGGCGGCGGCTACCTGAACCGCGAGGGGCCGATCCGCGCCGCGGCGGTGTTCGACACGCTGCTCGCCGCGGACGAAATGCCGCCGACGATCGGCGTCTTCGTCGATGCCGGGCCGCCTCGAGGGCGTCGCCGACACCGTCCAGCGCAGCCGCGAGTACGACAGCGTCACGGACGCGTACGCGCGATTCCTGCTGGAGGACATGCTGCCGTTCGTGGAGGCCGAGATCGGCTGCAGGCTGACCGCCGATCCGGCCTGGCGGACGATCTGCGGCATCTCCTCGGGCGGCATCTGCGCCTTCACCGCGGCCTGGTTCCGGCCCGACGCGTTCGGACGGGTGATGAGCCACTGCGGCTCGTTCACCGCCATCCGCGGCGGCCACCACTACCCCTACCTGATCCGCTCGACGCCGAAGAAGCCGATCCGGGTCTGGCTGCAGAGCGGCGCCGCCGACGCCGACATCGTGCTCGGAAGCTGGCCGCAGGCCAACCAGGCGGTCGCCGCCTCGCTGGAGTTCGCCGGCTACGACTACAAGTTCGTGTTCGGCGAAGGCGGCCACAACCTGCGCCACGGCGGCGCCGTCTTCGCCGACGCGCTGCGGTGGCTGTGGCGGAGCGAGCCGTGACCACCGGCTACGAGGTCAGCCTGCCCGACTTCCGCCAGCTGATCGGCTATCCCCCCTACCAGCCGACCACGGCGCGCCTGCTGGACGCCTGGTTCGGCTACAGGATCAAGGGCGAGCGCGACCGGGCGCGGGTGATGGACGCCGACGGCCGCGAGGTGAACGTCGTGGAACTGCACGGCGCCATCCAGGCCGATCCGGAGCTGCAGGGCGCCTTCTACCGCGCGGCGATGACGCTCTGGCGCTAGCGGCTCGCCGCCCCGTCGTCTGCGCGACGGTGGAGGAGCAGGTTAGCTGACCTTCTCCACCTGGGCGTATTCCAGCTCGACCGGGGTGGCGCGACCGAAGATGGAGACGGTGACCCGCAGGCGGGCGCGTTCCTCGTCGACCTGCTCGACCGAGCCGTTGAAGCTGGCGAACGGGCCGTCGGTGACGCGCACGGTCTCGCCGATCTCGAAGGTGATCGTGGGCTTCGGCCGCTCCACGCCCTCCTCGATCGCGCCGATGATCCGCGCCACCTCGCGCTCGGAGACCGGCATCGGCTTGGAGCCCGAGCCGAGGAAGCCGGTCACCTTCGGGGTGTTCTTGACGAGGTGATAGGTCTCGTCGGTCATGTCCATCTTCACCAGCACGTAGCCGGGGAAGAACTTGCGCTCGGCGTTGATCTTACGGCCGCGGCGGATCTCCACCACGTCCTCGGTGGGCACCAGGATCTCGGCGAAGGCGTCGTCGAGGCCCTGCGCGTGGGCCTGCTCGCGGATCGAACTCGGCCACCTTCTTCTCGAAGTTCGAGTAGGCGTGGACGATGTACCACTTGTGGCGGGCGGAGGTGGTCGTCTCGCTCATGATCCGAGCGTTCCCAGCTTGAAGACCTGGTTCATCACGAACGAGAAGCCCGCGTCGACCATGAAGAAGAACACCGACGCCAGCACCACCATGATCCCCACCATCACCGAGGTGATCCAGGTCTCCTTCCAGCTGGTCCAGGTCACCTTGCGCGCCTCGGCGCGCACCTCGCGGGCGAACTTGACCGGGTCGAACGGCTGCTTGGGCGCGACGTCCGGCGCCACGCGGCTCTGCGAGCGCGGGCGCAGCGTGGTCGGAGTGGCGGCTTGATCCTTGGCCATGAACGCTTGCTTACCTTCCTTCGCCGGCGGCGGCGCGCCTCACGCCCCCGTCGGCGGTAGATATAGTGGCAGGAGTGGAGGGACTCGAACCCACGGCCCTCGGTTTTGGAGACCGATGCTCTACCAGCTGAGCTACACTCCTGAATTCTTAAGGACAATGAACAACGCGCCGGAGAGCGATCTGCCCGCCGGCGCGTTCGGCTCATCGCCGCTAGGGGCGCTGATTTAGCAGCGAGGCGCGGCGGCGGCAAGCGCCCGGGCGCTCCCGGCCATGCAGCCAATCGCCGCGAAAGCGGGGCCGTGCTACGGCGGCGGCGATGCCGATCCTGCCCGCCGCGCTGCTGATCCTGGCCCTCGCGGCGGTGGGCTGGTTCACCTGGCGCGACGTCGCCGAGTATGCGGCGTTCAAGCAGCTGACCGACACCAAAGACCGCCAGGCGCGCTACCGTCGCTGGGTGCTTGGCGCCTTCGCGCTCTTCGTCGGCGGCTCGCTCGTCATCCTGGCGCTTTTGGGCGACCTCGGCTGCGTGATCCACCCGCCGCGGCCGTTCTTCGGCGTCATGAGATGGGCGCACGCGCGGGGTCTGCCTTCCGACGTCGGACCGGTGCTGCTCGGCGGCGTGGTCGCCGGCGCCGTCTTGGGCGTCGTTCTGGTCACCGTGATCACGACGGTCGCCGCGCGCCGGCGCGGCGTCAGCGTGGAGACCCGCACGCTCGGCGACATCGCCCCGCTCATGCCCCGCAACGGCGCGGAGACGGTCTGGACGGCGCTGCTCTCGATCAACGCGGGCGTTGGCGAGGAGCTGTTCTTCCGCCTCACCCTGCCGCTGCTCATCGCGCTGGTGACCGGCAACGCCGCCCTCGCCTTCACCGTCGCGGCGATCGTGTTCGGCCTTGTCCACGTCTACCAGGGCTGGGTCGGCGTGCTGGCGACGACGGTCCTCGGGGCGGTCTTCACCGGCGTCTACCTGCTGGCCGGCAACCTCGCCTGGTCGATGGCGCTGCACGCCGGCTTCGATCTGCTCGGCCTCGTGGTGCGTCCCACCCTCGCGCGGCTTGCCGAGCGGCGCTGAGCGCACCCCCTACCAAGGGGCTCGAATTCAGCGCCCTCACCTGCGAAAGTGGCGGCAAAGAACAGCAAGGGAGGATGCGAGATGGCGACCGGCGTCGACACGCTGATCAGTCCGGCCATGCAGGAGGCCAAGGGCAAATGGGGCGAGCCGCGCGTCTCGCCGCCGATCGCCGCCTCCGACATCCGCAAGTGGGCGATCGCCACCTACTGGCCCGAGACCCCGCCGCAGATCTACTGGGACGAGGCCTACGCGGCGACGACCAGGTGGGGCGGGATCATCGCGCCGGCCGACTTCAACCCGTTCGCCTGGCCGGTCCGCCGCGCCCGGCCCGAGGCCCAGCCGCAGCCGGCCGGCGGCCTTCGGCTCACCGGCATGAACGGCGGCCAGACCGACACCTACGGCGTTCCGATGCGGCCCGGCGACGTGATCTCCGCCCGCTCGCGCCTGCAAGACTTCAACGAGCGGCAGGGCCGCTTCGGCCTGATGCTCTACACCTTCACCGAGACCGAATGGACGAGCCAGAAGGGCGAGTTCGTCCGCCGCCGCATCGGCACCTCTATCCGTTACTAGGAGCGTCCAGATGACCGTCAAAGTCCATTTCGAGGACGTCAGCGTCGGCGACGAGATGCCCGCCTGGTCGCGCACCACCGACTTCATGCACTGGAACCGCTACGCCGCGGTCAACGACGAGTTCGTGCCCTTCCACATGGACGACGAGGCCGGCCGCCGGGCCGGCAACAAGGAAGGCGCGTTCGGCATGGGCAACCTGCGCTACGCCTACCTGGTCAACGCGCTGCGCGACTGGATCGGCGACGAGGCCGAGATCCGCGAGATCGGCTGCCAGTACCGCGCCATCAACCAGAAGAACGACACCCTCACCGTGGTCGGCAAGGTGGTCGAAAAAGAGATCGTCGATGGCGAGCGCCGCGTGAAGCTGACCACCAACGTGATGAACCAGGCGGGCGAGGCCACCTGCCCCGGCCACGCCGTGGTGGCGCTGCCCAGTCGGGGGTAAGCTGAGCCCCCGCGGCTGGGGGCAGACCGGTGACCATTCTCTGGATCGGCGGTTCGACGGACGCCGGCAAGACGACGCTGGCGCGGGCGCTGGCGGCGCGCTGCGGCTGCGAGCTCTACGAGTACGACCGCACCGACGCCGCCCATCACGAGGCGCTGGCCGCCCGTCACCAGGACATCCGCGCCTTCATGCTGGCCGGGGCGGACGCCCGCTGGGTGACGCCCACGCCCGAGCAGCTCTACCGCCGCGCGATGCGCAGCTTCCGGCTGCGCTGGCCGCTCTTGCTGCGCGAGCTGGCGGAGCTGTCGGCCCGGCCCGGCGCGCCGGTGATCATCGAGGGCTTCGGCCTCCTGCCCGACCTCGTGCGCCCGCTGCTGGACGATGTGCGCCAGGGCCTCTGGCTCATGCCGACCGAGGCGTTCCGGCGCGGCTCGTGGCTGCGCCGCGGCAAGCCCAGCTTCCGCGACCAGGTCTCCGATCCGGACCGCGCCGCGGCCAACCTCTGGGACCGCGACCTGCGGCTCGCCGAGGAGATCGAGCGCCAGGCCCGCGTCCTGCAGCTGAAGCTCGTCGTCAACGACGGCTCCCTGTTCGCCGAGCAGCTGGTCGATGCGGCGGCCGACTGGTTCGCGCCATTCCTGCGGGCGTGACGATCATATTCGTCCGGTGGTAGGCCGGGTGGGGGTCGAACCCACGACCACTCGATTAAAAGTCGGGTGCTCTACCACTGAGCTACCGGCCCTCGCTTCGGCGAGCGGCGGAACTTAAGGGCCGGCCCCAGTTGCGGCAAGGCGGGCGTGGCGAGGCGCTAGCGCGTCTTGCGTGGCTCAGCTAGCATCGATCGCATGCGCCGAGCCGCGATACTGGCCCTCGCGACAGTCGTTCTCGCCCTCCCCTGCGTGGTGGGCGCGGAGGCGCCTTCCGATCCGGCGCCCAACCAGGCCCCGCCCCAGCCCGCTGACCAGGTCGCCCCGGGCGCCAAGACCATCGCCGACAAGGCGACTGCCAGCCAGCGGCTGCTGACGCCCGAGCAGCAGGGACGGCAGGGCATCGTGAAAGGCGTCGTCGATCAGTCGTTCCGCGACTTCGGCCTGATGGAGAGCAGGATCCCCGCGGTGCTGATCGAGGCGATGGCCGATCCCTACGCGCGGGTGACCCCGGCCAACTGCGAGCGGCTGACCGCCGAGATCCAGCGGCTCGAGGCCGCGCTCGGCCCCGATCTCGACGCGCCGGTCAACACCGAGCACCAGAGCAACTTCACCCGCGGCAAGGGCCAAGCGCGCGACGCCAGTCTCGATGCGCTGCGCTCGACCGTCCAGAACTACATCCCGTTCGATAGCTACATCCGCATCGTCTCCGGCGCCGACCGGCATGACCACAAGGTGCTGGCGGCGATCCAGGCGGGCTCGGTGCGCCGCGCCTACCTGAAGGGCATGGGCGAGATGCAGCACTGCGATGCGCCCGCGACCCCGCGCCACCTCGCCCACCCCGTCGCGGTGGTCGCCGAGCAGGCGCAGAACAACCGCCGCTGAGGCGGGCCGGATCGCGGCGCACCGTTGACCGTAAAACGACCGTTAATAACGGCGCCCGAATTGTGGCGGCGATCTCCTCCCCCCGAGGGGGAGGGGGGACCGTCCCGGACTTGTTCCGGGAAGTGGTGGAGGGGGTACGCCGCCACAGCGATCTCCGAAGGGTAACCGCGGTCCCGCTTGCAAGGCCGGCGCGCTGCAACGGCCAAGACCGGTCGACCCCGCGGCCGGCCGCGCTTGAGCGCTTCGTTCAAGTCTGACGATTTCAAAGACCCCATCCGGCAGAGCGCCGGCGAACAAACAGAGAACCACGCAGGTGAATTGTCGTCAAGCTCGATGTGCTGGATCGAGCACGACTCACCCTGCTCCGCTCACGCCTCCGAGGGCGGCGGGTGCTTGGCCTCGAGCTTGTAGCCGTCCGGGTCGAGCACGAAGGCGGCGTAGTAATCGGGGCCATATTGCGGGCGAAGCCCCGGCGCGCCCTCGTCGACGCCGCCAAACGCGAGCGCCGCCGCGTGGAACCGATCCACGGCCTCGCGGGTCGAGGCGACGAACGCGAGGTGGAAGCCGACGCCCGGCGCAGTTACGGCGTCAGGTTGCAGGATGAGCAGCAACCGGTCGTGCGGGCTACCCGGCGCGCCGTAGCCGATCGCGCGGTCCGAAGTGTAGACGCGGGCGTACCCGAGCGCGGTCATCGTTGCGTCGTAGAACGCCCCGCTGCGCTGAAGATCGCTCACGCCAAACGAGATGTGTCCGAGCAACCGAAGGGGTCCTTAGACCGGACGACTCAATGTCCGCCGGGATTGAATACGAATTCGAGTTTCAGGCCGTCTGGATCTGCAAAGAAGACTGCATAGTAGTTGGGCGGATAGTAAACTGCCGGAGGGTCGAGAATAGTCGCATCCATTTGTTTCAGCAGCACGTGGAGGGCGTCAACCTCTTCTCGACTGCTCGCTCTAAATGCGAGGTGATGCAGGCCCGGCGCATAGCGATCATGCGTCATACCGGACCTTGCCTCTCGGGCGGGACGAAGCACGACGGAAGTTGTCCGGTCGTCACCCGTCGCGAAGGCCAAATCCTCACTCGTGTCCTGCGCCACCCGATATCCGAGAAACTCCATGAGCGGCGCCCAGAAGCGCTTCGCGCGCTGGACGTCGCTAACCGTCAGGTCCACGTGATGAAGCGTTCTGGCCATGGGCATGAGCGCGCTATCCTATGCGACTTGCATCGGCGCAGCAGCCGCTTGAGTGGGTTGTCATGGCGCGCAACGGCGCCTGTCCCGCCCCAAGCGGACCCGTGCGCAGTGGTCGTTGGCACGCTCAATAGGTTCGCCGCACGCCTTTCCTTGCCGCCCGATCACGCCGGTCGTTAGTGTTCCGGGACTGAGGAGACGGAGGTCAGTTCCGTCATGGCGAATGCGGCGGCTCGGACTGGCCCGGGACCCACGGCGCTGGTCGCTGCCGAGCAGAACTTCCCAAAGGGCCTGCGCCTGATCGACGATGACGTGGCCTACCCGATCCTGCCGTTCGGGGCGCGCGCTTTTGTTTGGCTGATGCGGCCCAGGTGGGCCAGAGATTGGATGGTTCGTGTCACCGAGCGAACGTCGCCTGGAATCTGGGGCGGTCTGGTCTGCCGCAAACGGTATATCGACGACAAATTGATCCAGGCGGCTGGTGAGATCGGCGCCATGGTCAATCTCGGCGCAGGCTACGACACACGCGCCTACAGGCTGAAAGCCCTGGCCGACATTCCGGTCTGGGAAGTCGATCAGCCGCAGAACATCGAACCGAAGCGGGCGCGGTTAAAGAAGCTGTTCGGAGCGACGCCGCCGCACGTCACCCTCGTTGCGATCGACTTCGACCGCGAGCAATTGAGCACAGTGCTGGCTTCGCACGGCTACCGCGCGGAAATTCCTACATTCTTCGTCTGGGAGGCGGTCAGCCAGTATCTCACCGAGGAGGGCGTCAAGGCGACGTTCGATTTCCTCTCCAAGGCGGCAGTGGGCAGCCGCCTCGCCTTCACCTACGTTCGCAAGGACTTCATCGACGGCCACGCCATGTATGGCCAGGCAGGGCTCTACAAACGCTTCGTCAAGTCGCAGAAGGCCTGGCGTTTCGGCCTGCTTCCAGAAGACGTCGCCGACTTCCTCGCCGGCTACGGCTGGCGGGTCGTCGAACATCTCGGATATGACGAGCTCGCGGAACGCTACGTGACGCCGTTGCGCCCAGAGCTTGTTTCGACCCCGATCGAGCGGGTCGTGTATGCCGAAAAGCCGGGAGCGACGTCGACTGCCGATAGCTGAACTCCGAACCGAATTGCCGCCCGCTAGCCTTCCGCAGCGGCGTGCTCCTTGAACGCCCGCCGGAACGCGTCGAGCCGCCCCTCCGCGATCGCGGCCCGTAAGCGCGCCATCAGCGTCTCGAAGAAGGCGACGTTGTGCCAGGAGAGCAGCACCTGGCCGAGGATCTCGCCGGACTTCACCAGGTGGTGCAGGTAGGCCTTCGAGTAGTCGCGGCTGGCCGGGCAATCGCTGGTCGGATCGAGCGGCTCGGGGTCGTCGGCGAAGCGGGCGTTCTTCAGGTTGATCGCGCCGCCTTCCGTCCAGGCCTGGCCGTGCCGTCCGGACCTGGTGGGCAGCACGCAGTCGAACATGTCGACCCCGCGCCAGACCGCCTCGACGATATCCACCGGCTTGCCGACGCCCATCAGGTAGCGCGGCCGGTCCGCCGGCAGCATGGCGGGCGCGAAGTCCAGCACCTCGCACATCGCCTGATGCCCCTCGCCCACCGCCAGGCCGCCCAGCGCATAGCCGTCGAAGCCGAGCTCGATCAGCCGCTCGGCCGACTCGCGCCGCAGCGGCTCGAAGACCGCGCCCTGCTGGATGCCGAACAGGGCCTGGCGCTCGCGCTGGCCGAACGCGGCCTTGCAGCGCGCCGCCCAGCGGGCCGAGCGCCGCATCGCCTCGGCCGCCCTCGCCTCCTCGGCCGGCCAGGCGACGCACTCGTCGAGCTGCATGACGATGTCCGAGCCCAAGAGGTCGGCCTGGATCTCCACCGAGCGCTCGGGCGTCAGCACGTGGCGCGTCCCGTCGATGTGGCTCTGGAAGGTGACCGCCTCCTCGGCGACCTTGGAGATCTGCGAGAGGCTCATCACCTGGAAGCCGCCGGAATCGGTGAGGATCGGCCCCTCCCAGCGCATGAAGGCGTGCAGGCCGCCGAGCCGCGCGATCCGCTCCGGCGCCCGGCCGCAGCATCAGGTGGTAGGTGTTGCCGAGGATGACGTCGGCGCCGGCGGCGCGCACCTGGTCCACCGTCAGCGCCTTCACGGTCGCCGACGTGCCGAGCGGCATGAAGGCCGGCGTGCGGATGTCGCCCCGCGGCGTCGCGATGACGCCGGTCCGGGCCGCCCCGTCGCGGGCGTCGATGCGGAAGCTGAGCGCGTTCATGCGGCGCGCCACAAGAGGCTGGCGTCGCCGTAGGAATAGAACCGGTAGCCGGTCTCGATGGCGTGGGCGTAGGCCGCGCGCATCGTCGCAACCCCTGAGAAGGCGCTCACCAGCATGAAGAGCGTCGAGCGCGGCAGGTGGAAGTTGGTGACCAGGCCCGCCGCGGTGCGGAAGCGGTAGCCAGGCGTGATGAAGATCGAGGTCTCGCCGTGGAACGGTCGGATCATGCCATCCTCGTCCGCCGCGCTCTCCATGAGCCGCAGCGCCGTGGTGCCGACCGCGACGAGCCGCCCGCCGCTCGCGCGGACCGCGTTCAGCGCCTCGGCGGTCGCCGCGGAGACCTCGCCGGCCTCGGCGTGCATCCGATGCTCGGCGATGTCCTCGGTCTTCACCGGCAGGAAGGTGCCGGCGCCGACGTGCAGGGTCACGAAATGCAGCGCCACGCCGCGGGCCTTCAGCGCGTCCATCAGCGCCGGCGTGAAGTGCAGCCCTGCCGTCGGCGCCGCCACCGAGCCGTCCTCGCGGGCGTAGACGGTCTGATAGTCGGCGAAGTCGCGCGCGTCCTCGGGCCGGCGGGCGGCGATGTAGGGCGGCAGCGGCATCGCGCCGTGCGCCTCGATGGCGAGGTCGAGATCGGGGCCGGCCAGCTCGAAGGCCAGCGTCACCGCGCCCCCCTCGTCCTTGCCGACCACCTCGGCGGCAAGGTCGCTCAGCGCGCAGGCGCGGTCGTTCGCCTCGCCGAAGGCGATGCGGTCGCCGACCGTCAGGCGCCGTCCGGGCTTCGCCAGCGCCGTCCAGCGCGATGACGAGAGGCGCTTCAGCAGCGTCGCCTCGACCGCGACGGCCGAGCCGCCCCGCGAGCGCACGCCCCGCAAGCGCGCGGCGATCACCCGCGTGTCGTTGAAGACCAGCGCGTCGCCGGGCGCCAGCAGGCCGGGCAGATCGCGGACGTGGGCGTCGCTCAGGGCCCCGTCCCCGCGGACCACGAGGAGCCGGGCGGCGTCGCGCGGCGAGGCGGGCCTCAGCGCGATCCGGTCGTCCGGCAGCTCGAAATCGAAGTCGGCGAGGCGCATGCCGGGTCCTTTAGGACAAGGCTGCGCGCCGCGGAAAGCCCGCGACCGTCGGGCGCGGCCAAGTGGGCGACTTGGGGCGCGCCTTCAGAAGCCGGCCTGGAAGCGACTAGTGGTGGTGGCCGCCGCCACCCCCACCCCCGCCGCCGTGGCCACCGCCGCCGCCGTGGCCGCCGCCGCCATGGCCGCCGCCCACAGCCGCGCCGTGCCAGCCGCCGCCACCGCCGCCGCCGCCCGCGAAGTGGGCGCCGCCGCCGCCCACGGCCGCGCCGTGCCAGGCGCCGCCGCCGTGGTAGCCGCCGCCGGGGTAGCCGCCGCCGTGGTAGTAACCGCCGCCGTGGTAGTAACCGCCGCCGCGCCAGTCATGGTAGCCATGGCCGCTGCCCCAGCCCCACCAGCCGGCGCCAGGTCCGACCCAGTTGTTCCAGCCCCAGACCCCGCCCCAGCCGAAGCCCGAGCGCCAGGGATAGCCGCACCAGTACCAGCCGGGGCCGCGCCAGCCGTTGTAGTACCAGCAATACCGATGGCCCCCCCAGAAGTAGATCCCCACCTGAGCGGGCTGCAGGTAGGGGTCGCCGACGAGCACCGGGTCGGCTTTTGCGGTGGTGGAGAGCCCCCCGGCCGCCAAAAGAACGGCCGATACGGCTGCCGCGAGCAGTTTCTTCATTTTGGTCTCCGACAGAGGTCCGTTGCCTCGTTTGAAGCCTGCGCGGCCGAACCTGACTGCCAGGTGAACGTGCTTAACGCTGCGCGTCGGCCGCCACGCGCATCGAGACGATCTTTCCGGGCGCGCGCGGCGGCTCGCCCTTGGGCAGAGCGTCGACGTGCTCCATGCCTTCGGTGACGACGCCCCACACGGTGTACTGGCCATCGAGAAAGTCGGCGTCCTCGAAGCAGATGAAGAACTGGCTGTTGGCCGAATGCGGATCGCTGGTGCGCGCCATCGAGCAGACCCCGCGCACGTGCTTCTCCTTCGAGAACTCCGCCCTGAGGTCGGGCTTCTCGGAGCCGCCGGCGCCGGTGCCGGTCGGATCGCCGCCCTGCGCCATGAAGCCGGGGATCACCCGGTGGAACATCACGCCGTCGTAGAAGCCCTCCCGGGCCAGCTCCTTGATGCGCGCCACATGGCCCGGCGCGAGGTCGGGACGAAGGCGGATGATCACCGGCCCAGCTTCGAGCGTCATGATCAGGGTGTTTTCGGCGTCGTCTGGCATGTCGGTTCCGGGGAAACTCCGTGAAGGGGCGCGGGGTTCTAGCCTCCCGCATCTCGCTTGTCGCCTGCCAAACCCCGGCGCCGCGCCGCAAAAGGACCTGGGCGCCAGCCGCGCAGGCGCGCTGGTCGGCAGGCGGGTGGCCAGTCCGGCGGCGGCGCCTGGCCGCTCCCCGGCTCAGCCGAAACGTGCGGCGGCGCGATCCTCGGCCAGAAACGCCTGCAGTTGCTCGAGCGGCATCGGTCGCTCGATCAGGAAGCCCTGCGCGAAGTCGCACCCCATGCTGGCCAGCAGGGCGTAGGCCTCGTTGGTCTCCACGCCCTTGGCCGTGACCTTCATGCCGAGGCCATGGGCAAGCTCGACGGCGCCGCGCACCAGCAGCGTGTTGCGGCGGGCGTCCGCCAAATCGAGGATCAGCGACGGGTCGATCTTCACTTCATCGACCCTGATCTGGCGCAGGCGCGCAAGCGACAGCGGGCCGGCGCCATAGTCGTCGATCGAGACGCCGACGCCCGCCTCGGCGAGGCGCTCCACGTGCTGCAGCGCCCGCTCCGGATCGTCGACGAGGGCCGCTTCATTCACCTCGAGCCAGACGCGACCCGCGGCGGCGCCGGCCGTCGCCAGCACGTGGTCGACGAAATCCGCATCGGACAGCAGCCGCCCGGTGATGTTCACCGAGACATCGAGCTCGTGTCCCGCGCGGCGCAGCGCGGCCTGATCGGCGATCGCACGGCCAAGCACATGGTCGGTCAGCGCGCGGATGTGGCCGGTCGCCTCGGCCAGCCGCACGAAGACGCTGGGACTTAAGAGGCCGCGCGCAGGATGGGCCCAGCGCACCAGCGCCTCGACGCCGACGGTGTGGCCCTGCCGGATGTCGTACTTCGGCTGGTGGTGGACTTGGATCTGTCCGGTCTCGATGGCGGCCCGCATCTGGCTCATCAGCGCGAGATTGGCCTGCGGGTCGCCGTAGGTCGCGTCGTCGAAGACGGCGACCTTGCGCCGCGCCGCTCGCGCCTGCTCCACAGCGATGGCGGCGCGGACGAACGCGGCGCGCTCCCCGGCCGCCGGCTCGCCCGCCGGCGCGACGCCGACGGTGAGCGAGATCTCCGCTGTCGTCTCGCCGACCGGCGTCGGCCCTTCGAGCTCGGCCGCCAGTCCGCTGGCGAGGCCTTGCGTCGCTTTCACGCCGCCTGCGCCGAAGAGCATCCCGAGCGTATCGGGCGAGAGGCGTCCGACCAGCGCCGCGGGCGCCTTCTCCGCGAGGCGGTGGGCGACGTCGTTCAGCAGGTCCTCCGCCGGCCCGTGGCCGATCGCGGCGCGGAGCGCAGCGAACCGGTCGATCGAAACGGCGGCCGCCACCGCGCTCTGCTCGCCGGAAGCGGCGAACGCGCCCAGCTCCGCCTCGAGCGCGCGGCAATTGGGAAGCCCGGTCTGCGGGTCGCTCATCGCCAGCTGGGTGATCACGCGCTCGCGCTCACCCACGGCCGCGGCCATCGCGTTGAAGCTCTCGGCCAGACGGGCGACCTCACCGCGCTCGGGCCTGGCGAGGCGGGCAGGCTCGCCGCGTTCCAGGCCGTGGATCGCATCGTCCAGCGCCGAGAGCGTGCGGCGGAGACTTCTCGCCGTGGCCCAGCGTCCCACGGCGAGCCCAGCGCCTCCGGCGCCGATGACAAGGACGCCCGTCAGCAGCCACTGAGAGGACGCGAGCGAGAATGCGGCGAGGCCAAGCATGTCGCCACGCTGGATACCGGCAACCTGTGAAAAGGCCCCTAAAGCGGGGCGGCGTCGCTGGGGCGCGGCGCGCCGCCTTGTGCTAGGCTCGCCAGCATGAACGCGTGGATGCGCCGCCAACTCCAGGCCCCGACCCGGCACGGCTTCACCGGCGAAGAGGTGCTGCAGATGCAGGCCGCCGGCGTCCTCGACGAGGATGACCGGTTCGAGCTGATCGACGGGGAGATCATCGACATGCCGTCGGAGGGGGAAACGCATCTATCGATCAGGATCGCGCTCAATCGTTTTCTGGCGCGCGTGCTTCCGGACGAGATCGCGATGACGCCCGACGGCACGCTGCGGCTCGGCGACAAGGACTGGCCCGAGCCCGACTTCTATCTCTTCCCGGCGTCGATGCGGGTCGGCCAGGTGCGCGGGCCCGACCTGCTGCTGATCATCGAGATCTCGGATTCGACCCTCGCCCACGACCTGCGGCGCAAGGCCGAGCTCTATCGCCGGTTCGGCGTGCGCGAGTACTGGGTCGCCGACGTGAACGCCGGCGTCACGCACGTGCATCGGGCCGACGGCGCGTGGCCCGCCGAGCCTCGGCCGTTCAGCGCGGCGCTCGAGCCGTCGCTGATCCCCGGCCTGCGCATCCGGATCGCCGACTTCCTGCCCGACTAGGCGCCGATGCTCCCCAGCGCGACGCCGCCGTCGACGGCGATGGTCTCGCCGACCACGTAGTCGCCGGCGCGCGAGGCGAGGTAGATGGCGGCCGCCGCCATGTCCTCGTCGCGGCCGATGCGGCGCATCGGGATGCGCTTGGCCACCTCGTCGCCATGGTCGCGCGCGTCGCGGTTCATCTGCGAGGCGAAGGCGCCCGGCGCGATGCCGCTGACCACGATCCAGTCGCGCACCAGCCGGGCGGCCATGCGGCGGGTCAGGTAGATCAGGCCGGCCTTCGAGGCGTGGTAGGAGTAGGTCTCCTGCGGATTGAGCCGGATCCCGTCGATCGAGGCGATCATGATCACCTTGGCGGGCTTGTCCTGCGAGGCGCCGGCGGCCAGCCTGGCGTGCAGCGCCTGGGTCAGGAAGAACGGCGACTTCAGGTTCAGGTTCAGCACCTTGTCCCAGCCGCTTTCCGGGAAGTCGTCGAACTCCGCGCCCCAGGCGGCGCCGGCGTTGTTGACCAGGATGTCCAGCGCCGGCTCCGCCTCGCCGATCCGGGCCGCCAGCGCCGTGCAGCCCTCCACCGTCGAGACGTCCTGCGGCAGCGAGATGCAGGTCCCGCCGTCCTTCGAAAGCTCTTCGGCGGTCGCGTCGCAGTCGGCCGCCTTGCGCGAGGAGATGTAGACCTTCGCGCCGCGCTCGATGAAGCCGCGCGCGATCATCTTGCCGATGCCGCGCGAGCCGCCGGTGACCAGCGCCGTACGCCCTTCCAGCGAAAAGATGTCCGTCGCCATGCCGCGCGCCTCCCCTGTGGCGGCGCAGCAGTGGTCCGGGCCGCCGGCCCGGTCAAGCCGCGGTCAGACCAGCGGCGCGCCCCAGAGGCGTTCGAGGATGCGCAGCGGCGAGGCGGCGGGATCGGCCAGCAACTCGACCGGCACGTAGAACGTCTGCTCCAGCGCGCACTGGCCGCTGACGGCGGCGTGGGGGGTCTGGTCGGTGAAGGCGAGCCAGGTCGACCCGCCCGGGAAGGAGACGAAGCGGCGCGGCGCCGTCGCCTGGTAGCTGCGGTCGCGCTTGGCCGCGTCGTGCATGCCCAGCATGATCTGGTCGTAGTCGGTGCGCCGGCACTTGGTCAGCGACAGCGTCTCGAGCAGGCGCGCCTCGCCCGGCAGCAGGCGGCGCGTGCGATGGCGGAAGCGCTCGGCGAAGTCCTCGAAGCCGCCGTCGGCGATCGCCCACTCGCGGCCGGCCCCGGTCGGATCGACGTTGCTGAAGACGCGCAGGATGCGGCGCCCGGCCACCGGCTGCGAGGTGAAGGCGTCCAGGTGCAGGCTGCGGTCGTCCTTGCGGCGGCTGAGCGGCGGCTCTTCCTGCACGGAGCGGGTCCTCAGGCTCGTGCGGCCGAGACCCAGGTCGTTGATGTAGCCGGGGAAGAAGTCGGCGATCAGCTCCTGCGACCACTGCACGTATCGCGACATGATGGCCCGAAGGCCGGTGATCGATTCGCCGCCGCCGACCACGCCGTCCAGCTCGCCGGTGCGCGGATTGAAGCTCCAGTTCTTCGAGCGCCCGTCGCTCGCCTGGCGGTCGATGAGCTCGAAGTCGTCGTCGGTGAGACGGAACGGCTCCGTCTCAAGTATCAGGACGCCGTCGCGCTCCAGCAGGGCCCGCAGGTCGTCCCCTGCCGGGCGGCCGGCCACGGCGACTTCCACACGCCGCGAATCGACAGTCTGTTCAGACGCCGCCGCCGTCGGTTCCCTGTCGCCCTGCGCACGTGGGTCCATGCGGCCCGTCCCCAAAATGCTCATCCCTCTAGCGTCGCCCCCCCGCGAAGGTCGCGCCGAAGCCGCCCAGTCGTGCCGAGCGCCGGCATAATTAAGGCGGAGCGCGGCTTTGCGCCAGTGCAAGCAAGCACCACCGGGTCGTCTCCGATGTTGCGGTTATAGTATGATTTCTTTCGATCAGATTTCATGCAGCAGCCCGGCGGGACCGCGATCTTGCTCATCTTCGGCTCGCTCCGAAGTCAATCTTCCAGGCGTACGGTGGTCTGGAGCTCGATATCTGCCGCCGAACCGCCGATCAGCAGGTCGTAGGCCCCGGGTTCCGCCACCCACTCGCGCTTGTCCGGGTCGTAGAACGCGAACGCCCGCGCGTCGAGGTCGATTCGGACCTGGCGGGACTGCGACGGCTGCAACTCCACCTTGGCGAACCCCTTCAGCTCCTTGACGGGGCGGTCGACCGAGGGCCCGCGCGGCCGCACGTAGAGCTGCGCGGTCTCCTTGCCGGGCCGCTCGCCGACGTTCTTCAGCGTGAACGTGACCGGGACTGATTCGCCGACCCGGGCCGTCTCCGGCGCCTCGAGGTCCGCGTAGCGGAACCGCGTGTAGGTGAGGCCGAAGCCGAACGGGAACAGCGGCGGCTCGTTGGAGGCGTCGAAATGCCGGTACCCGACCCGCAGGCCCTCGCCATAGGTCACCGTCTCACCACCTGGGTAGAAGGGATGGGCGGGCGTGTCCTCGAGCGTCGCCGGGAAGGTGACCGGCAGCCGCCCGGACGGTTCGGCCTCCCCCAGCAGGATGCGCGCGACCGCATCGGGGCCGGCCTCGCCGCCCAGCCAGCCTTCCAGCACGGCCGGCACATGGTCGATCCAGGGCAAGGCGTAGGGCGCGCCGTTCACCAGCACGACGATGGTGCGCGGGTTGGCGGCCAGCACCGCCTCGACCAGCGCATTCTGGTCGCCCGGCAGGTCGAGCGAGGTGCGGTCGTAGCCCTCGCCCTCGCTGATCGAGGCCGCGCCGATCACCACCACCGCGGCGTCGCAACTGGCGGCCAGCTCGGCGGCCTCCGCGATCGTGCCGCGCTGCGAGCGCACGCCGAGGCTGACGTACTCCCATGACAGCCGCGCCGGCGCGCCGCCCGAGGCCGCCTGCTCGTCGCGGGTCGGCAGCGCGCGGACGTACTCCACCTTGATCGGGTAGCCGCGGCCGGCGAGCAGCTGGGCGGCCGCGGTCTTGCGGGGCGCATCGCCGCCGCCGAGGTCGAGGCGGTCCGGATAGCCCGGCGTCGCCGCATCGATCAGCGGCTTGCCGTCCAGCCACACGCGCATCTCGCCGGGTCCGCGGATCGAGAACTCATGGCGCCCGTCGCGGTCGGGCCAGAACCAGCCGGACCAGCGGAACGCCGCGTAGTTCGCCGGCTGCCCGACACCCATGTTGTGGCTGACCAGCTTGCCGAGCTGCCGCTCGGGCCGGGCCAGCATCGGCGCGCCGCTCATGTCGGCGTCCGCGAAGTATTCGCAGAGCAGCCCGGCCTGGCCGCGCGCCTCGTCGGGGCTGAACATGTTGGGCCGGGCGGCCGGCGGCACCGGCTCGTTGTCGCCGCCGTCGGCGTGCAGCACCTCGGCGCGGCCCGCCAGCCGGTCGGTGATCGCCGAGAGGATCGAGACCCGCCGGTCGGTGCGCACCTGCGAGGAGCCGCCGCCCTGGATGCGCCGCGCCTCGGCGTTCGGTCCGACCACCGCCAGCCGCTTCAGCTGGGCGGGCTCCAGCGGCAAGAGGTCGTCCTCGTTCCGCAGCAGCACCACCGCCTCCGCGGCCGCCTGCTCGGCGATCTTGCGATGGCGCTGGGTGCGGATCTCGCCCTTCTTCGGCTCGCCGCCGTCGAGCGCGCCGGTGCGCAGGATCAGCCGGCACATCCGGAGCGCCGCATCGTCGATCTGCCGCTCGGGGACCTCGCCGGCCTTCACCGCGTCGACCAGCTTGCGGCCGAACCACTGCGCCGGGCCCGGCATCTCCAGGTCGGTCCCGCCGTTGGCCGCCGCGGCGGTGGCGTGCACCGCGCCCCA
This sequence comes from uncultured Pseudomonadota bacterium, assembly GCA_963837235.1. GTDB lineage: Bacteria > Pseudomonadota > Alphaproteobacteria > Caulobacterales > Caulobacteraceae > Acaudatibacter. The sequence continues at coordinate 418,155 of CAWIMM010000001.1, read as the reverse complement.
GTCGGAGACCACGACCCCGTCGTAGCCCCACTCGTCCTTCAGGATGTCGACCATCAGCCGCCGGTTCTCGGTGGCGTAGACCCCGGCGACCTTGTTGTAGGAGGCCATCACCGTCCACGGATTGGCCGTCTTCACGACGTGCTCGAAGGCGGCCAGGTAGATCTCGCGCAGCGTCCGCTCCTCGGCCTCGACGCTGACCGTCATGCGGTTCTCTTCCTGGTTGTTGGCGGCGTAGTGCTTCAGCGACGCGCCGACCCCTTCGCTCTGCAGGCCCTCGACGTAGGCCGCGCCCAGCCGGCCGGCGAGGAACGGGTCTTCCGAATAGGTCTCGAAGTTGCGGCCCCACAGCGGCGTGCGGACGATGTTGATCGTGGGCGCGAGGATCACGTGGTTGTCGAGCGCCAGGGCCTCGCGGCCGATCGCGGCGCCGACCTCGCGGGCGATCTCCGGGTTCCAGGTCGCCGCCATCGCGACGCCGACCGGGAAGACGGTGGCCGGCTCGCCCTCGTTGGAGCGCACGCCGGTCGGCCCGTCCGCCACCCGGATCCGCGGCACGCCGAGGCGCGGGGCGCCTTCCAGCGTGAACGCCGCCGACCCGGCCATCAGCCCGACCTTCTCCTCCAGCGTCAGCCGCGAGAGCAGATCGCGCGCCCGCGCCTCCAGCGGCGCGGATTTGTCGAGATAAGCGGGCCTGTCCGTGATCGCGGTCATGGCGCCGTCTCCTTCCCGAAATGATGGCCTACACTGAGCCATTCGGCGCCCACACGCCAGCACGCCGCTGCGGCGATCGGAAGGCGCCCGTGCTTGCAGGACGGCTCCGGCGCGGCGTTAATTCCGCGGTCGTGCGGATGATGGTAGGCTGCAGGTCCGGTGTCGGGACTTCTGTGACCTTCTGCATGCGAGACGCGTCGAGGTGGGCGAGAAGCAGCGCGGGCGCGCTCGCGCTGGCCCTTGCGCTTGGGCTCGCCGCGCCGCTCGCCGCCCAGCCCCAGGCGATGGCCCAGACCGAACCGACCGATCCGCTGCACCAGGCCGAGCGCAGCGTGGTGCGCGTGGTCACCGTCTCGCTCGACGCGGTCGGCGAGCCCGTCGCGCTCGAGACCGGCAGCGGCTTCGCCGTCGCGCCCGGCCTCGTCATCACCAACCGGCACATGGTGGTCGGCGCGCCGCAGGCCGTCGAGGTCGAGACCTTCGTCATTCCCGAGCGCGACGCCGGCGGAACCGCGCAGCGGGCCATGGTCAAGCAGACCTGGCTCGACGCCGACCTGGCGCTCCTGGCCGCGCCCAGCCTTTCCTCGCCGGCCATGACCATCGCCGAGACCCAGCCCGGCAAGGAGGCGACGGTTCGGGCGCTGGGCTTCCCGGGCATCACGGACGAGGTGCGCAAGCTGCCGCTGACCGAGATCCTGCGCCCGCAGGAGCCCTACGTGACGCCGGGCTCGATCGCCCTCTTCTCCGCGGTCGCGCCGGGTGGGGCGCGGATCGACACCATCTTCCACACCGCGCCGATCAATCCCGGCAACTCGGGCGGGCCGCTGATCGACGCCTGCGGGCGGGTGATCGGGGTCAATACCTGGGGCGCCGGCGAGCAGATGGGCGACGACGGCCAGATGACGACGCCGCAGGGCCAGTTCATCGCCACCCAATCGTCGGTGCTGGCGCGCTTCCTGACCGACGCCGCGGTGAAGGCGAGCTTCGGCTCAGGCCCGTGCGTGCCGGCCTCGGTGCAGGTGCTGCAGGACCGGCTGAAGAGCGACGAGACCGCCATCGCCGGCGAGAAGGACCAGCTCACCCGGCTCGACACCGAGCTGCAGGGCGCGCTCGTGAAGGAGCGTCAGACCTCGGCGGCGCTCTCGATCGTCGCCACCGGCCTCGGCGTGCTGATCGTGGCGCTGATCGCGCTGCGCCTATGGCCCCGGCGCCGGCCCGGCGGCGCACAAGGCGCGCCGGTGAGGCCTGCGCCCACGCCCGCGCCGAAGGCCGACGCGGCGAGCGCGGAGACCGTGTCCTGAGGCTTCCAGCGTGTTCATCAGGAGAGGGTGACGAGGCTACGTCACCGGCTCGGGACGCGGCGGGGCGACCGTCCAGCACGCGGCGATAAGCGATCATCCACCTGCGTGCAGAAAGCAGACTTCTGCTTCGAGCATGCCGAAACCCATGGACGAACGGCCGCTCGGGTCGAGCGGTTCGACCTCGATGTTGACGGCACGATCCCACTCCTTATGGCGGGGCGAAAGAGTTACGCGCCGTCCCCGGAACTCGTGACCATCATCAAGGACCCGTCCCGTACAGCGCATGACTTCCGTGCCTTCCAAAGCCATCGTGAATTGCTTTGGCACCTCAAAACGCGGCTCTCCCCCAACGACCCAGCCCCACCCGAAAATCGGCGTCACTTGTATTGTCTGCCCATCGCTCATCCGAGAAACCTAGGTCCGCTCGACGAAGCTGCGCAAGCTGGGGTTGACGCTGGCTTATGTGTACGCCGCCTAACCAAACGCCCCCGCCACGCCGAGCGCCGCTGCCGCGCCCAGGCACCAGAGCGGGTTGAGGCGGGTGAAGAAGGCGACGCCGGCGCTGGCCGCCGTCACCAGCGCCAGGCGCCAGTCGGCGTCGGCCGCCCGCACCAGCACGAAGGCGCTCGAGAAGACGAAGCCCACCGTCACCGGCGCGAGGCCGGCGCCGACCGCGATGCGCCACTCGGTCTCGCGGTAGCGGTCCCAGACCTTGGCGACCCAGAAGGTGAGCAGGCAGGAGGGCGCGCACATCGCCGCCGTCGCGACCAGCGCGCCCAGCAGGCCGGCCGCTTTCCAGCCGACCAGCGTGGTGACCAGGAAGTTCGGCCCGGGCGCGGCCTGGGCGATCGCGAACAGCGACGCGAAGTCCTGGTCGGTCATCCAGTGCTGCACGTCGACCGACTGGCGGCGGATCTCCGGGATGACGGCGTTGGCGCCGCCGAAGGCCACCAGCGAGAGGCCGGCGAACTGCACGGCCAGCGCCGCGAGGGTGTCGGTGGTCTTCATCGGCGGAAGCGCCGCCAGCCGGCCGCGGCGGCGATGCTGATCGGGGCCAGCACCACCAGCACCCACGGCAGCGGCAGACGCAGGATCGCCACGGCCAGGAACGCCGCGGCGATGAACGGCGCCGCCACCCACGGCCGCGACTTCAGCAGCGGCTCGGCCATCCGCGCGGCGGTGGCGACCACCAGGCCGGCGGCGGCCGCCCCCAGGCCGATCAGCGCGTGCTTCACCTGGTCGAGCCCGCCGAAGCGGCTGTAGAGCGCGCCGAGCGCGATCACGATCAGCACCGGCGTGCCGACGAGACCTGCGAACGCCGCGATCGAGCCGCGCCAGCCGCAGGCTCTGGCGCCCACCACGATCGACATGTTGACCACGTTGGGTCCGGGCAGGCTCTGGCAGAGCGAGAGCGTCTCGGTGAAGTCGTCCGCACTGAGCCAGGCGCGCCGCTCCACCAGCGTGCGCCGGGCGAACGGCAGCGTGCCGCCGAAGCCGGAAAGCGCGATCGAGAAGAACGCCGCGAACAGCGCCGCAGGCGTCGGCCGCTCGCTCACCGGCAGGGATAGGCGGCGCCCAGCGCCTCGATCACCAGGTCCTGCGCCGCCAGCGGCCGCTTCTCCGGGTGCGCCTGCAGGTAGGCGCTGACCGCCGCCACCACCTGGTTCGCGCTCGCGGTGCCCGGCAGGCAGACCCGGCCCGGCTGGCCCGCCCCCTGCCGCGCCTGCTGGGCGTCGCTGACGCCCAGCACGTAGCCGGCGCAGCGCAGCGCGTGGGCCGCGTACTCGGCCTCGCCCGGCCGCGCCGAGCACTGCGTGAAGAGCGCCTCGCCGGTGTAGAACTCCAGGTCGCTGGCCGCGATCGCCGTTGGGACGCCGAGGCTCGTCGCCGCCAAGGCCCCCGCCAACGCCGCCGCCCAACGCTTCATCATGGCTTACCTCCCGGCGCCTAGGCGCCCTGCTCCTATGACGGCGCCGACGCGGGAGTCGCAAGAGGCGTGGGGAGCAGCTAATGAGGCGCGCCGGCTCGCCCCTCGAGCCCAGGCGTGCTTGCAAAAGAGGAAAGCGACATGGCCGAAATGGGGCCTCGTTCCGTCTCCAACATCGTCTTCATCATCCTGCTGGCGGCGGGCCTCGTGGTCGGCATCCTGGGCACGCTCAGGTTCATCTCGGCGGCGGGCAACGGCCCCTACTAGCGCACGCGAAGCTCGTCAGACGACAGCGCGAAGGATCGCCGAGGCGTAGGGCGCGAGCTCGACGCCGCCCGCCGTGAGGCGCGCGCCGTCCTCCAGCAGCAGGGCCTTGCCGCAGGCTGCGTCGGGGCAGGTGACCGTCGCCGGCCGGCCGCCCAGCTCGAAGTAGCAGTAGACGCGCTCGCGGCCTTCGACGCGCTCGAAGCCGAGCACGTTGTCCGGCGCGGTCAGCGGCAGCGCCGCCCCGGTCTTCAGCGCCTGCGAGTCCTTGCGGCAGGCGATCAGCCGCCGCGTGAAGTTGAGCATCGAATTGTTGTGGGTCTCCTGGCGCTCGATCGCCAGCGGCAGGTGGGACGGGTCCATCGGCAGCCAGGCGTCCGGCGCAGCGGTGAACCCGCCCATCGGCGCGGCGCTGGTCCAGGGCATCGGCGTGCGCGCGCCGTCGCGGCCCGGGCCGCCGGCATAGGACGGCGATGGCGAACGGGTCCTTCAGCCGCTCGAACGGCACATGGCCGTCCGGCAGGCCGAGCTCGTCGCCCTGGTAGAGGAACACCGTGCCGCGCATCGCCGTCAGCGCCGCCATCAGCGCGCGGGCCATGCGCGGGTCGTTGTGGCCCATGCGGGTCGGGAAGCGGGTCACGTCGTGGTTGCCGAGCGACCATGACGGCCAGCCCCGCGCGCCGGCCCAGGATTCCAGCGCCGAGCGGAACAGGCCGGGCGTGCCGGCCGCGCCCGAGAGCAGGTAGAAGCTGTAGGCGGTGTGCAGCCGGTCCGGCGGCTCGGTGTACTCCTGCTGGCGCGGCAGCGGCGGCTCGTCGCCGATCTCGCCCACCGTCATCGTATCGCCGTAGCTGTCCATCAGGGCGCGCACGCGGGAGATGAAGGCGAGGTTCTCCGGCCGCGAGCGGTCCATGCGATGGAACTGCATGTCGGTCGCCATCAGGGGGATGCGCCGCCGTCCGGCCGGCGGATTGTCGCGCAGCTCGTTGTCATGGAAGTAGTAGTTGACGACGTCGAGCCGGAAGCCGTCGACGCCGCGGTCGAGCCAGAACTTCGCCACGTCGAGCACCGCATCCTGGACGTCCGGGTTCCAGAAGTTGAGGTCCGGCTGCTCGGGGAGGAAGTTGTGCAGGTAGTACTGGCGGCGCTTGGCCGACCAGCTCCACGCCGCGCCGCCGAACGAGGCCAGCCAGTTGTTGGGCGGCGCGCCGTCCGGTTTCGGATCGGCCCAGACGTACCAGTCGGCCCGCGCTCCCTCGCGCGACGAACTGCTCTCGACGAACCAGGGGTGCTTGTCGGAGGTGTGCGACCAGACCTGGTCGATGATCACCTTCAGGCCGCGCGCATGCGCCTCGTGCAGCATGGCGTCGAAATCGGCCAGCGTTCCGAACATCGGATCGACGTCGCGGTAGTCGCTGACGTCGTAGCCGTAATCCTTCATCGGCGACTTGAAGAAGGGCGACAGCCAGATGGCGTCGACGCCGAGGCTGGCGATGTAGTCGAGGCCGCGCCTCACCCCCGCCAGGTCGCCGATGCCGTCGGCGTTGGTGTCGAGGAAACTGCGCGGATAGATCTGATAGACGACGGCGCCGCGCCACCATTCTGCCATGCGGAATTCCTTGGGATCGGCGGCGCTTGAGCGCCCGCTCTTGAGAGACGGGACGCGGTTACAGACTAAGCGCGGTTCGCGAAACCCCCTCCGTTGCGACACAGCGTCTGGGCAGGCGCGCCAACGGCCGCCCGCTTCGAGGCGGACGGCCGTCGGCTGGAGCGCGCTCAGCAAAAGTGGGAACCATCTTTTGCGTCCGAACGCGCTCCAACGTTTCGAGTCGGAGCGGTTCCGAAGAGAGCTTGCCGATTCCGGCAAGCTCGAAACCGCTCTGGGCGCGGGCGCCCGGCGTCAGTAGCCGTTGTAGTCGCGGCTCATGTTCACTTCGTGGTTCACGCGCGAGGCGAGCAGCGACAGGCGGGAGCTGAGGTCCTGCGCCTGCCAGTCGGTCATGCCGTCGTCCTGGTATCTGGCGTCCAGGTCGACGATCTCCCGCAGCTCGCCGCGAAGCCGCGCGGCCTGGCCGATCGACAGGTCGCCATCGCGGACGCCGTCGTCGATCCGAGCGCGCAGGCCGTCCTCACGCTGCGCCACGCCTGGGTCATAGCTCTGGGCGAGCGCCGGCACGGCTGCCGCCGCCACAGCGCCCCCCGCCATGAGCGCGATCAGGGCCTTTCTCATGGTGATGTTCCTTTGCAGATGAAAGACTATGTCGATTGCGTTGGTAGCAATCTCCAGTAGGAACGTGCGTCACCGCACGCCGTTCCGGGAAACTCTCATGTTCATTACTGCAGAGTTTATTCGCTCTACTGCCGAGCTTACTTAGGCTTGACCGTTTACACAACGGCGCCTTGAGCCGGAACCGATCTTACGCCCGGATGGGCCGCGGTCGCCCGTGCAGCTCCGCGCCGGCGTCGGCCGGCAGCACGACGAAGAACATCGCCGAGACCAGCGCCACCCCGCCGATGATCAGGAAGGCCGGATCGATGACCTGGGCGGTCACGTGCTTGGCATGGGCGTGGGCCTGCAGCATGTGCAGCAGGGTGGCGGCGAAGCCGATGCCGATGCTCTGCGCCAGGCGCTGGCCCATCGCCGACATGGTCGAGGCGCGGCTCATCTGCGGCTGGTCGATATCGGCGTAGGCGAGGCCGTTCAGCGCCGTGAACTGCAGCGAGCGGAAGAAGCCGCCGGTCAGCAGGATCACGTACATGATCCAGTGCGGCATCTCCTTGTAGAACAGCGCGTAGGTCATGAACGAGGCGCCGACGATCACCGCGTTGACGCTGAGCGTGGTGCGGAAGCCGAAGCGGGCGAGGATCGGCGGCACGCAGGTCTTCATGACGAGGGCCGCGGCGGCGCTGGCGAAGGTCATCAGGCCCGGCCTGGAACGGCGACATGCCGAACGCCACCTGCAGCAGCAGCGCCAGCAGGAACGGCGTCGCCCCGACCCCCATCCGCATGAAGGTGCCGCCGACCACCGAGGCGTAGAAGGTTTTGATCCGGAAGAGGCTGAGGTCGAGGATGGCGTAGGCGGTGCGCTTGGCGTGCCAGGCGTAGACCAGCAGCAGCGCGAGGCCGGCGCCCAACAGGCTCGGCGCCTGCCACGGCGGCACATGCGCGCGGCCGAGGTTCTCGAAGCCGTAGACGACGCCGGCCATGCCGAGCCCGGTGAGGATCATGCCGACCCAGTCGAGCGGACCGGCCTCCTCCTCCTTGATGTCAGCGATGAACTTGCTGACCAGCACGATGCCGAGCACGGCGATCGGCAGGTTCAGGAAGAAGATCCAGCGCCACGAGAGGTAGGTGACGATGAAGCCGCCGATCGGCGGGCCGATCACCGGCCCCAGCATCGAGGGCATGGTCAGCACCGACATCGCCCGAACCAGGTCGTGCTTGGGCGTCGTGCGCAGCAGCACCAGCCGGCCGACCGGGCCCATCAGCGCGCCCGCCGCGCCCTCGGCGACCCGCGCCAGCAGCAGCTCCGGGAGGTTGGTCGCAAAGCCGCAGGCCGCGCACGAGGCAGCGTAGAGGCCGATGGCGATCAGGAAGACGCGCTTGGCGCCGAAGCGGTCGGCCGCCCAGCCGCTCACCGGCAGAAAGATGGCCAGCGCCAGCAGGTAGACGCTGATCGTGGTGTTCAGCCGCACCGGGTCCTCGTGCAGCGTCACCGCCATCGCCGGCAGCGCGTTGGCGATCACCGTGGCGCTGAGCGTCTGCATCAGCATCGCCGCGCCGATGATCGCAGGCACCAGGCTGGAGAACGGCTTGTCCTCGGGCGCGGCCGCCGTGGGAGCGGCCGCCAGCGGCTCGGCGATCGGCTCGCCCTCGAGCGCGGCGGCGAGCTCGGCCTCGGCCTCGCGGCGTTCTTCCAGCTCGGCCCCGCGCAGCGCGGTCTCCGCCATCAGCGGTCCTCCGCCAGGCGGGCCAGCGGCGCGGCCGCGGCGGCGAGCGCCGCCCGCTCCTCGCGGCTGAGGCGGGCGAGGCCCGCCGCCAGCCAGTCGTTGCGGCGCCGGCGGATCGCGTCGAGCGCCCGCGCCCCCTTGACCGTCAGCGTCAGGCCGACGCGGCGGCGGTCCTTAGGCTTCGGCGGCCGCGCGCTCGATCCAGCCGGCCGCCTCCAGCCGCTTGACGTGCCCGCTCATCGAGGCGCGCGTCATCTGCTCGCGGTCGGCGAGCTCGGAGACCCCGACGCCGGCATTCTTCTTCACCGCGCCCAGCAGCTGGGCGTCGAGCGCCGAGACGCCGGCGCGCTGCGCCTCGCGCCGCAGAGCCCGCGAGGCGCGCAGCAGCACGGGCCGCAGCGCGTCGGCCAGCGGCAGCACGTCCTTGTGAGGCGACGTCTTGTCAGGCGCGGTCAGGGCGTTCACGGACAATTCCTGGCGAGATAGTTAGCCTACCTAACTAATCGCATGGAGCGGTGACGCAAGCACCACCGTTGCGACGCCTGGACGCGGCGATTGGCGCATGACCCGACTTCCCCGGGCGTTGTCATCCCGGAGACCCGCGAAGCGGAGTCATCCGGGATCTACTTTCTGCAATGGTTCCAAGTAGATCCCGGACAGGCGCTGCTGGGTTCACAAACGAAGTGCAACACTCGCTCGGGGGAGTGTTGCGATGGGACGATCGTACGATCAGCTCTCAGCTGAAGAGCGCCGCGAGATTTCAGCGCTTCGGCTGGCGGTCGCGGATGCGGTCGAAGCCGGCCTTGATCGCCGCAAAGCGCGCGTCGATGTAAGGCTCGAACTCGGGGTCGGTGAAGATGTAGGGCCAGTCGCCCTCGATCGCCTCGCGCACCAGGTCGCCGACGTAGGCCGGGTCGATCCCGGCCGCGACCCGCTCGCGGATGCCGCCGAGCCAGGCCGGCAGGTCGCCCCCGGCGCCCACTGCGCCGGCCGCGTCTGCGAACCGGTCCGGCAGGTTGCGCATCGAGGTGACGATGTTGGTGCGGATGAAGCCCGGGCACAGCACCGAAACTCCGATGCCGCGGGGCGCCAGCTCGACGCGCAGGCCCTCCGACAGCGCGACGACCCCGTACTTGGTCACGTTGTAGGGATTGCCGCTGCCCGAGATCAGGCCGGCGATCGAGGCGGTGTTGACGATGTGGCCGCCCTGCCCGTGGCGCTCGATCAGCGGGCCGAAGATCTCGACGCCCCAGATCACCGCCATCAGGTTGACGCCGATCGTCCAGTTCCAGCCCGCGTCGTTCCAGGCGCCATAGCCGCCCGCGCCGCCGACCCCGGCGTTGTTGTGCACGATGTGCACCTCGCCGTAGCGCGCCAGCGTCGCCTCGGCGGCCGCCTGCAGCTCGGCCTTCAGCGAGACGTCGGCGCGCACGCCCTCGACGTCGGCGTTGGTCTCCTTCAGCCGCGCCACGGCCGCATCGAGCGCGCCCTGCTCGATGTCGCACAGCATCACCTTGACGCCCGCCTGCGCCAGGCTGGTGGCGACCCCCTGCCCGATCCCGGACGCCGCGCCAGTGACGAACGCCGTCTTGCCCGCGAGATCCTTCATCCGTCCCTCCGCTTCCGCCACCCAAGCCGGTTCATCGCAGCGGCCCGGCCGTGCTATGGGCCGGCTTCCCTAGGGGAGACCAATGGGGGGAGGCCAGCCGATGCAAGCGACGTTCAGTTACGCGATCGCCTTCGTGGCGGACATGGACAAGGCGGTCGCCTTCTACCGCGACACCTTCGGCCTGAAGCTGAAGTTCGCGACGCCGTTCTGGAGCGAGTTCGACACCGGCTCCACGACGCTCGCCCTGCACCCCGCCTCCGAGCGCAACCCGCCCGGCCGGGTCCAGCTCGGCTTCACGACGCCCGACCTGCCCGGCGTCTATGCGGGGCGCGAGGCGGCGGGCCTCAGCTTCACCCAAGCGCCGGTCGACGAGCACGGCACGCTGCTCTCGCGCATCCTCGACTGCGAGGGCGCCGAGATCAGCCTCTCCGGCGCGCCCTGAGCCCTCGGAACGGCCAACGTGTCGAAGAAGCCCGAGACCGACGAGGAAATGGCGGCGATCCGCCTGGGCGCACCGGTGACGCCGCACAACGCGCAGATCTACCTCGCGCCCTACGACCCCGCCTGGCCCGCGCAGTACGAGGGCGAGGCCGCGAAGATCCGCGCCGCGCTCGGCGAGAAGGCGCTGGTGCTGGAGCACGTCGGCTCGACCTCGATCCCCGGCCTGTCCGCCAAGCCGATCATCGACATCCTGCTGGCCGTCACCAACTCCGCCAACGAGGACGCCTACGTCCCTGCCCTCACCGCCCAGGGTTACCGCCTGCACCTGCGCGAGCCAGACTGGGAGCAGCACCGGGTGCTGAAAGGCGAGGCGCCGGTGGTGAACCTGCACGTCTTCACGGCCGGGACGCCCGAGATCGCCCGCATGGTCGGCTTTCGCGACCGCTGCCGCACCCACCCGGAGGAACTGGCGCTCTACGCCGAGGCCAAGCGCGCCCTCGCGAGCCAGGTCTGGCGGCACGTCCAGCACTATGCGAACGCCAAGAGCGAGGTGGTCGAGGCGATCGTCGCCCGAGCGCTCGCGGATGGGTCATGACCATACAACTCGAGGCGTCGAGGGTCTGGCTGCGCCTTACGCGACGGGTGACATGAACCGCGCTCGGCTGCGTCAGCTGGGCTTCGAACTCGGCGCTCGCGCCCCCGGCGGCAGGTCTCAGGGCGCCTGGTTCGCCACGGCGTCCGACGGCGCGCCGGTCGTCCTCAAGTGGTCTCCCGGCGAGACGATGGCCGACCGGTATGCGGCGCTGCTGCCTGGGCTCGATGAGCTCCGAGCGCGCGGCGTCCCGGCGCCCGAGTACCTGCATGTGAGCGCCTTCGACGGCGGGACGCTCTCCGCGCAACGGTTCCTGCCCGGGCGATCGCAGGACAACCCGTCGCCGGCGGTCGTCGAATCGATGGCCCGGTGCATCGCCGCCAAGGCAGGCATCCGAGGCCCGCGACCGGCCGCCGACCAGCCCACTTGGGGCGCGTTTGTCGTCCGTACGTTGACGGTCGGACAGGACGGATGGGCGATGCATGAGGCGCTGCGCGCCGGGGGTCGGCGCAGCGCTGCCGTGCTCGACCGCGTGGAGGCGGTCGGCGCCGACGCCGATCCAGGCTGGTTCCCCGACGACGGGCTTGTTCACCTCGACCTGCACACCGACAACGTCCTCATCGATGACGGTGCGCTCTCCGGCATCATCGACTGGGAGAATGCCTGCGCCGGCGACCACCGGTTCGACCTCGTGGCGTTCGCCTTCGACCTCGACGGTCATGGCCAGCCGATCTGGGACGTCGTCGACGCCGCCGGCTTCGAGCCGCAGGCGCTGCGCGCGTACGTCGCGCTCCTGACGCTGAAGTGCGCCGCCTCGGCGATCCGTCACCACCCCGAGGACGTGGCCCGCCAACTCGACCGCGCCGAGCGGGTCTTCGACCGCTACGAGGTCTGAGGCGCCTAGTAGGCCGGCGGCGGGTAGTAATACGGCGGCGTCGAGGCGGCGCCGGCGATGACGCCAGTGCCGCCGCCGATGGCCGCGCCGACCGCGGCGCCCGGGGCGCAGACCGGAAATCGTCACGAGGCAGCCGATGGCGGCGCCCAAGGCTGCGCCGGTCGCGCCGCCGCGCAGGACGTGTGCGCCGGCCCCATAGGGATAGTAGTACCCAGCGCCGCGATAGTAGGTCCGATTGGGGTGGTAGTACCCACCCGCGTAGTAGGGCCTGCCGCCGTAGTAGGGCCCGCCGCCGTAGACGGGACCGCCGCTATAACCGGGCGCGCCGCCTTGGCGACACGCGCTACCGCCCAGCGGGCGCCTGCTGGGCGATGACGACGCCGGCCAGGGCCACCGCGCCGCCCAGCGCCTGCAGCGGGGTCAGGGTCTCGCCGAAGATCGAAGTAGGCCAACACCGCGGCGGCCACCGGCTGCACCAGCACCGTCACCGAGGCGGTCGAGGCCGGCAGCCGACCGAGCGCCCAGGCGATCGAGCCCTGTCCGAACACGTGCGCCAGGCCGAGCCCGGCCGCCGCCGCCCAGCCGAGCGCGGTGGCGGGCAGGATCTGCTCGCGCAGGACGAGCGCGGTCGCCAGCAGCAGCGGCGCGCCGACCAGACCCGACCACAGCATCACGCTCAGCGTCGAGCGCGCCAGGCGGGCGCTGCGCACCGCGATGAAGTAGAGCCGCGTACCAGATGGCGGTGGAGGCCGAGAGGATGTCGCCGACGTGCGGCAGCGGCCCCGCCCGTCGTGCGCGCGGCCAACTCGGCCATCAGCACCGCGCCGGCGATCGCCGTCGCCATGCCGATCAGGAAGACCGGACGCGGCCGCTCCCTGAAGGCGAACCAGCTGACCAGCGTCACGATCACCGGCGTCAGGTTGGGCAGCACCGTGGCGTTGGCGACCGAGGTGTAGCGGATGCCGTAGTGCCAGCAGCCGAGGTCGAGCGCGAACCATAGGCCGGCCAGCAGCATGGCGCGCGACGGGGTTCCTATCCCGCCGGCGCCCATCCCGCCGAATCTGGGCGCGGCTGCCGCCATCAGGGCGAGCAGCGGGGTCGCAAAGCCCAGCCGCCAGAAGCCGGCCGCCGCCGGCCCGCAGGCCGCCAGCCGCACCAGGATGGGGCTGGTTGCGATCACCAGCGCGCCGAACACCAGGGCCGCCAGCGCGAGGCGGGAGTCGTCGCGGCGCAGGGCGAGCGTGCTCATCTGCGCCATGAAGCGGCCCGCGGGCCTGCCGTCCAGCCCTCCCGATCTTGCCTGGCGGAACCGGAGCGGCGGCCTGTCGATTTCGGTGCAGCCTTGGCTGATAGTTCACCGGGTCGGCGCCAGGCTATGGAGGGGTGCGATGGGGAGAGCCCGAGCCGGATCGCTGCTGGCGCTGATCGTGGCCTGCGCCAGTCTGCTGGCGCCCGCCGTGGCGCTCGCCGGTCCCCCGTTCATCACCGACGACCCCGAACCGGTCGATCTCGGCCACTGGGAGGTCTACGCCTTCTCGGCCGGCGCCATCGACGCGCACGACGCGACCGGCGTCGGTCCGTCGGTCGAGGTGAACTATGGCGCCGCCCCGAACCTCCAGTTGCATGTCATCGCGAACCTCGCCTACGACCTGCCCGACGGCGCGCCGTCGCAGTATGGGATCGGCGACACCGAGCTCGGCGCCAAATACCGCTTCATCAACCCGGGCAAGGACGACTGGTATCCGCAGATCGGGGTCTTCCCGCTGGTCGAGCTGCCGTCCGGCAGTGCGCGCCGCGGGCTGGGCGCCGGCTATGTGCAGGTCTTCCTGCCGGTCTGGGTGCAGAAGGACTTCGGCAAGTGGACCACCTACGGCGGCGGCGGCTACTGGATCAATCCGGGCCCGGGCAACCGCAACTACTGGTACGCCGGCTGGCTGCTGCAGCGCCAGGTCACCGAGAAGCTCGCCCTGGGCGGCGAGGTGTTCCACACGACGTCGAACATGGTCGGCCGGGGCGGCGTGACCGGGTTCAACCTCGGCGGCCAGTACGACGTCACCGACCACTACCACCTGCTGTTCTCGGCCGGGCGCGGGGGCTTGCTCTATGCGGTCGACGGGGCGCGGGTCAGCAATCCGGTGACCTACTACGCCGCGTTCCAGTGGACGTTCTGAGCGCGGCCGCAAACAAGCGCCGCCCGGCGGGGATGGCCGCCGGGCGGTAAGTGGCGGACCGGCCCGGGAGGCGGGCCGTCCGCGGGGGAACGGATAGCTAGAACGGGTAATAGCGGAAGCTGGTGAACACCATGTCGTCCGTGGTGCTCGGACGCACGCCGACACCAGGCGGGAAGCCCGCGGTGTTGGCCCCCGCCAGGCCCGGGAACGCGTGCAGCGCCGTGTGCGAGTACTGCACGCCGACGCGCACCTGGCCGAAGCTGCCGGTGTAGACCTTGTCCCAGAAGCCGACCGTGACCTGGTCGATCTGCTGGGTGTCCGGCGAGCACGTGGCGAGCTCGACGAAGCAGTTGCCGAGCGTGGCGAACGGGTTGCCGTAGCCGAGGTGCAACTGCGTGGCGCCGATCTTCGGGTCGGAGGACACCTCGCTCTGATGCTCCTCGCCGCCGAACAGATAGAGGTCGAGCTGCGGCGTCGCGTGCGCCGTGGCGCCGACCAGGAACATGAACTCGGGAACGGCCTCGAGCTCGCCGCCCGGACCGACGATCACGTCGGGCAGCTGGCCCGCGCCATAGCGGCCGATGCCCTTGCCGACCAGGAAGCTGCCCTGCACGTCGAGCAGCTTCGGCACCGCCGTCCAGGTGACGCCGCCGCCGCCCCCGCCGCCCCAGGTGTTGTCGGTGAAGTTGCCGTTCGTGAGGCCGGCCGTCACCGCCTGGCCGCCGTTGATGTTTATCCGGTCGTAGTACTCGCGCAGGATGCCGAACGCCTCGAAGTGCAGCGGCTGGGCGCCGTTGATCACCGGCTCGAAGGCGACCTTCGCGATCACGTCGGGGAAGTGGTTGAACGAGAAGTTGTTGACGCTCGAGAGCTGCGAGATGCCGGCGGCGGCGTTGTTGACGGTGACGCCGGTGAACGTCGTGCCGGTGCCGGTGGCCGCGGCGCCGAAGGTGGTCTGCGGATTCTCCAGCGAGACGGCGACCCAGACCTGCTTGTCGTCGAAGTCGTGCGCGAGACGGATCTGCGGCTGTCGGGCCCAGACGAAACCGGGCACGTACTGCGCTTCGATGGTGGGCGGGATGATCTCGTTGCGCGGGCTGATGCCCTTGCCGTTCATCGTCGCCAGCGACCAGTTCTGGCCCGCCAGGAAGTGCCAGCCCGAGTCGTTCCAGTCGAGCGTGCCGTAGACGTTGCGGATGCGCGGGCTGAACGAGTTGCTCTCGTTCTCGTTGGCGGTCGTGGGGCCGGCCAGGAAGTCGAACTCGCCGTAGAAGGCGGCCACCAGGTTCGGGTTGATGTTGCCCTGCGCCAGGAACGAGACCCGGCTCTGGCGCGCCGTGCCGCGCAGTCTCGTCGGTGTGGGCGAGCACGCTGTTGTCGTAGGGAATCTTGGCATAGTTCGAGCCGATGTCGGCGACATTGTTCTTGGTGCGGTAGACGCCTTCGGCCGCCGCGAACCCGCCGAGCGTGAGCGTGATGCCCTTGTAGTAGATCTTGTCGGACTTCGGCGCGTGTTTGGCCACCTCGGTCGCGACCGTGCCCGGGATCGTCTGGATCTGCGCGGCCACCTGCTGTTCGGCGCGCGTTGCCCGGTCGTTGGCTTCCACAAGCTGGCCCTGCAGCTGCTGCACCTGGGCCTGGGTCTGCTGGGCGCTGGCCTGTTGCTGTTCCTTCCAGGCCTCCAGCGAGGCGACCTCGGCCTTCAGCTCCGCGACGTCGCTCTTCACGCCACCGTCGGACGCGGCCCGGGCCTTCGGATGGTGATGCTTGGTCGCGGCGTTGGCGGTCGCCGGCGCGACGACGCACGCGAGCAAGGCGCCGAGCGCGGCCCCGCGGCAAAGCGCGGTTCTCATGGTCATTTAGGGGTCCCCCTCTTGCACGACCCGCCGACCGCGCGCGGCGGCTATGGCTCAGGTCCGAACGGGGTGGGTCTAGCGCCGCCTTGTAACGGTCGGCCGACAATTGGGTGACAGTTCAATGACGAGGCTTTGGCGCCACGGTGTCACAAAACCGATAACGGCCACGGCTAAGGACCTATTTCGGGAGCGACATGGAACGGGGCGCTCCATCCAGGAGAAAACCATGTTGAAGAAAATCGCAGCTGGGATCGCCGGACTGGCGGTCGCAGCCGTCGGCGTAGCCGCCATAGCGGCCAACATCTCCGGCGCGGGCGCCACCTTCCCGGCGCCGATCTACCAGAAGTGGGCGGAGGCCTATAAGGCGGCGACCGGCAACCAGCTGAACTACCAGGCGATCGGCTCCGGCGGCGGCATCAAGCAGATCGAGGCCATCGACCGTCGACTTCGGCGCCTCCGACAAGCCGCTGAAGCCGGACGATCTCGACGCCAACGGCCTGCAGCAGTTCCCGACCGTCATCGGCGGCGTCGTGCCGGTGGTGAACCTCGCCGGGGATCGGCCCCGGCCAGATGAAGATGACTGGCGGCGTCCTCTCGGACATCTATCGCGGCGTGATCCCCTACTGGGACGATCCGCACATCAAGGCGCTCAATCCGGCGCTGAAGCTGCCGCACGAGAAGATCACCGTCGTGCACCGCTCGGACGGCTCCGGCACGACCTTCATCTACACGACCTACCTGAGCATCATGGGCCCCGCGTGGGCATAGCAGGTCGGCGCCAGCAATTCGGTGAACTGGCCGGTCGGCATCGGCGGCAAGGGCAATGACGGCGTGGCCGCCCTCACCCGGCAGACCAACGGCGCGATCGGCTATGTCGAGTACGCCTACGCCAAGCAGAACCACATGTCGTACTGCCCTGATGCAGAACAAGGCCGGCCGCTGGGTCGCGCCGACGGCCGAGAACTTCGCGGCCGCCGCAGCGGGCGCCAAGTGGGACGCCGCGCCCGGCTTCTACCTGCTGCTGGTCGACCAGCCCGGGGCGAAGCCTGGCCGATCAGCGGCGCGACCTTCATCCTGATGCACAAGAAGCAGACGAACGCGCAGGCCGCGCACGACGTGCTGGCGTTCTACGACTGGGCCTACAAGAACGGCGACCCGGCCGCCATCAGCCTCGACTATGTGCCGCTGCCCGACTCGGTGAAGGGGCTGATCCGCAACTCCTGGCGCACGATCGTCGGCCCGAACGGCAAGCCGGTCTATCCTTGAGAGGCCGATCGCCGCGAGGGCGTCCGCTCGCGCCTGTGAGCGGACGCTCCGTCCGGCGACCGCAGTGAAGAATGTGAGCATGACCGAAGCGGCTACGCTGCAAATCCGCCCCGCTGCCGCGCACGTCGCCGAAAGGCGCGGGCTTCGAGCGCGCGTTCGAGTCCTCTGCTTCGGCGCGGCGACCATGCTGCTGGCCACGCTGGGCGGCATCCTGGTCTCGCTGGTCCTCGGCGGCTGGCCGGCCTTCCAGAAGTTCGGCGTCTCGTTCTTCGTCACCTCGACCTGGGACCCGGTGCAGGGCAGTCTTCGGCGTCGCGCGCCCTGATCATCGACACCGTCACCGTGGCCGTGCTGGCGATGCTGATGGCCGTGCCGATCGCATTCGGGGTCGCCTTCTTCCTGGTCGAGCTCTGCCCGACGCATGCTGCGCCGGCCGATCGGCACGGCGGTCGAGTTGCTCGCCGGCATCCCGTCGATCGTCTACGGCATGTGGGGCCTCTTCGTGTTCGGGCCGGTGTTCGCCAAGTTCGTCGAGCAGCCGCTGATGAACGCCGCGCCGCCGGGCACGATCTGGGACAAGCTCACGCAAGGGCGTGCCCAACGGCACCGGCATCCTCGCCGCCTCGATCATCGTCGCGATGATGGTGCTGCCGTTCATCGCCGCGACCATGCGCGACCTGCTCAACACCGTGCCGCCGCAGGTGCGCGAGAGCGCCTATGGCCTGGGCGCCACCACCGGCGAGGTGGTGATGAAGGTCACCCTGCCCTACATCCGCCGCGGCGCGATCGGGGCGGTGATGCTGGGGCTGGGCCGCGCGCTCGGCGAGACCATGGCGGTCACCTTCATCATCGGCAACTCACACAACTTCCCCAAGAGCCTGTTCGACGAGGGCGCGACCATCGCCTCCACCATCGCCAACGAGTTCACCGAGGCGACGACGCCGATGCACAGCGCCGCCCTGCTCGCGGCGGGCCTGATCCTCTTCATCATCACCTTCACCGTCCTGGCGCTCGCCCGGATGATGCTCGGCCGAGCCGAGGGCACGCCTGATGGCCGTCTCCGCCGTCCGCATCGCCGTCCGCCGCGTCTCCAGAACGGGGCGTTCGTCGGCCTTCTGCTGGCTTCGTGACCGCCATCGCGCTGGCTGTTCCTGGCCGCCGTGCTCTGGACCTTGATCCAGAAAGGCGTGGCCGGGATGTCGCTCGACATCTTCACGATGGACACGCCCGCCGCCGGCTCCCGCGGCGGGCTGCGCAACGCCATCGTCGGCTCGATCCTGCTCTGCTCGCTGGCGATGGCTCATCGCCCTGACCGTCGGCATCCTGGCCGGCACCTGGCTGGCGGAATACGCCGGCGACAGCCGCTACGGCAGCACGGTGCGTTTCATCAACGACGTGCTGCTCTCGGCGCCCTCGATCCTGATCGGCCTGTTCGTCTGGTACCTGCTGGTCGCCAACGTGTTCCACCACTTCACGGCCTACGCCGGCGCGGTGGCGCTGGCGCTGATCGCCATCCCGGTGATCGCGCGGACCACCGAGGACGTGCTTGAGGCTGCAGCCGACCTCGTTGCGCGAATCCGGCGTGGCGCTCGGCACGCCGTTCTGGACCGTGATCCGCACCGATCCTCTGGCGCGCCGCCAGCGGCGGCATCCTCACCGGCGCCCTGCTGGCCTTCGCCGCGCATCAGCGGCGAGACCGCGCCCTTGCTCTTCACGGCGCTGAACAACCAGTTCAACAATTTCGACATCCACCATCCCCTCGCGAGCGTGCCGCGTCATGGGCCAGCCGATCGCCAACCTGCCGGTCGTGATGTTCAACGACGCGCTCTCGGCCTACGACGACCTGCAGCGCCTCGCCTGGGCCGCCGCCCTGATCGTCTCGGCCTCGGTGCTCGGCGTCATCATCATCGCCCGCCTCCTGACCCGGGAGCAGAAGAGCGTCATGAACACCCTCGCCCCCGACACTCTTCGACGTCTCCGTCGCCCGGATCGACAAGGCGAAGGTCAAGCTCGACGTCCAGGAGCTCGACTTCTTCTACGGCAAGACCCACTCGCTGAAGGGCGTCTCGATCCCGTTCGCCGAGAAGGCGGTCACCGCGCTGATCGGCCCCTCGGGCTGCGGCAAGTCCACGCTGCTGCGGGCGCTGAACCGCATGTACGCGCTCTATCCGGGCCAGCGCGCGACCGGGAAGATCCTGCTCGACGGCGAGGACATCCTGCGGCCCGGCCTCAACCTCTCGATGCTGCGCGCCCGCATCGGCATGGTGTTCCAGAAGCCGACCCCGTTCCCGATGTCGATCTACGACAACGTCGCCTTCGGCGTGCGGCTCTACGAGAGCCTCTCCAAGGCCGACATGGACGCCCGCGTCGAGGAATCGCTGCGCCGCGCGGCGCTCTGGGACGAGGTGAAGGACAAGCTCGCGCGCTCCGGCCTCGGCCTCTCCGGCGGCCAGCAGCAGCGGCTCTGCGTCGCCCGCGGCATCGCCGTGAAGCCGGAGGTGCTGCTGCTCGACGAGCCCACCTCGGCGCTCGACCCGATCTCCAGCGCCAAGCTCGAGGAGACCGTCACCCAGCTGAAGGCCGACTACACGATCGTCATCGTCACCCACAACCTCGGCCAGGCCGCGCGCGTCTCCGACTACACGGGCTTCATGTACCTGGGCGAGCTGGTCGAGTTCGGCGCCACCGACGAGATGTTCACCAAGCCGGCGACCAAGCGCGCCAGCGACTACATCACCGGCCGGTTCGGCTAGGAGGGCCAACCGTGTCATGGCCGAACACACCTTCCGCGCCTACGACGAGGAGCTGGAGGCGCTCACCGCCGAGCTGTCGCGCATGGGCGGCCTGGCCGAGGTGGAGGTCGCCGACTCCATCCGCGCCATCGCCCGGCGCGACGTGGCGCTCGCCCAGGCGGTCATCGCCCGCGACGCGCGCCTCGACGAGATCGAGGCCGACATCGAGCGGCGCGCCATCCGCCTGATCGCGCTGCGCCAGCCGGTCGCCGACGACCTGCGCCGCACCGTCGCGGCGCTGAAGATCAGCATGAACCTCGAGCGCTGCGGCGACCTGGCCAAGAACATCGCCAAGCGCGCCCTGGTGATCGCCGAGTCCGACCCGCTCACCCCGCTCACCCGCTCGATCGAGCGCATGGGCGAGCTGGTCGCCGCGCGGCTGAAGGACGTGCTCGACGCGTTCGCCGCCCGCGACATCGACCGCG
Source organism: uncultured Pseudomonadota bacterium (assembly GCA_963837235.1). GTDB lineage: Bacteria > Pseudomonadota > Alphaproteobacteria > Caulobacterales > Caulobacteraceae > Acaudatibacter. The sequence goes on along the minus strand of CAWIMM010000001.1, from coordinate 397,954 downwards.
CCCGCGCCGTCTGGCAGCGCGACAACGAGGTCGACGAGCACTACGACGCCATCTTCCGCGAGCTGCTCACCTACATGATGGGCGATCCGCGCACGATCGCCTCCTGCGCCCACCTGCTGTTCGTCGCCAAGAACCTCGAGCGCATCGGCGACCACGCCACCAACATCGCCGAGATCATCACCTACGAGATCACCGGCGAGCACATGACCGACCAGCGCCCCAAGCTCGACCCCCTCGAGCGATGACGCCGACGTTTGCCTGCGCCCGGGGAGTGCGCGCCTTCTCCCTTCCCCCTTGCGGGGAAGGGTCGGGGATGGGGGTGTCGGCTCGGCGCCCGCGGTCCCAGTGGCGGGCCGCATCCTCGGCGCACATCCAGTTGGCGCCCCCACCCCTAACCCCTCCCCGCGAGGGGGAGGGGGATATGCGTGCGGAGCTTTAAGTGACCGTCCAGCCGTACATCCTGGTGGTGGAGGACGAAGAGGCCCTCGCCACCCTGCTGCACTACAACCTCGACAAGGAAGGCTACCGCGTCGACCTCTGCGGCGACGGCGAGGAGGCGCTGATCCGCATCGACGAGAAGCCGCCCGACCTCCTGATCCTCGACTGGATGCTGCCGACCGTCTCCGGCATCGAGGTCTGCCGGCGCCTGCGCCAGCGCCCCGCCACCCGCAACCTGCCGATCATCATGCTGACCGCCCGCGGCGAGGAGACCGACCGGGTGCGCGGCCTCGACACCGGCGCCGACGACTACATCGTCAAGCCCTTCATGATGAGCGAGCTCTGCGCCCGCGTGCGCGCCGTGCTGCGCCGCATCCGGCCGGGCCTCGCCGAAGACCGCATCCGCCACGGCGACATCGTCATCGACCGCTCGGCCCACCGGGTGAAGCGCGCCGGCAAGGACGTCCACCTCGGCCCCACCGAGTTCCGCCTGCTGGACTACTTCATGCAGCACCCCGGCCGCGTCTTCTCGCGCGAGCAGCTGCTCAACGCCGTCTGGGGCTCGGACGTCTACGTCGAGACCCGCACCGTCGACGTCCACATCGGCCGCCTGCGCCGCGCGCTTGCCGCCGACGACGTCGCCGACCCCATCCGCACCGTCCGCTCCGCCGGCTACGCGCTGGACGTCTGAGAGAATCTCTCCCCCCATCGGGGGGAGAAGCGGCGAAGCCGCTAGAGCGCGTTGAGATTACGCGGCATAGCCTGAGTTCCTGAGGTAGTTGGCGCATTCGTCTGGTTGGAAGGTGTCGAGGAGCTCGGCGATGGCGTCGAGGATGGCGTCGTAGGAGCGGGCCTGGGCCTTGCGGAGCAGGTGCTTGAGCTTGGCGAAGACCTGCTCGATGGGGTTCAGGTCGGGCGAGTACTTGGGCAGGAAGATGAGCCTGGCGCCGGCGCTGCGGATGGCGCTGCGGACGAGCCTGCCACGGTGGCTGCCGAGGTTGTCCATGACCACGATGTCGCCAGGGCGCAGGGTCGGGACCAGGAAGCTCTGGACGTAGGCGAGGAAGGCCTCGCCGTTGATCGGCCCGTCGAAGAGGCAGGGCGCGTCGATCCGGTCGCGTCGGAGCGCGGCGATGAAGGTCATCGTCTTCCAGCGGCCGAAGGGCGCCTTGGCCTTCAGCCGCTCGCCGCAGGGACCCCAGCCGCGCAAGGGCGCCATGTTGGTCCGCGTCCAGGTCTCGTCGATGAAGACCAGGCGGTCAGCATCGACCCGGCCCTGATATCTCATCCACTGCTCACGCCGGCGAGCGACGTCAGGCCGGTCCTGCTCCTGGGCGAACAGGCTTTTTTTTGAAGCTGAGACGTTCGGCGTGCAGGAACTCCCAGACCGACCGACGATCCACCCTCAGGCCCCGCTCGGCCATCAGCTCCTCGACCAGCTGGCTGATCGTGAAGTCCTTCTGACGGCATCGGGCGATCAGCCACGCGGCATGCGCCCCGCGCAGCGTCCGCGGCTTGTGACCGCCCATCTTGGCCGGCGCAGCGCTGCCGGTGGCCCGGAACCTCGCCACCCACTTGATCGCCGAGCTCGGCGCCACCCCGAACCGCGCCGCCGCCCGGTTGCGGCTCATCCCCTCGTCCTCGACCGCGGCGATCACACGCTCGCGAAGATCCAGCGAAGCCGGTTTGCCCATCCTCAGCTGGCCTCCTCCCCAGCAGGGAGTTTGAATCAGACGCCAGCTGATTTGGGAATCCCTCAATTCAGCCCGAACTCAATCCGCTCTAGGGGGGCCCTCCGGCGCCGCGGAAGCGCCCCGGCCCGCGCAGGGGGGCCCTCGTCGCCCGCTCCTCCACCGTCGCGCAGACGACGGGGGAGGTGGATCGGCGCGCGACCCGCGCGACGAGACGGAGGGGGCGCAACGCCGCCCCGCGCAGCCCCCTCACCGTAGATCGCACCGCAAAGCGACCGTAAACAACGGTGGCCACACGTGGCGCCCGCCTCGGACGAACCCCGCCTCCAGCCGCTCCAGCGCGGCCCTCAGCGCCGCGGCGATCGTCTGCGTCTCCGCCGCGTCCAGCTCGTCCAGCTCCACCCCGGCCCCGCTCTCGTTCACCCGCGGCAACAGCCGCGCCACCAGCGACACGTACTGCGGCGCGTACCAGCGCCGCAGCTTCGGCAGGAAATCGTCCTTGCACGCCTCGAAGTCGGCCAGGATGGCCCGCGCCACCCGCTTCGACACCCGGTTGCGCGACCCGAACGGCCGCCCCTTGTTCCCCGCCGCGAACCGCCCATGCGCATCGCGCCCCTGCGGCAAGTCAGACCCATCCATCATCACACCTCGTCGTTGGCCTCGTCGAGAAGCGCGGGCTTTGCCGAGTTCTGGGCACGGCCGCGGTTACGGGACGCACGGTAACGGGACCCGATCTGAATTGGGAATTATCCCTTTGACATAGTAAGCGCTAGTGGTAGTGTGTGGCTCAACAGAGCTACGCCATGCGCAACAGCGATTTCAGCAACCCGATCTTCCACGACGAGACCAAGGCGCGTGAGTGGCTGGAAGCCCGGCTGTGGCCGAATGGCCCGATCTGCCCGAAGTGCGGCGTCGTCGGTCAAGCCACGCTCATGCAGGGCAAGAGCCACCGCGCCGGCCTCTACCAGTGCAATGCCTGCCGCGGGCCGTTCACAGTCACCGTCGGGACGCTGTACGAGCGCAGCCATGTTCCGCTGCACAAGTGGCTCGGCGCCACGCATCTGATGATGGCGAGCAAGAAGGGCATGAGCGCCCTTCAGATCAGCCGCATGATCGGCGTGACGTACAAGACGGCCTGGTTCCTCTGCCACCGCATCCGCGAGAGCCTTCGCGACCATACGCGCAACAGCCCGCTAGGCGGCGAAGGCGTGGTCGTGGAAGCCGACGAAACCTACGTCGGCGGCAAGGACAAGAACCGCCACGCCCGCAAGCGTAAGCACCACAACGCGAGCAAGGAGCCAGTGGTCGCGATGGTGGAGCGCGGCGGTCGCGTCCGCAGCTTCCACGTGGCCGACGTTAACTCAAAGAACCTCGGCCCCATCCTCTACGAGCAAATCCGCCAAGCCTCGCACTTGATGACGGATAGCGCCGTCATGTACCCGAAGCTGGGCGAGCAATTCGCGGCGCACTCGATGGTCAATCACAGCATCGACGAGTACGTGCGCGGCGATGCTTCGACTAACACCGTCGAGAGCTACTTCGCCATCCTCAAGCGCGGCGTCGTCGGGACGTTCCACCACGTGTCAGCGCCCAGCATCTGAAGCGCTACGTCGGCGAGTTCGACTACCGCTACAACACCCGCACGGCGCTCGGTTACAGCGACGCCGACCGCTTCGCCGCGTCGATCCCCGGCATCGTCGGCAAGAGGCTCACCTATCGGCGGCCTCGTGGCGAGCAAGCTCCCGAAGCCCCGTACACCCCCGCCACGTGGCTGGAGTGGCAAGCGCGCTAAGCTGGCGCGCGTGACTCCGGTCGTGGTGCAGCTAGAGCTGCGCTTCGAAGAATAGCGATTGGTATCTAGCTACCGCATGGTATCATGATACCGCATTCACATCCGAGTCATCAGGGTCGAATGTCGGCTTTGGCGCACCCCCTGAGCGTGTATACGACGGTCGGGGTTGGGCGGTTCAGAGAGAATGCGGGACGCGGACGTACGCAGCGCGGTGTTGCACGGGCTGGCGCTTCAACATGCCAATGACCCCGACACTCGCGTTGTGCAGGAGATGGGCGTGTGGTCCGGCTCTGTCCGCATCGATGTAGCTGTCATCAACGGCGAACTGTGCGGCTTCGAACTGAAGAGCGACCGCGACACGCTCGAACGGTTGCCGGCCCAAGCGGAATTGTACAGCCGCGTTTTCGACCGGGTGACTCTCGTCGTCGGGTCAAAGCACCAGGGCAAGGCGCGCCGAGTGATTCCCCGTTGGTGGGGCGTCATTGAGGCCACGGCCGCACCTGAAGGTGTGCGCCTAATGCTGAGGCGGGAAGCGCAACGCAACCCCAATCCAGATCCGGTCATGCTCGCTCGCCTATTATGGCGCGACGAAGCGCTTGTCGCGCTGGAGGGGCTCGGCGCGGCCGATGGCGTTCGCTCCAAGTCCGCTTCGGCGGTTCATCAACGCCTCGCTGAGAGCGTGACCGTTGCCCAGTTGTCGGCGATCGTTCGCGATACGCTGAAGGCGCGGACGGGCTGGCTAGGGCAAGCGTTCGGCGACCAACGACAAGTGCCGGTTCATGCCGATCTCCACCCAAGTCTGCCGACCGCCGGCGGGGGCGCCAGCGCCCGCGGCGGCGATCTGCTGGATTTCATCATCGCCCCAACATACCGGTAGGCCAGCAAAGCCGGCGTGCCCTCGAATGGCTACGGCGTGCGCCCGATACTGCACCGCCATAGGCTGACCGTGAGCGCCTGTAGTCGGATGACCCTTGATGTTGAGCCAGTTGTTGTCCAGCGCATAACGCACGCTCACGGTGGCTTTGCTCATGCCGTAGCCGGGCGGCTCAGTCATATCCGGGTGACTTGTGCCGTAATCGCCGTAGTCAATCTGACGCGGGACCAGCGGATGCACAGCTTGCCAGAGCAACCAGTCTAGCCGGGAAACCAGCCGTGGCCCGCGTGGAAGCGTGCTGTTGTCCTTCGGCGCGGCAGAGGAAGCCATGGTTATCGAGCGCCATGGGGTCGGCGATACAGCCTGGAGCGCGTGCGCTACAACCGCATCAAGCACCCCGGCGCCGAAGTCGGCGACGTGGCCGGCCTGCAAGACGAGATCGACGCTGGCGGGTTGCCATCCGATCCCCGCAAGCCACGCAGGCAGAGACGCAACCTGTCCTAGCCGCGCCTTCACGACGACGCCTAGATTTGCCGCTGCCGCCACCAACTGCCCGGCCCGGGCGACATAGGCATTTGCCGCCCCGACCTCGACGGAAGGAATTGCAGGGACACCAGCATTCCGTAGTCCCACGACAACGGTAGAGAAGGGAACGACCGATCCCGTCTCGCTGTGATTCCAGAGACCGTCTATCGCCACAGGCAAGCCAGCCCAGGCGTTCGAGAGGCGACCGACGAACGTTCCGGGTACCTCGGCTGTCAGATGTACGATTGGAAGCATGCGCTGCTTAGCGGCCGGCGACAGGTTGTGAAGCGCTATTGCCTCGCCAGCTTTGCTGCGAAGCAGCGGCACATATCGGTACACCATTGAACGAGCCCCCGCTCGACTGTGAATTTAGTCGAGTGTGACTCGGCAACCAGCGGGAGTTTATGGGCCGCTCCGGACCCTCCCACCGGTTGCGGGGCGCGACAACCCCTTGGGTGCCTTTGACTTAGGCTTCGCCTTGGGCTTGTGTTTCGGCGGGGTGTGCAACGCCGCGTCAACGGCTCGCTCGAAGCGAGACCAGCCGTCAGGATCGGCGTTCGGGTCTTCTTGATCGGGCTTCTTCATGGCAAAACCACCGTTAACAGAGGTTGCCTACGACCAACAACTGGGCGAATTCATTGATCTTTTCCGTATAGCCGAACATTTTTTGAAACTCGTGCTGGCCGCAGTTGCCAAGGTCGATCCACCTGTAGCGCGCGCGCTATTTTCCGGCGTCCGCGCCGACCAAGCAATGCAGTTCATTCGTCGCTGCTACGACGCCCGGCGTGTGCCGCTCCCCTCTTGGCTAGATCGTTGCTTTCAGCAAATGTCGGCTATTGCAAATCTTCGTAACGATATCCTCCACTTCGGGGTAGAATTTGAGGCCGACCTAACAATAACGTCCACAGTTAGGTGGGCGATAACTCCTGATCGCGCGCGCGTTACACCGCTAGAGATTGATACGCTGAAACTCGCCTCCCACGACATGGGCCAAATTCTTCTTATGTTTGCTTCTGAATTGCTCCCGGAAGGCGATCCGAAGGGTGATGCGGAGAAGGTAAGAAATCTTGCGGATTTTGAGCGTCACGCATGGCGATATAAACCGCCGAGACCAGCGCGTACGGATCGCACGAAGCCCCAAACTCGTCGCACACCGCCACCCCCGCTCGAACCATAGCCTGGGTGATCGCCGGCCTGTCACGCGTCTCCATAGCTACCCATTGTCCTTGCTACGTCAAAGGGATAATTCCCTCTGAATTGCAAGAACAAATGTAGAACTTTGCTCTTGCGACCTATCGCCCTGCTTGCGTCCGTAGCCAACCCGCATCTCTCCCCCCGCCGGGGGAGAGCGCGGGCGACCGCCCGCGCGGTAGGGCAAGCCTTGACTTCCTATTTGTTGTATCCACATAAATTCCGTTGAGGATCACCTTTGATCCGGCCAAACGGGACTGGACTCTCGCCAGGCGAGGGCTCGATTTCGCGAGGCGCGGCCGACGTTTTCGCGGGCGACACGCTGGATGCGGAGACGCCCGCGCCGACTACGGCGAGCGGCGCGTCATCACGGTCGGACATCTGCACGGGCGAATGGTGATCGTCGTCTGGACGCCGCGCGGCGAGGCGCGCCACGTGATCTCGATGAGGAAGGCCAATGAGCGGGAACAAAGGCGATATCGGCAGCGACTTGGCGAAGGTTGACGCCCATGAGCTGGGCGAGAGCGACTACGCCGAGATCCCGGAGCTGACAGACGAGTGGTTCGCGCGGGCGGTTCCGCACCGGGGCGGCAAGCCGCGTGGGCGGCCGAAGGCGGCGAGCCCGAAGCGGGCGGTGAACCTGCGGCTCTCGCAGCGCGTGCTGGATGGCTTCCGCGCCGGCGGGCCGGGCTGGCAGACCCGCATCAACGCGGCGCTGGAAGAGTGGCTGGACCGCAAGGCGCGCGGCGCCTGATCACCGAGGCGCGTCGGGTATTCGCCGCCCCGGCGCCGGGCCCCCCTCCGCGGGCCGTTGGCCGGCATCACACAACGTCGCTGCGACGACGGTCCATTGACAACCATCGCGCGCTCGTACGGTGTTGGCTGTGCAGCTGGAAGGAACTCATGGAAATCAACGGCATCGCGCACATCTTCATCTGCGCCGGCGATTTCGCGGCGGCGCGGGCGTTCTATTCGCAGCTCCTGCCGTTCATGGGCATGACATGCGTCGCGGACGGGCCAGGGATCTACTACTGCGTCGGCGGCCGGACCGGTTTCGGGATCGAGGCGGCGACGCCGGGCCATCGGGGCAAGCGGTTCGAGCAGGGGAGCGTCGGCCTGCACCACGTGTGCTTCCGCGTCCGCTCCCGCGAGGAGGTCGAGGAAGCGCACGCGTTTCTGGTGAGGCTCGGCGCCAAGCTGGTCCACGGACCGCAGGAGGACCGCTACGCGCCCGGCTACTACTCGATCCTCTTCGAGGACCCCGACGGCGTACGGCTGGAGATCAACCACGTCCCCGGACAGGGCCTCCTCGCCCGCCCGGGCATGCAGGTTGGCCAGGCGCTGGATCCGCAGGGCCAGTCCTCCTGAGGCTGGCTGCCGCGAAACCGCGTTGCGCGCCTGCTGCGCGGAGCCCAGGATGTCAGGCGCTGCGAAGGAGGGGCCGATGGACGCCCAGGTGATCGACGCGCTGCCCACCGTCCACGCGACGCTGAACTACATCGTCAGGGGCGGCCCAAGGCCCTACGCCTACACCTACCCGCCGCCCGAAGGTGTGCCGTGGCGCACCGGCGACATCGAGAAGGCGAGAGGCGTTCCGATCCGCGACGCCCGGACGTTGCCCTCGCTGTCGCTGAACGAGGAGGGCTTCGAGTTCCACCCGCACGTCACCGAGGTCGCCGACTTCTATGACGAAGCACAGTTGCGCGAAGTCTACGAGCCGGAGATCGAAGCGTTTCTGAAGGGTGCGACCGGCGCCGAGAAGGTGGTGGTGTTCGACCACACCGTCCGCTCGCCGGCGCGCGGCCGGGCCGGCACGGTGCGGCAGGTTCACAACGACTACACCGCAACCTCCGGACCGCGGCGGGTGCGCGATCACCTGCCGGCCGACGAGGCGCAATGGCGTCTGACGCGCCGCTATCTCGAGGTCAACGTCTGGCGTCCGATCCGCGGACCGCTCGAGGACCAGCCGCTGGCGGTCTGCGACGCCCGCTCGATCGCCGCGGACGATCTTATTCCCAGCGACCTGATCTACCGTGACAAGGTCGGCGAGACCTACTCGCTGGCCTACAACCCCGCCCACCGCTGGTTCTATTTCTCCCGCATGGAAGCTGGCGAGGCGATCATCCTCAAATGCTTCGACTCCGATCCGCAGAGCCCCGGCCGCTACACGGCCCACAGCGCCTTCTACGACCCGACGGCGCCGCAAAATCCGCGCCCAAGGGAGAGCATCGAAACCCGCGCGCTCATCTTCTTCTAGCGCGAATTGAGTTCTCGCTGAATCGCCACGGCGAGCCCCTTCCCCCTCGAGGGGAAGGGGTTGGGGATGGGGGGCTGGTGGAGGTTGGCTGCGCGCGGTGGGGTCTGCTGACCGCGGCCCTGCCGGATAGAGCCCCCCACCCCCGACCCCTCCCCTCGAGGGGGAGGGGAGCGCGGCGGCGCCTGTCAATTCTAACGTGGCCGTTGCAACGCGCGGGCCTAAGATCGCTGTCGACGCAGAGGCGGTCGCGCGAGGAGTTGACTTATGGCCAATCCGGTTGAGCTCTTGGGGAAGGCGCTTCCGATATCCATAGAGCCGGGCGCGGAAGGCGCCGTCGATGAGGTGTTGCCGGTGATTCAGGGCGCCGCCGATGTGCTCAACGCGCAGAATGCGCGCGGTCAACTCAGCCAGATTGCGATCCAGTACGTCGGCGCCCTGAGCGGTCTCGGCGTCGCACTGCATCGCAGCTTCACGCCCTGCGCGGGTACGGCCGACCAGGCCGACGGGGAGTACGTCTTCTTCATCGGCGCGGATGACGTGGCCATCAATCCGGATCCGCTTTGGTACGCCAGCACGATCATCCACGACGGTGGTCACGCGTGGCTGAGCCGGCAAGGCGAAGCCGCAACCGGCGTACGGGTCGAAGAGGCGCTGACGCGCGTTCAGATCGACTACTACAACGCGGTCGGGGGCGCCCCACCTACATCGCAAGTTTGCAGAGCTACATCGGCAATCCTGCGGCGATTCAGGCCCGCATCAGTCAAGCCGTCTGACCAGACAGCGCCAGCGGCGCGCTCCTTGAGCCCGCTTCACAGGGGCGGTAGGCCGCTCAGGCGTCCGACGTCGCGTCCGAAGGGGAAAACCTGCGGCGCCTGATCTCCCTCGCCCGCCCCTATGGCGCCAACACCACCCGTCCCACCACCTTCCCCGCCTTCAGGTCGGTCAGCACGTCGTTGGCCGCCGCCAGCGGCGCTTCGCGCACCGGGATCGGGTCGATCTGGCCCGCGCTACCATGCGCCATCATCTCCTCGGCCTCCGCCAGCGAGCCCACGTAGGAGCCGCCGATGGTCAGCGCGCGGAACGGGAACATCGGGATCGGCATCGCCATGCCGCCGCCGAAGAGGCCGACGATGACGACGCGGCCGCCGCGCCGCACCGCCCGCGTGTCGAACGCGAAGGTGGCCTCGGAGCCGACGAAATCGACGACGCCGAGCGCGCCGCCCTCGGTGTCGGCCATCAGCTTGGCGATCGCCTCGGGGTCCTTGGTGTTGTAGACGGCCTTGGCGCCCGCGCCCATCGCCGCCTGCAGCCGGCCCTCGTCGATGTCGGCCGACCAGCGGCCCCTTGCCGAACAGGTGCTTGGCGAACTGGATGCCCATCATGCCGACGCCGCCGGCGCCGACGATCAGCACCTCGTCCTTCGGCCCGAGCGGCGGGACCTTCTTCATCGCGCCGTATGCGGTCAGGCCCGAGCACATGTAGGTGGCCGCCAGCGCGGGCGGGGTCGAGCCGTAGTCCAGCAGGTAGCGCGGGTGCGGCACGAGCACGTGGGTCGAGTAGCCGCCGGGCGTGCCGGCCGAGCAGCCGACGTTGCGCGGCCGGTCGCAGTAGTTCTCCTCGCCCCGCAGGCAGGCGGCGCACTTGCCGCAGCCGATCCAGGAATAGACCGCGCGGTGCTCGCCCGACCTTCACGCCCGTCGCGTCGGGCCCGAGCGCGACCACCTCGCCGGCCACCTCGTGGCCCAGCGTGTGCGGCAGCGGCAGGCCCAGCGGCAGCTTGGCGCCGCCGCCCATGTCGAAGTAGCCGTCGTGGATGTGGACGTCGGAGTGGCAGACGCCGCAGTGCTCCACCTTGACCAGCACCTCGGTTCCCTGCGGCGTCGGCGTCGGCGCCTGAAGCCGCTGCAGCGGCTTGCCGAACTCGGTGATCACCTGGCTTTCCATCGGGTCCTCCTCGCGTGGGCGCCCCGCTCCTTTAATGGCCCTTCCGCTAGGCGCGGCAAGGGGCGGCCGCTGTTCCCGCGTCCTTCTCCCCTTGCGGGAGAAGGTGGCCGCGAAGCGGCCGGATGAGGGGTCGACGAGCGGTCGACGGCCAGCTCCCCGCAGGCAAATCTCCGATATCAGCGCGACCCCTCATCCGGCGGGCTGTCGCCCGCCACCTTCTCCCGCAAGGGGAGAAGGACGACGACGCTGGGGCCTGAGGCGCAGCGCCGGCCTCAGTGCTTGTCCAGCACCTCGTGGACGTCGACGCCGAGCCGCTCGACCATCTTCATCAGGAGCTCGTTCTGCTGCTCCAGGTGCTGCAGGATCACCTCGATCTCCTGCTCGGCCTTGATGTTGACCTCCAGGTCATGCTCGGCGCGCGCCTCGGAGTGCATGCCCTGCAGGTTCTGGCCGACCATGATCAGCGGCATCAGCAGGATCTGGATGACGTTGCAGATGAACAGATAGAGCACGAAGCCCATCGCCGGGTCGAAGTGCGCGCTCTGCGGCCCCAACGTGTTCCAGCCCAGCCAGAGGATCGTCCAGGCGAAGATGATCAGGAAGAAGCCGAAAGTGCCCACCCGGTTGGTGATGAAGAGCGCGACCCGGTTCAGCGGGCTGAGGTTGTCGCGCACCTCCTTGTGGGTGTTCTTCAGCGGCCCGTGCTTGGCGCGGATCGCTTTGAGTTGGGCCATCGCCGAGGGTGGCGCGGGCGGGGTAGCGGGGGCAGCGGTGTCCGCCATGGTTCAAGGCTCCTCGAGCTGACGTCGCAGCTGGAGCTGCTCGCAAGGCGTCAAGCAACGGGACCTTGCGAGCGTCCCTCCCCCACGCAACTCCTTGGCCGTGAGATTGCCACCGAATAGCCGGTGGGGAGAAGCGCGTTCTTTACGGGTTTCTTATGCGGGCCTGGCCGCCGTCGCGCGCCCTTCCCCGTTCGGGTGGAGCCGGAGCTTCGAGTGGGCCCCCGCGCCGTCTACGGGGGAGCTCAGGGGCGCTTTGCGCCGTCCGAGCCTGGCGTTTCGGCATCGCGCCGCCACCGCTCCGGCCCTTCCCCATTGCTGTGAGAGGGGAAGGGCGCGTCAGCGTCGGGGTCCATCAGCCGGGGATGTGGCGGTGGACGACGTTCTCCCGATGGTTCAGCCAGGCCTGCTCACGATGGGTGATGTGGCCATCGTCGTGACGGGCGAAGCGCCGCTCCTGCATGCGGATCATGTAATCGCGCTCGTGCAGGCGCCGGGCCTGGGCCGCGGTGAGGTCGCCTTCGCGGCGTTCTTCGCGGATCTGATGGTTCTGGTTGGCGAGGCGATGGTTCACCTCTTCGCGGCGCGGGTGATGCGCCTGCCACGGCGTGTCCGCCGAGGCCGCGCCGGCCGCGCCGACCGCCAGGGTGAGACCCGCGGCGGCGATGAGCAGAGTGCGCAGTTTCATGGCTCGAAGTCCTTTTACTTGCCTTGCATCGTCGGTGTTGACGATGGACGCGAGGCTAGGACCCGGCGTCTGAACGGCATGGCCGTCGCCGCGTTCAACGTCGGTTCATCGGCCGGCCAAGCTTTCGCGCGCGCCTCGACGCCCACTTGACGCCCCCTTGACGATCCCTGGGGCATGCGCTGCAACGCGCCCGCCATGCCCGCCCCCGCCCCTGCCGAGACCCCAGTCGACACGATCGTTCCGCTCGCCGCGGGCTTTGCCGCGCCCGACCGCGAGGCCTGGCTGGCGCTCGTGGAGAAGACCCTGAAAGGCGCGCCGCTGGAGAGCCTGACGCGCGAGACGCTGGAGGGCCTGCCGATCCTGCCGCTCTACGAGGCGGCCGAGACCGCCTTTCCCGCGCGGGCGGCGCCGGGCTGGGACGTGCGGGCGCTGGTGAGCCACGGCGATGCGGCCGGCGCGGGCGCCGAGGCGCTGGGCGACCTCGCCGAGGGCGCCCGCTCGCTGCTGCTGCGGATCGACCCGTCCGGCGCGCACGGCGTGGCGATCGGCTCGGCCGAGGACCTGGCGCGGGTGCTGCAGGGCGTGCTGCTGGACGTCGCGCCGGTGGCGCTGGACGCCGGCTTCCTAGGACCCAAGGCGGCCGACTGGCTGGGCGCGCTCGCCAAGGACGCGCCGGCCGCCCAGCTCGCCTTCCACCTCGATCCCTTGAGCGCCTTTGCCGAGGCCGGCGCGAGCCCGGGCCCGATCGAGGCGCATGTGATCTCCGCCGCCACCGTCGCCGCGCGGCTCGCCGCGCCCTACCCGAAGGCCAGCCTCTTCCTGGCGTCAGCGGCCGCGTGGTCCACGAGGCCGGCGGCGGCGAGGCGGCCGAGCTCGCCTTCGCCATCGCCTCAGGCGCTGGCCTACGCCAAGGCGCTGGTCCGCGCCGGCCTTGCCGATGGACGACGCGTTCGATCGCATCGTGCTGGGCCTGGCCGTCGACGCCGACTATTTCCTCGGCGTCGCCAAGCTGCGCGCCGCGCGGCGGCTCTGGGCGCGGCTCACCGGCGCCTGCGGCGTCCTCGTCGAAGCGCGGATCGAGGCGCGCTCGTCCGGCCGCATGCTGACCGGCGCCGATCCCTGGACCAACATGATCCGCCTCACCGCCGCGGCCTTCGCCGCCGCGGCCGGCGGCGCGGACGCCATCGTGCTGGGCGCCTTCACCGACGCGCTGGGCGCGCCGACCGCGTTCGCCAGGCGCCAGTCGCGCAACATCCAGCTGGTGCTGGCCGAGGAGGCGCACCTCGGCCGCGTGGCCGACCCGGCCGGCGGCTCGGGCTACCTCGAGACGCTCACCGACGAACTCGCCCGCGCGGCCTGGGAGCGCTTCCAGGCCATCGAGGCGGCCGGCGGCGCGGCCCGCGCGCTGGAGGCCGGGATCGTCTCGGAGATGGCCCGCGAGACCCGCACCGAGCTGGCCGCGCGGCTGGGCGCCAAGCGGGCGCGCCTGCTGGGCGTCACCGACTTTCCGGCGACCGAGGGCCGCGACGCCGCGGTCGAGGCGACGCGGGCCGCGCCGGCCCCGGCGCCCTCGCCGCGCCTGCCCGGGCCCGACAGCCGCTGCCCGCCGCTGACCGCCCTCCGCCTCGAGGACCTGGCATGACGACCTTCCCGGACTTCACCCAGCTTGCGCTCGACGGCGGCCCCGCGGACCTGGCGCCGGCGCCCAACCTTGCCGAGCCCTGGCAGACCCCCGAAGGCATCGCGGTGAAGCCGCGCTATGCGGCGGCCGACCGCGACGGCCTCGACTTCGTCGGCGGCTATCCGGAGCAGGCGCCCTTCCTGCGCGGCATCCGCGCCAGCATGTACGCCACCAACCCGTGGACCATTCGTCAGTACGCGGGCTTTTCCACTGCCGAGGAATCCAACGCCTTCTACCGGCGCAACCTCGCCGCCGGCCAGACCGGACTCTCCATCGCCTTCGACCTCGCCACTCACCGCGGCTACGACAGCGACAATCCGCGCGTGCAGGGCGATGTCGGCATGGCCGGGGTCGCCATCGATTCCATCCTCGACATGCGCACCCTGTTCTCCGGCATCCCGCTCGACAAGATGAGCGTGTCGATGACCATGAACGGCGCGGTGCTGCCGATCATGGCGCTCTACATCGTCGCCGGCGAGGAGCAGGGCGTCTCCCACGCGGCGCTCTCGGGCACCATCCAGAACGACATCCTGAAGGAGTTCCTTGTACGGAACACCTACATCTACCCGCCTGTGCCGTCGCTGCGCATCGTGGCGGACATCATCGCCTACACGACCGGGGAGATGCCGAGGTTCAACCCGATCTCGATCTCCGGCTACCACATGCAGGAAGCGGGCGCCTCGCTCGACCTCGAGCTCGCCTACACGCTCGCCGACGGCGTCGACTATGTGCGCGCCTGCCTCGCCGCCGGCATGACCGTCGACGCCTTCGCCCCGCGCCTGTCGTTCTTCTGGAACGCCGGCATGAACTACTTCATGGAAGTGGCGAAGCAGCGCGCCGGGCGGCTGCTCTGGGCGAAGCTGATGCGCGACAACTTCGCAGCCCGCCGACCCGCGCTCGCTGATGCTGCGCGCCCACACCCAGACCAGCGGCTGGAGCCTCGCGGCGCAGGACGTGTTCAACAACGTCGCGCGCACCACCGTCGAGGCGATGGCGGCGGTCGGCGGCCAGACCCAGAGCCTGCACACCAACTCGCTCGACGAAGCCATCGCGCTGCCGACCGACTTCTCGGCCCGCATCAGCCGCAACACCCAGCTCTTCCTGCAGCTCGAGAGCGGCGTCACCCGCACCGATCGATCCCTGGGGCGGCAGCTACTACGTCGAGCGGCTGACCCACGACCTGGCGGCGCGGGCGATGACCCACATCGCCGAGGTCGAGGCGCTGGGCGGCATGGCCAAGGCGATCGGCGAGGGCCTGCCGCAGCAGCCGCATCGAGGAAGCCGCCGCGCGCACCCAGGCCCGGATCGACTCCGGCCGCCAGACCCTGGTCGGCGTCAACCGCTACCTGCCCGACCACGCCGGACGACATCCCGCTGCTGAAGGTCGACAACTCCGAGGTGCTGCGCCGCCAGCTGGACAAGCTCGCCCAGCTGAAGGCCGAGCGCGATCCGGCCGCGGTAGAACGCACGCTGGCGGCGCTGACCGAGGGCGCGCGGGGCGGCGGCAACCTGCTGGAGCTGTCGGTCGACGCGGCCAGGGCCAAGGCGACGGTCGGCGAGATCAGCGCGGCGCTGGAGACGGTGTTCGGGCCGCCACGAGGCGCGGCCGAAGCTGCTGACCGGCGTCTACTCGGCCGAGGCCGGCGCGTCGGGCCCGGTCTCGCGGGCGAAGATGATGGTCGCCGCCTTCCGCGAGGCCGACGGGCGAGCGCCCACCATCCTGGTCGCCAAGATGGGCCAGGACGGCCACGACCGCGGCCAGAAGGTGATCGCCTCCGGCTTCGGCGACTTCGGCTTTTCGGTCGACGTCGGGCCGCTGTTCGCCACGCCGGCGGAGACCGCGGCCAGGGCGGTGGCCGAGAAGGCCCACGTCGTCGGCGCAAGCTCGCTCGCCGCCGGCCACATGACCCTGGTCCCCGAGCTCGCACGCCGAGCTGAAGCGGCTCGGGCGCGAGGACATCATGATCGTGGTCGGCGGCGTCATCCCGCCGGCCGACGTCGAGGCGCTGAAGGCGGCCGGCGCGCGGCTGGTGTTCCCGCCCGGCGCGGTGGTCGCCGACGCGGCGATCGCCATCCTCGAGGCCCTGAACGAGGACCTCGGCTACACGCAGGGCGAGGCGGCATGAGCGCGCCTCTACGACTACCTGTTCCTGACGCTGGCCCGCGCGCCGACGCCGCATCCTGCGCTGGCCCGGCGGCTGGCGGACGCGGCGCCCGCGCTGAAGGCGGCGGGCGGCGAGATCGTCGGCCAGTTCGCGCCGCAGCTCGGCTGGGCGAACGACGAGGCGGCGGTGCTGGTGCGCTGGACCGGATCGCGCGGCGACCTCGCCGCGATCGCCGTCGCTGGAAGGCGTCGCAAGGGCGAGCCTGGCGCATGTCGCCCCGACGATCCGGCCACACGACGCCGACCGGCCGGCCGCCGGCGGCATCTACGTGCACCGCTGGTTCGAGATCGAGGCGGGCGCCGAGGACGAGTTCGTCGAGCTGTCCAGCCAGGGCTGGGCGCACTTCGAGACGCTGTTCGACGCGAAGATCTTCGGTCTCTTCCGCGCCGAGCCCTCCGCCGCCGACCGCGCGGCCGGATCGTCGCGCCTGCTGCTCGTCACCCGCTACGGCGACCACGGCGTCTGGGAGGCCTCGCGCGATCCCACCACCGAGGCGATGCAGATCTTCATGCGCCGGGCGCAGCTCACCCGCCGCAGCTGGGCGGCCAGCACGCGCTTGGTGGGGTAGCATCGATCCTGAGACCCGAAAGCGGCCGTCGGCTCCGTCGTCTGGGGGTGAGCGGGCATCAACCGCTCGCCGCGACGCGCTCGGTCTGCCAGATCGCCTCGATGTTGTTGTTGTCGGGGTCGAACACGAATGCGCCGTAGCAAGTGGGCCTTCTGTAACCCGGCGGGCCATTGTCTCGACCGCCGGCCGCCATCGCCGCGGCGTAGAACGCGTCGACCTCACTGGGGCTGGCGGCGGAAAATCCGATGTGCACCGGCGAGACGCCCGGATTGGCTATGCGTGGATCGCTGCGGTTGGTCTCGCCGAGCCACAGGAAGGTGACGCCGCCGCGACGCATGTATAGCCGCGCCCGGAATTGCGGCTGCTCCTGCACAACCTCGATGCCCAGCGGCGCCAGCGCGGCTGAATAGAACGCCAGGCTCTTGGCGGCGTCGCGAATGTAGAAACCGAGGTGGTCGATCATCGGCGGTGCTCCGGCTGGCCCCTCGAGCTTGGCGCCCCAGCTTGCCAAGGTGCGTCAGCAACGCGCCGCGTTTCCGGCCTCCGCCAAAGTCGCCTTTGGGTGGGTAGCCGCCGTTGGCATCACGCACGAAAGCGGAAGTCGCTCACCGGTAGTGGTCCCCCGTTCAGCCGCGGCTTTGGCCGTTCACCTCGAAGAGCGGCGTCGGCGGGGATTGGTCGACGCGTCGGACTTGAGAGGCGTGGCGGTCACCTCGCCGCCCGCGGGACGCGTGGCCTCTCGTTCGCGGAGATCGAGCCCGACGCCTTCGCCTTGTACGCCCACGTCCCAGGCGCGAAGGATGGCCTCGAGCGTGCAGGGTTGCGGTGGGTTTGGCGCGGAGTCAGATTACCTCCCGGGGTCGGCCGGGGGGGAGATGGAGCGAAAACTCGCGGAGCGTGACGAAGCGGCGGCGCGCGCCGAGGCGCGGCGCGCGGCGCTGAAGAAGATCGCCGTCTTCGGCGCCTACACGGCGCCCTTCATGCTGGCCTCCTTCACCGCAACCAAGGCGCTCGCCGCTTCCGGCGGCGGCGGCGGTGGCGGCTGCTGTTGGATCGACGCGCGGCTCGCCAGCGGCAAGCCGGTCGGCGCGGCCGAGGTCGGCGATCTGTTGCTGATGATGAACGACGCCGGCTCTGGAACGTACACGGGGCGCGTTACAGAGGTCAGCCGTTCGATTCAGCCGAGCCTGACCTTCGAGACCGCGAGCGGCATCAGGCTCACATGCAGCTATTCGACGCCTATGCCGGTCAGCCGCGCCGGGCGTGTGGACTACCTCGCGGCGCGGGACTGCCTGGTGGGAGACCTGCTGCCGGTACAGGACGACGAGGGCTTTCGGTGGGAGCCGCTTACCGGCCTCGAGGAAGCCGGACGTCTTCCCGTTCAGCTGATCACGGCCAACGACGGCGTTTTCGCGGCAGGCGACGCTGCCGGCCGCCACATCTTCACTCACAACGTCAAACCACCTTGAAGTTGTGAGGCAAGAGCGCCGCGTCACGACGATTCCGTTCGCGGGCGGCTTGGTGCTGCTCGACGCCGCCCGCGGCCGGTTGCACGTGTGCAATCCCGCCGCCGCGGCGGCGTGGACCCTGCTGGACGCCGGCCTCTCACGAGGCGAGGCGGCGAAAGCCCTCTGCGAAGCCTATGGACTTTCGAGCGAAGCGGCGTCTGAGGACATCGACTCGATCATCAAAGCTTGGGGGTCGCAGGGTCTGCTGAACGACGGCCGCGAACTGACCCGGCCCACGGGGCCCGCCCTCGACGCGGCGCCTGAGGCGCTCGATGGCCCGGCGCCGAGGACCTACGAACTCCAGGGTCGACGATTTCGGCTTGCCGGCGCCGAGCCTAAGGTGATGGACCCCCTCGCGGCCGCTCTGGCGCCATACGAGGTCCCTGCCGACCCTCGCGCCGAGACGCTCGAGGTGCGCGCCGCGCCGGGCGAGGGGCGACTCGCACTCGTCGTCGACGGCGTAGAGCGCCTGCGCGTCAATGATTCCGCCGAGATGCTCGGCGCAGTCTTCCAGCACCTGCTCGAGCGCCTTTACCCGTCCGCGAGATGGCTCGCTCTGCTGCACGGGGCGGCCGTCGCCGCGCCGCCCGGGCAGGCTATCCTCCTGCCGGGCGCCGGCGGCAGCGGCAAGAGCACGCTTGCGGCCTACCTCTCCCGGAAAGGCTACGCGTTCCTGGCTGACGACATGATCGCGCTGACTGCGCCTGAGGGCCGCGTGGCGCCTTGGCCGCTCGTCCACAGTATCAAACGGGGCAGCTGGCCAGTGCTGTCGCCGTCAATGCCAGAGCTGGGGCAAGCGCCCGTCGCGCTCATCGCGCAACGCGAGATGAAGCTCATCCCAGGACCGTCCTCGGCCTGGGACCTCCCGCCCGCCATCGTGACCGCAATCGTCTTCCCCACCTACGACGGCTTGGCGCCCTCGCGGATGGAGCGGTTGTCGCCGCTCGAAGCCCTGGGGCAACTCCTGAGCGACCGGGCCTGGCTTGGCCCGGAGCTCTCCGAAGCCTCCGTTACGGCGTTCCTCGACTGGCTGGCGCCGCTTCCGGCTTTCGCGATCACCTACCGCGCTCTTTCCGACGCCGAGACGTTCATGGAGCAGGTCCTTGGCTGACGATCTCGTCTCGGAGATCGATCGACGCTGGCGAACGGCCCGGCTCGTCTGCGCATGGCTCTCGCGCATCGTCGAGGGTAGCGACGCCGCTGGGCCCGCTTTCGCCTGGCCGGTCGAGCCGGACGCGACCGAGCGCGTGATCGCCTACGCGAGCCGGCAGCTCGTGACCCCGGCGCTTGGCTGGGCGCTCCGCGACGAGCCGACCCTCCCGACCCCCGTGCGGGAATATCTGGACGCCGCGCTCTACCTGAACGGCGAGCGAAACGCGCGCCTGCTGGATGGCCTCGCATCCGCCCTCGACAGGCTGGCGGCGATCGGCGTCACGCCGGTCCTCCTGAAGGGCGCCGCGAGCCTGGCGGATGGCCTCTACCCGGCGCCGGCGGCGCGGTTCCTGACCGATCTTGACCTGCTCGTCCCACGTGAGTCCGCTCGTGCGGCCGCAGAGGCTCTCGACCACGGCGGCTTTGCGACTGCGGACTGTGCGCCGCCCTGGGTGCGCGTCAAGCACCATCATCTGCCTCCGCAATACGACGGCCGCACCGGAGCGTGGGTCGAGTTGCATGTGAGCGCCGTCCCAGATCGGTTCGCGGACATGGCGCCGGCCGACAGCATTCGCAGAGAGGCCTCACCGATCGACTTCCGGGGCCGTAGGGTGCTGACGCCCAGCCCTGCCCATCGGGTCATTCACTGCATCGTCCACGACCAGCTGGTGGACGGCGCCTTTGTCGCCCGGCGCGCCAACGTTCGCCAGGTGCTGGAACTCGCGTTGCTTCTGGTCCGGCGCAAAGCCGACCTCGACTTGAGATCCATCGAGGCGACGTTCGACCGGGCCGGGCAGTCGGCCGCACTGGCGTACGCGCGCGGACTGGCCGCAGTGCTTGGCGCCACCGCGCCCACGGGTCTGGCCGGAGCCGCGATCGCCCGACTGGAAGATGGGTTCCGGCGGCCGCGATCCGCCGGCCGCGACCTCCTCGCCGGGTACGCCCGGCGCGCGTGCCGCCACCCGTTGACCGTCCTCAATCTGCTTCAGCCCAGCCGCTGGCGTCGGCGCTTGACGTTCATCGCCGAGCAGCTCCGCGGCTGATCAGGCTCGGAGCTGGGCGCTCGAGCATTTCGGCGCGCCAGGGGAACGACGAAGCTTGCCTTACCCGGCCCCGATCGCTGGCCCACGCGAGCATTCCCGCTCCGGCGCAGACTCGGTCGCCCCGCCTCAGGCGCGGCGCAGCATCGGGTGCTCGGTGAAGAGCTCCAGCCGGACGTGGCGCCAAAGCGCCGCCATGTCCTGCTCGGCGCGCGAGGGACCGTACTCCTCGACCGACCGGCCGGAGGCGAGCGCCGTCTGCATGACCGAGCGCGCGCGGATCACCTCGGGGCAGACCGGCATGCCGGTGAAGCGCAGCGCCTCGAACGCCTTGCGCACCGACGCCGGCTCGCGGCCCTGGCGCGTCGTATAGGCCTGGTTGATGACGATCTGCGCCGGGCGACCGAGCCGCCGGGCGGTGTCGATGCTGCGCACGGCCGCCGCGATATCGAGGAAGGTCGGGCGCACCACGATCAGCGTCAGGTCGGCGACGGCCATAGCCGAGGCCACGTCCTGCTCCGGGCCGCAGGGCGTGTCGACGACCAGCAGCTCGTGACCAGCCCGTCGCGCCATGTCCTGCAGAGCGAACAGCTTCGGACCGTTAGTCTCCACGAGCTTCGGGCCAGGCAGCGATCGGGCTCTGAAAGCTTCGCTCGCCGATCGCTGCGGATCTGCGTCGGCGACCAGCGTCCTTATCCCACGAAGATAGCCGGCGATGCCCAGATGTACGGCGAGGGTCGTCTTCCCGGACCCGCCTTTACGCGCGACCACAGCAACCGTCTGCATCACTCTCGCCCCGATGCTCAGTACCAACCCGGGGGATCGAAATCGAGCCGTTGCTCCCGACGCGCGATTCTCAGCCTGATCTCTATTGGTCGGCGCTGCCGACCCGTGGATCGTCAAGAAACTGACGTAATCGCTATCCCGTTATCGCCCGAATTCTTCGCCCCGCTGAATCCCTTAACAAGGAAAGCGCCGGGGTCAATCCTCGGTAGGCAAAATTCAGCTGTCTTCCGGCCGAACGCCGTCGGAATCTGCGGAAATTCTTGTCAAGGACGAACCGTTAACTCTGCCGCCGCGCACTGGCCTCAGGCGGCGTCGGCCCCGCCGATTACTCTGAGGTCGGAGCGTTTCGAGCGCGGCGCCTCGTCGGCGAAGCCGGGCGCCCAGCCGTTCTCCAGCAGGTCCTGCGCCACGTTCCAGGCGGTGGCGAGGAACAGGTTCTCGAACATGCCGACGAGCGCTCTGCGCGCCTCCTCGGTCTGCGCGGCGCGGTGCAGCTCCAAGAGCGCCATCAGTTCCGGCCTCAAGGCGTCGAATTCGACGGGATCCGTGCTTCTCGTCATCATCGGCTTTCGCAGCCCCCCTTGGCGCGCATCTGTTCGCGGAGTTGGAGCCGATGGGCGCCGACCACGCAGGCGTCGAGCAGTCTCCTGAGCTCGTCGCTCTCCGGATCTCCGGCTTCGAAGGCGGTGATCACCAGCCGGCGCAGCACCGTCAGCATGACTGGAATGGCGTCCAGCGCTTCGGCGCGAGCGACGGTCGGCGAGGTCTCGTACGACATCACGAAACCACCTCGAGGCTCCTGGCCATCAGCCGGCGGCTGCGCGTCTGCCGCACGAAGGGCCTGAGCACGGTGCGCGCGGCGTCGGCCGCCTCGCGCGTGGCGCCGGCGCCCACCGCGTCCTCGACCAGGACCAGCGAGAGGCCGGCGTCGACGCCCGCCAGCGCCGTGGCCAGGCACGTGTCGGCGAGCGAGAAGCCGATCAGGACGACCTCCTTGCCGCGCGCCAGGCCGAGCTCGGCCGCGAAGGCGGGATTGTTGAAGGCCGAGAGCCCCTGCCGGAAGAACACCGGCTCGCTGATCAGCGGCCGCAGGCCCTCGATCGGCGCGTGGAACAGATCGCGCGGCCAGGGCGCGGCGTCGTCCTCGCGCAGCTGGCTGTGGACGATGCGCCAGCCCTCGTCACGGGCGAAGCCGAGCACCTCGGCGCAGACCGCCGCCACATCGGCGTTCTCGGCCGCGTAGTGCGGCCGTCCGGGGACCACATAGTCGCGCTGGAGGTCCAGGCAGACGAGCCAGGGCCGCCTGGGGGCGGGCCAAACATGGGAACGGGCGAGCATGGCGGTTGCGTCGAGTCAGTGAGGGTTGGTCGCGGGGCGGCGGGCCGAGTGGTCGAGCGCGCCGGGACGGTCCCACGCACCTTCCGGCCGCAGCACCACGAGCGGATCCGAGTTGATGGTCACCGCGTCGTCGGGCGGCGTCAGCTCACGGATCGTCTCGACGTATTCGTGGTCGGAGAAGGTGAACTTCTTGCGGCCGGCGCGGACCTTCACCTTGCCGAGCCGCATCAGCACGGGCGCCAGGCGCACCTGCGTGTGGCCCATGATCTGGCGGTAGCCCTTCTTGGCGGCCAGTTCGAAGGCGGCGTCGAGCAGCGCCCGCGGCACCGTGCCGCCGCGGCAGTGCGGCATCACCGTGAGGCGCTCGAGCTTGGCGAAGTCGCAGAACCAGCGCAGCCGCACGACGCCGACCGGCTGGCTGCCGATGCGGGCGATCAGGTGGGTGGCGCCGGCTATGTCGTTGCCGTCGAACTCCTCTTCGTAAGGACAGAACTGCTCGCCCATGTAGACGACCGAGCGGATCGACATCACCTGCATCAGGTCGTCGAGCGTGCGCGCGACGACGACCGTGACGGCGGCCTTGGGCAGAGCGACGGGTTCGTAGGGCTCGCGAAGCTGGATCTTGGCGGTCATGCCGCCGCCCTTTCTTCCGAGCTCGAGTGGGCCGCCATCTCTTCCGCGCTCGGAAGGCTGATCATCAGGTCGTCATCCGGGTGCCGAAGCGGCAGGTAGCCGTAGCGGGTGAGCGCGACATGTCGCCCCACCGGCGTGACGGCGCGGGTGAAGGTGGCGAGGCCCGGGAAGAGGCCGTGGCGGATCTTGCCGCCGACGGTGGAGACCGCGAGCCCTCCCGGCTTGGTCGAGGCGGCGATGCCCCAGCCAAAGCCCAGGGCGATCAGCTCGCCGTCCCGGCAGAGATAGTCGAGATTGATGTCGACGGCGTCGAAGTCGCCCTCGAGCAGCGGCCGAACTGCACGCTCGCGCAGCAGAAGTTGCCCCGAAACGCCGGTGATCTGGCCGTCTTCCTTGAAGATCAACGCCGCCGCCGGCTGGATCTTCTGAACCGCCAGTAGAGTTTCAACACTCACTACCTCATGCTGCATCAACGTGCAGGCGAGCTCGCGGGCGATCGACACCTCGTTCCCGACCGGCGCGCTCATGTTCGCCGCGTGCGCGATCTCCAGCATCGCCTCGCAGTTGAGGCGGTTGATAGCCTTGGGCAGGTCGGCCTCTTTGATCATCGCTGCGACTCCTTCGGCGCTTGATTGTTAGGCGGTTCGCCGAGCGGTTCGCTTCGGCGAATATCGTTGAACGACTATGCGCCCAGCGCGTAACGCTGCGACCTGGAGCCGTGCGCTGGGGTGCGGCACGGAAACGCCTCAATGGGACTGACTTTCGACCCTGATCATGTAAGCTTACGGCATATGCAGTGGTCGCGAGCATCACGAACCGATGTCTGACACCTCGACCGACGACCAAGAACTCTGGCGCCGCCTTGACTGGAACGACGTGCGCATCTTCCTCGCCGTTGCTGAGTGCGGCAGCCTGAACGCCGCCGCCAAGCTGCTGGGCATGACCCAGCCGACGATCAGCCGGCGGATGGAGGAGTTCGAATATCGCCTGCGCGCGCGGCTGTTCGACCGCAGCTCGCGCGGGGCCGTGCTCACCGAGGCCGGCCTGACGGTGCGCGACCTGGCGCAGAGCATGGCGCGGCTCGGCGGTTCGATCATGCGCGACGTGGCCGGCCACGACAGCAGCGACACCGGCCGGGTCCGGCTCTGCGCGCCCGACGGCATCGCCGGCTTCCTGATCGCCCCGCGCCTGCCGAGCTTCCAGCTCGCGAACCCGCACGTGCACCTGTCGGTCGATTGCGGCCTGTGGATCGGCAGCATGCTGGAGACCGAGCCGGACCTGTCGCTCGAGATGACCGAGACCTGCTCGCCGGACCTGGTCTCGGCGCCGATCGCCACGCTGCACTACGCCGCGTTCGCCTCGCGCGAATACCTCGACCTCTACGGCACCCCGAAGACCCTGGCCGAGGTGGCCTCGCACCGCACCGTCCGCCACACCAGCCACCGCGAGCAGAAGTCCACCTGGAATCCGCGGGCGGCGGCGGTGGGCGTGCTGGCCGACTGCCATTTCGTCAGCAACTCGAGCGCCGCGACCTTCCAGGCGATCCGTTCCGGCGCCGGGATCGGCGTGCTGCCGACCATGGTCGTCAACATGGCCCCCGAGCTGGTGATGCTCGATCTGGAGCCCTGGAGCCATCCGGTGCTGTTCATGCGGCACCGGGCGATGATCGAGCACCAGCGCCGCGTGAAGCTGGTGAAGGACTGGCTGCTGGAGCTGTTCGACCCGACCGAGCAGCCCTGGTTCCGGGAGGAGTTCATCCACCCGAGGGACTTCCCGCGCTACCTCCCGGCCGACCGGCCGGTCACCCAGCCGATCCGCAAGGGCGGCGTCAGGCGCGCCGTCGGCTGAGGCCCCTCAGGGCCCGTCCGCCTGGCAAGTATCAGGGCGCGGTCAGCCGCATCGCCGACAAACCGAGCTGGGCCGTCAGGTCGCCAGCGCCTGGCCGAGCTGTGCGCGCGGCGCGAACGGCCGGCGGCGGGCTTCGAGGATGGCGTCGCGCGGCGGCTCGCCGAACCGGCGGGCGATGTCCTTCTGCAAGGCGCGGGCGGCCATCATGTGGCCGCGGAACAGGATGTCGACCAGCCAGCCTTCCAGCGGCACGATCGACGCCAGCGTCCGGAAGCCGACGTAGAAGGTCATCCGCGCCAGCGTGAGGGCCGAGGCGCGCGCCTTGATCCCCTCGCTCACCAGCCAGGCGCCGGCGCCCAGGCTGAACAGGCTTCCGGCGAACGGGACCGGCGCCAGCAGGCCGTCGAGGCCGATGCTGAACGGTCCCAGCCCCACCAGCCGGTCGGCGACGCGCTTGATCTTCTCGGCGGTCAGCCAGACCCGATGGGCGTCATCGACGGTGATGGGGGCTCGAGAAGACAACTGGCCTCGTCCGGTTTGAGCATCGGCAAACCGCATTGGATCAGATCGCGGTGAAGTCTTCGCGCGCCGGCGCGCCGAAGGGACCCGCACCCACCGAAGATAGCGACGAACAACTTCGGTTCAAGGATTGCGCTCGTCGGAAGTTTCCAGATTATCCAGCTGAAATATAGAGGCTTTTACATGGCGACGAGCTTGGCGGGACGCTCCCCGGAACGCCCCAGGCAACAGCCTCGGGTGGTGCTGATCGGCGGGACCTCGCATGCGGGCAAGTCGAGCCTGGCGCGCGAGCTGGCGGAGCGGCTGGGCTACGAGCCGCGCTCCACCGACAAGCTGGCGCGCCACCCCGGGCGGCCCTGGCCGCAGGGCGAGACGCCGATCCCAGCGCACGTCGCCCTGCACTATTCCACGCGCGCGCCCGAGGCGCTGATCCGCTCGGTGACGCGGCACTACGAGAGCATGTGGCCGATGATCTGCGAGCTGATCGAAACGCGCGCCGCCGACGCCGCCGGGGCCGGGCTGGTGCTGGAGGGCTCGGCGCTGCTGCCGGAACGGGCGGCGCCGCTGCTGGGCGGCGGCGTGGCCGGGCTGTGGCTCGCCGCCGACGAGGCGCTGATCGAAGCGCGCATGCGCCGCGAGAGCCGGTTCGAGGCGGCCGATGCGGCCGGGCGGGCGCTGATCGAGGCTTTCCTGGAGCGTGCGCGCCGCTACCAGCGGGAGATGCTGGCCGCGGTGGCGCGGCTCGGCCTGCCGTTGCTCGAGGTGCGCGCCGACGAGCCGGTCGGCGCCCTCGCCGGCCGCGCCCTCGACCTGCTGGGGATCAGTGAGGCCTGACCTTAGCCGTGCGCGAGGCGCTTGGCCTGGGCGACCCACGCCTCGCGGACGGCGCGGCCCTTCAGGCTGAGCGCGGCGTCGACCTCCGCGAGATCGTCGGCGGTCCAGGCGGCGATCTGGGCGAAGCGGGTGACGCCGCGCTCGGCCAGCGCCGCCGACAGCTTGGGGCCGATGCCGCTCATGCGGGTCAGGTCGTCGGCGGCGGGCGGCGCCACGACGACCGGCGCCGCCTCGGCCACGATCGGGTCGGCCACGACCGCGTCGGCCGCCACGGCGGCCTCGACTGGGGCCTCGGCAGCCGCTTCGGCTTGCTCGAAGGCCAGCTCCACGGCCTCTTCGAGCTGCAGCTCGGTGTCGGCGACGACCTCGACGACGGTCTTCACTTGGTTGGCGGCGATCTCGGCCAGCGCTTCCACGTTCACGGCCTGCGTCCACCGGGTCAGCCACCACCAGGCCACGCCCGCGCTTGCTGCGGCGCCGAACATGACCCACAGCGGCGAGGCCGCGCCGACCGGCCACCGCAGCGCCCGCTCGGCGCGGTCTCCCGCGTCCGCCGCGCCCGGAAGCGTCATTGGAAACGTCATCGGAAACGCCTGCGTCCAAGCCATGCTTCGCTCCTCTGGTCGGTGAACGGCGCGCACGGCGCCCCGTCATGTTGCAGCGCAGCATAGCACGCTTCGGCCCCTCCGCCACCGGGGTTTTCTCGCCTGACACGAGAAGTTGGACGAGAACACGCCTCGGCAACGCGATGGCAAGAATCTCCGCGCATCTATGGGCGCCATGAGATCGGGGGCGATGCGGGCGGAGGCGCCCGCGCACGGGGACGACGCCGGCGCCGACGGCCTGCTGGAGGCGGGGCTCGCGCTGCACCGCGCCGGCGACGCCGCGGCGGCCGAGTGGCTGTTCCGCCAGGCGCTGGACATCGAGCCCGACAACGCCACCGGCCTCTACCTGCTCGGCCTGCTGCGGTTCGAGTGCGGCGCGGCGGCCGAGGCCGAGGCGCTGATCGCCCGCCTCGTCGAGCTGCGCCCCGCCCACGCCGAGGCGCACTTCGCGCTGGGCAGCCTGCGCCACTGGCGCGACGACCGCGCCGCCGCGATCGCCGCCTACCGCCGCGCGCTGGAGCTGAGCCCGGGCCACGCCCTCGCACATGTGGGCCTCGCCCGCGCGCTCGCCGAGAGCGGCGACTACGCGGCCTCGCTGCCGGCCGCCGAGGCCGCGGCGCGCCTCGCCCCCGACGAACCGGCCGCCCATCTGGCGCTCGCCGCCGCCCAGCGCGGGCTGGGCGAAGTGAAGGCGGCGATCGCGGCGTTTGCGGAAGCCGCCAGGCTGGCGCCCGACCTGGTCATGGCGCAGGTGGGCCTGGCGCTGGCGCTGGCCGACGCCGGCGAGCCGGCCGCGGCGCGCGCCGCCGCCGAGCGCGCGACGGCGCTCGACCCGACGCTCTGCGACGCCTGGCTGGCGCTCGGCTCGGCGATGCGCGGGCTGCACGACCCGGCGGCCGCTGCGGCGGCGTTCGAGCGCGCGCTGGCGATCGCGCCGGAGCGCGCCGTGGTCCACCTCAACCTCGGCCTCGTGCTGATCGAGCTGGAGCGCGCCGCCGAGGCGCGGGTGCGTCTGACCCGGGCGCTGGAGCTCGATCCGACCAGCGCCACCGCCCACGCCAACCTTTCCTCGCTCTACTATCTGGCCGGCCGCAAATCGCTGGCCAGGTCGCACGCCTACCGCGCGCTGGCGCTCGAGCCGGAGCTGATGAGCGCGCACCAGAACCTGGCGGCGCTGCTCGCCGAGGCGCAGCAGCACGACGCCGCCCGCGCCCACCGCGACCGGGCGTACGGCGAGCGCAACCTGGTGATCACCGCGGCGGCCGAGCCGCGCGGCCGGGTGCTGATCCTCTCGACCACCGAGAGCGGCAACACGCCCGACCGCCACCTGATCCCGCCCGCGCGCTACACGCGCCTGCTCTGGTTCGTCGAGTACGCCAGCGAGGCGCAGATGGCCGCGCTGCCGGACTACGACGTCGCCTTCAACGCCATCGGCGACGAGGACCTCGCCGGCCCCACCGCCGAGAACGCGCGCCGCTTCGCCGCGCTGACCGACCGGCGGCTGCTGAACGCGCCGGACAAGATCGCCCGCACCCGCCGCGACCTCGCCGGCGCGCTCTTCGAGGGCGTGGAAGGCGTGGTGACGCCCGCCACGGCGCGGGTGGAGGCGGCCGACGTCGCCGTCGGGGGCGTGCGCGAGGCGGCGCGGCGGGCGGGGATCGCCGAGCCCTTCCTGGTGCGCCCGATCGGCTCGCACGGCGGCAAGGGCCTCGCCCTCGTGGGCGGCGATGCGCCGGACGAGCCGCTGACGCCGGCCGGCGCCTACTATCTGACCGCGTTCGCCGACTTCCGCAGCCCGGACGGCTTCTGGCGCAAGTACCGGGCGATCTTCGTCGACCGCCGCCCCCTGCCCTACCACCTGGCGATCTCGCCCAACTGGATGGTGCACTACGAGAGCGCCGGCATGGAGGACGCGCCCGACCGGCTCGCCGAGGAGATGCGGTTCCTCGAGGATCCGGCCGCCGCGATCGGCGCCGACGCCTGGGCGGCCGTGACCGCGATCGGCGCGGCGATGGACCTCGACTACGGCGGCGTCGACTTCTCGCTCATGCCCGACGGCCGGGTGCTGCTCTTCGAAGCCAACGCCACCATGCTGGCGCACCCCGAGGCCCCCGACGGCCCGCTCGCCCACAAGAACCCCGCCATCGAGCGCATCTTCGACGCCTTCCAGACGATGCTGGCCGAGTAGCCTCGCGCCCCGACACCCCCATTTCCGTCATGGCCGACCGAAGTGTCGGCCACCCATGAACACCCCGCGGGCCTTGGCCGCGCCCTCGGCGCGGCCACTCGAACCACCGTGTGCATGGGTCGCCGGGACTGACGCCCGGCGATGACGGTTGAGAGAGTGCGCGGTCTGGAACACCCGCCCCCGCGCCGCGTTCTGCGGCGACCAGGGAGTGGCGAGTAGTGGCGCGGGACATGGCCGAGATCGGCTCGGAGACGGCGGCGGACGCCGGGCTCAGTTACGTCAACGACCATGATCCGGGCATCAGCCGCGTCGGCCCCGCCGGCCGCTTCGACTATCGCGATCCGCGACGGCCATCCGGTCCGCGACGCGGCGACGCTGGAGCGGATCCGCCGTCTCGCCATCCCGCCGGCCTGGACCGACGTCTGGATCTGCCGCAGCGGCCGCGGCCACATCCAGGCGGTCGGCCGCGATGCCCGCGGGCGCAAGCAGTACCGCTATCACGCCGACTGGCGGGCGGTGCGCGACGCCGACAAGTACCACCGCATGGCCGCGTTCGGCCGCGCGCTGCCGAAGCTCAGGGCCCGCGTCGAGGCCGACCTCGCGCGGCCCGGCCTGCCCCGCGAGAAGGTGCTGGCCGCCGCGGTGCGCCTGCTGGAGATCACCCTGATCCGGGTCGGCAACGACGAGTACGCCAGGACCAACAAGAGCTTCGGGCTGACCACGCTGCGCAAGCGGCACGTGACGCTCAATGGCGCCGGCGCGGTGTTCGAGTTCCGCGGCAAGTCGGGCAAGGCCCATCGCACCGGCTTCCACGACCGGCGGCTCGCCCGCGTGCTCCGGCATTGCGAGGAGCTGCCCGGCCAGCGGCTCTTCCAGTATCTCGACGAGGCCGGCGAGCGCCATCACGTCGAGAGCGACGACGTCAACGCCTACATCCGCGAGGCGATGGGCGAGGACTTCTCGGCCAAGGACTTCCGCACCTGGGCCGCTACCCTCTCGGCCGCGCGGGGGCTCTGCATCGAAGGCGCGGCCGACGGCGTCCCGCCGAGAAAGCAGACCGTCACGGCCTGCGTGAAGGCGGTCGCCGGCCTCTTGGGCAACACCGCCGCCGTCTGCCGCGCCGCCTACATCCACCCCTGCGTGCTCGAGGCCTACGAGGCCGGCCGCCTGTCGCCCGACCTCGGCGGCGAGCCCGCCAAGGCCGAGCGGGCGCTGCTGAAGCTGCTGGGCCGGTCCTGGCGCCGCGCGAAAGTCGCCTGACCGCGCTCGCACGGCGGCGCGATTGACCGCGGGTCACACTGGCGGGCCGCCCACGTTTTGCCTAGGCTCGCGCCGAACATCCGTTTGAACGGGGCGGACGAGACCATGCTGCCAGCACGCCTGCGCTTCGGCGCCTTCATCGCGCCCTTCCATCCGATCGACGAGAACCCGACGCTGGCCATCCAGCGCGACCTCGAGCTGGTCGAACTGCTCGATGAGCTCGGCTACGACGAGGCCTGGATCGGCGAGCACCACTCGGCGTCCTACGAGCTGATCGCCAGCCCCGAGGTGTTCATCGCCGCGGCGGCCGAGCGCACCAAGCATATCCGGCTCGGCACCGGCGTCTCCTCGCTGCCCTACCACCACCCGTTCATGCTGGCCGACCGCATCAACCAGCTCGACCACATGACCCGCGGCCGGGTGATGTTCGGGGTCGGCCCGGGGGCGCTGTCGTCGGACGCCTACATGATGGGCATCCCGATCGCCCGGCAGCGCGACATGATGGACGAGGCGCTCGACGTGCTGGTGCGCCTGTTGCGCGGCGAGGAGGTCAGCCACGAGAGCGACTGGTTCAAGCTGAACCGCGCGCGGCTGCAGATGAGCCCCTATTCGCGGCCCAGCGTCGAGATCGCGGTGGCGAGCCAGGTCTCGCCGACCGGCGCGCGGGCGGCCGGCCGGCACGGCCTCGGGCCTGCTCTCGATCGGCGCCACCTCCGACGGCGGCTTCAACGCGCTCGCCTCCAACTGGGCGATCGCCGAGGAACTGGCGCGCGACAACGGGACCAGCGTCGACCGGGCGGCCTGGCGGCTGGTCGGGCCCATGCACATCGCCGAGACCAAGGAGCAGGCGATGGCCGACGTCCGCTTCGGGCTGGAGAAGTGGCTGTTCTACTTCCGCGAGGTCGCCAACCTGCCGCTGGCCCCCACCACGGGCGACGACCCGGTGAAGGCGTTCCTGGAGATGCCGATGGCCGTCGTCGGCACGCCGGACGAGGCCGCGGCCAAGATCCAGGCGCTGATCGAGCAGTCCGGCGGCTTCGGCTGCTTCCTCTTCATGGCCCACAACTGGGCCCCGTGGGCCGCAGACCAAGCGCTCCTACGAGCTCTTCGCCCGCTACGTGGCGCCTAAGTTCCAGTCGCTGAACGTCGGCCGCGAGGCCTCGATGGCCTGGGTGAAGGACAACAAGGCCGACTTCACCGCCCAGTCGATGGCCGCGGTCGGCGCCCGCATCGCCCAGCACGCCCAGGAGAAGGGCGCGGCGAACATCAACCCGATGATCGCCGCCATGATGGGCCTGAACAAGAAAGAGGAGGCCGCGGAGTAACCGAAATGCGCGCGGTCATTCGACGGGACGGCAAGCTGGTGGTGGACGAGATGGCGGCCCCGACGCCGGGGCCTGGCCAGCTGCTGGCGAAGAGCCTCGTCTGCGGCATCTGCGGCTCGGACCTGCACATGCTCGACCACTACGACCACATGATCGACCTGACGACGCGGCTGGGCGGCATCAGCCAGATGAAGAAGGGCGCCGACACCGTGTTCGGCCACGAGTTCTGCTGCGAGGTTCTCGAGAGCGCCGGGGCCTTCAAGGCCGGCGACGTGGTGGTCTCGCTGCCGGTGCTGCTTGAGCGCGACCGGCGGCGACTCGATCGGCCTTTCCAGCAACATCCCGGGCGCCTTCGCCGAGAATCTGCTGCTCACCGAGGCGATGACGCTGCCGGTGCCGAACGGGCTCTCGCCAGAGCACGCGGCGCTCACCGAGCCGCTGGCGGTGGGCGAGCACGCGGTCGCCATGGGCGATCCGGGCCCCGAGCACGTCTTCATGGTGATCGGCTGCGGGCCGGTGGGCCTGGCCGTCATCGCCTCGCTGAAGGCCCGCGGCTTGGGCCCGGTGATCGCCGCCGACTATTCGCCAGAGCGCCGCGCCGCCGCCGAGCGGATGGGCGCCGACAAGATCGTCGATCCGGCCGCGGTCTCGCCGCACGCGTCCTGGGCCGAGCTACGGCGTGCCCGCCACCCGCGCCGAGGGCCTGATGGCCCAGGCGATGGGCAAGCAGGTCAAGCGCCCGCTGGTCTTCGAGTGCGTCGGCATGCCGGGCATGATCCAGTCGCTGGCCGAGGCCGCGCCGCCCGGGACGCGCATCGTGGTGGCGGGCGTCTGCATGGAGACCGACCGCATCGAGCCCTTGGTCTACATCACCAAGGAGATCGAGCTCAGGTTCGTGCTGGGCTATTCGCGCGACGAGTTCGCCAGGTCGCTGGAGAACCTCGCCGAAGGCCGCACCCGCTACAACGAGATCATCACCGGCGTGGTGAGCCTCGACGCCACCCCCGACGCCTTCGTGAAGCTGCAGACCGACAAGAGCCAGATCAAGATCCTCGTCGCGCCGGGGAAGTAAATCCACGCCTTGCCACTTCGCATAAATCCATAGTGTCATCCCGGAAGCTCGCGCAGCGAGTTCCACGCTATTCCCTCCCCAATTCCGTCATGGCCGGGCGTCAGTCCCGGCCACCCATGCACATGCCGCGAGCCATGGCCGCGCTTCGGGCGCGGCTACCCGTCTGTGTGGCGTTCATGGGTCCCCGGCACTGACGGCCGGGGATGACGGACGTTGGGGGCGGCCCGTAAAGCGCCCTCACCGCGCCAGGTTCGCCAGGTCCACGCCGTAGAGCGCTGCGTTCTTTTCCATGTAGGCGCGGCGGGGCTTCGCCTCGCGGCCGTTCGCCGTGTCGTCGAGGATGTCGAGGAAGGTCGACCAGCCCATGGCGTTTTGGGTCTCGAAGCGCTCCAGCACCGGCAGGTGGATGAGCGTCAGCGCCACGTCGCCGCCGGCCGCGGCCAACTCCAGCGTCAGGTAGGACTCCGGAAGCGACGACACCGTCTCGCCGGGGCCGAACACGTTCCAGGTGTGGGCGAACTTGAACGGCGCCCGCCACTGGGTGACGACGCCGCGGATGTGGCCGTTGAGATCGACACGCCCGCCCTCGCGCGGCTCGATCACGCTGCCGGCGTCGTACCAGCCAGGCAGTTCGCCGGGCTGCGTCAGGTGCGCCCAGACCTTCTCGATCGGGCCTGGCAGGCGCCGCTCGAAGCGCACGCCCGGCGCGCGGAACATCTCGCCCAGAGCAGACTGAGGATGATCGGTCATCGGCGTTCCTCCTTTCTCGAAAGCTCGGCCTCGAGGCCGGCGAGCCGCGCGGCCCAGTAGCGCCGGATCCCGTCGGCCCAGCCGGCCACCGCCTCGATCCCGTCCGGATCGATCTCGTAGATGCGCCGCTGCGCCTCGGAGCGGACGCGCACCAGCCCGGCGCTCCTCAGCGCCTTCAGGTGCTGCGAGACGGCCGGCGCGGAGATCGGAAAGCGCGCGGCGATCTCGCCGGACGACAGGGGACCTGCGGCCAGCGCCTCGACGATGCGGCGGCGGGTGGGGTCAGCCAGAGCGCTGAAGGAAGGGGCGACGAAGGGTTCCACGCGCCCATCCTGTGGCCTGTGCTTAATTAAGTCAATACTTAATCAGTGAGCGGCGGGCGGTAGCGGATCAGGCCTTCCTGGGCGGTCGAGGCCACCAGCACGCCGCCCTGCGTGTAGATCTCGCCGAGATTGAAGCCGCGCGCGCCGGAGGCCGACGGGCTCTTCTGCACATAGAGGTGCCAGTCGCTGAAGTTGCTCGGCCGATGGAACCAGATCGCGTGGTCGATCGAGGCCGACTGCAGGCCCGAGGTCTGCCAGTTCATCCCGTGCGGGCGCATGGCGGTGGACAGGAAGCTCATGTCGGAGGCGTAGGCCAGCACCGCCTGGTTGAAGACCGGGTCGGCGCCGATCGGCTGGCTGGCGCGCATCCACACGTACTGCACCGGCGGCGCCGGCTTGCTGGACATGAACCACTGCGGATCGATCGGCCGCATGTCGATCGGCCGCGGGCGCTCGGCCATCCGGCGCATCAGCGGCGGCAGGTTGGCGGTCAGCGTGCGCCGCAGCTCCTGCTCGTCGGAAAGGTCTTCCGGCGAGGGCGCCTCGGGCATCGGGTCCTGGTGCTCGACGCCCTCCTCCGGGTGCTGGAACGAGGCGGCGAGGTTGAAGATCTGCTCGCCGTGCTGGATCGCGGTCACCCGGCGCGAGGTGAAGCGTGCGCCCGTCGCGCGCCCGGTCGACGTCGTAGAGGATCGGGATCGAGGGATCGCCGGGCCGCAGGAAATAGCAGTGGATCGAGTGGCAGAGGCTCTGCTCGACGGTGGCGTAGGCCGCCAGCAGCGCCTGGGCGATCACCAGGCCGCCGAAGATGCGCGGCCCCTCGTTCTTCGGCGCATGGCCGCGGAAGAGGTTCACCTCGATCCGCTCCAGCGCCAGCGTGTCGATCAGGCTTTCGGCCTTGGCCATGTCGCGCCCCGTCGCTTACCGAGGCGCGCGCCTTAGCGCCGGCTCAAGCGCCGAACAAGCCGGCCCGGCCCCGACCCGCTAAAGTCAGCACGGCACGTAGTTCTGCCGCACCACGTAGCCGCCGTAGTAGTCGTCCCACACGTACTGCCGATCGACGCACATCTGCGGCGTGTAGCTAGCCTCGCTCACGTAGGCCGGTGACCCATAGCCGTAGTAGGACGTGTTGTCGTAGGCGGGATAGTAGCTGCCGTAGTCGTAAGCGTTGTAGGAACCGGGCCAGCCGTAGCCGTAGTCGTAGCTGGCGTAGCTTGTCCGCCAGTAGCGGTGGTGATGACGATACCACCACGGCCAGCCCCAGCCGTAGTAGGCGCTCGGCCACCAGTAGCTGGCGTACCAGGGATCCCAACCCCAGCCGTAGGACCAGGGGTCGTAGTAGGCCGCGTAGCCCGGCCAGCCCCAGCCCGAGTAGGGGCCCCAGCCGCCCCAGTAGGCGTAGGGATCGAAAAGCGCCGCGCCGATCGCGAAGCCGGCCAGGCCGGCGCCGAGATAGCCCCAGCCGCCGCCGTTCCAGCCGCCGTCCCAGGCGCCGGTGCGCCAGCCGCCCCAGCCGGCGCTGCGCGCCAGCGGGGCCATCGGATCGCCGGCGACTGCGCCGTTGCGGGCGAACCCGCCGCCCGTCACCGCCGCCGCGCCGAACCGGCCGCCCCGGGCGGCGCCGGCCAACGCCGCGCCGCCCGTCATGCCTGCTGCGCCGGCCAGGGCGCCGGTGCGCGCTGCGCGGCCGCCGCCGAAGCTCGCCGCCGTCCGCCGGCCAAAGCCGCGGCCGCCGCCGGCCGTCGCGGCGAAGGTCCGGCCGCCACCGGCGCCAGCCGCGCCGCCAAATCCGCGCGAGAAGCCGCGGCCGCCGCCAGCGGCTGCGAAGCCTCGGCCGCCGCCGCCGAAGGAAGCTGCTGGACGACCGGCCCCGCCGCGGGACGCCGCAAATCCGCCGCCGCCATGGAAACCGCCCCCACCGGCGGCCGCCGCGGCTCGGCCGCCGCCGCCAAATCCGCCGCCGTGGAATCCACCGCCACCGCCGCCGCCACCCCCGCGGAAGCCGCCGCCGCCACCGCCGCCGCCGTGGAAGCCGCCGCCGCCGCCACCACCCCCATGGAAGCCGCCGCCGCCGCCACCACCGCCACCGCCGCCACCGCCGCCACCGCCGCCATGCGGCGCGGCGTAGGCCGGCAGGCCGGTCGCG
Source organism: uncultured Pseudomonadota bacterium (assembly GCA_963837235.1). Classification (GTDB taxonomy): domain Bacteria; phylum Pseudomonadota; class Alphaproteobacteria; order Caulobacterales; family Caulobacteraceae; genus Acaudatibacter. The sequence goes on along the minus strand of CAWIMM010000001.1, from coordinate 362,034 downwards.
GTGATCGAGGTCGAGAGCATCAGAGCCGCCACGCCGGCGCTCAGAATCTTGCGCATCGTGGACTCCCGCTTGTTTGCGTCCCGCACGCTCAAACGCTTGGCGGCGCGATCGGCTCCCGCCTGGGACCCCACGCCGCAGCCTTCCCGCAGCCTCGCGGCTGCATCCCCGCCTGCATCCCTCTGGGCGTCTCGCGCGTTAGCTGGCCGTCCCTACGCCGGCGCCCGCCGGCGGAGGGCGTGCGCGGACGGCTTCGCGAAGGCTCCGCGCGAAGGGAAGGAGCCACCATTCATGAACTCTCGATCGCCCACCTGCGCTCCAGCGCGGCCATCGCCCCAACCGCCCTGCTCTTGGCCGCCGGCCTCGTCGGCTGCAACAATGCCGCAACCGGCGACGGGCGCTTGGCGCTCACCGGCTCGGCCTACTGCACGCCGTTCCAGAAGACGACCGCCAGCGCGCCGGCCAGCCAGTCGGGCCTGGCGCCCGCCAGCACGGCGGCGTCCGACCCAGGGGCGGCCTTCGACGACTGCGTCCATCGCTGGGCCTACGCGATGGCGCCGGCCCGCGACCCGGCCGATATCGTCGCCCACGCCGCCGTCGACGCCTGTGGCGCGGCGATGAACGCCTGGAACCAGCAGGTCATGGCCCAGAGCCCGCAGTATCCGAACCAGCAATACCAGGCGCCGCCGCTGAGCCGCCGCGCCGCCGCCGAACAGATGGACCAGCAGCAGAACCCGCAGAACGGCGCGCTCGCGCAGCACATGCAGATCGCCGAGGCGCGCTCGCTGTTCTACGTGATCCAGGCAAGGGCCGCCGGCTGCACGCCACCGCCCGCCAACACGCTGGTCAGCAACCCGGCGACTTAAGCCCCCCTCCCCCTTGCGGGGAGGGGGTTGGGGGTGGGGGTGCAAACTGGACGCGCGCCGACTATCACCCATAGGCGCCAACCTCGAGGTACGAGCGTTCACCCCCACCCCTGACCCCTCCCCGCAAGGGGGAGGGGAACGCTTCAGTCCAGCCGCCGAAGCGATCTCGCCCGTCACTCGACCCAGTCGAGCGTGCGCTCGACCGCCTTCTTCCACTGGCGGTATTCGCGCGTCGCGCCTCTCTGCCGGCCATCGCCGGGCGCCACTCGGCGTCCTTGCGCCACTGGGCGCGCAGCGTCGCCAGGTCCGGCCAGAAGCCGACCGCCAGGCCGGCGGCGTAGGCGGCGCCGAGGCAGGTGGTCTCGGTGATCGGCCGGGCGGACCACCGGCACGTCCAGCACGTCGGCCTGGAACTGCATCAGGAGGCGGTTGGCGGTCATGCCGCCGTCGACCTTCAGCGCCGTCAGCGGCGCGCCGGCGTCGGCGGCCATCGCGTCGACCACCTCGCGGGTCTGCCAGGCCACCGCCTCCAGCACCGCGCGGGCGATGTGGCCCTTGGTGACGTAGCCGGTCAGGCCGGCGATCACGCCGCGCGCGTCGGAGCGCCAGTGCGGCGCGAACAGGCCGGCGAAGGCCGGCACGAAGTAGCAGCCGCCGTTGTCGGCCACGCTCGCGCGCCAGCGCCTCGATCTCCGGCGCCGACTTGATCAGTCCCAGGTTGTCGCGCACCCACTGCACCAGCGAGCCGGTCACCGCGATCGAGCCCTCCAGCGCGTAGACCGCCGGCTGGCCGGCGAGCTGGTAGCCGACCGTGGTGAGCAGGCCGTTCTTCGAGGCCACCGGCCGCGCGCCGGTGTTGACCAGCAGGAAGCTGCCGGTGCCGTAGGTGCACTTGCCCTCGCCAGGCGAGAAGCAGGTCTGGCCGAACAGCGCCGCCTGCTGGTCGCCGAGCGCGGCGGCCACCGGCACGCCCGCCAGCGCGCCCCGCGCCGGCCCGTAGACCTCCGCCGACGGCCGGATCTCGGGCAGCATGGCGCGCGGCACGCCGATCGCCGCCAGCAGCGCCGTCGTCCCAGTCCAGCGTCTCCAGGTTCATCAGCATGGTGCGCGAGGCGTTGGTGACGTCGGTGACGTGGCGGCCGGTCAGCTTCCAGATCAGCCAGGCGTCGATGGTGCCGAACAGCAGCTCGCCGCGCTCGGCCGCGCGCGCGGGCGCCCGGCGTGGCGTCCAGCAGCCAGCGCAGCTTCGGGCCGGAGAAGTAGGTGGCCAGCGGCAGGCCGCAGGCGGCGCGGAAGCGGTCCTGGCCGGCCTCGCCGCCGAGCTCCGCCACCAGCTTGTCGGTGCGGGTGTCCTGCCAGACGATGGCGTTGGCGATCGGCCTGCCGCTCGCCTTCTCCCAGACCACCGTGGTCTCGCGCTGGTTGGTGATGCCGACCGCGGCGATGTCGGCGGGCGTCGCGCCGGCCTCGCCAGCGCGCCGGCGACCACCGCCTGCGACGTTGGCCCAGATCTCCTCGGCGTCGTGCTCCACCCAGCCGGGCCGCGGGTAGATCTGCCGGTGCTCCTTCTGGGCGACGGCGGCGACCGCGCCCGCCGCATCGAACAGCATGCAGCGCGAGGAGGTGGTGCCCTGGTCGATGGCGGCGACGAAGCGTGCGCTCATGAGGGCGGACGGGACCACGGCGGCGCTCGACCGCGCAAGGGGTCAGCGGGTCGAGATTCGGCGGCCGCGATTGTCTCCTCCCCGGCCGCGGGTTTATGGTCGGCGCGAACGTCCGAAGGCGTCCGCCAGCGTCGCCGGGGCGAGGAGGATGACCTTATGAGCCTTGCCAACGAAGCCGCCGACCTGGTCGGCCCCGTTCGCATACCCCGCAATTCCGCGCGTGAGGCGCGCGGCTCGATCCACGACGACGCCACCGCCTCCAAGCTCGGCTTCCGGGGCGGCACCGTGGCCGGCTCGCTGCACATGGACCAGTTCGCGCCGCTCGTGCTGCAGCTCTACGGCGAGGACTGGTGGAAGCAGGGCAACATGTCCTTCTACTTCCGCCAGGCGACCGTCGATCGCGAGCCGGTGCGCGCCTTCGCCCGTCGCCGGCGAGCCGCATGCGCGGCTGTGGATGGAAAACGAGGCCGGCGCGCTGATCGCCGAGGGCACCGCCAGCTGCCGCGGCGACGACGAGGCGACCGCGGTCGACAACCTGATGAAGAGCCAGACCATCGCCGAGCCGAGCGGTCTGAAGATCCTCTCCACGGTGAAGCCGGGCGACGAGGTGACGGGCCTCGAAGTCACCGTCTCGCGCGCCCAGGTCGATCACCGCCTCGAGACCATCACCGAGCACCTGCCCGAGTACGACGGCAAGAAGGCGATCCTGCCGCCCTCGATGATGGTGCACCTCTTCCGCGGCAGCGCGCAGGAGAAGCTCTACAAGACCGACGGGCCGGCGGTGGGCCTCTTCGGCGCCATCGAGCTGCAGTCGATCGCCGGGCCGACCCGGTGCGAGACGCCTTACCTGGTCCGCGCCAAGGTGCTGGCGCTCTGCGAAAGCCCGAAGACCGAGAACGTCTGGTACCGCGCCTGGGCCGCCGACCCCGCCACCGGCGAGGACGTCTGCTCGATGCTGATGTACCTGCGCTACATGAAGGCGTCCTCGAAGCACTACGCGGCCTAGGGGCCGGCGGGGGCGATGCGGTGAGCGGCGAAGCCCGGACCGCGGTCCAGCTGACCGCGGTCTTGGGCTTTCGGCCGCACACCTACTGGACGGCGGCCGTCGCGCTGTCGGGCGACCCGCACGCGCCGCAGGTGCTCGAGCGGCGGCGCATCGACTTCGCGTCCGGCGACGAGCGCGGCGTCTATCATCACGTCGAAGGCATGGACCGCGAGGCGGCGCAGGCCTGGATCGACCGGGTGTGGGCGGCGGTCGAGGCCAACTGCCGGCGTGGCGTCGGCGCCCTCGTGGAGGACCTCGGCAGGTCGGGCGTCACGCTGGGCCTCGCGGTGGTGCCGATCGCCCGCACCAAGCCGCCCGACCAGCTCGAGGACATCCTGAAGTCGCACTCCTGGATGCATGCGGCCGAAGGCGACTTCTACCGCGGCGCCGTGGCCTCGGCCTGCACCGCGCTCGGCCTGGAGGTGCGCCGCGGCGTCGAACGAGAGTTCGCAGGCGAGGTCAGCCGCCGCCACGCCCTCCCCTCAGCCCTGCTGGAGACGCGCATGAAGGCCCTCGGCGCCGCCCTCGGCCCGCCCTGGAGCGAGGACCAGAAGCTCGCCACGCTCGCGGCCTGGAGCCAACTCGGCGAGGTCGGATCGGCGTCCTAACCCTCTGTTCGCCCCCTTCACAGTGTCATCCCGGAGACCCGCGAAGCGGAGTCATCCGGGATCTACGTTCTCCGTGGCGCGAAGTAGATCCCGGATCTGCGCCGCTCCGCGGCTTGTCCGGGATGACACTCATAACATGGCGATATTTCAGTCGCTTATACCAAGAAGCTCGAACCACGCCTTGAGCTGCTCGGTGACGAACGCCGAAAGCCGCCCCTGCCGCTCGATCCCCCACTGCAAGAGCGCGCCCTGCCACTGCGCCTCGACGAGCTGCGCGGCCGCCGCGGCGGGGATCGGCAGCGGCGGCATCCGCCCGGCGACGGCGGCCCTCAGCGCCGCGAAGCGCTCGCGCGCCAGGCGGTTGAGATCCGGATCGCGCATGTCCTGGCGCAGCCACAAGAGCTGATCGGCGAAGCGGTCGGCGTCGGTGTCGGGCCCGTCGAACATGGCGGCGAAGATGGCGATCACCGGCCCCGCCCCCACCCCCGTCGGCGCCGCAGCCAGGAACCCCTCGAAGGCGGCGTTGTCGCGGGCGATGGCCGCGACGGTCAGCCCATGCTTGTCGCCGAAGCGCTGCACGAGCGTCGCCGGCGCGATGCCGGCGCCCTTGGCCACGTCGGCCAAGGTGAACGACGGCCCGGCGCTGAACATCACCTTCGCCGCCGCATCCAGCACCTCCTCGTCGCTGATGGTCTTTCGCCGCGCCATCTGTTGAATATAAATGATCGTTCATTTATGAAACGTGAGCAACATAGGACGCAAGGCCGGAGGGGTCGATGCCAACGCCAGAGGGAAAGCTTGCGGGACAGGTCGCGCTGGTGGCCGGCGCGACGCGCGCTGCGGGACGCGGCATCGCCCGCGAGCTGGCCGCCGCCGGCGCCAAGGTCTGGTGCACGGGCCGCAGCACCCGCGGCGCGCCGGCGACGCCCGGCCGGCCGGAGACCATCGAGGAGACCGCGGAGCTGATCGCGGCGGCCGGCGGCGAGGCGGTCGCCCTCCGCGTCGACCATACCGTCGAGTCGGAGGTCGAAGCGCTGGCGGCGCGCCTCAAGGCGGATGAGGGCCGGCTCGACATCCTGGTCAACGACATCTGGGGCGGCGACGAGCTGATCGACTGGGGCGCGCCGTTCTGGAAAGAGGACATGGCGAACGTGCGCACGCTCGTCGACCGCGCGGTGCTCAGCCACTGGATCACCGCGCGCCATCTCGCGCCGATGATGGTCGAGGCCAACCGCGGCCTCATCGTCGAGGTCACCGACGGCTGGAACCCCGGCTATCGCGGCCAGCTGCTCTACGACTTCTGCAAGGCCTCCGCGAACCGGCTCGCCTACGCCATGGCCTGGGACCTCGCCCGCACCGGCGTGACGGCGCTGGCGCTCTCGCCGGGCTTCCTGCGCTCCGAAGCAATGCTGGAGCGGTTCGGCGTCACCGAGCCCACCTGGCGCGACGGCGCTGGGCGCGATCCCGACTTCGCCTTCTCGGAGACGCCGCATTTCGTCGGCCGCGCGGTGGCGGCGCTGGCGGCCGATCCGCGGGTGCGGCGCAAGGCCGGCGCGGCGCTCTACGCCGGCGACCTGGCGGACGAGTACGGCTTCACCGATCTCGACGGCTCGCGCCCGCATTTCCCGCGCAGCACGCGGGCGCGGCTGGACGAGGAACTGGCGAAGGAAGGTCCCTTGAGCCCTTGGGCCACCCTCCACGCCTCGGCCCGCTACATGCAAATCCACCCTTCCGCCGCCGACGCTGACGACGCCCGGCGCCTGGCCGCCCGCCTCGGCTGGACGCGGCTCGGCGAGGGGCTGCAGCCGGTCGGCGGCTAAGATCGGACCCCGCGGCATATCCATCAGCCACTCGTTCACATTCAACTAGTTTACATTGCAAACTAGTTGCCATACACATCGGCTCTCCACGGTCGGGCGCCGGGTCCGACCCGCTGAACGGGAGTTCCGCCAATGGTCGCGCAAGACAGCGAGCGCCTTCACGCTCTGGACGCCGTCAGGGGCGGCGCCCTGCTGGCCGGGGTGCTGTTCCACGCCACCGTCTCCTTCCTTCCCGCCCCGCCCGGCGTCCCGCTCTGGATCGTGATGGACCGCGAGCGCAGCCTGACGCTGGCGGTGCTTTTCCACGTGCTCCACACCTTCCGGATGACGACCTTCTTCCTGATCGCCGGCTTCTTCGCCCATCTGATGGTCCAGAAGCGCGGGACCACCGGCTTCATCCGCGACCGGCTGCGGCGGATCGGACTCCCGCTGCTGGTCGGCTGGCCGATCCTGTTCGCCGCGATCGTCGTCGTGACGATCTGGGGCGCGATCGTCGGCGCCCATGGCGGCCCGCTGCCGGCGGCGCCGAAGTACCCGGGCTTCCCGGCCTTCCCGCTCACCCACCTCTGGTTCCTCTATCTCCTGCTGTGGTTCTACGCGGGCGCCTTCGCTGCTCAAGTTCGCAGCGGGGAGGCTCGACCGCGGCGGCGCGCTCGGGCGGGCGATCGACACGGCGGTCGGCGCCTTGGTGGCGACGCCGCTTGGCCTGCCCGCGCTCGCCGCTCCGACGGCCGTCGCGCTCTATGCTGACGCCCGGCTGGGCGATGTGGTTCGGCGTGCCGACGCCTGACTCCTCGCTGCTGCCCAACCTCGGCGCGGCGATGGCCTACTTCGCGGCGTTCGGCTTCGGCTGGCTGGCTGCACCGCCGACGCAGACCGCTGGAGGCCTGGCGGCGGCGCTGGCCGGTCAATCTCGCGCTCGCCGTCGCGCTCAGCGCCGCCGGGCTGGCGGTCACCGGCTCCCGGCCCGCTGCTGGCCGCCGCGACTTCGGCGTCGCCAAGGCGGCGTTCGCTGCGACCTACTGCGCTGGCGGCCTGGGCCTGGACCTTCGCCATCATCGGCCTGGCGTTGCGCTTCCTGAACAACCACAGCCCCGCGCGCCGCTACATCGCCGATGCGTCCTACTGGATCTACCTCGTGCACCTGCCGCTGATCATGGCGCTGCAGGTGGCGCTCTCGCAGCTCGCCTGGCCGTGGCCGCTGAAGTTCGCCTGCATCCTCGGCGTCGCCTTCCCGCTGATGCTGGCCAGCTACCAGCTGTTCGTGCGCCACACCTTCATCGGCGCCATCCTCAACGGCCGTCGGGCCCCGCCGCCGAATCGCGTCGGCGCGCCCGTACCGGTCGCCGCCGAGTAAGGGAGCCCGCGCGATGAACACCGACGTCCGCAGCGCCGAAGAGAACCTCGCCTTCCTGCGCGGCCTGGTCGAGCGAAGCGACGACTGGCGCCGACCGGCTGCGGCGAAAGCTATTTCGCCGCCGGCCTCATTTACGGCGCGCAGATGCTGATGCACGCCGGCCAGCTGTTCGGACTGCTGCCGACCTCGGGCCTTGGCGCCGTGGCGATCGGCGTCGGCCCAAGCCTGGTCTTCCTGCCAGTGCTGGCCTTCATCCTCTGGCGACACCGCCGCGACCAGCCGCCCGCCGCGGTGGGGCGGGCGATCGCCGCCGTGTTCAGCGGCATCGGCGCGGCCAACCTCGCGCTCATCGTCGTCATCGGCTCGGTCGGCGCTCAGCGCGAGCAGCAGCCTCGCCATCTGGCTGATCTACCCGGCCTGCGTCTTCCTCCTGCAGGGCGCGGCCTGGCGGTGGCCTGGATCATGCGACGCCGCGCCTGGCATCGGCCTGGTGGCAGCCGGCTGGTTCGCCTTCGCCATCGCGATGGGGCTGACCACCGACCGCATCGGCCCCTACCTCCTCTTCTGCGGGCTCGGCATCTGGTGTTGCATGGCCCTGCCCGGCTGGCTGCTGACGCGCGCGGCGGCGCGTCCGGCCTGAGGCCGACATGGCCGCCTTCGACATCGGCCGCATCGACGAGGTGATCCACGGGCGGATGCGGCTGGGGATCATGGCCTACCTCGCCAACGCCGAGGTGGCCGACTTCAACGAGCTGAAGCGGGTGCTCGAGGCGACGCAGGGCAACCTCTCGATCCACCTGCGCAAGCTGGAGGACGCCGGCTACATCGCCATCGACAAGAGCTTCCTCGGCCGCAAGCCGCTCACCCGCGCCCGCCTGACCGAGGCCGGCCGCAAGGCCTTCGCCGAGTACCTCGACGCACTTGCCGGGCTGGTCGCCAGGTCGGAGCGGGCGGGCGGCGCTGACCCGGGCGGCTGAACGCGCCCTACCCCGGCATGGTCTCGAACTCGGTCGCGCCGGCGACGGCGCAGTCCCACAGCATGCGCGAGCGGGTGAAGATGGCGATCTGCGGGGCGAACACCGAAGGATCGTCCAGCGTGCCCACGTAGAGCGACATGGTCCCGTCCGGCGGTCCCGCTACGCCGCCGAAGATCAGGCTGCCGCAGGTGGGGCAGAAGTGGCGAGCGGAGGGACCGCCGCCGGCCGCCCTCACCTCGTAGCTCTTGGTCTCGCCGGTGATCCGCATGGCGCGGCGCACGACCCCCATCACCGGCATGTAGCCGCTGCCGGAGGCGCGCTGGCAGTCGCGGCAGTAGCAGATCGCCGTCCACGCCGGCGCGGCATCGGTCTCGTAACGCACCTGGCCGCAGAGGCAGCCGCCGCTCATCATGGCGCTATTCCTCCTCGCCCGATCTATGCTCGACTGATGGGTTCTCAGCCGGCGCTTGCAGGCGGCGCTTGGCCAGGTGATAGACCGGCCGCCCGCCCTCGACCCCGCCGCGGCCCTGCACGTAGGTCCGCTGCCATTTCTCCGCGACGGCGGACTCCTCCTCGCGGGCGAGGCGCTCGCTGAAATCGGCGCGGCTCGCCGACCAGGCCTCGTAGGCGCTGTTCAGCGCGGGGTCCTCATCGAGCGTGGCGATCCGCGGCTGCACCGCGTCCAAGAGACCGTGCGGCGTCAGCGTGATGAAGCAGAACGGCTCGCCCGCCTCGAAGCGCACCACGCCCGGCCGCGTGAAGCGCCAGTTCATCGTGAACGGGAACGGCAGCCAGTCAGTCTCCACCAGGCCGTCGAGGGCGACGACGCCGTCCTTGACCGTGTTCGGGCGCGCCGCGGGTCCAGACCGCCCAACCCGGCGAGGTGCGGAAGAGCCAGCCGGTGTGGAAGGTGATGACGCCGTGCCCGAAGTGCGAGCTCACGTACAAGGGCATCTGCTGGTCGGCGGAGCGGAACTGGATCGTCGCCAGGTCGTCGCCGCCGTACCAGGCCGCCTCGAAGGCGAACGGCAGCGCGATCTCCCAGCCGCTGGCGTTGGCGATCGAAAGCGGGATGCAGCGGTAGGCGTAGCGCTCGCGCGTTGCGTCCATCCAGGCGCGGTCGGCGCGCGCCGGGCGCAACTCCGGCGAGGTCGGCCAGAGCCGGTAGCAGGTCAGCTCGGGCGCCCCTAGGACGGCCGGCGACGCGGGCGCCTCTCCAGCAGGCTTGGCGCGGTTCATGCCGGCGCTCCCGTTCAATCAGGTCGGGCTGCTGTTCTAGCCGCCCAACGCCACAGGCGGAAACACGAGTTGATGCCGGCGCCCGGTTGCCAGTGCCGCGCTGCGCCCATAGCTGCGCTTGCCCCCGCAAACCCCGACCTGGAGCCGCGCTATGATCCTGATCGGTCAGTACGACTCGCCCTTCGTCCGCCGTGTCGGCGTCGCGCTGACGCTCTACGGCATGGCCTTCGAGCACCGGCCGTGGTCGGTCTGGGCCGACGCCGAGGCGCTCGGGCGCCTCAACCCGCTGCGCCGCGTGCCGACGCTGGTGCTGGACGGCGGCGAGACGCTGATCGAGAGCGGCGCGATCCTCGATGCGCTGGATGAGATGGCGGGACCAGGGCGGGCGATGCTGCCGGGCTCCGGACCGGCGCGGCTGCGGGCCCTGAAGATCTGCGCGCTCGGTTCGGGTCTCGCCGACAAGGGCGTCAGCCTGTTCTACGAGGGCGTGCTGCACGCCGCACCGTCGAAGGTCTGGATCGAGCGCTGCGAGGCGCAGATCGCCAACGTGCTGGAGGCGCTGGAGGCCGACCGCGCGGCCTCGCGGAGCGACTGGTGGCTCGGCGAGGCGATCGGGCATGCGGACATCATGGCGGCCTGCGCGCTGGGTTTCGTGCGCGAGGCCCACCCGCGGCTCTTCGATCCCGCCCGCTGGCCAAAGCTCGCGGCGCATTCGGCGCGCTGCGAGGCGCTGCCCGCCTTCCAGGCCATCCGCCAGCCGATCAGCGTCGCGCTGCCCGAGGATGCATGAGCCGCAGCGCCGGCTGCGGACGGGGCCGCGTCTAGGGACTTCGACCGGCGTCGCGGCGCGAAATGTGGGTCTAAGTTCGCGTCAGCCGATACCGCCGAGGGCCAGACACCGTGAGGCTCGCCGCAATCCTCGCCCTGGCGCTTTTCCGTTCATCGCCGTGGCTCTGCTCGCCTTGGTTCAGCCCGAAGCACACCTGCGGCCGCGCACTACCGGCGCGCCCGGGAGCGCACCGCCGCGCTGGCCGACGAGGTCGACCAAGGGCGCGAGCGGCTCGAGCAGGCCAACGCGCGCCTGCAGGAGAGCCAGCGCCGCCTGCGCGGCGAGGACGCCTGAGGCGCGGTCGGCCGCGGAGGCGGCCATCTTTCTAGCGAATCGCGCGCATCGCTTCGGTCAGCGCCTGCGCATCGCCGGGCGCCACGATCGTCAGTCCCGGCCGCGCCTCGAGTCCGCACGCCGCGGTCGCGATCACCGGGACGCCCGCGGCCAGCGCCTCGAGCAGGCGGCGCGGCGCCGCTTCGACCAGCGCCGGATGCACGACGGCGCGCACCCCGTCCAGCCACGACACGTCCTTCCGGCGCCCGGTCCACCGTGACGCCGGTCCAGAAGTCCGGCCCTTCCAGCTCCGAGCCCAGCAACCGCACCGTCGCGCCCAGCCGCATCGCCGCCTCGCGCAGCTCGTAGGCCCCCTTGCGCGCCACCGTAGGCCCCGGGAAGGCGAACACCTCGCCCCGGCGGGGCGCGGCGGCGGGCGCCGCCGGCATTCGCCACGGCAGGGCCACCGCCCGCGCGCCGAACATCTTCGCGATCTCCGCATGCGGGGTGACGATGGTCTCCGCCGCCGCCAGCGCCTCGGTCTCGGCCGCGGCCAGCCACGTTTCGGCGCGGTAGTCCGCCAGCGTGGCGCGTTCCGGATGCTCCGCGAACGCCGCATCGAGCCGCGCTTGCAGCGCCGCCATGGGCAGACGCGTCATCAGCACCGTCAGTCGCCGCCCACCGAGCGCGCCCGAGCGCCAGAGGTAGGGCAGCAGGGTCTGGGCGACCGTGACCTCCAGCGTGTCCGGCGTCAGCCATCTGGCGAGCCGCGCGGCGATCGCAGCGGTCGCCCGGGCATCTGACCTGCGCCGCGCGGCGCCCTGCGGCGGCGTCAGCCGCCATCCCAGCGAACGCATCGCCGACGCAAGTCGCGCGTCGCGCGCCTCGGCGAATCCGGCGCGGGGCCAGCGTCGGAAGTCCGGCGCCGCCATGAGGTCGCGTGCGCCGGCGGCGGCGCCGCGGACGTAGTCCATCAGCTCCGGCCAGGCCTCGTCGACCAGGAACGCCGCCCGGCCGGTGGCCAAGGCAGCGCGCGCGCCGTGCTCGTGCAGGAAGCAATCGGCCTGGTCGCAGTCGCTGCAGCGCTCGGCGACGCCCGCGCCGGCCACGGCCTCGCCGGCCGCCGCGCCGCCGCCGCCGGCCGCAGGGCTCGGCGTTCGCGCCAGCAGCCGCACCGTGAGCGTGCGGGCGCCGAGGATCACGCGCAGCAGCCGCGGCTCGGGCGAGACGAAGCGCAGGTCTACGTAGTTCCAGGCCACCGTCGCATCGCGTCCGGCGGCCGCGGCCGAGCCGGGGACGACGTACGAGTGGGCGTGGCGCTCGACGACCTCGCAACCCGCCGCCAGCGCGGCGTCATACAGCGCGTTGGATAGCTGGCAGATCCCGCCGCCGATGGCCGCCACCATGCAGCCCTCGCGCAGCATGCGACCCTCGACGTAGCCGCGGGCGCGTGTCGCCCGCCCGATCTGCCGCCAGAAGCTGAACTCTGCGCCCGCCGGGAGCTCCAGACCGTCGAGCGCGGCGGCCGCGCGGCGCAGGTTCTGCACCTTGCCCATTTGCAGGCGCCGCTCGGCGAGGCTGGGGTCCGACCAGAGCTCGCTGACCGACTCGGCCGCGACGTGAACGAACCCGCCGGTTTCCGCCGCCTTCGTCAGCCGCGGCGCCGCGCGGCCGAGCTCGACGAGGCTGCGGCGCAGGCGAAGGACGGCCGCCTTCGCCTCGAACAGCGCCGTCGACGCCCGTGTCGGTCGCCGCCAGCGCTCGGGTCGGGCCCCGCTGATGACCGTCATTGCGCGCCGTCCAGGCGAGCCGCCCTCGCGGCTCCGAGCCTGCCATGCTACACCAACGCCGCCCTCTGGGCACGGGTCGCCGCACGGCCGCCGACGTGCGTCTGAGGCAGCCAGCGTCGCCTGCGCGGCGAGGATGGCGCCGCGGCTGCCGCTCTAGAAGTTGTAGCGGGCCGAGATCTGGAAGTTGATCGGCGGCTGGAAGTACAGCAGGTCGAGTTGCGTCGCCGGATTGGATAGCGACGCCGCCGTGCTCTTGTTAGCGGAGATCTTGTAGAGCTGCTGGCTGTTCAGCAGGTTGTAAATCCCGGCCTCCAGCCGCCAGCGGTTGATGGTGTAAACGCCCGTCAGGTCGAGCTCGTTGTAGGCGCCGATGTGGTAGAAGGGATTGCCCTCGACCTGCCAGTTGTCGCCGACCAGCTTGTCGAGCAGCGAGACGCTCCAGCCGCCCTCCTTGTAAATCGCCCCGCCCGCGGCGGTGTAGGCCGGCGCGCCGGCGATCTGGTTGCCGGTCAGCTGGTTCTTCGCCGAGTTCCAGGAGCCGTTGGCGAAGACGAAGAGGTGGTCCATCGCCTCGAGCGTCGCCTCGCCTTCCACGCCCTTGTAGACGGCGCCTTTGATGTTCTCGAAGCACGTCTCGTTCTTCGGACAGACGGCGCCGCTGAAGCCGGACGTGCCCGTGAAGCTCGACAGCAGGTTCTTGAAATCGATGTAGTAGAAGTCGGCGTCGGCGGTCAGCCGATGGTTCTGGTAGACGGCGCCGACCTGATAGTTGGTCGTCTCCTGCGGTTGCAGGTGCGAGGTGTCGATGAACCCCTTGACCTGCAACACGCTGAGCGGCGGCGCCAGGAAGCCCGTGGCGTACTGACCGTACACTGACCAGTTCGGCTGGATCTTGTAGTTCACCGTCAGGTAGTAGAGCGGCTTGGTGAAGGTGTCCCTCTGCTCGACGTTGTCGCGCGCGGTCTGATTGAACGGCCCCCAGACGTCGCGGCTGATGGTGACGTACTTGAAGCCCGGCGTGATCGTCAGGTTCTCCAGCGGCCGCAGCTCGAGGTCGACGAACGGCTGCACCTGCTGGGTCGTCGAGTGCTGGTCGTACTGGATGTTGAACGGCGCCGACTTCTGGTCGAAATTCGGCACGCCGCCCAGCGTCTGGTCGAAGTCGGTGCGGACCCGGTGGGTGGCGACGGCCTCGGCCCAGACCCCCACACGCAGGCTGGCCCAGTCGCTGAAGTCCTGGTCCAGGCGCGTGATGTCGCCCCAGACCCGGTAGTGGTTGAGCTTGGTGTACGAAGGAACATCGCCCAGCACCTTCGGGCCGGGAAGGCCGGCGGCGGTCAGGGTCGGCTGCGTGAAGACCGCCCGCGCGCCGGTGATGTCCTCGGGCGACATCGTGTGGTTGTTGTAATAGTAGGTGTAGATGGTTTCCTCGAGATGCGACTTCGACGAGAAGTCGCCGGCGAGGCGAAAGTATTCGAAATCGGTCTGCTTACTGACGGTGTTGTACTTGTAGTACGTTCCCGGCCAGACGCTGGTCGGCGTCACCTGGCCCGCCGGACCCGCCAGCGTCGCCATGTTGCTGGCCGGGAAGAACGGATTGTCGGTCAGCGCGAAGTCCTTGCCGAACAACCCCACCTGCTGGCGCGTCGCGCCGTTGTTGTCGTCCTCGTAGACCTTCGTGTAGTTGATCGTGGTGAAGAGCGTCAGCGTCCAGTGCTCGCTGATCGGCGTGACGCTGCGGGCCATCTCGTTGACGCCGTAGGCGCCGCTGTGCGTCAGAGCCCCGTCGGTCGTGGCCTGCTGCAGGGCGACGAAGACGTGGGTGTTCCCGAGGGCGGCGATGTCGCCGGTGTTCGCCTTGAAGATCGACTGGGCCGAGTTCCACGAGCCGTAGGTCAGCTGCTCCGAGGCCCCGCGGTAGTCGCTGACCTCCGGCGAGAACATGTTGACCGAACCGCCGAACGTCGCCTCGCCGAGTTGCCCGGCCTGGCCGGGGCCACGTTCCACCGTCACCGCCCCGATGTTCGAGGCCGGGAAGAACGAGGTCGAGTGGTGGGTGAAGTCGTTGGTGTCGCCGAACGGGATGCCGTCGTAGGTGACGTTGTACTGGCCGTCCGAGAAGCCGCGCAGCGTCGACTTGGCCTCGTAGAAGCCCGCCCCGTTCTGCGAGATGCCCGACATGCTCGGCGTCAGCAGGATGACCTGCGTGTAGTCGCCGGTCTGCGGCACGAACTGGTCGATCGCCTGGCGGGTGACGATGGAAGTGGGCTCGGTCGACTGCAGCGGCGCCTGCACGGGCGCGCTCGCCGGGGCGCCCCCGACCGGCGCGGTGATGACGAGTTCGCTGGTCCGCGCGCCGTAATCCGGCGCCGCGGCGTCGGGATTGGCCGGTGCGGAGCCGGTCGCGCCAGCCGGCGCCTCAGCGTCGGCGGCCCATGCCGCGCCGGCGGCGAGCGTCAACGCCGCCACAGATGCAGTCGCCACGAGTGTCCTGCGCGCGCTCAAGCCCGAGCGCGCGGGCGTCGTCAATCTGGTCATCTTGCCCCCACTGCGCGCCGCACCAGATAAGTCCGGCCCGGCGGCCCTCGACCCGAAATAAGGTCAAGTTTCGTTCGATAGCGACGTCGCACGACGGCCGCGTGACAGCGCGGTGTAGGATTGGTGACAGGCCGCGGTGGGGCAGCCAGGCGCAAGGCCGTCAAGACTTCGTCAGGGGCTTTGGCCGGACAATCCGGTCGGGATTGACCCCGCGCGAATGACGCGCGCCGAGCTTCAGGTCTGATGAACGCAGCCGCCGATCCGTTGGTCGATGCCGCCCAGGCGCTGCCCGGGGTCAAGCGCTTCATCAACGCCGACGCCCGCGAGGCGCTGGAGCAGATCAAGTCCTCGCCGATGATGGCCGAGGGCAAGGTCTGCCTGATGGGGCTGGACGCTATCCGCGACCGCTTCGGCCCGCGCTGGCTGGGGCGCCGCGAGCAGGTCTTCGAGTACGTGCAGACGGCGCTGCGCAAGCAGGTCGGCCCACACGGCTTCTTCCTGCGCGTTTCGGAGACCGACATCGTCGTCGCGCAGCCGAACGTCAGCCGGCTCGCCGGCCAGGCCTACTGCCTCAATTGCCTGCGCGACGTGCTGACCTTCTTCCTCGGCGAGGCGCTGGTCAGCGACATTCTGGTGCACGAGGTGCTGGCGATCGACGACGGGGTGATCGGCGCGCGCAAGCTCGACACCAGCGAGGTGCAGGCCGGGGCCGCCAAGGAGAGCGCCCAGCGCTCCACGACGGCGCGCGTCGCGCCCAACCTGATGTCGCAGGACCGCTGGAGCCCGTTCACCGCGCACGACGGCCGGCGCCTGCGCGCCTCCTCGCAGCTCGAACCGGTGTTCCAGCTGAAGACCTACGGCCGCATCGGCTATCGCATGACGCGCAGGGCGCTGCTGGCGACGAGCGATACGCCGCTGTCGCCGGCCGAGCTCGGCCAGCTGACCAGCGCCGACATCGAGCGGATCGACTTCGCCACCCTCGCCCGCGGCCTGAACCGTCTGCAGCAGCAGTCGGCGGGCGTGCGCGAGCCCAGCCTGATCCTGCCGGTGTCGTTCGCGACCTTCTCCAGCCATCGCGGCCGCTCGATGCTGGCCGAGTTCTTCCACGCCGCGCAGGCGAGCGTGCAGCGCGGGCTGATCTGCGAGGTCTGCGACATCGAGGGCGCGCCGCCGAGCGGCCTCCTGGCGGCCACCGCGATGATGCGGCCGCATTGCCTTTTCATCGTCGGGCGCCTGAACGCGACGCCGGTCGGCGGCCTGGCCGACCTGAAGGACGTCGGCCTGCAGGGGATCTCGATCGAGTGCCCGCCGGCGGGGGCCGACGACGAGGACGCCTTCATAGCCTTCACGAAGACCGTCACGGCGGCGGCCAAACCCGTGGCGCGGGCGGTGATGCTCTATGGCGTCGCCGGGCCGCGGCAGGCGGCGATCGCCAGCCTGTTCGGCGCCACCCACGCCAGCTTCGCGCCTTCCCGCTGCGCCGCTGCGCCGTAGCGCGCCTGCGAACGAACGCGCCCTGATCGCGCTGCCGCAGCCGGGCTTGATCTGGCTCGCGATTGGCGCGACGACAGCCAATTCCTTGCGCGAGTCCGTCCGCGAGCGGTTGTAAGTTGCGCTAACAGGGGGAACGACGACACATGAATGCAATCGATCGACGTCGTCTGCTGGCGGCGAGCGGCGCGCTCGGGCTGGCGGCGGCCGCGCCGCGCCTGGCTTTCGCGGACGTGCTGCCGAAACCGCCGGTCGCCTCGGTGCGTCCGGTCACCGAGACGCTGCACGGCGTCGCCCTCACCGACCCCTACCGCTGGATGGAGACGCCGAGCGATCCGGAATGGGCGCCCTATCTCGCCGGCCAGAACGCCTATGCGCGCGCCGTGCTCGGCCGCATCCCCGGCCGCGACGGCCTGGCGGCGAAGATCTCGGCCGTCTCCGGCGCGCTGGCGGCGGTGAGCAACGTGCAGTCGGCCGGCCCGTACGTCTTCACCGAACTGAGGCCGGTCGGCGCCAACACCTTCAAGCTCTACGTCCGCGAAGGGCTCGCCGGCCAGGACCGGCTGCTGGTCGACCCCGACACCTTGGCGAGCGCCGGCGCCCACTATTCGCTCGACTACTGGACCGCCTCGCCGGACGGCAAGCTGGTCGCCTACGGGACGTCGGCGGCCGGCTCGGAGAACTCGGTGCTCCGCTTCGTCGAGACCGCCACCGGCAAGGTGCTGCCCGATGCGCTCGACCGCGCGCAGTTCGGCGGGCCCTCCTGGACCCCGGATGGGACCGGCGTCTTCATCAACCGCCTGAAGGAAGGCACCAAGCACGGCGACCCCGACCACTACCAGGACAGCGTCTGCTGGTTCCACAAGGTCGGCGCCGATCCCGGCACCGACGTGAAGGTGCTGGCCCACGGCCTCGACCCCGCCGTGCCGATCGAGGACATCTCCTTCCCCATCGTCGCCGCCCAGGCCGGGTCGGACCTGGCGCTGGGGCTGGTGGTGCGCGGCGTCCAGAACGAGGTCGACCTTTACGCCAGCCCGCTCGACGCGGCTGTCGCCGGCAAGCCGGTGTGGCGGCGCATCTGCACCTCGGCCGACGACGTCACCAGCGTCGCCCTCGTCGGCGCCGACGACCTCTACCTCCTCACCCACAAGGATGCGCCGCGCTACCGCATCGTGAAGACCAAGGGCGCCGAGCCGAGCTTCGCCTCGGCCAGTGAGGTCGAGCCGCAGGGCGAGGGCGTCATCAAGTCGGTCGCCGGCGCTCGCGACGGCGTCTACGTGCAGACCCTGAACGGCGGCGTCAGCGGCCTCTTCCGGATCGCGCCGGACGGCAATAAGACCCCGATCAAGCTGCCGTTCGAGGGCTCGATCGCCTTCGTCTCGACCGACCCGCTGGCCGACGGCTGCTGGTTCCAGATCGAGGGCTGGGTGCGCCCGCCGGTGGTCTGCCGCGCCGCGCCCGACGGGTCGGTGACGCTCACCGACCTCGCCCCGAAGCCCGACATCGACGTCTCCCGCTACGACAGCGCCGAAGTCAGGGTGAAGGCGCGCGACGGCGTCATGGTGCCGCTCTCGATCGTCTATGCGAAGGACTTCAAGCGCGATGGCGCCGCGCCGCTGCTGCTCGACGCCTACGGCGCCTACGGCATCGACCAGGACGCCGGCTTCATCGCCCGCGTGCTGCCCTGGCTGGATCTCGGCGGCGTCTTCGCCGTGGCCCACGTGCGCGGCGGCGGCGAGCTCGGCGAGGCCTGGCACCTGGCCGGCCAGAAGCTCACCAAGCCCAACACCTGGCGCGACGCCATCGACTGCGCCGAATACCTGATCGCCGAGCATTGGACCGGCAAGGGCAAGGTCGCCGTCGAAGGCGGCTCGGCCGGCGGCATCATGGTCGGCCGGTTCCTCACCGAGCGGCCGGACCTCGCCGCCGTGGCGATCAGCCAGGTCGGCGTCTCCAACGCCACCCGCGCCGAGTTCTCCGAGAACGGTCCGGACAACGTGCCGGAGTTCGGCACCATCAAGGACCCCGACGGCTTCAAGGGCCTCCTGGAGATGGACGCCTACCAGCACGTCAAGGACGGCACGCCCTACCCCGCCGTGCTGCTCACCACCGGCGCCAACGACCCGCGCGTCGCCCCCTGGGAAGCCGGCAAGATGACCGCGCGGCTGCAGGCGGCCACCCACTCCGGCAAGCCGGTGATCCTGCGCGTGGAGACCGACGCCGGCCACGGCATCGGCTCGACCCGCAAGCAGCGCGACGACGAGACCGCCGACACCTACGCCTTCATCCTCTGGCAGACCGGCGATGCGAGGTTCCAGCCGCCTCCGGCATGATACGGGCGCCCTGTGGCGCTAGGACAGCATTGCTTCAAGCGACAACAACCTTGTCACCCCGGAGAGCCGCGCAGCGGACTTGTCCGGGATCTACTTCTCACATCGGTGCAAAGTAGATCCCGGCTCTCCGCGCTACGCGCTACGGCCGGGATGACACTCGGGGTGGAGACAGCCACTGGCGTAACGACCGTCGATCCACGACGGCGCTTGATCGCTGCTGAGTGTCTCTGATCTAAACTGCGCGCATGAGCGACGTGCAGACCTTCCCCGCCGGGGGGACCGTGGCGGCCGGGTTCGAGGGGGTGCGCGAGGCGTTCCTGGCGGCGCAGCGTGAGGACCCCGGCGGCGCGCAGCTCTGCGTCTACCGGAACGGCGAACGGGTGGTCGACCTCTGGGCCGGCTGGGACGCCGCCAACCACCGCCCCTACGGCGAGGACACGATCGCCGTCCTGATGTCCTGCACGAAGGGGGTGGTGGCGAGCGGCGTGCACATCCTGGCCGACCGCGGCCTGATCGACTTCGACGCCCCGATGGCCCGCTACTGGCCCGAGTTCGGGCAGGCCGGCAAGGCGGCCATCACGGTCCGCCAGATCCTCAGCCACACCGGCGGCCTGATGAACTACGACGCCGAGCGCAACATGGGGCCGGCCGAGCTCTTCGACCACGAGCGCTCGGTGCGCGAGCTGGAGAGCATGGCGCCGCTCTGGCCGCCGGGCCGCGCGGTCATGTACCACTACATCACCTTCGGCACGCTGGCCGCCGAGCTGATCCGCCGCGTCGACGGCCGGCGCATCGGCCGGTTCGTCGCCGAGGAGATCGCCGGCGCCGCTCGGGATCGACCTCTGGATCGGCCTGCCGGAGGCCGAGGAGCCGCGCCGCGCGCCGCACTCCAGCCAGGACGCCGGGGTCGGCGTCGAGGCCTGGTCGAAGCTGCTGGCCGCGGCCGGCTGCGACCTGGATGACCGGCTGATCCGCGCCTTCCTGTCGGTGGCGGTGTCGGCCGACGCGGCGATCGCGCAGCTTAACACCAACCGCGCCTACCGCGCCGCCGAGCTGCCGGCCGGCAACGCCATCGCCGACGCCCGCGCGCTCGCCAAGCTCTACGCCGCGCTGATCGGCGAGGCAGACGGCGTGCGGCTGATCAGCCAGGCGGCGATGGAGCGGGCGCGGCACATCCAGACCGAAGGCCTCGGCGCGCCCGGAGAGATGGCCAAGCTGCCCGGCGCCGGCGCCCAGCCCTACGGGCTCGGCTACGAGCTGCCATCGCGGGTCAAGCCGATGCTGGGCCCCGGCTCGTTCGGCCACGCCGGCGCCGGCGGGCGCATGGGCTTCGCCCATCCCGAGAGCGGCACCGCGGTCGGCTACGTCTGCAACACCATGCTGAACAGCCCGGCCGGCCCCGACCCCCGCTGGATCGGCTGGACCACGGCGCTACACGAGGCGCTGGGGGTCTAAGAGGCGCGATCAAGCCGTGAGGCGCCTCCCTCCCCCTTGCGGGGAGGGGTCGGGGGTGGGGGTGTCTGCTGGCTGGTCGTCGGCTAACCCCCCTGAGACGCCAATCACGCCAGCGCAGCTAGCACCCCACCCCTACCCCCTCCCCGCAAGGGGGAGGGGAAGAGGCGAGCGCCGGCGGACTGGCGGCAACGTCAGACAATCTGGCTTGAGCGCGGCCCTGCGCGTAGGGTTCGATAAGAGGACGCACCGGAGCCCACCAGAATGATCGACCTCTATTACTGGCCGACGCCGAACGGCAAGAAGGTCACCATCCTGCTGGAGGAGTGCGGCCTGCCGTACAACGTCGTGCCCTGCAACATCGGCAGGGGCGATCAGTTCACGGACGAGTTCCTGAAGATCGGCCCCAACAACCGCATGCCGGCGATGGTCGACAACGAGCCGGCCGGCGGCGGGGCGCCGATCAGCCTCTTCGAGTCCGGCGCGATCATGCTCTACATCGCCGAGAAGACCGGCAGGTTCCTGCCCACCGACCTCGCCGGCCGCTACGAGGTCATGCAGTGGGTGATGTGGCAGATGGCCAACCAGGGCCCGAAGAGCGGCGAAGCCGGCCACTTCCGCCGCCTCGGCGACAGCCAGGGCGATCAGTCCTACGCGGTCCGGCGCTTCACCGACGAGGTGAACCGGCTCTACGGCGTGCTCAACAACCGTCTCTACGACCGGCCCTGGATCGCCGGCGAGGAGATCACCATCGCCGACATGATCTGCTACCCGTGGACCATCGGCTGGCAGGGCCAGGGCCAGGAGCTCAACGACTTCAAGTACTTCAAGCGCTGGTTCGAGACGATGGGCGAGCGCCCGGGCGTGCAGCGCGGCATGGAGGTGATGGCGGGGCCGATCGAGGACTACTCGCTGCTGCCCCCCGACGAGCGCGAGCGTCGCCGCAAGCTGCTCTACAACCAGCGCGCCCGCCCGGCGCCGGCGGCCTGACTGCTGCGGCCGCCTCTGCACAGCGGCGAGCGGACGCCATGATCGCGCGACCCGCGATCCGAGACGCAACGCTGGCTGACGCTCCGGCGCTCGCCGCCTTGTTCGTCGAAGCCTGGCGCGACGAGCACGCCGGCCTGCTTCCCGAGGCGGTTCTCGCGGCGCGCTCGCTCGACGTGTCCGAGGCCAACTGGCGGCGCACGCTCGCAAAGGAGCCTGGGCGCGAAGACTCGACTGTGCTGGTCGCGGGCGAGGGACCGCTCGAAGGGCTTGTCGTCGGCGTCCTGCAAGCGGCTGAGTGGCCCGGCGCGGCGGAGGTGACTTTGATTCAGGTGGCGCGTTCGTCTCGGCGGCGGGGCCTCGGCGCGGCGTTGATTTGCGAGATGGCCAACCGCTATAGCCGCCAGGGCGCCGCATCGCTGATTGTCCGCGTGCTCGAAGCCAACGAGGCGGCGCGGGCGTTCTACGCAGTGCTCGGCGGCGAGCTCGCGCCTGCCGTGCGGCAGGTCGATGAGTCCGGGGTCAGTTTCGCCGAGCGCGCCTGCGTGTGGCCGGATATCGCTCGCCTCGCCGGCGCGTCGAGGTGAGGCCGCGTAACAGCCGGCTCAGTCTTTCTCGCTTGAGCAGGCCTTCAGCGCCGCTAGCTTGCGGGTAGTCAAACGCAATCCTCAGGAGCGCCCGACATGGCGGATGCAGCGAAGGCCAGCGTGCTCATCGTCGGCGTCGGCGCCTCGCAGGGGCTGGGCGCGGCGATCGCGCGCCGGTTCGCGGCCGGCGGCCACCCGGTGGCGATCGCCGGCCGCAACGCCCCGAAGCTGGAGGCGACGGCGGCCGAGCTGGCGGCGACCAACGCAAAGGTCGCGACCGTGATCGGCGACGCCTCGAAGGCCGAGGACGCGCGCCGCTTCGTCGAGGCGGCCGAGGCGCTGGCCCCGCTCGCGGTCGCCGTGCACAACGCCGGCGGCAACCGGCCCGCCCCGTTCCTGCAGGTCAGCGCCGAGACCTTCGAGCAGCACTGGCGCGAGCATGTGCTGGGGGCCTTCCACCTCAGCCAGGCCGCCCTCCCCGTCCTGCTGGCGCACGGCGGCGGCAGCCTCTTCTTCACCGGCGCGTCCGGCTCGCTGCGCGGCAAGGCCAACTTCGCGCCGTTCGCCTCGGCCAAGGCGGGCCTGCGCAACCTTTCCCAGTCGATCGCCCGCGAGTTCGGGCCGCAGAACATCCATGTTGGCCACGTGGTGGTGGACGGCGGCATCGCCGGCGAGCGGCTGCTTTCGCGCGTCCCCGGCCTCGCGGGCCAGCGCGGGCCGGACGGACTCCTGGACATCGACGCGATCGCCGAGGCCTACTGGTTCATGCATCACCAGCAGCGCAGCGCCTGGACGCTGGAACTGGACGTGCGGCCCTGGGCCGAGAGCTTCTGAGCTTTACCGAAGCGCTACGCCGGACCTATGTCGGCGCGCGACAACCGAGGGCGAGATCATGGGACGGCTCTACGACAACATCATCGAGACGGTGGGCGGCACGCCCGTGGTGCGGATCAACCGGCTCGCGCCGGACCACGTGAACCTCTACGTCAAGATCGAGGCCTTCAATCCGCTGGGCTCGGTGAAGGACCGCCTGGCGCTGGGCGTCATCGAGGCGGCCGAGGCCTCCGGCGCGCTGAAACCCGGCCAGACGGTGATCGAGGCCACCAGCGGCAACACCGGCATCGGCCTTGCGATGGTCTGCGCGGCCAAGGGCTATCCGCTGGTGGTGACGATGGCCGAGAGCTTCTCGGTCGAGCGGCGGCGGCTGATGCGCTTCCTGGGCGCCAAGGTGGTGCTCACGCCCTCGGCGCTTCGGGCCACCGGCATGATCGCCAAGACCATCGAGCTCGCCAAGACCCACGGCTGGTTCTACACGCGCCAGTTCGAGAACGAGGCCAACCCCGACATCCACTCGCGCACCACGGCGCGGGAGATCATCGACGACTTCGCCGGCCGCGACCTCCACGCGTGGGTCACCGGGTACGGCACCGGCGGCACGCTGAAGGGCGTCGCCCGGGTGCTCCGCGCCGAGTTGCCGACGACGCGGATCGTGGTCTGCGAGCCAACGGATGCGGCCATGCTGACCAGCCACGAGCCGCAGTCGCGCGAGCCCGACGGCTCGCCGGCCGCCGGCCACCCGGCCTGGAAGCCGCATCCGATGCAGGGCTGGGCGCCGGACTTCATCCCGAAGCTCACCGGCGATGCGGTCGATGCGCACCTCATCGACGAGGTGCTGACGATCGCCGGGCCCGACGCGCTGCAGTGCAGCCGCGACCTCGCCGCCAAGGAGGGGATCTTCGTCGGGATCACCGCCGGCGCGACCTTCGCCGGCGCGTTGACCGTGGCAAAGAGCGCCCCGCCCGGCGCCAACATCCTCGCCATGCTGCCCGACACCGGCGAGCGCTACCTCTCGACGCCGCTCTTCGCCGACGTCCCGGTCGAGATGACCGAGGAGGAAGTGGCCATCCTGAAGTCCTCGCCGATGTTCGCCGACTGACGGGGACTCCTCAGGATCCGCTCTTACCCGCGCAAGCGGGGACCCAGGCTTTATCTGCAAATCCGGGCCCCCCGAGCGCCGGAAGAATTGAGCCACGGAAAACACGGAAAACACGGATAAGCTGGGCAGGCGGCGGCCTGTGCGAACCTGTCCGTGCTTTCCGTGTTTTCCGTGGCTCAAAAAGCCTGGGTCCCGCTCGCGCGGGGAATGCGGAGTTGGGCAAGCGACCGCCGCACCTCTTGCGCGCGCGGCGATCCCCGTCGATGTAGGCCTCCCATCGGCCCGGTGAGTTCGGGAGGCCGCCGACCATGCGCGAGATCGTGGTGTTCTCCGGGTCGTCGCACCCTGAGCTGGCGGCGGAGATCTGCGGCCGTCTCGGCGCGCCGCTGTCGCCCAGCACGACCAAGCGCTTCACCAACGACTGCCTGGAGGCGCAGCTCCAGGCCAACTGCCGCGAGCGCGACGTCTTCCTGATCCAGACGCTTTCCGCAGCCCGTCCAGGATCACCTTGTCGAGCTGCTGCTGATGATCGACGCCGCCCGCGGCGCGTCGGCGGCGCGGATCAGCGTGGTGATGCCGTTCTACGCCTACGCCCGCTCCGACAAGAAGGACGCGCCGCGCATCTCGATCGGCGGCAAGCTGGTGGCTGACCTGCTGGCCACCGCCGGCGCCAGCCGCGTGCTGACCATGGCGCTGCACGCCCCGCAGGTGCACGGCTTCTTCTCGATCCCGTGCGACCACCTGCACGCGCTGCATGAGCTCGCCGAGCACTTCCGCGCCCGCTGCGAGCTTTCCAACACGGTCGTGGTGGCGCCGGACATGGGCTACGCCAAGTCAGGCCGCCGCCTTCGCGCGCCGGCTCGGCCTGCCGGTGGCGCTGGGCGCCAAGCAGCGCATCTCCGACACCCAGGTCGTGATCAGCGCCCTGATCGGCGAGACCGCCGGCAAGGACGTGATCATCATCGACGACGAGAT
Organism: uncultured Pseudomonadota bacterium; assembly: GCA_963837235.1. Lineage (GTDB taxonomy): Bacteria > Pseudomonadota > Alphaproteobacteria > Caulobacterales > Caulobacteraceae > Acaudatibacter. Next base: position 337,270 of record CAWIMM010000001.1, on the reverse strand, counting down.
CGCCGCCGGCTCGACCATCATCGAGGCGCTGGAGCACCTCAGGGCGCGCGGGGTCGGCCAGGTCCGCATCGCCTGCACGCACGGCCTCTTCGGCCGCGACTCGCTGGAGCGCATCGCCGCCGAGCCCGAGGTGGCCGAGATCGTGACGATGAACACCGTGCCGATCGCGCCGGAGAAGCGCGTCGACAAGCTCACCGTCCTCTCGGTCGCGCCGGCGCTCGCCGAAGCCATCCGCCGCATCCACGAAGGCGAGTCGGTCAGCGAGCTCTTCGACGAGCGCTGAGACCCGCAGCGCGGTGGCGCCCTTACTTTTCGGAAGAGCCGGGACTCACGGCGCGGCGCTCTGGCGCCCCTTCCAGGCCCCCGGGCGGGCTTCCTGAAGCGGCGGCCTCGCTCGGCGCCATGCTGCGGCGCATCAGCCAGGCGAGCGCGCCGATGATGATGACGGTGGCCCAGAACATGTTGCCGAGCGCCTGCAGGATGTGCGGCGGGCCGATCGAGAGGCCGATCGTGAAGAGCGCGAGGCTGGCGGCGAGCAGCCCGGCGCTCCAGCGGCGCACGCGGCGCTCGGGGTCCAGCGCGGCGCGGTAGACCAGCACCGTGAACGGGAACAGCAGCCAGACGAAGTAGTAGGCCCGGGCGAGCGGCGAGGCGATCGTCATCAGCGCGATCAGCAGCGCGTACTCCGCGCCGTCAGAGGCCGGCGTGCGCCGCTTCTCCGGCGGCAGCAGGGCGATGAAGCCGAGCCCGATCACGCCGGCGAGGGCCGCCAGCACGAGGTTCGCCTGGTCGTAGCTGAGGTTCAGCAGGTTGACGTAGATGGGCCTGTATTCCGGGTGCTCGGCCTCGGCGTTGATCGGCCGAACGTAGCGGTGGACGACGGCGATCAGCGAGTTGTTCTTCCAGCCCCAGTTCTGCTCCGGCCGCTGGCCGAAGCCCTTTTCGCCGGCCGAGAACACCATGCCGTTGGCCCAGGTCTTCACCTCGGCGAGGTTGCGCTAGAAGCCGCGGAACGGCGCCGGCACGATCAGCAGGAACACCGCGGTGAAGATCGCCATCGCGGCGGCCGCCTTCCACCGCCTGCGCCAGATCAGATAGGGGAAGATCGCCACCGGGAACGCCTTCAGGGCCGCGGCGGCGGCGAACATCGCGCCGGCCGGCCACTCGCGGCGCGCGGCCAGCAGCGCCAGGCCCGCCAGCATGATCGCCAGCAGCATCAGGTTCGGCTGGCCGAGGTCGTACATGTCCCAGATGAACGGCAGCGCGATCACCGACGGCAGCGCCACCACCCACCAGGCCTTGCGCCCCGGCACGCCGGCCAGGCGGCCGGAGAGCGTCGCCGCCGTCCACCAGCTGGCGACGTTCACCAGCCCGATGCAGAAGATCGAGAAGGCGCGGCCGCCGAGAGCGAACGGCGCCAGCAGCAGCGCGGCGAACGGCGGGTAGAGGAACCCGAAGCCGTGGCCGGTGTCGTGATAGAGATCGCCGCCGGTGAGGACCTGATGTCCGACCCCGTACCAGAGCGGATAGTCCTTGCCCTTGCCGTGCAGGAAAAGCTGCGGGACCAGCGGCAGGGCGATGAGGATGACGTTCACCGCTGCGAACAGGATGGTCAGCGTGCGCGGGCCGAGCGGCGGTTTCTCCCACCGCTCGCCGGGCAGCGTACCGTCCGAGCTGACCGCCATGCCTTCCCCGCGCAAAATCACCGGCGCTTCTCTAGAGCAGTTTCGGCGCGCATCGGCGCAGAATCTCCCCTCCCCCTTGCTGGGAGGGGAACGCGTTCGACGCCGGCCGGCTTATCAACCGTTCAGCCTCGGTTCAGCCGAGTTTCCTCACGCTCTGAAGGATGGGCGTTCTGCGGCCGGGTCGAAGCGCAGGAGTATTGGGGCATGCATTTGAAGAGGCTGATCGTCGCGCTGTTCGCGGCGCTGATGGCGCCAGGCGCGGCGCTCGCCCAGCACGGCGGCTACGGACACGGCGGCTATGGACACGGCGGCCCGCCGCCCGGCGCGCATGGCGGCCACTTCGCGGCCGGACCGGTGGGCCACTTCGGCGCGCACGACATGGCGACCTGGCGCGCCGGCTACTGGTGGCACGGCTGGCGCGGCGGCCGCGTCGGCTGGTGGTGGTTCGCCGGCGGCTTCTGGTACTGGTACCCGACGCCGGTCTATCCCTACCCGACCTACGTGCCCGGCGACTTCGTCGGCGGCGGCTATCCGGCCCCCGGCGCGGTCTGGTGGTTCTGCGACAACCCGCCGGGCTACTACCCCTACGTCCGCGGCTGCTGGCATTGGCGGCCGGTCACGCCGAACGTCGCGCCCGCCTATCCGCCCTCTTACTAGTCGAGTTACTACGACTCGCTAGGCGGCGCTGCGCTGGCCGCTGGCCGCCGTCTCCAGCCGCCAGACCCCGTCGTCGTCCTGCGTGAAGCCGGCGTCGCGGTAGACGTTGCGGACCGGGGCGTTGCGGGCGGTCTCGACGATGCGGGCGGTGAGCTGCGGATGGTCCGTCGCCAGCGCGGCGATCACCTCGCCGAGGAAGGCCTGCTCGACGCCGAGCCCAAGCACGCGGCAGCTGACCGCGAGGCCGACGATCTCGCCGCCTAGGACGACGATGGCGCCGGTGAGCCCATGGTCGCCGAAGCGGTCGCTGACGCTGAGGCTGAAGACCGCCTTGGCGGGATCGGCGACGATCGCCGCCAGCTCGGCGACGCCGAACTTGCGCCCGGTCGCGTTGAACTGGGTGGTGCGCTGGAAGAGCTCGACGATGCGGTCCAGCGGATCGCCGGGCGCCAGGCGCCGCACGCTCGCCTTCACCGCCAGCGAGGCGCGGTAGTCGGCTTCGCTCATCGTCTCGGCGCGCAGGCGCTGGCGGGTCAGCTGCGCCTTGACGAGGTCGGTGCGCGCGCCGGCTTCCTCGGTGAGCCGCGGCAGCTGCAGGCGCGGGTCGGTCAGCAGCCGGCGGCGCAGGCCGAACGGATCCTCGCCCCACACCTCCACCTCCGGCAGCCGCTGGCGCACCCGGTCGCGCTCGTCGGGGCGGTCGTCGATGAAGAGGAAGGCGTCCAGCGCGAAGCCCAGCTCGTCCGCGATCGAGCGGATGTTCTCCACCTTGTCGGTCCAGTTGACGCGCCAGGTGACGAAGTCGTCGGGGGTCAGGAGGCGCTCACGCGGATAGTGGTCCGCGTACCGCCAGAGCTCGCGCACCACCGCCTCGTCGTTCTTGCTGACACAGGCCAGGAGCACGCCGCGCTTCTTCAGGGCGAGCAGCGCCTCGTGCAGGCCGAAATAGAGACCGACGTGCGAGTAGGGCCCGCTGATCTCCGGCGTCCAGGCGAACGGCGCGCCGGTCTCGGCCAGCACGCCCGGCCAGAGCACGCCGTCGAGGTCGACGATCACGCACTTCTTGGGGTCCGTCCCCAGCGCCGTCATCAGCGCATCGACGTGGACGCGGGCCATCACCGCCTCGCGGCCGTAGGGATCGCCGCCGACCGCGGCCGCCAGCGGGGCCGGATCGGGCGCGATGCCATGCACGGCCGCCAGCTCGCTCTGCGGCCGCTGCAGCATCCAGCCCGGCGAGCCGAAGTGGGTGAAGCCGACCTGCCCGTCGTCGAGCATGCGCTCCGATCCCGCCGCCGCCAGCGCCGCGGCGGAGTCGACCACATGGACGTCCGCGAAGCTCTCGGCGAGCTCGGCCAGGCAAAGGTTGGCGAGGCGGAAGCGGTTGCGGTGGCCGCCAATGCCGCGCTCGGCCATGCCCAGCGGCTGCACGGTCGGTTCCGGCAGGTTGTCGATCAGGATAGGCGCGGAAGTGTGCTCGCGCAGCGCCTCAAGCAGGCCCCTCGCCTCGGCGATGTAGGCCTCGTGGGGGCTGCGGCCCTGCGGCGGCGCGGCGATGGCGTGGCGCGAGCGCAGCGCGCCGATCAGGATCACCTCGTGCCGGTGCTCGGCCGCGAAAGACGCATCGTCCGGGAAGGTTGCGGCGACGCGCAGGTCGATCCCCCGCCGCCCCGCCTCGCGTTTCAGGAAGTCGGCCTCCATGTGGACGTCGCAGTCGCCGAACAGGATCGCGTCGATCCGCGCCTTCGGCGCGGCGAAGTCCGCCAGCGCGCTCGCCGCCCCGGTGGCCCAGTAGTCGAGCCCGCCCTCCTTGGTCTCGCGGCGATAGCGTTCCAGCAGCTCGCGCGGATCGCGGCCGTAGCTCGCCGCCATCAGCTCGCCGAAACCCGCCGCCTCGGCGTCCGGATCCTTCTCGGTGAGCGCGCCGCGCTCCAGGAGTGCGCCGATGCAGTTGGCCAGCGCATCGCGGTCGCAGCCGAGCTCGGCCATCAGCGGCAGCGCCTCGTCCGGCAGCGTGCGGGGCGTGGCGAAGAAATCGAAGATCCGCGCGATCTCGCCGTTGGCGAGGAAGCGCAGGTGGCTGATCGCGTGCACCAGCAGCACGCGGTCCGGCCCGACCGGGATCTTGTGCACGAAGCTGGACGAGCGCAGGCGCATCGGACGGGCCCCGAATCAACCAGCGCAAGCTTGCCGCCGAGTGGTTACGACAGTGTGGCCAGCCTTGACGCCGACCCCGGCATACGATGACGCTGGCGGCCAGCCTTCGGGGGGAGGCCGGATTTGGAAGACGCCGCGGACGGACGCTCCTTCAAGTACCGCGCCTTCGTCTCCTACGCCCACCGCGACAAGCGCGCCGCCCGGCGCATCTTCCGAGGACTGGAAGCCTACCGCGTCCCAAAAGACGTGGCGCTGGACGGCCTGCCGCCCGACCGGCGGCTTGGCCGCTTTTTCCGGGACGACGACGAACTGGGCGCCGCCGAGCGGCTGACGGACGCGCTGAAAGATGCGCTGGCCGACTCCGAGAACCTCGTCGTCGTCTGCAGCCCGCATGCGGCGGCATCGAAATGGGTGAACGAGGAGATCGAGCTCTTCCGCTCGCTGCACGGGGCTAGCGGCATTTGGGCGATCGTCATTGATGGCGAGCCCGGCGCCGCCGACCCCGCGCGCCGCTGCTTTCCGCCCGCCCTGCTGGCAGGCGCCGAGCCGCTGGCGCCGAACCTGCGCAAGGAAGGTCCCCTGCGCGCCGTCACCAAGCTCGTCGCCGGCATGCTCGGCGTCGATTTCGACGGCCTCTGGCATCGCGCCCAGAAGCAGGCCATGCGGGAGCGCCGGCGCCGGCTGGGTGTGCGGCTTGGCCTGCTTGCCGTTCTGGTCGGACTGGCAAGCGCCGTCTGGTACGTCGACTCCAACGACATCATCAACGACGCCTACGTGCTGCGCGCATTGGTCGGCGAGTTGGCGCCGGGCGGGGCGGGCGCCGCCTGGAAGCCGGACCCGCGCCAGCGGACGCAGATCGTCGCCGGGACGTCCGCGGCGGCGGGCGCCGTGCGCCAGGATCTCAAGCTCGAGCTGCGGGAGCGCGACCCGGAGGTAGGGTGGACCCTCGCCCAGGAGGACCTGGCGTTGAACGGCCAGGACAAGGCGCAGGACGCGGCGGCCATGTCGTTGATGCTGGCGAGGCGCCTGCCCGGCCAGAGCTGCTGGCCGGAATACGTGGCCGACGGCGCCTGCCACGTGCTCGCCACGTCGTGGGCCGCGGCGGCGCTGGCGGCGGCGTCGATCCCGGCCGACCCGAAACTGCTGAACGATCTGCTCGACCGGCAGAACCCGGATGGCTGGTGGCCGCTCTACTACAGCGTCGGCGACAACCGGTCCGAGGCCTCCACCTACGCTACCGCCTGGGCGCTGATGGCGTTGGGAGACCAGGAGCGCTTCGCCGACCCCAGCCTGCGCAAGCGGATCGATGCGGGTCGGGCGAAGGCGGCGGCCTGGCTTCTGTCGGTGGAGGACCGCGGCCGCCGGCGTTGGAAGGACTATCCCTTCGCCGCCAACGGCGCGCTGATGGACGGGGTCTCGGCGCTGGCCGTGGTGGCCCTGAACCGGTCGCAAGGCGATCAGCGCATCGCCGCCCTCGACCGTGACTGGCTGGACCACCTGCCGGTGTTCCCCGGCAGGCTCGACGGGCTCGAACGCTCCAACGTCGCGCTGGGCCGTTCATGGAAGTGGGACCGGACGAACTACGTCGTGACGCCCTGGCTGGCGCTGTCCGGCGCCCTCGCCTATCCGCACGGCGACTGGCTGGGCCGCGCCAAGGCGGACGCCTACCTGGCGCGCTTCACCGAGGCGCTCGCGTCCTACAATGGCGCGAGCGAGCAGAGCTACGTCTCTTCGGAGCTCGTCTACAGCTTCAGCCAGTTGCCCCGGCCGGCGCCGGCGCGATGACTGGCCGCGTGCCTCCGGCTCTGCTCGCAACCCGCGCCTCCGGGTCGTACAATGGCGTCATTCATTCATCGATTGACCCAAGGACCTTTGCCATGAGCGACATTCCCACCTCCGTGCTCGGCCGCACCGGCGAGACGGTGACCAAGCTCGCCTACGGCGCGATGGAGCTGCGCGGCGCGATCCCCGGCATGGGCGGGCGCGAGGTGACGCCCGACCAGGCGAAGACCGATCCTGAACGCCGTGCTCGACGCCGGCATCACGATGATCGACACCTCGCCCGACTACGGCCGCTCGGAGGAATACATCGGCGAGTTCGTCTCGGGCCGGCGCTCGGAGTTCTTCCTGGCCTCGAAGTGCGGCTGTCCAGTGAACCCGCCGCCCGGCGAGCGGCCGCCGCATGTCTTCACCCGGGCCAACGTCCGCGCCGGGGTCGAGCAGAGCCTGAAGCGCATGAAGACCGACCACATCGATCTCGTGCAGTTCCACATCAGCCCCAGCCGCGCCGAGCTGGAGGCCAACGACTCGGTCGCCGAGCTCGTGGCCTTGAGGGACGAGGGCAAGATCCGCTTCATCGGCATGTCGGGCGTGCTGCCGAACCTCACCGACCACATCGCCATGGGCGTGTTCGACGCCTTCCAGATCCCCTACTCCGCCCTCGAGCGCGAGCACGAGGCGGCCATCGGCGACGCCGCGGCGGCGGGCGCCGGCGCCATCATCCGCGGCGGCGTGGCGCGCGGCATCCCGGTCAGCTCAGCAACGAGCCTGGAGCGGCTGCCGGAGCGCTTCCGCCAGGCCTACGCCCGGCGCCGCGACCTCTGGGACGAGGCCCGTCTCGACGAGGTGGCCGACGGCATGCCGCGCATGGAGTTCATGCTGCGCTTCACCATCAGCCATCCCGGCATGACGACGACCATCGTTGGCACCGCCAACCCGCAGCACCTCGCCGACAACGTCGCCGCCGCCAAGAAGGGCCCCCTCCCCGCCGACCAGCTCGCCGAAGCCAAGCGCCGCCTCGACGCGGCCGCGAAGGCGCACGCGGCGGCTTAGAGGCTACGGGCGTTTCTTCCGTCACGGTTCCGCGTCGATCGTTGCAGACGACACCAGCCGGGGCGTTATGCCGTTGTTGGCCCGAGCGACGGTGTGGAGCAGGTTCGGGCGCCAGAGGATCACTGACCGGTCATTTCGGCCACCCGTAGAGGGACGCCCCAAAAAGTCCGCGCCCTTCGTCCCGGAAGCGCCCCTCGATGCTCGTGGCGCAGGCGCAAGCCGCGGCCGCCGGGTAGTGTCTCAAACTGAGACACTACCGGCCGCCGGGGTGAATCAACTCCCAGGCCGCTGTGGGCCAAAGTGGGTGGCAGGGCAAACACAAGGGGGAGCGTCATGACGCGCCTTACATTGGCCGCTGCGCTCGCGCTGGCGCTGGTGGGCTCGAGCGCCACCGTAGCGATCGGTAAGGTCCACGAACACGGCCGCCCGCACTGCGGCCAGCATCACCACCATTGCGGCCACTACCGACGCGGTTACTGGGCCAGATAGGACGGCCTCCCGCAGGTCAGCCACTCCAGCCCGGTTCGCGTCGATCGCGCTTGCCTCAGCCAGCTATTCGGCCACGGCCGCGGCCGGTAGCGCGCGACCCTCGGCGGCGGGCTGGATCACCTCGGCGGCGAAGCGTTCCATCTCCTCGTATTGCGGGCTCATCTGCAGCAGCAGCAGGTCGACGCCGGCCGCCTCGTAGGCCGCGATCCGCCCCTGCACCTGGGCCGGCGTGCCGATCAGGTTCGGCCTGAGGCCGCGGTTGGAGACCGAGTACTCCTGCAGCTTCAGCTCGCGCTCGAGCTGGGCGCCCGAGAGCCACTGGTCGAAGTTGGCGAAGCCGGGCGCCGCCGGATCGAGCGTGGTGATCCGCGCCACCTCCTCCCGCGCCTCTTGCTCGGTGTCCCGCACGATCGCGTAGGCGGCCATGCCGAAGATCATCGGCGGCCCGCCGGCGGCGGCGCGGCGCGCCTGCATGTCGGCGACCTTGCCGGCCACGACCTCGACGTCGTCGCCGTGCATCACGTAGGCGTCGCACTGGGCGGCGATCATCGTCTTGGCCGCCTCGGATTCGCCGCCGGCGTAGATCACCGGCTTCTTCACCGGCTTCGGCTCGCAGACGGCGTCCTCGAGCCGGTAGCGCTCGCCCGCGAAGCTGAACTTCGGCTCGCGCCAGAGGCCGTCGACCACCGAGAGCCACTCGGAGGTGCGGGCGTAGCGGTCGTCGTGCTGGTCGAAGTCGAGGCCGTAGCCCTTCGCCTCCTCCGCCCACCATGACGAGACCACGTTGAGCGCCAGCCGCCCGCCGGCGATGCGGTCGATGTTGGCGGCCTGCTTGGCGAACAAGGCTGGCTGGTGGAAGTTCGGCCGCACCGCCACCATCAGCTCCAGCCGCTCGGTGACCGCCGCCAGCGCCGCGGCGGTGGACCAGGCGTCGAGCGCCGGCGCGTCCACGCCCTTGATGTCGTTGAGGTTCAGCTCGGCGATCAGCGTCAGGTCGTAGCCGATCTGCTCGGCGCGCTGGCAGAGCCGGCGCATGTAGTCCCAGGTGGCCGCCATGCCCTCGTCCGGCACGTTGCGCAGCCAGCCGCCAAACACCGGGGCCCAGAAGCCGTACCTCACGAGCCGTACCTCACGAGCCGCACCTCATGCTGCGGCCGCCTCGCGCTGGGCGGCGATCTGGCCGATCAGCCAGCTCACGAACGGCTCGTGCGGGTCGAAGCCCAGCACCTCCATGGGGTTGGCGACGAAATTGGAGAGCGCGTTGAGGTCGTAGACCTTCGGCCGCCCGTCGCGGTCGTCGATCATGTACTCGATGCCGCCGACGTCCATGCCGGCGGCGACCGCGACGCGCTCGACCGCCGCGACCATCTCCGGCAGCGGGGTGAAGCGCTCGATGGTGATGGTCGGCTTGCCCGCCATGCAGACGTCGGCCGGGCAGAGGTCGAAGGTCGAGCCGGCCCCGTTCAGCGCGATCGCGTAGAAGAGCTTGCCCGCCAGCACCTCGCAGCGGATCACCTGCGCATCGCGGGCCGGCACGTATTCCTGCACCAGCGCCACGCCGTCGACGCCGACCGGCGTCAGCGCGTCAGCGGCCGCGGGTTCCAGTTCCTCGGGGCCGTCATAGCGGACGATGCCGGCGCCGGAGCCGCCGACGTTGCCCTTGACCAGCACCGGGTAGCCGAGCTCGGCGGCGAGACGCGGAACGTCCTCGCGGCGGTGCGCGACCCGGGTGCGCGGGATCTCCAGCCCAAGCCGGCGGAACAGGCTGAGCTGGCGCGCCTTCGAAAGGTCGTAGGCGAGCACGCCCGTCCCGTTGATCACCCGCGCGCCGAGGCTCTCCCAATGGCCGAGCGCGGCGACGCTGTAGAAGAGCGCGTGCTCGTCCTGACGCAGGAACGACGACATCGCGAGCCGGCTCAGGATCACCGGCGCCGGCGGGCGCGGATCGGCCGG
>CAWIMM010000001.1:0-320000 GCA_963837235.1 uncultured Pseudomonadota bacterium | reverse complement strand
TGGCGCGGCCGGGCGCGCCGATGGCGGACGCCGGCTTTGCCGTGATCCGCGCCGCGCAGCTGCGGCCGGACGAGATGACCGCGCCGCCCGGTTTCGGGACGCCGCCGGATCGGTGGGCGCGGCTCGACGCGTTCGCCGCCGGCTATGGCGCCAGCCGCGCCGCGCTGATCGTCGCCGCCCTGGCGTCCCAGCGCGACGAGATCGACCGGATCGAGCGGCTGGGCGGCGCGGGACTCGAGCCGTGGGCCACATTCCGCCAGCGCGGTCTGGCCGACACAGCCCGCGCCGAGCTCGCCTGGATCGAAGCGAACGCCGCCTCGCTTGCCTGAAGGCGCCGAGCCGCTTGCGGACCCGGGAGTCGGCCGCCTAAGGAAGGCCATGCTTTCCAGCAAGGCCCGGTACGCCCTTCGCGCCCTCGTGGAGCTGGCGCGCAGCGACGGCGCGCAGGCGACCGCCGGCGAGCTGGCCGAGCGCGCCGACGCGCCGCGCAAATTCCTCGAGGCCATCCTCCTGGAGCTGTCGCGGCGCAGCATCGTCGTCAGCCGGCGCGGCAAGCTCGGCGGCTACAGCCTGGCCAGGCCGCCGGCCGAGATCAGCTTCGCCGAAGTGATCCGGGTGATCGACGGGCCGCTGGCGCTGGCGCCCTGCGTCTCGCGGCTGTCGTTCCGCAAGTGCGACGACTGCCCGGACCTCGCCACCTGCTCGATCCGCGAGGCGCTGCTGAGAGCCCGCGACGCCACCGCCGACGTGCTGGAGGCCTACACGCTGGCCGAAGCCGCCGCCGGCCAGGGCGCCGAGCTGTTCCACCGCGCGGGCTGAGCGCCACTCCCCCGCCCGCAAGGTTGGGCTCCCTAGAACGACTCGGCGGCGGCCGGTCTTGGGTGGCGGCGCTCGAAGAGGGCTTCGCGGCCGAGCACGTCGAGGGCGATGGAGAGCGCGATCGAGCGGCGGGCGTAGAGCTCGGAGAAGTGGTCCTCGATCAGCTCCGTCAGCGTGTCGAACAGGCCCGACTTGAACGCCTCCAGCTGGGCGGCGGGAACGCGGATCGTGGCGCTCAGCGAAGCCCAGTCGCTCTCGCCGACCACGTATTCGATCAGCGGCCGCGCGCCGACGCGGACCAGGACGCCCGCGAGCCGCGACGCCTCCAGTCGTTCGGCGAGCTTGACCAGCAGCGCGGGGACGTCGGCCTCGGGACCGAGGTTGTCGGTGTATTCGAGGATGACGCTGATCATCGGCTGGCCCTCCCGGCGGCCGCGGTTCACGGCCACGCCTGAAGATGCTTCCATGCCGAAAAGCGCGCGCCGGAGGAAGCTTAGATGACCGATGCCGAGGTCGCCCCAGGGACCCCGACGCCGCGGCCGCGCTCGCCGCTGCGCCAGGTGGTGCTGGCCAGCCTGATCGGCACGACCATCGAGTGGTACGATTTCTTCCTCTACGGCACCGCCGCGGCGCTGGTGTTCGGCAAGCTGTTCTTCCCGGACAAGGATCCGCTGACCGGCCTGCTGCAGGCCTTCCTCACCTATTCGCTGGGCTTCGTGGCGCGGCCGATCGGCGGGCTGGTGTTCGGCCATTTCGGCGACCGGATCGGGCGCAAGCGCCTCTTGATGGCGAGCCTCGTCCTGATGGGCGCGGCCAGCATGGCGATGGGCCTCTTGCCCACCTACCAGCAGATCGGCGTCGCCGCGCCGCGTGCTGCTGGCGGCCCTGCGGTTCGTGCAAGGCTTCGCGGTCGGCGGCGAATGGGGCGGCGCGGTGCTGATGGCCGGCGAGTTCGGCGACGATGCGCGCCGCGGCGCCTGGTCCGGCTGGCCGCAGGTCGGCGTGCCGGCCGGCAACCTGCTCGCCGCCGGCGTGCTGGCGGCGATGGCGGCGGCCCAGAGCGAGGCGGACTTCCTGGCCTGGGGCTGGCGCGTGGCGTTCCTGCTCTCCGGCCTCTTGGTCGCCGTCGGCTGGTGGGTGCGCTCGACCTTGAGCGAGTCGCCGCAGTTCGAGGCGGCCCAGTTCGAGGCGGAGACTGCGCGGGCGGCGCATGCTGCCGAGCCTGCGCCGGCGATCCAGGCGCTGAGGCATCGGCCGGGCGGCGTCGCGGTCGGCGCCGGCCTGAAGTTCGGCGAGAACGTCGCCTACTACATCGTCACCACCTTCGCGATCGCCTACCTGGCCGAGACCGTGCACGCCAAGCGGCAGATCGGCGCTCGACGCGCTGCTGATCGGCAGCTTCGTCGAGCTCTTGACGATGCCCCTCTTCTCCGCGCTCAGCGACCGGATCGGCCGCCGGCCGGTCTACGCGTTCGGCGCGCTCGCCATGGCGGCCTGGGGGTTCGTGTTCTTCGGCCTTCTGCACGGCGGCGCGCCCGGCCCCGCGACCGCAGCGGTGGCGGTGGCGCTGGTGCTGCACGGGGCGATGTACGGCCCGCAGGCCTCGTTCATCGCCGAGCTCTTCCCCACCCGCTACCGCTATTCCGGCGTCTCGATCGCCTACCAGGTGACCTCGATCTTCGCCGGCTCGCTGGCCCCGGTGATCGCCGTGGCGCTGCTGCAGCGGACCCATTCGACGACGCCGATCGCCGCCTACCTGGCGCTCGCCTGCATCGTCAGCGCCATCGCCGCGCTGACTGCGCGCGAGACCCGCGGCCTCAGCTTTGCCGAACTTGACGCGTACGGCGGCTGACAATCCAGGGCTGCGGCGGGCGCCCCGATGGACGCCGCCGCGCCGATCTTGTAGCTCGCCGGGGGCATGTTGTTTCAACTTTGCAATGCTTGTTGGCGCACGGCCCGCCTCGCGGCGGCGGCTTCGTTGGCGTGCGTCGCCGCTCACGCAGCCAGCGTCGAGACGCTGCCCTGTCACGGGTCGCCGACCCCCTTCAAGCTCTACGTCACCACTGAGGGCGTGCGGACCAATCACGGCTATCTGGTCGCCAACCTCTACGGGTCCGACAGGCGCCGCTGGCTGGCGGACAACGGCTGGCTCGCTGTCTGGCGCGACCCGGCGATGCCGGGCGAAGAGACCATGTGCCTCTACCTGCCCGCGCCCGGCCGCTATGCCCTCGTCATGTTCCAGGACGCCAACGCCGACGGCGATCTGAACATGGGCCCGTTCGGACCGAAGGAAGGCTACGGCTTCTCCAACAACCTGCGGCCTTTCCTGACCGCGCCATCGCTGCAATCGGCGCTGTTCGACATCGCCCACGCCGAAACGCATGTGACGATCCGCCTGCGCTACCCTCCGATCCCCTGAGGCCGCCGAGCGCCGAAAACGGTTTCCCTTTGTGCGAACCCGCTCTAATGGCGCGCCGCACGTTCCGCTGCCTAGAGCCCTCAGCTTGCCCTCAGGCGATCCCATCCTGGTCACCGGCGCCACCGGCTTTGTCGGCTCGGCGGTGCTGCGCGCGCTCGCCGCGCGCGGCGAGAAGGTGCGCGTGCTGGCGCGCCCGTCGAGCCCCCGGCGCAACCTCGACGGCGTTGCCTGCGAGATCGCGCTTGGCGACATGACCGACGCCGCCGTCGATGGCGCGGGCGATGGACGGCGTGCGGTTCGTGTTCCACGTCGCCGCCGACTACCGGCTCTGGGCGCGCGATCCGGGCGAGATCCGCCGCGCCAACCTGTCGGGCGCCGAGGCGGTGATGGACGGCGGCGCTCGCCGCCGGCGTCGAGAGGATCGTCTACACCTCCAGCGTCGCCACGCTCCGCGCCGCCGACGCGGCCACCGTGGTCGACGAGACCGCGCCGCTGGCGGAGGGCGAGGCGATCGGCGCCTACAAGCAAAGCAAGGTGGCGGCCGAGCGGCTGGTGGAGCGGATGGTCGCCGACCAGGGGCTGCCGGCGGTGATCGTCAATCCGTCCACCCCGATCGGCCCGCGCGACATCAAGCCGACGCCGACCGGCCGCATGGTGCTGGAGGCCGCGCAGGGCAAGATCCCGGCCTTCGTCGACACCGGCCTCAACCTCGTCCACGTCGACGACGTGGCGGCGGGCCACCTGCTGGCGCTGGAGAAGGGCCGCATCGGCGAGCGCTATATGCTGGGCGGCCAGGACCTGTCGCTGAAGGCCATGCTGGCCGATATCGCCGACCTGACCGGCCGCCGCGCGCCGACCCTGGCCCTGCCCCGCGCGCCCGCTCTATCCGCTGGCGTACGTCGCCGAGGCAGATCGCCTCGGTCACCGGCAAGGAGCCGATGCTGACCCGCGATGCGCTGAAGATGGCCTCGCACCACATGTTCTTCTCCTCCGCCAAGGCCGAGCGCGAGCTGGGCTACCGCGCGCGGCCGCTACGTCGAGGCGCTGGCCGACGCGATCGCCTGGTTCCGCGAGGCGGGGTACCTGACATGACCGCCTGGGTCGTCATCGGCGGGATCGCGCTGGCCGCCTGGGTCTATCTGCTGCTCGGCCGCGGCTTCTTCTGGCTGGCGCGCGAGCGCGACGATCGCGACTCTGCCGCCCGAGCCTGCCGCGTGGCCGGCCGTGATCGCCGTGGTTCCGGCGCGCAACGAGGCCGACGTGATCGAGCGCTCGATCGGCAGCCTGCTGGCGCAGGACTATCCGGGCGCGCTTCCGCGTCGTGCTGGTCGACGACGCCAGCGACGACGGCACCGCCGCGCGGCGCGGCCGCGCTGGCTGGCGCGGACGGGGCGGCTGACCGTCCTCACCGGCCGCCCGCTGCCGGCCGGCTGGACCGGCAAGCTCTGGGCGGTGAGCCAGGGCGTCGAGGCGGCCGGGCCGCGCCGGCCTACCTCTGGATCACCGACGCCGACATCGCCCATGACCGCCGGACAATCTGCGCCGGCTGGTCGCCCGCGCCGAGGCCGGGCGGCTCGCGCTGGTCTCGCTGATGGCGCGGCTGCAGACCGGGACGCTGGCCGAGCGGCTGCTGATCCCCGCCTTCGTCTTCTTCTTCGACATGCTCTTCCCGTTCGCCTGCGTGAACGATCCGAAGCAGCCGGCTCGCCGCGGCGGCGGGCGGCTGCATGCTGGCCCGGCGCGACGCCCTGGAGCGGCGGGCGGCATCGCCGCGATCCGCGCCGAGATCATCGACGACTGCGCGCTGGGCGCGCGGCTGAAAGCGCAGGGCCCGATCTGGCTCGGCCTCACCCGCACCTCGGTCAGCCTGCGGCCCTACCGCACGCTGGGCGAGATCGGCCGGATGGTCTCGCGCTCGGCCTATGCCCAGCTGCGGCTATTCGCCCTGGCTGCTGGCGGGGACCGTGGCCGGCATGGCTGCTGGTCTATCTCGCCGCGCCGCTGCTGGCCGTGTTCGCGACGCGGACCCGCGCGCTGGCTGGGCGCTCGCGGCCTGGGCGCTGATGGCGCTCGCGTTCCAGCCGATGCTGCGCTTCTACCGGCTCTCGCCGCTCTGGGGGCTGGCCCTGCCGCTGATCGGCGCGCTCTACACCGCTCTTCACGCTGCAGTCGGCGATCCAGGTCTGGCGCGGCCGCGGCGGCATGTGGAAGGGCCGCGCGCAGGCCAGGCGCGCAGGCAGGGCGGCGCAGCCATGAGCGCCGCCGACCTCGCCTCCGGCAAGGGCCACACGACGAGAATTTCCCGGTCGCCTCGCTCCTGATCGCGCCCGAGCACCGCGCGCCGATCATGGCCTTCTACCGCGTCGCGCGCGCTGGCCGACGACGTCGCCGACCACGCCAGCGCCAGCCCCGAGGAGAAGCTGGGCGGCTCGCGGAGATCGAGGCCTCGCTGACCGGCCGGAGCGAGGCCGAGCCCGAAGGCCGTGGCGCTGCGCCAGGTGCTGGCCGAGCGCGGGCTCGGCCGGGAGCACATGCTCGACCTGCTGGAGGCCTTCCGCCGCGACGTCACCAAGCTGCGCTACGCGACTGGGACGAGCTGATGGACTATTGCCGCTATTCGGCGGTGCCGGTCGGCCGCTTCGTGCTCGACGTGCATGGCGAGGACCGCGCCGACCTGGCCGGCCAACGACGCGCTCTGCGCGGCGCTGCAGGTGATCAACCACCTGCAGGACTGCGCCAAGGACTACCGCGAGCTCGACCGGGTCTACCTGCCGCTGGACGTGCTGAGCGGCCTGCGGCGCCAGCGTCGAGATGCTGGCCGAGGACGCCGGCGATCCGGCCCTGAACGCGGCGATCAAGCCACTGGCCGGCGGACACGCAGGGCCTGCTCGACATCTCGCGCCCCTTCGCCGGCCAGATCGCGCGACCTGCGCCTGGCCCTGGAGGTCGGCGCGATCCAGCGGCTGGCCGAGAGCCTGACCGCGCGCCTGCGCGGCCGCGATCCGCTGTCGCAGGAGGTCCATCACAGCCGGCTCGAGGCGCTCGGCGTCGGCCTCTTGGGCGTCGGGCGGCACGATCGGCCGAGCGCGTGGCCGCTCGGCAATCGCGCGCAGCCGGGCCATAAGCGGCGCCGATGGACGTCGCACGTCGAAACCCCGACCGAGCACGGAGCAGCAGGCCTCCGGCAGCTCGTTCTATGCCGCCATGCGGCTGCTGCCGCCGGCCGAGCGCGCGGCGATGTTCGCCATCTACGCCTTCTGCCGGGTGGTCGACGACATCGCCGACGAGCCGGGCCCGACGCCGGACGAGCGCCGCGTCGAGCTCGACCGCCTGGCGCGCGCGACCTCGCCGGCGCTCTACGCCGGCGCGCCGCCGCGAGCGGATCGCGTTCCTCGCCGAGCACGTGCGCGCGCTTCGGGCTGAAGCAGGCCGACTTCCTCGCCATCGTCGACGGCATGGAGATGGACGTCGGCGAGCCGATCGTCGCGCCGGACTTCGCGACGCTCGACCTCTACTGCGACCGGGTGGCCAGCGCGGTGGGGCGGCTCTCGGTGCAAGGTCTTCGGCATGCCGGACGGGCCGGGCTTAGACCTCGCCCATCACCTCGGCCGCGCGCTGCAGCTGACCAACATCCTGCGCGACCTCGACGAGGACGCCGCCATGGGCCGGCTCTATCTGCCGCGCGAGGCGCTGGCAGGCCGCCGGCATCGCGACGCCGCGATCCGACAGCCGTGATCGCCGATCCGCGCATCGACGCGGCCTGCCGCTGGGTGGCCGCCAAGGCGCACGAGCATTACGCCGAGCGCCGACGCGGTGCTGAAGGCGCGCCCGGCCGGCCGCATCCGCTCGCCGCGGCTGATGGGCGAGGTCTACAGCGAGATCCTGCGCGAGACGGAAGCCGTGGGCTGGGCGCCGCCGCGCCGCCGCGTCAGCCTCGGCAAGGCCCGGCTGCTCTGGATCGTGCTGCGCCACGGCCTCGTCGGACTGATGAGGCCGGCGCACGTCTATGTCGTCGGCGCCGGGCTCGCCGGGCTTTCGGCCGCCGTGCGCCTGGCCGGGCGCGGCGCGCGCGGTGCGTGCTGTCGAGGCGCGCGGGCCAGGCCGGCGGGCGCTGCCGCTCCTACTTCGACGCCACGCTCGGCATGACCATCGACAACGGCAACCACCTCGTCCTCTCCGGCAACCACGCGACCTACGCGCTACCTGCGCGCCATCGGCGCCGAGGACCGCCTGGCCGGGCCGAAGGACGCCGCGTTCGACTTCTGCGACGTGCGCGACGGGCGCGCGCTGGACGCTGCGGCCCAACCCCGGCCCGATCGGCTGGTGGGTGTTCGTCGAAGGCCCGCCGCGTGCCCGGCACCCGCGCCGCCGACTACCTGGCGCTGGCTGGCTGCTGGCCCTGCCGCAAGGCGGCCGGACGCTGGGCGAGGCGATCAGCTGCGAGGGCCCGCTCTGGGAGCGGCTGATCGAGCCGCTGATGCTGGCGGCGCTGAACACCGACCCGAGGACCGCGCTCGGCCGCGCTCGCCGGCGCCGTGGTGCGCGAGACCCTGGCGCTCGGCGGCCGCGCCTACGCGCCGCGCATCGCCGACCCGAGCCTGGACGGCCGCCTTCGTCGCCCCTGCCCTGCGCCTGCCTGGCCGGCGCAAGGCGCGGAGGTGCGGCTCGGGCCGCCGGGTCGAGGCGATCGCGCAGGACGGGACGCGCGTTCGGGCGCTGAAGGTCGGACGACGAGACGATCGCGCTCGGCGCCGGCTGACGCGGTGATCCTGGCGACGCCGGCCTGGATCACACCCGGCCTGCTGCCGGGCGTCGACCGCGCCCGACGCGTTCCGCGCCATCGTCAACGCCCACTTCAAGGTCGAGCCGCCGGCCGGCGCGCCGAAGATGGTCGGGGTGATCGGCGGCGACGGCGCAGTGGGTGTTCGCCTTCGACGGACCGCATCTCGGTCACGGTCAGCGGCGCCGACGCCATGGTCGACACGGCCGCGCGAGGAGATCGCCGCGCGCGCTCTGGGCCGACGTCGCCAAGGTCTACGGGCTCGCCGGCGAGCTGCCGCCCTGGCAGATCGTCAAGGAGCGGCGCGCCACCTTCGCCGCGACGCCCGAGCAGGTCGCCAAGCGGCCCGCCGGCCGCACACGCGCTGGCGCAACCTTGCGCTGGCCGGCGACTGGACCGATACCGGCCTGCCCGCCACCATCGAGGGCGCGATCCGCTCGGGCCACAAGGCGGCCGAGATCATCCTGGCGCTGAAGACGCCAGGCATGGACGACGCGAGCGCAACCCAGAACGCGACCTTGGGCCTGACGACGCGCGGCAAGCCTCGACGACCTCGACGCGCGCCGTAGCCGCGCGCCGCCGACGCGCTGCTGAAGCTGCAGCGCCCGGACGGCCACTGGGTGTTCGAGCTGGAGGCCGACGCCACCATCCCGGCCGAATACGTGCTGCTTCGTCCACTACCTCGGCGAGACGCCGAACCTGGAGCTGGAGCGCAAGATCGGCGTCTACCTGCGCCGCATCCAGGGCGAGCACGGCGGCTGGCCGCTCTATCACGGCGGCGTCCTCGACGTGTCGGCGACGGTGAAGGCCTATTTCGCGCTGAAGATGATCGGCGACGATCCGGACGCGCCGCACATGGTCCGCGCCCGCGAGGCGCTGCTGGCGCAGGGCGGCGCGGGCGCCTGCAACGTCTTCACCCGCATCCTGCTGGCGCTGTTCGGCGTCGCTCTCCTGGCGCGCCGTGCCGGAAATGCCGGTCGAGATCATGCTGCTGCCGAGCTGGTTTCCGATCCACCTCGACAAGATCTCCTACTGGGCGCGCACGGTGATCGTGCCGCTGCTGGTGCTGCGCAAGCTGAAGCCGCGGGCGCGGAACCCGCGCGGCGTCACCATCGACGAACTGTTCCTCGCAGCCGCCGGCGACCATCACCAAGCTGGCGCGCGGCGCGCACCAGAAGGAGCCCTGGGCGGCGTTCTTCTTCGCGCTCGACCAGGTGCTGCGCGTCGCCGAGCCGCGCTTCCCGAAGGACTGCGCAGCAGCGGGCGATCGACAAGGCGGTCGCGTTCGTCACCGAGCGGCTGAACGGCGAGGACGGCCTGGGCGGCATCTTCCCGGCCATGGTCAACAGCGTGATGATGTACGACGCGCTGGGCGTCCCCGAGAGCGACCCGCGCCGCGCCATCGCCCGCGCCTCGGTCGAGAAGCTGCTGGTCGTCAAGGACGACGAGGCCTACTGCCAGCCCTGCTTCTCGCCGGTGTGGGACACCGCGCTGGTCAGCCACGCGCTGCTGGAGGCGGGCGCGCCGGACGGCGGAAGCGGCCGCGATGCGCGGGCTGGAGTGGCTGAAGCCGCTGCAGGTGCTGGACGTGGTGGGCGACTGGGCCGAACAGCGGCCCGACGTGCGGCCCGGCGGCTGGGCCTTCCAGTACGCCAACCCGCACTATCCCGACCTCGACGACACCGCCGTGGTGGTGATGGCGATGGACCGCGCCCGCCACCGCGCCGATGCCGCCGGCGGCTACGACGCGCCGATCGAGCGCGGCCGCGAGTGGGTCGAGGGGCTGCAGAGCAAGAACGGCGGCTGGGCCGCCTTCGACGCCGACAACGACCTACTATTACCTGAACAACATCCCCTTCGCCGACCATGGCGCGCTGCTCGATCCGCCCACGGTCGACGTGGCGGCGCGCTGCGTCAGCATGCTGGCCCAGCTGGGCGAGCCGATCGACAGTCCGCGGATGAAAGCCGGCGCTCGCCTACCTGGAGCGCGAGCAGCTGGCCGACGGCAGCTGGTTCGGCCGCTGGGGCGTCAACTACATCTACGGGACCTGGTCGGCGCTCTGCGCGCTGAACGCGGTCGGGCTCGACCGGGCGCCGTCGCCGATGGTCGCGCAAGGCGGCCGACTGGCTGGTCCGCATCCAGAACCCCGACGGCGGCTGGGGCGAGAACTGCGACAGCTACAGGCTGGACTACAAAGGCTACGAGCCCGCACCCGTCCGGCGCCTCGCAGACCGCCTGGGCGCTGCTGGGGCTGATGGCGGCGGGCGAGGCCGACCATCCGGCCGTGGCGCGCGGGCATCGCCTGGCTGCGCGAGCGGCAGGGCGCCGACGGCTTCTGGCCGGAGGACCACTACACCGGCGGCGGCTTTCCGCGCGTCTTCTACCTGCGCTACCACGGCTATGCGAAGTTCTTCCCGCTCTGGGCGCTGGCCCGCTACCGCAACCTGGCGCGCAGCAACGAGCGCCGCGCCGCGTTTCGGCATGTGATGACGCCGCTCGCCGGTCCCGGCAGCATCCTCGCCGTGGTCGGCATGACCCGCGAGGCGAAGATCCTCGGCCCCGAGGCGCCGGTCCTGGTGGGCGGCGGCGACGCGGCGGCGCTGGCCGCGACACTGGAGGCCGAGCTCAGCGCGGGCCTCGCCGGCGTGGTCAGCTTCGGCCTCTGCGGCGCGCTCGATCCCGCGATCAAGGTCGGCGACCTGGTGGTGGGCGAGACGGTGGCGGACGGCGGCGACTGCTACGCGGCCGACGCGGCCTGGACGGCGCGCATCCTCGCCGCCCTGCCCTCGGCCCGGCGCGGCCGGTTCGCGAGGGCCGACCGGCCGATCGCCAGCGTGGCCGAGAAGGCCGAGCTGCGCCAGGCAGACCGGCGCGGTCGCCGTCGACATGGAAAGCTGGGTGGTGGCGCAGCTCGCCAGCGCCTACGGCGCGCCGTTCGCCGTGGTGCGCGGCGTCTCGGACGGCCCGCGCCACGCGCTGCCCCACGCGGCGCAGGTGGGGCTCGGTCCTGACGGACGCCCGGCGGTGCGCGCAGTAATGGCCTCGCTCAGGTCCAATCCCTGGCAGATCGGCGCGCTGATCCGCACCGCGCTGGAGGCCGAGGACGGCTTCCACGCGCTCGAGCGCGCCTGCCAGGCGCTGGGACCGCGGCTGGCGGGACCGGAGGCGCCGCCGTAGCGCGCTCGAGCGCCTCGCCTGCGACACATCGCGTGCTACGCTGATCTCGGAGGCCGTCCGGCGGGGTCCGCCGCGGCAACCGCGGGAGGGATGGGTCCATGCATTGGTTTGGCCGACGCCTGGGACGGCTTGGGTCGCTGGCGAGCTGGACGGCGCTGGCCGTCGTCCCGCTGGCGCTGCTCGCGGGCGTGGTCGCCACGGCCGCGCCGGAAGGCGCCGCCGCGCCGTCCGCGGCGCTCCAGGAAGCCGTCACAAAGGGCGAGCCGCTCTTCAAGACGCACTGCGCCAGCTGCCACGACCCGGCCGTCGGCCGCGCGCCGGACCGGGCCCAGCTCGACCGGATGGGCACGCTCGAGGTTCTGAACGCGCTCCTCAACGGCTCGATGCGGCCGATGGCGCAAGGGCTGACGACCCCGCAGCTCGGCGAGATCGCCGCCTACGTCTCGCCGCCGAAGAAGGAAGCGGCCGTCCCGCCGCCGCCAGATCCGCCCAAGTGCGCCAACGCGCCGCCGTTCGCGCCGCGCAAGGGCGACTGGCCGGCCTGGGGCCTCGATCCGGCCAACCGGCGCGACCAGACGGCGGGCGGGATCGCGGCGGGCGAGGTTCCGCGCCTGAAGGTGAAGTGGGCGTTCGCGCTCGGCGGCGGGAAGGAGGGGCAGCCGAGCGTCGTGGGCGGCCGCGTCTTCATCGCCAGCTTCCAGGGCGCCGCCTATGCGCTCGACGCCGCCACGGGCTGCCTGATCTGGCGCATCGACGGCGCCCATTCGCGCACCACCATCGCGGTCGCGCCGCTCGCCGCCTCGCCCAGCGGCTGGGCTGCCTTCTACGGCGACCAGGCCAAGGTCGAGCACGCGGTGGACGCCGCCGACGGCAAGCCGATCTGGTCGTCCGACAAGATCGAGGCCCACCCGCTCGCCATCCTGACCGGCGCGCCGGTCGTCGCCGGCGGTCGGGTCTATCAGCCGACCTCGTCCTTCGAGGAGCTGACCGCCTCGGCGGCCGCCTATCCCTGCTGCACGTTCCGGGGCGGCGTCGCGGCGTTGGACGCGGCCACCGGCAAGCTGCTGTGGAAGACGACCGCCATCAGCCAGCCGCCCGCGCCCATCCGCAAGAACAGCGCCGGGACCCAGATGTTCGGGCCGGCGGGCGGCGCGATCTGGTCGGCGCCCACGGTCGATGAAAAGCGCGGGCTGCTCTACGTCGCCACCGGCAATTCCTACACCGACGCGGCTCAGGACGGCGCCGACGCCATCGTCGCCATGGACCTCGCGAGCGGCGCGGTGAAATGGCGGACGCAGGTCACGGCTGGCGACAACTACCTGAGCGGTTGCGAGACCACGCCGCTGGTCAATTGCCCGAAGAGCCTCGGCCACGACTTCGACTTCGGCGCGCCGCCGGTGCTGGCCCCGCTTGCGGGAGGCGGCGACATCCTGCTCGCCGGCCAGAAGTCGGGCGCGGTCTACGGGCTCGATCCGGCCACCGGACACGTGCTCTGGAAGACCCAGGCAGGGGCGGGCGGACCGCTGGGCGGCGTCGAGTTTGGCATGGCGAACGACGGGACGCGGCTTTACGTCGGCGTCGCCGACGCCTTCATGGCCTCGCCGCCGGGCAAGCCCGGCCTCGACGCGCTGGACCCCGCCACGGGCCGCCTGCTGTGGGCCGCGCCCTCGCCGCACCTCACCTGCGCCTGGACCGGCGGCGCGCCCTGCCTGAACGGCGTGTCGGCCGCACCGACCGTGACCGACGGCGTAGTCTTCGCCGGCGACATGAACGGGCGCCTGCGCGCCTATGCCGCCGCGACCGGCAAGGTGCTCTGGGAGCTCGACACCGGCGCGGCGAGCTACGCCACCGTGAACGGCGTCAACGCGCCGGGCGGCAACATCGACGGCCCCGGCCCGGTGGTCGCGGGCGGGCGGCTCTATGTGATGAGCGGCTACCAGTCGAGCCTCGGCGGCCCGGCGACCAGCGTGCTGGTTGTCTACGCCCCGGACGGCCGCTGATGCGCGTTCAGGACGCCGCCGGCTTGTACACCGGCCGGCCGGTCGCGTCCTTGATGGTCGTGGCCCACTGCCTGCGCACCAGGTCCTTCACGGCCCTGGGCAGCGGCACGTAGCCGAGGCTCGCCGCGGTGGCGTCGCCGGCCTTGTAGGCCCAGTCGAAGAACGCCAGCACCTGCCCGGTCTTCGGCGGCTTCGGCGGCTGCTTGTAGATCAGGACGAAGGTCGCGCCGGTGATCGGCCAGCTCCCGGCCCCCGGCTCGTCGAGCAGCAGCACGTCGTTGGCCGGCGACCTGCCCCAGTCGGCCCCCGCCGCCGCCGCGGCGAAGGCGTCCGCGGTCGGCGCGACGAAGGCGCCGTCGTGGTCCTGCAGCTGCACGACGGCGAGGTTGCCCTGCTTGGCGTAGGCGTATTCGACGTAGCCGATCGCGCCGGCCGTCTGCTGCACGGCGCCGACGACCCCGCCGCTGCCCCAGCCGGCCACGCCGACCGGCCAGGCCACGGCGTCGCCGGCGCCCACCTTCGCCTTCCAGCCCGGACTGACCAAGCTGAGGTAGGACGTGAACAGGAAGGTCGAGCCGGACGGATGCAGGCGGTGCACGACGGCGATCTGGTCGGGCGGCAGCTTCAGGCCAGGGTTCAGGGCGACGATCCGCGGGTCGTCCCAGCGTGTCACTGTCCCCAGATAGATGTCGCCGAGCAGCGCGCCGCTGAGCTTGAGCTGGCCGGGACCGACGCCCGGCACATTGACGATGGGCGTGACGCCCCCGATCACGGTCGGGAACTGATAGAGCCCGGCCGTCCGCAGCTGATCGGGCGGCAGCGGCTTGTCCGTGGCGCCGAAGTCCGCGGTCTTGGCCAGTATCTGCTTGATCCCGCCGCCGGAGCCGACGCCCTGGTAGTTGACCGCGACGCCCGACACCGGCCGGTACGCCGCCGCCCAGCGCGTATAGAGCGGCGCGGGGAACGAGCCGCCGACCCCCAGCACGGTGTTGGCCGCGGTTCGTTGCGGCGCCGTCGGCTGGCAGGCGGCGAGCCAGCCGAGCGCCAGGGCCAGGGAAAGCGTCGTTGCGACCTGCGCGGCGCGCGCCGATCCGCGTGAAGAGCGAAGCATAGCCACACCTCGCGCGCCTTGGCGCGCCGGCCCATCGGTCGGACTCCCGACCTGGGTCCGCGTCGCCTTGCGAGGCGGAAGCTTAGCCTAGCTAGAGCGTGACCGTCTCAGCTTGGAGCGTATCCTGAGTTGACGAGGTAGTTGGCGCACTCGGCTGCGGTGAAGTGGTCGAGGAGTTGGCCGATGCGCCGCCAGGTGTCTTCGACGGAGCGCTCGGCAGCCTTGCGCAGAAGGGTCTTGAGCTTGGCGAAGAGCTGTTCGATCGGGTTCAGGTCGGGGCTGTAGGGCGGCAGGAAGATCAGGTGGGCGCCGGCGGCGCGGATCGCCTGGCGGACGGCTTTGCCTTTGTGGCTGCCCAGGTTGTCCATGACCACGACGTCTCCGGGCCTGAGGGTCGGAACGAGGACCTGTTCGACGTAGGCCCTGAACCACTCGCCGTTGATGGGCCCGTCGAGCACGAACGGGGCGGTGATGGCGTCGCAGCGCAAGGCGGCCAGGAAGGTCAGGGTCTTCCAGTGGCCATGCGGGACCTTGTCGACCAGCCGCTGGCCCCTGGCGCAGCGACCATGGGTGCGGGTCATGTTGGTCTTGGCCCAGGTCTCGTCGATGAACACCAGGCGGCGCGGATCAAGCCTCGCCTGATGGCGTCGCCAGCGCTCGCGCTTGCGCGCCACGTCTGGGCGGTCCTGCTCGATGGCGAACAGGCTTTTTTTTGAAGGTGAAGCCTTCGCGCAGGTAGAAGCGCCACACCGCGTCGTAGCTCACCTTCACCCCGCGATCGGCCAGCTCGGCCTGGATCGCCCGCAAGGTCAGGTCGCGCTGCTCGGCGATCCGCGCCAGCAGCCAGTCCCGCTCGCCCGCCAGCACCGCCCGCCGCACCCCGCCCATCGGCTTGGCCGCTGCGCTGCCCGTCGTCCGCAGCCGCTGCGACCAGCGAACCGCCGTCGCAACGCCCACACCGAACCGCGCCGCCGCCTCGCGGCAGGTTCCGCCCGACACGACGAACGACGCCACCCGGTCGCGAAGATCCTTGGAGTACGGACGCGCCATGCAAGCTGGCCTCCCGCCCAGCCCGCATCTTAAATCACGATCCGTTCACAACCGGAATCCCAATTCAGTCCGCTACGGTCACGCTCTAGCCGACGCGGGCGACCTTGCGGGCGCGGGGGTTGGCGGCCTTGATTTCGGCCAGGCGCTGCTCGACGTGCTCGGAGAACACGTACTCGGCCGGCCGCTGGTTATCGAGCGGGATGTCCGGGCGCCATCGGGCCGTCGGTCTTCACGCCGCGCAGCGTCACGGCGAGGGCCCTGAGCGGGTGCTTGACGGTGTCGGCGACGGCGCTGGCCTCGAAGCCGGAGTGGACCATGCAGTCGGCGCATTTCTCGTAGTTGCCGACGCCGTACTTCTCCCACTCGGTGCTCGTCCATCAGCTCCTTGAAGGTCTTCGCGTAGCCTTCGCCCAGCAGGTAGCAGGGCCGCTGCCAGCCGAACACGTTGCGCGTCGGGTTGCCCCAGGGCGTGCAGTGGTAGGCCTGGTTGCCGGCCAGGAAGTCCAGGAACATGGTCGACTGGGTGAACGACCAGGCCTTGCCGCCATCGCCGCGCTTGAAGATGTCGCGGAACAGCTGCTTGGTGCGGGTGCGGTTCAGGAAGTGCGCCTGGTCGGGCGCGCGCTCGTAGGCGTAGCCGGGCGAGATGGTGACGCCGTCGACGCCGACCGCCTTCATCTCGTCGAAGAAGTCGGCGACCCGCTCGGGGTCGGCGCCGTCGAACAGGGTGCAGTTGAGGTTGCACTGGAAGCCCTTGGACTTGGCCAGCCTGATCGCCTTGACCGCGATGTCGTAGACGCCGTCCTGGCAGACCGAGTGGTCGTGCATGAGTCTGGTCGCCGTCGAGGTGGATCGACCAGGTGAAGAAGGGATCGGGCTTGTACTGGTCGATCTTCTTGGTGAGCAGCAGCGCGTTGGTGCAGAGGATCACGAACTTCTTGCGCGCCAGGAAGCCCTCGACGATCTTCGGCATGTCGCGGTGCAGCAGCGGCTCGCCGCCGGCGATCGAGACCACCGGCGCGCCGCATTCGTCGATCGCCTCCATGCACTGGTCGACCGACAGGCGCTGGTTCAGGATCTCGTCCGGATAGTCGATCTTGCCGCAGCCGGCGCAGGCCAGGTTGCAGCGGAACAGCGGCTCGAGCATCAGCACCAGCGGATAGCGCTTCTGCGCCGCTGAGCTGCTTCTTCACGATGTAGGCGCCGACCCGAGCCGTCACCGCCAGAGGAATGGCCAACGATGCAGCTCCGATGCTGACGGGCGAACCCATTTTCCCCGCCAGTCACGCGGACTTAAGCGGGGGTGCGTGCGTCGATCAAGCCTTGCGCCCTGCAACTTTCGGCCGCGTGCCCCGCCGATCACAGAATATCGCTCGCAGCGCGGGGACCTTGGCCGAGCCGCGCCTTTGCGGCTAAGACTGGCCTGGCGGCCGCCGCGCGCGGGGTGGAAATCAGCGAGGAACGCCGATTGAGTGCGCCCGAACCAGCGGGACGAAGCCGCGTAAGGCGCTGGGCGCTCATTGCGGCGCTGGTGGGCCTCGCGCTCGCTGCCGTGATCATCATCTTTGTCGGCTGGGACAAGGTGATCGCGGGCTTCCTCAAGATCGGCTGGCGCGGCCTTGTGGCGCTCTGCATCACCTACCTGATCCCGGTCGGCATCCTGGCGGCCGCCTGGCTCGTCCTGGATCCGCACGCCAAGCTGAAGAACTGGGCCGTGCTGTTCTACGCCCGGCTCGTCCGGGACGCCTCGGGCGAGCTGCTGCCCTTCTCCTCGCTGGGCGGCTTCGTCGTCGGGGCGCGGGCGGCGGTGCTGGGCGGCGTCGACCCGGTGACCGCCATTTCCACGACGGTGGTGGACGTGACGGCCGAATTCATCGGCCAGCTGGGCTTCGCCGCGCTCGGCGTCGGACTGCTGTTCTACCGCCCCGAAGCGCCGCCCCAGGATCTGCTGCCGACGTCGCTGGTCGGCCTGGGGGCGGGCGCGCTGGCAGCGGTAGCCTTCGTACTGATCCAGCACCGGTTTTCCGGCCCGATCGAGCGGATGGCGGCGCGCTGGGCGCCCAGCTCTTTCGCGCAGCAGGGCGCGGTGACGGCCTCGTTGCACTCGCTCTACCAGCGCCCCTTGACGCTGACGCTGAGCTCTTTCCTTCACCTGGCCGCTTGGGTGCTCGGCGCAGTGGGCGTCTGGGCCGGCCTCTGGGTGGCCGGCATCCACATGAGCTTAAGGACGATCGTCTGCCTGGAGAGCCTGGTCTACATCGTGCGCACACTCACGTTCATCGTGCCGATGGGCCTCGGCGTGATCGAGGGCGGCTACCTCGGCGTCGGGATCCTGCTGTTCGGCCCGCAACACGCCGACTTTGCGGTTGCGCTGTCGCTCATGAAGCGGGCGCGCGACATCGCCGTCGGCGTGCCGGCGCTGGCGGCCTGGCAGACGATGGAGGGCCGCCGGCTGCTCGGCGGCCGGCGGACCAAGCCCGAAGCGCTGAAGCCGGAACAGGCCCCGGAACAGGCGAAGGGCCCGCCCCCGGTTTCCCGAGGCGGGCCCTCCTCGCTCTAAGCGCTAGACGAGATCAGTAGCAGCGCTCGACGCGGACGTAGCGGCCCCAGCGCGGCGACCATTGCCAGTAAGAGCGGCAGGCCTCGCCGTAGGCCGGGCCGTAGCCGTTGTAGGCCGGGCCGTAGCCATAGCCGTAGCCGTCGTACGGCCGGTCGTAGTCGTGGTGCGACGAGGCGATGGCCGCGCCCACGGCCAGGCCCAGCACGCCGGCGGCGACCGCAGCGCCCGCGTCGCCGTGCGGGTGCGCGTCGGCGGTCGTGGCGGCGAGCGTCGCACCGCCCAGCGTCGCCACGGCGGCGGCGCCCAGGACAGTCTTCTTGAGCGTTTGCTTGATGTTGATCACGTGAACCTCCTTCAGCGGCTTGGCGAAGGCGTCCATAGCGCCTTCGATCGAGCCCCAATTTGCCACGGGCAACCTGAACCCGGTCGGGACGCGACGTTCAGCCGAGGTTCACCGGCCCGAACGCGCCCGCGGGCGCGCTGTCAGCGTATGAAGCGGTAGCCTACGCCGGGCTCGGTGAGGATGTGTTTCGGGGCGGCGGGCTCGGCCTCGATCCGCTGGCGCAGCTGGCCGACCAGCACCCGCAGGTAGGGCAGGTCGTCGGTGTGGGCCGGGCCCCAGATGGCGGTCAGCAGCTGGCGGTGGGTCAGCACCTTGCCGTCGCCCTCCGCGAGCCGCGCCAGCAGCTCGTACTCCTTCGGCGACAGCCGCACCGGCTCGCCGCGCCGGCTGACCAGGCGCCGCACCAGGTCGATCTCCAGGTCGCCGGCCTTCACCACAGCCTCGGCGCCGACCCGCTCCAGCTTGTGGCGCAGCGCGACGCGCAGGCGGGCCAGGAATTCGCCGACCCCGAACGGCTTTTGCACATAGTCGTCGGCGCCGATGTCGAGCGTGTCGATCTTCTCGGACTCGCGCTCGCGGGCGGAGAGCACGATCACCGGCCCGGCGTAGAAGGCGCGGGCGGCCTTCAGCAGGTCCTTGCCGTCCATGTCGGGCAGCCCGAGGTCCAGCACCACCGCGTCGGGCGAGCTGGCGGCGATGGCGCGCAGGCCGGACTGGCCGTCGTCCGCCCGCATCGCCTCGAAGCCGGCCGCAGTCAGCGGCGGGCCCGAGGAAGCGGTGCATCTGCGGCTCGTCGTCGATGACGAGGATGCGGGGCTTGTAGGCGCTCATGACCGCCCCATTACAGCAGCCAGTGCGGGGTGGGCTTTTCTTTCGGCAGGCTGATCAGGATGCGCGTGCCGCGGCCCTCGTGGATAGGGCTGGCCGCCGCGATCCGCCCGCCCATCGCCTCTACGAAGCCCTTGGCGATGGCCAGGCCCAGGCCGGTCCCCTGCCCGCCCCGGTCGCTGCTGCTCTCCGAGAGGCGCTGGAACTTCTCGAACACCTGCTGCAGCTGGCTGGTCGGGATGCCCTTGCCCTCGTCCTCGATGCTGATCACCACGTTGCGCTGGTCCTCGTAGACCGCCGCCTCGATCCGCGAGCCATCCGGGCTGTAGGCGATGGCGTTCTCCAGGATGTTGACCAGCGCCTGTTCCATGAGCGCCGGGTCGGCCGGCACGGTGCTGATCGTCGGCGGATAGTCGCGCACCAGCTTGCGCTGGCCGAGCCGGCGCGAGACCCGGTCGGCGGCGGCCGAGACCACGTCGCGCAGGTCGGTGGACTGGGTGCGCGGCGCGACGCCGCCGCCCTCCAGCTTGGTCATGTCCAGGAGGTTGCCGACGTAGCTGTTGAGCCGCTCGGCCTCGTCGCGAACGCTTTCCAGCAGGTCCGTCTGCACCGGCCGCTCCAGTTCGGGGCCGTACTCCAGGAGGGTCGTCGCAGCGCCCAGGACGCCCGCCAGCGGCGTGCGAAGGTCGTGGCTGATGGAGTTCAGCAGCGCCGTGCGCAGCCGCTCGGAGCGGCGCAGGGCGTCGGCCTCGGCGGCCTCGGCGGCGAGCTCGGCGCGCTCGAGGGCGATGGCGCCCTGGTCGAGCAGGGAGAGCACGAAGCGCTGCGAC
Source organism: uncultured Pseudomonadota bacterium (assembly GCA_963837235.1). GTDB lineage: Bacteria > Pseudomonadota > Alphaproteobacteria > Caulobacterales > Caulobacteraceae > Acaudatibacter. Next base: position 300,082 of record CAWIMM010000001.1, on the reverse strand, counting down.
TCCGACGTCGGCGTCGGTGCGCGGCTCCAGCGCGGCGACGCCGGCGCGCTTGGCGATGCCCTGCAGCGGCCAGAAGGTCCAGGCGGCGTTCGGCAGCGTGCCGGTGCCGGCGCCGGCGGCCTCGCCGTGCTCCCAGGCCCAGCGCGCGGCGGCCATGTCCTGGGTGGCGAGCGGCGTCATTTCCGGCGCGGCGGCCGCCGGCGCGATCTCGCCGCCGGTGGGCAGCAGGATCATCGCCTTGCCACCGGTCGCCGCGGAGAGCTGCTCGGCGAGCGCCGTGGCGGCGTCGAGCTTCTTGGCCGAGGCCGAGAGCCGCCGGCTGGCGGCCAGCAGCGCCGTGATGGCGGCGGCCCGGCGCGCGGTCGCCTGCTGCTGGTCGCGGACGCGGCCGGCGAGGAAGCCGGTCACCAGCGCCACCGCCAGGAAGACGAACAGCGTCAGGATGTCGGTCGGCGAGCCGATGACGAACGAGTAGCGCGGGTCGAGGAAGAGGTAGTTGTAGATCAGGAACGCCAGGCCGGCGGCCAGCAGTGCGGGCCTGAGCCCCTGCAGCACGGCCGCGGTCAGCACCGCGGTCAGGAAGATCATCCCGAGGTCGGAGGCGCGGAACGTGCGGTCGAGATACCAGGCGACGACCGTGGCGACGCCCACGTAGCCGACGCCCGGCAGGTAGCTCCGCCAGGCGACTGGCGTGCGCGGGACCTTCTCGCGCATCGTCGGGGCCGCGCCCTCGGCCGACCGCTCGGTGACGATGTGCAGGGCGACGCCCTGCGCGCGCCGCATCATGGCGCCGGCGAACGAGCGCCCAAGCGCCTCGCGCCAGCGGCTGTCGCGCGACTTGCCGATGACCAGCTGGGTGACGTTGTTCTTGGCGCAATAGTCGGAGACCACGCCCACGATGTCGTCGGCGGTCAGCGACGATGGTGGCCGCGCCGAGCTGCTCGGCCAGCTTCATGGCGTCGTTGATCCGCGAGAGCGCCAGCGCCGAGGCCGGCGCGCGGCCGGGGCGCTCGACGTGGGCGACGGTCCAGGTGGCGTCCATCATTTCGGCGAGGCGCCGGCCGGAGCGCACCAGATGGTCGGCCATGGCGTCGCCGCCCACCAGCACCAGGATGCGCTCGCCCGCCGCCCAGGGCCCGGCGACGCCGGCGCGCCGCATCGCGCCCATCAGCTCGTCGTCGACCGACCTGGGCGGCGCGCCGCAGCGCCAGTTCGCGCAGCGCCGTCAGGTTCTCGGGCTTGAAGAAGTTCTCGGAGGCCAGCCGCGCCGTTTCCGGCACGTAGACCTTGCCCTCGGCGAGCCGCTGGCGCAGCTCCGCCGGGGTGATGTCGACGATCTCGATCTCGTCGGCCTTGGCGAGCACCCCGTCCGGCACCGTCTCGCGCTGGCGCACGCCGGTGATCTTCCAGACCACGTCGACCAGGCTCTCCAGGTGCTGGATGTTGAGCGTGGTCCAGACGTTGACGCCCGCGCCGATCAGCTCCTCGACGTCCTGCCAGCGCTTCGGGTGGCGCGAGCCCGGCGCGTTGGAGTGGGCGAACTCGTCGACCAGCAGCAGGTCCGGCTTGCGGGCCAGCGCCGCGTCGATGTCGAACTCCATGCAGCGTGCGGCCGCGGTACTCGATCGGCTTGCGCGGCAGGATCTCCAGGCCCGTGGTCAGCGCCTCGGTGTCCTTGCGGCCGTGGGTCTCGACCACGCCCGACGACGACGTCGCGGCCCTCGGCCTTGCGGCGCGCGCCCTGGGCCAGCATCTCGTAGGTCTTGCCGACCCCCGGCGCCATGCCGAGGAACACCTTGAGCCGGCCGCGCCCAGCCTTCGCCGCTTCGAGCAAGAAGCGCGTCAGGATCGGGGCGGCGCGGCTCGTCCAGCGTCATGCAGGCTTAGGCTGGGCCTTCGGGATGGCGGCGTCCAGTGCGCGGTTGGTCATCAGCACGTTGACGTGCGGCTGGCCGATGAAGCCGAGGAACGGCCCGTCGACGTGCGCGTCGATCAGCTTGCGCACGGCGTCGACCGAGGCGCCGCGCGCCTTGGCGATGCGGTCGGCCTGCAGGTCGGCGTAGGCCGGCGAGATGTCGGGGTCGAGGCCGGAGCCCGACGTGGTGATCGCGTCGTCCGGGATCTCCTGGCTGGCCGGTCGACTTGCGCAGCGGCGTCGGCGTCGCCGGCGATCCGCTTGGCGAGGTCGGGGCTCAGCGGGCCGTAGTTGGAGCCGCCCGAGCTGGTCGGGTCGTAGCCGTTGCCGGCCGCCGACGGGCGCGGGTGCAGGTACTCGTCCTTGGCGAAGGGCTGGGCGAGCAGGGCCGAGCCGATCACGTGGCCGGCCTTGTCGGTCACCAGGCTGCCGTTCGCCTGGTAGGGGAAGGCCGACCTGGGCGATGCCGGTGATCGCCAGCGGATAGCCGAGGCCCAGCAGCAGCGTGAAGAGGATCGTCGAGACGATGGCGGGGCGGATGTCGGAGAGCATGGTCGTTATCTCACAGGTCCAATCAGGCCAGGCCGATCGTGGTGATGATGATGTCGACGATCTTGATGCCGATGAACGGCGCGACGATGCCGCCGAGGCCGTAGATCAGCAGGTTGCGCTGCAGCAGCCGACCGGCGCCGATCGGCCGATAGCGCACCCCGCGCAGCGCCAGCGGGATCAGCGCGATGATGATCAGGGCGTTGAAGATGATCGCCGAGAGGATGGCGCTCTTCGGGTCGAAGACGCCGTTCCGGTAGTGGCCAGCCCCATGATGTTGAGCGCGCCCAGCGCCGGCAGCGAGCCCACGAAGATCGCCGGGATGATGGCGAAGTACTTGGCCACGTCGTTGGCGATCGAGAAGGTGGTCAGCGCGCCGCGGGTGATCAGCATCTGCTTGCCGACCTCGACGATCTCGATGACCTTGGTCGGGTCGCTGTCGAGGTCGACCATGTTGCCGGCCTCGCGGGCGGCCTGGGTGCCGGTCTGCATGGCCACGCCCACGTCGGCCTGAGCCAGCGCCGGGGCGTCGTTGGAGCCGTCGCCGCACATGGCGACCAGGCGGCCCTTGGCCTGCTCCTCGCGGATCAGCCGCAGCTTGTCCTCGGGCGTGGCCTCGGCGAGGAAGTCGTCGACGCCGGCCTCCGAGGCGATGGCCGCGGCGGTGACCGGGTTGTCGCCGGTGATCATCACCGTGCGGATGCCCATGCGGCGCAGGTCGGCGAAGCGCTCCTTCACGCCCGGCCTTGACCACGTCCTTCAGGTGGATGACGCCGACCAGCGCGCCGTTCTCGGTGACCGCCAGCGGCGTGCCGCCGGAGCGGGCGATGCGGTCGACGGCCGCGTCGAGCTCGGCCGGCACGGCGTTCGGCGCCATGCCGATCATCTTCAGGATCGCGTCGACCGCGCCCTTGCGCCAGCTGTCCTTGCCGGCGTCGAGGCCGGAGAGCCGGGTGGTGGCGCTGAACGGCACCGGCGTCGAGTCCTTCGGCGGCACGCCGCTGAGGCCCTTCTCCAGCGCCAGGTCGACGATCGAGCGGCCCTCGGCGCGTCTCGTCGGCCAGCGAGGCCATCATGCGCCGCCTGCATCGCCGCCTCCGGCCGCACGCCCGGCGCCGGCGATGACCTCGGTGGCCATGCGGTTGCCGTGGGTGATGGTGCCGGTCTTGTCGAGCAGCAGGGTGTCGACAGTCGCCCGAGGCCTCGACCGCGCGGCCGGAGGTGGCCAGCACGTTGAACTTCAGCAGCCGGTCCATGCCGGCGATGCCGATGGCCGAGAGCAGCGCCGCCGATGGTGGTCGGGATCAGGCAGATGAAGAGCGCGCCCAGCACCAGCGGGTCGAGGTTGACGCCCGAGTACTGGCCCAGGCCCAGCAGGGTCACGCAGACGATCAGGAAGATCAGCGTCAGGCCCGCCAGCAGCACGGTCAGCGCCATCTCGTTGGGCGTCTTGCGGCGCTCGGCGCCCTCGACCATGGCGATCATGCGGTCGAGGAAGCTGTTGCCGGGATCGGCGGTGATCCGCACCTTGATCCAGTCGGAGACCACGGTGGTGCCGCCGGTGACGGCCGAGCGGTCGCCGCCGGCCTCGCGGATCACCGGCGCGGACTCGCCGGTGATCGCCGCCTCGTTGACCGAGGCGACGCCCTCGATGATGTCGCCGTCGCAGGGGACCATGTCGCCGGCCTCGACCAGCACGACGTTGCCCGCGACCAGCTTGTAGCGCCGGCGTCGGCACGATCGCGCCGCTTGTCGTCGATGATCAGCTTGGCCTTCACGTCGACGCGCTGGGCGCGCAGCGCGTCGGCGGCCGCCTTGCCGCGGCCCTCGGCGATGCTCTCGGCGAAGTTGGCGAACACCACCGTGAACCAGAGCCACAGCGCGATCTGGAACGCCCACCAGGGGTAGGCGCCGGTGCGGAAGTCGTCGATGGTCGAGACGGTCGCCAAGAGCGGCGACGATCTCGGTGGCCAGGATCACCGGGTTGCCGGTGAGCTTGCGCGGGTCGAGCTTGACGAAGGAGTCCTGGATCGCGCGGATCACGACGCTGGACGACAGCGGTCGGTGCCGGCGACGGCGGAGCGGCGCTTCTCGCCCAGATGGACGTCGGCGGCGTCGGTCATTGGAGTCTCGGGCTCCGAAGAGGTCAGTGCTGCTCGGCCACGGCGTCGAGCACCTGGAAGTGCTCGACGATCGGGCCCAGGGCCTGGGCGGGGAAGAACTGCAGGCCGCCCATGATCAGGATCACGCCGATCAGCAGGCCGACGAACAGCGGGCCGTCGGTCGGCAGGGTGCCGGCGGTGGGCTGCCAGCTTCGGCTTGGCGGCGATCGACGCCGGCCATGGCCAGCACCGGCATCACGTAGCCGAACCGGCCGAGCAGCATGGCGATGCCCATGGTGGCGTTCCAGTAGGGATGTTCGGCCGAGGCCCGCGAAGGCCGAGCCGTTGTTCCCGGTCGCCGAGGAGTAGGCGTAGAGGATCTCGGAGAGGCCGTGCGGCGCCCGTGTTCTCGAGCGTCTTCAGCGCGATCGGCGTCACCGCGGCGATCGCCGGCGAAGCCCAGGATCGAGAGCGGCAGGATCAGCACCGCCAGCATGGCGAACTTCACCTCCCGCGCCTCGATCTTCTTGCCGAGGTACTCCGGCGTTCGTCCGACCATCAGCCCGGCGACGAAGACCGCGATGACCGCCATCACCACCATGCCGTAGAGGCCCGAGCCGACGCCGCCGGGCAGGATCTCGCCCAGCTGGATCATGAACATCGCCATCGCCGCCGCCGAGCGGCATGAAGCTGTCGTGCATGCCGTTGACGCCGCCGTCCGAGGCGCCGGTGGTGAAGGCGGCCCAGATCGCGGTCGAGGGCGCGCCGAAGCGGACCTCCTTGCCCTCCATGTTGACCAGCGTGCTGGCGTGGACGGCGTGCATCGCCGGCGCGGGCTGGGTCTCGGCCCAGTAGATCGACCGACGCGGCCGCGACGACGAACAGCGCCATCACCGCCACCAGGGCGCGGGCTTCCTTGCGCGGCCAGCGCCACGATGCCGAAGGCGAACACGCAGGCGTAGCCCAGCATGTTCATCTCGATCGATCTTCGATGAGGTTGGTGATCGCGTTGGGGTTCTCGTACGGGTGGGCGGAGTTGGCGTTGAAGATGCCGCCGCCGTTGGTGCCGAGCTGCTTGATCGCCTCCTGGCTGGCGGTCGGAAAGAGGATGTTGGTCTGCTTGGCGCCTTCCATGCCGACCATGTCGACGTGGCCGGTGAGGGTCTGCGGCTCGCCCGAGCGCGACGAAGGTCAGCGCCACCACGATGCGAGATCGGCAGCAGCACGTAGAGGCTGATCCGGGTCAGATCGACCCAGAAGTTGCCGAGCCCCTCGCTCCGGTTGGCGGCGAACGCCCGGGCGACCGCGGCCGCCATGGCGATGCCCGCCGCGGCCGAGAGGAAGTTGTGGCTGGTCAGCCCCGCCATCTGCGAGAAGGCCGACAGCGTCGTTCTCGCCGGCACATAGAACTGCCAGTTGGTGTTGGTGATGAAGCTGACCGACGTGTTGAACGCCAGGTCCGGCGCCATCCCCGTGAACCCCTGCGGGTTGAACGGCAGCAGGTCCTGGAAGCGCAGGATCAGGTAGAGCACGACGAAGCTGGCGACGCTGAACGCCAGCATCGAGATGCGCGTAGCCGAACCAGTTCTGGCTCTTCTTCGGGTCGACGCCGAAGGTCCAGTAGAGCGCGCCCTCGACCGGCCTCAGGACCGGATCGAGCCAGGTCCGATTCGCCCTGCCAGACCCGCGCCAGATAGGCGCCCAGCGGAACGGCCGAGGCCGACAGTGATGGCGATGGTGAAGAGGATCTCGCCCCAGCCTCGCGCGTCCATGGACGGATGTCCTTGTTCTTATTGATGTCAGAATCTGTCGGGGCGCAGCAGCGCGGCGACCATGTAGCCGGCGATGACCAGGGCGGCGGCGGCGTAGATCAGCTCGACGATCATGCGTCAGATCCTCCTCAGGCCGGCGGCGTAGAGCCCGAAGACGCCGAGGACGGCGACGCCGCCGCGACGATGTAGATCAGGTCGATCACAGCTTTGCTCCTTCGCTCCGCGGCGAAGTTTGAAGAGGGGCGGAATATCCGGTCGGCGGGGATCAAAACTCGACGCGAAACCGGCCCGGCGGCCGTAAGAGAACCATAAGGACCCGCGCCTCACGCTGCGGATGGACGTTCGCGAGGTCGTGGCTACGCTGAGGCCCGTCGCCACACGCCGCCTTGCGGCAGATCAAACGAGGTCTCGGCGGGCCGGGCGCGGCGGCGGCCGGCGTAAACCGCTCACAAGGCGAAGGGCATTGCTGAAACACGAGACGTTCGACCTCGACCTTCACACCACGCCGGAGCTCGAGGCCCTGCTCGGCGAAGCGGTGGCGGAGCGCCGTCACCTACACGGCTGGCCGTTCTCCGCGGTGGAGCGGCTGACCACGGCGAGCGGCCGCCGCTGGATCTACAAGACCCAGCGAACCCCGACCTTCGAGCCGGATTTCTACGAGCGCGTGCGCTCGCCGCTGTTGGCGGCGAGCCGCCTGCTGACGCGCGACGCCATCCATTCGACGATGTTGTTCGAGTTCGTCGACGCACCCCTCATTCGAGACCTGCAGCTGCCCGATGCCGCACTGGCGCGCCACGGCCGCGCCCTCGTCGAGGCGATCGGCGCGATAAGGGCCGACGCCCTGGTCTACATCGACGTCAGCACCACGGCGCTTTGGGCGGCGTTCGTCGAGGAGACCCTGGCGATGCTGGCGAAACTCGTGGCGGACGGGCGGCTCACGCTGGCGGTGGACAGCGAGGTGGGCGACGTGGCGGCCTGGGCCGCGTCCGCCGACGTTCGCCGCCTGATCGATCGCACCGCGCGGCTCACCCACGGCGACCTCAATGGCGGCAACGTCTTCGTCACCAACGACGGCTACCGGATCATCGACTGGCAGCGCCCCCAGCTCGCCCCCGCCGACGTGGACCTCGTGGCCTTGCTGGAAGGCGCGCCCAGCCTCTTCCAGCATGCGCCGGCGCCGGCGATCGGGATGTTCTACTTCCTGCGCCTTTACTGGGCGGTCAACGCCAAGGCGAACCTGCTGCCGAACGTCCAGGGCCTGTTCGACCGCTGGTCCTCGGACGCCATCGGCTTCATCCGCCGCGCCGCCGAGGCGTCAGTCTGAGTCCGCCAGCAGCGCGCGGGCGAGGCGCTCGCGGGTGAACGGCAGGTCACGCAGGCGCGCGCCCAGCGCATGGGCGACCGCGTTGCCGATCGCCGCCAGCGCCGGGCCGAGCGACACCTCGCCCGTGCCCGCCGAGCGCTGATGCTGCTGGTCCATGACGAGCTCGACGTCGACCGGCGGGACCTCGTCGAAGCGCAGGATCGGATAGTCGTCCCAGGTGATCGTCGCGATGCCGCGGCCGGCCAGCCGCACCTGCTCCTTCAGCGCCCAGCTGGCGGCCATGATCATGCCGCCCTCGAGCTGGTTCTTCGCGCCGTCCGGATTGATCACCTGGCCGCAGTCGGTGACGCACCACATGTGGTCGAGCCGCACCTCGGTATCGACCGACAGCGCGACGGCGGCGGCGACGTAGGCCCCGCGGTCGCGATAGCGGCAGTAGGCGAAGCCGAGCCCCCTGCCCGTCCCCGCCGGACCGCGCCGCCCCCAGCCGGCGAGCTCTGCGGTGCGCTTCACCACCGTTATGGCGCGCGGATCGGAGATCTGCGCGAGGCGGAATGCGACCGGGTCCTCGCCCGCCAGCTCGGCCAGTTCGTCGATGAAGCACTCGTTGGCGTAGGTGTTCACCGGCCCGCCGAGGCCGCGCAGCGAGGAGGTGCGCACCGGCGCCTGCACCACGTGCTCGGTCACGCGCCGCGCCGGGATGTCGTAGGACGGGATGGCGTTGAGGATGCCGCCCGAGAAGCGCATGCCGGCCGGCAGGTTGGGCGGTGCGGCGGGCGGCGGCGGCGCGGGCAGCCCGAGCGCCGTCTCCGCCAGGCAGCGGCCGCGCCCGCCGGTGTGCGAGCCGCTCCAGATCTCGGTGGCGTAGTCGGCGATCTTGCCGCCGGCGTCGAGCTCGGCGGTCAGCTCGACGTGCATGGCGGTGCCGACCGGCTCGTGGCCGAACTCGTCCTCGCGCCGCCACAGCACCCGGATGGGCCGGCCCGGCTTGCGCACAGCGATCACCGCCGCATCGATCGCCGCGTCGTCGGAGCCGTTGTGGCCGTAGGTTCCCGCGCCCTGGGTGTGGATCACCTTGATCTTCGCCGGCTCGAGGCCGCAGACGCGGGCCAGCAGCATGCGCAGCGGATAGACGCCCTGCGCGTGGGTCCAGACCGTCAGCTGGCCGTCGTCGAACACCGCCAGCCCGCACGACGGCCCCATCGAGCCGTGCGCGATGTAGGGGCGGCTGTAGCCAGCGCTGTGCCGGCGGCGGTTCGAGGGCTCGGGCGGCTGCTCGGGCGAGGGAAAGCTCTGGGACGGCAGCTCTTTCAGCGACGCCGTCTCGGAGAGCGCCGGCGCAAGGTCGCGCGCGCCCTCCCAGCGGGCGGTCGCTTCGGCCGCTCCGACGGCGGCGTTGGCGGCCGCCTCGCTCTCGGAGAGGACCGCGACGAAGTTCGCCTCGCGCAGGATCTCGATCGCAGCGCCGCCCGCCGCGCGCCGGATAGCGGCCTCGTCGAGGCCGGCGAGCTTCGCCCGGAACCCCGGCTGGCGCAGCACTCGCGCGTGCAGCATGCCGGGCTGGGCGAGGTCGTGCAGATAGGCCGCGCCGAACACCTTGGCCGGGAGGTCGAGGCGGTCGGCGCGCCTGCCGACGATCTTGTGGCGCGACGGCGGCTTTGGCGTCGCCTCGCCGGTCGGCGCGACGGCGAGGTCCACCTCGGCGGCCAGCGCCCAGTAGTCGAGGCCTGTGGGTTCGCCGTCGACCAGGAAGGCGCCGTCGTCGATCTCGAGCGTCTCCGGCTCGCAGGCCAGGCGGCGCGCGGCGGCTGCGACGAAGAGCGCCCGCACCTCGGCGCAGGCCGCGCGGATCGAGGCGCCGGAGCTCTCGGTCGACATCGAGCCGACGGTCAGGCCCTCGTCCGGCGAGAGGTCGGTCTCCGGATTGACGACATCGAGCCGGTCCAGGCCGACGTCGAGCTCCTCGGCGGCGATCTGGGCAAGGCCGGTCATCGCGCCCTGGCCGTACTCCACCTTGCCGAAGGCGACGCGGACAAGGCCGGGCGCCTCGAACCCGACCCAGCGGTCGAGGCGGGGATTGGCGGCGAGGCTGGCGGGGATGCTCATGCGGCGGCCCTCGTCTGGCGCATGCGCTCGGCGGCCAGCGCCACCGCGGCCATGATGCGGTTGTGCGCGCCACAGCGGCAGAGGTGCCAGGCGAGCGCCTCGGCGATCTCGGCGCGGCCGGGGCTGGGATTGCGGTCCAGCAGCGCCTTGGCGCCCACCAGGATGCCCGCCAGGCAGTAGCCGCACTGGCCGGCCTGCAGCTCCAGGAACGCGGTCTGCAGCGGGTGCGGCCGATCGGGCGTTCCGATCCCCTCCAGCGTCGTGACGCTCTTGCCCTCGAGGTTGCCGACCTCACGCTGGCAGGCGGCGACGTCCTCGCCATCGATGATCACCGCGCAGGTCCCGCACTGCCCGGCGCCGCAGCCGAAGCGCGCGGCCTTCAGGTCCAGCTCGGTGCGCAGCACGTCGAGCAGCGTGCGGGTGTCGTCGACGTGGAGACGGCGCGGGGCGCCGTTGATGGTCAGCTCAATGTCTCGAACCAATGCGATCCTCCCGAAATGCGAGACCTCATAGCATCGCGGACGCGGCCTTGCGCCCCTCCACCGCCTCGCGCCTAACCCTTGGCCAAGGACTCGCGGCGCTCCTCCAACTGCAACCAGTCCTCCTCGACGGACGCCAACTCGGCGCGAGCGGCCGCAAGCCTCTGCATCGACGCCTCGAATCCGGCCTGGTCGCGGGCGTAGAAACCGGCGTCGGCCAGACGGCCTTCGAGGGCGGCGATCTCGCCGGCGAGGCGCGGCATGGCCGCCTCCAGCGTCTCCAGCCGGCGCTGGTCCTTGTAGCTGAGCTTCGCGGCGGCGCGGGCTGGCGGCGGCGCCCTGGGCGGCTTTGGCGCGGCAGGCGTCGGCGCCGGACCGCGGACCTGCTGGAAGAAGCCCGGGTTCTGGCGCGCGAAGTCCTGCCAGCCGCCGGGCGTCTCCACCGCGTGGCCGGCGCCGTCGAGCGCGATGGTGGAGGTGGCGAGCCGGTCGATGAAATCGCGGTCGTGGCTGACCAGGATCAGCGTGCCGTCGTAGTCGGCCAGCATGTCCTCCAGGAGGTCGAGCGTCTCCATGTCGAGATCGTTGGTCGGCTCGTCGAGCACCATGAGGTTGGCGGTGCGGGCCAGCGCCCGCGCCAGCAGCAGCCGGTTGCGCTCGCCGCCGGAGAGGCTGGCGACCGGCTGGCGCAGCTGGCCCGACTGGAAAAGGAACTGCTTGGCGTAGGCCGCCACGTGCACGGGGCGCCCGCGCACGACCACCTGGTCGCCGCCGCCCGGCGCCAACGCCTCGGCCAGGGTGACGTCCTCGCTCAGCGCGGCGCGGGCCTGGTCGACGTAGGCGATCTCGAGCCCGGTCCCCAGCGTCACCTCGCCGGCGTCCGGGGCGATCTCGCCCAGCAGCAGCTTGACCAGCGTGGTCTTGCCGGCGCCGTTCGGCCCGATCACCGCCAGCCGGTCGCCGCGCAGGATGCGGGTCGAGAAGCCGCGGATCAGCACCCGATCACCGAACGCTTTGCCGAGCCCCTTCGCCTCGGCGACGCGCTGGCCGGAGACGCCGCCGGCCTCGGCCGCCAGCGCCAGCGGGCGGCGCCGGCCCTGCAGCAGCTCGGCCTTGCGCTCGCGCATGGCGGCCAGCCGCGCGGCCCGGCCCTCGTTGCGCGAGCGGCGCGCCGTGATCGATGAGTAGAAGGTGTAGCTCTCGCGCTCGATCGCCTTGTCGAGCCGGCGCAGCGCCTCGGCCTCGGCCGCCGCGATCCGCGCCGACCACGCATCGAACGCCGCAAAGCCGGCGTCGAGCCGCCGGATGCGCCGATCCTCCAGCCAGTAACAACGCTGGGTGACGCGCTCCAGGAAGGCCCGGTCGTGGCTGACGATCAGCGCAGCCGCGCGGGACCCGGCCAGCATCGCCTCCAGCGTCTGGATGGCGAAGATGTCGAGGTGGTTGGTCGGTTCGTCGAGCAGCAGCACGTCCGGCCGCTCGGCGAAGGCGCGCGCCAGCGCCGCCCGCCGCCGCTCGCCGCCTGACAGACCGTCAGTCGCACGGGCGGGGTCGAGGCCGAGCCCTTGCAGGGCGGCCTCCGCATCGTGCGCCGCCGCGCCGCCCGCGCTGGCGTAGGCGAGCAGGGTCTGCCCCGCGATCTCAGGCTCCTGCGCGACCAGGCTGATGCGCAAGCCCGGGCTCTGCGTGCGCTCGCCGGCGTCGGCCTGCTGCGCGCCCGCCAGGACGCGCAGCAGCGTCGACTTGCCGGCGCCATTGCGGCCGACCAGGCAGGCGCGCACGCCGGGCTCGAGCGCCAGATCGACGCCGTCGAACAGCGGGCGCGGCCCGTCGGCCAGACGTACGTCCTTCAGCGCGAGGATCGGCGGCCGGGCGGCCATGGCGGATCAGATGTCCGCGTAAACCTTGCGCTCGCCCTCCATGCCCGGGTGGGTGACCGCGCCCAGGTGGGCGGGGCCGACGCCCTGGGCGTACTTCCAGAGCGCGCCGGAGCCGTAGTCGGTCTCGATCGGGCGCCAGTGGCGCTTGCGGTTCTCCAGCTCGATCGGGTCGACCTCCAGCTCGATCGTGCCGGCGTCAGCGTCGATGGCGATGATGTCGCCGTCCTTCACGAGCGCGATCGGACCGCCGTCCTGCGCCTCGGGGCCGACGTGGCCGACGCAGAGGCCGCGCGTGCCGCCACTGAAGCGGCCGTCGGTGATCAGCGCCACCTTGTCGCCGCGGCCCTGGCCGGAGAGCGCCGCGGTGGTCGACAGCATCTCGCGCATGCCGGGCCCGCCCTTCGGCCCTTCGTAGCGGATCACCAGCACCTCCCCGTCGCGATAGTCGCCGCGCTCGACCGCCTCGAAGCAGGCCTCCTCGCCGTCGAACACCCGCGCCGGGCCGCGGTGGGCGCGGTGAGAGGTCATGCCGGCCACCTTGACGATGGCGCCGTCGGGCGCGAGCGAGCCCCAGAGCCCGACCACGCCGCCGGTGGGCGACAGCGGATTGGTGTGCGGGCGGATGACGTCCTGGTCATTGCGCCAGACCACGTCCGCCACATTCTCGGCGACCGTCTTGCCGGTGACGGTCATGCAGTCGCCGTGGATGAGGCCGCGCCTCCAGCAGCGTCTTCAGCAGCATCGGCACGCCGCCGGCCTCGCCCATGTCCTTCGCCACATAGCGGCCGCCGGGCTTCAGGTCGGCCAGGTGCGGCGTGCGGCGGAAGACGTCCGCCATGTCGCGCAGGGTGAACGAGATGCCGCACTCGTGCGCCATCGCCGGCAGGTGCAGGCCGCCGTTGGTCGAGCCGCCGGTCGCCGCCACCACCACGGCGGCGTTCTCGAACGCCTCGCGCGTGCAGATATCCCGTGGACGGATGTTCTTCTCGATCAGCCGCACCACCGCTTCGCCAGAAGCAACCGCATACTGATCACGGCTCTCGTAGGGCGCGGGCAGCGCGGCCGAGAGCGGCAAGGCCAGGCCGATCGCCTCGGAGACGCAGGCCATGGTGTTGGCGGTGAACTGGCCGCCGCAGGCGCCGTCGCCGGGGCAGGCCACTTTCTCCAGCGCGCAGAGGTCGTCCAGCGGCAGCTTGCCGGCCGAGTGCTGGCCCACCGCCTCGAACACGTCGACCACCGTCACGTCCCTGCCCTGCCAGCGGCCGGGCAGGATGGAGCCGCCGTAGAGGAACACCGACGGCACGTTGAGGCGCAGCATCGCCATCATCATGCCGGGCAGCGACTTGTCGCAGCCGGCGACGCCGACCAGCGCGTCGTAGGCATGGCCGCGCATGGTCAGCTCGACGGAATCGGCAATTAGATCGCGGCTGACCAGCGACGACTTCATGCCCTCGTGGCCCATGGCGATGCCGTCGGTGACGGTGATGGTGCAGAACTCGCGCGGCGTCGCGCCGGCGGCCTTCACCCCTTGGCTCACCGCGTGGGCCTGGCGCATCAGCGCCGTGTTGCAGGGCGCGGCCTCGTTCCAGCAGGAGACGACGCCGACGAACGGCTGGTTGATCTCCCGCGTGCCGAGCCCCATCGCGTAGTAGTACGAGCGGTGCGGCGCGCGCGCCGGCCCCTCGGTCACATGGCGGCTGGGCAGCTTCGACTTGTCCCAGGATCCATCCGGCTTGCGATGCATGGCGCGCCTCTCGTCTCGAAGGGGCGCATCCCTAGCCGAGGGCAAAGTGGGGCGCCAGCCCTACGCCAGCGCCGCCAGCTGCGCCTCGTAGGCAGGACGCAGCAGCTTCTCGCGCTCGATGCTGCCTGGCGTACGGACCCCTTCCGTGGCGCCTTCCAGTCCGTCGAGGAACACATGCCATCCGGCGGCGCTGCCGGTCAGATACTTGGTCCCCATGCCCGACTGGCTGAAGGTCAGCACGCAGCCGTCGCCGTCGGGCGCCAGTTCGCAGCGCACCACGGAGTTCGGGTGGTCGTCTTCCGTCCAGGTCCAAGCGAAGAGCCGCGGCGGGTCGAACGCGACCACCTCGCCCTTGGTCATCTCGTAAGGCGGGTCGTCGTCCGGGAAGCGCAGCTCCACCCGCGCGCCCAGCCGCGGCTCGGGGATGAAGCGCATGTCGGTGAACCAGTCGGCGATGCGCTCTGGCACGGTGAGCGCCGCCCAGACCTTTTCGATCGGCTTCTTCAGGCGGCGGACGAAGACGATCTCGTAGCGATCGCCGTTTCTGCGGATGGTCCCGTTGGCGGCGTTGTCGATGGTCACTGTTCTTTCTCCAGATGCGCTTCCAGGGCGTCGAGCTTGCCGCGCCAGAAGGCGCGGTAGGGCTCGAGCCAGGCCTCGATGGCGGCGAACTCGCGTGGGCTCAGGCTGTAGAGCCGGCGCTGGCCGTCGGCGCGGACGCGCACCAGACCCCGCCTCGCGCAGCAGCTTCAGATGCTTGGAGACGCCCGGCTGGCTGATCGCCAGCGCCTCGACGACATCGCCGGCCGGCCGCTCGCCGGCTCTGAGCAGGTCGAGAATGCGCCGCCGGTTCGGCTCGGCGATGGCTTCGAAGGCGTCCATGCGCATATAATTGCTATACAGTTATATAACTGACAAGCGATTTGTTGACCTGGCTTCTTCCTTCCTCCGTCATGGCCGGCCGTCAGTGCCGGCCACCCATGAACACCCAGCCAGCCACGGCCGCGCGAGGCGCGGCCACTCGCGCCAAGGTGTTCTTGGGTCGCCGGGACTGCGCCCGGCGATGACGGTCGAGGGGGTTGTGGCCGAGGTTCGAACTTTCGGGCGCGACGCGGCTCCGCTATCCCTCAAGCAAAGCAGAAGGGAGCCTCGCCCATGAACCTCGCCGCCGTGCCGATCGGGCGCGATCCGCCGAACGAGGTGAACGTGGTGATCGAGGTGCCGATCGGGGGCGAGCCGATCAAGTACGAGATGCACAAGCCCTCGGGCGCCCTGATGGTCGACCGCTTCCTCTATACGGCGATGCGCTATCCCGGGAACTACGGCTTCATCCCGCACACCCTGTCGGGCGACGGCGATCCCTGCGACGTGCTGGTCGCCAACACCCGGGCGATCACGCCGGGCGCGATCATGAGCGTCCGGATCGTCGGGGTGATGGTGATGGAGGACGAGGCCGGCGGCGACGAGAAGCTGATCGGCGTGCCGGCGCCGAAGCTCACGCAGCGCTACGACCACGTCGCGCAACTACACCGACCTGCCGGAGATCACGCTCAAGCAGATCGAGCACTTCTTCAGCCACTACAAGGACCTGGAGCCCGGCAAGTGGGTGAAGATCGTGCGCTGGGGCGACGCCGACGACGCCCGGCGGATGGTGCTGGAGGGCATCGAGCGCGCCAAGGCCGCCGGCCAGGATTGATCGCACTCCAGCCATTGCCGGGGCCCAGCGAACCGCGTTATCGATGCGGCATGGATCCCCCCGTTGATCTGACCGCGCCTTAGCTGTCCTCAGACGGGTCGCCCTCTGGGCGATCCCGGCCTTGCGCCGCGCGCCCTACGGCCTCGTCGCGGCGCTGGTGCTCGTGCGGTTCGCCGACGAATGGACCACCTTCTTCCCGGCCGGCGCGCTCGAGCCGATCCGCCACGACCTCGGCCTCACTTACGCCGAGATCGCCGGCGTGCTGGTGGCGCTGCCCGCCGGCGGCCTGATCGGCAACTTCTTCCTCATCGCCGCCGACTATGTGAGCCGCCGCCTGCTCGCGAGCTTCGGAGCGGCGGCCTACGGCCTGGCGATGATCGCCTTCGGGGTCGGACACTCGCTGCCGGTGCTGCTGGCGGCGGCGTTCGCCTGGGGCGCGGCGAGCGACGCCTTCGTGCACGCCTCGCGAGGTGGCGCTGGTCGACCTGGCGGAAGATGCGCTGGCGAAGACGCTGGCGCGGATGAACGCCTGGGCCTCGGTCGGCGACCTGCTCGGCCCGGCGACGCTGGCCGCCGCGGTCGTGCTCGGCTTCGGCTGGCGCGGCGCCTTCCTGGGCGGCGGCGTGGCGATGCTGGGCTACGCGGCCTGGCTCGCCGTGCATCGCTTCCCGCCGCCGCACCCGCCGAAGGCGCAGGCCAATCCGTTCGCCAGCGTCCTGAGCGGCGTCTGGGAGATCGCCCGCGACCGCGAGGTGCTGCTGCTCGCCGTCGTGCTCGGCCTCTTCAGCCTGCTCGACGAGCCGCTGGACGGCTTCATGATCGCCTACCTGGAGCGCGTGCGGGGCCTGACGCCAGCGATCGCCACCGCGCCCGTCGTCGCCATTCTGGTCGGCGGCATGGCGGGCTTCGCGGCTTTCGAGCGCCTCGCCGCGGGGCGCGCGCCGCGCAGCGTCATCCTCGCCTGCGCGGCGGCGATGATCGCGGCGCTGCCTGTGGCGATCTTCGCACCGTTCCTGCCGCTCCAGATGGCGGCCGCCGTCGGCTTCGGCGTGGCGGGCGCGGTCTTCTACACGACGCTGGAGAGCGTCGTCCTCGCGCTCCGGCCGGGCCAGGCGGGCGCCACGAGCGCGGTGGTCTCGACGGTCGGCATGGCGGGCATGGGGTTTCCGGCGCTGGTCGGCGCGATCTCCGACGGCCGCGGCCTCGCCGCCGGGCTGGCGCTCTATGCCGCCGTCCCGCCGCTCATCCTCGTGCTGGCGGCAGCGTGGCGTCGATCACTGCGTCCGCCAGTTCGCGCTGGGTGAACGGCTTGCCGATCCGCGGCGCGCCGGCCAAGGCGCCGGCCGGCATCTCGGCGAAGCCGGTGGCGATCAGCACCGGCAGGCCGGGCCGGAGCTTGCCAATCTCGTCGCGCAGCTGCAGGCCGGTCATCCGCGGCATCACCTGGTCGGTGATGACCAGGTCGACGTCCGGATGCGCCGCCAGCGCCTCCAGCGCCTCCTTGCCGGACTTCGCATGCAGCACCCGGTGCCCGAGGTCCTCGAGCAGGGCGACGGTGTTGGTGAGCACGAGCGTATCGTCGTCGACGGCCAGCACCTGCAGTGGCCGCAGTTCACCCGTGAAGCCGATGTCCGCGGGCCGCTCGAGCGCATGGGCTTGCGAGCCCTCCGCCGCCGCAGGCAACCAGATCGCCACCGTCGTTCCCTCGCCCGGCCGGCTCTTGATCTCGAGCCGCCCGCCCGATTGCGCGGCGAGGCCGTGCACCATCGAGAGCCCCAGCCCGGTGCCCTTGCCGACGCCCTTGGTGGTGAAGAAGGGCTCGGTGGCGCGCGCCAGCGTCGCTGCGATCCATCCCCTCGCCGGTGTCGGTGACGGCGAGGCGAAGGTACTCGCCCGGCGTCAGCGTGTCCTGGCCCGCGACCACGGTCTCGGGGCTGGCCGACACCGTGATCAGCCCGCCGCCGTCGGGCATGGCGTCGCGCGCGTTGACCGCCAGGTTCAGCAGCGCCGACTTCGAGCTGGGCCGGATCGGTCGTCGCCAGCGGCAGGCCGGGCGGGAAGCGCACCTCCAGCCGGTAGGTAGGTCCGATCGCGCGCTGCAGGAAGCCGCCCATGCCGCGGATCAGCGCGGTGACGTCGACCGGCTCCAGCTTCAGCTCCTGGCGGCGGGCGAAGGCCAGCATGCGCTGGGTCAGCGTCGCGCCGCGCTGCGCGCCCTGGATGGCGTTCTCCAGCAGCGTCGAGTGGGCCGGATCGTAAGGCAGGCGCTTGCGCAGGAGCTCCAGCGAGCCCAGCACCGCCATCAAGAGGTTGTTGAAGTCGTGCGCGATGCCGCCGGTCAGCTGGCCCAGCGCATCCATCTTCTGCGACTGGAACAGCGCCTCGCGCGCCTGTTCCAGCTGGCGCTGCGCCTCCTTTCGTTCGGTGATGTCGCGCGTCACCTTGGCGAAGCCGAGCACCTCGCCGTCCTCGTCGCGGATCGGATCGATCAGGACGTGCGCCCAGAACAACGAGCCGTCCTTGCGCACGCGCTGGCCCTCGCTCTCCCAGCGGCCCTCGGCGATGGCCGTGCGCAGGGCCAGCGCCGGTATGCCGGCCGCCTGGTCGGCTTCGGTGTAGAAGCGCGAGAAGTGCCGGCCGATGATCTCATCGGGCCTGTAGCCCTTGATGCGCTCGGCGCCGGCGTTCCAGTTGGTGACGCGGCCGTCCCGGTCCAGCATGAAGATCGCGTAGTCGGTGACGCTCTGCACCAGCATCCGGAAGCGCTCTTCGCTGCGGCGCAGGGCCTCGTCCGCTTTCCGCCGTTCGCTGAGGTCGCGGGTAATCTTCGCAAACCCGAGGAGCTCGCCGCCGTCGCCGCGGATCGGGTCGATGATCACGTGCGCCCAGAAGCGGGCGCCGCCCTTGCGCAGCCGCCAGCCCTCGCCTTCGAAGCGGCCTTCGTTCAGCGCGCGATCCAGCGCCCACTGCGGCGCGCCGGCCGCCCGGTCCTCTTCGGTGTAGAACCGCGAGAAGTGCTCGCCGATGATCTCGTCCGCGGCGTAGCCCTTGATCAACTCCGCGCCGGTGTTCCAGCTCGTCACGATCCCAGAGGGGTCGAGCATGTAGATGGCGTAGTCGGTGATCGCATTGATCAGCAGCTCGTAGCGGCGGTCGTCGCTCGGGTCTCGCGCGCGGCGGCCGCGGCTCATGAAACGCTCTCGCGGCTGGTCACTGGGATACACAGGAGATTCAGCGCGCAGAACGGACGGAGGTTTCGCCACGATCGCACGACCCCTTGCGAATGACGACGACAGCGCCCCAGCCGAACCCCGCCAGAGCGCTGTTCCAGCCTGAAAATGCCGGACAGTCAACGATTTGGCGGATACCGCCCTCCCCTGCCCGACATGGCGAAGCTCGCCAGCCCGAACGCGGGGGCTCGCCGGCAGGACGATGAACAGCCGCCGCGGCGCTTGGTTCCGGCGCAAGTTGCTTTACTGGCGGCGCATATGATGCACGTCGACGTCCACGGCGATGGCCGCGCGCCGCACCTCCTCCTGGCGCACGGCATCTGCTCCAGCCGCGCGCAGTGGCGCCCGAACCTGGCGGCGCTGGCGGAGGTCGCCACGCCGGTGGTGGTCGAGCTGCTTGGCCACGGCCGCTCGGCGGCGCCGGCCGAGCCGCAAGCGTACAGCGTGGCGGCCTATGTCGCCCGCTTCGAAGCTATCCGCGCCGAACTCGGCGTGGAGCGCTGGGCGGTCTGCGGCCAGTCGTTCGGCGCGGGGCTGACGATGAACTACGCGCTCGCCCATCCGGAGCGGGTCTCGGCGCAGGTGTTCACCAACTCCAACTCGGCGCTCCGCGAGACCTTGCCGAGGCTGGCGCCGGAGCAGCTCGCCGCGCGCGTCGCCGCGATCGAGGCGCGCGGGCGCGGCGGGCTGGAGGCGATGCCGTTCTACCCGAAACGAACCGGGCGCCTCGCGCCCGAGGTCGAGGACGCGCTGGTAGGCGACGCGGAGCTGATCTCGCTCGCCGGCATGGCGCGCGGCATGGCCTACACGACCGGCGACCTCTCGGTGCGCGACCGCCTCGCCGAGATCCAGACGCCGACGCTGCTGGTGAACGGCCGGCGCGAGAGGGGCTTCCAGGCGCTGCGCGACCTCGCCGCGCGAGAGATCAGCGGCATCGAGGTGGTCGACCTGGAGGGCGGGCATCCGGTGAACCTCGACTGCGCCGATCAGTTCAACGCCGCCGTGGCCGACTTCCTGGCGCGCCATCCATGAGCGGGCGGCCGCCAAGCAAACGTTTTGAGGTTCGCGGCCTCGACGCTCGATTCGCAGACCCGCTGCGCCCACTGGCATAGCCCGCTCGACATCGTGGCGCTGAAGATGCGCTGCTGCGGGACCTATTACGCCTGCCGCGACTGCCACGACACGCTGGCGGACCATCCGGCGCAGGTGTGGCCGAGGGCCGAGTGGGCGACGCCCGCGGTGCTCTGCGGGGCTTGCGGCACGCAGATGAGCATCGCCGCCTACCTCGCCTGCGACGACGCCTGCCCGGCCTGCGCCGCGCCGTTCAACCCCGGCTGCAAGCTGCACCGCCACCTCTACTTCGAGGGCTGACGGCTGGTCCCGCGCGCCTTAGCGTGGCGCCGGGACGGAGGAAGACGCGATGAAGGTTGGGGTGCTGCAGTTCTTCGGCTGGGCGAACCGGCGCATTCCGCTGGAAAGCGTCTACGCCGGCGCCATCGAGCGCTTCGAGATCATGGACCAGACCGGCTACGACGCGGTCTGGCTCGCCGAGCACCACTTCTCCGGCTTCTCGGTCTGCCCGTCGGTGCACATGATGGCGACGATGGCGGCGGCCAGAACCAGCCGCATGCGGATCGGCACGGCCGTCTCGCTCGCCCCCTTCTACCACCCCTTGCGCCTCGCCGAGGAGGTGGCGCTCCTCGACATGATCTCCGGCGGCCGGGTGAACTGGGGCGCCGGGCGCGGCTTCTCGCGCGTCGAGTTCGAGGCCTTCGGCGTGCCGGTCGAGGAGAGCGGGCCGCGCTTCCACGAGGCGGTCGACGTGGTGCTCGCCGCCTGGACCCACGAGCGGCTGACCCACCACGGCCAGTTCTTCGACTTCGAGAACGTCGAGGTGCTGCCCAAGCCCCTGCAGCAGCCGCACCCGCCGGTCTGGATGGCCGCCACCTCCGAGGGCGCGATCGACTGGGCGGCCAGCCGCGGCTTCTCGATCCTGATGGACCCGCACTGCACCTGCGCCGACCTGGGCGTGAAGCGCGCCCGCTACGGCGAGAAGCTGACGGCGGCCGGGTTCTCGCCCGAAGGCCGCGACATCCCGATGGCCCGCCTGCTGGCGATCGCCGAGACCGCCGAGCAGGCCGAGGCGATCGCCCGCCGCGGCGCCGATGGACGGTCGGCTCCTACATCGGCGGCCAGCACCGCCCGGCTCACGACGCCCCCAGCGCCGTCGCCGCCCCGGACCCGGTCGAGCGCTACGTGAACGAGGTGATCCTGCACGGCACGCCCGAGTCGCTCATCGACCAGATCCAGGCCCTGCAGGAGACCGCCCAGCTCAACTACCTGCTCTGCGCGCCGCTCAGCCAGCTTTCGTTCAACCTCATGACCGACAAGGTGCTGCCGAAGGTGGGGTGACCCCTGGCGGCAGTCGGCCGCCAGTGGGCGGGCCGCCCGCGCGGATCTCGGCAGTCGACCCGATTGGCGGCGCTTGGCGTCGGCTTCAGTCTTCCTGGGCGGCCGGCCGAAGCGGCGCGGCTGCCCGAGGATTGAACGATGAAGACCGCATGCCTGGCCCTGGTCGGCGCGACCTTGTTCCTCGGCCCGCCGCTCGCCGACGCGGCGCAGTACGTCTATCCCATCCGGGGCCAGGACATGGCCAGGCAGGCGAACGACGAAGCCGATTGCTCGAGCCTGGCGAGGCAGCAGAGCGGGTTCGACCCTTCGACGTCGCCGTCGGCGCCGTTCCAGGCGTTCGCACCGACCGGCACGGCGAGCGACACCGCGGCCACGAGCATGGCCTTCGGCGCCGATGGGGGCGGCGGCCAGGGAGGCGCGGCCGGCGCGCTGGGCGGGGGCGGACCAGGCGAGACTGGCGCGGCTGTGACCGCGATGACGGGCGCCACGGGCCCGTCGCTGGGCGTCGTCGACGAACTGACCGGCGCGCCTTCGCCGGACGTCGGCGCGCTTCAACCGCGCGTCCGCAAGGCGCAGGAGGCGTCCGGGCAGGCCGACTACGACCGCGCCCGCGCCGCCTGCCTGAGCGGCCGCGGATATTCCGTACAGTAGCGGCTACGGCAGAGCGCGCACCTTCGCCCATGACGGCCGCGAGATGCAGCTCGCCAGCCAGTCCGCCAGCGCCGTAAGGCCGTGGGCGGCGGGGTCGAGGTCGCCGTCGATGCGGCCGTTCTCCCAGGGCTCGTTGAGGGTGGCGGCGACGTTGAGGTCGGCGAGGGTGAAGGCGTCGCCCAGCAGGTAGGGGCGGTCGGCCAGGGCGGCGTCGAGAATGGCGAGGGCGGCAAGGCGCTCGGCCTCGGCCTTCGCCTTGACGTCGGGGTCTTGGCTGAAGCGGGCGCGGTGGCGGGCCATCACGTCGATCGAGGTCTGCGACCAGAGGCTCCACTTGTAGAGCCGCCGCCCGCGCCCGCGCGTCGGCCGGCCAGAGCGGGCCGCCGTAGCGGTCGCCGAGGTAAAGGTTGATCGCCATCAACTCCCAGACCACCAGGCCGTCGTCGTCCAGCACCGGCACGCGGGCGTTGGGGTTCAGCGCGGTCAGCGTCGCGGCGTCGGCGGCGCTGTCCCACGGCTTCAGCGGCACCTGCCTGTAGGCGAGGCCCAGCTCCTCCAGCGCGATCAGGCTGCGGCTCGGCCGGCCTTGCGACGAGCCGTAGAGCGTGAGCATGCCCCCTCCACCACTTCGTGGTCCCCCTCCCCCGCCTCTACGGGCGGGTGAGGAGAGTTATGGCCTGAACCCCAGCGCGCGCGGCCCGAGCCGCTGCGGCTGGACGACCACGCGCCAGGCGGCGTCCACCCACTCGCAGACCCAGCGCCGGGTGTCGCGCGGGTCGATCATCTCCTCCATCTGGAACCGGTTGAGCGGGCCGATGGGGCCGCGCGCGCTTTCGATGCGGGCGTTGATCTCGGCGCGCAGCGCGGCGGGGTCGGCGGCCTCGGCGAGCTGGCGTTTGTAGGCCGCCTCGATGCCGCCCTCGGGCGGGATGCCGCCGACATCGGCGGCCGGCCACACGACGCGCGCGCTCGCGCCGCTGCGAGGGCGTCGCGAAGTTGTTGCCGGCGACGCCGAAGCTGCGGCGCATGATGACGGTGAAGATCGGCACGGCGACCTGCGCGAACGCGATCATCCACTCGCCGCCCTTGCGGATCGTGCCGGTGATCTCGTGCTCGAGGCCGACCGCGAAGCCGGGATTGTCGACCAGGTTCAGCACCGGAAGGTGGAACAAGTCGCAGAGGTCGAGGTGGCGCTTGAGTTTGTCGCAGCCGTCGGCGGTGAGCGCGCCGCCATTGATGTGCCGGCAATCGGATGCGATGACGCCCATCGGATAGCCGTTGAAGCGCACGAAGCCGACGATCTGGTCGGTACCCCATAGCGGGCCGATCTCGAAGAACGAGTCCTCGGTCGGCCATCAGGCGGATCGCGCGGCGCATGTCGAAGGTCGTCGTGCGCTTGCGCGGAATGATGGTGAACAGCTCTTCCTCGCGACGATCGGCCGGATCGGTCGGATCGGCCGCAGCACCGGCGGCGCTTCGTAGACGCGAGGTGGCAGGTAGGAGAGGAACCGCTTCGTCATCGCGGCGGCCTCTTCCTCGCGTCTCGGCGAGATTGTCGACCGAACCGTTGCGGCAGTGGATGTGCCAGTCCGCCGAGCTCCTCCTTGGTGATGTCGTAGCCCATCGCGTGGCTGACCACCGGCGGGCCGGCGACGAACAGCTGGGCGATGTCGCGCACCATCACCGAGAAATGGCCGAGCACCGCCTTCGCCGCGCCGATGCCGACCACGCTGCCGAGCAGCAGATTGACCACCGGCACCTGGCTGAGCTGCGCGGCGAACATCGTGCTGCCGAGGTGGCCCGGCAGGAACGAGCCGCCCCCGCCGGACACGCGGGGCCGGCCGGCGGTGATGGCGCCGGAGCTTTCCTGCGCGCTGCTCTCGCCGGCCTTCTGCTGCTTGCGGCACCATCGCGGCGATGCTGCCGCCGCCCGACGAGCCGTCGAGCAGGCGGATCGAGGGGCAGTGGAGGTCGAGCGACAGCCGGTCGAGATGGCCGCTCTTGGCCGCCGATCGCGCCGTCGGCATGGCCGCCGCGCGAGGTGAAATCGTCGGCGCAGACCACGGCGGTGCGGCCGTCGATCTTGCCCCAGCCGCCGACATGGTTGGCGGGCGTGAAGCTCGGCGACCCGGCCGTCCTCGTCATAGTCGGCGAAGCCGGCGAGGCTGCCGACCTCGCGAAAGCTGCCGGGATCGAGCAGCAGGTCGATGCGCTCGCGGCAGGTCAGCTTGCCGCGATTGCGCTGGCGGACCACGCCCGGATCGTTCGAGTCGGGCGCGAAGCGGCGTGGGCGATCGTCCTGCAACGCCTTCACCTCGGCCAGCAGCGGCGCCCAGGTGTCGTCGCCATAGCGGCGCGGGCCAGGCTCGGCGCCGCTGCGCTGGGCGCGATGGTGGCGACGATCTGGCCGGCGGCGACCGCGCCGCCGATCTCGACCGGCGCCAGCTCGGTGACGACGCCGGCGCAGGGCGCGGTGATCGCGGTCTCCATCTTCATCGCGCTGATGACCATCAGCGCGTCGCCGGCCGCGACCGTCGGCGCCGGCCTCGACGGGGAGCTCGATGACCGCGCCGGCCATCGGGCATTCGACGCCCGCCTCGCCGTCGCGGCACGGTCAAGCGACGGCGCGGCGACCAGCGAGGCCAGCGCGGCGGGGACGCGCGGCCGCCGCGCGAGCGCCGCCGCCTGCTGCTCGAGCAGCGCCAGCGCGCGCTGGCGGGCGCCGGCGCCGTCTCGGCGGCGCCATCAGCTCGGGATGCTCGGCGAGCAGGGTGGTGCGGGCATCGCCCGCCGCGCACCTCGGGCCGGGCGAGGATCGCGCGCAGCGGCGCGAGATTGGTCGGCAGGCCGGCGATCTGGAATTCGTCCAGCGCCGCGCAGGTGCGCTCGAGCGCCGAAGCGAACGAGCCGGTCGAGTTGGAGTCGCCGATGAGCTTGGCGAACATCGGATCGAATTGCGGCGGCGGCGCATAGCCCAGATAGCCGCAGGAATCGACCCGCACGCCGCGGCCCGGCCGGCTCCTTGTAGGCGGTGATCGTGCCGGCGCCGGTCGCGACGATGCGCGCCTGCACCGCGAAGCCGCGCGGCGCGGGCGATGTCTGACTGGCGGACGATGCCCGAGCTCGCGCCAGCCGCTCGCCGGCGGCGATGCGGAACTGCGCCTCGACGAGGTCGATGCCGGTGACCTGCTCGGTGACGGTGTGCTCGACCTGGATGCGCGGGTTGCACTCGATGAAAAAGTGCTACGCCGCGGTCCGGGGCGACCAGGAACTCGACCGTGCCCGGCGTTCACAGTAGCCGGCCGCCCTGGCGAGCCGCATCGCGTCGTCGAGGATGCGCTGGCGCAGCTCGTCGTCCAGGTCCGGGCGCCGGCGCGATCTCGACACCTTCTGGTTGCGCAGCTGGACCGAGCAGTCGCGCTCGTAGAGGTGAGACGATCTCGCCGTGCTGGTCGGCCAGGATCTGCACCTCGATGTGGCGCGGCCGCGCGATCAGCTTCTCGACGAAGACCGAGCCGTCGCCGAACGCGGCCTCGGCCTCGCGCTGGCAGCGGCGAAGGCGGCCGCCATCTCGGCGCCTGTCGTCGACGCGCCGCATGCCGCGACCGCCGCCGCCCGCCGCGGCCTTCAGCATGACCGGATAGCCGAGCTCGCCGGCGACCTCGGCGCGCGGCCTCGGCGCTGGCCAGCGCCGTTCCGCTGCCGGGGATGATCGGCACGCCCTGCGCCGCGCGGCGAGCGCGCGGGCCTGCCACCTTGTCGCCGAACAGCGCCAGCGTCTCGGGCGCGGGCCGACGAACACCAGCTCCTCGGCGAGGCATCGGCGCGCGAACTCGGGGTTCTCGGAGAGGAAGCCGTAGCCGGGATGGACGCAGTCGCAGCCGGTCTCGCGGGCCGCCTCGATCAAGGCGTCGATGTCGAGATAGGCCTTCACCGGATCGGCGCCCGGCGCCGATCTGGCGCGTCTCGGTGGTGACGCGCGTGTGCAGCGACAGCGCGTCGGCCGGCGCGTGGACGCTGACGCTCTCCACGCCGAGCGCCGAGGCGGCGCGGGCGATGCGGATGGCGATCTCGCCGCGGTTGGCGATCAGTACACGCTTCAGCGCCAACCTCGCACTCCTTAGCTCAGTGACAGGCCCGGCAGCTCGCCGGTGGCGCGCCACTCGGCCAGCAGCTCGAAGAACAGCAACGGGCCGGCGCCGTACATGTCGGAGAAGAAGCCCTGGCGGTTACCGGCCTCGCCCTCGCTGTTGTAGTAGCCGGGCGTGCACTCCGAATAGAACCGCTGGCCCATGCGGGCGAGGCTGCGGACCTCCTGCACGTAGGCCTCCTCGGCCTCGGCGGTCGGCTCGACCACGTCCGCGCCGCGCTCGCGGGCCTCTCTGACGATGTAGGCGACGTGGTTGGCCTGCTCGCCCAGCGCCTGCGGCACGCTGATGGTGATCGCGGTCTGGGTGAAGCCGAGGAAGAAGCAGTTCGGGAAGCCGTGGCTGGTGAGGCCGTGCAGGGTGCGCAGCCCGTCGCCCAGTGCTCGGAGAGCGTCATGCCGTCCCGCCCGGCGATGTCGTAGCCGGCGCGGCGCGTGTAGCTGGTGCCGACCTCGAAGCCGGTGGCGAAGATCAGGCAGTCGAGTTCGTACTCCCTGCCGTTCGCGACCACGCCGGTGCGCGTCAGGCGCTCGACGCCCCGGCCCTTGGTGTCGATCAGGTGGACGTTCGGGCGGTTGAAGGTCTGCAGGTATTCGTCGTGGAAGCACGGCCGCTTGCAGAACTGCCGGTACCAGGGCTTCAGCTTCGCCGCGGTCTCCGGGTCGTTGACCAGCTGGTCCACGCGGGCGCGGACCTGGTTCATCTTGCGGTAGTCGGCGACCTGCATCACCTCGGCGCGCTCCGCGCTGGAGAGGCGCCGGCCGAGCTTGTCGGCGATCTGCTTGGCCGCCGTGCCGGTGACATTGCGGAAGATGTCGGTCCAGCCGTCGTGGACGAGGTCTTCGTCCTGGTCGCCGCCGGCCACCAGGATGTTGAAGTTGTCCTGCCGGCGACGCTGCCAGCCCGGTTGGCAGCGAAGCGGCCCAGGCCGGATCGGTCTCGGCGTTGTTGCGCACGTCCACCGACGAAGGGGTGCGCTGGAAGACGTAGAGCTCCTTCGCCCATTCGCCCAGGTGCGGCACGCACTGGATCGCCGTGGCGCCGGTGCCGATGATGCCGACCCGCTTGTCCTTCAGGCCGGTCGAGGCCGCCGGACGAAGTCGCCGCCGGTGTAGCCATAGTCCCAGCGGCTGGTGTGGAAGGTGTGGCCGGCGAAGTCGTGGATGCCGGGAATGCCGGGCAGCTTCGGCCGGCTCAGCGGCCCGCACGCCATCGCCACGTACTGGGCGGTGAAACGGTCGCCGCGGCTGGTGGAGATGATCCAGCGCTTGGCCTTCTCGTCCCACGCCAGCTCGGTGATCGCGGTCTGCAGCAGCGCGTCGTCGTAGAGCCGGTAGTGGCGCGCGATGGCGCGGCTGTGCTCGAGGATCTCCGGCGCGAACGAGTACTTGTGCTTGGGGATGTAGTTCAGCTCTTCCAGCAGCGGCAGGTAGCAGTAGCTCTCCACGTCGCACATCGCGCCGGGATAGCGGTTCCAGTACCAGGTGCCGCCGAAGTCGCCGGCGCTCTCCACCACGCGGATCTTCTGAAAGCCGGCTTCGCGCAGCCGCGCGCCCATCAGGAGGCCGCCGAAGCCGCCGCCGATGATCGCGAACTCCACGTCGTCGAACACCGGATCGCGGGTGAAGCCGGGCTCGACGTAGGGGTCGTCGATGTAGTGCGAGAACTCGGCCTTGATCTCGACGTACTGGCCGATGCCGTCGGGGCGCAGGCGCTTGTCGCGCTCGGCCATGTACTTGTCGAACAGCGCGTCGGGGTCGAAGTCCAGATCGCCGACGATCTCGGCGATTTCCGGGTCGAGGTTGATCGTCATGTTGCGGCGTTCCTCAGTCGCTCATCCGAACAGGAAGTGGCTGGCGAGATCCTTGCGGATCTCCTGCATGTGGCTGAAGTACTGGAAGAAGCCGCCGTTGTAGTTGCCGTCCTGGCGGCGGTTGAACTCGCCTTCGAAGTTGTAATAGCCCGGCGTGCAGTCGGCGTTGCGGCTGGTCTTGCCGCGGTGCGCGATCACCTCCTGCACCCACCACTCCTCGGTCTCCGGCTTCACGTCGATCTCGGCCGCGCCGTGCTCGCGCGCCAGCTTGATGCACTCGGCGATGTGGTCGCCCTGGGTCTGCAGCATGAAGGTCAGGTTGAACTGGAACGAGGCCTGGTAGCCGCCCATGATGAAGAGGTTCGGGAAGCCGTGCGTGTGCACGCCGAACAGGGTGCGGATGCCGTCGGCGTAGACCTCGTTGATCTCGCGCCCGTCGCGGCCGCGGATCTCGTTGTAGATGCCGGTCTTCTGCACCTCGAAGCCGGTGGCGTAGATCAGGAGGTCGAGCGGGTAGCTCTGGCCCTCGAAGATCGGGCCTTCGCGGCCGATCTCGGTGATCCCCTTGCCCCTGGTGTCGACCAGATTGACGTTCGGCAGGTTGAAGGTCGGCAGGTAGTCGTCGTCGAAGCACGGCCGCTTGCACATGAACATGTACCAGGGCTTCAGCGACTCGGCGGTGGCCGGGTCGGTGACGATCTCCTCGATGCGCTGGTGGATGCGCATCATGTGATCGATGTTGCTGTTCTCCTGGCGGCGGATCTTCTCCTCGCGCGACAGCTCGGCGAGCTCGGCGGCGCGGGCGTTGTCCTCCGGCCGGCCGCGGATGTGCTTCATGCGCCGGGCCTGCTGCCAGCCGGGCTCGAGCCTGGCGGCCCAGTCCGGATCGGTCGGCCGGTCGCCGCGGATGTCGATGCCCGAGGGCGTGCGCTGGAAGACGTAGAGCTGCTTGGCCGTCTTGCCGAGCCGCGGGATCGCCTGCACGGCCGAGGCGCCGGTGCCGATGATGCCGACCACCTTGTCGCACAGGTTTTCGAGGTCGCGGCCGGTGTAGGCGTAGTCCCAGCGCGAGGTGTGGAACGAGTGGCCGGCGAAGCGCTCCATGCCGTCGATCTTCGAGAGCTTGGGCTTGGAGAGGGTGCCGTTGGCGCAGATCACGAATCTTGGCGCGCATCCGATCGCCCCGGTCGGTCTCCAGCACCCAGAGCTGGGCCGCGTTGTCCCAGGTGGTCGCAGCACCGTCGTGCGGAACACGGCGAGGTCGTAGAGGTCGTAGCGCTTCGCGATCGCCTGGCAGTGGGCGTAGATCTCCGGCCCCTTGGCGTAGAGCCGCGAGGGCACGTAGCCCATCTCGTCCAGCAGCGGCAGGTAGTCGTAGGAGGGCACGTCGCAGGCCGCGCCCGGATAGCGGTTCCAGTACCAGGTGCCGCCGACGTCGGCGCCGCGCTCGACGATGCGGATGCTCTCCACGCCGCGCTCGCGCAGCCGCGCCGCGGTCAGCAGCGCCGAGAAGCCGCCGCCGATGAACAGCACCTCGACCTCGTCGGTGATCGGCTCGCGCTCGGGCGCCGGCTCGGCGTGCGGGTCGATCGCGTACCTGGCGAGCGCGCCCGAGAAGTCGGAGGTGTACTGGCTCGTGCCCTCGGGCCGGTAGCCGAGCCTCAAGTCCCGCGCCTCGGCGAACTTCGCCTTGATGGCGTCGTAGTAGACCTGCGGCGGCCGCTCGCGCTGGGTTGCATCATCCGCCACGCGGATCCTCCCTTATCGTTTGGGCGCACGTTGCGACTTCAAACGGATGTTCGCAAGGCCGCAGCGCGGCTGCCGGCAAGCTTGGCCGCGGCGCCTTCGCCAAACGCGTGTATATGGCTGAGTAAACGGAGGCGCTGCAGATGACGGACGATCCTAGCGACCCGCCGATGCTCACCGAGGCCTACGCCCACGCGGTGCCGACCTGGCGCGCGGCCTACGCGGACCGCACCGCAGCGATGATGGCCGCGTTCTCGCAGCTCGCCTACGTGCCGTTCGCCGACGACCAGCCGCCGCGTGCGGAGGGGCAGCCGAAGGTGGAAGTGGACGGCGGGCGCGAGGCGCTGGCCCGGCTGCTCGCCGGCGCCAACTTCGAGCTCAAGCAGGTGTTCAACCAGGACAACGTGCAGGCCTTCCTGGCGGTGAACCACGACGAGTTCGCCGTCCTCGCCTTCCGGGGCACCGCCAACGCCGCCGACTGGGGCATCAATCTCAACGCCCTGCGCATGCCGATGCCCGGCTTCGAGCATGTCGACGTCCACCGCGGCTTCTGGGACGCCCTCGTCGACATGACCCCGCGCATCAAGGCGGCCGTCGACGCGTTCGTCCCGCACGATCTCGGTCTCTACATCACCGGCCACTCGCTGGGCGGAGCGCTCGCCCAGATCGCCTCGGCGGTGTTGGAACGCGACAACCTCGCCGCCTGCTACACCTTCGGCTCGCCGCGCGTCGCGACCGAGATGTTCGACCTCTACGTCAAGTGTCCGCACTACCGGCTCGTCAACCAGTGGGACCTGGTTCCGGGCGTGCCGGCGCCGACCCCGTGGGGCTACGTGCACAGCGGCGATCCGCGCCTGCTCAAGGGCTGGTATCCGGCCGAAGCGCTGCGGCGCGACCGCGATATATGGGCCAGAGGCCTGGTCTACCTTTGGTCGTTCCTGGTCTTTCCGATCATCCGCCGCCTGTCGATCGTCGACGACCACATGATCTGGCATTACCGGACCAAGCTCGAAACGATCGCCGAGGCGCGCGCCGGCGGCAAGCTCGCGACCGCTCAAATGTACATCGAGGCGGCCAAGGCGCGGAAGGCGAAAGAGGCCGGGCAAGCCGCGCCCGCTGGCCCCGCGACCAAGGTCGGGGCTAGAGCGCCTTCTGCACCGCCTCGACGATCTCGGGGTCCTGCGGCGGCGTGCGCGGGCCGAAGGCGGCGACCGCCTCGCCGTCCTTGCCGACCAGGATCTTGTGGAAGTTCCACACCGGCACGGCGGGCGTGCCGAGCTTCTCTTCGGCCCAGGCGTAGAACGGGTGGCGGCCTCGCGTCCTTCACGTCGACCTTCGAGGTCAGCGGGAAGTCGACGTCGAACTTGGTCTGGCAGAAGTCCTTGATCTCGGCCTCGGTGCCGGGCTCCTGGCCGGCGAACTGGTTGCAGGGCACGCCCAGCACGATGAGGCCCTGGTCGCGGTAGTCGCGGTAGAGCGCCTCCATGCCCTCGTACTGCGGGGTCAGCCCGCAGCGGGAGGCGACGTTCACCACCAGCACCGGCTTGCCCTTGAAGGATGCGCAGCGGCAGCGGCTCGCCGTCGATGCTGGTGAAAGAGAAGTCGTAGGCGTTCGACATGTCGCTGTCCCTCTGTCGCGGCTTCGGTTCAGGCAGTTCGCGGCTGCAGGGATGCAAGTTACATGAGGCGCGCCGGCCTTAGAAGCCGCACTCAGACCAGGCCCTGCTGGACGAGCGCCGCTTCCACCGCCAGCGCCAGGTCCAGGGCGCGGGCGCCGTCGCGGACGGTGGCGAGCGGGGCGGCGCGCTCGCCGCGCACCGCGGCGACGAAGGCGGCGAGGCTGGCGGCCAGCTTGTCCTTGGCCGACGGGGCCTCCTGGAAGTCGGGATCGAGGGCGAACGGCGTGGTGTTCGTGAAGGCGTGGGTCAGGAAGTCCACCCGCACCTCGCCCGACGGATAGACGATCCGGATGGTCCGCTCGGTCGTCTCGGCGATGCGCGAGGCGCGGAAGCGGGCGACGAAGCCGTCGTCGAACTCGGCCTCGGCGTCGACCCGGTCGAGCGTGGCGTTGGCGATGGCCGCGCCGTCGGCCTCCACCATGGCGGGCTCGCCGGCGGCCAGCGCCAGCGCCAGGTCGAGGTCGTGGATCATCACGTCGAGCACCACCGAGACGTCGAGGTTGCGCGGGCTGGGCGGCCGAGGTCCGCACGGCCTCGAGCAGCCGCGGCCGCTCCGGCACGTCGAAGAGGCCCATGGCCTGCAGCGCTGCGCGCTCCAGGAAGCCGCAGGCCGCCACCACGCCCGCCTGCGCCGCCAGCTCGGCGATGCGGGCGGCGTGCTCGGGATCGGTGGCGACCGGTTTTTCCACATAGACCGCCCTGCCCGCCTCCAGCGCCGCGATGGCGGGCGCGGCGTGGGCGATGGCGGGGGTGGCGATGGAGACGATGTCGACCGCCGCGATCAGCTCGGCCTCGCTGGCGAACACCTGGCCGCCGACCCGCGCCGCCAGCGCTTCGGCGTGCACCGCATGGTGGTCGTAGACGCCGGCCAGGACCACGCCCGGCAAGGCGGCGGCGTACTTCTGCGCGTGGTAGCCTCCGAAAACGCCCGCGCCGATCACGCCGGCGCGCAAGACTTCACCCATCGACGCTCCTTTCAAGGGCGCCGCCTAGCACCGCCGGGCCCGGGCCGCCACCCGCGCCGGCTTGGCAAGCGGGCGAAACGCGTGTTTGTCGCGGCCCCAAGCAGGCTCACGCCAGACGAGGAGACGTCCATGACCACTTCCCGCGAAATCCGCCTGAAGAGCCGCCCGGTCGGCGCGCCGACGGCGGCGAACTTCGAGCTGGCCAGCGTCGATCTGCCCGATCCGGCGCCCGGCCAGGTGCAGGTGAAGAACACCTGGATGACGGTGGATCCCTACATGCGCGGCCGCATGAACGACGTGCCGAGCTACGTGCCGCCGTTCCAGCTCGGAGAGGCGCTTGCAGGGCGGCGCGGTCGGCGAGGTGACGCGCTCCAACGACGCCTCGCTGAAGCCGGGCGACCTGGTCTCGAGCTTCTTCGGCTGGCGCGAGGCGTTCAACGCGCCGGCGCAGGCGCTGCAGAAGCTGGAGACCCACGGCCTGCCGCCGGAAGCCTTCCTGGGCTTCGCCGGGATGCCGGGGCTGACCGCCTACGTCGGGCTCCTGAAGATCGCCGAGCTGAAGGACGGCGACGTGGTGTTCGTCTCCGGCGCGGCCGGCGCGGTGGGCTCGGTGGTCTGCCAGATCGCCAAGCTCAAGGGCCACACGGTGATCGGCTCGGCCGGCGGGCCTGAGAAGGTCGCCTTTCTGAAGGAGATCGGGGTCGACCACGCGATCGACTACAAGGCCGAGCCGGACCTGACGGCGGCGCTGATGCGCGCCGCGCCCGGGGGCGTCGACGTCTACTTCGAGAACGTCGGCGGCGCGCACATGGAGGCGGCGCTGATGGCCGCCAAGCCGTTCGCCCGCTTCGCGCTTTGCGGGATGATCTCGCAGTACAACAACACCGATCTCGGCGAGGGCGTCCGCGGCCTCGTCATGGCGGTGGGCAAGAGCCTGAAATTGCAGGGCTTCATCGTCTCCAACCACCAGGACATGCAGGGCGCCTTCCTGAAGGACCTCTCGGCCTGGGTGGCGGCCGGCAAGATCAAGAGCCGCGAGACGGTCAAGCAGGGCATCGAGAACGCCCCGGCCGCCTTCCTCGGCCTCTTCAAGGGCGAGAACCTGGGGAAGATGCTCGTGAGGCTGTCCTAATTCCGCTCTTCCCCGCGAAAGCGGGGGACCCAGGCGTTTTTGACCACGAACCTCACGAACCTCACGAACAGTTGGGGCTGACCCCGACCGGCGAAGCTTCCGTTCGTGTGGTTCGTGAGGTTCGCGGTGGAATCCTTGCGATCTCGCCGCCTCCCCGCCTTTCAGAAAGAACCTGGGTCCCCGCTTTCGCTGGGAAGAGCGGACGTTGGAGGTCAAGCCTCGCTCAAGCCGGCCAGCGCCCCTGCCAGCCGACGCGCCGCGGGGGCCATGGCGGCGGGCGGGTAGCCGGAGAAGCCCAGCATCAGGCCCTGGCGAGGCGCGGCTTCCAGGTAGAGCGGGCTGATGGCGCGGGCGATGACGCCGGCGCGGGCGGCGGCGGCCTCGGCGGCGAGGTCGCTGATCCCGTCCTTGAGGTAGGCGATCATGTGCATGCCCTGCTCGGGCGGATCGGGCTCTAGCCAGGCGCCGCAGTGCGCCTCGAGCGCCGCGGCGAGCGCGTCGCGCTGGGCGCGGTACGCGAGCCGGCGTCGGCGGATATGGGCGGCGAAGTCACCGCCGCTCATGAACTCCAGCACGATACCTTGCGTGAGCGACGGCGGTTGGCGGTCGAGCAGCTGGCGCGCGCGCAGCAGCGCCGGCATCAGCGCCTGCGGCGCGACCAGATAGCCGAGCCGCAGGCCCGGGAAGACCGCCTTGTTGAGGGTGCCGACGTAGAGCACGCGATGGCCGCCATCGAGGCCCTGCAGGGCGGCGAGCGGCGGGCCGGCGTAACGGAACTCCGAGGCGTAGTCGTCCTCGATGATCCAGGCGCCGACGCCCCGCGCCCAGGCCAGCAGCTCCAGCCGACGCGGCATCGAGAGCGTGACGCCAAGCGGATACTGGTGCGAGGCGGTCACGTAGGCGGCCCGCGCGTCCGGCGCGCGCGCCACGCCCTCGGCGACGACGAGGCCCTCCGCGTCGACCGGGATAGGCTTGAGCGCCGCGCCCGCCGCCGTCAGCGCGCGGATGGTGGTCGGATAGGCCGGATCCTCGACCCAGACCGGCGCGCCGGGACCGATCAGCACGCGGGCGACGATGTCGATCGCCTGCTGCGCGCCCGAGGTGACGATCACCTGCGAGCCCTCGCAGACGACGCCGCGGGCCGCGCGCAAGTAGTCGGCGATCGCAGCGCGCAACTCTGGATGACCGGCTGCCTCGGCATACCCGAAGTGCTCGGGCCCCAGCACCCTGAGCGCGCGGCGGCTCGCCCGGCCCCAGGCCGCAAGGGCGCGTACGTCCATCAGCGTGCGGCCGGTGTTGAACGGCGCATCGCCCGGCAACGGCGGGGCGGGCGTTTCCTCGGCGACCTCGGCGCGCTCCGGCAGCTCCGGCGGCGGGGCGGGCTCTTTCGGCGAGGGCGGAGGCGGCGCCGCCTGCACGCCGGAGAGGTCCGCCGCCACGAAGACCCCGGCGCCTGGCCTGGTCTCGACGTAGCCCTCGGCGACCAGCTGCTCGTAGGCGCTGACCACCGAAGCGCGGGCGACGCCGAGCCGGTCGGCGAGGTCGCGGCTGGACGGCAACCGCGCCCCGGCGCCGAGCGCGCCCTCGACGATCGCGCCGCGCACCTGGCCGTAGATCTGCCGCATCACCGGCCCCGCCCGGTCGGGCGCGCGCCAGCGATAGACCTCCGCCCAGCTCATCGGCGCCTCCGCTGCCAACTGGTCTGCTTCATTGGCAGAAACCGGACCTGTTCGCCAGACCACTCTGGCGATACGGGCAGCGCCCAAAAGGAGTCCTGCGCCATGTCCGAGCCCAGCTACACGCCCACCGCCCTCACCCGCGTGCGCCGCCACCCGGAGCGCGCCCGCTACGACGAGGCGGCCGTCAACGTGGTGCTCGACGCGGCGCTGATGGCGCACGTCGGCTATCTGATCGACGGCCGACCGGTGGTGACGCCGACGTTGTTCTGGCGCGAGGGCCGCCGGCTCTTCTGGCACGGCGCGGCGGCGAGCCGGCTGCTGAAGACGGCGGGCGCCGGCGCGCCGGTGTGCGTCACCGTGAGCCTGATGGACGGGCTGGTGCTGGCGCCCTCGAGCTTCGTGCACTCGATGAACTACCGCTCGGTGATGGCGTTCGGCCACGCCCGGCTGATCGAGGACGAGGCCGGCAGGCTGGCGGCGGCCGACGCCTTCATCGAGCGCATCTATCCGGGCCGCGCCGCGACGCTCAGGCGCCCGAACGAGACGGAGCTGCGCGCCACCAGCTTCGTGACGATGGAGATCGAGGAAGCCTCGGCGAAGGTGCGCGAGGGCGGCGTCGCCCATCTCGAGATCGACGCCGGCTGGCCGGCCTGGAGCGGCGTCGTGCCGATCGAGACCCGGCTCGCCGCGCCGATTGCCGACGACGTGGTCGGCGCGCGGGCAATGGGGCTGGACACGGCGGCGCCCTATCTGCGAGGCGCGCGGCTGGACGAGCTGCTGGCCGCGGCGGCAAGCGCGCAGGCGCCGCTCACGCCGGCCTGATCGCCAAGCGCCGCTTCGCCCTTCGACT
This sequence comes from uncultured Pseudomonadota bacterium, assembly GCA_963837235.1. GTDB lineage: Bacteria > Pseudomonadota > Alphaproteobacteria > Caulobacterales > Caulobacteraceae > Acaudatibacter. The sequence goes on along the minus strand of CAWIMM010000001.1, from coordinate 264,210 downwards.
CTCGTTGGCCGGCCGGTTCGGAACGGCTAGAAGGCCGCGCGACCTCAACCCGGAGCGCCCGTGGCCCGTCTCTTCAACGCCTACGTCATCGTCGACTGGAGCGCGGCCTCGAAGCCGACCACCGGCGCCGATTCGATCTGGGTGGGCGTGCTGAAGCGCGACGTGCGCTTCCGCATGGCCTTCGAGAGCCACAATCCGCCGACGCGGGCCGACGCCGAGACGCTGATCGCCGGCATCCTCGACGATCGCGCCAAGCGCAGCGAGCGCGCGCTGATCGGCTTCGACTTCAACCTCGGCTTCCCGCGCGGCCTGGCGGAAGGACTGAAGCTGCCGGCGGAGACCCCGCCGTGGCTGGCGGTCTGGAACCAGCTCGACCGCATGGTGAAGGACAAGGCCGACAACACCAACAACCGCTTCGGCGTCGGCTCGGAGATCAACCGGCGGCTCACCGGCGGGCCGTTCCCGTTCTGGGGCGTGCCGCCGAAGGATGCGCTGACCACGCTGCAGCCGAAGAAGCAGCGGACGCACGGGCCGGGCGACATCCCGGAGTTCCGCCACGCCGAGCTTGCCGCCAAGGGAACGAGCCCGGTCTGGAAGCTCTACTACCAGGGCTCGGTCGGCGGGCAGGCGATCCTCGGCATCCCGATGGTGCGGCGCCTGAAGCTGGCGCGCGGCGATAAGCTGCGGGTCTGGCCGTTCGAGACCGGCTGGAAGGCGCTGACCGAGGCGGACCTCGCCGGCGTCGACGTGGTGGCGGCCGAGGTCTACCCGTCGATGTTCAAGGGCCAGGCGTTGCCGAGCGAAGTGAAGGACCTGACGCAAGTGCGCGTCACGGCTGAGCATTTCTCGCGGCTGGACGAGGCCGGCCGGCTCGGCGCCCTGTTCGGCCCGGCCAAGGACGCCGCCGCCGACGTGGTGGTCGACGCCGAGCGCGAGGAAGGCTGGGTGCTGGGGGCTTAGACCCGCTTCAGTCGCGCCGCGCCAGCATCCAGAAGCGCGCCAGCAGCAGGCCGGCTGAGACGTAGGCGGCGATGATCATCGCCCAGGCGATGCCGCCAATGCCCCAGCCCATCGGGATCGCCAGCACAGTAGGCCAGCGGCAGCATGACGACGAGGTAGCTGGCCAGGTGGGTGAACGTGGGGACCAGCACGTCGCCGCGAGCCCGCAGCGCCTGGGCGACCACCACCTGCATGCCGTCGGGCAGGTAGAAGATCGCGCAGAGCGCCATCGCGCCGGCGGCGAGCGCGACCGTCTGGGCGTCGGAGGTGTAGAGCGCCGCGATCTGGCGCACGAACGGCCAGGACGGCCAGCCCCCACCGCGACGCCGAAGACGGCCGTCACCGCGAAGCCGACGGCCGCCGCGCGCCTCAGGCCCGCCGGATCGACGGCCCCATAGGCGCGGCCGACCAGCACCGCGGTCGCGGTCGAAAGCCCGGCCGGGACCATGAAGATCAGCGCCAGCACGTTCAGCGTCAGCGCCCAGGCGGCCACCGTCAGCGGGCTGATCCAGCCGGCGATGACGTTCATCGCCGAGAAGGCGCTCATCTCGAAGAAGTTGGAGGCCGCCGCGCCGTAGCCGATGCGGCGCTGCTCGATCTCGGCCGGCGCGGGACGCGCGCCGGCTTCGTAAAGACGCCGAGCGCGCGGGCGTCCGACATCAGGGCGATGTAGGCCGAGCGTCGCCAGCGCCAGGAAGGTGCGGGCGATGAAGGTGGCGGTCGTCGGCGCCCATCGCGCCCATCGCCGGCAGGCCGAAGCCGCCCGGCACCAGCACCAGGTCGATCGCCGAGGTTCAGGACGTTGGCGATCCACATCAGCACCATCGGCGGCGTCATCCGCCCGAGGCCCTCCAGCCACGACGCGGCCGCGACCGAGAGGGCGAAGCTGGGCATCGAGGCGGCGAGGATCACCAGCGGCCCGGTCGCGCCCGCGCGCCAGGCCGCCCTTCAGGCCCGAGCGCGCCGAGCAGCGGCGGCCCGGCCAGCGCCAGCACGGCCGCCGCCGGCGAGGCCGATCCAGAGCGAGTAGACCAGGCCGCGCCGCAGCGCCGCGCCGGCGGCCGGGCCGGTCGCCCTCGCCCAGCGCCCGCGAGGCCATCACCTGGACGCCGGAGAGCAGGCCCATCGCCGAGCCCAGCACCGCGCTGGTGGCCGCCCAGCCCAGCGCCATGATAGCCGAGCTGCTCGGCCGAGTAGCGGCCCACGACGACGGTGTCGGTCAGCCCCATGGTCATGACGCCGAGGCGCGAGACCACCACCGGCCCGGCGAGGCGCGCCAGCCGGACGAGGTCGGTCCGAATGGGATGCGACGGCGATCCCGCGCGGGAAGCCGCCGCCGCGGCCTCGCCGCTCATGCGGTCACCTTGTGGTCTGGACCCGCGAATCTGGACGAGAGCCATCGCGCTACGGCAACGGCGTTGATCCAGACCGCGCCGATGCGCGTATGATCGTTGCGGGCTCGCAACAAAGGGGGACGACGAAATGGCCGGCGATCATCGAAAAGCGCGTCTGCGCCGAGATCGAGGGGCCGTTCGTGCTCTTCATGATCGGCGCGCAGATCAACAAGCCCTGGAAGCTGAACGTCGTGCTGCCGTTCCTGGCCACCATGCCGCGCATGCTGAAGGAGCTGACGGCCGAGCCGGCGCTGGGCCTCTTGCACGTGCGCCAGCACTTCACCGGAACGGCGCGCTGCTGATCCAGTACTGGCGCAGCTTCGAGCACCTGGAGGCCTACGCCCGCGATCCCAAGCGCCAGCACCTGCCCTCCTGGCAGTGGTTCAACAAGCAGCTGGGCTCGAACGGCGACATCGGCATCTGGCACGAGACCTATCTGATCGAGCCCGGCCGCTACGAGAGCGTCTACAACAACATGCCGCCCTATGGCCTCGGCGCCGCCGGCAAGCTGGTCGACGCGGTCGGCGCGCGCCAGAGCGCCCATGCGCGGATGAAGGCGGCGGCTGCGGCGGGCGCTGAGGCGGCGTGACGGTTTACGCCGCCGCCTCGGCCCGCTGCATCAGCATGGCCATGTGGTCGCGCAGCATGGCGACGTTGCGGTCGAAGTAGCCGAGATCGCGGTAGGTGCGCGCCTGCATGATCGCGCCCTCCATCGTCGTCATGATGAACTCGGCGAGCGCCCGGCTGTCGAAGTCGGCCGGCAGGCGGTCGGCGGCCTCGTCGAGGCGGCCCCGCACCGCGGCGGTCCAATTGGCGAAGTTGGCGGCCAGCAGGTCGCGCACCACCGGGTCGGGCTCGTGCAGCTCCAGCGCCAGGCTGCCGATCGGGCAGCCGTAGAGGCAGTCGCTCTCGACCAGCCGCCAGCGGTAGTGGGCGAGCAGCGCGAAGATCTTCTCAATCGGATCGTCGATCGCCTTTCCAGGCCGGCTGCAGCAGCATCTCGTCGATGCCATCGCGGTAGGCCACCAGCACGCCGATCAGGACGTCCTGCTTCGAGGGGAAGAAGTGGTAGAGGCTGCCGGAGTTGACTTGGCTGCGCGAGAGGATGTCGGCCACCGACGTCGAGTTGTACCCCTTCTCCCAGAAGAGGTCGCGGGCCGCCTCGATGATCCGGCTGCGCGTATCCATCGGCCCTCGGAGCATGCAACAGACGCTGCCGTCGCCGTCAAGGCCGCCGCCGGGCCGTGTAGAGGATGGTGATCATGTTGCGCACGACGCGGCCGCCGAACTCCTCGGCTGCTATGCGGCGCAGCTCGGCCAGCACCTGGCGGCGCTCGCCCTCCGGATAGGCGACGATGTTCGAGTAGGTGGAATAGAGCGCCACCACCTGGTCGGGATCGATCACCAGCTCCCATGCCTCGACGCGGGCGCCGATGTCCTCGAACGCGCCGCAGCGCCCGAAAGCGCTCATCCAGTCGTTGACGCTCAGCGCGTTCGACGTGCCTTTCGCGCTCTGGCTCGGGCTCTTCGGGCCATCGTTCAGCAGGGCGTCGGTGGCGTCGTGGAAGGGATCGGGGCGGTTCTCGTCGCCGAAGACGTTCCAGACCATCGCCCACCAGCCGCCGGGCTGCAGCAGAGCCGCGACCCGGTTCAGACCGGCCACCGCCTCGATCCAGTGGAAGGAGGTGGCCGCGAGACCGAGGTCGAACTCGGCGCGTGGCAGTTCCGCGCTCTCGAACGGCGCGTTGACGACCTGCAACGCAGCCGAGGCCACGCTCGAGCGCAGGAAGCTAGCCAGCCGCGCGTCCGGCTCGATGGCGACGAGCGGATCGGCGCCCGCCGCCAGCAGCGGACGCGTCGCCTTGCCGGTGCCGGCGCCGACCTCGAACGACGCGCAGCCGGGCCCGAGGCCGCAGCGTTCGCGCAGCGTCTCGAACACCCAGTCGGGATAGTCGGGGCGCGCGACGTCGTAGTTCGCCGGATCCTCGCCGAACGCCTGGCGGCCGAAGCTGCGGGCCAGCTGGACGCTGCGCGGGCTCATCGCCTATGCGCCCCTCGCCTACTCCGCCGCCTGCAGCCCGGCCAGGCGATCGGCCTTCAGCTTCTCGGCCACCAGGAAGGCCAGCTCCAGCGCCTGCTCGCCGTTGAGGCGCGGGTCGCAGTGGGTGTGGTAGCGGTCGGCGAGATCGCCTTCGGAGAGCGCCCGCGCGCCGCCGAGGCACTCGGTGACGTTCTGGCCGGTCATCTCCAGGTGCACGCCGCCCGGATGCACGCCCTCGGCCTCGGCGATCTCGATGAAGCTCTTCACCTCCGCGAGGATGCGGTCGAACGGCCGCGTCTTGTAGCCGTTGTTCGCCACCAGCGTGTTGCCGTGCATGGGGTCGATGGCCCAGACCGCGTTGCGGCCTTCGCGACGGGTGGCGTTCATCAGCATCGGCAGGCGCGCTGCGATCTTCTCGGCGCCGAAGCGGCCGTAGAGGGTCAGGCGGCCAGGCTCGTTGGCCGGGTTCAGCGCCTCGCAGATGCCGATCAGCTCGTCCGGCTCCATGGTCGGGCCGACCTTCACGCCGATGGGGTTCTTGATGCCCTTGCAGAACTCGACGTGCGCGCCGTCGAGCTGGCGCGTCCGCTCGCCGATCCAGACCAGGTGGGCCGAGCAGTCGTACCAGTCGCCCGAGGTGGAATCGACGCGGGTCATCGCCTCCTCGTAGCCCAGCAACAGCGCCTCGTGGCTGGTGAAGAACTCGACCCGGTGCAGGTCGGGCTGGGTCTCCGGCGTGACGCCGATCGCCGCCATGAAGGCCAGCGTCTCGGAGATCTTGTCGGCCAGCTCGCGATAGCGCGCGCCCTGCGGCGAGCCCTCGACGAAGCCCAGCGTCCAGCGGTGGATGTTGTAGAGGTCGGCGTAGCCGCCGCCGGCGAAGGCGCGCAGCAGGTTCAGCGTCGACGACGACTGGGCGTAGGCCTTCAGCAGGCGCTCGGGGTCGGGCCGGCGGGCGTCCTCGGTGAACTCCATGCCGTTGATGTTGTCGCCGCGGTAGGACGGCAGCGTGACGCCGTCGATGGTCTCGGTCGACGCCGAGCGCGGCTTGGCGAACTGGCCGGCCATCCGGCCCACCTTCACCACCGGCTTGCCGCCGGCGAAGGTGAGGATCACCGCCATCTGCAGGATCAGCCGGAAGAGGTCGCGGATGTTGTCGGCCGAGAACTCCTTGAAGCTCTCGGCGCAGTCGCCGCCCTGCAGCAGGAACGCGCGGCCCTCGGCGACCTGGCCCAGCAGATGCTTCAGCCGGCGCGCCTCGCCGGCGAACACCAGCGGCGGCATCCGCCGCAGCTCGGTCTCCACGCGCGCCAATGCCGCCATGTCCGGGTAGTCGTCCGGCACATGCTTGGCGGGCAGGCTCCTCCAGGACGCGGGCGTCCAGCGGTCGTTCATCGGTGCGGGTCTTTGAGGGCGGTCTGCTTCGAAGGGCGGGGTTTCTATCGTAGATGGGTGGCGGAGGCTACACGTTCATGTCGGCTACATCAGGGCGGCTTCGGCATCGCTAGAATGGACCACGAACCTCACGAACCTCACGAACGGATGCTGTTCGCCCAGGAGGTCTTCGCAATCCAGGGCGCCATCTATGAAGTCAACCGGCACATGGGCGCCGGTTTCCTCGAGGCGGTCTATCAGGAGTGTCTCGCTCTGGAGTTCACGGCGCGCGGCATCCCCTTTGTCGCGTCACACAATCTGCCGATCGCCTACAAGGGCCAGACCCTTCGACAGTTCTACCAGGCTGACTTCATCTGCTACGGCAAGATACTTCTTGAGCTGAAGGCAGTCCGCGAGCTTGCACCGGAGCACCGCGCCCAGGTGCTGAACTATCTGAGCGCAACTGGTCTCAAGCTCGGTCTCCTAGTGAATTTCGGTAGCGCGCCGAAGGCGCGCATTGAACGCTTGATCCGATGACTGTCCGTTCGTGAGGTTCGTGAGGTTCGTGGTCAAAATGACGATCGCGCGGCAGCTCGCACGCCTCCGGAAGAGGAGACCACATGCAGAGCTTCGACGAGATCTACGGCCGGGCGGCGGAGCGGCGGGGCGGGGCGGCGGCGCTGGAGGATGCGCTCGGCGAGTTTCCGCCGAAGACGCCGCGACGAGCTGGCGGCGATCCCGGATGACCGCTGGCTGGCCGAGATGACCCGCGGCGTCTTCCGGGCCGGCTTCAACTGGCGGGTCATCGACAACAAGTGGGCGGGCTTCGAGGCGGCGTTCCACGGCTTCGATCCGCCGCTCAACGCCGCCATGAGCGAGGAGGAGTTCGACGCGCATCTGAAGGACACGGGGATCATCCGCAACGCCCAGAAGGTCGCCTCGGTGCGCGCCAACGGCCAGTTCCTGGTCGATCTCGCCAGGGAGCACGGCAGCGCCGCGAGGTTCTTCGCCGATTGGCCGGACAGCGACTTCATCGGCCTGCTGGACGTGATGAAGAAGCGCGCCGCGCGCTGCCACGGCGAGACGGCGATGCGGTTCTTCCGCACGATGGGCAAGCCGGCCTTCATGACGACCCGGGACGTCGTCGGCCGCGCTGATCGAAGCCGGCGTGATCGAGAAGCCGCCGTCGAGCCGCAAGGACTTCCAGGCCGTGCAGGACGCCTTCAACGCCTGGAGCGCGGCCACCGGCCGCAACCTGACGGCGCTGAGCCGCGTGCTCGCCATGAGCACCGGACCGGTCTACGGGCCCGAAGGCCAGATGGGCCGCCGCTGAGGTCGCCCATGCCGGATCCTGCGAACATCCAGCCAGACGCCTTTGCGGGGACCGCCGAGGCTTACGCCCGCTGGCGCCCGCCCTACCCCGCGGCGCTGTTGGACTGGTTGGCGCACGAGGCGAGGGCCCAGCCCAGCGCCCGGCTGCTCGATCTCGCCACGGGCCCGGGCCGGATCGCGCTCGACCTCGCCGGCCGCTTCGGCGAGGTGTGGGCGCAGGACCTGGAGCCGGAGATGATCGCGGCGGCGCAGGCGGCGGCGGAGCGGCGCGGGATCGGCAACGTCCGCTGGTCGGTCGGACCGGCCGAGGCGCTCGAGGCGCCCGACAACCACTTCGACCTAGTCACCGTCGGCGAGGCGTTCCACCGGCTCGACCAGGCGCTGATCGCGGAGAAGGCGCGCCGCTGGCTGCGGCCGGGCGGCGTGTTCGCCACCATGGGCGGCGGCGCGATCCTGACAGGCTCACGTCCCTGGCAGGTCGCGACCGTCGAACTGACACGCCGCTGGACGGCGAAGGCGTTTCCGACCGGCTGGGCGCAGGCCCGCTCGGGCGTCGAACCCGGGCTCGAGGCTTCCATGCGCCTCCTCGAAGGCGTCGGCTTGCAGCTGGTGGCGAACCGCACCTTTCCCCAGCCGCATGCCTGGACCGTCGAGGCGGTGCTGGGGTACCTGCACTCCACTTCGGTGGCGTCGCGCAGGCTACTGGGCGACGACGCCGACGCTTTCGCCGCGGCGCTGCAGTCCACACTCGACCCGTTCGCCGACGCCGACGGCCTGCTGCATGACGAAGTCGACTTCGGCTGCACCCTGTTCCGCAATCCGGACTGATGGGCGAGCGTCCGCTCAGCGGCGGCAACGTCACCGCCGGCATCGTCCGCGTCGGCGACACTGTCCGCCGGCCGGCCGGGCCGTGGACGCCGGCGGTGCATGGCCTGCTGAAGCACCTGGAGCGGAAAGGCTTCGCCGGCGCGCCGCGGGCGCTCGGCCTCGACGCGCAGGGCCGCGAGATCCTCTCGTTCGCGGAGGGCGCGGCGGCGTGGCCCTGGGAGGCGTTCCGGCCGCTCGCCACCGACGAGGGCCTGCTGCGCGTCGCCGACCTCATCGGCGCCTACCACGCCGCGGTGGCCGACTTCCGCCCGCCGCCGGGCGCGGTCTGGAGCGAGGTTGCGCCCCGCAGCGCGGCCGACACCCTGTGCCACAACGACCTCGCGCCCTGGAACCTGATCGTCGGCCCGGCCGGCGAGCTGACCTTCATCGACTGGGACCTCGCCGCGCCCGGCGCCCGCCTCAGCGACCTCGGCTACGCGGCGCGCGCCTTCACGCCGCTCATTCCCGACCCACCCTACGACATTCCGATCGTCCATCGTCTGAGCCTGCTGCGGGACGCCTGGCGGCTGACGCCGCCGAGCTGATCGAGGCCGTCGTCTGGCGCGCCCGGGCCGACCTCGCGGGCCTGCGCCAACGAGCCGAGGCCGGCGTCGAGCCCTGGGCGACGATGTGGGACGACGGCCACGGCGCGGCCAACACCGCGATCACCCGCTTCATCGAGGACGAACGCCGCCGCCTGGCTGGCCGCGCTCGGCTGAGGCGGCCGCTACGTCACCCTTGCCGGGCCGGAAGGCGGCTCGCTAGGAAGCTAGCCAGCGGCGCCCGAAGACGCGCCCGGGAGGTTATCGAATGGCGTCCGGTCTCTTCAGCGACCTTCTGGTGATCGACTGCGCGAGCTTCATCGCCGGGCCGGCGGCGGCGACGATCATGTCCGACTTCGGCGCGCGGGTGATCAAGATCGAGCCGCCGGGCCTCGGCGACTCCTACCGCAACCTCTTTCGCCTGCGCGGCACGCCCGACGACATCGACTACTTCTGGGCGATGGACAGCCGCAACAAGGAGAGCCTGGCGATCGACTTGAAGCGCCCGAGGCGCGCGCGGTGCTCGAGAAGCTGATCAAGAAGGCGGACGTCTTCATCACCAACTTCCCGTTCCCGGTCCGCGAGCGCCTGCAGCTGCGCGCCGAGGACCTCACGCACCTGAACAAGCGGCTGATCTACGCCTCGCTGACGCCTTACGGCGAGCACGGCCCCGAGCGCGACCGCACCGGCTACGACACCACCGCCTGGTGGGCGAGGTCCGGCCTGATGGACATGGTGCGCGCCACGGCCGACACCGAGCCGGCGCTCTCGATGCCCGGCATGGGCGACCATCCGACCGCCATGGCGATGTACGGCGCGATCGTGACTGCGCTCTACCGCCGCCAGATGACCGGCGAAGGCGGCGTGGTCTCGACCTCGCTGGTCGGCAACGGCCTCTGGTCGAACTCCTGCCAGGTGCAGGCCTCGCTCTGCGGCTACGAGCTGACCGGCCGGCCGCCGCGCGGCCAGCGCGGGGCGATGGTGGAGACCTACACCACCGCCGACGGCCGCTCGTTCATCCTCACCACCACCAATCCCGCCCGCGACTGGCCGCTGCTGGCGGGGGCGATGGGCCATCCGGAGTGGCTGGAGGACCCGCTGTTCGCGACGCCCGCCGACCGCTTCGCCAACCAGGGCGTGCTGGTGGGGCGGCTCGACGCGCTCTTCGGCGCCGAGACCTGGGAACACTGGCGGGCGCGGCTCGACGCCGGCGGCATCACCTTCGGCATCGTCGGCCAGGTCACCGACCACATCGCCGACCCGCAGCTGGAGGCCAACGGCATGCTGCCGGAATTCGCCGACGGCTATGGCCTGAGGACCGTCGACAGCCCGTTCTACCTCGAGGGCGAGACCAAGCAGGCGCCCCGCATGGCGCCGGCGATCGGCGAGCACACGCGCCAGATCCTCGCCGAGTGCGGGCTTGACGCGGCCGAGATCGAGGCGCTGGCAGGCGCCGCATGAGGAACGACCTCGTCCTCGCCGAGCTCGATGGCCCGATCGCCCGGCTGACGCTGAACGATCCGGCGCGCGCCAACGTCCTCTCCGAGGCGATGATGACCGCCTTGCGCGCCGCGCTGGCCGAAGCGGCGGCGGACGCGCGGGTTCGGGTGATCGTGCTGGGCGCCGCGGGCCGCATCTTCTGCGCCGGCCACGATCTGGGCGAGTTGCGCGCCAGCGAGGACCCGGCAGCCCACGCGGCGCTCTTCGCGCTCTGCTCGGCGCTGATGCTCGACATCCGGGCCTGCCGCGCGCCGGTGATCGCCCGGGTGCAGGGCGCGGCGGTGGCGGCCGGCTGCCAGCTGGTCGCGGCCTGCGACCTCGCCTACGCCGCCGAGGGCGCGAAGTTCGCCGTTTCCGGCGTCGACCTCGGCCTCTTCTGCTCAACGCCGGGCGTGGCGCTGGGGCGCGCGATTGGGCGCAAGGCGGCGGCGGACATGCTGATGACCGGCCGGTTCATCGACGCCGCCCGCGCCGCCGAGCTCGGCCTCGTCAACCGCGCCGTCGCGGCCGAGGCGCTGGGCGCTGTGATCGACGAGACCGCGCAGCTGATCGCCGCCAAGCCGCCCGAGGCGATCGCGCTCGGCAAACGCGTCTTCGCCCGCCAGATCGAGGCGCCGCTCGAGGCGGCCTACGCCATCGCCGCCGAGGGGATGGTGGAGAACCTCGGTTTTCGGAGCGCCAAGGCGGGCATCGACCGTTTTCTGAAGCGCTAACCCAACCCCAGGGAGAGACACGATGAAGAGCGAAGAGCTGCGCTACGAGGCCGACGGGCTCAACATGATCGGCCGCTTCACCTGGGACGAGACCGCGACCTCGCCCCGGCCCGGCGTGCTGGTGTTCCCCGAGGCGTTCGGGCTCGGGGAGCACGCCATCGGGCGCGGCGAACGGCTGACCAAGGAGTTCGGCTACGCGGCGCTCGCCTGCGACCTGCACGGCGACGGCAAGGTGATCGAGGACCTGGCGCAGGTGATGCCGCTGCTGGCCCCCTTGCGCGCCGACGCGGCCAAGGTGCGCGACCGCACCGGAAAGGCGCTGGCGGCGCTCACAGCCCGCAAGGAGGTCGACGCGGCCCGCACCGCGGCGATCGGCTTCTGCTTCGGCGGCACCATGTCGTTCGAGCTGGCGCTGGCCGGCGCCGACATCAAGGCGGCGGTGGGCTTCCACAGCGGCCTCACGGTCACCTCGCCGGGCGACGCGGGAAAGATCAAGGGCAAGGTGATGGCCCTCCTGGGCGCCGACGATCCCGGCATCCCGCCCGACCAGCGCGAGGCGTTCGAGAAGGCGATGCGCGAGGGCAAGGTCGACTGGCAGATGACCCTCTACGGCGGCGTCGTGCACAGCTACACCAACCCTGACGCCAACAAGATGAACCGCCCCGAGTTCCTGCGCTACGACCCGGTCGCCGACAAGCGTTCCTGGAAGCAGATGGCCGACCTCTTCGCGGAAGTGCTGAGCTGAGGCGCTGGAGGCTCAGTCCTCGCCGCCGGGCTGGCAATGCGGCGGCGGCGTAGTGGCCGGCGTGGACCCGATCGGCGCAAAGAGCGTCAGGCTCAGTCTTGCGTTGTCCGACCGGATGCCTACCGGCCCGCCAGCGGGCGCGCCCTGGTCGATGTCGCCCTGCCAGACGACTTTCCCGTCGATGCTGACCTTCAGCGTCGAGGCCTCCATCTCGGCGTTCAGACGGTAGGTCCGACCGACGGTGGGCGCGTCGACCGGTTGGACGAAAGTGGGCGCGATGTCACGGTAGCCGTTGTTGCGGCACGCTTGGCTGTCGTGCTCGCCGGGATTGCTCTTCAGCTGCACCACCACGCCCGGCTTCGGTGAGAAGCGCCACATCGCGTAGACGAGGTTGCACGCGTCGGCGGCGCGCAGCTTCAGCCCGAACTGCTCGCGCACGGCGCCCGAGCCCAGCGCCACGGTCTGGTCGGTCGGGCCGAGGAAGGCGAAGCGGGCCTCGACGTCCTGCTGGCTCGAGGCCGGAACCACGGCGCGCATGGCGGGCGTCGCGACCGACAGCAAGTCATCGGCCGCTGCAGAGACCTGGCCCTCAGTGACGCAAAGCTGGTTGCGACCGACCCTGACCAGCTTATCGCCGGCAGCGACGGCGCAGGCGGCGAAGCAGGCCAATGCGCCGACAGTTGGTAACGCGCGTCCCCAGCGCTTCATCTCAGCTTCCTCCTTTCCACACCTACGGCAGACGTTCGAGCCTTCGTTTCGCGGCGGCTCGCCTCTCGCTGCGCGTGGCGGGCAGGCGTATGGTCCGGCTCAGAGACACTTTGGGGACGGGAACGATGAAGATCAAATCGCTGGGGCACGTCGTGGTGCGGGTTTCGGACGTCGAGCGCGCCGAGCGCTTCTACAACGGCGTGCTTGGCCTGCCGGTGTGCGCGCGGCTCGACCAGGGCGGCATGAAGATGGCGTTCTTCAGCCTCGGCAACCACCACGACTTCGCGGTGATGCAGCGGCCGCGGGGCGTCGTGCCGGAGGGCGAGACCCTGGTCGGGCTCGATCACGTGGCCTTCAAGATCGGCGAGACTCTCGATGAGCTGCGCGAGGCCAAGGCGATGCTCGACGCCGCCGGGATCGCGACGCAGCCGATCGACCACGAGGTGACGAAGTCGCTCTACATGTCCGATCCGGACGGCAACGGGGTCGAGCTCTATGTCGACGCCTCCGACGCCTGGAAGCGCGAGCCGCAGCGGGTCGCCCAGCTCGCGCCGCTGAAGCTCTAAACAGGTTGCCGCCGCCGCCGCAGTGCGGCCGTGTCGATGCGTTCACACCTCGGCTGGCAAGATGCGCGCCCTGCCCTCATGGGCGCCCGCCGCGGAACTTGCAAAGCCATGAAGCTCATCAACTTGACCGACGCGAAGGGCGCGGCCGTCTGGGTGAACCCGGACCTGTTGCTCTGGGTCGGGATGCCGGACGGCGTCCAGTCCAGCATGTACGGCGACAGCGCCGGGCGCGCGTCCACGCGTCTCCACTTCGCGAAAGGCGAGCACCTGGAGGTCAAGGAAGCGCTCCCGGAGGTCGTCGCCCGACTGAGCGCCTAGCCGCTTCCCCCTGAGCCGCGATTCCGGGCTGAGTGACCGGCGCATTTGACATCCGCGGCGGCAGCGGCGGTTATTGGCGGGACAATCGTTGCAACCGGGAGGAAACGGCGATGAAGCCGGAGACCGAAGGCATGTCGGCGGCGCGGCTGGCGCGGCTCGATGAGGTGATGGCCAAGCGCTACGTGGACGGCGGCTACCTGCCCGGGCTGCTGACCATGGTCTCGCGCCGAGGCAAGCTGGTGCACGTCGGCATGTCCGGCCACATGGACCTGGAGCGGGGCAAGCCGATGCGCGAGGACGCCCTCTTCCGCATCTACTCGATGACCAAGCCGATCACCGCGGTGGCGCTGATGATGCTGGTCGAGGAAGGCGCGATCGGGCTCGACGATGCGGTCGCCACCCACATCCCGTCCTGGAAGAACCTCGGCGTCTACGCCTCGGGCATGCCGACGCTGCTGGCCGACCAGCCGCCGCAGTTCATCACGTCGCGCCCCGAGCGGCCGATGAAGGTGGTCGACCTCGTCACCCACACGTCAGGTCTCACGTATGGCTTCATGATGCGCACCAGCGTCGATGCGGCCTACCGCAAGCTGAAGATCAACGCGTTCGACACGCCCGGCGGCCTCGACACCTTCATCGAACAGCTCTCCACCGTGCCGCTGGAGTTCTCGCCGGGCGAGAAGTGGAACTACTCGGTCTCGATCGACGTGATGGGCTATCTGGTCCAGAAGCTCTCGGGGATGTCGTTCGGCGAGTTCCTGCGCACCCGGCTCTTCGAGCCGCTCGGCATGAAGGACACCGCCTTCTACGTGGCCCCGGAGAAGATCGACCGCTTCAGCTCCTGCTACCAGCCGAGGGCCCCTGGTCAGACCGGCCTGAAGCTGCAGGACGACGCCGGCAAGAGCACCTACGCCACGCCGCCCTCGCTGGAATCCGGCGGCGGCGGCCTGGTCTCCACCGCCCACGACTACATGCGGCTGTGCCAGATGATGCTGAACGGCGGCTCGCTGGACGGCGTGCAGATTCTCAGCCCGAAGACGGTCGAGCTCTTCAGCCTCAACCATCTGCCGAACAACGGCGAGCTGGCCGACATGGCCCCGCCCGGAGCGTTCAGCGAGAGCGGCTATTCGGGGATCGGCTTCTCGATCGGCTGCGGGGTCAACATCGACGTCGCCAAGACCCGGCTGCCGGGCACGCTCGGCGAGTTCTTCTGGGGCGGCGCGGCCTCCACCGCCTTCTGGATCGACCCGAAGGAGCAGCTGGCGGTGGTGTTCATGACCCAGGTGATGGGCACCGACGCGCGTCTCACCCTGCGCCGCGACCTCCGCACGCTGGTCTATTCGGCGATGACGGAGTCGTACGCCTAAGGAGCCCCATCTAGACGAAGCGAGGCTGCCTTACCAGGGAGGTTCGGAATGGCTGACAACCTGCTGACGGCCGGCTGGGACTACCACGCGACCGAAAGCGAGCGCCTCGCCGGCGAGCTGGAGGCGGCCGCCGGGTCCGTCGAGGACGGCCAGCTCGATCCTTTGCTCCACCTCGGCATCCACACGATCGGCGAGCACCTCGGCGACTGGTCGAGGGCGCGGCGGCTGGCGGAGGGCGTGCTGGCCGCTCGGACGCCGCGGGCGGAAACGGCGCGGGCCTGGTCGCGGCTCGGCGTCGCGCGGGCGATGGCCGGCGATACGACCGGCGCGCTGGCGGCCGAGCTTGCCGCGCAGGGGGCGGCGAGCGACGCACTGGCGGCGATGATCGAGGCCAGGTTCCTGCTGGTAGCGGCCCTCGTCGGATCGAGACGGAGCGCGGAGGCCGCCGCTCTCTACGACGCTGCGCTCGCGCTGGCCGGCGCACTCGGCGATGCGGCGCCGGCCAGGGCGGTGGCCGTCGCCAGCAACAACCTCGCCGCCGAGCTGCTCGAGGCCGCCACACGCACGGGCAGCGAAGACGCCCTGATGGACCGGGCCGCAGACGCCGCCCATATCTACTGGCTCCGCTGCGGCAACTGGGTGAACGAGGAGTCGGCGCTTGGTCTGAAGGCGGCGGTCGCTCTGGCGCTCGGCCGTCCGCACGCCGCCCTGGAGCTCGCCGACGACGCGCTGAGCGTGATCGCCGCAAACGGCAAGCGGCCGATTGACACCGCGTTCCTCCGCCTCGCTCGCTCGCGGGCGAACGCGGCGCTGGGCGATGCGGAGCGGCGGGACCGCGAGCTGGCGTTGGCGGATGCCGCCGCCGAGGACGCGCCGAACGAGAGCCTGAAAGCCTGGTACGCCGAGGAGCGCGCGAAGGCGCTGGCGTAGCCTTCCGCCACGGCGCGGTTGCGCCGGTCGCGTCCCCTGTGCATGGCTTTGTACACAAGCGCCATCAGAGCGCGGGCGTCATTTCAGGGAGCGTCGCCGCATGGCCGAAGCCATCCTCGAGCCCGAGCTGCCGATCGTCGATCCGCACCATCACCTGTGGCAGCGGCCGGGCGCGCCGCCGCCGGGCGCGCCGGCCGGCCCCGTGCACCCGTTCACCCAAGTGGTCGCCAGGCGCCCGCGCTATCTGTGGACGAGCTGCGGCGACGACATCACCAGTGGCCACAACGTCATCGCCACGGTCTTCGTGCAGTGCGGAGCGATGTACCGCGCCGACGGGCCGGACGCGCTGAAGCCGGTCGGCGAGACCGATTTCGTCAACGGCGTCGCGGCGATGAGCGCCAGCGGCGTCTACGGCCCGGCGCGCGCCTGCGCCGGCATCGTCGGCCACGCCGACTGCACGCTGGGCGAGGCGATCGACGAGGTGCTGGAAGCGCATCTGAAGGTCACCGACCGATTCAAGGGCATCCGCCACAGCTGTTCCTACGACGCCGACCCCGGCGTGCTGGGCCCGCTCTCGCGCCAGACGCCGGGGCTCTACGCCTCCGATGCGTTCCGCAAGGGCTACGCGCGGCTCGCCAAGTACGGGCTCTCGTTCGACGCCTGGTTCCTGGAGCCGCAGCTGCCGGAGGTCTACGACCTCGTCAAAGGCCACCCCGACATCCCGGTGGTGCTCGACCACGTCGGCACGCCGCTGGGCATCGCGAGCTACGAGGGCAAGCGCGAGGAGCGCTTCCCGATCTGGCGGGAGAACATGGCCAAGCTCGCAGGCCTGCCGCATGTCAACGTCAAGCTCGGCGGCCTGGCGATGGCGTTCTGCAACTTCCCGTCGTTCCTCGCCGATCCGCCGGCGCCCTCGACGCAGCTGGCGGCGGAGTGGAAGCCCTACCTCGAGACCTGCATCGAGCTCTTCGGGCCGCAGCGCTGCATGTTCGAGAGCAACTTCCCGGTCGACCTCGGTTCTTGCGACTACCCGACGCTCTGGAACGCCTTCAAGGCGTTCGCGAGCGGCTATTCGGCGCCCGACAAGGCCGACCTCTTCGCGGGGACCGCAAAGCGCGTCTACCGGCTCAACCTGCCCAACTGATCCATCGGAGGACAACGTCCATGGCCATCGATTTCGAGATCCCGGCGGAGGCCCAGGCCATCCGCGAACGCGTGCGCCAGTGGGTGCACGACGAATGCATCCCCGCCGAGAAGCGGCTGGTCGACGGCGACGACTACAAGACCGTGCTCGGCGAGCTGCGCCAGAAGGCCCGCGCCCAGGGCCTGTGGTGCCCCTTCATCCCGAAGGAATACGGCGGCATGGCGCTGGGGCCGCTGGCCAACGCGCTGGTGCAGATGGAGCTCGGCGAGAGCTACCTCGGCGCGCTCTCGATGAACACGCAAGGCCCCGACGACGCCACCATGCTCACGCTGCTGGAGCACGGCACCGACTTCCAGAAGGAGAAGTTCCTCAAGCCGCTGCTGAACGGCGAGAAGCGCATCTGCTACTCGATGACCGAGAAGGCCGCCGGCGCCGACGCCACCGGCATGCAGACCCGCGCCGAGAAGAAGGGCAACGAGACCTATGTGCTGAACGGCGAGAAGTGGTTCTCGTCAGCCGCCTCGTCCGCCGACATCGCCCTCGTGATGGCCAAGACCGATCCGGACGCGCCGCGCCACCAGCAAGTTCTCGACCTTCCTCGTCGAGCTGCCGAACCCCGGCTACCGGATCAAGCGCGACATCCCGACCATGGCCGCCGAGGGGCCGCTCAAGCCACATCATGGGCGGCGGCCACTCCGAGATCGAGATCAAGGACCTCGAGGTGCCGGCCGAGAACCTGCTGGGCGGCGAGGGCAACGGCTTCAACATGGGCCAGCACCGGCTCGCCTACGGACGCCTGCGGCACGGCATGCACAACGTCGCCATGGCCCAGCGGGCGCTCGACATGGCCGCGGAGCGGGTCACCAACCGCACGACCTTCGGCAGTCCGCTGCACCAGCGCCAGGCCGTGCAGTTCATGCTCGCCGAGTGCGCCACCCAGCTCTACATCTCGCGCCTGATGCTGCTGCACATCGCCTACAAGGCCGAGAACAAGATGGACCTGCGGCAGGAGAACTCGATCGCCAAGGTCTATCTCGCCAACATGGTGCACCAGGTGGTCGACACGGCGATCCAACTGCACGGCGCGCTGGGCTACTCGATGGATACCCCGCTGGCCCGCTGGTACACCGGCATCCGCTCCCAGCGCCTGGTCGACGGCCCGGACGAGGTGCACCGCTGGACGGTGGGCCGCAACGTGATCAAGGCCTACCAGTCGACCGGCACCACGGCGTCGATGACGGGCGGGGACCTGTTGTAGGCCCGCCGGAGGCCCCCTGCGGCGCTTCGCGCCGCTTCCCCTTAGGGGAAGAGAACGCGCGCATCTCTCCCCCCTCGGGGGGAGCGTCGCCGGAGGCGACGAGGGGGCCTCGGGCGCCCTATGCCGCCTCTCTCTGCCCGTTCACCCTGTCCACCAGGCCCCAGGCCAGCGCTTCTTCGGCGCTCATGAAGTTGTCGCGGTCGAGGGCCGCCTCGACCTCCTCCAGCGTGCGGCCGCAGTGCCTGGCGTAGAGCTCGTTGATCTTCTGCTGGGTTTCCAGGACGTCCTTGGCGTGGCGGGCGATGTCGGAGGCCTTGCCCTGGAAGCCGCCGGAGCCCTGGTGGACCATGATCCGCGCGTTCGGCAGCGCCACCCGCATGCCGGGCTCGCCGGCCATCAAGAGGAACGAGCCCATCGAGGCGGCAAAGCCCATGCACATCGTCGCCACCGGGCTCTTCAGGTACTGCATGGTGTCGTAGATGGCGAAGCCGGCCGTGACCACGCCGCCGGGCGAGTTGATGTACATCTCGATCGGCTTCTTCGGGTTCTCGGCCTCCAGGAACAGCAGCTGGGCGCAGACCAGCGCCGCCATGCCGTCCTCGATCGGCCCGTTCACGAAGACGATCCGCTCGCGCAGCAGCCGCGAGAAGATGTCGAACGCGCGCTCGCCGCGGCTCGAACTCCTCGACCACCATCGGCACGAGGTTGCTCGTCATGCGGTTCATTGGGGTCATGCCGCCATCCTCCAGCGGGGCGCCGCGGCCGAGGCCGGGAGCGCGCGGGGCTTGAACGCCAGCACCGTCGCGGCTTGAGGCGCGCGGTGGGTGATGGTCAGGCGCGAACCGCCCTCGGCCGGGCTGATCTCGAAGCTGATCAGACTGTCGCCTTCCGGCGTCGGCCAGACGAGGTCGAGCCGCTCGGGGGCCTCGGCGGCGGAAACCTCGGCGGCGCCCGTCTCCGGCTCGCCGAGCCAGGCCTCGCGCAGCTCGGGCGTGGCGATGGCGCGCCAGACCTTCTCCGGCGCCTCTTCCAGGTCGACCTCGAAGACCAGCGCCTCGCCCT
This sequence comes from uncultured Pseudomonadota bacterium, assembly GCA_963837235.1. Taxonomy (GTDB): domain Bacteria; phylum Pseudomonadota; class Alphaproteobacteria; order Caulobacterales; family Caulobacteraceae; genus Acaudatibacter. Next base: position 245,350 of record CAWIMM010000001.1, on the reverse strand, counting down.
CGCCAGCTGGCGGTCCGCTCATTGGTCCATCTCCTTGAGGACGTCGCTTCAGGCGCTCGATCCGGGTCGGCCAGAAGGCGCGGTAGCGGCCGAGCCAGTCGATCAGCGGGCCGAGGCCCTCCGGCTCGATGCGGTAGTAGACCTTGCGCCCGTCGCGCCGCTCGCCGACCAGGCCCGCGGCTTTCAGCGCCGCCAGGTGCTGGCTGACCGCCGGCTGCGAGATCGGCAGCCCTTCGCGAAGCTCGCTGACGCTGCGCTCGCCGCCGGTCAGCCGCTCGTAGACCGCCCGCCGCGTCGGATCGCCCAGGGCCCGGAACACATCGGATTCGAACATGCAGCAGAATGATAAGCACGTGCTTATGGATTCGGCAAGGGGCGTCGCGCGACCCCTCATCCGGCCGCTGCGCGGCCACCTTCTCCCGCAAGGGGAGAAGGACGCCTAGCGCCTAACCCACCCCCAGCTCGGGCGGGACGTACTTTTCGCGCATCGTCACCAGCTCCTCGGCCGCGGTGGGGTGGACGGCGCAGGTTGCGTCCCACTGGGCCTTGGTGACGCCCATCTTCAGGGCGATCGCCGCCATCTGGATCATCTCCGGCGCGTCGGGACCGACGATGTGGCAGCCGAGCAGGCGGTCGTCGGCGGGGTTGACCACCAGCTTCATCAGCATGCGCTCCTCGCCGCCGTAGAAGGTCGACTTCATCGGTCTGAACACGGCGCGGTAGATGTCGACCTTGCCGTACTTGTGCCGGGCGTCCGCCTCGGTGAGGCCGACCGCGCCGATCGGCGGCTGCGAGAACACCGCGCTCGCCACCATCTCGTGGTCGAAGGCGGTGGGGCGGCCGTAGAATTCGGTCTCGGCGAAGGCCGCGCCTTCGCGGATCGCCACCGGCGTCAGCGCGATGCGGTCGGTGACGTCGCCGACCGCCCAGATGTTGTCGACGTTGGTCTTCGAGTAGTCGTCGACCGCCACCGCGCCGCTCGCCGACCAGCGTCCACGCCGGCGGTCTCCAGCCCGAGCCCGTCCGTGTACGGATTGCGGCCGGTGGCGTACATGACCACGTCGGTCTCGACCTCGTGGCCGCTGGTCAGGGTGCTCTTGATGCCGGCCGTCGACCTTCTCGAGCCTGGTGTGCTCGCAGCCGAGGATGATCTTCACGCCGCGCTTGCCCATCTCCATCTCGATGTGGGCGCGCACGTCGTTGTCGAAGCCGCGCAGCACGTTGGGGCCGCGGTACAGCAGCGTGGTCTTCGACCCCGAGGCCGTTGAAGATGCCGGCGAACTCGAGCGCGATGTAGCCGCCGCCGACGACCAGCATGCGCTTGGGCAGCGCCGGCAGGTGGAAGGCCTCGTTGGAGGTGATGGCGAGCTCGATCCCCGGGATCGGCGGCAGCGACGGCCGCGCGCCGGTGGCGATCAGCACCTTGTCGACGGCGAACGCGCTTGTCGCGGTCGGCGAGCTTCACCGTGTGCGCGTCCTCCAGCTCGGCCCGGGCGTGGACGAGGTCGGCGCCGGCGTTCTGCAGGTTGGTGACGTAGATGCCCGAGAGCCGGGCGATCTCGATGTCCTTGGCCTCGAGGAAGCGGGCCCAGTCGAACGTCGACCCGACTTTCGACCAGCCGAAGCCCTCGGCGGCCTTGAACGTCGCCGAGAACTCGCTGGCGTAGACCATGAACTTCTTCGGCACGCAGCCGCGGATCACGCAGGTGCCGCCGACCCGGTGCTCCTCGGCGACCCCGACGCGGGCGCCCGACATCGCCGCCATCCGCGCCGCCCGCACGCCGCCCGAGCCGGCGCCGATGACGAAGAGGTCGTAGTCGAACCTGGCCATGCATCCTCCTCTGGCCGCCGTCACATGGCCCGGAAGCGCGGCGCTGCCAAGCTTGGCCGGCTTTCGAATTCGCCTCGAAGCGCGCACACATTTGCTGAAGAGCGAGCGGGAGGGCGCGCCGACGCGGCGCTAGCGTTCCACCGTCACCACGCCCTCGTCGGTGCCGATCAGCGCGCGCTCGGCGAGGCCGAGGAAGAGGCCGTGCTCGACGACGCCGGTGATGCTCTTCAGCGCCGCCTCGACGCCGGGCGGATCGAGGATGGCGCCGCAGGGCGCGTCGTAGAGTAGTTGCCGCCGTCGGTGACGAAGGGCGCGGCGCCGTCGAGGCGCAGGCGCGGCATGGCGGCGACGCCGCAGTCGGCGAGGCCGGCGATGATGCGGCGCAGCGTGGTGGTGTGGCCGAACGGCTCGACCTCGATCGACAGCGGAAAGCGGCCCAGCATGGCGACGCGCTTGGATGCGTCGGCGATCACGACGCAGCGGCGCGAGGCTTCCCAGACCAGCTTTTCGCGTAAGCAGCGCGCCGCCGGCGCCCTTGAGGCAGGCCAGGCCGGGGCCGATCTCGTCGGCGCCGTCGACGGTCAGGTCGATGGTCCCGACCTCGTCCAGGCCCACCAGATCGAGCCCGAGCTCGACGGCGATCTCGGCCGTGCCGCGTGAGCTGGCGACGCAGACGCGGCCGTCCAGGCGCGCGGCGGCCAGCTGCGCCGGCAGGGCGCGCGACGAAATGCGCCGCTGTCGAGCCGCTGCCGAGCCCGATCACGTGGACGCCTGCGTCGATCAGCCTGACCGCGGCCTCGGCGGCGGCGCGCTTCTGCTCGTCAGCGGCGCTCATTTCTTCGCGGCCTTCTCGGCCAGCTTGCGGGCGCGGAACTCGGCCGCCCAGCCCGGCTTCTCCACCTGGCGGCCGCGGGCGATGGCCAGCGCGTCGGCCGGCACGTCCTCGGTGATCACCGAGCCGGAGCCGTGTAGGCGCCCGCGCCCACGCGTCACCGGCGCGACCAGCGCGGTGTCGGAGCCGATGAAGGCGCCTTCGCCGATGTGGGTCTCGTATTTGTCGAAGCCGTCGTAGTTGCAGAAGATCGTGCCGGCGCCGATGTTGGCGCCCGCGCCGACCGTGCCGTCGCCGAGATAGGCCAGATGGTTGGCCTTGGCGCCCTTGCCGACCTTGACCTTCTTCACCTCGACGAAGTTGCCGATGTGGGCGTCCTCGCCGATGTCGGCGCCGGGCCGCAGCCTGCGCGAACGGCCCGACGATCGCGCCTGAGCGCACCACCGCGCCCTCCAGATGGCTGAAGCTGCGGATCACCGCGCCGGTCTCGACCGCTGACGCCCGGGGCGAAGACCACGTTCGGCTCGACCACCACGCCGGCGGCGATCTGCGTGTCCCAGGCGAGGAACACGGTCTCGGGCGCGGTCAGGGTGACGCCGGCCGTCCATCAGCTCGGCGGCGGCGGCGCTGCTGGAACGCGGCCTCGGCCTCGGCCAGCTCGGCCTGCGAGTTCGGACCCTGGAAGGCGTCCTCCGGCGCGAAGGCGACCCGTACCGAGAGGCCGGCGCCGGCGCGCAATCGCCGACGACCTCGGTGAGGTAGTACTCGCCCTTGGCGTTGTCGCAGCCGACCCTGGAGAGCAGGTCGAACAGCAGGCCCGCCGGCGCGGCGAGGATGCCGGAGTAGCAGGCGGTGATCGCCAGCTCGGCGGGCGTGGCGTCCCTGGCCTCGACGATCCGCTCCAGCGCATCGCCATGGCCCAGCACCATGCGCCCATAGGCGCCGGGGTTCGCCGTCTCGAACGCCAGCAAGGCGAGGTCGGCGCCCTCGTCCCGCAGCGTCGAACAGCGGCTCGATGGCCGAGGGCGGCAAGAGGCCGTCGGCGAAGGTCACCACCACGTCGCCGGCGAAGTCCGCCAGCGCGTCCTTCGCGGCCAGCACCGCATGGCCGGTGCCGAGCGGCGGGTCCTGCACGGCGACGGATCCCTCGCCAAGCCGCGCGGCGACGTGGGCGCGCAGCTGATCGGCGCCCTTGCCGATCACGACGACGATGCGCTCGCAGCCGGCGCCCTCCACCGCGTCGATGGCGTGGTCGACGAGCGCCCGACCGCCGACGGTGTGCAGCACCTTCGGGATCGGCGACTTCATGCGCGTGCCCTGCCCGGCGGCGAGGATCACGGCGGCGCGGCCATGGACGGCGGTCATGGCGCCTCCCAGCGGAATCGGCGGCTTGTCATCGGCGCGGGTTTAGCCGAAACGGCCGCCCGTATCGACTGGATGACGCCCCTGCCCGTTCGTCGACCACCTTTGCCGGCGCCGTGCATCGCCTTCGACCTCGACGGCACCCTGGTCGACACCGCGCCGGACCTGATCGGGACGCTGAACTACATCCTCGCCGAGCACGGCCACGACGGCCTGCCGCTGGAGGCGGCTCGGACCATCGTCGGGCATGGCGCGCGGGCGATGCTGACGCGGGGCTTCGCGGCGGCCGGCGAGACGCTGGCGGCCGATCGGATGGACCGCCTCTTCGAGCGCTTCATCGACCTCTACGTCGGCCGCATCGCCATGGCGAGCCGGCCATTCCCCGGCGTGATCGACGCGCTCGACGACCTCGAGCGGGCCGGCGCGCGGTTCGCCGTCTGCACCAACAAGCGCACCGACCTCTCGCTCGCGCTGCTCGACGCGCTGGACCTGACGCGCCGCTTCGCCGCCGTCGTCGGCCCCGACCTCGCCGGCGCCGCCAAGCCCGACCCCAGGCACCTCGCCTTCGCCGTCGAGGCCGCCGGCGGCGGCCTGGGGCGCGCGCTGATGGTGGGCGACGCCAGCACCGACACCGAGGCCGCCAAGGCCGCGCGCGTGCCGGTGATCGCCGTCAGCTTCGGCTACAGCGACGTGCCGGCCGCCGACCTCGGCGCCGACGCGCTGATCGACCACTTCGGCGAGCTGCCGGCGGCCGCCCGCCGCTTGCTCCGGCCGGCGCGCGCCGCTATTAGCCCCATCCTTCCAGACCGGAACGGACGCGTAGCTCAGCGGGAGAGCACTCGCTTCACACGCGAGGGGTCGTAGGTTCAATCCCTACCGCGTCCACCACCGGCATCGTTTTGGTCCCGTTTGCTAACCAATGCCGGACTTGAACGACCCCTTGTCCAATCCAAGAAGAACCCCGGCGGCCTACGCCGCGTGTGCGGCGCTCGTCGCAGCCATCCCGAGCGTCGCTGCGACGGCGGCGTACGCGCAGAGTGCGTCGCAGATCACCCCGAAGTCGTTCACGCCGCCGCAGCAGGGCCCGGTCGGGCCCGGCCTTCATGTCGCCACTCCTGGCGTCGTGGCGCCGCCCGGCGCGGACAAGCTGTTCGTGACGCCCGCCGATGTCGAAGTCGCGGGGGGCTTTCCGGAACTGGCGGGCGAGGCGGCCAGGATCCGCGCGCGGCTCGCCGGCCATCGGAGTTCCGGCGCGGATATCTACGTCGCCGCCCGCGACCTCGAGACCGCCTATGCGAGGGCCGGCTATGTGCTCGTGCGGGTCACCGTCCCGGCGCAGGACATAGTCGACGGCGGCGTGATCAGGCTGCAGGTGATCGACGGCTATATCGAGCGGATCGAAACGCGCCAGGTTCCCGGACGGCTGCGTGCTCGCCTGGCCGCCCTGCTGGCGCCGCTGCAGGGCCACGGCCATGTGCTCGAGAAGGACCTCGAACGCCGCTTGCTGCTCGCGGGCGATGCGCCGGGCGTGGTCCTGCGCTCGACCCTCGCGCCGGGCTCGGTGGTCGGCGCGGCGGTGCTGGTGATCCAGGCGAGCGGCCAGCCGGTCGGCGCCGTGCTGAGCGCAGACAATACGCTCTCCCGGTCGCTGGGCCGCTACCAGGCCGGGCTCGGGTTCAACTTCAATTCTCTGCTCGGTCTCGGCGAGCAGGCCTATGTCCGCGCGAGCGGCGATCCGAGCGGCGGCGTGGACGGTTTTCTCGACCCGCACGCCCGCAACCGCATCCTCGCGGCCGGGGTGCTGGCGCCGATCGGCGACGACGGCCTCACCCTGAACGTGGAGGCGACGCTCGCGCGCACCACGCCGGCGCCGCAGTCGGGATTGCAGTCGACCGACCAGTTCGAACGGCTCAGCTTCCGCTTGCGCTACCCCTGGCTCCGGTCCCGCGACCTCAACCTGTCCAGCCAGCTCGTCTTCGATGTGCAGGACGAGGAGGACTGGCTCGTCACCGCGGCGGCGACGCTGCCGATCTCGCTCGACCGCGTCCGCGCGCTGCGGATGGTGAACGAGGTCGACTATCTCGCCCCCTGGGGCGGCGCATTCTCGGCCTCCATGACGCCATCGTTCGGCCTGGACGTGCTGGGCGCCCGCACGGCGGCGCAGGCGACGCCGACGCTGCCGCTCTCCGCGCAGGGCGCGGACGCCGCCTTCCAGAAGCTGGCGGTGTCGGCCTCGTACGACCAGACGCTGGCGCCGCATCTGGCGGTCGCGCTGAGCGGGGCCGCCCAGACGTCATTCAACGAGCCACTGGTCCATAGCGAGCAGATCGGGCTCGCCGGCCCGGGCCAACTCTCCAGCTTCGATGCCGGAACCCTGCAAGGGGACAGCGGCTACGTGGGTCGCGTGGAAGTCTCCGCGCCATTCGCGCTGCCGCGGCTGGCGCCGCGCGCCAAGGCCGGCATGTTCCTGTCGCCCTACGTGTTCGGGGCCTACGGTGAGGTGGTCCTGGCCCAGCCGAGCGCCGTGCAGCGTGCGGACGTGCGGGCGGGTTCCTATGGCGTGGGCCTGCGGCTCATCGGCGGCGAGGCCGGCTCTCTTTCTAATGGCCTGCTGACGCTCGAGTACGGTCGACAGACGCGATCCGACGGTGTCCCGGGCGGGAACCGCCTCACCCTGACAGGCTCGGCCATGTTCTAGATCATCGCCGTGATTGACGATCTGCCAAGTTTCATTTGGACACCGGTAAGTTGAGAGCTACGGTGAAGCTGCGGGACGGCGGCGTCTGAAAGTTTGGTCGTAGGTCGTGATTTGGTTCTCATATCGCCCGGACGCCGCGCACGGCGCGGGCCGCCGATCGCATCCGCACTCACACCATCGTTTCGTCCGGTTGCTGCTGGCCTCGACCGCGCTTGGCGGCCTGGGCTGGGCATCGGCCGCGCAGGCTCAGACGCTGCCGACCGGCGCGTCGGTCGCGGCCGGTTCGGTGGCGATCGCCAAGACCCCCACCACCATGACGGTGACGCAGGGCTCTCAGAGCGCGATCGTCAACTACCAGAGTTTCTCGATCGGCAAGAGCGGCGCCGTCACCTTCGTGCAGCCGAACGCCACGGCGGAGATCCTCAACCGGGTGACGGGGTCAACCAGCTCGGTGATCGCCGGGACCCTGACCGCCAACGGGGTGGTCTATCTGGTCAACCCCAACGGCATCGCCATCACCCAGTCGGGGGTGGTGAACGTCGGCGGCGGCTTCGTGGCCTCCACGCTCGCCATCACTGACGACGACTTCAGGAAGGCTCGGAAGAGCTTTTACGGCGCCGGAAGTTCGGCGGGGGTCGCCAACGCCGGGCTGATCACCGTCGGCCGCGGCGGCTACGCGGCGCTGCTCGGCGGCCAGGTGAGCAACGCCGGGCTGATCGCCGTGCCGCTGGGCCAGGTGGCGCTGGGCTCGGGCGAGCAGGCCACGCTCGACGTCTCCGGCGACGGCTTCCTGCAGGTGGCCGTGCCGACCGCCGGCGGCGGGGCAAGCCCGCTGGTTTCCGACACCGGCCAGATCGTCGCGCCGGGCTCGACGGTGATCCTGGATGCGGCGACCGCGGTGACCGCGGCCCGCAATGCGGTGAACATCTCTGGCAGCATCAACGCCCAGTCGATCGGCGGCCAGGACGGCAACATCCAGATCGGCGGCGGCCCCGGCGGATCGGTGGCGATCTCCGGGTCGCTCTCGACGGCGAGCGCCACCGGGACCGGCGGGACATCACCGTCACCGGCGGCGCGCTCGCGCTTGGCGGGGCGAGCCTCGACGCCTCGGGCGCGGCCGGCGGCGGCCAGGTCGAGACCTCGGGCGCCAGCGTCGACTTCGCCGGGTTGACGATCAAGGCCGGCCACTGGCTGGTCGACCCTGAAGACCTGACGATCAGCGGCGCCGACGCGACAACCCTCTCCGACGCGCTGACCGGCGGCGCCAGCGTCACGCTGGAGACCACGTCCACCACCCCGAGCGAGACCGGCGTCACCGGCCTGGGCGCGACCAGCAACGGCGCCGGCGACATCATCATCGCCTCGCCGGTCGGCTGGGACTCCACCGCGACCCTGACGCTGGACGCTTACCATTCCATCGCCATCGATGCGCCGATCACAGTCAGCGGCGCGGGCGCTCTCGTGCTCGACACCAATGACCACGGCGGCTCGGGCGGCGCCTTGAGCTTCGCTTACGGCCCCGCGGGCTTCGCGGGCAACGTCGCGTTCACCGATGTGGTCGGCGGCGCCACGCAGGGCAGCCTCACCATCAACGGCAACGCCTACACGCTGGAAAACAGCGTGGCCGGCCTGGCGAGCGACATCGCGGCCAATCCGGGCGGCTTCTACGCGCTCGCCAATTCCTACGACGCGACAAACGACGGAACCTATGGGTCCGCGCCGATCCCCACCAGCTTCACGGGGACGTTCGAGGGTCTCGGCAACGCGATCTCCAATCTGACGATCTTCGCCAACACGGCGCCGGCGGACGAAGGCATCGGCCTCTTCGCGAGCGTCACGGGCAACATATCCGATCTGGCGCTTTCCGGCGGCAGCCTGACCGGCAACGCCAACGTCGGCGCTCTGGCCGGCTTCGACGGCGGCGACGTCAACAACGTGCATTCGAGCATGGCCGTGACAGGGTTCTTTTTCGTCGGCGGCTTGATCGGAGAGTTCGGAGAGCCTGGCCGTGCGCTCGCCAATTCCAGCTCGACCGGCGCCGTCACCGGCGAACTTGTCGATTCGGCGTCGAGCGGCGAGCCCTCGGCGATCGGCGGGCTGATCGGTCAGCTCGATGCCGGCAGCGTGACGGCAAGTTACGCCACGGGCGCCGTGACGGCGCTCGGCGGCGATCAGATCGGCGGGCTGATCGGCATCACCAACGGCAACAACAACGTCGTGGTCAGCAATTCCTATGCGACCGGCGCGGTCGATGCCGGGGTCAGTCCTTCACTCATCGCGGGCGTCAGCGTCGGCGGGCTGATCGGCGACAATGGCGGCGCGGTGATCGATTCCTACGCCACCGGCGCGGTTCTCGGCACGCAGAATGTCGGCGGACTGATCGGCATCAACGAGACCGATGCGCCCGGAACCAACGCGACCAATCCGACCGGCGACGGGACCGTCGTCAACGCCTACGCAACCGGCGCGGTGACGGGCTACGTCGACTCATTCGGCAATGAGGGCATCGATGTCGGCGGCCTGATCGGATACAATCTGGGCGGCGTCGCGGGCGTCTATGCGACTGGCGCGGTCATCGGCGGCGATCAGCTGGGCGGCCTTGTCGGCACGAACGAGGGATCGCTGACCAGCGTCTATTCGACGGGCCTGGTGCGCGCTGCGGCCGGCGCAACGCCGACGGAAATCGGCGGCCTCGTCGGCGAAGACGACAGCGGCGGCGATTTCCAGAACGCCTACTGGGACACGCTCACCAGCGGCCAACCCACGGTCGGGGTCGGCTCCGGCGCTGTGGCCGCTGTCGCCGGCTTCACCACCGCGCAGCTGCAAAGCACGGCGACGACCGGGATCACCCTCGGGGCGGCCTTCGCCGGCGGGGCGGCGGGCGGTGAGGACGGCGTCTATCCCTATCTGGTCGACTTCTTCCCGAACGGCGTGCAGGCGGTCTCGGGCTTCGCCTACTCGGACGCCGGGGCGACGGCGCTGACGGGGACCGCTATCGGCGTGGTGGCCGGCGGGGTCGGCCTCGGCCAGGCCACTACCGGCGCTAACGGCTACTACTACGTCTACACCGCGGCCGGCGCCGTGCCGAACGGCGCCAACGTGCTGGCGTATGGGAGCAACGCGGCGACCCTCGCCACCTCGGCCGGGGACAACAATACCGGCGGCGTCGACCTCTACGGACAGGCGGTGACGGTCCCGACGACGGCCGCCACGCTCTCCACCGTGCCGACGCTGACCCAGGCCCAGGCCACGGCGCTGGCGGCCGACGGCGGCGTGGCGGCCGCGGCGGCGGCGATAAACGGCGCGACCGGGCAGGGCTTCGTCACCTCGGCCAGCAGCTTCACCGTCGACCAGCCGCTGACGACCTCGGCCACCTTCTTCGTGCAGACCACCGCCGGCGCGCCGATCACCGTCGCCCGGTCGATCACTGTGAACGGGACCGGCAGCATCGGCCTGGACGCGGCCGGCGCAATGGCGATCAACGCGCCGGTGAGCGTCACCGGCGGCGAGACGGTGGCCCTGACGGCCGCCGGCGAGAACGACGGCGGCTCGACCTTGGACCCGTTCCTGACGGTCGCGCAGGGCGACAGCATCAGCTTCGCCGCGGGAAGTGGCGAGGGAATTGCCGGCCAGGCGCTCTCGATCGAGGGGGCGCCCTACACGCTGCTCTATTCGATGAGCGACGTCGCCGCGATCAACGGCGGCTCGGGCTACGTCGCCCTGGCCACCAGCCTGGATGCGTCCGCGACCACCTACCCCAGCGCAGTGGTGGGCGCCTTCTCAGGCAGGTTCGAGGGCCTCGGCAACACGATCAGCGGACTCACCATTGGCGACACCGTCGGTAATGGCAACGACGGCCTCTTTGGGCGGCTGAACTCGGGCGGCATCATCCGCGACATCGGCCTTGCCGACGTGTCGATCACGGCCGCGGACGGCAGCGCCGATGTCGGCAGCCTGGTTGGCGTGAGCGACGGCGCGATCCTCCAGTCGTTCGCCACCGGCGGCGCCGTCAGCGCAGGGAATGCAAGCCTCGCCGTCGGCGGTCTCGTCGGCGACAACGAAGGCGCGATCCAGCTGTCGTTCGCGACCAACGCCGTCTTGGCCGGGGCCAACGCCGAAGCCGTCGGCGGCCTCGCCGGGTACAACGCCGGCACGATCCAGCAGGCTTTCGCGATGGGAGCGGTCGCCGCTGGAAGCAGCAGCGACGGCGTCGGCGGCCTCGTCGGCGAGAACGCCGGCGCGATCGGCCACGTTTACGCGACCGGCGCGGTGAGCGCTCTTTTCTCGAGCGTCGGCGGCGTTGTCGGGCACAGCCGTCACGGCGCTACGCTGACCGACGGCTACTGGGACCGTCTGACGAGTGGCGTGCCCCTCGACAGCGGCGGGGCGGCGCTTCTGTTCACAGGGGCGCTGCAGAGCGCCGCCACGACCGGCGTCAATCTCGGCTCGGCCTTCGCCGGCGGCGCGGCCGGCGGCGAGGACGGCGTCTATCCCTATCTGGTCAACTTCTTCCCCAACGGCGTCCAGGCGGTCTCGGGCATCGCCTATTCGGACCGGGGAGTGACGGCGCTGGCGTCGGGCGCGAACGGGGCAGTCACCGTCGGCGTGGTGGCAGGCGGCGTCAGCCTCGACCCGGCCACCACCGGCGCCAACGGCTACTACTACGTCTTCACCGCGGCGGGCGGCGCCCCCAACGGCGCCAGCGTGCTCGCCTACGGCGCCAATGCAGCGACCTTCGTCACTTCGGCCGGGGTCAACAACACCGGCGGCGTCAACCTCTACGGCAGCGCGCTCATCGACACCACGAGCGAGGTCACCTATTCGGCGGCGCTCAGCGACGTGAACGCCGCCGCCGGCGGCAACGCCGCGGCGCTGGCCGCCATCGCGGGGGCGACCAACACCATCCTCACCGCCACCGGCCCCCACTTCAGGATCGACCAGCCGGTCACCACCTCCGGCTACTTCGACGTTACGAGCACCGCCAGTTCAGCGCCGATCACCGTCGCCGACACGGTCACGGTCGGCGGTTCGGGCAGCCTCACCCTCGCCGCCGCCGGCGCTTTGGCGATTGACGCGCCGGTCAGCGTCACCGGCGCCGGTACGGTGACCCTGAATGCCGCCACCCAGTCGATCGGCGGCGTGACCCAGCCGCGGCTCTCTTTCGGCGTCAGCGGCGACATCAGCTACGCCGCCGGGACGGGCGAAGGGATCCCCGGCCAGGCGCTGACCGTCAACGGGACGCCCTACACCCTGCTCTACTCGATGAGCGACGTGGGCGGGATCAATGGTCAGTCCGGCGACTACGCCCTGGCGACGAACCTCACCGCGTCCTCGACCTATTCCGGCGCGGTCGTGGGCAGCTTCTCTGGGACGTTCGAGGGACTTGGGAACACGATCACCGGCCTGACCATCAACGACACCAGCAACGACGCTGGCGCCGGCCTCTTCGGGACGCTGAGCGCCGCCGGCGTCATCCGCGACCTCGGGCTGGCGAGCGCCAGCGTCAGCACCTCCGGCAGCCCGACGTGGACAGGCGGGCTGGTCGGCGTGAACTATGGGACGATCATCGCCGTCACCGTCAGCGGGAACGTCAGCGGAACCGCGGGGGTCGGCGGTCTGGCCGGCTACAACGACGGGACGATCAGCAACTCCGTGGCCGGCGTTGGAACCGTGAGCGGTGCGAACGAGGTCGGCGGCCTCGTGGGCGGCAACGACTCGGGCGGCCTGGTCACCGGCTCCAGTTCATCCGAGACCGTCAACGCGGACGGTTACGCCATCGGCGGGCTTGTCGGCTTCAACGTGGGGGCAGTCACCGGCGGCTCCAGCGCCAGCGGCCAGGTGACAGGCGGGATGTCGTGGACGGGCGGGCTCGTCGGCGTGAACGAAGGCACGATCAGCGCAGCCTCTGCCAGCGGGAACGTCAGTGGGAACGAGGGGGTCGGCGGCCTGGCGGGCTACAACGTCGGCACGATTACCAACGCTGCGACCAGCAGCGGGATGGTGAACGCCTTTGCAGCCGCCGGCGGCCTGGTCGGCGTGAACGACGAGACCGGCGTGATCACGGGCTCCAGCTCGTCGGAGACGGTCAACGCAGTGAGCTTTACAGCTGGCGGGCTCGTGGGCTGGAACGAGGGGGGGACGATCACCGGCGGCTCCAGCGCCAGCGGCAACGTCAGCGGGAACCTGGGGGTCGGTGGCCTCGCCGGCGAGAACGACGGGACGATCGACGGGGGAGCGTCGGCCAGCGGCAACGTCAGCGGGAACGTGGTGGTCGGCGGCCTGGTCGGCTACAATAACGCCACGATCAGTAACGCGACGAGCAGCGTGGGGACGGTGAGCGGCGCGTCCGAAGAGATCGGCGGTCTCGTCGGCTACAACGACTCGGGCGGCCTGATCACCGGGTCCAGTTCATCGGAGACGGTGAGCGTGGGCAGCTCCGTTGCGGCCGTGGGGGGGCTCGTGGGCTGGAACGCGGGGGGCGTGATCACGGGCGCCTCCAGCGCCAGCGGCCAGGTGACCGGCGGGACCTGGGTGGGCGGTCTGGCCGGCGTGAACGAGGGGACGATCAGCGGCAACTCCAGCGCCAGCGGCAACGTCAGCGGAGTGGTCGCCGTCGGCGGCCTGGCGGGCTACAACGACGCCACGATCACCGACGCCAGCGCCAGCAGCGGAACGGTGAGCGGTCCGACCTATATCGGCGGCCTCGTCGGCTATAACGACATAAGCGGCCAAATCTCGGGCTCCGTTTCCTCGGAGACGGTGAACTCGGGGAGCTCGGGCGTGGCGACGGGCGGTCTCGTGGGCTACAGCGACGGGACGATCAGCGGCGCCGCCTCCAGCGCCAGCGGCCAGGTCACCGGAGGGATATACACGGGCGGGCTCGTCGGCGTGAACTTCGGGACGATCGCCAACGTCACCGCCAGCGGGAATGCCAGCGGCGAGCTGGGCGTTGGGGGTCTCGCCGGATACAACAACGGGACGATCAGCAACGCCGTCGCCAGCGTTGGAACCGTGAGCGGCGCCGACGAGGTCGGCGGCCTGGTGGGCGGCAACGACTCGGGCGGCCTGATCACGGGCTCCAGCTCATCCGAGACCATCAACGCGAACGGTTACGCCATAGGCGGGCTTGTCGGCTACAACCTGGGGACAGTCACAGGCGGCTCGAGCGCGAGCGGCCAGGTCAACGGATGGACGTGGACGGGCGGGCTGGTCGGCGTGAACCGTGGGACGATCGAAGCAGCCTCCGCCAGCGGGGACGTCAGCGGCGATACGGGCGTCGGCGGCCTCGTCGGCTACAATGATGCGACGATCAACACCGCCGCCGCAGCGGGCGGAACGGTGAGCGCCTCCTCGGAAGCCGGCGGCCTGGTGGGCTTCAACGATGCGGGCGGCGTCATTCAGGACACCTACGCCACCGACGCGGTGGGCGCCGGAACCGACACCGGCGGACTGGTTGGCTATGCCCGCGGCAGCATAAGCGCCAGCTGGAGCTCCGGCGCGGTCGTCAGCGGTACGACGTCCGCGGGACTGATCGGCTTCGCGGACGGGCTGACGAACGGCCCGGTGACGCTGACGAACCTCTACTGGGACGAAGGCGCGAGCGGTCAGACAACCGGCGTCGCCGTCACCAACGGCGCCGTCAACCAGACCAGCGTAACCGGCATCGGCGGCCTGACCGGACTTAGTCCGACGGCGCAGTCCACCTACGTGGGTTTTGACTTCACGCACACTTGGACCATCGTTCCAGGCGTCTCCCCGCCGACCTTGCAGGCGCTCGGGCCGTAGCCGCCGCTCTTATTCGGGCGGCCCGGCCTCCCGCTGGGCGACGATTTGCCGAAAGCGCCCGACCAATATGGGCGCGACCGCCGCCACTATGCCCCCGAGGTCCGCGGCGAGGTCCTCAGCATCAGCGAGCTGATGTCGGGGGATAAACAGGCGCACGACCGCGAGGACGAGCGCCATCAGCGAAAGCGACAAGCATACGTGGAGCAAGGGCGCGCGCGAAAATGCAGCCGAGGCCAGCAGAGTCTAGGGCGTAGAACGCGACGAAGTGCTCGGCGTGAGAGTTGTGGAAGATGCGCGGGACATATTCGCCGGGACCCACCGCGGCGAAGATCACCGCGATCAATCCCCAGGCCAATCCGCCAAGCGCCGCTATCGTCCAGAGCCATGGGTTCGGCCGCACGTTCAGGCTAGCCATTCCCCTCCCTCACGACCCTAGCGTCCCTCAAAGGTATGCTATGCAGGCGTCGCCCGCTGACTCAAGTCTTGCTGTTCAAGCTTCTCGCCAATCGGTGACGATCTTGACTCATTGCGGCGCCCTCGCCATCGGGCGTGAGACGGAGACAAGCTAGCGCTAGACTGTCAGCGCCACCACCCAGCCTGCCTCGAAGCAAGGTGCGAGAGGCGACTTGGGCCTGCCTCGTCGGGGGCTGACCGACAACGACCGCCAGGGACTTTCTCGAGTGTCAACGCCGACCCACGCGAGCGCAACCTTCTCCGTCCCCGAGGGCTGGTCGCAACAGGCGAGCGGCTCGCTCATCGAGCTCGCTCCGCCGGAAGCCGACCTCGCGCTTGCCATCGTCGACGTGGGGTCGGCCTCGGACGCCAGGAGCGCCGCAGCCGCCGCCTGGGCGGCCTGGCGCGGCAAGGAGACTCACAACTTCAAGCTCCTGGCGCCCACGCCGGCCCGAGACGGGTGGGACGAGCAGGCGATCGTCAACTACGAGACCTCGCCCGGCGAGCACGTGACCGTGGTCGCGGTCGCGCGTCGCAAGGGGCCAGCCTGGATCGTGGTGGTCGTCAGCGGCAACACGGCCACGCTCGCAAAGCGCGCAAGTGCGTTCAACCTGATCCTGCAAAGCCTGCGGCCGGCCGGACACGGCCGCGAGACCTTTGCCGGCCGCGCCGCGCATCGGCTGGATCCGGCGCGGGTCAGCGAACTGCTGGACTTCGTGCGCGACGCCGCCGCAACGCTCGACGTGCCCGGCGTCGGCGTGGCGCTCATCGATCATGGCGAGATCGTCTACGAAGGCGGCGTGGGGGTTCGCGAAGCTGGCCGCCCGGAGACGGTCGGCGCGCACACGCGGTTCATGGTGGCTTCGAACACGAAGGGCATGACGACGCTGCTGCTGGCCCGGCTGGTGGACGAGGGCAAGCTCGGCTGGGACGACCCCGTCACCAAGATCTATCCCGCCTTCCGACTGGGGGACGATGAGACCACCCGCCAGGTCCTGGTCAGGCACCTCGTCTCCGCGTTCACCGGGCTGCCGCGCAAGGACTTCGAGTGGCTGTTCACCACCACCGCCGACACTCCGCCAGAGAGCACCTTCGTCCAGCTGGCCGCCACCCAGCCGACGAGCCGCTTCGGAGAGGTCTTCCAGTACAACAACCTGATGGCCGCGGCGGCGGGTTTCGTCGGCGCGCACGTGGCGCAGCCCGGCCGCGAGCTGGGAGCGGCGTTCGACGCGGCGATGCAGGAGATGGTCTTCGCGCCGCTGGGCATGCACGACACGACGTTCTCGAGCGAGGTGGCGCTCGCGGGCGATCACGCCAGTCCGCACGGCAAGGACCCGGACGGCAAGCTTCAGGTCCTTGGCATGGATATCAACAACGCCGTCGCGCCGTTCCGCCCGGCGGGCGGCGCCTGGTCGTCTCCCCACGACATGATCCTCTACGTCCAGAACGAGCTCGCCGAAGGCGTGCTTGCCAACGGCCGGCGTTTCGTCACGGCCGAGAGCCTGCTCGCGCGGCGGGTCCGCGGCGCGCCGATCGGCGAGGATCATTGGTACGGCATGGGCCTGATGGAGGATGCAACCTGGGGCGTCTCGGTCATCCATCACGGCGGCGACCTGGCCGGCTACCACAGCGACATCTTCGCCATTCCGTCGGCCCAGGTCGGGGCCGTGATCCTCACCAACGCCGACAACGGCGCGTTCATGCGGCGCCCCTTCATGCGCCGGCTGCTGGAGATCCTCTATGACGGCCGGCCCGAAGCGGCCGACGACATTTCCGCCGCCGCGGCCCAGATCGAGGCGCACCGGACCGTTGCCCGCAAACGCCTGACCATCCCCGCGGCGGCCGCCGACGTCGTGGCCCTCGCCCCGGCCTACGCCAACGCCGACCTCGGCAAGCTGACGGTGGAACGCGCCGGAGGTTCTGTGCGCCTTCGCACGCAAGCCTGGGTCAGCGATGTTGCGACCCGTCACAACGACGATGGCACGGTCTCGCTCGTCACGATCGATCCGCAGACGCTGGGACTGGAGTTCGTGATCGGCGCCCATGACGGCAAGCCGACCCTGACGACCCGTGACGGTCAGCACGTGTACGAGTTCGCGGCGACGGGCGACTGACGCGAAGCTGCGGCTGCGCCAGCGCGGGGGTCCTTCCCTCAATTGTAGGCGCAGACCATGGTGCTCGAAGCAGCCGCCAGCAACCGGCAGCGGGCGTAGATCGCGCGGATGAAGGCGCTCCGCGGGGAGGCTAGCGATCTCACGGGCTTGATGTGAAACGGCCACAGGCCGACCGTGTCGAACCGCCGCCAGGTGATGTTGGACGGATCGGCCGGCTCCCTTTCCAGGGCGTGCGGATCGGACGGCAGGATGTAGTAGCTGGCCGCCCTGACCTCCGCGAACTTGCGCGCAAAGGCTGCGGGCGTGAGCGCATCGCCGCCCGCCAGGCCGGGGAAGAAGCCGACCTTCGCCAGCGGCGGCTCCGCGAACGGCGCTGCGCCGACTGGATCGAGCGCGTGAGGGAAGCGGAGCAACAGCTGCTTCGTGTCGCCGGCGACAGGTCTTGACCCGGTCCCGACTCCGGCAAGGGTCGCATGGATCCGGCTGATGTCGGCGCGCGCTTCGGGCAGCCCCACCCACGCAACGAAGGCGGCGAGCGCGAGCGTCAGCAGGGTGGCCGGGACCTTGGCGCCGGCCGCGACGAGCTGCCCGACCAGCATCACGATCGACGCGAAGCCGTATGCGAGGGTGATCGCGGGCCACGCGCGGCAGACAAGCGCGGGCAGCAGCGCGGCGGCCAGCGCCGCACAGGCGCAGAAGGTCGACGCCGCCACGGCCCGCCGGCCCTGCGCGGCGCTTCGCCAGGCGGTGAGCGCAGCCGCCACGGCCGCGGCCGCCGTCACCAGGAACGACCCGACGGCCAGGACCATCATCAGGTGGGGCGTCACCGGCCGCCCCACCTGGTTCTGGGTCAACTGAAGCATCGTTGCGAACATCGGCCAGGCGAAGATCAGCGTGACGGCGACGGCGGCCGCGACGGCAAGCATGGCGGCAAGCACCGTGCGCGCCGGCGCCTCGACCCAGGCGATGCTGAGCCAGGCCATGCAGGCGACGCTCAACGCGCAACCCATCTCCGGAGAAATTCCGTAGACGACAACATTGGCGAGGAAGGTCGCGGCGAAAGCCGTCGCAGGCCCTGCAGTGGGCAACCTGTCAGCCAGACCGCCGAGCAGCACGAACGGCAGGGCGTAGCGACAGAAGTTGTAGTTGAGCGATGGCCCAGGCGCCGCGAAGACCTCGCACGCCACCAGGAGCCACAGCAGGCAGACGCGGTATCGCGGACCTGGAACCCACCGACGCGTTATGGCGGCGAGCGACAACACGCCGAGCACCACGGCGAGGCTGAGCGCCAGCTGCAGCGAGGCCTGGATCGAGAGGCCGGCCTGGTGAAACAGGTAAGGGGCGTAGGCTGTCAGGTAGCCGTACCCGTACTCGAAGTCGACGTACGGCCGCTCGCCGGCGTCCATCAGCATCACGCGGCGACCAAAGTAGGCGCCAGGCTGAGACCAAAGCGGCGCGAGATTCACGACCAGCAGGCAGAGCAGCGCGGCGGCAAGGACGTGCCAGCGCCAACCTCGCGCGGCTTGGCTGTCGCGTGTCGCGAACGGCAGTGCGTCCTGGCCGCGCATGTAGACCAGGCCGCCCAGCACGATCGCTCCGGCGAGCAGGATGGCGAGCAGCGGCAGGAGCTGGTTGGTGTAGCCGTCGATCACGGCCATCGATGGCCATCCGGTATCGACCGGCGGCAGGAATCTGGCCGCCAGGAAGAAGCTGGCCATGACCGCGACGAGCACGGACGCAAACACCCAACGGCGGGACAGGACCCCGACCACTGGGAGCTTCGACCCTTGCAGTGCGGCCGGCTCGGAAGCGAGTCCCAAGAGCTGAGCCCCCCGTACGCACCGCGAATGGCGAAAGTCTAAGAGATGCCGACGCCGTGGCAATGGGCCGGGTTCTGCCGGCCCGAAACGCTGTGAGCAGGAGCAGGTAAGTCGCCGCCGCGCCCCGCGCTCCCCGGCTGGCGTTCGCCCGACCACCTCTAGCCGGCCGCTTGCGCGTCCGACACCCCTGGCCGCCGCGAAGCTGCGGCTGGCCTTGCGCCGGCGCGGCGGAGGGTATCCCCTGCCCGAGCCAAGAACGCTTGGGAGGAGCCCATGGTCCTCTGGGGACCGGCTGCGCGCATCGCCCTGGTGGTTTGCGCCGTCTTTGCCTTCCTCCTCGCGCTAGGGGATGTGCTCGACTTCTACATCGCCTTGTGGCGGTTCACAGTCCCGGCGACGCTGGTCTACGGCGCCCTCATCTATCGCTTCGGCCTGGCGACGCCGAAAGGCCCGGACGCGCCAGCGAACGGCTGGGACCCGGGGCTTGTCCTGATGAAGTTGCTGATGACCGTGGCGGCCGTCGGCGCCACGCTGGGCGCCATCGCCCTCGTCTACGACGTCGCCGGTCTGGTCGTGCGCAACTGGCACTATGTGGTGCTGGCGTTCGTCATCGTGGCCGGCGTCTGCCTCTGGGGGCTGGTGCTGGGACGCAGGGAAGCGCGCAGGAGCGCGCCGCAGGTAGTCGAGGGCGAGAAGCAGCCCGACACGCTCGTCTCGTGAAGCGCCGCGCGACGATGGCCGTTGCGGCCAGGTCGCGGCGCCATGTGGCTGACGCAGCGCTGCAATCGGCCACCAAGGCTGCGCTGCGCCCGAAAAAGCGGCCGCAGCGCGGGGTTTTTCGTGCGCGCCGCCAGTGGGGCGGCGCCAGGCCACACGATCGCTGCGTCGGATAAAAGCGGTCGCTGCGCCGGTTTTTCAGCCGTTGGACGGCGATTCCAATCAAAATCAGCCCGCTCCTAGAACTCCGCCAGCGTCGCAACGACCGCGGCGATCGGGCTTTCCCAGTCGCCAGGCGCCGGCTGGCGGAACAGCCGCGCCGTCGGGTGCCACGGACTGTCGTCGCGATCTCTCAGCCAGCGCCAGCAGCCGTCATAGCGCGAGAGGATCCAGACCGGCCGCCCGAGCGCGCCCGCCAGATGGGCCACGGAAGTGTCGACGCTGATGACGAGATCGAGGCCGGCGACGAGGGCGGCGGTGTCGGCGAAGTCGCCGAGCTCGCCCGTCCAGTCGACGAGCTGCAGCCCGCGCGGCGGCGCCGACGCCTCGGCCGCCGGCTCGCCGATCTGCAGGCTGACGAACTGCACGCCGGGCGCCGACGCCAGGGGCGCCAGCTGAGCGAGCCGCAGGCTGCGGCGGGCGTCGATTGCCGCGGCGGCCGGCTCGTGGCGCCGCGAGGCGCCGGCCCAGACGAGCCCGACCTTCCGCCCTGGCAGCGCCGCCAGCCGCCGCGCCCAGCCGGCGCTGGCGGCGGGGTCGGCGGCGAGATAGGGCGTGTCGGCCGGGACCGTGTCCAAGGTCACGCCCAGCAGTCGCGGCAGGCAGAGCATGGCGGCCTGCGCATCGAAGGCCGCATTTTCAGGCAGGCGGTCCACCACTTCTACCCCGGGCAGCGATGCGGCGAGCAGCTTCACGAGCGGCGCCTCGACCAGCAGGGTGACCCCCGCCCCCAGCGTGGCGGCGCGTGGGACGAAGCGGACGAACTGCAGAGTGTCGCCAAAGCCCTGCTCGGCGAAGATCAGCAGCCGCTGGCCGGCGAGCGGCTCGCCTTCCCACTCAGGGCAGCCGATGCGGGGCCGCTCGCGCTCAACCCCGCTCAGCCGCCAGCGCCAGCGATACTCCGCAAAGCCGGCCGCCAGGTCGCCGGCGAGCAGGCGGGCGAGCGCCCGATTGACATGCGGCTCGGCCGCGTCGGGCGCGATCGCCAAGGCCCGATCGTAGCACGCCAGCGCCTCGTCGAGCCGGCGCTGCGTATAGAGGGCGACGCCGCGATTGTTGTGGGCGTCGGCGAGCTGCGGATCGAGCGCGATGGCCCGGTCGGCGGCGGCGAGCGCCTCCGGCGAGCGGCCGAGGTCGTTGAGCGCGCTGGCGCGGTCGCTGTGCGCCTGGGCGCTCTCCGGATCGGCCGCAGCCGCGGCCTCGTAGCTGGCGATGGCCTCCTCCAGTCGGCGCAGCCTCGCCAGCACTGCGCCGCGATTGCGGTGGGCCTCCGCGCTTGGCCGCGCGGCCAACGCAGTATCGAGGCTGGCCAGCGCCTCGTCGAGCCGCGCGAGGCGCGCCAGCACGGCGCCGCGGTTGCCGAGCGCCTCGACGTAGGCGGGCCAAAGCGCGATGGCGGCGTCGTAGCCCGCGACGGCCGCCTCGAGGCGGCCGAGATCGCGCAGCGCATTGGCGCGGTTGTAGCGGCCTTGCGGATCGTCCGGCCGCAGCGCCAGCGCCCGCTCGTAGGCCGTGAGCGCTTCGCCGGCGCGGCCCAGCGCGATCAGCGCGTTACCGCAAGCCATGTGTGCGTCGGGGCTTGCGCCATCGAGGGCGAGCGCCCGCTCGGCGCTCGTGAGCGCCGCCTCGTGTCGCCCGAGCGCGGTCTGCGCCGTCGCCAGATTGACGTGCGCCGCCGCCGAGCTCGGGACGATGCGGATGGCCGCCTCGATCAGCGCCGCGCCGCGCGCCGCCTCGCCGGACTGCACGGCCGCCACGCCCAGCATGTGCAGCGCATCGAACGAGCCGGGATCGCGGGCCAGGATCGCTTCGTAGGCCGCACAGGCTTTCGCGAGCCGGCCGGCCCGATGAGCGGCGACGCCGTCATCGAAGAGCTGCTGCAGCGAGGGGGCGGCGCCGGTCGTCATCGCGCCGACGAGCTACGGCGACCACGCCGGCCGCGCAACCGGCGCGGTCAGTCCACCGGTTCGGCGTGGTGGTGGGCGACGGCGGCGGCGTGGGCGCTCTCGTGCCAGACCTCGCGGAACAGCGGGCTCGACTGCAAGAGCTCGCGAAGCGTGCCACGCGCGGCGACGCGGCCGTCGTCGAGCACCAGGATCTCGGTGGCGTGGCGATAGGCCTCCAGGCGATGGCTGACCGCGAGGCAGCTGTGCTGGCCCGAGGCGAAGAGCCGCTCCCAGAAAGTGTGCTCAGTGCGCACGTCGAGCGCACTGGAGGCGTCGTCGAACACCAGGAGCTCAGGCCGGCGCGCGAACATCCGAGCGGCGGCGGCGCGCTGCACCTGGCCGCCGGAGAGCGTGACGCCGCGCGTGCCGACCAGCGTATCGAGGCCGGCGCCGAGCTGGCGGATGTCGTCCTCCAGCACGGCGAGATGGACCGCCTGCGCCACACGCTCGCCCTCGCGGTCGTCCTCGCCCATCAGGATGTTCTCGCTGAGGCTCTCGGTGAAGAGCCGCGGCGCCTGGGCGGTGTAGGCGCAGTGCGGCGGCGTCATGAAGGTGGCCGCGTCGTCCACCGGCGCGCCGTTCCACAGAAGCTGGCCGGCCTCGATCGGCAGCAGGCCGACGACGGCCTTCAGCAGCGTCGACTTCCCCGCCCCGACCCGGCCGGTGACGATCAGCACCTCGCCGCGGTTCAGGGTGAAGCTGATGTCGCGCACGCCCTGGCCGGAGGTCGGGTGCAGCGCGGTGAGGCCGCGCGCCTGAAGCTGCTCGAACCTGGGCTCGGCCGGCGCCGCGCGCGGCGCGGCCGGCGCGCGGGCGACGAGCGCCCGATCGGGCGCATCGTCCATCAGCGTCGTGATCCGCATCCAGGCGACGTCGGCGGTGCGCTTGCGGGCGAGCAGGCGCCCGAGCCATCGCGGCGCGGAGGTGGCCGCGCCGACGTAGGCGGCGAACAGGGTGAAGTCGCCGATCGTGAAGCGCCCGTCGCGCATCGCGCTGGCCGCCAGCAGCAGCACCAGCCCCAGCGCGGCGCTGGAGGCGCCGACGCCGAACGTGTCCAGCAAGGTGACATAGACGCGGTAGCGCACGGCGGTCTTGCGACGCACGTCGTTCAGCGCCTCCAGCCGGCCGAGCACGTTGGGCTCGGCGCCGGCTACCCGGATCGCCTGCACGGCGGCGAACATCTCGCCGACGAATGAGGTGACGCGCGCCTCGGCCTCGCGCGCCACGCGGCTGTACTTGTGGATGCCGGCGGTTATCCGCTGGGTGATCACCACCACCAGCAGCATCGGGGCGATCACCGCGAAGGTCACCACCTGGTCGATGCGCCACATGATCATCAGCGCGAGCACCGCGAACACGGCCTGGCCGAAGGTGTCGGCCCAGCCTTCCATGAAGCTCAGCGTCTCGTTGACGTCGTCGCGGAAGCGGCTCAGCACCTCGCCGGCCGTGCCGCGCGACTTGCGCGGGCCCCTGGCGAACATCATCCAGGCCAGCATGTCGGTGCGCACCATCACGCGCGACAGCGTGGTGAAGGTCTGGAAGACCCAGACGGCGAAGTAGAAGGCGATGAGCGGCGCGATCTGGGCGGCGAACCAGAGGCCGATCAGGCTCCAGACGTTGAGGCCGGCCGGACGGCGTCCACTCAGGGTGTCGAACACCTCCCGCTGGATGAGGCCCGGGATCAGCGGCAGCGCGTAGAAGGCGCCGTAGAGGCTCATGCCGAGCACGAAGAGGCCCGGCCGGGTCATGGCGATGCGCCAGGCCTGGGCGAAGGCGCGCTGCTTCGGCGGCGCCGGCGGCAGCGGCGCGGCTTCGGCCGGATCGGCGGCTGCGGCGAGGCTCACGCGAGCGCCTCCTCGACTCCGGTCGCCAGCAGCTTCGAGAAGGCGGAGTTGGGGTCGGCGACCAGCGCCTCGCGCTCGGCCGCTTCCAGCACCCGGCCGTGCTCCAGGATGCAGATGCGGTCGGCTCTGGCGACGGTCGAGAGCTTGTGGGCGATGATGATGGCCGTGCGTCTGCCGCCGCCGGCGCGGCCGCCCAGCAGCTTGTCGAGGGCGCGCTCGATCAGCCGGTCGGAGACCGGGTCGAGCCGCGAGGAGGCCTCGTCGAGCACGATCAGACCCGGGTCCCTCAGGAACACCCGGCCGAACGCCAGCAGCTGCGCCTCGCCGGCGGAGAGGCCACCGCCCCCGACGAGGATGGTGTCCAGCCCCTTCGGCTGGCGCGCAAGCCAGTCGCCTAAGCCCAGGTCGGCGAGCACCTCGACGATACGCGCGTCCGAGATGGATGCGTCGAACAGGGTGGCGTTGTCGCGCACCGAGGCGTCGAAGAGCTGGACCTCCTGCGTCACCAGGCCGATGCGGCCGCGCAGCTCAGGCAAGGTCGCATCGCGGATGTCGAGGCCGTCGAGCGTGATGCGGCCCTCAATGGGGTCGTAGAGGCGGAACAGCAGCCGCGAGAGGGTCGTCTTGCCGCTGCCGGTGCGCCCAAGCAGGCCGAGCACGGTTCCCGACTCGAGCGTCAGCGACACATCGTCGCAGCACCGGCGCGTCGGCGCGGTAGGCGAAGCTGACATGCTCGAGGGCCACCTTCGGCGCGAACTTGCGCGAAGCGGCCCAGTCGAGCCCCGGCCCGTCCTTCAGCTGCGGCCCGAGCGCCAACAGGCCGCGGATGCGGGTCAGGCTCGCCGAGGCGGTCTGGAACTGCTGCAACTGGGTGCCGATCAGCACGATCGGCTGGGCCATCATCCCGGCGTACTGCATGAACATGAAGACCGCGCCGATGGTCACCGCGTGCAGCAGGTAGAGGCGCGCGCCGACCGCCAGCGCGATGGCGAAGCCCAGCGAAAAGAGCCCGCTGGCGACCAGGTAGATCCACTGCCCGCGCCGGGTCGCGGCCATGTTGGCCGTCGCGAGCTCGCGGTTGATCACGGCGAAGCGCCGCATCGCATGAGCGCCGCCGCCGTTGGCGCGGATGTCCTCCAGCCCGGCGATCCGCTCTTCCAGGAAGGCAGAGAACGTCGAGAAGGCGTTGCGCACCCGCTCCCACTGCGGGCGGGCGACGTTGCGCATGGCGTGCATGGTCAGCCCCGCGACGATCGCGACGGCGCCCAGCGCCCCGCCGATCCGCCAGTCCGCCAGGATCAGCACCACGAAGATGCCGATGAGCAGCAGCGCGCCGCCGATGATCTGCAGCACGAACTGCGAGAAGAAGTTGGCGAGCGCCGCCACGTCGCCGTCCACCCGCTCGATGACGTCGCCGGGCGAGGTGGCGGTGTGGAAGCTCATGTCGAGGCCGAGTGTGTGGGTGGCGAGGTCGCGGCGAAGGGCGTTGGTCGCCGTCCAGGCCAGCTGCTCGGAGAAGTAGGTCGCGCCGATCTGTAAGAGCTGGGTGACGATCGCCGCGGCGATGAAGGCGACGGCGAGCATCCACAGCACGGTGAGCGAGACGTGGGCGCCGCCCTGCGCCGCCGCGTCGATGAAGCGCCGAACGATCAGCGGCGAGATCAGCTGCGTGCCGATCGCGGCGATCAGGAAGGCGGCCAGCGTCGCCAGCCGCCGCGCCTGCGGCCGCAGATAGCGCGCCAGCACGCTGGGCGCCGTCGCGGCGGCGGCCACGCCGCCCTTGCGCGAATCGGCGACGCCCGAATTGTCCGTCTGCGACGCGATCTGGTTGCGGCCCCCTGCCCGCATTCTCTTTGTATTTGCAATGGCTTAGGCCACCGAGCCCGGAGAGCGACGGGCTACGGCCACGCCAGTTTATCACGGCGAGCTTGGCCGTTGTCAGCCGCTGCGCTTGCGGCCGGCGGTCGCGGCCGGGCCGACCTCCCTACCTAAGGTTACTGGCGGCCAGACTTTTTCGAGTGCATCGTGCGCCTTCGAGGCACGGCCGGTTAGTGGCCGGCGCGGTCCCGGTGTCACCAGTTCGCGTTGGGGGGATTGAGCGCAAGCTACAGCGAGGGATGGGTCATGGCCGAAGTCGACGGCGACAAGCTCAACAGTCTGGTCGGCAAGATGCTTGGCGACCTCGGCGGCGCGTTCAGCGTGCCGACCGTGCGGATCGGGTTCCGCTTGGGCCTCTTCGATGCGCTGGGCCGCGAGGGTCCGCTGAGCGCCGCCCAGCTGGCCGCGAAGACGGGCCTCGTCGAGCGTTATGTGCGCGAGTGGGCGCTCGCCCAGGCGTCCAACGGCTACATCGACTACGACGGCGGAACGGACCGCTTCAGCCTCTCGCCCGAGCAGGCGATGGTGTTCACCGTCAAGGACAGCCCGGTCTACCTGCAGGGCGCCTTCGACCTGGTCGCCGCGATGATCGAAGGCGAGCCGAAGGTGGAACGGGCGTTCCGTGAGGGCGGCGGAGTCGGCTGGGGCGATATCGCCGGCTGTCTCTTCTGCGCGACGGGCGCCTTCTTCCGCCCCGGCTACGTCAACAACATCGTCCAGAACTGGCTGCCAGCCATCGATGGCGCGGCGGCGCGGCTGGAGGCCGGCGCCAAGGTGGCCGACGTGGGCTGTGGGGTCGGCTTCTCGACGCTGCTGATGGCGCAGGCGTTCCCGAACAGCACATTCGTCGGATACGACTTCCACGCGCCGTCGATCGAGCAGGCGAACGCCCACGCCAGGACCCACGGCCTCGGCGAGCGGGTCCGGTTCGAGACCGCCCCCGCCAAAGAGATCGCCGGGCGCGACTTCGACCTGGTGACCATGTTCGATTGCCTGCACGACATGGGCGATCCGCGCGGCTGCGCGGCGCACATTCGCCAGCTCCTGAAGGCGGACGGCGCCTGGATGATCGTGGAGCCGATCGCCGCCGACACGCCCGGCGAGAACGTCGCCAGCCCGGTCGGCCGGCTCTACTACAACGCGTCGACGATGATCTGCGTGCCGACGTCGCTGGCGCAGGAGGTCGGCGAAGGCCTGGGCGCCCAGGCCGGCGAGAAGAAGCTGACCGAAGTGCTGTCGAGCGCCGGCTTCACCCGCGTCCGCCGCGCCACCGAGGGTCCGTTCAACATGGTCCTCGAGGCCCGGCCCTAGACGCCCGGGCGCCTGCCAAAACAGCGCGGCCGGCGGGCCGTTCGCAGGTGTGATCGAGCCGGGGCGCTGGACAGCCGCGCTGCAAGGCGCGACGGAAAGTCCCATCTGACCTGGGCGTCAGGCAGGCTAACCGCTGGTCCACGCATGCAGAGCCTCTCGCGACTTTCCCTCGCCGCAATGCTGATCGGGGTCCTCGCATCCCCCGCGTTCGGCGAGTCGGCGGCCGCGCGGCTTGCCTGCACGCCGTCGGTGCTGCAGCTCTGCCCGGCCGCCGCGGCGACCGGTAACCGTGAAGCAGCGAAAAGCTGCCTCCTGAAGAACCTCGTCCGCGCCAGCCCGCGCTGTCAGGCGGCGGTGCGGGCCGAGCCGCCGGAAGTGGCAAACCCCCGGTCGCAAGCCGGCGACATTCAACGTTAACCCGCCAACCCTGATAGTCGACCCGTAGCACGGTGCGCCGGGGGAATAGCGCATGACCAGGTCCGGCAGGGCCGCGCGACTGGACGGCGCCGCCGCCGACGAGATCGATCCGGCGCCGCTGCGCGAGAGCTTCAACCGCATCGTGCGCGTGGCCGTGGACCTGCTGGGCGGCGTCGCCGGCGAGGTCGCCATCCGACGGCCCGGCGGCGTCTGGAGATCCAGCGGCCGGGACGTGCAGAACGCGCCGCTCGCCCCTTACGTCGAAGCCTCGACCGACGCGCTCTGGATTCCGGACTGGCGGGACGACCCACGCATCGATCCGGCGATGGTCCCCGACGACATCAGGCCACTGCGTTTCTACGCCGGCGCACCGATCCGGCTGGCGGATGGGCGGGTCCTAGGTGTGCTTTCCGTGATGGGCGACGTGGTCAAGCCGCGCGACGACGCCAAGGCCGCGCGGCTGATGGACCTCGCGAGCTTGATCGCCGACGACGTCGAGCGCCGCCATGCCCTGCTCGCCAAGGCCGACGCGGAGGCCGAGGCGACCGCCGCCCGGGCCACGCTGGCCTCGCTGGTCGAGCACGCGCCGATCGCCGTCTCGATGACCGACCGCGACCTGCGCGTGCTGCAGGTGAGCCGACGCTGGCGCGAGGAGCGCGGCATCGAGACCGACGTGATCGGCAAGACCCTGCCGGAACTGTTCCCGAAGGACGACTGGTCCTGGGACCGCGCCGGCGTCTTCGCCGGCGAGACCATGAAACGGGAGATCCTGGCCAGCCTTCCCGACGGCCGGACGCGCTGGTTGCGTTTCGAGCACGCGCCGTGGCGCGATGGGCGTGGCCGGGTCGGCGGCATGCTCACGATGAGCGTCGACGTGACCGAGCTGATGGAGACGCTGCTCAACGCCAAGGCCTCGGAGCAGCGACTGAAGCTGGCGATGGAGATCGGCGACCTCGCCATGTGGGAGATGGATCTGCGGCGCGAGACGTTGATCTCGGCCGGGGTCAACCCGGTGCCGTCCGAGACCAACTCGCTCGACTTCTTCGACCTCACCGAGGGGGGCGGCGTCTGGCAGGCCGTGCACCCGCATGACCGTCCCGGGCTGATCGCGACCTGGAAGCGGCATTGCGAGACCGGCGAGCCTTTCCAGGGCGTCGTGCGCCTGATGCGCACCGACGGGCCGCACGTCTGGGTGCAGGTCGCCGCCGAGGCGCTGCGCGACGAGACCGGCGAGATCGTGCGGATCGTCAACGTGCTGCGCAACGTCGATGAGATCAAACGCGCCGAGATCAACCTGCAGCGCGCCCGCGACGCCGCCGAGGCCGCCAACCGCGCCAAGAGCGAGTTCCTGGCCAACATGAGCCACGAGATCCGCACGCCGCTGAACGGCGTGATGGGCGTGGCGAGCGCGCTGTCGCGCACCGAGCTCAGCGAGGACCAGCGCGAGATGGTGGGGCTGATCACCAGCTCGGCCGAGACGCTGGAGGCGTTGCTCTCCGACGTGCTCGACCTGGCGCGGATCGAATCGGGCCGCCTCGAGCTGAAGGCCAAGCCGTTCGACCTCGTCCAGGCGGCGCGCGACGTGGCGTCGCTGTTCGAACCGTCGGCGGCGGCCAAGGGTCTGGCCCTGAGCGTCGAGACCGCGCCGGCCGCGGACGGCCTCTTCGTCGGCGACGCGGCGCGCCTGCGCCAGGTGCTCTCCAACCTGGTCTCCAACGCCGTGAAGTTCACCGCCAGAGGTTCGGTGCGGATCCGCGTGCGGGCCAGGCGGGCGGCGGGCGGCGCGGCGCTGAAGATCTCCGTCGCCGACACCGGCATCGGCTTCGACGCAGACGTCGCCGAGCGGCTCTTCGAGCGCTTCGAGCAGGCCGACGGCTCGATCACCCGGCGCTATGGCGGCACCGGGCTCGGCCTCGCCATCTCGCGCTCGCTGGTCGAGGCGATGGGCGGGCGCCTCTCGGCCGCCTCGCGGCCCGGCCGCGGCGCCACGTTCACGATCGAGGTCAGCCTGCCCCGCGCCGCGGCGGCGGTCTGCGACGACGCGCTGGGCGCGCAGGATGCGGTCGCCGGCGGCGACCTTACCCGGATGCGGGTGCTGCTGGCCGAGGACCATCCGACCAACCGCCGGGTGATCGAGCTGATCCTCGGCGCGGCGGGGGTGAACCTCATGTGCGTCGAGAACGGCGCCGAGGCGCTGGCCGCCTGGCGAGCCGGCCACTTCGACCTCGTGCTGATGGACATGCAGATGCCGGTGATGGACGGGCTCAGCGCCACCCGCGCCATCCGCGAGGCGGAGCGGCGCGGCGGCCTCGCACGCACCCCGATCTATGCGCTGACCGCCAACGCGATGGCCGAGCACGCCAGGGCGTCGGCCGAGGCCGGCGTCGACGGCCACCTGACCAAGCCGATCTCCGCCGAGGCGCTGTTGCACGCGGTGTCCGAGACCGCCTCGGCGCTGGGGACTTCGCACGTCAGCCGCCGCAGCGCTTAGGGCCGCACAGTGTCGATCAGCGCGAACTACGCCCAACCCGTCATTGTGAACGGCTACCCCTGTTGGAACTGCCACCAGGTCTCGGAAGCCAAGAAAGACATCAACCCGGCCACCCAGGGACCCTTCGGCGTCCCGTCACCCTCCACGGGAGGCTCGGTCGCGCCTGGCGGCGCTCCCGCACAGGGCGCTTCGCCAACCGCGCCATCACCCGTCTCGACGCAAACGACCGGCTACGGGTCTTCGGCCCGGCTCGACATTGTCGTCTGAGCGGTTCGCCCCGTCCCTCAGGTCACCGGACGGCCATCAGCGAACTCGATGAGGATCCGCACGAAGTCGCGGGGCGCGTCGATCGAAGGGATGTGGCCGACGCCGGGCAGCACGACGAGCTGCGAGCCCGGGATCGCCGCGGCCGCCGCCCGCCCGAACTTCACCGGCACGAGGTCGTCGTCCTCGCCCCAGAGCAGCAGCGTGGGCGTCGCGATCTTGCCGAGCGCGGCTTCATCGGGCCAGCCCTTGCCGAGGTCGCTGGCGGCGAGGATCGCCTCGCGAGCCCCGTTGTTGGCGGCCTCGTGCGGATTGAGCTCTGGCAGGCGCTTGACGATCGCGCGCCACAGCGGCGTGTCCGGCGGCGGCCGCGGCTGCGGCGGCTGGCGCGGCCGCTCGATCCGGATGCCGACGGCGCCGCAGAGGATGGCGTAGCGGGCGACGTGCGCCAGCTGCGAGCCCGGCTCGGCGGCGCGCGCGGCGTAGGCGGCGACCAGCCAGCCGCCGTAGGACTCGCCGGCCAGCGTGCAGCCGGCCAGGTCCAGCGCCTCGATGAAGCCGGAGAGGTGCGCCAGCTGCGCGTCGGTCGAATACGTGATCTCCGGCTGCTGGGACGGCAGGAAGCCAATGAGCTGCGGGGCGACCACCCGATGGCGCTCGGCCAGCAGGTCGAAGACGCGGCCCCACTCGAAGGGGGCCGAGCCGGAAAAGCCGTGCGCCAGCACCAGCGGCGGCCCCTCGCCCTTTTCGTAGTAGGCGATGCGATGGCCCAGCACCTGGGTCTCGCGCGGCGGCGGCATCCGCCAGTCGAGGTCCAGCGCGCCGGATGTGGTCTCGAGGCTCATGCGCGTCTCCCTTTACGCGCCGTCTTACATGAGATCGCGGGGGATGGCGCTGCGGTGCTCGCGCTCGAACACCACCGCCCCGCCCCGCTTCGCCGTCAGCCGCTCGACGATTTGGAACGTGCCGGCGTCGGCGGTGAGCTCAGCCTCGGCCTCCAGCGCACAGTCCCAATCGCCGCGGGCGTAGCGCACCGTGTGCCAGGCGCGCCATCGGCAGCTGTCCGGCTCGCCCGCTCGCAGGCGGGCCTCGACATTGGCCCCGCTGCGCTCGACGCGCGTCCCAGTCGCCTCGATCGCGCCCGCAGCCAGCGGCCAGACCTCCTCGTATTCCGCCAGGCCGTCGTCGGTCGTTCGACGGACGACGCCGGGGTCGCCGCGGCCCGAACTGGGGAAGCCGGGAGCGATCGGGATCGCCATCGCCGGTTCGGCGGCGGCCTCGGGCCGGACCGGCAGCTCCAACGACGCATGCGCCAGGTCGAGGCTCAGCGTGACGATCTGCGGAGATGGCCAGAGCAGCGGCCACAGGCTCTCGTTGATGGCGAGGCGCAGGCGCGAGCCGGCGCGCAGACGCCGGCCGGTCAGGTAGAGCGGAAGTTCGACGTCGTAGAAGGCGCCGGGCGTCAGCGGCGTGGGCTCGGCGTGGCTCGTCGCGGTGCGTCAGGTTGAGGACGCAGTAGCTGACCAGCCACGAGCGGCCGTCGGGCGTCACCTCGCAGAGCCGCGCGGCGAGCTTCGCAACCGGTCGGTCTGCTGCAATCCGTAGGCGGAGCACGGGCGTTCCGAGCACGTCGAGCGGCGCGTCGAGCGGGTCGGTGTCGAATGCCAGCGAGCCTTCGTCGTCGGCCGACTGTTCCTGCGGGTAGGTTGGCGCGGCGAACGGGACCCACTCGGGCGTCATCATGCCGACGACGCTGCGATCGCGGTGCGTGGCGATCCCGTGCCCCGCCGTCTCGCCGAGACCGCCGGCGCCGAGCCGCAAAATCCAGGGAACGGTCGCCGGCGGCCACACCGGTTCGGCGACCCAGCGGCCGGCGATCTCGCCCGGCGCCGCCTCGATGGCCGACTGCTCGCCGAGGAACATCCGCACGCGC
This sequence comes from uncultured Pseudomonadota bacterium, assembly GCA_963837235.1. GTDB lineage: Bacteria > Pseudomonadota > Alphaproteobacteria > Caulobacterales > Caulobacteraceae > Acaudatibacter. Next base: position 213,435 of record CAWIMM010000001.1, on the reverse strand, counting down.
GGCTCGTCCATGATCCCGGTGGCCTCGCCGGCCAGGTGCTCTTTCCACCAGCGCACCTCCTCGAACGCCCAGTCGAGGCCGGGGCCGGGCATGGCCGGCGACGGATAGCCGTGCTGCCACGGCCCGATCAGCGCCTTGGCGGGGACCTGCATGCGCTCGAGCAGGCGCGGGATCATCTCGTTGTAGGGATCGATCCAGCCCCCGACGAGATAGACCGGGCAGCGGATGGCGGCGGGATCGAACCCCACCGAGCCCTGCCGCCAGTACGCGTCCTCGCGCTGGTGACGCAGCCACTCGGCCGCAATCGCGGGCGACGCCTCCAGCCGCGCCATCCACTCCGCTTCCCAATCTGGGACCGAAGATGTCCGGGTCGGGCGGCCCCGCCATCACCGCCTTGAAGCTGGTCGCCCATTTCAGCCCCGTCAGCGCGAAGGCGCCGCCGACGTAGTGGGCGTCGTCGGTGTAGCGGCGGTCGGACGCGCACATCGGCATGATGGCCTTGAGCGCCGGCGGGGCGAGCGCGGCGGCCTGCAGGGTCGAGAAGCCGCCCCAGGAGACGCCCCGCATGCCGACCGCGCCGTTGCACCAGGGCTGCGCCGCCAGCCATCCGATGGCGGTGACGTTGTCGGCCTGCTCCTGCGGCAGGTACTCGTCCCGCAGGAAGCCGCCGCTGTCGCCCGAGCCGCGGCAGTCGAGCCGTGCGTAGGCCACGCCGCGCTCGGCCAGCTTGCGCCCCCACCAGCTCGAATAGCCGCGGGTGGAATCGCGCTTGCGGTAGGGGATCGACTCCAGCACGACCGGCGCGCGCTCGGCCATGTCCGGCAGCCAGAGCGAGACGGCGAGGCGCACGCCGTCCGCCGTCTCGATCCAGTCGTTCTCGATCTCCCGCACGCCCACCGGCCCGGGCAGAGCCCATGGCGCCATCAGCCCGCGCCCACGGTTGGCCAATGCGCCGCCCTGCCCCATGCTGGGCGGCGCGACGCGGCGGAGCTGGCGGGATGGATCATGTGCGGTTCGGATCCACGGGGCTGAAGGTGTCCAGGCTCTGCCTCGGGACCATGGGCCTTGGCAGCTCGGCCTGGAAGGGCTGGGTGCTGGACGAGGACGCCAGCGTGCCGATCCTGAAGCGCGCGCTCGACCTCGGCGTCAGCTTCTTCGACATGGCCGACTGGTACTCGCTCGGCCGCGGCGAGGAAGTTGTCGGCCGCAATCTCCTGAGGATGGCGCGGCGAGAGGCGCTGGTGCTGGCCACCAAGGTCTTCTACCCGATGAGCGAGGACCCCAACGACCGGGCCTCTCGCGCAAGCACATCCTGGACTCCATCGATGCGTCGCTGCGGCGAATCGGGACCGACCATGTCGACCTCTACATCGTGCACGCCTTCGATCCGGAGACGCCGATCGCCGAGACCATGCAGGCGCTGCACGACGTCGTGCGGGCCGGCAAGGCGCGCTACCTCGGCGCCTCGACCATGTACGCCTGGCAGCTGGCCGAGATGAACGCCGTGGCCCGCGAGAACGGCTGGACGCCGTTCGTGAACATGCAGTGCCAGCTTTCCCTGCTCTACCGCGAGGAAGAGCGCGAGATGCTGCCCTACTGCGCGCACGCCGGCATGGCGGTCACCACCTTCAGCCCGCTGGCGCGCGGCTACCTGGCCGGCGGCGGCGCTACCTCACGCACCCGGTTCGACCCCTATCTCGAATGGTTCGGCGATCCGATCGACCGCGAGATCGCCCGGCGCACCGCCGAGGTTGCGAAGCGCCGCGGCGTAGCGCCGGCGGCCGTCGCGCTCGCCTGGGTCGCCGGCCATCCCGGCGGTGACCGCGCCGCTGATCGGCGCCGACGCGCCCGACCAGGTCGACGCGGCGGTGGAAGCGGCCGCCATGACGCTCACGGACGAGGAGCGCGCCTATCTGGAGGCGCCCTACCGGCCGCGCGACATGATCAACGATTACAATCCGGTGCGCCGGGCCCGCGCCCTGGCGGAGGAGCAGACCTCATGATCGCGATCGGCGAGGCTTTCGAGGGCGACGGCGCCAACGCCGCCCACATCAACCTGATCCTGGGCCCGAAGGCCGAGCTGGGCGCGGCCTACGCACTTGCGGCCGCCAGCCCGGGGCCCGGCCACATCCCGTTCCAGGCCGTGGTGAAGACCGAACCTGCCAGCCAAGCCGGCGACGCTGTTCGTCGCCAAGTCGGTGCTGAAGGACGCGCGGCACGAGCGGATGACCTGGGGTCCCGCGCAGGCCGGCGTCGCGGCGGGCGTCACCGAGGCGCTGCTGAAGGACGTGCTGCCCGCCGAGGCCGGCGACGACTGGGTGGCGATCGCGCTCGTCTGGGTCGATCCGGCCGCCGACGACGCCGAGACCGTCTTCGCCAACAACCACGCCGCCGCCTTCCACGCCGCCGAGCGGGCGCTGCAGCCCGGCTGGCCGAGCCGCCAGGCGCTCGCGGACGGACTGAAGCAGGTCAGCAACCCGTTCTTCACGCCGGCGCCGCGCTCGTGAGCGGGCAGAAGATCGCCTCCATCGCCATCAGCCACCACCGGCTGCCGCTCGATCCCCCGTTCCACGCCAGCTGGGACCCGAAGCCACGCACCAGCTTCGATGCGACGCTCGTGCGGGTGGAGACCGACGCCGGGCTGGTCGGCTGGGGCAGCGGCGATGCGATGCTGGGCTTCGCCGGGCACGAGCACCTGTTCGTTGGCGAGGACCCGATGGCGATCGAGCGCCACGCCAAAGTGCTCTCGCACCTCGCCTTCCACTACGGCCGCTGCTGGCCGCTCGACCTGGCGCTCTGGGACATCATCGGCAAGATCACCGGCCAGCCGTGCTGGAAGCTGCTGGGCGGATCCTCCAACCGCGTGCGCGCCTACGCCTCGTCCGGCGTGCTGCGCGAGCCGGCGGCGCTGGCGGACGCCGCCGAGCGGTTCGCGGCCGAGGGCTTCGCGGCGATGAAGATCCGCTTCCGGCGCGGCGACTGGCGCGACGACATCCGCGCGCTGGAGGCGGTCCGCGCGCGGCTCGGCGATCGGCTGGAGCTGATGGTCGACTGCAATCAGGGCTGGCGGATGCCGTGGGACGTTTCGCCCGCCTGGACGCTGAAGGAGGCGCTGCCCGTCGCCCGCGAGCTGGAGCGGCTTGGCGTCTACTGGATGGAAGAGCCGCTCGACCGCGCCGATTACGACGGCATGCGGGCGCTGCGCGAAGCGGCCGACATCCGCATTGCCGGCGGCGAGATGACCCGCGAGCTCAGCGCGTTCCGCGATCTGGCGACGCGCGGCGCGCTCGACGTGCTGCAGCCGGACGCGGCGCTGGTGGGCGGGATCACGGGCCTGCGGCGCGTCGCCCATCTCGCCGAGGCGCACGGGCTCGTCTTCACGCCGCACACCTGGACCAACGGCATGGGCCTCGTCGCCAACGCCCACCTCGTGGCGGGGCTGGGCTCGGCGCCGTTCCTGGAGTTCCCCTACGATCCGCCGCAGTGGAGCCTGGAGCGGCGCGACTTTCCGATGGCTGCGCCGTTCGCCGCCAACGACGGCTGGCTCAGCCTCACCGACGCGCCCGGAATGGGCTATCAGGTCGACGAAGACCGGCTGGCCTGCACCCGGATCGGGTGACGCGGCGGCGGATCGGCGGGAGGCGTTCGCTTGCGCGTCAGTGGGCTGAAGACCGAACAGCTGGACGAGCCTCGGGGGATCGAGCTGGCGCGGCCGCGGCTCTCCTGGCGGCTGGAGTTCGGACCGGCCGGGCGCGCGGCAGTCGGCCTACCGCGTGCGGGTCGCCGCCAGCGCCGAGGCGCTGGCCGCGGGCGGCGCAGAGCTCTGGGATTCGGGCAAAGTCGCCTCGGACGCCTCGTTCGACATCGCCTACGCCGGCGCGCCGCTTAAGTCCCGCCAGCGCTGCTGGTGGACGGTCGAGGTCTGGGACGAAGCCGGCGCGCCGGCCGAGCCGGCGCCGGTCGCCACGTGGGAGATGGGGCTGCTCGACCCGGCTGACTGGACGGCCGAGTGGCTGGCGGTCGAGACCGAGGAAGACCGCGCCGACCGCGAGGCAGGTCTGCGGTGGATCTGGAGCGACGAGGCCCCGCAGGCCGAGCTTCGGCAGTTCCGGCTGGACTTCGAACAGTCCGAGCCGGCGGAAGCGACGCTGATTATCGGCGCGCGCGGCCAGCTCGGCGCGCTGGCGCTCGACGCCGCGCCGATCGACTTCCCCGCCCGCAATCCGCACGCCTTCGGCGGCCAGGGCGTGCTGAAGCTCGAGCTCGGCGAGATCGCCGCCGGCCCGCACACGCTGAGCGCCGAAGTAGCCGCGGCGCAGAACCCGCGCGACACCCGCCCCTGGCGCGGCGCGCTCGCAGCGCTCTTGAAGTTGCGGGGACCCGATGGCGTGCTCCGCCGCATCGTCACCGGCCCGGACTGGCGCACCCGCGCCGGTGACGGCGACGGGAAGGGCGCCCGATCCGGCCGAGCGGCCGCCCCGCCAGGCTTGGCCGGCGACGGGCGCGATGCTGCTGCGCCGGGACTTCGACGTCGCCCAGCCGGTGGCGAGCGCGCGGCTCTATGCGACGGCGCTTGGCGCCTACGAGGCGTTCCTGAACGGCGAGCGCGTCGACGACGCGCTGCTCGCGCCGGAAAGCACCGACTTCCGCCACCGCGTGCTCTACCGCGTCTACGACGTCACCGATCTGGTGCGGACCGGCGCCAATGTGCTCGCCGCCCACGTCGGCGACGGCTGGTATGCGAGCGCCATCGCGCCCAGCGGCCGCTACGCCTTCGGCCCGCCGCCACGGCGCTTCCTCGCCCAGCTGGAGCTGACCCTCGCGGACGGATCGCGTCAGGTGATCGAGACCGGCGACGGGTGGCGAACGTCGCCCTCCCCCGTCGTCGCATCGGAGATCTACAACGGCGAGCGCTACGACGCGCGGCGCGAGCAGCCGGGCTGGAACGCGCCAGGCTTCAACGACGCGGGTTGGTGCGAGGCGCGTGTCGAGGCGACCCCGCCCGGCGCGCTCGTCGCCCATGTCGCGCCGCCGATCCGGGTCACCGAGACGCTGAAGGCGCGATCGGTCGCCGAGCCGCGCCCCGGCGTCTTCGTGTTCGACTTCGGCCAGAACTTCGCCGGGTTGCCTCGGCTGCGCGTGAAGGGCAAGGCCGCAGATCAGGTGCGGCTGCGCTTCGCCGAAATCCTGCTGCCCAGCGGCGAGGTCGACCAGTCCAACCTGCGCGCGGCGAAGGCGACCGACGCCTACGTGCTGAAGGGCGACCCGGCCGGCGAGAGCTTCACGCCGGCCTTCACCTATCACGGCTTCCGCTACGTGCAGGTCGAAGGCTATCCCGGGACGCCGACCGCGGCCGACCTCGACGGGCTCGTCATCCACTCCGACCTGCCGATCACCGGGACGCTGCGGATCGACAGTCCGCTGATCGAGCAGATGTGGCGGAACGCGGTTTGGAGCCAGCGCTCCAACTTCACCGGCATCCCCACCGACTGCCCGCAGCGCGACGAGCGGCTGGGCTGGCTGGGCGACGCCAACGTGTTCTGGGACGCCGCCGCCTTCAACATGGACGTCTACGGCTTCACGCAGCGCTTCGCCGGCGACATGCGCGACGCCCAGACCCCGAACGGCGCCTTCCCGGACTACGCGCCGGCCACGCGGCGGGCCATCGACCAACCCGCGCCCGGCTGGGCCGACGCCGGCGTGGCGCTGCCCTGGACCGCCTGGCGCCGCTACGGCGCGACCTCGATCATCGACGCCAACTGGGAGGCCATGGCGCGCTACCTGCGCTACCTGGAGGAGTCGAACCCGGACGCGCTGTGGCGAAAGAACCGCGGCCTCGACTTCGGCGACTGGCTGGCGCTCGACGCCAAGGAGCCGGGCGACCCGACAACGCCGAAGGACCTGATCGGGACGGCCTGGTGGGCGCGCGCCACCGAGATGGCCGCCGAGATGGCCGCCGCGACCGGGCGGGCGGACGACAAGGCGTGGCTCGACGCGCTGCACGCCCGGATCGCGGCGGCGTTCGGGTCGCAGTACGTCGGGGCGGACGGCGCGGTCGGCAACGGCAGCCAGACCGGCTACATCCTGGCGCTGAAGTTCGGCCTGGTCCCCGAGGCGCTGCGCAGCGCGGCGGCCAAGCGGCTCACCGACGAGATCGAGGGTCGCGGCGGCGTGCTCTCCACCGGCTTCCTCGGCACGCCGTTCAGCCTCGACGTGCTGGCCGACATCGGCCGCGCGGACCTGGTCTACGACCTGCTGCTGCGCACCGAGTTCCCCTCCTGGGGCTACATGATCGCCAAGGGCGCGACGACGATCTGGGAGCGCTGGAACGGCGACACCGGCGACGTGGCGATGAACTCGTTCAACCACTACGCGCTGGGCGCCGTCGCCGGCTTCCTGTTCCGCCGCGTGGCGGGCATCGCGCCGGCCGCGCCGGGCTTCCGCGAGATCACCGTGGCGCCAGTACTCGATCCGCGGGTCCGCCAGGCCGGGGCGGACTACGACTTGGTCGTAGGACGTATCTCCACCGACTGGACCTGGACGCCGGGCAAGGCGTTCGAGCTCTCGCTCACGGTGCCGCCGAACGCTGTCGCCCACGTCGCCCTGCCCGCGCAGCTCGGCAGCCGCGCGCGGTTGGACGGCTCAGACCAGTCGCTCAGCTTCGACGTGGGACCCGGCGCCCACACAGTCACGGTCCATCCGTAGCCTCGCCCCGCCCGACGTGGTGAGAGGCCAATCCAGGCTGGACGATGGCGAGCGAGCGTCCTAGCCAGGACGGCATGCGCATCGAGGACGCCAAGGTCATTGTCTGCTCGCCGGGGCGGAACTTCGTCACGCTGAAGATCACCGTCGAGGGGGGCCTCACCGGCATCGGCGACGCCACCCTGAACGGGCGCGAGCTGGCGGTGGTCAGCTACCTGCAGGACCACGTCATCCCGCTGCTGATCGGGCGTGACGCGCGGCGAATCGAGGACGCCTGGCAGCTGCTCTACCGCGGGGCCTACTGGCGGCGCGGGCCGGTGACGATGCGCGCCATCGGCGCCGTCGACGTGGCGCTCTGGGACATCAAGGCCAAGGCCGCCGGCCTGCCGCTCTACGACCTCATGGGCGGCAAGAGCCGCGAGGGCGTGCTGGTCTACGGCCATGCTAACGGCGCCGACATCGAGGCGACCTGCGACGAGGTCGAACGCTACATCGGGCTCGGCTACAAGGCGGTGCGCGCGCAGAGCGGCATCCCCGGCCTCGACAAGCCCTACGGCGTCTCGGGCGACAGCATGTTCTACGAGCCGGCCGACGCGGCGCTGCCCACCGAGACGGTGTGGTCGACGCCGAAGTACCTTGAGCACACCCCGAAGCTGTTCGAGCGGCTGCGGGCGCGGGTGGGCTTCGACGTCGAGCTGCTGCACGACGTGCATCACCGGCTGACCCCGATCGAGGCCGCGCGGCTCGGCAAGGCGCTGGAGCCCTATCGCCTGTTCTGGCTGGAGGACGCGACGCCGGCCGAGAACCAGGAAGCCTTCCGGCTGATCCGCCAGCACACGGTGACGCCGCTGGCGGTCGGCGAGGTGTTCAACACGATCTGGGACGCCAAGGACCTGATCTGCGAACAGCTGATCGACTACATCCGCACCGAGGTGACTGGCGTGGGCGGCATCACCCACCTGCGCCGCATCGCCGACTTCGCCTCGGTCTGGCAGGTGCGCACCGGCTGCCACGGCGCCACCGATCTATCGCCGGTGACCATGGGCGCGGCGCTGCATTTCGACAGCTGGGTCCCGAACTTCGGCATCCAGGAATACATGCGCCATACGCCCGTGACCGACGAAGTCTTCCCGCACGCCTATTGGTTCGCGGACGGCCTCTTGCATCCGGGCGATGCGGCCGGGCACGGCGTCACGATCGACGAGGCGCTGGCCGCCAAGTTTCCCTACGAGCCGAAGCAGCTGCCGATCGCGCGGCTCGAAGACGGGACGATGTGGAACTGGTGACCCAGAGAAACGCGAAGCCTCTGATCGTCTTGTTCGGTGAGGGCATGATCGAGGAACGCGCCGACGCCGCCTTCGCCTGGGGCGGCGATGTGGTGAACACCGCGGTCTACCTGGCGCGGCAGGCCGCGCATCTCGGCGTGCGGCCGGAGCTGATGAGCGCCATGGGCGCCGATGCCGGCGACGAGGCGATCGTGGCGGCCTGGGCGGCGCAAGGGGTGGGTGTTGACCACGTGCTGCGCGATCCGACGCGCACCGCCGGCCGCTACAAGATCAGCCTCGGGCCGGACGGCCAGCGGAGCTTTTCCTACGACCGCGAGAAGAGCGCTGCGCGCAGCTTCTTCGAGCATGCCGACGCGAACAGCACCCTGGAATGGGCGGCCAGCGCCGACATCCTCTACCTCACCGGCATCACCCTCTCGATCTTCGGCGAGGCCGCGCGCCGGCGGATCGGCCAGCTGGCCGGCCGGGTGCGCTCGCGCGGCGGCGAGGTGGTGTTCGATTCCAACTACCGGCCGGCCGGCTGGCCCGCGGCAACCGCCGCCTGGGCGGCGATCGAGGCGCTGGCCCCCGCGATCACGCTGGCGATGCCGTCGAGCGACGACCACGCGGCGCTGCTAGGCGCGGCCTCGCCCGCAGACGCCGCGGCGGCCTGGCTGGCGCTGGGCGCCCGCGAGGTGGTGGTGAAGCTGGGACCAGACGGCGCCTATGCCGCGAATGCAAACGGCGAGCGCATCGCCGTGCCGGCCGCCGCGCCGGAACGCATCGTCGACACCACCGCCGCGGGCAACTCGTTCAACGCCGCCTACATCGCCGCCCGCCTCGTCGAGGGCGCATCGATGGAGGCCGCAGCGCGGCGCGGGGCGGCGCTGGCCGCCGAGGTGATCGCCTGGCCAGGCGCGATCGCACCGCCCGAGGTCGGGCTCGCCGCCAGCCAACGGGCGCCCCAAGGCTCGGCCCAGAGGACCTCGGGGTGAACGCCTCGCTCGCCCGCCCGCCGCGCTTCGAGCTTGCGAAGCAGGACGGGCCACGGGTGACGCTGAACTCCGACCAGGGATGGTCGGCCGACATCTTCGTGCTCGAGCCGGACATCATCCGCGTGCTGCTGACGCCGCCCAGCGGCCTCAAGGGGCCACGCACCTGGGCGATCGCGCCGGGCCAGGCCGACGCGCCGGCGCCCGGTCGCGACCGCTACGACGCCGGCGGCTTCTCGCAACCGCCCTACGAGGTGGAGCGCATCGATCGTGTGCTGACCATCTCGACGGATCGGCTGCGGGTCGGCATCGAGCTCGACGGTTTCTTCTGCGCTTGGCGCATGCGGACGGGCGACGCGTGGCGACGGATCGCGACCGATCGTCCGACCCAGGCCTATAACTTTGGCTGGTGGACAGGCGGCCCGCGCCACTACCTGGTCCGCCGCGACGGCGAGCGCTACTTCGGGCTCGGCGAGAAGTCCGGGCCGCTGGACCGCGCCGGCCGGCGCCTTCGGATGAGCAACACCGACGCGCTCGGCTACGACGCGCAGACCTCCGATCCGCTCTACAAGCACATCCCGTTCTACATCACCCGCAGCGACGAGACCGGCCTCGCCTTTGGCCTCTTCTACGACACCTACGCGGACGCCGCGTTCGACTTCGGGGTCGAGCGCAGCCACTACCACGGCCTCTTCCGCAGCTTCAGCGCCGAGGCGGGCGACCTCGACTACTATGTGATCGCCGGCCCGACCGCCCTCGACGTCACGCGCCGCTTCACCTGGCTGACCGGCCGGCCGGCGCTCATGCCACGCTGGGCGCTGGGCTACTCCGGCTCGTCGATGGCCTACGCCGACGCGCCGGACGCGCAGAAGCGGATGGGCGAGTTCATCGAGGCCTGCCGCCGCCTCGACATCCTCTGCGACAGCTTCCACCTCTCGTCCGGCTACACCTCGATCGGGCCGCGCCGCTACGTCTTCCACTGGAACCGCGAGAAGTTCCCGGACCCGGCCGGGTTCGCCGCCAGCTTCCACGCGGCGGGCCTGAGGCTGATCGCCAACGTCAAGCCGTGCCTCCTGGCGCTGCACCCGCTGTTCGACGAGGCGCACCGCAAGGGCCTGCTGGTGGCGGACGCCGCCGGTGAGCCGGCCTGGGCGCAGTTCTGGGACGGGCTCGGCGCCTACCTCGACTTCACCAACCCGGACGCCGCGGCCTGGTGGCGCGAGCGGGTGACCGCGGACCTGCTGGAGCTCGGCATCGCCGCCACCTGGAACGACAACAACGAGTTCGAGATCGCCGGCCCGGACGCCCGCGCCTTCATGTTCCGCCATCCGACGCCGGCGGCAGACATCAAGCCGCTGCAGACCATGCTGATGCTGCGGGTCTCGCGCGCCGCTCAGGTCGCCCACGCGCCTGAGCGGCGGCCGTTCCTGGTCACCCGCTCGGGCGGCGCCGGCATGCAGCGCTATGGGCAGACCTGGACCGGCGACAACGCCACCGGCTGGGAGACGCTGCGCTGGAACATCCGGATGGGGCTGGGCCTCGCCTTGAGCGGCGTCTCCAACGCCGGTCACGACGTGGGCGGCTTTTCCGGACCGAAGCCCGACCCGGAGCTCTTCGTGCGCTGGGTCGAGGCCGGGATCTTCATGCCGCGCTTCTCGATCCATTCCTGGAACGACGACGGCTCGTCCAACGAGCCCTGGATGCACGCCGAGGCCACGCCGCTGGTCCGCGACCTCGTCAAGCTGCGCTACCGGCTGATCCCCTACCTCTACGACCTGGCCTGGCGGCACGCGCGGGACTTCGAGCCGATGGTGCGGCCGACCTTCCTCGAGTTCCCCGACGATCCGGCGACCTACGAGGACTGCGACGAGCTGATGCTGGGCCCCTCGCTGCTGGTCGCCTCGGTCGTCCGGCCCGGCGCCGCCACCAGGCTCGTGCGGCCGCCGGCTGGCGCGGGCTGGGCGGACTTCTGGACCGGCGAGCGCTATCCGGGCGGGCAGGCCGTGGAGCTGGCGGCGCCCCTCGGCCGCCCGCCGCTGCTGGTGCGCGAAGGCGCGGCGATCCCGCTCAACATTGCGCAGCAGAGCTTCGATCACCGGGCCGATCAGCGCGCCTTCGCGGTCTTCGCACCCCGCGAGGGGACGCTCGAGGCGACGTGCCACGAGGACGACGGCGAGAGCGAGGCCTGGCGCGGCGGCGCGTTCGGCGCCTGGCGGCTCGCGGTCGAGGCCTCGCCACAGCGGCTGGACGTCGCCGCGCGCGCCGAGGGCGATCGCCCGCCGGCCGGCCCGCTCGCCGTGCTGCTCAGGCCGCGCGACCGCCGGCCGGTGTTCGTGGATGGCGTGCGCCGCGCCGCGCGCGCCTTCGAGGGTTGGCGCCGCGTCGACCTCCCGGCCTGAACCGGATCAGTGCGTCAGGCGCGCGGTGGTGATCACCTTTTCGAACAGCGCCTGCAGGGCGGCCGAGATGTCGCCGTCCGTGCTGACCTGGTAGTAGAGACCCGTCGACGCGCACTGCTGGGCGGCCAGCGCCATCGGATCGGACCCGACCGGAGTGCCGGCCGGCAGGCCGGTCGGCAGGCCCGAGTAGGCGTTGAGCGCCGGCACCACCTGGTTGAGATACCAGCTCTCGTTCAGCGGCTCGTAGGTGGTGTAGAGCACCGCGATGCGGATTCCGCGCGCCTTGATCGCCGCGCAGTTCGTGCTGCTCCAGTCCATCGGCGAATAGGTGCGCGTCGGCGTCATGTCGTTGAGGCCGTCGGTGACGATGAACAGCACTTCCTGCGGCTTGTCGCCGGAGTTGTTGGTGCCGTTGCCGGGCGCCGGCATGGTCGCGTTCATGGAGCTGATGTCGGCGTTCAGGTAGGTGTCCATGTCGGAGTTGCCGTCGCCGCTGACGATGTGGTTGTTCTGGTACATCTCCAGCGAGCCGATGGTGGCCGCCTGGGTCTTGGCCAGCGTCAGGTTACTGGTCAGCGACTGCAGCGTGTAGAGATTGAGGTCGTTCGATGACGTCGCCTGGTTGAAGTCGGTCAGGTACAGCGCCATCCGATAGGTGGTGTTGTAGGTCGTCGCCGCGGCGGCGGCGCTGGTCATCAGGTTCTGCGCCGCCGTGTTCAACAGGTCGATCCGCAGCGTCACGCCCAGGCATCGCGACAGGTCGTAGTTGTCGCGCCCGGTCTCGGGGAAGTGCGACGAGGTCGTGAACGTCGTGCCGTCGGCATAGGCGCCGCTGACGGCGCAGTTTATCTTGGCGTAACTCTGCGTGAGGAACTGGCAGGCGGTGGTGTTGGAGCCGGTCGCCGGATCCCTGTGGGATACGCACCCCGACGCGGGCGTCAGGTCAGACGCGTTGCTCTGGTGGCAACCAAAAGCGCAGCCATTGCCGTTCGGCGGGGTGCCGATGTCCGACTCCTGCTGCGTGTCGTTCTCCATCGCGGTGATGCCGGCCGAAGTGGCGGCGATCTCCATGGACGGCGAGGTGTCCAGCATCAGATAGAAGTCGATGTTGGGCGCCGTGCTCGCCTTCGCCGTCGAGCTGCCGGAGATGGTCATCGTGGGCATGCCGAGCAGCGATGCGAAGACGTTCTGGGACTTGGCCGTGTAGCTGACGATGACGGTCCGCGTGACCACGGTGCCGACGGTGGCGTCGCTCCCTCCGATGGTCGGCGTCGCCGACGCAACGCCGCTCACCGTCGTCGCCTGCCCGTTGAAGAGACTGGTCGCCTGCGACGCCGCCGCGTTCCATGACTGCGACATCTCGCCGGGGTTGGTGGCGCCCAGCGCCGCCGCGTCGGCGACGCCGTCGAGCTTGTCCTTGCGGCTTGCCGCCAGGGTGTAGTCGAACGTCATGCCGAGCGCGAAGGTCAGCGGGATCATCACCAGCGCGGTGATCAGCGCGATGTTGCCGGTCCTGTCGGACCACAGGCGTCGGCGCGCCGGGCGCTCGCCCCCAGATCTCTTCCGCAGCCGCATCGCGCCCCTCACCCCGTATAAGGGATCGAAGATGATGACCTCGGCAGCATGAATATTTGGTTCGTCATCGAGATCGGGCTGACGAAAGCCCCGCCGATGACGGGCTGGTACGAGTAAGTGGTCTGGACGAGGATGTAGCTGGTGTTTGGCGTCTGGTAGCCCGAAGGCATCGTCACCGTCGAAGCCGTCGCGAGCGCCGTGCCCTGATACTGCTGGCTCCAAGTCACCTTGCCGACGCCCGAGTTGTCGGTGGTGACTTCGGAGAGCACGATCGACAGATTGGTCGTCGGATAGGGCGTCATGATCTGCGCCGAGGCGCCCATCACGTTGGAAACGTCGGTGCTGCTCATCGTCGTGTACTGGGCGGTGACATTGGCGATCTGCACCGTGGTGTCGGTGAGCTTGCGGTAGACGGTCGAGGCCTGCATCACCTCGAAGCCTGCCAGGTAGACGACGATGACGACCGGCACGACGAGGGCGAACTCGACCGCGGCGACGCCGCGCCGGTCGCCCGCCAGGTCGCGCCAGCCGCGCCGCTGGAAGAAGCGCGTCACTGGTAGGGCTCGTTCTTGAAGACGCTGGTGGCGACCAGCAACCGGTCGCCGTTCGACTGGTTGGCGAGGCCCGGCAGCAGCGGACCGGCCACCACCGGCCAGTTGTACATCAGCCGCAGGATGACGATGTCGCCCGCCGCGCCGGGGCTGTACGACCACGTGTTGGTGACGTTGCCGTTGGCATCGTAGGTGGGAGTCAGCGGCGTCGTGTTGATGTTCGAGTAGGACGACGCCGACTTCACATCGACCATGATGTTGCTGCAGGTGAACAGCACCGGCGCGTTCGTGCAGACCGCATTCTTGAACTGCGACTGGCTGAGGCCGGCGTCCTGCACCGAGCCGGTCATGAGCTCGCGGCCCGAGCTGATCGCCGCCGACTGCAGGCACTGCCCCGCGAAGAAGATGATCCCCAGCTGCAGCGAGGCGAGGATCAGGAACAGCAGCGGCGTGACGAGGATCGCGAACTCGACCGCGGTCGCCGCCCGATCGTCCTTGGGCAGCCTGCGCAGGCGGTACAGGAACGGGGTGGGCATGTAGGTGACCTGGTCGCGAATGGCGGCCGCCAGCGCGCGGGCTCTACCGCTTACGACGAGATGGTTGAAAGATCGTGTGCTCCCCGCGAAAGCTCGCGGACCCGGGCTCAGTTGGCGCCGGACACGGTCCTCAGCCGAGGCGCGGCCTGGCCAGCCTGGGCGCTCACCAGGTCTTCCTCCAGCGCCCAGAGCCGGTCCTGGCCCCAATGCGCCGGCTCGCCGTTCACCCGGTAGGTCGGCGCGCCCCATAACCCGGCCTCGAACAGCGCGGCGCGATTGACTTCCGCCGCCTCGCGCCAGCTCTCGTCGGCGAGTGCGGCCGCGACCTGCGCGTCGGTGAGTCCGGCGCGGTGGGCGACGTCGCGCAGCCCCGCGACCTCCGCGAGCGCAATGCCGTCGGCCCAGGCGGCCTTCAACGCCAGCTCGGCGAACTCGCCGCCCTGGCCCAGCCGAACCGCGTGGTGCAGCACCGCCAGGGCGCGCTCGGCGCCCGCGCCCACCGGGTCGACGATGCGCCCGAATGGCAGGCCGCAGCGGTCGGCCTCGCGCTTGGCGTCCAGCACGATGTAGCGCGACTTCATCGGCGGCACCGGCAGGCCGCGCATCACCATCGGCAGGATGTAGCGGAGCTCGAGCCTCGCGCCGTAGTGGGCCGCCAGGCGCCGCGCGCGCGGCATGGCGAGCCACGAGTAGGGGCTGCGGAACGAGAACCACATCTCGATCACGGCCGGCGTGGCGTTCGCCGGCGCCGGCGGCAACTGCAGGTCGCGGTAGGGGGCCAGGGGCGGCGCCTCCGGCTTCGAAGTCGAGGCCCATCGCGGCGAGCCGCGCCTCCAGGTGATGGAGCCGGTCCACGCCCCAGAACCATTCGCCCTCGAAGTGGAACATCGCGCCCAGGTAGTGGCCCAGCCGGGCGCGCTCGGCCCCGCCGACCGCGATCGCCGTCGCCGCCTCGTCAGGCTCGGCCGCCACCGCCTCCCAGGTGGTCAGCCCGCGCTGATCGCCCCGCCACAGCGCGCGGCCGACATCGGCGGCCACTTCCGAGAAGCCGCGCGAGCGCGCCGCGGCGACCAGGATGCGCTGCGCCAGCGTCACGTCCGCCGGCGCCGGCTGGGCGTCGCCGGCCGGGTATTCCAGCCCGTACTCGGCCGCCAGTCGGGCGGCGTCCCGCAAGGCGTAGGCCGCCAGGCGCGCCCGCTCCGGCGCGGCCGCATCGTCCGGCGGCGGGACGATCCAGGGCCGCAGCCTGACGCCGTAGCGCGCGGCCAGCGGCCCGGCGAGCTGGGCGGCCAGGTAGCTGTAGGGGTCGTCGGCCTGGTGGAAATAGTCGACCACCGGATCCTCGCCGCGCAACGTGCGTCCGACGCCGGCGGCGGCGCGGACCAGCTTGCGGCGGGCCGGACTGGTGATCGCCTGGGTGACGATCCGGCTGACGGCGGGTCTCATCGCTCGCTTCCCCTCGCCCAGCCATTTCGTACGCGAAATGCTTGCTCCGGCGATATATTGGCACTATTCGTGTCATTAGTTTGCCAAAAGGTCAAGACCAGGGGTCCCGCGAGTGAAACGTTGGTTGAGCGTGCTGATCGGCATCGCCGCCCTCTTGGCGGGCGCCGCGGCGGGGGCCTGGGTGATGCGCGGCGCGATCGCCACCGCGCTGATGCGCCACGCCTACGAGCGGGCTATGGCGCGCGACCCGCTGGCCGAGCTGCCGGATGGCCTGCACGTGGGGCTGTGCGGATCGGGCTCGCCGATGCCCGATCCGACCCGCGAGGGCCCTTGCGTGGCGGTGGTGGCCGGGCGGCAGCTGTTCGTGGTCGACTCCGGCCCGGGCTCGACGCGGCGGCTGCAGCTGATGCAGCTGCCGCCGGCGCAGGTGACCGCGGTCTTCCTGACCCACTTCCACTCCGACCATATCGGCGACCTCGGCGAGCTGATGCTGCAGCACTGGGGCGGGGGCGCGGCGACCGCGCCGCTGCCCATCTACGGCCCGACCGGCGTCGACCAGGTGGTGGCCGGCTTCGAGCAGGCCTACGGCCTCGACCGCGGCTACCGCATCGCCCACCACGGCCCGAAGGTGATGCCGCCGACCGGCTGGGGCGGCCGGGCCCATCCGTTCGCGATCAGCAAGACCGGGCCCAACGTCGTCGTGCTGAACGAGCCCGACCTCACGGTGACCGCCTTCCCGGTCGACCACGAGCCGGTCGAGCCGGCGGTCGGCTACCTCTTCGTCTACAAGGGCCGCCGCCTGGTGGTGAGCGGCGACACCGCGCCGTCGCCCCGGCTGGAGGCGGCCGCCCACGGCGCCGACGTGCTGACCCACGAGGGCCTGGCGCCGAACCTGGTGGCGATGCAGCGCGAGGCGGCGCTGAAGGCCGGCCGGTGGAACACCGCCGCCATCCTGCACGACATCCTCTCCTACCACACGACGCCGGAGGCGGCGGCCGGCATCGCCCAGCGCGCCGGCGTGCGCTACCTCCTGTTCGACCACATCATCCCGCCGCTGCCGACCACGGCGCTCGACGGACCCTTCCTCGGCAAGGCGCCGCAGATCTTCCACGGCCTATCCGGGTTGGCCAGGACGGCGATTTCATCAGCCTGCCGGCTGGCGGCGACACAAATCAGCTATACGAACCGCCTGCACGTATCTGGTGGCGCAGGCGTCGTCCTCATGAACGTTCTGGACCTGGAGGAGACCGACGGCCGGCGGCGCCGCTCGCTCGACAGCCGGGCGCGGATCGTCGCCGCGATGCTGGAGCTGACCCGCGAGAGCGCGCTCGTCGCCGAGCGCCGAGCAGGTGGCGTCGCGGGCCGGCGTGGGCCTGCGCACCGTCTTCCGCCACTTCCAGGACATGGACAGCCTCTACAGCGAGATTGCCCGCCCGTTGGAGACCGAGCTCCGCGGGCCTGGGCCCAGCGGCCGTTCAAGGGCCCGACCTGGCAGGATCGCGTCCTGGAGCTGGTCGCGCGGCGCGGCGCGGCCTTCGAGATCATCGCGCCCCTCCGCCGCGCTTCCGACGCCTTGCGGCACGCCATCGGTGGTGCTGCAGGCCGACCACGCGACGCTCACCGCGGCGCTGCGGGCCATCCTGCGGCGGGCTGATCCCGAAAGGCGCGATCGACTCGGCGACCTTCGAGGCGCTCGACCTGCTGCTGGGCTACGAGGCCTGGAGCCGCCTGCGGCGCGAGCAGGGTCTCAGCAGCGGCGCAAGGCGCTGGAACGGCGGTGAAGGCTGATCGGCGATTGCATCCGCGGGCTTGCCGCGACCGATGACGATGCGCGGCAGGCGCTCTAGGTGACATTTGAGTTCGCCGATCTTTGGATCAGGCTCGAGCGAACTACATTCAGGCGGGATTGACAAGGACGGCCCTCGCCGCGCCGATGCGAGGCGGACGTAAGATCCACGAGGAGGAGGCGCGCAGCATGGCGGGACAGGTGCAGGCCCAGGAAGCGGCCCAGGCGGCGGAGCAGGACGCCGAGGTGCTCTACGCGACCGGCGACCACATCGCGACCATCACGCTCAACCGGCCGGAGCGGATGAACACCATCTCCGGCCCGATGCTGGGCAGCTGACCCAGCGCCTGATCGAGGCCGACGCCGACCGCGACGTGCGGGTGATCGTCCTGACCGGCACCGGCCGCGCCTTCTGCGCCGGGCTCGACCTCTCCGAGGTCGACGCGGCCGCGCAGCCGCGGCGGCATCAGCAACGCCAGCGCCGGCGCCAACGACCTCGACCTGCGCAACACCCCGCCGACCGTGCTGTTCAACCTGGGCAAGCCGACCATCTGCGCGCTCAACGGCTCGGCGGCGGGCTACGGCATGGACACCGCGCTCGGCTGCGACATCCGCATCATGGCCGAGAGCGCCAAGATGGCCGCCGCCTTCACCAAGCGCGGCATCGTGCCGGAATCGGGCGGCACCTGGTTCCTGCCGCGGCTGATCGGCTGGTCGAAGGCGGCCGAGCTGATCTTCACCGGCCGCACGCTCAGCGCCGACGCAGTGCCTGGAGATGGGCCTGGTCTCGCGCGGTCGTTCCCGACGCCGAGCTGGCCGGCGCGGCCCGCGCGCTGGCGCTGGAGATCGCCGCCAACGCCCCGCTGGCGGTGCAGGCCTCGAAGAAGATGATGCGCATGGGCCTCGGCGAAGGCTTCAACGACCACGTCCACCACGTCTTCCTGCAGCTGCTGCCGCTGATGCGCAGCCAGGACGCCGCGGAGGGCATGCGGGCGTTCATGGAGAAGCGAACCCCGAATTTCACGGGGCGTTGAGACGCGTTCGGACGATACGAACAGAGATGACAGAGCGGTCACACGCCTCTAGCTTCGACTTTCAGCGAGTCGCCGGCAGGCGGCGCCGCGCCTCCTAGGAGCCGAGAAACCATGGCAGAGAAGAAAGCAAACGCCCTGCAACAGCCCCTGACTCCCTCGCCGCAACTTGCGGCCGTGGTCGGCTCGGGCCAGATCACGCGGGGCGACGTGGTCTCCAAGATCTGGGCCTACATCAAGCAGCACAACCTGCAGAACCCCAAGAACAAGCGCGAGATCCTCGCCGACGAGAAGCTGAAGGCGGTGTTCGACGGCAAGGCGGCGGTCAGCATGTTCGAGATGAACAAGCACCTGGCCAAGCACCTGAAGTAGACCACTTCCAATGGCCAGCGGCCGGGCGGACGCGCGCCCGGCCGCGGCGCTTTGCGTTGCCACTTCAGGGCTTGTCGTTCGTCTCGGCGTGGGCCGCGATCCGTGTGCCGGCTGAGGTGATGACAGAGCCTCGCGCCGACGGCGTCGCAGGCGTCGTTCATTTCACACGAAAGCAGGCTATCCGGCTCTACGGGCGCTGGTTTGCGCCCGAGACCGCAGCCAGGCGCGCTGGGGCGTAGAGGGATTGGGGCTCGGCGGCGGCGACAGCGTTCGACCACTCGGGGGCCTTGGCGAGCCAGATGATCAGGGCGGCGCGGGCGGTGGCAGGGTCGCGGCGGGCGTCCGCCTCGGCGGCGTCGAGGTCGGCGGAGGCGAGCGCCAGCGCGCGGCGCTGCGGCGCCAGCGCGTCGCCGCGGTAGCGCTCGTCGATGTCGCCGAGCTGCGAGCGGGCGGCCTCGATCATCAGATGCGGCCGACGGCGCCGTCGTGGTGGTCCAGCGGCGGCGATGGCGGCCAGCACCGCGCGGCGGACGTCGGCGAGCGCGCTCGGCGGCGGTCACCGGCTCGGTCGCTGTCGGCGGGCAGGCCGCCGGGCGACAGCGCGCGCACGTAGGCCGCCAGCCCCTTCAGCACCGCCGGCGGCGGCTCGGCGCCGTCGAACTCGCTGGGTGGCGATGCGGTCGATCGCGCCTTCCAGCGCGCCGGAGGCCGGGTCCTGGTCGAACTTCAGCGCCGACTTCGGGCCGGAGAGGTCGGGGATCGGGCTTGGGCTGCCGTGCACGGAGCCATCGGTGCGAGGACAGCACCGAGGTGGTCGACGTCCGCCGTGCCGGGCGCGCCGGAGACGCCGGGGAAGTCGAAGTCCGGGTTGTTGCGGCCGTCGCGGTGGCAGGTCTCGCAGGACAGGCCGGCGCGGGCCCCCTGCCCGCCCAGCAGCAGCGGCGTGCGGAAGGCCGCGCGTCCGAGCTCGACCAGATAGGCCGCCTCGGCGTCCTTAGGCTCGGCGCAGGCACTCGGTGGGCCGGCGGGTCAGCACGACGGACGCGTCGGCGCCCGGCGCCAGCCAGCGCATGGCCCGCAGCGGCGGCGCTGGCGGCGGGGTCGCCGCCGCCAGCAATCCGACCGAGAGAAGCGCGATCAGGCGGCCGGATCGCCGCCGTGATCGATCCAAAGCCTCAGCTCCTCCGCCTCGGCGCAGCCGAACGTGCAGACGCTGTCGAGCTTGGCCAGCATCGCCCGCGCGCCGGCCATGTCGCCCTTCAGCACCTTCAGCTCGCCGTAGTACTCGGTCGCGCCGCGGTGGCTCGGGTCGATGGCGAGGGCCTGGCGGTAGAAGTCCTCGGCCTTGGCCCAGTCGCCCTTCTTGCGCCAGACGTAGCCCTTGTAGGTGAGGATGTCCGGATGCGGACCGATGCGCGGCCTCGGCCCTGTCGAGCGAGGCCAGCGCGTCGTCCCAGCGCCGCTCGTTGATCAGGCTGACCGCCCGCACGTAGGCGCCGTCGCCGGCCTCGGGCGTCGCCACCGACAGGTGCGCCGGCGCGCGTCGTTGGCGGCCGAGGGCGCGGCCGCCCGCGCCATCGCCGCCTGGATGGCGTCGATCGCCGCCTTCAGGTCGGCGGCGTCGGAGCAGGTGTCGGCGCAGGTCGCCGCCTTGCGCCTTCAGCGTCGCCAGTTCGGCGTTGGCCTTGTCGGTCTGCTTCAGCTTGATCAGCGGCAGGCGCCAGCTCGCGGTGCGCCTGCACCGAGGTGTCGTCGAGCTTGACCGACTTCTCGTAGGCCTTCTCGGCGCCCTTCTCGTCGCCGGCGCCTTCCTTGGACATGCCGAGCATCAGCCAGGCGTTGGCCGCCCGCGGCGTGACCTCGGTGACGTGCTCGAAGTCGGTGACCGCGTCCCGATACTTGCCGGCCTGCAGGTCGGCGGTGCCGTGCTGGTATTCGACCTCGGATCGTATTGCGGCCCGGCACGGGCCCATGCCGCTCATGCCACCGCCGGCTCGGCATCCCGCCGCCGCCCATGCCGCCGCCGCCCATCGCCAGGGTCAGGGCCGGCAGGCCGCAGAGGGCCGATCGCCGGGCGACGCGCAAGCGCTATGCTCGCTCGTTTCATGGCTCGCTCCTTACGCGTCCCTCGCGCCTGCTACTGTGGCAAAGATCACACGCCCTGTCACCGACGGCCGCGCCGCGGCGCGTGCGCCATATTCGTGACAGAGTTGGAAATAGCGCTAGGGGGGTCACCTGAGCGTGGTGGGGGGCCCGAGATCGTCTGCTGAAGAGATGCGCGCCGATAAACCTATCCGCGTCGCCGCCCTGGTCGACCTGCCGCGCTCGCCGCAGGCCGGCGGGCCACGTGAAATGCTGGGAGCGGCTGGCTCACGCCGCCGCCGGCGGCGACGCTGCCGCTCGACCTGACCGTCTACTTCTCCGGCGCGCCGCCGCAGCCGAGGCGCTGGGCCCCGGCGCGCGGCTGGCGCACCTGCCGCCGCTGTTCTCCACCGCGCAGCTGAAGTTCCTGCCCTACGTGCCGGACCACACCGACCTTGCGCCCTACCATCCGCGGCTGGCCCGCGAGCTGGCCGATCTACGACGTGATCCACACCACCGACGCCTTCTTCGCCTTCGCCAAGACCGCCGAGGGCGTCAGCCGCCGCCGCGGCATGCCGCTGACCACCTCGTTCCACACCGACACGCCCTCCTACACCCGCATCTTCACCCGCCAGACCATCGAGGCCCGCTTCGGCGCCAGCTGGCCGGCGCGCAAGCTGATCGACGACTGGCAGGTGCCCGAGCGCCAGGGCCGGCGCATGGACCAGCGCCTGGTGCAGCACCTGCGCCGCTGCGCCTTCGTGGCCGCGACCCGCGCCGAGGACCACGCGCTCGCCGAGCGCGATCCTCGGCCGCTCGCCGCGTCGGCCACCTGCGGCTCGGCATCGACAAGCGGGCGTTCGGCCCGCACCGCGCCGACCGCGCCGGCGTCGAGGCCGAGCTGGGGCCTGCCGCCAGGCCGACATCCTGGTGCTGTTCGTCGGCCGGCTCGACGTCGGCAAGAACATCCACACCCTGGTGGACGCGATCGCGCGCGCTGCGCGCCGAGGGCCTGCCGCTGCACCTGATCACCGCCGGCGTCGGCCCGGCCGCAGGCGGAGGTGCGCAGGCGCAAGCTGGGCGCGGCGGCGACGGTCGCCGGCTACGTCGCAGCCGGCGGAGCTCGCCCGGCTCTACGCCAGCGTCGACCTCGTGGCGCTGGCCTCGGAGGTGGAGATCCGCAGCATGGTCGGCGTCGAGGCGATGGCCAGCGGCTGCCCGGTGCTGGTCTCGAAGAAGAGCGGCGTCGCCGAGCTGTTCGACAACACGCCGGCCATGCGGGTGGTCGAGGGCGGCGCGGCGCCTGGACGCGCGCTGCGCCGAGCGGCGCTGGCGCGCGGGCGCTCGGCCATGCGCGCCGCGGCGCTCGACTATTCCCACCGCGAACTGGCCAGCTGGGGCGACGTGCTCGAGCAGGACCTCTACGCCCTCTGGCGCGCCGCGGCCGACGCCGCCGCCCAAGCTGAACTGCCGGCTAGGGCGCGAGGTTGCTCGAAGCGAGAGACCTCTTCTCGCTGTGGCGCGAGGCGGCGCAGGGCCAGAGTCGCCGCGCGGGCTTCGATCGCCTAATGTCGCCAACCTCTCGACGGTTTCCCGCCCTTCTGGGTGAGACGGACAACGCGACGGCCAAGCCCCCTGCGTTCGGCCGCTCGATCCTGATCCTCGCGCCGCATCCGGACGACGAGGTGGTGGGCTGCTGCGCCGCCGATCGGCCGCGCGCAGGCGGCCGGCGCCAGGGTGTCGGGCGATCTTCCTCACCCACGGCTGCGTCGACCGCGAGATCATGTGGCCATGGGAGCGGGCGCGCTACGAAGCGGCGGTCGCGCGCGCCGGGCGGAAGCGCGAGCGGCCGCCTGCGCCCCGCTCGGCGTCGCGGTCGCCGGCTGGTCCGACCGGCCGGCCCGCGCACCTGTGGCGCGATCTCGCCGAGGCCGAGGCCGGAAGTCGCGCCGCGCCGGCCGCCGCTCGCGCGCCGACCAGATCTGGGTCGCCGGCCTTCGAAGGCGGCAATCCCGACCACGACGGCGCCAGCGCCATCGCCAGCCGCCTCGCGGACGACGGGCCGGCGTGCTGGAGTTCGCCGAGTACAATCTCGCCGGCGGCCGGGCCCGCTCCCACGCCTTCCCGAGCCCCGAACGGCGCCGAAGTGGTGCTGACGCTCACCGAGCGCCGAGCAGGCGGCCAAGCGCCGCGGCCTGGCCCTCTACGCCTCCGAGCGCGGCAACCTCGGCTATGTGGCGACGGAGCGCGAGGTGTTCCGCCCCCTCGCCGCCTACGACTACGGCGAGCCGCCGCACGCCGGGCCGGCTCTGGTACGCCCGCTTCCAGTGGATCCCGTTCCGCCACCCGGGGGTCGATTTCACCCAGCCGGCGCGAGGTCGCGGCCGCGCTCGCCGTCTACCTGCGGCCGGCACAAAGCCGTCACGCGCGTTAACACCGATTAACCATGACCGCCGACCCTGTGAGTCGTCTTCCTTGAAGACACCCCACCATCACCAACTTCCACAGCCCGGCGACCTCGCCGGGCTGCTTTTTCTCGAGGCCCCGCGTCGCTCGCCGGCCGGCGCGAGGGGCGCGACGCCCCGCCGCTTGCGCGGCCGGAACCGCCAGAGTAAGACGCGCGGCTTCGATCGATGGCCTGATCCTCGGTAGCTCAGTTGGTAGAGCAGCCGGCTGTTAACCGGCGGGTCGCAGGTTCGAGTCCTGCCCGGGGAGCCACCGCCTCAAAGCCGCACATGCGGCGCAGACGCTCGAACCGTGGCCCCGGGGCGCACCGCTCACAGATAGTGGACCTGGACAGTCAGGGTCATCGCGCCGCCGGCATAGTCGAACCGGGCCTGGTCGAAGCTCGGCGGCCCGAAATGGCTGATCGGGTTCATGGAGGCGCCGACGCCCTCCATCGGGACACCGATGAGGTTGCGATCCAGGCGGCCGTCGCCGTTCTCGTCATGCGCCACGGCGACGGCGTAGCCGCCCGGCGTCAGCCCCGCGAACCGGCAGGTCGCGGCGCGGCCGGCGATCGGCGCGGCGACCTTGGCGATGGCGCGGGCGGGATCGGCGGGAAAACCCGCCTCACTCGCATAGAGGAAGCAGAGCACCTGGCCCTGGCCGTTGCGCAGACCGTGGACCTCGACCGCAAGGACCGCGTCCCCCGGTAGGCCGATCGCGATCGGGGCGATCGCCAGCGCGGCCAGCAAGAGCGCCAGACCGCCGATCGGACCTGCGATGTGAAGAGCTGCGCGTCGCATGACATGTCCGCCTTTCAGGCCGCCCCGGCCCGACGGCGGACCTATATCCGCTTGCGTATATCTGTCAACGAATATACTGTGACAAATATGAGAGAGCCCACCCGCCCCGAGAACCTGCTGGCGCTGGCGATGCTGGCGATCCTGGCCGAGGGGCCGATGCACCCTTACGAGGTCGCCTCGACGCTGAAGCGCCGGCACGGCGAGGACGCCATCAAGATCCGCTACGGCTCGCTCTACTCGGTGATCGCCCAGCTCGCGGCGCGCCAGTGGATCGTCGCGCACGAGACCTCGCAGCACGGCAATCGTCCCGAGCACACCAAGTACCGGCTGACGCCCCTCGGTCAGGCGGAGCTGACCAGCTGGCTGCGCGAGCTGATCGCCGAGCCGGCGAAGGAGTATCCGCGCTTCGAGGCGGCGCTCTGCCTGATGGGCGCCCTGCCGTTTTCCGAGCTCGCCGAGCGCCTGGCCGAGCGCATTGGCCGCCTGGAGGGGGCGATCACCCGCCTCGAGGCCGACATCGCCGGCGTGCTCGCCACCGGTCTCGACCCGCTGTTCCTGGCCGAGGCCCAGTATCGGGCGGCGATGCTGAAGGCCGAGCTCGACTACTGCCGCGCGTTGCAGCCGCAGCTCGCCGCCCGCGCTGACGCCACCGAGAAGGACGGGAGCGACGCATGACCCATGCACGCACCCAGCTGCTGCGGCGGCTCATCGGGCTTTGCGGCGTGGTCGGGCCGGTGGTCCTGGTGGGCTCGTTCGCCATGAACCCCGCCCCCCCGGCGGGCCTCTCGGGCGCCGCGCTCGCCGCCTGGGCCGCGCCGCGCGAGGGCCTGCTGCTGGTCGGCGGCTGGACGCAGGGCGTCGGCTCGGCGCTGATCGTGGTCTTCGCGCTCGGCCTCGTCGAGCTCGGCGGCGGCGCGGGCTTCGCCGGGCGGCTGACCGGCCTCGCCGGCGCGACCATCCTGGCGGTCAGCCTGCTCGAAGTGACCTTCTACCTGGCCGCGGCCCAGGCGATAGCCGCCCAGGACATGACGCTGGCGCTGGTCGCCAGCCAGTTGATCAAAGCGGTGCAGCACGTCTTCCTGATCGCGCCGGCGCTGCTGCTGCCGCTCGGCGCTGTCATCCTGACGACCCGCGTGCTGCCGCGCGCCTTCGGCTATTCGGGCCTGGCGATCGGCGCGGTCCTGCAGGCGCTCGGCTTCGCGGGCGTGCTGGCGCCGCTGCAGGGCGTCGTCGCCGCGGTGCTGATCGTCCAGTCTCTGTGGTTCATCGCGGCCGGCCTTGCGCTGGGCGTCATGGGCGCCGGGCGCACAGCCCGCGCGGCTCACGCGAACGCCGGGTAGAGCGGCATCGGGTCCAAGCCGGTCCAGCGCGCTCGGAGGCGCTGGTCGAGCTCGGCGGCGAAGTCGGCGAGGCCGGGCGTCAGGCTCGCGAGGCCCGGCCGCTCCAGCAGGCGGCGGATCAGCTCGAGCACACGCTGGCGGATCGTGGAGAGGCCCCAGGGCTGATCCGTCTCGGCCTCCAGCCAGTTGATGCCAGTGGCGAGCCCGCTCGCCAGCCAGGCCGCCAGCGCAAGCGTCAACTGGTCGTCGAAGTCCGCGCCGCCCGAAAAGCCCTCGCGGTAGGCGGCGATGAGCCGCTCCGGCAGGTCGCCCGGCAGCGCCGCGCAGCACCAGCAAGTCGGGAACGGCGCCAGGAAGTAGCTGGCGTCCAGCAGAGCGTGGCGCATCTGGGCGCCCTCGCAGTCGAAGAAGACCACCCGCTCGCCGCGCAGGAAGTGGTTGTCAGGGCAACAGTCGGATGGCGTGAAGGCGAGGTAGTCGCCGGGATTGTCCATGGCCTCGCGGATCGCGGCGAGGTCGCCCTCCAGGCCCGCCGGCGGCGCGAAACCCAGATCGGCGGTAAGTTGCGCGTAGATCGGGGCGGCGAACCTCCAGGGCGCCTGAAGCGGTCCGCCGCCGCCCGGACCCTGCGCGCCATGCTCCGCAAGCAGCGCCCGCCAGCGCGGGCCCATGCCCCTGGTGGCCGCGTGCATGTCGGCCAGCGAGCGGGCGTAGGCCATCAGCGCCGCGGCAGCGCTCGCCGCATCGTCGGCGGTCAGCCGGTCGGCCAGCGTCTCGCCGTCGCCGAGGTCCTCCTCGATGCAGAGCCCGCGCTCGGGATCGGCGGCGTAAAGCTTCGGGCCGAGGTCCAGCGGCCCCAGCACGGCCGCGCCCGCCCACTCGTTGCAGAGCCGCTGGAATGGGCCGTTGGGGTTGGGATCGCCGCGAACGTAGGGCGCGGCTTCGTCGCCGACGCAGGCTTTCAGGATGACGCTTTCGACCGGACCGCCGGCGACCGCCAGCCGCAACACCCGGTTGCGGCCCTGTTCGCGCAGCGTCTTGACGAGCCGGCAAGCGACCGGCGCGCCCCAATGCGCGCTCAACGTCGCTTCCGCGGCGACCCGCCATTCTTCCATGACGATCGCCCCCGACGCCGCCGCTTGCCGGGCTTCTAGCACAGGCGGCGTGCAGCGCGTCCGGGCCTAGCCGCGCGGCGGGGCGAACGCATTCACGAAGATCCGCACCGCCGCCGCGCGGGCCTGGTCGTCGGTCATCCAGGCGGCCGTGGGGTCGCCGCGGCGGGTCTTGGCGAGCCAGGCGACGGCCTCCATCGCGCCGCGCGCCAGCACCGCCGCGCTGGGGGTCCCGGCGTCGTCGGCGAGGCCGCGCATCTCCACCCATTGGGTCAGGTCGCGCATCAGGGCTTCTCGCACCTGCCGATCGAAGATTTCGGCAAGTTCCGGGATCTCGTGCGCGCAGCGGTCCAGCAGCAGGATGACCGGCGCGCGGCGCGACATCGACTCGTAGAGCTGCTCCGCTATCTCGCGCGCCTCGGTCTGCACGTCGACGGGCGCCGCCGCCGCCAGCGCCCGCTCGAGCCGCTTCCAGAGGCCGTCGCTCGCGGTCGCCTCGCTGAGGCGTTGGGCGGTCGCGGCGATCCCGGTCACCTTCAGCGGCGCATCGAGCGTCCCGGGCGCCTCGCCGAGCGCTTCCAGCACCGCCAAGTGGAAGAGCGCCTCCTTGCTGTCGACGTAGCGATAGATGGTCCCGACGGAGACGCCGAGCCGCTCGCTCACGTGGGCGATCTGGGTGAGGCGGTAGCCGCCGTCACAGAACGCTGCGAGCGCGGCGGCCGCTACGTCCCGCGTGCGGTCGACCCCGCGTCGCCCCCTCGCCTTCGCCGTGAACGCGGCCGCTGTCACAGGATGCGGCCGAGCATGGGAACGCGGCGCGCGAGCGGCGCGGCGAGGCCGAAGCAGACGACCACGCCGAGGCTCCAGAGCGCCGCGAACTTCGCCGCGGGCGCCAGCGCGACCGGGCTTAAGAGCAGCGCGAGCCCGACGAGGATCGGCGGGTGGATGACGTAGACCGCGAACGCGTTGTCGGACATGAACCGCGAGAGGCTCCGTTGGCCCGTCAGCCAGGTCCTGAAGCCGACCAGCACCCCGAACGTCATGCCGAAGCATACCAGCGATTCCCACAGGCTGAGCGCCGCGCTCTGCCAGTGAAGGCCGCCGGCGTACGCCGCCGTGCCTTCGGTGAGCGCGCCGCCCAGCACGAGCAGCGGCAGCCAGGCCGCCAGGG
Organism: uncultured Pseudomonadota bacterium; assembly: GCA_963837235.1. Classification (GTDB taxonomy): domain Bacteria; phylum Pseudomonadota; class Alphaproteobacteria; order Caulobacterales; family Caulobacteraceae; genus Acaudatibacter. Next base: position 185,827 of record CAWIMM010000001.1, on the reverse strand, counting down.
CGACGCCGACGCAGACGGCCGCGGTCATCCAGGCGAAGCGGTCGTCCACCCGCGTGATCCACTCGCGCCGGCGCGCTGCGATCCCGAGGGCGAACAGCATGACGTAGGACGGGAAGTAGGCGAGCTGCATGTTGAAGACGGCGCCGCCGAGCGGGAAGGCGAGCCGCACGATGAACGTCGCCACCGTCAGCACGGCGATCGCGAGGACGACCCCGGCCGGCTTGATCTCGCCACCGCCCGCCGCGGACGCCGCGGGCCGTCCGAGACCGGCGGCGCGCCAGGCCGCATAGACTGCGGAGAAGATCAGCAGCGCGGCGCAGAACCACATCGGTCCAGTCCCGCTCAGGAATTGCCCCCGCGTCACGTAGAGTCCCATCTCGTGCGCGAAGCTGGCGTGGGTTCGCCATGAGTGGGCGACGAAGTACTCGGTCACTGGACCGATCAGCGCCACGTAGAGCAGCGTCGGCAGGCCGAGCCGGTAAAGGCGGCCGGCGACGAACGCGCGCGGGCCTTTGGCGTCGTACGAGTTCGCGGCGAAGTAGCCGGCGACGAAGAACAGCAGGGCCATGAAGAAGCCCTGCAGCAGGCCCTGGAAGGTGGCGAAGAACAGCGTCGTGGCCACGTCGAGCTTCGGGTGTTCCCGGTAGTACCAGTCGCCCAGCGGGCTGTAGGTGACAGCGGCGTGCATGCCCAGCACCAGGACGATCATCGCCCAGCGCACATTGTCGATGAAGAGGATGCGGGTCGCGCTCGCCGCTTCGACGCCCGCCGCCGGCGCAGCGCGGGCTGCGATCACTTCATCGGGCCCTATCGCTCTTGCGTACCGCATGGCCTGTCTCGCTGTTAAATGAATGACTCATTCATTTAACAGGAAGCCGCGACCGCTGGCAAGGCAGGTCGCCGGGTGGGTCGAGAAAAGGCTCTAGCGGCCGGCAAGGAACGCCGCCGGCCGCTAGACTCCCGGCGCCGCTGAAGCAGCGACGCCCGCCCCTAGAGCGGTTTCCGGCTTACCGGAGTCGGCAAGCTTGCTTGGGAAACCGCTCAGATTTAAAACGCGCCTAGACCCCTTCCAGGCCTTTGTTGGTGAGCACCTGCACGGTCACGCGGCGGTTGGCGGCGCGGCACTGCGGCGTGTCGTTGGCGTTGATCTGCTGGATGTCGCCCATGGCGACCGACGAGAGCACCCGGTAGGGCTGCACGCCGCAGTGCTTCTGCAGGTAGCGGATCACCGCTTCCGCGCGCCGCTCGGAAAGGCGTTGATTGGCCTGCGAGTTGCCCGTCGTGTCGGCGTGGCCGGAGACGCCAATCAGGTAGCCCTTGATGCCCTTCGCCCGCTCGGCGATGTCCTGCAGCGCCTGCTTGCCGTCGGCGGAGATGACGGCGCTGCCGGAGGCGAAGAGCACGGTCGTCTGGGCCTTCTCGACGTACTGGTTGGCCTCGGACAAGCGCTGACGCAGCGCGGCGTTCTTGGCCTCCAGCTCGGCTACTCTCTCGTTCGACTGCGCGGTGCCGGCCTCCACCACCTTGGCGGTCTTCAGGTCGCTGGGCTTGAAGTTGACCTCCATCGCCTCGACCTGGCCGCCGTGCTCGACGCCCTTCACGCTGACCGGGAGGCCGTTGATCAGGTCGGTGACCGCCATGTCGCTCTTCTGCATGCCGAAGGCGCCGCCCACCGAGACGACACGGGTCTCGTCGGTGAGGGTGACGACGGTCTGCTGGCCGGCCGAGTTGGTCACGGTCATCGTGGCGCCGTCGCGCGCCGTGATCAGGCCCTTGATGGAGACGCCCTGCGCGAGCGCCATCTGCGGCGCGCAGAGCATCAGGGCGAAGGCCGCGCCAAGTGCGGCGAGCCTGCCAGCGGCGGCCAAGGGGCTGTGGTTGATCACGTCCGTCCCGAGGTTCGCGGGGCGGCGGCCGGGCGGGCGCCCTCCGCCGGAACCCTGCGGCAGCATCGGCCGGGGCTTAGGCAGCGCCCATCCGGTATTCACCCGACCCGCAACCTCAGGTCCGCCCCAGGGCGGTCGGGAACCCCCTCGTTCCGCCGCGGACCCTTTTTGTGGTGATTTGTGGCGGAACCCGGCGGCGCGGGCCTACCAGGCGCCGACGTTGGGCATCGAGGTCCAGGGCTCGGCCTTCGGCAGCGAGCCGCCCTTCTGCAGCAGCTCGATGGAGATCCCCTCCGGCGAGCGGACGAAGGCCATGTGGCCGTCGCGCGGCGGGCGGTTGATGGTGACGCCGCCGTCCATCAGCCGCTGGCAGGTGGCGTAGATGTCGTCGACCTCGTAGGCCAGGTGCCCGAAGTTGCGGCCGCCCTGATAGTCCTCGGTGTCGTAGTTGTAGGTCAGCTCGACCATCGGCGAGGCGCCCTTCTTCGCCAGCTCCTCGTCGCCGGGCGCGCAGAGGAACACCAGCGTGAAGCGGCCCGCCGGATTGTCGATGCGCCGCGCCTCGGTCAGGCCCAGCTTGCCGCACGTAGAAGTCGAGCGCCCGATCCAGATCGGCGACGCGCACCATGGTGTGCAGATATCTCATCGGGCGTTTCCTTCGCGCAGCTGACCGACGCTCCTTACCCCAGGTGCGCGGCGGGCCGAAAGCTCCCTTCCCTTCACGCTAGCTCGCGGGTCTGCCGGCGCCAGAGGGCGGCGTACTCGGCGCCTCGGCCAGCAGCGCCGCATGGTCGCCGCGCTCGACGATGCGGCCGCGGCGCAGCACCAGGATCTGGTCGGCGTCGGCGATGGTGGAGAGCCGGTGGGCGATGACCAGCGTGGTGCGCCCGGCGCGCACCTTGCGCAGCGTCGCCTGGATGGCGGCCTCGGTGGGCCCGTCGAGCGCGCTGGTCGCCTCGTCGAGCACCAGCAGGCGCGGGTTGGCGAGCAGCGCGCGGGCCAGGCCGACACGCTGGCGCTCGCCGCCGGAGAGCTTCAGGCCGCGCTCGCCGACCCGGGTCTCCAGCTGGTAGGGCAGTCCCTCGACGAACTCGGCAAGCTCGGCGGCGCGGATCGCCTCCCAGACCTCCGCCTCGCTGGCCTCCGGATCGCCGAACGCGATGTTGGCGTAGAGGCTGTCGTTGAAGAGCGCCACCTCCTGCGGCACCAGGGCGAGCGCGCGGCGCAACGAGGCCTGGCGCACCTCGCGCAGGTCCACCCCGTCGATCCGCACCACGCCGTCCTGCGGATCGATCAGCCGCAGCGCCAGCCGCACGGTGGTGGTCTTGCCGGCGCCGGAGGGGCCGACCAGCGCGGTGGTCGTGCCCGGCGGCGTCTCGAAGCTGACGTCGGAAAGCCCCACCGAGCGGGCGGAGTGCCGGTAGCTCACATGCTCGAAGACGAGGTCAGCGCCGCCGGAGGCGGCCGGCGGCAGGTCGTGGGCGTTCGGCGCATCGCGGATCTCGGGCAGCTGGCTGCGCAGCTCGACCATCTGCTCCATGTCGATGAAGGCCTGACGGATCATCCGGTAGTTCATGCCGAGGTTGCCGAGCGGCGCGTAGACGTTCTGGACGATCAGGATGCAGGCGGTGATGGCGCCGGCGGCTCATGCGCGTGATGCACCACCTGCCAGCCGGCCAGGAACACCACCAGGCAGCAGCCCGGCGCTGAGGACCACCGACTGCACGGCGTTCAGCATCTGCAGCGAGGTGTTCGACTTCACCGCGGCGCGGGCGTAGTCGCCCATCGCCTCGGCGTAGCGGGCGACGATGCGGTCCTCCGAGCCGAAGGCCTTGATGGTCTCGAAGTTCATCAGCGCGTCGACCGCCAGGCCCGCCGCGGCGCTGTCGGCCTCGTTCATCGCGCGGCGGTGGCTGAGGCGCCAGTTCGAGATGCTGATGGTGATGACGATGTAGAGCGACGATGGTGACGACCGTCACCAGCGCCAGCGGGCCGTAGTAGCGGCTGGTCATGACGTAGGCGGCCATCGCCAGCTCGAACATCGTCGGGCCGAGGTTGAACACGACGGAGCCGATCAAGGTGTCGGTGGAGCTGGCGCCGCGCTCGATGACGCGGGCGACGGCGCCGGTCTGCTTGCCCTGGTGGAAGTTCAGCGAGAGCGACAGCGCGTGGCCGAAGCGTCTCCTCGGCCGAGCGCGCCAGCGCCTGCTGCGAGACTGGCGTGAAGATGGCGTCGCGCAGCAGCGGCGTGGCGTTGGAGATGAAGCGCAGCAGCACCCAGCCGGCGGCGAGCCCGACGAAGACGGCGAACAGCGTCTCGGGCGCGCCCTTGCCCTTCGAGGCGGCGTCGATGGCCTGGCCGATCAGCACCGGGGCGTAGACGCCGGTCCACTTTCCGACCAGCACCAGGCCAAGTGCGACGGCGAGCCGGGTGCGCAGGCCTTGGGCGCGGGAGCGCAGCACCAGCCGGACGAGCTCGGCCATCGACTGCCAGAAGCTGAACCCGGGCGTGGGCGGCCCTGCGTTGGCGGCGCGGCGAGCCATGCCGCGGGCATGGGCGACGCTCATGCCGGCCGCGCCCGTCCGGTCGAGGATCAGCGTGGTCTGCTCGCCGCCGCCGGGCGTGATCCAGTCCACCCGCCAGGCGGCGGCCTGGCGCTGGGCGGCGTACGGCGCGCCCGCCGGCGGCGTCGGGGCGCCGATCTCGGCGGAGAACCGGACGTCGCCCGAGGGACCGACCAGCTCGAAGTCGTGCGCGCCGGCGGTCAGCGGCTGGCTCAGCGCCACGACGAAGCGACCGGCCTGGTCGGCCGCCGCCTGGCCGCGCTCGACGCCGTCCACGCGCAGGCTCACCGTCTCGCCGGGCGCGGCGAACCCCGACACCGTCGCGGCGAACTTGTTGTCGTAGTCGAGCGCCAGGGCGGCCAGGTTGCGCGGACCGCGGGTCAGCACCTCGGCGCCGCCGCCGACCCGCAGTCGCGCGATGACCCGCCGGGCGCGACGAACAGGTAGCCCATCGCCTGCACGACCCGCCCGCCGGCGGACATCGACAGCCCGAAGAGCCGCGGCTGGCCGGACGCCGGGATGGTCACCCGCCAAAGCCCGGCGGGATCGGCGACGGCGAACTGGGCGGGCGCGCCGGGGCTGGTCAGCCGCACCGCCGCGCCCGGCGCCGCGCGGCCGACCAGTTCGATGCGCCCGTCGCGGACAAGGTTGGCGCCGGTGAGCTCCGGCGCCGCCTGGTACTGTTCCTCGCTGGAAGCGGCCGCCTCGTCCGCGGCGCCGGCCGCATTGTTCGCCGGCTGGGCTGCAGGCGCGAGATCGTCAGCAGGGCGACGGCGATGAGCGACGACTTGGCGGCTTGCAACTCACGGGACTCCCTGGGATATCCTCGCCCAAATCGTCGCACGCCGCAAGCGCGCCAAGGCGCGCTTTTTTTCTGGGAAACGTCTTGTGGGAGCGCCCTTCGTGCCGAACAACCCCCGGCGGCTGCGAGTCGGTCTGCGTCTACTGCGCCTCGTCCAACGCCGCCGCGCCCGAGTTCATCGCCGCCGCCGAGGCGTTCGGGGCGATCCTCGCCGGCGAGGGGCTGCGGCTGGTTTATGGCGGCGGCGGGGTCGGGCTGATGGGCGCCGCGGCGCGGGCCGCCCACGACGCCGGCGGCAAGGTGCTGGGCGTCATCCCGCACTTCCTCACCTCGCACGAACGGCCGCTGAAGACCGTCGAGACGGTGATCGTCAACTCGATGCACGAGCGCAAGATGATGATGTTCGAGGCGGCCGACGCCTTCGCCATCCTGCCGGGCGGCATCGGCACGCTGGAGGAAGTGATCGAGCTGCTGTCGTGGCGGCGGCTCGGCCTGCACGCCAAGCCGATCGTCTTCCTCAACCTCAAAGGCTTCTGGGACCCGCTGTTCGCGCTGCTCCGAGCACATCCTCGATCAGAATCTGGCCCCAGCCGAGTTCCGGGACTGCTGGACCTCGGTGGATCGTGTCGAGGACCTGTTGCCGGCGCTGAAGAGCATGCCGACGCTGGCCTTCACCACCCCGCCGGGCGTCGAGGAGATGACCTAGAGCGTGACCGTAGCGGACTGAATTGGGATTCCGGTTGTGAACGGATCGTGATTTAAGATGCGGGCTGGGCGGGAGGCCAGCTTGCATGGCGCGTCCGTACTCCAAGGATCTTCGCGACCGGGTGGCGTCGTTCGTCGTGTCGGGCGGAACCTGCCGCGAGGCGGCGGCGCGGTTCGGTGTGGGCGTTGCGACGGCGGTTCGCTGGTCGCAGCGGCTGCGGACGACGGGCAGCGCAGCGGCCAAGCCGATGGGCGGGGTGCGGCGGGCGGTGCTGGCGGGCGAGCGGGACTGGCTGCTGGCGCGGATCGCCGAGCAGCGCGACCTGACCTTGCGGGCGATCCAGGCCGAGCTGGCCGATCGCGGGGTGAAGGTGAGCTACGACGCGGTGTGGCGCTTCTACCTGCGCGAAGGCTTCACCTTCAAAAAAAAGCCTGTTCGCCATCGAGCAGGACCGCCCAGACGTGGCGCGCAAGCGCGAGCGCTGGCGACGCCATCAGGCGAGGCTTGATCCGCGCCGCCTGGTGTTCATCGACGAGACCTGGGCCAAGACCAACATGACCCGCACCCATGACCCAGAACCTAGCCCAGCCCGGCGATCCGCTTGGCGGCGGTGACGGTATTCTGGAGCAGGCAGGCGACCGTCATCAGGCCGACGCCGCCCGGCACCGGCGCGAGGGCGCCGGCGACCTTGAGCGCCGACTTGCGGTGGACGTCGCCGACCACCTTCATCTTGCCGGCAGCCGCGGCGACCGGGTCGCTGAAGGGCACGCGGTTGACGCCGATGTCGATCACCGTGGCGCCGGGCCGGATCCAGTCGCCGCGGATCATCTGCGGGCCGGCCGATGGCGGCGCAGAGGATCTCCGCCTCGCGGCAGCGCTCCGGCAGGTCGACGGTCTTCGAGTGGGCGACGGTCACCGTGCAATTGGCGGCCAGCAGCAACTGCGCCAGCGGCTTGCCGACCAGGATCGAGCGGCCGACCACCAGCGCCCGCTTGCCGGCGATGTCGCCCAGCGTCTCGCGCAGCATGATCATGCAGCCGAGCGGCGTGCAGGGGGTCAGCGCCGGCAGGTTGCTGGCCAGCCGCCCGGCGCTGGTCACCGTCAGGCCGTCGACGTCCTTGTCGGGGTCGAGCACGGCGAGCACGCGCGCCTCGCTGATGTGCTTGGGCAGCGGCAGCTGCACCAAGACGCCATGGATGGCGGGATCGGCGTTCAGCTCGCGCACCAGCGCGATCAGGGTCGCCTCGGTGGTCTCGGCGGGCAGGCGTTTGGTGACCGAATGCAAGCCGGCGGCGCGGCTCTCCTCGCCCTTGCTGCGCACGTAGATCTGGCTGGCCGGATCGTCGCCGACCAGCACGACCGCCAGGCCCGGCGTCAGGCCGTGGTCGCGCTTCAGCGCCGCGACTTCGGCGGCGACGCGCGTCTTCAGACCTTCCGAGAGAACCCTGCCGTCGATGATCTGTGCGGTCATCCGAATCCTTATCGCCTCCAGGCGCGCCCCGCCTACGCCCGCGGCGGCGGCGAGGCAATCTGGGCCGCGCGGGGTGTGGCCCGTGGCCCCTGGAGGGCGGCGGCGAAACTCGCTAGAGGCAGCCCATGGCCGAGACCGCGACGAGCGACGTCGTCAGCGCCGATGTCCTGCTGGTGGGCGGCGGACTGGCGTCGAGCTTCATCGCCTTGCGGCTGAAGCGCGCCTGGCCGCGCCTGAGGATCATCATGCTGGAGCGCGATGCGCGGATCGGCGGCGAGCACACCTGGTGCCACTTCGCCACCGACGTCTCGCCGCAGATATCCGACTGGCTGGGGCCGCTGATCGCGCATGACTGGGCGGGCTACGACGTGCGCTTCCCCGCCCACCGGCGCACGCTGACCACCCGCTACCGCGCCATCACCTCGGCGCGGCTGCACCAGGTGATGGGCGAGTTGATGGGCGAGGACGCCTGGCTGGGCGTCGAGGCGGCCGAGGTAAAGGCCGAGACCGTGCGCCTGGTCGATGGGCGCCGGCTCGCCGCGCCGATGGTGATCGACGCGCGGGGGCCGCGACGCTCGCGGCGCCTGGCGCTCGGCTGGCAGAAGTTCCTGGGCCAGGAGGTGCGGCTCGAAGCGGCCCATGGCCTGACGCGGCCCATCGTGATGGACGCCACGGTGGCGCAGCTCGACGGCTATCGCTTCCTCTACGTGCTGCCGATGGGGCCGGACCAGCTCTTGATCGAGGACACCCGCTACAGCGACGCGCCGGCGCTGGACCGGACGCAGCTGGCCGTCGACATCGCCGCCTACGCCGCATCGCAAGGCTGGCGCATCGCCGAGATCGTACGTGAGGAGGTGGGCGTGCTGCCGATCGCGCTCGCCGGCGACATCGATGCCTACTGGGCGGAATCGGAGGGGACGGCGGCGGACGCCGGCATGCGCGCCGCCCTCTTCCACCCGACGACCGGCTATTCCTCGCCGGACGCCGCGCGGCAGGCCGAGCTGATCGCCGGCCTGCCGCGCCTCACCACGGCGGCCGCCCGCGCGGCGCTCATCGACATGAGCAAGACCGTCTGGCGGGCGCGCAGCTTCTACCGGCTCTTGAACCGCATGCTGTTCCGCGCCGCCGAGCCCGCCCAGCGCTACCGCGTGCTCGAGCGCTTCTATCGGCTGCCGCAGCCGCTGATCGAGCGCTTCTACGCCGGCGAGGCGAGGCTGGCGGACAAGGCGCGCATCCTCACCGGCAAGCCGCCGGTGCCGATCCGCCGCGCGCTCGGCTGTATCTCGGAGGCGCCCTTGCTGGCCGAGCGGGCGAACGCCGCATGAGCTCCAAAGTCGCCGTCATCGGGGCGGGCTTCGGCGGCCTGGCGCTGGCCATCCGCCTGCAGAGCGCCGGCGTCGCCACCACGCTAATCGAGGCGCGCGACAAGCCGGGCGGTCGCGCCTACGTCTGGAAGCAGGAGGGCTTCACCTTCGACGCCGGCCCGACGGTGATCACCGACCCGGCCTCGATCGACGAGCTCTTCGCGCTGAGCGGCCGGCGTCGCGCTACTTACGTCGACCTCATCCCGATCTCACCCTTCTACCGCCTGCTGTGGCCGGACGGGACGCGGTTCGACTACGTCAACGACCAGGCCGGGCTCGACTGCCAGATCGCGGCCAGGAACCCCACCGACGTCGCCGGCTACCGGCGCTTCCTGAAGTTCTCCGAGGCGGTCTACGACGAGGGCTACAAGCGCCTCGGGCATGTGCCGTTCCTGAAGATCACCGACATGCTCGCCGCCGCCCCGCAGCTGATGAAGCTGCAGGCCTGGCGCAGCGTCTATTCGAAGGTGTCGGGCTACGTCGCCGACGACCACCTGCGCCAAGCGCTGTCGTTCCACACCCTGCTGGTCGGCGGCAGCCCGTTCGCGGCCTCCTCGATCTACGCCCTGATCCATGCTCTGGAGCGCGACGGCGGGGTCTGGTTCGCCCGGGGCGGCACCAATGCGCTGGTCGCCGGGATGGCGCGGCTCTTCACGGACCTCGGCGGACGGCTGGTCGTCGGCGACCCGGTGAAGCAGATCGGCGTCGAGGGGGGCCGGGTCACCGGGATCCGGCACGCGGACGCCGCATTCGAGGCGTTCGACGCCGTCGCCTCCAACGCCGACATCGTCCACACCTACGGCCAGCTGCTCGCTGACGCGCCGCGCGGCCGCGCCGTCGCCCGCAGCCTGAAGCGCCGCCGCTTCAGCCCGTCGCTGTTCGTGGTCCACTTCGGCCTGAAGCGCGCCCACCCCGAGCTGGCGCACCACACCATCCTGTTCGGCCCGCGCTACCGCGGCCTGATTGACGAGATCTACGGCAAGAACGGCCTCGCCGAGGACTTCTCGCTCTACGTCCATGCGCCGAGCGTCAGCGATCCCAGCGTCGCCCCGCCGGGCGCTCGACCTACTACGCCCTCTCGCCGGTGCCGCACCTCGGGTCGCGAACATCGACTGGGACGTCGAAGGCCCGCGCTATGCCGACCGCATCCTGGCGAGCCTGGAAGCGCGGCTGATCCCGGGGCTTCGCGACGACCTCGTCACCCGCCGCATCTTCACCCCGAAGGACTTCGAGCGCGAGCTGAACGCCTGGCGGGGCTCGGCCTTCTCGCTGGAACCGATCCTTACCCAGAGCGCCTGGTTCCGGACCCACAACCGCGACGACGTGATCCCTAATCTCTACTTCGTCGGCGCGGGGACGCATCCGGGCGCCGGGGTGCCGGGCGTGATCGGCTCGGCCAAAGCCACCGCCGCGCTTATGCTGGCCGACCTGGGAGTGCGCGCATGACCGAAGCCGCCGCAGGGCCGGGCGTCGACCTCGCCCAGACCAGCCGCGAGACGATCCAGAAGGGGTCGAAGAGCTTCGCCGCGGCCGCCGCCCTGTTCGACGCGCAGACGCGCATCGACGCGGAGATGCTCTACGCCTGGTGCCGGCACTGCGACGACGTGATCGACGGCCAGGACCTCGGCCACGGCATGGCCGCGCCGGGCCCGGAGGCGGCGCGCCAGCGGCTGGAGGGGCTCTACGCCAAGACGAAGAGCGCGCTGGCCGGCGAGCCGACGAGCGATCCCGACTTCGCCGCCTTCCAGCGGGTGGCGCTCGCCCGCCGCATCCCGGAGCGCTACGCGCTCGAGCTCATCGACGGCTTCGCAATGGACGTCGCGGCCCGCCGCTACGAAACCATCGAGGACACGCTCGACTACTGCTGGCACGTGGCGGGCGTCGTCGGCGTGATGATGGCGCTCGTCATGGGCGTGAAGCCGGACGACCTCGCCACCTTGAGGCGCGCCCAGGACCTCGGCCTCGCCTTCCAGCTCACCAACATCGCCCGCGACGTGGTCGAGGACGCCGCCAACGGCCGCATCTACCTGCCCGCCCAGTGGCTCGCCGAGGCCGGCGTCCCGGAGGCCGAGATCGCCGCGCCCGGCGCACCGGAACGCGCTCTTCGCCGTGACCAAGCGCCTGCTGGCGACCGCCGAGCCCTACTACGCCTCGGCGCTGGCCGGCCTGCCCGAGCTGCCGTTCCGCTCGGCCTGGGCGATCGCAGCGGCCCGCGGCGTCTACCGCCAGATCGGCGTCATCGTCCTCCAACGAGGCCCCGCGGCCTGGGACACGCGCGCCTCGGCCAGCGGCGCGATGAAGGCCTGGCTGGCGCTCCGGGGCGGCTGGACGGCGCTGATGAGCCGCGGCGCGAAAACGACGCCGCGCCCAGCCCTCTGGTCGAAGATCTAGGTCTTCGCGCCCGCCTGGGCTTCGGCCAGCTGCGCCTTCAGTTTGCGGGCGGGCATGGCGAAGAGGAAGCCGAACGAGACGCAGCCCGCCTTGGTGTTCACCGCGTGGTGGATGCGGTGCGCCTGGATCAGCCGCTTCCAGAAGCGCGACTTGGCGTTCAGCGGCGTCCGGTAGCGCTTGTGCACCAGCCCGTCGTGGAACATCGAGTAGAACGCCCCGTAGGCGGTGATGCCCACCCCGATCGGCAGCAGCCAGGGAACGCCGTGGACGCCGGCGTAGATCGCGGCGATGGCGGGCGTCGCGAACACCACCGCGAAGAGGTCGTTCAGCTCGAAGACGCCGGTGCGGGGCGAGTGGTGCGACTTGTGCCAGACCCACAGGAAGCCGTGCATGACGTACTTGTGGGTGAACCAGGCAAACCCCTCCATGCCGGCGAAGGCGGCGGCGAAGAGCACGATGTCGAGGGCGAGGCGATCCATTCCGGCGTTCAAGTGCGGATAGTGCGCGCGGCGGCCTGGGCGATCAGGAAGCCGACCACGCCGATCAGCGTGAGGACGATCCAGGCCTTATAGAGGTCCGCGAGGCCCGCGTCGCGCCACAGCAGGCCCTGGTAAGCGTCGATCACCCAGGCGTGAGGCGTCCACCAGCCGAGCTCCTGCAGCCAGGGCGGCATCAGGAAGCGCGGCACCATGCTGCCGCCGATCGCCGCCAGGATCAGGATAACGAAGGTCGAGAGCATCTGGGCCTGCTCGCGGGTGCGGCAAAGCGCGACGACGCCGAGCGCGATGCCGCCCGAGGCGATCGCGGTGGCGGCCGTGGTCGCCAGCCAAAGTCCCAGGTGGCCCAGCACGTCGACGCCGTAGACCAGCTCGGCGGTCGCGAAGATCAGCGCAGCCTGGGCGCCCGCCTGGGCGATCAGGAAGATGAACTTGCCGGTCACCACCGGCGCCATGCCGTAGCGGCCGGCGAGGATGCGGTCGGCGATGCCGGCGCGGCGCTCGTCCACCAGCGTCAGCGCGCCGTGCGTGGCGGCGAACAGCGAGAAGAGGATGGTGACGGCGCCGGCGTAGTAGGCGACCGCCGCGCCGCCCTTCTGGGTGCGCGCCACGTCTTCCTGCGCGAACAGCGGCGGCGGCTTGCCCGACACGCCAGCATTGTGAGCCGCCTCGTCGGTGGCGATGCTCACGTTGTCCTGCTGGTCGGCGGTCAGCGGCCCGATGGCGGGCGAGACGTCGCGGATCGTGCGGGTGAGCAGCACGTCCGGCGTCGCCTTCTCGAGCGCATCGCGGGTCCTGGCCTCGGTGAGTGGCGCGGCGACCGCGCGGCTGCGGTCGGTCATGATGACGAGCGGCGTGCCCGCCGCAGCCGGATCGGCGCGGACGACGAGGCCGGCGTCGTCGCGGCCGGTGCGCACGGCGGCGCGCACGCCGTCGGCGGTGTCGGGGCGCGCCAGCTCGGCGCGCAGGTCCTTGTCGGCCAGGAGGGCGGTGACGAGCCGCGCCGAGCCGGAGGTGTGGGCGGCGTCGGCGACCGCGACCTTCAGCTTCACGTCGAGACCGGTGGTGCCCGAGAACACCGCCGAGAAGATCAGGAACACCAGCGACGGCAAGAGGAAGGTCATCGCCAGCGCCGGGCGGTCGCGCCAAAGGTCCAGCGCCATCACGCGGAACATCGCCAGGCTCACGCCGCGCGCCTCGGCTCGACGACGCGGGCGAAGAGCTGGCTGAGCGACGGGTGGCGCACGCGCACCTCGCACACCTCGACGCCCTTCGCCTTCAGGCGCGCGGCGATGCTGCCCGCCAGGCCATAACCGTCGGCCGCCAGGCACACCCACGCCCCCGGTTCGTCAGCGCGGGTCAGGCCCTCCGCCGCCAGCGCCGCCTCCGGCGCGGGCCCGACCACGTCGACCTCCACTTCCATCCGGTCGCCGAACGCGTCGGCGATCAGCGCCTGCGGCTCGCCTTCCAGCACCTTCTCGCCGCCCCGCAGGAAACCCACGCGGTCGGCGAGCCGCTGCGCCTGGTCGAGATCGTGGGTGACCAGCAGCACGCCGACGCCGTCGGCCTTCAGGCGCCCCAGCGCCTCGGCGATCGCCTCGCGGGCCGGCATGTCGACGCCCACTGTGGGCTCGTCGAGCACCAGCAGCTTGGGGTCGGCAAGGATCGCCGCGGCGATGTTGACCCGCCGCTGGTAGCCGCCGGACAGCGTGCGCACCAGGCTCCTCGCCCGTTCCTCGGTCTGGGTGACGGCCATCGCGCGATCCACCGCGCTCGCCACCGCCCTGCCCTTCAGCCCGGCCAGGCTCGCGAACGTCTGCAGGTTCTCGATCACGGTGAGCTGAGGATAGAGCGCCAGCGCCTGCGGCGCGAGGCCGAGCGCGGCGCGCGCCTCGCCGTCGAGATAGGGGTCGCGGCCCGCCACGCGCACCTCGCCGGCGCTGGGTTTGATGCGCCCGCAGATGGCCCGCACCAGCGTGGTCTTGCCCGCGCCGTTGGGGCCGAGCAAGGCGTAGATCTCGCCCGGACGCACCTCCAGGCTGACGTCCCTCAGCGCTCGGCGAGGGCCGAAGACGTGGCTGACGGCGTTGACTTGGAGGATCGGGCCGGACGTGCCGGAGGTCACGCGGCGGCCTTGCGACCCGCAAACAGACTGCGCGCGAAGACGCCCAGTCGGCCGTCGCAGCCGGCTCTGGCCAGCGCGGCGTCGGCGGCGCCGAGGTGGGCCTCGATCGCCGCGACGGCGGCCCGGGGGCCGAGCGCGGAGACCACCGTCGTCATGCCGGCGTCCTTGCCGACGTCCTTGCCCACGTGATCGCCGCCGTCTTCGGCGTCGATCAGGTCGTCGCGGATCTGGAAGGCGAGGCCGATGCGGCGGGCGAACTCGCCAAGCTCACGCCGCGCGGCGGCCGACGCGCCGCCGATCCGCGCCCCGGCCTCGGCGGCCGCCATCATCAGCACGCCGGTCTTGCGGTGGTTCAGCTGGTCGAGCTCGGCGACGGTGCGCGGCCGGTTGCGCTCGGCCAGGTCCAGCGCCTGGCCGGCCACGAGCCCCTGGAAGCCCACCGCTTCAGTCAGCGCCGATACGAGCTCGACTCGATCCTTTGGCGAAAGCCCTTCGGCTTGCGCGATCACCGCGAAGGCCTGGGTCAGAAGACCGACGGACGCCAGGATCGCGTCCGCCTCGCCGTAGACCCGGTGCGTGGTGGGCCGCCCGCGGCGCAGCCGCGCGTCGTCCATCGAGGGCAGGTCGTCCAGCACCAGCGAGGCGGCGTGCACCATTTCCATCGCGCAGGCCACGTCCAGCGCCCGCGACACCGGCGCGCCGAACGCCTCGGCGGTCAGCAGCGTGAGCAGCGGCCGGAAGCGCTTGCCGGGCGCCAGCAAAGCATAGTGAGCGGCCTCGCCCAGACGGCCGGGCTCCTCGCCCGGGCCGGGGATCAGCTCCGCCAGGCGCCTATCCACCTGCATGCGGAGGGCTTCGACGCTGTGGAGAAAAATGCCGGTGTCGTCCATACGCCCCCCAGGCGCCTGCAAACCACGACCCCGCCTACGAGTTTGACTTGAAATCTGAAAGGCTTATCGGGCCTCGTCAACCCGAAGGCCAGCCGCGGGGGAAATCGCCGCGCCCTGTGTCGCCCGAAAGCGTCTCCGAAGCGCGAGGCTGACCGCCCAGGCATGCGAGTCGTGACGCAGCCGCGCCACCGCATCGGGGAGCGGGAGCCACACAAGGGTGTGATCGGCCTCGACCTTCAGCTCCGGGGCCTCGCTGACGAGGCGCGCCTCGAAGAGCGTCTGGCGATTGTTGAACGCCTCGCCGTCGGTGTTGATGAAGAACTGGTCGGCTTCGCCCAGCACCTCGCCGGCCGCCACGTTGAGGCCGGTCTCCTCGCCGAACTCCCGAATCATCGCCGCCGCCGCATCCTCGCCGGCGTCGAGCGCGCCGCCCGGCAGGTCCAGCCAGGCCAGGTGCCCGGGTTTCTCGATCGCAACAAGCGCGACCAGCCCATCCTGCTCCAGCACGCCGAATGCGGCCCGCCGATCGCGGTAGATCAGCGACGGGTGCGGTTCGCCGAACTGGGGCCTGGCCATCCCACCCTCCTCAATCGTCGCCGTAGAGGCTGTCGTAAGGATCGACCTTGCCGGACTCGACGTCGGCCGCGGTGATCTCGGGCTGGTAGCCGACCTTCTCGGTGGCGCTGGCCCGCCAGGCCAGCACGATCTCGTCGCGCAGCTCCGCCGCGCCGGCGGCAACCCGCTCGGTGGTGAACGCCGCGCCCTTGGCGACGCCGGGCTTGAACGCGCCGGCCTTCTCCAGTTCGTAGAACGGCACGACGGCCCGCGAGTCGCTCATCAGATAGGCGCCGACGCGCTGTTCGATCGGGCACTGGCAGTCGTGGAACGGCGGCATCGCCGCCCGCAACGCCTCCGGCGTCACGACCTGCCGGGTGTAGAGCCCCTCCCAGGGCACGTGCACCTTCTCCTCGGTGTAGCCGTTCGGGTTCGGGAACGGACCCCAGCCATTGTAGTGGATCGAGACGTGCAGAGGCATGCTGCCGTCGCCGACGAAGTGCGAGAGCAGGCCGATGTCGACCAGGATCTGGGCCTGGCGGCGGTTGCGGTCGGCCTCCAGCCACGCCTTGTGGTCCGGATTGGCCGCCAGCCGCGCGCCGGCGTCGTCGACCCGCCAGTAGGCGAAGTCCTTCGCCAGTTGCTGCCAGTCGGCGATGATCGAATAAGGCAGATAGCCCATCTTCCAGCTGTCGGTCCCCGCGCCCCTGAGCGCCGTCTCGTAGTCCTCGCGAGTGGGCGGCAGGGCGTCGAGCGCGACAACCCCCGCCACGCGACCGGAGTCGTCGCCGTCGACGAAGTGGCCGGGATCGCGGTCGGCGTCGTGGGTGCGGCCGGCGCTGCGCGAGCGGTCGGGCTCGCGGCTGAGCTCGCCGACGGCCGCCGCGGAGGCATGCTCGCGCAGGAAAGCCGGCAGCTCGGGCGGCAGCGTCGCGATCGCCGCCTCGCCGATCATGCGGTGCCCGCTCGAGCCCCACGCCAGCGCCGTCCCGGCCGCCCCCAGCGCCATGACGCCCGCCGCGCCGCACACCCGCCAAGCTTTCATCTGGGCTCCCTGATCGGCAACGCCGCCTCGACCCGCTCCACCCACGCCTCCGCCGCCGGATAGTCGGAGAGCGCGAAGCCGCCGTCGGCCGCCATCCGGGTGTAGGCGACGAGGGCGATGTCCGCCAGCGTCAGCGCTTCGCCAACTAGGAAATCCCGGCCCCGCAGCGCCTGGTCCATTAACGCCAGCGCCGCCTTGCCGCGCTCGACGAGCCGCGGCTCCAGCTCGCTGACCGGCTTGCCCAGGTACTTCATCTGGAACCTGGCCACCGCGATGTACGGCTCGTGGCTGTACTGCTCCCAGAACAGCCACTCCAGCAGCTTGGCGCGCTGGTAGGCGTCCGCGGGAATCAGCGCCGAGCCCTCGGCCAGATAGAGGATGATGGCGTTCGATTGGGCCAGCGTACGGCCGTCATCAAGCACAACTGTAGGCACCTGGCCGGCAGGATTCATCGCCAGGAACTCAGGCGTCCGCGACTGCGCCTTCGTAACGTCGACCTCCTTCCAAGTGTACGGAATCGCAAGCCTTTCTGCGGTCCACTTGACCTTCAAGCAATTGCCCGAGATGGGGTCTCCATAGATCGTGAGCATGCATGCGACCTCTTTGAGGGTTGCCACAGTTGTTTCACGTCTGTACGACGACACCCGCAACGCGACGAGAAACAACTCAAGGAGCCGCTGATGAAGCGCTTCCTGGCATGCCTCGCCACGCTGACGTGCGCCCTGGCCGCGTCATCTGGGGCACTTGCGGATCCGGCGTCCAAGCCGCCCGCCACGCCAGCTACTTCCGCCAAGCCCGCCGACCCGATCGGCGACCTGGTTTCGGCCGCCCTGACAGGCTCCCTGCCCGGTTCGGCCGACTACTACCTGAAGGCCACGCTCTACCATGCCGGCGAGCGCGGCATCCGCGCCCTCGACTCGCTGGGCTGCAAGGTCGTGCCGATGCGCACGGCCGCCGTCGACGGGGTCAGCCTGCCGCGGCACACGGTGCTCTTCATCAAGCAGACGGTGGGCCTGCCGATGCCGGACGGCTCCAGGCACGACGGCTACTGGTACGCCTCCGACGTCGGCGGCGCGATCCACAAGGGCCGCATCGACCTCTTCACCGGCCGCGGCGCGTCGTCGATGTCGCCGCTGATGTCGCTCAACCTGGCGACGCTGACGGTGATGAAGGCCGGCGTCTTCCACGGCTGCCCGCCCGAGAAGTAAGCGCTCAGGGCTCCTGCCCCACCAGCCAGGCCCCGGCGACACGCACCGGATAGGGCGTGCCGTCGCGGTGGAAGTATGGCCGCTCGCCCGGCAGCGCCAGCATGTCGATGTCCGGGTAGACGCAACGGTCGTCCGGATCGCGGGCGCCGATCTCCAGGATGACCGCGTCGCGGTCGGAGCGGTTGACGAGGTGGTGGCCGTCCGGGTCGCCGGCCCTGAAGGCCGCGCACTCGCCGGCCGCGCAGCCGCTCCTCGCCGGCGTCGGTGACCAGTGTCAGTTCGCCCTCCAGCACGTAGACCATCTCGTCCTCGTGGCTGTGCCAGTGCCGCTGGCTCGACCAGGCGCCCGGCGGCAGCCGCGAGATGTTGACGCCCACCTTGGTGAGGCCGCCGGCCACGCCCAGCCGCTTCCAGGTCTGGCCCAGGCAGGGCCGGTCGAACGGCGCCGGATAGTTGCACCCGCTTTCGGTGGGGACGGCGTCCAGGTCGAGCTTCTTCATCGCGAGGCCCTTAGAAAGAACAGTTCGCTGAGCGCCTTACACCGCGCCATCGGCCGGACGTGTCAGCAGCTTGACAGGCCCGCGTCGCCGATTCCAAGCTGACCCCACGTGCGCCTGACGGGACGCCGCCGGATCCGCGGGAAGGGCCGCCGCCCACCCGAAGTGCAAAAATCCAAGCGTATCGCCTTCGCCAGACGGGTGTGCGGATCGCCGGTCATCAGCCCGCGGAGGTGCGCCTTGGCCAAGCCCGCCGACCCCCTTTCGAGCTATCGTGACCGCGCGAAGCGCCTCTTGAAGCGTGTGCGCAACCGCGATCCCGACGCTCTGGAAGCGGCCCGGCTGCATCCCTTGCTGCGCGGCGGCGTCGATCCTGAACGTTTCGCCTTGAGCGACGCCCAGCTCGTCGTCGCACGCCAGGAGGGGCGCGACAGCTGGCCCAAGCTCGCCGCCGCCCGATCGAAAGCAAGCTCCATGAACATAGTCTTCAACGGTCTCGGCATGCGCATCTGGACACCGCCCGAGCACTTCGACGCGGTCGCCGACTTCTACGGCGAGACGCTGGGCCTCAAATGCACTTGGCGCAGCGAACAAACGGGCGTCGCCACCTTCGAGCTCGGCTTCGGCCCGACGATCGTCGTCGAGCGAGCCGAGCGAACGCCGCAGCGCGAGCCGCTGTTCGGCCGTTACACCGGCCTCAGTCTCGAAGTGGCCGACATCGAAGCGGCGTACACGACCATGAAAGCCCGCGGCGTGTCGTTCGACGGCCCACCGACCCGGCAATCGTGGGGCGGCGTGATGGCGTTCTTCCGCGACCCGGGCGGCAATGAACACACCCTGCTGCAGCGGCCGGGCAAGGGCTGATTGTCGGGAAGTTGACGGCCGTCCTGTCGGCGTTCGCGCGGCTCGAGCGTCCTATAATCAGTCGCGCAAACGCCGGCAGGAGGAGCCGATCATGCCGAAGATCACGCCATTCATCTGGTTCGACGACCAGGCCGAGGAAGCCGCCAACTTCTATGTGAGCGTCTTCCCGAATTCGAAGATCACCAGCGTTTCCCGCTACACCGACGCTGGTCCAGGCCCGGCCGGCCAGGCGATGACCGTGCAGCTGGAGCTGGACGCCCTGCCCGTCACCTTCCTGAACGGCGGCCCGGCGCACTACCACTTCACCGAGGCCTTCTCGTTCTCGGTGATGTGCGAGGACCAGGCCGAGGTCGACCGCTACTGGGACGCGCTCACCGCCGGCGGCGAGGAGAGCCAGTGCGGCTGGCTGAAGGACCGCTACGGCTTTTCCTGGCAGATCGTCCCGCGCGCCCTCGCCGAGGTGATCGGCCACCCCGACCGCGCCAAGGCCAGGCGCGCCATGGAGGCGATGTTCCAGATGAGGAAGCTCGACATCGGCAAGCTTCGCGCCGCGGCCGAGGCGTAGGTGTTGACATACTGACATACGCGCCACACCTTCTACGCATGACCGACCGCACGACCGTCCGGCTGCCCGAGGAATTGAAGGAGCGAGCGATGCGCGTTGCGGCGGAAGAGGGTCGCACCCTCACCTCGCTGATCGAAGAGGGGCTGCGATCGCTCATTGCGCAGCGTCGCACGGAACCGAAGCCGCGCGTCATGCCCCGGGTGAGCAAGGCAAGGGGCTGGCTTGTGCCCGGGATCGAGGACCTGAAGGACATCCAGGAGATTGAGGACATCGAGTACGTAGAGCGCCTCCGGCGACTCTGATGCTCCTGCCGGACGTCAACATCCTGATCTACGCCTTTCGGGTCGACTTTCCCTTCTACGGCCGCTGCAGCGCCTGGCTTCGGCAGACGATCGACAGCGACGCGCCTTTCGGTGTCTCGCCGCTGGTCCTGGGCGCGTTGGTGCGGATCACGACCAATCGCCGTCTGTTTCCCCAACCGAGCACGCACGACGAAGCGTTCGGCTTCTGCGCGGACCTGATGGGACAGCCGAACTGCCAGCTCGTCGAGCCCGGTCGGCGGCATTGGGACGTCTTCCGCCGCATTTGTCAGGATTCGAACACGACCGGCTCTAAAGTCAGCGACGCCTGGTTCGCGGCGCTGGCGATCGAGCACGGCTGCGAATGGATCACGCTCGACCGCGACTTCGCCCGCTTCGCCGGGTTGAGATGGCGCAGTCCCTAGAAACGCCCTTGGCCACGGCGCCGCTGCCGTGCTCAAGCTTGAGATGGACCATCCGGGACCTCCGCATGCGCCAAGTCCGACCAGCCGCCATCGCCTGCCTCGTTCTGCTCACCGCCTGCGCCAGGAGCGGCGGCGGCAACGCCGCCGCGCCAGCCAACGTGGCCGCCGTCCCGACCAACTCGCCGCCGGTCAACGCGATCGCCGCGGCCGATTACGCGGCGCAGTTCCCGAAGCTCGTCAAGATCTTCACGCCCGACATCCTGGGCGCCAACGTCGCCTACCTGGAGACCCTCACCGGCCCGGCCTTCCGCACCGAGGGCGCCGACCGCATCTACAAGGTCGAGGACTGCGAGATCATCGTCGGCGCGGCCAAGGGCAAGATCGCCAACATCGGCATCGACGGCGTCAGCCCGCGCTGCTCCTTCCCGATCGCCCAGTATTTCGCCGAGGGCTACGACCATCCGGTGCCGCCGCTGCCCACCTTCGGCGACATCAAGGAGGGGCTCGGCGGCCACTACGGCGCCACCTGCCTGACGCTCTGCGGCAACGCCGCCGCGCCGGTCGTCTGGCTGTCCTACGAGGGCAGCCACGCCGACAACTTCAACGGCCTCTACGCCGCCATCCCGATCACCGGCGGCCCGGCGCTCGACGCCTACGCAGGACTGGGGCGCCAAGCTCGCCGCCAAGTACGGCCAGGCGTATGTGCAGAACGGCCAGTACGAGGGCGGCGACAGCCTGCAGGACGTCGCCGTCAAGGACTTCGCCAGTGTTCGCCCCACCCTCATCCGCGTCGGCCAGGACCTGCCAGGCGGCGATTGACCGCGCCCCCGAAGGATCACGCCGTCCGCGGCGTGCAAGAAGCGCCAGCGCCAGTAAGGGGGAACCAGCATGACCGCCACCCGCAGAGCCGCCATCAGCGTCATCGCGCTTGGGTCCGCCGCGCTCGCCGCGCCGGCCTGCGCCGCCGAGGAAACATCGCGGATGGAGACCGCAACGCTCGCCACCACGCTCGTCCCCTCCCCGGTGAAGTACACGGCGCTGATCCCGCCGGCCGGCGCGCCGGGCGCCGGCCTGCCGCTGCTGCTGCTGCTGCACGGCGGCGACGGCGACAACGGCTTCCTCGCCAACTTCCGGCCCGACCATCGAGGCCGCCTGGGCCGCCGGCGAGCTCGCGCCCTGCGTCGTCGTCACGCCGACCTGCGACCGCTCGCTCTACCTCGACTACTTCGACGGCTCGCAGAAGTGGGAGACCTTCATCGTCGCCGAGCTGATCGCGGCGCTGCGCCAGAAGTACGGCCTCGCCGCCGGCCCGGCGAAGACCGTGGTCAGCGGCGTCTCGATGGGCGGCCTGGGCTCGCTGCGCCTTGCCCTCAAGCACCCCGACGTCTTCGGCGGCGTCGCCTCGCTGGAGGCCGGCATCGAGCCGGCGCTGCGCTTCGCCGACGTGAAGGTGCGCAACGCCTTCCAGCGCGGCCGCCCGTTCCTGGAGGCAGCGCTACGGGGCGCCGGTCAACGAGGCCTACTGGCAGGCCAACAACCCCGCCAACATCGCCATCGCCCGCCGCGAGGCGATCCTGGCCTCAGGCCTGCAGATCTACATCGAGGTGGGCGACGCGGACATGTTCCACCTCGACGAGGGCGTCGAGTTCATGCACCGCGTGCTCTGGGACCACGACATCGCCCACGAGTACCGCCAGGTCCACGGCGCCGACCACCTCGGCCGCACCCTCCCCGGCCGCCTCCGCGACGGCCTGAAGTTCCTCGACGCCCACGTCCTGCGCCCCCTGCCGCCCGACACGAGCTACGAAGCCGGCAAGGCCATGGTGGAGCGGCTGAAGAGCATGGCCGGCGTCGACGACAGCCAACCCCGGCCGCCGCTGCCGCCAACCAGCCTCTAGGTGAGGTACTTCCGCAGCGGATCCCAGTAGTCGCCATACCAGCCGACCGAGAGGTGGGGTCCTGCGCCCTCGGGAAAGCCGGTGTGGTCGAACGTGACCAACGCGCCGCCGCCTTGCGCGCCGAGGCGGAAGCTGACCAGCGAGAACTGGCCCGGCTCCCAGATCGCCTCGCGCCAGGCCTGGACGATGCGCGTCGGCCGTTCGAGATGCAGGTGGCGGCCGACGATGTAGCCGCCGAAGAGCGTGAACGCGCCGCCGACATCTGGGCTGATCTGCGTCGGCGCATGGCCGAGCTTCATGGTCTTGGCCGCCTTGCCGAGGCGGAACACCTGGTCGAACTGCTCAGCCCGGGTGAGAGCGTCATAGACGCGTTCTGGCGTCGCCGGAAAGGTCACCGTCTGGCGGATGGCGTCGGCGTCGTGGACAAGGCCCGGCGTCCCGCTCGGCTCGGCCGCGGCCCTGCCGCTCACGCCCGCCGCCAGCGCCGCCGCGGCGAGCCCGCGCCTCGATATCCCGGTCTGCATGCCGCGCCCCTTGATCGCCGCCTCGACGGGTTATCCGCGTGGCGACGCACGCCGGTTACAGGGTCGAACCCCAAATCGACGCTATGGCCCCTCGGAGCCTCGTGCAGCCGAGCGGCGACGGCTTCCGGGTCGGCAAGCGTCGAGCTCGTGGTCGGCCGACGACACGCCTTCCATCCTGGCGCGCATGCCAGCCTCCATCGCGCAGAAAATCTAATCCCCGCCCAACGAAAAACCGCCGCCGGCCAAGGCCGTGCGACCCCTCCGGGCGTTGACTTATTCTGGCGCGCCGAGCATCGAAGCGCCAACTAAGGTCGGGCGCGGCCGCGCCCTCCTGGGCGTGGCGTCCGCAGCTCCGCCGAGCCCGCCAAGCCCCCTTCGGGAGCGCCGCTCCCGCCATCCATGGACGCTGAATGACTGCCCGCCTCGCCCTCGGCTTCGACCTCGGCTTTGACGACCTTCACGATCGCGACGGCCTGGCCAGGCTCGACGGCCGCTTCCTGGACCTGGCTCGGCGAGCGCGACGGCGCGCTGCGCGAGCGGCTCGAGGCGGCGCGGGCTGCGCCGGCCGACGTGGCAAGGGCGAGGCCGAGTCGGAGCTGCTGATCGCGCTGGCGCCCGTGCTGGAGGACTTCGTCGGCGCCCTCTTCGGCGTCGAGGCCGAGCTCGGCGCGCGCGCGGCAGGCGCGGGTCGACTTCGCGCCGATCTTCGAGGTGAAGCGCCAGTTCGTGCAGCGCCGGGCGACGCGCAAGTACGCGGCCGAGGCCGAGAGCCTCGATGGCGCGGCGCTGCGCGCGGCCCTGGAGCCGCTGCATCGGCGGGCCGCTCACCGAGCTCGCCTTCGCCAGGTCGGTGGAGCACTGGCTGGCCGACGAGCCGGCGCACGCCGAGGCGCTGGACCTGGCCGCCCGCTACGCCGCCTGGGCGACGCTCAGCGAGGCGGGCCGCGAGGCGCATCATCACGGCGTGCTCTTCAAGGCGCCCGGCAAGGTCGACCCGATGGCGCTGGTTCCGGTCATCGACGACCCCATCGCCGGCGTCCCCGCCTTCGGGCTTTCGGCCTCGCACCGGCGCCGCCGCGAAGGCTTCGCCCTCACCGATGCCGGGACCGGCGTCGTCGGCGCGCTGGACCACGCCAACTACTGCATCTGGTGCCACAACCAGGGCAAGGACAGCTGCTCCAAGGGCCTGAAGGAGAAGACCGGCGAGTTCAAGAAGAGCCCGTTCGGCGTCACCCTGGCCGGCTGCCCGCTCGAAGAGAAAATCTCGGAGATGAACCTGACGGCGGCCGGCGGCCTCACCGTCGGCTCGCTGGCCATCGCCATCGTCGACAACCCGATGGTCGCCGCCACCGGCCACCGCATCTGCAACGACTGCATGAAGTCGTGCATCTTCCAGAAGCAGGACCCGGTCGACATCCCGCAGGTCGAGACCCGGCTCTTGAAGGACGTGCTGGCCCTGCCCTGGGGCTTCGAGATCTATTCGCTGCTCACCCGCTGGAACCCGCTCAACCTCGAGCGGCCGCTGCCCCGCGCGCCGAGCGGCAAGACGGTGCTGGTGGTGGGCCTGGGCCCGGCCGGCTTCACGCTCGCCCACCACCTGATCAACGACGGCCATGCGGTGGTGGCGATCGACGGGCTGAAGATCGAGCCGCTGGACGCCGAGGTCTCGGGCGTCGATCCGCTCGGCGCCCGCACGCCGTTCGAGCCGGTGCGCGACTTCGACGACCTGCGAGAGCCGCTGGGCTCGCGGGTGATGGCCGGCTTCGGCGGCGTCGCCGAGTACGGGATCACCGTCCGCTGGGACAAGAACTTCCTGAAGGTGGTGCGCCTGCTGCTGGAGCGCAGGGCTGAGTTCAAGATGTTCGGCGGCGTGCGCTTCGGCGGCACGATGACCATCGACAGCGCCTTCGAGCTCGGCTTCGACCACATCGCGCTTTGCGCCGGCGCGGGGCGGCCGACCATCGTCGGCATGCCCAACGGCCTCGCCCCCGGCGTGCGGCAGGCCTCGGACTTCCTGATGGCGCTGCAGCTGACCGGCGCGGCCAAGACCGACTCGATCGCCAACCTGCAGGTGCGCCTGCCGGTGGCCGTCATCGGCGGCGGCCTGACCGCGATCGACACCGCCACCGAGGCGCTGGCCTACTATCCGCTGCAGGTCGAGAAGTTCCTCTCCCGCTACGAGGCGCTGGTCGCCGAGCGCGGCGTCGCCGCCGTGGAGGCCGGCTGGACCCCGCAGGAGCGCGAGGTCGCCGCCGAGTTCCTGGAGCACGCCCGCGCCATCCGCGCCGAGAAGGCCGCCGCCGCGCGGGAAGACCGTCCGGCCCGCATCGTCGAGCTGCTGCGCGGCTGGGGCGGCGCCACCATCTGCTATCGCCGCCGGCTGGTCGACTCGCCCAGCTACACGCTGAACCACGAGGAGGTGGCCAAGGCGCTGGAGGAGGGCATCCGCTTCGCCGAGGGCCTGACGCCGCTGGCGGTGGAGATCGACGGCTTCGGCCACGCCGCGGGCCTGAAGGTCGGCCTCGACCGGCCGCGCGACAACTCGGCCGAGGAGTTCGCCACCGAGCAGGTGCTGCCGGCCAGGACCATCCTGGTGGCCGCCGGCACCCAGCCGAACACGGTGCTCGGCCGTGAGGACCCGACGCGCGTCGCCATCAACGGCCGCTATTTCCAGGCGTTCGACGAGGCCGGCGAGCCGGTGACTCCGGAGCCGATGACCAAGCCCGCCGAGGTGCAGGTGCTGATGAGCGTGCGCGGCGACGGCCGCGCCGTGAGCTTCTTCGGCGACCTGCACCCCTCGTTCGCCGGCAACGTGGTCAAGGCCATGTCGAGCGCCAAGCAGGGCTATCCGGTGGTGAGCCGCATGCTGGCCCGCACCGGCGCCGCGGACCGCACGCCGCAGGCGCTGTTCGCGCAGATGGACGCCGAGCTGCGCGCCACGGTGCACGAGGTGGTCCGCCTGACGCCGACCATCGTCGAGGTGGTGGTGCGCGCGCCGATGGCGGCCCGCGCCTTCCAGCCGGGCCAGTTCTACCGGCTGCAGAACTTCGAGACCCTGGCGCCGGCAATGGACGGCTCGCGGCTGGCCATGGAGGGCCTGGCGCTCACCGGGGCCTGGACCGACAAGGACGCGGGGCTGCTCTCCACCATCGTGCTCGAGATGGGCGGCTCGTCCGACCTCTGCGCCCAGCTGCAGCCCGGCGAGCCGGTGATCCTGATGGGCCCCACCGGCCACGCCACCGAGATCCCCGAGGGCGAGACGGTGCTGCTGATCGGCGGCGGGCTCGGCAACGCGGTGCTGTTCTCCATCGGCCAGGCGATGAAGGCGAAGGGCTGCAAGGTGGTCTACTTCGCCGGCTACAAGCGGGCCATCGACCGCTACAAGGTGGGCGAGATCGAGCGCGCCGCGGACACGATCGTCTGGTGCTGCGACGAGGCGCCCGGCTTCGCGCCCGACCGGCCCGGCGACCTCGCCTTCGTCGGCAACATCGTCGAGGCGATGGACGCCTATGGCCGCGGCGCGCTGGGCGCCACGCCGGTGTCGCTGCGTGACGTCGACCGGATCATCGCCATCGGCTCCGACGGCATGATGAACGCGGTGGCCAGCGCCCGCCACGGCGTGCTCGCGGCCCACCTGAAGCCCGGCCACAAGGGCGTCGGCTCGATCAACTCCCCCATGCAGTGCATGATGAAGGAGATCTGCGCCCAGTGCCTGCAGACCCACAAGGACCCCGCCACCGGCGTCGAGAGCGTGGTGTTCTCCTGCTTCAACCAGGACCAGGACCTCGACCGGGTGGCGTTCGGCAACCTGCGCGGCCGCCTCGTCCCAGAACGGCGTCCAGGAAAAGCTCACCCGCCACTGGATCGACCGCTCGCTGCACACGCTTGGGCTGCGCGGCCGGCAGGCGGCGGAGTAGGCGCAGCGCGATAGAAGGCGCGCACGGGGCGGCGCCCTCGTCGTTTCGTAGTCGTGCTCGGATTCAGCAACCGCGTTGTTGGCCGGCGCACGTGTAGAAGTCGACGAATATACGCACGCCTGGACCAGATCCGGTCCAACAGGTCACCAGCGCTGTGCTCGATCGACCGTGGCGTGTCATGATCGCCTTTGCTCTCAGCACTTTGCCCCACTGTTTGCTTACGGTGTACGTCCGGTCTGCCATACGGTCGCCGGACCTATCAGCGTACATGGCCATCACCGCCTCGCAGTCTTGGAAGCCCGAATGATCAGCGGCGGCTTGTTCGTCCTCGGTCGGCCTCGACGGGGCAAATGGCAGGTCGTTCAGCGTGTTGCCCTGACAATTGCCGAGGAGTTGGCCGGCCCACACAATTGCGATGAGTAGCGACCGCATCGCCGGCGCCCCTTCTCCGGAACAAACAGAGAACGTACGCGACGGTCGTCTCCGAAGTCAACGGGTGCGATTCAGACGACCCAGCTCACTCACTCAGACTTCGGTTACGCGAGGTCGAGTGTGCACCAAAAACCCTTGACAATTCACCGAAAGTTCCGTTACTATCGGCGCCCTTTTGCAGCAAGGAGGAACGATCCACATGAACGGCGACACGCCGATGCGGGCCCCGCGAGGACCGCTGCTGGATGCCAACGGCCGCTTTGCGAAGGGCAATCCAGGCCGGCGCAAGGGCTCGCGCAACCGGATGACCAACCAGTTGGCGCTGAGTCTGCTGCGCGACTTCACCGTGAACGAGGAAGACAACATCAATAAGATGCGGCGCTGGTACTTCCCACAGTACGTGCAGCTGATGAGCCGCTTCATCCCGCGCGAGGCGTTACGCCCGCGCCCCGACTTCGCCGATTACACGGCGGACGAGACCGCAGAGGTGCTGGCGGCGGCGCGCGTGGCGCTGGAGGCGGCCGAGCGCGGCGAAGGCGGGCTCGATCTACTGCTGGCGGTGCTGGAGCAGCACCCCGGCGCTGAAGTCAGCCTCCCACGGCACGGTCGAAGATATATCGAACAACGTAAACTACGTTAAATCTACGTCACCGCGGGTCCCGCCAGCGCCGATCGATGACGGCTCCGTCAAGTGCCCGCCATTGCGGAAGAACTACTAGGTCCAACACGGGTAGGACGGGTCCACGCAATCGAGGGGACCGTAGGACCTGCGAGCAGCCTCGAACCGACCCGCCTAGATATCCCCGCCCAAATCCGGCGGCGCGCCTGGCGCCCTCGCGATGTGGATGCCGCACTCGGTCTTCTGCGAGCCCGCCCAGCGGCCGGACCTGACGTCGCCGCCGTCCTCCACCGGGCTGGTGCAGGGCCAGCAGCCGATCGAGGGATAGCCGAACGCCACCAGCGGATGCTCGGGCAGGTCGTGCTCGGCGGCGTAGGCGTCGAGGTCGGCCTTCGCCCAGTTGGCCAGCGGGTTGAACTTCAGCTTGCCGTCGGCCTCCTCGACCACCGGCAGGCGCATCCGGTCGCCGCCGTGGAAGCGCTTGCGGCCGGTGATCCAGGCCGAGAAGCCGCTGAGCGCCAGATCCAGCGGGAGCACCTTGCGGATGTGGCAGCAGGCGTCGGTGTCGGTCTTCCAGAGGTCGGCGTTGGGATCGCCGGTCGCCAGGTCCTCGAAGCGGGGGCGCAGGTCGCGCACGTCGGTCAGGCTCCAGCTTCGCGGCCAGCTGCTGGCGATAGTCCAGCGTCTGGCCGAACAGCATGCCGGTGTCGAGGAACAGCACCGGGATGTCCCGGCTGACCTCGGCGGCCATGTGCAGCAGCACGGCCGACTCGGCGCCGAACGAGGAGACCAGCGCCAGCTCGTCGCCGAACATCTCGAGCGCCTTGGCGATGATCGCCTTCGGATGGGCATGCCGCAGCTCGGCGTCGAGCCGACGGGCCAGCGAGACCGTCCGATCCATGGGCTCGAGGG
This sequence comes from uncultured Pseudomonadota bacterium, assembly GCA_963837235.1. Lineage (GTDB taxonomy): Bacteria > Pseudomonadota > Alphaproteobacteria > Caulobacterales > Caulobacteraceae > Acaudatibacter. Next base: position 157,370 of record CAWIMM010000001.1, on the reverse strand, counting down.
CGATGCTCATGCCACGACCGCGGCTTGGCGCTCCTCGAAGGCCGGCTCGCGGCCGTCCGCGGCGCGCTGGTAGACGTGGCGGAAGCGGTGCGCGACGTGGGTCCACTGGTCGGGCGAGGCGCCGTCGGCGGGCTCGAAGGCGTCGAAGCCGCAGCGGATCATGAAGCCGGCCTGCTCGCGCAGCACGTCGCCCACGGCGCGGATCTCGCCCTGGTAGCGGTAGCGCTCGCGCAGGATGCGGGCCGAGGAATAGGGCTGGCCCTGCAGGAACTTCGGGAACGCCAGCGCCACGACGGCGATGTTCGGCAGGTCGGCGGCCAGTTCTTCGACCTGCTCGCTGGCCTCGACGCGCACCCCGACCTTGCGGCCCTCGGCCAGCAGCCGCTTGCCCTCGTTGTGGAAGCGCTGCAGCGAGATGATCACGTCGCCGCGCGGGATGAAGTCCTCGTCGGCGACCGCGGTGTAGGGGTCCTCGGCCGATTCGGCGCGCTGCCCCGTCCACCTAATGAGCGTCGGCATAGACGGCCTCCTTGAACGGGGCGACGCCGGTGCGCCGGAAGGTGTCGAGGAAGCGCTCGCCCTCCTGCCGCTCGCGCAGATAGACCTCCACCATGTGCTCGACGGCGTCGGCCACCTTGGCGGCCGGCAGCGCGGGTCCCAGCACCTGGCCGAGCGTGGCGTTCGCCTCCGGCGAGCCGCCGAGCGTCACCTGGTAGAACTCCTCGCCCTTCTTATCGACGCCGAGGATGCCGATGGTCGCCCACGTGGTGGTGGCCGCAGGCGTTGATGCAGCCGCTGATCTTGATCGCCCAGCTCACCCACCAGCTCGGCGCGGGCCGGATCGGCGAACCGCAGCGCGATCTGCTGGGCGATCGGGATCGCCCTGGCGTTGGCCAGCGCGCAGTAGTCGAGCCCCGGGCAGGCGATGATGTCGGTGACGAGGCCGCGGTTGGGCGTGGCGAGCTCGCCCGCATCGAGCGCCTTCCAGACCGCGTGGACGTCGTCCAGCTTCACGTGCGGCAGGATCAGGTTCTGCTCGTAGGAGACCCGGATCTCGTCCATCGAGTGGCGCTCGCCGAGGTCGGCGACGAGGTCCATCTGCTCGGCCGAGCAGTCGCCGGGCGTCTCGCCGGGCTTCTTCAGCGACACGTCGACGATGGCGTAGCCGGGGATCTTGTGCGGCTTGACGTTGTGGCGGCAGAAGCGCGCGAAGGCCGGGTCGGCCTTCCTGGCCGCCTCGTACGCCGCCGACGTCGCCGGCAGGCTCTCGAAGTCGCGCGGGGCGAAGGCGGCGCGGATGCGGGCCAGCTCCTCGTCCGGCAGGTCGACCTTGGCCTGGTCGCTCGCCGCCCACTCCTCCTCGACCTCGCGGGCGAAGCCCTCGGCGCCGAGGCTGGCGACCAGCACCTTGATGCGCGCCTTCCAGATGTTGTCGCGCCGGCCGTAGCGGTTGTAGACCCGAGGATCGCCTGCAGGTACGAGAGCAGGGAGCGCGCCGGCAGGTGCTCGCGGATCGTCGGGCCGAGATAGGGCTTGCGGCCGAGGCCGCCGCCCACCAGCACCTCGAAGCCGAGCTCGCCGGCGTCGTTGCGGTGGATGCGCAGGCCGATGTCGTAGACCTTGGTCGCCGCCCGGTCCCTCGGCGAGCCGGTGATGGCGATCTTGAACTTGCGCGGCAGGAACGAGAACTCGGGGTGGAAGGTCGACCACTGGCGGACCACCTCGGCCCAGACGCGCGGATCGTCGGCCTCGTCGGCGGTGGCGCCGGCGTGCGGGTCGGCGGTGATGTTGCGGATGTCGTTGCCGCTGGTCTGGATGGCGTGCATCCCGACCTCGGCCAGGTGATCGAGGATGTCCGGCGCGTCCTTCAGCTTGATCCAGTGCAGCTGGATGTTGGTGCGCGTGGTGAAGTGGCCGTACCCCTTGTCGTAGGTGCGGGCGATGTAGCCGAGCTTGCGCAGCTGCCTCGAGGTCAGCGCGCCATAGGGGATGGCGATCCGCAGCATGTAGGCGTGCAGCTGCAGATACAGGCCGTTCATCAGCCGGATGCGTTTGAACTGGTCCTCGGTGAGCTCGCCGGCGAGCCGGCGCGCGCACTGCTCGCGGAACTCCGCGACGCGGTCGGCCAGCATTTCCTTGTCGATGGCGTCGTAGCGATACATGCCGGCGCCTCCTCTACTTGCGCCTGATCAGCTCGACACGGCCCTTGGAGCGCGCCGCGCCGTGTGCGTGCAGCAGGGCCTCGATGGCCTCGCCGCCTTCGGTCTTCTTGCCGTGCTCGGGCTTGTTGGTGGGGCCGAGCGCCCGCACCCGCTCGCGGAAGCTCAAGGGCGCCCACGCGTCGTCCGAGGGGATCACGTCGATCAGGTAAGGATCGACCACGATGGTGATCTGGGTCTTGGCGTGCGCCTCGGCGGCCAGCGCCGCCTCGTCGTCCTCGAACAGCTCGGCGTCCGCGAACCTCGGAACCCAGTCGCCTTCATGCCCGAGGAACACTGCCTCGCCATCCGCCAGCCGATTGCCGGTCAGCGCTTTCATCGAATCCCTCCCCCTCTGTGGGGAGGGAAGGACCGCGCAGCGGTCCGGGTGGGGGAGTCCGAAGACAACCCCGATGCTTCCGTTGACGCGCCTGACATCCCCACCGCGCGATGCTGCGCATCGCTGTCCCTCCCCACGAGGGGGAGGGAGGACTGAGCCAGCGCCATCGCCTCGCCGACGATCAGCAGCGCCGGACCCGTCACGCTCTCAGCGGCGGTCGAAAGACCCGCCAGCGTGGTGACGATCCGCCGCTCGGTGGCGAGGCTGGCGTCCTCTACGATCAGCGCCGGCGTCGAGCCCGCGCGCCCAGCCGCCATCAGCCGCGCGGCGATCGCGGCGGCGGTCGAGACGCCCATGTAGATCACGACGGTCTGGTTCGGCCTGGCGAGGCTCGGCCAGTCGAGGTCCGGCTCGCCGCCCGCCGCCGCGTGGCCGGTCACGAAGGTCACGGCCTGCGCCGCGCCGCGGTGGGTCAGCGGCGCGCCGGCCGCCGCGCCCGCCGCCAGCGCCGCGGTGACGCCAGGCACGACGTGGCAGACGACGCCGGCCGCCCGGCAGGCTTCGAGCTCCTCGCCGCCGCGTCCGAAGATGAATGGATCGCCGCCCTTCAGCCGCACCACCGTCAGCCCCTCGCGGGCGAAGGCGACGAGCAGCCGATTGATCTCGTCCTGGGCGTAGGAATGCCGCGACTTGCGCTTGGCGACCGAGAGCCGCTGCGCCGCGGCCGGCGCCAGGTCGAGGATCGCCGGGCTGACGAGTCCGTCGTGCACCACGACGTCCGCCCCTTGCAGCGCCTTCAGCGCCTTCAGGGTCAGAAGCTCCGGATCGCCCGGCCCGGCCCCGACCAGCCACACCTCGCCGGCCCGCCGCGCAGCCCCCTGCCCGGTCAGCGCGACCAGTCGGCGGGCTCTCTTGGATGCGGGCGATTGGGCCATGGTCCTTGAAGCTAGCCTATTAGCTCTTCTAAACAGCTCTACCAAACGGCATCGCGGGGCGGGCCTCTCGGTCCGCCCCGCTTTCACCCGTCAGCGAAAGGGCCGATGCGCTTTCGGGTGGTTGCAAGGTGGCGGTCCGGCCCCCATTTCGCAACCCAAGTCTTCTGCCGGGGCATTCAGGAAAACTCATGGAAACGCGGCGGCGGCTCCCTCCCCTGAACGCGCTCCGAGCCTTCGAGGCGGCGGCCCGGCATCTCAATTTCAGCCGCGCCGCTGACGAGCTTTCGGTCACGCCGGGAGCTGTCTCGCAACAGATCCAGAACCTCGAGGACTACGTCGGCGTCGCCCTCTTCAAGCGCACGCCGAAGGGCCTGCTGCTCACCGACGCCGCCCAGACCGCGCTGCCGGCGCTGCGCGAGGCGTTCGATCGCCTCGCCGAGGCCGCGTCGTTGCTGACGGCGGCGGTCGATGGCCGGCGCCTCACCCTGACCGCCCCGCCCTCGTTCGCGGCCAAGTGGCTGGTGCCGCGCCTGAAGCGCTTCGAGGAGGCCTATCCGCAGGTCGACGTGTGGCTCTCGGCCGACATGGACATTGTCGACTTCGCCGCCGGCGAGATCGACATGGCGATCCGCTACGGCGCCGGCCGCTATCCGGGGCTGGAGTTGCAGCGATTGATGAGCGAGACGGTGATCCCGGTCGCCAGCCCTTCCCTGGTGGCGGAGAACCCGCTCCTGGCGCCCGAGGACCTGGCGCGCCACACCCTGCTGCACGACGGCTCGCCCGACGCCGACGAGAGCTGCCCCGACTGGTCGATGTGGCTGGCGGCGCGCGGCGTGCGCGGCGTCGACGGCACCCGCGGGCCACGATTCAACCAGTCGAGCCTGGTGATCGAAGCGGCGATGGGCGGGCGCGGCGTCGCGCTCGCCAAGCGCACCCTCGCCCAGGACGACCTCGACGCCGGCCGGCTCGTCGCCCCGATGCAGATCGCCACCGCCGTCGACTTCGCCTACTACCTCGTGCACCCGAAGGCGAAGGGCCGGCTGCCGCAGGTGAAGGCGTTCGTCGCCTGGATCACCGCCGAGGCGGCCGCGCACGAAGCGGCGCTAGCGGCGATGGACAACGGCGCGGGCATTTGACGGTCGGAAGCGCCGCCGCCCCGCCAACCCTGGCGCCGGCTCCGCCGCTTCCGCCCGCCAGGCGCCCTCCTTGCGGCCCGACGCCACCGCGGCCTCGGTCTGCGCCCACACCGCGTCCACGTCCGGCGGCGCGCCCGGCCCGCCGAGATTGGCGACGAAAGCCGGCCCGATCACGCCGTTGAACTCGCTCCAGCTCGCCGCATAGATCGCCACGACCGGCGCGCCGACCGCCGATGCCAGGTGGGTCAGACCCGTGTCGACCCCCACCACCGCCGCGGCGCCGGCCTGCAGCGCGGCCATCTCACTGAAGCCGAGGCTCGGCGGCACGATCGCGCGCCGGCTCGCCGTGGCGATGCGCTTGGACCGTTGCCGCTCGTCTTCGCTGCCCCACGGCAGCACGATGGCGAGCCCGGCCGCGTCGGCCCGCGCCGCCAATGCGCGCCAGTCGGCCTCGGGCCAGGTCTTGTCCGACCGGGCGGTGGCGTGCAGGCCGACCAGGTAGCGCTCCCCCGTCAGCCACGCGGGCCGCCCGCCCACAACCTCGAGGCCGTAGTCGATCTCGGCGGGCGGGACGTAGCCCATCGCCTGGGCGACGAGCCGGCGCATCCGCTCGGCCGCGTGGATGGTGACGCTGACCGGGAACTTGCGGTCGTAGAAGAAGCTGGCCGGCGGCTCGCGCACGCTCGCCCGGTCGTAGCCGCAGTGCGGACCCGGCCGCCAGCCGGGCCAGCAGGGCGCTGCGGATCAGTCCCTGCGCGTCGATGATCCGGTCGTAGCGCTTCTGCGTGATGGCGTGGCGGAAGGCGCCGAACTCCTCCCAGGTGTCGCTTTCCAGGAGGTGACGGCGCCAGCTGCGCAGCCGCACCGGGATCGCGCGGTCGACAGCGGGGTGCAGCCGGGCGATCTCCGACAGCTGCTCCTCGATCACCCAGTCGAGCGTCAGGTCCGGCGCCATGCGGCTCATGTCCGAGACCGCCGGCAGGCAGTGGATCACGTCGCCGAGCGACGAGGTCTTGATCAGCAGGACGCGCGTCAAGCCTTCCTCGGCGTCTTCAGCGAGTTCAGGGCCCGCTCGTGGGCATAGGCGGCGATGTCGGCGAGCGCCGCGTCGAGCGCGTCGCGGACCTGGTCGAGACCGCCGGGCCCCTCGGCCTCGCAGGCCTGGCAGGCGTCGCCGAGCGCAAACGCCCCGACCCCGCGCGCCGCGCCCTTCAGCGTATGCAAGCCGTCGCGCCAGCCTTCGTTGGCCGGCGTCAGCATCGCGCCCCAGATCGCCGACTGCTCGCGGAACAGTTCCAGCACTTCGTCGACCACGGTCTCGTCGCCGGCGGCGAACCCCTCGAGGTAGGCGAAGTCGACCACGCCCTTGATGTCGCGCCGCGCCAAACGCTGCTCCTTGCCTTGCCCTGCGCCAGCCTGATTAGACGAAGGCGGAACGGGAGGCGAGACGCATGGCTGACCACGTCTACGAGGTCTACGGGGCGCTGGGCTCGCCCTATTCGCTGAAGATGCGCGCCGTGATGCGCTATCGGCGCCTGCCGCATATCTGGAGCGCCATCGGCCTCAACGCCGCTGTGCGCACGAAGGTGAAGGTCCCGGTCATCCCGGTGATCCGCTTCGGCGCGGACGACTGGCGCAACGACTCGACGCCGATGATCCAGGCGCTCGAGGCCCTGCACGCCGAGCGGCGGCTGATCCCCGACGATCCCGCCGACGCCTTCCTCGCCCTCCTGATCGAAGACATGGCCGACGAGTGGGGCACGAAGGCCATGTTCCACTACCGCTGGGCGCCGGTGGAGGATCAGCTGCCCAACGCCTTCACGCTCGCCCAGCAGGCCCAGCTCGGCGCCCCGCGCGAACGGATCGAGCGCCAGGCCGAAGTGCTGCGCGAGCGGCAGGTCAGCCGGATGCCGCTGGTCGGTTGCACGCCCGAGAACGCGCCGCTGATCGAGTCGACGGCGCGGCGGGTGCTGGCGCTGATCGACGCCCATGTGCCCGAGGGCCTGTGGCTCTTCGGCGCGCGACCATCGCTCGCCGACTTGGGCTGGTACGGCCAGCTCTCCCAGCTCGCCCGCGATCCGACGCCGCGAACGATGATCCGCCGCGACTTCCCGGCCGCCTTCACCTGGATCGAGACGCTCGACGACGCCTCCGGCCTCGAGCCCGGCGCCTGGCGCGACCCCACCGCCTCGCCCTCAGCCGCGCTCGCGGGCCTCCTGGCGCTCGCGAGCGAACTCTACCTGCCCTTCCTGGCCGAGAACGCCAGGGCGCTCGCCCAGGGCCAGTCGGAGTTCCGCATGACCCTGCTCGGCCATCCCTACGCCCAGGCCCCGTTCGGCTACCAGGCCAAGTGCCTTACCGTGCTGAAGGCCGCGTTCGCGGCTCTGCCGCCCGAGCCGCGCGGCCGGGTCGAGGCGGCGCTGGCGCCGGGCCCTGGCGCGGCGATCCTCGCGGCCTGAGCCCAAGCCGCGAAGCCGCGCGGCCCCGCCTTGCGCCGCCGCGCTTTTTGAGTATGGTCCGCGCCCTCGCGAAGGCGGCCGAGCGCGGCTCGCCCTGGCGCGGCGGGTGTATAGCTCAGTTGGTAGAGCAGCTGACTCTTAATCAGCGGGTCGCAGGTTCGAGCCCTGCTACACCCACCACGCAGTCCTCCCGCTTCAGGGAGTGTCGTTCTCGAAGGCGAGGCGCCCGCGCATCGCGCTCGTCGCTCGCGTTCGGACCGGTCGGCTAGACGCGGACCTGCTGTTCGATGGCGCCGAAGATCGAGTGGCCGGCCGCGTCGAGCATTTCGATGCGCACCTCGTCGCCCGCTCCCAGGAACGGCGTCCGGGGCGCGCCGCTCAGCAGCGTCTCGACCGCGCGCAGCTCGGCGATGCACGAATAGCCGGCGCCGACTTCGCCGATCGGCAGGCCCGGCCCGCCGTCCTTGCCCTTGTTGGAGACCGTGCCGGAGCCGACGATCGTGCCGGCGGAGAGGCGCCGCGTCTTCGCGGCATGCGCGATCAGCTGGCCGAAGTCGAAGTTCATCCCTCTCGCCGGCGTCGGCGCGGCCGAACGGCCGGCCGTTCACCGCGACCAGCAGCGGTCCGTGCAGCTTGCCGTCCCGCCAGGCCGGTCCGAGCGCATCAGGCGTCACCGCAACGGGCGAAAAGGCGGATGCGGGCTTGGACTGGAAGAAGCCGAATGACTTGGCGAGCTCGTCCGGTATCAGATTGCGCAGCGAGACGTCGTTGCAGAGCATGACGAGGCGCACGAGGCCGCGCGCCGTATCCGGCGTGACGCCCATCGGCGCGTCGCCGGTCACCACGGCGACCTCGGCCTCCAGGTCGAGCCCCCAGGCCGGGTCGCCGAGAGAGATCGGATCGCGCGGCGCGAGGAAGCCGTCCGATCCGCCCTGGTACATCAGGGGATCGGTCCAGAAGCCCGGCGGCATCTCGGCGCCGCGCGCCTTGCGCACCAGCTCGACGTGGTTGAGGTAGGCCGAGCCGTCGGCCCACTGGTAGGCGCGCGGCAGCGGGCTGGCCGCCTCGTGCTCGCGGAAGCGCTGGCGAGGAACGACGCCGGCGTCCAGTTGCTCGGCGAGCGCCTGAAGCGGCGGTTCGCACCGCTCCCAGTCGTCGAGCGCTGCCTGCAGGGTCGGGGCGATCTCGCCGGCGGCCACGCACCAGGCGAGATCGCGCGAGACCACCACCAGCCGTCCGTCCCGCCCATCCTTCAACGACGCCAGCTTCATGCAGCCTTCCAACTCTCGCCCCGTCAGCAGTACCACCGCGCGCTGGCAAGCGGCGAGAGGCGCTGGACGGGACCTCGAGATGCAGGCACTTCACAGCGCGATCAGGGCGGTGACAGCGATGACGACAGACGGCGGCTTGAAGGTGATCGACGCAGGCGCGGTAGCGCGCCTGCTGACCTACGAGGCGTGCATTCCGATCGTCGCCGAGGCGATGCGGGCGCTCTCCAGCGGCGTCACGCGCCAGCTGCCGCGCACCATCATCCCGCTCGCGGGCGGCAACGCGTTCGGGCTGATGCCGGGCGCGCTGGCGCCGGACGGCTACTTCGGCGCGAAGCTGATCAGCGTGATGGCGGACCCCGAGCGTCCCGGCCGCAGCCGCCACCGGGGCGTCGTGGCGCTGTTCGAGCCGGGCTCGGGCCATCCTGTGTGCGTCGCCGACGCCGAGGAGATCACCCGCGTGCGCACCGCGGCCGCCAGCGCCGCGGCGACCGACGTGCTGACCGCGCCCGGCGCCTCGCGGCTCGCGATCCTCGGCTGTGGCGTGCAGGCCATCGCGCACGCCGAGGCGATCGCCCAGGTCCGCCCACTGGCTGAGCTCCGCATCTGGGGCCGCTCGCTGGAGCGCGCCGCGGCGGCCGCCGAGCAGGTGAGCGCGAAACTCGGGATCGCGGCGCAGCCGTTCGACGACGTGCGCGCAGCGATCGCGGGCGCCGAGATCATCTGCACCACCACCGCCGCCCGGGACCCGATCCTGTTCGGCGAGACCGTGCCGGACGGCGCGCACGTCAACCTCGTGGGGTCCAGCGCCGCGCACGCCGCCGAGGCCGACCCCGAGCTGGTGGCGCGCGCCCTATTCTTCGTCGAGAGCCGCGAGTCGCTCGACAAGTACGGCGAGTTCCAGCGCGCCAAGGCGGCGGGTCTCGTGAGCGACGATCACGTCGCCGGCGAGATCGGCGAGGTGATGCTGGGAACGGCGCCGGGCCGAACCTCGGCGTCCGAGATCACCGTCTACAAGTCGGTCGGCCACGCGGTGCAAGACCTCGCAGCGGCCGCCTACCTCTTCGAGCGCCTCAGCCGCGGCGACTGACGCCGCGATACCCAGCCCAGGATCTTCGCTGGCGCGCTCGCGCCGTCAGGTTCCTGGCTGGATGTAGGGAACGGCGGCGAAGAGGCGGCGCTCGGCGCCGCGAGGATCATCGACGAGGCGGGTCGCGCGGTCGAACACCAGCGTGTCGCGGCGCGGCAATGTGTAGGGCGGGATCGCGGCATTGTTCGGATCGCCATACCGCGCGAACGCGGCGAACGCGCCGCTCACCGCATCGGCCATCGCCTGCCCGTTGACGCCAGACGCGATCGGCGAACCCAGGGCGGCGAGATTGTCGAAGGCGAGCGGGATGTCGGTCGTGTCGGCGCGCGGCCGTAGGATCGCGACTACGACGAGGTACGCCTGATCGCCGATGTCGCCGAGGGCCGCGGCAAGATCATCGACAGCCAGGACGACATCCATGGCTATCCCACCCAGGAGGAAACGCATCGGCCGTTCGACACGGCCGACTGGAACCTTCCGGACATGACGCCGAAGAACCCGTCCGTGCTCGAACTCGAGCCACAAGGCGCGCGAGACCTGAGGGGCTAGCGCGACAGCAGCTCGGCGAGCCGACCTTGCACCAGCGCCCGGTGCGCGGCGCCCACCGCATTGCGGAACCGTGGATCGCCGGCGAGCGCCGGCGGGAAGACGGCGTCCATGGCGAGGAACAGGTCCGGCTGGCGCTCGGGCGGCGCGCCGGCGATGGCCGCGATGACGTCGGCAAGCGGGTCCACCAGCGGCTCGGGGCCCCTGGCGCGGCGGGCGACGAAGACCATCCAGGCCGCCACGGGGACCGCCAGCCGCGCCACAGGACGCCCGGCCGCCAGCACGTCGGCGATCGCGCCGAGCAGCCGGAAGGGAAGCTTCTGCGAGCCGTCCCAGGCGATCTGCGCCAGTTGATGGGCGATCGCCGGGTTGCGGAATCGGGAGAGGACGCTGACGAGGTAGGCGTCGAGGTCCAGCCCCGGCGTGCGCGGCAGGCTTGGCGCGATATCCTCGCGCATCAGCCGCTTGACGAAGCCCGCCAGCGCCGGGTCCGCCATTGCTTCGGCCACGGTCCGACGGCCCGCAAGCAGCCCGAGGTAGGCCAGCGACGAGTGCGCGCCGTTCAGGAGCCGCAGCTTCGCCTGCTCGAACGGGCGCACGTCGGCCGCGAACTGCACGCCTGCCTGCGCCAGGTCGGGCGCGCCCGGCCCGAGCCGATCCTCGACCACCCATTGGGTGAACCGCTCGCGCTGGATCGGCCAGGCATCGTCCAGTCCGATCGCGGCGCGCACCCGCTCGCGCAGCGCATCGTCCGTGGCCGGCGTGATACTGTCGACCATCGTCGCCGGGAAGCGGACCTCGTCCTCGATCCAGGCCGCGAGATCCGCATCGTCCTGCGCGCGGGCCAAGGCCGTCACGGCGCGGCCGAGCTTTCCGCCGTTGTCGGTGAGGTTGTCGCAGCTGACGATCGGCAAGCCGCCGGCGCCCTCGTCGCGCCGGCGCCGCAACCCTTCGACCAGCCAGCCGATGGCGCTGCGCGGCGCGGCGGGCCGCGCGAGGTCGGCGGCGACATCCGGGTGGGCCAGATCGATCTCGCCGGGCGGCGACAGGCAATAGCCCTTCTCGGTCACCGTCAGCGTGATCATCCGGGTACGGACGTCCGCGAAACGCGCAAGAACGGCGCCCGGTGCGTCGGTCGCGGTCAGCGTCTCCTTGATGGCGCCGACGATGCGCAGGCGCGGCTCGGCGTCCAGCTCCACGAGCGTGTAGAGCCCATCCTGCGGCGCCAGCGCCCGGCGCACGCGGTCGCTGCGCAGCGCGATCTCGCTGAGGCCGCAGCGCGGGTCTTCGGGCAGCAGCGCATCGAACACCGGCGCCTGATGGGCGCGGTGGAAGGCGCCCGGACCCAGGTGCGCCACGCCGATTTCGACCCCGGCGCGGTCGTAGGCGCCCGGCCAGGCGCCGTTTCGGGCTTGCGCAAGCGTCCGATCGCTGAGACGAGGCAGGGGCATGGCTCGACGGTAGCCGGTGTCGAAGCCAGCGGTCGAGCGCAAGACCGAGGTGCTGTTCGGCGTCTGTTTCGACTACTGACTCGCGCCGAGTTCGGCCGCCGCGTCCCAGCGGAGCCGCAACCTGCGCGGTTGGCCTGGCGGCCACGCCGCGGGGATGGAGCCTTAAGGGAAATCGGGCTTACAGTCTCAATTCGAGGGACCTCGAAGAGGGGGCGGCTCGCCGCCAGGCCGCCGCGCGCGCATGGATTTCACCCGCAAGGCAGCGCTTTGTCTTACCGCGACCTGGGTCGTCACGGCGCCGATCCTTCTGAGCGCGTGCGCCAGCGGAGGCGGCGGCGGAGGCGGCGGGGTCGTGACCCCCTCACCGCCTCCGCCTCCACCGCCTCCGCCACCCCCTCCTCCGCCTCCTCCGCCTCCACCCCCCAGCGTGCCGAGTCCGTCGAGCGCCGAGTACCAGTTGGGCGGCTACCTCCAGGCGATCCAGGCGAGCGCGGCCTACAACCAGGGCGCCAGCGGCCAGGGAATCCTGGTGGCGGACATCGACAGCGGGGCAAACCCGAACCGGCCGGATCTGGCAGGCGCGATCTCGCCGCTCTCGACCGACATCATCGCCGGCCGCAACCAGCCGGTCGGCCCGGACCCGCATGCCGACGAGGTCTCGAGCGTGCTCGGCGCGCGGTTCAACAACTTCGGAACCCTCGGCGTCGCCTACAACTCCACGATCCTGTCGGTCCGAGCCGACACTGGCCCCAAGAATACGTTTGACGACAACGACATAGCCAACGGGATCGAATACGCGATCGCCAACCACGCGCGGATAATCAACCTCTCGCTCGGTGGCACGACGCCCTCGAGCCCGGCCTTCCAACAGGCGCTCGCCGATGCGGTCGCGGCCGGCGTCGCCGTCGCGATCTCCGCCGGCAACGACTCCGGCGTGAACCCCGACTTCCCGGCCGCCTACGCGTCGGATCCGCGCTACATTGGCCTGGTGATCGCTGCCGGCGCGGTCGACCAGACCGGCAAGCTGGCGTCGTTCTCCAACCAGGCCGGCACGGCCGCCAACGAGTTCCTCGTCGCGCCCGGAGTCGGCCTGACCACCGACTGCGACAACACCACCTGCACGATCGTCTCAGGCACGTCGTTCGCCGCGCCGCAAGTGGCCGGCGCGCTCGCGTTGCTGCTGCAAGCCTTCCCGAACCTCACGGCCGCGCAGGCGGTCTCCATCCTCCTCAACAGCGCGCAGAACGTCGGGTCGTCGGCGACCTACGGCCGCGGATTGCTGGACCTGGCCGCCGCGTTCCAGCCCATGGGCCAGATGAGCGTGCCAACCTCGACCGGCGCCATGATCGTCGTGAACAACCCGAATGTGCCGGGCGGCGCCGGGCTGCAGACGGCGATGACCGGTGGCGCGTTCGGCGACGCGATCAGCCGCAGCCAAGGCCTGCAGACGATCGGCTACGACTCCTACCATCGGCTCTTCAAGGTGAACCTGGCCGGCGCGATCCGGCCGACGCCGGTGCAGGGGCTGATCCAGGCCGAGCCGGCGATCCGAGGGGTCGAGACCGACGCGACGTCGCCCTTGGGCGCCAGCTTCTCGTTCGCCAGCGGCGGGGCGATCGCGCCGCAGCTCGGCCTGCCCGTCGACCGCACCTTCCAGCAGGAGGCCGATCCGGCCTACGCGCGGGTCGCGGCCAGCGCGGGCCCGCTGACGCTGATGGCCTGGAGCGGCCAGGGCGGCGTGCAGCCGGACCTCGGCGAGCCGCGCGACGCTTTCCAGACCGTGGCCTCGCCCGACCAGGTCGAGGCGGCGCGGGTCGCGCTGGGGCGCGTCTCGCTCAGCGACGAGGTCGGCACGAGCACGCGCCTGCCGCCATTCGCCAGCATCCAGCAGACGGGCTCCAGCTACGTCCGAGTCGCTGCGGACCTCCAAGGGCCAGGCTACGCGGCGCGGATCGCCGTTGGCGACCTCAACGAGCCGTTCGGCCCGCTGGGCTCCGCGCTCACGGGCGTCTTCGCTTCCCCCGCAAAGACGCGGTTCATGACCGTTGGCGGCGCGCGGACCCTGGGCTCGGCGACCTTCTACGGCGAGGCCTCGCTCGGCCGCACAGCGTTCTCCAGCACGCTGCTGCGGACCTCGAGCGCGCTCGACTCCTCATGGCGGATAGGCTTCACGGACGCCGGGCCTTGCGTTGGCTTCTGGCGCCTGTGCTCGAACGTCGGGCTCGAGCTCGACCAGCCCCTGCGGTTCGAGAGCGGCGACGCCGTCGCGGTTCTCGCCCAGGTCCCGGCGAACTACTTCGACCCGTGGACCTTCACCGAGCGACGGATCGGGCTCGCGCCGTCGGGCCGCGAGCTGGACCTGCGGCTCTTCGCGGACCGCAGCCTTGGCGCCTATGGCAGTGTCAAACTTGAAGCGACTGCCGCCTCGCAGGAAGGCAACATCGCTGGCGCGCCGCCCGGCCTCGGCTTCCTGGCCAGCTGGCGGGTCGGGTTCTGAGCCGCCGCGACACGGCCCATCGGGCCGGTCATTCGCTGGAGATCGTGATCTCCTTGGCGGTGATGAACTCCAGCAGCGCCGGCTGGCCGCGCTCGGTGGCCTCGATGCCGCGTTTGAGGGCCGCGACGATGTCGCCCGGGTCGGTGATCCGCTCGCCGTAGCCGCCGAACGCCTTGGCCATGTCGGCGTAGTTCCCCGAGATGTCGGTCGAGCCGTACTTCGCCTGGCTGACCGGCATGATCGGTATCTCGATCGCCATCGAGAAGTTGTTGAAGAGGATCGAGAGGATCGGGATGCGCTCGCGCACCGCCGTCTCGAAGTCCATGCCGGTGAAGCCGATCGCCGCGTCGCCCCAGACGTTGATCGAGAGCCAGTCGGGCCTGGCGAGCTTGGCGCCCATGGCGAGGCCCAGGCCGTAGCCGAGCTGGGTGGTCTTGCCCCAGCCGATATAGGAGAGCGGCGGGCCCGCCTCCCAGAACGGCGTCATCTGGTCCCGAGGACTGCCGGCGTCGTGGGTGATGACGGTCCGCTGCTTGTCGACCAACCGGTTGAGCTCGGAGATCACCCGGTAGGGGTTGATCGGCGTCTCGTTGCTGGCGAGCTTGCCCGCCCATTCGCCGAGCCAAGCCTCGCGCAGCTCGGCGATGCGGGCCGGGACCCCGGCGCGGGCCTGCGCCGGGGCCTTGTCGTGATTCGCCATGCCCTCACTCAGCGCCGCCAGCGTCAGCTGCGCGTCGCCGATCAGGCCGTACTTCGCTGGTACGTCCTTGTTGAGGTCCATCGCATCGAGCGTCGCGTGGATGATCGTCTTGCCGGCCGGCATCCCCACGCCGAAGCCGGTCAGCGCGAAGCTGCAGCCGATCGCCCAGGATCACGTCCGCCTCGGCAAGGAAGGTCTTCACCGGCCGCGGATTGGCGCGCCCACCGCTGCCGAGCGACAGCGGGTGGTTCTCCGGGAAGGCGCTCTTGCCCTCGATGGAGGTGGTGACCGGGATGTTCCAGGCCTCGGCGAGCGCTCTGAGCTCGTCCCAGGCCTTGGCGTAGTGAACCCCCTGCCCGGCATAGATCACCGGCCGTTCAGCGCCGGCGAGCACCCTCGCCGTCTCGGCGATCGCGGCCGGGTCGGGCCCGCTGCGCGCCTTGAACGCCCGCGTATGCACGAACTCGTCGGAGATCTCCTCGTTGAAGACGTCGACCGGCACCTCGATCAGCACCGGGCCACCGCGGCCGTTGCGCAGCTGGAAGAAGGCGCGGCGCAGCACCTCGGGCGCCATGCGCCCCATCGTGAGCGGCTCGGCCCACTTGGTGACGTGACGCATGTTCTGGACCGAGTTGAAGTTCGGATAGTAGTTCGCCAGCCGCCGCGGATAGCCGGCCGGCACCACCAGGATCGGGACTGACTCCGAGAAGGCCTGGGCGACGCCGCCGAAGGCGTTCTCGGCGCCCGGCCCGTGCTGCATGCAGAAGACGCCGATCTTGTCGCCCGAGCTCATCCGCGAATAGGCGTCGGCCATGTGCAGGCCGACCCGCTCCTGGCGCACGATGATGGTGCGGATGTCCTCGGCCGCCGCCGCCTCGATCAACGGGTTCACCGGGTAGGCGAAGAGGATGTCGACCCCCTCGGCCTTCATCGCCTTGGCGATCGCCTGGACGACCTTCATCGCTCGCTCCCTCGCCGGCCCGGCGCGTTCTTATCGGCCCTGGAACACCGGCTCGCGCTTCTCGACGAACGCCTTGGCCGCCTCGCGGTGGTCGGCGGTCTGGCCGCAGTGGACGTGGTGCGTCGCCTCGAGGTCGAGGCAGTCGTCCACGTCGCCGGCCATGGCGCGGTTGAGGTTCTCCTTCATGTACCGGTAGGCGACGGTCGGCCCACGCGCCAGCCGCAGGGCGATCTCGCGCGTCTTCCCCGCCAGCGCCTCCGGCTCGCTGACCCAGTTGGTGAGGCCAAGCCGCAGCGCCTCGTCGGCGGTGACGCGGTCGGAGAGGTAGTAGAGCTCGCGCGCCTTGGCCGAGCCGACCAGCTGGGTGAGGAAGTAGGTGCCGCCGTAGTCGCCCGAGAAGCCGACGCGCGCGAACGCCGTGGTCATGATGGCGGTGGAAGCCATGATCCGAAGGTCGCACGCGAGCGCCAACGAGAGGCCCGCGCCGGCGGCGGCGCCTGGAAGCGCGGCGAGGGTCGGTTTCGGCATCTTGAAGAGCGCGCCCGCCGTGGCGCGCTGGTTGACCCGCTGGCGATGGATCGCCCCGTCGATAGTGTTGTCTCCGACCGTGCCGTCGCCGCGCTGCGCCATGCCCTTGACGTCGCCGCCGGCGCAGAACCCCTTGCCGGCGCCGGTCAACACCACGCACTTCACGGCCGGATCGAGCTCGGCGCGCGCGAGCGCCTTGGCGAGCGCATCGGTCATCGCGCCCGACATGGCGTTGCGCGCCTCGGGCCGGTTGAGGGTCAGGGTGAGCACGCCCTCGTCCAGCGAGGCCAGCAGGTCGGTGGTCCCGGTATCGATGTCGGCAGCGGCCATGTCGGCCTCCTTTGCTTGGTCGAAATCTAGCGGTTCGGGCCGCGCCCCATCGGATAGGGCTGCCAGCGCTCGAGCGGAGTCTTCGGCAGCACCGTCGGATTCACGCAGCTCATCGGCCAGCGCCCGCGCAGCACCAGCGCAACCTCGCGGCCGACGCGGCGGCGCGTCTCTGGCCGCATGCGGGTGGTCGCCGAGGCGACGTGCGGCGTCACCAGCACGTTCTCCATGGTGAGCAGCGGGTTGTTGTTGGAAGGCGGCTCCTGTTCCAGCACGTCGAGCCCGGCGCCGGCGATGATCCCGTTCTGCAGCGCCTCGATCAACGCCGTCTCGTCGATGATCGGCCCGCGCGCGGTGTTGATTACCACCGCGGTCGGCTTCATCCGCGCCAGCGCCGCCGCGTCGATGGCGTGCTCGGTCTCCTCGTTGTGCGGGGCGTGCACCGAGAGGTAGTCGCTGCGCTCCAAGAGCTCGCCGAAACCCACCGGCTCGACGCCCGCCGCCGTGATCTCCAGCTCGCTGACGTAAGGGTCGTAGGCGATGACGCGCAGGCCGAACGCCTGGGCGCGGCGCGCCGTGCAGCGGGCGACGTTGCCGAACGCGAAGAGGCCGAGCGTCTGCCCCAAGAGGCGCGGAACCTGCGAAAGGATTGGTCGCGCCTGATACCATTGGCCCTCGCGGGCCATGCGCGCCATCGTGGTGGTGCGACACCTCACGTCCAGCAGCAGCATCATCGCGTGGTCGGCCACCTCTTCGATGAAAACGTCGGGCACGTTGGTGACCACGATGCCGGCGTTGGTGGCCGCCGCGATGTCAACCATGTCGACGCCGACGCTGCCGACGCCGATCACCACGCAGTTCTTCAGGGCATCGATCACCTGGCGGTCGATGCGCAAACCCCAGGAGGTGATGATTGCGTCGACGTCGGAAACGCCGGCGGCGAACTCGGCGGGCGTGTCGGCGCGGATCTCGACGATGTCCGCCACCGGCGCCAGGCCCTCGAGCTCCAGAGCCCAGCGCTCCGCGACGCTCTGGCTCTGGGCCTGTCGCCCGAGCTGGATGCCGACCTTCTTCTTGGCCATGGCTCGCCCTCCCCTGCCGCGCGACCCAACCGATGCTCAGCTGGGGACGACGCCGATGCGCCTCAACGTCCTGAGGCGCGGATTGTCCGGCCACGGACCGGGCTCGGGATAGCCCGCGCCCCCGAGGGGCCAGACCACCGGCGTCGCCGCGCCGTCGATGACGGCGCCGACCGGGATGTCATCGCGATCCACCGAAGGATGCGGACGATTGGTTCCCCGCGTGCAGCCGTCCTTGAAATAGATGCCTGTGTAGACCCGCCGCATCCGGCCCGAGCGGTTGGGCTTGGCGAGATGCACGGTTCGTCCGTGATGAAAGATCACGTCGCCCGGCTGGCACGGCACGAAAACCGGCGCCGCGGCCTGCTTGGCCACCAGCTCAGCGCCAGAGCCCGGCTTGCTGAAGATGTCGACGAACTCGACGTCGCCGAGATGCGAGCCCGGCACGTAGCCCATGCAGCCGGTCTCATCGTCGATCTCGGTGAGCGGGATCCAGGCGGTGATGGTGTCGGCTTCGGCGATGGGCCAGTAGGCGTGGTCCTGGTGCGCGTCGGTCTCGCGCCCGCCTGGCTCCTTGTAGAGCGCCTGGTCGTGCCAGAGCCGCACCCGCTCGGCGCCCAGCAGCGCCCCGAGCGCTGCGCCAAGCCCCGGATGGAACATCAACGGCCGAACGCCTGGGAAGTCCTCCCAGAGGTACTGGCACTGGATGAACGACTGCTCGTAGGGGCTCTTGTCCTCCAGGGCGCGGGTGTCATGCGTCTTGCGTTTTGCGACCGCTTCGTCGACCGCCGCCGCCAGCGCCGGCATCTCCGCGGCGGGCAGCAGGCCGGGCACGTGAACGAAGCCCTGGCCGCGATACCGATCCACGTAGTCCTGCATCGTGCTCACGGTCAGGCTCCGTTCTCGAGGATCTTGAACTGCCGCACCGGATCGGATTGCGCCAGCACCTGGCCGTCCGGCAGCCGCGTCTTGGCGCCGTCGGGAGCATACTGGAGGATGTAGGCCTTGCGGACGCTGTCCTTTCTCAGGTTCGGCCCGGTGCGGTGCGGCGCGAGCGACGAGAAGACCACGATGTCGCCGGCCCGCGCTGGCGCCGGCACGGCGTCCGGAACCGACTTCAGGCACACGAGACCGATGTCCGTCACCCAGTGCTCCAGCGTGCCGAGCTTGTGGACGCCCGGCGCGATCCACGGGCAGCCGTTCTCCTCGTCGACGTCGACCAGCGGGATCCACAGCGTGAGGTACTGCTGCGGCTCGATGAAGGTGTAGCCGTTGTCCTGGTGCCACGGGAATTCCTGCGGCTTCTCGGGCTTCTTGTAGACCGACTGGTCCCAGTAGAGCCGCACGTCGTCGCCGATCAGGTCGTGGCAGATGTCCTTGATCGCCGGATGCGCGGCGAAGGCGGTCAACACCGGCGACTTCGAGACGATATGGGCGGTGAAGGTGATCGCGCCGGTGGTCGTAAGGCGGTGGCGTCCGCCTTTATGCTCACGCACGTAGTCGTCGGTCGCTTTCTCGAGCGGATCGATCGCCGCCGTGACTGCCACGATCTCCGCCGCCGTGAAGGCGCCGCGATGGACGAAGAAGCCCAGCTCGTTGAACTGGCGCACCTCGTCGGCGCTGAGCCGCCGAGGGCCCTCGCTGGATGCGTCCTGCCAACGAAAATCCCGGTTCAGCGCATGAAGACGTGGCGGCGCAGCGGCGATCGATCCGGTGGTGCTCATGGCGGCAGACACCTTGGGAGGATCAAGTCGGCTGTCAACGCGCGATGCGATCTAGGCGGGTCGGCGCGGGACGCTCCGCTGGCCGGCAAACCGGTGAACGGCGTCCTCAGGACCCGCGGGGCGAGCGCGGCGCCGAGGCGCCGGCGTCCTCGCCCAGGATGAGTTGGCGCCGCCCCGCCCGCCGGCGCGCTCGCCTCCTTCCCGCGCCGGCCGTCAGACTCCCGGATTGGTGACCGGGACGAGCGCGCCGTTGATTGCGCGGCCCTGCGGCGAGGCGAGGAATACGATGGCGTCGGCCACCGCCGCCGGGGAGGTCCAGCTCTTCGGGTCGACGTTTGGCATGTCGCGCCGGTTCGCCGGGGTGTCCATCGTGAGCGGCAGCACGGCGTTGACGCGGATCCGGCCGCCGAGCTCGGTGGCGAGCGCCTCGGTAAGGCGCGCGACCGCCGCCTTCGACGCGGCGTAAGGGCCCATGCCGGCGGCGGCGTGCTCGCTGGCGGCGGCGCTGACGTTGACGATGGCGCCGCCGTCGGAGAGCCCCGGCGCGGCCGCGCGGCACATGTTGAGGCAGCTCGCGAGGTTCATGTCGAACATCCGCCGCCAGGCCGCCGGATCACCGTCGACCTTGTCCCAGACGAATTCCTCCGGCGAGGTTGGCGACCGCATCCGCGCCGCCCAGCGCGGCCCTGGCCGCGTCGAACGCGCGCCTGGCGGCCTCGGGATCGGTCAGGTCGACGCCGCCGATCCGGGTCGGTCCCGCCCCGGCTGGCGCCGGCGCAAGGTCGATCAGGGCGACCGAGGCGCCGGACGCTTCGAAAGCCTGCGCGACGGCTCTCCCGAGCGTCCCGAAGCCGCCCGTGATCAGCACCCGCTGCGGCATGCCGTACTCCCCTGCTCTTTCGGGCCCCAACGCGCCGGTGAGAGCCATATCACGCGCCGCTTGCCGACGTGACCCGCCGAAGGTCCCGCGCGCGGACGCGTGGACTCGACAAACAGCGCGCCGTCACCAATCTGAGCGCCAGGGGGACGTGATGCAGGAGGTCCTCATGTCCTTTCGCGTGGTCCTGACTGCCGGCCTTGCCGTCGGCGCCATCAGCCTCGGCGCGACGCCGGCCCTGGCGGATTCGGCCAACCACAACAGCTGCTTCCTGTCGGCGAACTGGAGCGGTTGGAAATCCCCGGATCCGAACACGATCTACCTGCGGATCGACGTCGGGCACATCTACCGCCTCGACCTGGCGCATCCGTCGTACCAGCTGAACGATCCGAGCGTGCACCTGGTGTCACTGATCCGCGGCTCCAGCTGGATCTGCTCTCCGCTCGATCTGCAGCTCTACGTCTCCGACTCGCACGGCGCCGGACGCGAGCCGTTGTTCGTGAAGACCATCACCGAGCTGACGCCAGACCAGGTGAAGGCGATCCCGGCGAAGGACCGGCCCTGAACGAAGGCGGACGCAACTGATCAGCGGCGGGCTTTGCGGGCGGCGAGGCGGACGCTGTCGGCCAGGATCGCCACCGCGCCGACGAGAATCAGCGCGGCCGCCGCGACGTGAAGCTTCGGCAGGAACGCGGCCACCGCGGCGGCGAGCGCGACAACCAGCAAGAGGAGCAAGGTCAGTCGTCGGTCGCCGACGAACATGCTCCAGAGCTCTTCAAGGACCTCTTTGACGACGCTCATGCCGCGGCTGCCTCCGAACGCGGGCGGACCACGGCCACGAGCCCAAGCGCGGCGAGCGCGAACGCCGCCGCTAGGCCGAACAAGGCGAAGTCACCGCCTGGCCACGGCGCGCCGAGCCCCTCGGACGTCCAGAACACCCCGAACGCCGAGAGCATGATGCCGACTAGGAACTTCAGCGTGTTCTCCGGCACCCGCGCCAGCGGCTTGTGGATCAAAAGGCCGGCGGCCATCACGACGACGAACGCAGCGAGCGCGCCGATCGAGGCGGGGATCATCAGGCCGCGGCCTGCCCCCACCGCCAGCACGATGAAGACCACCTCGAGCCCCTCGAGCAGGACCGCCTTGAACGAGGCCAGGGCGGCGATGCCGTCGGCGGCGCGGGCCGAGCGCACCTCCTCGCCGAGCCGCTTGCGCTCGCGCTCGAAGATCGCGTCTTCGTCATGCAGCGCCATCAGGCCGGCAGCGCGCAGCACAGCCTTGCGCAGCCAACCCAGCCCGAACAACAGCAGCAATACTCCGATCACGATCTGCAGCGCCCGCAACGGCACGAGGTTGAGCGCCGGGCCGAGGGCGGCGACGATCAACGCCAGCGCGCCCAGGGCGGCGGCCGCGCCTGAGAGCGCCGGCCGCCAGCCACGCAACGTGGCGACCGCAAGCACGATCGTGAACGCTTCCACGACCTCGACCGTCGAGGCGACGAAGGCCGCGCTGACGGCTGGCGCGGCAGTAGTCCAGGCAATCATGCGCCGGTCTTAGCGGCCCGGCAGCGCGCGCGCCAGTTGCCGCGCGCTCAGAACCGATGCGAAACGCCAACGTAGGCCTGAACGCCGGGCGTCTCGCGATTGAGGCCGAGGTTGACGCCCCCGTCGAACTGTAAGGTCGGCGTCTTGGCCGGGATCCAGGCGGCGCCGAGATCGAACGAGGCCTGGGTCACCGTGCCGGTAGGATCGAAGTTCGCATCTCCCCATATCTCGGCTGAGAGCGTGACGGTCTTAGTCGCGGGATAGCTGAGCGCGAGATCGAGAGAGCCGTTCGCGTGGTGTCCGGACCCGACCGCGTTCGCCAGCACGTCGACCTCAGGCACTACCGCCAGCTGCCAGTTAGATGGGAGGTTGAACTGCATCGGCGCGAGCACGCCCCCCTCGACGGCGCCGTTGCCGATGACGTGGCCGGCGGTCGGAACCTTGACGTAAGGCAGCAGCGCGGCGGCGAAGTTGCCGCCGTCGTCGCCGACGAGGTTCCACTTCGCTTTCAGGAAGAGATCGCCAGCGCCCCAGGCCGTGACGGTGGTCCCGCCCACCGAGTCGTGAACGCTGACTTCCTCGTAGGGAGCGATGTTGACCTCGAAGTCGAGCGTGTTGGTGATGCCGAGCTTGAGGGTCGGGTTGGTGAAGAGCTGAGTCGTCGTGGTGACGCCGTCGGTTGTCTGCGTGGAGAAGTTGTAGATGTCCGATTCCACCTGCCAGTGGCCGGCGTCGACCGTGCAGGGCGCCGTCGACTTGGTCGGCCGGTCGGTGCACAGGCTACGAAGGTCGGCGTCTGGCGTCGGGTTGAACAGCGTGAAGCCGCTCTTGTCCGGCGGTGGCGACGGGTCATCCGCCCACGCCGCGTTGGCGCCTAGCAGCGTCAGCCCAACCACCCCGATCAGCGCGCCTCGCATGGGCTTCCCCGCGGCCAGGCGTCGATTCGCCGATCCCGATCTTCCCACAGTTCCGCTTGGTTGGACTGCCTGAACAGCCCTAACGGCCGATAACCCTCATTGCACACTGTCGATTAGGGCTGGGGCGCCAATCTACGGTGCAGCTGTTCTAGGGATAACCGGGGGGCGCGAACAGATGATTCAGCGAATCTTGCGTGCCTTCGCGGGCAGGCGCGAAGGCAGCGTCAGCGTGGTGACGGCTGTTTCCCTCCCGATCTTGATCGCGATTACCGGATTCGTGGCCGAGTACGGCAACGGCCTTTTGCACAAGGTCGAAGACCAGCGGATCGCGGACGCCGCGGCCTTCGCGGCGGCCACCGCCTACGGCGCCAGTTCCAGCAACTCGATCACTTCCGCCGCCGATGCCGTCGCGACCATCAACGGCATTCCAACCAGCGCCATCTCCGCGACCCTGACAAACTCACCGACCGGTGACGGGAATCAGGCGGTGCAGGTGAGCGTCTCCACCCAAGCGCCGCTGCTGCTTTCCAAAGTACTCGGCAACAGCCAGGCCAATCTCAACGTCACCGCGACCTCGTACGCCGAGATCAAGGGCGGGGCGCCCGGTTGCATCATCGCGCTGAACTCGGCGGGCAGCGGCGTCAGCGTTTCGGGCGGTACGTCGATCGCGGCCGACGCCTGCGCGATCGCCTCCAACGCTTCGGTCACGGATCCGTGCGGCCCGACGATCACCACGATCGCGGTGGACTACGGCACCAGCGCGCCCAGCGTTGGCTGCAACGGCATTCAGCCGCCCTCGGGCAAGAGCCTTTCGATCCGCAGGGCGACGACAACCGATCCGATCGCCGGCACCACCGAGCTGACCTCGGCGACCGCCACGCTCACGACGCTGGCGGGGCTGAGCTACCCCGGCGCGCTCTCGAGCGTGCCCGCCGGGACAAATTGCGATTTGAGCCCCAAGCACGGCAGTCTCAACTGCGCGTCTTCGCTCGCGACCATCGGCTGCAGCCCGTCGGTAAGCGGCAGCGTCTGGACAATCACCTGCACGGGCAACGGACCGTTCAACTTCGGTTCGACGTCGTTCGGCGGGGGCCTGACGTATAACTTCGTCGCCACCGGGTCGTCGCCCGTCTGGAACTTCAGCCAGGTGCTCGATCTGACCGGCGGCGACACCTACACGTTCCAGGCCGGCACGTTCAACTTGGCCGGGGGCGTCGAGACCGGGGGCGGCGTGCACGCCACGTTCGGCACGGTCGGCACGGCCAGCACCTACAACTTCGGCGCGGGCACGTTCAGCTGCAACAGCTCGACCGGCTACAGCATCTGCAACACCGGCACGAACCTCACCTTCGCCGGTCCCAGCCCGTTCACGATGCAGGGCGGCGTCTACAACTCCGGCGGCGAGACGCTGGTGATGGGCGACGGCACGACCAACAGCTTCGACATCGGCAAGGCCAACGACGGGGAGTCGTTCACGCAAGGGGGCGGCGCAATCACGACGTTCGGCGACGCGACCGGCGCTGGCGATGTCTTCCAGCTGCAGGGCAACCTCGACGTGGCCAGTGGCGGCGGCAGCTGCCTGACGCTGAGCGCAAATCCGAACCACTACATCGGCGGCTACTTCGCGAGCGCCGGCGGCACCACGATGGGCGCGGGCGTCTACACCGTGAACGGCTATTTCGCGCTCGGCCCGAACGGCGGGGGCGACGTCACCTGCAACGGCACGGCGCTCGGCATGTACGCCAACAATGTCAGCCTCGTGATCGGCGGGGCGAGCGTGCCGGCGTCCGGGACCTGCGCGAACCTCTCGTTCTGCATGGGGGCGGGCTTTACGAACGTGACGCTGCTGGCGCCGACCACCGGGGCGACAGCCAACCTGGCGGTCGTCGGCCCGCAGAGCGGCTCGCACGGTGCGGCGCTCACCGAGGGCGCCTCCGGGGCGGACTTCTCCGGCGCGTTCTACTTCCCGACCGAGTCGGTCAGCATGAACGGCGGCTCCAGCCTCGGCAGCTTTGGTGCGAACCAGTGCCTGATGGTGATCGGCTCGCAGGTCAGCCTTTCGGGCGGGGCGACGCTGGCCAGCTCCTGTCAGGGCTTCGGCGCGGGAACCAACTCAACCGTGGTGCTCGTCCAATGAGAATCCGACCCGGCGCCCTGAGAGTTTTCGCGCGCGACCGCCGTGGCGTCGCGGCGGTGGAGTTCGCCCTCGTCACGCCGATCTTCTGCCTGCTGCTGGCCGGCATCGTCGACCTCGGCGGCGCGCTCTACACCAAGTTCAAGCTCGACGCCGCCGTAACCGCGGGCGCCAACTTCGCGCAGGTGAACGCCGGCAATGTCAGCTCCACGAATGGCCAGACGCTCGCCAACAACATCGCGACGATCGTCGAGACCAGCCAGGGATCCAGTTGGGCGGACGACGGCGTGGTGGTGAACAACGGGCCCGCCGCGACCGTCAGCGGCGGCACGGCCAGCGCCAGCGGCACGGCCGCCAACGCCGATGTCTGCTATTGCCCGACCGGCACGCCCGGGTCCTTCACGTGGGGCGGCTCGGTCACCTGCGGCAGCGCTTGTCCCGGCGTCAACACCGGCTACGCGGGCAAGTTCGTGACCATCACCGCGAGCCACGCCTACACCCCGATCTTCTCGTCCTACGGCATCGTGCAGAACGATACGATCAGCGCCAGCGCCGCGGTGGAGGTGCAATGATGCGCCGGCTGCGCAAGTTCGGGCGCGCCGAGGGGGCGCCGCGGCGGTGGAGTTCGCCGCGGTGCTGGGCCCGTTGCTGCTGCTGATCTTCGGGGTGTTCGAGTTCGGCCGGCTGCTTTGGGTGCGCGAGGCGCTGCAGGAGACCGCGACGGCCGGCGCGCGCTGCATGGGCATGAGCGCCTCCAGCTGCGCGGCAAGCGGCGCCTACAGCTCGTCGAACACGACGACCTACATCGAGAACACCGCGAACGCCTGGGGCGTGACGTTGACCGCCTCGAACATCACGCTGAACAACAACGCCACCTGCGCGGGGATCGCGGCCACGAACGGCTTCTCGAACGTTACCATCACCTACACGTTCCAGAGCGTGGTGCCGAACTTCGTCTCCTCGCTCTCTGGCGGAAAGACGCTGACCAGCACCGCCTGCTTCCCGAACTACTAGGTGCAGAGCCGCGCACGCAGAAAAGCGCCCCGGCCGCAGCCGGGGCGCTTTGTCGTCTTCAAAGTCGATAGTCCGGAAAGCGCTGCCGCCCCAGCCGCAGCCTCTCCGCCCTGCCTGCAAGGTCGCTCAGCCGCTGGCGGCCGACGCAGCGGGCGTCGTGGTCGCCGCCGGGGCGGGCGGCTCTCCAGGTGTGGCGGTCGCCGAGGCGGCGATCTGCGCGGTCTCGCCCAGCAACCTGGCCGTCGCCACGCTGATGGCGTTCTGGGCGACGCTGTGCGCGGCGGTCACGGTGGCGACGTCGGCCGCGGTCAGCGTCGCCTTGGACGTCAGATCGAGCCCAGACGCGGAGATCAGGTTGGCGATCGTGCTCCCTGCCTCGGCAACGGCGTTGGCGACCAGATCAGCCAGGCCGCTCGAGGCGTGGCCCTCCAGGGTCGTCGCGGCGTTGTCGGCCGCCTGGAAGAGCACCGCAAGCGTCTGCTCGGCGCCAGGCAGAGACTGGTCGAGCCACGCGATCGCGAGCCTGGCCTCCTGGCCGAACCACTTGAGCCCGGCGGTGATCGTCGCCACGGCGGCTTTGACGTCCGCGGCGACGACTGTGAAGAGATTGCTGGAGGTCATGGCTGGAATCCTGCTGCTTGGGGATGGAGGGGCGCGCGCGCCGCTGTCCGGACGCGACCTGCTCAGACCGCGCGTCAGGCGCCGCGCGGCAGGGCCGGCCGCGCGCCGCGCGGCTCGGCCGGTTCGCGCATCCAGCGGATCGAGGCGTTCAGGTCGCGCACCTGTTCGATGAGCGCGTCGAGCCGGGTCTCGAGCCGCGCGACGTCGAGCTTCAGCTCGTCGAGCGCGCGCAACTCACCCTCCAGCGCCGCAACGCGGCCGGTCAGGGCCGCCACGGTAGCCTTCATGGCGCCCCAGGCGATGAAGTAGCCGCCGAGGTTGATCCCGGCAGTGGCGATCGCCCCCGCCAGCGAGATCCAAGCAGCCGCGTTCATTCGCGCCTCCGTCGGACAGTTGTGAAGCGGGGCCGCACCCCCGAGGCGCGAACCTTTACCTGTAGTCGCTGCGCAGTTACGGTCAGGGCTCTCGCGGAGAAGTCGATTGACCTCGCTCTTGCGCCCGCGCTGCCTGGACTGGGGTCACGATCGGCGTCCCTGCGCAGGCCGGCGCGAATGCGAGGTGTGCGACAAGCCGCTGCGGCAAGTCCCCCTGCAGCATGGCTGACAGCGGACCTAGACGACAGCTGCTCGGGCTTGACCTGGTCCGCTTCTCCGCGGCGTGCATGGTCATGGCGTTCCACCTCGGCGCCGCGACGGCCTTCGCGCCCTTTACCGCCTGGGGATGGGTAGGCGTCGAGGTGTTCTTCGTTCTTTCGGGGTTCGTGATTGCCTACACGGCAGCGGAGGCGACGGCCGGGCGCTTCCTCCGCAACCGGATCGTCCGCCTGATGCCGGCAGTCTGGCTATGCGGATCGGTCTGCGCACTCGTCTGGTGGCTGCACGGCGGCCTGCCCGACCTCGGCGGCCGATACATCGCGACTCTCTCGCTATGGCCGGCTGGCCCCTGGATTGACGGTGTCTACTGGACTCTGCCGATCGAGGTTGCATTCTACATCCTGATCTTCGGCGTGCTCGCCGCAGGCGCGTTCAGTCAAGTCGCCAGGGTTTTCGCCTTCCTGAGCCTGGCGAGCTGCGTCTACTGGCTCGGGCGCTTGGCATTGCAGTTCTGGCCACACGCGGCCGCGCTTGGCTGGGTGCGCGTGCTGCCGGTTTTTTGGTCGACCGAGCTCCTGCTCAACCACGGCTGCTACTTCGGGCTCGGCGGTGTCCTGTGGCTCGTCTCTCGGTCAGGCTGGAGCTGGGCCCACGCCATCAATGCGGCCGTCGCGCTCATGGGCGGCGTCGCCCAGATCGCCTTTGTCAGCCGAGCCTTCAGCGCGACTCTGCCGCTCGTTCAACCCGAAGCCGTGTGGCTCGCCGCTGTCGTGGCGATCTGGCTATCGATTTGGCAGGCGCCTCGCCTCGCTCTACTCTTCGGGCGACACGCGCGCGCCATCCGGTTGCTGGGGCTGGCCACCTACCCCCTCTACCTTCTGCACGACGACATGGGCTCCTTGCTGCGTGACGCGCTGGCCAGAACGATTCCCCTTTCCGTCGCCGCTGTGGTGACAGCGGCCTTCTTCGTCGCCGCAGCCTTGATCGTCGCGCGGTACCTAGAGCCCGCGATGCAGCGGCCATTGCGCTCGGCGCTCGATGCCCTAGCCCGCCTTCCAGGACGAGCCGCCAGAGTAGATGCGGCTGTGCGCGGGCCGCTGCGGTGACGGCTGAACCAAACGTGTAGGCCGACGCGTCCGTCACATAGGCCTGTCGCCATCGGCGGGCGACGGGCCGGGCGCTGTGGGGGACCGTTGACCACGGACCGCCGCCGACTACGCTGTCGCCATGCCCGAGCGCCGTTCCGCTGGCGCCTCGGTCGGAGGGGGACGAACGGTTGAAGTGGTTTGCGCGCTTTGTTTGCATCCTGCGCGGCCACAACTGGCGCACCAGTCAGTCTCGGCCTGGCTATGAGACGTGCTCCCGCTGCCAGCTTCGCAGGATCTTCGTCGGCAATGGCTGACGCTCCCTGCCACCAGCTCGAACTCATCGCTTCTCGCGATTCTCGAGGTGTCCGAAGTCGGGCGAGCCGCTGCTTCAACGGCGTGATCACCTTGAGACGTCGGACGGCGCGCAGTCCTATCCCGTCGTGAGCGGCATCCCTGTGCTGATCTCACCCGACCTCGCGCCCACCCACCGCGGCTACGCGGATTTCGTCCGGCAGAACGAGGCCAACGTCGCCAACCCGCCGGAGATCTCCGACGCCTACCTGGCGCGGTTCATGCGCGGCATGCTCGTTCCGACCTGCGGGAACCTGTTCCGAGGGGTCGAACTCGCCGGGGCGCCTACCCTATCCCGACGTTCCCCGAGCCGGCACTGCCGTCGCCGCTTATAGATGTCGGCTGCAGCTGGGGACGCTGGAGCATTGCCGCCGCTCGCCAGGGCTACGGGCAAGTTGTTCTCTGTCGACCCTCACCTGGAAGCATTGTTGTGCGCCCAGGAGATCGCCAAGCGGCGCTCGGTCGAGAACCCGCCGCTCTTCGTGTGCGCTGACGCGCGGGCGCTCCCGTTCGCCGAAGGGACGTTCGGCGGCGCGTTTTCCTATAGCGTTGTTCAGCACTTCAGCCGCGAGGACGCGGGCGCCGTCCTCAGAGAGA
The DNA here is from genome assembly GCA_963837235.1 of uncultured Pseudomonadota bacterium. Taxonomy (GTDB): domain Bacteria; phylum Pseudomonadota; class Alphaproteobacteria; order Caulobacterales; family Caulobacteraceae; genus Acaudatibacter. The sequence continues at coordinate 128,395 of CAWIMM010000001.1, read as the reverse complement.
TCGGCCGCGTTTTGTGCGAGGACGGCGCCGCCCTCGTCCAGATGCCGAACGTCGCGGGCGTCGATGCTCACCAGCGCCATGCGGCGCGGATTTGGCGACGGCGCGGAATTTGACGTCCGCTACTACACGCTCCAGCAACTGCTGGGCCTGTTCGAGGCCTGCATCGGGCCCGCGACCTGGTCGGTCGATTGCTTCCTCGGGCTAAACGTCCACGCGGAGGACCGACCCCTGATCAACCCGCGTCGCAGATGGGTGATCGATCTGGCGGAATCGCTTCGAGCGGCTGCCTCCGCCGCCCCTGGCTCGCAGACACGCCGACAGCGTGTGGTTGCGCACCGTCAAACGCCGGGGCAGCTATAGTCGAGCGTGTAGGCCGTGCTCGACGTCAGGTTCGCCAACGAGCTGACGTTCAGGGAATTGGCGCTCGTTTCTTGCGGCTGCGAGGCGACCTGCGTGCTGGCGCCAAGCGCTTCCATGGCGTGACAATGCAGTTCGGCCAGTTGGTGCGCGACGCCGCGAAGGCGATCGTAAGCGCAAGGCCGTTCGAACTGACGCCGGTCCCCGTGGTGAGGGTCACTTCCCCCGAGAGACTGTCGCACACATGGTGGGTCGCGCACGCCACACTGGCGCCCGTTCCGACGATTGTGCTCGATCCCAGAGAGAAGCCACCGCCGCTCAGGCCGGCCGAACTGGCGAAGCCAACAGCTTCCACGGGCTGCTTGACGTTGAGAAAGCCGTTCGCGGCGAGGTACTGGAGCAGGATGTTGCCGTCGCCGTCGGCCAATGTGATGGAATCGTTCTGGTCGCTCAGCGTCGTACCCTGGCCGCCGATCCAGACGTTGCCGTGGCCGGTCGCGATGCCGTAGCCCGGCCCGGTGTTGCCGACCGCGATGTTCTTGTTGCCCGTGGTGATTGTCGGACAGGACCCCTGGCCAACACACACGTTCTGCGAGCCCGTCGAGATGACGGCGCCTGATCCGTCGCCAACGCCGACGTTGTGCGAGGCTCCAGCCTGGTTTTGCAGGGCGCTCTGGCCGATAGCGATGTTGTTGCTGCCGGTCGTCTCGGAGTCGAGGGCGTCGCCCATCACCTGGTTGTACGACCCCGTTGTAAGGTCGTGGCCGGAAGTCGAAACCGATAAGCGTGTTGTAACTGCCGGTCGTCAGCAGATGCCCGTTCTCGCTGCCGACGGCGACGTCGCCGAAGCCGGTCGTCAGGCTATCGAAGACGATGGTCCCTATGCCGATGTCGTCGGTGCCGCCCGCGGTGTCGTGTGAACAGAAATTCGTGCCGGGGCCGATCAGCCGAGTCGCGCCGGAGCAGGCGGGCGCCCAGATGAGCGGCGTTGTGTCGAGATTATCGGATGGCCGCTGACGTTGGGATCGACGCCGAACGCGACGCCGGCAATCCCCCAGGTCGTCCCGTCCGGCCCGGTAGTTCGTGCTGCGGCGTAGATGAAGCCCGACGCGCCGCCGAACGAGCCCGCGTTGTTGTATTGCAACGAGCCGCTAGAGCCGCCCGGCGAGCCCCCGCCGCCACCGCCGCCGCCGCAAGGCGCGCCGGCGTCGCCGATGATGGCAGTGCCGGTCCACTTGACGCAGTTGCCGGCGATCACTGCCCCGGACTGGCTGACGCCGCGCCGCTCCCAGCGCGACGGTGGCGCCCGCCGACCTGGGCGAACACGCCGCCTGAGGTCACCCAGATCGACCCGTTCGGCGGTGTGCCGTCTCCGTGCCGGGGGTCAGGACGATGCTGCCCTTGTTCGCGCCTGGCGCGGGGAATGTCTGCACGCCGGTCCAGATGTTCGTCGCGCCGGTGACGATCGCGGCGACGCTGGCGGTCGTGATCTGCACTGTCGAGCCGCTTTGCGTGCCGATCACGGTCTCCGAGCCGGAGAGCGGTGTCGTCGCGGCGGGGTACCCGCTGATCGGGCCGGCCAGGGCGGCGGCGGGCGCGAGGGTCAGCGCGCAGGCCAGCGCAGCCGCGCGGAGGGTGCGGTTGAGCATTCGATGGGTCCTCGGAGTGGTCAGTCGAAGTCGGGCGCGGGGAAGGCCGCGACGTCGAGCTCGACGGGGAACTTGGCGCGGACCTCGGGCTTCTCGAGGAACCTGCGCGGGTTGGGGTGGCCGCCGTTGAGGTAGGCGAGCGCGACGTAGGCCGCCTCGGGGCCCGCGAACTTCATGCGAGGGTGCTTCAGCATCGCCTCGAACGGGCCGCGGGCGCGCTCGTAGGGATGGCAGCCGGACCAGGTGCAGCAGGCAGTAATGCTGCGCCCAGGCGGCGATCTCGCGGCCGAGCGGGTGGCGTGCGGGCGTTGTTGAAGGCCAGCGTCGCGTGGCAGCTCTCGCAGAGCGCCTGCGGGCCCCATTCGGGGTGGGCGTAGACGTAGGCCTCGACGTCGAGGATGTCGTCGTCGAGATGCGCCTTGAAGTAGTCGGCGACCGGGCAGTGCGCCCGGCCGATGGCGGCGTTGGCGGCGAGGTAGTCGTCGAGCAACTCGGCGACGCGTCCGTACTTCAGCCGCTGGCCCACGGGTGGACGGCCGCGTCCTGGTCCATGTCGGCCGGGTCGGAGACGAGGGTGACCGGCATCAGGTCCCTTCCTTCAAGTTCGCGCGATGATCAGGAGGTTGCAGCCGCCGCCCATCTGGACGCCGTAGAGGATGCCGCCGGCGCCGCCCTGGCCCGGGATCACGCCCGCCGTGCCGTCATTGGTGTTGTCCGGGCCGGGGTTGGTCACGGCGCCGCTGGCGATGTTGATCGTCGCGCCGGGACCGCCGCCGTCCCAGGTGTCGGTGAGGCCGCCGTTGCGACCGGCGTAGGAGGTGACGCTGACAGCGCCCATGGCCGTCTGCGTGCCGGTGTTCGCGCCGCCGGTCCCCGAGGCGCCCGCCGTCGCGTTCGTCCCCGGATGGGCGACCAGGGAGAGCCCCGTTCCGGTGACAGTCGCGTCAGAGCCGACCGCGCTCGGCAGCGTGTAGGTGAAGACGTAGCCCGCCGCGCAGGGGAAGCCTTTGACCACCACGGTGTTGCCGCCGCCGCCGCCGGTGTCGGTGAAGCTGCCGCCCTTCCCCCCCGAGTACTGGCCGTTGCCGGCGCCCGGGACGCCCGTCAGCACGACATCGACATGCGCGCCGGTGAAGCTGGACGGCACGGTGAAGGTCTTGGAGGCGCCGGGGACGGAGTTGTTGAGCAGCGCGGTCCCGGGCGCGCCGCCGCTGCCGCCGGAGCCTGTCGTCGCGCCGCCGCCGGTGATGATCTGCAGCTGGCCGAGAACGCCGTTCACGACGTAGGCCACCGCGACGTCGTAGGTCTGGCCCGACTGGACCGGCGCGATGGTGAACTGCGTGGCGGAGTTCGAGGTGGTCCCGGCGCTGATCCAGGCCGAGGTCCCGGTCGGCCGGTAGAAAAACTCCACGGCAGAAGCGGAAAGGTTGTCGCTCCTGCCGGTGATCAGGATCGCCGGCGTCGACTGGCCGCTGTTGGAGATCGTGATCGGCGTGGCGGTCCAGGCGCTCGAGGTGGGCGCCCGGGCGCCCAGCGGGACTGGGATCGCCGTGTAGGCGATGCAACTTGAGAGCGGCTGAAGAGCGCCGCCCCAGAGGTTGAAGCTCTGGAACTTGACGTAGACGGACTTGCCTCCTTGCGTCGCCAGGTAGGGGAAGTCGAAGATCGCCTGGTCGAGCCGGATGAAGGCCGCGCCCGAGGCGTGCGAGCCGATCGGCGTGTTCTCCGCCCCGCGGCGGATGTAGCTCGTCAGGTTGTAGCGGTTCGGCGCGGTCAGCGTCGCCGTCTCGAAGCTGATCAGCTCCGGCGCCGTGTCGTTGATCAGGCAGAGCGTGCCGGCCGCATCGGCGACCGCCTGCGCGGCGCTGGTCAGCGCGCCGTTCGAGGCCGAGAGGTCGACGCTGCAGGTGTTCGTGGTGTCGGGATCCGAGCCCGAGGCGAAGCTGGCGGTCAGCGCGCCGTAGCGCGCCCCGCCGTTGATGACCCCGACTTCCTCGTAGGTGGTCCCGTCGTAGCTGACCCAGACGTTGGCGCCGCCCCAGTTGGCGCCGCCGCAGACCGCCGCCCACATCTCGACGCCGCTGGGCGTCAGCGCGGTCGGCGGGTTGAAGAGCTGCGGCCCGGCGATCGCCGTCGTGGTCAGGGTGAAGGGCCGGACATCGACGCCCTGCGTGAGGCTGAAGCCGTAGGTGTAGATGCCGCTCGTGCCGTTGCCGTTCCAGTTCGGCAGCGTATGCACAGGTCCCGCGTAGGGCGCGCTGAGCGGATAAATCTGTAGCGAGAGGGTCGTGGCCGCCGGGAAGGCGCCGGTGATCGCGAGCCGAAACCAGCCAGAGCCGGCGGAAGTGACGGACGCCGACACAAGGACGCCGTTGTTGAACGTCGCCGCGGGCGTGACGATGGCGCCGGTGCTGAGGTCGACGTCGAAATAGACCTCGTCGTCGGCCACCGGATCGAGCAAGGCGAGGCGGAAGTAGTGGTAGCCGGCCGCCTGGAAGTAGCCCGACGCGGTGTAGTTCGCACCAGCGAAGGCGGCGATCTGCTGGCGCCGGCCGTGGCCGCTCGATCCAGTGTTCGGGACGATCTTCTGCCCGTTGGTGAGGCCGTCGATGGGATTGGCGATGGCGCCGGCTGTTGCCGGGGCCTGACCGCCCGCCCAGACGGCGTTCGTCAGGTCGTTCGACCACAGCAGCAGGTTCGCCTCGACCCCGCCCGGATCGACGGTCTGGTTGACGACCGTCGGGTTGCTGGCCTGCATCGAGTAGAGCGGCGCGTTGTGGACACCGAGCGGGTAGTCCTCGCAGGTGACGGCGAGGGTCCCGTTCTTCTCGTCCTCGTCGATCTGGGTGATCCGCACCGTGTAGGCGGCGAGCCCGAGGCCGGCGTCGGTCATCTCGACCAAGTCGCCTGGCTCCAGCAGCGCGAACGCCCAGCTGAGCGTGAACTTGTACTGCGCCCGGATGTAGAGCGTGCGCTGCAGCCAGAGCTGCGCGGCCAGCGCCGCCACCGCCGGCGTGCAGATCGCGTGGCAGGTGTCGGGGTCCTTCCGCCGCATGCCGTACTGGGCGACGTTGGCGGCGTCGGAGGCCAGCGCGATCGCCATGTTGTACTGGTTGGTGCGGTCGAGATACTCGAGCTGCACGACGTTGTAGGCGTCGCTCTGATCTTTGATATCGATCGTGATCGGCGGATCGCCGGCGGCCTTGACGATGTAGTCGTCGTCGCCGAGCGAATAGATCGGCGTGTATGTCCGGCGTGTAGGAGACGCCATTGCCGGTGAGCGTGGCGTCTCCGTAGGGGATGAACTTCAGCAGGCCCTCGGACCAGACCACGGTCGAGTTGGTCGCGAGCAGCAGCTCGTTCAGGAAGTCGGTGGCGCTGCGCTGCTGGTCGATCAGCGGGCTCGGGAGCAGCCCGGCGGCCAGCGCGTACCTCTGGTACGAGTTCGCCGCCGTGGTCAGGCTGACCGGATCCAATACGCCGGCGGGCCAACCCGGAACGCCGGTCCGCGTGTCGGTGAAAAAGTCCGTCATCACCAGCGACGGGTCGATGTCGGGCCCGCTATAGCCGCCGCCGACCGCGAAACCGGTCTGCCGCACCACTTCGAAGCTGTGGTTCGGCGTCGAGGCCGAGGCGTCTAGCGGGTAGTTGCTCCGCGTAGACGATCGCGAGGCCCGAGTAGCCGATCGCGTGGTCGGGGTGCGCCGAGGTCAGGTACGACCAGGTCGCCTGGCCGATCGTCCCGAACCCGAGCGTGAGGCCGACCTGCGCCAGCGCCGCCGTGTTCTGGGTGTTCGGGACCCCCGAGCCGTTCGAGCCGAAGGCGTACTGCTTGCCGTTCACCCAGACCTGGGTGACGTGGTCGATCGGCCCTTCCTCGATGGCGAGGATGATGCTCGCCGAATAGTTGTAGCCCGTTGTGACCCCACCCTTGCCGGCGGCGGCGGCCTTCTGAGGGGTGGACTTGAAGTCGAGATAGTCGACGAGGTTGCAGCGGCAGCGATGCGTTCCCCAGCCGACCGGGATCTGCATCCCGAGCGAGGAGGTCTGCACCTGGATGCCCGCGTAGCGGGTGACGGCCTGCGAGGCGTGCCGACCGGCCATCTCACCACCCCTTCAGCGTAAAGGCGCGTCGCACCGACGTGATCAGGTCGTGTTCGCGGTCGAGGTCGCAGAGCGTCACCATTCGCGCCCGCACCGAAGCGTGGACGCCCAGCCGGCCCGGATCGACCACGATGGCGCAGTGCGAGAAGACGTGGCCGATCCTGAACACCAGCAGGTCGGCCATCCGCGCCGCTCGCGGATCGATCTCGCGGCCGAAGCGCTCGATGACCGGAACGATGCGCTCCTCGCGGCGGTGGACATGCCAGTCGCGCGGATAGGGCGGCGGGTCGAAGTCCGCGATCAACCCGCTGGCGGCGTAGACGGCGATCGGCAGATTCGGCGCAGTCGACGCCGACGCCCTTGAGGCGAGCCATGTGCCGCCAAGGCGTGCCGATCCACGTCATCGCCTCGGCAATGACCGCCGCGCGCCCCGTTGCCTGCGTCATGCGATGGCCTGGACCGCCGGCGGGGTGAAAGGCTGGCCCCTGAAGTGGGCCTCGGCGTCCGTCGTGGGGCGCTGCGCCTTGCAGTCCGCAAGGGTGAGCAGGCAGCCGCGCGTCGCGGTGAACGCGTCGCCTGTGGCTGGCGGCTTCGGGAAGCCGAACGCAAAGGTGAACGCGCCGCCAGCATAGGTCTGAACGGTCCTGGAGAGCCCGTCGTTGGCCCCCGACGTGAAGGTGACGGTTCCCTTGTCGTAGTAGTGGTCGCCGTTGGCAGTGATCGCGCCCGAGCTCGTCGAAAACCCTGTCGACGTCGGGGCGGGCGAAGACGCAACGGCGCCGGAGAAGGTGAAGGACGAAGCGCTGAGCCCGCAGTTGGCGTCAAAGTGGGTGTTCAGACAGCCGGCCTGGAAGATGTCCGGCCCCATGTTGACGTTGAGCAGCACGGTCCAGGCCGAGACCGTCATGGTGAAGCCGGCTCTGGACACGTCCTTCAGCTCGGTCACGCGGCCGGAGAAGGCGACGACGACACCGGTGATGGCTGGGGAGAGGTTCGGCGCGCCCCAGTTCGGCAGGAACGCCCGGTAGAGCACGACGGAGGCCCCGTCGAAGCCGCGGCCCTGCGCGAACGGGATCAGCGCGGTCCCGTCAATCAGATCGGTCGAGGTGGCGCCGACCTTCGCATCGAGCGTGGCGACCTCGAGCCCCAGCTTGGTGCTGATCTTGCCGCGATCGATCACCGGGCCGGCGACGTAGCTCCCGTTCGCCGCCGTGCTTTGGCCGGCTGCGGCCACGAAGCTGATCGGCGTACTGAATGGACCGCCGTGCCAGCGGACCACGACTGGCGCGCCGCTCTGGGTGTTGAGCGTGATCTTCCACAGGTCGATCATCGCGACGTCGGCGCCGCCGTTCAGCAGCGCGACAGTTGCGCCTGCGCCTGCCGCGGCGGAGTCGATCGGCGTCTTCATATCCGCAGGCTCGTGAACTTGAGGCTCTTGCCGCTCCAGAGCTGGCGGACGATCTGCTCGAAGGTGAGGTCGTCCTGCAGGAAGCGACAGCCGAAGTAGAAGTAGCCGAACCAGGAGAGGACATGCCCCGCCGCCGGCGCGACGCTGAACGTCACGGCGCCGCCCGCGATCGTGTGGGTTCCGGCGAGCGCGCCGTTGTCCAGGATCACCGGCTCGAAGACGGCGAAGACCGGCTCGACGAAACTGTTGATCTGGCGCGTGAGCTGGAAGGCCGTCGTCACGCCATCTCCGGTCGCGAAGGGGTAGCTCGTCGGCGTCGACGAGCCATCGGAGACGAACGCGCCGGAGCTGTCGGTGATCGGCTGCCCGCCCGCGTCGAGGAGGAGGCTCGTCGGAAGCTGGCAATCCGTCGGATCGACGAAGAGCCAGGGCCCAAACTGGCCCTGCATCGCGTTGAAGAACTCCCACAGCGTGGAGAGCTCGGCCTGCGAGGGCCGGTGACGGATCACGCCGTAGCTGAGCTCGAACTTCCAGAGCGGGAAGCTCCAGTAGGCAGTGCGCCGCTCGCGCCCGGATGCGGCGCGGATGACGCCCGTCGACCATTGCGGCGTCTTGGAGACGGCGATGTCCTGCCCCGGCAGAAAGGGCAGCACCGGCAGGCCGCCCGCCCCGGACCAGATGCCTGGCGGCAGGCTGGTGAGGAACGACGGCGGAATGAAGGGCGTGATGGCCATCGACCCCCTTCCCTGCGAACCGCGTCGTCATGATCCGCGGCGCGCCGCGCACGGCGCGGCCGGCCCGACTGGCTAGAGGGCGCCGACCGGCTGCCTGTAGCTGGGGCGCCAGCCACCATGCAGTGCATTGGCGACCGCCTCGGCGACGCTGGCGCGATGCTCGGCGAGCGCCTGCTTGAAGTCGGCTGGCGACATGTTCGGCGCGCCATGGATATGGGTGTCGCCGAAGCTGAACGTGTGTCCGCTAGCGACCGCGGCCGTCGCTCCCGATCCGAAGCTCGCCAGCATGTCGCGCATCGGGTTCGCCAGCCGTGCGGGCAGCACCATCTCCTGGGCGTGCAGCTGGGTGAGCGGATTGACGCCGGCCGGAATGTCGTAGCCGCCGGCGGCGCTGGCGACCAAGCCCTTGAACGCCATGACCGCGGCAAAGACCGTGGCCGCAGCAGCGGCGCCCAGGAGCGGGCCGACGAACGGCACGTGGGCCAGGGAGTTGTATGCGGCGCTGGCCGCCTGCGCGGCGCTGTTGGTGATGTCCTTCAGGGCGGCCTGCCCGCTGATGGCCATGCCCTGGCTCGCGCCGAGCTGCTGAGCGGCAGTCTTCGCCTTCTCGCTGGCGACGACAGCGCCGAGCTGGGCGTGCTGACGGGTGATCTCGGCGGCGAGCTCGCGCAGGCCAAGCGCGTTGAGCAGCGCCTGGCCCTGCGTGCTGGCCAGCACCTGCTGGGTGACGCCCCAGGCCCATTTCTCCACCATCCCGACGACGACGCGGAAGATGTCGTCGAGGATCTGCTGGCCAACCTGGCGCATGACCTGGCCGAACGACTTGGTCCCCTCCGCCATCTGGGCGAGGCCCTTGGCGAAGGTGTTGACCAGGCCGTTCATCGACGCCTGGAACTGCTTCAGCGTCCTGTCGTTGGCCGCGGCGATCTGACGGTTCGCGCCATTGTTCGACGCGACCTTGGCGCGATCGGCGTCCTCGGCCACCGCCACTTGCTGGGCCTGATTGCTTGCGGACGCGGCGGTAACGCCGCTGTCGTTCGCGGCGATCCGCGCGTTGGCGCCTGCGTGGTCGCTTGTCCGCTGCGCCAAGCCCTGAGCCGCCAGCTCCGTGCGCTGAGTCTGCGCTTTCTGCTCGCACGCCGCCGCGGCGGCAGGATCGCAGCCGCACGTCGCGTCTTTGTCGGCGGAGGCCGCGACCGCAGGCGGCGGCACGCCAAGCGCACTCGGCGGACTGGCCTTCGGGCCGTTCGGCCCGGATGCCGCATCGCCCTGTGGCTCTGACTTCAGAAGACCGAGCAACTGGCGCATCTGGTCTTTGAAACGCCCCAGGCCAGCCACCTCCAGGCCGCGGCCGAGATCGCCTGTGCTCTTGAGCAGGGTCGTGACGTTGCCGGTGAGGCTCTCGACGGTGGAGGCGGCGCCGCCGCCTTCCTTCTGAAGCGCCGCGAGGCCGTCGCTGCCTTGAGCGCCGGCCGCCTTCAGGCCGTTCGCCAGGCCGCTGACGCTGCTGGAGAGACTGCTGATCTTGCTGGCCAGCCCGGTGAAGGCCGTCGCCAGGTTGGCGACCTGCGGCGCGAGACCGGTGAGGGACGCACTAAACTGGGTGAGGCCCCGAACGGCCGCGGATGCGTCCGCGCCAAGCGTGATCTGCACGTCGGAGCCGGCCATCGAGCGCCTCCTTCGTGTTGCGGGCCGCGCGCGGTCGGCAGCGCCACTGGTTGACCGTCGCTAGAACGCCGAGGCCGCCGAGGCGTAGCCTGCAGCAAAGGTGCGCGCACGAACATTTCACGAACTCGGAACCTCGTCGCCGCCCGGGAAGGCGCCGAGAAAGTGCATCAGATCGACGCCCTCAAGCGGATCGGCGGCGCCGGGCGCGGCGCGTCGAAGACCCAGGTAGGCCGCCGCTGCGATGTAGATCGGCGGTCCCTCGCGGCTCCAGTGACGCGTCAGCGCGGCGTAGCGATGGAGGTTCCAACGCTCCTCTACGCCGTCCCAGTCGGCGCTTCCAAGGCCGGCGAGGATGGCGCAGATGATGTCGTCGAAGTCGCCGTTGAAAGGCTCGGGCCGGCGTCCAAAGGGTCGCTCTCACCCCCTTCGGCGGCCAAACCGATCTCGACCATCAGCTCGTTGATGAAGCCCCGCAGGCCGGGCAACTCGGCGGGCGTCAGCGCCTCCTCCAGCTCGTCGATCGTGGCCTCGACCGAGGATCCGACCGTGACGATGCCGAGGATGGCCTCGACGCTGTCCATGGGATCGGTCGAGGCCTGGACGGCGGCGATGTAGCGCCAGGCGGCCTTCAGCTTCTTGAAGTTGGGCAGCGAGACCGACCAGACCCGCCCGCCGATCGTGATGTCCGCCATGGGTCAGCCCGTCATCGAGTAGTTGAAGACATTGCCCGAACCGTTGTCCTGCGCGCTCATGTCGAGCTGCGGCAGACTGAAGTCGTCGAGCTTCAGCGGCATCGAGAGCTTCGGGCACTGCACCGCCGGGAAGTTGAGGTAGAGCGAGCGGACGACGCCGTCCGAGCCGCGGAACTTGTTCACCAGCTGCACGGAGAAGATGACGCTGGACCCCATCAGCTGGTTGGTGAAGGCGAGGCTCGCACCGGTGGAGGACGAGGCGTAGGTGTAGCTCGCCTTCAGAAGCTGGCCGTTCTGGGCGGTGTTGACCGTGTAGGCGCCGGTCGTGGTGTTGACCGCGTACTGGCCGGCGGCCGGGGCCGAGGCGACGCGGGTCATCCAAAGCCCGGTGACGGTGTTGTAGACGCCGAGGTCCTGGCTGAAGGTCGCGCCATTGGCGACGGTGAAGGTTCCGGAGGCCGGGGTGGCCAACTCGTCGACGCTGTTCAGCGTCTCGCCGGCGGTCGTGGTGAGGCCGAAGAACACATTGTTGAAGAGACCCGGGTCGACGACGCCGATCGCCGCTTTCAGCTCGATCTTGGCCTTACCGCGCGCCTGCTCCAGCGCGTACTGGTTGGAGCCGTAGAGCAGCTTGCTGTCATACGAGAAGTCGACGCTGACATCCTGCAGCCGGCCGAAGCGAGTCGGGGTGGGATTGGCGCCCTGTGGCGTGGCGAACAGGAAGCCGACGCCGAAGACGGATTGAGCCATGGCTCAGAGCTCCTTGACGATGGCGCCGGCGATCTCGCCGAGCCGGGTTTGCAGGTGGTCCCAGGTGGGCTGGGACTGGGCGATCGGGCCGTTGGAGAGGCCGTTGCGGATAATCGCGGCGACCCGCTCGGCGCGGTCGTCGGGGGGTGGCGATGCAGGCGCGGGAACGGCCACAGGCGTCGGTTCGGCGGGCGAGTCGGGCATGGTCGACATCCTTCGGGGTCGGTGCGGTGGCCTTGCGCCCCCTCGTCGCGCTCCACGCGCCACCTCCTCTTCGGGCGGGTGAGGAGAGTCAGGGGACGAGGATCTTGATCGGGACGACGATCAGGGTCTGGCCGTCGAGGTCGCCCTGGAACTTCTGGATCCGGCCTTCGATCCAGCACTTGTGGACGAGACCACCGAGGGTCTGGGCGAAGCTGGGATCGGTCGGGTCGACGAAGACGGCGCGGACGGCGGCGAGGATCGCGTTGGTGGTCTGGGCCGGGATGGCGGAATCGTCCTTGCCGGCCTGGTGGTAGATCAGCCAGCTGGCGCCCAGCGTCGTTGTCGCCTGCTGGCTGGTGACCTGGGCCATCGTCTCGTCGGTCTCGGCCTGGCAAAGCGCCGGCTGGGCGGGCAAATCGTCGAAGGTCTTGACCCGGCGCGAGGTGAAGGCGAGCTGGCCAGAGCCCCAGCTGAGGCCGGACGCGAGCTCGAAGAGCGCCGCGTAGATGGGCTCGGCGTCCATGCCTCAGGCTCCCAGCCGGGCGCGGATGGCGTCGATCACGGCGGATTTCATCCCGGAGTCGATCTCGGCCGCCATCTCGGCGAGCGATGAACGCAGATAGGAGCGCGCGGGGATGTGCGAGCCCGGATGGTGGACGATCCTGGCGAACACCTGCTCGCCGCCGGCCAGGAAGGCGAGCGCCTTGGCGCGGGACGGCAGGATGTCGTGAGGCGAGGTGACGCCGCCATACTCCTGGATGGCCGCGTATTTCAGGTCGGCGCCGGCGATGAGGGTGGTGACGACACGGTCGCCCTCGATCCTCGGGCCGTCGACCCCGATCGAGGCGGCGAGCGCGCCGGTGCGCGGTTGCAGCACGCCGCCGGCAAGCTTGGCGCGGACGAGCGTCAGCAGCTGATCGGCCAGCGCGGCGGACCTGGCCGCCACGGCGGCAAGCACGGACGCCGGGAGACCGTCCAGTTGCGCGTCGAGGACGTCGGCGCCGGTGAGGGTGACCGAAAGCATCAGAAAGGCGCCAGCACCTGGTAGGGCGCCAACAACGCGCGGACAGTGTCGTTCATGTCCTTCAGGCTGAAGCCGATCACCTCCTGGCCGCCGAGCGTCTTGGAGGAAAGGCCGATGCGGTCGCGGCGGCGGAACGCCTCGCCCACCAGCTCGACGGCAGCCTGGCCGATGTCAGGCGGCGTCGTGGCGTAGCCGGCCGTGTAGCCGACGACGACCGGCAGCCCGACCGGGAAGCGATAGCCGACCAGCTGCAGGGTTCGGTCGTCGAAGAGGATGCCGCTGGTCAGCGCCACCGGATCGGCTGCGGCGGCGATGGTCTGGCCGGCGAAGGCGACGTTGGCCACCGCGGTGATCGGGAAGTTGCGCAGCACCATCGAGCCCTGGCCGTTGCCGCGGTAGGTCTCGACGTAGGACGCGCTCAAGAGCTGGCGGCCGAGGTAGTTGGTGACGAACGACGAGACCGCGGTGATGAGGCCAGGGAGCAGGGTGTCGTAGGTGGTCGTGGTGACGCCGAGCCACGCCTTGACGGTGGGGAGATCGGTGAGGTCGCCGGCGGCCATGGGAATCCTCCTCCCCTCCCCCGCGAGGGGAGGGGTTGGCGGTGGGGGGCTGATGGCGAGAAGGCGTGGAGGTCCTGAAGCGCACAGGCGCGTCGAGAGACCCCCACACCTGCCCCTCCCCTCAATGGGGAGGGGTCCACGTCAGCCGTTGGCGATGTTGGTGATCACGCCCATGGCGAAGGGGGCGTAGACGGCCAGGACTTCCTCGACATAGACGCCCTTCTGGCGCTGGCGGGTCACCGGCGGCCAGTCGATGGCGTAGTAGTCCTGCCGGCACTTCACCTCGGCGACGTTCGGCACCTCGCTGGACTGGTACTGCGCTGGCAATGTCTCGGCGTAGGCGAGGATGGTTCCCGGCGGCACGAACGGGTGAATCTTGACGGGGATGCGAAGGCCGCCGTCGAGCAGGAACGGGTTGTAGTAGGTGGCGATCGCGCCGCCGGCGTCGAGCTGGTAGCCGCCGCCGTCCGTGTCCTGACGATATTGCAGCAGGGGACCGGTGCCGGACGACAGCACCTTGTTGGTGATGTTCTTCAGCTCCTGGCTGTTGACGAAAAGCACGGTGGGCGAGACCTGGTAGGCGTCCCACATGCCCTCGAGCATCGCATCGATCTCGGCGACCGAGCCGCGGCCGGAGGGCGTGAGCGTGGTGCCGGTCCCGGCGACGCCGGTGGCGAGGGTCTTCACGTAGGCGTTGCTGGCCGGCTTCAGCGCGGTGGTCAGCAGGCCGTCGTAGCCGAGGCTGTTGGTCGACGCGTCGGCGGTGATCGCGGTCGCGGCCTGCTGGCCGGTGAGGAGCGCCGCCGAGAAGGTCGCCGAATTGACGGTGGTGATGGCCTGCAGGCTCTCGGCGCCGATCGTGCCGACGAACCAGGCGTAGGCGACCGCCCCGGCGACCGGCGCGATGCTCGCCGAGAGGGTCTGGCCCAGCGTGACGCCCTGAGTGGCGCTGGCGGACTTGTTGGAGGAGCCGCCGTTGATGGAGAAGGTCTTGCCGTCGGCGCCGGTGACGGTCCTGGTCGTGGCGACCCCGGACGCCAGCGAGGAGTTGCGATAGCCCTCGAGGGTAAGCGCGACCACGATCACCGAATAGGTGGCGGCCGGCAGCGTGGCGCCCGAGCCGGCGGCCGCCAGCAACGGCGCGCCAGGTGCGCCGAGCGCCAGCGAGGTGTTGCCGGCGAGGATCGCCATCTCCTCCTTCAGCATGGTCTTCTGCAGGAGTCGCATGGCCATGGTGGCCTGGATGTCCTCGAAGCCGACGGCGGCGTTGATCGCCTCGAAGGTGACCTGGTCCTCCTCGCCGAGCGTCACATAGGACGCGGACTTGGTGGCGGTGGTGTAGCTCATCTGGCCGGCGCGCTGGCCCTCGGCCACCCAGCCGATGGCGTCGTAGCCGGAGCCGATCAGCGAGGAGACCTGGCGCCAGTTGGTCGCCGTGCCCGTACCGCCGGCGACGCGGGGCACGCGATTCCGAAGCGGCGTGGCGGCCGGATAGAGGTTCTTGGCCGGGGCCTGCAGGTCGAAGGCGACGAGGCCGGTGGCGGTAGAGATCGACTTCTCCAGCCGGTCCGGATCGACTCCGGCCTGGGCGAAGATGGTGCGCGCGATGTCCTCGGACGGGCGGGACATGGCGGTGACGAACGACTTCTTGAGGTCGTCCGGAGAAAGCGTGGCGGGCATGGGTGATGCTCCTTTGCGGGGCAAGCCTCGCCCCTCCCCTGCGAGGGGAAGGGACTAGGGCAGCGGGATGGGACGGCGGAGCGAAGCCTTCATCAGCAGGAAGGCGCGCTCGTCGGGCGTGAGGGCGGCGAAGGCCTGCTGGGCCTCGGCCGGTGAGATGGCGGCGTCGCCGGCGGCCGGATCGGCGTCCTCGGCCTTGCCGATGGCGGCTGCGTGCGGGCTGGCGGCGGTGCGCGGCGGCAGCGGCGTCGCCGCGAGACGCTCGATGAGGTGGCCCTGCGCGTCGAGCCGGCGCTCGAGCGCTTCGACGCGCGGCAGGGCCTTGGCGAAATCGGCGAGCGCGGCGCTGGCGAGATCGCCGGCAGCGGCGACCTTGTCGAGCTCGGTGTCGGCGTCCGGGCAGTTGTCGGGATCGCAGGCGGCGCCGAGGGCCGCAAGCGCGTCGTGGGCGGCCTGCAGCGCGTCGGGATCGGCGGCCGCCAGCTCGGCGAGGCGCGCGATCAGCTCCGCAGGGGTGAGGTCGTCGTCACCGCCGTCCGCCCCATCGGGCGCCTGCTCGGAGTCCGGCGCCGCGTCGGACGAACCCAAGTCGGCAGGCATGTCGTCGGTATCGCTGCCCTGATCATCTGTCGCGTCTTCATCGTCTGCGAGCGCGCTCTGCTCCGGCTCGGCGGTCAGCGCGGCGCGGGCCTTGGCGACATAGTCCTTCCAGGCGCGCGGACGGCCCGCCGCGGCCGCCATCTCGGCGGCGAGCCCCTTCACGGCGTCGTTGCTCGGCGTCGCGGCGGGCGCGGCCGCGGCTTCAGCTTTCCAGAGATCGATGACCGCCTCCGGATTGGCGGGGCGGTCGACGAGACTGATCTCGCTGAGCCTGATCTTGGTGATGACGGTGGCGTCGGCCGGATCCCGGGCGAGCACCCGGCCGCCGATCGAGAAGCCCGAATAGGTGCGCGACTTCACCTTGGCGATGGCCACCGGATCGACCACGTGGGCGACGATACGGGTGGCGCCGTCGTCGTCGACGCTCGCTTCCAGCGTGCGGCCGGCTGCGGCCGGCTGGTGCATCTCGCGCAGCGCCGGATAGCGGGCGTAGTCGGGCAGCGCTGCTTTCATCGCCGCCGGCAGCACGATCTCGCCGGCGTCGTCGCGCGCGCCGGTGGAGGCGACGCCATAGACCTTCAGCGTGCCGTCAGGCTGGTCCTCGATCTTTGTCAGCGTGCCGAAGAGGCGCATGCGGGCAGGCTCCAGGCTCCCCTCCGCCGGCGGGAGGGGTTTGGGGTGGGGACTGGCGGACCGGGATCGAAATGGACTGCGGACCGGCCGTCGGGAGCCGGCCCTGCCCCGGGTTCAGGCGGGAGGCGGCGGGGCGGCCGGCGTCGAGGTCAGCGGCGTCGCGCCGGCCGCGTCGTAGATGCGGGGCTCGTCGCCGCCGGCGACCGGGATGAGGCCGCGGCGGGCGCGGACTTCGTTGATGGTGGCCGAGCCGTTGCGCAGGGCCTTGTCGTCGATCTCGGACTGGGCGGTCGGATCGATCTCCGGCGCGTCGATCCAGGCGAACTCCAGGTCGGTCTCGCCGAACTCCTGCTCGTTGACCTCGTCGACCAGGCGCTTGACCCAGAGCTTCAAGGGGCTGAGGCCCTCCTCCAGGCTGCGGTCCTGGTCCTCGCCGGCGGTGGCGCGGTTCATCTGGCGCACGAACGGCGTCGGCGGCAGCGAGAAGGCGAAGGCGACGATGCGGGCCAGCCACTCGTCGAAGTCGTCCTTCAGCGGCGGGTCCTTCAGCGCCGTGTAGGCAGCGCCGGCCGGCGTCCAGATCAGCTTGGCGCGCTCGGCGGGCTGGCCGGCGAGCTGGGCGTTCAGCCACAGCTGCAGCTCGCGGATCTGGCCGGGGCCCCAGCCCTCAGGCGCAGTGAGGAAGCCGAGCGGGGCGTTGCCCTCGGTGAAGTAGGCGAGCTGGGCGGCCTGGCGGTTGATGACGGTCTGGATGGTGACGACGATCTGCTCGACCGGCGAGAAGCCCAGCACATGGTTCGGGCGCCGATTGCGCGGCGCGTAGATCAGGTCGTCGGTCGAGAGGTCGGCCCAGACGCGGCCTTTGATGATTTGCTGATAGGCCGGCGCGGGCGGCGCCGGGGTGCGGCCGGTCTCGTCGACGAGCACCTTGATGGTGTCGCCGGGGACGACATCGAGGCCGATCAGCCGGCCGAGCCGGTCGCGGCGCTTCTCGAACGCCGGCGCGTCGATGGCGAGCAGGTCCTCGACGGCGAGCCGCAGCCAGCTGGCGAAGTTCCGCACCCCGTCCGGCCGACGCCAGAACTGGGTGAGCCTCGCCTTGCGGACGTCGAGGTTGGAGGGCCGGGCGACGCTATCGCGTGGATTGAGGCGCCAGTGCAGGCATTCGAGCTGGTCCTTGCGCGTCTCGATCGCGAGGCGCACGAGCTCGACGTTGGAGAAGGCCCGAAGGTGCGCGAAACCGAACGGCTCGGATGCCCGCGGCGTGATGAAGGCGTTGATCCCGACCGGGAAGTCCCAGACCCGCACCGGCTCCTGGTCGATCGGGGCCAGCGGCTGGCCGGGCGAGAACACGGCGTCGCTGACCGCCTGCCCCAGCGGGTAGCGCGCCTGCCAGGCAAGGGACGTGCGGATACCGCCGGTGGGGGGCATGGGATATTCCTGGGAGGTGCTTCGAGCGCCTCGAGATTGCGCGGGGAGGAGCCAAGACCGCTGCGGAGATTAGGACTTCTATCCTCCGCAACCCGCGCGGAGAATGTCCTTGCGTTTCGCGGAGGATCGGCGTCATAATCTCCGCGAATTCTGCGGAGAATGCCGATTTATATCCATGAACTGAAGGACTGGCCGAAGTTCCGATGGGCCGACGACACACTGGCCGCCAGGCTAGCCGCCGTTCGTCACCATCAGGGCCGTCTCATCGGCCGCATGGAGGGGCTCGGCTTCAAGCTCCGCGCCGAAGCGATCCTTCCGTCGCTCACGGAAGAGGTCATCAAGTCCAGCGAGATCGAAGGCGAAGTCCTCGACCGCGACCAGGTCCGTTCCTCCATCGCCCGGCGCTTCGGAATGGATGTCGGCGGGCTCGCGCCGGTCGACCGCAGTGTCGAGGGCGTCGTCGGCATGATGCTCGACGCCACTCAGAACTACCATTTGCCGCTCACCGAAGAACGTCTGTTCGATTGGCACGCCGGGCTGTTTCCGACCGGGCACAGCGGCATCACCAAGATCGAGGTGGGGCGCTGGCGCAGCGACAAAACCGGCCCGATGCAAGTGACCTCTGGCGCTGTCGGGCGCGAGCGCGTGCACTTTGAAGCTCCCGCCACCACGCGCCTCGAGCGCGAGATGTCCGACTTCTTTAGGTGGTTCAACGGCAAGGACCGGCTCGACCCGGTCATCGACGCTGCCATCGCGCACTTCTGGTTCGTCACGATCCATCCGTTCGAGGACGGCAATGGACGTATCGCGCGCGCCATAGCAGACATGGCCCTGGCCCGGTCCGAGCAGACGCCGTGGCGCTTCTACAGCATGTCGACCCAAATCCGGGCCGAGCGGAAGGACTACTACGACATCCTGGAAGCCACCCAGAAGGGCGACCTCGACATCAGCCCCTGGATCGAATGGTTCCTCGGCTGCCTCGACCGCGCGTTCTACAGCGCCGAGGACATCCTCGCCTCCGTCCTGTCGAAAGCCCGGTTTTGGGAGGAGAACGCCGATGCCAAGCTCAACGATCGGCAGAGGCACATCGTGAACCGGCTCCTCAACGGCTTCGAGGGCACGCTGACTTCGTCGAAATACGCGCTTCTCGCGAAATGCTCACAAGACACGGCATCCCGCGATATCGACGACCTCATCCGGCAGAGCATCCTCGCCAGAGACCCTGGCGGGGGCCGCAGCACGAGTTACTCGCTCGTCAAGCCCGACCAGCGGCGCGGTCTTGTTTTCCCCGACACGGAACATCGCACCGATACCGCCCGCGACGCGATCGTCTTCTGGGGGAGAGATGGAGAAAAGCGCGTCCTCTGCATCATTAGCCGCGAGGCGCTCGACGACCATTTCTCTGATGGTGACAAACTCCGGCCGGACGCCGCGTTTCAGACACATCGTGCCGAGATCGAGGCGTTCGCCAGCCACAAATACTCGCTCGGCCAATTGGAGCCGGACGGTTCCGTCCTCATTCGTACGGGCGACCTAGGCCTCGCAGCCTTCCAGGGACCGCAAACCGAATCGGGGTGACAATCACTCGCGCGAATGAGGCAGGCGTTGCCGCAATGGAATGCCATTGGCCAAGTCTTCGCGCGCCAGTTCCAGGAACCCGGCGCTTCTAATCAGACTCTGGTGCGCGCCGAACGCTCGGCTCGTCGCATCGGCGTCGTCGTCGTGCGGCGCCGTCGGAAACCCCTCCAGTGACGAGAACCAGGCCTCGTTCCAAGGGGCGCGCAGGACGTAGACGTTGCCGGCCTCGGCCTGGGCGCTGAACGGGCCGAAACGGGTGACCTTGTCGCCACTCTCGGGGGTGGCGCGGACGGTGAAGCCTTCGAGGGCGCGGACCAGGGCGTGCGCCTGCGATTTGCCCGCCTGGCCGGGGTCCTGCGGCAGGGCGATCTCCACGTCGGGTCCGTCCTCGGCGGCGGTGTTGGCGAGCAGGCGCTCGACGGCGGCGGGCGTGCCGCGCAGGCGCCGGCAGTCGAGCACGAAGTAGCGGCCGTCGGCGCTGCGGCCGAGCTTCACGCCGACCGTCCAGTCGGGATCGTTGTGCTCGGTCTTCGGCGTGGCCGCGAGGTCCCAGCCGCGCTTGACGGCGAGGCCGGCGGGGACGGCGTCGACCACCTGGCACCAGGCGCGGTTGAAGTAGAGGCCGGCGGCCGGGCGAATCTTCCAGTTGCCGTGCAGCAGGCGCTCGCGCTCGACCCGCGGCAGGGCCATCAGCTTGGCGCGATACTCGGGATCGGCCCGCGTCAGCGCCTTGTTGTCCTTCAGGTTGGCGGCGACGAAGGTCAGCGACCGAGGGACGAGACCCCGATACCGTTTCTTCAGGACCCCAGGGCTGCTGGCCCATTCCAGGCGATCGCCGACGCGGACGAACCAGCGCAGCGAGCCCGAACGGCGCCGGATCGGCAGGCCGGTGTCGGGATCGATCCACCAGGCCACCAGCTCCGCCACCCAGCTATCCGCGTCGGGATTGCAGGTGGCGCGGATGTAGGGCGGCGCCTCCCCGATCCAGCGGTTGCGGGCCGTCATGCTCCAGAACTGCGCGGCGCTGAAGTGCGTGAGCTCGTCGAAACAGATCAGCGGCAGCTGCGCGCCCTGCCACTCGAGCACGGTCTTCTCATGCTCGAGATGCGCGAACTTCACCTTGGCGCCGGAGGGAAATCGCCACTCCAGGGTGGCCGTGAAAGGCTCGCCGCCGGTTCTGGCGTAGAGCCGCAAGCTCTCGTCCCAGAGGCCGCCGGGATTGCGCACCTGCACTGTCGTGCGCCGGAAGAACACCGCAGAGAAGTCTGGCTCCTCCGCGTGGCGAAGCGCCTCCAGCAGTAACGCCCAGGTCTTCCCGCCGCCGGCCGCTCCGCCGTAGATGGCGATGTCCGCATCGGTCTCGAAGAACTTCCGCTGCGGCCCTTTCTGGGGTCCGGCGCGGGGCTCGTCAGCTGGCGGCTTGGGGCTTGCGCCTCCGCCGCCGGCGGCCGTTGTCCGGAATGTCGTAGTGGGCGGCGAGGACGGGCTTGGCGGCGGGCTTGTCAGCTGGCTTGCGCGGGAGATGGCCGGCCCTCCCGTAGTGCTGGGCCATTACCTTGGCCCAGATGGTCGCGCGGAACGGCTTGTTGTGCGACATCGCCTCGCGCGGCTGCCGGTTCCACCAGGCGCTGGTCGCCGTGTCGGCGTCGGCCAGTGCGCCCGCGAATTCCGGATGCTGGCTCGACCACGTCTCGAGGTCGGCGAGCGAGACGCCGAGCTCACATGCGATCTCGTCGCGGAACAGGCCGTTGCTGGCGAGCTCCACGACCCGATTGGCGAAGCTGGGATCGTAAGGTCGATTGCCAGTCATCGCGGGCGGCTCCTTCGGGAGGGATTTTCCGGGGCCGCCGCGGGCGCAATGCCGTCGACACCTGAAGTAACACCACAAACAGGTTGAATCGGCAAGCCCGAAAATGCCGCCGCAGCGCTTTTTCCGCTTTGGCGCCGTAACCGCGGTCGGCGGCCCGGCGAAATAGCCGCCATGACGCGCTTCCCGCTCCGGCTCGCGAGTCTGGCCGCCGCTTTCGCCGCGCCCGCCGCCGCGGCGAGCGCGCAGCCGGTGGTGGTGGAGCTGTTCGAGAGCCAGGGCTGCTCGTCCTGCCCGCCGGCCAATGCGAACCTGGCGGCGATCGCCGGGCGGCCGGACGTCATCGCGCTGACCTTCGCCGTCACCTACTGGGACGGACCGGGCTGGACCGACACGTTCGGCGCCCGACGCTTCACGGCGCGGCAGTGGGACTACGCCCACGCCTTCCACCGGGCCCAGGTGTTCACGCCGCAGGTGGTGATCGACGGTCGCCGCGACGGCGTCGGGATCAACCCGGCGGAGTTCGCGCGGCTGGTGGGCCATGGCTCGGCCGCGCCGCCGACGCCCGGGCTGAGACTTGCGAGCGGGACCGTCTCGATCGGCGCCGGGGCGAAGCCGGCGCAGGCCGCCGACGTGTGGCTGGCCAGATACGATCCGCGCACGCTGCAGGTGGCGATCCACGGCGGAGAGAACGGCGGCAGGACGCTGCCGCACAAGAACATCGTCCGAGAACTGGTGAGGCTGGGCGGCTGGAGCGGCGCGGCCGAGACGCTGCGGCTGCCGCCGCCCCGCTCGGCGGGGCTCGCCGACGCCGTCCTGGTGCAGCTGCCGAAGGGCGGACCGATCCTGGCGGCGGCGAAGGGCTGAGCCCTAAGTCGCCGCCGACAAGACGGAGGGAGGGCTCGGGCGACCGGGCCTTTCGTCCCAGGAGCCGCGGCGGTTCCCCCGTCCCTCCGCCGCCGCGGCTCCGAGTTTTCTAAGCCCCGGGAGGGGCGGCTTGCGCGCGGTTCGCCGTGGCGATGCCAAGCGCTTCGACAAGCGCTTTGCGGACGCTGCGATGATCGGCCTTCAGGGCCAGCGCCGCGGCGCGGACGGTGAGGTCGAGGCCGCAGACGCGGTCGAGCACGGCGACCTGGCGGGCGGCGAGACCCGTTCGGAACACCCGCAGCAGCGCGCCGGCGGCGAACACGGCGTCCTGCGGACCCGCGCCGGCCTTCAGCGGGGCGCGGGCGCCGACGACGGCGAGGTTGCGGGCCGGCGTCGTCAGCGACGTCGCCGTCTCGTAGGCCCAGCGGTAGGCCTTGGCCGTCTGCAACAGGCGCTCGGCCTTGACCGGGCCGCCGTCGAGGTCGCCGCGATCGAAGGCGAGCTGCAGACCGCCGCGGCTGAGGATCCGCATCCGGGTGACCGTCTCCTGGCGGTGCAGCGGCAAGCCGTGCCGAACGATCCGCACGCCATGCTCGTCGACGAGCGGGACGGCGATGCGGACCGTTTCGGTCCTCACCTCCTCGCCGCGCGAGAGGGCGAGGCTGGAGGTCTCGGCGAGGCGCGCGGCGAGGCTCTGACCCTCGACGCGGTCGGCGTGGCGCCGCTCCAGGTCGCCGATCTCGCGGCGGCCGGCCGAGGACTGGGCGGGGTCGGCGCTGGCCGCCTTGCGCTCGGCCTTGGCGAGGCGCCGCAGCTCCTCGCGGCTGAGGCCGTCCGGGTCGGCGGCGCGCTGGGCGAGAGCCGGGCGGCGGCGGGCGCTGTCCTTCAAGCCGGTCTCCTTTCGCGGACGCAGGGTCAGGGCCGCCAGCAGCGGGCGGCGCGCTCGGCGTGGCGGCGGGCGAGCTCGGCGTGGATCCGGCAGGCCTGATCGTGACTGGTGAGCCGGGCGAGCGCTTGGCCGGCTAGGCGCATCAGCGCCGCGCACGCCGCGGGCCGGCGCTTGGCCCGCCGCAACACGTCAGCGATGGCCTCGATGGCCAGATCGTTGGGATCCGAGGTCATGCCGACCGCCGAACCGCCAGCGCACGGTGGGCGGCGCAATAGACGTGACCGGCCGCAGGGCCGCCGCAAAAGAGCGCCAGGTGCATGCGCCCGGGCCCGGGATCGTCGATAGGCCAGCGGCAGGCGCCGGGCGGCAGGCAGCCCAACGGCGCCGGCGAGCCGGTTGGCCCCACTTCACGCAGCGGCGGCAGCGGCTGCGGCGGTCGCTGCGGGGGCAGGCGAGCCTCGGACCGGGGCGATGCGCAGCGGCGTGGCTTGCGGCTGGCTGTGGCCGCGCCGGCGGCGGCGACGATCGCGCTGACCTGGCGCTTCAGGTATCCCAGGCGACGCATCTTGGCGGTCACGGCGGCGCGGCTGAAGGGCGGCCCCAGCACGTAGGCGACCTCGGCGGCGGTGAAGCCCTCGACCAGATAGAGCCGCACTGCCCGCCGCTGGCGCTCCGGCGTCCAGGCGGACGGACAACGAGCGTCGTCGGCGGGACGGCTGTCGGGGGTGGTCTTGGGGGGTGGAGATGAGAACATACCATGAACAACTACTCACCGTAATGCCCGCGGTCAAGCGATCGTTACACACGGTGTCGTGAAAGATGGTAATCTTGACCCGAACCTCGGGGTCAAGAGCGAGTTGCGACGATGGCGGACAACAGCTGGCGCAGTCTGGAGCTCTGGGAGCGGGTGAAGTGGGCGAGGTCGCGCCGCTTCGAGAGCGCCGCCGCGGCCGCCGCTGCGCTCGGCATGAAGGAAGGCACCTACCGCTGCTACGAGCGGGGGCCGGACTCCGCCAAGTTCATCCCCCTCGAGTACAAGCACGCCAAGGCGTTCGCCCGCGAGTTCAAGGTGCGCTGGGAGTGGCTGCTGGACGGGATCGGCGAGCCCTGGCTGACCAAGCCTTCCGACGAAGAGGAAGTCGCGTCCAGCGGCCCGGGCGCGAACCTGCGGACCTGGCGCGAATATCGCGGCCTCACCGTGGCCGAGCTCGCCAAAAGGGCCGGCACCAGCGCGCAGGTGATCACCGATTTGGAGTCCGGCGCGGCGGAGCTGTCGCAGAAATGGCTCTATGCACTGGCGCCGGCGCTAGGCACCGAGGCGGGCTTCCTGCTCTCACTCGATCCGAACAAAGTCGATCCTTCGATCATCGAGACATTCAGCGCGATCCCCAAGGAACATCGCGGCCAGGCGCTGGAGATCCTGAAGACGTTCCGGCCCTACCGGCGACTGCGGCAGACCTGACGTTCACCAAAAGTAACATCCGACTTGACGGTGGTCACTACCGTGCGTAGCTGACGCGGCCTCATCCTTTGGGAGGGGCCGATGGCGCCAGTCGACGCATCGCTCAAGCACAGCCGCAACGACCCGCCCTGGAGCTGGTGCGGCGACCGGCGCGCCGCGGACTTCGGATGCGTGTTCGCCTGGCCGGCGGCGCGCGGCGCTATCGCGCTGACCTTCGACCGCCGCGGCCGCCATCACGCACTGACGCTGTTCGCGCCGGCGCGGCTGGACGCCGAGATCGCCATCTTCGGCCGCCGATTCGACGTGGTGTGGGCCGCCGACGCGCAAGGCAGCGTCTGATGGCGCCGACGCGGATGGGCGGCCTCGCCTATTGGGCCAGCGGCGGATCGGTGGCGGGGCGGCGGGGCCCGATCGCCTTGGCGCGCGCCATGGAGCTGCTCGCCTTCTTCAATCGGGAGGCGGAGATGCGCCTCGCGGGCGGTGACGGGCCGGCGGCGCACTTCTGCGCGGAGCTGGCGCTGGAGCTCGGCTGCGCGATCGCCAAGGCGGTGAGCTGGCGGCGGTGCGGCGCCGCGTGAGCCGTCGCCAACGGCCGCGGCTCCTCGCGCGACAGGTGAAAACCTGCCCGTATGGTTAACAAACCCTTAAATTTTCTGGACAGCCCCGGGTGAAGCTGGTTTCCTTCCGCGCATGGCAGCGATCGGCTTCAGCGTCAGCCCGCGGGTCAAGCGGCTGGCCCCGTTCTTCCTGGCCGGGCCGATCTCCGGCCCGCTGCTCGCCGGCGTGGTGTTCAACTTCAAGGAAGGCCGGCCGGTGCTGGGTTCGCTCTACGCGATCGCGCTGGCGGAAGTCGTGGTCTTCCTGCCGCTGATCACGGCCAAGCTCGGCCTGGCGCTGATCTAGTACTCAGCGACAGCGCCCCTCCCCGCTGCGCGGATGAGGAGAAGCACTGCTGCTAGCGGATCGAGAGGAAGGGCAGCAGCTTGGCGAAAAGCTGGCCGCGGGTCTTCACGCCGATCTTGCCATAGGCGCGCTTGACGTGGGTGCGCACCGTCAGGATCGACTTGCCGAACTGTTCGGCGATCTCGCGGCTCGAGTAGCCCTTCACGAGCTGCACGATCACCTGGTGCTCGCCGGGCGTGACGCCGAACATCGGCTCGAGTTCCGCGCACTCGATCTCGACCGGGCCGCCCGGGTCACGCAGCGCCAGCGCCACCGGGCCGTCGGGCTCGCCTGAGAGCGTCTGGGCGTCGATCAGCAGCGCGGAACCTTCGCCGCCAGCGCCCACCACGCCCATCCGCGCCTTTGGTCCGGCGAATGCGATGATGGCGGCAAGCTCGGCGGCGCAGCGGCGATCCCGTGGCGCGAGCGCCCCGTCACGCAACGAGAGCGCGCCGTTCGTCTCCAGCAGCGCAACCGCGTGGTCGTTCAGCGCCATGACCGTCAGGTCGCGGCCGACCACCACGCGCGCAACAGCGTCCTGAGCGAACCACAGCGCGGGCCAGTCCACCCCGTCCCGCCGCATAATCCCCCCCGCAAGCGCAGGACTCAGCCCCAAGTCGTCGTCCACGGGACAAGGCTAGCCCATTCAGCAACCAGCGCGCGTCACTACTGTTTGGTAGTCCGGGCTCGGCCCATTTGTCGCAGCACGGCGTCACTTTTGACACTCAGGGTGCCACCTTTTGATAGAGGCACCACTTTTAGGAGAGATCAGAACAGCTCTGGTCGCCGCGCGTGCAGCGCAAGCACCAGCGCCAAAGTCTTCAGGTCGTGCAACGCGCCGCTCGCCACGGCAAGCCAAAGCTCAGCGAGCGGTTCTTCTTCGACGCTGATCAATTCGTGCTCCTCGGCGACGCCGCCGCCAGCGCCGGTGCGGTCGGCGGCGCTGTAGGGCGCCAAGAAGAGGTGGGTGCGCTCGGCGAGAACACCGGGCGACGGCCAGCAAACCGCCACCGGCTCGAGCTCGTGAAGCTCGACGCCCGCTTCCTCATGCGCCTCACGGCGGGCGCACACGTCCGCCGCCTCGCCGGCCCCCAGCATGCCGGCCGGCGCTTCGACGAGCTCCTCGGCTACGCCGCCCGCGATCACCGGCGCGCGAGGCAGCCGAACGACCAGGGCGACCTTGCGCGCCGGATCATAAGGCAGCACGCAGGCCGACTGCCCGATGCTGACGACCTCGCGGCGAAATTGCTCGCCGTCGTCGGCCGCAAGGGTAAGCACATTGACCTTGGCGTACCCGTCGTAGGCCAGGCGCGAATTGACGATCCGGGGCATCGGAAGGGCTTGGCACAGGACGTCGCTCCTGTCACCCTGCTGTCAGGACGGAGGCGCCACCATGTCGGCCATGAGACGCACCGAGCGGTTGTTCGCGATCATCCAGATCCTGCGGCGGGCCCGCGCGCCGGTCACCGCCGCATCGATGGCGGACGAGCTGGAAACCTCGCTGCGCACCGTCTACCGCGACATCGCCGAGCTGATCGCGCAGCGGGTTCCGGTGCGGGGCGAGGCGGGCATCGGCTACATGCTGGAGAGCGGCTTCGACATGCCGCCGCTGATGCTGACGCCCGACGAGATCGAGGCGGCGGTGCTCGGCGCGCGCTGGGTGTCCGGACGAGGCGACCCGGCGCTGGCGCGGGCGGCGAACGATCTCGTCGCCAAGATCGCCGCAGTGATCCCTTCGCACCTGCGGCCTTTCCTGCTGGACGCCGCGCTGACGACGCCCGACCCGCCGGCGCGGCTGAAGGCCGACAGCTTCGACGTGGGCCGCGTGCGCGCCGCGATCCGCGGGCAGACCAAGATCACCCTCACCTATCGGGACGAGGCCGAGCAGGAGACGCGGCGGACGGTGTGGCCGATCGCGATCGCCTACTACGAGAACGTGCGGCTGCTCGCCGCCTGGTGCGAGCTTCGCCAGGACTTCCGCCACTTCCGCACCGACCGGGTGTTCGAGGCCGACTTCCACGAGGACCGCTACCCGGCCCGCCGCGACATCCTGCGCAGTCAGTGGCGCAAGTCGATGGAGGCCGAGCGCGACCGCTGGGCGGCGGCGGTGCAGGCCGCCACGGCCGGCCGCGCGCCGGCCAACGAGGCGGCCGCCTAGCCGCGCGCCGGGGTGAAGGGGCGCCGGTGATGATCTGCTGGAAGCCTGCACTCGGGTCCGTCGCGCTGGCTTGCGTCGCCTCCGGCGCGGCCGCCGCCAGCGATCCGCTCGTCGAGGTCGGCCGCGACCAGCTCTGCGTCACCGACGGCGAGGTGACGGTCGACGCCGGCGGCGGGCTCTCGGTCGCAACGTCCGCCGTGCGCGCCGTGGTACCCGCCTCGAGCCGGCAGGACGTCGAGGCGCGCTTCGCCTTCCTGGGCCCGACCGACGAGACGGCTGCGCTGGGCTCGGGCGCGGTTCGGGAACAGTTCGGGCTGAAGCTTCGCGCCGCCGACCCGTGTAACCTCGTCTACGCGATGTGGCGGTTCACGCCGAAGCCCGGCGTCGTCGTCCAACTGAAGACGAATCCTGGCGAGCACGACAGCCACGCATGCGGCAATCGGGGCTACCACGACATTCGGGCGACGTTCGCCAGGCCGGTCCGCGCCCCGGAACTGGGCAAGACCTATCGACTGAAGGCCGAGATGGAGGCGCGGGCGTTGAGGGTGAGCATCGACGGGAAGCTCGTCTGGCAGGGCGACGTGCAGGGCGCGCCCGACGGCGGCCCGGTCGGCATCCGGTCCGACAACGCCAGACTCTCCCTGACGCTGTTCGCACCAGTCGGGTCGACGCCGGCGAAGGCGTCGCCGCATTGCCGCCCGAGCGGCGGGGACTAGCGGCCGCTTCGATCGAATGTGTGGCTGGACGGTTGGCGTTCCCGCCCTAACCCACCAGCGCCAGCCACTCGTCTTCGGTCAGCACCTGGACGCCCAGCTCGGCGGCGGTCTTCAGCTTGGAGCCGGCGCCGGGGCCGGCGACGACGATGTCGGTCTTCTTGGAGACCGAGGAGGCGACCTTGGCGCCGAGCGCCTCGGCCTGGGCCTTGGCTTCCTCGCGGGTCATCCGCTCCAGCGAGCCGGTGAAGACGACGGTCTTGCCGGCGACGGCGGTGTCGGCTCTGGGCCGCTCGGCGTCGAGGATAGTGATCTCACCCGTCAGGTTGGCGACGATCCCCCGGTTGTGGTCCTCGGCGAAGTAGGCGGCCGCCGCCTCGATCACCGCCTCGCCGATCTGGTCGATGGCGTCGAGCTCAGCGACCGCCTCTTGATCGCCGTCGGCCACCCGGTCCATGGCCGCGAGGAAGGCCTCGCCGCTGCCGTAGGCGCGGGCCATTGCGAGCGCGGTGGTCTCGCCGATGTGGCGAACGCCGAGCGCGTTGATGAAGCGGTCGAGCGGAATCTCGCGACGCGCCTCGATGGCGGCCACGATGTTGCGCACCGAGGTCTCGCCGTAGCCGTCGCGCTCGCGAAGGCCAGCCAGCGCGGTCTCGTTGCGGGCAAGGCGGAAGATGTCGGCCGGCTCGCGGATCAAGCCCTCCTCGAAGAAGGCCTGCAGCTGCTTGACGCCCAGGCGCTCGATGTCGAAGGCGCGGCGCGAGCAGAAGTGGATCAGGTGCTCGACGCGCTGGAACGGGCAGGCGAACGCGCCGGTGCAGCGGCGGATGACGCCGTGGATCGGATTGCCCTCGGCGTCCTCGCCCTGGACGTCGCGCGCCAGCGGCGTGTGAAGCGGACAGGGACAATGCGTGGGGAACTCGAACGGCGACGCGCCCTTCGGCCGCTCTTCGAGGATCACGCCGACGACCTGCGGGATGACGTCGCCGGCGCGCTGGACGATGACGGTGTCGCCGACGCGGATGTCCTTGCGGGCGATCTCGTCGGCATTGTGCAGCGTGGCGTTCTCGACGACGACGCCGCCGACCGTGACCGGCGTCAGCCGCGCGACCGGGGTGACGGCGCCCGTGCGGCCGACCTGCAGGTCGATGGCGTTCAGGATGGTGCGGGCCTGCTCGGCCGGGAACTTGCGGGCGATCGCCCAGCGCGGCGAGCGCGAGACGAAGCCGAGCCGCTGCTGCCAGTCGAGGCGGTCGACCTTGTAGACGATGCCGTCGATGTCGAAGTCGAGGTGCGGGCGAAGCCGCTCGAGCTCGGCGTAGGCCTCCAGCAGCCCCTCGGCGTCGGTCACGCGCTTGGCCTGCGGCGTCACCTTGAAGCCCCAGCGCCGCAACGCCTCGAGCGCGCCCCATTGGGTCTCGGCGAACGGCCCGCTGACGAGGCCCCAGGCGTAGGCGAAGAAGTGCAGGTTGCGCTGGGCGGTGATCTTGGGGTCGAGCTGCCTGAGCGATCCGGAGGCGGTGTTGCGCGGATTGACGTAGGTGCGCTGGCCGGCCGCCTCCATCGCGGCGTTGAGCGCGGCGAAGTCGGCGTGGCTCGAAATAGACCTCGCCGCGGATCTCGATCGACCTCCGGCCAGCCGTCGCCGGCGAGGCGATGCGGGATCTCGCCGATGGTCTTCAGGTTGGCGGTGACGTCCTCGCCCACCCGGCCGTCGCCGCGCGTGGCGCCCTGGACGAAGACGCCGTTCTCGTAGCGCAGCGAGGCCGAGAGGCCGTCGATCTTCGGCTCGGCGGTGTAGGCCACCGGCTCGTCGCCGAGGCGCAGGAAGCGGCGGATGCGGGCGTCGAACTCGCGCGCCTCGTCGTCGGAAAAGGCGTTGTCGAGCGACAGCATGGGCACGCCGTGCTCGACCGGGGCGAAGGCCGCCGCCCGCGTTGCGCCCACCCTGAGCGACGGCGAGTTCTCGCGGACCAGATGCGGGAAGCGCGCCTCGATCGCCGCGTTGCGCTGCTTCAGCGCATCGTACTCCGCGTCGGAGACCGTCGGCGCCTCTTCCTGGTAGTAGCGGATGTCGTGCGCGGCGATTTCGTCGGCGAGCCGGGTCAGCTCGGCGACGGCCTCGGACTCGGTCAGCTCGGCGACGGCTTTCGGCTCAGGCATGCATCAGTGCGCGGGCGGCGGCGCGCGCCGCTTCGGTGATCTCTGCGCCGGAGAGCATGCGGGCGATCTCCTCCTCGCGGGCGACGGGGCCGAGCACCTCGACCTCGGTCGCCACTTTATCGCCCTCACCTTGCTTGAGCACCCGCCAATGGCTGTCAGCACGCGCGGCGATCTGCGGGCTGTGGGTCACGACGAACACCTGGGTCTCGGCGGCGAGGCGCTTCAGGCGCTGGCCGACGGCGTCGGCCACCGCGCCGCCGACGCCCTGGTCCACCTCGTCGAAGATCATCAGCGGCTGGGCCCCGCCGCGGCCGGCGAGCACCACCTTGAGCGCCAGCGCGAAGCGGGAGAGCTCGCCGCCCGAGGCGATCGAGCCCAGCGGGCCGAACGGCGCGCCGGGATTGGTGGCGATCTCGAACTGGACACGGTCGGCGCCGGCCGGGCCCGCGCGCTCGTCGGCCAGCGGTTCGACGGCGACGCGGAAACGGGCCTTTGTCGAGCTTGCAGCGGGGCCAGCTCGGCCGCAACGGCGGCGGCAAGGCGGTCGCCGGCCGCGCGGCGGGCGAGGCTGAGCGCCTGCGCGGCCGACGCGTAGGCGGCGCGGGCGGCGGCAGCGGCCGCGTCGGCTTCGGCGATCGCCTCCTCGCCCTGCTCGATGGCCTGCAGCCGCTCGGCGAGCTCGATCCGCGCCGCCGGCAGGGCGTCGACCGGCACCGCCAGCCTGCGCGCCGCGGCCCGCAAAGCGAAGAGCCGCTCCTCGACCTTCTCGAGGCGGTCGGGCTCGACGTCGAACGCCTCGGCGGCGGCGTCGACCGCGGCCTCGGCCTCGGCGAGCTCGGAGAGCGCGCGGGTGGTCGCCTCGATGGCCCCGGCGATGAGACGCAGGGACCGGCCCTCGGCGTCGGCGCCGGTGGCGAGCGCGCGGTCCCTCGCCCGCTCCAGCGCCCGCAGCGATGCGCCGAGGCGCTGGGCGAGCCCGCCGCCGCCGAAGCCCTCGGCCGCCTGGGCGATGTCGGCCAGCATCTTCTCCGCCGCGCCGAGCAGCGCCCGCTCCTCGGCAAGCTCGCCTTCCTCGCCCTCGCGCGGATCGAGGCGGTCGAGCTCGGCGAGCCGCGCGCCGAACTCCTCGGCCTCCTCGGCGGAGCGGCCGGCGGCGTCCTTCAGCGCCGCCGCCTTCTCGCGCGCCGCCCGCCAGCGGCTCCACGCCCCGGCGCAGGCCGCCGCCTCCGCAGCGAGGCCGCCGTAAGCGTCCAGCAGCGGCCGATGCGTGGCGGCGTCCAGGAGGCCGACGGTCTCGTGCTGGCCGTGCACCTCCACCAGCAGCGCGCCCAACTCGCGCAGCATGGCGACCGTCGCCGGCTGGTCGTTGACGAAGGCGCGCGAACGGCCGTCGGCCGAGAGGGAGCGGCGCAGCACTAGGTCCTCGTCGGGCGACGAACCCAGCCCCTTCTCCTCGAGGATGGACCACACAGCATGGGCGGGACCCGGCGCGAAGATGGCGGTGGCGGACGCCTGCTCCGCGCCGCGGCGCACCAGGCCCGCGTCGGCGCGCGCACCGACCGCCAGCCCGAGCGCGCCGAGGATGATCGACTTGCCGGCGCCGGTCTCGCCGGTGAGCGCGGTCAGGCCGGGCCCGAAGGCCAGATCGAGCCGCTCGATCAGGACGACATCGCGGACGCCGAGGCCAATCAGCATGGGCCAAGGGTGGCCCAGAATCGGCCCGGCCTAAAGGGCGACGCGGCCGGGTCTCAAGTTAAGGGTCATCGCTCCTCGTAGAGGGGTCAGACTTCGACCGCTCTTCAAGCTCCTTGATCTCGTCGTCAAGCTCCAGCGCGGCGATCCGATGCCCCAGCTCCACAACACGCCCGTCATCGCGCATCAGCCGGATGTACCAGCTACCGCCGCCTTCCGGGGCCAGTTCGGGTTCGACGTAGCTGCCTTCCACCAACCAGCTGTCGCCCTGTTCGGTAACGCCTAATGGCTGTTGGCGCAGGAGTTCAGCTTCGCCGTAGTGGCCTCTCAGGATCGCGGAGGCGACTCCGATAGCCGTGTCGGCGGATGTGATCATGCCTCCATGGTAGGCCTTGGTGAGCAGGATGAACGCACTGTGACTTCGCTTGTGCATTAGACGTCACTTCGATTCTGAGATGACTCGACCGCCAGGAGATATGATCTGAAGTCGAGTTTTGCGGTCACGCTTGTAGGCGACGTCAAACCCCATCGGCGGCAGCAACTCACCCGGGGCAAACCCGAACTCGGCTATACGCGGATCAGGTGAGAAAACATGGCCGCCCAGCATCGCCATTGGATAGATCAGCCGCTGGCTGTCCTCGTACTTCGGCCCAACGCCCGTCTTGACCTCGATCAGGAACAGCTCGCCATCGGGGGTCATCATGAGGATGTCAGCTCTGGTTGAAACCCCATCAAGCGCTACAAGCTCAATTTCCGTTTCCGCCCGACATCCCAACCGTCGAACGATCCTGGCGACCTTCTCTACGACTTCGTCGTGGTAGTCCCGATTCGCGACCTCCTCCACCGTTGCCGGGTTCACCTGGCACTGTTCGCCGGCATCTGAGGTCGGTCGGCCGCCATCGGAGGTCGATTGGCTGCCATCGGATGTCCATTGGCCGCCGTCGGGCTCGCCCGCCGGTACGCGGGGTTGGGTCTGCCAAGCAGCGCCTGCTTTTCGGAGATCTTCGAGATCTTCAAGGCGTGACAGGCGGCTCGGTGAAATCTCTGGCAGACAAAGCATCAATGCTTCGATCCCGGCGAGAGCAACGTCACCTTTGCGTAGAGCGGCCGCTACACGCTTCAGACCAGCATGGCACCTCTCGGCGTCACTCTCGACTGTGGACCATAGGCGGTCTCCAAAACTCGCCACACAAACTCAACGGGCGCGAGATCGCACCACACTTCCCCCGCGTCGTCGGACCCGGCGGTTGCCACACGACCGGGCCGAGGGCCACGCCGTCTAGATCGCACGTGAGGCCACGCCCGTTCCTGGGAGCGAGCGCGAACTTGCGGACAATATGCATCTCGCGGCCCCCTTCCGTAGCCCCGGCTTCGAGACTTCCGTTCCATCTCGGTGGAAGCGATCAAGGGTATCGATCTCTAGACTAGGACTTGGCTGCTCGTCCGGCTGGCAAGAGCTGCACACCGCACCTGTTGCCCGATTGTGTGTGCTGGAAAGTCGCGCTGAGATGGCGAAGCGGCGCCTGGCCCCGACCTCGTGCGGCGTCGCCGCACCGGCCTTCTTGAGTGTCGTCGACGATGATGATCGACCCTTCGGCCAATCGCCAGGCTAGGTTTTTGAAGACAGCCAGTTCGGGCGCTAGAGCCCCAGGAAGCCGTGCACGAAGCCGGTTGGCTTCTTCGCCGGCGGCGGCTGGCCGGGAGTTTGCGGCTGCGCGGCGGTCGAGCCCTGGGCGGCGTCGGCGGTGGTCTCCGGCCCGGCGCCGGTCGTGGGCCGCGCAGCGCCGTTGTCCGAGACGGTGGTGGTCTGCGCGGGCGCCGACTCATCGGGCGGCGGCAGCGTGGTCGACTTGTCGTGATGGCCGAAGAACGGGAAGTGCGGCCCGCGCGTGCCCTCCGGGTTCGGCTCGACGGCGGGCCGGTAGCCGCGGCTGGTCAGAAGCTGATAGGCCGCCTGGTACCAGGGGTCACCGGGATAGTTGTAGCCCAGCACCGCGCCGTTCTTCTTCGCTTCGCCGGCGAGGCCGACGGTCAGGTAGGCCTCGACCAGACGGTAGAGCGCCTCGGGGGTGTGAGAGGTGGTCTGGTACTTGTCGACCACGGTCTTGAACCGACCGATCGCGCCCATCGGGTCGCCGGTGCGCAGGTAGAAGCGGCCGATGTTCATCTCCTTGCCGGCCAACTGGTCCTGCACCATGTCGATCTTCAGCCGGGCGTCGGCGGCGTACTCGCTGTACGGATAGCGCTTGGCGACCTCGCGCAGCGCCTCGCCGGCTTCCGCGGTCGAAGCCTGGTCGCGGCCGACGTCGACGATCTGCTCGAAGTAGCAGATGGCCTTCAGGTAGTAGGCGTAGGGCGTCGACGGATTGCCGGGATAGAGCGAGATGAACTGGTCGGCGTCGGCGATCGCCTCGGCATAGTCGTTGGCCTGGTAGTGGGCGTAGGCCGTCATCAGGATGGAGCGGCGGGCCCACTCCGAATAGGGGTGCTGGCGCTCCACCTCGCGGAAGTAGTCGACCGCCTCGCTCCATTGGTGGCGGTCGAGCCGGTCGGCGCCGGCGTTGTAGAGCAGGTCGACCGGCCGCTCCTCGTAGGCGAGGGTCGGTTTCTTCTTCTTGCCGAAGGTGGAACAGGCGCTGACCGCGAGGGCGGCGGTCAGCACGACGATCAGGATCGCTCGGCCGGACGGAATACGAAGCAAGCCCTGGTCACCTTTCACGAACACCCCCCGCGCCCGAGGCGCCAAGCCGGTTTCTACACCACCGAAAGGCGGCGACGAAAGGGCGGCGATTTCAGGCCCCTGCCGGCCCCGCCGTGGTCATTCGCCACGCCTCGGGGCGGGCCATGAGCGCGCGGACGAGGGCGTTGTTGAGCGCGTGGCCGGAGCAGGAGGCCTCGTAGCGGCCGCGGATGGGGTGGCCGGCGAGCGCCAGGTCGCCCAGCGCGTCGAGCGCCTTGTGGCGCACGAAGTCGTCGGGTCGGCGCATCGTCGCCGGATTGAGGACGTGGTCGCCGTCGACGACGATGGTGTTCTCCAGCGAGGCGCCGCGGCCAAGGCCCATGGCGCGAAGTTGCTCGACCTCGGCGATGAAGCCGAACGTTCGGGCCGGCGCGATCTCGGCGCGGAAGCTGGCCGGATCGACGGCAAGGTCGAGCTGCTGGCGGCCGATGGCGGGCGAGTCGAAGATGATCTCGACCGAGAGCTCGAAGCGATCGGCGGGGACGAGGGCGGCGTGCTTGCCGGGTCCGTCCACCTCGATCCGCTCCAGGATTTCGATGCAGCGGCGCGGCGCGGCCAACGTGGTCCGACCGGCGGCGTCGATGGCGGCGACGAAATCGGCGGCCGAACCGTCGAGGGTCGGCATCTCCGGCCCGTCGAGCTCGACGCGGGCGTTGTCGATCCCGAGGCCGGCGA
Source organism: uncultured Pseudomonadota bacterium (assembly GCA_963837235.1). Lineage (GTDB taxonomy): Bacteria > Pseudomonadota > Alphaproteobacteria > Caulobacterales > Caulobacteraceae > Acaudatibacter. The sequence goes on along the minus strand of CAWIMM010000001.1, from coordinate 93,215 downwards.
AGGCCGCCATCAGATGCTCGACCGTGGAGACCGTGGTCCCCTGCTCGTTGCCGATGACGGTGGCGAGGCGCGTGTCGCAGACCCTATCGGCAAGCGCGGCGATGGCCCGCTTGTCGGCGTCGACATCGGTGCGGACGAACACGATGCCGCTGTCTGCCGGCGCGGGCAGGATGGCGAGATGGACCGGCAGACCGTTGTGGATGCCGACGCCGGCAAGGCGCGCCGGGGCGGCGAGCGTGGTCTGGTGGGTGGGGCTCAAGCGCTGCGGGCTCCGTCGTGGTCAGCGACGGCTAGACCGCGCCGGTCGGGTGCGCAAGTCGCACCGGCCGACAGCACCGGAAGTAATGCGCCTGACGAGTTGAATCGTCAAGCGCCGGCCGTGGGGCGGGCCTAGTTGGCGAGGCGCCGCAGGAAGGACGGGATCTCCAGATCCTCCTGGTCGTCGGCCGCCTCCTCCAGCGCCGGCTGAGCCTGGCTGGCGGCGTTCGTGCGCAGCTGCGGCTGCGGCGCGGCGTCCTGGCGCGGCCGGCCGAAGATGCTGAGCCAGCCGCTCTTCTGCGGCCGCTCCTGGCCGAAGCGCGGGGTCTCCGGAAACAGCGGCTCGTCCTCGTCGTCGGCGACCGACGGGTCGACGATGCGGGCCACCGGGCGAGCGGCCGGCTGGGTGACCTTCGGCGCTGGCGCCGGCGCCGGGGCCGGAGTTCTCGAACGCCATCTCGGTCTCGAGAACCGGCTCAGGCGCCTTGAACGTGCGGCTGGCCGCCGGCCTGACCGGCTCGGCGACGACCGGCTCGAGGACCGGCGCGGGAATCGGTTCTGGCTCCGGCTCGACCATCGCGAAGACCGGCTCGGGCTCGGGCAGCCCGGGCTCCGGCTCGGCGGCCATCACCGGCTCGGGCTCGGCGATCGCGGCAGGCTCGGCGACCGTCTCGCTGCGGCGCGACGTCCTGCGCGGGGCGGGCTCGATGGCGGAGATCGAGGCGCCGTCCATGCCGGTCGCCACGACCGAGACGCGCAGGGTGTTGCTGAGCGCAGGATCGAACGCCGCGCCGAAGATGATGTTGGCGTCGGGGTCGACCTGGGCGGAGATGGCGTTGGCCGCCTCGTCGACCTCCAGCAACGTCATGTCGAGGCCGCCGGTGATGTTGACCAGCACGGCCTTGGCGCCCTTCAGCGTCACCTCGTCCAGGAGCGGGTTCTGGATGGCGTTCTCGGCGGCCATCAGCGCGCGGCCTTCGCCTTGCGCCTCGCCGGTGCCCATCATCGCCTTGCCCATCTCGGTCATGACGGTGCGCACGTCGGCGAAGTCGAGGTTGATCAGGCCCGGCAGCACCATCAGGTCGGTGATCGAGCGGACGCCTGAATGCAGCACCTGGTCGGCCATCGCGAAGGCCTCGGCGAAGGTGGTGCGCTCGTTGGCGACGCGGAAAAGGTTCTGGTTGGGGATGACGATCAGGGTGTCGACGTAGCGCTGCAGCTCGGAGATGCCGGCCTCGGCGAGGCGCATGCGGTGGCGGCCCTCGAAGTGGAACGGCTTGGTGACGACGCCGACCGTCAGGATGCCGCGCTCCCTGGCGCACTTGGCGATGATCGGGCCCGCGCCGGTGCCGGTGCCGCCGCCCATGCCGGCGGTGATGAACACCATGTGGGCGCCGTCGAGATGCTCGCCGATCTCGGTGGTCGATTCCTCGGCGGCGGACATGCCGACCTCGGGATGGGCGCCGGCGCCGAGGCCCTGCGTGACCTGGACGCCGAGCTGGACGCGCTTGTCGGTCTTCGAGAAGGCCAGCTGCTGGGCGTCGGTGTTGGCGACGACGAACTCGACCCCCTCGAGCCCAGCCTCGATCATGTTGTTGACCGCGTTGCCGCCGGCGCCGCCCACGCCGAAGACCACGATCCTCGGCTTAAGCTCCTTGGTCTCCGGTGCGAAAACCTTGAACGTCATCGATGACCCCACGTCCTCCGCAATGGCAATGAGATAGAGACCGGCGACCTGCCCGCCGGCCCTGCTTCGCGGATGGGATTAACTGAACGACCACCATCCTTAATTGCGCGTTAACTGCATAAGCTGAGTCGGTTGGCGGTCGAGCCGAAGGGGCGGAATTTTTCCTTGCCGGCGTTAAGCTTGGCTGGACTTCGGCGGAACCGGCGGGACGCGACGCCGCATCCCGCAAAATCAGGTCGCTTTCAGAGATTCTCGCGCAGCCAGGCGGTGGCGCGTGCCACCACGTTGCCACCCTGGCCGGGGCGGGCGGCCGGCTTGCTGGCGCCCGCCTCGCGAGGGCCGAACGCGGCGCGGTGCAGGACGCCGGCGGCGGCGCAGAACGCCGGGCCTGAGGCCGCGTCGGCGAGGTGCGGCATGCGGCGCGGCCGGCCGAGGCGCACCGGCCGGTCGAAGACCCGCACCGCGACCTCGCGGACGCCGGCGAGCTGGCTCGCGCCGCCGGTCAGCACCATGCCGGCGCCGGCCTCGACCGGCGCATCGGCAGACCTTCAGCCGCTCGCGCAGCAGCTCAAGCGTCTCTTCGACGCGGGGGGCGATGATGCCCTTCAGCAGCGAGCGCGGGGCCACGACGGGGCCGGCGCCGGGATCGTCGCCGCGCGGCGGCGCCTCGATCATCTCGCGGTCCTCGTTGGCCGAGGCGATGGCCGAGCCATGCAGCGTCTTGATGCGCTCGGCGCCGGCGATCGAGGTGGAAAGGCCGCGGGCGACGTCCTGCGTCACGTGGCCGCCGCCGACCGCCAGGCTGTCGACATGGAGTGAGGCTGCCGCCGGCATAGACCGCCAGCGAGGTCGAGCCGCCGCCCATGTCGATGAGGATGGCGCCGAGGTCCATCTCGTCCTCTTCGAGCGTCGCGAGCGCCGAGGCGAACGGCGCGGCGACCACGCCTTCGAACTGCAGGTGCGCGCGCTCGACGCAGTGGGCGATGGTCTGGAACACCTGCTCGTCCATCGACACCAGCAGGAGCTGCAGGCCGAGCTGGCGGCCGAACATCGAGCGCGGATCGCGCACGCCCTTGGCCCCGTCGACGGACCAGGCGATCGGCCGCACGTGGATGATGCGCCGGCCGGGCATGCTTGCAGGCCGGACGACCGCGGCGCCGATGGCCCGCGACAGGTCCGCGTCGCTGATCGGCCGCGCGCCCAGCGAGACGTTGGCGGCGACGCGCCGGCTCGCCAGCTGGCCGCCGGCGGTGGCGACCGTGACGCCGGAGACGGTGACGCCGGCCATGGCCTCGGCGCGCTCGACCGCCTTGGCGATGGCGCTGGCGGCCTCGTCGACGTCGATCACCGCGCCGCCGCGGACGCCGCGCGACTGGACGTAGCCGACGCCGGCGGCGGTGATGGTGCGGTCGGTCGGACGCACGCCGTCCGGCTTCATGATGAAGCAGGCGACCTTCGAGGCGCCGAGATCGACGGCCGCCGTCACCGTCGGGCGGCTCAGCGCCGCCTTCAGTCCGTCGCGGCCTCCGCGTCGCGGCGTTCGGCTTCGGCGAACGCCGCGCGGTCTTCCTTCACCGCAAGTCTCATCCAACCCCACCCGACAACTGAACCGGCCGCGGGATTCTCCCGTGGCCGCACTGCAACCATCTCGCGGATCGCGCAGGTCGATCCGCGAGAAACCGAGATCCAGGATGCGCGAGGCCTGGTCGAGCTGGTCGAGCCGGATCAGCGCCGCATCCTCGTCGGTCGCCGGCAACTGGACGATGCCGCCATCCTTCAGCCGCAGGTCCCAGCGACGGTCGTCGACGCGGACGAGCGCGTCGAGCCGCGCCATCAGCCGCGGCCGCGACTGCACGAGCGGCAGGATGTGGCCGGCGGCCAGGTTGGCGCCGTCGCCCACCACCAGCGGCAGGCGGGCGAACTTGCCCGGATCGGCCTCCGGGGCGACCACGCCGGTTGCGTCGATCACGCCGAGCCGGCCGTTGTTCTCCCAGACCGCCAGCAGGCGGCGCTCGACGACGTCGATCACCACGCTGTCGGGATAGAGGCGCATGACGCGAGCGCTCTTCACCCAGCCGACCTGCTCGACGCGGCGGCGAGCGCTGTCGAGGTCGAGCGCGAACAGCGGCGCGCCTTTCGGAAGATCGGCGGCGCGGAGGATGTCGGCCGACGACTGCGGCGATGCGCCGTCGAGCCTGACGTCCGTCGAGCCGGAAGCCGGCGGCCGCGGTCCCGTGGGTGACGGCGTCGCTGGCCGCGCCGACCAGCCGCTCGCCGCGGTGGTTGGTGGCGAGCACGATACCCGCCACGCCGACGATGGCGAGGCCGGACAGGGGCAGGACGATGCGCGGCGATATCCGCACGCCGGGCGCGCCGCCCCGCCGGACTTGCCGGAGGCTGGGCGGCTCTTCTGGGGACTAGCGGAGCTTTTGCTCCGGGCCTTGGCGCTGCTGCGCCTGGCCCCCCGCATTGCCGCGGGCATACGCGTCCTCCGTGATCCAGAGCACCAGGTCGTCGAACCCAACGCCCAGGTGAGCCGCCTGCTCGGGGACGAGCGAGGTGGGCGTCATGCCGGGCTGGGTGTTGACCTCTAGAAGGACCAGAACCTCATTAATGTCGTCATAACGAAGGTCGCTGCGGGTAATGCCGCGGCAACCCAGCGCGGCGTGCGCAAGCTCAGCGTAGGCCTTGGCTTTGGCGGCGACCGGCGCGGGGATCCGGGCCGGCACGACGTGGCTCGATCCGCCTTCGCCATACTTGGCCTCGTAGTCGTAGAAGCCGGTGCGCGGGACGATCTCGGTGACCGTCAGCGCCTTGCCGTCCATCACCGCGACCGCCAGCTCGAGGCCCCGGATGTAGGGCTCGATCAGCACCTCCTCGCCGAACGTCCAGCCGGGCGCGACCAGCTCCTGCGGCGGCCCGTTGGCGCCCTCGAAGACCATGAACACGCCGACCGAGGAGCCCTCGGCGTTGGGCTTCACGACATAGGGCGGCGCCATCACGTGGTCGCGGGCCGCCTGCGTGGCGGTTGAAGAGCCCGCCGCCCGGCACCGGCACGCCGGCGGCCGCCATCACCGCCTTGGCCTTGGTCTTGTCCATGGCAAGCGCCGAGGCCAGCACGCCGCAGTGGCTGTAGGGTATGGCGAGCGTCTCCAGGACGCCCTGGACGCAGCCGTCCTCGCCCCAGACGCCGTGCAGGGCGTTGAAGCAGACGTCGGGGGAAAGCCGCGTCAGCACGGCGGCGATGTCGCGGCCGGCGTCGACGCGCGTGACCTTGGCGCCCAGCCGCTCCAGCGCGTCGGCGCAGGCTTCGCCCGAGACGAGGCTGACCTCGCGTTCGGGCGAGAGGCCGCCCAGCAGCACGGCGACGTGGTGGCCGTCGAGGGGCTTGGACATGGGGGCCGGATCTCCGGAGCGGCGGGCGTCCGGGTTGTCGCCGAATCGCCGGTCGCTGTTAAGGCCGGGGCGCCTGCGGCGCGGCGACGCCGGCCATGAGCGCCTTGAAGTCGATGTCGGCGTTGGCGGCGATGTAGACGAACGCCGCCCATGTGGCGACGGCCTGGTTGAGCTGGGCGGGATCGACCTTGTCGAGGGTGTCCTCCGAGGAGTGGTGCCAGTCGAAATAGCGGCTGGCGTCCTGGCTAACGGCGAAGGCCGGGACGCCGGCGCGGACCAGGTCGGCGGTGTCGTCGCCGCTGCCCCGGCTGGGCTCGGGCGAGATCACCACGCCGAGCGGCGCGACGGCGGCGGCGTAGTCGAGCATCTCGGGCGTCTTGGCCGAGCCGGCCGGCAAGGCGGCCTGCCAGGCGCGATCGGCGCCGATGTCGGATTCCCCGATGATCACGATGTCGTCGCCCTTGTGGGCGGCGGCGAAGGCGGCGCGGGCGAAGTCCATCTCCTCGGCGCCGAAGAGGGCGACGCGGATGGTCCGCTTGGGCGGATTCTGGGCTCCGGCGAGCTTGGCGGCGGCCACGGCGATCGCCATGCCGGCGCCGTCGTCGATCGAACCCGTTCCAGGGTCCCAGGAATCGAGGTGGCCGCCGACCTGGACGATCTGATCCGGGTGCTCGGTTCCGCGGATCTCGCCCTCGACGGTCCAGGCGGTGGCGGGCCCGCTGGTCGAGGCCAGCCGCAGGCGAATACGGATCGGCTGACCCCGCGCGGCGAGATGGTCGATCAGTTCGGCGTCGATGGTGGAGAGCGCGGCGGCGGGGATCTTCGGCGCGTCGGGCTGATAGTTCAGCGCGCCGGTGTGCGGCTCGCGGCTGAGGCCGGTGGCCAGGCCCCGCAGCAGGTAGGCGACCGCGCCGCGCCTGGCCGCTTCGCTCGGACCCTGGCGGCGCACCGGATTCAGCGCGCCGTAGCCCACGCCTTGGCTCGACCGCGGCATCGGCTGGGTGACGACGGCAATCTTGCCGGCCAGCGAGCCTGGCGGCGCGGCCAGCAGGTCGGCGTAACTGTGGAAGAGCGCGATCTCGCCCTCGACGCCCTCGGGCGGGGTCGGGACCGAGCCGCCGAGCCCGATGATGGCCAGCTTCTGCGGATGCGGCGCGACGATCTCGGCGTCCTCGGGGCCGCGCAGCCAGGCGGTGATCGGGAACGGCTCGACGTGGACGTTGGCGAAGCCGAGCGAGGTCAGCCTGGCGAGCGCCCAGTCGCGTGGCCCTCGCCGCCGCCTCGGTGCCGGCGAGCCGCGGGCCGACGTCCACCGAGAGGGATTCGATGTAGTCGTAGGCGGTGGGATCGCTGCAGGGCGCGGTCGCGGACCGCCTCGGCGCCGGCGCGCAACGGACCGGCGATCGCGGCGGGCGGGAAGGCCGAAGGCGAGCGCCGCCAGGATCGTCAGCCAGATACGCATGGGCCCCCTCCGCGCCATCCCCTCGAGCTCGGCGGTGCGCGCCGGGGCCGTTCAAGTCAAGCGCCGGCCGGCGTCAGCGACGCTCGATCCTCATCGGCAGGCCGTCCCGCGGGCGGATGGTGATGCGCTGCTGGATCGCCACCGGATAGCCGGGCCGCAAGCGCAGGCGGAAGCGCTGGGCCAGCGTCGCCAGGATCAGCGTCGCCTCGGTCATCGCCATCATCTGGCCGATGCAGACACGGGGGCCGCCGCCGAACGGCAGGTAGGCGAAGCGCGGACGCCCGACGCTGCGTTCCGGCAGGAAGCGGTCGGGGTCGAACCGTCTCCGGATCGTCCCAGAGCGAGCGGTGGCGATGCAGCACCCAGGACGAGACACGCGACCATGCCGCCTTTCGGGATGCGCACGCCGCCGATCTCGTCGGCCTGCTTGGCGACGCGCGCCGAGAGGCCCGGCGCCGGCGGATAGAGCCGCATGGTCTCCTCGATGATCCGGCGGGTGACCTGCAGCTTCGGCAGGTCGGCCTCGGTGGGGGTGCGGCCGCCCAGCACCGAAGTCCAGCTCGGCGTGCAGGCGCGCTTCCCACGCCGAATAGTGCGAGAGCACGTACCAGACGAAGGTCATCGCCGAAGCGGTGGTCTCGTGGCCAGCGACGAAGATGGTCAGCACCTCGTCGCGCACCTCCTGCGTCGAGAGCTTCGCGCCGGTTTCCTCGTCCATGGCGGCGACCAGGCGGCCCAGCAGGTCGAGCTTGCCCGGGTTGGCGCGCCGCTGCTCGATCAGCCGATGCAGCGCGCCGTCGATGCGCCGCGAACAGCTGGCCGAACAGCCGCTCGCGCCGCTTCATCCGGATCCCGCTGATGATCGGCAGCACGTCGAGCAGGTTGAACTGGAAGGCTTCGCCGCTTGCGTGGAGGGACGAGCCGGTCACCTCCACCATCTCGGCGGCGTCGCCTGAGAACACCGTCCGGCAGATGATCTCGAGCGTCAGGCGGGTCATCTCGGCCGAGACGTCGACCTCCGCGCCTCCTCCAGCTTCGCCCAGCGGTCGCCGAACTCGGCCGACGCCTCGGCCATCGCATCGGCGTAGCCGGCGACGCTGCGCGGATCGAACGACGGGGCCATGATCCGCCGGTGTGCGCGCCAGGTCTCGCCCTCCCGCGACAGCAGGCCGTCGCCGAACGCGGCGCGGAAGAGGCGGTTCTCCATGTCGGTCTTCGGGTAGTTGGCGACGTTGTCGATCAGCACCCGCTTGAGGCCGACCGGGTCGCTGACCAGCCAGGCGCGCATGAACAGGCTGGGCTGGCGCCAGATCGGCTGCACGTAGGCGGCGAGCGGGATGTTCTCGAACGGGCTGTCGCCGCCATCATTGCCGAGGCGGGCCTTGGGTCGCTCCGGCGGCGGGCGCATCCCCACCAGGACAGGCGCTTCGCCGGCGTCGATGACCGTCATCAGCCTGCATCCTTCCCTCGAGCCGCGGGGATCGTACACGCCAAAGGCCGGCGCGCACCTTAATTGGGGTTCACCTCGGCCGAGCGTCGCGGCTCAGGAGGCGGCGGCGCCGACGGCAGAACGCGCGGTCGTCGGCAGTGGGGACAAGCGGCAGAGGTGGCTGATCGGGTGGGTGTCGAAAGGGTTGTTCACCCAGCCGGTGATCTGAGGGTGCACCAGGCCCCGGCTGGAGGTGTAGTAGAGCGGCGCAATCGCTGCGTCGGCCAAGATGATCGTCTCGGCGCTCTTCATGTGCTGCGCCCGCACGGCGATATCCAGCGAGTCGCCCGCCGCGTTCAGCTCGGCGTCGTAGCGCTGGTTGGCGTACTGACCGAAGTTCTGGCCCCCGGTGTCCGATCGCAGCAGGTCCAGGTAGGCGATCGGGTCCGCGGCCACCCAACCCGCCAGCCCGACCTGGAAGTCGTGGATCTCCAGGTCGCTGTAAGCCACCTGGGTGTCTTCCTGCTGCAGCCTGGCGTCGACGCCCACGGCCTTCCAGTCGGCTTGCACCGACGGCATGTAGGTGAGGTGGTCCGGCCCGTTCAGCTGCTTGATCGTGAGCTTCAGCGGATGCTCGGGCCCGTAGCCGGCCGCGGCCAGCAGCAAGCGCGCCTGCGACTGCCGTCGTGCAAGGCTCCATCTGGCCCAGGCCGTGCGCGGCCCGGCGCCGTAGCCGGGCAGCCCCAGCGGGACGAGGGAATAGGCGGGCTGCTGACCCGCATGCAGCAGCTTTTGGGCGATGAAATCCCGATCGATGGCCATCGACAGCGCCTGGCGCACCCGCACGTCGCTGAGCGCCGGGTCCTTCATGTTGAAGGCGAGGTAGAAGGTGCCGAACTGGGGCGCGATGTGCAGGAAGCGCTGCAGCTCCGTTCGGCTGAGGTAGCGCACCCGGTTCGACTGCACCGCCGAGACATCGAGATCGCCCGCTGCGACGCTGCGCTCGTTCGAGATGAGGTCGGCTGAAGGCGTGAAGTCCACCTCGTTGTAGCAGACCTGGTCGGCGTCGAAGAAAAGCGGGTTCTTGCGGACCACCACCGCATCGCCCAGCCGCCACGAGACCAGCGTGTAGGGTCCGTCGCTGACGAAGTGTCCCGGCCGGGTCCAGGCATCGCCCCAGCGCTCCACGACATGCCGCGGAACCGGCCAGAGGATGCGGCCGGTCGCGTAGGCCGGCAGCAGCGGCCACGGATGCGACAGATGCAGCACCAGCGTGTGCGGGTCGGGCGCCTCGACGCCGGCGGCGCTCAGCGGCAGCTTCCCGGCGTTCACCGCCGCGGCGTTCTGCAGGAATGGATAGAGCAGCCACGCGGACTGCGACGCAGTCCTGGGATCAAGTTCGCGCTGAATGCCGAACACGAAGTCGTCCGCGGTCACCGGAACGCCGTCGGACCACTTGGCCTCGCGCAGGTGGAAGGTCCAGGTCAGCCCGTCCGGGCTCGACGTCCACGACGTGGCGATACCGGGCTGCGGCAGGCCATTCTCATCGGGGCGCGTCAGGCCGACGATCAATTGGCTGACGATGTTGCTCTCCCACACGCCATCGATGTGGACAGGGTCCAAGGACGTCGGCTCGGCCCCGTTGCCATAGGCCAGGCAGAGCGCGCCCGGCGGACAGGGCGGGCGGTGGCTCTTGTGCTGGCAGGCGCCGACGAGGACGAGCGCCAGCATCGCGGCGATCAGCGTGAGGCGGCGGCCGATCACGCGGGCCGCCCGATGCGCTTGATCTCCCACTCCAGCACGACGCCGGTCTTCGCCGCCACGTCGGCGCGCACCGCCTCGCCGAGCCGCTCCAGGTCGGCGGCGGTCGCCTCGCCGGTGTTGATCATGAAGTTGGCGTGCAGCGGCGAGAACATCGCTCCGCCCAGCGGCTTGCCGCGCCAGCCGGCCTCGTCGACCAGCTTCCAGGCGCTCATCCCCGGCGGGTTCTTGAAGGTCGAGCCGCCGGTCTTCTCGCGGATCGGCTGGGTGGCCTCGCGGCGCGCGGTGATCTCGTCGATGGTGGCGGCGATCACCGCCGGATCGTCGGGGCGGCCCTGGAAGACGGCGCCCAGCCAGATGATCGAGCCGTCGGGAATGGCGCTCCTGCGATAGGCGTAGCCGAGGTCGCCGACCGCGCGCACCTGCTGCTCGCCGAAGCGGTCGACGCCCCAGGCGACCTTCAGCACGTCCTTGGTCTCCGATCCGTAGCAGCCGGCGTTCATGGTGAGCGCGCCGCCGATCGTGCCGGGGACGCCCGCATAGAACTCCAGCCCGGCGATGCCGGCCTTGCCCGCGGCGCGGGCGACGGCCGCGTCGAGCGCGCCGGGCTCGGCGACGACCGCCGCGTCCTCGGCCTGGACGTGGATGCCGGCGAACGCCCGCCCCGCCAGCCGCACCACGACGCCCTCGACGCCGCCGTCGCGGACGATGACGTTGGAGCCGACGCCCAGCACGGTCAGCGGGATCTCCTCGGGCAGGCCGGCGAGGAAGGCGCTGAGGTCCTCGGCGTCCGCCGGCAGGAACAGCACGTCCGCCGGCCCCCCGACCCGGAACCAGGTGAACGGCGCCAGCGGCTCGTCGAACAGCAGCTTGCCGCGGACCGGGGGCAGCCTGTCGCGCCAGCTCATGCGCGAAACCGTCCGACGTTGCGCGCGCCGCAGGCGCTTAGTCTTAACGCGGAGATCGAAGAGAAGGCGCAGAGGTCGCGGAGGGTCTCGCTATCTCTGCGCACTCCGCGCCGCCTCCCGGACTCTGCGTTGAGACTAAAGGCCTGCCGCCTTCTCGAACTCTCGAGCTCACTGTCCCAGCGCCTCGAGCTGGGCGGGCAGCGCCTGGGCCCAGGCGGTGATGTCGCCCGCGCCGAGGCAGACCACCAGGTCGCCGTCCCGGGCCTCCGCGGCGATCAGCGCCGGCAGCGCGGCGGGGCTCTCCAGCGCCAGCACGTGGCGGTGGCCGTGGCGCTTCAGGCCCTCGACCAGCGCGTCGCGGCTCGCGCCCTCGATCGGCGCCTCGCCGGCCGGGTAGACGTCGGCGACGATCACCACGTCGGCGTCGTTGAAGGCGCGGCAGAACTCCTGGAAGAGGTCGTGCAGCCGGGTGTAGCGGTGCGGCTGCACCACGGCGATCACCCGGCCGTTGGTCACCGCGCGGGCCGCCTTCAGCACATGGGCGATCTCGACCGGGTGGTGGCCGTAGTCGTCGACCACCCTGACGCCGCGCGCCTGGCCGGTGAAGGTGAAGCGGCGCCGCACGCCGCCGAACTCCGCCAGGCCCTTGCGGATCGCCTTCTCCGGCGCGCCGAGCTCGCGGCCGACGGCGATGGCGGCCAGCGCATTCAGCACGTTGTGCTCGCCGGCCATCGGCAGGGTGATCTCGCCGAGCACGGTGGTCGCGCCGCCCGGCGCGTTGATCAGCACGTCGAACGTCGAGCCCTCGGCGCCGAAGCCGATGTTCATCGCCCGCACCTCGGCCTGCGGATTGACGCCGTAGGTGATCAGCCGCCGGTTCTCGACCTGCGAGGCCATCTCCTGCACGTCCGGATCGTCGATGCAGACCGCGGCGAAGCCGTAGAACGGGATGCTGCTCGACGAAGTCCTGGAAGGCGCGCTTCACCGCATCGAAAGTCTCGTAGTAGTCGAGGTGCTCGGGATCGATGTTGGTGACCACGGCGACGGTGGGGCGGAGGCGCAGGAAGGTGCCGTCGCTCTCGTCGGCCTCGACGACGATCCAGTCGCCCTCGCCCACCTTGGCGTTGGCGCCGTAGGCGTTGATGATGCCGCCGTTGACCACGGTGGGGTCGAACCCGGCGGCGTCGAGGATGGCGGCGACCATCGAGGTGGTGGTGGTCTTGCCGTGCGTGCCGCCGACCGCCACCGAGTACTGCAGGCGCATCAGCTCGGCCAGCATCTCGGCGCGGCGCACCAGCGGCATGCGGCGGGCGCGGGCCGCCGACCAGCTCGGGATTGTCGGCCTTCACCGCGCTGGTGAAGACGACGGCCGAGGCGCCCTCGATGTGCGCGGCGTCGTGGCCGATGAAGACCTTGGCGCCCAGCTTCTCCAGCCGCTCGGTGTCGGCGCCGGCGCGGGCGTCGGAGCCCTGCACCTGGTAGCCGATGCGCAGCATGATCTCGGCGATGGCGCTCATGCCGATGCCGCCGATGCCGACGAAATGCACGGGCCCGAGGTCGAACGGGACGGGCCGGCGGTTCATGGCGCGCTGCTTAGCCGAGATTGGCGGCGCGCACACGTGGCGGCGTCGGCGGTGGCTCGGAGCCGTAGTTTTCACCGCAAAATCACCGCAAACAACGGTCCCGAGGGCCAGCTGGCGGCGGCCTGTTTGTTGTGAAGTCCCAGGCTGACCGGCGCCTTCCACCGTAGATCGCCGTTGATAACGGCGCCCCGTTGTGGCGCCGGCGCCGGCATTCAGATGGGTTGACGATTTCAAAGACCTAAGTCCACGCAAGCGATGGCCATAGTTACTCATCGTAATGAGCATGTGCAAGAGGCCTCGCGATCGTCCCGTCGCTTTTCCTCATGGTCGACCGTCAGTCTGTACGTACGGACGACCATGACGGTGGTGCTACGCGGCGTACCTCGTCCTCGCCGCCACGGCAGCCGGTCGGGCGTAGCAGCGGGCGAGCCAGTCCGGAGACGCGGGGATAGGGCGTCAGGTCCAATCGGCTCGAACGGGACGGCGAGAGGACCGCGGCCACGTTGAGGTCGGCGACGGTGAAGGCGTCGCCCAGCAGCCACTCGCGATCGAGCAACGCGCGCTCCAGCGTGGCCAGGGCCGCGGCGATCACCGGGCGCGGCATGCGGCGCCGCGGCGGCGTGCAGCTCGGCCAGCAGCGCGTCGCGCATGATCCAGGGCTCCAGCTGGCCTTGCGCCCAGAGGCTCCAGCGCCAGGCCTGCGCCTCGCCTCGCAGCGTCGCCGGATAGAGGCCGCCCAGGCTGTGTTTCTTGGCGAGGTAGAGGTTGATGGCGAGCGACTCGGCGAGCGCGAAGCCGTCGTCTTCGAGGGTGGGGATCGCGCCGGCCGGATTGAGCTGCAGGAACGCCGGCGACTTCAGCCCCGGATCGTCGAAGGCGATGGGGTCGTGCTCGAAATCGAGGCCGAGCTCGGCCGCCATCCAGAGGACCCGCATGGTGCGGCTGCGGGCCGAGCCGTGGATCGTGAGCGCCATGGCCGGGTGTGCCGGCGACTCATGGCCCCGTCAACCGGCCGCCAGCGCCGCCCGCCACGGCGTGAGGTCGAGCCCCGGATAGCGCTCGGCGGCGCCCTGCAGGGTGGTCTCGTCCCAGTAGGCGTGGCCGGGCGGCGGGAAGCCGAGCGCCTCCAGCTGGCGTGGCGAGCAGCGCTCGACCAGCGGCGTCCAGTTGGAGATGCCCTTGCGCGGCCAGGGATTGGCGCCCACCCAATCGGCGCCCGCGACCTTGTAGGCGAGGTTGAAGAAGAACCGGCCCGCCTTGGGCAGGCTGAACTCCGCGCCCCGGTGGACGGTGTCGGCGCTGTAGATCAGGAGCGAGCCGCGGGGGCCCGTGGCGCTGACAGCGGCGGCTTCCCACTCGGCGTGACGCGCCTCCGACACGCGGGCTTTCGGGAACGACAGCTGCATCACCGGCACGTCGCGGGTCAGCTCGCGGCTGACGATCCGCGTCGCGCCGTGCGCCGCGGTGACGTCGGAGAGGAAGAGGAACATCTGCGCCTGGCGCCAGCGGCCGTCGGCCCGGGGCGGCAGCATCACGTGGTTGGTGTAGTCGGCGTGGAACGGCTGGTCGTACTGGGTGACGCCGGAATACTTGGCGAACGTCTCGGCCTGGTAGAGGCGGACGTCGCGCGTCCTCAAGACGTCCTCGGCGACGGCGATGATGGCCGGGTGCAGGGCCAAGAGGTTCAGCGTCTGGTCCGGATGCGGGAACTCCTTCAGCCCAACGAACTGCAGCGGCCGAAAGCGCGGATCGTCGCCCTGGTTGGCGGGCGCGTCGGCGCCCTCGCGGAAGACCTCGCTGCGCGGGTCGGCGGCGCCGGCGTGGAACGTCTCGGGGGTCGGGTAGAGCTCGAAGAGGCCCGGCTGCGCGGCGTCGATCTCGGCTTCGGTGAGCAGCCGCTCGATCAGCACCCACCCGTGGCGCTCGAAGTGCTCGACGTGAGCGGCGGCGTGGCGGGCGTTCATCGCCGCAGCTTAGCCGAGCGCGCGCGAAAGTTGGGAGTTGGCGCGCTTCAGCGGTCGGTGGGGCGCGGGGCGAGCCAGTGGCGCAGGGGGCGCCAGACGCCGAACACGATCGCGCCGACGCCGATCGCCGCCTCCATGACGATGATTATGAAGACGAAGATCATCACCGCGTTGCTGGCGGCGTTCTGGACCGGCAGCAGCGCCGCGATGAGGGCCGCCGAGGCCAGCGACACCAAGCCGAAGAGGACCACAAGCGGTCTCATGACCGTCATCCACATCATGTTGCACACCCACGAGATAGAGGCGCCATTCTAGCGGAGACGGGCGGCTGCGTCTTGACCTAGGTCAGACGGCCGTCGTCTCCACCAGGTCCGCCAACCGATCCGCTGCGTCTGGCTTGGCGACGGCTTTGGCCGCGGCGGCCATCTTGACGAGGCGGGCGGGGTCTTCGATCAGGGCCCGGATCAGGGCCGAGAGGCTCTCGATCGAAAGCTGGTCCTCGTTCAGCACCTCGGCGCCGCCGGCCGCGGCGAGCAGGCGCGCGTTCTGTCCCTGGTCGTCGTCGAGGGCGATCTTCAGCGGCACCAGGATCGAGGGGCGGCCGGCGACGGCGATCTCGCAGACCGTCGAGGCGCCGGCGCGGCCGATCATCAGGTGGCAGGCGGCGAGGCGCTCGGCCATCCGCTCGAAGAACGGGGCGATCTCCGCTTCGACGTTGGCGGCGGCGTAGGTCTCCCTGGCGCGCTCGATCGCCTCGGGCCTGGTCTGCTGCTGGACCTTGAGGCGCCTGCGGATGGCCTCCGGCAGCGCCGCGATCGCTCGCGGCGTCATCTCCGACAGCAACCGGGCGCCCTGGCTGCCGCCGGTGATCAGCAGGCGCACTTCGCCATGGGACGTTTCTGGCGGCGGCTCGTAGGGCCGCTCGTAGAGCGCCTGGATCTCGGGACGCACCGGGTTGCCGACCACGACGGCGCGGGCGGCGACCCTGGCCGGGGCTTTCTGCAAGGTCGGGAAGGCGCAGGCGATCTCGGTGACGAACGAGGCCAGCAGCCGGTTCGCGCGGCCCATCACCGCGTTCTGCTCGTGGATGATCGTGCGCCGGCCCTGGCTGATCGCCGCGAGCAGCGCCGGCAACGACGGATAGCCGCCGAAGCCGACCACCACAGCCGGCTTCAGCGCCGAGAGCTCGGCCCTCGCCTGCATGACGCCGCGCAGGATCGCGGCGGCGGCCTTGCCCGCGCCCAGCGGATCGCCGGGCTTGAAGGTGGCGGCCGAGAGCGGGATGCGGCGCTCGGCGGGGAAGCTGGCCGAGAGCGTCTGCACGCGCTCGTCGGTCGCCAGCACCACGCGCCAGCCGCGGCTGGTGAGCGCCTGCGCCAGGGCCTGGGCGGGAAAGAGGTGGCCGCCGGTGCCGCCGGCGGCGACCACCGCCAGCTTGCCGGGCGCGGCGCCAGGCCCGCGTCAGTCAAACGCGCCGCCCTGCTTGCGGCGCTGCGGCGCGTAGGCGCCCGGCCGGCGGCGGGTCAGCGCCAGCGCCATGCCGAGCGTGAGGCCCGTCGCCAGCATGGAGGAGCCGCCATAGGAGATGAACGGCAGCGTCATGCCCTTGGTCGGCATCAGGTCGAGGTTCACGGCGATGTTGATGAAGGCCTGCATGCCGACCAGCACGAAGAGCCCCGCCGCCGCCACCTGCTCGAACGGATCGGAGAGCCGCATCGCCTTGAAGAGCCCGCGCAGGGTCAGGAACATGAAGAGCGCGATCAGGATCAGCGAGAACCACAGGCCGTACTCCTCGGCCGAGGCCGAATAGATGAAGTCGGTGTGCATGTCGGGCACCTCGCGCTTCATGATGCCCTCGCCGGGGCCCCGACCGAAGAGCCCGCCGGCGCGATGGCCTGGGCGGCGCGGTCGACCTGGTGGGTGTCGAGCGTCTTGTCGTGGCCGAAGAAGCGGTCGACGCGGCTCGCCACGTGCTGGAACAGGAAATAGGTGCTGGCGAGCCCGGCCACGGCCATGCCGCCCAGCGCCATCACCCAGCTCATCGGCACGCCGGCCATCCAGAACGCGGCCCCGAAGGCGATGGTGATCAGCACCGTCTGGCCGACGTCGGGCTCGATCAGCAGCAGCGCCACCGACGAGCAGGTAGAGGCCGAAGGCGATCGAGACGCCGGGCACGCCCTCGCCCTTCTGCCCCTCGGAGAACATCCAGGCGACCAGCACGATCAGCGCCGGCTTCATGAACTCCGACGGCTGCAGCGTGAAGCCGGCGATCTCCACCCAGCGCGTCGCGCCCTTGGCGTTATGGCCGAGGAAGATCAGCGCGATCATCAGCGCGATGGCGACGATGTAGATGAAGAAGGCCGAGCGGCGCACCCCGCGCGGCGTCAGCACCGAGACGCCGAGCAGCACGGCGACGCCGCCGACCGCGAAGATCGACTGGCGGACGGCGAAGTGGAACGCGAACGGGATGTCGAGCCTGAAGGCGGCAGCCGGGCTGGCGCCGAACGAGAGCAGCACGCCCAGCCCGATCAGCGCCAGCGCCGCGCCCAGCAGCCAGTGGTCGACCGTCCACCACCAAAGCCCGAGCCGCGAGCGGTCGGCGCGGGAGAACGGATGGGCGGAGGCTGGCAGCTCGACCTCGGCCATCTAGTTCCCCTCCCCCTTGCGGGGAGGGGCCAGGGGTGGGGGTGCAAGCTGGACGGTTGCGGATGACTCCCCGCGACGACAAGCCCGCCGGCCGCGCGCTGACACCCCCACCCCCTGCCCCCGCCCCGCAAGGGGGCGGGGAAGGCGCAGAACCGCCCTCGCCGGGTCTGTGCTGCGCATCCTCAAGCCCTCACCTCGCGCGCCACCGGGACCGTGAGCTGGTGGACGGCGGCGCGGAAGGCCTCGCCGCGGTCCTCGAAGTCGGCGAACTGGTCGAACGAGGCGCAGGCCGGCGAGAGCAGCACGATGGCGTCCTCGCCGCGACGCCTTGGCGTCGGCGAAGGCGGCGCGCACGGCCGCGTCCATGGTCCCGCAGCGGGCGTAGGGCGCGCGGCGGTCGAGCGTGGCGGCGAACTGCGTCCTCGGCCTCGCCGATCAGGTAGGCCTTGGCCACCGACCCGAAGAGGTCGGCCAGGCTCTCGATGCCGCCGGCCTTCGGCTGCCCGCCGGCGATCCAGTAGACCTTCGGATAGCTGGACAGCGCCTGGCGGGCGGCGTCGGCGTTGGTGGCCTTCGAGTCGTTGACGAAGCGCACCCGGCCGATCGCGCCCACCGTCTCCATCCGGTGGGCGAGGCCCGGGAAGGTCATCAGGCCCTGCGCGGCGACCTGCTCGGAAAGGCCGAGCGCGCGGGCGGCGGCGTAGGCGGCGGCCGCGTTCTGCCAGTTGTGGCGGCCCGGCAGGGAGGCGGCGCGCGTGAGGTCGGCAGATCTCGGTGACGCGCTCGCCGGTGGCGTCGTAGAGCACGCCCTGCAGGGCGTAGACGCCGCGGCCCATCGAGCGGCGGGCGCTGATCGGCACGATGGTGCGCCGGTTGGCGGCGGTGATCTCGGTGACGATCTGCTGGCACCATGCGTCGTCGACGCCGACCACGGCGGTGTCGCCCTTGCCCTGGTTCAGCAGGATCCGCTTCTTGGCGGCGACGTAGCCGTCCATGTCGCCGTGCCGCTCCAGGTGGTCGGGCGAGATGTTGAGGATGATGGCGACGTCGGGCTTCAGGCTCGAGGTCAGGTCGAGCTGGTAGGACGACAGCTCCAGCACGTAGACCGCGCCGCCGTGCATGTCCTCCAGGCCCAGCACGCCGACGCCGATGTTGCCGCCGATGCGCACGTCGCGGCCGGCCTGGCGGCAGACGTGGCCGACGAGGGCGGTGGTGGTCGACTTGCCGTTGGTGCCGGTGATGGCGACGATCTTCGGGCGCCGGTGCGACGGCGCGGCCGCGACGGTGCGGGCGAAGAGCTCGATGTCGCCCATGATCTGCACGCCGGCTGCCCGGGCCCTCTCGACCGTCCAGTGCGGCGCCGGATGGGTCAGCGGCACGCCGGGCGAGAGCACCAGCGCCGCGAGGCTCCGTCCAGTCGGCGGTGGTCAGGTCCTCCAGCGCGAAGCCCTCGGCGACGGCGGCGTCGCGGGCGGCGGCCTTCTCGTCCCAGACCACGACCTCGGCCCCGCCGGCGGCAAGCGCGCGCGCGGCGGCGAGGCCCGTGCGGGCCAGGCCGAACACGGCGACCTTCTTGCCCTCGAAGCCGCGGACCGGGATCATGACGTGCGCGCCGACCCTCCCTACCGCAGCTTCAGGGTGGCGAGGCCGGCCAGCGCCAGCATCACCGCGATGATCCAGAAGCGGATCACGATGGTCGGCTCGGCCCAGCCCAGCCGCTCGAAATGGTGGTGGATCGGCGCCATGCGGAAGACGCGGCGGCCGGTCAGCCTGAACGAGGCGACCTGGACCATCACCGAGACGGTCTCCAGCACGAAGAGGCCGCCGACGATGGCGAGCACGATCTCATGCTTGGTGGCGACCGCCACGGCGCCGAGGCCGCCGCCGAGCGCCAGCGCGCCGGAATCGCCCATGAAGATCTTCGCCGGCGGGGCGTTGTACCAGAGGAAGCCCAGGCACGAGCCGACCATCGCCGCGCAGTAGACGCCGACCTCGCCGACGCCCGGCACGAAGTGGAGCTGCAGATAGTCGGCGAACTTGAAGTTGCCGACCAGGTAGGCGATCAGCCCGAAGGCGCCGGCGGCGATCATCACCGGCACGGTGGCCAGGCCATCGAGGCCGTCGGTGAAGTTCACCGCGTTGGACGCGCCGATCACCACCAGCGCGCCGAAGCCGACGTAGAGCCAGCCGAGATCCAGAAGCGCGCGCTTGAAGATCGGGAAGGCGAGCGAGGTGGAGAGGTGCGGCTCCGGCGCGGCGGGGCCGTACCAGGCCATCAGGAAGACGGCGAGGACGGCGACCGAGGCCTCGATCAGCAGCCGCACCCAGCCCGAGATGCCGGCCGTGCTCTGCTTGGTCACCTTGGCGTAGTCGTCGAAGAAGCCCAGGAGGCCGAAGGCCAGCGTGACCAGCAGCACCATCCAGACGTAGACGTTGCCGAGGTCGGCCCAGAGCAGCGTGCCGACCGCGATGCCGGCCAGGAACATCAGCCCGCCCATCGTCGGCGTGCCGGCCTTCTCGATCACGTGGCGCTCGATGCCGTCGGTGCGGATCGGCTGGCCCCTGCCCTGCCGCGCCTGCATCCAGCGGATGAAGCGCGAGCCCATCGCCACCACGGTCAGCTGCGCCGTCACCAGCGACAGCCCGGAGCGGAAGGTGAGGTAGCGCAGCAGGTTGAGGACGGGGATGTAATGGTTGTCCGCCAACCGCTCGTAGAGCAGGTAGAGCATCAGGCGGCCTCCCCGGCGCGGGCCGCCAGCGCCTTCAAGGCCTCGAAGAGCGCCTTGGCGTGCGAGTCCCGCGACCCCTTCACCATCACGACGTCCCCAGGCTCTACGGCCCGGGTGACGACCGGCGCGAGCTGCGCCGCGGCTTCGGCGTACGCGCCTTGGCGAGTCGGCGGAAGCGCCTCGAAGAGGCTTTTCATCATCGGGCCGGCGCAGAAGACGAGGTCGACCTTGGCGGCCTCGATCTCGCGGCGCGAGGCCGGCGTGGTAGGCGCGGCGAGTCCTTGCCGAGCTCCAGCATGTCGGTGAGCACGGCGATGCGGCGGTTCGGGGCGGCGCGCAGGCCGAGCGTGCGCAGCGCCGCGGCGACCGAGACCGGATTGGCGTTGTAGCTCTCGTCGATCAGCGTGAACGCGCCGCCGGCAACCGCGACCTGCTGCTCCGCCCCGCGGCCTTCCAGCGGCTCGAACGCCTGCCAGCGCCGCGAGCCCCTCGTCCAGCGGGACGTCGAGCGCCTCCATCATCAGGAGCGCCGCGAGGCTCATCAGGCCCCAGTGCGAGCCGGTCTGGCGCAGCGAGAAGCCGATCGGGCGGCCGTGCAGCCGCGCCTCGATCCGGGCGCCGGCGCCCTCCAGGCGGAAGTCGATCAGCTGGGCGGCGCAGCCGTCGCGCGTGCCGAAGGCGATCACCTGGCCGCAATGCTCCTTGGCCGCATCGGCCAGGAAGTCGAACCAGCGGTTGTCGGCGTTCAGCACCGCCCTGCCGCCGATCGTGAGGCCGTCGAAGATCTCCGCCTTGGCGCGGGCCACGCCCATCTCGCCGTCGGCGAAGTTCTCGATGTGGGCCTGGGCGACGGTGGTGACGACCACGGCGTGCGGGCGGACCATCCGGGTCAGCGGCGTGATCTCGTCGGCGTGGTTCATGCCGATCTCGAAGACGGCGCGCTGCGTGTCGCACGGCATCCGGGCCAGCGTCAGCGGCACGCCGATGTGGTTGTTGTACGACTTGACCGACGCGTGGGCCGGGCCGGCGCGCTTCAGGCCGGCGGCGATCGCCTGGGTGACGCTGGTCTTGCCGACCGAGCCGGTGACCGCGCCGCGACGGGCCTGCGGCGCGCGCTCGCGCGCCGCCTCGCCCATCCGCTCGAGCGCCTTCAGCGTGTCGGCCACGACTACCGCCGCGCCGGCGACCGGCCGGCTCGCCAGCACGCCCGCCGCGCCGCGCTCCAGCGCCTGGGCGACGAACTCGTGGCCGTCGCGCTCGCCGGCCAGGGCGACGAAGAGGTCACCGGGCTCCAGCGTGCGGGTGTCGATCGAGACGCCGCTCGCGGCGAACGGCGCGCCGGCCAGCGTTCCACCGGTCGCGGCGAGGATCTCGGTCGAGGTCCAGAGGGCGCTGGTCATGGGCGGCTCAGCCCATGCGCCGGCTCCAGGCCAAGCGCCGCGGCGGTCTCGTCGACGTCATCGAACGGGTGGATGATCGCGCCGATCGTCTGGCCCTGCTCGTGTCCCTTGCCGGCCACCACCAGCACGTCGCCGCCGCGCAGCATGGCGGCGGCGGCGCGGATCGCCTCGCGGCGGTCGCCGATCTCGCGCAGGCCGGCCGCGCCGGCGCGGATCTCGGCGCGGATGGCGGCCGGGTCCTCCGAGCGCGGATTGTCGTCGGTGACGATGGCGACGTCGGCGAGGCTGGCGGCGATGGCGCCCATCTGCGGGCGCTTGCCGCGGTCGCGGTCGCCGCCGGCGCCGAACACCACGATCAGCCGGCCGCTTGCGTGGGGCCGCAGCGCCAGCAGCACCTTCTCCAGGCCGTCCGGCGTGTGGGCGTAGTCGACGTAGGCCTCGCCGCCCTTCTTGCCGGCGCCGATCCGCTGCATGCGGCCGGGCGCTCCCTCGACGTGCTCCAGCGCCTCCAGCACGGCGTCGGTCTTCTCGCCGGCGGCGATGCAGAGGCCTGCCGCCACCAGGGCGTTGGAGGCCTGGAAGGCGCCGGCCAGCGGAAGCCGGACGTCGTAGCTGCGGCCGTCGGCGGCGATGCGCAGGCGCTGGCCCTGTGGCGACAGCGCGCGGTGCGCCAGCGTCAGCGCCTCGCCCATCGCGCCGACCGAGAACACCGTCAGCCCGCTCGTCACGGCCGCGGCGGCGAAGGCCGGGTAGGCGTCGGAGTCGGCGTTGAGCACGGCGGTCGAGCCGCGCGGCGTCAGTTCCTCGAAGAGGCGCAGCTTGGCGGCCCGGTAGGCCTCCATCGTGCCGTGGTAGTCGAGGTGGTCCTGCGTGAGGTTGAGGAAGCCGGCGGCCGTCAGCTTCACGCCGTCGAGCCGCCGCTGGTCGATCCCGTGCGACGAGGCTTCCAGCGCGAGGTGGGTGACGCCGCGGCCCGCCAGCTCGGCCAGCAGCCGCGCCACGTCGCCGGCGTCGGGCGTCGTGAGGCCGGGCGGCGTGATCTGCGCGTCGCCGGCGCGCACGCCCAGCGTGCCCATGCTGGCCGAGGCGCGGCCCAGCGCCGCGAAGATCTGCCGGCAGAAGGTGGCGACCGAGGTCTTGCCGTTGGTGCCGGTGACGGCAACGCAGGTCGCCGGCTGCGCGCCCCAGAAGGCCGCGGCGGCGAGGGCATAGGCGCGGCGGGCGTCGTGCACCTGCGTCACCGGCGCGCCGGCCGTCACCGGGGCCTCTGCGATCACCGCGGCGGCGCCGGCCTTGACCGCGGCGGGGACGAAGTCGCGGCCGTCGGCGCTGAGGCCCGGGAGCGCGGCGAACAGCCAGCCGGGCTTCACCTTGCGGCTGTCGGCGGTGACGCCCTCGATGACCGGGTCGGCCGCCAGGTCGCGGCGCAGCAGGTCGGAAAGTCGTCGCCCGGTCACCGCTCGTTGGCTCCCAGCCTATCGGCCCCCGCGCCAGACCCCTGGTCTGACTTGCGGCTCAAATCCGACGCCATAATGACGCGCCGCACGCCGAGGAACGGGGCGATGCGCTCGATCACCCGGCCGGCGGCCGGCGCGGCGGTGAAGCCGCCGCTGGTGACGCCGCTGTCGGCCTGCACCGGCTTCGGCTCGTCGAGCATGATCAGCACGAGATAGCGGTCCTGGTCGATCGGCCCGTCGGTCGGAAAGATGGCGGCGAACGAGGCGAGATTGAGCGCGTTCTTGCCCTCTACATAGTGGCCGTGGACCAGCTTGGTGGCGGTCCCGGTCTTGCCGCCGACGCGCAGGCCCAGCGCGTCGGCCCGCGTGCCGGTGCCTTCGGTGACGTTGAGGCGCATCAGCCGCAGCATGGTCTCAGAAGTGCTCTCTTGGATCACCCGGCGGCCGGTCGCCGGCGCCTGGCCGGGCTCCAGCTTCTTCAGCGTCAGCGGCCGGTAGACGCCGCCGCCCAGGATGGCGCTCATGCCGGTGGCGATCGCCAGCGGCGTCACCGAGATCGCATGGCCGAACGACATCGAGGCGACGACGTTCGGCGTCAGCACCCTCTGTGTCAGCGGCCGGGCCGATTCCGTCAGCTCGCTGGGCGCGGCGTTGAAGAGCCCGAACGCATGGAAGTAGCGGCTCATGATCGGCGCGCCGGCCAAGAGCCCAAGCCGCGCCGCGCCGATATTGGACGAATGGGTGAAGACGTGCGCGAGCGAGAGCTGCGCCGGGCCGTGCTCGTAGTCGTGGATGGTCTGGCCGGGCAGCTCCAGCGGCGTTGCGATGTCGAACATGGTGTCGGGCGTTGCGACGCCGGAATCGATGCCCATGGCGAGCGTGAACACCTTCATCACCGAGCCCGGCTCGTAGACGGTGCCGGCGGCGTGGTTGACCATGTGCGCCGGGTCGGCGGCGCCGGCGGCGTTGGCGTCGAAGCCCGGCCAGCTCGCCATGCCGAGGATTTCGCCGGTGCGGACGTTGACGACCATGCCGACGGCGTCCTGCACACCCAGCGTCTGCGATGTCTCGGAGAGCTCGTTCTCCAGCGCGCCTTGGACCCGCAGGTCGATCGAGAGCGCCAACGGCTTCGCGCCTGGCGCCCGCAGCTGCGCGTCGAACGCCTTCTCGGCCCCGGCCAGGCCGACGCCGTCGCGCGAGGCGAAGCCGATCACGTGGGCGGCCAGCGCATCGAGCGGATAGGCGCGCCCGCTCTCCTCCTCGAAGCTGACGCCGGGCAGCGCGAGGTCGTGGATCTGCCGCCGCTGATCCTCGGTCAAAGCGCCGATCACGTACTGCCGCTTGTCGCCGGCCAGGATGCGGTCGAGCTTTGGGGCCGCGATGGCGGGCATCGCCGCCAGCAGCGCGGCGCGGACGTCGGCCTTGTGCACCATCTCGTGCGGATCGACGTAGAGGCCGAAGCGCGGCACGTCGATCGCCAGCAGCGCGCCGTTGCGGTCGGTGAGCTCGGCGCGGGCGTTCGGCGCCGGCGTAGCGATCTCGCCGCCGTGGCCCCACGGCGAGAAGAGCGCCGCCCGCGTCGCCCCGAGCGCCAGCGTGATGAAGCCGAAGCCGAACAGCGCCAGCACGAAGAAGATGCGCAGGCGGGTGTCGTCGACCGCCTTGTCGGAGGCGCGGGCCCGCTCGAAGGCGTGCTCCATGCCGAGGATCCAGCGGCCGAGCGGCGAGAGCGGCCGGGTGAGCGCGCCGACCAGGCTCATGGCCGGCCTCCCGCCACGGCGACCTGCGGCAGCGCCTGCGGCGTCACCTCCTGCTTGGCCGCCACCGGCGCCTGGCCGGCATAGGCGCGCGCCAGCCGCTCCAGGCGGTCGGGCGCCTCGAGGTGAGCGACCTGGGCGCGCAGCAGCTGCACGGCCTTGGTCTCGTCGCGGATCTGCTGCTCGACGTCGGCGATGTCGGTGCGCTGGGCGCCGGCGGACGTCTTGAACGCGTAGACCGTCAGCGCCAGCGCCAGGAAGATCACCAGCGCGGCGAGGTCGACCACCCGGAAGCCGCGGACCCGTTGCCGGATGACGCCGGAGAGCTTCATGCCGCCGCCCTCCAGGCCGGCGCGGCCGTGCGGACCGCGGCGCGCAGCTTGGCCGAGCGGGCGCGCGGGTTGGCGGCGGCCTCCGCGGCGGTGGGGCCGCGCGCGCCGTTGAAGATCAGCTCGAAGCTGGGCGCGGGTCCCTTCGCCAGCGGCGGCGCGTGCCGCGAGCCGCCGGGGACGCGCCCCGAGCGCTCGGCCAGGAACGTCTTGACGATGCGGTCCTCGAGCGAATGGAAGCTGACCACCGCCAGGCGCCCGCCGGCCTTCAGCACCCGCTCGGCGGCGGCGAGGCCCTGCTCCAGCTCCTCCAGCTCGGCGTTCACCGCGATGCGCAGCGCCTGGAAGACGCGGGTGGCCGGATGCAGCTTGGCGCCGCGCCGCCCGCCCAGCGCCCGCTCGACGACCTCGGCGAGATCGAGGGTGCGCGCGAACGGCTGCTCGGCGCGGCGGCGCACGATGGCGCCGGCGATGCGCCGCGCCTGCCGCTCCTCGCCGTAATCGCGGAAGATGCGGGCAAGCTCGCCGGCCTCCGCCTCGTTGACGAGCTCGGCCGCGGTCGGACCGTCCGTCCCCATGCGCATGTCGAGCGGGCCGTCGCGCATCAGCGAGAAGCCGCGCGCCGGCTCGTCGAGCTGCATCGAGGAAACGCCGAGATCGAGCGCGACGCCGTCAGCGGCCGCTTCGCCGAGATGCTGAGCCATGGTGGAGAATCGGTCCTGGGTCAGACTAAGCCGGCCGGACGACGCCAAAGCTGCGGCGTAGTTGCGCGCCGCCGGGTCGCGATCGAAGGCGGCCACCTCGGCGCCGCGCTCCAGGAAGGCGCGGGCGTAGCCGCCGGCGCCGAAGGTGCCGTCGACGATCAGCTGGCCGGGCCGCGGCGCCAGCGCCTCGAGCACCTCGGCGAGCAGCACCGGCGTGTGCGGCGCGTCAGCCATTGTCGGCGCCCGGAGGCTCGGACGCGCTGGCGTTCGGGGCGGAAGCCTTGGCGGCGGCGTGCTGGCGGGCGCGGGCCAGCAGCCCGGCCTGGGCCGCCTCGCGCTGCAGCCGGGCGCGGTCGCGGAACGCCGCGCGCGGCCAGATCTGGAAGCGGTCGCCGAGGCCCACCAGCGTCACCCAGTCGGTGAGGCCGAACATCTCGCAGAAGCTCTCGGGCAGGGTGATGCGGCCGGCGGTGTCGAACGACAGCTGCGCCATGCCGCCCATGATCGCGGTCTCCAGCGCGGTGCGGGTGGGATCGCCGAACGGAAACTCGTCGATCAGCTTGGCGTAGCTGTCGAACAGCGCCTTGCCGCCGCCTTCGAGGCAGTCGGCTTCGATGGAGGGGAAGCAGAACAGGCCGTCGAACGGGGCGACCGCGGTGCGGTACTCGACCGGCGCGACGATGCGCCGTTTCGCGTCCAGCTGCTTCTCGTACGTCGAGATGAACACCAGCCCCGCCCGCAAAGGCTTTTCATCCGCCGACGACGCCGCAGGTCTTGGACCTCTAGCGCCGCCGTACGCCCAACCCGCGCAGCCCGTCTCCCCGCCCGCGGACTGCCCGACCATGGCGCGATGATTGGGTTAACATGGGATGAATTGCCACGCAATGACACTGATTACCTATTTCACCCCACTTTCGAGAGAATTGACCCGCAGAAAAGGTTAACGCACCAAGGTTATCCACAGAACATACAAGGAACGGTCGCACGCTCGGGCAGGAGGGGCCAGCCGCGGAGTGGAGCGCAACGGCAAGCACCCGCTCAAGAGGATCGTTCAGCGTTGCCGTGTCGACGTTCTGGGGTCTTCAACCCATCGACGGAGCATCGCGACTGACTAGGCTCGCCGCGACCGCCCGGCTGAGGGCGCGACGGACCCGTGGGGCGGGCGCCGCCGTAGCGCTCTCCGGCCAGCGCGGCAGAGGGGATGCCATGTCTGACGAGGAAATGGAGCCTTCGAAGATGTCTGATTCCAATTGCGGCTGCTGCTGTGCGTATCAGACCCCGCCCTGGTGGGTGACGATGCGGTTCACCGACGCCGGCCCGGCCGCGCCGCCCGCGCAGGCCGCCCCGCCGGCCACGCAGCCAACCGGCACGCAGCCGTCCGGCTCGTCCGGCGACTCGGGCCTGGGCGGCATCCTCAACACCGTCGGCGGTGCGCTCGGCGGCGTCTTGGGCGGCCTCATCTAGGAGCGGGTCAGATGGTCGACCATTCCACGCTGCTCACGCTCCTGGAGGTGACGGTGCCAACGGACACGGCGCTGACGGTCCCCAACGAGGTCAAGATCCTGGAAATCGTGGGGATCGTCTCCAACCCCGACATGATCAAGGCGATGAACCTTGCCGAGACGCTGGTGCCGCCGGCGACGCCGGCGACGCTGCAGGGCCTGGTCCACTTGCTGAGCGGCCTCGGCAAGATGAATCCCGACACGCCGCAATCCAGTCACGATACGCTGGCCACGCTGCTGCAGAACCTGCAGAAGGCGCCGGACGTGCCGCTGACCTTCGGCATGTTCCTGCCGATTCTTCGGGCGTTCCAGAGCGCCGCCGCCAGGAAGACCGAGCATGCGGGGCGTCACCGGGACGAGCCCGAACATGAGAGGCCCAGCCGCCGCCGGGGCGGCGAGGCCGAGTCCTAGCGCAGGCCGGCGTCGCAGCAGGAGGCCAGGGTGGACCCCGCACATCGCGCCCCGAACGCGCTCGAACTGGCGAGCCGCATCTCCGTGTCCGCCTCGATCCCGGAGCCCGAAAGCGACATCGACGCCCAGCTGAAGGCCCTGCACGATCCCTCCCACCCGAAGGTCGCGATGTTTCTGGCGCCTGGGAACGAGATCGGCGGCCGGGCCATCGGCCCGGACGTCCAGGTGGTCCGCAGGCAGGAGGGGACGCTGCTAACCACCGACCGCAAGCGGGCGGACTATTTCGAGACGCGGCCGATGATCACCGATGACGATCTCGCCGGGTTGCTCGGGTATCCGGAGACCAAGGCCGACGTGTTTGCGCGAGGTGGCGGCGTCCTGGTCCAAGCCTGCGACGCCGACGGTCATGTCATCACGGAGGCCTATGCTTCCGCCCGGGGCCTCGCCGGAACCGTCGCCACGCTCCGCGGGCACGTGCCGTTGCTGGGCAGACTTCTGGTGCTGTCGCCGGCCGACGCGCTGGCGCGACGCGTGTCTGTCTTCTCGTAGGCGCCCGGCCAGTTTCGTCGGCGGGCCGCCACCAGGGCGCAAGCGGACCAGACGGCCTGTAAGCCGGGTTCTGTGCCGCCTGCCCGAGGATTGCTCCTGGGGCAGACGCGGCGGCCATTCCTCTGGACCGCCCATTGCTGGGCGGTTCTCGCGACCCACCCGGGTCCCCGAAGCGCCAGCGACGGCGCCGCCCGCCGGTGAGGGCGGGCCTGAGGACCCCTATTCGGTCTTGCTCCAGGCGGGGCTTGCCATGCCGTCCCGGTCGCCCGGTCCGCGGTGGGCTCTTACCCCACCCTTTCACCCTTACCCGCCTTCGCCCCGAAGGGCCTCGGCGGGCGGTTTGCTTTCTGTGGCGCTATCCCTGGGGTCACCCCCGGCGGGCGTTACCCGCCGCCTTGTCGCCGTGGAGCCCGGACTTTCCTCCCCCGCCGGCGAGCCGGCGAGAGCGGCCGCCCGGCCGTCTGGTCCGCCTGCAAGGTGGGCGCGGACCCGACCGGGGTCAAGCGCCGGGGCCGGCGCGCTCTCGGCCGTGGACCGAGCTGCAACGCGTTCCCCTCCCCCTTGCGGGGAGGGGTTAGGGGTGGGGGCGCCAACTGGATCGGCGTGACTGGCGCCGCCAGAACGCTAGCCGGCAAACAGCCAGCCGACACCCCCACCCCCGACCCCTCCAGGGGGGAGGGGAGATTTTGGGGGCACGGGGTCAAGCCGCGGCCCGACCTTGGGCGAGGCCGCTCACTCGCGGATCTCGTCGGCGGCGAGCTTCAGGAGCGCAATCAGCCGCGCCCGGGTTTCGCCGTCGGCGACGCCGTCGATGTTCCGCGGGCGCCAGTGGCGCTGGAAGGCCGTGACGATGGCGGTCGTCGCCGCATCGTAGGTCCCGCTCGGCGGGCTGTCGTAGCCGAGCCGGGTCAGGCCGGCCTGCAACGCGAACACGGCCGTGCCCTCGTCCTTTTCGGCCAGCGGCGGGCCCGGCGCGGGATCGGGCTCGGCCCAGAGGCCGTGGCCGGCCTGCGCGAGCGCTTTCCAGGGGAAGAGCTCGCCCGGATCCTCCTTGCGGTCGGGCGCGACGTCGGAATGGCCGAGGATCTGCGCGTTCGGCACGCGCCAGCGGCCGCGGATGTCGGTCAGCAGCGCGATCACCGCAGCGATCTGGACGTCCGGAAACGGGCGATAGCCCCATTCGTGGCCGGGATTGACGATCTCGACGCCGATCGAGCAGCTGTTGATGTCGCGCTCGCCCCTCCAGAACGACTGGCCGGCGTGCCAGGCGCGGTATTGCTCCGGCACCAGGGCGTAGACGGTCCCTTCCTCTTCCACCACGTAGTGGGCGGAGACACTCGCCTCCGGATCGCGCAGCCGCGCCAGCGCCTCGCCGCCGGTCGGCATGCCGGTGTAGTGCAGGATGACCATGTCCGGCGGGCGGACGCGGACGTCGAAGTTCGGCGATGGCGCCTGGATCAGGTTCATGCGGCGGCGGGCGCGCCGGCCGGCGGCGTGCGCTCGCCGACGATGGCGCGGTAGGCATAGGCTTGGCAACCGCAGACCAGGATCAGCGGCACCACCCACGATATGGCGGTCAGCAGCGCCAGGATGACGACCAGCGCCCAGAGCGCGGCGTTGCGCATCAGGCCGGCGCCGCGCCACTGGATCACGCTCTCGGCCAGCCAGCCGAACGCCGCCACGGCGATCAGCGAGACGGCCAGGAAGGCGAAGACCTCGAGCACCACCAGCAGGTAGCTGAGCAGCAGCTTCCAGTAGTGGCCGCGCGCAAAGCCCCAATAGTCGTCGACCGGGAAGCTGCGCGCCGCGAAGGTCTGCACCGGCAGCAGGGAGAGGCGCACCGCCAGCCAGGCGTCGATCAGGATGGTGGCGACGAAGCCGGCCACCGCCGTCGCCCGGGAAAAGCCCGGCGCGACCTCGAAGATCGGGTTCAGCAGCACCAGCAGCAGGTAGGCGGGCACGCCGCCCAAGAGGGCGATCAGCACGGTCTCGACGGCGCTGAGCGCGGCGATCCGCGCCTCGTCGGGACCGAGCTTGAAGAGGTGCCAGCCGTGCTCGCCCGGCCGCAGCACCGCCCGGTAGACGGTGGCGGTGGTCATGGTCCAGAGCACGAAAAGGGTCGGCGCCAGCACCAGCGCCAGCGGACCGAACCGGCGGAACGCGTCGAGGCCGTCGGAGGAGGGCCTGACCGGCGCCAGCGCGCCGGTCAGGAGCCGGATGATGGCGATCAGCGCCAGCGCCACCGCCCACACGCCGACCCAGTAGGCGACCGCCCACGGCTCGCGGCGCACCACGCGCAGGCCCTCGAGGGCCGCTTCGACGGGAGAGAGGCGCTTGGGAGCCAAGGCGGTCAGATACTCGAAACGAATCGGACGAGGTTAGGCGGCTCCGACTTAAGACTTCACGCAACCACGGGCGAGGGTTGCGGCGGCGGCTGGGTGGCGGGCGGCGGCGACGCGGCGGCCGGCTCGGCCGGCGGCGCGACATCGCGGTAGGCCCGCGCCCAGGGCGCCCCGAAGATCGCCAGCGCGCAGCCTTCCAGCGGGATCGTCAGCACGGCGTAGACGATCAGCCATGGCGCCAGCCGCGTGGCGATCACCGCCGGCCCCATTGCGAAGAACGCCTGCAGGTTCTGCAGGCCGCCGGCCGCCGCGCCCAGCGCCGCCACGCCCAGCGCGACCAGGAGGGCGCCGACGACCGCCTCGGCCGCGAGCGCGATCCCCACCAGGCACAGCCCGATCGCGAAGAGGCTGCCGACGTGGCCCTTGGTCAGGCGCCAGGCGTCGAACAGGTGGAACTGCCCGTCGTCGACCATCATCGGGACCACGAAGGCGAAGCGCAGCAGCACGTAGATGAGCGCCACGACGAGCACCAGCACGGTGAGGCAGATCACGATCACCATTGCGGCCCACAGCTTCTGGGCCGCCAGGATGGCGATCACGATGGCGAACGGGATCATGAACAGGATGATGGCGAAGACCGCCACGAAGCCGGCGGCGAAGCTGATCACCGCCATGTAGAGCTCTGGCGGCCCGACCCGCAGGTAGGCGGCCGAGCTGCGCTCCGGATGCACCACGGCGCGGGAGATCGCGCAGTAGAGGATGGCGCCGACGAAGAGGCCGGCGATCTGCACGAGGTAGCCGGCGCCCTGGATCACCATCATGTGCTGCATCATCTGGCTGACTTCGGCCTGAGACGCCGCCTCGCCGCCCCCGCCGGCGCGGGCGTTCTGCAAGGCCTCGGTGAAGATGCCCAGCATGACCGGCGCGTAGAGCGCCAGAACCGCGCCGACGAACAGCACCCGCACCAGGCCCCAGGCCATCACGGTCAGCGGCTTCCTGCCGATGAGCTGGAAACCGGCCCCCACCGCCGAACCGATCGAGATCTCGGCCATCGCGCTTGTCTCCCTAGCTGAAGGTCGCCGTCACAGCCCCGCGCGTCAGCTGGCGGTAGGCTTCCGGCCAGGGCGCGAAGAACACGGGCAGCAGGATTATCGAGCCGACCCAGACCAGCGCGGCGTAGAGGACGAGAAACGGCGCCAGCTGGTTCCAGATCTGCTGCGGCGGCTGGCCGAAGAACGCCCGCGGCGATCCCAGCGCCGCGAGGGAGTGGAACATCGGCCAGGCGACCGCGAGGCCGACCGCGGCCAGCGCGACGTAGATGGCGGCCGTCGCCAGCACCATCACGGCGCCGACGCCGAGCAGGTTCCAGACATGGCCGCGCGTCAGCGTCCACGACTCGAAGAGGCGGAAACGCCGGTCGGTGAAGATCATCGGCGCGACCAAGCAGAACCGCAGGCCCAGCCAGATCGTCACCCCCCAGGTCACCAGCTGCACCGGCAGGCTGATGAAGGGCGCGGCGTCGCGCCAGGTGAGCGCCGCGATCGCCGAGGCGATCGAGACCGGGATCGCCAGCACCATCGAGACGATCGTGTAGAGGATGAACAGCACGAAGTTGGCCAGCATCAGCCACAGCTCGGCCCGGCCGAGGCGCATGTAGGCGAACGCGCCGCGCTCCGGCTCCAGCACCGCGCGCACGACGGCCATGTTGATGACCGCGCCGACCACCCAGAGCACCGCGAGCAACAGGAAGTAGCCGCCGGCCACCGCGGCGAAGAGGCCGAGGATCTCCTCGGGCCGGACGGTCGAGGTCGGCGTGATCGTGGCCAGGCGTCCGAGCGCCTTGATGAAGGCCGCGCCCAGGATGACGATCATGCCGCCCGTCACGCCGACGTAGACCACCGACCAGGTGAGCGGCGCCCATGGCTTTCGCCGCAGCACGCCGAACCCGGCGAACGCCGCCTGGGTGACCGCGATGCTCGCCACCGCCCCTCCTCGCCGCAGCCCCTGTCTTACAGCCTTGCGTAGAATAGCCCTATTCGGGCGGCGCGCGCCACTTCCGCCCGCGGCACCGCCAGGCGTAGGACGGCGTCGATGACGCTCCGGGCCATCCACATCGTCGGCGGCGGGCTGGCCGGCTCGGAAGCCGCCTGGCAGGCGGCCGAGGCGGGCGCCGAGGTCGTGCTGCACGAGATGCGCCCGGTCCGGCGCACCGACGCCCACCAGACCGACCGCCTCGCCGAGCTGGTCTGCTCCAACTCGTTCCGCGCCGACGACTGGGAGGCCAACGCGGTCGGCCTGCTGCACGCCGAGATGCGCCGGGCGGGCTCGCTGATCATGGCCTGCGCCGACGCCCACCAGACCCCGGCCGGCGGCGCGCTGGCGGTCGACCGCGAGGGCTTCGCCGAGGCGGTGACCCGCGCCCTCGAGGCCCATCCGCGCATCCGCATCGAGCGCGGCGAGGTCGCCGGCCTGCCGCCGCCGGACTGGACCAGCGTCATCGTCGCCACCGGCCCCCTCACCTCGCCGGCGCTCGCCGAGGCGATCGGCGCCCTCACCGGCGAGGCCGAGCTTCAGCTTCTTCGACGCCATCGCCCCGATCGTCCACGCCGAGACGATCGACATGGGCCTCGCCTGGCGCCAGTCGCGCTACGACAAGGCCGGTCCCGGCGGCGATGCGGCCGCCTACATCAACTGCCCGATGGACAAGGCCAGTACGAGGCCTTCGTCGACGCGCTGCTCGCCGGCCCGAAGTCCGAGTTCAAGGACTGGGAGCACGTGCCCTACTTCGACGGCTGCCTGCCGATCGAGGTGATGGCCGAGCGCGGCCGCGAGACGCTGCGCTTCGGGCCGATGAAGCCGGTCGGCCTCACCAATCCGCACCGGCCGGACGAGCAGCCGCACGCGGTGGTGCAGCTGCGCCAGGACAATGCGCTCGGCACGCTCTGGAACATGGTCGGCTTCCAGACCAAGCTGAAGCACGGCGCGCAGACCGAGATCTTCCGCACCATCCCGGGCCTGCAGAAGGCGGTGTTCGCCCGGCTCGGCGGCCTGCACCGCAACACCTTCATCAACGCGCCGAAGCTGCTCGATCGCGCAGCTGCGCCTGAAGGCCGAGCCGCGCCTGCGCTTCGCCGGCCAGATCACCGGCGTCGAGGGCTATGTCGAGAGCGCCGCGATCGGCCTCGTCGCCGGGCGCCTGGCCGCCGCCGAGCAGCGCGGCCGCGCCGCTCGCGGCGCCGCCGGCGACCACGGCGCTGGGCGCCCTCGTGCGCCACATCACCGGCGGCCACCTGGCCGCCGGCGCGGGCTCGTTCCAGCCGATGAACATCAACTACGGCCTGCTGCCGCCGGCTCGAGGCGCCCGCGCGCGCGCCCCGACGGCCGCAAGATGGGCAAGCTGGAGCGCACCCGCGCCAGGAAGCGCGCCATCGCCGAGCGCGCGCTGGCGGACCTGTCGGACTGGCTAAGGCCTGCCGCCGCCGTCCCAACTCCGCTCTCCCCCGCGCAAGCGGGGGCCCAGGCTTTTTCTGCCAGCCTCGGCGCTCTTCGATAAATCCCCTGGGTCCCCGCTTGCGCGGGGAAGAGCGGGTGTTTGCCCTAACCCTCGCCCTTCCAGCCGTAGGCCTGCGCCAGCTCCCGCACGACGTCCGCCCGCATGAAGCGGTGCGTGAACATCATGCGCGGCCGCTCGGCGGCGTTGGGCGCGCCGGTGTGCAGGATGCGCAGATCGACCAGCCAGGCGTCGCCGGGCGCCCCGACACACTCGACGACCTCGACCAGCACGTCGCCGATCCTGGCTTTCGGCAGCTCGCCGTCCGCCCCGCCCCGACCCGCCATCAGCTCGCGGAAGAACCGCTCGCGCCGCAGCAGCTGGGTGAGGTCCCTGGCGCGCAGGAACCGCCCGGCCTCGTTCGCCAGCCGGTGCGAGCCGGCGACGACGACGGTGCCGCCGCCGCCGGGCTCGACATGGTCGAGGCAGCCGAACAGCTGCACGCCCGGACTGACGCCGCTGGCCAGCCGCGGGCCGTCCGCGTGCCAGCCCTGCGGCAGGCGCCAGACATCGATGTTCGGCAGCGTGAACAGCACCTGCGGACGCTTGAAGATGTGCCGGTCGAACGGGTGGCCCTCCAGCAGCTGCATCCACGGCGGCCAGCAGGTCGGGCTCGTCGATCAGCGCCTCGATCTCGGGCCGCTTGTTGCCGATCGCCTTGGAGGTCTTCAGGCCGGTGGCGGGGTAGTGCGGCCGCGGCAGCGCATCGAGCCGCCAGGCGCCGCCCTGCCAAAGGCCGAGCTGGGCCAGTGGCGCCAGCACGGCCTCGCGGGCGCGCCGCACCGCCTCGGCCGAGATGAGGCCGGGCAGCTTGAGGACGCCGCGGTCGGCGAACGTCTCGCGCTGCGCGGGCGACAGGGTGAAGCGATTGGGGGTTTGGGTAGGACTGTTGGCCACGGTTTCCGTCTCCTTTGACGGCGCCGCGCGGCAGATCGTACGCGCCCGGTCCGAAGAGCCGGAGCGTCCAATCTACCGCGCGGTGTTAACGCGCGGCCCACCGCGTGGCGCGGTGAACGATGGCCGGAAGGTAGGTCTGCGCCCGCTTGCCGTCAATCCAGCAGCCCTTTCCCCGCTCCGCGGGCCGAGGGCTACCCGTGCGACGCGTCCGCGCCGCCCAGCGGCTTCACCAGCAAGAGCGTGGTCAGGTCGCTCGACCATTCCTCGTCCGGGTAGCGGCCCGCCTCGGCGTAGCCGCGGGCGGCGTAGAAGGCCTGGCTGCGGGCGTTGAACGTGTCGGTTTCCAGCCGCGCCGACGCGTGGCCCGCCGCGGCGATCGCGGCTTCCGCCACATCCATCAGCGCGGCGCCGACGCCGGTGCGGGCGGCGTCGGCGCGCACGTGCAGGGCGTTCACGAAATCGCCCTCGACGTGGACGAGGCCGACCACCCGCCCGTCCCGCTCGGCGACCAGGAACTCGAGCCCGCGCTCGGAGACGTAGGCGCGCGGCCGGTCTTCGGCGCGGAACGCGGCGGCCGCGGCCTCGGTGACCTGCGGGCGCCAGGTGCTCTCGAAGGTGTCGTAGAGGATGGCGATCAGCGCGGCGTCGTCGTCCGGGCGCGCCGGGCGGACGGTGACGGGTCGGGGCTCGCTCATCCGCGCAGGCTAGAGCCGCCCCGTCGCGCTCGCCAGCACCAGGGCGAGGCGTTGGCCGAACGGACCGGGTCTGCGGCCGGCGAGGTCGAACCGCGCGAGGCGGGCGGGCAGCGCGGCGGGCAGCGCCGCGACGCCGAGCGATAGCGGCGGCCGCGCGCGCTTCCGCCAGCGCCGCGCGCAGCGGCGGCCCCAGCGTCTCGCGCGGCGCCAGCCCGGCCCGCAGCAGCAGCGCCAGGCCCCAGGCCCGGCCGGCGGGCGCGGCGGCCTCGGCGGGCGCGGACGGATCGAGGATCATCGCCGCGGCCCGCGCCGCCGAGCCCTCGACCGCCTCGGCCCAGGCGACGGCGCCCGCCGCATCGAGCACGGCTTGCTCGAGCGCCTCGATCTGGCCGTCGATCATCGCCTCCAGCGGCGCGCGGGGCAGGCCGCGGCGGCGAACGGCGGCGGCCAGCGCTTCGGCGGTCGGGTGGCGTCGCACCGGGCGGCCCTCGAAGATCTCGTCCAGCGCCTCGCGCCACCAGGTCAGGCGGATCTCGGCCATCAGCGGCGTCGAGGCGACGCGCCGGGCGCGGGCGAGCTCATGGTCGTAGGCGTAGAGGGCGATGACGTCGGCCCGCGCGGCCGCGTCGCCGATGAAGCGGCTGGTCAGCCACCGGTCGGGATCGACGCGGCGGATCAGGTCGTCGAGATCGTCCGCCGCGCTCGTCCGTCAAACTCAGCCGAACATGCGTCTGGTACATCGCCATCGAGGTCAGCATCGGCAGCGACAGCAGCGTGTTGATCCGCGAGGCCATGCCCGGCGATCCGCGCCGCGCTCGCCTTGGCGTCGGCGTCGGCCTCGACGATGCCCAGCACCTTCTTCTGGTTCGGCCAGATCACGCCCCAGACGTTGAGGAACATGATGATGGCCAGATAGATGCCGATCCCCATCAGCGTGTAGCCGTGCTTGGAGGCGTCGTAGCCGCCCGCCAGCCCGAAGGTGAAGACGTTGGCGGCGTAGTCCCGCCGCGCAGGCCCGCCACGCAGATGCCGGCCAGCACGGTGAAGAGCGCGGCCCAGCGGAACCAGAACAGCGCCTCGGGGGTGATGTACTTGGTAAGCGCCGGCCGCAGCTCGGCCGGGATTTCCGGCGTCTTCCGCGCCGGCGACGAAGTTGAAATAGTAGAGCAGGCCGATCCACAGGATGCCGAAGAACACGTGGATCCAGCGCAGCACCGCTTCCCAGAACACGCGGTCGAAATTGTGCGGGCTCGCAGACGCCGAAGCCGACGATCATCAGGATCGCCAGCAGCACCCCGGCGACCATGACATTGCGGAAATTGCCTAGAAAAGCAGCCATCTCGAACCCTTTCCCGAGTTCCTACCCTTGCCTCGGGTATAGGGCGTTTCCCGGCGCCTGGAAACCGGGTCCGTTTATATCACGGCGCGATCAGACCGCGATGAGCGCGGTGGCGAAAAGCCGGCCTTGCGAGGCGAGCACGTTGTGGGTCCGCGCGGCCGCTTCGGTGGCCATGAACTCCAGGCCAAGGCCGGCGGCGCGCAGCGCGTCGCGGATCGCCCTGGGCGGCAGCGCCTGCGTCGCCCCGGTGCCCAGCAGCACGAACTCCACCGCGCCGCGCGGGGCGGCGAGCACGGCCGCGAAGTCGCTCCGGCGTCAGCTCGCGCGAACGTCGCCGGCCGCCAGTCCTGCGGCGCGTCGGCGAGGATCAGCAGCGAGCCCGGCCGCCAGACGCCGCGCCACCCGGAAGCCGCCGCCGCCATAGGCGTCGATGGCCGGCGGCTCGCGCATCGCCGGATCAGCGCCGCGACGGCTGCAGCCGGATCGGCGCCGGCCTCGTCGTCGTCGCGCTTGACGCCCCAGAGCAGGATCACCGGCAGGGCGACGTAGATCGAGGAGTAGGTGCCCACCAGGATGCCGAACGCCATGGTGGCGGTCAGCGAGAAGAGCGCCGAGGCCGGGTTGAAGATCGAGCCCGACAGCGCCAGCAGCGCGGTCGTGCCGGTGATGATGGTGCGCGACAGCCGCTCGTTTTCCGACAGGTTGATCACCTCGGCGAGCGGGGTGGTCTTGTACTTCCTGAGGTTCTCGCGCAGCCGGTCGAAGCTGATCACCTTCTCGTTCATCGAGTAGCCGATCACCGTGAGCAGCGCGGCGATCGAGGTCATCGAGACCTCGATGCGGGTGACCGACAGGAAGCCGATCGTCAGCACGATGTCGTGGGCCAGCGCCAGGATCGCGCCCAGGCCGAACTGCAGCTGGAAGCGGAACCAGATGTAGAGCAGCGTCAGCCCCAGCGCGACGCCGAGCGCCTCCAGGCCGCCCGTCAGATAGCTCGCCGGAGACCTTGGCGCCGACCTCGCTGACGCCGGTCACCTTCAGGCCGGGGATCGCCGCCTGCAGCTTGTCCTGCACGAAGGCCGGGGCCGCGTCCGGCGTCTGGCCGGTCACGCCGCTGAACTGGATCGGCCGCGCCGTTCGGCGCCGCACGCCCTGCACCTGCGCGTCGCTGACGCCGATGCGCGGCCAGATCGCTGCGGATCTGCGCCAGCGGCGCGGCGCCGGCGGTCGTCACCTCCAGCTTGGTGCCGCCGACGAAGTCGACGCCGAAGTTCACCGGCTTTGCGCCGTGCAGGAACAGCGACGCGCCCGAGCCGATCACCAGCAGCACCGACAGCACCGCCGCGTAGGGCGCCAGGCCCACGAAGTTGAAGTGGGTCTGGCGCGGCACGAAGTGGATGAAGGGCCAGAGGCTGCGACGCTGCGGCCGCTCGCTGACGATCTGGGTTCCGCTCATGGAAAATCCTAGGACGCGTCCTTCAGGCGATCGGCAGGGTCCTGGCGCGGGTGGTCCTGAACCACCACCCGATCAGGAGCTGGGTGACCAGGATCGCCGAGAACACCGAGGTGAGAACGCCGATCGACAGCGTCCAGGCAAAGCCCTTCACCGGCCCTGCGCCGAACGAGAACATGATCAGCGCCGAGATCAGGGTGGTGACGTTGGCGTCGAAGATCGAGCTCATCGCGCGCCGGTAGCCGGCGTCGGCGGCCGCCATCGCGGGCACGCCCGGCGTTGGCCTCGTCGCGCATCCGCTCATAGATCAGCACGTTGGCGTCGACGGCCACGGCCATGGTGAGGATGAGGCCGGCGATGCCCGGCAGCGTCAGCGTCGCCTGCGTCATCGAGAGGGCGCCGAACATCATCAGCAGGTTGACGATCAGGGCCGGCCGCCGCGAAGACGCCGAAGAGGCCGTAGGCGAGGATGATGAAGCCGAAGATCAGCGCCGCGCCGATCGCCAGGCCAGTGACGCCGGCGCGCACCGAGTCGGCGCCGAGGTCCGCGCCGACCGTGCGCTCCTGGATCACCTTCAGCGGCGCCGGCAGCGCGCCGGAGTTGAGCAGCAGCGACAGCTGATTGGCGCTCTCGATGGTGAAGTTGCCGGTGATCTGGCCCTGGCCGCCGATGATCGGCGTCTCGATCCTCGGCGCCGAGATCACCCGGTTGTCGAGTATGATGGCGAACGCGTGGCCGACGTTCTCCGTGGTCACCTGGCCGAAGCGGTGCGCGCCCGCGCCGTTGAGGCGGAACTCGACGACCGGCGTGCCCTGCTGCGAATCGAACCCCTGCTGGGCGTGGGTCAGCATGGCGCCGTCCACCGCCACGTGGCGCTTGACCACGATGAAGCGCGGCGCGCCGCCGCTGATGGTCTCCGTGTAGGGCAGCACGATGTCGTCGGGCGGCACGATGGTGGTCGCGTCCGGGTTCGGGAACGACTCGTCGACCATCTGGAACGTCAGCTTGGCGGTCTGGCCGACCACGTCCTTCAGCTTCTGCGGGTCGCTCTCGCCAGGCGCCTCGATGGTGATCCGATCCGTCCCCTGCTGGCGGATGTCGGGCTCCTTGGTGCCCAAGAGGTCGATGCGACGGCGGATGATCTCGATGGTCTGGGCGACCGCGTTGCGCGTCATCTGCTGCATCGCCGGGGCCGGTCAGCGCGATCTGGAAGTTGCCGGCCGCGTCGTGGGTGACGACCACCTCTCTGCGAGCCGGTGGTCAGCGAGCCGCCCACCTTGCCGAGCGCCGTCGCCGCCGCCTCGACCTGGGCGGGGTCGGTCGTCTTCAGGGCGACGACGCCGGTCGTGATGCTGAGGTTCTGGAAGGTGATCTGCGCGTCGCGCAGCTCCTGGCTCGCCTCCTCGGAGAGGTCGTTCAGGCGTTCCTTCTTCAGCGCGTCGGTGTCGACCTCATAGAGCAGCGACGGAGCCGCCCTGCAGGTCGAGGCCGAGGTTGAGCCGCTGGTGCGGCAGGAAGCCCGGCCACTGCGCCAGCACCTGGTCCGGCAGCACGTTCGGCAAAGAGAACAGGATGCCGAAGATCAGCGACCCGACGACGAGGATGATCTTCCAGCGGGAAAGCTCGAGCATCGGCTTTCGCGGTCGCCTAAGACTTCTTGGCGTCGTTGGCGGCGACCGGCTCGCCGCGGGCGCGCACCTCGGAGACCATCGACTTGATCACCTTGATGGAGACGTTCTGGGCGATCTCGACGCCGAGCTCGGTCTCCTCGACCCGCACCACCTTGCCGATCACGCCGCTGGACAACACCACGGTGTCGCCGCGCTTGATGCCGCCGATCATGTCGCGGTGCTGGCGGGCCCGTTGCTGCTGCGGGCGCAGCAGCAGGAAGTACATCAGCACC
The DNA here is from genome assembly GCA_963837235.1 of uncultured Pseudomonadota bacterium. Classification (GTDB taxonomy): domain Bacteria; phylum Pseudomonadota; class Alphaproteobacteria; order Caulobacterales; family Caulobacteraceae; genus Acaudatibacter. Next base: position 53,103 of record CAWIMM010000001.1, on the reverse strand, counting down.
ACCATGACGCCGATGAACAGCAGCGGGCTCTGGAGGATGTCCTGCAGCCCGCCCCCGCCGGCGGCGGGGGCCGCGGCGGCCAGGACGAGGGCGGTGGGAAGCAGCATTCGGGCTCCGAGAAAAGCATCGCGCGGGCAGCCCATGAAAGGCGCCCGGCGCGAAATCGCGCGGAAGCTAGTGGCTCGCTCCTGCTTTTGCAATGCAAGCGCCTTCCCTTAAGAGGCCGCCATGGCAGACCACGGTTCCAGCCGCAGCGAGGCCCTGGCGCGGATCGCCGCGGCGCTGGAGCGCCTGGCGCCGGCCAGGGCGGCCCGGCCCGACTTCGGCGCGGCGCGGCTCTTCCGCCACGACCCGGCGAGCGGCGGCTTCGTGCCGGCCCCCGACTTCGCCCTCGCGCTCGACCTGCTGGTCGGGGTCGAGCGGCAGAAGCTGCGCTTCACCGAGAACCTCGGGCGCTTCGCCGCCGGCCTGCCCGCCAACCACGTGCTGCTCTGGGGCGTGCGCGGCACCGGCAAGAGCTCGCTGGCCAAGGCGGCGTTCATGGCGGTGGCCGAACCGGCACGCCGACCTGAAGCTGGTGGAGATCGACCGCGACGACGTCGGCCCACCTGCCGGTGCTGTTCGACGAGCTGCGCGGCCGGCCCGAGCGTTTCGTGGTGCTCTGCGACGACCTGTCGTTCGAGGAAGGCGCGGCGGCCGCCAAGGCGCTGAAGTCGGCGCTGGAGGGCGGCGTCTCCGGGCCGCCGGCCAACGTGCTCTTCGTCGCCACCTCCAACCGCCGCCACCTGATGCCGCGCGACCACGTGGAGAACCGCGGCGCGATCGCCGCGGCCGAGGACGCCGAGGAGGAGATCAGCGTCTCCGACCGCTTCGGCCTGTGGATCGGCTTCCCGCCGATGGACCAGGAGGCCTACCTGGCGGCGGTGCGCGCCTACGCGGTGCGCTTCGACCTGGTGGCGCCCGACCTCGACCGCCGCGCCCTGCAGTGGGCGCAGCTGCGCGGCGCCCGCTCCGGCCGGGTGGCCTGGCAGTTCGTCCGCGACCTCGCCGGCGAACTCGGCAAGCCGCTGCCGCTGTAGCGGGAGACGATCCTTCTCCCCTTGGAGCGGGCAGGAGGCCAACGCAGCGATCATCGAGGCGGGCCTCGCCGACGCTGCCGAGCGGCTGACTGTGATGCATTCCGACGAGGCGCCGGATAGGCCGCTCGGCGAGCGCTGGCAGAGGGTGTCGGACCATCGGCTCGACCGCCCCAGATGGAGCGCTTGCCGTGGCGCTTGCCGCTGTCGTCGTCATAGGGGGCGACGCCGACCAGGGCGGCCAGTTCGCGCCGATCGACCTCGTCCAGCTCCGGGACGAGGGCGATCAGGGTATGGCTGAGCACCGGCCCTGCGCCCAGGAGCGACTGGATCAGCCGATCTTTGGCAGCCAGCCGCGTCTCGTCGGCGACGAGCTGGGCCAGGCGCTTGGAGATCGCCAGGATCTGCGCTGTGCAGGCTTGCGAGCCGCCGCTTGCTCATGCGCCTCAGGACCGGATCGCGCAGGTGCTCGATCTGGTTGCCGAGGCGGACCTTGTCGTCGGTGAGCTGACGGCGGGCCGTCACCAGCTCGGCCATCTGCTCGAGCATGGGATCGTGGCGCGGCGGCCGGGTCGGCAGCTCGGCGACGAAGCGCGCGCTCAGGCGCGCATCGACGGGGTCGTTCTTGGCCAGCTTGCCGACGGCGCGGGCGTATTGGCGCAGCCCGAACGGGTTGACCAGGCGCACCGGGGGTCGCGCCAGAGTTCGAGGTTTGCCTGCTGGCAGCGCTAGCCCGAGGGGCCTGTCGACCCCTCATCCGGCGCTTCGCGCCACCTTCTCCCGCAAGGGGAGAAGGACCTCGCGCTTAAGCCGCGGGCAGCACCAGCACCGGGTCGACCGGGCGGGCCTTGTCCTGGGCGGAGGGGGCGTAGCGCACCTCGAAGTGCAGCTCCGGCTCGGTGAGCCCGCCGGTCATGCCGACCGACCCCACCGTCTGGCCCTGCGACGACCTGCTGGCGCATCTGCACGCTGACATTGTCGAGGTGGGCGTAGGCCGTCACCCAGCCGTCGGCGTGCTTGATCAGCACCAGGTTGCCGAAGCCCGGCACCTGGTTGCCGGCGTAGACCACCTCGCCGGGCGCGGCGGCCTTCACGTCGGAGCCCTGCGGCGCCTTGATGTCGACGCCGTCGTTGCGCTGGCCGATGCCGAGCGGGCCGAACTTCTTGACGATGTCGCCGCGCACCGGCCAGACGAACCGGCCGCGCGCCGCCGCGGTGATCTGCGGCGTCGGTGAGCGCTCGGCGCGGCCTCGGGCGGCGGCGGCCGCCGGCGCGGCGTGGTAGCCGGTGTCCGGCACCATCGTCGGCTGCTGCGGGACCTGGGTGACGTAGCCGTGCGACGGCGCGTATTCGCTGCGGCGCGGCGGCGGGGCGTCTCGGCGTATGCGGCTGGTGTACGGGGTGTCCATCAGCCGCTGCGGACCGCGGTCGCGCATCGACGACGGCAGGCCGATCTGCTGGCCGGCCCGCAGCACGTCGCGGGCCGAGAGGTGGTTCAGCTGCGGCCAGCTCGCTCGGGCTCACCGAGAAGCGCTGGGCGACGCCGGCCAGCGTGTCGCCGGTGCGCGCCACATAGGCCTTGGCGACCGGCACCTTCATGATCTGGCCGGGGCGGATGCACGTAGGGCGCGCGGATGTGGTTGGCGTCCAGCAGCGCATCGCGGGTGGTGGAGAAGTTGCGCGCCAGCTCGTCGACATGGTCGCCGCGCTGGACCTCGTAGTTCTCGTAGACGTCGCCGGTGGCGCTCACCACCGGGCCGGTGATGAAGAGATCCGAGCCGCCGCCCGCGGACGGCGGCAGCACGGCGGACTGGCGCGCGACGTAGGGCGCGCTGTGGCGGCGGCGCGGCGGCGGCGGCGGGCTGGTCGTGGATCACCTGCCTGGGGCGTCAGCGCCGCATCGCCGGGCGGCGGCTCGGCCGGCGGCGGCGCGGCCGACGACGGGGCGGCGACAGGCGCCGCGGGCGGCGCATGGTGGCGGGCTGCGCGCCGCCGGCGGCCTCGCTCTCGGTGCTCATCGCGGCGTACTGCAGCCGCGCTCCGTCGGCGCTCGCCGAGGGCCCGGGCGGCGGCAGCGGCTGGCTCTCGACCCGGCCGACCGGCGCGGCGACCGGCGGCTCGGCTGGCGACGCGGCAGGCTGCGGCGGCGCGGGCCGGGCGGCCGCGGCGGCGTCGCGGGCCTCGCGCGGGCGGGGCGCGGGCTCGCTGGCGTCGATCGGGTACTGCGGCTTGGCGATGCTCAGCGGCGCGTGCGGCCCCGCGTCGTTGGCGTCGATCGGATACTGCGGCGTCGCGCAGGCCGTCAGGCTCCCGCACACGAGGGCCGCCACGGCCGCTTCCCGCCAAGAGCTTACTCATCGGCGCATCCTTGCCTCGTATGGTGCGAACGAGTCGCTGGTTCGCCCTTAATCATCCGTTAAGCCTCCGAACAACGCGCGCCGTCCTTGCGACGCCCGCCAGACCTCACAGCTCGCGCGCCACGCCCTCGAGCAGGGGGACGAACCGGACCTCGCATAGGACTTCAGCCGGGAAACGCCCCCGCGCCGTCGCCGGCGTAGCGCATCAGCCGCTGGACCGGTCCCTTGCCGATCGGCGCGACCAGAACGCCGGCAGGCTTCAGCTGGCGCAGCAGGACCTTCGGCTCGGATGGCGCCGCCGCCGTGACCAGAATGCGGTCGAAAGGCGCCTGCTCGGGCCAGCCCTGTCCCCCGTCGCCAAACTTGGTGATCACGTTGGTCAGGCCCAGCATCTCGAACCGGCTCTCGGCCTCGCGCTTCAGCGTGCGGTATCGCTCGATCGTGTAGACGAGCCGCGCCAGGCGCGAGAGCACCGCGGTCTGGTAGCCGGATCCGGTGCCGATCTCGAGGACGCGCGCCCTCGGCTCCAGCGTCAGCGCCTGCGTCATCAGGCCGACGATGAACGGCTGGCTGATGGTCTGGCCGCAGGCGATCGGCAGCGCCGAATCCTCCCACGAGCGCTCCTTGAAGAGCTCCGGCGTGAAGAGGTCGCGGGGGGTGCGCTCGATCGCCGCAAGCACCGCCGGATCGGTCACGCCCTGCGAGCGCAACGCCAGAACGAGGCGCGCCAGCTGGGTTTCGTGGGTCTCGGCTTGCCTGGCCGGTTCGGTCATGCGCTCGCCCGCAGCTTCGGCGGCGCGCCGCCAAGGACGCCTTTTAGGGCGTGAACGGTGGGCATGTGGGTCAAATCGATGTGCAACGGGGTGACGGAGATGCGCCCGGCGAGGACGGCGGCGAGATCGGTGCCTTCCGCAACCGCCGGACGACGGGCCGTGAAGCCCATCCAATAGTAGTCGCGGCCGCGCAAGTCCGTGCGCTTCTCGGCCTTCATGTTGTGGATGTCGCGGAAGCCCTGGCGGGTCACCTCGACCGCCTCGACCTCGTCCGGCGGGCGGTTCGGGAAGTTGAGGTTGATGACCACGTCCTTCGGCCAGCCGGCCTCCAGCAGCCGCTCGATGATGCCGGGCGCGTAGGCCTCCGCCGTCTCGTAGTGGGCGACCACGTCGTCGTGGAAGACCGCCAGCGACTGCGAGAGCGCCATCGAGGGCACGCCCAGCGCCATGCCCTGGATCGCGCCGGCCACGGTGCCGGACATGGTGACGTCCTCGGCGGTGTTGTGGCCGCGGTTGACGCCGGAGAGCACCAGGTCGGGGCGCTGGTCCTTGATCAGCTCCTCCACCGCCAGCATCACGCAGTCGGTCGGCGTGCCGGTGATGGCCCAGCGGCGCGCGTCGAGCTTGCGCACCCGCAGCGGCTCCGACAGCGTCAGCGCCCGAGAGGCGCCCGACTGCTCGTGCTCCGGCGCGGCGATCCAGACGTCGTCCGAGAGCTGGCGCGCGATCCGCTCCAGCGCCGCCAGCCCCTCGGCGTTGATCCCGTCGTCATTGGTGACGAGGATCCTCACCCCTCCCCTCCGATGTGCGTCAGGCCGGGGAGATAACGGTGCAGCGCCTGGGGGATGGCGATGCGGCCTTTCTCGTCCTGGTAGTTCTCCATCAGCGCCACCAGCGTGCGGCCGACCGCCAGGCCCGAGCCGTTCAGCGTGTGGACGAAGCGCGTGCCCTTCTCGCCGGCCTTCCTGCAGCGCGCGTCCATGCGCCTGGCCTGGAAGTCGCCGCAGTTCGAGCAGGAGCTGATCTCGCGGTACATGCCCTGGCTCGGCAGCCAGACCTCGATGTCGTAGGTCCTGCGGGCCGAGAAGCCCATGTCGCCGGTGCACAGCAGCACGGTGCGGAACGGCAGCTCCAGCCGCTTCAGCACCGCCTCGGCGCACTCGACCATGCGCTCGTGCTCGGCCTGGCTCTGCTTCGGGCGTGGTGATCGAGACCAGCTCCACCTTGTAGAACTGGTGCTGGCGGATCATCCCGCGGGTGTCCTTGCCCGACGCGCCGGCCTCGGAGCGGAAGCACGGCGTCAGCGCGGTGAGCCGCAGCGGCAGCTCCGCCTCGTCGGTGATCTGCTTCGCGCACCAGGTTGGTCAGCGAGACCTCGGCGGTGGAGATCAGCCAGCGGTCGTCGGTGGTGCGGAAGAGGTCGTCGGCGAACTTCGGCAGCTGTCCGACGCCGAACACCGCCTCCGAGCGCACCAGCAGCGGCGGCGAGACTTCCGTATAGCCGTGCTCCTGCGTCTGCAGGTCGAGCATGAACTGGCCGATCGCCCGCTCCAGCCGCGCGAGGTCCTTGCGCAGCACCACGAACCGCGCGCCGGACATCCGCGCCGCGGCCTCGAAGTCCATCATCCCGAGCCCGGCGCCGAGGTCGACGTGGTCCTTTGGGTTCTCGATCGTGTCGGGCTCGCCGTAGCGGCGAACTTCGACGTTGCCGTGCTCGTCCTCGCCGACCGGCACGTCGGCGTCCGGGGCGTTGGGCAGGGCCGCCGAGCGTCTCGTCGAGCGCGGCGCGGAGCGTCGCCTCCTGGTCGCCGCGCTCGCCGATGACCGCCTTGAAGCTCTCGACCTCGGCCATCAGCCGCTGCGCCTCGGCCTCGTCCTTCTTGGCCTTGGCCTGGCCGATCCGCTTGGAGAGGTCGTTGCGGATCGCCTGGGCTTCCTGAGCCTCGGTCTGCACGCGGCGCAGTTCGGCGTCGAGCCGCAGCAGCTCCGGCGTCTGCGGCGCCAGGCCCGCGCGAGGCCCAGGCGCGGTCGAACGCCTCGGGATCGTCGCGAATGGCCCTGATGTCGTGCATGGAGAGAGGCGCCGGAAGTCGGGAAGCGCCCCCCTTAAGGCGCGTCGGGGAGCGCCGCAAGGATGCCCCCTTCGGCGCTCCGCGCCACTTCCCTCTCAGGGGGAAGAGACCGCGCGCTGAATCTCCTCCCCCTCGGGGGAGGTGTCCGCGAAGCGGACGGAGGGGGCATGGGCTACGCGGTCTGCCCCTCGGCGAGCGCGTCTTCCTTGGCGCGGCGCCACTCGATCAGCTGCACGCAGGCGATCGAGGCGAAGTAGAGCAGGCAGATCGGCACCGCGAGCGAGAGCATGCTGATCGGGTCGGGCGGCGTCACCACCGCGGCCACCGCGAAGACGCCCGACCACCGCATAGCGCCAGCCGGCGCGCAGCATGCTGGCGCTGACAAGGCCCGGCCATGCCGAGCAGCGAGAGCACCACCGGCAGCTGGAAGCAGATCCCGAACGCCAGCAGCAGCGTGGTGACCAGGCTCAGGTAGTCGGAGACCTTCGGCAGCATCTGCACCGAGATCGCGCCCGGCCGCCCATCACCTGCTGGTTCAGCGAGAACCACAGCACGAACGGCAGCATCATGAAGTAGACCAGCGCCGCGCCCATCAGGAACAGCACCGGCGAGGCGAGCAGGAACGGCAGGAAGGCGCGCCGCTCGCGCTTGTAGAGACCGGGCGCCACGAACCGGTAGAGCTGCCAGGCCAGCACCGGGAAGGCGATCACCACCGCGCCGAAGCCGGCGAGCTTCACCTTGGTGAAGAAGAACTCCAGCGGGGCGGTGAAGACGAGGTTGAGGTGCTGGGTCGCCGCCGGCGCGGCCTTCAGTCCCAGCAGCGTCATCAAGAGGTCGAGCGAGCCGTGGCTGCCGGCCGCCTTCTGCGCCGCCAACAGCCGCGCGCCGATCTCGAACGGCTTCAGCAGCAGGAAGTAGATCAGTCGGCGTGCGCGAAGTAGAAGCAGACGCCGAAGCCGACCGCCAGCGCCGCGGCGCAGACGATCAGCCGCCGGCGCAGCTCGACCAGGTGCTCCATCAGCGGCGCGCGCGACGCCTCGATCTCGGCCTCGTCGTCGCTGGCTCAAGTGGCGGACGCCTTGCGTGCGCGCTTCGCCGGCTTGGGCCGCGGCGCCGCTGGCGCAGCCGCGGCGTCAGCCGCCTCGGGCGGCGGCGCGGGATCGGGCGGCGGCGGGTCGGCGGGCGGCGCGGTCTCGATCGGGCCGGCGTGGGCGGCGATCTCCGCGTTGGTGTCGGCCAGGTCCGAGCGGATCTCCGAGATCACGTCGCCGGCGCCGAGGTGGGTGGCGGCGAAGTCCATCGGCCGGGCGGTGCGCAGCGCCTGCACCTCGCGCCGCAGCTCGTCGAGCTCGGACTGCCGGGCCAGTTCGTCGAACGAGGCGCGGAACTCGGCCGCCATGCCGCGCACGCGGGCCATGAACTGGCCGACCTTGCGCATCAGCACCGGCAGGTCCTTCGGCCCCACCACGATGAGGGCGACGGCGCCGACGATCAGGAAATCGAACAGCCGGCCTTCAGGAAACATCTCGCGGGGCTCAAGCCTTGGCTTTCAGGCGCCGGCCGCCCCGCGGCGTCGCAAGGCTGGCCGGCCAGGTTCGCGGCTAACGGACGATCGGGTCCTTCTCGGGCGCGGGTGACGGCAGCGGCTGGGCCGGCTGCGCCTCGGGCTTGTCGTCCTCGCCCTTCAGGCCCTCGCGGAAGGCGCGCACGCCCTTGGCGGCGTCGCCCATGATGCTGGAGAGCTTGCCGCGCCCGCCGAACAGCAGGAGCGCGATCGCCCCGAGGATGATCCAGTGAATGGGACCGAATGTGCCCATCGGCAGCGTCTCCAACTCTTCTCGCGGGGCCCGGCGGCTTCCCAGGCGTTCTTCAACGCCCGCGAATCCAGCGATCCGTCGGCCCGTATATAGGCTCGCCCGCCCAGCCACGCCAACAACACGCGCCCTCGCGCGGCCTTATGCCCCTTCGCCGCCGGATTCGGCGCCGATGAAGTCGGTGTGGAACTCGGCCCCCGCCTCTTCGGCGCCCACGCCTTCGCCGAGCGCCTCGTCGTCGCTCGCGGCCTGCGAGGGGTCGGGCACGGCGAAGTCCGGCGGCAGGTCGAGGCCGAGGAGGCCCGCGGCCTTCATCTCCGCCGCGCCGGGCAGGTCGGCGAGGTTGGCGAGGCCGAAGTGCTCCAGGAAGGCGTCGGTGGTGGCGTAGGTGACCGGCCGGCCGGGCGTGCGCCGGCGCCCGCGCGGCCGCACGAAACCGATCTCCAGCAGTACGTCGAGGGTGCCGCGGCTCGCCTGCACGCCGCGGATCGCCTCGATCTCGGCGCGGGTCACCGGCTGGTGGTAGGCGACGATGGCGAGCGTCTCCTGGGCGGCGCGGGACAGCCGCCGCGGCTCGGCGCGTTCCTCGGTCATCAGGAAGGCGAGATCGTCGGCGGTCTGGAAGCGCCAGCGGCCCGCCACCTCCGCCAACCGCACGCCGCGCCCCTCGTAGCGGGCGCCGAGCGTCGCCAGCGCGGCCGAGACGTCCGCGCCCTCCGGCAGCCGCCGCGCCAGATCCGAGACGCCGAGCGGCTCGGCCGCCGCGAACAGCAGCGCCTCGACCATGCGCTCCACGGACTCCCCTCCCCCTTGCGGGGAGGGGTCGGAGGTGGAGGTGTCGGCTGGTTCGGTGACCATTGGCCCGTCGATGATAGTCCCCTCCATCGAGCACGCACCCCCACCCCTAGCCCCTCCCCGCAAGGGGGAGGGGAACGAGTTCCGCGCCGTCACGCCGCCCGCCTGCGGCGCAGGTAGATCTCGGCGAAGTGCTCGAGCTGGCGCGCCTCCAGATCGCCTTCGCGGACGAACTCCAGCGTGGCCGACAGCGTCGAGGCGACGAACGAGGCGCGGCTGGGGCCTTCGCCTGCCGAGCCCATCGGCGCGACGCCGGTCAGCGGCGTCCAGCGCTGCAGGTCGGGCAGCATCGAGCGTAGCCGCTCGCGGGCATCCTCCAGCGGCCAGGCCGACGGCGGCGCCGGCGTGTAGTGTCGCTGGGTCTCGCGGCGGCGTTGGCTGACGTAGGCGTCCATCAGCTCGTAGAGGTCGCCGGCGATGCGGCTGGAAGAGACGATGCGCGCCTCCTCCGGATCGCCGCGCACGAAGACGTCGCGGCCGAGCACCGGTCCGGCCAGCAGCGCCTCCGCCGCCTTGCGCATCGCGTCGAGCTTGGCGAGGCGGAAGGCCAGATGCTGGGCCGCCTCGTCCGCGCCGCATCTCGCCGCCCTTGCCGCGCTCCGGCCGCGGCAGCAGCAGCCGCGACTTCAGCCAGGCCAGCCAGGCCGCCATCACCAGGTAGTCGGCCGCCAGCGAGAAGCGCAGGCGGCGCGCCACGCGGATGAAGGCGAGGTACTGGTCTGCGAGCTTGGCCACCGAGATCTGCAGCAGGTCGACCTTCTGCTGCCGGGCGAGCGCCAGCGAGCACGTCGAGCGGTCCCTCGTAGGCCTCGAGGTCGACGATCAGCGCCTCGCCGGTCTCGACCGCGCCGCGCGCCGCGTCGAAGTCCAGGTCGGGCTGGAAGCTCTCGCTCACGCCGCCTCCTTCACTTGACGATACAGGCCTTCCCGGACGCCTGCAGCCCGGCGCAGAAGTTCTGCGCCGCCGCGACGCTGGCGAAGCCGGTCACGTAGGCGCGGTAGAGCGTGGTTCCGTCGTCGCGGTCGAGCGGCTGCACGGCCTTGCCCTTGCCGGCCATCGCCGCGGGCGCGAGCCGCGCGATGTCGCGCCAGCCCTGGTCGGCCAGCGTCGGCGAGGAGAAGGCGCCGATCTGCACCCAGCCGGGCGCCGGGGCGCCGACCAGCCGCGTCGCCGGCGCCTGGGCGCCCTTGTGCGCGGCGACGGCCGCGTGGCGCGCCGGCGGCGCGATCAGCTTCGGCGCTTCCGCCTGCCAGGGCTTCGTCGCCTGGTCGTCGTGCACCGCCCGGGCGGCCCGGGTGTGACGGCTGAGCGCGTCGTCGGTGAGGCTGGCGATGGTGACCGACGCGGAATGATGCACGACGGGGCGTTCCGCCGGCGGCGCGGCGGCCGCCAGCCGGGGCGCCGGCGCGAGGCGGGGCGCGGACGCTGGCGCGGCCTTCTTCGGCGGCGCGGCGACGGGCGGCGCGTCTGGCGCGAGCATGACCACCTGCGGCGGCGGCGGGGGCTTCGCGGCGACGGGCGGGCTCGCCGGTGCGGCGACCGGGATGGCGGCCGGCGCGGCGCGCGGCAGCGGCTGCTCGGGCGCCGGCGCGAAGGCGGGCGCCGGGCTCGGGGCGGTGGTCTTGTCGACCACCAGGCTGGCTGGCGCGGCGTTCGCGGCGGGCGGCGGCGGCGCCGCGGCTGGCGTGCGAACGTCGTCGACCGGCGCGCCGACCAGCGGCCGGCGCCTCGCCGCGATGGCGGAAGCCGTCTCGGTAGAGGAAGAACACCCCGCCCACGAGGCCGATCAGCACCACCGCGCTGACGATCAGCGTCACCGGCGCGGGACCGCCGCCGCGCACCGGCTGGCGGGGATCGAAGGCGAGGCGGTCGGCGGGCGGCGTGTAGGCCCCGCGGTCATCATAATCGGACATCGAACTACTCCGGCGCTCCAGGTCCCCCGCGAATCGCTTTGTGCGCCCGTCCGAGTTTACAAGAGATGGCCGGCCGTCGGCGTCTAGCTCATGCCCCACGCGTCAAGCTGAAACAGCTTGCGGTGCTCCTCGATCGCGAACCGGTCGGTCATGCCGGCGATGTAGTCGCAGACGATCCGCGCGCGGCCCTCCTCGTCGGCCGCCATCGCCTTGGCGCCCCAGCCAGCCGGCAGCACGTCGGGCTCGCCCAGGAACAGCTGGAACATGTCGGCCAGGATGCGGCGCGCCTGGCTGCGCGTGCGGTTGACCCGCCAATGCCGGTACATGCGCTCGAACAGGAACTCGCGCAGCCGCGACAGGTCTTCGAACATGTCGGGCGAGAAGGCCACCAGCGCCTTGCCGAGGCCGCGCACGTCCGCCGCCGAGCCCACCTTGGCCGCGTCGGCGCGCCGCTCGGTCTCGGCCATCACGTCGTCGATCATCGCCCCGATCATCCGGCGCACCGCTTCCATGCGGGTGAGCCGGTCGTCGAGGCCGGGCCAGTCGGCCCGCACGCCCGCCAGGATCGGCCCGATCAGCGGCACATCGTCGAGATCGGCAAGCTGGAAGAGGCCGGCCTGCAAGCCGTCGTCGACGTCGTGGTTGTTGTAGGCGATGTCGTCGGAGAGGGCCGCCACCTGGGCCTCGGCCGAGGCCCAGCCGCCGAGCTCCAGCGGAAACTCGGCGTCGAACGCCACGACGCCCTTCCAGACCGCCTCGCCGAGCATGCCGGCGACCGGGCCGTTGTGCTTGACGACCCCTTCCAGCGTCTCCCAGGTCAGGTTGAGGCCGGGGAAGCCCGGGTAGCGGGTCTCCAGCTCGGTCACCACGCGGAAAGTCTGCACGTTGTGGTCGAAGCCGCCGAAGCCGGCCATCTGCTGTTCCAGCTCCTCCTCGCCGGAGTGGGCGAACGGCGGATGGCCGAGGTCGTGCGCGAGCGCGATGGTCTCGGCGAGGTCGGCGTCGAGGCCCATCGCGGCGGCCAGCGAGCGGGCGATCTGCGCCACCTCCAGCGAGTGGGTGAGCCGGGTGCGGTACTGGTCGCCCTCGTGGGCGACGAACACCTGGGTCTTCTCCTTCAGGCGCCGGAACGCCGAGGTGTGGATGATGCGGTCGCGGTCGCGGGCGAACGGCGTGCGCGTGCGGCTGTCGGCCTCCGGGTAGCGGCGACCGCGCGAGGCGCGCCAGTCGGAGGCGAAGGCGGCGCGGCCCCGGCTCTTCGCATACGGGCTCTTCGCGTCGTGCGCCATCTGGGGTCCCGCCCTTTGCCCAATTGCAACGGCTTCTCATATAAGGGGCCGGAGCGAACCCAAAGCGATGACCCAGACCCCCGTCACCCTTTCCAGCGCCGCCGCGCGCCGCCTGAAGGCGATCGCCGCCGAGGAAGGCCGCCCGCTGATGCTGCGCGTGGCGGTCGAGGGCGGCGGCTGCTCGGGTTTCCAGTACAAGTTCGACCTGGTCGATCACGCGGACGACGACGACCTGAAGGTGGAGCGCGACGGCGCGGCGGCGGTGGTCGACGTGGTCTCGCTGGCGCTGCTGAACGGCTCGGAGATCGACTTCGCCGACGAGCTGGCCGCCGCCGAGTTCCGCGTGAAGAACCCCAACGCCAAGTCCAGCTGCGGCTGCGGCGTTTCTTTCTCAATCTGAGAGTCTGAGCTGGCCTGCGGCGCGCTCCATGTCAGCCGGGTGCGCCGATGCTGCTAGCTCTCGGTCATCGGCGCCCCTAATCTTCCTCCTATGCGCATCGCCACCTGGAACGTGAACTCGGTCAACGCGCGGCTGGAGACCATGCTGGCCTGGTTCCGCGAGGCCAGTCCGGACGTCGCCTGCCTGCAGGAGATCAAGTGCGTCGACGAGAAGTTCCCGGCCGAAGCCTTTGAAAGCCTTGGCTACAATGCCGCCGTCCACGGCCAGAAGAGCTACAACGGCGTGGCGCTGCTCTCGAAGACGCCGCTCGAGGACGTGCGCAAGGGCCTGCCGGGCGACGATGGCGACGACCACGCCCGCTACATCGAGGCGGTGGTCTCGGGCCCCAACCCGGTCCGCGTCGCCTCGATCTACCTGCCGAACGGCAACCCGATCGGCACCGACCAGCTTCGCCTACAAGCTGGCCTGGATGGCGCGGCTGAAGGCGCACGCCAGCGAGCTGATGGCCTACGAGGAGCCGCTGGCGCTCTGCGGCGACTACAACGTCATTCCCGAGCCGGCCGACGCCGACGATCCGGCCTCGTGGACGGGCGATGCGCTGTTCCAGCCCGAGAGCCGCGGCGCGTTTCGGGCGCTGAAGTGGCTGGGCCTCACCGACGCCTACATGGAGGCCGACGGCGCGCCGGGCGGCTACACCTTCTGGGACTACCAGGCCGGCGCCTGGCAGCGGAACCACGGCATCCGCATCGACCACCTGCTGCTCTCGCCGCAGGCCGCCGACCACCTCGGCGGCGTCACCATCCACAAGAGCGCCCGGGCGATGGACAAGCCCTCCGACCACGTGCCCGTGACCGTCGAGCTGAACCTCGACGGCTGAAGCGCGCGCCGGCTTCGCGCCCGCCGAGACTCCCCCTACCCTCGCGCCGATGAGCGAGTGGCTGAAGCTTGTGCTGGCGCTCGGCGCGGCCGCCGCGGGCCTGACCCTGGCGGCGATGGCCTGGACGTGGCTGATGAACGAGCCGCGGCGGCTGGGCCGGGTGTTCCGGCAGGAACTGGGGGCTCGCCCCGACGCGGCGCTGATCGCGCCGGGAACGGGCCGCGGCGTCGCCCTGAGCCTCGCCGCCCGCCGCTTCGTCACCGCCTGGGATCGCGGCGCCTGGCGCATCGTCTATCCGCTGGAAGAGCTGATCGGCGCCGAGCTCGAGCTCGACGGTCATGTGGCGGCCAGAGCCCTGCGCGACGAGCCGCGCCGCCGGCTCGAGCGGCAGACCGGCGGCGAGGCCGACGTGCGCCTGCGCTTCCTGTTCGACGATCCGGCCCATCCCGACTTCGAGCTGGCGCTCTGGCCGAACCCGGCGGGGCGCGGCGGCTTTGCCCGGCCGCGCGAGGCGATCGCCGAGGCCAACCGCTGGCTCGCCCGCATCGAGGCGGTGCAGCGCCGGGCCGGCGCGCCAGCGGCCGTCGCCAAGCCCGCCCGCGCGCATCGGCCGCTGACGGCGGAGCTGGACGACCTCGAACAGCCGGCGGCGGACGAGGACGCGTTCGCCGATTGACTTGACCGGCGGCAGGCACAACCTCCGGCGCAGGTCGCAAGCGCAAGGGAGGGCGTCATGATCTGGCTCGTCGCCGCCGCGGCGGTGTTCCTGCTCATCCACCTCGCGATCTCGGGCACGCGGCTACGGGACGCGATCACCGGCGCGATCGGCGAGGGCCCCTACATGGGTCTTTTCTCGGTGGCGAGCCTCGGCTGCCTGGTCTGGCTGGCGATCGCCTACGTCCACGCACAGCGCAGCGGGGCCGATCCGGTCTGGTGGGTCGCCACGCCCGTCACCAAGTGGATCCAGCTGGCGGTGACCTTCGTCGCCTTCATGCTGATCGTGCCTGGCCTGCTGACCCCCAATCCCACCAGTGTGCGGCAGGAGGGCCAGCTGTCGAAGCCCGACGCCGTGCGCGGCATCCTGCGCGTCACCCGCCATCCGTTCCTCTGGGGCGTGGCCCTCTGGGCCGCCGGGCACCTGCTGGTCAACGGCGACCTGGCGAGCGTGATCCTCTTCGGCTCGCTGCTGGCGCTGGCGGTGTTCGGCACGGCGAGCATCGACGGCAAGCGACGCCGCGCGCTCGGCGGGGCCTGGGACAGCTTCGCGGCCAAGACCTCGGCCGTCCCGTTCGCGGCCATCGCCTCGGGGCGTCAAAGCTTGAACCTGGGCGAGATCGGCTGGTGGCGGCTGGGCGTCGCGGTGATGGTCTGGGGCGCGCTGATCTTCGCCCACCCGCTGCTGTTCGGCGTCTCGCCGCTGCCCACGTCGTAGCGCGCGAGAACGACGACACATCACTCAACAAGATTGTCATCCCGGAAGCTCGCGTCAGCGAGCTGTCCGGGATCTACTTCCAACGGCGGCGCCAAGCAGATCCCGGACAAGCGCTGCGCGCTTTCCGGGATGACACTCGAATTGGGGATATTGCGGCGCGGACCGAACTCAGCGGCGCCAGTTCAGGCGAGCGCGAAGTCCATCGCCGCCCTGGCGTGGATCTCGGCGGTGTCGAACACCGGCGCGGGCAGGTCCTCCGGCTTCACCAGCAGGCCGAACTCGGTGCAGCCGAGGATCACCCCGTCGGCGCCTTCGCCGCGCACCGCGCTCTCGGCCATCGCCACCAGCGCGTCCTTCGAGGCCAGCTTGAAGCGGCCCTGCACCAGCTCGTCGAAGATGATCGCGTGCAGCCGCGCGCGGTCCGGCTCGGCGCGGGGATCAGCGCCTCGACGCCGTGCTTCCTGCAGCCGCTCCCGATAGAAGCCTGCTCCATCGTGAAGCGGGTGGCGAGCAGCAGCGGGCGGCGCACGCCCGCGGCGCGGATGGCCTCGGCCGTCGCGTCGGCCACGTGCAGCAGCGGCGGCGAGACCGCCGCGGCCACGTCGTCGGCCATCCGGTGCATGGTGTTGGCGCAGATCACGATCGCCTCGGCGCCGGCGCGCTCCAGTCGCCGCGCGGCATCCACCATCACCGCGGTCGCCTCGTCCCAGAGGCCGGCCGCCTGCATCCGCGCGATCGGCGCGAAGTCCACCGACCACAACACGAGCTTGGCCGAGTGCTGCCCGCCCAGCCGCTCGCGGGCGATGCGGTTCAGCAGCTGGTAGTAGAGCGTCGTGCTCTCCCAGCTCATGCCGCCGATCAGGCCGAGGGTCTTCAGGAGCGCCTCACTTAAGTTTCAGACGTCCTGGAACTCGTCGATCAGCTTGAAGACCTGCTCGAGGTTGTGGGCGATGGTCTCGACCCGCGCGCGCTGGACGAGGTTCGAGAACATGTTGCCGATCTCGAAGCGGTTGGGCGCCTCCAGCGCGATCAAGAGCTCGGTCTCGCTGAACGCGCAGCGGATGTGCTCGCCGGAATAGGCCGCCTCGAGGTCGCTGAGCCGCTGCATGAAGGTGGGCGTCAGGATCTCGCGCGCCTCCACCTGATCGGAGCCGAAGCAGGCGAACGCCTTGTTGAAGTTGGGGTCCTCCAGGCCGACCGGCTGCAGCCCGGCGGGGCATTCGAAGCGGTTGAGCCAGCCGGAGTTGCGCAGCACCACGGTCTGCGACGCCAGGCGCCGGGGCGTGACCAGCCGGAACAGCTGGCCCTGGAACACCACGTGGCGGTTCTTGCCCGAGCCTTCGTGCAGCGTGGCTTCGCAGAGCGAGAAGTCGACCTGGCTGCGGCGGCCGGCGAAGAAGTCCTGGAACGCCTTGTCGTCGTAGTGCGGCAGCAGGTGCAGCGAGTGGTAGGTGGCGAACGACGCCGGGTCGGGCCCGTCGGGGCTGTAGCTGATCCCGAGTGGGCCGCAGAGCGCCTCGAGCACGCTGACCTTGGCGCGCTTGGCGACCGCGGCCATCGGCAGGTAGCCGATCACGGCGGCCGCGATCATCGTCATGATCATCAAGGTGGGGATGGGGTTGTGCGGTCCGCCGTTCGCGGTCGCCAACAGCATGTTCTCGAGGAAGACGACCACGCCGCCGCCGGCCAGCGCGATGAAGAAGGTCTTCAGCGCGCCCCTGCGCTCGGCCTCGCGCTTGACGAGCTCCGGCTCGATCCTGGCCGTGTAGAGCTGATCGAAGCTGGCGCCCTCGAGCGGGTCGCCGGGCGGGGCGAGGCGATGCCCGAAGGCGGAGGCGGGGGGCGTCGGGCCAGGCGGCGCCTGGGCGAGCGTTTCGGCGTAGGCGGTCATCGTGCGGCGAAGCCTATGCGATCATCGTGCGGCAAAACCTAACGCCAAATCGTCGCCGCACCTCCATCAGGCGCCCTCCTATCGCGTCTGGTTCAGCGCCGCCGCGGCGACGTGGCCGAGCCAGACCGCCGCCAGGCAGAGCACGACCGAGCCGGCGATGTTGCCGCCGGCGGCCAGCATGTCGCCGTCGCGCACCAGGTTCAGCGTCTGCAGGCTGAACGAAGAGAAGGTGGTGTAGCCGCCGCAGAGCCCGACCATCACGAACTGCCGCGCGTCCGGCGCGACCAGCACCCGACCGTCCGGCCCGGTCAGCGTCGCGAAGAAGCCGATCACCAGCGAGCCCACGACGTTGATGATCAGCGTCCCCCACGGGAACGTCTCGCCGACCCAGTGCGCCGCCAGGCTCGAGCAGCCGTAGCGGGCGATGCTGCCCAGCGCGCCGCCGAGCGCGATCCAGAGGTAGGTGATCAAGGCCGCTCCTCTTGCCCCGCGCCCACCGCCCGGCGCAGAATCTCAGGCTTGAGCCTAGCGGATAGCCGTGGGCGGACGAAGGGCGCGCGAATGGACATCCCCAGAGACATGCCCGTTCAGGCGGCGCTGCTGCGCATCTACACCGAGGAGGCGCGCCGGGACGGCGCCCGGCCGCTCTATGAATCGGTGGTGCTGAAGGCGCGGCAGGCGGGCCTCGCGGGCGCCACGGTGCTGCGCGGACCGATGGGGTTCGGCCAATCGGCGCGGATCCACAACGCCAACATCCTCGACCTCTCGGCCAACCTGCCGCTGGTGATCGAGATCGTCGACGCCGAGGCCAAGCTGCGCGACTTCGCGACAAGCCTAGCCGACATGAAGGACATCGGGCTCGTGACGCTCGAAAGGGTCGAGGTGCTGCACTACGGCCGCGTTCGCAGCGCGCCCGCCGCCAGCGGCTAGGCGGAGATGTAGGCCTTCAGCGTCTCGGCCTCGGCGACGGACTCCTCTATCTTGCGTTTCACGAGGTCGCCGATCGAGACGATGCCGACCAGCTTTCCATCCCGGCAGACCGGCAGGTGACGGATGCGGCGGTCGGTCATCCGGCCCATCAGCTCGTCGACCGTCTCGTTCGGGGCCGCGAACACCACATCGCGCGTCATGCAGTGGGAGATGGGCTGCGAGAGGCCCTCGGCGCCGAGCTCGGCGACCACGCGCACGATGTCCCGCTCCGAGACGATGCCGGCGACGTCCTGGGCCTCGTCGAGCACCACCATCGCGCCCACCTTGCGCGCCTGCAGCAGGGCCGCCACCGCCGCCACGCTGTCGGTGGGCGAGGCGGTGAAGACCAGATCGCCCTTTTCCTTCAGGATCTGGGACACAAGCATCGCTTCGTCCTTCTGTTTCCATTCGGAAACGCGAGAGTCCGCCCGCAGATGCAGGAAAGCAATGCTCTATTGCGTGAAGTCCTCAGGGCCGCAGCCCGCCAGCCGGGCGAACGGGCCGAGCAAGAGGACGCCCGCGGCGTAGCCGGCCAGGTGCGCCTGCCAGGCGACCGGCATGCCCATCGCGCCCGGCGTCAGGCCCGAGACGCCCAGCACCACGTTCACGATCGCCCACGCGATCGCCATGCCGATCACGCTCTGGCCGAGGATCGGTCCGATGCGGCCATGCCCCTGGATGATGCGCGAGGCCGCGCCCAGCAGGCCCGAGATCGCGCCCGACGCGCCCACCACCGGCGAGACGTCGCGCGGATCGGCGAGCACGAAGCCCAGGCCCGCGACCACCCCGCAGGCGAGATAGAACAGCAGGAACACCAGCGCGCCGCGCGGACCGAGCCCCAGGAGCCGGGCCACCGGCGGCCCGAAGGCCAGCGCGGCGACCGCGTTCATCAGCACGTGCGGCCAGCTGCCGTGCAGGAAGAGCGACGTGACGAGCACCTGCCAGTGGCCGGCGACCAGCTGCGCCGGGGTTAGCGCCAGCGTCCCCAGCATGGCGGTGTTCACGGTGAACGTCTGCGCCGCATAGAGCGCGATCAGCCCCACGCAGAGGACGACGATGGTCCAGGGCGCGTTGAACATCGGCTCGCGCTCGGGTCGCGGCGGGCCCCACGGTTGTGTCTCGGTCTGGTCCACGAGATCTCTCTTACACCGTCCCGCAATCGTCCGCCGCCCGACCCCATAACCAATTACGGGGCGCTTTGGACCCTGAAAGGCGCGGTTTCGAGGGCTGGCACACGCGTTGCTTCATCGGGTTCGAATTGTCCTGTCCTGGAGCGGCAAAGCTCATGGTCGACTACCCTACGGGCGGCAAGCTGGTCGCGGCGTTCGCCGGGACGGCGTGTCTTGCTTTCGCGGGCCTGGCGCAAGCCCAGTCCTCGAACGCAGGCGCGGTCGCGCTGGTGCGGGCCAACAACCAGTCTGTCATGTCGGCCTTCGCCGCGACGCGCGACGCGACCGGGACGCCCGTCGCCACCGACGGCGCCGTCGAAGCGGGCGAGGACCAGAGCGGCTTCTCCAACGCCGGCGTCGGCGGCGCGTTCGACACGCTCTCGGGCGTGGGCGCCACCGGCGGGGCCAACACTTTCGGCGGCGGGCTCAACGTCGTCACCCAGGCCAGTCAGCCTGGGAGCGTCCAGAACAACCAAACCAATACCGGTGAGGGCGGCGCGACCGCGTCGCCGAACGGGGGTGTTTTCAATGCCGATCAATCTCTTCAGCAGCGGTAAGCGGGTCCTCGCGCTCCTCAGCGTGAGCAGCCTCGTCCTCTCGGCCTGCGCGACGCCCGTGGCCGGGCCCTCGGGCCTCTATTCGCAGCCGGCCGGCGATGCGCCGGTCGTGCCAAATCCGACGCCCTATTCGGCGGCGCTGGTCTGCGAAGCCGAGTACGCCCGGGCGCACAGCCTGAACGCGCCGCGCCTGGCGATCGGCCGCATCGCCGACTACACCGGCAAGCTCGAGGCCGACGGCTCGGGGCGGAAGATCACCCAGGGCGCGTCGCTGATGGCGATGAGCGCCTTCGCCAAGGCCGGCGTGCCGCTGGTCGAGCGCTACGACACCTCGGTCTCCGAGCTGGAGCTCAAGTACGCCAACTCGCGGCTGATCTCCGACGCGCCGGTGGCGGGGGGCCATGCGCCGGCCGACTATCGCCAGATCATGGCCGGCCAGGTGCCGGGCTCCGACTTCTACGTCGCCGGCGGCATCACCGAGCTGAACTTCAACATCCACTCGACCGGCGCGCAGGCGGCGGGCGGCAGCGGCTGGAGCGCCGGCAACGCCGGCGCGGTCGGCCAGATCAGCGGCTCGACCTACGTGATGAACATCGGCCTCGACCTGCGGCTGGTTAACACCCGCACGCTCGAGGTGGTGGACGTGATCTCCTACCAGAAGCAGATCGTCGCCCGTCAGATCGGCGTCGGCGTCTTCTCGTTCTGGAACGGCAACGCCGTCAGCGTCGGCGCGGGCGCAGGGTCGACCGAGCCGCTGCAGCTGGCGGTCCGCTCGGTGATCGAGCGCGCGACGGTGGAGATGGTGGCCAACCTCTACGGCATGCCGGGCCCGGAAGCGTGCATGCGCTTCGATCCGCTGGGCGAGAACGTCACCACCGGCGTCACCGGGGCCTACATCCCCGCCTACGACAACCTGAAGCGCAACAACGCCACGACGCGCGCCGATCCCTATCGCTGGGACGCGGGCCGCGACCCGCAGCCGGCGGTGAGCGAACGCGACGACCGCGGCCGCTACGACGGCGACGACCGCGACCGGTACTAGCTGAAAAGCAAGAAGGCGGCTCCTTTGCGGAGCCGCCCTCGCCGGCGCTCGAACTTCAAGGCTCCCGCGACGAGGGCTCATCACCCTCGCGACGCCGTGCGCGGGCCTTCCCCGCTCCCCGGCGGCCAGGAAGAACGGCCGCCAAGCACTGACTTGCGGCCATTGTTCGACCAACATTGCGATTGCGGCAAGGGGGCTTCGCCGGTTCTGTGACGATCTGGTTCGGCCTGTAACCTGCGAGGCACATCGCGCCCCCAAACCGCCTAAGTCCGGTCTTTTCGGGGCCGCAACCGCTTGCGAGAAGAGCTGCGTCGGTCGGGGCGATCAGCGCTGGTCCCGGACCCTGAACAGCCCCCCCAGCCCCCCGGGCTCGGCGCGCGGCCCGGCCGACACCCCGCTCCCCAGCCATTGCGAGCACGTTCGCGAGGCCAGCCCCTGGCTGCGGCGGCCACGCGCCCCAGTCGTAGCCGAAGGCGGCGAGCGTCGGCTCCGAGCACCGCCCTCACCTCCTCGATCTCGCGCGCCGGTCGCTTACGCCACTTGCCCACCGACTGCGAGCGCACGTCGGCGCAGGCCAGCGCCTGCGGCGGCGGATCGACGCCGAGGAAGGCGGCCAGCCGGGCGAGCTCGCCCGCCGGGTCGGCCACCAGCGCCTCGTAGCGGATCTCCAGATAGCGCTCGCCGAGCATCGCGCCGTGCGCCCGGCCCAGGGTGACGCTGTTCACCCAGCGGGCGGCGTTGAACACATGCCCGTGAGCCCGGTAGGCGCGCTGGCGTCATCGCATGGCCGCGCCAGCGAGCCGATCTGGTCGTCGTTGAAGTAGATCTTGCGCCAGAACGGCGGCCTTCGGCGCCAGGAACGGCGAGAAGGCGACGTCGCGCCCGTCACGGACCAGATGGACGCAGCGCGCCTCGGGAAACAGCCGCGACATCACCGGCAGCACGTGGCCGGTCTCCGGCAGCTTCCAGCCCCAGCATTGGCCGGGCGGCCGGTCCGCCAGGTGCGCGTTCGAACGCCGCCGCCACGCGGAACGGCAACGCCACGTCGCCGTGACGCGAACAGGCCCGAGTAGTCGGGCGCATGCCGCTCGACGATGTAGCGGACCAGCTCGAACAGATCGAGGCTGTCCTCGCTCTCGTTCAGGTTGGAGCCCATGAACACGCCCAGCCGCTTCAGCATCAGCGCCAGCAGCCGGCTGCCGGAGTGCGAAGCGTTGAAGACGATGACCGGCGCGCCCAGCGGCGCCAGCATCCGCG
The DNA here is from genome assembly GCA_963837235.1 of uncultured Pseudomonadota bacterium. Classification (GTDB taxonomy): domain Bacteria; phylum Pseudomonadota; class Alphaproteobacteria; order Caulobacterales; family Caulobacteraceae; genus Acaudatibacter. The sequence continues at coordinate 31,359 of CAWIMM010000001.1, read as the reverse complement.
CCGTGCGCTCCAGCTGGCGCGCGCCCTCGCCCCTGCGCGCCTCGACCAGACCTGGACGAGCGTTCTGGGCCGGGCCTAGAGGAACGTCGGCGGCGGCCGGGTCGAACGATCGTTGCGGCGCCAAGCCTCCCATGCCGATGTCGCCCGTAGGGCGATCCGGTTTCGGGTCGATTGCAGATCGTTGCAGAGGGGTCATGCGGCGCTACAACTCGCCGCCTTGAACCGGCCCCACGGCCCGGACATGGTCTGCTCCGGTCGCGGGGATCGTCTCGAGGGACTCGATGAATCAAACTCACGCGTGTGGCTCTGGCCGTCCTGACGCCGTTCGCCCTAGCATCGTACGCATTCGCCACATCCGCCTCCGCGGTTACCCTCGATGATCGGAATTCAACGCCCCAGGGCGGCGTTTCCGGCGCGCCCACCGAACGATCTGCAGGACGAATGGCCCCAGGCCCATTCCGACCTGAAGGCCGATCCGAACATCCGATTCGGCGCCCTGCCCAACGGCATGCGCTACGCGATCCTGCAGCAACGCCACGCCCCCGGGTCAGGTTTCGATGCGGCTGCACTTCGACGTCGGCTCGCTGATGGAGCGGGACGACCAGCAGGGCCTGGCGCACTTCCTCGAGCACATGGCCTTCAACGGCTCGACCAACGTGCCGACCCGCGGCGAGATGGTGAAGGACCTCGAGCGGCTGGGCCTGGCGTTCGGCGCCGACACCAACGCGCAGACCGGCTTCGACGTCGACCGTCTACAAGTTCGACCTGCCGAAATCCGACGACCAGACGGTCGACACCTCGCTGATGCTGCTGCGCGAGATCGCCGGCAACCTGACGCTCGACCAGGGCGGCGATGGACCAGGAGCGCGGCGTGATCCTCTCCGAGGAGCGGCTGCGCGACACGCCCGGCTACCGCATCACCAAGGCGCGGTTCGGCTTCATGATGGCCGGCCAGCGCCCGCCGGAGCGGTTTCCGATCGGCCTCGTGCCGGTGATCCAGAACGCCAAGGTCGACCTGATCGCCGACATCTATCGCAAGTACTACCGGCCCGAGCGGGCCACGCTGGTCGTGGTCGGCGACATCGACCCGGCGGCGATGGAGGCCAAGATCAAGGCCCGGTTCGGCGACTGGCAGGGCAAGGGCCCGGCCGGCGCCGATCCCGACCTCGGCCAGGTGGCGCGCGCGCGGGCCGGACTTCCGGCTCGCGGTCGAGCCCGGCGCGCCGACCGCGATCGAGCTCGCCTGGGTGACGCCGCCCGACCTCTCGCCCGACAGCGCCGACAAGCGCCGCCGCGAGATCGTCGAGCGGCTGGGCCTGGCGGTGCTCAACCGCCGCCTCGCCACCCTGGCGCGCGCCAGGACAACCCGCCGTTCATCTCCGCCGGCCGCCTTCCGCGGCAACCAGCTGCGCGCCGAGCGGGTGACCGGCGTGCTGGTCTACGCCCAGCCCGATCACTGGAAGGCAGGCGCTGGCGGCCGCCGAGACCGAGGCGCGCCGCGCCGTCGCAGTTCGGCGTGCGGCCCGACGAACTGGCAGCGCGAGATCGCCGAGAGCGAGGCCGACCTGAAGCTCGCCGCCGACGGCGCCGCCACCCGCCGCACGCCGGTCCTGGCCGAGGAGATCGTCGGCACGCTGGAGGAGCACGACGTGCAGACCGCGCCGGCCGACGACCTGGCGCTGTTCGCAGGCGGACGCCAAGGACCTGACGCGCCGCGGACGTGTCGGCGACGCTGAAGTCGGCCTTCGCCGGCGCCGGGCCCGCTGGTCTTCATGTCGGCGCCGACGCACGCCGGACGGCGGCGTCGCGGCGGTCCGCACCGCCTTCGACGCCGCCCTCGCCGCAGCCCGTCACCGCCCCGGAGGCGCCGCGCCAGGTCGACTGGCCCTATACCAGCTTCGGGCCGGCCGGGAAGGTCGCCGAGCGCAAGGACGTCGACGACCTCGACGCGGTCTTCGTGCGCTTCGACAACGGCGTGCGGCTGACCGTGAAGTCCACCAAGTTGCGCGCGGACCAGGTGCTGGTCAAGCGTGCGCTTCGGCCAGGGCCTGGAGAGCCTGCCGCCCGACCATCAGTCGATCACCTGGGCCGGCGGCGCCTTCGCCGAGGGCGGCCTGCGCCAGATCACCGCCGACGACGCCGAGCGCGCGCTCACCGGCCAGGTCTACGACGTCGGCTTCGGCGCCGAGCCGGACGCCTTCGTGCTGGAGGGGCGCACCCGCACCAGCGATGTCGACCACCCAGCTGCAAGTGCTGGCGGCCTACGTCACCGATCCGGGCTGGCGGCCCGAGGCGTTCCAGCGGCTGAAGGCGCTGGGCCAGACACTCGAGGATCAGTACGAGGCCACCGACAGCGGCCTGCTCTCGCGCGACCTCGGCGGCCTGCTGCACGCCGGCGACCGGCGCTGGACCTTCCCATCACGGGCGGACATCAGCGCCGCCAACTCCGATGAGCTGAAGGCGACGCTGTCGCCGGCGCTGGCCGCCGGGCCGATCGAGGTCGATCATCGTCGGCGACATCACCGTCGACAAGGCGATCGAGGACGTCGCCGAGACGTTCGGCGCGCTGCCGAAGCGGCCCGATCCGACGCCGCCCGGCGCGCCGGCCCACGCCACCAGCTTCCCGCACGCCGCCGCGACGCCCGATCGTCGAGACCCACAACGGCCGCGCCGACCAGGGCATCGCCCTCGTCGCCTGGCCGACCGACGACTATTTCGCCAGCCCCGACAAGGCCCGCGCCGAACTCGGTGCTGGGCCGGCGTGCTGCAGCTGCGGCTGACCGACGTGCTGCGGCTGAAGCGAGGGCGTGACCTACTCGCCGTCGGCCGGCGCGGTCGCCAGCACCGTCTTCCCGCACTACGGCTACATCAGCGCCGAGATGGAGGCGCCGCCGGAGAAGCTCGACGGCTTCTTCGCCGACGTCGACAAGATCGCCGCGGACCTGCGCACAACGCCGGTCACCGACGACGAGCTGCAGCGGGCCAAGAAGCCGGCGCTCGAGGCGCTGGAAAAGGCGACGGCGACCAACGAGTACTGGCTGAACGGCCTGGCCGGCGCGCAGACCGACCCACGCCGCCTCGACATGCTGCGCTCGGCCGAGGCCGGGCTGGAGCGCGTCTCGGCCGCCGACGTCGAGAAGGCGGCGCAGGCCTATCTGCGCGACGACGCCGCCTGGAAGCTGGAGATCAGGCCGAAGGCGGCCGTCGCCGCCGCCGACCCGCCGGCAAAGCCGCACTGACGAAAGAAAAGGCCCGGCGCGGCTCGAGGGAGCCGGCCGGACCTAGAGTTGGCTCGCTGGAGGAAGCGGTTAGTTGACGATGCCCCCGACGCCGCCGTCGAACGTCATGGCGGTGGTGGCGGCTGCGCTGCTGTGCTCGCGGTAGGCCTGGTACTTTTCGGTCATCACGATCGTCAGGATCTTGATGCCGGCCCCGAACCTGCGCAGCAGCGAGCGCTCGTTGCAGTCGCGGGCCGGGATCTGCGGCTTGCAGACCAGGCGTCCGCCGCCCTGCCCGGCCGCGTGCCAGAGCGCCTCGCCCTTCTGGCAGGCCAGCGTCTGGCCGCCCTCGAACGAGATCATCTCGCGCCACGGGGCGATGGTGACCTGCATGTGGCTGCCGGCGATGCAGCGGTAGACCTCGCCCTCGTAGCCCTCGGCGATCTCGCGGTCGGGCTGCACCTGCGAAGCCGGGTGCGGCACTTCCTTGTCGTCGAAGCAGAAGGCCTGGATCACCACCTTCTCGATCTTGGTGCGCTCGGCCTCGTAGGCCTCGCGTTCCTCGCCGCCGACGCCGAGGTTCACCGCGGTGACCGCGCCGGGCGAGATGAAGGAGGCGGACCCGCCGCCGCCGCCGATCACCTGCGCCTGGGTCTGCGTGGCGACGAAGGCGCTCGCCACGTTGCTGACCTGGCTGCGAACGTCGATCTGGTTCTGAACCTGGGTGTTGACGTTCACCTTCGTCACCACGTTCAGGTTCACGTTGACGTTCTGCTTGATGTTCTCGCGCTCGTTCTGGTGCTGGTGGTGCTGGCAGTTGCAGTTCTGCGGCGGCGGAGGCGGCGGCGGCGGCTTGCAGCCGCACCCGGCGTGCCCCCCGGCCATCGCCATGCCCGGCGCGACGGCGATCGCAAGCCAAACGCCCGCGCCGGCGATCAGCGCCATGAAGGTGGTCCTGTAGGCCATCACTGGCTCCCCATCGAACATCGTCTGGCCTCTGACCGCCGGTTTGCGCGCGGGTTTGTCCCGATTTGACGCGCCGGCGGCTTGGCCTGCCCTCTTCTTGCAACCCTCGTGCGGGTCCCGGCCGACGTGCGGGCGCCAGCCGCGAGGCGAGAGAAGATGTTCAACTCGAACACAGAGCGACTGCTGAGCTATTGGAACGCCAGGCGGGGCGAGCGCGCGGCGCCGCGGCGAGTCGACATCGACGTCGCGGACTTTCCCGCATTGGCGCCGCAGGTCTTCATCGCCGAGATGCACGCCGGCGGCGACGTCCGCTTCCGGCTGGCGGGCGAGTGGGTCGCCGCCCTGCACGGCCGGCCGCTGCGCGGCGAGAGCCTGCTCTCGCTCTGGGCCGCCGAACACCGCGGCCGCGCTCAGCCGTCTGCTGTCGAGCGCATTGGCCCAGGCCGAGCCGCTGGTCGTGCTGGCGTGCGCCCAGACCGTGGATGGCGGCGAGGGCCGCGTGGAGCTGCTGTTCGCCCCGCTCGCGGGTCCCTATGGCGCGCTCGACCGGTTCCTCGGCCTTTGCCAGCCGGACCTCGGCCTGGCGGGCGTGACGCCGATCGGCTCGCTGCGCATCGTAGCGGTGAACGGCGTGGCGGACGATGCCCGGCGCGCCAGGCTGCGGCTGGCGGCGCTCGACGGGCGCCGGATCGCCTGAGCCGGCCTGCTAGGCCGCCGAGTTCGTTGGGTTCCGAGGCGTGCCAGTCGCCGGGCCGGTGGAATGCCCTCCGCGAGCGAGCCGAGACCCGCAGGCGCTCGCCGTCGCGCCGCAACTCCACCCCCTGATGATGGTCGCTGCTGCGCAATAGCTCTTCGATGATGGCGCGCGCCCGCGCTTCGCTGCTCGCGGTGATCAGGTAAAGCGACGGCACCTGGTAGCGGTCGTCGTCCACGTAGACTTCGTAATCGGCCATCTTCGGGCTTGTCTTTAGCGAAAGCGCCGGGTGGTGCGGCGCCTGAACGGCGTTCACCGAACATAGAGCGCTCCATTCCCCTGCAAATCAACTGTTTTTTAAGCCAGAGCACAGACGCGAATGCCGTTGAAACTGCGATTTATACCTTTTGAGCGGGCGACGAAAACTCGGTCATTGCTGTATAAAGCGTCGACGCCGCCTTTTGAGTAAGAACCACTCTTTTTGCCTTCAGCCCATAAGGCGCTCTTGACGCCGATTGAGCGTTTGGCTACCTGAGCGCGGTAACGCTCTCACGTCTGCGAGGCTGCGATGTCGGATGTGAACGGCCGCGGCGAGCGGCTGCAAATCATGCTCACCGAGGACGAGCTGCGGGTCGTCGACGATTGGCGCTTCAGTCGCCGGATGCCGAGCCGCGCGGCGGCGGTGCGCGAGCTGCTGTCGCGTGGCCTTGCGGCCGAAGGACTCACGCAGGGCGGCGACGGTCGCATGCGCTCGAAGGACTTCGGCGTGACCGAGCCCGACGGCGTTGGGAACGGGGCCGCGGAGGAAGCGTAGGGCCGCCTCGCCGCGCGAGGGTGGCGCGCAAGCCCCCGCGTCGCTAAGCAGCCTCCCCGAGGAGGCCCCAATGCAGCGCGCGCTCAGCGTCAGCCGGATGACCGGCAACCGCTCGACCTTTCCCCGACTGGTACCAGGCCGTGGTCCGCGAGGCGGACCTGGCCGAGAACAGCCCGGTGCGCGGCATGATGATCATCAAGCCGTGGGGCTATGGCGTCTGGGAGGAAATGCAGCGCGATCTCGACCGGCGCATCAAGGAGACCGGGCACGTCAACGCCTATTTCCCGCTGCTCATCCCGCTCTCCTTCTTCGCCAAGGAAGCCGAGCACGTCGAAGGCTTCGCCAAGGAGATGGCGGTGGTCACCCACCACCGGCTGAAGACGGTCGACGGCAAGCTGGAGCTCGATCCGGAGGCCAAGCTCGAAGAGCCGCTGATCGTGCGGCCCACCTCCGAGACCATCATCGGCGACGCCTTCCAGCGCTGGATCAAGAGCCACCGCGACCTGCCGCTGCTGATCAACCAGTGGGCCAACGTGGTGCGCTGGGAGATGCGCACGCGGCTGTTCCTGCGCACCTCCGAGTTCCTCTGGCAGGAAGGCCACACCGCCCACGCCGACGAGGCCGACGCGCGGGCCGAGACCATGCGCATGCTGGAGGTCTACCGCGCCTTCTCCGAGGAGACGCTGGCGATGCCGGTGATCGCCGGCGAGAAGCCGGAGAACGAGCGCTTCCCCGGCGCCGTCGCCACCTACTCGATCGAGGCGATGATGCAGGACGGCAAGGCGCTGCAGGCCGGCACCTCGCACTACCTCGGCCAGAACTTCGCCCACGCCCAGAACATCCGCTTCCAGAGCGCCGCCGGCGAGCTGGAGTACTGCCACACCACCAGCTGGGGCGTCTCGACCCGGCTGATCGGCGGCGTCGATCATGACCCATGGCGACGACGACGGCCTGCGCCTGCCGCCCGCCATCGCGCCGCGCCAGATCGTGATCGTGCCGATCCTGCGCGACAAGCCGGAAGACGCCGAGGTGCTGGCCTATGGCGAGGCGCTGGTGAAGGCGCTGACGGCCACGACGACGCTTCGGCGAGCGGACTGCGCGCGCTGCTCGACATCCGCGGCCAGCGCTCGGCCGACAAGCGCTGGGACTGGGTGCGCCGCGGCGCGCCGATCATCGTCGAGATCGGCCCGCGCGACGCCGCCGCCGGCCAGGTCACCTTCATGCGCCGCGATCGAGCTGCGCGACGGCGAGAAGATCGCCTCGCAGGCGATGCCGCGCGACGACTTCGTCGCCGGCGCGCCGGCCCTGCTGGCCGAGATCCAGGCCGGCCTCTTCGCCGAGGCCAAGGCGCGGCTGGACGCCAACATCCGCAGCGACATCCGCAGCTTCGACGAGCTCGCCGAGTATTTCGGCCGGCGAGCGACGACGAGGACGAGGGCAGCGCCTTCAAGGGCTGGGTGCGCGCGCCCTGGTCGCGGCCGACCGGCGCGGCGCTGGAGGCGGTCGACGCAGCGGCTGAAGGCGCTGAAGCTCACCCTGCGCAACATCCCGCTCGATCAGATCGGGCGCCGGCGGCGCCTGCCTCTTCACCGGCGAGCCGGCGGTCGAGGAAGTGCTGATCGCCCGGGCCTACTAGGGTCCGCGGTTCGGGGCTCGCCACCCCCCGCTCTTCCCCGCGGAAGCGGGGACCCAGGCTTTTTCTGACAAGCTTGCGCTCTACGATAAAACACCTGGGTCCCCGCTTCCGCGGGGAAGAGCGGTATCGAGGGAATCTGCCGGACCTATGGCGGACACGACCCAGCCTGAAGGCGACTTCGACTACATCGTGGTCGGCGCGGGCTCGGCCGGCTGCGTGGTCGCCAACCGCCTCTCGGCGGACCCGAAGAACCGCGTGCTGCTGCTGGAGGCCGGCGGCAAGGACGACTGGATCTGGTTCCACGTGCCGGTCGGCTACCTCTTCGCGATCGGCAACCCGCGCTCGGACTGGATGTATCGAGACCGAGCCCGAGCCGGGGCTGAATGGCCGCTCGCTGAAATACCCGCGCGGCAAGGTGGTCGGCGGCTCCTCGGCGATCAATGCGATGATCTCGATGCGCGGCCAGGCCGGCGACTACGACCACTGGCGCCAGCTCGGCCTCGCCGGCTGGGGCTGGGACGACGTGCGTCCCGTCTTCCGCCGCCTCGACGACCATTTCCTCGGCGAGAGCGAGCACCATGGCGTCGGCGGCGAGTGGCGGGTCGAGGCGCCCAGGGTGCGCTGGGCGATCCTGGACGCGGTCGCCGAAGCAGCCACGCAGATGGGAATCCCAGCCACGCCCGACTTCAACACCGGCGACAACACCGGCGTCGGCCTCTTCCACGTGAACCAGAAGCGCGGGATGCGCTGGTCGGCGGCGCGGGCTTTCCTGAAGCCCGCGCTGGGCCGGCCGAACCTGCGGCTGGAGACCGGCGTGCTCGCCGAGACGCTGCTTTTCGACGGCCGCCGCGCCGTCGGGGTGCGCTACCGCCGCGGCGGCGAGAGGTTCGAAGCGCGGGCCAGGGGCGAGGTGATCCTCTGCGCCGGCTCGGTCGGCTCGGTCGCCATCCTGCAGCGCTCCGGCGTCGGGCCGGCCGAGTGGCTCGCCGCGGCGGGCGTTCCGGTGGTGCTCGACAAGCCGGGCGTCGGCCGGGGCCTGCAGGACCATCTGCAGCAGCGCGCGATCTTCAAGGTGCAGGGCGCGCGGACGCTTAACACCGCCTATCACTCACTGGTTGGCCGCGCGCTGATGGGGGCCGAGTACGCGCTCTTCCGGCGCGGGCCGCTGACCATGGCGCCCTCGCAGCTCGGGCATGTTCACCGTCTCCTCGCCCGAGCACGAGCGGCCGAACATCCAGTTCCACGTGCAGCCGCTGTCGCTCGACCGGTTCGGCGAGCCGCTGCACCGCTTCGCGGCGATCACCGCCTCGGCCTGCAACCTGCGCCCCACCTCGCGCGGCGACGATCCGGCTGCGCTCGGCCGATCCGGCCGCCGCGCCCGCCATCGCGCCGAACTATCTGGCGACCGCCCGAGGACCGCCGCGTCGCCGCCGACGCCATCCGCCTCACCCGCCGCCTGATGGCCCAGCCGGCGCTGAAGCCTTACCAGCCGGAGGAATATCTGCCGGGCCCGGCGGTCGGCGACGACGACGCGTCGCTGGCGAAGGCGGCCGGCGACATCGGCACGACCATCTTCCACCCGGTCGGCACGGCGAAGATGGGCCTGGCCGTCCGATCCGCTGGCGGTGGTCGACGCGCGCCTGCGCGTCATCGGCCTCGAGGCCCTGCGCGTCATCGACGCCTCGGTGATGCCGACCATCACCTCCGGCAACACCAACACCCCCACCATCATGATCGCCGACCGCGGCGCCCGGTTCGTGATCGAGGATGGACGTTGAGCGCGGTCAGGCGGGACCGACGCGCGCGGGCGTGGACTGCGGCAAGCCGCCTCCCGGGGCCACGCCAACGCGCTCCAGCATGATCTTCTCCAGCAGCCGCGAGCGATGCATCTCGTCGGCGCTCGACTGATCGAGCAGAGTCTGCGTGGTGCTGAGGAACAACCCACCCCCCCCCGTCCGCTCAGTGACCAGTTCCGCTGGCGGCGCCAGCCCCTTGGCCAGCCGCGACGAAAGGTAGGCGATCCATGCCCCACCAAACGGTGGCTTGAGTGGTCCGTTGACTGCGACGTCCGCCGGCGGGTGAACGCGTGGACTGCGCCCGTTCCTGGCGAAGATCCAAGGGCACGGCCACACCTCGGCGATCACGCCCATAGCTTCGCGATAAGCCTGATAGCTGAGACGCGAGTAATCCGGCTGACGCTGACTGTTGCCGATCTCGAAGCTTATGTGATTGAGGGAATTCGAGCCGGCCGTGAGGAAGATTTCGAGTGACGTGTTGGTCGGCGGCCCCTGGTCGTTTTCGAGGGTCAGCAGGACGTTGCTGTAACCCCAGCCAGGATTCGGCTCACCGAAGTCGCCAGGGATTTCATTGGCTTGAACGATCTCGGGCAACGACTGCGTGATTGGCGCATAGCGATCGCCCTTTCGAGGGAGGATGAACCAGCGCTGACCGGGGGGGACCAGATGGATCGTGCGATCCAGCATCTCGACAATGCGCGCCGCAATTCCTGGGGGGTCCAAGCCATCAGCTCCCCAGTTCGCGTTAGCCACGTACAGATTTCTCTGAGAAGAATAGTAAGGAGCCATCATCTGCGCCGCCTCTGCCCTAGCATCGGGAAGTATCGAAACTCTATTTGAGGGAACTCATCGCCGTATTTCTTCCTCATGAACTGGTAGACACTCCGTTCTGAGAAGAACCAGATCAGCCGCTTGCCGGGCGCTGCTTGTATCTGACGCTTGGCTTGATCGAGCATTTGTGCGAGCTGCCCCTTCCAAACGACGTCGTCCTTGGCGAGGTGGTACGCGTACCCAGGTCCCTTGTACTCGGCCAGGATGCCGGTCTGCTGTTGGCAGTCGTCGATCCTCACGAGGTTCCCCGCGGGACCATAGAACCCGTAGGCGATATCTTTTGGCGTCGGGTTGCCCGGGTTGAACAGGCTCTTCATGAACGCTTCGTACGCGAGGCCGAGTGGCCCGTGGTTGTCGGGAACTGTCGCCGGACAAAGCTTCGGTCGCTGGTCGTTGAGCAGCGCGGCTGTGGAGACGACGAGCCCGAGGCCGCCGGCGATCTTGGTCCAGCGGGCGATAACTTTCCCGTCCGGCCCGAGATAGATGCCGCCAGCGGCGGGCGCGGCCATCCACTGGTGCTGGACGCCATCGGCCGTGGTGTAGTGAAAGGTGAGGCCCGGCTCGTCGAGTTCCTGAAAGACGCTGACATTGCCGGGGCCGGGAAGCTTGACCGTTCGCCCCAATGGGGCGTTCGTCGGTATCAGCGATAGGCCGAAGCCGCCCGCGGCCGCGCCTGCCAGCGCCGCGGGAGAAATGGCCAAGCCGCGCAAGAATGTCGCCAAGCCGCTGAGGGCCGCCTCGGACAGTCCTCCGATGTCGATGCCGGGATTTCGGGGGCCGAGTACGGCGACGCCTGCCATTGCGACGCTTGACGCCGTCGAGGTTTGCCGCGGTGGCGGCGCTTTGGGCAACGCGGTCGGGACGACCGAATGCGGCGGATTCGCTGCTGGTCTGGATCGCCCATCGCGCCCCGGCTTGGCGGCCACAGGGTGCTTCGATCCCGGCCGCTGACGGCCAGGAGCAGACCCGGTCGGTTGGCCGGTCGTCGCGCCAGTGGTCCATTGACCGCTGCTCCGGCCGCTACCGGCGGGAACGCGCGGTTGGTCTGGGCTGTATTTGAGGAGCCGCTCCATCGCGGGGCTGCGCACCAATCGCCGAACTTGAGCGCCAGAGAGGCCGGCTTTCAGCAGCGCCTGCGCAAGATGGAAGCGCCCGACGAAACGGTCGCGCTCGGCGGACCTAGAGGCTTCCGTCGCGGGTTCGCCGGGGCTGCGGCGCCGTCTGTGCTCGGTATGGCTCAAGGACTGCTTCCTGGGACTCGGAGAGGCGACGGACGACGTCCGCGCCATCACCGTCGGTATCCCCAGGAAGTTGAATCGTCAAGAACAAATCATGAACGAATAGCCGAGACAGCCGGCTCACCGAGGCGTCAGTTCGCGCCCCGGTTAGAGCCCCTTCGCCTGCGCGGTCTTCGCCTCCTGCAGGATGTAGGCGCGGATCGACTCGACCTGGCCGGCGTCGAGGAACTTGGCGAAGCTGGCCATGCCGTTCGACTTGCGCGCGCCGCCCAGCACCACCGAGGCGAAGTCGCTTGGGGTGAGGATCATCGGCGAGGTCTTCAGGTCGGGCAGGTAGCGGCCCGAGACGCTGGGGCCGTGGCAGGTCGAGCAGTTGGCGTTCGAAGAGCGTGAAGCCCGCCTTCGGATCGCCCGTCGAGGTGACGCCGGTCAGGTTGACGGTCAGCCGCTGCGGCGCGGGATAGGCCGGCGCGGTGTCGGTTCCGCCGAGCTTGAAGACCAGCAGCCGCCCCGGCATCCGCGGCCGGTCCGGCAGCGCGAAGTGCGCGGCCAGCGGCGCGGCGCCGCCGTAGCCCACCATGATGGCGACGTACTGGGTGTCGCCGACCCTGTAGGTCATCGGCGCGGCGGTGATGCCGACCCCGGCGTCGTAGCTCCAGAGCGGCTTGCCGGTCTTGGCGTCGTAGGCGACGAACTTGCCGTCGCCGTTGCCCTCGAAGACCAGCCCGCCGGCGGAGGCCAGCACGCCGGCGTTCCAGAACATCGGCAGCGGGACGGTCCAGCGCGCCTTGCCGGCCACCGGGTCCCAGGCGATCAGCGAGCCCTTCAGCGTCGCCTTCATCGCCGCGCGCTGCGCCTTGTCGTCCGGCAGCGCGCCGAAGTCGTAGTTGAGGCCGAGGTTCCAGCCGCCGTCCTTGAACTGGAACTTCGGGTCGAGCGCCGTAGGCGTAGGCCGACTGCATCGCCGGGATGTAGACGAGGCCCTCCTGCGGGTCGAAGGCGGTGGGCTGCCAGTTGTGGGCGCCGTAGGGGGCCGGCGAGACGACGGTGAGGTTGGCGCCATAACGCGCGCCGGGGTTCTCGACCGGCCGGCCGCTGGCGACGTCGACCGACTTGGCCCAGGTGATCGCGCCCGGCGGCACGTAGCTGTTGGCGCTGATGAGCTTCCCGCTCGCCCGGTCGATCACATAGAAGAAGCCGTTCTTGTTGGCCTGCATCAGCACTTTGTGCGGCGCGCCGGCGATCGTCAGGTCGGCCAGCATGATCGGCTGGTCGAGTCGTAGTCCCAGGCGTCGTCCGGGGTGTTCTGGTAGTGCCAGGCGTACTTGCCGGTGTCGGCGTTCACCGCGACGATCGACGAGAGGAACAGGTTGTCGGTCTTGCCGTCGGAGCGGTCGATGGGGGCCCACGGGGTGCCGTTGCCGGTGCCGAAATAGATCAGGTTGAGGTCGGGATCGTAGACGATCGAGTCCCAGACCGTGCCGCCGCCGCCGCTGGGCGGCACGCCGCCGCCCCAGGTGCCGGCCGCCTTGCTGGCCAGCACGTCGTCGGAGGCCGCGCCGTCGGCCTGCTTGCCCGGATTGGGCGTCGTGTAGAACCGCCAGTCCAGCTTGCCGGTCGCCGCGTCGTAGGCCGAGAGGTAGCCGCGCACGCCGTACTCGGAGCCGCCCTCGCCGATCAGCACCATGCCCTTCACCACGCGCGGCGCGCCGGTGATCGTGTAAGGCTTGGCCGGATCGGTGACCTGCACGGTCCAGACCGGCTTGCCGGTGGCCGCGTCGAGCGCGATCAGCTGGCCGGCGATGGTGCCGACGTAGACCTTGCCGTTCCAGACCGCGACGCCGCGGTTGACCACGTCGCAGCAGGCCTTGAAGCCGTCTTCGCCCGGCACCTTCGGGTCGAACGACCATTTCGGCGCGCCGCTCGCCGCGTCGAACGCGTAGACCTTCGACCAGGTGGTCGTGGTGTAGAGCGTGCCGTCCACCACCAGCGGCGTCGCCTCCTGGCCGCGGTCGGTGTCGAACTGGGCGTGCCAGGCGAGGCCGAGCTGGCCGACGTTGCCGGTGTTGACGTCGGTCAGCGGGCTGAAGCGCTGCTCGGAATAGGTGCGCCCGTAGGTCATCCAGTTGGCTGCGTCGCTGTCGGCGGCGGTGAGCCGCGCCGCGTCGACCGTTCCCGGCGCCTTCGCCTGGCAGCCCGCAAGCCCGACCACGGCGGCCACCGCGGCCAGGCCGCCCCAAATGCTGCGCCTCATCCCGACGTCTCCATTCCCTATCGCAAGCGCCGGTTGGCCGGCGTCTTCTGACGGACTTGCGCGGCATTACTACGCCAAGCTTGGCCGGCGTCGAGCCGTGACCTTGCGGCGCCCTTGGCCTTGCCCGCCAGAATCCGCCATAGGCTGAAGCTCGATGACGCAACGAACCCTTCTTCCGGCGCGACGGCGCCCTCTACCAGCCCACCCCGATGAGCCGCGGACCCTGGAGCCCGACCTCGCTGCACGGCCGCGTCGTCGCCGGCCTCTTGGCGCAGCAGATCGAGCAGCGCCACGGCGAGCCGGACCTGACGCCGGCCCGGTTCACGATCGACATGTACCGGCTGCCGGATCTCTCGGCCGCCGAGGTCACGCGTCACGCCGGTCCGCGAGGGCCGCCGGATCAAGGTGATCGACGCGGAGTACATCGTCGGCGGCGTCAGCATGGCGCGGGCCACCTGCCAGTTCCTGCGCCAGACCGAGAACCCGGACGAGACGGTCTGGAAGCCGCCCAGCTGGGACGCGCCGAAGCCGGCGCGACATCACGCCGCCCGAGAACCACCGCAACGGCATGGGCGGCATGTGGGCGACGCTGCCGATCTCCGGCGGCTTCGGGACCGTCGGCCAGAAGCGGCTGTGGATGAGCGAGGTGCGCGACTGCGTCGAGGGCGAGCCGCTCACCCCGTTCGTGCGCGTGGCGCTGGCCGCCGATTTCGCGAGCCCGTTCGCCAACTCCGGCGACAAGGGGCTGAGCTGGATCAACAGCGACATCACCCTCTACCTGCACCGGCTGCCGGCGACGCCGTGGATCGGCTTCGAGGTGAAGAACCACGGGGCGACCAAGGGCGTCGCGATCGGCGAATGCTGGCTCTACGACGAGCAAGGCCCGATCGGGACCTCCACCGTCGCCGCGCTGGCGCAACGACGCATGGGAAGCTGACGCCATGGCCGCCGCCAGTCCGTTCGACCTCACTGGCCAAAGTCGCCCTCGTCACCGGCGGCAACGGCGGCATCGGGCTCGGCATGGCGCGGGGGATGGCCAAGGCCGGCGCAAGCCTGGTGATCGCCGCTCGCAACGCCGAGAAGGCCGCCGCCGCCGTCGCCGAGCTGTCGGCGCTGGGCGCGAAGGTCGCAGGCGCTCGAGGTCGACGTCGCCGATGCCGGCCGCCTGCCGCGCCATGGTCGAGACGGCGAAGGCGAGGTTCGGCCGGCTCGACATCCTGGTGAACAACGCCGGCATCGCCCGCGGCGGCCGGCCCGAGACGACCAGCCTCGAGGACTGGAGCGCGGTGCTGCAGACCAACCTCACCGCGGCGATGGTCGCCTCGCAGGCCGCCCACCCGATCATGAAGGCGCAAGGCGGCGGCAAGATCATCAATATCGGCTCGATGTACGCGATCTTCGGCGCGCCGTTCGTGCCGGCCTATGCGGCCAGCAAGGGCGGCATCATCCAGCTGACCAAGTCGCTGGCCGCCGCCTGGGCGCGTCGACAACATCCAGGTCAACGCCGTGCTGCCTGGCTGGATCACCACCGAGATGACCGCCGGCGCCAAGGGCTCGCAGAGCTTCAGCGACAATATCGTGGGGCGCACGCCGGCCGGCCGCTGGGGCGAGCCGGCGGACTTCGAGGGCCCGGCCGTGTTCCTCGCCAGCGCCGCGTCCGACTTCGTCACCGGCGCCTCGCTCAACGTCGACGGCGGCTTCGCGATCTCCGGATAGCTTCCTCCACCTCCGTCATGGCCGGCCGAAGCGCCGGCCACCCATGAACACCTCGCCCGCCATGGCCCGCGCCCGGCGCGGCCACTCGAAGCAGCGTGTGCATGGGTCGCCGGGACTGACGCCCGGCGATGACGGAAGTGTGGGGCTGGCTCAGCCGCTGGCGTTCCGCGCGACGCGGGCCTAGCTTTCGCCGCCAAAACCGGAGGGAACACCCATGCGGCTCGTGCTGGCGCTCGGCCTCATCGCCATGGCCGCCGCGATCGTCGCGCCCGCGCTCGCGGCCGAGGCGCCGTTGATCCCGCGCGCCGACTTCTTCGGCAATCCGAGCAAGGCCGCCGGCCGCATCAGCCCGGACGGCAAGTGGCTCTCGTGGCTCGCGCCGCGCAACGGCGTGCTGAACGTCTGGGTCGCGCCGCTGGGGGCGATGGACCAGGCCAAGCCGATGACCGACGAGCGCGGCCGGCCGGTCGCCGCCTACTGGTGGACGCCGGACAGCGCCCAGATCCTCTACGCCACCGACACCGGCGGCGACGAGAACTACCAGCTCTATGGGGTAGGCGTGGCGGGCGGGGAGCGGCGGCAGCTGACCCACTTCCCGAAGGCGCGCGTCGGCGTGGCGGCGATCAGCCACTCGATCATGGACCGCATCCTGATCACCGCCAACAATCGCGACCCGCACTATTTCGACCTGCTCAGCCTCGACCTGAAGAGCGACGCGGTGACGCCGGTCTTCCAGAACGACCAGGGGTTCGCGGGCTTCCTGATCGACGACTCGCTGACCGTGCGGGGGGCCAGCAAGCCGCTGACGAGCGGCGACGTCGCGCTCTACAAGATCGAGGACGGCAAGGCGGCCGACCAGCCGACCGAGACCATCCCCTACGAGGACGCCTCGACCACCTCGGCCATCGGCTACACCTACGACGGCAAGACGCTCTACTGGCTCGACTCCCGCGGTCGCGACACCGCTGCGCTGATCGCCGAGGACGTCGCCACCGGCGCGAAAACGGTGCTGGGCGAGCATCCGCGCGCCGACATCGGTCTTTTCGAAACCGCCGAAGCCACCGGCAGGGCGCAGGCCTGGGGCGTGAACTACCTGCGCACGGAATGGACCTTCCTCGATCCGGCCTTCGGCGCCGACTTCAAGTTCCTGCAGTCGCATCTGAAGGGCGATGTCGTCATCACCTCGCGCACGCATGACGACGACAAGTGGACGGTGGCGACCAACGCCTCCGACGCGCCGTCCGAGCTCTGGCTCTTCGACCGCAAGACCCGCGCGCTCGCCAAGCTCTACACCACCCGGCCCGAGCTCGAGGGCAAGCCGCTGGCGTCGATGCTGCCGGTGGAGATCGCCTCGCGCGACGGGCTGACGCTGGTCTCCTACCTGACGCTGCCGGCGGGCTCGGACCCCAAGGGCGACGGTCGGCCCGGGCACGCGCTGCCGATGGTGCTCTTCGTCCATGGCGGACCCTGGGGACGCGACGTCTATGGCTACAACGGCTTCCACCAGTGGCTCGCCAACCGCGGCTACGCGGTGCTGTCGGTGAACTTCCGGGCCTCGACCGGCTTCGGCAAGAAGTTCACCCAGGCCGGCGACCTGCAGTGGGGACGCAAGATGCAGGACGACCTATTGGACGCGGTCGACTGGGCGGTGAAGCGGGGCGTCACCACGCATGACAAAGTCGCGATCATGGGCGGCTCCTACGGCGGCTACGCGACACTGGCCGGCCTCGCCTTCACCCCCGACGCCTTCGCCTGCGGCGTCGACCTCTTCGGCCCGGTCAATCTCAACACCCTCCTGAAGACCACGCCCTCCTATTGGGCGGCGCAGAACAACATCATGTTCCGGCGCATGGGCGATCCGGCGACGCCGCAGGGCCAGGCGATCCTGAAGGAGCGCTCGCCGCTCTACGCGGCCGCCGCCATCAAGAAGCCGCTGCTGATCGGCCAAGGCGTCAACGACGCGCGGGTGAAGCAGGACGAGTCCGACCAGATGGTGGCGGCGATGAAGGCCGGCCACGTGCCGGTCACCTACCTGCTGTTCGACGACGAGGGCCACGGCTTCGCCCGGCCGGAGAACAACCTCGCCTTCTATGCGGTCGCCGAGCAGTTCCTTAAGCGATGCATCGGCGGGCGCGCCGAGCCGATCGGCGATGCGCTGAAGGGCGCGACCATGCGCGTCGAGGCCGGCGCCGACCTGATCCCCGGCTTGCCGCAACTGGCGACGAAGTAGGAGCAGCCTCGATGAGCCTCGCCGACGCCGGCCAGCGCCTGACCATCACGCCGAACGAGACCGGCTTCGGCGCGGAGGTGACCGGCCTCGACCTGTCGCGGCCGCTGCCGCCCGAGACGCTCGCCGCGGTGAAGGCGGCCTTCCTCGCCCACGGGGTGCTGTGGTTCCCGGACCAGCCGCTCGACCACGACCAGCTGGAAGCCTTCACGCTGCAGCTCGGTGCGTTCGGCTGGGATCCCTACATCGCGCCGCTGGCAGACCGGCCGCACATCTTGGAGGTGCGCCGCGAGCCCGACGAGAAGACCAGCGTCTTCGGCGGCGGCTGGCACTCCGACTGGAGCTTCCAGGAGACGCCGCCGGCAGCCACCATCCTCCACGCCAAGGTGGTCCCGCCGGTGGGCGGCGACACGCTCTACGCCGACGGCGTCGCCGCCTACGAGGCCCTCTCGCCCGCGTTCCGCCAGATGCTGGCGCCGCTCAAGACCATCCACTCGGCCACGCGCCCCTACGGCCCCTCCGGCTTCTTCGCCAAGGAAGAGGCGAAGCGGAGCATGACCATCCTCTCCAGCCCCGAGGCGGACAAGACGCAGGTCCACCCGCTGGTCCGCACCCTCGACGACGGCCGCCGCGCCCTCTTCGTCAACCCGACCTACACGCTGGGAATCGAGGGCTTCGCCGAAGCCGAGAGCGCCGCGCTGCTCGCCTTCCTCTTCAAGCACATGATGGCCGACGCCTTCGTCTATCGGCACAGCTGGTCGGCCAACATGCTGACCATGTGGGACAACCGCCGCGCCATGCACAACGCCACCGGCGGCTACGACGGCCACCGGCGCGTCATGCACCGCACCACCGTGGCGGGCGGCAAGCCGGTCTGACCACCCTCCCCTTACCTCCCTCCCCATCATGGGGAGGGACGCGACGGATCTGCTCAGAGCACCGCCAGCATCTCGCCCACCAGCGGGTGGCGCACGATGTCGGCGTCGGCGAGGCGCACGACCGCGATGTTGCTACCGCTTCCAGCCGCGCGGCGACCGTGGCCAGGCCCGAGAGCTCGGGCAGCAGGTCGGACTGGTTGGGGTCGCCGGTGATCACCATGGTCGACGACCAGCCGAGCCGGGTCAGCAGCATCTTCAGCTGCACGTAGGTGCAGTTCTGCGCCTCGTCGATCACCACGAAGGCGTTGTTCAGCGTGCGGCCGCGCATGAAGCCGACCGGGGCGATCTCGATCGCGCCCTCGGCCATCAGCGCCCGCACCCGCTTCATCGAGAGCCGGTCGGAGAGCGCGTCGTAGAGCGGGCCGCAGGTAGGGCGCGAGCTTGTCCTCCATCTCGCCGGGCAGGAAGCCGATCGACTCGCCGGCCTCCACCGCCGGGCCGCGAGAGCACGATGCGCGCCACCCGTGCCGCTCTCCAGCGCCTCCACCGCCTTGGCGATGGCGAGGTAGGTCTTGCCGGTGCCGGCCGGCCCCAGCGCCAGCACCAGCGCCTTGGCGTCGATCGCCTCCATCAGCCGCGCCTGGCCGACGCGACTTTGGTTTTATCGTCTTCAGATAGCCCTGCTCGCGCTCCGCCTCGAAAGCGATCGGGCTCCAGCCGCGCGCCAGCGGCAGGCGGCGCACCTTGGCGTCGTCCTCGAACTGGGCGGCGTCGAACGCGCCTTCGCGGCTGATGCGCTTCAGGGCTCGCTTGGTCATGGGCAGGCTCCACGATGGGGACAAGAAAAAGGGCGAGACCGCAATGGCTCGCCCTGGGTTCGGCTGGCAGTGGATGGAAGGGAGCGGACGGATCCGCCGGGCGGTCCTGAGGCCAACATCGGGAGGCGGCGTCAGACCCCGCCCCAAACGCTCGAAGCGCCACCCGGCTCTCCGTTCCGGAGTGCGCCGCGGAGAACGTCCCCGCGGCGGGACGCCCAAGAGGGCTTTCGCCCCCTCGAATCGCCGAACTAGAATGATCCTAGCGTGCTTTCTGACCCGTTAAGCAAGCCGCCTATTTCAGAATAGGATGTGTGCGGATGACTGCCTATAGATTGGGCGACCGAGAGCCGACGCTGCCTGCCGGACGGCGAATACTGGATAGCGCCGAACGCGGTGGTGGCCGGCAATGTAATTCTGAAGAAGAACGCCAGCGTCTGGTTCGGCGCGGTGCTGCGCGGCGACAACGACCCGATCACCATCGGCGAGAACTCCAACGTGCAGGACAATTCCGTCCTGCACACCGACCTCGGCTCGCCGCTGACCATCGGCGACAACGTCACCGTCGGCCACATGGTGATGCTGCACGGCTGCACGATCGGCGACGGGGCGCTGATCGGCATCGGCTCGATCGTCCTCAACGGCGCGAAGATCGGGAAGAACTGCCTGGTCGGCGCCGGCGCGCTGATCACCGAGGGCAAGGAGTTCCCGGACGGGACGATGATCCTCGGCGCGCCCGCCAAGGTGGTCCGCGAGCTCGCCCCCGAGCAGGCCGCCCGCATGGGCATGGGCGCGATGAGCTACGTGCGGAACTGGCAGCGCTTCAAGGCGGATCTGAGTCCGATCTAGCCCCACCATCCGCACATCCCGGCGAAGGCCGGGACCCAGGAAAACGCGGTCGGGGGGCGCCAATGTCTCGGGCACGGCGGCGCCGCAGGCGTTCGAATTCAACCGCGGAGGACACGGAGTTCTCACGGAGGACACAGAGGCGTTCTCAGTGACCTCCGTGCCTTCTCCGTGAGCTCCGTGGTTCAAAACAGCGCCTGCGGCACGCGCCGAGCCGGACGGGTTGCGCGCTGCAACTGACCTTTCCTGGGTACCGGCCTTCGCCGGAATGAGCGGGTTGGGAGACTACTTGGCCGTCACGATCCAGGTGGCGGAGTCGAGGCGGACGCCGGCCTCGCCGACATGAGGGGCGAGCGCGGCGCGGATCGCCTCGGCCATCCGGTCCGCCAGGTCGGGGTTCTCGCGCACCACCCCGGCGACCGGGCCCAGCCGGAGCGCCATGCGCACCGACAGCTCCAGGTCGCCCCAGGCCGACCTTCGCGTCGAGCGGCTCGATCGAGATGTCCGCGAAACCGGCGTCGCGGAGGATGCCGAACAGCCGGTCGCGGTCGGCGAAGGCGAACGGGCCCGGCGCGCCCGGCGCCGGCATGGCGGGCGGGGCCGGCAGCAGCGGCAGCACCGCCACCATCGGCACGGTCATCCACGGGTTCTCCATCAGCGGGCGCCAGCAGACGAAGGCGACGCGGCCGCCGGGCCGCAATCCGCGCGCGGATGTTGGCGAACGCCGCGACCGGATCCTCGAAGAACATCACCCCGAAGCGCGAGAAGGCGCCGTCGACCGGCTCGAAGGCGTAGACCTGGGCGTCGGCCTGCGATGAAGTGCGCCTGCGCCAGCCCGGCCGCCGCCGCCCGCTCGCGCGCCACCGCCAGCATCGGCGCGGAGATGTCGACGCCGAGCACGGCGCCTTCCGGCCCCACCCGCTGCGCCAGCTCCAGCGTCGTCGCCCCGCAGCCGCAGCCGATGTCGACGAGCCGCTCGCCCTTGCGCGGGGCCAGCGCGGCCATGGCGGCGAGGCCCAGCTCGCTCAAGCTCGTGGTCGAGCGCATCCTGCATGGCCACCCAGTTCGGGCCGGCGCTGTCGTTCCAGTAGGCGATCTGCGCGGCGTTGGGTCCGGCGGGGTCGAGCGCGGTCATGGGCGGCGTCTCCTTGGCGAGGCTGACCTCCCGGAAGCCATTGCCTGCCACAGCGTCAAGGGCGCACGATCCTTGGCGACTAAACGCCGGGAGAGCGCCATGGCCTACAAGTACGTCGCCGTCGAGAAGGACGGGCCGGTCACCACCGTCACCCTGAACCGGCCGGAGGTGATGAACGCCCTGCACTCGGACGCCCACTTCGAGCTCGACGAGGTGTTCAACGACTTCGCCGCCGAACAGAGCCAGTGGGTGGCGATCGTCACCGGCGCGGGCGAGCGGGCGTTCTCCGCCGGCAACGACCTGAAGGTCCAGGCAAGCGGCGGCAGGCGGGGCACGCCGCCCTCGGGCTTCGCCGGCCTGACCAGCCGCTTCGACCTGATGAAGCCGGTGATCGCGGCGGTGAACGGCGTCGCCATGGGCGGCGGCTTCGAGATCGCGCTGGCCTGCGACCTGATCATCGCCTCCGAGAACGCGATCTTCGCCCTGCCGGAGCCGCGCGTCGGCCTGGCGGCGCTGGCCGGCGGCCTGCACCGGCTGCCGCGCCAGATCGGGCTGAAGCGCGCCATGGGCATGATCCTCACCGCCCGCCGCGTCTCGGCCAAGGAGGGGCTGGAGCTCGGCTTCGTCAACGAGGTGGTCGCGCCGGGCGAGCTGATGGCGGCGGCCAAGCGCTGGGCCGGGCTGATCGCCGAATGCAGCCCGATGTCGATCCGCGCTTCCAAGCAGGCGGTGATGAAGGGCCTCGACGAGCCGTCGGTGGAAGCGGCGCTGAAGGGCCAGAACAAATACGACGCCGTCGCCGCCCTCTACACCTCGGAGGACTTCGTCGAGGGCCCGAAAGCCTTCGCCGAGCGCCGCCCGCCGCAGTGGAAGGGCCGCTGACGGCGCGGGCGCCGTAGACCGTAAATCGCCGTTGATAACGGCCCCCTGACTGTGGCGCCGGGCGCCGGCGGGCGTTCTGAGGTCAATTTACGATGGCAAAGACCGGCGGCGCGCCAGCACCATAAGTAACAAAACGGTTAAATCGTCAATAGCGGTTGGCGAAGCGGCCCGCCGCAGCGGAGGGCGCGCCTGCCTTCGGGAAGTTGCGCGCGCAACGAGCATTCAAACGCGGGCGCCAGTCTGGCGCTACCTGCGCGAGAACTTCTTCCGTTTATCTCAAAAGCTGTGTTAGCGTGACCATGCTCAGGGATCCGTGTGCGCGCGGTTCGTTGCCGGCGCCGTCTTTCATCCGGTCCTGGGTCGCCAATCCAGCTTTCTCGTCCAGGGCCGGCACGACAGCGCCGGCTCACCAGAGAGGTGTGTCATGGGTGCTGACTACTGGGGCTACACCGTTGTCGTCGTCAACGGCGTCAAGAAGACCCTGAAGGAGCTCGAGGACGCGTTCGAGGCGGCCGAAGCCGCGCTGGCCGCCGCCGAAGCGGCGCTCGCGGCCGCGCAGGCCGCCGTGGCGGCGGGAACGGCGGCGGCAGGGACAGTGACGGCGGCCGCCGCTGCTGTCACCGCCGCCGCCGCCGCGGCCACCGCCGCTGGGGTGGCGGTTGGCGCCGGCCTCGCCGCCGCTGCCGGCACGGGCGTCGGGCAGCTGATCGGCTGGGGGGCCGGCAAGCTGGGCGGCTGGCTCTCGAAGCAGCTGTCGAGCTCCGGCCAGCCCAAGCCGCGGATCAGCCAGGCGCAGACCAGCGCGCTCACGCAGAACCTGGTCGCCTACCTGCAGCGCAGTCTTGCGCCTCGGACGGCGGAGAAAGCGCCGTTCGCCGCCGCGCTGACCGCCAGCAAGGGCGCCGAGCCGCTGAACTCGGCCTACCTCTTCGCCGAGGCGGGCGTCCAGGCTCTCGCCGGCGTCCTCCAAGCTGTCGCTTCCATCGATGCGGGAGTCGTCGTTTCGGCCGCCGAGATCACGGCGCTGGGCCAGGACCTCGACGCATTCGCCGCCGCCCAAGCCCGCTTTGCGAACGTCCTGCGGGCGTCCGAAGGCGCCAAGGTAGACATGAGCGTCGCCCTCGCCGACTTCGACGCCTTCGTCGCGGCCCTGAAGGAGTCTGGCGTGCACGCGCTGCCACCGGAGGAGGGCGTCGCGCTCAGCATGGTGGCGGCGGCCGCGGGCGTCACGGTCGCGGCGGATGCGGGGGCCGACCTCGTGAGCTGGATGCTCAGCAGCGTGGGGCAGGTGCGGCCGCTGTTCGCGAACGCCCCGAAAGGCGTGCTGGCGCTCAGCGCCTACATCGCCGGCCTGGGCTCGCTGCGGGGCGAGGCGACGGCGACCCTGACGGCGCTGGCGGCGGCCCACACAATCGCCCTTCCCGTCGTCCGTCCGATCGTGCAGCCGACGGCGTTGACCGTGACGCACGCCGACGGAACCAGCGCGGTGTTCGACCACCGCGTGATCATTGGCGACGAAGCGCTAAGGGGCGTGCCCACGGCGCTGGCCGTGAACACCGGCCGCCAGGTCGCCGCCGTCGCGCCGATGCTGGCGAGGCCGCACCCGGTGACCGGCGCGCCGACATTGACCACCGATCAGGTGCGGACCATCACGCACAAGGTCGGCACGGCGGCGCTGGTCGCGCCGACCGCGGGGACCGGCTTCGCGCTCGGCTGACCGACGGCGCTCCTCGCCCTTCCCTCGCCCACGCCGGCCGGGCTAAAGGTGACGCGCTCGTCACTTTTGGAGAGGCTGCATGGCCGAGGGCCGCTACGACTACATCATCATCGGGGCCGGCTCGGCCGGCTGCGTGCTGGCCAACCGCCTGACCGCCGACGGGACGACCCGCGTGCTCATGCTGGAGGCCGGGCCGCGGGACAATTCGCTGATGGTGCGCATGCCGGCCGGGGTCGGCGGGCTGATCAGCCAGAAGGGCGACTACAACTGGGGCTTCTGGACCGAGCCGGAGCCCAATCTCGAGGGCCGCAAGCTCTGGTGGCCGAGGGGCCGCGGCCTGGGCGGCTCGTCGTCGATCAACGGCATGATCTACATCCGCGGCCACGCCCGCGACTACGACACCTGGCGCCAGATGGGCCTCGACGGCTGGGGCTATGCCGACGTGCTGCCCTACTTCAAGCGCAACGAGGACTTCGAGGGCGGCGCTGACGCCTGGCATGGCGCCGGCGGCCCCCTGCACGTCTCCAAGGCGTCGTCGAAGAACCCGATCTACAAGGCCTTCGTCGAGGCCGGCGCCGAGGCGGGCTACCGGCGCACCAACGATTTCAACGGCTTCCAGCAGGAAGGCTTCGGCCCCTACCAGCTGACCATCAAGAACGGCCGCCGCTGGAGCGCCTCGGCCGCCTACCTGCAGCCGATCCTGGGCAGGCGCGCCAACCTCACCGTCGAGGTCGGCGCGCGCACCACGCGGATCCTGATCGAGCGCGGCCGCGCGGTCGGGGTCGAGTTCGCGCAGGATGGGCAGACGAAGCAGGCCCGGGCCGAGGCCGAGGTGCTGCTCTGCGCCGGCGCGGTGCAGAGCCCGCAGATCCTGCAACTGTCGGGCATCGGCGATCCGGACCGGCTGAAGGCGGCCGGCGTGACGCCGCTGCACGAGCTGAAAGGCGTCGGCGAGAACCTGCAGGACCACCTCGACGTGATCCTCTCGTGGGAGACGCCGAACACCAAGACGGCCTACGCCTACTCGCGCGGGTTCAACATGCTGACCACCGGCATGGCCTACATGCTGTTCGGCCAGGGCTTCGGGCGGCAGAACTTCCTGGAGGCCGGCGCCTTCCTGAAGTCGCGTCCCGACCTCGACCGGCCCGACCTGCAGCTGCACTGCGTGCTCGCCATCATGAAGGACCACGGCAAGCAGAGCGTCCCCAAGGACGGCTTCTCGATCCACGTCTGCCAGCTCCGGCCCGAGAGCCGCGGCCGCGTGGGCCTGGCCAGCGCCGACCCGTTCGCCGACCCGGCCATCTTCGCGGGCTACCTCGCCACCGAGGAGGACCGCCGCGCGCTGCGCGAAGGCGCCAAGATGACCCGCGAGCTGGCCGGCCAGGCGGCGCTGAAGGCGATCTGCGGGCGCGAGGAATCGCCGGGAACCGAGGTGAAGACCGACGCCGACCTCGACGCCTGGATCCGCCGCTCGGCGGAGACCATCTACCACCCGGTCGGCAGCTGCCGCATGGGCCGCGCCGGCGATCCGCTGGCGGTCGTCGACGCCTCGCTGAAGGTGCAGGCGCTGGCCGGCCTGCGCGTGGTAGACGCCTCGGTCATGCCGACGCTGGTCGGCGGCAACACCAACGCCCCCACCATGATGATCGCCGAGAAGGCGGCCGACATGATCCTCGGGCGCGCGCCGCCGGCGCCGCTCGACGCGCCGCTGTTCGAGGACCAGGCGGCCGCCGCGGCCTAGGCGCGCGGCGCGCGAACCCGGGCTCTCCGCCCTCACACCGCGAACCTGAACGCCGCCCCGTCGCGGACGACGTGGCCGGCGGTGGGCGCGGCGAAGTGGGTGCCGATGACGAGGATCGGCTGGTCGGCCCATTCGGCGAACAGGCGCGCGCGGGTGAGCGCGGAGGCCTTCGGATCGGTGTCGAAGCGGGCGACCAGTCGGGGTGCGCCAGCTGGCAGGGGTGGTGGGTCATGTCGCCGGTGATCGCCGCCCGCTCGCCCTCGGACTCGATCATCACGCTGACGTGGCCCGGCGTGTGGCCGGTGGACGGCGTGAGCCGGATCTCCGGCGAGATGCACGTGGTCCAGCTCCACCAGCTGGGCGAGGCCGGCGTCGAAGATCGGCTTGACGCTATCGCCGAGGATCGCCTGCTGCTCCTCGTCGTCATGGGCGCTCCAGAACTCGTACTCTTGGCGGCCGATGAGGTAGCGCGCGTTCGGGAAGGTCGGCACCCACTTGCCGTTCTCGAGCATCGTGTTCCAGCCGACGTGGTCGACGTGCAGGTGCGTGCACACCACGGCGTCGACTGCGTCGCGCGACCAGCCGGCCTCGCCGAGGTGCTGCAGGAACGGCGTCGCGAGCGGCTGGCCGCCGGTGATCTCGCGCGGCCGGTCGTTGCCGATGCAGGTGTCGACGACCAGCTTCAGCCCTGGCGCCTCGACCAGCAGCGCGTGGATGCTGAGCTTCAGGGTGTCGTCCTCGCCGACGAAGTGCGGATAGAGCCACGCCGACTTGCGCAGCTCCGCGGCCGTGGCCAGGGGCAGGAACATCTCAGCGCCGGCCGGCACCGGCAGATCCATCTCGACGATGCGGGTGATCTTCACCCGGCCCACTTGCCAGCTCAGCATCGCGCTCACGCCTCCTCGCTCAAGGGGTTTGACAAGACGGACGTTAGGGTCCCGCGCCTTAGGTTTCCATCCCGGAAGGAGGCCTGGCCCCGTCAACCCTCGCTGACGGTCGATGTTTGCAAGGATGCGGCGAAGTGTTCGTCCGCCAGCAACGCGTAGAAGTACTCGTCCCACCACTCGCCGGTCTCTTGGTAGAGGCCCTGCCGGCAATGCAACTGAGCCAAGAAGACTACAGAACTGCTGCCGCAAGCGGCGCATTTTGCGGTCCTCGCCAATCCCAATGGTGTACTTCACCAAGCCATAGTCAAAGACACGCAAGCGGCCGCTGCCGCGATCGGCCGGACCGTCGAATTCTAGACGCCGGCACCAGCGGCGAGATCGACGCTGTCTTTGCGCGTCTTGGCGATGAAAAACGCGCCCAGGGCCTGTTGGTCACAAACGACCCATTTTACATTGCGCAACGGGTTCAATTGGCCATTCTGGCGGCACGCTATGCGATGCCTACGATCTATCCGTTCAGTACGATGGCCGAAGCCGGTGGTCTGTTGAGCTACGGTCCCAATCTTGCCGAGCGAGACCGCCAAGCGGGGCTCTATGTCGGCCGCATTCTCAAAGGCGAGAATCCGGCGGAGCTGCCCGTACAGCAAATGAGCAAATTCGAGCTGGTCATCAATCTCAAAACCGCGAAGGCACTTGGTTTGAACGTTCCCAATTCGATGCAATTGCTCGCCGATGACGTCATCTGATGAAGTGGGTGTGTACAAGTGCAGCTACCGAGGTGTTTGATCCGTTGTGTCACTCAGCGCGACGCAGTGGTTTGGCTGCTTGGAGGCATAGTGGATATGTGCTGGTATTGCAATTCGATTGCTAATTACCTGTTACGTCGTTTCACGGGATTCTTCTGCCGCGCTGCACATGGAGGTCTCCCATGGGACGAAGCCGTGGAAAATGTGTGTATAGATATGCGCCGATGCGCAAACCATCCTGTGAGGCTCAATCCCACACGGCAAGTGAGAAGCGACCTAAACGGGACCGTGCCACTAGAAAGGCAACGCCATGATGGACCAGCAAAGGCCGACTATCGACTATTACGTATGGCTGTTGTCGGACTGGGCCTATCTGGGAGGGGTGTTCGCTTCGTGCAACAAGCCGGCCGCGTGATACGGGGCTCAGAAATCAATCACATCCCGATGCGGATGCAAGACGTGTACGTGGCAGCGGGCATCCTGGCTGGCAAATCGCTCGTGGCAGCGCTCAGGGTGCACCGCATCACAGAATTGAAGCGATGGCGCACCCGGGCTGGGCATACCCGCGAACATCGAGCCACAGTTCTTCCCGCGCGACGTGGATTTGGCCTCCTGCGTGGTGATCGCCGTGAGTGGTGGGGCCTGCCGACTACCCGATTCCGTCAACGCGGTGATGCCGGTGATCTGGGCCGAGGACCAGAACGTGGTGGACCCCGGTGTCTCATCGCCATTGCCGACCGTTGTGGCCTTGAGGGCCGTGAGCTACTCGATGCGGCCGATACCGAGGTGGTGTGCAGCGAGTACCGTGGGTACACGGGTTGTGCTCTCGCCGGAGGAGATCGGGTCACCGTTCTACGATTCGCGGGCGGTAGCTTTTCTGGGCCAGGACCGCCTCGACATGCTTGAGGAGGCAATCGTGCAGTCAGCCACCGGCAATCCGGCCGTGGCCCCGGCTAACCCAGAGCTGTGGAGATCTCGCCGAATCCGACCACCGGGAGACCGAAAGCGATGACAGAACCAACGCCCGCGGGGCATGCAAGCAATCCGCTACGTCGATGTCCCCGGCTACCCCGGCGGCGCACTCCCCCGACTCGCACGCCGTTGTCGCCAATGGCTTCGTTTTGTATCAGGCCAGATCCCCGTAAGGCCGGGGGTAGTCCCACTGAAATTGTCGGCGAGACAATGCAGGAGCAGACACGTCAGGCGCTACGGAACGTTCAGACAATCCTCAAAGCCGCTGGGACTTCGCTTGACCGCGTGGTGAAGGTCACTGTGCTACTCGCGCGGCCCGACCTTTACCTGAGAGATGAACGAGGTGTATGGCGGAGTGCTTCCCCGGCGAAGCCGGCGCGGGTGATGGTCCGTTCGTGCCGACATCCCCGGTGTGCTCGTTGCTATTGATGCGGTGGCCCTCGCTTGATTGGCCTGCTACGGCGCCTCCGTGATCTCAGCGATCAGGCTGCGCATCAATTTCCGCTGTTGGCCCGTTGCGTCACCTACCGCGAAGCAGCGATTTAGTCGCTTTGGGGGGTATAGCGACCGTTAGCGAGGAGCGGCTCATCGCCCTCGATTTTAGCGCCGCTGATTGGAGGGATAATCTAACGGCCCCAGTCAATCGGCCGGGGCCTTGTGTGGCAGCAAGCTTGGTGATTGAAAGTTGACAGTTTACAGTTGAGGAAACTTTGCCACCGGTTGTCGACACGCCCGGATTATCTCGCCGCGGCGCTCAGGAGGGTGCATTGACGACGATTTCAAAATCTTTGCACGAACACATTCCTCAACACGGCCTATCCGGCGCATGTCTGCCTCATCGGTACAACGCTACTGGGTGGATATGCTCAGATCACCCCGCGTGGCAGCACAATGGTATTCGACGACGAGCACTTTGCGCTGGTGGAGCGCGGCCGAGGGTCCACCAATGCCAACCTCGCGGATGGCACCAAGGTCACCGTCTTCTTCCGCAAATCGCCGCGGCGGCGAATTCGGCTTGTTGCCTCGGGGTGGCATTGCGCGCTTTGATGGCACGGTGAAATCTAGAAGTCCGGCCCGATCTATGAGGAAATCTGCAAGCGGCTCATCGAGCCGGAGAAGAAGGGCTATCCGGAGAAGATGGGCTTCGGCTAGCTCATCAAGGTGGAGCGAGCCGAAGACCTGAGTGGATCCCACTCACAATTTGACATCACTGGCGATTTGCTCGCAACCGCTCTCGGTAGTGAGGCACCGTTGGATGTGGCGTAGCTACGCCAATCTCTTCGGTGGCCCTGTTAGTCGAGGGAATTCTCCTGCATGATTGAGGCCTGCGGGTCACCTGCGTCAGGCAGTCTTCAGCTGAGGGGGATAGCTATGGGTATTCATCTAGGTCGGGTCGGGCACATTGGCATCCATGTCAGCGACGTCGATCGCTCCATCGACTTCTATCGCAAGGTGCTCGGTCTCAAGGTAACGGGGCGTTGGGGTCCGCCCGACTTCGGGCGCCCCATTTGCTTCATGCGCATCAACGACAAGCACCACGATGTGGTGTTGTTCGAGCTTTCGGAGGATGTGAGGAAGCAGGATCGGATCACATCGACCGATTCCCGTATCCGCAAGCCCCGGCCTCGATCATATCGCCTTCGAGGTCGACTCACGCGAGGACTGGCTCCTGGCGCTGGAACATGTGCGCTCTTGCGACATCGAAATCGTCAGTGGTCCTTATGTGCACGCCCCCGAGGGAGGCGAGAAGTTTCGTCGGCGGTAGCGGAAGCCACGCCTTTTACTTCCTTGACCCGGATGGCGACAGGATTGAGGTCTACTGTTGGATGATGACCGTGACTGGACCGAGCATCGCCGCCCCGCATCCCGGCCTGTAATATCTCTCATAAATGGAAATGCAGCCGGCCCCACCCACGCGGCGGAAATGCTCCGCGTATAGGCAGCCGAGGTCATCTGCTGCTGGATGCGTCGCCCGCTGGTGGGTTGGGACATTCCTTATGGCCAAGGTGCCACGGTCAGCGGCCTGACATTTTGTTTGTATTTTGAGGCAGACTGAGGTCAACTGCTATTGCCGAAATGGCGGAGCGGAAGTCGGCCGCCATTATAATTCTCTTGCATCAGATCTGTCTCTGTCGTGGGTGCTCCGCGCGATTGGCATTGCGTATCTTGTTCTCGTGGAGCCCATGCGCCAGTGGATACACCACCTTCGAGGCAAAAAAGAAAAAGCCAAAGCATTGAAACGCTGACCACCGCGCGGCGACAATTTACGTGAGGTTGGACTGCTGGTCATTGTGTTCAATTCACCGCTAGGGAGGACCAAATTTTAAAGACACCTCTTTGTGATCTCTTCGGTATCGAGGTGCCGATCATCCTGGCGCCGATGGGCACTTGCACGTCAGCGGAGCTTGCGGCTGCCGTGTCGAACGAAGGCGGGCTGGGGGGCATCGGATCGCTCTTCCGCAGCACCGCGGCCGTCAAGCGCGACATCGACATGGTGAGGAAGCTGACGAGCCGGCCTTTTGCGATCAACCACATTCCGCAAACACTGGACGCCGAGGCGTTTCGCTACACGCTGGAGGCAAGGCCCGCCGTGATCTCCTTCGCGCTTGCACGACCCGGGCGATCTGGTGCGGCAGGCCCACGATGTCGGGTCGCTCGTGATGCTACAGGTCACGACGGTTGCGCAAGCCGTACAGGCGGCCGAGCGAGGAGTCGACGTGATCATCGCGCAGGGCGGCGAGTCGGGCGGCTATTGCGGCGAGGTCAGTACGATGGCACTTGTGCCGCAAGTCGTTGATGCGGTCTCGCCCATTCCCGTTGTCGCAGCCGGCGGCATCTTCGACGGGCGCGGCATTGCGGCCGCGCTCATGCTCGGCGCGGTCGGGGTCAATCTCGGCACGCGGTTTATCGCCTCCAGGAAGCGCCCGCCCCAGATGAGTGGAAGCAGGCGATAACCAGAGCCAAATCCGGAGGACTGCGATCAAGGTCGATGTTCTAAACGACATTAGCCCGATTCCGGGCACAGAGGGTTTCCCCACGGTCCCGCGCTCGCTTTCCACCGCCTTTTTGGATGAGTGGAGCGCCAAACGCGAAGAGGCGCGTCGCGATCGCGATCGCTTGCGAGGTCAGATCGTCTCAACGACCCAGGCAGGCCGTCAACACGAGTGTGTGCTCAGGCAGGCCAGACCGCCGGCGGCATCAATGAAATCCTGCCGGTAGGCGCATTTTATGCGCCGACTATTGCCGAGACCGAAGCAGCGCTGTTGAGCGTGGGTGGGCAAACAAATCGACACGCGGAAGTCGCCACACGTCAGCCATCGGGCAAGCCTCTGACGGTCCCCAACCCCGTT